>NZ_CP113505.1:0-4546882 GCF_026723805.1 Arthrobacter sp. FX8 | reverse complement strand
AATCCGCGGGCGACGTTCTCGTTGGCGACAGGGCGGACCTGGTTGGCGCCGGCCACGACGGGGGTGGGAGCGGTCACCGGCGCGGAGTCTGCGGGATGTACGGCGCGGAGCTGCCCGTATGAGTTGGGGTTGTATCCCTGCGGGGCGAAACCCTGGCCGGGGAAGCTGCTTCCGGGAGTGGAGGGAGCGAGTGCCGGGCGCGGGCCGAAACCGGGACGAAGGCCGGAGGGCTGGCCTGCCTTGGCGGCGTTACGGACTGAGATGTGGACGTATCCGGATGCAACTGACATGAAATGCTTACCTCAATGTGAAATGGCCGTTTTCGCGGCTCGAATGCTGGCTTCCCCGTCACAGGAACCGGGGATGGGCGCCCGACGCTGGGCTTGGGGGCGAATGCCTAAGAACTTCGTTGGGTGGGAAGGTCAGGCGTGCATTCGACAACAGCGCATGTCGGCAGCAGCGGATGTGCTGGGCCAATATTCTGCGGCTGCAGGTGCTGTTGAGTTCTTGTTCACATTGGAAGTGTGCAGCGTAACAATGCCAACTTGCAAGTAACAATGGACCAAATCGTCCGCATTGTGAGACGAAACGCAGAATTGTGCGGTAGATCACTATTTCGGAAGAGGGATTTATTTTTGATGCTTATCCGATGAAGGGCCTTCTATCTAGCCGTTTTGAGAACATTATTCGCTCGAATCAGATTTGACCGAATCTCTCTGAAATTCAACCGTTTGACATAGAATCGGCTGGACAGGCCCCTCTCCTGTCCAGCCGACATTCCCTCTCTTCCCGAATTTTTTTGCCGCGGGACCGTCGGGTGCCCGGCCCCACATGGTTTGCCCCGTTCGTCTTTGCGTGTCAGTTACTGCTTGCTCCGGAGCCCGGAGTGGTTGCCATGCCGGATGTTGCCAGCTGGATGGTCTGGGCGGTGTAGGTGTCCGAATCCTTCACGGCCGTCACCCGGACGCCCGCTCCCGTGGTCACGTTGGACATGCTGAGCGTGCTGCTGGTGGATGCACTGCCCCGCTGCCGCATTCCCTGCGTGACCTGCACGCCGGAACCGACCGCATAGGTGCGGGAGAAGCCGTCCCCGCTCTTGACGGTCAGGGAGGTCGCGGAAACCTCCGTGACCGTGCCTGTCTGGCCCGCCATGGTCACGTAGTTCGAATCCTGGAGGACCACGTATTCGGAGTGGACGGCAGCGTTCAGGCCGGCCGCTCCCATCCCCAGGCCACTGGGGCCGCCGTCCATGCCCATTCCGCCGTCCATGCCCATGCCGCCGTCCATGCCGCTTTGGCCGCCGGGGCCCATCATGCCGCCCTGTCCGGTCATGCCGCTTTGTCCTCCCGGGCCCAACTGGCCCGCGGCACCTGTGCCCTGGCCGTTGTTCGACGCCGCAGTGGCACCGTTTCCGGCAGCGTAGGCGCCGGCACCGGCCGCGGCGCCCACAACCACCGCCACGCCGCCTACCAACAGGCCTTTCTTCGCGGTCCAGTTTCCTTTCCCGGAACGGGAAGACGTGCCGGAGGCGTACGGCTGCGGCGCGCCCCACCCACCGCCGGCGTTTGGCACCTGGCCAGGTGCCGCCGTCGTACCCCAGCCTGCGGAAGGCGCAGCGGAAGCGGATGAACCCCAACCCTGCACAGGCTGCCCCTGGGGTGACCGGGCTGGCTCCCCGCGGCCGCTGGTACTGCCTGCGGGGACACCCCATCCTGTGGCTGCCCCGTCCCGGTCGGTGCCGTCGGCTGCCCCGCCCCAGACTGGAGCCGGCTGGGGCGTGCGTCCTGAGGAGCCGGGTTGCCCCGATGCCCCGGGGACGGCGCGGTCGTCTTGCTGATCCATGGCTTTCTCCAAGAAGTTGAAACTGATGGTGGTGATGCTGTTGTTCCAACAGGGTCTGCCGCCATGCTGTGCGGCGGCTGTGCGGCAGGCCAAGCCTGCCTGTGACCTTCGGGGCCGCATCCCCAGGGCAGAGCTTGCGTTGGGTTCAGGTGGCTAGGCTGGACCTCACAGCTGGAGCACAGCAACGGCAAAGCGTCGGCAAACCGACAGATCGGAGAGTTGTCCCATGGCATCCCCGCACTCCATGACCAACAACCTTCCCCAGCTCACCCACCCGGACGGGTCGCCGATCCGTGCCCTGGTGGTGGATGACGAGCCGAGCCTGTCCGAGCTCATGAGCATGGGCCTGCGCATGGCGGGCTGGTCTGTGGCCGTGGCAGCCGACGGTCCCACTGCCGTCAAGCTCGCCAAGGACTTCCACCCGGATGTCCTGGTGCTGGACGTCATGCTGCCGGGGTTCGACGGCGTGGAGCTGCTGGGCAGGATCCGCGCCTTTGCGCCGGAGGTGCCTGCGCTCTTCCTGACGGCCAAAGACGACGTCCAGGACCGCATTGTGGGACTGGCCGCCGGCGGGGACGACTACGTCACCAAGCCCTTCAGCATGGAGGAAGTCCTGCTGCGCCTGCACCGGCTGGTGCAGCGTTCCGGCGTGGCCGCCATGGACACTGCCGAACTGGTGGTCGGCGACCTGGTGCTCAATGTGGACACCCGTGAAGTCACCCGTGCCGGGGAAGGGATCCAGCTGACGGCAACACAGTTCGAGCTCCTCCGGTACCTGATGGAAAACCCCAAGCGCGTGGTCAGCAAGGCCCAGATCCTGGACCACGTCTGGGATTACGACTTCGGCGGCCAGGCGAACATCGTGGAACTGTACATTTCCTACCTGCGCAAGAAGATCGAAGCCAACCATCCGCCGATGATCCACACCGTGCGCGGAGCAGGCTACGTCATCAAGCCCGCAGACTAGCCAAAGGAAACGCGTGTCCCTTTCCGGTGTCCCCCGGCCCACCGGCCGGTCCTGGTTCAACCCGTCCACCTGGCACCTCCGCACCCGCCTGATCCTGCTCTCCATGGCGCTCCTGGTGGCCATCTCCAGCGCCATCGGCGTGGTCAGCTACGCCTCCATGGATGTGGTCCTGACCAACCAGCTGGACTCGCAGCTGATGCTGGCCTCCCGCGGACGGCCGCCGGAGGGCAACCCGTCCGGCCGACCGGACCCCTCGATGCCCGGGGCCAGAGTGTGGGGACGCTCAACGCACGGGTGGTGGGCGGCCAGGTCAGCCGGGAGGCGGGCTTCCTGTCTTCCGATGCCACCCGCACGGCGCTGACTTCCGCCGATGTGGCCACCCTGCAGGCGTTGCCCCGCAATGGCCTTCCCGTGGACCGCAAGCTGTCCAACGGCGATTACCGGCTGATGGCCACGGCCACCCCTTACGGCGACGTGGTGATCACCGGCCTGCCGCTGGCAACGAAACAAAGCACCGAGGCCTCGCTGGTGCTCACGATGGTGCTGGTGTCACTGGGCGGCCTGGTCGTGATCGGGCTTGCGGGCACTGCCTTGATCCGCCGGACCATGCGTCCGCTGGAACAGCTGTCCGACGTCGCCACCAAGGTCTCCAAACTGCCCCTCGACGCCGGCGAGGTGGCGCTTGCCGTGCGCGTACCGCCGTCCGCAGCGCATCCCACCACCGAGGTGGGCAGCGTGGGCCATGCCCTGAACCTGATGCTGGACAACGTCTCCAGCGCCCTGGAAGCCCGGCAGCGCAGCGAGATGAAGGTGCGCCAGTTCGTTGCGGACGCTTCCCATGAGCTCAGGACGCCCCTGACCGCCATCCGCGGGTACACCGAGCTGATGCGCATGACCGAGACCTTTACCGAGGACGGCCGGAAGTCACTGGGCCGCGTCCAAAGCCAGTCCGAGCGCATGACCGCGCTGGTGGAGGACCTGCTCCTGCTGGCCAGGCTTGATGAGGGCAAGGCAACCGAAACCACCGATGTGGACCTTACCCAGCTGGTGGTGGAAACCGTCAGCGATGAAAAGGTCATGGCCCCGGACCACACGTGGCAGCTGACGCTGCCCGACGAGCCCGTCACGGTCCGCGGGGATGCCACCCAGCTGCACCAGGTGCTGGCCAACCTGCTGTCCAACGCCCGGAAGCACACACCGGCCGGCACCACCGTAACCACCGGGTTGATGCGCTCGGCCGATGGGAGCGTGGTGGTGACGGTTACCGACGACGGGCCCGGCATCCCCGCCGAATTCCAGGGCAACATCTTTTCGCGCTTCACCCGGGCCGACGCCGCCCGCTCAGGCTCAGAAGGCTCGTCGGGCCTGGGCCTGTCCATCGTCGAATCCATCGTCATGGCCCACGGAGGCACGGTGGAACTGGTGTCCCGGCCAGGCAGGACCGAGTTTGCGGTCCGCCTTCCCGTGCCCGGACCCGCCGCCGCCTGACCGCCACACACGCACAGGGCGGTGGCCACTGAAGGCCAAGCCCGCGCCAACTGCACTGCGCCAACTGCACTGCGCCAGTTGCACAGCGCCGGTTGCACAGCGCCAGTTACACAGGCACATCACAGGTTGCGCCTAAAGCCCTCAAATCCGGCGGCGCCACTGTTGATCCATGACGCTCACCGACTCCACTTCAGGAACCCTGCCGGACGCCGCGGTGGCCCCGGCGGGCCTTCCTTCCCGCGGACATGCCGCGCGGCGCGCACCCGTGGACACCCGTACCACCGTCCCCGTCCTTGACGTGACCATTCCCGTTTTCAACGAGGAACGTGACCTTGAGGAATGCCTTCGCCGGCTCCACGGGCACCTGCTGGATACCTTTCCACACAGCTTCCGGATCACCGTGGCGGACAACGCCAGCACGGATGGAACCCTGAAGATCGCCGAGCGGCTGGCCCGGGAGTTCCCTGAGCTCGTGGCGGTCCACCTGGATGAGAAGGGCCGCGGCAACGCCCTGCGCAAAGTGTGGCTGGCCTCCCCGTCACCGGTGCTGGCCTACATGGACGTGGACCTTTCCACCGACCTCGCCGCCCTGCCGCCGCTGCTGGCGCCCCTGATTTCCGGGCATTCGGACCTCGCCATCGGCACCCGGCTGACCCGCAACTCCCGCGTCGTCCGCGGGCCCAAGCGGGAGTTCATCTCACGCAGCTACAACATGATGCTGCACTCGTTCATGGGCGCGCGGTTCAGCGACGCGCAGTGCGGGTTCAAAGCCATCCGCGCCGACGTCGCCCAGCAGATCCTGCCCTACACCGTGGACAACTCCTGGTTCTTCGACACCGAGCTTTTGGTCCTCGCCGAACGCTGCGGCCTGCGTGTCCATGAGGTCCCCGTTGACTGGATCGACGATCCCGATTCCAGCGTGGACGTGGTACGCACAGCACTGGCCGACGTGAGGGGAATGGCCCGGCTCACCCGCGACTTGGTCTACGGTCGCATCCCGGTCCCGGAACTGCGCGCAGCCCTGGCACGGGGTCCGATCCCGGCGTCCTCGCGGTCCGGTGAGCAGACACGCGGCAGCAGCCTTTTCGGCCAGCTGGTCCGGTTCGCCGCGATTGGCGCCGCCTCAACCCTGGCGTACCTCCTGATCTTCGTGTTCTGCCGGGGATTCATGGACCCGCAGTTGGCCAACTTCCTTGCACTGCTGATCACCGCCGTGGCCAACACTGGCGCCAACAGGCGCTTCACGTTCGGCATCCAGGGCGGCAACCCGGTCCGGCACCACTTCGAAGGGCTGATCGTGTTCGGCATCGGCCTGCTGCTCACCTCCGGAGCACTCGCCTTTGTACACCGGACGACGACGCCTGACCGGTGGGTGGAAGTCCTCACCGTTGTGGCGGCGAACCTGGCAGCCACGGCGGTCCGGTTCCTGCTGTTCCGGCTCTGGGTGTTCCGCGGCAACCACGGCAACCGGACCACCAAAGACGCCCCCACTTCGACAGAAACGGCAGCATCATGACCTCCACCATTTCGCCGGCGGACGCCGGCTCACCCGCCGGCCGGCAGCCGTCGCCATCCGGCCACGCTGCCTCCTCCCCCGGGGCGGCCGATACCGCACCCCGCTGGACCCGCTACGCCTTCGGTGCGCAGCCCCGCTGGGTGAGGCCTTCCGCCGTGGGGCTCCTGGCAGCCACGGCGGTCCTGTATCTGTGGAACCTGGCAGCAACCGGCTACGGAAACTCCTTCTATGCAGCCGCCATCCAGGCCGGCACCAAGGACTGGACGGCGTTCCTTTTCGGCTCGCTGGACGCAGGCAACGCCATCACGGTGGACAAGCCGCCGGCAGCACTCTGGATCCCCGCCCTCGCAGGGCGCATCTTCGGTTTTTCACCACTGAGCATGCTGGTGCCGGAAGCACTCATGGGGGTGGCCGCCGTCGGGTTCCTCTACTTGGCCGTCAAACGCGTCTCGGGACCTGCCGCAGGCCTGCTGGCCGGCGCTGCCCTGGCGCTGACGCCGGTGGCTGCGCTCATGTTCAAGTTCAACAACCCGGACGCCATGCTCACCCTGTGCCTGGTGCTTGCTGCCTACTTCACCACCCGCGCCATTGAGAGGGCGGGTTGGAAGTGGCTGGTGGCCGCCGGCGCCGTGGTTGGCCTGGCATTCCTGACCAAGATGCTGCAGGGCTTCCTGATTGTTCCCGCGCTGGGACTGGCCTATCTGTGGGCCGCACCCACGCCGGTGAGGCGCCGGCTGGTGCACCTGCTTGGCGCGCTGGGCGGAATCGTCGTGGTTGCCGGCAGCTACATCGCCCTGTTCCAGCTGACACCGGCCTCCGAGCGGCCGTACATGGCAGGGTCCAGCACCAACAGCTTCCTTGAACTGACGTTCGGCTACAACGGACTGGCCCGTCTCACCGGTTCCGGCGAGGGCATGCCCGGCGGGGCCGGGGGTGCTGCT
This sequence comes from Arthrobacter sp. FX8, assembly GCF_026723805.1. Taxonomy (NCBI): domain Bacteria; kingdom Bacillati; phylum Actinomycetota; class Actinomycetes; order Micrococcales; family Micrococcaceae; genus Arthrobacter; species Arthrobacter sp. FX8. Next base: position 4,540,128 of record NZ_CP113505.1, on the reverse strand, counting down.
GCCGGCGGTCCCGGAGGCGGCTTCGGCGGCGGCAACGCCGGATTCGGCGGGGCGGCCGGGCTGCTGCGGATGTTCGGGACCAGCTTTGGCGGTGAGGTCTCGTGGCTTCTGCCCGCCGCCCTGGTCCTGCTGGTGGCAGGCCTCTGGTTCACGCGCCGGGAAGTACGCACCTCCCCGGGCCGCGCGGCCCTGATCCTGTGGGGCGGCTGGCTCGTGGTCACCGGAGGTGTCTTCAGCTTCATGAGCGGCATTGTCCACCCCTACTACTCCGTGGCACTGGCGCCGGCGATCGCAGCGCTGGTGGGCATAGGCGCAGTGGAGCTCTGGCGTGGCCGCAGCTACTGGCCGGCCCGGATCGTCCTCGCCGTGACCGTCCTCGGCACCTCTGTGTGGTCGGCAGTCCTGCTGGGCCGCGACACGTCGTGGCTCCCCTGGCTGCGGGTCGCCATCATCGTGCTCGGCGTCCTCGCCGCCGCCGCAATCCTCCTCCGCCTCGACGCACTGGGCACCTCAAAACCGGGCACCTCGAAACTGGGCGCCTCCGGACGGTTCCGCCGGGCCGGTGCGGCCGCCGTCGTCGTCGTATCCCTCCTGGCCGGCGGTCTTGGGACAGCGGGGTGGACCCTCGCCACCGCTGCTTCCGCCCACTCCGGTTCCATTCCGACGTCGGGCCCGGCGGGTTCGTCCGCGGGTGGCTTCGGCAACCGTGCCGCTGGATTCGGCGGCGCACGGGCTGACGGCAGGGAGGCCGCCACTGACGCTGCCAACGGCGCGGGTGGACTCGATCCCTTCGGCGGCCTCGACGGCGCAGCCGGCCCCGGCGGTACCGGGGGCGCCGGCGGCGCCGGGGGCCCGGGCGAAGGATCCGCAGATGCGGCGGTGGCGGCACTCCTGAAGGCCACCACCACGAAGTGGTCCGCGATCGTCTCCGGCGCCAGCCAGGCAGCCAGCCTGGAACTCGCCACGAACACCAACGTCATTGCCCTGGGCGGTTGGAACGGCGGGGACCCCTACCCCACGCTCGCCCAGTTCCAGGACATGGTGGCCAAGGGCGAGATCGGCTACTTCATCCAAGGCGGTGGCATGGGAGGCGGCGGCATGGGTGGCCGCGGCAATTCAGAGGTGGCCGCCTGGGTCCAGGCCAACTTCCAGGCCCAGACCGTAGGCAACTCCACCGTGTACCAACTCACCAAGGACTCCATGGCCAGCCACTACCCAGCGTCCGTCCACACTGCGTCGGTCCACACCGGACACCCTGCCGGCGCTCCTGCCGCCGCGCATCATCCTGTCCCGGCCTGCTACCGGCCGGACCCGCGGGCGCTCCGGCGGCGGCTGGAACTGGCAGCGGTGCTGGCCGGGGCCGCCGTGCTGTACTTGTGGAACCTTGGAGCATCCGGCTGGGCCAACGCGTTCTATTCCGGCGCGGCCCAGGCCGGATCGCAGGACTGGGCGGCCTGGTTTTTCGGCTCCTCCGACGCCGCCAACGCCATCACGGTGGACAAGCCGCCGGCGTCGTTGTGGGTCATGGGGTTGTCCGTCCGGATCTTCGGCCTCAGTTCCTGGAGCATCCTGGTCCCCCAGGCGCTGATGGGCGTCGGCACCGCCTGGCTGCTCTACCTGGCCGTACGGCGGGCCGCGGCGCCTGCCACGGCCGATCCACGGCTGGCGCACCGCGCAGGACTGATCGCCGCAGCCGTCCTGGCCCTCACCCCCGTTGCCACGCTGATGTTCCGCTTCAACAACCCGGACGCCCTGCTGGTGCTGCTCATGACGGCAGCCGCCTACGCGGTCCTCCGTGCAGTCCAGGAGGACCGGTTGCGCTGGCTCCTGCTGGCCGGAGTGTTCCTGGGCTTCGGCTTCCTGGCCAAGCAGCTGCAGGTCCTGCTGGTGGTTCCGGGATTCGCCATCGCCTACGCGCTGGCAGGCCCGCACAGGCTCCCGCGGCGCCTGCTCCGGCTGGCCGCGGCGGGAGCGGCCATGGTGGCCTCCGCCGGGTGGTGGCTCCTGGCGGTGGAGCTGACACCGGCCGGCCTGCGTCCCTACATCGGCGGATCGCAAACCAACTCCATCCTGGAGCTCACGCTGGGTTACAACGGGCTGGGCCGGCTGACGGGCGACGAGACCGGCAGTGTGGGCGGCGGCAACGGCTGGGGAGATCCCGGGCTGCTCCGGATGTTCAACAGCGAGTTCGGCGGCCAGATCGCGTGGCTGCTGCCGTCCGCCCTGATCCTTGCGGCGGGCCTGCTGTGGTTGGGCCGGCGGGCCCCGCGGACGGATGCGGTCCGCGCCGCCGTCATCATCTGGGGCTCGTGGGTGCTGGTGACGGGCCTGGTCTTCAGCTTCATGGCCGGCATCATCCACCCTTACTACGCCGTGGCGCTGGCGCCGGGGATCGCCGGGCTTGCGGGGCTGGGCACGGTCCTCCTGTGGCAGCACCGGCAGCAGCCACCCGCCGCACTCCTGCTGGCCGCAGCGGTGGCCGCGGCCGCCCTGATGGCCTTCCAGCTGCTGGGCACCACCTCCGCCTACGGCGCGTGGCTGCGTTGGCTGGTCCTTTCCGGAGGCTTGGCGGCCGCAGCGGGCGTGGCGTTCGGCAGGTTCCTGCACTGGCGTGCCGTGCAGCGGACGACGGCGGCGCTCGCCATTGCGGCGTCGCTCACCGGGCCGCTGGCGTACTCCCTTTCCACGGCGTCGACAACGCACAGCGGGGCGATCGTCAGCGCCGGGCCGTCGTCGGGCTTCGGCCCTGGCGGGACGGGCCCTGGCCGGACCGGCCTTGGCGGGACCGGGACAGGCAGCACCAGGCAGCCAGCAACCCAGGGAAACACGGCCCGCCAGCAGGGCGCGCCCGGAGGAACACTTCCCGGCGGAACCGCTGCTGCCGGTGGTCGCGGAGGCGGGGCCTTGGGAGGCCTCTTGGGCGCCCCCACGCCGTCCGCGGAACTCGTGGCAGCACTCAGGAATGGCGCCTCGGGCTACACCTGGGCAGCGGCAGTGGTGGGTTCGAACAACGCTGCCGGTTACCAGTTGGCAACGGAACTGCCGGTCATGGCGGTGGGTGGGTTCAACGGCACAGATCCCGCCCCTACCCTGGCGGAGTTCCAGGATCTGGTGTCCCAGGGAAAGATCCACTACTTCATCACAAGCGGAACCATGCGGGCCAGTACCGGTTCGGACGCTGCCGCCCAGATCGCCCAGTGGGTGGCGAACAACTTCACGGCGCAGAGCATTGGCGGCACCACCGTCTACCTGTTGGCTGGGTAACGGAAACTGTAACGGTCTGCGCGCTGCGCTCATGAAATGGAGCGGCCATACCCCAGTGGGACCGAGGTAACGAACGGGGAATCCGGCAAATCAACGCGCTGAGGATCGTGACTTCCGTTACCTAAATGTGACTTTCGCGTGCACTTCCTGTAGCGTCGATTGGGTGCGGCCCCCGTTCGGGCCGCATATCCCGGGTCGACGCCAAGCTCTGCCGCTTCCCCGGATTCCGATTGAGCTACGGCAGAGGCGGGGGACCCACCGTCCCGGGCATTGAATGCCCTTGGGGTTAAGCCAGTACGTGATCTTTCCGTATGGCCGGATGCCCTCATCCGAACCCGACAGCTAACTCCGCAGGTGTGAGAGGCGATCAATCATGTCCAAAAACACGGCAGAAGCACGCCTGCTGCAGGCCAAGGCTAAACACAGGGCCGCGCAGCAGGCCAAGAAGACCACCCTGGGCCAGCGCGCCGCCGTCCTTGCAGCATCGTGCGCGGTGCTGGTGGGGGTAGGCGCGGCAGGACAGACCACCAGCAGCATGACTCCGGTGTCATCCACCGCGTCCAACCCTTCCACGTCGGCGTCCGACGCTCAAATGAGCATCGAGAAGAGCGAGATCCGCTCCAACCCGGCAGCAAGCCCCGCGCCCGCTGCCATCAGCGTGGCACCGCAGGCAGCGGAACCGGCCCCCGCAGCGGCACCGGCAGCACCCGCAGCGCCTGCCCCGGCGCCTGAGCCCGCCCCCGCACCTGAGCCGGCTCGCGCCGTCGCGGTTAACGATCCTGCAGGCGCCCAGGCGTACGCCGCCAGCCAGCTGGGGGCGTTTGGCTGGGGACCGGACCAGATGCAGTGCCTGCAGACGCTGTGGACCAAGGAGTCCGACTGGACCACCACGGCCACCAATTCCAGCAGCGGGGCATACGGCATCGTCCAGTCCCTGCCCGCTGAGAAGATGGCAAGCGCCGGCGCGGACTACCTCACCAACTACCGCACGCAGATCAACTGGGGCCTGGACTACATCAAGAAGAGCTACCAGTCGCCCTGTGGTGCCCTGAACTTCCACCTGGCCCACAACTGGTACTAGGCACTCCTCCCCCGGCGGCAGCGATGCCGGGGGAACTGCACCAAAGCGGCGGGCTGCATCATCATGATGCGGCCCGCCGCTTTGGTTAACCAGCGCCCGGTCCGGCGTCCTGTCCGGTGTTCCCGCCAGCGCCCTGCCCGGCGTTCCGCCACGGGATGTACTGGACAGCCCACTTGTTTCCGTCCGGATCGGCGAAGTACACAAAGTGGCCCCAGTCCTGGACATCCACATCGCTGACATCCACGCCGTTGCACTTGAGCTGGTCATGCGCCGCATTGATGTCGTCGACCACCATCTGCAGGTTGGAGCCCGTGCCGGGCGGGGCGTCAACGAGTCCTTCGCCGATGCAGATGGAGCAGGCCGAGCCCGGCGGCGTCAACTGCACAAAGCGGATGGAGTCCGACGGCCGCTCGTCGTAGTCGGCGTTAAAGCCCACTTTGTTGACGTAGAAGTCCTTGGCACGGTCAACGTCGGATACGGGGACAAAGACAAGCTCGAGTTTCCAGTCCATCCGCACAGGCTAGCGGCGGGACACCCGTTGGGAAAGAGCCCGTTCAAACAGGGCCGAAGTGCTACCCGGCGATGCCGTAGAGGCGGTCGCCGGCGTCGCCCAGCCCGGGGACAATGTAGGACTTCTCGTTGAGCTTCTCGTCGATGGAGGCCAGGACGATGTGCACGTTGGCCCCTGACAGTTCCTCCTCCAGCCGCGCCAGGCCCTCGGGGGCGGCCAGCAGGCAGATGCAGGTGACGTCGGAAGCGCCGCGCTTGAACAGGAACTTGATGGCTTCGCGCAGGGTTCCGCCCGTGGCCAGCATGGGGTCCAGGACGAAAACCTGGCGGCCGGTGAGGTCCTCCGGCAGGCGCTCCGCGTAGGTGATGATGTCCAGTGTCTCCTCGTCCCGGGCCATGCCCAGGAAACCCACTTCAGCGGTGGGAACCAGCTTGGTCATGCCTTCCAGCATTCCCAGGCCGGCGCGCAGGATGGGAACCACCAGCGGGGTGGGCTTGGTGAAGGCGGTGCCGACGGTGGTGCTGACGGGCGTCTCGATGGTGACGGGCTCGGTGCGGACCTCCCGAGTGGCTTCGTAGGCCAGCAGGGTCACCAGCTCTTCCGTCAGCTGGCGGAAGACCGGCGACGGCGTGTTCTTGTCCCTCAGGACAGTGAGCTTGTGGGCGACCAGGGGTGGTCAACAACGAGAGTGCGCATCCCCCAAAACTATCACTCGGCGCTGCCCTTACCGCGTCCGGAGTGTTCGCCGTCGTGCAGTTCGTCGGCCACCACGTCCCGGACGATGGGACGGTCGAACGACGGCGCTGCCCCTGCGTGCTCGCGCCTTCGGACCAGGTGGAACAGCCGGTGGGCCAGGATAACGATTGCCACCCAGGCCAGGCCCAGGATCCAGCCGGCCATAACGTCCGTGAGCCAGTGGTGGCCCAGGAAGACCCGGCTCAGGCCCATGGCGATGATGAAGATCGAGCCGGCGGTGATGGCGGTAACCCGGACCCGCATGGTGTGGAACTGAAGGCAGATGAGGTAGATCACCAGACTGATCACCACGGTGGTGTTCAGGGTGTGTCCGCTGGGGAAGGATGGCGAATCCTCGTAAGGGGGACGGCGTCCGCATGGTCGGGCCGGGTACGGCCCACCAGCTTCTTGCCGAACGTGGTGGCGGTGACGGACGCTGCCGCTGCACCGCCGATCAGGACCAGCGGACGCCAGTTCCGGCTCAGGAAGGTCAACCACGCGGTGAGGATGCTGGCCAGGATAGGCATCCCGATGCCGCCGCCGATGTTGGTGAAACCGGTGACAAAGGAGTCAAGGCCGGGGCTGCGGAGGCCTTCGGCAAAGGCAAGGGCAGGCTTGTCCAGGTTGGCCAGGCCAGCGGAGTCCACCACATCGTCGTAGACCTCTGCCCCAAGCAGCGCCAGGGACACGATGACCACACCGCCCACAAGGATGGTGAGGATCAACGCCGCATACGGTTTGAACCAAATACCCAATCGGTCCCGAAGAGTGTCCATGGTGCCTCCCGGCATCGGCAAGTAACCTGACTAACCCCGAAACTATCATTGAGCCATGCCCTTGCCCGAAAAGAAACACGAGGCCTGGATGGGCCTTGCCCTGGCGGAGGCCCGCCGTGCGCTCGACACGGAGGACGTGCCCATCGGCGCCGTAGTGATAGGGCCCGACGGCGACGTTCTGGGTTCGGGACGCAACCAGCGGGAGGAGCTGGGCGACCCCACAGCCCACGCCGAGGTGGTGGCCATCAGGGAGGCGGCCGGACGGCTGCAGGAACGGGCACGGCTCGGCGGCGGCCAGGGCGACGGGTGGCGCTTGTCCGACTGCACACTGGTGGTCACCCTGGAACCCTGCGCCATGTGTGCGGGCGCAATCGTCCTGGCGAGGATTCCCCGGGTTGTGTTCGGGGCCTGGGATGAGAAGGCCGGCGCTGCGGGATCGGTATTCGATATCCTCCGCGAGCGCCGGCTGAACCACTGGGTTGAGGTGTATCCCGGGGTCCGCGGGGAAGAGTGCGCTTTACTGCTGCGCGAATTTTTCGCCGCCCACCGGAGCAGCCTCTAGCCCTGCCGCTCCCCGTGTCCGCCGGGTCCCTCCAGGAGGGCCAGCACGTCCTGCGCTGTTTCGCTCCATCCCGGCAGCCTGGTCCGCGCATCAAGCGCAGCTGAACGCCATTTTTCCCGGGTCTTTCCATCCACCAGCCAACCCCGCAGGGCATTGGCCAGGCGGCCGGGACTCTCCTGTCCGCCGTCTGGAAGGGTAAGCACTGCCCCCGGAAGGCGGGGTTCGCCGTCGGCCGTTCCCAGCCCGCCCATGCCAAGCGCCTCCACCGCCCCGGTCCCGGCACGGACCAGAACAGGAATGCCGTGGGCCAGGGATTCGGTGACGGCCATGCCGAAAGCCTCCAGCCGCGACACCAGCAGGGTCAGGTCCGTCCGCGCCCATTCGGCCTCCAGGGCTTCGCCAATGAGCTCGCCGGTGAGCTGCACCCGCCGCTGGAGCCCGTGGGCAGTAATGGCAGCCCGGACCTCCCGTGCGTAGTCCGGGTCCGCCTGCTCGGAGCCCACGAACGACGCAGTCCACTCAAGGTCCTGGATCCGGGCCAGGGCATGCACGGACAGCAGCTGGTCCTTGTTGGGCAGCAGCGCGGCGATGACCGCCACGTGTGGCGGCCTGGATCCCTGGGCCAGGGGTGCGGGGTTGACGCCGGGAAGGACAACGGTGACCCGGGAAAGCCCCCTTTCCAGGAGGAGGGATGCAGACGACGTGCTGGTGCAGATCACGCCGGTTGCCGCACGGAGGGCTCTCGCTTCGCGTTCCAGGGCTGCAGCCCCGGAGCTTTCCTCAACGGGCATATGCACCAGGACCCATGTTTCCCCGCCCGCCTTCGCGGCGTATTCGAGTTCATCCGGGGCACCTACCGCCACCAGGCCGTCCACGATGGCCACTGCGTCCCCGTGGTGTGCCTCAGGTTCCCATGCTCCGAGGAGGGTGCCCAGCCGGCGTCGTTCCTTGGCGCCGGCGTCCGGCCAGTTGCCCTCCACGGCAACCACCTCCACCTCCGCGCCCCGTTCCTGCAGGCCCGCAACCAGGCGCGCGTTGTAGACGTTGCCGCCTGAGCTGTGGCGGATATTGCCGGGAACCAGCAGCCGGATGGGACGCATTGCTACGCGGTGAGGTCCAGGGAAAAGGTGGCCCAGGCGTCAGGATTCTCGCGCAGGGTGACCTCCAGTCCTGCGAGTTCACGGCCGTCGTCGTTGTCCTTGATCTCTGCGGCCACCTTCCGGGCGATGTACTCGGCGAGGGCTTCCGTGGTGCTGAGCTTGCCCTCGAAGTCCGGGTGCTCGTCCAGGTTGCGGTAGTTCAGGCCGGCGAGCACCTCCTCGATGATGGTCCCGGCGGCGCCGATGTCCAGGACGATCGCGTCGGCATTGAGGGCGCGACGGCGGAAGGCCACCTCGGCGACGAAGGTTGCACCGTGCAGGCCCTGGGCGGGGCCGAAAGCCTCACGGGGAAGGCTGTGGGCAATCATAAAGTGGCGGCGGATGGTCAGGCTGAACATTGTTACCTCAAGTCTTTGGGGGTGTGGGTGGCTGGGCTGGGCGCGGGACTGCCGGCAGGGTATTCGACGACGTGGCACAGGGCTTCCAGGCTGCCGTCCGCCAGGCTCTGGACCACGCCAGGAAGGTCCTCGAACCGGGACGATCCCGTCAGGAACGCGTCGAAGACGGGGTCCTTGAGCAGCGATACGGCCAGGTCCAGGCGGTCCGCATTGGTGCGCCTGTGGCGCCGGGAACGCGCCACCATGCCCACCTGGCTCGCCCTGATGGACAGCCGCCGGGCGTGGAAGTCCTCCCCCAGCGGCACAGTGACCTCACGGTTGGCATACCAGGACATTTCGATGATTTCGCCTTCATCGCCGGCGAGCTGCAGGCTGCGCTCCAGGCCTTCCTGCGAGGCCGAGCAGTGGAACACGATGTCGCAGTCCGCCAGGGCGTCATCGGGGTGTGCGAAGTCCACGCCCAGGGTGTCCGCGAGCTTTTTCCTGCCCGGATCGAGGTCCACCAACTGCAGGCGCTGCAACGGGAAGGTGCGCAGCAGCGTAGCCACCATGCCGCCCACCAGGCCGGCTCCGACAACGGCAATCCGGTCGCCCAGCCGAGGCCCGGCTTCCCACAGGGCGTTGACTGCGGTTTCCACCGTGCCGGTGAGGACCGCCCGGCGGGATGGAACGCTGTCGGGAACCCTGGTTAGAGAGGTCACCGGCACCACATAGAGGTCCTGATGCGGATTCAGGCAAAAGACGCGCCGGCCCTTCCACTCCTCAGGACCTTCCTCCACGACTCCCACCGAGAGGTAGCCGAATTTCACCGGCCCTGGAAACGTTCCCTCCTGGCGTGGGGCACGCATCTCTTCCGCGACACGTGGCGGCACGGCCCCGGCGTGGACCACCATTTCGGTGCCCTTGCTGATGCCGGAGTACAGGGCACGCACCAAAGCTTCGCCCGGCCCCGGCGCGGGCACTTCTTCGGCCCTGAGCTCGCCGTGTTCCTTGGCGGTGGTCCAGTAAGCGGTTGCGTGGATCGGAGTCTGTGAATTTGTCATCTTGCTGATGAATCTAACCGGACGCGCGGTGGCGGGGAAAGTCCGACGGCGGATGGCGGGGTTTGGTGCCGCGCGGCGGCGTCCGTGCCGGCATCAAGGCGGGGCGGGTGCGGAGGGTGGCGCCGGGACGTGGACCTGCCGCAACTTGTGCGGGCGGACCGGACTGAAGACGCGGCAGTGCAGCAGCTTCGGCTTAGACGCCGAGGTGTTTAAGCAGTGCCTCTTCGAGGAGGCTTCGTTCGCCGGGCAGGAACCCGGGTGGCCACTTTGGTGGTTCCCAGTCCTGGTGTTCGCTTGTGTAGTGGCGGCCTGTGGGTGAGGTCCAGCCGGGTGGTTCGTTCGTGCTGGCCGGGGTGGGTTTCCAGCCGGTGGTGTGCCGGAGCCTGTGGTGTTTCGGGCAGGGCTGTCCCAGGTTGCTGATTCCGGTGGTGCCGCCGTGGTGCCAGGCGAGGAGATGGTCGGCCTCCGTGTCCAGGGAGGTGTTGCTGCAGCCCGGGAACGGGCATTTCCCGTCCCGCATCCGCAGCCAGGCCCGCATGGCCCTGGGAACCCGGTAACTCTTCCGGCCGATCTCCAACGGCGCCCCGTCCCGGGGATCCACCAACACCCGGTAGAACGAGGCCGCCCCGTCCGCGACCAGTCGCCGCGCCATCGACGCCGGCACCGGACCATACCCGTCCAGCATCGCCGGTTCATCGGTCAGGCCCATCAGCGCGAACACCGGAACCGTAACCAGGACCTCGGCGCGGACCGATGGCGGCTGGTGGCCAGTTCCCGATGCGGCGCTGGTCCCGCTGCCGCTGGTGCTGCCGCCCCGGGTGTCGCCGCTGCCGAGGATCGCTGCGGTGAAATTGTCGGCCCGCAACTGGGGCATGGTCCTGTCCTCGGCCGGGCCCTGCAGGCCCCGTGCGGCAGCGGTGAGCCGGTTCCACCCAGCCTGGGCCTGATCCGCGGGCAGGTACGCGCCCAGCCACGCCATCCCGTCCCGGTCCGGCCGGAACTCCACCCGCCGCTCCGCCACACCCCTGGCATGCCGCTTCTCGATCGATTCGGCGTGGTGGCGTTCCCGCCAGGTCCGGGCCTTGACCCGGAACCGGTGCGCCGGCAGTTCCCCAACCGGGCACCCCCTGGCCGGGGGAAGGGCGTCCGGGTCCGGCGTATCGGGTGGCAGGAAATGCGCCTCCAACGCCGCCGCCCCCGCCGCATCAAGGGACGCCGTTTCGTCGGCCATCACCAGCGCGTGCTGCCACGACAGGGTCCCGGACTGCAGCGCCTCCAAAGTCCGCGGCAATGAAACAGTCAGGGCGTGGGAGGTGGCCAGGAACGACGCCGCCGCCCGCGGACCCAGGGCCAGCACGCACCCGATCTCCGCCGCGACCGCCATTTCCTGCGCCACCATTGGCACGTCCGGCCCCGCCACAGCATGCGCAGCCTCCGCATACGCCACCGCAGCCTTCGCCTTCACCCCCGCAACCCGCGCCTCGACCTCCCGGGCCCCGGCGAGGATGTCCAGGCACCCATCCGCCAAACCGCGCAACGGATCAGAAAACGAATCAGCATCCGAGAACGCCTCCAGACCCGCCCCATCCACCTCAGCCTGAAGCACAGCAAGGGCAGCGCGGATCTCCTCGAACGCCCTCACCACCGCCGCCTTCCCCATAAACCCATCATGGCAAGGGGGTCCGACAATTATGATCCTGCTCCAACGCCCATCCCCCAGGCAGCGCTGGGTTGGATGAAACCCGCAATAGGCACCCACTGTGCGTCCGTTTTGGGGATGCAGGCCATGCTCCGGTACCCTATTGAGGTTGGTGACGTGTCCGAGCGGCCGAAGGTGCAACACTCGAAATGTTGTTTGGTGTAAAAGCCAACGTGGGTTCAAATCCCACCGTCACCGCCATATAGGAAAAGGCCCTGGGCTCCCTTGTACATCAAGGAAACCAGGGCCTTTTGCTTTCCCCGGGCCATATGTCCTCAGCGGCCAAAGCGTCAGCGCGCGGGATCGATCATCGTCATGCCCGCGACCTTAACAGTGTCGAACTGCGGGAGCATGTCAGCGGCCTCGGTCAGCCCGATAACGCGTTCGATGAGCTTCTGCGGTTCCAGTGACCCCGACTCGATGAGGGCGAGCATCTGCGGGTAGTCGGCCGCAGCCATCCCGTGGCTTCCGAACACATCCAGTTCCCAGGCAATAACGCGCGCCATAGGCACGCGGGGGTGACCCTCTATGGGCGGGAGGAGGCCGATCTGGACGTGCCGTCCACGGCGACGAAGGCTCAGGAGCGCGTCGGCGCACGTCTGCTCACTACCGACAGCATCAATGGAGACCTGGGATCCTCCCGTGATCGCATGCACCTGTGCGGGGATGTCCGAGCCGTCCGCGACCAATACGTGGTCTGCGCCGAGGGAAGCGGCCACCTCCAGGGCGGCGGGGTTCCGGTCGACAGCCACAACCTTTCCGCCGAGCGCCTTCGCAACCATGACGGCGCTGAGCCCCACACCGCCTGCCCCGACGATGGTCACCCATTCATCGGCCGCAAGCCGGGCCCGGCCCGTGAGCGCCCGGTAGGCAGTGGCGAAGCGGCATCCCAGGCTGGCCGCTGCTTCGAAGCTGACCCCTTCGGGAATTGCCACGAGGTTGGTGTCGGCCGCATGGATCACAACTTGCTCGGCAAAGGAACCCCAATGGGTGAAGCCTGGCTGCTGCTGCTCCGGGCAGACCTGCGCGTTGCCGCCGAGGCACCATTCGCAGGCGCCGCAGCCTTCCACAAAGGGTGCGGTCACGCGGTCGCCAACCGTCCATCTGGTCACACCCGAACCAACCACGGCCACAACGCCGGCGAACTCATGGCCTGGAACGTGCGGCAGAGCGATGTCGTCGTGGCCTACCCATGCGTGCCAGTCACTGCGGCATAATCCGGTGGCCACGACGGTGATCACCACACCGCCGGCAGGCGCCTCCGGGGCGTCGACCTCGTGAACCGCCAGCGGCCCGGCAATGCTGTTCATGACAATCGCGCGCATAGTGTCCTCCAGGCATCGAATTCGTCCCGTCCTGTTCAGCCGGGAGTCCGGCGACATCTTCGCACGCGGCGATGGTGCATCGAAAACCCTCCCCTGTGTCCTGCCGCGAAGCCGCACATGCTGGCCAGCCACGGATGCTGCCGGGAGCATTGGCGTCACTGCCGGTCTCCGCAGGATTAGAGAATCCGCTGATACATCCGGTGGTCCTGCCACCTGCCGGCTATCCGGAGGTAGTCGGGGGCCGTGCCGTAGGCCACGAAGCCATTCTTTTCCAGCACTCTTTGCGACGCCGTGTTGTGCACCAGGGTTGCTGCCTCGAGTCGGTGAAGTCCCAATGCAGCCTGTGAAATATTGACGGCCGCCGCTACTGCCGCCGTCATAAGCCCTTTCCCTTGGGCTGTGCGGGAAATCCAGTAACCAACGTGCGCGTTCTGGAATGCGCCACGCACGATTGAGCTGAGGGTCAGCAGCCCGACGATACCGTCATGTTGTGCCAGCACCATGGGAAGTGCCGTGCCCGAATCGAGTTCAACAAGCCGCCGCTCAACCACGTCCCGCTGGCCCTGGACGGTGTAGAACTCCTCGGGCCGGACAGGCTCCCACGGGGCGAGATATGACCGGTTCTCCTGAAACGCCGCTGCCAGCGCCTCTGCGTCCGACGCCCGGACGGGACGGAGCACAACACCTTCGGCAATCACACAGGAAAAGTCCACTGCTTCACACTACGCCGAGCCCATATAGTCGCCCGCGTCCAGGACGGCGTCACTGCGGGGTCGGCAACGGCGGACGCCCCTGCGCTTCCGTCTCGACGCGCTTTTTGATGCCCAGGAGCATGGCGCGGTCCATGACCAGGTAGCCGGGCCGAAGAAGGAAGTCCGTCACACGAAGCCCGGCAGGGCGTCCCGGGCCCGTGCGCGTCCTAAGCAGCAGCCTGGTACCGGCAGCCCCGGCATCGTGGAGGACGAACTGCCAGGTTCCTGTCACCTTTTCGGGCGGGGCGCCAGGGCTTGAGTCCAGAACAAGGTGGCGGCCCTCCTCCAGCTCCACCACGCGCGGCCCGCGCCGGCCGCCCGGGTAACCTTCCGGCGTGAAGGCGATGATGTCCCCCACCTGCAGGTCCTGCCACTCCGGATGAATGCGGTCCGCGTTCGTGACACCCAGGTGCAGCAATCCGTTCTCCACCGCCGTGTAGGAATACAGCCCCGCCCGGTCCACACCCATTTGCACTATCCAGGGCCACACCTGGTCGGGACGGGCGGAGACAGTGACCGCCATGGTCTGGATGTCCTCGGGATCGGGAATCAATTCGTCCCCGGGAAGGGGCATTGTTCTTTCGGGCTCCGTGGTTCCCCATGTCCCCAGGGCACGCGGCACGAGGGCGTGCGTGAGAAACCCGGCAGCGGCCGCAGCACCAAGGAATCCGGAAAGCCGGCGACGGGAAGGGGTGGATGAATGATTCGTGCCTGTCTTCGGCCAAATGAAGGCCAGGACATTCGACGCCGTGCTGCTCATGGCACGCCTCCCTTTGGTTGAGGTGGTTCCGCGATGCCTTGCAGCCTACAAACCATCATCTGGGCGCCACAGAGTCCAAGGCCCCCTTGCGGCCGCCCTGCAACGACTGACGTCCCATTCAGGCAACTGCCTGGCAACCACCCATCACGAAGTCATCAGGCAGTGCGCCGAAGAACGTGGCGGTGTCCCGGAACCCAGGCCTGACCTTCCGGGCATGAAGGAGGCGCCACCGCTGTTGCGGCGCCTCCTTCTTCAGTACCTGCTCAAAGCCGGGTGTCGAACGACCCGCAAAATACGTTCTCGTTGAACGTTCCCTGGAACGCGGACTTGCCCTGGATCTTCTCTACCGCGGCACGGATGGCTTCCCGAGTCCCGGCATGCGCGTGGATTGCCGTCTTCACCATGGGCACGTCAATCAGGTGGTTCGGCTGGTTGAGGGACACGAACACCGTGGGCACCTCCGTGACGTACCACGGGATCTCGGCTGCCATCGGCGAGGACCACTTGATCCGGATGGCGGCCTCCTGGGCGAAGCCCTTGACGTTGGCAAAGACAAATGCGGCGTCGTACTTTTCCGCGTAGTCCCCGGTGGCTTCCTCGGAGATGACGGACATGAAGTTCACCCCGGTCTCCCCCGCCGCCTCGCGCTGTTCAGCCGTCCGGTACAAGAACACTTCGAAGCCGGCGGCCTCCAGTTCCTCCTTCACCACGTCCAGGTAGGCCAGCGGATCTGCCCGCGTGAAGTCGGCGCCGCCGGAAATGCCGTACAACCGGATCCGCGGATGAGTCCCGGGGGTGATGGGCAGGTTCCCTGCCGTGTCCTTGACCAGTGTGACGGTCTTGTCGGCGATCTCGGCCGCAATCGCCCGGTGCGGCTGACTGCCGATCACGGCCAGCGCCTCGGCCGGCGGCACCAACTGGTCAGCGGATTTCAGGTGCAGCCCCAAGGATGCCTTCAGTCCGAGGATCCGCCGCAGGGCGTCGTGCAGCCGCTGCTCGGTGATGACCCCGGACTTGTATCCGTCCAGCATGTACTGGAAGTCCTCGGCGGGGTTTCGGAAGAACAGGAACATGTCGCAGCCGGCCGCAATCGTTGCCGGAACCAGGTCCTTCCGCTTCATTGCCTGCGTCAGGCCCACCATCTGCGAGGCGTCGGTGAGGACCAGGCCATTGAAGCCCAGTTCGCCGCGCAGCAGGTCCTGCAGCAGTTCCGGGGACAACGTGGCCGGCAGGATCCCGGCATCAGGAAGACCCGGCCGGAAATGCCGCGAGACCTCCGGCGCCCCAATATGGCCCACCATGATGGACTGCACGCCGTGCGCAATCATCTCCCGGTACACGTGCCCGTAGGTCCGGTTCCATTCCTCGTACCCGAGGGTGTTGTAGGACGTGACCACATGCTGGTCCCGCTCGTCGATGCCGTCGCCCGGGAAGTGCTTCATGGCGCAGGCAGTGGGTGATTCGCTGATGCCGTCGAAGTACTCCTTGGCGCGCTCCACCACCACCTCCGGGGTATTGCCGAAGGACCGTGTGGAAATGACGGTGTTCCGCCAGTTGTAGTGGATGTCCACGATCGGCGCGAAGGCCCAATTGCAGCCCAGGGCAGCCGTCTCCACGCCTGCCACCTGCCCCATCTGCCGGGCGATGTTCCTGTCCGGGTGCGAGCCTGCCTGCAGGTGCGTGGATACGAACGTGCCGTCGTCGCAGCTGCCGGCCCCGCCCATCTCCGGGTTGGAGGCAATCAGCAAGGGAATCCGGGACTTGGACTGCGCGTAGCGGATATGTTCCTGGACGGCGGCGGACGGGCCGGGCCGGTACCGCATGCCGCCCACGTGGTAGTTTTCCAGCACCCCGTCGAGGTATCCGGGCGAGTAGTCGTTGTTGTGGTTGATGAACAGCTGCCCGATCTTTTCCTCGAGCGTCATGGCACCAATGGTGCCTTCCACCCAGGCGATCGCGCCGGCGTCGAGCATGAATGGCGCTGCCGCAAGGTCGACGTCGAACTGGCGCGGCCTGGTGCCCGCGGCCCCCTTGGCAGGAGGTACGACGGCGGCAATCCCCTTGAGTGCCTCCGCCACCACGTCCTGAACGGGTGCGGCGATGTCAACCACCACGCCGCGCTCGTCTTCCTGCAGAGGTTCCAGTGTGGCGAGTTGGGATTCCAGCAGCGCGGGAGGCATGAAGTGCCCGGTCCGTCCCTCGGTCCGCGCCTTCAGAACCTCCTTACTGCCGTCCAGGTGCAGGAAGACGGTGTCCGGGGCCTGTTCCCGGATGGCGTCCCGGTAGCTTCGGCGCAGGGCAGAACACGCCAGGACCAGCCCACCGTCGCCCGCAGCCGCCAGCTTGCTGCCCACCGTTGCGAGCCATGGCCAGCGGTCCTCGTCCGTCAGCGGTGTGCCCGCAGCCATTTTCGCGACGTTCTCCACGGGGTGGAGGGAATCGCCGTCAACGAACGGGACGCCCAGTTCGCGGGCGACGAGGTCACCGATGGTGGTCTTGCCGCAGCCGGAGACGCCCATGACGATAATGCGATGTTTGATCATTGTTTGGTCCTTGCCAGTCGTGGCGGTCTCACCAGTCGTGGACGGTGCCGTCGACGAGGCGGTTGTAGGGCAGGTAGGCCTGCTGGTAGGGGTAGGCCGCGGCGGCTTCTTCGTTGAATTCGACGCCGATGCCCGGTTTGTCGCCCGGGTGCAGGTACCCGTCCACGAACGTCATGGACTGCTCGAAGACCTCGTTGGTCTTGGCCGAGTGCTGCATGTACTCCTGGATCCCGTAGTTATGGATCGCCAACCCCACGTGCAGCTGCGCCGCGAAGCCCACCGGGGAAATATCGGTCGGACCGTGGAAACCGGACTTGATCTGGTACTGCGCCGCGAAATCCATCACCTTCTTCAACGGACTGATCCCACCGAAATGCGTGGACGCCGCCCGCACATAATCAATCAACTGCTCCTTGATCAGCGTCTGGAAGTCAAACACCGTATTGAAGATCTCCCCGATCGCCAACGGCGTGGTGGTGTGCTGCCGCACCAGGCGCAGCCCCTCCTGGTTCTCCGCCGGCGTGCAGTCCTCCAGCCAGAACAAGTCATACGGCTCCAGCGCCTTGCCCAGCTTCGCCGCCTGGATCGGCGTCATCCGGTGATGCCCGTCATGCAGCAACGGGATCTCCGGGCCGAACTCGTTCCGGACCGCCTCAAACACCGTGGGCAGGTGCCGCAGGTACGCCCGGGTATCCCAGTCCTCCTCCTGCGGGAACGCACCCCGCCCGGCCGGCTCATAGTCATACCGCTCCCCCGAAGCCTGCGCCTGCGCCGCAACGCCATACACGGCCTTGATCCCCGGGATCGCCGTCTGGATCCGGATCGACCTGTACCCCAACTCCAGATGCTCCCGCACCGAATCAAACAACGACTCAATATCCGCACCCGAAGCATGCCCATACGCCCGCAACCCGTTCCGCGACGCACCACCGAGCAACTGGTACACCGGCAACCCGGCCACCTTGCCCTTGATATCCCACAACGCCATATCCACCGCAGCGATCGCCGCCATCGTCACCGGACCCCGCCGCCAATACGCACTCCGGTACAGGAACTGCCACGTATCCTCAATCCGGTGCGGATCCTTGCCAATGAGCAACTGCGCCACATGTTCCTTCAGGTAGGCGGCCACAGCCAGCTCGCGGCCGTTCAGGGTGGCATCACCAATGCCCGTCACGCCCTCGTCCGTGGTGATCCGGAGGGTCACGAAGTTTCGGGTGGGGCTGGTAACGAACACTTCCGCGGCAATGATTTTCACAGCTGGTCCTTTCGGAGACGGTCGGTCGGAGGGGGCGTTGTGGCGGGAAGGAGTGTTTTCGGTGGTCAGTGGAGTTCCGCGTGGGTGGCGGCCTGCCGGCTTGTACCGGCGGCGGCTACAGCCTGGCGGGCTTTGATCTCGGCGACGATTTCCGCGTGGGCAGTGTCAGTGAGCCTGTAGAACTTCATGATGGCCATGCCCAGCCCACAGAGGACCAGGGGCACCAGTCCTGCGGCAAGCTGCAGCCCTTGGATGGTGGCCTCGCTTTGGCCGCTGTCCGACCGGACGTAGCCGGCGCTGGCAATGGCGTAGGCCATGACGGCTCCGCCCAGCGCCTGGCCCATCTTCCGGGTGAAGGAGAAGAGGGAGTACATGATGCCTTCGGTTCGGACACCCGTACGTGCTTCGCCGTACTCCACAGTGTCCGCCTCCAGTGCCCACACCACGATGTTCATCATCTGCACGCCCAGGAGGCTGATGACGAGCCCGGTGAAGGCCAGGTAGGTCAACGAGTGCGGGGCCAGCATGACCAACAGCGAACCGAGCACCACCAGGCCTCCGGCTGCCAGGTACAGGGCCTTCTTCCCCCAGCGCCGGACCATGGCCGGCGTGAGCACGATGACCACCACGGCCAGGACCACGTTGATGACGGCCATGGGCTGGGCAAGGCTGACATTCTGCAGCACGTCCCGCAGGTAGTAGACCTGGATGGTGGACAGCCCCGTGCTGGCGGTAAGCATCAGCAGGGATGAAATGCAGAGCATGAGCAGTGGACGGTTGCCCTTCAGGGTGGCCAGGGACTGCTTGAAGGTCACCTTGGGAACCTCGCGGTGGACCACTTCCCGGGTAGTGAAGACGGTCAGCAGGTAGAGCGCCAAGCCCACCACCACGAAGGCAATGGTCAGCGTGGTGAAGAGTGGCTGCAGCTGCGCGGCACCCTGTTTGGTGAGCGGCGTGATGAAGAACAGCAGGCCGGAACCCACAACGAGTGAACCGCAGGAGCGGGCAGCGCCCAGTTTGGCACGCTCCGCCGGCTGCTGCGTCATGGCGCCGGCCAGCGAGCCGTACGGGATATTGACCATGGAGTATGCCAGGCCCAGGCCGGCGTAGGTCAGGTAGGCATACGCAAGCTTGCCGTCATGGCTCCAGTCCGCCGGGACGGAGAAGGTCAGGGCACTCATGATCAGCAGGGGAAGGCCACCGAAGAGGATGAAGGGGCGGAACTTGCCCAGCTTCCTGTGGAAGGTGCGGTCAACGATCCGGCCCGCGAAGATGTCCGCAAAAGCATCAAAGACGCGCACCAGGAGGAAGAGGGTGCCTGCTGCCGCCGCTGAGATACCGGCGACGTCCGTGTAGTACAGCAGGAGGTAGGTGGTGGAGAGGGTGAATGCAAGATTGTTGGCAAGATCCCCCGCGCCATAGCCGAGGATGCTGAGCTTGGTCAGCCTGTTCATTCTGAGAGTCCTAACGCGTCATTGCGGTGGTGGCCAAGAGAAGAAGTGCGGGCCGCATGGGCGCGCCGGGTGTTGCTCCGGCAGTAATACTAACGAAACGGCAAACCCAGTGGCAACCGGTTGCCAAAAATTGCCATAATTTCGTTTCACACAAAAACTGCCCGGCACGCGCACGTGCCGGGCAGATCTGACTCATGATTATTCGGAAGCGGAACGCCCGGCAGCGGTGCCGCACAGGCTTTCCACCAGTCCCACCACACCGGCATCCCCTGCCAAGGCAGGGTCGACAACTGCCAGCAGCGCCTTGATTCGCTCAGTGCCTGGCAGCCGGTTGGCGGCTGTCACGGCCTGCTCCAGAGGGTCGTGGAACGGGGACGCGCTGGCACTGTAGTCCATCCATGCGGCAATCATCAGCGCCGCCGCGGCACCGGACCGTCCGGCGGCGCGTTCAGCCTGCAGCACCGGGACAGCGCGCATCCGAAGTTTGGTACTGCCGTCCATGGCAATCTGGGCCAGGTTATGGGCGATCCTCGCGTTGCTGAAACGGGCCAGGAGAGCCTGCCGGTACTCGGGTATCCGCAGGTCGGCGGGGCCGGCAAGGTTCGTTTCTGCTTCGTCCCAGAAAGCCTCCACTGCCCGCCTGCACCAGGGGTCGGCCAATGCCTCCGCGACGGTCGCATGGCCCCGCAACTGGCCCGCATAAGCCAGCAGTGAGTGTGCGCCGTTCAGCAGCCACAGTTTCCGGTTCTCGTAGGGTTCGATGTCCTGGACGAACAGGGCACCTGCGTCCTCCCATCGCGGGCGGCCCGCGGGGAAGTCCCCGCTGAGCACCCAGCTTGAAAAGGGTTCAGCCACCACCGGGGAATTGTCCACGTAACCGCAGGCTTCCCGGACGACGGCGAGGTCCCCTTCCGTGGTCCTGGGCGTGATCCGGTCCACGGATGTGCTCACGAAGCTGACATTGCCCGTGACCCACGCGGCGAATTCGGAATCCCAGGCCCCGGCAAACCCCGCCACTGCCTGCCGTGCCACCGTGCCGTTGTTGGACAGGTTGTCGCAGCAGACAATCGCGATCGGCCCGGAACCGGCTTCCCGGCGGGCGGCGAGCGCAAGCACCAGCCGTCCCAACGGCGTGGTGGGCCGTCCGCTGCCGGAACCCAGCAGCGCAAGGTCGGCGGCGACGTCGGGCGCCTTGGTGTCCAGCTTGCCGTCCGCACCCAACCCGTAGGCGGCCTCGGTGATGGTCAGCGTTACCAGGGCGGTCTCCGGTGCAGCCACGAGGGCGGCAAGCCGCTCGATGTCCGCACCGTCCAGGGCCTCCACGATGCTGCCCATGACAGTAAAGGAGTCGCCCTCGTCTGCGCGTTCCACCAGCGTGTAGAGACCATCCTGTTCAGCCAGGGCAAGGGCCGCATCCGGCCGGCGGCCAGTGAAGGCGGCGATCCCCCAGCCGGCGGAATCTGATGCCTGTTGGGTGTACCAGGCCTGGTGCGAGCGGTGGAAGGCGCCCAGCCCCAGGTGGACAATGCGGACCGGCGCCTTGGGCACCTGACGGAGCGTCCGGTTCAGCCGCGGAAGCTCCGCAGTGGGCGGCGTGGCCGACGGAGGGGACGTAAAGGGGGCACTCACAGCTTGAACACCCGGCGGGGTGAGGCGTCCACGATGTCCACGATCAGTTCGTGCGCCCGCTCTTCGGTGACCCGGTGCTCGGCCACGAGCCGCGCCAGGAAGGAGGCTTCGATCCGCCGGGCCGTGTCATGGCGGGCCGGGATGGAGCAAAAGGCCCGGGTGTCATCGATGAAGCCGGAGGACCGGGAGAAGCCCGCCGTCTCCGTCACGGCAGACCGGAAACGGAGCATGGCGTCCGGCGCATCCAGGAACCACCACGGCGCTCCCAGGTACACCGACGGGTAGAACCCGGCCAACGGGGCAAGTTCCCGGGAGAACACCGTCTCGTCGAGCGTGAAGAGGACCAGGTGGAAGTCCTTGGCGGTCCCGAAATCCTGCAGCAGGGGCCGGATGGCCTCGGTGTAGTTGACCGCCACAGGAATATCGTGGCCGGTATCCGCCCCGAACGCCTCGAACGTGGGGGCATGGTGGTTGCGGAAGGATCCGGGGTGGACGGTCATCACCAGGCCGTCCTCCACGGACATCCGCGCCATCTGGTAGATCATGTGCGCTTCGAAGGCTTCCCTGTCAGCTGCATCCGCCTGGCCGTTGCGCCCGCGCTCAAAAGCCGCTCCGCCTCGGCGTCGTCCAGCTTCAGGGTGGCAGGAGTGAAAACGCCGTGGTCGGCCGAGACGGCGCCCCGCTCCACGAAATGCCTGCGCCGGGCCTCAAGCGCCTTGATGTACCCGGCGTAACCCGAAGCGCCATCCCCCGCCGAAGCGATCAGGCGGTCCACGCTGTCCCGCCAGGCCGGGTGCGCCATGTTCAGGTACTGGTCGGGGCGGAAGGTGGGCAGGACACGCCCGGCAAAGGATGGGTCCGCGTGCAGCGCGGCGTGGCTGTCCAGTGAGTCCAGGGGATCATCCGTGGTGGCCAGCACCTCGATGTTGAATTCCTTGAACAGCTCGCGCGGCCGGAAGCCCGGCTCAGAGAGCTTGGCCTGCAGGGCGTCGTAAAGCCGGTCCGCGTTCTCCCGGGACGGTTCCTCCGCCAGGCCGAACACGTGGGCGAACTCCTGCCGGATCCAGTAACCGGATGCCGTTCCCTCAAAGGTGGGCCAGGCGGCACAGAAGTGGCGCCAGACCTCCCGTGACGCGGCGGGTTGGCTGCCCAGCCCCAGCTGGTCCATGGGCACCCCGCCGGCGTGGATCAGCCGGGTGACGTAGTGGTCCGGGGTGACCAGCAGGGCAGCCGGGTCCGGGAAAGGGGTATTCTGCTCGATGACCGCAGCGTCCACGTGCCCGTGCGGGGAGATGATGGGCAGCCCTTCCACAGTTGTGAACAGTGACCGTGCGATGCTCCGGACACCGGGATCAGCCGGCAGCAGCCGGTCGGGGTGTTCCGCAATCGGCGCTCCCACGGGTCATCGCCTCCCTGCGGGGACGGAAAGTCCCGCCAGCGCGGCCGCGGAGCGGAGGTAGTCAAGGTTATCTGCCGTCCGTTCAGCCAGCGGGAGTTCGGTGGAGAAGTCCTCCACCGTCACCCAGCCGTCATAGCCATGGGCCGCTAGTGCCTTGAAGTACTCCAGCACGCTGCCCTGGCCGGAACGCAGCGGGGCCCACTCGTTCCGGAAGATGGCGGCACCGGAGTCGTCGGTATTGCCGCTGTTGACCCAGACGGCGTTTTTGACGTGCACGTGGGCCAGGTAGTCGCCCAGGAGCTGGAACGCGGGGAGGTAGTCCTCCTGGCCTTCGATCAGCAGGTTGCCGAGGTCATGGATGACTCCCACGTGCCGCGGATCGAGTCCGTCCAGCAGCCGCAGCGCGGACGAGGCCGAAGCGGTGATGGTGCGGTGGTGCAGTTCCACGAGTGCCTTCACGCCGTGGTGGGCAGCCCGTTCGGCGATCCACTCGAAGTCACGGCGGGCACCGGCAAACAGCTCAGGGTACGGGGTACCGCTGGCCGGTTCGTTCCCCCAGACGGCCGTTCCCAACGGAGGGGTGGTCACCCGGACCTGCCCGGCGCCGAGCCTGGCAGTGGCGGCCAGCATCCGGTCAACGTCCGCATGGTTGTCGCACCGTGCATATCCCCCGATGCCGGAGAATTCCAGGCCCGCGCCGGATGTGAGGGCGGCAATCCGGTCCAGCTGGTCCTCCATGCCGGTGAGCGGGACGGTGGCCTTGTTGCCGGCCCAGAAGCCCGGCTCGGCAGCGTCGGCCTGGTCGGTGATCCGCCACTCAATGCCATCCCAGCCCTGCCGGGCCAGGTGCTGCACTGCTTCGTCGGGGGTCCATTCGGGGGTTGATGCGGTAAATACTGAAAACTTCATGGCTCAGGCGCTTTCTGCCGAAGTGCCGCCGGTGCGGACTTCGAGGTCGTTGTACTTGCCGGCCAGGACATCGTCGAAGAGGACGGGCTGGCCAAGCGTGGCCGAAACGTAGACGGAACGCACCGCGGCGAGTGCGTTGACGGCGTCGCTGACGGTGACGCCGGCCTGCCGCCCACCGGCGATGGCGCCCAGGATGTCCCGGTACTGCCGGACGTGGCCGGCCGGATACACGGTGGGGTCCGCGGCCTTGTAGTCCTCCTCGGGGTATTTGGCCAGTTCCTGTTCCGCCTGGTTGCCCCCGCCCTGAAGGCCCATGTCCGCGGACTCGCCGCCCGCGTCCTTGCTGTGGAAGTACTGCAGCCGGTCGTTGTCCACCACCGCCGAGCCCTCGGACCCCATGAGCTGGACGCGTACGGTCAGCCCCGGGTAGGCAGCGGTGGTGGCGTGCAGGACGGCCAGGCCGCCGTTTTCGAAGGTGATGGTGGCAACGGCGGTGTCTTCCACCTCGATGCGTTCGTGCGCAAGCCTGGCGGTGTGCGCATGGATCTCAACGGGGCGTCCCATGAACCACAGCAGCAGGTCCACCGTGTGGACGCCCTGGTTCATCAGCGCACCGCCGCCGTCCATGGCCCAGGTGCCGCGCCAGTCGCCGGAGTCGTAGTACCCCTGGCTGCGCCACCAAGCCACGGAAGCGATGGCGGACGTCAGCCGCCCGAAACGTCCTTTGGCCACAGCGTCGGCAACGGCGACGCTTGACTGGTCAAACCGGTGCTGGCTGATCACCGAGGCAACAATCCCCTTGCTGGCCGCTTCCTTGGCTGCGGCTTCGATTTCCTGGGCCCGGGTGAGGTCAACGTCGAGTGGCTTTTCGATCACCACGTGCTTACCGGCGGCCAGGACTTCCAGGCCCTGCTGGATGTGGAGGCCGCTGGGGGTGGCCAGGGACACAAGATCGATGTCCTCAGCCGCAAAGGCCTCCGCCTGCGTGCTGTACAGCGCCGGCCTCTGGCCGCCGCGCTGTTCGATAAAGTCCGCCAGGGCCTCGGCGGCGGCCGGGATGGCATCCACCAGTGCCACGATCCGTGCTTCCGGAAACGCCTCGAGGGCTACGGCGTGGGTGCGCCCGATGACGCCGCATCCGGTGATGGCTACGTTAAGGGTGCTCATGCGGTCTGGACTCCTGCTTCTGCGGTGACTTTTGCAAAGGCGCGTGCTGCGATGCCGAACGCGGTGGGGCCGGAGAAACCGCCCAGTCCGTGGGCACCGGCGAGGTGCGGCTCCAGGGAGGCGAAGCCCTGGTACCCGTCTGCCTTCAGGGCCTCCACGGTGCGGAGCACATCCCCGTCGCCTTCACCTGCCGGCACCACGTGGCCGTTTTCGAACAGTGCGTCCTTGACCTGCAGGTACTCAAGGTGCGGACGCAGTTTGGCGTATCCCTCATCGAAGGGCTTGACCCCCACCTGGACGAAGTTCGCGGCATCCCATGCCACCTTCAGCGCGGGCGAGTTGACCGTTTCGATGATGTCCAGGACGCGGTCTGGTACGTCGCCGAAAATGTCTTTCTCGTTCTCGTGCAGCAGGATCACGCCCGCTTCCTCAGCCAAATCGGCGAGCGCCCGCATGCGTTCGATGACGGCATCGCGGATGGACTCCACCTGTACGGACTCGCCGTAGTAGAAGGAGAAGATGCGGATGTACCTGGCGTCCAGGACCTTGGCGGCGTTGACCGCCCGGCGCAGCCGTTCCACTTCGTGCTCCACCGGCAGGCTGACGTCCACCTTGCCAATGGGGGAAGCGACGGCGGAGACCTTCATGCCCTTCTCCGCCAGCAGGGATGCCAGGGACTGGAGCTGTTCATTGCTCAGGTCCACGATGTTGGTGCCCCAGGCGCTGCGGACTTCAATGTGGTTGGCGCCGAGGGCCTGCAGCACTGCTATCTGGACCGCTGGGTCGTCGTCGATCTCGTCGCCGAAGCCTGACAGCTGCCACGTGACCTGGGTGGTCGAAACCATGGTTATTTAACTCCTCCGGCGGTGAGCCCGCCTACTAGGTAACGCTGGAAAATCAGGTAAAGAATGACCACAGGAGCGGCGCAAACCAATGCCGCCGCCATCATCTGGCCGTAGAACGGAATGGCGCCGCCTTCCTGCGAAGCACCAAAGATTTGGAGTGCGACGGCGGCCGTCTGGCTTTCCGGGCGGGTCATCACCGAGGCGAACAACACGTCATTCCAGCCCAGCAGGAAGGCGAAGATGCCCGAAACCACGATGCCGGGCCAGCTCAGCGGAAGGATGATCCGGAACAGGACGCCAAGGTGGGACGCGCCGTCGATCCGTGCTGCTTCTTCAAGTTCCTTGGGAAGCCCGCGAAGGTAGGTGACCATCACCCAGGTGGAGAACGGCATGGCGAAGGTGAGGTAGGTCACGAACAGGCCCCACTGGGTTCCGATCACCTGTATGCCGAGGTAGGTTGCCGCCGAGGAAAACAGGACGAAGACCGGCAGCACCATGAGGGTTCCGGGCACCGACTGCAGTGCCAGCAGCCCGCGGAGGATGGTCAGCCTGCCGCGGAAGCTGTAGCGGACCAGGACGAACGCAGTGGAGATGGACATCGCTGCGGAGACCACCGCGGTTGCTCCCGCCACCAGGACGCTGTTGGTGAGGCCGGTGGCCAGGCCAACGCTGGTCCAAATCTTCGAGTAGTTATCGAATGTGACTGAGGACGGCCAGAACTCGCCATTGGCCACCCCGATGTCCGAGTTCACCGAAGCCAGGAAGATGTACAGCACAGGGATCAGGACAAGTGCGCCGAGGAATACCAGGATGATGACCAGCAGGGGGCCCGGAAGGAGCCGGAGCACCTCATGTTGGCGGTGCGAGCCCGGACGGTCAACATCAACGGTTGACGCACTCCGCCGGGTGGCTGTCGTGGTGCTCATTTCTTCGCTCCTGGTGTTTCGGCGTCGTCAAGCTTGACGGCACGGAGGTAGACGAACAGCGGAATGGCGATCAGCACCAGGGAAATGAAGGCCATTGCGGCGCTGAGTCCAAAGCGGAAGCTCTGGAAGCTGGTGACGTAGGTCAGGATGGGGAGGACTTCGACGTCGGCCGGCGCAGGGACGCCGAACAGCACGAACGGGAGGGTGAAGTTGTTGATGTGGTGCAGCATCCCGATCAGGAAGGCCAGAGCCAGCGGGCCCTTCAAGTACGGGAACACCACGTACCGGAGCTTGTTCCACCACAGCGCACCGTCGAGTGCCGACGCTTCGTGCACCTCATGGTCCACCGACTGCAGGCCGGACAGGGCCAGCAGGTAGATGAACGGCCACGATGCCCAGATCTGGACCAGTACCAGCGTCCAAAAGGTCTGCGGGCCGTTGAGCCACAGCCCCACGTGGATCCCCACGGTGGCCAAGGCCTCGTCCACGATCCCGCCGGGCTGGAGCATGGTGCGCCAGACGGTGGCCACCACGAAGGATGGGAGGACGTACGGGATGAGGAAGACCGAGCGGATCACTGCCCGGCCCTTGAACGCGTTCTGCGTGGCCACCGCGGCGGCGATGCCCAGCGGCAGCGTCACCACCATGGCCAGCAGCGAGTAGCTGACACTGAGCCAGACGGCGTGCAGCAAGGGCGATGCCGTCACCGCTTCAACGAAGTTTTCGGCTCCGATGAGCGGCGCACTGATCCATTTCCGCAGGGTGTACTGGTCCAGGTTGAGGACGGACATGTAGATGCCCAGCAGCAGCGGGACCACGATGATGATGATCATCAGGACCCCACCCGGGATCAGCATCCAGAGCGGCCGGTTGCGTTCGCTCATTCCCTTGCGGCGCAGGCCGCCCTGGTGGCCGGGCTGTTGCCCGGCGTCGTGTGAATCGCGGGGCGCCCGGCCCGCGGCGGAATCCACCGCAGGCCGGACTTCATGAGAGGCGTCGGTTGACATCAGAACCTATCCTTTGGAGGCCCGGTCCAGGGAAGCCTGGCCCTTGTTCTGGGCGTCCTTGATCCTTTGTTCGAGTGCTGACTCGTCCACCTTGCCCGCGGCCAGGTCCGGGATCGACTGCACGGTGACGTTGAGGAGGCCGAGCTGGATATCGCCCCAGGCGCCAGTGAACGGTGTGGCCTTGGACTTGGCGGCGGCGTCAGCCACCGGCTTGAGCTTGGGGTCTGTCAGAGCGGCCAGGGCTTCGGCGTTTGCAGGCAGGTCGCCGAAGGTCTTCTGGTAGTTCAACTGCTCGTCCTTGGAAGTGATCAGTTTAATGTAGGAGAAGGCAAGGTCCTTCTGCTTGGAGTAATCAGCCACCACCAGGTTGTCGCCCGAGAGGATGCTGGCGGCCTCGCCATCGGACTTGGACTGCGTCTCGCCCGGTGCGACCGTGGGCATCAGGGCGTACTCGTACTTCCCGGCAACTGCGGACTTGTCCAGGGTGGGGATGGAGCTGGAAGTGGTCATCATCAGGTAGCCGGCCTTGCCGCTGGCGAAGGCCGCCACGGCGTTGCTGTTGCTCCAGCCGACGGAAGCAGGGTCAACGACCTTGTCCTGGGTCAACCAGCCGAAGTAGGTCTGGTAGGCCTTCTTGACGGTGGGGTCGTCCATCTTGAGCTTGTTACCATCGACCAAGGGGTTTCCGGCCTGGACGGACATGGCCCAGATGAACTTCCAGGGGTCATAGTTGTCCTTGTAGCCCGTGGCGATGCCATAGGTATCAGCCTTGGTCATCTTCTTGGCCTGGGCTGCGAGCTCGTCCCAGCTGGTTGCGGGCTTGTCAATGCCGGCCGCGGCGAGCAGGTCCTTGTTGTACGCCATCACGAACGGGCGGCTGACGAAGGGGATACCGGCCTGGTGGTCCTTGTCCGGGCCGGAAATACCGAGGGCAGCCTGGTTGAAGCGGTCCTTGCCGCCAACCTTCTTCCAGTCGTCATCCGAGAGGGTGACGAAGGCCTTGGTGGCATAGGCCGTGGGGGTGAAGGTCGTGCCGAGTCCGTAGACATCCGGCCCCTGGCCGGAGACCACGGAAGTCTGGATGCGGGTGAGCTCGTCGTTGGCCGAGGCGAAGGTTTCAAACTTCACGTCGGCCCCGGTTTCAGCCTTGAACTTGGCGGCAATATCGCTCTGCCACTGTTTCTGCTGCTCGGGGTATTGGCTGAGAACGCCAGTCAGGACGTTCAGCGTCTTGCCCGTCCCGTCCACTTTGCCGTCCGCATTCGTGGACCCTCCCCCGCCAGTCCCGGAACCCGAACCGCAACCGGTCAGGGCCAGTGCTGCAGCCGTAACAATCGCCGCAAGCCCAGTAGTCGATTTAAACCTCATTGTTTTTCTCCTCTAGGACACCCACATGGCCACATCCGTCCTGTGGCGGAAATCACTGCAGGCGACTCGAATGCCAGTCTAGGAAGGATGCAACAACTCCGGCAAGCGGTTGCCAAAAGTTGCCAAAAATGGTGGGATTAAGGCTACAGAGTCAGGGGCCTCGCCGGCGTTAATTGTCGACGGCGGTTCGTCCAGCCAGCGAGGAAAGGTCCAGCGTCATGGCTGATCTACCCGTCGAAGGCACCACACGTGGTGCGCTAGACCTTAACGCCAGTTCAAACCGGCCGCCCACCATCCGCGACGTGGCGGAACTGGCCGGAGTGGCCACCTCCACGGTGTCACGTGCCCTGTCGCGGCCGAACCGGGTCAATGCGAGGACCCGGCAGCGGATCGAAGAGGCAGCCGCGGAGCTGAACTACGTGCCGAGCTCCCAGGCGCGGGGACTCAGTTCGGGGCGCACCAACGCCGTGGCGGTGCTCGTGCCCGATATCACCAACCCGTTCTATTTCGACATCATCCGGGGCACGCAGCACCAGCTCAAGGCAGCCGGTTACACACAGCTGCTGGTGGACACTGAAGAATCCAACGAGGTGGAACTCGATGCATTGCACAAGATGCGCAAATCCGCCGACGGTTTCATTCTCGCTGCCTCCCGCCTGACGGACGCCCAGCTGGCGGAGGTCTCGCGGACGCAGCCCCTGGTCACCTTCAACCGCGCCTCCACCAGCGCTCCCACGGTCATGATCGATACGCCGTCGGCCATCATCCAGGCCCTGGAACACCTGGCCTCCCTGGGCCACCACAAGGTCTGCTACGTCGCCGGACCACCCACGTCGTGGTCAAACCAGATGCGGTGGAAGGTCTTCGAGGAGGACGCGAAACGGCGCGGTATGGAGGTCCACCGGATCGGGCCCTACACCCCGAAGACGACGTCGGGGGCTGCCGCGGCGGACGCGGCGGTCAGGACGGGTGCCACTGCCTGCATCGTCTTCAACGACCTGTTGGCCATCGGCATGCTCCAGCGCCTCCAGGCCCGCGGCATCCGCGTCCCGGAGGACATGAGCATCATCGGGTCCGATGACATCTTCGGCGCGGACTTCTGCAACCCGCCCCTGACCACCATTTCAAGTCCCATCGAGCAGGCCGGCCGGGTGGCGGTGTCCATGCTGCTGGCCCAGCTCAACCCGCTGGCGGGAAGAGCCGCCCGGCAGCTGGCGGTCATGCCCACCCACTTGACCATCCGGGAGTCCACAGGCCCTGCACGACTATAGGAAGGCGAGGCTCATTTCCCCCCGGACGTCCGCGGCGGGCGATGGCGTCAACGACTTCCTGCCTGGAATGGCCCCGCTGGCGCGGGTCCAGGTGGGGGCCGCTCCGGCGGGGGTACGACGGCGGCAGCCACCCGCCGTCGTACGCCCGCCCTGGAAAATCAGTGCTTAGGCTTCCACCAGCCTGGCCCCGGCCGGAACCCCGGCCGGAACCTCCGCGGGAACGCCCGGCTCACCGCGCCCGTACAGCCAGTCGTTGTACTGGAAGTTGTTGTCGCCGCGGCTCTTGAACAGCATGTTCCGCAGGATGCGTGCCACGCCGCCCACGTGCCAGGACTCGCCCCAGATCCGGGCGGTGCGCTGCACTCGGGCCGTCCGCGCGGCGCGGGCTTCGTTGAACTCGCGGAAGGCAGCTTCCCAGGCGTCGGCGTCGATGCCCTCGGGCGTGAAGACCTTTTCGCGGGCCACGTCCTGCAGGACTGCCGCGTCCTCCAGCGCCTGGCAGGCACCCTGGGCCAGGTACTGCAGCATCGGGTGGGCGGCGTCGCCGATGAGTGCCATGCGGCCGGAAACCCAGTTCTCGATGGGGTCGCGGTCGTACATGGGCCAGCGGATGCCGGTGGCCAGGTTCTTCAGGGCTTCCTGCACGGCGGGGACGCAGTCCTTATAGGCTGCCTCGAGCTCGTCCACGCCGCCGTACTGCTCTTCGCCGCGCTCGAAGGACGGGGACTTGAACACCGCCACGGTGTTGAGCAGCTGGCCCTTGCGCAGCGGGTACTGGACCAGGTGGCAGTCCGGTCCCAGGTAGACGATGACGTCCTCCAGGTCCGCGGCCGGGGTCTCCTCGGTGATGGGCACGGTTCCGCGGTACGCCACGTAGGCCGAATTCACCGGACCGTCATTGGCAACGGTGCCGCGCAAGGTGGACTTGAGCCCGTCCGCAGCCAGGATGGCGTCGGCTTCAAAGACCTCGCCCTTGGCGGCGTAAGCGCGGGCCCGGTCGCCGTCGGTTTCCACCTTCTGCACCAGGACGTCGTTCACCAGGGTGACGCCGGCTTCCTGGCAGGCTTCGAGCAGGATCCGGTGCAGGTCGCTGCGGTGGATGACGACGTAGGGGGCGCCGTAGCGCTCCTCGAACTCACCGCCCAGGGTCTGGCGGGTCAGCTCCTCGCCGGTGATGGCGTCGCGGAACACCAGGTGCTTGGGCTGGACGCCAATTTCCAGCGCCTTCTCCAGCAGGCCCCAGCGCTTCAGGACGCGGGATGCGTTGGGGGCCATCTGCAGGCCCGCACCCACTTCACCGAAGGCCGGTGCCACTTCAACCAGGGTGACGTCGGCGCCGTTTTCGCGAAGCGCCAGCGCTCCGGCAAGCCCGGCCATGCCGCCGCCCACCACGAGGACGTCGGTGGACGCTTTGACGTTAGACATTGGAAACTCCTACTGCTGTTGATTTCTTGATTTTGATGCCGACTGCTGCGAGCAGGACTGCTGCTGCGGCGGCTGCTCCGGCAAACGCCAGGAAGTTTGAGTTGACGCCCAGGCCCGCTGCGAGCAGGAGCCCGCCGGCCTGCGGTGCGGCCACTGCCCCGATGCGGCCCACGCCGAGTGCCCAGCCAAGGGCAGTACCGCGGAGGTGTGCCGGATAGTGGCTGGCCACGGCCGCGATAATCAGGCACTGGGTGCCGTGCGTTCCCACGCCGGCAAGCACCAGCATGAAATAGACGACGGCGACGGGCGGCCCGGACACCAGGACCACCAGGGCGACGGCGGCCACCGCCGCTGCCGCAATCGCAGTGGGAATGGGCCCGAACCTTGTGCCGGCCCAGGCGGTCAGTACCGAGCCAGCCACGGCGCCCAGGTTGAGCGCCAGCGCGAACGTCAGGGCGGAGCCAAGGTTGTACCCGGCCAGCTGCATCAGGTTGGGCAGCCAGGTGCCCAGCCCGTACCAGGCGAACAGGGTCACCAGGGTGCCGATGGCAAACAGCAGGCTGGTGCCGAGGTAAGGCGCCCGGAGCAGGGAGCCGAATCCCACGGACTCCTTCGCGGTGCTGCCGCCGGTTGTCTTGGGTGCCAGTGTTTCCGGCAGGTAGCGGAACCCCAGCGGGATCACTACCACCAGGGCGACGACGGCCACGAGGAACATGATGGGCCAGCCGAAGGCCGGAATCAGCGGAATGCCCACCAGCGCGGCGAGGGAGCCGCCGATGGGAACGCCGGACATCATCAGGGTGGCGATGGTTGACCGCCATTTTTCCGGCACGAGTTCGGCCACCAAAGCGTTGGCTGAGGGCACCAGGCCCCCAGTCCGATGCCGGCCAGCAGGCGGAGGCCGCCGAAGACCGGCGCATTGGGGGCAAAGGCGCAAAGGATGGTGAACGCGGAAAACACGATGGCGCAGCCGATGATGGTGCGCCGCCGGCCCCAGGTATCGGACATACGGCCGGCAAAGACCGCTCCAATCATCATGCCGACAAAGGCCATGGACCCGATGGTCCCGGCCGTGGCCTTGGTCAGGCCCCAGCCGGTGTCGCTGATGAGTGAGCCCTGGACGGTGCCGTAGACGATCAGGTCGTAGCCGTCGAAAACGACCAGCAGCCAGCACACCAGGACGGCAAGTACGGAACGCCGGGGGAACCCGGAGAGGCCTGCGCCCGAGGTGGGGGCGGCCGTGCGCTGCGGCGCTGCAGCGGAAGTTGTGTGATTCATCCCACCACTGTGCTGGTAGTCATACCAGCGCGCCCATATTATTCTGTCATGCAGAATCTTCCTGCCCGGCGGAAGCCCACCTACTCCATCGAAGCGGTGGATAACGCCCTGCAGCTCCTCCAGCTCCTGCGGGACGTCGGCAGCCTGCAGCTCAAGGACGCTGCGGCGGAGCTCGGCGTGGCGCCGTCCACGGCACACCGGCTCCTGGCCATGCTGGTGTACCGGGGCTTCGCGGTCCAGGATGAAACGCGCCGGTATGTGCCGGGCCCCGCGATGGGCGCGGGCCCGGCGGGCTTGAGCTGGACACGCCAGCTGCGGGACATCTCCCGGCCACACATGGAACTGCTGTGCGCACGCACCAACGAGACCGTCAACCTCATGATCCGGGTGGGCACCAAAGTCCGCTTTTTGGACACGGTGGAAAGCACCAACATCCTGCGCGTCGGGGACCGGCAGGGGACCCTGCTCCCCGCGCATAAAGCCTCGGGCGGGAAAGCCATCCTGGCGGAGCTCGATCCCGCCGTGCTGGAGCAGCTGTTCCGCAGCCCCAACGCGGAACTGGGCGGCGACTACATCCCGGACGCCGACTACCCCGCGTTCCTGCGCGAGCTTGAGTCCGTCCGCGCCAACGGATTTGCCGCCAACTTCGAGGGTACCGAGGAGGGCATCAGCGCCTTTGGGATGGCCCTGCACAACGGCAAGGGCATGGTGGTGGGCGCCCTGAGCGTGGCCACTCCCGTGGCACGGTTCCGGCCCCTGTTCGACGCCGGGCTGGTGGGCGTCATGATGGAGACCCGGCGCCAGCTGGAAATAGACATCGCGGCCAATCCGGCGGACGGGGCAGCCGGAAGCTGACCGGCAGGGCCGAAGGAATTCTGCATGCCAGAATATGCTGGGGATCACAGCAGATCTTCCCTAGGGTCGAATCCACGTCGCAGTCAGTCCGCACGCAAGGAGAAGGCCAGTGTCGATCAGCGCTGAAAACCAAACGCACGAATCCGTGGCGCAGGAACACCACGTTCCCGAGCCCACCCCGGAGGAGGCTGCGCAGCTTGAGCAGCTGTACCGGGATTTCGATAAGGAAAACCTGATTCCGTTGTGGACGGAGATCGCGGACCTGATGCCCATGGTCCCGTCCCCGAAAGCAGTGCCGCACGTCTGGCGCTGGAATGACCTGTACCCCCTGGCCGCCCGCGCCGGGGACCTGGTGCCCGTGGGCCGCGGCGGGGAACGGCGCGCCATTGCGCTGGCCAACCCGGGCCTGGCCGGCACGCCTTACGCCACCCCGACGTTGTGGGCGGCCATCCAGTACCTGGGCGGCCGTGAAACGGCCCCGGAGCACCGCCACTCGCAGAATGCGTTCCGGTTCGTCGTCGAGGGCGAGGGCGTGTGGACCGTGGTGAACGGGGACCCTGTCCGGATGTCCCGCGGCGACTTCCTGCTCACCCCGGGCTGGAACTTCCACGGCCACCACAACGACACCGACCAGCCCATGGCGTGGATCGACGGCCTGGACATCCCGTTCGTGCACTACGCAGACGCCGGCTTCTTCGAGTTCGGCACCGAGCGCGTCACCGACGAAGCCACCCCGGACGTCTCCCGCTCCGAGCGGCTCTGGGCCCACCCCGGACTGCGCCCGCTCTCGGGCCTCGATGACACCACCAACTCCCCCATCGCGGCCTACCGGTGGAAGTACACCGACGCCGCCCTGCGCGAACAGCTGCTCCTCGAGGACGAGGGCCACCCCGCCACCGTCTCCCAGGGCCACGCCGCCATCCGGTACACCAACCCGACCACGGGCGGGGACGTCATGCCCACCATCCGCGCCGAGTTCCACCGGCTGCGCGCCGGCGCCTGGACCGAGACCGTCCGCGAGGTGGGCTCCAGCGTCTGGCAGGTCTTCGAAGGCACCGGATCCGTGACCCTGAACGGCGAAACCAAGGTCCTGGCCAAGGGCGACCTGTTCGTCGTCCCGTCCTGGCAGCAATGGTCCCTGGAAGCCGGGACTGAGTTTGATCTGTTCCGGTTCAGCGACGCCCCCATCTTCGAGCGCCTGAACTTCAACCGCACCTACATCGAAGGACGCACCAAGTAATGAAACTCCTCACCCTCCGCACTCCCGACGGAACAAAGGCCGCTCGCCAGGACGGCGAGACCCTCACCGAAGTCCCGGGCTTTTCCGATGTCGGGGCACTCCTGCAGGACCCCAACTGGGAAACCATCGCCAAGGATGCCAACGGCGCAACACACGCGTTCGACGGCGCCGACCTCGCCGCCGTCGTGCCTTCCCCGGGCAAGATCATCTGCGTGGGCCACAACTACCGCAACCACATCAAGGAGATGGGCCGCGAGGTCCCCGAGTACCCCACCCTGTTCGCCAAGTACGCCGAGTCGCTGATCGGGCCCAACGATGACCTCGCGCTGCCGCAGGAATCGGACACCGTGGACTGGGAAGCCGAGCTCGCCGTCGTCATCGGCAAGGCCGGCCGGCGCATCCCGGAGGCAGAGGCTGCCGGGCACATCGCAGGGTACTCCGTGCTGAACGACATCAGCATGCGCGACTACCAGTTCCGCACCATCCAGTGGCTGCAGGGCAAGACCTGGGAGAAGTCCACCCCGTTCGGCCCGGCCCTGGTCACCAAGGACGAATTCACCCCCGGGCCGCTGATGACCTCGGCCGTGGATGGCGACGTCCAGCAGTCCACCCCCACCAGCGACCTGGTCTTCACCCCGGAATACCTGGTCTCCTACATCTCCACCATCATCACCCTGAACCCGGGCGACGTCATCGCCACCGGCACCCCCGGCGGCGTGGGCCACGCGCAGGACCCCAAGCGCTACCTGCAGGAGGGCCAGGTCCTGGTCACCACCATCGAGGGCCTGGGCCAGCTGACCAACCGCGTGGTCAAGGAAGCCTGATGGTTGCCCGGCACGACCAGGCCAGCGACCCCGTGCTGCTCGAGGGGCTGCTGCAGGCCCGGCGCGGCACCGCGTTCTTCGCCCGCAAGCTCAACGAGCTTCCCGACGCGGAACTGGACGGGGGCTCGCTGCTGCCCGGCTGGACCCGCCGCCACGTTGTAGCCCACGTGGGCTACAACGCCAGGGCCATCGCCCGTCTGGTCGAGTGGGCGGCCACCGGGGTGGAAACACCCATGTACCCTTCCGTTGAGGTCCGCAACCACGAGATCGACTTCGGGTCCACCCTCAGTCCCATCGCCCTGCGGAACCTGTTCGACCACTCCGCCGTGCACCTGAACGTCGAATGGCGCGACCTGCCCGCCGCCAACTGGCACCACAAGGTCAAAACCGTCCAGGGCAGGACCGTCCCGGCCGAAGAGACCGTGTGGATGCGCACCCGCGAAGTCTGGGTCCACGCCGTGGACCTGGACAACGGGGCCACCTTCAAGGACATCCCTGCACCCGTCCTGGAACGCCTGCTCAAGGACATCACCGGCGCCTGGCATGCGCGCGGCACCGACGCCGGGCTCCTCATCACAGTGGACGGCACCGGCTTGTCGTTTGGGGACACCGCCGCCCTGTCGCCCACCGTGGTGTCCGGTTCACTGGCCGCCATCGCCCAGTGGGCCGCGGGCCGCGGCACGGACGGAACCACGGCGAAGCGCGACGGCGAAGCAGCTACCCCGGCGCCGCCGGCACCGGCCTGGATCTGACAGGCCGCCGTGGCACCCGCCACAGCACCGCACCAGAGGCGGGCCAGCACCGGCTGGCCCGCCTTTCGGCGTTCCTGCCCGCATGTCCCGTCACGTGCGGTGCGTCGCCTCAGGCTGGAGCCTAAAAAGGATCCCCTGGACTTGGAGGAGGTTCCATAAAATCAGCCCAGGACGCTGGATAGCATGAGGTGACCGGACAGAGCCGTCCGGTGGGATCGACGCAAAAGGACAACCCATGGCCGCGGTTACGGTGGATGACATCCTCTCGGATCTTCCCCTCGGCTTCGCCAGCCTCATCCTTCGCCCGGCCCCCTCGGCGCCGGACATCGAACGGTTCCTGATCGTCGACGCCGACGATGAAGCAGCCCAGGCCGGCAAAGCCTTTGTCCTGCTCATCGGGGTCCGTGGCCGTTCGGCGCTGCCTGCCCTCCGGCGCCTCCTGAAGGACCCGCCCCCGGTGGTCGCCGTCAAGGGCCAGCGCGAAGACCTGGCGGAAGCGGAAGAACTCCTCCGCGCAGCCGGATCGGGACTGCTGCTGGTGGATCCGGCAGCAGACTGGGACCGCCTGCTCTCCATTGCCAAGGACCGGATCCAGCCGCGCAGCTACCAGAGCGAAGTGCTGACCCTGCTCGAGGAAGACCTGTTCGCGATCGCCCAGACCACAGCGCGGCTCACGTCCAGCCACGTGCTCATCGAGGATGCGGCCAACAAGGTCCTGGCCTACTCCACCGTCACCAATGACATCGACGAACTCCGCAAGGCTTCCATCCTGGCCCGGCGCGGCCCCCGCAAATACGAACTGCTGCTCAAGGATCTTGGCGCCTACCGCGAACTGCACCGCACCCGGCAGCCGGTCCGGGTACCCGCACGGCCCCAGGACGGGCTGCGGGAACGGGTGGCCATCGCGCTCTTTGCCGGCGAACGGATCATGGGCTACATCTGGCTCCAGGAAACCGGAGCCGGCTTCGGCCCGGACGTTGAGTATGTCCTCACGGGATCCGCGGCACGCGTCT
The DNA here is from genome assembly GCF_026723805.1 of Arthrobacter sp. FX8. NCBI lineage: Bacteria > Bacillati > Actinomycetota > Actinomycetes > Micrococcales > Micrococcaceae > Arthrobacter > Arthrobacter sp. FX8. The sequence goes on along the minus strand of NZ_CP113505.1, from coordinate 4,502,959 downwards.
CGGCCGAACTGATCCGGTACCGCAACCAGCAGTCCGTCCATATGCGGGAGGACCGGATTGTTCGGATCCTGTCAGGTCCCGCGGAGGCCGCCGCCAGCGCGCACAGCGGAAAAATCCCTTCGGAACGTCCCGCCGCCCTCATCCTCATCGGCATGTCCGACGCCGACTCGCGCGCCGACGACGCCGCACTCAAGCACGGGGAACTTGCCAATCTCGCCTCCATCCACGCGGCCGCGTACAAGCCCACCGCCGTCGTGGGCCAGTTCAAGGGTGACACCGCCATCATCGTGCCTGACCTGCAGTCCAGCACCGCGGAATCGGGGCTGCGTTCCCTTGCCGAGGCAATCGTCCGGGATGCCCGCAAGCACCTCGGCATCAGTCCATTCGCGGCCGTGGGCCCCTTGGTGCCGGACCTGTTGTCCCTCCATACGGTGACCGGGGTGACGGAGGCGCTGCTGGCCTGCGTGGGCACGGCAGAACCCGGCACGGTTGCCGCGGTGGGCGATTTCGAAGCGGAAATCCTCTACCGCGAGGCGGTGCGGAACTTCCACACCTCACCGTTCCGCCACCGCGGCCTGGCAGCGCTCCTCCAGGAGGACGCCGAACTCGCCGACACCCTCCGCACGTATTTCGATGCGTCCTTCGACGTCGCCGAATGCGCCAGGCGGATGAACCTGCACAAGAACACTGTCTACTACCGGGTGGCCAAAGCCACCCGGGTGACCGGCCTCGACTTCGGCAGCCCCAGGGATTCCCTGGTGGCGCTGCTCCACCTCCAGGAGTGGGCCTCCACTTCCTACGACACTTCAGGCAGGAAATGACCACAACACTCGGCGCACCACCCCTGGACATCCTCCTCGAGGACATCGTCCGGCGTCACCGTCCGCGGAAGGAAACGGGTGCAGTACCCCGCAACATCCCCTTCCTGGCCAAGGTCCCCTTCGACCGGTTTGGCATTGCCGTCGCCACCACGTCCGGTGACGTTTTTTGCTCCGGTGACGCCGATGTCCCCTTCTCCATCCAAAGCATCTCCAAGGTCTTCACCCTGGCCATGGCGCTGCAGGGCGGCCGGTCCGCCCGGCTGTGGTCTCGGGTGCTGCGCGAACCGTCCGGAACAGCCTTCAACTCCCTGGTTCAGCTCGAGGCCGAACATGGCATCCCGCGCAACCCCTTCATCAATGCCGGGGCGCTGGTGGTCACCGACCACCTGATGCAGGAGACGCCCGACGCCGCCGCGCACCTCCTGCGGTTCCTGACCGGACAAGCGGGTCACCAGGGACAGGCGGACAGCCGGGGACAGGGGCCGTTCATTGACGAGGCAGCTGCCGCCGGTGAACTGGCCGGCAGCAGCCGCAACCTTGCCCTGGCGCATTTCCTGAAGGACTTCGGGAACCTCACGCAGCCTGCGGAATCAGTGGTGGAGAATTACGTCCGCCAGTGTTCGATCATGATGACCTGCGCGGAGTTGGCCAAGGCCGGCCTGTTCCTTGCCAATGACGGACAGGGAGCCGCCGGCACCGTGTTGTCCCGGAGCGAGGCCAAGCGGATCGGCTCCATCATGCTGACGTGCGGCATGTATGACGCCGCCGGCGAATTCGCCTACCGCGTGGGCCTGCCCGGAAAGAGCGGGGTGGGCGGCGGAATACTGGTCATCGTGCCGGGCCAGTGCGCCATCTGCGTCTGGAGCCCGCGCCTGGATGCCAAGGGCAATTCCCTCGCCGGCACGGCAGCCCTTGCCGACCTCTCCGACCGCACCGGCTGGTCAGTTTTCTAGTTTTTCCCATCCAAGACAGATCTTCCCCGGATCGAAAGGAAATACCCATGCCCAACAACCCCAATGACGAGGTTGGCTTCGACCACATAATTGATGGTGGTCACGCGCATGCGTCCGAGACCTCCCTGCACGCGGAGGACAAGGGTTACCACAAGAACCTCAAGCCCCGGCAGATCCAGATGATCGCGATCGGCGGCGCGATCGGCACCGGCCTGTTCCTGGGCGCCGGCGGCCGGCTCAACGCCGCGGGCCCGTCCCTGGTCATCGCCTACGCGGTCTGCGGGTTCTTCGCGTTCCTGATCCTGCGCGCCCTGGGCGAACTGGTCCTGCACCGGCCCTCCTCGGGCTCGTTCGTCTCCTACGCCCGCGAATTCTTCGGCGAAAAAGCCGCGTTCGTCTCCGGCTGGTTCTACTGGATCAACTGGGCCACCACCACCATCGTGGACATCACCGCCGCCGCCCTCTACATGCACTTCTTCGGCAACTACATCCCCTGGATGGCCGACGTCCCCCAGTGGGCCTGGGCACTGACCGCCCTCATCGTCGTCCTGGCCCTGAACCTGGTCTCGGTCAAGGTCTTCGGCGAAATGGAATTCTGGTTCGCCCTGATCAAGGTCGCCGCCCTGGTCGCGTTCCTCATCATCGGCACCTACTTCGTCATCTTCGGCACCCCCGTGGACGGCCAACAGGTCGGCATCAGCCTCCTGTCCGACAACGGCGGGATCTTCCCCAACGGCCTGCTGCCCATGATCATCCTCATGCAAGGCGTCCTGTTCGCCTACGCCTCCATCGAACTCGTCGGCACCGCCGCCGGCGAAACCGAAAACCCCGAAAAAATCATGCCCAAGGCCATCAACTCCGTGGTCTTCCGCATCGCCGTGTTCTACGTCGGCTCCGTGATCCTCCTGGCCCTGCTGCTGCCCTTCACCTCCTACCAAAAAGGCGTCAGCCCCTTCGTGACCTTCTTCGGCTCCATCGGCGTCCAGGGCGTAGACGTCATCATGAACCTCGTCGTCCTCACCGCCGCCCTGTCCTCCCTGAACGCCGGACTCTACTCCACCGGCCGGATCCTGCGCTCCATGTCCGTCAACGGCTCCGCACCCCGCTTCGCCTCCCGCATGAACAAAGCAGGCGTCCCCTACGGCGGCATCGCCATCACCGCCACCGTCTCCCTCCTCGGCGTCCCCCTGAACTACCTCGTCCCCGCCGAAGCCTTCGAAATCGTCCTGAACATCGCCTCCGTCGGCATCATCATGACCTGGGCCACCATCGTCCTGTGCCAAATCCAACTCAAACGCTGGGCCGACAAAGGCTGGGTCACCCGCCCCTCCTTCCGCATGTTCGGCGCCCCCTACACCGGCTACCTCTCCCTGCTCTTCCTCATCGGCGTCCTCATCATGGTCTTCATCGACTCACCCCTGACCATGCTCGTCACCGCCATCGCCTCCATCCTCATGGTCGCCGGCTGGTACGCCTGCCGCACCCGCATCCGCCAAATCGCCGAAACCCGCGACGGCTACACCGGAAAGTCCCCCGTCATCGCCAACCGCACCCCCATCTCCTGACCCCATCCCTTCCGCCAACCTTCCGAGCCAAAGAAAGAACATGACACCAGAGCCGCAGCCCACCCTGACCTCCTCCCCCACCCGGCCCGCCGCCGTCGTCCATCACCAGGACACCGTGGCGCCCGCCCTGAAATCCGCGGGGCACGTGATCGTTGACTCGCTGGTGGCGCATGGCGTGGAACGCACCTATGTGGTTCCCGGCGAGAGCTTCCTGGATGTGCTGGACGGCCTGCACAACTCGAAGATCGAAACCATCGTCTGCCGCCATGAAGGCGGTGCCGCGTACATGGCGGAAGCCGACGGAAAGCTGAACCAGCGCCCGGGCGTGGCGATGGTGACCCGGGGGCCCGGCGCGGCCAACGCCCACGTAGGGCTGCACACCGCCTGGCAGGACTCCACGCCGATGCTGCTCTTCGTGGGCCTGATCCCGTTTGCCCACCGGGACCGCGAGGCGTTCCAGGAATTCGACATCAAGTCCTGGTTCGACACCGGCGCCAAGCGGGTGATGGTCCTTGACCACCCGGAACGGGCCTCCGAGATAGTGGCGGAGGCCATGTTTGCGGCAATGAGCGGCCGGCCCGGGCCCGTGGTGGTGGGCCTGCCCGAGGACGTCATCCGGCGGGAGGTCAGCCCTGCGCTGCATCCTGCGATTCCCGTGGCCGCAGGCGGGATGGGCAGCGCTGATGCGTCAGCCCTGGAAGCGGCGCTGGCGGAATCGTCCAAGCCGCTGTTCGTGACCGGCGGCAACGACTGGACGCAGGAGGCCGCGGACCAGCTCACCGCCTGGCTGGAACGGCACCACATCCCGGCGGCGGCGGAATGGCGGACGCAGGGAACAGTGCCCTTCGATTCGCCGTCCTACGTGGGACCGATCGGCTATGGCCGGCCGCGCCCCACTTACGACCTGCTGGAGGAGACCGACCTCCTGGTCTTCGTGGGAACGGTGCCGGGCGACGTCATTACGGACGGTTTCGTCTGCCGGCAGGACTGGAACAAGGAAAATTTCCTGGTCACCGTGGACCCGTCGCTGCGGGGAAGGTCCGGCCCGGTATCGCGGCAGATCCTGGCCAAACCGGAAGCGTTCGTGCGCGGCCTGGAGGGCATCAGCCTGCCCGTGAAGGAAGAGTGGAAGGCCTGGACGGCCAGGATGCGCGCCGAGCAGGAGCGCTTTGCCACGCTGCCTCCTGCTGCCCCGGCGGCCGGGCAGGCCCGGATGGACACCCTGATGGCCAACCTCGTCCCCCGGCTGCCCGACGATGCGGTGGTGACGTTCGGTGCAGGTGAACACACCAACTGGGCGCACCGGTATTTCCCCACCCGCCGCTACGCGTCCATGATCAGCGCGCGGAACGGGTCCATGGGCTACTCCGTCCCCTCGGCCATCGCAGCGTCCCTGGCCGAACCGAAGCGGCGCGTGGTCACCATCGCCGGGGACGGCGAATTCCTCATGAACGGGCAGGAGCTGGCCACGGCTGCCCAGTACGGGGCCACGCCGCTGGTGGTTGTCATGGACAACCAGGAGTACGGCACCATCCGCACGCACCAGGAGCGGCACTATCCCCGGCGCGTCTCCGGTACCCAGCTGAGGAACCCCGACTTTGCGCTGATGGCCAGGGCTTTCGGCGGATTCGGGGTCACGGTGACCGAGGACCGAGATGTCCCGGCAGCGCTGGATGCAGCCCTGGCAGCGATTGACCGGGACGGCGTATTCGCCCTCATCCATCTCGTGGTGGAGCAGCGGGTCAAGGCGTACTAGGCCAAGGGGAAGGCCGGCACGAAAGTGCCGGCCTTCTTCCTTGCTCTTGCTGCGGGCGGTTAGAGCCGGTCCGTCCGGTCCTCGCCACCCTTGTGGCCGGCCCCGCGGAGGTTTTCCTGGACTTTGCCGAACAGGTCCTTGATGGTGGATTCCGCGTTGGTGATGACGTCCACCGGCACAAAGACCTCATGGGTCAGCGGCAGGTCATATTCGTCCTTCAGGTGGGTGCCGTTTCCAACCCCCGTCAGCGACAGGTAGACCATGGCCTCAGTCCGGGCGATGCCCGCGAGCTTGCCGAACACAACCGTGAACTCGTTCGGCTTGAAGCTGATGGTCTGCCCGATGTGGCTGCGGCCCAGTTCCCCGGCGGTTACGGCCTTCTCCGACTGGCTTCCGGTGTAGTCCATGAACTTCTCCTTCGATCGCCAACACGTATGCAGGCAGTCTAACCCTGCCGCTCCATGCCGGCACAGGGTCCCTGCTGGAGGGATGCACAACAAGGGACCGGAACCCGTAGCCATTCCTCCATTGAGCCGCGCCGTGGCGCAGCGGTTTGATGGCATCACCGGGGCCGCAGCAGCCGCCCCGGCCAAGCCTCTTCAAAGGAATATCCGTGACTTCAATGACGAGCCGCGTAAAGAGCCCTGTCCGCTGGGACGCCGTCCAGGTCGGCGACAGCGTCGAACTCAGGAGGGATGGGCACACCGCCTTCAGCGGCCTGGTGGATGCCCGGACCGATGACGGCGACGTGGTGTGGGTGGCAGCCCCCGCGGGAGGCCGGCGCTTGTTCCATATCGCCGACGGCTACGACCTGGCAGGGGTGCCGGCATGACGGACTGCCCGGACGATTGCCCCTACTGCACCGGGCCGGAGACTGACTAAGGGGCCGGTAGAATCTTGAGGGTCCGGGCACCGGCTCCGGACCCGTAGGCGGAACCGGCCCTGCACCCTGCAGTGCCGGCGGACAGCAGGAGGAGCAGCCGTGCGTGGTTCCCTCCCGCAGGTCCCTTTCCACCTCCTCCGTGCCTCGACCCTGGCCGCCGGCACCCTGGCCCTCGCCGGCGGCGCCCACGTGGTTGGCGGAGGCCGCCTTCCGGCCCCGGGCATCCTCCTGGCCGTGCTGGCCCTGACAGCACTGGCCAGCACGGCCGCAACCCGCCTTCGGCTGGCGTTTCCGGCCATGGCCGCGCTCCTGGGCGGCGGCCAGCTGGCCCTGCACGAGCTTCTCACCGCCTTTTCCGCTCCCCTTGAGAGCGCAGCAGGTGCGCCGGCGGCGGCCCACCTGCACCAGGTCCCCCTGGCCGGGTTCGCAGCGTTCGCTCCCCTGGCGGAGCACCTGAGTCCCGCAAATCCCGCGCTGGCACCACTGATGCTCGCAGCGCACGCGGCGGCCACGCTGGGCTGCGCCCTCCTCCTCGCCAAAGGCGAAGCTGCCCTGTGGGCACTGGCCGACTGGCTGCGGCCCTTTGCCGGCCTTCCCGGGCCGGTGGCACCTGTCCCTGCCGTCCGCCTCAACGGACTGTTCGGGCACGTTCCCTTGCACCGCTCCCCCTGGCGCAACGTCCGCCAGGACAGCCGGCGCGGCCCGCCTTCCGCCGTCGTGCTTCCCTGCTAAAGCCCCGCACCGGCCTTCCGCACGGCGTCGGGGTACACATTTTGCACGCCCTGTATCAGTGGTGTGCGCCAGAAAGGCAACCCATGACAACCCCGTTTTTTCGCCGTGCCCTGACCGCATCCGCAGCCGCCGCAGGCTCAGCCGTTCTCCTGCTCGCCGTGGCGGGCGGCGCCTCAGCGCATGTTGGCGTGACCCCGGACAAGACCGGCGCCGGTTCCTATGCCCTGCTGACGTTCGGCATTCCGCACGGCTGCGGCACGTCCCCCACCACGAAGGTGGCCATCACGCTGCCCCCGGAATTGAATGACGCCCAACCCACGGTCAACCCCAACTGGACAGCGGAAAAGGTGACCGAACAGTTCGCCGAACCCCGGAAGCTCCCGGACGGAACCGCCATCACGCAGCGGACCAGCCAGATCGTCTATACGGCCAAGACGCCGCTGAGCCCCGAACTGCGCGACGCCCTGGTCCTTTCCGTGCACCTGCCGGACATGGCCGGGACAACCCTGAACTTCCCCACGCTGCAGACCTGCGAAAGCGGCCAGACCGACTGGTCCCAGGTCGCCGCTGACGGCCAGGACCCCCACGGGCTGAAAGCCCCCGCCCCCTCGCTCACCATCACGGCGGCGGACAGCGCGGACGCCCACGGCGCGGCAGGAGCTGCCCACGGCACCGGACAGGCGGCGGGGACGGACGGCGGCGCGGAGGCGCGCAGCTGGACCGGGCTTGCTGCCGGCGTGGGCGGACTGGTCCTGGGCGGGGCGGCACTGCTGCGGAGCAAGGGCAGGCTCCGCGCGCCGGGCAGCAACACTGCCGCCGGCACTGCCGGCCGGGAGCCGGCCGGCAAGCCCTAGGGTCGTAATTGGTGCCCGGATCATCACGATCCGGGCATCAAATTGCCCCTACTGCAGGTGGCATCGTTGACGCGGGCAACGGCTACCGCGAAGGTGGTCCCATGAGGTCTCAGAAAATTTCCCAGGGGTTTGCCATGACGACGGCGGCCGCAGCGGCAGCGCTGCTGCTCACCGCGTGCGGCCCAAGCCAGCCGCAGTCCCAGACTACGACGGCGCCCGCCACCGGGCAGGCCAGCCAGTCCCCCTCGCCGACCGCGTCAACGGCGCCTCCGGCGTCCTCGGCGCCGGCCACGTCGACGCCGGCTTCCCCGTCCCCCGTCAGCCCTGCCGGCACTCCGGGCCTGTGCAAGGCGGCCGGGCTCACGGCGGCCACGGATCCGTCCGGTGGCGGCGCTGCCGGCAGTGTCTACATGAAGCTCAACCTCACCAACAGCGGCTCCGAGCCGTGCATCCTCAGGGGCTTCCCGGGCGTCTCCCTGGTGGCAGACGCCGCCGGCGCCCCCATTGGCGCCCCCGCCACGCGGGATGAGTCCGCAGGTGTCGTGGACGTTCTGCTGGCCCCCGGCCAGACGGGCACTGCGGTGCTGCGCTACACGCAGGCAGGCAACTACATGGACTGCTCCCCCGTGGATGCTGCCGGCTACCGGATCTATCCGCCCGAGGACACCGATTCCCTGTTCCTCCCGCAACCTACCCGGGCCTGCGGCAACGCAAACATCACACTGCTCAGCATTGGAGCGTTCCAGCCCGCCTGACCCCGGGACCTGACCCAGGAGGGAACCGGGAATGGAGGGATGCACAAACTGGCCTGCGAGGGCCGTGGACCGTAGGCAGGTTGGACTGGCATGACGTCGATTTGGCTGGACCGCAGGGATCCCTTCATTTCTGATCCGTTTGAACCGGACACCAGGTATGACACGGTGGTGGCGGGGGCCGGCCTCACCGGCCTGGTCGCCGCACTGCTGCTGGCCCGCTCCGGGCAAAGCGTACTGGTACTGGAGGCCCGCCGGCCGGGGGCCGTGACCACCGGCAACACCACTGCAAAAGTAACGCTGCTGCAGGGCACGTTCCTGTCCCAGCTGGCCCGCCAGTATTCGCAGAAACAGGTGCAGGCGTACGTGGACGGAAACCGGGAGGGCCAGGCCTGGCTGCTGCGCTACCTGGAGGAGCACAACGTGCCCTTCCAGCGCCGCACCGCTTACACCTATGCTGCGTCAGCACAGGGAACGGAAAAGCTGCGGGAGGAGGTCAGCGCCGCCACCACTGCCGGGCTGGACGTGGATTACGTCCGCGACGCGGGTTTGCCGTTTCCCGTCCACGGGGCCGCCCGGCTGCGGGACCAGGCCCAGATCAACCCGATGGAGGTCCTCGACGCACTGGTGGCGGACATCCGCCGCCGTGGCGGCCGGATCGTCAGCGGCGTGCGCCTCCAGGACGTCACCGGCGATGCGCCCTCCGCCGTCAGGACCGACCGTGGCAGTGTCAGGGCGGACACGGTCGTCCTTGCCACCGGAATCCCCGTCCTGGACCGCGGCCTCTATTTCGCCAAGCTGAAGCCAAGCCGCTCCTACGCGGCGGCCCTTGCCCTGCAGGAGGACCAGGCACCTCCGCCGGGCATGTATATCTCCGTTGAGCAGCCCACGCACTCCCTTCGCGACTATGAGGTGGACGGCCGGAACCTGCTGCTTGTGGGCGGTCACGGCCATCACGTGGGGCGGACGGACTCAGAGAAAGCGCACCTCACCGGGCTGCTCGACTGGGCGGGCCGGCATTACCCCGGTGCGGTCACCACGCACACGTGGTCGGCACAGGACTACATGCCCACCAACCTCATGCCCTTCTTCGGAAAGCTCCCGCGCGGCAAGGGCCGGATCTACTTCGGCACCGGCTACAACAAGTGGGGAATGACCAACGCCGTCGCCGCCGCGCTGGGCATCTCGGCGGACATCCTGGGCGGCCAGGTGCCCTGGGCGGACACCATCCACCACCGCATTACATCGCCGGCAGGTGCGTTGTCCGCCGTGGCGCTCAACGCCGGCGTTGCCGCGAGGATGGCCTCCGACTGGGGGAAAGTGACCACTGAGGGCCGCAGGATTGACGGCCTCAAACGGGGAACCCGCGGACCCACCGTTCCCGCAGCGCCTGCCCCCGCAACACCTGATACCGCAGGCCCGGCCGCCGTCCCGGCCGAAGGCCAGGGCAAGGTCTACCGCGAGGGCAACCGGCCGGTGGCTGTATCCACCGTGGAAGGAACCACCTGCAGGCTCTCGGCGGTCTGCACGCACCTGGGCGGCATCCTGCACTGGAATGACAACGAACAGACGTGGGATTGCCCCCTGCACGGCTCCCGCTTCACGAACCAGGGAAGGTTGCTTGAAGGCCCGGCCACCAAGGACCTGCCGGAGTCCGAAACTGTTTGAACAGGAATTGATCAGCTATTGAACAGGGATTTGCCGGCCGAGGCCCTGCAGGGCTGCCGTCTGCCTTGGCCGAAATCCCGGGGTTGGACGGGGTGATGTTCGGCTTCGGGCGGAACCCCGGCCGCCCGGGAGTCGGGTGTCAGTGCCTTGCGGCATGATGGAGGCATGAACCAGGAACAGCGTCCTGCCGGCAGCAGTGTTTCCGGTGCGGCCGCCCCCATGGGCCAGTTCAGCCGGCCCACCAGGGACTGGTTCCTTGGCGCGTTTTCCGAGCCGACTCCTGCGCAGGCCGGGGCCTGGAACGCCATCTCCTCAGGATCGCATGCGCTGGTGGTGGCCCCCACCGGCTCCGGAAAGACCCTCGCGGCCTTCCTCTGGGCGCTGGACAGGCTGCTCGCCTCGGCGTCCCAGGCCCCTGATCCCGCCGCTGCCCAAGCGCCCGCAAAAGGCAAGCGGGCCCGGGCGCCAAAGCGCAAGACCCGTGTCCTCTACATTTCGCCCCTTAAGGCTTTGGGCGTTGACGTGGAACGGAACCTGCGGTCCCCGCTGATCGGCATCACCCAGACGGCAAAGCGGCTGGGACTTCCCGCCCCGCTGATCACGGTAGGGGTCCGGTCCGGGGACACTCCCGCTGCGGACCGCCGGACGCTGTTGACCAACCCGCCGGACATCCTCATCACCACCCCGGAGTCGTTGTTCCTCATGCTCACCTCCAAGGCCCGCGAAACCCTTGCCGAGGTGGACACCATCATCATTGACGAGGTCCACGCCGTGGCCGGGACCAAGCGCGGGGCCCACCTTGCCGTGTCCCTGGAGCGGCTGGACGCGCTGCTGCCCAAGCCTGCGCAGCGTATCGGGCTTTCCGCCACGGTGGAGCCGCGGGAGCTGGTGGCCCAGTTCCTGGCCGGTTCAGCCCCCGTGGAGATCGTCGCCCCGCCGGCCAGGAAGAACTGGGACCTCACCGTATCGGTGCCCGTGGAGGACATGTCGGACCTGCAGGGCGCGGCAGGGGCGTTCGACTCCGGCCCAGCTTCCGGCCTGCAGCCGCAGGCTTCCATCTCGCCGCATGTGGAGGAAAAGATCGTGGACCTGGTGCTGGCCAACCAGTCCACCATCGTCTTCGCCAACTCCCGGCGGCTTGCCGAACGCCTCACGGCGCGGCTCAACGAGATCTACGCCGAACGCCAGCTGATTGCCGTCGGCGGGGGCTGGGACGATCCCGGCCCGGAAGGGCAGGCCGGCGGGCCCGGCACGCCGGGGGGACCGCCGTCGGGCATTCCCGCTTCAACCGCCACCCCTGCGCACATGATGGCCCAGGCCGGCAGCTCCGCGGGCGCTGATCCGGTCCTGGCCCGCGCCCACCACGGTTCCGTGTCCAAGGACCAGCGCGCGCTCATCGAGGACGACCTCAAGTCCGGGCGGCTGCGCTGCGTTGTGGCTACGTCGTCCCTGGAACTGGGCATCGACATGGGTGCCGTGGACCTGGTGGTGCAGGTGGAGTCGCCACCGTCCGTGGCCAGCGGCCTGCAGCGGGTGGGACGCGCCGGGCACCAGGTGGGCGAGATTTCCCAGGGCGTCCTTTTCCCCAAGCACCGGGCAGACCTGGTCCACACAGCCATCACCGTGGAGCGGATGCTGGGTGGCAAGATCGAGCGGCTCAGCATCCCTGCCAATCCGCTGGACATCCTGGCCCAGCAGACCGTTGCCGCAACCGCCCTGGGCAGCATCGACGTGGAGGAGTGGTTCAGCACCGTCCGGCGCTCGGCGCCTTTTGCTTCCCTCCCCGGTCAGCGTTCGAGGCGACCCTCGACCTCCTGGCGGGGCGCTACCCGTCCGACGAATTCGCCGAGCTGCGGCCACGGATCATCTGGGACCGCAACGCCGGCACCATCGAGGGGCGGCCCGGAGCCCAACGCCTGGCCGTTACGTCCGGCGGCACCATCCCGGACCGCGGCCTGTTCGGCGTCTACATCATCGGCACCGAACAGGAAGGCTCTGCCTCCCCCTCCGGGGACGGCAAACCGGCGCGCGCACCAAAGGGCGGCCGGCGCGTGGGCGAGCTGGACGAGGAAATGGTCTACGAGTCCCGGGTGGGCGACGTCTTTGCCCTGGGCGCCACCAGCTGGAAGATCGAGGACATCACCCACGACCGCGTCCTGGTCTCCCCCGCGTTCGGGCAGCCCGGAAAGCTGCCGTTCTGGAAGGGCGATTCGCTGGGCCGGCCCGTGGACCTGGGCCGCGCACTTGGCGCCTTCGTCCGCGAACTGTCCGCGTCCGACGCCGGCCCTGCCACCGAGCGCTGCAAGGCCAGCGGCCTGGACGACTTCGCCGCCAACAACCTCATCCAGTACCTCAACGAGCAAAAGCAGGCCACCGAGGTGGTCCCCAGCGACACCACCCTGGTGGTGGAGCGGTTCCACGACGAACTGGGCGACTGGCGCGTGATCCTGCACAGCCCGTTCGGCATGCCGGTGCACGCGCCCTGGGCATTGGCTGTGGGGCAACGGCTGCACCAGCGCTACGGACTGGACGGCTCCGCCATGGCCGCCGACGACGGCATCGTGCTGCGGGTGCCCATGATGGAGGACGAGCCGCCCGGCGCCGAGCTGTTCCTCTTCGATCCCGAGGAACTCGAGCAGATCGTCACGGCAGAGGTGGGCGGCAGCGCCCTGTTTGCCTCGAGGTTCCGGGAGTGCGCTGCCCGTGCGCTGCTGCTGCCGCGCCAGACCCCGGGCAAGCGCCAGCCGCTCTGGCAGCAGCGCCAGCGGTCGGCCCAGCTGCTGGACGTGGCCAGGAAGTACCCCACGTTCCCCATCGTGCTGGAAACAGTCCGCGAATGCCTGCAGGACGTCTACGATCTGCCGGCGTTGAAGGACATCGCCGCGTCCGTGGAACGGCGTGAGCTGCGGATCCTGCAGACCACCACCCAACAGCCCTCGCCGTTCGCCAAGTCCCTCCTCTTCGGTTACGTGGCCCAGTTCCTCTATGAGGGCGATTCCCCGCTCGCCGAACGGCGGGCCGCCGCCCTGGCCCTGGACTCCACCCTCCTGAACGAGCTGCTGGGCCGGGTGGAACTGCGCGAACTCCTGGACGCCAAAGTCATCGAGGGCACCGAACGCGAGCTGCAGCGGCTGGCCCCTGACCGGCGTGCACGGGGCATGGAGGGCGTCGCGGACCTCCTGCGGTTGCTGGGCCCGCTGACGGCCGGGGAAACGGCGGCACGGCTCCAGGGTTCACAGCCGGCAGGGGACGCAGTCCAGGTCCTCGAGCCCGGTGACGCTCCGCCGGTCGACGCTGCCGCAACTGTGGAAGAGGCGGCAGCGCACCTGGCCGCGCTCCAGCGCGCCAACCGCGCCATCAAGGTCAACATCGGCGGGGTTGAACGCTTCGCCGCCGTGGAGGATGCAGCCCGACTCCGCGACGCCATTGGCGTTCCGCTGCCCATGGGCGTTCCGCTGGCCTTCATCGAGCCGGTGGCCGATCCCCTGGGCGACCTTGTCTCCCGGTATGCCCGGACCCATGGGCCCTTCACCGCTGCCGAAGCCGCTGCCCGGCTGGGCCTCGGTGTGGCTGTGGTGGGTACGGCCCTGAAACGCCTGGCAGCGGATGGACGCGTGGTGGAGGGGGAATTCCGGCCCCACGTCACCCCGTCCGAAACCGCGCCGCCGGAGGCCGGCGAACCTGCCGGACCACCGCCAGCCGATGAAGCCGCCAGCGCTCCCGTCCCCGACGTTGCGCACACTATCGCCAGCGAATGGTGCGACGCCGAGGTGTTGCGCAAGCTCCGCCGTCGTTCCCTGGCCGCGCTGCGTGCCGAAGTGGAGCCGGTGGACGCTGCCGCCTACGGACGCTTCCTGCCCGCGTGGCAGCATGTCAGGACTCCCGGCGGCGGCCGTGGCCAGCCCTCGCTGCGCGGCCTGGACGGCATCATCACCGCCATCGACCAGCTCTCAGGGGTGCCCGTCCCCGCGTCAGCCTGGGAGCCCCTGGTGCTGGCCACACGGGTATCCAATTACCAGCCCGCGATGCTGGATGAACTGATGGCTGCAGGTGAAGTCCTGTGGTCGGGGGCCGGGGCGCTCCCGGGAAACGATGGCTGGATCAGCCTTCACCTGGCGGACTCGGTGGAACTGACCCTCAACCCATCGCCCGAGTTTGAACCGGGGGACGCCGGCCAGCGGCTCCTGGACCACCTGCGGAACAACGGCGGCGGGTACTTCTTCCGCCAGCTGACCGAAGTGGCGGGCGGTATGGACGCCGTGCTGAGCGACCAGGAGGTGGTGGCTGCGCTGTGGGACCTCGCATGGGCCGGCAGGATCACCGGTGACACGTTCGCCCCGGTCCGGGCTATGATCGCGGGAGGCCACACGGCCCACCGCCAGGTGGCAAGGGCACCACGTGCCAGGGCGCCGCGGCTCAGCCGGCTGGGCCGCTCCCACGGCACCGGCCTGATGGGCTCCCCCGGGCTGGCCGGCGGCCGGTATGGAACGCAGGGTGCCGCCACTCCGCCCACCGCCGCCGGGCGGTGGTCGGCGCTTCCCGAGCCTGAACTCGATCCCACCATCCATGCCCGCGCCACGGCGGAACTCCTGCTGGACCGCTATGGCGTGGTCACCCGGGGCTCGGTCATGGCCGAACAGATCGTGGGTGGCTTCGGCCTGATGTACAAGGTCCTGGCCCGGCTGGAGGAGGCGGGCCGCTGCCGCCGGGGGTACTTCATCGAACATCTTGGTGCCGCCCAGTTCGCTGTTCCGGCCACCGTGGACCGGCTCCGCTCCTACTCGGAAGACACGCAGCTGGCGAAGGCCGAACCGGTGGCCCTGGCCCTCGCCGCCACCGATCCCGCCAACCCCTACGGTGCGGCCCTCCCCTGGCCCGCGCTGCAGGACGACGCCGGAACCGGCCACCGTCCCGGCCGGAAGGCCGGCGCGCTGGTGGTCCTGGTGGACGGTGCGCTGGTCCTGTACGTCGAGCGTGGCGGGAAGACCCTGCTGGCCTTCAGCGATGACGAGGCCGTCCTGGCGGCGGCGGGTGCCGCGCTGGTGGGGGTGGTCACCCGCGGTGCGGTGGACAAGCTGATCATGGAGAAAGTGAACGGGCACGGCATCCTGGACACCCCGGTGGCCGCTGCCCTCAGCTCCGCCGGGGCCTACTCCACCCCAAAGGGATTGAGGATCCGTGCCTGAGGGCGATTCGGTTTGGCGGGCCGCCCGCCAGCTGCACCAGGCTTTAGCCGGACAGACGCTGCTCGCCTCGGACTTCCGCGTGCCCCGGTTCGCCACCCTCAACCTGGCCGGCTGGACCGTTGCCGAGGTGGTTCCCAGGGGCAAGCACCTGCTGATGCGGGTGGTCAGCCCGGAGGACAAACGGCTGACCATTCACTCGCACCTGAAGATGGAAGGCGCCTGGCAGGTGTATCCGCCTGGCGGAAGGTGGCGGAAGCCGGGATTCACCGCCCGGTGCGTGCTCCGCACCGCCGTGGCAGACGCCGTCGGCTTTTCCCTTGGCATTGTGGAAGTGGTGGCCACAGCCAATGAGGACTCCATCGTGGGATTCCTCGGCCCGGACCTCCTGGGCCCGGACTGGGACCCGGACGAGGCGGAACGGCGCATCCGTTCGCGCCCTGAGGTGCCGGTGGGGGTTGCCCTGCTGGACCAGCGGAACCTCGCAGGCATCGGGAACATTTACCGCTGCGAAACGTGCTTCCTGTCCGGGGTGCATCCCGCCACGCCGGTTTCCGGGGTCACGGACGTGCGGACCCTGATGACCGATGCCAAACAGCTTCTGGAAGTGAACCTCGGGCCCGGCCGCCGCGTCACCATCCTGAATGCCCGCGGCATGCCGGTGGGCAGGATGGCAGGCAGGCCCGGCTACTGGGTGTACGGCCGGGAACGCCAGCCCTGCCTGAAATGCGGCACGCCCATCCAGCGCGGACTCCTGGGCAAGCCAAACGGTGAGGAGGAGCGGGACATCTACTTCTGCCCGAAATGCCAGCCCGTACCCAGTTGATCTTTAGGCGCGGGTGGTCCTGTCAGGCGCAGCCCTCCGGAGCCATAGCGGTCCGTGCCTTGCCGTCGGTCTTCGGAACGGCGGCAGGAACCATGAAGCGCGGCAGCAGCACGTGGACCAGCGGACCAATGGCCAGGGCGTAGACCACCGTGCCCACGCCCACCGAGCCTCCCAGCAGCCAGCCGATGGCCAGCACGGACACCTCAATCAGCGTGCGCGACAGCCGGACTGACCACCCGGTCCGGCGCGCCAGTCCCGTCATCAGCCCGTCGCGGGCACCCGGCCCGAACCCGGCCCCGATGTAGCAGGCTGAGGCGACGCCGTTCACCAGGACAGCCCCTGCAAGAAGCCCGGCCTGGCCGGCCACGTGGGGTACGGCAGGAATCAGGGCCAGGCCGACGTCCGCAAATACGCCCACCAGGACCGCATTGCAGAGAGTGCCGAAGCCGGGCATTTGCCGGAGCGGTATCCAGAGCAGCAGCACCAGGAAACTCACAGCGATGACCACCACACCGATGCTCAGACCCGTCCGGTTCGCCAGCCCCTGGTGGAACACGTCCCAGGGGTCCAG
The DNA here is from genome assembly GCF_026723805.1 of Arthrobacter sp. FX8. Classification (NCBI taxonomy): domain Bacteria; kingdom Bacillati; phylum Actinomycetota; class Actinomycetes; order Micrococcales; family Micrococcaceae; genus Arthrobacter; species Arthrobacter sp. FX8. The sequence goes on along the minus strand of NZ_CP113505.1, from coordinate 4,486,395 downwards.
CCCCAGCCCGGCGCGGATGAACATGGCCAGGGAGATGCCGTACATGGCGAGGCCGGTGAAGAGCTGGAGGAGTCTGCGGGTCATCATGCAAACAACCATTCCATGCAACTGGCATTGGAATACATAGCCAGTTTGAGATACTGGCTACATGTCCACCACCTTGAGCGCCACCGCCCTGTCCCGCCTGCTTGGCACCTGGAACAACGGCACCGGCCCGGCCTACCGGGAACTGGCCGATGTGGTTCGGCTCCTGATCCTGGATGGCCGTGTGGCCCTGGACAGCGCGCTGCCCAGCGAACGGTCCCTTTCGGCAGCCCTCGGCATCAGCCGGACAACCGTTACCGCCGCCTACTCCAGCCTCCGGGAACAGGGCTTCCTCAGCAGCGGCCAGGGCAGCCGCGGCAAGACGCGCATCCCCGAACTCACGCCGTTCGGCCGGGCGCTTTACGGTCCGCAGCCGCGGCCGGCCGAACCGTTTACCGCACCTGGCCTCACCGCACCGGAAGGGTTGATCGACCTTGCCTATTCGGCCTTGCCTGCAAGCGGCGAGGTGGTGCACCGGGCCTTCGCCGCGGCATTGACGGAGCTTCCCGCCCTGCTGCCGGGATTCGGCTACGACGCCCTGGGATTAATGCCCCTGCGCCAGGCGATTGCGGACAGGTATTCGGCAGCCGGGGCGCCCACCCAGGCAGGCCAGATCATGGTGACGTCCGGCGCGCAGCATGCCCTGACCATCATCATCCGCACGTTGGCAGGCCGGCAGGACCGGGTCATGGTGGAACACCCCAGCTACCCGCACGCGCTGGATGCCATCCGGGCGGCCGGCTGCCGTGCCGTCCCGGCGGCTTTCACGAAGTCCGGTTGGGACCTGCCCGCCATGGAGTCGGCCATGGCCCAGCAAAAGCCAAAGCTCGCCTACCTTGTCCCCGACTTCCACAACCCCACGGGCATGATCATGCCGGACGCCCAGCGCCGGCGGCTGGTCCGCGCCGCCGCCGCTGCCGGAACCGTGCTGGTAGCGGACGAGACACTCCGTGAACTGAACCTGGACGGCGTCGCCACCACTCCACTGGCCGCCTTCGGCAGCACGGTGGTGTCCATCGGATCCCTCAGCAAGTCGCATTGGGGCGGCCTGCGCACCGGCTGGATCCGGGCCTCGGAAACGATGATCCAGCGGTTTGCCGCGGCACGCACCACCCTGGATCTGGGCGGACCCGTCATGGAACAGCTCGCCGCCGCCCACCTGGTGCGGGCCCTGGACGAACCGCTGCCCGCGCTGCTGGAGACCCTCCGCGGCAACCGGGCAGCACTTCTCGGCCTCCTGGCCGAACATCTGCCCACCTGGCGCACCACGCGTGCAGCCGGCGGCCTGTCCATCTGGTGCCGGCTTCCCACGCCCATCAGCACGGCATTGACAGTGCTCGCGCCGGACTTCGGGGTCAGGCTGGCGGCGGGACCCCGGTTCGGCATCGGCGGCGCGTTCGAACGCAACCTGCGGGTGCCGTTCGCCCTTCCACCGGACAAGCTCGAAACGGCGGTGCTGGCGCTGCGCGCCGCCCAGGACAAGCTGGACTCCGCTCCCCAGCTGCGGCGCTCGCTCACCCATGCCCCCGCCGTCGCCATCGCCTGACCCGGGCCCGGACTGACCGCCGTCGGAATCGCCGGAACGGTGCCAAATCGCCGGACCGGTGCCAAATCGCCGGAGAGGTACGGCGATCCCGCACCGTTCCGGCGATTTGGAGCGCCACACAGAACGTTAGGGGCAGTTACGCGTACACGCGCTCCAGGAAACCGCCCCAGGCCTTGGCCGTGGTCGCGGAATCGGCGGTGCCGCTGAAGTCGTGCACGGTCATGCCAACGGGGGCACCGAAAGCGTTGCGGCCGAAGAACCGGTAGAGGGCGTCCGGGGTGCGCACGCCCAGGAAGTGCTCATTGGAGAAGTCCACCTCGCCTGTCAGCCAGCCCACGCCGTCGAGCTCCACATCCACCGCAGCGCCCTGCCCGGCCGCGCCGGCACGCAGCGCTTCGCGAAGCCGGATGAAACCATCGGGGGCCTGGGATGCCGCCGGTGCCTGGACGTCCGTAAACACCACAGGCCTGCCGTCGAAGTACTGCAGATACTGGCCCAGCGTGTGCAGGTAGAACTCGGTGTGGCGGCTGGCGCCGTCGTACTGCTGGTCCCAGTTGTCCGCGAAGATGCCGCTGTGGACGTAGTGGAGCCGGGCCCGGCCGCCGTCCAGCGGTTCCAGCACATGTTCCAGCTGGTTGAACCAGCCGTCGGGCCCGTCCATCCGGGAGACCAGGTGGTGGGGGTACTCCTCCACCACCCTGACGTCCGGCCACTGGTCCGTGGGGAACATCCATGCGGGCGTTCCATTGGTCACCGCTTCCCACACCCGCTCGGGCGTGCCGGGGAGCTCCGTGTCGTGGACGATTTCGAAGTTGCGGTTGTCGGTCATTTGTCCTGCTCCTTGCCTGGATGGGATTCGTTGGTTGCCGTGGGGGCACCGGTTTCTTTAAGTGCCGGGTGCAGCGCCACGACGAGCCGGTGCCGCCGCCCCCGTGGTGACTGGGCGTCGTCGTGATACTTGTCCACCAGCCGGGTGACCTCGGTGCCGAGCTCCTCGGCGAAGGCTGCACGGTCCGCCGCGGTGCGGAACGTGATCTCGCCATCAATGGCGAACGTAGCCAGCTTTTGCCGGGCAACGGCGGCGCCGGCAATCAGCTTCCCCACCTCCTGGACCATCCGGCCCGCGAGCGCCAGCAGCCAAAAGGCGGAGAAGCGGTCTGCAAACCGTCGCGGGTCCGGGGACACTTCGTTCAGCGCCATGGGTGAGATGAGGTAGGACGCCGCCGTGGCCTGCAGGACCCGCTCGGTCACATTGCCCTTGCGGCGTTCCTCCACCAGTTCCACCAGCCCGTGCCGCTCCAGCGCCTTGAGGTGGTAGTTCACCTTCTGCCGGGGCAGGCCGACACGGACGGCCAGCTGCGTGGCGGAAGCCGGCTGGACCAGCTCGCGCAGGATCCGGGTGCGGATGGGGTCCAGGGATACCTCGGCCGTGGCCGGGTCCTCGATGACTGCGATGTCCTGCATGCCTAAACTATTGCAACCGACAACTTTTATTGTCAATAACTTTTATATCGTCGGTGGCGGCTGGACCCGGCCCCGGAGGGCCACGGCCGCCCCGGTAGAATGGGCAGGTGATGCAATCCCCCTTCCCGTGCGCGACGGCGTTAACGCCACCCGCCTGCGCCTTCCGGAAGAGGGTCCGTGGCACACCGCAATGGACTACATGATGCACCGCTGGGGACATATCGATCCGCAGGGCATCGAGGAGAGGTTCGACGCCGGCGAGATCGTTGGCGAGGGCGGCGTCCCCCTGGACCGCGCCACTCCGCTGCAGGACCATACCTTCATCTGGTACTACCGCACGCTGCCGCCGGAGACGCGGCTGCCCGTGGAAATCAGCATCCTCCACCAGGACAACCACCTACTGGTGGTGGACAAACCGCACTTCCTGCCCACCACCCCGGGCGGCACGTACATCCAGGAGTCGGCCCTGGTGCGCCTGCGCAACCAGTTGGACCTGCCGGACCTGATCCCCATGCACCGGCTGGACCGGATGACCGCCGGCGTCCTGCTCTTCTCCACCAACCCGCAGACCCGCGGCAGGTACCAGGTGCTTTTTGAGAAGCGGCAGGTGCAGAAGGAATACGAGTGCGTCTCGGCCGCTGAGCCCGCGCCGGGACATCCCGCCGTCGACTTCCCCGTGGTGGTCCGCAACCGGATGACCAAGTCGCGCAGCTACCTGCTGGCGGAGGTCATCGACGGCGAGCCGAACGCGGAAACCAGGATTGAGCGGCTGGAAACGTTCGACGGCGGCCCGGCGGCGGTTGCCGCGGGCACCGGTGCCGGCGGCAGGCCGCGCCTGGCCAGGTACCGGCTGGAACCGCACACCGGAAAGACCCACCAGCTGCGGGTGCACATGGCCTCACTGGGGCTGGGGATCGTGAACGACGCCTTCTACCCGGACCTGCTGGACAAAGCCCCGGACGACTACGCCAGACCGCTGCAGCTGCTGGCACGCGGCATACGGTTCGTGGATCCGATCTCCGGCCGGCCGGTGGAGTACCGCAGCAGCCTGGAACTCAGCGAAGCGGCCCCAACACGTCCCTGAACACCGCCTCCACGTCCGCGGTGTGCAGCACGAACTCCACCAGTTCCAGGCCGCTTGCCGGATGCGAGGCCCGGAAACCATCAACGGCCTCCAGCGCCGCCTGCGCCACCGCCGCAGCCGGCCACCCATAGGCTCCGGCCCCCACGGCCGGGAAGGCAAGCTCCCCGGCTTCCAACCTGTCGGCCAGCCGCAGGCTTTCGCTGAAGCAGGACACCAGGAGCGCACGGTTGGTCTGTCCGGCGCGGCGGTTGGGTCCCACCGTATGGATCACCCAGCGGGCCGGCAGCCGGAACGCCGGCGTGGCCACGGCGGCCCCGGTCTGCAGGCCGTGCGGCAGCGCCGTGACACGCAGCTCCCGGCACGATGCCAGCAATTCCGGCCCGGCGGCCCGGTGCAGCGCACCGTCCACTCCCCCGCCGCCCAGCAGCGAAGGGTCGGCGGCGTTCACCACCACGTCCACCCGCCGCTGCGTAATGTCGCCCTGCAGAACCGAGATCCGCATGCCGCCAGTTTCCCAAGTGCGGTACCTTGTGGCAATGGACTTCGGCGGCATTGACAGCTGGGGGGCGGCCCTTTATTTCTGGGTCATCCCGGTGGTGATCGGCGACGCCATTTTTCCGCCCATCCCGTCGGAGATGGTGGTGATTACCGGAGGCGCGCTGTCCGCCGACGGCCGGGCCAACGTGTTCCTGGTGCTTGTCCTGGCCGCCCTGGCCTCCTGGATGGGAGACATGGTGGTGTTCCAGCTCTTCCGGCGGCGGCTGAGCCATGTGCTGGACCGCTGGAAATGGGGCCGCCGCGTCCACGCCGGCATCCATGCCGGACTGGCCAAGGCGGGCCGTTCATCCACCTACGGCACCATCATCGGGGCCCGGTTCATCCCCGGCGGCAGGCTGGCCACATCGGCCGCCTCCGGGATCGCGAACGTCTCCGTGCGGGGCTTCAGCCTCTGCGCCGGGCTGGGGGCGGTCCTGTGGGCATGCTGGCTGGTGGGGCTGGGCTACTTCACCGGTTCGGCCACCAAGCTGCCGTTCTGGGCCAGCTCACTCATCGGCGTGGCCGTTGGCCTGGTGATCGGCGCCGTCGTGGGGATCATCGTCACCCGGCGGCGCGGTGACCGGTCGCCGGTGGAGGACGAGCCAATCCCCGACGCAGGCTAGACGGGCAGCCACTTGCCGCGGCTGCGCCGCAGCACGCTGAGCGAGCCTGTCAGCGCAACGCGTTCGACGGCGTCGCGCATCATGGCTGCCGACTCCACCGCCTGCCGGTTCTCGCCGCTGTACTCGCTGGCTTCGACGAGGAAGCGCAGGTTCAGCTGCGGCACGCCGCCGGCGAGCTGGAGCTGGTGCGCCTCCACGTGGTGGCGGGTGCCCAGCGCCTCCACGGCCGCGTCCATGACAGCCTCCGGCGGATTGCCCGGCCGCAGCCCGGTGATCTTGAGGCGGGTCTGGAAGGAAGGCATGCCTCCAACCCTATCCAAACCCCCGCTCACATCCTGCTCCTGGACCCGAAACGCCCGCCCACCTTCCGGGCGGGAGGTGGGCGGGCGTTCCATGGAAAGCCGCCAAACGTGAGCGGGCGTGTGCCTAGCCGGTGTTGCGGAGGCCCGCCGCCACGCCGTTGACGGTGATCAGCATGGCCCGCTGGAGGCGTTCGTCGATTTCCGCTCCGCTGATCCCGGCGTCGGTACGGATGCGGCGCAGGAGTTCCACCTGCAGGTAGCTGATGGGGTCCAGGTACTGGTCGCGGATTTCCAGCGAGCGCTTCAGCGTGGGCTGCGCGTCCAGGAGCAGGTTCTCGCCGGTCAGCTTCCGGACCTCGGCAACGGTGAGCTCATACTCGTCCCGGATGCTCCGGAACAGGTGGTGCAGCTCCTCCGGGACCAGGGTGGCCACGTAGTAGCCGGCGATGTCCATGTCCGTTTTGGCGAGCGTCATTTCCACGTTGGACAGCACCGAGCGGAAGAAGTGCCAGTGGTCCATCATCTCCACCAGCTGGGCGGAATGTCCGGCCTCGCGGGCGGCCTTGAGCCCGGAACCGACGCCGAACCAGCCGGGCACGATCTGGCGCGACTGGGTCCAGCCGAACACCCAGGGGATGGCGCGCAGGCCGCCCAGCCCGGCGCCGGAGTCAGGGCGCTTGGAGGGGCGGGAGCCGATGTTGAGGGAGCCCAGCTGTTCCACCGGAGTGGAGGCCATGAAGTAGGCGGGCAGGTCCGGGTGGTCGATCAGCTTGCGGTAGCGGTCGAAGGCGGCGTCGGAAATAGTCTCCATGACGTGCCCGTAACGCTCCCGCTGATCCGCCGAGGTCCGCGGATCGCGGTGCAGGGCCGAACCCTGCAGCACCGCGGCCAGGGACAGCTCCAGGTTTTCCCGGGCGAGTTCCGGCAGGGAGTACTTGTCGGAGATGACTTCGCCCTGTTCGGTGAACTTGATCTCACCTTCCAGGACGCCGTTCGGCTGGGCAAGGATGGCGTCGTAGGTGGGCCCGCCGCCGCGGCCCACGGAGCCGCCGCGGCCGTGGAACAGGCGGACGCGCACCCCGTGCTTGGCGGCCACGTCGCGCAGCTTGCGCTGGGTCTTGTGGATCTCCCACTGACTGGTCATCACGCCGGATTCCTTGTTGGAGTCCGAGTAGCCCAGCATCACTTCCTGGATGTCCCCGCGCAGCCGCACCAGTTCGCGGTAGGAGGGGTCGGACAGCAGCTGGTCCACGATCTCGGCCGAGGCGCGCAGCTCCTCGACGGTCTCCAGCAGCGGCGCGAAGCCGAGCTTGGCGTAGGGCTTGTCGCCAAAAGGTTCACCAGGCCGGCTTCGCGGGCCAGCACGGCGGCGGCCAGGACGTCGTCGGCGCCGCGGGTCATGGAGATGATGTAGGTCTCGATGACGTCCGGGCCGTACATGCGCAGGGCCCGGCGGATCTCGCGGAAGACGTCATAGGTTCCGTCCGCGGCGCCGTCGAGCTTGATCGGGTGGCCGGACAGCGGGCGGCGGGAGGCCAGCTCGGAGCCCAGCACCTCGAAGCGTTCCTCGCGGCTAAGTTCGGCGTAGCGGAGCCCCGGGCCGCCGATCCGGTCCATCAGCTGCCCCACGGCGTCGTGGTGGTGGTCTGCGTGTTCGCGGATGTCCAGGGTTGCCAGGTGCAGGCCGAAGGAGGCGATGGCCCGGCGGACGCGGGCCAGGGACCCGTCCGCGGCCAGGGCGGCGGAATGGTTGCGCAGCGACAGTTCCAGCAGCTGCAGGTCTGCCATGAGTTCATCGGTTGCGTTGTAGTCGCGGCCGTGCTCGTGGTTGGAGTTTGCGGCCACCCGCTTGCCGGTGTTGATGAGCTTGGCCTTGATGCAGGTGAGCTTCAGCCGGTACGGCTCCTGGGCGTTCAGCTCCAGGACCCGCTTGTCCAGGCCGGGCAGCCTCTTCAGGTCCTCATCGATGGACTTCAGCAATACCTCGTCCGCGCCTGCCAGTGCCGTGGAGTTGGACAGGATGGAAATCAGCTCATCGATCATGCCGATGCTGATCCGGATGGCGCTCTGGTTCTGGATCTGCAGGATTTCGCGGGTCACGGCGGCGGTGACATTCGGGTTGCCGTCGCGGTCGCCGCCGATCCAGGAGCCGAACCGGATGGGGGCGTCCTTGGACGCCAGGGTGACGCCGTGTTCGCCCAGGAGCTCGGAGAGCTCGGACAGCATCTCCGGCATGGCATCGGTGAGGATGCCGCCCAGGTAGTAGATGGCGTTCCGGGCCTCATCCACAGGGGTGGGCCGAACCTGGCGCAGCTCGTCGGTCTGCCACATCTGGTCAATGATCTCGGCCAGCTTCCGGTCCTGCCGGCGGCGTGCGGTGGACCCTTCGGCGGTGGGCTGGGCCAGGACGTCGGAGAGCTTGCGGATCTTGTCCAGGACGGAGCGGCGGGAGGCCTCGGTGGGGTGCGCCGTGAAAATGGGGCGCACGTCCAGCCCGTTGACCACTTCCTGCAGCACCCCGGGGCCGGCCTGGGTGGCGATCTCCGCCACGGTCTTGGCCAGCCAGCCGTCCTTCTCGGCCCGGGTCCGCAGGCCGCGAACGCGGTGGACCTGCTCGGCGGCGTTGGCCAGGTGGAAGTAGAACGCGAAGGCGCGCACCAGGTCGGTTGCCTGCTCGATGGGCAGGGAACCGAGCAGTTCACGGACCTGGGCAACGACGTCGTGCGCGCTCCAGGGGCCGGTGGCATGTGCACCGCCGCGGGCTGCTTCCTTGGATTCCTTGGTCAGGAGCCGGACCTGCTCCACCAGGTCCAGGAGTTCGGGTCCGTGCTGGCGGACCAGCGATTCCCCCAGAAGGGTGGAAACGCGGCGGACGTCCGCGCGCAGTTCGGAGGCGAGATCTGTTTCGGGCGCTGTTGCAGTGTGTGCCATTGAAGCAATCTTTCGAGGGTTATGGACTTGGCTCGTACACTGCGCTGGATACTGTGAGCCACGTTACTAGCTAAAGATGCTACCCCCGGTGCGGTGCAGCAGTGGAATCCGTCTCAAAAGATGTCGCGGTACCCCACATGGCGCTTCACGGCGTCCAGTTCCACGCGGAGCTGCTCCACCTCGCTGCGCCAGGCGGCATCGTCAGCCTTACGACGGCGGGCCCTCCCCGCCTGAACGGCGGCGGCCGCCAGCCCCACCGGCACCGAAACGGCCAGGGCCCAGCCGGCGGCTGCGAAGAAGTCCAGGGCCACAGGCAGCGCAGCGCGGAAGTCGATGAAGTCGTTGACCCCGCCGGCCATGCCCGCCAGGGCCCCGTCAAGCGGCTCCAGGAACCGGCCCACCACCGGGGTCCCGGAAAGCGGCGGCGGAACGAGCTTGGCTTGCGCGTCCCCGCCCCAGCGCCCGTCCGCCAGGTGGTTCAGGACGTAGATGCCGGCGCCAACATTGGCTGCCATGAAGACGACGACGGCGGCGAGCGCGGCGAGGTCGGCCCGCCTGCGTCGCCATGCCAGCACCATGGCGCCGGCAACCAGCGCCGCCAGCCACGTAAGCGCCGCCAGCCACTCCCGATTCACTCCGGCAAGGATGTCCACCCCTCCATTCAACCCCGGCGGACCACCGTGCAGCTGGAATCCGGGATGCCCAGCGGGTTGCCGGCGTCCGTCCGGCGGAATGAACCGTCCATGCCTGCGGTTGTAGCGCGGGCAACGCAACCGGAAGGAACCATGGCCACCACCCCCGCTAACGCCCCCGCCGCCATTCCCGCCGCCAAGGTCGAGCGCTGGCAGCGCTTCCGCACCAACCGGGACAAAGCCCTGGCAGCGCCGCACGGCTGGCTCACCCTCACCTCGTTCCAGTGGCTCGAAGACGCCCCCGCCGCCGTCGACCTGGCCCCGGGCCTGTGGTCCACGGACCCCGGAGGCACCGCGGCGTTCCTCACCGCTGCTCCGCCGGACGGGCTCACGCTGGTGGAGACGGGGGAAAAGGTGGACGGCACGGTGTCCGCCGTCCTGGCGGACGAGGAGTCGCTGATGTGGGTGCAGTTCGGCGGCCCCAATGGGGACCAGGTGGTGGTGGAACTGGCCATGCGCGGCGGGCGGTACGCCATCCGCACCCGGGACTCTGCATCTCCGGCCTTCACCGGGTTTGACGGCGTCCCCACCTACCCGTACAACCCGGACTGGGAGGTGGCGGGCCGGTTTGAGCCCTACCCGGCCCCGGTGGACGTGCCGATCAGCACCGCGAACCCCCTGGTGGACGGCGTGCACCGCAGCGTGGGGGAAGTGGTGTTCAAGCTGCCCGGCAGCAACCATGAGTTCCGGCTCCAGGCGGAGGAAGAGAAGCTCGGCGCCCTGACCGTCACGTTCCATGACGAGACCAACGGCGAAACCACCGACGAATGGCGGAAACTCTCCATGCCCAGGCCCCGGCACGATGCCTCGGGCAGGGCGACCGTGGTGCTGGACTTCAACCGGGCCATCAACTACCCCAGCGCCTTCACGCCCTACGGCACCTGCCCCATGCCGGTGAGGAACAACAGCCTGGACATCCGGGTGGAGGCAGGCGAGAAGCAGCCGTACCCTGCCTAGGAGATGGCGGAGATCCCGGTGATGGCCCGGCCCACGATCAGGGTGTTCACCTCGAACGATCCCTCGTAGGTGTAGATGGCCTCGGCGTCGGCGAAGATCTTGGCCATCCGGTAATCGGTGACGATGCCGTTTCCGCCCAGGATGGAACGGCCCAGCGCCACGGTTTCCCGCATCCTGGCACTCAGGTAGGACTTGGCCAGCGCCACCTGCGGCATGTCTGCAGCACCCTGGTCCTGCAGCCTGGCGATCCCGGCCATCATGGCCATGCTGGCCACGGCGTTGCCCAGCATGGTCACCAGCTGCTGCTGGATCAGCTGGAAGTGTGCCAGCGGGCGGCCGAACTGCTCGCGTTCCACGGCGTACTGCCGGGCGACGTCGAACGCCGCCAGCTGCTGGCCCACCGTCTGCCAGGCCACCATGATCCGCGAGCTGCGCAGCAGTTCCTTGGTGTCCTCGAAGCTGTTGATCCCGCTGAAGCGGTCCGCCTCCGGTACCCGGACGTCCCGGAACACGATGTCCGCATTCTGGACAGTGCGCAGCGCGATCTTGTTCTCGATCCTGCTCCGGCTTACCCCCGGCAGGGTGGCGTCCACGACGAAGCCCCGCACGGAACCGTCCCCCTCGTCCCGTGCCCACACCAGCATGTAGTCGCAGAATGTCCCGTTGCCGATCCACCGCTTGGCGCCGTTGAGCACCCAGGTGTCGCCGCCGTCGTCCGGCTCCCCGGTGCTGGACGATATCCGCCGTGCCCGCGTCTCCATGCCGCCCGCCACGTCGGACCCGTGCAGGGGTTCGGTGAGGGCGAAGGCGCCCGTGGTGCGCAGCTCCGAGGCGTCAGCCAGCAGCCGCTGCTTCTGGTCCTCGCTGCCGAAGGTGTGCAGGGACTCAACGAAGAGATCGTGGTGGACCAGGAAGAAGGTGGCGATGGAGGTGTCCACCCGGGTCATCTCCGCAATGACCAGCCCGGCGAACAGGTGGCTGTAGCCGCGGTGGGCGGGCGTGCTCAGTTCCAGCGCAGCCAGCTTGGGCAAAATGTGGGCGGGGAACTCGGCCTTGTTCCACCAGTCCCCGGCGTACGGCGCCACTTCGGCGGCCAAAAAGTCCCGCAGCTCGGCCAGCTTGTTCCTCTCGGCCTGGCCCAGCAGGGATTCGACGGCGAAGAAGTCCGCCGCGGGCAGCTGTGACACGTCAGGCGCGCTCATTTCGGCCCCATCCGGATGGCACCGTCAAGGCGGATGGTTTCGCCGTTCAGCATGGCGTTGTCCACGATGTGCGCCACCAGGCTGGCGTACTCCGCCGGCTTGCCCAGCCGGGACGGGTGCGGAACCTGGGCGCCCAGCGAGTCCTGGGCCTCCCGGGGCAGGCCGGCCATCATGGGGGTCTCGAAGATTCCCGGCGCAATGGTGACCACGCGGACCAGCGAGCGCGCCAGCTCCCGCGCGATGGGCAGCGTCATGGCGGCCACCGCCCCCTTGGACGCGGAATATGCAGGCTGGCCGATCTGCCCTTCAAAGGCCGCCACGGAGGCGGTGTTGATGATGACGCCGCGCTCCGGGCCGCCCAGCGCGGTGACGGCGGGCTCGGTGGCCACCATCGCCTCGGCCGCCAGCCGCAGGACGTTGAAGGTGCCGATCAGGTTCACCTGGATGACACGGCTGAACGTTTCCAGCGGCAGCACGCCGTCGCGTCCCAGGACCTTGCCGGGGGTGGCGATCCCGGCGCAGTTCACCACGATCCGGAGCGGGCCCATCCCTGCGGCGGTCCCGACGGCGGCCCGCACGTCCGCCTCGCTGGTCACGTCAGCGGGGGCGAAGACGGCGGACTGGCCGGCTTCGGCCCGGCCGTTGAGTTCGTCCGCGGCTGCCTGCCCGTTGGAGGACGGGAGGTCAACGAGCACTACGGAGGCCCCGCCGTCGAACAACCTCCGCGCCGTGGCAGCTCCCAGCCCGGAGGCACCGCCTGTCACCAGTGCGACGCAGCCCTTGATGTCCATACATCCTCCTTGATGCGTGTCCCCATGCCGCGGCGCGGCCTCGAGCAACAGTTAATGAATGTTAACTGAAATGCGCCACCGCCGCACGCGCCCGGGCTGCGTGTGCCCCGTTAGGGTGGACGGCATGACCTCCAGCAGCACCTCCTTGACCGCCTGGCAGGACAGGGCGAACCACGCGGCCCGGTCGGTGACCGCGCTGTTCGGCCGGAAACTGCTGTTGCTGCCCGGAACCCACCTGGGCGCCGTGCTGTGGCAGGGCAAGCACCCGGCGGGGCAGGACCAGCCTGCGGCGGAGCAGGGACAGGAGCCCGGCGTCCGGCGGCTGGGACGGTGGCTCGCGGCGCTCCGGCGCGTCCGGCCGGCCGCGGGCCTGGTCCTCCCGTGGCACTACTGGTGGCAGGCCCATTACGTGGACTGCCTGGTGGATACCGGCCGGCGGGAGCTGGGCGGCGGAGCCACCCCCGCGGCCCGGTTCAACGGCCCGGACCGGCCCAGCGCCGGACGCCTGGCCTCGCGCCTGGTCACCGGCATCAGGCTGCGCAACGCCCTGACCTTCGTGAACAGCTACTACGACGACATGGCGTGGCTGGCGCTGGCAACGCTGAGGCTGGACGGGCTGGCTGAGGAGACACGGCGTCCCGGCCGCCGCCGCAACGCCACGGTCCGCGCATCGCTGACGCTGCAGTTCGACGCCGCATGCACCGATGACCTGGGCGGCGGCACGTTCTGGAGCAAGAAGCGGGACTTCAAGAACACCCCTGCCACGGCCCCCGTGGCGTTGTTCTACGCCCGCACCGGGCAGCGCGGCAAGGCGCAGTCGCTGCTGGACTGGCTGGACGCCACCCTCTTCGACCTGGACCAGGGCCTGTACCTGGACGGTGTGCGCCCGGACCCCGCCGGCGGCGTGGTGGTGGAACGCGCCGTGTACACCTACAACCAGGGTCCCGTGCTGGGGGCCCTCCTGGAACTGGGCGGCGACGCCAACCTCGCCCGGGCGGCAGCCCTGGTGGACGCGGTAAACATGAAGCTCACGGCCGTGGACAGCCCAGTGCTCCGGTGCGAAGGAATGGGCGACGGCGGCCTCTTCACCGGGATCCTCTGCCGCTACCTGGCGCTCGCGGCAGGCGACACCCGGCTGCCCGCAGCCACCCGTGCCACGGCTGCCCGGCTGGTGACGGACACCGCGGAGGCGTTCTGGTCCGGCCGGCGCTCCGTCGGCGCCGGGGAGGCCAGGGCACGGCTTGAAGGCACCAGCATCTTCTCCATCCATGCCGCCCACCCGGCCGCTGAGGCGTATCCCCCGGGCGCCGCCGTCGAGCTTTCCACGCAGCTGCAGGCGTGGATGACGCTGGAGGCTGCCGCGGCAGTCACCGCGGCAAGTCCCGACGGCAGCGCGCCAACCGCTGGCTAACGGATGCCGGCCAGGGGCGTGACGGTGCCGGCCCCAAGCAGCACCCCGCCGTCGGCCGCCAGGCGGGCCTCCCTGGGGCCCGCGGGCGGAAACACCAGGGAGGTCAGGGACTGCCCGCCGACGAAGACCTCGATCGATGAGCGGTCCACGTATGCCGTGAGGTACACCGTGTCCCCCGTGGGCCGGACCTGGACGGAACGCGGCTGCCGGTACTCGGTGTCGGCTGCCGGGTCGGCGGCCTTCCGCTGGCCGCCTGCCACCGTGTCACCGTCGCGGGCCACATAGGCCCGCCCGGCAGTGAAGTCGTAGCCAATGGTGGCGTAGGTGCTCCCGCCGCTTTGCAGGAGCAGCCGGGCTTCACCGGTCCCGTTCCCGGGTTTCTCCAGTTCGACGTCGACCTTGAAGGCGCCGCCCTCGGGAACCGGCAGCGGCTGCCCGTCCCCGATGCTGCCGGCCTGCAGGTGCGCCGGGTCCCCCTCCAGCGACCGGAGCCCGGCGGTGGGCGATGACGCCAGCACCGGGCGGCCGCCCTCGGAGGTGAGGCTGATGTCCCGCACCACCGAGGCGGCCCCCTGCCAGTCCTTTGTGGGCAGCTGCCGGGCGTAGGCCCAGTTGTTCATCCAGCCGATGGCGTGCCGGGAGGCCTTCCGCCGGCCGTCGTCCAGGCGCGGATCCTCCCAGGTGACGGCCGCGTAGAAGTCCGGGCCGCCGTCGAGCCACTGATGGCTGCCCTCGGGGGTGAAGGCCTTGCCGTCAAAGCCGCCGGTCCAGTAGGCCAGCCCCGTGCTGCGGCCCTCGGCGGAGCCGTTGGCGCTCGCCGCCAGGACCCAGGTGCGCTTGGCGGGGTCGCCGTCGACATCCATCTGGAAGAAGTCCGGGCACTCCAGGATGCCCAGCCCGTCCTTCTGGAAACCCGACACATAGGTCCATTGCAACAGGTCCTTCGAGGTGTAAAAGCCGATCTTGGAACCCTCGGCAAGCAGCATCAGCCACTGGTTGTTGGCGTCGTCCCGGACGATGCGCGGATCCCGCCAGTGCTCGGCGCCGGGGTTCTCCATCACGGGGTTTTGCCCGTAGCTTTGAAAGCTGTAGCCCTTGTCCGTGGAGTAGAACAGGGACTGGCGCTGGACGCCGTCGTGCTGCTGGGTGAGGACGGCGACCACCGCCCCCTTGCCGAACCCGGCCGTCCCCTCGGTGTCCACCACCGCGGATCCGGTCTCGATGTCGCCCAGGCCATTGCGGAACTTCTGGATGGCCACGCCCTCGTTCTTCCAGTGCACCAAGTCCGTGCTGGTGGCGTGGAACCACTCGGTGCCGTTTCCGTCCGGGTAGTCAGCGTTGTAGAGGTAGTAATAGTGCCAGACGCCGTCCAGCAGGAAGGGCCGCTGGGGATCGTTCATCCAGCGCTGGTCCGGGCTGAGGTGGTAGGCGGGGCGGTAGCCGGGATCCTGAGCCGGAGAAGATTCCGTGGGTGCGGCCGTGGGCTGCCCGGCCGGCCGGCCGTCGTCACGCTGGGCATTTCCCACGAGTACCAGCGAACCGGCCAGGGCCAGGGCTGCAACCGCGGCCACCACGGACCACAGGAGAGGCCGCCGCCGAAGGGCTGCAAACGCGGTTCTGAAAAAGGTGGATGGCATGTTGTGTCGATCCGTCGCTGAACGCACAAGTGCCGTCCCCCGGGTTCGGGGAACGGCACCAGCGCAAGTGAACCGTCAATTTTACCGGCCCGGCGCCCGGGAACCGAATCCCGGAGCGTCATGAACTATTGCCGGTCCTGGCCGGCAGGGCGCTTCTTCTGCGGAAACGGGGTTTCGCCCCGGGCCAGCATCTCCACGAACCCCGCGATCCGGCGTTCCCGGGTGGCTGCCTGCTTGGCCGAATTGGTCCGGTACACCAGGGCGAACAGGTTGGTTTTAGTGAGGACGTCGAACATCGCCTGGGCCTCGGGGTTCGCGGCAATCGCGGCAGCCAGGTCTGCCGGAACCTTCACGTCGGCCTGCCCGCCGTACGCTGCGTCCCAGCGGCCGTCCGCCTTGGCCGCCTCCACCGCCGCCCTGCCGGCGTCGGTCATTTTCCCCTCCTCTTCCAGGCGCGCAACGTGCCCCACGTTCCGGGCGGACCAGACGCTCCGCGGACGCCGCGGCGTCATCCGCTGGAAGGAGCTTTCATCATCCCGGCGCCGCAGCTGCCCGTCGATCCAGCCAAAGCAGAGTGCCTCGTCCAGCGCCGCCGGGTAGTCCAGGCCGGTTACCGTGCCGCCCTTCTTGTGCAGGACCAGCCACACTCCCGGGCTGGTCCTGTGGTTTTCTTCCAGCCATGCACGCCAGGCGGCAGCGTCAGGTACCAGCAGTTCCTCGAGGTCATCGGCCATGGCCCCATTCTGCCCGGAGAATCCCAGGCCACAAGCCCTGTGTGCGCCGGCGCTTCCGGTGGCATCATGGCCATACCGCAGCCGTCACCCACGGCCGCCCGTCAACCAGCATCAAGGACAATGCCATGCTCCGAGTCCGTCCCGTCCACTTCACGTCCCGCATCGAGCCCTGGAAGCAGCTCCTCACCGCCCTGGGAATGGTCCAGACAGAGGACGACGGCGGGTGGCAGGTCTTCGACTCCGCGTCAGGCCGCCTGGCTTTGCACGGCGCCGAGGCAGGGTCCGGCCAGGACGGCCGCACCGTGTTTGGGGTGGAAGTGGGCGACGTGGCGGAGTTCGCCCGCCGCACCAACCTGTCCGCCCAGGAGGGCGGACCGCAGGCGGACGGAACGCAAGAGGAACCAACGCAGCCGGCCGAACTCGTCGCAACGGACCACGGTGAGGCCTGCCGGGTCACCGCGCCGGACGGATTCAGCTTCCTGGCAGACAAGGCCGTCCACGGCGCCCAGTGCGCCGATGCCGATCCCGCACTGGCCGTCGCCGGCGTCTGGTACACCCCGGACCCGGAGGCAGCCATCCGCACCCTGCTGCACGCCGGCGCGCGTCCCCGGCCGGTGCCGGACAACGACGAAACCGCCGATTTCACGGCCAAGAACGGCGGCGTCCTCCTGGTGCGCCCGGCGTCGGGGCCCCCGCGCTCAGGCCTGGGCTTCGAATACGACGGCGGGCTGGAACCATTGCGGGAGCGCCTCGCCGGTGCCGGTTTCTCGGCCAGCCTGACCGAGGAAGCCTTTGGGAGCACTCTCCACGTGGCCAATCCGGACGTGGGCAGCCCCAACGCGCCCGCCACGCTCTGGATCTCCCAGCACCGCCCCATGGGGTAGAACTTAACCATGAACGTGCGCACACCTGACCCGAATCCCGGCTGGCTCTCTGAAGAAGACCTCTTTGAGGCCCGCGGGCGGCTGCCCATGGTGTACGTGGAGGCCGTGCCGGTCAGGCTGGATCCGCTGGGGTACGTCAACGAGGTGGGCACGCTGCTGCAGGCCGATGCCGACGGGACAATGGTGCGGTCCCTGGTCTCCGGCCGGGTCATCTACCGCGAAACCATCCGCGCCGCCCTGCTGCGGCACATGGAGAAGGACCTGGGCCCCCTGGCGTTTCCGCAGCTGCCGCTCAGCCCCGTGCCGTTCACGGTGGCCGAATACTTCCCGGCACCGTCCCAGACGGGGTTCACCGACGAGCGGCAACACGCCGTGTCCCTGGCCTACATCATCCCGGTCACGGGCGAGTGCGAACCCCGCCAGGACGCCCTGGAACTGACATGGATGACCCCCGAGGAAGTCCTCAGCCCGGGCGTCCAGATGGAGTTCGCAGGAGGCCGCGGCGGCCTCATCCGGCAGGCCCTGGCGTTCGCAGGTGTGGGCTTCTGACATCCGCGCCGGGACCTGGGGGTCCCCGGTTTTAGGCGCCCGCCTTTGTAGACTGTAGGGCGGACCGCAAGAGAACTTAAGGACTCCCATGACCGAATCACCAGCCGCCAGGCACCACCGTGAACAGCAGGCTGGATCTCTGACCACCGGCACCCACATCCTCCTTCCGGACGGCCACCGCACCGCCGAAATCGACCAGGTGGAGCTTGAGCGGGACGATTTCGGCTCCCCGGCACTGGTGCTGGCAAGCCTCTCCGGCGGCGGGACGCTGCGGGTCGCCATAGGTGCCACCGTCACCGTTGTGGACGGAACGCACGACGACGTCACCCAGCTGCCGCTGCCGGCTGACCTCCCGGAAGCCACACCGCCGGTGGAAACCGCCGGGACCGGGCCCATCACCGTGGCGCCCGCCGTCGTCGTACCTCCCCTGCCGCCGGTACCGCCCGCGGCAACCGGACCCAGCGAGGAGGAACTCGCGCTCATCCCGGCGCCGGCCGGCACCCCTGAGTCCGTGGTGGAAGCCGCCGCCGAGGCCCACCCGGATGCCGAGGGCGTCCTGCTCCTGGCCGACCGGCTCTCCAAGGGCGTCAACTTCAAGTCCGGAAGCTGCCTGAAGGACCTTACCGACCTGGCGCACGAATTGTTCATCACGCTCAAGGATGCCGACGGGGCTCTGGCCGTGGCTGACCTCCTCACCGTGCTGCCCTACGACGGGAACCCCGGCCGGTGGACCTCGGTGGAGGCCTCCCTCGCCCTGGCCAGCTACATCTGCCGGCAGGACGGCCAGGACGAACGCGCCGAGGTCTACGAGAAGCTGATCCGCACCCCGGAAAACCAGGAAACGGATGCGTTCAAGGCACGCATGGCCGCCAAGGTGCGGCAGCGCTCACTCAACGAACCCAACCTGTACGACAAGGAAATCTTCCGCTCCATCGACAACTCCAACCACGATGCCGAGCGTGAATGGCGGTTGCTGCGGCTGGAAAGCCTGCTGTTCCTGCGGGCCCACGGCGGCTCGGAAACCATCGGGATGCCCGAGCTGGAACGCCGGATCAGCAATGAGCTGGAGGCTGTCCGGTCCTGACCGCAGGACCGGCTTCGGGGCGGGGGAAATTACCCCTACCCGGGGCGTAGCCGGAGTTGTACATTCGGGGCTATGACCAACAATCTCAGCGTAGTGATCAACGCCGACGCGCCGCAGGTCTGGACCATGCTGCGTGAACCGTCCAAGGTAGCCCAGTGGCACGGCTGGCAGGCCGAGGACCTGGAGTCCGAGATCAAGGAGATCTACTTTTCCAGCGACGTGGAGGAATCCGCGGACCATACCAGCCTCACCGTCCACGGCGGGGACACGTTCGAGCTTCACCCGGTGGCCGGCGGAACCCGGGTCAGCGTCACCCGCGGGGCCATGGATCACGACTCCGAGTGGGCTGCCTGGGACGAGGACATCACCCAGGGCTGGCTGACCTTCCTGCAGCAGCTCCGCTTTGCCCTGGAACGCCACCCGCACGGCAAGCGGCACACCCTGTTCCTGCACCTGACAGAGGGGAAGGGCTCCGCGATCGAGAAACTGGGGCTGGCCGACCTCCCTGCCCCGGGCGAGCCGTACCAAATCACCTTGGATACCGGAGAGAAAATCAGCGGCAAGGTCTGGTACCGGACCAGCCACCAGGTGGGACTCACCGTGCACGGCTACGCAGAGCATGGCGAGGGGCTGCTGGTGGTGGCCGACCATCCCGCCATCAAGGACGTCCGGGCAGAGGGTGAAGGGTCGCTGGTCATCGCCTCCACCTACGACCTGGGCGCCGGCAAGGTTGACGCCATCCGGTCCGCCTGGGATACGTGGCGCTCCAGGAACTACCCGGACTCGGAACCGGTCAGCTGACGGCGCCGGCTGGTTTATTGAGGCAGCGCCAATTGCTGGCACACTGGTACCGTGCCTGCCGATCCCGCCTTTGCCCTGCCTGATACCCGGTCACAGTTTTCCTTCACAGTGGGCACCCGCCTGGCGGAGACCTGTCCGCCCGCTGCCGCCCGGACGGCTGAAAACGGCGGGGAGTTCCTGGGCCGCACCGGCACCATCACCACGCCGCACGGTGAAATCCAGACGCCGGCGTTCATCGCCGTCGGGACCAAAGCTACGGTGAAGTCCGTACTGCCGGAATCCATGGCAGACCTGGGCGCCCAGGCACTGCTGGCCAACGCCTACCACCTGTACCTGCAGCCGGGGCCGGACATCCTGGACGAGGCCGGCGGCCTGGGTGCCTTCATGAACTGGCCGGGCCCCACCTTCACGGACTCCGGCGGATTCCAGGTGATGAGCCTGGGCTCCGGGTTCAAGAAGGTCATCGACATGAAGACTGTGGCCGCTGCGGGCGCGCCCGGACCGGACGATGCCGTGGCCCCCGGCAAGGAACGCCTGGCCCACATCGACGACGATGGCGTCTGGTTCAAGAGCCACCTCAACGGGGACCGCCACCGGTTCTCCCCCGAGATCTCCATGCAGGTCCAGCACCAGATCGGGGCGGACATCATGTTCGCGTTCGACGAGCTCACCACCCTGCAGAACTCACGCGGTTACCAGGAGGAGTCGCTGGAGCGCACGCGCCTGTGGGCGGAGCGGTGCCTCGAGGAGCACTTCCGCCTCACGGAGGCACGGGCCGGCAAGCCCTACCAGGCCCTGTTCGGCGTGATCCAGGGCGCCCAGTACGAGGACCTTCGCCGGAAGGCCTGCCGGGACCTGGGTGCCATGCCGTTCGACGGGTTCGGCATCGGCGGGGCGTTGGAGAAGGAGAACCTGGGCACCATCGTGCGGTGGTGCAACGAGGAACTGCCGGAGGACAAGCCACGCCACCTGCTGGGGATCTCCGAGCCGGATGACATTTTCACGGCCATCGAAA
The DNA here is from genome assembly GCF_026723805.1 of Arthrobacter sp. FX8. Lineage (NCBI taxonomy): Bacteria > Bacillati > Actinomycetota > Actinomycetes > Micrococcales > Micrococcaceae > Arthrobacter > Arthrobacter sp. FX8. Next base: position 4,466,067 of record NZ_CP113505.1, on the reverse strand, counting down.
ACGGTGCCGACACCTTCGACTGCGTCTCCCCCACCCGGGTGGCCCGGAATTCCGCGTTCTACACCCCGGACGGCCGGTTCAATCTCTCGGGCGCCAAGTACAAGCGCGATTTCGGGCCGCTGCAGGAAGGCTGCGACTGCTACGCCTGCGTCAACTACTCGCGGGCGTACATCCACCACCTGTTCAAGGCCAAGGAGATGCTGTCCGCCACCCTGATCTCCATCCACAACGAGCGGTTCGTGGTGAAGATGGTGGATGACGCCCGGCTGGCCATCGAGTCCGGCACCTTCTTCGATTTCAAGGCGGAAACCCTGGGCCGGTATTACTCCTAGGCACGTCCGCTAGGCTGGCCGGATGCTCATTCATATCCCTGCCGCGGAAGGTACTGCAGAGGCCTTGGTGGCCCGCCCGTCCACCGGAACCGGTCCTTTTCCCGGCGTCATCCTTTACATGGACGCCTTCGGCCTGCGCCCCCGCATCCAGGAGATGGCCCAGCGCATCGCCGACTGGGGCTATGTGGTGCTGGCCCCCAACGTTTTCTACCGGGACGGAACGGCCGCCGAACTCGCCCCCGCCACGGACATGACCACCCAGCAAGGCCGGGAAGCGGCGGGCAGGGCCGCCTTCCCGCGGATTGGCCGCCTGACTCCTGACAAGGCGCTGCCGGACATCGACGCGTGGATTTCGGCGCTGGCGGCACTGGACGGCGTCGCCCCCGGCCCCATCGGCACCGTGGGCTACTGCATGGGCGCCCGGCTGGCTGTGCGCACCGCCACCTCCCACCCTGAAGTGGTGGCTGCCTGCGGCGGCTTCCACGCCGGCGGACTGGCCACTGACGAGCCGGACAGCCCGCACCTTGGGCTCGGGAAGGCGCGGGCCCGGTTCGTGTTCGGCCACGCGGACCATGACCGGAGCATGGCTCCCGACGCCGTCGCCCGGCTGGGCAAGGCGCTCCAGACTGCGGGGCTCGAGGCGTCCAACGTCATCTATGAAGGGGCGCCCCACGGGTACACGATGGCGGACACGTCGGCCTTCCACCCTGATGCCACCGAACGCCATTTCCGTGAGCTGCGTGCCCTCCTGGACGGGACACTGAAGGGCTGACCCGGCCGGCCGCCGTCGAACTCGCCGGAAAGCTGCCGGATCGCCGGAACGTTGCGGCGAGCCGGACGGGTTCCGGCGATCCCGGGAGGCAGGACGGTCCCGGCAGGTTTTCCACATGACGACGGCGGCGCCTTCCTGAGCTGTCGCAGCGGCAGGATCCTGTCGGGATGACACCCCAGCCGCCAGTCCGCCTCCCCTCCCTTCCGAGCACCGGCAACCTGTGGCGGACGGGGCAGTTGCACGAGAGAGGCCTCAATTCCCGGGCCATCAAGGCATTGGTCCTCCACGGGAAGCTGGTACGTCTTCGCCACGGCTGCTACATCCGCGCTGAGCTGTGGGAGAAGCAGACAAGTCCCGTCCGCAGCAAGCAGTTGATTCGCGCCCACGCGCACGGGACGCTGACCAGGTCGGCGGGCGGCTATGTGTACAGCCATACCTCTGCCGCCCGGCTGCACGGTCTGCACTTGTGGGCAGTCGATGACACGATCCACCTTCTGCTGCCGGGGAACCCTTCCAGCGAGCGGCTCGGCAAGGATGTCCGGGGCCATACCCGGCCGTGGACAGCGTCGGAGGTGGTAACCCTCGGCGGCCTCAGGGCGACCTCGCTGGAGCGGACGGTAGTGGATTGCGCCATGATGCTGGGTTACCGGCAGGCCCTGGTGCTCACCGATCACGCCCTCCGGCTTGGGGCCGACAAAGCCCTCCTGGAAAGCATGGCCGAGGGCCTGGAGGGACGCCGCGGGGTCCGGACTCTCCGGCGCGCCCTTACCCACGCTGATCCACGTTCGGAGTCAGCTGGTGAAACACTAACCCGCGAACTCCTGACGCGGCTGAAACTTCCCCTGCCGGAGCCTCAAGTGTTGGTAGCAACACGTGCTGGCCGGTACCGGCTGGATTTCGCCTGGAAGGATAAGAAGGTGGCACTCGAATTCGACGGGAAAACGAAGTACTTCGACTACGGGCCAACGGCTGAGGTGCTGTTTCAGGAGCGGCAGCGCGAGAAGGCCCTCACCGAGAATGGCTGGACTTTCCTTCGCCTGACATGGGCCGACCTTTTCCGTGAACATGAGTTCAAAGCCCGTGTCCTTGCTGCGCTTGGGCGGTAGCCACGCCGCCGGCCGGAGCGCCAAATCGCCGGAACGGGACCAGGCCGCCGGTAATTTCCGGCGATCCGGCAGCTTTCCGGCGATCCCACGCGATCAGCAGTTGGAACGTACGACGCCGGGCGGCAGCTATGCGGCGTTTGTCACCGCTTCCGCGGCGTGGCCCGCGACGCCGTAACTGGGCTCGCGACGCTTGACCCAGTTGATGACCAGCGAGGTCACGGGGACGAAGAGGAACTCCACCACGGTCTTGTAGACGAAACCCACCAGCACGTAGTTCACGAAGCTGCCGGGGTCGGCGATGCCGATGACGGGTGCGGCGATGCTGCAGAAGATCAGCGTGTCCACAAACTCCCCGGCGCCCGAGGATCCCATGAGCCGCGCCCATAGGGACTTCTCCCCGGTGCGGGCCTTCATCCGGACCAGGATCCAGGAATTGATGGTCTGCCCCGCCAGGAATGCCAGCAGGGAGGCCAGGACGATTTGTGGCACGGGGCCAAGCGCCCCTTCCAGGGCGGACTGCTTGGCGGCACCGTACTCGTCGTCGAACCCGGGCAGCGCAATGACAACCCAGTAGCAGAGGGAAGCGAAGACGGACAGCGCAAATGTGGTGAAAATGGCTTTGCGGGCCACCTTGAAGCCGTAGACCTCACTGATCACGTCGCCGAGGATGTAAGCCAGCGGGAAGAGGAAGAAGCCGCCGTCGGTGACGATGGGGCCGAATGCCACCCCCTTGGACGCTCCGATGTTTGACAGGATCAGCACCACTGCCATGGCTGCCAGCATGATCCCGAAGTAGGGCGAACCAATGTCCGCGAATTTGGCGGCGGGACCTGCGGCAGTGGGTTGGACGGTTTGGGGCAGGGCACTGTGGCCGGGGGCGGAGGTCATCGAGGGATCCGTTCAGGAGTGGTTGGCCGGCCTGCCGTACTGGGCGGCCGGTTGTATTAGCACTCGTGCAATTCTCGCACCGGGCCGCGTGGCAAAGCTCCCCAAGGAGAAGGTTTGATTAGCACGGACAGTTTTTGAACCTGTTCAACTATTGTTGCACACTGCTTTTGAACATGTTCAAAGAATGGGGATGCCGATGGCAGCGAAGAGCGAACAGACCAGGCAGCGGGTGGCGGACACGGCGCTGCGCATGTTCCGAGATATCGGGTTCGAGAAGACCACCATGCGCGCCATCGCCGCCGGGGCAGGCGTCTCCGTCGGCAACGCCTATTACTACTTCGCGTCCAAGGATGACCTGGTCCACGAGCTGTACATCCAGGTGCAGGCAGAGCACGCGGCGCGGGCCTCGGAAGCGTTGGACGGGACCGCTTCCCTGACTGAGCGCCTGAAGGCCACGCTGCATGCCGGCCTTGACGTCATGGCCCCTTACCACCGGTTCGGTGCGGACTTCGTTGCCACCGCAATCCGGCCAACATCACCGGTGAACCCCTTCTCAGCACGGTCCACGCCTGCGCGCGAGGCCTCCCTGGACATCTTCAGGCGCACTGTGGATGGGGCCCGGCCCGGCGTACCGAAGAAACTGCGGACCGACCTGCCGGAGCTGCTGTGGCTCTGCTACATGGGCATCACCCTCTTCTGGGTCTATGACGCCTCGGAGAGCCAGAGGCGGACCAGGAGGCTGGTGGACGGCGCGGCCCCACTCATTGCCCGCGGTCTCGCTCTGGCCCGCATCCCGGGAGTCAGCAAGGTGTTGGACGACGTCCTGGACCTGGGCCGCAGCATCCGCGATTAGAGAAGAAACATTGGGGGAAAAGATGGGCTGCACAAAGACCGTTGTGGTGGCGGGGGCTTCCGGCTTCATCGGCACGTACCTGCGCCGTCGTTTCCAGGAAGACGGATGGACCGTGCGCACCATTGGACGCAAGGGAACCGGCAGTTCCGCGGCAGTATGGGCCGACGACGCCGGCATGGCCCGGGTGCTCAACGGCGCCGGGCTGGTGGTGAACCTCGCCGGACGGTCCGTCTCCTGCCGCTACAACCGGCGGAACAAGACGATCATCATGGACTCGCGCGTGGCCACCACCCAGGCGCTCGGGCGTGCCATCGCACAATGCCCGGAGCCGCCGTCGACCTGGTTGAATGCCAGCACCGGCACCATCTACCGCGATGCCAGGGACCGCCCCCAGCCTGAAACCGACGGCGAGCTTGGCTCCGGGTTCTCCGTGGACGTGGCCAAAGCGTGGGAGGCCGCCCTCGCGGCGGCCACCACGCCGGCCACCCGGAAGATCCCGCTGCGGATTGCCATCGTGCTGGGCCGCGGCGGCGGTGCGCTGGCGCCGTTCGCCAACCTGGCGCGGCTGGGCCTGGGCGGCCACATGGGCGACGGCAGGCAGAAGTTCAGCTGGATCCACGTGGAGGACCTGTACCGCAGCATCCGCTTCCTGCATATGCGGACCGACGTCACCGGACCTGTTAATGTGGCGTCGCCGGACGTGGTGAGCAACCGGGAAATGATGCGCCTGGTGCGGCGCGCCTACTGCGCCCGCTTCGGGCTCCCCACCCCTGCGTGGTTCCTCCGTGCAGGGGCCGTCCTGATCCGCACCGAAACCGAGCTTGTGCTCAAAAGCAGGTGGGTCCAGCCGCAGAAACTCCTCGACGCGGGCTTCGTCTACAGCCAGCCGGAGCTGGGCCGGGCACTGCTCCAGATCGCCAAGGGCCGGGAATGAGCCGCCCGCTCCGCGTCACCTTCGGTCCTGGCGCGTTCCTTCCCGGCGCGGGCCTTACGGTCCTGGTCTTCGGGTTCCCACTGGGGGTCCCCGGCTATCTCTACGGAACGCTCGCCGCACTGCTTCTGGGAATGCCCCTGGCGCTGGCTGCCGGGATTTGCATGCGGACCGTCCGCAACCAGCTGCTGCACGTCCTGGCCGTCGGCGTGGCAGGGCTGGCAACCGGGATGCTTACGCTCATGTTCATCACAGGCAGCCACTGGTCCGCGATGTGGGGCATGGTCCTATGGACGGGGTGCTGCGCGGCGCTGGGGCGGGCAGCTGTGTCCGGCCTCGTCACAATCCATGACGCGCCCGCGCGGGAACCCGTGGCTGCGCAGAAGCCCGGCCCACCGCTGGAACCCTGACCATATGACGTCCCGGCGCCCTGTACGGCACCACAGGGAAAGCGTCCGACGGCGGGTGGCAGGATGGGTGCATGACTTCCGCTACCCCTGACGCAACGCTGTCCGCCGCCGGCCCCGCCGTCGTCCTCACTATCGCCGGCTCCGAAGCCACCGGCGGCGCCGGCGCGCAGGCGGACCTGAAGACCTTCCAGGAACTGGGCGTCTTCGGCATCGCCAACCTGACCTGCATCGTGTCCTTCGACCCCAAGGACAGCTGGAACCACCGCTTCGTGCCGGTGGACCAACAGGTGATTGCCGACCAACTGGAGGCGACGACGGCGGCGTACGGTCCGGCGTCGGGCGCCCCTTCCGCCCTGGACACCGTGAAGATCGGCATGCTGGGCAGCCCCGCGACCATCAGCACGGTGGCGTCTGCCCTGCAGGAGAACAGCTTCGCCAACGTGGTCCTGGATCCGGTGCTGATCTGCAAGGGCCAGGAGCCCGGGCACGCGCTGGACACGGACCAGGCCCTGAAGGCGCAGATCCTGCCGCTGGCAACGTTCGTCACGCCCAACCACTTCGAGGCGGAGTCCCTGTCCGGCCTGGAAATCACCGACATCGAGTCGTTGAAGGCCGCCGCCGTCCGCATCCACGAACTCAGCGGCGCGGCAGTTCTTGCCAAGGGCGGGGTTCGGCTGGAAGGCCCGGACGCCGTCGACGTCTTCTACGACGGCGAAACCCTGGAAGTCCTCACCGCCCCGAAGGTGGGCGAAGTTGCCGTCTCCGGTGCCGGCTGCTCACTCGCCGCGGCCGTGACCGCGGAGCTGGCCAAGGGCGCCAGCCCGCTGGAGGCTGCACGGACCGCAAAGGACTTCGTCACCGCCGGCATCCGCAACCGCGTAGCCTCCGGCGCCCCGTTCGACGCCCTCTGGCAGGGCGGCGTCCGGTAGAACCGATCTCCCCGCGTCGGGTTCGCCGGAAACCCTCGAGATCGCCGGGAATTTGCGGCGAACCCGGCAGTTTCCGGCGAGCTCGACGTGTGGCTAGCGCCGGGGGATGTTGCGCAGGTTGCTGCGGGCCATGCTCACGGCCTCGCCCGCCCCGCGGTTCAGGACCACCTTGGACATGGCGGTGGCGAATCCGATCACCTGCGAGCCGGAAATCTTGGGCGGGATGGACAGCGCCTTGGGATCGGTGATCAGCTCCACCAGTGACGGGCCCGGGTGGGCGAAGGCCTCCCGGTACGCCGACTCGATCTGCGCAGGATCGGTCACCCGCACGGCATGGAAGCCCAGGGCTTTGGCCACGGCCGCATAGTTGGCGTCCGGCACGTCCACGCCGAAGTCGGGCAGCCCGTCCACCAGCATCTCCAGCTTGACCATGCCCAGGGTGGAGTTATTGAACAGCACCACGTTGACCGGCAGCTTGTACGCGGCCGCGGTGATCAGCTCGCCTAGCAGCATGGACAGCCCGCCGTCACCCGAAACCGAGATGACCTGGCGGCCCGGGTTGGCCAACTGGGCCCCGATGGCATGCGGGAGGGCGTTGGCCATGGAGCCATGCAGGAAGGACCCGATCAGCCGGCGGGTGCCCAGCGGGTTGATGTAGCGCGCGGTCCAGACGTTGCACATGCCGGTATCGGCCGTGAAAATGGCGTCCTCCGCCGCCACCTGGTCCAGCAGCGAGGCCGCGTACTCCGGGTGGATGGGCTGCTTCTTCTCCACTTTGCGGGTGTAGGCGCCCACCGCCTTGTTCATCAGCCGGTCGTGCTTCTTGAGCATCTGGTCCAGGAACCGGCGGCTCTTCTTCGCCTTCACCAGCGGCAGCAGTGCGCGCAGGGTGGGGAGCACCTCGCCGTGGACGGCGATGTCCACGTCCGTCCGGCGGCCCAGCCGGTGCGCCGCCCGGTCCACCTGCGCGGTCCTGGTGTCGGGCAGGAACTGGTCATACGGGAAATCCGTGCCGAGGAGGACCAGCAGGTCCGCGTCCTCGATCCCCTCCGCCGCGGCACCGTAGCCCAGCAGCCCGGTCATGCCGATATCGAACGGGTTGTTGTACTGGACAAAGTCCTTGCCGCGGAGCGAGTGCCCCACCGGCGCCTTCGCCAGCTCCGCGAGCGCCATCAGCTCGCTGTGGGCGCCTTCCACGCCGGCACCGGCGAAAATGGCCACCTTCCCGGCGTCGTTGATGGCGTCCGCCAGCGACTGGACGCTTGCCGGGTCCGGGACCAGGCTGGCCGGCCGGAACGTGGCGGGAAGCGGCGTGGGTGCCGTGGCTTCCAGGCCGGCGATGTCACCTGGAAGGGTCACGACGGCGACTCCGCCGAGTCCCAGCGCGTGCTGGATGGCGCTGTGCATCACGCGGGGCGCCTGCTCCGCGGTGCTGACCAGCTCCGAATACACCGAGCACTCGTTGAACAGCCGGTCCGGGTGGGTCTCCTGGAAGAAGCTGCTGCCGATCTGCTTGCTGGGAATGTGCGAGGCGATGGCCAGCACCGGCGCGCCGGACCGGTTGGCGTCGTAGAGGCCGTTGATCAGGTGCAGGTTCCCGGGGCCGCAGGATCCGGCACAGACCGCGAGCTTGCCGGTGAGTTGCGCCTCTGCAGCCGCGGCAAAGGCGGCCGCTTCCTCATGGCGGACGTGGATCCAGTCGATGCCGCCCTTCGCGGCGCCACCCGTCTGGCGGACGGCGTCCACGATCGGGTTGAGGCTGTCACCCACAATCCCGTAGATCCGCTGCACGCCGGCAGCCTGGAGTTGTTCGATGAGCTGGGTGGCAAGTTCCTTGGCCATGGGTGCAGACTCCCGCGTTTGTGGTGGTGGCTGACATGGCCCAATATAGTCCGCCCACCTGGGCTGGCACCTGACGGGCATGCAGAGGAGGCGTACGACGGCGGCCTGGCAGCCGCCGTCGTACGCCTCCTTGGGGAGCTGGCCCCCGGGTGCCGCTAAAGGCTACCGTCCGGCACCCACGCGCTCTTCGCCGTCGGCCGCGTTGGATGCCCATGCGTGGCCCTGTTCGGCGTCAAGGTGCGTGGCCTTCTTGTTCTTCAGGGCGAAGATGTAGACCACCAGCGAGATGGCGATCGCCACCGTGACGTACGTGAAGAAGAGGTCCTCCCGTCCGGACTTCTGGAAGGCGGCGCCGATCAACGGCACGGTTCCGCCGAAGAGGGAGTTGGCGATCGCGTAGCCCAGGCCCACCCCCAGGGCGCGGATGGAGGCCGGGAAAAGCTCGGCCTTCACCAGGGCGTTGATGGAGGTGTAACCGCCCACGATCAACAGGCCGCCCATCATCAGCAGGAACGCGGTGAACGGATCCTTGGTGCCGGCGAGCGTGGACAGCAGCGGCCAGGTGAACAGCACACCGGTGATGCCGAACCAGAGCAGCAGGGGCTTGCGGCCCACCTTGTCCGAGATGATGCCGTAGACGGGCTGCAGCAGCATGAAGATGAACAGGGCCCAGAAGTTGATCACGGAGGTGTCGGTCTTGGCGATGCCGGACGTATCGTTCATGAACTTCAGGATGAAGTTGGTGTAGGTGTAGAAGGCCACGGTGCCGCCAAGGGTGATGCCAATGCAGACCAGCAGCGGCTTCCAGTAGCCGGTGAACAGCAGCTTCATGGTGCCCGGCTGGGCCTGGCCGGCCACGGCGGGAGTCTTTGCGGCGTTGATCTGTTCGGCGGAGACGGTCTCCTCCATGGAGCGGCGCAGCCACAGGACGATAAGGGCCGCCACGCCGCCGATGGCAAGGGGATCCGCCAGCCCCACTCGTTCAGGTCGCCCTTGGGCATGGCGTTCTGCAGGATCACCAGGACCAGCAGGGCCAGCATCTGGCCACCGATCAGGGTGACGTACTGGAAGCTGGAGAAGAATCCGCGCCGCTTAGTGGTGGCCGCCTCTGACATGTAGGTGGCGCTGGTGCCGTATTCACCGCCCACCGAGAAGCCCTGGATCACCCTGATGAGCACCAGCAGGATCATGGCCCACAGGCCGATCACGTCCTGCGTCGGCAGCACCGCGATCGCGAATGAACCGGCGGACATCATGGTGACGCTGAGCGTGAGCGCCGCCTTGCGGCCCTTGCGGTCCGCGTACCGGCCGAAGAACCAGGCGCCGATGGGGCGCATGAGGAACGACGTCGAGAACACGGCCATCGCTTCGAGGCCGGCCTGGAGCTCGTCCTTGGAGTTGAAGAAGTGGGCCTGGAAGTAGGCGGCGAAGACGGTGTAGACGTAGAGGTCGTACCATTCCACAAGGTTGCCGGCGGAGCCCTTCAGGATATTGCCCACGGCCCGTCGGGTCTGGGCTGCCTCCGATGGGGGTGCGGTCTGTTGGGTGCTCATCGGCGAGTTCCTCCTTGTAGTGACGGCGGCCTCCGGCAGCGGAGGGCCTCATCCACGGTATGGGTGATCCACCGCACAACCAACATCGTGGGGCATTTCCTAACACTTCCTTAGGATTCGGCGCCCGGCTCCGCTGTTCTCCCCGCTGCAGCCGGGCAAATCGGGCCGGCACGCGGTAATCTCACCAAGCGGGGGTGAACCGGACCCCGCACTACAGCAAGGAAGATGGCCATGGACGTGCTGATCGTCGAGGACGACGACGCCATGGCCGGTGCCCTGACCGCCGCCGTCGAAAGCGCCGGCCATCACCCGCAGCGGCTGTCCCGGGGTGCGGACGCGCTGCTCTCGCACCGGAACTTCCAGGTGATCCTCCTGGACCTGGGGCTTCCGGACATGGACGGGCTGGAGGTGCTGCGCAAGCTGCGGCAGGTCACCGACGTGCCCATCCTGATCCTGACCGCCCGCGACGACGAACGCAGCGTGGTGCTCGGGCTCCGCTCCGGCGCCGACGACTACCTGGTCAAGCCCGTGAAGCTGGTGGAGCTGCTGGCCCGGATTGAAGCCGTGACGCGGCGGGCGGGACGGAGCCGCGGGACACCACAGGAGGACGTTATTGTCCTGGACGACCTTGCCATCGACCTCAACCGGCGCACCGCATCCAAGGGAGGTGACCCGCTCCCCCTCACTGCCACGGAATTCGAACTCCTCGCATTGCTGGCACGGCATGCCGGCTCTGTGGTCACGCGTGAGCAGATCCTGGACGCCCTGTGGGGCGATGCGTTCCTGGCCTCTTCCCGGTCCCTGGACGTGCACCTCACCGGGCTGCGGGCAAAACTGCAGAAACCCGGTTTCATCATCAATGTCCGCGGGGTGGGCTACCGGGTGGAGGCGGCCGGCGCATGAGGCTCCGGGTGCTGGGCGTCCTCAGCGTGCTCTGCCTGGTGGTGGTCTTCCTGATTTCGGGGACCATCCTGGGGTCTGCCTCCCGCGAGCTGACGCAGGAACTCCAGATCAACCGGGCGGCGTCCCTGAACCGGCTGGCGCAGGTCGCTTTTGATGCCGCAGGCGACGGCGACACCGTGCGGCTGCAGCGGGAGATGGACACCTATTCCGGGCTTTACGGGGAAGGAATCGTAGTACGGGTCCAGCAGGACATCCTGGCGTCCGGCGGCCTGGATGCAGGGCGGTCCGACGTGCAGGATGCCCTGTCCCTTGCCCGGCTGAACGTGAGCAACACATCCCTGGAACCGCTGGAGCCCTTCGGTTCCAGTTCCCGCGTCATCTTCAGGCCCTTCGGCAGTGCCAGCCAGGTCCTGGGCGCCGTGGTCCTTGACGTCCGCGCCGGCACGGCGCAGCAAAAGCTCCGGGAGCGGTGGCTCGCGGTGGGTATCGCTGCGCTTGCCTTGGCCGCCGTGCTGTTGGTGGGCGCCGCGCGGGTCACCGGCTGGGTGCTGCGGCCCGTCCTGCGGCTGGACTCAGCGGTACACGAGCTGGAGCGGACCGGGCGGGCCGGGCGCCTCCCGGACGACGGACCGCCCGAACTGCGGGAACTGAGCCGGTCCTTCACGGCGATGGCACGGACCGTGAGCGCCAGCATGGCGGCCCAGCGGCAGCTGATTGCGGACGCGTCGCACCAGCTGCGGAACCCAGTGGGGGCACTCCGGCTGCGGCTGGACCTGCTCCAGCTCGAGCTGAAGACCGCCCGCGAGCACGACGCCGCCGAGCGCGCCCTGACGGAGCTTGAGCGGGTGGAGGAGATCCTGGACGGGGTCCTGAAGCTCGCCGCCGCGGAGCACAGGGCATCCGAAGGGTACCTGCGGGCGTCCGGCACTCCCGCAGACCATGCGGCCGCCCAGCCCGTGGACCCGTTTCCCATCCTCCAGGGGAGCTGGAGCGGGCAGCACCGCTGGCGGAGCAGGCCGGTTGCCGGCTGGTCCTTGCCGCGGCGCCGCAGCCGGCGGCACTGGTTGCCTGCCACCCGGCAGAACTGGCGCAGATGGCTGGCGAACTGCTCAACAACGCCATCAAGTACGCCCCGGGTGCCACCGTCACCGCTGCCGTGCGGACGGAAAAGGACGCGGTGGTGGTGGAGATTTCCGACGACGGGCCGGGGCTTTCGGAGTCCGAGCGCGCCTCGGCTGCCACCAGGTTTTGGCGGTCTCCGAGGCACTCTTCGGTTCCGGGGACCGGACTGGGCATGACCATTGTGGGCGAGCTTGCCGCCGCGAACGGGGCCCGGCTGGTGCTGGCCGAAGCGGCCCCCACGGTCTCGCGGCCCGGATCCGGTTCCCCACCCCATCGGCGGCCCAGCTGGCAGTTGGGTCCGGCAGGGATGGTGCCCGTGCGTGAACCTGGCGCCCCGGGCGGTGCTGCCGCCCACCCGCGGCGGCGTTCCGTGCTCAAGTCAGCCCTCGCCGTCGGACTCTCCGCATGCCTGCCGCCTGCGCTCAGTGCCTGCACCGGCGGGGACCGGCCGGAGAGCCTCATTGTGGCGGGCGGCGAACCGGGCGGTTTCTACCTTGAGTTCGCAACCCTGCTGGCCGCTGCCCTGGAACGCCACGGATTGGCGCAGCACGCCAGGGCCGTGACCACCGGGGAAGCCTGGACAACATCGCGGAACTGCGGGCGGGACGGGCAGCGTTTGCTGTGGCCCTGGCGGATGCTGCGAACCAGGAGCCGGGCGCTGACGCCGCCGGGATCGCCGCGGTCGGCAAAGTGTATGAAAACTATGTCCACTGCGTGGTGCGGAAGGACAGCGGCATCCGGGAAATTTCCGGGTTGGCAGGACGCCGGGTCGCCGTGGGCCAGCCCGGCTCCGGCACGTCGCTGACCACGCCCCGGTTGTTCGAAGCGGCGGGGCTGGGTACCTCGGCAGGTGCCGCTGCGCCGCCAGCCGGAAGCGCCGCCGTCGAAAACCTTGGCCTGAATGACGGCATCGCCGCCCTCAAGGCAGGGGCCGTCGACGCCCTGTTCTGGTCCGGTGGCGTTCCCACTGCCGCCATCGCCGCGGCACAGCAGGAGGTGGCCCTGGGCCTTCTGGACCTGTCCGGCCTGCTGCCGGAACTACGGCGGCGGTACGGCGGCATCTACGACCGCGTGCTCATCCCGGAGGGCAGCTATCCCGGCGTGCCGGCGGTGTGGACGGTGGGCGCTCCCAACCTGCTCCTGTGCCGCCGGGACCTGGACAATGCCACCGTGGAGCGGACGGTTCAGCTGCTGGTGCATTCGGCCGCCGAGCTGATCCCGCAGTCCAGCCTGGGCGTGCAGTTCCTCAGCGCCGAGAGCCTCATCAACACCGCCGGGGTCCCCCTGCACCCGGCCGCGGCGGACGCGTACCGGGCGCTGCACGGCTAACCAAACGCCCGCTCACATTTGGCAGCACTTACGGCGACGCCCGCTCACGTTTGGCAGCACTTACGCCGACGCCCGCTCACTTTGGCCAAGAAAGTGAGCGGGCGTTCAGCGACAAGCTGCCAGAAGTGATGGGGCGTTGTTCAGCTCCCCGAGTGGGCCTGCAGGAAGCTGTACACCTCGGTTTCGTCCACGCCCGGGAAGGCTCCCGGAGGCATGGCGGCGAGCAGGTGCGAGTGCGCCCGCGCTGAGGGCCACGCGTTGCCGGCCCACTGCGTGGCCAGTTCGGCTGGTGGCCGCTTGCAGCAGGTGGGATCCGGGCAGTTGGATGTGGCCCGCGCAGTGGTCTCCCGGCCGCGGAACCACTTCACGTGCTGGTACGGGACCCCGATGCTCAGGGAGAACTCCCCGGCGGCCGAGCGCTCGGTACGGGCGGTGCACCAGTAGGTCCCGGACGGCGTATCAGTGTACTGGCTGTACGCGCTGAACTTGTCCGGCACGTCGAACACCGCACGTGACGTCCAGGCCTTGCACGACGGCTGGCCCTCAATGGCGCCGGTATGGTCCTGAGGGAAGTTCACGCCGTCGTTCTCATACGCCTTGTAGATGATGCCGCTCTGGTGTGTCTTCTGGAAATGCGTGGTGATGCCCAGGTGCTTGGTGGCCAGGTTGGTGAACCGGTGCGCGGCGGTCTCGTAGGATACAGCGAACGCGTCCCGGATGTCCTCGACGGCGATTTCCTTGGCCGCCTTGGCTTTTTGCAGAAATTCCACGGTGGCCTGCTCGGGCAGGAGCAGGGCGGCGGCGAAATAGTTGGTGGCCACCCGCTGGGCCAGGAAGTCGCCGTAGTTCCGGGGCGTTTCGTGGCCCAGGACGTAGTGGCCAAGAGCCTGGAGCAGCACGGAGCGGGGGTCGTGGTCCTGCCGCTGGCTCTGGGTCAGGTAAATTCTGCGGTTCTTCAAATCCGTCACTGAGCGGGTGGAATGCGGCAAATCACCCACGTGGTGCAGGGTGAAACCGAGGTGCGCGGCGATATCTGCGATGACGTGCTGGCTCAGCGGACCGGTGGTGTAGCCCACCTCCTTGAGGACCTTCTGGGCCTCGGCTTCGTACTCCGGAAAGTAGTTCCCACGTTCCCGCATCATGGCCCGCAGTTCCCCGTTGGCGCGGCGGGCTTCCTCGGGGGTGGCCACCTGCTCGTTCATCTTCCGTTCGAGCTCATGCAGCAGCCCCACCTGGGCCTCCAGCACATCCAGCGGCAGCCTTGAGCTGATGCGGATTTTCGGCAGGTCCAGGGATTCGTAGAGCGGACCGCGCTGGTACCGTTCCAGCTCGATTTCCAGGGCGGCGCGGCGGCTGGGCGGCTCGGCCCCCAGCAGCTGGTCGATGGTGACATTGAGCGCCCCCGCGAGGTGCTGGAGCAGGGTCAGCTTGGGTTCACGCTTGCCGTTTTCGATCAAACTGAGCTGGCTGGGAGCGGTGCCGACGGCGGCGCTCAGGTCATCGAGCGTGAGCCGGGCTTGTTTGCGCAGATGGCGGACGCGGCGACCCAGGGCAATGACGTCCAGTTCCGGGGCGGCGGTGGACGACGGCTGGGAAACGTCCCTGTTCCAGCTTGAAGGTGACATTTCTGAAGAATACGTGAAGAACTGCATTTCTTTCCACCCTTTTTCTCTAGAAAGGGGGCTGGAAGTGCTGAAAAGTAGTGGCTACGGAAAGAAACACCGCACCGGAAAAGCCGGTGGGAACCTCAACGGCGCGGTTCCCACCTACCCCATCCGGAGCTCAATCAAGGAGATCAACGATGACCGCAGCATTTGAGCCCACCCAGCAGACGCCCGAACAGCAGGCCGCCGCCCTGGAGCTCGAGTGGGCCGCCAACCCCCGCTGGGAAGGTGTGACCCGGGACTACTCAGCCTCCGACGTCGTCCGTCTCCGCGGCCGCGTCTCCGAAGAGCACACCCTGGCCCGCCGCGGTTCGGAGAAGCTGTGGAAGCAGCTCACCGAGGAGCACAAGACCGGCGGATACACCAACGCCCTCGGTGCCCTGACGGGCAACCAGGCCGTGCAGCAGGTCAAGGCAGGCCTGCGTGCCATCTACCTCTCCGGTTGGCAGGTGGCGGCCGACGCCAACAACTCCGGCCACACCTACCCGGACCAGTCGCTCTACCCGGCCAACTCCGTTCCCACGGTGGTCCGCCGCATCAACAACGCCCTGCTCCGGGCGGACCAGATCGAGTTCTCCGAGGGCATCCAGACGGTCGAGGACTGGATGGTGCCGATCGTCGCGGACGCCGAGGCCGGCTTCGGCGGTCCGCTGAACGCCTACGAACTCATGAAATCCATGATCCAGGCCGGCGCGGCCGGCGTTCACTGGGAGGACCAGCTCGCCTCGGAGAAGAAGTGCGGCCACCTCGGCGGCAAGGTGCTGATCCCCACCCAGCAGCACGTCCGCACCCTGAACGCCGCCCGCCTGGCAGCCGACGTCGCCGGCACCCCCACGGTCGTCATTGCCCGCACTGACGCCGAGGCGGCCACCCTGATCACCTCCGACGTCGACGAACGCGACCAGGAATTCATCACCGGCGAGCGCACCGCCGAGGGCTTCTACAAGGTCCGCAACGGGATCGAACCCTGCATTGCCCGCGCCAAGGCCTACGCCCCGTACTCCGACCTCATCTGGATGGAGACCGGCACGCCGGACCTGGAGCTGGCCCGCAAGTTCGCCGAATCCGTCAAGGCCGAGTTCCCGGACCAGATGCTCTCCTACAACTGCTCGCCGTCCTTCAACTGGCGCAAGCACTTGGACGATGCCACCATCGCCAAGTTCCAGCGCGAACTCGGCGCCATGGGCTTCACCTTCCAGTTCATCACCCTGGCCGGCTTCCACGCCCTGAACTACTCGATGTTCGACCTCGCCCACGGCTACGCCCGTGAAGGCATGAGCGCCTACGTCGAGCTCCAGGAAAAGGAATTCGCCTCCGAATCCCGCGGCTACACCGCCACCAAGCACCAGCGCGAAGTCGGCACCGGCTACTTCGACACCATCTCCACGGCGCTCAACCCCAACGCCTCCACCCTCGCCCTGGTCGGATCGACCGAAGAGGGCCAGTTCCACTAACGCTTACGACGGCGGCGCTTCCGTCCGGCCTTCGGACCGGCATCGCTCTGCCTGCTATTCCCCACGTCCGGCCTTGGGCTCGTAGAACTCGCCGAGGCCGGACGCAGGGCCCCTTTTACGCAGGCTGCCGCGACACCGGCTCCTCGGCCTCGTGCCTCAGTCGCCACCCTGCTGCTACCCGCCGTCGAACTTCCCTTTCGTCTTTAAGGAGACTGAAATGAACAGCTTTACTGACAGCTTCACGATCAATGGCATTACCTTGACCGCCCAGCCCATTTGCCGGCAGGACGAGGTGCTGACTCCGGACGCCCTCTCCTTCATTGCCAAGCTGCACCGGGCCACCGCTGAGCGGCGGCAGGAGCTGCTGCAGGCACGGCGGGCACGGCGGGCCGACATTGCCGCCGGGGCGGACCCCCGCTTCCTGCGGGAGACCGAGGAGATCCGGAATGATCCGTCCTGGCGGGTGGCTCCCCCGGCACCCGGGCTGGAGGACCGCCGTGTGGAGATCACCGGCCCGGTGGACAAGAAGATGACCATCAACGCCCTGAACTCGGGCGCGAAGGTGTGGCTCGCGGACATGGAGGACGCCTCCACCCCCACCTGGCGGAACGTCATCAAGGGCCAGCTGAACCTCACCGACGCCCTGGAACGCCGGATCGACTTCACCAGCGAAGAAGGCAAGGAATACAAGCTCCGCCCCGCCGGTGACCTGCCCACCATCGTGGTCCGCCCCCGCGGCTGGCACCTGCCGGAAAAGCACATGCTCATCGACGGCCAGCCCATCGCCGGCGGCATCGTGGACTTCGGCCTGTTCTTCTTCCACAACGCCCGCCGCCTCCTGGCGCTGGGCAAGGGCCCGTACTTCTACCTGCCCAAGATCGAGAACCACCTCGAAGCCCGGCTCTGGAACGACATCTTCATCCTGGCCCAGGACCTGCTCGGCATCCCGCAGGGCACCATCCGCGCCACGGTGCTCATCGAAACCATCACCGCGGCCTTCGAAATGGAGGAAATCCTCTACGAACTGCGCGACCACGCCTCGGGCCTGAACGCCGGCCGCTGGGACTACATCTTCTCCCTGATCAAGAACTTCCGCACCCGCGGCCCCCGCTTCGTCCTCCCGGACCGCGGCCAGGTCACCATGACGCAGCCGTTCATGCGCGCCTACACCGAACAGCTGGTCAGGGCCTGCCACAAGCGCGGCGCCATGGCCATTGGCGGCATGGCCGCGGCCGTTCCCAACCGCAAGGACCCGGAAGCCAACGCCAACGCCCTCGAAAAGGTCCGTGCGGACAAGACCCGCGAGGCCAACGACGGCTTCGACGGTTCCTGGGTAGCCCACCCGGACCTGGTGCCCGTCTGCCGCGAAGTGTTCGACGGCGTCCTCGGCAGCAAGCCCAACCAGCTGGACCGGCTCCGCGAGGACGTCACCCCCGATGACCGCGCCCTGATTAATGTGGCCGCCACCACCGGCACCATCACCGAGCAGGGCATCCGGAACAACATCGAAGTGGGCATCCGCTACATCGAGTCCTGGCTGCGCGGCAACGGCGCGGTGGCCATCCACAACCTGATGGAGGACGCCGCCACCGCCGAGATCTCCCGGTCCCAGCTCTGGCAGTGGATCTACGCCCGGGCCATCACGGACCACGGCGAGATCATCAGCCACGAATGGGTGGAGGAACTCCTGGACGAGGAATTCGCCCGGCTGGAGCGCTTCGACGGCGACCGCTTCGAGGACGCCCGGGACATCTTCGAAGAAGTAACGCTGGCCCGTGAGTTCCCGTCCTTCCTCACCCTCCCCGCCTACGCCCGCTACCTCACCGAGGCCCGCGAAAAGGCCACCGTCGAGGAACTGGCCGCAGCCTAGCCAGGGACCAGCACCACACACTTCCGTCCGCCGGGCCGGCACGCCCTCCGCAACAGGCCCCCCGAAATCCGGGGCGCCGGCCCGGCGACGGAGCAACCGCCACACCCCCGCTCACTTGGTGCGGGAAAACCAAGACGCCCGCTCACTTTCCCAAAGAAAGTGGGCGGGCGTTTGAGTGGCGGAACGTTCGACGGCGGACGCCCGCCTCAGCGCCCTTTCGGCACCTTCCGCACAGACAGGGTAGTGCTGACGAAGAAGGCCAGTACCGACACCAGGATGACCAGCAGTGCGGGAGTCCATGATCCCGAGCTGTCGTGGACGAAGCCCACCAGCGGCGGGGCCACTGCGGCGAGGCAGTAGCCCAGGCCCTGGACGGTGGCGGACATCCGGCCGGCGGAAGCCTGGTCGCGTGCCAGCTTGATGATGGCGATGAAGATCAGGGTAATGCCGCCGCCCTGCGCAATGCCGCCGGACGTGGACCACAGCCACCAGAGCTCAGGCAGCAAAAGCAGCCCGAGGGGAACCGCCAGCCACAACGTACCCAGGGTGACCGCCACCGCCGTCGTACTCATGTATTTGGCCGCGAAGGGCACGCCGAGGCCGCCCACGATGGCCAGGATCTGGAAGATCGAGGACGCGGCGCCCGCCTCGGACGTGGACATGGCGAGCTCGTCGTGGAGGTAGCTGGGCAACCATGCCGTGACGCCGTAGTAGGAGAACGCCTGGCCGCCGAAGCCGGCCGTGAGGCCGAAGGTGGTCCAGCCCGAACCGGCCGCCCGGGGCAGCGGCGCGTCCCCGGCGTCGTCCCCCGATACCAGGAACGCCGTCCGCGGTCCCACGGCCAGGACCCACACCACCACCGCGGCGACTGCCAGGACGGCGACGGCGGCCAGGGCCAGCCTCCACCCCGTCACGGCCGCCAGCGGGGCCATGGCCACCGAGGTCAGGAAGGACCCGATATTCAGGGCGGCGGTGTAGATTCCCATCGCTGTCCCCTGCCGGCGCGGCGCAAAATCACGGCGGATGATCAGCGGCACCGCGATGTTCCCCACGGTAATGGCCAACCCGATGACCACCGTGCCGGCCACCACCAGCACCGGGCCCCCGGCGGAGCGCACCAGCACGCCCGACAGTACGCCCAGGATGGTCAGCGTGACCGCGAACTCGGCCCCGAATTTCCGGGCGGCCAGGGACGCCAGCGGAGCCGCGAGCGAGAAGCAGAGCACCGGAATGCTGGTGAGCAGTCCCAGCAGGACCGGCGAAAAGTGCAGTTCCGCCTGCATGGGGTCCACCAGGGGCGCGACGGCGACGAAGGGGCCGCGGAGGTTCAGCGCCAGCAGGCCGATGCAGGCCAGCAGGACCCAGCTCTTCGGGACGCGGGAGAGGACGTGGCCGCTCACAGGGGCAAAATCGGGAATGGGCGTGGATTCATCACTCCCATTGCTATCATGCCCGGCGTGACGGGAGTTTTAGGCACCCTGCCATACGATGAACGTGACCCAAGGACGTAGGACACCGCGAAGGACAGCCATGACGCACCGCCTTGCCATCCTCGACGACTACCAGGACGTGGCCCACGGCTTCGCCGACTTCGCGGCCCTGGAGGCGAAGGGTGTCACCGTGACGTCCTACCGGGAGCCCTTCACATCCCCGGATGCGCTGGTGTCGGCGCTGGCAGACACCACCATGGTCATCGCGATGCGCGAACGGACGGCCTTCCCCCGTGAGGTGTTCGAAAAACTGCCGGCGCTTGAGCTGCTGGTCACCACCGGGATGGCGAACGCCTCCATCGACCTGGCGGCAGCTGCTGACCACGGGGTGACGGTGTGCGGTACGCCGGGTTCGCCCTCCGCTGCGCCGGAACTGACCTGGGCCCTGCTGCTGGCTATCGCCCGGCACCTGCCGGCGGAGGAAAACTCGCTCCGGGCGGGTACCTGGCAGTCGACGGTGGGGGTGGAGCTCGCCGGCAAAACCCTGGGCATCGTGGGTCTGGGGAAGATCGGCCGGCGGGTGGCCGCCTACGGGCAGGCGTTCGGCATGGACGTGGTGGCCTGGAGCCAGAACCTCACGGCTGAGGACGCCGCACAGGCCGGCGCCCGGCTGGTGTCCAAGGAGGAGCTCTTCACGGCAGCCGACGTCGCCACCCTCCACCTGCGGCTCTCCCCGCGGTCCGAGAACACCGTGGGCGAGGCCGAGCTGCGGCTGCTGGGCCCGGACGGCATCCTGGTGAACACCGCCCGCGGCCCGCTGGTTGACCAGGACGCGCTGGTCACGGCGCTGAACCAGGGGTGGATCCGCGGCGCCGCCCTGGACGTCTTCGACCAGGAGCCCCTTCAGGCCGGCCATCCGCTCCTGGCCGCGCCGAACACCGTGCTCTCCCCCACCTGGGCTACGTCACCCAGGAAAGCTACCGGCTGTTTTACGGCGGCGCCCTTGAGGACATCACCGCCTGGCTCGCCGGCGCCCCCATCCGGACCCTCACCGCCTGACCTGGAAGAAACGCATGACCCACACCATCCGCAGGGCAACAACGGACGACGCCGGCCCGCTCGCCGCCCTGGCTTCCGTCACCTTTCCGCTGGCCTGCCCGCCGTCGTCGTCACCTGCCGACATCGCCGCGCACCTGGCCAACACGCTCAGCGAGGAACACTTCAAGGGATACCTCGCGGACCCGGACACCACCATCCTGGTCATCGACGCGGACGGCCGGCTCAACGGCTACAGCCTGCTGGTGGACCGGCCAGCCGCGGATCCGGATGTGGCGTCCGTCCTGACCCTGCTGCCGTCCGTGGAAATCAGCAAATGCTACGTCCACCCGGACTACCACGGACTGGGCGCCGCCGCCGAACTCATGCATGCCAGCTTGGCGGCTGCCGCAGGGACCGGCGGCGCCGGGGCATGGCTGGGTGTCAACAGCCAGAATGCCCGCGCCATCCGCTTCTATGAAAAGTCCGGCTTCCGGAGGGTGGGTACCAAATCCTTCCGGCTGGGCAGCACAGTGGAGCATGATTTCGTGCTGGAGCGCGCACTGCCGTAGCGGTCCAGGTCCTTGATTAGCAGCGCCGCTGTCAGTGCAGCCTGCTGGCGTTCGCGCCGGCGCCCACCCTTTCCACCGGGTAGGCCAGCGGCGGACGCGGTTCGTCCAGGAGTTTCAGCCCCGGCGGGAGACCGTCGATGGTGCCGGTGGATCCGGCGGCGCTGATGGTCACCCGACTGCTGTCCAGCAGGACGTTTTCCGCCCGGAACGAGCCCACGGACTCCGGCAGGATCGGTGCCAGGTGCACCACCCCGCGGGTGAAGACGGGGTCGAACCGGAGCAGGATCCGGGCGAGCTGCACCGGCGCGGCCGCAGCCCAGGCTTGCGGTGAGCAAGCGGTGGGATACGGAACGGGGCCGGGAAATTCGCCGCGGTCAAAGCCGCAGAACAGTTCCGGCAGCCGGCCGTCAAAGTGCTCGGCAGCGTCGAGGATGCCCAAGGCCACCCGCCTGGCTTCGTCCACGAATCCGTAGCGCATCAGCCCGGTGGCCACCAGCGCGGTATCGTGTGGCCACACCGAGCCGTTGTGGTAGCTGACGGGGTTGTAGGCGCCCATGTCCGACGCCAGCGTGCGGATGCCCCAGCCCGTGAACATCTGCGGGGACATCAGGTTCTCCATGACGGACGTGGCTTTGTCCTCGTCCACCACCCCCGTCCATAGGCAATGGCCAATGTTGGAGGTCAGCGCATCAACATGCCGCTTGTCCTTGTCCAGTGCCACCGCGAAGTACCCCTTGTCCGGCAGCCAGAACTTCTTGTTGAACTCCTCCTTGAAAGCTGCCGCCTTTCCGGCCCAATGCTGTTCCAGCCCCGAATCGCCGCTCCAGTGGGCCAGCAAGGACCTGCCCAGGTAGGCGGAGTACACATAAGCCTGGACCTCGCAGAGGGCGATCGGCGCCTCCGCGATGGTCCCATCCGCGAAGTTGATCCCGTCCCAGGAGTCCTTCCAGCCCTGGTTCACCAGGCCATGGTCGTTGGGACGAAGGTATTCCACAAAGCCGTCGCCGTCGCGGTCGCCGTACTTTTCGATCCATTCCAGGGCCCGGTCCGCGTGCGCCAGCAAGGGCTGGATCGCATCCCGGGAGAGCCCCCACCGGCTCAACTCGCCCAGGGTGGAGACGAACAGGGGGGTTGCGTCGACGGTGCCGTAATACGCGGTGCCGCCCAACGACAGGCCGGCGGTGACACCAAGCCTGACCTCGTGCGGTATGCGGCCGGGTTCCTCCTCTGAGTCCGGGTCAACCTTCTTCCCCTGGATCCCGGCCAGGGTCTGCAGCGTGCCCAGCGCAAGGTTCGGGTTGACCATCAGGCTCATGTAGGAAGTCAGCAGCGAATCCCGTCCGAACAACGCCATGAACCAGGGCGCACCTGCGGCTACGGCCGCGCGGTCGGGGTGATGGGCGTCGAAGATCCGCAGGGCACCAAGATCGCTCTGGCTCCGGTTGAGCACGTTCTGGAAGCTTGCGTCCTCGACGCTGATCCGCGGGACGTTCTCTTCCCAGGCCAGATGCCGCCGCACACCTTCCCGGTGATGCGGAAGCTGCCCTTCCTTGAAGGGCTTTTCCGGCGCCTCCCCGTTCACCAGCGGCACCACAATCACGCTGGTGGCCCATTTGCCCCGGGCAGGGACGGTGATGTGAAAACGCAACCCGTCCGTGTCCACCTCTGCACCCCGTGCCCCGATGGCGGAGCCCCGCTGCTGGCCATGCCGTGATGCCTCGATGATGAGCTTTCCATCCACCACGGTGCGCGTTGTATCGTCCGGGCCGGTGGTCCGCCCGCCCTTAACGTCGAAGAGATCGGCCTGATCCGCATCCACGAGGAGTTCGATGTCGCACTCAACAGGCTCCGCCGCGTAATTCTCCAGGCTGATGTCATCCTGCAGGCCGGGCCCGATGTGGCGGACCTGACGGACCACCAACGGGCTGTCGAACCTGCCCCCGGGCCACGCGGCACGGCCAACGAACGTGGCCTCGAACGGATGCGGCCGCTGGGCAGACAGCGGCTCCCGCATCGAGCCGTTGATGCGCAGCACCCAGCGGGAGATGATCCGGGTGTCCTGGAAGAACGCGCCGTTCGTGCCGGCGTCTGGGCTGATGTCACCGGTTCCGGCCGATATGCAAAACGAAGAACCCTCCAGGACGGTGACGGCGCCGACGTCCGACCCGGAGGCCTCGTTGTCTTCGTTCCAGGCGGTCATGAAGGACTCCCTTCTCAGGCGATTTGCTGCCGGGGAGCCGGAAGGCCGCCCGCCCCCTTAACGATTTTGGTGCACGGGCGCGGCATCCGGAACCCCTCCGGGCAATCTGCCCGCCAGCAGTTCATCAAAGAGCCTCAGGTGCTGCGCCACCATCCGTTGGGCATTGAACCTCTCCTCCACTGATGCCCGGCACCGTTCCCTGCTCAAGCCGGCTGCTGCCTCAACGAAGCCGGGCAAATCCTCTGTCTGCCCCAGGAAGCCCGTCCGGCCATGCTCCACGATCTCGGGCGCTGAACCGATGCGCGTCCCGACGACGGGAGTGCCCGTGGCCAGCGCCTCGATCATCACCAGGCCGAACGGTTCGGACCACTGGATGGGGTTGAGGAAGGCCGTGGCCTCGCCCATCAGGCGGTACTTGGCGGCATCGTCCACTTCCCCCACGAAATCCTCGTTTGGGCCCAGCATGGGCTCGATGACCTCCCGGAAGTAGCGGACCTCGTCCTTCTCCCGCATCTTGACCGCTATCTTCAGGTGCATGCCCACCCTGCGGGCGATCGTGATGGCCTCAAGCAGCCCCTTGTCATGGCATGCGCGCCCCACGAAGCACAGGTAACCGCCGCGGCCGCTTCCCACCGGGACAGTGGAAACGTCCATGCCGTGATGGATCACCTGGGTGACGGGAACCTCGGGAGCGTGTGAAGCCTGGTCGCGGGAGATCGCCACGATTGCCACATCCGGCGCCATGGCCCGGTACAGGTCCTCTGCCTGCTTGTGGAGCGGGCCGTGGATGGTGGTGACCACCGGAACCTTGGCCGGACGGTGGGCGTAGAGCGGGCCGGCGAGCGTATGGTCGTGGATGATATCCACGTCCTGCAGCCCCTTGTAGGCCCGGATCACGTGGCTGAGTTCGGACATGGTTGAGCCAAGCTCGTCCCGGGACGCCGGCCGCATGCCCGGCACCAGCGGCACGGGGCATGTGCTTTCGGAAGGGGCGGCGAGCAGGACCTGGTGTCCGGCGGCCGCGAAGCCACGCGCCAGGGTGTCCACCACCCTTTCGATGCCGCCGTAAGTCAACGGAGGGATGGGAATCCAGGGTCCCGCAATCAGTCCAATTCGCATGTCTGGCCTCCAGGGAAGGGGCCCGAGCTCCCCAGCCGCCAGGCGCATCAACCCGCGGGACCGTTGGGGTCCCGTGGTGTTCTCATTTTGTTTGGCGTCTGCTTCACCTAACTCCGACTATTGCCCAGGATTGCCCCGGCCACAAGAGCGGATGTGTGCCATCTCATAAGGCGCCGGCGGAATGGCCGCAGGCGCGGCCCGGTTGTGCAAGGCATGAAGATTGAGATCTGGTCTGACGTTGCCTGCCCGTGGTGTTTCATCGGGAAGCGCCGGTTCGAGGCGGCCCTGGCAGCATTCCCCCACCGTGACGCCGTTGAGGTGGTGTGGCGGAGCTACCAGCTGGATCCCACCCTGCCGGAACACTACGACGGGACCGAGCTGGAGTACCTGAGCAGCCGCAAGGGCATGCCGTCACGGCAGGTCGCGCAGATGTTTGAGCACGTGGCGGAGCAGGCAAAAGGCGAAGGCCTGGACTACCGCTTCGACAAAGTGGTGGTGGCCAACAGCTTCACCGCGCACCGCCTGATCCACCTTGCAGCGGCGCACGGCCGGCAGGATGCGGCCAAGGAGCGCCTCCTGAGCGACCACTTCGAGCACGGCAAGGACATCGGCAGCCGGGACTACCTGTCCTCCCTCGGCAACGATCTTGGCCTGCCGTCCGATGAGGTGGAGGAGCTCTTCACCACGGACAAGTACACGGACGAGGTCCGGTTCGACGTCCAGGAGGCACAGGGCCTGGGCATCAGCGGCGTGCCGTTCTTCGTGATCGACCGCAAGTTCGGGCTGTCCGGAGCCCAGCCGGCGGAGACGTTCACCGCCGCCCTCACCCAGGCCTGGCAGGCTGCCAACCCGCTGGTCCTGGTCAACTCCTCCGACGGCGGCGCCTGCGGCCCCGACGGCTGCGCGGTGTAGCGCCTTTTACTGACACATCGCGGTAAAGTGTCTACATGCCCAGGATTTCAGCGGCCAGCAATGCCGAACAACGCGCGGACACCCAGCGGCGCATCCTCACCGCTTTTGGCGAACTCCTCTTCACCCATGGCCTCCCGGGGTTGACCATGACAGACGTGGCCAGGCATGCCGGGGTGGGCCGCACGGCCGTCTACAACTACTACGCAGACATCGAAGAAC
Source organism: Arthrobacter sp. FX8 (assembly GCF_026723805.1). Lineage (NCBI taxonomy): Bacteria > Bacillati > Actinomycetota > Actinomycetes > Micrococcales > Micrococcaceae > Arthrobacter > Arthrobacter sp. FX8. The sequence goes on along the minus strand of NZ_CP113505.1, from coordinate 4,440,622 downwards.
TCCTGATCTCCTACGCCCTGGATGAGACCGAGAAGTTCCTTTCCGACCTGCGTGAATCGCTGGCCCGGCTGGAGAACCCCGTGGAACGGCTGGCCCTGTACGTCCGCGCCCAGGTGGTTGACCTCAGCCGCCGCCACCTCCCGCCCGGACCTGCCATGGGGGCGGTGCTGTCGCCGTCGTCCTTTGCCAAGCTCTCGGACCATGTAGGCGAGCTAAGCGTCCTGTTGCAGGACATCCTGCGTGACGGCATGGAGCAGGGGTACCTGCCGGTGGCGGACGTGGGCCAGCAGTCCCAGCTGATCCTGGGCACCCTGTCCTCCAGTGCGGCCAGGGGCAGCGACGAGCCGGCCGAGCTGGAAGCCCGCGTGGCCAGGACGGTGCGCTTCATCCAGTTGGGTGCGGGTGCGCGGTTCGACGACGACGGGCGGCCCATCCGGGTGGCGCAGCTTCCGCCAGCGGCGCAGCTTCCGCCAGCGGCGCAGCTTTCCGCAGTGGCCGGCTAAGGACCGGCTGGCTGGAGGTCAGGCCGCGGGGGTAACAGGCAGTCTGTTGGTGTCCGCTATGCGCCGGCTTTCCCGGGGGCAGCTGAGCTTTCCCGGCGTCTGGTCCACCAGATCCGGCGGGACCAGTGCCTTGTAGTCCTGCGCCAGGATCACGTCCACGCTGGCGTCGGTCCTGCCGTCCTGGAAGTAGTCCGACCCCGGCACGTTGCGCTGCACGGTGAATGCCGCCGACTGTCCGCCCGCACCTGACACCACGGCCGCCACACCCCGGTAGCCGGCGTTGGTATTCGAGACGTTCCCCACCACGAACTTCCGCGCCAGGAACTCGTCCGCCACCGAGCGCGCCAGCCCGGCCCTGGTGGTGGAGTTGTAGACGTTGAGGTTGATCTTGTCGTTGGGTACGTAGTCGAACATGGAGGCCGGGCAGGAGGAAACCGGCGCCGGGGCGGGCTCAGCGGCGGGGATCTTCAACCGGCCGTTGATGATGGCCATGGCAACGATGATGCCTGCGGCGATCAGGCCTGCCAGGAGGACCAGCACCACCCCGTGCAGCACGCGGCGGCGGACCCGGGCGGTCTCATCGGCATCCGCGGCCGCTTCCATGGCGGCGCGCAGCTCAGGGCCGGAAACAACATGGTGGCCATGAAGGACACTCGGGTCCTTCGGCCGCCCCCTAGCCATCGAGCACCAGGACCCGGGCGTGGATCGCGGTGCGCTGGTGCAGGGCGGTCCGGACCGCGCGGTGCAGGCCGTCCTCGAGGTAGAGGGTCCCCTTGTACTGCACTACGTGCGGGAACAGGTCGCCGAAAAATGTGGAATCCTCCGCCAGCAGCGCTTCCAGGTCAAGGGTGCGCTTGGTGGTGACCAGTTCGTCCAGCCGGACCGGTCGCGGCGGCAGCGACGCCCACTGCTTGGGGGTGCTGTAACCATGGTCGGGGTAAGGGCGGCCCTCGCCCACAGCTTTGAATATCACCATGCCACAGTAGGCACCGCGCTGCCCCAGCGAAAGTGGCAGGGCGGACCGGCGCCAGGTTGTAGCCAAACAGTGACCATATGCCCTGCGCCCCGGCCGTAGGGCGGACACACAGCGGCAGCGCCTGCCGTGCTGACAGAATGGAACCATGACAGTATCCGAGTCCCCTGCCGCGCCCGTGCCCGGAATCCGCCAGCCGTCCGCGCCGCCGCTGGCGCTCCTGCTTGACGTGGACGGCCCCGTGGCCAGCCCGCTGACGCGGGACGTCAAACCGGACATCATCCTGGACCTGGTGGCGCTGGCCGCAGCCGGCATCCCCGTCATTTTCAACACCGGCCGTTCCGACGCCTTCATCCGCGAGCAGGTCATGGAACCGATGATCGCCGCCGGCATTCCAGCCGGAACTGTCATCCATGCCGTCTGCGAAAAGGGTGCGGTCTGGTTCAGCTACACCTCTGCCGGCCCCGGCCCCATCCACGTGGACCGGGAGCTTGCCGTTCCGGCGGCGTACGGCGACGACATCCGCCGGCTGGTGGCGGAGGACTATGCAGCCCACATGTTCTTCGACGAAACCAAGCGCGCCATGGTGTCCGTGGAGCAGCACATCGATGTGCCCAGCGCGGACTACCTGGCCGAGCAGAAGCTCTTCGACGCCGAGGCCATGGCGCTCATGGGGCGCCACGGGCTGGGCGTTGTCCGCCTGGACCACCACGCACCGAACTCCGACGACGAGGTGGACTACCGCGTGGACCCCACCATCATTTCCACGGACATCGAGTCGGTGCGGCTGGGGAAGGATCTTGGCGCCAGCCGGGCGGTGGAGCTGCTGGCGGCCCAGGGCATCACGCCGCAGGCGTGGCGGACGGTGGGCGATTCCCGCACCGACTACGCCATGGCGGACTGGCTGCACCATAACGACCACCCGGTGAAGCACGTGGATGTGCGGCCGGCGGACGGTGTGCCGGCCAAGCCCTATCCGGTGCTGACCGCAGCGGACCTCGGGCTGGAGGAAACAGTGATCCACGACGACGCCGGCGGGGCCTTCCTGCGCAGCTGGCGTGAGGCGCTGGACGCCTGAGCCCCCTGCCGGGCCGCCGTCGAAACGTCGCCAAGGGGCTTCAACCGGGCCCCGAAACCTTCCGTTACTCCAGCAGGACTATCATGCAGTTAAGAATGCCCACTTCCACCAGCTCGGAGACAACCATTACAGAAGCACCGGTCCAGGACGAGGTCTACTACGGCGGCCAGGCGTCCGTGGAGGAACAATTTCACGCCGAGATCACGTCTCCGGCGGCAGAGCAGCGGCTCAGGCACCGCCCCGATGTCATCCGGCACAAGGGCCGTTTTGCCCTGATCAATGACACCAGGACTCCGTACCAGGCCATGGTGGAGGACCTGCTGTTCCTCCGCAATGTCCTGGCGAACGCGGGCCTCAACTATCTGCTGGTCCGTGGCAACAACGACCGCCCTGTCCTGGCCCTGGACTGGAAGGACCGGAAGAAGCTCCGGGCCGCCCTGGTGGAGGCGTGCCGGGACGAGCCCTTCTATTCCATGACCGTGGACGCCAAGAAGAAGACGTCTGTCCTGGTGGCCGACGGGGAGCTCTCGCCCAACCGGCAGGGCCGCATCTTCCGCCTGTACCGGCCCCGGGTGGAGCCGGTGGGCGGCTTCGAGTTCGGCGCCTCTGCCGGGGTGCAGATCGAACTCTGGTCCTTCGAGGGCGAGGAACTCATCCTTCCCATCGAAAACTCGCTGACCCGCAGGACCCTGCTGCGCCAGGACGCCGTCCGCGGCACCGTGGAACGCTACGGCCACACCTGGCCCACCATCGAGAACATGTTCGCCGACCACGCAAGCGACATCAGCTTCGACATCGACCTCGTCTTCTCCTGGGTGGACGGAAGCTCCCCGGAATACATTGCTGCCCGCCGCGCGCAGCAGCAGGGCGTCGTCCTGGGCGAAGGTGACGACCACGAGGCCCGGTTCCGGCAGATCAATGAACTCAAGTACGCGCTGCGGTCCGTGTACATGTTCGCGCCGTGGATCCGCCGCATCTTCATCGCCACCGACTCCCCCGCGCCTGCCTGGCTGGCAGAGCACCCGTCGGTCACCATAGTCCGCAGCGAGGAGTTCTTCGCGGACCCCTCCGTGCTGCCCACCCACAACTCCCAGGCCGTGGAGTGCCAGCTGCACCACATCGAGGGGTTGTCCGAGCACTTCCTCTACTCCAATGACGACATGTTCTTTGGCCGCCCCGTGGGCCCTGACATGTTCTTCACGCCCGGCGGCATCACCAAGTTCATCGAGGCGGAAACCAGGATCGGCCTGGGTGAGAACGCCGCTGAGCGCAGCGGGTTTGAGAATGCCGCCAGGGTGAACCGCAAGCTCCTGTGGAACCGGTTCGGCCGGATTACCACCCGCCACCTGGAGCACACCGCCGCGCCGCTGCGGCGCAGCGTGGTGGCCCAGATGGAGGAGGAGTTCCCCGCGGAGTTCAGCAAGACGGCAGCCAGCCGCTTCCGCGCTGCGGACAACATCTCCGTGACCAACTCGTTCTACCACTACTACGCACTGCTCACCGGCCGGGCCGTTACACAGACAGCCGCCAAGGTCCGCTACGTTGACACCACCATGCGCTCAGGGCTGAAATACCTGCCCAAGCTGCTGGCCAAGCGGAACATGGACTTCTTCTGCCTGAACGACGGGAGCTTCCCGGAGATCAGCGCGGACGAGCGCGCCGAAGTGGTCACGGACTTCCTGGAAAGGTACTTCCCCATCAAGGCGCCCTGGGAGAAGTAGCCCGGTCCAGGCTGTAGTCACCGCCTGGTGGACGCTCCGAGCTTGGCGTTGCCGCGCTGCTTGGTGGTCTCCGGGATCCGGATCCCCGCAGCCTCCAGCCGCCGGGCCGTTTCCTCGGGTGACACGTACTCGCCCACCGTTGGTGAAGCGCCCAGCGGGACCACGGAGTGCACGATGGTGTGCTCGTAGACGTGCACCAGGTTGAAGGCCTGGCCGCCGTCCTGCCCGCGCGTGCCTCCTACCGGGACGTTCAGGTCCTGGGTGTAGCAGGAGGCGGAAGCGACCGAGACGGGGACGCCGGCGAAGCTGGCCGTAGTGGAGTAGTGCAGGTGGCCGGCCAGGATGGTGCGGACGTCCGAGTTGCGGACCACTGCCTCCAGCGAGGCCTGGTCGCGCAGTTCCACCAGCACGGAAAGGTCAAGCACGGACGGGACCGGAGGGTGGTGGAGGGCCAGGATGGTGCCGTCCGGGGCAGGGGTTTCCAGCTGCCGGGCCAGCCAGTCCAGCTGGGCGCCGCTCAGTTCGCCGTGGTGGAAGCCCGGCACAGTGGTGTCCAGCGTGATGACGCGCAGCCCATTGATGAAGTAGCTGTGGTCCACCGGCTCGTCGCTGCCGGGCTGGTCGAGCAGGCCCTTGCGGAAGTTGGCCCGGTCATCGTGGTTTCCCATGGCCCAGATGACCTGGGCGCCGAGCTCCTTGCAGGCAGGGTCCACAATGGCCCGCAGTTTCACGTAGGCCCGCGGATCGCCTTTGTCAGCGAGGTCGCCGGTGAAGATGACGGCTTCCGGCCTTGCGCCGGATGCTTTGACTTCGTCGAAGAGCTGGATGAGCCTGGCTTCGCTGTCGACAGTTCCGTAGAGGGGGTCTGGACCTCCCAACAGGTGGGGATCGCTCAGGTGGAGTAGGAAGTGGCGTGGCCGGGGGTGTTCGGCCTCGATGTGCTCCATTGCTACCTCTATGGTCGGTGGGAAGCCGTTCTTCCCTTGTACCCTTCAGTAATATTTATCCAATCAGACATTTGGCAAACTTGGGGTAAATCGCCGGAGCTGATGTGGAAAAAGTTGGAAGAACTGCGCTTTTGCAGACCCGGTTCGGCCAGACCGCGTTTATCCGAGCTCCTGCTCGACCGCGTCGATGACCTCGGCCGAGTCCGGTTCAACGGTGGGGGCAAAGCGGGCCACCACCTCGCCGTCGCGGTTAACCAGGAACTTCTCGAAATTCCACTTCACCAGCCCCGGCAGCAGCCCCGTTTTGAACTTGGTGAGCTCGGTGTAGAGCGGGTGCTGATTCCTGCCCCGGACATCGGCCTTGGCGGTGAGCGGGAACGTGACCCCGAAATTGCGTTCGCAGAACTCCGCGATGTCGCGGTCGGTTCCGGGCTCCTGCCCTGCGAACTGGTTGCACGGAACGCCCAGGACCTCGAATCCGCGGTCCCGGAACTTCTCGTAAAGGGCTTCCAGTCCGGCGTACTGGGGGGTGAAGCCGCAGTTGGAGGCCACGTTGACCACCAACACCACTTTTCCCTTGAACTGGCTGAAGTCCGTCCGGGTGCCGTCGTTGAGGACCAGCGGGATGGGATACAGCGGCGCATGCCGTCGGGTCTGCGGAAGGTTGCTCATATGGACAGTTCGTTGCCGACGTCCCACCGTACGGGTCCAAAGTGAAGATTTCCTAGGCCGGCAGGGTGGTGGCCGTCGCGCTTGGCGTCATGGTTGACGAGGTGGTTGCCGTGGGCTCGGGTTCTGCCGGCGGAGGCGCCAGGGTTGGGGTTGGCGTGGGGCTCGGGGTCGGGGTCGGGGTCGGGGTTGGGGTCGGTTCGAGGGTTGTCTGCGCCGGGCTCGGGGTTGGGGTCGGTTCGAGGGTTGTCTGCGCCGGGCTCGGGGTTGGGGTTGGCGTGGGGCTCGGGGTCGGAGTGGGGCTCGGGGTTGGGGTCAGGGCCGGGGCTGGCGTAGCGGCCGCTGGAGCGGTGGGCAATGGTTCAGTCGGCGTCGGAGTCGGACCAGGGTCACTGGGCGACGGCGACGGCGACGGCGTCGGGCTGGGTGAGGCCGTCGAAGTCGCCGTCGGAGTTGCCGGGTCGGTCGGCGACGGCGACGGGCCGGGCGCGGGGTCCGTGGGCGACGGCGACGCAGCACTCCCCGAAGGTTCAGCGGGTGGCGGGGCCGTCGTCGTCAATTGCGCGTCAGGGGGCGCAAGCACTACACCCGTCGCCTCCGAGGGCGCAGGTGCCGGTGCAAGCGGCAGGAGTGGCGGGAAGGGTGAAACCTGCAGCCCGGCAGCGGGGATTTCTCCGCCCGGATCCACCCGGAGGGGGATGGTCCAGCTGATCCTGCCGGCAGACAGCCCCTGGCCGGGCGCATAGGAGACCATGTCGGCAGGAAGGGCCCAGTTCAAAGTGCGGAGCTGCAGGAAGCTCCATCTGAGGGGGTTTGTATACCGCCCGTTCAGGATGGCCTCGAAATGCAGGTGGCAGCCCGTGGACCATCCGGTGGTACCAACGCGCGCGATGACTTGGCCTGCCTGCACTGTATCGCCCGTATGGACGCCGATGGACTCAAGGTGGTTGTAGGTGGTGATGAGGCCGTCGCCATGATCGATCTCCACACGGTTGCCGCCGCCCCAGGGATGCCATCCGGCCGCGCGTACAACACCGGCGTCGGCTGCGTGGACGGGCATGCCGCAGGCCGCTGCATAATCCTGCCCCAGATGGAAATCACCAGCAGTCCCGCTGATCGGGCTGACCCGGAAGCCGAACGGCGAACTCGGCTCGAGGAGCTGAAGCGGGGCCATCAAAAAGCCGGCTCCGGGCCTGCCCGTGCCCGCCGGCCCTACTGTCAGGGCCGCCGGGGCATCTGCGCCCGTACTTCCTATCGCCGTATGTGGGAAGGCCAGGGTGACCATAGGACTGGACAGGATGGCCGGCGGAAGGGCGCCGGCGCCGACCTGGTCCGACGCCGGCGGACCGGGTTCCCTTTGCGCTTCCTCGATGCTGTTCCCGCCGGATGTTCCGCCGGGGACTGCAGCACCCTCGGTCCCGGTGCCCGCAACTGATCCCGTCCACTGCACGGGCCCTGCCGGGCCGGCAGAAAGGTTGACGGCATAAACGGACGCCGCCAGCACCCCCGCCGCGGCGACGGCGCGTGCAACGGGGAAAGCTACGCTGGGCCGGCTTTCTGGTGCCGGGCGCTGGATTCTTGCCCAAGTGACTGACTCCACGTCGTGGCCTGCCGCCCGTTGTCTCGACGGTATGTCCCATGGGACCACAGCACCGCAGGGGTGGAAACCCCATGGGTGCACATTGCGGGTTTTTTGCGGGCGTTAGGGGTTGGGAGTTTCCGCTGCTCAGGAGGTTGGTCGCGGTGCCCCTGCAGAAATGGGCAACAATATCTCATGCGCAATGTCCTTCGTACATGGCAGGACGAAATCAAGAAGACCTTTTCAGGGAAGGCTGATGCACCACCGGACTGGTCGCTGCGGCTGGCGGAAGGCGACGACGCCGGCTACCACCTGCCCGGCTCGGCCGTCTGGGCAGTCCATGGCTCCATGACGCCGATCGTTGGCGGGATCCGGACACTGCTCATGCAGTCGCTGCACCCCGGTGCCCTGGCGGGAGTGCACGAACACTCCAACTTCCGGGAAGACCCCTTGCGCCGGCTGGCCAACACCATCCGGTGGATCTTCACGGTGACATACGGCTCAACGGCGGCCGCGGAGGAGGCAACACGGCGTGTCCGCCGGCTCCATGAGCCGGTCCAGGGCACCTACAAAGACAACGACGGCGGCACACGCACCTACAGTGCCAACGACTCCGGGCTGGCCGGCTGGATCCATATCGCCTTCACGGATGGCTTCCTGGCAGCCCATAAGATCTGGGGCGGACCCATTCCTGGCGGCCCGGACGCCTACGTCCGGGAGTGGGCCCAGGCCGGGCGGCTGGTGGGAGTGGACAACCCGCCGCTGACCGAGGCGGAGATGCGCGGCCAGCTGGACCAGTGGTACACGCAGGGCGTCCTGCGCGCGGACGACAGGGTGAAGGAAACGGTTCAGTTCATCCGCAACGCTCCGCTGCATCCCCTGCTGAAGCCCGGTTACCGGATCCTGTTTGCGGCCGCCGTCTACAGCTTGGAACCCCGGTACCGCCAGATGCTCGGGCTTTCCGTTCCACGGCTGGGCCCCTTCCCCCTGCCCGTGAGGCTGGGCACAAAGGTGGTGCTCGGCGTCGTCCATCTTGCCCTGGGCGGGCTTCGCCGGCGGATGGGTCCCAGCGAACTGGCTGCGAGGCAGCGCCTGAGGCGGCTGGGCGAGCCTTTGGCGGACATGGCCTAGGGGGTCCACGACCAGGAGCCCATGACGGCGGAAACGCAAGAACCCGGCCCCGGAATCACCGGGGCCGGGTTCTTAACCGGCGGAGAATGGGGGATTTGAACCCCCGAGGGCGTTAACCCAACACGCGTTCCAGGCGTGCGCCATAGGCCGCTAGGCGAATTCTCCAACTGCTTCTGAATCAAAAGCAGGTATTAGATTACCTGAACTTTTCCGCATCGCCCAATTGGGCTGTTCGGAGCAGGATTTCCGCGCTCCCCTGCCCGTGCCCGGAGACGCCTGCGCATCGCCCTTAAGCTGGAAATGGACGCCCCCAACGCGCCCATTCCCCGATGCACCGTTGAGCTGCCGGGTCCGTCCCGTTCAGCCAGGCCACGCAGCTCACAACCTTGAGATTGCCCCAATCGGTGTACATACCAATGATCGCGGCTGCCGGCGGGATAAGCAATGAAGACCGCCGTCTGAATAGCTTCCGGCACTGTGTTGTTCCCCAGAAGCGGGCTCCGGGCAGCAGGCGACGGCCGATTCGAGTCGAGCCGGATGTTCGGGTAAAGTAGCTCGCGGCCCCTCATGTGGCGTCATCCTGTTGAACTCCCCCAGGACCGGAAGGTAGCAAGGGTAGACGGGCTCTGGCGGGTGCATGGGGGGTCTTTACTATTCCCCCACAGGGCGGCATGATGTCGGCCCGGATTGGTAGGGTTTTCTCTGTGACAGTTACTACCGCCCTGTACCGCAGATACCGTCCCGACTCGTTCGCTGACGTTATCGGGCAGGAGCATGTCACCGAGCCGTTGATGACGGCTTTGCGGAAAAACCGGGTCAACCACGCCTACCTCTTTTCCGGCCCCAGAGGCTGCGGCAAGACCACGTCCGCCCGCATCCTGGCACGCTGCCTCAACTGCGCCCAGGGCCCTACGGACACCCCCTGCGGAACCTGCCCCAGCTGCGTTGAGCTGGCCCGCGGCGGTTCCGGTTCCCTTGACGTCATCGAGATTGACGCGGCGAGCCACGGCGGTGTTGACGACGCGCGGGACCTCCGCGAGCGCGCCACCTACGCCCCGGTGCGGGACCGCTACAAGATCTTCATCATCGACGAAGCCCACATGGTTACCTCCGCCGGGTTCAACGCCCTGCTGAAGATCGTCGAAGAGCCGCCGGAACACATCAAGTTCATCTTTGCCACCACAGAGCCGGACAAGGTCATCGGAACCATCCGCTCCCGGACCCACCACTACCCCTTCCGGTTGGTGCCGCCCGAGCCGCTGATGGCTTACCTTGAGCTCCTGTGCCGCCAGGAAAACGTTCCCGTCGCCCCCGGCGTCCTGTCACTGGTCATCCGCGCCGGCGGCGGCTCCGTCCGTGATTCGCTCTCCGTCCTGGACCAGCTCATGGCAGGCGCCGGACCCCATGGACTGGACTATGAGCTCGCCGTTGCACTGCTGGGCTACACCCATGCCTCGCTGCTGGACGACGTCGTGGAGGCCGTGGCCGCCTCCGACGCCGCCACAGTCTTCCGCGCCGTGGACCGGGTCATCCAGACCGGGCACGATCCCCGCCGGTTCGTGGAGGACCTGCTGGAGCGCTTCCGGGACCTGATCATTGTCCAGGCCATGCCCGAAAGTGCGCACGCCATCCTTAGGGGAATGCCCGCGGACCAGATCGCCCGCCTGCAGAACCAGGCCCACAACCTTGGCGCCGCCGAACTCTCGCGGGCCGCGGATGTCACCAACACGGCCCTGACCGAAATGACCGGAGCCACGTCCCCGCGGCTGCACCTTGAACTGCTGTGTGCCCGGATCCTGCTGCCCAGCTCGGAACAGAATGAGCGCGGCATGGCGGCCCGCATTGACCGGGTGGAGCGGCGGCTCAACTACACAGGGAACGACGTCACCGCTCCGGCGGCCCAGGCTGCTCCCGCAACGGCAGTGCCGGCAGCCGCACCTGCCGCCGCCACCCCGGGCACCTCCTCGCCCGAGCCCCTGCACCCAGCGGTGGCGGCCGGCCCTTCCGTTCAGGCGGCACCACAGCCACAGGCCCAAGCCGTCCCCACGCCATCCGAACCCACCCGGCCCGGCGCTGCCGAGTCCATTCCGGCCCAGGCCGCGCCCGCCCGGCCTGGCACTGACGCACCCCGGAGCCCGCTGACACCGCCGCGGGTAAGCACCAATGACTGGCCTGTCGAGGACCCGGCGCGCCTCGGGACACCGGAGCGCCCCGCCGCCGCACGCACCGGCCAGGCAGCGCCCCAAAGTAACGCAGCGCCCCAAAGCAATGCCGCGCCCCAAAGCAATGCCGTGCCGTCCAGCAGCGCAGCACCGCAAGCCAATGCCGCGCCGCCAAGCAACGCAGCAACGCCAGCCATTGCCGCATCCCGGTCTCCGGAGGACCGGCAGGCTTCCGCCCAGGCAGCGGTGCCGCCGCCGCACCAGGAGGCGCCCGCCAGGCCCGCCCCTGCGGCTCCCGCGGCCATGGGTGACGTGGAGGTCCTCCGCAGGGCGTGGCCGGATGTCCTGCAGGTACTGTCCAAAATCAAGCGCAGCACCTGGGCCCTCGTTGAGCCCAACGCGCAGGTCAGCGCCTTCGACGGCAGTGTTGTGACCTTGTCCTTCACCACGCCGGGACTCGCGGGCGCCTTTGGGAGGGCGGACCACTCGGACAACCTGCGCCAGGCCATCCACAAGACCGTCGGCATCGACTGCCAGATCAACGCGGTTTCCGGCGGCACCAGCCAAACGAGCTCTGAGCCAAACCCAAAAGTGCCGTCCAGCCCGGTGGTTCCGGCCACTTCAGCTGACGTTGCCTGGGGGCTTGCTCCTGCCCCCGCGCAGCCTGTCCCGCCGGCGCAGGCTCCCACAGCCGCCCCACCCGCGGCTCCGGCGGGCGGAAGCCCTGAGAGCCCCGCCGCGGCCCGGAACCCGGTGCCTGCCCAGGGTCCCGCTGTTGGCAGAAGCTCCGGGAGCACAGCTGTTGCCGCAAGCCCGGAAGCCGTACCGGAGGGGACTCCCGCTGTGGCCGGCTCTCCAGGCGCAGGTCCGGTGACCGACGCCGGCGTGCGCGGCCACGGGGACGCACAGCCCTCCCGTCCCGGCGCCCAGGGCCCGGGAACAGCCGCCGGCGCCTCTGGCCCGGACGCCGGCCAATCCCCCTACCCGTCGGCGGGTGGCGACTACTCCTACTCCGACGACGACTGGGGCCCGCCGCGGGATGAGGACGCTCCCCCGCTGGATGAGGAACCCCCGATGGACTGGGTGCCCGCCACGCCGTCCGGCAACCGGGCAACGCCACCACCCCCGAAGTGGGCGGCAGCCAGGAACCGTCAGGCTCCCGCGGTGATGCCGCTGCGCGCCCCGGGGGGCAGCAACCAATGGTTCCACCCCGGACACCGTTGCCCAGCCCGGCAGCACAGATGCGGGTCCGGCCCACGATCCCTGGACACGGGCTGTGGAACAGGCCCCCGGCGTCTGGGTTGTCGGAGACAAGAGCAACGTGGGTGCCAACCCCGCACCCGGCTCTGTACCCGATAACATCGGAACACAGGCCGACGTTCCGCATTACGCCCCTGCAACAGCCCAGGTACCGCCCTCCATCCCCGTTTCACCCGCGGCCGCGGCCCCTGCCCCTGCCCCTGTCGCAGCAGCGGGATGGGGTTCGGGCACGAGTACGGGTTCCACCGCAGGTTCCGCCCCGGGGGCAGTCTCCGGCCCCGGTCGCGGCGCGCCCGCCGCGGGATCCTACCCGGCGCAGTCCCCCGCCTCCGCTCCCGCGCCGGAATTCGCCATGGCCTCGGCGGCAGCCGCCCCGGTGGCCAAGGCAGCAGTTGCGCCCTCCCGTCCCCAGCCGGCGGCGGCTGCACCCGTGGCCGGACGGACTGAAACGCGGCAAAGCCTCTACCAGCGGCTGTCCAACAGCCCAGAGGCTGAGGCAGGACGGGCGAAGGCACCGGCCAGGGCCGCGTCCGCACCCAGCGCCTATGTCCAGGACGTGCCCAGCGCCGACGATGAAACCATCGAGGAGTCCGGCGTCTTCGGCCGGGCTGCCGTGGAACGCATCCTGGGCGGAAAATTGATCGAGGAGCGGTCGCTGGACGGAAGCCCGGTCACGCCACGCTATTGACGGCCGGCAAGGTCGACCGCCGGCGGGCAGCCCCGCAGCCATGACCAACTGAGTGTTCCACCCGCCATCCACACCAAACTAAAGAGGGAAACGTGTACGAAGGTGCTGTCCAGGAGCTGATCGACGAGCTCGGACGCCTTCCGGGGGTGGGCCCCAAGTCCGCACAGCGGCTGGCGTTCCACATCCTTGAAGCCGACCCCCAGGATATGAAGCGGCTGGTGGAAGCAATCACCACGGTCAAGGAGCGGGTCAAGTTTTGTACGGTCTGTGGCAATGTCACGGAGCAGGAACTGTGCAACATCTGCCGCGACCCGCGCCGTGATCCCGCGATCATCTGCGTGGTGGAGGAATCCAAGGATGTTCTGGCCGTGGAGCGCACCCGTTCGTTCCGTGGCAGGTACCACGTGCTGGGCGGTGCCATCAATCCCATCGCCGGCGTGGGACCGGAACAGCTGCGGATCCGCGAGCTGCTCACACGGTTGAACGACGGCGAAATCCAGGAAGTGATTATCGCCACCGATCCCAACCTTGAGGGCGAGGCAACGGCTACTTACCTGGCCCGCATGCTCAAGACGATCGGCATAGCCGTCACCCGTCTTGCCTCCGGCCTGCCCGTGGGCGGTGACTTGGAGTATGCGGACGAAGTCACCCTGGGCCGGGCCTTCGAGGGCCGGCGCAACGCCCTGGGCTGAGCGCAGGCGCCCGGTTTTTCCGAAGCACGCCCTTCAGGCCGGATCACCCCGTGCCCCGTCGCGGCGCCGCGCTGCGCGGTAACCTCCCGCCACGACGGCGCCGGCAATCGCCGCCTGGCCAAGGAGCCCCATCCCGGGCATGGGCGCCCGGGGCTCGTCCCGGCTGCGCGGTTGCCCCTGCACGCATGGCACTTGCATCCCGTCCGCAGCTTCCTGAATCGCTGCGGGCACCCATCCCAGGACCCGGCCGGCGCGGTCTGCCTCCGCCCCAGCCATCAGGAACAGGACGGGCGGGCTCAGCGCCGGGAGCCACATCAGACGCTCGGTGTGGTAAACCTCGCTGATGCCGGCCTCGATCTCGGAGCATCGGAAGGCCACGTGGGTTCCGTCGCGCGCCCGTTCGACATTCAGCGCCACCGTGACACGTTCCTCCGCCCGGACCAGGGGCAACAATCCGATGGCTGCGGCCGGGGCCCCTGCCACAAAGGCCAAGGCCAGCAACCCGCCGGCGGCATTCGCCAGGCGCGGACGTCCAGCCCATGCGGAGAGCCCAGCGCCCATGGCACCGAACACCACGCACTCCACCAGGACGACGCCCGCAGAAACGGCCGACACTGCCCCCGAAGCGCCCGCGATCCAGGCCTGCACCAGCAGTACACCGAGAACAACAGCTGCCAACACCAGTCCCCGCAAAGCCGTGGCCAGCAGTACCGCCAACAGGGCAAAACCTCCGGTACGCCCCCTCATGCCGCGGAACCTGCCCTCCGCTCGCACGCCCCAGGCAACAGCGGGCAAAGTGGCGGTCGCCGGCATCAGGGCTGACGCCAGCGAGTAGACCAGCAGGGGAAAGACTTCCGGACCGGCCCCGCCGCCCAGGGGCGCCAGCAGGACCACGGAGCCGGCAGCAGCCCACGTGCACAGGACCGCGGCCGCCACCGTAAACCAGAACCGGATGGTTGTCAGGCTGACCAGCCAGTCGGCCAGTCCCTTGACCAGGCTTGTCCTTGCGAAGCCCGGGCGTAGAGACCCGGAACGGCCGGTATCCAGGCCCTCGTTGGCGCTTTCCCCGCCGCGCTTATCCGCGTCCGGGCCGATCGGCTCAAAAAACGGCTCCTGGGGCATTCCTGCAGTTGGCTGCGGGTCGTCGGCCACTACGGATCCTCCATATCTCCAAAGGACCCCCGGCCCTGTGCCTGCCAAGGTCCGGGCTACGGCCCGTGAAGCCGGGTAACTGGTCCCATCGTGGTCCACCACCCCGGGCCTGTCCATAGGAACCGTCGTGGCCGGTATGTGGTCACAATTCAACGCCGCTCCGGGCGCGGCGATAAACTGTCGGAGGAAAGTCGCGCCGTCCCGGCGTCAGGCTGCCTGGTTTCCCAGAACTCCAATTGATCCAATGAAGGTACGCGCATGAGTACGCCCACTGCCGAAGTGCACAACGCAACCCAGCCCCAGGTGGCCCCGCCGCCGGCGCGGTGACGAAACAGCTCATCGTGCAGAAATTCGGCGGGTCCTCCGTTGCGGACGCCGACGGGATCAAGCGCGTGGCAAAGCGCGTCGTGGATGCCCAGGAAGCCGGCAACGAGGTAGTCGTAGTCGTCTCAGCCATGGGTGACACCACTGATGAACTCCTGGACCTCGCTGCCCAGGTGACCGACTCCGCCCCCGCCCGCGAAATGGACATGCTCCTCTCGGCCGGTGAACGCATCTCCATGGCCCTGCTGGCCATGGCCATCAACAAGCTCGGCGCCTCCGCCCAGTCCTTTACCGGATCGCAGGCAGGCATGATCACCGACGGAATCCACGGCAAGGCCCGGATTATCGACGTCGACCCGCACCGCATCCGCACCGCCCTGGACAAGGGCCACATCGCCATCGTGGCAGGCTTCCAGGGCATGAGCCGGGCCACGAACGAAATCACCACGTTGGGCCGCGGCGGCTCCGACACGACGGCGGTGGCTCTGGCGGCTGCCCTCGAAGCGGATGTCTGCGAGATCTACACCGACGTGGACGGAATCTTCACCGCCGATCCGCGCGTGGTCCCGTCGGCACAGAAGATCGACACCATTTCCAGCGAGGAGATGCTGGAGCTCGCCGCCTCGGGTGCCAAGATCCTCCACCTGCGCTGCGTGGAATACGCCCGCCGGTTCGGCGTCCCCCTGCACGTCCGTTCCTCATTCAGCCAGCATGAAGGCACCTGGGTCATCCCCAGCGCCGACGACAAGATCACCACTCAAGAGGGAGTTGCCTTGGAGCAGCCAATCATCTCCGGCGTTGCGCATGACCGTTCCGAAGCGAAGGTCACCGTGGTCGGCGTCCCCGACATCCCCGGCAAGGCCGCCGCAATCTTCCAGGTCATCGCCGACGCACACTCCAACATCGACATGATCGTCCAGAACGTGTCCACCCATGGCACGGGCAAGACCGACATCTCCTTCACCCTGCCCATCGTTGAAGGCGCGGACGCCCTGGCCGCACTTCACGCTGCCCAGGACCAGATCGGTTTTGAGGCCATTGAATACAACGAGCAGATCGGCAAGCTCTCCCTGATCGGTGCCGGCATGCGCTCCCACCCGGGCGTCTCCGCCACCTTCTTCAAGGCGCTTTCCGACGCCGGCATCAACATCAACATGATCTCCACCTCGGAAATCCGCATTTCCGTGGTGACCCACGCCGACCTGCTGGATGAGGCTGTCCGCGTGATCCACAAGGCGTTTGGGCTGGACACTGAAAGCGAAGCGACGGTTTACGGCGGCACCGGCCGCTAAGGACTCAACGAAAAAGCCGGGCTGCCTCTCCTCCCACGGGAAAGGCAGCCCGGCTTTTTGGTCTTACCGTGCGCCTGGACAGGTTTAGCTTTCGCGTTCCAGGTCTTCGCGGCGCACCGCGTAGTGGTGGCCGGTTGAATCGGTCTCGACCACGAAGTGCGAGAGTTCCTCTTCGGAGGCCTGTTCGAACTCATCATGCTTGTGCACTACAGGCGCATCGGCATCCAGCCGGGTGGCGGGACCAAAGACAAAGCGCAGCCTGTCAGTCAGGCTCATGAAACCGCTGAGGACATGTGCCACTGTTTTCCACCCCCTTCCCGGACCTCGGGCGAAAGTGCAGCAGGCTCCGGCAGGAGCCAGTGCCCTTATTTTAGACCCGGGGCAGGAAAAAGGCGCCTGTTCGCGGCGGAACGGGCTGCTAGCGCAGGGACCGGTCTTCGGGGTTCCGTGGCACCACGTAAGTGCTGCCGTCCGGCCTGGTGATGGTTTCCCACTGCTGGGTTTCCGCCTGGCGCTGGACCAGCAGCCGGCGGTTTTCTTCGGTCATGTCGTGCGCCAGCGCGGTGCGGCTGGCGGGACCGAAAACCGCCCGCAGCTTGCCTGTGGCGCGCATGAAGCGCTGGGAAGTATTGCCCTTGCCTGCGGACTTGTCCCTGCCCATGAAGAGGCTTCCTTCCACTCACTGTTCACCTCCAACAAATGTACACTAATGATTAGTGCACTAACAATGGAGGACGTATGACCGCCGCAGCAGAAGCGCAAACGGAAGAACACTCTGCAGAAGGGCCATCCGGGGTGCCGGAGGACGACCTGCTGCTGGAGCACCAGCTCTGCTTCGCCCTCACGGTGGCTGCCCGCAGTGTGGTGGGGGCCTATAAACCCGTGCTCGAGAAGCTCAACCTCACCCATCCGCAATACCTGGTGATGCTCTGCCTGTGGGAAGACAGCCCGCGGACAGTAAGGAACATCAGCGAGGCCCTTGCCCAGGAGCCGGCCACCATTTCCCCGCTCCTCCGGCGGCTGGAGGCAGCGGACCTGCTCACGCGGCACCGGGCGGACGGAAACGAGCGCGCCCTTGCCGTCGAACTCACGGCCAAGGGTGCCGCCCTGCGGCAGCAGGCGCTCAAGGTACCGGGGACCATGATGGAGCGGCTCGGGCTGACCCGGGAGCAGGTGACGGAACTGCACGCGTCCATGATGGGCCTGATCGCTGCGACGTCCCGTTAAGTGCCGGCAGGACCCGTCCCGGGCACGTCGGCAGGGCGTCAAGCGACTAGAATAACCAGACCAAGGAGAGGAAGCCTGATGCGTAGTTTCCGCATACTCGCAACGGTCCTGGCAGTTGGCGCCGGGCTGATCACCGGTTGCAGCGGCACTCCTGACAATGGCACGTCCGCCTCACCTGCGCCCTCCACCTCCGCAGCCGGAAGCTCATCCGCCGGCTCCCCTACTCCTTCCCCGGACACCGAAACGTCGGTACCGGCTCCCGCCCCCACCACGTCGCGGCCAAGTGCCGGCCCGGGGCAGGGAAACGCTGAACTCGCCATCACGGTGGTGCCGTCCCAGGGCGCGGATGAACTCGACTACACCCTGGTTTGTTCCGCCGGCACCCCTGCCGCGGAAAGCAGCCACCCCAACGCTGCCGCGGCCTGCGCAGCGCTGAAAGCCAACCCGGCCATCCTGTCCCCGGCGGCCCCGGGAACTTCCCAACCCTGTACCCAGCAGTACGGCGGCCCCCAGAAGGCAACCGTGACGGGCATGGTTGACGGTGTTGCCGTGGACTCCTCCTTTGCCCGGACCAACGGATGCGAAATCAGTGCGTGGGACGCTGCCAAGGACGTGCTGGGTGCCGCCGGTGGAGCCTCTTAAGCTCCTGGCGGCAGACAACGCCCAGGCGAGGGAAGAAGCCCACCTGCAGCGCGTGAGCCGCTACGCCGATCCCTACCTGGCCCGACGGTCCGCTGGCCAAAAACACCCGGTGGAGGACTTTCTCTTCACCTATTACACGCAGAAGCCGGGCCAGCTGAAGCGCTGGCACCCCGGCGCCGGAGCGGTCCTTACGGGCGCACAGGCAGCCACGCGGCTGGGGTGGAAGCATTACAGGATGCTCGACGACGGCGAGCTCGCCTCCCTGGGGCTGGCCGCGGGAAGCACCGCGGCCACCTTCGATCGGCGCGCCTTCCTGGCCGACCGCAAGGATGCCGTGGCCTTTGCCGGCATCATCCTCCGGGGGACGGCGGCCAGGCCGGCACAGTTCGGCTGTTTCGGCCTCCACGAGTGGGCCATGGTGTACCGCCAGGACAAATTCGACCTCCGGCATGAGTATCTGCAGCTGCGGCTGGGAGCGGCCGGTACCGACCGGGTGGTGGAGGAGAACAGGATCCGCTGCACCCATTTCGATGCGTTCCGCTTCTACACCCCCGACGCCATCCCGCTCAACGAACACTCCCCCAGCCGGGACACGCAGCGCCACATGGAACAGCCGGGCTGCCTGCACGCCAACATGGACCTTTACAAGTGGGCGTACAAGCTGCTGCCTGCGCTGTCCAGTGAACTGGTCATGGACTGCTTTGAACTGTCCTGGCGGATCCGGGCCATGGATATGCAGGCTTCCCCGTACGATCTGGCTGGCTGGGGCTATCCGGCCATCCCCATCGAGACGCCGCAGGGCAAGGCCGCCTATGTCGAGCACCAGCGTGCCTTCGCCACGGAAGCGGGGGCCCTGCGGGAACGGCTCGCCGCGGAAATCGGGGCCGTGTCGGACGGAGCGCCGCATTGATCGACCTGACCATCCAAATCCGCGAGGCCCCCGATGCGCCGGAGCATGTGTTCCGGCTGGTAGCCACGGATGGCGCCCCCGCAGCCGGGACCACGCTGCCCCGACCTGGAGCAGCCCTCGCCGCCGTGGAGCGGTTCGGTGAAGGCATCTTCTTCCCCAAACCTGGTCCTCCCAAGCTGTGCACCCAGCAGTACGGCGGCCCGCAGGTTGCCACGGTCACCGGAACTTTCCATGGGCGCCACGTCAACTCGACCTTTACCCGCACCGACGGCTGCGAGATCGCCCGCTGGAAGGCCATGGCACCTTTACTGGGCGGCACAGCCACTTAGCCTTCCGCTGCCTGGCCTTCCCGCCGGCAGGAACGTAAAGGTCCCGGGCGGCCTGATAGCCGCCCGGGACCTCCCCCATGCCTTCCGGATCACGTTGCGGGTACCGCCTGGGCCAGGTCAAGCCGGGGAGCGCCGGCCGGGGCGGGGGCAGCGCCCTGTCCCACCTGCACGTTCACCCAGGTTTTGATGCCGTTGCTGCCAAGGCTCAGCCGGGAGAGGTAGGAGCCCTCCTGGAGTCCGGTCCAGCTCAGGGTCGCCGAGGTGGCGGTTCCGTTCGGCGCCACGATGGGGTTCGGGTTCACCGTGAGGTTGCCCGCGTCACCGGCGAAGGTCACAGCCTGGACGGACGCGGTGGCCGGCCCATTGTCCGGCGTGGCGTAAAGGTTGGCCACCACATAGTAGGTGCCCGCCCGCGGCGACTCCAGGTCCAGGAATTCACTGGCCGAGGCAGTGGCCACCTGGGTGGCCGTCAACCCGCCCGACGCGCTCGGTGCGTAGACCACCATGTCCCAGTCGACGTCGTTCGACTGTGCCTGGATGCCCAGCCGCGCAAACGAGGCACCGGCCGGCACCTTCACCTGGAGCAGGGCGTTGTGCGCGTCATTCGTGGCCGCGTACTCGCCCGGGGTCTTGGTGATGGCGGTCTGGCTCAGTGGTGCCAGGCCCTCCACGCCGACGGCGATGGGGTTGTCGGAGCCGGATACGAGCTCCATCGTGCCGCTGCCGGTGCCCGTGGCCGAGCTGAAGGAGAACGACGGGGCAATCTGGGCATCAACAGGACGGATGGCAATAGGGGACGTAACCGTCCGCGGGCCCTTCCAGGTGAGGCTTCCAGTGCTGAACTTGCCAACCGGTCCGCTGACGTTCCGGATGGTGACGGTGACTTCACGGGTCTGGCCGGCCCTGGCGAAGTTCAGCGCCTTGGGTTCGACGTTGACGTTGAAGCCCGGCATGTTCACCTCGGGGTGGTACATGCCCGGGACCAGGGCGGTCAGCTTGCGCTTCACCTGGACTTCGCCCACCAGGCTGCCCAGCGCGATGGAGGGCAGGTTGAGGTCGCGGGCGGCAATGCTGCCGGCCTGCGGCGCTCCGGTGTCAACGCCCTGCCCGTTCAGGAAGCCGAGCCAGTCCTGGATCCCGGAGTCGTAGACCAGCCCGGGATCAAGGACGCGGGTGGAATCGATGTGGCCGGCGCCGCCCTGGAAGGGGTCGGTGTTGGGCGAACCGTCGGCATTGACCAGAGGGTAGGCGGTGGTCATCATGGCGGACTTAACCATTGCCGGGGTCCACTTCGGCTGCTTGCCCAGGACCAGGGCACCGAAACCGGCGATGTGCGGTGCGGCCATGGAGGTGCCGGACATGAACCCGAACTGGTCGCCGTCGTTACCGATCGTGGAGACACCGGCCAGGACGTTGACGCCCGGGGCGGAGATGTCCGGCTTGAGCAGGTCGCCGCCGGATGCCAGGGTGGGCCCGCGGGACGAGAAGCCCGCGATTTGGGGTGCCGCGGCTGGTGGCAGACCGGTCAGGTCGCCCTTGACCAGGCTGACGGTCAGCGCCGGATTGGCTTCCAGCTTGGACTTCAGCTCCAGGCTCTTGGGGGCATTGACGTGGACAGTTGGAACAACGTGGTTGTCTGCGTCCTCCGAGCTGCTGGTGAGGTTCACCAGGATCATGCCCACGCCGCCCTTGTCCAGGACCTCCTGGCTCTTGGCGGTGCGGTCCACCACGCCGCGGTCGCAGACCACAACCTTGCCGGCCACCTTGGAGCCGTCAAGGGTCCCCGGGCCGCAGAGGTTCGGGTTTGCCGCACCCGCGGCCGCGGCGGCCGCGGCAAGGACAACGGGCTTGTCCGCCACTTCCGACTTCATAATGGACGCTCCGCGGTACAGGGAGCCGTCGGACACCTTGACCGTTCCCAGCAGGTCGCTGGGGAAGGTGGAAGCAGCCACGGTGGTCAGCCACGGTGAGGCATGGTTCACGGTGGAGGCCGCAGGGCCGGAGTTGCCGGCCGAAGCCGAAACGAAGACACCTGCGGAAGCCGCATTCAGGAACGCCAGCGCCACGGGATCGGTGGTGCTGTTGTTATTGCCCGATATGGAGTAGTTCAGGACATCGACGCCGTCCTTGATGGCTGCGTCCACGGCCTCGACCGACGCCGAGGAGTAGCAGCCGCCCGTGTCCGGGTTGGTGTCCTCCCAGCAGACTTTGTACACCGAGACTTTGGCTGCGGGGGCCACTCCCGAGCTCTTGCCGAAGCTGGTTCCATCGATCACCTGCTCGACATTGGCATTGCCCGCCGCCGTGGTGGCGGTGTGGGTGCCGTGGCTGCCAACGTCCACCGGGGAAATCTGCTCTTCCGGGGCACGGTTTCCCGGCGCCACGTACTGCAGGAAGGAATCGGCGAAGTATCGGGCGCCGATGACCTTGGTATTGCAGAGCGAGCCGTCAAACCCGGCCCCGGTGCCCTCGCCTTTTTGGCATTCCCCTTCGAAGGTGGTGCCGTCCGCTTTGAGCATGGCAATCCTGCCATCGCCGGTGCGGTACGGGACGCCCACCTGCGGGTCACCCTGCAGTGGCTTCACGGGTTCGCCCTGCAGGAAGGGGTTGTCCGGTGCGTACCCCGAGTCGATGACACCCACCACAACGCCCTTGCCGGCGTTTGCCTGGCCGCCGAACTGTTGGGCCCATGCGCCGTCCGGGCCGGTGAGCTTGAGGAAGTCGGTGGTGGTGTAGTCAGGCTTGTTTTCGACATCGGGTGAAACCACCAGGACGCGGTTGTCCTTGGACAAGGCTGCCGCCTGCGTTGCGGTCAGCTCGGCAGTGAACCCGTTCAGTGCTGCGGTGTACTGCTTTGCGGGGCTGACACCCTGCGCCGCTGCGACTTCACGCTGCTGGTTGCGAAGGTGGGCGTCGTAGGCCTTGTAGTTGGGGCTGCCGGCGTCGAGCTTCCTGCCCTGCTGGGGCTTGGTGGCTCCCAGTCCGGCAACTCCCCCTTCGTACGCCGCGGCAGCCGGGCCGGCCAGCACCACGATGTACCGGCCGTCCTTGAATTGGCTGTCCTTCGCAGTGGAGGAGGCATTTTCCGTACCTTGGCCGCCGGGTGCCGCCGACGCGGGACCCACGGCCATGGAGCTAAGGAGAAGGGGCAACCCGACGGCCAGTGCGGCCGCTTTCCGGAGGCCCCCAGCCCGCGAGGGGCTCTTTCCAGTTGATTTCACGTGCAACCCTTTCACGATGTACCGCCCAGCCTTGGTGGGCAGCCCGAACGACTGGAACTGCAGAGGGAATTACAGGTTTTGTAATTTGCTGAGACCAGACTGTTCACAGAGTACAGACTGAGAGCACGATATGACATAGGGCACATTCGAGAATTTTCCGCTTGTCATACGGGGTGGGGCGTTGGCCCGCAGGACCCGGAAACAGGCATGGAAAAGGGCGCCCCGAAGGACGCCCTGGCAAACGAGAGACCGCAGGCGAAACTACTGGCGGGGAGTGCGCACCACGTCACTGATCCATTGCCTGGTTTTTTCATCCACAGGACCGGCTACCCGCGTCTCCCGGGCCAGGCGGTCCGCCTTCACTTTTGAAACACCATCCTGCCCAGGCCGGCGAACACGGCCGCGGCGACCATCGGCAACAGCACGGACTTCGAATTTTCTCCCATTCAGCAACTCTAGTGAACGCCCTCCGGCAACTCCATAACCCCGCCCAGGGGCGCCCCCGTCCCCGGTTCATTCCCCGCCGCCCGGCTGCCCAGGAGGCCGGATGCAAAGGGGTGCGCCCGGCCCGGTAGAATGGTAAGGCAAGCTCGCGGAGCGCCCGACCTCATGGTGAACCAACGCAGGTGACCAACAGTCCCCCCAACCCCGGTACGGCGTGAGACGGCACCACTCCGCTGCGCCCTTACCCAAGCTCACGCACAGGAGTTGCCGGATGCCCCGGATCGTTGTTGACGTCATGCCCAAGCCCGAGATTCTGGACCCGCAGGGGAAGGCGATCGTCGGCGCTCTCCCCCGGCTGGGCTTCACCAGCTTCAGCTCTGTCCGCCAGGGCAAGCGTTTCGAACTGACGGTCGACGGCGAGGTGACCGAAGAAATCCTGGCCCAGGCCCGCGACGCCGCCGAGACCCTCCTGTCCAACCCCGTGATCGAAGATGTCGTCAACGTCGAGGTCGTCGAGGCCTGACATGACTGAACTCCCCTGATCGGCGAAGCCGTCGCAGTCGCGGCGGAGCCGCGCCTCGCCGGCGCCCGCATCGGCGTCGTTACCTTCCCCGGCACCCTTGATGACCGCGACGCCGCCCGCGCCGTGCGCCTTGCGGGCGGCACCGCCGTCGAACTTTGGCATGGCGACAGCCAGCTCGGCGACGTGGATGCCGTGGTCATCCCCGGCGGCTTCTCTTACGGCGACTACCTCCGCGCCGGCGCCATTGCCCGCTTCGCGCCGTTGATGTCCAAAATCATCGACGCCGCCAACTCCGATGCCAAGCTGCCGGTCCTCGGCATCTGCAACGGCTTCCAGATCCTCACCGAGTCGCACCTGCTGCCCGGATCGATGATCAAGAACGACCACCTGAAGTTCCTCTGCCGCGACCAGGTGCTGCGTGTCGAGAACAGCAACACTGCGTGGACCCTGGACTACCAGGCGGGCCAGGAGATCACCATCCCGCTGAAGAACCAGGATGGCCAGTACATCGCGGACGAGAAGACCCTGGACGCCCTTGAGGCTGAGGGCCGCGTTGTCTTCCGCTATGTGGGCTTCAACCCGAACGGCTCCCGCCGCGACATCGCCGGCATCTCCAATGCCGCCGGCAACGTGGTGGGCCTCATGCCGCACCCCGAACACGCCGTGGAGCCGGGCTTCGGGCCCGAATCGCTGGACGGCATCGGCGGTTCCGACACCGACGGCCTGGGCTTCTTCACCTCCGTCCTGAACAAGATTGTGGGAGGCGACAAGTGACCACGGAAACCACCAAGAAGTTCAATATCGACACCGTCGAGCACGCCGCGAAGACTCCGGACACGGAACTGCCCTGGGCCGAACTCGGCCTTAAGCAGAACGAGTTCGACGAGATCGTCAAGGTCCTGGGCCGCCGCCCCACCGGCGCGGAACTGGCCATGTACTCCGTCATGTGGAGCGAGCACTGCTCCTACAAGTCCTCCAAGAACCACCTGCGCCAGTTCGGCCAGAAGGTCACCGAGGAAATGAAGAAGGACATGCTGGTGGGCATCGGCGAAAACGCCGGCGTGACCAACCTGGGGGACGGCTGGGCCGTGACCTTCAAGATTGAATCGCACAACTCGCCGTCGTTTGTTGAGCCCTACCAGGGCGCGGCCACCGGCATCGGCGGCATTGTCCGCGACATCATCTCCATGGGCGCCCGCCCCGTGGCCGTCATGGACCCGCTGCGCTTCGGCGCCATCGACCACCCGGACACCGCCCGCGTCATGCACGGTGCCGTTGCGGGCATCGGCGGGTACGGCAACTCCCTCGGCCTGCCGAACATCGGCGGCGAAATGGTGTTCGACTCCGTGTACCAGGGCAACCCGCTGGTCAACGCCCTGGCAGTCGGCGTCATGCGGCACGAGGACATCCGCCTGGCCAACGCCTCCGGCAAGGGCAACAAGGTGGTCCTGTTCGGTGCCCGCACCGGCGGCGACGGCATCGGCGGCGCCTCGGTGCTGGCCTCCGAGTCCTTCGACGACACCAAGCCCTCCAAGCGCCCCGCCGTCCAGGTGGGCGACCCGTTCGCCGAGAAGGTCCTCATCGAGTGCTGCCTGGAGCTCTTCAAGGGCTCGCTGGTGGAAGGCATCCAGGACCTTGGCGCCGCAGGCATCTCCTGCGCCACGTCCGAGCTGGCCTCCAACGGCGACGGCGGCATGCAGGTTGAGCTGACCTCCGTCCTGCTGCGCGACCCCACGCTGACCCCGGGCGAGATCCTGATGTCCGAGTCCCAGGAACGCATGATGGCCGTTGTCACCCCGGAGAACGTGGAAGCGTTCGAGGCCGTGATGGACAAATGGGCCGTGGAGTACTCCTGGCTGGGCGAGGTGACCGATACCGGCCGCCTGATCATCACCTGGGAAGGCGAGGTGATTGTCGACGTCGATCCCCGCACCGTGGCGCACGACGGCCCGGTCTACGACCGCCCGTTCGCCCGCCCCGAGTGGCAGGATGCCGTGCAGGCGGACACCTTCACCGGTTCCGTGCAGGACGCCGGCCGCCCGGCCGCCCCCGCTGAGCTGGCAAAGGCCGTCACCGAACTGGTGGCGTCACCGAACATGTGCTCCAAGTCCTGGATCACCAACCAGTACGACCGCTACGTGGGCGGCAACACCTCCATGGCGTTCCCCGACGACGCCGGCGTGGTGCGCGTGGACGAGGAAACCGGCCTGGGCGTTGCCCTGGCCACCGACGCCAACGGCCGCTACACCTACCTGGACCCGTACCACGGCGCGCAGCTGGCACTGGCCGAGGCCTACCGCAACGTAGCCACCGCAGGCGCCATCCCCATGGCCGTCAGCGACTGCCTGAACTTCGGCTCCCCCGAGGACCCGGACGTCATGTGGCAGCTCGCCGAAGCCATCCGCGGCCTGTCCGACGCCTGCATGGTGCTGGGCATCCCTGTCACCGGCGGCAACGTCTCGCTCTACAACCAGACCGGCACCACGCCCATCCACCCTTCCCCGGTGGTGGCAGTCCTGGGCAAGCTCGACGACGTTGCGCGCCGCACGCCGTCGGGCTGGCGTGAGGATGGCCAGGCGATCTACCTGCTGGGCACCACGGGCGCCGAGCTGGACGGTTCCGAATGGGCCAACATGCGCGGACACCTGGGCGGACAGCCGCCGAAGGTGGACCTCGAGGCCGAGCGCGCGCTGGGCGAGATCCTGATCAACGCGTCCCGCGACGGCATGATCGACTCCGCCCACGACCTCTCCGAAGGCGGCCTCGCGGCTGCCCTGGTGGAGTCCTCGCTGCGCTACGGCGTGGGTGCCCGGATCGCGCTGCAGGACGTCATGGACCGGGACGGCGTGGACCTGTTCACGGCCCTGTTCTCCGAGTCCCAGGGCCGTGCCGTTGTGGGCGTCCCCCGCTCCGAGGAAGTCCGCTTCACGGACATGTGCACCGCCCGCGGCTTCACCCACACCCGCATCGGCGTGGTGGACGCGGCCAGCGGCAAGCTGGAGATCAACGGCGTGGAGGGCCTGTCCCTGGACGCGCTCCGCGAAGCCCACGAAGGGACCCTGCCGAAGTACTTCGGCTAGGCCCCACAGAACGCGGACGGACACTCAAGCCCATAGAGAGGGCTTTGGGTGTCCGTCCGCATTTAAGGACCGGTTCAGTCCTCGCTGTGCAGCTCCCGCTGCCGTGCACTGAGCAGCTCGAACTCCGGCCGGGCTGCCACAAAACGTTCGACGGCGGCCAGCACCTCCACGAGATGGGCCCGGTCAGCTGCCACCAGGCCAACGCCGACCTGCGAGCGCCGGTACTGGGCATGGTCCCCGACTTCGGCGACTGACACCTCGAAGCGGCGTTTGAGCTCGGCAAGGAGCGGCCTGACGACGGAGCGCTTTTCCTTCAGGCTCTGCACGTCCCCAAGGAGGATGTCGAACTCGATCCAGCCGATCCACATGGCCGCCCCTGTCTTTACTCGATGGTGAGCTCACCCATCAGGTCCCAGCCTTCGCCGTCCAGCTGGCGGCTGATGATCCTGGGTGTTTCGGCGAGTGCCTGGGGCATGTCGGCCATGGCCTTCTTGAAGTGCCCGCTGTTGACATGGTCTCCCGCGGCGTCGTCCTTGAACGCTTCCACCAGGACGAACTCGTTGGGATCGTCCACACTTCGGGACCAGTCGAACCACAGGTTGCCCGGCTCCTCCCGGGTAGCCCGGGTGAAGTCTGCCACCAGATCGAGCCAGCGCCCGGACCAGTCGGGCTTGACCTTGAACTTGACGACGATAAAGATCACTGGGATGTTCCTTCCGCGGCGAGGGTGCGTGCCCCTTCAATGTACCGGGAAGTAACGTAGCGCTGTGCCGCGCGGGTGACCAGGCCGCCGGCGGCGTAGAACCAGTTGGCAGGCCTGCTGAAAGCACGGATCCGCAGCCACACCTCTCCGTGGCTGTTGATCTCCACCTCGAAGGATTCCTCGCCACGGGCGGGGTGGCCGGGCAGCGTCCCGTAGCCAAACCCGGCGGATTGGGGAACACCGTCCGGTGCCGGCTCCCGCGCCCACACCACCTGGCAGGGCGCGGGCAGGCGGAAGGGCCCGACGCCGAAACCGCTCACCACGTGTGCCCCGGGCACCGCCCTTGGCGAGTCTGCCCGCACCGTGAGGCCAGCCCTCCGCTGCAGTTCCCAGCCCAGGATGCCGTCCGCCACGCGCCGGTAGACGCCAAGGCCGGTACCCAGGCGGGCTTCCTCAAGGACGCGGTCGTACCCCACTGGCGCGACGCCGTGCTCCGTGCCGCCAATTCCCGGATAGCCAAGTCTTCCCGCGTCAATCATCGCCGCCTGCCCTTTCGAGGCGTGCCCACCCCAGTTGCTCCTGCTGCTTCCGGCTCAAGCCTGACACCACAAGGTCGTAGGAGTCCTCCACCATGTCCCGGATCATCCCGTCCGGCAGCGACCCGTCGATGCGCACACCATTCCAGTGGGTCTTGTTCATGTGCCACGCCCCGGTGATTGCCGGGTGTACCGCGCGCAGCTGCACGGCCAGGGCCGGCTCGCACTTCAAGTTCACGTAGAAATCGCGTTCGTCCATGGACGACAGGGCAAACAGTTTAGCCTCGTGCCGCGCTCCCCCGGCAGTCCCGGCACGGACCTTGAAGACCGAAGTCTCCGGTCCGAACGGATAATCCTCATAGGCTCCGGGAAACGAAAGGCAGATCTTCCGCAGCGCACTTGGGTCCATAAGGGAAGCCTATAAAGCAGACCTGCGTGGTGCTAGTCTGCGAACATGTCACGCGACCAGGGAGCCATACCTGTTCTGGACCTGCGTGCCGCCCGGCGGGCCGACGGCACATTCAGCCCGGAGTTCATCGACCAGCTGCGGCACGCCACCCACGACATCGGGTTCTTCCAGGTCACCGGTTATGGTGGCCGCCCGGGACAGGCCGAAGAGCTCCTGGACACTATTCAGCGCTTCTTCGACCTGCCCCTTGAGGAGCGGATGAAGCTGGACAACCGCCTCTCCCCCACTTCCGTGGTTACACGCGCATGGGCACCGAGGTGACCCAGGGCCGGGCCGACGCTCGGGAGCAGATCGACTATTCACCGGAGCGCGAGCCGGTGCGGGACTACCCGGACAGCCAGCCTTACTGGCTGCTGCAGGGTCCCAATCTCTGGCCCGATGAAACATTCCCCGAGCTGAAGCCTGCTGCCATGGAGTGGGCGGAGCTGATGTCCGGCGTGGGCATGGAACTGTTGAGGGCGATCGCCGTTTCGCTCCAGCTGCCGGAGGACTACTTCGACGGGCCCTTCCGGGATTCACCGGCATGGATGGGCAAGCTGGTCCACTACGTGGGCGGCGTGGTGGAAGCGGCCGGGGACCAGGGCGTTGGCTCGCACGCGGACTACGGCTTCGTAACCCTCCTGCTGCAGGACAACGTGGGCGGTCTGGAAGTGCTGCCGCCCGGAACCACCCAGTGGCTGCCTGTGGAGCCCCTGCCGGGGGCACTGGTGGTGAACCTTGGCGAGATGCTCGAAGTAGCCACGGAGGGATACCTGGCGGCGACCATCCACCGCGTCCAGGCACCGCCACCGGGCGTCGACCGGTACTCGGTGCCGTTCTTCTGGTCGCCGCGGCTCGACGCGGTCATCGAGCCCGTCCCCCTGGCACCCGAGCTAAAGGCGGCTGCCCGGGGTATCACGGACAATCCGGACAACCCGCTCCTGGCATCGTTCGGCCTCAACATGCTCAAGGGCCGGATGCGGGCACACCCGGACGTGACCGAACGGCACTATCCGGAGTTGATGAAGCGCTAAAGGTTGTACTTCCAGGCAAGCTGCGCCGGACACAGATTCATCACCACGTCCAGCCCCGCCGCCTTGGCACGTTCCGCCGCTGCCTCGTCGATGACCCCCAGCTGCAGCCACACGGCTTTCGCCCCGGCGGCAATGGCCTGGTCCACCACGCTGCCCACCTTCTGCGAGTTCACAAAGCAGTCCACGACGTCGATGGGCTGCTTATCCGCCGGGATGTCGCCGAGGGTGCGATAGCCGGGTTCGCCGTGGACAGTGTCGCCGTTCAGGTTGACGGGGATGATCTCCATGCCGAGCCGGTCGCGGATCATCAGCGAGACGTCGTAGGCGGAGCGCCACTCATTGGTGGTGAGTCCGACGATGGCCCACCGGCCCTTGGTTCGCAGAAGGCGTTCGATGACTGCGGGATCGTTCGTGTGGCCCATGGGATCAGCCTACGCTGCCCGTCCTGTCATGCTTCAGCTACTTCAGCGGGGTGGCGGCCTTGGGGCCTGTGCCCTGCGACTCTGAACCCTCTGCGCCCTGTGTCCCTGGTTCCTGCGTCCCTGGGTTTTGTGGCTGGCCTTGGCCCGGCACCCGGCCGGTGGTGGCAGCGGAACCGGCCGCCTTCTGCGCCGTCCCGGCCGGGTCCACGCCGCCTGCCACAGTAGCCGGTGCCGGCGCCCCGGCCTTGCCCGGTCCGGCCGCAGCCGGATCCGCCGGGGTTCCCGCCGGCACAGCCCGTCCGCTGCCATCCATGCCGCCGACGGCTCCACCCACTGCAGCAGCCCCGGGTTCGGCCCCGCAGTTCCCTGGACCTGTGCCGGCGTCGTGCTTGACGGGGCCGGCACACGCCGGCGTGCGGGTGCCGCCGAACAGGCCGGCAGGATCGCGCAGGAAACGGGACGCACGGTGTGACGCGTCCGCAGCCCCAGCCGGTGCGGCAGTTGCGCCGGACTGGGTGACTTCCCCTTCCGCGCCCACGTCTGGCCCGCCGTCGGTGGAGGAGACGGCCGACGCGGCGTCGGTCGTATGGTTCCACGGCATCCATTCCGTCAGCACGTGCTCAATGGGGCTGCCTCCGGGAGCGGTGGAGCTGGCGGCTACTCCGCCAACGCCCAGCCCCATTCCCGCCGCGAGGACCAGGCCCAGCGCGGTGGGGCGGTGCCGACGGCGGCGGCGCGCCAGTTCATCGCCCGGCGGGTCGTCAACCCATTGCTCACCATCCGGCTGCTCAACCCGCTGCTCACCCTCGAGTTTCCCGGAAGTGGCGTCTTCTGCCGGACCTCCCGCTGCCAGCATCGCGGCAAGCTCGCCGGTGGGCGCGGGTACGGGCAGTGAGGCCAGGGCGCCCAGTGCGACCAGGGTGTCACGGAGTTCCGCATCCTGGGCTGCACCGGCGTCCTGGAGCATGTCGTCGACGAGGGCGATGAGATTATCCGAAGCGGACGTCATGGCGTGAAATACTCCTTCACTGCCGCAAGTTCCCGAAGTTTCAGCAGCGCGCGCCGCTGGAGCTGTTTCACGGCACCGGCGCTCTTATCGATGGTTTCCGCGGTCTGTTCCACTGTCAGGCCACCCACCAGGCGAAGCGACAGCACGTCCCGCTGGTCCTGCGGCAGCCCGTCCAGCAGCCCGAGGACTTCCCGGGGTGAGATGCGCTCCAGCGCCAGCTTTTCCGCTGAGCTGTCCTGGCGCTGGTCAAGCTCTGGCTCGAACGGCAGTTTGAGCGGGCTTCGGCTTTGGCGGCGGTGGTCGTCCACCATCCGCGCATGGGCAACGGAGAAAATGAAGGTACGCAGCCCCGCATCCCCTCCGCGGACACTGTCGAGCCTGGGCAGGACGGAAAGAAACACTTCCTGCATGGCGGCCTCCGGATCCTCGACTCCCCGGGCGGTGAGATAGCCCAGCACCTGCGACGCGTACGTCTTGTAGACGAGGCTGAAGGCAGCGGTCCCGGGAGTTGGCTGGTCCGGAGCCTCGTCTGTCTGTGCATCGGTCACTGACGTAGTGCTTTCCGTCAAAGAGGGAGTTGGCAAGGTGAACGCTCAGTACATCCGGAACGCCGCCCCTACTTTACCCTTCAGTAACAACCGCTGCCGGAAGCGCCACGGCGCCGGGTAAGCGGGCCGTTGCGGGCTCCCGGCACGTGAAGCCGGCTGGGCGGAAAACAAAAGAGCCGGTCTGGAACGTGATGGGGGACAGGTTCCAGACCGGCACTTCATAGGGGTAATCGCTGCGCACCCCCAAAGGGTTACGCGATTTCAAAAACTTTTTGGCAGCCGTTCCGCGGCTGTCAGCGGGCAGCTGCCCTGGTCCACCGGGGCGGCGTCGCCTGCCTGCGCGATGCCTTGGCCAGCGCGAAAAAGTGCAGCCTGGCGGGCAGGCGCTCGTCGCTACAGACAGGTACGACGGCGGAGGGCAGCTCCGCGGGAACGGCGGCGGCTGCCGCTACGGGCACGGTTGCGGGACGGGATACGGCCCCGGCGGGACAGAGGTCGGTGACCAGGCCGGTGCCGGCGCACTCACGCACGGCAGCGATCCCTGCCGCCAGGGCCTGCTTGTCCTGGTACGGCCCGGAGACAGCCACCACTGCGCCATCCGGGGCCAGGAGCCGGAACCGGAACAACGAATCAGCGTCAATGAATGCTTCAAATTTTCCGGCCATGACGATCCTTCCTTGGGCACCAGGGGGTACTACCGAGTCTTGCCGGTACGCGTGCAACCTCACAAGACCGTGCGCGTTAAGCCTGTGTAAATTGCTTTTCCACCCGGGGCCGAACGTCCCGGGACGCACAAGCGGCAGGCCACCCGCAAAGGTGGCCTGCCGCCGTCGTCATGCTGCCCTGGGGAGTGTCAGTCGTTGATGAGGTCGTTCACCACGATGGTCTGGTCCCGGTCCGGGCCCACGCCGATGGCGGAGAACCGGGTTCCGGAGAGCTTCTCAAGGGCCAGCACGTAATTCCGGGCGTTCTCCGGCAGGTCCGCCAGGGTGCGTGCCCCGGTGATGTCCTCGGTCCAGCCGTCGAAGTACTCGAAGATGGGCTTGGCGTGGTGGAACTCGGTCTGCGTCATGGGCATTTCATCGTGCCGGACGCCGTCCACGTCGTAGGCCACGCACACGGGAATCTGTTCGATGCCGGTGAGCACGTCCAGCTTGGTGACGAAGTAGTCCGTGAAGCCGTTGACGCGGGAGGCATGCCGGGCCAGGACGGCGTCGTACCAGCCGCAGCGGCGCGGGCGTCCGGTGTTGACGCCGAATTCGCCGCCGGTCTTCTGCAGGTACATGCCCATCTCGTCGAAGAGTTCCGTGGGGAACGGGCCGGCGCCAACGCGGGTGGTGTAGGCCTTGATGATGCCGATGGAGCGCGAGATGCGGGTGGGCCCGATGCCGGAGCCAACCGACGCGCCGCCGGCGGTGGGGTTGGAGGAGGTCACGAACGGGTAGGTGCCGTGGTCCACGTCCAGGAACGTAGCCTGGCCGCCTTCCATCAGGACCACCTTGCCCTCGTCCAGCGCGGTGTTCAGGACCAGGGTGCTGTCGATGACCAGCGGACGGAGCCGCTCGGCGAAGGACAGGAAGTAGTCCACGATCTCGTCCACCACAACGCTGCGGCGGTTGTAGACCTTGACCAGGAGTTCGTTCTTCTGGCGCAGCGAGCCTTCCACCTTCTGGCGGAGGATGGATTCGTCAAAGACGTCCTGGACGCGGATGCCCAGCCGGGCCACCTTGTCCATGTAGGCGGGGCCGATGCCGCGGCCGGTGGTGCCGATGGCGCGGCTGCCCAGGAAGCGTTCGGTCACTTTGTCCAGGACCTGGTGGTACGGGGCCACCAGGTGGGCGTTGGCGGAAACCCGCAGCTTCGAAGTGTCCGCACCGCGGGCCTGGAGCCCGTCGATTTCCTGGAAGAGGGCTTCGAGGTTCACCACGCAGCCGTTGCCGATGATGGGAACAGCGTTGGGGCTGAGAATGCCTGCCGGCAGCAGCTTGAGTTCGTACTTTTCACCGCCTACGACGACGGTGTGCCCGGCATTGTTGCCGCCATTGGGCTTGACGACGTAGTCAACACGGCCGCCCAAAAGGTCGGTGGCCTTGCCTTTTCCTTCGTCGCCCCACTGGGCTCCTACGATAACAATTGCTGGCATGGGATCCTCCCCCATTCGTTCGGGCTGCCCGGGTCCAGCCACCTGGTGGCGGGCCCATGCAGCGCCGTTCATGAGAATGCCCCGAACATACCGGCCTTCGCACAGCCGCAGCACGGCACGGCGAAGCAAGAGTTCCGGGGCTCTTACCACCCAAGTTTAGCCGATGGGGCACTTTGTCCACTGTTGTGGCCCGCCGCGGCCCTTTCGCAAATATGGGCCGCGGCGGGCGCCGGGCCTCCTACTCGTCCTCGGCCTCCCCGCGGGCCGGGACGTCTGCTCGGCGAGCGTGTCCCAGAAGGAGGTGTCGGCGTCGGCAATGGATCCATCCGCGATGGCCGCGGCGGTGGACGCCAGCGTGGTGACCGTCTGCTTGATCAGGTAGCCATTGCTCCGCTGCCCCAGCGCGTAACCATCCAGGTAGTGGTCGGACATGCCGCGCATCTCGAAAAGCAGGGTGGCAATGCCGTATTCCACGGAGATGCCGTTGCGGCTGATGGTCTCGGCGCTGCCGCCCTGGTACCTGCCCAGGTGGCCCCAGCCGGTGGAGTCAACGTTGTTGAAGACAACGGCGCCGAGCCGCTTTGATTTCTCGACGACGGAGGGGTCGGCGTTCGGGGTGGTGGGGTACAGGATGGAGCCGGAAACCAGCTTGCCGTCGCGCTCGGCGCGGGTGCCCTGGTGGTGCAGGTCGATCATGTAGTCAATGCGGTACTTGCGCATCACGTTGTTGTGCAGCGCCTGGGTCTCCGGCTGGACCTTGGCCACATGGTCCCGGTTCAGGTCCACGCCCTCCGCGTTGTAGCGGGTGAGGTGGCGGTCCCCTTTGGCAAGGTAGTCGTCCAGGGAGAAGTTGACATCCCCCATGGCACCGTCCGCGTTGAGCATGGGCACGATGAGGATGTTCACGCCGTCCAGGATGCCTGCCGACTTGCCCGTGCCCAGGTGCTTGACGAACTCGAGGGCACCCTCGGTGGTGAGCTGTTCATTGCCGTGCTGCTGGGTCAAATACAGGATGGTGGGCTTGGCCGGGTCCGATATGTACTTGACCAGGTGGATGTCGCGGCCTTTGACGGTCTGGCCGATGACCTCCAGCTCCATGGCGGGCTGGCGCGCATCCTGGTCCTTCAGGAACGAGACCATCTGGTCGTAGGTGGCCAGCTTCGACGTGGTGATCTGGCCGTTGCCGTCGTAGGAAGGCCCTTCGCCTACGGCGCCGGCCAGGGGCGCCGGACCTGCTGCGACGACAGCGAGCGACAGGGCGCCTGCGGCGGCGAGGGCCTTGAAAGAAGACAGGGATATTTTCACGTGCGGTACCTCTTTCGAGTGCATTGAGTGGGTCCAGCCGCCATGTCCCCCATCGCGGACTGTGACAAAATCCAAGCAATAATGCGAAATTCTGTCAATTAATTTGACAGTCGTATTTAATATCGGAAGCACTTCAAAACAATGCCAGTAACGATTGATATGCCGAAAAAGTTCCCGCGCGGACAGCAAAATCACGAAGGCCGGTAATTTACCGGCCCAGCGGAAGAAGTGCCAAGCGAGAGACTCAGTGGTTCCGGATCATTAATCACGCCAATCCTTACAGCCGACACTTTGTATTCCCCTGCTTTGGCTGATACGTCAGCGGGTTTTACCCCGGCCCAGGGTTTGTCAGGTTGGACGTTTACGTGGACGGAGACGAGGGAGCTGATCGACGACAGCAGGTTGCCGACGACTGTTCCCGCATCAACGACCAGCGCATCGATGCCCGCCCCCACCTGCGGCACCAGGCCTGCTGTGAAGATCGTCGCTCGAAGGGCGTCCTGAATCACGCCATTGGCACCGTTGGTCAGAGTGCTGTGGATGATGTTCAGAAGGGTTCCGCCGATTCCGAGCCCCAGCAGCTTGGAGGTGACGAGGGGTGGAGGGGCCGTACCGGCCAGGAAGTCATTCAGCTTCAACGGGCCGGTAGCAACGACAATCTCGGCCACCGGCACGCCCAGGGTGCCCACCACAGTCACAACAGAGCGGGACTCGATTGTGGCCTCACGTATGGCCGCAGTCAAGGCATCCGCAACTCGAATCTCCCACTGGTTCAGGAGCTGGGTGACTTTGGCAGTGGCCTTCCCCGTCACGGTGCTGTCCAGGACCGTGTGGTTTGCCACTTGGCGGTTAAGTCCCAGCGTCCCATCGGTGAGCGCTGCAATGTCTATCCGGACGGTACCGGCCGCGAGGTCGACAGCGACCGTATTCTCATTGTCGACCAGCGTCTCTTCCATGAGGGCGCGCACTGCGCCAAGGCTGGGAGCTGACAAAGTGGCCGTTGTGGAGGCCGAACTGTCCAGCAGTCCCAGAACAGGATCAAGCAAGGAGTTCAGGCCGCTGGAGATTGCGGTGGTCAAGGCACCGGGGGCAACCAAAGCCGTCAATTGGTTCGACACATCGTCGAGCTGGGATTCTCCGCTCCTGCTGAGAGCCCCAATCGCAGGCACGCTGGTCCTTAGGTTGAGGCTGGCGATACCGTACTCCCGCGCAACGGCGGGAGTTGCAGCCAGCGTAGGCCAGCCGTTGATCAGGTCGCACGCTTGGACCGATGCGGAGGACGCCACGGCCCCGACGTCGAGGGTGACGCCGGCAAGCGACCCGGGCACGACGTTGCCCAGCGAGATCGTGGCAGCCTGCGGCGCAGTGTTGGCTCCGGTGGCCGTCCCGCCCACGTCCACAGCCCCGGACTGGTCAGTGACGA
This sequence comes from Arthrobacter sp. FX8, assembly GCF_026723805.1. Lineage (NCBI taxonomy): Bacteria > Bacillati > Actinomycetota > Actinomycetes > Micrococcales > Micrococcaceae > Arthrobacter > Arthrobacter sp. FX8. The sequence continues at coordinate 4,404,504 of NZ_CP113505.1, read as the reverse complement.
GCCCGGCGGCAGCGCGGGTTTGTCCGCTGTCCTGCGCCTGCGCCCACTGCGTATAGGTGCCCAGGCCACCAACCGGGAGCCCCAGCCCCAGGCCCGCCGTCACCGGATTAGCGCCAAGGGCCGTGACAGGCAGCTTGCTGATGAAGGCGTCCGGAACGCCTGTCACCGGAGTAGCCGTGAGAGGCAGCGGTGACACCGCACCGTCGACGTTGGTGACTGTGAGACCCTCAACTCCGGCTACGGAATTCAGGTCTGTGCCCAGCACGCTCCCCGTGAGCTGGGTGGCCGATGCCTCGCCGCTGAAGAGCGTGTTGGTGGCGCAGTCCCCCGGAGAGCCGACGCCTACGCTGCCGGCGGCCCATTCGTTGTCCACCCACGCCGCCGTGGTGACCGTAGTGGTTGCCGCCAGGCATACCGCAGCCGCCGCTGCTATCGCCAGGGAGGTGCGCGGGTTCCTGGCCGCGCGGTGGAGGAGGTTCCTGCGCGGAGATGTCATGATGTTCTCCCGGTCCGGGCCCTGGTTCGGCGGCCGGCAGCTACGGCCGCCGCGCCCAGCAGCAGGAGGCCGCAGCCCGCGAGCAGTCCCTGGAGCACCGCCGTCCCTGTGTTCGCCAGCGGTGCTGGCGGCCGCTGCCCCGGCGGGGTCACGGCGTCGTCAATGCCTGCAGCGGTGACCCCAATGCCCAAGGTCAGCGACGTGTCCGGTGGATCCTGCGAACCCGCGGGCCGGGAAAGGATGAAGCGGAGGTAAGGTGAGGGGCCGCCGCGCAGATCCCGCAAGGGAACCAGCACGTCCTGACGGTGTTCGGCCAGCGTCACCGGCGCTATGCGCGGCGTGGAACCGATGGGACAGCGCAAATCCCCGCCCAGGCCGCTGCTTCCCTGCCAGGCGACGTCGCATTCGTCCACGGAAACCAGGTAGGTCCCTGTGCCGGCAAGCCCACCGTCCGCAGTCACCTGCAGCGTCGACTCACCGCTGGGCTGGTCCACCGAAATGCCAATCTGCCAACTGAAGGACTCCCCTGCTTGAAGCGCAGGAAGGGCCAATGGATACATCGACGAAGAAAGGGACAGGAAGCCTGCCGCTCCTGTCTCCGGAACCGGAACCAATGGTTCGTCAGCCACCGCTGCGCCGGGCGCAGCGGTGGCCAGCAAAACTGCGATAACCCCCGCGGCTCTTGCGACGCGCCTGAAGCTGGCTCCCGCCATGTCATTTACGACCTTACTGTTGTGGTTTCGCCGGGGGTTCGTCGTCAACCTCCGCCTGGCCAGTTGCACCGTGTCTCGGCCAGTAGGCCCATGTCACCAGCACGGTCACAGCGAGCGTTGCTGCACCCAGGAACTCCGGCCCCCGTGAAGCCATGACCCAAGCTCCTAAGCCGGGAACGGTGACCAGCACCTTCTGCGCCGTGGCCACCTCGTAGGGCAACGGGTCATCCGAAGTGTTAGCGTCGCCGCGAAGCCTTAGCGACGCTGTGGCCCCCTTCACACTGGGCGGGTCAACTGCCACCACGCGGTGGGTCACCAGGGCGGTCGCCGCTTCCCGGCGGACCGACACGACGTCGCCCGGGACGAGATCCTTGGCGGTGACCTGCACGGTCAGGGACAGCGCACCGACTGGATAGAGCGGCTCCATCGATCCCGTACGGAAAACGACGAAGGACGCTTTGAAGAAAAGGCCGAGGACCAGGGAGAGGATGCATGCCAGTCCCAGCAGGGCAACGACGGAAAGCAATACCTCCCTGAACCCCCGGGCCACGCTTCCCACACCCGGCGGGAGCCGGGTTCCGGACGGCACGGCCGCCGCCCGGAACCCGGACTCACGCCTGGCGGACATCCGAAGCACGGGTGGCGGCTACGACTGGCCTATGGTGCTGCTGAAGGTCCACAAGGGGGTGGTCCGCAATCCCTGAAGATCAACGCTTGCATTCGAAGGGAGCGTCATTGCGAAGCAAAGACTCACAGGTGTGCCCGCAGCTGCGTCCGTAGCTCCGGCCGGAAGGTTGATCGGAGTGTCCGAACGGGTGTTCAGGGTCGAGCCAACAGGAACAAGATCAGTTCCATTGGAGGAGAAGTTGGTGGCGTTGCAAAGGTCCTTGTCCACATCCTTCTTCAGCTGGTACCGAAGAGCACCGTACAGCGCTGCAGAGTTGGTGGCTGAATCAGTTCCGTCGAGCCGGGCAGCCCCCGTCAGCGTGGCCACCAATGATTGGGACTTGTCGGAAGCCCGCAACTGCATCGGGGCGTAGACCGTCGACCCCGGCACGAGATCGTCAGCATTGACGCTGAATGTCAGGGCTCCACCGGGAGCAGTCGGCTCGTCAGCCCAAACCGCCTCGCTTGAAGTACCGGACCACGTGTTCTGCTGCATGTGGTAGACCTTGGTACCCGGGCCGCCGCCGTTCCCGCTCTGGCCGAAGACCCACTCGTTGTCCGTCCACGCAGCGAGAGTGAAGGCTGCGCCGATCCCCAAGACAAGGCCGCCGGCAAGAATAGCGCGGACTTTATTAGCCTTTTGCGAGCGCGGCTTAGCGCTGGTTGATTCAACCATGATTTCCCCCAAATTAGAATTAAACCCCGAACGGTAGGAACCGGGACACTGGTATGGGGGATTATCGGTATTTCCCCCAAAAGACCGATGTTTCTACATCATCATTACTTACTAATTAAAGTCAAGTCGGTGTATTAAATGTTATCAACTGTCGCTTTCTCCGGCGGAATCGTGCGGACGCGCTCCGACGGACGCTGCCGCGCCACATTATGAAACCGAGTTGCCCCGCCGCCACGCTGTCGCTTTAGGTGGGAGTGAACCATCCGGAGCGGCCGAGAGACCTGGCTCAATGACGCCGCAGCAACCACGTCCCGGCAGACTCCTGCCGGCCGAAGGTGCTACTGCCAGGACCGATGGAAAGGAAGATTCCAGCATGTCCCAGAACACCGACCATATCCGCGTGACCCACGCCGGTTCATTGCCCCGCACCCCTGAACTCATTGCGGCCAACGCCGCCAAGGAAGCCGACGGCATCACGCCGGAATTCCTGGAACTCCTCGAAGCCTCCGTAGTGGACGTGGTGCAGCGCCAGAAGGACCTTGGCATCGACATCCCCAACGACGGCGAGTACGGGCACACCATGTCCAGCTCGGTGGATTACGGGGCGTGGTGGAATTACTCCTTCGCCCGGCTCGGGGGCCTTGAGCCAACCACCGTGGACCGCTGGGCCGAGTCCGGCGTCCGCCGCTCGTCCCCCGGCAACGTTGTCCTGACCTCGTTCCCGGACCGGCGCGACCGGCAGGCCTTCAACGAGGCCTACAGCGATCCCGCATCCGGCATCCTCACCCACCGCAGGAGCGTTGCCCAGCCCAAGATCGCCGGACCGCTGACCTACACGGGCCAGGACCTGGTGGCCTCGGACATCCGGAACCTGAAGACCGGGCTCGCCGCCGCAGGCCTCACGGATGGCTTCGTGGCCTCCCTCTCCCCCGGCTCATGCGCGCGGGTAGCCAACGAGTACTACAAGAGCGACGAGGAACTCGTCTACGCCTGCGCTGATGCCATGCGGGAGGAATACAAGGCCATCATCGAGGCCGGCCTTACGGTGCAGCTCGATGATCCGTCCCTGGCCGAAAGCTGGGACCAGATCAATCCCGAGCCGTCCCTGGACGATTACCTGAAGTTCATCCAGCTGCGCGTCGAAGCGACCAACTGGGCGCTGCGCGGCCTGCCGCAGGAACAGATCCGGCTGCACGTGTGCTGGGGATCCTGGCACGGCCCACACACCACGGACATCCCGTTCGCCGACATCATCGGCTCTGTGCTTCAGGTCAACGCCGGCGGCTATTCCTTTGAAGCGGCAAACGTCCGCCACGAACACGAATGGCGGGTGTGGGAGGACACAAAGCTCCCCGAGGGCAAGGTGATCATCCCGGGCGTTGTTTCGCATGCCACCAATGTGGTGGAGCACCCGGACCTGGTGGCGGACCGGATCGTCCGCTTTGCGGACCTCGTGGGCCGCGGGAACGTCATTGCCTCCACCGACTGTGGCCTGGGCGGCAGGGTGCACCCGCAGATCGCCTTCGCCAAGCTGGAGGCACTGGGTGAGGGTGCCCGCCGCGCCTCGAAGCGCCTCTTCTAGCCGCTCCCGCACCGACGCGCCGGCTGTGCCTTCCATCACCGGAAGGAGCGGCCGGCGTTTCGCTTGCCTGGGCTTGCTAAACTGGAGTAGGCCGACCAGGAGTTGGTCCACCCCAATCAACCGCCACTGATGTGCCGTGCCGCCGTGCGCCCATGTCCGTGGCGGCAGCAACGCCAATCCCCGCAGGAGATCCAGCACTTCATGACAGCCCTGGCACCCGAAACATTCCACGAACAGCTCATGAGCCGCCGCTACGAACCCAGCGTTGCCGCCGTCAACGAACTGTGTGATTCCCTGCAGGAGGCCAAGCCCGGAACCGTGGTGCCCTACGTGGACCCCATGCACGACGTGGAGGAATGCCGCATTATCAGCCTGTTCTCCAACATCGGCGAGGTGGATCCGTCCGGGTTCATCACCCCCGGCGACCAGGACGCTGTTACCCGCATGCTGGGGATCCAGTGGAAGCTTGGCCTGCGCCCGGAGTTCGTCATGCCGTGGAACGTCCACCCTTGGCACGTCCCGGGCGAACCCAACGGCAAGTTCACTCCGGACCAGATCCAGTCAGGCCTGAAGCCCCTGCTGAAGTTCCTGGCCCTGGTCCCCCGCGCCTCGGTGATCGTGGCGCATGGCACCGAAGCCAACCGCCTGGCCAACCTGCTGTTGAAGACCGAGGTGCCCCTCCTCTGGCGCCGCGGCCTGAAGACCTACAAGGTCCGCTCGCTGAGCGGCCGCGCCTTCGCCGGTTCCCCGGCCCGCCAGGAGGAGTACCTGGAGGACATGCGCACTGCCTATGCAGACGCCATGGCCCGCACGGGTATTGCCAAACCTTAAGACCTGCGCCGCTCAGCCTGTGGCATCGGACTCGGTAAACGAAATTCCCGGTGCCGATTCGTCTTCGGCTTCAACCCAGGTGGTGAAGTCGGCGTACGACATCCACGAGTAGTAGTCACAGAACCTGAGACGCGATTTCTCCTGCTTTCCCACGCTTCGCGCAGCTCCTCCTTTCCTCCCCTGGCCCTTCGATTCTTTTAACCGAAATGAGGGACGGCGCATTCCAGGCCGGATACGACGGCGGGCGGTCACCTTCTCATTGAAAGGTGACCGCCCGCCGTCGTTCCCAGCCCGAACCCCTCCCTGGCAATCTGCACCAGGAAACAGTGCGGGCGTGGGCCCAGGGAGTTATTCGCCCTCGATGGCTGCCTTTGCCGTGGGGTCGGAATCGTTCAGGAACTTCTCGATCCGCTCCGGCTCTTCAGCCTCGCCGATGGCCGACGAGGCCCGGCCCAGGGAGTAGAGGGCCCGCAGGAACCCGCGGTTTGGCTCATGCTCCCAGGGGATGGGCCCCACGCCGCGCCAGCCGTTGCGGCGCAGCGCATCCAGTCCGCGGTGGTAACCCACCCGGGCATAGGCGTAGGAGTCGATGGTGCGGCCTTCCGTCCACGCCTCCTCAGCCAGGACGGCCCACAGGAGCGAGGACGTTGGGTGCTTCGCCACCAGGTCCAGGGCCTCCTGGCCGGCCTCAAGCTGCGCGTTCACCTCGGTTTCGGCAGGCAGGAGAGTGGGCTCCGGCCCCATCAGGTTCCGGCGGAACTCGTCCGACATCTAGAAGGTCTTTCCGGCCGAACCGAGCTGCTTGGTGGCTTCCACCACGCGGGCCGCCAGGCCGGCTTCGGCGGAGGCGCCCCAGACGCGGGGGTCGTAGGTCTTCTTGTTGCCCACTTCGCCGTCCACCTTCAGGACGCCGTCGTAGTTCTTGAACATGTGGTCAGCAACCGGACGCGTGTAGGCGTACTGGGTGTCGGTGTCGATGTTCATCTTGATCACGCCGTAGGAGACGGCGTCGGCGATTTCCTGGTCGGAGGAGCCGGAGCCGCCGTGGAACACGAGGTCGAACGGGTTGTCCTTGCCGATCTTCGCGCCCACCTGGGCCTGGATGTCCTTGAGGATCTCCGGGCGGAGCTTGACGCCGCCGGGCTTGTAGACGCCGTGGACGTTGCCGAAGGTCAGGGCCGTGATGTAGCGGCCGTTTTCACCGGAGCCCAGGGCATCGATGGTGGCCAGGGCGTCCTCAACGGTGGTGTACAGCTTGTCGTTGATGGCGTTTTCCACGCCGTCCTCCTCGCCGCCAACGGTGCCGATCTCCACTTCGAGGATCATCTTGGCGGCAGCAGTGCGGCCGAGCAGTTCGCGGGCGATGCGCAGGTTTTCCTGGAGGGTCTCGGCGGAGCCGTCCCACATGTGGGAGTTGAACAGCGGGTTCCGGCCGGCCTTGACCTCAGCCTCGGAAGCAGCCAGCAGGGGCAGGACGAAACCGTCCAGCTTGTCCTTGGGGCAGTGGTCCGTGTGCAGGGCGACGTTGACGCCGTAGTTCTTGGCTACTTCGCGGGCGAAGGCTGCGAAGCCCAGGGAACCGGCAACCATGTCCTTGGTGGATGCGCCGGACCAGTAGGCCGCACCGCCGGTGGAAACCTGGACGATGCCGTCGGACTCCGCCTCGGCGAAGCCGCGGAGCGCTGCGTTGAGCGTCTGCGAGGACGTGACGTTCACGGCCGGGTATGCGAAGCCGCCCGCCTTCGCGCGGTCGATCATTTCGGAGTAGATCTCTGGGGTTGCAATGGGCATGCTGGCTCCTCTGCTGAGTTTCGTCTGTGGGTGGAAGACCCTCAAGTAGACCGCTTACGGCTAGGCACCATCCTAGCCATTCCCGGACCACGAGGGTGTTTCGGGTCACCGCTCAGTAACACTCAGACGTGCTGGTTGAACACGTGCCGCCGGATCCAGGCGTGCATGGCGATGGCGGCTGCCGAGGCGGCGTTGATGGACCGGGTGGAGCCGAACTGCTCGATGGACAGGGTGGCGGCGGCGGCCTGGTGGACTTCGGGGTCAGGCCCGGGCCCTCCTGTCCGAAGACCAGCACGCAGTCGCGCGGCAGCTCGTAAGTCTCCAGGGGAACCGAGTCCGGGAAGATATCGATGCCGATGATCGCCAGCCCCTCCCCCTGCGCCCACTGGACGAAGTCCTCGACCGTGGGGTGGTGGCGGACGTGCTGGTAGCGGTCGGTGACCATGGCGCCGCGGCGGTTCCATCGCCGCCGGCCGATGATGTGCACCTCTTTGGCGAGGAAGGCGTTGGCGGTGCGCACCACCGTGCCGATGTTCAGGTCGTGCTGCCAGTTCTCGATGGCCACGTGGAAGTTGTGCCGCCGGGAATCGAGCTCCGCCACGATCGCTTCGTGCTTCCAGTAGCGGTACTTGTCCAGGACGTTGCGGCGGTCCCCGTCGGCAAGGAGGTCAGGGTCCCAGTGGTCGCCTTCGGGCAGTTCGCCTTCCCAGGGCCCGACGCCGACCTCCGCCTTTGCGGGCTCGGCCTCCCCGGGCTCGTGGCGGGGTTCGTCTGGCAGGCCGGGCGTTTGGTTCACCCCTCAACACTAGACTGGAGCACTGGAGCATTCATCACCGGTGGAGGTAAACGTGGCAGAAGAAGACCAGGTAGCAGCAAACCCCGCGGTTTACCGCAGCGGCCAGGAGATCGAGTGCTGGCTGACGGACATGGACGGCGTCCTGGTCCACGAGAACCAGCCGATCCCCGGCGCCGCGGAACTGATCCAGCGGTGGGTGGATACGTCCAAGCGCTTCCTGGTGCTGACCAACAACTCCATCTTCACCCCGCGCGACCTTGCCGCCCGCCTGCGTTCCTCCGGCCTGGAAATTCCGGAGGAAAACATCTGGACTTCGGCGCTGGCCACGGCGCAGTTCCTCAAGGACCAGGTGCGGGGCTCAGAGTCCGGCAACCGCGCCTACACGATCGGTGAGGCGGGGCTCACGACGGCGCTGCATGAGGCCGGCTTCATCCTCACCGACCAGAACCCGGACTTTGTGGTGCTTGGCGAGACGCGCACGTACTCTTTCGAAGCCATCACCATGGCCATCCGGCTGATCCTTGCAGGTGCCCGGTTCATCGCCACCAACCCGGATGCCACCGGCCCCTCCAAGGACGGCCCCATGCCCGCCACCGGTGCCATCGCGGCCCTGATCACCAAGGCCACCGGCCGCGAGCCGTACATTGTGGGCAAGCCGAATCCCATGATGTTCCGCTCCGCGATGAACCAGATCGATGCACACTCCGAGACCACCGCCATGATCGGTGACCGGATGGATACGGACATCATCGCCGGCATGGAAGCGGGCCTGCACACCGTCCTGGTCCTCAGCGGCATCACGCACAAGGATGACATTGCCGCGTATCCGTTCCGCCCCAACCAGGTGCTGAACTCCGTGGCGGACCTGAAGAACCAGATCTAGGACTAGAAGATGCTCACCCGGGAGCCGCCCCGGGGCAGCGGGAAGAACCCGTCCAGCAGTTCCGTCACCAGGGGCCGGTAGACCTGCGGATTCCAGCCGGGGCTGGCGTGGGCGGGTGCCGCCCCGGTGGTCTGCAGGTTGCTTGAGACCATGTTGTCCTTGAAGACCACGGCCCAGGTTTCCGCCGCGGTTTCGTAGTCGACCGTCCTGTCCTTGGGGTTCCCGATATAGGCCATCTTGGCCGTGCCCAGCTTCCCGGCGAACTGGCTTCCCTCGAAGTGGTAGATATACGCGGACTCGGTCTGGATCAGGACGCTGGAAGGTGCGATCGGGGACAGCTGCTCCAGGGTCTGGTCCAGGACCTGCCGCCAGCTCCGTTCGTCCTTGTGGATGATCCGTTCACCCAGCTCATACCCACCGCGCAGCGTGGACGGGAACCTGACGCCGCGCTCGTAAAGGAACACCACGCCGTCGAACCAGCTTTGGTCCAGCACGTCGTGCGCACTGTAGGGACTGGAGTCCAGGAGGATGAACTGCACCTGGACTCCCTGCAGGGCAAGGAGTCGGGCAGCCACCTGGGTGGCCAGCATCCCGCCGAAGCTGTGCCCGTAGAAGAAGAGCTTGGTGATCTTCTCTTCGGCAATGTAGTCGGTGATCGCGTTGACCACCTCCGTGATGTTCAGCCCCAGGTTGGAATATCCGACGGCGGCGAGCCGGGCGCGCTTGTTCAGCGCCCCGCGCAGGGTGTTGAGGATCCACTGTGCCTCTTCCCAGCTGGTCTTGTACCCCGGGAACAGGAACCAGCTGGCATCCGGGTAATAGGCGTCCGCGAAGTCGTCCGCAACGCTGAGGATCCTGGTGGTCCGGCGCTGCGACTGGACCTCGCGGGTCACCAGCATGTCGGCAGCCAGCAGCCCGGACGCCCCTGCACCCGCCAGGAACGTGCGCCGCGAAAAGCGTTTCAGCGCAGCCGCCTCCGCCAGCAGCCGGGCGTGGGAAACCCCGCGCCCGCCCTGCGGACTTACCTCCCCCTCATACGGCACACTCCTACCGTAAACCCACCCAAACGTACCGCCGCAACGGGCGGGGGTAACCGTTCGGTGACGCTGGGGTCAGCAGGCGGCCTGGCCCTCCGCGGCGGGGATTGGGGACGTGGGTTCCTGCCGGCGGCGATGGATCTCCAGGCCGATGTCGTTGTAGCGGCCCAGCAGGTCGGCACTGTCCTGGGTGTTTGGATTGTCGAGCAGCGCGAAGAGCGCGTCACTGGCCGCAAGGAGCTCCTCGTTGGAGTATTCCGTAAGGGGCGGCCCGTACAACTCCTCGATCCACATGACAGGAAGGTGTGGATACTCCCCGGCGAAGCGGCCTCCGGGGAACAGCTCACGGACGTCGCCGTCCAGGGGAAGTGGCTGCTCGCCGGATGGCCGGTTCAAGGAAGCATTGTGGGCAGCGGGTACCAGCTGCAGGGAAACGCCTGCACCACAGGCTCCCGGCAGCGCGTTGGCATCCAGCGCATTCAGGTCGCTGCGCAGGCCGGCCAGCGCGGTTGACTCCACCAGGTCCGCCATTGAGAGGTCAACGCAAATATGGCAGCGGATGCCCATTCGCCGGACACGGCGGATGATGTGGACCAGGTGGGGGCGGGAACCGCTGTCAAGGCTCCCCGGACTTCAATCCGGACGATGTCTGCAGGGACATCAAAATTAACAACTGCGTCTAATGCTCGGTCCATAGGTACTCCAAAAGAGGTCTATGGCCGACGGCTCAACCTCCGCAAGCCTAACCTCCGCGGGAGCCCCTGCACAACCCAACCCTTAGGAACGGGCCGCGCGGATTACCTTTCCCGGCTCCTCATAGTGCGTCCGGGCACCGGCTCCGCCCACTGAGTCCACCAGGGACTTGGCGATGTCCCGCAGCTTGGTGTTGCTGTTGCTGGATGCCTCGGTGAGGATTTCGACGGCAGCCGCCTGGCTGCAGCGGTTCTGGGCCATGACAATGCCCACGGCGATGTCGATGATGGTGCGGGACTCCAGCGTGGCCCGGAGGTTCGACGCGCTGTCCGCATGCAGGGAGAACCGGACGGCAAGGCGCAGGGCCTGCGAAATTTCACGGGTGAAGTCCCGGGCCCTTGCCGTGGCCCGTCCTTCGAACTTCCGGGGAACATCGGAATAGAGGTTCAGGGCCGCCTTGGCCTCGCCCTGCAGGGTGAACGGGAGGGAAAGCACCGAACGCAGGCCATGGGCGGCAACGGCCGTTGCGTAATCGGGACCCCACCGGTTCTCCTCCAGCAGATCGGGAACGTGGACTTCGCGTTCCTCCTCCGCAGCAGTCAGGCAGGGGCCCTGAGACAAGGAGTACTGGATTTCGTCCACTTCCCGCGCCGAATCGCTGCTCCACCCGATGGTGGCCGCCTTGCGGTCACGGAGCAGGGTGATGCCACACAGGGCGTCGTCACCGTCGCCTGCCATCTGGTGGGCGGAGAAACGGGCCAGTTCGTTGAGGAAGTCCTCAAAATCAGCGCTTTCCAGGATGAGGTTCTGGACCTGGTCGGTTGCGCTCAAAGGCTGTTCTGGGGGGAGCAAATGCATGATCTCCAAGCAACTGAAAAGTGTTAAAGGACATCATAAAGCAGCGCCAACAGCCCGGCCAACGGCCAGCATACTTGTTCCCAGGCGATTTCCCGGGTCCGCAGCAGGACCTAGGACAGCCCCAGCTCGTCCTTGCTGAACGCAAACAGGTATGGAACGCCGGTCTCGGCTTCGATTTTTTCCTTGGCACCGGTGTCACGGTCCACGATCACTGCCACCGCAACCACGTTGCCGCCGGCCTTCCGGACGCCTTCCACTGCCGTCAGCGCGGAACCGCCCGTGGTGGAGGTGTCCTCCAGGACCAGCACCTTGCGGCCTTCAACGGAGGGGCCCTCCACCTGGCGGCCCATGCCGTAGGACTTCTGGGCCTTGCGGACCACGAAAGCATCCACGGCACGGCCGGCATCAGCGGCAGCGTGCATCACTGCAGTGCCCACCGGGTCAGCACCCATGGTGAGGCCGCCGGCGCACTCAAAGTCGATCCCGGCGTCGTCCGCCAGGGCGAGCATGACCTGGCCCACCAGCTTGGAGGCCTCGTGGTGCAGGGTGATGCGGCGGAGGTCGATGTAGTAGTCAGCCTCGGCCCCACTCGAGAGGATCACCTTGCCGCGGACCACGGCGAGTTCCTTGATGAGTTCGAGCAGGCGGGCGCGGGCAGCTGCGGTGTCTACCGCAGTGTCAGAGGGCGAAGTCATGGGCTCAAGTTTAGTGGGTGGGCGGACGGTGAGTGGGCGGGCAAAGCCTGGCGCGTGCTCGGGGCGGGGCCCGAAGGCGATGACGCGCGGCAGGACACGCCTGACCACGGGGTTGTGGCGCAGGATGAAGAAGACCATCCGCGTGATGGAGAGCGTAGTCCGGGCACCATCGCCGGCCAGGGTCGCCCCGGACAATCTCCCGGCGAAGAGCGGAACAAAAACCACCCTGTGCAGGATGCGCTGCACGGTTTGGACCACCACTGTAGGCATGCGCCGGCGGCGCTGGATTGCCGCGAGGGTCCTGGCCCGCACGTGGCCCCGCCGCAGGTCCGGGGCCAACCGTTCGGCGGCCGCCACTGCATCCTGGATGGCCAGGTTGATGCCTACGCCGCCGGCCGGTGACATCGCGTGGGCTGCATCCCCGATGCACAGGAATCCGTCGGTGTACCAGCGCTGCAGGCGGTTCAGCTTAACGTCCAGCCAGTGAAGGTCGTCCAGGCTGCGAATGGAGTCGACGCGGTCGGCGAGATCCGGACGAAGTGCCGCCACGCGCTGCCGGAACCGTTCCACGCCGCCGGCCCTGATCCCGGCATCCGAGCCCTTGGGGGCGAGGTACCCCAGCTGGTAGTAGTCGGTGCGGTTCAGGGCAATCATGGCGTCCCCGTCACCCAGCGACGGCACCACACCCGCCACTTCGCCCTGCTCGGAAGCGTGGCGCGGGAGCCTGAACCACCAGGTGTCGAACGGCACCGGGTACTCCCTGGTGCGCATTCCCGCCGCCTCCCGCAGCACTGAATGGCGCCCGTCCGCGGCCACCACCACATCTGCATGCAGCACGTGTTCCGCCCCCGGCCCGGCCCCGCCCGTGGCCCTGTAGCGCACTCCGGTGACGCGGCCGCCGTCGAACTCCAGGCCGGTGGCCTCGCTCTCCATAAGCAGGCTGAACGTCGGTTCCGCAGCGGCCGCCGAGGCGAGGAAATCCAGGAAGTCCCACTGCGGCATCATGGCCACGTAGTTGTACGGGGGCTTCAAAGAGTCGAAGGCCGCCAGGGTGACCAGGCCGGCGCCGGGGACCGGAACAGCCACGTTGTTGAGCCTGCTTTGGGGCAGGCTGCGGAATCCCGCGCCCAGGCCAAGTTCGTCGATCAGGCGGATGGTGGAGGCATGCACCGTGTCGCCGCGGAAGTCGCGCAGGAAGTCGCGGTGCTTCTCCAGGACGGTCACCTGCACTCCGGCCCGGGCCAGCAGCAGTCCCAGCATCATTCCCGCGGGGCCTCCGCCCACCACGGCACACCCTGTCCGCTCCATGCAGTTACGCTACGCCGCGCAGAGGCCGCCCGGAACAGTTGAGGGTTGTTGACAGTGCTGGCTAGGCTGGACAACATGCGCGAACTCCAGGCCAAAATCATTGAAGAAATGGGCGTTCAGCCCCGGATCGATCCCGCGGGGGAGGTACGCAAACGCGTCACGTTCCTCAAGGAATACCTGAAGGCAACCCACACCAAGGGCTTTGTCCTGGGCATTTCCGGTGGCCTGGATTCATCCCTTGCGGGCAAGCTTGCGCAACTGGCGGTGGATGAGCTTGAGGCCGAAGGCGTGGAAGCCAATTTCGTGGCCGTCCGCCTTCCCTACGGAGTGCAGCACGACGAGGAAGATGCCCAGGCAGCCCTGGACTTCATCAAGGCCAAGACGGAATGGACGTTCAACATCTCCGCCGCCGTGGACGGTTTTGAAGACGAGTTCGAAAAGACCGTGGGCTCGGAGATCTCCGATTTCCACAAGGGCAACACCAAGGCCCGCACCCGGATGATCGCCCAGTATGCGCTGGCGGGCGAGCACAACTACCTGGTGGTTGGCACCGACCACGGCGCCGAGTCCGTCACCGGCTTCTTCACCAAGTACGGCGACGGCGGCGCGGACATCCTGCCCCTGTTCGGCCTCAACAAGCGGCAGAACCGCGCCCTGCTGGCTGAACTTGGAGCGCCGGCGCGCGTCTGGGAGAAGGTACCCACCGCCGACCTGCTCGATGACCGGCCAGGCCGAACCGATGAGGACGAACTGGGCCTCAGCTACGACCAGATCGACGACTACCTCGAAGGCCGCGAGGTTCCGGACGCCGTTGCCGATTCCATCGAACAGAAGTACCTCCGGACCCGCCACAAGCGCACCGTGCCGGTCACCATCTTTGACACGTGGTGGAAGGACCAGGGCCCCGAGGAGCCCCGCGTGGGCCTCTAGGCAGCCTCGGCGGACTTCCCCACCTTTGGGGAGCACGTCTTCGGGGAGAACGACGGCGGGCGGCACCGGAAGGTGCTGCCCGCCGTCGTCGTTCGCGGCCAGAGCCGGGGAGGCTCAGCGGGGCCGCCGCCCGGCGTCGCCGCCCACGCCAAGCTGCTGCGTAATCCGGTGCGCCTCCGCCATCAGGAGGCCGCCGAGTTCCTCCTGCCGTTCCGGCTTGAAGCGTGGTTCGATGCCCGTCAACGACAATGCCCAAGCCGGTTTCCCGGAGCGGTCAAACACCGCCGCACCCATCCCCCAGCTTCCCTCCAGGACCAGGCCGGGGTTCACCGAATAGCCGGCCAGCCGGGTGCGGGCCAGGTTCTTCCGCACCAGTTCGGGAGTATGGTTCCCGGCGAACTCGCCCGCGTGTTCGCTCCAGCGCCCCAGCATTTCCTCCTGCTCGCTTTCCGGCAGGAAGGCCATGATGGCCGTCCCGGCCGACGCGACGCCAAGGGGGAACCGGACACCCTCGTGCAGGACGAAGGAGCGGACCGGGAAGCTGCCTTCCTCACGCAGCAGGCAGACCGTCCCGGCGCCGCGGCGGATGGAGAAGAAGGCGCTCTCGCCCGTGGCCTGCGCCAGCCGGCGGAGGCTGGGCCGGGCGATGTCCTCCAGGGGAAACCGCGCCGAAGCCACCGAGCCCATCAGGAGGATCTCGGGGCCCAGCACCCAGTTCCCCGTCACGGGATCATGGTCCAGCAGGCCTTCCGCGGCCAGGGACGTCAGGAGCCTGTGGACCGTGGGACGGGTAAGGCCGGATTCCCGCACGAGGTCCACCAGGGGCATTCCCTCCGAGCTCCTGCCCACCAGCCGCAGCAGGCCGGCGATCCGCGTTACCACCTGCGCGCCCTGCACCTGCATGGCCATGAACCCTCCTTATGTCCACAATATGGATACACGCCATCGTACTGTCCACACTGTAAATAGGCCACGCCGTGGTCCTTGACAGGCGCAATAATGCGCCCGTAGTCTCCAGACTCAGATCCCCGGCATCCACTTAGTGGACACCACCGTGCTCAACGAGGAGACGACATGAAGAAACTCCAAGCTTCCGCCGCCAGCGCCCTGGAAGGGGCCCTGCAGGACGGCATCACCCTCGCCGTAGGAGGATTTGGCCTGAGCGGCATTCCGGCCGACCTGATCGAAGCTGTGCGTGATTCCGGCGTCCGGGACCTCACCGTGGTGTCCAACAACATGGGCGTGGACGGCAAGGGGCTGGGCATCCTGATCGAGGCGGGCCAGGTCCGCAAGGTCATCGCGTCCTACGTCGGCGAGAACAAGCTGTTTGCCGAGCAGTACCTTGCCGGCAGGCTGGAGGTGGAATTCACTCCGCAGGGCACCCTGGCCGAGCGGCTTCGCGCCGGCGGCGCCGGCATCCCTGCCTTCTACACCAAAACCGGCGTGGGCACCCTGGTTGCCGAAGGCAAACCGCACGAGGTGTTCGACGGCGAAACGTACGTCCAGGAGCGGGCCATCCGGGCCGATGTCGCGCTTGTCCATGCCCACACCGCTGACACGGACGGCAACCTCATCTACCGCTACACGGCCCGGAACTTCAACCCCGTAGTGGCCACAGCCGGCACACTGACCATCGCCGAGGCGGAAGTGATCGTGGAGCCCGGCCGGCTGGACCCGAACCACGTTGCGACCCCCGGCGTCTTCGTCCAGCGGCTGGTGCAGGCGTCGGACCGGGTCAAGGACATCGAGCAGCGGACCGTCCGGCAGCGCGCCGGCCTCGTCTCCGCCTGACCGGCCTCCGACGCCGGCCACCCCAACAACGGAAGAACATCACTCAATGGAGAGAAACACCGCCATGGCCACCAGCCAGCTCGACCAACCGGACGTCCGCCAGAAGGGCTTGGCCCTGATGGCTGAAAAGCTGGCCGGATGGACGCAGAAGTGGTTCCCGGACGCTTACATCTTCGCCCTGGCAGGCGTGCTGCTGGTGGCCATCGCAGCACTCGCCATCGGCGCCTCTCCCAAGGCAGTGGTGGACTCCTTCGGAAACGGCTTCTGGGACCTCACCGCCTTCACTTTGCAGATGGCCATGGTGGTGCTGACCGGCTACGTGGTGGCCACCTCGCCGCCCGTGGCCCGGTTGATTGACCGACTGGCGCAGGTGCCAAACTCCGCGCGCGCCGCCGTCAGCTTCGTTGCCGTGATGTCCATGTCGGTGTCGTTCGTGAACTGGGGTTTGAGCCTGATCTTCGGCGGCCTCCTGGCGCGTGCCGTGGCCCGCCGGGCGGATCTGCACGTCGACTACCGGGCGCTCGGGGCAGCGGCCTTCATGGGGCTGGGCGCCGTCTGGGCGTTGGGCATGTCCTCCTCCGCGGCCCAGCTCCAGGCCACAAAGGCCTCCATTCCCCCGGCGCTGCTGAAGATCACCGGCGTCCTGGACTTCGGCACCACCATCTTCACCTGGCAGTCCCTGCTGACCCTGGTCATCCTGATGCTGCTGACCACCGTCATTGCCCACTTCTCCGCCCCCGCGGGCGGCGCCGTCAAAACCGCGGCCGACCTCGGCGTCGACCTTGATGACCAGCCCGAACCGCCGGCCGAAAAGTCGCGCCCCGGCGAGTGGCTCGAATACAGCAGGGTCCTGCCTATCCTGGCGGGGGTGCTCACCCTCGGCTGGCTGGTGTCCCAGCTCCTGACCCTGCCCATCCTGAGCGTGGTCAGTTCACTGAACGGCTACCTGCTGGTCTTCCTGATGCTGGGGCTTGTGCTGCACGGAACCCCGCGCAAATTCCTCCAGTCCGTGACCAAGGCCGTGCCCGCAACCGCAGGCATTTTGGTCCAGTTCCCGCTCTATGCGGCGATGGCGGCCATCCTCACCAAGGCGACGGGCGCGGGCGGCCTCTCGGTGTCCGAGCATCTGGCCCATTTCTTCACCAGCATCGGCGGCAACGGGGCGTTCGCGGTCATCATCGCCCTTTACACGGCCTTCCTGGGGATGTTCGTCCCTTCCGGCGGAGGCAAGTGGCTGGTCGAGGCACCCTACGTCATGCAATCCGCGACGGACGTAAACATGAACCTTGGCTGGACCGTGCAGATCTACAACATGGCCGAGGCCCTGCCCAACCTCATCAACCCGTTCTTCATGCTGCCGCTGCTGGCCGTCTTGGGCCTGCGCGCCCGGGACCTGGTGGGCTTCACGTTCCAGCAGTTCCTGTTCCACCTGCCGGTTGTGCTGCTGTTGGCCTGGCTGCTGGGAATGACATTCGAATTCGTGCCGCCGGTAATACCCAACTGAATTACAGCCAAGACGACCAAAGGAGAAAACCCATGGGATGGACCAGGGATGAAATGGCTGCGATTGCGGCCGAGGAACTGAACGACGGCGACTACGTAAACCTGGGGATCGGCATCCCCACGCTGGTGGCGAACAACCTGCCCGAGGGCGTGCGGGTGGTGCTGCAGAGCGAGAACGGGCTGCTGGGCATGGGCCCGTTCCCGTACGAGGGCGAGGAGGACGCCGACCTCATCAACGCCGGCAAGCAGACCGTCACGGTCCTGCCGGGCGGCAGCATCTTCGACTCCGCCACCTCGTTCGGCATGATCCGGGGCGGGCACGTCAAGGTGGCCATCCTGGGCGCCATGCAGGTCTCCGGCAACGGCGACCTGGCCAACTGGACCATCCCCGGGAAGATGGTCAAAGGCATGGGCGGTGCCATGGATCTGGTGGCAGGAACACCGCGCGTGGTGGTCCTCACCGAACACAACGCCAAGGACGGCACCGCCAAAATCGTCCGCGAATGCACGCTGCCGCTGACCGGGCTCAGCTGCGTGGACCGGATCATCAGCGACCTCGCCGTCTTCGACCTTCACAAAAAGGACGACGGCGGGCGGCAGCTCACGCTGACCAGGCTGGCACCGGGGGTCACCGTGGAGGACATCCGGGAGAAGACCGAAGCCGGCTTTGAGGTCGCCCCCTCCCTCGATCCAGCCACCACCTTGGAAGGAGCCTCGGCATGAGCCTCAAAAAGCAGTTCGGCAAGGATGTCCTGATCACCGGCTGGGGTCACAGCAGGTTCGGGAAGCTCACCGACGACACCCTGGAATCCCTCATCGTCCAGGTGGCCACGGACGCCATCAGCAGCGCAGGGATTGAGCCGGCCCGGATCGATGAAATCTACGTGGGACAGTTCAACTCCGGAATGATGCCGCTGGCGTTTCCATCCTCCCTGGCGCTGCAGGTGTCACCGGACCTGGCCAACGTCCCGTCCACCCGCGTGGAGAACGCGTGCGCCTCGGGCTCGGCGGCCTTCCAGCAGGGCACCAAGGCACTGCTCGCCGGAACCGCCAAAACGGTCCTGGTGATCGGCGCCGAAAAGATGACCCACGCGGGAGCTGATGTGGTGGGCGCCGGGCTGCTGGGCGCCGACTACGACATGGCCGGCAGGCCCTCCACCACCGGGTTCACCGGACTCTTCGCGGAAGTGGCCAGGCACTACGCCAAACGCTACGACGCTGACGGGAAGCTGGGCGATGTCCTGGGTACCATCGCGGCCAAGAACCACCGCAACGGCGTGGACAACCCGTACGCCCAGCTCCGCAAGGACCTCGGCGAGGAGTTCTGCCAAACCGTCTCGGACAAGAACCCCATGGTGGCCGATCCCCTGCGCCGGACCGACTGTTCCCCCGTGTCCGACGGTGCCGCCGCAGTCGTGCTGTCCACTTCGCCAACCGGAGGCCTCACGGCACCGGTACGGCTCGCCGGATTTGGCCAGGCCAACGACTTCTTCCCCGCGGCGCGCAGGGACCCGACGGCGTTCGAAGCCACGCGGGTGTCCTGGCAGCGTGCCCTGGCGATGGCCGGCGTCGGGATTGAGGACCTGGACCTGGCCGAAGTCCATGACTGCTTCACCATCGCTGAGCTGCTCATGTACGAGGCCATGGGCCTGACCGAACCCGGCCAGGGCGCCCGGGCGCTCCAGGAAGGCTTGGTCTACAAGGACGGGAAACTTCCCATCAACCTCTCAGGAGGCCTCAAGTCCAAAGGCCACCCTGTGGGTGCCACCGGCGTGTCCCAGCACGTCCTGGCGGCCATGCAGCTCACGGGCACCGCGGGCGACATGCAGCTCCCGGCTCCGCGCCGGGCAGCCGTGCAGAACATGGGCGGCGTGGGCATCGCCAATTACGTCAGCATCCTGGAGGCCGTGTAGCTGTCCGGGGCCGGTCCGCCGTCGTGGGCTGCTTTCACGACGGCGGACCGCAGCCTATTTCGCAGTGCCTGCGATGGACTCGGCGCCGGCAGTGGCGCACGCTTCGTCAAGGGCGCCATCGGGCGCCCCGCCCACACCGATACCGGCCACGGAAACGCCGTTGACCTTCAGCGGGACTCCGCCTGCCAGGAACAGGGTGCCCGGCAAGTCTGCGATCGAGGGGCCATTGCCATTGATGCGCTTGGCCAGCTCGCTGGTGGGGGTGCCGAAAGCTGCTGCGGTGTAGGCCTTTTCCTTGGCGGCCTCAATGGTGTGCGCCGCGGCATTGTCTCCCCGCAGCAGTGCCTGGACGGTGCCGAAGCGGTCAACGAGCGCCACCGTGACGAACGGCAGTTTGTCCGCCTGGCACTTGGCGAGTGCCGCGGCGACGGCCTGGGCGGAGGCTGTGGCGGAGATGCGGTTCTGCTGCACGACAGTCTCCGGCGCCGGCTGCACGTCAACGGCGGGCACGACGGCGGGCGCTTCAGTGCCGCTGACGCGGCCGGTGCCGGCGTTGGCGGCTGCCGTGGCTCCGGCCGTGACCAGGATTGCTGCGGCTGCGGCGGCTGTGAGTGCCTTGTGGGATTTCTTCATGGTGCGTTCCTTGGGTTGGTAGGTGTGCTGTTGCCGGTTTCCATCCTTCTCGGCAGCGGTTGGCGTGGCATCGGGCCTTCGGCTGCCCCTTGCTGGCCCGAAAGGCCAGCCGTATCAGCCAAAAGGCTGAGGAACCCGGGAGGCGTGGAGCCCTAGCATGGAAGGCAGTGCTTCCCACCACGAGATCCGGATCCCGCATGCCTGCCAAAGATTCCACCCCGGCCACCGGCCCGGCGGCCGCCGTTGCCGCCGGGGGCGCCGGGGGCGCGTCCCGTCCGGTGCCGCCCACCCCCAAGGGCCGCCTGGGCAGCATTGAGGCCGCCGTCCATCTGGGCTTCGCGGTGCTCCTGGTGGCATCGGTGGTGCGCTATGTCATGCGGCATTCCCCTTCCGACAACGTCCTGGTCCTGGGACTCGCCGCCGCCGCCTGCCTGCTGTACGCCGTCGTGGCCCTGCTCTCGCTGCGGGACCGGCACAGCGCGCCGTGGATGGTCGCGTTGGTGGCTGTCTGGGCGGTCCTGGTGGTGGCAGCACCGAGCTTCGCCTGGTGTTCCTTCGCCCTCTTCTTCCTGTGCAGGAGTGCCCTGCGCGGTGCTGCGTCCTACGTCCTGGCGGGCGGCATCACCCTGGCAACCGCGGCCGGCCTGTTCCGGCTGGGCAACGGTACGGACCTTGCCATGCTGTTGGGGCCTGTGGCCGTAGGCGTCATGCTGACGCTCATCTATGACCGGATACAGCACGACGCCGAGGAGCAGCGCCGCCTGCATGCGGAGGTTACCCAGGCCCAAGGCCAGCTGGCGGCCAGTGAACGCCGTGCCGGCACCATCGCCGAACGGGAGCGGGTGTCCCGGGAAATCCACGACACCGTCACCCAGGGGCTCGCCAGCAGCCTGCTCCTGCTCGAAGCCGCGGGGCGTGGTTGGCCAAGTGGCGCCGCGCAGCAGGATCTCCACCAGGCCACCAGCCTGCTCCGCACCAACCTGGCGGAAACCCGGAGCCTGGTCCACGAGCTTGCTTCCCCCGGGCTGGAATCAACGCCGCTGCCGGAAGCGCTGCTGCTGGCCGCCCGGCAATACCTGCCGGAAGCCACCCTTGTGGTGACAGGAGCCCCCAGGCAAGTCTCACCGGACATCCGGCACGCACTGCTGCGGGTGGTGCAGAGTGCGGCCTCCAACACCGCGCTGCACGCTGCGGCTTCAGTCGCTGCCCTGACGGTGGGCTTCCTGCCGGACGCCGTCACCCTGGACATCTACGACGACGGCGCCGGTTTTGATCCGGCGGCGGCAGCTCCGCCGTCGACGGCCGGAGGTTACGGCCTGCGGGCCATGCGGCAGCGGGTGGAGCAGCTGGGTGGCATATTCTCGATCCAAAGTGCCCCCGGCGAGGGGACCATCGTGGCGGCCCAATTACCATTGGAGGGCGCATGAGCAGCATCACGGTCCTGCTGGTGGACGACCACCTTGTGGTCAGGAGCGGGCTGCGCGCGTTGCTGGGAACCCAGCCTGACCTGGAGGTTGTGGCGGAGGCATCCTCGGGAGAGGAAGCGTTGCAGCTGGTGCATGCGCACCTCCCGGCTGTGGTGGTGATGGACCTTGCCATGGGCCCTGGCATGGATGGAATCGAGGCCATCAGGCGGATCCGGGATCTCAACAGCGGGCAGGCAATCCTGGTTTTCACCACCTACGACTCGGATGCCGATATTGTCCGCGCAGTCGATTCCGGTGCCATGGGCTACCTGTTGAAGGACGCCGCACCGGAGGAAATCTTTGCCGCCATCCGCGGCGCGGTTCAGGGCAGGAGCGTGATGAGCCCGCCGGTGGCCTCGCGGTTGTTCCAGCAGCTGCGCAACCCCGAAGAAGTCCTCACCCCCGGGAGGCAGAATTGCTCAGTTTGCTCACTGAAGGCCTCAGTAACAGGGAACTCGGGCGGCGGCTTTTCATCTCCGAGGCCACCGTCAAAACCCACCTGGCGCACATCTACGCAAAGCTCGGAGTGGATACGCGGGCGGCCGCTATTGCCACCGCGATACGCCGTGAGGGCATGCGGTAACCGCGGTTTATGGCCCTTACCCTTGCACCCGGGCCCTGTGCCCCGTACGTTTGGGACTGCGGGGACTAACTCCCGCGCACTCCGGGACGATTCCCCGGGGAGAGAATCAGAGTCACATGAAGGAATGCAGCCATGGCAACAGGCACAGTTAAATGGTTCAACGCCGAAAAGGGTTTTGGCTTCATTGCCCCCGATGACGGGTCCGCTGACGTTTTCGCCCACTACTCGGCAATCGCCACCAGCGGCTACCGCTCACTGGACGAGAACCAGAAGGTCGAATTCGATGTGACCCAGGGCCCCAAGGGCCCGCAGGCAGAGAACATCCGCCCGCTCTAAGTCTTCGGCGGCCTCCGGCACCTGCCGGGACCCCATCCAGCGGCCTCTCCAGCTCAGGTTGGAGGGGCCGCTGCTTTTATGTGGGGGTTTTGTGGGGCACGTGTTCCCGGGGCCAGTCCTCCGGTTTCCCCTTTTGGGATAATTGATCCATGACCGGACAGGACCAGGACAGGGACAAGGATCCGTGGGAGGAGTTTGACGCTCTGGGGCCCGCTGCACCGGACCGCGTGCCGGGCCAGCCCGGCGGGGAGCCCTACGGTTTCGGCTTCCGCACCGGGGTACGCAGCGCCCGGGTGGCGGTCGGCTTTGCCGTTTACGCCCTGGCGCTGGGAACCATCCTGGCCCTGACCGGGTGCATTGTGTTCATCAGCCGGCAGCAGTGGCTGCTGGCGGGCCTCATGCTGGTGATCGAGGCAGTGTTTGTTTTCGCTTTCACGCGGCTGGTGGCCCAGGCCAGGCGCCGCCGGCAGGCGCGGTGACAATTTCAAACCTTGACCTTGACCTTGACGCAGCGTCAAACCCTAGGCTCGGAGCATGGAAGACATCCCCGACACCGGCACGGACTGGTCCATCCAGGACGTAGCCAGGATGACCGGCACCACCAGCCGCACGCTGCGCCACTACGATGACATCGGCCTGCTGAAGCCCAGCAGGGTGGGCAGCAACGGTTACCGCTATTACGACGGCGCCGCCCTCCTCCAACTGCAGCGCATTCTCCTGCTGCGGGAGCTGGGCCTGGGCCTGCCGGCCATCGCGGAGGTCTTCCACCAGCAGGCTGACCCGGTCACCGCGCTCACCCGTCATCTTGAGTGGCTCGGACAGGAGCAGCAGCGGCTGGCACGGCAAATGCAATCCGTGCGGCAAACCATTGAAACAGTAAAAGCAGGAGGCCAACTGATGGCAGAAGACATGTTCGACGGCTTCGACCACACCCAGTACAAGGATGAGGTGGAGGAACGGTGGGGCAAGGAGGCCTACGCAAAATCCGACGCGTGGTGGCGCGGCATAGCTTCGGACGAAAAGCAGGAGTGGATGTCCAAGGTGGAAA
Source organism: Arthrobacter sp. FX8 (assembly GCF_026723805.1). Taxonomy (NCBI): domain Bacteria; kingdom Bacillati; phylum Actinomycetota; class Actinomycetes; order Micrococcales; family Micrococcaceae; genus Arthrobacter; species Arthrobacter sp. FX8. The sequence goes on along the minus strand of NZ_CP113505.1, from coordinate 4,381,276 downwards.
CCCTTGGCAACGACTGGAAGGCTGCCGCCCGCTCCGGCGTTGCTGCGGACGGTCCCGAGGCCCGGGAACTGGCAACGCGGCACGTCGACTGGCTGAGGTCCATCCCCGGGACTCCGGCCGCCGGAAACAGCGGGAATATCAAGGGATACGTCCTGGGGCTGGCGGACATGTACGTGGAAGACCTGCGCTTCGCCGCCAATTACGGCGGAGTGGAGGGGGCGGGCTTCGTTCGGGCGGCCCTTCGCAGTTTTGCGGAGAAGTATCTGTAGGGCAGAGGCGGAAGGCAGCCTAGCGGCCGGTATTGGCGCGGCCGGCGCCCGCCCGATCAGCCTTGGCGCGCCGGGCCCGCCGGACCACCAGCAGCACCACGGCAATGGCCAATCCGGCGTAGACGGCATAGTTCAGGAAGCGTGAGTACTCCTCGATCAGCCTGTATTGGGTGCCAAGCAGGTAGCCCAGGCCGATGAGGGCGCCGTTCCACAGCCCGCTGCCGGCCAGGGTGAACAGGGTAAAGGTGGCAAAGGGCATGGCCGCCGCCCCCGCCGGAAGGGAGATGAGGCTGCGGACGCCGGGCAACAGGCGGCCGAAGAAGATGGATGACCTGCCGTGGCGGCGGAACCATCCTGCCGCGTGTTCGAAGTCTTCGCGGTCCACCAAGGGCAGTTTGGACAACCACCGGATGGACCGCTCCAGCCCCAGCTTGGCGCCGAGCCAGTAGAGAAACAGCGCCCCCAGATAAGCGCCAAGGGTGCTGGTGGCAAAAACGAGGAAAAGGTTCAGGGAGCCCTGCTTGGCCAGATATCCCGCCAGGGGGAGGATCACCTCACTGGGGATGGGAGGCACCACGGTTTCGGCGAGCGTAAAGCCCCCCACGCCCCACTCCCCCAAAGTGTCGATGGCCCTCGCCGCAAACCCGACGATTCCGGTGAGTCCCTCAGTGGGGCTGGCTGCACCGGTCAAGATTGTCCACATACGCCCGTCCCGTCCCCTGCGCCCGGGTTACCGGTGCTTGAATTCCGGCTGGCGCTTCTCGGCGAACGCCGCCATGCCTTCCTTTTGGTCCTCCGTGGCGAACAGGGAGTGGAAGAGCCGCCGTTCGAACAACACCCCCTGGGCCAGCCCGGTTTCAAAGGCGGCATTGACAGCTTCCTTGGCAGCCATCGCCGCGGGCTTGGACTTGGCGGCAATCACCGCTGCCACCTTGAGTGCCTCGGACACGACGTCCGCCGCCGGAACCACACGGGACACCAGCCCGCACCGGTCGGCTTCCTCCGCCTCGATGAACCTGCCGGTGAGGATCATGTCCATGGCCTTCGCCTTGCCCACGGCCCGGGTGAGCCGCTGCGAGCCGCCCATGCCGGGGAGTACGGCGAGGTTGATTTCCGGTTGGCCGAATCTGGCGTTGTCCCCGGCGAGGATGAGGTCGCACATCATGGCCAGTTCGCAGCCGCCGCCCAGGGCAAACCCGGACACCGCAGCGATGGTGGGAATCCGCAGCCGGGCAAAGTCCTCCCAGCCCCGGAACCAGTCGGCGGCATACATGTCCATGTAGCCCTGGTCCGCCATTTCCTTGATGTCGGCTCCGGCCGCGAACGCTTTGCCCGAGCCGGTGATCACCACGGCACCCACGCCGGGATCGGAATCCATGGCGGTAACGGCGGCCACCAACTCCTCCATGGTGGCCTTGTTCAGCGCATTCAACGCCGACGGCCTGTTGAGGATTACCAGCCCTACCCTGCCCTGCTGCTCCACCAGGATGTTGGCGTACTCCGTCATTCGGGGCTCCCGTCGTCGTGTGCTGTTGTGGTCCCTGGCCGGCCCGGCATTTCCGTGCCGGTGTTCTCCCCGCCGCCGGCTCTTGCTGCCTCGCTGCATGCTGCCCGGAGGCGTCGCGGATGTCGGTGATGATGGCCGAGAAGTCGCGGCCCGCGCCGCCTTCCGCGGCAAACCTATCGTAGATCCGGGCGGCGAGCGCTCCCATCTGTCCCGCCACCCCTGTGCTGTCCAGGGCGTTGACGGCGAGGTTGAGGTCCTTGGCCATGAGCGCTGCGGCAAAGCCCGGCTGGTAGTCCCTGTTGGCGGGGCTGGTGGGAACCGGTCCGGGCACCGGACAATTGGTGGTCAGCGCCCAGCACTGGCCGGACGCGGCGGAAGCGACGTCGAACAAGGCCTGGTGGGTCAGGCCCAGCTTTTCGCCGAGCACGAAGGCCTCGCTGACCGCAATCATCGAGACGCCCAGGATGAGGTTGTTGCAGATCTTGGCCGCCTGGCCGGCTCCGTGTCCGCCGCAGTGCACCACCCGCTTGCCCATGACCTCCAGGAGCGGCCGCACCGCCTCAAAGTCAGCCCCGTCGCCGCCGGCCATGAAGGTCAGGGTGCCTGCTTCGGCCCCCACCACGCCACCGGAAACAGGGGCGTCAACGGAGCGGTGGCCTGCTTCGATGGCCAGGCGGGCGGCGTCCCTGGCCTCGTCGACGTTGATGGTGGAGCAGTCCAGGAACATCGTCCCGGCCGGCGCCGCTGCCAGCAGCCCGGGTCCGTCTGCACCGCCCACGTAGGCGTCCAGGACGTGGCGGCCGCTGGGGAACATGGTGAGGACAACGTCGGCACCGGTCAGCGCCTCCACGGCGCTCCCTGCCACCGGTATGCCCTGTGCACGGGCCCACTGCCGGGCTGCAGGGACCACGTCGAAACCAGCAACCCGATAACCGGCGCGGACCAGGTTCAGGGCCATGGGACGCCCCATGTGTCCAAGGCCCAGGAAGGCCACACTGCTCTTGTCAGGCATGGTCCGTCTCCTTCATCTGCAGGTCGGGGTTGGAGTGCGGTTCAAGCCGGGGGTGCAGCTCAGGCGGGACATGGAGGTCCAGTTCCCCGCCGTCCAGGGGCTGGAAGAACCCCTCCACCTGGGCGGGAAGCACCTCGGCCAGCGTGGCAGGTTTCCACTGCGGGTTCCTGTCCTTGTCCACTACCTGGGCGCGGATTCCTTCGCGGAAGTCCGGTGCGGCCAGGAAGCGGATCCCGGCCCGGTACTCCTGGGCCAGGGCCTCATCCAGGGTCAGGCCGGCCGCGCGGCGCAGCGACGCCAAGGTGACCGTGACCGAGGTGGGTGACTTGGCTTCGATCGTGGCGGCGGCTTCCGCGGCATCGTCGCGTCCGGGCCCGGTCCACGCCCGGAGGCGCCGGACAATCTCTCCAGCATCGTCCGGGGCGTAGCAGGAGTCGATCCATTCCCGCTGCCCGGCCAGCATGGAGGCAGGGGGCTGCCCGGCATAACGGGCGACGGCGTCTTCCGGGCTTTCTTTCTCCAGCGCAGCCACGAGGCGCGGCAGCGCGTTCGACGGAACGTAGTGGTCGGCAAGGCCCAGGAACAGGGCATCCCCGGCTGCCAGGTGTGCTCCCGTAAGCGCCGCGTGGGTTCCCGCCTCGCCTGGTGCGTGTGAAAGCAGGAAGGTCCCGCCGACGTCGGGCGCGAAGCCAATGGTGGTCTCCGGCATCCCCATCCTGGTCCGCTCGGTGACCACCCGGACGTCCCCGTGCGCGGAGATGCCCACCCCGCCGCCCAGGACCAGGCCGTCCATGAGGGCGACGTACGGCTTGGGGTACCGGGCAATCAGCGAGTTCAGGCGGTACTCGGTCTGCCAGAAGTGGGCCGTCCTGTTCCCGCCGTGCAGCATGTCCCGGTATATGGCCACGATGTCCCCGCCCGCGCACAGGCCCCGCTCCCCGGCGCCCTGGACCAGGACGGTGGCCACGCCGTCGTCCCCTGCCCATGCGGTGAGCTGCCGCAGGAGCAGCTCCACCATTCCCGCGGTAAGTGCGTTGACGGCCCGGGGCCGGTTGAGGGTGATCACGCCCAGCCGGCCGCGGCGTTCAAAGAGTACGTCCGCGCTTCCGTCCCCTGCCGCGTTGTCCGTTGTGCTGTCCTTGGCTGCGGTCATCGGCTGGGTGCTCCTTCGCATGGTGGCCGGATGAGTGATCCAGGTCATTCTGTTGCGAATATACCCGCCCCTTCACGCCCGGAACCAACCACGGCCGATCGCGGACGCGGGGACGGCCAAGGCTTTACCCGCCCTGCGGCTGCCAAGGTAAGTTAGGAACCGTGAAGATAGCTACCTGGAATGTGAATTCGCTCCGTGCCCGCGCCGACCGTGTTGAAGCCTGGCTCCAGCGCAGCGACTGCGACGTCCTGGCCATCCAGGAGACCAAGTGCAAGGACGATAACTTCCCCTGGGAGCTCTTTGAACGGATGGGCTACGAGGTGGCCCACTTCGGGGTGAACCAGTGGAACGGCGTAGCCATCGCCTCCCGGGTGGGGCTTGAAGACGTGGAGCGGACGTTCCTGGACCAGCCCTCGTTCGGCAAGGCGGGCAAGGATCCCGTGCAGGAAGCCCGCGCCATGGCTGCCACCTGCGGCGGCATCCGGGTCTGGAGCCTTTACGTCCCCAACGGCCGTTCGCTGGACGACGAGCACATGCCGTACAAGCTCAAGTGGCTGGAAAGCCTCAAGACGCACGCCCAGGCCCTGGTCACGGACAACCCCCAGGCGCAGGTGGCCCTGATGGGTGACTGGAACATCGCGCCCTTTGATGACGACGTCTGGGACATCGACCTGTTCATCCGGAACCGCGCAACTCACGTCAGCCCGCCAGAACGGGAGGCGTTCCACGCGTTCGAAGCTGCCGGCTACACCGATGTGGTGCGCCCCTACACGCCGGGCCCCGGCGTCTACACCTACTGGGACTACACCCAGCTGCGGTTCCCCAAGAAGGAGGGCATGCGGATCGACTTCATCCTGGCCTCCCCCGCCCTGGCCGCGCGCGTCACCGGGGCTTCGATCGACCGCGAGGAACGCAAGGGCAAGGGCGCTTCGGACCACGCTCCCGTGCTGGTGGAACTGGCGGACTGATGACTGCATCCTGGACCCATTCAAGGAGACCGTAATGACGGGAAACCTCTATCGGGGCCAGGCCGGCCTGCCATTTTCCTCAACCCTGCGCGTCTACGAACCCCTGGAAGCCTTTCCGGAGGACCAGCGTCCGGCCATCAAGGCCGCGGGGGCCCGGGCGGTCCCGCGTGCCGCCGTCGAAAACGCTGAGCTGCTGGCCTCGCTGGGCCGCATCACCCGCTCCGGCGGGGACCCCTTCCCCACGGGGCGCACGGACCTGGTGCGCGTCACCACCGTGCCGGCCCCGGAGGGTGGAGCGCCCGACGACGGTGCTGACGCCGACGCCGAGCCCGTCCTCCTGTACTGCCCCAGCCAGCTTGTCCTGCGCGCCGGACTGGCGGCCAACGCCTTGATGGAGGGAATCCATGGCCCCCTGGCCGAGCTGCTGATCCCGGAGGAGCAGCGTGACCGGCACCAGGAACGGATCGACCAGGTGAAGGCCCGGGACGGATCCATCCGGGTACATACGCGGGCGTCAACCTGGGGAATCCCGTTCAGCTGGTTCTCGCTGTTCATGGAGTCGGACCGCAAGGATGTGGTGGAGGCCGCTGGGCGCATCCTCACCGTTCGGGTCTGGGCGCCCATCACCGATGCCCTGGAACGGGCCCGCTACGCGGTGGCCAACCTGGCCCTCGCCGCCCCGGACCTGGACATGCTTGACGACCTGGCGCAGCTGACGGAGTGGCTTGAACTGTTCCACGTCAACTCCATGGTGGAACTGGACTACGGCGCCGTGGCAGACAAGGTCTACCCGGACGAATCCCCCATGGATATCAGGCTGGGCATCGAGTGCCTGGCGGAGGGTGACATGACCGGGGCTGCGGCCGCCTACCGCAGGCTCGCGTCCCGCTGGATCCCCATCCGGCAGCTGGCCCGCGCGTCCTGACGCGTCAGTTCCTGGGGGGCGCTGTGGTGCGCCGGATGATGAGTTCATGGGGCGCGACGGCTGAGTGGACGGATCCGATCTCGCCGTCCAGTTCGTCCAGGAGCATCTTGGTGGCCAGCTCGGCCTGCTCGTCGGGGCGCTGCCCAACCGTGGTCAGGCCCATGGCATCGGCGAAATCATGGTTGTCGATGCCCACCACCGACAGTTCGCCGGGGACGTTGACGCCCAGGCGGTTGGCCTCGAAGATGACTCCCATGGCCATCTCGTCCGAGGCGCAGAAAATTGCCGTGGGCTTCTGTCCGGGACGGGACCACAGGCGGCGGAAGGCTTCCTGTCCGCTGCGGACCGTGAAGTCCCCCCATTCGTCCCATTCCGGCCGGGTGGGCAGGCCGGCCGCGGCCATCACGTCCTTGAAGGCCAGGATACGCACCCGGGGGACGTCGAAGTTCAGGTCGGTTTCGTCGTCGCCATGCAGCAGGGCAATATCCCGGTGGCCCAGGTCGATCAGGTGCCGGACCGCTGTTGAGGCGGCGGCGTAGTCGTCGATGCCGATGTAGGGGCATTCCTCCACGTGGCCACCCACCACTACCAGCGGAATGTCGATCTTCTGCAGGTGCTCGATCTCTTCGTGGCTGAGCGCCATACATAGAACCAGCAGGGCGTCGATCTGCTTGTAGACCATGGTCTTGCTGAAGAGCCGCTCACGGTTGCTGCCGTGGCCGCCGAGGTTGAACAGGGAGAGGTTGTAGTGCCGGGCATGCAGCTCGCGGTCCGCGCCCTCAATTGCTTTGGAGAAGAACCAGCGGCTGACGAACGGGGCCAGGACACCGATGGTCTTGGTCCGGCCCGTGGCCAGGCCGGAGGCGGAGGACGATGCAACGTAGCCCAGGTTTCCGGCCACCTCCAGGATTTTTTCCCGGGTGGCCGGCGAGACCCGGGGCAGGCCGCGTACAGCCCGGGAGACAGTTGCTGTTGAGACTCCGGCGGCTGCCGCCACGTCCTCGATGCTGACGCCGTTATGGCCGCCCCGCTGGGACCTTTCCGTTGTCCGTGCCACCGTGTCCCCTCTTTAACTCCTTTTCGGCGTAGGGCCGAAAGGCCCTGCGTTACGCCCGCCCTGTATTTTCGCATTCCACGGCGAGGCATTGATAACTATGGCGGGGAACCGACGCATGGGCTCCCTTACCTGCGGGCCGGCAGCTTTCGGCGCAGGCGAACCATTCCATACAGCGCCAGCAGTGTTGCCAGCAGGCCCAGGGCCCAGCCGAGGGCCGGTTGGGCTGTGACTTCCATCCACACGGTTACCACCAGGAGGACAAGGGCCCAAAATGCGAGGAAGCCGATAATGATGTCGAAGTCTTCGCCCGAACGGACCATACGGCTGCGGTTTCCCGCCCCCGGAGTGCGGGGGCGGGAACCGTTGGGCGTCACTTGACCGCACCAGCCGTAAGGCCGGCGACGATCTTGCGCTGGAACACCAGCACCAGGATCACCAGCGGGATGGTGACGATGGTGCCCGCGGCCATGATGGCCGTGTACGGGATCTGGTTGGGCTGTGCACCGGCGAAGTTGGCAATGGCCACCGTCACCGGCTGGGTTGCGTCGCTGGACAGCTGGCTGGCGATCAGGAACTCATTCCACGAGGAAATGAAGGCCAGGATCGCCGTGGTGAAGATTGCCGGCGCCGCCAGGGGCATGATGACCTTGCGGAAGGCCTGTCCCTGGGTACAGCCGTCAACGCGCGCCGATTCTTCCAACTCCCAGGGCATTTCCCGGAAGAACGAGGTCATGGTGTAGACCGTCAGCGGGAGCACGAAGGAGATGTTCGGGATGATCAGCGCCTGGTACGTGCCCATCCAGCCAATGTTGGTGAACAGCTGGAAGAGCGGGGTGATCAGGGCAACACCGGGGAACATGGAAGCTCCCAGGATGAAGCCGAGCACCAGGAACTTGCCCCGGAAGTTCAACCGGGCCAGCGCGTAGGCGGCGAACACGCCGATGAGCAGGGACACGAGCGTCACCACGCCACCAATGAACACACTGTTGAGCAGCGCCTGGCCGAACCTGTTGCCGAATGACGTATCAAAGGCGGTCCTGAAGTTGTCCAGGGTCACGTGCGTGGGAAGGATCGACGTGTCGTAGGTAAACCCGACCTCGCGGAAGGCGGTCACCACCATCCAGTAGGCCGGCGCCAGGCACCAGAGCAGCACGATGGCCGCGCTGATGTAAGTCCTGCCCTGCGCCCACTTTTCCCGGTTTTGCGCAGCCTTGCGGCCCTTGTCCTGCCTTGCCCGCAGCGCCGAGGCGTCTGCCGTTGCCGTGGTCATTTCTTCCCCTTTCCTGTGGCGCCGCTCTGTTCAACGACGTTTGCCCCGAGGAAGCGGACAAAGATGAAGGCCACAAGGAAGATGATGATGAAGGTGATGGTGGACAGTGCGGCTGCCGAGTTGAAGCCTTGCCTGATCTGGTTAATGACCAGGATGGACAAGGTGGTGGTGTTGTTGGCGCCGCCGGTGAGGATGTAGGGCAGGTCAAACATGCGCAGTGCATCCAGGGTACGGAACAGGATCGCCACCATGAGCGCCGGCTTAACCAGCGGCAGGGTGATCAGCCGGAACCGCTGCCATGCAGTGGTTCCATCCACCTTGGCGGCCTCATACACTTCAGCCGGGATCATCTGCAGGCCTGCCAGGATCAGCAAAGCCATGAACGGCGTGGTCTTCCAGACGTCAGCGATGACCACAGCCCACTTGGCCGGCCACTCGCTGCCCGTCCACAGGATGGTGGTGTTGAACAGCTTGTTGGCGATGCCCTCGAACGCGAAGATGAAGAACCAGAGCTTGGCCGTCACGGCGGTGGGGATGGCCCACGGCACCAGGACAGCTGCGCGGACCAGGCTGCGGCCGCGGAATTCGCGGGCCATGATCATGGCCATCCAGAAACCAAGCACCGTTTCGAACGCGACCGTGACGACGGTGAAGAAAAATGTTGTGGCGGTGGCGGACCAGAACTGGCCGCCCAGGGTGCCAGGCGGGCAGGCGACTGTTCCGCCTGTCGGCGCCGAACACTGCTGCGCGAGCCAGTTCACATAGTTCTGGATGCCTGCCGGGCCACCCGCGGTGAACAGGCCGGTGGCTGGGTCAAGGCCGGCGTCCTTCTGGAAGGACATGACGATGGCGCTGATGATGGGGTAAACAATGACAATGCCCAAGGCAATGATGGTGGGAGCGAGCAGCCAGGATGCCCAGCGTCCTTGGCTGGCGATCCTGTTGTCCTCCCCACACCCTTGGGCGCGTGATGGACGGGGGTACCGCCCGACGCCGGTGCTTTGACCGGCGTCGGGCCTAGTTCGGTTGCCATGGCAGAACTACGATCCCGCACCGGCGGATTCGATGGACTTCTGCATGTCAGAAAGTGCGGTTTCCACGGGCTTTTCTCCCTTAATTGCGGAGTATGCGTTGTCTTGGATTGCCTTTGTCACGGCCGGGTAGAACGGCGTCACGGGACGCGGCACGGCGTTCTCGATGGACGTCTTCAGGACCGGCAGGTAGGGCAGCTTGGCTACAAGTTCCTGGTCGGTGTACAGCGATCCAAGGACCGGAGCCAGCGAGCCCTGCGTAGCGTAGAACTTCTCGCTCTCGGCCGAGGTCAGGAACTTCACGAAGTCCAGTGCAGTGGCCTTGTGCTTGGAGTACACGCTGATTGCGGTGTTGTGGCCACCCAGTGATGATGCACCGGGGCCGCTCTTGCCCGGAAGGGCAGCCATGCCGAACTTGTCCTTCACAGCCGACGAGCCTTCAGTGCTCATGAGGCTGTAAACGTAGGGCCAGTTGCGCAGGAACAGGAGCTTGCCGCTCTGGAACGCCTGGCGGCTGTCCTCTTCCTTATAGGTGATTGCTTCCTTGGGGATGTTGCCGTCCGCGTAGGCCTTGGCGAGGTTCCCCAGGCCGGCCTTGGCTTCAGCGGTGTTCAGGCTGGGCTTGCCGTCCTTGTCCAGGACTGAGCCGCCGGCGGAGTTGATGGCTTCGGCCGCGTTGACCGTGAGGCCTTCATACTTGCTGAACTGTCCCGCGTAGCAGCCGATGTTGTTCTGCTTGGCGATGGAGCACATGCCCATCATCTCGTCCCAGGTCTTGGGCGGATTGGGTACCAGGTCCTTGCGGTAGAAGAGGATGCCGCCGTCGGAAGTGCGCGGTGCAGCGTAAAGAGTGCCCTTGTACGTGGCACTGTTCACGGTGGCCGGAAGCATGGCACTCGTGTCAACCGCCATCTTGTCCTTCAGCGGCTGCAGCCAGCCCTTGGCGGCAAACTCTGCCGTCCAGACGACGTCCACGTCGGTGACGTCGTAGTCGGACTGCTTGGCCTGGAAGTGCTGGACGAGGTCGTCGTGCTGCTGGTCTGCCTGGTCGGTCTGTTCCTTGAAGGTGACCTGCTCATCCTTGTGGGCCGCATTCCACTTATCGATGAGGGGACGGATCACATTGTTGTTGTCCTTGCCCTGGACGAAGGTGATCGGGCCGCGGGCATCGAGGTTGGCGTCAGCGTCACTGCCTCCACCGCCGCCCGTGGTACCCCCTCCACCTCCGCCGCCGCAGGCGGACAACGTAAGGGCCAGGATGCCGGCAGTGGCCGCCGGAAGCAGGAATCTCGGGGTTTTCATTAGCTTGAAGCTCCTCGCTGAGTGACAAGTAAGTCGACAGTGCGCTTGCTAGGTGAGGTTGATGTGGTGACCATCACACTAGTAAGGTGACTGTCGGGAATGCAAGCGTTTACATCAAAAAGTTATCAGAGGGGAACCAAATGCCCGACCCAACCGTTCCGGCGCCCCGCCAAATGCCCTCCTGGTGGACAGACGCCGTTGTCTACCAGATCTATCCCCGGTCGTTTGCCGACGGCAACGGCGACGGGATGGGCGACCTTCGCGGTGTCCTGGACCGGCTCCCTTATCTTGAAGGGCTGGGAGTGGACGCCATCTGGCTGTCCCCGTTCTACAAGTCGCCGCAGGCCGACGGCGGTTATGACGTAGCGGACTACCGGCAAGTGGACCGCTTTTCGGGTCGCTGGCCGACTTCGACGCCATGTTGCAGGAAGCTCACCGCCGCGGACTGAAGGTGATCGTGGACCTGGTTCCCAACCACACCTCCGATGAGCATGCGTGGTTTCGGGAAGCGCTGGCGGCGGAGCCGGGAAGCCCGGAAAGGGACCGGTACATCTTTCGGGACGGCAAGGATGAGGTGCCGGGGTCCGGGGATGGCGGACGGGCGCCCAACAACTGGAAGTCCGTCTTCGGCGGCCCGGCCTGGAGCCGCGTGGCCGAAGCCGACGGGTCACCCGGACAGTGGTACCTGCACCTCTTCGACGCCAAGCAGCCGGACCTGAACTGGGAGAACCCGGAAGTGCAGGAGGAAATGCGTTCGGTGCTGCGTTTCTGGCTGGACCGCGGCGCGGACGGCTTCCGGGTGGATGTTGCACACGGCCTGGTAAAGGAAGCGGGTCTTCCGGACTGGGATGGGGTGGCGGCGATGGTGGAAGGAACCTCCGCTCCGCGCCTGGAAAGCCACCTGCCGGGCGACGCCCCGCATGCCCACACCGATGCCGAGGAACCGCACCGGGCCGTCTCCCCGATGTACCCGCCGTCGCCGTTCTTCGACCAGGACGGGGTCCATGCCATCTACCGGGACTGGAACCGGGTCCTGGCCGAATACGGCGGTGACCGGATGATGGTGGCCGAGGCCTGGGTGGAACCTGCCGAGCGCCTGGCACGGTATGTCCGGCCCGATGAGATGCAGCAGGCCTTCAACTTCGATTTCCTGTTGGCCGGCTGGGACGCCGAACGCATGGCCGACGCCATCGACGCATCCCTGGCAGCGGCAGCATCCGTGGGTGCTCCGTGCACGTGGGTCCTCAGCAACCACGACACCGTGCGGCACAGCACCCGGTTTGGGCTCAAAGATCCCACTACTTTCCCCAAGGGCATCGGCGCCGCGGACGAACAGCCCGACGCAGCCCTGGGACTTGCCCGGGCCCGGGCCGCCTCACTGGTCGCGCTGGCGCTTCCGGGCTCGGCATACCTCTACCAGGGCGAGGAGCTGGGCCTCCCGGAGCACACTGCCCTTCCCGACTCGGCCAGGCAGGACCCTACCTTCTTCCGGACCGACGGTGCCGAGATCGGCCGGGACGGCTGCCGCGTCCCGCTGCCGTGGGCAGGGGATCAACCCGGCTTCGGTTTCTCCGGAGCACTGTCAGGGAAGCTCCCGAGCCCTGGCTCCCCCAGCCGGAAAGCTTCGGCCCCCTGGCCGCCGATCAGCAGGACGGCGAGGAGGGCTCAACGCTGGAGCTTTACCGTGCCGCCCTTGCATTCAGGTCAGCCCGGCACCTGGGCAGCGGCAGCGTGGAGTGGACGGACGAACACGCACCGGACAGTGGACTGTTGGCGTTCCGGAACGGGGAGGTGGTGGTCCTGTCCAACATGGGCTTCGCCTCGGCCCCCGTGCCCGAAGGCTATGCCGTAGTGCTCTCCAGCGGTCCCGAACCGGCCGACGACTGGACCGGGATGACAGAGGTTCCTGTGGACTGCACCGTGTACCTGCAACGGATATAGCTGCAAAGGATGAAGCGGGGCAGGTGCCGCTGCGCAACTGGCGCAGCGGCACCGCGGGCGCGGCAGCCTACGGTTGGCAATGGGTTCAGCGGACCCGCTCGGCCCGGCTGAAGCGGGTCCGCGCGCCCGCCCCGATGTGGATAAGGACAGGAATTTCCTTGCCCACCACAGCTTCCATCGCGTCAAGCAGCCCGGCGACCTCCACTGCCAGCAGGTGCGGTGCCACGCCCTGGCGCGGCAGGAGACGCACCTTCAACGCGGGAGAGCCCTTGACGTCGTAGGTGGTGACGGTGGCACCGGCCAGGTCCGGCCGTCCCTCGAGGGCGTGCCTCAGCGCTTGTTCCGCCACCCCGCCGCCGATCCGGACGTCGCCGGGCGTGTCGCCGGGATCGTATTCGGCGGCCAGAAGGTTTGACCGGCCCTTTCCTTGCTGGGCAATCCAGGCAACCATGAGGCCCATCAATGCCAGCAGCGCCAGTGCCACCACAATCCACAGCCAGCTTTCCGGCCGGCCGGGGAACCGGGTGGCGTCAAAGAGCCGGTTGATGCCGCTCCACACCCCGGCGGACCAGGAGTGCCACCAGGAGGCAACCGGAGGAACGGCCGCCAGCAGCAACAGCAGGACGCCCGCCCCCAGGAGGATCAGGCCCAGCAGGGTGAGCAGGATGCGGTTGAGCAGCGCCGGTGTGCTGTTCACGCTCCGATCACCCCCGAAGGAGTGACATTGACGCGGGGAACAGGCGCCGGTTCCAGCAGCATCTGGTCCAGCTCGTCGCGGACGGCTTCAAGCACCCTGTCCTGGTCCACAGGTACACCGGAGGTGGGCCGCACGTTCACCAGAACCTGCCGCTGGGAGACAATCACCATGACCTGTTCAGGCGTGACGTTGGCGGCCAGCCGTGCCCGGCGGGCGAGGGAGGAGGCGATGACTTCGTCGTCCACCACCACCGCCGGAAGCCCTTCCTCCCGTCCGCCGGCCAGCAGATGGCGGGCGCGCTTTCCCGGGAGGATGCCGCTGAGGAGGAAGATCAGCCCCGCCATGGCGAGCACGCCGCCGATCGCGGCAAGCAGCAGCGGCGAGGTTCCGGCGGGAAGATCCACGATCCGCTGCGCCGCCACCTGGGGCTCAATCAGCCACGCGGGCTGGCCCACGGCGTGCACTCCCGATTCGAGGACGCCGTAAGCGGCCAGCACAAGCACAAGGGCGGCGGCAACAACCGACACCACTGCCCGCGGGGAATGGGTCTCGCGGTACACCACCCTGCGCATGTCCGGTCCGTTGTTTCTGCGCGGTCCGCTGTTCACCGGGCGGTTTTCCACACTGCTGCTCACCGTACCCGCCCTTCTGTACTGATCCTTGCCCCGCTGATCCGGATGTCCACGCGGCTCAGCCGGGAACCGCTCAATTCCGAGACCGTTGCCAGGATGCTTTCCTTGGCCCTGACGGCGCGGTCCCAGATGGACCCGCCGAGTGCGTCCACCCGTGCAGGGTTGGACACCACGGACTGCAACGGCGGGACGCCGATAGGGGTGACGAGGGACAAAGCCAGCAGGCCGTCGTCGTCCGTCCAGTCCGCCCGCACGTCCTGGGCGTCGACGCCCAACGCCTGGGCCGCAGCAGCCTTGGCGAGGCTGGTCAAGGCCTGGGTGCTGATCCGGTTATGGCCGCTGAGCGCCTGCCCACGCACAACGGGCGCGGGCGAGCTCATGAGGACGAGCGCCGGCCGGTGATGGCATCGAACACCCCGCGCAGGTCCAGCTTCCCTTCGGCGGCACGGCCCAGGAGCGCTCCGATTGCCATGAAGAGCAGGGAGACGAGGAAACCCCACAGTCCGAACTGCAGGGACATGAACGCCACGAAGGCGCCGATGGCGGTGCCTGCAATCGTGAGGCTCACAGCAGCGCCTCCCGTTCGGGAGCAGACGGCGCGGTTGTTTTGACCGGCGGCGGAACGTAGACATCCGCGATCTCGACGTTCACCTCGATGACCTGCAGCCCCACCAGTTCCTCAACTGCGCGGTACACGGCGGCGCGGACATTATTGGCCAATGCATGCAGCGGTGTGCCGTAGCTTGCCACCAGGGTGATATCAACAGCTACCTGCGTTTCGCCCACTTCCGCGTGGACGCCCGCAGCGTGGTCAGAACTTCCGACGGCGTCGCGGATCGCGCCCAAGGCACGGGACGGGCCCGAACCCAGGGAGTAGACCCCGGGAACCGCCCGCGCGGCAATTCCCGCCACCTTTGCCACGGCAGTCTCGGAAATTATCGTCCGGCCCGGCCCCGGAGCCGGGCTTCCGGAAGGACGGTTTGGCACCACGGGTTGTGGGTTCTGGTATTCCATCAGGCACTCCCCCTTCTGTTGTTTCCACCCTATCCCCAGGGTGCGGCACATGCGCTGGAAACTCTGCGGCCCGCCGACCGGCCTGGACTTAAAGGACCCAGGCGGGAACGCCCCCAAGGACATTCCCGCCTGAGCGGTGCCGCCTGTGTCAGCGGCGGTGCGGCAGAAGCCGCGGTCTATTCAGGTGTGCAGGCTGTCCTACTTGTAGAGGCCTTCGCCGCCAACCCTGACGTTGGTGGGCAGGTAGCCGAACGGGCCGAGGCCGTTCTGGCCGAAGCTGCGGTCCACCTGGGTCACGCCGTTCCTGAAGTTGATCTTGACAGTGGGTGACAGCGATCCGCCACGCACGCCGTTGACGTTGTCGATGAACGACTGCACGAGTCCGCCAGGCTGCACGTAGTGCGAGTATGCCTGGAACTGGCGACCGTTCTGCTGCCCGGAGATGGTACCGCTTGGGTTGTTGGCCGGCAGGTTGAGGTCGGTGGGTGAACCGAGGGCCAGGCCGCTGTTGTTCACCGGCTGGTAGTCCGAGCGCACGCCGTCACCAACAAAGCCGTAGACGCCGTCGGGGCCGCGCATGCCGGCCGCGTAGGTGAACTGGTGGCTGATCGTGTACAGGTAGTACTTGTTCTTGCCGTTTTCATTCTGGATGAAGATCTGCGGACGTTCCGTCTGGTCGTTGACGCAGTTGGCCGAAAGGATCGGCGGCAGGAAGGACCACTTGGTGAGGTCCTTGTTGTCGGCTACAGCCAGGCCCACATTGGCGGTCTGGTAGTTTGCGCCGCTGTTCTGGACGTCGCCAACGCTTTCTGCCTGGGGGTCGCCCGGCTGGTAGCCGAGGTCCTCACCCTTGCACTGGTAATCGCCACGGGTGCCGGCGGTGTTGCCTTCGAAGACCATGAAGGTCTTTCCCGGGTGGGCGGGGTCGGCGAACGTGTACGGGTCCCGGAACGCGAAGCCCGGGTTCTGCGCCTTGGTCTGGTACATCTTTCCGTCCGGTTCCAGCAGCTTGGTGTGCTCGAAGCCGTCGAAGCTGACGCCGTTCTTGTCAGCGTGGATGTTGCCCAGGGCCTTGGCGATGGCAGCGTCAGGAGCGATCCCGCCGCCACCCGCGTTCCGCTCGGCCACGTCGTGGAAGGTGGTGGCGGTGTAGAAGACGTTGACGTGGTCGCCCTGCATGAGGCGGGTGGAGCCGGACCATTCGGTGTTGCCGATGGAGGTGTTGTCCAGGAAGAGGTGGCCACCGTAGTTCCACTTGTCCTTGGCGGGGTCGGCGTTGGTCTTGCGGAAGAAGTAGCCGATCCGGGCGTTCCAGTGGCGCTGGTCGAAGCCGTAGCCGGCGTGGCGGTCGGCAACAAGGGAGAAGATGACGTCCCAGCCCTTGTAGCTGATCTGGTTGGCGTTTTCATCCGTCAGGGACCAGGTGTCCCAGACCCAGACGTCGTCATTCATGGCGGGGAAATCCTGGGGGATCTCCGGCATGGTGACGTCGGGACTCATGGAGTTCTGGCCGGGAGCCACCGTGGGATCGCTCTGCGCCATGATCTGCTTGGCGTCTGCGCGGGTCCACTTGGAGGTGAAGTCCGACGCCGGGTCGAAGGCCTCCTGCGTGTGCTCGGTGGGGAGGGCGAAACCGGGAGTGGGGGCCGGCAGCTGCCCGACCGTCGGCGGGTCCGACGGCTCGTTGGCTTGGGCAGAGGGGACGGCCAGGAAGGCCGAGGCAGCAACGGCTGCGGCCAGTGCTGCGGCGGCAGGGCGCCACCGCAGCAGCCGGTGTTGGGGGTGCTTGTGCATTTCTTGCTCTTCTCGCGGAGTTGTAACTGTTCGTGGAAGACGGGCATGTGCCCATGACCCCGAAAACAACCGCGGCCCGGTAACACCTCAGGCGTCGCCGGGGACGCCGTTGTGCTGGGGGGATCAGGACCTGGGTGGGGCCCTGCGGCCGATGGAAAGCATGCTTTCCCTCCGCCGCGCTCCACGCTAGAACGGGCGCCGGATGCAGTTCAAACCCTGTTTCACAGCCCAAAAACGGCTACCGCCGAGTAGGGTGCAAGCGCTTACGCAAGCCAACGCGCGCGCGTGCCACATCGGTTTGGCAATAATCAAATGTTGCAGGGGGCTCGATTTTTTCCTGGCAAGACAAGCGATTTGTTGCGCAGGCCACGCCGCCGCAGGCCGCTCGTCCTGGTGGCGCCGGGCACGCACGATCCCTAAAGGCCGGCCCACCTGAGCATGACGCGCACATTCGCCGGCGCCGCCCATATTCCGTATCGATACGCAAATATGGGTTGCGCAGGCGACCAAGGGTGTCGGTTTCGATTTTGCGTGTCGATGCCGCGGTTGGTGCGCCGGAGGTGAGGCGGGCGCCGGACAGTTGCTCCGGGGCCATCCACCTGGACAAGGGCACGGAACGCACTTGAAGAGCGGCTGGCCAATGGCGGTAAATGAAGAAAAGCACCAGTTCCGAAGAACTGATGCTTCCCAGTGGTGGCTCCGACCGGCGTCGATCCGGTGACCTTTCGATTTTCAGTCGAACGCTCTACCAACTGAGCTACAGAGCCTAGGTGACTAGTCACCATGACAGCCGGAATTTCTTCCAACAATCAGAGCGACCCTGACGGGACTTGAACCCGCGACCTCCGCCGTGACAGGGCGGCGCGCTAACCAACTGCGCTACAGGGCCTTGCGTTTCTTGCTTTCGCAGTATCTCTACCGCTTTTTTCAAGGCTTCCAGCCTACCAGACTTTTTGCCTGTTTGACCAGTTCCTTGCGTACCCCCAACGGGATTCGAACCCGTGCCGCCGCCGTGAAAGGGCGGTGTCCTAGGCCGCTAGACGATGGGGGCCAGAACCCGTTCGGAACAAAATAAAAGGCGTCAAGCGAGGCTTTCCGTCTTTGTCCTTTGCGTTTCTCCGAACTGGACTCTAAAACTATAGGGCCTCCGCAGGAATTATCCAAAATCGGCGAAAAACCGCGCCGTTGGGCCGCCGCACGGGTCAAGATGGACGGATGGATGCCGTCGCAGCGCTCAATGAGATTGCTTTCTGGCTGGAGCGCGGACGCGCCGCCACCTTCAAGGTCCAGGCCTTCCGCAAAGCGGCGGCGGCCATCAGCCCCCTTGGCCCTGAGGAAGTAGCCACCCGGGCCCGGACCGGCCGGCTCAAGTCCATGAAGGGCATCGGCGACCGGACCTACGCGGTGATCCGGCAGGCGGTGGACGGCGAGGTTCCCGACTACCTGGCCGACCTCCGGGAGAAGGGCGCCCAGCCGCTGGCCTCCGGTGGGACGGAAATCCGTGGGGCATTGAGGGGCGACCTGCACAGCCACAGCGAATGGTCCGACGGCGGCTCCCCCATTGAGCTGATGGTGGCGGCAGCGGAGGTGCTGGGCCGGGAGTACCTGGCATTGACCGACCACTCCCCCAACCTCACCATCGCCAACGGGCTGTCGGCCGGGCGCCTGCTGGACCAGCTGGACGTGGTGGCAGCGATCAACAGCAACGGCGGGAACACCCGGCTGCTGACCGGGATCGAAGTGGACATCCTGGAGTCCGGCCAGCTGGACCAGGAGCCTGGGCTGCTGGACCGCCTGGACATTGTGGTGGCGAGCGTTCATTCGAAGCTGCGCGCGGACAGGAAGACCATGACCGCCCGGATGCTCGGCGGCATCCAGGACCCGCACACCAACGTCCTGGGCCACTGCACCGGGCGGCTGGTGGAGGGCACCCGCGGAACCCGGCCGCCGTCGGAATTCGACGCCGCGGAAGTGTTCGCCGCGTGCGCGGAGCACAACGTGGCCGTCGAGATCAATTCCCGCCCGGAACGGCAGGACCCGCCCGATGCGCTGATCCAGTTGGCGCTGGATGCAGGCTGCCTGTTCTCGATCGACAGCGACGCGCACGCACCAGGGCAGCTGGATTTCCTGCAGTACGGTGCCGAGCGGGCCGCCCGCAACAACGTGCCTGCCGAGCGGATCATCACCACCTGGCCGGCGGACAAACTGCTGGCCTGGGCCGGTTCGAAGTAGGCCCTGGAAGGCGCAGGCACGGTTACCACCGCTGCCGACATGGCCGATTTCCGCCAGCCCGGCGTCCGATCCGGCCGTAGATTTGTCCCATGCCGCCAACCAGCCCCGCCCATGAACCCCTGACGTCCGCCACTGCAGCAGGAAAGCCCGTGAAGGCCCTCGGCGTGGCGGCCATGGTGGTCACGGTGGTCCTGTGGGCCTCAGCGTTCGTGGGCATCCGGGCCATCGGCCCCCACTTCTCCCCGGCCCGCTGACCCTGGGCAGGCTGGCGATTGCCGCCGTCGTGCTGGCTTTCCTGGTGGTGCCGCAACTGCTCAGGAGCCGGATGCTGCCGCGGGGACGGGAATGGCTGCCCATCCTCGCCTATGGCGTGATGTGGTTTGGTGGCTATAACGTGGCGCTGAACGCCGCCGAGCACATCCTTGATGCCGGCACCAGCGCACTGCTGATCAACGTCAACCCCATCCTGGTGGCCATCATGGCCGGCATCTTCCTCAAGGAAGGCTTCCCGCGCTGGCTGCTCATCGGCAGCACCGTGGCTTTCGCCGGCGTCGCAATGATCGCCCTCGGCTCCGGACAGCCACGGACGGGGGAAAGTTCGACGGCGGACCTGGCCGGAGTGGCGCTTTGCCTCCTTGCCGCGGTGCTCGCCGCAGTCAGCGTCATCATCCAGAAGCCGGTGGTGCGGAAGTTCCCGGCGGCGCAGGCAACCTGGTTTGGCATCGTGGTGGGGGCAGTGTGCTGCCTGCCGTTCGCCGGGCAGTTGGTGTCCGAGGTGCAGGCGGCTCCGCCGCAGGCCACGCTGGGGCTGGTGTATCTGGGGGTGTTCCCCACCGCCATCGCCTTCACCACCTGGGCGTACGCATTGTCACTGGTGGACGCCGGGAAGCTGGCCGCCACCACATACCTGGTCCCCGGCACCACGGTCTTCATCTCCTGGCTGCTGCTTGGTGAAATCCCCTCGGCGTTGGGACTGGTGGGTGGGCTGGTATGCCTGGTGGGGGTGGGGCTCACCCGGGGGCGGAGCCGGGTCCACGGCGGCCCGCGGCCGCTTCGGCGCTAGAGTCGGGGTATGCCAGCCAGCCTTCCGCCGGGACTGCCCATCATTCCCGACGGCCCGCACGAACCGCCGGAATTCACCATGTCCCCTGACGAGTTCGAGGCAGCCGTCCAGGATGCCCTGGACAGCATTCCGGACAGGCTGGCCCGGGCCATGGACAACGTGGCCGTCTTCATCGACGACGACTACGTGCCGGGGCCGGGGGAAGATCCGGACACCGTGCTGCTGGGACTGTACGAAGGGGTTCCGCTGACGGAACGCGATTCCTGGTGGGACGCCAGTTCGCTGCCGGACCGGATCACGATTTTCCGCGAACCCATCCTGGAGATCTGCGGTTCCAGGGACGATGTGATCCACGAGGTGGCCGTAACGGTGGTGCATGAGATCGCCCACCACTTCGGGATTTCCGATGACCGGCTGCATGAGCTGGGCTGGGGCTAGCCTTGTAAGCATGGGACACGACCACAGCCACAGCCATGGGATTACCGCCACGGGGCGGCACCGGAAACGCCTTGTGGCCGTCCTGGGAATCACGCTTGGCGTGGTGGTCATCCAGATCATCGGGGCTGTGCTGTCCGGATCGCTGTCCCTGCTCGCCGATGCGGGACATATGCTCTCGGACGCGGCAGGTGTCACCATCGCGCTCCTGGCCTCCTGGATTGCGGGCCGCCCGGCGAGCAACCAGCGGACGTACGGCTACCAGCGCGCTGAGGTCCTGGCCGCCCTCGCCAATGCGCTGATCCTGATCGTGATCTCCGTGGTCATCTTCACGGAGGCGGTCCGCCGGTTCGGTGCCCCGCCGGAAGTGCAGACGGACATCATGCTTTTTGCGGCCGTCCTCGGTGCGGTGGCCAACCTGGTGTCGCTCGTGATCCTGCGCACGGCACAGGATGAGAGCCTGAACATCCGCGGCGCCTACCTGGAAGTCCTTGGCGACCTCCTTGGTTCCGTGGCCGTCATCATCGCGGCCGCAGTGATCATGCTGACCGGCTTCCAGGCGGCGGACACCATTGCCTCCGTCCTGATCGCGCTGATGATCCTGCCGCGGGCGTGGAGCCTGCTGCGCGATGTGGTGGACGTCCTCCTGGAAGCCAGTCCCAAAGGGGTGGAGGTGCAGATGATCCGCGAGCACATCCTTTCGGTGGCCGGTGTGACGGATGTGCATGACATCCACATTTGGACCATCACGTCCGGCGTCCCCGTCTTCTCGGCCCACGTTGTGGTGGAGGACGGAGTGCTCAATGCCCGCGGCGCCGACCAGTTGCTGGACAAGCTCATCACCTGCCTGGGCTCCCACTTCGATACCGACCACTGCACCTTCCAGCTGGAACCTGCCAGCCACTCCGAGCATGAGGCGCACCAGCACGCCTGACCCCGGCCGACCACGACACACCGGACAAAAACCGCCCCTAATGACACTGTTGTGGTTTATGTTATTGATGTGACTGCTGTTGCTAATGTGCAGGGGGTCACGTAACCTCGGACTGCTGGGGGCAGCTGAGGGGCATCGTCGTGCCACATCCAGAACCTCACTCCCGGCCTTAACGTTGCGAGGTCTCTGCAGATGGCTTTATCCGGATCCGGCCGCAGGACGGCCGTGCTGTGCGCCGCCGTCGTCCTTTTTGCATCCGCGGCAACGCCGGCAGCCGCTGTACCGGCGCCGTCCGCTCCACTGGCCGTTCCGGCGTCGCCTGACATCCCTTCGCCGGAGGACATTGCCGCGGCTAAGGCCAGTGAGGCCGCCACGGCGGACCAGGTCGGCGCCATCGAGCGCATCCTTGCCGACGCGTCCGCAGCCCAGCAGGCAGCCTTTGCCGTGGCCATGCAGGCCAACAACTCGTACAGCGAGGCACTGGTGGAGCTGCAGCAAAGGACCGAAGCGGCATCCGTTGCATCAGCCAAAGCCTCGTCCGCCCGTGAACAGCAGGACAAGACCCGGAAGCAGGTTGGGCAGCTTGCCGGGGACCTGTACCGCAACGGCGGCCTGAACCCGACCCTCGGAACCATTGCCAGCGGCAGCGAGAGCCTGCAGCAGGCAGCCACGCTCGAGGCCCTCTCGGCCAGCCGCAGCCGGGCCTTCGAAGCGGCGGACACCGCGGCCACCGCCTACCGGTCCCTGACGGCAGCTGCCGACGACGCCACCAAAGCCGCAGACGACGCAGCGAAGACCGCTGAACAACGGAAGTCCCAGGCGGAACAGGCCAATGCCGCGCAGGCCAAGGCCGTGGCCGACGCGAAAGCGCAGCGGACCATCCTGGTGGACCAGTTGGCGCAGCTCCGCAACACCACTGTGGCCCTTGAATCGGCCCGCGTGGATGCCCTGGAACGGCAGCGTGAAGAGGCGCGGCTTGCCGCCCTGTCCGCCGCCGCAGACAAGGCCGCCCAGGAAAAAGCTGCGCAGGACAACGCCGCCCAAAACCAGGCAGCACAGAATCAGGCAGCGAACCAGAACAGCCGCGGGCAGGAACTGGCCCCGGCGGCACCGGCAGCGCCTGCCCCGGCTGCTGCCGCCCCCGCCGCTCCTGCGCCTGCCCCGGCTGCACCCGCCCCCGTTCCTGCCCCGGCTGCACCCGCCCCCGTTCCTGCTCCGGTTGCCCCCGCACCCGCTGCACCGGCACCCGCACCCGCTGCGCCGGCACCTGCACCGGCGCCTGCCCCTGCCACCGGCTCGGGCACCTACGAGGCAGCCATCACCGTCGCTTTGGGAAAGGTGGGCGCGCCGTACTTCTACCAGTGGGGCGGTACCGGTCCCTACGGCTTTGACTGCTCCGGGCTGGTGCAGAACGCCTTCGCCGCAGCCGGCAAGTACCTCCCCCGCACAGCTTCACAGCAATATGCCGCCGCGCCGGTCCACGTCCCCATTTCGCAGGCCCGCCGCGGCGACCTGCTGGTCTGGGGTTCGGCACCGAACTTCTACCACGTGGCCATCTACCTCGGGAACGGCCAGGTGGTGCAGGCACTCAACCCGCAGGAAGGCATCACCGTGTCCACCATCAGCTCCATGGTGGGCATGGACCTCTACCCCTACGCGGCCCGCTACTAGGCGGCACGGATGAATTGTGCGGTTGAACGGTGCGGTTGACTTCCACGGATAGATTGCTTGACTGCCTCAGCTCAGGATGTCCTTGGTGACGAACCGGCCATAGGCGAGCGCCCCGAACACTGCCATATACCCGGCCTGCAGGAGCGCATTGCTGGCAAAGGAATCCCACACCAACGGCTGACGCAACATGTCACCGAAACCAAGCCAGTAGTGGCTAAAGAGCCAGGGGTGCAGCCACTCCAGCTGCGGAAGCTGGTCAAGGACCTGCGAGACCACCGAGACCACCACGGTGGCGGCCATCGCTCCCACCGGCACCACGGTCAGCGTGGACAGGAAAAGCCCGATCGCCGAAAGGCCGGCGAGTGACACCGCCAGGTAGGCAGCGATCAGCACGATGCGCAGGGCAGCTTCGGACGGCTGGACCACCCCGCCGGACAACAGTGTCACGGGACCCACCGGGAAAAGTGCCGCGCCAATGGCAGCGCCGGCAAGACCGACGGTCAACGGGGCCACGATACAGAAGGCCAGCGCGCCCGCGTACTTGACCAGGAGGAGCCTGACCCGCCCGGCCGGTGCCACCAACAGGTACCGGAGGGTGCCCAGGTTCGCCTCCCCGGCGATCGTATCCCCCGCCACCACACCTACCGCGAGCGGCATGAACAGCGGCACGGAAACCAGCATGGCGGTGAAGGCCACAAACAGGCCGTTCTGGGTGATCCGGTCAAGGAAGGCGGGTCCCCGCCCGGGCGGGACCGCGGAAGAGACCTTCACGGCAACGGCAATCAGGACCGGAATGGCAGCGAGCGCCAGGAGCAGCGCCCAGGTCCGCCGGCGCCCGAACAGGACCTTGAGCTCCGACCCCAACAGGGACAGCCCGGAACTGCGCGGCACTGCGGCCGGCCGGGCTGTTCCGGCAGCCTCCGGAAGATCCGCGGGAACACTACTGGGCAACGTCGAATCCTTCCCCCGTGAGGGCAACAAAGCGGTCCTCAAGGCTTTCACGCTCGACGGCGAATCCCCGGACCCGGACGCCGGCCTGGACCAGGTGCGCCACGACGTCCTCGGGAAGCACCGCGGGCGGCTGGGCACCGTCCACCATGGCCGCAACGATCGTCTCGCCGTCCGGCCGCGCCCGCGCGGGTTGAGCGGGTCGGGGTTCAGTGGGTCCGGGTTCAGTGGGTCCGGGTTCAGTGGGTCCGGGTTCAGCTTGTCGGGGTTCAGCGGGTCGGGGTTCAGCTTGTCCAGGTTCCGGTACCAGCCCCAGCCGCGCCAGGACCTGCCGGGCCGCACCGCCGTCGGGCGTTACCAGCCGGAGCCGGGTGCTGCCGGCCTGCCGCAACTCAGCCAGGGGCCCCTGTGCCACGAGCTTTCCTGCGCTCATGACGGCAGCGTGGGTGCACATCTGGTCCACCTCGGCCAGCAGGTGGCTGGACACGAAAACGGTGGTGCCCTCATGCGCCAGCGACCGCACCAGGTTCCGGACTTCCCGGGTGCCCTGCGGGTCCAGCCCGTTGGTGGGTTCGTCCAGTACCAGCAGGTCCCGTGGCGACAGCAAGGCGTTGGCGATGCCCAGCCGCTGCTTCATGCCCAGGGAGTACGCGTGCACCCGTTTGCCGGCGGCGTACTCCAGGCCCACGCGCTCCAGCGCCCGCTGCACCCTCGCTTTGCGTGTGGCGGGCACGGTGTGCGGGCCCGCGGCGTCGAGCCGGTGCAGGTTGGCGGCGCCGGACAGAAAAGGGTAGAAGGCGGGGCCTTCCACCAGGGCGCCCACGCGCGGCAACACATCATGGAGCTTGCCGGGCATCTCCTGGCCTAGCAGGTGAACCGTCCCCGCGGATGCGGCCGCCAGGCCGAGCAGCATCCGGATGGTGGTGGTCTTGCCGGAGCCGTTGGGCCCCAGGAAGCCGAAGACACTCCCGTGCGGGACGGCCAGGTCCACGCTGTCGACGGCGGCCTGCCGGCCAAAGTGCTTGCTGAGTCCCCGGGTCTCGATCACCAACCCCGCGCTCACCGGGCCGGCCCCCGTCCGGCCAACACTCCCCCGTCCACCCAACACTTATTGGGCCGCTGCTGCTGCGGCCTGCAGCCGCTCCGGCGGCACCATTCCTGCGAAGATCCGGCCGTCGTCCGTGACCAGGACGTTGAGCAGGGCGGTGGAGAGCAGCCGGCCGCCGGGGACGGCAACGGCGGCCTGGGACAGCAGCGGGTCCTGCAGCAGCGACTCGGCAGCGGCAGCAGACCCACGCGCCGTGACCACCACGGTCTCCCATCCGGCGCCGGTTACGGAAACGTCTTTGGTGGCACCGGGATGCATGGCGTCGGGGCTGTGCATGTCTGCGGGCTCATGGGGCTTGTCCGGAACGGGAAGTTCCTTGACCGTGCTGCCCGGAGGCGGGGTAAAGGTGAAGACGGACTGGTCAGGAGCCTCCAGCGAAAGGCTGGTGAACCCGGAACGGAACGCCGGGGTGTCCGCTCCGCGTGCGGTCACCTGCACGGACAGGGGCATGCCGTTTTCACCGTCGACGGCGATGGCCACCTTACCCACCAGGGTCGCGTCGGTGCGCGGCTCAATCAGCAGGTTGTAGGCAGCCCGTCCTGCAACGGAAACGTCCGGCCCCACCGAAACGGCCGTGGTCGGTTCAACCTTGGACAGGAAGCGTTGTGCCAGGTCGCCTGGCGTCGGCATCGCACCTGCCCACTGATGGTCCTTCGCCCGGGATGGATCCTGGGCATGCTCCGGCAGGGTCAAGTGTGCGGCTGTGTTGTCCTTCGACGAATAGAACCAGACGTCGCTGCCGTGGCGGACCACGTCACGTTCAGCCAGTTGGTCCATCACCTGCACGCGGGCGTTGTCCTTGCCGTCCAGGTAGACGCGCGCGGTGTGCTTGCCTGACAGCAACTCAATCACGGATGCGGCACTCCCCGCGGCCGCGGGACCGGATGGCTTCCCGGTGGCGGGCAGCTCCGGAAGCCCCAGGTCGGCGGACTGTTCCACTGTCCCTGAGAACGTGTGCACCTGGTGGCTTGCCGCCAACTCCAGGACCTGCGCCGGCGTCTTGGCCGGAAGTGGGTTGCTGGCACCGGCTGGAAGGGAGCCGGCCAAGGCGCCCGCAGCGATCGCCAGCGGAGCCGCGACGGCGGGCAGCCACCGCAGCCATGCCCGGCGGTTCATTGTGCTGTTTCGTTGCGACGGTCCGCTGGAATCCAGCGTGTTGGAGCCCATAGGTAAAGACTACGCCGGTGCAGGTGGATCGGTGTCACCCGCAGCGCCCCCATCCTGCTGCCGGCCGGGCCGTTCCGGCACTACGGTGCCCGCACCGCCGTCGACCGTTATTTGTTGGCCGGTCCTGATCAGCCCGGTAGCGTCCGCGACTCCGACCACCGCAGGTATCCCGTACTCCCGTGCCACAACTGCGCCGTGGGAATTGGCTCCGCCCATTTCCATCACCAGCCCGCCCGCAGTGAGGAACAGCGGCGTCCAGCCGGGGTCCGTGGAAGGGGCAACCAGGATTTCGCCCGGCTCAAGCCGGGCTCCCACGGGATCCAGGATGACGCGCGCGGCAGCGGTCACTGTTCCTGCCGAGGCTGCGCTGCCTGTCAGCATTCCTTCCATGGTGACGCCGACGGCGGTGCGCACCGCTTCGGGTTCGGTTCCATCCGAGAGCAGAACCCGGGGAATATGCCGGCGCCTGAGCTCCTGGGCGTAATCCTCGCGGCGGCCGGCCACGATTGCGCGAAAGTCCTGGACGGGCGCTCCGCCGTCGGCGTCCACGGACAAGGCCTGCCTGGTTTCAACCAAGTCCAGGAAGAACACGTCGTCCTGCTGTTCGATGACGCCCGCCCGGGCCAGCTCCCCGCCCACCAGCAGCAGTTGCCGGCGGACTTCCCCGAGGCCGGTCACCAGCTGGTACTTTGGCAGCTCGCGCAGGCCGGCGAACAGCCGTGCCCTGTGCAGCGCGGCACGCACCAGCCTTCCCCGGATCCTGCCGCGTGCGGCGGCGCGGGCAACGAGCCGGTCCACCTGCGTTTCCGCGTCCTCCACGGCCTTGCTGAACTGTGCGTCAGGCGCCAGGGCCGGGTCCTCTAGCCTGAGGTAATTGGCGAGGATGCCCAGGATGTGTGCCGGCTCTTCGGACCATCGCGGCAGGCCAACGTCGATTTCGCCCACTGCCCGGTGGCCGTACTCGTCCAGGAACCGGGTGAGGCCCGCATCGAGGCGTGCGGGCAGCTGTCCGGCCTGGAACGCGGCTGCCAGGACGGTGGGATCGCCGGCCATGAGTTCGGTTCGTGATTGAACGTCTTCCCGGATTTCCTTGGCAAGGTGCCATAGCTCCAGGTCCATTTCGGTGGTGATGTTGTTGGGCAGGCCACGGATCACGGGCTGCAGCTCAGCCCAGGCATTGCCACCCAGCAGTCTTCCCGCAACGCCGAGCATGGCGAACCCCAAGGCGGGAAGGGGAAGAATTGCCGGAACAATCGGGAACAGGCGCTGCCCAAGGAGGGATTCGGCGTGGTCAAGGCGTGCCGGCGCGCCGGCACCGTCTTCGGAGCCCAGGGATGCCTCGAAGTCGCGCGTGAAGCGGTCCAGCCGCCGGAGCGCTGCCCGGGGCCGGACCAGCGCCCGGAGAAGCGTGGCGGGAACCTTGGCGCGGGCTGCGACGGGAACGATGTGATGCAGCAGCCCGAAAGGCGTCCTCGTGGTCACCGAAAAGGCGGGATCGTCGAACAGTTGCCGCATGACCGTTGCTGTCCGGGCCTCCATGATGTCGAAGACGCGGGGTACAAGGCGCCGGCCCACGGTGCTGCGGATGGGAGTGGTGAAGTCGACGTAGATCCGCTGCCCGGCCTCGGCATAGGGCGACGGTCCGCCACGGGGGTCCGGAACAGGGAAGCCTGCAGCCTGGGCGATGGAGGAGGCGACGAGCCGCAGCGCCGCAAGGCCCATGGGCGTCAGCGGGCGGGTAAGCCCCTGGGCCAGGCTGAAACAGAGATACGCCCTGGTACCGCTTGCGGCGGGGCTGCCCTGGGGGACCCTGCCCGCGGCACCGTTGCTCTCCGGGACGGGGTAGAGGGTGGTGATCGGCCTGGACTGGGTGAGCCACAGGGCCCCGGTACGGTCGATGGCCCACTCGGTGTCCTGCGGGGCGCCGAAATGATCCTCGGCCTCCAGGCCAAGGCGCGCCAGTCCAGCCAGTTGGCTGTCCGTCAGGCAGGCTGCATTGCTGGTTGCGGGAACCTTCAGGGTCTGCGTCCCGCCACCGGGAAGGGGGCGTACCGCCACGCCCTTATCTCCCAGTTTCCGTTCCAGGACCCTTCCGGTCAGGGCGTCCACCACGAAGTGGTCCGGATTGACGGCGCCTGAGACGACGGCCTCGCCCAGGCCGGGACTGGCATCGATAACGATCTGCCGCCTGCGGCCGGTCAGGGGTTCGCCGTGAACATGACGCCGGCGGCGTCCGCGTCCACCATCCGCTGGACCACCACCGCGAGCGCAACGCCGGCCGGATCGATCCCCAGGCTTGCCCGGTATGCGGTTGCCCGGTCCGTCCACAGCGACGCCCAGCAGTTGCGGACGGCCTCAAGCAGGGCAGGCACTCCGACGACGTTGAGGTAGGTGTCCTGCTGCCCGGCGAAGCTGGCGAATGGCAGGTCTTCTGCGGTGGCCGAGGACCTGACCGCTACCGGAACATCGGGTCCCAGGGCCGCGTACGCCTGTTCCACCTCGCGGGAAACCGCCGCCGGAAGCGGAAGTGCCAGGATCGCGGCACGGGCTGTTTCAGCCAGCCCTGCCACGTCATGCGGTTCCGTAACGCCGGACCGGGCGGCGTCCCCCAGGGTGGCATAAACCCCGGCCAGCGCGGGAGGCAGGGAGTCGGGGGCGCCGGTTGCCTGCCGGTATGCAGCGGTAGTGAGGCAGAAACCCTCCGGGACCGGCAACCCTGCGGACAACAGCTCTCCAAGGTTGGCTGCCTTGCCACCCGCCAAGCCCAGCATTCCGGCGTCGAGCCGGCGCAGGTCCAGCACCAGCCCGGCGTCCGTGCTGGTGCCGACTTTTGACAGCCCTGGCTGCTCCATGTCCCAGATTCCTTATCCGAGCGGCGGTATTCCGGGGATGCCTTGCTGTTGGTCCGGTGCCGGCTAGGCGGCGTCGCCGAGGATCGGACCGAACCGCGCACGGTCCGCCAGGCGGGGGTCTTCCCGGTCCGGGACCACCATGACCGGGCCCTTTGCATGGTGCAGGACGCCATCGGACGTTGAGCCCAGAAGCATTCCGGTGAAGCCCCCGCGGCCGCGGGTACCCACCACCACCAGTTCCACGTGCCGGCTTTCCTCCACGAGCACGTCCACCGGCGAACCGTCCTTCAGCTCGTAGTCAGCCCGCAGGTGCGGGTAGTGGCTGCGGAGCCACGCCATGCCGGCCTCCAGGGTGACCCGGATATCGTCAAACAATGCCTTCCGGTCCATGGGTGCGGGAACCCAGGCCAGGGAACCGCTGTACTGGGGGACGGCACAGATCACGCGGAGCGAGGCACCCAGCCGTTCGGCCTGGTCGGCTGCTTCGAGGACGGCAACGCGTGCCTGCTCGGAGCCATCGACACCGACCACCACCACGTTCTCCACCAGCCGGTGGCCGGACTTGGCCTGCTCCGCCTTGACGCGGCGGTCCTCGGTGGTTTCACCGAGCCGGTCCGAACAGAACAAGGGGACCGTCACGGTGGGGCATTTTGCATGGGCAGGCAGGGCACTGCTGACCGATCCCAGGAGGCGGCCCACGAAGCCGCCGCGGCCGCGGGTGCCCACCACCAGGAGTTCCGCGGTTTCGGAGATTTCCAGCAGGACTCCTGCTGCGTCGCCGTTCTCTACGGAGGAACTGACATCAATGTCGTAAGCGGAAACCTTTTCAACAGCCTGCTTGGCGATGGCCTCGGCACCTTCACGGATGACGGAATCGTCCACCGTGGCATAGCCTCCGTCCAGTCCGGACGCGGCGAAGATCGGCACGGAATAGGCGGTGACGATATGGAGCGGACGACGGCGGCGCTGGGCTTCCCGCGCGGCCCACACCAAGGCGCACTGGCCATGGTCCGAACCGTCCACGCCCACCACGATGCCGTGGGGAGCGGGTGACGCACCACCACCGTCCCGGGCCTGGTCCGGGTGCAACTCTCGTGAGCCCATGGGGGCCGCCTCCTCGCGATACGCCTGATGTTGCGGCTATTCTGCCAGAAAACGGACCACTCCCCGTGCATCCCGGCCCCCAGCGGCACCGGCAGGAAAAGGGCCGTTCCCGATTCCCACTATTCTCCGTCCCCCAAGGCTTAGCAAGCCTGTTCAGGGGCGGGTAGGCCGGGTTATCCACAGGCCCTCCGGAGCGGCTGGGAAAGCGCCTTCATGTCATCAGAAACGTTTTCCTCATTGGGCTATCCACGGCCGCATTTGTTCTGTAGTCTTCAGGACATTGTTGGTCCGGGACGCCAACCGCAACTTCCTGCGCGCACTGTCCCGGGCCATGCGCTGCGGCCGTACTTGGGGGTAACGGGACGCGGGCCGGCGAGGACGCCGGCACCTGCCGAAAGCTTCGAAGGAGGGAAACTGTAGTGTCAAGCATGCCTGGGGATGCCCAGACCGAACAGACCACCACTGTCATCATTGGCACGGGCCTGTCCGGGCTTGCCGTGGCCGCAGAACTGCGCCGCCACCGCGTGGCCTCCATTGTGGTGGACGGGCTGGACATCCTCGGCGCCGGGCAACCCGCAAACACGTCATCGCTGCAGCGCTGCGACGCGGCGGACAGCGACACCCTCCGGGAGCGCAACGAGATCCTGCGCCATCTGCGCAATTACGCCACAAGCCACAGCGTGGACGTCCGGAACACAACCCGCGCGGTCCAGCTGACCATGCTCCAGGGACCCGGGCACGGCGCCGCTCCGCAATGGCAGGTGCACACCCCCACCGGCATCCTGGTGGCCGACCACATCGTCCTGACCAGGTGCGCCCACAGCCAGCTGCGGCGCATGCTCAACGACTTCGGGATCGCCGTAGGCCGGAACGTGGCAGCGGCCATGCGGGCCATTGGCATCTACCTGGTGGGAGTGGGTGAGCTGATCACGCCGTCGCCCAAGGAAGTACTGCGCCAGGCCAAGACGGTGGGCCAGGCCATCTCCGCCAAGGTCAATCCAGGCAGTGGCCACCCGTCCGGCGGCGCCTTCCCGGCAACGGGCAGCTTTGCGGTGCTGACCTGCTGACAGCCCTGCCCGCCGCCAGGCCGGAGCCGGCCGGCACCCCCGGGCCGGGCTACCCCCGGCCGTCCTCCCCGGCATCCATGCCGTCCCCGTCGCCTGTGAGCCGGCGCCGGGCCAGGACGCCGAGGGCCACCAGCAGCCCCACGGCAACGGCCGCAAAAATCACGATGCTCCACTGGAAGGGCTCGCCGGCATTGGCAGGCACGGACGGCTCCTCCGTAACCCCGGGCTGCGCTGTACCCATTCCCGGAACTGCACCCGCCGCCGTCGGACTGGCCGGGCCCGCCGTTGCGGACGGGTCGCCTGTGGCCGCGGTGAAAGTGAATGTGCCCTCAATGGGGTGCGAGTCCGAACTGACCACGCGCCATGCCACGGTGTACTTCCCCGCGGGGCCGCCTGGCCGAAGCTTTTGGGTGGCCACGTTGTCCACGATCTGCACGGACCCGTCAGCCCATTCGGTACCGCCGGCGTCCTTGACCGAGAACGACGAGCCGATGCCCAGCGGCTTGTTGCTGAAGGTCACCGAAACCTCGCCGGGCGGCGCCGGCAGCGCCGCACCCTGGGCCGGGCTGGTGGACTCTGCGGCATCGTGGGCGCTGGCCGGGGCCGCCAGGCCCAGCATCGCGGCGGCGAGGACAACGGAGAGGACGAAGAAACCGGGCACAAAGCCCAGCAGTCGGCGGCGGACGTGGCGCATGTTTGGGCTGCTCCTTGTGTTGGCTTCCTTACAGACTAGGCGCATTTGCCGGCCCATTCCCTGCCGCCCCCTTAGGATGCAGGTATCCCCACACACTTCCCCGGAGGACTAATGCTTAAGCAAGGCTCTGCCCTGGACCGGTATTTCAGGGTCACCGAGCGCGGTTCCAACCTTTCCCGCGAGATCCGCGGCGGGTTCGCCACCTTCTTCGCCATGAGCTACATCGTGGTGCTGAACCCGCTGATCCTGTCCGGTCCGGACTCGAACGGCACCACACTGGGCTTCACCGCCGTGGCCGCCGTGACCGCGTTCGTGGCAGGCATCCTGACCATCCTGATGGGCGCCTGGGGCCGGCACCCCTTCGCGCTGGCCACCGGCCTCGGCGTGAATGCCTTCGTGGCCGTCACCGTGGCCACAAACCCGGAACTCAGCTGGCCGGACATGATGGGCCTGGTGGTCCTCTCCGGCGTCACCATGCTGATCCTGGTCCTCACCGGCTTCCGGACCGCCGTCTTCAAGGCCGTGCCGGACGGCCTCAAGACGGCAATCGTGGTGGGCATCGGCCTGTTCATCGCCCTGATCGGGCTGGTCAACGCCGGATTCGTGCGGCGCATTCCGGACGTTGCAGGCACCACGGTGCCCGTTGGCCTTGGCTTCGAAGGCAAGCTGCTGGGCTGGCCCACGGCCGTGTTCGTTTTCGGCCTGATCCTGACCATCGCCCTTGTGGTGCGCAAGATCAAGGGCGCCATCCTGATCGGCATCATCACCTCCACCGTGCTGTCCGTGATCCTTGAGACAACCCTGCACATCGGACCCAGCTTCGACGGCAAGAACTTCAACCCCCAGGGCTGGTCCCTGGTGGCGCCGGCGTTCTCCGGCTGGGCCGCCCCTGACCTGTCCCTGATCGGCAAGGCCAATCCCTTCGGCGCCTTCGAACACCTCGGCTTCGTGGCCGCCACCCTGCTGGCCTTCGTCATCCTGCTCAGCATCTTCTTCGACGCCATGGGCACCATGGTGGGCCTGGCCAACGAGGCCGGAACGGTGGACGAGCACGGCAACATTCCCGACGTCGACCGCGTGCTCCAGGTGGACGCACTCGGCGCCATCATCGGCGGCGGCGCTTCCGTCTCCTCCAACCAGATCTATGTCGAGGCCGGCGCCGGCATCGGCGAAGGCGCCCGCACCGGTATCGCCTCGGTGGTCACCGGCCTGCTGTTCCTGGTGGCCATGTTCTTCACCCCGCTGATCAACCTGGTGCCGTTCGAGGCAGTGGCCCCGGCGCTGGTAGTGGTGGGCTTCATGATGGTGTCCCAGGTGGGCAAGATCGACTGGCAGGACTGGGGCATCGCCATCCCGGCGTTCCTGACGTTCACCCTGATGCCGTTCACCTACTCCATCGCCAACGGCCTGGGCGCAGGCTTCATCGCGTACGTCCTGATCCGCACCGTCCAGGGACGGGTCAAGGACATCCACCCGCTGATGTGGGCCGTGGCCGCGGCGTTCGCACTGTTCTTCGCCATCGGGCCCATCGAGGCCGCACTGGGCATGTAGCTACACCCTGTATAGCTGCACAGGCATGCAGCTATACAGGGGTGTTCGGCGCGAGTCCCTCGTCGCCGGACACCGCCAGCGCCTTCCTTTCGCGCAGCCGGTCCAGCCGGTTCATGAGGGGCGAGGTGGTGGCGCCATGGATCACGATGGACAGCGCCACCACCAGCCCGATGAAGGACCAGAGCCAGTGTGCCTGGTCCGTGAAGTGGCCTTCGCCCAGCGCAAAGGCCAGGTAGTACACCGACCCGATGCCGCGGATGCCAAAGAAGGAGAGCGCCACGCGTTCCCGCGGCCCGGTCTTGCCGCCCAGCAGGCCCAGCCAGCCGGCAAGCGGCCGGACCACCAGCAGGAATGCCAACGCCACCAGCACTTCCCCCAAGCCAATCCCTTCAAGCAGCCCACGGGCGATTGCACCGCCGAGCAGGACCAGGATCACCACCGTCAGGAGCCGTTCCAGCTGCTCCACGTAGGAGTGCAGCACCCGGTGGTAGCCGTGGGTGCGTTCAGCTGCGCGGATGGTCACGGCGCAGACGAAGACCGCGATGAATCCGTAGCCCGCCACCATTTGCGTCAGCCCATAGGCCAGGAACGTCGCCGCCAGGGCCACGAACCCCTCGGAGTGGTTGGACAGCCTGAAGCTCTCCGCATGGGCGGAGAAGAAGACCCTTGCCAGCAGCTTGCCGGTGAGGAAGCCCACCAGCAGCCCGATGGCCAGCCGCCACAGCACGTCCAGCCCGAACCATTCGCCAAACCAGGCAGTTGGGCTTGCCCCGGCGACGCTGATGGCAATGGCCAGGTACACGAACGGGAAAGCCAGCCCGTCGTTCAGCCCGGCTTCCGAGGTGAGTCCGAACCGGACCTCATCCTCCTTGTCGGTATGGCCATCCTGGTCCGCGGGCTCGCCCACCTGGACTTCGGACGCGAGGACCGGGTCCGTGGGGGCGAGGCTGGCGGCCACCAGCAGGGCCGCGCCCAGCCCCAGGCCCAGGAACCACATGCCCAGCAGCGTCAACCCCAGGATGCACAACGGCATGGCGATGCCCAGGAGCCGCCACGTGGTGGACCAGCGCTTGCGTCCCACCGGCCGGTCCAGGGCCAGTCCGGCGCCCATCAGCGAAATGATCACGCAGACCTCCGCAAGGTGCATGACAAAATCGCCGTGCTCCACCGGGTTGGGGTCCGGCAGCGATGGAATCAGCGCGAACGCCCCCATCCCGGCACCAAGGAAAACCATGGGCATGGACAGCGGCATGTCGCGCAGCAGCTTGGGCAGGACCGCGGCGATGAAGACGGCGATGCCTGCCGCGGCAAAGAGGATGTCTGGGGCTTCGAACATGGGGAAGGCTCTCCAGCCTGGAATGGTTGCGTGGATCCGGAAGCGGACACGCCACGCTTCGATGGGGCGGACTGCTCTCACCATAACCCCTGCACCCGGCATATCCCCGGCGCAGTAAGAAGTCCGGGTACCTGGAAGCCGGGTCCTGGCGTTAGGGGGTTCTTGGATCCCGGACAGGACGACGGCGGCGTTGCTGGTTTTCGTGCCCCGCATGCGGTGAGCTTGAGTCATGTCCCTCCAGCTCCCCGCCGTCGATGTCCCGCCCCAGCCCTGGACCGGGAGGTTCGACGGCGACGGTCCCGGCCACCGCCGATGGTGGCAGGCAGTTGACGCGCTGGACAGCACCACGGCGGGTGCGGGGGACCGGATGGGTGCGCCGGGTACGGGGGTACGGCGACCGGCAGGCCCGTGGCCCTGCTGGGCTTCGCCAGCGACGAGGGCGTGCGCCGGAACAAGGGGCGCACGGGAGCGTCCGCCGCCCCCGCAGCCTTGCGGAAGGCGCTGGGCCCGCTCGCTTTCCACCTCGACCGGACGGTGGCTGACCTCGGCGACGTGGCGGTGCCGGGGGAAGACCTGGAAGCCGGGCAGGAACGGCTTGGCCGCGCAGTGGCGGCCCTGCTGGACGCCGGCCACCAGACCGTTGTCCTGGGCGGCGGCCACGAAACCGCCTACGCGAGCTACCTCGGCGTCAGCGCCTCGTCGGCGGTCCGCAACGGGCAGCGGCTTGGTGTCCTGAACCTTGACGCCCACTTCGACCTCCGCGACGAGCCGGTGCCCAGTTCCGGGACCCCGTTCCTGCAGATGGCCCATGCGGAAGCGGACGCCGGGCGGGAATTCCGCTACGCCGTCGTGGGCATCTCGGAGCCGAACAACACCCGGGTCCTGTTCGACACCGCCCGGACGCTGGGCGTTCGGTACCTGCTGGACGAGGACTGCGACGCAGAGAGGGTGCGGGACTTTGTGGACGCCTTCCTGGCGGACATCGACGTGCTGTACCTGACCATCGACCTGGATGTGCTGCCCGCGGCCGTGGCGCCCGGGGTGAGCGCGCCCGCGGCCTACGGCGTGCCGCTGCCTGTTATTGCCGCCGTGTGCCGGCAGGTGGCGCGGAGCGGGAAGCTCCTGCACCTGGACGTTGCGGAGCTGAACCCGGCCTTCGATATCGACGGCCGGACCGCC
This sequence comes from Arthrobacter sp. FX8, assembly GCF_026723805.1. Lineage (NCBI taxonomy): Bacteria > Bacillati > Actinomycetota > Actinomycetes > Micrococcales > Micrococcaceae > Arthrobacter > Arthrobacter sp. FX8. Next base: position 4,345,363 of record NZ_CP113505.1, on the reverse strand, counting down.
AAAACCGCAGCGCGGCTGGTGGACACGCTGCTGCGCTGAAAGACGCCGCAGCCCGGAATCAGGCTCCCTTCAGGACGTACCGGCGCTCCGGCCGTCCCACGCCGTACTTGAGCCGCACCTCAAGGGTGCCTTCGTCGTGCAGGTATTCCAGGTAGCGGCGGGCGCTGACGCGGGAAGTGCCCAGTTCCTGGGCCACTTCTGCGGCTGACACGTCACCGGCGGCAGCGTTCAATGCCGCCTCCACCAGCTTCAGGGTCTCGATGCTGCAGCCCTTGGGGAGCGGACGTTCGGCGCGGTCCAGGCCGAACACCCGGTTGACGTCCGACTGCTCGGCCACGTCCTTGGACGCGTCAAGGCCTTGGTAGGCATTGCGGTAGTGCTCCAGCCGCTCCTGCAGGTCCGTCTGCGAAAAAGGCTTGATCAGGTAATGGACAATGCCGCCCCGGAGCGCCTTCCGCACGGTCTCCACCTCCCGTGCGGCACTGATGACCAGCACGTCCAGCTCCGGTGCCACCGCTCGCAGGCGCTGCATCAGGTCAAGGCCGTTGATGTCCGGAAGGTGGATGTCCAGCAGCACCAGGTCCGGCTGGAGCCGTTCGGTTTCCGCCACGGCCTGGGCCCCGGTGTGTGCCGCACCCACCACGGCGAAGCCCGGCGTGCGCTGGATGAAGCCGGCATGCACCTTGGCCACCATGAAGTCGTCATCGACGATCAGGACCTTGATCATGGCTGGGTACTCCCTCGTTTCAGCACGGCGGTAAAGACAGCCCCATTATCGTTGGCCACCGCCAGGTTCCCGCCACTGCGGCGGCACACCACCCGGGACAGCGCCAGCCCGAAACCGCGGCTGCCGGCCGGGCCCGGTTCCTTGGTAGTGAAGCCCTGGCGGAAGATGTGGTCCGTGGAGCTGCCGGGAACGCCGGGACCATTGTCCCGCACCGTCACCACGACGTCTTTCCCTGCCTTGCCCTCCACCCGCACCGTGACGGCTCCCTGCGGAAGCCCGGTGACGGCGTCGAACGCGTTGTCCACCAGGTTCCCCACCACGGTGGTGAGGTCCCGGGACAACTCGTCATCAACGGGGTCCAGCACGGAGTCGGGGTGCAGCTGCAGGGCCACGCCCCGTTCGGTGGCGAGGCTGGACTTGGCGATCAGCAGGGCAGCGAGCGCGGGATCCTTGATCCGGCCGGTCACTTCGTCATTGAGCCGGGTCCGGTCCACGGTGGCACCGTTGACGAACTGGACCACGGAGTCGTACTCGCCGATCTGGATCAGGCCGGAAATGACGTGCAGCTGGTTGGCGAACTCGTGCGCCTGGGCCCGCAGGGTGTCCGTGGCAGTGCGGGTGGTGCCGAGTTCCTGCTCCAGTTCGGAGAGTTCCGTGCGGTCGCGAAGGGTTGTCACCGAGCCGATGACCCGGCCGCGGGACTGGATGGGCACCCGGTTCATCACCACCAGCCGGTCCCCCACCAGCACCAGCTGGTCCGGCCCGGGCTGGTCCCGGGTGAGGACTTCCTTGAGGGCGGGTTCGACGGCGAGGCCCGCCACGCGTTTGCCCACGCAGTCGGGCGGGAGTCCGAGCAGGGCGCGGGCGCTGTGGTTGGCCACCGTGATCCGATCGTGCAGGTCCAGCGCAACCACACCCTCCTTGAGGCCGTGCAGCATGGCTTCGCGGTTCTCCACCAGGCTGGTGATTTCGCTGGGTTCCATGCCGAGAGTCTGCCGTTTGACCCGCCGCGAGAGCAGCAAGGAGCCGGCAATGCCCAGGACGCTGGCGACGCCCAGGTACGTGAGGAGGTTGGGGACGGCGTCGCCCAGCCGCTCGAGCACGGTGGGATAGTTGCGGCTGATGGAGGCGATCCCGATCATGCGGCCGGTATCGTCCAGGACCGGGACGTGGGCGGAGAGGAGCGGGGCCGGCGTGCCGCCCACCACTCCGGTCCAGGCCCTGCCTTCCATCACCCGGCTGGCGCCGAGCTCCAGCGGCTCGCCCAGCAGGCTGGGGTCCGAGGACGCCACCACGGTGCGGTCCAGTTTCGCGAGCGCGACCCGGGAGGAGCCCGAGACGATCCGGACGGATTCCGCCACCGACGGCAGGACGGCCCCGCCGCGCGGTTCGGCGTCCGGGAGGAGTTCGCGCACCACGGGGTTGCCGCCCAGGGCTTCCGCGGCCGACAGGGCACGCCTGCCTTCGATCCGTTCGAAGGCGGCCGCGGACTGGGCCAGGGAGATGGCCACCACGCCCACCAGGACGGCCAGGACAATGAGCAACTGCAGCAGAAGGTACTGCCCCGCGAGGGACATTCCTCGTCGTCGAGTCACAATGGTCTTCCTGGAGTTGCTGGTTGGGCCGGGAGTTGTCCGGCGGGTTTGGCTGGCCCCTTATGCGCGCAGCAGCGCGGGCCCAGGGCCGGGGTTGGTACCGGGAACTATATCCCAAAGCCCGCGGCCGGGCCGTTGTGGGGGTTTGGAAACGTGAACGCAATGAACACAACTTTCTCTGCGTACACAAGAGTGATCGGCGTCACGGCCGCCCCTAGCATCGGAACCACAAGGCATCGGAACCGCAAGGCAGCCGATGCCGGTCAGATTTGTTCGAGAGAAGAGGAACACATGCGCCAGATCCGCGCATTGCGAATTGCCGCCGTTGCCGCCGGCATCGCCCTGATGGCCACCGGTTGCGGTGCCACCAGCAAGAGCTCCACCGGTTCGGAAAGCTCCGGCGCCGCCGCCGGACCCATCACCGGCCTGCAGATCATGGTCCCCAACACCCCCGGCGGCGGTTACGACACCACCGCCCGCGCCGCCGCGAAGGTTCTCGACGACGAGAAGATCTCCACCAACACCGAGGTCTTCAACCTCGCAGGGGCCGGCGGCACGGTGGGCCTGGCCCGCGTGGTCAACGAGAAGGGCAACGGCGATCTTGCCATGCTCATGGGCCTGGGCGTTGTCGGCGCCAGCTACACCAACAAGTCCGAGTCCAAGCTGACCGACACCACCCCGCTGGCCCGGCTGATCGAAGAGCCCGGCGCCATCATGGTCAGCAAGGACTCCCCGTACAAGACCATCGATGACCTGGTGAAGGCCTGGAAAGCCGATCCCGGTTCCATCGCCGTGGGCGGCGGCTCCTCCCCGGCGGCCCGGACCACCTGCTGCCCATGCAGCTGGCCGGGGCCGTGGGCATCGACGCCACCAAGGTCAACTACGTTGCCTACGACGGCGGCGGCGACCTCCTGCCCGCAATCCTGGGCAACAAGCTGGGCTTCGCCGCTTCCGGCGCCGGCGAGTACCTGAAGCAGATCGAATCCGGCGAGGTCCGGGTCCTGGCCACCAGCGGCGAGAAGCGCCTGGACGGCGTGGACGCACCCACGCTCAAGGAATCCAACATCGACCTGGTGTTCACCAACTGGCGCGGCGTCGTGGCCCCTCCGGGAATCAGCGACAAGGACAAGGCATCCCTGATCGCAGCCCTGGAAAAGATGCACGGCACGGCCGGCTGGAAGGAAGCGCTGAAGACCCACAGCTGGACCGATGCCTTCATCACCGGTGACCAGTTCAAGACCTTCCTCACCGAGCAGGACAAGCGGGTGGCGGACGTCCTCACCAAGCTTGGGTTGGCGTGACCTCCCTGACCACAGGCCTCAAAGGCCGCTCCGAGCTGGGAGTTGCACTCCTGCTCGGGGCGGCCGGCGTCCTGGTCTTCCTGGATGCCAACGGCCTGGTAACCCCGTATTCGAAGTCCGACCCGGTGGGTCCCAAAACCGTTCCGTTCATCGTGGCCGGAATGCTGGTGGTCTGCGCCGTGCTGCTGGCCGTCAACGTCCTGCGCGGCGGCAAGGGCGAGGCTGAGGGCGGCGAGGACGTCGACCTCACGCACCCCGCCGACTGGAAGACCGTCCTGCCGCTGGCCGGCGCCTTCATCCTGAACATCCTGCTGATCGACTGGGCCGGCTGGGTGATCTCCGGAACCGTCCTGTTCTGGGGCAGCGTCCTGGCCCTCGGCAGCCGCCGCTACGTCCGGGACGGCGCGATCTCCGTGGCCCTGTCCCTGTTGACCTTCTACGGCTTCTACCTCGGCCTGGGCATCGCGCTGCCGGCCGGCCTCCTGGAAGGAATCCTCTAAATGGACGTCTGGTCCTCCCTGATGGACGGCTTCGCCACCGCCCTGACCCCCATGAATTTCCTGTACGCCGTCATCGGCGTCGTCCTGGGCACCGCCGTCGGTGTCCTCCCCGGCCTGGGCCCGGCCATGACCGTTGCCCTGCTGCTCCCCGTCACCTATGCCCTGGAACCCACCAGCGCCTTCATCATGTTCGCCGGCATCTACTACGGCGGCATGTACGGCGGTTCCACCACCTCGATCCTCCTCAACACTCCCGGCGAATCGTCCTCCGTGGTCACCGCCATCGAGGGCAACAAGATGGCCAAGGCGGGCAGGGCGGCGCAGGCGCTTGCGACGGCGGCCATCGGCTCGTTCGTCGCCGGCACCATCGGCACGGCGCTGCTGGCCGTCTGCGCGCCGATCGTGGTGAAGTTCGCAGTGAGCCTTGGTGCACCCAGCTACTTCGCCATCATGGTCTTGGCGCTGTTGGCGGTCACGGCCGTACTCGGTTCGTCGCGCTTGCGCGGCTTTGCTTCCCTGGGCCTGGGCCTGGCCATTGGTCTTGTGGGCATGGACTCCGTGACCGGCCAGCGCCGCCTCACCTTCGGCCAGCCGCTCCTGGCGGACGGCCTGGACATCGTGGTGGTGGCCGTGGCCATCTTCGCCGTGGGAGAGGCCCTCTGGGTGGCCGCGCACCTGCGCCGTACCCCCTGCATGCCATTCCCGTGGGCCAGCCCTGGATGGGCAAGTCCGACTGGAAGCGCTCCTGGAAGCCCTGGCTGCGCGGGACCGCCTTTGGCTTCCCGTTCGGCGCACTGCCGGCAGGCGGCGCCGAGATCCCAACCTTCCTCTCCTATGTCACGGAAAAGCGCCTCAGCAAACACCCCGAAGAGTTCGGCAAGGGTGCCATCGAGGGCGTTGCCGGTCCGGAAGCAGCCAACAACGCGGCGGCCGCCGGCACCCTGACCCCCATGCTGGCACTGGGCCTGCCCACCAACGCCACCGCCGCCGTCATGCTCGCCGCCTTCACCAGCTACGGCATCCAGCCGGGCCCGCAGCTTTTCGAAAGCCAAGGGCCCCTTGTGTGGGCGCTGATCGCCAGCCTCTTCATTGGCAACCTGCTGCTCCTGCTGATTAACCTCCCGCTGGCACCGATGTGGGCGAAACTCCTGCAGCTGCCCCGCCCCTACCTGTATGCCGGCATCCTGTTCTTCGCCACGCTGGGCGCCTACTCGGTGAACCTGCAGGCGTTCGACCTGGTGATCCTGCTGGTCCTGGGCGCACTGGGCTTCATGATGCGGCGCTTCGGGCTTCCCGTCCTGCCGCTGATCCTTGGCGTGATCCTGGGTCCGCGGATCGAAGGGCAGCTCCGCAAGACCCTGCAGCTGAGCGCGGGTGACCCGGCAGGGCTCTTCAGCGAGCCGATCGCCGTCGGGATCTATGTCATCATTGGCCTCATCCTGCTCTGGCCCTTTGCCTACAAGCTGTACCGGCGCAGCCGTCCGGACCGCAGGCCGCTGGTTCCCGCCAATTCGGGCGCAGCTGACTACAGCGACTGAGCAGGCCCGCCCCGTCGCCAGATCCCACTACCCGCATCGAGCAGAAAAGGAGACTCCATGACCGTCGTTGTGGGATACGTCCCCACCCCCGAGGGCGAAGCCGCCCTCACCCAGGCCATCACCGAGGCCAGGAAGAGCAACAGCACCCTGGTGCTGATCAACTCCTCAAAGGGCGAAGCACCGGTGGACAACCGCTTTGCGCAGGACGGCGACATCCAGGACATCGAGAAGCGGCTGGCCGGCCAGGGCATCGAGTACCTGATCAAGCGGCCCGTCCGCGGCCATGATGCCGCGGCCGAGGTGCTGGACGCCGCGGAGGAGCACAACGCCGAACTGATCGTGATCGGCCTGCGCCGCCGCACCCCGGTGGGCAAGCTGATCATGGGCAGCACATCCCAGCGCATCCTGCTGGAGGCGGACTGCCCGGTCCTGGCGGTAAAAGCGGGCCAGTAACCCTAGGCTCTGACGGCCGCCCGTGCCCGGAACAACTCCTGGCGCTGGCGGCCCAGGCCGTCCACCTCTACCTCCACCACGTCGCCCGGCTGGAGGTAGGGGAAACGGCCGCTGAGGGCCACACCCTGCGGCGTCCCGGTCAGGATCACGTCACCCGGTTCAAGCCGCATGTACTGGCTGCAGTGGTGGACCAGTGTGGGCGCATCAAAGATGAGCTCCGACGACGACGAATCCTGGCGCGGCTCACCATTCACCCAGCTGCGCAGCCGCAGGTTGCCGCCGTCGATCTCCCCCGCCGGAACCAGCCAGGGGCCCAGGGGCGTGGACCCGGGAAGGGATTTCCCCTTGGTCCATTGCCCCGCCGCTCCCGGCAACTGGTATTCCCGCTCGGAGAAGTCGTTGGCGGTCACATAGCCGGCAATGCACTTGGACGCCTCTTCGACGGACCCGAGGTAGCTGGCTTCGCTGCCGATCACGATGCCCAGTTCCACTTCCCAGTCATATTGGGTGGAGTGCGGCGGAAGCGGGGCGGGGTCGCAGGGTCCGGTGACGGTGTTGCTGGGCTTGAGGAAGACGACGGGAACCGTTGGCGGTTCGGCACCCGATTCGGCGGCATGGGCGGCGTAGTTCATCCCGACGCCCACCACCGAACCGGGCCGGGCCACGGGGGAACCAACCCGAAGCGCAGCGGCGCCCGCCAAAACCGGCAGTTCCCCGGCCTCCAGTGCATCCCGCACCCTGTCCAGTCCGCCCCCGGCAAGGAACTCCCCGTCCACGTCGGCGGTAAGGGGCAACAGGCTGAAATACCGGTCGATGCCGTCCGCCGGGGAAACCAGGACCGCAGGCTGCTCGCTGCCGCTTTCGCCCAGGCGCATGATCTTCATACCGAATTCTCCTCAAGCCGTATCGATCGGGTGCTTCCAGGGCCCCCGGGCCCCGAGATCCATGGTCGTTGATTCGCTGCGATCCCGCGAACAAAAGCCTTTGTGACTGCACATCCAGCGCCCGAAAGGACAGTCATCTGACATCTAGCCGGAGCAGTCGGTAGAATGGTTGAGCCATCTTGGCACGAAACACAGAAAGTGCAGTACATGACTACAGCCACATTGGAGCGGATCCCCACCGCCGCCAAGCCCACCGAAGGACCTGCTTTGCGGTCCATCAGCCTGGAGTTCTCCAGCGCCAGCGAGGTCCACGCAGGACTGGAAGAGGCGGTGGCCGAACTGATTGGGGTGGCAGCGAAGGATGCCGAGTGCGGCATCCGCGTCACCAGGCTGCACCCGGGAAGCTACACGGTAGCCCTGGACGCATCAGTACCTTTCGGCGAAACGTACGAGTCCTTCGCGGTCTGACCACGCCTACAAAAATCCCCGCACGCCATACGGCAGTGCGGGGATTTTTTATTGCTGCTTGCGGGACTGCTAGCCGCGGCGGACCTCCACGCCGTCGGACTTCAGGAAAAGCTGCTTCTCCGCGGGGCCTGACGGACCGGCCGGAACCAGCCAAAGGACGTTGCCGCTTTGGGACACCTCTTCCACCTCCCCGGCTGCCACCACATGCGCATGCTTGATGATCTCGACGCGGTCCCCGGCCTTGAGGGCCTTCCAGTTGGATACCGCGGCGGAATGGGCATTGCGCCTGGACAGGACTGCCCCACGTGCTTTCATTTGAACTTCTACCCCTTTGTATCGTTCTGCTGCCACAGCTTCTTTGATGTGACTTTCACTACATCTTCAGTTCTACTACACTCCCGGCGCCACGGTGGGCCGTGGCGCCGGAAATTCCACCTTTCGGACGGACGGTCAGTAGGCGCTGAAGATTCTTCGGTATCAGGCGAGCGGCCCGACGGCGGATTCGGCTGCCCGGAGCACGTCACCTGAGGCGACCAGGCGGTCAGCCGCTTCCAGTTCCGGCGACAGGAACCGGTCCGTCCCCGGCCCCTCCACCACCCCGCGGAGCGCGGCCACGACAGCGGTACCCGCGGGCCCCGGCGTCAGGACCCCGCCCGAGAGCTGCGAGCGGATGTCCAGCGCCCGCGCCGAGGTCACCAGTTCGATGGCCAGGACGCGGCGGAGGTTTTCCACCGCCTTGCGCAGCTTGCGTGCCGCATGCCAGCCCATGGAGACATGGTCCTCCTGCATGGCGGAGCTCGGAATCGAGTCCACGGAGGCCGGAACGGCAAGCCGCTTGTTGTCCGAAACCAGGCCGGCCTGGGTGTACTGGGCGATCATCAGCCCGGAGTCCACGCCGGGGTCAGCGGCGAGGAAGGCGGGCAGGCCATGCGACCGGGCAGGATCCAGCATGCGGTCGGTCCGGCGTTCAGCGATGGAGCTGAGGTCGGCGACGGCGATGGCCAGGTAGTCCAGGACGTATGCCACAGGCGCGCCGTGGAAGTTGCCGTTGGAGCTCACACGCCCGTCGGGAAGGACCACGGGGTTGTCGATGGCTGCCGCCAGCTCCCGGGTGGCCACCAATTCGGCGTGGTCAACGGTGTCCCGGACGGCACCGGCAACCTGGGGGGCGCAGCGCAGCGAGTAGGCGTCCTGCACCCGGGAGTCCCCCACCCGGTGCGACGCCACGATGGGAGAGTCCGACAGCACGCGGAGCATGTTGTCCGCGCTTGCCGCCTGGCCCGGGTGGGGCCGCAGCGCGGCGTGCAGTTCGGGCAGGAATACCTGGTCGGTGCCCAGCAGCGCCTCGACGCTGAGGGCGGCGGTGATGTCCGCCGTCGACAGCAATTGGCGAAGATCGGCGATGGCCATCAGGAGCATGCCCAGCATGCCCTCGGTGCCGTTGACCAGGGCCAGGCCCTCCTTTTCGGCGAGGGTGACGGGCTCGATGCCGTGTTCTGCCAGCAGCTCAGCGACAGGCCGCTCTCCCCGCCCGCCGTAAGTCACGCCGTCGGGCCCTTCCGCTTCCCCTTCGCCCATCAGGACCAGGGCGCAGTGGGACAGTGGCGCCAGGTCACCGGAGCAGCCCAGCGAGCCGAACTCGCGGACCACGGGGGTGATGCCGGCGTTGAGGACGTCCACCATGGTCTGCAGGACCACGGGGCGGACGCCGGTGCGGCCGGAGGCGAGGGTCTTGGCGCGCAGGAACATGATGCCGCGGACCACTTCCCGCTCCACGGCCGGCCCCATGCCCGCAGCGTGGCTCCGGATGAGGGACTTCTGCAGCTGGGTGCGCAGTTCATTCGGGATGTGGCGGTTGGCCAGGGCACCGAACCCGGTGGAGATGCCGTAGGCGGGGACGTCGCTGGCGGCGAGGTCATCGATGTGGGCGCGCACCTTGGCGACGGTTTCCAGGGCGTCCGGCGCGATGGTCACCTTCGCGCCGTGGCGTGCGACGGCGAGCAGATCCCCGGGCGTGACGCCGACGGACCCGAGGGTGACGGTCAGCGGTTCGTGTGTCGTAACAGTCATTTTCTACTTGCCTTCATTCATGGGGATGCGGACGCCGCGTTCCCTGGCGACGTCGAGGGCGCGTTCGTAGCCGGCGTCGGCGTGGCGGATGACGCCCATGCCGGGGTCGTTGGTGAGGAGGCGCTCGAGTTTCTGCGCGGCGAGGTCGGTGCCGTCGGCGACGGAAACCTGCCCGGCGTGGATGGAGCGACCGATGCCCACACCGCCGCCGTGGTGCAGGGACACCCAGGTGGCGCCGGAGGCAGTGTTGAGCAGGGCGTTCAGCATTGGCCAGTCGGCGATGGCATCGGAGCCGTCCGCCATGGCCTCCGTTTCGCGGTACGGGGAGGCGACGGAGCCCGAATCCAGGTGGTCGCGCCCGATCACGATGGGAGCCTTGACCTTGCCGTCCTTGACGAGCTGGTTGAAGAGCAGGCCGGCCTTGGCGCGTTCACCGTAGCCGAGCCAGCAGATGCGCGCCGGCAGGCCCTCGAACTCGACCCGTTCCTGGGCGGCGTCAATCCAGCGGTGCAGGTGCTTGTTCTCCGGGAAGAGCTCCTTGATGGCTTCGTCCGTCACCCGGATGTCTTCCGGGTCACCGGACAGGGCGACCCAGCGGAACGGGCCAAGCCCTTCGCAGAACAGGGGCCGGATGTAGGCGGGGACGAAGCCGGGGAACTCGAAGGCCCGGGCGTAACCACCCTTGCGGGCTTCGTCGCGGATGGAGTTGCCGTAGTCGAACACCTCGGCGCCGGCGTCCTGGAATTCCACCATGGCCTGGACGTGCCGGGCCATGGATGCCTGGGCCTTCTTGGTGAACCCTTCAGGATCAGCCTCTGCCTCGCGGTGCCACTCGTCCACGGAAATGCCTTCGGGCAGGTAGGACAGGGGATCGTGCGCGGAGGTCTGGTCGGTGACGATGTCCACGGTGAGTTCGCCGGCCTTGTGGCGGCGCAGGATCTCGGGGAAGACTTCGGCGGCGTTGCCCACGTAGCCCACGGACCAGCCGCGGCGTTCCTCCTTGGCCTTGAGCACCTTGGCGATGGCGGCGTCGAGGTCGGTTTCCACCTCGTCCAGGTAGCGTTTGCCGGCCCGCCTGCGCAGGCGGGTTTCGTCGACGTCGACAATCAGGCAGGCGCCCTCGTTCAGGGTGACGGCGAGCGGCTGGGCGCCGCCCATGCCGCCGCAGCCGCCGGTGAGGGTCAGCGTGCCGGCGAGCGTGCCGTTTTCGTCCCCTGTGAGTTTGCGGGCGATCGCGGCAAAGGTCTCGAAGGTGCCCTGCAGGATGCCCTGGGTGCCGATGTAGATCCATGAACCGGCCGTCATCTGGCCGTACATCATGAGGCCCTCGGCCTCGAGCCGGCGGAATTCGGGCCAGGTTGCCCAGTCGCCGACGAGGTTGGAGTTGGCCAGCAGCACGCGCGGGGCCCACTCGTTGGTACGGAAGACGCCCACCGGCTTTCCGGACTGGACCAGCAGGGTCTCGTCCTTTTCCATGGTCTCCAGGGTGCGGGTGATGGCATCGAACGCTGCCCAGGAGCGGACGGCGCGGCCAGTGCCGCCGTAGACCACCAGGTCGTCCGGGCGCTCGGCGACCTCGGGATCCAGGTTGTTCATCAGCATGCGCAGCGGCGCTTCGGTCTGCCAGGACTTGGCGGTGAGCTCGGTGCCGCGGGCTGCTTTGACCGGGCGGGCCCCGGTGGTGAAATCGGCGGGTGCCATGATGGGCTCCTTTTCTTGGTGTCTGAGGTTTCGAAGAAGTTCTGTATCAACTAAAGCCCTTTGAGGACGGGCTTCACAGCGGTTTTAGCGGGGTGCTGTCCGGTATTTCAGACCAGCCGTCAGTTGTTTGGCTGCGCTCATTTGACCGGGCGGCCGTGGATGCGGACCGAGAGTTCGTCGGCTACTTTCTGCACCCGGGCCGCCAGCACCGGCCACTCGTCAGCAGGCAGTTTGTCCTCCAGGAAGGTGACCGCGACGGCCGCGGTAGGCCACCCCAAATGGTCGGTGACCGCGGCGGCAATGGAGCCGAAGCCAGGGGTCACCTCGCCGTGTTCGGTGGCGTAGCCCCGCTGGCGGACCTGGTCCAGGTGCGAGGACAGGGCGGAGTACTTCATGATGGCCCCCTCCACCTCGTGCCGCGCAGTGAAGGCAGCAGCGTTGGGGTACAGGGCGCGCACCTGGGATTTGGGCAGGGCGGCAAGGATGGCCCGGCCGCTGGCAGTGAGGTGGCTGGGAAGCCTGACACCGACGTCGGTGACCAGGGACGGGCGGTTCTTGGCCCGCTCCTCCACGATGTACAGGACGTCGCGGCCGTGCAGGACGGCGAGGTGGGCGCTCTCGCCAATCGCGTCCACCAGCGAGGCAAGCAGTGGGCGGCCCAACCGGGACAGCGGCTCCTGGCGCGAGTACGCGGAGCTGAGCTCGAAAGCGCTGATGCCCAGCCCGTAGCGCTGTTCCTCGTGCAAATGGAGGACGAAGCCATTGGCCTCCATCACCCCCAGCAGGTGGTAGACGCTGGAGCGGGGCAGGTCCAGGCTGGACGCGATCTGCGACGCCGCCATGGGGCCACGCCGCGAAGCCAACAGCTTGAGGATGCGCAGGGTGTTTTCTGCGGCAGGAACTTTTGACGTTGCCTTGACGGATGCCCGGGGCGCCTGGTTCCCGGCGCCCCCCGTTTCGGCGCTTAGTGCAGTGCTCATCGGCTGGAAGGGTCTTTCTGGCTAGCTCTGTCCGGTATCCCGTACTTAAGCTTGCGCCCCTTGAGGTGGCACTGGAACCCCGTTCGGACTCACCGTGTCTGGAATACCGGACATTCGCTCCGTCGTACGCCTTATCGACACGCATATCCCTTTTCGCGCCCTAAATATCCGGCGCGAAAAGTAAGATGCGCAGCGCCAAATGATATCCGCAGCGAAAGGGCGCCGCGAACAGTCTGAAATGAAAGACAGCAACCCGCCGTGAGCCTCATCACGGTGCCTGCGAAAATGGTCTGCTGGTTAGCGGCTCCCCTCCCAATGACGAGAAGGTATTTGCATGCAACCAGCTCCAACCCCAACCCGGACCGAAACCGCGGCGGAAACGCACAAGCCAACTGCCGGCGTGGGGCATGTCCTCAACCGCGGGCTGAACGTCCGGCACATCCGCTTCATGGCGCTGGGCTCGGCGATCGGCACCGGCCTCTTCTATGGCTCAGCCTCCGCCATCCAGAAAGCCGGGCCGGCAGTTCTGCTGGCCTACATCATCGGCGGCGCAGCCGTGTTCATGGTGATGCGCGCCTTGGGCGAAATGGCCGTGCGGCACCCGGTATCGGGTTCCTTCAGCCAGTACGCGAGCCGGTACCTCGGCCCCCTCGCCGGCTTCGTGACCGGCTGGACGTACGTTTTCGAGATGGCCATCGTGGCGATCGCCGACGTCACGGCCTTCAGCATCTATATGGGCTTCTGGTTCCCGCAGGTGGACCGCTGGATCTGGATCCTGGCCGTCATCTGCTTCCTCGCCGCGCTGAACCTGCTCAGCGTCAAGGTCTTCGGAGAACTTGAGTTCTGGTTCTCGCTGATCAAGGTGGCGGCCATCATCGCCATGATCGCGGGCGGCGCTGCACTGATCGTGTTCGGCTTCCAGGGCGACGGCACTGCCGTGGCTCCGGGACTGGGCAACCTCGTTGACCATGGCGGATTGTTCCCCAACGGCTTCGAAGGCCTCCTGGCATCGTTCGCCGTGGTGATGTTCGCGTTCGGCGGCATCGAGACCCTGGGCATCACGGCCGGCGAGGCGGCTGACCCCAAAAAGGTCATCCCAAAGGCCGTGAACACTGTGCCCGTGCGCGTGCTGCTGTTCTACGTCCTCACGCTCGGAGTCCTGATGAGCCTCTTCCCGTGGGACCAGGTGGGCACCAGTGGCAGCCCGTTCGTGCAGATCTTCAGCGGCCTGGGCATCCCGGCGGCACCGCACATCCTGAACGCCGTGGTGATCACGGCCGCGCTTTCAGCCATCAACAGCGATATCTTCGGCGCCGGACGCATCCTTTTCGGGCTTTCCAGCCAGGGCCATGCACCGGCCGCCTTCGGCAAGGTCTCCCGGCACGGCGTCCCGTGGATGACCGTGGTCATGATGGCGGGAATCCTCCTGGTGGGAGTGGTCCTCAATGCCGTTATTCCGGAGGATGTGTTCCTGGTGATTGCCTCGATTGCCACCTTCGCCACCGTTTGGGTCTGGGTGATGATCCTCGCGTCCCATGTTGCAATGAAGCGGGAAATCGCCCGCGGGGGCCTGCCGGCGTCGGAATTCCCGTCGCCGTGGTGGCCCGCCGCCTCCGTCCTGACCATCGCTTTCATGGTGCTGGTGATCGCCATCCTGGGCGCGTTCGAGGACACCCGGATCGCCCTGTACGTGGGCGCGGCATGGCTGGGACTGCTGGTGATGGCCTACCGCCTGTGGATCAAGGGTGTCGGCCGACGCCGGGCCCACCTTGAGGACGAGACCTCGCCGCTGCCGGTGGTCGGGGCAGGCACGGGCAGCTAAGCCGGAAACAGCCGGCTGCGGACGCCCGTACCGGAGCTACAATCAGCCATGGTTCCAATGTCCAACCTGGTGGCATTCGCCCTGGCGTCCGTAATCCTGATCGCCGTCCCGGGCCCCAGCGTGCTGTTCGTCATTGGACGTTCCCTCGCGCTGGGGTGGCGCGGCGGCGTCCTTACCGTCCTGGGAAATGCCACGGGCCAGTTGGTCCAGGTCATCGCCGTGGCCCTTGGCGTGGGTGTGGTGGTGGCCGAGTCCGTGCTTCTTTTCAGCATCGTGAAGCTGGCAGGTGCCGCTTACCTGGTTTTCCTGGGGATCCGGACCATTGTCCGCCGGGGGCACGGTTCCCGGCGGCTTGCGCCGCCGCCGGCCTCCACTCCGTGGACGTTGGTGCGCCAGGGGGCGGTGGTGGGCGCCACGAACCCGAAGTCGGTGGTGTTCTTCGTGGCGATCCTGCCCCAGTTCGTGGACTACCCTGCCGGCAACATTCCGTTCCAGCTTGCACTGCTGGGTGCTGTCTTCCTGCTGATCGCGTTGGTCTCGGACAGCGTGTGGGCGATCGCGGCGGGGTGGGCGCGGCTGTGGTTCGTCCGCTCACCGCGGCGCGTCCCCGCGGTGGAGGCGGTCGGCGGGGCAATGATGATCGGCCTCGGCGGAACGCTGGCCCTAACCGGATCCAAAACCTAGGACTCCACCTGCCCTGGCAGCAGTACTGAAGCAAGAAGTGCCCGGTCCCCGAACGGACCGGGCACTTCCATGTTCTGCTCTGTAAGACCGGCGCCTGTCAGGCCACTGCCCCGTCAGTCCAATGCCTCGTTTGGCCGGCGCTCCCTAGCCCGCAGCAGCGGCGGCCCGTACCGCCTGGCCGAGGGACGTCGTCGGGCGCCCGATCAGCCTGCGCAGGTCGCCGGTGCTGACCAGGAGATCGCCGCGCGCAATGCCCAGGTCCGAATCAGCCAGGATCCCGGCAAAAGCCTCGGGAACACCCACACCGGTGAGCAGGCCAACGTAATCCTCGGTGGGCAGGTTGTTGTAGCGGACGGGTTTTCCGGTGGCTGCAGTGATCTCGGACGCCAGGTCCGCCATGCTGAAGGCCTCGTCGCCGCCCAGCTCGTAGACCTTGCCGGCCTGTTCATCGGCCACCAGGACCGCTGCTGCGGCGTGGGCGTAGTCCACCCGTGCGGCCCCGCTGACCTTGCCCTCCCCGGCGCTGCCCGCGAGCGCTCCCTGGGCCAGGGTGCCCGGCAGCTGTTCCGTGTAGTTCTCCAGGTACCAGCCGTTGCGCAGCAGGACGAAGGGGACGCCGGATTCGCGCAGCAGCGCCTCCGTGGCCTTATGCTCATCCGCCAGCAGCATGCCCGTGGTGTCCGCATTGGCGATGCTGGTGTAGGCCAGCAGCTCCACGCCTTCGGCCTTTGCGGCGTTGATCACGGTGCGGTGCTGTTCCACCCGCCGGCCCACTTCGCTGCCGGAAATCAGCAGCACCCGCCGGGCGCCCTTGAGTGCTTCGGCCACGGAACCAGGGTCGGCATAGTCCATGTGCTGCACGCGTACCCCGCGCGCGGAAAAGTCTGCGAGCTTCTCCACCGACCGGCCGGCGGCCACGATATCCGCGGCGGGTACGCCCCTCTCCAGGAGGGCTTCAAGAACGTGGCGGCCCAACTGTCCGGTGGCGCCTGTAACAACAATGCTCACGGTGGTTCCTTTCGGGAGTCTTTCTCTGTCAGAGGGCACAACCATGGCCAGTCGGCAGAACTTCCCAACAGAGAGTACGCACTTTGAAGTAAGGTACTAACTCAAAAGTTAGGTACCAGGCTTTGGGTAAGCTGGAGGCATGGAAACAGCACCTCACGCGTCGCCCCTCCCGCAGGCCTTTGCCGACGGCGTGTTCCCCGCCGGGTGCCCCAGCCGGACCCTGCTGGACCACATCACCAGCAAATGGGGAGTCCTGATCCTGCTTTCCCTGTCCGAGGGTGAGCAGCGCTGGAGTGACTTGCGGCGGCGGGCCGAGGGAATCAGCGAGAAGATGCTGGCCCAGACATTGAAGACCCTGGAGCGTGATGGCCTGGTCAGCAGGAACGCCCAGCCGGTCATTCCGCCCCGCGTGGATTACAGCCTCACGGAGCGGGGCTACGAATTGAGCGCTCTCCTGGTGCCTTTGGTTGCGTGGGCATTCGACAACGCCGAGGACATCATCAACGGAGCCGGCCCGGGCAGGTAATGCCCCCTCAGAACTTGAGTACCTGTTACTGATGTTGCTGATGTGATTAGCGCCTAGCGTGGGCGTACGGTGGCGGCCGGAATGGGAGGACCATCCTCCGCTGGGAGCGTTCGGCCAACCAGCACCGTTAGCGGGCGGCAGGCTGCCGCCTGGAGGAGTTGGTCACATGGCCAGGGACGACTACGCACAGGATTTTTCCCGCCTGGGCCAGCCCGTCAGCGTGGGTGAAGCGCTGGGACAGGTCCTGGGACTGATGCTGGAGGCCTTCAGTCCGCGGTCCCCTTACCGGGTGGGTGACACCGTCATAGGCGACGACCCCTTCAGCGGCAGGCGCGAAGGGGTCGTCGTGTGGCGGGACCGGCGTTCGGTGGGGGTGAAGACGACCTACGGCGTCTTCTTCTTCGACCACCGGCTGGTCAAACCCCTGGAATAGGAGGCGCGGGGCCGGACGGGTGCTACCGCGCGGACCAGCCCCCATCCATGGTGTAGCTGGCGCCGGTGACCATTCCGGCGTCCGCGGAAGCCAGCCAGGCCACCAGGGACGCCACTTCTTCCGGCTCCACCAGGCGCTTGATGGCCGCCTCGGTGAGCATCACCTTGGCCAGGACCTCGGATTCGGGGATGCCGTGAACCTTGGCCTGGTCGGCGATCTGCGACTCCACCAGGGGCGTGCGCACGTAGCCGGGGTTGATGCAGTTGGACGTGACCCCGTGAGCCCCGCCTTCCAGCGCCGTCACCTTGCTCAGCCCTTCCAGGCCATGCTTGGCGGAAACGTAGGCGCTCTTGAACGGGGAGGCCCGGATCCCGTGCACCGACGAGAGGTTGATGATGCGGCCGAAGTTGTTCGCGTACATGTGTGGCAGCGCCGCCCGGATCAGCAGGAAGGGCGCCTCCAGCATGAGGGTGATGAGCCGGCGGAAATCTGCCGGCTCAAAGTCCTCGATGGGGCTGATGCGCTGGATACCGGCATTGTTCACCAGGATGTCGCAGTCCAGGCTGAGGGTGGCCAGGGCGTCAACGTCCAGCAGGTCCACGCCCCACGCGGTGCCGCCCACCTCATCGGCGAGCGTCGCCGCCGCGGCGGCGTCGACGTCGGCCACCACCACTTTCGCTCCCCGCGCGGCAAGTGCGCGCACGCACGCCGCCCCGATTCCGCTGGCACCGCCGGTGACCAGCGCCTTGCGTCCATTCAACGTGTCCTCCATTGCAGTTCTCCTTTTGTGCGCCTAGGCGGTCCAGCGGGTTCCATCGGTCCAATCGTGGCCAGGTCAGCCGTGCGTGGGGCTGAGCAGTCCCTCGCGGGCGGCGTCTTCCTTGTCCACGTCTTCCAGGGCAATGCCCTTGGTTTCCTTCAGGCTCAGGACGGCCACGGTTGTGATGGCGCAGGCCACCACCAGGTAGATGGCGGTGGGCACCCATGAGCCGGTGTCCTTGAGCCACTGGGTGGCCAGCAGCGGCGCCAGGGAGCCGGCGAAGATGGACGTGACCTGGGAACCCAGGGAGGCTCCGGAGTACCGCATGCGGGTGGGGAACATCTCGGCCATGATGGCCGGCTGGCCGGCGTACATGAGGCCGTGCAGGCACAGTCCGATGGTCACCGCCAGGACAATCACCACGGCGTTCCGGGTGTCGAACATGGGGAAGGCGAAGAACGGCCAGGTGGCACCCAGGATGGCTCCGGCGAGGTAGACCGGCTTGCGGCCGATCCGGTCCGCCAGGCGGCCGTACTGCGGGATGATGGCGAAGTGGATGACGTGCGCGATCAGCAGTGCCAGCAGCAGTGATGACGTGTCGTACTTGTGCACGCTCTTGAGGTAGACAATCGCGAAGCTGACCACCAGGTAGTACATGATGTTCTCCGCGAACCGGAGGCCCATGGCCTGGAAGATGCCCTTGGGGTACTTGCGGACCACCTCGAACACGCCGTAGCTGACGGCCTGTTCCTTTTCCACCAGTTCCTTGGCTTCGAGGAAGATGGGGGATTCACTGACGTGGGTACGGATGTAGTAGCCCACGAAGACGATCACGGCCGAGAGCCAGAAGGCCACGCGCCAGCCCCAGCCAAGGAAGGCCTCGCTGCTGAGGGTGGTGGACATGATGTACAGCACCAGGGTGGCCAGCAGGTTGCCCACCGGGACGGCGGCCTGGGGCCAGCTGGACCAGAAGGCGCGGGTCTTGTTGGGGCTGTGTTCTGCCACGAGGAGGACTGCTCCGCCCCATTCGCCGCCCAGCGCGAAGCCCTGGATGAACCGCAGGGCCACCAGCAGTGCGGGGGCCAGGTACCCGATGTCGGCGAAGCCGGGGAGGCAGCCCATCAGGAACGTGGAGACGCCGATGATCACGATGGTGAGCTGCAGCGTGGGCTTGCGGCCCAGCTTGTCACCGATCTGGCCGAACACGATGCCGCCCAGCGGGCGTGCAATGAAGCCCACGGCGTAGGTGAGGAAGGCCTGGATGATCCCGTCGAGCTCGTTTCCGGTGGCGGGGAAGAAGTACTTGCCGAAGACCAGGGTGGCGGCGGTGGCGTAGAGGAAGAACTCGTACCACTCCACCACCGTCCCCACCATGGAGGCCGCGACGATCTTCTTCAGTCCTGATCCTTTGGGTGCATGCCCGGCCTCGTTGGCGGGGCGCTGCTCTACGCTCATGGTTTCTCCTAGTGTCCACATTGACACGCGCTGTGATCTCCAGCACAAGTGACTCAGATGAGTATTGCTGCACAAACCAGGCACTTCAATGCCCAAAGCGGCACGAAACGTGTGCACAATTGCAGATATGAATGCGAACCCCGATGACCTGCTGGTCCTCCTGGCAGTGTCCCGCTCGGCCAGGTTCACGACGGCGGCCCAGGCCCTGGGCTTGAACCACACCACGGTGTCCCGCAGGATCGCCGCCCTTGAGAAAGCGCTCGGCGGCCGGGTATTGTCCCGGGCAGCAGGCGGCTGGGAACTGACGGAGCTCGGCGAACGGGCCGTGCGGGCAGCGGAACAGGTGGAAGCGGTGCTGGGCACGCTGGGACCGGCAGGCCAGGCACCCGACCCGATTACCGGCGTAGTACGCATGACCGCCACCGATGGCTTCAGCGCCTACATTGCAGCCCCAGCGGTGGCGCGCCTGCGCCGGGACCATCCGGGCCTCAGCGTGGAAGTGGTGACCATGACGCGCCGTGCCCTGCAGCAGCGGTCCGGCCTGGACATCGAGGTGGTGGTGGGCGAGCCGCAGGTGCACCGGGCGGAGGCCATCCGGCTGGGTGAATACCGGCTGGGAATGTACGCGTCCCGCGCCTACCTGGCGGAGCACGGGACACCGGCCACCGTGGCTGAACTCAACGGGCACCCGCTGGTGTATTTCGTGGATTCAATGCTGCAGGTGGATGACCTTGACGCGCCGCGGCGGCTGGTTCCGGCCATGCGCGACGGCCTCACCTCCACCAACGTGTTCGTGCACGTGGAGGCAACCCGGGCCGGGGCGGGGGTCGGGTTCCTGCCGTGCTTCATGGCGGACCTGCACGATGACCTGGTCCGGCTGCTGCCCGACGAGATCGGCGAACTGCTCCCCTACTGGCTGGTCCTGCGCCCGGATTCGCTGCGCCGGCCCGCGGTTGCCGCGGTGGTGCAGGCCCTCCGGGAACGGATGGCGGATTACCGCGAAGCGCTCCTGGGCTGGGCTTAGGCTTCCGGGGGCGCCGGCGGGTCGTGGCGGACTGCCGCTCCGGCGGCGAACGCCCGGACCTGGGCGTCGTCCCAGAGGTGGGCCGGGACGGCTCCGCCCAGGAGCCTGCGCCGCAGCTGTGGGTCGTCCACGATGGGCGAGTCGCTGCCGGCCATCACCATGTTTCCGTAGCGCCGGCCCTTCAGCATGGCGGGGTCGGCAATGATCACCGTGTGCCGGAAGGCTGCCGCAATGGTGGCCGCGTCCTCCCGCGCATTCCGGAGGTCGGGGGCATCGCCGGAGTTGGCCACGTACAGGCCGCCCGGGGCCAGGACCCGTTTGACGTGCGCATTGAATTCGGCGGTGGTCAGCGGGCGCGGGGTGTGGGCGCCGGCGAAGACGTCGCGGATGATGAAGTCCCGGGTGCCGGCCGTCAGGGTCTCCGTCACGGCGCGGGCCTCCCCTACCCGGATCCGGAGCAAAGGCGCCTTGGGAAGGTCGAACCAGTTGCGGACATGCTCCGCGAGCTTGCCGTCCAGTTCCACCACCACCTGGCGGGCGTCCGGGTAGGCTGCGGCGAAGTAGCGGGCCATGGAGCAGGCGCCGCCGCCCAGGTGCAGCCCGCGCAGCTTTGCCGACGATGCGTCCGACGGCGGCCAGCGGGATTCAATGAGCGCCGCCATCCACCGCATGTACTCGAAGTCCAAAAACAGGGGATCGGCGAGGTCGATGTGCGAGCTCATGACCCCGTTGATCTTCAGGAGCCAGCCCGTGGAGTTGTCCTGGTCCGCCACCAGCTCGCAGTCACCGGTATCGATGTAGTAGACACCCTCCACCGGACCACTCTGGCGGGAGCCCGCAGGCACCTCCACCACGCCTGCAACCGCACGGATGCTGTTCCGGCCCCCTGACCTTCCGCGTTTTGCCATTACCCGTGCCACGCTTCAGTCATGCTTCAACCTTAGTTGGTAGGCACTGCGCCTTCACCGTCGCGGATCCGTTTCACCACGGCGGTGGTGGACCGTTCAGCCACGTAATCAAGAATGGCGATCCGGCCGCCGTACTCTTCCACCGCCGGGGTCTCCTCCAGCATTTCCGGCGTGTAGTCCCCGCCCTTGGCATAGACTTCGGGCCGGAGCCGGCGGATCAGCGGGGTGGCCGTGGGGGTATCGAACACTGTCACATAGTCCACGCAGCTCAGGGCCGCCACCACGGCTGCACGGTCCGCCATGGTGTTGATGGGCCTGCCGGGGCCCTTGAGCCGGCGCACCGAATCATCACTGTTCAGTGCCACCACCAGGATGTCGCCCAGCTGTTTCGCCTGGTTGAGGTACCTGGTGTGGCCGCTGTGCAGCACATCGAAGCAGCCGTTGGTCAGCACGATCCGCTGGCCCTGGGCGCGGTGTATTTCCATCTGCCGTTCCAGTTCGTCCGCACTCAGGGCGGTATCGGCGAAGGCCTCCAGGTACCGGCTGAGCTGGGCGGTGCTGCACACAGACGTGCCGGGCTGGTGGACCACCACGTCGGCGGCCGACTGGGCCAGGTCCAGGCTGGCGGTCAGCGGCAGCCCGGCGGCACGGGCAAGCGTCAGGGCCGCCACGAAGGTGTCCCCTGCCCCGGATGCCTGCTTCTCCGCGGCGGGCCGGGCCCACGTCCGGTGCCGCACGCCGTCGGGCATCAACAGCACGGTTCCGTCCCGGTCCAGGGTGACCACCACGGCCCGGGCGCCGGTTGCCTGAAGCAGGGCCGCGGACTCCGCGGACACCGCCTCCACCCGCGCCTGCCCTTCCGGCAGTTTCCGGTCCAGGAGCCGGGCGGTTTCCTGCGCGTTCGGGGTCACCAGGTGGGGCTGCAGGGCAGCCCAGGGGCGCGGATCATGGGCGTCGACCACCACAAGCGGACGGTTTTCGCCGGCGGTGTCAGGTCCCAGGACGCGCGCCAGTTCCGTGCGGACAGGGTCCGCCACCACGCCGGTCCCGTAGTCGCACACCAGCACGGCGTCCTGGCGTTCGACGGCGGCACGCACCGAGGCGGCGAGCGCGGCCAGGGCGTCGGCCGGGACAGCGCCGGCCGAGTCGTCGAGGCGCAGCATCACCTGGCCGCCGCTGCTGATCCGGATCTTGGTGGTGGTGACCATGTCCGGGTGGGTGTGCAGGTGCCGGACGTCGATGCCGGCGGCGGCAAGCTGCGCACGGAGGTCTTCGCCGGCGTCGTCAGAGCCGATGATTCCGGCTACCGAGACCTTTGCTCCCAGGGCGGCCAGGTTCATGGCGGTGTTGGCCGCGCCGCCCGGGACCGATTCGCGGGACTGGATGTCCACCACGGGGGCGGGCGCTTCCCGGCAGAGCCGTTCGATGCTGCCGCTCCACCAGCCGTCGAGCATCACGTCGCCGATGACCAGGATGGAGGGATGTTCCGCGGCGAGCCGGCCGGGGAGCCAGTCGGACAGTGCCCGCTGGGTGGACAGGTCGATGGATTCCGGGGACGCGTTCACGGCAGGTCCCGGTCGTCAGTGTTGATGATGGTATCCGGGCCGTCGCCGGAACCGGCCGCCGGCGGGGCCGCGATGTGCACCACCTTGACCTGGCTGAACTCGTCCAGGAGCTCTGGCCCGTAGCCGAACCCGGCCCCGCTCTCGCCGCGCGGCTGGGCTGCTCCGCCGGGGGCGCCGCCGAACACCTCGTTGACCTTCACCGTTCCCACGGGCAGCGCAGCCACCGCCTGCTGGATGTGCGCGATGTTGCTGCTTAGGACGGTGGCCGCCAATCCATACCTGCCGCTGCACGCCAGGCGCAGGCCGTCGTCGAACGTGTCCACCACCTGCACCGGAGCCACGGGGCCGAACGTTTCCTCCGCCATCACCTGCATGCTTTCGGTGCAGCCGAGCAGGACGGTGGCCGGGTAGAAGGAACCCGGGCCGGCCGGGAGGGCACCGCCCTCCACCGCGCGGGCGCCCTGGGCCAGGGCCTCGGCGACGTGGGCGTGGACGGCGTCGCGCATCCGCAGGTCCACCAGCGGCGCCACGCTGCCGCTGCTGTTCCGGAGCGCTGCCTCGGCCTCCAGGGCTTTGCAGAACTCGGCGGCAATGTCCCTATGGACGTAGATCCGTTCCACGGAGGTGCAGATCTGGCCGCTGTTGCTGAAGGCTCCGATGGCTGCCTGCTGGGCAGCCCACCCGGGATCCACGTCGCGGTCCACCAGCAGGGGGTCGTTGCCACCGTTTTCCCTGATGACGTGGGCGCCGGTAAGGGCTCCGGCCTGGGCAATGCGGGCGCCTGAGGCGCTGGATCCCACGTGGGCTATGACGTCCACGGCGGCCTGCGACAGCGCCGCTCCCACCCCTGCGCCACCGGAGAGGGTCTGGAATACCCCGGCAGGGAAGGCCGGCGCCAGCACTTCGCCCAGCGCCTCCCCAAGCCGCGGGCACCGCTCGCTGGGTTTGTGGATGACCGTGTTGCCCGTGGCCAGCGCGGCGCCGATCAGCCCGCAGGCAACGGCAACCGGATCGTTCCAGGGGGTCAGCAGGACGGCCACGCCGCGCGGTTCGGCCAGCGTGTAGTCGGAGGCGAGCCGGTTGCCGCGGAGGCTGTGGCCACGGTGGACCGGGCCAAGTTCCGCGTACTGCTCCAGGGTGGAAACCCCGGCGGCGATGCCGGCCAGGGCCTCATCCTCCGGCCGGCCGGTTTCGCTGGCGTTCAGCCCCGCGAGCTCCCGCGCAGCTGCATCAAGGGCTTTGGCGGCTGCCCGCAGCGCGGCGCCCCGTTCGGCCGGTGCGGTCGCGGCCCACGCTGCTGCACCGCTGCGGGCCACACCCACGGCGTGGTTGATGGCCTCGGGCGCCGCTTCGGGCACCGTCCAAAGCACTTCACCGGTTCGCGGGTCCTGGATGGTGATGCCGGAGCCCTGGACTGTCTCATGGCCTGCGGATGTTTCGGTGGCTGTGGTGGGCATGGTGTTCCTCCCGCCTTTCCGTGCTGGATGTGTCGGTGCTGGATATGTCGCTTGTGCAAACTGCGGATGGCAGCGTAGTTGTGGCCGGCGGCGGCTTAGGGCCAGGAGCCCTCTTCCTCGTGGCAGATCAGCATCTCGCGCACCTCGCAGCCGGTGGGCTGGTTGAGTGCGAACAGGATGGCCTGCGCGGTGTTGGCGGGGTCGTTGAGCCGGGAGTCGTCCTGCGGCTTGTACTGCTCGGTGCGGTCGTCGAAGAACCGGGTCTTCATGCCGCCGGGGATCATGGTGGTGACGCCGATTTCGCCGCCGGTTTCCGCGGCCAGTGCGTGGCTGAACCCCACCACGCCGAACTTCGAGGCGCAGTACGCGGTGGCATCAGCCACGGCGCGCTTGCCCAGGGTGGATGCCACGGTCACTACGCGGCCGTGGGTTTCCTTGAGGTAGGGCAGGGCGGCGCGGACCACGGAAACGGTGCCCATCAGGTTGACGCCGATGACCTTTTCCCACTCGTTGGCTTCGACGTCGGCGAGCTTGCCGCAGCGGTCGATTCCGGCGGCGGTGACCACGGCGTCCAGGCCGCCCAGGGTTTCGGCGGCTTCCAGGACAGCCTTCTCCACGGCAGCGCGGTCAGCGACGTCCACTTCGAACGCCTTCACCCCGGAGACGCTGCTGATGTCGCGGTCCAGGACCACCGGGGTGCCACCTGAGCGGAGGACGGCGTCGACGACGGCGGCCCCCAGTCCGGAGGCACCTCCAGTGACCAGGACGCGGCCGGGGTTGGTGGGTGCGGTTGCAGTTGGTTCTGCTGTCATGGTGTTCCTTTCAATGGGGAAAACAAGTCGATGGGCAGGGAGGTTCAGCTGACCTTGGCGAGTGCGTCCGCCAGGCCGGTGGTGGAGCGGGCCGGGTGGAAGGGGACGGTGAGGCAGCGGCCGCCCCAGCTTTCCACCAGGTCCGTCTCGGGCAGGCGGGCGCCCTTGTAGTCGCCGCCCTTGACCCAGATGTCCGGACGCAGACGGTCCAGGACGGCTTCCGGTGTGTCCTCGTCGAAGACCATCACGGCGTCCACGCATTCCATCGCCAGGAGCAGCTCGGCCCGGTCATGCTGGCCGATGATGGGACGCTCCGGCCCCTTGAGCCGGCGCACCGAATCGTCGGAGTTGAGGCACACGATCAGGCAGTCCCCCAGCTCCCGGGCTGCGGTGAGTGTTCGGACGTGGCCGGCGTGGATCAGGTCGAAGCAGCCGCCGGTGGCAACCACTTTTCCGCCGTTTTCACGGACCGAACGGGCCAGGAGCAGTGGTTCGGTGGTACGCCGGCCGGGCGCCTGCGCCGGCCCGCGATGTCCGGGGGCGGCATCTTCCCCACCGGCATCGGGCAGGGCCGACACTCCTCCGGCGGCCAGGAAATCGGCGGCATCGTGGACCGCCAGGGCCGCCGCATCCGGCAGGTCGCGGCCGGCCAGGAGGTGCACCGCCAGGCTGGCTGCCAGCCGGTCGCCTGCCCCGCAGGGATCGCCGGCCTCCACCCTCGGCGCGGGAACGGAACGGGCGGCGGTACCGCCCCGCTGCAGCAGCACGGCCCCTTCCTCGCCTTTGGTCACCAGCACCGCCTGGCTGCGCCAGCGTTCCAGCAGGACCCCTGCCACGGCTGCGGCTGGGTCTGCGGAATCCGCCTGGGCGGAGCCCTTCCCCGGACCGGACTGCACCGCCTTGGTGGCCTCGGAGATATTCGGGGTCACCACGGTTACGCCTGGCACCGGTTCGGGCCCCGAGGATGCGGGTCCCAGATGACCGGCACCCTGTCCGCGAGCCGGGCCAGCACGTCGCGCAGCTGCGGGTTGGCTGCCAGTCCCCGGCCGTAGTCCGCCACGATCACCACGCCGGCTTTTTCCACGGCGCGGAGCATGGCGGGGCTGACCTCCGGGACCGGCGTCTTTTCACAGCCCTGGTCGAAGCGGACCACCGGATGGGAACCCGCCCGGACCCGGGTCTTGACGGGCGAGGGATAGCTGCTGCTGCCCGCGACGAGCCGCACGCCGGCCAGCTGCGCACGCAACTGGCTGCCGGCGTCGTCGTTGCCAAGGACCGTCACCAGCGTGACGGGCCAGCCGTCCTGGGCCAGCATGCGCGCCACCAGGCCTGCGCCGCCGGCGCGGCGGCGGACAGCCGAAACGTCCACCACGGGAACAGGGGCGTCCGGGCTGAGCCGGGTGGCCTCACCGGAAAGGTCGACGTCCAGCATCACGTCTCCCACGACGACGATCCTCATGGCCGGCCACCTCTGGGGAACCCTGGGACCACTGACGGGGTGTGCCGGGCAACCTCAAGGTCGAAGGCCCGGCACACGGCATGCAGGGCGATCAGGTGCCCTTCCTGGGCGTTGGCGTTCAGGGCGTCGATCATGACGGCCTGGTCGCAGACGTCCGCCAGCGGGTTGGGGCCGGAGCCGGTGAGCGCCCAGGTGGTCACGTTGAGCCGGGAGGCCGCTTCCGCGGCGCGCAGCAGGTTGGGGCTCTTGCCGCTGGTGGACAGCAGCATCAGCACGTCACCGGAGCGGCCATGCGCGCGGACCTGCCGGGAAAAGACTTCGTCGTACCCGTAGTCGTTGGCGATGGCGGTGACCGCCGATGACTCCGCGTGCAGGGAAATGGCGGAGAACGGGACCCGCTCGCTGTCGAACCGGCCCACCAGTTCGGCGGTGAGGTGTTGCGCCTCCGCGGCTGAGCCGCCGTTGCCCGCGGCCAGGAGCCGCTGGCCGCGCAGCAGGCGCTGTGCCAGCTCCACGCCCCAGGCAGCCAGCCGGCCCGACTGGCTGCGGAGCGAATCAAGCGCCGGAATGACGTTGTCCAGGTGGGTGCGGACGGCCTCGGCGCTGGCGGCATCCACGAACGTGGCGCCCGGGAGCACAGCGGGCAGGGCCGGTGCTGCGGTCAGGGTACGGAGGTCTGCTTCACGCAGGGACGATTCAGCAGTCACAGGGCGGCTCCTTCCATCGGTACGATCCCGGCCGAAACGCTGGCCGGGGCACCGGCCATGGCCAGCTGGTATGCCTTTTCGGTTTCCGCTGCCACCCGGTCCCAGGAGTAACGGGTGCGCGCGCGCCGCTCCCCGGCCTGGCCGAGCTTCGTCCTGAGGGCGGGGTTTTCCAGCAGCA
The DNA here is from genome assembly GCF_026723805.1 of Arthrobacter sp. FX8. Lineage (NCBI taxonomy): Bacteria > Bacillati > Actinomycetota > Actinomycetes > Micrococcales > Micrococcaceae > Arthrobacter > Arthrobacter sp. FX8. Next base: position 4,318,348 of record NZ_CP113505.1, on the reverse strand, counting down.
GTGACAGTGCCGAAGCAATGGCTTCAGGGTCCCGCGGCGGGACGTGCAGGCCGGTGGTGTGGTCAACCACCGTGTCCCGGAGGCCGCCAACCGCTGCTGCCACCACCGGAATGCCGCATGCCATGGCTTCCAGCGGCACGATGCCAAACGGTTCATACCAGGGTGCGCACACCACGGCATCGGCACTGCGGAAGATGCCGGGCATCTCCGCGCGGGACACCTGCCCCTGCAGGGTCACGTGTTCAGACACGCCCAGCCCGGCGGCGAGGTCCAGCAGGCGCCGGATTTCGGGGTCGGCGTGCATCACGTTCGTGTCGCCGCCCCCGCCCACGATCAGGAGTTCGACGTCGTCGAATCCCGCCGCCTTGAGGTACGGGAGCGCACGGATCACCAGGTCCACACCCTTGCGTGGCACCAGCCGCCCCACAGACAGGATCCGGTAGCGGCGCTTCCTGGCTGCCACCGGCCCCTCTGCAGAGAAGAAGCCCAGGTCCACGCCGCAGGGTGCAATGGAGATCTTGCCGGTGGCGATACCCATGGCCTTGAGCTCGAAAACTTCGTCTGAGCAGGTGGCGATGATCCGGTCGGCAGCTCGTCCCACGCCGGGTTCCAGCCAGCGGCGTGCCTCCGGGCTGGTGTCCTCCGCGCCCTGGTGCCTCCGCTTGACGGTGCCCAGCGCATGGAACGTTTGCAGCATGGGCACGCGGTAACCGGCATCGGGCCGCCTGGCCGCCTCCAGGGCTGCCAGGCCGGACATCCAGAAGTGGCCGTGCACCACATCCGGCGGCCGATGCCCCCAGTCCCTGGCCACGCCGTCCGCGAGGTCGCCCATGTAGGGCAGCAGCTGGTCCTTGGGCACGTGGCGGGCGGGCCCGGCGTCCACGTGGACCACTTCGAACCGGCGCCCCACCCGGACCCGTGCGGGAAGCTCCGTTGCGTCCCTGCGGGTGTAGACGGTGACGTGGTGGCCGCGCTTGGCAAGGGCCTCGGACAGCGCGGCAACGTGTACGTTCTGCCCGCCTGCATCCACCCCGCCCAGTGCCGCCAGCGGACTGGCGTGTTCAGAAATCATGGCGATCTTCATGGTGTCTTCCTCTCCCGCGCCGGAACGAGGATCCGCTCGTCCGTCCGCTCGTTAACGGGGTGCCGCGGACGGTTCCGCAGATCCGCCAGGAGCTCATCCCAGCGGTCCTGGAACTTGCCCAGGCCGTAACGCTCCAGCGCCGCCTCCCGGGCGGCAACTCCCCGCCGTCGGGCTTCATCCGGATTGGCCACCAGCCGCGCCGCGCAACGGAGCAGCTCGTCGACGTCGGCCGAGACCACGCCGGCTTCCTGCGGCACGGCACGTGGGGCCTCAGTGGTGGCAAGCACCACCACCGGCATGCCCAGGTGCATGGCTTCCAGGAGGGACAGCCCCAGCGAGGTCCAGCGCATGGGATGGACGTAGACCCGGCAGCGGGCAAGTTCCCGGTGCAGGTCCCGGGTCTTCAGGTCGCCCCGGGACGTCACGCGTGAAGCCTCGATTCCGGTGGCTGCCGCCAGGCCCTCTGTCTTCATGCCGAACACCTGCAGCGGCGCCACCGACGCGAAGGCCGGCAGCAGGTCGGTTCCTGTGACCCGGCCGCGGCGGACCGGTTCGTTGACCACTACCCCCAGTTCCGGCAGTTCACCGGTATAGAGCTGGCCAGGGTCCGGGATTCCGTGCTCGATCACCGTGGTGGGAGCGGAGCCGTTGTCCCAGGCCAGGCGGTTGAAGTGGGTGACGTGGACCACCGGGATGCTGGTTTGGTCCGCAAGCGGGTGGCTAATGTTCGGGAAGTTGCCTTTGGGCGTGTTGTGCTCCACGAACACGGCCGGAAGGTCGACGCCGGGCATCCGGCCCAGGGTTCGGACCACCTCATCGATCTCTTCCGGGCGTTGGAGGACGACGGCGTCCACGGCGTCAGGGTGGAGCGTCGCCAGGTCCACCTCCCGCACTGATTCCGGCCAGTCCCTGCCGGCGCGGCCCAGGCCCCATGCGCCGCCTCCGGGCAGGACGGGAAGCAGGTACTCGTGGCGGCCGCGGACAAAGGCGTCCGTCCAGGAACCGTGGACATGCCAGAGCAGGATTCTCATCTGTTGCGGGCCTTTCTACGGGTGCTGACATGGGTGCTGAAGGAGCTCACTCCGCTGATCAGGCGTTCCACCGCTGCCACCACTTCCTCCGGCGATACGGAGTCGAGGCAGGGGTGGCCCGGGACGGGGCAAAGCCGGGCGCGGGACATACGGCAGGGTGCGTTCTGGTCCCCGAGGAGTTCCAGGGGCACGCCATAGGGCGCCCACCGGATGGCCGGGACCACAGGGGAAAACAGGCACGCCACGGGTGTGCCCACCGAAGCTGCCAGGTGGGCCGGTCCGGTGTTCCCGCTGACCACCGCATCGGCTCCGGCCATGACGGCGGCCATGGTGGGCAGGTCGGTGCGCCCGCCGAGGTCCACCGCAGAGGGGCCGGCCACCGTGGCGGTCAGCGACTCCTCGCCGGGTCCGCCGGTCACCACCACCCGGTACCCGGCACCCTGGAGGAGTTCGACGGCGGCGGCATGGTGCAGCGGGGGCCACGCCCTGGCGGGAACAGCGGCTCCGGGGTGGACCACAACGTACGGTTCGTCACCCACCAGGCCCGTCACGTCCGGACCGGACTTCACGCGCAGCTTCCCGTCGTCGCCCGCGGGAAGCCGGAAACCTGCGGCCTCGGCAATGCCCAGTGCCCGCTCCGCCTCGGGCTGGTCTTCGGGGAAGTCCTCCCCCGGCTTGAGGCGGACATCCAGCAAGGAGCCGGCGTAGTCAGTGGAGGCGCCGGTGATGCGTTCCACTCCTGCCAGCCGCAGCAACAGGGCCAGCGGCAGCGGCGACTGGTGGAAGGACGTGAGGATGACTGCTTCGGTGATCCGGGAATTGCGGACATACTCGATCAGCCGGTCGGCGTGCGGCCCGGTCATCCCGGGCGCCGGGTTCATGATCCAGGGACTGTCCCAGCTGTACACCTCAGCGGCGCCAGGGAGCATCGCGGCCGCAGCTTCACCCTGCCTGCCGCACAGCATCACCACGTGGTTGGTGCTGCCGCCGTACTGGGCACGGCCGTTGGCTACCGCCCGCACGGCCGGACCTGCCAGCAACACATCGCCCATGCTGTCCAGCCGGGCCACCAGGACGCGCCCCATCAGGGCGTCCCCTGCAGCAGGCCGACGGCGGACGCCAGGTCGGAAGCAACCAGCCGCGCCGCAGCCACCTCCTCGGCACGGGTCACGGGGGTGGGAACCAGGACTCCGGTGGCGCCGGCCGCTTCGGCAGCACCGACGTCGGCGCCAATGTCCCCAATCAGGGCGGCCTCCGAGGCATGGATGCCAAGTTTGCGGCAGGCGCTGTGGACCATCCCCGGAGCGGGTTTCCGGCATGTACAGCCGTCCTGCTCCGCGTGGGGGCAGACTTCCCACACGTCAAAAGGTCCCAGCAGTTCTTCCACCCGGGCGTTGACTCTTGCCACGTCCCCGGCCGAGATCAGGCCGCGGGCAATGCCCGACTGGTTACTGATCACGCCGGTGGCGATACCCTCCGCCCGCAGGCTGTCCAGCACGGCCTTGGCGCCGGGCATTGGCCGTACTTTGCCGGGGTCCCCGTTGTAGGGCACATCGATCACCAAGGTTCCGTCCCGGTCGAACAGGACAGCGCGGAGCTTGGATCTTTCAGAGCTTCCCATGACCAAACAGTTCCCTCCTGCTGATGCTCCTAAACAGGGCCACGGCCTCTTTCAGCCGCAGGAGCGTGTTTCCTTTCGGCGGCTGAACAGGCAAGATAGGATGCCTGTTGCTGCAGGCACTCCCTCCGGGGCGCTTCGCAGCCCCTCCCGGCAGCCGGCGATGATGTGCTTCCGCGGCCGCCACCCGCCGTCGTCCGTTGACTGCGCGGGTCCGGTCGAAGGCCGGGCTTTACCTGGTCCCCGCACCGCCGAAGCGGCGGCCGGCACCTGCGCCGGTGTGCCCGTTCCGGGCACGGCGGAAAGCCGCGGGGTGGTTGGCTGTCCGGCCTGCCGGCACAACCCGGGATGAGGTCCCGTTGCCGGCGGCATCCTCCGGCGCGCCGAACTGGGCGCCGGCCTCCAGGCGCCGCTGCAGTTCCACCAGCACCTTGGCCAAACGGCGGGACACCTGCATCTGGGACATCCCCAACCGCTTCCCCAGCTGCACCTGCGTCTCCTCACAGAAGTAGCGCCGGTACAAAAGCTCCCGGTCCGAGTCATCCAGGTCCTGCATGGCGTCCCGCAGGCAGGCGAGTTCCTCAAGCCGTTCCAGGGGCGTCTCGGGGCTTGCCAGGACGTCGCCGATGGACGGGGCATCCGAGTTGGGGTTCACGGCGTCAAGGGAGTCCGGGTGCATGCTGCTGGATGCCGAGATGGCCTCCTGCACCTCAGCCGGGTCGCTTCCCAATTCGCTGGCCAGTTCGGCGACGCTGGGATTCCGGCCCAGGGATTGGGTCAGTTCCGGCTCTGCACGGAACAGCCGCGTCCTCAGGTCCTGGATGTGGCGTGGCGGGCGCACAACCCAGGTCCGGTCGCGGAGATACCTCTTGAGTTCGCCCGTGATGGTGGGCGCGGCGTAGGCCGGAAAGCTCTCGCCCTTGGCCTGGTCAAAGCCGCGGGCCGCTTTGACCAGGCCAAGGTAGGCCACCTGGTTCAGGTCTGCCCGCTCCCGGCCGCGGGCCTCAAAACGGGCGGCCAAAGCCTCGGCGAGGTCCAGGTACCGGAGGACCAGTTCGTTTTCAAACGTTTCCCGCAGCCGTCCTGAGGTTGCGGGAGGAGTGGGTTGTTGTGCCGGTTCGGGCTGTTGGCAGCGGACAGGGGCAGCGTCCACGGCAAATGCGGCAAAGGATTCGGGCATGAGTGTTGGTTTCCCTCGGTCTGGTTCCGAAAGCCTGCGGCAAGACTTAGAAGCAGCAAATCATAAGGTTGCTTATAAAACAATGCTTCTCCGCTGTAGGCTCGTCCTGAAGGGCCCGCAACCAGTCCAAGCGTGCAAAGGAGTCGTTGGCATGCGCATTGCCATCACCGGGGCCAGCGGAAACGCGGGAACAGCACTGCTGCGCAACCTGCAGGGCCACGTCGCCCGAAAGCCCGGGAGCCTGCAGTTGGTTGGCATCAGCCGGAGGGTGCCTGACACGTCCCGGGACCCCTACGGCGGCGTGCAGTGGCACAGCCTGGACGTGGGCCTGGAACAGGACAGGCCGCTGCTCGAGAAGGCGCTCGAAGGGGTTGATTCCGTCGTCCACCTGGCGTGGCAGATCCAGCCGAACCGCGATTTGCCCCTCCTGCACCGCACCAATGTCACAGGCACCAGGAATGTCCTCGACGCTGCCGGAAAGATGGGCGTCAAACAGGTTGTCTGCGCCTCGTCCGTCGGCGCCTACAGCAAGGCGGACAAAGACCGGCGCAGGGACGAGTCCTGGCCCGCCACCGGGATGGCCGGATCGCATTACAGCCGCCACAAAGCCGAGCAGGAAAAGCTCCTTGACCAGTTCGCCGCCGCTGAACCGGAGATTTCGGTCGCCAGGCTGCGGCCGGCCCTCATCTTCCAGGGAAACGCAGGGAGTGAAATTGGCAGGTACTTCCTGGGAAGGGTTCTTTCGCAGCTCGTACCCCGCAAACCCTGGGTTCCATTGCTGCCGGTCCCGGACAACCTGGTCTTCCAGGCCGTGCACGCGGACGACGTGGCAGAGGCCTACTGGCGGGTGGTGGACCAGCGGGCCAGCGGAGCCTTCAACATCGCCGCCGAGCCGGTTTTGACCCCGCAGGAACTGGGCCGCATCCTGGGCGCCAAGAGGATCCTCCCCATCCCCATGCGGCTGCTTCACGCCGTGGTGGACTTGACGTGGCGGGCACGTATCCAGCCCACGGATTCCGGATGGGTGGAGATGGCGGCGGGCGCGCCCATCATGGACACCAGCCGCGCACAACGGATCCTGGGGTGGGAACCACGGGTGTCATCAATAGACGCCGTCAAGGAAGTCCTCGCGGGCATGGGAACGGGGGAAGGCGTTGGCCCTTCCCCCGTCCTCAAGCCGCGGCGGCCCTAGCGCTTAAGACCCCGGGCTCAACCACTGCGGCCGCTTGCGGACCTTAGATACGCGGGTTTTCCCTGCCGCGCGCATCACGTCCCGTGGGGGTGTCTGGATTTTCCGAACTAGTTGGATTTTCCGAAGTGCCCGTATTTCCCGGGGTGCCAGTCTCATCGCGATGACGCCTCCGCTCGGATTCGGCGCCAGTCATGCCCGCCGGCATATCCGACTCGTTTCCGCCGTCAATCGTGCCGCGGCTGCCGCGGCCGTCATGTGGCAGGTCGGCATGGCGGCCCTCCACGTATCCCGCGTCCCCGCCCGTAGCCCGGCCGGCACCAGCGTCGGCAGGTCCACGCCCGTCATGGCCGGCATTCCCGTATTCCGCCTGGCGGCCGTCTGGGCCCGCCGCCTGGTCCCGCCGGCCATCCCGGCCGACGTCGGGATCGAGCTCGTCCGCCTTCCGGGTGTGGCTGGCTACGTCGCCACGCAGGGCCTGCGCCTCATGGGCCCGCTGCTCGGCTTCCTGCCGAAGGCGCGCCGCGTCGACCTGTGCCTGTTCGGCGTCGGCGCGTGCCCGGGTGGCCTTGGCTTCCCTCTCGCGGGCGTCGATTTCCATGTTCTCGGCTTCACGCCGGATCTCTGCCGCCTTTTCCCGGTGCTCCTGGTCCCGCTTCTGCTGGAGGGCCTTCCGGCGCTTTCCGCCGGCCAAAAGGAGCACCACGATCAGTGCAATGACAACGATGGCAACTATCACCCAAACCCATGGAGCTGTATCCATGTTTCCCACCACTTTCCACTTCGTTGTGACCGGGCAGGCCCTCGCCATTCCGGCTGACATTTTTGGAACGGTTATAACTCGCTTAGCAAGGGTACTTACTTTTTATTAGTAACCATGCTTATCATTTTACGGCCAGTATTGCTGGTTCTTGATCAACAACCGGCCTTCTTGGAAAGAGAGAGCGAAGATGACAGAGAACCAATGGACCGAGGACCCCGCTTACACGACTCCTCCGGGCAGCACAGGAATCCCCGGTGAACGGGAGGCCACCACCTTCCCGTCAACCGCCAGCCCATACGCGGGCGAAGCCGGAACCGGCTACCCCACCACCGGTGACACCTCTGCGTCCTCGCGCAAAGACGCTGCCAAGGAAGAAGCAGCCGATGTGGCCCGGACCGCTGCCGGATCCGCCCAGAATGTAGCGGAGACCGCCAAGGGCGAGGCCGCGAATGTGGCCCATGAGGCCAAGCTCAATGCCCAGGACCTGCTCCACCAGGCCAAGTCGGGCCTGACCACCCAGGCCGGCACGCAGCAGCAGAAGGCCGCCGAGGGCATCCGCAACATTTCCAGCCAACTGCACAGCATGGCCAGCGCCCCGGACCAGCAGGGCATGGCCAGCGACCTTGTCCGGCAGGCAGCCGAGCGGACCTCCTCCATCGCGTCCTGGCTGGAGAACCGGGAACCCGGTGACCTCCTGAACGAGGTCCAGCGGTTCGCCCGCAACAATCCCGGCACGTTCCTGCTCCTCGCCGCCGGCGCCGGTGTCCTTGCCGGACGCCTCACCCGCGGCCTCACCGCAGGCGCGCCCGACACTTCATCCACTTCTGCCGGCACCAGGACATCCGGCCTGTCCGGCCAGTACTCCGGCACCCCCTACGGTGGCCAGTACAACCAGACAAGCCCCGTTGCCGGCGGGACCGTTCCTCCGCCTCCGGTCCAGCTCCCCGGCCCGGCCACCACTACGGCCGGTTCCGACGGCGGTGCACCGGGCAGCAGCTATCCGGAGGCAGCGGGGCCGGCCAGCGGCCTGGACAGCCCGCAGCTGGTGGAAGAACCGTGGTCCGGAAACCAGCTCTCGGACGATCCGCTGCGTGACCGCGCACTCGCCGACGATCCCATGGCAAACGACCCCCTCACGCAGGACCGCACCCGGGGCGGCCAGACGGGTGGCCTGTAATGAGTAGCCAGATACCCGAGCCGCCGCCGAGTGCGGCGCATGTGAAAGCGGACAACGCGTCCCTGGGCGAGCTGCTGGGCGACGTAACCCGGGACCTGTCCACCCTGATGCGCCAGGAAGTGGAACTGGCCAAGGCCGAACTCAAACAATCCACCTCCCGCGCAGGGAAAGGCGCCGGCATGCTCGCCGGCGCCGGCGTCGGCGGACACTTCGTCCTGCTCTTCCTCTCCCTGGCCCTAATGTGGGCCCTGGGCGCCATCATGCCCCTGGGCTGGTCCGCACTGATCGTCGCCGTCATCTGGGCCATCATCGCCGCCGTCCTGGCCTCCATCGGCCGCAAGGAACTCAAGCAGATCAAAGGCCTGCCCCAAACCGGGGAAACCCTCTCAGAAATTCCCCCAACCCTAAAACCAGGTGAGGTAAACCGATGAGCGAAAACCCTGACGTCATCCGCGCAGACATAGAAGCCACCCGGGCACGCCTGGGCACCAACGTGGACGCCGTGGCAGACAAGGTCACCCCGTCCAACATCGTCCACCGCCAAACCGACAAGGTCAAAGACGCCGTCACCGGCGTCAAGGAGAAAATCATGGGCGCCGCAGACAACGCCACCACCAAGGTCCACGACACCACCGCCACCGGCGCCGGACACACCACCAACGCCATGCACACCGCCGGCGACAGCCTCCACCAGGCAGGCGACACCGTCTCAGCAAAACTCAGCGACGCCGGCCACGCCGTCTCCGCCGCCCCGGACCAGGTCAAAGCCAAAACCGCCGGCAACCCCCTCGCCGCCGGCCTGATCGCCTTCGGCGCCGGACTCCTGGTCTCCTCCCTGATCCCGGCAAGCCAGAAGGAACGCGAAGCCGCGGACCAGCTCAAAACCGCAGCCCAGCCCCTGGCAACCCAGGTCACCGACGCCGCCAAAACCATGGCCCAGGACCTCAAGGAACCAGCCCAGGAAGCCATGGAAAACGTCAAAGCCACCGCCACCGACGCCGCCCAAAACGTCAAACTCGAAGGCCAACAAGCCGCCACCGACGTCAAAGACCGCGCCACCGACGCCAAAGACCACGTCCAAAACACCTGATCAGTCCAGCACCGCACCGTAAGGCAATAGTTTCGTTCGGCAGGCCGGCACCGCCACTCCGCGGGCCGGCCTGTTCGTTTCGCCCCTGATTGAGAGGACACCCCATGGCCACTCACGACGATTCCGAGACCAGTACCGCCAAGGCGGGCCAGGCTCCGGATCCAAACGACGCAAGGAAACCCACCAGCCCGAGGGACCTGGACAAACCGTCCTGGAAATACATCACCAGGAAGACCCTCCGGGAGTTCAGCAAGGACCAGTGCCCCGACCTGGCAGCAGCCCTGACCTACTACGCGGTCCTGTCGCTGTTCCCCGCCCTGCTGGCACTGGTCTCACTTCTTGGCCTCTTTGGCGATCCCCAGAAGACCACTAATGCCTTGCTGGAAATCGTGCGCGGCTTCGCTCCTGCCGAGACCGTCAATACGATCAGCGGTCCCGTCTCGGAACTGACGAGTGCCCCGGCGGCCGGGCTCACCCTGGTGATCGGCCTTGCCACCGCCCTGTGGTCGGCATCCGGCTATGTTGGCGCCTTTGGGCGGGCGATGAACCGGGTTTACGAGGTGGATGAAGGGCGCGCCTTCGTGAAGCTCCGCGGCACCATGCTGGCCGTCACCCTCCTGGCCGTGGTCATCGTGGCACTGTTGGCCGGCATGCTGGTCCTCAGCGGGCCGGTCTCCGAGGCCGTGGGCGGGCTCATCGGCCTCAGCGGCCCGTTCCTCATGGTCTGGAACATCGCCAAGTGGCCCGTCATGATCGTCCTGATCATCGCCATCATTGCTGTCCTCTACTACGCCACGCCCAACGTCAAGCAGCCCAAGTTCCGCTGGATGAGCATGGGCTCCGGAATCGCGCTGGTCGTGTTCCTGATCGCCTCGCTGGGCTTCGGCTTCTACGTGGGTAACTTCGGCAACTACAACAAGACCTACGGCGCCCTGGGCAGCGTGATCATCATGCTGCTCTGGCTCTGGATCCTGAACATGTCCCTGCTCTTCGGTGCTGAGTTCGACGCCGAAGTGGAGCGGGGGCGCCAGCTCCAGGCCGGCATCAAGGCGGAGGAGACCATCCAGTTGCCCCCGCGGGATACCAAAAAGAGCGAAAAGATGCAGCAGCAGATCGAGGAAGACATCAAGCACGGCCGCGAACTCCGGGAGAAGTACTCCTCGGAGAACGGCGGTAACGGCTCCGCCGACAGCCAGGACGGGCAGCCTGCCGGCAATGGCCGGGACGGCGGCCACCACGGTGAGCGGCACCGCGACAGGGTCCGCGAGAAGGTACAGCACCGTGCTGGCAACGGGGAGTCCGACGACGGCGGCCGGCCAAGCGGGAAGGCGTAGCGGGCGCGGCCCGGCTACCGGAAGAGGGACTAGGCAGGACCTTCAAGATGGAGGAAAATTCATCTTGGAGGTCCTGTTGAGGTTTCCCGGGTGGCATGCGGCCCGGGGCAATGCGGGGCCGGCGGTGAGATGGCCTCTTCTGAGACCGAGGCCAGTCCCCCCAGTCGCCGTCGGCCCCCTCAGCCTCCCCCGGGGGTCAGGCCCTGACTGGACAAAGCGCAGTGAACTGCAATACTTTCTTGAATACCTCGCCGGGATCCTTTGGAGACCGGCAGGTCCGCTGAAGCAGACGGCGGCACCACGGTCAACCCTTATGAGCGGACATGCCTGCTACCCATTTTGAACAGTTTCTTTCCGAAGCAGTTGTCGCGGACAGGGAGCCAGGCCTGGGCCTGGGACGCGACGAGCTGTACGGCCTCTACACCAGCTGGTGCCTCCTGCACAAAGCTGAACTTCAGCCGCCGGCTGCGCTTTGGGAAGCCATGCACGATGCCGGGATCAACCCGGACAGCAACAACCTTTCCATGACCGGACCCGCCGCGGCGGACTACATCGTAGCCAGCGCTCCGGACTTGGTATAAGGCCTGCACGCGGAACCTGCGTCCGCACCGTAAAGGGCTGTTGCCGGAAGGCAGCAGCCCTTTCTGCATCCCATGCTGCCCCGCCGTTGAGGGTCCCGGCTATGGCTGGGCCAGTGCCAGGAGGTAGGCGGCAAACCCCCGCGGCGCCCGCCCCACGGTCCTTCCGGAGGTGAGAACCCGGGTTGTGTCCGTGGCAACCATGCTCGCCCCGCTGCTGCGAAGCCGGTCCACCAGAGCCCGGTCCTCATCGAAATCAACCCCGGGAAACCCGCCTGCCGCAAGGTAGGACGAGGCACGCACCCCAAGGTTGGCACCGTACACGTGGGGGTGGTTCTCCGTTGGAACATGCCGGGCATGCCATCGGGCAGCGAGGTGGTGGGGCATGCCGTGGCCATCAGGCTCCACAGATCCAAGGACGACGTCGGCACCCCCGGCGGCCAGTTCCAGTTGGCGCACCAGCCAGTTTTCCGGAACGCAGGAATCGGCATCCGTGTTGGCCAGCCAAACCTGCCGCAGCGAAGAACCTGCCGTGGATCCACCCGCAGGAGAACGCCTGGTTGCGTTCTCCAGCGCGGCTCCGGCCCCTGCCTGCCTGCTCTTGCCCACGCTCCGGAAGTCCACCGGCAGGACCATGTACCGCGGGTCCTCAGCAGCGAAGACCGCCGCCACCGCAGCGGAGCCATCCGTGCAGCTGTCCAGGACAACCACCACCTGCACGCGTACGCCGGTAAGTTCCGACTCGGCTTGGTCTGCCGCGTCACGGGCTGCGGTCAGCGCACGCTTAAGGTGCTGCTCCTCGTTGTGCGCGGGAATCACCACCGCAACCTGCCGGATGCTGTTGGCAGCGCTGCTTCCCCCTGAAGCCGTGACCGTCATGCCGACGCTTTGTGGCCGGGGGCCACCATGAGTTCCAATACGAAGTCCCGTTCCTGGTACAGTCCTGCGGTCCGCCAGCCCAGACGCTGCCGGGCCATCGCGTGGACGGTGTCGCCGTCGAGTTCCCAGCCTGCAATGGGATGCCGCCAGTGGCACAGGAGCAGGGTTCCGCCCGGGTTCAGGGACGCTTCGATCCGGTCCCACAGTTGGCCCAGCTCACCCGCGGACAGGTAGTAACCAACCTCCGAAACCACCACAAGGTCAAAAGTTCCGCCCGGCCATGCCCCGGGGACGACGCAGTGTTCAACCCGGACCCCGGGGCAGCCTGCAAGGTGCTGCCTGGCCCGGTGGACCGCGGTTCCACTGGCATCCACCGCCAACATCTTGCGGCACCGGGCAGCCAACCCGGCTGTCAACGTCCCGATGGAGCAGCCCACTTCCAGGCCGCTTTCATAGGATTCCTCCGGGAGGGCAGCAAGGGTGAGCGCCCGCTTGCGCCGCTCGTACCAGCTCCCGGTGTAGTTCCAGGGATCCGTGGAGCCACCATGCACGCCGTCGAAGACCAGTTCCGCGTCATCGCTTGAATGCGCCTGCGCGGATGCAGTGGGCGCCGGCGTCCAGGCGAAGACCTCAAAGGGGCGTGAGAAGTGCGCCAGGAAGTGCCCGCTGAGGAGTGTTTCGTCGCCGGGAAGCGGAGACAGGGGCTGCACCTGTGTTGCGTGCTCCGCCATGGCCCGTCTTTTAGCCGCCCGGGCCGGTTCATCCAGGTGGAATCGCAGCCATGACCGCCATTCCGGCACCTGGGGTGCGGCCCAGTGCCAAAACCAGATGGGGTATTCCAGCAGCGCGTGGCCGTCCTGCCGCGCAACTTCTGCCGCCGCCGCACCGAGCGCATCGTGGTCACCATGCCCGTCGGCCCGGTACGGTGCCACGAGGGCCAGCCGGTCGGGATCACCGGGAAGCCGGCGGGCGGCCTCCCGGACAGCCTTGGCGATGGTTTCGGCATGCTCTCCAAGTCCGCGGTCCGGCAGCCCGAGGAATGCCCAGCGGTCCGCCAGGCCCAGTGCGGCCAGGGCCGCTGAGAATTCAGCCAGCCGGGTGTGGGCCAGCTGTTCCGGGGAGGTGGTGGGCGAATCCGGGTGTGACCCCTCCCCTGCCGTGCACAGCAGGACGTCCACCTCGGCTCCCAGCGCCGCCAGGGACGCCATCAGCCCACCGGCCCCCAGTGTCTCGTCATCCGGATGCGCCGCCAGGACCACGAAGCGCATGCCGGCCAGTTCGGCGGGGTCAAGCGGCAGCTCGGGTGCTGCGTCCAGGCCGCTCACGGCCCAGGCGGCCTCGCCGGTTCCCTGGTCAGCGTGCGAAAAGGTCACCACGGGCAGTCCCCCTTGAGCGCAAGCCGGCCCAATTGGGCATCATCCCGTGCCCCGTGATGCTGCCGGACGTAGAGTGCCAGGTCGGCCATCCTCTTGGCGTACGGCCCGTCAAAGGCAAGCGGACCTGGACCCCGGTTGGAAGCCACCAGGGAAAGGACGCGTTCGACGGCGGCCGCAACAGTTCCGCGGACCCGCTGCGCTTCGCTCCACGCGCTGTGGTTGCCGGCGGAGCCGAGGGTGCCGGCATCGATGCCCGCTGCGGTCCGGGCAAGATACTGCAGGGCAGCCGAGAGCGTGCGGTCCACCTCTCCGAGCGCCGCAAGTGCCACCTGGTCGGGCTCCCGCCCCGCTTCGGCCCCTGCCAGCAAGCCGTTGCGGAAGTCCCGTGCCACGCCCACTGCTCCCCCCAGCCAGCAGGCAGCCACGCCTATCCCGCCCCAGGCGAAGCCAGGCCGGCTGTGGTACCAGCCGGTACCACCCAGGGGGCTCGCCGGGACCTGGTCGAAGTGAACTGTTCCGCTGGGGATTTCCTGGAGCCCGCGCGCGATCCACTCCGGTTCCTCACATGCCACGCCGGGATGGCGAAGATTGACCGCGAAGGCCGCCCTGCCGCCGTCGTCCGTGTGGGCGGTGACCACCGCGCAGTCCAGGGCCGCGGCGAGGGAACACCACGGCTTGGACCCGCTGAGGGTGGTGCCGGCACCTGCGGAATGCGCTTCGAGCCGGGCACCCGGCGCCTCTGCGGCGAAGACGCCCCATGCGGCATCCCTGCTCCCGTCCGGAAGCGGGTGTCCGGGCTCAGCTGCGTGGGCAGCCTGGGCAAGAATGGCGACGGCGTCGAGGTGCGGCTCAAGCACCCGGGCCGCGGCCACATCGGTGGCAGCCACGGAAGCCAGGAGCTCCCACAACACGGCGGTCCGCCCCTCACCGGGCTGCGGCCACGTCCGCCCGGCCTCGACGGCAAGGGCCAGCAGGGCAGGGACGTCACCCGTTGCGGCGCCGACGGATTCGACCAGCGGAACCCATGGCGAAAAATCTGCGGGCGTGGAGTCCAGGAGTACAGGAGCAGGTGCCGCGTGCAAAAGCCCTCCCTCTACGATGCCCGGCACTGCGCCGGACGCATCTCCACAGCTTACTTACTGTTTTTGCGGGAGGATGCGCGCCAGCGCGAACCCGTCCCACCCCTTGGAACCCACCGTCTGGATGACAGTGGCGTCCAGGCGCGGGTGGTTGCCGAGCAGCCGGAGTGCGTCGATGATTCCTGGCGCGTTCACCGGGTCCATGTCCGGGTCCAGGACGGCCCCTTCCCAGATCGTGTTGTCCAGGACCACCACCGCACCCGGCCTGCCCAGCTTGACGGCCCAGTCGAGGTAGCGGCTGTTGTTTTGCTTATCGGCGTCGATGAAGATGAAGTCGAACGGCTCCCTGTCCTCTTCCTCGAGGGCAGCCAGGGTTTCCAGCGCGGGGCCCAGCCGGATTTCCACCCTTTCACCCAGGCCGGCGGCGTCGATGTTGGCCCACGCCACTTCTGCATGCTGCGGCAGGTATTCGCAGGTGACGAGCTTGCCGTGGTGGGGAAGGCCGCGGCCCATCCAGATGGTGCTGTAACCCGCCAGGGTCCCGATCTCCAGGATGCGGTGGGCGCCGGACAACTGGACCAGGAGCTTCAGGAGCTTCCCGGCGTTTGGCGCCACCTCAATGGCCGGCATGCCGGCGTCAGCCGCAGTGCGGATGGCCTGCTGGACCGCCTCGTCCGGATGCACCACGGTGCGGGACAGGAACTCCTCGGTGGCAATCCATTCCGGCCGGGGTTTGTGCTCGAACATGGGCACAGTTTGGCACGCGGCGTTCCGACGGTCCAGACACTTTAGCCGGGCCCACGCCAGCCCCGGCGCGGAGGCTCAGGACAGGCTTAGGACTCCTGGGCCAGGGCGTTTTCGAGGCGGTCCACCTTTGCCGTCAACTCGCCGCTGTAACCGGGCCTGATGTCGGCCTTGATCACCAGTGAGACGCGGCTGCCGTAGCGTCCGACCGCCTCGGTGGCGCGCTTTACGACGTCGAACACTTCATCCCACTCACCCTCAATGGTGGTGAACATGGAATCGGTCTGGTTGGGCAGCCCGGATTCCCGGACGATCTTCACGGCGGCTGCAACGGCGTCGTGCACGGACGCATCGTTTGGCCGGGAACCTTCGCTGGGAACGCCTGACGGAGCAACAGAAAATGCAAGCAACATGCCTCCAAGTTTCGCACGCGGTCCCCGGACTGCCGCAGGCCCAAACGCGGGAGCGCGCCGTCACATAAGCTCCTACCCCGGAGTAACCATGGTGGCCGAAGACTCCGTTGCTACCCTTTTGGGCATGAGCCTCGCAGTCGCCCGTAAGCCCCTCCGCGCAGACGCAGCGCGGAACGTGGACAAAATCATCACG
Organism: Arthrobacter sp. FX8; assembly: GCF_026723805.1. Taxonomy (NCBI): domain Bacteria; kingdom Bacillati; phylum Actinomycetota; class Actinomycetes; order Micrococcales; family Micrococcaceae; genus Arthrobacter; species Arthrobacter sp. FX8. The sequence goes on along the minus strand of NZ_CP113505.1, from coordinate 4,302,620 downwards.
GCGGCGCGCCAGTGCTTCCGGGAGTTCGGCCCGGAAGTACCGCTCCAAACCATCGCATCCACCGCGGGCGTTGGCCCCGCAACCCTGTTCCGCAACTTCGCGGACAAGGAAGAACTGGTCCTGGCGGCACTGAACCGGCAGCTCCGGCTTACCGTGGATCCCGTCATGGACGGCGCCCTGGCCGATATCGATGCCGCTGCCGGGCTGCTGCGCGTGCTCGAGGCCCTGATGGCTGCGGCAAGCGACGACGCCAACCTGCTGTGCGCTGTGGCGGGCCGGCGCGAACTCCTCACCGGCATTACCGGGTCCCTCATGGAGTCGATCAGCATCCTTTTGGTGCGCGGGCAAGGCCAGGGAAGCCTGCGCACGGACATCACCATGACGGACATGTTCCGGCTGCTGGCCATGCTGATCGGCGTAGTGGACACCATGGAGCCGGGTTCCGATGCATGGCGCCGTCCGCTGGCACTGGTCGAGGACGCCATCCGTACGGTCCGCCCGCCACGCCCGCTTCCCGTGCTGGTGCCCGTCCCTGCTGCCGCAGTACCCGGCATCCCCGGGGGCACCATTGTCGGCACACAACACGTGCAATAAACTCAGAGCGGGGTTAGGCAGCCAGCCTCGAATAGTCCGAGATGGAGCGACCCATGGAACTTTTCCTGCGTATCCACCCTGCAACCGCCGCGCTGCGATGACCAGATCAAAACTCTTCCACTACCTCACTGACGCCCGCGGGCCGGAAGAAGTCCTCCCTGCGCTGACAACCGCGGAACTCGTCGAATTGCTTGACGCCCTGTACCAAAACCTTGATACCCCCGAGCCCGAGTTCGGCGCGCAGGTGTGGTACGAGATGGGCGTGGAAGAAAGCTGCCGCAGGTCCGTCTCGCCCGACGGCGCAGCCCACGGCGTGGCGTAGCTACCGCTGTATCGAGCCCCTGACAGCCGGCCGGCGCTGCCCGGCTGTCAGGAGTGTTTCCCCGGTATCGGGAGCGTTCCGTCAGGGATTTTCCCCGTTTTCTCCAGTGCCGGTTTCTCCGCCTTGGGTGCCGGGCCGGGGCTGTTCTGATGGCTGTCCTGGCTCAGGATGCCCGTGTGACTGGGGTTCGTGGTCATGGTGCTCATGGAACTCGTTGGGGATGTGGTGCTTCGCCTCCATCAGGTGCTGCTGGAGTTTCTCCTCGGCATCCCGGCGCCGCCGTGCAGTGTCCCGTAATTCACGCGTTGCCTCGGAGCCGCGGGGGTCCAGGTAGGCGGGCCGCAGCTTGCCGGTTTGCTCAGCGGCAGGAATTCCAGTGCTGCGCGCTTCCCCAGCCTTCCCTTCGGTGTCCTCTGTGCCCTGGCCGTCCTGCGGCTTATCAGGCCGTGACTGTTCGTCCATCTCGATTCCTCCTTTGGTGGCCGCCTGGTGTGGGCTGCATCTCCTCCAGTCCACCACACCTGGCCCCGCGATGCTGGCCCGCTAGGCGTTGCCCGCGTCTGCCCGCTTGCGGAGTTCCTGACGCACCAGGGCCTGCAGCGCTGGAACGGACGACGACGGGTCCAGGTCGAATGCCTCCCGGAGCCTTTGGGCGAGAATTTCCAGGTCCTCTTCCGGCACGTCCGAAAGGCGGGAAAAGCGCCTGAAGAAGCGTTTGGCTGGGAGGCCCGCCCGCCGTCGGGCGTCCTTGTGGCGGGGTCTGCCCGCCAAGCCGCCTGCGGGATACAGCTGATTTTCCATGGTCGCCGTTCGTAGGAATGCCATGGCCAACTGCATAAGCCGATTTCATAGTACAGCCGCCGCCGGGCCGGGCAAGTGACCCGCATCACTAATTTATGCAGACGCCTGCCAAACTAGCTCCAGCCCAATGCCCTCAGCAGGGCAGCGGTACCGGCCCCGGCGATGACCACCACCAGGAAGGGTGCGCGGAACGACAGCGCGAGTGCGGCCGCGGCAAGCGCCCCCAGCCTGGCGTCAGCCGCGAGTCCCTGGCCCGACACGACGGCGTTCACCACGGTAAGGGAGGCCAGCAGGCCGATGGTCATGGTGCCCGCAACCCGGGATGTGCGCGGGTCCTCGAGGAACCTGGCGGGCACGAAGTAGCCCACGATCTTCCAGGCGTACGCCAGCGCGCAGGCAAGAAGCAGCCAGATCCACAGGCTCATGCGCCTGCCCCCGGATCCGTGCCTTCGCTCCCCTGCGCACCCGGATACGGGCGGCTTGCGTCCTGCTGCCGGCCAGGGTGATGGTCACGGTGTCCGCCATAGGGCTCGACGTCCGGCTCAAGGCCCTCGTCGCGCCGGCCGTGGCTGAACCAGCCCACCAGCGCGGCCACCAGGGCGGCCACCAGGATGGGCACCCCCGCCGGCACAAAAGGAACGGCGACAACGGTGGCCACCGCACACACCACCGCGATGGCAATGGGTTCGCGGCCCTTGCCGCGGCCAGAGCAACGCCAGGAAGGCGGCCACCGCGGCGCCGTCGAGCCCCCATTGCTTGGGATCGCCCAGTCCGCTCCCGGCGAGCGCGCCCACGGCGGTGAAGAGGTTCCACAGCACGTAGACGCCGATCCCTGCAGTCCAGAATCCCCGCCGCTGCTCGGCCGGGTCCGTCTGGCCCGTGCTGGTGGCCGTTGATTCGTCGATGGTCAGCTGCGCGCCGACAAACTTACGCCAGCCGGTGGGCCGCAGCAGTGCGTTCAACTGCATGCCGTAGATGCCGTTGCGCATGCCCAACAGCGTTGCTGCGCTCATTGCGGCGATGCCCGAACCTCCACCTGCCACCACACCAATAAACGCGAACTGCGAACCACCGCTGAAGAGGAGCAGGCTCAGGGCCATGGTCTGCCACAGGTTGAGCCCGGAGGTCACTGCGAGCGCTCCGAAGGACACCCCGTAAAGGCCGGTGGCGATGCTGATGGAAATCCCCACCCTGACCGCCGGCGAGGCCAGGAGTTTCACACCCAGCCTCCAGGTTTGCGTGCCTTTTGGATGGGCTTCCGGAGGCTCCAGGCCCAGAGGATCAACGGTGCCTGGAGCGGCAACCGCACGGTGTGGATCTTCCGCCGGCGGGGCGTACCCTGCGGACCGTAAGCCTTCGCCAGTGCGTCAGCGTGTCCCGCCAGGAATGCGGTAAACATCGCTGTGAGGGCGGTGGCGGTCAGCTTCCGGGTGGGCGGGAGGAGGATTCCGACGGCGGCGGCCAGCTCCAGCAGTCCGCTCACGGCGATCCACTCATCCCGGGACAGGACGGCCAGGGGATGGTTGGGCACAGGATGGTTGGGCACCACAGTGTGGGCCGCACCGGGTTCCGGATCCGGTTCCGCGTCCCGGCGGCAGAGGTAGTCCGGAACGACGTCGCTGTAGAAGCCGGGATCCCTGAAGTGCTTGCCCGCACTGGCCAGCAGGAGGGCTCCCATGGCAGCCGCGGACAGGGTCTGAACGGCGGGGCCCTGAAGGGAAAAGTTCGGTACGGACAAGCCCCTGACTGCAGGACCGGACCAGGGAAGAGGCATGGAACCACTCAATCACAGCCACGGTGGCCGCCAGAAACCGGCCTGTGAGGCAAGGTCCCTCAATTCCAGGCGGGCGGAGAGCTTCCATACGGGGGCGGCGGGGACAGGTAGTCCACCGGCCGGCCCGCGTCCAGCAACGGTGGACCGACGTAGCGGAGCTGCCCGTAGGTGCTGTCCATGGAGTTGTGGCGGGGTCCGGGTAGCTCTGCCGGGCCGTCAGTGACCCCTGGTTCGGTGTCCCCTGCTTCGGTGCCCATTGGAAGGGAAAACAGTTCCTCGGCGGTGCGGGCAAGGGACAGGTGCGCACAGGCACCCATCCCAGCCGCCCGGCGTCGGTCCAGGAGGCGGACGGCCGCCGCAGCCACCCCGTATCCTGTGGCATGGTCCAGCGCCTGGACAGGCAGGGCACCCGGGCGCCACCCGCCGTCGTCATTGTCCTTCCCGTACACGTGCGCGATTCCGCAGGCGGCCTGGACAATGCTGTCAAAACCGCGCATACCGCTCCATGGCCCGGCGCTCCCCCAGCTGTTGAGGGTGACCACCACCAGCCCAGGGTGCGAGGCCAGCAGTTCCCGCGGGTTGAGCCCGAAACGGTCCAGGGCGCCGTGCCGGTAACCCGTGACCACGACGTCGGCGCGGGCCAGGAGCTGCTGGAGGCTGTGCTGGTTCTGCGGAAGCCCCAGATCGGCTTCCGCGCTGCGCTTGCCGAACGCGGTGTCCACGAACTGGTCTTCGATTTCCGGGAAGGCTGGCGGGTCGATCCGCAGGACGTCGGCTCCCAATGCTGCAAGCAGGCGGGTGGCCACCGGCCCTGCAATCACCCGGGTCAGGTCCAGGACCCGCAGCCCCTCCAGCGGCGGTTTGTGGCCGCCACCGATGCCCTCGCCGCCTGCCGTAGTAGCCGCCGCGGCAAAGTCCTGCAGTCCCAGACAGGCCGTGGTGCCGTCGGCATGCTCCACGGCAATCCAGGGTCCGGATCCCGCCGCCCGGCCCATGCCGGACGCAAGCCATTCGTCACGCGTCCTCACGGCCGCAGCGATCCCGCCGTGGCCCTGGATGGCGGCCTCAGCCTCAAGCGCCGCCATGGATCGAAGAGCCTGTTCCGCCCCTTCCGCGGAGGCGGCCCCCAGGGCGCGCAGCAGCCGCTGTTCGTGGTGCGGGTAGTTGGCGTGGAGCCGGATCCAGCCATCGCGGGTCTGCCGGAAGCCCGACAGGGGCGCGAAGCCCTGTGGCTTGCGTCCGGCAATCCGCAGGTGGCCGAAGGAATCGAAGGCAGCCGCGGTAAGCGCCGGCGTAGTGCTGAACCGGCCGGGCGTGCGCGCATACAGGTTCAGCGCTTCCGCCGCGGCTCCCACCGAGTACAGTGCCAGGCCTTCGACGTCGAGGGCGCCGGCCCACCAGCGTCGGGGCGAATACGGGAGCGGATTGACGTGGTGCGCGTCCACGTCCGCCCTACTTTCCCTGCGGAGAGGCTGCGTGGAGCTGGTCCAGGACGCGGGCCGGCACGTTGGTGGTGATCTCGTGGATGCCCAGCTCCTGGCAAAGTGCCACATCCTCCGGGGAGTCCACGGTCCACACCCGGAAGCGCCGCCCGGAGTCCAGCCATCGGCGGATTGTGGCCGGGCGCTCCCTGACGTAGTCGATGCCGGGGCCGGCCATTCCTACTTCCCGGTCGTCCAGGATCCGTTCACCCTCCAGCTGGGTGGCCTTCATGAGGTTGGCGACGGCGCTCCCCGTAATGAGGCCCAGGCCCAGCCCGCCGCGGATCTCATGGATGGTGAGGTCGTCCACCAGTTGGCAGATGTATTGCGGCGGGACGGACTGGAGCAGGTGGCGGACCGAGTCCGGGCTGAAGCTCATGAAGGTCACGGCCACGTTGTCCACGGTGGAGCTTTGCGGGTCCCAGCCCTCGCTGCGGAGCACCTCCAGCACGCGGTCCTCCAGTTTGAGCTGGTAGGGACTGGGATGCTTGAGCTCGATGGCGAGTTTCACCGGGCGGCCCGCCCCGCGGAGGATGTCCAGCAGCTCCGGGAGGGTCAGCAGCTGTTCCGAACGTGCTCCATACTCTTCGGGAATGCGGACCCCCTTCCAGGATGAGAAGTCCAGCTGGTGCAGCTCACGCAGGGTCCGTTCAGCCACCGGCCCGGTCCCGTCCGACGTCCGGTCCAGGTTGGCGTCATGGAGCAGGACCAGGTGCTGGTCCACGGTGAGGTGGACATCGCACTCCACCCCGTCGGCCCCGTCAGCCAATGCCTGCAGGTAGGCGGCCCGGGTGTGTTCGGCGTATGCGCCGCTGGAACCACGATGGGCAAAGACCAGCGGCCGCTGCGGCACTGACTCGTCAATTGTCATGGACACACGGTAGCCGACCGGCCCCCGCCTTCGGGGCTAGGCTTGGCACATGCAGGTGAACTCTGAGGCAACTACTGGGCCAACCACGCAGGATCCCCCGCCGAGGCCGCACAGCAGGTGCGCCCTGGCACTATGGCGGCAGGCGCCGTCGTAAGCCGCCAGCCCGGTGCCGGCGACGCCGAGAAAGCGGCAGCGCTGCGGAAGATGAAGCTGCTGGCGCTGAGCCTGCTGATCGCCATGGCCGTGATTTTTGTCTTTGCGTTCGCGCTGCAGAAGGACTACCCGTGGCTGCAGTATGTGCGCGCGGCGGCCGAGGGCGGAATGGTGGGCGCGCTGGCCGACTGGTTCGCCGTGACGGCCCTGTTCAAGTACCCCATGGGCATCAAGATTCCCCACACCGCCATCATTCCCCGCCGGAAGGACCAGATCGGGGCCTCGCTGGGCGAGTTCGTGGAGACCAATTTCCTCTCCGAGCAGGTGGTCCAGGAGAAGCTGGCCAGCGTCAACATCGCGCGCCGGGCCGGCGTTTGGCTGGCTGGCCCTGGTGGTGCCGAACGCGTGGCCAAGGAGGGAGCTGCCGTTATCCGCGGCGCCTTCAAGGTTTTGAATGACGACGACGTCCAGGCCGTCATCGAGGGCATGGTGCGCAAGCATCTGCTCACCCCGCCGTGGGGACCTCCCGTGGGCAGGCTGGCGGAGCGCATCTTCCATGACGGGCACCATCACACGCTGGTGGACCTGCTGGTGGACCGCGCGGCGGACTGGGTGGATGACAACCACGAAACCGTCACCCGCCTGGTGTCCGACCGCTCCCCCACGTGGGTTCCGCAGTTCGTGGACGGACTGGTGGGCGACAAGGTCTATATCGAGATCCTGAAGTTCGTCCGTGCCGTCCAGGCTGACCCCCGCCACCAGGTGCGGCAGTCAATCGACAAGTACCTCAACGACCTGGCACAGGACCTGCAGCATGACCCCGCGATGATTGCGCGCGCGGAAGACATCAAGGCGCAGGTCCTGGGCGACCCCGAAGTGCGCGAACTGGCCTCGCGGACCTGGGGAACGGTCAAGAACGCGCTGCTGGGCGCCGTGGATGATCCGGACAGCGAACTCACCATCAAGTTCAAGGCTGCGGTGCGCGATTTTGGGTCACGGCTCGTGGACGACCCCGAACTGGCCGGGAAGGTCAACGCATGGATCGGTGACGCCGCCGGGTACCTGGTCCGCACCTACCGTTCGGACATCGCAGGCGTTATTACGGACACCGTGGCGCGGTGGGATGCCGAGGAAACCTCGCAGAAGATCGAGCTCCAGGTGGGTAAGGACCTGCAGTTCATCCGCATCAACGGCACCGTGGTGGGGTCCCTGGCCGGGCTGGGGATTTTCACGGTGGCGCAGCTGGTCTTTGGGTAGTTTTCCGCTGCTGTAGGTCCCGGGTGGACTTGGCGCTGCGCATCTTCCTTTTCGCTCGGGATATTTGGGGTGCGAAAAGGAATGTGCGTGTCGATAAGGCGTACGACGGCGGCACGGAGGGCTGGAGTGACGCTGGAATTGTTGGAAAGAAGTCGGCCCGCCGTACGGCTGCAGGCTCCTACGCGAAGGACTCCAACCCGACGCCTGCATCCTGAAGTCCTGCCCTGATCCGGGCCGCCATTTCTACGGCGTCAGGGGTCCCGCCGTGAATGCACAGGGAGTCGGGCCGTACCGCAATTACGGATCCGTCCACGGCAACCACTTCGCCTTGCGTGGCCAGGCGGACGGCCCGTTCGACCACCGCATCGACGTCGTACAGGACGGCATCGTCCTCGGAGAGCGGCACCAGGCTGCCGTCGGCGAGGTAGGCACGGTCGGCGAAAGCCTCAACGAACACCGGGTGCCCGGCTTCCTTGGCCTGCTTCAGCAGCTCCGAGCCCGGGAAGCCCAGGAACGGAAGGCCTGGATCGTAGGCGTTGACCGCAGCCACTACGGCGGAGGCCTGCTCGGCGTCATGGATCGTGGTGTCGTACAGCGCTCCATGCGCCTTCACATAGTCCACGGAGGCGCCCACGGCATGCGCAACCCCGTCGAGCGCGCCCAGCTGGTACAGCACGTCCCCGAAGAGCTCGTCGAAGCTCATGCCAAGCATGCGGCGCCCGTAGCCGGCCAGGTCCCGGTAGCCCAGGTGCGCACCGACGGTGACATCAAGTTCGTACGCGGCCCTGCAGCTGTCGAGCATGGTGACGGGATCCCCCGCGTGGAGGCCACAGGCTACGTTGGCGCTGGTTGCCAGCTGGAGCATCGCCGGATCGCCTCCCGCGGTCCAGGAGCCGAATGATTGGCCTACGTCAGCGTTGAGATCCAATGATGTTGCCTTCCAGCGTCAGGTTGTCCGGCCCGGCAGCGGAAGTCAGCTCCCCGGGAATGGTGTCCGGCATCGGCCCGAACGCCTCCCGGGCATTCTTGGCCACCGCACGGCCCATCACGAGGTTACCGGCTCCGCCGACAACGGCCCCTATGCCGAACGGGAGGGCCCGCCCGAACAAGGCAGTCCCTTGGCGCTTGAGCAGGTTCTTGAGGAAGGCATGCTGGATCCTCTTCCGGACGCTGCCGAAACCCGGCACCACCATGGATTTGGACAGCGCGTTGCCCCAGGTGTTGGTGGCGCCGCCGGATGCCTGGCCGCTGAGCGTGCCCAGCAGGGCGGTGCCCTCCTCGCCGAGCATGATGGCCATGACCATGGTGCCGGCCTTTTCCGGGTTGGTCAGACGGATGCCGTGCAGTTCAGCCAGCGATGTTGCGTACAGGGCTGTGGCTTCCAGGAAGCCAACGGTGGCGGCTGCGGAAAGTCCCAGCGACGCCACGGTTCCAACGCCGGGGACGACGGCGGTGGCACCCACCAGGGCTCCCCCTCCGGCAACAGCCCGCAGGTAGTCGCGCTCTGCAATGTCCGCCAGCTGCGCGGCCGTCGCCCGCGGATGCCTCTTCTGGAGCCTGCGGATGTAGCCAACCACCAGGGGCCGCTGGATCTGCACTGCTTTCAGGAGCATGTTGTGGACGCCGGGCTTGGGCTTGCCCTCGGCGTCAAACATTGCGTTGTGGGCGGTTTCCTGTGCGATGCGTACTGCGGGGTTGCTGCGCCGGGCCATGGTCACCTTCATTCAAATCGACCTGCAGCGGCTAGGCTGCCGTGCCTTTCCATCCTATGTGGATAGACACTAAGCATGCTTAACTTCCGGGCCGTGGCTTCGTCCGGCGGGCTGCGGCGGCAGGATGCGGTACCTGCACCTCACCGCCGCCGCTGCAACCCGCCGTCGGACGTTACTTCCCGGCCTGCTGGACCTCGCGCCCCGCCGCCCCGGCGTCCTGGCCACCGCTGCGCGCGGCAGTGGCCTGGTCTGCCTGAAGCTCGGCACGGAAGACCTCGAAGCGGGCCAGGTGGGCGGGACGGCGCCGCAGGATGGCCCAAGCCACGCCCAGGATGACGAACCAGATGGGGGTTACCAGCAGTGCAACGAGAGTGTCGGGCTGGGTGGTCAGGGCCCAAAGGACGAAGGCGAAGAATGCGTACACCACCCACACGGCGGGAATGCCACCGGGCATCTTGAACTTCGACGCCGCATGCAGGTGCGGCCGGCGGCGCCGGAAGGAGATGTAGCTGGCGAGGATGATCGACCAGACGAAGACGAAGCAGACCGCAGACACGGTGGTCACCATTTCAAAGGCCATGCCAACATCCTGGCCGGCATACATGAGTACGACGCCGGACAGCAGCAGGACGCAGGACAGGAACAGCGCGTTGCTGGGCACCTTCCTCGTGGAGAGCCGGCTGAAGATACCGGGGGCGTCGCCTTCCTGGGCCAGGCCGAAGACCATGCGGGACGTGGAGTAGATGCCGGAGTTCGCGGAGGACATCGCCGAAGTCAGGACCACCAGGTTCACCACCGTGGCCGCGGCGCCGAGGCCGGCCAGGGAGAACATCCCGATAAAGGGGCTGTGGCCGGCGGCGAACTGGGTCCACGGGGTGACCGCCATCAGGATGACCAGCGCACCGACATAGAAGAGCAGCACGCGGACGGGGATGGCGTTGATGGCCTTGGGCAGCGTGCGCTCGGGGTTCTTGGCCTCGGCGGCGGTGGTTCCCACCAGTTCGATGCCTACGAAGGCGAAGACTGCGATCTGGAATCCGGCCACGAAGCCCATGAACTCATTGGGGAAGAACCCGCCATGGCTCCACAGGTTGGTGAAGCTTGCGGTGCCCGCGTCGCTCTGGAAACCGGTGAAGATCATGAAGAGTCCCACGATGATCAGGGCTGCGATGGCGACGATCTTGATGAGGGCGAACCAGAACTCGGTCTCGCCGAACGCCTTGACGGTGGCGAGGTTCAGCAGGAGCAGGATGCCCACCGTGGCCAGGCCCGGGATCCAAAGTGGCAGCGCCGGCCAAAGTTCCTTTGAGTACCCTGCGATGGCGATGACGTCGGCGATTCCGGTGATCACCCAGCAGAACCAGTACGTCCAGCCGGTGAAGAATCCGGCCCACGGCCCCAGGAGATCGGCGGCGAAATCACTGAAGGACTTGTAGTTCAGGTTGCTGAGCAGCAGTTCACCCATGGCCCGCATGACGAAGAAAAGCATGAAGCCGATGATCATGTATACGAAGATCACGGATGGGCCGGCCGCGGAGATGGTCTTGCCGGAACCCATGAACAGGCCTGTGCCGATCGCGCCGCCGATGGCGATGAGCTGGATATGCCGGTTGGTGAGCTGCCGCTCCAGGTGGGGAGGCTCGCTGCGGGCTGCCGTGGCAGCGCCCGGGGTGCGGGCTGGTTCGCCGTTGGACGTGGGGGGATGAATCGCCATGAGGAACTCCATCGATAAAGCGGCTTTTGGGTGCCGCAAAAGATTTGGTTCCTCCCCGCTCTGTAGTGGACCTGAGAGTTTCCGCAGCAAAAGCCGCTTGCACCGCCGGTGAGCCAGGGTCATGCCCGGCTGCTTTCCAGAGTTGCCTGTCCGCGGCGGTACGTGGGCCTGAGAGTTTCCTGGGGAGGGTTTGCTCCTACGGCGCCTGCTGGATGTACCCGGCAGGGCTCTCCCGCCGCAGGTCGAAGGCGTATTCAGTTGGAAGCCGCAGGCTTTTTGGGCCACGGCCGGTCATGCAATGGGACAGGCGCCGACTGGTGGGCTGCTCCGGATACGCTGAGCCAGCCACCGGCGGCGCCAATCCCGGGGTTCAGTGTGGTGTCCGTCACGATCGAATGTCAAACCCCTCCCGACACAAGCGGGGAAGAACGGCGTCACGTGCCCCTCGAGCCCCGCACGGAAGCCGCCCGATTTGCCACGGACGGGTCTATCCCGGTACCTTGTGAGCCGAATCACCCACATTTGAATAAGCCTTTCGAGCTGTGACGGGAGAGTCCTCCCGGCGAAACACCGGTCAGGCGCCGTAGGAGCAAATCCTCCCCAGGAATCTCTCAGGCCCCCGTACCGTCACGGCGAGGCGACTCTGGAAAGCAATCAGGCTTCTGCCTGGTTCACCGACGGTGCAAGCGGTCCCCTGCCAACAGCAGGCAACGCGGAATCTCTCAGGTCCAATACAGAGCGGGGAGGAACCCATCCCACGCCGTGCCACCTTCGGCCGGCCAGATCTGGAGTTCCTCATGACGATTCATTCGCATCCAACATCGTTTGTTGACCGCCATATCGGCGCGCGCCGCCAGGCCGACATCGACACCATGCTCAAGGCCATCGGCTACGACAGCCTGGATGGCCTGGTTGACGTGGCCGTCCCCGCGCCCATCCGCCAGGAAACTGCGCTCAAGCTGACCGACGCCCTCAGCGAGGTTGAAGTCCTCACGGAACTGCGGAAGCTTGCCGCCAAGAACAAGACGGCAGTCCAGATGATCGGCCAGGGCTACTACGACACCGTGACTCCGCCGGTGATCCGCCGCAACATCCTGGAATCCCCGGCCTGGTACACCGCCTACACGCCCTACCAGCCGGAGATTTCCCAGGGCCGGCTTGAGGCGCTGCTGAACTTCCAGACCATGGTGCAGGACCTGACGGCGCTCCCGGTAGCCAACGCTTCCTTGCTGGACGAGGCAACGGCGGTGGCCGAGGCCGTGCTGCTGATGCGCCGCGCCAACAAGTCCAAGGCAGCGAAGGACGGCAAGACGGTGCTCGACGCCGACTGCCTCCCCCAGACCATCGCCATCGTGCTGGGGCGGGCGGAGGCGCTCGGCTTCGAGGTGGAGGTCGCCGACCTGTCCAAGGGCCTGCCCGACGGCGACATCAACGGCGTCGTGCTGCAGCAGCCCGGGGTCTCCGGCCGCGTGTGGGACCAGTCCGCCGTGATCGCCGCTGCCAAGGACCGGGGCGCGCTGGTCACCGTGGCTGCGGACCTGCTGGCCCTGACACTGATCACACCTCCGGGCGAGCAGGGCGCGGACATTGCCGTCGGCTCCACCCAGCGTTTTGGCGTGCCGCTGTTCTTTGGGGGGCCGCACGCCGCCTACATGGCCGTCCAAAAGGGAATGGAACGTACCCTCCCGGGCAGGATCGTGGGCGTCTCCAAGGACAACGCCGGCACGCCTGCCTACCGGTTGGCCCTGCAGACCCGCGAGCAGCACATCCGCCGCGAGAAGGCCACGTCCAACATCTGCACCGCCCAGGCGCTGCTGGCCATCGTGTCCTCCTTCTACGCCGTTTACCACGGCCCCGACGGCCTGAAGGCAATCGCAGAGACCGTCCACGACAAGGCCAGGGTCCTGGCAACAGCACTCACGTCACTGGGCCGCGAACTGGTCACGGACTCCTTCTTCGACACCCTCACCGTCCGCGTTCCGGGCAAGGCCGCCAAGGTGATCACCGCCGCTGAAGCCCGCGGCATCAACCTGCGCTTCATCGATCCGGACACGGTGGGCGTCTCCGTTGATGAGACGACGACGGCGGCAACACTTTCCGCCGTCGCCGTCGCCTTTGGCGCCGGTCCGGTGGGTGACGCCCAGGGATTCGAACTGCCCGACACCATTGTGCGCACCTCGGCCTACCTGCAGCACCCGGTCTTCAACACGCACCGGTCTGAAACCCAGCTGCTGCGTTACATCCGCAAGCTCTCGGACCGCGACCTGGCGCTGGACCGCACCATGATCCCGCTGGGTTCATGCACCATGAAGCTGAACGCCACGGCCGAGATGGAAGCCATTTCCTGGCCGGAGTTCGCCTCGATCCACCCGTTCGCCCCGGACTCCCAGACCGAAGGCTGGCGCGAACTCATCGCCGGCCTGGAAGCGGACCTCGCCGAGATCACCGGGTATGACCAGGTGTCCATCCAGCCCAACGCGGGCTCGCAGGGCGAACTCGCCGGGCTGCTCGCGATCCGCGGCTACCACCATTCCCGGGGCGAGCAGCAGCGCAACGTCTGCCTGATCCCGGCCTCGGCGCACGGCACCAACGCCGCCTCCGCCGTGCTCGCGGGCATGAAGGTGGTGGTGGTGGCCACGGCTGCCGACGGCACCATCGACCACGACGACCTGACGGCCAAGATCGAGGCCAACAAGGACGTCCTCTCGGCCATCATGATCACGTACCCGTCCACGCACGGCGTGTACGACTCCGATGTCCGCGAAGTCTGTGACGCTGTGCATGCTGCGGGCGGCCAGGTCTACGTTGACGGCGCCAACCTCAACGCACTTGTAGGGCTGGCCCAGCCGGGCCAGTTCGGCGGGGACGTGTCCCACCTGAACCTGCACAAGACCTTCTGCATCCCGCACGGCGGCGGGGGACCCGGCGTCGGGCCCGTTGCCGCCAAGGCGCACCTGGCACCGTTCATGCCGGGCGATGCGAACAAGGCGGCGCACGAAGCCGGGCACGGTGTGGCGATCTCGGCGTCCCGGTTCGGTTCGGCCGGCGTGCTGCCGATTTCCTGGGCCTACGTGAAGCTGATGGGCGGTGAGGGCCTGACCGAGGCCACCAAGTCCGCGCTGCTGGCGGCCAACTACGTCGCGTCCCGCCTGAACGAATACTTCCCGGTCCTCTACACCGGTGAAGGCGGGCTGGTGGCGCACGAGTGCATCCTGGACCTGCGCGAACTCACGGCGAAGACGGGAGTCACGGCCGAGGACGTGGCCAAGCGGCTGATCGACTTCGGTTTCCACGCCCCCACCCTTTCGTTCCCTGTCGCGGGCACGCTGATGGTGGAGCCCACCGAGTCCGAGGACCTGGCCGAGATCGACCGCTTCATCGAGGCCATGATCACCATTCATGGCGAGATCCAGCAGGTGGCCAGCGGCGACATCACCCTGGAGGCATCCCCGGTGCGCAACGCACCCCACACGGCGGCCGCCGTCGTCAGCTCTGGCTGGGACCGCGCCTACCCGCGGGAGCAGGCCGCATTCCCCGTTGCCTCGCTCCGCCAGGACAAGTATTTCCCGCCCGTCGGCCGGATCGACGGCGCCGCCGGCGACCGGAACCTGGTCTGCTCCTGCCCGCCCCTCGAAGCGTTCGAGGACAGCACAGCCGAATTTGAGAACTGAGGACTTCCAATGACTGAGAACTACACCGCTCTTTTCGAGCAGCACAAGAAGGCCGGGGCCTCGTTCACGGACTTCGGCGGGTGGCAGATGCCGCTCAAGTACGAGTCTGAACTCGCGGAACACCATGCCGTGCGCAGGGCGGCCGGCCTGTTCGACCTCTCCCACATGGGCGAGGTCTGGGTGACCGGCCCCGACGCCGCCGCGTTCCTGGACTACGCCCTTGCCGGCAAACTGTCCGCGGTGGCCGTGGGCAAGGCAAAGTACTCGCTGATCTGCAACGCCGATGGCGGCATCATCGACGACCTCATCACCTACCGCCGGCCATCCCCCGAAGAGGGCGTGGACAGGTACCTGGTGGTGCCCAACGCGGGCAACGCCGCAGTGGTGGCCAAGGAACTGCTGGAACGCGCCGCCACCTTCGACGTCACTGTGGAGGACGCCTCCGCCGACACCTCGCTGATCGCCGTCCAGGGACCGAATTCCGAAGCGATCCTCCTGACGCTGGTCCCGGCCGAACAGCACGCACTGCTCACCGGGCTCAAGTACTACGCCGCCGTCGAGGTGGGCATCGCCGTCAACGGTACGGTCCAGGACCTGCTCGTGGCCCGGACCGGCTACACCGGCGAGGACGGCTTCGAGATCTACGTTCCCAACCTGGACGCCCCCGCACTGTGGGAGGCCCTGCTCCAGGCCGGCGAAGGCTCCGGCCTGGTTCCAGCCGGACTGGCCGCACGCGACTCGCTCCGCCTCGAAGCCGGGATGCCGCTCTACGGCAACGAACTCTCCCGCCACGTCAACGCCTACGCGGCCGGCCTGGGCCCCGTGGTGTCGCTGGCGAAGGAGAGCGGCTTCGTAGGCAAGGACGCCCTGGCCGCCGTCAAGGGCGCAGGAGTCGGTTCAAGCATCGGGCAGAAGCTGGTGGGCCTCAAGGGTGCCGGACGCCGCGCTGCCCGCGCCCATTACCCCGTCCTCAAGGACGGCACCCTGGTGGGCGAAGTAACCTCCGGCCAGCCCTCCCCCACCCTGGGATACCCCATCGCCATGGCCTACGTCGACGTCGAATTTGCTGAAGTCGGGACCGTCCTGGACATCGACCTCCGCGGCAAGCCCGAGCGCTTCGAAGTCGTCCCCCTCCCCTTTTACAAGCGCCAGAAGTAAATCGATTTCGCCCAACCACCACAGGTTTTGAAGAGAAGGAAAGTAGACAATGAGCAAAGTTGTTTCTGAACTGAAGTACTCCGCCGAGCACGAGTGGGTTGCTGTTGACGGATCCGGCCCAGCGGGGATCGGGATTTCCGCCGTTGCTGCCGACGCCCTGGGCGACATCGTGTACGTGGACCTCCCCGAGGTCGGCTCCACCGTGACGGCCGGCGAGACCTGCGGCGAGGTGGAATCCACCAAATCCGTCTCCGACCTCTACGCCCCCGTGACCGGTGAGGTCACCGAGATCAACGACGGCGTGGTCACGGACCCCGCCCTGATCAACAGCGATCCCTACGGTGCGGGCTGGCTCTTCAAGGTGGCCGTTACCGAGGAAGGCCCGCTCATGTCGGCAGAGGAATACGCAGCAGCAAACGGCGGCGAGCTGTGAGCGCCCCGGCAGAAGTGGGCGCCTTCGAGCAGGTGGCCTCCCCAAGCCTGAACGCCGACCTGTCCGTCCTGGACCCTGAGGTTGCCGCGAAGATTGACGACGAGCTTGGCCGCCAGCGCGACGGCCTGGAGATGATCGCGTCCGAGAACCACACGGCCGCTGCGGTCATGCAGGCCCAGGGCTCGGTCCTGACCAACAAGTACGCCGAAGGCTACCCCGGCAAGCGCTACTACGGCGGCTGCGAGCACGTGGACGTCATCGAGCAACTCGCCATCGACCGGGTCAAGGACCTCTTCGGCGCCGGGTTCGCCAACGTCCAACCACACTCCGGTGCACAGGCCAACGCCTCCGTCATGCACGCCCTGATCAAGCCCGGCGACACCATCATGGGCCTCAACCTGGCGCACGGCGGCCACCTGACCCACGGCATGCGGATCAACTTCTCCGGCAGGCTCTACAACGTGGTCCCGTACCAGGTCCGCGAGGACACCCACACCATCGACATGGCAGAGGTGGAACGGCTGGCCCAGGAGCACAAGCCTCCGCTGATCGTGGCCGGCTGGTCCGCTTACGCCCGCCAGCTGGACTTCGCAGAATTCCGCCGGATCGCCGACTCCGTGGGGGCCTACCTGATGGTGGATATGGCGCACTTCGCCGGACTGGTGGCGGCCGGGCTGCACCCGTCGCCGGTGCCGCACGCCCACGTCACCACGTCCACCACGCACAAGACCCTGGCCGGTCCGCGCGGCGGCATCATCCTGACCAACGACGCCGACATCGCCAAGAAGATCAACTCGGCTGTGTTTCCCGGTCAGCAGGGTGGCCCGCTGGAACACGTGATCGCCGGCAAGGCCGTGGCGTTCAAGATCGCAGCGTCCGAAGAGTTCCGCGAGCGGCAGGAGCGAGTCCTTGCCGGTGCCCGCCTCCTGGCGGAACGCCTGGTCCAGCCGGACGTCACCGCCAAGGGCATCAGCGTGATCTCGGGCGGCACCGACGTGCACCTGGTCCTCGTTGACCTGCGCAACTGCGACCTCGACGGGCAGCAGGCCGAAGACCGGCTCGCCGCCATTGACATCACCGTCAACCGCAACGCCGTTCCCTTCGACCCCCGCCCGCCGATGGTCACCTCAGGCCTGCGCATCGGCACGCCCGCACTGGCCACCCGCGGGTTCGGCGAGGACGCCTTCCGCGAGGTTGCGGACATCATCGCCCAAGCTTTGATCGCCGACGCCGACGCCGACCTCTCCGGTCTGCGTCACCGCGTCGAGGTCCTGGCTTCGGCGCACCCGCTCTACCCGGGCGTGGCACCTCTGTCCTGACCGTTTCTGGTCGCCTTTGGCCCGGTGGGAGCGGCATCCTCCGCGTGCTCGGTCGCGAAGACGCCCGCTGAGCGGACGTATCGCTCCCTTAGACGCACGCTTCCGGATACCGCTCCCACAGGGGCCGGGGGCAAGGCACCTTGGGCACGGACGCGAGTTCGCTGCCGCATACGGGTGGGAGCGGAGCGTGTTGTTTTTCTTCCGCCCATCCCGGGTCGCGGAGGCCGTCTCCTGCTTACCCTGTCGCTTTGGTGACGGACCCTTGGGTGGCTGGGGGATTCCGGAAGCGTGCGTCAGAGGCGAGGAACGAGCCAGCACGCGGAGGAATTCCGCTGGCGCCCACCCCAGCCCGGCCACACCAACCGAACCACAGTTTCAGTAAGGATTTAGTTATGGCAGTCGGAGTCTTTGACCTGTTTTCGATCGGGATTGGGCCTTCGTCTTCGCATACTGTGGGGCCGATGCGGGCTGCTGCGGTGTTCGCTGAGGAGCTCAAGGGCCTGGGTGTCCTGGGTGATGTGGCGGGGTTGCGGGTTGATTTGTATGGGTCGTTGGCGGCGACGGGTCATGGGCATGGGACGATGACCGCCGTTTTGTTGGGGTTGGAGGGGTTCCATCCGGAGTTGATCCTGCCCGCCGAGGTGGAGGAGCGGCTGGCCTCGATCGCGGGGACCGGGGTGCTGAACCTGGCCGGTGCTGTGGCCTTGCCGTACGGGGTGAAGGATATGGTGCTGCGGCCGTTGACGGTGTTGCCGCGGCACACGAACGGGATGACGTTCACGGTCACTGATGCGGCCGGGGAGGTGCTGCATGCGGCGACGTTTTTCTCGGTGGGTGGCGGGTTCATCGTCCGGGAGGGCGAGGAGGACGCGGCGCAGCAGGAACTGGACGCGTCCAAACAGGAGCTGCCGCTGCCGTTCCGGACCGCGGCGGAGCTGCTGGGGCACTGCGCGGTGACCGGGCTGGGCATCGCCGACGTGATGCTCGTGAACGAAAAAGTCTCCCGCGGTGAGGAGCAGATCCGGGCGGGGCTGCTGCAGATCTGGTCGGTGATGGAGGGCTGCGTGGCCGCCTCGTTGAGGCGGGAAGGGGTGCTGCCGGGCGGGTTGAAGGTCCGCCGCCGCGCCCCTGACTGGTACGACCGGTTGAAGAAGGAATCCGCGGGCGGCCCGGTCGAGGAGACGGATGCGGCGTGGGACGCGGGCCCGTTCGATGCCAGGTATTGGCAGGAGTGGGTTAATTTGGTGGCGTTGGCGGTGAACGAGGAGAACGCCTCCGGCGGGCGGGTGGTCACCGCCCCGACGAACGGGGCGGCCGGGATCATCCCCGCGGTGCTGTTCTACGCCCTGCATTTCGCCCCGGGCATGGACAAGGCCACCCAGGAGGACCGGGACGCTGTGGTGGTGCGGTTCCTGCTGGCCGCGGGCGCGGTGGGGGTGCTGTACAAGGAACAGGCCTCGATCTCCGGGGCCGAAGTCGGCTGCCAGGGCGAGGTGGGGTCGGCGTCCTCGATGGCGGCCGCGGGCCTGGCCGAGGTCATGGGCGGGACCCCGGCGCAGGTGGAGAACGCCGCGGAAATCGCGATGGAACACAACCTGGGCCTGACCTGCGACCCGATCGGCGGGCTGGTCCAGGTCCCCTGCATCGAACGGAACGCGATCGCGGCCGCGAAAGCGATCAACGCCGCGAAAATGGCGCTCTGGGGCGACGGCACCCACCGCGTGTCCCTGGACGAAGTCATCATCACCATGCGCGAAACCGGCAAGGACATGTCCTCAAAATACAAAGAAACCGCCATGGGCGGCCTCGCCGTCAACGTCGTCGAATGCTGACCGGCAACAACCTGCCGCGAATCCCCAAGCAAGCAAAGGAAACAACCATGACATTGGCACCTGAAGGCCGGAAGATGCTGCGGATTGAGCAGCGCAACGCTGCGGTCCCGGTGGAACGCAAACCGGAGTGGATCAAGGCCAAGGTCCAGATGGGCCCGGAATTCGTCCAACTCAAGAACCTGGTGAAAAAGGAAGGCCTGCACACCGTCTGCGAAGAGGCCGGCTGCCCCAACATCTTCGAGTGCTGGGAAGACAAGGAAGCCACCTTCCTGATCGGCGGCTCCGAATGCACCCGCCGCTGCGACTTCTGCCAGATCGACACCGGCAAACCCTCACCCCTGGACCGGTTCGAACCCACCAAGGTGGCCCGCTCCGTCCAATCCATGCAGCTGCGCTACGCCACCGTCACCGGCGTGGCCCGTGACGACCTGGAAGACGAAGGCGTCTGGCTCTACGCCGAAACCGTCCGCAAAATCCACGAGCTGAACCCCGGCACCGGCGTGGAACTGCTCATCCCGGACTTCTCCGGCAAACCCGAGCACATCAAGGCCATCTGCGACTCCGCCCCCGAGGTCTTCGCGCACAACGTCGAAACCGTGCCCCGGATCTTCAAGCGGATCCGCCCCGCGTTCCGCTACGACCGCTCCCTGGACGTCATCACCCAGGGCCGGAACCTGGGCATGGTCACCAAGTCCAACCTCATCCTGGGCATGGGCGAAACCCGCGAAGAAATCAGCGAAGCACTCCGCGACCTTCACGCCGCCGGCTGCGACCTGATCACCATCACCCAGTACCTGCGCCCCTCCGAACGGCACCTGCCCGTGGACCGCTGGGTCAAACCCCAGGAAATCGTGGACCTCCAGCACGAAGCCCAGGAAATCGGCTTCCTCGGCGTCATGTCCGGCCCCCTGGTCC
This sequence comes from Arthrobacter sp. FX8, assembly GCF_026723805.1. Taxonomy (NCBI): domain Bacteria; kingdom Bacillati; phylum Actinomycetota; class Actinomycetes; order Micrococcales; family Micrococcaceae; genus Arthrobacter; species Arthrobacter sp. FX8. The sequence goes on along the minus strand of NZ_CP113505.1, from coordinate 4,282,613 downwards.
GCTCCTCCTACCGCGCCGGCCGGCTCTGGGCCACCGCCATGCGCAAAAAAGGCCGCGACATCCCGGCCGAACTCGCCCACATCGCCGACGGCATCCAGGACTCCGGCACCACCCGCCAGGAAGCCGCCACCCTCCTGGCAGGCTAACGCGCCCCTGCACGCACCCGTGAACCTAGCTTCTGCCGCGCACCACGGGAATGCTCGCCGTCGGTGGTCCGCTCGGGAAGACCGTGGGCTCCGGCTCCGGGATGCGCTCCAGGTGCACCTGCACGGGCTGGCCCGTGACCATCAACCGCTGGCCGCGGACGTCCACCTCCAGCGGTTCGCCCTCCTGGACCGTGAGCGTAATGGCGTCGGCAGAAAGCCGGACCAGCAGCAAGCGGCCGCGGATCTTCAGGTGGAAGGCAAGCCCTTCCCACTGTCCAGGCAGGCGCGGATCGAAAAACGGGACCGGGCCCTGGTCGCGCAGTCCGGCGAAACCGCACACCAGGGAACTCCATACGCCGCCTGTGGACGCGATATGCACGCCGTCGATGGTGTTGCCGTGGGTGTCGTCGAGGTCGATGAACACGGCGTTGGTGAAGTGGTCCAGGGCCTCCTTGAAGTAGCCCACCTCGGCGGCCATGATGCCCTGGACGCAGGCGGACAGGGTGGAGTCGCCCGTAGTGATGGGATCGTAGAAGTCGAAGGCGCGCTGCTTTTCCTCCGCCGTGAAATCCTGCCACTGCAGGAACATGGCAAGCACCGTGTCGGCCTGCTTGAGGACCTGGTGACGGTAAATCACCAGCGGGTGGAAGTGCAGGAGCAGCGGATACTTGGACCGCGGCGTGGTCCAGTCCCAGGCCTCCAGGGTCATGAAGTCATTGTCCTGGGAGTGCACCTGCATCCGCTCGTCGAACGGAAGCTGCATCCGGCTGGCCGCGGCTTCCCACATCTGGCGCTCTTCGTTGGTGATTTCGGCATGCTCAAGCGCGGCGGCGGCACGCAGGTTGAAGCGGGCCATCACGTTTGTGTACAGGTTGTCGTTCACCACGGCCGTGTACTCATCAGGGCCGGTGACGCCGTGGATATGGAAGAGGCCGTCCTTGCCGAAGAAGCCCAGGGAGATCCACATCCGGGCGGTCTCGATCAGCAGCTCGGCACCCATTCCTTCCCGGAAGGCGGCGTCGCCGGTGGCCCAGAGGTACCTGTTGGTGGCAAAGGCGATGGCGGCCGCGATGTGGAACTGCGCAGTGCCGGCGGCGTAATAGGCGCTGGCCTCGAGCCCGTTGATAGTGCGCCACGGGAAGAGGGCGCCGTCAACGCTCAGCTCCTTGGCGCGGATCTTGGCTTCGGGCAGCATGCCGTGGCGGAACTCCAAACCTGCCGGGCGCCGTCGGGATTGGTGTAGGTGAGGTACGGCAACAGGTACACTTCCTGGTCCCAGAAGTAGTGCCCCTCGTAACCCGAGCCCGTCACGCCCTTGGCAGGGATGCCGGCAACATCGGCGCGCGCGGTGGCTTGCGCCAGCTGGAACAGGTTCCACCGGATAGCCTGCTGCAGGCCGGGCCCGCCGCCCTCAACCACAATGTCCGATGTGGCCCAGTAGCCGCGGAAATGGGCTTCGCTCTCGGCAAAGATGTCATTCACCGGGCGCAGCGCCTCTTCGGCCACTGCAGCTGCGTCGACGTCAGGGTCCTGCACCGTGCGGCCGGCGGCGTAGCTGACGCTCTTTTCCAGCCGGAACGGCTCGGCGGCATCCACTGCCAGGACGTACCGGACGCTGCTGTCGTCCTGGTCCACCAGAGTCTCAAACGGCTGGTGCCCGGGGGACGTCCAGTGGTCAACCGCGATCCCCACGCGCTGCTTTGATTCGGAGGCCTCCCAGGACAGGCGCAGGGAGCCATCGCCGCCGTCGAGCCGCACGGGCAAAAGCACGCGCCCGGCGTGGCGGCCGGCGCGGCGCGGATCATGCACGGAGTGGTCTTCCACCGGCTGGTCCTGCCGGTTGATGACGGAGGAGGTGACGTCCAGGGAGACCTGGCGGTCCGTGGCAACGTCAAGCGAAATACCAAGGCTGCCGCGGGAGGCGAAGCCAACGGCCCGCCGTTCCGTGGTGGTCACCACGGCGCCGGACCGGCATTGCCAGGTGATGCGGCATTCGTAGATGCCGGTGCAGAAGTCGATGCTGCGCCGGTAGTCGACGACCTCGGATTCGGCCAGGCTCAGGCTTTCCCCGTCCACCACCACCGTGAAGTTGTTGGCGTCCGGGATGTAGAGGATGCGCTGCCCCGTCCGGGCGAACCCAAACGCATTCTCGGCGTGCTTGATGTCCCAGATTTCGTGCAGCCCGTTGATGAAGCTGCCCGGGAGTTCGGCGTCGGCCGCAGCCCAATGGGCACCCCGGATGCCCAGGTGCCCGTTGCCCAGGGCAAACAGGGTCTCAAGCGTTCCCGCGTTTTCGGATTCATGGCGCGTTTCAACGAGCTGCCAGGGGGTGTCGGGGAACCGTTCGCGGTCCGCGGTGATCAGTGCCATGGTCGGGGTCCTTTTGGCGATGCCGTGCGGGCGGGCGGGCCGGCACGGAGTATTCGGGGGAATGCGGTATTCGAATTGGTGCTGCCGGGGAAGCAGCAGGGGTTGCCCCGGGGGAAGGCAACGGGGTTTCTGGCGGCGGGTTTAGGGAAGAAGTTCCTGGAGGTCATTGACCACCAGGGTGGCTCCGGCATCGAGCAGCGTCTGCCGCCCTGCGCCCCGGTCCACGCCAATGACCGAGTGGAACGATCCCGCGTGTCCGGCCTGCACACCGGACACGGCGTCTTCCACCACCACGCACCCGGAGCTGGACAGGTCCAGCAGCTTGGCTGCGTATTCGTAGGTGGCCGGGCTTGGCTTTCCGGGGAGGCCACGCTCTGCGGCCACCACCCCGTCCACTACGACGGCGAAATGGTGGCTGAGTCCGGCGGCCTTCAGGACGGCGGGGGCATTGCGGGAGGAGGAGACGACGGCGACCTTGAGTCCGCGCTCAAGCGCAGCCTGGAGGAAGCGCACCGAGCCTTCGAACGGTTCGACGCCGGCGCTCACGATGTCGTTGAAGATGGCGTTCTTCCGGTTGCCCAGGCCCTGGACCGTGTCGTTGGAAGGGTCGTCATCCAGCGGGCCTTCCGGCAGCGTGAGTCCCCGGGAGGCCAGGAAGTCGCGCACTCCGTCAAAGCGGGGCTTGCCGTCGATATGGTCGAAGTAGTCGCTTTCGCTGTAACCGGAGACCCCCGGCTGCGAGGCCAGGTATCCGTCGAACAGTTCCTGCCAGGCACGCTCATGCACAGTGGCCGTGGGCGTCAGCACCCCGTCCAGGTCAAACAGGATTGCTGCCGCGCCGGTCCAGGCGGCGGTATCAGCTGCAGTTTGTTGTGTCATCAGCAGTGCGGTGTCCTCTCGGGTTGCGGACTACCGGCCCTGCCGGGACAGCCTGAAGGAAGGTACTGCCGGCGCATTTGCGCACAGCATCGCTTCCTTGCCCGCCCACTGCAGGACCGATCATGGCCGTAGACGAGTGTAAGCGCTTGCAAATTTGACTTGCAAATGTTTTTTTAGCCGTTCACACAACTGCCCACGGCCATGCAGCGGCATAGGGGTCAGCGCAGCACGTAATGGCGCAGGAAGGCGCTGACGTCCACCATTTCCGCCTTGGACATGGCGTGCCCCATCCCCGGGTAGGTGCGGGCAGTCAACAGCGTGTTCTTTTCGAGCCATTCGGCGGTGTAGGCAACGGCGTCTTCGTTAATTACCAGGTCCGCCTTGTCCCGGCCCCAGAAGAACGGCGGCTTGGCCTCGAACGAATCCATCACGGAGAGGAGCTCGTTGTTGAGTACGAAGCCGGACAGCCCCACGACGGCCTTATAGTCTTCGGGATGCAGCCGCAGGAGGGTGCTGGCCATGGCCATGCCCTGGGAGTACCCCATGAGGCTGACGCTGCTGTGCCGGTCCTTGACGGAACTGATCCAGGCGTGCACCGCGTTGGCGGCCGAGATGACGTCCGCAAAGTCGTTGGCCAGGAAGTAGTCGAGCAGGAACCAGCCCCAGTGGTCGCCGATGGGCATGGGGGCCCGCAGCGCCGCGAAGGTGAACTCCTGCGGCAGGTACTCGAACAGGCGCACCATCCGCGACTCGTCCGTCCCGTATCCATGCATCATCACCAGTAAGGGAGTGCCGGCGCGTTGCCCTTCCGGCCTGGACCACACAACTGTTTCCACCGGACAAGCCTAGCCATGGAACCGCGCCGTCCCGGGCGGGTCGTTGAATCCGGAATCACAGGGAGGTAGCGTGACGCTTGACAGACAGCAGGCTTAGCTTTCGAAGTGTACGCACCACCTTTCCGTCAGGCCCTACCAGCGCCGCGCAGGACGCGGCCCTAAGGAGCAAGTCATGAGAATCGGCTCGTCAATCTTCCTCATCGCCCTCGGCGCCATCCTTGCCTGGGCCGTTGCTCCAGGGCTGATTCCATTCGTGGACCAGCAGCTGGTGGGCTACATCCTGATGGCCGTGGGCGTGATCGGACTGATCGCTTCGCTCATCCTCGCTTCCCCGGCCGCAGCCGCCGCGTGAGCGAGTCCCGCTCCGTCATTGACCCCAATACCGGCGAGCGCATCACCCGGCACGAAAGCCGCGACGGCGGCGTCTAAGCAAGGCGCAATTCGGGGCAGGTGCCCGGAGAGGCGTCGATGAAAACCCGGAAAGCCGGGCTGGACAGAACCTGTCCAGCCCGGCTTTCGCCATTCCCGGCAACGTCCCCCAAGAAACGCCAATATTGTTTCATGTTGGTTTCCATTGACAAACCAACAGAAGCAAAGATAAAGTCAAGTAACTCAACATCGATGTGATGCCAGTCACGTCGAAGTCGGGAACCCGCAAGGCAACAGAAACAGCAGGACCTACGCAACGGAGGGTACGTGTTCGCCGAGGAGCGCCAGCAAAAGATTGCCGAGCTTGTCGCCGGCAGCGGCCGGGTCAGTGTGACCCTGCTGGCTGAGCGCTTCAGTATCACCACCGAAACAGTCCGCCGGGACCTTGCAGCCCTGGAAAATGCCGGCACTGTCCGCCGAGTCCACGGCGGCGCGGTAGCGGCAGACCGCTTCAGCACCACCGAGGAAAGCGTTACCGACCGGGCCATCCAGCGGCCGGACCAAAAAATCCGGATTGCCGAAGCCGCCCTGGCCCTGATCCCCCGGAACTCGTCCGCCAGCGTCCTCATGGACGGCGGCACCACCACCGAGGTGCTGGCAGACATGCTGGCGCGGCGCACCGCCGTCGAACCTTCCGACGGGAACGGACCCCACCACGAACTGGTGGTCATCACCCACGCCGTCCCCATCGCCAGCAAGCTCTCCAACGTTCCCGGCGTTGCCCTGCAGATCCTGGGCGGCCGGGTCCGCGGAATCACCCAGGTGGCCGTGGGGCAGGCAACCGTGAACGCCGCCGCCCGCATCCGCCCCGACATAGCGTTCATCGGCACCAATGGCATCCACGCCACTTTTGGTGTCAGCACTCCCGATCCTGAAGAAGCAGCCGTCAAGGCAGCCTTCGTCCAGTCGGCACGCCGCATTGTGGTGCTGGCCGACTCCTCCAAGCTGGACACGGAAACCCTGGTCCAGTTCGCCTCCCTGAAAGATCTGGACACCTTGATCACAGACAGTGAACCCGGACCTGAGCTCGCAGCCGCCCTGGAAGATGCCGGCGTAGACGTGGTGGTCGCATGATTATCACCTTCACGGCCAACCCCAGCCTTGACCGGACCGTCGCCCTCCCGGGCCCGCTGGAAAGGGGTGAGGTGCAGCGCGCCGTCTCCGTCCGCCAGGAGTCCGGCGGTAAGGGCGTCAACGTCTCCCGTGCACTGGTGGCTTCCGGCCTGGAGTCGCTTGCCGTCCTCCCCGGGGCGGACAGCGATCCCGTCCTCGCCGGCCTGCGTGAAAGCGCAGTTCCCTTCGTCTCGCTCCCCATCGATGAGCCGCTGCGCACCAACGTGGCGCTCACCGAGCCCGGCGGCGTGACCACCAAGATCAACGAACCCGGCCCCGTCCTGGGCGCCGACCAGCAGGAAGCCCTCGTCAAGCTGCTGCTGGAAAGCTCCCGCGGTGCCAGCTGGGTGGTCCTGGCCGGCTCGCTGCCGCCTGGATTCCCGGACAACTTCTACGCCACGGTGGCCCGGCGGATCCGGGAGGCGGGCAACGGCACTGCGCCGCTGATCGCCGTCGACTCCTCCGGGGCGCCCCTGGCCGCCGCGTTGACTGGCAACGGCGCCTCTGACGCCGGAACCAGCGGCGGACCAGGCACCGGCGGCGGAACAACCACAGGTTCCGGGAAACCGGACCTCCTCAAGCCCAATGCCGAGGAACTGGCGGAGCTGGCCGCAGCCGCCGGCTTCGCCCCGGCCTCCGGTGACGAACTGGAAGCGGACCCGGCTGCTGCCGCGGCCGCCGCAGCCGCCGTCGTACGTTCCGGTGTGGGTGCTGTGCTGGCAACTCTCGGTTCCAAGGGAGCTGTCCTTGTTACGGCCGACGGCGCGTGGCTGGCCACGCACCCGCCGGTCGCCGCGGTCAGTACGGTAGGCGCGGGCGATTCCGCTCTTGCCGGCTACCTGCTTGCCCACGGCCGGGGCGCCGCCCCTGCCGACTGCCTTCGCCAGGCGGTGGCCCATGGTGCCGCCGCTGCCTCCCTGCCGGGTTCCACTGTTCCGGCAGTAAACCAAACCACCCCGGATGCCGTAACCATCACGGCCCTTCGAAAGGATTGACAGTGACCCAGCTCATCACCACGGAACTGGTCGAGCTCGACCAGAACCTGGGCAATGCCCCCGAAACGGTGATCCGGCATCTGGCAAGCAAGGTAGCTGCCGCCGGACGCGCCTCAGAAGTCGAAGGCCTGTTCGCAGACGCCTTCGCCCGCGAGCAGAAGACGGCCACCGGAATCCCCGGCGGCATCGCCATCCCGCACTGCCGCTCTGCAGCGGTCACCGTGCCCACCCTGGCCATGGCCCGGCTCAACCCGAAGGTGGACTTCGGCGCCAAGGACGGACCGGCAGACCTGGTGTTCTTCATTGCCGCTCCGGACGGCGCGGACCAGGAGCACCTGAAGCTGCTGTCCAAGCTGGCACGGTCCCTGATCAAGAAGGACTTCACCGCAGCCCTCCGCAACGCTTCATCGGAAACGGAGATTGTGGAACTGGTCGAAGGCGCACTGGCTGACAAGCCGGCCGCACACGCCGCACCCGCCCCCGCTGACGCAGTCCCGGTTGGCGCCGGCGTCGGTTCAACCGGTTCTCCGGCTGCTGCCGGTGCGCCCGCAGGGGCATCGGCAGGTTCCGCCGGCAAGGGCCCCAAGCGCCTCGTCGCCGTCACCGCATGCCCCACCGGCATCGCACACACCTACATGGCGGCCGATTCCCTCGTGGCAGCCGCCAGGGAAGCAGGCGTGGACCTGCAGGTGGAAACCCAGGGTTCCTCCGGCGCCAAGGCGCTGGACCCCGCCGTCATTGCCGCGGCGGACGCCGTGATCTTCGCCGTGGACGTTGACGTGCGCGGCAAGGAGCGCTTCGCCGGCAAGCCCGTTATCAACGCCCCCGTGAAGCGCGGCATCGACGAGCCGGACAAGATGGTCCAGGAAGCGCTCGCCGCAGCCGACAACCCCAATGCCCGGCGCGTCCCGCACTTCGGGGCTGAGGAGCAGGCCGAGCACGAGGCTGAGGAAAAGGGCGAGCACATCGGGCAGAAGCTCAAGAAGGCCCTGCTCACCGGTGTCAGCTACATGATTCCGTTCGTGGCAGGTGGTGGCCTCCTGATCGCCCTCGGCTTCCTCATGGGCGGCTACCTGATCACCAAGTACGCAGACAACATCGTGGTCCAGAACAGCCTCTTCAACCTGCCCACCGAGTTCCCTGACAACGCCTGGGGCCCGCTGGGCGCCTACCTGGGCGCGGTGCTGTTCAAGATCGGTGCGCTTTCACTGGGCTTCCTGGTCCCGGCGCTGGCCGGCTACATCGCCTACGCGATCGCTGACCGTCCGGGTATCGCCCCCGGCTTCGTTGCCGGTGCAGTGGCCGGATTCATGGGAGCCGGCTTCCTCGGCGGTATCGTCGGCGGCCTGCTCGCCGGTTACATCGCCCACGTGGTGGGCCGCCTGCAGGTGGCCCGGTGGCTGCGCGGCCTGATGCCGGTGGTCATCATCCCGCTGCTGGCATCCCTGGTGGCTTCCGGCCTCATGTTCGTCATCCTTGGCGGACCGATCGTGGCCATCACCAAGGGCCTGAACGCGTGGCTGTCGGGCCTGACCGGCGCCGGCGCCATCGCCCTGGGCGTAATCCTGGGCCTGATGATGTGCTTCGACCTCGGCGGACCGGTCAACAAGGTTGCCTACTCCTTCGCCGTCGCCGGCCTGGGTGCAGCAACCATGGACAACCAGGCACCGTGGCAGATCATGGCAGCCGTCATGGCGTCCGGCATGGTTCCCCCGCTGGCCATGGCACTGGCCTCCACCGTCCTGAACAAGAAGCTCTTCAGCCTGGCTGAGCAGGAAAACGGCAAGGCCGCCTGGCTGCTGGGGGCCTCCTTCATCTCCGAAGGTGCAATCCCCTTCGCCGCAGCCGACCCGCTGCGCGTCATCCCCGCCAGCATGCTGGGCGGGGCCGTGACCGGAGCCATCTCGATGGCGACGGGCGTCGGGTCCAAAGCACCCCACGGCGGACTCTTCGTGTTCTTCGCCATCGACAACTTCCTGATGTTCGTCGTCTCAATCGCCGTCGGCACGGTGATCACCGCGCTGTCGGTCATCGCCCTGAAGCGCTGGGCAGTCAAGAAGACCGTTGATACGGTTGAACCGGTTCCCGTAACCGTCTGAACCGGCTTAGCCGCATACCCCACCGGCCGCTGAACCCTCAGCACGCCGAAAGACTAAGGAGCAACAATGCCAGAACGCACCGCAACCGTCGCCAGCCGCGTGGGCCTGCACGCCCGCCCCGCCGCCATCTTTGCAGAGGCAGCCGGCGAGTACGACCTGGACATCACCATCGCCCGTGAAGGCGAGCCGGTCGACGAGGCGATGGACGCCGCCAGCATCCTGTCCCTTATGAGCCTGGGCGCGTCGCACGGCGACGTGGTGGTGCTCCGCGCCGAAGGTGCCGGTGCGGACGATGCGCTGGACCACCTGGTGCAGATCCTGGAAACGGACCACGACGCCTAGCAGCAGCCACGCTGCCTGAGGGCAGCACACAAGCCGGCGGCCGCCGTCGGATGTTCCCCCATTGGAAGAACATCCGACGGCGGCCGCTTGGCTTTAAGCGTTGGGCACCCCGGTTAAGCGTTGGTTCCAAGGGAGGGCGGGTCAGCGGCGTTCAGCGAGCGCCTTGACGTCGGCCAGGAGCTTGTCCCACATGGCTTTCGAGTGCGCGGCGGCTTCCTCGGTGGGGTTCCTGTCCTGGGCCAGTGTCAGCCGGGTGGCGCCGCCCTGGTCCTCGAGCGTCCATTCGAGTGTGTGGTAGTTGTCCGGCTCGTCCTCCTGGCCGGACAACGGGCTGAAATGGGTGTGGACCAGTTTCCGTCCCGGTTCAACCGCCAGGATTTCGCCTTTGTCCTGGTACGCCTTTCCTTCCCACTCGCCCTGCCAGGTGATGGGGCTTCCAACGTTCCAGTCGGTCTCCAGCGTGGTCCCGAACATGAACTCCTTTACGGCAGCCGGGTCCGTGATCACCTCCCACACCCGCCCAGGACTTGCGTTGATGGTGGTGGCGGACGTTGCCACATGGTTCTCCGCCATGGCTCAGGCTTTCCTGGCCGTGAAGAGCAGGTACTCCCATTCCATCTGGAAAGGCACATCACCGTGGGCGTCGCCGAACGAGTCCGCCAGCTCCGTGAGGGCCTGGTCCAGTGCCTTGACCTTGTCCTGGTCCTCGCCCAGTGATTTGTACACGGAGATCATGGGGCCGTAATGGGACTTGAAGTACCTGACGAAGTCCGCGGGCTGGTGGAAGCTCTTGACCGCCAGGTTCTGCTTGCGGGTATGGATTTCGGTAACCCTGTCGCCCAACAGTTCGCGGACATGCTCCTCGCTCCCCCACAGCGGCGCCGGCTGCGCACCCGGCGGGGGCGGTGGAGCGAACGGCTTCATCGCGGTAAACATCTGCCCGATGAACCCTTCCGGCGTCCAGCACAGCAGCCCTATGGACCCTCCCGGCTTGCACACCCGGAGCAACTCGTCGGCCGCCGCCTGGTGGTGCGGCGCGAACATGACGCCGATGCAGGACATCACAGCGTCGAACTCTGCATCGCCGAAGGGCAGGGCTTCGGCGTCGCCTTCCTGCCACTCCAGGCTGACGCCGCGGTTTGCGGCTTCCCGGCGCCCTGCCTCGAAAAGCTCGGGGGTGAGGTCGCTGGCCACCACTTTGGCACCCATCATGGCTGCGGGAATGGCTGCATTGCCGGTTCCTGCCGCCACGTCGAGGACCCGCTGGCGCGGCCTGATACCGGAGGCTTCGACGAGGACGGCGCCCAGTTCCAGGAGCATCTCATCGGCGAGGGCCGGGTAGTCACCTGACGCCCACATGGCCCGGTGCTTCTTCTTCAGCTCCCGGTCCGCGTCCATCACGTCGGTCTGGTTGTCCATGTCCGTGCCCCTCTACGTGTCCGTTCAAAATGGGCGACAGCACACTGTTGGCACAGCGGAGGCTGCGATGCGACTCATTGTGGACGCGATACAGGCCGCTGTAAAGGCAGGATTGCGGCTGGGCGCCCGGGTCAGGCAGGCTTGCGCGCCCTGGTGGCCTTGGCCGCAGGCTTTTCTGCGGTCTTGGTTCCAGTGGACTTGGTGTCCGTGGACTTGGCCGCTGATTTAGACGCTGTTGATTTGGAGGCGGTTGATTTGGCTGCACCCGATTTGGCGGCCGTTGACTTGGAAGCCGTCGATTTGGCTGCGCTCGACTTGGCGGCAGCGGTTTTCGGAGCCGGGGACTTCGCGGACGCTTTCCGCGCCGGTTTGGCGGGCTCGGCCTCCTCCTCCCCGGTATCTGCTTCGTCGTCGGAAGTCCCCGTGGCAGCGGCCTCGCCGCCGCCACGCTTCCTGTCCAGGCTCCGCTTGAGGGCCTCCATCAGGTCGATGACCTCGCCCTTGCCGCCCTCACCGGCTTCGACGCCGAAGGTCTCCTCCGTGTCCAGCGATTCACCCTGTTCGAGCTTGGCCTCGATGAGCTGGCGGAGCTGCACCTGGTACTCGTCGGTGAAGGACGTGGGGTCGAAATCGGCAGCCATGGACTCCACCAGCGCCGCGGACATGTCCCGTTCCTGGGCGGAGATCCTGATGTCGGCGTCCAAGGCGGGAAAGTTCGCCTCCCGTACCTCGTCGGGCCAGAGAAGGGACTGCAGCACCAGCACGTCGTTCTTGATCCGCAGGGCCCCCAGCCGGGTTTTCTCCCGCAGCGCGAACTGGACGATGGCCACCCGGTCCGTGTCCTCCAGGGCCCGGCGGAGCAGCACGTAGGCCTTGGGCGACTTGGAGTCCGGCTCCAGGTAATAGCTCTTCTCGAACATCATGGGTTCGAGCTGCTCAGACGGGACGAACTGCACCACCTCGATCTCGTGGCTGTTCTCCGCGGGAATGGACTTGAGTTCATCCTTGGACAGGACCACCGTGCGGCCGTCCTCCTCGAACGCCTTCTCGATGTCCGAGTAGTCCACCACCTCGCCGCACACTTCGCACCGGCGCTGGTAACGGATCCTGCCGCCGTCGGCATTGTGAACCTGGTGCAGACTGATGTCATGATCCTCAGTGGCGCTGTAGACCTTGACGGGCACGTTGACCAGCCCGAACGCGATGGCACCTTTCCAGATGGCTCTCATTCATACAGTCAACATCAGAGCGGGCCGGAGGTGAAGCCCCGTGGCCGGGAGTAGGGAACGTGTCCGGGTAGCGGGGCGCGAACTGACGCTGACCAACCTGGACAAAATCATCTATCCGGAGACCGGCACCACCAAGGCGGACGTGCTGGCCTACTACGCCGCGGTGGCCCACGTCCTGATCCCGGCGGCGGCCAACCGTCTCGCCACGCGCAAGCGGTGGGTCAACGGCGTGGGCACCGCGGACAAGCCGGGTGAGGTGTTTTTCCAGAAGGACCTGGAGGATTCAGCGCCGGGCTGGCTGCCACGGGCGGCGATCACCCACAAGGACCGGACCATCTACTACCCGTTGGTCAACGACGCCGCCACCCTGACCTGGTTCGGCCAGATCAACTCGATCGAAATCCACGTACCGCAGTGGCGGGTGGATTCGCATGGCAACCAACTCAACCCGGACCGGCTGGTGCTCGACCTGGACCCGGGCGAAGGGGCCGGGCTGCCCGAATGCCGCGAGGTGGCCCTCCTGGCGCGGTCCATCCTGCAGGATGTGGGCCTGGACCCGGTGCCGGTCACCAGCGGCAGCAAGGGCATCCACCTCTACGCGGCGCTGGACGGGACGCAGACCTCTGAGCAGATCTCCGCTTTCGCCCGGGAACTGGCCCGGGCCCTTGAAGCGGACCACCCGGACCTCGCCGTCAGCGACATGAAGAAGTCGCTCCGTGCGGGAAAGGTACTGGTGGACTGGAGCCAGAACAACGCCGCGAAGACCACCGTGGTCCCCTACTCACTGCGGGGCCGGCCCACGCCCCTGGTGGCCGCACCACGGACCTGGCGGGAAATCGAATCCCAGGGGCTCAAGCACCTGGACTACGAGGAGGTCCAGCGCCGGGTGCGCGACGGCAAGGACCCTTTCGCCGCCGTCGTCAATGCCGGGGCCCGTGCCGCAGCCGGCGCTGCGGAAGGCGCTGACGCCACTCCCGACGGCGGCCCCGGCCAGGGGAGGCATCCCACGACGGCGATCCCCGCCTGGGCAGGTACCGTTCCATGCGCGATCCCAAGGCAACGCCCGAGCCCTTCGCGGGCATCCCGGCCGGTGGCAACAGCTTTGTGATCCAGGAGCACCACGCCAGCCGGCTGCACTACGACCTCCGGCTGGAACACGAGGGTGTCCTGGTGTCGTGGGCCCTGCCCAAGGGCATTCCGGAGTCCGGGGCCAAGAACAACCTGGCGGTCCAGACCGAGGACCATCCCATGGACTACCTCACCTTCCACGGCACAATCCCCAAGGGACAGTACGGGGCGGGCGTCATGACCATCTGGGACACCGGCACGTACGAACTGCACAAGTGGATCAACGGAAAGGAAGTCATCGTCACCCTGACCGGGTCGGAGGGCGGCGGCCTTGGCGGGACCAGGAAGATCGCGCTTATCCATACGGGCCGCGGACAGGGCAAGGACGCCGAGAGCCAGTGGCTGGTCCACCTGATGGACCAGGAGCATCAAGGCGGACGACGGCGGCACGCGGCCCCGGCAGCGACGGAGCCGTCGCAGGAAGCAGGCGCAGTGGACCCTGCACCGGCCGCCGCGCCTGCTGAAACTGTGGACCCTGCCAACGGCGCTCCCGCAGACCCACTGGAATACCAGCCCATGATGGCCACCTCCGGGAACACCAGTGACCTGCAGGGCAGCGCATGGCAGTACGAGCTCAAATGGGACGGCGTCCGGGCCATCCTGGTGGCAGACCGGGAGAGGGTCCGGATCTTCTCCCGCAACGGCAACGACGTCAGCCGCACCTATCCCGAGTTCACGGACCGGGCCTGCTGGCCGGAGCACCCTTTCGTGGCGGACGGTGAGATCATCGCCGTCGGGCCCGGCGGGAAACCCGACTTCGGCCTGCTGCAGGGACGGATGAAGCTGACCCGGGCCGCCGACGTCGCCAAAGCCCGCACCACCATCCCGGTCCAGCTGATGCTGTTCGACCTGCTCTTCGACAACGGAGAAGACCTCCGGCGCAAGCCGCTCAGCACCCGGCGGCGCCGGCTGGAGGAATTCTTCCGCCCGTCCGGCTGCCCCGTGGAACTCTCCATGGTGCTGGACGAACCTGTGGACCTCCTCATGGAAAGCGCGCAGGAGCTTGGGCTGGAAGGAATCATGGCCAAGCGGACGGACAGCCGCTACGTGAGCGGCCAGCGGACCCGGACGTGGATCAAGCTCAAGACAGAACAGACCCAGGAAGTGGTGGTGGGCGGCTGGCGGCCGGGAAAGGGCGGACGCCAGGACACGGTGGGGTCGCTGCTGGTGGGAATTCCCGACGGCGACAAGCTGCAATACGTCGGCAGGGTGGGCAGCGGTTTCAGCATGCGCGAACTCACGGAACTGCGGCAGACGGTGGAGCGGCTTGGCCGGAAGACGTCGCCGTTCCATGACGTCCCCCGCCCCGACGCCGCCGACGCCCGCTGGGTCTCGCCGGAACTCGTGGGCGAGGTGACCTACGGCGAATGGACCGGGCCGGGCAGGCTGCGGCATCCCCGGTGGCGCGGCTGGCGCGTGGACAAGGACCCGGCCGAAGTGGTTCGGGAAGCCTGACCCGGGTTTTCGACGCGCCAACCACCCCACGACGCGCAAATTACCTGGCGCCCGCCAGATTTCGGGGGCGCCAGGTAATTTGCGGGTCGACGGCGGTTTTAGGTGCCGGTTACTTTAGGTGCCGGTTACGAGGAGTGCGGCATCTGCGGCCGGCCGGTGCGGTGGACGGCGGTCACGGCCGCCTCATGTCCCATCCGGCCATGGCCGGCAGCCCGGTCCTTGGGATGCCGGCGCTTCCCGTAGCCGTCCGGCCATCCACTTTGCTGCTCCATCGGGCCGGTGCCCATGACCGCAGGGCCCGGGGCCACCGGCGCATCCATGGCCGCCGCAAGGTGGTCCGCCACCTCGGGGTTGATATGGAACTGGTTGGACTGTTCACCCATTGTGGTTCTTCCCTTCTTTCCTTCGTTCTTCCTTGAAACGAAACGCCAACGAAAAGCGTCCGGGCGCGCGCGGACTGTTACCCGGAAAGAGGTGTGTTCATCGCTCTACCATAGGCATGCCACGGGGTCCTGTGAACCCCCTCCAAACGCCGTGGCCCCGGTCACTTTCGCGGCCGCCATCACCCAAAAATGGGACCTGAAACGGTTCCGGACGGAAAATTTTTGGTAACACCGCCGTTGATCAGCGTGCTTCCCAGTAATGGCGCGGGAAAACTCGGCACAAAAAATTGCGGAATCCACCCCTGGAGTGGCCCAAAAGGGCGCACTCTACGCCATTGAACTGCCGGCGCGCTACAGAAATCCCGTAAAATTGAAGGCCTGCCCAGAGCGGGGCAGCTACAAGTCGCAAGCAAATGACCTCCATAGGAGTTGCCCAAATGCCCACAGACCGAAGCAGGACCGACTCTCCAGCAGGCGCCAGGAACGCCAGCGGAACAGACCCGGCAGCCCCCGTGGCTGCCAAGAAGCCCAGGCTGCTGCCGCGCCGCCGGCTCAAGGAATCAGATGTCAACGTGGTGGACCAGCCCATGCTCAAAAAGGCACTCGGCGGAACCATTGTTGGCAACACCATGGAATGGTACGACGTAGGCGTCTTCGGCTACCTCATCACCACCATGGGGCCGGTATTCCTTCCCGAGTCCGACCCCACCACCCAGACGCTGTTCCTGCTGGGAACCTTCGCCGCCACCTTCATCGCCCGCCCCCTGGGCGGCGTCATCTTCGGCTGGCTGGGCGACAAGGTGGGCCGCCAAAAGATCCTGGCCACCACACTGATGATCATGGCGGCAAGCACCTTCGCCGTCGGCCTCCTGCCCGGGTACGCACAGATCGGGCTGTGGGCCGCCGCGCTGCTGGTGCTCCTTAAGGTCGTCCAGGGCTTTTCCACCGGCGGCGAGTATGCCGGTGCCACCACGTTCGTGAGCGAATACGCGGCCGACAAGCGCCGCGGCTTCTTCGCCAGCTTCCTGGACCTGGGCAGCTACCTCGGCTTCGCCATTGGCGCCGCCCTGGTTTCCGTCCTGCAGCTCACGCTTGGCCAGGACACCATGGAGGACTGGGGATGGCGCATCCCGTTCCTGGTGGCAGGTCCGCTGGGCCTGATCGCCGTCTATTTCCGGAGCAAGATCGAGGAATCGCCGCAGTTCCAGGCAACCCTTGATGCCCAGGAAGAAAACGCCAAGAATGCATCCGCCGGAGACACCGCGACGGCCAAGGGACCTGTGGGCATCGTCAAGGCCTACTGGCGCCCCATCATCGTTGCCATGGTGGTGGTGGCCGCTGCCAACACCGCCGGTTACGCCCTCACCTCCTACATGCCCACCTACCTGACGGAGTCCAAGGGCTACGACGAAGTCCACGGCACGCTGCTCACCATTCCGGTGCTGGTGGTCATGAGCCTGTGCATCCCGCTGACCGGCAAGCTGTCCGACCGGATCGGCCGCCGCCCGGTGCTATGGATCGGCGCCGTGAGCACCATCGTCCTGGCTGTTCCGGCATTCATGCTGATCGGCATTGGGCAGATCTGGTCCACCCTTGCAGGGCTTTCGCTGATTGCCTTCCCGGTGACCTTCTACGTGGCCAACCTGGCCTCGGCCCTGCCGGCACAGTTCCCCACGTCCAGCCGCTACGGAGCCATGGGCATTGCCTACAACTTCGCCGTGGCCATCTTCGGCGGGACAACGCCGTTCATCGTGGCAGCCCTGATCAGCGCCACGGGCAACGACATGATGCCTGCCTACTACCTCATGGCAACCTCCCTGGTGGGCGCCATCGCCATCTACTTCCTGAAGGAATCCGCCAACCGTCCCCTGCCGGGCTCCATGCCCAGCGTGGACACCCAGGCGGAGGCGAAGGAACTGGTGGCCACCCAGGATGAGAACCCGCTGATCGACCTGGACGAGCTGCCGTTTGAAACCCAGGACGGCATCGACGCCCAGGCTGGCCGGAAGGTTCCGGCGGGAGCATAATCCCGCCAGCCGCCCGGGCACTCTTGTAGCCCACGCTCACAGGCCCGTCCCGCGTGTTTCCTTGGGGGAAGCACGCCGGACGGGCCTTGGCGTTCCTGCCGGATGTCCAAGTGTGACTGCCGGCAATATGACTCCGGCCGGTGCCGGTGATACGTTCCCAAAGGCCCCCGGGCCGCTGCAGGACAACAGGACAGGACAGGTCGGGAAAATGAAGCGCGTCATGGAACAGGTCCGCGCGCTACACCGGCTTGAACCTGCCAACAACGACCATCTTGCCGCCCTGCGCGTGGCCCTCAGCGTGGCGGTCCCGTCGCTGCTCCTGCTGGCCGCGGGCCGGACCGACCTCATGATCTACGCCGTGTTCGGCGCATTGACCGGCATGTACGGCCGGTCAGAACCCCACCAGCTGCGGCTCCGGCATCAGGGCCAGGCCGCCCTGGTGCTGCTCACCGGGGTAGCCGTGGGGGTGACACTGTCCATCAACCACATCCACTCTTGGTGGCTGGTGGCGGTGGAAGCCACGCTGGCTGGAGTGGGCTCGGTGTACTCGGACCGGGTACACCTGAAACCGAACGGGCCCTTCTTCGGCATCCTTGCCCTGGGTGCCTGCGCCTCCGTTCCCACCACAGTCCCCTGGTACGCCGCCATACTCATCGCGGGCGGGTCCGCGCTCTTCTCCATACTGATCGGCTTCAGCGGCTGGATGCGCCGGAGGGCCTGGAAACCCGGCGCCACCAGGAGCGTGCCGGCCCGCTCATCGGCGGGACGGCGCGAGCTGGCCGTCCACGCTGCCAGGTACGTCCTGGCCGTCGGTGCTGCCGGGACCGTGGGGGTCATCAGCGGCAGCGGCCACCCGCACTGGGCCATGGCCGCAGCCGCCGTACCGCTCGCCGGCGCAGACCTGCCCAGCAGCGTCCGGCGCGGTGTCCACCGCATCGTGGGGACGTTCCTTGGCCTGGCGGTCACCGCCGTCGTCATTCTTCCGGGCCCCTGGGCGCTCGCTGCGCTCTACCCCGCCTTTGAGGAGCCGGTGCACCACGCCACGGTGCTGGCCCTGCTGGTCATCCTCTTCCAGTTCGCCACCGAGCTGTTCATGACCCGGCACTATGGCTTGGCGATGGTCTGGTTCACGCCGGTCATTCTGCTGATGACCCAGCTGGCCTTCCCTGCCGAACCGCAGGTCCTGATCCTTGAGCGTGCGGTGGAAACGCTGGTGGGCGCACTGCTGGGGATCCTGGTGGTGGTGGCTGTCCGCCGCCCCGGCGCCCGCACGCCTGCCGCGTTCCCGGCGCTACTTCGGTTTCCGCGCCGGCCCCGCCATTAGCCGCGCCGGAGCAACCTTGGCCACCGCTGCCACCATCTTGTAGCGCTTGGACGGGATGGACACGGCCTTGCCGCGCTCGTTGTCCGCCAGCCCTTCACGGACCACCCGATCCGCCCGCAGCCACGTCCAGGACGGGGCCACGGACTTGTCCATCCCCATCCGGTCGTGGAACTCGGTGTGGGTGAAGCCGGGGCAGACCGCCGTGACCTTGATGCCCCGGCTGCGGTAAGCCAGATTGGCCCACCGGCTGAAGCTCACCAGCCAGGCCTTGGCCGCCGAATACGTGCCGCGCGGCAGGAACGCCGCCACGCTGGCCACGTTGATGATCCTGCCCTGCCCGCGCTCCAGCATGCCTTTGAGCGCCGCATGTGTCAGCACCATGGCCGTTTCCGTGTGCAGCTTCAGGTGCTTCTTCTCCTCTGCCGCGTGGTTGTCCTCGAAGTTGTGCAGCAGGCCGATCCCTGCGTTGTTCACCAGGATTCCCACCGGGCGGCTGGTGTCTTCCAGGCGTTCGACGACGGCGGCAACGTCGTCATCGTCCGTCAGGTCTGCGGGAAGCACCTCAGCCGTGATTCCGTACCGGCGACGGAGGTCCTCTGCTGTTTCCGCCAGCCGGGACGCGTTGCGCGCCACCAGGACCAGGTCATGCCCCTGGGCGGCAAGCTGCCTGGCGAATTCGTGGCCGAGCCCGGCGCTGGCCCCGGTGACGAGTGCTGTGGTTCGGGAGGTGGTAGGCGTCATGCTGCAAGCCTAACCACGGGATGGACAACCACTGTATGGGCGGCCCTGACTTGTGCATTATTTAGTAAGCATGCTTTGCTTATGGCGTAGATGAACCTCCGCAAGCAGTTCGCGGCGGGGCTGCCAACGCCGGCGGTTCCGTGAAAGAAGCCCAAGGAAGAACATAATGACCACCGCACCGGAAAACCAGCTGACGGCGTTTGGGGAACGCAGCGAGGCAGCTGGGCAGCTCTTGGCCACCACCGTACCCGTGGACGCCGGGCTGCTCATGACCCTGAATTCCCGCATGCACTGCCGCATGCCGATGCAGCGCGTAGACCATGCGGAGATGCCGGTCCGGGAGCCCGTTTACGTCGACGGGAACTCCATCGTTGCCCTGCGGCCCGGGTCCGTCCCGGAGAGCGTAGTCACCTACCGGTGCGCCTGCGGCTTCACCATCGACGATCCCGGCGCCGCCATGCCCGTCACCGACCAGGCCCTGGCCAGCTAGTTCCGCTCAGCGCTCCGGCCAGTCGACGAATTGGCCGTAGCCTTCGTGCTTGCGGAGGTAGCTGGAGATGAACGGGCAGTGCGGAATGATGCGCTTCCCGGTGGCCACCACGTCGTCCAGGGCAAAATGCGCCAGGACCTTGCCAAGGCCCTGGCCTTCGAACTCCTCGCCGGTCTCGGTGTGGGTGAAGTCGATGTGCCCGGGAAGGTCGCGGAAGAAGGCCTTGACAGCCAGCCTTCCATCCACCAGAAGCTCATACCGGTGCTCGGCGTCATTGCGCTGCAGCGAGACATTGGCGGTGAAGGTGTCCTCCGTGGACGCGGTGTTCTCGGTCATGGTTCGACACTGGCACTACTTCACGCCGCTGGCAATGCCCCGTGGGCCCCTCTTCCCCGGACCCCGCTTCCGGCCCCCGGGGACGGCCCTCCGCCGCCGCAGCGGCAAACCGCCCAGCAGGAGGATCGCCACGGCGAAACACACGGTACCCGCTGCCAGCAGGCCCAGTGAGAGGCCGTTGAGGGCGGCGTCCGCCACGGGAATAAAGACCACCACGACGGCGGCCCCGGCGGCGGCGGGCCTGCAGCGGAAGGCCTGGGGCGCCGTCGTCCGTTCCTCCAGGCGGCCAAAGGCTGCGGTCGCCGGCAGGAGCAGGAGGACCAGCGCAAGGACCACCAGCGGGCGCGACCACCACCATCCAGCGGTACCGGACGACGGTTTGGGGACCGGCGTCAGGAGCAGCAACCCGGACATGGCGCCCAACAGGGGCAGGTGCCACAGGTAGACCGTCAGCGACCTGGCACCCGCCAACTGCAGGAGCCGGGCGATCCAGCGGATCCCGGCGAGGGGTGCCAGGACGGGCCGCGCCAGTTCCATCACCGCCAGCTGGGAAACGCCCAGGATCACCAGGGTCAGGTTGGGCGGGTTGAGGTTGACCAGCATGTTGCCGCGGTACAGGCCCAGCCCCGTCACGAGTCCCAGCAGCAGATGTGCCGCCACCGCGACGCCCACAAGTCCGGAGCGGGAGAGCGGGGCCAGGTAGCCATCGGCGGCCAGGAAACCCAGCTGCTGTACGGCGCACCACACGAACACCAGGTTGACATTGGCAAGGTCCGGCAACGCCCCCTGAAACAGTCCACGGCAACCACCAGGCCGGCCAGCAGCGCAAGGGTCAGCCAGGGCGCGCGGTGGTGGAGCGCCGCCAGGACTGGAATGTTCAACTGCGCCGCGAGGTAGGCTGCCAGGAACCACAATGGCATGCCCGCCCCGGTGGCCACGAGTTGGACCACCTGCCGGTCCACGCCCAGCGCGGCTGCCGCGGACAGGCCCGCCACCATGGTTGCCAGCAGCGCCGTGGCCGGGCGGACCAGCCGCAGGAGGCGCGCACGGATGAACTGGGCCGCCGTCCCGCCGCCTGCCTTGAGCCGGCGCCAGGATTGCAGGCCCGTGATGCCGCCGGTGACGAAGAACAGGGGCATCACCATGAAGATCCAGATGACGGGCTCAAACCAGTCCTGCTCGGCCAGGGTGTTCTCGGTGGTCACGGTCCCATCAGGGTGCAGGACCGGGCTGACCATCATGGAGTGCCCCACCACCACCAGGACCAGGCAGACCAGGCGGACAAGGTCGATGGCCGGATCACGGTCTGCCGTGTCCGTTCCGGTTACTGTCCTCCGCGTCCCGGCGCTTCCCATGGGGGCCTATAAGGACTTGACGCTGCCCATGCCACCATTGTGCCCCCGGCGGCCGCGCGGATTTAAGGACTTAAGCCGGTTGTGGATCCTTACTGCAGCGTTGCCAGGAGTCCCAGCACGACGGCGACCAACGGTGTGGTGCCCTGCGTCAGGGCGGCGCGGAGGTACTTTCGCCCGGTCAAGGCCAGGACGGCGGCCGCCAGCAGCATGGAGCCGCAGCAGCTGAAGATGAGCGTCCACCCTGCCACGTCCTGCGCCGATCCCGGGCCGCCAAGCGCCACGAGTCCTATGCCGATGAATGCCCCGATGGCCAGGAACAGGTTGTAGAAGCCCTGGTTGTAGGCCATGGGCCTGGTGGTCTCGGCATCGGACTGGGAGGCCAGGCCGAAACGTTTCCAGGTGGCAGGACGTGTCCAGGTAAGCGACTCCATGGTGAAGATGAAGACGTGCAGCGCGCCGGCGAGGAAGGCAAAGAAGGGAGGCCAGGACCATTGCTTGATCCTAGCCTCCCTGTGGGGTCCGCCAATCCAGCGGCGGCGCCTGCTGCGACGTCAGCGTGCCAGCGTGGCCAGCGTGGTGGCGGCAAAGCCCTTGGCCGACCGGTTCCAGGTGGCCAGCAGGCCCTGCAGGTTCTCGCCGTCCGCGCGGTGGGCGGGAAGCTGGTCCTGGAGGGTGGCCAGCACCCCGGTCCGGAGCTCGGTGTTGAAGTTGACCTTGCCCACGTTCATGGCCGCAGCCTTGACGAGCTCCCCGGAGGGGATGCCGGAGGCGCCGTGCAGGACCAGCGGAATGTGGACCCGCGCCGCGATGTCCTGCAGCACGTCCCAGCGCAGCCGCGGCTCACCCTTGTACTTGCCGTGGACATTTCCAACGGCCACTGCCAGCAGTTCCGCACCGGTGCGGGCTACGAAGTCCTCCACCTGCGCCGAGTCCGTCAGTCCTGCCACGTCCACGCCGGACTGGCCGGCCGGCTGCTCGGCCGAGAAGGCACGGTCCTCGTCGCCTGCAAGGCCGCCCAGTTCCGCTTCCAGCACCACGTCGGCGCCCAGCAGGGCCCGGGCCGCCCGGACAAGTGAGATGTTCTCCTCATACGGAAGGGATGAACCGTCGGCGAGGACGGAATCCGCCCCTGCCGCGACGGCGTCGGCCATGACCTTGAGGTCGGAGGCGTGGTCGAGCTGCACCACGACACGCACCGCGGCAGCGTCGGCCAGGCCGCGCAGCGCCGCGATGAGCCGGAGTCCGTTTGCGGTGGCGGCGGTTTTGGGTGCCACCAGCAGGATTACGCCCCGGCCGGATTCCTCGGCGGCGCCCACCACGGCCAGCGCGGTGGTGAAGTCGTAGCAGGTGAAAGCGGGTACCGCGGAACCCTGCTGCAGGGCGGAGGTGACCAGGTGGTCCAGTCGGGTCTGCATCAGGCGCCCAGTCCTCCCACCAGGATCCAGGCCACAAAGGTCAGCGCGAAGCCGGCCAGGCCCAGGACGGTGGTCAGCACGGTCCAGGTCTTCAGGCCGTCGGAAACGGTGAGCCCGTAGTAGCGGACCACAACCCAGAAGCCGGCGTCCGTCACGTGGGACAGGCCCAGGGCGCCGAAGCCGATGGCGATCACGATCACGGCGATCTGCGCCGGGCTGTAGCCGCCGTCGCTGACCGCTGCGGACAGCAGGCCGGTGGTGGTGACGATGGCCACCGTGGCTGAACCCTGGGCCGCACGCAGCGCCAGCGAAATGATGAAGCCAAGGAGCAGCAGGGGTACGCCCAGGGTGTCCAGGGTCTTGGAGAGCGCCGAACCGATACCTGAAACCTGCAGCACGTTGCCGAACACGCCGCCGGCGGCCACCACCATCAGGATGGAGGCGATGGGAGGCAGGGAGCCTTCGAAGATTTCGCCGGTTTCCTTGAAGGACCAGCCGCGGCGGACGGCCAGCAAGAAGAAGGACAGCGCTACTGCCACCAGCAGCGCCAGGAAGGGGTTGCCAACGAAGGCCGCCAGGCCATACAGGGGTGGGACTTGGGGAGGATGAGGGTGCCGGCGGTACCCAGGAGGATCTGCACGATGGGCGCGGCAATCAGGAAGATGATCAGGGCCGGCCGGGGAGGTGCGATGGCGGCGGCACCGGGGCCGTCGTGGCCCACCTTGACCAGCGAGTCGGAGCCGAACTCCTCCACCTGGGCCTTGACGGCGGGCAGCAGTTCGTAATCCTTGCGGTTCATGATGGCGGCAACCCAGTAGGACAGGAAGCCCAGCGGGATGCAGATCAGCAGGGAGATCAGGGCGATGAGTCCGATGTCGGCACCGAGCACGCCCGCACCGGCCACAATCCCGGGGTGCGGCGGGACTGCCACATGGATAGCGAGCATGATGCCGGCCATGGGCAGGCCGAACTTGACCGGGTGGACCTTGGCGATCTTCGCGAACGCGTACACGATGGGCACCAGCACGATGATGCCGACTTCGAAGAAGACGGGGATGGCCACCAGGAAGCCGACGGCGGTGAGCGCTACGGCCACCCGCCTGGCGCCCAGCTTGCGGGTGAAGTGGTCCGCGAGGGACTGGACGCCGCCGGACACCTCGATCATCCGGCCCAGCACGGCGCCAAGCGCAATCAGGATGGCCACCTTGCCCATGGTGCTGCCCACGCCGCCGGACACCACCGTGAAGATGTCCTGCAGCGGGATGGTGGCAGCCACGGCAACCAGGATGCTGACGGTAAGCAGGGCCACGAAGGCCTGGATCTTGAAGCGGATGATCATCACCAGCAGGATGGCAATGCCCACCGCCGCGATGGTGAGCAGTACCGGGGTGCCCAGCTCAACGGCGGGCTTGATGGCCGGGGCGTCGGCCGCCCGCTGTATCAGCGGGGTCATGAGGTGGTTCACGGGAAAATGTCTCCTTTGACGTGCCGTCCGGGGCAGACGGGCATCAGGTCTTACGGCGGGGATGGAACGCTGCGGAACAAAGCCGGCAGCGCTGGGAGGTACGACGACGGCGGAGGGGGACCGCCGTCGTCGCACCGTTTGGGGGCCTACTGCCGGGTAGGCCTACTTGGTGCGCTTTGTGGGCGCAACGACCTTGATGACGGCGGAGTCGTCGGCGGCGGCGAGGCCCTGGGCCTGGCCCAGGAGGTAGAGCTGCTCGGCGGCGGCGGCAACGGGGGCTGCCAGGCCGGCGGCACGGGTGGCCTTGCCCACGATGCCCATGTCCTTGACGAAGATGTCCAGGCGGGACAGGACCTCGGCGCCGTCCTCGTCGTAGGCCTCAAGGATGCGGGGGCCACGGTTGGAGAGCATGAAGGAACCTGCGGCGCCGGCCTCCAGGGCGGCGAGGGTCTTGGCCTGGTCCAGTCCCAGCGCGTCGGCCAGGGCCAGGGCCTCGGCCGCGGCGGCGATGTGGACGCCGCACAGGAGCTGGTTGACGGTCTTCAGGGCCTGGCCGTCGCCGGGGTTGTCGCCCACCACCGTGAGCGTGGAGGCCAGCAGGTCCAGGGCCGGGGCGGCCTTCTCGCGGGCTTCGGGGGAAGCGCCCACGACGATCAGCAGGTCACCTTCGCCGGCGCGCTTGGGTCCGCCGGACAGCGGGGCGTCCACCAGGTCCACGCCGTATTCGGCCAGCTTGGCCACGGTGGCGGGAATGGCGTCCGTGCCCACGGTGCTGCCGAGGATCACGACGGCGCCCGGCTCGAGCACTTTGGCCACGCCGTTCTCGCCGAAGAGGACGTCGTTGAGCTGTTCGCCGTTGCGGACGGCCAAGAGGACTGCGTTGGCGCCCTTGGCGGCTTCGCGTGCCGTGGTGAAGGTGGCGATGCCGGCTTCTTTCGCCAGCTTGAGGCGGGGCTCGGCGATGTCGAATCCGTGGACGGTCAGCTGGGATGCCAGGCGGTTGGCCATGGGCAGGCCCATGGCGCCAAGGCCCAGGACGGTGACGGTGTAATTGCTGGTCATGGTGTTCTCCATTGAATTCTTGCGGGAATCAGGGTTCGTGCCGGGTGGGGATCAGAAGGTGTTGCTGAGTTTGCGGGTGACCTGGGCCAGGGAGTCGTCGTCGCCAACGTTGCCGGCGAACACGATGTACGGGATGCCCTTGGCAGGTCCGTCCACCGGTTCCCAGAGGCTGACGATGCCGGGCAGCATGGGGCCGCGGACAATGGCGTGGCGGATTTCCAGGCCGTGGGCCGCGACGTCGGAGGAGGTGATGCCGCCCTTGGCGATGACGAACCGCGGCGGGAAGGTCTTCAGGGTCCGGTTGACCACGTCCACGACGGCGGCGGAGACGGTCCGGGCGATCCGCAGGCTCTCGGCGGGGTCGTCCGTCTTGATGAGCAGGCGGCTGGTGTGGACGATGACGTCACCGGCGCGGAGGGCGTCGACGACGGCGTCCACCGTCTGGTCCAGGTGCGCCTTGGCGTCCGGTTCGGCGCCGAGGAGCTTTTCGACGTCGATCTCGATGATGCGCGCGGAGCTGTGCTGGGCCGTGAGGACGTTCAGCTGCCGCGTGGTGAGGCCAACATGCGAGCCCACCACGATCAGGCCGCCCGCCTCTGACGGGGTGTTGCCGGCATAGGCCTCTTCGGCCGTGAGCGCGGTGCGGATTTCCTGGCCGATGCGGCCGCGGACGAATGGGGGGCCGACGCGGTAGAGGAGGTTCTTGCCGCGGCGTTCCGCTCTTCAAGGCCCAGGGCCAGTGCCCGGAAGTCGTTCTCGGTGACGATGTCGGCCACGATGGGCGTGGAGTCGGTGGCCGGCTCGATGGCATCGGCAATGGCCTTGGCGGAGATGGCCGGGTCCTGCGCGGCGGCGCCTGCACGGATGATGTTCAGGTCCAGGACGATCACGGAGTCTGCGGGGAACCTGCCCTGCGACTTTTCCGCCACGTAGTCGGCCATGACGGATGTGCTGAAGCCGAAGGAGGCGTCCCTGGCGAACTCGGTCTCGGAGACGGGGACCAGGGTGCCCTTGGCGTTGCCGGTGCCCCGCATGTAGTGGACGCCGCCGATGGTGAGCCGGCCGGCGTCGGGGAATGCGGGAACCAGGACAACGCCGTCGGTCTTTTCCCCGCTCACTGCGGCAACAGTGGCTGCGATGACGTCCGGTTCCAGCGGGTAGTGGCCCCGGAGGGTGGAGTCGCTGCGGCTGACGAAGCCTAGGCGCAGGCCGGAACCTGCTGCTGCCAGGGCGTTCCGGACCACTTCGCCGTTGCGGGCCGCGGCCTCTGCCGGGTCGAGGCTGCGGGTGTTTGTGAGGACGTAGACGGCGGGCTTGTCCTGGCCGAAGGCCCAGGTGAAGTCCTCCACGTCCCAGCGGGTGAGAACGGGCAGGTCCGCCACGGACTGCGTGCCGGTGGGGTCGTCGTCGAGCACTACCAGGACACGGGGAACCTCCGCGTTGGAAGCGGCCAGCGCGCCGGCAACCAGCCCGGCGGGGATCTCCATGTCAGCCGGGTAGGCGGCCAGAACGTCTGCTTCAAGCGTCACAGTGCACTCCGTTGTGTAGCGATCCGGGCGGGCGGATCCTGATGTAAGGGTAACTGTAAGATGTCTGACATCTTGCATTTGAATGTTAGTGTGGCACACGGCATAAGGACGCGCAAGTACACTTGTCTGACATATCCGCCAGGCGTCGGCCGGGCACAGGGATCGGGGGGCAACATGGCACGGAAGTCACTGGTAGGCGTGGTGGCGGACGAACTGCTGGACCGCATCATCGAAGGCGAGTTTCCACCCGGTTCCACCGTTCCCGGCGAGCACGAACTGAGTGCCCGCCACGAGGTCAGCCGAATGACCGTCCGCGAAGCCATGAAGACGCTGCAGGCCCAACGCATCCTGAGCGTGGAGCGCGGCCGGGGAACATTCGTCAACCCGTTGAGCCGCTGGGCTTCGCTGGAAGCCGTGCTCCGGGCCGCGTCCGAGGGCAAAAATGATGCAGACGCCTCCATCCAGCTCATCGAACTCCGCCGGATGCTCGAAACGGGAGCCTGCGAGCTTGCGGCCGGACGGATCGCCGAGGAGGACATCAAGGCCCTCTTCAACTACATCGCGGCAATGAAGGCCGCCCACAGCATCAACGACGTCGCGGCCTTCGTGGAGGCAGACCTGGCCTTCCATGACGTCATCCTGCACGCATCCGGGAACGTCTTCGTATCGGTCCTGTTCGAGCCGCTGCACCGCGTGCTGGAAAAGCGCCGGACTGAGACCTCTGCCGTTCCGGCAATCCAGGAGCACGCCATCGGCCATCACCAGAACATTGCCGAGGCCCTGGAGTCCCGCGATGCAGCCCGGTCACGCCAGGCCATGGACGCCCACATGCAGCAAACCCTCGACGACCTGAAGCAACTGGTGCTGGAAGCCAAGTAGCCGGCGCGCGGACAGGGTCTGTTCAACGCTCCCGCAGTCCCACTAGGCTTCAGGGACGCCCGCAACCGGGAGCAACGATGATCACGAGGAGCGAAGTTGTCCAACCACACGTACAGCATTTCTGAAATTGTCGGCACCTCCACCCAGGGCGTGGATGACGCCGTCCGCAACGGTATTGCCAAGGCATCCCAGACCCTGCGGAACCTTGACTGGTTTGAGGTCAAGGAGGTCCGCGGCCACCTGGAGGACGGGAAGATCGCAGACTGGCAGGTCACCATCAAGATTGGCTTCCGCCTGGAAGAGCACTGACTTAGCAACTGACCCGCAGCCATCGTCGCGAAACCTGGTTTCAACGACGGTGACTGCGGGTCAGTTCTGCTTAAGGCGCCCTAGTTCGCTGTGCCCTGGCTGCGCCGCCGCCAGACTGTTGGGACGCCGTCGAACGCGGGGAAAACGTGGCCCTCAAAGAAGGACAGGACCGTGTGCGGATCGAGGTCCGGGCTCCAAAGACCCGAAACCGGGCAGTGCGAACCGGTGGCGGTGGAAGCGGCGCCGGCGGACGCCTGGCGCTCCTTCAGCAGGGCGATGCGTTTCATCGTTGAGACCATCCTGGGTGTGAAGACTGGGCAGGGAAAACGTGTACTCCCACCCTAGGAAACGCCTGGTCAACGGCCAATGGGCGGCTGGCCAGAATCACCGCCCTTCGCTGGACGAATGTACAGGAGCACGGCGGCTTTCAGCCCGCTTCTCCGCCGCTTTCGCCCACCGCCGCGGGGTCGCGGCCCGGGCGGACGTCCGTCCCCGCGCCAAGGCTGCCCAGCAGGGCAAGGGCGTCCGACGACGGCGATCCCGGCCGCGCGGAGTACACCCGCAGCGTCTGGTCAGGATCCTCCGGCAGGACAAGGTTTTCGAAGTTCAGCTCCAGGTCCCCTACCGCGGGATGGTGCAGCCGGACGGTGCCGGCCGAGCGGGTGGCCACCCGGTGCCCGGCCCACCACTGGCGGAAGTGTTCACTGTGGACCGCGAGCTCGCCCACCAGGTGGCTGGCCTGGGGGTCGTTGGGGTGCCGTCCCACGTCCAGCCGAAGGGATCCCGTGGCCTCCGCCGCGACCGTCTTCCAGTCCCTGAACAGTTCCCGGGCTGCGGGGTCCAGGATGGTCCAGCGGGTGAGGTTCCGCTCCGCGGGCGGCAGTGCAGGGAAGTCCGTGAACAACAGGAAGGCCATCCGGTTGCCTGCAAGGACATCGCTGCGCCGGCCCAGCACCATCGCGGGCACCTCCCCCACGGCGTCCAGGAGCTGGCGCAGCGCCGGGCGGACACCCTGCGCAGTGTTCGCGCCGGGTTCGCGGGGAGCGCCGGCGCAGTTCTCCAGCAGGTCCAGCATGTGCGCGTGTTCGCTGCTGTCCAGGCGCAGCGCCCTGCCCACTGCATCCAGGACCGTCCGCGAGGGGTGGATGTTCCGCCCCTGCTCCAGCCGCACGTAATAGTCGGTGCTGACGCCGGCAAGCCGCGCCACCTCCTCCCGCCGCAGCCCCGGAACCCGTCGGGCCCCGGTGCTGGGACCCGTTCCGGCAACGTCCGGGCTCAACCGGGACCGCATGGCTTTGAGGAACTTTCCGAACTCCGCGCTTTGACCCATGCAGACCATTCTGCCTGCGATGACTGCCCTCCTCTACAACGAAGGTAGGACTGGCAGTCCTAGGAAAAACAGGAACAGCCTTGCCTGCTGACTTGATGGCGAAAAGTGCATAGGCTCGGGAGTGAGCCGGTGGAAACCGCTTTCTGGACGGCGTCATACCCCCGCACCACCCGGCCCTAAATCCCAGCACCAGACTTTCCAAGGAGCACACCATGTCAGAGCTGACCCCGAACCTGACCCTGAATAATGGCGTCACCATCCCGCAGCTTGGCTTCGGCGTCTTCCAGGTCCCTCCGGAGGACACCCAGCGGACCGTGGAGGACGCGCTGGAAGCGGGCTACCGCCACATTGACACCGCCGCGGCCTACCGCAACGAGGCAGGGGTGGGGGCGGCACTTGCCGCCACCGGGATAGCACGTGAGGACATCTTCGTCACCACCAAACTCCGCAACGGCGAGCAGGGCCGGGCGCAGGAAGCGTTCCAGAACAGCCGCAAGGCACTGGGCCTGGACTTCATCGACCTCTACCTCATCCACTGGCCGGTCCCCTCACAGGGGCTCTTCGTCCAGGCCTGGAAGGAGATGGAGCGGTTGTACGAGAACAAGGAAATCCGCGCCATCGGCATATCCAACTTCCTCTCCGACCACCTCGACACACTGCTGGAGTCGGCTGAAACCGTTCCGGCCGTCAACCAGATCGAACTGCACCCCAGCTACCAGCAGGCGGACCTCGCAGCCAAGTGCCGGGGCCTGGGCATCGCGGTGGAGGCCTACAGTCCGCTGGGGCAGGGCGGGGACCTGAACGGAAACGCCGTCACGGCAATCGCCAATGCCCACAACGCCACGGCAGCCCAGGTTGTGCTCGCCTGGCACCTTGCCGGCGGAAACATCGTCATTCCCAAGTCGGCGAACCCGGACAGGATCCGGGAAAACTTCGCAGCCTCGTCCCTGCGACTTTCCCAGGACGAAGTGGCCGCCATCACGGCACTGGAGTCCGGTGCCCGCATCGGGTCCGATCCCGCCGTCGCCGCCTTCACCCAGATGTAGCGTCCGGCAACCCAGCCGCCGGAACGCTCCGCCACCGAAAGGATTTTCCATGCAGTACACGCACCTTGGCCGCTCCGGCCTGAAAGTCTCCCGCCTCTGCCTGGGCACCATGAACTTCGGGCCTCAGACAGCGGAAGCGGACGCCCACAGCATCATGGACTCCGCGCACGGGTCCGGCATCAACTTCTTCGACACCGCCAATGTGTACGGCGGTGCAGACCACCGTGGCTGGACCGAGGAAATTATTGGGCGCTGGTTCGCCAAGGGCGGCGAGCGCCGCGAGCACACCGTCTTGGCCACCAAGCTCTACGGCACCATGACGGACCGGCCCAATGAATCCAAGCTCTCGGCACTGAACATCCGCAGGGCCCTGGATGCGAGCCTCAAGCGGCTGCAGACCGACTACATCGACGTGTACCAGTTCCACCACATTGACCGTGATACGCCATGGGACGAGATCTGGCAGGCCATCGAAGTTGCCGTCCAGCAGGGGAAGATCCTCTACTCGGGCAGCAGCAATTTTGCCGGCTGGCACATCGCCCAGGCCCAGGAAGCAGCCCGCCGGCGGAACTACACCGGCCTGGTCAGCGAGCAGTCCATCTACAACCTGTTCATGCGCCAGGTGGAACTTGAAGTCATCCCGGCGGCACAGCAATATGGCCTTGGCTTGATCCCCTGGTCGCCTCTGCAGGGCGGGCTGCTGGGCGGTGTACTGAAGAAGGAACGCCAGGGCGTGCGGCGGACCGAAGGACGGGCGGCCGAAACCCTGAAGAAGCACCAGGACCAGATCCGCCAGTACGAGGACTTCGCCGATGAACTGGGCCATGAGCCCGGCGACGTTGCCCTGGCGTGGCTCCTGCACCAGCCTGCCGTGACCGCCCCGATCGTCGGCCCGCGCACCCAGGAACAGCTGGACGCCGCCATCCGCGCCCTGGACGTCTCCCTCGATGACGACGCGCTCAAGCGGCTGGACGACATCTTCCCGGGACACCGCACGGCGCCGGAAGACTACGCGTGGTAACCCCGCCTGTTGCCGATACGGTGGCGCCGCGGAGCATCCTCTTCATCGGCGGCACCGGCGTCATCAGCACCGCGGCGGCGGAACGGGCCGTCGCGCTCGGCCACCGGCTGACCATCCTGAACCGGGGGCGGTCCACCCGGCCGGTCCCGGACGGGACCGAAGTGCTGCACGCGGACGTCCGGGATGCGGCGTCGGTCCGGGAGGTCCTGGGAGGCAGGGAGTTCGACGCCGTCGCGGACTTCATCTCCTACACCCCGGACCAGGCGCAAACAAGCATGGACCTGTTCCGGGAGCGGACCGGCCAGTTCGTCTTCATCAGTTCCGCCTCCGCGTACCAGAAGCCGCCCACCAGGCTGCCCATCCTGGAGTCGACGCCGTTGAAGAACCCCTTCTGGCAGTACTCCCGGGACAAGATCGCGTGCGAGGAACTGCTTTTCCGGGCCTACCGGGAGCAGGACTTCCCCTGACAGTCATCCGGCCGTCGCATACCTACGACCGCACCAAGATCGCCATGGTGGGCGCCTGGACGGACATCCACCGGATGCGCAGCGGCCTACCCGTCATGGTCCACGGCGACGGCACCTCGCTGTGGACGCTGACGCACAGCAAGGACTTCGCCAAGGCGTTCGTCGGGCTGCTCGGAAGGCCGCAAGCGGTGGGCGAGAGCTACACCATCACCTCTGACGAGTACCTGCCCTGGAACCAGATCTACCGGCTGTTCGCCCGGGCAGCTGGGGTCCGCGAGCCGGAACTGGTGCACGTGGCGTCCGAGACCATCGCCGCCCATGACCAGGAACTCGGTTCCAACCTCCTGGGCGACCGGTCCCATTCGGTGGTCTTTGACAACACCAAGATCAAGTCCCTGGTCCCGGACTACACCGCAACCATCCCGTTCGCGGACGGGGCCCGGGAAATTGTGGACTGGTACGACAGCCACCCGGAGCTGCAGCAGGTGGACGAAGCCTATATGCAGCTTTCGGACAAGCTCACCAGCTGGTCCCGCCAGGGCGCCTGAGCCTGCGTCGCCGGTATCGCTGGGGCCGCCGCATCCAGCGGCGGGCCAGCGATGCCTGCCGGCTGTGCTAATTTCGGCGCATGACGTTGCCCCCTTCCGAACAGCCCGTCGATAAGCCTGTCGCCGCCGCCATCGCGCTCCTGGCCTCGCAGGGTTTCGATGCAACGTCCGTTGAGGAGCTTGCCGAGGCCTCGGGCATGAGCCGGAGCACGTTCTTCCGACGCTTCGGGTCAAAGGAGGACGTGGTCTTCGCCGACCACGAACGGATCCTGCGCCAGGTGAATGACCGGCTCGCGGAATCCAGGCTCGAGCCCCTGGCCGCCGTCGCGGACGCGGCACTGCTGGTCTTCGAACACCATATGCGGAACCGCGATACGTCCCGGGCCCGGTATGGACTGCTGCAGGCGGTTCCGGCCCTCAGGGACCGCGAACTGGTCACGTCGCACCGGTACGAGCGGGCATTCCTGAAATACTTGAACGACAGGCTGCCGGAGGACCAGCGGAGCGGATACAAGGCCGTGGCCTTCGCCGCAGCCGTGGTGGCCGTGCACAACGCCTTCCTGCGGCAGTGGTTGCGCGCCTCGCCCGGCGCCGGGGAAACCGACGATGGGGACCGGGAAAGGGCTGCAGCCCTCGCGGCCGAACTTCGTGCCCTCTCAGAAACGTTCCGGCCTGCACTCCTTGGTGCCGCCGCCACCGCCCAACCCGCGCCGACCGTCGTCGTCACCGTTCTCCGGGGCCAGGCCGGCAGGGAGGCGATCGCCCAGGCCGTCCTCGACGCCCTTCCCTAGTCCGCTGCATCCCTCCGTGGTACCCAGTTTCTTGACGTGGAACTGAGTTTCAAGGCATTCTTAGTCGGTGTGGTGCAAGCCACATGCTTCCCGCCACTGATTCAAAGGATGCAGATTAATGACGACGACGTCGCCCACCGACGTGTCCGGCCGCACCGAAAGCCCCGCAGGCTTTCCTGCAGGCACCGTGGAGCCGGACTACTTTCTGACCGAGGCCCTCGGGACTGACCCCGCATCCGTTTTCACCCGCATTGGCGATGAGGACCGCGCGTACTGGGACCGGGCCCGCCGCTTCGTCCAGGACGAGGTCCTCCCCGTCATCGACGGCTACTGGGAGCGGGGCGAGTACCCCCTGCACCTCCTCCGGCGCCTTGGCGAACTGGACCTGCTGCGGGACGGCGTGCCGGTTGACGGTTTCGCGCCGATGAGCAGCATGGCCGCCGGGCTGGTGAACATGGAAATCAGCCGCGGGGACGGCTCCGTGGCCACGATGATCGCCGTCCAGGGCGGCCTGGCCCTGCGGTCCGTGGCGGAATGCGGATCAGCCGCGCAGCGGGAGCGCTGGCTCCCGCTGATCGCCAGGGGCAGCGAGTACGCCGCTTTTGCCCTGACGGAGCCCACCCACGGCTCCGACTCGGTGGCCCTGGAAAGCACGGCGACCCGTACCGACGGTGGTTTCCTGCTCAACGGCGAAAAGAAGTGGATCGGCAACGGCTCCGTAGGTGGCGTCACCGTTGCGTGGGCCCGCGGCGACGACGGCCAGGTCCACGGCTACCTGGTCCCGCAGGACTCCCCGGCTACACCGCCACCAAAATCGAGGGCAAGCTGGCCCTGCGCGCCATTTGGCAGGCCCATATCAGGCTGGAAAACGTCTTTGTCCCGGAAGGGAACGTCCTGCCGGGCGCCCGGACCTTCAAGGACACAGCCCGCGTCCTCCTGGCCACCCGCCTGGGCGTGGCCTGGTCCGCCGTCGGGCACGCCACCGCCTGCTACGAGACTGCCGTGCAGTACGCCAGGCAGCGCAAGCAGTTCGGGCGGCCGCTGGCCGCCTCCCAGATCGTGCAGGAACGGCTGGCCCGGATGCTCAGCGAACTGGCCACCATGCAACTGATGGTGGTGCAGATGACCCGGCTGGACGACGCCGGAGTACTCACGCCCGAGCAGGCGTCGCTGGCCAAGTACACCTGCACGCGGACCGCCCGGGGCATTGCTTCCAACGCCAGGGACCTGCTGGGCGGCAACGGCATCCTGCTGGAAAACCGCGTGGCCCGGCACCTGGCCGACATCGAAGCCATCCACACCTACGAAGGCACCGAGACCGTGCAGGCCCTGATCATCGGCCGGGGCATCACCGGCATGTCCGCCTTCGCCTAAGCTCCGCCCGTATCCACGAAAGGACTGTTCTTGAACCAGAACGCCAACATCCCCGTCATCCTGGGCGGCGCCCGCACCCCGTTCGGCAGGTTCCGCGGCGGCCTCACGCCCTTCTCCTCCAGCCAACTCGGCGCCCACGCCATCCGGGCGGCCCTCGAACGGACCGGCGTTGCCCCGGAGCAGATCGGCGCCGTCATCGTGGGGCAGGTCATCCAGGCCGGTGCCGGGCAAGGCCCAGCCCGCCAGGCCAGCCTGGCCGCCGGAATCGGCTGGGACGTTCCCACCATCACCATCAACAAGCTCTGCCTGTCCGGCCTCACGGCCGTGATCGACGCCGCCCGGATGATCCGCACCGGGGAAGCCGACTTCATTGTCGCCGCCGGCCAGGAGTCGATGACCAACGCACCGCACCTGGTCCCCGGGCTTCGCGCCGGCGTCGTCATCGGCGACGCTCCCATGCTCGACTCCCTGAACCACGACGGGCTGCAGGACCCCGTGAGCGGCAAGCTGATGGGCGAGGCCACCGACGCCGGCAACACCCTGCGCGGGATCACCCGTGCCGGGCAGGACGCAGTGGCCGTCCGCTCCCACCAGCGCGCCGAAGCGGCCCGGGCTGCCGGGGTGCTGGCCGAGGAAATCGCGCCAATCGAGGTACCGCAGCGGAAAGGACCTGCCGTGACGCTTGAACACGATGAGGGCATCCGTCCGGAAACCACGGCAGAATCACTGGCGCAGCTCCGGCCTGCGTTCTCCAAGGAGGAGACGGCCACCATCACCGCCGGCTCATCGTCTCCCCTCTCCGACGGCGCCGCAGCCCTGGTCATCGCCAGCAAGGGGGCCGCCATTGCCGCAGGGCTGGAGTGGATCGCCGAGATCGGAGCACACGGCCAGACGGCGGGACCGGACGGATCCCTGCACTCCCAGCCTGCCCGGGCCATCGAACGCGCCCTCAAGGACGAGGGGCTCACGGTCCAGGAACTGGACCTGGTGGAAATCAACGAGGCGTTCGCCTCGGTCCTCATCCAGTCCGCCAACGACCTGGGCATCGACCCCGAAGCCGTGAACGCCGAAGGCGGTGCCATCGCCCTGGGCCACCCCGTTGGCGCCTCGGGCGCACGCCTGGTGCTGCACCAGGCGCTGGCGCTGAAGCGCCGCGGCGGTGGCACCGGCGTCGTGGCCCTCTGCGGCGGCGGCGGACAGGGCGACGCCCTCATCCTCAAAGCATGACCCTCCCACCGAAGAAGCAGGCCATGACCAATACCCACTCCGCCGACGGCTTCGCCACCATCTCTGTCGCAGCCGTCCTGGCTGAATCAGCCAAAAGGACTCCGGACAGCATTGCCCTCGTCGTTGGGGAGGACCAGGTCAGCTACGCCGACCTCTGGAGCCAGACCCGGGCCTACGCCGGAGCCCTGCGGGCCCGCGGCATCGGCCCGGGAGACGCCGTCGCCGTCCTGATCCCCAACGTCCCGGACTTCGCCCGGGTGTACTACGCCATCCTGTCGCTCGGCGCCATCGTTGTCCCGGTGCATGCCCTGCTGAAGGCACGCGAAATCGAGTACGTCCTCCAGGACAGCGGTTCCAAGCTGCTGGTCTGCGCCGCTCCCCTGCTGGCGGAGGGGCCGCCGGCGCGGCGGCCAACGGCATTGACGTGCTGACCGTGATGGCTCCCGACGACGGCGGGTTCCCCCGCCTGGAAGCGGAGGCCGCCCGCACCGAGCCGATCCGGACGTATGAGCCGTGCCGCCCGTCGGATACAGCCACCATCCTGTACACCTCGGGCACCACCGGTAAACCGAAGGGCGCGCTGGGCACGCACTTCGCCCTGGTGGAACAGACCAGTGTCCTGCTGACCAGCGTGATGGACTTCCGGCCTGGCGACGTCCTCTTCGGCGGACTGCCGCTCTTCCACACCTTCGGACAGACCGTGGTCCTCAACACCGGACTGCGCGCCGGGGCCACCATCGTGCTTATGCCGCGCTTCAGCGGCGAGGACGCCCTGAAGCTGCTGGCACGGCACAACGTCAACATCTTCCTCGGCGTACCCACGATGTATGTGGCGCTCCTGGAAGCCGCCAAGACGGTGCCGGACCGGCCCACGGCGCTCCGCTACGGCATCTCCGGCGGAGCATCGCTTCCACTGGCCGTCATGGACAAGTTCCGCGACGTCTTCGGGGTGGAAATCCATGAGGGCTACGGCCTGACGGAGACCTCCCCGGTGGCGGCCTTCAACCATGTGGGCACGGTGCCGCGGCCCGGAACGATCGGGGTCCCGATCTGGGGCGTCGACATCGAAATCGCCCGCCCGGAGACGGTGGAGAGCATTGAGCTGCTGCCCAACGGGGAACTCGGTGAACTCGTCATCCGCGGGCACCTGCTGATGAAGGGGTACCTGAACCGGCCGGAGGCAACGGCGGAGGCGGTGGTGGACGGCTGGTTCCGCACCGGTGACCTGGGGACGAAGGACGACGACGGGTACCTCACCATCGTGGACCGCAAGAAGGACATGATCATCCGCAACGGATACAACGTCTATCCCAGGGAAGTGGAGGAAGTCCTGCTGACCCACCCGGCTGTGGTGAGTGCTGCCGTCTACGGCATCCCCGATGACGTCCACGGGCAGGAAATCGCAGCGGCGATCGTGCTGGATGCCGGGGCAACCGTCAGCGAAACGGAGCTGATGGATTTCGCCAGCAACCAGCTCGCGGCGTACAAGTACCCTCGGGTGATCAGGATTCTTTCCGAACTCCCGCTGGGGCCCAGCGGGAAGATTTTGAAGCGGAAGCTGGCTGAGGACCCCGCCTAGGGACAGGAACGGCCGTGGGAGGGCAGACTGATGGCATGACACTTGCACCCCTCCTCGACCTCAATGATGGCAACAGGATTCCGCAACTGGGGCTTGGCACCTGGCCGCTGGACGACGAACAGGTGGCTGCCGCCGTCGTACACGCCGTGGAAGCCGGCTACCGGCACATCGATACCGCCTTGAAGTACGGCAACGAACGCGGCGTGGGCAACGGCATCCGCGCCAGCGGAGTGGACCGGAGCGAACTCTTCATTACCACCAAGCTGGACGGGGAATTCCAGGGCCACGACCGCGCTGTGGCGGGCCTGGATGGATCCCTGAAGCGCCTGGGGCTGGATCATGTGGACCTGCTGCTGATCCACTGGCCGCTGCCGGGACGGGACCAGTATGTCTCCACGTGGCAGACGTTCGAACGGCTGCAGGCACAGGGGAAAGTCCGGTCCATCGGGGTGTCCAACTTCAAGCCCGCACACCTGGAACGGCTGATGGCGGAGACTGATGTGGTGCCGGCGGTAAACCAGATCCAGCTCAGCCCCGCAATCACCCGAACCGCAGAACGTGAATTCCACGCACGCCACGGGATTGTCACGGAATCCTACAGCCCGCTTGGCGGATCGGGCGCCGGCTTATTGGGTGCTCCCATCCTTACCCAGTTGGCCGAAAAGCATGGAAAAACACCCGGGCAACTGGTCCTTCGGTGGCACATACAAAACGGATTGGTAACGATTCCCAAGACCGCTTCCCCGGAGCGGATGGCAGAGAATTTGGACGTGTTCGATTTCGCCCTGGACCCGCAGGATCTAGCGGAATTATCGATCCTCGACGAGGGCCCCGGCGCGGGCAACGACTCAGACAAAACCGGGCACTAAAAGACTCCTGGTCTGCACCTTTTTCCAAAAACGGGGTTGGCAAATAGATAGTAAGCATGATTACTATTGGGGCAGAAGGATGAAGTGCCTCCGGAACCCGGAGGCCTCCTCTAAGCAGGAAGAGAGCAACAAATGGGATTTATTGCATTTCTGATTCTCGGACTTATTGCTGGTGCGATCGCTAAGGCGATCCTCCCGGGCAGGCAGGGTGGCGGCTGGGTCATCACCTTGATCCTGGGCGTCGTTGGCGCCTTCCTCGGTGGCTGGCTGGGTGGAATGATCTTCGGCAGCGGACTGCAGGAGTTCTTCTCGATCCAGACGTGGCTGCTGGCGATCGTCGGCTCGCTGATCGTCCTTGCCATCTACGGCATGGTCACCAAGCGAAGCGCCCGCGGATAACTGTACGGGCAAGCCAGGAAGCCGGCCTGGGGACACCATCCCCAGGCCGGCTTTCTTTTCTCCGGTAACGGGCGCCCGATACGCCGGCCGGGACTGACAACCTTCTCGCAGAGCAGGAGTTCATCGTGAAAAACAAGCTTCTTTTGGGTGTAGGCGTTGCTGTAGGTTATGTCCTCGGCTCGCGGTCAGGCCGTGCCGCCTATGACAAGCTCAAGGCCCGGGCAGCCGGCATCTGGGACAGCAAGCCGGTCCAGGACAAGGTATCCGTGGCCACCGAGGCCATCAAGGAAAAGGCTCCCGAGGTTGCGGACCAGTTGGGTGAAGCCGCACGCCGGGCAGGCACGGTCATTGGCTCTGCGATGCACCGGGAGGGCAGCTCCAGCGGAAGCCAGTCATCCGGGCCTTCCACAGGTGCTCCCACCACCTCTTCCGTGGGGAGCGATGCCAACAGCCTGGGCGAAGACCACATCCCTGCCCACAGCACGCACCCGGACACCACCAACCTTGGTACGTCCGACGGGACGGGCACAAAGGCCTGATTCCCGCTTCCGCCCTCATCATTACGCATGGAAGTGCGTATGACATGGGAAGATGCGGGCTTTGTGCTACAACTGAATCGCCTTGCCGGCCGTCGCGATCCTTGGGGGACGCGGCGGCCGGCAGCGTTTAACGCGGCCTGCATTGCCGCCCTGCCGGGTTTTCCACATAGGGGTTTTGGGGGCTCTTGATTGTCGGTGGTGGCTGGCAGAGTTGGGTTATGGAGGCCATTGGGGAGCAGCTGGATGGGTTGTTCGGTGGGTTATACGGTGGGTTGCTCGGCGGGAACGCTGACGACGCCGGCAGCCGGCGGACGAGTCCGGCCCGCCTTCGCGCCGTCCCCGGCGGGGAGGGATCCGGCCCTGCCATCCTCGGGGCACTTGCCGAAGAACTCGCCACCGCCGCCCTGGCCGCCCCGGACCTCCTGGCAGCAGCCACCTATGTCGAGGCCGCCGATTACGCCGCCCGGGTCGAGAACCTTGCCCGCACCGTGGAGTACCTGCAACTCATCTCAGCCCTGACTGTGGACCGGACCCGCACCCAAGCCATCACCCAGGCCGCGGCCAGGACCACCCACCCTGCCGCGCCCTCCCCTGCCGATGACGGCTGCCGCAACACCGCAGAGTTCCTCCGCCTCAGGCTCCGCATCCCCATCCGCGAAGCACGCCGCCGCCTCACCCTCGCCCAGCACACCCTGCCCCGCACCAGCCTCACCGGCGAACCACTCCCGCCAACCCGGCCCCACCTCGCCACCGCCCTCACACCCCACCCCGCCACGGACAGGACCCCGCAACCGCCCACCGGAACCCTCCAGGCACCGGCCGTGTCCTCCCACGCCGCGACCCTCATCACCGCCACCCTGGACCGGCTCCAACACCACACCACCCCCCACACCCTGTACCGGATCGAAAAGCACCTCACCACCGCAGCCACCACCACCGACCCCGACTTCCTCACCCGCCTGGCCCAACGCTGGACCGACACCATCGACGCCGACGGCACCGAACCCACCGAAGAAGCCCTCCGCCACACCCAAGGCGCCTTCATCCGCAAACCACGCCACGGCCTGCACCACCTCGAAATCTTCGCCACCACCGACCAATACGAACACCTCCTCACCGTCATGAACACCGCCACCAACCCCCGCACCACCACCCCAAACACCAGCACCGGCACTACCACCCCAACCACCGGCACCGAACACCACGGACGAACAGCCGAAACAGCAGCCGTGCCCGACCTGCCTGCCCAGCCGGCCCTGCCGGACCTGGACCGGCGCACCCGCGCCCAAAAACAACTCGACGGCATCATCACCGCCGCCAAAACCGCACTCGCCACCAACACCCTGCCCACCACCGGCGGCAACAAACCCCAAATCATCGCCACCATCCACTACCGGGACCTCTTCCCCACCCACACCACAGCAACAGCGACAGGAGAACGGCCGGGAATACCCGCACCACCAGGGACACAGACAGGCACAGGCGCAGGGGCCGGGGCCGGGGCTTTCGCGTTCACCGGCCCCGTCGCCGCCACCACCCTACGGAAAATCGCCTGCGACGCCGACATCATCCCCGCACTCCTGGGCACCAACAACGAAATCCTCGACCTCGGCCGCAAAACCCGCCTCTTCACCCCAGCCCAACGCACCGCCCTCACCACCCGCGACCAAGGCTGCGCCTTCCCCAACTGCACCATCCCCGCACCCTGGTGCGAAGCACACCACATCACCTACTGGACACACGGCGGACCCACCACCACCAACAACGGCGCCCTGCTCTGCAGCCACCACCACCACCTCATCCACAAAGAACAATGGACCATCACCACCACCAACCACACCCCAACCTTCATCCCCCCACCCCACATCGACCCCACCCAAAAACCCCAACAAAACCACTACTTCAAACCCCCACCACCACCCCACCAATACGAATAGGGAACGCAGTCTGGTAGGGAACGCAGCCTGGCGTACTGGGGTTTTCCGGACGGTTCAGAAGGACCGTTACGTGCGGTCCACGGCTGCTGGGCCTGGTTGGCTCGATCCTCCAGGCGGCAGGCAAGATATTGGGGAGCGGGAGGACGGGTTAGTGGGTCCCTGCCGCCACGCGCCCCACGACCACGGTGCCGTCCACTTCCTCCGAATGGACTGTCCGGGTGCCGAACCCGGCGGCGGCCAGGATCGCGGAGGTGCCGGATGCCTGCCGCTGGCTGGTTTCGATGATCAGGTGCCCGCCGGGAGCCAGCCATCCGATGCCCCCGGCGGCGACGCGTCGGTGGAAGTCCAGTCCATCAGGACCGCCATCGAGGGATGCCGCAGGTTCGTACAGCCGCGCTTCGGGGGCATGGTGCGGATTGCCTCCGTGGGCACGTAGGGAGCATTGACCACGAGCACCCGGACGCGGCCACGCAGTTCACGCGGCAGGGCATCGAACAGGTCCCCCGCGTGAACCTGGCCGCCCACGGGCCCGACGTTCCGCCTGGCGCACCGGACGGCCACAGGATCGATGTCCGCCGCATGCACCTCCGCCCATGGCGCCTCATGAGCAATGGCCGCTCCCACGGCTCCGGACCCGCAGCAGAGGTCCACTACAACAGCGGGCTTCCGCCGGGGCCCCTCCGGCCACGTCGCCGGCAGCAGGGCGAGGGCCTCATTTACCAGCAGCCCGGTACGGCGGCGCGGCACGAAGACACCGGGCTCCACCAGAATGCGCCGGCCCGCAAATTCGGCCCAGCCCAGGATGAGTTCCAAGGGGACGCCTTCCACCCTGCGCCGGACATTTCGCGCTAAGTCGCCGGGAAGTGAGGCCTCCGCCAGCAGCAGGAGGGCCTCTTCCTCCGCGAAAACGCAGCCGGCGGACCGCAATGCGGAGACAATGCCTTCGAAGACCGGCGACGGGGCAGGACTGCCGGCAGTCCGTGAGTCGAGAGGGGGCACAGCAACGCCTTTCGGTGGGAAGACGGGCGTCCCCATGGCGGCTAGGCCAAGCTCTCCGGACGGCACCGAACGGGAATACCCAAAACTGTGACTGCGGTAATGGGATCCACCTCCTTCGTCCGCTGCTGGAAATCCCATGCTAATAGGTGGCCTTGTGCTCGGGAATGGATGCCAACTCTTGGCAGGATGGGTTAATGACCACGGGAACAGCCAGCAACATTCTTTGGATCGGCACCTACACCCCCGACGGCGGCGGCCGCGCCAATGGCATCGGGGCCGTGCGGGAGCATCAGGACGGAAGCCTTGAATGGTTGGGCACGGCAGTCCAGGCACAGTCGCCGTCGTTCCTGGCCGTGCACCCGACGCTGCCGTTGGTTTACGCAGCGGCGGAGCAGCGCAAAATGGTTCAGGCCTACCGCCGACGGGGTGACTTTGCGCTGGAACTGTCCGGGGCACCGGAGCCTGCCGGAGAGGCCACCTGCCACGTCGCCGTGGACCCGGACGGCCGGTTTGTCACCGCTGCATGCTGGGGTGACGGGCAGGTCCTGCTCTACGAGTTGGATGACGACGGCGGCATGACGGCACGGTTCCCCGCGGCACCGTCGGTTGACCCCCACGCCGGCCTTTTCCCCGGCAGCCCCAGGCCGAGCCGCGCCCATGCCAGCCTGATGCTGCGCGACGGGCGCATCATGACGACCGATCTGGGCCACGACACCCTCCGCATTTGGACCTATGAGCCGGGCACCGGCCTGGTAGCCGACCACGAGGTGGTCCTCCCCTGCGGCACCGGTCCCCGGCACATGGTGGAGCACCCCACGGGCAACGTCTTCATTGTGTCGGAGTACTCCGTGGAGGTCTTCGTGGTCCGGCCCGAGGCCGGCACCTATGAGCTGATATTCCGCGGACCTGCAACTGCGGGCGGCAGCCAGGACGGTGATTCGGCCGCCGAAATCTGCCTTGGCCCGCAGGGGAACTTCGCCTACGCCGGCGTGCGTGGATCCAACCTCCTCAGCGTCCTGGAAGTAGCAGCCGGC
This sequence comes from Arthrobacter sp. FX8, assembly GCF_026723805.1. Lineage (NCBI taxonomy): Bacteria > Bacillati > Actinomycetota > Actinomycetes > Micrococcales > Micrococcaceae > Arthrobacter > Arthrobacter sp. FX8. The sequence continues at coordinate 4,239,698 of NZ_CP113505.1, read as the reverse complement.
GGCACCGAACTGATCCCCGTCAAGGACTTCGACAGCGGCGGGGACTGGCCGCGGCACCACATGGTCCGGGGCAGCTGGCTGCACGTGGCCCACGAAAGGTCGGACAACATTGCCACTTTTGAACTGGATCCCGTCACCGGGCTCCCGGGCCCCGTGCTTCATGATCTTCGCACCCCCTCTCCCACTGCCTTGGTGTCCGCCGGCTAACTGCGATGCCCGCTACGGCTTCCTCCCCTTACTCTTCCCCAGACGCTGGAGTAATTCAGTGCAAGCGCTTACAGTTGTGACTTGGTTCACAGGTCTGCATGCTGTCCTTAGAACCCTCCTGCCGCATCCCTTGTCAACGGCAAGCCTGTACAGCAGCGCTGCTTCCCAGGAAGGTCTCACCCTTGTTATTCCGCACCCCTCCCGGCGCGCCCCCACGCGCCCAACTGCAGGCAAAGCCCGCAGGAACACAGCACCCCACAACCCGCCGCCGGGCCCCGGGCCGGGCAATCACGGCGAGGTCGGCGGCCGGCCTCCTTGCCGCTGCGGTGGCCGTTTCCGCAGCAGTCCTCCCGGCCCATGCCGCGGTGGGCCTCAAGGATTCAGGCTCCAAGAATCCCGGCGCCCAGGGCCAGGGATCCTCCACCGCCCTGCATTCGCTCCGCGGTCCCGTGACGGACGAGAACTTCTACTTCGTCATGGCAGACCGGTTCAGCAACGCCAGCACCGCCAATGACCAGGGCGGCCTGGGGCCGGATCCCATGGTCTCCGGCTTCGATCCCACCAGGAAGGGCTTCTACAACGGCGGCGACCTGGCCGGCCTGCGCAGCAGGATCGACTACATCCAGGGCCTGGGCACCACATCCATCTGGCTGACCCCCAGCTTCAAGAACAAGGCGGTCCAGCCCGAGGACAAGTCGGCCGGCTACCACGGCTACTGGGTCACCGACTTCACCCAGATCGACCCCCACCTGGGCACCAACGGTGAGCTCAAGGCCCTGATCGACGAGGCCCACGCCCGCGGCATGAAGGTCTATTTCGACATCATCACCAACCACACTGCCGACGTCATCGGCTACCAGGAGGGCAACCGGAAAGGCTACATCTCAAAGGACGCAGTCCCTTACAAGACAGCCTCCGGCGAAGCGTTCGACGACCGCGACTACGCCGGTACCGGAACCTTCCCCGGCTGGACGCCAACACGTCATTCCCCTACAAGCCGGTCCTGGCACCGGGCGAAGAAAACCTCAAGGTTCCCGCCTGGCTGAACGACCCCACGCTGTACCACAACCGCGGCGACACCACCTTCACGGGTGAGGACTCCATGTACGGCGACTTCTTCGGCCTCGATGACCTCTTCACCGAAAACCCCGCCGTGGTGCACGGCATGGAGGACATCTATAAGTCCTGGATCGGCGACTTTGGCGTGGACGGTTTCCGGATCGACACCATGAAGCACGTGAACAACGAGTTCTGGCAGGAATTCGGCCCCAACGTCCTCAGCTACGCCAAGGAGCACGGCAAGGACGAGTTCTTCATGTTCGGCGAGGTCTTCGACACCACCAAGAGCTTCACGTCCCAGTTCACCACCCGCAACAAGATGCAGGCCGTGCTGGATTTCCCCTTCCAGGATGCCGCCCGCAACTTTGCCTCCAAGAGCCAGGACGCCAAGGCGCTCCAGGCATTCTTCGCCGGTGACGACTGGTACACCGACGCCGATTCCAACGTCTATGAGTTGCCCACGTTCCTGGGCAACCACGACATGGGCCGCATCGGCAGCTTTATCGCCCAGGACAACCCCGCCGCAGGCGATGCCGAGAAGGTGGCACGCGACGAGCTGGCCCACGAGCTGATGTACTTCTCCCGCGGCAACCCGGTGGTGTACTACGGCGACGAACAGGGCTTCACCGGCCCGGGCGGCGACCAGGATGCCCGCCAGACCCTCTTCGCCAGCAAAGTCCCGGACTACCTGGACGACGACCTGCTGGGCACGGACGCCACCCACGCCACGGACAACTTCAACCCAAGCCACCCGCTTTACGCCAAAATCCGGGAGCTTGCAGCCCTCACCAAGGAGCACCCGGCACTGCGGAATGGCGCACACCAGCACCGCTACGCCTCTGACGGGCCGGGCATCTACGCCTTCTCCCGCACCGATGCCAAGGACCAGCGCGAATACGTGGTGGCACTGAACAACAGCACCCAGACACAGACGGTGGAAGTCCCCACCTACATCGCCAAGCGCAGCTACATGCGCGTTTACGGCGAAGGCGCCGATGAAGCCAAAACCTCTGACGACGCCAAACTGACCGTGACCGTGCCGCCGCTTTCCGCCGTCGTCTACGAATCCTCGGGCCGCATTCCGCACTCCAAGGAGGCTCCCGCCGTCGCCCTCCGGCAGCCGGCCGCCGCGCCTGGTGACAACGGACGCATCAACGTAACGGCCGACGTCGACGGTGCTTCGTTCTACGAGGTCACCTTTGAAGCCCGGACGGCAGGCGGCGCGTGGCAGCCGATCGGCACGGACGACACCGCTCCGTACCAGGTTTTCCACGACGTCGCGGCGCTGGATGCCGGCACACCGCTGGAGTACCGCGCCACCGTTCTGGACAACGGCGGGCATGCCGCCACCAGCCAAAGCCGCTCCGCGGCCGTACCCGCGCCCGTGCTGACCCTGCAGAAGCCTGCGGAGGGCAGCAGCGTGGAAGGCAAGGTTGAGCTCAGCGCCACCGCTGACCCGGAGAAGGCCAGCCACGTGGTGTCCTTCGAGCGCAGTGTTGGCGGCGGGGTCTGGACCGCGGTGGGCACCGACTCGTCCTCGCCCGTCTACTCAGCAACCGACGACGTGACCGGGCTGGCTGATGGCACCAAGGTCCAATATCGGGCGGCCATGACCGGCACCGGCTACAACGTCACCAGCGAAACCAGGACTGTCACGGTGGGCCAGGCCCCGCAGCCCGACTCGGTCACGGTGGCCGGATCACTGAACCAGGCGATGGGCTGCAGCGCACAATGGGATCCAGGCTGCAGCCAGGCCCGGATGGTGTTGGACCCGGCGGACCGCATTTGGCGGCTGACCGTGGACCTGCCGGCCGGGAAGTACGAATACAAGGCAGCGCTCGACGGCGGCTGGGACGAAAACTACGGCGCCGACGGCCAGCTCAACGGGCAGAACATCGTGCTGGACCATCCCGGCGGCCCGGTGACTTTCCGTTATGACAACAGCACCCACCTGCTCAGCGCCGTCTACGCCTCGCAGCAGCCGGCCGCCGTGGCAGCAGCCGGAAGCATGGACAGCGAGCTGGGCTGCGCCTCGGACTGGGAGCCGTCCTGTAACCAGGCGCAGTTGGTGCTGGACCCGGCAGACCTCGTGTGGAAGCTGTCCGTTCCGGACCTTTTTGCGGGAAGCTACGAGTTCAAGGCGGCCCTGAACCGCAGCTGGGACATCAGTTATGGGGCCGGCGGCGCTTCCCCGGGTGCCAACATAGTGTTTGAGCACGACGGCGGCCCGGTCACCTTCCGGTACGACCACTTCACCCATGTGATCGCCGCTAACTAGTTCACCCGCCGAACAAGGCAAACCAGGCAAAGCAACTACGGCAACAGGCCCCGCCGCTTACAAAAGCGGCGGGGCCTGTTGCCTTGAGAACTGCTTAGGCCCGGTGCAGGGCTCCCTCCACCGCCGCGAGCAGCGAGTTGAACCGCTTGTTGGCGGGGAGGTCATCAAGGTAGACGGGTTTGCCGTCCGGCCCACCCAGGGGCACCTGCCAGTTGGGGTACAGGGCTTCTGTGGTTCCGGGCTGGTTCTGGACCCTCCGCTCCCCCACCGCATCCACCAGGGCCACGCCGAGCAGGACCGACGGCGCCTGGGCCAGCAGCAGGTGCAGCGCCTCGATGGTGTGCTCCTCGGACGGCTGCCCCTCCACGCCGCCGGCGGCGCCCTCGGAGAGGTACCCGCGCTCGCGCAGCAGGGCGAACATCTTCTCCAAAGACGCGTTGTGCTCCGCGCGCTCCTCCTGCTCGGACCGTTCCAGCAGCCCCAGCCGGCTCCGGAGCCCCACATGGTCCCCGGCAAGGTAGCCGGCGGTGGGTGGCAGGTCGTGGGTGTTGACGCTGGCGAGCGCCTGCGTGCGGTACTTTTCGGGCGCAAGGGGCGAATCGCCGTCGTACTCAAACCACAGGATGGACGTGCCCAGGATCCCCCGGGCCGCAAGGTAGTCACGCACCCAGGGCTCGAAAGTGCCCAGGTCCTCCCCGATCACCACGGCACCGGCGCGGTGCGCCTCGAGCGCGAGGATGCCGATCAGGGCCTCGTGGTCGTAGCGGACGTAGGCGCCATCCCCCGGAGCGTTCCCCATGGGGATCCACCACAGCCGGAAGAGTCCCAGGATGTGGTCCACGCGGATGCCGCCGGCATGCCTGAGCACGTTGGCCAGCATGTTGCGGAACGGTTCATATCCGGCCTCGGCCAGGCGTGCGGGGTGCCATGGGGGCTGGCCCCAGTCCTGCCCCTGCTGGTTGTACATGTCAGGAGGTGCGCCCACGCTGGTGTTCGGGGTCAGCACGCCGCGCAGCGTCCAGGCGTCGGCACTGCTGTGGTCCACGCCTACTGCAAGGTCGTGCACCACGCCCAGCCGCATCCCCGACCGGAGCGCGGCCCTCTGGGCGTTCTCGAGCTGCTCGTCGCAGATCCACTGCAGCCAGCGGTGGAACCCGATCCGGTCCGCCAGCTTCTCCCGGAGGGCTTCGGCTTCCGGTGTTCCGATGGCGCACTCCGGGTCTGTCCACAGGGGGTCGTCCGGCGCCAGGTCCTCGCGGATGGCTGACCAGAGCGCGAAGTCCTCCAGGCCGCGGCCGGAGCTGCGGCAGAACTCATCGAAGGCGGCCTGCCGGGCCGGTGAACGGCGCGTGTGATAAAGCATTTCCAGCGCCTGCAGCTTGGCCGCGTACACGGCATTGCGGTCGAGGCGGGTGCCTTCCCGGTTCAGCCATGCCACTTCCTCGTGCAGCTTTTCGAGCGCCGCACGTTTCCGCGGCCGGAGGTATGCCAGCTCGGGAATGGCCTCGATGCGGATGTACAGCGGATTGAAGAACCGGCGGGTGGACGGCGAGTAGGGCGACGGCTGGACCGGCGGTACCGGCTCGGCCGCGTGCAGCGGGTTGACCAGCACGTAGTCGGCGCCGCGCGCACCACTGATCGCGGCCAGGTCCGCCAGGTCCGCAAAGTCGCCGATGCCCCACGACCGCTTTGAGCGGACCGAATACAGCTGCGTGGCCAGCCCCCAGCCGCGGCGTTCCTCCAGCGGCTTTGCCGTGGCCAGCCGCGCAGGGGTTACCACCAGGGCGGCGCTGGCCATAGCGCCCTCCGACTCGACATGCAGCGTGTGCCAGCCCAAGGGCAGGTCCTGGGGAAGCGCGAAGGTGGCACGTCCCGTGGACACGCCGTCCACCTCCCGGGGCTGGACCCAGACATCCTGCTGGACCGCTTCGCGCTGTCCGGTTCCACCTTCCAGGGTGACGGTCAGGCGCGCGGTGGCGCCGTCGCGCACGTGGACCGGCACTTGGGCCGGTTCGCCCTGCTTAATGACGACGGCGGGCGGCAGCATCCGCCGCCACGGCGCCAGTTCGGCTTCGGCCAGGGCAGCCTCAATGTGACTGTTGGTGTGTGCCTCAACACCGAGGGCTGCCAGCACCTTGACCAGCGTCTCCTGGGCAACGGAATGCGGCAGCCCATCCCAGCCCTGGAAGGACGTACCCACACCATGCGCGTCGGCCAGCTGCTGCAGCAGGTGCGGATCGACTGGCCCGGCCGCAGCGGCGGGAGGGCCTGCTGGGATCGCTGGGCCTGGTGCGTGCTGCTGGTCTGAAGCCGTCATGGGTGTCCGCCTCGTCTGTGATGGTCCCGGAACTTACAGTGCTGTTGTACCGGGCGCTGACACCCCCGTGCACAACCGTTGGTTCAGATTATTGCAGGGCGGCGCGGAGGCGAAACCGGGACGGCATCCAGCCGGATCAGGACGGGTTCCGGAGGTGGACGTTACGGATCGAAGTGCGTGGTCACGGCTCCGTCGCTGACCCGGCCGATGACTCCCGCTGCAAGGTCCCGCAGCTTCTGGTTCCGGTGGCTGGACGCCTTGGTGAGCAGCGCCATGGCTTCATCCTGGCTGCACCGGTTCTGGGCCATGATCACCCCGCACGCCAGGTCGATCGTGGTGCGGTTGGCCATTGCGGCCCTCAGGTCGTCCGCCAGGTTCTGGGCGTCGGCGATCCGCAGTGCCAGCCTCAATGCGCGGCCCGCGAGGTCAGCAAACCCCTCAGCCCTGCGAACGACTTCGTCAGCAAAGACGTCCGGTTCCGAAGCGAAAAATTCAACGCGGCGGACTGGTGCCCGTCCAGGGCAAGCGGGACGCCCAGGACGCTGCGGCAGCCGTTCTCGGCCAGCAGCTTCTGGTACTTGGGCCAGCGGGTATCGGTCTCCACATTGGAAAGGATGACGGGCTTCATGGCCTCCAGCGCCGCAATGCACGGACCTTCACCCAGGACCTGCTCCAGCTTGTCCAGGACAACGGCGCGTTCACTGCTGCCCGCAATGGTGGCACTGCGTTTGCGGCGCTGGAGGGTCACGCCGCACTCGACGAACACGCCCGCGTCCTCGCTGACGGCGGAGGCTGCAACAGAGGACAGCTCAGTCAGGAAATCAGCAACATTGCCGCTGCCCATGATGATGTCATGCAACTGGACGAACTGGCCGTCACTATTGGAGGAGCCCATCCCTCAATATAGGCGCTATGGAGTGCCGCGTGCGCGCCACAAAACGTCATTTGCGGGGCGCCGGTTACTCCGTACGACGAAAAGAGAAGGACTAAGGCGGGAATCTGTGGCGGCCTGCCGAATCTGTGTAGCCTCGTGACGATCCAAGGCACGGCAACTGAATGGAGGAGGCCGCAGATGAGCCTGAGCGAACTGCGGGTGTTCGGACGGTCGGGAACCCCCATCAGTCCCCTCACCCTTGGCACCATGAACTTCGGCGAGGGGAACGGCAGCTCCCAGGGCGCCCCCACCGGCGCGGACGAGAGCATCCGGATCATCCATGAAGCCCTGGACGCCGGCATCACCGCAATCGACACCGCTGACGTCTACTCCCAGGGTGAGTCCGAACAGGTGGTGGGCCGGGCCCTCCGCGGCCGCCGGGACGATGTCTTCCTGGCCACCAAGTTCCACGGCCAGATGAGCCCCAACCCGGCGCACTCCGGGAACTCGCGGCGCTGGATCACCCAGGCCGTGGAGGGCAGCCTCCGGCGCCTGCAGACGGACCGCATCGACCTGTACCAGGCGCACCGGCCGGACTACAACACCGACGTCCTGGAGACCATCACCACCCTCAACGACCTGATCCGCCAGGGCAAGATCCTGTACTACGGGACCTCGGTGTTCACGCCGGCCCAGCTGGTGGAGGCCCAGTGGCTGGCCACCACAAACCATCTGATCCCGCCGCTGGGCAACCAGGTTCCGTACTCCATGCTGGTCCGCGGCAACGAGCGGGACGTCCTGCCCATCGCCCAGCAGTATGGCCTGGGCGTGCTGGCCTACGGCCCACTCGCGGGCGGTTGGCTGTCCGGCAGCTTCGTCCTCGAATCGGGCAAGCCGCCCACCCGGGTCCACACACTGCCCGGCCGGTACGACATCTCCGGGCCATCCAGCGAGCGGAAGCTGCTGGCCGCGGACTCGCTGGCCCGGCTGGCGGACAAGCTGGAAATGTCCCTGGTGGACCTGGCCGTGGGGTTTGCCCTGACCCATCCCGCCATCAGCAGCGTGATCATCGGCCCGCGCAGCGAGGAACACCTCCGGGCGTACCTGCGCGCGGCGGATGTCCAACTGGGCGAGACCGTACTGGATGCCATCGACGACCTGGTGCCGCCGGGAACCAACTTTGTGGAGCGGGACGCGGGCGCAATCGTGCCGTCCATCGAGTTCGCGGAATTACGACGCCGGTAGGCGGCTTCCAGCCCGGACCCCGGACTATTGACTAACCGGTAGAAGGCTCCTACGGTCGATACCGATACCGCCGCCCAAGGAAGCCGGGGCCTGCCATGCCAATGTCCGATGAGGAGCGACGCCTGCTCAAGGAGCTGGAACTGGGGCTGATCGCGGACGATCCCCACCTGGCCATGGAACTGCTGTCCGGCTATCCGGCACGCCGTCTCCCCGCAGGCCTGTTCCCGGGCATGGCGGCGGCACTGATTGGTGTGGTGCTCATTATCGCGGGGGCCGGGCTGCCGGCTCCCGGTGCGGTGGTGCTAGGGATTCTGTTGCTGGGGCTGGGCGCCTGCCTGCTGCTCGGTCCCACGGTGCTGGCCCGGAGCGGCGGCCGGCAGACCACCGGCTGATGGCCGTGGTGATGCACCTCCGCGGCCCCCGGGTGCCGCAGCAGTTTGCCGCCGCGGCGCCAGGATGAACATGCTTGCCAGGACGACGGCGGCGCCAAGCCAGGCAAGTGCTGGGAGCCGTTCTCCCACCACGAGCACGGCCAGGACGGCGGCCACCACGGTTTCGAGCAGCGAGATGCCGGTGGCCGTGCTCGCCCCTACCCGGGCCAGGCCCCACCCGAACAGCAGGTACCCGGCAAACATGGGGACCGCCGCCATGTAGGCGCCGACGCTGACGCTGGTCCAGGACTCCAGCAGCGGGCGTCCCGTTGCGGCAAGGACAGGCACCAGGAGGAGCCCGCCGAGTCCGAAAACGGCGCCCATGGCCGCCCGTGAAGAGATCCCGTCACCGGTCAGCCGGTGTGCCGCCCAGGAGTACAGAGCATAAGTAGTTCCGGCCAGCAGCCCCAGCAGGATTCCCGCCGTCGGCGCCAAGGAAGTCAAAGTCAAGGAAGTCGAGTTCCAGGAATCAGCCCCGGCGCCAGCAGCCCCATGTGCGGGTGCTGCCGGCGAGTGCCCGGCAAGGGACAGCAGGGCTGCGCCGCCAATTCCCAGCAGCGCCCCGAGAATCCAGCGTCGGCTCAGCGGCTTCCCGTCCGCGAAACGTTCGATCAGGGCGGCCGCTACCGGAGCTGAACCGATGGAAACCACCGTACCCACGGCCACTCCGGAGAGGCGCATGGAACTGTAGAAGGCCAGGGGGTAGACAGCAACCGCCACGGCACCGAGAGATACCAGGCGCCATCGCGCAAGCAGGCTGCCCGACTGAACGGCAATGTGCCGTGCGGCGTACAGTGCCTGCATCAGTCCGCCCAGCCCCATTGCCACCGCGCCGATGGCCAGTGGGCTCACGGCGGGCGCGAAGGTGGCCGCTGTTCCGGTGGTTCCCCAGAGGATGGATGCCGCCACTATGGAGAGCGCTCCCCAGGGCTGGGCCTGCTGATGGTTTGGCTTGTTGTTCACAAGGCGTCCAGCAGTTGCCCGGCGATGGCCCGGGCTTGCCGCAGCGGCACGTCGCCGCCCTCCAGGCCTGCCCTGGCCATGGCACCTTCGAGGAGGAAGGCCAAGTGGGCGGCAACGGCAGGCGCCTGCCCCTCCCTCCCGGGCAACAGTGCCGTGACGTGCCGGGCCAGGAGTTCCTGCACTTCCTCCTTGTGGAGCCGCACTGCAGTCCGCCCGGGGTCCCCTGCGGGCAGTTCAGCCGCCGCGTTGAGCAGCCCGCAGCCGCGGAATCCGTGCTGGTAGGCGGCATTTGCGTGGTCGAGGTAGGCGTCGAAGACCGCCAGTGCCTGCTCCGACGGGGTCCCGGCCTTTTCCAGCCGCGTCCGGTAAAGGCCGAGCCACTCCTCATGCCGTGCTTCCAGGTAGGCGGCCACGAGGTCCGCTTTGGACGTGAAGTTGTTGTAGAGGCTTTTTTGGCAACGCCCGCCGCGGCAGTGATGGTGTCGATTCCCGTGGCGGCCACCCCCTGGGCATAGAAAAGGCGCGCTGCCGCTTCAAGCAGCAGCACCCGGGCGGGGCGGCGGCTGGTCGCCGAAGCGCGTGACACAGGCATGGGGCTCCTTGCGGTGGTAGTAGGTAGGCCAGTCTACCTACTACCACCACAAGGGCGGAACACCCGTTTGTGAATCAGGCGGTGCGGACCGCCTTAGCGGACACGGCCTGGAGCTCCGTGGCCAGCCGTTCCACCAGGAGTTCCGGGGGCTCGGTGATATCGGCCAGGAGGTGGGCCTCGTCCTCGTCCAGTTCCTCCAAGGCTGCGAACTGGGATTCCAGCAGGGTCCGCGGCATGAACTCGTGGGCGCGGGCTTCCATCCGCGCGCCAATGGTGCCCGCGCTTCCGGTCAGGTGGATGAAGACAACATCCGGCGCTGCGCTGCGCAGCAGGTCCCGGTAGCGGCGCTTCAACGCTGAGCAGGCGACGATAGGCGGGACTGTTGTGACGCCGTCGGCCTTTCCTGCGAGCAGCTCCCCCAGCGTGCCAAGCCAGGGCTCCCTGTCAACGTCCGTGAGCGGTTTGCCGGCGCCCATTTTCTGCTTGTTGGCGGCCGGATGGAAATCGTCGCCATCGAAGAATGGCATGTCCAGGCGCAGGCCCAGCAGGGAGCCCATGGTGGATTTCCCCGAGCCGGACACGCCCATCACCACCAAGGGCGGCAACGGGGCGTTCACCGTTCCTCCCCGTTCCCGTCGAAGCTGAGGAGGACTTTGCCGGAACTGGTGGAGTCCTTGGCCACCTCGAAGGCGTGCAGGGCGTCCTCCACGGGGTATTGGTGGGTGATGACGGGGTCGATGTGCAGTGACCCGTCGGCAAGCGCCGCGATGACCTCGTCGATTTCGTCGTTGAAGCGGAAGGAGCCCTTGAGGTCCAGTTCGCGGGTGATGGCCAGCGAGATGGGTAGCGGCTGCATGCCGGTGGGCAGCAGCCCCACCATCACCACGGTCCCGCCCCGCACCGCGCCGCGGATGGCGGAGGCCAGTCCGTGGTGGTTGCCGGAGGATTCGATCACCACGTCCGCCTCCACGGCGGCGATCGCTTCCGTGTCTGCGGCGTTGATGACCTGGTCCGCGCCGACGGCCTTGGCGATCTCCAGCGGCTTGGGATGGAGGTCCACAGCGGTGATGTGCGCTGCACCGGCGCGTTTGAGGACCGCGACAGCGAGGGCACCGATGGGGCCGGACCCGATCACCAGCGCGGTCTTCCCGGCCACGTCCCCGGCGCGGGAGACCGCGTGCCAGGCCACGGACGCGGGTTCGACCAGGGCGGCCGTGCGCAGGTCGATGCCCTCGGGCAGGGCCCGCAGCATCCGGACGGGCAGGTTCACGTACCGGCTGAATGCGCCGTCGGTGTGCGGGTAGCGGGCGGCGCTGCCCAGGTAGGTGCAGCCGGGTGAGAGGTTGGGCCGGTCCGCGGGGTACCTGGCCGCGCCGGGTCCCGGGGTGGCGGGGTGGACGGCGACGGCGGTTCCGGGCTGCGGTCCCTGGCCGTTGGCGGCGGCGCGGACCACCAGGCCGGAGATTTCGTGGCCCAGGACCAGGGGTGCCTTCAGGATGGATTCCCCGGCCGCGCCGTGCAGCCAGTAATGCAGGTCCGAGCCGCAGATGCCGCCGTACAAGACCTCGACGACGGCCTGGTCATCCGCCGGCAGGGCCAGCGGGACCTCATCGATCCGGAGGTCCCCGGCGGCGTGGGCCACCACGGCCGGCCCGGAGGCGGGCAGCGTGTTGGGGCCTGGCTGGACGGGTGTGTTCGCGGGCATCAGACCACCACCGTCATTCCGCCGTCGATGAAAATGGTCTGGCCGTTCACGAAGTCCGACCCGTCCGAGGCCAGCCAGACCACGGGCCCGGCCAGGTCCTTCGGCGTGCCCCAGCGGTGGGCCGGGGTGCGGCCCAGGATCCAGGTATTGAACTGTTCGTCGTCCACCAGGTTCTGCGTCATCTCGGTGTGGATATACCCCGGCGCGATCCCGTTGACCTGCAGGCCGGAAGCGGCCCACTCGGCCGTCATGGCCCGGGTGAGGTTCCGCAGCCCGCCCTTGGCGGCAACATACGGGGCGATAGTGGGGCGGGCCAGGTCCGTCTGCACCGAGCAGATGTTGATGATCTTGCCCCGGCCGCGCGGAATCATGTGCCGGGCCGCCTCCCGCCCCACCAGGAACGCACTGGTCAGGTCCGTGGAAATGACCCGCTCCCAATCCGCCACCTCAAGGTCCAGCATCGGCACCCGGTGCTGGATCCCGGCGTTGTTCACCAGAATCTCCAACGGACCCACGTGCTCTTCGATCCACGCGATGCCGCGGGCTGCCGCCTCGCCGTCGGTGACGTCAAACGCGATGCTGGCGATGCGGCCGGCCGGGAAGTCGGCGGCGAGCGCGGCTTCGGCTTCCTTGAGCCGCTCCGGGTTGATGCCATTCAGCACAACCGTGGCACCGGCGTCGGCCAGTGCCCGGGCGAGTGACGAGCCGATGCCGCGGCTGGAGCCGGTGACCAATGCGACGCGGCCGGTGAGGTCAAACAGTGAGCTCATGCGAACGGTCCCTGCTGCACCAGGTTGACCGGGGTGTCGCCGGCGGCGAGGGCCTCAAGCTGCCGTTTCAGGAGTTTCAGGATCCGTGGTTCGAACGCTGAGGCGTTGCCGCCAACGTGGGGGGTGATGAGGGCGTTCTCCGACGACCAGAGCGGGTGGCCGGCGGGCAGCGGTTCGGGGTCGACAACGTCGATGGCGCAGTGCAGGCGGCCGGACACCACTTCAGCCGTTAGGGCGTCGGTGTCGATCACGGCGCCGCGGCCGACGTTGACCACCAGGGCGCCGTCCGGCAGGGCGGCCAGGACCTTGGCTCCCACCAGGTGGTGGGTCGCCTCGGTGAGGGGAAGGACGGAGACCAGGATGTCGTGGCCGGCGGCGAGCGCCACGAGTTCATCCGGACCGTGGACCTGGCCGTCCGCATCGGTCCGTGCGGCTCTTCCCACCCGGGTCAGTGTGACTTCGAAGGGCTCCAGGCGGCGGGCCAGCTCCTTCCCGATTCCGCCGATGCCCAGCAGCAGGACCTTCCGGTCGGCCAGCGACTGGCGGCGTTGCGGGTTCCAGCGTTCGGCCTGTTGATCGCGGGCGGCCTGGTCGATGCCGCGGAGCTTGGCGAGGATGAGGCCAACGGCCAGCTCCGCGGTGGCAGCTGCATGGACGCCCGAGGCGTTTGCCACGGCGGCGGCCGGACCCGCTGCCTCGCGGACGCCGTCGAACCCTGTTGACTGAGTTTGCACGAACTTCAGGTCCGGGACCTTGCCAAGGTTCGCCAGGACCGCACCGGCATTGAGGTACGGCAGGATGACCCCGTCGATGCTTCCGTGGGCCTCGTCAGGGGCCCCCTGCATGTCCCACACCACTCCCGTCAGTCCCTCCGGGAGCGGGGACAAATCGGCCAGGAGCTGGGGTTCGGGGAAACTGACGGTTTGCACGTGCTGCATCGTTGAAGGCCTATCGGTTGGTGGGAAGGTGCTGCGGGCGGATCGTTATGCGTCGCGGCGGTCGAAGGTCAGTCCGCCGGGGACCTGGAAGGTGGGCATGAGCTCGAGCATGCCCACATTCACGTGGCGCGGGGTTTCAATGGCGTAATCAAGGGCATTGACGATGTCGTCCGTGGTGAGCGACTCGTAGCCCTCGTAGTAGGTCTGCCAGGCTTCTTCCATGGCCTCGGGGCTGCCGCCCAGGTTGCGGCCGAAGATTTCGGTCTCCACCCGGCCGGGGCAGATTTCGGTGACGCGGATGCGCTTGCCGACCGTGTCGTTGCGCAACTGCCGGGAGATCTGGTGCACGGCGGCCTTGGTGGCGTGGTACGCGGTGTGGCCGTAGAAGTTGTAGAGCCCGGCGATCGAACTGATGTTGACCACGTGGCCCAGGTCCCGCTCCACCATGCCGGGCAGCACCAGCCGGGTGAGCTGCAGCAGGCCGCGGAGGTTGACGTCGATGAGTTCGTCGATGTCCTGCTCGGAGGAGTCCAGGATGTTGCCGGTCCGGGAGACCCCGGCGCAGTTCACCAGGACGTCCACCTTGAGGTCGCGGACGACGCCGGCCAGGCCGGCGGTGTCGGTCAGGTCCACCACATGCGGGACTGCTCCCGTGCGGTCGGCCAGTTCGGCGAGGCGTTCCTCGTTGCGGGCCACCGCGTGCACGGTCAATCCGCGCTTGGCGAGACGTTCGGCGATGGCCGCGCCCATGCCGGTGGACGCTCCGGTGACGAGGGCTGTGGTGTAGTCGGAAAAAGGCACAGGGACTCCAATAAGTGGTAAATGGCGGGGCTCTTAGGTCCGGCAATGGGCTGGGCGTAGTGGTTGGCAGGGGGTTAGGGATCGCGTAGCGGTTTGTGGGTGCGGTCCCGGGCGGTGGGACGGGCATTCATGATGTTCAGGCTCCTGACGCCGGGCTGAGTTCGTGCCAGCGCTGGCCGGCGCCGACCCCCAGGAGTCCAAAGACTGTGTTCACGGTGTTCCGGAGTCTGTCCAGCTCCAGGCAGGCTGTGCGGTGCATGGCTGTTGCTTCAGCCACGGTTGTCTTTCTGAAGGTGACGGTGTGTCCGGGCCTGGACTGTGCCAGGACATCCAGGGAGCGGCTTGTGACGACCCCCAGGACCGGATAGCCCGCCGTAACGCCGCGTCCCCGGTGCAGGACCAGCAGTTCGTCCCGGGACGGAACCTCGATGGCCCCCACCGGGACACCGCGGGAGAGGACCTCGGAGGTGAGTTGGCGTTCGGGCAGTGCGCCGCCGAGCCGGAGTCCGATGTGGTTGCTTCGGGGGCTCACGGTGTACTGCGTGGTGAAAAGCAGGTCTGCGGTGTCGCCGAATTCGGCTACGTCCGGCCCGTCGGTGACGTCGATGACCGGGTGGGTGGTGAATTCCGGCTTTGCCAGCCCCAGCCGGAACAGGGGCAGGCCGAAGTATGGCTGGGTGAGGGGCGCGGTGGTCTTTTGCGTTGCGAGCCGGGTGCCCTCAACAAGTTTCAGTCCGAAGCCCACCACCGTGTCCGGTGCGCAACTGCCCAGCAGCGTGGGGACAGTGAAGGATCCGCGGACGGCGATGTAGGCCCGGAGACCGGTGCGGATTCCGCGGACCGTCACTGTTTCGCCGGCCCGTACGGAGACGGGCTCCCACTGGGGGCAATCGCGGCCGCCCACCGAGAGGTCCAGCGGCGCGCCGGTCACGGCGATCAGCAGGTCCGTGGTGGCGCGCATCCTGAAGTCCAGGGCGGTTAGTTCCAGCAGCGGATCGTTGTCCCCGTTGCCGGCCAGGATGTTCGCGGCCTTGGCCGAAAACTGGTCCAGGGCGCCGTTGACGGGAAGTCCGAATGCAGGACCCTTCGTCCGGCCAAGGTCGGTGACGACGGAGTGTCCGGGCTGAAGGACGATAAGTGACCCGGTCATGGCCGGGCCTCCAGGAACTGCCCCTCGTACTTTCCGAAGTCCTCCGCGGGAATGCGGTAGAAGCGCAGTTCATCGCCGGGGACGTAGGGCACCAGGGGTTCGCGTGCTGCGTCCAGGACCGTAAGGGGGTCTGGCCGATGACGCACCAGCCTCCTGGTGCGACGGCGGGCGCGATCACGGCTTGGCGTCCGGCCACGGATACTGCACCGGCGGGTACGGACAGCCGCGGGTCTTTGAGCCTGGGGACGGGGACCGGGAAGTCTGGTCCGTCCATCATGGGCGAGCCTGCCGGCGCTCCGAGGCAGCGGATGACGTAGGTCTTGGCCGTGTGCCGGGCGATCACGTCCTGGACGTCCAGGCCCTGGTGCTCTGCCACGCTTTCCAGGTCCGGCCCGTAGCTGCCCCCGTACACGACCGGTACCTCGAAGCGGCGCGGCTCGCGCAGGGTGGTGCCAACAAAGTCCAGCTGGCGCATCCCCAGGAGGATGAACGCCCTGACCTGGCGGGCGGAGGTGAGGTAGGGGTCGAATTCGACCAGGACGGAGTCGTAGGTGGGAACGGCGCCATGGATGCCTTCGACGCCGGCGGTCGCCAGCCAGCCGGCCAGGGAGTGGACCGTGGCCCAGTTGGCTTCTGCGTCACCGGCCTGTGCCACCACACGCAGGGCGGCGTCGCCTGACTCGTAGATGTCCAGCATTGTCCGGCTGGTTGTCGTTGGGGCGGCCATGGTCAGGAAACCTTTTGCTTTGCGGCGAGCACTTGTGCCAACGGGGCAATGGTGACGCCTGCGGCGATCAGTTCGCTGCGAACCAGGCGGGCAAGTTCGACGGCGCCCGGATTGTCGCCGTGGAGCAGCACCGTGTCGGCATGGATGGCGATGTCGCTGCCGGAGACTGTTTCGATGAGTCCTTCGGTCACCATCCGCACAGTGCGCCGGACAATGACGGAGGGGTCGTGGATCACGGCGCCGGGCCGGCTGCGCGGCACCAGAGTCCCGTCATCCTGGTAGGCGCGGTCCGCGATGCCAACGATGGCCACCCGCAGGCCGCGCTCCGCCGCCGCAGTGGCGAGTTCACCGTCCTGCGCCAGGATGATCAGCTTCGGGTCCACCCGGGCGGCGGCATCTGCTACGGCTCGGGCGTAGTCCGCGCGGGTGGCCACCAGGTTGCCCAGGCGGCCGTGGGGAGCCAGGTGGGAGACGGTACCGCCGTGGTAGGCGGCAAACGCCGACAGGGCACCCAGCTGGTAGATCACATCGTTGCGGACTTCGTCAGCCGTGAGGTCCATGGCCCGGCGGCCGAAGCCGCGAAGATCCGGGAAGCTCGGGTGGGCGCCGATGCCGACTCCCGTCCTGACACATTCAGCCACGGTGGCGTCCATGATGTCAGGGTCCCCCGCGTGGAAGCCGCAGGCGATGTTGGCGCTGGAGACGATTTCCAGGAGGGCGTTGTCGTCGCCGATCGAGTAGGCGCCAAAACCTTCACCAAGATCCGCTACGAGATCAACTGTGGGCATTGCGGGCCTTCCTCTGCTGGTGCTGCGGGTGTAAATCAGTGTGGCATCGGGATTGGAGCCACACAAAGACGAATGCGGTATCACGCTATAGGGAACAGTTATGACCTTTAGGGGCGCTATTGGCGACCCCGAAAAATTCAAGCGGCCCTTATTTCGTAACAACAAGACTGGCTTTTCCAACAAATTTTTTCCTGCTTATGCACAAAACATATGCCGGCATCAAAACCGGCGATGGCTTGGGCCGGGATAGAATGATCTGGTCATTGGAAAAGTCATCTGCAATTAACCTATGCCCGAGACTCGGATCACACAAAGACGTATTGCCTGTCCCGCCATAGCGCCAACGTATGACCCCGCATGCTGTGCCGTCCCCGGCTGGAAAAGAGGAGCGCTATGGACACCCGGAAGCTGGCGTACTTCGTGAAGATCGTCGACTCAGGAAGCATCACCAAGGCGGCCGCCGCCCTCCACGTCGCCCAGCCGGCGCTGAGCCAGCAGGTGTCGGCCCTGGAAACGGAGCTGAAGCAGCGGCTCCTGATCCGGAGCAAGCAGGGCGTGGAGCCCACGGCGGCCGGCCATACCCTCTACCGGCACGCCCAAACCATCCTGCGCCAAGTGGAGCAGGCAAGGATCGATGTGGCAGCTTCAGGAGCGGCACCTTCCGGGCGCGTCTCCATAGCAATCGCTCCCTACAGCATGGCCTCAAGCCTTACCCCGCGGATTATCCGCGAAGTAGGGCGGCGCTACCCCGACATCGTGCTGCACCTGACGGAGATATACGGCGGCGTACTCAGCGAGGCCATCAAGAACGGGCGGCTGGACATGGCCCTCATCTATGAACCGGGGCCCATCCGGGGTGTGCAATTCACCACCCTCATCGTCGAGGACCTGTACCTGGTGGTCAACGCCGCGCGGGAGCTTCCGGTGGATCCCGGGGCCGGCACCATCGCCCTGGAAGCGGCGGCCACGCTGGGCCTGTTCCTGCCCGAACGGATCCACACCCTCCGCCAGGTGGTGGAGGCGGGCTTCGACAGCAAGGGCCTCACGCTGCACCTGGTGGGGGAAGTGGAATCGGTGCCGTCCCTGACCCGGCTGCTGCGCAGCGACCTGGGTGCGACCATCCTGCCAAAGTCGGCCGCGGATGCCCTGTTCCATGAGGAGGACTTCCGGGTCCTGCGG
Source organism: Arthrobacter sp. FX8 (assembly GCF_026723805.1). Classification (NCBI taxonomy): domain Bacteria; kingdom Bacillati; phylum Actinomycetota; class Actinomycetes; order Micrococcales; family Micrococcaceae; genus Arthrobacter; species Arthrobacter sp. FX8. The sequence goes on along the minus strand of NZ_CP113505.1, from coordinate 4,221,674 downwards.
ATCACCGGGCCTGCACTCCAGTGCAAGATCGCGCTGTGCACTCCGGACCACGAACCGCTCTCTGAGGCCGGTTCCGCCGTTCTGCTGGTGCTGAAGGAAATGCTCCAGGAAATGCTGCGCAGCAAATACCAGCCGCTTTCCAGCGGAACACCCTCCGCTGGCGCGGATGCATCATAAGCGGCCCTTATCAGGTCACGCTCCATTAGTCTTATCCATGGATTTTGCTGCGTCCTAGGATAAAAGCCATAAAGGTTCGCCAACGGCGTTTACCCGGCACAAATGATTCCCTTGGAGCCCAGCATGAAAAAGATCACCAGCCTGCAATACCGGAAATCCTCGGAACGAAGGATCCAGCTTAAGGCCAGCACCGGTTCGCATTGCCCCACCAATGGTTTCTGGCGGGCCGAGGACGGCGCTGCCTCGGATCCGGTGTTTGTCTTCGAGGGCAGCATGATGCCGCCGGGCAAGCGGGGATCCACCATGTGGTACCTGGACGACTCCCAGGTGGGGCCGCCTGCGTATCTTCTTCCCGGGATGAACTGAGGTGGCTTGAACCACCGCACCGCCGGCGGCCAACAGAAGGCCCGGAGTTCCAGAAGGAACTCCGGGCCTCTGTGGTTTAACCCCATCGGTGTGAAGCTACAGCGCAGGTTCCAATTCGGCGTCCTCCACCAGCAGCCCCTTGGCCTTCAGGACCTCGGTCAGCTTGCACAACTCGATGGTGGTGCCACCCTCCTTGTAGCGGCGGATGAGGTCGTCCTCAGCGTCCACGCGTGCCTGCGACAGCCTGATGACTTCCTCGATCTCATCCTTGCGGACCACCACCACACCGTCGGCATCACCCAGCAGGACATCGCCCGGGTAGACAATTTCGTCGCCGAACACCAGGGGATGGTTGATCGGGCCAATGGTTTCCTTGACGGTCCCCTTGATGCAGACACTGCCGGAGAACACCGGCAATCCGAGTTCAATCAGGTCCTTGGTGTCGCGGACGCCTGAATCCGTAACCATACCCGCCAGGCCTTTCGCCTTCATGGCGTTGCCCAGCACATCGCCGAATGTCCCGGCTTCCTCGTACTCACCGGCTGCCACCAGGACAACGTCGCCCTGCTTGGCGTAGTGAATGGCCACCTGAAGCATCAGGTTGTCCCGCGGTGCACAGACCACGGTGACGGCGGGGCCGCAGAAGGACATGCTGCGGTCAATCGGCTTGATCTTCGAACTCAGCGCACCTTTGCGGCCCTGGGCTTCATGCACTGTGGCAGATGAGAACTTGGAGAGCCGCTGAACGGCATCTTCGGAAGGGCGGTCGAATTTCGTTTTGACATGGATCATGAGGTGCTCCTGTTTTGTAGAAAGCGTGGGCAAAGCAGTGATTGGGTCAGGCCAGCGCCCTGACGGCCTTTTCGATGGCAGCGATGGAATCCTCGATCACCGGCAGGCCGGTGGCATAGGAAATCCGGAAGTAGGGGCTTAGTCCGTACGCCGAACCCTGGATGACGGCAACGGACGCCGCTTCCAGGAGATACAACGTGAAGTCCTCGTCGTTGCTGATCCGCCTGCCGTCGGGTGTCGTCTTGCCGATGACCCCGGCGCAGTTGACGTACGCGTAAAAGGCGCCTTCCGGCGTCGCGCACTGCAGGCCATTGACCGCGTTAAGCCCGGCGACTGCCGCATCACGCCGTTCGCGGTACACCTCCACGCTTTCGCGGACGAACGCATGGTCTCCCGTGAGCGCCGCGGCGGCAGCCGCCTGGCTGATCGAGGACGGGCAGGAGGACATTTGGGACTGCAGCTTGTTAATGGCAGCCACCAGGGGCGCCGGGCCGCCGGCGTAACCCAGCCGCCATCCGGTCATCGCGTAGGCCTTGGAGACCCCGTTGGTGACCAGCACACGGTCCTTAAGCTCAGGGGCAACGGCCACGAGACCCGTTATGGGCTCTTCGCCGAAGTGGATCTCGTCGTAGATCTCATCGGTGAGGACATAGACGTCAGGGTGGTCCTTGAGGACGGCGGCCAGGCCTGCCAGTTCTTGGCGGGAGTAGACCGCTCCGGTGGGGTTGGAGGGCGTGTTGAGGATGACCCACTTGGTGTGCTCCGTCAGTGCGCCTGCCAGTGCCTCGGGGGTTAGTTTGAAACCGGTGTCCTCACCACAGGAAACGATGACGGGGGTGCCTTCGTTGGCGAGCACCATGTCCGGGTAGGAGACCCAGTACGGCGCTGGAATGACAACTTCGTCGCCCGGATCGAGGGTGGCCATGAACGCGGTGAAGATGACCTGCTTGCCGCCTCCCCCGATGGTGATTTCGCCGGCGGTGTACTGCTGCCCTGTTTTGCGGTGCAGCGTCTGCAGGATGGCCTTTTGCAGTTCGGGCGTCCCGGTGACCGATGTGTACTTGGTTTCACCACGGTCGATGGCCGCGAAGGCAGCGTCCTTGATGTGCTGGGGCGTGTCGAAGTCCGGCTCGCCGACCGTCAGGTCCAGGATCCGGCGGCCCTCGGCCTTGAGCTCCCGGACACGGGCCGCCGCGGCAACGCTGGGTGAGGATTTGATACGGGTTACGCGTGATGCGGGCACGAATTCAGGCATGGTGTCTTCCAGGCTTCCGGTACGGATGGGGGTGGTTCATTTGAGCCTAGGGAAGGAGCCGCCCCCTTGGATAAGACCTAAAGTGCGTGGACAGATAAGCAGCCCTTATGACGGAGCACCTAGAACTTTCGCCTATTGCTCCAAGTACTTTCGGTATTGCCCTGCCGGTTTGACCGGGGCGTAACCTGCAGGGTGGATAACGGGCCCAATGAAGGCACACCGCCGGCCCCCGCGACGCCTCCACGTCCGACGGGCTGCACCGCAGGAGGTTTATGCCTGCCGGCGGGAAGCCGCGCGGGCAGGCGAACACCAACGGAGACAAGGAGCAGAGGTGCCCGGCAGAAAAATTCACGATCGGATACCTCCGCGTTCAGCCAGGACCGGCACGGGCGCGGCCGGCGTGGCAGCGTACCGGTACCGCGGCGTCCCGAAGCCGGACCCCGCCACGGCCCGAGCCCAACAAGTCCTGGCCATGCTGGCCCAGCTGAGGACGACCCTCGCACTTCGGTCCAGCAGGGTACGTGCCCTCACCGCCGAGTTGGGTGATTGCCTTGCCCAGGCCGTGTGCGATGGCGTGAAGGTTGCCGCCGTCGCGAAGGCCGCCGGACAGCCTGCAGCAAGTATCCGGTCTGCCGCGCTGGCACGCGGCGAGCTGTACCCGTCCGGCCAAACCCGGAGCGGGCATCTTCACCTCATTGCGGGATTGGCTTCGGAGCTGGCGGCAGCAGAAGGCGCCCGGAACGACGCGGAAGAACAACGAACGCAGGTTCTGGCCCTGGCCAGGAAATCCCGGCTCCTTGACGACTACCAACTGGCCGGGGCAAGCGGGCTTAAGTCCGACGAAATCCGCAAAATGACCAGGGGCGTCGGCTTGCGTGTGGCCCAGCCGCAGTAATCGTCCCACCTGATCCCCGGCCGGCGGGCCGGCGGGCCTTCCGCCCTCCCATCCCCGTCCCACGGCGAGCTTCCGTGTTGTCCAAGGTCTCCGGTCCTTCGACTCCAAGCCATAACAAATCGCTATGTAGGTACATAAAAGCCGACTTTGTGTGACCCATACCGCAAACGTTAACTTGATGTTTGAGGCCGGTCCGCAAAGCCGTAAACACGATTTGCGAGAGAGCTCACAGCAGGACCAACAGGACATTCCACTCAAGATCTCTTTCCGAGAGCCCAGGTTTAGCGGCAACCGGTGTTCACCCATCACCCACGGAGACGAAATGACAGAAACCACACTTCCCAGGAAGACCCCGGTCAAGGCCGCAATCGCGGCCTGGATCGGTACGACGTTGGAGTACTACGACTTCGCGGTGTACGGCACCTCGTCGGCGCTGGTTCTGAACGTGCTCTTCTTTTCACCCGAGCTGCCCCAGGGCCTCAGCGTACTGCTCGCCATGATCACCTTCGCGGTCGGCTACGCGGTGCGCCCCCTCGGCTCCCTCATCCTGGGGCCGCTGGGCGATCGTCGCGGCCGCAAGTTCGTCATGATGATCACACTGTTCGGCATCGGCGGCTGCACCTTCCTGATCGGGTGCCTCCCCACATACGCCCAAATCGGGCCTCTTGCTCCAGTCCTGCTCGTGCTGATCCGCGTCATCCAGGGACTGTGCCTTTCCGGCGAGCAGCCCAGTGCCATCACCATGAGCCTGGAGCATGCTTCCGAAGGCCGGCGCGGGTTCCTCGCGAGCTTCACCACCTTGGGTTCCTCCTCCGGCACGCTGCTTACCCTGCTGGTCTTCATCCCGATCGCCGCCATGCCCTCGGAGCAGTTGCTGAGCTGGGGTTGGCGGCTGCCGTTCTGGGCCTCCGCCCTCGTAGTCGTCGCTGCCTACCTGATCCGCCGCCACATCGAGGAGCCGCCGGAGTTCGTAAAGGCCCAGGCCGCCAAGGTAAACGTTGCTCCCCTCCGGCATCTTCTGCGCTTCCACTGGCGTGCGGTGCTGCGGATCGTGTTCTGCGCCCTCATCGCGGGCACGAGCTACATGATGCAGACCTTCTCGGTGGCATTCGGTACCGCCGGATACAAGCTGGATAAGCCGACCATGCTCCTGACGACTACCGTCTCGGCCGTGATCGCCCTCGGCATCACGCCCCTCGCAGGATTCCTTGTGGACAAGATCGGCCGCAAGACGATGTTCCTCATCGCAACGGGCGGCGTGGGCGTCACGATGGTCCCCTACCTGTGGTCAATCACGACCGGGAACTGGTCGCTGATCTTCCTGTTCGGCATCATCAACTACTCCCTCTTCTACTCAATGGTGAACGCGTCCTGGCCGTCATTCTTCGCGGAGATGTTCCCCGGCCGCCTGCGCGTCTCCGGACTCGCCCTTGGGACTCAGGTCGGCTTCGCCATCTCGGGCGTCATCGGCCCCGTTCTCTCGACAGCCCTCGCTGGCCCCGACCTGAAAGATTGGGTCGGACCGTCCATGGTCGCGCTCGGGTTCATGGTCCTGGCCGGAGCCTCAGCCCTGACCGCCAAGGAGACCAAAAAGTACACCCTCAAGGAGCTCGACGAGGTGCAGCAGAGCGAACGGGAAACGTCCGTCCTCACGGCCGCGGCCATGTCCCCAAGCTCAGCTGCCCGCGGCCTCGCCGGTTAGACCCAAAAGCTGGATGACGGGATATCTCCCTTGAGATGATCACGGACTCGCTGAACGTCCCACAACGTTGATTCAGTTGTGAACAAGTGAAGACCTCTTAGTGACGGCACCAACAGCCAACCACTAAGAGGTCTTCCTGTCGCCAGGGCCGCTCCGGCTGGCTGCAGCACGCCAACCAAAACTTCAACGGCCGCGGCTACCGGCCCGAAGCACGACGGGATCCGCAAGCTGACCAGGGGCATCGCTGCACCGTAACGGCCCGGGCACCTGAGTCCGGTCCGGAAGGCTCTGGCCAGATCTACCGGATAGTGCTGGGATAGTCCCGGAACACGGACTCGCTGGAGGCGATGGGCATGGCACGGTTGAACGGGCGTATTGCGTTGGTGACCGGTGCCACCGGTGGGATCGGGCGGGCAGTGGCTGCCGGCCTTGCCCGCGAAGGCGCAACTGTCGTGGTGGTGGGCCGGACCGTGGCGCGTGCCCAGGCGGCGATGGCCGATATCCGGACCCGCGTTCCGGGCGCGGAGCTTGAGCCGCTGGCCTGCGACCTGTCACTGCAGTCTTCGATCCGCTCTGCCGTGGACGGGTTCCGCTCCCGTCACGGCAGGCTGGATGTGCTGGTGAACGCGGCCGGCGTGTTCCGCAAGGAACGCCTTGAAACTGCCGAAGGGCTGGAGCTCACCTTCGCCACCAACGTGATGTCCTACTACCTGGTCACCGGGCTCCTGCTGGACGATCTCAGGAAGGGTGCGTCCGCCGCCCTGCCGTCGCGCGTCATCAACATCGCGTCCAAGTACGGCAATGTCCGGATCCCGTTCGATGACCTGCAGACGGCGAAGGGGAAATACAGCTTCCTCCGTTCCACGCCGCCCACCATGCTGGGCCGGGTCCTCCTGACCCAGGAATTCGCCGCCAGGCTGCGTGGAACAGGGGTGGTGGTCAACGCCGTCCATCCCGGACTGGTGAAGAACACGGGGCTGTTGCAGGACGTGGGCGGCCCGTTCCGGTGGATCACGAACACCCTGGGAAAGTCGGCAGAGAAGGCTGCCGACACGCCGCTCTGGCTGGCAACCTCACCCGAGACGGCGGTGCTGACCGGCAAGCTGTGGGCAGGCCGGAAAGAGCTTCCCACCCCCGGCATGGGTTCTGACCCGGAGGCGCGGCGGCGGCTGTGGGACGCCTGTGCCGGCCTGGCGGGGACTGACTTCCGGTGAGCGCCACCGTTCATGCCCGCCGCACGGGCCGCATGCCGGGGCGGCGCCGGATGCCGGGGCACGGGAATTTGTTGCCCGCGTCCGGCGTTGTCGATCTGTCCAGAACAATCTGGACATCAGCAGCTGGACAGGAGAACACACCACATGTCAGTTGACTACGACGCTCCACGGGTCACGCCCGAGGAAGAGCCGAACGTCGCCCTGGAGGAGCTGAAGTCCGATAAGTCCGGCCGCCGGGAGGCAGCTCCCGACATGGACGAAACGGACCTGGCGGACAGCTTCGAGCTGCCCGGCGCGGACCTCTCCAACGAGGAACTCCTCATTCAGGTGGTCCCGGTGCAGGCAGACGAATTCACCTGTATGTCCTGCTTCCTGGTCCACCACCGCAGCCAGTTGGCACGCGAGAAGGATGGCAAGAAGTACTGCAAGGAATGTGAGGGCTAGCAGGGGCACGACGGCCAACTGCGTTCGGTTTCCAACCATTGGAATCTGCACTCGTGGCCGGAGCGATGGACAGCCATGATGTAGGTCACGCTCCGGCAAAGGCCGGCCGACTGGAAAGAAGGAAACCATGTCCCTCAGCGTTGAGGAAATGAACAAGCAACTCCCGGCGGCCAACGTGCTGCCCGGAGAGGCAGTCCCGTATTACATGGCGTCGGGCGAGGGCGCGCGCTACGAAATCAACGGCCAGTTAGTAACGGTCATCGCCCGCGCCGCCGATACGGGCGGCATCTTCAGCGCGGCCTACATCTCCGGCGGAATGGGGGCCGAATCCCCCTTTGTCAGCCACAGCATCGAACACAAGACCCTCTACGTCTTCGACGGGATCCTGCACGTCTGGCTGCCCGGCGAGAGCAGGATCCTCACCCCCGGAGACTCGGTGGTCATCCCGCCGAACACCCCGCACGCCTACCGGATGGCAAGCCACTACACCCGGTTCCTGAACTGGATGACGCCCGGCGGCGGCGAAAAGTACTACGAGCGGGTGGGAACGCCCATCGATTCGCACATCCCGCCGGTGCGCGCCGGACACAAGGCCAGCCTGCAGGAGCAGGCCGAGGTGGGCGCCGAGTTCGGCATCACCTTCCCCGACTTCCAGCGCGTGGCGCCGTCGTTCAAGCACGACGCCGGCCTCCCGCCTGTGCAGAGCCCCTACTTCCTGAGTGCCGGGGAGGGTGAGCGACTGGTCAGCTACCAGACCATGTTCACCTACCTGTCCCGGCCGGCCAACACCGGTTCGAGCTACTTCGCCGTGCACACCAAGGGCGCCAAGTCCCCCTACATCCCGCTGCACTTCCACTCACAGCACACGGAAAACTTCCTGTGCACCGAGGGCCGGATGTGGCTGTACGCCAACGGCCGGGAAATGCTGCTGACCAAGGGGGACTTTGTGCACGCCCCCGCGGGAACCATCCACTCGTTCGCGTTTGATGCCCACAACACCCAGATGGTGGGGTTCCTGACGCCGTCCGTGTTCAACGGGTTCTTCGAGTACTTCAACCAGCCCACCGAGGACTACATGTACACCGAGGGCGGCGAACCCTACATGGACCTGGAAGGTTTCGGCCGCGCCCAGGCCGAAATGGACCTGACGGTGGTGGGGCCGCCCCAGCGCCGCGCGGCACTGGACATCCCCTAACCGCTGCTCCCAAGGCCAGGGCCCGGACTTCCGAAAGGAAATCCGGGCCCTGGCTTTGTCATCAATCCATTGCTCCGTAGCGGCCGTTCCGGACACTCAAAACGGCAGTTACGGAGCAGCCGATGGGTATTGCCTGACAAGTTCGCGGCCGTAGTCGTTGCCGTTGGGGGTGCGGACCACGGTGTGCATGTGGAACGGGGCAGGTTCGTCGTTGCTGAGGAACACGCCGGTGTGGTGGTCCAGTTCCAGCACCACCACAGGGCTTTGCAGGCGGAAGTAGAAGGCCTCCTCCCCCTCCCAGCCGCCGATCCAGCTGAAGAACGATTCACCGTAGTGCTGCTGGATCTCCCGGCGCCGCGCGGCGCGGGGCCCGTCCGGCAGGTAGGCGATGAAGTCATCCACCACCGCGTCCAGCAGTTCCCGGGCCTCCGGGGGCATATCCTGCACGGGGATGCCCTCACAGGGGATCACCCGGTTGTCCTGGAAGCACCCGCCAAGGTGCCGCTCGTCGCCCGGGTGGAGGCGGCCTTCGGGCATGGCCGGGTCCACCATCGACGCGTAGACGGTGGCGCCAGCCCGGAGCTGGGCGGGCAGCCCGCCCATCAGCTGCCGGGCCAGGGCGATGCGCTCCTTGAACACCTTCACGCCCCGGTGCGGGCCGGCGTCGATCATGTCCGGTTCGGCGCCCATGAACACCGGCGACACCACCAGCTGCGTCCCCGCCACCAGGCAGTTCAGCGCCGCGTGGTGGCCGAAGAGCTGCCACCCCCACGGTTCGGTCTCGGACGGTTCGCCGTAGAGGGCAAAGTTGTAGCTGAACTCGTTCATGAGCAGCGGCAGCTCCACCAGGTCGCCCAGGAACCCGTTGATGCGCATCAGGTTCCGCACCAGCTCAAACCCCTGCGGGCTCAGGCTTGCTTCCACCACGCCCAGGGCAGCGTCGCGGACCGGTGGTTCCAGCTCATCCAGGCGCAGCCCGGTATCGTGCTGCATGAATTCGGGGTTGGCCCAGCTTTGCCACTCGGGCGCATCCACGGCGTAGCTGAGCTTCCGCGCCTGGTCCGCAGTGACGGTGCCCAGCAGCTTGCGGGCCGCGGCCACCATCTCCGCGGCAGGCGCTTCCTCCCCGGGCCCGGCCGGTGCCAGCGGGTACAGGCCTTCCCGGCGCACGCCGTCGCTGGTGATGCCGGTGAAGGGCTGCGGGTACAGCTTCTGCCAGCCTTCGATCATGGGCCCGGCGAACGGGTCGGTCTTGGCAGCTTCTGCGTACTCGCGGGCGTTCAGGCCCCGGATGTCCGCCACGCGCGGGTGGTCCGGGGGAAACAGGTAATCACGGAATGACGGCGTCGACACGGTTGCTCCTGGTGTTCTCAAGGGAAGTGGGCGACCATCCGGCCGCCACGGATAGGGCTGCGCCCGCGGCGGGGGCGGAATTTCCGCGCCAGGCCACGTGCTGGTCCGGGCGGACCAGCACGGCGTTGGCGCCCCACACGTGGGAAAGGGGCCTGCCGTCGTCGGAAGGTCCGACGACTGCGACGGTCACCGGAACGCCCGTCCGGGCGGCGGCCGCCAGCACCGGCTGGGCGACTTCAGCCGCGGTCGCGCCTGCCGCACCGGCGTCCACCAGCAAGGTGAATCCGGTGCCCAGATGGCTGTACAGGGAGGTGCCGTCCGCCAGCCATGCGTGCGGCAGCAGGGCGCCCGGGCTGGCGGAAGGTACGTAGCGGATGGGGTCTTCGGCCGGGACTGGCAGGCCGTCGGGAACCACGAGGGCCGACTCCGCGTACGAGTAGCCCAGGACCAGGCCCAGGGAGTCGAACTCGCTCTGCTTCACGGCGAGCGCGTCGTGGGCAGCCCGGCGCGCAGCGTCACCACAGGTCCCGGCAAGCGCCAGGTGCGGGTCCGCAAAATGGTACGCCAGGGCCTTGCCGTTCTCCGCGGCGTCGCGGATGGTGCGGGCTGCCACGGGCCGGCGTTCTTCCCCGTAGCTGGGCAGGAGGCCGGGGCCTGCCCAGCCGTTGACGGCGGCGGCGAGCTTCCAAGCCAGGTTGGCGGCGTCGCCGATGCAGGTGTTGAAGCCGTGGCCGCCCCATGGCGGGTTGAGGTGGGCGGCGTCGCCCACCAGGAAGATGTTGCCGCGGCTGTACTCCGGGGCCAGCAGCATGCGGGCCGTCCAGGGGTCCGTGGCCACCACTTCGACGTCCACCTCAGTGCCTACCAGCGCCCGGACCATCGCGGCAGCATCGGCGGCGGTGACGGTCACGGCCGGATCCACGCCCTGGACAATCGCCCACCAGGTGTCGGTGAGGTCCATGGGCCCCACCATTCCCGAGGTCTCCGATCCCACCACCCAATACTGCACGGCAGGATCCAGCGAGACGGCGGAGGCCAGTGACCGTGAACGGAACAGGATGCTGATGTTGGACAGGGCTGCGGAGCCGCCCTCCAGGCGCATGCCCAGGCTGCGGCGCACCGCGGAGGATCCGCCGTCGGCGCCAATAACGTAGTTCGCGCGGATGGTGCGGCAGGTACCGGAAACATCGGCGATGACGACGGCGTACGGCGCCGTGGCTGCCACGCCTTCCGGATCAGCGGCATCTTCGGGAGCGGCGGCGTGGGAAAGTCCGGCGTGATGGCTGCCGCCTTCGTCTCCGCGGGCGCCCGGCCCCTGAACCTCCTGGACCTCCTGGACGGACCACCCGGTCACAAACGTGACCAGCGGGTTGTCCGCGACAGCCGCGCGGAGCACCTCTTCGAGGACCGGCTGCGGCACCTGCTGGCCGCACTCCGGCTGGGGCCCGTAGGTGCCGGGAACCAGCTGGAAGGCGTGCCGGAACCGGCGGAGTTCATGTGCGGAAGGCCCGGTGAGCGCGGTGCAGAAGATGACGTCCTGGGCGTAGTCCACCGGCAGCGGCGAAGCCTTCCGGAGCGCGTCGGCAAGGCCCAGCCGGCGCAGGTGCGTCATGGTGCGGGCATTGGTGGTCTTGGCCCGGGGGCGGCTGGGGTCCACGGCGGTCCGGGGATCGATGACGGTGCTGGGGATCCCGCGGGATGCCAGGTCCAGGGCCAGGAACAGCCCGCTGGGGCCGCCGCCGGAAACCAGGACCCGCGCCTCCTCCGGGATGTCCGCGGGGCCGGCGTTCTGGAACGTGCTCATCAGGCACGGCTCCGGAGGGAGGGATCGCCCACGGGCGTGGTCAGGGTGCCGAGCTTCTCGATCTCCACCTCGACGGTGTCACCGGGCTGCAGCAGCCACTGCGGGGTGCGGGCGTACCCCACGCCTTCCGGTGTTCCGGTGGCAATGACGTCGCCCGGGTGCAGGGTGAACGTTTGGCTGATGAGCGCGATGATGGCCGGGACGGAGAAGATCATGTCGCGGGTGTTGCCGTTTTGGGCTTCGATTCCGTTCACGCGTGTGCGCACCTGCAGCCCGTCCCGCAAGTCGCCCACCTCGTCGCGGCTGACCAGTGGACCAAGGGGTCCGCTGAAGTCGCCGTTCTTGCCCAGGGTCCACTGCGACGTCAGTTTCTGGGCCCTGCGGGAGGTGATGTCGTTGAAGGTGGAGTAGCCAAAGACGGCGCCGGCAGCTGTTACCTCATCCGCGGACTCGACGCGCCGGCCGATGTAGGCGGCCACTTCGCCCTCCCAGTCCAGTCCCGCCTCGCCGGCCGGGACGGGAACCGGGACGTTGCCCACGGACAGGGACGCCGTCCAGCGGGCAAACAGGGTGGGGTACGGCGGCAGTTCGTGGTCCTTGAAGCTGCCTTCCGCCACGTGCGCCTTGTAGTTCAGGCCCACGCAGATGACTCGTGCGGACGCCGGGACGAGCGGCACTTCGGTGACGGTGCCGCGCTCCAGCCAGGCGCCGGCGTCGGACGCGTCATGCTCTGCCGCGCCGGCAACCTGTGTTGCCGCTTTGTCCTGCCAGCCTTCCGCGTCGGTCCAGAAGCCGGCGACGGGTGCCAGCGGGAGGACGCGGGAACCGGCGAGCGCTGCTGCCCAGGGTTCGCCGTGGTGCGTGATGCCAATGAACTGCATGGAGGTGCCTTTCGGGTGTGTTCCGGGCGCATGGCGCACCGAAGGAAGTGGGGAAATCAGTGCTGCTTTGCCTGTCGGCAAAGGAAATCAATGGTGGCGGCGGTTGCCTGCCCGGCCGCCGAGCTGCCGCCGTCCGGCAGCTGCCACATGTGGTCCGCGTCTTCCAGCAGGAGAAGTTCGACGGCTGCACCGGCACCTTCCAGCGCTGCGGCGAGGCTGGTGGACTGCTCCACGGGGACGAACCGGTCCGCCGTTCCGTGGATCAGGAGGAAGGGAGGCACGCCTGGATGCACATAGGTGAGGGGGCTGGCCGCCCTGGCCTTGTCCGGGGCGTCGGCCGGCTGCGCTCCGATCAACAGCGCTTCACGGGAGCCGGGGTCATCGGCGCGGGCTATGGCATCCGTCCTGGCCTGTTCGCCCATGCGTTCCAGGTCCGTGGGCGGGTACCAGGCCACGACGGCGGCAACCTGGTCCCTGCCGTCGCGGTCCAGGGTGCCGGCGTCCAGGCTGCCGGCCGGTTGGGAGGATCCGCCAGTCAGGCCGAGGAGCGCGGCCAGGTGGCCGCCTGCCGAATCGCCCCAGGCGTAGATCCGGCGCGGATCCACGCCATAGTGGGCAGCGTGGGCGCGGAGCCAGCGGACCGCCGCCCTGGCGTCCAGCAGCTGGGCAGGGAAGGTGGCAACGTCCGTCAGGCGGTAGTCGGCGGAGGCCACCACGAACCCGGCGTCCACCAGCTGTTCGATGGGGCTGAGGCCGAAACCGTCCACCCCGGGCCCCAGCGAGGAGCGCTCACCCATCCGCCAGCCGCCCCCGTGGAAGTGGATCACGGCAGGGCGTCCGTCCTGGTCCGGGCCCTCCCCGGGAGTACCGGGAAGGTAGAGGTCCAGCAGCAGCGGGACTGCGTTTTGGGGCCGGGCGAACTCGATCCCCCGTTGGATCCGCAGTACCGTCATCGTTGACTCCATGTATGCCGCGCCGTTTCTGTCCTGTGTGCCTTTGAGCGGGCCAATCCCGGGCTCCGCGTTCATGGACTCAACTCTGGGCCATGGACGGCTCCGGACGCGCCGCCGGTTTCACTGAATGAAACCCCTTCGGCTGCACCTTCCTTCTGTTCGAGCAGCGCCTTCTGTTCAAGGAGCGCCGTCTGTTCAAGGAGCGCCGTCCCAGGACTTGAACCTGACGCGGCGTCAGGTCCTACCGTTGGCGGTATGGAACATCTGGATGAACCGCGCTGGAGCATTGGCGAACTGGCCGCGGCCACGGGGGTCACTGTCAGGGCGCTGCACCACTACGACAGCATCGGGCTGCTCCAGGCAAGCGCCCGGACCGCGGCAGGCCACCGCCGCTATACAGGCCAGGACCTCAGGCGCCTCTACAGCATCCGGGCCCTGCGGAGCCTGGGGGTGCCGCTGGGCGGGATCGCCGCCGTGCTGGACCGGTCGGGTGGCAGTCCGGAGTCCATGCGGGATCTCCTGCAGCGCCAACTGGACGCACTGGACGGGCAGGCTCTCCAGCTCGGGCAGCTCCAGCGGACCATCAGGGACCTGCTGGGCCGCATCAACCAGGGGGACGCCGCCCCTGCTTATTTCATGACCGTTTTGGAAAGGATGACGATGTTCGAGAACTACTTCACCGAGGACCAGCGCCGGGAGCTCGAGGAACAGCGCAAACGGCTGGGCCCGGAAGCCACTGAGGAATCCCGGACCGAATGGGCCGGGATGGTCAAGGAGGGCCTGCGCCAGGTGGACGCCGGTGTCCCTGCCAACAGCCCGGAGGCGAGGGAGCTGGTGCGCCGCTGGGATGAGCTGGGCTCCCGGTTCCACAGCAGCGAGGGCACCAAGGCGGCCGCCCGCGCCATGTGGAGCGACAACAGCGCCGAACTCAGCAAGGACCTGCCGTGGACGGTGCAGCAGATGCAGGCACTGGTGGCTCACCTGCAGGAAGCCCGTGAGGCGGGATAACCCGCTGACCAGGCCCCTCAGCTGACCGGGACCTCAGCTAACCCAGCCCCTCAGCTGACCAGGACCTGGGTGGCGGATTCCTTCAGCTTGCCGTTGGCCCACTTCATCTGGCGGATCGTCTGGGGATGGCACTTTTCGGCCAGGGCCAGCAGGTCCTTGTCCTTCATTCCCTGGGCAGCCTGGGCCAGCAGCTCCCAGTCGGCCGAGACCCCACACGCCATCAGGTACAGCTCCCGGAGGTCCCGCAGCAGCAGCATCCCGGTTTCCGGACGCCGGCCCACCATCTCACTGCCCTTCTCGCGAAGGGTCTCCATCAGCCCCGCTTCGCCGCGCGGCTCCGGGTCCAGGTCCTGGCCGTAGTTCCTGCCGATCTCCGCGATGTCCCGCACGTGCTGCTGGGACCAGCGCGCCAGGTCACGGGCCAGATGGTAGATCTCGTGGTCCACTTTGTGGCGCTCCGAGATGACCAGCAGGTGGTGTGCCAGGTCGTTCTCGGAGCGGTGCATTTCCTGAAGTACAAGCCCGAATTTCATCGTGCCCCTCCTGCCGTGCCGGTTTCTTCGTCAGCCAGGGCGGCGGCGGTCCCCTTGGTCCTGGCCTCTTCCGGGAAGTCGCCGACGGGAGCCGACGCCGTGGTGGTGGGCGCCAGGGACGGCCCGTCACCGCCGGAAACCCGGGTAATGCGCGCCGCCGCTGTCTTGAAGATGGGCTGCTTGGAGGCGGCGTCCCAGTCCGTGATGGTCAGCTCATTGGCCGCCCGGCCCGGGCCGTCCGGCCGGTGGCCGCCGTTGGTGTCCCAGTAGCCGTAGTGGAACGGCAGGAACAGCACCCCGTTCCGGATCCCGCTGATCCGCACCCTGGCACGGACTGAACCGCGGGGTGTCTCCACCTCTGCAAGGTCGCCCTCGGCAATCCCGTACGCGCCGGCGTCGTCCGCTGACAACTCCACCCAGACGTCCGGCGCGGCCGCCTGCAGCTCCGGCGCCCGGCCTGTCTTGGTGCGGGTGTGGAACTGGTAGAGCGTGCGGCCGGTGATGAGCTGGAGCGGGAAGTCCCGGCTGGGCAGCTCGTGCGGCGGCATGTACTCGGCGGCTTTGATGATGGCCTTGCCCTCCGGGTTGAGGGCCTTGTATTCGGACGGCTCCACGGGCGCCCCGGTGATCAGGTCGCGGCCGTACGTTTCGCAGTACTCCGGGTGGGCCCAGAACTTCCCGTCGGCATAGATGCGCTCCGTGCCGTCCGGGTTTTCCTCGTTGCACGGCCACTGGATGCCGGAGCCGCCGCGCAGCTTGTCATAGGTGATGCCGGTGTAGTCGCAGGGGCGGCCGCGGGTGCATTCCTTCCACGCTTCGAAGGCGGACTCTGGATCGTGCCACTTGATCAGCGGCTGCCCGTCCCTGTCCTGCAGGCCCATCCGGTGGGCGTAGTCGATGAAGATTTCCAGGTCGGGCCGGGCCTCACCGGGTGGGTCCACGGCCTTCTCCGACAGGTGGACGGTACGGTCCACGTTGGTGAAGGTGCCCGTCTTTTCGCCCCAGGTCGCAGCTGGAAGCACGACATCGGCCAGCTGGGCGGTCTCGGACAGGAAGATGTCCTGCACCACCAGGAACAGGCGGTCCTGTTCCAGGATGCTGCGGATCCGCTTCAGTTCGGGCAGCGAAACGGCGGGGTTGGTGCCGCTGACCCACAGCATCCGGATGGAGCCGTCCTCCGCGTACCGCATCATCTGCATGACGTGCGTTGGCGGTGAGTAGTGCGGGATGGACATGGGGTCGATGTTCCACACCCTGGCGAGGTCCTGGATGTGGGCGTCGTTGGACCAGTTGCGGAAGGCGGCCAGGTCGCCGTCGGCCCCGCATTCGCGGGTGTTCTCCGCGGTGGGCTGGCCGTTCATCTGCAGGATGCCGCAGCCTGGCTTGCCCAGCATGCCGCGGATGATGTTGATGTTGTTGACCTGGACAGCGGCGGCGGTGGCCTGGTTGGACTGGTAGAAACCCTGAAGCACCGTGGACAGCAGCCGCTCGGCGTGGCCGATGATACGGGCGGCTTCGGAGATCTGCTCCGCCGGGACGCCGCAGATCTCCGCCACCAGTGCGGGCGGGTAGTTCCTGACCTCTTTTTCGAGCTCCGGGAACCCCACCGTGTGGGCCTTGATGTACTCGTGGTCCACCCAGCCGTTGGCGATGATGTCGTGCAGGATCCCATTCATCAGGGCCACGTTGGTGCCCGGCCGTGGCGCCAGATGCAGGGTGGCCGCCTTGGCCACGGGGGTGAGGCGGGGATCCACGCAGATGATCTTGGGCGGGTTGGGTCCGGCCAGGCGGTCCAGCATCCTGGTCCAGAGGACGGTCTGGGTTTCCGCCACGTTGTGCCCGTAGAGGGCGATCACGTCCGCGTGGTCCACGTCCGTGTAGGAGCCGGGCTGGCCGTCGCAGCCGAATGATTCCTTCAGCGCCTCTCCGGCAGTGGCAGTGCACAGGCGGGTGTTTCCGTCCACGTGATTGGTGCCGATGCCGCCGTGCGCCAGGGTCCCCAAGGTGTAGTACTCCTCGGAAAAGAGCTGGCCCGTGGTGTAAAAGCCAATGGCGCTGGGGCCCTGTTCGGCCAGCAGCGCCTTGGAACGGTCCACCACGCGCTGCATGGCCGTGTCCCAGTCGGTTTCCACCAGCTTTCCGCCCTCGCGGATCAGGGGCGTGGTTAGCCGGTCGGCTGACGCGTTCGCCTGCCAGCCGTACAGGTCCTTCGGTCCCAACCGGCCGTGGTTGACGCGGTCCACAGCCCGGCCGCGCACCCCGACAATGCGGTTGTCCTTGACCGCGATGTCCATGGCGTCGCCGTTGGAGTGCAGGAGGGACGCCGTCTGGACCCACCTGTCCACGTCCTCCGGGGCCACCCCTTCGGCCAGGTGGGTGTCCACCCTGACCGGCCACTCACCGCCACTGCCGTACGGTGTCCTTGTCCCCCATGGTTCAGCTATTCGGTCAATCCGAGCCATCTGTCCATCTCCTGTCCGGAACCGGCAGGCAACATCGGGAACGACGTTGTCCCTACCCGGTCCTGTACCCACGAAGTACGGATGGAAACAGGCCGGCTTCCGGGCCGTGGAGCGTGACGGCGCTGGTCAGGCCTGCTTTTCCTGCAGCGGGCGCCGGGCGAGCCAGGCAGCCACGATGGCGCCGGAAATGTTGTGCCACAGGGAGAAGACGGCGGACGGGAGCGCCGCCAGCGGGCTGAAGTGGGCGGTGGCCAGGGTCGCCGCCAGGCCGGAGTTCTGCATGCCCACCTCGAAGGCGAGGGCTCGGCGCGCCTTGTCGTCCAGGCGTCCGATTTTGCCGGCGAGGTAGCCCAGGCCCAGGCCAAAGCCGTTGTGCAGCACCACGGCAAGGAACACAATGGCGCCGGCCCCGATGATCTTGCCGGCGCTGCCGGCCACCACGATGGCCACGATCAGGGAGATCACGACGGCGGACGCCCACGGCAGTGCGGGCAGCACCTTTGCGACGAGCTTCTTGAGGAAGAGCCGGGCGAGCAGGCCTGCCACCACCGGCAGCAGCACGGTCTTGACGATGTCCAGGACCATGCCGGCGGCGTCGATCTGAAGGTAGGAACCGGCCAGGAACAGGACCAGCAGCGGGGTGACGATCGGGGCGATTAGGGTGGAGACGGATGCCACCGCCACCGAGAGGGCAACGTCGCCCTTGGCCAGGAACGCCATCACGTTGGAGGCCGTACCGGAGGGTGCGCATCCCACCAGGATGACGCCGACGGCCAGCTCGGGCTCGAGGTTGAGGGCGCCGGCGATCAGCCAGCCGGCCCCGGGCATGATGATGTAGTGGGCAACGATGCCCAGTGCCACCGCCCACGGACGCTTGGCCACGGCGGCGAAGTCCGGCGGAGTCAGGGTCAGGCCCATGCAGAACATGATGATGCCCAGCAGGTAGGGCACGCTGGGCGCCATGGGTTTGAAGACCCCGGGGAGCAGGAAGCCGATGACACCTGCGGCCACCACCAGGATGGGGAACATCGTCACCGCGATGCGGGCGATCTTGCTCTCCGCTTGCAGCGCAGGGTTGACGGGTGTCCCGTCCGGGGAATTATGGGATTTAGTTGCCTCAAGCATCCAACCATGCTGTCACCGGCTGGTATGGTTCCGCCAATTGATGACCGTGAACGGTAACAACGGCGGAACCATACGGGCCAGCGGGCACCTGCCCCGTTTTGGTGCTCAGAGCTGCTTGCGGAGCTCCATCTTGCGGATCTTGCCGCTGGCCGTGCGGGGCATGTCCGCCACCACCACCAGCGACTTGGGAATCTTGTACCGGGCCAGCCGGCCGTCCAGGAAGCTGCGCAGCTGCTCCTCCGTCAGCGATTCGCCCTCCCGCAGGGTCACGATGGCCTGGGGAACCTCGCCCCATTTGTCATCGCTAACCCCGATGACCGCCACGCTGCTGACAGCCCTGTGCTCCGCGATCACGGCTTCCACCTCGGCCGGGTAGATGTTTTCCCCGCCGGAGATGATCATGTCCTTGAGCCGGTCCGAGACGAACAGGAAGCCTTCCTGGTCCCGGTAGCCCATGTCCCCGGAGCGGAACCAGGCCCCGTCCGCGTAGCTGGCGGCGGTGGCCTCCGGCCGGTTCCAGTACTCCTTGATCACATTGGGGCCGGAGATCTGGATCTCCCCACCCCGCCCGGGTCCACTGCACCGCCCATCGGGTCGGCGATCCGGACGTCCGTGAAGAAGTGCGGCAGGCCTGCCGAGCCCGCTTTGTCCCGGGACCTGTCGACTGGAAGCATGGTGGCGCCCGGCGCTGTTTCGGTCATGCCGTAGCAGCTGGTGAAGCCGATGCCGCGGTCCTCGTACGCATCCAGGACGCGGCGGGGGATGGCGGAGCCGCCGCAGGTGAGCTTGTCCAGGGAGCTGACGTCCGCCGCGGCCCATCCCGGATGCTCGCAGAGGAGCTGGAACGTGGTGGGCACGCCGTTAAGGGTGGTCACCTTGTGCTCCTGGATGAGTTCCAGGACCCTGGCGGGATCGAACTTCGCCTCAAGCACCACGGTGGCACCCTTCAGCAGCATCGGCAGCAGGCCCATGTCCAGCGACGCCACATGGAACAGCGGCGAGATCATCAGCGCCACATCGTTTCGGTTCAGGTCCATGTCCACGATGGTGTTGATGCAGTTCCACGTGATGTTCCCGTGGGTCAGCAGGGCACCCTTGGGCTTGCCCGTGGTGCCGGAGGTGTAGAGGATCATCGCCGCGTCATCGTGCCCCACCGGCACGTCGGCGGGATCCGGTGCCGCAGCCTGCAGCGCCTCCTCGTAGGGTGCCACCTCACAGGGAACGACGGCGGCGGGTGAGGTGCCGGCGGAAGGTTCAGTCCCGCCGTCGGCCGCTACAACCAGCCGGTGGGTGACGCCCGTACCTTCCAGGGCAGCAGCGGCAGACGCCCCCAGGGCGCCGGCGTTGACCAGGAGCCGGGCCCCGGAATCCTGCAGCTGGAACTGCAGTTCCGGCGGAGCCAGCCGGGTGTTGAGCGGCACGAAGATGGCACCGAGCAGACCGCAGGCAAAGAACGTTTCCACGAAGGAAGGGTGGTTCTCGCCCAGGTAGGCCACCCGGTCGCCCTTTGCCACTCCCCTGTCCCGGAGCGCGCTGGCCAGGCGGTCGGTCCTGTCGGCCAACTCTTCATAGCTCAGCGTGCGGGCTCCGGACAGGATGGCTGCCTTGGCGCCTGACTTCCGGCGGCGGCGGTGCAGCCAGGATCCAACTCCGTTGTTGTCCATGGTTCTCCTAACGGACCGTGGTGAGGTCGTTGTTCTTAGACTCGCGCGTCAGGGCGATGAAGACAATCGAGACGAGGGCCATGACGGACAGGAACACCACCACGGGAACGATGCTCTGGCCGGAGTCCTTGTAGAGCCCGGCCAGGATGCCGGGGGTGAAACCCGCCCCGATCAGGGTGGCCAGCTGGTAGCCGACCGCAGCGCCGGTGTAGCGGGACGTGGTGCCGAACTGTTCGGAGACGAAGGCTGCCAGCGGCCCGTACAGGGATGAGTGCAGGACCAGTGCCACGGTAAAGGCCACGAAGACAAGCCCGACGTTGCCGGAGCCCAGCATGCCGAACATGGGGAAAAGGTAGGCGATGAACAGGGCCAGTCCGGCAATCATCACGGGCCTGCGGCCGAAACGGTCGGACAGGCGGCCGCCCAGGAGGACGAAGATGATGGAGATGGCCGAGGCTCCGGCGAAGGCGTAGAGCACGCCCTGCTGCGGCGCCCCTTGGACACGGCATACGTCACTGAGAACGTGGGCAGTACCACCTGCAGGCCGAACCCGGCGGCGCCGGCAAACATGATCATGATCAGGGCCTTGGGGCGGCGCAGCACCTCAAGCAGCGGGATCTTGCGCTTGGTGGTTGCCTGGGCCTCTTCCTTGGCCACGGCCTCGGCGAAGATCGGGCTCTCCGAGACCCGCAGGCGGACGAACATGCCCACGATCAGCAGCACGAAGGACAGCAGGAACGGCACCCGCCACCCCCAGGCCAGGAACGCGTCCTGCGGCAATGCCGAGAAGATGCCCATCACCACGGTGCCCAGCACGGCGCCGGTGGGGGCGCCGGCGTTGACGAAGGAGGCGGCGAAACCGCGCCGCCTGGGGTCGGCGTGCTCCAGGGCCATGAGCGCGGCACCGCCCCATTCACCGCCGACGGCGATGCCCTGGCAGACGCGCAGGAGCACCAGGATCACGGCGCCCCACGGCCCGATGACGCCGGCGCCGGGAATCAGGCCGATGAGGGTGGAGGCGATGCCCATCATGGCCATGGAGATGATCAGCATTCCCTTGCGGCCCACCTTGTCACCGAAGTGGCCGAAGATCACCCCGCCCAGCGGGCGGGCCACGTAGCCGGCGGCGAAGGTGGCGTAGGCCGCCACCACGCCCACCCATTCGTCCGTGCCGGCGAAGAAGACCTTGGGGAAAGCTACTGCTGCGGCCGTGGCGTACAGCAGGAAGTCGTAGAACTCGATGGTGCTGCCCAGATAGCTGGACAGGATGACCGTGCGCGCTTCCTTGCGCTTGGCGGCCGTGCCCGCAGGTGCGAGCGTGGTGTGTCCGGACATGGCTGTTCCTAGGGTTTGGGGAATGGGGTACGGAGGGAAGGGGATTTTGGGGTTGCCTGAAGAGGCGGCGCCGTGTGGTGCCGCCGTCGTGGTGAAGGGGTTACTGCCGGTAGTGCGGCCTACTTGTAGAAGCGGGCGAGGAATTCGGCGACGACGGCGGGGCGTTCCTGGCCTTCGATTTCGATGGTGGCGTTGACCTTGATCTGGGCGCCGCCCTTGACCTCGGTGACCTCGGCGATGGTGGCCTGCATGCGGACCTTGGAGCCGACCGTCACCGGGGAGGTGAAGCGGACTTTGTCCAGGCCGTAGTTGACCTTGGTGGTGACGCCGTCCACGTCGAACAGCTCGCCCCAGAACGGGATGATCAGCGACAGCGTCAGGAAGCCATGGGCGATCGGGGCGCCGAACGGGCCGTCCTTGGCGCGTTCGGGATCGGTGTGGATCCACTGCTGATCGTCGGTGGCGTCGGCGAAGAGGTTGATTTGTTCCTGGGTGATCTGGCGGTAGTCGGTGGTGCCGAGGTCCTTGCCGGACAGGGTGAGCAGGGTGTCGAAATCGACGACGAGATTGGGCATCGTTGCCTCCTGGCAGTTGTTTCTTCGAGTGTGGAAGTTAGGTTCAGCGGGTGGGTGGTTCAGCGGGTAAAGGCGCTTTCGCCCGTGAGGGCGCGGCCGATGATGAGGGCGTTGATCTCGTGGGTGCCCTCGTAGGAGTAGACGGCTTCGGCGTCGGCGTGGAAGCGGGCCACATCCGTGGCCAGCGTGATGCCGTTGCCGCCCACCACCTCGCGGGCAAGGGCTACGGTGTCACGCATGAAAAGGGACGTCTGCATCTTTGCCAAAGCAGAGTCCTGGTCACGGTAGATGCCTTTGGCCTGCTGCTCGGTAAGCCGGACCACCAGGGACAGGGCGGCGTTGACGTTCCCCAGCATGCGGGCCAGTTTTTCCTGGACCAGCTGGAAGGAACCCAGGGTGCGTCCGAACTGCCGGCGTTCGTTGACGTAGGCCAGCGCGGCCTCGAACGCGCCGGCGGCGATGCCGGTGGCGATCCAGGCCACGTCCGAACGCATGGCCCGGAGCATCGCTGCGACGTCCCTGAAGGAGTTCACGTTCTGCAGGCGCATGGCCTCGGGAACGCGGACACCGGTGAGGGTGATGTGGGCGTTCTGCATCATCCTGAGCGACGTCTTTCCGTGGATCTTTTCCAGCGTGATTCCGTCCGCGGCACGGTCCACGAGGAAGGCCTTGACCTGCCCGTCCGCGGCGTCCCGGGCGAACACGGCCAGGACGTCCGCGGTGGCTGCGCCCCCGATCCAGCGCTTGGCGCCGTCAAGGACCCAGCTGCCGTCAGCCTGCCGCCGGGCGGTGGTGGACAGTCCGCCGGCGATGTCCGAACCGGACCCGGGTTCGGTCAGCGAGAAGACGCCCTTGAGCGAGAAGTCGATGACCTTGGGCATCCATTCGGCCTGCTGTTCCGCCGAGGCACCCACGCGGATGGCCGTCCGGAACAGGCCGGCCTGGGCGGTGTACCAGGTGGCCAGGGACGCGTCGGTGCGGGCAAGTTCAAAGATCCGGAAGCCCTGGTAGATGCCCCGTGCGGGTCCGTCCGCCGTGAGCCCGGCCGGTTCCATCAGGTCCAGGTCGATCAGCGGCCGCGCCAGCTGTTCGGGAAACTCGCCGCGTTCCCAGTACTCGGCCAGGAGCGGCCTGGCTTCCGCGTCCAGGAATGACCGCAGCCGGGACAGGGCCTGGCGCTCCTCGAGCGTGAGCAGGGACTCGGCGTCATACCAATCCGCTGCTTCGTAAAGCCGGGCACCCAGGGCGGCATCCGCCGTCGTCAGCGTGCCCATGTCAGCCGCCCAGCCCGAGCAGGCGGACCGCGTTGTCCTTGAGGATCTTGGGCCGGACCTCGTCCTTCAGCGGGAGGTCGGCGAACGCTCCCAGCCATTTCTGCGGGGTGATCAGCGGGAAGTCGGTGCCAAACAGCACCTTGTCCTGAAGGTAGGAGTTGGAGGCCTTGACCAGCGACTCCGGGAAGTACTTGGGCGACCAGCCGGAGAGGTCGATGAAGACGTTGGCCTTGTGCGTGGCGATGGAGTTTGCCTCGTCCTGCCACGGCACCGACGGGTGGGCCATGATGATCTGCAGGCCCGGGAAATCGGCGGCCACGGCGTCCAGCAGCAACGGGTTGGAGTAAGCGAGCTTGATGCCATACCCGCCGGGCAGGCCCGCTCCCATGCCGTTTTGGCCGGTATGGAAGATGGCGGGCAGGCCCAGTTCCTGGAGCGTCCCCCACAGGGGGTAGAAGCGCTCGTTCGAGGGGTCGAAGCCCTGGAGGGACGGATGGAACTTGAAGCCGCGGGCACCGAGCTCCACCGCCTGGTGCTTGGCCCCGGCGATGGCGTCCTCACCCGTGCGCGGGTCGACACTGCCGAACGGAATCAGTACGTCGTTGTTCCGGGCGGCGCCGGCGATGAGTTCGGGGATGCTGTTGGGCTCATGCTTGAGCTGGGTGCGGGCGTCCACGGTGAAGACGACGGCGGCCATGTTCAGTCCGCGGTAGACCTCGGCGATGCGGTCCAGGGACGGGGTGCGGTCTTCAGCCTTGAAGTACTTGGCCGATGCTTCGGTCAATGCCTCAGGCAGCGACCCGTGCCCGCAGCTGTCCACCTCGAGGTGTACGTGCATGTCGATCGCCTCGAGTTTGGCGGGGTGGATGCCCAGTTCGTATCGGTCTGCCATGATCAGCGCGCCTGGACCGGTTCGGGCTGCAGTTCTGCAGGCAGCGGCAGGAATTCCTCGCCGTAGCCCTGCAGCGTGTCCCGGTTGAACAGCTGGCCGGCGTTGTCCAGCAGGGCCTGATAGGTCCAGCCGCCGTCGCGGTATTCCGTGGTGGCCGCTTCCGGGTGGGTCCAGACCTGCAGACGGTCACCGCCGGCGCCGATGGCCTGGCCGGTGATGTTGGCTGCCTCGTCGGAGGCGAGGAAGGCAACCAGTCCGGAGACGTCGTCGGCCGTTCCAAAGCCGAGGTCATGGCGGAAGAATGACGGCATGGCCTCGCCACGCTCGTCCGCCTCCACTGCCTTCTGGAAGTACGGCACGGTCTTGGTCATGGCGGTGGCGGCCACCGGAATGACGCTGTTGACCGTCACGCCCGCCTTCTTCATTTCCAGCGCCCAGGTGCGGACCATGCCCACGATCCCGGCCTTCGCCGCAGCATAGTTGGTCTGGCCGAAGTTGCCGCGCTGGCCCGTGGGGGAACCGATGGTGATGATGCGTCCCTGCACGTTGTGTTCCTTGAAGTAGCCAAACGCCTCCCGGACGCAGGTGAAGGTGCCCTTGAGGTGCACGTTGATGACCAGGTCGAAGTCCTCGTCAGTCATCTTCAGCAGGGACTTGTCCCGCAGGATCCCGGCGTTGGTGACCAGGATGTCCAGCCGCCCGAACGCGTCGACGGCGCCGGCCACCAGGGCCTTGGCCGCGTCCGTGGTTCCCACCGGAACCACCACAGCGGTGGCCCGGCCGCCGTCGGCCTCGATCCGGGCCACGGCCTGCGCGGCGGTTTCAGCGTTGACGTCATTGATAACGACGGCGGCACCCTGGCGGGCCAGTTCTCTTGCGTAGGCGAGGCCGAGGCCCTGCCCGCTTCCGGTGACGATTGCAACTTTGCCGTTCAAGCTCATGGCCTGCTCCTTCGCATGCGCCGGCCGAAGCCGTTGGGGTGGTCCCACTGCGGTGTGAGATCCTTGTTGGATTCAATGAAATTACGGATCATTGAAAAAGTCAACGATTGTTTTTTACCAGTACCGGAGTTGTGATGGCCACCTTGGGCACAGACGTTCAGACCCCGCGCCTTGCGGCAGCCAGGATCGGCAGTGACGTGGGACTGCTGCTTGCGAAGCTGCATGCCGCAGGCTCGGTCCTGAACAACAGGGCACTGGCGGACTTCGGCCTGCGGGAGCGCTCCTTCTCAGTCCTGACACTGGCGTGCAGCGGGCTGGAGCCGACGCAGCGGGAGCTTGCCGACTTCCTCAGCCTGGACCCGAGCCAGGTGGTCACCCTCGTGGACGATCTGGAACGCCGCGGCCTGGTGGAACGGGCGCAGGGCAAGCAGGACCGGCGCGCCAAGATCATCGTCTCCACTGCCGAGGGGCGGAAGATGCACGCGAAGGCCCGCACCGCCATGGACGCGGCCGAACTGAACCAGCTGGCCGTGCTGTCCGGGGAGGAGTCGCAGGAACTGAAGCGGCTGCTCCGCAAGGCACTGTGGGGCGCGGCGGAGTAGGCAGCTGCCTGGATTTCTGTAATTCTCATCGTCCCGCTGTGGCTACCACGACCCCGACGTTTCTTCGACGAGGTTTCGGACGACTCAGAATCCCCTGACGCCTCCCGTCAAACGCCGGGTCCCCACGGCAGAGCCGCCTAGTCACCGCCTATGCAGTACACGTCATCCGAGCGTCCGCTGAAGGATCCTCCAAAGGGCACCCAGCGCGCTTTTGGAACCAAGAAATCGGGTTGGCCAGGCCCGCCTGACCACCGGCAGTATTTTGGTGACGAAGAAGGTTGGTTTCACCGTTCTAGCTGGTCAGGCTCAAAGGAGTTGCAGAGATGGATGATCGTCAGAAGCTGGCTGTTCCCGATCTGGTTGGGCAGCCTGTGCACATTGCCCAAGAGATGGCGGCGAACATTGGGTTTGGTCTCGCGTCCGGGGACCCTGACGGGCCGGGGCTCCGTTCGCGTACGTGGCCAGGGCTGTTCTGGGTGACTTCCCAAGATCCGTCTGCCGGGTCGTTCCTTGAGCGGGGGAGCCAAATTAGGATTACTTTCGTTCAGGACGGTCAAGCCCGAAGCGACGTGCCGGAGGAGACGGGCGGGCCGACCCCCTCACTTAAGAGTCATGCGGAGGCTGAGAAGGACGAGTGAGCGATGTTCGGTGAGGGATCGTCCACCGGACTCCTGGAAATACATTGACTAACCGCAAGATCATTGCAATCTGTTCCTAGAGAGGATCAGAAGACAAGGTTCTTCTTCCCGGCAAACGGATTCATCTCAATCGGCCGACAACTCTGCATGCCATAATCGGCGGATGACTGACCTTGGGGGAACAAGAGGCTATTACGCGAGTTTCGATCGGCGAGAGTGGGAGCGGCTAGAGACGCCCCAGGGCCGCATTGAGTTTGAACTCACCACTCACTTTCTAGCGAAGACAATGCCGGAATCGGGGCGTGTACTGGATATTGGCGGGGCCCTGGCCGCTACAGCCGCTGGCTATGCGACATGGGCTATCAAGCCACATTGGCAGACCTTTCGCCTAACCTCCTCGACATAGCGCGGGCGGAGTTCGGTGAAGATCGGATCCGGGAAATCGTTGAGGCGGATGTCCGCGATCTTTCCCGTTGGTCGGACAACACCTTTGATTCGACAATCGCTCTGGGCCCGTTCTATCACCTAACCTCTGCAGCCGACCGGCGGAAGGCTCTTGAGGAGCTCATGCGCGTCACCATGCCCGGGGGAACAATCGCCGTTGCTCTAATGTCCAAGTACGCCCTGCTACGCCGGACCCTCTCTATCCGGGATGAACGACACAGAATGGCCGAAGCGTCCTTCGTGGAAGCACTACTCAGCCGCGGCACCTACGACAATCCCATTCCTGGCCGCTTCACCGAAGGATACGGTGTGGAACCATCCAAGGCCGCAAAGTCCTTCGAGGAAGCAGGGCTGATAACAGAGATCGTCGCGTCCACCCATGGGTTCGCCACAGGGTTGGAAGACCAAATCGAAAACCTCAGAAGCGAAGACCCCGACGCCTACGTTTCGACACTCGAAGTCTTGAAGGCCACCGCAACGGACCCCAGCCTCCTCGGGACTGCGGGACATCTTCTCTATATCGGAAGAAATGCTCCTCGCTAGATCTCCGTTGTCGGAAAATCCAACTTGATGTCCATGAGCACCTCGCCGACCTTCTCACAATCGGGAAAGCGGTTGGAGGCGCCCGTTAGCCGGTCCTCCACCGACCGCCATTCAAGGCCCAATAGCCCGCGTCAAAATTCCCGGCGTTCAAGGGTTCCCAGATTCCCGTAAGACCCGCCCGCAAAACTGCCCGGTGGAGGTGCGGCGGATTCAAGTGGTCGACGCAACAACGGGCTACTTTCGGGCTCTGTCGCCCTGTGGTTGAAGTCTACGAGAGTACGAAGGGGAGCTATAGAACGGCCCCCTGGATAGGCTGCGCAAAGAGGTTATCCCTCATTAGAAAGATCGCCTGTAGATTCGGTACCGGGACGTCCAAAGAACACGTCCTTCCGCAATGAAGGGGGCGTTGTCGTGGGCCTTGATGGTTACAAGGGAAAACCAATCGTGGAGATAACTGAGCACTGGCGATCGCCCTTAGGTGCCAGCGCCGCCATCGAAGCCATTGCGGGATCGTTCGCTAAGTCACGCGCGAAGGTTGAAATCGACGGCGGAGCGGTACGTATCCGTGCTGGCTCTAATTGGTTTTATAGGATCCTCGGAAACCTCCTTTCAGGCGAGAAAGTTCTTCCAGTTGCCCTGGAGGTTACGGCGACAGCAATCGATGACGGGTGCAAGCTTCAGGCACGCGCTTTTGACACTTTCGGGTGGCGTTTGACGGACCGAACTTTTTCGGCGCAGAACAGTCTTTTAGGAATCGCCTTGAAGATCTACTGAAGAGTGCTGCCACTGCAGGCCACGTTGTGAACCGGAGGATAGGGGCAGACTGACGGGACGCGAGAGAGGCGTCGCCAGTCGGCAGCTGGAGGCTCTTGGCGCGGGAGCCTATCCGTCCGTCGAGAATTGAAAGATTGCTGCCGGAGTGAGGTAGCCGAGGCTTTTGCGTGGCCTGCTGTTCAGCTCGACGCAGACCTGTTTGACGTGGACCTCTGAATGGACGGAGAGATCCGTACCCTTTGGGAAGTATTGGCGCGCGAGGCCATTAAAGTTCTCATTCGCGCCGCGTTGCCAGGGGCTGGACCGCTCCGCGAAGTAGATCCGCAGTCCGGTAGCGGCCGCTAATTCCTGATGACGGGCCATTTCCACGCCTTGGTCCCAAGTCAGTGTCTGCTTCAGGTGAGCCGGCAAGCCTGAGAAGGCAGCGATGATCGCTTGGTTGGTCTGCGCTGCGGTGTGTCCGTGCGGAAGGTTGATGATGATTCCGTAGTGGGTCTTTCGTTCCCGTAAGGTGACCATAGCGGATGCGGAACCAACCCCCACGATGAGGTCACCTTCCCAGTGGCCGGCCTCTTCTTTGGCATCAACCTCTGGCGGTCTTTCGTGAATCATCGTCATGTTCTTCACGACGGAACCATGACCTGATCCTGTCCGCCAGCGGTGCTTACGAATCTTTCGCCCTGTGCGCAGGCGTGGCTTGCCAGCCGTTCTTAGCCCGCCATGATCGCCGAACAATAGTGCTTGGTAGATTGTCTCCGGACAGAGCCGCAGCGCTGGTTCAGCGGGAAATTCCAGCGCCAACCACCCGCAGATCTGCTCCGGCGACCAGTGACTGGTTAGCTTTGTTTGCACCAGTGCGTGCAGGCGTGGATTAGCGTGCAATTTCCGATCCCTCGGCCGACGTCGCTGGCTGCGCGCTTCGTGATCGGCGATATGGGGCAAGTAGCGCCCCCGGGGATCACGGTGCCGGTCAAGCTCCCGTTTGATGGTCGAGGCATGCCTCCCCAGCTCCCTGCCAATTTGCCGCAGAGAACATCCCAAGCGGAGCAGGTCCGCCATTTGAAGCCTCTCGCGCAGGCACAAGTACCTGCCCGATGGTGGTTTGAGGCTGGCCCGTGGCTGTTGCGCCCTCTGGTTCCGAAGCCTTGTCCCGATAACCCTGCTCACGCCCAACATCCTGCAGGCGGCAGCATTGGAAGCACCGGAGCCCACCAACTCCCAATATCGTGTCTCCCGTAACGCGCGTCGCTTTTGTGCTGGAGACAAAGGAGCTGCAACCCTCTCGGCAACGATCCTCGCGGTCCGAATCGCTTCCCGCTCGGCTTTCAGCAGACGTGCTTTTTCGGCTTCCAGTTCTTTTCTCCGTTGGGCTTCCCATCTAACGGTTGTCCCCGGGGACAGTCGTAACGCATCGACAACCTCTGCCAGCGGAAGTCCACTTCGCAGAGCGATGAAACGCCGGTAGACCCACCGGTACCCTGTCGTGTGCTTTACGCCTGCTGATGTTGCAGCAGCCAATACGCTCATGCCGGTGGAGTATGAGGACCAGAACGCTTCCTCAACAGCTGGGTCGACTTGGAAGTGATGGCGCCCGGAGCTTCTCAGGAAGCGTTCGTTCCATTTCTCGGCATTGCGTGACGTGAATCCCAGTTCGACCTGGGCAGCTACGTGGTCGAGGCCTTTGCTGCGGAATCGGAGGTACTCATCACGCAGCCACCGGTAACCCGTCTCCTTACCGACTCCGGTCACCCGTACTGATTCTCTGAAACTCTTGCCCTCCTTTATGAGAGCAAGAAACCTGACACCGGTGGGCGAATCGAACTGTTGATACATCGAAGGAACTCCCTGGATTGGGTGTTGCTTCGATCAACAGAATCAGGGGTGCCCTATACGCTACACACAAAGTTGCCTCGAAACCCTAGGGTTTCGAGGGACCGCACAAAGGCTGGAGCCCCGCACCACACGGCTACGAGTAAAGGCTGAAGGCCGCCGGAACCTATGAGACCCGGGCGCCAGAGCCCCGCACGCAAGTCACGGCCGCGAGCACACGAACATGACCGTCCGGATGCGCCGCTCGGCGAGGTTGGCCACCTGGTTGGCTGCCATCTGTGCGAAGCTGTCGCCAAGGAAGGTCGCGAAGGTCACCGGTGCTGGCCCTTCCCGCTGGATTTTGGCACGCATGTGCTGGAACCAGGAAAGGCTTTCGTCCGAGGAGTCGACCTCCGAGATGACGTCGAAACCTGCCGAAGGGAGGAGACGGCGCATGTCCTCCAGGGTCGCGGGAAAGCTCGTTGAGGGGTCAGCGGCCCACGGCACCGGGTAATGCACCTCCCCGCCTTCACCCTGCAGCACGTCGTAAACCACCAACCTGCCGCCCGGCCGCAGGACCCGGAAGGCCTCGGCATACAGCGCGTGCTTGTCCGGGATGTTCATCGCCACATGCACTGTCACCGCAGCATCCACAGACTCGTCCGGAAGGCCGGTGGCTGTGGCGTCCCCAACGTGGAAGCGGGTGCGGCCGGACAAGCCTGTCCACTCCGAAAGCGCCGTCGCTACCTGGCAGAACTCCGGTGTCAGGTCCACCCCTGTCACCGTGCACCCCGTCATCTCGGCGAGCGTCCGGGCGGGGCCGCCCAATCCGCTTCCGAGATCGAGCACTTGGGAATCTGCAGTAAGGCCGAGCGCTTCGATGATTTCCAGCGTCGCCCTGCGTCCACGGATATGGAATTCGTCGACAGCACCGAGGTCGGCCGGCCGCAGCGCCGAACGGTCCACGCCGGCCGCATCCAGGGCAGAACTGATGGCCGCCAAAAGCTGACCGGGGCCGGTATAAAAGGCCGAAACCTCATTCATGGCGCCATCCTCACACCGGGTGACGGCGGGGCCAACGGGAAGCCCTTGCCAGGTGGCGTGTTTAGTCCACACGCATCTGCCTGCCATCCCCGCCGGGGTGCATTCGGGAAACCGCTGTGGGGCGCGGAGCAGGAATGGAGCCCGGGGACGACAACCCTTCCGTAACGGCGTCAGCGGACGATGAAGACCGCGATCCGCACCGAATCCGGGTAGCGCTCACCAGTGCCCACGGCGATCACGTGATTGAGCCATGCCCACTCTTCGGAGGCCGTGGAGAACCGCAGGGAGCAACGGAAGTAGATGGCACCCGGGTCCACCTCCTCGCCGCGGTTCAGGCGTGCAATGTCCGCCGCTGAGCCGTGGCGGAGCGCGTTGTTGTGCACGTGGATCAATGCCCCGTCATCGGCTTGGATAATGTAGCGGGCATCGAGTTCGGTCAGTTCCGGGCTGTGGAGGACCTGGAAATCGGCACCGCCTGGCAGCACCGTGCCGTTAAGTGCGGGGCCAACCATCGTTCCGCCCGTGATTGGCACGATCCTCCGGTGGCCCGTGGGGGCAGGGCCACCATCTACAGGTGGATCCACCGCCACGTTGAGCTCGGTAAG
This sequence comes from Arthrobacter sp. FX8, assembly GCF_026723805.1. NCBI lineage: Bacteria > Bacillati > Actinomycetota > Actinomycetes > Micrococcales > Micrococcaceae > Arthrobacter > Arthrobacter sp. FX8. The sequence continues at coordinate 4,190,375 of NZ_CP113505.1, read as the reverse complement.
GAATTCAAGGGGCGGCGGTGGCGGGGCCGTCACAGCACCCCCACCGTCAGGCGGCTGGGGTGGGAGGCGCCCACATGGATGCGCTGGTTGGCGGTTACGGCAACTCCCGATTCGTAGGCCAGTTTGCCGGTGTTGAGGTTGCGGTCCCAGCGCGGGTGGCAGCTCGACGTGACCTGGACGCGCAGGCGCTCCCCCGGGGCGAGAGTCAGAGCCGTCTCCCAAAGGCTGATGGTGTACTCGTAGACCTGGCCTGGCTCGATGGGAGACGGCGGATGCCCTTCCTCGAAGAGCCCGGTACCGGCGTACGCGTCGCGCCAGGACGCCCGGACGATCCCGTCGGCAATCCCCAGGGAAACCCCGTCCGCTGACACCCTGCAAAGCCGGACCACCCAGTCCGTGTCCACGGCACTGGAAGATGCAAACAAGGTGGCGGTGACGGCACCGAAGATGGTGGTGGTTTCGGTGAAGGGCTCCGTGGTGAAGACGGCGACGTCGGTGCGCGCCTCGACGGCGTCCTGCCGCGCCGGACCCGCGGGAAAGGCGCCGGCGAGCATGGTGGCCCCGCCCGTAGTGGGCACGGGATCCAGGGGGTCGTAGGCGTACTCAACGTTTCCGTCCACACCCGCCTGGTCCAGCAGGTCCCCCTCGGCGGAAAGGAACCACGACCTCTGCCCGGCGGGAACCGGCAGTTCATCAAAGCCGCGCCAGCGGTTCTCGCCCAGGAAATACAGCAGCACCTTGGGGACCGCGGCGATGGCCGCTCCGTCCTCCTTGAGGACGGCGTCGAACCAGGCCGTGTGGAGGGACGACAGATCTCCGCGGCCATCGACGATGCCGGAGGACGCGGCTGCGCCGAAGTGGATGTCCGGGTACCCGCCCGTGAGGTTGGTGTGTGTCCAGGGGCCAAGGATGAGGCGGGGTTCAATGCCGGGGAAGGTCTTGCTGAGGACCGCCTGGCGGCGGTACTGGTCCAGCGTGTTCGGGGCGAAGATATCGAACCAGCCGCCGATGTGCAGCGTTGGCAGCGGCACCGCCGCATCGGAAGCGGCATCCCACAACCGGCAGAAATCACTCCCCGGCCCCTCCCCGCGGACGGGGTGACCTCGTTGCGAAGGAAGGTGCCCAGCCTGGGTTCCAGGTCCCGCAGCGGGAGGACTCCGTAGCAGGAACCATCGGCAAATCCAGTGTCCAGGGCAAGCCATTCCTGGAGCTCCTTCGCGCGCCGCTCGGGATCGTCAGCATGTTCCCGCATCAGTTCATTCAGGGAAATCGAGGCGTGCCCCCAGGCCAGGCGGCTGCCCAGCTCATGGGCACCGCCCCTGTACAGCGCACCGTTGTTGGCGTTGCCGCCCGCCGAGACCCCCGGCGCCAGGGCCTTGAGCGCTGCCGGGGACTGCCGGGCGGCACGCCACTGGGTTTCCGCGAAGTAGGACCGGCCCCACATGCCCACCCTGCCGTTGGACCACGGAAGGCGCGCGGCCCACTCCACTGTTGTGGCGCCGTCGGACGCTTCATTGACCGAAGGCTCAAACCTGCCGTCCGAGCCGAACCTGCCGCGGCAGTCCTGCATCACCACCACGTACCCGGCCGCCGCAACGGTCAGCGGATTGAAGTACGCCGAGTTGACCGCCAGGTCCCGCCCGTAGGGCGTGCGCGTGAGCAGCACCGGGAAGGTTTCATCCGGCGCGTCCGGCCGGTAGACGGTGGACCGGAGGATGGTTCCGTCGGTCATGGTTGCTTCAACATCGCCGTCGACGACGACAAGGTAGCGCACGTGGGTGCCTTTCGTTTGGGTGGGGGTGCTAGGCCGCGGAGGCGGGTTGCTTGCCGAGGTCTTCGGTCCGGGTCCGGTAGGTCTCCTTGACCCACACGGCGGTCACGACGGCGGAGACGAGGCAGCAGGCGGCCGTGAAGAAGGCAACGGGCAGCCACCCGTCAGGGCCGGGCTGGACGATGGCGGCGGCAATGGCGGGAGCAAAGCCGGTGACGACGAGCCCCAGCTGGGAGGCAGTGGCAGCTCCGGTGTAGCGGATCCTGGTTTCGAACATTTCCGCGGTCATGGATGGGCCAAGCGGGTTGACCATGCCGTAGCCGACGGTCATGAAGAGGATGGCCGTGGCAAAGATCAGCGGGATGGAGCCGGCGCTGATCGACCAGAAGAACGCGAACACCGACGCCGCGCAGACGATGTTGCCGGTGATGAACACCGGTTTACGTCCGATCCGGTCGGCCAGGATGCCTGCGTACGGCTGGACGACGATGCCCAGGGCCGCGGTGACGATAGTGACGGTGAGCATGACGGCCGCGGGGACTCCGAGCTTGCCGGCGTAGGCAAGACCGAAGGCCGCGAACACCGAGGAAACGACGCTCCAGAGACCGAACAGGATCACCTTGAGGATGGTGGCCCAATGGTCGCGCAGGACCACCTTGATGGGCAGTTCCTGGGCGCCCGCAGATTCCTTTGCGGCCTCGAACACTTCCGATTCCGGAAGGCGGAGCCTGATGTACAGGCCCACCACGACAACCAGGATGCTGGCAAGGAACGGCAGGCGCCATCCCCATGCGAGCAAATCGTCCTGCGGCAGCAGCGATACCGCAAGGAACGCGAGCGACGCCAGCATGATGCCGGCCACCGCTCCCGTGTTGACCCAGCTGGCGTAGAAGGCCCTCCTGTGGGTAGGGGCGTGTTCCATGGTCATGGTCACGGCACCCACGGACTCGCCGGCGGCCGAAGCCCCTGCAGTGCGCGCAGGAGTACCAGCAGGATCGGGGCGGCGGCGCCGATCACCGACACGGGCGGAAGGCAGCCGATCAGGAACGTGGCCACGCCCATGAGGACCAGCGTCAGGACCAGCATCTGCCGGCGGCCGATGCGGTCACCAAAGTGGCCAATCACGCCGGCCGCCAGGGGCCGCACCACATAGCCGATGCCAATCGTGGCCATGGAAAGCACCATGCCCAGGGATGGGTCGATGCCGGGAAAGAAGATTTTGTTGAATATCAACGCCGAAGCAGAGCCGTAGATGAAGAAGTCGTAGTACTCGAGGGTGCTGCCAATAAAGCTTGCGGCAGCGGCACGGCGGGCGTTGGCGTTGCCCTTGGAAGCTGTGGCGGGGACGGAAACGGTGTCCGGTGACAACGGCGTCAGCGGACCGGGACCTGCGGTCATTGCGGATCTCCTGGAAAGTTTTGAAGCAGGGCCTGACTCGCTCCTGCGGCGGGAAAAGCTACCGGCGCGGGGTGTGGGCCGGATCACTTGGATAGATGTTATGCGCTTATTGCAACGGCCGTCAAGGAAACTGCAAGGTTCAATTTGCCGTTCCCTCTACGCCTGAGAAGATGGACCGTGACCAGCAACCTCCACGTCCACTCCGGCGACCCCGCCGCACACCGCGTTGCCGCCGAGCAGGTCAATTTTCCGCGGCCGTTGAAGGGATCCGCTTCCCAGCACCTGGTGGTGACGATGATGGCGGACTATTGGCGGGAGTACACCGGATGGCTGCCCTCACGACTGATCGTGGCCCTGGCGGGAGCACTGGGCATCAGCGCGTCGGCCGCCTCTACGGCGCTGAGCCGCCTGGCCGGACGAGGGGTGCTGGAACAGTCGAACGCGGGACGAACGTCCCGTTACCGCTTCACGCCGGAAGCCCAGGCCCGCCTCGACGTGGGTGTGGGCCAGGTCAGTGGTTTCGGTTCCAAGGACCGCCGGTGGGACAGAATGTGGACTGTCATGGCCTTCACCGTTCCCGAGAGCTCCAGGGAGGTGCGTGACCTGCTCCGCAGCCGGCTCAAGTGGCTTGGTTTCGCTCCGCTGTACGGCGCGGTCTGGGTTTCCGCGTGGGACACGGTGCAGGATCTGGAGGACTCCTGCCGGCATCTGGGCGTGGACAACTATGCGATCTTCCGCACGCCTGAGGAGGAACTACGCGGCCGGCCGTTGATCGAGGCCTGGGACCTGGACGAACTCCGCGGGCAGTACGCACCCTTTATCGATGCCTACCGTGGGAAGGCCCAGACACTTGACGCCCAGCGCCTGAGCGGGGAGGAGGCCTTCCGGCTGAGGACCGAGGTGATGGATGCGTGGCGCGCTTTCCCCTGGGAGGACCCGGGCTTACCTCCGGACCTGTTGCCCCACGATTTTCCACTGTTCGAGGCGCGCCGGATTTTCGTCACCCTCTACAACTCACTGATGGAGAGGGCTGCCTCCTACGCGGAGGAGACGGTAGCCCGGCTCGCCCCCGAACTCGCCGGGGAGAGCCGGGCCTTCCGGCTCAAGGGTTAGGGCGCCCCCCCCCCCCCCGCAAGCAGCGGCTTGCCCGGCCAGCCTCACGCGTCGTGGCGGTCCTTGCCAGTCGTGGCGGTCTCACCAGTCGTGGACGGTGCCGTCGACGAGGCGGTTGTAGGGCAGGTAGGCCTGCTGGTAGGGGTAGGCCGCGGCGGCTTCTTCGTTGAATTCGACGCCGATGCCCGGCTTGTCGCCCGGGTGCAGGTACCCGTCCACGAACGTCATGGACTGCTCGAAGACCTCGTTGGTCTTGGCCGAGTGCTGCATGTACTCCTGGATCCCGTAGTTATGGATCGCCAACCCCACGTGCAGCTGCGCCGCGAAGCCCACCGGGGAAATATCCGTCGGACCGTGGAAACCGGACTTGATCTGGTACTGCGCCGCGAAATCCATCACCTTCTTCAACGGACTGATCCCACCGAAATGCGTGGACGCCGCCCGCACATAATCAATCAACTGCTCCTTGATCAGCGTCTGGAAGTCAAACACCGTATTGAAGATCTCCCCGATCGCCAACGGCGTGGTGGTGTGCTGCCGCACCAGGCGCAGCCCCTCCTGGTTCTCCGCCGGCGTGCAGTCCTCCAACCAGAACAAGTCATACGGCTCCAACGCCTTGCCCAGCTTCGCCGCCTGGATCGGCGTCATCCGGTGATGCCCGTCATGCAGCAACGGGATCTCCGGGCCGAACTCGTTCCGGACCGCCTCAAACACCGTGGGCAGGTGCCGCAGGTACGCCCGGGTATCCCAGTCCTCCTCCTGCGGGAACGCACCCCGCCCGGCCGGCTCATAGTCATACCGCTCCCCCGAAGCCTGCGCCTGCGCCGCAACGCCATACACGGCCTTGATCCCCGGGATCGCCGTCTGGATCCGGATCGACCTGTACCCCAACTCCAGATGCTCCCGCACCGAATCAAACAACGACTCAATATCCGCACCCGAAGCATGCCCATACGCCCGCAACCCGTTCCGCGACGCACCACCGAGCAACTGGTACACCGGCAACCCGGCCACCTTGCCCTTGATATCCCACAACGCCATATCCACCGCAGCGATCGCCGCCATCGTCACCGGACCCCGCCGCCAATACGCACTCCGGTACAGGAACTGCCACGTATCCTCAATCCGGTGCGGATCCTTGCCAATGAGCAACTGCGCCACATGCTCCTTCAGGTAGGCGGCCACAGCCAGCTCGCGGCCGTTCAGGGTGGCATCACCAATGCCCGTCACGCCCTCGTCCGTGGTGATCCGGAGGGTCACGAAGTTTCGGGTGGGGCTGGTAACGAACACTTCCGCGGCAATAATCTTCACAGCTGGCTTTCGGGTAGGGGCTTTGGGTAGATGGGAATTTCCCGTTGGGGTGGGCAGTTTGTCAGCGCTGGGTGCTGCCCCTGGCGGAGTCGAGCAGGGCGAGTTCATCGCGGCGCGGCAGGCCCTCCCAATCGCCGCGCGTGCTGACGGCGAAGGCGCCGGCGAGGATGCCGCGCTTGAGGCGGCCGGCGACGTCTTCGCCGTCGAGCAGGGCGGAAAGGTAACCGGCGGTGAACGCGTCTCCGGCCCCCACGGTGTCCACGCACGTCACCGGGATGGCCGGAGCTTCAAGAAGGCCGTCGGCTGTATGGACCGCGGCCCCCGCGGCGCCGCGCTTCACCACCACCTCGCTGACCCCCAGCTCCAACAGGTGCGCGGCCGCACGGGCCTCATCGGCCGGGGACGTTGCCTCCCCGTTCCCATCCGGCGGGACGGCAACCAGGTCGAGTTCGTCGTCGGACGCTATGACGATGGTGGCGTGCCGGGCCAGGGGGCCGAGCACGGCTCCCGCCTGGTCCCGGGACCAAAGCTTGCTCCGGTAGTTCACGTCCAGGGAGACCACCACGCCTTCAGCCGCTGCCCGTTCCGCGGCGTACTCCACCGCGTCCCGCGCTTCCGGGCTGAGTGCCGGGGTGATGCCGGTCAGGTGCAGGATCCGTGTTCCGCCATCCAGGGCCGCAGCAACCTGGCCACGGGAGATGGTGGCTCCCGCCGATCCGGCGCGGTAGTAGAAGGCCCGGCTGAGGTCGGCGGTGCGCTGCTCCAGGAACATCACCCCGGTGCTCCGGTCCGCATGCACGGTGTGGTGCAGCTGGACGCCTTCGCCGCGCAGTTGCTTCAGGATGAACTCGCCGTGCGGGTCCGCGCCCACTGCCCCGGCCCAGGCAGCGCTGTGGCCAAGCCGTGCGACGCCGATGGCAACGTTCGATTCTGCCCCCGCCACCTGCATGTTCAGGGTGCCGCCGTTCGCCAGGGGGCCGCCGGCGCGGAGTGAGACCATGGACTCGCCGAAGGTCAGCAGGCAAACGCTCATGAAGGGGTCCCGGTTCCGGCACGGGCAGCAAATTCGGCCGCAAGGGCCAGGAAGCTGCGGGCACGTTCCCGCATTTCCGTGAGGTCGCCGCCGGAGGCTGCGCTGCCGAACAGCGGACCGCCCAGGCCGACGGCGATCGCCCCGGCTTCCCAGTACCCGGCCGCCTCGCCGAGGCCCACGCCGCCCACGGCGATGAAGGGGATGTCCGGGAAGGGATCGCGGACTGCCTTCAGGTAGCCGGGCCCGCCGATCGATGCCGGGAAAAGCTTGATGGCGGTGGCACCGCGTTCCATCGCCTCATAGGCCTCGCTGGGGGTCAGCGCGCCGGCCAGGACCGGGATGCCGGCACTGGCCGCCTCGCTGATGGAGGGGGCAAGGGAGGGGTGACGATGAACTGGCCGCCGGCAGCGGTGACGTGTTCGACGTCGGCCTCGCTCAGGACGGTGCCGGCGCCCACCAGGCAGCCGGCCGGCGCAGCCGCGCGGACCTCGCGGATTGCCTCCAGCGCGTTGGGCGTGGTGAGGGCGATCTCCACGTACCGGAAGCCTTCCTCCATGGCGGCCAGCGCCGCCTTGGCGGCAGCACCGCCGTCGTTCCCGCGGACAATGCCGACAAGCCGCGACTGCCGGATGCCGGCCAGCAGGCCGGCGGAGGTGACGGCTGGATTTTGGGATGTCATGGGATTCACCATTCTGCGAAGGATCCGTCGGAGTGGCGCCACACAGGTCCGCGCCAGGCATGGCCGCGCTTGTCCGCTGCCCGCACCACGGCCTCGTCGATTTCGACGCCCAGTCCGGGCCCGGTGAGACGCTCGATGTGGCCGTTTACGAACTTGAACGGCGTCTTGTCCACCACGTAGTCCAGGACTTCGGCGCCCTGGTTGTAGTGGATGCCGATGCTTTGTTCCTGGATGAGGAAGTTGGGCGTGGCGAAGCCCACCTGGAGGCAGGCGGCCAGCGCCAGCGGTCCCAGCGGGCAGTGCGGTGCCAGCTGGACTTCGTAGACCTCGGCCAGGGCCGCGATCTTCCGGACCTCGGTGATGCCGCCGGCATGGGAGAGGTCCGGCTGGGCCACCGCGATGCCCGCCTGCAGCGCCGGCAGGAACTCCTGCCGGCTGTACAGCCGCTCCCCCGTGGACACCGGGGTGGTGGTGGACGCGGTGAATTCCCGGAGCAGGTGGGTGTTTTCCGGCACCACGGGCTCTTCGAGGAAGAAGGGCCGGAAGGGTTCCAGCAAGGGGGCCACCCGCCTGGCGTTGGCCAGGCTGAACCGGCCATGGAAGTCGACGGCGACGTCCCGGTGGTCGCCCAGGACCTGCCGGGCCGCGGCAACACGGCGGATGACGCCGTCGATCTCTGCCACCGACGCCACCGGGCTCATCCGTCCGCTGGCGTTCATTTTGACGGCAGTGAGGCCCACGTCCAGCTGGGCGCTGATCTGGTCCGCCACCTCGTTCGGCTCGTCGCCGCCCACCCAGCCGTACATCCGGATGCGGTCGCGGACGTGGCCGCCCAGCAGCTGGTGCACCGGAGTGTTGAAGTGCTTGCCCGCGATGTCCCACAGCGCCTGGTCCAGGCCGGAGACGGCACTGGCAAGGATGGGTCCGCCCCGGTAGAAGGACCCCTTGGTCATCACCTGCCAGTGGTCTTCGATCCGGAGGGCGTCCCGTCCGATGAGCAGCTCCGAGAGTTGCCCGACGGCGGCGCGCACCGTCTCGCTGCGTCCCTCGCAGGTGGCCTCGCCCCACCCCACGATGCCGCTTTCGGTCTCGACCCGGACAAAGAGCCAGCGGGGTGGAACAAGGAATGTTTCGATCCGGCTGATGACGGTCACGCGGCGGTCCTAACCCTTGGTGGCGCCGGCGGTCAGGCCGGAGACGATGTACTTCTGCGTGAAGAGCGCAATGATCATGATGGGGATGGTGACAACAGTCGCCGCGGCCATCAGCCCGCCCCAGTCGATGCTGGCGTAGGAGACGAAGTCGAAGATCGCCACCGGCAGGGTCTTGGTCTTGGAGCCGGAGAGCACCAGCGCGAACATGAAGTTGTTCCAGGAGAAGATAAAGGACAGGATGCCGGCTGTGGCGATGCCGGACACCGCCAGCGGAAGCGTGATCAGCCGGAACGCACCGATCGGCGTAAGCCCGTCCACTTCGGCTGATTCCTCCAGCTCCAGGGGCAGCGAGTCGAAGTAGCTCATCATGATGTACACGATCAGCGGGAGGGCCACGAACATGTGGCTGAGGATCAGCACCTCGAACTTCCCCACCATGCGCAGGTTGGAGAAGACGTAGTACCAAGGCACCAGGAGCGAGACGCCGGGAATGACCCGGGCCATCAGGACCACCAGCGCCGAGCGGTGCATGGTGAACCGGCTCATGGCGTAGGCAGCCGGGACGCCGAGGACGATTGACAGCGCGGTGGAGACGAAGGCAACCCAGAAGCTGTTGAAGATGAACACGAAGTAGTTGTTGCGCTGCAGCACATTGGCGTAGTTCTCGATGGTGGGCGAGAACAGGAACGCCTTGCCGGTGTCGTAGATATCCACGTTGGTCTTCAGCGATGCCAGCAGCATCCAGAAGAGCGGCGCAAGCAGGAACAGCACCACAAGGATGAGGGCGACGACCCGGAACACCTTGTAGGCGCGCGTGGCCAGGGGCTTACGGCGGCGCGGGGGCCGGCGGTCCGCGGCGGTGGCGGCGGAATCTGTCATGACGGTCATTTGCTTACCGCTTTCTTGCGCATGGTGAGCAGCCACATGGAGCCGATGATGATCATGAAGAACAGGATCAGCACCGCCGAGGAAAGCCCGTACTGGTTGTAGTCGAAGCTGAGTCCGTAGGCGTAGACGTTCAGCGTCTCCACTTCGTGGAACGAGCCGCCGCCCTTGCCCTTGGTGGCGTAAAGGATGTCGAAGGTCTTCAGTGCATCGATGCCGCGCAGCAGGATGGCCACGATCACGGTGGGCATCATGAGGGGCAGCGTGATGTAGAAGAACCGCTGGAAGGCGTTGGCGCCGTCCACGCGGGCGGCCTCGTCCGGTTCGTCGGACAGCGAGGTCAGCCCGGCCAGCAGGATCAGGACCACCATGGGGGTCCACTGCCAGACGTCCATGAAGATGGTGGTGCCCAGGGCGGTGTCCTGGCCGGACAGCCACGGCTGGGGCGGAATGCCCACCATGCCCAGGAGCTGGTTGACGAAGCCGATGTTGGGATCGAAGATCAGCCGCCACATCATGCCGACCGCCACGGGCGTGGCCACGAGCGGCAGCAGGATGGCCACCCGGACCCACTTTTCACCCCGGAAGGGCCGCCACAGAAGCAGCGCCACGCCCATGCCCAGCACCACTTCGAAGGCCAGTGCGACGCCAGTGAAGGAAAGGGTGCGGCCCACGGCGGGCCAGAAACGCTCGGTATCGCTGAGGACCGTGATGTAGTTCTGCAGCCCGATGAACTCCGTTGCGGCCCGCACGGATCCCTGGGAGTCGGTGAGGCTGAGGTACACGGTCCAGGCCAGCGGAAAGATGATCAGGACGCCGACGAAGATCATTGCCGGTGCCGCGAAGAGCCACTTTCGGTGCCGGTTGGCCCAGGCGGAAAAGTTCCCCCGGCACCGGCGGGGCCACCGGGCCGGCGGGTGCGGGCGCTGCGGGGAGGGTTCAATACAGACATGGTTCACCTAAGGAGTTTGGGGGTGAAGTGGGCCGCGCCGGGACGGCCATGGGCCGTCCCGGCGGGATGTAGGTGCGCGATAGGCGCCCGGTGTCCTACTTCTTTTCGCTGTCCAGGAAGGTCTGGAAAGCAGTCTGGGCGTCGTTTGCCGCTGCGGCGGCGTCCCCGCCGGTGATGGTGGCGACAATCGGTGCACCCACGATTTCGCGTGCCTTGCCTACGGTGACAACCTCGGGCCGGTCGTGGCCCACACCGTTCTTGGCGCTGGCGGAGATCGCGTCGGCGAGGTCCTTCGGGTAGGTGGAGGTTCCGTCAGGGTTGGACCAGACGGAGGTGCGCGGGCCCGGGACGCCGGCCTTCTGGGCTGCCAGGGTGCGTTCCTTGCTGGTTGCCCACTGGATGAACTTCCAGGCGTTGTCCTGGTTGCTGGAGTTCTGGTTCACGCCCAGCGCCCAAGAGGGGATGTTGTACGGCTTGGAACCGGCGGGACCTGCAGGCAGCGCAGCGAATCCAACCTTGTCCGCAACCTTGGACTTGGCGGGGTCGGTGGCGTTCTTGTAGAGCGAATCTGCCTCCGTGTAGAAGGCGGCACCGCCCTGGGTGAAGATTGCCATCGCCTCCGGCCAGCTCATGTCCGTGCTGACGTTGGCGGGACCGTAGTTGCGGATCAGGCCGCCGTAGTAGGCGTAGGCCTTCTTGGCGGCGTCGGTGTTGACGGAGGCCTTGCCGCTGGAGTCCATGAAGTCGCCGCCAAAGCTGTACAGGAAGCTGGAGAACTGGGTCACCGCGGCGGACTTGCCGGTGCGGGCCACGAAGCCTGCGGTGTCAGGGGAGGACGCCTTGATGGCCTTGGCCGCCGCTTCCAGTTCCTCCATGGTCTTGGGGACCTGGAGGCCTGCGGCCTGCAGCAGGTCCTTGCGGTAGTACAGGACTTCGCGCTCGGTGATGATCGGAACACCAACCACCTTGCCGTCAACGGTGGTGGCCTTGACCGGGCCCTCCTGGTAATCCTTCCAGTCCCAGCCCGAGTCCGATGAGACGTTCTTGGTCAGGTCCGCAAGGTAAGCGTTCTTGGCAAAAGCCTTGCCTTCCTGCAGCGGGCGGTACATCATCACGTCGATCTCGTCGCTGCCTGCGTTGAGCTTGACGTTGTACTGGTCAGAGAGCTGGTCCTCGCCGAGCTGGGTCAGCTCCACCTTGAGCCCGCTGGACTTCTCGAATTCCGGAATCGCGGCCTTGATGCCCTCGGTCCACACGTGGTTGGCCAGGGTGACACGGACGGTGCCGGACTGCTTGGCCTGGTCGCTGCCGCCTCCGCCGCCGCTGCAGGCGGTCAGCCCCAGCGACATCGCTGCGGCAATTGCCGCGTACTTCACAATTGAATGCCGCTTCATTACGACTTCCTTTGCCTTCAGGCCCGCAGCTTCGCGGGCGGGTGACAGACGCCTCGTTACGTCTGTTGTGTTCAGCGAGCATAAACAAATAAGGCAGACATATACAAGACCTTGCCATGCCCCCATATGATTTATTCATGACCATCCCAAAGGCGGCGTTGTCCCCGGACCTGCATTCATCGCTGGTCGAGAACCTGGGGCTCGCCATTGCCGAGGGAACGCTGGCCCCGAATTCGATCCTGCGCTTGGATGAGCTGGAGGCGCAGCACAAGGTGTCCCGCTCCGTGATCCGGGAGGCCACCCGTGTCCTGTCGTCGATGGGCATGCTGGAATCGCGCCGCCGACTGGGAACGGTGGTTCAGCCGGAAGCCAGCTGGAACCTCTATGACCCCCAGGTGATCCGGTGGCGGCTGGCCTCGGCCAAGCGGCTGGAGCAGTTGCGGTCCCTGAATGAACTGCGCGGCGCCATTGAGCCGCAGGCCGCCCGGCTCGCGGCCGAGCGCGCTTCACTCGACCAGGCCAGCGACCTTGTTTCCATGGCAGCCCGGCTTTGGGCGGCCGGGCAGCGGGGAGACCAGGAAGATTTCCTGCGCCTGGACATCGAATTCCATGCCGCTGTCCTCAACGCCTCCGGCAACCTGATGTTTTCGCAGCTGCATAAACTCGTGGCGGAAGTGCTGGCGGGGCGGACCCAGCACGGCCTGATGCCCCATCTTCCGGACCATGAGGCACTGCAGATGCACGTGGATGTGGCCAGCGCCATCCAGCGGGGCCAGGCAGCCGCCGCGCATGCCGCCATGAGCCGGATTGTGGAGCAGTCCACCGAGGAGATGGGTGACATCTGGTCCAGCAGCCATGCTTCCGTCAACGACGGCGCGGCCAACCCCGGGTAAGCCAGGTGCCGGCAGCACCAGCGGACGCCGGAAGCGTTACGCCCGCCGGACTGCCAGCAGCTCACCCGCCAGGAAATCCAGGGCCGCCTGCCCTTCCGGCAGGCCGGCGGTGTGGTTGAGGTGGCCGTGGACCGCGCCCTGGGCGAGGAAGCAGGACACCGGAACCCCTGCGCGTTCCAGCTCAGCAGCAAACAGCTCGGTGGAGCCGCGGGCGTCGTCGTACTCGCAGGCGAGCAGGGCCGTGGGCGGCAGTCCGGCAGGGTCCGCGTAGCCGGGCATCGCATAGGACGATGCCATGCTGACGGGGCCGCCCACGTAGTTCTCGGCCGTCCGGATGCAGTCCTCTACGGTGAACCGCAGGTGCCGGGGCAGCCCGGCCATGACCCGCTGATCCAGTCCCCGGCCGGCGGCGGGAGTTCCGCGTGCAGGAAGGGGTAGGCCAGCAGGAGCTTGGCGGGCAGCGGCTTTCCGGCGTCAATCAGGTAGAGCGCGGCGCCCACCGCCAGGTTGCCACCGGCACCGGCACCGCCCAGGCAGAGCAGGTCCGGATCCAGCCCCAGGCTTTCGGCGTTCTTCCGGGCCCAAAACCAGCAGGCCAGGGCGTCGTCGTGCGGGATGGGGAAGGACACGCCGTCGCGGGCCAGCCGGTAGTCCACGGACAGCACCGGCGTGCCCTGGTTCGCGAGCACCCGCGCCAGGTAATCCGACTCCGGGCTATCCACGCTGCCGCTGACGAATCCGCCGCCGTGCAGCCACACGAGGGCGGGGCTGTCCGCGCCGGCCGGTTCCCCGTAGATCCGGATGGCCACCGGCCCGTGCCGGCCGTCGGCCGTCACGGCGCGGATGGGGACGTCCGGCCCGGGTGAGCGCAGGGCGTCCGGGTTTAGGAACTGCGGTCCTTCCGGGCTGGCCAGGTACTCAGCGAAACCGGCAGCGGCCTCCCCTGTGGGCCGGCCGGGGTGGCGTCGGGGGAAGCCACGTCTGGTTTTGTGCGGGGTGTCATGGTGTTCCCAACTTCCGTGAGAAGTAGTCAACGGCTGTGGCCAGGATGGTATCCAACTGGTCCTCGGCGCCGAAGAAGCAGTGGTCGCCGCCCGTGATGGTCATGACGTCATGTTCCACGCCGGCGCCCGCGAGCGCGGCGGCCAGAAGCTGGGTCTGCGAGTGCGGGACCAGTCCATCCGAATCGCCGTGGACCAGGAAGAACGGGGCGGCATCCGCCGATACGTAGCTGACGGGGCTGGCCGCGGCCAGCAGTTTCGGGTCGTCCGATCCGCCCACCAGCATCTGCTCGGGCTGCAGCGACATTCCCGGCGGGACAGCGGCAGTCAAGGACGGGGGAAAGAGCCCGTCCGGGGTGACTATTGGCGGGATGTCCACCAGCGAAGACACGCCGTAGAAGTCGACGACGGCGCTGACGCTGCTTGGGTGCCCCTGCGCACCGAGACCGCCCTCCAGGTCTTCGCGCTTGCCGGTGAGTCCCAGGAGCGCTACCAGGTGGCCGCCTGCTGATTCGCCCCAGGCGCCAAACCTGTCCGGGTCGATGCTGAGGTCCCCGGCGAACTCCCGGAGGTAGCGGACCGCGGCTTTGAGGTCGTGGAGCTGTGCCGGGAACGGCGCCTCCAGCGAGTGCCGGTAGTCTGCCGTGGCGCAGGCGATGCCTGCCTCGTTGAGCAGCCGGAACACGGAATCGGGGGCGAAGGTGGGCGGCAGTTCGCGGCGGTCGCCCAGCTGGAACGCTCCGCCGTGCACCCAGAGGACCATCGGCGTGGTCCCAAAGGCCTTGCGGGGCAGCCAGATGTCCATCTTCAGCGGCCGGAATCCGATGGCCCGGGCGTAGGTGACTTCACGGTGCACGGAGGATACGTCCGAGACCTGCTCCGCCGTGCCCGGGGCATCGAAGACAGGGAACGGCGGAACCTTCCTGCCTCCGGGACGGGAGGTGTCGGGACGGGATATGTCAGAACGCGACATGTCGGAAGGGGACAGGTCGAGTACCCCGGTAGCGTCATCCACTGTCATAGTGTGCTCCTCATCAGCGTAGGTTGTGCAGTGCCCCGGCCGGTGGCGCCAGGGAAAGTGTGGTGTCCCGGCCCGACGACGGCGGCCGGCGCGCCGGGCAGCCGCACCTCCGCGGTGGTGCCGGAGGGAATCGTGGCTGTGAGCGTCAGCACGCCGCCGTCCTTTGCTCCTTCCGCCGCAGTCCAGGCCACCTGGATCAGGCCCCGTGGCCCCGTGTGTGAGGTGGAGGCGGATGCCAGGCCGGCGCCGGGGCGGGGCTCGATGATGATGCGCTCCCAGCCTGCGCTTCCGGGCGCCTGCCGCAGGCCGGCGGTGTAGCGGTGCAGGAAGGAGACCACGGCACCCTTGCTGTAGTGGTTGAGCGACTGGTGCGGCGTGCCGTTGGCATCGAGGCCGTTCCACAACTCCCACACGGTGGTGGCGCCGCGGTCCACCATGGTCAGCCAGGACGGTTCCGAGTCCTGCATCAGGAGTTCATAGGCCAGGTCCAGTTGTCCGTTGTCCGCCAGGACCGGGAGCAGGTAGGGCGTGGCCAGGAAGCCGGTGCCCAGGTGGGTGCCGGCGTTCCGGATCAGGGCGGCCAGCTGCGAGGTGACCGTGGGGCGGTGTTCGGGGCTGACAAGGTCGAAGGCCAGGGCGCGGACGCAGTTGGCCTGCGTGGCTTGGATTACGCTGCCGGAAAAATCAAGGTATTCCGTCTCCCACGCGTCCCGGATCAGGTGTGAAAGGTCCGCGAGCTCGGCGGCCTCTGTATCCAGGCCCAGGACAGCAGCGATTCGTGCCATCACGTCCGTGGTGTGCCGGTAGTAGGCCGTGGCCACGATCCCGTGGTCGGCGCTGCGGGCGGCGAACAGGTCAGGTTCGGGGCCGTCCGGTTCCATCCATTCACCAAAGTGGAAGCCGGTGTCCCACAGGTACCGCTCGTGCGGCGCGGGTGCTGCGCTTGCGGCGGCGCGCGCGGCGTGCCGCTCCGTTTCGGCGGTAGCCTGCACAAAGTGAAGCCACCGCTGCATGGCCTCCCAGTTTTCGGCGAGGATCCCGGCGTCCCCTGACGCCAGGTAGACCTCCCAGGGCACCATCACCACCGCATCGCCCCAGCCGGCGGACCCGTTGGTGAAGCCCATGAACTCCGCCGAGGTGGCCGCGGGCCCGGGGGACGGCGAGATGTTGGTGATGACGCCGTTCTCCCATTGGTCTGCACGGACGTCGCGCAGCCACTTGCGGGAGAAGCCTGTGACGTCGAAAAGGTAGGCGGCAGTGGGGACAAACAGCTGCCAGTCCCCGGTCCAGCCGGCTTTCTCGCGCTGAGGGCAGTCGGTGGGGACCTCGCAGGAGTTGCCCAGGAAGCTCCATTCCACGATGTCATGCAGTGTGTTCAGGCGCGCATCGCTGCAGCTGAAGGTGCCAATACGTTCCAGGTCCGTCCGCACCAGGCAGCCGGTGATGTCTCCCGGCTGGAGGCCCGCGGCGAGGCCCTGGACCGAGACGTACCGGAAGCCGTGGGTGGTGTGCCGGGGTTCGAAGACTTCCCCGGGGGCACCCGAGGCGATGACGGTGTCCACCTGGCCTGCGTCCCGGAAGGCTCCCGGCGCCCGGAAGTCGAGGGGGCGCAGATGGTCCCGGTTGACGTCACCGTCCGCTCCGAGCGCTTCGCCGTATTCCAGGGTGACGGTTTCGCCCGGTGCGCCGAGCCTGGTGAGCCGGACCCAGCCGTGGATGTTCTGGCCAAAGTCCACCACCTGGCTGCCGTTGGCCAGCCGCGTGATGGACGCCGGAACAGTTCCTGCGCCTCCCGGGTGGGCGGCGCAAGGGGTCCGGCCAGTGCGGTGAAACTGCCGGGACGGACGACGGCGGAACACGGCCGGGGTGCGCGGGCAACCGGGGCGCCGTTGCCCGCCTTAGGTGCGCTGCCGCCGTCGGCCTTCCTGAAGTCCACGCCCTGGCCCGCCATAAGGTCGGCGCTGAGGATCTCCGTGGCGGACACCAGCCACGAGCTGTCGGTGCCGATGACCTGCCTGCCGGCCCGTGACTCCAGTTCGAGCTGCGCCAGGAAGGCCGTGTGCGTTCCGTACATGTCGGCGTCGCGCGTGTATTCGAACGTGCCGCGGTACCAGCCGTCGGTGAGGACGGCGCGCACGGTGTTGCTGCCTTCACGGATCAGGGCGGTGACGTCGTGGGCCTGGACCTGGAGCGTGGTGTTGTAGCTGGTGGAGCCTGGGGTGAGTTGCTGGTCGCCCACGCGGTGGCCGTTGATGAATAGCTCATAGATGCCGTGCGCGGTGGCGTAGGCGCGGGCCTTCTGCGGGGCCGCCGGCAGGGTGAAGGTCTTGGTGAGGGCGTAGCCGGGCCGGTCTCCTGGCGCCGGAACTTGGGGCTCGTCTGGCCCGATCCACTGCGCCGTCCAGTCCTCGGCATGCATCAGCCCCAGCTCCACCGGCATGGGGCTGGACCAGCCGCTTGGTGTTTCGGTGCCTTTTTCGTCCCTGTCCCAGGTGCGGACGCGCCACTCGAACCGGTCCCGCGAGCGCAGCGCCGGCCCGCCGTACGGGATGCCGCTGCAGGCGGCCGACTCGACCTTCCCCGTGTCCCAGCCGTTGCTTGCGGTGATGCGGTATGCCGCCTGGCTTGTGGTTCCGCCGGGAGGCGTCCAGCTGAGCCTGGGCTCCCGGATGGTCAGGCCCATCGCTTCTAACAGGTGCTCGGCCCGAAGCCGGGTGGGGGCGGTCATGCGGCAGGGCTCCTGGGGTGCGGGTGCTGGGAGTTCCAGCTTGGTTGGCGTGCTCCTGTCCCCCACACAGCGTTTTCATTGGTCGAAATAGTATTGTGGGGCAGCTCACCAATGCATCAGCGCTAGGAACCACCGCCATGACTGTCATTCCGGACCCGGACACCCCGCCTGCCCGCGGAAAGCGGCCCAAACAGGGCGAACCCGTCATCGACCGCGCGCTGAGCCTGCTCGCCGTCTTCTCCGACCGGCGGCGGGCACTGACGCTCTCGGAACTCGCCCGGTATGCGGACATGCCCGCGCCCACCGCACTGCGGCTGATCGCCCGGCTGGTGGCATGGGGTGCGCTTGAAAGACTCGACGACGGCCGGTATGTCGTGGGGGTCAGGCTGTGGGAAGTGGCGTCGCTGTCGCCCCGCGGGCACGGGGTGCGGGAAATTGCCCTTCCCTACCTGGAAGACCTGTTCGAAGTCACCCGGCACCACGTGCTGCTGGCGGTGCGGGACAACGAGCAGGCGGTGCTGATCGAGCGGCTGTCCGCGAAGGATGCCACGGAGGTGGCGTACCGCGTGGGTGGCCGGGCGCCCCTGCGGTCCACGGCGATCGGGCTGGTGCTGCTGGCGGGCGCGGACCAGCAGTTCCAGGAGACCATCCTGAAGCGGCCGCCGGAAAACGAGCCCGGAGTGCCGGAGATGCCGGAGGGCCAGCTGCGCAGGACCCTTTCGGATGTGCGGCGCACCGGGATTGCGATGATCCGCCGTACCGTCCCGTCCCGGACCGTCTCCGTGGCGTCCCCCATCTTCGACGCCCAGGGCTCCGTGGTGGCGTCACTGTCCATCGTGGTCCCGGACGGGTCCACTCCCCCGAACGTACTGGCCCCCGCTGTCCGCGCGGCCGCCCGCGCCGTCTCCAGGAACCTGGGGCACCAGGCTGCCGTCAGCGCCGGCACCCGGACGCACTCGCAGGGGTAGCGGCCCTACGCGGCCGAGGCCGGGGTGTTCCGTGCAAAGGTGTGGGCCGCGCGTGAGCCTGCTGCCGCGCTGGCCCCGATGGTGATGAGTGCGCCGAGGATCATCGCCGAGGCTTCTCCGGGCACCAGGAGATCCAGTTGGGAGCCGATGGTGGCAGCGGCAACCGGCACGCCCAGCTGGGATGCCGAGAGCATCGCGAGCGGCAGCGGGTGGCCGAGCAGGCGCAGGCTTCCGTGGACCAGCAGGGCACCCAGTCCCAGGCAGAATCCGAGGAGAACCATCGTGGGACTGCCGGCGAGGGCGCTCAGGTCAAGTGATGCGCCCAGCCAGACGAAGAACACGGGCCCCAGGAAGCCGTCGCTCACGGCGAAAAGCTGGTGTGCCAGCCGCCTCGGTTCACCCACCGCCGCCACAACCAATCCGAAGGAGAATCCGGCGAGCATGACGGATACGTGACCTGCCACGGCAAGGCCGGAGAGCGCGAAAAGCAAGGCAAGCTGGATCCGCAGTTCCAGGGCGAACTTCCGGTCCTCGGACACGTCGTGGACGCGTTTGCGGGTGCCACTATCCTCCAGCCAGCGAAGCACGAAGAACAACACCACGGAACACGCAGCGACGCCGGCCGCCCCGATTGCTGCCCTGGGAGCATTGGGCGGGTCGACGGCGAGCGGAAGCGCCACGATGCAGGCGATGTCCGCCACGGCCACCTGCGCCGTCATCGTGAGGACCTTGGGGCCCGTCAACCGCAGGGAATCGACAATTGGCAGGACCAGGGCCGCTGAGGACGATGCGAGCAGGACGATGTAGAGCGGAGCATGGCCGGTCCCAAAGGCGAACGCTGTGACGGTTCCGACGGCGGCCGCGAGCATTGCGGCGATGGCGGCGCTCAGCGCGCCGCCGGCCAGTGCGGGGCGGAGGGCACGGTCCCGCACTGGCACATGCGTTCCGGCGACGAACATGATGAGGGCGAACCCCACGTCGGCAACGAACGTGTACGTCGGATCTGAGGAATCCACCAGCCCCAGGCCGGTGCGTCCGATGGCGATGCCGGCCAGCAGTTGCCCGAGCACCGTGGGAAGGTGCCATGTCCGGGGGAATGCCAGCAAAGGTCCGAGGAGCGCGACGGCGGCGATCAGCGAAAGCTGGAAGAACGACATCTTCCTCCTTTTGCCGGCGCGCCCGGACCGTTACCCGCCCCAGGCATCGGCGGCCGGCCGATGTGGCGGACGGATAGTGCGCCCACAGTACTCACGCCCATGCACGCGGTCAACGGCACGGGCAGTGGGCCGGTACGGGCGCCGACCGCGTGTCAAACGCCGCGGCTGATTCCCGCAGGAGCCGCGCCACGGTATCCACGGGAGTGCACACCGGGCACATCGGTCCCTGACGCGCCGCCCGTACAACTTCCCGGTGCCGTGGCGGCTTAGCGGTCAGTCCCCGCCGCGGTAGGACAGGCGGCGGACCAAGACCTCGCCGTCCACCGCGAAGACGCCAAAAGCCCTGCCGGTGAAGGCCTTGGCAGTTTCAAAGGCCCAGTGCCGTCCATCCAGTTCCGTGAGCAGCTCCCCTTCAGCGCTGCCGCCCGGCCGTGCGCCGCGGACCAGCAGGCGGATCCTGTCGCCGCCCACGGCGCCGGCGCGGAAGTCCGACGGCGGCGGGCTGGCCACGACTGCCAGCTCAACGTCACCGGGCGGAACAGTTGCTTCCCAGGTGCGGTCAAAGCCCGCGACGACGGCACGCGCCGTGATCCTGACGGCGTCGCCGTCCTGGCGGGCCTCGATGCCGAACCAGTTGTCCTCGGCGTTCCGCACGGCGATGCCGCCCGTACCGGAGCCGATGTCCAGCAAAGCCCTGAATTCCATCCCGAGGTGGCGCTGGCGTTGGGCGACGAAACAAGGCCTGGGCGCTCCCATGGTGTTGCCTTCGCCCCTAAGCAAAAGCCCTTTGGAGGTGGGTGCCGAGAAGTCAGCGGGCGTCCGGCGGACACCGATCCATCGCGGATCGTCCAGCCCGGCACCGTTGCTGAAGTCGTACTCAAGCTGTTCCGGCGGCGTCGCACCGAGCTGGGGCATCCGGGCGTGCGGCCAGCCGTCGATCCAGTCCACGGCGGCCAGGAACGTCTCACGGCCCAGCGGTGAGAACGAATTCGCCAGACCCACCGGACGGACTCCCAGCAGGACCATGGCTGTTCCGCCGTCGGAAAGCTCAACGAGGTCTGCGTGCCCGGTGTTCTGGACGGGCGAACCGGTTCCCGCGGCGGTAAGGAGGGGATTGTGCGGAGCGGATTCGAACGGCCCGTCCGGCCGCCGCGACCGTGCCACGGTCACAGCGTGGCCTCTGTCCGTGCCGCCCTCGGCCGCCAGCAAGTACCACCAGTCACCGCGCCGGTAAAGGTGCGGGCCTTCGGGCGAATACAGCCCGCTGCCGGACCACAGCGGCCGCGGCTTCTCGAGCGCTTCTCCGGTTGCGAGGTCCACCCGCACCTGCTGGATCGCGTCCGGGTGGCGGGCAAAGGTCACGTACGCAGTTCCGTCGTCGTCCCAGGCGAGGTCCGGGTCGATGCCGTCCACCGCCCCGATGACCGTCCCGTCGCTCCATGGCCCGGCGGGATCGGCGGCCGTGAAAACAACGCAACCGCGCCCACCGAGGAACACGGAGACGATCAGGTAGAACACGCCGTCCCGGTAGCGGAGGGTCGGCGCCCAGACGCCGCCGGGCGTGGGGACATGGGCAATCCGGACTTGCTCCTCCCGCGTGGCCACATGGCCCACCAGCTGCCAGCTTTCCAGATCCGGGCTGTGATGGACCGGCAGGCCCGGCAGGTATTCGAAGGACGATGTGACCAGGTAATAGCCGTCCGGCGCGCGGACGATGCTCGGGTCAGGGTTGAAGCCGGCAAGGATGGGGTTGGCGTGCATCCAGCCATCCTGCCCTCCGGCGGCACCTGCAGCGGGGCCGGTTTCAATGGTTGGAACGCGTTCTTCGGCGCTCCCGCCTAGTAATGGCCCTTGATCACGAAGTAGGAGCCACGGATGGTGCCCGCAAGCTTGGACTTCTGGCGGGCGAACTTGAAGCTGGACGCCAGCTCTTCCGGAACGTCCATGCCGTCCGAGAGCTTGAATCCGACCGCCCGCTTGCCCCCATCCTCGAGGGCATACATGACGTTGATGGACAGCCCTGACTCGTAGAACACGTACGCCATTCGCAACCCGTCCACTTCGAAGGAGGACACCTCAAGGGGTTTGGAGGCAATCACCAGGTTGCGCTCGGCGGACAGGATGTTGTTCACATAGTCCAGCACTTCCGGCGCTTCCCCGGCAGGGACCACCGTGAAGTCGTGGTCGTATTTATTCTTGTAGTAGCGGGCCTCGTTGGCGCGCAGCCCGGCCAACGCCTCCGCTACCAGTGACGATTCCAGACCGGCGGTGGACACGTTCTTGAAATCCACGGTGTACGGCATGAGTCCTCCCTGGGAATGATCTTTTGCCACATCGTTGCAGATCAGCGCCTCCGCTGCACCTCATCGAAGGACGCGGATGCTGTTCCCGTCGATTTCCACGCCAGTGATCCTGACCCTTTCGTTGGGTGTGTCGTTCGGCCCGTGAAAGACCAGATAGTCACGCCCGCCGGATGTGCGGAGGACCATTCCATGCCCGCCATTGCTGGACCACACAGGGTCCGCCTGCTGGATCCAGGGCCCCTTGATGGTTCCGCTTTTCGACTCGGCGATGCCCATTGCATACCCGGCCTCGCCGTGGCTTGACCACAGCATCAGCAAAGACCCTTCCGGCGAACGGACAACAAACGGTCCATCGGTGAACAGGGGATCTGCGGCAAGGTTCAGGTCCTTTGGGGGTTCCACCCCCTCCGGGAACCGCAGCGGCCGGGTCCAGGCCGCCGCGGATGCCTTGAACAGGAGAGCAGGCTCACCGGCTGCCGTGCGCAGGTCCGGCGCCAGGCGGACGGCACGCATCTCGCCGTCAGTGATCCCTGGTGCATCAGCGGTTCCCTCCGTCCCCCGGCTGTAGACGAGCCAGCGGGTGGAATCCTCGTCGATATACAGCGTCCCGTCGAGGCACGGTTCGGCCGCCGGCGTCACGGCTCCGTCACTCCAGGGCTGGTACGGGCCCGTGGCCAGATCCGAGGCAAGAACCGCGACGCCCCGGGGGCGGTTGCCCGTTGACGTCGCAAAGGTGCCGAACATGAAGAACCGTCCGTCAAGGGCGTACACCTCCGGAGCCCAGAACTGCGCGTCCGCCCAAAAATCCGCTGGCGGCCGGAAGGCCGCAAAGGGGCCTTCCCAGTGTTCAAGGTCATTGCTGGTATAGCAGTCAAAGCCGGTGGCGGGGCCACTCCACACGTTCCTGTCGCTGGTCCCGAACAGGACAAACTCCCCGGAACCGGTTCCAGGATGAAAGGGTCCCGCATCCGGATTTCATCGAGGCGCAGGTACTGAACCGTCTCTTGCTTGCCCATCAGCGGCTTGCCTCCAAATCGAGTATGGGGGCAACGCGCCCTTCGAAAGAGTGGGTGCCGCCCTCAACGGTGCGCTGCGCACCGTCGGGAAGGACGACGTCGGCCGCCACCCCGTCAGGGACGGTCGCCTCGAGGCGGAACGCACCGCCGTCGAGCGTCCATTCAACCCGGACCTCACCGTGCGGAGTCTTCAGGGAGGTCCTGGCCCAGTCGATTCCTTGGCCCGGCTGCGGGGCGATGAGGACGCGCGCGTAGCCCGGTTCCAGCGGTCGGATGCCGCCGATGGCTTTGTGCATCCAGTCGGCAACGGCGCCCAGGGCGTAGTGGTTGAAGCTGGTCATTTCGCCGGGGTTGATGGTGCCGTCGGGGAGCATGGAGTCCCAGCGTTCCCAGACCGTGGTGGCTCCCATCGTCACGGGGTACAGCCAGGACGGGCAGTCCTTCTCCAGCAGCAGCCGGTAGGCCTCGTCCATGTGGCCGGTGTCCGTCAGCGCGTGCGTGATGAACGGGGTGCCCGCGAATCCGGTGGACACGCGGTAGCCGTTGTCCCGGACCAGCTCGGCCAGGCGGGTCCCGGCGAACTCCCGCAGCTCCGGGGTGGCCAGGATGTCGAAGGCGATAGCCAGCGCGTAGACCGTGGTGCAGTCGCTGCGGATGGTGCCGTCGGCAGCGACGTAGTTCTCGGCGAAGGCGGTACGCACCCGGGCGGCGAGCGCCTCGAAGTGGGCCTCGTCGTCGTGCCTGCCCAGCAGCCCGGCAGCCTGGGCGGTTAGGCGCGCGGTGCGGTACATGCAGGCGGTGGCCACCACGCCGGTGTCTGCCTTGGCCGCCCATGGCTGGTCCGGCGCGGCGTCGGGGTCCAGCCAGTCGCCGAACTGGAAGCCGGAGTCCCACAGGCCGGTGGGCGAGAGCAGCCCCTCCACCCGGCGGGTGTGCGAGGCCATCGACTCGTACTGGTTCCGCAGCACGCTGAGGTCCCCGTAGGCCTCCCAGAGTGCCCATGGCACCCACACGGAGGCTTCACTCCACAGGGCGGACGATTCCGGAGCCGGGAATTCGGGCGGCTGCGGGCAGAATTTCAGGGCATCGGGCACGGTGATGGGCACCAGACCGTTCGCGGCCTTCTGCTCGGCGGCCAGGTCCAGCAGCCAGTCCTGCAGGAACCCTTTGACGTCGTACAGGTAGGCAGCAGTGGGGGCGAAGACCGCGATGTCGCCGGTCCAGCCCAGCCGCTCGTCGCGCTGCGGGCAGTCGGTGG
The DNA here is from genome assembly GCF_026723805.1 of Arthrobacter sp. FX8. Taxonomy (NCBI): domain Bacteria; kingdom Bacillati; phylum Actinomycetota; class Actinomycetes; order Micrococcales; family Micrococcaceae; genus Arthrobacter; species Arthrobacter sp. FX8. Next base: position 4,166,340 of record NZ_CP113505.1, on the reverse strand, counting down.
GCAGGTCCAGGAAGTTCCCGCGGAGGCCCCAGACGATGTTGCGGTGCAGCTGGTTGACGAGTTCGTTGGAACATTCGAAGGTGCCGGTGCGCTCGAGGTCGGAGTGGACCACCACGGCTTCCAAGTCACCATCGGTGAGGTCGCCCGGCCAGCCGGTGATCTCGGCGTAGCGGAAGCCGTGGAAGGTCTTGGTGGGTTCAAAGTCGTCTTTCCCGCCGGAGAGGATGAACGTGTCCGTGGCCTTGGCCGACCGCAGGGGCCGGACGCCGAGTTCGCCGTCTTCCAGGACCTCGGCGTGCCGCACGGTAATGGCCTGCCCGGCCTCGCCCCGCACCGTGAAGCGGAGCCAGCCCACCAGGTTCTGGCCGAAGTCCACCAGCGTCCGGCCGGTGGGTGAGGTGCGGATTTCCACGGGATGCACGACGCCGGCACGCACCACGGGCGGGCCCACCGGCTCAGCCAGCCGGCCGCCGTCGAACGCCAGCCCACGCACACCCGTCCAGTCAGCGCCGGGGACAAAGCCGGGCTCCGCCCAGCCCGTCTGAGAGCGGCGGGCGTCGATGGTCTGCCCGTCGTAGAGGTCGTTGAAGGTGGTGGCGGAGGGGCCTGCCTGCCAGGAGGTGTCAGAGGCGACCGACTGGACATGTCCGTCCTCGAACTCGATGTCCAGCTGGCCGAGGAACCCCAGCTCACTGCCGTACAGGTTGGACATCCCGTGCCAGGCCAGCCGGCCGCGGTACCAGCCGTTGCCCAGTTCCACCCCCAGCACACTGGTTGGCGCCAGCAGGGAGGTGACGTCGTAGCTGCGGTAGCGCAGCCGCCACTCGTAGGAGCTCCAGCCGGGGCCCAGGACGTCCGGCCCCACCGGTGAGCCGTTGATGAACGCCTCATAGACGCCGAAGGCGGTGGCCCGCAGCGTCGCCCTCGCCACGCCGCCGTGGCCCGCCTCGAGCGTAAATTCCTTGCGGAGCAGCGGGGCGCCGTCGAAGTCCTGCTCGGGCGAAATCATGGCAGCGAGCCAGGGCGTGGAAGTCATGGAAGGAGGGGTCCGTTCTGTGTAGCGGGTTGCAGGTGTGCAGACAGTGACAGCCTGGCGGTGGGCTAGAGGGGTATAACGTCCAGTGCATTCGGGGCGATGATCTCTCCCTCGTAGCCGACGGCTTCGGCCGCTGGAACCGCCATCGCAAGCCAGGTGGACGGCGGTTGCGCAACAGGCGTGTAGTGGCTGAAGACCAGCTTCTTGGCTCGCGCCGCATGGGCGACAGCAGGCAGGTCGAGGACGCTGGAGTGTGCCTCGAAGAGATGCTTTTTCAGCTGCTCTCCACGGGGGTGGGGAAGCCCGGCTGCGATGCGCTCAATGGCGCTGTTGTCCTGCGTTTCATGGACGAGCACATCACACCCCTTGGCGATGGCGGCAAGATTATCGTCAGGGGCGGCCGTGTCACCCGAAAAGACCACCACCTTGCCTGTGCTCTTCACCGTAAACCGGTAGGCATAGGCGTTCGCCACTTCCGGACCGTGGAACACCCGGGTGGCATCAACACGGACGTTGGCGTCTTCCGTGACAGGGACGATGCTCCCGTCCAGGGGGATCTCTACGTCATGGCCATCAGGTGCCGTGAAGGCACCGAAGCCGCCGCCGGACTCGAACAGAGCGATGTCGTCCTCAAAGCCGGCGAGGAGGTTCGTTGCTTTTTGCTTGGTCCCTGGTGGGCCCCAGATATTCACGGCGGGCAGGGGTGGCCGTGCTGTCCAGCCGTGCAGCAGGAGCCCAGGCAGTCCGGACGTGTGGTCCAGGTGGTGGTGCGTGATGAACACGTCGCGAATGCCGGCGAATCCCAAACCGGCCTTGGCGAGCTGACGCGACGTATCAAGCCCGCAGTCAACAAGGTACACGGCGTCATTGACCACCAGTGCCAAAGCAGGTTTGGCTTCGTCAGGACCCACGACGGGACCGCCGTTGACTCCCAGCATGACAATCCTGTCGCTGGATCGACCCGGCCGCTGTCGTTGCGCTGTCATCAGGGCTCCACTTCTGTATTGAAGGTTGTCTTTGCAGCGAGGGGTGGCGTCCCCTTCGGTGACTGGAGGTTCAGGCGTAGTGGCAGGCCACATCGGCGGCGCCCACACGCCGCAGGGCCGGCCGTTCGGTGGCGCACAGGTCCGTGGCCAGGGGGCAGCGGAGCCGGAAGGGGCATCCGCCGGGCCCGGGGACCGCGGCCGCCCCCGTACGGACGCCCAGTGATTCGCGGGCCTCCCGGCGCGCCGCCTGCTCCGCCGGACGCGGCACCGGGGACGCTGCCACGAGGGCCTGGGTGAAGGGGTGCCTGGGGTTCCCGGTGACGGCCGCGGCAGGTCCGCTTTCCATGACCTGCCCGCGGTACAGCACCACCACGCGCTGGGCCAGGAACTGGACCACGGCGATGTCATGGGCGATGAACAGGTAGCTCAGGCCCCGCTCGTCGCGGAGGTCGGCCAGGAGGTTGAGCACCTGCGCCTGGGTGGAGAGGTCAAGGGCGCTGACGGCTTCGTCGCAGACCACCAGTTGGGGATCGCAGATGAGGGCACGCGCCACGGAAATGCGCTGGCGCTGGCCGCCGGAGAACTGGCTGGGGTAGCGGTCCACGGCTTCCCTCGGCAGGCCCACGCGTTCGAGCATGTCCCCGGCCTTGGCGCGTGCCTCTGCCGCTGAAACCCCTCGCAGGCGCAGCGGTTCGGCCAGGGACGTGCCGATGGTGTTCCGCGGGTTCAGCGATGAGTTGGGGTCCTGGAAGACGGCACGCAGTTCCCCGCCCAGGGCCCGGCGCTCCGCGGCGCTGGCGGAGGTGATGTCCTTGCCCTGATAGGTGATGGTGCCGCCGGAGACCTTTTGCAGGCCCAGGATTGCCTTGCCAATGGTGGACTTTCCGGATCCGGACTCCCCCACCAGTCCCACAGTCTCCCCGGGTGCGATGCTGAAGCTGACATGGTCGACGGCGGCCGGTGCGGCGGCTGCCTTCCGGCCCCGTCCATAGCGGACCACCAGGGCCTTGATCTCAAGCATGGGGGTGGCGGCGGAGGAAGCCGCGGAATCTTGGCGCTCGGTCACTGCGGTGCTCATGCCGGGTCCTTTTCAACGATCGGGTTTTGCTTGGGGGTGACCTCCAAAACGCGGGAGGCGGGCACGTCCGTGGCCAGCCAGTCCATGCCTTCGACGGCCAGCTGGTCCGCTTTGACACACCGCACCAGCCCTTCGCCGGCGCCGGAGCGCAGCAGCTGAACGGGTTCCATGCAGGCTGAGCCGGCGAACTGGCAGCGGGCCGCGAACCGGCAGCCGGTGGGCCAGTCCTTGGGCTGCGGCACCTGTCCGCTGATGGTGGCAAGGCGCTCCGGCATGTCGTCTGCGTGGTTGGCGTGTGGGTCGGCGGCCAGGAGCGCCAGGGTGTAAGGGTGGCGGGGGTGGTCCAGGACGGCCTGGGTTGTGCCGTTCTCCACCATCTGGCCGGCGTACATGACGGCCACCTGGTCGCAGATGTCCGCCACCACACCAAGGTCGTGGGTCACCATCACCACGGACATGCCTGTGTCCTTCACCAGGGTCCGGAGCAGGGACAGGATTTCGGCCTGCACCGTGACGTCCAGGGCCGTGGTGGGCTCGTCCGCCACCAGCAGCTTCGGCTGCCCGGCCAGTGCCAAGGCAATCGCCACGCGCTGGGCCATGCCGCCGCTGATCTGGTGCGGATAGGTCTTCAGGATCCGCGCCGCGTCCACGATGCCCACCTTTTCCAGCAGGGTCTGCGCCTCCTGGCGGGCCTCGGTCCTGCCCATGCCGCGGAGCCGGCGGATGGTCGCGGTGAGCTGGTACCCCACGGTGAACATCGGGTCCAGGGCGCGCATGGGTTCCTGGCTGATCAGCGCGATCTCCCGGCCGCGCACTGCTTCCATGTCCCTCTCCGCCACCGCTGCCAGGTTTCTTCCGTTCCAGAGGATCTGGCCGCCGGTGACACTTACGCCCGAGGGAAGCAGGCCCAACAAGGACAGCGCGGTCATGGTCTTGCCACAGCCGGACTCCCCCACCAAACCCAGGACGGTGCCGGGCTGGACGTCGAACGAGACATCGGTGACCAGGCGGACGCCGGTGCCTGTACCTGCGCTGTCGACGCCGACGGACAGGTTACGGACGCTGAGCGTCCCCTTATCGGCAGAGGCGCCGTCCAATGCGGCCAAGTCCTCCGATCCGGGCGCCTCCGCCGCGATGGCGGCGACGGCCTTGGCGCGCTGCCGGCGTGCCGCGGCGGAGGGCAGGTGCGGTGCGGCCGCGTTGGGGGCCTTGCCCAGGGCATTGCCGATGGCATTGGCGGAGAGGACGGTGAGCGCCAGCACGGCACCGGTGGGCACCATCATCCAGGGGGCGTCATAGACGTGCTGTGAGGCGCCCTGGATCATGCCGCCCCAGCTGGGCTGCGGGATGGGCGGGCCGAAGCCGATGAACGCGAGGCCGGCCTGGATGAGCATGCCCACAGCGAAGATCAGCGCGGACTGGACCACGATGGTGTTCGCCAGGCCGGGCAGGACGTGCCGGAGGCTGATCCGCAGTGGGTTGACGCCGTCCACCTTGGCCGCATCCACGTAGAGCTGGGACTGCAGGGACTTGGCCTGGCCCAGGATCACGCGGTAGATGCCGGCGGACATCAGGATGCCCAGGATGGCCATAACCACTGGGATGTTGGTTCCCACCGCGCCGATGACGGCCAGGATGATCACGGTTCCCGGCAGGGACATCATGATCTCGGTAACCCTGCTGATCACGGCCTCCACGCGTTCGCCGGTGCCGGCAGCAAGCATGGCCAGGATGGTGCCGAGCCCGACGCCGACAATCACCGTGAGCATGGACGTCCCCAGGGTGCCGGCTGCGGCGGCGAAGATCCGGCTGAGGATGTCGCGGCCCAGTTCGTCCGTTCCCAGCCAGTGGGCGGCGGTGGGGCCGGAGAGGACTGAGGTGAAATCCTGGTCCTCTGTCTTGAAGGGCAGCCACAGCGGCGCTGTCAGCGACGCGGTGACAAGCGCCGCAAGCCAGGCCAGGCCGGCCACGGCGCCCGGCGAAGTGAACAGCCGGTGCCGGGATACCTTGGTGATGGCCGCCCTGCCGGCGTTGCGCGCGGGGCTGCTGCCGGCGTCGTACTTCCTGCCTGGTCCGCGTCCGCGGGGGCCGGGGTAACTGTTGGGATCATGAGGCACGCAACTTCGGGTCGAGGAACTTGGTGGCCAGCTCCAGCACCAGGTTGACGGCAACCACCACCACGGTGGCGATCACCACCACGCCCTGGACGGCGGGGGCATCATGGGTGCTGACGGAGGTCTGGACGGCCTGGCCCAGGCCGGGCATGGCGAACAGCTGCTCGGCGATGACGGAGCCGCCGAACAGGCCGATGAACTGCAGGGCGATCCCGGCCACGATGGGCAGGCTCGCGTAGCGCAGGGCGTGGACGTAGAGGATCTTCCAGGTGGGGGTGGCCGTGGCGCGCAGCGTGCGGATGTGTTCCTGCTGCAGCGCCTCCAGCATGGAGGCCCTGGTCTGGCGGGCTATGAAGGCCGCGCCGCCCACGGCGAGGGTGATCACCGGCAGCGCCAGGGACAGGGCCCAGTCCTGCGGTGAGGCCTCGAACGGCACGTAGCCGGTGGCCGGGAAGATGGAGGACTGGACGGCGAACAGGTACACGAAGAGGACGCCCACCCAGAACGCCGGCAGGGCGACCAGGAGTCCAACGAAGCCGCCGATCACCTGGTCCAGGAGGCCGCCGCGGACCGCTGCGGTGACGCCCAGGGCGATGCCCAGGACCGCGCTGAGGACGGTGGCGCCGGCGGCAAGCGAGGCGGTGACGGGGAGGCGGCTGGCGAGGTCGGCGCTGACGGAGCGGCCGTCGATGAGCGAGACGCCCAGGTCGCCCTGGACGGCGGAACCGAGCCAGGTGAAGAACTGTGTGAACAGCGGATCGTTCCAGCCCATCCTCTGGTTGACCTCGTCGATGGCTTCCTGGGAGGCGCCTGCGCCGAGGGAGACGGCTCCCGGGCTGCCGGGCATTGCGTGCACCAGCAGGAATGCCAGCACCGCAACCACCAGGACGGTGGCCAGCGCCATCAGCAGGCGCTTAGTGATGAATAGTGCCATGGTGACCTCCATCGGTCAGGCCCTGCCCGGCCGGGCCCTCCTGTTTGGGGAGGGCCCGGCGGGAAGGTGCGGGTATTAGCTGGCCGGCGTGTAGGACGAGAGGAGCGGGTAGGCGTTGGTGCCGGCGAACTTCACCTGGGCCACCTTCTTGGTGTTGTAGCCCTGGTTGGTCAGCGCCTCATACAGCGGGATCATCCAGCCTGACTCCACCAGGCGGGTGTTCAGCTTGGTGGCGGCTGCCTTGACGGCGGCGTCGTCTTTGGCCGCGGCCAGCTCGCCGGTAGCGGCGCTGAGCTTGTCATCGGTGGCCTTTTGCACGTTGGTGAAGCCGTTCAGGATGGCTCCGTACATCACGCCGACGGGGTTGTCCCAGTTCAGGGGAGCGTAGCCAAGGGGTGTGGTGGCGACGGCGGCGAACGCTTCGTCGGTGGAGGCTGCCATCTTGACTTTCATGGTGATGCCCACGGCGGCGAGGTCCTTCTGGACGGCCTGCAGGTCCGTCTGGGTCTGCGCGCTTGCGATGATGGTGAACTCGAAGCCGTTGGGGTAGCCGGCCTCGGCCAGCAGGCTCTTGGCCTTGTCCGGGTTGTACGCGAATGTGGTTTCCAGGTCCTTGGTGAAGCCGGCCGAATCCTTGGGCAGGGCGTTCCATGCAGGGATGTCGCCCTTGTGCAGGGCATCCACCAGGGCCTGGCGGTTGATGGCGTACTGGATGGCCTGGCGGACCTTCTCCTGGGCGAACGCCGGTGCGGTCTTGCCGATCTTGTCGAAGGAGATCATGGTGTTCACGGTGCCGCCGATCTGCGAAACGCCAACGCCCTTGGACTTGGCGAAGTCCACCGTGGAGGACGTCAGCATGGCAACGTCGGCCTGGCCGGAGACCAGGGCGTTGGCGCGGGCCTGCGGGTCCTGGACCACGCTGAAGACCACCTTCTTGTAGGCGTACTTGGAGGCGTCCGCGCTCTTGTCGTTCTTCACCAGGACGTATTTGTTGCCCTTCACGGTGGAGGGGTCAAGGGTGTACGGTCCGGAGCCGTCAGGGGTTGCAGCGAGGCTGGACGTGTCCGTGACGCCGTTCCTGCCCACGATCATGCCCGTGGTGGAGGCCAGGTTTTTCTCGAATCCGGGCTGCGGCTTGGCGAAGGTCAGGGCCACCTGGGTGGGGCTGACCACGTCAACGGACGCGATTTCCTGGGCGCCGCCCTTGGCGACGGCCGAGTAGGCGCTCAGGGCGGGGTCGGACCGTCGGTCAAGGTTGGCCTTGACCAGTGCGGCGTCCAGCGTGGAGCCATCCGTGAAGGTCACGCCGTCCTTCAGGGTCAGCGTCAGGACGGTGTTGTCCGCGTTGTAGCTGAATTCCTTGGCCAGGCCGGGGCCGGTGGAACCGTCGGGCTGGAGCGTCATCAGGCTGTCGTAGAGGCCCTCGAAGAACTGGCGCTGCGCTGCCGAGACGCGCAGCGGATCAAAGCCGAAGGAGGCCGAGTCGCTGTCGATGGCAAGGGTCAGGCTGCTGGTGTCAGCCTTGGCGGCTGCCTGGCTGGACCCGCCGCCGCAGGCGGCCAGGGAGCCCACCAACAGGGCACCGGTCAGGACGGCAGCGCTGCCGCGTGCGGTGGTGGTCAGGAATTTCATGTGGTGCGCCTTCGCATTCTTCTATGACTGCAACGGAAAGAAAAACAGTGGGGCCGGATGTCCGGCTCCTTCAAGAATCAGCCGGGGCCACAGGCGCCAAACATGACAATGTCATTGATTGAAAAGGTATTGTGGCGGCGGTCACGCCGGGCGGAAGGATGGAAGGCAACGAAGCCTCGGACGCCTGCACGCGTCCATCACGAAAGGAACCCCATGACCAACCCGTTCCCCCGCGACTTCCTTTGGGGCGTGGCCACCGCCGGCCACCAGGTGGAAGGCAACAACGTCAACAGCGATACCTGGTTCCTGGAGCACCTTCCCGGAACGATCTTCGCGGAGCCGTCCGGGGACGCCGTGGACCACTACCACCGCTACCGCGAGGACATCGCACTGATCGCCGGCCTCGGTTTTAACAGCTACCGGTTCTCCATGGAATGGGCCCGGATCGAACCGGAGGAAGGCCAGTTCTCGGTGGCTGCGCTGGACCACTACAAGCGGGTGCTGGAAGCCTGCCACGAACATGGACTCACCCCGGTGGTCACGTTCCACCACTTCACGTCACCGCTGTGGCTCCTCCGGATCGGCGGCTGGGAGGGCAGCCGGACGCCCGAACTCTTCGCACGCTACTGCGACCGGGTCATGGCCCACCTGGGTGACCTGATCGGCGTCGCCTGCACCCTGAACGAGCCGAACCTCCCTTGGCTGCTGGAGTCATTCGGCATCGGCGGGGAAGCCCCGGAGAACCGCGGTTCGGTGCCCATCTGGGCGGCCGCCGCCCAGCGCCTGGGCGTGGATGCCAGCACTGTTGCCCCGTTCCAGTTCTGCTCCACGGAGGCGGGGTTCCAGGTCAAGGTGGCGGCGCACCGGGCCGCCACCAAGGCCATCAAAGCCCATCGCCCGGACCTCCAGGTGGGGTGGACCCTCGCAAACTCCGATATCCAGGCGCTGCCCGGTGGCGAAGGGATTGCAGACCGGGTGCGCCGGGACGTCAACGAACGCTTCCTCAAAGCCTCCCGGGGTGACGACTTCGTGGGCATCCAGACTTACGGGCGCACCGTGTACGGCCCCGATGGCCATGCGCCCGCACCGGAGGGCGTGCCCACCAACCAGATGGGCGAGGAAATCTATCCCCAGGCACTGGAGTCCACCATCCGCGAGGCCCAGCGGATCGCCGGGATCCCCGTGATCGTCACGGAGAACGGCCTGGCCACCGAGGATGACACGCAGCGGGTGGCGTACCTGCGGACGGCCGTCGACGGGGTTGCTTCCTGCCTTGCGGACGGCATCGATGTCCGCGGGTACATCGCCTGGACCGCGTTCGACAACTTCGAGTGGATCTTCGGCTACGGGCCCAAGTTTGGCCTGATCGCCGTGGACCGCTCCACCCAGGAACGGACTCCCAAGGAGAGCGCGCGCTGGCTGGGGAACCTGGCCAGGGAGCACGCCGGGGCCGGGGCACCGCAACCCGCTTAAGCGTGGTTCATAATGGCCCGGACTTCCCATGGAAGTCCGGGCCATTCCTCTGCCGCAGGCCTTTTGCCCTTGTCTACGGCCGCCGGGCGTGCAGGTGCAGCTTCGCAAAGAAGTCCGCAAGAACCAACCGGCTGTCCACACCCGTATAAATCCGGCGGGACGGCCTCGCGGACGTTTCGGTGAACACCGAGGTGACGTCATCCAGCCCGGTGACCACCAGGGGTGCACTGTCTCCAAGGCACCACACCGGCCCGAATTTCACGAAGTCCGGCACCTCAAGACTGTTGAAGTGCTCCCACAGCCACTCGCCGGCCGGGCCGGCAACCCTGAAGGCATGATCGAGTTCCGCGACGGACGCCACCATCTGCCGGTACGTTTCGGCGGGGAACTGCCAGACTGCGAGCTCCTGGTTCGCCAGCACGAAGTCCGCAGCGGCGGGGTCCGTGAAGTAGTTGTACTCGTCGTCGTTCCGGGCGGCTCCGCCGACCCAGGCAAGCGTCAGCAACCGGGCGATGCCCGGCTCCAGCAGGAGCGCGTCCGCAACATTGGTGAGCGGACCGGCGCACACCAGAATCAAGGGCAGGTCATCCGCGGTCATTGCGGTTTCAATGATCGCGCCCGCCGCAGCGGAGCTCCGTGGTTGGCCGGTAAAAGGGCTGTCCGGTCCGGGATGCACCGCCGCCGGTTCGGGGCGCTCGAGCACCCGGAGCAGTTCCCCGGCCAGGCAGGCGCCCCGCTGGGATCTGCCCTCCGGCAGCCCGAACATCGGATTCGTCAGGGAACTTGTGACGGCTGCGATCCTGTTTGCCGGGGACAGGGCATGGTGGGCCAGTCCAAGCAGGCCGTCGGGGTCGCCGGCCCAGTCGTTGTCGACAATCACGCGGCACCGGGGTTCAATCCGAATCATGTCCATCCTGCAAGCCTTGCAGCGCAGGCAGCATCACACGACGACACTTTCCATTCACCGAAAGGTGGAAGGTCCGTCCTAATCTGCGGCAGGCTCGCGGATGACCAGTACCGGGCAGTGCGCATGGTGGATGGTCTGGTGGGATACAGAGCCGAGCAGCATGCCGGTAAATCCGCCATGGCCCCGGGAGCCGACGACAACCAGGTCGGCATCGCGGGAGGCGTCAATGAGTGCCGCTGCCGGGTTGCCTTCCACGACCCGTCCTGTGATCGTCACGCCCTGGTCCTTGATGCGTTCAAGCTCCGCCTCCAGGATCGCTTGGGCGTCCTTCTGGAAGATCTCGTAGTCCCAGGCGGTGCCCAGGGCATCGCTGACATAAGGGAAGCTCCAGGCGGTCAACGCCTGGACCTCACCTTTGCGCAGCCTGGACTCCTCGATGGCCCAGTCCATTGCCGACCGGGACTGGTCGGAACCGTCCACGCCCACCACGATCCTGAAGCTTCCGTTACCGGGCACGGCTTCCCTTTTCCTGTTGCGGTGGTGCCGGCGGGACTAGGCCTGGCCCGCTGATGCACCGTGTGCCGGAACGGCCACCGTGGAGTGCTCAGGTTTGGCGGCCTGGTGGGGATTCCCTGCTTCCTTGGCACAGTGCAGGCAGCAGTAGATGCCTGCTTGGCTTTCCACGGGGTGGCCCAGGATCCGGCAACCGCAGTGCTCACATGCGGGAGCCATCATGTGGATGGCGCATTCGAAGCTGTCGAACGTGCCTGTCTGGTTCCCCATATTGACGGTGAACATGCGGCCCTCGCTGCTGCCGCAGACATCACATGCGCCCATGGTCTCTGCCTCCTGTTGTGCTCGCCGGGTGTACTCGCCGGCTCCGGACACTCCAGTTGACTGCTTCCGGGAGTTGCCTGCCTAGGGGCAAAGGTCCCACGGCCTGCCTGGGTCAATTCCCCTTGTGGATTTTCCTGGATCATTTCCCATCCACGGTGCCGCCGGTTCCGAATCCCAACCGTAGGAGTGCAACCAAAGGCAAGGACGTGACGATGGATGCCGTGGACCAGCAGGCCCTGACCGGCGCTCTGATAAAGGAGTACCGGCTGGATCTGGCACAGCTGTGGCTGGAGTTCGTTGGGCTGGGCGGGGACGCCTCTGAACAGCTCATCCGGGACTACTGCGCAGGCGAAGCCGCCCTTTCAACGAAGGAACGCGACGCACTGGCGCAGGCTGTCAACGAACACTGCGCTTCCGAAGGCCTGCCGCTACGGGCTCCGCTCAGCGGTTCCGCCCTTTCCACCCTGCAGCCGGAACACCGTGACCCGGAACGGAAGGATCCCTACTCGTCGAAGTAGGTGAAGGTGTCCGCGGCGCCGGCGACTGACGCGACGACGGCGGCCGCAACATCCCGGAGTTTCATGTTCCGCGTGCTGGACGCGTCCCGCAGCAGCTTGAAGGCCGCAGCCTGGCTGCACCGGTTCTGCGCCATGATGGCCCCGGTTGCCAGGTCGATCACGGTACGCGTCTGCATGGCGGCGCTCATGCCGTCCCTGGTCTCTTCCAGCTTCAGCATCCGCAGGGCAAGTGTCAGCCCCTTGGAGGCCTGCCGGACAAACGCTTCCGCGGCACCGATGCCATGGCTGCCAAAGACGAGGGGCTGTGAACAGTGGAACGTAATCACGCCCTGGGAATCGCCTTCCAGCAGCGCGGGGATACTCAATACCGAGCGGAAGCCCTGCTCCTGGACAGCGTGGACGTACTCCGGCCAGCGGTCTTCGCGCCGGAGGTCGGAAACCAGCACTGTCTTTCCTGCCCGCATGGCCGTGGCGCCGGGACCATCGCCAAGCGTGGCCTCCAGCTGGCAGAGGAGTTGTGCACTGCGGTGGCTGCTGGCACATGCCGCGGGTTTTTGGGCCGCAGCACCACGATTTCGCAGGAGCACACGTGCCCCTCCCCGCCAAGCCGGGCCGCCGCGTAGGCTGCAAGATCCTGGAGAAATGCCTCAACTTCAGGGTTCTGCAGGAAGGACTCCTGGAGATGCAGGGCAACGTCTGCAAAATCCTCGTCTTCAGGCACGCCGGCATGGAGCACGCGTCTTACCTCCCGGACATTGGTTAAAAGCCACACCTCTGTGGCCGCCCACTGCCGAACGGTGATGCCAGCCTACCTTCGCCCGTGTCGTAACCTGTCAACCATGACGCCCCTCTCCACTCCGGACGGATCCGTCCTGGGCAATTCATTTGAGACTGACGGGACCACCGTCCACCGGTTCCTTGGCATCCCCTACGCGGAGCCGCCGTCGGGAAGCAACCGATTCCGCCCGCCGGTACCGGTATCGCCATGGAGCGGGGTGCTTGATTGCACCGCACCTGGCCCCGCCGCGCCCCAGAATCCCGAGTCCCATGCCCCTCCCGGCACTACGCCGCGCACCTGGAGCGAAGAGGCTTGCCTCAACCTGAACATCTGGACGCCGGCAACGGAAGGCCCGGCCAGGCCCGTAATGGTATGGATCCATGGCGGCGCCTACCTCATGGGCGCCAACAGTGACGCAATGTACGACGGCGCCCGGCTGGCGGCTGCGGCGGGCGTGGTGCTGGTATCCATCAACTACCGCCTGGGCGCGCTGGGTTTCCTGCACCTGGCGGACCTGCTGGGGCCCGGTTACGCCGATTCGTCCAACCTCGCCCTGCTGGACCAGCTGGAGGCCCTGCGCTGGATCCGCCGCAACATCGGCGCCTTCGGCGGCGACCCGCACAACGTGACCATCTTCGGGGAGTCCGCAGGCGCCGCAGCCATCGGCACCCTGCTGGGCATGCCGGCGTCGGAAGGGCTCTTCCGCCGGGCCATCATGCAAAGCGGCACGGCCGAGCGCTGCCGCCGGCCGGAGGACTCGGCGCGGATCAGCGCCACATTCCTTGAGTTGTGTGGTCTGGATGCCTCCTCCGCCAACCAACTGCTGACCCTCCCTGTGGAGCGGCTGCTGGAAGCGCAGGCCGCCCTGGAACAGCGTGCTGCGGCGGAGTCCTTCGCGGTTCCATTGCCATTCCAGCCCACGGTGGGCACGCCGTCGCTTCCGTTGCCACCGCTGGAAAGTATCGGCAACGGGGTCAACTTCGGGGTGGACCTGCTGATCGGCACCAACCTGAACGAGGGCTCATTCGCCGTCGAGATGCGCCCGGACACGGGGTCGGACCCGGGCTACCCGGACCGTGCGGCCGCCGTGCTGTGCGGAGCGGGGTGCCGCCGGCGCTTGCCCCCGGCTATACGGAGGCGCTCACCAGGGTGCTGGGCAGGGAACCGTCAGGCAAGGAACTCCTGGAAGCCGCCATCGCGGATTCCCTTTACCGCCAGCCCAGCAACCGGCTGCTGGACGCGAGGCAGGCGGCTGCCGCAGGCCGGTTGGCCCACGGAGCGACCGGTGAAGGAGCCGCCGGGAAGGACTTCGCCTACCTGTTCACATGGCGCAGCCCGGCCATGGGCGGGAAACTGGGTGCCTGCCACGCCCTGGACATCCCATTCGTCTTCCGGCACCTGGACGCGCCGGAGGCCGCCTTCCTCACACGGGGCAAGGCACCGGTGTCCCTCAGCGACGCCATGAGCCGGGCCTGGGCGGCCTTCGCCGGAACCGGGACACCTGGCACGGAACGCCTTCCGTGGCCGGGAGTTGGAGGGCAGCGGCGCACCATGGTGCTCGACGGCGAGTCCCGGCTTGAAGCCGACCCCCGCCATGAGATCAGGGAGTTTTTCGAAGCCGTCAGGCTGCTGCCAGCGCGTTGAGGGTGTCCCGGATGCCGTTCAGCGCCGGATCCCGCAGCGACATGAAGGCGGGCTTCAGGAGGGGCTGGATGATCTTGGCCGGTCCCTTGATGCTGAACTCGGCCGTGTACTTCACCACCGAACCGGTCCCGTTGGGGGTGACGTCGATGGAATCGAAGGAAGTCACGGTTTTGTTCTCGCCGCGCAGCTTGATGTGGTTGTCGGTCAGCTCGATGACCTCGTAGACCAGGGTCTGGCGCTTCCCCCGGAACTCGGACTCGGCATGGTACTTGTGCCCCACGGCCACCGGCCCCGGGGTGGTTTTGTCCATGACGGGCGTGTTGGGGTCCCACTTGGGGGTGTTCTCGAACTCACTCATGAAGGCAAAGGCCTTCTCCGCGGACAGGTTGGTTTCCACACTTCCGGTGACTGTGATCATCACCCCAGTCTAGGAAGGGGGATCACGTAAGCCCAGCCCCCGCGCGGCGGGGGCTGGGGCAAAACCCCTGGGGCAAAATCCGCCGCCGCTAGCCGGCGACGCCCACGGAACAGTGCTGCAGCAGGCCGTTCACCACAGTGGCCAGCACGTGACCCTGCGCCAGCTCATCAGGGGCCGTTGACAGTGGATCAACGTCGAAAACGGTGAAATCAGCGCGCTTGCCCACCGTTACCGAGCCCGATACCGTCCGCTCCCCTGCAGCTTCGGCCGCGTGCGAGGTGTAGCCTTCCAGCGCCTGGCGTGCTGTGAGCGCCTGGCCCGGCACAATCGGCTGTTCATCCGGGTGGCCCGACCGCCGCCGAAGTTGCGCGTCTGCGAGGATCGGAAGGGGCGGAAAGGGGGCGACAGGCCAATCGGAGCCAAGCGCGAGCGTTACGCCTGCGGACCGGAGGTCAGCGGACCGCCATCCACGGTCCGCCCGTTCTTTTCCCAACCGCCTTGACCAGTTGTCCGTCTGGTCCGCGCGCGAATAGTGGGTGCAGTGGCTGGGCTGCATGCTGGCGATCAGGCCGGAACCGGCGAACCTTTGGATGAGTCCGTCCGGGACCGTTTCAAGGTGCTCGATCCGGTGCGGAGCCCGGGGCAGGTCCGCCGGAAGATCCTCGAACGCTGCCAGCACTGCCGCCACGCCGGCGTCACCGATGGCATGGGTTGCGGTGGGAATGCCCTGGCTTGCGAAGAACCTGATGGCCCGGTTGTACTCCTCCGGGCTTGGCCAAAAGGGTGCGACGGACTGGCCGTGGCTGTCGGGCTCAAAAAGCCAGGCCGTGCCGTTGTCCACCGTGCCGTCCACGAACAGCTTGATTCCGGCCACTTCCCACCGGGAGCCCCGAGCAGTCCTGACCTGCTCCACCAGCCGCCGCCAGTCGGCCTCCCCGCTTCCCGGCATGCACCATGGCGAAACCCGCACGCGCACCGGCAGGCCCCTGCCGCATCCGGCCAAATCGTTCTCAAGGGCGGCAAGGAGCTCCAGGGTTCCCTCCCCGCAGTCCATGACATGGATGCCTGTCAGGCCTGCCCGGGAGAACGAATCAAAGAGCTCACCCAGCCGGCGCTTCCGTTCCTGGAAAGTCTCCTGGGGCATATGTTTCAGGACCAGGTCCAAAGCCGCGGCTTCGAGCAGGAGACCGGTGGGGTTCCCCCTGCCGTCGCAGACCACTTCGGCTGCCTGGTCGAAGTGCCGTGGCCCGGTGATGCCGGCGGTCTCCAGCGCCGCCGTGCTCGCCAGGGCGGAATGGGCATCGAACAGCCGGATCACGGCCGGGCGGCCGGCCACGACGTCGTCGATCAGCTCCCGGTGCGGCGGCGCTGACCCGAAGGCATTTGGGTCGAGTCCCCAGCCGCGGACCCATTCGCCCGCCGGCGTTGCCGCCGCCTCTGCCCGCAGCAAGGCGCGCACGGCGGCAAGGTCCGTGATGCCGGAGAGGTCGCGGCCGCGTGTCATGTCCAGGCCCATGACGGGGTGGACGTGGCAGTCGACCAACCCCGGGGTAAGGACGGCGTCACCGAAATCGATGACCTCGGCCGGACCCCAGGACTGCGCGTCGTGCCGCGTTCCAACCGCCTGGATGTGCCCGTCCCGGACCGCTACAGCCTGAGGCGCAGGTCCGTTGGGTGTCCCGTCCATGGTGTGGACTGTGCCGGCAAGGATAATGAGGTCAGGATTCATGTCATTCATGTCATTCATGTGCTTCGAAGCTTCCAATGCGGTCAAAGGTGGCAGGACGACGGCGGCGCAGCCACCGGGTGGCCAGCAGGCCCCCGGCGAACACCACAGGCGTAACCAGGATCAGGATGGTGTTGGTCAGGGCGTCGGCCGCGGTAAGGAGTTCGATGTTCAGTGCGATGAGGATGACGACGCCGAAGAGCAGGACCGCTGATACGAGGCTGAGCGGGGCGAGGAGTTTGTTGCGGGCAGCAGCAGGGTTCCGGCGGAGGTACAGGAATGCTGCCACGGACACCAGCCCCTGGAGGCCCACGATGCCGAAGATGCCCGGGGTGTTCACCCAGATCAGGAGCTGCTGGTACGGGTCCGCGTTCAGGATGGCGCAGACAGTGATGACCACCGCTGCTAACAGGGTCTGCAGCTGCCCGGCACGGTGCGGTGACCTGAACCGGTGGTGCGTGCGGCCGAGGAACGCCGGCAGGACCCCGTCCCTGGCCAGCATGTAGACATAGCGGTTGATGGCGTTGTGGAACGCCAGTTGTGATGCGTAGACGCTGGTGACGATCAGGACGTACATGGCAGTTTCAGCCCAGGGTCCCACATACTGCCCTATGGTCTGGAAGAACATCCCGCCGGACAGTTCGCCAGCGGCTTCCACCACCTGGTCGTCGCCAAAGGCCTGGATGACGGCCCAGACGATGAAGGCATAGAACACGGACATGAAGCCCACCGCGATGTACATGGCGCGGGGAACTGACTGATCCGGGTTGCGGGCTTCGGAGCGGTACAACACCGTGGATTCAAAGCCCATGAAGGCGGCGAAGCAGATGCCCAGGATTGCCAGGACGCCAGGTCCAAAGGCCTGCCCGGGGCTGAAGGAGCCCAGGCTGATACCGTGTGCGCCACCGCTGCTGAGGATGCCCACGCCCATCACGCCGAGAATGCCTGTTTCCGCGACCAGGAGGACGCCGAGGACTTTGGCGCCCACGTCGATCCCCCGGTATCCCAGGAACCAGACGGCCGCGACGGCGATGAGGGCAATGGCGGGCCACGGAACCTCAAGCCCAAAGAGGACCTGCAGCATGTCATGCGTCTGGACGGCGAAGAGCCCGTAGACGCCGATCTGGAGGCAGTTGTAGGAGATGATCGCAAGGATGGCGGACGCCAGCCCCACGGTCTTTCCCAAAGAAATCGAGATGTAAGTGTAGAAGCCGCCGGAGGCTTTGACGTGGCGCGTCATCGCCATGAAACCGATGGCGAAGAGGGTCAGGACGATGCCCGCCAGGAGGTAACCGGCAGGGGCGCCGATGCCCGCTACTCCGATCGCCACCGGGGCCACGCCCGCCATCACTGTCAGGGTGCCGCAGCCGAGATCACCAGGAAGGCTATGCCTCCGGTGCCCAGGGCATTGCGCTTGAGTGCGCCATCCACGGACGGCGCAATTGGTTTTGTTTTGGTCTCGGGCACAGCTCTGTCCTTTCCTTGAAGCCCACTTAAACGAAAGGCTTTCGTTTAGTATGGGACCAAGTGGTCCAGAGCACAATAGTTTTGCCGGCACGGGCGGATATGTGTCAGCCCGCTAGGCTGGAGCCGATGTCCAAGAGCTGCAGTGAGGAGAACCGATGGGCCGCCCGCCCCTCCCATTGATTTCCGTGGAGGCCCTCACGACGGCCGCACTTGAACTGGTGGACCAGAGCGGGGATTTCAGCTTTCCCAAACTCGCCAGGAAGATCGGCGTGAGTCAGTCCTCGATCTACAACCACGTCTCGGGACGGGACCAGATCCTGGAACTGCTCAGGCACCGCATCATCACCGAGGAGCCGTATCCGCCGGTGGACCATGAGGACTGGGAAGGTGCCCTGCGGATCCTGATCCGCGCCTACCGGGACGCCTTTGCCCGCCATCCGCGGCTGGCACCCCTGATGGTGCTCCAGTCCATTACCGACCCCGAGGTCATCGGGCTTTACGAGGACCTCGCGCTTGCCTTGGAGGCTGCCGGTTTCCGTGGCCGGGACGTGGTGTCGGCGATTTCCACGATTGACAGCTTTGCGTTGGGCGCGGCCCTGGATCTGGCCGCGCCGGACGTCGTCTGGGATCCGCCGGCGGAGGGCTATCCCACGCTCAAGCGCGCCGTCAGCCATGCCGGCCCTCCGGCGGAGCGCGGCAACCATGCGTTCGACTTCGGGCTCGACGTCATCATCGGAGGGCTCCGCGCGAAGCTGGACGGGTAAGCCCGCCCAGCTTCAGCGCCAGCGCTAGCAGCCCTCAAAGTCGGTGAGGACCTTGACCTTCCCGGCGGAGGCCGACGTCGGATCGAACGTGTAGCCGATCCATTCCTTCGCAAGCCGCCGTGCGAGCTCGATGCCCACCACGCGCTGGCCCATGGTGAGCACCTGGCAGTCGTTGGACAGGATGGAGCGTTCCACGGAGAAGGAGTCGTGGGCAGCGGTGGCGCGGATGCCGTCCACTTTGTTCGCAGCGATCGCCACGCCGATTCCGGTGCCGCAGAAGAGGATGGCCCGGTCAGCGGCACCGTCCCGGATCATCTCGCCGGCTGTGATGCCCACGTAGGGGTAGGGCCTGGTGAAGTCGTCCGGGGCGTCGCTTCGGTTGACGCCGATGTCGAGGACCTCGCTGACCCGGGGGTCGGTGCGCAGGTCCGCCAGGATCTTGTCCTTGTAATCGACGCCGGCCTCGTCCGCGCCGACAATGAGCCGCAGCCCCATGGTGTTTCCTTTCGTTGCCATTACTTCGCTGACGCCTGCACAGTGGCAGCGGTTGCGCGGGTGAAGTGCGGCCCCACCACGGCGAAGACCATCGCCAGGGAGGTTGCACCGGGGTCCGGCGTGCCCAGGCTCTTCTCGGCCAGCGGGCGGGCACGGCCCTTGAGCGGAAGGAGGTCCGCGGTGGCTTCCGCCGCAGCAGCGGACTCCTGCGCGGCCTCCTGCCATGCACGGCCCGTTTCCACGCCCTCGGCCACTGCGCGGCTAAAGGCGGAAGCGAAGGGCAGCAGGGCATCCACCATGGTCTTGTCGCCTGTTTCGGCCTTGCCCAACTGGATGATCCGGTCAGCGAATGCGGTCACGGCTGCCGCAAGGGCACCGGGTTCGGGCGCCGAGGAGTTGCCCAGCGTCTCGCCAAATGCACGCAGCGCCGCTCCCCACAGGACGCCGGAGGTGCCTCCGGCCTTGTCCGCCCAGGCATCACCGGCAGCGGCAAGCACATCCCCGGCGCCGGCCCCGCCGGCCAGGGCATCCGACGCTGCGGCGGCTGCCGCATCCACGCCGCGCACCATTCCACGTCCGTGGTCGCCGTCGCCGGCAATAGCATCCATGCGGCCCAGCCGCTCTTCGGCGTCGTGCAGCGACGAACGGGCGGCGTCAATGGCCGCTACGCAGGCGGCGGCGTACTCGCGGGAGGCGTCCGTGGCGACGAACGAAGCGGCGGCCGCGCCGCCGTCGGACGTTTCCTCGACGCCACGGGTCCCGGACTCCAGGGCCGCGTTGCCACGGCGGTAGGCGGGCGTCTCCGCAGGGGCAACCCACAGCCGCTCAAGTTCCTCATCCAGCCAGGTGACCGTGAGCGAGACGCCGGCCATGTCCAGGCTGGTCACCAACTCGCCCACCTCGGGCATCACCAGCGTGTAGCCGGCCGCGCGGAGCAGCGGCGCCACGGCTCCCCAGAGGACAAAGAGCTCCTCATGCTTCGTGGAGCCGAGGCCGTTGAGGATGACGGCGATGCGCTTGCCGGCGTGAGGTGGCGTTTCAGAGAGCACCCGGGACACCAGTTCCTGCCCGAGGTCCTTCGCCGAAGGCAGGTCCGTGTCGTGCAGGCCGGGCTCGCCGTGGATGCCCAGGCCCAGGCCCATCTGCCCTTCGGGCAGCGTGAACAGCGGTGAGTCGGCGCCCGGGAAGGTGCAGCCGGCAAACGCGCTGCCGATGGTCCGCGTCAGGTCGTTGGCCTTGCGGCCCAGCCGCACCACCTCCGCGAGGTCCGCGCCGTTGTCCGCCGCCGCCCCCATTACCTTGAACACGGTGAAGTCACCGGCGATGCCACGGCGCTTAGCGGATTCCGACGGCGGGGCGCTGGCGATGTCGTCCGTCACCAGGACGTTCTCCACGGGGATGCCCTCGGCGGCCAGGCGTTCGCTGGCCATGCCGAAGTTCATCACGTCGCCGGCGTAGTTGCCGTAGGTGAAGACGACGCCGGCGCCGGACTCGGCGGCCTTGGCCACCGAGTAGGCCTGCTGGGCGGAGGGCGAGGTGAAGATGTTTCCCACCACCGCGCCGTCGGCGAAGCCGGCGCCGACCAGCCCGGCGAAGGCGGGGTAGTGCCCCGAGCCGCCGCCGGCCAGGACGGCGACTTTGGGCTGCGCCGGCCGGTACCGGCGGACAGCGCCACCGGGAACCTGCCGAACCAGGTCGGAGTGGACGTCGCAGAAGCCTGCCAGGGCCTCCTCGGCAAACTCTGAGGGGTCATTGAAGATTTTGGTCATGGGGGTTCTCCGGCATCCGGGGTGGTCTGGGAGCTGTTGCTGCTAGTGGATGTGGCTGCCGCCGTTGATGTCGATGGTGGTGCCGGTGAGGTAGGCGGAGTCCTCGGAGGACAGGAAGGTGATGACGGAGGCCACTTCTTCCGTGGTGGCGTTCCGGCCCAGCGGGATGCCCGCGTTGATGGCGGCTTCCTGCTCCTCGGTGCTGCCCACGCGGATGTTGGTGTCCACGGCACCCGGGGTGATGGCGTTGACGGTGACGCCGGTGGCGCCCAGTTCGCGGGCCAGGGCCTTGGTGAATCCCAGGATGGCTGCCTTGGCGGCGGAGTAGGGGACCTTGCCAAAGACGCCGCCGCCGCGCTGGGCGGAGACGGAGGACATGTTCACGATCCGGCCCCAGCCGTTCTCGATCATTTCCGGCAGGAACGCCTTGGTCACCAGGTAGGTGCCGGTGGCGTTGACGTCCATGACCTTGTGCCACAGCTCAAGGGTGGTCTCCAGGAACGGAACCGGGGAGGTGATGCCGGCGATGTTGGCCAAGGCACCGACGGGCGGGAGGTTGCCGGCGGCCACCTCTGCGGCGACGGCGGCCTTGGCTGCGCTGACGGAGGCTTCGTTGGCGACGTCGATCTCGTGGCCGAAGGCGGGAACGTTGAATTCATTGCCGATTTCGGCTGCGACCTTGGCGGACTTCTCGCCGTCAAGGTCCAGGATGACGATGCCCCAGCCCTCACGGGCGTAGCGGCGGGCGGTGGTGATGCCGATGCCCCGGTCCGAAGTTGCTCCGGTGAGGACGGCGGTGCGCTGGATGGCGGTCATGGTGGTGCTCCTTGGGTTGTTCAGTTCAGATGAGGTCGGTGATGAAGCTTGCAGCCTTGGCGGCGGCGGCCGGGCGTTCGTCATGGGTGACGTCCCGGGTCTCCAGTTCCAGGGAGAAGTGGCCCGTGTAGCCGTCCGCGGCCAGCCGCTTCAGGCCGCCGGCGAAGTCGGCCTCGCCGTTGCCGATGCTGAGGTTGATGTTCCCCGGCACGGCGTCGCGCAGGTGGACATGGCTGATGCGGCCGGGGTGCCGGTCAAGATACGCCTGGACGTCCTCGCCGGCGGCGGTGATGTGGCTGAAGTCCATGACGATTCCGACGCCGGATCCGGCCAGCCGGTCGGCCAGCAGTCCCGCACGTTCCAGGTTCCAGCAGAACCGCAGGAAGTGCAGGGATTCGGTCCAGAGTTCGACGCCGAACTCTGCAGCGCGCCGGCCAGCAGCAGCGAGCTGCGCGGCAATGAGGTCCAGGTCTCCTCGACGCTCCGGACCGGGTTGCGGTCCAGGGCGCCGCAGGGCAGCACCAGGGCTTTGGCCCCGATGTTGGCCGTGAGGGTGAGCAGGGCGTCCAGGTGGCGCCGCCTGGCGTCCTGCCCATCGGCGTCGAGGACTGCGTTCAGGTCCCCGATGTCGCCATTCACTGAACGGACCCGCACACCGGAGGCGACGACTTCCTGCGACACCGCCGCCACGGCGGCCCCGTCAAGTTCGTACGGCACGTGGTCGCAGACCCCGGGCAGGGCGCCCAGATCGATCTCCTCGAAACCAAGACCCTTCATGGTGCCCAGGGCAGTGCCCAGGTCCTGGTGCCGGAAGCTGATGGATGAGCACCCAAGTCTGGAATGGAACATCATTGATCCTTTGAATCGTGCCGAGCGGTAGTGATGGACACCACAGTAGTGGCGTTAACTGTCAACAGTCAACTCTGAAAGTCGACTGTTGACAGTGTAGATGATGTGCGTCACACTGGGTCGTACCAGTTTGTTAACAGTCGACAGCGGCGGACTTCTTCAGCCGCTTTTCGAAAGGGAACCACCATGAGCAAAGATGCTCTGACCATGCGCGGCCCGGTGCACGGCACCAAGGACGCCCGCCGAGTTGCCATCGGATCCGGCGTTGGGGCCGTCATCGAGACGTATGACTTCATCGGCTTCGGCACCGCTGCCGCACTGTACTTCGGCACCGCGTTCTTCCCCGGCAGCGATCCCGTCACCGGCACGCTTGCCTCCTTCGCCACCTTGGGCGTCGGCTTTGCGGCCCGTCCGCTGGGCGGCATCATCGGCGGCCACCTTGGTGACAAGGTGGGCCGCAAGCCCGTCCTGGTTGCCTCGCTGATCCTGATGGGCCTGGCCACGTTCGCCATCGGCCTGCTCCCCACCTACGCAGCGGTGGGGCTGCTTGCCCCCGCACTGCTCGTCTTCGTCCGCATCGTCCAGGGCCTGGCCTTCGGTGCGGAGTGGGGCGGCGCCATCCTGATGAGCTACGAGCACGCCCCCTGGAAATCAAAGGGCAAGTACACCGGGATCGTCCAGGCCGGCTTCCCCGTGGGCCTGCTGCTGGCCAACCTGACCTTCCTCTTCAGCGTCCAGCTCGGCAACGAACTCGCCTGGCGCATCCCGTTCCTCGCCAGCATCCTGCTGGTGATCGTGGGCCTCATCATCCGTTCCAAGGTTCCCGAGTCCCCGGTCTTCGATGAAGTCAAGGACAGCGGCACCATCGTCAAGGCCCCGATCGTCGAGGTCATCAAGACTGACTGGCGCAACATCGTCAAGGGCATCGGCCTGCGCATCGCCGAGACCGCCGGCTACGCCGTCTCCATCACCTACATGATTTCCTACATCAACAGCCAGCACCTGGCGGACAAGAGCCAGACCCTGATCGCCCTCTGCATCGCGTCGGCCATCGGCATCTTCGCCACCCAGGCCTGGGCAGCACTGACGGACCGCATCGGGCGCCGCCCCCTGTACGTCTGGTCCACCGCCTTTGCCGCACTGTTCGCCATCCCGATGTTCCTGCTGGTCAACACCGGCCTGTTCATTGCCATCATCATCACCATCGTGATCTCGTACGCTGTCTGCCAGAACTCGCTCGCCGGTGCCCAGGGCTCGTGGTTCCCCGAGCTCTTCCAGGCCCGCACCCGCGCCTCCGGCGCCAGCCTGGCCTACCAGATCTCCGCCATGGTCTCCGGCTTCACCCCGTTCATCACCACCCTGCTGTTCGTCAGCTTCGGCTGGATGGGCCCGGCACTGCTCTTCGGCGCCTACGCCCTGATCGGCCTCTGGGCCGCCATCGCCACCCGGGAAACCTGGGGCAAGCGCGAACGGGAGCTCGCCGACGAAGCCACCAAAAGCACCCCCAACACCGTCAACGCCTGAATGACCCGCACGCACCAAACGATCACGGAGCCAGTAATGCCTACAGATACAGTCCAGGACAACGCACTGCAGACCGCAGTGACCCCGGAACGTGTGGACAGGATCAGCGCCGCCGCCTACCGGATCCGGCACCACGCCCTGAACATGGGCGAGGTGCAGGGCCAGGGGTACGTGGGCCAGGCACTGGGCGCCGCGGACATGCTCGCCGCCGTCTACGGGGACCAGCTGAAATTCCGCGCGGATGACCCGCACTGGGAGGGCCGGGACCGGTTCCTGCTCTCCACCGGGCACTACGCCATCGGCCACTACGCCGCCCTGGCGGAGGCCGGCATCGTCCCGGTCGAGGAGCTGGAAACCTACGGCTCGGACGACTCGCGGCTGCCCATGTCCGGGATGTCCACCTACACCCCCGGCATGGAAATTTCCGGCGGCTCCCTGGGGCACGGCCTGACCATCGCCGTCGGCATGGCTTTGGGCCTGCGCTACCAGGGCTCAAGCGCCCGGGTGTTCAACTTCCTCTCCGATGGCGAGCTGGACGAGGGCTCCACCTGGGAAGCGGCCATGGGCGCGCACCACCACCAGCTGGGCAACCTCACCGCCATGGTGGACATCAACGCCCTGCAGGCCGACGGCAAGACCGACACCGTGCTCCGGACTGAGCCGGTCACCGAAAAGTGGGAATCGTTCGGCTGGTACACGCAGCGGGTGGACGGGAACGACGTCGGCGCGCTGCTGGCAGCGTTCGACAACGCAGCCGCCCAGGCCGCCGCCGTCGGACGTCCCTCCGTGATCCTGTGCGACACCAAGGTGGGCCGCGGCGTCCCCCTGCTCGAGGACCGCGAAAAGGCGCACTTCATGCGCATCGAAGAAAACGAATGGCAGACCTGCCGCGAGCAGCTCACCGCCGGATATGAAGGAAAGGCTTCAGCATGAGCACCACCACCGAGGCTCCCGATACCGCAGCCGCGGCCAAGCCGAAGCTGAAGACCTCGGCGATGATCGCATCCTTCGCGGACCCGGGACAGAAGACGTCCTCCGCGCCGTTCGGTCACGCCCTGGTCAAGGCCGCGCAGGAGAACGACAGGATCGTGGGCCTGACCGCGGACCTGGGCAAGTACACGGACATGCACATCTTCGCCAAGGCCTTCCCGGAGCGGTTCTTCCAGATGGGCATGGCCGAGCAGCTGCTCTTCGGCGCCGCCGCGGGCCTGGCCGAAACCGGCCTCGTCCCGTTCGCGTCCACCTACTCGGTGTTCGCCGCCCGCCGCGCCTACGACTTCCTCTGCCTGGACGCGGCCGAACCGAACCTGAACGTCAACATCGTGGGCGGCCTGCCCGGCCTGACCACCGGTTACGGCCCAAGCCACCAGGCCACGGAGGACATGGCGATCTTCCGCGGCATGCCCAACCTGACCATCGTGGACCCCTGCGACTCGATCGACATCGAACAGGCAGTGCCGCAGCTCGCCGCCTCCGAAGGACCCACCTACCTGCGCCTGCTGCGCGGCAACGTGCCCACCGTCCTGGACGAGTACGACTACACGTTCGAACTCGGCAAGGCCAAGGTGCTGCGCGGCGGCAACGACGTCGTCTTCATCTCCTCCGGCCTGATGACCATGCGTGCGCTGCAGGCAGCCAAGGCGCTGGCGGCACACAACGTGGACGTCGCCGTCGTGCACACCCCCACCATCAAGCCGTTCGACGCCGAAACCGTCCTCAAGGAGATCAACACCGACCGGCTCGCCGTCACCCTGGAAAACCACTCCGTGGTGGGCGGACTGTTCGAAACCGTCGCCTCCGCCGTCGTCACCGCGGGCCTGGGCAAGCGGGTGGTGCCCGTGGCGCTCCCCGACCAGTTCCTGGACGCCGGCGCCCTGCCCACCCTGCACGAGCGCTACGGGCTGGCCACAGACCGCATCGTCGCCAAGGTCCTGGCCGAACTCGGCTAAAGGCCAGGCACCAGATGGAAAATGCACGGCACCGGTCCTAAGCCGGTGCCGTGCAT
This sequence comes from Arthrobacter sp. FX8, assembly GCF_026723805.1. Classification (NCBI taxonomy): domain Bacteria; kingdom Bacillati; phylum Actinomycetota; class Actinomycetes; order Micrococcales; family Micrococcaceae; genus Arthrobacter; species Arthrobacter sp. FX8. The sequence goes on along the minus strand of NZ_CP113505.1, from coordinate 4,140,570 downwards.
TCTGCCGTACTATCGAAACTACTACCGACTGTAAACAGTCGACTTATGACATTGAGGACAGAAGCCATGGCCGGACTGACCGCCCCCTTGCTGGGACTGGAAAAGAAGAGCCTGCGCGAGCAGGCGCTCTCGGCGCTGAGGACCGCCATCACCAGCGGAGAACTGGAACCCGGCCGCCACCTGGTGGAAACCGAGCTGTCCGAGATGCTGCAGATCAGCCGCGGCACCCTTCGCGAAGCCCTCCGCCAACTGGAGCAGGAGGGCCTGCTGTCCGCCGGCCCCCGCGGCAGGCTGTCCGTCCGGCACCTGGACGAAAAGGAAATCCGGGACATTTACTCCGTCCGCGCCGCCCTGGAGTCCCTGGCTGCCCGGACCCTGTGCGAACTGCCGGACCGGCAGCAGGTCACCGAATCACTGCACAAGGCCATTGACGCCATGGAGGCCGCGGCCAGCGGCAGCCTTGAGGCGCGGATCGAATCCGATCTCGAATTCCACCGCACGCTGTGCCGGCTCACCGGCAACGAAACACTGCTCCACTCCTGGGAATCCCTGGAGGGCTCCATCCGGATGTCCATCATGTTCGCCGGCCTGGAAAAAGGCGTCAGCAACATGAGCGTGGACCGGCACAAGGACATCGTCGCCGCCATCGACACCGGGGATGCCACCCTGGCCCGCAAGACCATCCTGGAACACATGGACACCGCGGCAGCCAACCTGGTGGCGTAGCTTTCGGCCATCTTTCACATTCCCGTTCGGGAATCCCACGGCACTCCCAGCCGTTAACCTACTGCGCGGTAAATAACCGCGGCGTTAACGAGGGATGGTATGACCGCAAAGTTTGTGTCAGTTGAGGACGACGCCGGCAAGGTCACCCGGTATGCCCGCCACGACAACGGCGGCGGCCTCATTGCACCTGGAGCCATCGTGGCCGACAGCGCCAGGATCGGCTCCATGAGCTATGTGGAACACGGGGCCAGGGTGGGTGCAGGCTGCCGGATTGGACACGGCAGCTGGATCGACCGCGACGCGACGATCGGTGACCGGACGGTGATCGGCGATGGCGTGCGCATTGGCCGGGGCACGGTGATCGGCAACCGGGTCCACATTGGCAGCCACTCAAGGATTGGTTCCAGCGTCCTGATCGAACACGGCGCCCACCTGGACAGCGACAGCACGGTGCCTGACGGCAGCGAGGTCCTCGCCGGGGCCCACTCACGCCTGGCACCGGCCCGGCACCGGCAGCACCGGAAAGTCAAAGGCGGGATAGCCGCCTAACCCGGGGCTGTAGGCTCGCGGGTTACTGGGTGACTGGGTTAATGGGTCACGGGGCGGTGCTCCCGCGCACCACCAGTTCCGCCGGATAGATGACCGGTTCCGATGCCTCTCCGGGATTTCCGATGGCGCTGACCAGAAGCTTTCCTGCCGCAGCAGCCATCTCCACCATGGGATGGGCCACCGTTGTCAGTCCCAGGCCGTTCGCCGCCTGGATGGAATGGTTATCGAAGCCGACAACCGCCACGTCGCCGGGCACACCGCGGCCCGCACTTCGAAGAGTGTCCACGACGCCAAGCGCCATGAGGTCGGACGCAGCGAATATCCCGTCCACCTCAGGCGCCGTGGACAGCAGGTGCTCCGTAGCCTCCGCACCTCCCGCCGTCGTGAAGTCCCCGTGGATGACGGGCCCGGGCTGGAGGCCGGCTTCCCGCAATCCCTGCAGCCAACCTTCCAGGCGGTCGACGGCGGCTGTCATGTCCGTAGGGCCGGCAACAGTTCCGAGCCTGGTGCGGCCGATGCCGGCCAGGTGCCGGGCTGCCAACCGGCCGCCCTCGAAGTTGTCCAGGTCCACGTAGGGAATCCCGGATGCCGTGTCCCACGGCCTGCCGATGAAGACGGTTGGCAGCCCGGTGGCTCCCAGGGTCTCCACCCAGTCGTCCGCCCGGTGATGGGACACCACGATCGCGCCGTCAACGTGACCGCCGCGCAGGTAGCGGATGGTCCGTGCAGAATCGTCCCCTGCCCGGGACATCAGCAGGACCAGCTGCAGGTCCGTATCGCGCAGTGCCTCGTTGACTCCCGTGATCACCGCAGCAAAATAAGGGTCCATCATGACCCTGGCATCAGGTTCAGGGATCACCAGGGCCACCGAACCCGCACGCCGGGTAACCAGGCTCCGCGCAGCACGGTTGGGCGTGTAGCCCAAAGCGACGATCGCGGCGTCGACGGCCGCTTTGGCTTCGGGACTCACCTTCAATCCGCCGTTGATGGCACGGGAGGCAGTAGAGCGGGACACGCCGGCGGCCGACGCCAGGTCCTCCAGCGTTGGACTTGGCCGCCCCGCCCCTGCCGGGGCCGGGCGGCTGGAGTTTGCGTTCATTACACCGACAATACGACACCTTGACCTGTTGCCGGCACGAGGTTGCTGGCCGCCGTCATGGCGTTGCCGGATGCCACCGCCGCGTACCACAAACCGCTCGCTTTCGGGACACGATTCTGGGTTGGATAGTCCACCCGGACCAGGCCGAAGCGCTGATGGTAGCCAAAGGACCATTCAAAGTTGTCCAGCAGGGACCATGCGAGATAGCCGCGGACATCCACGCCGTCTTCGATGGCCCCGTGGACGGCCTGGAGATGGGCTGCGAAGAACCCTAACCGGTCCTGGTCGTCCACGAACCCCGCTTCATTGGGAACATCATTGTAGGCGGCCCCGTTTTCGGTGATGTAGATGGGGATCCCGGCGGGGCCGGTGTAGTCTCCATGCAGCCGGTTGAGCAGGCGCCGCAGCCCCTCCGGCTGGACCTCCCAGCCCATGCCCGTTCTTGGCAGGCCCCTTGGAACCGACCGCGCCCCGTCGGCCGCCACGAAAGGGGAGGACACCGGGCGCGCTGCCTGCCCGGGGACCGACGTCGTCTCCTGCCCCGCCTGTTCCCCGGGGTCCGCCGGGTCCTTCGTGAGGGATTCACCGTGATAGTAGTTGACGCCCAGCAGGTCCAGCGGCGTGGAAATAAGATCCAGGTCACCGTCATGCACCAGGTCAGCCATTCCCAGGTGTGCGACGTCTGCCAGGAGATCGTCCGGATACTCGCCGCGGAACAACGGGTCAAGGAAAATCCTGTTGAACTGCCCGTCGATCCGCCTGGCAGCGTCCCGGTCGCCGGCGCTGCCGGGGTCCCTGGGATCGGCGACCGTCAGGTTCAGGGTGATGCCCAGGGACGTTGAAGCGTCTCGGCGCCGGAGTTCCCGGACCGCCAGGCCGTGGCCCAGCAAAAGGTGGTGTGCCGCAGCAAGGGCTGAACGGGGTTCCTGACGCCCCGGGGCATGGATGCCGGCAGCGTAGCCAAGGAAAGCCGAACACCACGGCTCGTTAAGGGTCGTCCAGATGCGGACCCGGTCCCCCAGCACGCTGTGCATCAGGGCCGCGTACTCGGCGAAACGGTATGCGGTGTCCCGGTTGGCCCAGCCGCCTTTCTCTTCAAGTGCCTGTGGCAGGTCCCAGTGGTAGAGGGTCAGCCATGGCGTGATCCCGGCGGCCAGCAGTTCATCCACCAGGCGGGAGTAGAAGGCGATCCCTTCCGGGTTGGGTGTGACGCCGTCGGGCACGCAGCGCGCCCAGGACGTGGAGAACCGGTACGCCTTCATGTGCAGCTTGCCCATGAGCGCCACGTCCTGCTTGTAGAGCCGGTAGTGGTCGCAGGCCACGTCACCGTTGTGGCCGTCCGCGACGGCACCGGGCAGCCGGGCGAACACATCCCAGATGGAGTCCTCTCGGCCGCCGGTGTGTGCTGCGCCTTCGATCTGATAGGCAGCTGTTGCCGCGCCCCAGAGGAAACCCTCCGGAAATTCAAGTCGGGTGGGACTCATCCTTTGACTGCTCCTTGCATAATTCCAGATACGAGTTGCCGGCCTGCAGCGATAAAGAGGAGCAGGAGCGGGATGGTGGCCAGGACTGCGCCAGCCAGGACCACGGAGTAGTCCACGAAGTGGGCCGCCTGGAGCAGCTGCAGGGCCACCGGAAGGGTGGGGTTCGAAGGGTCAAGGACAATGAATGGCCAGAAGAAGTTCGTCCAGGTGGCCACGAAAGTGAACAACGCGAGCATGGCGGCAGCAGGCCTTGCCGCCGGGAATCCGACGTGCCAGAACGCCTGGATCATGGAAGCACCGTCCATCCTCACAGCTTCAATCAGTTCATCCGGGAGGGCGTCGCGCAGGTACTGGGTCATCCAGAAGACGCCGAATGCGGTAACAACGCCGGGGATGATGACGGCCCAGAGGGATCCGGTCCATCCCAGTTTGGACATCAGGATAAACAGCGGGACTACGCCGAGCTGGGTGGGAACGGCCATGGTTGCGATGACAAACACCAGCAGCGCCTTGCTGCCGCGGAAGCGGAGCTTGGCGAAGGCGAATCCGGCAAGGGTGGAGAACACGACGACGGATGCCGCCGTCACGCAGGAGACCATAAGGCTGTTGCCCATTGCCTTCCAGAACGGAATGCTGTCAAAGACTTTGGCGGCGTTGGCCAGGAAGTTCCCGCCAGGCAGCAGCGGCATGCCGCGGCTCAGTACGGTGTTGTCGTGGCTGCCCACCAGGAAGGACCAATAGAGCGGAAAGAGGGACGCCAGGAGGACAGCGCCCAGGAAGCCGTAGGTGAGGAAGCCGGGCCGGCGGTCACTTCCGTGGCCCGACCTTTGTTTCCGGGTACCTGGCCCGCGCCGCGCTGCTGCCTTGGCCGCCCCTTTCCCGGCGGACTGTTCGATCATGGGAATGGAGCTCACTTGCGGCCTCCGTTGCTTGCGATGCGTTTGGTGATGAGGAAGTTGAGCAGGGCGATCAGCACGATGATCAGGAAGAGCAGCCAGGCCACGGCAGATGCCCTGCCGAAGTTGCGCTGGCCCCAGCCGAGTTCCCAGATGTACATGGTCAGCGTCTGCCACTGCCTGTCCGCTCCGCCCAGGCCGGACTGGTCGAAAACCCGCGGTTCGTCGAAAATCTGAAGACCACCGATGGTGGATGTGATCACCACGAAGATCACCGTTGGCCGCAGCATGGGAACGGTCACGGAAAAGAACTGCCGCAGCCTGCCCGCGCCGTCGATTGTTGCCGCCTCGAACACATCCCGGGGTATGGCCTGCATTGCTGCGAGGAAGATCAGCGCGTTGTAGCCGGTCCAGCGGAAGTTCACCATGGTGGCAATAGCCAGGTGGCTCGCAACGGACTCTGAATGCCACCGGACCGGGTCCAGCCCTGCCGCCGTCAACATCCCGTTAACCAGCCCAAACTGGTCCGCAAAGAGATTGTTGAAGATCAGGCCTACTGCCACCGGCGCCACGACGAAGGGGACCAGGACCCCCATCCGCCAGAACGTCCTCGCCCTCAGGTTCGCGTCCAGCACCGCCGCTATCACCAGGGCGATAACAACCTGGGGAACGGAGGACAGGATGAAGATGCTGAAGGTGTTGCCCACGGCGTTCCAGAAGTAGGGCTGGGCCACGATGAAGGCGTAGTTTTCCAGGCCCGTGAACTTCCCCTGGCCGCCGATGAGGTTCCAGTTGTGCAGGGAAACCCATGCCGTGTATACCAGCGGGAACAGACCGGTGACGGCGAACAGGATAAAGAACGGCGAGATGTAGAGGTAGGGGGACAGCTTTACGTCCCACCTGGAGACCTGCTGCGAGAAGGCCAGGCGCCGGACACTCTTCGCCCCCGCCGGGCGCGGGGACTGTCCCCCGGCGCTTTGGGGCTTGACCCGGTCGGTGACAGTCATGCCTAGAGGGCTTTCACCGCGGCGGCGAACTTCTCCCAGGAGGAGGCGGCGTCGTCGGATTTGTCCACATCCACCCGGGTGAGGGCCTGCTGCATGGCGTCGTTGATGGCAAAGAACTTGGTTCCCTTGAAAGGCGTCACGTCAACGGCCTTGGCGCGTTCGGCGAAGATCCGGCCGGTGGGCGCACCGTTGAAGAACCCGTTCGTCTGGTCCAACAGTTCACTGCTTTCCAGGGCCTTCTTCTGGCTGGGGAAGGTGCCCTTGGCAGTGAATGCCTTGATCTGCTGTTCGGGTGCGGTCAGCCAGCCTGCCAGCTTCTTCGCCTCGGCCTGGTGCGCGCCCTGGGTGGGGACCGTCAGGTAGGACCCGCCCCAGTTTCCGCCGCCGCCGGGGAAGACGTTGGCCACGTCCCAGCCGGCGACCCCCGCCGCGTTGCCCTCGATGACACCGAGCATCCAGCCCGGGCAAAGGGTGGTGGCGAAGGCGCCGGTCTGGAAACCGGAAGCCCAGTCATCGCTCCACTGCTTGAGATGAGCTGACAGCCCGTCCTCGGTGGAGGCTTTGAGGACCTGGTTGTAGGTGTCCCTGACCTTCTGGTTCTCCGTGGCGATGACGGTGCCGTCTTCCTCCTCGTAGACCTTGTCAAGCTGGTTGCTCATGCCCTGGTAGATAGCCCCGGCGGAGTCGAACCAGGCGGACTCCGGCCTGGCGGCCTTGAATGCCTTCCCGGCTTGGAAGTAGCTGTCCCACGTGGTGCCCAGCAGTTTGGCAACTTCCTCACGCTGGGTGGGCAGGCCGGCCTTTTTGAACTGCTCAGCGTTGTAGCAGACGGCCTCAGGGCCGGAGTCGGTCCCGTAGCCAAGAAGCTTGCCGTCGGCGGTTGTGGCGGCCTCGGCCTTCCAGTCCAGCCAGCGACCTTCAACAGCGGGGTCGCTCAGGTCCGCGAAGCGGTCCGGATACTGCAGGAGTTCCGGGAGCCAATCCACCTCTACGGCCTCGATATCGGACAAGCCTGAGCCGGCAGCCAGGCGCGTCGTGAGGTTGTCCCGTGCTTCATTCGTGGTTGCCGCCTTCTTGTGCACGATGGTCACGTTCGGATTCAGGGCTTTGTATTCCTCAAAGAGCGCCTCGTAGCCGAATTCGTTGAACGTGCCGACCGTGAGCGTTACGGGTTCGGATCCCGTTGCACCGTTGACTCCTGCCTTCTCGGGCGATGAGGAACCGCACGCGGTCAACGACAGGGCAAGGCACGCGGCGGCAGCCGAAAGCACGGAGAACTTGCTGGGGTTTTTCACAGGGGAAGACTCCTTCGTCAGAAATGCCCCATTGGTCCGATGGACGGTGGGGCTGGGGAGCGGTGGGGACGGGTCGGAGGCCGATCCGTGGTGGGAGCGCTCTCACCAAATGGTGTCCCAACTCACAGATGGTTGTCAAGGCGAGGTAGGAGCGCTCCCATATGCCCTTGTCGACACCCCGTTGCGGTGTTAGGCTTCCCCGACGAGAGCGCTCCCACGGCCGCGTCTTTTCGCCGCCCACATCCGTCTCGACGAATCCCACCGACGAACAGGACCAGCAATGCCGCTAGCCCACCTGCCCCAACCGCCGCGCGCCGAAAGGCCCAACGGCCCGCAACCGCGGCGAATGAAAAGCCCCCTCAGACACGTCACCGGCACGGCGGTCCTCCTGGCCGGCCTGATAGGCAGCGGAGGAGGAATGGCCGTCGCGTCGCCCGCCGCACCACAGGCATGGGCCCCGACCCAGGCAGCCGCGCCCCAGGCCCCCTGCCGGCCGCGATCCCGGCTCCTCCACAGGCGACGCAACACCCCTTCGGACCCAATGTGTACGTCTTCGACCCCAGCATGCCGGTGGCCCGGATCCAGGCAACGGTGGACTCCATCGCGGCGCAGCAGGTGGACGACGAAATGGGGACCAAACGCTATTCCCTGTTGTTCAAACCCGGCACCTATGGAACCCCGGAGCAGCCGCTGATTGTCCAGGTGGGCTACTCCACGGAGGTTGCGGGGCTGGGTGCTGCACCCACCGACGTCACCATCAACGGGCACGTGGACGTCTACAACCGCTGCCTGTCCGCGGACAACTGCATCGCGCTGAACAACTTCTGGCGTTCGCTGTCCAACCTCACCATCAACGTCACCGGACTTGAAGGCTGCCGCAGCTCGGCGAACTTCTGGGCGGCTTCGCAGGCCTCACCCATGCGGCGGATCAACATCACCGGCGGCAACCTTTCCCTCATGGACTACTGCACGGCAGGGCCGCAGTACGCCAGTGGCGGCTTCATCGCGGATTCAAAGACGGGCGCCGTCATCAACGGCTCACAGCAGCAGTACCTGGTCCGCAACAGCAGCATCGGCAGCTGGTCCAACGGAGTGTGGAACCAGGTGTTCTCGGGCGTAAACGGGGCGCCTCCGCAGTCCTTCCCGAACCCGCCGTACACCACCCTGGCCGCCACGCCGATCAGCCGCGAGAAGCCGTACCTGACGTTGGATCAGGCCGGCCAGTACAACGTGTTCCTGCCCGCCGTCCGCCAGGACTCTGCCGGGACCACGTGGGAAAACGGTCCCACAGAGGGCCGCAGCATCCCCTTGGCCGACTTCTATGTCGCGAAGCCCGGCGATTCAGTGCAGGCCATCAACTCCCAGCTGGCCAGGGGAAAGCACCTCCTCCTGACCCCGGGGGTGTACGACGTTGACCAAAGCATCGAGGTCAAGCGGGCAGGAACCGTCGTTCTCGGGCTGGGCATGGCAACCCTCACCGCCGTCAACGGAGCGGTCCCCTTGACGGTGGCGGATGTCCCTGGTGTCGACGTCGCCGCCGTCACCATAGATGCCGGAGAGATGGAGTCACCTGCCCTGATGCGCGTCGGCAAGGCCCGCCAGGGCGCAGGGAGCGGGCCGGCCAACTCCGCCGCCCTCAGTGATCCGGCCAACCCCACCACGCTCCATGACGTGTTCTTCCGCATCGGCGGCCCGCATGTTGGCAAGGCTTCGGTCAGCCTGGAAGTCAACAGCGACAACGTCCTCCTGGACCACATCTGGGCCTGGCGCGCCGACCATGGGAACGGCGTCGGCTGGACCACCAACACCGGCGCGAACGGCGTGATCGTCAACGGCAACAACGTCACCGCCACGGGCCTGTTCGTGGAGCACTACCAGCAGTACAACGTCATCTGGAACGGCGACGGCGGCAAGACCGTCTGCTTCCAGAATGAGCTCCCCTACGACGCGCCCAACCAGGCAGCGTGGCAGCACGACGGCGTCCTGGGCTGGGCAGGTTACAAGGTGGCAGATTCCGTCAAAACCCACGAGCTGTGGGGCGGCGGCAGCTACGTGTACAACAACGTGGATCCAACCATCCACGCCACCCGTGGCTTTGAGGTTCCGGTAACGCCGGGTGTGAGGCTGCACAGCCTTTTGACGGTGAACCTCGGCGCGGGAACGCTGGACCACGTGGTCAATGACACCGGCGCACCGGTGTCAACCGACGCCGTCGGAGTTCCCAGCTACGTAGCCGACTTCGGCTAAAGAACCCCCTCAGGACCACCGCAGGGCGCGGTGCGGCAGTCAAGGCCGCACCGCGCCCTGCTACGTGTTTCGAAGTGCCTTCCCTCTCAGCCCGGCCCCGCCCCATACGGCCAGGAGCAGCGCCACCAGCAGCAGGCCGGCGTCGCCCAGGTCGACGGAGGCCAGCCACGCGGTCAGCGGATCCTCAGGGGCAAAGGCCGCGTGGAAGAACCCGGCCAAGGTAATCACCGAGATGAACAGCGCCGAGACCGCGGAAATGCCCGTGACCAGCGCGTTGAAGCCGAGCTTCCGCCGGGGATCATCCAACGCGGAGCGGTACATCCGCATCATGGCCATGCCGTTCAGCGAGTCGCACAGGGTCATCGCGGCAGCGAAGGCAAGCGGCAGCGCAAGCAAGGCGAAGGGCGGCACCCCGGCCAGCGAGGCCGCCGTCGCCATCATCAGCAGCCCGATGGTGGTGGCAGTATCAAAGCCCAGGCCGAACAGGAAGCCGATCACATAGATGCTCCCCGGCCGGCGCACCCGGGACAGCGGACGGGCGAGCAGCCGCGCCACCAGCCCCTGCGGCGCCAGGTCCCGGTGGCCAATGGTGGCGCCATCACGGGCGCGCCGGTAGGCAGAAAGTGAGCGGGTGAACGCGGAGCCGTTGAACAGTCCCATGGCCAGCAGGAACAGGCCGGACACACCACTGCCAATCAGGCCCAGGACCAGGTTTCCGGCCGTACCGTCCTGCATCAGTCCGCCCACCACGGACGCGCCGGCGATCACCAGCACGCCTGCCAGGGTCACCACTGAGCTGTGGCCCAGGCTGAAGGCGAAGCCCACGCTCACCGGGTCCTGCCCCTGGGCAACGAACCTGCGGGTGGAGTTGTCGATCGCTGCGAGGTGGTCCCAGTCGTAGCTGTGCTTCACGCCTGCGAGGTAAGCGGTGAGCACCAGCCCCGAGGACAGCGGCCGGCTTCCTGCGCCGAAGGTCCCGGCTAGCAAAAGGACGACGGCGGCGGCATGGAGCGCGGCTACCGCACCGAAAGTGAACAGCACCCGGGTCCGGAGCGGCAGCAGGTCCCGGTCACGGTAGAGGATGCCGATGCTGGTCATCAGTGCTTCCTCAGGTTTAGCGGGGCCTGGCCGTACCAGAGTCCGCGGAGCAGGTCCGTGCAGGAACGGAGCAGCAGGTTCAGTTCGTCGGTGCTGTGGGAGAGGCTCCGCAGCACCAGTCCGGTTGTGCCTGCCACGGTGCGGGTCAGGGAGATGCCGGTCAGCGATTCCCGGCCGGCGGTGAGGCCGTGGAGTTGGTCGGCGAGCGCCTGGTCCACCCGTGCGTCCACCACCACCAGCGACCCCAGGTGGCTGTATCCCTCCATGAAGCCGAGTCCGGTGACGTCGTGGAGTGGCGGCCGGATCAGCAGGTTGTCCAGTGCCAGCAGCTGCGGGTCACCATCAGCGGCCTCAATATGGATGTCGTTGCGCAGCCGGACTTCCTGGTACCGGAAGGCGGCTCCGTCGGGCGACCAGCCGGGGGTTACTACCTCGGCCATGACCAGGCTCGACGACGGCCGCAGGGTCACGGAGGTCCGCTGCCGGTAACTGGCCTGGCGGTAGGCGATGAGCTGGTCGGGCATGAGCTCCAGCCGCGCCCCCTCCCCCAGCCGCACAGTCATCCGCTGCTCTGCAAAGGACCCGGGAGTCCGGTAAACCTTCGTGGCGGACTGGGTGGTCAGGAGAAGGTCGGCCCCATCCTGGACCTCAACATCAACAAGGAAGAGGTCAGCGCCAAGATACGCCCCGCCAGGGTTCACCACGACATAACAAACCTGCCCGGAGTCATCAAGATAGTGAGGGCGGAGTACCCGAAGGGCCCCCTCATGGAACTGATGTGAGGCAAGGGACCGGCGGCCCCGCAAAGTGACGCCCAGCTCAAGCCGCCCCATAGGTGACTGTCCGTGGCTGGATCCGGCGGCTACGTCACCTTCGGGCAAGTCCACGACTGCCATGTCTAGTGCGCCAGGTCGAGCATCAGGACGTCGTGCCGGAGCCAGTCGATGACCTTGTCCAGGCCCTCGTCAGTTTTCAGGTTGGTGAAGCAGAACGGTTTGTTGCCTCGGAATACCTTGGAATCCCGCTCCATGACGGCCAGGTCAGCCCCGACGTGCGGCGCGAGGTCGGTTTTGTTGATGATGAAGAGGTCGGACTTGATCATGCCCTGGCCGGCTTTGCGGGGGATCTTTTCGCCCTGGGCCACGTCGATGATGTAGATGGAGAAGTCCACGAGTTCGGGGCTGAAGGTGGCGGAGAGGTTGTCGCCGCCGGATTCAACGAAGATGACCTGCAGGTCGGGGTGGCGGGCTTTGAGTTCCTCGATGGCGGCGGTGTTCATGGAGGTGTCTTCGCGGATGGCGGTGTGGGGGCAGCCGCCGGTTTCGACGCCGATGATCCGGTCCACGGGGAGGATGCCGTTGGCGGCGAGGATCTTGGCGTCCTCGATGGTGTAGATGTCGTTGGTGATGGCGGCCATGGAGATCCCGCCGCTCATGTGCCGGGTGAGCCGCTCCACGAGCTGGGTCTTGCCGGCTCCCACGGGGCCGCCGATGCCGATCTTGATGGGTTCAGACATATGTCCTCCTTTGACTCAAAAGCACAGTATTTACAAGCACGGTCAGCTCATGAACATCCGGGCACGTTGGCGTTCGTGCCGCATTTGCGAGATTTCCAACCCCGGACTGACGGCGCCGAAGTCGTCCAGCGTCAGGCGGGCGATGCTGTCGATGGCGGCAGCAACGTCGTCGTGCGCTTTCCGCAGCACCCGCTGCCCGGCGTTCTGCCCCAGGGGGATGGCGCGGACGGCATTCTGCGTCAGGGAGGTGGCGGTGGCAAAGAGGTAGGCGGCGAGCGCCTCCTGGAGCGGCACGCCCAGGGAGCGGGCGACGACGGCGAACGCCAGCGGCTGGTGCCCGGCGGCCCGGCCCGTGGTCACCAGGTCCCGGTACAGTTCCAGCGCAGGCGACGGAAACACCTCCGCCCCGATCTCCAGCAACCGAAGCCCCATTTTGATGCCCGCCTCCCGCACCTGCCGGGGCAGCAGGGACGCAGAGAGCAAAGTATCCAGCTCCCCCACATCAACACCCCCGTAGAGAAAGCGGATGGCGAGCCCGTCAGAGTATGTCAGCTGCTGCCCGATGAACGCGCCGAGCCAGATACCGAAGGACTCTTCATCAGATACGAGCTCCCGCTCGATGTATGTCTCGAACCCAAGGGAGTGCGCAAACGCCCCGGTAGGCAAAGCGGAATCGACAAGCTGCTGAAGCGCCAGCTGATAGTTAGTGGCTGTGCTCAGCATGGCGGAAAGGTACAGGCATGACGCGTTCCTGGCGGGTGTAGGGGACGGCATTGTGGCGGAGGTAGTCCTCGACGGTGTGGTCGTAGGCGCACACCATGACGTCCGCCCCGTATTCGGAAGCGGCGTCGAAGAACTGGGCCTGGAGGTGGCGGTTGCCGAGGGAGTGCGCGGTGACGCCCATTTCGGAGATGGTGCGGGGTGCGATGACCAGGACGTCGGTGGGCAGCACGGACACCACGATCATGTTGGCCTCTTCCACGTGGAGGATGTCGCCGTCGCGGAGGTCCCCGGAGCCGGAGGGGAGGCGGATGCCGATTTCCTTTCCGTGGTCGGTGGTGGCGCGCTGGATGCGTTTGACCAGCTGGGAGCTGGGAAGCACCACCTTTTCCCGGTGCAGCCCGGCGTAGGTTTCGGGGTCCGGAAGGTCGTGCAGGTTGCCGAGGACTTTGTCGATGATCACGTGGGGGCTCCGGTGGGGTCTAGAACAGGAAATAACGCTGGGCCATGGGCAGGACGTCCGCGGGTTCGCAGGTGACGTCCTCGCCGTCGACGGTTACCTGGTACGTTTCCGGGTCCACCTGGATGTCGGGGGTGGCGTCGTTGTACTTGAGGTCGGCCTTGGTGAGGGTCCGGATGCCGGAGACGGCCCGGATGACCTTTTCCAGCCCCAGTTCCTGGGGTACCCCGGCGTCGATCGCGGCCTGGGACAGGAAGGTGATGGAGGACTGCTGCATGGCTTTGCCGAACGTGGCGAACATGGGCCGCATGGTGCGGGGCTGGGGAGTGGGGATGGAGGCGTTCGCGTCCCCCATCAGTGCGTAGGCGATCTGCCCGCCCTTGAGCACCAGCTCCGGTTTGACGCCGAAGAAGGCCGGGTCCCAGAGGACCAGGTCCGCAAACTTGCCAACCTCCAGCGACCCCACGGAGTCGGCGATGCCCTGGGCGATGGCGGGGTTGATGGTGTATTTCGCCACGTAGCGCTTGAGCCGGAAGTTGTCGCTGCCCGCGCTGCCATGGATTCCGGCGGCGGAATCTTCCAACACCCCGCGCTGCTTCTTCATCTTGTCCGCCACCTGCCACGTGCGGGTGATCACCTCGCCCACCCGGCCCATCGCCTGGGAGTCGGAGGAGGTGATGGAGAAGATGCCCAGGTCCTGCAGGACGTCCTCGGCGGCAATGGTTTCGGCCCGGATCCGGGAATCGGCGAAGGCCACGTCCTCGGGGATGTCCGGGTTGAGGTGGTGGCACACCATGAGCATGTCCAGGTGCTCTTCGATGGTGTTCCGCGTATAGGGCAGCGTGGGGTTGGTGGAGGCCGGCAGGACATTGGGCATGCCGGCAATCTTGATGATGTCCGGGGCGTGGCCGCCGCCGGCACCCTCCGTGTGGAACGTGTGGATAACGCGGCCGTCGATGGCGCGGATGGTGTCCTCCACGAATCCGCACTCATTCAACGTGTCCGTGTGGATGGCCACCTGGACGTCGTACTCGTCCGCCACCTTCAGGGAGGTGTCGATGGAGGAGGTGGTGGACCCCCAGTCCTCGTGGACTTTCAGCCCGATGGCACCGGCGCGGACCTGCTCGGCCAAAGGTTCGACGGCGGACGCGTGGCCTTTCCCGAACAGCCCGATGTTGATGGGCAGCCCCTCAGCCGCCTGTAGCATCCGCTGGATGTGCCACTTTCCGGGTGTGACGGTGGTGGCCTTGGTGCCTTCGGCAGGGCCGGTGCCGCCGCCGATCAGGGTGGTCACCCCGCTGGCCAGGGCCGTGGGCACCTGGTCCGGGGAGATGAAGTGGATGTGGGTGTCGATTCCGCCGGCAGTGAGGATCTTCCGTTCGCCGGCGATGATTTCGGTGCCGGCCCCGATGACGATGTCCACGCCGTCGGTGATCTGCGGGTTCCCGGCTTTGCCGATGCGGAAGATATGCCCGTCCTTGAGTGCCACGTCCGCTTTGTAGATGCCGGTGTAGTCCAGGACCACCGCGTTGGTGATGACGGTGTCGGGAATGTCCTCGTCGCGGGTGGCCTGGCCGTTCTGGCCCATGCCGTCGCGGATTACCTTGCCGCCACCGAACACTACTTCCTCACCGTAGACGGTGAGGTCCTGTTCGATCTCGAGGAACAGGTCGGTGTCCGCCAGGCGGATCCTGTCACCGGCGGTGGGCCCGTACAGGTCCGCATACTGCCGGCGCGGGATCTCGAAGCTCACTGGACGTCCCCTTCCTGGCGGGTGCCGCCGTCGAGCTTTCCGTTGACCGCGTTGCTGAGCCCGAACACCTCGCGGCGCCCGGCCAGTTCGATCAGCCGCACGCTCCGGGAGTCGCCCGGCTCAAACCGCGCAGCCGTTCCCGCAGGAATGTCCAGGCGCCGGCCGTAGGCGGCGTCCCGGTCGAAGGACAAGGCAGCGTTGGCCTCAGCGAAGTGGAAGTGGGAACCCACCTGGACGGGCCGGTCGCCGGTGTTGGTCACGGCCACCTCGATCGCGTCCCTGCCCGCGTTCGCGGTCACGGGCTCCGGCCGGAGAACGTACTCGCCTGGGATCATTGCGGCTCTCCTTAGCGGATGGGGTTGTGGACGGTGACGAGCTTGGTGCCGTCGGGGAAGGTGGCCTCGATCTGCACGTCGTGGATCATTTCCGGCACGCCCTCCATGACGTCCTCGCGGCTGAGGAGGGTGGTGCCGTAGCTCATGAGATCGGCAACGGTCCTGCCGTCCCTGGCGCCCTCGATCAGTTCATAGCTGATGATGGCCACGGCCTCCGGGTAATTAAGTTTCAGGCCGCGGGACTGCCGGCGCCGGGCCAGGTCCGCGGCCACCACGATCATGAGCTTTTCCTGCTCACGCGGCATCAGATGCATGGATTTCCCTTCGACGGCCAACGGCGTGGGCTCCAGCGTAGACCCGGCACGTTTCCGCCAGGTTTCAGCAGCATCAGGCCGGTCTATCCGGAGCCTGTTTGCTGACCGGTGGGGCCTACTTGCTGAGCCCGGAAAGGATCTCCCCGCTGGACTGGACGGGCTGGCGGTAGGTAGCGGAAAGGATGCGGAGCATGTCGGCGGCGTCCTGGTCGGCTTCGGAGGCCATGGCGTCCCTGGCATACGTCACGCGGATGTTGTGCGCGAATGCATCGGCGGCGGTCTGGGCAATGCAGTTGTGGGTTGAGACGCCCGCGAGCACCACCTGGTCGGCTCCCCAGTTCCGCAGCCGGGCCAGCAGGTTGGTGCCCACGAAGGCGCTGTCGCGGGTCTTGTTCAGCTGGGGCAGGTCTTCGGTGATGAGCCCCGGCACGGACTGGGCCTGTTCACTGCCGCGGAAGATGAACCCCTGGTCGTCGTCGAGCATGCTGAGGGTCCAGGTGGATTTGTCCCGCTCGTGTTCGGTGCCCACCAGCAGCGCCTTGTGGCCGGCGGCCTTGAACCCTTCCAGCAGCCGGTTGCACTCGCTGACCACCCGTTCCCGCTGGGCTGCCAGTTCGGGGGTTTCGAAGAAAGCGTTCTGCATGTCGATGACCAGGAGGGCAATCATGGCGGCACCTTTCCGTCTCTTGAACCGGTGGCATAGGCGTACCCGCTTGCGGAGCAGGCGAAACCTGGCCGCCCGGAACTACGGCGCGGACTCGCGGATCTTTAGTTCGAACCCGGCCTCCACGTGCACGCCCGCCCCGGATGTCTCGCGCCCGGCGATCCGGTCCAGCAGCAGGCCGATGGACCGTTCCGCGATCTCGTCCATGCCCGGCGAGACGGTGGTCAGGGACGGGGACGCGAACCGGGCTTCGTCGATGTCGTCAAAGCCTGCCACGGCCACGTCCTGGGGCACCTTAACCCCGCGGATCAGGAGTTCGTGCAATGCGCCGAGTGCCAGCACGTCGTTCAGCCCGAAGACGGCGTCGAACTCCACGCCGGATGCCAGGAGGCCGGCCACGGCGGCGGCGCCGGTGTCGCGGCGCCACTCCGCAGGCACCACCAGGGCAGGGTCGAACGCGATGCCGGCTGCCTCCAGCGCCTTCCGGTATCCGTTCAGGCGCAGGCCCCCGCTGCCGGAGGTCTCCCCGGCGTTCGCCCCGATCACGGCAATGCGGCGGCGGCCGCCGGCCAGCAGGTGCGCCGTGAGCGCCGCCGCGGCTTCCCCGTTCTTCATCGTGACCAGGTCGAAGCGGGGATCCATGATGTGCTCGCCGAGCATCACCAGCGGCTTGCTGCCGGCACGCGCGGAAATGGCCTCCGCGTCAACCATCAGCGGCGTGAACAGCAGGCCGTCGGTGAGCTGCCGGAACGTCCCCTGCAGGGCGCCCAGTTCAGCGGCCGCTTCCGCGTCGGACTGCTCCACCAGCACCCGGTAACCCCGGCGGGAAGCGGCCTTCATCAGCCTGGACGCCAGCTCGGCGTAGTACGGGGCGGAGAGGTCGGACAGGACCAGCCCCAGCATGGAAGTCTTGCCGGACCGGAGGCTGCGCGCCGTGAGGTTGGCTTCGTAGCCCAGCTCCGCAATGGC
The DNA here is from genome assembly GCF_026723805.1 of Arthrobacter sp. FX8. Taxonomy (NCBI): domain Bacteria; kingdom Bacillati; phylum Actinomycetota; class Actinomycetes; order Micrococcales; family Micrococcaceae; genus Arthrobacter; species Arthrobacter sp. FX8. Next base: position 4,123,438 of record NZ_CP113505.1, on the reverse strand, counting down.
ATCCTGCACCCGCTGCTTGGTGGCCGGACGGATGAATTCGTAGTCGTTCAGGACGTTGGAAACGGTCTTGAGGGAAACGCCCGCCGCCCGTGCGACGTCGTTCATGGTGACTGCCATTAACGTTCTTTTCCTGCTTTCGCCGCTGCTTTGGCGGCCTGCTTGCTGGCGCGCACTTTTGCCAGGGATTCCGGGTCCACGATGTCTGCCACTGACAGGTAGCTGCCGTCCTCACCATAGTGTCCCGCGGCTTCACGCCATCCCGGCGCATTCAGGCCGCGCTGCTTGCCCAGGAGGGCCAGGAAGATTTTCGCCTTCTGCTCGCCGAATCCGGGCAGGGCCTTGAGGCGGCGCAGCACCTCGGCCCCGTCCGGTGACCCTTTGGTCCAGATGGCCGCGGCGTCCCCGTCCCACTCGCTCTGGACGGCCTCGGCCAACGCCTGCACCCGGGCGGCCATGGAACCGGGGAAGCGGTGTACGGCGGGCCGTTCCTTGAACATCTCCACAAACGCCTGGGGGTCCTGCGCGGCGATGGCCTCCGGCTTAAGCGACCCGATCCGGCTGCGGATCTTCTCGGGCCCGGCAAAGGCCGATTCCATCGTCACCTGCTGGTCCAGCAGCATGCCGGTCAGCAGGGCGAAGTCGTCCTCGCTCAACAACTTGTCCGCGGCGGGATCGCCCGTGATGTGCAGTTCCATGCCGTCCATCCTCCCACCTGCGGCCCGCCGTCGTCATAAGGGCGCCCCTGCCCTCCCGCCCCCGGGGGGTCAGCTGTCCACGGACAGCCGGATCATGGACCAGGACACGGCGGGGAGTTCGGCGGTGAGCCTCCCGCCGTCCACCTTCACGGTGCCGTTTTCCGATGGCAGGACGGAGGTGGAATCGTCGGCGCTGGCCTGCCAGTACGGGTCCTTGTTGGCGTAGGTCACCGCCTCCAGCAACCGGACATCGCCCAGCCCGGCCACGGCTGCGTCAAGCGTCAGTGCCTGGCCGGCGGACCGGTTGACGGCGAACACCACGGCTTCGCCCTTGTCCGCGTCATACGTGGCGACGGCGGACAGGGCGGCGACGTCAGTTGTCGTGCCGCCGCTGACCAGTGGGGATTCGACGGCGAGTTGCACGACGGTGCCGGAGGCGTGCCGTGAGGTCAGGGCGAAGGGGTGGAAGGTGGTCTGCTTCCAGGCGCGGCCGCCCGGCTCGGTCATGATGGGGGCGATGACGTTCACCAGCTGCGCCAGGCTGGCGGAGTGGACGCGGTCCGTGTTGCGGAGCAGCGTGACCAGCAGGTCCCCCACGACGACGGCGTCCGCCACCGTGTAGGTGTCCTCCAGCAGGACGGGGGCCACGGGCCAGTCCTTGCCGGTGGGCACCTTGGACTCGTCGCGGCTCATGTGCCAGACGTTCCACTCGTCGAAGGAGATGTTCACCTGCTTGGAAGATTTCTTGACCGACTTCACATGGTCGATGTGGCTGACGAGGTCGCGGATGAAGGCCTCCATCTTGTGTCCCGCGGCGAGGTGTTCCTGCAGGTCGCCGAAGTCCTCGAAGTACTGGTGCGCCGAGATCAGGTCCACCAGCTCGTAGGTCTCCGTCAAAACCACGCGTTCCCACTCACCGAAAGTCGGCATGGTGGGCCCTGAACTGCCGCAGGCCACCAACTCCACGTCCGGCTGCATCATGCGCATGGCACGGGCAGTGTCGGCGGCCAGGCGGCCGTATTCCAGCGCGTTCTTGTGGCCGATCTGCCAGGGGCCATCCATTTCGTTGCCCAGGCACCACATCCTGATGCCATAGCCGTCCCGGGCACCGTTCGCCTGGCGCTGGCCGGCCAGCGCCGTGCCGGCGTCGATGTTGCAATACTCCAGGAGGTCCAGCGCCTCCTGGACCCCGCGGGTGCCCAGGTTCACCGCCATCATGGGTTCAACGCCGGCCTTGGCGGACCACGTGGCGAACTCGTCCACGCCCACCGTGTTGGGATCGGTGGAGTGCCAGGCCAGGTCCAGGCGCACTGGCCGCTGGTCAACCGGGCCCACCCCGTCCTCCCAGCGGTAGCCGGACACAAAGTTGCCGCCGGGGTAGCGGACGGTGGATACCCCCAGTTCGCGGGTGAGCGCGAGGACGTCCCTCCGGAACCCGTCGTCGTCGGCATCCGGGTGGTCCGGTTCAAAAATGCCGGTGTAGACGCACCGGCCAAGGTGCTCAACAAAGGCACCGAACGTACGACGGCGGACCGGCCCCACGGTGAACGACGGGTCGACGGTGATTTTTGCTGCGGCGGGTTCTGGCTGGGTCACGAAGGCATCCTCGGCTTGGTTTCTACAACGTTATAGAAACTATTGTTGGGGGGCCCGCCTCGGGAGTCAAGTGCTCCGTTGACCGGGCGGCAGCGCGGCCTCACCCCTGGGTCGCCAAGCGACCCGCTTCCCACCTGCGGCAACACGCCTGAGGGGTTTCCGCAGGGCGCGCCCAAGTACTCCCTAATCGGAAAAACAGGTACTGGTTACGCATCCACTGGGGGCTGGACGGCCATTAGGTTTTTCACAGAGACAAGACCTGTTCTGCTTTCCGGTACTTGGCTCACTAGGGGGTGTGAGACTGGCAATGCATGCACGACAGGTAAACCCAGGCTTCCCGGTTCATAGGACCCGGGTACTAAGCGGGGCCGGCGACGAGGAGTCCTTTGAGACCAAGGGCTCTCCCCCAGCCGTCGCCGGCCCTCTTTCCGCAGCGAACGCCCGCAGGACGCGCGTGCCCCATCCGGAGCCGCGCGGCCGTGAACGCGGTGCACCCCGAAACCCCGCCCTCGTGCTGGACCTGGTCAACGACGCCCAGACCCTCTCCGATTCCCTTAGGCTGCTGGTGGCCGCCTCGGCTGACCATGTGGCCGCCACCGCCGGGATTGACGTGGGCTGCGGCCTGGTGCTGCACCAGGCCAAGCGGACTCCTGCCATAACGGGCACCACCGGTGAAGTAGTGCGGATGCTGGACTGGGAACGGGAAATGGACGAGGGGCCGGTAACTGACGTCATGTCAGGCGGGCACCCCGTCGCGGTGCTCCAGCGGAACGGGGATTTCCGGTGGCAGCACTATTCGTCGCAGTTGCAGTTATCAGGGTTCGGCAGTGCCCTTGCCGTACGGCTCCGTCTGGAAGCGGACCCCGCGGAAGATGACCAAACGATCGGCAGCAGTGGCCCCGGCCGGACCGCCGCCGCACTTGCCTTCTTCGCGCACGACTCGAAGGCTTTCCCGCTGCAGGCCATCGCCGAGGCACGCACCTTTGCCGCCCTGGCAGCCAAGAGCCTGCAGATGGCCATCAACCTGCACTCCGCCCGCTCGCTGGCCACCGACCTCCGTTCGGCCCTGGACAGCCGCACCTCCATCAACGTTGCCTGCGGCGTGATCATGGCCCAGAACAGGTGCTCGTACCAGGAGGCCTTCTCCATCCTTGCCAAGGCTTCCAGCCACCGGAACATCAAGCTGCGCAAGGTGGCGGAGGAACTGCTGGAGCGGTTGCCGGAAGGTGCCCCGCACTCACACTTCGGCGGCTGACCGCGTCAGGATGACAGGGTGCCCCTGGCGATACTCACGCTGGAGTGCGCAGGATTGCCGTCCATCGGTTCGTCGGAAACATCCACCACCGGGTACTGGGAGAGGTCCAGGCCGCTGGGCACCTGGAACGTTCCGGATGTGGAGTTCATGACGCCCAGGCTGACCAGCCGGGAAAGGTCCGGCGCAATCAGCCACACCTCCTGGTAACCCTTGGCTTCATCCTTGTCCAGGCTGATTTCCAGGTTGCGGGAACCGTCGGGCGCCGTCACCACCTTGGCCGATCCTGCGGCGGAGTGCTGCGCCAGCGGCGCCAGCTGGGCAGAGGCCAGCTGCTGGGGCTGGGGCGGACGGGTCAAGGTCAACACCGCACCAACCACCACCAGGACGGCTGCGGCTGCAGCTGCCACCCACGTACCGGGGCGCTGCCACCAGGCACCTTTGGTCCGCCGGCGGACAGGGATGACGTTCGACGGCGGCGCGTCCGCAGGTGCGGCCGCCGGACCCGCGCTGTTTCCCTTGGCGGCGTCCGCCGCCAGCGGATCCTCCCGCACGGACCCCGAAAGGCCCAGTTCCCGGTGGATTCCAGCCCATACCTGTGGCCCGGGCACGGCCAGGCGGCTGGTGTCCGGTGCGGTCTTCACCGCGTCCACCGTGCGGCGCAGGGCAGCAAAATCGGCGGCGCACTCGGGGCAGGCAGCCAGGTGCTCCCGGGCACCCGGGTCCTCCCAGCCGTCGTAAAGTGCCAGGAGGCTCAACTGTTCCGGATCAAGATGCGGCATGGTCTACCTCCAATCTGCTTCGCAGGTGCGACAGGCTCCGGCGGATGTGGCTCTTGACCGTACCAAGGGGAAGGCCCAGTTTGCGTGAAATCTGCTCGTGCGTCAGGTCCTCGTAAAAGGCGAGCTTCATGATGGACCCCTGGGGCTCGCCCAGCCTCTCCAGTTCGCCGTCCAGGAGCAGCCTGTCCGCCAGCATTTCCGCCGCCTCTGTTCCCGTTCCGGCGTCTTCGCCCATACCGGCTCCGGCCGCGGCGAAGGCCTTGCGTGCTTCCCGGGCTGCCGCCGAATGGGCATCGGTGATGGCGTTCCGGGTGATTCCCACGATCCACGCCGGCAGCCTGGCCACTTGCGGGTTGAAGGTACTCCGCGAACGCCAGGCCCGGATGAAGACCTCCTGGGTCACGTCGTCCGCCGCTGCCCTGTCCGGCAGGGAACGCAGGGCAAGGGTGTGCACCAGGGGCGCGAACTCACGGTAGGCCGCTGCCAGGGCGTGCTCATCCCCGGCCAGGAAGGAGTCGGTCAGTGCGTCATCCCATCCGCGGAAAGCGTGCCCGGGAAGCGTCACAGGCAACTCCTTCCCGGCGTCGGCGCACGAGTTACATGGCTGGCCACCGGTGATGCAGAAACCAGGTTCATGCAGGAACTGCGGTGACAATGACATTGTCGCTGTAGTCCATCCGCTCGTCCAGCCATCGGCCGCCGCAGGTGACCAGCTTGAGTTCGTGCGGGCCGGACCGGCGGAACAGGGCGCCGCCGTCGAACTTGTCCTTTGCCATCAGTTCCACTCCCACCACCCGGTAGGCGAGCGGCCCGGCCCCATCCCTGCCCACGCGGATGAGGGTTCCCGGCGAGAGGGACTTCAATGCCGAGAACGGTGCCCGGTCGGACGTGGTGTCGATATGGCCGGCGATGACGGCGGTTCCCTCGGCTGCTCCCGGGGCCGGACCGAATTTGTACCAGGCCGCCCGGTCGAAGGCGTCAGGGATTTCCATCGCTCCCCCGCCGGAAACTCCCCCGGGCACCACCGGCATGTCGATGGCAGTGCCCGCCACGGTCAGTGATGTTGGTGCCGGCACCACCGCCGCGGCGGTTGGAGCCGCGGGCCGGACCGGGATGGCCCCGGTGGGAGGTACAGCGGAGCCGGCAGGGGCCGGCGCCCCCGGCGAGGGCGCCGGCTCGTGAGAGCCGGTTGCCGCGGCAACCGTGGAGGGGGCCGGCTGCCCGGCAGAACCGGTGGGACCCGCAGAACCAGTGTGACCGGGGGAACCAGTGGGACCGGCAGGACCGCAGCCGGACAAAACCAACGCGGCAGCCACCATCGCTGCCGCCGCGCCGCCTGCCGGATGGCGACGGCGGTACCCGGGTGCCGGCGTCGTGCCTGCCATCATGCCTGCCGCCTCCCTTCCATGTATGCCGGCCATTGGCGGGGCCGGTGCAGGGGCCCGTCCGTTGCCGGCCGGGCCCCTGCGGTGTGGTCCTTCAGCGGGCGTCTGGCCCGGTTACAGTTCCGCCCGCCGTGCGCGGACCGCGCGGGCTGCGCCCACCGCCCCCGCGAGGAGGGCCAGCGCTGCCAGGCCAAACCCGGCGGTGGCAACGGCAGGGCCCGCTCCACCGGCATCCGCGGACCCGTCAAGGGCACCCGGCACAGAGGCCGGTGCGGAATGCAGGCCCTCGATGGTCTGGACTGCAAGCTTCAGGTTCTGGTCGGCCAGGCTGCCCCAGGCGTAGACGATGGTGTGGGTACCTTCAGCCACCGCCACGTCGGCCGGGCCGATCACCGGGGTGGTGGTGCCTGCGGCAGCCACCGCGGCCGGGACGGTGCCGGGATCCAGGGTCAGGGTCTTTTCGTTCGGGTTGGCCAGGTTGGTGACAACGGCGGTGCCGCCTGCCAGGACATCGACGGCTGGGGCTGCGGCTGCGTGCCGGACCGTCAGTTTGCCCTTCCCGGCGGGAATTTGGGACACGTCGTTGGTGAACAGGCTGGCGGTGGGCTTGCCATCGGCGCCGAGGTGGGCTGCGGCCGTGTAGTTTCCGTTGGCGGCAAGGGTGACGCTCACCGGACCAATGGCCGGCGCGGAGGCGTTGGCGGCATCGGCTGCCGTGATGGCGATTTCGTAGGTGCCGGCCGGAAGGGCCAGTGGCCCTGCAAGGGTTCCGGGGGCAAAGTCATCCAGGGTGCGGTCACCGTTGACCCAAACGTCCACGGTCAGTCCGGGAACGCCATGCAGCACGGACAGCTGGGCATCCCCGTCTGCTGCGTGGGCGGGACCGGCCAGAGCGATTGCGGCTGCAATGGCTGCTGCACCGGCACCTGCGGTGAAGATTTTGTTGCGCATGTCCATCTCCTTGAACGGCCCGGCTGACGGGCGTTTTTTGCTGACACTCCTACTACCGGCGCAGCCCCGGATTTGGATGCAGAATCATGGAGATTTTTTGGCGCTTGGTGCCGCCCGCCTAGGCGCGCGCTGGAGCGGCGGTGCTGGCACGCAGGACCAGCTCCGGCGGGACCACAGTGGAACTCACCGCGGCACCCGACTCGATTTCCTTCAGCATGATGTCCATGCAGCGGCGTCCCAGCTCCTCGAAGTCCTGGCGGACGGTGGTCAGCGGCGGCGTGAAGTACCCCGCCTCCGGCTGGTCGTCGAAGCCCACCACGGAGACGTCGTCGGGCACCCTGACCCCCGCCTCGGTGAACGCGCGCAGCAGGCCCAGGGCCATCTGGTCGTTTCCAACGAAGATGGCCGTGGCCCTGAGCCCGGAGGCCAGCTTGCGGCCGATCGCGTAACCGCTGCCCGCGCTCCAGTCCCCCTCAACCAGCAGGGAATCATCCAGGCCGGCATCCCGGAGGGCAGCACGCCACCCCTCAGCGCGCTCAGCGCCGTCCGTCCAGTCAGGCGGGCCGGCGATGTGCCCGATCTGGCGGTGCCCCTCACTGATGAGATGTTCGACGGCGAGCCTGGCGCCTGCACGCTGGTCCACCATCGCACCGCTGACGGAAGCGCTGCCGGCCGAGCCCACTGCCACCACGGGCACGGGAAGATTCATCTGCTCCAGCACTGCGAGGGTGTCCGAGTGCGGCACGAGCACGGCGATCCCGTCCACGGCCTGGTCCATGAAGTGGCCCACGGCGTTGGAGATGGCATCCCGGCTGATTTCCCGCAGGGCCGCGATACTGACAAAGTAACCGGCGTTGCGGGCGGCATGTTCAACCCCCAGCAGGGTGTTGGCCGGGCCGTACTGCGAAAGCTCGCTTGCCAGCACGCCAATGGTCTGCGAGCGCCGGGTGACCAGGCTCCGGGCCGCGGTGTTGCGCCGGTACCCCAGTTCGGCAATGGCGGCCTCCACCTTTTCCCGGGTCGCCTTGCTGACGTTGGGATGGTTGTTCACCACCCGGGAGACGGTCTGGTGGGAGACCCCCGCCACCTTGGCCACGTCTTCCAGGCGCGGCATCCGGCCCTTGCTGGTATTTGCCATGAGCCTATTGTGCCTGTTGCGGCCCCCGCGGCGGCGTCCCCGGGCGCCGGCACAGCGCGCCTGAATCCTTGCGCGGCAGCGAAGCGATGGGAAGGATGAAGCTGATCGACTTGCCAACGAAGGAGCCGTGAGAATGACCAAATACCTGATCTCGTTTCCCAGCGGCGCCATGGACATCCCGGATGGTGGCCTGCAGGCCGTAGCGGACGCCGCGCATGCCGTGGTCCAGGAGGCGAAGGACGCCGGCGTCTGGGTGTTCGGCGGCGGCATCGACGAGAGCGTTCCGCCCGTGATGGTCGACGGCGACGGTACGGTGAGCGAAGGCACCTACCCCCAGACGGCGCAGATCGAAGGCGGCTACACGGTGCTGGAACTGCCCGGCTACGAAGCCGCACTGCACTGGGCCGCGAAGATCGCCGCGGCCTGCCGCTGCGCACAGGAAGTGCGCGCCTTCCAGTACGATCCCGCCAGCTGACCCATCAAGCCCCGCCAAACCATGCCTGCGGCGACCCCTGCGGACCTGGAGTATCCGTTCACCGGCCCCTGGCTGGTGCAGAATTCTCCCGCCAACCGGATCCCCAGCCACGGGACGCGGCTTTTCGCCACGAGCCACGCCATCGACTTCACCCCGCTGGACCGGAACGGGCGGTCTGCGCCGGTCACCCTGGCGTCGCTGTTCCGGCCCGAGCCGCCGGAGCAGTTCGTGGGGTTTGGCAGGGCTGTGACAGCCCCGGCCTCCGGTATTGTCCTCGCCGCCCATGACGGGGAGCCGGACCATGCCGCCTTCCGCGGCTTTCCATCCATTCGTTACGCCGCTTCGCAGGCCAGGCGGGCGCGGGAGGGATGGCCGGGCCTTGCAGGCAACCACGTGATCATCGGGAGCGGCGCGGTGTTCATCGCCCTGTGCCATCTGCAGCGCGGGAGCGTCTGCGTCCGGCCCGGCAAGCCGGTTGAGTGCGGGGAGATGGTGGGCCGCTGCGGCAACTCCGGCAACAGCACGGAACCGCATCTGCATGTGCAGGCCATGGATTCCGCCGATCCAGCCCGGGCTTCCGGCGTTCCCCTCTCGTTCCCCGGCGGACTGCCGCGCAACGGGACCATCGTGCATGCCTGAGGCGGGGGTTACCAAGGGCCGGAGCAATGGATGGGACCGGTCAGGGCCCGGCGGTGTCGGATCCCTTGCCCGCACACGTGCTACACGAGCAGGATGGACGCATCGAACGGTTGGGAAAAGGCGGGGGTCATGCGCTTGGTTCAGGTCGCTCAACACGCCAGTGATCTGCAGCGGGCAGCGGAATTTTACAGCGCCTTGCTTTCGGCAAGATACACGGCCGTGTTCGATCCGCCCGGGCTGCTGTTCTTCGACCTTGACGGCGTACGGCTGTTGCTGGAGCAGGGCGCGCCGAGTTCGCTGCTCTATCTTGGCGTTCCCGATGTGAAGCGCACTGTGGAGCAACTCAAGGGCCGGGAAGTGGAAATAGTGGCCGAACCGCGGGTGATCTTCAGCCACGACGACGGCCTGCTGGGGCCCGCCGGCACGGAGGAGTGGATGGCATTCATCCGGGACAGCGAGGGAAACACCCTGGGGCTGGTCAGCCAGATTCCCCCGGCATCGCCATCCCGGCCGTGAGGCACCCAAACGCTTGCAGGCCGGGCCCGCGGACGCCCGCGCAATAGTTGGCCACGGCCCTGAAACCACCGGCAGGCCAGAGGCTGGATGCCTCTGGCCTGCGTAAACGGTGGGCCCTGTGGGGCTCGAACCCACGACCCACGGATTAAAAGTCCGATGCTCTACCAACTGAGCTAAAGGCCCCTGCCGGCCAGCCAAACACGCTGTGTCTGCCCATCCGGCCCAATCCATTTCTGGACGTTAATACTCTAACCCATGGTTCCGGCGGCTTCGCACATGGCCCAGGCGCCGTCGTCGGACGCTTTCATCCTCCTTTTGACGCCTCTTCCCGCAGGTGAAGCCGGGCGCCGCAGACGCTCGATTTCCGCCGCGGCACAGGAGTAGCGTGGGGGCATGAGCGAGCAAGCAGGAACCAGTCCTTACGGCGGCAGCAACCGGCACCACAAGCCCAAGCCCTTCGCCCCGATGGATTTCGAGCCCTTCGCCGGCGGGGCCGATCCCGCCCGCGTCTCGGAGGCCGCCCACCTCGCCGCGCAGGCCCTGGTCCGCCACGGCCGGGACAGCGATGATCCGGTGGTCACCGAACGCCTCGTGAAGCTTGCCGACGAACAGGGCCTGGAGGCCATCGCCGAGATGTGGGCCGAGAGCCCGGCCCGCTCCCTTCCCGGCGCCCTATGGCGGCTTTACGCGCTGCGCGCTGCGACGGTCCAGGATCCGGAACGCATCTCCGTGTATTTCCGCGCGGGCCGGGACACCGCGCAGGTCTCCAACGTGGTGGCCGGCGCGGCTGAACCACCCGGCGCGGAGGAAATGCGCACCATGGCCGACGCCATCCTTTCCGGCGCGTTCGACGGCGATTTCGACGTCGCGCTGGAACGGTCCGCCGCCTTCTGCCGGGTGGTGGCGCTGGGCCAGGCCACCCTTGCCGACGGCGCCGAACACGCCAACGAGGCACACGCCAGCAAGCTGACCCGCAACTCCCACCAGTTGGTCAAGACCGCCGAGGACCTGGAGCACGCCGCCAACGCGTGGCGCCTGGGCGAACTGGACTGAGTGGCCGCCGGGACCCGGTAACCGGCCGTACAGGGCTGGTTGCTCGAGCCTGCCCGGCACCCTCTGGCCCTTATTTCCGGGACGAACAAGGGCGCCGCTGTCAAGATTGACTTGGGCCGGGTGAAGTAGAAGACTGAAACCGGTGCCGAGCCGCGAAACCCCCGGGCTTCAACAATTAGCCGCCTAGAGCGGCCTACCGCCGAGAGGCGTATCCGGTTCGGCACCATTTTTCTGCCCTCTTCCGGGTGGACAATTCAGAGGTGCTCTTTCGGGCCGGTAGAGTAGGCGACAGTTGCGCGCCGGAGTCAAGTCACACGGCAGCGACCCCCGCCTTGATAAGTCCCCGGAGACCGGTAAACACGTGAAGCTGCGCCTTTTCCCCCAGGAGCCCGCAGGGCTGAACCTGCTCTCGCAGATGGCACAACAGATCGTGCTGGCCACCGCCACCCTGGCCGAAATCCTTGGCGTACCCGCGGACGAGCACGGCAACCTCGTGGAGGACATGCACAACCTCGAGGCCAAGTCCGCCGAACTGCATTTCGCCCTGCTGACCCACATGCGCACCAGCTTCGTGAACCCGCTCCCCCGCGAGGACATGTACGCCCTCTCCCGGTACCTCAACGAGGCCATGGAGAAAATGGATGCCGCCGCGGAACTGGTGGCGCTGTACAAGCTGGACCGCCTGCCCAAGCGCGCCGCGGACCAGCTGGAGATCATCAGCCGGCAGGCCGAGCTGACGGTCGACGCCATGTGCAGGCTCAACAACCTGGATGACCTTGAGGACTACTGGATCGAGATCCTGCGCCTGGCCAAGCGTGCCGAGCGGACCCACCGGGTTTGGGTGGCGGACATGATCGCGGACATGAAATGGGCGCAGTACTCGCGCAACCGGGACATCGCCAACCAGCTGGTGGAGGTCACCAAGGACATGCGGCGGGTGGCCACCCAGGTAGGCAGCATCATCGTCAAGGAATCCTGAGGTGGCGGCAGTCATCTTCGCGGCGGTGGTCCTGCTGGCGGCGGCGTTTGCCTTCCTCAACGGCTTCCGCGATGCGTCCACCTCAGTGGCCCTTGCCGTCCGGAACCGGGCCCTCACCCCCAGCGTGGGCGTGCTCCTTGCCGCGTTCTTCAACTTTGTCGGCGCCCTGGTGAGCGCCCTGCTTGCCGTCGCCGCCAGCCAGACCTGGATCCATCTTCCCGCCGGGGCCGACGGGCTCACCATCCTGGTGGCCGGCCTGGCCAGCGCCTGCGCCTGGGGGCTGCTGATGTGGCGGCGGGGCATCCCCGCGTCCTCCACCCACGCCCTTGTGGGTGGTCTTGCCGGCGCAGGCCTTGCCAGCCTTGCCATCGGCGGCCCGGGGGTTGCCGGGGTGGACCAGTCGCTGCTGTTCCAAGTGGTGCTGCCCCTGGTGCTGTCCCCGCTTGTGGCCTACAGCGGTTCCTTCCTGCTGGTGTATCCGGCCACGTGGGTGGCCCGGTACACGCAGCCCAATGTGGTGAACCAGCGCTTTCGCAGGGGCCAGGCCGTTGCCGCCGGCGCGGTGGCCTTTGGCCACGGCCTGCAGGACGGCCAGCGCGTCAGCGCGGTACTGCTGCTGGCCCTCCTGGCGGCAGGCTATTCCGACGGCGGCATCCCCATGTGGGTGGCAGGACTCTCCGCGGTAATGATGACCGCCGGGACGCTCTTCGGCGGTTGGCGGATCTCGCACACCATCGGCTACAAGCTCACCAGGATCGACCCCCTGCGCGGATCGGTGGCCCAGACCTTCAGCGCACTGATGCTCTTTGTGGGCGCCATCGGGCTCCACTGGCCGCTCTCCACCACCCATACCGTCACCGCCGGGGCCCTGGGCGCCGGGGAGAACCAGAATTTTTCGGTAACGAACCGGAAGCTGGTGATCAGGATCCTGTGGCTCTGGGCCCTGACGCCCCTGGCCACCTGCGCCCTGGCCTTCGTGCTGGCCCTGGCCCTGTCCCCCGTTTCTGCCTAGCCCACCCCTGTCGAATCCACCCCCGGTGGGCCCTGGCAGCGGAGGGTGGAGCTCCCCTGTACAGGGGCACCCCCGTGACGTAGATTCGAAAAAAGCGCCCCGGGCCAAAGGTGCGGGGACCGGCGTCCGGGCCGCGTGCAGGGCCGCGGACGGGCAACCGCTGCAGCAACACGGCGGCTTGGATGCACACAGCGGAAAAGAGCAGGCGTCATGTCTTCCCCGTATTTCCGGCGCCCCCTGCCACAGCCACGGCAACTTCAGTGCGAGGCCTGCGGAACCGGGCACCAGCTGACCATTCATGCCATCACGTCCATCGGCGCCGCCGGCGGGGACCTTGTCACGGTTTCCTACACCTGCAACGACTGCAACCTGTTCCAGGAACACAGTGCCTTCGCTGCCGACGTGGCGGCCGCCCTGAACCAGGTCCGCTGGATGGCGAAAGTGATCCTCTTCGGGGACGAGTACATCCACTGCGGCTGCCCCATGGAGGAAGCGGAACACGAGGTTGAGCGGCTCTGCTATCGCAGCAGCAACACGGGCAGTGGCCTCAACGCGGTGTCCCTGCCCACCCGGGTCCTGCGCTGCCATTGCGGATTCCAGCTGGAAGTTCCGGAATAAGCCCGCCCGGGCCCGGGCGGGCGCCGGTCAGAGCTGGATGGCGGCCGGGCCATCGGTTTCGGCCATCAGGACGGCCGCGAGCTCCTCGGCGGTCAGGTTCGCCGCGGTGCAGAGTTCGTGGTGTGCCACTCCGGCCGCGGAGGCGTTGCGGACCGCCTGGTGCAGGGACTGCAGGGCGTTGTCCAGTTCCCACTGCATGCTTTCGAGGTGGGAGCTGGTGCGCCACACCTCCGACAGGACATCGCCCTCTTCCTCAAGGCCGGCCGCAGCCAGCCCGAGGTGTGGTTGAAGCTCAGGGGCCAGGGGGCCGGCGGCAAGGGGTCCTGCCAGGCCGGCGGCTGCGGCAAAGCCCTCCACGGGCAGCACGGCATCCCGGGCCGGTGCGCCCGGCCCGGGGACGGACACCGTAAGCTGTGGGCCCAGGGCGTTGCTGGCCGTCTGCGTCATGGCGAAACTCCTTTAGCTGACTTACTACTAGATTCAAAAGTATCTAGATGAGCGTACTAAACCGGCCAGTAGATCGCCAACGCTGGAGTGCCCTATCCGAAGCGGCCGGACACGTAGTCCTCAGTAGCCTTCTGGACGGGGTTGCTGAAGATCGTGTGGGTGTCGCCGTATTCGATCAGCTTGCCCGGCTTGCCGGTGCCCGCGATGTTGAAGAACGCCGTCCGGTCGGAAACCCGCGCGGCCTGCTGCATGTTGTGGGTAACGATCACCACCGTGTACTGGTCCTTGAGCTCATTGATGAGGTCCTCAATGGCCAGCGTGGAAATGGGGTCCAGGGCGGAGCACGGCTCGTCCATGAGGATCACCTGCGGCTCCACGGCGATGGCGCGGGCAATGCAGAGCCGCTGCTGCTGGCCGCCCGAAAGGCCGGAACCGGGCTTCTCCAGCCGGTCCTTGACCTCGTTCCAGAGGTTGGCGCCCTTGAGCGAGCGCTCCACCAGGACGTCGGCCTCACCCTTGGAGATCTTCTTGTTGTTCAGCTTGACGCCGGCCAGCACATTGTCGCGGATGGACATGGTGGGGAACGGGTTGGGGCGCTGGAAGACCATGCCGATCTGGGAGCGCACGGTGACGGGGTCCACGCCGGGGCCGTAGAGGTTGTCGCCGTCCAGCAGGACCTCACCCTCGACGCGCGCGCCGGGGATGACCTCGTGCATGCGGTTCAGGGTGCGGAGGAAGGTGGACTTTCCGCAGCCGGAGGGGCCAATGAACGCGGTGACGGACTTGGCCTCGATGTTGATGCTGACGTCCTCCACGGCAAGGAAATCGCCGTAGTACACGTTCAGGTCCTTGACGTCGATGCGCTTAGACATGGAGTTCCTTCACTTACTGGGTATGGATTGAAGTCTAGGATCCGCCGCGGTATGGCGGAAGGGAGGGCCTGGTTACCGGCCGGCTTTGGGGGCGAAGATCCTGGCGATCAGGCGGGCCACCAGGTTCAGGACCATCACCAGGATGATCAGCACCAGCGCCGCGCCCCAGGCCCGCTGCGAGGACGGGTCCGGGTTGGAGGGCGAGGTGGGGTTGAGGATCTGGGTGTAGATGAACGTGGGCAGCGATGCCATCCAGCCGCCAAAGACGTTCGAGTTGATGCTGGTGGCAAAACCGGCGGTGACCAGGATGGGCGCCGTCTCGCCGATGACCCGGGCAATCGCCAGGGTGACGCCGGACGCGATGCCTGAAATCGCCGTCGGAATAACCACCTTGAGGATGGTGCGCCACTTGCGCACGCCCAGGGCGTAGGCGGCCTCGCGGAGTTCGTTGGGGACGATCTTGAGCATTTCCTCGCTGGAGCGGACCACCACGGGGATCATCAGCACCGACAGCGCGACGGCGGCCACCGCACCGGTCTTGGTGCCCGGGCCCACCACCACGAAGAAGAACGCGGCAGCGAACAGGCCCGCCACGATGGAGGGGATGCCGGTCATGACGTCCACGAAGAACGTGATGGCCCTGGCCAGGCGGCCGTCGTGGCCGTACTCCACCAGGTAGATGGCGGTGAGCAGCCCCACCGGAACGGAAATCATGGTGGCAAGCAAGGTGATCTGCACCGTGCCCAGGAGGGCGTGGTAGATGCCGCCCATCACCGGGCCGCCGCTTTCCACGGCCTTGTTGTCATAGGCGCCCGTGACGCCGTTCATGGAGGTGGTGAGGAACCCGGGGTCCATAAGACCCGGGATGCCGTTCACCAGCACCGTCCAGATCACCGAAACCAGGGGCAGGAGGGCCACCAGGAACGAGCCCACCACCAGGCAGGTGGCCAGCTTGTCCTTGGCCTTGCGGGACCCTTCCACCACTGCGCTCCAGGACACCAGGCCGATGGCGAACAGGATCGCGGAGACCAGTCCCCAGCCGAACGCATTGAAGCCGACCAGGGCCAGGATGGCGGCGCCAACAATCAGGGCCGCAGCCAGGACGGCGTAGGGGGCATACTTGGGCAGCTGGCCCTTGGTGAGCGCCGACCGCTTGCTGCGGACGGGGGTAAGCGTGGAGGTCATTTAGTTGGCTCCCGAGAATTCTTTGTGCCGGGTGATGACCCAGCGGGCGATCATGTTCACGGCCAGGGTGATGACGAACAGGACCAGGCCGGCGGCGATCAGCGTGCTGACCCTGATGCCGCTGGCTTCCGGGAAGTTCAGGGCGATCTCGGCAGCGATGGTTTGGTTGCCGGACTGGATCAGGCTGGCCGTCAAAGCGCCGGAGGACAGGACCAGGGCAACGGCCATGGTTTCGCCCAGCGCGCGGCCCAGGCCCAGCATGACGGCGCTGATGATGCCCGGCCTGCCGAAGGGCAGCACTGCCATCTTGATCATTTCCCAGCGGGTAGCGCCCAGGGCCAACGCGGCTTCTTCATGCAGCTTGGGGGTCTGCAGGAAAATCTCGCGCGACAGCGAGGTGATGATCGGCAGGACCATGACCGCCAGGACGATGCCTGCGGTGAGGATTGTCTTGCCGGTGGTGGATGCCGGACCCTGGAAGATGGGAAGCCAGCCCATGTTGGCCGCCAGCCAGACGTACGCCGGAGAGATTTCCTTTGCCAGGAACGCTGCACCCCAGGCACCGTAGACCACGGACGGAATGGCGGCGAGCAGGTCAACCACATAGCCCAGTCCGGAGGCAAGGCGGCGCGGTGCGAAGTGTGAGATGAACAGCGCCACGCCAATGGCGATGGGGGTGGCGATGACCAGTGCGATGACGGCCGCGATGAGAGTGCCGATCACGATGGGCCAGATGTAGGCGAAAAAGCCCTGGCCGCCCTGGATCTTGTCGGCGGGCGCGGTCAGGGCGGGAACTGCCTGGACAACCAGGAACAGTGCGACGCCGAAGAGGACGGCAAGGATCAGGCACCCGGCTGCCAGCGTGGCGCCGGAAAAGACTTTATCCCCGGCGCGTCCGGCGCCTTGGGTACTTGTCAGGGGGTGGCGGTCATTCGACGGCCCTTCGAGTCGTTGCTGGATTGGGAATGCAGGGTGCAAAGCCAAGTTCCCCGCACTGCCTTCCGGCAGGCGGGGAACCCGGTTTCGCAGCGATGGCTAGGACTTGGCCTTGATCGAGTCGATCGCCTTGACAGCCTTGGCTGCGAGGTCCGAGGACAGCGGAGCGGACTTGGCCGAGTCTGCTGCGGCCTTCTGGCCTTCAGCGGAAACTACGTAGTGCTCGAAGGCCTTGACCAGGTCCACGGTCTCCTGCTTGTCGTACGTGGTGCACAGGACGTGGAAGGACACCAGGACGATCGGGTAGGCGCCTTCGATGGTGGTCTTGCGGTCCAGCTTGATGGACAGGTCGTTGGCGGCGCGGCCTTCAACCGGCTTGCCGGCGTCCACTGCCTTGGCGGCAGCATCGGCGGAGATCTTGGTGAAGGACTCGCCCACCTTGATCTGGGCCACGCCCAGCTTGCCGCTCACGGCGGAGTCGTCGGCGTAGGTCACGGCACCGGGGGTGTCCGTCACGGTCTTGACCACGCCGGAGGTTCCCTTGGCGTTCTCACCCTGCAGGCTGGCAGGCCAGACGCCGGCGGCCTTGTCGGTCCAGACGTCGGACGCAGCGGCGGCCAGGTAGTCGGTGAAGTTCTGGGTGGTGCCCGAGTCGTCGGAGCGGTTCACCGGGGTGACCTTGAGGTCGGGCAGGGAGACGCCGGCGTTCAGGGCGGCGATGGCGGGGTCGTTCCACTTGGTGATCTGGCCGCGGAAGATCTTGGCCACGGTGGTGGCGTCAAGCTTCAGGTCCGTGACGCCGGGAACGTTGAAGGCCACAGCGATCGGGGAGATGTAGACCGGGACGTTGATGGCGCCGTCGGGGCCGCAGACGGACTTGGAGGAGGCGTATTCGTCATCCTTCAGGTACGCGTCGGAGCCGGCGAACTGGGCCGAGCCGTCCAGGATGGCTTTGCGGCCTGCTCCGGAGCCGTCCGGGGAGTACTGCACGGTGGCGCCGGAGTTGGCGGAGGCAAAGTTGGTCTTCCAGGCGTCCATGGCGGCGCCCTGGGCGGAGGAGCCGATGCCGGTCAGCGTGCCGGTGACCTTGGTGCCGCCGGCGGACTGGCTGCCGGCAGGAGCGGTGCCCGTGGCATTGTCTGAACCGCAGGCGCTGAGCGCGAGTGCGCCGGCTGCGATGACAGCGATAGCCGCGTGGCGGCCGAAGCGGAGTGCCTTCACTTAGATGTACCCCTTCCAGGGTTATTCAGGTGCGGGACAGGGCCGGAGAACCCTGCTGCGCGATGCGTACGGTGTGTACCTTTCAGTAAGTTATGGGCTGCAGGTAACGGGATGGGCTGTCCAAAGTGAACGGAGGATTAACGACGGCGGGATATTGGCTGACAAATGCCGGGTCACCATTGCGCGGATCACAGGTCCGGCCGTAGTGGCCTGCCCGGGTGCTCCACCGCCACTGAATAGACTTGAACCCATGGCAATCGAAGCAGGACTCTCGGCAACCCAACGGTTCCTGCGCAGCCGCGTCCGGACCGGCCTGATCCGGAGCCGCAACTCGTTCGTCCCTGCCATCCAGATGACCGTCTGCGCGGTGGGCGCCTACGCCTTCGCGGAATACGTCCTGGGCCACTCCGGCCCGCTGTTTGCCGCCACCTCCTCGCTGATCGCGCTCGGGTTTTCGCGGGAACCGCGGCTGCGGCGCGTGATGGAAGTGGGCCTGGGCTGCACCATCGGGATCGCCGTTGGCGACCTGCTCCTGCACTGGCTGGGCGGGGAAATCTGGGTGGCCGCCGTCGTTCTTCTCTTCTCCATCCTGCTGGCGCGGTTCCTTGACAGCGGGAACATCTTCACCACCCAGCTGGCCCTGCAGTCGCTGCTGGTGGTGCTGCTTCCGGCGCCGTCGGGCGGACCGTTCACCCGGAGCATCGATGCGGTGGTGGGCGGCCTGTGCGCCCTGCTGGTGACCATCCTCATGCCCAAGGACCCACGGCGGGAACCACGCCGCGACGTCCAGAAACTGCTGCACGAACTGGCGGAAGTGCTGCGGGAATGCGCCTCCGCGCTGGCCAACAGCGACTCGACCCAAGCGTGGCATGCGCTGATCCGCGGCAGGAACTGCCAGCCCCTGGTCGATGCCATGCGGCAGTCGCTGCGGGCCTCCGGGGAAGTTGCCACGCTGGCGCCCGCCTACCGCCGGCACCGGGATGAACTGGACCGGCTCAAGCAGTCGCTGGACTTCATCGACCTGGCCCTGCGCAACAGCCGAGTCTTTGCGCGGCGGCTCACCAGCGCCATCAACCACGCCGCCCTCTCGGACGAGGCCACGGACAGCATCGCGGAGGTGCTGCAGGAGACCGCTGCCGCGATTGATGAGCTTTCGCTGGGCCTTGCGGAATCGCACGACGGCGTCCGCCGCGCCCATCTGCGTACGGCCCGGCGCGACCTGAGCGAAATCGCCCTTCGCCTGCACCCCAAACTCCTGGAGGTGCAGCGGCTGGAGGGCGAAACGGTGGTGATGCTGTTCCGGCCACTGATGGTGGATCTGCTGGAGGCCACGGGCATGGACGCGGACGAGGCCAGGGACGTACTGCCCGCACTGTAGGCGGGATGGGCCGGGCCCAGCGCGGGGTGGGCCCGATGTCGGTGCCCGCCACTAGGGTTGGACGCATGGCAACAAAGACTTCCCGGGCCTCCAAGGCGCCCGCATACAAATGCGCCGAATGCGGCTGGACCACCGTGAAGTGGGTGGGCCGCTGCGGCGAGTGCCAGGCGTGGGGCACGGTTGAGGAAACAGGCACGGCGGTGGCGCGGACCACCGCGGCCACAACAGTCGTGGAGCCGGCGCGGCGGATCGCGGACGTGGACGCCACCACCGCGGCGTTCCTGCCAACAGGGGTGGATGAACTGGACAGGGTGCTGGGCGGCGGACTGGTTCCCGGCGCCGTCATCCTGCTGGCGGGTGAGCCCGGGGTCGGCAAGTCCACCCTGCTGCTGGACGTTGCCGCCAAGTTCGCGCGGACAGCCCAGGACGTCCTGTATGTCACCGGCGAAGAGTCGGCCGCCCAGGTGAAGCTGCGGGCGGAGCGGATCGACGCCGTCGCCGAATCCCTCTACCTGTCCGCGGAGACGGACCTTGGGCAGGCGCTGGGGCAGGTGGAGAAGATCGAACCGCGGCTGCTGATCGTGGACTCGGTGCAGACGCTCAGCAGCGCGGACGTGGACGGCAGTGCCGGTGGCGTGTCCCAGGTCCGGGAAGTGGCGGCTTCCATCATTGCCGCAGCCAAGCGGCGGAACATGACAACCCTGCTGGTGGGCCACGTCACGAAGGACGGTTCCATTGCCGGACCGCGGCTGCTGGAACACCTGGTGGACGTGGTGTGCCAGTTCGAAGGTGAGCGGCACTCCCGGCTGCGGCTGCTCCGTGCCGTGAAGAACCGGTACGGGCCCACGGATGACGTGGGCTGCTTCGACCTGAATGAAAACGGCATCGAGGGCCTGGCCGATCCCAGCGGGCTGTTCGTCAGCCGCACCAAGGATCCGGTTTCCGGGACCTGCATCACCGTCACCATGGAGGGGCGCCGCCCCTGCTGGCGGAGGTGCAGTCGCTGCTGGCGGAAAGCCCCAACTCTCAGCCGCGGCGGGCCACCAGCGGGCTGGACAGTTCCCGGGTGTCCATGCTCCTGGCCGTGCTGCAGCAGCGCGCAGGGACCCAGCTGCACAAGGACGATTCGTACGTTGCCACCGTGGGCGGGGTGAAGCTCAGCGAACCGGCAACGGACCTTGCGGTGGCCCTCGCCGTGGCGTCGGCCAAGGCCCGCAAGCCCCTGCCTGTCCGGCTGATCGCCTTCGGCGAGGTGGGGCTGGCCGGTGAAGTCCGGCCAGTACCAGGCATCAACCAGCGCATCCAGGAGGCGCACCGGCTGGGATTCACCCACGCCGTGGTCCCGGCCAGCCACACCGGCCCGGGCCCTGTGCCTGCAGGGTTTTCGGTCCGGGAAGTGGAACACCTCACGGAAGCGCTCAGCCTCCTGATCGGGTAGCGGCAGGAGATTGCCGGCGCCCACGGAACGCCCTGCCCTGGTTTCTGCAGGGCTTTCGGCGGGTACTGTTGGTGCAAAACCTTCTTGCAGACGGAGGCTTTTGGTTTCTGCGCTGGGGGAAGCATGGCAATCAAGGAACAGCAGGGCACCGCGGACCGTGCGGGCCGTGCACGCATGGCGCCTGTGCAGCCGGTTGTGTCGGACCGGATTGACGGGCTGCTCGAAGGCCTGAGCATCCGGAAGCGCGTGGCCGCAAGCCAGCTGCCGGTCACGGCCACGGTTGCACTCGTGGTGATCGCCACTGCAATCTTCAGCCCGGAGACGTTCGACGACAACCTGTTCGTGGCGGCGCTGCTCTTCCACCTGGCAATCGCCGCGGCGTGCTTTGCAACACCGTGGGGCCGGCTCCCTGCAGGTGCGTTCGCCGTCATCCCACTGCTCGACTGCCTGGCCATCGGGTTCACCCGTGAGGCGGGAGGCCCGCCCTTCAACGTCCTCAGCATCATGCTGGTGTTCCCCGTCATCTGGCTCTCCGTCCACGACCGGCCGTACATGCCTGTCCTGGCCATGGCCGGGGCAGTCCTCAGTACCGTGGTTCCGTCTGTTGTCCAGGGCTCCCCGGTGCTGGGGGGATCGATGATCAGGACCCTGATCCTTCCCCTGGTCCTGTCAGTCATAGCGGTGACCGCGCATGTGATGGCCACAACCATCCGGCGCCAGCGGATCAAGCTCATGGAAAACGAACTGCACCTGGGCCGAACACTCGGTGAAAGCGTCCGCCGGCAGGCCCTGCTCGACGCAGTGCTCAGGGCGGTTGGCTTGGGCGTTTGGGTGGTGGACGCCAAAGGGAACACGGTGCTGGCAAACAGGGCAATGCACGCGGACCCTGCCCTTGCCGGCGTCATCAGCCCGGCAGGGGGCCAGGCACCCCTGATGTCCGCCGACCGCTCCACTCCAGTGCCGGCAAACCTGCTTCCCGCTGCCCGCGCCGCAGCGGGAGAAGCCTTCATTGACGAGCTGTACTGGGCCGGCCCGGCGGACCGGCAGCGCGCCTATTCCGTGAGCTCGCACGGGTTTCCTCCGGCGGGCGGGCAGGAAGGCGGCGCCGTCATCACGTTTGTGGACGTCACCAGCCTGATCGGTGCGCTGGCGGCCAAGGACAACTTCGTTGCCACGGTTTCGCACGAGCTGCGGACCCCCTGACATCCATCCTCGGCTACCTGGAACTGGTCCTGGACGAACCCGGGCATGAGGACATCCGCGACGAGCTCCTGGTGGTGCGCCGGAATGCCGAACACCTGCTGGGACTCGTCAACGACCTCATTGCGGTCGCCTCGGAACGCGTGGACCTCGCGCTGGAGCAGGCGGACCTTGCCCGGCTGGTGGCCCGGGAGGTGGACGCAGCTTCGCCCACGGCTGCCGGCAACGGACTGCAGCTGGTGCTCGATGTGGAGCAGCCGCTTCATGCCAGGATGGATCCGGCACGGATCGGCCAGGTGATCCGGAACCTGCTTTCGAACGCCATCAAGTACTCCCCCAACGGCGGCCTGATAACCGCCCGGGCCTTCCGGACCCGGGAGGGCCTGGCCTGCTCCATCACGGACACCGGCTTGGGGATGACCGGGGAGGAGCAGGAGCAGGCCTTCAGCAAGTTCTTCCGTTCGGCCCGGTCGCGTGAAACCGCCATTCCCGGCGCCGGCCTGGGCCTGCCGGTGAGCAAGACCATTGTTGAGGGCCACGGCGGATCAATCAGCCTGGAGAGTGAACCCGGCCGGGGTACCAGGGCAACATTCATCCTGCCGGAATCCTGACCCGCCATCGCAGGGAGCTCCCGTTCTGCCCCTCAGGAGGAACCGCGCCGTCGGCAGGCGACGTGGGTCAGGAACCCGTGCCGGCCAGCCAGTTGGAAACGTCGCTGCGCAGCACGAGAAGGGGGCCCCCGGTGGCGCTCACGTTGCCGTTCACCACGTAATAGCCGCGGCCCGATCCGGCTCCCCCGGCGGCACGGTCCAGGGCATCCACCAGATGCCGCGGCAGGTGGCCCTGCGGCCCAAGGCTGCGGAGTTCATCGACTTCTTCGGGCGTAAGCCGCCCCAAAACCTCGGCAATGTTGGCCATGAGTGGTCCCGTCCCTTTCGACCAGAGTGCCTGGCAGAGTGCCTGAAGGAATAACCTAAAGCAGGGCCGTGAACTCCACGTTAACGGCGGACGGCAACTTCCTTTCCTGTTCCCAGCGGCTTTCTTGGAGGATCAATGCCCATTCGAAGCGCCGGCATCCTGCTGTACCGGCAGGACCCGGCCATGCCCGCCGGCGCCCGGGAGGGCCTGCAGGTGTGGATCGCCCACATGGGCGGCCCGTTCTGGGCCCGCAAGGACGCGCATGCCTGGTCGATTCCGAAAGGCGAATACAGCGAGGGCGAAGACCCACGCGCTGCCGCGCTGCGCGAGTTCGCCGAGGAAATGGGCACCGCGGCCCCGGACGCCGAGTACCGGCTTCTGGGCGATTTCCGGCAACCGTCCGGAAAGCTCATCACGGTCTTCGCGGCCCAGGCCGACTTCGCCCCGGCCGTGATCAGCAGCAACACGTTTCCGCTGGAATGGCCCAAGGGGTCCGGCAGGATCCAGCATTACCCCGAAATCGACGACGCCCGCTGGTTCCCCGAGCAGGAGGCGCGGCTCAAGCTCGTGAAGGGCCAGCTGCCCATCCTTAGTGCCCTGGTCAGCGACGCCGCGCTGGCGTGAAGCCCCGACCCATTAAGAACGCACCCCTGCCTTCACGGCCAGCACCGGCCGGTCCGCCTGCATCAGGATCTGCTGGGCGTGGCTGCCGAGGATGAACTTGCCCACCTGGGTGCGGTGGCGGAGGCCGATCACGATCAGCGAAGCATCAACTTCCCTGGCCACGTCCAGGAACTCGTCCGCCAGGTCGTGCTCGTACGGCGGCTGAATGACGGTGGCATTGACTCCGGCGTCGGCCGCCTTTTTCGCGGCCTGGGCCAGGACGTCCTCCGGGGCCACGGACTTGTCCACCAGCGCCCCCTGGCCGGCGGAGTTCACGATGTACAGGTCCTTTTGCCGGAGCCGCGCTTCGGCGATCCCGGCGGCGAGGGCTGCCTCGCCGGCAGGCGTGGGGACGAACCCAACGATGATGCTCATACCTTCTCCTTGATGTTGTTGGTGCTGTCCGTGGCGGAGGCGACTGCCGCCGTCGTGCCCTTGCGCTTGGCCAGCATGCTGCGGAGGCCCGGCAGCACGGCCACCAGCACGAAGACCACCAGCAGTGTTGCCGAGATGGGGCGGGTGAAGAAGCCGGTGGCGTCGCCGCCGAAGACCAGCAGGGAGCGGCGCAGTGAGCTTTCCAGCAGCTCGCCGAGGACGAAGGCCAGAACCAGCGGACCGGGCTCGAAGCCGAACTTCTTCATCAGGTAGCCCACCACGCCGAAGAACACCACCAGGGTCACGTCGAACATGCTGTTGTTGATGGTGTAGGCCCCCAGCAGGGTGATCAGGGCGGTGACCGGCGCCAGGATGGCTGCCCGGACGCGGAGGATGCGGACGAAGATCCCCACCAGGGGCAGGCTCATGATCAGCAGCAGGATGTTGCCGATGTACATGGAGTTGACCACGCCCCAGAAGAGCTCCGGGTTCTGTTCCACCAGCTGCGGGCCAGGCGTCACACCCTGGATCAGCAGCGCGCCGAACATCAGCGCCATGGTGGCGTTGGCGGGAATGCCAAGGGTCAGCAGCGGGATGAACGACGACGTTGCCGCCGCGTTGTTCGCGGTTTCCGGGCCGGCCACGCCTTCCGGTGCGCCCTTGCCGAACCGCTCCGGCTGCTTGGCCCGTTTCTTCTCCATGGCATACGAGGCCATGGAAGCGATGGTGGCGCCGCCGCCGGGCAGAATGCCCAGGAAGAAGCCCAGGACCGAGCCGCGGGTAATGGCTCCCGATGCCTGCTTGAGGTCGGACCTGGAGGGCCAGACATTCGAGACCTTCGACGGCGCCTTGGCAGCCCGGTGCCGCTCCTCGAGGTTGTAGAGGATCTCGCCCAGTCCGAAGAGGCCCATGGCGATGGGCACGAAGTCGATCCCGTCCGCGAGCTGCAGGCTGCCGAAGGTGAAGCGGCTTTCGCCGGTAAAGATATCGCGGCCGACGGTAGCGAGCAGGAGTCCGACGGCGGCCGCGATGAGTGCCTTGGCCTTGGCGCCTCCGCTGATGGTTGCCACCAGCAGGATGCCCAGCAGCGCCAGCGCGGAGTACTCCGCGGGTCCGAAGTCGAGCGCGAAGCCCGCCACCACGGGAGCCAGGAAGGTCAGGCCGATAATCGAGGCGGTTCCGCCGATGAAGGACCCAATGGCCGCCAGGCCCAGGGCCGTGCCGGCCTTGCCCTGCCTGGCCATCTGGTACCCGTCGAAGACGGTGACCACGGAGGATGCCTCACCGGGAAGCCGGAGCAGGACGGACGTGATGGTGCCACCGTACTGGGCGCCGTAGAAGATGCCGGCGAGCATGATGATGGCGGTGACCGGCTCCACGCTGTAGGTCAGCGGAAGCAGGATGGCGATGGTGGCGGCCGGGCCCAGCCCGGGCAGCACGCCGATCAGCATGCCGATCACCACGCCAATCAGGCAGTAGAGAAGGTTCATTGGTTCCAGGACGACGGAAAAACCGTTGATCACAGGATTGAGGAAATCCACGGCGGTCTCCTAGAAGAGGTGGGGGATGGAAGTGCCCAGCGCCAGCACGAAGATCCCGTAGAAGGACGCGACGACGATGGCACTGATCACGAGGGTGGAACGCCAGGTCTCGCTGCCCAGGAACTTCATCCAGATGATGCACAGGATGAGGGCGGGAATCTCGAACCCGATCAACGGCATCAGCGCCACCATGGCGGCCAGCGTGGCCAGGCCAGTGAGGGGCGCGAAGGACATCCGGGTGAACTTCTCCGCGTCCCGGTTGTGCCGGCCCCACACCAGCTGGAAGGTGGCCAGGGCCACCATCACGCAGCTGGTCAGGAAGGGCCACAGCCCCGGTTCGGGCTTCTCCGGAGTGCCAAGGCCCATGGAAACTGACAGCGCCAGGGCGGCGGTTCCGACGGCGAGCACCACCAGGGATGAGGCCGCGTTGGCGAGCGGGCCTGCAGCGGGAGGCTTTTCCTCCTCCCACTGCGCAGCCAGCTCTTCGGGGGTCAGGGCCTCGGGCAGGTCTTCCGGGCCGTCACTGCCGGGCGGAAGGGCGGAGCTGCCGCCCCGCCCGGCAGCCACTGCTGGAGTAGTCCCCATGGCCGTTACTTGTTCCCGTTGAGGCTGATGCCGTACTTCTCCACCAGGGACTTGTACTTCGCGGCATAGTCCTTCCACTGCGTTACCACTTCCTCGCCGGAGATCTCCTTGGGCGTCAGGAGGTTCTTCTTGTTGAACTCCTGGTAGGCGTCGGTCTTGAACGTGTCCTTGAATGCCGCGGCGAGCTTGTCCTTGACCTCCTGGGGAGTGCCCTTGGGAGCCGCGACCGCACGGTACTGTGCCACGGGAACGTCGTAGCCGGCTTCCTTGGCGGATGGAACGTCAGGCAGGAAGCTGTTGCGCCCTTCGGAGAAGACCAGCAGAGGGGTGACTTTTCCGGCCTGGATCTGTGCCATGGCTTCGCCCAGCTGGACAGTGGCCAGCTCCACCTGGTTGCCCAGGACGGCGGTCAGTGCCGGCTTACCACTGTCGAACGGCACATCGGTGCCCTGCACGTTGGCCTGCTTGAACAGGACGGTCTGGGCCAGCTGGCTGCCCGTGCCCACGCCGGTGGTCCCGAACGTGACGTTCCGGCCGGCGGCGGTGACGTCCTTGAAGCTCCTGAACCCGGAGCCCTGGCTGGCCACCAGCACGTAGTCGTCCTGCGAAAGTCCAGTGATGATGTCCAGGTCGTCGAGGTTCACTGCCTCGTCCTTGCTCACGGCAAGGGGGTGATGGTGACCAGGGAGGCTGTGAGGAGTACCAGCTCCTGGCCGTCGGCCGTCTTGCCGGCAACTTCCTTGGTGGCGAGGGCGCCGTTGGCGCCCGGCTTGTTCACCACGGGCATCGGGGCTCCGAGGGTCTTGGCGGCGCCGTCTGCAAGCGCCCTGGCGATCAGGTCCGTGCTGCCGCCGGCGGCCTGTCCCACGGTCATTGTTACGGGCCCGGCCGGGTACTTGGACGGGTTGCCGGCTGCGGCTCCGCCGGCAACGTTGCCGCCGCAGGCTGTCAGTGCCAGCAGGGTGAAGGCCGACGCCGTTCCGAGAACGGCGCGGCGGGACGGGAAGTGCATCATTGGGACTCCTAGGTGCAAGCGCAGGTGCGGGCTGGGACGCCCGGTACATCTGTGAAGCGGGTCACCCCCGCCTCGCTGTGTTGAGTGTAGGGAGCAGTTATGATGCCTGTCTAAGCCCATATCTGCATCATTTGATACCCGGAAGGCATCATGTTCACTTTCGACCAACTGGCCGGATTCATCGCCGTAGCGGAGGAACTCCACTTCGGCAGGGCGGCAGAACGCCTGAATATGACGCAGCCGCCACTGAGCCGGCAAATCCAGAAACTCGAAAAGGCCGTGGGCGCCGAACTGCTGGAGCGGGACAACAGGAAAGTGGAGCTGACATCTGCCGGCCGGACGTTCCTGGACGAGGCCCGCCGGCTCATGGCACTCGCGGAGCGGGCACCTGTCACCGCACGCCGCATCGCTTCCGGCAAATCCGGCGTCCTGCGGATAGGCTTCACCGCGGCCAGCGGCTTCAGCATCCTGGGTCCGCTGCTGGAGGAACTCGCGGGCATCATCCCCGATGTGGACATCGAGCTGCAGGAACTGGTGACCGGAGACCAGTTGGCCGGGCTGCTGACGGGCGAACTGGACCTGGGGCTGGCACGGCCGCCGTTCGACCGGGAGACCTTTGACTCGCATCTCCTCTACCGCGAGTCCATGATGCTGGCCGTCCCCGAGGGGCACCCGCTGACGAAGCTGGAGCGGAGCATTGCCGCGGACGATTTCAGCGATGAGCCCCTGATCATGCACTCGGCCACCCAGGCCCGCTACTTCTATGACCTGTTGGTGCGCATGCTCCCCATCCGCCACACCAACGTGGTGCACACGGTGAGCCAGATCCTCACCATGGTGTCGCTGGTGGCGGCCAAGCGCGGGCTGGCCTTCGTGCCCCACTCGGCCACCATGCTAGGTATCCGCGGCGTTGAATTCCTCCCACTGGAGGGTGGCGACCACGAACAGGTGGAGCTGCATGCGCTGTGGAACCGGAGGATCACCAATCCTGCGCTGTCGCGCCTCCTTCGGGACCTTGAGTTCGCCATGGAGTAACCGGCGCCCCTCCGGTCAGTAATGCAGCAAAGGTATCAACGCATACAAAAAGGAACTTAGACAGGCATCGACGGCGCTCCTACTGTGGGAAAGGAAACATCAGCCTGCCGCCCGCGGCGCACACACCCGGAGGACCCACACCGTGGCAAAGTACACACCCCAGGAACTGGCGGACACGCTCAAGGAAGGCCTGCTGTCCTTTCCCGTGACCCCGTTCGATGCCCAGCTCCAGGTCGATGAGGAGAACTACCGCAAGCACCTGGCGTGGCAGGCGAGCTTTCCGGTGGCGGGCCTGTTCGCGGCCGGCGGCACCGGCGAAGGGTTCTCCCTGACTCCTGCCGAGTCGGAGCACGTGGTACGGACAGCCGTCGAGGAGGTGGGCAGCCGCATCCCCGTCCTTGCCTCCGCCGGTGGCTCCACGGCGCAGGCCATCGAAAATGCGAAGGCTGCCGAGGCTGCCGGCGCAGAAGGCATCCTCCTCCTGCCCCCGTACCTCACGGAGGCAGACCAGGACGGGCTCGTGGAACACGTCAGCGCGGTCTGCCGGGCCACCTCCCTGGGCGTCATCATCTACAACCGGGCCAACGCCATCTACCGGGACACCACGGTGGCAACCCTCGCCGAGCGGCACCAGAACCTGATCGGCTTCAAGGACGGTGTGGGCGACCTGGAACACGATGCCCGCGTTTACGCCAAGCTCGGCGACCGCCTCTTCTACCTGGGCGGCCTCCCGACCGCCGAGACCTTCGCCCTTCCCCTCCTGCAGCTCGGCATGAGCACGTACTCCAGCGCCATGTACAACTTCGTCCCCCAGTTCGCACTGGACTTCTACCAGGACGTCCGCAACCAGGACCGGGCCGCGGTGAACAGGAAGCTCAACGACTTCGTCATCCCCTACCTGGACATCCGCGACCGCGTGAAGGGCTACTCTGTTTCCATCGTCAAGGCCGGCCTTGATGCCGTGGGCCGTCCCGCCGGCCCGGTGCGGCCGCCGCTGCAGAACCTCAACGAGCAGGACTTCGCGGACCTCAAAGCCCTGATCGCCACCGTTTCATAGCCGTCGCTGCAGACACAGGAGCCCCACCATGACCCTCAACGGACATTCACTCATCGCCGGCCGGCCCGTTACCGGCGAAGGCAAAACCACCAGCGGGTTCAACCCGGCCACCAACCAGGCCCTGGAGCCCGCCTACTCGCTGATCACGGAAGAACAGTTGAAAGCCGCCACGGCAGCGGCCGCCGAGGCCTTCCCGTCCTTCAGCACCCTTGACCCGGAAACCCACGCGTCCTTCCTCGAAGCGATCGCGGACAACATCGACGCCCTGGGCGAGGAACTGATCATCCGCGCCGGCCAGGAAACAGGGCTCCCGGCGGCGCGGCTCACCGGTGAGCGGGCCCGCACCACCGGCCAGCTTCGCCTCTTCGCGGACGTGGTGCGGCAAGGCGACTTCCGCGGCGTCCGCATCGACCCCGCCCTCCCGGACCGGAACCCGCTCCCCCGGGCTGACATCCGGCAGCGGCAGCTCCCCCTGGGTCCCGTCGCCGTGTTCGGCGCCAGCAACTTCCCGCTGGCGTTCTCGACGGCGGGCGGAGACACCGCCTCGGCCCTCGCCGCAGGCTGCCCGGTGGTCTTCAAGGCCCACAACGCCCACCCCGGCACCAGCGAACTGGTGGGCCAGGCGGTGACCCAGGCCGTCAAGGACGCAGGGCTGCACCCCGGCGTGTTCTCCCTGATCTACGGTCCCGGTTCCAGCATCGGCCAGGCCCTCGTGGCGGACCCCGCCATCAAGGCGGTCGGCTTCACCGGCTCCCAGGCTGCAGGCATCGCCCTGATGAAAACCGCGGCCGCCCGCCCCGAGCCGATTCCCGTGTACGCGGAGATGTCGTCACTGAACCCGGTCTTTGTCTTCGAGGGCGCCCTCGAGGGCGACGTCGACGCCCTTGCACAGCAGTACGTCACCGCCGTCACCGGAAGTTCCGGCCAGCTCTGCACCTCCCCCGGACTCCTGTTCGCCCCCGAAGGCGAGGCAGGGGACAAACTCGCTGCCGCCGTCGGACGTGCCGTGTCCGCCTGCGCCGGTCAGACCATGCTCACCGAAGGCATTGCCAAGTCCTGGAACGCCGGGACGGAAAACCTTGGCGCGGCAGCCGGCGTCGAACTCATCGGCCAGGGCACTCCCGGCCCCACCGAGAACGCCCCGGCGCCCACCATCTTCGGCACGGGCGTCACCGAATTCACCAGCAACCACGTCCTGCATGAGGAAATCTTCGGCGCCGCGTCCCTGGTGATCCGCTACAGCTCCATCCAGGACCTCCTCCAGGCAGCCGGCCGGATGGAAGGCCAGCTCACCGCGTCCCTGCAGCTCACCGAGCAGGACTATCCAACAGCGGCGCCGCTTATCCCCGTCCTGGAGCAAAAAGTGGGACGTATCATTGTCAACGGCTGGCCCACCGGCGTCGAAGTCGGCCACGCCATGGTCCACGGCGGCCCCTTCCCCGCCACCTCGGACTCGCGCACCACCTCCGTTGGAACCCTGGCGATCAACCGCTTCCTGCGTCCCGTGGCCTACCAGAACCTCCCCCAGGAACTGCTCCCGGCAGCCCTGCAGGACGCCAACCCCTGGCACCTCAACCGGCGCATCGACGGCGAAGTGGTTTCCGCCGCAGAGAAAGCAGAGAGCAACGCATGAGCAACCAGCCCACCATTGCCGCCATCGAAGTTGTACCGGTAGCCGGCTACGACAGCATGCTGATGAACCTCAGCGGCGCCCACGGCCCGTTCTTCACCCGCAATGTGGTGATCATTACCGACTCGGACGGCCGCACCGGCCTCGGTGAGGTTCCCGGCGGCGAAAAAATCCGCAGCACCATCCAGGAAGCCGGCGTCCTGATCAAGGGCAAGCCCGTGGCCCGGTACCGCTCCCTGCTGCGGGAAATCGCCGCGGGATTCGCGGACCGGGACGCCGGCGGGCGCGGGCTGCAGACGTTCGACCTGCGCACCACCGTCCACGCCGTCACCGCCGTCGAGTCCGCCCTGCTGGACCTGCACGGCCAGTTCCTCGGCGTTCCCGTCGCGGAACTGCTCGGCGACGGGCAGCAGCGGACGTCCGTGCCGATGCTCGGGTACCTGTTCTTCATCGGCGACCACACGCGAACCGACCTGCCGTACCTGGTGGAGGAGTCGCCGTCGGACCGCTGGGAAATACTCCGGCGCCAGGAGGCCATGACTCCGGAAGCCGTCGTTGCGCTGGCCGAAGCCGCCCAGGAACGTTATGGCTTCTCCGACTTCAAGCTCAAGGGCGGCGTGCTGTCCGGCGACGACGAAGTGGACGTGGTCACGGCACTCGCCAAGCGGTTCCCGGAGGCCAGGGTCACGCTCGACCCGAACGGCGGCTGGCTGCTGGAGGAGGCAATCCGGTTGGGCAAGCGGATGCAGGGCGTGGTGGCGTATGCAGAGGACCCCTGCGGCGCCGAAGGTCGGTTCTCCGGCCGCGAAGTGATGGCCGAGTTCCGCCGGGCCACCGGACTGAAGACCGCCACCAACATGATCGCGACGGACTGGCGCGAAATGTCGCATGCCATCCGCAGCAACGCCGTGGACATCCCACTGGCCGATCCGCACTTCTGGACCATGCACGGCTCGGTCCGGGTGGCCCAGCTGTGCAACGAGTTCGGCCTCACCTGGGGCTCGCACTCCAACAACCACTTCGACATCTCGCTGGCCATGTTCACCCACACCGGAGCCGCCGCCCCCGGTGGGATCACGGCACTGGACACGCACTGGATCTGGCAGGACGGACAGGGCATCACCAAGGAGCCGCTGCAGATCAAGGGCGGCGCCATCGAAGTCCCGGCGACTCCCGGCCTGGGGATCGAGCTGGACCGGGACGCGCTGGACAAAGCGCACCAGCTGTACCTTGAGCACGGCCTGGATGCCCGTGACGACAGCATCGGCATGCAGTACTACATCGACGGCTGGTCCTTCGACCCCAAGCGGCCGTGCCTGGTCAGGTAATGGGCCAGGCCACGACAGCAGGTAACGAAAGCCGGCAACCGCAAGTCCGGTAAGTTTCTCCAAGGCCCCCGCCTTGCCAACACCCCTCCCAAAGGAAACATTCAATGAAGTCTGTGGACAACGCCGTCCTGGACCTGGCATCTGCCACCAGGAAATTCTTCAAGCGCGTGCTCCCGGTCATGCTGGTCATGCTGGTCTGCAACCAGCTGAACCGCTCAAACATCGGCTACGCCCAGGACCACCTCCAGGCTGACGTGGGAATCGGCGCCGCCGCTTATGGTTTCGGTGCCGGCCTGTTCTTTATCGCCTATGCCATCTTTGAGCTCCCCAGCAACGTGATGATGGAAAAATACGGCGCCAAGGTCTGGTTGACCAGGATCATGGTCAGCTGGGGCATCGTCTCCTTCCTGATGGCGTTCGTGCAGAACGAGACCATGTTCTACGTCCTGCGGTTCCTCCTGGGCGCCGCAGAGGCCGGCTTCTTCCCGGCCGTCATCTTCTACTTCGCCCGCTGGGTTCCTGCCGGCCAGCGCGGAAAGGCAACGGCGGTCTTCATCGCCGGTTCCTCGGTTGCCGCGGCGATTTCCGGCCCCATCGCCGGCATGCTGCTGAGCCTCAACGGCGCCCTGGGAATGCGCGGCTGGCAGTGGCTCTTCGGGTTCGAAGGCATTCTGTCCGTCCTGGTGGGCGTCACTGTGTTCTTCCTGCTGGACGCGAAAATCGCCGACGCCAGGTGGCTCTCCCCCGCCGAAAAGGACGCGCTGTCCCAGGCCATCGATGCGGAGGACGCCGGGCACGCCAAGGCGGAGAGTGGAAAGGTCAACCGCTGGAAGATGCTGCTGAACCCGCAGATCCTGCTCCTGTGCGGCATCTACTTCGCCATCCAGCTGTCCATCTACGCCAACACCTTCTGGCTGCCAAGCATCATCAAGCGGATCCCCGGGACCACCGACCTCTCCGCAGGTTTCCTCTCCTCCATCCCCTGGATCTGCGCCGTGTTCGCGATGTACTTCGCGGCGAAGTGGCAGGACAAGGCCAGGTCCAGGAAGCCCCTGCTGGTGGTCGCGCTCCTGGTGGCAGCCATCGGTACCTACGCGGCGGCCGTGGCCTCGCCCGTGCTGGCGCTGGTGTTCCTGGCCGTAGCAGCCATGGGGTTCAAGAGCGCCTCACCGCTGTTCTGGACCATTCCGCAGTCCGGACTGCACCCGCTGGTGCTGGCTCCGGCCATCGCCATCATCAACTCGCTGGGCAACCTGGGCGGGTTCGTGGCACCGTTCGGTTTCGGCATCATCAAGGAGCAGACCGGCAGCGTCATCCCGGGACTATTCGCCCTGGCTGCGGCTTCGGCGGCGGCAGCCGGCCTGGTCTACTTCCTGAAGGAACGCCGCAGCGGGGCTGAGGCGTCGCCCGAGACGCCGGAACTGCCCAACACGGCGCCGCTCCCCAGCAGGGCCTAACCCGCGGTAAGCACCAGCGCCACGCTGTGGCCGCCAAAACCGAAGGCATTCACCAGCCCGGCCGGGGCATAACCCGGCGGAAGCTGGTGGGTGCCTTCGGTGAGGACGTTAAGGTCCACTTCCGGGTCCAGCGCTTCCACGTTCAGCGTCCCGGGGACCTTCCCGGTCCGCAGGGCTTCGAGGACCACGACGGCGGCCAGGGAACCGGCGCCGCCCAGCAGGTGGCCGGTATGCCCTTTGGTGGAAGTGACCGGCACGTCAGCGCCGAAGACGGCGTTGATCGCCTGGCCCTCCAGCCGGTCCCCCACAGGGGTGGAGGTGGCGTGCGCGTGGACGAATCCGATATCAGCCGGCCGCATGCCCGCCGAGTCCAGCGCCTTCTGCATGACCCGCCGCTGCATGGCGGGGTCCGCGGCCACGATGTCGTTCGCGTCGGAGGTCACGGCTCCGCCTGCCACAGCACCAAGGACGGCGGCGCCGCGGGCACGGGCGTGCTCCTCGCTCTCCAGCACCACCACGCCGGCGCCCTCTGCCAGCACAAACCCGTCGCGGCCGCCGTCGAACGGGCGCGAGGCCAGCTTGGGGTCATCCGACCGCGTGGACAGGGCACGGATCTGGGAGAAGCCGGTGATCACAAGGTCGTTGACGGAGGCGTCCACGCCGCCGGCAATCACGACGTCGGCAGCACCGGAGCGGATCATCTCGGCTGCCTGGACAATCGCCTCAGCCCCGGAGGCGCAGGCGCTGACAGGCGTCCGGGCGCCGCCACGGGCGCCAAGGTCGATGGACACCCACGCGGCCGGACCGTTGACCATGAGGCGGGTGAGGGTATGCGGCGAAACCTTCCGGGGGCCCGATTCGGCCAGCACCCGGTCCTGCTCGATGGTGGAACCGAGCCCGCCGTAAGCGGAGCCGATCACCACGGCGAACCGCTCCGGATCCACCTCGGGGGCGCCGGCCTGCGCCCATGCCTCGCGCGCCGCGATCAGCGCCAACTGGCCGCACCGGTCCATCCGCTTCATCTCGCGGGTACTGAGGTGCTCCGAAAGGTCTGCGGTGACCTGCCCTGCGATTTTGACGGGCAACTGCCCTGCCCAGTCCTGCTCCAGCGGCCCGATCCCGGACCGGCCCTCAAGCAGGGCCTCCCAGGTTTCCTTGACGCTGGAACCCAGCGGGTTGATGGTGCCGGCGCCGGTGACCAGCGCGCGTGGTTGTACTGCCGTCATGGTTGGCTACTTTGCGGGGTTATGGGTGCCGATGGGCACGAGCGTCAGGTCGGGGTGGTTCTTCTCGATCCGCCGGAGCGCCCAGACGTCGTTGAACAGGGCGAGGTATTCGCCGTCGGACCGCAGCAGCACCTCCGCGCCCGGGACGTTTGCCAGCGCGGGCATGGCATCCGCAGTCGAAATCCTGGCCAGGGAGTAGGGCAGGCGTTCCAGGCGCATGGGTGCGCTGAAGTCGTGCGCCATGCGGTCCTCCACCACTTCGAACTGCATGGGCCCGACCGCGGCAAGCACCGGAGCCTGGTCACCGCGGACGTCGGAGCGGAGCACCTGGATGACGCCCTCGTGTTCCAGCTGCTCAATGCCGCGGCGGAACTGCTTGAACTTGCTGGGGTCCTTGGACCGGGCCACCTGGAAGTGCTCGGGGGCAAACAGCGGGATGGCCGGGTATTCCACCGGGTTCTCAAGGAACAGGCTGTCGCCCACGCGCAGCGAGGACGCGTTGACCAGGCCCACCACGTCACCGGGGTAGGCCTCGTCAATGACTTCGCGTTCGCGTCCGAACACCTGCTGTGCGTACTTGGTGGCGAAGGACTTGCCGGTGCGGGTCTGGGTGACCACCATGCCGCGCTCGAAGACGCCCGAGCAGACGCGGATGAAGGCCACGTGGTCGCGGTGCGCCTTGTTCATGCCGGCCTGGACCTTGAAGACGAACCCGGAGAACGGGGATTCCACAGGACGGGGATTTCCGTCCACGTCGGGGCGGGGCGCTGCCGGCGGGGCGAAGTCCACCAGCGCGTCCAGCAGTTCCTTGACGCCGAAGTTCAGCGCAGCGGAACTGAACAGGATGGGGGTTGCCCTGCCGGCATGGAAGGCGTCGACGTCGAACTCCAGGTTGGACTCAATCACCAGCCCGGCCTCGTCCACCGCATCAGACCAGTTGCTGCCCTGGTTTTCCGCCGCTTCCTCGGGAGTGAAGTACTCGGTGATGGCGATCTGCGCTCCGGCGTTGTTGCGCTGGAACCGGGCGAAGCGGTCGTTGCGGAGGTCCCAGACGCCGCGGAAGTCACCGGAGATGCCCACGGCCCAGGTCAGCGGCATGGGCTGCAGCCCGGTGCGCTCGGTGATCTCGTCCATCAATGCCAGGGCGTCCAGGCCCGGGCGGTCCCACTTGTTGATGACCGTGATGATGGGCAGGTTGCGCTGCTTGCAGACCTCGAAGAGTTTCATGGTCTGGGTTTCCAGGCCCTTGGCGGCGTCCACCAGCATCACGGCGCAGTCGACGGCGGCGAGCACGCGGTAGGTGTCCTCGGAGAAGTCGGCGTGGCCGGGGGTGTCCAGAAGGTTGATGACGGTGTCCCGGTAGGAGAACTGCAGGGCCGCGGAGCTGATGGAGATGCCGCGGTCCTTTTCCATCTGCATCCAGTCCGAGACTGTTTCCTTGCGGTTGGCCTTGCCACTGGAAGCGCCCGCGGTGCCGATCACCTTTGCGTGCAGCGCCAGCGCTTCGGTGAGCGTTGACTTGCCCGCGTCAGGGTGGGAGATGACAGCGAAGGTCCTGCGGCGGCCAGCCTCTTTGTGGATACCGGAGATCCGGGCGGGGGTCAGGACATCTTGGGACACGGTGCTACTTTCGCTGCGGTTGTGGCTGCCCAGGTGTCTTTCGGGTACTGCGCTGCGACTCGAGGGCGGGGAAGGTGATTGGCAAACGGCCAAAGTACAGTTTATCGCAGGGCTGCAAACCGGACGGGTTCCGCTTAACGCGGGCGAAACCGGACGTTCAAGGCGGCGAAATGCGGGGCAGTTAGCTTGGGCGCATGATGCATGGCGCCACTTTCACCGGCAACCTTTTTCGACCCCCTGGCCACCAACCTGGGCGCCAACGCGGGTGCGGTCCTTGGCACCGCCGCGGCCCAGCCGCCGGGTTCGGCCCTTCCTACCGGCCCGTCCCGGAAACGGGGAGTGCAAACAGCGGCTGAACACAAAGCACTCCGTGCCGCTTCACTGTCGAAAGTCAGCCGGGATTTGGAGCGGATGCTCAGGGACCGGAAGCGCTGACGTCCCCGCGGCGGCAAAACCTGGCAGGCATGGGGGTGCCCGGCAACGGATACCCGGCAACGGCATGATGGGTTCATGCGCAGCATCGAGTTGGTCTTTGACGGCCCCACCGAATCCCTGGTCAGGGCTGACTGGGCGCGGCTCGCGGCCGCCGGCCTCCCCAGCCTGGCAGGGCATACCTCCCCCAGCAACAGCCCGCACATCACCCTTGCGGCAGGCACGGACCTGGTTGCCGCCCGGGAAGGTCCCTGGGAGGTGCTGCCCGTGGATGTCACCTTCTCCGGAGCGGTCGTCTTTCCCGCCGGCGCAGGAAAATATGTCCTTGCCCGCGCCGTGCTGCCGACTGCTCCCCTGCTGGACCTGCACGGAATCCTGCACCAGGGCCTGTCAGGGGCGCTGCCGCTGACGTGTCCGGGGGCCTGGACACCGCACGTCACCATCTCCCGGCGTATTCCCGGCCATCAACTCGGAACGGCGGTGGACCTGCTGGACCTGCGCCTCGAGGGCCGCTGCACGGGAGCGCGGCTCTGGGACAGCAGCACCAGAACAGTCACACCCCTGGGAGCCTCCGCCTGAGCAACCCGCTGAAAGGCAGAGCTAAGGCCGGGCAGGGTCAAAGCCGGGGCAGGGTTGAAAATGGCGGGGGTCCAAAGCGGCGAAAGTGGCCGCCCCGCAATGCCCCCAACCAGCGTTTTTGCCGCCGTTCCGGGCACCCCCTAATGGGGCACTTTGGGGCTTGCCCGTGCGGAAGTTGGGTTTCTTACCCCTATCATTGAGCTTGCGGGAATCAGTGCACTTTTTGATCCTGCCGGCAAACTGCGGACGCCGGCATTCCTGCGGGTGGCGGTCCGCACCTTTGAAGGGAAAAACCTATGGCGCGGAGCCCCGAAGAATCGCTGAGGGCCACTCTGGGCAGGGTTGCACCCGGAACGCCCCTCCGCGACGGCCTGGAACGGATCCTCCGCGGACGCACCGGCGCACTGATCGTCCTCGGCTCCGACCGCACCATCGATTCCATCTGCTCCGGCGGATTCGATATCGGCATCGAATTCTCGCCCACCCGGCTGCGCGAACTGGCCAAGATGGACGGCGCCATCATCTGCGACAAGGATGCCGGCAACATCCTGCGTGCCGCGGTCCAGCTGGTCCCGGACTCAAGCATCGAAACGCAGGAATCGGGCACCCGCCACCGCACGGCGGAACGGGTGGCCAAGCAGACCGGGGTCCCGGTCATATCCGTGAGCCAGTCCATGCAGATCATCGCCCTGTACGTCAACGGGTTGCGGCACGTCCTGGAGGGCTCGGAAAACGTCCTTGCCCGCGCCAACCAGGCCCTGGCCACCCTGGAGCGCTATGTTGCCCGCCTGGACCAGGTCACCAGTTCGCTCTCGGCCCTGGAAATCGAGGCAATGGTGACGGTGCGCGATGTGGCCGTGACCCTGCAGCGGCAGGAGATGGTGCGCCGCATCTCGGAGGAAATCTCGCAGTACGTCCTGGAACTTGGCGAAGACGGCCGGCTCCTCTCGCTCCAGCTCGACGAGCTCACCGTGGGCCGTGGACCGGGCAGCGACGTGATCATCCGCGACTACGCCAGCCCCAACGCCTCCGCGGAGGACATCGAAAAGGCCGTCAACGAACTGGTCAGCCTGGGCCCGACAGAGCTGATCGATCTCGGCAAGATCTCCGCGATCGTGGGGTTCGCGGGCGGCGAGGCAAACCTCGATGCCGTCGTCCAGCCCCGCGGATACCGGCTCCTGTCCGGCCTGAAGGCGGTTCCCAAGGCGGTAGCGGACCGGCTGGTGGACCATTTCGGTGGCCTGCAGTTCCTCATGGCGGCCACCATTGACGACCTCATGACCGTTGACGGCATCGGCGACCAGCGCGCCCGCACCGTGCGTGAGGGGCTCAGCCGGATGGCCGAAGCAAGCCTCCTGGACCGCTTCCTGTAACCCCAAGCCCCAACCCCACGGCCCGCTCCCACCATGCCGGCGGGATGCGTCAGTTCAGCTGGAAGACGGCCTTTGGACTGGCCCGCGAGCCAAGCTTGGCGGTGAAGATGTAGTAAGCGCCACCGCCGCCGGGTGCCGCCGCCACGGCCTTGCAGCCATCGGCACTGCGGGTCCGGTTCCATGGAAAGTTCGCGGTTTCGCTGGCGCCGGGCGCGATCACCTTCACCAGGTCCTCGCTGGACGCCTGGCAGTCCTTGGACGAGAAGATCCGGTCGGAACCGCTGGTCACCAGGAATTCCATTTGCGAGGTACCGATGTTGACCTCACAGGGGACGGTGCCGCCGTTGGTCACCTTCAGGGTAAGCATCGGGTTTTCCCCCGGCCCATAGGCGGGCTTGTCAGTGGACGCCGAAACAGCCACCAGGTTCTGGTTGCAGGAGGGGGCAGCGGAGGCAGTGGCCGACGGCGTGGCGGACGGGGTTGCCGACGCGGACGCAGAGGGACTGGCGGCAGCAGACGGGGAAGCCTGGGAGGTGGCCGGATCGGCGGAAGACGGCTGCGTGGAGGACGCCTGCTGCGAGCCGCCCTTGAAGGCACCGGCCAGGGCGAAACCACTGATCACAAGCGCAATCACCAGCAGGAGCGCGCCGCCAACAACCAGGCGGCGGCGGCGGTACACGGCGGCGCTGGGCTTCCGGACGCTGCTGGAACCGGATGCCGTGCCGCGTGCTGGTGAATCGCCTTGCCTGCCCATCCTCCTAGGCTAGGGAACGCCGCCGGATCTGCACTGCCACCACGCCGCCGCAGGCCCATCGCACTGGTCACACCCCGGTTTTCAGCCCGCCCGAACCTATCCACTACAGTGTTGGCATCGACACTGAAACCTCCACCGCCGCCCGCGCCGCGGTCGCTCCCACCGGCCCTGCAGACCTGGAGTTGCTCCATCACCGGATCAACTCCTGGTTCGCCGGAATCGCCCGGGACCTGCCCTGGCGCGAACCTGGCTGCTCGCCGTGGGGTGTGCTGGTCAGCGAGATCATGCTGCAGCAGACCCCCGTGGTCCGGGTCCTCCCGGTCTGGCACGAGTGGCTCAAGCGGTGGCCCACGCCGGCCGGCCTGGCCGGCGAACCGGCAGGTGAAGCGGTCCGTTCATGGGGCCGGCTGGGCTACCCCCGGCGTGCCCTTCGCCTGCACGCCGCAGCCACAGCAATCGTCGAGGACCACGGCGGCCATGTCCCCGGCACCTACACGGAACTGCTGGCCTTGCCCGGAGTGGGCAGCTACACGGCCGCCGCGGTGGCCGCCTTCGCATATGGCCGCCGCGAGACTGTGGTGGACACCAACATCCGGCGGGTGCACGCCCGCCTGGTGTCCGGCGTCGCGCTCCCCGCGCCTGCACTGACCGCTGCGGAGATGCGGTTGGCCGCCGCCCTGTTGCCGGACGACGACGAAACCTCCGTGCGCTGGAACGCTGCGGTCATGGAACTGGGGGCGCTGGTGTGCACGGCCCGGGCACCCAAGTGCGCTGCCTGCCCGGTGAAAGACTCCTGTGCGTGGCTCGCCGCGGGTGAGCCCCCGCCGTCGTACGTTCCCAAAGGCCAGGCGTGGCACGGCACTGACCGCCAGGTCCGCGGTGCGGTGCTGGCCGTGCTGCGGCTGGCGGAAACTCCCGTGCCGGCCGACATGTTCCAGCGCGAGCCCGCCGACCTTGGGTTCACCGCCGAGGGCATCGGCGTGCCCCTCGCCGCGCTGCACCGGCTCAACTCCGCCCCCGAGCAGCTGGAGCGGGCGCTGGCGGGACTGCTGGCGGACGGCCTCGCCGAGATCCACGACGGCGGCTACCGGCTCCCCGCCTGACCTGCTGGACCCTCAAGGGCCAGGCCGGGATGGCATACTTCTTGGTGACCGGAACCGGGGGAGCCATGAAAACCATTCTGTACATCGTGTGGGCATTGTTCGTTGCCGCCGCGATATTTTCGCTGGTCCGTGCGGCCCGCAGGACCAAGCGCCAGGAACAGCAGATGGCGGCCTGGCCCAAGGTACAGGCGACCGTCACCGGCAGCACCACCGGCTGGACCAGCGGCATGGGCGGCGCCAACCGGAACCTCCGCCACTACCCCACCTACCAGTTCACCGATCCGCAGGGCACCCTCTTCATGGGCAAGTCGGAGATCTCCGGGGTGGAGCAGCCTGTGCCGGGAGCCCTCATCGAGGTGGCCTACAACCCGCAGAACCCCAACGAATCCCTGCAGGTTTCCTCGGAGCCGCGCACCGCCATGGGCTGCCTGATCGCGTTTTTCTCAATCTTTGCCATCGCGCTGTTCTGGTTCATCGGCATCTTCCCGCTGGGTTAGGCCGTGGAGGCATAACAATGCTGCCTCCAATTGACGCCGATCCGGCCCTGCGCGGGCCCGCCCGACGTAGCCTGAAAGCATGCACAAGCCCGGACTGCTCCTGGCATTGACGACCGCGCTCATCTCCGCCCTTATCTCCGCCTGCGGGCCTGCCGGCAGCGCCTGCCCCGCGATCGCGCAGGCCACCGCCGTTTCCATCACCGTCAGCGCCGGCTACTCGCCGAAGGTGGCGGCGCTGCACGTCCGCGCCTGCCAGGACGGCACCTGCAAGGAGTCCGACGTCGAACTCCGCCCGGGCAGCACTTCCGTGGACGCGGGGTGCAGCCGCGAGGGCGCCTGTTCGGCCACTGCCTCGCCCGATGGCACCAAGACCGCTGTGCTGATGCTGGATACCCTGACCGAATCGCCCATGACGGTGACCGTGTCCGGTGCAGCGCCGGAGGGAACCGCACTGCCGGTACGCACCCTGGAATTCAGGCCGCAGGTGGCCTACCCCTTCGGTGAACAATGCGGCAAGGTCCTGTCTGCGTCCGTCGTCCTGGACGACGCCGGACTGCACCAGCAGCCTGCATCCCGGTAACTGGACCGGGCGGCACCGGACTAGAACAGCACGGGCTGGGTGAAGGTTTCGCCTTCGGCGGTTCCGGCCGCCGGACCGCCACCCACGGGCTGGGCGCTCCAATCGAAGCCGAGTTCGGCGAGCAGTTCCTCCACGGAGATTTGGCCGTCCAGCACTTCGATTTCCTGGGGGTTCTCTGCAAGCGGCCGTTCCATGCCATCGAGCTTATTCGCAGGAACCCGCCATCGGGCTTAGGGCTCGCCGAAGCCGGCCTGCACCAGGCCGCCGACGTACTCCACTGCCCGTTCCGCATCCGTCCCCCACGCTTCCACGTGCAGCACGGTGCCCTTGCCGGCGCCGAGGGTCATCAACCCCGTCATGGACGCGCCATCCACCCCG
This sequence comes from Arthrobacter sp. FX8, assembly GCF_026723805.1. Lineage (NCBI taxonomy): Bacteria > Bacillati > Actinomycetota > Actinomycetes > Micrococcales > Micrococcaceae > Arthrobacter > Arthrobacter sp. FX8. The sequence continues at coordinate 4,081,524 of NZ_CP113505.1, read as the reverse complement.
TTGATGGTGACCTCGGCATCCAGCGAGGCCAGGCCCCCTGCCACTTTCGCGGCCGGCCGGGCGTGCATCCCGGCCTGGTTCACAAGTTCAAAGTCGCCGGTGGAATCCGGTGCGGCGCTGCTGACAGGTCCCTGCCCCGCTCCCCCGGCCCGTGCGGGTTCGGGCCGGCGGGCCGGACCGCCTGCCGCTTCAGCCGCCGCCCGGACCGCCTGCACATCTGCTCCGCCCTGGGCGGCAACCGCAGCGGCCACCAGCCCTTCCACCAGCGGCGCGTCGGCGAGCAGGACGCCGGCGGCATCCTCCAGGAACTCCAGCGCCGCTTCGGCCGTCATCACCGCTGATCCAAGGTCCGTCAGGATTACCGTGCCGTTCCCGCCGGGCTGCACTCCGGGCTGTTCCGCGCCGGCCTCTTGTGCATTGCGCTGTTTATCGCTGGCCTGTTCAAGGGCTGCGAGCACTTTCTCCAGGCTGGTGCCGATCCTGCCGTCGTCGGTGCCGCCGGCGGGCAGGATCACCACGTCGGGAGCCATCTGGGCGGCAAGCTCCACGGCGCCGTCGGCGATCTTTTCGCTGTGGGACACCACCACGATGCTTACGGTCACGCAGCCGCCCCAACGGCCGCACGCAGGATCAGCGCACTGGACACAGCGCCGGGGTCCCGGTGGCCGGCGCTGCGTTCGCCAAGGTAGCTGGCCCGGCCTTTCCTTGCGATGAGGGGATCGGTGGCCACTGCCCCGGCCTCGGCGGCTTCCGCGGCTGCCACCAGGACGCCAAGGACGTCCGTGCCGTCGCCGTCAGCCGCAGCCCGGGCCGCATCAACTGCCGGCGTCCACGCATCCACCATGGTCTTGTCGCCGCTCTCCGCCTTCCCGCGCGCCACGATCCCGTCCCGGGCAGCCTCCAGGGCAGAGGCCAGCCCTGCCGGATCAATCTCGGGCGCGTCGCCGAAGGCGGTGGCGGCGCGAAGGAACGCGGTGCCGTAGAGGGGACCGGCGGCTCCGCCCACCTTGGACATCAGGGTCATGGCCGTCATCTTCAACGCCGCCCCGGGCGTCTCCGGCGTGGATTCGCCCAGCTTGGCCAGGACGGCCTGGAAGCCGCGGTCCATGTTCTCACCGTGGTCCGAGTCCCCGATGGCACGGTCCAGTTCGATCAGTTCAACGCGGTGTTCAGCCATGGCCTGCGCGCACAGGGTCAGCCATTTCACGGCCCAATTGGCGTCCAGGACCACGGTCACACGCCCCAGCGGAGGGCGGCGGTGTGCACGGGTGCATCCCACAGTTCCGTGAGCTCGTCGTCCAGCCGGAGGACCGAAATGGAGCAGCCCTGCATCTCCAGGGCCGTGATGTAGTTGCCCACCAGCGACCGTTCCACCGTGGCACCTGCTTCGGCGAGCACCTGCACGGCCCGCCGGTACACGATGTACAGCTCGCTCAGCGGTGTGCCGCCCATGCCGTTGACGAACAGCAGCACCCTGTCCCCCGAACTGATCTTCAAATCAGCCAGGACCGGTTCCAGCAGGCGGTTGGTGATGCTGTCCGCGTTTTCCATGGGGATGCGGTGCCTGCCCGGCTCGCCGTGGATGCCAATGCCGATCTCGATCTCGTCCTCTGCGAGGTCGAAACTGGGCGTGCCCGCGTGGGGTACGGTGCAGGCGGACAGGGCCACGCCCATGGTCCTGACATTGGCGTTGACCCGTTCGCCGATGGCAGCGACGGCGTCCAGATCGTCCCCGCGCTCGGCGGCGGCTCCTGCGATCTTCTCCACCAGCACTGTGCCGCCCACCCCGCGGCGGCCGGCCGTGTACAGGGAGTCCTCCACGGCGACGTCGTCATTGACCAGGACGGTGCGGACGCTCACGCCCTCCGCCTCGGCCAGTTCGGCCGCCGTCTCAAAATTCAGGACGTCGCCGGTGTAATTCTTGACGATGTGCACGACGCCGGCACCTGAGTCGACTGCCAGGGTGGCGGGAAGGATCTGGTCCGGCGTGGGTGAGGTGAACACCGCCCCCGGCACCGCGGCGTCGAGCATTCCCTTCCCCACGTAGCCGGCATGCAGCGGCTCGTGGCCGCTTCCGCCGCCGGAAACCAGCCCCACCTTGCCGGCCACCGGCGCGTCCTTGCGCGTGATGTAGATGGGGTCTTCGCTGACCGTCACCAGTCCGGCGTAAGCCATGCCGAAGCCCTGGACAGCTTCCTGGACAACGGATTTTGGATCGTTGATGAGTTTCTTCACGGCGTTGCTCCTGGCTGTGCTCCTGAAGGGTGTGTTTTCCGACCCTACTACCGTCATCGCAGGTGGCGGTAGGTTCTTCCTGCCCGGGTTTGCCGCCCGCTTCCCGGAACCGCCGGCCCGGGACGCAGCAAAGGGACAGCCCCCAATGACTGTCCCTTTCCTGAGGCCCCCCACATACCGGCCTGCAGTAGTTTATCCATCAATTCGAGTAAAGCCGATACGGCAGTCCCCCGTGCTCCCGCGGTGGCTTTGAAGGGTGCGGAACAGCGTCAGAGGGTGCGGATCATCCGGGTGTTGCCCAGGGTGTTGGGCTTGACCCGGGCCAGGTCCAGGAACTCCGCCACGCCTTCGTCATGGGAGCGCAGCAGCTCGGAGTACACTTCCGGGTCCACCGCCGACTGGTCCGCCATCACTTCGAAGCCGTGGCGCTTGAAGAAGTCCACTTCGAAGGTGAGGCAGAAGACCCGGGAGACACCGAGGGCACGGGCCTCCTCCAGCAGGCTTTCCACCAGGACGTGCCCCACCCCTTTGCCGCGCCATTCGCCCGAAGCCGCGAGGGTGCGGATTTCCGCAAGGTCCTCCCACATCACGTGCAGGGCGCCACAGCCGATCATTTCGCCGTCGCTGGACTCGGCAATGCGGAACTCCTGGAGGCTCTCGTAGTACGCCACCGTCTCCTTTGCCATCAGGATGCGCTCCTCTGCCAGGGGCGCCACCAGCTTCTTGATGGCAGGGACGTCGCTGGTGCGTGCTGGGCGGATGTGGAAGGAGTCGGTCACAGAGCTATCCTACGAGGCGAAGGAGGCTGGGACATTTGCGTAGCTTGCGTCAAAGCTGGGCCCACGCTGGTGAGGGTCCCCGGCCGAGCTTGCGAGGCAGGGGGCCAGCGGGGAGGAACGAGCAGCAAGCGGCAAATGCCCCAGCCTCCGAGCCGGAGTATCCAACAGCTTAGAGGCCGAGTTCTGCCGGCAGTTCGATGTCCTTGCCCAGGACGTTCCGTGCCAGGAACCACTCCACCACCTGGTACCAGACCTTGGCGTGCTGCGGCTGGAGGACCCAGTGGTTTTCGTCCGGGAAGTACAGGAACCGGTGCGGGGTCTGCCCGTCCTGGTCCGCCGCGAGCCGGGACTTGGACAGCAGCTCGTACCAAAGCCGCAGGCCCTCGCCGATGGGCACCCTGTAGTCCTTGTCCCCATGGATCACCAGCATGGGCGTGCCGATGTTCTCCGCATGCAGGTGCGGCGAGTTCTCGAGTGCCATCTCCTCGGTCATTTCCTTCAGCCAGTACTGGGAGGCGTCCGTGGTGGGCCCGAACTGGTCCAGGGCCCACAGGCTGGCATGGGTGACAACTGCCTTGAACCGGTCCGTGTTGCCTGCAACCCAGTTGGCCATGTACCCGCCAAAGGAGCCGCCCATCGCCGCGGTCCGGGACTCATCGACGTCGGGCCGTTCCACCGCCGCATCGGTCACGGCCATCAGGTCGGTGAAGGGCGCCTTCCCCCATGAGCCCCAGCCCCGCTGGATGTACGACTGCCCGTATCCCGTGGACAACGCGGGATCCGGCAGCAGCACCGCATATCCCCGGGCAGCCAGAAGCCACGGGTTCCAGCGCCACGTCCAGGCGTTCCAGGATCCCAGCGGACCGCCGTGGATCCACAGGAGCAGCGGCGCCGGCTCACTTGCGGAGGCGCCCTCCGGCAGGGCCAGGTAGGCAGGCACCCGGGACCCATCGGCCGCGGCGGCCGCGATGCGTTCCAGCCGCCCCGGGAGGCTGGGACGTTCCGCAGGAGCCGGGAGGCGGGTTGTTTCCCCTGTGGCCAGGTCGATCCGGACGGCTTCGGCCGGAAATCCGTAGGAGCTGCGCAGGGCATACGCGCTCCGCCCCTCTGGAGAAATGACGACGTCGGAATATGCCGCGGCGTCCTGCGTCACCCGGGTGACGCCAACCTCAGCGGCAGCCGACGGAATGCTGACCCGGAAAACCGGCGACGCGCCGTCGTCGTCCGCTGTGACCAGGAGGGCAGAGCCATCGGGGAGCCACGCTGCAGGCTTGGGCCAACGGTCCCAGTCGTGGGCCAGGGGCTGCAGGCCCGCGGCGTTCCCGGCGGCCCCGCCGGAGACGTCCAGGAGGTGCATCTTGATGTCGGGGGCCTGCTGCGGGGTGGAGTCGCTTTCGCTGACCACCACCAGGGTCCGGCCGTCGGGGCTGACCGGACCCGGGAAGTAGCTCATTCCCTCCTGGTCCAACAGCACCTTGAGCCCGCCGGATGCCACATCCACCGCCACCAGGACGGACCTGCTGTCCGCCTTGGCCAGTGGTTTGGTGTAACTGCTGTAGATGGTCTTGCCGTCAGGGCTGACCACGGTCTCCGCTTCCCGCAGCCGGGGCCCGGCGTCCGGCGTCAGGTTACGCAGGACCAGCGGGGCGGCGGCGTCAACCGTTGCCGGTTTGCCGGGCGCCTTGTCCTCCCCCGCTTCCACCGCAAAGATCCGCGGCTGGCCCGGCCCCAGGTCCGCGTCCCAGTAGCGGACCGGATATTCGCTGTGCAGGATGGCAGAGACTTTCCGGTCCTTGCGCGTCTTGCGCCGGTCGGCGTCGTCTTCCTCGTCCGTTGACCCTGCCAGGACCTCGGCGGTGACGAACGCTGCGTCCGCGCCCCTGGCCGTCAGCACTTTGCTGATGCCGCCGGGCCGGCTGAGGGCCACCCTGGCTTCCCCGCCGTCCGCCGGAAGCACCCACAGGGCGTTCACCGGCTCCTCGTCGGGGCTGTCCGGGTCGGGACGCGCGGACGTGAAGTAGACGTCGCCGTTGGCCGAGAAAGCGGCACCGGCTTCGCCCTTGGTACTGCGCGTAATTCGCCGCGCATGCTTCTGCCCGGCCGGGTCCAGCTCCCACAGTGCAGTGGCGAACTCGGTGCCTTTGCCGTTCAGGGTGCTGACGGTGGTGACCAGCCGCGAGCCGTCCGGGCTCAGGGCCAGGCCGCTTACCCGCGGGATGGACAGGTAGTGGTCGAGGTCGTGGAAAGGGGTCAGTGGTTGCTCATCCGGGATCGCCGGTTCCAAGTTAGCCATGCCCCCGATTCAACACGTTTTGTGTCCTGGAGCACAGCCGCCACGCACTGCCCGGCTGCGCGCCCGGGTGCGTTTTCCGTGGCTGGGTTCGCTCCGGCCCCGGCGCCATTTGCCGCTTGCTGCGCCGGGGAATCTCTGATGTCCGGCGCCGGACCCAGCCAGGGATGAAAGCACCGGACCCAGCCGGCGGAGGGGTGGTTAACAAGCGGAAGCCCCGCCGCTCCTTGCGGAGTGGCGGGGCTTTGGCTGTGGAGACTAGACGCTCGGGGCGATCTCCGGGATGCGCGGCTTGGCGTTGCCGGCGAAGGTGAACTTCGCGTCGTCGCCTTCGCCTTCGACATCCACCACGACGATGTCGCCGGGGTGGATCTCGCCGAAGAGGATCTTCTCGGAGAGCTGGTCCTCGATCTCGCGCTGGATGGTGCGGCGCAGGGGCCGGGCACCCATGGCGGGATCGTAGCCGCGGGTTGCGAGGAGCACCTTTGCGGCCTTGGTGAGCTCGATGCCCATGTCCTTGTCCTTGAGGCGCTTCTCCAGGCGGGTGACGAACAGGTCCACGATCTCGATGATCTCGTCCTGGGTCAGCTGCGGGAACACCACGACGTCGTCAACACGGTTCAGGAACTCGGGACGGAAGTGCTGCTTGAGCTCCTCCGTCACACGGGCACGCATGCGGTTGTAGCCGGTCTGCGTGTCGGTGCCGGACTGGAAGCCGGTGGCAACGCTCTTGGAGATGTCCCGGGTACCCAGGTTGGTGGTCATGATGATCACGGTGTTCTTGAAGTCCACCACGCGGCCCTGGGAGTCCGTGAGGCGGCCGTCTTCCAGGATCTGCAGCAGCGAGTTGAAGAGGTCCGCGTGGGCCTTTTCCACTTCGTCGAACAGCACCACGGAGAACGGACGGCGGCGGACCTTCTCGGTCAGCTGGCCACCCTCTTCGTAGCCGACGTAGCCCGGAGGGGCACCGAAGAGCCGCGAGACGGTGTGCTTCTCGGAGTACTCGGACATGTCCAGGGTGATGAGGGCGTCCTCTTCACCGAACAGGAACTCCGCGAGTGCCTTTGCGAGCTCGGTCTTGCCGACGCCGGTGGGGCCGGCGAAGATGAACGAGCCACCGGGGCGCTTGGGGTCCTTGAGCCCTGCACGGGTACGGCGGATGGCCTGCGACAGTGCCTTGATGGCCTCGTCCTGGCCCACCACGCGCTTGTGCAGTTCGTCTTCCATCTTGAGCAGCCGCGAGGACTCTTCCTCGGTCAGCTTGAAGACGGGGATGCCGGTGGAGTTGGCCAGCACCTCGGCGATGAGATCCTCATCCACCTCGGAGATGTCGTCCATGCCGCCGGACTTCCAGTGGCGTTCCTTCTCCGCGCGCTCGGAAATCATCTTCTGTTCCTTGTCGCGGAGCGAAGCGGCGCCTTCGAAGTCCTGCGCGTCGATGGCGGATTCCTTCTCCATCTTCAGCTTGGCGATGCGCTCGTCCATGGCCTTGAGCTCCGGCGGAGCGGTCATGCGGCGGATGCGCAGCCGGGCGCCGGCTTCGTCGATCAGGTCGATCGCCTTGTCCGGCAGGAAGCGGTCCGAGATGTAGCGCTCGGCCAGGCTTGCAGCGGAGGCCAGGGCGCCGTCGGTGATGGTGACCCGGTGGTGCGCCTCGTAGCGGTCGCGCAGGCCCTTGAGGATCTCAATGGCGTGCGCCACGGAGGGTTCCTTGACCTGGATCGGCTGGAAGCGGCGCTCCAGGGCGGCGTCCTTCTCGATGTGCTTGCGGTACTCATCCAGAGTGGTGGCGCCGATGGTCTGCAGCTCGCCGCGGGCCAGCATGGGCTTCAGGATCGAGGCTGCGTCGATGGCGCCTTCGGCGGCACCGGCACCCACCAGCGTGTGGATCTCATCGATGAACAGGATGATGTCGCCGCGCGTGCGGATCTCCTTGAGGACCTTCTTCAGGCGCTCTTCAAAGTCACCGCGGTAACGGGAACCTGCCACCAGGGAACCGAGGTCCAGGGTGTACAGCTGCTTGTCCCGGATGGTCTCCGGAACGTCGCCGCGGACAATCGCCTGGGCCAGGCCTTCGACGACGGCCGTCTTGCCGACGCCGGGCTCACCGATGAGGACCGGGTTGTTCTTGGTGCGGCGGGAAAGGACCTGCATGACGCGTTCCATTTCCTGCTCGCGGCCGATGACGGGGTCCAGCTTGTTCTCGCGCGCAGCCTGGGTCAGGTTGCGGCCGAACTGGTCCAGGACCACGGAACCGGCGGGTGCGCCTTCGGGCTGTCCGCCGCCGACGCCTGCGCCGGTGGTTTCCTTGCCCTGGTAGCCGGAGAGGAGCTGGATGACCTGCTGGCGGACCCGGTTGAGGTCGGCGCCGAGCTTGACCAGCACCTGGGCGGCGACGCCTTCACCCTCGCGGATCAGGCCGAGCAGGATGTGCTCCGTGCCGATGTAGTTGTGGCCCAGCTGCAGGGCTTCGCGCAGCGAGAGCTCCAGCACCTTCTTGGCGCGGGGGTGAAGGGGATGTGGCCGGAGGGGCCTGCTGGCCCTGCCCGATGATCTCCTGCACCTGCTCGCGCACGCCGTCGAGCGAAATGCTCAAGGACTCAAGAGCTTTGGCGGCAACGCCCTCACCCTCATGGATCAGACCCAAGAGGATGTGTTCGGTACCGATGTAATTGTGGTTCAGCATGCGTGCCTCTTCTTGGGCAAGCACAACTACGCGACGGGCACGGTCCGTAAATCGCTCAAACATTTCGCCACACTCCTAGCTACGACGTACTTTGATGCTACGTGGCCGGTCCCAAGTTGTGGAGCGTGTTCGCCACAGGGGAAACATGGGTCTTCCGGGAATATTGCCGCGCCCCCTTCCACGGACTTCGGCCGCCGGGCAGCAGCGGGCAAAGGAGCCCTCCAAGAAGCCCTTGTCCCGCGCCGGGTGATGGGCCATTCTTGGCCCTAACGAGGGCCCTGGCCGCTCCAGCGGGAGCAACATGGGCAGCGTGAATCAGCGGGGAGGGCGGGAACATGTCGCAGGTGGACCTGGAACGCGTAAGGCGCCCGGCGGGGGTTGCCCTCGCCGCCGGCGCGGTTTGGCTGGCCGGCATCAGCCCGGTGCCGGGGGTCTACCTGGAGCCCGACGCTGCGCGGCGGCTGGACATGCTCCGGAAAGGGCAGCGCTGGTGGGTGGCCGGACAGCATGTGGCCGCGGCGGGGACGGCTGCCATGCCCGCGGCGTTTGCCCGGCTGGCCCTGGCCCTCCCGCCCGGAAGGAGCAGGGCACTCGCCGGCACAGCGGCCGTCGCACTTGCCGCCGGGGCGCCGTTATTTGTGTCCGAACTCGCAATGCGTGCGTCGGACCTGGAGCGCTTCGCGGCGCGCCGCTTCCCGGCGTGGCTGTTCCACGCCTATGCGTGGCTGCATGTGCTCGCGCTCGGGTCCCTGTCCGGCACCCTGGCAACCTTGCCGCACCGGAAAAAGGAAGCGGCAGCGCTGGCCCTCGCCAGTGCCGGGTCTGGAGTGGCACTGGCGAAAACAGGCGATATTCCGCCTTTCGTGTTCTATGTCGCCGAACAGTTTGCTGCCGGCAGCCTGCTGCGCCGTGAATCGCACAGCGGTGAATCCCCGGCTGCGGCGCGGGAGTAATTACGCCCGTACCGCTAAATACCTGGACCCAGCCAAAAAGCCCTGCCTCCCGAAGGTGGGAAGCAGGGCTTTTTAGTCAGGCCACGCGCGTACCTAGGAATTTGCCTTTTGGTAGGCTTCCTGGATTTCAGCCTGAATTCGGCCGCGGCTGTTAACGGTGTAGCCGTTATCCCGGGCCCATTGCCGGATTTGTGCCGAATCGTGGCTGCGGCCACCGGCCGGAGCCTTCGCCCGCTGGGCGGTGCGGCCTCCGGAAGCCTTGCGTGCAGCGTTGATGAACCTCTCCAGTGAAGACCGAAGTTCAGCGGCATTGGCTGCTGACAGGTCAATCTCGTAGTTGACCCCATCGAGGCCGAACTTAACATTCTCGTCTGCGGATCCCCCATCCAGATCATCAACGAGGATGATGTTTACTTTCTGTGCCATTAAAGGTCTTCCTCTTGGGTTTTCAGAAAAGCAGGATGTTTCCCAAAAAAATTATGACTCTTATCTTGGCAACGCGTCAAAGCGCCTATTGGTTCCTTGGGGATAAAACCGGAAAGAAGGGGTTTATCTATTTGGATTCGGGGCCCGGGCGGTCCGTGGGCTGCACCGGCAGGGAATCCGCCTCGGCCTGCGCACGGGCCTCCGCCTGGCGCTCGGCCTTGTCCGCGTTGAAGATTGCCTTCATGGCGAACCAGAACAGCAGGCCCACCACCAGGGAGGGCAGGATAACCGCTACGTATTCCATGATCAGTGCCCTTCGGGCTTCAGCAGGGGGAACAGGATGGTTTCGCGGATGCCGGCGCCCGTGAAGAGCATGACCAGCCGGTCGATGCCCAGGCCGATGCCGCCCATGGGAGGGGCGCCGTATTCCAGGGCGCGCAGGAAGTCCTCGTCCAGCTGCATTGCCTCCACGTCACCGGCGGCTGCGTGCAGGGACTGCTCGGTGAGCCGTTCGCGCTGGATGACGGGGTCGATCAGCTCGGAGAAGGCGGTGCCGCGCTCCATGCCGCCGATGATCAGGTCCCAGGCCTCGATCAGGCGGCCGTCCTCGCGGTGCGGGCGGGCCAGCGGCTGGGCGGAGGGCGGGTAGTCGTAGACGAAGGTGGGGTTCAGCAGGGTGGGCTCCACGATTTCGCCGAAGAGTTCCACCGCCAGCTTTTCGGCGTCCCACTTGGGGTCCGCCTTGACGTCGTGCTTTTCCGCGATCTCCCGAAGCACCTCAACGGGCGTCTCCGGCGTGATCTCCTGCCCCACGGCGTCGGAAAGTCCGGGGTAGACGGCCAGCCAGGCCCACTCGCCGTCGAGGTTGATCTCCCCCGCCTCGGTCTGAAGGACGCGTCCGGCACCCACGGCGTCGGCGGCGTCGAGGATGATCTCCTTGATCCGCTCTGCCATCACGAACTGGTCCGCCCAGGCCTCGTAGCACTCAAGGGTGGTGAATTCGGGGCTGTGGGTGGAGTCCACGCCCTCGTTGCGGAACACGCGGCCCATGTCATACACGCGGTCGATGCCGCCAACGACGGCGCGCTTGAGGTACAGCTCGGTGGCGATGCGCAGCGTCATCTTCTGGTCGAAGGCGTTCATGTGGGTTTCGAACGGCCGGGCGAGGGCGCCGCCGTGGATCAGGTTCAGGATGGGGGTTTCCACTTCCACGTAGCGGTGCCGGAACAGCGTTTCGCGGATGGAGCGGGTGATGGCGGCACGGGTGTAGACCATTTCGCGGGCTTCGTCGCGGACCATCAGGTCGACGTAGCGCTGGCGGACGCGGGTTTCCTCGTTCAGGTCCGCGTGCAGGACCGGAAGCGGGCGCAGGGCCTTGGAGGCCATGGACCAGGAGTCCGCCATGATCGACAGCTCGCCGCGGCGGGAGGAGATGACCTCGCCCTTGATGAACACGTGGTCGCCGAGGTCAACCAGGGCCTTCCAGTCGGCGAGCGCCTCCTCACCCACGTTGGCCAGGCTCAGCATGGCCTGCAGGCGGGTGGCTTTGCCGTCGGTGCCGCCTTCCTGCAGGGTGGCGAAGCAGAGCTTGCCGGTGTTGCGGATAAAGACAACGCGGCCGGTGACGCCCACGGTGTCGCCGGTGGTGTCGTCGGCCTCGAGGTGGGCGTACTTTTCCCGGATCTCGGCGAGCGAATGCGTCCGCTCCACCCCCACGGGGTACGCCTCCGTGCCGCGCTCAAGAAGTTTGGCGCGCTTTTCCATGCGGATCCGCATCTGCTCGCTGGCATCAACGGGCTCCGGGGCGTTCTTGGGCGAGGGGGTGTTTTGGGAAGTCACAATCATCAAGTTTACCGGGCATTGGGTGCCAGGACTTGCAGCTGGCCCGCAGGCTCACACCCTGGGATGGACGGGTGAAAGAACGGGTACTTCCAGCGCACGACGGCGGCAGGCTGGCTTTGTACAGCTACGGCACCGAAGACGCGCCCGGGCAAAAGCGGGTGCTGCTGATCGGCGGCGCGTTCCTCACGGCCCTGATCTACCGCCAGTTCTCCATCGCCCTGGCGAAAGGCCTGGGAGAGGGCTGGGCGGAGCGGTGGCGCTGAACGCCGTGCAGGAGTTCAGCGGAACCGTAAAGGTCCCGGACAGGCTTGCGGTGTACGACGCAGCGGTGAACATCGACGGCAACATCGACACCGCGTGGCTGGACGGGTTCGAGGACGCCGTCAACGGCGGCAAGGTGGGCCACGCCCTGGCGCACATGAAGAAGGCCACCAGCCCGGGCTACAAGGAAACGGCGGAGCGGCTGCACCAGGCAGTTCCAGGCAGCACTTACCAGCTCTCCCCCAAGTGCTTCCACGGGTCCATTCCGGCGGCCGTCAAGGAGCTTGTGACCGACATCGCAGCGTATTTCACGGGCGGGCATCCGGACGGCGGAACCCGCCCGGATGCTGCCGGCACTATCCCCGCTCGCCGCGGCTGAACCCGGCCAGGGCCGCCTCCCCCAGGTCCCGCCACACGGTCCGCGGCTTCGGTTCCACGCTCCGGTCCGCCAGCCAGTCACCCCAGGCCGTGATGTCCTTCCCGCCCGCAGCGGCAACCGCATCACAGGCGAACCCGACGGCGCTGGAGCCGTCCGAAAGCTCCACGGATCCCAGGAGCATGGGTTCCGGGAGGGCGGCCAGGAACGTCCCCAGGGCCGCAGGGGACAGCAGCCACCGCTCCCCCACCAGTTCCGCGCCGTCGTCGGACCGGTAGACGCCCGGCTTTGCCGGCACCGTGTCCAGCGCCACCATGCGGTAGCGTGCGGCGGTCCGGACCGGACCATCCCACGAGGCCCCGAGTTCCTCCAGCTGCGGTGCCAGCGGCTGGCCCTTGCGGTGCGCACCCACCACCACCAGCGGCACGGCCGTTGCGCCCGCCGCCAAAGGCCAGGGCGTGGACGACGACGGGTGGGCGCCGGTGCGGCCAACTTCCGCTGCTGCGCCCGGAGCGAAGAGGGCGGGAGCGTCCGGGGTTAGCTCCAGGCGGCGGGCGATATCGGCCGCCACGGCATCGTCGAAGGTCCGGCCGACCACCGTGAGGCCGAACTGCGCGCCGTCCACTTCCCCGGCAGGGACAGCCACGGCACAGAGGTCGAACAGGTTACAGAAATTGGTGTAGGTGCCCATCAGCGAATTCACGCCTACCGGGTCCGCGGCCACCTCAGCCAGCGTGGGGTGGAAGGGCGCCGTGGGAACCAGGAGGGCATCGAAGCCGGCGATCCGGGCCAGCGCCCTGGTCCGCAGTTCCTCCAGCCGGGCGGTATCGGCAACGTACCGGGAGGCGGAAACGGTACCGGCCGCCCGGATGATGCCCGCCACGGTGGGATCGATGCCCGCCTGGCCGTCAGTGCCGGCGTCGTGCTTTGCCAGGAAGGCCCCCACCGCAGCGTGGCGTTCGGCCACCAGCGCGCCCTCGTACAGCAGCCGTGCTGCCTGCAGGAAGTCGTCGAATTCGATTGCTTCGGCATCCACCCCGCTGGACCGCAGGCGGTCAACCTGCCGCTGGAATTCCGCGGCCCACTCAGGGGGCAATGCGGGCAGGCTGGCGGGAAATGCCACGCGGGGACGTGCCGGCGCGGCCAGTTTGATGTCCGCAGGCCAGGACCGGGAGTTGCCGGCCATGAAGCCCATGGCCAGCTCGGCGGTGGACAGGTGCCGGGCAAAGATGGTGACGGCGTCCCAGGACCGGCAGGCGGGCACCACCCCCTCCGTGGAGACGGCGTTCAGTGTTGCCTTGATGCCCACGATGCCCTGCAGCCCGGCGGGCACCCGGCCGGAGCCCGCCGTGTCCGTGCCGATCGCGATGTCCACCAGTCCCAGTGCCACCGCCACCGCGGAGCCGGAGCTGGAACCGCCGGAAATGTACTCCGGCCGGCGCGAATCCCGGACGGCGCCGTAGGGGCTGCGCGTCCCCACCAGCCCGGTGGCGAACTGGTCCAGGTTGGTGGCGCCCAGGACCAGGGCACCGGCGGCGCGGAGGCGGGCCACCGCTTCCGCATCCTTTTCCGGCGTGTAGGCAAAGCCAGGGCAGGCTGCCGTGGTGGGGATGCCCGCCACGTCAACATTGTTCTTGACGGCCAAAAGCAGCCCGGCCAACGGCAGATCCGCGCCACCTGCCACGGCGGCGTCGATCGCGGCAGCCTCCGCCAGGAGGTCCTCGCCGCTGCGGACCGTGATCCAGATTTCAGGCCGGTTCACTGATTCCAGCGCCGCGAGTGCCGCCTTGGCGCGACTGGTGGCACTGCTGTTGGTTGCCGAGCTCATACTGCTGCCTCTTCCAGTTCCTGGGCGTCGTCTGCCAGTTCAAGGCCCAAGTCGGCGCCGAGGACCACTACCGCCTCGCCGGCCACCACCTGGGAGCCGGCGGCCGGCAGGACGCGGAGCACCACGCCCTCGCACGGCGCTTCGAGGACCGTTTCCATCTTCATTGCTTCCAGCGAGACCAGCGGCTGGCCCTTGGCGACACGGTCGCCGGCCTTGACGTCCACCTTCCAGACGCTGGCGGCGAACGGTGCGGAGATGAGCGATCCGCCGTCGGGAACCACCACGTCGTCAACAGCGGGGGCCACGACGGCGGCGAGCGCGTCCGCCCGGTCGAACTCGCCGGCGTCGGCCCAGGCCTGCCGTTCCACCGCGAACGCTGCGCCCTGCTTCTCCCGGAACGCGTCGATGGACCGGCTGTTGTCGGCAAGGAACTGTTCGTGCTCGGCGAGGGAGAACGTGCCCTCCTCGATCTCCACGCCGCGGCCGCGTCCTGCTGCCATGTCCGCGCGCAGGTCCAGGAGTTCCTCGGGGCTGACGGGGTACCAGGAGATGCGGTCGAAGAACCGGAGCAGCCAGGGCGAACCGGGTTCGAACGGGGCCGAACCGGCGTACCGCGACCAGACCTGGGTGGTGCGGCCAACGAACTGGTAGCCGCCGGGGCCCTCCATGCCGTAGATGCACATGTAGGCGCCGCCGATGCCCACCGCGTTCTCGGGCGTCCAGGTCCGGGCGGGGTTGTACTTGGTGGTGACCAGGCGGTGGCGGGGGTCCAGCGGGGTGGCCACGGGGGCGCCGAGGTAGACGTCGCCCAGGCCCAGGACCAGGTACTCTGCGTTGAAGACGGTGTCGAAGACGTCGCTGATGGAGTCCAGGCCGTTGATCCGCCGAATGAATTCGATGTTCCACGGGCACCAAGGGGCGTCGTCGCGGACGCCTGCCATGTAGCGTTCGATTGCTTCGCGGGTGGCCGGATCGTCCCAGGACAGCGGCAGCCGGACGGTGCGGCTGGGGACCACCAGTTCTGAGCTGGCGGGCAGGGCGGCCTCGATTTCCTGGATCAGGTCCAGCAGCCGCCCGGTGGGGAGGACGGACGGGTCCACCTTGATCTGCAGCGACCGGATACCCGGGGTGAGGTCCACGATGCCGGGTACCCGGAGCGCTTCGATGTGCTGGTGCAGGGCGTGGACCCGGGCGCGCAGGCCCAGGTCCAGCACCATCTCGCCGTATTCCACCAGCAGGTTGTCGTCTCCGGAGCGGCGGTACGTGACCGCGGGCCGGCCGGAACCTTCCGGCACCCGGCCCAGCACGCCGTCGTCGCCGTCGCCGCGTACCGTGCGTGCGGGACGGCCGGCTGCCGGGCTCACCGCCGGGAGGTGCGCTGAAAGATTGCCGGACCAGCCGGCGTCGCCCGGGAGCACCAGCTGGCGGCCGGGTCCCAGGTCCCTGGCCGACGGCGCCTGGCTGGCTTTGATGGGCACGAAGCGGACTTTGTCCCCCGGGCGCAGCTGGCCGAGCTTCCAGCGTTCGGCCGTCACCACGGTGACGGGGCAGACGAAACCGCCCAGGCTGGGGCCGTCCGGGCCGAGCAGGATGGGGGTGTCGCCGGTGAAGTCCAGGGCACCCACCGAGTAGGCGGTGTCGTGGATGTTGGAGGGGTGCAGGCCTGCTTCGCCGCCGTCGGTGCGTGCCCAGCGGGGCTTGGGGCCGGTGAGGCGCACGCCGGTGCGGGCGGAGTTGAAGTGGACCTCGTACTCCGCGCTGTACAGTTCCTCGATGTCCTCACGCTGGAAGAATTCCGGGGCGCCGTGCGGGCCCTCGGCCACGGCCAGTTCCCAGGTGGAGGTGAGGGCGGGACGGCTGTCGAGGGGCACCGCTGCCGCGGCGGCTTCCTCGGGTGCGCCGGCGGCAGGCTTGACCGTCCGCAGCACATCGCCCGCGCGCAGGACCCGTCCGGCGTGGCCACCGAACTGGCCAAGGGTGAAGGTGGAGGCGCTGCCCAGGTACTCGGGAATGTCCAGGCCGCCCTGGAACAGGATGTAGCCGCGCAGGCCCTTGCCGGCTGCGGTGCCGGCGTCGAGCGTTCCGCCTGCCGGGACCGTCACGGGCGTCCAGGCGGGCACCTCCGTTCCGTCAACTGTCACAGCCACTTCGGCGCCGGTAACGCAGACGGTGGTGGCGTGGGTGAAGGTCAGGCTGGGGCCGGTCATGGTGAACTCGAGGCCCGGGGCGCCTTCGGGGTTGCCCAGCGCGGTGTTGCCAAGCCGGAATGAGAGATCGTCCATGGGGCCGCTGGGCGGAACGCCGATCTGCCAGAGGCCGGTGCGGCCGGGCCAGTCCTGCACGCTGGTCTGCAGGCCGGGCCGGCCCACGGTGATGCGCGGCTCCGGGTCCCCCACGTTGTCCAGGGTGCTGGTGGAGTGCTGAACGCTGCGCACCACCTCCAGGCCGGTGGCGGCGCGGAGCAGCCCTAAGTTGGTCTCGATGCCGTCAATCCGGGTGTTGCCCAGCGCTGCGGCGAGGAGGTCGAAAGCTTCGGTGCGGTCAGTGCCGGAGGTGATGATCTTGCCCAGGAGGGGGTCGTAGTTGGTGGAAACGTCGGTGCCGGTTTCCACCCAGGCGTCCACGCGTGCTTCTGCCGCCGTGGGGTAGGCGGCGTTGGTGACGGTTCCGGCGCTGGGCTGGAAGCCCCGGGCCGGATCCTCGGCGTAAACGCGGGCCTCCACGGCGTGGCCGGTCACGGGCAGGCTGTCCGGCACGTCCGCAAGGACTGCCTGGGCCTGGCTGCCGCCCTGGGCCAGGCGGAGCATCCATGCCACCAGGTCCACCCCGGTGACGGCTTCGGTGACGGGGTGCTCCACCTGGAGCCGGGCGTTGACTTCCAGGAAGGAGGCTTCCTTGCGGGCGGAGTCGTAGACGAACTCGACGGTGCCGGCGGAGCGGTAGTTAAGGGAGGCGCAGAGGGCCCGGGAGCTGCGGTGCAGTTCTTCCCGCAGTTCGTCCGGAAGGTCGGGTGCGGGTGCCTCTTCGAGGACTTTCTGGTGGCGGCGCTGCAGGGAGCAGTCGCGGTCCCCCAGGCTGACCACGCGGCCTTCGCCATCGCCAAAGATCTGTACCTCGACGTGCCGGGCGTTCTCCACGTACCGCTCGGCGAAAACCCCTGCGGTGCCGAAGCTGGCGCCTGCCAGGCGGGCCACGCGGGGGAAGCTGTCCACAAGCTCGGCCTCGTTGCGGCAGACCGTCATGCCGATCCCGCCGCCACCGCCGGTGGCCTTGAGCATCAGCGGGAAGCCAATCGCGGTGCTGGCCGCAACGGCGTCGTCCACGTCCCCAAGCAGCCCTGAACCGGCGATCATCGGCACCCCGGCTGCCCGGGCGGCGTCGCGCGCTGTGTGCTTGGTGCCGAAGATGCGCAGTTGCTCGGCGGTGGGGCCCACGAAGACCAGTCCCGCCGCTTCCACGGCCTCGGCGAAGGCCGCATCCTCGGAGAGGAAGCCGTAGCCGGGGTGGATGGCGCCGGCGCCGGTTTCCTTTGCCGCCGCCAGGATTGCGTCCACCCGGAGGTAGGATTCCTTGGCCGGCGCAGGCCCCAGCAGTACAGCCTCGTCGGCGAGCCGGACGTGCTTGGCGCCGCGGTCCGCCTCGGAGAAGACGGCAACGGTGCGCAGGCCCAACCTGCGGGCGGACTCAATGATGCGGCACGCGATCTCGCCGCGGTTGGCGATCAACAGTGTGTCGAAGGTGTTCGGCGTGTCAAAGGGGTTCACAGCGCAGCCTCCGGCCGGGTGACGATCATGCGGACGGGGGTGGGGTTGAAGCCGTTGCACGGGTTGTTGATCTGCGGGCAGTTGGAGACCAGGACCAGGGTGTCCACCTCCGCCTTCAGTGCCACGCGCTTTCCCGCGGCGGACAGGCCGTCAACGATGCCCAAGGCGCCGTCCGGGTCCACCGGGACGTTCATGAACCAGTTGATGTTGGACACCAGGTCCCGTTTGCCCAGGCCCCAGCGCGAGCCCTCGATCAGGAAGTTCTCCACGCAGGCGTGCTGTTCGCGGGTGTGCTGGCCGTAGCGGAGGGTATTGGATTCCTGTGAGCAGGCGCCCCCGATGGTGTCGTGCACGCCCACTTCGTCTGCAACGACAGTCATCAGGGCAGCGCCGGTGTCGGCGCGCAGGACCGAACCGGTGGTGAGGACGATGGACTGCTGTGCGGCGATGGTGGCTGCCGCCGAGTAGCGCACGGTGGTGTCCGCCGCGGCGTACAGCAGGCAGTCAACCGCCTGGTTGCCTTCCAGGTCCACGATGGTCAGCACGTCGCCTGCTGCCACCACGGCAGACCAGGGGCCGCGGGCTTCGACGAACTCATCAAGTACAACGGCGCCAGGGGCCAGCGCGGTGGCGGCGGCGTCCGGGATGGGCGTGGTGTCAACGGCAGTGTTCATCGGGCGTTCCTTGCGGCGAGGTCGTGTTCGGTGTTGCGGAGGGCCTGCAGGTGTTCCGGGGCCAATGGTCCGGCCAGGTGGCCGGCCTCCAGTGCTGCCAGGTCCTGCGGCGCGTGCCAGGCGACGATGTCGACGGCCGTCCCCGCAAAGTCAGCGCGCGGGTCCAGGGGGTGGGCGGTGTTGGCCAGTACCAGCACGGTGTCCAGCTGGAGCAGGAGTTCGACGGCGGCACCGGGCCCGGCGCTTCCGGTAAAGGTGATGCTGCCGGCAGGGTCGACGGTGATGCCTTTGAAGAAGGAAATGGACGGCGCCACGTCGCGGGTGCCCAGGCCGTTCTTGAGGGCGCCCAGGGTGAGCAGTTCGCGTGCTGCCGGGGAGGGGCTGTGGGCGGTTCCGGCGCCGTACTTGGCGGTGTTGCCGGCGAGGGTGGTGGCGCCGGTGAGTGCGTCATGCCGGGACGACGTGTCCGCCACGATCGTTGCCATCAGGCGGCCGGCGTCGGACAGCAGCGGGTGCCCGGCGGCGGGGTAGGCCTGCCACGGGACCTTGACGGTGTCGGCGACGTTCAGTCGTTCGTGGGTGGCCCCGGCGCGGTACAGGAGTGCGTGCACGCAGGCGTCGCCTGCCGTGTCGGTGAGCCGGACCCGGGTGCCGCGCGCCAGGGACATGGTGGTGTAGCGGCCAAAGGCGACGGATTCCGCCCATGTGGGGGACGCGGCGTCGGCCCCGTCCACTCCGGGCAGTCCGGCCAGAAGGTGCGCGGGCGCGGACGCTGCCGGTACGTGGCGCATGGTCTCAGCGGTCCTGCCGTGCTGTTCCCGGGCGTGGGCGCGGGCACCGGCCGTGGTGGCCGTCCCGGCGGCTGGCGTTTCGATGGTCTGTGTCATGTCAGTCCTGTAGGTCTTGGAAGCGTGGCTTGCGGAAGCGTGGTTTTTGGGTGCGGGGCCGCGGGTCAGGCCTTGGCGGCCAGGTTCCTGCTTCGGACCCAGATGCCCAGGAGCAGCACCGCGGTGACCATCAGCGGCGCGGACCAGAGAAGGATGCCGTTCTCGCCTGTGGGGTCGTACACCTCGGGCCGGGGCCATGCCAGGTTGACCACCATGACGCCGCCGTAGAGGACGGCGAGGATGTTGACTGGAAGGCCCCAGCGGCCCAGGGAGAAGAGGCCTGCCGGCATGGTCTGCCCCACCCGGTTCCAGTCGCCGCGGAGGCGGTTGACCAGCTGCGGGACGGTGACCAGGAGGTAGGCGAGGTAGACCATCACGATGCAGACGCTGCACAGGGTGGTGAACAGGGCGGCGTTGCCGACGTTGATGGCCAGCACGGCGACTGCAAGGGCGCCGATCACGATGGAGGGCCACATGGGGGTGCCGCGGGTGGGGTGCACGGAGGAGAGCAGGGCCGACGCCGGGAGCTTGCCGTCGCGGGCCATGGAGAAGACCAGGCGGGAACCGGCGGTCTGGATCGCCAGGGTGCAGACGAAGATGGCGATGGCGACATCCACCAGCAGGACCTTGCCCCAGAAGGTGCCCAGGACCGCGGTGAGGACGTAGGGCAGGCCTTCGGTGGCGAGGCGGCCGTCGTCGAGGCTGGGCGCTGCCATGAGGGCGGTGATGATCATCAGCGCCCCGCCGATGCCGGAGATGAGGAGGGCGGAAAGGATGGTCCGGGGTGCGGTGCGGCGCGGGTCCTTGGTTTCCTCGGACAGTTCACCGGCGGAGTTGAAGCCCACCATGACGTAGGCGGCCATCAGCCCCGAGACCAGGAAGGCTCCCACGGCGCCCAGGTCCGATCCCTGCAGCACGGTGGTGTCCGCAACCACGTCGGGTCCGCGCTGGGCGGCACTGACGAGGGCCAGGATGACGGCAGCGACGCCCACGATCTCGCAGGTGACACCCACGGAGTTGACGTGGGCCATCAGCTTCACGCCCAGGGAGTTGATGATGGTGGTGGCGACCAGGAGGACGGCGCCGAGGACCACGGCGTTGGAAGCGCCGGTCACCGTGTTGAGCGCGGAGTCGCCGCCCACCACCTGGAAACCGTCCCAGAGCTGGGGCAGGACCACCTGCAGGGCGATTGCGGCAGCAGCTGCGGTGACCACCTGTGCGATCGCCATGAACCAGCCGGCGAACCAGCCTACGCCTTCCCCGCCCACGCGCCGCGCCCACTGGTAGACGGCACCGGACAAGGGGTAGCGGGCCGCAAGTTCGGCGAAGTTCAGGGCCACGAGCAGCTGGCCCACCAGCACTACGGGCCAGGTCCAGAAGAAGGCCGGCCCGGCGAAGGAGTAGCCGAACGCGAAGAGCTGGAAGATGGTGGTGAGGATGGAAACGAACGAGAAGCCTGCGGCAAACGAAGCGTAGCGGCCGAGCTTCCGGTGGAGGGTGGGCTGGTAGCCAAGGGACGTCAGGTCTGCGTCGTCCTGGTGGACGGTAGGGAGAACGGTTGATGTCATCGGGAATCTCCGGGGCTGGAAAGGGATCTTGGGGGCGAAGCCTCCCGGCACTGCAGCGCTCGGCCGAAGGCTGCGGATTACCGGTCACTTGATAGTTTTCCAGCGGGATGTCCCCAAACAGTTTCGCCTCTGTAAAAGGCGGATAGACATCCTGTTTCCGGCAGATTTCCGTCCCCTCACAACGTCCGGGCGTCATTTCCGCCGCGCCCGGCAATGCAAGAATGGGGCCGTGACTTCAGCCGGACCGGGACGCCCCCGCCACCAGCAGCCCTCGCGGCCAGGTGCCACCGCCCGCGATGAAATCCTGGACGCCGCGGCGGAGCTTTTCACCACCCACGGCTTTGCCAGCACCTCCACCCGGTCCATCGCGGACGCGGTGGGCATCCGGCAGTCGTCCCTGTACCACCACTTCAAGACCAAGGACGACATCCTCGAGGACCTCCTCGAGGGGACGGTGTCCGGTGGGCTGACGTTCGCACGCTCGGTGGCCGCGCTTCCTGCCGACGCACCTGGAACCGAAAGTCCGGCTGGAAGCCGGCTGCACGCCGTCGCGCTTTATGACGGCACCCAACTGTGCAGCGCCCGGTGGAACCTTGGCGTGCTGTACCACCTGCCCGAGGTCCGGAGCACCCGCTTTGCCCGGTTCCTCAACAACCGCCAGGAACTCAGGCGGCTCTACGGGGAACTGGGCGCCGGGTTGTCAGCCTCCCCGCACGGACCCGACGGCGGCGACTTCACCTTCCGCCTGGTCGAATCCCTGATCTACCTCCGCGCGGACGGCGCGGCCAACGCCGAATCGGCATTGCAGGCCGCCGACGCCGGGCTGATCCTGTGCGGGCTCGGGGACCGGCTGCCGGCCATCCGCGCCGCGAGCCAGGCCATCATCGACCGCCTTGCCTGACCTCCGGGCCGCCGGTGGCCGGGATGCCCCGCCCGGCTTGCTCGGCTAGGCTCGGAACATGACGCGAGAGAACATCAGGACCCCCGACGGCGGCACTGTGGAGCTCTTCTCCACCGGCGCTGAGCTTGCTTCTGCCGGTTCGGGCGTGGTGGTTGTGCCGCCTTCCATGGTGACCGCCGCGGATTACACCAAGTTCGCCCAGAAACTGAGCGCCTCCCTGGGCCGGCCCGTACACACCTTCAACCGGCGCGGCCGCGGATCCTCGTCACCGCAGCCCGAGGACTACACGCTGGACGTGGACATCCGGGACCTGGACACGGTCATGAAGCACACCTCCAGCACCGACGTCTTTGGGCACAGTTTCGGCGGCGCCGTCGCACTGCACGCGGCCCGGACCCTTCCGGTGGAGCGGCTGGCCGTCTACGACCCCGCGGTCTCGGTGAACGGCAGCGTCACGGCCGACTGGATCGTGGAGTACGAGCGTGCCATCGCCGCAGGAGACCATGACCGCGCCCTCGCCGTGATCCAGCGCGGGCTGGAAGCCGGCGGCTCCTTCTCATCGCGCATGCCGCTGTCCATGCTGACCCTGGCCAACAAACTGACCGCCGGCACCACCGAGGGCAAGCAGCAGCGCGAGCTGATGCGCACCGGAGTCCGCGAGATCAAAGCCATCATTGCCGCCGACATGCCGGCCGAACCGTTCCAGGCGCTCCCCCTGGAGACGCTGATCGTGGTGGGCGAAAAGAGCCCCGCCTACTTCGGCATCGCCTGCGGCCAGATCCACGACGTGCTTTCCGGCTCCAGCTACACCATCCTGCCCGGGCTGGGCCACGACGGCGCCATCAAGGCCCCGGACAGGCTGATCAAGGAACTGAGCGACTTCTTCGCCGGCTAGCGCGGCCTGGGCTAATGTCCTGCGCCGTGGCCCGCGCCGGCGCCTTCGGTCTTGCGCATCATCGCTGAAAGCACGACGGCGGCAAGGGCTATGACGGTTGCCGTCAGGAAGGCGGCGCTCATCCCGGCGACGAGTCCCGACGTCGCGCTCACAACCGCGAAGATTGACACCAGCAGCGCCGTGCCAGCGGCACCGGCCACCTGCTGGGTGGTGCTCATGATCGCGGAGCCGTGCGAGTAAAGGTGCGGCGGGAGCGGGTTGAGCCCGGTGGTGAAGGCGGGGGTAAACAGCAGCGCGAGGCCGAAACTCAGCCCAACGTGCAAGGTGACGATCCACCACACCGCTGTTCCGGCGTCGAGCATTGAAAACTGCCAGAGGGTCACCACCATCAGGACGGACCCGGTAATGGTGAGCGGCAGCGGACCCACCTTGTCGAACGCCCGGCCGATGACCGGGCCCAGCAGGCCCATGGCCAGGCCGCCGGGGAGCAATGCCAGGCCGGTTTCCAGCGAACCCAGGCCCCGGACCTGCTGGAGGTAGAGCGGCAGCAGGATGACGCCGCCGAACAGGGCCATCATGGCCACCACCATCAACAGGACGGAGACGGTGAACATCCGGAACTTGAAGGCGCGCAGGTCCAGCAGCGGCGCGGCTGCTTTCTGGAGGCGCACCTGGCGGAGGACGAAAACCGTCAGGGCGGCCACGCCGATGACCAGGGCTGCGATGGCGCCGGCACTGGGGCCGGCCTGGCCGCCATGCCCGCCGCCGATCTGGCTGAGCCCGTAGACCAGGCCGCCAAAGGCCGGGACGGTAAGGATGACGGACAGCACATCCAGCCTGGCCTTTTCAGGCTTCCCCACGTTGGTGAGGTATTTGGCGCCGATGGCCAGCGCCGCCAGGGCAACCGGCAGCACGAAGACGAACATGAAGCGCCAGGTGAAATGCTCCAGGATCAGGCCGGACACTGTGGGACCCATTGCGGGTGCCACAGAGATGGCAATGCTCACGTTGCCCATGACGGCGCCGCGCTTGGCCAGCGGGACCAGGGTGAGGATGGTGGTCATCAGCAGCGGCAGCATGATGGCGGTGCCGCCGGCCTGGACAATGCGCGCCAGGAGCAGGACCTCGAACCCGGGAGCCACCGCCGCAAGCGCCGTTCCACCCGCGAACAGGCCCATGGCCAGCATGAAGACGGCGCGCGTGGACAGGCTCTGGAGGATGAAGCCGGTAGTGGGGATCACCACCGCCATGGTTAGCATGAACCCCGTGGATAGCCACTGGACCGTGGGAGCGTCCACGCGAAGGTCCACCATGAGCCGCTGCAGGGCGACGTTCATGATGGTCTCGTTGAGGATCACCACGAATGTCGCCACCAGCAGCGTGCTGATGATGGTTACCGATTCACGGGACATCTTCTCCGGCGCTGCGGACTGGGTTCCTTCGCGGGTTTCAGCGCGTATTCCTTCGCCCTGAACGGGCTTGCCGCTGGCGTTCGGAGAGACTTCGGTAGACATGGGTGTTCCCTCAGGGGTTTTTGGAAGTGATGCACGGCCGGCGCCGCTGCAGATGCAAACACTCTACCCGCTGGAGTAATTCCTCCATACGGGTTTTTCAACCCTGAGGGAACATTGGGGGTCAGGCGGTCTGGCCCGCGTGCTGGCCTTCGGAGATCTCTTCCACCAGCTTGTTGTTGAACGCCGGGAGGTCGTCCGGGTTCCGGCTGGTCACCAGGCCCTGGTCCACCACCACTTCCTGGTCCGTCCAGTTGGCGCCGGCGTTCTTCAGGTCGGTTTCAAGCGTGAAGTAGGACGTGACGTTCCGGCCCCTGATGACTCCCGCGTCGATCAGCAGCCAGGGTCCGTGGCAGATGGATGCCACGGGCTTGTGCTGTTCAAAGAAGCTGCGCGTGAAGCTCTGGGCATCCTTGTCCACCCGCAGGTGGTCCGCGTTGACGACGCCCCCGGGAAGCACCAGGGCGTCAAAGTCCGTGGCATTCGCCTCTGCCACGGTGAGGTCGACGTCGAAGGTGTCGCCCTTCTCGGTGCCGTTGTAGCCCTGCAGCTTGCCGCTCTTGGGTGCCACCAGGGTGGGCTCGCCGCCGGCATCCTTCACTGCCTGCCAGGGGCTGGTGAGCTCCACCTGCTCCACGCCGTCAGTGAGCAGGAATGCCACCTTCTTGCCTGCGATGCTGTGCTCTGACATTGATCCTCCTCATGCTTGCGGTTGCACGCTTTTGGCGCACAGGTCCCGCTTCGAGAGTTGTTTGCCTGACGCTTTCCAGCCTAGGAAAGTTGAAAGTCATAAGCAAGCTGACTATTTACTTTCCGGGGTACGTGCTTTGTTCGGTACGGCGGCTGCGGGCCGGCAAGGACGACGGCGGCACGGGGCTGCACGCTGACGGGTTGTCTGCGGGCCTTTCGGGTTCCTTCTGCGCACGGCAAAGGGAGCTGCGAGTCCTGCGGATTGTGCCTCGGCGCCCTTTTCGCTGCGGATATCTTTTGGCGCTGCGCATCTTCCCTTTCGCGCGGCATATTTGGGGTGCGAAAAGGAATGTGCGTGTCGACAAGGCGTACGACGGCGGCACGGGGCTGGCACGCTCGCGGCACCTTGGCTGCGGCTGACGTTGGGGTACGGGCAGGAGCCTGGGGGCAGGGCTGGTCGGCAGGTCTGATTGTCAGTGCCTCGCTGGATGATGTTTCCATGGGAATCGGCACGGGTGTTGGGGTGGTTTTGGAGGGTGTTTCTGCCTCTGTTGCTGCCCTCGGTGCGCTGGACCGTGAGGATCATTTCCTTGCCGCCGGGTCCGGTGTTGGCGCTGATGTCGATGAGCTGCAGCGGCGGTATGAGCTCCGGCTGGAACGGCTGGAGGCAGTCTCCCGGGTCGAGGCTCAGCTCGCGGCGGTGAAGGCCCGTGACGCGGCAGAAGCGGTCGAGATCCAGCAGGCACTGCTTGCCCCCGACGCCCCGGTGGATGAGCGCATGTTTTCGGAGATGTCAACGGTGGAGGAGATCGCCGGTGTCCTGACCGTCAGTTCCGCGGCCGCGGGTGCTTTGGTGGAACAGTCCCGCCGGGTGTGTTCCCTGCCGCCGATGATGGCTGCCCTGTCAGCCGGTGACCTGTCGTGGCAGCATGCCAGGATTGTCGCCGATGAAACCGAGGGGCTCACCCCTGACGGGGCTGCTGCCTTGGTGGCGCACTTCTTCGACCCCGACGCGCCCAACCCCGCCCGCGGCGCCGCGCCCGGTGAACTTGTCCCTGCCCGGTTCCGCGCCAAGGTCCGCGCCTGGCGGGAACGCCACCACCCCGAAACCCTCGAAAAACGCCACGCCAAAGGTGTGGCGGACCGGCGGATGGAATACACCCCCGACCGCGACGGCATGGCCTGGCTCTCGCTCTACCTCCCCGGCGACACCGCCTGCGCCAGCTGGAACCGCACCACCGCCACCGCCCGCGGCCTGCAGGGCCCTAACGAGCCCCGCACCCTCACCCAACTCCGCCCCGACATCGCAGCATCACTCCTCCTCGGCGCCGGAACCACCACGGCCACGGGTGAGGCTGCTCCGGGTGGGGCTGCACGGGCTACAGGTGATACGGCGGCCGCAGGCAGCGTTTCCGGCACAGGGAGCACTGGTGATGTTGGCAAGGTCCCCACCCCTCGGGCCGATGTCCTGGTCACCGTCCCGGTCTTCGCCCTGCTCGGACTGACCGATGAGCCGGCCGTGCTGGACGGCCTTGGCCCGATCCCGGCGTCGATGGCGCGGAGGCTTGTCGCGGACGGGGCGGAGTCGTTCTACCGCGTCCTGGTCGACCCCCGCGACGGGGCACCCCTGGAGATCGGACGCACCCGCTACCGGCTCCCCGAAACCATCAAACAATGGATCCGCATGCGGGACGGAAAATGCACCTTCCCCGGCTGCAGCAACCACACCCCCGACAACCACACCGACCACCTCACCGCCTGGGAACACGGCGGCAGAACAGCCGTCCGGAACCTGGCCCAGCTATGCCCAAAACATCACCGTTTGAAGCACGCCCGCACCTGGACCCCCGACCCCGCCACCAACAACGGACCGCCCGGCTGGACCTCACCCACAGGCCGCCACTACAACCCCGAACACCAAGACCCCGAACCAACCCACTGGCCACAATGGCCCATGCCCGCTGCTGCAACCCCGGGTGGAGATCCCGGCCCGGAGCACCCACAGTGGGAACCAGACGACGACACCTTCATAGACCTCAACGATCTGTCACCGGAAGACCCCCTCTGGGCAGACTTCTACACCACGCCATTCGCGCCCTTTCCGGACCGCGTTGGCGCCGGGCAGTAGTAACTGTGGCGCCGGAGCAATGCATCGCGTCGTACCTTATGCCTCGCCTCGGACGCCTATCTGGCGTCGGGCGCTATGCCCGGTGGTGCTCGATGAGCCAGCGCGCCATCTGTTGGGCGCGCTGGGCGGCCTGGAGGTCACCCTCGGTGGCTGAAGTTATGGAGCCCTTCATCAGGATGTGCCAGGAACGCGAAAATTCCTCCGGTCGGGCCAAACCGGCTTCCTCCGCCAGCCCCCGGACGTGCCCGCGGACCTTCGCCAGGTAGTCGATGCTCGCCTGGCCCAGGGGGTGGGAGGGCCCCATCTCCAGCAGGACATTGATAAAGGCACTGCCTTCGAAATCGTCCTGCTGGAACCAGTCGCCCAGGACGTCGAAGATCGCCAATAGTTGCTCAACGGGAGTGCTTCCCTTGCCGCGGGCCTTGGAAATGATGCTGTCCTCCGTCCACTGCTTATCCCGCCGTTCCAGGAAGGCCAGGACCAGCGAATCCTTGGATGGGAAATGCCGGTAGAAAGTCGCCTTCGCTACACCCGAACGCTCGATGAGCTCGTTGACGCCCACAGCCCGGATCCCCCGGCGCGAGAAGAGCTCGTACGCCACGGACAGGATCCGTTCCTCCGGGCTCGACTGGCCGCTCGGTGAAGCCGGCGCCGCTGGGGGTGGCACTGGCGATTCCGGCCCTGACGATGCTGGGGACGATGAATTTTCGGGCTCCGGATTCGTCACGTCCATGGGGTAATTCTGTCATGAGACAGACTTGTCTTCCCCGTTGTAGTGTTTGTCCTACGTGCAGTGCATTCGAACGTCGCGGTGGTTCCCCGGCCACTGCAGCTTGATGCAAGGAGGCCACTATGACCGTAGAGCGGTCGGTCCAAGGCGTGCCGTCGGCTCCCGAGCCGTGGATCCCCAGTGATACTCCTGTGGAGATCCGCCAGTTCGCCATCGAATCCCTGCGCTGGCAGGCGCAGGAGATTATCGACGAACAGCTTTCCAGCACGGATCCGGCCGAAGAACTCTCCAGGGCACGGCTTCGACAGTTCGTTGCACGCAACCCCGGCCGTCCGGAAAAAGCACTCCTGGAACAGCTGATGGCCAGCGAGGACGGGCTTGCCCCTTAACCCGCCATCCTCGTTCCCGGCGCTTCAGCCCGGCTGGAGGCCAGTGAAACAAGAAGTCAGGAACTGAGCGGCATATTGTCGATCAGCCGCACCGGGCCAACCTTGGCGGCGATGAGCGCCAGGGCCTCACCCCGGAAGGGAGTCTCGCGGCAGTTCTCGGCCAACGGTTCAAGGGTTCCCGGATCCACTACCTCGAAGTAGTCCAGTTCCACCAGTGGCTGGGACCTCACAAGCGCCAGCGCGGAGTCCAGGTCCAGCGGCTCATGCGCGTTTGCCCGCTCCTCCAGCAGCCGCAGGGCCCTGGACAGAACAAGCGCGGCCTCCCGCTCGGCGTCGGACAGGAAGCGGTTGCGGCTGGACAACGCCAAGCCGTCCTCCGCCCTGACCGTGGGCACGCCGACGATCTCGACCGGAAAGTTCAGGTCGAGAGCCATCCGCCGGACCAGGGCCAGCTGTTGTGCGTCCTTCTGCCCAAAGTAGGCCCGGTACGCCGGCAGGCCGCCTGCTTGTGAAGCCCCGTCAGTGGAACCGGAAGGAAGGCCCGCTGCCGGCATTCCGTAGTGCAGCAGTTTCGCCACGACGGTCAGGGCGCCGTCGAAGTGTCCGGGCCGGGAAGCGCCCTCCCACTTCTCCCCCAGGCGGCCGGAGGTAATCCGGACCAACGGCTCCCCACCGGGGTAAACCTCCTCCACGGACGGCGCGAACACCAGGTCAACACCCTGTTCCTCCAGCAGCGCAAGGTCGGCGTCCAGCGTCCTGGGATAGCGGTCCAGGTCCACAGCGTCGCCGAACTGCAGGGGGTTGACGAAGATGCTGGCCACCACAACGTCGTTGTGCTCGACGGCGGTGCGCGCCAGAGCGGCATGGCCTTCGTGGAGTGCGCCCATGGTGGGCACCAGGCCCTGCGAGGTCCCGCGCCTGGCGCCAAGGAGCCTGGCGCTTTCCGCGTGCAGTTCGTGAACGGTTTTGACGAGTTGAATGGACATTCAGTCCTCCTTTGGATCGAGGGCCTCGTGCAGCCCCTTCAGCTGGTCAGGTTTCAGCAGTCCACGTCCTTCTGCCCTGAGGGCAGTGGCCCGCGCCATCGCAAGGTAGGCCTCAAGCACATCACCGTGCCCGCCGCCGTCGAACTCCCGCAGAGCCTCAGCATGGGCACGGACCGTCCCCACGTCCCCGCGGGCCACCGGGCCGGTCAGCGCAGACTCCCCTGAGGCCAGCGCGTTTTCCAGCGTGGCCCTCAGCAGCGGACCAAGCATGCGTTCGGGCGCCTCCACGCCAACCTCCCGCAGGAGCTGCGACGCCTGCGCCACCAGGGTCACCAAATGGTTGGAGCCGTGCGCCAGGGCAGCGTGGTAAAGCGTCCGGTCCGCCTCGGCGATTGCAACCGGTTCCGCCCCCATCTCCACTACCAGCGCCTGGGCGATGGGCAGCATGGCGGCATCGGCCGTCACCCCGAAGGTGCAGTCCAGCAGCCGGGTGAGGTCCAGGCTCATTCCGGTGAAAGTCATGGCCGGGTGCAGCGCCAATGGAATGGCACCGGCGGCGCGGACGGGATGCAGCACGCCGACGCCGAACCGACCGGAAGTGTGTGCCACAAGCTGGCCGGGCTGCCATGCCCCAAGCTTCGCCAGGCCCTCCACCAGGCCCGGGAGGGCGTCATCCGGCACTGCCAGCAACACCAGTTCCGCGCGCTCAACGATGTCCTGCACTTCCAGGATGGGCACGCCGGGCAGCAGCGCTTCAGCCCGTTCCCGGCTTGCGTCGGACACCGCCGACACCCCGACGACGGCGTGCTCGGCTGCGCGCAAAGCCGCGCCAAGCACGGCTCCCACCTTGCCGGCGCCGATGATTCCGACGCCGAGGCGTCCGGGCTTAGCCATGCTGCTGGCCTTCCTTTTGGTGGTGGGTGCGGGTTTCGCCGGCCGCCGCCTGGGACATCGGCGCGGCAGGGGTCGGCCCGGCAGGCAATTGCACGCCCAATTGCATGCCACCCGGCAGCGTGGGCGCAACTGCCGGAACAACCTGCAGCAACCATTGTTCGGTGGTTTGCCGCTTCCGGGCCAGCCGTGCGCGTGCTGACTGGTCGTCGAAGAGTTGCCTGGCTTCGTCCAGCCCGGCCTGCCTCAGGCGCGGCACAACCGGCCCGGCGGTTGTATGCAGGACCAGGTCCGCCACCCGGAACCGGCGGGCCAGGGGCCCCTGGTGCAGGGCCAGAGACTGGGTCCGCTGATGGGGAACCAGCACCAGCTCACGCCACCACCGCCCGGAACGGATCAGGAGGGCAGTGTCCGTTGACGTGAACCCGTTCCGGCGCCACGCGAGGGGCGCCAGCAGCCGGGCCCGGCGCGGCGTGGTGACGAATCCGCCGTCGGAATCCCTGCCTGCAAGCCCGGCGGTGAACACCAGCTCCGGCCGGTCCGTCCCGGGGTCCGGCAGGACCAGCGACAGCATTGCCATGACGTCGGCAAGCTTGCCGACGGGCAGGAGGATGGTCCTGGTGTTGCCCTCGACGGCGTTGCCGGAAACCCCGTAGCCGGCCGCATTCACCTGCATCCGATACCAGCCGAACGGCCGCCACAGCGGAGGCTGGGCGATTTTCACCGCCTGGATCCGGCCGGGCGGAAGCGTCTGCGCCTGGGTGTCCAGCAGCCCGTACCGCAGCCGGATGCCGTCGGGCGAAACCGCTGCGGTGAAGTTGAATCCCTTGTTGAAATAGTTCCAGTAGCCGGCGGCAAGGCCCAGGGCCGCCGGCACCAGGTAGAAGTAGAACGCGCGGTTGTCCGTCAGTGCCGACAGAACCACCGACGCAATGCCGCCCACCACAATGAAGACGCTTTGCTCGCTGAGGATCAGCGATCCGAGAAGGCGCGACGGCGGCACGGCGAGGACAGTGATTTCCGGCGCCTCGGGTGCGGGTTGGGGAAAGCGTCCCGGCCCCTTACTATCCCCGGAAAAACCATCCGGGGCGGAACCAGCGCCGGCACCGGTATGGGAACCGGCGCCGGAGACTGCTCCGGAAGCCTGCGCCAGGATGGTGGCACGAAGCTGGCGGGCGTCATCGATCTTCAGGTAGGCCAGGCGCACCGCTGATTCGCCGGCGTCGGCCACCTCGAATTTGAGTTCGGCCAGTCCGAAGATCCGGGCCAGCAGGGGCTGCACGATGTCAATGGCCTGCACCCGGTCCAGCCGTGCCTGCCGGTGCTGGCGGAAGATGAGCCCGCTGTTGACCCGGACGTAGCCACCGGATACCTGGTACTTGGTGAAGTACCAGGTAAGCACGAATCCCAGCACCGCCACGGCCAGCACCACGGCCCCGCCGCCCAGCAGCCATGGGGCGCGCCTGGCGAACCCCTCCTCGAACACGGGCTGGCCCTGCAGTGTCCGCTCGAAGAGGTCCCGGCCGAAGAAGAACGTGATGGCTGCCAGGGCAACCCAGCCGCGGACGAACGGCGAGGCGGGATGTACGCGCAGCCATTCGCCGTCGGGCGTTCCGTTGGTTTGCGGCCCGGCCGCAGCAGGCGGAACCGCTGCCTGCCCGGGCAGCTGGCCGTCAGTGGTCACAGCCCTGCCAGCCTGGCTTCGCCGCGGGCGGCCAGCTGTTCCCGGAGCCGTGCGCCCTCCGCTGCCGGCAGGCCGGGGATGCGTGCGTTCGTTCCGGGTGACGCGGTGTGCAGCTTCACGGTGCACAGGCCCAGCGCGCGTTCCACGGGTCCGACGCCGATGTCCACGAACTGCATGCGGCCGTAGGGGACGGCCATGGTGCGCTGGAAGAAGATCCCGCCCCGGATCAGCAGGTCCTCGTCGCGCTCGGCGTAGCCGATGGCCCTGACCTGCCGCGGAATGAGCACCAGCCGCCACAGGGCAGCCAGGAGCGTGGCAGACGGAACAGTGATGGCGAGCCACAGCGGCGGCCACCGCCACCAGCCCAGGAGGACAAACAGCAGCGGAGCGGCCAGGACCACTACGGTGACAAGGTTGGCCACAGCCCATTCCACCAGGCGGACTGTGATGTATTTCGGTGAAACCCGCTGCCAGGCGATACCCGGCGGGTCAATCGCCTCGGTATGCATATTCGCCTTCCCCGGCGGCTTCCCCGCGGGCAGGGCGGCCCTTCTTCCCGTCGAGGCTGTTGGCGTCGCCGTCCTCCGGGGGATCTTGCAGAAACGCTCCACGAGGAGCCCCACCACGATCATCACCAGGCCGCCGCCGGCCATGGCCAGGGCCAGCCAGGTGATGCCCTGGTCGCTGCGCAGGCTCCAGATCCGCAGCTGGTCCAGGAAGATGCCCACGTGCCAGCCCAGGAGCACCGTTCCAGCGTAGGCGCACGCCTGTGCCAGAATCAGCGTCCGCGCGGCCAGAAGGGGGTCCAGCTGAGTCTTCGTGGCCGTGCTGTTGGGCTTGAGGCTGTTGCGCCACCGCAGCACCCGGATACCCAGAATCAGCGTGATGGCAACGATGACGCCCATGGTGGCCAGCGCTGTGGCGGGCAGGACAGGCGTGGCCATGCTGTACCGGCTGGTGACTACCGTGGCTGACCAGCCCGCCACGGCGAGGATCACGCAGATCAGCAGGAGGCGCAGCGGGTTGATCGGCTTCATCGCTCCTCCACCGCTCCCGCCGTGGGCATGCCGTCAAAGTCGCCGAACCCGTCGAACGGCGACAGGTCCTTGAAATCCTCTGCCCGGGCTGCCAGGGCGCTGATCCGTTCGCCGTCCAGCGTAGCGGCTGGTTCGATAAGCGACCAGGGGTAGAGGACGAAAGCCCGCGACGCGGCGCGCGGGTGCGGCAGGGTCAGCGCGGGATCATCGCTGCGGTGGTCGCCGTAGGTGATGATGTCGACGTCGAGCGTCCGCGGCCCCCAGTGGACCTCGCGGACGCGGTGGTGCTTGTTCTCCACCGCCTGGCAGTGTTCCAGCAGTTCCTGCGGGCTCAGGCTGGTTTCCACCGTGATGACCATGTTCAGGAAGTCCGGCTGCCCGGCCGGGCCGCCCACGGCTTTGGTCTGGACTATGGGTGAAACGGCAAGGAGCCGGACCTCCGGCGGATCCACCAGGTCCCCCACAGCCTCGGTCAAGGTCTCGTTCCGTTCACCAAGGTTGCTGCCCAGGGCCAGCACGGCCTTGGTATAGGTCCCGTTCACGTCTGCACCCCGGCCAAGGCATGGCCAGCGGGGACCAGTGCCCGGTGGACGGTGACAGCCACGTCCCCGAAAGGAACCGCGATGGGAGCCTGCGGCTTGTGCACGGTGATGTCCACGGCCTGGAGCTTGAATTCGGACAGGAGGCTGTCGGCGATCCGCACTGCGAGTGCCTCGATGAGGTTGAGTGGTTCGCCGGTGATCCAGTCGGTGATACGCTGCGCCACCTCGCCGTAGTGCGCGGTGTCCCGCACATCGTCGGACTTTGCCGCTTCGGTGAAGTCCAGGTGGAGCACTGCGTCCACCACGAAAGGCTGGCCCTCCCGGCGTTCGAAATCAAAGACGCCGTGATGGCCGACGGCGGTCACTCCGGTCAGCGTAATCCTGTCCATGGGTCCCCCGGCCCTATTGGTTTTTGGGTACGGCTTGTGCCGTGGATGCTGCGGCCATGCGTGCAGCCACCTTGACGGCGTCAAGGCTGGACCCCACCTCGTGCACACGGACGGCCCAGGCCCCGCGGTAGGCGCTGATGGCTGTGATCGCCGCTGTGGCCCCGTCCCGTTCCTCCGGGGCGGCGGACTTGCCGGCCACCGTCAGCAGGGTGCCGAGGAAGCGCTTGCGGGAAGCGCCCACCAGGACCTTGTGGCCCAGGCTGTCCAGCTGGTCCAGGTTCTGCAGCAGTTCCCAGTTCTGGGCATCATTCTTGGCGAACCCCAGGCCGGGGTCGATGATGATCTGTTCCTGGCTGACACCGGCGGCGTAGAGCTTGTCGCGGACTCCTGCCAGCTCGGCCACCACTTCACCGGCAACGTCCGTGTACTCGGCGAGGGAGTTCATGGTACGGGCGTCCCCACGGCGGTGGGTGAGGACGTACGGCACCTTGGAGGCCGCCACGAACTCGGCCATTTCGGGCTCGATGCTCAGGCCGGAGATGTCGTTGATGATAGCTGCGCCGGCTTTTACCGCCGCTGCCGCCGTCGAGGCATGCGTTGTGTCGATGCTGACCAGTGCGCCGGCCTTCACCAGGGCCTCGATCACCGGCAGGACGCGGCGCTGTTCTTCTTCCGGGCTGACGTCGTCAGCGCCGGGCCGGGTGGATTCGCCGCCGACGTCGATGATGTCCGCACCCGCGTAAAACATCCGCAGGCCGGCGGCGATGGCGGTGTCCGCCGTGGCGTGCTTCCCGCCGTCGCTGAAGGAATCGGGGGTGACGTTGAGGATTCCCATGACCAGGGTGCGGTCGGTGGGCAGGCCTTCGAAGCGCGCGGCCGGGCGGGGCTTGCGCAGGATGGGCAGCGGGGAGGTTGCGGGCCCCGTTCCAGGGGCTGCAGCGAGTGAATCCATGGTCTGTAGTTACCTTCCGAGGATGAGGCTCATGGCTTCGGCACGGGTGGCCGGGTCATGAAGCTGCCCGCGGACCGCACTGGTGACGGTCTTCGCTCCGGGCTTGCGGATACCGCGCATCGACATGCACATGTGTTCGCATTCAACGACCACGATGGCGCCACGGGGCTTGAGGTAGCGGACCATCGCTTCGACGATTTCAGTGGTGAGGCGCTCCTGCACCTGCGGGCGGCGGGCGTAGATGTCCACCAGGCGGGCCAGCTTGCTCAGCCCGGTGACCTTGCCGTCGTGGGACGGAATGTACCCCACGTGGGCCACCCCGTGGAACGGCACCAGGTGGTGCTCGCAGGTGGAGTAGAACGGGATGTCCTTGACCAGGACCAGTTCCTCATGGTCCAGGTCGAAGGTGGTGGACAGCACGTCAGCAGGATCGTGGTGCAGTCCCGCGAAGACCTCGGCGTACGCCTTCGCAACCCGCTTCGGGGTGTCGCGCAGGCCGCCGCGGTCCGGGTCCTCGCCAATGGCAAGGAGGATCTCGCGGACGGCCGCCTCGATCCTCGGCCGGTCCACCTTTTCGCGTTTCGAATGGTGGGATCCGTCCTCCGCCAGGTGTACGGCGGAGGCGGGAACGTCGTCGTCGTCGAAAGAAGTCACAGGGAAAGCTTAGCCGCGAAGGGTGTCAGGCCCCGAGTCGGAGGTGCCTCCGTGAAACGGAGCGTCCTCCGGAACGCCCTGCGAGTGCGGCGGCTGGGCGTCCAAAGGCTCGTCCAGCCGGGCCTTCTTTGCCTCTTCCTGCGCCTCGCGTTCCGCCCTTTCCTGGCGGGACTCCACGGGGCCTGCCATCTGGACAGGACGGGTTTCCTTGGACAGCCACACTTCGCGGAAGTCGCGCTTGCGCACGTCGCGGAAGATGTCGGCAATCTCGGACTGGTTGAGGGTTTCGCGCTCCAGCAGCTCAAGGGCCAGGATGTCCAGGATGTCGCGGTTCTCGGTAAGGATCTCGTAAGCCTCGTCGTGGGCCTGCTCGATCAGCCGGCGCACTTCCTCGTCCACCACGTAGGCGATCTGGTCCGAGTAGTTGCGCTCGTGGCCGGCGTCGCGGCCCAGGAAGGGTTCGCCGCCGCCCTGGCCCAGGCGGACAGCGCCGACGCGTTCGCTCATGCCGTACTCGGTGACCATCTTGCGGGCGGTGCCGGTGGCCTTCTCGATGTCGTTGGAGGCGCCGGTGGAGGGGTCGTGGAACACGATCTCCTCGGCAACGCGCCCGCCCATGGCGTAGGCCATCTGGTCGAGGAGTTCGTTGCGGGTGATGGAGTATTTGTCGTTTTCGGGGACCACCATGGTGTAGCCCAGGGCCCGGCCGCGCGGAAGGATGGTGATCTTGGTGACCGGAGCCGAGTTCCGCAGGGCTGCCGCCACCAGGGCGTGGCCGCCTTCGTGGTAGGCGGTGATCTTGCGCTCGTGTTCCTTCATGACGCGGCTGCGCTTCTGCGGGCCGGCCATGACTCGGTCAATGGCCTCGTCCAGGGCGCGGTCGTCAATCAGGTTGGCGTTGGAGCGCGCGGTGAGCAGTGCGGCCTCGTTGAGGACGTTGGCGAGGTCTGCGCCGGTGTAGCCGGGCGTCTTCTTCGCCACACCCTTCAGGTCGACGCCGGGCGCCATCGGTTTGCCCTTGGCGTGCACCTGCAGGATCTGGTCGCGGCCAATGAGGTCCGGCGCCTCCACCGAAACCTGGCGGTCGAAACGGCCGGGGCGCAGCAGTGCCGGGTCCAGGACGTCGGGCCGGTTGGTGGCGGCGATGAGGATCACGTTGGTTTTGACGTCGAAGCCGTCCATCTCCACCAGCAACTGGTTGAGGGTCTGCTCGCGTTCGTCGTTGCCGCCGCCGATGCCTGCACCGCGGTGGCGGCCAACGGCGTCGATCTCGTCCACGAAGATGATGGCGGGCGAGTTGGCCTTGGCCTGTTCAAAGAGGTCGCGGACGCGGGATGCGCCGACGCCGACGAACATTTCCACGAAGTCCGAGCCCGAGATGGAGAAGAAGGGCACGCCGGCCTCACCGGCCACTGCGCGGGCCAGCAGCGTCTTGCCGGTGCCGGGCGGGCCGTACAGCAGCACGCCCTTGGGGATCTTGGCGCCAACGGCCTGGAACTTGGCAGGCTCCTGCAGGAATTCCTTGATCTCCTGCAGTTCCTCGACGGCCTCGTCCGCGCCTGCGACGTCGGCGAAGGTCACCTGCGGCATGTCCTTGCTGACCATCTTGGCCTTGGACTTGCCGAACTGCATGATCTTGGAGCCGCCGCCCTGCATCCGGGTCATCAGGAACCAGAAGAGGGCACCCAGCAGGATGACGGGGATCAGGAGGGAGAGCAGGCCGGAGAACCAGTTGCTTTCAATCGGCTGGTCGGTGAAGCCCTGGGCCGGCTTGGCGTCGGTGACAGCCTTCACCACGTCCTGTGCGCGGGCGTCAACGAAGAAGAACTGGACGCTCTTGCCTTTGTCCTGCCCGTCCACCTGCAGGTTGTCCTTCAGCGTGAGGTCAACGCGGTTCTCGCCGTCGAAGATCTTGGCCTGCTCCACCTTGTTGCCGGAGAGCAGTTCCAGGCCCTTGTCCGTATCGATGCGGGCGGCACCGCCGGGGGCGAGCGTTGCAAAGGCCACCAGGAGCAGACCGACCACAACGACGATCCAGATGCCCGGGCCTTTGAAGAAGTTCTTAGCTTTCATCTGTTCGGGGGCTGGCCCCGTCCCTTCCGGTAGTGCTTCACGGCGAGTAGTCTGCGCGCGTGATGGTGCTGCGTCAGCTTCTAGCTATACACCGTCCGGAGTACATCACGCATAGCGAAAAGCAAAAGTTCCCTGTGGGCGTAGCAGTGCCGGGACAGCCCAGGAGTTGCCCACATGGCGCGGTTTTACCGGAGTACGGCGGCGGAGTGTGCGGCGCCGCTTACTCGTAGACGTGCGGGGCCAGGGTGCCCACGAAGTCAAGGTTGCGGTACTTTTCGGCGTAGTCCAGGCCGTAACCCACCACGAACTCGTTGGGGATGTCATAACCGACGTACTTGACGTCGATTTCCACCTTGGCGGCTGTGGGTTTGCGGAACGCCGTGCAGATCTCCACGGACGCGGTGCCGCGGGACTCCAGATTGGTCTTGAGCCAGGACAGGGTGAGGCCGGAGTCGATGATGTCCTCGACGATCAGCACGTCCTTGCCCATCAGGTCGGTGTCCAGATCCTTCAGGATGCGTACCACGCCGGAGGACTGGGTGCCCGAACCGTAGGAGGACACTGCCATCCAGTCCATGGAGATGTGGCTGTGGAGTGCGCGGGCAAGGTCAGCCATGACCATGACGGCGCCCTTGAGCACGCCCACCAGGAGGATCTCGCGCCCTTCGTAGTCCTTGTCGATCTGCGCAGCGAGCTCGGTGATCCGCTGCTGGATCTGCTCCTTGGTGTAGAGAACGTGCTTGAGATCTGCCTGGACGTCGTTTGAATCCACCAATGGCTCCTGTTTAGATGCGGGGTGCGACTATTTTGCGGGCGGTTTTGGGACCGGAATACTAGCTTCCCACAGCGCGCCCGTTCGCGGGGAACAGAACCGGGGCCGCCCTGGGCACCCGGCACGCCGGCGTCCTTTGATCCCTCCAGCTGTGCCAGCGACAGCCGGTACACGCTGACGCCGCCGGGAAGCTCCACCGGACCCGCCGAACCCTGGCGCCGCAGCAGCGCTTCCGCCGCCAAAAGGCGCTGGTAGCTGGGCTGCTGGCCGCCGACGTCGGCCGCTGCCTTGGCGATCACACGGAACCTGATGGCCGGGGCCAGGGCACGCAACGCCTCCTCGGGCAGCGCCAGTGTGCCGCCGTCCCGCTCCACCAGGGAGGCGAAGGTGCTTTCCGCCACAGCCTCCAGGTAGTCGGCGTCAAGCTGCAGGATGGCGGCAGTCCGGGCCAGGGATTCGGCAACCCCGGGGCCCAGGTTCTCCTCGAGGTGCGGAAGGACCTCCACGCGGGTCCGGGAGCGTGCAAAGGCGGGATCGGCGTTGGTGGGATCGTGCCAGGGATCCAGGTCCTCCACCGCGCAGATCTCCTCGGTGTCCGCCCTGCGCAGGCCGAGGAACGGGCGCAGCAGGACACTGTTTCCGGCGCCTGCCCGGGACGGCCGCATGCCCGCGAGCGAGCGGGAGCCGGAGCCCCGGGCCAGGCCCAGCAGTACCTGCTCCGCCTGGTCGTCGAGCGTGTGGCCCAGCAGGATGGCGCCGGCGCCCTGTCCCGCCGCGGCGGCTTCGAGCGCGGCGTGCCGGGCTTCGCGTGCGGCGGCCTCTGGGCCCATACCGGCACCAGCCACCGTGACCGTGCGGATCTCAACCGGTGAAAGGCCCAGCTCCTCCAGGGTCTTGGCGGTGCGCGCGGCAATGTCGCCGGACCCCTCCTGCAGCTGGTGGTCCACCACCACGGCTCCCACGGTCAGCGGGCGTCCGTCCACATGCCCGCGCCGGGCAAAGTACGCAGCGACGGCGGCCAGCGCCAGGGAATCGGGGCCTCCGCTGCACGCCACGACGACGTGGCCGGGATATCCGGCATCGGCGAGCGCGTTTTGCAGCATCCTGCGCGCAGTCCCGACGACGGGCGCGAGCCTTCCGGGCCGGCGCCGTCCGCTGCGTGGCCCGGCGGTGCCGGCAGGCCACTCAGTCCCGGGTACAGGTGTGTCCGTCAATCAGTGACCCATCCGCTCAAGCCACAGCTTGGCGTCGTGGATTTCGGGCTCGGTAGGCAGGTGGTCCACGGACTCCCAGACTTTGTTGAAGCCGTCCATTCCGGCCACGTCCACCACGGCCCGGACGAAGCGGGCGCCGTCGGAGTACTGGCGCATCTTGGCGTCCAGGCCCAGGAGGCTGCGGATGAACTTCTCGATCACGCCCCGGTCCTTGCCGCGGTCGTTGAACCGCTGCCGGATGGTCTTCACGGACGGGACGATGCTGGCGTCGACGGCGTCCATCACCACGTTGGCGTGCCCTTCGAGGAGGCTCATGACGGCGGTGAGGTGCGAGATGGCGGCCTTTTCCTCCGGATCCTGCAGCAGGTCCAGAATGGCGCCGCGGCCGGGAGTGTTTCCGGTGGCGGAGCGGTCCTTCAGGGAGCGGGCAGCAGCGGTGGCGCGCTCCATGAGGGTGTCGACGTTGCCCAGCAGGT
Source organism: Arthrobacter sp. FX8 (assembly GCF_026723805.1). Classification (NCBI taxonomy): domain Bacteria; kingdom Bacillati; phylum Actinomycetota; class Actinomycetes; order Micrococcales; family Micrococcaceae; genus Arthrobacter; species Arthrobacter sp. FX8. The sequence goes on along the minus strand of NZ_CP113505.1, from coordinate 4,042,041 downwards.
GGCCGCTGAGTTCGTCGATTTGTTCCAGCATGTGGTGCCGCAGCCAGGGGGCGGCCGCGAACTGGACACGGTGGGTTTGCTCGTGCAGGCAGACCCAGAGCCGGAAGTCCTCGGGCGTGACGGTGAGTTCCCGTTCCACCGACACGATGTTGGGGGCCACCAGCAGGAGCCGGCCGGCCGCGGGAGCCGTGGAGTTTTCTGCCAGCGCCGCGAAGGGATCGTACTGGCCCAGGACCTTGCTGGACAGGAAGGCAAGCACGGCGCCCAACTGGCTGCCGGTGATGGCGCCGCTGACCTGGGCGGCAGCGGGGCTGAGGCTTCCGCGGCGGCTGTCCAGCATCTTCTGCATTGCGGGTTTGAGCATCACCGCGAAACTCTGCGTGTTGGCTTTGGCCCAGGACGCTCGGTCCACCACCAGCACCGAGGAATCGCGAAGGTCGCGCGCCGCCTCCAGGCCGGTGATGTCGTGCACGTGCGGAACGGAAGCGTCCGCCAGCCGTCGAAGGCTGTCCACCGCTTCCCCGATGGCCTTTTCATCGAGCTCCGGCCCGGCGGGAGCCAGCCGCGCTGCGGCAGACGCAGCGAGGTCCCAGTTGATCAGGGACTGGGCTGTTGGGGACAACGTCGATGCGGATTCGCGCGCAGTGGACTCCATGGTTCCCATCAGAACACAGCAGGCTGTGGATCGTCCTTAAGTTCGCTGACCGGCGAACTTGCACAGCCCCGGCACAGGAGGCCAGAAGCGCCGTCCCAGTCCAGGCCGGCACGTTGGAAGTGCAGGAAGAATCCCCCTCATGGAGTACCAATGGCAGCCGTGCTAGCGGCAGCCGCAGCCCGCCAGCGCCGTGGCGGCCCGGTCCAGGGCTTCCTTGTTGCCGGGCGCGCCCGGGGTCAGGCCGTTGCCGATGAAGGAGAAGACCAGGAGCCGCCCGTCGGAGTCCACCACATATCCGCTCAGCGCCAGAACGGTGTTCAGTGTCCCGGTCTTGGCGCGAACCAGGCCGGCACCGCCGGACGTGGTGGCATCCCCGTAGCGGGTGTCCAGGGTTCCTGACAGGCCACCAACCGGAAAGCCGTCCAGGGCGGCCCGCAGCCTGGTGTCGGCGCCGGTAGTGATGGCCCGCACCACGTCAGTGAACTGGCGGGCCGCAACCTGGTTGCCCATGGCCAGCCCGCACACATCCACCAGCTTCACGGCATCAGAGGGGATGCCCACTGCCGCGAGTTCGGCCGCGACCACGGCCGTGGCACCGTCATTGCTTCCGGTCCGGCCGGTGGCCAACGCGGCCATCCGGCCCATGGTTTCGGCAAGGTAGTTGTCAGATACCTGCAGCATCAGGTTCACCTGCTCAGACACGGTGGCCGATTGGACGGCCGCCAGGGCTGGGGCGGCGGCTTGGGACGCGCCTGGTGAACGTTCGACGCCGGCCGCCACCGTGAGGCCGGCCCCGGCACCTGCCGCACGGAGCCGGGCCGCGAACTCCTCCGCGGCGGTTATGGCGGAATCCTGGGGCCGGGGGCCGGTGGTGACGGCGGGGTCGAAGCGTGCAGAGTTGAGGGCCAGGGGGTACAGCGGCGCTATTTCGCCCGCTTCCACGTCGCCGCTCTGCCAGGCCGGATTCAACGCCGCGCCGGTGAAGAGGGAGTCATCCACCACTACCTTGATGTCTCCCGTGGTTCCGGCGGCCTGCAGGGCCTGCACCGTAAGGGCGGCAAGGGTGGCAAGGCCGGCGTGGCCCATAACCTGGCCCGGCCTCGACTCCCCGGCGGCCAGGAGGACGTCGCCGCCGCCCACCAGCACCACCTGCCCGGCGGCGGGGCCCGGCACCACCTTGGTGGCGAAGCGGTGGTCCGGCCCCAGGGTGCGCAGTGCGGCCACCGCCGTCAGCAGTTTAAGGTTCGACGCCGGCACCCGGCTTTCCGCGCCGCCCCGGTCAAAGAGGACCTGGCCCGTGAGCGCGTCCTGCACCATGCCGGTGAAGGTACCGCCGCCGTCGGCCTTCAATGCCGGGTCCACCTGGGCTGCCACCGCTGACGGAAGGGGCACTGGGGCCGACTGCTGAAGCGGGGCGAGCGCCTGAGGGGCGGACAGGGTGGCGGGGGCCTGCTGCCAGGCTGGAGGCGCCGGGGCGGGCTGGGGAGCCGCACCAAAGACCCCGGCGCCAGAGACCCCGGGGCCCAGGAATCCGGGAGCCACCAGCAGGGCTCCCGGGAGGGCCAGGACAAGCAGGATCAAGGCCGCCAGGGCCAGGGGCCAGGGCTTGCGCGGCCCTTTCGCGGGGGTCCGGCCAAGGCTGCCGGCGCGCGCGGACCGGTGCGCGCGCAACGGTTCCTGGCCGGTTGTTTTGGTCATGCTGGTGCTGGTCCTCAAGTCCTGAAATTTCCCCACAAGTTCCTGATTCCAGGGCCTCTCGCTATATCCTCAATAGTAGTCGGCGGCACCGACACTCTTTTTGTGGGCCCGTCAAGTGTGCCGCGCACCCCCTGCAATTGCCGAGGAGCATTCCATGAAGCACGACGTGACCATCGAGATCCCCAAGGGATCGCGCGTCAAGTACGAAGTTGACCACGAGACTGGCCGTGTCCGCCTGGACCGCGTCCTCTTCACCTCAATGCAGTACCCCACGCACTACGGGTACTTCGAAAACACCCTCGGCGAGGACGGCGACCCGCTGGACGCGCTGGTGCTCCTGCAGGACTTCGACCTGCACCCCGGCGTCATCGTCGAGTCCCGCCCCATCGGTGTCTTCAACATGACGGACGACGGCGGCGGGGACGCCAAGATCCTCTGCGTCCCCGTGGATGCCCGCTTTGACCACATCCAGGAAGTCAGCGACGTCAACGAATTCCTGATCAAGGAGATCGAGCACTTCTTCACCCGCTACAAGGACCTGGAGCCCGGCAAGTGGGTCAAGGCCGAGGGCTGGGGCGACCGCGCCGCGGCCGAAGCCGAGCTGGAAGCCTCCATCAAGCGTTACGTGCCCGCGTCGCACTAGTTCCACCGTCGCACTGGTTCCACCGGCGCACTGGTTCCACCGGGCCACCGCCTTAGGGCGGCCAGGCCCTGAATCCCCGTCTGCCGGACAAGTCCCCGCTTCATGCAAGGGGGATAGGTCCGGGAGGCGGGGATTTGTCGTTGTCCCCACAAAGGTAAATCTGTGGAATCGTGGGGCTGTGAGTTCTGAGCCAGCACTGACTTCCCAGCTCTTGTTCCATCCGCCCTGCGGCCCTGTCGCCGGCTGGCGGGACGGCGAAGTTATCCGCGCCACAGGGATCCCGTACGCCGAGGCCGCCCGGTTCCAGCCGCCCGTGCAGGTCCCGGACTGGACCTCCGAGCTGTCCGCCACGTCCCTCTCCCCTGCCTGCCCCCAGGCGCCCGTGCCGTTCCTCGACGACGTCCTGGGCACCAGATACGGGGAGCTTCCGGGGAGCGAGGACTGCCAGAACCTTTCCATCACCATGCCCGGCGACGTCAGGCCGGACGAAAAACTGCCCGTCATGGTCTGGATCCACGGCGGCTCCTACACCACCGGCTCCGGGGACCTGGCCATCTTCGACCCCGCCCGGCTGGTGGCCGAGAACCGCGTCATCGTGGTCTCCGTGACGTACCGGCTGGGGCTGTTCGGGTTCCTGGCCACACCCGCGGGACGTCCCGGCAACCTGGGGCTCCTGGACCAATTGGAGGCATTCCGGTGGGTGAAGCGGAATATCCAGGCCTTTGGCGGCGACCCCCGCCGGGTCACCGCATTCGGCCAGTCCGCCGGTGGTGATGCGATCGCCCACCTGATGGCCACACCCGAGGCGCCTACACTCTTCCAGCGCGCCATCATCCAAAGTGCACCGCTGGGCATCACCCGCGGGCGGGCCAAAATGAACCACGCCATGGGCATCGCCGCCGAATCGGTCACCGAACAGACACCGGCCATGGACGTGGTGGCGGTCGAGGAACAGGTCGCCCAAGTGGCCAAAAAGTTCGGCATGCTGGCTGCCATGCCCTTTGGCACACAGTACGGGCACGATCCACTCCCGGAGGAAGCCGGGATCGAAGCGGCGTGGGACCGGACGGCGCCCGCCATCGAGGTGCTGATCGGCCATACCTCGGAGGAGGCGCGCCTGTTCCTTCCCCGCAGCCCCCGACTGATGCGGCTGGCCGGGATCCCCTTGGTGGGTCAGCACGCCGTGCGTGCCATCGACTGGGTGGTCACCGAAACCGTGTACGGCCGGGCAACGCGCCGGTTCGCCCGGCGCCACGCCAAAGCGGGGGAAAAGCCCACCGGTACCTCCTGACCTGGCATGCCCCCGGCAACATCTTTGGCGCGGCCCACACCGTGGACCTGCCCCTGCTGCTCGGCACCAGGGAAACATGGGACGGGGTGGGACTGATCGCCGGCGCCCGCTGGGAGGACGTGGAGGCGGCTGGCCGGAAGGTGCGGGCCCTGTGGGCCGGTTTCGCCGGCGGCGCCGACCTTGGGAAGTCCGGCGGCATCACCGGAGTCCTGCAGTATCAGGCAGCCTGAGAGCGTGAAAACGCTGGGCGTGGACCTGGCGGCGGCCACCAGGAAGACCGCCGTCGCGGTGATCGAGTGGGAGCCAGATGCGGCCCGGCTCACCCACCTGGCCCTGGACGTGGACGACCAGGACATCGTGGAGCTGTTCGGCTCCTGCGACATGACCGGCGTCGACTGTCCGGTGGGCTGGCCCGACGCGCTGATCCCGTTCCTTACCGGCCACCTGAACTTCGACGCCAATCCCGTCCTCGAGTACGACGGAATTGCCGGCCGGAGGCTGCTCGCCTACCGGGACACCGACCGCTTCGTCACGCGCGAAACCGGGCTGATCCCGCTCAGCGTCTCCGCCGACCGGCTGGCCCATCCTGCCATGCGCTGCGCCGTGATCCAGGCAAAGATCGCCGCGCTGCACGGCCCACAGGCGCGTGACGGCTCAGGACGCCTGGCCGAGGTCTACCCGGCAGCATCCCTGAAGATCTGGGGCCTGAACGGGCGCGGCTACAAGGGCCGGGGCGTCCCGGAAGCCGAACGCCTCGGCCTCCTGCTGGCGGCCCTCGAAGAGCAGGCGCCATGGCTGGACCTGGGCGGGCACCGGGGCGCCCTGGCCGGCTCGGACGATCTCTTCGACGCCGTCATCGCTTCCCTGACCGCCCGGGCCGCCGCCCGTCGTCGTACGCTCTTGCCGGACGGTTCCCATGCGCGGGCAGCGCGCAGCGAGGGCTGGATCCACCTGCCCTCCTGCACGCTGGACGAACTCCGCAACTAGGTGGGGGTCAGCCGCCCAGCTTCCAGTTCCGGATCTCCTCCGGGTCCTCGCCGTGGGTGCGGGTGTGCTCGCGCGCCCGGTTGCGGCGGTCCTGCAGGTCCTGGCGCAGGAGCGAGTGCTTCTCAGCCAGGCCGGGTACCCGGTCGATCGCGTCGATAGCCAGGGTGAACCGGTCGATTCCGTTGAGCATGGCCATGTCGAACGGTGTGGTGGTGGTCCCCTCTTCTTTATAGCCGTGCACGTGGAGGCCCTGCTGGTTGGTCCGCCGGTAGGCGAGCCGGTGGATCAGCGCCGGGTAGCCGTGGTACGCGAAGATGACCGGCTTGTCGGCGGTGAAAATCCCGTCGAAGTCATGAGCGGGGAGGCCGTGCGGGTGCTCGCTGTCGTCCTGCAGCCGCATCAGGTCCACCACGTTCACCACCCGCACCTTGAGTCCGGGCGCGCCCTTCCGGAGCAGTTCGGCGGCCGCCACGGTCTCCACGGTGGGGACGTCACCGGCGCAGGCCAGGACGACGTCGGGCTCCTCGCCGGGCACCTCGGAACCGGCAAACGTCCAGATCCCCAGGCCGCGGCGGCAATGGTTGGCGGCATCGGCCGGACCGAGCCAGGTGGGTGAGGGCTGCTTCCCACTCACCACGATGTTCACGTAGTCCGTGGAGGCCAGGCAGTGCTCCATGACGGAGAGCAGGGTGTTGGTGTCCGGCGGCAGGTAGACCCGGATGACCTCGGCCTTCTTGTTCACGGCGTGGTCGATGAAGCCGGGGTCCTGGTGCGAGAAGCCGTTGTGGTCCTGCTGCCACACGTGCGACGACAGCAGGTAGTTCAGGGATGGCACCGGCTGGCGCCAGTGCAGCTTCCGGGAGACCTTCAGCCATTTGGCGTGCTGGTTGAACATGGAGTCGACAATGTGGACGAAGGCCTCGTAGCAGTTGAAGACGCCGTGCCGGCCGGTGAGGAGGTACCCCTCCAGCCAGCCCTGGCACAGGTGCTCGCTCAGCACCTCCAGGACCCGGCCGGAGCGCGCAAGGTGCTCGTCGACGTCATCGATCCTGTACTGCCACACCTTGTCGGTGACCTCATAGACGTTCTGCAGCCGGTTGGAGGCCGTCTCGTCCGGGCCGAACAGCCGGAAGTTATCCATGTTCTGCGCAATCACGTCCCGCATCCAGGATCCGAGCGTAACCATGGGGCTGACCCGCTCGGTGCCCGGGCTGGGAACCTCCACGGCGTGGTCGCGGTAGGCGGGCAGCTTCAGCGCGCGCCTCAACAATCCGCCGTTGGCATGCGGTGTGGCACTCATGCGGAAGTCGCCCGTGGGCGCACCTTCGGCGACGTCGGGCCGGAGCCGGCCGTCGCCGTCGAACAGTTCCGCCGGCCGGTAGGACTGCAGCCACTCCTCCAGCTGCTTCAGGTGCTCGCCGTTGGTGCGGACCTCGGACAGCGGCACCTGGTGGGCCCGCCAGGTGCCTTCCACCTGCAGCCCGTCAACCATGCGGGGTCCGGTCCAGCCCTTGGGCGAGCGCAGCACGATCAGGGGCCAGCGGTGTCCGCCCTCCCCCGCCTCTTCACCGGAAGCGTCCTGCCGGTGGGCATTCTGGATGGCCTTGATATCCGCCAGGCACCGGTCCAGGACGCCGGCGAAATCGCGGTGCGCCTTTTCGGTGTCGTCCGGGTCCGCCACCGTGACGAAGTACGGTTGGTGCCCGTATCCGCGCAGCAGCTGCTCCAGCTGGTCCTGGGGCATCCGGGCCAGGATGGTGGGGTTGGCGATCTTGTAGCCGTTTAGGTGCAGGATGGGCAGGACGGCACCATCCACGGCGGGGTCAAGGAAGTTGTGGGAATGCCAGCTGGCGGCCAGCGGACCGGTTTCCGCCTCGCCGTCGCCAATCACCACGGCGGTCACCAGCTGCGGGTTGTCGAACACCGATCCGTACGCGTGGGCCAGGGAGTACCCCAGCTCCCCGCCTTCGCTGATGGAGCCGGGGGTTTCCGGGGCCGCGTGGCTGGGGATTCCGCCGGGGTAGGAGAACTGCCGGAAGAGTTCGGCCAGGCCTGCCTCGTCATTGCCCACGTGGGCATAGATTTCGGAGTAGGTCCCCTCCATCCAGGCATTGGCGACGACGGCGGGACCGCCATGGCCGGGACCGGCGACGAAGAGCATCTCCAGGGAGTCGCGGCGGATCACGCGGTTCAGGTGGGCGTAGACGAAGTTGAGTCCGGGGGTGGTGCCCCAGTGCCCCAGCAGGCGGGACTTGGTGTCCTCTGCCTGCAGCGGTTCCCGCAGCAGGGGGTTGGACCGGAGGTAGATCTGCCCCACGGAAAGATAGTTGGCGGCCCGCCACCATTTGTCGACGAGGCCCAGGTCTTCCTGCCCCGGCCCCTCCTGCCGTGCGGCGCCCTGCTGCACGTCGTCCTGCTGCATCTCATCCTGCCCAGTGCTGCCGGCCATAACCATCCTCACGTCGGGTGTGCCGCTGCAGGCGGCCGTTCCCCCATGGCAACAGATGGAGGGGCAGGCAGGCAAGCCCCGCCGTCGGGCTTTCCGCTCTTGCCACCCAGCGCCAGCCGGCATGGGCTCGCCCGGGCCGGGAAAATCTCCTGCCCCAACCGGCAACCGGGCCCTGCAATCGGCCGTTCCGTAGTTCCTACTTCCGGGTAGTGTGGATCCAGAAATGTTCACGTTGACCATCAATCAGACGGACAGCCGGCGCGACGGCGACCAGGTGCCGCAGCTGCTCAAGGCGCTGCGGCACATCCCTGCGCGCCTGGACTTCGACCGGTCGGTGGAGGACGAAGTCCAGGGAATCGTCGACTGCCCGCACCAGGCCGTGGATGCCGCACTGATCGCACTTCGCAGCGGGCACTGGTACGTGGGGATCGGCGCGGGGCCGGTAAATGAGCCGCTGCCCAACCAGATCAAGGACGCCTCCGGCCACGGTCTGGTGTACGCGCGCCGGGCCGTGGACAGGCTCCGCAGCAGCAAGGAGCGGATCCCGGTGGCGGTGGAAGGGCCGCTGGCCGATGTCGCCCACGACGCCGAGGCCATCCTCAGGCTGCTGGGCCATATCGTGCGTGACCGTTCCGATGCTGAATGGCGGGTGCTGGACCTGCTGACCCCCGGGGTCCGGGGGCAGCAAAAAGCCGTGGCGCAGGAACTGGGCATCACCACCCAGGCCGTCAGTAAAGCGGTGGCCCGGGCGCAGTGGAATGAGGAGCACGGCGCCCGGCCCGCAGCTGCCAGGTTGCTGGCACTGATCCTCGAAGCCCGGTAGCCAGCTGACTGTCCTGCCAGCTCTCTTTAGCTACCTTCCGGGCCGGCCGGCCTAGTTGCCGGCGGCTGCCATCACGGGCTCGCCGTTGAAGTACTCCAGTTTCCAGCCGTCCACCGCGTGGTGGTGCGCCAGGTTCAGCACCGCGTTGTCCACGCTCGCCAGGGTCTGGCCAATGGCCCGGCTGAGGCTCACGCGCAGCAGGGTGCCGTGGGTGACCACCAGCAGCCGCTGGCCGCGGAACTCCTCCGCCAGCGCCTCAAGTGCGGCAAGGCCGCGGCCGGCGGCCTCGTCTTCACTTTCCGCGCCCTTGAAGCCGCCCGGAATGCGCAGCGCGTCCAGTTCGGGTCCGGCCTGCATCCCTTCGGCCGGGCCGAAACTGCGCTCCGTGAGTTCCGGAACGCGCCGGGAAACCGCCAGCCCGAGCCCTTCGGCAATCAGGTCTGCGGTTTCCGCGGCACGGCTGAGGGGCGACGAAACGATTGCGTCCCATTCGTACGGGGCAAGGACGGCGACGGCGTCCCTCGCCTGGCCGCGTCCGACGTCGTTCAAGGGGATGTCGGTGGCTCCCTGCAACCGGCGCTCGGCATTCCAGTCGGTCTGGCCATGGCGGACGAGGGCGAACGTCGTAAGGGTCATGCTTCTATTCTGCCTTGACCCAGGACGCGGTCCGGAATCGGGACGGACGGAAGTACCCCGGCCTAGAGGAGGCTGCGCAGCACGTGGGCGGCGCCGTCGTCGTGCACTGAATGGGTGACCTCATCAGCGGCGGCCACCACCTCCGCCGGAGCCTGGCCCATGGCTACACCCCGGCCGGCCCAGGTGAGCATCTCGATGTCGTTCCGGCCGTCACCGACGGCGACGGTGAGGTGCTCTTCAAAACCAAGGCGGACCCGAAGGTTTTCCAGGGCGCTGGCCTTGGTCACCCCTGCGGCAGCGATATCCAGCCACGCAGTCCATCCCACCGAATAGGTCACTCCCGCCAGGCCCACGTGGTTGATGGCCTCGTTGAACTCCTCCGGCGTGTTTTCGGTGCTGAAGACCACCACGCGGACGGCGGTGGCTTCCAGCATGGTGTGGAAGTCCACGCCCACGGCCTCCACCCCGAAGCTGGCGTCCTGGAACCGCTCGGTGGAGAGGAAATTGCCGTCGGCATCCTCGAGTGCGTACTTGGCGGACGGGAGGCGCTCCCGGAGCGCACGCAGGGCCGGAGCGGGATCGAACGTGGCCTTGTGGATCACTTCGTAGCCGTTTTCGAGTTCCGGGTGGAGCCGGAGCGTTACGCCGCCGTTGCAGCAGACGGCGTATCCGCGCTCGATTCCGATCTTCTCGATGATGGGAAGGGTCGCGTTCAGGGAGCGGCCGGTGGCGATCATCACCTCGTGCCCCGCTGCAACCACGGCCTGGGCGGCTTCCCGCACACCTGGGGACATGTGGCCGTCGTGGTTCACCAGGGTGCCGTCCACGTCCAGGGCGACCATGAACTTCTGGTCCACAGCGGCGAAGCCGAGGGTGTTGGTGTTGGTGTTGTTGTTCGGATTGTTGTCTCGCCGGTCATCGTTGCCGGCGACTGAGGTTTCAGTCAGCGTTGTCATCCACATAGTGAACCAGACGTAACTGACACGCGCTAGGACGCAGGACACAGGTTTATTGAACTGTTGGTAAACACGGCGGATTCCCACATCCCGGCGGTCCCTCGCGCAGCAGATCCCCCTGGGCGGACGAGTCCCCGTCTTCCCTGGACCAACAGTCCTCACCTCGTTCGCACATCCGTGCCTTCACGGTTCTGATTAGCGAACCAGCTTCTGATTCGCGGGCGAGGACGTGCCGCAGCCCGGGCGGAGTCCGGCTGCCAGGAGCTTGCACCGCAGCCGGCTGGGGTCCGTGAGGTCAGCCCATCGCCAGCGAACAAAGCCGTGGCCCAGCGCCCGGATCCGGTCCTCGCGGAGCTTCTCCCGATATACGGCCTCGTCAGCTGTGATCCCGTCACGCAGGGCGGCCTGGACATACTTCCCCTTGCCGTCGAACTCACCCACCACCCCCTGGGAAGGCCACCAGAAATCGCTCCTGCCGATGAAGCCGTTGCCGTCCTTAAAGACGTGTTGAAGTTCGGGCTGTTCGAAACCAAGGAACTCAAAGATGGCCCGGCTGTACGACTCCCCAACGGACTCCGGCTGGGGGCTCGCCAGGGCAGCGACCCGCTCCGCGCGGCGCCGGGCAGCCGCAGACGGAAGAGCCGCTATGCCGGCGGCAATGCCCGGCACGGACAGAAGGCTGGCACCACGATCCACAACGCCGTCGGCCAGGAGTCTGCGGGCGGCCCCGTCTGCGAGTACGAGTGCCTGGCTCAGGTTCGTGGAGGAAATGACATCAACGGTGGTCTCCATGAGTCCTGTGCAGAGGAACTCCCCATGGCGGACAGGTTCCAGCACGCTCTTGAGCCGGTACCTAAGCGGATAGGAACGCGTGCGGCGCACGTCTTGGGCCGTTCCGTCCCCGCCCAGGACCAACAGCGGCGATTTCCAGATGCCGCTTCGGCCGGGCAAGGCAGTCGCCAACTCCACGCACGGTGGCGTTCCCAGCGTCGGCAGACCGCTCGCCACCGCTGCCGTTTGCCCGCACAAAACGGCACCTTTGACCGATCTGGCGAGTGACGTCGTCGTCCATGCGAAGCGCTGGGACGGCAGCGCGTTGAGCCAGTCCTCGGTGGAGACGTAGAAGCCGCGCCGAATCCGCACCAGTTGCCCTGCCTTGAAGGCGCGGTGCACGCCGTCGGTGCCGGCGCCCGTGCGGAGAATGGCGGCAGTATCAATCAGTCCGGGCGGCATATCCATTCAAACAGGATGTTGGACCATGGAAGCGCGGTCACCGGTCCGCTGCCTGTATGTGGACAAGCGTCCGTCAGGCCTAAGCATGTTCGCGGATCAGAACCATGAAGGTCCTGATCCGCGAACAAGCTTATGAAAGCTCCCTTAGAGAACCGGCAGGACCTCGAGGCCGCCCAGGTACTTCTGCAGCGCCTTGGGCACGTTGACGGAGCCGTCCGGGTTCTGGTGGTGCTCCAGCAGCGCCACGATCCAGCGCGTGGTGGCCAGGGTGCCGTTCAGGGTGGCCACTGCCCGGGTGCCCTTGGCGACACCCTCGGAGTTCACCACGCGCTCACGGATATTCAGGCGGCGCGCCTGGAAGGTGGTGCAGTTGGAGGTGGAGGTCAGCTCGCGGTAGGCGCCCTGCGTGGGAACCCAGGCTTCGCAGTCGTACTTGCGTGCGGCGGAGGTGCCGAGGTCACCGGCAGCGGTGTCAATCACGCGGTACGGCAGCTCGCACTTGGCCAGCATTTCCTCTTCCCATGCCAGGAGGCGCTGGTGCTCGGCGGCGGCCTCTTCAACAGTGGTGTAGATGAACATCTCCACCTTGTTGAACTGGTGGACGCGGATAATGCCGCGGGTGTCCTTGCCGTGCGAGCCGGCCTCGCGGCGGTAGCAGGAGCTCTGGCCGGCGTAGCGGATGGGGCCCTTGGAGAAGTCCAGGATCTCGTCTGCGTGGTACCCGGCCAGGGCAACCTCGGAGGTGCCCACCAGGTAAAGGTCGTCTTCGGCGAGTCGGTAGATCTCGGCGTCGTGCTTCACATCGAAGCCGGTCCCCTGCATGGTCTCGGGACGCACCAGCGTGGGGGTGATCATCGGGACGAACCCTGCCTCGATGGCCTGGTCCATGGCCATCTGCAGCAGGGCCATCTCCAGCCGGGCACCCACACCGCGCAGGAAGTAGAACCGGGCACCGGAGACCTTGGCACCGCGTTCCATATCTATGGCACCGATCAGCTCGCCAATCTCCAAGTGGTCGCGCGGCTCGAAGTCCGGGAATTCACGGGGGGTGCCGACGGTCTTGACCACCACGTAGTCGTCCTCGCCGCCCTCGGGCACGCCGTCCTCAATAAGGTTGGGGATGGTGCGCAGGAGTTCTTCCTGCTTGGTCTGCGCGGCATCGGCCTCGGCAGACGCAGCCTTAACCGAGTTGGCGAGCTCCTTGACCTCTGCCAGCAACGCCTGCTTCTCTTCACCCTTGGCCTGCGCCACCTTCTTGCCGAACACGTTCTGCTCGGCGCGGAGGTTTTCAAAGCGGATCAGGGCAGCGCGGCGGGCGGAATCCGCGGAGATGATCGCGTCCACCACTGATTCGTCCGCGCCACGGGCACGCTGGCTGGCACGGTATTTCTCCGGGTTTTCGCTGAGGTCTTTTACGTCGATCACCACACAAGGGTATCCAATACCGCGCACGACGGCGGGCGGCAGGGTGCGTGCCCCCACGCGCCGCCCGCACGGCTACTGTTGAAGCACCATGAGCGACTGGATTCTCTACCTGCTGATTGCGGTGGCGCTTGCCTTCGCCACGTCCAGCTGGTGGGGGTGCGCCGCCTCAAAGCACTGCATATGCGCAGCACCGTGGCGGGGGAAGTTTACGACTCCGGGCTGGCGCAGCAGCGGGTGGCCGTGGTCCTGAATCCAATCAAGGCGCGGGCCGGGGAAGCGAGGGAAATCATCCAGCGCGCCTGCCTGGCAGCCGGGTGGGAGGAGCCTGTCTTCTTCGAGACGACCGCGGAGGACCCCGGCTTTTCCCAGATGCAGGCCGTCCTGGCCGGCAAGCCGGACGTCGTCCTTGCGGGCGGCGGCGACGGTACCGTCCGGGTGGTGGCCGAGGCCCTGGCGCACACGGACATTGCCATGGGTTTGATTCCACTGGGTACCGGCAACCTGCTGGCGCGGAACGTGGACCTGGATGTTAACGACCTTCACGGCAACGTCCAGACAGCACTGTTCGGCCGCCAGCGCTACATCGACACCGCACGGATGGCCATCGAGAACTCCCGGACCGGCCACTACTCCGAGCACATCTTCCTGGTGATCGCCGGGATAGGCATGGATGCCGAGGTCCTGGCCGACACCAATGACGGGTTGAAGAAGGCGGTGGGCTGGCTCGCGTACACGGAGGCGGGCGTACGCCACCTGCCGGGCCGGCGAAAGAAGGTTTCCATTGCGCTGGACGGAAACCCGGAGCAGGTAAGGAATATCCGCAGTGTGCTTTTCGCCAATTGCGGCCTTGTCCCCGGCGGCATCGACCTGATCCCGCAGGCCATGATCGACGACGGCATGCTCGACGTTGTGGTGATGAGCCCCCGCAGCGCGCTGGGGTGGCTGCTGATGTACGTGAAAATCATGTTCAAGCACAGCGGCAAGCTGCCCATCATGACCGTTTACCGGTCAGGCAGGGTGGTGATCAAGTGCCCCGAACCCATGCCCACACAGCTCGACGGCGACACCTCGGGTGAAGCCACGCAGCTCACCGTCCAGGTTCTGCCGCGGTCACTCCTGGTCCGGGTCAAGCGGGACGTCCATGGCAGCAGTGCCACGGCGGTGCGTTAGCAAAGGTGCGTTGACAAAAGAGCGCTGACAGCGCTGTTACGTGACAAAAGCAAGAGTGCTGCGCGGCTCAGGCGCTGGCCTGCTTCTTTGCATCGGCGGCCGCCTTGGCGGCAGCGTGGGCTTCAGACTGCTCGCGGATCATGGCCTGCTCTTCCTCGAAGCGCAGGCGGTCGGCGCGGTCAGCGTCATCCCCGTCCCAGTCCTGGTTGTCAGCGGCCGGCTTGGGGTTGACGATCATCCCCTGGCCGTCGTTCTCAGTGCTGCTGGTCATGACCCTCTCCCTTCGTCAGGGGCCATACCCCGTGTGGATCAAGCAAGCATACGCATTGTCCGCAGCCCGCGGAAGTAGTTCCCAAGCCATTTGCCTACGCTCTGGGCGAAGCTGCGGAACCGGTTTCACCTGCGAAGGATTCTGCATCGAGTATGGATTCAACCCATGATTGGGCCGCAGAGAACGCCGCGTCGGAGACATAGGCCGGGACCGGCGTCTGCTGCTTGTCTGCCCGGGCGTACGAGCCAAGGAAACGCGTCCCCGGGCTGATGCGGTGCAGCCCCGCCAGCGCGTCGGCCACCCTCGCCTCGCCTGCGTGGCCGTCGGCATCAATGCTGAAGAAATAGTGTCCCAGGTACTGCCCCGTGGGCCGGGACTCGATCCGGCTGAGGTTGACGCCGCGGCTGGCGAACTGGTCCAGGATCTCCATCAGGGCTCCGGGACGGTCCTCCGGAAGCGGCACCACAACCGTGGTTTTGTCCGCACCGGTCCGCGCCGGCAGGGCCCCTGGCAGGCTCACCAGGATGAAGCGGGTGACCGCACCCGGGTTGTCACCGATATCCTCCGCCAGCACGGACAGTCCGGCATGTTCGCTGGCCACCAGCGGCGCGCAGATGGCCGCGTCGTAGTGGCAGTCCGCCGCCAGCAACCCCACGGCCGCGGCGGCGGTCGAGGAGCCGGGAACGTATTCCGCATCGGGTATGTTCTTGTCCATCCACAGCCTGCACTGGGCCCAGGCGTGGCCGTGCGTGGAAACGCGCCGGACATCTTCCAACCGCGCACCGGGACGGGTTACCAGGACAAAGCTGATGGGAATCAGGACCTCGCGGATGATCCGCAGTTCCTGGCCGGTGGCGATGGCGTCCAGCGTGGCAGTGACACCGCCCTCCACCGAGTTCTCGATGGGGACCATGGCGGCGTCGGCCGCACCTTCACGGACCTTCCCAAGGGCGGAGTTGACGTTCGACGCCGGGATCCTCACCGCCTCAAGGGCATCGGGTACCTGGAGGAGGGCAGCCTCGGTGAAGGTGCCTTCCGGACCCAGGAACGTGTAGGTGCGGGAAGTACCGGCCACTAAAGCACCAACGGCTTGAGTCCGTTGTCCGAAACCAAAGGTTTGCCGGCCTCCAGCCACTGGTCCATCCCGCCCGAGACGTTGATGGCGGAATATCCCTGCCCCGTGAGCCATTGGGCAACGCGGAAGGAGCGGCCGCCCGTACGGCAGATGACATAGAGGTCCTCGTCCGGATCGAGCTCACCCAGCCGGGCCGGGATCTGGTCCATGGGGATGTGGAGTGCGCCGTCAGCGTGGCCGGCGACCCATTCGTAGTCCTCCCGGACGTCCAGGATCACCGCGTCAGCGGGAATGTCATGCACGGGGACGGTATCGAAGTCACTCATCGGAGTCCTGTCTTGGCGGATCAGATTCAGGTTTAAGCCTAGCTCTTCCGCCCCCTTCCACCGTGAACAGGTATGCAAAGAGCCCCGGGTTAGGCTGGTGAAGCCCAAGGAGGTTTTCATGTCCCAACAGCCCGCCGCCCTCCCCGCACCCCCGGCTCCGGCCGCCCGCACGGAACGGCCTGCCGGTGCGCAAACGGAGTCCCGGTTCCGTGACTGAACTCCATGAGCTTTCGGCACTGGCCCTGCGGGACCTCCTGCGGAGTGGAGCAGTGTCCGCCGCGGAGGCCGCCGCCCATTTCCTGGCCCGGACCGGCCAGCGGAACGCCCTTCTCGGCGCCTTCATCACCGTGACCGCGGAACAGGCCATGGACCAGGCCAAGGCGGCCGATGCCCTGCATGCCCGCGCCGACGCCGATGACCTGCCTGTGCTGCACGGCATGCCCCTTGCCTTCAAGGACCTGACGGACGTGGCCGGGGTGGTGACCACGCACGGCAGTGCCGCCCTTGACCACAAACCCGCCCCCGCCGACGCTCCGCTGGTGTCCCTCTTCAAGGATGCCGGCGTGGTTTCGCTGGGCAAGACACAGGTACCTGAATTCGGACTGACGGCCTACAGCGAAAACCGCATCGCACCGCCGTCGCGCAATCCCCATGCACCCAGCAGGAGTTCGGGAGGTTCGTCCGGCGGCAGTGCAGCGGCCGTGGCAGCGGGGCTGCTGCCTTTCGCTCCGGGGACCGACGGCGGCGGGTCAGTCCGCATCCCCGCGGCAGCATGCGGCCTGGTGGGCCTGAAGCCGGGCCGGGGGCTGGTGGCAGCCGGGGAAAGTGCCGGCGATCCCGCGCGGCTGGTGGTGCCCGGTCCCCTTGCCCACAGCACGGAGGACGCGGCGCTGATGATGGACGTCATGGTCCCGGGAAACCACTACCTCCGGGCAGTGCAACAAGACGAGCCGCCGCGGCTGCGGATCGGCGTCACCCTGGACAGCCCGTGGTCCGGCACGTTTCCCTTCACGCCCGAACAGGAAGCCCTGGACGCGCTCCGTGCCGGTGAGGCCCTCCTGGAACACGCCGGCCACAGCCTGGGTGATGCATCCGTCCGCTACGACAACCGTTACCCGGATGCCTTCACGACGGCGTGGACCGCCGGGGTGGGCGCAGCCAGGATCAGTCCGACGCGTGAAGCTCTGCTGGCCCCCTTGACGCGGACCTTCCGCCGTCGGGCACAGCAGCGCAGCCCCGCCAAGCTCGCGGAGGCACTGGCATTCCTGAGGCAGTTCCAGCATGACACGGTGGCGCAGTACGGGCAGTGGGACCTGATGCTGATGCCGGCCCTGGCGCAGACGCCGCGGCCGGTGGGATGGTTCACCGGCACGGCGCATGGCGGGGAGCGCTGGCCGTCGGCGCAGTGGCCCGGGGACGCCGACGGCGACTACCGGAAGCAGTGCGAATACGCCCCGTGGTCCTCCATGGTGAATGTGTGCGGCCTGCCGGCCATCACCGTTCCCGTGCACTGGACCGGGGGTAGCGCCGGCAGTGGACTTCCCATGGGAATCCAACTTGTTGGCCCCATGGGCTCCGAAGCCCTCCTCCTGCAGGTGGCCCACCAGCTGGGCTACTAGGGAAACTTCGGGAAGCTTCGCCGGAGGGCAGATGTTGACCTGCTCCTAACACCGGCTTAATCCGCTGGTAACCCTGGCGGCGCACACTTGAAGGAGCACCTTTCAGCACCCTCCATTCGCCCTCCGCCCGATGAGGAGTTGCCCCACCATGAACGTTGAACACCCTGCCCCAGGCACCGAAGCCACCATGACGGCAGACGACGGACGTCCAGACATGAGCAACTCGAACGTCAGGGAAGACCTGGCGATGACCGGCCGGTGCGCGCTGGTCCACCTGCCCACGGGACGGACCTGCCTCCTCCCCTCCGGCATCAGGGGCCCTGCGAGTTCCACCGCCCGCAGGAGGCACAGGACGTGGTTGACGGCGCCTGACAATCGCGGACATTACTCCTGCCGCAGCGGAGGCCTCTGGTGCATTCGTTGCCCCTGGACTGCGTTGGCATATCGACTCCCCCGCCAATCAGGAGGACGATTAAAGGGCAGTCACCATGAGGAGGTCTGTGATGTGCTACGCATCGAACAAGGACTTCGGGTGGGGCGCCAGGAAAGAAACCAAGCGCCGGCCTGAAGCCGAAACGGAAGCCCCTGCGGAAACTCCGGAGGAGCCGGTCAAGGCACCGGACTTCACGTTCTGGGCCTTCCCCAACTGGCGCAGGATGCCTGCGCCCCGCACCCCCTCCGCCGAACGGAGCAAGGAGAGGGTCTGACCCGGGCGGTGAGACCCGGGCCGGGCTGACCGGACCGGACCGAAAATGGTCCGGCCAGACTGCCGGAAGGAGGGGTTCTCACGTGAGGGCCCCTCCTGGCCGACAGCTCCCCCGCACCCTTTTCCTGCGCAGGTCATTGCGCCGGTCATGACGCAATTCCTAACGCAGGACGCGGTACCGGTCGTTGTGCCGCGTCAACCGGGGCGTCTATGGTTAGACAATAAGCATGCTTAGCATTTTGGGAAAGGGGACGGACATGAGCGCAGGACAGTACACGCCAGGGCCGGAAGGCCGGCAGGAACCGGATGCCACCACGCCGTCGAACGCAGCGCAGCCATCGGGAGACCGGGCCGCAACCTACGGCGGCGCGCCGTCCTACGCACCGGACGCAGGGGGAACAGTCGGAACAACGGGGACACCGGCCACCGGGACAGCGGCGACGGGCCGTGGAGTCCCTGAACGCAAGGTCACCCGCGCCGGAGTCATCTGGGCAGGTGTCGTGGCATCCTTGGTGCTCCTGATCCTGCTGATCGTCTTCATCCTGCAGAACCAGGACCAGGCCCTGGTCCGGTTCCTTGGTTTTGAGGGGTCCGTCCCGCTGGGGATGGCACTGTTCATCGCTGCCGTATCAGGCGGCGTCTTGGTGGCCGTGGCAGGCGGAGCGCGCATCCTGCAGCTGCGCAGGAACGCCCACCGGACCAGACTCCAGTCCAGGAGGTAGTCCCTTGGCAGCGGGTGCCGCCCGCCGCCGCGGGCGCTTCCCGCCACGGAAAGGCTGACCGCAGTGGGCAAGGTCGTGGTGATGAACCATGTGACGCTCGATGGCGTCATGCAGGGACCGGGGCGCCCGGACGAAGATCCCCGGGGAGGATTCACCGGCGGCGGCTGGGCCGTTCCGCGTGCCGACCAGGCGACAGTCCAGAAGATGGGCGGGCGCATGGGCGCCGGCCACGCCTTCCTCTTTGGACGGCGCACCTACGTGCAGCTCCTGTCGTCATGGAACGCCCAGGGCGGTCCATTCAAGGACGCCCTGAACAACACGCCCAAGTACGTCGCTTCCGGTGACCCCGCCTTGAAGCTTGAGTGGCCAAACTCAACGCTCCTTCGCGGGGACGTTCCGGCGGCTGTGAAGGAGCTCCGGGAAACCTTCCCCGGGAACCTCGTGATCATGGGCAGCGGAGTGCTGATCCGCAGCCTTATGGCGGCAGATCAAATCGACGAGTACCTGCTCATGATCCATCCCCTGGTGCTGGGCAACGGTCACCAGCTTTTCACCGGGGCAACAAAAACGCCGCTGCGGCTCCTCGAAGCCGAACACACCGCCACGGGCGTCATTATGGCCCTCTACGTGCCGGACCAGCCGTAGGAAGCGCCGGAACCGATACTCCGGCGCCTCCCGGGCCTGCCCCCCACGGCCAAGTGGCAACCGTCAGCTGCCGCCGAGGGATGCGAACTTCCGCGCCCGGGCAGCCACGAGTTCCGGCACGGGAACGCCGGCCACCGAGCCCAGCTCAAACTCAATCGCCCGGGCCATCCGGGTGCAGAATTCGCGCGGCTCCAGAGAAGCATCGTCCCGCTCATCCACAATGTGGTCCACCAGGCCGTTCGCGTACAGCGCGGCCACGTTCACTCCCTGCGCCTGGGCCATGGCCGGGGCGAACGCGGTGGTCCGGTGCACGATGGCGCTGGCACCTTCCGGAGGAAGCGGTGAAAGCCAGCTGTGCTGGGCCGCGATGGTCCTGTCCGCGGGCAGCAGTGCCAGCGCACCTCCCCCGGCGCCCTGGCCAAGCAGCACGGACACCGACGGCGATTCCAGACCGATCAGTTCGTGCAGCGAGCGCGCAATTTCGCCGGCAAGTCCGCCCTCCTCCGCCTCCTGCGACAAAGCAGCGCCGGCGGTGTCGATCACGGTGAGCAGCGGCAGCCGCAGTTCCTCCGCCAGCTTCATGCCGCGGCGCGCCTCCCGCAAGGAACCCGGTCCCATCCCGGCGGCGTCCTTCCGAAGCGGGCGGGCGTGGCCCAGGACGATGCAGGACTGGGTGCCAAAACGCGCCAGTGCCAGCAGCAACCCGGGGTCCTTCTCCCCTGTCCGGTTCCGTTCAGGGGAGAGCGTCGGTGGCGCCGACCCTCAGCAGCTGGCGCAGGTCCGGCCGCCGGGGAAGCCGGGAGATCCCGATGGACGTCCAGGCGTCAACTGTTGAAGGCCGGACGTTGAGGGTCTCGGGAGGGGCAGGGCGCGCAGCCACCGGGCCCCCGGGAGAGAGGATGTCCAGTGCCCGGCCCACCAGGTCTGCAAGATCGCCGGGTTCCACCACGCCGTCGATCAGTCCCTTGTGGAAGAGGTTCTCCGCCACCTGCACGTTCTCCGGGAACGCCTCGCCGTACAGCGCCTCGTACACCCGGGGACCCAGGAAGCCCAGCAGGGACCCAGGTTCCGCCACATTGATGTGGCCCAAGGAACCCCACGATGCCATGACGCCACCGGTGGTGGGGTGCCGCAGGTAGACCAGGTACGGCAGCCCGGCCTGGCGGTGCGCCCGGACGGCGCCGGTGATTTTCACCATGGACAGGAACGCGAGCGTCCCTTCCTGCATCCGGGTTCCCCCGGACGCAGGCCCGGCCAGCAGCGGCAGCCCCTCCGCGGTGGCGCGTTCGACGGCGGCAACGATCCGTTGCGCCGCCGCGTGGCCGATGGAGCCGGCCAGGAAGGAGAATTCGCTGACGATCAGCGCAACGCGGCGGCCGCGGATGAGGCCGGCGCCGGTGACCACCGATTCATCGGCGCCGCTGCGTTCGCGCGCTTTTACCAGGTCGCGGGCGTACTCGTTAGAGACGTCCGGCTGTTCCGGTTCGGTGTCCCAGGAGACGAACGAGCCCTGGTCCACCACGGCGTCCAGCAGTTCGGTTGCGTTCAGGTGCCGCACCTTTTCCCTCGCCGGCATGCTATTTGGCCCCCGCCGTTGCAGAAGCCAGGCCCAGCCACTCGCGGATTGCCGGCCCGTCCTCGTCCAGCAGCGGCGGTGCATCGTGCTGGGTGGGGGTGGTTTCGGCCGCATCCCCGGGAGCGAAGAACCGCAGCGGCGGGCCGGGCAGGCTCACTTTTCCGAGCAGCGGGTGGTCCACATCCACCACCAGCCCCTGGGATGCCACCTGCTCCCAGGCGTACACCTCGTCCAGCGAGCGGACCTTCCCTGCCGGGATCCCGGCGTCGTTCAGTTTCGCCAGCAGTTCCGTCGCACCGTAGCCGGCAAAGGCGCGTTCGACGGCGGCAATCACCCCCGCACGGTTCCGCACCCTTTCGGCATTGCTGGCAAAGCCGGGGGCACCCGGCTCCAGGCCAAAGGCCGCAGCAAAGGACGCCCACAGCTTCTCGCTGCCGACGCTGATCTGTACGCTGCCGTCCTTGCAGTTGAACAGGCCGTAGGGGGCGATGGACGGGTGGTGGTTGCCCTGGGCCTGGGGAACTTCGCCTGCAACGGTGGTCCTGGTGCCCTGGAAGGCATGGACGCCGATCAGCGATGCCAGCAGCGACGTGCGTACCACCTTGCCCTGGCCGGTCCGGGTCCGCTCCACCAGCGCCGCGAGCACGCCGAAGGCGCCGTTCATCCCGGAAAGCAGGTCGGCAATTGGAACGCCGACGCGCTGGGGGTCGTCCGGCCCTGACCCGGTGAGGGACATGAGTCCGGCCTCGCCCTGCAGGATCTGGTCGTAGCCGCTGCGCTGGGACTCGGGCCCGTCGTGGCCAAAGCCTGTGATGGACAGGATCACCAGCCGCGGGTTGAGCTCGTGCATCGCCGCGGTGGAGAAGCCCAGCCGGTCCATGACCCCGGGCCGGAAATTCTCGATCACCACGTCCGCACGCTCCAGCAGGCCGCGGAGCACCGCCTGCCCGTCGCCGCTCTTCAGGTCCAGGCTGATGGACTCCTTGTTGCGGTTGCAGGACATGAAGTAGGTGGACTGGAGGTCGTCTTCGGGGCCGACGAAGGGCGGCCCCCAGCCGCGGGTGTCGTCACCGGTTCCGGGGTTCTCCACCTTGATGACGCGGGCGCCGAGGTCCGCCAGCATCATGCCTGCGTGGGGCCCGGCCAGTGCGCGGCTGAGGTCGACGACGGTGTGCCCGGCCAGGGGGCCTTGGCGGTTCTCGGTGCTCATGGTTTGGGTTTCCTTTCTGGAACGGGTGGCGGACGGCCGCCGGTGTGGGGCAGCGGCGGCTAGAGCCAGCCGGGCACCACCAGCGCCAGCCATGCCAGGACGGGGCCGGCCACGATCACGATGCCGCTGTAGCCGAGGATCCGCTTGTAGAACTGGTCCTTGTCCACGCCTTCCGGGGCATTGGCCAGAACCAGCGCGCCGTTGGTGGAGAACGGTGAGACGTCCACGATGGTGGCGGACACTGCGAGGGCGCAGATGACGCCGACGGCGCCGATCTCGCCGGTGGAGAGGAACGGAACCGCGAGCGGGATGAGCGCTGCAAGGATGGCGGTGGAGGAGGCAAAGGCGGATACCACGGCACCGATGAAGCAGATGATGAGGGCGGCCAGGAGCGGCATTCCCATTCCGGCAACGCCGCTGGAAACGAACTTGATGGTTCCAGCTTCCTCCAGCACTCCGACGAACGTCAGCATGCCGCAGATCAGCAGCACGGTGGACCAGCTGATCTTGTTGATGGCCCCCTTCTGGGCTGCGGGTGACACCAGGGCCAGCACAATGGCGATGGTGATGGAGACGAAGCCGACGTCCATCTTGAAGCCAAGGGCCACGACGGCCAGCACGATCAGGCCTGCAATGGTGACCAGCTGCGGAATCCGCTCTTTGCGCTCCTTGGTGGCCGCGACGCCGTCGCCTGCGGGGTCCCTGGGACCGTACATGCCGGAGCCGAAGCCCTTGAAGGGGACGTCGGCGCCGGCTTTGGCGCCGACGCTGACGGCCATCCGTGCCTCAGCTGCCTGCTCCACGAACTGTCCCACCTTGGAGGACATGAGGTTCCTGCCGCCGAGGACCACGAAGAGCACCAGTGCGATGACCAGGTTGAAGATGAAGCTGGACAGGAACAGCGCGGTGGGGCTGAAGGCAAGGTCCGTCTTGGCCAGGATGCCGTTGACGGTGACACCGTAGACGGCGATGGGCGAGAAGCCGCCCGCCTGCGCGCCGTGGATCACCATCATGCCCATGAGCAGCGGGCTGATCTTGTACTTGCCGGCGAAGCTCAGGGCGATGGGGGCAATGATGGCGACGGCGGCGGGAGACAGGGCGCCCACGGCGGTGATGACGGCGGTGATGGCGAACATGACCCACGGGATGAGGGCAACGCGGCTGCCCACCAGGCGGACTGCGCCGCGGACCAGCAGGTCGATGGTTCCGTTGTTCTGCGCTATGGCGAACAGGTAGGTGACGCCGACGATGGTGAGGAAGAGGCCGCCGGGAAAGTTGGCCAGGATCTCGTTGGTGGACATGCCCAGCACCAGGGCGCCGAGCAGGAACGCGCCGACGAAGGCGAGCGCGCCCATGTTGAGGGGCAGGACGGTGGCGAGCAGGAACATCGCCGCGAGGATGATGATCGATAAGACAGGAGCGGACATCGTTGGTCCTCCGTTGGGGGAAAGAAAGAATGTGACGTGAGTTACTGGCTCACTGGACTAGCCTCTTAGACAGTGAGTCTATCTGTCAATAGACGAAGGAGGTATTCTGGTCCCTACGACCCCGAGGGAGGGCTTTGTGGAGAAGACAGCACGGCTGGGCCTGGAACGCGTCACCCGGCCCCGGCTGTACGAGCAGCTGGTGGAGCAGATCCTCGCCTACATCGAGTCCGCCCAGCTCCGGCCGGGCGATCTCCTGCCGGCGGAGCGCGACCTTGCCGAACGGCTTGGGGTTTCCCGCGCCACGCTGGCGCAGGCGCTGGTGGCCCTGGAAGTGCTTGGCGTCATCGACGTGCAGCACGGCACCGGCGCAGTCCTGGCCCGGCGGCCCAGCGTAGCCTCGGTCATCAAGGGCCTGCGCGAGCACCAAAGCCGGCTGCCCGAAATCGTGGAGGCGCGCAGCACCCTGGAAGTGAAGCTTGCCGCCCTCGCCGCCGAACGCCGGACCGACCAGGACCTTGCCGCCATCGACGATGCCCTGGACGTCATGGCCAGGGAAATCAACGACGGCGACCGCGGCACCCACGGCGACGAACTGTTCCACCAGGCCATCACCGCGGCAGCACACTCGTCCGTCCTGGCACAGCTGATGGCCTTCATCGCCGAGATGATCCTGGAAACGCGGATGGAGTCGCTGGGGCAGCCCGGCCGGCCCGAACAGTCCCTGGCGTCGCATCGGAAAATCGCCGATGCCGTCCGGGCCCAGGATGCGGAGGCGGCCGCGGACGCCATGCTGGCGCACATCGAGCTTGTCTCGGACGTGGAGCTGCTCCGCTAGCCAGGCCGCGCGACACGCGGAGGCGTCTGGTTTCCCGGACAGCAGGACCCGGTTGCGGGTGTTGGCCGGCCGCCAAACCCGGTGTGATGGACCCTACGTTTCCATCACTGAGGAGTTAGGCCATGGCCGGAGGCAGTACCGCCGTTGAGGCACGATCGATCGACATGATCCCACCGGGCGAGCGGCACGGACACCCGCGCGGCCAGTTCACCCTGTGGTTTGGTGCCAATGCCCAGATCACCGCCATCGTGGACGGCGCCCTGGCCGTGGTGTTCGGCGCGGACGCCTTCTGGGCAATAGTGGGCCTGCTGGTGGGAAATGTGCTGGGCGGCGCGGTCATGGCCCTCCACTCAGCCCAGGGTCCCAAGCTGGGCTTGCCGCAGATGATCTCCAGCCGCGCCCAGTTCGGCGTCTACGGGGCCGTGATTCCGCTGGTGCTGGTCATCCTCATGTACGTCGGGTTCGCCTCAACAGGCACCGTCCTCTCGGGGCAGGCGATAAACCTCATGCTGGGAGTGGACGCGCCCGCCGTCGGAATCCTGGTCTTCGGTGCCGCAACGGCCCTGCTGGCCATCCTGGGGTACAAGTACATCCACGCGCTGGGCCGCATCGCCACCGTACTGGGCCTGGCAGGCTTCCTGTACCTGACCCTGGCGGTTGCCACCAAGTTCGACATCACCCAGGTGATGATGGTCAAGGGCTTTGAATGGCCCACGTTCCTCACCGCCGTTGCCCTGGGTGCCGGCTGGCAGCTCACCTTCGGCCCATACGTTGCCGACTACTCCCGCTACCTTCCCGCGGACACCTCGGAACGGAAGACCTTTTGGTACACCTTCGCCGGCTCGGTGGGCGGGGCGCAGTGGGCCATGACCCTGGGCGCCCTGGCCGGCGGACTCTCCGCCGCCAAGCTGGGCGGGGACTTCCTGAAGAACCAGGTGGGCTACATGGGCGATCTCGCCGGCGGCGGGCTGATCGCCATCTTCATCTACCTGATGATCGTCACCGGCAAGCTGACGGTTAACTGCCTGAATGCCTACGGCGCCTTCATGTGCGGCGTGACCATCAGCACCGCCGTCAACCGGAGGGATACCGTCTCCAAAGTCGTGCGAATTGCCTTCATCGTGGCGGTAATCGGCGCCAGCGTGCTCATCGCACTGTTCGCCAGCAAGGATTTCCTGAACCTGTTCAAGAACTTCGTCCTCCTGCTGCTCATGGTCTTCACGCCCTGGTCCGTGATCAACCTGGTGGACTACTACAAGGTCTCCCGGGACCGGCTGGACATCCCCGCCCTCTACAACCCGGACGGCCGCTACGGCCGCTGGAACGTGGCCGCCCTGGTTTCCTATGGAATCGGCGTCGTCATCCAGGTCCCGTTCCTGGCGCAGGCGCTGTACACGGGCCCCGTCACCAAGCTGCTGGGCGGCGCGGACATTTCCTGGCTGGTGGGAATCGTTGCCACCCTGGCCGTCTACTACCCCTGGGCCAAGGCCACCAACCGCGCGCCGGCGGAGACCATTTACCCCGGGTATCCGGTAGAGGTGCCCGCCACCGCAGCAGTCAAGGGGTAAGGCACGACGGCGGCAGAAGGCACGACGGCGGCACGGGCGCAGGTGCCCGGCCGCCGTCGCCGTGCTTTCCCAGCCGGCCAGGGCTAGAAGGTGCCCGTATTGGAACCGGCGGTGCCGGCGATCGCCAGGCCGATGATGAGCAGCAGCCAAAGGGCGCCGTAGCCCAGGAGGCACAGGTAGCCCAGCACCAGGCCGGTGATGGACATCCCCCTGCCGGAGGGTTCGCGCCGGAGGGCCAGGTGGCCGGTGATGATGGCGGCAAACTGCGGAAGCAACAGCCAACCCGTGATGACCGAGGCGATGCCGCAGACCATGCTTGCGATGCTCAGGGTCTTCGCTTCCACCGGCCGGCCATAGTAGGACGGCTGGCCGAAATACTGCGGCTGGCCGTACTGGCCCTGGTTGTAGGAGCCCGGGTTGTACTGGGGCTGGCCGTACTGTCCCTGCCCGTACTGTCCCCGTCCGTACTCGGCCGGCGGCCGGTAGCTGGGCCACGGCGAACCGTCACGCTGGTAGTCAGGCCCCTGGGATGGCTGGTTACTCATGGTTTCTCCCCTGCGGATCTCGGCTCCAGCCTACTTCAGTGCAGGACCAGGCGGATGGCCAGGGCCAGCATCAGCACACCGATGGCAGCATCAATCCAGCGCCACGTTCGCGGGCTGCCGAGCACTCCAGCCAGCGCGCGTGCCCCATACCCCAGGGCGGAGAACCACAGCACGCTTCCGGTGACTGCGCCTGCGGCAAAGACCCAGCGCAGATCGGCTCCCTGCTGGTTGGCGAGGCTGCCCAGCAGCACCACGGTGTCCAGGTAGACGTGCGGGTTCAGGAAGGTCAGGGCGGCCGTGGTGGCGATGACCGAGTTCTTCGACTTGGGCGCCTGCTCCGCCAGGGTGGAGGGTTTAACCGCCGCCATGAAGGACCGCGCGGCGAACCACAGCAGGTACGCGGCGCCGGCCCAGCGCAGGACTTCCAGCGCCTCGGGGAACCGGGTGACCAACGCCCCGATGCCGGCCGTGCCAGCGACGATGAGCAAGGCGTCGCCGGCCATGCAGACGGCCACTACCGCCCCGATGTGCTCGCGCCGGATGCCCTGGCGCAGCACGAAGGCGTTCTGGGCGCCGATCGCCACGATCAGCGCCATCCCGGTGAGCATTCCCGTTATTCCAGCAGTCCACATACCTACTGACGGTAGGATCCGCATGACATACAGGCAAATTAATGATTCTTGGTATTCATTAGGATGTCTTCATGAATTCTGAGCACCTGAAGGCCCTGGTGGCTGTCATCGACGAAGGAACGTTCGAGGCAGCGGCCGATCTGCTCCGGATCACGCCGTCCGCCGTGAGCCAGCGGATCAAGGCACTGGAAGCGTCGATAGGCCAGGTCCTGGTCCGCCGAAGGCTGCCCTGCACGGCCACCGACGCCGGCGCGCTGCTGCTGCGGATGGCCCGCCAGGTGCAGGTGCTGGAAGCGGAGACGGCGGCGGCACTGGGCGCAGGGTCGCCGGCCCGGGCCCAGCTGCCGGTGGCCGTCAACGCGGACTCACTGGCCACGTGGTTCGTCCCCGTCCTGCATCAGGCCGCCGCGTGGGAGGACTCAGCCCTCGATCTCCACGTTGAGGACCAGGGCTACAGCAGCCAGCTGCTCCGCGAGGGCGAGGTCATGGGAGCGGTGACGTCGGACCCTGTCCCGGTGAGCGGGTGCAGGGTGGAACTGCTGGGCTCCATGCGGTACGTTCCGGTGGCCACCCCCGGGCTGCGCCGGCGGTTTTCCGTGTCCGGCGGCGTGGATTGGGCGGCAATGCCGGTCCTGAAATTCAACAGGAAAGACAACCTGCAGGAGCAGCTGCTCACGGCCAGGAGCCTGCGGCAGCTTCCTCCAACGCACACCGTCCCTTCGTCCCAGGGATTCCTCGCGGCAGTCAAAGCCGGTTTGGGCTGGGGGATGATTCCGGAGCTCCAGCTCACGGACGAGCTGGAGTCCGGCGCCCTGGTGCGGCTCGAGGACGGCCCCCACCAGGACGTGGCCCTGTACTGGCAGGCCTGGACCCTGGACTCGGAACGGCTCAACCGGATGACCGGAGCAGTCCGCGCGGCCGCCAAAGACCGGCTGCTGCCAGGAGATGCGCCGGAGGCTAGCGGCCCAAGTAGGGCAGGATATAGACGGCAAAAATGACGAAGGCCGCCAGCAGGGCAAGCTTCCCTCCACTGGTGCCGCCATGCTGCTGCGCTTTGCCGTTCCTGCCGCGGCGCGCCGATCCCGCCGACGCCCCGGTCCGCGTTCCGGCCGGCGCTCCCGCCCTGTGCCCTGTGGGTTGTCCTGCCTTCGTTCCGCGCGGGGAGGGCCCGCCCTGCGGGGTGCCGGGATGCGCTTTGGCTGCGGCCCGTTTCGTCCGGGGAGCCGGGCTTCCCGCGGGGATTTGCTGCGGGGCCGGCCGGGGGCAATGCTCCCGCCGGGCGCACCACGGTTCCCGGCCGCACGCTGCGAAAAGCGGTGATGCCTGGTTCCTGTTCATGGGTGAGCTGCTGGCCCAGGTGCGCGTACAGGCCCACCACTGTTTGCTGGTCGAGCACGGCCGGCAGCGCTTCGATGGCTCCCACCACCCGATGGGAACCGGCCACGGCAACGTCGGATTCAGTCACCCCGAAAAGGTCGGGCTGCGCGGACATGCAGATGAGTGGACGCACCAGGCGGCGGTGCGGCGGAGTCAGCACCGAGGCCACGGCAGCACACTGGGCCAGGGCCCCTTCCACTGCCTGGGTCCGCGCAAAGCGGCCCTGCCACAGCACCCCGGAAGCCACCCGCACCTCACCGGTCCAGTTCTTCGAGTCGATCACCACCACGCCGCCGGGGCCCACCAGGACGTGGTCAAGGTTCGCTTTGGGCCGGCCGGGCCAGTGGACATCGTGGAGGACGTACCAGCCGCGCGGGACCAGTTCGCTGAGCTTGTCGGCCACCACCCGCTCCCCTGCGGCGCCGGCATCCCACGCCTTCGTGGAACGTTCGGCCTGGTCGAGTTGGCGCTTCAGCCTCGCAACGCGCTCGGCAGCCAGCCTGGACTGCTCCGCTGCCCCGTCTCCTGCCCCCATTGGACGTCCCCGTTTCCTAGCCGGACAGGACTCCGGCGGCGGCCCGCCGTCGTCCGTCCCTTTCCCTTGTTTCCTGGAATTTTTTGAAAGGTAGCAGGGCGTCAAAGGGCCGGTATATAGGTACTTTCCGGGCCGGGTACTCAGGTGGACTACTTGGTTTGACGAGCACATTGCGCGTCACAGGGTCCGGATTATGGGCGGGTCGTTTGGACTCCTGCCAGGTTCTGGCATGCTGGAGCCATGGCTAGCCGCGCGGGTACAGTTGCCCAACCCCAGGACCTTGTTGACATCACTGCGCTTCTTGACGCGTATTACGACGTTGCGCCGGACCTGGGTGATCCCGGCCAGCGCGTCGTCTTTGGCACCTCCGGGCACCGGGGCTCCAGCCTCAAGGCCTCGTTCAATGAACAGCACATCGTTGCCATCACGCAGGCAATCGTGGAATACCGGGCTGCGCAGGGCGTCACCGGCCCGCTGTTCCTGGCCAAGGACACCCACGCACTGAGCGAGCCCGCGCAGAACTCCGCGCTGGAGGTGCTCGCCGCGAACGGCGTCCAGGTCCTCGTCGACGCCAGGCACGGCTACACCCCCACCCCGGCGCTGAGCCACGCCATCCTGACCTACAACCGGAAAGCCGCACCGGGCGCCCCGCAGGCCGACGGCATCGTGGTGACCCCCAGCCACAACCCGCCCGGCGACGGCGGCTTCAAGTACAACCCCCGCACGGCGGCCCGGCGGACTCGGATGCCACCGGCTGGATCGCCAACCGCGCCAACGAGCTGCTGGAGAACGGGCTGCGCGGCGTGAAGCGGATCCCGCTGGCGGACGCCCAGGCCGCAGACACCACCGGCAAGTTCGACTTCCTGAGCAGCTACGTGGACGACCTTCCGTCCGTCCTGAACCTGGATGCCATCCGCAATGCCGGAGTCCGGATCGGTGCCGATCCCATGGGCGGCGCGTCCGTGGACTACTGGGGCGAGATCGGCGAGCGCCACCACCTGGACCTGACCGTGGTAAACCCCACGGTGGACCCGCAGTGGGCCTTCATGACCCTGGACTGGGACGAGAAGATCCGCATGGACTGCTCTTCGCCGTCGGCCATGGCGTCGCTGATCCAGCGGATGTCCGACGCCGCCGCCTCCGGCCAGCCCGCATTCGACGTGGCCACGGGCAACGACGCCGACGCCGACCGCCATGGCATCGTCACCCCGGACGGCGGGCTGATGAACCCCAACCACTACCTGGCCGTCGCTATCGACTACCTCTACCGCAACCGCAGCGGCTGGAACCCCGCCTCGGTGATCGGCAAGACGCTGGTGTCCTCCTCCATCATCGACCGCGTGGCCGAGAGCCTGGGCCGCAAGCTCGTTGAGGTGCCTGTTGGCTTCAAGTGGTTCGTTCCCGGCCTGCTCTCGGGTGAAGGGGCGTTCGGTGGCGAGGAATCCGCCGGTGCCTCCTTCAACAAGCTGGACGGCAGCGTCTGGACCACGGACAAGGACGGCATCCTGCTGGCACTGCTGGCCTCGGAGATCACCGCGGTCACCGGCAGCTCCCCGTCCCAGCTGTACAAGGGGCTGACGGACCAGTTCGGCGCCCCCGTCTACGCCCGGATCGACGCCGCCGCCACCCGCGAGCAGAAGGCTGCACTCGGCAAGCTGTCGCCGTCGGACGTTACCGCCACGGAACTGGCGGGCGAGACGATCACCGCCAAGCTCACCGAGGCGCCAGGGAACGGCGCACCCATCGGCGGTCTGAAGGTGGTCACCGAAAACGCCTGGTTCGCTGCCCGCCCGTCCGGCACGGAGGACGTGTACAAGATCTACGCCGAGTCCTTCAAGGGCGAGGAACACCTGAAGCAGGTGCAGGCGGAGGCCAAGGCGCTGGTGGACAGCGTCATCGCCTAGTACTGCGAAGGTTCCTGGCTCCACAACCGGAGGATGCGCCTGATGGCGTGGTCGCCGCCGGGCGCCATGTCCACCAAAGCCACGCGGTCAAGCACGACGGCGTCGCCCCGGTGGAGGCGCTTGGCGTCCGGGCCTGGGGTGGCCTGGTGGGAGACGTGCGGCCGGTAGCCGGACAACGTGTGGCGCGGCGTGAGGATCCTGCCGCCCGCGTCCACCACCACCTGCACCAGCCGCTCATGCAGCTCCTGCAGGGCGGGGTGCGGCTCCACCAGGTTGACGGGGACGGACCCGTTGCGGCCAAAGGCGGCGTCCTCCCCCACGGTCAGCTCCGCGCCAAGCGCTGCGTTGGCCGGCCCATCTGCAAGCGCGGCGATGCTTTGGGCGGCGTCGGCACCGTCCGTGGCGGCGGCGTCGAACCTCACCAGGGTGACGTGCAGCGGCCACTCCGTCCGCAGAAAAACCTGGCCGTCCGCCACCGGTTCCACGAAGGCCACAAAAATGAGGTTCCGCATCGGCATACGCCCAGTCTCCCACCGGCCCACCTCCACGCCTCTAAACGCCCCATCACATCCCGCCCAAAAACCCAAACGCCCCATCACCAGGTGATGGGGCGTTTGGAGAAAAGACGCAGGAAGTGATGGGGCGTCAGACGGTGCGGACAGCCTCGTCGTAGGAGAATTTGGGCTTTGCCTCGCCCCAGGCGTCCTCGCCCGGCTGGCCGATGTTGACCACCAGGAAGCTCTTCTGGTCGCCGGCCGGGAAGAAGGCGGCGTCGATGGCGTTGAAGTCAGCGCCGGTCATGGGGCCGGCGGCGAAACCGAGCGAACGGACGGCCAGGATGAAGTAGCCGGCCTGCAGGTGGGCATTGTTGTTGCCCGTGGCTGCGGCGAGCTGCGGGTCGGCGTCGTACATGGCCTTGGGGGCGTTGTAGCCGGGGAGGAAGTCGTCCCACTTGCCGGCCCAGTCGGTGTCGTAGCTGAGGATGGCCACCAGCGGGGCGGAAGCCGTCTTGGCCTGGTTGCCGCGGGACAGGGCATCCACCAGGGTGGCGCGGGCCTCGGGCGAGCGGACATAGGTGACGCGCAGCGGCTGGGAGTTGAACGCGGTGGGGCCGAACTTGGTGAGCTCGTAGATGGCCTGGGCCTGCTCCTCGGTCACCTCGCCGGTGAAGGAGTTGGCGGTGCGGGCCTGGGCGAAGATGGCGTCCACGGCTGCCGAATCGATAACCGCTTCTTCGTGGGCAATGGTCATTGGCTTACCTTTCGCTGCGCCGCCCGCCTGCCGGGGTGGCCTCTGATGCTTTCCATAGTTGCAACTTCAACTGCTTTCCTCCTCTTCCCGTGACGCCGGGTGACCTTGGCCACAGCGGGCCCGCACAAACACTTGGCGGTATTCTGGAGCGAGTTGATCTTCGCCCCCTCGCGGCACCCCCTGAAAGGCTTTCCTTCCCATGAGCATGCTCGGAATCAAATGGAAGCTGCACGGCACCGGCAAAACCATCAAGCCCGGCCAGGTGGTGGCCCCGGATGAGCGGCTGGCGTGGCCCCTGACCATCGGCGTGGGCATGCAGCACGTGGTGGCCATGTTCGGCGCCACCTTCCTGGTTCCCATCATCACCGGGATGCCGCCCGCCACCACGCTGTTCTTTTCGGGGATCGGCACGCTGCTGTTCCTGGTGGTCACCAAGGGCCGGGTGCCCAGCTACCTGGGTTCAAGCTTTGCCTTCATTGCACCCATCACCGCCTCGCAGGCGCAGTTCGGCATCCCCGGCGCCCTGGGCGGCGTGGTGCTTGCCGGCGTCACCCTGGCCCTGGTGGGGGCCGTGGTGCAGAAGTTCGGCGCCGGCTGGATCAACCGGTTGATGCCGCCCATCGTCACGGGTGCCATCGTGGCACTGATCGGCCTGAACCTTGCCCCCGCCGCCAAGCAGAACTTCGACGCCGCCCCGATTACGGCCCTCATCACACTGGTTACCATCATCCTGGTCAGCGTCCTGTTCCGCGGAATCCTGGGCCGGCTCAGCATCCTGGTTGGCGTTGTGGTGGGCTACCTGGTGGCCATGCTCCGCGGCGAGGTGAAGTACGACAAGATGGACGCCGCAGCCTGGGTTGGGCTGCCGCATTTCCAGACCCCCGAGTTCCACATCGGCGTCCTGGGCCTGTTCGTCCCGGTGGTCCTGGTGCTGGTGGCAGAGAACATCGGCCACGTGAAGTCCGTTGCCGCCATGACAGGACAGAACCTCGACGGCGTCTCCGGACGCGCGCTGATGGCAGATGGTGCTGCCACCGTGCTGGCCGGCCTGGGCGGCGGATCGGGCACCACCACGTACGCGGAGAACATCGGCGTCATGGCGGCCACCAAGGTGTATTCGACGGCGGCCTACTGGGTAGCGGGCATGTTCGCCATCCTGCTCAGCTTCTCGCCGAAGTTCGGCGAACTGATCGCCACCGTCCCGGCAGGCGTGCTGGGCGGCGCCGCCACGATGCTGTACGGCATGATCGGCATCCTGGGCGTGAAGATCTGGGTCCAGAACAAGGTGAACTTCTCCAACCCGGTCAACCTGACCACTGCCGCAGTGGCCCTGATCATCGGCATCGCGGACTACACCTGGACCATTGGCGACCTGAAGTTCACCGGCATCGCCCTGGGTTCTGCTGCCGCCCTGGTGATCTACCACGGCATGAAGGCCGTCGCGAAGGCGCGCGGAACGGTGGCCGAACCCGAAACCGAGCAGGGCGTACTGCCTCCGGCAGCGAAGGCCGCGATGAAGGCCGCGGCCAAGCGCTCCCCCAGGAAGCGCTAAGCCACCCTGCCGGTTTCCACCCCGGGGTCCACTCCAGGCTGTCCGTCATAACCCGGTCCGGAGGTCCTGGCCGCGGGATGTCCGGGCGGGAAGGGACCGGGACGGCCAAGGCCGAACACCGGGACCGGCTGCGGCCGCTTGGCCGCCAACCCGCTGACCTGGTGGGGCCGCATCCGCTTCAGCACCCACGGCACAAAGTACTGCCTGGCCCAGACCAGGTCTTCGGCCCGGGCCTGCGTCCAGCCGTGCGCGGGAAGCGGCCGCGGCTGCAGCGGCCTGAGCGTATGCGGTACGCCCAGGGCGTTGAGGGTGGCCACCGCTACGGAATGGTGGCCCAGCGGGGACAGGTGCAGCCGGTCCGGGTCCCACATCAGAGCATGCTGCAGCTCCGGCAGGCACCAAAGGTCAACCATGATGGCGTGGTGCCGGGCACCGATCCTGTGGAGGTGTTCGTTGTAGACCGCCACGCGGCCGCGGATCTTGCCGAAGACCGGCGTGTTCCCCCAATCGGGACCTGCATACAGCAGGATGGTGGCGCCCGTGTCAGCCAGGATACCCACGGCCTCGTCGATCTTTTCCGCCAGCTTGTCCGGGTCGCCGTGGCGGAACACGATGTCGTTGCCACCGCCGGACATGGCAATCAGGTCGGGCTTCAACGCCAGGGCCGGTGCCAGCTGCCCGTCGAGGATTTGCCGCAGCAGCATGCCGCGGATGGCCAGGTTGGCATAGGCGAAGTCCGGCTGGCTGTCCGCCAGTTCCTCCGCCACGCGGTCAGCCCAGCCCCGGAGGCCGCCCAGGCTGTGCGGCTCGGGATCGCCGATCCCTTCGGTGTAAGAGTCCCCCAGGGCGACGAACCGGTGCCAGGGGTGCCTGCCCGGTCCTTCCGTGATGGAGCGCAGTTCCTGTTTCCCGATAGTCATGCCGTCCTCCCTTCCGCAGCAGGCGGGGGTTCCGTCCCCGCCGCAGCGTCCTTGCGGGCCGACCTTCCGGTTGGAAAGTCCCGCCCCGCCGGCGACGGCCGCGGGAGCTCCGCCACGCCGTCGTACGTTTCCTGCCGCAGCCCCGACGGCTGCCCAACCCCGAGGTCCATCCCTGCGGGGGCCACAACGTTCAATGCCACGTCCCGGAGATCCAGCTCGTGGTGCAGCGCCTGCGTCTGCAGGAACCGCAGCGCACCCTCCCGGGTGAGTCCGTATTCGTTCATCAGGCTGCGCACGGCGAGGTCCACCAGGACCAGGGAGCTTTGGACGACGGCGAGACCCGCCGTCGTTTCCGCGCGTTCGGCCACCCGGACCACAACATGCATGGCCCGCGCCACCTCACGGGCATAGCTTTGGCTGCGCACCAGGTCATCGCTGGTGAAGGCGTGCGGGAAAGGCGCGTAAAGATTGATGGCGGCACTGGTCCCGCCTTCGGTGAGGATGGGGACGGAGAGCAGGGACTGCACCCCATGGGCCGCGGCAGCGCTGGAATACCCCGGCCAGCGGCGGTCCCGGCTCAGGTCCGACACCAGGACGAATTCTGCGGTGCGCATGGCTTCCATGACCGGTCCGTCAGCGAACGAGCATTGCTCCCGGTCCGCTTCGCGTGCCTGCTCCGTACTGGCTGCGATGGTCCGCGCCGTGCCCAGGCGGAAGAGGGTGGCCGCCCAGCTGATGCTGCGGCGCTCACCTTTGATACCCGCCATGAAGTCGCGGGTGACGTCCCGGAGGTAGTCTTCAACGTCCTTGCTGTCGAAAACCGGCTCCGGGGTAACTGGAAGCGGTCCCCAGCCAACCTGCCCCGTGGGTTCAGCGGCCATGCTCCAGCCCTGCTATCAGCGCACCGGGCCCACTGCAAAACCTTGCTCTAAGAATACGACCGCTGGCCGCCATAGTGGGCAAAGTTGGCGAAACAAGGGGGTTTCGTCTGGTTGGGGACGGACGGCACGCCGGCGTCCCCTCCACCGGCTCCGCTGAGCAGTAGCATCGGGAGAGGGAACGCCGAATACTCCCTGTTGCCCGGGGTACGTTTCCTTGGGCAAGGGGTCTTGGAGCATCCATGCCAGCACGGAAACGAGCAATGGAAAGAGGAGCTTATGCCTGAGCCGGGCACCAGCGGGAACACTTCGGAAGCGGATGCAGCCGCCCCCATCGGGGAAGTGGAAGCGGGCGCTGCGGAGCCGTCAACGGAACTGGACGTCAATTTCGACGAGCAGTTCTTCGCGGCCAGGCCAAAGGCGCTGCGGCCCATCGCGCGCCGGCGCCAGTTCGTCGGCAGCAGGCCGTCCTTTGAGTTCGACGGGCGGAACGCGGCGTACGTGGACTGGCTCCGCAACCAGGCGATGCTCGGGGACGCGAACACGCTGGCCCGGCAGCTGTCCGGCCAGGCCAGCATGTGGCAGAACTCGTACGCCCATCCCAACCCGCGGGCCGCCGTCGAACGCGCCTCCGTGTGGTTCACCGCCTACCCGCTGTCCTTCATCACCCCGTCCGGCCAGTCATTCCTTTCGGCGCTGGGCGATCCGGCCATGTGGAAGGCGTTCCGCGAAATCGGTATCCGCGGAATCCACACCGGGCCCGTGAAGCTCGCCGGCGGCATCAGCGGCTGGTCCCACACGCCCAGCGTGGACGGGCACTTCGACCGCATCAGCATGGCGATCGACCCTGTTTTCGGCACCGAGGATGAGTTCCGGCGGATGTGCGAGGTGGCCGCCGAGCACGACGGCACCGTCATCGACGACATCGTCCCGGGCCACACCGGCAAGGGCGCGGACTTCCGCCTGGCCGAAATGAACTTCCGGGACTACCCCGGCATCTACCACATGATCGATATTCCGGAGGAGGACTGGAACCTGCTCCCGGACGTCCCGGAGGGGGCGGACTCGGTCAACCTCAGCCCCGACTCCGAGCAGGCGCTGCAGAAGGCCGGCTACATCATCGGCAGGCTGCAGCGGGTCATCTTCTACGAACCCGGGGTGAAGGAAACCAACTGGAGCGCCACGCGGCCCATCGTGGATACCACCGGCAAGACCCGCCGCTGGGTCTACCTGCACTACTTCAAGGCCGGCCAGCCCTCCATCAACTGGCTGGACCCCACCTTCGCCGGAATGCGCCTGGTGGTGGGCGATGCCCTGCATTCGCTGGTGGACCTGGGCACGGGGGCGCTGCGCCTGGACGCCAACGGCTTCCTGGGCGTGGAGAAGAGCGCCGAAGAACAACCCGGCTGGTCCGAGGGGCACCCACTGTCCGAGGCAGCCAACCAGCTCATCGGCTCCATGATCCGGAAGGTGGGCGGGTTCTCCTTCCAGGAACTGAACCTGACCATCGACGACATCAAGGCAACCTCCGATGCCGGCCCCGACCTGTCCTACGACTTCATCACCCGGCCTGCGTACCACTACTCCCTGGTCACGGCCGACACCGAGTTCCTGCGGCTGACCCTCCGGCTGTCGCTGGAAATCGGCGTGGACCAGGCGTCGCTGGTGCATGCCCTGCAGAACCATGACGAACTCACTTACGAGCTCCTGCACTTCGCCGCCGGGCACCGGGACGAGATGTTCGAGCTCAACGGCGAGGAACTCACCGGGGCGCAGCTGGCTGAACAGATCCAGCAGACCCTGCGGGAACGGCTCACCGGCGAAAACGGGCCCTACAACGCCGTCTTCACCACCAACGGCATTGCCTGCACCTCGGTGAGCTTCATCATGGCGGCCCTGGGCATCAAGGACCCGTCCACCACCACCCCGGAGCAGGAAGCCCAGATCCGGGACGTCCACCTGCTCCTGGCCATGTACAACGCCCTGCAGCCGGGCGTCTTTGCCCTTTCCGGCTGGGACCTCACGGGCATCCTGGCCCTGGACCGGAGCAGCGTCCGCGAGCTCACCTCGCAGGGCGATACCCGCTGGATCAACCGCGGCGCCCACGACCTCATGGGAACCAGTCCGGACGCCACCACCTCGTCGGCCGGGATGCCCCGGGCCCGCAGCCTGTACGGGCCGCTGCCCGAACAGCTCAAGGACCCCGACTCGTTCGCGCGCCGGCTGCAGCGGATCCTCGCCGTGCGGGAAGAGAACGGGATCGCCACCGGCACCCTGCTCGACGTCCCGGACGTTTCCAACCGCAGCGCACTGGTGCTGGTCAACCGGCTGAAGGACGGCAGCCTGCAGGTCACGGCGCTCAACTTCTCCGGGCAGGACATCGCCGGCAGCATCCAGTCCAACGAGCTGCCGTCCGGCGCCAACGTCAAGGATCTGTTCAGCGGCGAGACGGTGGGGCAGGTGGATGACCTGCACAGCTTCTTCCTGGAGCTGCCCGCGTACGGCGGCACGGCACTGATCCTGGCCGAAGCGCCCGAGCCGGAGGCGGAGGCGTAGAGCCCACGCCGGGTAGGCCGGGGATTCCCGGCTTTACCCGGCGATGGCGCCTGCCAGCGTGGCTTCGATGACGGCCGGCGAGAGGACGTACTGGGTGACCAGTTTGCTTGCGCCAAGGACTGCCGCCTGGCTCCCGGCGCGGGAGCCGTTGATGCGCAGGTGCGAGGTGGCCAGCGGCGGGGAGCGCCGGTACACCACCTCGCGGATGCCGGCCACCAGGTGCTCGCCCGTCTCGCCAACGCTGCCGCCCACCACAATCACGGACGGATTGAGCAGGTTCACCACGGTGGCCAGCACCTCGCCGATGTCCCGGCCGGCCTGGCGCAGCGCCTGGATGGCCTGCAGGTTGCCGTCGGCGGCGAGCCGGAGCACGTCCGAGCCCTTTGCCACGTCCAGTCCCTGGTCCCGGAGGGAGCGCACGACGGCGGGACCGGACGCCAGCGCCTCCAGGCACCCATAGTTTCCACAGGCACACAGGACATCCGCGCCGCGGGCCACCTGGACGTGGCCCAGGTCGCCTGCCGTGCCGTTCGCGCCACGCTGCAGTTCCCCGTTGCTGATGATGCCGGAGCCGATGCCGGTGGCCACCTTCACGAAGAAGAAGTTGTTGTGTTCGGGCCAGTGCGCGGACTGCTCCCCCAGCGCCATGATGTTCACGTCATTGTCCACCAGCACGTGGACGGGCAGGGACCGCTGGACGTAGCTGACCACGTCGAACCCGTCCCAGCCCGGCATGATGGGCGGCTTGACGGGCTTGCCGGTGTCATGTTCCACGGGCCCGGGCAGCCCGATGCCGATCCCGGCCAGTTCCGCAACGGTCCGTCCGGTGGACGCCAGCAGTTCCTTGCCCTGCGCCACCACCTGGTCCAGCACGGCTTCCGGCCCGTCGGCCACCTGCTGCGCCAGCCGGTGTTCGGCCAGGATGTTTCCGCCGAGATCCGTCACCGCAACGATGACGTGCGTGGCGCCCACGTCCACGGCCAGCACCAGGCGGGCTGACGGGTTGAAGGCAAAGCGCGACGGCGGCCTGCCGCCGCTGGAGAGCGCCTCACCCGCGGGACCCACCAGGCCGGACAGCATCAGCGCATCGATCCGCGAGGCGACGGTTGAGCGGGCCAGACCCGTGCTCAGCGCAAGCTCGGCGCGGGTGCGGGCCCTGCCGTCACGCAGCAGCTGGAAGAGGTCCCCGGCGCGCGACAGGCTGCCGACATCGGACTCTTTTCCGGCCTGCTTACCTGTCACTGAAGTCATGTCTAAGTCATAACACTCTTACTTTCTGCTGTCACCAATCAGAAGAATGACGCGCAACAAACAACTTTTGCTTGACGTGCGTCAAAAGTAGTTCTACGTTGTGACTCAAGGCACATTCGCGGATCCGATGGTGAACATCAGCCGCACTGATTCCGGCACCGTAATCCGCTTACACCCCCAGAGTCCGCTTACAAAGAGGTAACTGACCTTGTCCCAGCAAGCAGCGTCCCAGCACGCAGCGCCGGCAGACCGGCCGCTCCTCGGCGTCGGCATCCTCGGCGCCGGGCCCGTCACGCAGGCCATCCACCTCCCGGCACTGGCCCGCCTCCAGGACATCCTGGAAGTACGGCACATCATGGATGTGGATGCCGCCGTGGCCTCGTCGGTGGCGGCCCGCGTTGGCGCCACGGCCGGCACCAGCATGGCTGCCCTGCTGGACGATCCCGCCGTGGACGTCGTGGCAATCTGCAGCCCCCACCAGTTCCACGCCGACCAGGTCATCGCCGCCTGCAGGGCCGGCAAGAAGGCCGTCCTCTGCGAAAAGCCTTTCGCCATGAACGCCGAGGAAGCCGCCCGCATCTCGGCCGTCAGCTCCGAAACCGGGGTCCCAATCGTCGTCGGGGCCATGCACACCTTCGACCCCGGCTGGCTCGCGACCGAACAGAACTGGGGCGACCTTCCCGGGCAGGTCCACACCATCCGTTCCTCCATCGTCCTGCCGCCCAATGCCCGGTTCGAGGACTTCGCCACCGAGATCGTCACGCGGCCGGCCGCAGGCCAGCCCGACTACTCGGACCCGGACGTCATCAAGAGCGCACTCCGGGGCGGGATCATGGGCCTGGCCATCCACGACCTGCCGCTGGTCCGCCGGTTCACCCCGGACTTCACGGACCTCGAAGTCCTCCAGGTGTTCCACGTCCGCCCGTTCGGCTATGCCGTTTCGCTGCGCACCCCAACCCGCGTCATCGAACTGCGTGCCGTTATGAACGGCACCTGGAAGCCCGAGTGGACCTTCGAGGCCATCGGGGACGATGCGGCCCTTCACATCGACTTCACACCGTCGTATGTCCAGGCCGGCTCCGCAGTGGCCACCCTCACCCGCGGCCACGGCAGCGATACCCGCACGTTCGGCCCGTACGGCCACAACGGTTATGAGGGCGAATGGCGTGAACTTGCCGGGCTTGCCCGGGGAACCCGCCAGGCACCCGCCGCACAAACCCTGATCGACGACCTCACCTTTGCCCTCGCCATCGCCGACGCCTCGGCAGCAAGCGCCGGGGCGGGGCATGCCGGTGCCGCGGAAAAAGCAGGAGTTACGCCATGAGCGGCCAGTACACGGTCTCGGCATCACCTGCCGCGCGGGAAGAGGGCGCGGTTACCCAAAC
Organism: Arthrobacter sp. FX8; assembly: GCF_026723805.1. Lineage (NCBI taxonomy): Bacteria > Bacillati > Actinomycetota > Actinomycetes > Micrococcales > Micrococcaceae > Arthrobacter > Arthrobacter sp. FX8. Next base: position 4,001,309 of record NZ_CP113505.1, on the reverse strand, counting down.
GGTGGCCTCACTGCCTGCAACCTTCGGCCCGGCTCCGGAGAGCCGGCAGGGCACGGCCGACGTCCTGGTGGTCGCAGGCGGACCCGGCTGGACCACCGAAGCCCTTCACGCCGTTGCCGCCGGCGCCCGCGGCGTTGTGGTGGCCAACCCGGCACCCGAGGACACCACGGAACTGGCCGCCGCGGTTGACGCCGCAGGAACCGCCGTCGTCCTGGACCTCCGCTGGGCCTCCAACCCCGCCCTGGTGGCGGAAGGCAGCACCCCGGACGCCCGCAACGCAGTGCGCAGTGCCCTGGGCAGCGCGTCCCTGCTGGACAGCGTTGCGACGGCGGCCCCCGGCACCGACCCGCAGCGGCTCCTGGGCGAACACCTCGCCGCGCTGCTGGCCGTCAGCGGACCGCTCGACGGCGTAAGCCTCCTCCGCAGCGACGCCACGGGATACACGGTGGCCGGCAGGCTGGCCAACGGCGCGCCCTTCACCGCCCAGGGCGTGCTGACCGCTGCCCGCCCGGCCGCCGTCGACATCCGCCTCTACACCGCCGACGGCGGGGTGTCCGTCCAGGTCCCGGATCCGGACGCCGCCTGGCCGGCCGAAGTCCGGGTCACCGGAGCCCATGGCGAACTTTTGCTTCCCACGCTTTACGAATCCGCCCACCGGTCAGCGTGGCGGCGCCTGAAGGACCATCTTGGCGCCGGCACCCGGCCGGACGATCTGGCCGGGTTCGCCCGGCTGACCGACCTCTACGCAACCCTCGCTGCCACGTAACCAGACCCACCGATACGCAACCTGAACAGCAGTCCAGTCCCACCTCCACTCTCGACGATGAGCAGGACCGCACCAACGGCGCACTGCGCCGGCCGGTCCCGAAAGGACACATCATGAACGCAACTTCCGAACAGCGCCGCCCCTTCTCCCGGCGCGGTTTCCTGGGCCTGACGGCTGCCGCCGCCGCAGCACCCTCCTCGCCGCCTGCGGCGGGGGCTCGGCATCGCAGGGCGGCGGAGGCGGCGCGGGCGGAACGGTCAAGTTCTGGGACATGCCGTGGGCAACGCCCGCCTACAACGACGCCGCCAAGGGCATCGCGGAAGGTTTCTCCGGAGCCAACGGCGCCAAGGCCTCGTACCAGATCATCCAGTGGAACAACTTCTACCAGACCTTCTCCTCCGCGATCGCCTCGAAGACGGGCCCGGCTGTCTCCACCGGCGGGGGCTTCCAAGCCTTCCAGTTCGAGCAGCAGGGCCAGATCGCGTACGCGGACAAGGTGATCGAGAAGCTGAAGGCCAATGGCCAGTTCAACGACTTCCTGCCCGGCGTGCTGGACCCCTTCAAGTCGGACAAGGGCTACGTGGCGGTCCCGTGGCAGCTGGACATGCGCGTCTTCTGGTACCGCAAGTCGCTGTTCGAGAAGGCAAACGTTGCCCTCCCCACGGACTGGCCGTCCCTGCTGGAAGCAGGCAAGGCCCTGAAGAAGGTGGGCGCATTCGGCTTCACCACCGGCGCAGGCGCGGGCAACAACTACGCCAACCACTCCATGATCATGATGATGGTCAACAACGGCGGCGGTGTCTGGAACAAGGACGGCGAGCTGGACCTGATGAACGACCGCAACGTGGAGGCCATGGAGTTCGTCCTGGAACTCGTGTCCAACGGCATCGTCGACCCCGCCGCTGTCAGCTACACCACGGACAACATGTCCGCGCAGTGGAAGGACGGCAAGGCAGGCTACGGCCTGTTCCAGGTCAACGTTCCGCAGCGTGTGGGCGATACCTCGGGCGACCTGCTGGTGGCTGACCCCATCAAGGGTCCGCACGGCGACAAGGCAACGATCGTCTTCCCGAACAACATCATGATGTACACCAACACCCCGTCCCAGGAGGCGTCGGAGGAGTTCCTGGTGTACTACCTGGGCCAGCTCAAGCAGCTGTGGCAGAAGAAGCTGATGTCCGCCCTTCCGGTCTTCAAGTCGATCACGGAGATTCCCGAGTTCGCCAACGACCCCAACAACGTCAAGATCGTCAAGGACTGGCAGCCCATCGCCAAGACCTTCGCCGCCCAGGGCAGCAGGCTCAACGCCAACCTCGCCGCACTCGACGGCGGCCAGGCACTGAACCAGTTCAGCCAGACCATCATCACCGGAAAGGCCGACGCCAAGACTGCCCTGCAGACCTTCCAGTCCGGCCTCGAATCAGTCCTGAAGAAGTAGGACGGACCGCCCATGTCCAGCACCACCACCCAGTCCGGCCTGGCCCGGGCCCGCCGCGGGATTGCCCCCGGCGGGTCCGGGACCGCCCCCGGCAAGCGCAAGAGCAAGCTCTCCGCCCAGGCGACCAGGACCTTCTTTTGGCTCCTGCTTCCCTCTGTGGTCCTCCTTGTCCTGATCCACGGCTACCCGCTGATCTATGCGGCCATCCAGGCCACGCATGACGGGGACCTGCTCCAGACCGGCAACTTCGTGGGCGCGCAGAACTTCGCCACCGTCCTGACGTCGCCGGCCTTCTGGAAGGCAGCACAGTTCACGCTGTGGTTCACCATTGTGGGCGTCTTCGGGTCATGGCTCGTGGGCCTGGGCCTTGCCCTGCTCCTGCGGACCAGGATTCCGGCCGGCGGCACCTTCAAGGTCCTGCTGCTCCTGCCGTGGGTGGTGCCCATCGTAGTCTCCTCCACCGCATGGAACTGGCTGGTGGCCACCCCGGACAGCCTGATCCCGTCGCTGTTCCGGAACCTGGGCATGGGCACCCCGCTCTTCCTGGCCGACCCCTCCCTTGCTTCCATCACGGTGATGGTGTTCAAGGTCTGGGTCAGCTTCCCGTTCATGATGATGATGATCTCGGCCGCGCTGGCCTCCGTGGACACCACCGTTTACGAGGCAGCCAGCATGGACGGCGCCAGCCGCTGGCAGCAGTTCACGCAGATCACCCTGCCGCTGATTGCCCGCTCCACCTACATCAGCTGGATCCTGATGACCATCTTCTGCGTCAACGACTTCCCCACCATCTACCTGCTCACCGGCGGCGGCCCGGTCAACGCCACCACCTCCCTGGTGGTCCTGGCGTACCGGACCGTGTTCCAGGACTTCGCCACCGGCCCAGGCGTGGCCATCGCCTTCCTCATGACCATGACCCTGGTGGTCATCTCGGTTATCCTGTACCGCCAGATCCGAAAGTCGAGCGTCGAATAATGAGCGCAGTACTCCACGCCCATCCCGAATCCGGCCCCACGCTCGGCGTCGATGCCGGCAAACGCCGCAGGGTCCTCTCCGAGGCGGGACAGCGCGGCCGCTGGTGGCGGTTCGCCGCGATCCTCATCATCACGGGGATCGTGCTGGTGCCCATCATGGTCACCATCCTCCTGGCCTTCACGCCCGGGCCGAACAGCACGGCCACCGGCCTGACCTTTGAAAACCTCGGCAACGTCTTCTCCAAGACCCTGGCCGCCACCTGGCTGAAGAACAGCCTGATCACCACCCTTTCCACGGTGGTGGTGTCCGTGGCCGTGGCCGCACCTGCCGGCTACGTCCTCTCCCGGGGCCGCAGCAAGGCGGTTTCCGGATATTCGCTGCTCCTGTTCGTTATGCAGTCGCTGCCCATCATCACCTCCGTGGTGCCGCTGTTCATCCTGTTCGCCGGCATGGGCCTGGTGGACAACCTCCTGGGCCTGACCATCATCTACGTCGGCTCCACCATGACGGTTGCCACCTGGATGATGGCCGCCTACTTCGATTCCATCCCGATCAGCCTGGAGGAGGCGTCCTGGATCGACGGGTGCTCCGTTTTCGGCTCCTTTACCAAGGTGGTCCTGCGGAACTCCCTGCCCGGCGTCCTTTCCACCGCGATCTTCGCCTTCCTCCTGGCCTGGAACGACTACCTGGTGGCCATCGTGTTCCTGCGCTCGAATGAAATCTTCACCCTTCCCATGGGCGTGCAGTCCTTCTTCCAGCAGAATGCAACGGACTGGACCTCGGTCATGGCCCTGGCCGTGGTCATGATGCTCCCGCCCGTCATCGTCTTCGCCACCTTGAACAAGTACTTCAGCGTGGGCGGCATCGGCGGCTCGCTCGCCGGCCGCTGACCCCAACCCCAACGACCTCTACAGAACCGCTAAGGAAACCCATGTCTTACTCACTGCAGCTTTACACGCTCCGCAACGCCATTTCCGAGGATCTTCCGGGGACCATCAGGAAGGTGGCGGAGATCGGCTTCACCCAGGTTGAGCCGTACAACTTCGTGGCCACCGCCAGGGAACTCGGCGCCGCCCTGAAGGAGAACGGCCTCACCGCGCCGTCCGGCCACGCGCCCCTGATGAGCCAGGACCAGGACGAAATCTTCGCGGCGGCCAAGGAACTGGGCATCACCACCGTCATTGATCCTTTCCTTCCCGCCGAGCACTGGCAAAAGGCCGAAGACATCCAGGCCACCGCCGAAAAGCTCAACGCGGCCGCCAAAAAGGGTGCTGAATACGGCATCCGCGTGGGCTACCACAACCACGCCTGGGAACTGGAGTCCACCATCGAGGGCCGCACGGCCCTGGAGTACTTCGCATCCCTGCTGGACCCGGAACTGGTCCTGGAGGTGGACACCTACTGGGCAGCCGTGGGCGGCCAGGACCCCGTGGAACTCCTGGCCAGGCTGGGCGACCGGGTGAAGTTCATCCACATCAAGGACGGCCCCCTGAACAAGGACAATAAGGCCCAGCAGCCCGCAGGCCAGGGCAAAGTGCCCGTGATGGAGGTCATCGCCGCAGCAAAGTCGCTGGAGGTGGGCGTGGTGGAGTTCGATGACTATGCCGGCGACATTTTCGATGGCATCGCCCAGAGCCTTGCCTTCCTGAACAGCGACACCGACAGCAACACCGCAGCCGAAGGAGCCAACGCGTGAGCACCCCCGCAAGCAAGCCGGCCCGCACCGGGCCGGTGGGCGTTGGCGTCATCGGCGCCGGCGTGATCAGCAAGCAGTACCTGGACAACCTGACCGCGTTCCCGGACCTCAAGGTCCACGTGATCGCCGACCTCTTCGAGGAAGCCGCCGAGGCCCGGGCCAAGGAGTACGGCGTCCCAGAGTGGGGCGGCGTGGACAAGGCCCTGAACCACCCCGACGTCGAGATCATCGTCAACCTCACCATTCCCGCCGCCCACGTGGAGGTGGCCACCGCCGCCGTCAACGCCGGCAAGCACGTCTGGACGGAAAAGCCGTTCTCCCTGGACCGCGAATCCGGGCTGGGCCTGCTCAAGACCGCCGACGCCGCCGGGATCCGCCTTGGCTGCGCCCCGGACACCTTCCTCGGGGCCGGCATCCAGACGGCCCTGCGCCTGATCCAGCGCGGCGACATCGGAACGCCGCTGACGGCGATGACCACGTTCCAGACGCCCGGCCCGGAATCCTGGCACCCCAACCCCGCGTTCCTCTTCCAGCACGGCGCCGGCCCGCTGTTCGACATGGGCCCGTACTACCTCACCACCCTGGTCCAGGCCTTCGGCTCCATCCGCAAGGTGGCCGCCGTCGGGTCCAAGGCCAAGGATGTGCGCGTGATCGGTTCCGGGCCCAAAGCCGGCGAGGAGTTCACCGTCGAGGTGCCCACCCACGTCTCCGCGATGGCGCAGTTCGAATCCGGCGCCTCCTCACACAGCGTCTTCTCCTTCGAGTCCCCCCGGACCCGGATGGGATTCGTGGAAATCACCGGGACCGAAGCCACCATCTCGCTGCCGGATCCCAACTACTTCACGGGCGACATCAAGCTCTGGCGCGCCGGCGACGAGGACTGGACCACCGTTCCGGCCACCGGGCCCGCCAACGGCCGCGGCATGGGCGTGCTGGACATGGCACGCTCGCTGCGGGCAGGAACAGCCCACAGGGCCACCGGCGAACTGGCGTACCACGTCCTGGACACCATGGTCTCGATCTCCGAGTCCATCGATGCGGGCACATTCGTGAACGTCGAAAGCTCGGCCCCGGTATCCCCCGCCCTCCCCGAGGACTGGGCACCGGAAACCGCCACCCTCTAAATCCAGCACGTAGTCCAGCCAGCAGGAAGCACGCAGGAACGCATCATGACCACACCCGCACACCCGTCCGAACCTTCGGCCTCCCAACCGGCTCCCCGCCCGCTGGGTGTAGCCGCGATCGGTTACGCCTTCATGGGCAAGGCCCACTCCAACGCGTGGCGGAACGTGGCCAGCTTCTTCGACGTCCCGGCCTTCGAGCAGAAGGTCCTCGTGGGCCGGGACGCCGGCGCCGTCGCCGAGGCGGCGGCCAAGTACGGCTGGGCAGAATCAGCCACCGACTGGCGCACGGTGATCACCCGGGACGACATCGACATCGTCGACATCTGCGCCCCGGGGTGGATGCACGCCGAGATCGCCATCGCCGCCCTGGAAGCAGGCAAGCATGTCCTGGTGGAAAAACCCCTGGCAAACACCCTCGCGGAGGCCGAGCTCATGACCGCCGCCGCGGCCAAGGCCCGGGCCAAGGGCGTGCAGTCGATGACCGGCTTCAACTACCGGCGCGTCCCGGCACTGGCACTGGCGAAGGAGCTCATCGCCGAAGGCCGCCTGGGCACGGTCCGGCACGTCCGCGCCGCGTACCTGCAGGACTGGCTCGCCGACGCGCAGGCCCCCATGACCTGGCGGCTGCGGAAGGAAACCGCCGGATCCGGCGCGCTGGGGGACATCGCCAGCCACGCCATCGACCAGGTCCTGTTCCTCCTGGGCGACCAGGTCACCGAGGTCAGCGGCCGGCTGAACACCTTCGTGGGCCGCCGCCCCGGCACGGAAGGCATCGAGGACGTCACGGTCGACGACGCCGCCTGGGCCACGCTGTCCCTCACCTCCGGGGCGGTCGCCTCAGTCGAGGTCTCCCGGGTGGCCACCGGCAGGAAGAACTCGCTGCAGATCGAGGTGTACGGGGACAAGGGCAGCCTCCTGTTCGACCTGGAAAACCTCAACGAACTCGGCTTCCTGGATGCCACCGTCCCGGTCCGCGAACAGGGCTTCCGCCGGATCCTGGTCAACGAGCCGGAGCACCCGTACCTGGACGCGTGGTGGCCGCAGGGCCATATCATCGGCTGGGAACACACCTTCACGCACCAGGTCCGCGACTTCCTGCTGGCCATCCGGGACGGAAACCAGCCCTCGCCGTCGTTCGAAGAAGGACTGAACGTCCAGTACGTCCTGGACGCTGTGGAGGAATCCGCCGCCAACAAGAGCACCCTCACCGTCGTCCGCCACTAGCACCCCCGTCTTCCAAGGAGCCCTGCATGCCCCGCCCGTTCACCCTGTTCACCGGCCAGTGGGCCGACCTGCCCTTCGAAGAAGTCGCCCGCCTGGCCTCCGGCTGGGGCTACGACGGCCTGGAAATCGCCGTCTCCGGCGACCACCTGGACGCCTGGCGCTGGGACGAACCCGGCTACGTCGAGTCCAAACTCGAAATCCTGGACAAGTACAACCTCAAGGTCTGGGCCATCTCCAACCACCTCAAAGGCCAGGCCGTCTGCGATGACCCCATCGACTTCCGCCACCAGGCCATCGTCGGCTCCAAAGTCTGGGGCGACGGCGACCCCGAAGGCGTCCGCCAACGCGCCGCCGAGGAAATGAAACACACAGCCCGGCTGGCCAAAGCCCTCGGCGTGGACACGGTCGTCGGGTTCACCGGCTCCTCCATCTGGCAATACGTGGCCATGTTCCCGCCCGTCCCGGAAAAAGTCATCGACGCCGGCTACCAGGACTTCGCCGACCGCTGGAACCCCATCCTGGACGTCTTCGACGAATGCGGCGTCCGCTTCGCCCACGAAGTCCACCCCTCCGAGATCGCCTACGACTACTGGACCACCGTCCGCACCCTCGAAGCGATCGGGCACCGGGCAGCGTTCGGCCTGAACTGGGATCCCTCGCACATGATGTGGCAGGGCATCGATCCCGTCTCCTTCATCTGGGACTTCAAGGACCGGATCTACCATGTGGACTGCAAGGACACCAAGATCCGCCAGACCGGCCGCAACACCGTCCTGGGCTCCCACCTGCCCTGGGGCGACCCCCGCCGCGGCTGGGACTTCGTCTCCGCCGGACGCGGTGACGTCCCCTGGGAAGCCTCCTTCCGCGCCCTCGCCGCCATCGGCTACACCGGGCCCATCAGCATCGAATGGGAGGACGCCGGCATGGACCGCCTGCACGGCGCCCCCGAAGCCCTCGCGGCCCTGAAAAAGTACGACTTCCCCGCCTCCCAAACCAGCTTCGACGCCGCCTTCAGCAGCAAGGACTAGGACGAACTGACGTGGTCCGCACCCTTCAACCAGGCCAGCGCTGCGAGGTGTGGACCGCGTCGGTCACCGGCGAATCCTCGCTGGTGTTCCGCACCGGGGACATGCTGCTCGAGGCGCCCAACTGGACCCTCGACGGCCGGGCGCTGATCCTTAACGGAAACGGGGAACTGTGGCGGCTCAACCTAGCGGCCGGTTCGCTGGAGCCCCTCCCGCTGACCGGCGCCCCGGACCTCAACAATGACCACGTCCTGGACCCTGACGGCAGCAGCATCTTCCTCTCGGGCGAGGACGGCCACATCTACCGCGCACGACTGGCAGGCGGGCGGGCCACCAGGATCACGGACGACGACGGATCCTTCCACTTCCTCCACGGCGTCAGTCCGTATGGGCGCAGGCTGGCGTACGTGGACATTGCGGCGGGAGACTTCACGCGGCCCGGCCGGCTGCGCACCATCCCCGCTGGCGGAGGCCCGCCCTGGGACGTGGAGGTGGGCGGGGGACACTGCGACGGGCCCGAGTATTCACCCGATGGCGACTGGCTGTACCTCAACACGGAGTCGTTCACCACGGCACCCGGCCATGCCCAGCTTGCCCGGGTCCGCCCGGACGGCAGCCAGTTCGAGCGGCTCGTCAGCAGTGACACCGTCGACTGGTTCCCGCACCTGTCCCCCGACGGGCGCCTGGCCAGCTATGTGCGCTTTCCCGCTGGAACCCGGGGCCACCCCGCAGACCTGCCGGTCGACGTCGTCCTTGTCTCCACCGGCGACTGGACCGCGCCGCTGCACACCTGGCCGCTGTTCGGCAGCCAGGGCACGCTCAACGTCAACAGCTGGGCGCCGGATTCGAAGCGGTTCGCGTATGTGGCCTACCCGCTGGACGCCGCGCAGGGCCACTAGGGCCTGGTCACACAGCGTCCTCGTTCAGGACCACGTCGTACGCCTCTACCCGCCGGTCCGTCACGGTCGTGGGCGATTCAAGGTGGACCGCGCCGGACGGCAGGATCCCGGCCCCGCCGTACCGTTCCATCACCTGCCACTGCGCCACCACGTCCTCCCCGGCGTGGTCTGCAGGGAGCGTGCTCCAGAAACGGAACCCGCCGGCGTCGTCCAGCGCCTCCCTGCGGTAGAGCACACAGCCGCCCAGCCAGGCCACGTGGTAGGGCACCCACTCGCCGGGCTGCAGCGACAGTTCCGCGCAGACGTGGCTGAGGTTGGCGGCGCTGTGCAGCGGCCAGCGTTCAAAACCCGGGGCACCCGGACGGATGCGCTCCGGAGCCACCGGTCCGTCCCAGGCTTGGAAGGAGGCCGTCTGTTCCGGCCTGCGGTCGTCCAGGAAGGACAGGCCCTGCGGTGCCATCCCGACGAAACCGCACTGGAGCTGGTCCAGTGCCTTGCTCAGCCGTTCCACGGCACCGGGCTCCAGCCAGACGTCGTCGTCCAGGAAGAGGCACTGATCCGCGGTGGACTGGTCCAGCAGGAACTGGCGGTGTTCGGCCAGTCCGCGCCGCGGAAGGTGCCGCAGCAGCGTGACGGGCCGGCCCTGCGCCTGCAGCACCCGCACCATGGCGGCGGCAGCGGGATGGTCCCAGGCCGGCTGTCCGGCTGACTGGTCGCTGATGACGACGGCGAACGCGGGCTCGGACTGTGCGGCCAGTCCCGCGAGGGTGACGGCGAGTTCGGCAGGCCGGTTGCAGGTGGGCACCAGGACGTCCACCGCCACCTTGTCCGGCCGGTCCTGCGGCCGCGCCCACTGTTCGGAAGATCTCCTGCCCACACTCCACCTTCCTGGCGTTGACGTTGGTGCCGGCGGCAGCGCAGGCTGCTTGCTGCTGCCTGCCGACGGGATGGGGTTCCGCGTGTTCCGTACCCCGAGGGACGGGATGTATTCGCCTTGGCGAAACCGCAAAGGCCCCCGCTTCCACTGCCCGGGGGCAGCGGAAACGGGGGCCTTTGGTCAGGAGGCTTTATCCGGCGTCGAAGCTCTCGTCGTCGTCATTGGGCGACTCTTCCTTCGGAAGGTCGTTTCCGCTGCCGTCCGGAAGGCCCGTCGCTTCCTGGCCCGACTCCGAGGACACCGGCGCCGACCCCTGGGAATCGTCATTGGACTCGTCGATCTCGGCCGCGCTGGACGGAAGATCCATGTCGTGCGGGACGGGAGCCTGGCCCGCGCCCGACTGCGGTTCGTTCGTGTCCGCGCCGGCCGTGGACGCGCCGCCGCCGGACTGCTGGCCACCCTGCGTGCCTGCCGCCTCCTGCTCGGCCGTGGGGGTGCCGTAGCCGCCCGGAGCCGTCTCGGGTTCAGCCTGCTGGTTTTCCTGCGTCATGCTTCCTCCTGTTGTTCGTTGCCGATATTGCTGGTCTGGTGATGCCGGCCCGGATGCCCCAGCGGGTGGGACCCCCATTAAAGCCCCTTGCCGCCCGTGACCGGGAGGACTGCACCGGAAATGTAGGACCCGTCCTCGGATGCGAGCAGCACGTACGCCGCGGCAAGCTCGGCCGGCTGCCCCGCGCGCCCCAGCGGCGTGTCCTGCCCGAAGGAGGGGAGCTTGTCCGGCCATTCGGTGGCCGGGATCAGCGGTGTCCAGATGGGGCCCGGAGCTACGGCATTGACGCGGATCCCCTTGGGACCCAATTCTTGGGCCAGGGCCTTGGTGAACGCCACCTGCGCCGCTTTGGTCATGGCGTAGTCGATGAGCCCGGGTGACGGGTTGAAGGCCTGGATGGAGGCCGTGGTGATGATCGAGGCACCCGCCTTCAGGTGCGGCACGGCCGCCCGCGCGGACCACAGCAGCGAGTAGAGGTTGGTGCGGAAGACCCTGTCGAACTCCTCGGTGGGGAGCGTCTCGAGGCTCTCGCGGTTCTTCTGGTACGCGGCGTTCAGGACCAGGATGTCGAGGCGGCCGAATCCGGAGACCGTCTCCTCCACGATGCGGGTGCTGAACTCCTCCTCACGTCCGTCACCGGGAAGCAGGAGCGCGCGGCGGCCGGTTTTCCGGATCCATTCCGCCGTATCCTGCGCGTCGTCTTCCTCCTCAGGCAGGTACGAGATCGCGACGTCGGCCCCTTCCCGGGCGAAGGCGATGGCGGCAGCCTTGCCGATGCCCGAGTCCCCGCCCGTGATGAGGGCTGCCTTGCCGTCGAGCTTGCCGTGCCCCTCGTAGCTGCGCTCCCCGTGGTCGGGTTTGGGGTCCATGGGGCCGGTCAGCCCGGGCTGCTTCTGTTCCTGCTCGGGAAACGGGTCCGAGTGGTAGCCGCCGCGCGGATCCTTCGGCTGGTCTGTCTGCTTGTCGGTCTCGCTCATAGTCCGCCTGCCTGTGTCGGTTGACCTGTGTCGGTGCGAAGGGCCCGCCGTGCTCCGGCCCTTCGAAGCTATCCCGGGCGGAGGACCAAGTCCACCGCCCAAGACTAATAATCAGTAAACTTATCAAATGTAGGAGCACGCGCAACGGCCTGCCTTGTTTCTGGGTACGGGAGGAGTAGAAAGAAAGCCTGGGCCGCGGCCGGAGAGGAAGGAGGGCCGATGTCTGAGGTTGAGGACTACACGGGCCGGACGGGACGCAATGAAACCCGCGAGGAGCAGCTTGACCGCAACTGGGCGGAACTCCTGCAGGAGCTCCGCGTACTTCAGACCGGGGTGCAGATCCTGGCCGGCTTCCTGCTGACGCTGCCGTTCCAGCAGCGGTTCGAAAAGCTGGACGGCTGGGAGGTTGGCCTGTATCTCGTCAACGTCGTCATCGCCGCGCTCACCACGGCCTTCATCCTCCTCCCGGTCAGTGTGCACCGCCGGCTTTTCCGCAAGCGGCTCAAGGAAACACTGGTCTCCAGCGCCGACAGCATCACCAAGATCGCACTGGGCGGCATCGCCCTGCTGAGCGCCGGAACAGCCGCCCTGGTGTTCGATGTTGCCGCCGGGCGGTCTGCCGGCGTCACGGCCGGGGGTGCACTGCTGGGCGTCATGGTGGTCATGCTGGTTTTCGTTCCGCTCCGCCTGAACAAGCGGGCTACAGGCAGGATCCTCCCGCCACCATCGGACAAGGAGTAAGACATGCGCAAATGGGCAAGGGAACATGGCCTGCTGCTGGCCAACCTGGGCTGCTTCCTGGCGTTCTTCGTGGGCATGATCCTCTCCGGAGCCGCTTCCTACAGTGAAGACCAGCAGGCCCACGGGGAGCCCGCCGTCTCGGTCCTGGAGTTCCTGGGCACGGGCGCCTTCGTCGAGGCCACCTTCGAGAACTGGGAATCGGAGTTCCTGCAGATGGCCATGTACGTGGTCCTCACCGTGTTCCTGTTCCAGAAAGGCTCATCCGAATCCAAGCCAATGGGCAAGGAGGCGCCGCAGGATGAAGATCCCCGCCAGGCGGCCCTGCGGAAGGCCACGCCCTGGCCGGTGCGGCGGGGCGGAGTGGTGCTCAAGGTGTACGAGCATTCACTGTCGATCCTGCTGTTCTCCCTGTTCCTTGGCTCGTTCTTCCTGCACGCCGCCGGCGGTGTGGACGAGTACAACCAGGACCAGCAAAGCCATGGCCAGCCCGCCATCACGTACCTGCAGTACCTGGGCACCAGCCGCTTCTGGTTTGAGTCCTTCCAAAACTGGCAAAGCGAGTTCCTGGCCGTCGCGGTCCTGGTGGGCGCGTCGGTCTACCTCCGGGAGAAGGGGTCCCCGGAATCGAAGCCCGTTGCCGAACCCCACTACGAGACCGGGACCTGAAGGCCCGGCCCACCTGGCCGATCCAACACCCGGCCCAATCCAGCCGGCAATCCAACCAGCCCCACCCAAGTGGCCGTGGGCTAGGCCCCTTCGAGTACCTGGCTTGTTGCCCAGGCCAGGTACTTGCCGGCGTTCGCCACAGCGTCCTGTGGGCTGGATGCGACGTCCAGCAGCTGCGCCGCGGATACCACGCCGTGCCCGGCAAGGTCCTCAAGGGTCACCAGGATCCTGCCGGCCACCACGATGACGGGAATTCCGCGTTCCCGGGCTGCGTCCGCGAGCGCGATCGGCGCCTTGCCGGTGAGTGACTGGGAATCCATGGATCCCTCACCGGTGATCACCAGGTCTGCCTGGTCCAGCTGCGCGGCCAGGCCGGTCAGTCCGGCCACCAGTGCGAAGCCGCCTTCCAGCGTGGCGTCGGTGAAGGCAAGGAACGACGCCGGGAAGCCGCCGGCGGCGCCGGCGCCTGGGACGTTCACGTCCCGGCCCGTTGCTTCCCGCAGCACTGACGCCCAGTTGCGCAGCCCGGCGTCGAGCATTTCCACGCTGTCCTGGTCCGCGCCCTTTTGGGGGCCGAAAACGTGCGCGGCGCCGGACGGCCCGTACAGCGGGTTGCGGACGTCGACGGCGATGCGGAACGTGGTTGCAGACAGCCGCGGGTCCAGCCCGGTGGTGTCCAGGGCGACGATGTCCGCCAGGGAACCGCCGCCCAGGGGCACCACGTTCCCCGCGGCGTCCAGGGGCTTCAGGCCGAGGGCGCGCAGGGCGCCGCTGCCGCCGTCGGTCATGGCCGAGCCGCCCAGGCCCAGGACGATCTCGGTGGCGCCCGCATCCAGTGCGGCAGCAATGAGCTGGCCGCAGCCATAGCTGTGGGCACGCAGGGCGTTGGCGGGCGTTGGTTCCATGTCCGCCAAACCGGAGGCCTGGGCCGTTTCGATCACTGCCGTAACCTTGCCGTCCCCGGCCTTGTGGATGGCCCAGGCAGCGCCGAGCGGGGCAAGGATGGGCCCCACCACGGCGTTCAGCCGCTCTTCGTAGCCTGCGGCCACGGCCGCCTCAAGGGTGCCCTCGCCACCGTCGGCAATGGGGAACTGCGTGACGACGGCGTCCGGGTACACCCGCAAGGCGCCTTCCGCGATGGCAGCGGCAGCCTCGGCCGCCGTCAGGGACCCCTTGAACTTGTCCGGAGCGATAAGAATGTGCATGCGCTCCATCATGCCAGCAAGCCACCGGAAAGCGCTTGCCAGATCCGCGATATGGACTCTGTGACTGCCCCACGCTCAGGAGAACAGCCAGCGACAGCCAGCGACAGGCACAAGGGGCCTACGCTTCGCGCCAGTCGTTGCTGGTGATGTGCGATCCCGCCTGCGGACCCATCTGGAGCATCCCGCCGTCGACCACCCACGCCGCACCGGTCACGTAGCTGGAGGCAGGCGAGGCGAGGAAGGCGATGACGTCGGCGATCTCCCGGGCATGCCCGGGCCGGCCCAGCGGCACCCCGGGGCGCTTCGTCGTCGTCGGATCCTGGTCCTCTTGCCCCGTCATTGGCGTGGCAATCTCCCCCGGCGCCACCGTGTTGGCCGTGATGCCGTACTGGCCCAGCTCCAGGGCGAGCGTCTTCATCAGGCCGCCCAGGCCGTGCTTGGACGCATCATAGGCGGACGATCCGACGCGCGGCTGGAACTCGTGCACGCTGGACACCGCCACCAGCCGGCCGCCCTTCCCGGCCTTGACCATGCGCCTTGCTGCCGCTTGCAGGCAGACGAATGCGCCGTTGAGGTTCGTGTCCAGGATCCTCATCCAGTCATCGATCCCCATGTCCAGGAACTTTGTGCTCGCACCCGTCCCGGCATTGTTCACGAAGACATCCAGGCCGCCCAGCTCCCCGGCGAGTTCATCGATCGCGCCGGCAGCGGCGTGGAGCTCGGTGGTGTCCAGTTGCCGGACCACGGCCTTGCGCCCCAGGCCGCGGATTTCTTCGGCGGTGCCCTCGGCGCCTGCCTTATTCGAATGCCAGGTGACACCCACGTCCATGCCGGCGCGGGCGAGCGCCACGGCGGTGGCCTTGCCGATTCCTGAGTCTGAAGCGGTGACGATGGCGGTGGTGGGCGTGAAGTTGCTGGTATCCGGCATGGCGGGGCCTTTCGTCAGGTCTGGCGGGTCTTGTCAGGGCGGGTCTGGTTCGGGCAGGCCGGCTCTGTTCAGGCGGGGCGGCTCGGTTCAGGCCGGGCGGCGGAGATCGGGCTGGTAGGACTCGTCGGCGGCGGTGGCCGGGCTGCCGCCGGCTTCCCGGGGCTCCGGCTGTGGTTCGGGCACGGCCATCAACGGAACCGCGAAGGTCACCACCGGCCGGGCACCGCCGTCGTCCGCCGACCTGATGGTCAGGCTCCTGGTGCCGGGCGGCACCGACGGGGTAAACACCTGCAGGTTGCGGGAACCGACTGTGGCCGATTCCTGCAGGGTGTATTCCGTGCCGAAGTGGTCCTCCACGATGAGGTGCGGTTCAGCCGCGTCATCCGAGGGAAGGTGGATGTTGACCACCAGGCCGGATGCCCAAACCTCCACTGAGAGGATGGTGAACTCCGTGGCGGAGGTGACGTGCCGCCCATAGGTGGGGGAAGGAGCATCCGGCGCAGGGCGCCGGATGGAATGAAGTTGCTCATGATGGTTCCTGTAGGTCTTGCGCCGGCGGTCGGGGTGGCGGCGCCGGAGGGTGATCCGGTGGCGGCCGAACGGGGTGGCGCGGGTGCGGCTTAGGCGTCTTCGCGGTCCGCAGCATCCGCATCGCGGATCCGGTTGCCTTTATCTCCTGCCATGGCAGTCTTCCCTCCATCCCCAGCTAACTAGTAAGTCTACTTACCATGGAGCCTCCGGATCCGGCCCCTGTCAAGGGGATGGAAGGCAGCCTGCGGCCGGACTGCGGGGATATGCGTGAAGTCTGCGGAACAGTTCGAACACCCCGTTGCCAGGGCTACCGGCGGGGGCGGACCACCGCGTAATACCCGGGCACCCTGTCCTGGCCCGGCACGCCGGTTACCGGGTTGGTTTCGATGGCCACATGGCCATCCTCAAGGAGTTCCCAGTCCGACGCCGGGAACGCACGTTCGCGCTCTTCCGGCCCGAAGTGCCCCGGCATGGGAAGCCCGCGGATGGCCAGCTCCAACGGCGCCGGAATGCCATGCGTGCTTGCCCCAAGATGGGTGACGTACTCCAGCGGGTTTCCCTGGAAGTTGGTTTCCGCCATGAAGACCGTCCCGCGGCCGCCCACCAGGATCCGCAGGTTGTCGACCATCGCCGTTTGGTGGGCCGGATCGAGGACATGCAGCACGCCGCGGATAAAGACGTTGGCGCCGTCAGGGCCCAACTGGAAGGACTCCGCCAGTTGCCCGGCAGCACCCTCCGCCGTCATGTCCCTGGCTTCAAAGGCGGCGTTTCCGATTCCTGCGGACTCCGCCCGCGCCCGGGCAACAGCATGGGGTGAGACGTCCACGCCGATGACCCGTGGAAAGATCCCGGCGAGCGCGCGGGTGAAGCTGCCGTGCCCACAGCCGGTGTCCACAACGGGAAGCGCAGGGTCCAGGTTACGAAGGAGGCTGTCCTGGTAGCCCTGGAACTCATGGTTGCTCCCCGAGTCCCAGAGGACCTCGCCGCCCGGACCGGTGGAAGTAATGCCGGCCCAGTACCGGTCCCACGCCTTATGCCGGTCCTTGGGGGCGCTGCGTGAGAGCCTGATGAGCTTGGGGATCATCAGGTACTTCTGCCAGGTGGACCGTGGCGACTTTGTTGGAGACACGGCTCAAATATATGGTCCTGCCCGTCCCGGTGGCGGACCTTCGGCAACATTACGGCGTGCCACAACTCCCTGGCAGCGCGGAAAGCGGGGGTAAGGGTGCGCACGCCGTGGACCCGCTTCGCCCGCATCCCCCTAGAATGTAGTCAACTGGGAGGGAAGGGAGCACTGTGACGGCTGTCCCGAGTGACGCGCGCCTGCCCCGCACGGCCGTCGTGGCCGATCCCGACGCAGGCCGGAGGGCCCGTAACGCACAGGCGCTGCGCGACGCCGGATACACCGTCCTCGAAGCCACCGACGCCGGCAGCCTCGCCGCGGTGCTGGACGGCGGTGAACCGTCAGTCGTCGTCGCCGATGCCTTCCTCTCCGGCGTCCTGTCCACCACCACGTCCGCCGCCCCGGTCCTGGTGATGGTGGACCTGGACAGCCCCGCGGAGATCGCAGCTGCCAACCCGCCAGGTGTCCACGACTGCATCACCAAGCCGCCTGCACCCCAGGAGCTGGTGCACCGCGCGTCCGTCCTCATCGACCAGGTATCCCGCCGCCGCGCCTCCAGGCAGGAAGCCGAAGCGCTCCGGGAGCAGTTGCGTGAAGTCTCTGCCGCGGTGCGCGCCACCAACGACCCCCAGGAAATCGCAAACCACGTCGTCGCGGGATTCGGCCGCACCTTCAAGGCCGACCACGTTGTCCTGGCAACCTTCGAGGATCACCGCGTCCCCGTCATCACGGCCGGGTGGCACAGGCGGGGCCTCGCGGAGCTGCCCGCTGACGCCCTTCCACGCGAGGAAGACGCCCGTGCCACGGCGGACATGCTCTGGGCCGGGACCGAGACGCTCTCCGCCGACGGAAACGAACCGGCCGCCCGCAGCGAGGCGAGGCCCGGCCCCGGTCCCGCCATCGCTGGAGCCGCCTCAACCCTGGCGGTGCCCATCGGCGAAGGGAATTCCTCCCTGGGCATCATCTGGATCGCCATGATGGACCGGCCCCGGACCTGGTCCAGCGCTGAACTGGGGCTGATCCAGCACGTGGCCGGCAACGCCGCCTACGGCCTCATCCAAAGCCACCTGATCAGCAGCCAGCAGCAGGTGGTCAAGCAGCTGAGGGAACTCGACAAGGCCAAGACTGACTTCCTGGCAACGGTGAACCACGAGCTGCGGACGCCGCTGACCTCGATCATGGCTTACCTGGACATGATCCAGGAAAGCACCGAGCATCCGGTGTCCCGGGAGGTCCACCAGATGCTGGACATCGTGGTCCGCAACACCGAACGCCTCCGCACGCTCATCGAGGACATGCTCAGCGTCTCCCGCGGCGGGCTGGACAACGCCGCGATGCAGCTGGCACCCGTGCGGCTGGGTCAGACCCTGGATCTGGTGGCCGCGGCGCTCCGTCCGCTGGCCACGCTGCAGAACGTCACCATCGACGTGGACCCCGTTCCGGAGGATCCGGAGATACTCGCGGACGAAGTGCAGCTGCAACAGGTCTTCACCAACCTGGTGTCCAATGCCATCAAGTTCACGCCCAGTGGTGGACGGATCGAGGTGGGCAGCGAGTCCCATGCCGCCGCGGACGGCTCCAAATGGGCCACCGTGCGCATCGCCGACACCGGCATCGGCATCTCGAGCGATGAAATCAACCACGTATTCACCAGGTTCTACCGCGCCTCCAACGCGATGAACGGCGCCATCCCGGGAACAGGCCTGGGCCTTGCCATCTCCAAGGACATCGTGGACCGCCACGGCGGCCGGATCGACGTCGCCTCCACCCTGGGCTCCGGGACCACCGTCACCGTCAGCCTTCCCCTCGGCACCGACAACGTCCAGGCCAACTAGGCGCCGAAGGAGGACCTGCCATGTTTGCCGACGACGATCCCCGGCTTTCGCAGCTGCTGGAAGGCATTGTCCGGCTGGCTTCCGGCGACCTCAGCTCCCGGATCGAGGTCTCACCCGCCCGGGATGAACTGGACGCGATCATCATGGGCACCAATCTCCTGGCCGAGGACCTGCAGATCATCTACGAGGAGCTTGAGCAGCGGGTGCAGGTCCGGACCCAGCTGCTGCACGAGGCGCACCTTGAGATGCAGAAGATGGCAATGCAGGACCCGCTGACCGGCCTGGCCAACCGGTCCGCACTGATCGAAGCGCTGCGCACCGCCCTGGAAGCCCGCACCGCGGCCGGCGGCGAGCCGGCGGATGAAGGCCCCGCCATCTTGCTGATGGACCTGGACGCGTTCAAATCCATCAATGACAGCCTGGGACACACGGCCGGCGACCAGGTCCTGGTGACTGTGGGCGAAAGGCTCCGGACCGCGGTCCGCGCGGCGGACGTCGTCGCCAGGCTGGGTGGTGACGAGTTCGCGATCGTCATGCCGTCGGCGTCGGCAGACCAGGCCGCCATCGTGGCGCACCGCATCCTGGCCGCGCTCACCGAACCCATCGAACTGCCCGGCCGCAGCGTGCGTTGCGGTGCCAGCATCGGGCTCAGCGTGGGCAGTGAAGGCCACAGCCCGGAGGACATGCTGATGGAGGCCGACGTCGCCATGTATGCCTCCAAGGCCGAAGGACAGAACAGGCTGCACCGGTTCGAGCCGGCCCTGCTGCTGATGCGGCGGCTCCGCAGCCAGCTGGTGGACGACCTGCGGGCCGCCATCAAGGATGACGCGCTGACGCTTTACTACCAGCCCGTGGTGGAGCTCGCCACGGGACGGATCGAGGGCGTGGAGGCACTGGTCCGCTGGAACCACCCCACCCGCGGCTTCATCATGCCGGACGAGTTCATTCCCCTTGCCGAGGAGGCGGGACTGATCTCGGAACTGGGCCTGTGGGTGCTCAGGACGGCTGTGAGGCAGCTCCGGGCCTGGATCGACGCATGCCTGCTGGACAGTACGTTTTCCGTGCGCGTCAATATCTCCGCCACGGACCTGCAGAGCCTGCAGTTCATCGAGGACGTGCGGAACGTGCTCCAGGAGACCGGGGTCAGGCCCGACCAGGTGGTCCTCGAATTGACCGAAGTGGCAATCGTCAAGGGCAATGAACTGGACCGGTACTCGCTGGGCGGCCTGCGCGGCCTGGGCGTGGGCATCGAAATTGACGATTTTGGCACCGGCTACTCCTCCATCAGCTACCTCCGCCGGCTGCCCGTGGACCGGGTCAAAGTGGACAGAACGCTGATTACCGGGCTGGAGACCGATCCCAGCCAGCCTGCCCTGGTGGCCGCCGTGCTGCAGCTGGTACGGGCGTGCGGGCTGGAAGCCGTATGGGAAGGCGTGGAAACCGCTGAGCAGGCGGAAATCCTGCGCGGGCTTGGCTGCCGCAGCGCGCAGGGCTACTACTTCAGCCGTCCGGTTCCGCCGGACCAGATACCCCAACTGCTGGCTGACCAGCAGGAAAGCGCTAACCAGTAACGCAAAACTACTGCGCTTTTGTGGCCGCCGTTATACGATCAGCGTGCGGTGTCTGGTTTTTCGCCGCCGCGAAATTCAGGTCTGGCAACACCGTACTTTTATAAGGCGTTTGGAAATTTGAACATTATTGGGCCATCGGGTCATTACTTCGTCAACTGGGGGCGTTGCTAATGTCGGTTCGGGTACAGGCATGGGGAATTATCGCTGCCGTGCTGGCGGATACGGATCCTGCGGGAGCCGCTGTCCGGCAACGGCTGAGCAGGAGCCTCGACGAGAATCCTGGCGTGCCGGAACGCGCTTTGCTGGAGTATCTCCTGGAGACCCGGCGCAGCGATGCCAACACCGTGGAAACACTGGAAGCGGCCAGGGACATGCGCCTCACAGCGCCCACCCTGCCGCCGCAGTTCGCTGAGCAGCTGGACGCCATCCGCAGCATCTCACGGATCAGCGCCCTGCTCGAGTACCAAATGCTGATGACCGCATTCCAGCCCATTTACGGACTGGAAGGAAAAACCGTGGTCGGCGCGGAAGCCCTCTCGCGCTTCGTCAGCGATGACGGTGCCGCTGCGGAACTGTGGTTCGCCGAGGCCGCGGCCGTGGGCCTGGGCGCAAACCTGGAGTTCTCGGCTTTGGGATCCGCCGCGGCGGCAGCCCGCGACCTGCCGGACAACCTTTATGTGTCCCTCAATATTTCGCCCACCTCCTGCATGGACCCGCGGCTGCCGGAACTGTTCGACCATATTGAACTCCCCATCGACCGCATAGTGCTCGAATTGACCGAGGACATTCCGGAAGAGGAATATCTGCAGTTCATTTCCGCGATCAATCCACTGCGGGAAAAGGGCCTGCGGATTGCCGTCGATGACACCCACACCGGGGCCGGCGCCCTCAGCCGCATGATCCACCTGCGTCCAGACTTCCTCAAGGTGGGACGCAACGTGATTGGCGACGTCGACAAGGACGGCCTCCAGCGGGCACTGTCGGCCTGCCTGGTGGACTTCACCGACCAGATCGGCACCATCCTGGTGGCTGAGGGGATTGAAACGGTGGGCGAACTCAAGGTCCTCACCGAACTTGGCATCAGCGCCGGCCAGGGTTACCTGCTGGGGCGGCCGTCAGTGCGGCCCCAGGATTGGGCCAACTGGAACACGCGGCTGGACGTGGACGGCCTGGAGCGCCATTTGGCGGGACCAGGGGAGTCGCGGGGCCGCCATGGCAAAGAGACTTCCTGACACACACCACGCTCACACCTAAGGCGAGCAGCGCGGCGCATGGCATGACGCCAGGCGCCGCGCCTGCCATTTAACCGCTATTCGGAGTGGCCCTGGTCCCGGCTCATCTGGTCCTCTGCCGGCGGCGTCTCTCCCGGGGGCACTCCCCCGCCCGGTTCCAGCCCGGTGACATTGCCCTCTGCCGGGTCGGGGTTTGGCGAACCGGCCGCCTCCCTGCTGCGCTGCTCCGCCAGGTGCGGCTGGGCGGAGCCAACGTCTTCCTTCCCCGGGCGGTCGGGGTTCGCGGGGTCATTCTCCGGATGGTAAGTGCTCATGCTGGTCTTCCTTCCTCTCCGGCTGCGGTCCGATTCCCCAGCACTGGACTAATTGTAAGCATGCTGATAATTCTGGAGGAGTAGGGCCGGTATGCCGCTGGGCGCCGGCACGCAATGTCGGAAGGAGCAGTCAGATGGGAATCGGCGACAGCATCGGCAAGGCAGCAGAAAACGCCATGGAGGACCCGGCCGGAACATCCAAGCCGACGGAGAAGATGGATGTTCCCGACCCCACGAACCCCAATGACGGCGTGGAAGTCCACTCGTCCCTGAGTGAAGGTTCAAATGCCATGGAGGCGGAGAAGCAGAAGGCGCCCGGCCTCAAGACAGGGGCTGCCCCGGCACCGGTCTCCAACCGTCCCCTGGGCGGTGACACCGACGAAACTGACCCTGGCCAGGCGGACCGCGACGGCCTTACCGGCGACGCCACCGCGCCGTCCGGGGGCTAGGAACCCGGCGCAGGCGGGTGGCCCTGCGGCCACTCCCCGCGCTCCATGAGCACTTCGCGAAGCAGGTCCGCGCGGTCCGTGACGATGCCGTCCGCGCCCAGGTCGAGGAGGCGGTGCATTTCCGTGGCATCGTTGATGGTCCAGACGTGCACCGCCAGGCCAAGGGCGTGGGCGCGGCGGATGAACCCGGCGGTGACCACAGGGATCCGTCCATAGCGGACGGGGACCTGCAGCGCATGGACGTCCCTGAGCACCCGGCGCATGAGCCGGTGGAACACCGGGCGTGGAAGCACGGGGCCCAGCAGGGTGAAGAGGGCATTGGAGGACACGCCGGCGGAGGAGGCAACCGGCCGGCTGAGCAGTTTCAGCACCGCCCGCCGTCGACGGTCCGAAAAACTGGTGACCAGCACCCGCTGGTGCACTTGGTGCCGCTCGATGGCGGCGGCCGTGCTGTGGACGGAGCCCCAGTCCTTGACGTCCAGGTTCAGCCGGGCGTGTGGCAGCTGGGTCACCAATTCATCGAACGTGGGGATGGGCTCGCGGCCGTTGATCCTGGCCTTGGCGACGTCCGCGGCCGGCAGGTCCGCCACGCGGCCGCTGCCGTCGGTCAGGCGGTCCAGGGCTTCATCGTGGAAGAGCAGCAGCACGCCGTCGGCCGTGGTGTGCACGTCCGTTTCCAGGTACCGGAAGCCCAGTTCGACGCCGGAGCGGAACGCGGCCATCGAGTTTTCCAGCCCCTCAGCCGAGAACCCGCGGTGGGCCATGGCGATGGGTAGCTGCCGCCCGGCGTCGTCCTTGTGCTCGAAAAAGGGCAGGGTCACAATGTGAGCGTACCCGAGCCGCGCGGGGTTGGGGCCGGCGGGTCAGTCAGCGCAGTCGGTTTCCCCGCATGGCACAATGTCCACCCCGTCGCCGCAGTGCAGGAGCGTCCGGCCGCGGCCGCCGTCCAGGTGGACCCAGACTGCCGTGTGGTCGGCGGTGATGGTGTCCACCACGCCGCCTGCCTCAAAACCGGGCGAAAGCAGGACGCGGACCCGGTCGCCCTGGCGCAGCTGCTTCCAGTGCGGAGCCGGGGTTGCTGGCCGGTGCGGCCCGTCGGCCATGTGCTGTTTGACGTTCCTTGCCATGGTTGCCCCCTATGAGCCGGCGTAAGTAGTGCCTGCTTTCCATGGTTCACGCTAGGGGGCGAAGGTAAACGCCAGGTGAGCGGCAGCTGTGAATACGGGGGGCTGCTGCGGTCAGGAAAACTGGACGCCCAGGGAGGCGAGCCGCGCCTCCAAAACCTGGGCCACGCCGTCGTCGTCAAAATGCGGTGCCCGCTGCCCCGCCGCGCGGATGGCCTCCGGATGGCCGCTGGCCATGGCATAGCCGTGACCCGCCCACCGGAGCATCTCGATGTCATTGGGCATGTCGCCGAAGGCCACCACATCCGCGGCGTCAATGCCCAGCCCCGAAGCGTACTCGGCCAGGGTAACGGCCTTGTTGACCCCCGGCAGGGAGAGTTCCAGCATGGCAACGCCGGGCGAGGAGTGGGTCGTCGCGGCCAGGTGCTCGACGGCGGGTGCCACCTCGGCGAGGAAATCATCGGGTGTGCCGTCGCGGACGATGGCAAGGAATTTGACCACCGAATCGTCACTGGTGAGCGTGTCCTTCAGCGGGGCCGGGGTGAATTCGGCCAGCAGCTCGCTGGATTCGTTTTCGATGAAGCCCGGTTCCAGATGGAATCCGGTGAGCGTTTCCGCTGCGAACAGGGCCGCGGGGCGGAGCGCCTTGATGATGCCGCGGACCTCCAGGACGGTGTGGATCGCCAGGGTGCGGGCGGAGACCAGGCGGTCCGTCTCCAGGTCCCAGACCACGGCACCGTTGGAGCAGATCACCCGTCCCGTGTGGCCCAGCTGCTCCTCGAGGGGGTGCAGCCAGCGCGGCGGACGGCCCGTGACAAACACGAGCTCGACGCCGGCATCGCGGCAGGCGTGGAAGGCGCGGATGGTGCGGGGGCTGATTTTTCCGTCGTGCCCAAGGATCGTTCCGTCAATATCGCTTGCTACCAGCCGCATGATGCCAGTCTACGTGGGGGTTTGCGCACCGTCGCCGCCGGGGCGGCCGCTTCGGGTCCGCGGGCTGTCCAGGGACGGCCGGGGTGGTGCCGTTGTCAGCCTCCGGGTCTACACTGAAACTATCGAACATATATTCGAATAAGGGTGTGTTGTGGGCGTTATTATCGGTCCCCGCGTGATAGATGCGGGCGCCTCGTTGTTCTCGGTGCTGATCTCCCCCGTGGCGGTGGCGGCAGGGTTTCCGTCTCCTGCGCAGGACTACTTTGACGGGCGGATCGACTTGAACGCGCACCTCATCAAGGACATCACCAGCACCTTCGTGGTCCGGGTCACCGGGGACTCCATGGAGGGCGCCGGCATCAGCGACGGTGACGAACTGATCGTGAACCGGGCACTGGAGCCGAAGGACGGGTGTGTGGTGATTGCGGTGCTGGACGGGGAGCTGACGGTTAAGCGCCTCCGCATCACCGGCACCGGCGTGGTGCTGCAGGCGGAGAACCCCAAATATCCGGATATCCACGTCCCCGCCCTGTCCGAGCTGACCATCTGGGGTGTCGCCACCAGGTGCCTGCACCATGTCTGAGATATTCCACGTTTGAGGAGCAGCATGCCTAAGCCGGTGCTCATGCGGCGGATGCCGCAGATCGCCCACGTGGATGTCAACTGCTTCTACGCCTCCGCGGAGCGCGCCTTCGACCCCTCCCTGGAGGGCCGCCCGCTGGTGGTGCTGTCCAACAATGACGGCTGCGCTGTGACGCGCTCCCCCGAGGCGAAGGCCCTGGGCATCGCCACCGGCGAGCCCTGGTTCAAGCTCGCGCCGCGGGCCAAGGAGTGGGGCCTGGTGGCGAAGTCCAGCAACTATGAGCTCTACGGGGACATCAGCTCCCGGGTGATGGAGCTGCTGGGCAGGTACTCGGCGTGGCTGGAGGTTTACAGCATCGACGAAGCGTTCCTGGGCGTGAAGGGAAAACCCGACGAGCTGCTGGCCCTGGGCCGCAGGATGAAAGAGGCCGTGCGGCGGCACGTGGGGGTGCCGGTCTGCGTGGGCATCGCCCCCACCAAGACCCTGGCAAAGCTCTGCAACAAGTGGGCCAAGAACAACGCCGCTTTTGGCGGGGTCTGCCTCTGGGAGTCGGTCCCGGCCGACGTTCGCGAGGCCCTCATGGGCCGGTTGCCGGTGGACGAGGTGTGGGGCATTGCCGGGCGGCTGATGAAGCGGCTCAACGTGTTGGGCATCTTCACCGTGCTGGACCTGGTCCGGGCGGATCCGGTGGCGATCAGGGACAAGTTTTCGGTGGTGCTGATGCGCACCGTCCTGGAACTGCGCGGCACCCCGTGCATTCCCATGGAGGAGGAGCGCGTCGGCCGCGACCAGCTGATATTTTCCCGTTCCTTCGCCACTCCCGTGACCACCGCCGCCGGCCTGCGCGAGGTTCTGAGCATCTACGGGCAGCAGGCGAGCGCCAGGCTGTCCAAGCACGGACTGCAGGCGAAAGTGCTGACGGCCTTCGCTGCCACGTCCCCCTTCAGGGATTACGAACAGGCCTACCCTTCGGTCTGCGTCTCCTTGCCCATGCCCACCGCGGACCCACTCCTGCTCACCAAAGCCGCCCACGCGCTGCTGCCCAATATCCGGGATGGACTGAAATATGCCAAAGCGGGCCTGATGCTCACCGACCTGCGGCCCACGGGAAACCAGCCCCCGCTCGAACTGTTCGAGAACCGGCACGAGGAACGCGGCATCGGGCCATTGCTTGAGGATGTGAGCCGCCGGTTTGGACGGGGGTCCATCGGGCTGGGGCATGCGGGCATCAAGTCGGGCCTGGACTGGACCATGAAGCGGGACATGCGTTCGCCCCGTTACACCACGCACTGGGACGAGCTCCCCCTGGTGAAGGCCGCGTAGGGGCACCAGGAGGGCCGAATCAAGACGCTCCGCGACGATTTTTAACGCCCTGCTACGCCGCATTGAGGCTTCGCGTCTCCCCGTGAACCACTGCGACACGAATGATTGTGGGGCCGCCGGGCGCTCCGTAATCTCGTCTCAGCATCAGCCCCAGCAAAGGATTTCCCATGGCAAACCCGCAGGACAAGAGTCCGCAAAACCAGCAAGCATCCACCCGCATCGTCGCCGGCGGGTCAGCCAAGCCCCAGCGCCCGCTCGGCCTCAAAATCGGCATCGCGGCAGCCGCGCTGGCCCTGATCGGCGGGGGTGCCGCCGTCGCCTCCGCCGTCAACAACGGCACCGCTGCACCGGCAGCCGACGTGGCGCCCGCCGGCAACCCGGCGGCCGAGCTGAAGCTTGGCTACTTCGGCAACGTCACCCACGCCCCCGCCCTGGTAGGGGTCAGCAAGGGCTTCATCGCCGATGAACTGGGCAGCACCAAGCTCAGCACCCAGGTGTTCAACGCCGGCCCCGCAGCCATCGAAGCGCTGAACGCCGGCGCCATCGACGCCACCTACATCGGCCCGAACCCGGCCATCAACTCCTTCGTGAAGAGCCAGGGCGAATCCGTCAACATCATCGCCGGTGCCGCGGCCGGCGGCGCACAGCTGGTGGTCAAGCCGGAAATCGGCTCCGCTGCAGACCTGAAGGGCAGGACGCTCGCGTCGCCGCAGCTCGGCGGCACGCAGGACGTCGCCCTCCGGGCCTGGCTTGCCACCCAGGGCTACAAGACCAACGTGGACGGCAGCGGGGACGTGGCCATCAATCCCACCGAGAACGCCCAGACCCTAAAGCTGTTCCAGGACGGCAAGCTCGACGGCGCGTGGTTGCCTGAACCGTGGGCGTCACGGCTGGTGCTGACGGCCGGAGCGAAGGTCCTGGTCGATGAAAAGGACCTGTGGGATGGCACACTGTCCGGCAAGCCGGGCGAGTTCCCCACCACCATCCTGATCGTGAACCGGAAGTTCGCCGCCGACCACCCGGACACCGTCAAGGCGCTCCTGAAGGGGCATGTGAAGTCGGTCGAGTGGCTGAACGCGGCACCGGCCAACGAAAAGGCAACTGCCATCAACGCCGCGCTCAAGGAAGCCGCCGGGGCCGAACTGAAGGCCGACGTCATCGACCGTTCACTGAAGAACATCGTCTTCACCGTGGACCCGCTCGCCGGAACCTACCAGAAGCTCCTGGCCGACGGCGTGACTGCCGGCACCACCAAGCAGGCGGACATCAACGGCATCTTCGATCTGCGGGCCCTCAACAGCGTCTCGGACGGGAAGACCTCGGCAGCGGGGCTTGGCAAGGAGTAGGCCCTCCCTCCATCGGTTGCTCCGCAGGTGTCCTTTTGAGTACTCAGAACGGCACTTGCGGAGCAGCCGATTCGACTCTTAGCCCTCTTCGGCCGTTCCCAGCCGGTCCATCTCAGCCCGCGTCGGCGGGTTGGCGCCGGGCCGCGACACCGTGACAGCCGCTGCACGGGCAGCATGCGCAAGGAGTTCGGCCAGCCCTTCGGCAGGCAGGTCGCGCAGCGCCCCGCGGTTCTGCGCGCCGTCCAGGTCCCGGTCCACCAGGCCGGACAGCAGCGCCGCCATGAAGGAATCCCCAGCCCCCACGGTGTCCGCCACGTCAACTTTCGGTGCGGGAACGGACGCTTCGCCGGCGCGGCACACTCCCCACGGCCCATCCGCGCCCCGGGTCACCACCACAAGCGCCGGCCCCTCCGAGCCTCCCAGGGCCAGCCACTTCCGCGCCGAGTCCAGGACGTCCTGCCCCGGATAAAGCCATTCCAGGTCCTCGTCGGAGGCCTTGACCACGTCCGCCAGGGTGACGAACTTCTCCGCCTGCCGCCGCGCAAAGTCCACGTCGGTGATGATGCTGGGCCGGCAGTTGGGATCGAAACTGATGGTGGCCGAGGGGTGGGCGTACTCGACGGCGGCCAGGACTTCGGTGGCACCAGGCATCAGCATCGTGGCTATCGAACCCGTGTGCAGCAGCGTGGTGCCCTGCAGCATGAAGCCGAGCCGGTCCGCGAGGCCCGGGAGCTCCCAGGTGAGGTCGAACGTGTAGGTGGCGGCGCCGTCGTCGTCAATCAACGCGGTGGCCACGCTGGTGGGCAACTCATCCGGCGGTACCGGCAGCATGACGGAACTGGCGCGCAGGTGGGCAGCCACCGAATCGCCGTACGCGTCCCGGCCGTAGCGGCCAATGAACTGCACCGGATGGTCCAGCCGGGCCAGGCCCACCGCAACGTTCAGCGGGCTGCCGCCCACATGGGCCTCAATTCCGGAGGCGCGCTGGACAACGTCAACAAGGCCTTCGCCGATCACTGTGAGCATGGTCATACTCTGCCAGAAAGCGGACCGGTCAGCAGGTCGTGTCAGCGGAGCAGCCCGCCCACCAGTTCCCGGCACGTGAGATACGCCTCCGCCGTGACGTCGATCAGGGCGAAGTGGTCCCCCGGCACCCTGACCAGCTGTGCCGGCACGGGTCCGGCCTGGCTGGCCTCAACATAGGTGGTGGACATGCTGAGGGGGACGTCGTCGTCCCCCAGCGCGTGGACGGCATAGACGGGAACGTCCAGCGGCAGCGCGGCCATGGGGTCGGCCATGCGGTGGCGTCCGGGAAATTCCGACGACGGCCCGGCCAGCAGGTTTGCCACCGCACCATCGCTGAGGCTGAGCCGCTCGGCCCCGCCCAGGTTGAGGACCCCCGACTGGCTCACCACCCCGGTGAGGCGGACGCCGTCCGTGCTGTTTTCCACCTGGCTGCCCTCTGCGGGTCCGAGCCCGTCCAGCCTGTTCCTGCCTGCCGCCCACACCGCCAGGTGCCCGCCGGCGGAATGGCCCAGCGCCACTACTCTGCCCAGGTCCAGCGCGTGCGGTGCTGCCAGGTCGGCCAGCTTGTCGATGCCGGCCAGGATGTCCTGGAAGGTGCCCGGCCAGCCGCCGCCGTTGCCGGCACGCCGGTACTCGAGGTTCCAGGCCGCCATGCCGTGTTCCGCCAGGTCCTTGGCCAGCGGCTCCCCCAGTTCGGCCCCGTAAGTGGAGCGCCAGTACCCGCCGTGGATGACCACCACCACGCCCCGGTGCCTCCCGCCAACCGGAAGATCGGGAAGGAAGAGTTCGCCCCACTGGCTGGGGTCGTCGCCGTAGTCATGGCGGTAGCGTCGCGTCACACTGGCCCACTTTAGCGGCCCGGATCGCCGGAAGAGCCCCGTGTTTCCGCGGCCAGGCCCATCAAAACTGGGCCAGAAGCGCGCGGTGCCGCCGTGCCCTGCCGTTTAGCCCCTCACTTTTCTGGGCACGGTCCCTGGCATGGAGGAACCTGTAGTGACCACCCAAGGGTCAACGGTGGAAGAGTGGACGCGCGCGCTGGCGGAATCCACAGGCTCACCCGGCGGAGGGGCGGGGACAGGGCTGATGCTCGCCGTCGCCGCCTCGCTGACGTCCATGGTGGCCGGCTACAGCGGGGACGACGGCGGGGAGCCGGCCCGGATACGCGCCCGGGCGCACGCACTGCGCCAGGAAGCCCTGCGGCTGGCAGATGACGACGCGTCCGCTTCCAAGGCGTTCGGCGCCGCCTTCCGGCTGGAGCCGGGCCAGGAGCGGGAGGAGGCGATCCGTTCCGCGTCGCTGGAAGCCGCGGCGTCCTCCGCCCTCCTGGGCGAACGGGCCATCGGGGCCATCGACGACCTGGGCTGGCTGGCAACAAACGGCAACCGGTCGCTCGTGGCCGATGTCGTCGTCGCGTTCGGCGCCCTTCGGGCTGCCGTTGCCGGGGCACGCACCAACGTCAGTTTTGACCTCGGGTCACTGCGGTCCGCCGGTGCAACCCTGGATCAGGTCCGGGAACAGCATCCGGACCTGTGGGCCGCCGTCGAGAAACTCAACGGAGCCATGGAGCGCATCGACGAACTGACGGCTGCGATTGACCACCGCGCGGCCCCCACCGACGCCGTCTGACGCCGGGATACTGGTACAACACCGGGAACAAGGGAGGGCCGCGCATGGCACGCGTTTTCATCACCGGATCCACCGACGGGCTTGGCCTGGCCGCGGCGGAGACGCTGCTGCAGGACGGCCACGACGTGATCGTGCATGCGCGGTCCTCCCGGCGCGTCCCCGCGGTGCAGCACCTGCTGGACCGCGGGGCGCACTGCGTCACCGGTGACCTCGCGGTTGCACAGGAAGTCCGGCAGATCGCGGACCAGGCCAACGCGATCGGCGGCATCGAAGCGGTCATCCACAACGCGGGCGTACTCAACGGTGCGGCCCTGCTCCCGGTGAACGTGGTGGCCCCGTACCTGCTCACCGCCCTCATTCCCGGCCCGCGCCGGCTCATCTACCTCAGCAGCGGCATGCACCGCGGCGGCAGCACCGGCCTGGACGGCCTGGACTGGGCAGGACGGACGACGACGGCCTCCTACTCCACAACGAAGCTGCACGTCACTGCGTTGTCGGCAGCGCTGGCCCGCCTTGTCCCGCATGTCGCCAGCAACGCCGTCGACCCCGGCTGGGTACCCACGCGGATGGGCGGCCGGTCAGCTCCGGATGACCTGGAACTGGGGCACCGGACCCAGGAGTGGCTGGCCACCAGTGATGATCCCGGGGCCCTGGCCAGCGGGGGCCACTGGTACCACCAGCACCGGCAAACGCCGCATCCGGCGGCCACCGACCCCCGCTTCCAGGACGCCCTCCTGGCTCGCCTTGCGGACCACACCGGGGTCACCCTCGACGCGCTGGCCTAGCCCTTCACGCGGGGGCCGCCAGTTCCCGGATGGTGATGCCGGAAAAGATGGCCCGGCCGCCGTCGGTGTACAGCGAGATGCCGGTATCGCCGTCCGCAAAGTGCACCTGCTGCGACAGCACAGTGTGGCCGGCGTTAACGAACACTTCCACGCTCTGGGTATCCACCAGGACGCGCAGGTGGACGGACTTGGCGTTGGGGTCGATGGGCGCCGCCGCCCGTGTGTAGGGCACCAGCGAGTAGCCGGGGAGGTCCGAGGGCGCCCGGTCAACGTACAGTTCGGCCCCATACTTGCCGATGTTCGTGTGGCGGGTCCCGTCCGCCGAGCGGCCAACGGAGACCCCCACATTCGTGGCCGCCTCCCATGAGATGTCGAGCTCCAGCTCGTAGGCGCGGCCGTTCCAGGGCAGGACGGCACTCCCCTCCACGGTCCGGTCCGGGAGCCCGGTGGTGGCCGTGGCATAGCCGGCGAGCGCCCTGACGGGGCTGCTCAGCAGGCTGTACCAGCCCCCTGCCTGGCGCTCCAGGCGCAGTTCGCGCACCACCGAGTTCTGTCCGTTGTACCCGTCCGTGGCATCGGTGGGGACATCCCGGGCGGCGTACTTCCAGTTGTTCATCCAGGCAACGGCGTAGCGGCGCGTCTCCGGTGCTTCGGCCGCAGGCCAGGTCACCGCCGCGTACCAGTCCCAGCCCCAGTCCAGCCATTGCGGATTGTCCACGTCGTCGGCAAGGAACTGGTTACCGTCCCAGGTTCCCGTCCAGTAGGCGTAGGTCATGGGCAGCCCGATGCTGTACGCATCCATGCTGGCGCCAAGCACCCAATGCCAGGTCCCGTCGTCGGCCTTCATCTGGAACAGGTCCGGACACTCGATGCCGCCCAGCGCGTGGTTGGGGTAGTCGAAGTTGCGCTTCAGCTGCCAGTCCCGCAGGTTCACCGACGTGTAGAAGGCAGCGTAGCGCGCCCGGCCAATCACGCACACCCACTCCCCGCGGGCTGCGTCCCAGTGGATCTTCGGGTCGCGGAACCATTCCGCATTTTCAATTTCCGCCTGGGTAACGGCCGTACGCCCGTCGGTGTTGGCAATGACCGGTTCGGGCAGGGAGGTGAAGGTGTAGCCGCCGTCCGTTGACCAGTAGAGGTACTGCTCCTGGTACTTGCGGATGCCGCCCGTGGGCTGCGTTGCCAGCACAACGACGGCACCGGTTCCGAAGCCTGCGGTATTGCCCGTATCCACCACTGCGGAGCCGGACCAGACAGGAAAGTCCGGCTGCAGCGGAAGGGCAACCCCGTGGTGCGTGAAGGCCACACCGTCCGCGGTGGTGGCGTGGTCCCAGCCGCCGGGGCCGTTGTTCTGCGCGGAACGCAGGTAGTAGAGGTGGTAGGTGCCGTCCAGGTGAACCGGACGCTGCGGGTCGCAGAGCCAGCCCGACGGCGGAGTCATGTGGTAGGCGGCCCGCAGTGAGGTTTGGGCGCGCGCGGGGACGGTGAGTCCGTTGCCCAGGAACAGGGCGAGCGCGCCTGCTCCTGAACCTTGCAGGACGTGGCGGCGGGACAGGGCGTGGGTCATCGTTGACTTCCTCTCATGGCCGGCGTCATCGCCGGGGCGCTCGACGGCGCCGGGACCCTCGTCAGCCCAGGACTCACCGCCGTGCTTAAGCGCTTTAGCAGGAGAGGGTAATGTCCATCCATTCGACTGGTCAAGCGTTCCAGCAAAATGGCGCCCGTCACAATGCGGCCGAAAACGACAGGGGAAAGTATTTTTGCTAAAACGCTTGATCAAGTGGCGCATTCCACGCTACCTTCGTGGTGATCAAACGCTTTAGCAGAAATGGACATCACCGCTGATGAGCTATCCCGTCTTCTTCCAGCCCGCCGATGCCTGGGTTGGAGACCTTATCCCCTTCCAGAAGGACGGCGAGTTCTGGCTGTTCTACCTTCACGAAGTCCGGGCCGAACCCAAGCCGGGCACCGCCTGGAACCTGGTGACCACCAAGGACCTCACCCAGTTCCAGGACCACGGGGTGGCCCTCCCCCACGGAACAACGGAGGAGCCGGACTTCAACTGCTACACCGGCAGCATCGTGGCCGACGGGTCCGGGGTGCACCACCTGTTCTACACCGGACAGAACCCCGCCAACCTCGGCACCGACGGGCTGCCCCTGCAGCTGGTCATGCACGCCACCAGCACGGACGGCATGGACACCTGGACCAAGCACCCCGGGCTCACCTTCGGGGCACCCACCGGGTATGAATCCGCTGACTGGCGGGACCCCTTCGTCTTCCGCGACGAAGCCGCCGGCCTGTGGCGGATGCTGCTCGCCGCCCGCCACTCCGACGGGCCCGAGCGGCGCCGCGGCGTCATCGCCCAGTGCGTCTCCACCGACCTGATGACCTGGACGCACACGGACCCGTTCTGGGACCCCCGCCGCTACATCACCCACGAGTGCCCGGACGTCTTTGAATGGAACGGCTGGTGGTACATGGTCTACTCGGAATTCTCCGAAACCTTCACCACCAGGTACCGCATGGCCAAGAGCCCCACCGGCCCGTGGACCGTCCCCGCCCTGGACAGCGTGGACGGCCGCGCCTTCTACGCCTCCAAGACGGCAGAGCGGGACGGCCGGCGGTTCTTCTTCGGCTGGATTGCCAGCAAGGAAGGGAATTCCGACGACGGCGCCTGGCAGTGGGCGGGCACCATGGCGGTCTTGGAGGCGCGGCAGAACCCGGACGGGACTTTGGCGTTCGGGTTCGCCGACGAGCTGGTGGACAGCTTCTGGGACGACGTGCCGCTGGAGCTTGAATCCGGGCTGCCCCTCCGGCTGGACGTGCCGGACGGCTACGGCGCCGCCGTCGCCACCAGCAACCTGCCCGCCCAGTTCCATGCCAGGGCGGTGTTCGATATCCAGGCCGGAACCACCGAATGCGGAATGCTGCTCCGCTCCAGCCCGGACGGTGACCGCTCCTACGTCCTCCGCCTCGAACCGAAGCGCGGGCGCCTGGTGTTCGACCGCTGGCCCCGGACCATCACCGGCGACGCCCAGTGGCACGTGTCCGGCGATGTTCCCTTCGCCATCGAACTCGAACGCCCCTGCAACCTTCCACCCGGCCGGCACACGCTGGAAGTGGTGGTGGACGGGGACCTCTGCGTCGCCGTCGTGGACCGCCAGGTGGCGCTCAGCACCCGGATCTACGACCTTCCCGCCGGCGCAATCGGCGTGTTCGCCGGCGAAGGATGCGTTACCGTCACCGACCTCGAAGTACGCAAGCGCACCGACAACTGAATACCACTCCTCCGTTCCACCCGACCCGTTCCACATGATCCACTCCAATCAAGGGAGATTGCCGCAATGAAGAACCTGTTCCGCGCTGCCGCCGTCGCAGCAGTCACCGCCCTGGCCCTGACCGGCTGCGGGGGCGGAAGCTCCACCAGTTCCACCAACGTCGCCCCCACCGGCGAGATCAAGCCCCGCGAAATTTCGTGGCTGCTGTCCCGCCCGGCCGACGGCGCGGTCATCAACATCATGAAGAAGCTGGCCGACGACTACGGCAAGGACCACCCGGGCTTCAAGCTGAACCTGATCACCACCCCGGACCGCCCCTCCTACATCCAGAAACTCGAAACCCTGGCGGCGGCCAACAAGCTGCCCGAACTGTTCGACACCGACGCCACTCCGTTCGCGCAGCAGCTGGCGAAGCAGGGCAAGATGCTGGACGCCGAGAAGCTGCTGAAGACACTGGACATCTACGACAAATACCGCCCCGGGGCCCTGGACTACCAGCGGTTCGACGACGGATCCCTGTACATGATCCCGTTCCAGTACGAGCTGGAATACATCTGGTACAACAAGGCGCTGCTGGCAAAGGCCGGGGTGGCCGTGCCCAAGTCCCTGGACGACATTCCCGCCATGTGCACCGCCCTCCGCGGCGCCGGCATCACGCCGATTGCCATCGACGGCCAGGACCAGTGGCCGCTGGAACGGTACGCCGCCTACCAGCCCTTCCGGGCAGCCGGACCGGAGTTCGTCCAGAAACTGAAGAAGGGCGAGGCCAAGTTCACCGACCCCGCAGGACAGAAGACCGTCAACTGGCTGGCGGAACTGGGCAAGGCCAAGTGCTTCCAGGACGGGTTCTCCGCGCAGGGCTATTCAGACGCGCAGAACCAGTTCACCTCCGGCCAGGCCGCCATGTACAACATCGGCACCTGGGAATTGCCCAGCCTGGCCACGGACAAGCTCAACCCTGCCGTGCGCGACGACATCGACTTCTTCACCCTGCCCACCACAGCCGGCTCGGTGACGGCGGCCAACGAGTTCGTGTCCCCGTCGGGCATCGGCATGGCGGTCAACGCCAAGACCTACGATCCGCTGGTAAGCGACTTCCTTAAGTTCGCCCTGCAGAAGTACCCCGCTGAATACGCCGCCACCGGGGCACTCTCCCCCACCACCGACGTCGAAACCGCCATTCCTGCCAACGCCACGCCGCTGTACCGGAAGGCGCTGGACCAGGCCAAGGACCTGGGCGCCAAGCAGGCCATGCCCTGGGACACCCAGCTGGACCCCACCACCAACGGGCGGCTGCAGCAGGAGCTCGTCCTGCTGGTGCAGGGCGAAATCACGCCCCAGCAGTTCACGGAGACCATGGACAGCACCATCGCCCAGAACGCCCCCAAGTTCTTCAAGTAAAGGCCAGCCATGCTCCCCAACAGGATGCTTCCCAACAGATCGAGGACCTCAGTCCTGGTCTTCCTGCTCCCGCCGCTGCTGCTGTACGGCGCGGCCGTCCTCTTCCCCATCCTCCAGTCCCTGTTCCTGAGCTTCTTCTCCTGGAACGGCATCAGCGACATGGAATTCGTGGGACTGGAGAACTACCTCCGCATGTTCACCGCGGACGACATCTTCTGGCGGGCGTTCCTGAACGCCCTCCTCTACCTGGCCATCTGCCTGGTCCTGCAGCTGGGCGGCGCCCTGGTGGTGGCCAGCCTCCTCACCTCCCTCCGCCGCGGACGGGAGCTCATCAAGACCCTGTACCTGCTGCCTGCCGTGATCTCCACCGTGGCCATCGCCTTCCTCGTCGTGCGGATCTACTCGCTGGAGCCGGTGGGCCTGCTCAACCAGCTCCTGCACTGGATCGGGCTGGGCAGCCTGGAACGGCCCTGGCTCTCGGACGTCAATACCGTCCTGGCGGCGGTGTCCGCGCCGGAAGGCTGGCGCTTCACCGGGCTGTACATGCTCATCATCTACGCGGCGCTGCTGGCGGTGCCCAAGGAGCTGGAGGAAGCCGCGGTCCTTGACGGCGCCTCCCGCTGGACCCTGTTCACCAGGATCCGTTTCCCGTACATCCGCCCGGTGTGGATCACCACCACGATCATGGCCACCACCTACGGGCTGCGCGGCTTCGACATCCCCTACCTGATGACCAACGGCGGTCCGGGCCAGTCCTCGGAACTGCTCACCACCTACATGTACAAGACCGCGTTCACCAGCACGGACTTCGGCTACGCCAGCACCATCTCGGTGTTCATCGTGGTGGAGTGCCTCGTGGCCGTCGGCCTCATCCTGTTCCTGCTCAAGCGGAAGGCAGACGCATGATCACCCAGGCAGCCCCGCCCACCCGGCCCGCCGCCGTCGTCCCTCCCACGCCGGCCGCACCACGCCGCAGGCGCCGGCCGGACCTGTTCCGGACCCTGTCCCGCGTGCTGATCATGCTGATCGTGATCGTGCAGGTCTACCCGCTCGCGTGGCTGTTCCTCACCAGCCTGCGCACCGAACACGACTTCGCCACCGGCGACCCCTTCGCCCTGCCCGGCGCCCTGACGTGGGACAACTACGCCAGGGCATTCGAAACAGGCGACCTGGGCCGGAACATCCTCAACAGCTTCGTGGTGACCATGGGCGCCAACATCCTCATCGTCCTGCTGGGCATGATGGCCGCCTACGCCATCCAGGTGCTGGGCTTCCGGCTCAGCAAACTGGTCCGCGGGCTGTTCCTGATCGGCATCATCGTGCCGGTCCAGATCGCCCTGGTCCCCCTGTTCATCGACTACTCCACGGTGAACCTGCTGGACACGTACCAGTCCATGATCATCCCGCTGGCCGGGTTTTCCCTGCCCATGTCCGTGTACCTGTTCTGCTCGTTCTACGAGTACATCCCCAAGGAAACCTATGAGGCAGCCTCCCTGGACGGCGCCGGGCCCTACCGGATCTTCGGGCTGATCACCCTGCCGCTGTCCCTGAACACCGTGGTCACGGTGGTCTTGGTCAACAGCATCTTCATCTGGAACGACTTCATCTTCGCCAACACGTTCGTCCTGTCCGAGGAGCTGAAGACCATTCCGCTGGGCCTGCAGAACTACATCGGCGCCATGGGCAAGGTGGACTGGACGGCAACCTTCGCCGCCGTGTGCGTCACCATTACGCCGCTGCTGCTGGTGTTCCTGGTGCTCAACAAGGCCATGATCCAGGGCCTCGAAAGCGGGGCGACCAAGGGATGACCGCCACGGCAGGCAGATATACTCCAGACGGAGGCCAGAAGATGTCAACGGAGAACAAGCCAGGCGGGCCGGCGCCCACCGCCCAACCGCCGCGGATGCCAGAACGCGCCCATCCGGTGACCCTCCGCGAAGTGGCCGAAGCCGCCGGAGTCTCCACGGCCACCGTCTCCCTGGTGGTCAACAAGAAGAAGAGCGCCAGGATCGCCGAGGAGACCCGGCAACGCGTCAAGGACGCCATCCGCACCCTCGGGTACCGGCCCAACGCCATGGCCAAGACGCTGGTCAGCGGGACTTCGAAGTTCATCGGGCTCGTGGCCGACGGCGTGGCCACCACCCCCTTCGCGGGCCAGATCATCCACGGCGCCCAGGACGAGGCATGGAAGCACGGGTACGCCCTGCTCATCGCCAACACCGAGGGCAACGGCGAACTGGAACAGGACGCCATCAAGATGATGCTCGAGTACAAGGTGCGCGGCATCCTGTACTCCACCTGGTTCCACCGGCAGACCGAGATCCCGGAGCCCCTGCGCGAAGCCGAGTTCGTCCTGGTCAACTGCTTCTCCGACGAGCCCGGCACCCGCGCCGTGGTTCCGGACGAGGTCCAGGGCGGCCGCTCCGCCACCGAAATCCTGCTCCGGAACGGCCACCGCCGCATCGCCTTCATCAACGCCACCATTCCCGCTCCGGCCAAGGACGGACGCCTGGCCGGCTACCGCGAAGCCCTCGAGGAGGCCGGGGTGGCGTTCGATCCCGGGCTGGTGATGGAGGCCTATCCGGACCAGGAGGGCGGCTACGGGGCAACCGCGGAACTCCTCAAGCGCGACGTGACGGCGGTGTACTGCTACAACGACCGGATGGCCATGGGCCTGTACGACGGCCTGCGGGAGCGGGGCCTGTCCATCCCGGACGACATGGCGGTGGTGGGCTTCGACAACCAGGAGGTCATCGCCGCCCACCTTCGCCCGCCGCTGTCCACCGTGTCCCTGCCGCACTATGAGCTGGGCGCGGCCGGTGTGCGGACCCTCCTGGGCATCGACGCCGCCACTGACGGGGCCGCCAAGATCCACTGCCCGCCAGTGGAGCGGGCCTCGGTCCGGGCCCAGGCGCGGGCCTAGCCTCACCGGCCGGCCCCGCCGGCGGCGTCAGGACGCGCGGAGGCGGCGTTCGACGTCGGCCGTGTCCGGGTACGCTGCCTGGGTCCCTTTGCGGGTGGTTGCCAGGGCCGCGGCAACGGAGGCGAAGGCGGCGGCATCGGCGAGCGCATCCCCCGCCGCAAGCCGCACGGCAACTGCTCCCGTGAACGCGTCCCCGGCACCGGTGGTGTCCACCGCGTGCACCTGGGTGGGTTGAACGGACGTCACGCGGGAGCCGGGAGACGCCAGCGAGTCCAGCACCACGGAGCCCTGCGAACCGAGCGTCACCAGCACCTGCTGGATGCCCCGGGCGGCAAACCGCTCCCGCGCCGCTTCCCACTCGTCGGCTGGCGCGCCGGCACCCGGCACGGAAACACCAAGGAACAGCGCGGCCTCGTGGGCGTTGACCAGCAATACGTCAGCCAATCCGGCCAGGGCTGACGGAATCTCCGCGTAAGGCGAGAGGTTCAGCAGGACCGTTGCGCCGGCGTCGTGCCCTGCCCGGGCTGCGGCCAGCACCGTGTCCATGCCGACCTCAAGGCAGAGGCTCACCACGGCGGCCTCCTCCAGCACGTCCCCGGCGTCCGCGACGTCGGCCGGGGACAGAGTGCCGTTGGCCCCGGCGGAGATGATGATGTTGTTCTCGCCACGGGCGTCCACGGCGATGACCGCGACGCCGGTGGGCTCAGTGGAGGTCCGCACGTGCCCCACATCCACGCCGGCCCCTGCCACCGAGGCCTCGAGCATGGCTCCGTTGGCGTCCTTTCCCACGGCACCCACCAGGCTGACGTGGCCGCCCAGTCGGCCGGCGGCCACCGCCTGGTTGGCGCTCTTGCCGCCCGGGTTCACGGCAAATCCGTTGCCCTGGACGGTTTCGCCCGGCTGCGGCAGGCGTTCGCAGTAGATGGTGAGGTCGGCGTTGAGGGAGCCGACGACGACGATCCGGCCCGTGCTGCCGGCCGCGGTACTCATTCAGTCACCTCAGCCTCAACCGGCTGGGGGATCAGCAGGGACGCGGCGAAGGCGGCGACGGTCAGTGCCAGGCCGACGACCACGACGGTGAGGTAGGAGGCCTTAGCGTCGCCAAGTGCCGACGTCGCCACCAGCACGGCCGGCAGGATCAGGAAGCTGAGGCCTGCGCCCAGGTTGAACGCGCCCGCGTTCATGCCGGGCAGGAAGCCGGGGTTTCCGGCGGGCGAGAGGACAACACCGAGTCCGTTGAGCATGATGTTGACCGTACCGGCGTACATGATGCCCAGCAAGACCGTGCCGGCGATCATCAGGGGCAGGCTGTCCAGGCCCAGGAAGGCAATCAGCGCCAGCGCGGCGATGCTGCCCAGGAGGCCGATCCGGAGCACCCTGGTGTAGCCAAGGACCGGAGCCAGTTTTCCGCTGATCGGGCCCACCAGCCAGCCCAGCAGGGCGTACGGGGTGAGGATGATCAGCGACATTTCGGTGGGGCCCACGCCGAACCCGGGGTTGGCGGCCTGGACGTAGGCCGGAACGATGCCGTTGATGACGGCGAAGATGCCGGTCATGGTCAGCGTGGTGGTGAGCAGCGGAGCCCAGGTGGAGCGCTGGCGCAGGTGCACGGTTTCCACCATGGGCTGCGCGGCGCGCTGTTCGGTGCGCCAAAAGGCGAAGAACGCGACGGCGGACACCAGTACCAGCGCCAGGCTCAGCATCAGCGTTGTGGCGGAGAAGCCGCCCACCAGCTTGGAGGCCTCGTTCAGTGCGGTCAGCAGGGCGCCGACGGCCACCACGATGAAGAACACGCCCAGCCAGTCCATCCGGGTGCCGGCGGCAGGCTTGCTTTCCGCCGCGAGGACCATGATCAGGGCGGTGGCGGCGGCGGCCAGCACCACCATGAGCCAGAAGATGCTGCGGAAGCCGAAGTGCTCCGCGAAGTAACCGCCCACGAAGGAGTCCACGCCGGCCACGCCGCCGTTGACCGCGGTGATGAGGCCCATCAGGGTGCCGTATTTCCGCGGGTTGCTGACCGCAGAACGCAGCATGATCAGGCACAGCGGCACGGTGGGTCCGCTGACGCCCTGGATGATGCGGCCCAC
The DNA here is from genome assembly GCF_026723805.1 of Arthrobacter sp. FX8. NCBI lineage: Bacteria > Bacillati > Actinomycetota > Actinomycetes > Micrococcales > Micrococcaceae > Arthrobacter > Arthrobacter sp. FX8. The sequence continues at coordinate 3,960,725 of NZ_CP113505.1, read as the reverse complement.
GAAGAGCCACGTGACGTCCGGGGCGAGCGCCGCGATGACGGACCCCGCGGCCATCAGCACCATCATGCCTACCAGGACCTTCTTGCGGCCCACGATGTCGCTGAGCCGGGGCAGGAACAGGGAGAAGAGGGCGGCGGCGGTGAAGAACCAGGTCTGGGAGAGGCCGATGACGGCCTGGTCGGTGTTGAGCTCCTCGCCCATGGTGACCAGGGCGGGGCTGAGCATGGAGGCGTTGAGCTGGAAGGCCACGCAGGCTGCCAGCAGTGCGGTCATGAGGGCGGCGACGTTGCCGCGGCCGGTCTTGGTTTCGGTCATCGTGGCAGTCATTTACTTGACCCCTCCGGCGGTGAGGGAGGCACTGGCGTGGCGTTCGACGTCGGACGCGTTGCCTTTGGTGATTGGCTCGCCGATGCGTTCCAGCGCGTCGGTGACCAGGTCCCAGAAGCGCGCGTGGTCCAGGTCCACGGCCACGCTGGTGTGGCAGTCGGCGGGGGCGGGGGCGCGGAAGTCCGCCACGGTCATGCCGAGCGTGAGGGCGCCCTGCAGTTCGATGTTGACCGGCACCTTGCGGGTGCTGACGATGCTGGGGTCGATCACGTAGGCCACGGCGCACGGATCATGGACCGGCGGGTGATCGAAGCCCTGCGCGTCCTTGTAGGTGTGGGCGAAGAAGTCCATCAGTTCGGTGACGAATTTGGCCGGGCTGGTGCCGATGGCGGCGATCTTTTCCACGACCTCGGGGGTGGCGAGCGCCTGGTGGGTGAGGTCAAGACCCACCATCACCACCGGCCATTTCTCGTTGAAGACGATGTGCGCGGCCTCGGGGTCGATGATGATGTTGAACTCCGCCACGGCGCTCCAGTTGCCCACGTGGTAGCCGCCGCCCATGAGGACCACTTCCCGGACGCGTTCCACGATGCGCGGTTCCTTGCGGGCGGCCATGGCGATGTTGGTCAGGCCGGCAGTGGGGACCAGGGTGACGGTGCCGGGCTCGTGCGCCATGACAGTGTCGATGATGAGGTCGACGGCGTGGCGCGGGTCCAGTTCGATGGTGGACTCCGGCAGTGCGGGGCCGTCCATGCCGCTTTCACCGTGGATGTCCGGCGCGGTTTCGATGCTGCGGACCAGGGGCCGCGGGCAGCCGGCGGCGAAGGGGACCCCGGTGATCCCGGCGATGGTGCCGACGGCCAGGGCGTTGCGGGTGACCTTTTCAAGGGTCTGGTTGCCCACCACCGTGGTGACGGCCAGCAGTTCGATGTTCGGGCTGCCGTGCGCCAGCAGCAGGGCCACGGCGTCATCATGGCCGGGGTCGCAGTCCAGGATGATCTTCCGGGGCTTTGGGTGGCTGTCTACGGGCCGGGGATCTAGTTCCACGATGGTTCTCCACGTCATTGGGGCCTGCCGGGGAGGCAGGGATTCAGTCTTCCGGGAGTGATCATGGCAGGCTTTTGCGGCTGACGTCAAACGCTTAACGCTGGGGAGGTATTGCCGCACGTCAAACGCTTGATGCGTTGCTGCCCCTGGTGTTCCCTGCGGCGGATAGGATCGAAGTATGGATTCCGGGGAACAGGTGCAGCAGCGGGCGCGGCCCCGGCGGGTGACGGCAGCCATGGTGGCGGCGCGGGCCGGCGTCTCCGTGGCCACGGTGTCATTGGTGGCCAACGGCAAGACGGCGGGCCGGGTGTCCGAGGACAACATTTCCCGGGTGCGGGAGGCCATCGCCGAGCTGGGGTACGTGGTGGACGGCATCGGGAGCTCGCTGGCCAAGGGCGTCAGTTCCATCGTGATCCTGGTGGCCCCGGACATCTCCAACCCGTTCTTCGCCAAGGTGATCGGCGGGGTGCGGGAATCCCTGGGGCCCAACTACCAGCTGCTGCTCTCCGTCACCGATTCGGGCGAATTCCCCAAGGCCGACGACGTCCGGAAGCTGATGTCCCTGCGGCCGGCAGGGCTCCTGGTTGACGCACCGAACGCGGACTTCCTGGCCGATCTGTCCGTGGCCGGGCCCCTGGTCCTGCTGGACGCTCCCGGCCTGGAATCGGTTGCTCCCGCGGTCAATCTGGACGTCGCGCAGGGCGCCCGGGAGTTGGCCGCCCACCTCGCCGGGGCCGGGCACCGGCGCGTGGCCTACCTGGACAGCGTGACCGGAACCGAAACTTTTGCCATCCGCCGCGAGGCGTTCCTGGCCGAAGCGGCCGCCCGGGGCATGGCGGTGGATCCGCAGCATATCCCTGCCACCACCATCGACGTTGGCGAGGCCGCGGCGGCCTTTGCCGCAGCGTGGCCGGACTGGCAGCGCCAGGGGTGACCGCCGTCGTCTGTGCCACGGACACCCACGCCTACGGTGTGCTGCAGGAAGCCCGGGTGGAAGGGGTCCGGATTCCGGAGGAGTTGGCGGTTGCCGGCTTCGACGACCTGCCGTACTCCGCTACCAGCAGCCCGGGCCTGACCAGCGTGCACCTGCCCGCGGCGCTGCTGGGCCTGAAGGCCGGGGAGCAGCTCCGCCGCCTGATGGAAGGCCGGCCGCTGGAGCAGGAGGAACTCATCCTCGAGAGCTCCCTGGTGGTGCGCGGGTCCACGTCGGCCGCCGAAACGTAGGGGGCCCAAAGGCTTCCTGTCGGACCCCCGCCGTAAGCTGGGACCATGCCGAGTAACTGGGAAAACCTGGACGAGCCGCTGCGTGAGTCGGTGCAGCACAACGTGGAGATCTATGAGCGCGTCCGGCCTGCCCTGAAGCTGGTTACCCGGGACGTTTTGCTGGTTCTGCGGGACATGCTGAAGGACAGCGAGGTCACGCCGCTGTTTGTCACCGGCCGCACCAAGACGGTGGAATCGTTCAAGGAGAAGATCTCCCGCACGGAGGAGCCGCTGGAACCCGGCGGCCGGCGGCTCCTGAAGTTCCCGGACCCCTTCCGCACCCTCAATGACATGGTGGGCATCCGGGTGATCACCAAGCTGCCGGCCGAGAACGCCGCCGTAGCCAACATCATCAAGCGCCAACGGCAGCTGTTTGACTGCCGCGGCGACCGCGAGAAGGACATCGGCTCCATCGAGAGCGGCACATACGGGTATTCCAGCCGCCACCTCATCCTGCGCACCATCCAGAACGAGGCCGTCAAGGAATACCAGCAGGCCTTCAACCCGGACCTGCAGCCCAACGGCAGCTACTTCTTCGAGTGCCAGATCCGCACCATCTTCGCCCACGCATGGAGCGAGATCGAGCACGACATCCGGTTCAAGGCCGAGGACCCTCGCGCCTGGACCCCGCACTTCGACCGGCAGTTCACCGCCACCGCGGCCATGCTGGAAACCGTGGAGACGGCCTTCGCCGACCTGCACGAACGGTATGAGGAAGTCCGCAGCTTCTGGGACGTGGACGGCGAAGGGGCCGCCCCGCTCACGCCCAACCGGATCCGGGACGTCTGGCGCACGCTGCTCCCCCACGTTGACCGCAAGGTGGACGACGACTGGGGCTGGGCCGCCGAACTCCTCGCCGCGCACGGCCTGAACCAGACCATGCAGCTGGCCGGGCTGCTCAGTGCCAACCGCATCACGGAGGTCCGCAAGGCCCTGGACCACCGCTACTCCCCCGGACCGGACCGGCTCCTGGACGACCTCCTCCTGTGGCAGTACGGCACCAAGCACATCGACCTCACCGCGGAAGGGCCCGACGCCGTCCCGCACCCGCGGCGCGACAGCCTCCTGCGGCGGCTGCGGCAGATCGAACGGTATCGGATGACGAAGAAGTAGGGGTATGTACCTTTACGGCCCGTTTATATGGATCGAACCCGCGACCTGAACCAGATTGGGGAGGTTATTGGGGAGGCACGGCAGCTGATCCGAGAACTCGACAGCACTCCTCTGGTCCACCTGACGCCGCTCTTTTACCAGCACGCATATGAGGAGCTGAGGATGACCACCCTTGACCTTCTTCGTATGTTGGGACAAGAGGGCGACGGACGCAGCTGACTCTCATCAAGGCCTTGGACCTTATGTAAAGCTGGCGCTGAAAGGGGTCCCCGCGCCCCTCCCCGGCGGTTCAGGAAAGGCTGTGGATTGCCCCGGCCCAGCGGGGGCCCGAGACGGCCCGGCGGACCGCCCTGGCGCGGGTGTGGAAGTCGATTTTTGGCATGCGCGGGGAATCGTCAGTTTGACTGCCGGGGTCAGTCCAGGTGGCTGGCGGCGCCGCATTTGTGGTTGTTGTGCTGTGGTCGGTGATCAGTCCCATGCCGGCATATTCGCGCACGGCGGCGATGCCGGCAACGGCGTCGGTCTTCGTATCGAAGGGCTTGGACACTGCCATGACAGTTCCATCGGGTGCTGTGAGCCGGAACCTGAACGCAGATTCGGTGTCGATAAATAGTTCGAACATTCCTGCCATTGCGATCCTTTCGTCTGCGGGATCTTGTGGCGGCATCTTTGCCGCCAAACAGGAGCGGCGGCATCGTTGCCTCCGTTTTCCCTGGTATCCCGCCGTCCAAATTTTCATCAATTCAGCGCGCGTTCCTCGAGTTTCTCGTGGGACCGCTTGCCGGCGCAAGATGTCGCCCGGCATCCAGTAGAAGTGATCACCTGCTCTCGGGTGTCCAGTCCACGCGCACTTTCCTCGTGGGTTCACGAGGCAGCCTCAGTGCTCGGCGGGTCGTCAACATATGTTGACCCACCCCTGGCGTCAACTAATGTTGACGCATGGAGGTGGATCGGATGAAGACTTTGGTTGCATCCATGGACGGGAAAGGACCGGCTGAAGCCCTGCAGGCGGTCGCCCAGCTGCAGAAGGAAGGCGGGCTAACAGAAGCGTCACTGGTCAGGAAGGCCCGGCAGGCCGGCCTTTCCTGGGAAGCCATCGCGCTGTGCCTCGGCGTGAGCAAGCAAGCCGTCCACCGTAAATACGGAAAGCGCTAGGTGCTGCTTCCGATCCTGGGCTGCGACCGCCCAGGATCGGAAGGCAGCCACCCCTGCCATGGCTAAGAAAACGTCCCTGACCGATAGCCGACGTTATGTCAAGTTGAAGTGATCCGATTGCAGAATCTGCGGAATAGGACCCGGTGATACGGCTCCCCCTTTCCGATGCCTGGACATTTGAAATCCGCGCCGTTACCGGGATTCAGGCCTGTTCGACGATGCGCCGGTAATCAGTCTGGCGCTGGAGCGGTCGACGGGTTCCAGGAGTCGCGAAGGCTGATAATTCCGCGTATTTTCGGGGTTTCCTTGACATCGATTCGCATTTTATGCATTCTGAGAGCATTATTTGCAGACGCATCGGAGGCGTGATGGACCCCTTGGAGGGTCGGCTGATCAGGCTTCCGCAGCGGCAGGGAGCACCTTCCGCGGACGCGGTGTTCGAGGACATGCTCACGGGCTGGAAGCAGCAGCAGCTAGCACGGAACTTCACGGCAGGCCCGATCCGTGGACGTGAGAGCCTGGTCCGCCGGTTCGTGGACCACACGGGACATTTTCCTTGGGACTGGACCGTCGGTGATGCCGATGAGTTCTTCGCCCATGAGCGCTCGATCCTGAATCTGGCGTTCGCCACCATCCGTGCCTACCAAACTCATTTGAAGGTGTTCTGCGACTTCCTGACTGACCCGGTCTATGAGTGGGACCGGATCTGCAGTCAGGGGTTCGGCCGCTCCCCCGCCCAGATCATCACCGAATTCAATCGGGCCCGCCACGCCCAAAACAACGAACAGGCACCGACGAAGAGGCCTTTCACCCGGGCCGAGTTGCAGGGTTTCTTCGACCTTGCTGACCTCGAAGTTGAACGGGTCCTGGCCTCGGGGCGCAAGGGCGCGGTCGCCGCCTACCGGGACGCCACCGTGTTCAAAACGGCCTACGCTGGGGACTACGGGCGAACGAGGTCACGCACTTGCAGACCGTGGACTTCTCCCGAAACCGACGGGCGCCCCAGTTCGGCGAGTTCGGCGTCCTGCAGGTCAGATACGGCAAGGCGCAGCGCGGCTCACCACCGAAGAGACGTTCCGTGCTGACGGTCTTCGACTGGTCTCCCGCTGTCCTGGAGACGTGGATCCGGAGCGGCCTGCCTTGGCTGGCCCCGGCCGTCTCGGAAATCTTCCCCACTGCCAACGGCCTGCCGGTTCCCAAGTCCAACCTGCATCGACGCTTCCGCGACTATATCGATGAACTCGGCTATCCGCCGGGTTTGGACATCCATTCGCTGCGGCGGTCGTACGTCACGCATCTCTTCGAGCACTTCGGCTTCGACCACACCTTCGTCCAGCGGCAGGTCGGCCACGAACACGCCTCCACCACGTCTCTATACACCTTAGTTTCCAGCGATTACCAGACCAGCGAGCTCAACCGCGTGCTCGAGGACATGATTGAGAAGGCCGTCCGGCCCAAGGAGGAAAGAGAATGAAACGGGACATCGAATACCGGTGGCGGGCCCGGGAACTCATGGCACGGCACGGCATGCGCAACACCCGCGAACTCGTAGAACCCCTGCGGGAACGCGGGATCACCCTCTCCGAGTCGCAGATCTACCGCATGGTCAGCCAAAACCCCGAACGGATCTCCTTCCAGCTCCTGGCCGCCCTCTGCGACATCTTCGGCGTCGAAGCGAACGAGCTGTTCACCTTCACGGCCGCCGATGCAAGGTCCAAACGCCAGAAGCAGGCCGCCGCCTCCGGGGAGAACGTCGTCCGGTTCGCTGACGCCTACAAACCCGTCAGAGCCCGAATCCTTGACGACGACTAGAGCCGGCACCCGCGGCCGACCCCGGTCCGAGGGCGGCCACCGGTGCGACCGGTGTGGTCGGATGGCCGCGAAGATCCGCGTAACCTGGCCCGACGGGGCCATCTGCGGGATCTGCTTCACCACTGCCCTCCGCACCCGAGGATCCTGCCCTGGCTGCGGCGAAGAACGGCTCCTCCCCGGCAAAGCCACCGACGGCACCGACATCTGCAGGGACTGCGCGGGCATCACCACCAACATGACCTGCGAGGGCTGCGGGACAGAAACCGAAAGATTCCGCGCCGGCAACTGCATCCGCTGCGTCCTCCGGACCGACCTTGATGGGCTGCTCCACCCCCATGCTCCCCCGGACTTGAGCCTCAAACGCCTGATCGGAGTTCTCGCCGGCACAGGCAGGCCGGAGAGTGTCTACACCTGGATGCGCGGGGCCAACACCAACGAACTCCTCACCGGGCTCGGCACCCGCAGCATCGCGCTCACCCACGAGTCCTTTGATGCTCTTCCCGCCTCACGGTCAGTGGAATACCTCCGGGAAATGCTCATCCATCACGGCATGCTGCCGGACCGAAACCGCCAACTTGCAGCGTTCGAACAATGGCTGGCCACCCGCATCCAGGACCTCGCCGAAACACCGAATATCCAGGCACCAATCGAACGCTTCGCCCGCTGGCACCACCTCAAACGCCTCCGCCAAATGTCCAGCCCTGGAAAGTCGCTGAACACCGCCGTCCGCTCCGCCAAACAGGAAATCACCGAAACGGGGAAGTTCCTTAAGTGGCTTTACGCGGAGCACGGGCTCGCAATGCAAGGCCTTAGGCAGGCGCACCTGAACCAATATCTGGGCGAACGGCCCACGACCCGATACGCCATCCGCACATTCCTCGTCTGGCAGATCAAGAACAAGGAGATCGGCAGGCTGGAGATACCGCATCGCTACGCCGCCACCAAGCCGCTCATCACCCAACAACAACGCCTCGACCTCATACGCCAGTGCATCGAATCCACAGGAGCCCCACTGACGTTTCGGGTCGCAGGGCTCATCCTGCTGCTCTTCGGCCAGCCGGTCGGCAAGATCGCCGCCCTGCAGTGCGTTGACCTGCAGGCCCTGCCCGAGGGGCTACACCTAAGCCTGGGGAACATCCCCGTCTTGGTTCCGGCCCAGATCGCCCCTATGTTCTGGGACCACTTACACGACCGGCCCAACCAACAGACTGGCAATAAGAGGAGCCGGTGGCTCTTCCCCGGGACCCTGCCCGGCCAACACATCCACACCGACGCCATGATGGGCCAGCTCCGCGCCCTTGGTATCAACCTCGGCGGCGCAAGGAACACCGCCCTGCGCAGCCTCGTCGAAGAACTGCCGCCAACCTTGGTCGCAAACGCACTCGGTTACAGCTATCAAGTCATCCACAAACACGCCGCAGATGCAGGCGTCCCCATGGCCGGCTATGCAGGGAGAGGCTCGCTGCCCCGGTGAGTCGTGTTCACCAAGCTACAAGGCACGCCGGTGGTGTCCTCGAGCTACGTCAGGAACGCGTTCAAAAGCACTATCGCAAGGCCAGCTAGAACGAGAAGAGAGCAGAACAGCAGTCCCACGGTCCCCAATCCGCGGACCTGTTCACCGCGCAAAGGACCGTGAAGCCTCAGCATCCGCTCGATAATGACCGCCTGACGCTCGGCAATGCGCTTGCGAAAAACAAACCAGCCCAGACCGACGACCATCAGCACCACGCCCAGCTGCATCCCCGCTCCTCCGAAGCCACCACCAATAGCCCAAGACTAGTGGCCCAGGCTCGACGCGTTGGGAGCCCCAATGGCGGAGAACGCCGCGGAATAGGACTCATACTGATAAGTGCCATTCCCGCTTGGTTTAGTTGAAGCTTCAAGGGGGTCCCTTTTCACACTATCATCTGCTGGCTCCTGAGTCCCGGCGCCCATCGGGAGACTCTCTGATCCTGTGGCGAAATATGCAGCTAGTGCGGTTCACTAAACGCCTCCGATCGGCTTGAACCCTGCCTGGCCATTGCACCTCCCAGGAAGTGCCTGTCTAGGGCCAGCCTCAAGACAGGGTCAAGACTTGATCAAAATCGTGACACCGCTGACGAATGTCGCATTTGCGTCCAAATCTAAAGTTATAGTTGGTGCTTCGGGTTTTTTCTAAATTTGGGGAGATGTGCTAAATGGAAATGATTGAAGTTGGGACGTGGGCGGAAGAAGCCTTCGCTGAAGCGGCACGCGACCTTTCTCTGCTCGTACCTCGAGCTATCCGAGCCGCCCATGCTGCCGCTTTGACTGCTCATGTGTCTGCGGAGATGACTTCCCACGACACCTACGGTCACACCCTCAAAGTAAAGCAGTATGAAATTCTCGTCGACTACATCCGTGACGTTCCCGGGGTGACAACTCGAAAACCGGCAGGAATGCGATTTGAGCTGGCCGTGATTCCGCAAACTAACGTGGCCATTCTCCCCCTTCGCTATACGACTGATCCGAAAGAGAAGCGGGAAGACAGCAGGCTGCCCTCCCCCGTGTCCGACCTGCGCAAGTCTCTGCTGGGCCTCAACTCATCTGCCGCACCCCGGCAGCTCACTATTGAGCACGCGTTCGAGGACGATGACACGTTGGCGGTCAGCCTGGACGAGCTCGAAGACGTGGATAAGCAGTTACGAAAGTTCGGCCGGATAGTTGTGGTTGGATACGCGAGCAACCCCACTACCGGGGTATGGGGCATCGGTTGGGGTGATTTAGAGATCGAAGACCAAGCCACTGGCGAGGTTCTTTGGAAGCACTGGGAATCGCTTCTGGACGATGCGACTCTCCCCTCCCTCCAGGACGTATCTGCCCGACCGGTTGCCTCTGTGGTCGAGGCGCCAACAAGGTTTGATAGCACGCTCGACGAAGATGACTTCAATTTGGCCCCGCGAGTTTACGGAAGTGAAACTCCCTTGAGTGAACCAGAGAGCGAACCTAAGGCGACCGGAAATGAGGCGAAGGAATAATGTCAGGGCTCACTCTTGTCGGACACCCAGAGGAGCAAGTCACGGCCCAGCAAGCCGCCCAGATATCTGCAGCTTTCGATCCCGGACGACTGGTTCAGGCCCGTCGTCTTGCGGGTCTAACAAAAAGTGCCGTTGCGAAGGAAGTAGGTGTTTCTGCCGTCGCTTTGGGTAATTGGGAAGCTGGGACTCATTTGCCGCGTCCGGACCATGTACTGAGGCTGTCAGAAGCTTTAGACGTTCTGATTCCCTTTTTTGCCGCGGGGCGCCCGTATGCTCGGCTCGGCGACGCGGACGCTCACTTTCGTAGTTTGCGTCGAACTCCAGCCCATCAGAGGTCTAAGGCCATAGCGTTCACTGAGCAGGTCTGGGAGTTAACGTACGCCTTGGAAAAGCGTGTGCAACTTCCTCCGGTCCGCTTGCCCGGGTTCACAGCCGGTGAGTTGATTCCTCGGGTTCAAGCGACTGACCCTGCCGCCGCTGCGCGGATGCTAAGGGCTGAGTGGGGGCTGGGAAAAGGCAAAATCCCACGCATGGTTCGCATCATGGAGCAACACGGCCTCATTGTGACTCTCGTTCCCTTCGCTGGCGCGGCCACACCAATGGTTGATGCTTTTTCCACATCCCGATTGCCCAGACCTGTCGTGGTGCTGACACCCGACCGGGCGGAGGACGTCAACAGGCACAGGTTCACTGCAGCGCATGAGCTTGGGCATCTGATCATGCATCCTGACACGGCACCCGGGGACCCCCAACTCGAAAAAGAGGCAGATCAGTTCGCCGCAGAATTTCTAACGCCGGCTGAGACTATAACGCCCCTCTTGCCAAACAGACTGGACCTTCACCTTCTAGATCGGCTCAGCAAGGAGTGGGGCGTCTCCATCGAATCCCTCATCTATCGATGCCATGAATTGGGAACGGTTTCGGAAGCTGCCTATCGCCGCGCCTTTCAAAGGTTTAATCAGTTGAGAAAGGTTGGGCTTTTCAACCACGAGTCCGTGGACGGTTACGCAGGAGAAATCCCGGCGTTGCTTCCCAAAGCCTTCGCTGTTGCAGAATCAAATGGCCTTACGCTCACAGCCCTGGCACGGGAAATATCGTGCAAACCTGCCAGAGTCCGGATGCTCTTGGGCGAGCGGAATGCCCGACCCGAGCTCCGGTTGGTCTAAGTCTCGCCATGCATGAGGGACTGCTAGTGGGGTTACCCGGACTGGACCCAACCCCCTCACTTCGTGGCCCGGCGTAGTTCCGATCAGATTGGAGTGCACCAAGCTGACGATTTCGCGGCTAGTCTTGACTTCTTTCTGAGAGAAGCCTAGAACTCAACCTGACGGGTTCAAGGTTGGAGGCAATCAGTGGCCGGACAGCGGATCGGGTACGTGCGAGTCAGCACATTGGACCAGAACGAGAAACGCCAGCTCGAAGGCCAGGCTCTGGACCGGGTCTTCACGGATAAGGCCTCCGGCAGGGATACCGCCAGGCCAGAGCTCACGGAGTTGCTGCGGTTCGCCCGTGATGGGGACACAGTGGTTGTGCACAGCATGGACCGGCTCGCCCGGAACCTTGATGACCTGCGCGCTCTTGTCCAGGGACTAACCCGCAAAGGTGTGCGGGTGGAGTTCGTCAAAGAGAGCCTGGTCTTCACCGGCGAGGACTCCCCCATGGCCAACCTAATGCTCTCCGTCATGGGTGCCTTTGCCGAATTTGAGCGCTCCCTCATCAGGGAACGCCAGCGGGAAGGCATCGCCCTGGCCAAGCAGCGCGGCGCCTACAAAGGACGGAAAAGGACCCTCACTCCGGAACGGGCCGCCGAACTCGTCCAACGCGCCGGCACCGGCGTTTCAAAGGCCCTCCTTGCCCGTGACTACGGGATCAGCCGCGAGACCGTCTACCAGTACCTCCGGCACGCAAAGCTGGAATGAGCTCCCCTCCGGCGCCGTCGTTATGTCCTATGGAAACAGCGCTAGCTTTACAGAATATCAACTATCGGCTCTTTGAAAACAGGCGGGGGAGTGCCTGCAGAAGGGCTGTCAGCCAGCGCTGCGCGTCCTCACCTCAGCGAAAGACTTCCGTTCCCCGTCGACCCTTTGTCGGACAGCGCGGGTTACTGTCACTGCACGCTATAGATAGGCGACCAACTTTTAGGTTCAGGAAGCCTGATGGAATCCTGCTGGGCTGCTGATCACCCTGTCACGTCCGGCGAGCACACCCATCACGGCGAGGACCGCCATCATGCCCGCGGTGAGGAGCAGCGGAAGTGCCCAGTCTCCGCTTAGGTCGCGAAGACCACCGAAAATGACTGGGCCCGCCGCACCTAGTCCGTAGCCCACGGATTGCGCCATGCCCGATAGTGACGCTGCCTGCGGATAGTTCACGGTTCGCAGGCTGAAGAGAGACAGGGCGATGACAATAAGGCTCCCGCACCCGATGGCCCCCAGTAGGACCCACAGCAATATGAGGTCCGGCGCGAGTGCGAGCCCGAGAAACGTTGCGAACGTGAGCGAAGCACTCGTGAAGGATACGAGCCGCTGATCCGAACCCCGGTGAAGGATAGTTCCTGTGGCAAGGCTGGCAAAGACGCTGATGAGTAGGAAAACGGAGAGGTGAATGCCAGCGGTGGTGGCGGGGACCCCGCGGCTTTGTTCGATGGTTGGAAGCCATGCCATCAGGACGTAGAAGGCGACCGATTGCAGTCCCATGAAGATCGTCACTTGCCAGCCCAAGGCTGAGGCCCAGGGCGACCGGTAGGAGGCGGCGTCTGTCGCGGTGCCATGCGTGGTGCCTGTTCCGTGCCGGCGCAGCCATGGCATGAGCACGGCCATGGCGATGAGGACCAGACCCACCCAAATTCCGAGGGCAAGCCGCCAACCTGCCGGGGACGTTTGTGCAACCGGAACGACGACGGCGGCCCCCACAGCGGCAAAGGCGGCCTGTGTGGCCGTATAGCATCCAGTGACCCGGCTGACACGCGTTGGAAAGTCACGCTTTACGAGCGAGGGGACCAGGACATTGAGAAACGCGATAGCAAGGCCGATCAGTGCTGTGCCCGCCCAAATGAAGCCGGGCACGGGTAGGGAGCGGAGCACGATGCCCAAGGCGAGGATCAACAGGGACATCCACAGCGCGCGGTCCAAACCCAGACGGGAAGCGAAACGGGGCGCCACAGGTGAGGAGACCGCGAAAGCAATGAGCGGAAGACCTGTGAGGAATCCTGCTGCCGCGCTGGACAGGCCCAAGTCAATACTGATGTTCGCGAGGACCGGTCCCACGCTGACAAAAGACACCCGAAGGTTGACTGCAACGAGAAGAACGCCAATGAAGGCGAAGCCGATGCTGGCGGTGCGGTCCGATGCGTTCCGAGTAACAGCGCGCATCGTACGTTCTTCCTCCTTCGGGAGTCGAGGAGTCTAGTCTTCGTCGACCCCTCCGCTCCGATTACCAACTAGAGCAGGCCATGACTAAGCATGTCGCTTTGCCGACAACTTACCCTAATAATCCCGGCTGGGAGCAGTGAAAGATGCACAGGCCACCGGTCTCGTACGTGGAAGGTCGAGGTCACCAGCCCGTCCTTGAGGGGTTTCCGACGGTTGCCGGAAAAGGCGACTGCAGCGATCGTGGAATTCGTCACCGGCGTCCTGGCCGATAATCCTTACCGGCTGAGTAAACCCTTGACGAACGAACTCCTCGGCCAGCGCACTGCACGCCGCGGTGCCTACAGGGTGTTGTTCACCCTCGACGTCGAAGACCGAATCCTTTACGTCCACAGCATCAAACACCGATCCGGCGTCTCAAGCCGCGTTAGCCGATCTTCAAGGAAAGATGTGCCAGCTGGGAGCCTCTCCCCCAGATCAGGAGTACCCCGAGAAGGGGTCTTCGAGGCTGTTGCAGTCGTCGAGGCGCGGCGATTTGTCGGTGGCTTCCAGGCCACTCCCCAACCTCGACGCTCTTTACACGGGTGGGCTAACTCCATACGGACCGGGTCAGGCTCGCCCACCGCCGGGCGATTATGACCACCGTCGTCAGAGCGTGGGGCCGCCGTCAACAGTTGCGAGCTCTTCGAAGCTCTCGAACTCTTGGCTCCTCGCTCATCACATCTCCCAGTGCAGCCCTCACCTAGGGCGGTCCTTCAGGGCTCCTGCCAGACTGAACTGCAGGCAAACCTGACAGCCGGGGGTGATTCTTCGCCCGACCGTGAAGTTTAGGCAACCGACGCCCCCAGCCGGTCAGCCAATTTCTGTTGGCAGCATGCGTTCGCCTGCTTGACCCATTCTTCGTAACCGTTCGACGCTTACTCCGTCTCGGGATCGAAGAGCCATGCCGTCAAGAATGGCGTTCAGGGCATCGGCCAGGGCAAGAAGGTTGGTTTCGTCGGAGAGTTGCCCATCCTTCACGGCATCCTTGAGTCGGCCGTGAATATGCCCCACTCCGTCAGCGCGAACTTTGTCCAGTGCCTTGGCCACGTCGGCTGAGGCCGGAGACATACCTACGGCTGACAGCGTGACAAGGCACCCCTGCCTTCCGTCTTGGGCGGACATGATCGTCGCGCCAGTATCGAAAAGTTGGGAGAAGGCCCGCCGGACATCAGGCTCTTGCTTCAACTCGCGCCAGACGGGATCCCAGTAGGTTCGCTCGTAGCGGTCAACTGCCTCGAGGAAGAGCTGGGCTTTATTTCCGAAAGCCGCATAGAGACTTGGAGGACGAATCGACATAGCGTCGCAAAGATCACTGATGGAAGTGGATTCATATCCACGTTGCCAGAACAAATCGAGTGCGGCGTCCAGGGCCGCGGCCCTGTCGAATCCGCGAGGACGACCTGGTGACTTCACGGCATGCGCCGACGAATGCTCCACGTCAGAACCTTCCCTTCTTCTAGTTTGACCAGTTCTATAGTAGCCACTACAGTTTAATTTTGTAGTGCCCAGTACAGATCATTTTTCCGTTTGCTCTTTCAAGGTGGTGGCCAGCGTCCACGCGCAGAGGGCAGAGGGCAGAGAAAGGAGTAGCGCATGAAAGTCTTCCAGATCGGTGCTGCCGGTGGCGTCGGCCAGTGCCTGATGAAGCGGCTCACGGCCCCGGGGGATGCGGCAACTGGGATGCATCGCGCTCCACAGCAGGCGCAGAAGATTATCGGATTTGGCGGTACCCCCGTCCGCGGAGATCTCATTACAGATTCTGTCGATGAGCTCTCGGCGAGGATGGAGGGCCATGACGCAATCGTATTCTCGGCCGGCGCGCACGGAACCGGCCAAGACAAAACCACGCTCATTGACGGCAAGGGACTCGAGAAAGCTGCTGAGGCGGCCTCTCGGGTTGGAGTTCGACGGTTTGTACTCGTATCCGCCTTTCCGGAATCGGAACGGTCCGGGGGCGGGGTGAGGGCTTTGAACACTACATGCGTGTAAAGAAGTCTGCAGATGTTTATCTTGCGCGCACAGCACTGGATTGGGTCATCGTGCGGCCTGGGCTTCTTACCGATGAGCCCGGCAACGACCTCGTCACTGCCGGGCCAGCCATCGAGTACGGCCCCGTCCGCCGGGACAATGTTGCCGCCTTCATTGATGCTGTACTTCACCGACCGGCCCTAAACAGGACCATCATCGAGCTCACGGACGGTACTACCCCCGCATCCGAAGCCGCCGCGGATTTAGCTTCCTTTGGCAAGAGCCGCAGCTAACCAGGAGTAGCAAGCGCATCATTCGGCTGACGCTTTTGGTTACCTCCATGGCATCGCCGCGTCCTTCCGACAATGCTGAAGCGCGGGAAGGACAGATTCTTAATATGGATTCCGTCGCTGGACACCACGTCGACGCCGCAGCGGGAGTGTACTCCTCCACCAACTTCTTTGTGCAGGCCATGATTGAGTCGATGCGGAGAGAACTCGGCGTCAATCATGGTATCCGCGTCAATACACTGAGCCCGGGCGTTATCAACACCGGGTGGGCTGAAAAAGTCACCGCCCCGAAGGGCCGTGCAGCCGCCGAAGAACTGAACAAGTTCGCCATCACATCTGAAGATGTCGCCCGGGCAGTTCTCTTCTCGTTGAACCAGCCAGAGGATGTAACGCTCAACGACATGAGTATCTCTCCGACCCGGCAGCACTGGTAACTGTCCGGGCCTGAGCATGTACTTTGTCCCTCTTCCACGGTGCACTTGGCAGCGCAGCAACTCACCCCAATCTGAATAATCATGGTTCCCCTACCAGCAGGGCGCTGACCCCGAGGGGAACCATCGAAAGGAAAAATGCACTATGACTAACCCATTTGCCGCCCTGGAACTTCGTAGTCTCCGCATACCGAACAGGCTCTGGATGTCGCCAATGTGCACGTACAGTGCAGCGCCGGAGGGGAAGCTCGTAGGGGCCCCCACTGATTTTCATCTTGCCCACTACGCGGCCCGAGCTGCCGGTGGTGCGGGCCTTGTGATGGTAGAAGCCACCGGGGTCAGTCCTGTGGGTCGCATCTCCGCGTGGGATCTGGGCCTGTGGAACGATGACCAGGCACAAGTATTTGGTCGGCTGACCTCCGCAATCACGGAAGCTGGAGCCGTCCCGGCAATCCAACTCGCACATGCTGGCCGGAAAGCGTCCGTCGACAAACCGTGGCTGGGCGGTGAACAACTTACAGAAGACCGCCACGGCTGGCCGACACAAGGGCCAAGCACAGTTGCTTTCCCGGGTTACAGTGCTCCCAGTGAAATGAGCAAGGAAGATATCGCTTCGGTTGTGCAGGACTTCGCATCAGCCGCCAAGCGTGCCCTTACGGCAGGATTTAAGGTTGTTGAAATTCATGCCGCCCACGGTTACTTGCTCCACTCATTCCTATCTCCATTGTCGAACCGGCGCACCGACTCCTATGGCGGAGACCTGGCTGGGCGATCGCGGATTGTCATCGAGGTTATCGATGCCGTGAGGTCCGTGTGGCCCCCAAGCCTCCCTGTCTTCCTCCGTGTGTCGACAACAGACTGGATAGATGAAAATCCCGACCTTCAAGACGCGTCATGGACGATCCGGGACACCATCGAACTTTCCCGTGCAGCTACCAAACACGGCGTAGATCTAATCGACGCATCCAGTGGCGGCTTGGTCCCCACGCCCATCCCACGGGACCGGGATTACCAAACGCGTTACGCACAGCAACTACGCTCCAACGTTGATGCTCCGGTTGCTGCAGTCGGTCGGATTGATGATCCGTCATGGGCTGCCGAGCTCCTTGAGCACGGTCACGCTGACGCACTTTTCATAGGCAGGGCCCTCCTCCGGGATGCGTCTTGGCCAAATAACGCAGCATCGGCGCTTGGCTCTGATGCGCGCTATCTTGAGCAATACTCCTACGCGGTCTAGCCTCCCGCTAGGCCGAAAGTTGGTGACGTGAGTGCCCACGAGGCGCTGACTCCATGCCTGCCACCTCACCGTAGGCATGTGCGAAAGAACGGGAGCGGTTCCCAGGAATCGCTTCCGTTTGATTGCCGCCGAGCACTGTCCGTCGCTGGTAGGAGCGGGGGCAGCGACGCAACGAAGGCAACCCGTGCGGGAAGGGGCATCAAGTCCCGGCGGAACCATGGAATTTCTGGTGTCATCACCTCAATCGGCCCAGTTGTCCTGGTTGGCGCCTTCCCGCCAAGAAGAGATGTTGTGGCCCCTTCGAACCTAGATCGGGAGAGATTTCCTCCACCCGATAGCAAAAACGCAGGCGGTGAGGGGTCGCAGGGGCGTGCAAAACAGCAACCTTGGCAGGCATGACGGGACATGGCCTGCATCACGTACTTACGTGACCGTTGACACTATGAAACACGAGACCGTAGTATTGTCACTAAGTCGGATTGTCCGACAAACATCGATGGGGATGGACGGAGAATACAGATAATGTCTGAATACGATCTGGTTGTAATTGGCAGCGGATTCGCCGGTGCGTCAGCTGCGTTGAGCTACTGCGAGAAGGCTGCCGAAGAAGGCAGGTCAGGCCGTGTAGCCGTGGTGGAAGTCGGCGCCGAGGACGAACGCTCAGGCGGGTCGCGCTGGACGATGGCTTGGCTTCGAGTTTACGAAGACGGCCGCCTCGATGAGTCCTGGAAGGACCGGGTCCAGGAAACGTCCAAAGGCCTGGCCGACCGGGAATACTGCCTGGCTCTTGAGCGCGAGGTCCCGGGCACCATCAAGTACCTGGAAAGCCACGGCGTTGAGCTGTATCAGCACTGGGAAAACGACGTCGCACTTGAATACGAAACCGACAAGAGCATCAAGTGGCCCGTCGGTGGCGGTCTGCAGATCGTGAACAACCTCCTCACCCACTTCCAGTCCTTCGATAACGCCGAAATTCTGTGGGAAACCGAGGCAGTCAAGCTGAGCATTTCGGATGATGGCCGAGTAAACGGCGTCGTCGTCCGAGGGAAGGATGGCCTGCTGCGTACACTCACCTCCCATGCCGTTGTCATCGCTTCCGGCGGCTTCGAGGGCAATCCCGAGATGCTGACCCAATACCTGGGCAACAACGCCGTTGACATCAAGCCGATCGTTCCAGGCCTGCATCGTAACAAGGGTGCCGGTATCCGCATGGCAATGGACCTCGGAGCGGATACGGCCGGTCAGTTCGACATGTTCCACTCAGAGGTTGTCGACTCCCGGACCAGCCGACCGGACGCCGTGATCTGGGGCCACAACTACGGCATTTGCGTCAACCAGGAAGGTAAGCGCTTCTTTGATGAAGGTGAGGACTATCTCTTCGCCCACTTCGAGCTGTTGGCGTACGAAGTCTGGAAGAACCAGAATCAGAAGGCTTACTTCATCACCGACAAACCTGTCATGGAGCGGATGCGTCCGGGCTGGGTCTACGAAACCACGGACTTGGAGCCCGAGGAGGGTGCGACCCTTGCCGAGCTCGCCACGAAGCTTGGCTTGGATCCGGCGGCCGTTGAGGCAACAGTTCAGGAATTCAATAACTCAACTCCGGGCGGACCCTTCCAGCCAGAGATTCTCGACGGGTTGGGCACCCAGGGCATCACTCCACCGAAGTCGAATTGGGCGAACAAAATCGAATCCGGCCCGTTTTACGGCTACCCGCTCGAGGCCCGCATTACCTTCACATACGGCGGGCTCAAGGTCGATACCGATGCCCGCGTCATCTCGCGTGGCGGTGCCGTTATCCCGGGCCTCTACGCAGCCGGCGAAATTACGGGTCTGTTCTATCACGAGTACCCGCCGGCCACGTCCTCGATCCGCTCCATGACTTTCGGCCGCGTCGCAGGCGCCAACGCCGTTAAGTACCTGACCGAAATCGGAGCACCCGACAGTGCCGCCCCGGCACCGCAGGTTCCCTCCACTACACAGGTCGATGAATCCGCCCTCCCCTCCGTCCCGGAGTCAGAGGCTGCGTCAAAGGCCGCCGAGGCAGCAGGAAGCAGGCGCTGACCTCAACCGCCAGGTTTCCATCAGGGACCAACGCAATAATCTCCTGCCCGTGCAGGGGCAAGGAACATCATGTATAGGAATCGGCACGTCCCACTTTGTCGGGGCGTGCCGATTCCAGTTTGGAGGAAAGTATGAGCCAGCCACGCATCTTCGAGATGCCCCGCATTGAAAGAGTTATCGAGGGCCGGGGCGCCCTGAAACAGATTCCTGCCGAGCTCAACAGGCGCGGCTTGAACCGTGCACTCCTGCTCACCGGCAGGACATTAGGAGCCAGTCCACAGTTTGCTGAGCTCGTCAGCTCAATGGGTGAAAGGGTCGCAGCAGTTCATACCCAGGTGGAAGCACACAACCCGGTCAAAGGGCTTGCAGAGCTGGTGGATCTAGCTCAGAGTGTGAACGCGGACGTCATAATTGGAATCGGCGGCGGCTCAGCGATCGACGCCGCAAAACTCACCGCCTTGGGTGTAGGAGAGGGAATCACCGACCCCCAAGACTTTCTTCGGTACAGTATCTCCCACGGCCTTCCGGACCTCACCGGAACCCCAGTGCCGGTCATTGCCGTGCCCACCACGCTTTCGGCAGCGGAGTGGAACGGCGTCGCGGCATTCGTGGATGACGTGACCGACACGAAAGAGCTCACCAGGTACCTGGCCCTGACGCCCAATACCGTTGTCCTTGACCCGGACCTTGCTGCTCTGACGCCGCGCAGCCTTTGGACCACCACCGGTGTCAGGGCAATCGATCATGCGGTGGAAATCGCCTACGCCACCA
Source organism: Arthrobacter sp. FX8 (assembly GCF_026723805.1). NCBI lineage: Bacteria > Bacillati > Actinomycetota > Actinomycetes > Micrococcales > Micrococcaceae > Arthrobacter > Arthrobacter sp. FX8. The sequence continues at coordinate 3,940,841 of NZ_CP113505.1, read as the reverse complement.
ACGCCCACCCATTCACAACGGCCCTGTGCACTGCCGCTCTGCGCGCCTTGGCTGAAGATCTACCGAAAACAGCGAAAAACCCCTTGGACCACGAGGCCACCCTGCGGTGCCAGCAGGCAGCCTGGATGTCGCTGGTCGGAGTCCACAACGTCCCTGTCGGGCTCTCACATGCGATCGGACACCAGCTGGGTGCAGCAGGTGTCCCCCATGGCGTCACCTCCTGCATTACCTTGCCGCACGTCATGCGCTTCTTCCAAGAAGCCACCGCCGCCCAACAGGAGGTGATGGCGAAGGTGCTTGCGGAGGCCAGAGGAGCATCGGTGCCGCTGTCGGCACCGGACGAGATGGCGAAGCTGTTTGATGAGCTTGAGGTGCCGCGGAGCATCCGCGACTTCGATATTTCCCCCGAGGCCCTGGAGAACGTAGTGCGCGCCACGATGGGTGAAGCGGAGGCGGTACTGCGCCAGGCCCCCCGGCCGGTAACCGCCGATGATGTCCGCGCCCTGCTGCAAAAGGCCTACTGACAACGAATCCCGCCACAGTACGGACAGCCGTCCGTGCACCAGAGCCCAGCAGCCCCCGTCCTGAAGGTTATCCAGCACCTGGACGGGGGCTGCTGTTCTGCGTTCTGCTTGCCGGAGACGTGCGTGCGCCCGGGACACGGCCCAGTTACTGTCTGGATGACGGCTGCTGGGCCGGCAGTAGGGACTGCAGCAGGATTAGGAATAGCGGAGGATGACATTCCTTGTCGGGCGCCCAGGCGGAACACCGAGGAGCATCGGATATGGCCGGGCATCTCCGGCACTGCACCAGAAGTGGCTAATCTTCCCCAGCGCGGCGCAGCGCACAGGAAAGCCGCCGCCCACTGGGTGTCCGCTGGGCGGCGGCTTTGGAAGGGTTTTTAGTCCGGAAGACCGGCGGAGTGGCCTTGTCGGTCGGCGTACGAGACCACGACGCACTTGAGGTGGCTGTAGTGGTTAAGTGCTTCAATGCCCTTCTCCCGTCCATAGCCGCTGTACTTGTGGCCTCCGAAGGGAGTCTGGACTGCGCCGGTGGACCAGGTGTTAATAAAGACCTGGCCTGCTTCAATTTCCTCGGTCACCCTGAAGGCACGGGAGATGTCCTTGGTCCATACGGCGGCCACCAGTCCATAGTCTGAGCTGTTGGCGATCCTGATGGCGTCTTCTTCGGTGTCGAACGGGATGGCCACGAGGACCGGGCCAAAGACTTCTTCCTGTGCCAGTCTCGCCGAGTTGTCTACGTTGGAGTACACCGTGGGGTTGACGTAGAAGCCCCCTTGGAGTTTCTCATCGGCCGGCAGGTCCCCGCCCACCTCGGTTTGAAGTCCTTCTTCCTTCGCAACGTCAAAGTATTTTTGAACCTGCTGGTATTGGTCGCGGGTGATCATGGGGCCAAGGTCCTGGCCGGGGCGGAGCGTGCTGACAACCTCGGACACAGCTCTAACGAACTTGTCGTGGATGGACCTCTGAACCAGGAGCCGTGTTCCCGCAGAGCAGATCTGTCCTGCGTTGGTCGTGAACGCCCTCACCGCTTCCTTCGCTGCAAAGTCCAGGTCAGCGTCTTCGAACACGATGTTCGCAGATTTCCCGCCCAGTTCCAGGGTCAAGGGGATGACCCTGTCCGCGGCAAGGTGGCCGATCGTCTGGCCCACCGCGACAGAGCCGGTGAAGGCGACCTTGCGGACCGACGGGTGGCGGACGAGGTCCGTTCCGACCTCGGATCCTTTACCCAGGACCACGTTGAACGTGCCGTTGGGAAAACCGACTTCGGTGGCCATTTGTGCCAAAGCGACCGTCGTTTGTGAGGACGCTTCCGCTGGTTTGACGACGACTACGTTGCCGGCCGCCAACGCGGGTGCGCAGGCCCGGGCGGCCTGGTTCAAGGGGACATTCCAGGGAGTGATCACGCCTATTACCCCGAAGGGTTCCCGACGCGTGTAGATGTGCTGGTCGGGCTCGACATCGAGGGTGTCACCGACAGGGAAATTTACCAGCCCCGCGTAAAACTCGAAGTAGGCTGCAGAGTTCTCAACTTCACTCAGTGCCACTGCCAGTGGCTTGCCCGTATCCTGGATTTCCAGTTCGGCCAGCTCCTGGCTTCTCTCACGCATCGTCCGCGCCAGGTTGCCCAGCAGCCGTCCGCGCTGGGCCGATGGAAAGCGCCGCCAAGACCGGGCGGCGTTCTCTGCCGAGGCGACAGCTGCTTTGACGTCATCAACGTTGCCCTGTGCTACTTCAACACCTCCCCCGCCGGTCGCCGGGTTAACGCCCTCCCGGTAGGAGTTGTTGGAGGGAACGGCTGATCGGCCATCGATCCAATGATTGAGCTTCGGTGCCATGATTTTCCTTTTATGAATTTTGACCCTGGACGTCGGTCCGGTCGTTTTGGTGACAGCAACTGGAGGGCGTGCCTCGGTCCGGAGGTAGGTAGCTTGCCTGAAACTGCGCTCTGGCTACGGCCGTCAGGCCTCAGCTACTTACAGGGCTCCGGCCGCGGCCGACTCTGCGTCGAGTACCTTCTGAGCGACCCGCATTGCAGCCAGCCCGGCAGGCGCTCCACAATAGGCTGTTGCATGAATGATGGACTCTACAATTTCTTCCCGGGTCAGTCCGTTGCGGAGTCCTCCCCGGAGATGAATGGCAAGTTCATGATGCTGATTGAGGGCCACGAGCATCCCGATGTTCAGCAGGCTTCGGCTTCGTCTGTCCAGTCCGGGCCTAGTCCACACAGCCCCCCAGACCGTTTCAGTAATGTGGGCCTGGAGGGCCTCACTTTCGGTACCGGCTGAGCGCTCCAGAGATTCGGTGACATAGGTATCCCCCAGCACCTCACGTCGTACTTTTATCCCGTCCTGCCACTGGCTGGTTTGCTGGGTCTGGGTTGCCGCATCGTTGCTGTCCATCGTTCTTCCTTTGTAGTCCTTAAGGCTGATTGCCCGCATCCGCTGCCTCAATTTATGCCGCTGGTTCTTCTTCATTGGCTTGCGTGATCTTCAGGCCTACCAGCGTGTGTGAGGCTTTAGATTTGCTGGCGTATGTGAGGGTTTCGGGCGTAGAAGCCGACCAGCGGAACGATGAGCAGCCCAAGAACGAACTGCTGGGCGTTGTTGTTGAGCCCGTATCCGACCAGCAGTGAGGTCAAAGCGATGAGCACCAGAACCCCGAGCAACGTACTGCCGTATCCGCCCCGGCCGCCCAGGAGGGATGTACCTCCGACTGCCACCGCGGCCACGGTGAGGAAAAGATACGGGTCTCCGACCCGTACAAAGGCCCCGCCAGTGAAGCCCAGAAGCAGAACACCGGTAATGGCTGAGAACAACCCGCTCATGGCATAGACGGTGACCCACCGACGGGGTTCGGAGATCAGCATCAGGCGGGCTGCCGACCGGTTACCGCCCAGGGCGTAGGTACTGCGCCCGAACCAGGTCCTTCGCATGACCAGCACCAGGCCGGCCGCAAGAATGATCCAGATGATCACGATGGGAGGTATTGGCAGGCCGAAAGTCTCGCCGTTGAGGGAGGAGATGTTCGCCAGCCATTCCGGGACAACGCCGCTGGTACCGCCTGCATTTGAGGCACCCATGCTCGTCAGGACCTGCGTTGCCCCCACGGTGGCGAATCCGACACCGAGGGTCACGATGAGTGCTTGATTTTGTAGCCGCATACTCAACAGGCCATTCAGTATGCCCACCACAAGGCCGGCGGCGAGGACCAGGAAGATGGCCAGGCCGGCCGGTACCCCGGCGCTGATGAGGTAAAGGGTTCCGATGTTGGCCGACCCAATCAGGTAGGGAATGGAGAGGTCAAGCCCTCCGAGAAGGGCACACATGGTCTGGCCTACGGAAGCCAATCCAAGGAACGCACCCAGGAGGAGCATCGAGCGAATATTCGGTGCGGACAGGAACCCCTGCACGGTGGTGGCACCCACGATCATTAGGCCGGCGAGCATGACCAGTCCAAGGACAATGTTCTTTTGTCCGGAAACTCTGCCCATCAGCGGACTTGATTTGCCAATTGCGGGGGTTTTGATGGTCGTCATGATGCTTTAACCTCCTGGCGTTTCCGCCATAGGGTGGGGGCGACCACGCTGACCAGGAGTGCCAGCACCAGGATGAGTCCGTAGGCCAGTTGAACCACGAACGATGCCAGCGATCCGAGCGAGAAGGTCGTCAGGGTAAATGAGATCAGCGTTACGGCGATGGCACCCGGGATGGACCCCAGAACCCCGCCGCGGCCCCCGGCGAGGCTGATGCCGCCCAGGACAAGGGCGGTGATGGCGGCGAGGGTGTAGGTTCCGCCCTGGGTCGGGTTCCCGGAGGCAATCTGCCCGGTGTAGGCGAGGCCCCCAGCTCCGATAAGGAGTCCTGAGATGCCATGGGCGATGATCCGGATCAGGGTCACAGGGACTCCGCTGACGAAGGCTGTGCGCTGATTGGACCCGACCAGCCGGAGGTTGGTGAACAGGGGCGTCCGGGTGAAGGCCCACCAGCTGAGGATGGCGACGATCAGCACTATCGTCATCGGGGCGAGGATGGATCGTCCCGATCCCCATTCAGCCAGCCATCGGGGAGCCTGTCCCTGAGGCTGGGCGAGAATCACCAGGTTGATGCCCGACAGAGCCAGGAATGCGCTGAGCGTCACGATGACCGGTTCGATGCGTGCCACGGTGATGACAACTGCCTGAATGACCTGGATGAGAATGCCGATGCCCAGCGCCCAAGCGAAAATCAGTGCGGGGGTCCCGATCTGGTTATCGAAAAAGAACCGTACGAGCGTGACGTTGATGAAAATCATCATCGGCCCCACGGACAAGTCGACTCCGCTGCCGACCAGTGCCGTGACGGTAAGGCCCATGACGATCAGAATGAGCGGCACGGCGGAAACCAGAAGCCCGCCGATTCCACTGGCGCTGAACAGGTAGGGTGCCCGGACTGCGCAGACGACGAGCAGGATCAGGAGGAGGCCCCAGGCTGCAAAAGCATAGGACGAGCTGTTCGCCAGCCGGGCAAAGGAACTTTGTGGCTTCATGATTGTTCGACCAGGGCTTTCTCAACATCGAAATTGGACTCCAGATGGCCGAACATCCCTGACAGGACCCGGTCGGAGGTTATTTGCTCTCCTGAAAGCCACCCCAGCAGGGCGCCGTCGCGAAAGACTGCCACCCGGTCGCAGAGACCGATCAGCTCGTCTATTTCGGTAGAAAGGTAGATGACACCGGCACCTGTTCCTGCCAGCGTGTCCAGTTGGGAGTACAACTCGCGTTTGGTGCCGATATCGACTCCGCGGGCAGGATCGTTCAGTGCCACTACCCGGGGTCCCTGGGCAAGAACGCGGCCGATCAGCACTTTTTGCTGGTTCCCACCGCTTAGCGAGGTGATGGGATTGGATGAAGCGCCGGCCCGTAGCTTCAGCATCGAGGACATGTCTTTGAAGCGGCTGCTGATGGCTTTGCGGTCAATGAACATGCCGCGCCGATGCTTCTGGTAGAGGGGCATTCCGAAGTTCTCAAGGATGCTCAGATTGGGGAAGATACCTTCCTTCCTCCGGTCCCCCGAGATGTACTCGACCTTCGACTCGATGGCCTTCGCCAGGGAGGTGATGGGTGCCGGCCGGCCGTCCCCGTCCAGGGCAGTGACCTCGCCGGAGATGGCAGGCCTGACGCCGGTCAGGGCCTGCAGGAATTCCGCCTGCCCCTGTCCGTCCAGTCCCGCGAAGCCGACAATCTCTCCGCCACGAAGTTCGAAGTCGGACGGGCGGGCTCCAGGAGTGGCCACCAGTCCGTCGGCCTTGAGGGCCACATTCTCCCTGGAGAGGTTGCGGACGCGCTGATGATGGGTGCCGCCAGCCAGACCCTTTTCGGAAGCCACCCCGGTCATCAGCTCTATCAGCCTGTTCTCGGTGATCTCGTCGCCGCTGAGAACGCCCACGTTGATGCCATCACGAAGGACCGTGGCCCGGTCAGCGAACGTCGTGAGCTCGGCGATACGGTGCGTAACGATGATCACGCATGCACCGACCGAACGCAGCCGTTCCATCTCCGAATACAACCGGGCAGCGCCCGGAAGGTCCAAGGCAGCGGTTGACTCATCGAAGATGACTACTTTCGGCGAGCGGATGAGCGCACGGGCTATCGTGACCCATTGACGGTCCGCCAGGGACAACGTGTCCACCAGGGCTAAGGGGTTCACCGGGTGGCCCATCAGAGTCTCCAGCAGCTCTGCCGAGCGCCTGTTCTGCTCCTTACGGGAGATCCGGGAGCGCCAGAGCCCTTGTATGCCGATGAAAACGTTATCGGCGATGCTGGCACCTTCGGCGACGAGCACTTCCTGAAAAACGGTGGCGATGCCCGTGCTGAGTGCCTCGGAGGGGTTCCTCACGGTACGGCCGTTGATGAGGATGGTGCCTTCGTCAGGAAGCACGATGCCTGACATGATTTTTGCGAGCGTGCTCTTGCCGCTGCCGTTCTCACCCACGATGGCGTGGATTTCCCCGGCGGCCGCCGAGAAGTTGGCTCCCCGTAGTGCCCTGGTTTCCCCGAACGACTTCGCTGCGCCCTTGATTTCTACACTGATTTCCTGCTTCTCCGTCTCAGCCTTTAGTGACTGAGACGGAGAGGGCAGTGTGGCCTTGGCCATGCTGGTGCTCCTACTGCTTGCGGGGTCAGGTGCCGTTTTAGGGCTTCCAGGCCATGGGGTCGGAGGGGTTTTTGAAGAACTTGTCGAGATGCTCACCGGATAGCCATGTACCTGTTGGCGGCTCGAGCCAGCCGTCGGCGTTCACGTCGCAGTTGGTACCGAGCTTTTCCTTGGCGTAGTCATAGCTGAACTCGGAGGGGGTCCTCACAATGGACCGGATCAGTGGGCCCTGTCCTTCCAGAGTCCGTACGGCAGTTTCGACGCCAAGGGCGATTTCCTCACCTGGGGGCCAGATGTTGAAACCGGTGGTGGCGAATTGAGGGTTCTTGACCCAGTAGCAGGCGGCGCCTGTCTCCCCGCCAATATTGATCGGCACGATTGGCCGGCCCGACTGTTGAAGCGCCTGCAGGGCGCCGGTGGCTGAAGCCGGCTGAACGACGATTCCGTTAATTTCTCCGGTGTTAGTCGCCAGGAATTTTTGAACTTCGGTCTTCGTAACTGGAGCAGACCACTGGCCGGTCACCGTGCCGACGATCTTTACGTCAGGATGCTTTGCAACGGCGGCTTGAACGCCTGCTTCGAAATCGGCCGCGTTGGCCGCACCGGGGACCCCGAGCACGTCCAGCAAGTTGCCCTTGCCCCCCATCTTCGTGATTACCGATTCGGCGGAAACCCTTCCAGCCTCGAAGTAGTTGGTCAAAGCGCTGATGGAGTATGGGGAATCAACGTGTCCACTGAAGTTTACGAAGGGAACGCCCTTGTCATGGGCGTACTGGATGGACTGATTGAGCGCTGTGGCCGATGAGCAGCAGGCGATCAGGATGTCCACGCCCTGATCCACCAGTTGGCGGATTTGTTGGTTCTGCACCGTGTCATCCGAATTGGACTGGGTCACGACCACTTCATCGACAAGGCCCGCCTTCTTGTAGGCAGGGATGACATCGTCCATGAGGTGCGTCATGGCCCGGGTCTGCCAGGAGTTGCCCGAATACGGGCTGGCGTACCCGATGGTCCAAGGTGGCGGGCCCTTGGGCTTCCAGTTCTCAAGGTAGGGAGTTGGACCGGTGGGGACCTTGAAGTTCTCGTAGTCGTCCTGCAGGTCTTTCGGGAGCGAGGTAAGCACGCTGTCCTCGGATCCTCCAGTGGCGCCCTGCCCCGTGGGGCCAAAATCTGAGCCACCTCCGGAACAGGCAGTCAGCAGCAGAGACACGGCGACGGCGAGGACAGCGGCGGGGCGCCACCGAGATCCTTTGTCACGCAGGCGGCGCGACGAGCCGGTATTGAGGTCTTCGTTGACCATCTTTCTTGTCCTCCAGGGTGAGTACTACCCGGTGCGGGCCGGATTGACCACGCACTTATCTGGTGGCCGCCCCCGCAGCCACCGCGCACAACTGCCATATTGTCCCAATGACTTTTTGTCGTACAATAATGCAGCGCATTTTCCGAGTATAGGAGGCGCTGGGTGTCTGCGCAATAGATTTTGTGAAATAAGCCACGCCGGGAGTGCCGGGTACAGGTACCAGGCCTGCCAGCTCAAGAGGGTGCACCAAAGTATGATTGTCGGACATTATGGCGTGTGCCCGCGATCCGTAGTAAATTGGAGCGGACATCATTGCACTGGAGGTACACGATGGAGACGCCGGACGGGTTACTACTGGGGCGCGAGGACATGTCGCTGCGCAAGCGGGCTGAGAACGTCCTGCGCGATGCCATCATTTACGGTTCCTTCGAGCCCGGCCAGAAACTCGTGGAACGCGATCTCTGCGCGAAGCTCGGCGTAAGCCGGACCCTTTTGAGGGAGGCGCTCCAGCAACTGCAGGCCGAAGGACTGATTACCAACGTCGTCCATAAAGGGATTTCCGTGGCAGTCATCACCGAGGAAGATGCCCGGGAGATCTATGAGGCCCGGCAACTTATTGAAGGGCACGTAGCGCATGGCTTCACCATGCGGGCAACGGAAGACGAAATAACAGCCCTCAGCGCAGCCGTCCAAGCACTTCGCGCAGCAGGCGCCGACAGTAGCCCGGCGGAGGTTTTGCAGGCCAAGAATGTCTTCTACGAGGTGCTTCTGGCCAATTGCGGCAACAAAGTGCTCGCCCAAATGCACCATCAGCTCAACAATAGGGTGACGATTCTCCGCCGACGGACTCTCAGCACACCTGGCCGCTTTGAGCAGACCGTGAACGAGCTGGAGGAAATCGTCGATGCCATCCGGCGACGGGATGCAGATGAAGCATGCCGGCTTTGCCGCGCGCATGTAGAACGCGCAGGAAAAATCGCCTTGGACAGCTTTGCTTCCGGCCCGGCATCCACGGCAGGGACGGACGTCCTGGCTAACCAGACGGCCTGACCAGCCACAGCGCAGTACCGACAAACCAGCGAAACCGCCCGATTCCGTCCCCGCTCGCGCCTTTTTCCTACAGTGATTGGTTTACCGAAATGACGACATTTAGCGTGACTGCGCGGTACGAAGTAGCACCCGAAAACTTTCCCAAAGTCGTGGAACTGCTTGAATCGGTGAGGTCCCGATCCCTGCAGGAACCGGGTTGCAGGATGTACGAATTCCACCTTTCGGCCGATGACCCTTCCGTGATCTTTATCCTTGAGCAATATGAGGCAGCAGAGGACTTCGACCGCCACTGCTCTACTCCGCATTTCATCGAAATCGTGAAGGCGCAGATTGTTCCGCTGCTCCGCAGCCGAACAGTGACCAAAGGCTCCCCACTTTTCTAGGGTTTTACACCGGGTGCACTGACACCTCTCCCGAAGACGGTGTCCATTTGTGGCCCGAGAGGTTAATGTCAAAGGCCCTGGTGTTTGCGGTTCTCCGCTACACCAGGGCCTTTGAACTGCCGGCATGCACTAGGGCTCACGAGGCCGGCGCCACGGTCACCACCATCACATGGAGCGCAGTGCAGGTGTCATCGGGTTTTTTGGCGCAACCATTTGACGATTTCGGTGTGGTCCGCCCCCTCGGGAAGTTCATTTTGGGCCTGTCGCCAAAGCGCTGTGGCGCACTCGCCAAGCTGGTTTGATACGCCCAGGGATTCGGCCAAGGACACCGCGATCCCCATGTCCTTGACCATGAGTGAGAGGTTGAAACCGGAGTTGAAGGTGCCGGGCAGGATAAAATTGGGCCATTTGTTCTCTGTTGAACCGCTGCGGCCACTGGAGCCGTTGACGGCATCAAGCATGACGGCGGGTTCAATCCCAAACTTCTCCCCAGCGAGAATCGCTTCACTGGAGATGAGAAGGTGCGTGGCTGACATCAGGTTATTGAGGGCTTTGAGTGCGTGCCCTGCCCCAACAGGCCCGATCCGGGTGGTGTAGCCGAGTTTTTCCAGCACCGGGAGCACCTCTTGGAGGTGCGCCTGGTCACCGCCGGCCATGATGGTGAGATTTCCGCTTTCGGCTCCTCGGACACCGCCCGACACGGGCGCGTCCAGAAGGATGTGTCCTCTATCGTGCAGGGTGGCGGCAAGTTTGACCGTCCGGCCAGGCTCGGACGAGCTCATGTCGATGATTACTGCCCCTGGTTGCAGCGCCGCCAGCACTTCATCGTCGAGGATAACTTTCTCCACAACTGCTGAGGACGGGAGCATCAGGATAACTGCGTCCGCGGACGCCACTGCCGCTGACGGTGTCTCGTGCGCCTCCCCGCCGGCGTCCGAGAGGCGTTGCCGGGCTTCAGGGGAAAGATCAAAGCCGTGTACCTTGAAACCTCGTCCTGCGAGCCGTGAAGCCATGGGTCCGCCCATGTTTCCCAGCCCGATGAAGGCAACACTCGTGATGTATCGCTTTTCAGACATTGGTTCGCACCTCATTTAGTGTATTTTCAGCGACTCTGAACGATTCGAGTGCCGCGGGCACTCCCACGTATATTGCTGCCTGCATCAGGACCTCCTGGATCTCCTCGTCGGTACAGCCGTTATTGACCGCGCCGCGAACATGCACCGCCAGTTCGTGTGACCGGTTAAGCGCGGTCAGCATGGCCAGGTTGATCAGGCTCCTGGTCTTACGTTCCAGACCTGGCCGGCTCCAGACGGTTCCCCAGCAGTATTCAGTGACGAGTTCCTGGATGGGGCGGGCGAATTCCGTGGCGCTGTTCAATGATCGCTCCACATGCGCGTCCCCAAGGACCTCCTTCCGGATGGCCAGGCCCTGCTCGTAAACTTCGTTGTACATTGTGTCCTCCGTAGATTGCTTTGCTTAGTGGCTGGGGGTAGGTCGGCGTGAGCCGTAAAGGGTAGCGTCCGCGGCGCTGGTGTCCCATGCGCCTGCCCCGCCCGATGGGCGGACGGTGTTGACGATGGTGGCACCCCCGTCAGCTGAGATGACCTGACCTGTGATGTAGGCGGAGTCGGTAGAGAGCAGGAACGCAACGGCACCGGCGATCTCGTCCGCAGTCCCGGCCCTGCGCAGCGGCGTGGTTGACGCCCGCTGCTCCATATCGTTGGCACCACCGACCTGGGTCCCGGCGGCGGCAAACAAATCGGTGGGCACAATTCCCGGCGCAACAGCATTTACCCTGACGCCCAGTGGTCCGCCGTAAACCGCGGCGCCGTGCACGAGGCCCACGACAGCGTGCTTGGAGGTCTGGTAAGGAAGCAGGTCAGCGCTTCCAGTCAGGCTGGCTATTGATGCGGTAACAGCGATTGCCCCACCTGTCTGCTGCTGCTGGAACTGCCGGAATGCTCCCCTGATACCCAGGAAAGTGCCAGCGACGTTGACGTCCATGACCTTCTGAAAGTCCTGGATGGAAATCTCGGGCAGGGTATCGAAGGAACCGAAAATGCCGGCATTCAGGTGGTGCAGATCGATCCGGCCGAAAGCGGTATGGGCCTCCCGGATGTACCGCTCCACGTCGTTTTCCTTGCTGATGTCAGCCTGGACAGCAATCGATTCGACGGGCAAGGACCCCGCCACCTCAGCAGCCGCAACGACGTCGATGTCAACGACGACAACTCGGCATCCCTCACGGGCAAGCCGCTCAGCCGAAGCGCGGCCGAGCCCATGTCCGGCACCGGTAACGACCGCGACTTTTCCGTGCAGATCGTCGTGATTCATATTCAATCTCTTTCTCTATCAATCCGGCCGACGCGGGACGCCAGCCCGGCCAGCGGACCCTCGGCATCAGGCGCGAAGCGCTTCTGTACTTGGGGGTCATGGCCGGCAACGATGAGGGAAGGATGGTTTGTTGCCAGTTCCATGACCCTGTCGAAGGCCCGGTAGGTTCCCGGCACGTCCGCGACCAAGGTGAAGGGCATGTCCGCCTCGAGTTCCTCGTAGTAGTGCACTGCGTCGGAGGCTAGGGTCACCTCGCCTTCGCTCGTGCGGACGGTTACGACTGTTTGGCCGGGGGTGTGTCCTCCGACCTGGTGCAGCGTTAGGCCGGGGGCCAGCTGCAACGTGTCGGAGAACAGTCGCAGCCGGCCCTGGTCTGCCAACGCCTTGAGGTCCGCCACGTTTTCCGCGTCGGTGGAGAAGCGGAACTGGGGGCGCCTAATCATCCCGCTGGTGACAAAGTCGTATTCGGCTTGGGCCATCACGATTTCGGCGTTCGGAAAGTCCTTCACGTTCCCGGCATGGTCGTAGTGACCGTGGGTGATGACCACTGTTTCTACCTCTGTTGGGCTGATGCCGAGGTGGGACAATGCCTGGGCGGGTTCGATCAGCATGGTTCTACCCCGCTTTGCGCCCGCCTCTGTCGAAAAGCCCGTGTCAACGACAGTGACGTTGTCCGCACTGCGGACGACCCAGAAGTAGTAATCCATCCCAACCGGCCCATCGGGTCGGTTGTAGTAGGGAAAGTTCAGGTAAACCTCGCTCTTGAGGCATTCCCGCATACCGAACTTGACGATGATGACTTCGGCTTCGCCGTTCTGTGCTGCGTCGCGTCCCCCGGCCATGGCTGGGCTACTGACCGCTCAGGGGCAGGGACAGATCCACCATCTGCCGGACGGCGCTGCCGTCCGCGAGCCTGTCCATGCCGGTGTTGATGGCATCCAGCCCGAGCGTGCCGGTGAGGAGCTTGTCAACCGGGAGCTGTCCTGCCTGGTACATGGCGATGTACTTTGGGACGTCGCGTTTAGGTACTGCCGATCCCATGTATGAGCCGCGGACTGTCCTCTCGTCGGCCACGAGGCTGATCGCGGGGACGGTGAACTGGCGGTCGGGGTGGGGCAGGCCAACGGCAACGGTTGTCCCGCCCCGCCCTGTGGCGGCGTAGGCCTGGGCCAGCACCTTTTCATTGCCGACGCTTTCGACGACGGTGTCGGCTCCGCCGCCAGTAATGTCGCGGATGGCTTCGACGGCATCGGTTTCGGTCGGGTTCACGATGTGCGTCGCGCCGAGGGTCTTGGCGAGCTGGAGTTTGCTCTCCACGATGTCCACGGCGATGACAGGGTTCGCTCCGGCTGCCCGTGCGCCCATGATCGCGCTGAGGCCGACGCCGCCAAGGCCGAACACGGCAAGGGAGGAACCGGGACGGGCCTGGGCTGAGTTGAACACGGCGCCCACGCCGGTGATGACGGCACAGCCAAAGAGCGCAGCTTCCTGGAGTGGAAGCCCGGCATCAACAACGATCAGGGATTCCTCGGCCGCCACGACATACTGCGAGAAGGCGGACACGCCGCTGTGGTGGTTCAGTGCCTGCCCTCCGGCGTCGGTGAACCTGCGGCTCCCGGACAGGAGGGTTCCTGCACCGTTGGCCTCGTTACCCGGCCGGCACAGTGCCGGCCGGCCGGCGATGCAAGGCGGGCAGGAGCCGCACGGCGGGACAAAGGAGAACACGACGTGGTCACCTTCGTTCAGGCGCCGTACGTTGCTGCCTGTTTCCACGATGACGCCGCTTGCTTCGTGGCCCATCACCAGCGGAAGGCCCCTGAGCCGGGTCCCGTTGATGACCGAGAGGTCGGAATGGCAGATTCCGGCGTGGGAGATCTTCACGAGCACTTCACCCGGGCCTACCGGCCCGACTTCCAGCTCCTCGATTTCCAGAGGCTGGCTCGTTGCATAGGGGGTGGGTCGTCCGGCTTCCCGGAGTACTGCCGCTAGTGTTTTCACAACTCAATCACTTTCTGGTTTCTGCATAACGTTGCACGCGTGGCCGCGGCCTCAGACGTGGCTGGTTGCCTTTTTTACGGTCTCATTCATGGTGGACTTGTAGGTCTCCTTGGTGGTGAGCAGTGCGATCACGGTAATGACGGCCAGGCCGACCATGTACCAGGCCACTGCCGGCCAGCCGAAGGCGGCGAGCAGCGCGGTGGCGATCAACGGGGAGAGGCCTCCGGCGAGCACCGAGGAAAGCTGGGTTCCCAGGGACGCTCCGGTGTAGCGGACCTCGGTGCCGAAAAGTTCTGCGAAGTACGCTGCCTGCGGCCCGTACATGGCGCTGTGGCCCAGGACCATGGCCAGGACCACGGCCACACCCACGAGGATAGGCGATCCGGTGTTCAGGAGGAGGAAGAAGGGGAAGGTGAAGACCAGGACGAAAAGCGCGCCGAACATGTACACCTTGCGCCGGCCGACGCGGTCCGAGAGCGTTGCCCAGATCAGCAGGGCAGGGATGGACAGGGCTGAACCGATCAGGACACCGATTTGTGCGTTGCTGCTGGGCATCTTCAGCTGGGAGGCGACATAGGTGAGCACGAATGTGCTGATGATATAGAAGGCACCGTTCTCAGCCATGCGCATGCCAACGGCCTGGAAGATTTCCTTCGGGTACTGCTTGAACACCTGAACGATGGGAAGCTTCGCCTCGACTCCGGCTTCCTTCATCTCGACGAACTTCGGGGACTCGTGGATCCGCAACCGGATCCACAGGCCAAGGGCGACCAGGACGATGCTGAAGAGGAACGGCAGGCGCCATCCCCAGGCCAGGAGGTCTTCGCTGGACAAGCTTAGGCTCACGGCCAGGAACACGCCGTTGGCGATCAGGGTGCCTGCCGGGACTCCGACCTGGGCCCAGCTGCCGTAGAACCCGCGCTTTCCCTCCGGGGCGTTCTCGGTGGCCATCAGGACGGCCCCGCCCCACTCACCGCCGTTGGAGAAGCCCTGGATCAGGCGCATCGCCAGCAACAGCAAGGGTGCCGCCGCGCCAACCTGATCGTAGGTCGGCAGCAACCCGACGCCGAAGGTGGAGGCACCCATCAGCAGCAGGGTCAGGACCAGCATCTTCTTGCGGCCGACTTTATCGCCGAAGTGACCGGCGACGATCCCGCCCAGAGGCCGGGCGATGAAGCCAACGGCATAGGTGCCGAAGGCAAGGAGGGTGCCGGTCAGCGGGTCAGCCTGAGGGAAGAACAGCTTGCCGAAAACCAGAGCAGCGGCAGTTCCGTAAATGAAGAAATCGTAAAGCTCAATGGTGTTGCCGATCAGGCTGGCGAACGCCACCTTGCGGCTGTAACGCCGGGCAGCCCGTGCGTCGGTTTCCGTCAGAGTCATCATCGTCTCCCGCTAATCGTGAGATGCGCTCTTCTACGCATCGTACGCGTGTCGTACAATCATACTGTACTGCAATCCAGAAAGCACGGGTCTTTGCTTTCATACGAGGATCGACAGCTTCACCGCAGCGGCCGCTGCAGCAAAGTCAAAGGAGACGCTTCATGACCGTGACATTGAATGCCGAGCAAGAGTTGTTGCCCTCGGTTCCTACCGGCCTGCTGATCAATGGTGCGTGGCGGGATGCCGCTTCGGGTAAGACGTTCGACGTCGAGGACCCGGCCACGGGCAAGGTGCTGTTGAGCATTGCCGACGCCGGAGCCGAGGATGGTGCCGCGGCCTTGGACGCGGCCGCCGCTGCGCAGGAATCCTGGGCAAAGGTCCCGCCCCGCGAACGCGGCGAAATCCTGCGCCGCGCCTTTGAGCTCGTGACCGAGCGAGCCGAGGACTTCGCGCTCCTGATGACCATGGAGATGGGCAAGCCGCTGGCGGAAGCCCGCGGCGAAGTTACCTATGGCGCGGAGTTCCTGCGCTGGTTCTCGGAGGAAGCCGTCCGCGCCTTTGGCCGTTACTCGGTCTCTCCGGACGGCAAATCCCGGCTGCTGGTGACCAAGAAGCCGGTGGGACCCTGCCTGCTGATCACCCCGTGGAACTTCCCGCTGGCGATGGCCACCAGGAAGATCGCCCCGGCCGTCGCCGCCGGCTGCACGATGGTGCTCAAGCCCGCAAAACTTACCCCGCTGACCTCCCAGCTGTTCGCAGCGGTCATGATGGAGGCCGGCTTACCCGCCGGGGTCCTGAATGTCATTGCCTCCTCGAGTGCCGGCGCGACTACGGGTCCGCTGATCAAGGACCCCCGGCTCCGTAAGCTCTCCTTCACAGGCTCCACCGAAGTCGGGCGCCGCCTGCTCGCCGATGCCTCCGAGACCGTTCTGCGGACCTCCATGGAGCTCGGCGGCAACGCCCCGTTCCTGGTCTTCGAGGACGCAGACCTGGACGCCGCCGTCGCCGGAGCTATGCTCGCGAAGCTGCGGAACATGGGCGAAGCCTGCACAGCAGCCAACCGCTTCATCGTCCACGAATCCGTCGCCGCTGAGTTCGCGGAGAAGTTCGCCGCGAAGATGAAGGAGATGACCACCGCCCGCGGCACCGAGCCCGAGTCCAAGGTGGGCCCGCTGATCGACGCCAAGAGCCGGGACAAAGTCCACGAACTGGTCTCCGACGCCGTCGCCTCCGGCGCCAAGGCCGTCCTGGGCGGCGCCCCCGTGGAAGGACCGGGCTACTTCTACCAGCCCACCATCCTCTCCGGCGTCACCGAAGGCACCCGCATCCTGTCCGAGGAAATCTTTGGCCCCGTCGCACCCATCATCACCTTCACCAACGAAGACGACGCCGTCCGCCTGGCCAACAACACCGAATACGGCCTCGTGGCATACGTCTTCACCAAGGACCTCAACCGCGGCATCCGGATGGGCGAAAAACTCGAAACCGGCATGCTCGGCCTGAACGCCGGCGTCATCTCCAACGCCGCCGCACCCTTCGGCGGCATCAAGCAGTCCGGCCTCGGGCGCGAAGGCGGCCTCGAAGGCATCGAGGAATACCTCTACACCCAGTACATCGGCATCGCCGACCCCCACGCCAGCTAATCCACACGGCTAAGGACCAACCAAGGGATAGGCCTCATCCGCAAATAACTGGCTCTTTCAAGGACGAAAGGCAGATCAATGCACGACTTCGCACAGGTGCTGCACACCGCGACTAAGGACTTCGAGTTCAACCGCGAGATGCGCCATTACACCGGTAAACTCCACGTCACCATCGGCAAGAAGGCCTGGCTCGCCACCTACGACGACGGAAAGCTCCTTTCGGTCGAACCATCGGATACCGACCCGCAGGATGCCGCCATCTGGATCAAAGGCACCGACGAGCAGTGGAAGGACATGACAGCCCAATGCCCGCGCCCGTTCTTCCAGTCTCTGCAAAGCTCCTCCGCTAAGCACGGCGTCCAGCTCAGCAACACCCACCAGCTCTACGCCTACCTGCCGGCCCTGAACCGGCTCATGCAAATTTTCAGCCAGATCAACCGCGAAGGAGCCTAAGTCATGGCAAAGTTCGAACCGATCAAGGGCGGTTACGTCTACCTCACCGTTGAAGACGTCGAATACCGGGTCTACTACGAGGAAGCCGGTCAGGGCATCCCGCTGATCGTCGGACACACCGCAGGCTCCGACGGACGCCAGTACCGCCACCTTCTCAACGACGCCGAGGTCACCTCCCGCTACCGGGTCATCGCCTTCGACCTGCCCTTCCACGGCAAGTCCCTGCCCCCGCACGGGGAAAAATGGTGGACCACGGAATACAACATGACCAAATCCCGGATGATGGCCTTCCCCAACGCCCTCTCCGAAGCACTGGAACTGGTCCGTCCCGTCTACCTGGGCAGCTCCATGGGCGGACACCTTGCCATTGACCTGGCTTCAAACTTCAACGACCGCTACCGCGCCACGATCTCCGTAGAAGGTGCCCTGCGCTCGGCAGCAGAGTACTTGGAAGTCGGCATGGACGGCATCCGCCGCGAATTCGACAACCCCAACGTCTCACGCACCTCCACCGGAGCAGCGATGCTCCTGAACATCTCCCCGTACTCCCCCGAGGAGAACGTCCGGGAGATCCAGTGGGAGTACCAGTCCGGCGGACCCGGCGTCTTCGCCGGCGACCTGTACTACTACTACTACGACCACAACGTCACTCCGGAAGAGGCAGCCGCCATCGACACAAGCAAGTGCATGCTCTACTTCCTGACCGGTGAGTACGATCCCAACACTTCACCGGCGGACACGAAGGAAGCGGCGAACCTGGTCAAGGGCTCGAAGTTCTGGGAAATGCCCAAGCTAGGCCATTTCCCCGTTACCGAGAACTACACCGAATTCCGCAAGTTCCTCTTGCCGATCCTCACGGAAATTGAAGCCAAGTCCAGGTAAAGCCGACTATCGACGGGTCGAACGAGGCCACAAATACTTTGTCGGCGCCCCTCGTGACGCCCAATCCCGACACTCCATGAATCCGGCGTGAAAGATAGCCCGTGCATCCCAGGCAAATTCCTACCATCTCCCACCGGTCCTGCGCCCCACACCTGAAACCGACTTGCCATGGATTGCGGGGGCAGATGAAGGACCAAAAGGGCCCGTTGCGTCTCGGCCACAGAGCCCGAGGCGCGTCGAAAGGACAGTTCGTGTCAGAGCAGCAACAGTGTGACCCAGCAGCAGGAGAGCATCACAAGGAAGTGAAGAAACACCCTCTGTCGATTTGGACCAGCCTCGTTCCCGGCGATGTCGTGGCAATTCTTGCTCTTGAAGGTGCCGAATGTGTTGGAACCGTCGAATCCAAGACGAACGATGGCCTTATTATCTGGATTCGGGATGCCCTCAATGAGAGAAAACTCTTCCATTCTCGGGAATGCGACTCTGTGCGCGTCATCCAAGGTACCGGCAATACGACCAGGTGAATAGGATCCGTCACCAGCGTGGCTCAAGGCGCCCCCCGTTGCATTTCGCCGTGGCGGATGGTCCCGCTCTTGGTCCGCTCCTACCACCGCTGCCCCTGCTCAGCTCTTTACGGTCTGGTCGAGGTCGGACCGTTGATGCCGCCCTTGCTGATCAGGAACAAGCGTTCCTTCCCAGCCGCGCCGGCGGCTTCCACAGCTTGGTGGTCTGCGCCGATGCCGAACGATTGCCTTCAGGTAAACAGCTTGCCTTAGTCGGCCTTAGCGGCATTGCGGATTCACCGGTTCAACAAAAGCTATCTGTGGGCATTCTGTCCCGTTATCGGCAGCTAACGGAAGTTCTTTAAACCGATTCGTTAAGGGGTCAACCTTGCCATTTCCACATCGTCTTCGACGTGGATTAGCCGCCGATGGCCGTTAAACGGAATGATCCAAACAATCGTCCCGTCCTCCGTCTTGTCATCAACCCTTCCCTCGAAGAGCGTCTGGCCACCGCTGCTGACCCTGACCAATTCATCATGGTCGTACTGCCGCCAAGAACGTGCGGATGAATGCTTCTTCTTAGCCATTTCCCTGTCTTTCTGCAGAGGTAACGGAGGATGATTCAGAGGGGCGTGTCGCGAGGTTGAGCGCGAGAAGGGCAACAGCGCCAACGACCGACGTAGCGCAGCTGAGCGCCTGAACCGCGTCGTCCACCTCAAGCTGCAGCACCAGTCCTGGCACGAGGCCTCCGAGGACCGCGCCGGTGATTGCCGTGCTTAGAACCTCAGGCGCACTGGTATGGCGACGCAAGGCATCAAAGCATAAAAGCAACGCCGACACGGCAACCCCAATACCGCTAAAGACAGCCACCGAGCTCATACCCCGGGCCCTACATGCTGACTTGTGTTTGAGGGATCAGGGCGAAATTCTCGGCCTCATGCAAGGTCCAGTCCGAAGGCCCGTTGTTGGTCGCCGGGAAGATTGCACCTTTGGCGATGAACCGCGTACCACCGGACTGGTCCCGCCAGACGCCGCTTGACGGGCAGTGAGCTCCGGTACGGTGCTGTCTGGTGGCCGTCGCTGAGTGGGAAGCTTTCCGGGCAAGTAGGTTCTTGTTTTTCAAGAGAGGTCCTAAGGCGAGTCAGACTACAATTTGTAGGAATGTTAACATTGTGGGTAAATGGCGAACTCGTGTCAAGGAGTACTTACGCCATCTTGGGCCCGTTCTGCCTTTGAGCACCTCATGCACGGCACCGGTGGCAGGTCGGTTGCCGGCCAGACCGTCGATTTTAGGGAACCCGTCCCAAACGGCCGATGTCCCGCTCGCCGTGGGTGCAGTGCATTCCTGGCGGGCGGCAGCCGGGCACGGGCCCATCCATGAAAGCGCTGCATCTGCGCTTGCTCAGATGCCTTAGTCGGCAGTAGCGGCCAGCTGTTCAGCCTTCATGTCTGCCTTAATTCTCTCGAAGGCGGATTGTATGTGGTCCTGCACCAGCTGTTCAGCCTTTGCCGTGTCACGGTCCTTGATCACCCGGTACATCTCCCAGTGCTCCGCACTGATTAGATTGCGGTATTCGTCGTTGCCGCGCTGCCTGTTCAATAAGAGCAAGGCAATTTGGGAGCGCAGCCCGAGCCACACCTGTTCCAGCCTTTCGTGCCGGGCACATGCGTAGATGGCGTCGTGGAAGGCAATGTCCGCTTGAAGCATCTGTTGCGGGTCGCCGATTTCAACGGCGCGATCGATCGCCTCAGTCCGGGTTTTGATGATCTCCAGATCCCGCTCAGAACGACTGGCAGTCAGGCGCTTCACGGCAAGGACCTCGATCGCGTACCGCAGGGAGTAAATCTCCTCGAGGTCTGCGTTCGTGAACACTGTGACCCGTGAACCTCTGTGCCAGTCACCCTGGAGCAGCCCCTCCTGCCTCAGCAGCACGATGGCGTCGCGCACGGGACCCCTGCTGACCGACAATGAGGCCGCCATTTCCACTTCATTGATCCGCATCCCTGGCGCGATCTCTCCGGACAGGATTGCTTCCCGGATCCTGGCTGCAACATCTTGCGCCATACCCCGTCGTTTAAGGGGTGCACGAAGTGATTCGCTCTTGACAATTTCATCCATGTCAGATTTCATAATGTTAACATTCTTACATTGAGTGGCAGTGGTTCAAATTACTAATCACCCTATCCCAGCTCGGAAGACACGGGACGGCAGCCGGCGGCCGGGATGAGGTCTGCTGTGGAGTTGGAAACGCTGTCCACCACTGCTCAGGAGAACCACGCCTGCAGGTGCAGGCCCATCCGGCGTCCCGCCTCCCGATTAATGGAGATCAGCCTTATGAGTACCCAAACAGTTACCCGTTTTTCACGTCCTGCTGGGCGGTTAGAGCACATTAAGCCCTCACCGATTCGGGCGATTTTTGATAAGGCCGCTGCAATGGAGTCGGCAGGTGAGAAGATCTATCACTTTGAGATCGGCCGGCCTGATTTTGATACTCCGCAGGTGGCCAAGGATGCTGCGGCTGCGTCTCTGGGGCGCGGGGAGGTCCATTACGGCCCGAACGCGGGGACCATGGATCTGCGCACCGCTATTGCTGAGTATCTTCAGGACCGGCGCGGGACTTCTTATGACCCGCTGTCCGAAGTCATCGTCACGATCGGGGCGAATGAGGCTGTTTTCCTTGCGCTGATGGCGTTTTGCGGGCCCGGTGATGAGGTGATCGTACCGGTCCCGGCGTGGGCGCATTACCAGTCCTGTATCCGGCTTGCCGGTGCGACGCCAGTACCGGTGATGCTGGATGCTGCCGATAATTTCCGCCTGGACCTCGAGGCTATCGGGGCGGCGATCACTGAGCGGACGAAGATGGTGATCATCTGCACTCCGAACAACCCCACCGGCGGTGTAGCCACGGCTGAAGAGATCAACCAGCTTGCTGCGGTGCTGGAACCGACTGACGCGTTGCTGATGTCCGATGAGATCTACGCCGACCTGGTCTACGAAGATGCCCGGCACCAGTCTCCGGCGGCGGTTTCTTCGCTGCGCGAGCGGACCTTGGTGATTGGGGGCTTCGCCAAGGCTTTCGCGATGGACGGGTGGCGTCTGGGGTGGCTGGCGGGGCCGCGGGAACTAATCACTCCAGCCCTGCGGGTGCGCCAGTACACCACCGTCTGCGCTCCGACGTTCCTGCAGCCCGGAGCTGCGGCCGCGCTCCGTGAAGCCCGCGGGGACGCCGAAGCGATGCGCCGTGAGTTCGAAGTCCGGCGGCAGGCCGGCCTTCAAATCCTCCACGGCATCCCGGGCGTGACCGTCAGCCAGCCCGACGGCGCGTTCTACTTCTACCTGACCTATAGCCCCGAGATCGCAGAACCCGCCGAGCAGCTGGCACTAAGGCTGCTGGAGGAACAGCACGTCGCCGTCGTCCCAGGCACAGCTTTCGACCCTGACGGTGGAACCCACGCCATCCGGATCTCCTACGCGTGCCACATCGATGACCTGATTGAAGGCCTGAATCGCGTAGTTCACACCTTCACCAAAACAACTACTAAGGAAGCCTGATCCCTATGTCAACGACCATTACCCAGGACCGTCACGCCGAGGTGGTGAACGCGATCGTCGGGCTTGCCCCGGACGGTGTCGCGTACGTACCGTCAGCGAGTATCGCCCCGATTATCAACGGAGTCCTCGCCGCCCAGACCAATGGGGACCTGCCCCTGGTCTACCCCGTCTCACGCGAGGAAGAAGCCATCGGCGTCGTGGGCGCCTACCCGTTCGCCGGCAAATTCGGCGTGGTCATCATGCAGGACAACGGTTTTGGTAACGCCTTGACTGCCTTGACGACGTTCGCCGTGTCGTATCACCTGCCGCTGCTGATCGTTGCCAACACCCGCGGCGGTTTGGGCGAGTACAACTCGATGATTCATTCAATTTCCGCGCCCGTCCCGGCCCTGCTGGCCTCCACAAACATCCCCGTGTTCCAGGTCGACCGGCGCAACAGCGCCACCGACTGGGGCGCGACCGTCGCCGAGGCCGGCAATCACGCACGGATGACTTTCCGACCTGTCGTTGTACTCATGGAGTTCTTCGACCCTAAAGACGCAAAGGCAAAAGCATGAAACGCATCGAAGCGCTCCGCACCATCGTTGATTCCACCCCGGACGTCCCGGTCGTGGCGACCTGCGCCGCAACCTCCCGGGAGCTGGCGTCCGTCGCGGACCGGCCCAACCACCTCTACCTCCTTGACGCCATGGGCCTGGCGATCTCTGTCGGCACCGGCCTGGCCCAGGCCGTCAAGGACACCAACGTCTCCCGGGCTGTGGTCATCGAAGGCGACGGGTCGCTGCTGATGAACCCCGGATCGGCGATCACCGCGGGCTACCTCGCCCCGGAAAACCTCGTGATCGTGCTGCTGGACAACGGCGTCTACGCCTCCACCGCCTCGATCCCGACCCAGGCCGTGTCCATCGACCTGGGCCGGTTCGCCGAGTCGGTCGACCTGAAGGTCCTCCGCGCCGAAAACACCGAAGAACTCGCCCTGGCCCTGAAACAAACCCTCACCGAAGACGGGCCCTGGTTCATCCATGCCCGCACCGAACCGGGCAACGAACCTGGCACTCCCCTGCTCCTGATCGACCCCGTCGTCCACGGGGCGCGCTTCCAGAACTGGCTCACCCCACAACTGGGATAACGCAGCACATTTGGCAGCGGCGCGTAGATTGTCCCGGCCCAAAGAGCCGGGACAATCTACGCCCGCGCGATAAGGAATGAGACCACCCATGGAAAGCATTTTGACTACTCATCCAACCCCGGTTCCGGGCTTTCCGGAACCACTGATGCCGATCGGCGGGCGCTGGGTCCCGGCCTCGGGCGGCGGGACGATCACGGTGGCCAACCCCGCCACCGAAGCACCCTTGGCCCAGGTCCCCGCGGCCACAATCGAGGATGGCCTGGCCGCCTTGGACGCCGCCTGCAGGGCGCAGGAGGCGTGGGCTGCGACCCCGGCCCGGGAACGCGCGGACATACTAGACCGCACCTATCACTCAATCCGGAACCGTCGCGACGAATTCGCCGCCCTGATCACCGCGGAAATGGGCAAACCACTCACTGAGGCACAAGCCGAAGTCGATTATGGAGCCGGATTCTTCCGCTGGTTCGCCGAATCAGCTAACCGCTCGCACATTGACGGCCAGTACGGCGTCGAACCGGGCGGACAGTACCGTTTCGCGGTCTCTAAACGCCCCGTCGGACCATCCTTGCTCATCACACCCTGGAACTTCCCGCTTGCCATGGGTGCCCGGAAAATCGCCCCCGCGTTGGCAGCCGGGTGCACCACTATCCTTAAACCGGCCGAAGCAACACCCCTGACCAGCCTCCTGCTGGCCAAAGTCATGGAAGAAGCGGGTCTGCCCGCCGGCGTGCTGAACGTCATCACCACCAACAACTCCCGCGGCGTGATTGCCGCGGTCATGGCAGACCCCAGACTCCGGAAAATCTCCTTCACCGGCTCCACCCAGGTAGGCAGCGCCCTGCTCGCCCAGGCAGCGCCGAACGTGCTCAACACTTCCATGGAACTCGGCGGCAACGCACCGCTGATCGTGTTCGACGACGCGGACCTCGACCAAGCTGTTGACGGTGCCATGGTCGCCAAACTCCGCAACGGCGGCCAGTCCTGCGTCGGCGCGAACCGCATCTACGTCCAGGACGGCATCGCAGCCGAATTCACCCGCCGCTTCACCAAACGCATGGCGACTACCCGGGTGGGCGACGGAACCGACCCCGCCACCGAACTCGGCCCCCTTATAGACAGCAAACAAGTCGCTACTGTCTCCGCCCTGGTCCAGGACGCTCTGGCCAAAGGCGCCACCTGCCTCACCGGCGGCACGACCCCCAACAGGCCCGGATCCTTTTACCCCGCGACCGTCCTGACCAACATCCCGGACAACGCCGACATCCGTACCGAAGAGATCTTCGGCCCCGTCGCCGCGATCTACACTTTCACCACCGAAGACGAGGTGATCGCCGAAGCCAACAACACCCCGTACGGCCTCGCCTCTTATGTCTTCACCCAAAACCTCGCCAAAGGCCTGCGCGTCGCAGACGCCATCGACGCCGGCATGACCGGCATCAACCGGGGTGTCGTCTCCAACCCGGCAGCACCCTTCGGCGGAACGAAGCAGTCCGGCCTCAGCCGCGAAGGCGGCACAGAAGGGCTGCACGCCTATCAAGAAACCAAGTACACCGGCATCCAACTCTGAAGCACCCCGAGGGGTCCCGGCGAACAAGGTCAGCGCCGGGACCCCTCTTTGTTTATGAGTGCGACTGGAGCAGCTCACCTCCCACCCAGAGACCCTTCAACTTGTGTAAGAATGTTAACATTAGTATTGTAATTAGCGTCACATAGGAGCGGGAGTACCAGCTTCTGTCGCCTGCTTCCCCGCACATGGTCGTAAACCACACAGGCTGCGGGGAGTGTCCTCCTACCACGAATGGCAAACATGGAACTGCAAGAAGCTACTGACAGCGTCGATAAAGGGGCTGTTAATGACAAGACTCCGATGATTTCGCTGCGCGGCATCAACAAGCACTTCGGTCCGCTGCATGTCCTTCGGGACGTCAATCTTGAGGTCCAGCAAGGGCAAGTCGTTGTCGTCCTAGGCCCTTCGGGTTCCGGCAAGTCAACGTTATGCCGCACCATCAACAGGCTGGAAACCGTCGGCACCGGAACCATCGCCGTCGATGGGCAACCGCTGCCGCAGGAAGGCAAGGCGCTCACCAAGTACCGCGCCGACGTCGGGATGGTTTTCCAATCCTTCAACCTTTTTGCGCACAAAACGATCCTCGAAAACGTCATGCTGGCTCCGCTGAAAGTCCGCAAGATCTCAAAGGCGCAGGCCCGATCCAAG
Organism: Arthrobacter sp. FX8; assembly: GCF_026723805.1. Taxonomy (NCBI): domain Bacteria; kingdom Bacillati; phylum Actinomycetota; class Actinomycetes; order Micrococcales; family Micrococcaceae; genus Arthrobacter; species Arthrobacter sp. FX8. The sequence continues at coordinate 3,915,363 of NZ_CP113505.1, read as the reverse complement.
GCAATGTCCCTGCTGGAGCGCGTAGGCATCGCCAATCAGGCGGATAAACTGCCTGCCCAGCTTTCCGGCGGGCAGCAGCAGCGCGTTGCCATCGCCCGGGCCCTGGCCATGGAACCGAAGGTCATGCTCTTCGACGAACCAACGTCGGCTTTGGACCCCGAGATGGTTACCGAGGTGCTCGAAGTCATGACGTCACTGGCCAAGGGTGGCATGACCATGCTCGTGGTGACCCATGAGATGGGCTTTGCGCGCAGGGCAGCTGACCGCGTGGTGTTCATGGCTGACGGCCAAATCCTCGAAGACACCACCCCTGATCAGTTCTTTGCCGCTCCCTCTACCGATCGTGCCCGGGACTTCCTGGGCAAAATCCTCAGCCACTGACAGAAATTAAGAAAGTAGCCACCATGAAGCTGAAATTCCTCGCAGTAACGGCCGCCGCCATCATCGTCGCTGGTTCCGCCGCCGGTTGCTCTGGCGCCGGCGGGAGCGCGGACGCAAAGACCGTGCAGGCGAAGGCCGAAGCCGGCAAACTCACCATCGGCATCTCCTTTGACCGTCCGGGGCTGGGACTGAAGAACCCGGATGGTTCCTACAAGGGGTTTGACGTCGACGTCGCAAAGTACGTCGCCAACAAGCTCGGAGTCCAGGAATCCGCCATTACGTGGAAGGAAGCCACCCCTGCCCAGCGCGAGAACCTGATTCAGAATGGACAGGTTGACTACGTCGTGAACACGTACAGCATCAACGATGCCCGCAAAGAAAAGGTTGCCTTCGCCGGGCCGTACTTCCTTGCTGGCCAGTCGCTTCTCGTGCGTCAGGACAACACTGACATCACCGGTCCGGAATCGCTGAACGGCGGCAAGAAGCTTTGCTCTGTCACAGGATCCACCCCGGCGCAGAACATCAAAAAGAACTACAGCAAAGACGCTCAGCTGCAGGAGTACGACACCCCATCGGCCTGCGTGGAGGCGCTCAAGAGCGGCGCCGTGGACGCCATGACAACCGATGACATCCAGCTGGCCGGCTACGCGGCAGTGAACCAGGGCAAGTTGAAGGTCGTTGGAACGCCGTTTAGCAAGGAAAACTATGGCATTGGGCTGAAGAAGGAAGATACAGCCAGCAGGGCAAAAATCAATGACGCCGTCCAGTCCATGATCGATGACGGTTCGTGGGCCAAGGCCTTTGAGAACAACCTCGGTGCCTCCGGCTACCCGATGCCGGCGCCGCCGACCATAGACCGCTACTAAGATCCGCCACTCCAGGCAGAACTGGACATATCTCAATGAATATCCTCACTGAGTACGGGGATCAGATCTTTACGGCATTCCTAAGGACGATCGAGCTGACAGTTCTCTCGGCTATCGGATCTTTGATCCTGGGCACCGTGCTGACCGCCATGCGGGTATCTCCCGTCTGGGCACTGCGGACGGTCGCCACAGGATACGTGAACGTGGTCAGGAACACGCCGCTTACCCTGGTGGTACTTTTCGCCTCATTCGGCCTGGCTCAGCAACTGGGCATCACCCTCGCAGATCCGAAGTCTCCCACTTCCATCACCGACAGTTCCTTCAGGCTCGCTGTCTTGGCATTCAGTGTCTACACAGCAACCTTCGTCTCCGAAGCCCTCCGGTCAGGGGTCAATACGGTGCCGACTGGACAGTCAGAGGCCGCGCGCTCTCTTGGCCTTGGTTTTATGCAGGGGCTTCGTCACGTGGTTCTCCCCCAAGCATTCCGCGCGGTCATCGCGCCGCTGGGAAGCGTCCTCATAGCGCTGACCAAAAACACCACGGTGGCTTCCGTCATCGGCGTCGCTGAAGCTGCGCTTTTGATGAAGGAGATGATCGAAAATACCTCAGCGCTTATCGTCGTGGGCTTGATCTTCGGTTTGGGATTCATGATTCTGACTATCCCAACGGGTGCTGCTTTCGGCTGGTTGAGCAAGAAATATGAGGTGAAGCGATGAGCAGCTCCGGGTCTCCCGAGAGGAACCTGTACGACGTCCCAGGGCCGCGGGGCAAAATGGCGAACGTGGTCATCAGTGTCCTCTGCCTCGCCGGCCTGCTGGGCGGACTGTGGTGGGTCCTGTCGGCACTGGCAGAAAAGGGGCAGTTGTCTCCTGAGAAGTGGCAGCCATTCCTGACCCGGGAGATGTGGCAGACTTACCTCCTGCCGGGCATCCAAGGGACTCTCCAGGCTGCGGCAATGGCTATTGTCCTCGCCATCATCCTCGGGATCCTGCTGGGAATAGGCAGGCTTTCGGAGAATCGCCTCATCAGGTACGGCAGCGGCGCCGTCGTTGAATTCTTCCGTGCGATTCCGCTCCTTATCCTCATGATCTTCTGCTTCCAGATGTTTGCCGACTACTCGCTGTTCCCGTCAACTGAACTGGCGGTCGCGGCAGTCGTTACTGGCCTAGCTCTCAGTAACGGAGCCGTCATCGCGGAGATTGTCAGGGCGGGTATCCGTTCCCTTCCCCGCGGTCAGAGTGAGGCAGCTGTTGCTCTGGGCCTGGGTAATGGCCAGACCCTGCGGATGGTGCTTTTGCCACAGGCCATCACCGCAATGCTGCCGGCCCTCGTCGCCCAGCTTGTCGTGGCACTGAAAGACACTGCCCTTGGCTACCAAATCACCTATGTTGAGGCCGTCAGGCAGGGTATACAGGCAGGTTCGGCTTACTCGAACTACGTTCCTGCCCTGCTGGTAATAGCCATGGTGATGATCGCCATCAACTTGCTGCTTTCCAAACTTGCCACCGTTTTGGAGAATCGGCTGCGCCGCGGAAAGAAAGCCGTGGCAAAACCGGTCACTCAAAAGGTCCTAGTGGAAAACGCCTAAATTCACCCCGGGGCCAGATCCTCAAGAAAGCCACCACAACTGGCAGCAAAGTTCTTCCGGGAAACAGGTGAAAAGCGGCTGGAACATAATCGTTCCAGCCGCTTTTCTTAAGATTTCAATGACAAAGCGGCCCACGCCGGGCCACCCATGAAGGACATATTGGACGAATCACCCAGTGCCACAGACAACTTAGCCACCCTTGACGTAATCATTACCGGCTACGGAACTATCGGCCGCCACGTGGCAGAAATGCTCCATGCCCGCCGGCCCCGATATGTAGAGCAGTATGGTCGCGATGTGAGGATCACAGGGGTTTGCAACTCCACATCGGGCCTTGTTGGACCCGGAGGGCTGGCGCCGCTACAGCTCGCTGATCGCGCAAGCTTCACTCCGGGACTGAACGGTAGCCGGTTTATGGCAGCTGCGCCCGCCCATGTACTCATTGAAGCCGGACCAAGCAACTACGACACGGGCGGAGAAGCCCTTATGTACCTCCGTAGCGCTCTGGCACGCCGCACACACGCAATAGCCGTTTCCAAAGGCGCCCTTGTCGTTGATATGCGAAACCTTCGGGACCTAGCCACCCGAAATAGAGCCTCGCTTAGATTTAGCGGTGCTGCAGCCTCGGCCCTCCCAACTGTTGATCTCATTGAACACAGCCTCGCAGGGGTAACCATACTTGGGATGGAAGCCGTGTTGACCGGCACAACAAACTTCGTTTTGAACCAGATGTTTCACAATGGGCTGGAGCGCAACGATGCCCTTCGCCTGGCCCAGGAGAAGGGTATTGCCGAACCCGACCCCGCTTTCGACATAGACGGCTGGGACACAGCAAGCAAACTAGTCATACTTGCGAACTCGGTCCTAGGGATGGATCTGCGCCTCGATGCCCTGCCGAGAGAAGGCATTCGAAACCTCCCCGGCAGCGCGCTCAAACAGTGGAAGGCAGCCGGCCTTACGCCCCGTTTGGTCGGTTTCATTGAGAAACACGAAGAAAACGTCAGTGCAGGCGTAGAGCTCCGGGCATATCCCCAATCTCATCCTTTTGGCGGACTGGACGGCAGCATGAAAGCGCTGGCTGTCCACACCGATGAGATGGGGGACTTGACCATCCTTGGCGGGGCCTCCAACCCTACTGCTACCGCCGCAGCAGTCCTGAAGGATCTGGAACACGTCCTTCGAGACGAGACAGGGTGCGCCCAAAGACAGCCGTGATGACCCCCACCAATTTCGCCCTGTACCAAATCGCGGTCACCATCGAAGCAGGCTCGCTGCCGACTCCGCTCACCGCGTCCTGCGTCTCCCAACTCTAAGGAACCGGATTATCGGCCAGGCGGATAGTTGATATCGGAAATCCCGCCTTCCCCAAATATATGAAGTGTCTCACAGTAGTTACAGGACCTGCACCAACCGACGGCAGCCAGTAACCAGAAGGACTTCAACGTGGAAACTCCCCTCTCCCATCTTGCCCACCTCGAGATCACCAGCCCGGACGTCGAAGCGTCCGCACGGTTCTACGAGGAAAAGTTCGGCATGCGCATCATCGACCGCGTGGACGGTAACGTCTACCTCCGCTGCTGGGGCGACTACTACCGGTACAGCCTGGTGGTCACCGAAGGACCGGAAGCATCGCTGGGCCGGATGGCATGGCGCACCAATTCGCAGGCAGGCCTGGAAGCAGCAGTCCAGCGCATCGAAGCGACTGGCGTGCAGGGAACCTGGACCGCCGGCGGCCATGGCTACGGCAAGGCCTACGAATTCACCGGCCCGTACGGCCACCACATGCGCCTCTTCTACGAGGTGGACAAGTTCGTGGCGGAGCCCGGCTTCGAATCCACTTACCCGGACCGGCCCGAGCGCCGCAGCAGCCACGCCGCAGCACCCCGGTTCCTGGACCATGTCACCGTTGCCGCGTCTGATGTCCGCGGCTTCGCCAAGTGGTACAACGAGGCCCTGGGCTTCCGTGTCATGGCCTTCGTGGACCTGGACGAAGCCCCCATCACCGTGTTCTCCGTGCTGACCACCAATGAAAAGTCCCACGACCTGGGCGTGGTGGCCGATACCTCCAACCGCCCGGGCCGCGTCAACCACATCGCGTTCTGGGTGGATGCTACCGAGGACCTGCTCCGCACCGCTGACGTCATGATGGAAAACGGCACCCCGATGGAATACGGACCCTCCATCCACGGCGTGGGCGAGCAGAACTTCCTCTACTTCCGCGAACCGTCCGGCCTGCGCGTCGAGCTCAACTCCGGCGGCTACCGCAACTACGTGCCGGACTGGGAGGCCAACACCTGGAAGCCGTCCGAAGGGTCCAACAACTTCTACAAGAACGGCGCCATGCCGCACTCCATGACCGAATCCTTCCCACCGGCCGAAGGCTTCACCGCCACCGAGGAAGGCGCGTCCCCGGAAATGAAGGAAGCGCTCCTGAACCCTTACGCCAAGCACGGACGGGGCTAACGGCACCATGGCCGAAGCACAGTACGCACTCATCCGGTTCCAGGAGGCCGGTGACGGCAAGCCCCGCGCGGGCCTGCTGGTTGATGACAGGGTCCTGCCCCTGGACGGGGATATCAACTCGCTGATCGAGCATTGGGACACCACCGAAGGACAGCTGGACGCCCTGGCCGCCACGGCAGGTAAGGCCACCGGCCTGGCGCTTGCCGACGTCGACATCCTCGCCCCGGTGGAGCCCGCCCAGGTGCTGCAGACGGGCGCCAACTACCGCAAGCACGTCATCGACCTCGCCGCGGCGCACCGCGAACCCGGCGAGGACGAGGAGGAAGTGCGCGCCAAGACGGCCGCGATGATGGACAAGCGCGCAGGCCAGGGCACGCCGTACTTCTTCATCGGACTTCCGACGGCGGTCGCGTCCGCCACGGACGATCTCACCTTGCCTGCGTATTCCAAGTCCCACGACTGGGAGCTGGAACTGGCCGCGGTGATCGGCAGGACGGCGTTCCGGGTCACCCCGGAGGAGGCCCTCGAGTACGTGTTCGGCTACACCATGGTCAACGACATCACCACGCGTGAGTATGTCTTCCGCAAGGACATGCCCGCCATCGGCTCCGACTGGTACCGCGCCAAGAACGCCCCGGGCTTCCTGCCCACCGGGCCGCTGCTGGTGCCCGCCAAGTTCTTCGGTGACCCGCAGGACGTCCAGGTGACGCTGAAGCTCAACGGCAAGCCCATGCAGGACGAATCCACGCAGGACATGATCTTCGGTGTAGCCAAGCTGGTCAGCGAAGCCTCCCAGATCATGCCGCTGCGCCCGGGCGACCTGGTGCTCACGGGCAGCCCGGCCGGCAACGGCCAGCACTGGGGCCGGCTGCTGCAGGACGGGGACGTCATGGAAGGCACCATCACGGGCCTGGGCACCCAGCTCATCCACTGCAAGGACGAAGTGACAATGGAAAGCAGCAGGCAGTGACCACGCAGGACACAGCACCAGTCACCGCCACCGGGGAATCCGCGGATTCCCCGGTCATCCGGCGTGACGATCCACTCGGCAGCATCCGTGCCATGGCACGGGCACACAACAACTGGGGAAGGTGGGGCCAGGACGACGTCCTGGGCACCCTGAACTTCATTGACGCCGCCAAGCGCATCGAAGCAGCGGCCCTGGTGAAGACCGGCGAGGCCTTCTCGCTGTCCCAGCCCTTCGACACCAACGGCCCGCAGAAGGGCTGGCGCCGCCGCACCAACCCCGTGCACACCATGACGGACACCGGGGTGGACGCCGAACGCGGCAACCAGGGTTTCCCGCACGGCTTCGGCGGCGCTGATGACGTGATCGCCATGCCGCTGCAGTGCTCCACGCAGTGGGACGGCCTGGGCCACATCTTCGACCAGGGCAAGGCCTGGAACGGGCGCGCCGCAGGTGACGTGGTCACCTCCGAGGGTGACCTGGTGACCGGCATCGAAACCGCCGCCGCCAAGATCGTCACCCGCGGCGTCCTGCTCGACGTCGGCCGGGCGCTGGGCCCCGGGCTGGGACGGAACGACGGCGAACTGCCGGACGGTTTCGCCATCACTCCGGAACACCTCCAGCGGACCATCGAACTCCAAGGGCCCAGCTCAACAGTGGGCCGGGGCGATATTGTTGTGATCCGCACCGGGCAGTACACCCGGGTGAGCCGCGACGGCTGGGGCGACTATGCCGGCGGCTCCGCCCCCGGGCTGTCCTTCAGCACGGCACCCTGGCTGCACCGCAGCGAGATCGCCGGGATCGCCACGGACACCTGGGGTTTCGAGGTCCGGCCCAACGAGTTCGACGGCGCATTCCAGCCACTCCACCAGATCGCCATCCCCAACCTGGGCCTGTTCCTGGGCGAGATGTGGGACCCCGACGCATTGGCGGAGGCATGCGCGGCGGACGGCAGGTACGACTTCCTGCTGACCGCAGCACCGCTCCCCATCACCGGGGCCGTCGGATCACCGGTCAACCCGATCGCCGTCCGGTAGCTTTCACTACAACAAACCACCAGCAGTAACGCCGTCAATACAAAGGAGTCAGCGATGGCAGCAGTACAGAACGTCGGAATCGTGGGGGCGGGAGCCGCGGGGCTGGCCGCCGCCATCCTCCTGGCCGACGCCGGAATCCAGGTGGAAGTCCTCGAGAAGGCAGACGCCCCGCAGACCCTCGGGTCCGGCATCACGCTGCAGGGGAACGCCCTGCGCGTCCTCCGCCACCTCGGCGTCTGGGACCAGGTGGAGGCCAAGGGCTACGCCTTCAGCACGCTCGGCCTGCGCGCCCCGAACCCGGCCGGCACGGTGCTCGCCGTCCTGGAGGATATCCGCACCGGAGGTGACGACCTCCCCGCCACCATGGGCATGTACCGGCCGGACCTCACGGCCATCCTCCGTGAACGGGCGGAACAGGCGGGGGCCCGGATCAGCTACGGCCGGACGGTCACCAGCATCACGGACGACGGCGGCTCGGTCACCGTGGGCACCGCCGACGGCGGCACAGCCACCTACGACCTCCTGATCGGCGCCGACGGCCTGCACTCGGCCGTACGCAAGGCCATCGGCATCGACGTCGAACCCCGGCCCACCGGCATGGGCATCTGGCGTGCCTTCGTGGAACGGCCCGAAGAGGTGGTCCGCACCGACCTGACCTACGGCGGCCCCTGCTTCATCGCCGGCTACTGCCCCACCGGCCCGGACACCATCTACGCCTACCTGGTGGAGAAGGCCCAGGAGCGCAAGCACGAGGACGGGCCCCGCATCATGGCCGAACTCGCCGCTGCCTACGGAGGCCCGTGGAAGGAAATCCGCGCCAACCTGGACCACAGCGCGCGCATCAACTACACGTGGTTCACCACCCACCTGGTGGACGGCCCGTGGAACCGAGGCCGCACCGTGATCATCGGCGACGCCGCCCACAGCTGCCCGCCCACGGTGGCGCAGGGTGCAGCCATGGCGCTGGAAGATGCGGCTGTGCTGGCCGAGCTGCTGATCAGGGCCGACGACGTCACCGAAACCCTGTTCAAGGAGTTCAGCGACCGCCGGCTGGACCGGGCCAAGGCAGTGGTGACCGCCTCGGTCCAGCTGGGCCAGTGGATGCTCGACGGCGTCCGCGATGCCGATGTGCCCGGGCTGATGCACGGCCTGTCCGTCATGCTGAAGGAGCCGGCATGAGCACCCGTCCCCACACGAACCCCACGGTGGATGTCCACGCCCATATCCTGCTGCCGGCCCTGCAACAGATGGTGGCGGACGCGGATCCTGACGGCTTCGGCGCCCAGCAGGCCCTGGAGGTGCGGCGCAACGGCCCGGAGTCCATGGCCGCATCGGGCCGGATGATCAAGGAGCGCTGGCCGCAGCTGACGGACCTGGACCGCCGGCTGGCGGACATGGACGCCCAGGGCGTGGACGTCCAGCTGGTCTCACCGTCGCCGTCGCACTTCTACTACTTCGCCGGGGAGGATCTGGCCCTTCAGCTCGCCCGGGCCGCAAACCAGGCGGTGCGCGAGTTCGTGGACCGCGCGCCGGGGAGGCTGAACGGGCTGGGCCTGGTCCCGCTCCAGCACCCGGGCCTGATGGTGGATGCCCTGGAACACGCCGTCTTGGAGTGCGGGCTGCTGGGAGTCGAAATCGGGTCCTTCGCCGCCACTCCGGGTGACCCGGAACGAGGCACCATTGAACTCTCGGACCCCCGGCTGGAACCGTTCTGGACCCGCGCCGAAGAGCTGGACGCCCTGGTGTTCCTGCATCCGTTCGGCTGCTCGCTGGATGAGCGGCTGGACCGCTTCTACCTCGCCAACACGGTGTCCCAGCCGGCCGAGAACGCGGTGGCCCTGTCCCACCTGGTCTTCAGCGGCGTCCTGGACCGGCACCCCGCCTTGAAGGTCCTGGCGGCGCACGGGGGCGGCTACCTGCCCACTACGCTGGGCCGGTCGGACCATGCCTGGAAGGTGCGGCCGGAGGCACATGGGTGCGCCGCGCCACCGTCGTCCTACCTGCGGAAGCTGTACTTCGACTCGCTGGTCCACAGCCCGGCTGAACTGCGGGCCCTTGTTGCCGCTGCAGGGCCCGGGCAGGTGCTGCTCGGCTCGGACTACCCATTCGACATGGGGTCCGACCTGCCGGTGGACGAAGTGGAGGCTGCCGCACTCCCGGCCGACGACGAGGCCCGGGTCTTGGGCGGCAACGCACGGGCCCTGGGCATCACCGCGGCCGCTGCCCTGGCCACCCGCCCCAATGCGTAAGGAACACTCACATGGTCAAGATTGCCCGTTGGAACCACGATGGCGGGACGCGGTCCGGCTTCGTGGACGGCGAACACTGCTATGCGCTGCCGGCAGGCCAGTCCGTGCAGACACTGTTGGAGGCCGGGCTCCAGGAGACCTTGGCACTGTACCGTCACGTCATTTGTTCCGCTGCTGCTGTTCCGCTGTCGGATGTGCAGCTGCTCGCCCCGCTGGCGCCCGCCACCATCCGGGACTTCGTGGCGTTCGAGGAGCACGTGGAGGGCGTCCGCAAGAGCATCGACGGCGTGGCCGGCGTAGTGCCCGAATGGTACGAAGCACCCACGTTCTACTTCACCAACCCGCACACGGTGACGGGCACCGGCGAGGTGATCGGTATTCCCGCAGGCTGCACGGACCTGGACTTTGAAACGGAAGTGGCAGCCGTCGTCGGGCGCGTCCCCGGCAGCGACGGCCGCAACCTGACGGCGGAGGAGGCGCACCGGCACATCTTTGGTTACACCGTCCTCAACGACTGGTCTGCGCGGGACTTGCAGCGCCGGGAGATGAAGGTCAGCCTGGGGCCGTGCAAGGGCAAGGACTTTGCCAACACCCTGGGGCCTTGGATTGTCACGGCGGACGAGTTCGAGGACCGCCACGACGCAGACGGGTTCCTGTCGATCTCCATGGCTGTGGAAGTCAACGGGCGGCTGATTGGGCAGGACCTGCTCTCCAACATGGGCTGGCCGTTCGCCGAACTGGTGGCCTATGCCTCGCAGGATTCCGTGGTCCGGCCGGGCGATGTGCTGGGCTCCGGCACGTGCGGCAGCGGCTGCCTGGCCGAACTGTGGGGCCGGAACGGGGCACAGACTCCCCGCCGCTGAAAACCGGTGACGTGGTCCGGATGACCGTGGAAGGCATCGGAACCATCGAGAACACCGTGGGCTCCCGGCGCGAAGCCGCGACCCGGGTTCCGGCCCGGAACCGGCCGCGGAACCGTGTTGCCGCTGCTGCTCCTTCCGGAATCTAGGGTGGTTTCCCTTCAGCCCGAGGGCTGGACAGTGGTGGTCACCCCCATCCCAACCAGGTAGCGCCAGATGTCGTTTTGTAGCGCCAGAACGACACCTGGCGCTACCCAGTTGGGGAACGAGATGGGAAATTAGCCCTCTGCTGCGGCCGTCCCGTCGGCCGGAGCCGCAGCGTCGGCGGCGAGGGCCTGCTCCCGACGGTAAATCTGAACCGCGATAGCGGTGGGGATCATCGCCAGCGCGGTAATCCGCATCCAGGGCCGGTCCAGGACATGACCGGTGAGGGCATCCAGGGAGAACGGGCCGGAGCCGCCGATAGTGAAGGCCGCGGCTGCCAGGCCCAGCACGGCTGGGTACTCGAGGCCGCCCTCTTGGGCGAAGAAGCCGTTCGGGGCATGGACGCTGGCTGCTACGCCCATGGTGGTTGCGGCAGCGGCGCCGGCGGCAGGAGTGGCCATGCCCAGGGCCAAGGCCAGGCCGGCTCCTGCTTCACCTACGCCCGCAAGGACGGCACTGGGTTTTGCGGGCCGGAAGCCCATGGCGTGCATGCCCTTGCTCGTGCCGTCGACGCCTCCCCCGCCGAACCAGCCGAAGAGTTTTTGGGTTCCGTGGGCCGCCAGCACTCCTCCCAACGCCACCCGGAACAGGGTCTGTGCGGCGGCCGCGGCCTCGGGGCTGGTGGTTACATTGCTCATAACAGTCCTCCGTGGGTTGCATGAGTCGCTGCGCGGCTCGCTTCAGCACGAGCCTACGAGTGCGCAACCTGCCGGTCACGGGAGGAAGGCCACGCAGGGTACCCCCTCCGGCTGTGGGACCAAGCCGTGTCCTATAGGGTATTCCGCGCGTGGACGGCCACGGGATGGGCGTTGACGGGGAAGAGCTCGTGGAGCCGGGCGCAGGAGCGCTGGACCACGGACCGCAGCCACACGTTGGCCGGGTCCTCCGCTTGGGACGGGTGCCAGTACATGGCCTCCACGAGTGACGCTTCGCCTTCTCCGGAGAACTCCAGCACGACGATGTCCGCGCCGCGCTGGGCGCGTCCGGCCAGCATCCGGGGGACGAGTGCCACAAGGTCGGTGCCTTCGACCAGGAGCGGGAGGGACAGGAAGCCGGACACCACGGCTGCCACCCGGCGTTGGATGCCCCGGGACTCGAACAGCTTGTCTGCCGGGGTGCTGATGCCCTCGCCGAAATAGCCGACGGCGTGCGGCACCGCGGTCAGGTCTTCGAGGGTCAGGCGGGGCTGCTGGAGCAGGGGGTTGCCGGCGTCGGCCACGGCCACGAAGCTGTCACGGAAGAGCTGCTTGCTGGCTCCCTGCATCTGGTATCCCGTTGGTCCCACCAGCAGGTCGATCTTGGAGTAATCAGCCATCTGGCCCTGGATCCCCGAGCCGGCGGTGGGAACGAAATCCACCGACACACCAGGCGCTTCGTCCCGAAGGATCCCGCGCAGCGGTCCCACAATCAGCGCGGCCGCATAGTCCGAGGCAGCAATCACGAACTCCCGTTCGCTGGTGGCGGCGTCGAACCCGGACCGCACGCGCGTGGCCCGCTGGATGTGGAGCATTGCTTCATCAACCAGCGGGACCAAGGACTGGGCAAAGGGCGTGAGGTCATACGTGCGGCCGTTGCGGACTAGGAGCTCGTCGTCGAAATGGCGCCGGAGCCGGGCCATCGCCGCACTGGTGGCCGGCTGACTGAGCTGGAGCCGCTCCGCTGCCCGGGTGATGTTCCGGAGTTCCAGCAGGACCTGCAGGTGGGGCAGCAGGTTCAGGTCCAGGTTCTTCATGCCTACAGGTTATCCATGCCCCGGGTTCTCCTCTTCCGACCGCCGCCTGCTGCGGTTCCCCAGGTCAGGAACCCAGCTCCCCGGCAACCTTCCGGGCGCCGCGAACAGCGATGGCCACACTCATCAGCGTCGGGTTCATGGCTGTCGCCGTCGGAATCAGTGCGTTGCCGCCCACCAGCAGGTTCTCGTAGCCCCACACCCTCGACCACGGATCCGCCACGGAGGTGCCGTCGTCGGCAGCTCCCATCCGCATGGTGCCCTGGTAGTGCAGGCTGGAGCCGTTCGGCATCAGCCTGGGCTCGGCCACGAAGACGCCCAGCGCCTTGCCCGCACGCCGCAGCCGCTCGGTGGCCTGGGCAATCTCGGCTCCTTCCCGGTCTGTGAGCGCATACTCGATGGTCATGTTGGGGAAGCCGCGGTAGTCCGACTCGTTGTCATCGAACGTGACGGCGTCCTCGAAGCGGGGGTGCTTTCGCATGCCGTAGCCCATGTTGACGTAGCCCCAGCGGTTCTCCGAGTAGGGGGTGCCTGGCTCCATAGGGAATGGCGTGGTTTCCGTGTACATCACCTGCACGGAGAACGGGTGCTCGGGCTCGGAGAAGGGGATGCGGTTCACCGCCGCCACCGGATCCGCGGGGTTGAGCGAGCGCCGGGCCAGTTCGGCTGTCAGGTCCTTCTCCGTGGCATAGCGCTGCATCTTTTCTGCGTCGAGCGCCACCGTGGAGATCACCACGGGGTGCTCGGTCAGGTAGTGGCCCAGGGCTTTCGGCCGGACGCCGGAGGCCCACAAAAGCTGCGGCGAGCGGAAGGCGTCGGCGGCCACTACCACGATGTCAGCCGCCACAAAGGAAATCTCCCCCGTGCGCAGGTCCTCCACCGTGACGCCCGTGACACGCCGTCCGTCCAGCTCCACCCGGCGGACCAGGGTGAGGTCGCGGAGTTCGAACTGCTGCGAGAGCGGGCTGTCCTTGTCGATCAGCGGTCCGAGGACGACGTCGGCCCCCGCCCAGCGCACGGACCCGTCCGGCTGCGGGTCCCCGGCCACCGGAAGCGTATCCACACCGTAGCCCTCCGGCAGCTCCGCGCCGAACTCTTCGTCAAGGAGGGACCGAATGGCTTCGCCCACCTTGGAGTCCGCAAACGCGGCGCTGTGGACGTGCAGGAGCTGCTTGGCGTCCTCAACCAGGCCGTCCCACTCGTCGTCGGCGATGAAGGGGATCTTTTCGCTGAAGGCGGGCGACGGCGTCGCGCAGGTCCAGTGGGCGCCCTGGCCGCCCACGTTGGTGGCCGCAGCCGCGGCCGGGAAGGAGGGGGCGTGGGCGGAGCCCGCGCCCCCGAAGTCGAGGAGGTGGGTGCCCTGCCGGGCGGTGAACATGCCCTCGGTGACGGTAGCTGCCGGAATGCCGAGCGATTCCCGGTACTCACCGGCCTGCGGCCCCTGGGACATCTCCCGGGCACGCGCCTTCTCGGCATGATCGGGGATGTTGCGGACGCTCTCGCCGGGGACGTCGGTGAGCTGCGGCCCGGCTTCGAACATCACCACCCGCGCGTTCGGGACCTGCTCCAGGAGCACCCGGGCGTAAGTGGAACCAATGGGTCCGCTGCCGACGACGGCGATAGTGGGGTTGGACATGATGTCTCCTTTGAAATCAGGCCGAGAGGGATTCGGAAGTGGTGGTGGAAGCGGGAACGGGTTCGTCGGAGAGGCGTCCATGCGGAAGCAGGACCGCCGCGACAATCCCCACCGCGTAGGTGGCCGCCAGGGTAATGAAGATGGGTGTGAAGACTGAGCTGTAGATCTGCGCAACGGTGGCCTGGACGGCCGGCGCCGCCCCGTGGACCAGCTGCGGCGTCAGGGTGGAAGCATCAAGGCCTGCCGGCAGGAGATCTGCAACGCCGAAGCCAATCACTCCGCCGATGACCGCCGTCGCCACCGTGGATCCCACCTGCCGCACCAGGTTGATGGTGGCCGTGATGGTGCCGGTTTGGCTGGCGGGCACGGCGCCCTGAACTACTGCCACAATCAGGCTCATAAACGCCCCGGTGCCCATCCCCACCACAGCCATCACCATCATGGGAACCCACAGCGGAAGGCCCGCGGACAGCATGGCCATCACCAAAAGCCCGGCGGCCCCCATCGAGGTTCCCAGGATCGGGAAAATCCGGTATTGCCCTGTCCGGCTGGCCAGCCATCCGGTCAGCAGGTTGCTGATCAGCATGCCGAACACGGTGGCGATGGGGACCAGCCCGGACACGGTGGCGGTGGTCTGGTATGCCATTTGGAAGTACGTGGGCAGGTAGGCGGTGATGGAGAAGAGGCCGACGCCGATAATCGCCGAGAGTGCCGTGCCTGCAGCGATGGTCCGGTTGGCAAAGAAGTGGAGCGGCACGATGGGTTCGGATGCACGCCGCTCGATGAAGAAGAAGGCAGCAAAGCCGGCGAGACTCACAGCGAGCGCGGCGGCAGTGGCGGAGCCTGCGCTGCGTTCGGCGGCCCAGGTAACGGCGAGTACGAGCGCCACCAGGGCGGTGGTGAAGACGGCAGCCCCGGCAACATCAAAGTGGCGGGGCATGGGGCCGGGCTCCAGGTGCGGCACAGCGATGAGGGCAAGGCCGAGGGCCGCTGCACCCACGGGGATGTTGATCCAGAAGACCCACTGCCAGCCCCAGTAGTCGGTGATGGCACCACCCAGGACGGGGCCCACCAGGATGGCGATGGGGAAGGCCGCGCCGATAATGGCCATGTAGCGGGGCCGTTCCCGCTGCGTGGTGACGCGCGCAATGATGGTCTGGGACATCAACTGCAGGCCTGCGGAGCTCATGCCCTGCAGGACACGCGCGGCAATTAGCCAGGCCATGTCCGTGGCGAAGCCGCAGGCCAGTGAGGCGGCCAGGAACATCACCAGCGAGAAGATGAAGATGCGGCGGGCGCCCAGCACGTCACCCAGTTTGCCGAGTACCGGCAGCAGCACGGTGCTCGCGAGGGTGTAGCCCACAACTACCCAGCTCATCAGCGTCAGTGCGCCCAGTTGACCGGAAATGGTGGCGAGGGAAGTGGACACGACGGTGTGGTCCAGGGCCCCGAGGAAGGAGACCGAAAGCAGGGAGACAACAAGGAGGCGGAGTCTTAGAGGCGAAAGTGGCATAGTGATCTACCCGAACGATCGGGTCGTCGACGCGACGTGGTGTGCCTCCGGTGCACCATCACGCCGGAGAACGGGTCCGGAAGGAACCCCGGCGCCACTATCCATAGTACTGCACTTTAGTCGAAAAGCAACATAAGCGTGCCGGAAACCGACGCCTAGGCCTGGCAGCGTTCTACGCATCAAGCAGCGCCTGGGTCAATGCCATGTCCTTCAGCAGCTCCTCCAGATCAGCTGGCGGTCGGTCCGACAAGCAAGCGTCGATCGCCCGGCGGAGGGCCAGACGGGCTGAGGACTCATATCGCACTGGAGTCCGAAACGCCCCCTCACCCGTGAAGCTCTCCACCTTGGCGAGCCCGGCTGGCTGGTCGACCGTCACTTCCGTCCGCACCTCCCCCAGGGCCAGCACCTGGAGCAGGCCTCCCCTGTGGTGACCCCCGATGGCGGTTGCCGAAAGGGTGGCGGGAACAGCCTCACCCGTGTACTCGCCTGAATTCAGGAGTGCGATCCTGCTGTGTGCAGTGGCCACGCTTGACTGGAGCGCCAGGGAACCGCCGGCAAGGGAGCGCATCCAGCCGAAACCGTCGCGGATGAGCGCACCAACGCCTGCAGCGGGGGCGGCACACTCAACCGTGATGATCCGGGCGGGGCTGCCGCCCCTTGCCTGGGTCGCATCAGCGACAACGTCGGGGCGCAGGCGGGGGCGTTCAACGATCACCGGGATGCCCCCGGGCCACCGCTCGGACTCAACGGTTCTCCGCGGAAGGACTGCAGGATCAGCCAGCACCACCGCTGACGCTCCGCCGGCGCGGGCGGCCAGCAGCCCCTGCCACCAATCGCCGGTTCCGGGCACCACCGCCACCGCACCACGCAAATCCTCCGTGAGTACGGCACTCACGGGCAGCTCGGCGACAGCGGCCGTGTAGGCGGGCAAAGCCGGGACGATGCTGAACGCCCGATCCTGATTCAATGCGGCGCCCCTTCAAGAACTTTCGCCGCGGCGGCATCGGCCAGGTCGATTGCATACTGTGCGTCAGCCAGCAGTTTGTCGTACTCCACGAGGGCATCCCCTTGAAGGAGCGCGGCGAGCAGGCGCCACTCAGCCACATAGCCGTCTTCGTCTTCACGCGGATACTCTGTCCACTTCCCGTCCACGCTCCGCACCCGGATGGCGGCGCTGCCAGCATGGACAAAGGCGGGCGGAAAATTCACCTCGATCCGGTCATGGGAGGTGGCGATGCTCATTCGCCACAGCGCATCCGGCCCCTCCGGGAGCATGGTGAGCGCCAGCTGGACCAGGACCCCTCCGGCCCGGTACCCCACCAGGTAGCCGATCGGGGAAACGATCCGCGCGTAGACCACTTCGTCGATGCCCGGCGCAATGTCCCTCACCGCTGGCAGATCATGGATTGCGAGACCGGTGAGCAGCTGCCGCAAAACGCCCGCCGCCTCAGCTGGGTTGCCAAGGTCCGGGCGTCCGCGCCGGGCTGTTTGCAAAGGGCCGCCTTCGCCAACCAGGCGGTGGTACCTGTCATTCGGCGGAAGCGCGAGCGTCACCGAGATGGCCTGCACCCTGCCCTCCAGCGCCACAAGGTGGTGCTTGGCGCGCCCCCATGCGGCGTCGAACAGATGATTCGTCCCCAGCAGCAGGGTGGCCCCTGCCTCACGGCATGCGGAGACAATGAGATCAGCTTCCTCCGTGCTGGTGGCCAGCGGCTTCTCGCAGAAAATGGCGCGCTTGCCCGCGGTGAGTGCCGCCAGGATTTGACGGAAGTGCTCACGGGGCGGGCTGCAGATGGCCACCACGTCCACGGCCGGATCTGCCAGCAGGTCCGCCTCCCCTCCGACCAGCGTGCACCATGCCGTTCGGCCAGGGCCCGGGCGCGCCCGCTGCCGGCATCCGCAACGTGCACCACGCTGAACAGGTCAGCAAGCCGCCCCAGTACCGGCAGGTGCAGGGCCGCGACACCCGGCCCCGCCCCGAGAATCCCTACATTCCAAGGCATCGTCGCCCCTTTCTTATGTCTTTATTATTCATAAGTACGGAATGTTTTAGCTATAGTCCCGCATAACTGTACGTTAGTGCGCCCCTCTGTGTGAGAATTGTTGCCATGACGACAGACTCCACCCTCCGCTTTGGAGCACAGACGGACGAAGTGACCAGCCTGCTGCGGATCGTCAATTTGGTGCGCACGGGTGAAGCCACTACCCGCCCGGAAATCGGAAAGGTCACGGGCCTGGGCAGGGGCGTAGTGAGTCAGCGCGTTGACCAGGCCATCTCGATCGGCTTCCTCGGCGAGGGGAATTCGGCGCTTCGTCCGGCGGCCGCGCGCCGCGCACGCTGCGCTTCCGGGCCGAGCAGGGGCGGATCATCGTGTGTGCCCTCGGGGCGGCCCATATCAGGGTGGGTATAGCGGCGCTCGACGGCGACATCGTGGACCACGAGCACCGCACCTGGGACATCGCCCAGGGACCTGAGAACACCATCGACGCCGTACTTGCCCTCGTGGACGACGTGCTCAAGAAACATCCAAAAGTGCCAACGTGGGCCGTGGTGGTGGGGCTTCCCGGGCCGGTCGACTTCGCCACGGGACAACCCGTAGCGCCGCCGATCATGCCCGGCTGGAACGGCTTCGATGTCCGGACGCCGTTTGAGGAGCGTTTCAATGCCCCCGTGTGGGTGGACAACGATTCCAATCTGCTGGCCCTTGGTGAACGCGCCCGGCGGCGAGACTCCCTCGTGGACCTCATCTACTGCAAAATCGGCTCGGGCATCGGAGCGGGCCTGCTCTCCAAGGGCAGGATCCACCGTGGCGCAAACG
This sequence comes from Arthrobacter sp. FX8, assembly GCF_026723805.1. NCBI lineage: Bacteria > Bacillati > Actinomycetota > Actinomycetes > Micrococcales > Micrococcaceae > Arthrobacter > Arthrobacter sp. FX8. The sequence goes on along the minus strand of NZ_CP113505.1, from coordinate 3,897,051 downwards.
GTGCGGCAGGTGATATCGGCCATGTCAGGGTTTCGGATTCCGATGCCCAATGCCGCTGCGGCAAGATCGGCTGCCTGGAGGCGGTGGCCGGCGGCTGGGCCCTGGTGCGGGACGCAGAAGCGGCCATCAAGGACGGGGCCAACACCAAACTTGCCGCGGCGGCCAGGAAGGGCGGGCTATCGCTTGAGGAGATCACTCTCGCAGCGCAGGCCGGGGACGCCCTGGCTATCTCCCTCGTCCAGAAATCGGCCCGGGTAGCCGGCGAGACGATATCTGCGCTGGTCAACATGTTCAACCCGGGAGTGATCGTCATCGGCGGGGCTATGGGATCTGCCGGTGAGGTCTTCCTGGCGGAGGTGCGGCAGCGGGTCTACGAACTGTCACTGCCCCTTGCCACCCGCGATCTCACCATCACTCTCTCCGTAAATGACGAGAGGGAGCCGTTGCGCGGCGGCGCCGAACTGGCCCGCGAGCAGCTGTTCGATGTCACCTTCCCGCGCTGGTTCGGCGAGGGCCGCCCGTCACCGGAACGGGTTGCCGTTCCCGCCTAATATTCCACGGCTCGGGGCGCGCCGCTCAGGCGACGTCGCGGGAGACGCTGGGCACCGGCGCCCGGTCAAGCTCCAGCCGGGCCTCCAGATGGAGCGGCAAGACCAGGGGAGTGCCGGGCCGTGCCTGCAGGTACGGCACCATCAGCTGGAAGTCTACGGCGACAGCGTGCGTCCCGCCTGAAAGCCTGCGCCCGCCTGCCAGCACAAGCCTGTCCTGCACGAACCACCAGGCCCGCTCTTCCTGCAGCGACCCCGGGGAAACGCATCGGGACCCGAGCATCACCGCCAACTCCCCCGGGGCCAGCGGAACGCCGTCCACCTCCACCTTGAGACCGGAGGTGCTGGAGAGCGGCATTGAGCGGATCCACGGCAGGCTGATGCGCAGTTCAAAACCTTCCGGAGTGGTGGTCAGCGCATCCTCGCGCACAGCAGTTTCCAACATGACTTCCATCCTTTATCCTGAAACTGACATAAGTTTGTCATTAACAGGCATAAATGGGAAGGTGCCTTATGGCTCCCGAAATTCCAAGGAGCTGGACGCTTTGCGCCAGCTCCTTCAACTGGACTCCTGACATCATCGCCGCCCACCGGACGGCCCAGGACATCGTCACTGACATCGCGGATTCTGTGGTGAAAACGGTCGAACTGGAGCCCGGACTGGTGTGGCGGTCCTTTCCGGCCCCGCATGACGACGAAGTCGAGGGGTTGCGGGCTTCCTTGGCGGCAAAGGGCGGATCCATCAGCATTGTTGGGACCAGCCTGGACGACTTCTCCTCGCGCACGGAGCGCCGTACCCTGCAGGAGCGTTTGGACTTCCTGGTCCCCCAGATCCATGCCGCGGACCGCGTTGGAGCCAGCGGAATCCGGCTCCCGATCGGACAGGCGGGGACGGAACTGCTCACTCTGGTCCAGCCAGTCCTGCATGAGCTCGACCTGGTGCTGTACGAGGAAATCCAGGGGCGGCAGGCTCCGGACAGCGCCGCCGTCGAGCCTGCCCTCGAAACGATAGCCGCCCTCGGAGATGACCACGTACGGGTGCTCGTGGACATCAGCATGCTGATGCCCGCCCTTCCCATCACCTACCTGGACGAACTGCGCCGGGGCGGCATGCCGCAGGACTTCGTGGCGCGGCTGGAGAATGACTGGCGGGACCCATCCACCATCGACGCCGTCACTGCCCTGCTCCGCTCAGGAAAAGTTGCCCCACGGATTCACACCCTCTTTATGAACCTGCTCATCCGGTTCGGCCGCAGTGATGCCGCGGACCTGCAAGGGGTCCTTCCCCTGGTCGGGGCCTTCCACCTGAAGTTCTGGGACCTGCACGACGACGGCGGGCGCGTTTCGCAGCCGCTGCGGGACCTGGGCGCCCTCCTGGGCCGCCACGGCTTCAGCGGCACGCTCACCAGCGAGTGGGGCGGCCACGAGTGGCTGCAGGACGACCCCACGGATATGACACGGCGGCATCTTGCACTGGCGGAGGCGGCCTTGGTGTCCGTCAGTTGAGCCTTGAAGTTGAACAGCAGAACGGCCGGCCCCGGGAGTTCCCGGGGCCGGCCGTTTGGTTGTCGAAGTTGCTATTTGGTGCTGAAGGCAGCGTCGAAAGCCGCCGCTGAAGGCTCGTAACTGGAAAGCCTGCGGACGAATGCCAGAGCTTCGGGGGCGCCGTCCAGGCGGTCCATGCCGGCGTCCTCCCACTCCACGGACAGAGGGCCGCGGTAGTTGATGGAATTGAGCATCCGGAAGGCGTCCTCCCACGGCACGTCGCCGTGGCCGGTGGAGATGAAGTCCCAGCCGCGCCGTGGGTCCGCCCAGGGCAGGTGGGATGAGAGCCGGCCGTTGCGGCCGTTGGCCAGACGCTTCTTCGTGTCCTTGCAGTGCACGTGGTAGATGTGATTTTTGAAGTCCCATAGGAACCCCACGGGGTCGATGTCCTGCCAGACCATGTGGCTCGGGTCCCAGTTCAGCCCGAAGGCCTCACGGTGCCCGATCGCCTCCAGTGCGCGCTGCGTGGTCCAGTAGTCGTACGCGATCTCTGAAGGATGAACCTCGTGGGCAAACCTGGCCCCTTCCTCGTCAAAGACGTCAAGGATGGGGTTCCACCGGTCAGCAAAATCCTGGTACCCGGCGTCCACCATTTTTTCGGAGGCCGGCGGGAACATCGCCACGTACTTCCAGATGGACGAGCCCGTGAAGCCGGTCACCGTCTTCACGCCGAGCTTCGCGGCAAGGCGGGCGGTGTTCTTCATTTCCTCCGCTGCACGGCGGCGCACTCCTTCAGGATCGCCGTCGCCCCAGACAATGTCCGGCACGATGCCGCGGTGCCGTTCGTCGATGGGGTCATCGCAAACGGCTTGGCCCTTGAGGTGGTTGGAGATGGTCCACACCTTGAGGCCGTGGCGTTCCAGAATGTCGAGTTTTTCCTGGACATAGGCGTCGTCATCCCAGCGCCACGGGTCCAGGTGATCGCCCCAGCAGGCGATTTCCAGCCCGTCGTAGCCCCACTCGCCAGCGAGCCGGGCCACCTCCTCGAACGGCAGGTCAGCCCACTGACCGGTGAACAAGGTGATTGGTCGTGCCATGTACTTTCCCTTTTCTAGCCGGCCTGGACGGGGACACGGGCGGCAACGCGCGTCCAGGCGGAGTCATTTTCGGAACTGCGCTCGACGGCGTCGAGCACCCGCTGCACCCGCAGCCCGTCACCGAACGTGGGGTGGGGATCGGTACCGCTGGCAATCGCCTCCACGAGGTCCTTGACCTGGTGGGAGAACCCATGTTCGTAACCGAGCATGTGCCCGGAAGGCCACCACCCCGAAACGTAGGGATGCTCAGCCTCGGTGACCAGGATTTTCCGGAAACCCTGGCGGTCCACAGGTGCCGTCCGGTCGTAGAACTGCAAGCTGTTGAGGTCCTCGAGGTCGAAGGCCAGTGCGCCCTTGTCCCCCGAGACTTCGATCTGCAGCGCGTTCTTGCGCCCGGTGGCAAAACGCGAGGCCTCGAACGACGCCAGTGCACCGGATTCGAACCGTCCTGTGAAGATGGCGATGTCATCCACGGTTACCTGGCCCTTGCCGGCACCGGCGGTGCCGGAGAGTCCGGAACCCGAGTCAAGGAGCGGCCGTTCCTTGACGATGGTGTCGATGGTGCCGGACACCTTTTCCAGGTTCAACCCGGTCACGAACTGCGCCAGGTCGATCGCGTGGGCGCCGATGTCCCCCAGCGCCCCTGAGCCGGCATGTTCCTTCTGCAGGCGCCACGCCAGCGGCATCTCCGGGTCCACCAGCCAGTCCTGCCTGTATGAGGCACGCACCTGGTTGATGGTCCCCACAGCGCCTTCGGCGATCAGGTTCCGCAGGAACGTGACGGCGGGAACGCGCCGGTAGGTGAATCCCACCATCGCCCGGACGCCCCGGGCAGCAGCACGTTCAGCTGCCTCAGCCATGGCTTCTGCTTCGGCCACCGTATTCGCCAGCGGCTTTTCGCAGAGAACGTGCTTCCCGGCGTCGAGTGCTGCGATCGCGATCTCGGCGTGGGAATCGCCGGGGGTGACGATGTCGACGACGTCTATATCGTCCCGGGCGATGACCTCGCGCCAGTCCGTGGCGGACTCAGTCCAGCCCCACTTTTGCGCTGCGTCCGCCACTGCGTCAGCGGTGCGCCCCACCACGACGGCCATTTCCGGTTCAGCCGGCAGGTCGAACACGCGCGGTGCTGTCCGCCAGCCCTGGGAGTGGGCAGCGCCCATGAACCCGTAACCGATCATGGCCACCCGCAGGGTTGTCATGCCAGCACTACCTTGCGCTCAACCGCCACCCGGTTTCCGACGTAGCGCGTGGGCGCGATCTGCATGTAAAGCAGGCGGAGGGTAAGGATGATTTCGACGTCGATCTCCTCGCCCGCATCGGGGATGCGGTCCAGGGAGATGACGACGTCCGGCTTGTCAGCGACGAACCACAGGGTTTCCCATTGCTCGGGCAGCTCCGCGATGGGATAGGACTTCCCCTGCAGCTCGAAGCGGAGGGCTTCCTTGGAGATGGCCACCCCGTTGACCGTGGCCGCAACATCGTCCACAGCGGACAGCCAGAGGCTGCGGTACCAGGGCAGTTGCACGGACACCGAAATGCCCTCGGGGTGCCTGCGGACGTCGGCATCCTGGAACAGGGAGTTGTGAGTTGCCATGGCTTTCCTTACTTCGCAGTCTCGACCAAGGTCGGGTTGGAAACAGTTGTTTCGACGGATTCTTCGATAGCGCGCCGCATCAGGGCGTGCTGCTTTTTCACCAGGTCGATGGGGTCCGATTCGCCCAGGTCGGCGAATGCATGGCCTTCCCACTCGCTGGAGAGGAAGCCCTGGTAGCCGCCCTTGACGAACTGGCGCACGATGCGCGGGATGTCCATGGCGGGCTCGTTGCCGTTCCCGTCGATGTCGTAGAACTTCGCGTGGACGTGGAACATCTGCGGCATGATGTCCAGCCACTCCTCCGGCGGGACCAGTCCATGCATGTTGAACGCGAGCCGGGTGAACGGGCCCAGCCGGGCGGGGTCGAAGTTGTTTTCGCGCAGGTAGTCCTCGAACTCCTGGTTGCGCTCCTGCATGGGCAGGGGCTTGCGCCAGATGTCCTGCATGACAGCGAAGTGCTCCCCGGGCAGTCCCATCTGGGTCAGGGTCCGGAAGAGGGTGGGCGACAGGCTGTGCATGGTGGAACTGAAGTCTGCCGTGAAGCCCAGCCGGTCGCTGCCGAGCTCCTCATACATCTCGCGGATCTGCAGAATCTTGGGATCATTCGGACCCTGGGGCGCGTGGATCTCGTAGCCGAGCTTCTGGTCGTACTTCTCGGCCAGCGGAAGCAGCCGGCGGAGCAGCTCCTTGCCCGCGGACCGGATGACGATCTTGTTGAAGCCCAGCGTGTTGGCGGTCTTGAGCTGCCTGGCGAAGAAGTCGAACTCCTCGTCCGGCGTCATGTCGCGGTCCTTGCGGCGGCCCATGTCCAGGTTGGTGCCCACGGCACTGGGGGTCAGGCCGTAGCGGTCCATGCTGTCCCGCCACAGGCGGACGAACTCGTCGTCCACGTCCGGGTACGTGCGCAGCATCTGCGCAATGTTGAACTCCACGCCCGGCCCGAGGCCTTCATCGGCGACGGCCTTGATCAGGGTCTCAGGGGTGTAAAGCCCGGCGGCGAATTCGGAGGTGAGTGAGTAAAGGGTGATGCCAAGCTCGATGCCCGAGCCTGCGATTCCTTCTGACATGTTCTGTGATCCCTTCGGTGTCAGCCGCGGACGGGCTGGGCGAGGTGGCTGCTGAGGATGCGGCGGGCTTCGGAAGCGTCGGTGATCATGGCGGAACCGGCATTGGCCGCGGCTGAACGCTGCACGGCCTGCTCGCCGCGGATGATCTCGAACGGGTCCTGCCAGTTGTTCCAGTGCCAGCCTTCGTACTCGCTGGAGATGGCCCCGGAGTAGCCGTTCTCCACGAGCTGCCGGACCAGGCCGCGCACGGGCACGGAGGGCTCTTCGCCGTTCTCATCGATGCCGAAGAACTTGCCGTGCACATGGCGCACCCAGGGCATGATCTCCAGCCAGGTATCCAGCGGGGCAGGACCGAAAAGCCCTGTTCCGTTAATGCCGAAGTCGATGCCTAGGTCGGGCCTGCCGTTCCGGGCGGCCAAGCCGATGAAGGCACCGAAGCGTTCACCGTGAACCTTCTGGGTGTTGGGCGGGCCCTCGGCGTAGAAGCCGTCCCACAGCTCAACCACCTGCCGCAGTAGGTCTTCCGACGCGCCCCGGCGGCGATAGGCCTCGAGCAGCGAGGGGGCAAAACCGGTCACGGTGGCACCCCAGTCGGCAGTGAAGCCAAGCAGTGGGGAATCGAGCTTTTCGTAGCGGTCACGGAGCGCGAGCACCCGTTCGTGCGCGCCGTGCTGGTCCGCATGGACTTCCAGGGCCAGGGTCACACCGTACTTCTCGGCCACGGGCAGCAGGCTCTCCATGGCGTCGGGCGTCAGCGAGATCTGCACGCGGGCGATCGGGAAGCCGAGGCGGGCGGCCACCTCGATCTGCTTGCGCATATATTCGACCAGCTCGTCGTGGTTCATCAGCCGGTCCCGCCGGATGCCGGTGTCCACGTTGACCGCCAGCGAGGTGGGGAGGAGGTCCACCTCTGCCACCAGGTCCCGGAACTGCCCAACAAAGGTGTCATCGATGCGGTCCGGAAAGCCGCGCAGGCTGGAGAAGCCAATAACCTCAAGCCCCGGACCGAATCCTTCGGCCGCCACCTTTCGGATGAGGCCGTCAAGGTCGTACTGCCGGGCATGGAAGGCGCGGGTAAAGCTGTAAAGGGTGACGCCCTGGATCGGCGTGCCAAGGCTGGTCATCGCTGTGCCACCTTCATGGTCTTGGTGTCGTGCTCTTCGATGTGCAGCACGCCGTGGTCGGTGATGATGTACGGGATGTAGAGCTTCAGGTCCACCCGGACCTCATGCTCGGCCTGGCCGTCCTCGATGGGAAGATCGCCGGACAGGACGGCCGAGTCCAGCGGGTACCACCATTCGCCGGTCTCATCCACGAGATCTTCAAAGCTGAACGTGCGGTCGTTCATGGTCCACCGCAGCGAATCTTCGGGTGCGGCCACGCCGTCAACAGTCAGTGCCGCCCCGGCGATGCACGAGCCGGGGAGGGCGCGGTACCACGGGATCCGGACTTCGACGGCCGCCCGGCCATCCCGGATGGTCAATGTTCCTTGCTCGATTATGCGGTCGGCAATCATCGAGACCTCCTTGTCTACGGCATGCCCTGCCGGTGCTATAAAAATGCTTGTACTTGAACAGAATGACCTGAGCCGGACACTTCGTCTCTATTTGCTCACTTTATTGTCTGATTCAGACATAAGTAAAGAGCTTTGGAGCTTTTCTGCAACTTTTCGTGCTCCGCGCACGGCGAGCGCTACTGCCGTCAGCGTGGGATTGCACGCCGTGGCGGTGGGGATGACGCCGTTGCCGGCCACGAAGAGGCCGGGGACCTGCCATACCTGGCTGTCGGGCGAGCAGACACTCTCGCCGTCGTCCGTCTGCCCCATGCGCGTGGTGCCCTGGTAGTGCAGGGACGCTCCGGGTGGCAGGACGAAGGGCCGCTCGTCCAGCGGTTCGCCCACAGCCTTGCCCAGGCGCACAATCTCCTGCCTGGCACGCTCCAGTACCTCGTGGTCCCGCTCGGTGAGGCGGTAGTGGATGCGCATGGCGGGCATCCCGTAGGAGTCACGGGTATCGTCGTCGAACGCCACCCGGTCCTCGCGCTGCAGGTCCTTGGCGCAGAACAGGCCCAGCCCCACGATGGAGCCCGGGACAACGGGATCGTCGTCAGCCAGGGGAACCGGGGAGGCATCCAGCTGCATGATCTGGCCGTGGAAGGGCGCCTCGTCCGTGTAGGGAACCCAAGCCACTCCGCTCTGCTCACTGAGCGCGCCGCTGGCGGCTGCCGGCGCGTCCTCAGGTTGGACATCGCGCAGCCTGCTGGCGAACACCACCTGCGCTTGGTCGTTGAGGTAGCGGCCCAGGGCGTCGGGCCGGATCCCGGAAGCCCACAGCAGCTGTGGCGTGCGCAGGGCGTCCGCCCCCACCACAACAAAACGGGCGGCCATCTGATAAGTTTCACCGCTGCGGCGGTCCCGGACTTCGATGCCGGCAGCCATGCCGTCCTCCACCAGCACACGGGTCACCAGCGATTCATCAAACAATTCAAACTGCGGGTTTTCGCGGGTGACCCCACCCATCACGACGTCGGAGCCGGACCACACAAGGGCGCCGTCTTTCCGCCGGTGGACAGCAAGGGGCATGGGCCGGACGCGACAGGCAGGCTTCCGGCCATGATCCACGACGGCGGCGAGGCGTTCGCGGACCAGGTCCGAGAAAGGTGCGCCGTCGAAAGCGGAGGTGGTGACGCCGAGCAAGCGGTCAGCGTCGTTCAGGAGCTCTTCGAGATCGGGCAGGAAGGGGATGCGTTCCTTGCCGCCCGGGCGCGGGCAGGCGGCGGTCCAGTGGGCGGCCATGCCGCCCACGTTGCTGGACATGGCTGCCACGGGCATTCCGTCCTCGCCGGGCAAGGCGTAGCCGTCCTGCAGAAGATACGTTCCCGGACGCGCCCGGCGTTCGCCGCTCTTGACGGCGCCCGGCGAGTTCACTGTTACGGCGCCGGCCCCGGGACCTTCCGATGCACGCTGGGCGAGGCTTCTGCTTTCCGGATCCTCGATGTTCTTGACGTGGGCGCCGGGTGGGTTGCTGACGGTCGGGCCGACTTCGAACATCGCAATAGTGGCGCCCGGTGCTTCCTCACTAAGGATCCGGGCGTAGGCCGACGCCGTGGGGCCGCTGCCAACGATGGCAACGTCCACGGAGTCGGGGTAGCGGCTGCCGCTCACCGTCCTGCCACCAGTTCCTGAATCCGGCGGACGGACTTGGCCGAGTCGATGGTCGGGTAGTACTCCAGGCCGACGGGGCCGGCGTAGCCGCTGGTCCGCAGGTCGGCGAAGCGGGCAAGCCAGTCGATGGAGCCGGACCCGGGCTCCCCGCGCCCTGGGGCATCGGCGATCTGGACGTACTTGATAAGGTCGCCGGCATTGGCAAGCTCTGCCGCCACATCCTCCCCCTCAATGGTGGAGTGGTAGAGGTCGTAGAGGACGCCAAAGTTGGGCGAGCCGACGCCCTTGGCAACGTAGACCGCTTCGGAAGTCCGGTCCAGGAGTGCCCCGGGGTGGTCCACCCTGATGTTCACAGGTTCAAGGACCAGCGTTATGCCGGAACCCTCGATGTGCGCGACGCCGCGGGTGAAAATATCGATGAGTTCATCCAGCTGGTCCTGGCGCTTGCGACCGCCGAAACCGGTGCCGCTGCCCACCACGATCCGCGGGCAGCCAAGCTGTCGGGCCACCTCGACTCCGGCGTCCAGGCCTGTGTAGAAGGGGGCGTGGTCCTTGGGCGGGATCATGAACTGCATCCGGGGCTCGGCCAGCTGTGCGGTGAGCTGGACCCCGGTTTCCTCAAGTGCTGCCTTGAGGGCCGGGATGTCCTTGCCCGTGGGGCCCCACATTTCCACGGCATCGAAGCCTGCGGCAGCAGCGGCGCGGACGCGGTCGGCGGCGTCCCCGGCCTCGGTGAACAGCAGGTCGATGTTGGGCGCGAGTTGGTACATGCGTGACTCCTGGGTAGTTGAGGTGTTCAGTAGGAATTGGGTGGCCGCAAGGCCCGACTTGGACCGGCTTTTGGGCGCGACGGACCATGGCAGGTCAATCGTGTGGTTCAACGCCCCGTGGTTCTCCAGGTGTAGAGGCTTAGCCCTTCAGGCCGCCGGAGAAACCCTGGATGAAGCGCTTCTGAGCGAAGAGGAACAGCGCCAGGATGGGGATCATCGACACGATGACGATGGCGAAGATGGAGTTCCACTTCGATACCAGTGAGCCGATGAAGTAGTACATGGCTACCGGCAGGGTCTGGTTGGCGGATCCGCCCAGGAAGATCAGTGACGTGAAGAAGTCGTTCCACACGATGAGCCCGGCGAAGATGGTGACCGTTCCGGTGGCTGGGGCCATCATGGGAAACACCACCTTGGAAAAGATCTGCGTCTTGGTGGCACCGTCGATGGTGGCCGCTTCCTCGTAGTCCGTGCCCAGGCCGCGGAAGAAGTTCGCGTACAGGAAGATCGACAGCGGCAAAAGCATCCCGGTATACAGGACAATCAGGCCCCACGCGGATCCGGTCAGCCCGAGGGCACGCGCGCCCATGTACAGCGGCACGGCTCCGAGCTGGCCGGGAAGAATAATGGCTACAAGGAAGAGGTAGTAGGCCGCCTTGCTCCAGCGGCGGGTGCTGCGGGAAATGACGTAGCCGGTAATCGACCCCAGCGCGATCAGCCCGACGATGCTCCCGGCGGTGATGATGAGGCTGTTGACCAGGCCCGCGACGACGTTTGAGTTGCCCGTGGCCGTCAGAACCTTCACAAAGTTGCTGAAGTCCGGATTGGCGGGAAGGGCCAAGGCCGATGTGGTGTACATTTCGCTGTCCGGCTTCAGGGCGGTGGTCAGCAGGAAGTAGAACGGGGCGAGAAAGACCAGGGCCAGGGCCCAGAGGCCGATTTCCCGGAGCAGGGTCAATTTGGTGTAGCGGAACATGGGTTAGTCCTCAGGGTTCGATCGCGTCAGCCGCTGCTGGAGCACGGCGAAGATCAGGATGATCGCGGCAAGCACCAGGGCCAGTGCGGCGCCGCCGCCAAAGTTGCCCAGTGCAAACGCCTGCTTGTAGACCTGGGTGGCCAGCGTCTCGGTTGCACCGGCGGGACCACCGCCGGTGAGCGCCATGATGGGGTCGAAGACGCGGAGGCCCTGCACAATGCCGAGTGTCGTTGCGATGGCGACGGCGGGACGGATGGCCGGCAGAGTGACGTTCCGGAAGCGCTGCCACAGGTTGGCGCCGTCGATGGCCGCCGCTTCCTCCACTTCCACCGGAACTCCGGCAAGGCCCGCCATGAAGATCACCATGGCGAACCCGGTGGAGGACCAGACCAGCACCACAAGGACGGTCCAGATAGCCCACTGCGGATCGGCAAGCCATGGCTTGGCCTGGCCGCCGGCGCCGATGGCCTTCAGGAAGGCATTGAGCGGACCCTCGAAGTCGAAGATGTACTTCCAGATGTAGGCCGTGGCCAGCGGGCTGAGCACCACCGGCATAAAGAAGAGTGTGCGAAGGATGTAGCGCGTCTTGAGGACGCGGTTCAGGCCCAATGCGATGACCAGCCCGGCGATGTTACCCAGGAGAACCGAGCCAAAAGCAAGGAAGAGGGTGTTGGAGAGGGCTCCGACTTTTGTTGGATCCTTGAAGATTGCTTCAAAGTTGGCCCAGCCCGTGATCTTGAACGCGCCGATGCCCGTCCAGTTGGTAAAGGCGAAGAAGCCGCCGATTCCGGTTGCCACGTAGTGGATGGCAAACACCAGGGCGATCCCGGGCAGGGCCCACCACCAGTGTCCGAACTCCAGGCCGCGGCCGCGGAGCGGGCCTTCTGGCCCGCTCCCGGGGTGCGCCTGCCTCGCCGGGGTGCTTCTGCTGCTTCGCTTTTGGGTTGCATCGTCGCAGTCATGGTATTTCCTTGCTTGTCCCTTTGAGTGGTTGGAACGGTGATGGTGGAGAACGGTCTACTGTCCCCAGGCGGCGTCCATGGCCTGCAGGACCTGGTCGGGGCTCTTCTGGCCCGTGATGATGCCCTGGACCCCTGTGGCCAGCGCGTCGTAGACCGCGGAGTTGGGCCACTGGATGTTCGGCAGGGGGCCGTACTTTCCGTCCTTGATCAGGTCGCCGACGTTCTTGTAGGCGCCGCTTCCGAAGTCGTACTTGTCCAGGCCGGTCACCGGCAGCGCGCCGTCGATCTCGGCGAATGCCTTGGTCTGCTCAGGCTCAGCGGCCCAGTCAAGGAATGCCTTTGCGGCATCCTTGTTCTTCGAGGCTGCGTTGATGGAAAAGGCGTAGTTTGCGCTGGCGAAGACGTAGCTCTTGCTCGTGCTTTCGGCCGGCAGCGCCCGTACAGCGAACTTGGCACCCCCGGCAGCGGACTCCAGCTGCTTCCAGCTGGGAGCCGGGATGAAGCCGCTCACGGATGTTCCGCCGGCAAGGCCCTTGGTGATGGCGTCGAAACCGCCGCCCGCAGCACCTTTCTGGAAGCAGCCCGCATCCTTCAGGGTGTTGACTGCTTCGAGGGCTGACTTCCAGCCGGCGGAGCCGGCGAAGGTGGTCTCCTTGGCGGCACGCTTGTCGTTCCACTTCGGGTCTTCGGCGTAGACGCGCGACGCAGCCAGCGACATTGCCATCAGGCCGGTGTTGGGAGGCGCCGCTCCGGCGAGGGCAAAGAGGGACTTACCGGTCGATTCCAGAGCCTTGCACTGGTCCTGGAGGCCGGAAAAATCCGAGGGGAAGCCGCCTGCTGCCTCTGCGGCAGTCTCATTCGAGACAAGGGCAGCGACAGTGATTTCCGTGGCCTGGCCGTATACCTTCCCATCGTGGCCGAAGGTGGTGGCGCTTCCCTCGGGAAGCAGTTCCTTGGCGGCGTCGTCCAGCGGCTCAAGGAAACCGGCCTCGGCCAGCGGCAGGATGCTGCGCCCCGTTCCGGAGCCGGGTGAGGTCACCACGATGTCTGAGGCGTTGCCTGCCTGGAGCTGGGTGCGCAGGGTCTGGTCATAGGAGTCATTGGGCTGCGGGTTGAAAGTGATCTTCACATCGGAGTGGGACTTCATGTAGTCCTCAGCGAGCGTCTGGAACGGGCTCTCGATGGTGTTCGACGTGGCGAATGACAAGGAAAACTCCTTGGACCCATTCGACGGTGCGGTGCTGCCAGCGGAGCTGGAGCAACCGGTGAGAGCAAGGGCGGCGATGGTTGGGACGGCGAGAGCGCCGATAACCTTCATAGCCGCAGAGTGGCGATGCTGTGCCATGTTCAGCCTTTCAGACTTCGTTGTCGAAGAACTTCCGGGGGAACGGTGACCCCGGTCACTCACCAGTATGTAGTAGATGTGCAGGAAAAGCACATAAGTCTTTGCTATGACAGACATAAGTCAGGCAGTGGTGCGCAAACCACCTCTTGCTATATCGCGGAGCGTGATGTTGCGGTAGTGGTCATTGGTCGCGCTGATATGCTGACGTAACGTACTTCACCATTCCGAAGGACCTGTCCGTGACCAACTACTTCCTGCTCTCCCGGCTTGACCTCAATCTGCTGATCTCGCTCGACGCGCTCATCACGGAGCGCAGCGTGACGAGGGCGGCGGAACGGCTGCACCTAAGCCAGCCGGCCCTGAGCGCGTCGCTGGGACGGCTGCGGTCACACTTCGGCGATCCCATCCTGGCGCGGAGGGGCAACGCGTATGAGCTCACCCCCTTCGCCTTGCGGCTTGCCGAGCACACCACCACCGCGCTGGAGGCGGCCCGCCGGGTTTTTGAAAGCCAGGCGACATGGGAGCCGTCGGAATCCGAACGTGAATTCTCGATTTACGGTTCGGACTATGGCTTCAGCACGATCGGACGAGTCGTTTCCGAGCTTGCCGCCGAGCGCGCTCCGGGGTCCGGTTCCGGTTCATGCTACACAATCCCCTGGTGGTGGAGGATGCCGCCAACCGGCTTCGCTCCGTGGACGGCATGGTGATCCCGCACGGCTTCCTAAACGGGCTGCCGTACCAGGATTTGTGGCGGGACGGCTGGATGGCCGTTGTCTCCTCGTCCAATGATGCAGTAGGCCAGCAGATCACCATGGAGAACATTGCAGAGCTCACCTGGGTAATGACCTTTCAATCCCGGTCCGCGTTCACTTCCGCCCAGCGCCAAATCCAGCAGCTAGGGATCGAGCCGCGCGTGGACGTCGTGGTTGAAAGCTTTCTCTCCCTCCCGCACTTCGTAGTGGGCACGCAGCGAATAGGGCTGATCCAGGCCGCCCTCGCACCGTTTGCCCTTCAGTTGGGCGGCGTGCGCATCCTGCCGCTGCCGTTTGACGCCACTCCCCTGGTCAACGCCCTCTGGTGGCATCCAGTACACGACCGGGACTCTGAACATGAGTGGATGCGGGACCTTTTCAAGGAGGCCGCGGAGATTGTAGCCGCCAGGGACGCCCCTCAAGTCCCCGCTTAAAGCCTCAGTGCCCGGCCGGGCGAACGGACGGGCACCGAAGACTCTAGCGCTGAGGGGTCAGGCCGATGCCAGCGCGGACCGCATGCTCTTGCGGATAAGGTCATGCTGCTTGCGGACCAGCAGCAGCGGATCCACCTCGCCGAGTTCCGCGAAGGCGTGGCCCTCCCACTCGCTGGACCAGTACCCGGGGTAGCCGCCCTCGACAAAGACGCGGACCAGCTCCGGATAGTCGATTGCCGGTTCCTTTCCGTCGTCGTCGATGTCGTAGAACTTGGCGTGGACATGCATGATCTGCGGCATGATGTCGGCCCACTCGGTCGACTTGACGTGACCATGCATATTGAAGGCCAGATGGGCGAACGAACCGAGGCGTCCGGGGTCGAAGCCCCGGCTGCGCAGGTAGCCGATGAACTCCTCCTGCCGCGCGCGCATCGGGGCGTCGGTGGCCCAGATGGCTTGCAGCTTCTGGACGGCTTCGTCATCGAGCCCGGCACGGCGGACTGCCCGCAGGAGCGTGGGTGACATGCTGTGCATGGTGGAGGAGAAATCGGCCACGAAGCCCAGCAGCGGTGAATCGAGTTCCGCGTACACCTCGCGGACCTTCATGATCTCCGGGGAGTTGGGGCCCAGCGGTGCGTGGATCTCGTAGGCAAGCTTGAGCTCCAGGTCCTCGGCGAGCGGCAGCAGCCGGCGAAGCAGCTCCGGCTTGGCGCTCTGGATGCGGACCAGCGGGAACCCGAGTTTCTTTGCGCCGTGGAAGAGCGTCTCGCTGAACTCGAACTCTTCGTCGGGTGTCATGTCGCGGTCGCGGCGCCGGCCCATGTCCAAGTTGGCGCCGAAGGCGCTGGCGGTGAAGCCGTATTTGTCGAAGGCCTCCTGCCAGGAACGGGCGAAGTCATCCGAGACGCGCGGATACGTCGGCAGGACCTGGGAGGCCACGATTTCGATGCCGGGGCCGATGCCCAGCTCTGCCACACGGCTCAGCAGGCCGTCAAAGTCATACCAGCCAGCCCGGAACTCGGCGCTTGCCGAGTACAGCGTGAGCCCGAGCGAGAAGGGATCGTCCTCAGTCTTTGGCGGAGGCGGGGTCACCGCCGTCGTCAATACAGGAGCCGCAGCGGCCCTGTCCGTGACGGTCAGCTCAAGTGTCTGGTTCACGAAGTTGGGGACATACATCCCGGGGCTGCCGTCCTGGCCCGGGGCGATCTGCATGTAAGGCAGGCGCAGCTCCCCGATGAGTTGGACGGTGTGCTCCTCGCCCAGGGCCACCGGGGTATCCCGCTTGGCGATCAGCAGGGGGTGCTCCTGCAGGTACCAGAGGGTTTCGCTCTGCGCCGGGAGTTCGGCGAGCGCGTAGCGGACGCCGCCGAGTTCCAGGGCCAGGTCCTCGGCGGGAACGTCCTGCCCGTCGATGGTCAGCCGCAGGCTGGAGACCGAGGAGAGCCACAGGCTCCGGTACCACGGCAGGGTCAGGGCCAGGGCCAGACCGTCCGGGTGGGCGCGGAGGCTTGAATCGTCAAGAAGTCCGTTTGGCATTGTCTGTTCTCTTTGCTGGAAGGTGGGAAGGGTCAGGTAAGTTCGGAAGTTACGCGGCGGATCAGGGCATGCTGGCGGCGTACCTGCTCGATGGCCCGCCAGGGTGTGCGTTCGCCTTCGTATTCGCTAGAGA
Organism: Arthrobacter sp. FX8; assembly: GCF_026723805.1. Taxonomy (NCBI): domain Bacteria; kingdom Bacillati; phylum Actinomycetota; class Actinomycetes; order Micrococcales; family Micrococcaceae; genus Arthrobacter; species Arthrobacter sp. FX8. Next base: position 3,881,186 of record NZ_CP113505.1, on the reverse strand, counting down.
GGTAGCCGGTGTAGCCCGCGTCTTTGAGCGCCTTGAGTACGGGCAGCCAGGGAATCTGCTGGTCCTCGAGTTGGTCGTTGATGTCGTGGAACTTGGCCTGGACGAACACCACATACTGCGCAATCGCTGCGAAGTCGGCCGGGTCGACGCCGATGCCGTCCAGGAACGCGGGCCGGGTTTCGCGGGTCTCGCCGTCACGCAGCGGAATGGGGCGGTCCTGGAAGATACCGGTGTCGATGAGCAGGCCGAAGTTCTTGGTTCCGGTCCGCTCGATGAGGCTGATGTAGTCCTCGACCACGGGGTGCTGGATCGGCGTGGGGGAATGGATTTCGGGGCAAATGATGATCCCCAGCTCGTGGGCCAGGTCAAGGGAACGCTCCACCGATTTACTCCAGATAGGGTCCGGGACCAGGTCGCTCGACACCACGCCGATTTTGGGCCGCACGAAGCCGAAGCCCATCCGGTGGGCCAGCCGCAAGTCCCGCTGCAGCGCCTCGGCCCCTTCGGCGACGGTCATGGATCGGCCCGGGTGCAGCCGGGTATCGATCCAGGACCCGTAGTTCGTGGGCTCCAGGGAGTACTTCTCCAGCAGGCTGAACCAGTTGTCGATCCACGCGGAAGTGGGTTCGGGGTAACCGGGGATATGGCCCTCACCGAGGATCTCGACGCCGGTCGCCCCCACGTCTGCGATGGAGGCCAACGCAGTCTCCAGGTCCATCACCGTGCCGTAGTCGCCCATGTAGCTGTAGAGGGAAACGCCGTAACGGAAGGTACCCGCACCACCCTCCGGAGCCAGCGTGACCGCACGGCTGACGCGGTGGACGGTGGGTTGGTGCTCCACGGGAATATAGGACATCCGCAGCCGCAGTTCGATGGTGAGCTCATGGACGCCCTGCGGCAGGCCTCCGTCGAACGGGACGGTGACCACCGCGGCTTCATCGACGGGCCAGCGCACGCCGTCGCTTTCCCACAGCTGCTGCAGGGTGTAGGTCCGTCCGCCGAAGGTCCACAGCGGAACGGCAGGGCCGACGTCGACGATGTTGCCCAAGCGGACTGCGATGCCGTCGATCAGCGACGCGGCCATGCCGCGGTAGGAAGGCATCCGGACACGGAACTGGAAGCCGGTCACGGGCCCGCCCTCAATGACGTTGCGGAAGCCGACGGACTGGATGAGGTCTCTTTCGAGAAGCATCGTTGCTCACTCTCTCTAGGTGCACACCTATCGTAGCATCCTTATGTCGTTTTCGTACTAAAGTATGTAAACTTTCCCCCTAACCACCCTTGACGAATAAAAGGAGCTCAGAGCACATGGCCGAAGTGCTGAACGCACTCATTCTTTCGGGGCATATGACCTGCGAGCACGACAACGAATTCCGCAGCTTCCGGGCCCACAACCAGTGGCTCACTGCCGTGCTTGAGGACACGGGCCGGTTCCGCGTCCGCGTCATCGAGGACCCGCGGGGGCTCGGTGCGAAAGTGATAGACAGGTACGACGTGGTCATCATCGTGTTCGAGGGCCGCGACGAATACCACGAGAGAGCTGTCGGTTTCGGCGCTGAAACTGACGCGGCCCTGCTGAAATTTGTCCACGACGACGGGAAAGGCATCGTCTGGTTCCACGGCTCCGCGGTGCAGGAGGACGACTGGGGTTACCCCGAGGAGTACAACATCATGCGGGGCGCGAAGCTCAGCGTTCCCACCGGGCTGCGTCCGCGTCCCTGGGGTGAGGCCCGGCTGCAGACGGCCCAGCCCTGCCACCCCATCACAGAGGGCATCAGCGACACGTGGACGGTGACGGGCGATGACATCCTGACGGGTGTACGGCTGAACGAAGGCGCGGAGGTGCTTCTTTCAGTGTTTGACGACCTGGAATCATACGAGCAGGCACCGATGTGGCCGATGTCCCACTATCCGGTGGCCATCCCGGCGGAGGGACTGAGCGGCCTTCCCGGCATCAACACCCTGCAGCCGTTGGCCTGGATCAACAACTACGGGGAAGGCCGCAGCTTCACCATCACCATCGGGCACGACATCGACACCTTCCGGCGGATCGAGTTCATCCGGATGTTCCCCCGCGGCGTGGAGTGGGCGGCCACTGGCAAAGTCACCCTGGAAGGACCGGACCGGCGCGGTGAGCGTCGCTTCCTGCCATGGCCCTACTACAACCAGGAGAGGTAACGAAGGGTAATCCGGCCTAACTCTCCCCCGGGGCCCCGTTCAGCTCCGCTCCAGTGGGCGGGTCGGCCGCCTCCCGGGCCGCATGTTCCAGGAGTTCGGGCAGGCCTTCCGCCGGCAGGTCCCGGAGTTCCGCGCCTGGCTCGCGGACCGCGCCGTTGCCTATCCTCAACCCGGAGCACGCACTGCTGCTCAAATTCACTGCCCTCTAGCCACTGGACGAAGGTCCAGGACGGGAACCACATCAGAGGCCTGTAATGCCCAGGTGAATGGATGCTCAACGTCCGGGGCCAGCGTCGGCTGTTACTGGCTGGGCTGCGTTCAGGGCCCATTGATCCGGACGGCGTAGAGAGCAGCATTTGACGTTGACCAAGGCATTGGAGCCGTGTGTCTGCTTTGGCTACACCCCAACCTGACACGGGGACCTTTGGGCCCCAGTGTCAAGGGCTCCCATCCAAGTCCGCCAAGAGGCTGGGCCCCGCCCCCGCCCACAGCCAGGGAAAATTCTCATGAGTTACCCACCACTACTGCTGCTCTGGGAGCTAAACGAGGCTCCCAATATCCAGCCGTAGATAACCCGCATTGACCCCAACTGTGGACGGAAAGAGTCACTTAGCGCAGCTGTCCGAGCCTGGCCAAGACGACGGAATATCAACTATCGCCTTTGGGATGGTCAGGAGAGTGGCCCCCAAACGGGCTGTTTCGGCATCGATCGTGGTGCTCTTCCCCGGACACGGAACATCAGAAGTGCTCAGTCAGCGCCCGGTTCACGGCGGGGATGTCCGCGAAGGCAGGGTCAAAAGGCTCAGCGGAGCCGGTCAGGTCGGTCACCCAGGCGGCACGTTCTGAGTTTTCTGGATGCGATGAGTCGAGCATGGCATCCAGGTTTTACTCGTAGCCGGGAAATCCCCCGGGAGTCTTCCGGCGGGCCCCGCCGTTCAGTCGGGTCGGCGCGAAACCAACACTGGGCCTGGGGAAGCCCTCTTCGTGGGTAATTAAACGCCAGGTCGGAACCAGTGGCTCTGCGATTCGCACTGGCGGCTACCCGAGTCGCGCTACTTTCAGGCTGGGGGCGGTGGCGGTCCCGCCTTTGGCATAGAGCGAGAGGCAGGTGCTGTCGGGTCCGGGAAATATAAGGCCTGTCATGGTGACCTGGCCGTCTTGAGCGAAGACTTCCACTGAGCAGTGGTCGACGAAGATCTTCAAGCTGTATGAACCGTCACGGGCTGGCCTCAGCGGGGCTGTATCGATGGATGCGAAGCTCTCATGGAATTCTGTGTTGCCGGAGCTTGTCCGGTCGGTGATGATCCGGTTCTCGGAGGGGCGGATGCCGATGCGGGTTCCGTCCGTGCCGTTGCCTCGAATGATGAGTCCAAATTCCTCCGCGGAGCCCGGCAGGAAGGTCACATCGATTATCTCTACCGGCGCCCCCGGGTGCAGATGGCGCATCCCTTCATCGATCGCAAGACCAGACCAGGTGTTCACCGACATTGAGCCACAGTTTCGATATTCGTCGGCAACCTGTTGGGATAGTCGGGGCTGGCCTTGGTCTGTCACGAGGGACATTTCACGTACGAGTGACATCGAACTGCGCCACGGCCAAGTCGGGATAGCGGCCCCATACTGCCAGTTGTTCATCCAGCCGACCATGAGACGGCGCCCATCGGGTGCGTTGTTGAAAGACACGGCCGCGTAGTAGTCACGCCCCCAATCGAGCCAGTGGTATGCGTCGAGCTCGGCCGTTTCGCTGCTACCGTCGGTGACGGTTGTTTCGGACGTGAAGGCAACGCCGTCGAAGTGGCCGACAAAGTATTGACCCCCTGACCCGCCATTGGGGCCGCCGGGGTTGAGATTCACGGTGAGGATCCACTTGGTCCGCTCTTCGTCGCCGTCCAGTGGCAACGGGAAAAGGTCAGGACACTCCCACACACCGCCGGTGGCGTTGGCGGGTCCGAAGCTGCTGAGGTAGTGCCAATCCCGAAGGTTATCGGAGCTATAGATGACCACCTTGTGATCGTTTGCTTCGACGGCCACCATGACCCAATAGCTGCCAGGGGGCCCGTCGTAGCGGAACACCTTCGGATCGCGGAAGTCTGCGGAGTTCCTGTCGAGGACGGGGTTGCTGTGGTGCTTCGTCCAGGTGTAGCCGCCGTCGGAACTCCACGCGAGGGACTGGGCCTGTGTACCCCGTCGGGCTGAGCTGTCTTTGTAGGCGCTGGTGTACATTGCCACCAGCGGGGCGGTCTGCCCGTTGCCGAGGCCACTGGTGTTGTACTGGTCGATGACGATGCTGCCGGAGAAGATGTCCTCTTCGGCGTCGCAGGCGATGGCCACGGGCTGCTCGTCCCAGTTGACCAGGTCCACTGAGGTGGCGTGGCCCCAGGACACGTTGCCCCAAACGTTCCCGAACGGGTTGTTCTGGTAATAAAGGTGATAGATGCCCTCGTGGTAGACGAGTCCGTTCGGGTCGTTCAGCCAGGTGTTTTTGGCCGTGTAGTGGAGGGCTGGCCTGAAGATGTCATCCTCGTGGGCTGAAATGGCAGTCATGACGTTGGGTGCCTTAACGGGTAGTCGGTGGGGTCGCCGCGGGCAGGTGGCAGCCGCGGCGGCTGCCGGGTGGCTTGCGGGCAGCAGACAAACGCACTCGCCGGTGCAGACGAACGTCTGCCGCGGAGGGGTTCTCCCAGTGCCGGGAGATGCCGTCCCTTCACTGGCAGGTTGTCGCCTTGGCGCAGCCGGAGAGGCTGTGTGTTTCAGTGGCAGCCGCAGGAAGTGCGCAGTACGAGTTCGGCGGGGAAGATATTGGTCTGAGTATCTTTTCCGTGCGGCGCCAGGAGCGCATCCAAGGCGGCTTGGGCCATGTCCTTGACGGGCTGGGCGACTGTGCTGAGCCGGGGCCAAGTGTATTCAGACTCGGGTGAGCCGTCGAAGGAGAACACCGCGAGGTCCTCTGGCACCCGCAGGCCACCCTCCTGGAGGGCGCAGAGCAGAGCAACAGCCTGTTGGTCGGAGCTGACGAAGACCGCGGTCGGTCGGTCGCTGCGGGCCAGCAGCTCCTGCCCGGCACGGTACCCGCCCTCGCGGGTAAACGGAACCCGAACGATCGGGCCCGGGGTGAGGCCGGCGTCCTGGACGCCCTGGCGCCAACCGAGCTCGCGTGCGTCCAGGTCGCCGCCGGCAGTGTTGCCCATGACCAGCCCGATGCATTTATGGCCGTGGCTGATGAGGTGCTCTACCGCCATGCGCGCTCCGTCCTGAAAGGCGACTCCGACAGAGTTGGCACCGTGGTCGCCCGCGCTGTGTTTCATGACGGCGGGACTGGCGGCTGTGGCGAGGTCGGTGCTGTGGTTCAGGAGCACAACGGGAATGTCTGCCTGTTCGAGGTCCATCAGATCGGGATCGGACAGTTCGCTCCAGAGGAACATTCCGTCCACCTTCCGGGCGGCAAAGTTCTTGATAAGGCGCCGCTCTGTGCGCAGCGAACCCTGGGAGTCCGCCAGCAGGAGGGAGTAGCCCCGCTCGGCCGCGGCGTTTTCGACGGCGCGGGCGAGCGAGGCGAAGAACGGATTCAGGGCATCGGGGATGATCATGGCGAGCATCTCACTGGAACCCAGCGCAAGTGCCCGGGCTGCCGGATTGGGCCGGTAGCCCAGTGCCCTGATTGCCTGCCGCACCTTGGCTTCGTTCGCCGGGGAAACGGCCCGGGGCCCGCCGTTGACCACGTAACTGACGACGGCGCTGCTGACCCCTGCGAGCCGGGCGACGTCGTCGCGGGTGATGGGCTTGGCCTGTGAGGTCGGGTGCGGCATGGCAACCATGCTAGCGGCGTTTCACTTGGCTGACTCGCGCTGTGCCGGGCCGGGCAGCTCTGCCGGGGCGTCGCCGAAGTCGGGCACCGGCAGGCGTTCGCCGCCGCGCAGGGCTGACTGGTGTGCCACGATGCCGGGAAGCGTGTAGCGGGCCGCTTCCCAGGCGTTGACCGGAGGCAGGGTGCCGGTGTTGATGGCGGTGACGAAGTCGTCCACGAGGAAATGGTGGCTGCCCTCGTGGCCGTTGGGCAGGCCCCGGAACTCCGCCGGCAGTCGTCCGGCGTCGTGCACGGAGGCCATGCCGGAAATAAACGCATCGCGCAGTGCGGGAGCCACGTCGGCCAACACAGGGTCATCAGCGTCCATGGTGGCCTGGGTCTCGAGCTGGTCACTGATGTCGGTCACGGCGTGCTTGTCCTGCCAGACGCTGACGAGGGCGAGCTGTTCGAAGCTGGCCTCCGTGCCGAAGTAGCGGAAGCGGCTCTCGCGCAGGTGGGAAGGGTAGCCCACCCTGCGGAACTCATTGATGCGCATGGACCCGCCGCCGGCGAGTTCGAACAGGGCGCTGGCGTTGGAGAAGTCGTTGGCGAACATGCTTACCTCGCGGTCAAAGACGCCGTCGCCGCGCTCATCCCGGACCCCGACGCAGCTGACGCTGACGGCGTGACCGCCGGTGGCTCCCAGCACCCCGCCCACGGAGTGGGTCGGGTAGAGCATGGGCGGGTAGCTGGCGGTGCGCTTCCAGTTTTCTCCGCCGCTGTACTGGTAGGCGTCGTAGAAGCCGAGGTCCATGTCGTGGACGTAGTCGCCCTCCGCGTAAAAGATCCGACCGAAGGCGCCCTCGGTATTCTTTTTGCGGGCAAACACGGTTGCCGGGTTGTAGTAGCTGGTCTCACCCATCATGTAGGTCAGCCCGGTCTCACGGACCGCTTCGATAATAGCCGCGATTTCCGCTTCGGAGATCGCCATCGGCACGGCGGAGTAGACGTGCTTACCGGCACGCAGCGCCTGCACCACCAGCGGTCCGTGGGTCCAGCGCTGGGTGAAGATCGCAACAGCGTCTACGTCGCTTTCAAGCATTGCCTCGAAGCTGTCGAACGTCCCCGCAGCCCCCACGCTGCTGCTCTGGGCCTCGGCACGCTCAGCGATGAGGTCGGTGAAATATATGTCTGAGATTCCAGGGTGGGCAGCAAAGAGCTTGGCGAACACGCCTGCGAACTGTCCCGCACCAACGATTCCAATTGAAGAAGTCATGAAAAGAGTATGCGCACCAAATCTACGCGCGTCAAGATTGTTGTTTCATCAGCCTACAAACATTTATTTTTCAAGAACAGTCTTGCCTTTTTCTCTGCTACGCGCGTAGAGTGGCGGTCAATTGTTAGCTACCTCACAGGAGAGGGATCAAAAATGACTACCATTACCAAGCACCCACCCGGCGCAACGCACAAGATGCCGCAACGTTCAAGCCGGGGGGCCGCAGGGCCAGAGTGCGTGACCTCAGGATCGCGCTGCTGTTCATCCTCCCGGCGATGATCGGCCTCGTGGCCTTTTGCTTGGTTCCCACCATCCGCGGCGTCTACCTGAGCTTCACCGAGTACAGCATCCTCGGAGAGCCCACCTGGATCGGCGTCGACAACTACACGGCGATCTTCAAGGATGAGCTTTTCTGGAACGCGATGGCTGTGACCATCCAGTACGTCGCAATCAACATCGTCTTCCAGACAGTCATCGCCCTCGGCCTGGCGCTGCTGATCCACCGCGTGGCCAAATCCACGTTCGTCCGCGGTGCGTTGCTGCTTCCGTTCCTGGTAGCCAACGTGATCGTCGCCCTGCTGTGGTTCTGGATGCTCGACTACCAGATCGGCATCGTCAACGAAATCATCAGCTGGTTGGGCCTTCCCCGCGTCGCCTTCTTCGGCAGCGAGCAATGGGCCATCCCCACCATCGCCTTCGTCAACGTCTGGCGCCACATGGGCTACACCGCCCTGCTGATCTTCGCCGGTCTCCAGGCCATCCCCCACCACGTCTACGAAGTGGCCTCCCTGGACGGGGCATCCCCCACACGGACCTTCTGGAGCATCACCATGCCCCTCCTTCGCCCCGTCCTGGCACTGGTCCTGGTGGTCACCGTCATCGGATCGTTCCAGGTCTTCGACACCGTCGCGGTCACAACGCAGGGCGGTCCGGTTAACGCCACCCGCGTCATCCAGATGTACATCTACCAAAAAGCCTTCGGCGAATCGGACTTCGGCTACGCGTCCGCCCTGTCCGTCATTCTCTTCCTCATCCTCGCCATGGTGGCCTTCATCCAGATGAAGTTCCTCAAAGGCAACGAATCGGATCTGGACTAAGGAACCCCAGCCATGACCACTCAAACACTCAGCACCCGCAAGAAGCCCGTCAACTGGCACCGCATCGGTGCGTGGGCCGTCATCGCCGTCGCCCTCGTTGTCACCATCTTCCCGTTCCTCTGGATGCTCCGCACAGCCCTCTCGAGCAACCACTCGCTGGCCTCCAACTCCGGGAACCTCCTGCCGGCTGACTTCTCCTGGGGCGCGTTCAAGCGTGTCTTTGGAATGCAAACCACAGAGGAGGCCATCGCCGAAGGAGGTTCAGGGGCAGCCATCGACTTCTGGCTGTACCTGCGCAACTCGATACTCTTTTCCACCGTGACAACCGCAGCCCAGGTCTTTTTCAGCGCACTTGCCGCCTACGCCTTCGCCCGCCTCCGCTGGCCCGGGCGTGACAAGGTCTTCTCCGTGTTCCTGGCCACCATGATGATTCCGGGCATCTTCACCGCGCTGCCCAACTTCCTTATGATCAAGAACCTGGGTCTGCTGAACACGTTCGCCGGACTGACACTGCCCTTCCTGTTCATGTCTGCGTTCGCCATCTTCTTCCTGCGCCAGTTCTTCCTAAGCATGTCCCGCGAAGTGGAAGAGGCAGCCATGCTCGACGGTGCCAAGCACCTGCGCATCTTCTTCCAGATCGTCCTGCCCAACGCCGCCGCACCCATGGCCACCCTCGCGCTGCTGACGTTCATCGGCCAATGGAACGAATACTTCTGGCCTCTGCTGGTCGGCAACGACGAAAACGTCCGCGTCCTCACCGTAGGCCTCAGCGTCTTCAAGTCCCAGTCCCCCCAGGGCGCCCCGGACTGGTCCGGACTCATGGCCGCCACCATCGTCGCGGCAGTGCCCATCCTCATCCTGTTCCTCGCCTTCGGCAAAAAGGTGGTCAACTCCATCGGATTCTCCGGCATCAAATAGACCGCCAATCCCAACCGCTCACCCTCACCAAAATCCACCCCGGGCAACCCCATGCCCTCTTCGAAAGGTCCATCATGAAAAAGACTCTCGGTGCCGTCGCCGCCGCCGCAGCGATCGCCATCTCCCTCTCCGCCTGCGGCGGCGGATCCACCTCCACCGAGGCCAAGGGCGAAATCAACTATTGGCTGTGGGATGCCAATCAGCTGCCCGCGTACCAGCAGTGCGCGGAAGACTTCACCAAAGCCAACCCGGACATCAAAGTCAAAATCACCCAGCGCGGCTGGGGCGACTACTGGACCACGCTGACCAACGGATTCGTGGCCGGAAACGCCCCGGACGTCTTCGCCGACCACCTGTCCAAGTACCCGGAGTTTGCCTCCAAGAAGCAGCTGCTGGCCCTCGACGATTCCGTAGCCAAAGATCACGTCGATCTCTCGATCTACAACAAGGGCCTGGCCGATCTCTGGGTGGGCCAGGACGGCAAGCGCTACGGCCTTCCGAAGGACTGGGACACCGTGGGCCTCTTCTACAACAAGGCCATGACCGACGCCGCCGGCATCACGGCCGAGCAGATGGCCAAGCTGGACTGGAACCCCAAGGACGGTGGCAGCTACGAGAAGACCATCGCCCACCTGACCGTTGACAAGAACGGTAAACGCGGAGACGAAGCCGGCTTCGATAAGAACAATGTGGTCGTCTACGGCCTGGGTTTGGAATCCTCGGGCTCGGGCCAGGGCCAGACCCAGTGGAGCTTCCTGACGGCCACCACCGGGTGGATGCACACGGACAAGAACCCCTGGGGCACCAAGTTCAACTACGACGACCCCAGGTTCCAGGACACCATTGCCTGGTGGGCCGGGCTGGCAGACAAGGGCTACATGCCCAAACTTGAAACAACGGTAGGCGCCAGCATGCAGGACAACTTTGGCGCCGGGAAGGCCGCCATCAACACCTCGGGCGACTGGACGATCGGCCAGTACACCGGCTACAAAGGAATCCAGACCGGCATCGCACCCACGCCGACGGGACCGGAAGGCAAGCGCGCGTCCATGTTCAACGGCCTGGCCGACTCAATCTGGGCCGGCACCAAGAACCCGGCCGCATCCGTGAAGTGGGTGGAGTACCTCGCCTCCTCAGCCTGCCAGGACGTCGTCGCGTCCAAGGGAGTCGTCTTTCCCGCCATCAAGTCCTCCACCGAAAAGGCTGCCGAGGCTTTTAAAGCCAAGGGCGTCGACGTCACCCCCTTCACCCAACAGGTGGAGGATGGAACGACGTTCCTGTTCCCTATCGCGGACAAGGCTGCCAAAGTTGACGGCATCATGAATCCCGCCATGGACGCAGTGCTCTCCGGCAAGGCCCCGGCCAGTTCCCTCACCCAGGCCAACGAAAAGGTCAACGCCCTCTTCAAGTAGGGCCCCCTACCGACGACGCGCCGCGGGAATCGTCTTACCCGCGGCGCGCAGCACACCCCTTACTTCCACACCGCAAAAGGACACCTTTATGGACCCCCTCCACCTCCGTTCCGCCGGAACCAGCCTGGTGATCAGCTTCGACGGCAGAGAGGCCGAGATCATCCACTGGGGCGCGGATCTTGGCAGCACGCTGCCCGATCCCGCTATCCTCGCAGCCGCTATCCCGCCGTCGTCCATCGACGCCACTGTACCCACGGGCCTTCTGCCTCAGGCTTCAGCCGGATGGCGGGGCCGTCCCGCCCTCCGCGGCCACCGCATCGCCGACGGCGTCTCCGGCCTTGACTTCTCCACACGCCTTCGAGTCGAGTCAACGAGCGCCGAGGGCAACTCTGCGGTCATTGTCCAGTCCGATTCCGACACCGGCCTGACGGTCTCGTCTTCACTCACCCTGCACGACGGCGGCCTGCTGGAGCTGCGCCACACCCTTACTAACGACGGCACCACGCCCTACCAACTCGACGAACTGGCAACAGTCCTTCCAGTTGCGCCCGACGCAACCGAACTCCTTGACCTCACCGGCCGGTGGTGCCGGGAACGCCACCCGCAACGGCAACGCATCCAGCAGGGCACCTGGGTCCGTTCCGGCCGGCACGGCCGCACCGGACACGACTCGTCACTGATCTTCGCCGCAGGCACCCAGGGCTTCGGCAACCGCCACGGCAAGGTGTGGGCAACGCACCTGGCCTGGAGCGGCAACCACGAACAATTCGCGGACACCATCGGCGACGGCCGCACCATGATCGGCGGCTCCGAACTCCTGGGACCGGCCGAGGTCATCCTTGCGCCAGGTGCCAGCTACACCACTCCGGCGCTCTTTGCCGCGTACTCGGACCACGGCCTGGACGGCATCAGCGAGGCCTTCTACAGCTGGTTCCGTTCCCGGCCGCACCACGTGCTTCCCGCCCCGTCTACCGGCCTGCCGGCCGGAAAGCCGCGCCCGGTGGTGCTGAATGTCTGGGAAGCGGTTTACTTCGACCACAACCTAACCACCCTGATCGAGCTGGCTGAGTCAGCCGCGGACCTCGGCGTGGAGCGCTTCGTGCTCGACGACGGCTGGTTCCGCGGGCGCCGCGACGACCGCGCCGGCCTGGGCGACTGGTACGTCGACGAATCACTCTGGCCCAACGGCCTGACCCCGCTGATCGACGCCGTGACCTCCCGCGGCATGGAGTTCGGCCTGTGGGTGGAGCCGGAAATGGTCAACCTGGATTCGGACGTGGCCCGCGCGCACCCGGACTGGATCGTGGGTCCGTCCGCCGCTTCGTATAAGGACGGAGGCCGGCTGCCGCTCGAGTGGCGGCAGCAGCATGTCATCGACCTCGTGAACCCCGAGGCGTGGCAGTACATCTACGATCGCATTGACGCTCTCCTGTCCGGCAACAACATCAGCTACCTGAAATGGGACCAGAACCGGGACCTGCTGGAGCACGGCCACGCCGGACGCTCCTCCGTCCATGCACAGACCCTTGCCGCCTACCGGCTGTTCGATGAACTCCGCAGAGCCCATCCCGGCGTCGAAATCGAGAGCTGCTCCTCCGGCGGCGCCCGCGTGGACCTGGGCATCCTGGAGCGGACCGACCGCATCTGGGCCTCAGACTGCAACGACGCACTGGAGCGGCAAACGATCCAGCGCTGGACCGGCGTCGTGGTCCCGCCCGAGCTGGTGGGCAGCCACATCGGCCCCACCACCTCGCACACCACCGCCCGCACCCACGACCTGTCCTTCCGGGCCATCACCGCACTGTTCGGCCACTTCGGGATGGAATGGGACGTCCGCGGCGTCCAGGGCGTCGAAAGGGAGGAACTCAAACGCTTCATCGGCCTTTACAAAGAACACCGGAACCTGATCCACTCCGGCAGCATGGTCCGCGCCGACGTGCCCGACGATTCCCTCATGCTGCACGGCGTAGTGGCCCCCAACGGTGCCCCACAGGGCACGACGGCGGCACTATTCGCCGTCGTGAGTATGCGCACCGCGGTCGCTGAACAGCCGGGACGAATATCCGTTCCCGGTCTGGAGCCGGCCCGTGAGTACCGTGTGGAGGCTCTCTTCCCGGCTCCGGGTGACGCCGACTACTCGCATACATTCACCCAGGTGCGGCCTCCGGCCTGGCTGGCGGACGGCGCGGTAGCCAACGGCCGGTTCCTGGCTGAGGTGGGCTTGCCCATGCCCGCCCTCAATCCGGAACACGCACTGCTCCTCGAAATCACCGCGTTGTAATCGCGGAATGGCCACCCGACGTTCCCCGCTCTCCAGAACCGCCGGAACGTCGGGACAGCCTTCGCTCAGTTAGAGGATGCAAATGAAAATTCTGGTCACAGGTGGCACCGGTACATCGGTTCGCACACAGTCTTGTACCTGCAGGAAGCCGGCCACGAGGTGGTGGCGATCGATAACCTGATGAACTCCAGCGAGGAGTCACTGCGCCCGATAGCCGAACCGCGCGACGAGACTGTCGCCCATACGACCGACGCCGTGGTCCACTTTGCCGGGCTCACGGCCGTGCGTGAGTCGGCCTCGAACCGCTCAGGTACTAGTACAACAACCTTGTGGGCACGCTGAGCTTGATTCAGATTCGGACAGCCCACCACGTCCGCGTCATCGTCTTCGGCTCGTCCGCCACCAGGTACTGCGAGCACAAATCCCATTCCTTATGTGGAGACCATTGAGCTCAGCGCCAACCGCGGGTGCCGCAACCCGCGGTCCAACTCCTGGACGGCCGTCCTTTCGGCATGTCCTCGCCATCAATCTCTTTTCCAGACAGTCGACGCAATCTACGGTGCCGCAGGCTTGAAACCATGCCCCTGACAGAAATTCCGTGCCACACCGGCCTCTTCCGGCCATTTTTTTGGATGCATGCAAAACAGTTTGAGCTAGGAACACATCATGGAAATCGAGACTTCAGTTTTGGAAACCCCGGGCATGCTGGAAATACATTTCACATTTGTGAACATCGCATGGGAAGCGTCGGCCGTGGGACCGCTTACTGCTGTGCGTGCGGCAAAGGGGAGAGCGCTCGTCAGGGGAAACGAGGCTCTCTTTGACGAACCCGACAAACGTCACCGCGGGGTTCCTGCTCCAGCTCCAGCACGATCTTTGGTTCGCGCGTGACCGCTACCCGTAGGTCGGGGCCAGTCCGATACGTCTCCGGTGCTGGTGATGACGTCGGCGTTCTCGGGATTTATCCAGGCGCGGATGCTGCCGTCGCGGACGACGCCGGATCTTTCTGGGTGGAATGTGGACTCTGCAGCGGGACGCGCAGGCTGGGGGTGGAGATCAAGCTGCTTTCGCCGCGGGGTTCGGGGTCCGGAGTCAAAGGGCATAGTCGAGCGGATGAACAGGTTTTTCCGGCAGCGCTTCATGCCGTGCCGGGAGTTCCGATCACCAGCGGATTTCAACGGTCAGCTGGAGGACTGGCTGCCGAAGGCTGATCACCGCTATTCGCGGTCCCGCCACGGCCGCCGCCCTGATGGGCTGATTGTTCTGGGCAGAGAAAGGATGATGGAGCTGCCGCCGGTTAGCCCGGAGACAGTGTTCCGCAACGCCGTGCGGCTCCCGCCGGACTAGCACCTTCGCGTGTTTTCAACGACTATTCCGCGGACCCGTCGTTTGTCGGGCGGATCGTGGATGTCATTGCTGATCTGGACACCATCTGTGTGACCCTCGGGGGTGTCATCATCGCCACCCATGTCCGGGCATGGGGCCGCCACCTGGTTCTGACCGATCCCGCTCGCGTGGCCCGGACGGCGGTGATGCGCAGGGACTTCCGGACCCAAAGAGTGCGCCGCGCTGAACCGTTGGAGTCCGTGGAGGTGCGGGATTTGGCCGCTACGACGAGATCTTCGGAGTTGATCTGGGCCAGCAGCCGGACCTGATCCTCGAGGCGGCCTCATGACGCTGCTGGCTGCCGTTCGTCACATGGACGAACGTCAAACCACGCCAAGATCGCTGCCAAATTGAGCGTAAAGGCCGGCGGACCGGTTCGCGCTCCGCTGCTCACTTGACCGACGTCACATTCATCGCTAATCTATTTTGCATATAGATGCTTTTGCACCTAGCGCTAGCTATCTCAATGGAGAGTCATGAAATTAGAATTTCCCCTGCTCGGTCTCCTGGCCGCACGCCGCATGAGCGGTTACGACATACGCCGCTGGGTCGATGTTGAGGGCAAATTTGTTGGTCTTGATCGGCATCCCAGCCAGATTTACCGTGAGCTCAACAGGATGGAAGCCGACGGCCTCGTCACGCACGAGATCGACGCGCGTGACAACGCTCCTGATGCCAAGGTGTATCAACTCACTGATGATGGCTTCTCCCGCTTGACCAAGTGGATCCGCGCTGCCTACGTTCCGCCGGCCCGTTTCCAGGATCCCGCTTTCCTGTTGCGGCTCCGCATGACTGTGATGCTCGACCCCGCACTTGCGCGTTTGCTCGTCGAGGAGGAGCACGCCGCCCGTCTGCGTCAGGTAGCAGAGAACCGCGGTCGTGAACGTGCGTTGGACCATCTGGTTGATGGGCCAGCGCGCCCGGAAATCAATACGAAAGACCTCGCGTTGGTGGCAGATTTTATGAATGAGTACGGCGAAGACGCCATTGATGCGTGGATCAACTGGCTCGAAAGGTTGATGGGCCGCTTGGACGGAATCATCGCAGATCAGTCCGAAACGGTCACTACCCACACTGACCATGGGAAGGCCTGAGCGTGAAGGCAATTATGGTGTTGTTCGACAGCCTCAACAGGCGATTTCTGCCTCCTTATGGGGGAGATTGGGTACACGCGCCAAATTTCGAGCGTCTGGCCTCCCGGACGGTTGCGTTCGAGACGTGCTACGCGGGCAGCATGCCGTGCATGCCGGCCCGGAGGGAACTGCATACCGGGCGCTACAACTTCCTGCATCGGTCATGGGGCCCTCTTGAGCCGTTTGACGACTCGGTTCCGGAAATGCTGTCCCAGTCAGGTGTTTACTCGCATCTGGTGACCGATCATCAGCACTACTGGGAAGACGGCGGCGCAACCTACCACAACCGGTTTGACAGCTACGAGTTCTTCCGCGGCCAGGAGGGAGACGCATGGAAGGGCCATGTGGACGACCCGGAGGACGTCCCCGGGCCACGGGTGCTGCGTCACCAGTTATGGCGCCAGGACCTGATTAACCGGCAGTACCTTACGCGGGAGGAAGATCACCCGCAGACCAAAACCATTGGAGCTGGACTCGAGTTCATTGAGACCAATCATGCCTCGGACAAGCCGTGGTTTCTGCAGATTGAGTGCTTTGACCCCCATGAACCGTTCTTCTCGTACGCGCAGCACAAGGAACACTACGCAGCTCCTGCCCTTGAGGAGGGCGAACGTTTTGACTGGCCGGATTACAAGCGTGTAGCCGAGTCACCGGATGAAGTGGAACATGCACGCAACGAGTACGCCGCTCTCCTGAGCATGTGCGACGCGAACCTCGGCCGGGTCTTGGATGCCATGGACGATCACCGCCTGTGGGATGACACGATGCTTATCGTCTGTACTGATCATGGGTTCCTGCTGGGCGAACACGGCTGGTGGGGAAAAACGTCCAACCCTGGTACGACGAGAACATCCACACGCCCCTCTTCGTCTGGGACCCGCGGACCGGCAGTGCCGGTGCGCGACGGACGGAACTTGTGCAGACGGTAGATCTGGGCCCCACTCTGTTGGAGCACTTTGGTCTCCAACCAACGCCGCGGATGCAGGGCCGTTCAATTGCTCCTGTCCTCCGCAGTGACGAGCCCATCAGGTCAGCGGGGCTTTTCGGCACTTTTGGTGGCCATGTGAACGTCACTGATGGCCGTTACGTTTACATGCGATCCTGCGCGACTCAGGAGAACATGCCACTCTACGAGCACACTCTCATGCCCACCCACATGGCATCCCGCTTCGCCGTCTCGGAACTGGTGGATGCTGAACTGGTCGAGCCGTTGCCCTTCACGCAAGGAGTGCCCGTCCTCCGGCTGCCGGGGAATCCTTTCGGGAATCCGTATTCGTTCGGCACCTTATTGTTCGACCTGGCTATGGATCCCGAGCAGCAGAATCCTCTCATCGACGACGATCTTGAACTGCACATGATGCGCCTGCTCGTGAACCAGCTGCGTGAGGCCGACGCCCCGGTATCACAGTACGAACGCCTCGGCCTTCCGGTCTCCGGTGATCCCGGACCTGAGCAACTGCTCGCTGCCTCACAACGCCACCTGTATGAGGATGCGCGCCTGCCTTTGGCGGGGTCGAGCGAATTCCGCGATGAGTTCCCCGGCGTCAACACCAGGCTCGCAGACCTGGCGGCCGACCCGCTGACGAAAGCGGTTCTCGTCGATCACCTCGGACCCGTTGTGGACTTCCTGATAACCAACGCCGCCACAAGCACCGTCGTCGACATTGCCGCCCTCACTCCCGGGCTCCGTTATGACCGACTGAAGGCTCTCGACTCGGCCCTCGCCGCAACATGTGAGCCCGCCGCCAAGTGACCGTAACCACATCGGTCATGACCCCGTAAAACCCGCACTGTTTCCCATTTTTGATGAAGGTTCAGCGACAACTCAATGAGGAGAACCATGTCCCACCCGTCCAACACGGCGCCCATGCCAACGCCTGCCGCGCCGGCGAACCAATCGGGAATTGTTCCCGGCCGTTGGCGCAAGCTCACCATTATCGGTATCCCGCTTTTCGCGGATAACAATGAGGTTTCCGTCCTCAGTACCCTTGCTCCAGTCATCATCGCAGCGCTGGCACTGCCTCTTCAGGCTCTCGGGCTCCTGGTATCGCTGGCTAAAGGCATCAGTATCGTCGCCGGGCCCATGTGGGCGGTGATCGCCCGCAAAACCAACCGCAAAATGGCCTTTGGTTTCGCATCGGTGATGACCGGCCTTGGCACGGCGGCGTGCGGGCTGACCCAAAACTATGCGCAGCTCGTTATCGCTTGGAGCCTCACGGCGGTGTTCGTCGCCGCTGCCCTGCCGATCGTCTCCGAGATCACCATGGACCTCTTCGACGAGAAGTCCCGTGGCCGTGCAAACGGCTACACGTGGGGCGCCGTCTCGCTGATCGGTTCCATCGCCGGTCCTCTCACCGGCCAGCTCGCCAACGTCGAAGACGGCTGGCGCTACGGCTTCTTCATTTGGGGTGCGATCACGGTCCTGGCCGGGCTCGTACTCATGGCCTTCTTCAAAGACCCCGGACTTGGCGCGAGCGAGCCGACCACAAACATGATGACGGCAGAGCAGAAAGCCGGGAATTCGAAACTGACCTGGGCGAAGACGCGCCAGCTCCTTGCCATCCCGACCTTCGTTGTAATGCTTCTGCAGCGCATCCTGAGCGGACATCTGCTGATCGCATCTTTCGGCATCGTCTTCCTGGTCAAGACATACGGCTTCAACACCGCGGTGGCAGCCGTCATCCTCCTGCCATTCGGCCTTTCCTACGTCGCCGGGACCATCATTGGTGGAGCCGTCACCGATGCCCTGCATGTGCGCAATCCCCGCTTCGGCCGCATCCGTGTGCTGCAGTTCGCCCAGTTCGGCTTCGGCATCGCCGCAATCATCGGTACACAGTTCAACTGGGGCAGCATCTGGGTCTTCGCCGTCTTTTGGGCGCTCATGGGCTTTATGCAGGGTCTAAACCCGGGTGTGAACCGCCCCATCGTGGCAGCCGTCGTTCCCCCGGAGATGCGCGGCGCTGCCTTCGCGCTCATGCTGTCAGTATTCGAAGCGCTCGGCTTCGTGATCTTCAACCTGCTGGCCGGATTCCTGGGCGAAACGATCGGTCTCACAGCCGTCATGTTCTGGATCCCAGGTGTCCTGATGCTCGTCAACGGGGCGTTTTGCACCATCCTGTACCGCACCTACCCGCGCGACACGCACCGGCTCGAGACACTGCTGCAGACCCGTGCAGGACAGACCGCCGGAGCCCAATAAATAGGCGCATGGCCCGTTCACAGGCCCATGTACTCACTCATCCGAACCGCCGCAGAAACCGCTGATAGGACGACCGCATGCCAGCCGAACAGGACAAAACAGCCGAACGCCTCGATGAACTTGTTGCCCAATTGACCCTCGAGGAGAAAGTCAAGCTCCTCACCGGGCGGGACTTTTGGACGACATGGCCGATCGAAAAGATCGGGCTCCGCCGCCTCCTGATGTCGGACGGCCCCTCCGGTGTGCGCGGCGAGGCGTGGGATGAACGCGATCCTTCGCTGAACCTGCCCTCGGCTACCGCCCTGGCGGCGTCATGGGATCAAGACATCGCCCGACGCTATGGAGCTGCGGCCGCCGTTGAGGCTCGGGCCAAGGGCGTCGACGTCGTCCTTGGCCCGACCATCAACCTGCACCGCTCGCCCCTGGGTGGACGGCACTTCGAAGCGTTCAGCGAGGACCCGGTGCTCACCTCCGATCTCGCTGCGGCCTACGTGAAGGGCGTCCAGGAACATGGCGTCGCGGCGACGCCCAAGCATTACATCGCCAACGACTACGAAACGGACCGTTTCACCGCCTCGACCGAAGTTTCGGACCGGGCGCTGCGCGAGCTCTACCTGCTGGCCTTCGAGAAGTCCGTGACGGAAGCGCATGCCTGGGCCATCATGTCCTCCTACAACTCCATCAACGGCGTCACCGCTTCCGAGAATCCGCTGCTGGAGACTCCCCTGAACTCCGAATGGGGCTTTGACGGGATCGTGGTCTCAGACTGGACAGGCGTCCGGTCGATAGAAAGCGCCCGGGCCTCCCAAGACGTCGCCATGCCCGGGCCGGATGGTCCCTGGGGAGCAGCCCTAGTCTCCGCCGTCCGCAATGGAGAGGTGCCAGAAGCTGCTATCGATCGCAAAGTGCGGCGCGTCCTTCTCCTGGCAGCTAGGGTCGGAGCGCTGGAAGGTTTCGAGCCCGCTGTTACAACGCAGCCCCTGGCCGAGGACGGCGTCGCCTTCGTGCGTGAAGCGGAGGCCGAGGGCACAGTCCTGGTGCAGAACAATGGCATCCTTCCGCTCGTCGAGACTGTTTCGCGGATAGCAGTGATCGGCCACAATGCCGATCAGGCCCGATCCCAGGGGGTGGGTCAGCCACTGTGCTCCCTGAGTACGTCGTCACCCCGCTGGAGGGAATCAGGGCCGCATTCCCCGACGCTAGCGTTGAGTACGCCTTGGGGGCGGTGGTTCAGGAAGGCATTGCCGAACTACCACTCGGCTGCATCACAAACCCTGATACCGGAAACCCCGGCGTCCGTGTACGCTTCCTCCAGGATGGACGGGAGATCTTCGGCGAAGACCGCCGCACCACCACTCTTGTCTGGTTCGGCGGCGACGCTCCCATCAGGGACGCCGAAACCCTGGAAATTGTCACCCGCTACGTGCCCGAGACTTCCGGCTCCCTGAAACTAGGGGTTGGTGCTGCAGGGGTTTCCCGGATGTGGGTCGATGACACGTTGATTCTCGACGTGAACGTCCCGCTGGAATCCGACGATTTGGGAGCGGCGTTCCTCAACCCGCCCTCGGAGGGCACCACCATCGAAGCAGTCGCCGGATCACCCATCGCGATTCGTGTCCAACACGACATCGCGAAAGAATCAGCCTTGGCCGGCGCACTGTCGTTTGGCTTTGGCTTACTGCCGGGCGACATTGACCCGGAGCAGCTAATTGCTGACGCAGTCGCAACCGCCAGCGGCGCAGACATCGCCGTCGTCGTGGTCGGAACCAATGCGAAGGTCGAATCCGAAGGCTACGACCGGACCTCACTCGCTCTTCCTGGACGGCAGGATGACCTCGTGGCAGCCATCGCCGCTGCCAACCCAAACACAATCGTGGCAGTCAATGCGGGTTCACCAGTAGAGCTGCCCTGGCGCGAGGATGTCGCAGCCGTGCTCCTGACCTGGTTCGGCGGACAAGAGTACGGCAACGCCCTGGCAGACGTCCTCACGGGCCTACGAGAACCAGGCGGACGTATGCCCACCACCTGGCCGATCAAGCAAGAGGACGTACCCGTCATCAACGTAACCCCCGTCGAGGGCAAAGTGCGCTACGACGAGGGGATCCACATCGGTTACCGCGCCTGGCTCAAATCGGGTGTAAAACCAGCCTACGAATTCGGCTACGGCCTCGGCTACACGAATTGGAATCTCGACTCCGTAGAAGCCCCCGAAGCCGCCACTCCGGATGAAGTAATTCCAGTCACAGTCACCGTCACCAACACCGGCGCCCGTGCCGGCAAACAAGTAGTGCAGATATACGCTGAAGAACCTGGCTCGGCCGTCGACCGGCCTGTCAGGTGGCTTGTGGCGTCCTGCCCCGTGAGGGCGGAAGCAGGGGAAACGGTATCCACTGTTCTCAACGTTCCTTCCCGCCTCCTCGCCTACTGGGACAACGGCTGGACCTATGAACCCGGAGAATACCTTTTGAGAACAGGCTTTTCGGTATCAGACCTGCCGTCCACTGCCACGATTGTCCTGAAATCATGACGGCCACAGCCCCCTGGCAAACATCCCCCGGAGTTGTCGAAGTCCGCATCGAAGATGCGACTGACGTTGACAAAGCGCTGGACGAGGCAGTGGCGGCGGTCCTAGACTCCGCAATCCGCCACCATACGGGTATTTTGGTGACGAAAACCGGCCCCGGCCGGTACACCGTCCGGGCACATCCCGCCGTGCCCTTCGGACTCACACGGCAACAATATAAATAGACCCACCCTTCATGGCACGGCCGTCGGGTTCGGCCGCTGCCGCCGAACCACTAATTGAACGATCAAGGCCCCATGACTGACAAGACTCCCCTCGATAGGACGCCCCGGCTTCCTGTCGCAAACTGCTGTTTACCGACACGAACGGATCGCCCGAGCCGCGAAGACCCGGGCTGGCCCGATACGTTGCATGCAGAGGCAGGGGCCGGGCATCTTGACGTGGAGATCCCGGCCGGAGTTTTCCTCATGGGAGATTCCTTCGATGAGGGCTACGCCACTGACGGGGAATTGCCGGTCCATGAGGTGGCGCTGGGCGCATTCCGGATGGATGCGACCGCGGTAACTAACCGGCAATTTGCAGCGTTCGTAGACGCGACCGGATATAGAACTGAAGCGGAAAAGTACGGCACCTCGGCCGTTTTCCACCTGATCGTCCAAGCGGACAGGAAAGACATCCTTGGAGCCGCATCCGGAGCACCCTGGTGGCTCACAGTTAAAGGAGCCGACTGGGCACACCCGACCGGTCCTGGGCAGCACTGGTCCGATGTCCCCGATCACCCGGTCGTTCAGGTTTCCCATGATGATGCTCTGGCCTATTGCCGTTGGGCCGGACGCCGGCTGCCCACCGAGGCCGAATGGGAGTACGCCGCACGTGGGGGCCTGCAGCAGCAGCGCTACCCCTGGGGCAATGAACTGCTTCGGGCTGACGGGGCCCATAACTGCAATATCTGGCAAGGCACCTTCCCCGAAGTGAACACCCAATCCGACGGTTACCTTGGCACGGCCCCGGTCCGCACTTTCCCCCGAATGGCTACGGACTCTACGAGGTCAGCGGGAACGTCTGGGAATGGTGTGCCGACTGGTTTCTGCCCAAGTACTACCGAAATTCGCCGGCGGCAAATCCGAAAGGGCCCACAATCGGCAAGGGCCGTGTCATGCGTGGCGGTTCCTATCTGTGCCACGATTCCTACTGCAACCGCTACCGGGTAGCAGCCAGAACATCCAATACACCAGACTCTTCCAGCAGCAACTGCGGCTTCCGAACGGCAACTGTTTAATGATCGACGATAAGACCACCACTCAGGATTCCGTTCCCCCAAGGAGGGGGAAGGTCGCCGAACTGCTGCTTCCGGGGGAACCGAACCAGATCCCCGCTTCACACTGGCTAATGAACGGACCTTCCTGGCCTGGATCCGTACCTCTCTTGCTCTGCTGGCGGGTGGCATCGCCATCGAAGCGTTTACCTCGGGCATTTTCTTCGAGCCTGTCCGCAAAGGCTTGGCCATTGTCCTGCTCCTGCTCGGAATGCTGCTCAGTGCCGGCTCCGCTGTGCGATGGCTCCGGGTAGAGCGCAGCATGCGTAATAAGGTGCCCCTTCCGCTACCGCTCGTTGTTCCCCTCCTGGCCGGATCTGCAGCGCTGGCAGCCGCAGTTGTTCTGGT
Organism: Arthrobacter sp. FX8; assembly: GCF_026723805.1. Lineage (NCBI taxonomy): Bacteria > Bacillati > Actinomycetota > Actinomycetes > Micrococcales > Micrococcaceae > Arthrobacter > Arthrobacter sp. FX8. The sequence goes on along the minus strand of NZ_CP113505.1, from coordinate 3,858,335 downwards.
CTTTATCCTCTGGCGCTGAACCCATGACGACATCCCCGCACCCCGCCCACAGCCACGGAGACCCGGGTCTGCAGCCGGAACGGACATCATTGGCCTGGGGCAGGACAATGATGTCCCTGATCACGGTCAGCGCCATCTTCCTTCGATGGCTCCCCCACCACGGGTTCCCCATCCTCACGCTGCTCGCCATCGCGGTCGCCGCAGCCGCAGCCATTTACCTCACACAACGCCGACGCTACAACGCCAGCTCCCACGGCATTTCTCATGAAAAGGTTGATGCAGAAATCCCCGCGGTATTATGGACAGCCTTCGCCGGTGTCGTGCTGGGAGCGCTTGGAATCCTTGTCGTCCTCGCTGGCTAGCTCCTTGCTGTCCTTCCCAAGGAGGGACCGCGAACTGAACTGGTCCCCGAATGTTGGACTGGCTAAGTAAGAGCCTAAGCCGCGAGGGCCTGAGCACGGTATTGCACCGGGCTCAGGCCCTCGAGCTTTGTCGAGATTCTTTCGGTGTTGTACCAGCGGATGCACTTGTGCAGTGCCGCGGTCAGTGCTTCGGTGTTGAGGAACCGGACCCGGTGGAAGAGCTCTTCTTTGAGGTGTCCGAAGAAGTTCTCCATCACTGCGTTGTCGTAGCAATTGGCTTTGCGGGACATCGATGGGACCGCACCGGCTCCCTCGAGGAGAGCCCGCCAGGAGGCGTGCTGGTACTGGAAGCCCTGGTCCGAATGTACGAGCGGATGCTGACCGTGCTCAAGGCAGCTGAGGGCCTCGCGCAGCGAGGCGTTGGTGAGCTCCAGGTTCGGGGAGAGGCCAACGCGGTAGGAGATGATCTGCCTGTCGAAGAGGTCCATGACCGGCGAGAGGTAGAGCTTGCGGCCGTCGACGCTGAACTCAGTTACGTCCGTTACCCATTTCTGATTCGGGGCATCCGCGTCGAACTCCCGGTTCAGCAGGTTCTGGGCAACTCTGCCCTGCTCGCCCTGGTAGGAGTTGTAGCGCTTCTTCCTTCGGACCATGCAGACCAGCCGCAGCGAACGCATCAGCTTCAGCACTGATTTCTTCGCAATCGTCCACCCCTGCTTGACCAGCTCGGTATGAAACCGGCGGTGCCCGTACCGGCCATGGTTCTTCTCGAAGATCTCCGTGACGGTGGCCTTGAGTGACTCCTGCGGATCGGGGACCTGGAGACGGGCCTGGTGATAGAAGAACGTCGACCGGGCAACGCCGGCGACCTGCAGCAGGACCGACAGCGGAAAATCAGCCTTGAGGGTGATGAGGGCCTTGACCTTCACCGTCGTTCCTGCGCCCTCAAGGCCCGCAATTTTCCCAGGTAAGCCACTTCCGCCCGCAGCCGCTCGTTCTCCCGCCGCAGACGTTCCAGTTCAGGCAGCTCGGCAGGCGGCGGCGCGTCGGGCTTCCTGGGTCGGCCTTTAGACTTCGGTTGCAACGCATCCGCACCCTCGCGGCGATATGCCCGCACCCACGTTTCGAGCAGGCGAGGTGAGGATAATCCGGCCTCTGCAGCGAGATCCGGGGAAGTCTCGCCCGCGATGAACCGTTCGACCAAGGCGATCTTGAATTCGTACGAGTACATACGTTTTGTCGACTTTGCCACCAACGCTCCTCGACCATGAATCCTCCACCGCCGATAGAGACGATTGACCGGCCCGCGAGACACGCCCAGCAAGCTGGCCGTCGCCTTATCTGCGGTGCCCTTCTCGAACCACGCTACAGCGGCCTCGCGCTGACTTTCGGACAACGAACTACGTGCATGCATGAAAATACTCCCCGGAAGTCAGAACTGAATTTCTCAGTCCAACTTCCGGGGAGCAGTTCAAACTCGCTGGCGGCCCTTTTCAACGCTGGGCCTCGCTGGAGACGGTCCCCGCGCCATACGAAGAGCCGCTTCGTGAGGTCGCCGAGAAAATGCGGAGCAATCAATCCAATCTGAAGTACACCCCAGCCTGACGTCGGGGCGCCTGACGTGGGACGACTTGCCCGTCGGTGGAGCTCCGGTGTGGTTCTTAGACACCTGACGAACCGCAGGAGGTGACATCGCCCACCCCTTCGCTAGCGACTTCCATCAAGACCCGATTCTTCGGTCTATTTTGAAAGTTCTCGGGCTACCGCAGCTCGGTTTCCTGCCCCTCCAACTGTCAGGGTGGGATCTGAGAACATCATGAGCCACCGTCAACAATGCGTTATTTCGCGCTATTCTGACGCCAGACCGGCGCCCGCAAGTTGCCCGCGCTCCCCTGCCACCCTGTCCAACGTTGTTCTGGGGAGAGGCGACCTTCGAGAAACTTTAAAGGGCAAGGCGTGCGGGGAACCCTCACACGGCTCCTGCTTCCTGGCATCACCGGATAGCTACTTGACCGAATATCCGTTATCGGCTCTTTGAAAGGGCACGGGGAGGATCTCCCGAAGGCACCTCTGAACTAAGCTCTGCGGTGTCCGGTTCAGCCCATTCGAGAGCCGCGACGAGATGTCCCTCGTTAGGCAGAGCTTGCTGTTCCGCGCAGGAAGCTTGTCACGTGTAGAAGTAGCTGTCGGCAGTGCCGTCTTCAAAGGATAGGGTCCGCAGGCATGTCTGTTCGCGATGGGACTTCATTGGATGGACTGCACAGACAACCTCCAGAGGCGAATGTTCCGGCTTCCGAATTCTGGCTAAGTCCATATGGCGCCAGCGAGACTAGGCTGAAGCCTTAATCACTTGGTTCCGTCCGACAAGCACACCCGTCACCGCGAGAATCGCCATGATGCCCGCGGTTACAAGGAGAGGAAGCGTCCAGTTTCCGCTCACGTCCCGGAGGCCGCCGACTATTACTGGTCCCAGAGCACCCAGACCGTAGCCGACGGATTGCGCCATGCCGGACAACGAGGCTGCCTGCGGGTAATTTATGGTTCGGAGGCTGAACAGCGACAGCGCAATGACGATAAGGCTCCCACACCCGATCGCTCCAAGAACGACCCAAAGCACAATGAGGTCCCGCCCCAGCGCTAGCCCCAAAAACGTTACGAACATGAGTGCACCGCTTGTGAATGATACGAGCCGTTGGTCTGAACCCCAGTGAAGGATTCCCCCGCGGCAAGGCTGGCGAAGACGCTGATGAGCAGGAATATGGACAAATGGAGGCCAGCAGTAGTTGCGGGTATCCCACGGCTTTGCTCGATGGTGGGCAACCATGCCATGAGGACGTAGAAGGCGATCGATTGCAGCCCCATGAAGATCGTTACTTGCCACCCTAAAGCTGAGGTCCAAGGTGACCGGTAGGAGTGCTCTGTCGTGATCGTCGCGGTGTCTACCCGGTGCCGGCGTAGGAACGGTAGGAGGATCGCCATGGCGATGAGAGCAAGTCCTACCCAGATTCCGAGGGAAAGCCGCCATCCCGCTGGTGACGTTTCTGCCACGGGAACGACGATGGCCGCCCCCACCGCAGCGAAGGCGGCCTGTGCCGCGGTGTAGTTGCCGGTTACCTGGCTGACTTTTGTTGGGAAGTCTCTCTTCACAAGTGAGGGCACGAGTACATTGAGAAACGCGATGGCCAGGCCGATAAGTGCAGTGCCCGCCCATATGAAGCCGGAAACGGGCAAGGACCGAAGCACGATACCCACGGCAAGGACCAATAGAGAGGTCCAGAGGGCTCTATCAAGCCCCAGACGGGAAGCGAAGGCCGGCGCTACAGGTGAGAAGACCGCAAAAGCAAGAAGAGGAAGACCTGTGAGGAACCCTGCTGCTGCATTGGATAGCTCCAGATCGCTGCTGATGTTCGCGAGTACTGATCCCACGCTGACGAAGGACACCCGAAGGTTAGCTGCGATGAGCAGCACGCCGATGAGGGCAAATCCGAACCTGGCAGTGCGGTCAGTTTTACTCCGGGTGATAGCAGGCATCATGTGTCCTTCCATTCTTTGGGCGGAGACGAACGCTTGTAGCGTCATACGGCTCCACCCCTGTCGGATCACGGGCTTGAAAAGGAGACGTCTAGATTTCCGACAAGCTACCGCATAGAGCATTTGCCCGGGCAGCACACCCTGTTACCACCCTCAAGGGCCTGGGAAAGAAGGACGGCGGCTCTTACGATGTGCTCACGACGGTGCTTCATCCTGTCCGGGTGGGGGTTCGTGAACAGCGCGTCCACTTGCGGGAGAACGCCCCAAGCGCTGCATAAGGTCCAGATACTCGTCAGCAGGTCTCCTGCGTCGGTGGGATCAATGCCTGGCAGCGCTTGGAGAAGGCTTCGCAGAAGGTTAACTGCGTTATGACCGCGGGCGGGCGAAGTATTGGACTCCTGGCCCATTTCTAGGCCCTCCCAGAACAAGAGGCGGGCGGTCGCGGGTTCATAAACGTGAAGATCGAAAAGCCGTCCTGCGTATTCGCCGACTGCGTGAGGCCCTTGGCCTTCCATGGTTAGCTCGACAAAGGGTTTTTGCAGTTCCGAAACAAGTACGGCATTGAAGAGTGACTCCTTCTTACCGAAGTATTGATAGATACGTTCCTTGTTGACGCTTGCCGCTCTGGCTATCTCATCGATGCGCGCGCCCGCTGCGCCTTTTACTGAACTCGCTAATTGCTGAGCTGAGTAATGAGGCCTTAGTCCTAGCCGTATCCCACGCCAAAATTTTGGTCTTCCTGCTTTGTCCTGGGCACCTCGCTTCCCACGGGCGGTTATCGTCGACAGGCGAAGTGGCGGGCCGTCACGGCTCGCCACTTCGCCTGTCAGTGGCCGTCCCCGGGGCTGCCTTGGGGACGGGATCAGCTTTCAGGCGGGCGCTATGGCCTAGGACCTGACAGCTGATGGTTTAGGAGATGTCGTCGAAGCTCAGTTCGCGATTTCGCTGACGTGACCGCACGATGAGGCCGATGACTGCTGAGAGAGGGACTAGCACCCAGAGCCATTCAGCGAATCCCTCGCCGCCGGAGAGGAAGGAGAAGTTCAGGATGGTTAGAACAATTGCGACTACGAATGCAATGGCAGCGATTACGGGAGCTATGGTGGCAGTCCAGACGTTCTCGCCGTCAGGTGACTTTTTGAAATACATCACGACTGCGATCGAACTGGCGCACATAAGGAGCAGTACGCCCAGTGAGCCGACCGCGATAAGCCACGCGTAGAGCTGGTGAAACGGATCCGCGCTGGCGAGGATAAAAGCTCCGACCACTACGAGCACGGTAATCGCCGTGACAATGCTGCCTATGTGGGGTGACTGATGCTTCTTGTGGCTTCGGCCGACAGCCGCGGGCAGGATGCCGGCTCGTCCCAAAGCAAAGACATAGCGGCTCATGACGTTGGCAAAGCCGAGAAGGATGGCGAAAAAGCTCGTAACAACAAGAACATTCAAGATCTTGACCCAGATGGGCCCGACATACGCCCCGGCAACATCGAGAATGAAGCCGGTCGGGTTCTCGGTTGCTACGTCCACGATTTTGTCGCTGCCCACGGCGTTGCTGACCATAAAAGTGCTGAGGACATAGAAGACGCCCAAGACGATGATGGTGATGTACGTGGCTCGAGGAACGGTCTTCTGCGGTGTGCGCACTTCTTCACTGAAGACGGGTGTGGCTTCCACGCCAACGAACGATCCCAGGGCAAAAAGTGCTGCCAGGCCGATCCCTGGCCCGAATACCAGCTGAGGGGAAAACCCTTCGAACGTGAATCCACCACCCGCGCCGCCCTGAACCAGGATTGCAACGTCAAGAACAAGGATCGCAGCCACAGCGAGCACCAGCAGGACGCCCATGATACGGGCACTGAACTCGACACGGTTGTAGGACAACGGAGTCAGGATGGCCAGTGTAATAATGGCCCAGAATCCCCAAGGAAGATCGATGCCGAACAACTCCATGGCGGCTTGCTGCAGGAATACCGCGTGAATTCCGTAGAGACTGCTCAATACTGCCACGTAGGTCAACAGAGTGACATAGGCAGCCGCCACACCTGCTCTAATACCCAGGCCTTTGACGATGAAGGCAATCAGCCCGCTGGCGGTCTTGGATCGGCGAGCCAGCGCCACGTATCCTACGGCGAATATGAGAAACAGCGCCGTGGCCAGAAGATAGACGCCGGCTGTTCCCGCGCCACTCAGCATGAAGACCAACGGTGTCGCACCCAAGAAGGCCGCCATCGGCCCAATCATGGCTACAACCGTAAAGACCAGCCCTCCAGTGCCCATTGCACTTGACCGTAGCTTGGACTGATCAATTCCTTGGACGGCATTGTCCGGAATTACATTTGACATTTAATTCTCCTGTGGAGATGAATTCGATAGGTTTTGTCTGCTCTTATCCTTGTAAGGGAAGAAGCAGGAGGGGATGTGCGCCGCATGTTTGGCGGCTTTACGGTTGATAGATGCCAGAAGTTACGTGAATCAAAAAATCTCGTCCAAGGTGATGCGCCAACATCGTTGGCGGAAGGCTTCATTCTGAAGGTCCAACGTAATCAGCGGCATGTCCGGGCCCGAATCCAGGATTCGAAGAAAGCAATGGCATTTTCACTTTCAGGAAGCAGACGTCCGTGAGGGACGGCGCCTGACGCGAAGCCCGCCTGCTGCCGTTCGACAGCCTCAACGTCTTCTTCGATGGTCTTGGCGTAGTAGACGGAAACCCACTCCTCCATCGCGTCCGCCGGCATGGACTCGTCGACGTACATGTCGGACACCACGTCACAGGTGGTCGGGCTGGTGGGCACGACTCTGAGAGCGTACATTGCGAAGTCGTCGATGCCGATCAGCGAGTTTGGTGGCATAAACAAGAAGTGGAAACCGTTGGCGTTACGACCATTGGGCAGGTCGGCGGGAATTACTTTCGCCTCCCCGTGCTGGGTAGCGACATTGGAGTGGACTTGGCTGATGTATTCACCGTTGCTAACTTTGAATGCCTTGGCGAACGTCTCGGAGTGTATGAGCGGGCAGTGGTAACACTCAATAGCGTTCTCGACAAACAGTTTCCAGTTTCCGCGGATCGGAGAGATTGTCTGGCCACGAAATGTGAAGCGCTTTGAGTTTTGTACCATTTGCCGCACGAAGTCTTTGCAGTCGTCCAGGAGGCCTATCAGCGGGGCGGCGTGAACATCAAGGTTTGCGAAGACCCAGGGGCCCAGCGTCTCTACTGCCATAGGCACTAATCCGTGTTCTGCTTTGTTCAGGCGCAACTCGTCGCGGCACCTTGGCGCGTTTAGTAGTGAGCCGTCGAGCCTGTAGCTCCAGCCGTGGTAGCGGCACTGCAAAATCTTCGAAGAGCCGTCCTCGAGGGCAACCGGGTGGAGCCTATGACGGCATATGTTCACCATGCCTTTGAGCACACCGTCCACATTGCGCGAGACCACAACTGAAGTGCCGCCGAGAGTTGCGACGATGTGGTCGCCAGGATTTTGAAGCTTTTCAAGTGGGCCTACATACTGCCAGGTATCTGAAAAAACTTCGCGGATTTCATCTTCGAGTGCCGATCTCGTAACGTAAGCGCTGTGGTGCAGGGTGTAGCTGTCCACCGGCTCATCGGCGGAAACCGTAGGATGAATGCCGCTCGAAGTCGTCATGCTAATTCTCCCTGATTTTGCTTCGGTCATACCTATGGTTCGGCGTGAAGGCTGTATTAGCACTGGCCCCGACATCGGTGCGTGGGCGGTTTGGCGGCTAGCTGAGCAATTGCCTAATGCCAAATCCAGGGATCTTTTTCGTGAGTGAGTCCGTACTCCACTTGCCGGAGTAGGAATACCGGGCCAAGTGCTGCCGGTGAACTCTTAGTTTTAGTCCCTCAGCAAATCTGTAGGTATCAACGGTGCGTATCGTCGGGTGGCCTGAAGCGGTTGTGGGGCAGGCCACCCGACAGTTGGCACATGAACGTCAGCGTAGGAGGTTGGGTTTCAACCTGGGCTTAGCTGACTGCGGCAGCGTCTCGTCCCGCGCGGATTCCTGTCGCGAGAGCGCCGTCGATGAGGGCGTAAGAGCCACTGGCTATATCGGCTCCGGCTAGGAGAACGCGTCCGTCGCGGGCCTCGACTGCATCCAATTGCTCTACGAGTTGTCCAGGCCCGGGCACGGCCCACGTACCGCGGTATAGGGCGTCCTTGGTCCAGTTATGGGTGGCAACCTCCAGCACCTCGACGTCGGGGAGCCAGGTCCGCAAGACCTTTTCTACTTCCGTAATCGAGGAGCCGTCAACTGCGCTGGCATCGGAGCCGAAGGCCACTGCAATATGGTCACTGTCGATAGGCCGGTCGTACTGTAGGAGTACGAAGGGATGGCCTTCCGGCGCGAAGGCCATATAGGGAGTCCTATTTCCCTTGATCCGGCAGACTACCTTTTGTCCGCCCGAGATTTGACCCGATGCGCCCAGTTTTTCTGCATGCTGGTGAGGCGGGTTGAAGGTAATGCGGGACAGGACGTTCACCGGCACGGCACAAACAACGGCGGCCGCCGAAATCATTGTGCTGTCCGAAAGAGTCAAAGTCACGTGGGATTGGGCCTCGGAGACCTCGGTAACGGCTTTGCCCATGATGAACTCGGCATGGGTGTCGGAGCGGATTCCGTCCGAGAGAAGACCCATACCGCCGACGATTTTATAGCGGGAGATGACGTCCAGCATGAGACGCCAGTCCCAGCCCGAAAGTGCGAGCCATCGCAGCGGGAGGGTGAGCCCGGCCTTTTCCAGAGGAGCTTGGCAAGCTGCAGCCCAGAAGGACGAGGTCATATCCCGTTCCAGTTTGGACATCGGCACTCCGTCGAGGAACTCGCCCAGGGTCAGCTTGTCGTGTTCGATGGCGGCGTTCGAGAATCGAGGTTCGTGGGGGCGCTCGTATAGAGCTCGTGCTAGGTCCGCCAGCGCGGTCATGCCTTTGTCCATGAGTCCGAAAACAGCGTCCTCAGAGCCCTCCCGGACTTCTCCGTTGTCCAGGTACAGGAGTTGTTCTGGCGGAGTGAATTCCTCGAGGCTCAACTGGTAACGCTTGATCTCTGACCACACGTGGGGCTGCAGCCAGTGGACATCTGTTCCGCCGAGTTCGATGCGGGTGCCGAGACGGGTCTCTGTCCAGGTTCGTCCTCCGAGGCGTTCTGACGCTTCGATGAGAACTACGGATTTTCCTAAGCTGCTGGCTTCTCGTGCGGCTGCCAGACCTGCGAAGCCACCTCCGATGACTGCGACGTCATAGTCATAGTTCTTGGTCATGCTAGAGCCTTCGGGATTTCGACGGAAAACTTGCGGAAGGGAGCGTGGAAGGTCCAGGTGGATTCGCTTCCCTGGGGGAAGAACGCAGAGTCGCCGGCACGCAGAACGACTGTTTCTCCGTCGGCTGACGAAATGTGGACCTCTCCTTCAACGACCAAGATGTATTCGTCAGTTTCGAAAAAGTATGGCACTGGTACCCTGTCCGGGTATTGGCCCTCGAGGACTCGGAACATTCCGGTGCGTACGTCGTCGCGGCCCGGAATTTCGGAGAGCTCCCCGGTGACTTCACCTTCGACGATGAAGGGTTTGTATCCTTCCGACAGTTGGTCGGCATGAATCAGATGGCGTTGGGCTGTCATGGCAGTTCTTTCCTAATGGTGTCTAGCTTTAGCGTGATCCACGGGGAGGCACAAAGGTGCTCACTGGTAGGGGTAGTTCCGGCGCCCGTGGTTGACGGAGATCCACTTGAGGCTGGTCAACTCGTCAATGCTTGAATGGCCGTTGAGCCGGCCAACGCCGGATTGCTTTTCCCCGCCGAAGGGTACGATTGGCTCATCTGCGATAGTGGCGTCGTTGACATGGATCATGCCGCTCTGAATCTCTTTGGCAATCCGCATCCCGCGCGCGATATCGCGGGTATGAACGGCACCGCTCAGGCCGAAATCGGTGTCATTGGCGATATCGATCGCTTCCTGGTCATCGTTGAACTCAAGCACGATGATGACGGGCCCGAACAGTTCGTCGTGTGCAATCGGGGAATTTCGGTCGACGTTCTCAAGAACCACGGGCGGGAAGATGTTGCCATCAGGTTCTCCGCGCAGTACGGCCTTGGCTCCCGCTGCGACGGCGGCAGTCACCTTATCGTCCAATGCTGCAACCTGCCGTGCGTTGATGAGCGGTCCGATGATGGTGCCGGGGAGGGACGGATCACCCGTAGGAAGGGCCGCAACCTTTTCAATGAACCGGCTCTTGAACTCTGCAGCGATGCTTGAATGCACGAGCAGGCGGTTGGCCGACATGCAGATCTGTCCCTGATGTGTGAATCGGCTAAAGACAGCTGCGTCCACGGCGTACTCAAGGTCGGCGTCTTCGCAGACAATGAAGGCGCTGTTTCCGCCAAGCTCGAGGATTGACTTTTTGAAATGGCGGGCTGCAACCTCGCCGACGTGCCGGCCCACACCCGTGGATCCCGTAAATGCGATGACCCGTGGAGTTGGATGTTCCAGGAAGTAATCGCCAATGACCGGGATTTCTGTCACGGTGACGTTCAGCAGTCCGGCAGGTAGGCCGGCCTCTTCGAAGATCGAGGCCAGGAGGGTGCCACCTGTAATCGGTGTTTCCTCATGGGGTTTGATGACCACGCCGTTGCCGGTAGCCAGAGCTGGCGCCACTGACTTCATTGAAAGGAAGAACGGGAAGTTGAAAGGGCTGATGACCCCGACCACGCCGACCGGGACACGGTAAACGAAGTTTTCCGTATCTTCGACCGGCGACGGGTAGATCCGGCCCTCGATCCGCAGCGGCAGGGTTGCTGCCTCCTTGAGAGCGTCAACTACTAGGCCAATCTCAAATGCCGCTTTGAGGGCCGTACCGCCTACTTCCGCCGTGATCAATTCGCTGATCTCTGCCCGGCGTTCTTCGACGATCCTTGCTGCCGACTCGAAGACGGTCCGCTTCGCATATGCATTGACCTTGTTCCATGCCGTTTGCGCTACGGCGGCAGCAGCATAGGCCTCATCAATGTCGTCGGTGGTTGCGACAGGGAACTCACCCAGGGTCTTGCCCGTGAACGGGTTCAGGTCAACCAGTATCTTTTCGCCTGAACCGGCACGCCAAGCGCCCCCGATGTACTGCTGTGCAAGTTGCGCAGTGTCCATGTGTGTCTCTCTACCTTTCGGGCTCACTTCGAAGCCATACCGAATTTATTTGCCAACGATGACATGGGTCACACAGGTGGCGCGTCCGTATTTACACGGAGGTGCTTACGGATCTTTGGGTTGTGGTCCTCAGTGCTTACGAATTTCTGGAAAAGCCGATGAGGCCTTACAGCGCGGGCAGCTGTACGACGATGGATAGTCAATGACCGTGTACTGGACTTGTCACTGCCAGAGAGAGTTTGTCCACTCCGTGCATGGCGTCGGCGGCACGAACTAGAGCCAAATGCGAAAACGCTTGAGGAAAGTTGCCGGCCAGGCGATTTGTCGTTGGGTCGAATTCCTCGCTAAGCAGCCCCAAGTCATTGGCGGTGCTCAACAGCTTGGACATCAGGACCCTGGCTTCGTCCCTGCGTCCGCTGTGGGCATACTGCTCAACAAGCCAGAACGAACAGGCAAGGAACGGGTTTTCGCCTGGCGCCAGTCCGTCGACTCCGGTATCGGTCTGATACCGGAGCAGGAGTCCGCTTTCTGTTAGCAATTCCGTTTCCAGCTGAGCCACGGTACCAAGCATGCGTTCATCGTCGTAACGCAAAAAGCCCACCTGCGGCAAAGCCAGCAATGCAGCGTCTAAGTCTGGTCGGCCATAGGTCTGAGTGAAGGAGTTCAGATTTCGGTCGAAACCGCGGTCCAGAATTTCCAGCCTCAGCCGTTCACGAAGGTCAAGCCAGTGCTTCAGTGGGCCAGGGAGCCCGTGATCACGGACGGCGCGGATCCCGCAGTCGAAGGCGACCCACATCATGAGCCTGGAATGGGTGAAGTACCGAACCGGACCGCGCACTTCCCATAAGCCAGAATCCTTGTCGTGGTAATGCTTTTCCACGAAGTCCAGCAGGGTCCGCTGGAGCGTCCAGGAGAAGCTGTCTTCCTTCCCGCCAGCGAGCCGAAGCTTCTCGAGTGCCACCATAACCTCGCCGATTACATCGGCTTGGTACTGGGAGACGGCCGCATTGCCGATGCGCACGGGACTCGCGCCCTCGTAGCCCGGAAGATGAGGGAGAACTTTCTCTGGCAGGTCCCGTTCGCCTGCTATCCCGTACATGATTTGAATGTCCTCCGGGTCCCCCGCCAGAGCGCGCAAGAGCCAGTTCCGCCACTTGAGGGCCTCTGCTTCATATCCATGGGTCAGCATGGACTCAAGAGTCAGGGCGGCGTCACGAAGCCAGCAATATCGGTAATCCCAGTTTCTGGAACCGCCGAAATCCTCCGGCAGTGAGGTCGTGGGTGCCGCGACAATGCCGCCCGTTTCGAAATTCGTCAGCCCACGCAGGACAAGCAGTGATCGTTGTACCGAGTCGCCATAAATCCCGTCCGAGCGGCAGTGACCGCCCCACTCGGCCCAGTAATGGATGGTCTCCTGAAGGTTGTTGTCGAAATCGAGGCCCGGAGGAGCGTTGCGATAAGAAGGGAACCAGGTCAGCTCGAAATCGAGGTGTCCATCCGCTGAAACCGTGAACTCGCCGAGGTGACGATTACCTTCCGCCTCCGGAAGACTCCCACCCCTCAGCGCCCAAGCATCCGGTCCTGCCATGGCAAGTAGCACTTCCCCGCTGCCGGCAGGGGTATTTTCGCGACCACGGCTTACCCACGGTAATGCTGCACCATAGCGGGGACGGATCCTCAATTCTTGACGCACACGGACACTGCCGCTAAGGCCACTGACTCGACGCAGAATAGAGGACAGGCCTCTTCCAACGGGCATGAAGTCAATGACGCGGATTTGCCCCGATCCAGCCTCCCAGATCGTCTCCAGGACAAAGGTTGACTCCAAATATCGTCGGCTTACGACCTGGGCGTCCGCATCAGCCGGAGCAAGCAGCCATCGGCCATGTTCCTCGGTGCCCAAGAGCGACGCAAAGACGGATTCGGAGTCAAAGCGGGGAAAACAAAGCCAATCGATACTCCCGTACCGGGAGACGAGAGCTCCGGTGGAGAGATCTGACAAGAACGCGTAGTCCTCGATCAGGACTGACATAAACACACTAAATCACAATGAGGAACGCTGGGAAAGATACGCCGCGGGGGGCACAACGAAGTCCGGGCGAATTCCCGCCTCTCGCGAAATCGGTAGAACCACCCAGGTTCTAAATCCAGTAGGAAACCAGGTAGATTCCCCCACGCGAAAGCAGACCCTCCGCGACATAGTGATGGAGAAGCAGCCGCCGGTATAAAAGTGGAAGGAGCACCTAGGTGACCCGCGAAGAAGCATATTCTCACTGCCCCCCTGACTCCTATGTGGAGTATTACAGAAGCCAGTGGCTTATCGTCCCGTTCGCGCCCGTCGAACAGCCAGGATTTTTCGTGTGTGCTCCCAGCACCGGACGATCGCTGTCGGGCTCTACCGGTAATTGACGCCTTCCCGAGACATCAGCAACTTTTGATTTTTTGCGGGCTCGGGGGTAGTGACCACCAACAGCATAATGAGCCTGGGGGCGGTCGACTTCTCGTGGTTGTCCGCTAATAAGAGGCCATATCCAGCCTGTCGTTCTGCTTTTCGCTGAAGTTGCCAAGGCTTGAAGGTCCTACAACCCGTTCCAGTCAAACGTGCTGCACGGAGGACTAGAGGACTTGGTGAACCTATACCTTCCCCGGAGCATGGGGGTCATCCTTGGGGCTGGAGTCCTGCGAAGCCTTGGGAAGCACATGCAGTCGGGTTCCGCGGCCTCGTGACGCTAGAGTCGCGTCAGTACTTCCTGCGTCGAAAGCAGACGGAACGTCTGCACACGTACCGACTGCCCCGGCCCTCTCCTATTCTCGATCGATTCCCTGGTGCTGGCCGACGTTTCATTCATACGGTTCTTTAAGGTTTCAAGCCACTGCTGCAGGTCATTTTCGGTGCTCGGGCCGATCTGCATCGTTTCCACAAGTTCACTAGGGGACATTGGTGCGTACCGGGCGAAGGTCTTTTCAGGCGTGAGCGCCCATGTGGACATGCGTTCCAGTTCGTCGGCGGAGGACTGGATACTCAAATCGTAGGAAGCCACCCTTCCACCGCTGTCATAAGCCCAGGCAGAGGCCAGGTTCTCCAGAAGGAATGATTCATCAGACCAGCCAGTTAGAGCCGCTTTGAGAAAATCAGTGCTGTGAGGCGGAACATCGGGCAGGGCCAAGCGAGTTATTGCGCGATCATTAATTGCAGCCAGGAGGGCAGCGGGATCATCTTCAACCAGGATCTCGTGCCGGGGTGGCCAAACGTCGAAGCTACTGTGATCTCCGTGCATTTGTCCTACGTGGAAAACGTAAATCTGAGGGTACTGTGCTGACCTCGCTCGTCTGTCTGGCCGCGCTTCATAATGCAATAGAGCGCCAAGCTGCATCAGGAGGCTCGCACCGAGGGACCCCCAGGGTTCACGAACGACAATTCCAAGCCGGTCCCGCAATGACCAATCAGGGAGAATCTCATCGGTACTGACACGATTGCCGCGAACGGAAATAGTAAACATGTCTTTGCGGATGTCGGTAGCGACGTGCATCTTTCACTCCACTCAAATCACCTAGCGGTCCTTGTCCGCGGCATGATCGGAACGGACACGTGCTTAAACAGTGGCACGCGATAAACGACTGGCGCGTCCGTATAAACACGGATCTGGCTACTGGGTTTCGGCACGAGACCTCTGGACGAGGAGCAGATCGCTGCCCCGCGGCGGGCGGGTCAAGATCCTGTGGGGTTAGGATGCAGGCGCGCCCAAGCGGCGGCCATTTGCGCACGGTTCTCAAGGCCAAACTTCGCGAGGATGTTCTCTACGTGCGTTTCTGCAGTTCGTGGAGAAATGGTCAGCTCCGACGCTATTTCGCGGTTACTTAATCCCCGACCTAACAAGGCCGCCACTTCCTTTTCGCGGCGTGTAAGGCGGACGGCCGTTTCAGGTTCGGGGCCGGTGATTCCATCCTGACCTGCGGCCTCCTGCAGAAGAAGGTCGCTGGCGTCGGTTTGAAAACCTTCTGCGTAGGCCATGTCAAATGCTTTTTGCCCGAGGGCATCACGGCAGCGTTCGAAGGATTCCTGGCGTTGAGCCCCGATGTTGTGAAAGCCTGAGAAATGTCCACCCATGAACTTCCAGAGCCGGTCGGCGCCTCCGAAGAGGATCGCCGCTCGCGTATTTTGCTCGCCTTGTTGGGCGCACCATGCGAGAAGTTCGATGCAGTGTGCCAGCAGCAGCTGGTCGTGGACATAGCCCGCAACCTTCAAGGCCAATTCGCGTGCATGGGTGGGTTCATTTTGAATCCAGTCATGAACGGCAAGGGCGTATTCGATGTACCCGCGCCACATGAAGTCATCGGAGTCGTCGCAAAGCTCCAGCCCAGTCCTGCTTAGGTCGGCTACTCGACCGTTGTCACGATCGAAGGCAGCGAGCAGCACCGCGATGCCGATTGCATCCATCGTGAAGATTTCCGCCGCAGGCTGCGGGATGCTTTTGTAAGTTGCGATAGCTTTGTCCAGGAGCTCACGGGCTAACGTAACCCGGCCATGTCCTGCCTCTACGACGCCGGAAACCTGAAGCGCTAAGGCACGGTTCAGGGCATCCCCGGTAATTGCCTGACTTGAAGCGGCTAGTTCAAGAAGTTTCTCGGCGGACCGCAATTTGCTTTGTAAAGCGCACAGATAGGCATGAATGCAGAGGGCGTACTCGCGCTCTCGCGGGTATGCGTCCGTATTCGCCGAAGCCAGCACCCGCCCCAGGGTGGAACGCCCCTCAGAGAGTTGGCCTACCGTGAACCAGAAAAACCATAGTCCCGCTGCCATGCGAAGGCTCCCGGCACTGAGGTCCGGGTCCTGCAGACCATAGTCGATGGCGGCCAGGATATTGGGGTACTCCAGGCGTAAACGCTCTATGCGTTCCCGCTCACTACTTCCGGGAAAAGCAGTGGTGAGGCGATTGAATGATCCTTCGTAGTAGGCGAGGTGCTTGTTGTGCAGTTCCTGCCTCTCACCGAAGTCATCCAACCGGGATTCACCATAGTCTCGGATGAGACGCAGGAGACGATATCTCACCTCGTCACCGATGTTTTCCGCCATAACAACTGATTGGTCTACCAATGAGGCCAGCAGGTCCAGAAGGTCGGGAGGTGCCAACGGCGGTTGTCCACAGACCGCCTCTACAGCGGGAAGATCAAACGTATTTTCGAAAACGGTAAGACGGGACCACAGCAACTTCTCATCGTCGCTGCACAACTCATAGCTTCCCGCCGTCAGGGTCCGCAGCGTCCTGTGTCGAGGATCGGTCGCTCCCGCTCCCGCCCCCGCTCGCGGGAAGTCCGGATGGCCTTCCATACGTTCGATAATCTGCTCTATCGACAAAGCCCTCGTCCATGCCGCTGCGAGTTCTATCGCCAAAGGCAACCCGTCAAGCTTGTGGCATAGACGCGAAAGCGCGGGTGCTTGTGATTCGGCAACGGTAAATCCGGGCCGAACCAGCCGAGCGCGCGCAAGAAAGAGCTTGGCCGACTCAGAGCCCAGAACATCGGAAAGGCGAGCTTCGGGCGTCGTGTCCACAGGAAGTGAGAGTGGAGAGAGATTGACCAATTGACCGCCGTCTACGTAGAGCGCCCGCCGGCTTGTCGCCAATATCGTACTTTGAGTTCCTGATGAGACGAGATCCTGAAGCAGAAGAAGACAGTCTGAGTCCAGCGAGTCGCAACTGTCCAAAACGACAAGAGCTTCGAGATCCTGCATGAAGTCGCGTAACAGCACAGGCGAAACCTGTCCACTGTTCCGCATTCCTAGAGCAGCGGCAGCCCGGGCACAAAATTCCATGGGATCGCTGACTCCGGCAAGGTCGGCGAAGAACACGCCCTCGGGAAACCTCTTAACCAAGCGCTGAACCAGGTTAGAAACAAGGCGTGTTTTTCCAACTCCGCCCGGTCCGACCAGGGTAACGAAGCGGCTGACTTCAAGCGCACTGCCCAGCGTCGACTGCTCGGCCTCTCGTCCAATGAAGGTCGTCACATACTTGGGAAGCTGGGCCATCAGGGCCTGATCATCAGTCATCAAACAACGCCTCTCGTAACGCCACCCTGCCCCTCGGAGGCTCCCTTGCCAGCCAGTGGACAGGCGTCTTAGCCCTCTTAGGAGGGTTCAGGCAGCATGTGTGTGGGCGCGACGCCCGTAGCCGATCGGCTATTCACGACTGGGCAACCTGCCGTCCCCCAGCCGCGATCTCTTGTTAATTTCAGCCAATCATGGGCCCAGCTCCTGTGCCGCCAGTACGGGTAACGTTGCCGCAGCCGAAGCTCGGACGTGTTCGATGCACGCCAGACGTGCCTGTACGGGGTCACCGGCGAGGATGGTATTAACCATTCGCTGGAGGGCTTCAATAGTAGGCTCGGCTCGGTCTTTCATTGACAACGAGACCCGACGAATTTGATTGATTCGCACGTGCAGGCGGTTGACAGCCTCATGCAGCTCTTGATTGCCGGCCCCGGCCAGAAGGTAATCGTAGAAGACGTCGGTTGCCAGTAACGTTGCGTTCATATCGGAAACTTCAAGAGCCTTCCTTACAGGCTCGAAAGACTCGGCAAACACCTTTTTCGCCGAGGCTGATCCGCGAACGGCGAACAGCTCGCCGGCCAAGCCCTCCAGAACCGCCCGGATGTCGTAAATATCTGCAGCTTCTGCGTAATCAAGTTCCCGCACACGAGCGCCCCTGTTCTCGGTGAGAACAACAATGCGTTCTGCCGCCAGATGCCGTAGGGCATCGCGCACTGCGGTGCGGCCGACGCCGTACTTCACGGCCAGCTCCCGCTCGACGAGTTTTGTGCCTGGGACAAGGTCACCGTCCGCAATCGCCCGCCTCAGCACTTCTGGAAGATCCCGAACGTCTTCCGACGCCTCATCTGTCTGCACAAGCGACATCGTTGGTGTGCTCCTGGTTCGGTGAGTGGTGGTTCTTGATTTGAGCATACAGATCTCATTGGGACTTGAAACGGGTTAAACAGAATTTTGTCGACAAATATCTGAGCAGATATGCGCCCTTTGGTCGGGATGTTCCAAGGCTCAAGCGGAAGATTCCCGCTGCCTCGCGGCAGGGATCCCCGAATACCTCGGGACGTCGGGACGGTCGGTGACCGCGGCTTCTGGAGAAAGTGCAGAAAAATACGTGGAAATACGGAGTTTTTTTGTCGACATTTATCCCTAAGCTGGCTCCATTGCTCGACGCGGTGCAGGAACTGACTCAGGTCCGTGCTGGTCGGGAACGGCGCTGAGGCCATCCGATCCATTCGGGGCCAACGGCGCAGTACAGCACCGAATGAGGAATGGAGGAGTCCGGTTGTACAACTTGCACAAGCTGCTGTGGGACATCCGCAGAGACCCCACTCTCGCAGAGAGTTTTCGTAGCGATCCGGTTCCGATTCTTGATCAATACGGGGTGGAAGGCGAGGCGCGGACGGCAATGCTGGAGCTCGATTTCAAGAAGCTCCACAAGATCGGCGCAAACCCGTATCTGATCTACTTTTGCGCCATCCAGCTGGCTGTTGATCGTGCCGCCTACTACACACAGATCCGCGAGGAGGAGAACTGATGGGCAAGATCGTAGGAGCATTCGCAGCATCCCATTCCCCTGGAGTGACCGGCTGGCCGGAACGGGCCGAGCCGCGCAAAAGGGAAGCAATCGAAGGAGCCTTCGCTGAGGCTCGCCGCCGCATCGACGCTTTGGAACCCGATGCAATCATCGCTATTTCCGTCGAGCACTTCACCAACTTCAACTTCGGGAACCTGCCGGCGTTCGCGATTGCGACCGCGGACTCTTATTTGGGACCTGTAACTCCGGAGATGAGCAACTTTCTGCGGGTGGAGCAGCATCAGTATCCCGGGAACGGCAAACTCGGCCGCCACATCTACGAGTTCGCCATCTCGAATGAGTTCGATCCCTCACTGGTGGAAGGCGGCCTCGATTTCGACGAGAACTTCTGCGTTCCGTTCAAACACCTCGATCCCGAGTCAAAGTACCCGCTCGTTCCCATCATCGTGAACGGCGTAAACCCGCCCTGGCCCACAGCAAAGCGCAGCTACGAATTTGGCGAGATGCTCCGCCGTGCCGTTGAAGCGCAGGACGCGGTCGAACGTGTTGTGGTCGTCGGAACCGGTGGCCTCTCCCACTGGGTGGGGCTGCCCGAAGCAGGCCAGGTGAACGAGGAATTCGACCGCGACTTCATTACCCGAATCGAGAGCGGTGACCCGGAGCAGCTCAAGAGCTACTCGCCGAAGGAAATCGACGCTGCAGGCAATGGCGCTCACGAAGTCCGCACATGGATTGCCGCTGCTGGCGCCATCGGAGCCCCGTTCGAGGTGCTCGCGTACGAGCCTGTTCCTGAATGGCTGACCGGGACCGCCGTCGCTGCAGCAACGCCCGATTTGAAGCTCTAAGACCCCAACCCCAGACGGCTCCGCACCCGCGGAAGCCGAGCACCACCAAGGAGAAAACAAGAACATGAGCAAACTTCCCAAGATCACAGGTCGCGATCTGCGTGGCGTCATGGCCTACCCGCCCACGCCTGCTCTGCCCGGCGCGGACCAGGTGGAGGCACAGAACACCGTAGATCTCGCCGAAACCGAACGCATGATCCGCCAGCTGATCGCCGATGGCGTAGACGCCATCGCGTTGAACGGCACCCTCGGTGAAATGGCCACGCTGACTCTTGACGAATGGAAGGCCTTCGCTGAGTGCGCGGTACAGACAGCGCATTCAGTAAATCCCGACTTCCCCATCTTTGTCGGCTCAACTACCCTGAGCACCCGCGAAACCATCTCCCGTATGCGGTTCCTTTCGGAAATCGGTGCCACCGGTACCCTGCTGGGCCGCCCGATGTGGGGCGAGATGGTGGCCCCGGTCATGGAGAAGTTCTACCGTGACGTCGCCGAGGCCGTTCCCGAACTGGCGATCGTGGTCTACGACAACACCGCAGCGTTTGGCGGCATCATTCCGCGCTCGGTTTACCGGACGCTGGTCCAGCTGCCCCAGGTCGTTGCAGTGAAGTACGCCGGTGGCGCCTCGGTCGGCTTCCGGTACCACAACGACATGGCCCACACCGGTGACAAGTTCCCGCTGATGCCCATCGAGACCGACTGGTTCCCGGCTTGGGAGATGTACGGCGAGGAACTTGTGGGCATGGCCTGGTCGTCCACCACCGCCATGGGCCCGGATCCTGTCCTCCACCTGCGCGACGCACTGCAGCAGGGCCGCACCGATGACGCCCGCTGGCTCACCGAGCGGCTGCGGTGGGCACACGAGCCCTTCATCGTTGGCCAGGACTTCTTCGAGTTCGCAAAGTACAACATCCCGCTCGAGAAGATCCGCGTCAACAAGGCCGGCTACATCCACGTAGGCCAGAGCCGCGTGCCTTACACCGAGGACCTCGTACCCCAGGCGCACTGGGACTCCACCGCAGAACACGTCGAGCGCTACAAGAAGATCGGCGCGGAGATCGAAGCGCGACTGGGATCCCGCAAGAAGTAGCAGACCAGGAATAGACAGAGGAATCAGCGAGGTCATCAAAATGACAACGGAGTCGGTAAACCCGGACACGGATGCTCATCTGCGCCAGATCCGGGAAGGGATCAAGCAGGGGCGGTTTCCGGCCCATGTCTTCAACGATCAGCAGATCTTCGACCTGGAACAGGAACGGCTGTTCGGCCAGGCGTGGACCTTCCTGGCCCACGAATCGGAGATCCCGAAGCCGGGTGACTACGTCACCCGGTATATCGGAAACAACAATCTGATCGTTGCCCGGGACGAGCACGGCGAGATCCACGCAAATCTCAACATGTGCCGGCATCGCGGCAACATGATGTGCAAGTCGGAGATGGGGAACGCATCCCACTTCCGTTGCTCATACCACGGCTGGGTATACAAGAACTCTGGTGAGCTCATCGGAGTTCCGTACATGGCCGAGGGTTATGAAGGCCGGCTGAAGAGGAAGGACTGGAGCCTGGTGGGGGCCCGTGTGGACAGTTACGCGGGTTTGGTGTTTGGAACGTTCAACCAGGACGCTCCCACACTGGAAGAGTACCTCGGCGGGTTCCAGTTCTACCTCGACCTCTACCTCAAACAGGGCTTTGCCGGCAGTGAAGTGCACGGCCCGCCCGATCACTGGATCACCGAAACTGACTGGAAAATTGCGGCCGAGAACTTCGCAGGCGATGGTTACCACACCCCGGTAGCCCACCAGTTCGGCTTCAACCTGGGGTACTTCCCCTCATCAGGTGCGACCCACAGCCAGGGCTGGGCTGCCAGCATTCCTGGCAAGGGACACGGCATCGGCCTCGGGCACACTCCCGGTTTCACCCCCTTCGCGGGATTCCCCGAGGACCTCACCGAGGAGATGCGGCGCAGCTTCACGCCCGAACAGGTGGAAGTGTTCAGCAACACCCGCACAGCGGTTGGCACAGTGTTTCCAAACTTGTCCTTCCTGATGCAGCCCTTCAGCCTGACACCCGGTGAAACGGGTGTGCGGTTCGTGACGATGCGGTTGTACCATCCGATCGGCCCGGGAAAGACGGAAATGTATTCCTGGTGCCTGGTCCCCAAGGACGCCTCCGACGAGTACAAGGAAGCTGCCTACCAGGCATACACTCTCGCGTTCGCCCAGGCAGGTACGTTCGAGCAGGACGACTTGGAGAACTGGGCGCGCGTAACCCGCATGGCAAAGTCCTCGGCAGTGCGCGGCATCGAATTCCCGTACATGATGGGCATTGAGAGTAAACAGGACCCCGACTTCCCCGGTCCCGGGCACGTCGTCAAGCCCTACGTCAACGACTCCAACTTCCGGAACCTGTGGCTCCGGTGGGCGGACTACCTGCTGGGTGAGGCCTGATCATGACCGTACTCAGTGCCGTTGACCGGACCGTGCAACAAGACATTCAGGAATTTATGTTCCGCGAAGCACTCGCTCTGGATGAGCGCCGCTTCCGCGACTGGCTCGAATTTCTCTCCGAAGACATTACCTACGATGTGCCCCTGCGGGTGGTTCGTGAAGGACTGGCCGAATGGGAACTGTCCCCCAACGGCAGGATCTTCCAGGACAACAAGCAGACCCTCGAAGTCCGGGTCCGTCGTCTCGAAACCGATTTTGCCTGGGCCGAACAACCGCCCTCACGCACACGCCACTACGTGACAAACGTGCTCGTGGACGCCGGTGAGCAGGACGGCGAATACGAAGTCAGCTCTTACTGCCTCATTTACCGCAGCCGCGGCGACAGCATCGAGCCGAACTTCGTCTCGGTGTTCCGAAAGGACCTCGTCCGTAAAACTTCCGACGGTTACGAGATCGCACGCCGCTGGGCAGCCATCGACCAGGCGGTCATCAACGCCCACAACCTGTCCATCTTCATCTAGGAGGAATGAATTATGTCCGAATCGACAGCAAGGCCTCAGGCGGAGAACCCGGACACCGGTGAAGTGCTTGAGTTTCCGAAGGACGGCGGCAACAGCGGCCCGATCGTGATTGCCAACGAGTTCGCGGATGTCGTTGTTCGCAAGGTCGAAACACGAAACGGCGTCCGCCTTGAGCTGTGGTCCCCCCGTCGTGGGACCAGCGTGCGCTTTGACGCCGTTGCCCTTGATGTTTTGAGCTACCAGGAACCGGAGTTCATCACCAAACTGCTGAGCAGGACTCCAGGCGCATGAGTAAAACACTTTCCGGGCAGCACATCCTGGTCACGGGCGGGGGTCAGGAATCGCCCGGGCGGCCGCCGAACGGTACCACCGTGAAGGGGCGAAAGTCACTGTCCTGAACCGGTCCGCAGGTGGTGCCCAAGCAGTTTCGGAGGCCTCCGGCGGCGCCATTCAGGCCCTCGTCGGCGACGCTACCGACGCCGGTGTCCTCCGGGACGCCATCGCGGCCGCGGCCGACGCAGAGGGAAGACTGCACAACATCACTTGCGGCGTCGGAGTGTTCGACAATTACGCCAAGGTCAATGAGCTGTCTTCAGAAGAGCTCTTGACCGCGGCCGAGGAGGTGTGGCGGGTCAACGTGCGCTCAACGTTGCTCGCGGTCAATCTCGCCGTGCCGGCACTGCGCGCAGCGGGGGATCTGTCACCCTCACCCTCTCCGAATCCGCGTTCAACGCCATTGGAGGCGGCGTGCTGTACGGCAGCTCCAAGTGGGCACTGCGCGGAATTGTTGACCACCTCGCTGCCGAGCTGGCACCCGAAATCAGGGTCAATGGCGTGGCACCAGGCGGCACTGGAGGAACCCGTTTCGGCGGGCTGTCGACGCTCGGGCAAACCATGACAGCTGACCGTGTGGAAGGCCGCGACGAGAGAATCGCGGCTCACACGCTGCTCGGCTTCACCGCCACACCTGAAGACCACAGCGGGGCCTACCGCTTCCTGGCCGACCCGGTCGACGCCCGCGTTGTCACCGGAGTGGTGATCCGCACCGACGGCGGACGACGCCTCTAGCAGACCCCCCACCCAAAAACCAGGAAAACGGTACGCCGTCGTACCGACACCAGAATGAGGAACACAAATGGTTCAGAAGTCCATCGAAATCCGTAAGACCTTTGCACAGGTCGAAGAGATCCGCACATCGGCCGGAAAGGGCGACAGCGGCGGACCGCTGCGTAAAGTCGCCGTCTGCGCCGTAATCACAAACCCCTACGCCGGGCAGGGCTTTGTCGAGGACCTCTCAGCCCTGGTCGAGGCATCGCAGGAAATCGGAACGCTGCTGGGCAAAGAGGCACTGGGGCTGCTCGGAGCCCCGGTCGAAAGCTACGGCAAGGCAGGCCTCGTCGGGAGTGCAGGCGAACAGGAACACATCAACGCCGCCCTTACCTCAGTATTCGGAGACGCCTTCCGCGAGGCCATTGGTGGAGGTGCGGCCTGGATCACGTCGGTGACCAAGCCCGCCACCGCAGGTTCCGTCATCGACGTGCCGACGGCTTTCAAGGACGAAGTCTGGGTCCGCTCGCACTACGACGCCATGGAAGTACGGGTGCCGGACGCACCCCACCCCGACGAACTGGTCGTCATCGCCGCCGTAACAAACCGTGGACGGCTGAACGCACGCGTCGGCGGTATGTCCATCGCAGAGGCGAAGGAGAAGGGGCTGTGACAGGATCGATCGCAGTCGTCGGAGCGGGCACGATCCTCTCCGGAGACTGGCAGTCACCCATCATCAAAGACGCTGATACCGTCATCACCAGGGACGGGATCATCACAGCCGTTGGCCGCAAGCAGGATCTGCTTGCCGAAATTGACGCGTCGTCCCATGTTATCGACGCCAAGGGCACCACACTCGCACCCGGGCTCATCGACTCTCACTGCCACGTGGTCATCGGCGACTACACACCCCGCCAGAAAACCGTGGACTTCCTCGCCAGCTATGTGCACGGCGGCATCACCAGCGTCGTATCCCCCGGCGAAATCCACGCACCCGGCCGACCGAGCTCCGCCATAGGAGTCAAAGCTCTCGCGATTGCAGCGAAAGAGTGCTTCGATAACTTCCACCCCAACGGCATGACCGTCCATGCCGGTGCCGTTGTCCTTGAACCGACGCTGCAGGAAAAGGACTTCGCCGACCTGCAGGAGGCAGGAGTTCACCTGGCGAAGTTCGGGTTCGGCCGCTACTTGGATCCCGCGGACGGCGTAGACCAGGTCCGGTGGGCAAAAGAACACGGGATCACCGTCATGTGCCACTCGGGAGGGGCGAGTATCCCCGGAAGTAAGCCGATCACCCCGAAGCACCTCCTCTTGCTGGCCCCGCACGTATGCGGCCATGTCAACGGTGGGCCGACCTCACTCGATGAGGCCGGAGTGGACCTCATCATGGACGAGACGGACATGGCTTTGCAGCTCGTGCAGGCCGGCAACCTGCGCTCTGCAGTGCGGATTATTAACCGTGCCGCTGACAAGGACATGTTCGAGCGTGTGGTGATAGGTTCGGACACCCCAACCGGCACCGGTGTCATGCCCCTCGGTGTGATGAAGACCGTAGCGGAGCTGTCATCGCTCTCCAACGTAGACCCGGCCCTCGTATGGGCGGCTGCGACCGGCAACAACGCCCGCGTATGGGACCTGCCCGCAGGTTTCATCGCTCCCGGACGCGCCGCCGACCTCGTAGTTCTCGACGCCCCTTGGGGATCAACCCGCGACGACGCCCTCGGCGCGCTGTCCGTAGGAGACATCCCGGGCATTTCAGCAGTCATCACCGGCGGAGTTGTCCGTACTCTCCGCAGCCGGAACACACCACAAGCTGCACGCGCGGCCGAGGTCACGCCACGCATCGAGCACCTCGAAGCCTCAGGCCACTGAGAAATCGAGCATCAAAGGAGACAAAGACATGGCATTCAAGATCACGGTTGATCTTCCGGCTTGCCAGGGTTACGCAAACTGCCTCATCGAAGGTCCTGCACTTTTCGACATCGATGATGACACCAACAAAGCGGTAGTGATCGGCTCTGACGAACACGACGAAGCTTTGCGGGCCCAGGCAGAAGCCGCCCGGCGCGGGTGCCCGGCACACGCCATCTTCATCGAGGACATCTGATGCAGCGAATCGTCGTGGTCGGAGGCTCACTCGCCGGAGTGCACGCAGCTGAAGCGCTCCGCGAGCGTGGGTTTGACGGGGAACTGACGCTCGTGTCGGCCGAAGCGGGACTTCCATATGACCGCCCACCCCTGTCCAAGGAACTCCTGCTTGACGGCATGACGCCCGAGCAACTTCTGCTCCGACCGGCCCCCTGGTACGAGACACAAGGCATCGAGTTGCGGCTCAACACCGCCGCCCGCGGCATTGATGCAGGCAAAGGGCTGCTCGCGCTCACCGACGGATCCGACCTTCCCTACGACGGAATGGTCATAGCCACAGGCTCCGCCGCCCGCCGCTTCCCCAGTGACACCACCCAGGCTCGGGTACACGTGCTCCGGACCCTCGACGATGCCCTCGAACTCCGTCCCGAGCTCATACCGGGCAGGCACCTCGTAATGATCGGTGGTGGATTCGTTGGCCTCGAAGTCGCGGCCGTAGCCCGGGGGCTTGGACTGGACGTCACCTTGATCGAAGGATCCCCAATGCCCCTGGCCCGGGCCTTCGGCACCGAGATCGGCTCATGGTACCGGGAGCTTCACGAAGGCAACGGCATCCGCATGATCTGCGGCTCATCCGTTCAAAGCCTGCAAGACTCTCCCGGCGGGGTCACAGTCACCCTCAGCAACGGTGAGAGCCTCAGCGCTGACGTCGTAGCAGCAGGCATCGGTGCCACACCCGCTGTCGAGTGGCTCACCGGAAGCCCCGTCGAGGTTGCCAACGGTGTCACCTGCACACCGGAACTGCTGACTTCTGTCCCGAACATCGTCGCTGCCGGAGACGTCGCCAGCTGGCGCAACCCGGTCTTTGACGAGGAAATGCGCATCGAACACTGGTCGAACGCAGTGGACCAAGGCCGGCACGCAGCAGCAACACTGCTAGGCGAGAGGGACCCCTTTGCGTCAGTGCCGTACTTCTGGACAGACCAGCATGACAAAAAGATGCGGTTTGTGGGCCGCACCGCCGGTGCCACCGACATCCGAATCGAAGAAATGTCGGACGAGAAACTGGTTGCCACCCTCGGCCGCGACGGCCTGCTAATCGGTGCCCTCACCGTCTGCGCTCCGCGGCAACTCGCCAAATACAAAGTCGCGATCCAGAACCGCACACCTTGGGAAGCCACCGACGCAACCCGGCTGGCCCCGGCTAACTAAATCTTCCTTTCCCACCCGAATCCAACAAGGAGACATACATGAACACCGTCAAAACGGGCGACGCACTCTCGCTCATCGAGCTCTTCCCCCAGGACGAAGACTGGTCCCTGCAGACCATGCGCCTGCTTTCCCAGGTCGCAGTCGGCGGCTCAGACCTGTTTGAATGCGCACGTACAGCAGCCCGCATCGGGCGGGAAACCACCGACGGCGAAACCTGGCACCGCGAGTGGAGCCAAACAGCAAAAGACATCGCAGCCGCCGGTTATGAAGCCCTCGAACGCGGTGACATCACCACCGCCCGGCGCGCGCTGTTCCGCTCCATGAGCTACTGGCGCCACTCCGAATTCTTCCTCGACTCCTTCGACGAGCGACGCACTGAAGCCTACGTCGAGGGCACCAAAAACTTCCAGAAGGCAGCCGAGCTGTCCGACGGACTGATCGAGCGGATCGCCGTACCGTTCGAGGGCAAGGAGATGGAGGGCTACATCGTCCGTCCAGACAACTCCGGTCAGGCCCGCCCCACGGTCCTCTTCCTTGGCGGCGCCGACTCCTGGGCCGAAGAACTCTACTTCCTGGGCGGAACCGAATTCCCGGCTCGCGGCATGAACGTCGTCATGGTCGACACCCCCGGACGCGGCAGCTCGCTGCGCTTCAAGGAAATGTACAGCAGGCCCGACTACGAGGTACCTGTCGCCGCCATCTTCGACTTCCTTGAGAAGCGCAGCGATGTCGACGCGGACCGGTTCGGTCTCGCCGGCGTGAGCTTCGGTGGCTACTACGCCCCGCGTGCTGCCGCATTCGAACCCCGTGTGAAGGCAGTAGCCGCCTGGTGTGGAACGTGGAGCATCCTTACGGACTTCTACGAGTTCTATCCGCCCCTGCAGAAGCAGCTCCAGTGGCTCAGCGGCTCAAAGGACGACGCAGAAGCCCGTGAGAAGCTGGCCAAATTCACCCTGGACGGTGTTGCAGACAAGCTCAAGATCCCCGTCTACGTTATGCACGGCACCGCCGACATCATCATGGACATCAAGGGCGCCGACCGCTTCGTTGAGGCGCTTACCTCCGACGACGTCACTGTCGACATCTACGACGGCGCCGGATCGCTGCACTGCAGCTACGACTACATGTCAGTAGCAGGTGCACGATTGAGCGACTGGTTCCTCCACCGCATCTAACGGCATCCCGGCTGGCTCCCCGCAGTCATTTTTCCGAGGATACATCGCGTCTCCCCTGCCACTCCAACGTTCCGCGTCGGAGTGGCAGGGGAAACGAGAACAGCAGCTGCGCAGGCGATGAGGAACCGCGCACCACTCGCGCCCGGACCGGAGCGCTGAGGTAAATGACAGATTTCAAGGAAGAAGGACCCCCACGTGGCCGATCTCTTGGTCCAGCGCGAAATCGCCGAGATATTGCCCTCCCTCACCAAATACCCGCCATTGAAAACGAAGGACTGGGCTGGTCTTACTCCTGGGGACAGGATGTACGTTCAGAGGGAAACGCAAGTGCTCGTGCGTGGCACAGTCGACGACATGGTTCCGGACGGATCGATCTTCTGGATCTGGATCGACGGCGGAGGCGGCCGGATCGCCGTCCACAAGGACGATGACGTCCGTGTGTGGCTGGCAGAAGAACCTTCCGGGTCCCGCATCAAAAGACGCTTCAACGGTGCCGCAGTCACACTCTAGACAGAGGTTCGACAAGACCCGGGGCCCGTCCATGCGCCCAGCAAGGAAATCGAAATGCACGTCGAGCCCATAGTTCTCTTCCTGATGCGTCTGCTCACTGAGCCGGGAGGAGCCTGGAGCCTTATCTTCGGCGAAAATACTGATCCGACTGCCGGCATCATCCTTGCCGCTGTCACAGTGGTCGCCTTGGCGGCCCAGCTTTGGCTGATCCATAGGACGGCGCGCAATGGAGAGCAAACCATGGAGGACTCTGAGGCAGCCGTACACGTCTACCTTCCGGTCTGCCTTCATGGCGACCCGCTTTTCTATCATCGGTCCCCTTCCGATGATGAACCAGGGTAAACGGTTCCAGAGCTTCGCTACCCGAACCACCGCCCCAACCGCACTACAAGAACCCTGACTACTCGAAATGGTGAGCCAATGATGCCGACACATACCTCGATTACTGTCATCGCCCAGGACCGGGCCTCCCGGGACCAGCAACTCGATGAAGCAACTCGTCTGCTGCATGAGAAGCAGCCCCGTTGCGGCCTCCTGGTAACACGACACACCTTCACAACCTTCACCGTTGCTTTGCACCCAGAAATCAGGCACGGAACGATCCAGGAAAAGGACTTAGTCCGGTTGTAGGCAGTTTGCGTTGCGCCCGTCCAACGCCCCTACCGCTCTACTGCCCTCGAAGCGCCCACCTTGGCCCATAAACGCCTACGCATTGGAAGCGGCAGAACCTTCGATTATTTCGACGCCGAATCGTCTCGCGGCCCCTAGGACTATGTCCCACAACATCATCCTCGCGGCGTCGAAAGATAAACCCGGCACCGCACACTCAATGAGGAGACCTCCCGCATGACCACGTCACCTGTGATTTCCCCTGCCATAAAATCCGAACGCGAACAGAAGCTCCTTGCTTCCGTGCCGACCGGCCTGTTGATCGGCGGTGAGTGGCGAGACGCGTCCGACGGCGGCACGTTCGACGTGCACGATCCCGCCACCGGGGAGGTGCTTGCAACCCTCGCCTCGGCCACAAGTGAGGATGCGATCGCCGCGCTGGACGCCGCTGACGCAGCCCAAGCGTTCTGGGCACAGACTGCACCACGGGTGCGGGCAGAGATCCTCCGCCGCGCCTTCGACCTCGTCACCGAACGGGCCGAGGACTTCGCACTGTTGATGACCCTGGAAATGGGCAAGCCCCTCGCCGAAGCCCGCGGCGAAGTGACCTACGGGGCAGAATTCCTGCGCTGGTTCTCCGAAGAAGCCGTCCGGGACTATGGCCGCTACCTCACCACCCCCGAAGGCAAGAACAAGATCCTGGTCCAGCACAAACCTGTCGGACCATGCCTGCTCATCACCCCCTGGAACTTCCCCCTGGCCATGGCCACCCGCAAAGTAGCCCCCGCCGTCGCAGCCGGCTGCACCATGGTCCTCAAACCAGCCAAACTCACCCCGCTCACGGCACAGCTTTTCGCCCAGACCATGAGAGAAGCCGGCCTTCCCGCCGGCGTCCTGAACGTCGTCGCGTCATCCTCCGCCTCAGGGATCTCCGGGCCGCTGCTGAAAGACTCCCGGCTTCGGAAGGTCTCCTTCACCGGCTCCACCCCCGTCGGCAAACGCCTGATGGCAGACGCCGCACAGAACGTCCTGCGCACCTCCATGGAACTCGGGGGAAACGCGCCGTTCATCGTCTTCGAGGACGCCGACCTCGACAAAGCGGTCGAAGGGGCTATGGCGGCGAAGATGCGCAACATGGGCGAAGCCTGCACAGCGGCCAACCGATTCCTCGTCCACGCCTCCGTAGCGCAGGAATTCACCCGGAAGTTCGCAGCCGCGATGGGCGCGCTCACTACCGGACGCGGCACCGACCCCGCTTCACAGGTCGGCCCACTCATCGACGCCAGCGCCCGCGCTGATGTCCACAATCTCGTCACGGCTGCAGTCGACGCGGGAGCAGTGATCGTCACCGGCGGCACACGCGTGGATGGCCCCGGCTACTTCTACCAGCCCACTGTCCTCGCCGATGTCCCCAACAATGCGGTGATCCTGAGCCAGGAGATCTTTGGTCCCGTCGCCCCCGTCACCACCTTCACCACCGAGCAGGAAGCCATCAAACTGGCCAACGCCTCCGAGTATGGCCTCGCCTCATACCTCTACAGCCGCGACTTCAACAAGCTCCTCCGGGTCGCGGAACAGATTGAGTTCGGCATGGTCGGGTTCAACGCCGGCGTTATCTCCAACGCAGCAGCACCCTTTGGCGGCGTCAAGCAATCAGGCCTCGGCCGCGAAGGCGGATCGGAAGGCATCGCCGAATACACCACCACCCAATACATCGGCATCACCGACCCTTACGCCCGCTAACAACTACTTGTAAGCCGCCCCTCGGGCAGCCTTACACGGTTACAGAAAGGCCTTGGCCATGGCACAAACTACGACTGGACAAGAAGACCCCAGATCCCTGGCTTATGCGCTCAGGAATGGAAAAATGAACCGGAGAGCGTGGACTATCACCGGCATGCTGGTAGTCCTCCAAATTATTGCATTTGCGGACCGGGCGGTACTCGGACTTGTAGCCCCCTCAGCAATAGCTGAACTTGGGATGACGACTACCCAGTTTGGCTTTATCGGAAGCTCCTTCTACTTCCTCTACGCGGTCATAGCCGTCGTAACAGGTGTCCTAGCCAGCAAATTCTCGGTCAAGT
Source organism: Arthrobacter sp. FX8 (assembly GCF_026723805.1). Classification (NCBI taxonomy): domain Bacteria; kingdom Bacillati; phylum Actinomycetota; class Actinomycetes; order Micrococcales; family Micrococcaceae; genus Arthrobacter; species Arthrobacter sp. FX8. The sequence goes on along the minus strand of NZ_CP113505.1, from coordinate 3,827,178 downwards.
GGATCCTGTTCGTCCTTGGACTGACGTGGGCATTGATGCAATTTCCATTGCTGTTTGGCGGAGGCGCCGCAGCGCTTCTCGTCACCCGCATCATCTTGGGAGGTGCGGAGGGGCCTGCCACTCCGACGTCCCTGGCAGCAGTTCACTCCTGGTTCCCGGCATCCCGGCGCGCCCTGCCTTCAAACCTTGTTGCAATCGGGTCAACTCTCGGGCCGGTAATCGCCGCCCCCTTGCTGGGGTTTGTTATCGCCGTCTGGGGCTGGCGCTGGGCTTTTGGCGTTCTGGGGATCCTCGGTCTGCTGTGGCTGGTCGCCTGGCTGGTCCTGGGTAAAGACGGACCATACGCGCCCAATGCCCGCAGCGCGTCCCCGACCGAAAATGACAAGACAAAAAGCACTGATGCACCCGAAAGCAGTGCATATACCTGGTTCGACACACAAACCCAAGTGCCGATATTCAAGGCGCTCCTCAGCGGGACCTTCCTCATCACCGCTTTCGGCGTGTTCACCAACTTCTGGACCATGGGCTTTTTGACAACATGGCTGCCTCAGTACCTGAAAGTATCCGCAAACCTCACGATCGAGCAGGTAGGCATCGTTACAGTATTCCCCTGGCTTTTCGGCGCCACAGTCCTGCTGGTCTTGGGAATTATCAGCCGCCAGCTCATGAGAAAGGAAAAAAGCGTGCGTCAAGCGATGGGCGCACCATATAGTCTGACGCTCGTCGTCGGCGGACTAGGTTTCGTTCTTGCAACCCAAACTTCAGGAGTGATGGCAATCGTGCTCCTTACCATTGCCGCCGGGTGCAGCATCATTTATCCAATGGGAGCAGCCATGGTCGCTTACATTGTCGGCATGAAACAACGGCCCATAGTCATGAGTGTCCTGGGCGCAACCGGATCCCTAGGTGCCATTGTTTCGCCCGTCTTGGTCGGTTGGCTCATGGAGAACGCCGGATATCGACCTGCCCCCGCCGGAACAGTACAGACCGCAGAAATGGTCAGCCGCATGGTCACCGGAGTGAACCAATCCTTCCTGATTGCCGGGCTACTTCTTCTGGTCTCCGGTCTGCTCGGGCTGGCATTTATCCGCCCTGACCGAACTGCAAAGAAACTGCAGGGGTCCGTCACCCTTTAGCCTGCAACTCCTGCGGCGCCAAAGGCACAACGCGAATGAGCACCGACACGTCGCGGACACCGTGAGTTCGCGCAAGAGATGGGAGCGCGCCACGCCGCCATCGTGGCGGAGCTGGCAACGTTGGTCAAGGTAGCCCAGTAGGTGGCTTTTCGGAATCACCACACACCAAGGTAAAGGCGCACCGGGAATCCCGGGGCGCCTTTACTGCCGCTCGAACAAAGCACGACATTTGCCGGTATGGAAGTTGGAACGATGAAGTTCGGTAAGCAGCCCGCCCCCGTCGCGGACATCAACGAGGACGACCTCGAAGTCCACAAGCCCAAGACCGAGGCGGCCGGTGTGAAGGCCGTGATGGTGGCGCTGGAGCGTGCCGTTGCGCAGGCCGGGGTGACCCGGACCGCTCAGTCGTTGCTGCGGTTGAACCAGCGGGGCGGTTTTGACTGCCCGGGGTGTGCGTGGCCGGAGTCGGACAAGAAGCGCAAGGCGGCCGAGTTCTGCGAGAACGGTGCCAAGGCCGTGGCCGAGGAAAACACCCTCCGCACCGTAGGGGCGGAGTTCTGGGCCAAGCACTCGATCGCGGAGCTGTCGACCAAGACCGAGTATTGGCTGGGCAACCAGGGCCGGCTGAGCGAGCCAGTGGTGATCCGCGCCGGTGAGAGCCACTACTCGCCGATCTCCTGGTCCGACGCGTTCGAGCTGATCGGCGAGCACGTCCGGGCCAGCACGCCTGACCGGTGTGTGTTCTACACCTCGGGCCGGACCGCGAACGAGACAGCTTTTATGTACCAGCTGTACGCCCGGGCCCTGGGTACGAACAACCTGCCGGACTGCTCCAACATGTGCCACGAGTCCTCCGGTTCGGCGCTGAACCCCACCATCGGCATCGGCAAGGGCACCGTCTCGCTGGATGACATCCACGACGCCGAGCTGATCTTTGTGGTGGGCCAGAACCCCGGCACCAACCACCCGCGCATGCTGTCCGCGTTGAAGGAATGCAAGGACAAGGGCGGCAAGGTGGTGGCAGTCAACCCCCTGCCCGAGGCCGGGCTGTTCAACTTCAAGGACCCGCAGACCGTCTCCGGCGTCGTCGGGGGCGGCACGCCCCTGGCCGATGAATACCTGCAGATCAAGGTGGGCGGGGACCTCGCCCTGTTCCAGGCCCTGGGCCACCTCCTCCTGGCCGAGGAGGAACGGAACCCGGGTTCCGTCGTCGACCACTCCTTTATCGCCGCCCAGACCGATGGGTTCGACGCCTACCGCCAGGCCCGCAAGGAGCTGAACTGGGCCGAGACCGAGAAGGCCACCGGCCTGACCCGCGCCCAGATCGAGACTGTGGCCGGGATGCTCATCAAGTCCAAGGCGTCCATCTTCTGCTGGGCCCTGGGCGTGACCCAGCAGCCGCACTCGGTGGACACCATCAAGGAAATGGTCAACGTCCTGCTCCTGCAGGGCAACTTCGGCAAGCCCGGCGCCGGCGCCTGCCCCGTCCGCGGGCACTCCAACGTCCAGGGCGACCGGACCATGGGCATCTGGGAAAAACCCAAAGAATGGCTCCTCGAAGCCCTCGATTCCGAGTTCGGCATCAACTCCCCGCGTCATCACGGCTACGACGCCGTCGAAGCCATGGAAGCGTTCGAACGCGACGAAGTGGACGTGTTCGTCTCGATGGGCGGCAACTTCTCGCTGGCCTGCTCGGATACCGAGACCCTGGAAGCCGGGATGCAGCGGATCGGGCTGACCGTGCACATCTCCACCAAACCGAACCGCTCACACATCGTCCACGGCCGCACCTCACTGATCCTGCCCACCCTGGGCCGGACCGACAAGGACGACAAGCACCCCAAGGGCGCCCAGTTCCTCTCCGTGGAGGACTCCATGTCCGTGGTCCACTCCACCCAGGGCCGGCTCACCCCTGTCTCCGAGCACCTGCTCGCCGAGCCGGTCATCGTGGCACGAATGGCCGAGGCCACGTTCGGACCCGACCACTCCGTGAACTGGAAAGCCATGGCCGAGGACTACGACGTGATCCGCAATCACATCGAACGCGTGCTGCCCGGCTTCGAAGACTTCAACACCCGGGTCCGGACCAAAAACGGGTTCGTGCTGCCCAACCCGCCCCGCGACACCCGCTCCTTCAAAACCGACATAGGCCGCGGCCGCTTCACCGTCAGCCCGCTGGAATACCTCACCCCGCCCGACGGGCACCTGGTCCTCCAGACCATCCGCAGCCACGACCAGTACAACACCACCTACTACGGCCTGGACGACCGCTACCGCGGCATCTCCGGCGGCCGCCGCGTGATCCTCATCCACCCCGAAGACCTCGCAGAACTCGGCTTCGAGGACCGCGACCTCGTGGACGTGGTCAGCACCTTCCGCGGACACGACCGGACAGCGGACAAGTTCCGGCTCGTGGCCTACCCCACCGCGAAGGGCTGCGCCGCCGCCTACTTCCCCGAAGCCAACGCCCTGGTCCACAAAGAAAATGTCGCCCGCGAATCCAACACCCCCGGCTTCAAAGCCATGTTCGTCCGCTTCACACCGCACGTCGCGGAAAGCGCCGCCGAGGTGGCTGCGGCTGAACGAGAGCCAGCCACGGCGGGCTAGCTACGCAACAGCAGTTGCTAACCAATGATCCCTGCCTCCGTTAACAGACACCTGACTGTTGCGGAGCCACCAAAATGTCGAGGATATTTTGCTCCTCAAAAGGTCCCAAACAATCCGGATCGGAGCGGGTTCAAGCATGGGGAGGTTATCTAGGTTTGGGACGGCGGAGCTTCATAATCTCTTGCGCGGTTCCCCGTGTCACAGAACTTGGTGACGGGGCCAGTATTTGTGGTGATGCAATAGAGCGGAGGCGATGAACGGAGTTCGCATGGTGTTTGATTTATTGGAGCGGCAGATTGTTGCTGCACTCCAGTTGGATCCGCGGTGCCCGTGGCGCAAGATGGCGACGGTGCTGGGGGAAGCGGAGCGCACTGTGGCACGGCGCGGGTCCCAGTTGCTGGAGACCGGTGCGGTCGCCGTGGTAGGCGTCAGGCCACAGCCGGCTGCCGTGTTGATTGAAATGCGCTGCACGCCAGGAACCGTACGTGCTGCTGCCCAGGCTCTTGCCCAGCGCAATGACACTACGTTTGTCTACACCACCACCGGCACCGGCGACCTCGTGGCCGAGATCTTTATCGGGCCCGGGCGGATGGGTGACGTCCTATCCGACGAACTTCCATCCACGATTGGCCTGCGCGATTCCACCAGCTATCCCGTTCTCCGTTATTTCCGGACCATCCGCGGCTGGCGCCCGGAAGTCCTCAGCCCGGAACGCGTCGAGGCGCTTAGGTCCAGTCTCACAGCGGATTCGGGAGTTCTCGAAGCACGGCAAGGGCTGAACCGGCAGGACGCAGAACTGGCTGAGGCGCTTTGCGCCGACGGCCGGATGAGCTATGAAGCACTTGGGCGCAGGGCGGGTGTTTCCGAAGCCACTGCGCGGCGTCGCAGCGAGTGGCTCCTCGCCAACAACCAGGTCCAGCTTCGTGCGGTCATCGAGCCCGCAGCCTTCGGCCTGGATGTTGAAGCACTGCTGTGGATCAGGGCCGCTCCACAACACGTGGAGCGGCTGGGTATGATCCTGGCCGAACTTCCGATGATCCGATACGCGGCGGCCATCGCCGGCGATTACCAGATCGTCGCCGACGTCACGGTGACCGATATGCCCGCCCTCTACCGCTTCATCACCGGATCGGATTGGGCGCAGTATGCCGGCAGCGTGAACGTGTCCTTGCTGCTGGACGCGCGGAAGCGCGGCGGGCGTATTATGCGGGCGTCGTTGCCGTAAAATCCGTTCCTGTCAGGACAGGCGCGACGGCTGCGTAGCCGGTCTGCTGCTCGAAGGCGCGGCCCCAGCGCAAGAGCTGCATGTCTGTGTAGTGGTTGCCCGCCAGTTGCAGTCCAATAGGCAGCCCTGCCGAACTGAACCCGGCGGGCACGCTCAGAACAGGAAGCCCTGTGGCGGAGAGCAGGCACGCCGAGCGCATCCAGTCCAAGTACGTCCCGGACCGCACACCTGCCACTTCGGTGGGATACCGCAGTGACGCGTCAAACGGGAGAACTTGGGCACAAGGGCTGGCGAAGACGTCGTAACGGCCAAAGAATTCCTGCGCGCTGATTTCCAGGCGGGTGCGGGCGGCAGTCGTTTCGATGACATCCTGGGCCGTCAGTGCCTGTCCCTTCGCCACGTTCCACCGCACCTCTGGTTTAATGATCTCCCCACGACGCTCCACCATGGAGCCTAAGCCGGCGGCAAAATCGAGAGCCCGCGTGTTGCCGAATACCAGGTCGGCTTCGCTGAAGTCCGGGCTGGCCTCTTCGACGACTGCGCCGAGGTCTTCGAACACGGCCAGTTGGCGTTCCAGGTGCTCAAAGACTTCTGGCTCTACCGGCACCCCGATGCCGAAGTCACGCGACCAGCCAATCCGAACCCCGCGCATGTTCGTCTCCAAGCCGGCCCTGAACACGTCCGGTGCCAGCACCTGCGGGTGTGGCACGCGGGGATCTCTGCCGGCTGTGACGGACATAAAAAGTGCAATGTCCTCCACGCTGCGGGCCATGGGGCCAGTCCTTCCCAGCCACGCATAGGCGTTGGTGTCCGACGGTACGGGGATAACGGCCGTCGACGGCCGGAAGCCCACAACGTTGCAAAAGGATGCCGGGATACGCAATGAACCGCCCATATCGCTGCCGTCACCCAGGCTTTGGATACGCGATGCCACAACAGCGGCTACCCCTCCGCTGCTGCCGCCCGCGCTCAACATGGGTGCGTAGGGGTTCGTGGTGGTTCCGAAGAGTTCATTAAAAGTGTGGGAACCGGCGCCGAACTCGGGAACGTTGGACTTTCCACTCGTAACTACCCCTGCCGCTTTCAGCCTGGCAATGATCAGGTCGTCGGTGTCGGGAACAAAGTCACGCAAGGCCAGCGAGCCCTGGGTGGTACGCATCCCGGCTGTGTTGTTGGTGTCCTTGTGCGTCATGGGCAGCCCGTGGAGCGGGGGCAGTTCCGCGCCCGAGACCGCGAGCTGGTCGGCCGCCTCGGCACGTGCCTGCGCACCCTCGGCGTCGAGGGTGACCACCGCATTGATGACCGGGTTGACGGCGGATATTCGGTCCAAGTGGTCGGTGAGAGCTTCACGGGCCGAGATGGTCCTTTTACGGATAGCTGCGGTGAGTTCGACGGCGGACAATTCGCCAATGGTGCCGGGCATGGTGCTCCTTTGCTGGATGGTTCCCTGCCGGAAAGTGTGGCCGGTCACACGCTGGATGCGGAAGCCTCTTCCGCAGCTGGGCGCAGTTTGACGGAATCGGCCAGTGCGATGGCCGATTCCACCAGTCATTGCCTGTGATCCGTCTCATAGTGAAGGCTATAGGTAACCCACTGACCGATTCGGTTTTACGGGAAAGCATTCGCCCCACTTCAGGACAGTCCGGACAGAGACGTCGGACGACCGGTCTCAGGGGCTCTTAAACCGGAGGTTTCCATGCATCAACCCCTGGCACTTCAACCACTGACGGTTACCGGGCAAACGGACATCCTCAGCGTCGCCAACAACCCGGTCCTCTGGATCTGCGTGGCCGGTGTCTTCGGCGTCATCGTCATCCAGTCCATCATTTTCATGCGAGCCGCACGGCGGGCGGCCCCGGCTGTGGACATGAGTCCAAAGGACATCAGCACATCATTCCGGTCCGGAGCCGTCTCGGCCATCGGCCCATCGCTTGCCGTGTCCTTGGTGGCGATTGCGCTCCTAGGCCTGTTCGGCGCCCCAGCGGTGCTGTCCAGAATCGGCCTGATCGGCTCGGCAGCCTATGACGTCGCTGCCGCCGGCATTGCCGCTGGCTCGATGGGTGCCAAGCTCGGTGATGCCAGCTACACCCAAAGCGTTTTTGCTGTCGCCTTCTTCGCAATGAGCATTGGAGGCGCCATGTGGATGCTGGCGACACTGGTACTGACCCCCCTGCTCCGTAAGGGTGACGCCAAGGTCCGTTCGGTGAACCCGATCGCCATGGCCGTCATTCCGGCTGCAGCCCTGATCGGAGCATTCGCCTGCCTGGGACTCACCGAGCTGCCCAAGTCAGGCATCCACACATTGTCGTTCTCTGTCTCCGCGGCGGTCATGGGACTCTGCCTGCTGCTGGCCCGCAAACTCCGGAGGAGCTGGTTGCGCGAGTGGGGGCTCGGCCTCTCCATCGTGGTCGGGCTCATCGCCGCTTACCTTGCCGCCGGACCTGCCATAGGCGCCTGACCTCACTTGCCACCCAGCGCCACACCCACGGAAAGGAACACCCATGTCCTCTACCACCACAGCTGAAACTGCCGCCGGCAGCACCGCCATGGCGGATTTCGGCCGCACCACCTCCCGCTGGGGCCAGGCCACAATGATCGCCGGCCTGCTGATCTCTATGGCTGGCCCCCTGTACCTGGTCTTCGCCAGCGGCTTGGACATCGCCCCGGCACAACTCTGGATCGCTTTCGCGGCAGTCGCTGCTACGTTCGGGATCATGTGGGTCATCGAACCAATCATGTACTACCCGGTCCTTGGCCCTGCCGCCATGTACCAGGCATTCATGATCGGCAACATCTCCAACAAACTCCTGCCGGCGGCACTCATCGCACAAACCAATATCGGCGCTAAACCGGGCACCAAGCGCGCTGAACTGGCGGCAGTGGTCGCCATCTGTGGAGCCGCAGCCGTGCACTTGGTCTCCCTGGCAGTCTTCGTGGGGCTGCTGGGCAGCTGGCTGATCAGTGTCATCCCGCCGTCAGTGCTGCTGGTCACCCGACTGTACGTGTTGCCCACGGTTCTCGGCGCGGTGCTGGTGCAGGCCATTGTGTCCATGAAGCAGCCCCGTACCACGGTGATTGCCTTGGCGGTGTCGGCAGTCGTCGTCTTCGCAGTGGTGCCGCTGGCCCCGTCCCTCGCCATGGTCTCTACTGCCATCGCGGTTCTGGCCACCGTCCTCCTCGCATGGTTCTTCCGCAACAAGTCGCGGATCGCAGCGCCTACCACCGCGCACCTTGAGTAACCGCCCGGAATTCTCCCTGTCAGGGAAAGCAAACTAGGCCGCCCGCGCTGAGAAGAGCAACCAGCACATTGAACAGAGCCGATCATCCCAAAGGCCCCTGGCCAGGCACGCGGTCATCGACCTGAGCCGCGCCCTGGCCGGCCCGCACGCCGGCATGATGCTGGCCCATCTCGGCAGCCGCGTCATCAAGGTAGAGAACCCTGGAACGGGAGATGACACCCGTGGCTGAGGCCCCGCCCTTCGTGGACCCCGAAGAAGACCTGCAGTCCACCTACTTCAGGTCCTGCAACCCAATAAGGAGTCCATCATCCTGGACTTCAAGAGCGGGGACGGCCAGGCCGTGATGCGCGGAGTCCCGGAGCGGGTCGACGCGATGATCGAGAACTTCCGCCCAGACGATCCCCAACGCGTGGGCGTCGCCATCGCCGACCTGCTGGCCGGAATGAACGGCGCCACCTGGCGTGCTGGCAGCACTCGTAGAACGTGACAAGACCGGGCGCGGCGAAATGGTCCGCACCTTGCTCGCCTCTCTGATCGGGGTCCACGCCTTCCAGGGCCCCTGCGCCCCCGGCCCGCCGCTACGGTTCTTGGCCCCCGGCGACAGCGCAGAAGCCACCGTGACGGAGCACACAGCCGGCCTCTACTCGACGCCAACGGCGGATCCCCAGCATGGCTGGGCCTTGTCCCCGCCGACACAACCGCCGCCGAGGGAGCCAAATAGTATACCAACGACGGAAAGGTGCAGCACCGCAGAGCCACCGAGTTGCTGGATGCTGTGGTTGAGACGCTCCGTTCTTCTCCTGGGATACCGAGCCGCAGCACCTGCCCTGACTGACGAGTACGCCAATGACCTTGCCAAGGCCAGGGGGCACAGCGGCAAGGACGAATCAGGCTGCCCCGAACGGATTGTGGCTGCGGTGGCGCCGGACCACGGCGGAGGGCATGCCGCTGCTGGCCGGAGTTGCGCCTGGTGGTACCCGCATGCAGGAAGGCGCCCAGGCCTTCCTGCCGATGATGAAATTACACCGAGGCCGTCCGCACCCACCGCCAGGTCGGTCTGTCCTACTTGGTCTACCTGCGCCATCTCACCACGGCGGCGTCATGGCATCCTGGGGTCCCTGGGCCTCAACGTGGCCTAGCCGGGTTCCCTGCTCGGCTTCCTGGGCCCACGGTTCTACGAGGCGTTGCACGTCGAAGCGTTCCTGGAGAACGTCCAGGTGGCCGAAAACCTGTTCAAGATGGGACTGATCGACGGCGTGATGGAACCCGGCGCCCTTGCCGAACTGGTGGGCAGAGCGCTGGACATCCTGATGCCCTGCCGGGCTGCTGCGTGGCCGGAAGCGCCGGCCACCCTGTCCGTCCGGCCCGCCGAGGTGGACGCGTGGACCTCCATCGAAATCTCCCGGCAGCCCGGGCGGCCGACTTCCGCCAGCTCCTCGAATACTGTGCCCCCGACGCGCTGCCGCTGAACGGGACCGGGCAGGGGGAGAAAGATCCGGGGCTGCTGCTGGTAGTAGCACGTTCCCGGCGGCTTCCTTCCGCAGCGGACGCACGTGGCCGAGCACGATGCAGGGCTGGGTTCCAAAATCCGAGTACCTTGCGAGCGTAACTCCCTGAAGCCCGGGTTAAATTTGTGGGCTCTGGATGGGCCTTGAGGTACCAGCCTGGTGGCGGGGCTTTTCCCATGAGTGGTAAACGTCTGCCTTGGAGCGGGTTTGAGGGATGCCTTCAAACGAGCTCAGACTTTCCGCGCGGCGCTGCCCAGGGAGGCCGGACTTCTCCATACTCGGACTGGCTGGCGGCCTATTCCTCCTGCGCTCATGGACGATCCGCCGGCTCTTCATGTCGTGTTCTTTCCTGCACTGAGATCGAGGTTAGAAACTCTGGGTTGGACAGCATGCGCGCGCCTGGAGGGCGGCAGCGCGTACTCCAATACCCATACTGCTTGGTTTCCGTCCACACCCGGTATCAGCTCGCCTTGCTGGATGTAGCGGAAGGGTTTCGGATCGTCTATTGGTCGCCACCAACCACTTACGGGAGCGTGGGTGCCGGTGCGCCCACGAACACCAGATGTTGAATCCACCGGCGATACCTGCATCATCGGAAGTTGCCTTTCGGTCCGTTGACCTTTTCTGGCCGTCGCAAGAGTTCGAGACAACCATTGCTGAAATGTCTGTAGTCAGAAGGTGTCTACGATCACCTGCGCTCCGCCCGTCAGCTTTCGATGCCGCTGACAATCTCCTTGGTGGTTTCGATAAAGGCCGTGATGTCGTCGTCGCTCATTGGCAACGACAACGAGAAGTCACCACGAGCGACCGGGAAGAAACCTCGATTAGCAAGTTCCAACGAACAAATCTGTGTCCCGGTACCGTCGAAGTTCCGCCAGTAGTCGCGATGAGTCCGAATGCTCAAGCCAGGTTCACGCATGAATCCATAAGCGAGGTGGGAGATGCCCTTGCCGTACACAGCGAAGCTGCTACCCCGCTGATTGCTCCAGTCGTTGAGCTCCTCCATCACGCGCGTGGCCATTCCATTCAGCCGGTCGAAAGCTCCCTGGGTGAGCTCCCTCATCGTGGAAATACCGGCGGCCAAGGCGATCTTATGGCCGTGGTGAGTGCCGGAGATGGAGACAAGCCCCGACTCCAGGACGCTCATGATCTCGGCAGAGCCGCCTACTGCACCGAGTGGGAAGCCTCCACCGATGATTTTGCCCATTACCGTGAGGTCAGGTGCCACCCCGTAGTCCCCCTGCATCCCCTGATAGCCGGCACGAAGGGTTACGGTCTCATCGAAGATCAGGACAATTCCCAGCTCCGAGGTCAGTTCTCGAAGGCTCTCGACATAGTCCTGCTCTAGGGTAACAACGCCGCCGGAAGCACTTTCGAGCTCGAGGATAACGCAGGCGATCTCACTTGCATGAGCTCGCAGGATTCGCTCCGTCCCCTCGCGATCGTTCTGGGTTAACACGACCACGTTGGCCACGTCCTCCGCCGGGATGCCTTCACTGTCAGGGATGGCCTTGGGGGCGTCATCGGGACCGCAGTCTCCATCGTGGTCGGGGTGCCACGAAACCTGAAGCGGATCAGTGAAACCGTGGTATCCACCTTCGAACTTTGCGATCTTAGTGCGGCCCGTGAAGGCACGCGCTACACGGACCGCAGACATGCAAGATTCAGATGCCGAGCAGGAGAATTGCACCCGTTCAATTGAGGGCATCCGATCAACAAGCAGTTGCGCGAGTTCGGTCTCCAGTGCCACGGGGTTACCAAATGACACCCCCGTTTCTATGGATTCGCGTAAGGCCCTCTGCACCGCCGGGTGGTTGTGCCCGAGCACATTCACGGTGAAATTGTTGTTCAGGTCTAGGAGCCGGTGCCCCTCGACTGTAGAGATGTAAGCACCGTCTCCGCTCTCGACATAGATCGCGTGCGGGCCGAAATTGAAGGAGTTGCGGCTGTAGCCTCCGGGGATAACTTCCTTCCCCCGCTCTGTCAGCTTCGCCGATACCTCGAAACGACGTGAGAACGTCGCGAGGGAAGATTCGAGGGTAATGGCGCTCATGTCCAATGCTCCTTGGTACGCGTTGCGGGTACCCGCCCTGGAGAGATGTCAGGGCGGGGCCGGATTGCCGTACACCAACGCACCGAGACTGGGATTCGTCATACCTCGACCTAGATAGCTGGTACAGCCTTCCGCCGCTATGAGATTAGAGCCGGACGACCAAAGACGGTCAGTCCCCGTTCGGCTACAGTTTGGGCCCCCCTCGTTAGAGGGGGTAATTATTCGACGTCGGCGGCCACAGCCATGCGAACAAGCTCTACTCTGGAACGTGCACCGGTTTTCTTGAAGATCTCCCGAAGGTGGCCCTTGATAGTGTGCACGCTGAGATTTAGATGCTGGGCTATCTCAGAGTCACGTAGCCCCTTGCTCGCCAGCATCATCACCTCCGTCTCGCGTGACGTCAGGGACTGCCGAAGCCATTCCGGCGGTCCTTCTGCACGTGATCCGGTGCGAAGGAAGGCAACAATGCCTTCGCCGCTCCGGAGCGGCACGATGCGCGAAACCAATCCATCGTCCGAGACCTGTCGATGTTCGCGGTTCTGGAACTCGATGACCGCTTCGTCAAAGGATGGGGCGTCGTGTTGCTGTTCCTCCAGCACGCGCTGGGCAGCACGATTCATATAGCGGGTGGCTCGCCTCACATCGCTGATTACGACTGCTTCGTTCCCCAGGTCGAATGCATCGCGGAGAATCCCGATTTCATGTTCAAGGAGCTCCTGTCGTTGCAGCGATTCCATCAGTGAACTCAGGAGCCCGGCGATTTCCTTCGCATCCTGCAATTCCGTCTGTGAGAAAGGGCGCCGCCCCTCGCCGCGCCCTAGGTTGAGCGTGGCGAGCACTTTGCCGGCGACAACGACCGGAACATACACGAGGTTCGTCATCCGGTGTAGCGAGAATGCCTCGCGATATACCGGTAGCTCACGCCATTCCTCTTCGGACATCATGGCGAGGTTGTATGCGATATCGCCGCTGAGGATAGCGTGGTTCAAAACTGGGTCGGAAGCGCGGCCGACACTGTCGTATCGAGCGAGAAAGAACTCACTCACGCCGTGGGCTGATGTGGACAGTAAGCGATGGGTATCCGGGTCGAGTAGATCAAAGCCCACGACAACCGGGTCAAAGATCTCATCAATCTCCGAGTAGAGGCGTTGAATGAGATCCTCGATAGAACGGGCTCGCGAAAGTTTCACCGCAAACTGCAGTTTGCTAGTTCTGCGGCGTTGCATCTCACGTTTATAGGGGAGCGCGCTGCCCCAGTCAAGCAACATGCTCTCGTCTCGGAAATGAGTATTAGAAGTCCGCCGGGGGGCGTTTAGCCGATACAAGGTGCCCCGGGGGCCTCTAGTACAGATGGAGCACACCCCAACCTGACGTCAGCCAGGCGTATGAGCTACGTCAGGTTGAAGTCCGAAACCCGTTTTCCTGACGTGCTAATCCAACCTCCATAGATCCCAACCTGACACGCAGCCAAGGTGTGTCCCAGCCGGGAACCAGTTAGTTCGGTGCCCAACTACCAGGGCGCCTGTCAGGGCTCGCAAGCTTCACAGAAGCCTTGCAAAGTTCAGCCTACAGGACGTTATCCATTATAGTGAACAGATGACTTCCCGTACGACCGTAGCCATCGCCGTCCCGCTCGAAGCAGAGCTTGTGGACCAGATCCGCGCCGTTGATCCCTCGATTACCGTCCTTTATGAGCCCGACCTCCTGCCCCCGGAACGCTATCCAGCCGACCACGCCGGCGATCCCGCCTTCAAACGCACCGACGAGCAGGAGGAGCGCTACTGGGCCATGCTCAACCGCGCCGAAGTGCTCTACGGCTTCCCCAACGAAAGCCCGGCCGGGCTTGCCCGCATCGCCCGCGACAGTCCCGGACTGCAATGGATCCATGCCATGGCGGCGGGAGCGGGCGGAGCGGTGAAGGCGTCCGGCCTCAGCCAGGACGTCCTGCAGAAATTCAGGATCACCACCTCCGCCGGAGTGCACGCCCTGCCCCTCGCGGAGTTCGCTGCGATGGGAATCCTGAACGGCTTCAAGCGGACTTCCGAACTTGCCCAGGACCAGGCGGCGAAGGCCTGGCCCACCCTTCGCGTCCCCACCCGGCTCGTCAACGGCTCCAACCTCGTGGTCAGCGGCCTGGGGGAAATCGGATTGGAAACGGCCCGGATCGCGCGCGCGCTGGGCATGAAGGTCAGCGGCACCAAACGGTCCGTAGAGCCCATCGACGGGATCGATCAGGTTGTGGACAACGCCGGCCTTCCTGCCCTCCTGGCCACGGCAGACGCCGTCGTCAACACCCTGCCCGGCACTGCCTACACGGAGAAGCTGTTCAACCGCCAACTGTTCGCCGCCATGAAGCCCGGCACGACGTTCGTTAACGTAGGCCGCGGCACCGTGGTGGACGAGGACGCCCTGCTGGAGGCACTGGACAACGGCCAGGTGGGCTACGCCTGCCTGGATGTTTTCGCCGTGGAGCCGCTGCCGCAGGACAGCCCGCTATGGAACCATCCCCGGGTCATGGTTTCGCCCCACACCTCGGCCCTCAGCGCAGCCGAGAACCGACTCATCACCGAGCGCTTCTGCAGCAACCTGCGCACCTTCCTCGACGGTGGAGATCTCCCCCACCTCGTGGACACGGTCCACTTCTACTAGGACGGGGCGGAGAACCGGTGCGCATCGCAAGACTAGATACAGCAGCTGGTCCGCAGTACGCCGTTGAGAGCGACAGCGGCTGGGACCACATCGTCGACCCGTTTGAGGAAAGCCTCCGCTACACCGGCGGTGCCACCACCCACAACGAGGCAATATTCCTCGCCCCGGTGAGGCCCGCCGTCGTCCTGGGCATTGGCCATAACCGCACTTTGAATGACCATCCCCTGCCCATCCAGGCGTGGCACAAGTCCGTCCACACCATCGCCGGGCCGGGCGATGCCATCACCGCGGTCCGTGGACAAGGCACGGTCAATGCCGAGGGTGAACTCGCCGTCGTGATGGGCAGGACCGCCGCCAACCTGACCGCGGAAAACGCCCTGGAGCACGTCTTCGGCTACACCTGCGTCAACGATGTCACCAACGTGGATCAGAACGCGGTGGACGAGCGGAACTTCCAGGGCAAGGCCGGCGTCAACTACACACCCCTGGGCCCTTGGATAGAAACCGGACTCCCGGATCCCGAAAGGGTGGCCATCGACGTCTACGTCAATGGGGCCGCGAAGGCCACTTCCGGGACCTTCAACCTCCCCTCCTCGGTGGTGGACTGCCTCGTCTATGTCACTTCATGGCTGACCTTGGAACCCGGCGACGTGGTGATGACCGGAGCGCCCGCCACAGTGGTTCCCGTCGAGCCCGGGGACCGTGTGGACATCACGGTGGAGGGCATCGGAACCCTGAGCAACCGCGTGGCCTGAGCCGGGCCGGCGTCAGCGGGCGTCGCAGGACGTTAAGATGGATAACGTTCAGAGGACTGAACAACAGCGAAGCCCGCCCCGGCAAACCCAAGGAGAATCATGGCCGATTCCCCCATTCCTGCGTCATCCGAAAAATCGGGAACCGCCTCTCCGGCGCCCGCAGTCACCCGCGCCGCGGCCGTCCTGGATGCCCTGGCCGCCTCGGCAACCGGGCGGCTGACGCTCAGCGATCTCTCGCGCGAAGTGGGAATTCCCAAGTCATCCACCTCCAATCTCCTGCTGGCCCTGGAGGAGGCGCGCCTGATCAGCAGGCAGGGCTCGGAGTTCACCCTTGGACGCAAGCTGGTGGAACTGGGTGCCGCCTACCTGGGCCGCATGGACGAAGTCCAGGAGTTTTACCGTTACTGCGAACAGGCCTCCGTCCTTTCCCGCGAGACGGTCCGGATCGCCATGCTGGACGGAACAAACGTCATTTACCTTGCCCGGTACGAGGGCCACCCGGCCGTCCGGCTCACCTCCAATATCGGCGACAAGATGCCCGTATCCCTCTGCGCAGTGGGGAAGGCGCTGATCGCCCGGCTGAACGTGCACGACATTGAGGAGATGTTCCCCGATGACGCAGAACTGCCCGTCCTCACACCAAAGTCCTTGCGGACAGGGGCGGAGCTGAAGGCGCAGCTGCGGGAAATCCGCGAGCAGGGCTTTGCCTTCGAGGACGAAGAATCCACCACCGGCGTGGTCTGCCTGGCCGTTGCCGTTCCCACGCGGGGCGCGCACGGTCCCAGCCTGGGCCTGTCCGTCACGGCCCTCAAAGCCACCTACACGCCGGAACAGGGCTCCCAGATAGTCAAGGAACTGCAGGAACTGGCCCACTCGCTGGGCAACCCGATGGGCTGAACGCCAAGCGGCGGCGGCCTTCTGCGACATATAACAGCCAGAGACTATTGCCAGTTGTTCAACTTGCTGTATCGTGTTCAGCATAGTGATCGACGCAATGGGCGTTGTCGCTATCCCACCAGGCCAACGGGGGCCTGGAGTGCGTTAGAGGGAGTTCTCGTGACAACTCGTACTAAATCACCGCAGGCCACCGCGGACGGCGCCGTCGTCGATCCGGACCAGCTGCGAAGGGCAACTCTTGCCAGCTCCGTGGGCTCCGCCCTGGAGTACTACGACTTCTACATCTACGGCCTTGCCTCGGCCCTGATCTTCGGCCCGCTCTTCTTCGCACCACTGGGTGAGAGCGGAGCCGTCATCGCCTCCTTCGCCACCTACGGCGTCGGCTTCGCCGCCCGGCCCTTCGGCGGCGTGGTGTTCGGCTACATTGGTGACCGCTTTGGCCGGAAGATGGTGCTGATCCTGACCATCGGCCTGATGGGCCTGTCCAGCTGCGCCATCGGCCTCCTGCCCACCTTTGAACAGGCCGGAATGCTCGGTGCGGTACTCCTGGTGGCCCTGCGTATCCTGCAGGGCCTTGGCGCCGGCGCCGAGCAGGCAGGCGCCACGACCCTTATTTCGGAGGTGGCTCCGCGCCGCCGTCGTGGTTTCTTCGCCTCCCTGCCGTTCGTCGGCATCCAGCTGGGCACCCTCCTGGGCGCCGGGACATTTGCCCTGATGGCGCTGGCGGACAAGGCAGTCCTGCAGGCCTGGCTGTGGCGCGTACCGTTCCTGGCAAGCGTCGTCCTGATTGCGATTGCCGTCTTTATCAGGCTTCGGCTCAAAGAGACGCCGGTCTTCCAGGAACTCGAGAAGCACAAGGCCGTGGCCAAAAACCCTGTGGGCCAGATCTGGAAGCATTCCAAGAAAAACGTGCTGATAGGTATCGGCCTGCGGATGGGGGAAAACGGCAACTCGTCCATCTATTCCGCGCTCCTGGTGTCCTTCATCAGCATGCCTGCAGGTGTCTTCGCCGGCGACAAGTTCATCGGCCCCACAGGCCTGTTGATTGCCGCGGGCTTCGCCGCGGTAATGGTTGTTGCCTTCGGCGCCCTGTCCGACCGTTTCGGCCGGGTTCCCGTCTACCGCTACGGTGCACTCTTCCAGGCCGTTATCGCCTTGCCGGCCTTTTACCTGGTCACACTGGGCAATGTCACCCTGGTGTGGGTGGTCATGGTGATGGGCATCGCCCTCGGCGTGCAGGCCATGCTGGGCCCGCAGTGCGCCCTGCTGCCGGAACTCTTCGGCTCCCAGCACCGCTTCACCGGCGTGGCCCTCAGCCGCGAACTGTCCGCCGTACTTGCCGGCGGCTTCGCCCCGATGATCGGCGTGGCACTGCTGGCAGTGACCAACCACTCCTGGCTGGTCCCGGCGGTCTACTCGCTGGTCCTGGCGGCAATCTCGTTCGCCACCACGTTCTTCACCCCGGAAACGAATGGCCGCGACCTGGTGCTCGTAGAGGACGCCAGGTAACAACCGGCGCCGTCCCGCCCACGCCCCCGGATCCCGCACTCATGCGTGCGGGATCCGCGGGGTGGGGCCGCTGCTATATTCTGTTGCTTTCACGTCCAGGCCGGGGGTAGCCGGGACACAGCACGTCGAATGGCCCTTCAGTGACTTCCAGCAGCAGCTTTCCAGGACTTGGATCCGTCGATATCCCGAATGATGTCTTTCTCGACTGTCCCACCGGACTGGTCGAGTACTACTTCGCGGACGGCATCTTCCGCTGGTCGGACGGGTTGTACCGGATCTACGGGTATGAGCGCGGCGAGGTTGTCCCCTCCATGGACATGGCCATGGCCCACATCGAGCCGGCAGACCGGCCCAGGGTCCAGGCGTATTGGGACCACGTCTCAGCCGCTGGCGGCCCATCATCGATCTACGTTTCCATCCGGGACCGCAAGGACCGTCAACACAAACTGCTCTACTCGGCGGACTACATCCTGGACGGGGACACCCCTGTTGGCGTCTGGGGCGTGGTGGTGGACCTCACCACATCGATTCATACCGACCGGCACCAACTGGCTACCGAGGCGGTCGCCGCCTCAGCCCGCAGCCGGGCAGTCATTGAGCAGGCCAAAGGCATCCTCATGGGGCGCACCGGTGTCACCGCCGACGAGGCCTACGACCTCCTGAGCCAGTTAAGCCAGGATACGAACCGCAAGGTACACGCGATCGCCCAGGAAATCGTGGAACGGGCAACCGGGCGGGCCGGAAATCTGACAAACCAGCCACACCCTTTGCTGTAACCGCCGCCCCCACGCGCGGGCCGCCGTCGAACCCTACAACGCCAGGCGTGGCCCGTCCGCTCCAACCGGGGCGGAACCCCCAACAGGCCTGGAAGCCACAACGGGCATGGAACCGGTCAAGGCCTCAACAACCGCCATCTGGCCGGTGGTGTCGGGGACACCGGGATACTGAACCTGCGCCGGCTCGACGGCAGCAGCTGGGTTTTCGGAACGCATGCGGACCAGCGCAACGGCAGAGATCAGGAACCACGCCACATTGGTAACCACGGACGGCCATGCCCCGTGCAGCGTCCCGTTGATGATGAAGGCAACGGATCCGAACAGGTTGGCCGTCTGGAAACCCTTGCCTGCCTTCAGCCAGCCCATGGAAACCGCAAGGTAAGCACTGAGAATCGCAACAGCGCCTGCCCAGCCGGCAATTTCCCACAGCAGTTCCATGGTGTCCTTCCAAAGTGGTGCCTGCGCAGTATCCGGGCAGGGCTGAAGATGGTGATTCAGGGTTTGGTTTCGCCAGCTCTGCGTTGCCTCGAGCCCTGTTCGGGCGAGGACCTCATGCGCTGGCAGCGGCACAATCATACCCCGCTGCCGAGGGCCACTTTGACGCCGAATCCCCCACCGCCCGAAGGGTGGACAAGACCCCTCCCGCGTAGCACGATCAGAGCTGTGACCACCAGTCCCGCTTCCGATCCCTACCTCCGCGAGCTCACCCAGTTGAGGCGCGTCAAGGACCGCATGGACCGGGAGTACGCCCAGCCGCTCGACGTCGAATCCCTCGCCAGGGACGTCCATATGTCCGCGGGCCATTTCAGCCGGCGGTTCAAACTCGCCTACGGCGAATCCCCCTACAGCTACCTCATGACCCGCCGCATCGAACGGGCCATGGCGTTGCTCCGGATGGGTGACCTCAGCGTCACCGACGTGTGTTTCGCCGTCGGCTGTTCCTCGCTGGGAACCTTCAGCACCCGCTTCAGCGAACTGGTGGGGATGCCGCCCAGCATCTACAAACAGGAGGCGCAAAGCGCGACGGCGGGCATCCCCGCCTGCGTGGCGAAGCAGGTCACCAGACCGGTCAGGAATCGAGAAGCGTCCGCCCCCGAGCCGTTACTAGCATGACTGCCATGGACATCAACATTTCCTCAACCTTCCTTCCCGCTACCGATCCGGACGCCTCGCTGGCGTTCTACCGCGACGCCCTGGGCTTCGAAATCCGCAACGACGTGGGCAAGGGCACCATGCGCTGGATCACCGTTGGCCCCGCAGGCCAAAAGGACGTCTCCATCGTCCTGCACCCGCCGGCCGTAGACCCCGGCATCACCGACGACGAGCGCCGCACCATCACGGAGATGATGGCCAAAGGCACCTACGCCACCATCGTCCTGTCCTCCCCGGACGTGGATGCCGCGTTCGCCAAAGTGGAGGCGACCGGGGCGGACGTCGTCCAGGAGCCCATCGACCAGCCGTACGGCATCCGCGACTGCGCATTCCGCGACCCCGCCGGAAACACGGTCCGGATCAACCAGCAGGCCTAGGCATATAACCAGTCACGTATATAACGGACGACGCCGACGGGAGGCTGCCAGCGCAGCCTCCCTCCGCGCCGCTCCAGGAGAAGGGGGACATTTTGAGCACGGACATCACCACCGATGAGGGCATGGCCACGAAAGCCGGGACCCATATCGCCGACACCCACGACCTGATCCGCGTCCAGGGGGCGCGGGAGAACAACCTCAAGGACATCAGCCTTGAGCTGCCCAAGCGGCGGCTCACGGCATTCACCGGTGTGTCCGGCTCAGGCAAAAGCTCCCTGGTTTTCGCCACCATCGCCGCCGAATCGCAGCGCATGATCAACGAGACCTATAGCGCGTTCGTACAGGGCTTCATGCCCAGCCTGGCCCGCCCCGACGTGGACCGGCTGGAGGGACTGACCACCGCCATCATTGTTGACCAGGAACGGATGGGCGCCAACCCGCGCTCCACCGTGGGCACCGCCACCGACGCCAACGCCATGCTGCGCATCCTGTTCAGCCGTTTGGGCAAGCCCTACGTCGGCCCGCCCACCGCGTTCTCCTTCAACGTTCCCACCCGCAAGGCCAGCGGCATCATGAGCACCGAAAAGGGCGGCCGGGTGGAAAAGAACGTGGTCCGCCAGGTCACCTACCTGGGCGGCATGTGCCCCCGCTGTGAGGGCATGGGCAACATCAGCGACATTGACCGGACCGCCCTCTACGACGAGTCGAAGTCCCTCGCCGAAGGCGCGCTCACCGTCCCCGGCTACTCCATGGACGGCTGGTACGGGCGCCTGTTCGAAGGCATGGGCCTGCCCATGGACAAGCCCATCGCCACGTTCACCAAGAAGCAGCTGGAGACGATGCTTTACGCCGAGCCCACCAAGATCAAGGTGGAGGGCGTCAACCTCACGTTCGAGGGCATCATCCCCAAAATCCAAAAGTCCATGCTCTCCAAGGACGTGGAGGCCATGCAGCCGCACGTGAAGAGGTTCGTGGAACGCGCGGTCACGTTCGCCACCTGCCCCGACTGCGGGGGGACGCGGCTCACGCCGGAGGTGCTCAACGCACGGATCAACGGCAAGAACATCGCGGACCTCTGCACCATGCAGATCAGCGACCTGGCGCAGTGGATCCGCGACCTGGACGAGCCCTCCGTCCGTCCCCTGCTCATCGGGCTGCGGGACCTCCTCGATTCCTTTGCCGAAATCGGCCTGGGCTACCTCTCCTTGGACCGCCCGGCCGGCACCCTCTCCGGCGGCGAGGCGCAGCGGACCAAGATGATCCGCCACCTGGGTTCCTCCCTCACCGATGTCACCTACGTCTTCGACGAGCCCAGCATCGGCCTGCACCCGCACGACATCGAGCGGATGAACACCCTCCTGCTGCAGCTTCGGGACAAAGGCAACACCGTCCTGGTGGTGGAGCACAAGCCGGAGATGATCGCCATCGCCGACCACGTCGTCGACCTCGGCCCCAAGGCCGGCACCGGCGGCGGCGAGATTGTCTACGAGGGCGACGTCGACGGGCTGCGTTCCAGCGGCACCATCACCGGGCGCCACCTGGACGACCGCGCCCGGCTGAAGGATTCGTTCCGCGAACGCAGCGGGGCACTCGAAGTCCGCGGGGCCTCGACGAACAACCTGCGCAGCGTGGACGTGGATGTCCCGCTGGGAGTGCTGTGCGTGGTGACGGGCGTGGCCGGGTCCGGGAAGAGCTCGCTGATCCACGGCTCACTGGCCAGGCGCGAGGGCGTGATCGTGATCGACCAGGGCGCCATCAAGGGATCCCGGCGCAGCAACCCGGCCACCTACACCGGGCTGCTGGAGCCCGTCCGCAAGGCGTTCGCCAAGGCCAACGGCGTGAAGCCGGCGCTGTTCAGCTCCAACTCCGAGGGTGCCTGCCCCACCTGTAACGGCGCCGGCGTGATCTTCACCGAGCTGGGCGTCATGGCCACGGTCGAGTCCACCTGCGAGGACTGCGAGGGGCGCCGCTTCCAGCCCGCCGTCCTCGAATACACGCTGGGCGGGCAGAACATTGCCGACGTGCTGGACATGTCCGTGGACGCGGCCCTTGCCTATTTTGCCGGGGGCGAGGCCAAGACCCCGGCCGCCCACAAAGTCCTCGAACGCCTGGCGGACGTCGGCCTGGGCTACATCACCCTCGGCCAGCCGCTGACCACCCTGTCCGGCGGCGAGCGCCAGCGGCTCAAGCTGGCCACGCAGATGGCGGAGACCGGTGACACCTACATCCTGGACGAGCCAACGGTGGGCCTGCACCTGGCCGACGTCGAACAGCTCCTGGGCCTGCTGGACCGGCTGGTGGATTCCGGCAAGTCGGTTATCGTCATCGAGCACCACCAGGCCGTGATGGCGCATGCTGACTGGATCATCGACATCGGTCCGGGCGCAGGGCACGACGGCGGCAGGATCGTCTTCGAGGGCACGCCGGCCGAGCTGGTGGCCGGGCGGGCGACGCTCACCGGGCAGCACCTGGCCACGTACGTGGGTGGCTGAACGCTGGCCTACGCTGGGCCTATGCCCGAAACCTACCGGTATGACGTCGAGATCCTGCACCTGCTGGTCTCGCCCGCGCACGCCTATTTCGGACGTGCCCGGGACGGCGCGGCGGACGTTCCCACCACTGATGCGCAGACGGCGGAGGTGGTGGCCGGCAAGGGCATCGTGGGCGACAGGTTCTTCGGGAAGGCCGCCCACATGGACGCGGCGGTGACCCTGTTCGCCGTCGAATCCCTTGAGGCCATCGCCGCGGAGCTTGGCGCCGGGCCGTTCAATCCCCTGTTGACCCGGCGGAACGTGGTGCTCCGCGGGGCGCAGCTGGCTCCCCTGCTGGGGCAGGACTTTGCGCTGGAGTCCGGCGGCTCGGCTGTTTCGTTCCATGGCGGCCGGCACGCCCAACCGTGTGCGTGGATGAACCAGATGCTCGCCCCCGACGCGCACCCTGCCATGCGGGGCCGGGGAGGCATCCGCTGCCGGGCCCTGACCAGCGGGCTCCTGCACCGGGGCCCGGCCGTGCTGGTCAGCCCGGTGCCGCTGGACCCGGCCCAGGCGGGCCGGGCGAGCCTGCTGCGGCCGTCGCGGCTTCCCTAGGAGGGCGTCCGACGGCTCCCCTTCCTCACGTCACGTGATGGCGGTGGCGTTGGCCGGGGAGCCCGTGCCCCCGGTGATGTTCAGCGGCTTGATGGTGATGAAGGCGTCCCATCTGCCGGTGCTGCGCATATGCCGGGCGAGCGGTCCCAGCTTCCATAGTTCCCCGAGTGGCAGGCCGAGTTTGGCCAGGAGCTGCTGGTGCATCATGCCGTTGTCGTTGGCGGCCGAATGCCGGTAGGGGCTGTCCGGGACCGCGGGCAGGCACTCGAGGGCGAAGTTGTCGGCGGCGAGGACGGCAAAGCGGTTATCCCACGCCCAGGCGGCAAACTCCCGGGACTGCGCCATGCCTGAGGCCTTCCGGCTTTGGCGGATGCGCTGCTTGTCCTCCGCGGACAGACCCAGAAACCATTCGCACCAGCCTGTATGGAGCATGAGGATATCCCCGGGCTGGGTGCTGAGGGACCGGGCCTTCAAGGCGGACTCCACCAGGTCCAGGGTGAGTGGTTCCCCGCCCGCGTGGTCGATGGGCTCCCCTGCTTCGTCCCGGTGACCCTCGAGGTCCACCAGCACGCCCCTGCCGGTAATCGGGTTTTCCGCCCATTCCTGGATGCCGAGGTCCGGGGTGCCCTCGGTGATCCGGTCATCCGGGGTGCCGTTGTAGAAACCGACATCATCGGCTCGGCGGTGCCTGAGCCCGTCAATCTGGGTTGACCCCTGAAGGTAGTACCCGTCCAGGTAGTCGTCCCGGTGCGCCGGGTGCGAGGAGTAGATGGTGTGCCGCGGGGCGCCGCGCTTGAGGGACATCCCGGGATCGAAGGCGTCAGCCGGGTAGTCCAGGCCGAACACCGTTCCGGTGCGGATGCACTGCCGGGCATCCAGCACACCTTGGGGTGTAATGAACGACGGCGTCCCGCGGCTCTGGTGCGGAAAGAGGCCCCAGGAGGTGCCGGCCAGGCGGCCCTCCCTTTGCAGCAGACCTTCAAAATCCGGATATATTCCTTCAGCGGCATTCACCGTGCACCGGCCTTCTGGTGCTGCTCCTGGGGCTGGCGGCGCTTGTAGCTGAGCAGGAACCCGGCAACGGCGCAGACGGATGCAGCAATGCAGATGGGTGTCTTGATGGCGTCATTGAGCAGGGTGAGCCACTGGGCCTGCCCCGCAACCAGGCCAATGGCCTGGCCGAGGACGAACAGGATGCCCCCGCCCAGGAGTGCGGCGAGCGTCAGGACGAAGAGGACTTCGATGGCCCTTCGGATGGTGTTCATGGAATGTTTCCTAGATTGGCAGGATGCCGAGGATGATCAGGACGCCGATGCCCAGCAGCGGCAGGGCGTAATGGGTCAGCAGGCGGGCAAAGGTCTTGAGCGGGTCCACGTCAGCGATGCCGCAGGCCACGTACAGCGGGGCGCCGCCGGGCGGGACCGCCGCTTCGCAGGACGAGAACACCAGCACGGCCACGGCCGCGGTGGTGGCCGGAACCCCGGCGGCCACCAGGGTGGCCACTCCCACCGTCCCCACGGCGGCCATGGTGGCGGTGGCGGACAGCGGGGCCGCCACCGCGATGACGATCAGGCCGATGAGGATGGCCAGCAGCCACAGCGGCAGGTTCATCCCGTTCAGGAGCGAGGTCATCTGCTTGGGCAGGCCGGTGGCAGCCAGGGCGTTGGCGCCGGCGAAGGCGAACACCACGGTGACGCCCACGATTCCAAAGCGCGGAGCGGATTCCCGGAGCAGCGCCCACCAGCCGCGCCCGTCGCGGGGCAGCGTTTTCCTGCCCAGCAGGAGACCGGTGATGATGAGGACCACCGGAATCCAGACGATGACGCTGACCGACTTGGTAACGTCCCCGCCCGTCCACTCCGACAGGCTCTTGGCGATGGCGCCGGTGGTGATGACCAGCGGGACGGCCACCACGACGAACAGCAGCAGGGTGGCCCAGCCGCGGCCGAACGCCGAGCGGACGGACAGGCGGTGCGCGGCGTCCAGCGGGGTCATCCCGCTCTTGCGGACCAGCAGCCAAGTGACCACCAGCCGGTGCAGGAAGCACCACAGTCCGCCGAACAGCAGGGGCAGGACCAGTGCGTTGATGTCCAGCAGCGGTCCCACGGTGGCGGAACCGACCAGGACGAACATCGAGGCGCTGAACGGGAATGTGATGCCCATGCCGGCGTTCCCCGCCACCAGCGTGGCTGCTGACGGTTTGTCCAGCCTGGACTTCTCCATCCAGGGAATGGTCACCGAGCCCACCGTGGCGGCGATGGCCGCCTGGTTGTGGACCACGCCGCCGAGGCCTGCGGAGGCCACCGTGGAGACCCAGGCCGGCCCGCCCTTGACCCCGCCGATCAGGGAGTTCAGCAGGTCGATCAGCCGGTCCAGCACGCCGGCCTTGTCCAGCAGGTAGCCCATGAAGACGAACGCCATGGTGGCGTACACGATCTCGTCGGTGATGGCAGAGTACAGGGCGTCCCAGCCGATTGCCGCTGCTGCGGCACCGGTGAAGGGAAGGACGGCCAGGAAGCCAAGGATCATGGCTTCGCCCACGCTCCGCTTGAAGGCCGTGGTCCAGAGCAGGATGACGGCAAGGTAGGCGCCGAGTGCCCAAATGCCGATCATGATGCTGCTCCTGACGGCAAGATGCCGGTTGTTATGGTCACGTGTATTACCCGTTCCTGATTGTGCCTGACTGCGCGGTCAGCGCAAGGCCGGCTCCGAGGTCTGCGCCATACGGGCCAGCGCGGCGGCGGAGGCGTTGGTCATCTCGGCGGGGACACCCAGGTCCGAGAGGTAGCTTGCGGTGTCCTGCATCTCCTTGGAGCGGCGCACGGCGTGCTTGGCGGTGCCCGTCAGGAACCGGTCGATCACGGCCTGCCCGTCGCCGGCCAGCTGACCGGCGATCTGGGCGCGGATCCACTCCTCGAGGCCGGCCGCCCGGCCGGCCGTCACGGCTTCCACCACCACAGATGCCAGGCCCTTCATCAGGACGCTGCGCAGCAGTTTGTGCGCCATCGCCGCCCCCGGGCCGCCGTCGGTGATTTCAACATCAACTCCCAGCGGCCGCAGCAGGTCGGCCACGGCCTGGGCGCCGGGGCCACTCACCATCAGGGGTGTCTTCTCGCCCAACGCCGCGACCGGTCCCAGGATGGCGACATCGGCAAAGGCGGCCTTGCCGGGAAGCTGCCCCAGTTCCTGCATGGTAGCCGGTGAGGACGACGTGAAGTCGGCGTAGACGCTGCCGCTGGCAAGGACCGGAAGGCACTCCTGTGCCACGCTGCGGGCCGCGGCAGCGCCGGTCATCACCAGGACGATGCCTGCACCGGTGCATGCTTCGGCGGCTGTTGCTGCCCGGGTTACTCCCTGCGGCGTACTGGGGGCCACCGGATCGAAGCCGGTAACCGTGTGGCCGGCGGCGGTCAGGGCCGCGGCGTAGGTGGCTCCGGCTTCGCCGAGGCCGATGACGGTGCACGCTGTCATGGTTTGCTCTGTTCTTTCTTGGCTTTGGTGAAGGTTCAGTTGCGGGCGGCGACGATGGCCTGGCGGCGGCTGGTTTCGTCCGCGAAGACCGCTTCGGCGGCGTCGGCGACGGCGGCAGCCTGTTCCCGGGGGATGACCACCACGCCGTCCGAGTCGCCGACGATGACGTCGCCGGGCAGGACGGGGACGCCGCCGAACGCGAGGGCGGTTCCCAGCCGGAAGGGACCGTCCTTGTAGGGGCCGGCCGGCGAAGTAGCCCTCGCAAAGACGGGCATGCCAATCTCTGCCAGCGCCCCGGCGTCGCGGGCTGCTCCGTCCAGCGCGAATCCCGCGACACCAAGGTTGATGGCGCGCTCCCCGATCAGTTCGCCCAGCAGGGCGCGGGATTCATCGCCGCCCCCTGCCACCACAATGACGTC
Organism: Arthrobacter sp. FX8; assembly: GCF_026723805.1. Taxonomy (NCBI): domain Bacteria; kingdom Bacillati; phylum Actinomycetota; class Actinomycetes; order Micrococcales; family Micrococcaceae; genus Arthrobacter; species Arthrobacter sp. FX8. Next base: position 3,800,319 of record NZ_CP113505.1, on the reverse strand, counting down.
TCCGGGACGGGCCAGCTGCAGGGCGGCGTGGATGCCCTTGTTGTCTCCGGGGCGGGTCCACACCGTAAACGCCGGGCCGGCGAGCTTTGCGCCCGGCCAGACCGCCTGGATGGCGGAGTCCGCCACCCCAAGCCGGTCCATGGCGTCGCCGATATTGGCCGCGGGAAGCTTGCCGAGCCTTTCCACGATGTCGCTGCTGGGACGTGCGAAGTCAGCGCCAATGGCGTCAATGGCAGGAGTTGTCATGATGGATCTTTCCGTTCCGGGCAGTGGGGGTCAGTCTTTTTCTGGACCAGCGGGAGGACTTCCTTGAAGTCCTCTTCCTGGCCGGCCCAGAACGTCTTGTAGTCGGCGCCGTTGAGGTAGCTGGTCTGCAGGCCCAGGTCCTTCATCTTCTGCACCACGGTGGGGTCCTCGATGGCCTTCTGGATGGCGGCCTCGAGCTTCTTGGCCACATCCGCGGGCAGGCCGGCCGGGGCCGAGTAGCCGCGGGCGGTTCCCGCCGTCAGGTCATAGCCGGATTCCTTGAAGGTGGGGATCTCCGGCAGGGAGGGTGCGCGTTCCGCGGACATGACGCCCAGCACCCGCGCTTTGCCCTGCTTGGTGAGGTCGTTCACGTCGCTGACGTTCGCCACCAGCACGTCCACGTGCTTTCCGAGGAACGCGGTGGTTGCCTGCGACGCGCCTTCGGAGAAGTGGACCGGGGCGAACTCGGAACCCGTGGCCTGCTGGATCTGGGCCAGGGCAAAGTGCTCGCCGGTCTGAAGCCCGGTGGTGCTGGCGGTCATGGACTTGGGCTTGGCCTTGACCGCTTCCAGGAGGTCCTTCAGCGTCTGGTACGGGCTGTCCGGCTGGACGGCGATGACTGTGGGATCGATGACCTGGCGGCCCAGGGGCTGGAAGCTGTCCCGGGTGTACTTGGCGCCGCGGGACGGGTCCAGGGGCGAGACGACCACGGAAGGCGAGCCGGTGGCGCCGATGGTGTAGCCGTCCGGCTTGGCGCTGGTGAGCTGGGTGTAGCCGATCTGGCCGCCGGCGCCGGGCTTGTTGATGACCTCGACGTTGGTTCCGAGTTCCTTCTCGAGAACGGGCTGGATGAGCCGCGCGGCTGTGTCCACGGCACCGCCGGAACCGAACGCGACCACGAGGTCGATGGACTTGCCCTTTTTCGGGAAGTCGCTGGCGGCATTGTTGTTGGTGGCGCCGGTATTGGCGCCGCAGCCGGTGAGGCCGATCAGGGAGGCCGCGGCAAGGGCGGCGGTGAGGCGGAGGCGGGTTTTCATAGGTCTTCTCCTTTGAAGGGGTGCGGGGTTCAGGGGTGCGGGGTTCAGGTGCGCGGGTGGGGTTTAGGTTTCGGGGTCTTCGGTAAGAGCCTTGGGCTTGCGGAGCTTGAGCAGCGGGCTGATGACAATCAGCAGGCCGATGCCGATCAGGACCGCGGAAATGGGACGGCTGGTAAAGATGCCGAAGTCGCCCTGGGAGATCTCCAGCGACTCACGGAGGGACCGCTCCATCAGGGGACCAAGGACCAGGGTCAGCACCATGGGCGCCAGCGGGATGTCCAGGTGGCGGAGGGCGAGGCCCAGGAGCCCGAAGCCGATCATCACGAAGACATCGAAGACGCTGAAGTTGATGGTGTAGGCGCCGATGACCATGAAGAGCAGGATCAGGGCCGTCAGGATTGTTGACGGGACACGGAGGATGGAGGTCCAGAGCCCCACGAGCGGGACGTTGAGCAGGAGCAGGATCAGGTTGCCGATGAAGAGGCTGGCGATGATGGCCCAGGCGATCTCGGAGTTCTCGGTGAAGAGGGTGGGTCCCGGTGTGAGGCCCTGCTGCAGGAAGGCGCCCATCAGCACGGCGATGGTGGGCGAGGCCGGGATGCCGAGCGTGAACAGCGGAATCAGGGCCGCGTTGGCGTGGGCATTGTTGGCCGTTTCGGGTCCGGCCACGCCTTCGATGGCACCCCTGCCCAGTTCGTGGCGGTGGCGGGAGAACTTCTTTTCCGCCCCGTAGGACAGCAGCGAGGACACAGACCCGGTCATGCCGGGGATGAGCCCCAGGCCGAAGCCGATGCCGGTGCCGCGGGCCATCGCCGGGGCGCTGCGCCGCCACTCCGTGGCGGTGGGCAGCAGCGAGCGCAGGTTGGGGGCGTGCACCGCCGCGGGCTGGTCGCCCTTGCGGTAGGACAGGAGTTCCGAGAGACCGAAGACTCCGACGATGACGGCCACGAAGCTGACGCCGTCCAGGAGCCGGTCCATGCCGAAGGTGAAGCGTGGAGCACCGGCCACGGGGTCGATGCCCACCATGGAGATCAGCAGGCCCAGGGCGCCGGAGATGACGGCCTTGACCATGGATTTCCCGGCCAGGGCCACCAGGAGCGAGATGCCCACCACCATCAGGGCGAAGAATTCCGGCGGGCCGACCAGCAGGCCCAGTTCTCCCAGCGGCTTGGCTGCCGCCACCAGGCCGAGGGTGGCGATGGTTCCGCCAACGAAGGATCCGACGGCGGCGATGGTCAGCGCGGCGCCGGCCTTGCCCATCTTGGTCATGGCGTAGCCGTCGATGGTGGTGATGGCTGATGCTGCTTCGCCGGGGGTGTTGAGCAGCACGCTGGTGATGGTTCCCCCGTAGGCGGTGCCGTAGAAGATGGCACACAGCATGATGATCGCCCCGGTGGCGTCCATGTTCAGCGTGAGCGGGATCAGCAGGGCGACGCCTGCCACGGGCCCGATGCCGGGCAGCACGCCGATGATGGTGCCCAGGAGGCAGCCGAGGAAGGCGAACAGCAGGTTCTGCCAGGTCATCGCGGCCGCGAAGCCGTTGACCAGTTCGTTGAGGGTATCCACGTCTAGAGTCCGATCGCGTTAAGGAAGGGAAGGGCGGACACCGGCAGCGCGACGTTCAGGCCGTAGTTGAAGGCATAGAACGCTCCGAAGCTTCCGGCCACCGCGATGATCAGCGAGGACTTCCAGGTCCTGCGCCCGCGAAGTTTCAGGTGGTACAGCAGGAACAGGAACATGCTCAGCTGGAAGCCAAGCAGGTCCATGACGGCCGCAAGGATTACCAGGCTGGCAACGACGGCGATCACCAGGCCCCGGTCAACGCCGGCTGCGGTTTCGCTGGGGTTGCGGAGTTCCTGGAACAGCCAGAGGACGGCCATGGCGGCGAGGACTGCGCCCATGGCGAAGGGGAACAGGCCCGGGCCCGGGCCCAGGGAGGTCCAGAGTCCCAGGCCGATCGAGCTGGCCAGGACATAGACGCCGACGGCGGCGAACGCACCGATTCCTACCAGCACGCTGCGGGCCACCCGTACAGGACTGCCGGGTTTCGTCGTGACTGACTCCGTTGTCATGGATTTCCTTTTCACTGCGCGTCATTGCGTTTCACAGAATGAAACTATATTGCGTACTGAGAAATAGTGACAGCAGACACATCGGCTGTCAAGCGCAAGAAACTTACATAGAATGAAATGATGGCGATGACTTCCACTTCAGGCAGCCCGACGGAGGACAGCCCCAAGTCCTCGAACATGCGCTCCCTTTCCCGGGCCTTGGAGGTCTTCGCGGAACTGCAGCGGGCGGAACGCCCGCAGCGGCTCAGCGATCTTGCGCGGAACTGCGGCATGAGCCTGCCCACCACACTGAGGATCCTTCGGGTCCTGCAGGATTTCGGGATGGTGAGCCAGACGGACAAGTCCTACCGGATCGGCCCTGCCGTCCTCCCGGCTGCCAGGAGCTACCTGGAGAACGACCCCCTGGTGGTCTCTTCCCGGCCCGTCCTCCAGCAGCTGGCGACGCAGACCGGCCTCACCGCCTCCCTCTACACGCGCCTGGGTTATGAACGGATCCTGGTGGCCCGGGTGGATGGAGAGGCCCCGCTTCGCTATGACCTCCCGCTGGGCAAGCGGCTGCCCCTGACATCCGGTGCGGCCGGAAAGATCCTGCTGGCAACGGCCTCCGTGGAGGAACTGCAGGAGGCCGTGGAGGCCGCCATCGGAGCGGGCCATGAAGGCAAGGCCTTCACGCTCGGGGAGCTGCAGTCGCGGCTGCCTGCGGCGGATGCCGACTACGCCTATTCAGCCGACGAGCGCGCTTCAGGAGTGTTGTCGGTGGCTGTAGCCCTGCCCAGGAGGTCAGGACAGCCAACGGAATCAATTTCGCTGACCAGCCCCGTGGAGGCCGCCTCCGAGGATACGCTGAAGGTGGGCGTTCCGGAGCTGAAGCGGGCGGCAGCCAGGTTGGCGGAATTGCTTGAGGGCTCCGTCTACTGACGGCACCCGGGGAAACGGCCGGCAGGGAAAGCACACGACGGCGTCACGCACGGCGCGCTTTCGGCCCACCTGAGGTGGCCGTGGCCCCGGAAACGCGGGGTCCCGCCGTCGTCCATTCCTCCAAAGCATGCCGGCGTGACGCGAGGGCATCCGCAGTCAGTCGAGCTGCACGCCCCGGAGCAGCAGGAGCGTCCCGCCCACCACCACCGCCGAGGCAAGGAAGACTCCACCCGCCCCCAGCCCGGCCGCCACGCCGCCGATGGCGCTCGGAAGGACCACCTGCCCCACCCGGTTGCCGGCGAGCCTCAGCGCCAGCGCCCTGCCCCGCTGCCCGGCCGGCGCCTGGGCCGACAGCCAGGACATGGTCAGCGGCTGGCCGATGCCGAGCCCCAGCCCGAGCAATGCCATGACGGCAAACAGCAGCCACAGGGGCATGGGGATTGCCAGCGCAGCCAGCGCAAACGTGGACAGGGCCAGGCTCACCACCAGCAACCTCATGCGGCCGATCCGCCGGGACACCCGGCCCAGCATGAGACGGGAAACCATGGAGAACACGGCGCGAACCGTCAGCATGGCACCCACTGTTGCCACAGTGAGTCCGCGGTCGGCGCCGAGCGCGGGCAGGTAAACCACGGTCAGGTCCACCACGGCGAGGACGGTGGCGCTGGTGGCCAGCGCCCGGGCCACGCCGGGAGCCCTCAGCAGTGAGACGCCACTGGCGCTGCTGCCAGCGGACGCTCCTTCTTCCTGCCGCCGCTGACGTGCGCCGATACGGCGAACGTGGCAGCGAACAGCACCAGGCTCATGACCACCGAGAGCAGGAAGATCGCCTGGGTGTCGGGCCGTACCGAGGCGCCGCCCACCAGCGCAATCGCCAGCGGTCCGAGGGCCTGCCCCAGGGAGGCGGCGAACGTCAGGTAGCCGAACGCGGAGTCCATCCGGGACGAGGCAGCATTATTGGCCACCACGGCCTGCTGCCCCACCACGCAGGCCAGTTGACCGGCACCAAGCAGCGCGGTTCCCGCCACCAGCGCCACGATCGACGAGCCCCACAGCAGCAGGAAGGCAGAGCAGGAAAGGACGACGGCGGCCCCGATCGCCATGAGCCGCCGCTCACCCAGGCGGTCCACCAGGGTGCCCGTGGGGACGGCAAGCAGCAGCGGAAACACCGCATAACTGGCAGCCAGCAGGCCCAGGGCGAAGTCCGGAACGTCCAGCTCCAATGCGCGGTAGGTGGCCGCCGGCCGGACCAGGAAGGTGACGGCCTGGATCAGCGCCGAGTGGACCAGGAGGGCAGTGGCCGAGCGGCGGCCCAGCTCGCCGATCATGAGCCGGGGACGCTGGTGCCGGACATGGCCTGGACGGCGGCGTCGCGGGCGCCCATGACATGGTCGAACGCCACCTTGGCTGCCTTCTCCGGGTCGCCGCCGGCCAGGGCAGCCACCAGGGTGCGGTGCTGGGCCAGGGCCTGGTCGCGCCGTTCCTGGGTGCTGTTGGTGAAGTGCCGGTACCGTTCCATGTGGCTTGAAATCTGGTTGTGGAAGCGGCGGGCCCAGGAGTTCCCGGCAATGCCCGCGATCTTTGCGTGCAGTGCCATGCCATGCTGCATCGCGTCATCGGCAAACGCCACCATGGCCGCGTTGCGTTCAAGAATGCCTTCGAGGGCCTCGATGTCAGCCGGCGTTGCCTTCATGCAGGCATTGCGCGCCATGAGGGACTCCATGGCTGCGCGGACCTCGTAGAGTTCCGAAATGGCTGCCTCGTCCAGCGCGGGCACCAGCACGCCTCCGGTGGGCTGCTGTTCCAGCAGGCTCTCCGAAATGAGCCGCCGGATGGCCTCCCGGAGCGGCGTGCGGCTCACCTGCAGGGCCGAGGCCATTGCCGGCTCGTAGATGCGCTCCCCCGGCTTGAGCTCAAGGCTCAGGATCCGCCGTTTCAGCTCGGCGTAGACAACGTGTGCCCCGGTGTTCCGGGCAGGTGATTCGGCCATGGTGTACCTCCCCGGCCATCATACTTGTATACATCTATACAAGTAGCCCCAAGTCCCGAAAACACAAGGGGGGCAGCATCCGCTGCCCCCTCCCCTGTCCCGGTGGCGCGCCCCTGGCCGGATGCACTGCGGCTGGACTACTTGCCGGCGGTACCGGCAGGTGCCACCTTCTGCACCTCGAGGTCCTCGAGTGACTTGCCCTTGGTGTCCGGGGACATCAGGGTGGCCACTGCGGAGATGAGGCAGATGCCCAGCGTGGCCAGTCCGATGGTGAACGGAACGTTGGTGGAGCCCGGAGGGGCAATCGCCGTGAAGATGCTGGGGAAGAACGATGCAATCATGAGCCCGATGTTCTGCGAAACGGCGAACCCGGTCACGCGGATCCGCATGGGGAACTGCTCCTGGAAGAACGTGGCGAAGGTGGCATTCCACATCTGGAAGAAGATGCCCTGCACGATCACAACGCAGACGAAGACCAGCGGCAGGCTCCCCTGTTCAATGGCCCACAGGTATCCGCCCACCAGGAGGCCGCCCGCCACCCCGCCGGCAGCCATGAGCGTCCGCCGGCCAATCCTGTCGGACAGCGCGCCGAACAGCGGTATGGTCATGACGGCGGCAATGTTGGCCACGAGTGTCACCCACAGGAACTCACTGCTGGAGAAGCCGTTGCCGTAGCCCTTTTGGGTGGCAAAGGAGACGCCGAAGATCAGGGTGGCCATGCCGATCACGTTGGTGAAGGTCATCGCGATGCAGCGGACCAGGACGCCCGGCCGCGTTCGCAGGAGTTCGACGAGCGGGAAGCGCTTGGTTTCGGGCTTGCCGGACTGTGCTGCGTAGGCGGGCGGTTCCTGGACCCGGCGGCGGATGAAGTAGCCGGCCAGGATCACGACGGCGCTGAGCAGGAAGGGGATGCGCCAGCCCCAGGTGCCGAACTGGTCGGCGGGGAGGACTGCCGCGAGCGGGAGCAGGACGGCGGTGGCCAGGATCGAGCCCACCTGGGTGCCCTGGAGGCTGAAGCTGGCAAAGAATCCGCGCCGGGCATCGGGAGAGTGTTCAACGATCATCGCGCTGGCGCCGCCGAGCTCGCCGGCCACCGCAAAGCCCTGGATCAGGCGAAGGAGCACCAGGAGGGCGGGCGCCAGGAGGCCCACCTGCCCATAGGTGGGCAGGAGCCCGACGGCGAAGGTGGCAAAGCCCATGAGCAGCATCGCGAAGACGAGCACCTTCTTGCGGCCGTGCCGGTCACCGTACGCCCCCAGGACAACCGCGCCTACCGGACGGGAGACATAGCCCACGGCATACGTTGCCAGGGAGGCGATAATTCCGACTGTGGGGTTTTCCGAGGGAAAGAAGATGGTGGGGAAGATCAGGGTCGCGGCCAGCGAGTACAGCGCGAAGTCGTAGTACTCCAGGGCGCTTCCGATCCAGCCGCTCATCGCCGCTTTCCTGGGGTCCCGCGAACCGGTGCCGGCACCCTGGCTGGGGAGGGCCACGCGGGTTGGGGTGGTGCTCATGTGCTTATGTCCTTCGTCTTCATTGGCAAGGAACCGGAACCGCTGGAATTCAGCCGATGTTCGTGGTGGTGTCTGCGCCGCCGCAGTCCGTCATGGACTGGAGCGGCAGCTCTTTGAATCGATTCATCCAATATAGGAGGTGATGCCGGTTACGTCAATGGGCAAGCGCTATCCCGGACGGTCCGCGCCAGGATGAGCGGGGTCCTGCTACCGGCTGGCGTAGTAGGCCGCTGCCATATCCTGCCTGCCGCGGCCCTGGCCGGCCACCCGGTCCAGCCGGGCTGTGGAGGCAACGGCGCCGTCAAGGGTCAGGCCATGCTCGACGGCGGCATCCACAATGAGGTGGGCATCCTTGCGCGCGGTGTCCACGGCGAAGGAGGCAGGCTCCAGCTGGTCGTTGAGGATGAGGTCCATCTTCAGGCGGAGATAGGGCAGGTCAAGCGGGCCGCCGTCGACCACGTCGAGGAACTGCTGCGGATCGACGCCCAGCGCCTGGGCAAGGGCAACCACTTCGCCGGCGGCGTTGGACGCCGCGATGACCCAGCTGTTGACCACCAGCTTGAGGCGGGCCGCGGAACCCTTGGACGGGTCGTCGCCTGTCCAGATGGTGCGGGCGCCAATGGCATCGAGGACCGGCCCCACGCGTTGGCGCACTGCTTCGGGAGCGGCGGCGAGGACCAGAAGCTGGCCGGCTTCTGCGGGGGCGCGCGTTCCGGAAACGGGCGCCTCCACCAGGTCCAGGCCAAGTTCGCCGGCCAGGGCGGCCAAAGCGGCCGCGTCCTGCACCCCAACCGTTGTGGACTGGACCCACGTTGTGCCCGGCCGGACGCCGGGTGCGGCACTCCGGATGACCTGCTCCACCGCGGCAACGTCGTGGAGCATGGTCAGGACCACGTCGGCTGCCTCGACAGCTTCGGCGGGGGCAGCGGCATGCCGGGCACCGTCCGCGGCCAGCGGTTCCGCTTTGGCCGCGTCCCGGTTCCACACCGAGACCTCATGGCCGGCGCGCAGGAGGTTGCGCGCCATGGCCGCCCCCATGATTCCCGTCCCCAGCACAGCCACCTTGGGTTTCGTATCCATCGAATCCGCCTTCCGGTCCAGGTTTGGTGTTCTCCATACCTACCCAACGTCTCCAGGATTCTGTAAATTACTCATACGGAGGGGAGTATCCCCACTTCACAGTCCATCGTCAGTACGGAGGCCCCTGAGCCTTCCGGTGGGCGGGCCGCATGACGGCCGGGAGAGACCTCCAGTTGGTTGTCACTGACTGGAAGCAGGTGCCCCATGAACGTTCCCCTCTGGATGTGGTTCGCCGTCATCGGATTCATCCTCCTCATGCTTGTCGTCGACCTCGTGGCCCACCGCCACGCCCATGTCATCAGCGTCCGCGAGGCCGCAGCCTGGTCCGGGATCTGGGTGCTGTTCGGCGTTGCATTCGGCGCACTGGTGTGGTTCCTGTACGGCGCGGAGTTCGGCCAGCAGTACTTCGCCGGATACCTCATCGAGAAGTCGCTCGCCGTAGACAACGTCTTTGTCTGGGCAATCATCTTTACGTTCTTCGCCGTTCCCCGCGAGTACCAGCACCGCGTGCTCTTCTTCGGTGTCCTGGGGGCGCTGGTGTTTCGCGGCCTGTTCATCGCCGCGGGCTCGGCGATCATCGCCAGCGCCGGGTGGGTCCTCTACCTGTTCGCGGCATTCCTGCTCTTCACCGGCTACCGGATGCTCAGGCAGCGTGACGAGCACATCGACCCCGGGAAGTCGCAGGCATTGAAGCTGTTCCGCCGGCACGTGCCCATGACGGACGCCTTCCATGGCCAGCGCTTCCTCATCCGGAAGGGCGGTGCACTGCTCGCCACTCCCCTGCTGGCGGTCCTGGTGCTGGTTGAAGTCACGGACATCATCTTCGCCGTCGACTCCATCCCGGCCATCTTCGCCGTCACGGACGAGGTCTTCCTGGTGTTCACGGCCAACGCGTTCGCGATCCTCGGCCTGCGCGCCATGTACTTCCTGCTGGCGGACCTCATCCACCGCTTCGTATACCTGAAGACCGGCCTGGCCCTGGTGCTGATCTGGGTGGGCATCAAGATGGCGCTCAAGATCGACGTCTACTACATTCCGACGCCGGTCTCCCTCGCCGTCATCACCGCCATTTTGGGCATTTCCGTCGGCGCGAGCCTCATCGCCACCCGGCGCACGGGCCGGCAGGAACCGCACATCCCCGCGGACCCGCCCTTCCGGAACGCCACCCCGGAGGAGCTCGACGCCCTGGAGCCGCTGTGGCGCAGCCGGCGGGCACCCTCCCGCGGGAAGGTGCCGCCGGCGGCCGAAGAGTCCGTCAGGTAAAAAATCCGAGCGTCAGCAGTAAAGGACAGCCCGGCCGGCAACAGGCGTTGGCGTCAAGATCCTGTGGCGCCAACGCCAGGCCAGGACCTACCAGGCCTGGTGTTCGCGGGTAAGGCCGAAGGGAACCGCGTCGCTGAGGGCAACGGTGAACTTGTTCGCGCCGTGCCGGGTAACGAGGATGCCGTGGCTCTTGCCGTCCAGGGCGTGGGCCTTGGCGGCAGCGACGGCGGCGTCGAGCTCGCGGTCCATGCTCTGGCGGTCGGACACGGTGAGGGTCAGCGGGAAGTTCATGGGTCTAGCCTTTGTGTGTTGGGGGTAGGGGGTGATATCCAACACCTGCGCTCCCCAAGGCTGCAGGCGAAGTTTGGGAACCTTTGTGCCCAGCTCATAATGCCCGAGGGATGGATCACCAGCAACTTGAAAAATCAAGTAATAAGTCGCCGCAGGTCAAGGCGTGACGGCTCGAGCCTGCCTCAGCAATTACGGGCGCTAAAGCACCGTGAATTAGAGTTGGACAGGAGTGGAAGCTGTTTCCGAACGGCTCCGCTGCCCCTGACCCAGCCCTGCGGCAGAACCAAGCCACCAGCACGACACCACACGTGTGCCACGACCTGACAAGGATCCGCCATTTCCACCGACGCTCTCTTCGGCCATCTCACCAGGATCCGCAACGTCATCCTCCCCACCCCGGTGCGGAGCCGGTTGAACACCGGGGGCGGCCTGCTGGCGGGATTCATCGTGGTGCACCTTGTCTTCCTGGTCTTCGCCGCTTCCCTCTCCCTTCGCGGCGAGGCGTTCAGCGACACCTTCATCTACCGTGACTGGGCCATGGCGGGATTCAACGACGCGAACCTCCGGGGCGGCCCCAGCCCGTGGGTGTACCCCATCCTGGCGCTCATCCCCATGGCCATCGCAGGCCTGGCCGGACCGGGACCGTTTTTCTTCATCTGGGTCCTCATGACCACGCTCCTGAACGCCTGGGCCCTGCTCAAGCTCACCGGGCGGGGCCGCAACACCAGCGCCATCCCCGCCGGCTGGTGGTGGCTGGCCTTCACCTTCCTGATGGGCTGGCTGGGCTTCGCCCGTGTGGACGGCCTCACCGCCCCGCTGGTCCTTGTGGCCCTGGCCTACGGCGTCCAGCGCCCGTTCGTCGCCTCGGTCCTGCTGGCCGTCGGCACCTGGGTGAAGGTCTGGCCGGCGGCCATCATGCTGGCCCTTTTCGCCGTCGTAAAGAACCGCCTGCTGGTGGTGCTGGCGGGAATCGCGACGACGGCGGGCGTGGTGGCGCTGGCAGCAGCCCTGGGCAGCGTCCCCAAGCTCCTGAACTTCCTTACCCAGCAGGGCGACCGCGGCATGCAGCTCGAGGCCACCTTCACCACCCCCTGGCTTTGGCTCTCCGTCCTGAACGTCGGCGGCTCGCGCATGTACATGAACACGGACATCAACTCCATGCAGGTGGACGGCCCGGGCACCGCCGCCATGTCCGTGCTGATGCAGCCCCTCCTGGTGCTGGCGGCACTCCTGGTGGCCGGGCTGACCTTCTGGGCGCTCCACAACGGAAAGCAGCACAAGGTGGCCGGCGGCGTGGACCGCACCGAGCTGCTCCTGGCCGGGGCCCTGACCCTGGCCACCGCGTTCGTGGTTTTCAACAAGGTGGGTTCGCCGCAGTTCATGGTGTGGCTCGGCCCCGCCGTCGCGGTGGGCCTGGCGCACAGCTGGCGTGAATGGCGGGTTCCGGCGGCAATGCTGATCGCCATCGCCGTGGCAACCTACTTCATCTACCCGCTCTTCTACGACGCCCTGAGCCACAACAACCCCTGGATGGCCCTGGTACTGACAATCCGCAACGTCCTGCTGGTGGTCCTGTTCCTGTGGAGCGTCCGGCGCCTCTACACGCTGGGCAAGAAGACCGCAGCCCCCGCCCCCGCGCTCAAGGAGACCTGACATTTCCACGAGGTTCTTTGACCGCCTGGTGACCGTCCGCACCAGACTGCTCCCGGCAAAAGTGGTGGACTGGTTCGCCCGCCCATCCAGCGTCTGGTGGGGCTTCGCCGTCGTCCATCTGTACTTCCTGGGCTGGATGGCATCCTTTTTCCTGAACGGCGATACATTCAGCGACACCGAGCAGTACCGGCAGTGGGCCCTGGACGGCTACAACCCGGCGGACCTGACCGGGAAGATCAGCCCCTGGGTCTACCCGGTGCTGGCGCAGATCCCCATCTTCCTGGCCAACACCGCCGGGCCAGGCCTCTACCTGCTGGTGTGGTTCCTGATCATCACGGCGCTCAACGCCGTCGGCCTGGTCTACCTCACCCGTGGCCCGCGGAAGGTCACGGGCATTGCCCCCGCCTGGTGGTGGTTGTTCTTCACGGTGTTCATGGGCTACCTGAGCTTCGCCAGGGTGGAGGGCATCACAGCGCCGATCGTGCTGATCGCCCTGCTCTATGCCGCTGAACGGCCCGTCGTGGCCGGCGTCCTGCTCAGCATCGCCACCTGGATCAAGGTCTGGCCCGCAGCCGTCCTGGTCCCGATCGTCATCGCCAGCCACAAGCGGATCCAGGTGGTCCTCGCCGGCGCCGCCGTCACCGCGGTGGTGGGCCTGGGCACGTGGCTGACCGGCGGGCTGCCGCACATCATGGACTTCCTCCTGAACCAGGGCGAGCGCGGAATGCAGCTTGAGGCCACCTTCTCCACGCCCTGGGTGTGGCTGAGCGTTTTCCACATCGCCGGTTCACGGATGGCCGACAACACCGCCATCAATTCCACCGAGGTCTACGGCCCCGGTGCCGGCACCGCCGCATTCCTGATGCAGCCGCTGCTGGTCCTTGCGGCCGTCACCGCGGCCATCCTTCTGGTCCGCGCCCTGCGGCGCGGCGCCGAACGCGAGGAACTGTTCCTCGAAGGCGCGCTCATGATGGTTACCGCCTTCATCGTGTTCAACAAGGTGGGCTCGCCGCAGTTCATCATCTGGCTGGCACCGGTGATCATCGCCGGCCTGGCGCATGACTGGGAGCGCTGGAAGGTCCCGGCCGCCCTGATGATGGGCATTGCCATGACAACGTTCGTGATCTACCCGCTGTTCTACACCCCGCTCATCCATGCGCACCCCGTCATGGCAGCCATCCTGACCACCCGCAACGTGCTCCTGGTGGTCCTGCTGTGGTGGTCGGTGAAGCGCACCGCGGAGTTGGGCCGGAAAACGTCAGCCCAGGTGCCGGCCGGAGCCTAGCTGCCCCCGGACGACCGGTCGACGGCGTCACGGGCCTCAGCCTGGCGCGCGGCCCGGCGCTCCGCCACCCACCGCCAGGCCCGCCGGGCAACGTCCAGCGGCTTGCCCTCGATGAGCAGCTTGCGGGTATGGACGTCCAGGACCAGCAGGTAGAAGGTGAAGGCCAGGGCCGTAAAGAAGGCCAGGGACGAGGCGTCGATGGGCAGTTCCACGAAGGACCAGACCGAAAGCTGGTCCTGGGCGCCGAATACCACAAAGAACGTCACGCCCACGTACAGCGAGCGGATCTGCCAGTCGTCCCGGATTCCCGTGACCGCCAGGAACGGCAGGAACCACAGGATGTACCAGGGCTGGATGATGGGCGAGAGCATCACGACGGCGGTGAACGCCAGGGCCATCCGCCGCACCGCCCGCGAGTAGTCGCCGCGGAACATCAGCAGCAGGACCAGTGCGATCGCCGCCCACTTCATGGCGGTCCGCAGCCAGGTGGCCAGCGTTCCGCCGGGCAGTCCCAGGGCGTTGGCCAGCATCTCCACCTGCTGGCCCAGGAAGCCCGACGGCGAGTAGCCCGTGTAGCCGGGGGTGGGGTCCATAATGGCCCACGTCCAGCCGATGCCGAGGTTGTAGGGGATGCCGCTCAGGGCCAGCACGCCGAAGCTGATGCCCGCCGTGGCACCCCACATCAGGAATTTTCGCGGCCAGGAGGCAGCGGGCCCCGCCCACATCACACCGATGAACGGCAGCAGCAGGACGGTGATGGGCTTGATGCCGATGGAGGCGGTGACCAGGAGGACGCCCAGGAGGTAGCGGCGGGTGGCGGCCAGGTAGACACCGGCCACGGCGAGCCCCACCATCAGGGCGTCATTGTGGGCACTGGCGATGAAGCTGATGAGGAACAACGGGTTGGCCACGGAGATCCAGAGCGCGCGGGCACCGTTGATCCCGTGCAGTTCGGCGAGCCTGGGCACGTAGATGACGCAGAGCAGCACGCCGACGCCGGCCAGGAGGCGGAACAGCAGGACGGACGCGTCAGGCTGGGCTCCTGTCAGTCCCACCACCGCGCGCGCCAGCCACAGGAAGTACGGCCCGTACGGGGTCCGGTTTTCCGCCCAGGCGGGGTCGGCCCCCAGGGAGAACCAGTTGTTGAGGGTGGAAATGCCCACCTCATACGGGTTCTGGCCTTCCTGGACCAGGCGGCCCTGCCCCGTATAGGCGTAGACGTCCCTGGAGAAGACCGGAACGCAGAACAAGAGCGGCAGGGACCAGGCGGATATGGCCACCACCACGGACCGCAGGGAGGATTGTCCCCAGTCCCCCAGCCTCTGGCCCAGGCGAAGCCAGGAGCGCATCAGGAGCATGGCACCGGCCGTAAGCAGCACGGTGGATACCGCCACGCCCCAGCCTTCGGTACGGAGTGCGATCACCACCGGTTGCCGGATCATGGGCGACCCGTTGGCGATCCAGCCCGTTCCGATGGAACCGACGAACATCATGAGGGCGCCGACAAAACCTTCGAGGGTTGCCAGGTAGGCACGGCCTTTGGCGGGCACGGAAACCCCGGCCGGTGTGCCCGGCCGGCTCTCCGACATCCTGAGGTGTGACCCGCCTGCCGTCATGTTTGTGTGGTCCCCTGACTTGTTACGGCACTGCTCGCCCCAGCTTCAAATGGCCGCCCTGCAACCCGGCCATTTTATCAGCCGAGCTTACTTCCGCCCGGGGCCGGGCCGGGCGGAAGCGCCACAGTTTGGCAACGGCTGCGGAACTGCGTATCGCGGTTGGCTGCCCCTCCATAAACCCTGGCGGGTAGTGTTGCCTATGCAGCCGAAAGCCACCGGCGCATTCCCTTCCCACCCCATTGTCTTCCATGGCCGGGCTGGACCCGTGCGCACCGTGGCGCGCAGAAACGTTGCACACCCGCTCTCCCAGGAGAGCCATGTCCCCTGGAGCCGCTCCTTGGCCGTCACCGCCCGCCCCCGCCCCGTCCGGCAACCGACCACTGTCCTGACCGCCGTGCGCTCCCCGCGGCAGCTCTCCCGCGAGGTCCTGGCCGGCATAGTCACCACCCTGGCCCTGGTCCCCGAGGTCATATCCTTCTCGATCGTGGCCGGGGTGGATCCCATGGTGAGCCTGGTCGCCTCCATCGTGCTGGCCCTGGCGATGTCGGTCCTTGGCGGCCGGCCCGGCGTCGTTACCGCCGCAGCCGGTTCCGTCGCCCTGGTGATCGCCCCGCTGGTGCACCAGCACGGTGTCCAGTACGTCCTGCCCGCCGTGCTGCTCGCCGGCGTGATCCAGGTGGTCTTTGGCCTGGCCGGCCTTGCCCGGCTGATGCGCTTCATCCCCAGATCGGTGATGATCGGATTCGTCAACGCCCTGGGCGTGCTGATCTTCATGGCGCAGGTGCCCCATGTCCTCAATGTCCCCTGGCCCGCCTACGTCCTGTTCGCCCTGACGTTCGCGATCATTTTCGTCCTTCCGCGCTTCACCAAGGTGGTTCCGTCGCCGCTGGTTGCCATCGTGGCCGTCACGGCAATCGTCATCATCGCCGGCGTGGCCGTTCCAAGCGTCGCGGACGAAGGTCCCCTTACGGGCAAGCTGCCGGGGATCACCCCGTTCCTTTTCCCGCTTGACCTTGCCACCTTCCAGCTGGTCCTGCCCACGGCACTGAGCGTGGCGTTCGTCGGCCTCATGGAAACCCTCCTCACAGCGAAACTCGTCGATGACATCACCGGCACCCCGTCCCATAAGGGACGCGAGTCCTGGGGGCTGGGCGTATCGAACATCCTCGCCGGTTTCTACGGCGGCATTGCCGGCTGCGCCATGATCGGGCAGACCGTCCTCAATGTGAAGACCGGCCAGGCCCGCACCCGCATTTCGACGTTCGTGGCCGGACTGTTCCTGCTGGCCCTGGTGACCGGGCTCAGCTCGATCATGGGGCAGATTCCCATGGTGGCCCTCGCCGCGGTCATGATGGTGGTTGCCGTCACCACGGTGGACTGGCACAGCGTCAAACCGTCCACCCTGAAGCGGATGCCCATACCGGAGACACTGGTCATGGCTGTTACTGTCGCCGTCGTGGTCCTGACGGGGAACCTGGCCTACGGCGTCCTCGTCGGCGTCATCCTGGCCATGGTCCTGTTCGCCCGCCGGGTGGCGCATGTGATCACTGTTGAGAGGACCCTGGCCGGCGACGGGGAGAGTGTCCGCTACCAGGTGGTGGGCCCGCTGTTTTTCGGGAGCAGCAACGACCTGGTGGAACACTTCGCCTACGCGGACGATCCGGGCCTGGTGTCCATCGACCTCAGCCGTGCACAGATCTGGGACGCCTCGACGGTGGCCGCCCTCGACTCCATTGAAACGAAATACGCGGACCACGGGGCCACGGTGAGGATCGAAGGCCTCGATGAGCGCAGCACCGGATTCCACCGCCGGCTCACCGGTCATTTGGGCGCCTGACACGCCGGACGGCATCCAGTCCGGACGGCACAGGCAAGGGCGGAGCCGCAATCCGCACGGCCCCGCCCCTTTGCAGCCCGGCTTAGGAGAAGCGTCCCGGCCGGAAGGTGGCCAGCATGGGGTGCTTCCTGCCGGTCAGGATTTCCCCGGCCAGGAGCTCACCGGCAATGAGTCCCAGCGTGGCGCCGGAGTGCGTGAAGGCAACGAAGCATCCGGGCACCTGGCCCAGTTCGCCCAGGACGGGTTCGCCGTCCCCGGGAATGGGCTTATAGCCCATCTTCCAGGAGGCGGGCTTGAGTTCCGGATTGCCGGCAACAAGCTTCGATGCCTCATCGGCCAGTTCCTGGACCACCTCATCGGGGATGCTGAAGGAGCCGTCCGCGTGCTCGGTAATGTGTTCCTCGTACCAGTCGTGGTCCAGGGCAAACGTCCCGCCCGGGTTGGGCCGCAAGGCTGCGCGCGGGGTGTTCATCACCGCGGCCACGTCGTGCTGCACCTGCTTGGTCACCACCAGCATGGACACGGGAGAGCCGTTGGGGATGTGCACTCCCAAGGGTTGGACGACGGCGGGCGTCGCCGCGCCGCAGGCCACCAGCACGGCGTCGGCCGGGTATGTCCCGCCCGACGCTGTCTCCACGCCGGAGGTGCGGCCGCCTTCCACCATGACGGAGGCTTTTCCCGCGTTCAGGACCAGTTCGCCGCCGCGGGCGTGGAACTCCTCCATGAGGAAGTCGATCAGGTCCGGCAGGCTCACCCAGCCCTCGCCGGGATTGAAGATGGCATTCTCCGGCACGGCGTCCGCATCGATGCCGGGGGTGGTGGCTGCGATACCGCTGGGGGCGAGAAGCCGGGAGTCGTAGCCGATGGACTTTTCGTAGGCGTGCCGGGCCGCGGTGGCCTCGCCCTGCCCCGCGGCGTTCCACATCAGGCCGCCGCCAAACTGCAGCCAGTCGCGGCTGGGGTCCGAGGCGAAGAGGGTGCGGTAGCGGTCCACGCCGGCCACCCGCAGCTGGTGATACGGGGTGGACCGTTCGCCGGCGGAGTTGAGCCAGGACAGCGAGCGGCCGCTGGCTTCGCTGGCGAGGCCGCGCTCGGTCAGCAGGATCACCGACGCTCCTTCGCGGAGCAGGTGGACCGCGGTGGAGACCCCGAGGATGCCGCCGCCGATGACGGCAACGCGCTTGGTGGCTGGAAGAGAGGACATCGTGTCCCTTTCTGTGAAATTCGTGGTTGCGGAAGACGCTGACGACGCGTCAGGGAAAGCAGGGGAAATTGGGTGTGGCGTCAGGTCAGGGCGTGGATGCCCTCGATCACCTTCAGCACCTCAAGCGGTTCGGCGGGATCCACCGGCAGCGGCCCGTTCCCGTGCAGGGCGGCGGCCAGCTGGACGTAGAACTGCGGGTAGGCGCCGCGTTCGGCGGGGACGGCCGCCGTTGCCCCGTCCACGCCCAGGAGCCCCCAACGCTCCTGGGGTTCCACACCATAGGCGGGGTCCGACGGCGGCGTCCCGGCAGCGAGGGCAGGTTCCTGTCCGTCCAGGCCCCACTTGGTGTAGCCGGCGCGGGAACCCAGGACGTGGAACCGCGGCCCGGCCTGGGCGGCCATGCCGTTCATCCAGAGCCGCGTGCGGACGCCGGAGGCGTGCAGCAACGACACGAACGCTTCCGTATCCGCCGCGTCCGGATGCGGACCGCGGTTGGCCGTCTCGCCGTAGCTCCGTTCCACCGGGCCGAATAGGTGGATGGCCTGGTCGATCAGGTGCGCGCCGAGGTCGTGCAGGATGCCGCCGCCCTCGGACAGGGACACGGTGTCCCGCCAGTTTCCGAAGCCTTCGGGCCGCCACCATTCGAACCGCGATTCGAAGCTGGTGACCCCGCCAAGGTCTCCGGACGCCAGCACCTTCTGCAGGGTGAGGAAGTCTGCATCCCACCGGCGGTTCTGGAACACCGTTAGCTGCACCCCGCCGTCGGCCGCCCTGCTGATCAGCTCCCCGCCCAAGTCGGACGTGGGGACGAAAGGCTTGTCCACCACCACATGCAGGCCGTGGGCGATGGCTGTCGCGGCCAGCCCGTAGTGCGTGTGCGGCGGGGTGCCCAGGATGACCAGGTCCAGGTCCGCGGCCAGGGCGAACAGCTCCTCCGGGGTGCCGGCAATCCGTGCCTGCGGATACAGCCGTGCCGCCTCCGCCGCACGTTCCGGCTGGGCAGTGACGATGACGTCCAGCGAGAAGTCCGGGTTGGCCGCCACCAGGGGCGCGTGGAAGACCTTGCCGGAGATTCCAAAACCGACGACGGCGGTCCGGATGGGTGCCGCTGCAACCGCACCCATCAGAGCACCTCGGAAAGGAAGCGCTGGAGGCGTTCGCTGCGGGGATTGTCGAAGAGTTGGGCGGGTGTCCCGGCCTCCACTACTTCGCCTTCATCCATGAAGACCACCTGGTCTGCCACTTTCCGGGCGAAGCCCATTTCGTGGGTGACGACGAGCATGGTCATGCCCCGGCGGCCCAGGCCGGCCATGAGGTTCAGGACGCCCTTGACCAGTTCGGGGTCCAGGGCGCTGGTGGCCTCGTCGAAGAGCATCACTTCGGGTTCCATGGCCAGGGCCCGCGCGATGGCGACGCGTTGCTGCTGGCCGCCGGAGAGGTCACGGGGGCGGTGGTCGGCGCGTTCGGCGAGGCCAACCTCGGCGAGCCGTTGGCGGGCGCGTTCCATGGCCTGGGCCTTGGGCATGCCTTTGACGCTCCAGAGGGCCAGGGCCACGTTTTCCTCGGCGGTGTGGTCCGGGAAGAGGTTGAAATGCTGGAACACCATGCCGATGCGGGTGCGGAGTGTGTCCGGGTTGACGGTCAGGGTGCTGTCGCCAGCGAGCAGGACGTTCCCGCTCTTGGGTTCGTGCAGCCGGTTGACGCCGCGCAGCAGGGTGGATTTTCCGGATCCTGAGGGGCCAATGATGCAGGTGGTGGTGCCCGGCGCCACGGTGAGGCTGACGTTGCGCAGTACCTCGATGTCGCCGTAGGCCATGGTGAGGTTGCGCAGTTCCAGGCTTGAGCCGCGGAACGACTGTTCCTCCGAGGTGGCCGCATTCATGGTGGTGGGGGTGGGGGTGTTCATGTGTTGCTCCCGGCTGTGAGCGGCGAGGCCGCGTCGAGTTCCTTGACTTCCTTCAGGCCGCTGGTGGGTGGTGCGGCGCGGCGGCGGCCGGTGCGGAACTTGTTGTCGAAGTGGTTCACCAGGTGCGTCAGCGGGACGGTAATCACCAGGTAGAGGAGTCCGGCGGCCACCAGGGGTGAAAGGTTCCCGGACAGCACGGCGGCGTCCTGGCCCACGCGGAAGAGTTCGCGTTCGGTGACCAGCAGGCCCAGGAAGTACACCAGGGAGGAGTCCTTGACGATGGCGATGAACTGGTTCACCAGGGCCGGGAGGACCCGGCGGACGCCCTGGGGTACCACCACCAGGGCCATGGATTTGGCGTAGCTCATGCCCAGGGCACGGCAGGCCTCGCCCTGGCCCTTGTCCACGCTGAGGATCCCGGCGCGGAAGATCTCCCCGATGTAGGCGCTGGCGATCAGGCTCAGCGCGATGATGCCCAGCGGGTAGGGTGACGGGCCGAAGATCGACTGGCTCAGGCGGGCAAAGCCCTGGCCGATCAGCAGGATGGTGAGGATGGCGGGCAGGCCACGGAAAAGGTCCGTGTAGATCCTGGCCGGGACCCGCAGCCACTTGGATGGTGAGATGCCCATGACGGCCACCACCATTCCCAGCACCGTGCCAAGGACGGTGGCGGCAATGGAAATGATCAGCGTGTTCAGCAGGCCGACCGCCAGGAGTTGGGGCAGGACCTCGGCCATAGCGCCGAAGTCGAAGAAGGTACGGATGATGGTGTTGAGCCAGTCCATGATTGCTCTCAGACGTAGATGAAGGGGAGGTGCCGGGCAGGCCGCGTACGGCGGCCCGCCCGGCCAGGTGGCCCTAAGGCCTGACAGCCCGGCAAATAATGCTTGGGGCTACTTGCTTGGCGAGGGTGATGCGGTCTGCTCGGCCTTGGGCAGGTACTGCTCGGGCATCGGTGAGCCCGGGAACCACTTCTGGTAGAGCTTCTTCCAGGTGCCGTCCTCCATGGCTGCGGCCAGGCCCTTGTTCAGGGCTTCCTTGAAGGCCGTCTTGCCCTTGGCCACTGCGAACCCGGCCGGGGCGTCGAAGGACGGGATGTCCGCGGCGCTGACCAGGCCGTGCTGCTCCTCGTAAGCCTTGGCGGCCTCGTAATCCAGGAAATGCGCGTCCACCGTTCCGCTGTTCACGGCGGCGATGGCGGTGTTGTTGTCAGGGAAGCGGACCAGGCTGGCCGAGGTGAAGTTCTTCACCGCATAGGCTTCCTGCAGGGTTCCCTGGACCACGCCCAGGCGTTTGCCGGCCAGCCCGTCCGCGCTGGTGATGCCGGAGGTCTTGGTGGTGATGACCGTGAGGTAGCCGGCCAGGTAACCGTCCGAGAAGTCCACGGTTTCCTTGCGCTTGTCGGTGATGCCGATGGCTGCGACGCCGGCGTCGAACTGTCCGTTTGCCACTGCGGCAAGGAGCCCCGAGAAGTCCTGCCCGGTGAAGACCACGTTGTCCACACCGGCCCGGTGGGCCACGTCCTTGAAGAGTTCCACGTCGAAGCCGGTGAAGTTTCCGGAGGCATCGGCGAAGGTGTACGGCTTTGAGTCACCCAGGCTTGCCACCCGGATGGTGCCTGGCTGGATCAGTCCGTAGGGGTTGTTCTCTGTGGTGGAGGCGGCGGAGGTGGAGCTGCAGCCGGAGAGCGCCAGGACCGCGGCCAGGGCTGCCGCGGCAAATCCGGCAGGTCGGAGATTCTTTTTCTTCACAGCGTTGTCCAATCGTTGGTGGGAAGGCGGTGCTGTCAGGGCCGCCGAAGAAAGTCGTCGATGCGCTTGTTGAGTCCGGTCTCACAGCTTAGGATTGAGACCGGACTCACATCGATTGATAGAAATGTAGCCGATGTCACATGGGGCGTCAACAACCCCGTCGAAAGGTGAAGATGAACGGTGATGGAGCACGACGGCGGGACGTAACCGTTGCCGACGTCGCAAAAGCTGCGCAGGTCTCCAAGGCACAGGCCGCCCGCGCACTGGGCAATTACGGCGCGGTCAGCGACGACGTCCGCGAGCGCGTCCTCGCCGCTGCCGAGGCGCTTTCCTACCGTCCCAACGAGCTGGCCCGCAGCATGAACACCGGAAAATCGCACACCATCGGCGTGGTGGTGGGTGACATCGAAAACCCGCATTTCGGCCTTGCTACCCGGGGCATCACGGACACTGCCAAGAAGGCCGGGTACAACGTCATCCTGGTCAACACCGACGAGGACCGGGCGGCGGAAGTGGACGCGGTGCGGGTGTTGCTGGACAAGCGGGTGGACGGCCTCATCGTCGCCCCGGCATCATCAGTGGACACCGAACACCTGCAGGAGGTGCACCGGTCCGGACGCCCCCTGGTGTTCATCGACCGCACCGCCGGCGACCTCAAGGTGGAGACCATGGCCGTGGACATGGTGCGGATTTCCAGGAAGCTACGCAGTATTTGCTCGAGGCAGGGCACCGGCGTATCGCCTTCATCTCCACACTGCGGACGGACACCCCCTACACGCCGGGCATGACCCTGGAGTCCTCCCAGATTGCGGACCGCATCGAGGGGATGCGGGACGCTTTCCTTGCGGCGGGGCTGCCCTTCCCGGAAGACCTGGTCAGGTTGAATGCCGGCGATGCCGACTCGATCCGCAGCATCACCCGCGAAGTGCTCCGGGGCCCGGACCAGGCCACGGCAGTGGTCGCTTCGGACGGCCTGATTGCCCTCAGCGTGGTGGAAGCGATCCAGGAATTGGGCCTGTCCATTCCGGCCGATGTGTCGTTCCTGATGTACGACGACTTCGCATGGACCAGGCTCACCACGCCGCCCCTGACGGTCATCGCCCAGCCGGTCTACAACATGGGCGTGGCGGCAGCCAAGGCACTGATCCGCCAGATGGAGGGGCTGCCGCCCGCCGCTCCGGCGCAGTTCACGGCCACCCTGGTGCGCCGCGGTTCAGTGGGCCCGCGCCGGACGGGCGACGATCCACAGCGGGAAAAGCTGGCGGCCTCGCTCAACTGATACGCGGGAACCTACTGCGAGGCGTCGAAACCGGCCAGCAGGCGCCGGGACGCGGTCTGCATATGCGATCGCATGGTGGCCGTGACGGCCTCCGCATCGCGCCGCCAGAGCCTCATAGATCTTCGTGTGTTCCTTCAGCGCAGCCAGGTTGCCGCGCATGCGGCCAAGCGCCTCTTCCGTTATGCGCTCCGCGGCCAGCTGGGCAGCCTGGACTTCCAGTCCGCTGCGCAGCTCAACGAGTTCACGCGTCCGCGGCGCACCGAGCATCAGTCCCCAACTGAGGGTCCGGGGCAGGAGTTCGGAGACGCCGTCCCGAAGATAGGTGCCGGAGCCGGGACGGACCACCACGATGCCCAGGATTTCCAAGGCGCCCCAGGGAGCCCAGGGCGGCACTGATCTTGGCCGTCGAGGCGGCAGATTCTACGGACACCTCCCAAGCGTAACAACCTGAAGTCCGGCGCCTCCCGTGACTCTGCCGAGGCCGTCATCCGCACCATCTACGCTCCCGTCATCGACGTGCACTGGGTCACCGTCAAGCAGCTCGCCATCCTGGAGCCAACCCTGGTACGGCAAGGACACCATCATCAAGGACGACTGGAAGAAGATCTTCGACGACTCCGAACTCGACGGCGTTATCGCCAAGATGCTCAAGCTCGAGGCGGTCAAGCGCTAGGCACACCCGCAGCGGCGGCCTCCGTCCGGTTATTAGGCCGGGCGGACGCCGCCGTTTTTTCGTTGTCCGACGCGTCAGCGGACGCCGGCGCCTTCGAGGTTGAAGTAGGACCGGGCGTCCGGCGGCCGGATATCGGCCACCACGTCGCTGAAGATCCGCATGGGATGCGGCGTGAAAGGATGCTCCGCGATCGCGTCATAGTCGAGGTCGATGCCCAGCCCAGCGCCTTCGGGGATCATGACATCGCCGTCTGCCGTCAGCTGAAGGCGCTCACTGGAGATGTCGCTGCGCCACGGCACGTCCGTGGCCATGATCTCCAGGTACCGGAAATTCGGCAGTGTGGCACCGAGCTGCAGGGTTGCCGCAGTGCTGAGCGGTCCACTGGGGTTGTGCGGTGCGAACGGCACATAATGGGCTGCCGCCAGAGTGGAAATGAACGACAGTTCCAGCAGCCCGCCGGCGTGCGTGACGTCCGGCTGGATGTAATCCACGGCGTTGCGGGCCAGGGCGGGAATGAAGGTGTTCCGGCCCATCCACCTCTCCCCCGCGGCAATGGGAACAGGGGACTTGCTGCGCACCTCCACGAGGGCGTCGATCCCGTCCGGCGGGCACGGTTCCTCGAAAAACACCGGCTGGAACCGTTCAAGTTCGCGGGCCACCCGGATGGCTGTGGGGACATCAAAGCGGCCATGGCCTTCTATGAACAGTTCAACGTCGTCGCCCACTGCCGCCCGCACTGCCTCAACAGGTTCAAGCATGCGCCCCAGGTCCCGCGGTTCCAGGAAAAGGTCCGCGGCCTCGAAAGGGTCCCACTTTAGGCCGCGGAAGCCTTGGCCGACCGTCCGTACAGCGGCCTCGGCGAAATCCTCCGGAGTGATGGCCCCGGAAAACCAGCCGTTGGCGTAGGCGCGGACCCGGTCGCGGACCTGTCCCCCCAGCATCCGGTGGACCGGGACGCCCAATGCCCGCGCCGAAACATCCCACATCGCCATCTCAAGGGCGCTCAGGGCTGTCATGGATACCGGACCGCCGCGCCAGTAGGCGTCGCGGTTGAGCTCATAAATGGTCTGGGTAATCCGCGTGGGGTCCTTGCCCCTGACGGCTTCGGCAAGGACAGCCACCGCCCCGAGGACAGCATGTTCCTGCCCTTCGAGGGTCGCCTCGGCGATGCCGGTGAGCCCCTCGTCAGTTGTAAGCCGGACGAAGATGAGGTTCGTCCGGTAGAAGTCCACGACCACGGTGTCGAGATGGGTGATTTTCATGGTTGTCTTTCAGTCCGCGGGAGGGGCGGTGGATTCCCGCACGATTACCTGGGTTGCCAGTTCCACTCGGTGGGAATCGAGGACTTCGCCTTGCACCTGCCGCAGCAGCGACCTTAGGGCCGCACGCCCCATCTCCTCCAGGGGCTGGGCCACGGAACTCAACGATGGAACGGACTGCTCACCCTGGTTGGTGCCGTCGAACCCGATGAGGCTGATGTCCTCGGGAACCCTGATTCCGTGGCGCCGCGCTTCGCTGAGGACGCCCAGGGCAATGGTGTCGCTTCCGGCGAAGATCGCCGTGGGGCGCGGGTCAAGCTTCAGCAGCTCTTTGAATCCATTGACCCCACTCTCCGTCCGGAACCGGCCGCCGGAAACAACGTACTGGGGGTCCACCTTGATCCCTTGTGCCATCAGGGCTGCCATGTATCCGTGCAGCCGCGCCTGGTTGCATTCAGCGCCCTCTATGCCGCCGATGTAGGCAATGCGGCGGTGTCCCAGTCCCAGCAGGTGCTCGGTGGCAGCTTTGCCGCCGGCCCAGTTGGTGGCCCCAACGCTGACGACGTCGGCGGAGGGCGGGTTAAGCGGGTCGATGACGACGACGGGGATGTGGCGGCGCCTGAACGCGTGCAGTTGCGCCTCGCTGAAGGCCGAGGTCACCACGATCATCCCGGCCCTGCCCTCTTCGAGCATCCGCTGCGCCCGGCGCTCGGGGGTGTGGCGGGCGGGGGTGGACTGGCCGGTCACGCTGACCAGGATTTCGACGTCGGCGGCGGCAGCGAACTGCAGGATGCCGTTGAGGACCTGGATGGTGTATGCGGAGTCGAGCACGTCGATCACTACTTCCACCACGGTCCCGCTTTCGGCGGCCGCCCGGCGCTGGACAGGCGACTGGTAGCCCGCCTGCTCCAGTGCGGCAAGGATCCGGGCCCTGGTTTCGGGGGCCACATCCTCACGCCCGTTCACCACTTTGGACACCGTAGGCGCCGAAACCCCTGCCTGCCTGGCCACGGTAGCGAGCGTGGGTTTGGTCCGCTCCTGCAATTTGCTCGTCATCGGTTCGCAATCTTTCGAAAGTGGGGAAACGCTTTCATTGTGCAGAGTGGGGCCTTCTCCGGTCAAGAGCACCGGGACCTAGAGTGCAGACAGAAAAGATCCTCTACGATCCCTTGACGCGGCTGATAATTAGGGCTTTAGTTTACAGCGTGACTTATATCACCGTTCGAAATGTTTCGAACGAACGGCGGAGCTGACGCCCCGTACCCCGACGCAAATTCACAATGGAGAAGCAATGAAGCAACCCCAGTCCTCCCGGCGGTCTTTCCTCGCCCTCGCTGCCCTCACTCCCTTTGCCGTTGCCGCAACCACAGCCTGCGGGACGTCCGGCCCCGGCGCCTCCAGCGGCGGCGGGGGCGCCAGCATGTGGTATCTGTCCGGCGAGCCGAACCAGACCACCATGCAGAAAGCCGTGGATGCTTTAACTCGGCAAACTCCGCCGACAAGATCACTGTTACGTATTTCCAGAACGACGCGTACAAGACCAAGATCAAGACCGCCATCGGCGCCAACCAGGCACCCACGATCATCTACGGCTGGGGCGGCGGTGGCCTGAAGACGTACGCCGAGGCCAACCAGGTTGAGGACCTCACCGGCTGGTTCGACCAGAATCCGGACCTGAAGAAGAAGTTCTTCCCGTCCGTGTTCGGTGCAGCCACCGTCAACGGCAAGATCTACGCCCTGCCCAACCAGTACGTCGCCCCGATCGTGCTGTTCTACAACAAGGAACTGTTCCAGAAGGCAGGCGTCCAGCCGCCCAAGACCTGGGACGACATCATGTCCTTGGTCAAGACCTTCAACGGCATGGGCATAGCCCCGTTCTCCCTGGGCGGCCAGTCGCGCTGGACCTCCATGATGTGGCTTGAATACCTCCTGGACCGCATCGGCGGGCCGGACGTCTTCAAGGCGATCTTCGAGGGCAAGCCCAATTCCTGGATGGACCCGGCCGTGATCGAGACCGGCACCAAGATCCAGGAGCTGGTCTCTGCTGACGGCTTCATCAAGGGCTTCTCCTCCATCACTGCCGACTCGCAGGCAGACCAGGCCCTCCTGTTCTCCGGCAAGGCAGCCATGATGCTGCACGGTTCCTGGACCTATGGCGCCATGAAGAAGGCCGGCCAGAACTTTGTGCAGGACGGAAAACTGGGCTTCGTCCCGTTCCCCACGGTTGCCGGCGGCAAGGGCGACCCGAAGAACGGCGTCGGAAACCCCGCGGCGTACATGTCAATCTCTTCCAAGGCCAGCGACAAGGAAAAGGAATCCGCCAAGAAGTTCTTCAAGGACGGGATCCTGACCGATACCGTGGTCGACGCCTACATCAACTCCGGCTCCGTGCCGATTGTTAACGGCATCGAAGACAAGCTGAACACCTCCCCGGACAAGGAGTTCCTGAACTTCGTCTACGACATGGCCAAGAACGCACCCAGCTTCCAGCAGTCCTGGGACCAGGCGCTGAGCCCCACCGCAGCTGAGGCCCTGCTGAACAACATCGACCAGCTGTTCCTGAAGTCGATCACGCCGCAGCAGTTCGCCGAGAACATGAACGGCACCCTAGGGAAATGAGCAACGCCGTCTCCACTGCCCCGCGGGCCGCCACGAGGGCGAAAGATTCCAAGCAGACCGAACAGCGCAGGGCCGCCCTGGCGTGGTTGACCCTGCCGGCACTGTTCTTCTTCCTGGTGTTCGCAGTCATCCCGCTGGCCGGGGTGCTCATCCTCAGCTTCAGCAGCTGGGACGGAATCGGTGCCATCGGGGCAGCTGGACTGGACAACTGGTTCTCTGTGCTGGCGGATCCGGGACTGTACAACGCCCTGGGCCTGACCTTCCTGATCATGATCGTTTCGTGGCTGGTCCAGACTCCCATCAGCCTGCTCCTGGGGGTCTTCACGGCGGGAAGCCAGCGCTACCGGGCTGCCCTTGCCGTCCTGTACTTCCTACCCCTCCTGCTGTCCTCAGCCGCCGTCGCCATCGCCTTCAAGGCCCTTTTGGACCCGAATTTCGGCCTGGCAACCGGCCTGGGGCTGCCCTTCCTGGCACAGGACTGGCTGGGGGTACCCCAACTGGCCGTAGGCCTGGTCATCTTCGTCATCGCCTGGCAGTTCGTCCCGTTCCACACCCTCATCTACCAGGGCGGGGTGCGGCAGATCCCGAAGTCCCTTTACGAGGCAGCGCAGATCGACGGTGCCGGAACCATCAAGCAGTTCTTCCACATCACCCTGCCCCAGCTGAAATACACCATCATCACGTCCTCCACGCTGATGGTGGTGGGTTCGCTGACCTACTTCGACCTGATCTTCGTCCTCACGGGCGGCGGACCGGGAAACTCCACGCGGATCCTGGCCCTGGACATGTACCTGCGGGGCTTCCGGGCCAACCTCATGGGCCCGGCCAGCGTCATCGCCGTCATTCTCGTCATCATCGGCCTTGCACTGGCCTTGTTCCTCCAGCGTCTTGGCGGCAAGGACAAACAAGGCAGCCAATTGGAAGGTTTGTAGGGTGAGTACCGTCCTGAAAAGCAATGCGCAGGAGGCCCGGACCGGAACCACGGCCGGTTCCGCCGCACCCAAGCAGGGACTCGGCCAACGGCTGAGGCGGCTCAACATCCCCGGCGGCCTCGGTGGGTGGATCTGGCTGGCCATTATCATCCTGCCGATCTACTACGTGGTGATCACCAGCCTGAAGACGCAGGCGGGATACTTCGGCCAGAATCCCCTGGCCGTCCCCACCTCGCCCACGCTGGAGAACTACCAACTGGTCCTTGAGAAAGACTTCGCCACATATTTCATGAACAGCGTCATCGTCACGCTCGGTTCCGTAATTCCCACGGTGCTGATCTCGTTCATGGCCTCGTTCGCGATCGTCCGGGGCAGCGGAAGGTTCCTCAAGCTGGTCAACGGCATGTTCCTCATGGGGCTGGCCATCCCGCTCCAGGCGACGATCATCCCGATCTACCTGATGATCATCCGGCTCAACCTGTACGACAGCCTGCTGGCACTGATGCTGCCGTCCATTGCCTTTGCCATCCCCCTCACGGTGCTGATCCTGTCCAACTTCATCCGCGACGTCCCGAACGAATTGTTCGAGTCCATGCGGCTGGACGGCTGCAGCGAGTGGCAGACCATGTGGCGGCTCGCCCTGCCCCTGACCCGCCCGGCTATTGTGACCGTTGCCATCTACAACGGCCTGCATGTCTGGAACGGGTTCCTGCTCCCGCTGGTCCTCACCCAGAGCCCCAGCCTGCGCGTCCTGCCCCTGGGCCTGTGGAGCTTCCAGGGTGAATTCAGCGTCAATATCCCGGCCGTTCTCGCCTCGGTGATGCTCAGCACGCTGCCCATCCTGGTGCTTTACGTCATCGGCCGCCGCCAACTGCTGGCAGGCCTGACGGCCGGCTTCAGCAAGTAGAAAGGACACGTCCATGACCACCGCCAAACCCCTGCGGGTCGGCATGGTGGGCTACGCCTTCATGGGTGCCGCCCACTCCCACGCCTGGCGTACCGCGCCACGGTTCTTCGACCTGCCGCTGCAGCCACAGCTCACCGCGGTCGCCGGCAGGAATGCCGACGGCGTCCGCGCGGCAGCTGACAAGCTGGGCTGGGAGTCGGTGGAGACCGACTGGCGGCGCCTGATCGAGCGCGACGACATCGACCTCATCGACATCTGCACGCCCGGCAACACCCACGCAGAGATTGCCATCGCAGCCCTCGAGGCCGGAAAGCACGTGCTGTGCGAAAAGCCGCTGGCCAACTCCGTGGAGGAAGCCGAGCGGATGACACTGGCAGCGGAGACCGCCGCAAAGCATGGCGTCTTCTCCATGTGCGGCTTCAGCTACCGCCGCACCCCGGCACTGGCACTGGCCAAGCGGTTCGTGGAGCAAGGACGGATTGGCGACATCCGGCACGTCCGGGCCCAGTACCTGCAGGACTGGCTCTCCGACGCCAACGCCCCCATGACCTGGCGGCTGGACAAGGACAAATCCGGTTCCGGCTCCCTGGGCGACATCGGCGCACACAGCATCGACGCCGCCCAGTGGGTCACGGGGCAGAACATCAGCGGGGTGTCGGCAATGCTGGAAACGTTTGTCCGGGAACGTCCGCTGGCAGGCGACCTGGTGGGCCTTGGGGGCCACGGCGACCTCAGCAGTGACACCCCCGCGGGACCGTCACCGTTGATGATGCGGCCATCTTCAGCGCAAAGTTCGACGGCGGCGCCTCCGCGGGCGCGATCGGCGTCTTTGAGGCAACGCGCTACGCCCTTGGCCGGAAAAATGCCATGCGGCTGGAGGTCAACGGCACCAAGGGTTCCCTCGCCTTTGATTTCGAGGACATGAACGTCCTGTCCTTCTACGATTCGGCCGAATCGCCGGACGCCGGCTTCCGCCGGATTTTCGTCACCGAGCCCGAGCACCCGTACGTGGGGCATTGGTGGCCCACGGGCCACGGCCTGGGGTACGAGCACGGTTTCACCCACCAGGTGGTGGACCTTGTCACGGCCATCGGCGAGGGCCGCCAACCGGAACCGTCGTTCGCCGACGCCTTGCAGGTACAGCGGGTCCTCGCCGCAGTGGAGTCCAGCGCCGCGAATTCCAGCCAGTGGCAAAAAGTCTGAGCGACCTACAGCTTCAAGAAACCAAGGAACACCCAATGACACGACCAATCACGCTGTTCACCGGCCAGTGGGCCGACCTGCCCTTCGAGGAAGTGGCCCGGCTTGCCGGCGAGTGGGGCTTTGACGGGCTGGAAATCGCCTGCTGGGGCGACCACCTGGACCCCCGCCGGGCTGCGGAGGACGACAACTACCTCCAGGGCCGGCTGGACATCCTCGAGAAGAACAACCTCAAGGTCTTCGCCATCGCCAACCACCTCACGGGCCAGGCCGTCTGCGATGACCCTATCGATGAGCGCCACCAGGGCATCCTGTCCGCGGAAGTCTGGGGCAATGGCGAGCCTGAAGGGGTGCGCCGGCGGGCGGCGGAGGCCATGAAGGACACCGCGCGGGCGGCCGCACGGCTTGGCGTCAAGACCGTGACGGGGTTCACCGGTTCGTCCATCTGGAAGGCCGTCGCCATGTTCCCGCCGGCCTCGCAGGCAATGGTCGACGCCGGTTACCAGGACTTCGCGGACCGGTGGAACCCCATCCTGGACGTCTTCGACGAGGCAGGTGTCCGGTTCGCACTCGAGGTCCACCCGTCTGAAATCGCCTACGACTACTGGACGGCGAAACGGGCCCTTGAGGCTATTGGCCACAGGGCGAACTTTGGCCTGAACTTCGACCCCTCCCACTTCATCTGGCAGGACCTGGATCCCGTGATGTTCCTGCAGGACTTCGCGGACAAGATCTTCCATGTGCATGTAAAGGAATCCGTCCGGCAGCTGGATGGCCGCAACGGCCGCCTGGGTTCGCACCTCGCCTGGGCGGATCCCCGGCGGGGCTGGGACTTCGTCACGGCAGGACACGGTGACGTGCAGTGGAACCGGATCTTCCGGACCCTGAATGCCATTGGCTACGACGGCCCCACCAGCATCGAATGGGAGGATGCCGGAATGGACCGCCTCATCGGCGCCCCGCAGGCCCTTGCCATGGTCCAGGAACTGGCCCGCATCGCCCCGCCCGCAGCCGCGTTCGACGCCGCCTTCGCCAGCCGCTGACCCCTGCTCTTTCCGGCCCGCAAGGCCGGTAGCCAAACAAAGGAAATTCAATGACAGAACGAAAGAATGCACTGGTGGTCCGCGGCGGCTGGGACGGCCACCAGCCCTACGAGGCCACCGAGCTCTTCATTCCCCATCTCAAAGACAACGGCTATGACGTCCGGGTGGAGGAATCCCCCAAGGTCTACACCGACGCCGCCTACATGGCCGGTGTGGACCTCATCATGCAGTGCATGACCATGTCCACCATCGAAAAGGACGAGTTCGCCGGACTGCGGGCCGCCGTGGAGAACGGCACCGGCCTGGCCGGCTGGCACGGTGGAATCGCCGATTCCTACCGGAACACCTCCGACTACCTGCACCTGATCGGCGGCCAGTTCGCCTGCCACCCTGGCAAGCACCCGGATGAGTGCATCGGCGAGCAGTCGGACAACTACGTGCCCTATACCGTCAACATGCTGCCCGCGGCCGCCGAACACCCCATCACCCGGGGCATCCAGGACTTCGACCTGGTCACCGAGCAGTACTGGGTCCTCTCCGACGACTACATCGATGTCCTGGCCACCACCACCCAGAAGGTCCGTGAATGGGACCCATGGAACCGTGAAGTGACCTCCCCCGCCATCTGGACCCGCCAGTGGGGCAAGGGCCGCATCTTCGTCGCCACCCCCGGCCATCGGGTCGAAATCCTCCAGGACACCAATGTCCGCACCATCATCGAAAGGGGCCTGCTGTGGGCAAGCCGTTGAAAGTCGGAATCATTGGCTGCGGAGCCATCATCGCGCAGTACCTGGCGAACTTCCGCAAACTCAGCCAGATCGACCTGGTGGCCGTGGCGGACCTGGACCCCGCACGTGCCCAGGCCGTGGCGGATGGCTACGAAGGTGTCCGCGCCATCTCCGTGGAGGAACTCCTCGCCGCGGACGACGTCGAACTTGTCCTGAACCTGACCATCCCCGCCGCCCACGCCGAGGTGGCACTGAAGGCCATCGCCGCCGGAAAGAGCGTCTACGGCGAGAAGCCCCTTGCTGCCACGACTGAGGAGGCGCGCCAGGTGCTGGACGCGGCACGCGAGGCCGGCGTCGCCGTCGGCTGCGCTCCTGACACCGTACTGGGCACCGGCATCCAGACCGCCCGCAAGGCGATCGACGACGGGCTGGTCGGCGCCCCCATCTCGGCGTCGGCAACCATGGTGACCCCAGGCCACGAGCGCTGGCACCCGAACCCGGACTTCTACTACCAGCCCGGCGGCGGCCCGCTGCTGGACATGGGCCCCTACTACGTGACCGCCCTGGTGACCCTGCTGGGTCCCGTCGTCTCCGTGATGGGCGCGGCCAGCCACACCCGGAATGAGCGCACCATCGGCTCGGGGCCGCGCCAGGGCGAGAAAGTGCCGGTCACCATCGACTCCCACGTGACCGGCGTCCTGGTCCACGCCTCCGGTGCGCTGTCCACCCTCTTCATGAGCTTCGATGCCGTGAAGTCGAAGTCGCCCAACATCGAGATCCATGGCGAGCGCGGTTCCCTGGTGGTGCCGGATCCGAACCACTTTGACGGCGACGTCCAGCTGTTCTCCCTCGGCGCCGAGGACTGGGAGACCCTTCCCGCCTCCGCAGGGTACGTCGACGCCGGACGCGGGTTCGGCATCGCGGACCTTGCCGCCACCCCGCAAGGCAAGGAGCCCAGGGCGGGTGGCGCACTTGCCTTCCACGTCCTGGAAGTCATGGAATCCGTCCTCAAAGCCGCACGCAGCGGCATGACGGTCGGCATCCGGAGCACGGTGGAGCGGCCGGAAAGCGTGGCCCTCACCGTCCTGGCCGAACAGGCGGACGCGCTCCAGTCCCAGTAGCCGGCGGTCCGGAACCGTGCCGCTTTGTGGCAGTAAAGCTACCGCAGCCCGTCGCTGCGGGCGGCGCGGTTCCGGCCCAGCGATTTGGCCCGGTACAGGGCGGCATCCGCTGCGGCGATAAGTTGGTCAACATCGGAGGTCACGCCGTCGTAGGTGGAAATGCCGTAACTCGCGGTGGGCATCTCCATGCCGCCCGGCGTGTCCGCGCCGGCCATGCGCCTGCTGATCTCCTCGGCAATCGTCTCGGCCCGTTCGGCGCTTGCTCCGGGAACCAGGATGACGAACTCTTCCCCGCCGTACCTCCCCGTCAGATCTGTGGAGCGCACGGTGGCAGCGCAGGCGTCGGCGAAGGCCTGCAGCGCCAGGTCGCCGGCGGCATGCCCATAGGTGTCGTTGACAGTCTTGAAGTGGTCAAGGTCGGCAAGGATCAGGGCTCCCGAGCCGCCGGTGATGGTGCGGTCGGCCAACTGCTCGGTGGCCAGGTCCAGGAAGGCCTTGCGGTTCAGGAGCCCGGTGAGGTCGTCGCGGCTGGCCACCACGCGCAGGGCACGCGTCTGCTGTTCGGTGCTCAGGGCCGCCATGCTGAAGGACACCACCACCAGCAGCACCATGGTCACCAGGGTGGTGATGGCGGACCCAAAAACGGTGACGAAGACAGGCCCGTTCTGGCCCTCCACCAGGAACGCCAGCCAACGGAAGAAGTAGAAGACACTGAGCCCTCCGGCCGCCACAGCCATGGGGATCCGGACCCGCGAATAGCCGGGCTCAAGGCGCCAGAGCTCACGGGACGCCAATCCGACGGTCAGGCTCATGGCGGCGAGGAACACCGTGCCGCCGGACCAGGTGTTGGTGGCGGGTTGGTCCAGCAGGGAGGCCACCAGGGTGACCAAGGGAATGCCGGTAAAGGCCCACCTGGGAGGCGGTACGGTCCGCAGGGAGCGCGCCCCGGCCCACACTGCAACGCCGCCGTGCACCAGCAGGGTGTTTCCCAGGGGTTGGCCCACACCTGATGCACTGTGCCGTCAAACAGGAAGCAGCCTGATCCGGCCAGGAAGAACAGCAGGGCACCGCACCACCAGGCGCTGTATGGCGAACGCGTCAACCGGTAGGCGGAAAAGTAGAAGAGAACCACCAGGACCAGGGCCATGAGGCCGAAAGCGATGCGCAGGGTCGCCGTGTCCAGAACCATGTGCCAGAAGTCCCCCCAGAAGGCCCGATGTTGCCCAGCACAGTATGGCATCCACGCACACCGTACAGAAGCGTCCGTACCCCTGAAGGACAGCCGTCAAACTCGCCTAGGGTGGCAGGTACCACCCAGGCAATGAAAGGCCCGCCCATGCTCCTCCTTTTCGGCTTCAAGACCGTCCACAAGGCCCTGCCGGGCCGGACGGCAACCTGCCAGCACTGCGGCGCCTTCGTCCACCATGCCCTGGACGAACAGGCCACCAAGTTCACGCTGTTCTTCATCCCTGTCCTCACGGTGTCCCGGAAATACCTGATCACCTGCACCAACTGCGGCCACGCTTCGTCCATCAGCGGACGGCAGAAGCGGGCGCAGGAACTTCGGCGGTAGCACGCGGCAATCCCCTGCGGAAGATGCCAACCTCTAGCCTCCGGCGTTGGCGGCCGCTAAAGTGGGAGACGGTCCCGCCCCGCCGCTTCCGGCAGGAGGACGGGAAACCGCACAAGGGAATGGAGGTGGTTTTGATGACTGCAGTTGCCGCGCGCCCTGGGCGCCCCGCATCCATCACACCCACCATCCCTCCCGGCTGCCTTCGCGGTTCCTGACGCTGCGCGTCCACCCGCACTGCACCGGGGACAGCCCAAGGAACCACCGTGCATACTTCTTCAGGCAACCCCCTGGACACCACCAACACCACAGAAACAGACAGCGCTGCTGGCACTCGTCCGCTGCCCGGCCCCTCCGCATACGGCTACACGCCCGCCGTTGCCGGCTATTTCGATCAGCATCCCTGTCCGCCGGCAACTGAACGGGGCCGGGTGGTCCGCGTGGACCGCACCCTGCTGCTCGTTGCGGTCCATGACGGTCTCCTCCACCTGCCCTACCCGCTCTCGGGCGAGCCGGCCGTCACCGGAGACTGGGTCTGGATCGGCCCCAACCGGGGCGGCGACCGGCAAATCCTGGCCGTCCTCCCCCGCCGCTCGGAACTCAGCCGCAAACGTGCCTTCGAGGATTCGTCCGCCGCGCAGGTCCTGGCCGCGAACATGGACACCGTGGGCGTGGTGGTGCCCGTGGACCGGCCCCTCACACACAACCGGTTGGAACGCACCCTCGTCGCCGCATGGGATTCCGGCGCCACCCCCTGGTGATCATCACCAAGGCGGACCTGGCCGAGGTGGCGGACGACGTCGTCGGAAAAGTTATCCTTCAGGCGGCGGGCGTGGAGGTGGTCACCACATCCGCCGAAAACGGCGACGGCATCGACGAACTGATGGCACGGATTCCGCCGGGCGGAACCATCGTGCTGCTGGGACCGTCCGGTGCCGGCAAATCCACCTTGATCAATGCCCTGGTGGGCCGCGACGTCCAGCAGACCGCCGAAGTGCGGTCCGGAGACTTCAAGGGCAAGCACACCACCACCGTCCGCGAGCTGGTCCCGCTGTCCAACGGGACGGTGCTGATGGACACTCCCGGCGTGCGCGGATTTGGCCTGTTCGATGCCGGGGACGGCCTGGACGGGATGTTCGGCGACGTCGAGGAACTGGCTGCCGGCTGCCGGTTCGCTGACTGCTCACACGGGAGCGAGCCTGGCTGCGCCGTCCGCGAAGCAATCGACACCGGCGTCCTGGCCGCGCGCCGCTGGAACTCGTATCTGAAGATGCAGCGGGAACTGGCGGCGCTGGCGCGCCGCTCCGATGTCGCCGCCCAGCGCGCCTACCACCGGGAGTGGCACCAGAAGGTGGTTTCGGCGGGGAAGTCGCAACGCTGGGCTGAGCGCGAGGCCTCCGAACGCGGAAGCCGGAACGGAGACAAGGACCGGAAGCGCAAGCGGTAGGAGAACGCCTATTCCGTGTCATGGGTGGGGAGTAGGGTTCGGTCATGGACATCATCCTGGTACCCGGTTTCTGGTTGGACGCCTCGTCATGGGAGGGGGTAACACCTGCCCTGGAAGCAGCCGGGCACCGCCCCCATCCC
Source organism: Arthrobacter sp. FX8 (assembly GCF_026723805.1). Taxonomy (NCBI): domain Bacteria; kingdom Bacillati; phylum Actinomycetota; class Actinomycetes; order Micrococcales; family Micrococcaceae; genus Arthrobacter; species Arthrobacter sp. FX8. Next base: position 3,763,738 of record NZ_CP113505.1, on the reverse strand, counting down.
CTCACGCTTCCCGGCAAGGACTCGGTGGATGCCAGCCGCGCAGGCATCAGCCTGCAGGACCATATCAATGCGGTGGTGGAGGTCCTGGACGGGCTGCCGGGCAGGGTGGTCCTGGTGGGCCACTCCGGCGGCGGGGCAATCATTCACGGGGTAGTGGATGCGCGGCCGGACAGGGTGGAACGCGCCATCTACGTGGACAGCGGGCCGCTGGCTGACGGCAGCGTCATCAACGACCAGTTGCCTGCCCACGGGGACGATGTCCCGCTGCCGCCCTGGCAGAGTTTTGACGACGCCGAACTGGTGGACCTCAACGACCGGCTGCGCCGGTCATTCCGCGCCCGCGCCGTTCCCGAACCCCGCGGCGTGGCGTACGGCAGGCAGCGCCTGCATGACGGGCGCCGCTACGACGTTCCCGCCACCGTCATCTCGTGCGGGTTCCCCTCGGCCATGCTCCGGGAGTGGATCGCGGCAAACCATCCCTTCGTGGCGGAGCTGGCCAAGGTGCGGGACGTGGAATTCATCGACCTGCCCACCGGGCACTGGCCGCAGTTCACCAAACCGGACCAACTGGCCCAGGCCATCCTGTCGGCGGTGGACCGGACAGGCAGGGACTGAAACGAAATACTCTTGCGCGCTGCCAGTACGGTCCCCATAATAAATGAATGGCATTCATTTATTCGACCGCAGTCCGGGACAGCGCCGCCCCTGACCACGTATCCACCGGCGCCGCAGGCCACATGCCCGCAGAGTGGGAGGCCCACCAGCGCACATGGATGGCGTTTCCACCACCCAACGACACCTTCGGCCCCATCGGCAGCCCCACCCTTGACCGGGCCCGGGCCGCCTGGACCACGGTGGCCCAGACAATCGCCCGGCACGAGCCCGTGACGGTGGTGGCTGACCCCAGGGACGCCACGGCCGCACGGGAATGGCTCGGCAGCGGCATCGACGTCGTGGAGGTCCCGCTCGATGACGCCTGGCTGCGGGACAGCGGCCCCACGTTCGTGCACCAGCCCAACGGCGCACTGGCAGCCGTCGACTGGATCTTCAATGGATGGGGGGCCCAGGAGTGGGCGGCGTGGGCCAAGGACCAGGACGTTGCCCGGACTGTTGCAATAGGCACCGGAGTTCCCGTCTGGCCGAGCCCCTTGGTGAATGAGGGCGGCGGGTTCCATGTGGACGGCGAAGGGACCGTCCTGCTCACCGAAACGGTCCAATTGGATCCCCGCCGCAATCCCGGCGCCACCAAGGAATCGGTTGAAGCAGAAGTCCACGCCGCCCTGGGCACCACCAAAGCAATCTGGCTTCCACGCGGACTGACCCGGGATTACGACGAATTCGGCACCCGGGGACACGTGGACATCGTGGCAGCCTTCGCCGGCGCCGGCACCATCCTGCTGCACCGCCAGGACGATCCCGCCCACCCCGACCATGCCGTCTACCTGCAGCTGAAGGCCGTCCTCGCGGGCCAGCTGGATGCCAAGGGCCGGCCGCTGCGCATTATCGACGTCCCGGCACCCACGGTGTTGCGCGATGCTGATGGCTGGGTGGATTGGTCCTACATCAACCACTACGTCGGCAACGACGTGGTGGTGCTGTGCAGCTTTGACGATCCCAACGACACCATCGCCGCGGGGATCCTGGAACGCGCGTATCCGGGCAGGACCGTGGAACTGGTGGATGCCAGGGACATCTTCGCTTTCGGCGGCGGCATCCACTGCATCACGCAGCAGCAGCCGGCTGCCAAGGATGGAGGCACACTGTGAAGCTCGCCGAAACGCAGGTTCCGCTGCCGGTGGGGCAGACGTTCGACGTCGTGGAGGCCGGCATCGCACAGCTGCGCGCCGCCCTCGACTCCGGCCAGGTCACCAGCGAGGAACTGGTCCGTCTCTACCTTGACCGCATCGAGAAGTATGATTCGCACGGCATACGCCTCAACGCGCTCGTCGTGATGAACCCGGATGCAGTTGCCGAAGCACAGGCGTCAGACCGGCGCCGCGCTGCCGGCTTCACCCTGGGACCCCTCGACGGTATCCCCTACACGGCTAAGGACAGCTACCAGGTAAAGGGGCTTACCGTAGCCGCGGGCTCACCGGCCTTCAAGGACCTGGTGGCACAGCGGGATGCCTTCACCATCGAACGGCTGCGGGCAGGCGGGGCGGTCCTGATCGGGCTCACCAACATGCCGCCCATGGCCAACGGAGGTATGCAGCGCGGCGTATATGGCCGGGCAGAGAGCCCCTACAACGCGGAATACCTCACCGCCGCCTTCGCCTCCGGATCATCCAACGGCTCCGGTACCGCCACGGCCGCCAGCTTCGCGGCATTCGGCCTCGCCGAGGAAACCTGGTCCTCGGGGCGGGCACCGGCGTCGAACAATGCCCTGTGCGCCTACACACCCTCGCGCGGCATCATCTCCGTACGTGGCAACTGGCCCCTGGTACCCACCATGGACGTGGTGGTGCCGCACACCCGCACCATGGCGGACCTGCTGGAGGTCCTGGATGTGGTGGTGGCGGATGACGCCGAGGCCCGCGGGGATTTCTGGCGCGTCCAGCCGTGGATCCCGCTGCCCAAGGCATCCGCCGTCCGCCCGCCGTCGTACGTTGGCCTCGCGGTCCGGGACGCTTCGGCGGCCGCGGGCGTGCTTGCGGGACAAAGGCTTGGCATCCCCCGGATGTACATCAATGCCGATCCCGCCGCCGGTATGGCCGAAGCACCTGGCATCGGCGGTCCCACGGGGCAACGGATCGAGACGCGCGGGTCCATCCTGGACCTCTGGAACGCGGCGCGGCGTGCTCTGGAAGCCGCGGGCGCGGAACTGGTGGAAGTGGACTTCCCCGTGGTGTCCAACTATGAGGGCGACCGGCCCGGTTCGCCCACCATCGCCACCCGCGGACTGGTGTCGCCGGAGTATCTGCGGCGGGAGATCGTGGACCTGTCGGCCTGGGCGTGGCATGACTTCCTCGACGCCAACGGCGACCCGCGGCTGAACCGCCTTGCCGACGTCGACGGTTCCGCGATCTTCCCCGCCCCCAGGGCGCGCTGCCGGACCGCTACGACGGGTTCGACGACGACATCGCCGACTATCCTTCCTGGATCCGCGACAACGGGGTTCCCGTCCTGGCCGACATTCCGCACCTGCCCGAAGGCCTGGCGGGACTTGAGGAAACCCGCCGGGTGGACCTGGAGGAATGGATGGACCGGCTGGGACTGGATGCCGTGGTGTTCCCGGCGGCGGCCGACGTGGCACCTGCCGACGCGGATACCAATGAACGCTCGGCGGACATCGCCTGGCGCAATGGCGTCTGGGTGGCCAATGGAAACCTGGTACCCCGCCACCTCGGCATCCCCACTGTCACGGTTCCGATGGGCATCGCTGCGGATATCGCGATGCCCGTTGGCCTCACCATCGCCGGCCGCGCCTACAGTGACACCCACGTGCTGCGGCTGGCCGCGGCCTTCGAAGCCACCGGGAGCCGCCGCGTTCCACCGCCGCGCACCACGCCCACAGGAAAAGCCTCAGGAAAGGGCACGGTAAACACGAACAGCGACTGACCATTCCCGCCCGATGCGGATATTCTGGACGCAGTGATTCTCCTTCATTGCCTATGATGTCCAGCCGTCCGCAGTTCCCGTCATTCCCGGCAGGAACGGTGATTCCGCGTGCCACGGAGGGGAACCCCACCATGGGTTCCCCTCCGTCCCGCGCCCCTATCGGAACCACCCTCGGGAGCAATCATGAAACCCACCAACCCTCCTTCCGCCGCCACCCCCACCGGCCCGGCCACCCTCCGGCCTGACTGTTCGCAGTGCTTTGCCCTGTGCTGCACGGCTTTCGGGTTTACCCGCTCGGCCGACTTCGCCATCGACAAACCGCCCGCCACGCCATGCCCCAACCTGGCGCCGGACTTCTCCTGCACCATCCATGACCGGCTCCGGCCCCGCGGGTTTGCGGGCTGCACGGTTTTCGACTGCTTCGGCGCAGGCCAGGCAGTCAGCCAGCGGCTGTTCAGGGGCATCAGCTGGCGGGAAGACCCGGAATCGGCGCCGGACATGTTCGCCGCCTTTAAAGTCCTGCGCCAATTGCACGAAATGCTGTGGCTCCTGGCCCAGGCTGGGGCGAAAGCCTACGGCCCGGATACCGCGGAGGATGTCCGCCGCTTGCAGGCGAAGGTCAGGGCAGTTGCATCGGGCGCCCTTGAGGAGGTCCTCGCAGCCGACATCGCATCCCTGCACCTCCAGGTGGGCAGCGCACTCCGTGAGGTCAGTGAGGAGGTCCGCGCGGGCTACTTCGGCGCCGGCCCCTTCGGCGACGATCCGCGCCTGGTCCGCCTGGCGCCGGGCGCCGACCTCGCGGGAGCAAACCTGCGCGGCCTGCCGCTGTGCGCTGCGGACCTTCGCGGTGCCTGCCTGATCGCCGCGGACCTCCGGGGCGCCGACCTGACGGCAGCGGACCTCCTTGGTGCCGACCTGCGGGATGCAAAGCTCGACGACGCCGACCTCACCGGGGCGCTCTTCCTCACCCAGGCGCAAATCACCGCGGCCCACGGCAGCGCTTCCACCCTCCTCCCCGCCGGGCTTGAGCAGCCCGGGCACTGGCATGCTGCCGCTCCTGCGGCCCCCGCCCGTCCCGTGGAAGCGCCTTGACAGCGAAGATTGTTAGCGCTGACAGTTGGAGGAAACCGATGTCAAACGAAAGCCACCCGATGAAGAACTGGGCAGGAAACCTCGAATACTCCTCCGCGGACGTGCGGCGGCCGGAATCCGTAGCGGAGCTGGCGGACATCGTGGCGGACTCGCCGCGGGTCAAGGCCCTGGGCTCCCGGCACTCCTTTAACCGGGTGGGCGACACTGACGGCGTCCACATCCTCCTCGATGCCCTGCCGCAGCAGGTGGAACTGGATGCCGGGCGGGGAACCGTGCGGGTCAGCGGCGGGGTGAGCTACGGGGCACTGTGCCGGACCTTGGAGGAGTCCGGGGTTGCCATCCACAACCTGGCCTCGCTGCCGCACATTTCGGTAGCCGGTGCGGTCCAGACCGGCACGCACGGCTCCGGGGTGGACAACCCGTCCCTCGCCGGCGCCGTGGAATCCATCGACCTGGTGCGGGCCTCGGGCGAGCAGGTGACACTTACCCGGGCGGACGGCGATGAGTTCCTTGCCAGCGTGGTGGGCATCGGCGCCCTGGGCATCGTCACCGGACTGGAACTGGCGGTACGTCCCAGCTTCACAGTGCGCCAGCGTGTCCTGGAGGACCTTCCCTGGGACAACGCCCTGTCGGATTTCACCGCCATCGTCTCCAGCGCCTACAGCGTGAGCCTGTTTACGGACTACGCCGGCGACCGGATCAACCAGGTCTGGCTCAAAGCACTCGACGGGGAGCAACCACCCGCCAACCTGTTTGGTGCCACCGCCGCCCTCCGTCCCCGGCACCCGCTGCCGGACATGTCCGCCGAGAATTGCACTGCACAGCTGGACGAACCCGGGCCTTGGCTGGACCGGCTGCCGCACTTCCGGCACGAGTTCACTCCCAGCAACGGGGACGAACTGCAAAGCGAATTCATCCTTCCCCTGGAGCACGCCCCCGCCGCCCTCCAGGCAGTCCGCGGGCTGGCCGGCCAACTTGCACCCCTGCTCTTCGTCTCGGAGATCCGCACCGGAGCCGCCGACGAGTTCTGGCTCAGCCCTTTCTACCGCCAGCAGAGCGTTGCCCTGCACTTCACCTGGAAACCGCTGCAGCCGGAGGTGGAAGCCTTCCTCCCACTCCTGGAAGACGCCCTCCGGCCCTTCGGGGCGCGCCCGCACTGGGGCAAACTGTTCACCGCGGACGCCCATGACTGGGAAAAGCTGTACCCGCGCTTCGCCGACTTCCGTTCCTTTGCCGCCGGGCACGACCCGGAGGGCAAGTTCCGGAACGGACTCCTGGACAGCATCCTCGGCGTCCCGGCCCGCCGGTAGGCACCGCCGGTACGCTTGAGGCATGACCTTCCGCGCCGCCGTCGTTACTGCCGCCTCCCTGTCCACCGCCCTGTTGCTGCTGACCGGATGTGGCGGGGTGGAGGAGGCTGCGGGCAATGCCGCCAGCGATGCCGCATCCAAAGTTGCCTCCGCCGCCGCACAGGAAGTCAACCGGCAAATCTGCGCGGTGGTGCAGGACGGCCTGGTCAGCGTGGAGGACCGACAGGCGCTGGCCGGGCTCGTCTCGGCGGCACGCACGGCAGGGGTACCGGCGGAAATTACGACGCCGTTGGGCCAGATCGCCGAAGCCGGAGACCAGGTGCCGGCAGACTCAGTCCGGGCCTTGAAGGACGCCTGCCAGGCCTGACGGACGGGCTGACTGTCGGGGGGCCGGAAGACCCTTCAGCCGCCTCTTCCCCGGTGCTAGCGTGAAGTGACGAACCAATAAGCCTGTGACACCACGTCACGCGCGAAGGAGATCGTCATGGCAGAACGCGGCAATACCACCCACGGTTCCGGCCTGAAGGCATACGCGGACCTGTACCGCCTGCCCGGCCCCTGGTGCACAGCCTACGTGGATGCCGGAACCGGAACAGTGGACAGCCTGGAAGCCGGCGACGTCCGGGCCGGAAACACCCGCGCCCAGCTCGAGGCCCAGGGAGCAACGTCCGCTGACATCGACGCCATGGAACAGGCCCTCACGCCCGCAACGGGGATGCCCTCCCCCGTGTCCAGGTTCGTGCTGGTCCACGGCGGGAAAGCCGAACTCAACGAGGTGCTCCCGGGCCGGCTGGTCTTGCCGGAGAGGATGGTCGTCGAGCCCGTCCCGGACCTGCTCCCGCTGCTGAAACACCAGCCCGAAGAGTTTCCGTACGTTGTGGCCGAGGTCAGCCGCGAACATGGGGAAATCCGGTTGTACCGTGCCGGGGCGGGGGCCCCTGCCAGCGTCCGGGAGGTGGAGGGCGAGTCCGAACACATTCACAAATTCCATGGCGGCGGCTGGTCGGAGCTGCGGTTCCAGCACCACACCGAGGACGTGTGGCGCCGGAACGCCGACGAAGTGGCGGGCGAAATAGACAGGGTGGCCAGTGCGGGCGGCGCCCGGCTGATTGTTCTCGCCGGCGATATCCGCGCCCGCGGGCTGGTCAGGGAAAACCTCTCCGAGGCCGGCAGGGCACTGTTGTCGGAGGTCGATTCCCACACGCACACTGCCGGGGCGGACAGCGCCAACCTGGAGGACCAGGTCAGCCAGCGGGTGGCGGAGGTCTGGGCTGAAGAACAGCAGGCGGTCATGGACAGGCTGGCAGTCCAGGAGGGCCAGGCAAATCCGGAAGCGGCCCACGGGGCGGGAGCTGTGGTCCACGCGCTCCAGCAGGGACAGGTTGAGGTCCTGATCCTTGATGACGCCGCCCTGTCCCGGCGGACCATGCTGGCCTTGGATGCCGAACCGTGGATCGCCACGGCCAAAGAGGAAGCCCTGGCGGCAGGAATACTTGGCGAAGTTCCGGCCCCTGCCGCCCTGTTGCGGGCAGCTGCCCTGACTGACGCCCGCGTTCTCCTGGTCCCTGGACCTGTCCTGCCGGAGGGCGTGGATGTGGCGGCACTGCTCCGCTGGTCCCCGGGCCCGGGCGTCCCGTCGTCGTAATCAGCCTATGCAGCCCACCTGGTGCAAGGGGGACTGCTGGAGGAGGAACGGGAAGCCGAAGGTTGGACAAAACAGTGGCCGGTCCGAAAGGTCCGGCCACTGCTTTTTAGACTTCCCGTCAATTCTGGCGGGGCTGGTCCCATCCCCGCAGGCCGCCTGCACGCCCGGCCTGCGGCCGGTGACCGTGCGCGGCCCGGTGTTCGGGAGGGGCAAACGGAACCACGCCGGTGTCGTGGCTGAGCGGTGCGGCGCGGACAAACTTTGTCAGCTCCTCGCGGAGTGCCTTCCATGCGATGTCCGGATCGTCAGGATAGGCCTTGACCTCTGCCTCCCGCGCCGCTTCAACGGCGGCAACACCGGCATCGGTGAGTTCCACTTTCAGCTGCCTTCGGTCTGTGGCATGGCGCATCCTGGTGATGAGTCCTGTGGATTCAAGCCGGGTCAGGACACGGCCCAACGTCTGGCTTTGGACCCTGATCGCGTCGGCAAGCTGTTCCTGGTTCAGTGGGCCCCCCATCAGGCCTTCCAATGCAATAACAGCGGCACGGGTGAGGCCAAGGGGGGCCAGTGCATCGTCCTGCCGCCGCTGGATCAGCCGTGCCGCCAGAGTGATCAGGCGGTAGCTGCTCCGGGCGTCCGGATCGAGATTGCTGGTCATCGGCCGCAGCCTTCCTGTAGGTGGCGAAAGTGCTGGTCACCATGCGTCGCTACACCCCTACAATAAGCATGCTTAGCAACACATTCGCAAGTAGGCTTACTAACCGCCCACCTTCACGCCCTTGCATAGGCGCAGCCATTGGAAGCTGAACACCACTACCCCTTGCAATCGAAATGGGAAGTGTGCTTAGTATCTAATTAGTAACCTTGCTTACTAAGTTGCCAGCACTGCTGGTTCTTGTTCGCCAGCTAACCCTTTCTGAAAGAGAGCGATGATGACAGAGAACCAATGGCCCCAGACACCACATACCCCCGCCGCCCCCGGTGTTGCCGATCCGTACGGCGCAACGGAAACAGCGCCCCAGCATGACTCCTACACGGGGGTTTCAACCGATTCCTCCAAGTCGCAGGCAGCCAAGGAAGAGGCTTCCAACGTTGCTGGTGAAGCCGCATCAGCCGCCCAGAATGTAGCGGAGACCGCCAAGGGCGAGGCCGCGAATGTGGCCCATGAGGCCAAGCTCAATGCCCAGGACCTGCTCCACCAGGCCAAGTCGGGCCTGACCACCCAGGCCGGCACGCAGCAGCAGAAGGCCGCCGAGGGCATCCGCAACATTTCCAGCCAGCTGCACAGCATGGCCAGCGCCCCGGACCAGCAGGGCATGGCCAGCGACCTTGTCCGGCAGGCAGCCGAGCGGACCTCCTCCATCGCGTCCTGGCTGGAGAACCGGGAACCCGGCGACCTCCTGAACGAGGTCCAGCGGTACGCCCGCAACAATCCCGGCACGTTCCTGCTCCTCGCCGCCGGCGCCGGTGTCCTTGCCGGACGCCTCACCCGCGGCCTCACCGCAGGCGCCCCCGACTCGCAGGGGCAGGTCCAGGCTTCGGGCCAGCACCGCGCGGCGCAGACACCCCCGGCAGTGCAGTCACCGGTAGCGCCGCTGCGGCAGGAGACCGTGTACGCCGCGGGTAACGATGACCTCTTCAATGAGCCCACCGTCACAGGCGCAACCCCGGTATCCACCAGCACGCTTCCCTCGGGTACCGCGGAGGAAACCCCGCTCCGGTTCGACGACGACCCCTACCGGGCCGAAAACGGCGTGTACACCGGTGACGAGGCGTTCGGCACCGAGGGAACCTCCGGGACTGGCCGCCGCGGCACGGGTGGCCTGTAATGAGTAGCCAGATTCCGGAAATGCCGCCGAGTGCGGCGCATGTGAAAGCGGACAACGCGTCCCTGGGCGAGCTGCTGGGCGACGTAACCCGGGACCTGTCCACCCTGATGCGCCAGGAAGTGGAACTGGCCAAGGCCGAACTCAAACAATCCACCTCCCGCGCAGGGAAAGGCGCCGGCATGCTCGCCGGCGCCGGCGTCGGCGGACACTTCGTCCTGCTCTTCCTCTCCCTGGCCCTAATGTGGGCCCTGGGCGCCATCATGCCCCTGGGCTGGTCCGCACTGATCGTCGCCGTCATCTGGGCCATCATCGCCGCCGTCCTGGCCTCCATCGGCCGCAAGGAACTCAAGCAGATCAAAGGCCTGCCCCAAACCGGGGAAACCCTCTCAGAAATTCCCCCAACCCTAAAACCAGGTGAGGTAAACCGATGAGCGAAAACCCTGACGTCATCCGCGCAGACATAGAAGCCACCCGGGCACGCCTGGGCACCAACGTGGACGCCGTGGCAGACAAGGTCACCCCGTCCAACATCGTCCACCGCCAAACCGACAAGGTCAAAGACGCCGTCACCGGCGTCAAGGAGAAAATCATGGGCGCCGCAGACAACGCCACCACCAGGGTCCACGACACCACCGCCACCGGCGCCGGGCACACCACCAACGCCATGCACACCGCCGGCGACAGCCTCCACCAGGCAGGCGACACCGTCTCGACCAAACTCAGCGACGCCGGCCACGCCGTCTCCGCCGCCCCGGACCAGGTCAAAGCCAAAACCGCCGGCAACCCCCTCGCCGCCGGCCTGATCGCCTTCGGCGCCGGACTCCTGGTCTCCTCCCTGATCCCGGCAAGCCAGAAGGAACGCGAAGCCGCGGACCAGCTCAAAACCGCAGCCCAGCCCCTGGCAACCCAGGTCACCGACGCCGCCAAAACCATGGCCCAGGACCTCAAGGAACCAGCCCAGGAAGCCATGGAAAACGTCAAGGTCACCGCCACCGACGCCGCCCAAAACGTCAAACTCGAAGGCCAACAAGCCGCCACCGACGTCAAAGACCGCGCCACCGACGCCAAAGACCACGTCCAAAACACGTAACCCGCGTGGGTATCCACGTACCAAAGCAAAGCCGGCTCCGCATCCCGCGGGCCGGCTTTGCCGTTGCCGGGCCTGGACTCCTGCCTAGCGCTTGCCCTTCTTTCGGGACCCTTTCCCCCGGCCCTTGTCCGGGTTGGGGGCGTATCTCTGGGCTACCTTGGGCGCCTTTTTGGCGCCGGTGCCGCGGCGGTCCGGCTTCGGATCCTTCTTGACCTTGACCGGCTGGGCCGAGGGCTGGCGTGAGCTTTGGGCAGTGCGTCCGCGCACGATGCCGATGAACTCCTCCAGCACCTCATCCGTGGCCTCCGTCGGCCAGGCCAGCGCGATCTCAGTTCCGTCCGCGCCGGTGAGCCTGCGCGCCACCGTGTCCTTGACGTTGAAGTGGCGGGCCACCGACATGGGGAGGACCACCAGGCCGGCGCCGGCGGCAACCACCTGGAGCGCGGCCTCCGGTCCGCCCAGGGCAGCAACATCGAGGAATGACTCCTGCGCCAGGTCGGCCAGGGCCACTTCCTCGAACACTGAAATCTCGTGCCCCTTCGGCGCCACTACCACCGGCTGTTCCTCGTAGAGCGGTATGACGCTGAGCCCTTCCCGCTCGATGGGAAGGCGGACAAAACCCATGTCCGCCGCGCCGTCCCGCAGCTTCCCAAGCTGCGCGCCGTCGTCGACCATGAATGCCTCAAGGGGAATATGCGGCATCCGCTCTTCCCAGCGGCGGATCCATTTGCCCGGCGTCACGCCGGCCACGTATGCGATGCGCAGCACCCGGGGTGCCGCCTGGTCGGCCGGCCCGTCAGGGGCGGATTGGGCATCAGGCGAGGGGGTATTGTCGGAGGGCACGTCTTCACAGTACCCGCCGCCCGGATACCCTTGAAGCATGACCTCTGCAAACTCCCAGTCCATGAAGCCGGCCACCGTTGCCAAGAAACTTGGCATCTACCTCCCGGCCACGCCGCAGGAGTTCCAGGATTCAACCATCACCCGCGAGGAGTTCGCCGAACTGCAGGCCAACCCGCCGGAATGGCTCGCCGAGCTCCGCCGCAACGGCCCGCACCCCCGCCCCGTGGTGGCACAGAAGCTGAACGTGTCCATCAGCGGCCTAAGCCGCGGCGGCGTGGAGGAAGCACTGACGACGGCGGAAATCACCGCGCTGCTGCAGGCTCCGCCGCAGTGGCTGGTCACCGAACGTGCCACCCACGCGGCTGTCCGCACCGAGGCCCAGCGGGTCAAGGAAGAGGCCGCGAAGAAGCAGGCGAAGAAGGACCGCACCCAGGCCCGTTAGCCCTCAGTCCTGGTGGATCTGGATGTAGTTTCCGCAGCCGTCGTCGAACACTGCACTGGTCCCGAACGGATCCGTGGTGGGCGGGGTCTTGAAGCTGACTCCGGCGGCCACCAGCCTGTCGTATTCCGCCTGCACATCGGGAACCCCGAAGACTATTGCGGGTAGGCCCGCCTCGCGCACGGCGTTCATGTAGTTCGCGCCGATTGGGTTGTCGCTGGGCTCGAGGAGGAGTCCTACTGAACTGTCGTCCGCTCCCGGGTCTTTGATGATGTAGAGGTTGTACTCCGGCATGGCCATGAGCGTGTCAAAGCCGAGCGTTCCCGTATAGAAGGCATGGGCGGCGGCGGGGTCCTGGACGTGGATGCTGCACATTTTGAGTCGCATGCCTTCACCGTACCGCTCAGCTCCTGACGGTTTGCAGTGCCTTGGACCAGGAAATGACCTGATCAAGCAGCGGCTGCAGCGCCTCTTCCGCCCCTTCTGACGGTGTGAGGTTGTGGCACGCCTTCTCCGCCATTGACGCTGCGCCCGGGAGACGGTGCAATGGAAGGACCAGCCCGGCCTCATCCGGCCCGGGGGCTGGGCGCTGGAGGTGCAGGATGTCAGTTGTGGCGGAGTCTCTGATGCAGGGGCTGCTTCAAGGTGCGTGGGCGGTCCTGCTGTGCGGTCCCGTGCTGGTGGCCAGCGTGGCCGCCACGGTATTTGTTGTCCGACGCCGGGCTTTGGCTTCCGGAGGCAGCGCACCAGCCGGCAACACACTGGCCGGCCGCGCAGCGGAGGCTCCGGACCAGCTGTTTTGGGACCTGTTCCTGGGTGCCTGTGTCGCCCTTCCCGCGTTGATTATCCCCGCCCTGGTCTCGCCGTGGGCTGGACTGCTGTTGGCAGGGGCAGCTGCCGCTGCCGGCATCGCCGCCTACCGTGGCAGCCCCAGGTTCCTGGCCTGGCGCACCGCCCGCCGGGAAGGGCGGCGGCAGCGTTCGGCCCACCAGGCCGCCAGCGCGCATCACGACGAGCTCATGGTCCGGTGGCGGCGCTACGAACTTGATCCGGCGTACAGCATCGACTACCCGGCACTGACTGACGTGCGGCTGCCCGAAACGTCGGCACTGATCAAGGCGATGCGGACGGCGGACCAGTTGCGGACGGCCGCGCACAAGGGTTACCCGGACGCCGTCGGAAGGCTGGCTGCGTCATTGGCAGCGGCGGAACGGGCGGCGGGAATCCCGGCGGCGCTGCCTGCGGAGCAGGCCACCTGAGGTTAACTGCTGTGTCGCCGGCGGTGGATCAGCGGAGAGCCCGGCGGTAGCATCCCAGGATGAAGCCTGAGGAACTGCCTGTCCACGATCAGTATGGCCGCCTGCTGGAGGACCGCGGAGTCTGGCGGCAGGCCACCACACTGGAAGCGGCCGGCGAACTGACTGCCCGGTGGCTGGAGGGCGGGAGTTCTTACCAGCCTGGACACTTTGCGCCGGGCTCCGACGACGAGACCAAACCCATCGCCACAGACTTGGCAGAGCTGAACCGTCACGGGTTGTTCACCAAGGAATCCCAGCCCGGCATCCGTAACGGGGCCGCGGCCCAACGGGAGTACGTCACCGGATTCTGCAGCGCCGCCACCGCCGGTGAACTGCTGGCGCTGTCCACCCGCACCGAACTGGTGACCGTGGCACATGCACCGGGCGAGGCAAGCAGTGCAGCCATCCCGGTAACCCTTGCCGGATCGGAAGTCACCACCGTGCTCGGCTCCAGCGAGAACCCCGTTGAGGAGGAACAGATCCGGGACTGGGCAGAGGAAACCAATGATGCCCTGGCCCTGCTCCTGGCCGACTCCTGGTACGTGGAAATCCTGGATCCGGTCTGGGGAAGGAACGGCGTACTGTTTCCGGCGGTCTTGCAGGCACTGAAAGGGGCGGAGCAGCCCTAGCCGCTCCGCCCCGTCCGCTTACCCGGCGCTCCCGGGAACTACAGCTCCACGGTGCCGCTTTCACCGACACTCATCCGGCTGTTGGTGACCTTTGCCTTCACCCACTGCAGCACCGTGGCGGCCGTGCCGCCGGGGCTGGTCCAGTACTCGGCAGAATCCGAATCGACGCGCAGCAGGCACACCTCGGGGGTATCCGGGCCATCAGGGAACCAGGCTTCAACCGCCTGGTTCCACAGTTCACGGATTTTTGCCCGGTCTGTGACCACTTCGGCGGTCCCGGCCACGGAAACCCATTCGGTCTTCCGGCCAAAGGCGACGTTCACGCGCGGATCAGCCCGGACATGCGCAACCTGGGAAGTGCCAAGGCCGGTGAAGAACCACATGTCGCCGTCGTCCTTTACCTCCTAGACACCTTGCTGATGCTCTGGGCGTCAGTCATGCCTCACCTCGTTCGTCGAAAGTCGGGGACGCTCCCCGCCGCCAGCCTATTAGTAAGCATGCTTATTTACCAGCCGGCGGCCACCGGCACCTTTGCCACCTCGGCGATGCGTGCAGCGGTAATCCGGCCCATGCGGACCGCGCCGTCCACGTGCTGGTAGCCCTCGGCAGCGAGGTCGGACGATGACCAGTAGATGGGGCCCACGGGTGCATGCTGGTCCTTGCCGTAACGGTGCAGTCCGCCCAGGTCGTAGCTGGCGGCGTAGGCGCCGCGGGTCCACTCCTCCGAGCCCCAGTCGGACTCGTAGTAGACCTCCGGCGCCAGGGCCTGGTCGCCAAGGTAGCCGGCGATCGATTTCAGGATGGCCTTCCGGCGCTCTTCGGCGCTGAGTTCGAAGACGGCGTCCGCCTTCTCATCCGACACGAAGCCCACCAGGGTGCCGCGCGGATCGCCGTGGTTGGTGTTGTCGTAGACCTCCTGGACCAGGGCGTCCGCCCCGAAGCAGGTGCCGGAGAGTCCCTTGTCCCGCCAGAAGGGCGTGCTGTAGACGGCGTGCACCTTGATCACCAGGCCCAGGGACTGGTGCTGGTGCATCTGGTGCTGGCGGCGCGGCAGCGGCGGGTTGAAGGAGACGCGGGAGTAGAGGTTCGGCGGTACGGCCATGATCACAAACCGGGCGTTGACCGTGGCCCGGTCGGATTCAACGGTGACCCGGTGGCCGCCGTCGGAATCCGGCTCCCAGTTGACGGTGCGCACCGGGGAGTTAAGGATTACGTCGTCACCCAGCTGCTGCGCCTGCAGCAGCGAGACCTGCTGCATTCCGCCCACCACGCGGCGGTCCAGGATGAAATCCTCGTCCGTCAGGTGGGTGAACGAACCTGCGGAGGCTGCCATCAGGACGGCCTGCAGGGCAGAGAAGGCGTGGGCCGGCTTGGTCAGCATGCCGCCGGCGATAAAGAGGCCAATGTTCTTGCATGCTTCCTCGTTGCCCGAGTTCTGCCGGAGCCAGTGATGGAAGGAAATGGTGTCCAGTTCACGCGCCTTGGGATGCGCCCAGGGCTCTGTGGGGCCGATTTCCGCCGCAAGGTCGTCCAGCAGAGCCACCAGGCGGTCCATTTCGACGGCGGTGTCCGGATCCACCGGGAACGTGTCACCCGTATAGCGCACGGGTGCGCCGTCCGCGCCGATGTAGATGGACTCCCCTTCGCGGTAGCGCGGGTACGTTTCCAGGTTCAGCTCCTGGAGCAGGTCCAGGAGTACGGTCTGGTCCGGGGAAACCCACTGGCCGCCGATTTCGAGCATGGCACCGTCCACCGTGTCGGTCCAGGTGCGGCCGCCCACGCGGTCACGGGCCTCGAGCACGGCGACCGTGAGGCCGGCCTTTTTCAGTTCGCGGGCGGCGGTGAGTCCGGACGGCCCGGCTCCGACGACCACGACGTCGCGGTTCAGGTTCAGCATGATGTCCTCTCTGGGCCCCTTAGTGACGGGGACCACTAAATGAATGCCATTCATTTATGAGAACTATAGCGGGTGCCTGCCGGGAGGGGAAGTGCCGGGTGGAATAATGCAGGGGACATCGACGAAAGGGCAGCAATGCCGGCAGTATCAGCCGCACAGGGACGCTCCACCAGCAACGGCGGAGCACAAAGGAGGCGGGCAGGCAGGCCGTCTGCGGCCGTGCTGGCCAAGTCCGGAATTACCGAAGCCGCGCTGGAACTGATCAGCCGCAAGGGATATGACGGGCTGACCATGGCCGCCCTGGCAAAGGTGCTGGACGTCGCTCCCTCCGCCCTCTACAACCATGTGGCATCAAAGCAGGACGTCCTGCTGCTGGTGGAGGACCACCTGATGTCCCTGGTGGACGTTACGGGTTTCGGCGGCGGGAGCTGGGAGGACGCCGTCCGGACCTGGGCGTGGAGTTACCGGGATGTCTTCGCCGAGCACACACCGCTGATTCCCGTGATCGCCGTCCTGCCCGTGACGGACGCGCCGCAGACCCTTGCCATGTACGAAACCGTGAGCAAGGGGTTCCTCGACGCCGGCTTCCCCCAGGAGCGCATCATCCCCGCCATCGTGGCGCTGGAGTCCTTCATCTTCGGCTCCGCTTACGACGTCACCGCTCCGGAGGACATTTTCGATTCCGGCTCCATGGCCGGCTCCACCCCCAACTTCTCCGCCGCGGTGCGCAGTTCGGCAGCCGGCCGGGAGCGTGGCCGGCCTGCCGACACCGCCTTCAGCCTGGGGCTTGATGCGCTGATCTCCGGGCTGGGGGCTCTGCGGACACAGGACGCCACATCCGGTTCATAGCGCTGGCCGCCGTGCCGCAAAAGCCCTGAATCAGGCTTCTCCGTTCACGGCCACCACGATCTTGCCCCGGGTATGGCCCTCCATGTTCAGGCGGAAAGCCTCCGCGGACTGAGCCAACGGAAGAACCTTGGCAACCTCTACCCTGATGTTGTTCCGGTCCACCAACCCGGCGAGCTCCTGCAGGTCTGCTCCCACCGGACTGACCCACATCCAGGTGCCGCCGTGCTCCTCCACTTCGCTGTCGGCGATGGATGCATGCCTGCCCCCTTCAGCCAGTACGGCCAGCGTCGCCTCAAGATTGCCTCCAGCGAAGTCGACAACGACCTCCACGCCGGCGGGACGCAATGCACGAACACGCTCCACGAGTCCTTCCCCATAGGCAACCGGCTCGGCCCCCAAGGAGCGGAGGAATTCATGGTTCTTTTCGGAGGCCGTTGCAATGACCTTCGCACCCAGTGCCACCGCAATCTGGATGCCCAGCGACCCCACTCCACCGGCGCCACCGTGGATAAGGACAGTCTCACCGGACGCGAGGCCCAGGCGGTTCAGGACCTGGTAAGCAGTCAGTCCGGCCAGCGGAAGCCCCGCCGATTCGTTCCATCCCAGAGACTCGGGCTTGCGGGCCAGCAGCCGTTCCGGCAATGCGATGTACTCGGCAAAACTTCCGCCATGGACATAGTCTTTCCGGCCGTAGGCAATGACCTCGTCACCGGGCTGGAACGCCCGGGCGTCGATCCCCACCGACTCGACGACCCCCGCCACGTCCCATCCCGGGATCGCGGGAAACTGCAGGTCCATTGCCGCATCCAGGTAACCGGCCATGATCTTCCAGTCCACGGGGTTCACCGAGGCTGCCTTCACTTTGACCAGGACCATCCCCGGCCCCACCTTCGGCATCGGCCTCTCGGTCAATTCAAGGACGTCCGGGCTTCCGTATTCGCTGTAGGTAATTGCCTTCATGCCTGCGACAACGGCGCAGCGGTCCGCCACTATTCCTGCTCCGGCCCGGGAGTGTCGCACCACACCTCCGGCGGATGTACTTGTAATACAAGTCTGCTACTTATATCCTAAGCAGGTGGGGCGAAGGAGCCCTATCCCGCCTCCAGGAGAACTTATGAGCACCGTTGATCTGATCCGGCACGTCAAACTGTCCACCGCCCGCCTTCCCCTCGCTGTTCCCATCAGCGACGCGAAGGTCTTCACCGGACGGCAGAAGCCCATGACCGAGGTGGTCTTCCTGTTCGCGGAGATCACCACGGAGCTGGGCCACTCCGGCATCGGCTTCAGCTACTCCAAGCGCGCGGGCGGCCCGGCGCAGTACGCCCACGCCAAGGAAGTCGCCGAAGGCCTCATCGGCGAGGACCCCAACGACATCGCGAAGATCTACACCAAGCTACTGTGGGCAGGTGCCTCGGTGGGCCGGTCCGGCGTCGCCACCCAGGCTCTCGCCGCCGTCGACATTGCTTTGTACGACCTCAAGGCCAAGCGCGCAGGCCTGCCGCTGGCGAAGTTCCTGGGCTCATACCGCGACTCCGTCCGGACGTACAACACCTCCGGCGGCTTCCTGAATGCCACCCTGGACGAAGTTAAGGCCCGGGCCACGCAGTCCGTCGAGGAAGGCATCGGTGGCATCAAAATCAAGGTTGGCCTTCCCGACAGCAAGGAAGACCTCCGCCGCGTGGCAGGGATCCGCGAACACATCGGCTGGGACGTGCCGCTCATGGTGGACGCAAACCAGCAATGGGACCGTGCCACCGCCTTGCGGATGGGCCGCCGCCTCGAGGAATTCGACCTGGTCTGGATCGAGGAGCCCTTGGACGCCTACGACTTCGAAGGCCATGCCCATCTGGCACAGGTCCTGGACACGCCCATTGCCACCGGCGAGATGCTGGCGTCCGTGGCCGAGCACAAGGGCTTGATCACCGCCAATGGCTGCGACATCATCCAGCCCGACGCCCCGCGCGTGGGCGGCATCACCCAGTTCCTGCGCCTCGCCGCCCTCGCAGACGAACGCGGGCTGGGCCTGGCACCGCACTTCGCCATGGAAATCCACCTCCACCTCGCGGCGGCCTACCCCCGTGAACCCTGGGTGGAGCACTTCGACTGGCTGGACCCGCTGTTCAATGAACGGCTGGAAACCAAAGACGGCCGCATGATCGTTCCGGACCGCCCGGGCCTTGGCATCACGCTCAGCGATCAGGCCCGTGCCTGGACCACCGAGCGCGTAGAGTTCGGCGCGTAATCTTGAGCCATGAGCCGGAACCTCACCGCGGACCTTGCCGCTGACCTTCGCAACCGCATCGTCGACGGCGTGATCCAGCCGGGCGAGAAGCTGCCCAGCGAGAACACGCTCATCAACGACTTTGGCGTCAGCCGCACGGTCGTCCGCGCCGCCCTCACCCGGCTCCAGGCCGAAGGGCTTGTCGAAACCGAGCGGGGGCGGGGAAGCTTCGCCCTCACTCCCCCACCGACGTGCCCCCGGCAGTGCCGGGTGGCCGCCCGGTGGCCACCACGGAGGACCGGCTGCACCTGCTGGCATTCCGAATGGGAGTGGAGGCCGAAGCCGCCGCACTGGCGGCGCGGAACCGCACGGACCGCCAGTTGCGGGCCGTCAGCGCCGCACTGGAATCCTTCACCGAAAGCGCAGGCCACCCTGCCCACGCCATGAAGTCGGATTTCGAGTTCCACCGCGCTGTGGCGGCGGCATCCGGCAACCCCTATTACTCAGATTGCCTGGCGGCGCTGGGGCAAACCATGATCGCCATGCCGCGCACCCGCCTGATGACCGGCGTCGAACACTACGCCCGGGACCATTTCGACCAGGTGGTGCTGGAGCACCGGTCCATCCGGGACGCCATCGCAGATGGTGACGAGGCTGCGGCCGCGGCAGCCATGCGCTGCCACCTGGCAAACTCACGACGCCGGTTCAAGGCGTCGGCGCGCCCGTCCAGTCAGGAGGACGCAGCCAGGACCGCCGGGTCCTAAGCCTGTTCGCGGATCCAGGCCCTCGAGGGCCGGATCTGCGAACAAGCCCCTGACGTTTCCAGACCCAGCCCGGTGTTAAATAGGTAAGGGCCCCAATCGTGTGATTGGGGCCCTTACCATTTGCGTGCGCGAGGGGGATTTGAACCCCCACGCCCTTTCGGACACTGGCACCTGAAGCCAGCGCGTCTGCCGTTCCGCCACTCGCGCGCAACTTCTTCCACTCAGCCGGTCCGGTTTCCCGTTTCCGCGCCTCGTAAAAGCAGCGAGATCAAGCATAACGGACAGATGCCGCAAATTACCAATTGGCCGCCGGCACCCCTTCCCCATGCCCTTAAAGGCGGCCTAACAGAGGGGCCTTACCGGCCGGAGACGGAGGGCCGGAGCCGCCGCCGGTTTGCGCGGGTTGGGACCGGACCAGTCACGGATCTGAACTTTTGCCGGCGCCCGGCCGTTGTGGATTAAGGTCATTCGCAGGGGTGCCCAGTAGTATCGGATGTAGGAGTGGCCGCTGCCGGCGGGCATGCCGCGCAGTGCCGGACCGCCCTGCAGGTGCTGGTCAGCAACAACTACTGCCCCGGAACCGGGGGAAAGGAGAAGAACCATGGGTCTGCTGGACAAGGTTGAACGTGGCATTGAAAAGGCCGTCCGCGGTGTCTTCTCCACCGGTTCCAAGGCCCAGGTCGAACCTGTGGAGATCGCCAGCAGGCTCCGCCGCGAGGTGGACCATAAAGCGATCACCATTGCGGCCGGACGTACGCTGGTGCCCAACGTCTTCGACGTCCAGCTCAGCGATGAGGACTTCGGACGCGCACAGGAGTGGGGCACGCCGCTGGCCGAAGAACTCTGCGACGTGGTCATCAACCACGTCCGGAGCCAGGGCTACACCCTCCAGGGGCCCGTCCGGATCTCCTTCCGCCGCGAAACGGCACTCCGCCCCGGTGATTTCGAAATTGCCTCCTCCACCGAAAAGTCCCAAGGCTCCGGCGGCGCCACGCCGCCCCGGCCGAACGTGCCGGCAGCTCCCAGCCGGCCGCCCGTGAGGCTGCAGCCTGTG
The DNA here is from genome assembly GCF_026723805.1 of Arthrobacter sp. FX8. Lineage (NCBI taxonomy): Bacteria > Bacillati > Actinomycetota > Actinomycetes > Micrococcales > Micrococcaceae > Arthrobacter > Arthrobacter sp. FX8. The sequence continues at coordinate 3,743,220 of NZ_CP113505.1, read as the reverse complement.
CTGGACATCGAGGGCCAGCGTTATTCGCTGAACGCCCCGTCCATCGTCCTGGGCAGGTCGTCCGAGGCAGACATCCACATTGATGACACAGGCGTATCGCGGCGCCACCTGGAAATCCGAACGGCCAACGGCGCCACCAGCGCCGTGGACCTGGGATCCACCAACGGCAGCTACGTCAACGGGCAGAAGGTCTCCGGAAGCATCGAACTCACAGACGGCTCCACCATCACGATGGGACGGACAAAGATCATCTTCCGCCTGCTTCCTGCCAACCCGGGTGGCCACGCATGAGCGACCTGACCATCACCGCGCTGCGGTTCGGCTTCCTGCTGCTCCTCTGGGTACTCATCTTCAGCATCGTCTCCGCCATGCGCCGGGACCTCATGTTGGGCCGGAAGGCCGCATCCGGCGTGCCCACCGCCCGCCAGGTCCGCCGGAACCCGGAACTTGCCGAGACCCCGCAGCCCGTAAAGCAGCAGGCCCGGCAACTGGTGGTGGTCGAAGGCCCGCTCAAGGGCAGGACCCTGCCCCTGGCGGCCAGCCCCATCCTGCTGGGCCGCGCCCAGGAAGCCACCCTGGTGCTGGAAGACGACTACGCTTCCGGCCGCCACGCCCGGCTCTTCCCGCAGGGCAGCCGTTGGTTCATCGAAGACCTTGGCTCCACCAACGGAACCTACCTGGGAGACCAGCAACTGACCCGTGCCCTGCCCGTGGAGCCAGGGGTCCCCGTGAGAATCGGCAAGACGGTCATTGAATTGAGGCCGTGACCGTGGCCGAGGCTGAAAACCCCGCAACCGGCTCCAGCCCGGCGCAGCGGCCCCTCATCATGCGCTTCGCGGCGCGGTCGGACGTCGGCCGGATCCGTTCGAAGAATGACGATTCCGCCTACGCGGGCCGCCACCTCGCCGTCGTCGCCGACGGCATGGGCGGCCACGCGGGCGGTGACGTTGCCTCAGCCGCGACCGTCCTGGACATGATCCACCTGGACAGCCCCGACCACGGCGATGAGGCCGGGACGATCCTTGCCGACGAAATCCAGACCGCCAACTCACTGCTCTCCGAACTGGTGCACATCAACCCCAAGCTGGCCGGCATGGGCACCACCGTGACGGCCCTCCTGCTGGCAGGCGGCAAACTGCACTTCGCGCACATCGGCGACTCCCGGGCCTACCGGCTCCGCGACGGCGAATTCAAGCAGGTCAGCGTGGACCACACCTTCGTCCAGCGGCTCATCGACGAAGGCCGGCTCAGGCCTGAGGAAGCGGAAACGCACCCGCACAAGAATGTCCTCATGCGGGTCCTGGGCGACGTCGATGCCAGCCCCGAACTCGATCTGGACACCCTGGACGCCCGTCCCGGCGACCGGTGGCTGCTGTGCTCCGACGGGCTGAACTACGTCGCCGCGCACGCCGTGGAGCGGACGGTCCGGGAAACCCACAACCTGCACGAATGCGCTGACACCCTCGTTGAACTGACTCTTGAGGCCGGTTCGCCGGATAACGTCACCGTGGTCATGGTGGACATCGTGGAGGAAACGCCCGACGACGTCAGCACGGCCGCCGTCGAAATCGTTCCGCCGGTGCAGGGCGGCAGGTCCGCTGCCGCGGCAGCTGGCGGGCAAGGCGCCACCGCCGCGTCCCCTGTTCCGGCCGGCGGGACGGAACCGGCCAAGTCCGGTTCAGCCACTGACGATGCCGGGCAGGAACGGGCGCCCGAAAAGAAGACCGCCGACGGCGGCACCAGGGATCCGGAGGGCGGCTCCTCCGAGGCCGGCAGTACAGACCCCCACCTGGGCGAACATCTTTCCGCTGAAGTCCTCCGCGAAGAACTTGCCTCCCGCCCGCATGAACTGGTGGGTGCTGCCGCTGCCGCCGCCGAATCGGGCTCCATCCCCACCGTGGCCGGACGTACCGTGGCACGGCGGGCAGCCACGCTCCTCACCCATAAGGCAGAACCGGCCGTCGATCCCGAGGACACTTTGCCGACGCTGCGTCCGCGCCGCTGGGTGGCCTGGTCCGTTGCAGCCGCCGTGCTGGTTGTCGTTGCCGTCGGCCTGTGGCTGGGGTACGCCTGGACCCAGACCCGCTACTACGTCGGCGAGTTCGATTCCCGGGTGGCCATCTACAACGGGGTCTCCCAACGGTTGGGACCCATCCAGCTGTCCTCCCTTGAGGCTGTGACGGATATCCGCATGGACTCGCTCCCGCCGTTCTCGCAGCAACGGGTCCGCCAGACCGTCCCCGCCAATGACCTCTATGACGCGCAGCGGATCGTCAAGAACCTGGAGCTCACGGGAACAACCTCCCCCGAGGAGGAGTGCCCCAGGCCATCTGCCTCCGCCACTGCGCCTGCCCCGTCGGCAAGCACAGGCACGTCGGCAAGTGCAGCGCCGCCCGCCAGCGCAGCCGCCCCGCCGCCCGCACCGGATGCCGCCGCGCCCGCACCCTCCTCGGCTTCTCCGTCCCCCACTCCGACTATCACCTGCGAGGCGGCCAAATGAGCCAGGTAAGCACTTTGCCCAAGCCCCGCCGCAACGTTGAACTTGCCCTCCTGCTCCTGGCCCTTGCCGTTGGCATCGGCGCCAACATGATGGTGGGCGTGGACCAGGAGAAGGCCTTCGATTCCGACTTCTGGTTCCAGTCCAGCCTGCTGGCAGCGGCAGCCCTGGCCTTCCACGGTGTCCTGCGCTTCCGCGCAAAGTATGCCGATCCGGTAATACTTCCGATTGTCGTCGCCCTTAACGGCTTGGGTCTTGCGATGATCCACCGCCTGGATGCTCCGGGCGAGGACACGGGAAACAACCAGCTCCGGTGGACCCTCATCGCCATGGCGGTGGCCATCGCCGTCGTGTTCTTCCTGAAGGACCACCGCATCCTGCGCCGCTTCACCTTCATTTCCCTGGCTGCGTCCGCCCTGCTGCTGATCCTGCCCCTGGTCCCGGGAATCAGCGCCGGCGAAATCCTCGGCGCACGGGTGTGGATCAGGTTTGGCCCCATGACGTTCCAGCCGGGCGAAGTAGCCAAGATTACGCTCGCCATATTCTTCGCCGGGTATCTTTCCTCCAACCGTGACCTCATCCTGCTGGCAGGCCGCAAGATCGGCCCCCTGCAGTTTCCCCGGTTCAAGGACATGGGCCCCATGATCACCGCGTGGCTGGTCAGCATCGGTGTCCTGATCTTCCAGCGGGACCTTGGTTCCTCCCTGCTCTTCTTCGGGCTTTTCATCGTCATGATCTACGTGGCAACCAGCCGCATCAGCTGGGTGGTGATTGGCCTGGCCCTGATCCTCGGCGGCGGTTTCGTGGCCGCCCAGGTGTTCTCCCACGTCCAGCAGCGCGTCTACGGCTGGCTCAACGCCTTCTCCCCGATGTCTACGAGAACGGCAGCCGGCAGGTCATCGAGGGCCTGTTCGGCATGGCCAACGGCGGCCTGGTGGGCACCGGCCTTGGCCAGGGCCGCCCGGACCTGGTCCCGTTCGCCAACAGCGACATGATCATCGCCTCCCTGGGCGAGGAACTGGGCCTCATCGGCCTGTTCGCCGTCGTCCTGCTGTACCTGCTGCTGATCACCCGCGGATTCCGCGCCGCCCTGGGCACACGGGACGCGTTCGGAAAGCTGCTCGCCTGCGGCCTTTCCTTCGCGGTGGCGCTTCAGTGCTTCGTGGTCATCGGCGGGGTCACCCGGCTCATTCCACTGACCGGGCTTACCACGCCGTTCCTGGCGGCCGGCGGTTCGTCCCTTCTGGCCAACTGGATCATTGTGGGACTGCTCCTGATGATCTCGCATGCGGCCCGCGGGCCGGTGGACACTACACCGTTGCCGCCGGCCGGGACGGCAGCGGCAACAGGCATTGACACTCCAACCGAGGCGGTGAAGCAGGCATGAACCAGGCAATCCGGCATTCATGGGTAGCCGCAGTGGCCATGTTTGCACTGCTGTTCGGGGCCATCAGCTACGTGCAGGTGGTGGGCGCCGACGACCTCAAGACCAACCCCTGAACCAGCGTGCCATCCTGCAGAACTACTGCAACGACCGCGGCGCCATCATCGTTGGGGGCACCCCCGTTGCCGAGTCGGTGGAAACCGGTTCGGAGACCTGCAAGTTCCAGCGCACCTACCCGCAGCCGGAACTGTATGCGGGCATCACCGGCTACTTCTCGAAGAACTATGGCGCCACCGGCCTGGAACAGGCCATGGGCGCCGAACTGGCGGGGAACTCGGACCAGCTCTTCCTTGACCGGGTGGGCCAGCTCTTCCTGGGCAACCAGCCCAAGGGCGCGTCCGTGGAACTCACCATCGACCCCCAGATCCAGAAGCTTGCCTACAGCCTGATCCCGGACGGACAGCGCGGCTCGATTGTGGTGACCAACCCCAAGACCGGCGCCATCCTGGCCATGGTGTCCAAGCCGTCCTACAACCCCAACGTGGTGGCCACCCAGGACGCTGCCGCGGAGCGCGCCGGCATGAACGAGCTGGTCAAGGTTCCGGGCATCAACCTGAACCAGAACGTCAGCGGCCCCACCGGGGAGCTGCTCGCACCGGGCTCGGTCTTCAAGCTCGTGGACACCGCGGCGGCGCTTGCCTCCGGCAAGTACAACAAGGACAGTGTCCTCCCCAACCCGGCGGAGATGCCCTTTGACGGCATCCAGTACAAACTGCCCAACTACGCGGGTGGCAACTGCTACACCAGGGACACCGCCAGCTTCGCCTTCGCGCTGCAGCAGTCCTGCAATACCCCCTTCGCCAGCATTGCCCTGGATCTTGGCCGCGACGCCATCGCCGACCAGGCCAAGAAGTTCGGCTTCGGCGAGGACGTCGGCGGCCAGCTGAAGCTGGGCCACGCGCTGGGCAATGGTTTCCCCGGAAACCTGGACGCACCCGGCCTTGCCCAGTCGGCAATCGGGCAGAAGGATGTCCGCGCCACGCCGCTGCAGATCAACATGATGACCTCCGCCATCGCCAACGGCGGCAAGCAGATGCAGCCCAACCTCATCAAGACCCTGCGCTCTCCGGACCTTCGTGTCATCGACGAACCGCAGCCGCAGCAACTGCGCACCTCCACCACCCCGCAGATCGCCAGCCAGATCACCGAGTGGATGGCAAGCGCAGTCAGCGAGGGCATTGCCAAGGGCGCAGCGGTCCCCGGCGTCCAGGTGGCCGGCAAGACAGGAACCGCAGAGCTCGGGAACGGAACCAATAACTCCTGGTTCACCGGCTTCGCGCCCGCAAACAATCCGCAGGTGAGTGTCACGATCGTCATGGAGGGCGTGAACATCACCACCGGCGCACAGCTGACCAGTCCTAACGCGAAGAAGATTTTTGAGGCGGTGTTGAATAAGTGAGGCCTACAACCGGAATCACCCTCGGCGGCAGATTCCAGCTGACCACGCGGATTGCGATCGGCGGCATGGGGGAAGTCTGGAAAGCCAAAGACCTCGTCCTGGGCCGCATCGTCGCCATCAAGGTGCTGAAGGAGGAGTACACGGGGGACCCCGGATTCCTCCAGCGCTTCCGTGCGGAGGCCCGCCACACTGCCCTGCTGAACCACGTGGGAATCGCCAACGTCTTTGACTACGGCGAAGAAGAGGGCTCGGCCTACCTGGTCATGGAACTGGTCCCCGGCCAGCCCCTGAGCAGCATCATCGAGCACGAACAAGTGCTGTCGCCGGACCGCACGCTGTCCATCATTGCGCAGACCGCCCGCGCCCTGGCCGTCGCCCACGCCCAGGGCCTGGTCCACCGCGACGTCAAGCCCGGCAACCTCCTGATCACCCCGGACGGACGGGTCAAGGTCACGGACTTCGGCATCGCCCGCCTCGCCGACCAGGTGCCCCTCACGCAGACCGGCCAGGTCATGGGAACGGCGCAGTACCTGGCACCCGAGCAGGCGACCGGCCAGACCGCCACGGGATCCTCGGACATCTACTCGCTCGGCGTTATCGGCTACGAGTGCCTCAGCGGGCACCGTCCTTTCTCCGGCGAATCGCAGATCGCCATTGCCCTGGCCCAGGTGAACGACGCTCCGCCGCCTCTTTCGGAGACCTTGCCGGCCCCGGTCCGGGCCCTCCTGATGTCAATGCTGGCCAAGGACCCCAAGGACCGTCCCGCCAACGCCATCAAGCTGGCCGAGGCTGCGGAGGCCATCCGCAACGGCGACATCAGCGCAGCACGCGCCGCCGTTCCCGGCATGCTCTTTTCGACGCCGACACAGGGCCCATCACGGCCCCCGTTGACACTGCCACTGCCCCCACCGGAGTCATTGGCGCCCAGCATGACTCCACTCCGGCTGCCACATCAGCCCTTCCAGTGCTGGGTGCCGGCGCGGCGGGCGCCGCGGCCGGGCTGGCTGCGGGCGCCGCGGGCGCTTCCGCCGACGGGGATGTTCCCAAGGGGCCACTGGCCCGGGCCGATGCGCTGGCTGCCGAGCGGAACTGGGACCAGGAGGAGGAAACGTACGACGACGGTCCCTCCGATGAGCCCCGGCGCAAGGGACGCAGTCCATGGACCTGGCCCCTGGTCGCCCTGATCCTGCTGCTCCTGTTTGCGCTGGTGGGTTTCCTGCTGAACCAAATGGGACTCTTCTCGCCCTCCGGCAACCCGACATCCGGCATCACCACCAGCAGCGCGCCGCCGTCGTCGGCAACGCCCACGCGGACCACTGCGTCAGCCACGCCGACGCAGACGCGCAGCACACCGACGCCGACGCCTACTTCCGAGCCCACCCAGGACACGGTCAACGTGATCCCGGCCGCCTACCTCGGCAAGGACTACCGCCAGGTCCAGACTGCCCTTGCCAACCTGGGACTCCAGGTGACGGTCCTGCCGCAGGAGAGCCGGACGGCCGCCCCCGGCACCGTCCTGGAGCTCAATCCGACCGGCGTGGTGCCCAAGGGTTCGCTGATTACCGTCATCTACGCGACCGCTCCATCACCCGCGCCCACGACGGCGGCACCCACGCCTGCTCCCACCACGTCCTCACCCGTGGCGGGCCCCACGCCCCTCTCGCCCCTGCCAACCTGTGCGGCCGGCCAGACGCCCGGAACGCCTGCGACCTGCACGCCGTAAACGTCGGGACCACCAGTGAATGAGTCACCACGCACACCGTTGCACCGGGAGGACAGCCTGCCGGTGGACAACCGGCGTGTCCTGAGCGGCCGCTACGAACTGGGCAGCCTCATTGGCCGGGGCGGCATGGCGGATGTCTACCGGGGAACCGACACCCGCCTGGGCAGGACTGTTGCCATCAAACTGCTCAGGCCGGATATGGCCCGCGACCCGCAGTTCCAGGCACGGTTCAAGCGTGAGGCACAGGCGGTGGCGGCCCTGAACCACCCCTCGATCGTGGCCATCTTCGATACCGGTGAACACCTGGTCCACGACGGCACCGGCGAGGACGTCCGCGTGCCCTATATCGTGATGGAGTACGTCGAGGGAAAGACCCTGCGCGATCTGATCCGCGCCCATGAGGTCAGCATCGACCAGGCCATCGAGTACTGCCTGGGGGTCCTGGGCGCCCTGGAATACAGCCACAAGGCCGGAATCGTGCACCGGGACATCAAGCCCGCCAATGTGATGTATTGCCCGGGCAGCAATTCCGTCAAGGTGATGGACTTCGGCATTGCCCGCGCGATTGCCGATTCCTCCGCCACCATGACCCAGACCCAGGCAGTGGTGGGAACAGCGCAGTACCTGTCACCGGAACAGGCCCGGGGTGAAACCGTCGACGCCCGCAGTGACCTTTATTCCGCCGCATGCCTGCTCTACGAAATGCTGACCTCGCGCCCTCCGTTCGTCGGGGACAGCCCGGTGTCCGTGGCTTACCAGCACGTGCGGGAAATTCCGGAGCCCGCCAGCAGCCTGAATCCGGATGTGTCACCGGCCCTGGACACCGTACTGGCCAAGGCCCTGCAAAAGAACCGGGCCGACAGGTTCCAGGATGCCGCAGCCTTTCGGCGCGCCCTGAGGGCGGCAAAGGCCGGGGTCCCTGTCCCTGCCGTGCCTGTGTCCGAGGCGCCCACCGATCCCAACGACCACGTTCCCGAAGCGTCCCCGCCAACGGAGGCGTTCGCCGCATCGGGGACCAACTTCCTTGATGACGCGCCCACCGGCCGCCTGGCAGCCACCTCCCTCCATGACGACGGAGCAGCAGGTCCGCTGGAACTTGCGGATGAGCAGGAGATGGACGGCTACAGGCCGGGCGGATACAGGGCAGACGATTACGGGTCGGCTGCGCCGCTCCCGCTTGGCTTCCCTCCGGAACGTGAGCGGACCACCGGGCAAAAGTCCCGCCGTCGTGCGTGGATCGCCACCCTGGTGATCTTCACCCTGCTGGTACTGGCAGGCGGTGGCCTGTGGCTCTACCAAACGGTCAACCGCCCAGCCCCCGCTGCACCCAAAGTGTCAATCCCCTCGGTGGCGTCGATGACGGAGACCGCGGCGCTTCAGGCACTGTACAACGCCGGCCTGCGCCCCAGGATCGCGCGGGCGGTGAATGACACCGTGCCCAAGGGAACCGCCATTGGGACTGATCCCGCGGCGGGCGGGTCACTTGAGCCGGGGGCGGAGGTCATCCTCAACATCTCCGAGGGCCCCAGTTCGGTTAAGGTCCCGGACAGCATCCCGGGCAAGACTGAGGCAGCCGCCCGGGATATCCTGCGGCAGGTGGGACTGGTGGGCGCGCCGTCAACCAGCACGGCCAACAGCGCCACCGTTCCGGCAGGAATAGTGATCACCTCCAATCCGGCGCCCGGGCAAAGCGTTGGCGTCGGCACCAGCGTGGAACTCATCGTTTCCACGGGCAAGGTGGTTGTCCCCGAACTGCGCGGCCTGGCCCGTGATGAGGCCGAGGCGGCCCTGAAGGGGCTTGGCCTGGTGCCGTCGGTGATGGAGGCGGAGAATTCCCAGGTAGAGCCGGGCAAGGTGACGGACCAGAGCGACCCCGCCAACGCCGCCGTCGACCAGGGAAAGACCATCGGCATCGTTGTGGCCAAGGCTCCGCCCCCACCGGCTCCGACCGAAACGGCGACGCCGACGCCCACTCCCACTCCCACGCCGAAGCCCACCAGGAAGGGCTGACGTCCTCCCTGGACCTGTTTTCGGTTGGTGGAGGGCGCCGGCCTAGTGCTGGATGAGGGGGCTCAGTTTCGCCGCCCGCGCGGCTGCGCCTTTCATGCCCAGGGACTCCAGCCAGTTGCCGAGCATCTGGTAGCCGCCTTCGGTAAGGACCGATTCGGGATGGAACTGCACACCGCAGAGGGGCGCGGTCCGGTGCTGCAGCCCCATGACCACGCCGGATGCGGTCTGCGCGGTGACTTCCAGGACGTCAGGAATCGACTCCCGGACCGCGGCCAGGGAATGGTAGCGGGTGGCCGTGATGGGGGAGGGGAGTCCGGCGAAAACGCTGGTGCCGATGTGCTCCACCTGGGACGTCTTGCCGTGCATGAGTTCCGGGGCGTGGGTCACCTTGCCGCCGAAGGCCTCGGCCAGTGCCTGGTGGCCCAGGCATACGCCGAACATGGGGACGCTGTTTTCGCCGCACCACTTGATCAGCTCGATGCAGATGCCCGCTTCAGAGGGATTACCCGGACCCGGGGAGATGAGGACGCCGTCGCGGGTGCTGGCAAGCTCAATCGCCTCCGCCAGCGTCACGTCGTCATTCCGGACAACTGTGGTCTCGGCGCCCAGCTCCTGGAGGTAGCCCACCAGGGTGTAGACAAAGCTGTCGTAGTTATCCACTACAAGGATCTTGGTTGTGGTCATGGCTGGTCTGTGGAACCAATCGTCGAGTCGGTGAATTGGGTGAAATGGGACATCCAGGGAAACAGGAACTGGACCATCAATACCAGGGCAATGAAGATCAGAACCAGCGAGATGAAGATCCGGAGCCAGAGCGGTCCGGGCAGGTGGCGGAAAATCCAGGCGTACACAGTCAGTTCCTTCCGGTGGCTGCCGCAACCTGCGCCGCGATTTCGGCCGGCGGGCCCGCTGCAGCCGGACGCCAGCTGTCCAGGAGGGCGTAGGCGATGATGCGTTCTTCCGCCCCGAAGCGGGGGTTGCAGCTGGTCATGGTGAGGTAGCCTTCGGTGGGCGTGGCGCCGGGCTGGGTGGGTACCGGTTCCAGGACGTCCGTGCGCGAAGGCATCACAATCTGGTTGTTCCGGAAGACGTAGACGTAATAACCGTCCTTGGTCTGGACGTAGATCTTGTCGCCGGGCACCAGGGTGTGGATGTTATCCAGCACTGCACCGTGCGTCTGGCGGTGCCCAGCCACCGCAAAGTTGCCTACCGCACCGGGCATGGCCGTGTTGCCGTAGTGCCCAAGGCCCAGGGTGTCCAGGACATCCTGGCTGGTCCCCTCGACAATGGGGCGGGTGTAGCCCGGGCCGAACCGGGGGATGTACATGATGCCGATCGTTCCCGCGTGGCCGGGGGCGGTACCCACCACGGGCTTGCCAAAATCCTCACCGGCGGCGGGTGCCGCGGCGGGCGCAGTTGGTGCGGGAGCGGGGGCGGCAGTGCCCAGGTCCTGGGCGAATTCCTTGATGACCTGGCTCTGCCTGGCATCGGACTCGACGTTGGTCCACCACAGCTGCCATGCCACAAAGAGAAGGAGGATGACGCCGGCGGTTATCAACAGCTCACCCAGAACCTGGATGGTGCCGCGCAGCAGGGCACGACGGGGGGCGGGCGCAGTGGCGGGCCCCGCCTTCTCCTGCAATACCACGCGTTCTCCTCCGGGCGTTTACCCTGGGCACCGGCTGCCCATCAACTGCGGCTAGAATTGGCTGCTAGTAAGAATCCAGATTTGACCAAGATCGCGCAGACCGCTGGAAATTTCCTTCTTGCAGGATACCAAGCCCGGGGCGCCGGTCTTGCCCAGCCCGCCAAGGAGAGCCAGTGCCCGAGTCAAAGCCTCGCAAGAAGACCGCCAGCACCGCCCAGCCGGCTTCCCCCAGGCTTACAAGCCCAATCCCGTCTGGTTCAAGCCGGTCATGTTTGGACTCATGATTATTGGCCTCTTCTGGATCATCACGTTCTACATCAGCGAGGGACGCTTCCCTGTGCAGGCCTGGCAGTCGTGGAACATCGTTGCCGGCTTTGGCATTGCCATCGTCGGCTTCCTGATGACTACCCGCTGGCGCTCCTGAGCGGCGTCCCGCGACTGTTCCGGGGAGGACTGCCGTGGCTCCCGAATCCGCCGGCGTAGTTATCGGCGAGGATGGCCTCGCGCGGCCGGCGTGGGCCGCGACGGACCCGCTCATGCGGAACTACTACGACCAGGAATGGGGCATGCCCGTCACCGACGAGCAGGGCCTGTATGAACGCATCTGCCTGGAGGGCTTCCAGGCCGGGCTTTCATGGGCCACCATCCTGCGCAAACGCCCCGCGTTCCGCGCCGCCTTTGCCGGCTTCGATCCGGAGGCTGTGGCCCTGTTCAGCAACGCGGACGTGGAGCGGCTGTTGCAGGATCCGGGCATCATCAGAAACAGGCTGAAAATCCTTGCCACGGTTAAGAACGCACAGGCCACCCTGGAGCTTCGGAACGACGGCGGCCTGGTGGACTTTGTCTGGGGCTTCCGGCCGGACAGCACCCCGGAGCCCCGGGTTGCCGCGGAGATTCCCACCCAGTCTGCAGAGTCCATTGCCTTGTCCAAGGCACTTAGGAAGCGCGGCTTTTCCTTCGTGGGACCCACCACCATGTTCGCCCTGATGGAGGCGGTGGGAATCGTGGACACCCACCTCCTGGCGAGCCATCGGCGGGGATCTTCCGGCGTCTGGCAGGTGTGAGGCCGGTCGGGGCAGAACCGGTCCGTGGCACACCGTTATCCCCAATTGTTGGGAAAGTTATCCACATTGTGGAAAAGCCTCCCTGGCAGCTCCAGATGTGGCGGCCGGCCCCCGGGGCCGTGCTGATAAGGCTAAGTCTGCCGGGCAGATGCGGTTATTAACAGTGTGGAATACCTGTGGATAATCCCTACGTGTCCGGTGGATACCCGCGGGGTCCGGGGGTCCGGGAGGCTACAGGCGGTCCCGCTTGACGGGATGGTGGCTGGTAATGGAAACCCGGTTGAATGCGTTCATCGTCACCGCAACCCAGCTCACGGCCGAAAATTCCTCTGCCGTGAGGCATTCGCGGGCGGCCGCCTCCGCATGCTCCTGCGTCCGCTGGTCCGGGAGTTCAGTGATGCTCTCCACCAACGCCAGGGCCGCCCGCTCCTTGCCGGTGAACAAGGCCGTGTCACGCCACGCGGGCAATACTGCCAGCCGCTGCGGGGTTTCCCCTGCCTCGCCCGCCTTTCGCACGTGTAGGTCCAGGCAGTAGGCGCATCCGTTGATCTGGGAGATCCGGACGTTGAGGAGTTCCAGCAGGCCGCGCCCGATTCCAGCCTCCTCTGCTGCTTCCTGCACCCTGAGGCCCAGGCTGCTGATTGACTTCCAGAGAGCGGGGTGCTGTTTGTCCAGGTATAGATGCTCGGTGACGCTCACGGGGGTCCTTGTCGATAGAACGGCTTGGCAGGCAACCATCATAGGCAGGACGCGGAGAGCCCGCCGGGGATGTTATCCACTTACCAACAGCGCAATACCCACAAGTTATCCACAACTGTGGGTAAGCCCGTGGAAATCCTCCCGCCGCCGGGCGTTGCGCCTACTCCCGCGGGTTTTCCAACGCGGAAATTACACCTCTGTCAGTTATTAACACTGTGTATAAGGGTGTCGATAACGCCCCTCCGGGGTGGTGCACTGGGCCAATATGACGCTGCCGGTGCGTAGTTGTCCACAAAATTCCGTGGAATCCCTTGCTTATCCACTTACACACAGCAATATCCCCACAGGTTATCCACAGATGTGGAGAACGTGGCGCAGCCTTCCAGCCCATCCCCGGACGCAGGCCATAAACGGGAGGACGCGCATATGAACTACAGCTGTGTAAGTTACCAACATTGTGGATAAGCCTTGTGGAAAACAACTCTGCCCCCGACACCATTGGTGGCGGGGGCAGAGTGCCGTTGCGGTTTGGGCGGGATCCTAGAGAGTTACCCGCACCCAGCTCACAGCGATGAGCAGGGCCAGCACGGCCGCCATCCCCAGGGCCTGGATGACACCCTGGCGGCGTCCGCGCGGAGTGTAGGCGAGGACGGCCGCACACAGTCCGCCCGTAATGAGGCCGCCCAGGTGGGCCTGCCAGGCGATGTGGGGGATCAGGAATCCAATGACGCCGTTGATGGCAATCAGGACCCACAGCTGGCGGGTGTCGCCGCCGCGCTGCCGTTGAACCAACAGCATGGCGCCGAAAAGGCCGAAGATGGCTCCGGAAGCACCTACCAGCCCCACGAGCCCTTGGCCGGGCACCAACACGGGATTGAGCAGCAGGTAGCCGACTGAACCACCAACCGCTGAAATCAGGTACAGCGCCAGGAACCGGACGCGGCCCAGAACGGGTTCGAGGGCCTGGCCGAAAATCCAGAGCGTATACATGTTAAGGAGGATGTGCAGCAGCGAATCCGGGGAATGGAGGAAGGCTGATGTGAGCATCCGCCAAGGCTCGAAAGCACCGTACTGCGGGGCAACAAAAATGTTGTTATAGGCGAACTGCTTGTATACGAAGTCGCCCGGGATGAGCATCTGCAGTGCATAGACAACAACGCAGGCCGCGATGATGCCGAACGTCGCCAATGGCTTGCCGGTGGCAACGGCGCCGCCGTAGACGGTCCGTACTTCCGGCGTCGAACGTCCTGTTTCGTTGACGCAGTCAACGCATTGGAATCCGACGGCGGCCGCCCGCTGGCAGTCAGGGCATGCCGGGCGCCCGCAGCGCTGGCAGCGCACGTAGGACGGCCGGTCCGGGTGCCGGGGACAGACCGGGACCTGGGCGGACGGCTCGGCCGACGGAATTCCGTAACTCATGCTGGGGTGTTACAGCTGTTCGATGTCGATGCTGTTGATGGTGACGTCTTCAACCGGGCGGTCGCCCATGCCGGTGCGGACACCCTCAATGGCGTCGACGACCTTCCTTGATTCCTCGTCAGCCACTTCACCGAAGATGGTGTGCTTGCCCTGGAGCCAGTCGGTGGGAATGGTGGTGATGAAGAACTGGGAACCGTTGGTGCCCTTGCCCATCTGGATTCCCGCGTTGGCCATGGCGAGCTTGTAGGGCTGGTTGAAGCTCAGCTCCGGGTGGATTTCGTCGTCGAAGCGGTAGCCGGGGCCACCGGTTCCACGGCCCAGGGGGTCGCCCGCCTGGATCATGAAGTCCTTGATGATGCGGTGGAAGATGGTTCCGTTGTAGAGCGGGGTGCCGGTCTTGTCCTCGCCGGTTTCCGGGTGGGTCCATGCCTGTTCACCCGTGGCAAGGCCAACGAAGTTCTTGACAGTCTTGGGCGCGTGGTTGCCGAAGAGGTTAACCACGATGTCGCCGAGGCTGGTGTGGATGGTTGCTTTTGCAGTTGCGATGGCAGTCATAGGCCCCATTCTCCCATGTCGGTTATTTGCGGCCACGGCTGCGGGGGCAGTTCCGCGCTGGGTGAAATCCCCCTAAAATCCGCAGAGTGAATAGCCCGGGGTGATCTGGGCACGTAGGCTAGCGACAGAACCGTCACATTAATCGGGAGGTAGTTGTGAAGAAATCGGATCGTATTACCCGTGACCTTGAGCAGTCGGTCACCAGTGCGGTGGAAAATGCCAAGGATTGGGCGGCGCCGCGGGTGGAAGCTGCAGTGGACTGGGCTGTTCCCCGTCTGCAGCACGGCCTGGATACCGCTTCTCCCAAGATCCAGGAAGGCCTGAAGACGGCGGCGCACTCCCTGGCCGACGGTGTTGCCACCGTGACTCCCCGGATCCAGGACGGTCTGGCCCAGCTGGCCCCCAAGATCAATGACGTCGTCGAAGGCGCGTCACCCAGGCTGCACGAGGCTTTGGACAAAGCCACGCCCGTTGTCCTGAATGCGCGCGACCGGGTGGTGGTGGAATACCTGCCCAAGCTTTCGGACCAGATCGGCGTGGCATCCGGTGCAGTCCACCGCACCCTGGAAAACACCCCGGCACGGGTGGATGCCGTCGCACAGAAGCTGGGCGATGTGGGAATCATCCACGCCCTCCAGGAACAGGCCCAGGCAACCGGTGCACAGCTGAAGGCAGCCGCAGCAGGTGCCGGCCGTGCCGCTGAACTCCAGCTGGCCCAGCCCGAAAAGCCCAAGAAGCGCGGCTGGCTGGTCTTCGGAGTTGTTGCTGCTGCCGTTGCCGCCGGTGTCGCCGCGTGGAAGGCATCCAAGCCTGTGGAAGACCCCTGGAAGACTCCTTCACCGGTCACGCCGACTCCTGCCCCGGTGCCCGCCACCACTGTCAGTGATGTCAAGGAAAGCACGGCAAACGCTGCCGGCGGCGCTGCCTCTGCTGCCGGATCTGCCTCAGCCGCCGCAGCGGAGAAGGCAGGTGAGGCAGCGGATACGGCCACTGAAAAGTCCGCAGACGCCGCTGACAAGGCCAAGCACGTGGCCGCCGACACCTCGGAGGCTGCCAAGAGCACAGCCGATGACGCAAAGCCGGCCACGGAGACTGACAAGGGCAGCAGCCAGGCCTAGTTTTCCCGCAACGCACCAAGGGGCTCCGTTTCACCGCGGGGCCCCTTTTGCGTACCAGAGCCATTCCTCCCGCCGATTTTGCTGACTGCCCTCCACAGACTCCCGGGCCGCCGCAGAAGCGCGGCCACCGCATAAGGCAGGCGGTGGCCCGGGTGCTAGATTTGTAGTGATGCCAGCCAATCGACCCTCTGGGGATGCCTTGAACGACGCAGCCGAACAGCTCCGCGTGTCCATCGTCATCCCGGCCTACAACGAGGAAAGCGTGATCAGGCAGTGCCTCATCGCTGCCATCTACCAGTCCGTTCCCGCCCACGAGATCATCGTGGTGGACAACCTTTCCAAAGACCGCACTGCCGACATTGTCCGCCAGATGCAGCTTGAGTACCCGGAAAGTCCCATCATCCTGCTGAGCCAGGACCGGGAGCAGGGACTGATCCCCACCCGGAACTTCGGTCTGGACAGCGCCACCGGGGACATCCTGGGTCGCATTGACGCGGACTCCATCGTGGAACCGGACTGGGTTGAGCAGGTCCAGAAGGCTTTCGCTGACTGGTCCGTCCAGGCTGCCACGGGCCCTGTGGTGTACTACGACATGCCGATGCGCCGCTTTGGGCTCAAGGCCGACGACAAAATGCGCCAGCTGATGCTCAAGCTGGCCAAGCACCAGTACCATTTCCTGTTCGGCTCCAATATGGCCCTGCGTGCCAGTGCCTGGGAGACCATCCGCTCCGAGACCTGCCGCGACGAAAAGGACGAAATGCACGAGGACATCGATTTGTCCCTGCACCTGGCCGATCATGAGCTTCCGGTGCGGTACTGGCCGCAAATGGTGTCCGGGATGTCGGCACGCCGGCTGGAGGATTCCCCGCGCGACTACCGCTACTACGTCACCCGTTTTGACCGGACCTATAAAGCCCACAATGTCAGGAAGATGGCGTTGAAGGCCCCCATGGTGGTCTTCTTCTCGGTATATTTCCCGGCCAAGCTCCTCCGGGCCATCCACACGGTCAACACAGCCCAGCCCGTGCGCCGCGGCGGGCAGTAGCTCAGTCCGTCCCCAACTCCGCGAGCCGGTCCGGCGGCGGGGCCGTTCCGCGCCGCGTTGCCATTGCGGCCCTCTGGCCCAGGACCACGACGGCGAGTCCAGCCAGGATCAGGCCGAGTCCGGCGTACGTGCCGGCCGGCAGGGTCTCGTGCAGGAACACGGCAGCCAGCAGCGCTGCGCCGGGGATCTCCAGGAGGATGATCATGGAGACGATGAGCGGGCTCATGGTGGCCAGCAGGTGGTTGAATGCGGTGTGGCCCACCAGCTGCGCACAGACGGTGATGGCTGCGATTCCCAGCCAGCCTGCGGGCTCGAACCCGGCCAGGGGTTGGCCGGCGAACAGCGCCAGTCCTGCCACGAGGGCGGCGCACATCCCGTAGCAAAGCGTGGTGTAGGTTCCGGTGGTCATGCTTTGCCGCGCCTTGCCCCCGGCCAGGGTGTAGAGGCCTGCCAGTGCGCCACCGGCCACCGCCAGCAGGTCTCCCGTGAGTGCCTGCGGTGAGGTTCCGAGGTCGAAGCCGGTGATGGCAACGACCCCGCCGAAGGCGATGCCCAGACCGGCCAGGACCTGCCAGCGGTGCCGGGTGCCGCGGAAGAGCTGGAGGACCGCAATCCAGGCCGACTGCAGGCAGACCAGGGCTGTTGCAGCGGCTACGGAGGTGAGCTGCAGGGAAGTGATGAAGCAGGCAAAGTGCAGTGCGAGGGCGACCGCGGCCAGGGACGACCAGCCGAACTCGCGGCGGGAAATCCTGCCGAACTGGCGGGGCTCCCGGACCAGGGTGGGCGTGGCCATGACGGCCGCTCCGATGGCGTTCCGCCAAAAGGCAATGGCCAGGGCGCTGACGCTGGTTGCGCCAAGTGTGGCCGCTATCAGGGGGCCCGATGAGGCGACGCCGAGAACGCCGAGGGCCGCGATGATCAGATTCACGGCAACCCCCTGAAGCTCGTCCCTGACAGAGATGGAAAGCGAAAAGTCCCGGCCAGCGTTTCCGCTGACCGGGACTTCCTTATGGTGGAGGCACGGGGACTCGAACCCCGAACCCCCTGCTTGCAAAGCAGGTGCGCTACCAATTGCGCCATGCCCCCATAAGAAGCAACCCGTCAATCATACCCTAGAACCGTGGAGCCCCTGACAGGCTCCCGGTGCGGGCTCCCGGGCTAATCCACCGTATCGGTTGACTTGCTCCAGACTGTTTTCCGGGCTTCGGATTCCTGTGCTTTCCGGTAGACCAGGATGCCTGCGATTGCCGCTGCCAGTACAAGCAACTTCTTCACATGCTCCCCGTTCCAGCCAGGTAATGGATGAATCCATCCCTGACCCTTGTTTGAAACCTGCACAGGTTCCGTGGGCGTACCAGGACTTGAACCTGGGACCTCTTCGTTATCAGCGAAGCGCTCTAACCGCCTGAGCTATACGCCCCGATCCCTCATCGGGCCGAGACATGACTTTACAGCACACCCCGGCCCGATCTCAAATCGGGCCTTTCCGCCGGTTTTGGGCCGGCGGAAATGGCTTCCTAGTCGTCGGTGAGGGTAACGCCAATGCCGCCCACCAGGGTGGCAGAAATGTTGTAGAGGACAGCTGACAGCATGGACAGCGCCGTCAACAGGACGACGTTGACCACGGCAATGATGGTGGCGAACGAGGCGACCTGTCCCAGTGAGGCCACCTTCTTCAGTTCGAAGCCGCCGCTTTCAGAACCTGCGAGCGTACCGAGCAGGCTGTCCACCTGGTCGAAGATCCCGGTCAGGTCCAGGACAGTCCAGAGGACAATGGCGGCCACCACGGTAACGATTCCCAGGGCCACGGAGAGCAGGAACGCCATCTTCAGGACGGACCACGGGTCCACCTTGCTGATCAGAAGACGGGCCCGGCGGACCTTGGCCTTCGGCGCCGGCTTGACCAGGCCGGGCGTCCCCTGGCCCGGGGCCCCTTGGGCGGGACGCTGCCCCGCCGGTGCCGGGCGCTGCCCCTGAGGGCCCTGGAAGGGGCGCTGGCCGGGCTGCGCGGGACGGTCTCCCTGCTGCGGCCGCTGGCCCGGGACAGCAGGTCGCTGGCCGGGAGCGCCGGCAGGGGCTGCCGGCCGCTGCTGCGGACGTACGGGGGCGTTCACGCGGGGAGCCCCTGCAGGCCGGTTCCCGTCGGGAACAGTACTGTTCGGCTTGGGAAATGAGTCGGAATTACTCACTCGTTACCTCCGTGTTGTCTTCGTTCGGCTCAGCGTCGCCCGAGGCGTCCTCTGACTCAACGGCCGGTGATTCTTCTACCACTGCTGGCTCGGCGGATTCCCCAGCGGTCCCGCCATCTTCAGCCAACGTTACGTCATCCCCCGAGGATTCCTCGTCCTCAAGACCGCGTTCGCTGTTGCGTGCCACCTCAATGATCCGGTCGTTCTTGTCCGGCTTGGCGAAGATGACGCCCATGGTGTCACGGCCCTTGGCCGGGACACCGGCAACGGAGGAGCGGACAACCTTGCCGCCCTCCATGACCACCAGGACTTCATCCTCCTCCTGGACAATGAGCGCCCCCACGAGGTGCCCGCGCTCTTCCTGGTACTTGCCCACCTTGATGCCCAGGCCGCCGCGGCCCTGGAGGCGGTATTCCTCCACGGCCGTACGCTTGGCGTAGCCGCCCTCAGTTACGACGAACACGAATGAGCCGTCGGTGACCACGTCGGCAGCCAGGAGTTCATCGTCCTCACGGAACTTCATGCCGGTCACACCCGAGGTGGCACGTCCCATGGGGCGCAGCGCGTCGTCCGTAGCGGTGAAGCGGATGGACTGGCCCTTGCGGGACACCAGGAAGAGGTCGTCGGTTTCCGACACAAGCTGGGCGGAGACCAGTTCATCGCCGTCGCGCAGGTTGATGGCGATTACGCCTGCGGAACGGTTGGTGTCATAGTCCTCCAGCCTGGTCTTCTTCACCAGGCCCCTCTTGGTGGCCAGGACCAGGTACGGCGCCTGCTGGTAGTCCTTCAGGTCAAGGACCTGGGCAATGTGCTCATCCGGCTGGAATGCCAGCAGGTTGGCCACGTGCTGGCCCTTGGCATCCCGGCCCGCTTCCATCAACTCGTACGCCTTGGCACGGTAGACCCGGCCCAGGTTGGTGAAGAACAACAGCCAGTGGTGGGTGGTGGTCACGAAGAAGTGTTCCACTACATCGTCACCCCGAAGCTGGGCACCCTTGATACCCTTGCCACCGCGCTGCTGCGACCGGTAGTTGTCGCTGCGGGTGCGCTTGACGTAGCCGCCGCGGGTGATGGTGACCACCATCTCCTCTTCGGGGATGAGGTCCTCCATGGACATGTCGCCATCAAAGCCCATCAGGATCTTGGTCCGGCGGTCGTCACCGTGCTTGTCAACGATTTCGCCCAGTTCGACGCTGATGATCTCGCGCTGGCGCTGCTCGGAGCCCAGGATCGCGTTGTACTCCTCGATCAGGGCTTCAAGTTCGGCGTGCCGGTCCTGGATCTTTTGGCGTTCCAGGGCGGCCAGGCGCCGCAGCTGCATGTCCAGGATGGCCCGGGCCTGCAGCTCGTCGATATCCAGCAGTTCCATCAATCCGTCGCGTGCGGCTTCGGTGGTGTTGGAGGCACGGATCAGGGCAATGACCTCGTCCAGCATGTCCAGTGCCTTAAGGAGGGCACGGAGGATGTGGGCTTCCTCTTCCGCCTTGCGCAGGCGGTAACGGGTACGGCGCGCAATGACGTCCATCTGGTGGGTTACCCAGTGCCGGATGAACGCATCGAGGCTGAGTGTCCGCGGAACGCCGTCCACGATGGCGAGCATGTTGGCGGAGAAGTTGCTCTGCAGCTCTGTGTGTTTGTAAAGGTTGTTGAGCACCACCTTGGGCACTGCATCGCGCTTGAGGACGATCACCAGGCGCTGGCCGGTGCGGCCGGAGGTTTCGTCCCGGAGGTCGGCGATGCCTGAGATCTTGCCGTCCTTGACCAGTTCGGCGATCTTGATGGCCAGGTTGTCAGGGTTGGCCTGGTACGGGAGCTCCGTGACCACCAGGCAGGTGCGGCCCTGCAGTTCCTCAACCGCAACCACTGCGCGCATGGTGACCGAACCGCGGCCGGTCCGGTAGGCGTCCTCGATGCCCTTGTGGCCCAGGATGGTGGCGCCGGTTGGGAAGTCGGGGCCCTTGACCCGCACCAGCAGTTCCTCGAGCAGTTCTTCCCGGGTGGCGCCGGGGTTGGCCAGGTACCACTGCACGCCGTCGGCAACTTCCCGGAGGTTGTGCGGCGGGATGTTGGTGGCCATGCCAACGGCAATGCCCGAGGAGCCATTCACCAGCAGGTTGGGGAACCTTGCCGGCAGGATGGTGGGTTCCTGGTTCTTGCCGTCGTAGTTGTCCTGGAAGTCGACGGTTTCCTCGTCGATATCCCGGACCATTTCCATGGCGAGCGGTGCCATCTTGGTTTCGGTGTACCGGGGTGCCGCTGCGCCGTCGTTGCCGGGCGAACCGAAGTTGCCCTGGCCAAGGGCCAGCGGGTAGCGCATGGTCCAGTCCTGGATGAGGCGGACCAGGGCGTCGTAGATGGCGGTGTCGCCATGCGGGTGGTACTGGCCCATGACCTCGCCCACCACGCGGGCGCACTTGTTGAAGGACCGGTCGGGGCGGTAGCCGCCGTCGAACATCGCGTACAGGACTCGGCGGTGCACGGGCTTGAGGCCGTCACGGACGTCCGGAAGGGCACGGCCCACGATGACGGCCATGGCGTAGTCCAGGTAGGAACGCTGCATTTCGGTCTGCAGGTCCACCTGTTCCACACGGTCGATCAGCACGTCGCCTTCAAGAACGGTGTCCGGAGTCCCGGCCTCGGGGGCGGGAATCTCGGGGGTTTCGTCGCTCATTCTTTATTTTCCGTTTCAGGTATATGTCTGGTTCTGAATACTTTGGAGCGGGTCCTTAGATGTCCAGGAACCTGACGTCCTTGGCGTTCTGCTGGATGAAGTTGCGGCGTGATTCCACGTCTTCGCCCATGAGGACGGAGAAGATCTGGTCGGCGGCAAGGGCATCGTCCATGGTCACCTGCAGCAGCGTGCGGTGGTCGGGATCCATGGTGGTGTCCCACAGCTCGGTGTAGTCCATCTCGCCCAGGCCCTTGTAGCGCTGGATGCCGTTATCCTTGGGGATGCGGCGGCCGGCGGCCTGTCCCGCCACCAGCTTGGTGTCGCGTTCGCGGTCGCTGTAGACGTAGTCATGCGGCGCGTTGGACCATTTGATCCGGTACAGCGGCGGCTGCGCCAGGTACACGTAGCCGTTCTCGATCAGGGGACGCATGTAGCGGAACAGCAGGGTCATCAGCAGGGTGGTGATGTGCTGGCCATCCACGTCGGCATCTGCCATGAGCACAATCTTGTGGTACCGCAGCTTGGCGAGGTCGAAGTCCTCACCGATGCCGGTTCCGAAGGCGGTGATCATGGACTGGACCTCCGCGTTGCCCAGGGCCTTGTCCAGGCGCGCGCGTTCCACGTTCAGGATCTTGCCGCGCAGCGGCAGGATGGCCTGTGTCTCGGGGTTGCGGCCGCGCTTGGCGGAACCACCGGCGGAGTCACCCTCCACGATGTAGACCTCGCACTTTTCCGGATCCTTGGAGGAGCAGTCGGAAAGCTTGCCAGGCATGCCAAAGGACTCCAGCGGGCTCTTGCGCCGGGCGTTGTCCCGGGCCTTGCGCGCTGCCATCCTTGCCTGGGCGGCGGAGATCGCCTTGCGGATGACGTCGCGGGCGGGGCCTGGGTTGCGCTCCAGCCAGTCGCCCAGGCCGTCGGTGACAACGCGCTGGACGAAGCCCTTGACCTCGGAGTTGCCCAGCTTGGTTTTGGTCTGGCCTTCGAACTGGGGTTCAGCCAGTTTGACGGAGATGACGGCGGTGAGGCCCTCACGGATGTCGTCACCCGTGAGGTTGTCTTCCTTCTCCTTGATGATGCCCTTCTCCCGGGCGTACCGGTTGATGAGGGATGTCAGGGCAGCGCGGAAACCTTCTTCGTGGGTGCCGCCCTCGTGGGTGTTGATGGTGTTGGCGTAGGTGTGCACGCTCTCGGAGTACGCGCTGGTCCACTGCATGGCCATTTCCAGGGCGATGCGGCGTTCCGTGTCCTCGGTTTCGAAGGCGATGACATCTTCGTGGACAACCTCCACCTTCTTGCCCGAGTTCAGGTGCTTGACGTAGTCCAGCAGGCCTTCGTCGTACTGGTACACCACTGTGCGGTGCTCTGCGCTGACCTCACCCTCGGTGCTGAGGTCGTCGAGGTCCAGGTCGCCGTCCGAGTCGTCGGCTGCCGTGCGCTCGTCCGTCAAGGTGATACGCAGGCCCTTGTTCAGGAAGGCCATCTGCTGGAAACGGGCGCGGAGCGTCTCGAAATCGAACTCGGTGGATTCAAAGATCGCAGGATCGGGGTAGAAGGTCTGGGTGGTGCCGGTGGCGTCCGTCTCCTCGCCCTTCACCAGGCTGCCCTGGGGCTTGCCGCCGTCGGCAAACGACATCCGCCATACGTGCCCCTGGCGCCGCACTTCGGTGTCCACGCGGCTGGAGAGGGCGTTGACCACGGAAATGCCGACACCGTGCAGGCCACCGGAGACGGCATAACCGCCGCCGCCGAACTTGCCGCCGGCGTGCAGGATGGTCATGACCACCTCGACGGTGGGCTTATGTTCAGTGGGGTGCATGTCCACGGGAATGCCGCGTCCGTCGTCCACCACCTTCACGCCGCCGTCGGCCTGAAGGACCACCTCGATATGGCTGCAGTAGCCGGCCAGCGCCTCATCCACCGAGTTGTCCACCACTTCATAGACCAGGTGGTGCAGGCCGCGGGGCCCTGTGGAGCCGATGTACATGCCGGGACGCTTGCGGACAGCTTCGAGGCCTTCAAGCACAGTGATATCGCTGGCGCCGTATTCCCTTTGGGTGCTGGGCGCAGCCGGGGTATCAGGGGTGCGGCCATCCTCGACTGCTGTATCTGCTGCCAGAATATCTGTATTGTCGTTAGCCACAGGCGCTGCGACTCCTCTGTTCTCGATGATGGCCGGCCGGTTTCTTTTCCCAGGGAAAAGCCACCCGCCAACAGGCACAAACTTATGGCGCCGGTGACTTGTTGACGGTTTGTGCTCCACGCTCCGCACGCGGATAGCGCGCGGAGAACGGACTGGTGTCAACGTTTCATCCGCGCCCAGTTATCTGCATCGATTCTACCGCGAACAGGTCCAGATCCCTGCATTCGGAGGGCCTTCGCCGCCAGTGAACATGGCCCTCCGAGGCTCTGGGTCCCGCCTAGGGCGGCCCCGCGGTACGCCCTCCGGGTGCCTATACACGCTGCGGTCCTTACAGCGCCCTACACGCCCTCGGGCGCAGTTTCAAGAGCTGGGTGCCGGCTATCCGTACGTGTCCCGCGGCCCACGGCCGTTGACGCTGCGTCCACCCTTGCGCCAGCTGGGTGCCGAGGGGCCGAGTACCTGGATGCTGGTCACCACGCCGTCGCCCAGTTCCCGGCGGAATTTATCGAGGAGGCTGCTGCTCAAAGCCGCAGCTGCGTGGCCCAGGCAGTGGAATCACACCGCACGTGGAGTGTGGTGTCGGTAAAGCTTTCGGGAGTGCAGTGGGCCGAGATTTCCGGCCCCACCAGTGTGGCCCACTCCGCCATGACGGAACCGACGGCCACCGGTGACGTCCAGCCGCGCTCTGCCACCAGCCGGCCAACAACTTTTCCCAGGCCCAGGGGGTCGCGGCCCGTGGAGTGGAACTGGCTGAAGCCGCGCGTGTCACGGATACCGCCCTTGGCCTTCTGCGAACCAGGCCGGGCCACCCTGCGCCGGACTTCACCGCGCGCGGCCGCGGCTTCGCGCATCCGGTTCAGCGCAGCCTGCGGGGCATCGATGTTGTCAGGCTCGCGGCCGGGCTGCGGCCCGCCGCCCTGCTCAGTGCTCATCGATACCTCCCGGGATGACCTTCACCCGCCGCCCGGACAGCTCTTCCGGAATATCGGCGTCGACGGCGGCGGTCACCAGGACCTGTTCCGCGCCGGAGACTATTGCCGCCAGTTTACGCCGCCGCTGGACATCAAGTTCGGCAAACACATCGTCCAGGATGAGGATGGGCGCCGAGCCTCCGGTCCGGGCATCGTCCAGCATCACGTAGTACGAGGCCAGCCGGAGCGACAGGCACATGGACCATGTTTCCCCATGCGAGGCATACCCCTTGGCCGGCGCCTGGCCCAGCATCAGCTCCAGTTCGTCACGGTGCGGCCCGACCAGCGATATGCCCCGTTCCAGTTCCTTCTTCCGCGACTCCGCAAAGGCCTGGACATACCGTTCCGTGAGTTGTTCCACCGAGAGAAGTCGCAGGTCATCCTGCCCGTCCGAAGTACCCTCGGCAGCGGCGCGCTGCACGCCGCCGGCCGGGACGCCGTCGTCGTCCATTTGGTTCTGGAGCGTTGAACGGTAGGTGGCGTCGGCGGGCTTGGTGGCGTCCGTGAGCTCAGCATAGGCGCGGGCCAGGTGCGGGCGGAGCCGTTCCACCAGCTCCAGCCGGGCGTGCAACAGTTCCGCACCGGCGCGGGCCATGTGCTGGTCCCAAACGTCGAGGGTGGATTCATGCGCTGCGGTGAATTTTCCGGCGCGGGCCGATTTCAGCAGGGCATTGCGCTGTTTCAGGACACGGTCGTAGTCACTGCGGGTGGCGGCATGATGCGGAATAAGGCTGGCCAGCAGCTCATCAAGGAAGCGGCGGCGGTTGGACGGATCGCCCTTGACCAATGCCAGGTCTTCCGGCGCGAACAGGACGGTCTGGCAGATGCCGAGAAGATCGCGGGCACGGACCGGGTTGCTGCGGTTGATGCGGCCACGGTTGGCGCGGCCGGCATTGATTTCCAGCTCGAGGACCGTGACCTGGGTTCCGCGGACCAGCCGGGCACGCACCAGGGCACGCTCCGTGCCGAACCGCAGCAGCGGCGCATCGGAACTCACCCGGTGCGAGCTGAGCGTGGCCAGGTAGCCGATGGCCTCCATGAGGTTGGTCTTGCCGATGCCGTTGTATCCCACCAGGACGGTGACGCCCGGGCCCAGGGCAAGGTCAACCTGGGCGTAACTGCGGAAGTCGGTCAGTGAAAGGTGTTCCAGGTACACGCGGTTTTCGGCAATTCTGGGAACGCTGCTGGTTCCCGGTGGGTGCTACTTGGCGGGACGGGTTGCGTGGCCGCCAAACTGGTGGCGGAGCGCGGAAACCATCTTCATGGCAGGAGAGGTGTCTTCGCGCGATGCGAACCGGGCGAACAGCGCGGCGGTGATGGCCGGAGCGGGCACTGCGTTGGCAATGGCCTCTTCCACGGTCCATCGGCCCTCGCCCGAGTCCTCCACGTAGTCGTCGATCGAGGACAGTCCCGGGTCCTCGTCAAGTGCCTTGACCATGAGGTCCAGCAGCCACGAGCGGACCACCGTTCCCTTCTGCCATGCCCGGAAGGTGCCGGGCAGGTCGGTGACGATGTCCTTGGCCGCGAGCAGTTCGTAGCCTTCGGCATATGCCTGCATCAGGCCGTACTCGATTCCGTTGTGGACCATCTTGGCGTAATGGCCGGCACCGATGCCGCCCACGTGGACGAAACTGTCCGCCCGTTCGCCCTCGGGGCGCAGGGCGTCAAAGACGGGCAGTGCGCGTTCGATGTCGGCGGCGTCACCGCCGGCCATCAGTCCATAGCCGTTCTGCAGGCCCCAGACTCCGCCCGAGACGCCGCAGTCCGCAAAGCGGATCCCCTTGGCGGCAAGCAGTTCGCCGTGTTTCTGGTCTTCGGTGAACCGGGAGTTCCCGCCGTCGATGACCAGGTCGCCCTGTTCCAGTTTTTCACTGAGTTCGCTGATTACCGCGTCCGTGATGGCCCCCGACGGCACCATCACCCAAATAATCCTGGGCACCGGGACGGCAGCGATCAGGTCATCGACGCTGGCGGCATCAGTGACGTCCGGGTTCCGGTCATAGCCGGTGACCTCCACGCCACCTTTGCGCAGCCGCTCGCGCATGTTGAATCCCATTTTGCCAAGGCCAATCAGTCCAATGTGCATTATGCGGGTTCTCTTTTCTGCGCTGGTGGGGGATGTGTAGCCCAACTGCGTGCGCCCACGCCGCCAGGGTTCCGTGGCCGGGCTTGCGGGGCGGGGGTGGCGGCCGATGGGGACTAGTTGGGAAGGCGGACCGGCATCACCAGGTAGCGGTAGTCATCCTGGTCCTCGCCGTCGGCGTCTGCCTGGGCCGTGATCATGGCCGGCTTGGGCGCCGTGGTGAAGGAGAAACGGACGAACTTGGTCTCAATGACGCTGAGGCCTTCAATCAGGTAATGCGGGTTGAAGGCAACCGTGATGTCGTCACCGGAAAGCTGGGCCTCCAGCTCCTCGGAGGCTTGGGCGTCCTCACCGGTGCCTGCGTCCAGGTTCAGCAGGCCTGAGGTGAAAGCAAGCCGGACCGGGGTGTTGCGTTCGGCCACGAGCGAGACGCGCCGGACGGCCTCCACCAGTTCCTGCGTCTGGACGGTGGCGTGGATGGGCGTGGACTCCGGGAACAGCGAACGGATTTTCGGGTAGTCACCGTCCACCAGCAGTGACGTTGTGGTGCGGCCGCCGCTTTCGAAGCCGATAAGCCGGCTGTCGTCGTCGGACAGGGCCAGGTTGATGTCACCGCTGTTGCCCAGCGTCTTGGCCACCTCGTTGAGGGTCTTGGCCTTGACCAGGGCACTGGTGGAGATGCCCGGGGTAACCGGCTTCCACGGTACTTCGCGCATGGCGAGCCGGTACCGGTCCGTTGCCAGAAGCGTTATCAGGTCGTCTTCGATCTCCATCCGCACGCCGGTGAGGATGGGGAGGGTGTCGTCCTTGCTCGCAGCGATGATGACCTGGGAAACGGCCTGGGCAAAGGCGTCGCCCGGAACGGTTCCACTGATGGCCGGCAGGGCAGGCAGCGGGGGTACTCGGCTTCGGGCATGGTGGCCAGGTGGAAGCTGCTTCGGCGGCAGGTGAGCGTGACTTTGTTGCCATCCGTTTCGACATCCACCGGAGCGGAAGGCAGGCTGCGGCAGATGTCGGCGAGCAGGCGGCCCGACACGAGGATGGTTCCTTCGTCCCTGATGTCCGCCGTGATTTCAAGCCGTGCCGAGGTCTCGTAATCGAAGCTGGAGAGGCTGACCGTTCCCGCTTCAGCCTTCAACAGCAGGCCGGAGAGGACAGGCACCGGCGGCCGCGGAGACAACGAGCGGGCTGTCCAGGTGACGGCTTCTGCCAGGACGTCCCGATCGACTCTGAACTTCACGGAAGGGTGCCGCCTTTCATTGCTGCTGCCAGGTAAACCCGGGAATTTCGCAGGGAAACTCCGGAAGAAGTGGGGCGCACCCTGGCTGGTGCATGGTTCGTCGAGCTCGCAACCACGCAGAAACCCAGGGATGGGAGCGCTGCTGACAGCTTAGCCGGAAGATCCTCGATTAACCCATCCCCCGGTGTACAGCCCGGCCCGCTTTGGGGCCGGCAGGCCCCTCGCCGGGCGTCCGGATCGATCTTGTTGTTTGAGGGAATTCAATTTTTTGGGATTCGTAGTGTTAATAACTGCTGTGGAAACTGTGGATAACCCTGTCCTGCCCCACCGTTCCGCGGTTAAGGCCTGTTCACGGACTGTGCGTTAACTGGGTTTTAAACAGGGTGTGGATGGGGACAACGTGAAGGCCGGTTTTTAACGATCCACAGACGGCTTAAGGGTTTTAAGCCCATTAACCGCGCTTGTCCCCTTAACTATCCACAGGCTTATCCACATGCCCCTGTTAATAAGGTATGGAGTGCCGGGGGCGGTGTGGATTCAGGAGTCGCGCTGTTGCTGTTTGATCCGGTTGGTCAGCTCTGTCACCTGGTTGTAAATCACACGGCGTTCGGCCATCAGTTCGCGGATCTTCCGGTCGGCGTGGATGACCGTCGTATGATCGCGGCCGCCAAGTTCCTGCCCGATCTTGGGAAGCGACATGTCAGTCAGCTCCCGGCAGAGGTACATGGCGATCTGCCGGGCGGTGACCAGTGTCCGGGTCCGGGACTTGCTGCACAGTTCTTCCATGCTGAGCTTGAAGTAGTCCGCCGTCTGTTGGAGGATCTGGGCGGACGTGATCTCCTGCGCGCCGTCGTCGGTAATCAGGTCCTTCAGGACCATTTCGGCAAGTGCCACGTCCACGGGCTGGCGGTTCAGGCTTGCGAAGGCCGTTACCCGGATCAGGGCACCTTCAAGCTCGCGGATATTGCTGGAAATCTTGGAAGCGATGTACTCCAGGGCATCATCCGGTGCCGACAAGCCCTCGCTCAGTGCCTTCTTGCGGAGGATGGCGATACGGGTTTCGAGTTCCGGCGGCTGGATGTCCGTCAGCAGGCCCCACTCAAACCGGGACTTCATGCGGTCCTCGAACCCTGCCAGCAGCTTGGGCGGCTGGTCCGAGGTGATGACTACCTGCTTGTTGTTGTTGTGGAGCGAGTTGAATGTGTGGAAGAACTCCTCCAGCGTCCGGTCCTTGCCCGCCAGGAACTGGATGTCGTCAATGAGCAGCACGTCCACGTTCCGGTACGTGGTCTTGAAGCTGGCGCCCTCGTCGTCACGGATGGAGTTGATGAAGTCGTTGGTGAACTCTTCGGAGTTGACGTAGCGCACACGGATCCCGCTGTAGAGCCGCCGGGCGTAGTGGCCGATTGCGTGCAGGAGGTGGGTCTTACCCAGTCCGGAGTCACCGTAGATGAAGAGCGGGTTGTACGCCTTGGCAGGAGCTTCGGCGACAGCGACGGCGGCTGCGTGGGCAAAGCGGTTCGAGGAACCGATCACGAAGGTGTCGAAGACGTACTTGGGGTTCAGCCGGCCGAATTCATGCGACGTGCTGGGCAGCATGGGCTGCGGCTTCTGCTCGATCAGCTGGTCAGGTGCGTAGGCGGGCTCGACGACGGGCTCAGGCTCCTCATGGATGGGAACCAGATCCGTGTCGACGTCGATGGCGCAGCGGATGTCCTCGGAGAAGACGTTGTGCAGGGCATCGTCCAGGGCGTCCTTGACCTGGGTCTGCAGCACTTCCCGGGTGAGTTCATTGGGCACGGCCACCAGGAGGGTGGAACCGATGAGCCCCTGCGCCTGGGCAAGGATGACAAAGCCCCTCTGGCGGGGTGATACGCGGTGGTCCTGTTCCAGCAGGCTGACAACCCGGCGCCAGGAACTTCCGACAGTATTGGCGTGGTTGGCTTCGTCTACTGTCATCAATCGGTTCCCTCAAAACTTGCTTTGCCTGCATTGCCTGCAGCCCAAGTCCGGAACCAGGGTGCTGGCCCCACTTAATCCACAGGGTTATGCACAGTCCGTGGATAATCGGCTACTGGGACACTCTAGGGGATGAAAAGCCTAGAAGATAGCTGGCTATCCGGCTGTGGATAATTACACTGTTGTGGTTCTCGGAACGCCCCTGTGAGCCACTTCATCCACAGGCTGTTGGGGATACTTAGGCACAGCTGGGGACAGCCGCCAAGGCGCCTTCCGGTTTGACTCCGGCCTGCAGATTGCCCTAACGTTGTGAAGTCCTTTGTGTCCGCTTTTTGGCCCCATCTGAACTCTCCAGGCGCAGTGCGTCCGGACAGCCGGGGGAAGCGTGCATATACAAAACTTAGCGTCGGCCAGTTCTTCCCCATACTGATCGGGTGGGCGCACCTTTGATCCACTGGAGTAACTAACGTGAGCAAGCGGACTTTTCAGCCGAATAACCGCCGTCGAGCCAAGAAGCACGGCTTCCGCCTTCGTATGCGTACCCGTGCCGGCCGTGCCATCCTGGCAGCCCGTCGTGGCAAGGGCCGCACCGAACTGTCGGCCTAGATAACTGGCTTGTCGGTAGACATCCCTTTGCGAGTTTAAGGTGCTGGCCGCCCGCAACCGCTTGAGGACCTCAACCGATTTTTCAACAACCGTACGTTCCGGTGTCCGCAATGGGCGCCGGAACGTAGTGTTATATGCGGCAGCCATTGCTGCCGACGAACCCAGCCGGATCGGGTTCATTGTTTCCAAGGGTGTAGGGAACGCTGTGGTCAGGAACCTCGTTAAGAGGAGACTGAGAGAAGCAGCTGCTGCCTCGTTGCGAGAGCACGGTACAGGACTGGCTATTGTGGTGCGGGCGCTTCCGGCGTCCGCGTCCGCCAGTTGGGACCAGCTGCTGTCGGACTACAACGCTGCATTGGAATCCACGCTGAACCGGCTGGCTGGCCGCCCTCCACGGGCTGCCGCGACAGGTTCGGCCGGTACAACACAGGAGGGGACAACGCGTGTCTAACGCCACCGCCGTCGTCGCCCGTTTCCGCAACGTGCCTGCCGCCGTCGGCAAGTTCCTCTGGAACCTGCCCCGCAACGTCCTCATTCTTCTGCTGATGGCCTACCGCAAGGTGGTTTCTCCCTTGTACGGGCCGGTCTGCCGATTCTTCCCTTCCTGCTCGGCCTACGCCCTTGAAGCGGTCACTGTCCATGGCGCCGTCAAGGGGAGCTGGCTCGCGGTCCGGCGCCTTGGCCATTGCCATCCATGGAATGCCGGCGGAGTGGACCACGTCCCCGCCGGCCACAGGGAATGGCCCGCAGGCCAGACCCCCACAATTGTTGTGCTGAACAATCCGGACAGGTACCTGGTTGCTCGGACTGATGAAGAAGGCCGCAGTGCGGCCTGACGAATAGGGATAAGTATGGACTTCTTTGGAACAATCATGGCCCCGTTCAAGTGGCTGGTTTCCATCATCATGATCGGATTCCACGATGGCTTGAGCGCCATCGGGATGCCTGCTGCGAACGGCTGGACCTGGACTTTGTCCATCATCGGACTCGTGCTGGTGATCCGTGCCGCCCTGATCCCGGTATTCGTCAAGCAGATCAAGGCCCAGCGCGGCATGCAGCTGCTGCAGCCCGACCTGAAGAAGCTCCAGGACAAGTACAAGGGCAAGACCGACCAGCTGTCCCGCCAGGCCATGGCGCAGGAACAGATGGCCATGTACAAGAAGCACGGGACCAACCCGTTCTCGGCCTGCCTGCCCATGCTGATCCAGATGCCGTTCTTCTTTGCACTGTTCCAGGTGCTCTCCGGTATCTCCGCCGCAAAGGACCAGGGCGCCGGCATCGGTGCCATGAGCCATGAGCAGGTTGTGGAATTCGACGCGTCGAGCATTTTTGGTGCTCCGCTGTCTGCCTCCCTGCTGCATGGCGGGGGTGGCGGCAACCAGGTTGCTGTGTGGATCCTTTCCATCGTGATGATCCTGGCCATGACGGCCTCGCAGTTCATCACCCAGAAGCAGATCATGGCCAAGAACATGTCCGAAGAGGCCATGGCCAGCCCGTTCATGCGGCAGCAGAAGATGATGCTTTACATCCTGCCCATCGTCTTCGGTGTGGGCGGCATCAACTTCCCCATCGGTGTGCTCATCTACTGGACCACCACCAACCTGTGGACCATGGGCCAGCAGTTCTTCGTCATCCGCCGCATGCCGACGCCGGGATCCCCCGCAGCCAAGGCCCTCGCCGAACGCCGTGCCGCCAAGGGCCTCCCCGCCCTTTCCGTCCTCACCGGCAAGCGGGATGAAGAAACCGACGCCGCCGCGGCCGCCGCACTTGAGACCAAGGGACAGCGCGTCCAGCCCCAGCGCAAGAACAGGAAGAAGAAGTAATGTCAGCCGAGAGCACCGAACACGCCCTTTCTGAAGAGATTGAAGATCAGGACGAGTCCGTGAACCAGGATGCTTCGTCCGCCAAGGTCTCCGCCGCCAGCCGCCTCGAGGAAGAGGGGGACGTGGCTGCCGACTACCTTGAGGAACTGCTGGACATCGCCGACATCGACGGCGACATTGACATCGAGGTCCGCAACGGCCGGACGTACATTTCCATCGTTGTCGACGAGGAAACCGAGGGGCTGGAGAGCCTTGTCGGCGAGGACGGCGAGGTCCTCGAGGCCCTCCAGGAGCTCACCCGGCTGGCGGTCCTGTCCGCCACGGAAAACCGCTCCCGGCTTGTCCTGGACATCAACGGCTACCGGCAGGAACGCACCGGCCATCTGCAGAAGATCGCCGAAGACGCAGCGGCTTCCGTGAAGGAGACCGGCAAGTCCGTCGCCCTGGAACCGATGAGCGCCTACGAACGCAAGATCGTGCACGACGCCGTGGCCGACCTCGGCCTGGTCAGCGAGTCCGAGGGCGAAGGCGCCGGACGCCACATTGTTGTTTCCGCAGACTAGAGAATGCTGACCCCATAACCATGGTTGACATCACGGCAGCAGAGCTTCGCGCTGCTGAGAAGATCTTCGGCGACCGCCTGGACCTGGCAAAGCGCTACGTGGAGCATCTCGCAACGTCCGGCACTGAGCGGGGCCTGATCGGGCCGCGCGAGGTTCCCCGGCTGTGGAGCCGGCACGTGCTCAATTGTGCCGTCATCGAAAGCGAGATCGCCCAGGGAAGCCACGTTGCCGACGTCGGAAGCGGCGCCGGACTGCCCGGCCTATGCCTTGCCATTGCGCGCCCCGACCTTGAGCTCACGCTCATTGAACCCCTGGAACGCCGCGTGATCTGGCTCCAGGAAGTGGTTGATGACCTAGGCCTGGACAATGTCACGGTGATGCGCACCCGCGCCGAGCTCGCCGTGGGGCAGGTGGAGGCTGACGTGGTGACAGCCCGTGCGGTATCGGCGTTGACCAACCTCGCCGGCCTGACCATCCCGCTGCTTGGTGGCCACGGTGAAGTGGTGGCCATCAAGGGCCGCAGCGCCGGCGAGGAGATCGAGAAGGCTGCCAAGACCATCCGCAAGTTGGGTGGTATTGAGACTTCCGTGCTGACGGTGGGCGACAACCTCCTTGAGGAACCCACCACGGTGGTCCGCATCGTTGTAAACAAGCCCCAAAAGAAGTCCTAATGCGGGCCCGCTGACGGCTGTCAGCGGGTCGGAGCAGTTAGGCTAGACAACGGCAGCAAAATTGGCTGAACGAGAGTGAGTGTGCCCCAGTGACCAGTAGTGAAGCCTCCGCACAACGGATCCCGCCGTTTGTGTCCTTGGGGTCGGCACGTTCTGTCGCTGGGTCCGGGCTTGCCGGTATAGCAATGGCACCCGGAAGAGGTGGTAATCACCCTAAAACGGTTGGTGCCGCGTCCGCCGGCAGTGCGGTTTCACGTGAAACAACCACTTCAGGTCGTTCGAACGTCATTGACGCCATCGATGATTCAAGTCCCATCGCCCGCGAGCTTGCCCACGAGACGAAGCGCCGTGAGCGCCTGATGGGACGTCAGCTCCCGCGTCCTGACAAGACCCGCATCTTCACGGTTTCCAACCAGAAGGGCGGGGTGGGCAAGACCACCACCACCGTGAATATTGCCGCGGCCCTGGCGGCTGCCGGACTGAACGTCCTGGTCATCGATATCGACCCCCAGGGCAACGCTTCCACCGCACTGGGAATTGAGCACCATGCCGACGTGGACAGCATCTATGACGTCCTGATCAATGACGTCCCGCTGGCGGATGTGGTTGCCCCGTGCCCGGACATTGGAAAGCTCATCTGTGCCCCGGCCACCATCCATCTTGCGGGTGCCGAGATTGAACTGGTTTCGCTTGTTGCCCGCGAACAGCGGTTGCGGCGTGCCATCGATGTCTACGCGAAGACCCGCGAGAAGAACGGTGAAGAACGCCTGGACTACGTGTTCATTGACTGCCCGCCCAGCCTGGGCCTGCTGACGGTCAACGCCTTTTGCGCCGCCAGCGAGGTTCTTATCCCCATCCAGTGCGAATACTACGCGCTGGAGGGCCTGAGCCAGCTCCTCAAGAACATCGAGATGATCCAGAAGCACCTCAACGCGGACCTCGTTGTTTCAACCATCCTCCTGACGATGTACGACGGCCGCACCAACCTCGCTGCCCAGGTGGCCGCAGAGGTACGCCAGCATTTCCCGGACCAGGTGCTCGCGGCTGTGGTTCCACGGTCCGTGCGGATTTCCGAAGCTCCCAGCTACCAGCAGACAGTCATGACGTATGATCCGTCCTCGAGTGGCGCACTGTCCTACCTGGAAGCCGCCTCTGAAATAGCCGAACGCTAAAATCTTCAATACCGCAACGCACGGAGCCAGGCTGGTCCGGGGCTCTACCACTGGAGGGATTTACCCATGAGCGAGAAGCGACGGGGCCTAGGCCGCGGTCTTGGCGCGCTGATTCCGAGTTCCGCCGCAACCAATGGGTCGGGCAACGGTGGGACGGTATCCCGGCCTGTGGATCTGTTCTTTCCGGAAGGACGGAAGAAAACCGAGCCGGTAGAACAACCCGCAGCCGAAGCCCCCGCGAAAACGCAGGACAAGGAAGCCACGGCTCCCGGCCAGCGCACCGCGGCAGGCAACGCAGCGGCTGCCACGACGGCGCCGGACAAAGACGGCGACGGCAGGAAGTCTGCTTCCTCAAGTCCGGAAGTTCCGGCGAAAAAGACGGCTGCCAGGAAGACTTCCGCGGCCAGCTCCAATGAGTCCCCGGAATCCTCCCCCGCCGCTGAAACCCCGGCGGTCCCCGAGGTTGTGGACAGCCCTGCCGAAGACGGTCCAGTGCCTGCCGAGACCGCCGGTGCAGACTTCCGGGAGGAATCCGGTGTTGAGCTGGTGGAAGTTCCCGGTGCCCGCTTTGCGGAAATCCCGGTGTCAGACATCCATCCGAACCGCAAGCAGCCCCGAAATGTCTTCGATGAGGATGACATGGCTGAGCTGGTGCACTCGGTGCGCGAAATCGGCGTCCTCCAGCCAATTGTGGTCCGCACCTCAACCGAATCCGGTAGCGAGCCCTATGAACTGGTCATGGGTGAGCGCCGCTGGCGCGCCGTACAGGCAGCGGGCCTAGAAACCATCCCCGCCATTATCCGTGACACAACGGACGATGACCTGCTCCGGGATGCGCTGCTTGAAAACCTGCACCGCAGCCAGCTGAACCCCCTCGAAGAAGCGGCGGCCTACCAGCAGCTCCTCGAAGACTTCGGCACCACCCACGAGCAGCTGGCGGATCGCATCGGCCGCTCCCGGCCCCAGGTATCCAACACGCTCCGCCTGTTGAAGCTGCCCCCGCTGGTTCAGCGGCGAGTTGCGGCGGGTGTGCTGTCCGCCGGCCATGCCAGGGCGCTTCTCTCCCTTCCCGATGCTGCAGCCATGGAACGGCTTGCGCAGAAAATTGTCGCAGAGGGAATGTCTGTCCGCGCTACTGAAGAAGCGGTTACGCTCTACCAGGATCCGGCCAAGCCCGCCAAGAACAATATCCCGCGTCCCGGAGCACGGCACGAACGCCTGGACTACCTGGCATCCTCGCTGTCGGACCGCCTTGATACCAACGTTAAAATCTCCCTTGGTGTCAGGAAGGGTAAGGTCAGTATCGAGTTCGCCAGCGTCGAAGACCTGAACAGGATCATGGATGTCTTGGCTCCAGGTTCAACCAACTGATTCAAAGTTAGAAGGCCCGGTTCGTTGCGAATCGGGCCTTTTTGTTTTGGTGATCATTGCCCGTGGTTCCCATGGTTGGTTGATGAGGCTGTTTTCAGGCCCTTATGTCGTTCAACCCTCCCCCAGCTAGTCGCCGAACCCTGCCTATTCCTGGTTCTTCCTGGCTGGCTTCCGCGGGGTTGCCGGCGTACATCGTGCGGCTGCACTTGTTCTGTCAGATTGGTGGCGTGCACGGGGCCGATTTAGTGCCGCTGGGAGGCCGGACAGCAGCCCCAACTCCATCTATGTACGTGCGCAGCGGTAAGTTGCAGATCCGCCATACTGGGTCCACGCTAGACGCGGGCGTCGGTGCCGGCGTAACAAAACGGTGTTCCTGACCTTTATGCGTCGGCCAGTTGTGGTGTGGTCTCTGGTGGGTCAAGGACTCATGGGCTGGTTACCCTCGTTCTTGTTTCACGTGAAACAAGGGTGAGTCCCGCCGCCTTCTGCGGTGCAATCGCTCCGCAAATCACCCCGCAAAGACGCTTAGTGCGATGCTGCGGTGATCTGTGGCTTGCCGCCAAAGTCCGATAACTGCACGCTCGGCCACACTCCACCCTTCTGCTGGACGCTCGCGTGGAGGACTTGCCAGATCTTGGTGAATGTAGTGCCATTGCTGGAGCATTTTGCTCTGCATGGGGTTTCCGCCCGAGTTGAAATGATCGGCATACGCGGCTGGTAACCGAGAATCCGGGCGTTTCGATGAACGCCCCCATTCGTGGAAGACCCAGGTTCTTGACCTTTCCCGCTTCAGCGGCATATCGGCGTCAGGTTCGGTAACTGCGGGAACATGTCCAGTGCCATATCGGAGCGCGTCCGATCCCGACACCAAGTGTGCGCAGAGAATCTCGTAGACGTCCTCGACGTGGACGACCTGGGCCGACTGTCATAGCACTATAGCCATGCACGATAGCCATGGGACTTGTTCAATCCTGGTGATAGCCCGGAATCATGGCCCAGGCGAAAGTCCACTATGTCAGGGTCCACCGTATCTAGGAATGCGCTTGCGTCCACCTGCGCGTTGATGCCGTCACGCGGCTGCTCGCGGGCGTCAGTCAAGCATGGCGTTTCACGTGAAACAGCCAGCTGCCATGGGGTTCGGCTGCCCGCTGAGCCAGTGGACCACGACGTGGATCCTTGATACCGATGATGCTGGAGCCGTGCGGGAAGGCTACGCTCATCGTTTCCCCTGAAACAGCCAGCTGCCATGGGGTTTGGCTGCCCGCTGAGCCAGTGGACCACGACGTGGATCCTTGATACCGATGATGCTGGAGCCGTGCGGGATGGCTACGCTCCGCGTTTCACGTGAAACATGTGCGCTTGCTATGGGTAACCAGGCTCGACTGGAAGGCGTCATCCGTCAGCCCAGCAGTAATGCCGGCCCCACCAAAGTAGAGCGGACTCTATGGCCTTCGCCTCGCGTGCTCGCTCCCACACCTCTGTTCGATGCCTGCTTGGCCTCCGGCCTTATCTGGGGCGCCATAACTGTCTCCTGGCCACTGGTCGTCTCTTCGTGACGAGTCCGCCTTTTTTGGTAGCTGAGCCATATGTGGTGCTGTTCTCCGGAACGTGTCGCCGCCGCTGAATGGGTGGGCGCCGATCACTGAGTGCGGGGCTGGGATTCACCTGGATGTTGATGGCTCGCGGATTGCAGATGCGTCACCTCGTAATGGAAGGAGCACAGTCGTGGCCAGGTACCGGCAATGTCCTACTGGTGTGCGCGCTACTTTGCACCAGCCACTGTACCGGGAGGCGCGCCCGAAAGGGTGGTCTGCTTCGAAGCTCTTGAGGACCAGGAGAGGGGCTGGATAGGGTCATCACGGTACTGGCTTCTTGCGCTTCCAGAGGTGACTAACCAAAAGCCCCATCGCGGGTGGCACATGTCTCTGTCCTGTTGGCCGGCAGGAGGTCCCGTGGCTCCCCTTGGCGCAGTTGCCGGCGGAGCAGAACTGGGATGCCACGGGCTTGTGTGACCAATTTCATCGGTGGATATCCCTGTGGATAAGAGTGTGGATAACTCTGGCGGCAGGTGTGGGTAAGACTCCAGGTGCTAAAAGGTCAGTCGGGGGTCCAAGACGACCGTTCCCGCCGCGCGCGCCATCCGACTCGGAGCGCGGGTATGCGTTTCACGTGAAACAATCCTCAATGTCGTCTGCAGCCCCCGGGGACGCCGGGAGATAGCACCCGGCTGGTTGATTGCGAGCCTTTGGGGACGCACCTCCCCATCTCGGAACCGTTCGACCTGCATTTTCACGCGGATACCCGCTGGGACAACTCCTGATCTGCCGGCAGTAAAGTCTGCCATGTGATGGGGATCAGATCTGCGGAGACTGTATCGGCTGTGGATAAGTATGTGGATACTGACGCGATTGGCATGTGGAAAACTTTGTGTACAACTCTGCGCGC
This sequence comes from Arthrobacter sp. FX8, assembly GCF_026723805.1. NCBI lineage: Bacteria > Bacillati > Actinomycetota > Actinomycetes > Micrococcales > Micrococcaceae > Arthrobacter > Arthrobacter sp. FX8. The sequence goes on along the minus strand of NZ_CP113505.1, from coordinate 3,704,695 downwards.
ACGGTGGGGGTGACGGGTCGCAGGGCGGCTCGGCCGCAGGCGCGAATGCGTGGAGCTTCCGACCGGGACAGGGACATGCCCCTGCTCCAATTCACAGTGGATATCGTTTCGTGGGGCGCTGAACGGGAGGCTCCGATCCACATGTCCACGCTGGGCCATCAGCCTGGCGGTCTAGCTGCTGCTGCATTGGTTTGTGCCGCCGGCTAGAGCCCCCAGGCCGTGGTGTCGAGACGCGCACACAGTGTGAATGCGTCGCGAACCAGGTGAGATTGACGCGCTTGGCCCTAAGTACGATCCTTGCTGCCTTTGCCGACCGCGAGCTGGGGGCGGACGGTCGCGTCGATCATTGCGCGACCGTGCAGTAAGTGATTGCGGCATCTCGGTAACCGAGGCCGGATAAGCGCATGGATAAGCGAAGCAAGGGGGTCCAACGTACCAATACTCATGCCACGTTGCGCCGTAGGGTTTCCGTTACTCCTTCACTGTCGCGCGGCTACCCTTACTGCCCGTCTCCGGTCTGAGTCGCGGGCCGAGCGTTAAGATGTTTCACGTGAAACGCCGCGGACTCCCTTGTGCTTGTCATGTTTCACGTGAAACACTCTGCGCTCCGCCGGAGCCCTTGATGCCACGATATGGCTAACGACCTGCCATAGAATTCCCAAGTGTTCCGGAGTACCTGAGACCTCTACGGCCCACCGCAGGACCAGGGTGCACCGACAGTAGCCCGGACACGGGCAACAACAGATGCAGCGGCCTCGCTGGGCCAGCATCTCTAAACGTCAGATACCGTACATGCCGACAACTGCCCCTCACATCATGCCCGACTCTCTGTGGTCGGGCCAGGATCGGCTGTACCTATAGTTTGTGAGCAGTGAACTATCACCGTTCTTTTTGACGTCGCGTCAAGATGATGAATTCCTGGCCGCACTGCGCCGGTTTCGGCCCGGTTGCAATTTCGTCCCCTCGTGACGCTCCAAAGCGACCTGGAAGTGCTGGGAGGACCGCACCTTCACCCTCCCCGCACGTCAGGGTCTCCGGCTGCACGTAATGAATTCTCCGATCGAACAAGCTTCGCGGCCTCGGGAATAGTTCGATAGTTGTGCTCTGCCTGGAATATAGGAGGTCGGAACCAGAAATGACCCACCGGATCGCGGCAAGCGTGATTCATCGCTGCTCACCGAATTGGGGCAGCTAAAGCTCCACACCGCCACCCCATTTCTCGGGTGGTCAAGCGAGGCGAACACGGCTCGCACGCTCTCAAGAAGGGGGACGCACAAATTCATTGCCACGCTAGTAACGGTCGCCTAGTCCTGCTTACCCCAGGGCGGCATGACTCAAGTTCGGCACCCAGTCCACCCAGACGGATGTTTCACGTGAAACGCGACCTACTAGTAGCTGAAGGCAGTAACCCGTCGTGCGGCCCGAATGGTTGGTCCACAGTCCCGTACGAAGTACGTCGCCAGCGAAAAGGCCCTGATAGTGCAGACTAGGCGTTTCATGCCCTGTCGAACGAATGTTTCACGTGAAACCCTGTCTGACCCGTCCCATCTCAATGGGCGCAGACCAAAAATTGGCCACCGCCCCGGGGCGATGGCCAATTTTGTGCAGATCCCACTTCCTGCCTACCGCAGGGAGGGGTGCTCAGGAGAGAACGTCTGCGAATTCCTTTTCGAAGAACTGCTTCGGCTTGGCACCGATAACTGTGCTCTTCACTTCGCCACCCTGGAAAAGGTAAACGGCAGGAATGGAAGTGATTCCATACTCAGCGGCGATGGCAGGGTTGTCGTCTACGTTGACCTTGACGACGTCAACCTTTTCACCATACTCCACGGAAATCTCATCCAGGATAGGTCCGAGCTTACGGCAGGGCCCGCACCATTCGGCCCAGAAGTCCACGATTACCGGCTTTTCGGCGGACAGAACGTCGGAGCCGAAACTTGCGTCAGTTACATCTTTAGCGTTGCTCATAACCTTATCTTTCTCTTCGGATAACAGTGGGGGCAGATTATGCCGTCAGGTCGGCCAGGTAGTGCTCGACGTCTATTGCCGCGACACAGCCGGAACCGGAGGCAGTGATGGCCTGGCGGTAGGTAGGGTCAACAACGTCTCCGGCGGCGAAGACGCCGGGAAGGCTGGTACGGGAGCTTCGACCCTCCACGGCGATGGTTCCCTCAGGCGTCAGCGCGAGGACATCCTTGACGAGGTCCGTACGGGGATCGTTGCCGATAGCGACGAAGACACCTGTCACTGCGAGGTCTGACAAAGATCCGTCCAACAGGTTCTTCAACCGAATACCCGTCACTTTGTCCGTTCCCAGGACATCGTCCACGGTGCTGTTCCACACAAAGTTGATCTTGTCGTGTGCCAGTGCCCGGTCCGCCATGATCTTTGAGGCTTTCAGCGAATCGCGGCGGTGAACAACCGTTACTGATTTCGCAAACTTGGTGAGGAACAGGGCCTCCTCCATGGCGGAATCGCCACCGCCGATTACGGCGATGTCTTGATCCTTGAAAAAGAAACCGTCACAGGTTGCGCACCAGCTGACACCGTGCCCGGACAGGCGCTTCTCGTTAGGCAGGCCAAGTTCCCTGTATGCGGAACCAGTGGAGAGAATGACCGCCTTCGCCTTGAAGGTCTCCCCCGTGGCGATGGTCACCGTCTTGATGGCGCCCTCAAGTTCGAGCGTGGTTACATCCTCGAACTGGATCTCGGTACCAAAGCGTGCCGCCTGCTTCTCGAAGTTCTCCATGAGGTCCGGCCCCATGATCCCTTCCGGAAAGCCGGGGTAGTTTTCAACGTCGGTGGTGTTCATCAACTCCCCGCCGGCGGTCACTGACCCCGCCAGCAGCAGAGGCTTGAGGTTCGCCCTGGCTGTGTAGACGGCGGCCGTGTAGCCCGCCGGGCCGGAGCCCACAATGATGACGTCGCGAACGCCGGACGCCGTCTTCTCTTCGATGGTCACTGGACCGTGAACCTCTTCCTTGTTCGACTCGCCTCCCCGTGGAGGCCGGCCACATGGCACAACTGTGTCCGCGTGCTGAATATTCCAGCGCCCGGGCAAGGTGAACCATCGGGGAAGTCAGAGGACCAGCCGTCGCAGGGCGCTCTTTCCAGACTACATTCCCGCTGCGGGTGCCGGTGGGCAGCAGTAACAGCGCCGGTAACACCCGCAGGCGGAAAGACGCCTACTGGACCTTGATTTCAGCCAGCCGGAGACCGTAGCCGTAGCGGGTCTTGGGAGCCGCCAGCTTGGGAAGGGAATTGATGGAGACAATCACGTACTGTGCCTGCACCGGTTCCGGAAGGGGCATGTTCAGGTCTGTGGACGTGAAGCTGTTGGTTCCTACTGCCTTGGCTCCGTCCATGGTGGGCCGGTCATTGGTGTAGACCGTGATGTTGCCCCCCGATCCCCCGAGCTGGGAGAGCGTGATGGAGGAGACAGTGGCAGCGCTCTTCAGCTTCACAACGAGGGGGACGCCCTGCGGGGCCAGGCCACCCCAGTTTTCCGTGGCGAATTCCATATCGGACCAGTAGCTGGCGGCATTGCCGTCGTAGGCCTTGACCAGATCGCCATCGAAGGTGGCGGCGAAGTCGAAGTTCCCCTGCCGGCTGACGCTCTCGATGGCCGGCGGAACGGCGGGCGGCGCCGACGGTGCTGCCTGAGTGGCAGGCGCTGATGCCTGGGAGTTGGTGGTTGCGGGGCCAGCTGTCGGCTTGGCCTGAGGCCCCGGCGTAAAGAGGCTGCCCAGGTTGGTCACGGCGAAGATCAGGCCGGCGATCAGCACAACGGCCAGGAGCCCGCCCACCAGCCAGCGCATGGATCGGGGCTGGTTTTCGGACTCATCACGATCGTCGTCGTCATCCTCGGCACGGTCCGCGAAGGCGACGCCGGCGGCAGCGGGCGCAGCCGCACGTGCAAAGAGGGCTGCCTTCCCCTTGACTGGATGCGATTCCTGCGGGGATTCGTGGGTCTCCTCGTAGTGGTCCTGATCCCCTGACTGCGCATAGTCGTCGTCGGACCACAGGGAAACCTTGGGCGTCCGGTCCTCAGCGGTTGGCTGGACCTGCTGCCGTGGGGTGCTTGCGGCAGCGGTATCGTTGGGTCCTGTGTCCGCCTCCGCAGCGCTGGCGCGTCCGGACGGGGACTGGGCATTGGTTGCCACCGGCTGCGCTGCAGTGGCATCCGGATCCATCCGGGAGGACCCGTTTCCCTTGTTCGAAGCAGCACCTGCAGCCCCACCGGCCGCTGCAGCGGCACCAGCGCCCGGAGCGGCCCCGGCAGCGCGCACTGGTGCGGCGGGCTGCTGGGCAGCGGGACGAACGGACGGCCTGGGCGGTACGGCCGGCGCTGAACGGTATGGATCAACCTGGCTGGGGTGCGAATCGGCGTAGTTGATGTATCCGGCGTCGACGTGGTCTTCCTCGTCGTACGGCTCCGGCTCGTGCGACCGCGGCTGGCCGAAGATTTCACTGCCCAGCGTGTCCGTGAAGAATGGCTCCACGTACGGCGGATTGGGCGCAACCACCAAGTCCAGCAGGTCGGCGGCGGATGTGTGGTTGGTGATGAGGTAGGTGGCGTCCTCGGTGACGCCAAGGTCCAGGACCTGAACGGTGCCGGGACGTTCGCCGGTGGCGACTTCGCGGGCGCTCTGCGCAACCTGTTCGGTGTTCTCCGGGCCGGCAACCAGGATGCTGACCGGGCGGTTGAGGACCTGGTCCACACCGTCCAGCACCAGATCGTGGTCGTGCGAGGCCAACACTGTGGCGGTGACCTTGTAGCGGCCGCCCAGTACTGATCCGACGTCGATCGGGTTGGACACGTGTTCCTCCTAGACTGTCCGGGATTGCCGGTCTGATGACGCAACCGCCGTTCGGGTGCCGCGCACGGCAAACCCGTAATGCAACTACCCCTGTACCTGTTCGATCCTAGCCGATCCGCCCCAAACGGCTGCGGAGAAGACGTGCGCCAGACCGGACGGAATTTACTTTTTCCGCTTGCGCCTGGTCTTGAAATACGGGTTCTCGCCGGGCTTCCCCTGGTAGGTGCGGCGGCCGGGAAGCGGGATCTGTTCCCTGAGCAGGCCGCCGCGGGCGGTGCCGGGCTGGTCCTCCCCCGGCAGGTAGGCGTCCTCGGCACCCTGGGCCGTGCCGCTGTCGTACATCTGCGGACGGTGCGTCCCACGCTGCGGGTCCGGGCCGGCACGGAAGGAGACGGCGTCGAATTCACCGGAGATACGGGGGATAAGGCCGGTATCAACGGACGTGGTGGCCCGCTCCGGGCGGTGACCGCGCTCCCCGTCCACAGCTTCAGCGGGAGGGGACGACGGCGCGTCCCCGGCATCCGGAGCAGGGGCCTGGCTGCCGCGGCCAAACCTGCCCAGCAGGGGCCGGAGCATGTCGGTGAGCTCTGAGACCCGGAACAGCTTGAGAAGGACGAAGTACACCACCAGCATGACGGGTCCCACCACAATGACGGTGACCAGGGCAGTGATCCGGTTCTGCCATGCGAAACCGTCCGGATTGTAGCTGCCCATGAGCCACAGGGCGCCCGCACCGGCGATTGCCGAACCGAGGGCCGCGTACCCCATGCGGATGTAGGAGTTGGCGATCCGTGGGCCGTCGAGGTGGCCCAGCATGCGCCGCAGGAAGAACGCGCTGATGACCACCGAGAGGATGTTGCCCACCATGTAGAGGACGGCAATGGCGTAGATGATCTGGCCCACCGGCAGGAACTGGATGGCAAACGCCCCCGCCACGTACACCACGGCGAGCAGCAGCTGGACATAGAACGGCGTGCGGGCGTCCTCGTTGGCGTAGAACACGCGGGACATCATGAAGTTGGCACTCATGAACGGAGTGCTGAGGGCCAGGATGGTGAGCGTCTGGGCCAGCATGACGCCGTCCTGCCGCAGTCCGCCGGAGAAGAACATGCCCAGCGGACCGGCCAGGGCAAACAGTGCCAGCGCCCCGAACACAGTGGCCACGGCCATGGTCCGCAGGCCGTGGGAGAGGGCGTCGCGCAGTTCAGCCCGGTTGCCGTCCTGCGATGCCCGCGTCATCCGGTTGAAGAGCACGGTGGCCAGCGACAGGGCAATGATCGAGTGCGGCAGCAGGTACAGCTGGCTGGCCACTTCAAGGACCGCGTTGCCGGGCAGGGTGTATGCCGACGGGTCCCCCGCCTGCTGCAGGCGGATGCGTTCGGCGCCGGGAATGGTGGCGATGCGCATGACGTACAGGAAGGCGAGCTGCCCGACGGCGGCCGTCAGGAGCGTCCATACGCTCAGCCTGGCTGCGTGGCCCAGCCCCACGCCGCGCCAGCCGAACCGTGGCCGGAGGCCGAGCTTCAGCCGGAAGACCGGGACCAGCAGGATGGCTGTCTGGGACAGCACGCCGATGGTGGAGAATCCTGCCACCAGGAGCGTTTGCGTTGATCCCCAGTTGTCCAGGTTGTGCGGGTTGACCTCGTTGCTGCCGAAAATCCAGATGAACATGCCCAGGCCGGCGATGGCCACCAGGTTGTTCATGATGGGCGCCCACATGGCAGGGCCAAAGGCGCCGTTGGCGTTCAGGACCTGGGTGAGCAGGGCGTAAAGGCCGTAGAAGAAGATCTGCGGCAGGCACCAGAACGCGAAGGTGACCGCCAGGGCCTTTTGCTGGGGTGAATAGCCCTGGGTGGTCAGTTCGATCACGCCGGGAGCTGCCAGGGTGACCAGGGCCGTCAGGCCGAACAGGAGCAGGACAGCCAGCGTCAGCAGCCGGCTGATGTAGTCCGCTCCCCTGTCCGGAGCCTTGCTGGCCTTGATGATCTGTGGGACCAGGACCGCGTTGAACACGCCGCCGGCCACCAGGAGGAAGATCAGGTTGGGCAGGTTGTTGGCGTTGATGAACGTGTCATTGACCGTTGAGCCCAGGCCCAGGGCGGTACCGAGCATCCAGGTCTTGCCGAAGCCCAGGAAGCGCGAAACCAGCGTTCCGGCGGCCATGATGGCGCTGGAACGGGTTTCGCTGGGGCCAGCGGCCACGGGCTGGGCCAGGTCCGGAGCGGCCGGCTCCGGGGGCACGCCGTCGGGTGCCGCGTCATCGGGCCGGCCGGACCGGTCGGAAGGAAAGTTGGTAGCTGACATCGACTTCATCGTCTCACCCACCGGCACTTAACACCGCAATGGCGACGGCGGCGTCCGGGCTTAGAGGTGTCCGGGCAGGACGTCACGGGCGAGGTCGGCGATGCGGCGTTCGTTGGGGAATGACAGCTTCCGGGCTAGTTCCTGGATGGGGACCCACGCCACGTCCACGGCTTCCTGGTCGGGATCGTTCTCGATGGTGAGTTCGCCGCCGGTGGCCCGCAGGAGGTAGTGGTGCACGGTCTTGTGGACCCGGTGGCCGCTGACGGTGAACCAGTAGTCGATGCTGCCAAGCGGCGCCAGGATGGTGCCCTCGATGCCGGTTTCCTCGGCAATCTCACGGACCGCGGCCTCTTCGTTGTTTTCCTTGCCCTCCGGATGGCCCTTGGGCAGGCACCACTCGAGGCGGCCACCCCTATTAAGGCGGGCGATGATCGCAACCCTCAACCCGGCGTCGGACGTATCCACCACGACACCGCCGGCCGAGACTTCCTCGACCGTAGGCAGCGACGCCGGTGCCGATTGCTGGGCAGGGGCAACGTGCGCCCCGATTGCCGACGGCAATGGTGCGTTCGTCCTCCTGCCTGGAGCGCTCGGTACTGGATGGGCCATGGAGTCCACTCTAACGACTGTTGCCCTTCCGTGATGACCGGAACATGACACCAACATGGACAGGATATGACGCACTTTCCGGCGGCGAAGGTCAATTGGCCTTGATCGTGACGCTTTTTGGACTGCCGCGGCGCTGGTTTCTGCCAAGCTTAAGGAACTATGTCGCACGCACATCACAAGATTGATTCCCACACTGTCGACTTCAAGGTGGACCCGGTGGTCCTGGAGCTCGGCCGGCGCTTCGTGGACGCCGGCCACGAGCTGTCCCTGGTGGGCGGTCCGGTGCGTGACCTGTTCCTTGGGCGGACCTCCCCCGACCTTGACTTCACCACCGACGCCACGCCGGACCAGACCGTGGCCCTGATCAAAAAGTGGGCGGACAACTTCTGGGAAATCGGGCGCGCCTTCGGCACCATTGGCATGCGCAAGGCCGGCTTCCAGATTGAGATCACCACGTACCGGGCCGAGGCGTACGATCCCGATTCGCGCAAGCCCGTGGTGGCGTTCGGTTCCTCGCTGACTGATGACCTGCTGCGCCGCGACTTCACCATTAACGCCATGGCGTTGAAGCTGCCCTCCATGGAGCTGGTGGACCCCTTCGGCGGCGTCCGCGACCTCCACGCCTCCGTGCTGGCCACCCCCGGCGCGCCGGAAGCGTCCTTCTCCGACGACCCCCTGCGGATGATGCGGGCCGCCAGGTTCGCCGCACAGCTGGGCGTCTCGGTCCACGATGACGTGCGGGACGCAATGACAGGCATGGCCGACCGGATCAAGATCATTTCCGCGGAGCGCGTGCGGGACGAACTGGTCAAGCTGATTTGCGGTGCCCGGCCACGGACGGGCATCGACCTCCTGGTGGAAACCGGGCTGGCCGAGCATGTACTGCCCGAGGTTTCCGCTCTCCGCCTCGAATCCGACGAGCACCACCGGCATAAGGACGTCTACCAGCACTCGCTCCAGGTCCTGGAGCAGGCAGCCGAGCTCGAAACCGACGCGGAGGGTCCGGTGCCCGGACCGGACTTCGTGCTGCGCTTCGCTGCATTGATGCACGACGTCGGGAAGCCGGCTACGCGCCGCTTCGAACCGGGCGGCGCGGTGAGCTTCCGGCACCACGACATGGTGGGTGCCAAGCTCACCTCCAAGAGGATGAAGGCGCTGCGGTTCGACAATGACACCATCAAGGCCGTGGCACGCCTGGTGGAGCTCCACATGCGCTTCTACGGCTACGGCGACGCCGGCTGGAGCGACTCGGCCGTCCGCCGGTACGTGACCGATGCTGGTCCGCTGCTGGAGCGCCTGCACCGCCTGACCCGCTCCGACGTCACCACCCGGAACCAGCGCAAGGCCGAGCGCCTGGCCTTCGCCTACGACGACCTCGAAGCCCGCATCGCCGCACTCCGGGAACAGGAGTCCCTGGACGCAGTTCGCCCGGACCTGGACGGGGCCAGGATCATGGCCGTGCTGGGACTCAAACCGGGGCCTGTGGTGGGCCGCGCCTACAAGTTCCTCCTGAATGAACGGATGGAACACGGACCACTGCCCACCGCGGAAGCTGAGGCGCGCCTGCTCCGGTGGTGGGCCGAACAGCCTGAATCAGCACCTGCCGGACCCGGCCCTGGAGTCTCTTCCGCCGCCGTCGAACCTTCACCCGTTGAGGAGTCCAAGTGACCAACCCCGCCTTTGCCCCGCGCCCCCAGCTCTGGATCCTCCGCCACGGCGAAACCGAATGGTCAAAGAGCGGGCAGTACACCGGCCTCACCGACCTCCCCCTCACGGTGGAAGGCGAGCAGCAGGCCGTGGAGGCCCGCAAGGTGCTGGACGGCGTCGACTTCGACCTGGTGCTCACGTCCCCGCTGCGGCGGGCACGGCGGACAGCCGAACTCGCCGGCTTCCCCGATGCCCGGCATGAACCGCTCGCGGTCGAATGGAACTATGGCGACTACGAGGGCATCAGTTCGGACCTGATCCGCAAGGACAACCCCGACTACCTGATCTGGACCCACGGCGTGCCCAACGGGGAGACACTCGACGAGGTTGCCGCCAGGGCGGACAAAATCATCGGCCGGATCCTGGAATCCGGGATGGACAATGTGCTGATCGTGGCGCACGGGCACTTCTCCCGGATCCTCACCGCGCGCTGGCTGGAATTGCCGCCCACGGAAGGCCGGCATTTCATCCTGGGCACGGCGAAGGTCTGCACGCTTGGATGGGATAAGAAGACCCCCGCCATTGTCCGCTGGGGCCTCTAAATACCCCTATTCAAAAGTTTTCTTCTTTTCTCCGGAAATTGCTGGTCTTCCGCGAATTCCTGGGGTACCTTTATTCCTGACCCCACGGCAATCTGCCGGGGTCAAAGACCGCATTGCAATCCACGCAGCGGACAGTAGAAAAGGAGGTTGGGATAATGATGACTTTGACTGGCGAATGGAATGCCTCCATCAATGCGTTCCCGGCCTTTGCTGATCCTGTGCGCGTGGCTTCGGTCAACTCGGGTTACCGCCGGCCGGCGGACCTCCCGGGCCTGCTGCGACGCCGCTAGGCGCCGGCCACCTGGCCGCGGGCCACGGTGCCAGTACCGTCAAGGCCCAGGCGGGACTCCATGTCCAAGACGGGCCGTCCAGGCCGGACCACCGTGCTTCTCCGCTGACTTCCGGGAACTGCTGCTGCCCAGGCCTCCCCTTCGCAGCCGCATAGTCCCGCATTTGCCACAACTCTCCCACCGGCATTGCGGTTCACTCCCGGCTCCCGGTAGTCCGCGCTGCCACTGCGCTCCTGCGCAATTCCACTAATTCCCTCGGTGAATTCCTTGCGCCCAAATTTCCGCGCTTTTGCGCACTGAAAAGGGGTGCTAATTCGCCATGCACTTTTGTGCCTTATAACCGAAGAAAGGAGGTGGCTCCCTTGATGCAAAAAATCATGGGACTCCTGTCCCGGCCCCTGCAGCGCCGCAGTTCCTTTAACAGCGCCCTGCTGGAGCAGCACCGGAACGACGTTTTCGTGCTCATGCACCAGCAAATAGGTGGCCTGCGCTGAAGGGCCGGCCCCCAAACCCCCGGCAGGGGGCCGGCTGTAAGCTCGAAGCCATGCACGAGACCCAGTCGCCGGACAGCGGACGACGGCCCCGAATCGTAGTGCCCAGCCGCAGCGATGCCCTGCTGCGGAATTTCACCGAGGTGATCGGCGGCCCGCTGGGATCCAGGACAGATCCCGGCGTGGTCTCCCCCGGTATCTACTCGGTGGAACGGGTGCTCATTGTCCTCACGGCCCTGGCAGCCCTGGTGGGGGTCCTGCTGAAGGGCTATTGCAGGGCCAACGGCTGGGAGACGCCCACGCAGTTCTATGCCACGTGTTACTCGGATTTCCCCGAATTGTTCCGCAACCGCGGCATGGCCGCGGGAATCTTTCCCATCCTGGGCAGCGGCAGCCAGTTCGAATACCCGGTGCTCCTTGGGCTGATCGCGGGTGTGACGGCCTGGCTGGTACCCGGCGGAGAGGCCGGTGCCCGCGCCCTGGCCTACTTTGACATCAACGCGGTGCTGCTGGCGGCGGTGGCCATGGCCACCGTGCTGGTGACAGCACGCATGCCCGGCCGCCGTCCGTGGGATGCGGCCATGGTGGCGGTGGCCCCGGGGATCGTGCTGGCCGGAACCATCAACTGGGACCTTTGGGCCGCATGCCTGCTTGCCCTGGGGATGTACTTCTTTGCCCGGCAACGGCTTGTGCCCGCCGGGGTCATGATTGGCCTCGCCACGGCCACCAAGCTGTATCCGCTGCTGGTGCTGGGCGCCATCCTGCTGCTTGCAGTACGCACGGGAAGATGGCGCCCGCTGCTGGTGGCCGGCGGCAGCGCGGCCGCCACCTGGCTGGCAGTGAACCTGCCGTTCGCGGCTGCCAACCCTTCCGGGTGGGCCTTCTTCTTCCAGTACAGCGCTGAGCGGGGCGCCGGGTACAGCTCAGCCTGGTTTGCCTACAACCTGGTGGCGGACAGGCTGGGCTGGTCCGGGCTTGGCGCCGGTGCCGTCAGCATGTTTTCCACCGGGTTCTTTGCCGTGGCCTGTGCAGGCATTGCCGCTGTTGCGTTGACGGCCCCCCGCCGTCCCCGCATGGCGCAGCTCGCCTTCCTGATCGTGGCGGCCTTCATCCTTACCAGCAAGGTGTATTCGCCCCAATACGTGGTGTGGCTCATTCCGCTGCTGGCCCTGGCCCGGCCGCGGTGGCGCGACTTCCTGGTCTGGCAGGGCATCGAAGCCCTGCATTGGGCTGCGATATGGATGTACCTTGGACAGGTGACCAGCGCAGGTTCCTCCCAGCACAACCTGGACATGCCCTACTACGTCCTGGCGGTGGCCGCGCATATGGCCGCGGTGGCCTATCTCATGGCACGCGTCGTCTGGGATATTTACGATCCCGCCTATGATCCCATCCGCCGCCACCACCTGGACGACCCCCACGGCGGCCCCTTCTCCAACGCGCCGGACCGGATCCGGCTCAAGCTGCCGGCTTCATTCCGCGCGGCGAAGGCGGGGTCCCGTGCCTGATGTGGCAGTAGTAGGGTCCGGCCCCAACGGACTCTCCGCGGCCGCGGTGATGGCGCGGGCCGGCCTGTCAGTGGAGGTCTTCGAGGCCGCAGCGACGATTGGCGGCGGAACCCGGACCACGGAGTTGATGCAGCCCGGGCACTTCCATGATGTCTGCTCCGCCGTGCACCCAATGGCTGTGGCGTCCCCTTTCTTCCGCGCTTTCGAGTTGCCCCGAAGGGTGGACCTCATCACCCCGGACGTGTCCTTCGGTTCCCCGCTGGAAGGTGGCCGGGCAGCCCTGGCCTATCAATCGATGGACAGGACCGTTGAAGGACTGGGCCGGGACGGACCCGCGTACCGCCGGCTCATGGAGCCACTGGTCCGCCACATTGACGACGTCATGGACTTCACCCAAAACCAACTCCTCCGGATCCCCCGGAACCCCCTGGTGGCCGGCGTCTACGGCCTGCGGACCCTGGAACAAGGGACCGGGCTGTGGAACCTTCGGTTCCGGGAGGAACTGGCGCCGGCCCTCCTCAGCGGTGTGGCCGCCCATGCCATCTCCCACCTGCCCTCCCTCGCCGCCTCCGGAGCCGGGCTGATGCTTGGTGCCCTGGGACACGCCGTGGGATGGCCCATCCCCCGCGGCGGTTCCGCATCCATCGCGGCAGCCCTCGCGGACGACATCCGCGCCCACGGAGGAGTCATCCACACCGGAACCCCGATTGACCGGTTGGAACAGCTTCCTGCCACCCGCGCCACGCTGCTGGACGTGGCACCCCGGGGGTTGCTGGACATGGCAGGGGAATCACTTCCCGGACATTACCGGCGGGCCCTGGAACGCTTCCGTTACGGCAATGGCTCGTGCAAGGTGGACTTCATCCTGTCCGGGCCGGTGCCGTGGCAGGCCAGCGGACTTTCCGACGCCGGCACCGTGCACGTGGGCGGCACGCGGGCCGAGCTGGCACGCTCGGAAAACGAAGTCAGTGCCGGACGCCATCCTGAACGGCCATATGTGCTCGTGGCCCAGCCGTCCCGCTTCGACGCAGGCCGCGCCCCTGCAGGCCGGCACACACTGTGGACGTACTGCCATGTTCCCTCCGGCTCGACGAAGGACATGACCAGCCAGGTTGCCGCGCAGCTGGAACGGTTCGCCCCGGGATTCCGCGATCTTGTGGTGGAATCACACGTCATCACCGCAGCGGAGTTGGCTGAATACAACCGGAACTACATTGGGGGCGATTTCAGCGCCGGCATTATGGACGTCCGGGGTCTGGTCCAGAAGCCGGTGGTGTCCCCCATCCCGTGGCGGACGCCGCTGCTGGGCGTCTACCTGTGTTCGTCGTCGACACCGCCGGGTCCCGGGGTGACGGGCATGCCCGGGCTGCATGCCGCAACGTCCGCCCTGAAGGACGTCTTCAAACTGCCGGTGCCGGACCTGGGGCTCTCATAACGCTCCATGACCCGGGACTGAACACGCGTGGCGCTGATGTCAGCCGGCCCGGGGGATAATGGCGCGATGGGGAAAACAACAAAACTTTCGCTTGCCATAACTGCGCTCATTATCGGAACCTCGCTGGTGGCCTGCGATGACGGAAAGTCCGGCGCCGAAGCCGCGGCACGGCAGCTGGCCGGCGCAGTCTCGGCGCTCGATGTAGGGTCCGTGGCTTTCGACGGCAAGGACGCCGCCGCAGCGAACGACCAGCTGCACCAGGTCTTCGCGGCCCTGGACCCGCAAAAGCCCGAGGTCCAGGCAGGCGGACTCACGCTGGACGGGGACAAGGCCTCCGCACCCCTGAACTACACCTGGAAGTTCGGCGACGCGGAATGGAAGTACACCATCGCAGCGAACTTCAGGAAGTCCGGCGATAAATGGCTCACCGTCTGGGATCCGGCCATCCTGGCACCGGGCCTCGGGGACAGCGAAATCGTGACCAAAGGATCCCAGACCCCCCAGCGCGCAGACATCCTGGGCGCCGGAGACGTCCCGCTGGTGACCTACCGCCCCGTGGTGAATGTGGGCATCGACAAGCCCCAGTTGGGCAGCGCAGACCCCGCCGATTCCGCCGGCAAACTGGCTGCCCTGGTGGGAGTGGACCCTGCCGCCTACGTGCAGCAGGTCAAGGCAGCAGGTGCCCAGGCCTTTGTTTCCGCCATCACCCTCCGCGAAGAGGGCCGTACCATCACCGATGCACAGATCCAGGCCATTCCCGGCGCCCGCGGCATCCCGGCATCCATCCCCCTGGCCCCGAGCAGGACGTTTGCCCGGGCCGTGCTCGGGTCGGTAGGGGAAGCGACGGCGGAACAAATCGAGGCGTCCGATGGCGCCCTGGCCCCCGGGGACGTCACGGGCATCGGAGGGCTCCAGCAGCAGTATGACGAACAGCTCCGCGGATCGGACGCCGTTGTCATCCGCGCGCAACGGGCCGACCTCACGCGCGAACAGATCCAATCCGCCGGCACCGACCCCCGCCGCGTCCTCTTCCAGGTGGAGCCCAAGCCCGGGACGCCGCTGAAGACCACCCTCGATCCGCGGCTGCAGACGCTGGCTGAGGGCATCCTGGAGCCGGTGGGGCCGGCGTCAGCCATCGTGGCCCTCCGACCCTCCACCGGAGCCGTGCTGGCAGCGGCTTCCGGGCCGGGCAGCAACGGCTACAACACGGCAATGCTGGGACAGTACGCCCCGGGATCGATCTTCAAGATGGTGGATTCCCTGGCCATGTTCCGGAACGGGATGACGCCCGACTCCACCATCCAGTGCACCCCCACGCTCACGGTGGACGGGCGGACCTTCAAAAACTCGGAAGGCTACCCCGAGACCTCTTTGGGCGCGGTGACCCTGCGGGACGCCTTTGCCCACTCCTGCAACACTGCCTTCATCTCCCAGCGTGACTCTGTGTCGCAGGGCCAGCTTGAAGCCGCTGCCACGTCCATGGGAGTGGCGGTGGAGGCGCCGAAACTTGGCGCCGAAGCCTTCCTGGGCTCTGTTCCAGGGCAGGCGCAGGGCACCGAACACGCAGCGTCCATGATTGGCCAGGGCAAAGTATTGCTCTCCCCGTTGGCCGCAGCAATCATGGCCGGCTCCGTGGCCAAGGGCGCCCCCGTCGCCGCGCAGCTGGTCCTCAACCCCGACGCCGGTGCGCCCGCTGCCGGAACAACGGCAGGTTCCACTGCCCCCGCGGCCGACCGGTCCGCAACCGCCGCTGCCGAGGCACCCTCCACCGCCTCGGACAAGCCGATCACGGCTGCGGAGGCGGCGTCGCTGGCAGACATGATGCGCGCCGTCGTCACGTCCGGCCACGCAGGGTTCCTGTCCAGCGTCCCCGGGGCACCGGTAGGGGCGAAGACCGGAACCGCCGAATTCGGCACCGAGACTCCGCCAAAGACGCACGCCTGGATCGTGGCCGTCCACGGGGACCTGGCCGTAGCCGTCTTCGTGGAGGACGGCGGCCTGGGCGCCACCACCTCCGGCCCGCTGCTGAAGCAGTTCCTCACCGCCGCCGGCTAGGGAGCCCCCGCCAGGCAAGGGACCGGCGTGGGAGGATTGACGGTGTGGCCCATATTGACGTTTCCGGCATCGACTACTTCCTCTCCGACGGCACCCAGCTCCTGAACGGAGTGACCTTCAAGGTCCCTGACGGCACCAAGACCGCCCTCATCGGGCCCAACGGCACGGGGAAGACCACGCTGTTCCGGATCATCGCCGGAGACCTGGTCCCGGACGAGGGCGTCATTGGGCGGTCCGGAAACATGGGCATCATGCGCCAGTTCGTGGGGCAGGTGCGGGACGGCTCTACCGTCCGGGACCTCCTGGTGTCCGCCGCTCCCCCGGCCCTGGCAGCCGCTGCCCGCGAGGTGGATGACGCCGAGCTGGCCATGATGGAGGACGACGACGAGCCCACCCAGATGCGGTACGCCCAGGCCATCGTGGACTGGGGGGACGCCGGCGGCTACGACGTCGAGACCGTCTGGGACGAGGTCTGCATGGCCGCGCTGGGGCTGCCCTTTGACCGCGCACAGCACCGCCCGGCGTCGACCCTTTCCGGCGGCGAGCAGAAGCGCCTGGTGCTGGAAGCACTGTTCGCCGGCCCGGACGATCTCCTCCTTTTGGACGAGCCGGACAACTACCTTGACGTGCCGGGCAAGCGCTGGCTCGAGGAGAAGCTCAATGACTCCAGGAAAACCGTCTTCTTCATCAGCCACGACCGCGAGCTGCTGAACAACGCCGCCGGGCGCATTGTCACCCTTGAGCCGGGGATCAACGGGGCCGCCGCGTGGATCCACGGCGGCGGGTTCGAATCGTACGTGGAGGCCCGGGCGGACCGGAACGCCCGGTTCGAGGAATTGCGCAAGCGCTGGGACGAGGAGCACATCAAGCTCAAGGAACTCGTCAACATGTACAAGAACAAGGCCGCGTTCCGCTCCGACATGGCCAACCGCTACCATGCCGCCCAGACCCGGCTGGCAAAGTTCCTTGAAGTGGGGCCGCCCGAGGCGCTGCCCATCGAGCAGAACGTGCAAATGAGGCTCAAAGGCGGACGGACCGCCAAGCGCGCCATCGTGGCGGAGAAGCTGGAACTCACCGGGCTCATGAAGCCCTTTTCCACGGAAGTGTGGTTCGGCGACCGCGTGGGCGTGCTGGGCTCCAATGGTTCCGGCAAGTCGCACTTCCTGCGGCTGCTGGCCACTGGCGGCACTGACCCCGAACGCGAACACCTGCCCGTGTCCGATGTTGACATCGCCGAGGTACCGCACGAAGGCACCGTCAAGCTCGGTGCCAGGATCCGGCCGGGATTCTTTGCCCAGACCCATGTCCGTCCCGACCTGCTGGGAAAGACCCTGCTGGAAATCCTGCACCGCGGCGATGAACACCGTTCCGGGCTGGGCCGGGAGGCCGCCGCGGGTGCCCTGGACGGCTACGGCCTGGCGGGACAGTCGGAACAGAAGTATGAGTCACTCTCCGGCGGCCAGCAGGCGCGGTTCCAGATCCTCCTGCTTCAGCTCAGTGGTGCCACCCTGCTGCTGCTGGACGAGCCCACGGACAACCTGGACCTGCACTCCGCTGAAGCGCTGGAGCGGGCCATTGACCACTTCGAGGGAACTGTCCTGGCGGTCACCCACGACCGCTGGTTTGCCCGGACCTTCGACCGGTTCCTGGTATTCGGCTCCGACGGGAAGGTGTACGAGTCGGCGGAGCCGGTGTGGGACGAACAGAGGGTGGCGCGCAGCCGCTGAGCTGTCCCGGCCACCACATGAGCAAATGATCATGAGTTGATATCATTTGCTCATGAAAACGGACGAGCGGCACAGGACCATTGCCGAAATCCTCCGGCGGCAGCCGGAGGTGAGCGTCGAGGACCTGATGCAGGCCTGCGCCGCCTCTGGCGCAACCATCCGCCGGGACCTTGAAGTACTGGCCGGCCACGGTGTGCTCCGCAGGGTCCACGGCGGCGCCAGGAGCCTGATAGGCCACGGCCGCAACCCGGGCTACGGACAGCGGGAGCTGGAGGACCGGGATGCCAAGAAGCGCATCGCAGCTGCCGTGGCCGGCCTGCTGGCCGACGGCGAACACGTCTGGCTGGACAGCGGCAGCACGGCAACCGAAGTGGCGCGGGCAGCGGCCGGCCGGCAGGTGACCCTGATGCCCATGTCCCTGCAGGCCCTCAATGCGGCTGCAGGCGGTGACGGTGCCGCAGGCTCCCGCCCCGCCCTGCTGCTGCCGGGTGGAAGCGTGGTGCCCGGTGAACTCTGTTTCCGCGGACCGCTGGCCGAGTCCAACATCAGGTCCCTGCGTTTTGACACCGCGGTGGTCACGCCCTGCGCAGTGGACTTCCGCGACGGCCTGCTGGCCCACGACCTCGACGATGCCGCGGTGAAGAAGGCCGGCCTGGAAGCTGCGGCACGAGTGGTGGTGGCCGCCTCCGCGGGAAAGTGGCAGGCCAGCGCCCGGGTGCTCGTCGCCGGCCTGGAAAAAGTGGATGTCATCGTGACGGACCGGCAATTCAGCGCCCAGGACCATGCCGACCTTAAAAATACTCTGTGGAAGTAGTGTACGTATGAGCTCCAGTACAGGTAAGGAACAGCAGGCAGGCTTGAGAGCCGCCGCCGCAGCCACGTTCGTGGTCTTCGGGATCAACGGACTCGTGTTCGCAAGCTGGGCGGCCAGGATCCCTGCCGTTACGCAGACGCTGCACATCACGTCGGGGCAAATGGGCACGCTGCTGCTGTGCACTGCCGTAGGCTCACTGCTGGCACTTCCCACCGCCGGCCTGGTGGTCGGCAGGATTGGCACCGCCAACACGGTCCGCTTTGCGGGCTTGCTGGCGGCGGCCGCAGGTGTGGGAATCGCTCTGTCGCTTTCGGCCACGTCCATTCCCGGAACAGCGGTTTCGCTGTTCTTCTTTGGCATTGGCATTGGCCTTTGGGATGTGGCACAGAACATCGAAGGGGCCGACGTGGAGCACAAGCTCCGTCGCACCATCATGCCCCAGTTCCACGCGGCCTTCAGCGGCGGCGCATTCGTTGGCGCCCTGGTGGGTGCAGGGCTTTCCACCCTGGGTGTGGACCTGCCGCTGCATCTCATGGCGATTGCAGCCGTGGTGGTGCTGGTGGCATTGACCGTGCCACGCTACTTCCTTCCCCACATCTCCACCGCCCCCGTGGAGGGGGAGCCGAAACCCGCCAAGGGACCGTCCGCGTGGCGGGACAGCAGGACACTGCTCATCGGCGTCGTGGTCCTGGGCGCCACCCTCACCGAGGGAGCGGGCAACGACTGGATCGCCAAGGCCTCAGTGGACGGGCTCGCGGCCTCCGAATCCACCGGCGCCCTCATGTTCGCCCTCTTCGTCCTGGCCATGACCGCCATGCGGTTCCTGGGCGGCCGAGTCATCGACGCATACGGACGGGTGGCAGTCCTGCGGGCCAGCATGGCCGCAGCGGCCGCGGGCCTGGGCCTTTTTGTGCTGGCGCCCAATATCTGGCTGGCCGGCATCGGTGCAGCCCTGTGGGGCGTCGGCGCCGCCCTGGCTTTCCCCATGGGCATGTCCGCTGCGTCCGATGACCCACGGCACTCAGCCGCACGCGTTTCCGTTGTATCCACTTTGGGGTATATATCATTCCTTGCTGGACCGCCGCTGCTGGGCTACCTCGGTGACCTCACCGGTATCCACACCGCGCTGCTGGCCATCATGGCACCCATCCTGGTGGCGCTGCTTCTTGCCGGTGCCGCGAGGCCCTTAGCGCGGTCGAGGAAGCCGCCGGGCAGGAAGCCGCCAAGCGGGACTAAACCTTGGGTTAGGGTGATCACATGCAAAGCGCCAGGCCGCGGGGGCGAAGCTGGATCAGCCGCCTCGATAGATACCTTCTCAAGCATGTATCCAACCTGCCCGGCGGCAACCACGATGTGTTCTTCCGCCGGCTTTCCGCCTCGGCCAACCACGGAAAGCTCTGGATGGGAGCGGCGGCCGTCCTGGCGTTGTTTCCCGGCAAGACGCGGAGGGCAGCACTGCATGGGCTGATCGCCCAGGGGGTGGCCTCCGCCGTGACCAACGTGGTGTTCAAGACGCTGCTCCCCCGGACCCGCCCGCTCCCCGAACATCTTCCGGTGTTCCGCTTCGTGCATCCACAGCCCACCAGTTCCTCCATGCCATCGGGGCATTCGGCGTCTGCGATAGCGTTCGCAGTCGGGGCAGGCCTGGTCCGCCCGGCCGTAGGTGCTGCCCTGGCTCCCGCAGCCGTGGGAGTCGCCTATTCGCGGGTTCACACCGGCGCCCACTGGCCGTCGGACGTCCTCTTCGGTTCGGCCCTTGGTGCCGGGGCTGCGCTGGTGACCCGCCATTGGTGGCCGGTTCGTCCGCCGATTCCGCAGACGACCAGGGCATGGACCAGTGCGCCTGAGTTGCCGGGCGGCGAGGGTCTGAGCATTGTGGTCAACACCTTGGGCGGATCCTTCAAGGAGGAGACGGCGTCAGCACTCAAGGAAGTATTTCCCAAAGCGCATATAAACACCGTGCAGCCGGACGAGGACCTGGTGCAACGGATCGCCGCCACCGCCGACTTCCCTGGCACCCGCGCCCTGGGCGTGTGGGGCGGTGACGGAACGGTCGGCGCAGCGGCCGCCGCCGCCGTCGCACGTTCGATTCCGCTTCTGGTCCTGCCCGGCGGCACCCTGAACCACTTTGCGCGCGACGCGGGGACGGGAAGCCTGAAGGATGCGGTGGATGCGGCCAGCAAAGGTGAAGCGGCCCTGGCGGACATCGGGGTGGTGACGGCGGAACGGGGCCTGGCGGGAAGCCCGGAGGTCTCCGAAATGGTCATGCTGAACACCTCCAGCGTCGGCCTTTATCCGAACTTTGTCCGCCGCCGGGAACACCTGCAGCCGGCGCTCGGGAAGCCGCTGGCAGGGGTGGTGGCCATGTTCAGGACCTTTGCGGCGGGCACCCCAACCACCCTGTCCGTGGACGGCGTTGTGCGCAAGGTGTGGATTGCCTATCTGGGCAGGGGGCGTTATTACCCCCGGGACCATGCGCCCTTGTTCCGGCCGGTGATGGATGACGGCGTGCTGGACGTCCGGATGATCACGGCTGACGAATCCTTTGCCCGGCTGCGGCTGCTGTGGTCCGTGCTGACGGGAACAGTGGCAAGCTCCCGCATCACCCACCTGCGGGAGGCCACTGAGGTAAGGATCGACGCCGGAGGCGCACCCATGGCGCTGGCGGTGGATGGCGAAGCGCTGGCCGGCGTGCGCAGCGTCGCGTACCGGATCCAGCCGAAGGCGCTGACGTATTACTCCCCGCGCCGCTGACCACGTGGACGTGGGGGAAGTAACTACCCTGATTCTCCCCTGAATCAACCCTGATTCCGGGAAAAAGCTGCCCGGGCATCGGTAGCGTAAGGCATGAACACCCACCGAAAGTCGTCTGCAGCCGCGCGCTGCCGTGCAAAGGATTCTTCATGATCGAGGCAAACGGGCTGACCAAGGTCTACGGCGCCAAAACCGCCGTGGCCGGCGTCAGCTTTACCGTCAGGGCAGGGCAAGTGACCGGCTTCCTGGGCCCCAACGGGGCAGGAAAATCCACCACCATGCGGATGATCATGGGACTGGACCGGCCGACGTCGGGCTCGGTCACCGTGAACGGCCTGCCGTACGTCCGGCACAAGGCACCCCTGCGCGAAGTGGGTGCCCTTCTCGATGCCAAGGCGGTCCACACCAGCCGCAGTGCCTACAACCACCTGCTGGCCATGGCGGCCACGCACAGCATCCCCAAATCCCGGGTGCACGAGGTGATTGAAATGACGGGGCTGGAGGCCGTGGCACGCAAGAAGGCCGGCGGCTTCTCCCTGGGGATGGGCCAGCGGCTGGGCATAGCGGCAGCCTTGCTGGGGGACCCGCAGACCCTCATCCTGGATGAACCCGTCAACGGCCTGGACCCGGAAGGTGTGGTCTGGGTGCGGAACCTGGTCCGCTACCTCGCAGGGCAGGGACGCACGGTGTTCCTTTCCAGCCACCTGATGAGCGAGATGGCCCAGACCGCCGACCACCTGATCGTCATTGGGCGCGGCCGCGTGATTGCCGACGCACCCATCCGTGACATCATCACCGGCAAGGGGCAGGCACGGGTCCGGGTGCGTACCGACGAACCCGACCGTCTCTACCAGCTGCTCGCCGGACGGGGCGCGTCCATCGACGTCCCGGAGCGGGAACTGCTCGAAGTAACGGGCCTGGAGCCCAGGACCATCGCGGCGGCCGCCCTGGAAAACCACGTCATGGTCTACGAACTGACGCCGCTCGTCGCCAGCCTCGAGGAGGCGTACATGGAACTGACCAAGGACGACGTCGAATACCACTCCCTGCCCGCCGCGGAGGTAAGCAAGTAATGAGCGTAACCACCACCGAACCCACGTCTTCGCCTGACCCCGCATCCTCCGCCGGGGGCCGCAGCCCCCGTGCCGGTGGACGGGCCCTGCCCGGCCCCACGTTCTTCCGGGTGCTCAACTCGGAAGTCATCAAGTTCCGCAGCCTCCTTTCCACGCTGATCCTGCTCGCTTCCACGGCGGTGGTCATGGTCGGGTTCGGCGCGCTGTCCGCGTGGGGGACGGGCCAGTTCGCCGACGCGGCCACAAGGGATCCGCAGGCCGCGGCGCGGATGGCATCGCAGGGCGGCGATCTTGCCGTCAGCGTGCCCACCTCCGGCATCGCCTTCGCCCAGCTGATCCTGGGGTCCCTTGGTGTGCTCCTGATGAGTTCGGAATTCACCACCGGAATGGCCCGGTCCACCTTCGCGGCCGTGCCCAGGCGCCTTCCCGCGTTCGCTGCAAAGCTCGTGGTGGTCATGGTGACGTCATTCGTGGTTACCGCCGTCTCCACCTGGGTGGCAGGACTGGTGGCCGTGCCCATCCTGGACAACTATGGCCTCACTCTGGACCTTGGCAGTTCCCAGTCGGTGAAGCTCCTTCTGGTCAACAGCATCTATGTGGCCGCCGTTGCCGCCATCGGCATGGCCCTGGGCACTCTCATCAGGAATTCCGCCGGCGGCATCATGAGCCTGGTGGGCATCTTCTTCGTGGCACCCATCGCCTTCCAGCTCATTCCCGGGGACTTCTTCAAGGAGGCCCGCAAGTACCTGCCAGGCAATACCGTTGATCCGCTGACGGCGGCCCAGCATGTTCCGGACACCCTGGAAGCCTGGCAGGCGGCACTCGTCCTTGGCGCCTGGGTCATTATCCCCGTCCTGCTCGCGGCAGTCCTGTTGAAGCGGCGGGACGTTTAGCGGCCAACCACTGCTGACGCCCCCGGCGAGAGGGACGGCGCGTGGTTTCCGGCACATTACAAAAGTGCATGGCGGGAAACTTTCTTTGCCCGTGGTGGTTCCTGCTTGGAGGCACGTCCTGTTGGGAGCAACCAGGTCTGTTGGAGTGCACAAAGCAAGGTGCATAATGGCCGACCTAGGGTGAAACGACGATGTGGTGCATCACACGGTCCCCCGGTGGTCCACCAAGGCACGTCGCTCAACCCATGCTATTTTCCCAACAGGACGGCGCTTCCATGCATGCTGACCAGCAACTCTCAAAGTCCCTGAAACCCAGGCACCTGTCCATGATCGCCATCGCCGGCGTCATTGGTGCAGGCCTCTTTGTCGGCTCGGGTGCCGCCATCCAGCAGGCCGGCCCGGGTATCCTCGTCGCCTATGCTGCCGCGGGCCTGGTGGTCATCCTGGTCATGCGCATGCTGGGGGAGATGGCCGCGGCAAACCCGGAAACGGGCTCATTCTCGACCTATGCGGACAAGGCACTGGGCCGTTGGGCAGGGTTCAGCATCGGCTGGCTCTACGCGTGGTTCTGGATCATCGTCCTGGGCATCGAGGCCACTGCAGGCGCGGCCATCATGCACCGGTGGGTGCCGGGCATTGACCAGTGGGTCTGGGCCCTTGTCCTCATGGTGCTGCTGACGCTCACCAACCTCGGCTCGGTGAAGTCCTACGGCGAGTTCGAGTTCTGGTTCGCGTCCATCAAGGTGGCGGCGATCGTCCTCTTCCTGGTCTTCGGTGCCGCCGCCATCCTGGGGCTCATCCCCGGTGTCCCAGCCCCCGGCCTGAGCAACCTGATCAACAACGGCGGCTTCATGCCCAACGGTCCGGGCGCTGTCCTGGCCGGAATCCTCGTGGTGGTCTTCTCCTTCTTCGGCGCCGAAATCGCCACCATCGCCGCCGGCGAATCAGAAAACCCCGTGGATGCCGTGAAGAAGGCCGTGAAGTCCACCGTATGGCGCATCCTGGTCTTCTACATCGGCTCCATCGCCGTGGTGGTCACCCTGCTTCCGTGGAACTCGGCCTCGGTGGCCAAGAGCCCCTACGTAGCGGTCATCGAACTGTTCGGCATCCCGGGCGCCGGAACCATCATGGACGTCGTGGTGCTGACCTCTGTGCTGTCCTGCCTGAACTCCGGCCTCTACACCGCCAGCCGCATGCTGTTCTCACTCTCCACCCGCGGTGACGCACCGCGGGCATGGACCCGCATCTCCCGCCGCGGCGTACCCGCTGCCGCCGTACTCGCCTCCACCGTGGTCGGCTTCGTCACCGTGGGCCTGAACTACATTGCCCCGGACACGGTGTTCCTCTTCCTGGTCAACACCTCCGGAGCCATCGCGCTGTTCGTCTGGCTGGTCATCTCCGCCTCGCAGCTGGTCCTCCGCAAGCGCATGGGAGCCGCAGCAAAGGACCTGCAGCTGAAGATGTGGCTTTTCCCCTACCTCACGTGGGCAGCGATCATCAGCATCGTGGCCCTGCTGATCGGCATGGTGATCGTGGAGTCCACCCGGGAGTCCCTGCTGCTTTCGATTGCACTGGCAGCCGTTGTGGTGGCGGTGGGCGTGCTGCGCTACCGGCGGAAGGGCGTGGCCGCCGCGGCCCAGCCGGACGTGGCAACCGAGGCTGCGCCGGCACCTGTCGAGTAGGCGCGGCACTAGACTCGGGACCATGCCTTTGCCTCTCTCTGCTGCAGACCACATCCAGGACCTTGGCGCCTATGTCAGCGCATCGCCGTCGAGCTTCCACGCTGCGCACGAGGGGGCCGGCGCCTGGAGGAAGCCGGGTTCACCCGCCTGGATGAGCTGCAGCCGTGGGAGGCCGGGCCCGGTTCCTTCTTCATCATCCGCGACGGCGCCCTGATCGCCTGGGTGGTCCCCGAAGACGCGGGACCCGCCACGGGTTTCAACATCCTGGGCGCGCACACCGATTCGCCGTCGTTCAAGCTCAAGCCCAAGCCCACCACGGGTGCGCACGGCTGGCTCCAGGCCGGGGTGGAAATCTACGGCGGCCCCCTGCTGAATTCCTGGCTGGACCGGGAGCTGCGGCTGGCGGGCCGGCTGGTGATGCTCGATGGCACCGAGCACCTCACGGCCACCGGGCCGCTGCTCCGCTTCCCGCAGCTGGCCATCCACCTGGACCGGGCCGTGAACGATGGCCTCACCCTGGACAAACAGCGCCACATGAACCCCGTCTGGGGGCTGGGAAGTCCTTCAGACTCCGACCTGCTGGGCGTGCTGGCGGCGTCGGTTGCCGGCGCATCCGTCGATCCGGGGCAGATTGGCGGGTACGACGTCGTCATTGCGGACACGCAGGCGCCTGCAGTTTTCGGGGGCAAGGGGGAGTTCTTCGCATCAGGGCGGCTGGACAACCTTTCCGCCACGCATGCCGGACTGACAGCGCTGACCGCCCATGCGGAGTCCGCAGCCGCCGGCGGCCCGATTGCGGTCCTTGCCGCCTTCGACCACGAGGAAATCGGCTCCAACTCCCGCTCAGGGGCCTGCGGGCCCATCCTCGAGGACGTGCTGGTGCGCATCTCCGACGGCCTGGGCGCGACGGTGAGCCAACGGCGGCAGGCCTTGTCGGCGTCGTTCTGCCTCTCTGCCGATGCCGGCCACGCCGTGCACCCCAACTATCCCGAGCGGCACGACCCCGCCAACCATCCCGTGCTGAACGGCGGGCCGCTGCTGAAGATCAATGCCAACCAGCGCTACGCCACGGACGCGTTCGGCGCCGCATTCTGGGCGCGGCTCTGCGGCGAAGCAGGCGTTCCCTATCAGGAATTCGTGTCCAACAACGTGGTGCCCTGCGGTTCCACCATCGGGCCGCTCACCGCGACCCGGCTGGGCATCCGGACCGTGGACGTGGGCGTGCCCCTGCTGTCCATGCACTCGGCCCGGGAGCTGTGCGGGATTGAGGATCCACGCCGCCTGGCCGCGGTGACGGAGCTGTTCTTCCGGACGGCGGCCGTGCCGGCGGGGGCACACCCCTAACGGATCCAGCCGTAGTTGAACCCACCATGGTCAATTTGGTGGGCAGGCACCCCTACCCACGTTTCGCCGTCGGGAACATTGCTGAGAACGGCCGCGCCCATGCCGATGGTCGCGTAGTCTCCCACGGATGTCCTCTCCCGGACGCTCGAATTCAATCCGAGGTAGGCGCCCTTGCCTATCCTGGCGCCGCCGCCCAGTGAGACGCCCGCGGCGAAGGTCGCAAAGTCGGAGACATCGTCGTCGTACGAGAACGTGACGGAGGGCATGGCAACCACGTGGGATCCCAGGCTCACGGCGGCAGTGAGGGTTACGTTGCGCAGCAGGATGCTGCCGCGGCCCACACGGCAGCCTTCCGGGTACTGGACGGAAGGATCCACCGCACTGGCGTACCTCGACTCGCCGATCCCCAGGGTGCCCAGATGCGACACCACCGCTTCGCGTTCCCTGCTGGACGCAATGCACACCAGGAGGAAGGCGTGCATGTAGTTGACTGCATCATCAATGCTGCCAAGGACGGGGGCACCATCGACGGTGACGCCGGCCATCTCCCTGTCATCATCGAGCAGCCCAACCACGTCATACTGGCCGCTGCCGCGGACCATGGCCAGGACTTCACGCGCCAGGCCGCTGGCACCTATCAGGATCAGTTCGCTCACGTGACGGCGCCGGCAGCAGCCTGCCGGGGTGTCGTTACTGGAATCCGGTCCATGCTGTACCCTTCCGGCGCGTGACGTCCTCTGAACGTGGGACAAGGCTATTCGCCAGGGGCACACTTTCCGCCTCGACACCGAAGGCTATGTGGTTCGGAACAGGGACTATGTGGAAACTGCGGGGACCTGTGGATCACAGGACGGGCAGGACGTACGGCTCCGCAGCCGGAGTTGCCTTGCCGGCGGCCAGGGCAGTCAGCTGTGCGCGGGACTCAACGCCGAGCTTGCGGTAGATGGCCGTGAGGCGTACTTCGACGGTGCGGACCGAAACATACAATGTGCCGGCTATTTCCTTGTTGCGCATCCCCCGGGCCACCATCATCGCCAGCGCCCTCTCATGGTCCGTGAGCAAGAGCATTGACGGGTTGCCCTGCGGGCGGGCGGCCTCCCACCGTTCGTCCAGCAGGAGGGCGTCCACGTGCTGCGTCCAGGCATCAGCCCCGGCCTCGTCAAACATCACCTTGGCCCGGAGCAAAGCCTCCCGCGCGTGGCGCAGCCTGCCGAAGCCATGCAAACGTTCCGCATAGCACATCAGGGTCCTGCCCCGCTCAAGCCTGTGACCGTTCCTGTCTTCAAGCGCCTGCTTGAAGAGCTGCAGGGACTGCTCGCCGTCCGCAAGCATGGCGCGGCTCCGGGCAACCACCATGACCAGCCACGGAGAGCGCAACCCCGCCGAACGGCTTTCCAGGCGTTGAAGAGCCTGGGTGGCTTCACGGTGCCGGCCAAGACGGACCAGTACCTCCACCAGGTCGGCCTCACAGCGCAGCAGGGTGGGGTTGCCCAGCCCCAGACCGATTTCCGCGGCCCTGGACAACTGGACAACGGACTCCGCCAGGTCACCCCGCAGGAGTGCGAAGTGGCCATGGCAGGCCGCCAGCTGTGCCGTGAGCCCAGGGTGGTTTCCCGATCGCAGATAGTCCAGGGCACTGGCGGCCTGGTTACGCGCGAGTTCGTCATCGCCCAACGAGTAGGCACGCCAAACCCGGAACAGGTGCCGGGCTCCCCGGTGGTACTCCAGGTCAGGTTGGCAGAGCTCGAGTTCGTCGATCAGCCTGACCGCCGCTGCCACATTCCCGGCGCGGATCTCATTGTCTACTGCCATGAGGGCTGCTGTTTCCCGCCAGTTGGCGTGGTCCGGTTCTGTGGAGCTGCGGAGCATCGCGAAGGCTTCACGGGCGCTTTCGTACTGTTCCGCATAGGTGAGCGCCCGGCCGCGCAGCAGGAGGCGGGCCGGCCGGGCGCTGCGGACCTGCCCGGGGCGGCGGGAGGGGTTTGCCCTTCCGCCGCTGATCGATTCGACCAGCAGTTCGGCATGGTCGGCGATGGCCAGGCACTGCAAGGACGCGGAGCCGCGGAACGCGCCGCCCTGGCGCAGCAGCTCAACTGCCTCTTTCAGTTCCCACCGCTCGGCATAATAGACGGCGGCGATGGCCAGCAGGGCAGCGGAATACCCCGGATCGTGCTGGCCAAACTCCTTTACCAGCCGCTGCAGCATGCTGCAGCGCACCGCAACGCCCTGGACGAAATCGATCTCGAAGGAGAGGCCGGTCAACCGCAGAATCAAGTTGGGGTCGCGGGTGACCCCTTGCGCCCACTCCAGGTACCGGCGCGCATGCACCAGATCACCGCGGGTGAAGAGCAGCTCGGCCAGCCCGGTGAGGCGTGCCGCCGTTTCCGCTTCGCCCGGGTTGATGGCGAGGGCCCGCTCGATGCATTCCACCGCGAAGGACACCTCGCCCCTCCGGACCAGGTGGACCGCGTGACGGAGAAGGTGGAAGGGAGTTTCGTGCTCCAAGACCACCGCGAAGCTCAAGTGCCAGCTGCGGGCATGTCGATCGGTGCCCCGTGCTGCTTCAGCCAGGGCGCGGTGGGTTGCGGTGCGGACGTCAGGTGGCATGGCCGCGTGCACATGGCCCCGCAGCATCTGGTCCGCTATCCACAGGTGTTGTCCGGATCGCTGCACCAGTCCGGCAGCCACCAATTCATCTGCGTGGAGCCACGCTTCATGGTCGATTTTCCCGATAGTGGTGATGTCACTGCGGAACGAGAGCGCAAGCAGGTCCAGGACCATGCTCGCGCCGGGGGTCAGAGCGGCCACCGCTGATGCGTGTCCAGCGTCAAGGCTGCTCGTGGAGGACAGCGGGATGGGCAGTGCGCACTTGCCGCCGGCGTGCCTCTCCACCAGCCCGCTGTACAGTTCGACGGCGGCAAGCGGGTTGCCGCCGGTGGCTGCGGCAACCGCGTGGGCCACCGCCGTCGTGGTCTGTTTGGTTGGCATGCTTTCCAGCATCCGCACGGTGTCACCCTGGCTCAGCGCACCCAGGCGCAGGGCGGGGAGGCCGGTGAAGGGGCTTCCGGGGACCTCGTCCCGCATGCCCGCAAACAGGACAATTTCCGTGCCGGCCAGTCGCCGTGCCAGGAATCCAATGACTGATTGACTGGCCGGATCCAGGCTGTCGGCGTCGTCAATCGCAATGATGGTCCGCGTTGACGACCGGCGCTGCAGTCCGCTGAGCAGCATGCCGGACACAGCGGGAACGGTCAGGGCACCGGCGTTGCCACCCTGGAGGGCGTCGACGGACCCGTTCAGGACCGGGTCATCCATCTCATTCAGCAGCGCGGTCAGCCCGGAAAAGGGCCAGCCCGATTCAGCGGCGCTGGCGGCCAGGAACACGGACCGGTATTCGCAGAGAGAGGAAATTTCGGACAACAGGGCTGACTTGCCTATGCCCCGGCCGCCGACGATGGCCAAGGCTGTTTCCTTGGGGCCACGGATCGCAGAAAGAATCCGGTCAATTTCTTTGTTTCGGCCCACAAGCGGCATGGGGTCCCCAATCATCGAAGAAGGAGACCGCATTTTGTACTGCCGGTTCAAATGGTGGCCGCGCTCCCCAACGCGTAGGCCGCTACAAGCGAATATAACGCGCCACTAAACATGGCACCATACAAATTTGCGCTGGATTGCATCAAGATTAGATCCACAATTGCTCAAGGTCCCGGCCGCGTGGCTGAAGGCCGGCCCGGCGAACGCTGGGGCCTTGCAGGGCCTGGCGATTGCAGTATTGGCGGCAGTACCGGCGCCACCCCATCGCATGAACCACGAAGGGCGGCATGATAACCCCCGTACTTAAAAACGCGCGGCAGACAATAACCCCTATACCTAATATCACCCTGCACCCGTAATCCCCGTACTTGCCTTATCGCAGTAAATATGACTGCAGAAACTGAGTACTCGCTACTGGTGACACTCGAAAGGGGTGGAAATAGGCTTTCTCCACGGCCAGAGTCAAAGGCTAACGAGAGCTGGGGCCCGAGACCAGACCCATGACCGGATAAAGCGTCAAAGACGCGCTCGGCTTCCAAGCGGGCGGGTTCGTTGTTAACTATCCGCAAACGTCATGAAGTGGTGAGGTATTTGTCCATTTCCATCCAGCTCCCAATTACTCTTGCGATGCAGGGCACGGAGCCCGGTAAGGCCTCCGTCAGCGTCGTCATTCCAACACTGAACGAAGCCAGGAACATTCCGTGGGTCCTGCGCAGGATGCCGTCCTACGTTGATGAGGTCATCATCGTGGACGGCCGGTCCACCGACAACACTGTGGGAGTAGCCCAGGCGGTCCGCGACAATCTCGTCATCGTCAATGAGCCCCGCAAGGGGAAAGGTGTGGCCCTACGCTCAGGGTTCGCTGCCGCCTCAGGCGACATTATTGTCATGCTTGACGCGGACGGCAGCATGGACCCGCAGGAGATCGGGTGGTTCGTTTCCCCGCTGCAACATGACTACGACTTCGTCAAGGGCTCGCGGCATGTCACCGGTGGGGGCTCCGAGGACCTCACGCGCCTGCGGAAAGCCGGCAACCAGGCGCTGACCAAGTTGGCCAACGCGGTGCTGCACAGCAATTACTCCGATCTCTGCTACGGATATATTGCGTTTCGGCGTGAATGCCTTGAGATCCTGCAACTCGAATCAGATGGATTCGAAATCGAAACTGAACTGATCGTCCGGGCAGCACGGGCCGGCCTCCGGATTGCGGAAGTCCCCAGCATTGAGCTTGACCGGATTTCGGGAGCCTCCAACCTGCAGACCTTCCGTGATGGGTGGCGGGTCCTGCGGAAGCTGGCCCACGAATGCACCATGTGGGAGGCACCCACGGCCGGCGCCCGGCCCGAAGCCCTGCGCCGGGTCAAGTACGCCTACGCCAACGTCAGCGTTCCGCGGACGCCAACCGACCCGCAGAGCATCCTTGCATTGGTTCAGGGGGCTTAGCATGCTGGATCGAATTGTCCGTCCAAGTGTGTCGATCGTGATTTGTGCCTACACCGAACGCCGCTGGGAGCTTTTGCTGGACGTGATCGAGTCTGTCCGCGCCCAAACTGTCGCCCCCCAGGAGATCCTGGTGGTCGTGGACCATAACGAGGACCTCTACGGTCGGCTCCTCGAAATTGTCGACGACGTGACAGTGGTGGAGAGCGAAGGCCCTCCGGGGCTTTCAGGGGCGCGCAACACGGGCGTCGGACTCGCAGAGGGGGACATCGTGGCCTTCCTGGATGATGATGCGGTGGCGACGCCAAACTGGCTGGAACGGCTGCTTGTCCTCTACGACGATCCCGACGTGCTGGCCGTTGGCGGCCGCGTCGAACCTGTATGGGACCAGGGCCGCCCAGGCTACTTCGGTGAAGAACTCGACTGGATCGTTGGATGCAGCCACCGCGGAATGCCGACGGTTGCCTCCGAAGTCCGGAACCTCATTGGGGCAAACATGTCCTTCAGGCTCGACGTCCTCCGGCAGGTTGGTGGCTTCAACATCGCGCTGGGCAGGCAAGGCAATTTGCCGCTTGGCTGCGAGGAGACCGAGATCTGCATCCGCTCCACCATGGGCGCACCCGGTTCCCGGATCGTTTACGAACCTGCTGCCTTGGTCCGGCATCACGTCCCGCAGGAACGTGGGACTGTGCGCTACATGCTTTCCAGGTCCTGGTCGGAAGGCCTCTCCAAGGCACAGGTCAGCCATGTCGTGGGGCACAAACGGGCCCTCGGTCCCGAACGGCGGTATGTCCGCAGCACACTGCCGCGCGCCGTGTTCTCGGGAATCCGCGATTGGAGCCGGGGCGACAATCCCATGGGACTGGGACGGGCAGGATCCGTCCTTGCGGTATTGGCCTTCACCTCCGCCGGCTACCTCCGCGGCCGCCGGCTGGCGCACAGCTCCACAACCCAGTTGGGCAGTGAAATTCCCCAAGGCGCAGTCTGGCGGGAAGTCCAGTGAGGGTGAACACCTAGCCAGGACGCTGCCCGTCCCGTCCATGGGAAAGACCTCTTAACGTTGGTGGCAACCAAACAGAGCCAACGACTAAGAGGTCTTTCCTAATGTGGAGGTTGAATCGAACCCGGCACAAGCGCTGCGTTCAGGGGCTGCGGCAGTGGGGTCAGCCGGCGTCCGGGTGCCAGTACCGCAATCCGCCGCTGGTGCCCCCGTCGTCGGCGACATCGATCAGCGCGTAGGGAAAGACCTGGCGGTCCAACTGATCCGGACCTTGGCCGCGGACGTCCGACGACCAGGTGCCGGTGTTGATGTACCGGGTTGGAGAACCTTCCAGCCGTGATTCAAGGGCGCGGTGCGTGTGGGCCGAGATGTACCAGGCCACTTCGGAACCGTGCGCTTCAAGAATGCCCGCCACCCGGGCTGCCGCCGCAGGAGCTTGCCCGGCACTGATATTGCGTCCAGTGGCAGCAAGCACCATGCGGGTCGCGGTAAGGGGGAGCGCTGACACCGTCCGGAACCGGGACAGGCGTGCAAGTTCCCGCACTGCCGTCCCGTTGAGCGCGAGCCGCTGCGACTCGGTCTGGAGCAGCTCGTCATAGGCCGGGCCGCGGACGCGCCGTTCCGCCCGTTCCGAGGCCAAACAAGCCTGGGCAACAGCTCCGGCACGACTGAGGCGCGACCGCGTGGGATGGGCATGCCAGGCGGCGAGGGGCGGCAGATCCAGCCCGTCAGTGCCGTTGACGGCGGTGCGCAGCACCTCGGGTATCCGGTGCAGCGCGTGATGCAGGTGTCCATGCTCGGCCATCAGCACGGAGGGGACATAGAGGAACCACGGGTGCACCCGGACCCGCGTGGGATCATCGGGTGCCAGCAGCGCCGCCAGCCGTGCGGCCACCGATGGGCGGGCCAACTCCACATCATGGTTCCCGCATACGAAGTGCAGCTGCACCCCGCGCGCCACGCACGCCTCCAGGGCCCGGAGAGTGGCCGGGTGCCGTTCGAAGATGGAGTCAAGCCGGGCCAGGCTCTCGTTCTCGGACAGGCCTGTGAGTTCAAAAGTGTCACCAACGAAGACAAGGTGTTGCTGCATGCCCGGGGCGGCGGGCACCTCGCGGTGGAGGAACCCCGGCAGTACCCTGCCGGGGTTCCGGGGATCGTCGTCAGTGACGTCCAGATGGAGGTCGCTGACGAGCAACCATCGCGCCCCGCGCCCCAGGTTCACGTAAGCAGTCCAAGGACGCGGGGGAAGAGAAGGAGCAGGAAGGCTGCCCACATGACGCCGACGACGATCCTGCTGTTCCTGGACTGGCTGTGGGGAACCGGCGCTGCTGCCGGTTGCCCAGTGCTTGATCCAGTGCTTGGTGCGGTGGTTGACCTGCCGGGTCCAAGCCGCCGGACCTCGAGGGTTACGAGGGTGATGAGCAGCACGGCAGCTGCCAGCACTCCTGCCAGATCCATCATGATGCGACCTCCTGACGTGCCCGCGCCAAGCATGCGAGGACAGTAATGACGGCCATTGTCACGACGCATGCCTGCCACGACCACAGCGTGAGGTAGAACATGGCCGTGGACACTGCGGTGAGTGTGGCCAGGCCCAGTCCCAGGACGAGCAGCACGCCAAGCGGGACGTCGGTAATCGGGATAAGCCGGGCCAGTGCCTGGCCCGGGAGCAGGATAAGGATGGCTATGGCGGCGACCGTCTGCAGCGGTGTCGGCAACCCGACCAGCGTGACCAGGGCCAGTACCACCGCGGCAACCCCCAGCGCCAGGGTGGGCCGGCTCACTCCGCGGCCGGTCATGGCCCCACCCGGTATACGCGTGCGTCGGCATTGCTGTACGCGAGCTCCACGCCGACCTGCGTATCAAGCCAGTCCTCGAGCTCCCCGAGGCCCGTGGCGGTGGTCTGGCCCTGGATGATCAGGCTCGACTCCGATGAGCGCAGGAGCAGCAGGTAGGCGCCGGCGGCATTGTGCCTGGCGTAACCGTAGATGAGGGGGCCGCAGGTTTCGGCCGACAGGTCGGCGGGACAGAGGTCCTCAATGGTCCGGTATCGGTGCTCCAGGTAGTCCTGGTTGCGCCACGGTGTGGGATGGTCAGCCGAGATAATCGAAGAGCCGGGCGGCGCCATGTGGTCCACGGCGGCGATGGCGGCCATCTCGTCATCGGTAAAGACGTCATATTGCGCGTTGCCAAAACGGCCTGTCACGGTCATGACGGCGAACAGGATGCAGGTGAGGACAAGGGCTCCCGCAGCACGGAAGGAAGGCCGGTATCCCACGTTTCCGGGAAGCAGGACCGATGACGCCTGCATCGCAACGAAGGGGAGCGCGAACAGTGACACGCGGATGAGCATTTCCCCGCCGTAGGACTGCGCGGGAAAGAGCAGGAACGGGGCGACGGCCAGGAGGAGCACGCGGATGTCAAGGCGCCCCCTGCGCCAGTCGCGGAACGTTCCAACGGCGGCGAGGGCCCAGAGCAGGAGGGTGAGGCCCATTCGGACCTGCACCACGAGCAGATGTCCAGGGGTCCCGTTGGTGCGGTCGACGACATTTGCTTCGATGGCGGTCTGCAGGCCCGCGTCCGCCAGCGGCGGATGGCCTGCGAGGTACGTGCTTGCAGGAAAAACAAGCCAGAGCACCAGTACGACGCCGGCGATCAGGGGCAGCCTGCTGGGCCAGAGACGTCCGCTCAGGGTAAGGGCGGTGAGGGCGATCAGCACCATGAACGGCGTGAGCTGGTGGCTCGCGCAAATGACCACGATCAGCAGGAGGGTTACCGCCAGGGCGCCAATCCGGCGCCCCGGATGGGGTTCGGCCGGGGACCGGCCCCGCCACCATGCTGCCAGGTCGGCGCGCCGGAACCCGCGGAAGTGGGAAGGCTCCGTTGCCAGCGGCCCCAGTGCCAGGGCCACCACAACCAGGTAGAGGAAGAAGCCGAAGGCCTGGGGGAGAGGTAGTCCTGGTCCTGCCAGTTGCCGAGGCAGAAGAGCCAGAGCACCAGCCAGCGCCGGCGCGGATCGCTGATCAGGTACCGTGTCACCACGGCCACGGCGACGAGCCACAGGCCCACGTTGAACACCGGTGCCCACAGGGCAACGCTCACGGGGTCGAGGCCGGCCGTTCCGAGCACGGTCGCCAGGAGGGCAAAGAATCCCGGCCAGTTGAAGTACGCATCGATGTTGGGATCGATGGCCACATTGCGCGACATCGCGTCGGCGATGCCCAGGTGGCGGAACGCCACTTCACCGCGCGGTACGTCCGTCACGAAGACAGCGGCGCCGAAGAGTATGAGCACCAGTACCACGAGGAGCCACAGCATCACCGGGCTGCGTGCAGGGCCTGCGGCATCCCCCGCAGTGCCACGACGAAGGCGATGTTGAGAATCAGGACCCCCGCCCAGAACGGGTAGGGCAGCACACCGACCAGTCCAAGGTCGCTGTTCACAGGAAGTGCCACGGTGGAGGCGGCCCACGCTGCAAGTGCGAGCGACACCGCCCCCGCTGCGGCGCACCAGACATCCCTGGTTTTCCAGCGCGCCTGGGGACGGTGGATGGCCTCCTTGAGCGTGCTGGTCATGATGCCTCCTTTTTGGTGCGGTGGAGAATTGCGATGAGCCGCAGTCCGATGACCAGGGCCCCGGCGGAGAGCACTACCAGCCACGCAAGGGCCATGGCGCTGGAGCCACTGTCGGCGCCCAGGAGCGCCGAGACGCAGAGCGCGGCGCCAAGTGTCACGCCGACGATGATCGACTCTGTATAGCGGCCGAGCACCCGGCAGACGGAGTTGTAGGCCTGCAGCACTGCATAGGCCACCACTCCCGCGGCCAACAACCGCAGGGTGCCGGTGGATGCATTGGCGTACCTGTCGCCGAGCAGATGGAGCAGCGGGTGGGCAAAGACGATGAGGACCATCGCAGCGAGGCCACCGACTATGAGGGACCAGCGGAAACTTGCCCAGGTGGTGGCCGCCAGGCGGCCCGGTTCACGGACTCCCTCGGAGAATTGGACAATGCCTATAAGCATCGGAGCTGTGTAGGCAGCCCAGGCCATCATCCATGCGGGATACCAGTAGGCCGCCACCTCCGGCGATACCAAGTGCGCAAGCAGGAGCGGCAGCACCAGTCCCGGGGCGCGTTCGGTGAGGGTGAGGAGCTGGTTTGGAATGCCCATTTTCAGCAATGAACGTCCGCGCCCGGGATGCAGGGACGGCCGTGGCCGATAGCCCACCAATCTCCGCAGCTGGACGCCACCGATGATGCACGAGACGGCCGAACCGAGGGTCCAGCAGGCCATCAGCACATCGGCCGTAGCCGCGTGGGCCGCCTGCAACGCCACCAACGCCGTGGCCCCAAGGGAGACCATGCCGCCCAGTGTGTACCTCAGTGTTGCGCTGCTGCCGCGTCCCAACGCGACGAGCGCCTGGTCCAGCACCGTGCACATGGTTCCCGTGACGGCAGCCACCACGAACGTCAACCAGAAGAGAACCGACATCGGGGCCGTGTTCGGCGCCACGAACAACTCCAGCACGAGGTAGCCCAGGGCCAGCACGGTCCCTGCCACCCCCACGATGCCAAACGCCGCGTCCAGCACCCGGGCCGGCGGCTCCCCCGCCCCACCGAGACGATGACGGCCGAACCGGTGCCCAGCACCGCAAGCTGGGTGCAGATCATCACCGCCGAAACCGCAGCAGTGGTCAACCCAACCTCACGGTCTATCGCCGCGTGCGCGGCGACGACCCAGAATGCGAAACCCGTGCCCGTCTGCGCAGCCTTGGCCAGGACGAGTCCAAGCGAGCTGCGCAGGGGGAATGCCGGACGACGGGTGGGGCCTCCGTTGGAGCGATCTCCCGTTCAGCCGTCACGACCTAAACCCCTCGCCATACCCGCGTAGTTGTACCAGCAGAAGGCGATGTAATAGCGAAGCCATTTAGGCTGGCCGGAGGCGAGGCTCAAAGCGCTTCCCCGAACGGCGGCGGCGGCGGGCAGGAGCGCCAATCGTGCGCCGCCCCAGCCGTGCTTCCGGACCATCCGGCCCAGTCCCGTACCATCCATGAGGAACTGGTCAAGCGCGAAGTCGAAGTCGTCGGCGGCAAACCGGTGTTCGACCATGACCCGCTGCGACACCCCGGTCTTCATCCCTGACTGCCGCATCCGCCACCGCAGTTCGATGTCCTCGCCCGACTTGAATGCGTCGTCGAAACCGAGGCCCAACATCAGGTCCCGGTCTACGAGCGTGGCGACGAGTCCGAACCAGTTGCGGCTGCGTCCGGTGCGATGGTGATGTGCCAGCGCCTGGCCCCAGTAGCCGGGTCCTGCGACGCTTTCAAGGCCTGCCTGGAGGGCGTCATATCCGTCCTCCACCAACTCAATGAGCAGGTCTGCGACGCCGGTGGCTCCGAACACGACGTCGGCATCCACCAGCAGGACCCACCGGGTGGTGCTGTTCTGGACGCCAAGCGTGCGGGCCCAGGGCAGGCCGCGGCCCTCGTCACTAAGGATCCGGGCGCCGGCAGCGCGGGCAATTTCGACCGTGCGGTCGGTGGACAACCCGTCCACCACGATGATTTCCGCGACACCGGACTGACGCAAGGCTTCCAGACAGCGCGGAAGCAGCTGCTCCGCGTTGCGGGCCGGAACGACCGCGGTGACGTCTGCTGTGCTGTAGCCCACCGTGATCCCCCTTAGGCCTGCTCGTCGAGGATCGACGGCAGCAGCTCGTCCAGGTGCCGGACAATATCGTCCGATGCCTCGTCCGCGGAGTAGGCGGCCGGGACTTGGAACAGGTGGCAGGGGCGTCCGTCCAGGGCTTTGCTGAGAACGAGTCCTTTCGCCGCGAAGTGTTCGCGCCACGGGACCACGGAGCTTGCCGCGAGGCCGGTAACGACCCGCTGCGAGAAGCTCGCCATCTCGATATGGAAGTTGCCGATCATGCGGTCCACCATCCAGTCGGTGGTCCGTTCAACAACCCGTGACCGTGCGCCCTCGTAGCGCTCCACATATATGGCGGCCGCAAGCGGCGCTGAGGTGGTCACCTTCCGACCGGGAAACGCTGCCTCCGGGGTGACCATGCGGTGCTCCGGCGACCACCGTCGGGAGAAGTCGGCCAGGCGTGGATAACGGATAACGAACGGGTGCACCACAGTGGTGAGGCGTCCGATGCTCCCGGAGAACCGGGAGGGGACGAGGGCTTGCGCGCACCTTCAAACAGGTGCGGGTAGATTGCGCGGTGATGCGGCTTAATGAACATGGGCTTCGCGTATCCAAGCAGCGTTGCGTCCTCGGCGAGGAATGCCCAGTCGTCACCCATGAACGACCAGCCCTCACGCCGCATCAGCTTGGCGGCGGTGCTGGTCTTACCGGTCCCGCCGGCCGCGGGCAGCGCGATGGCGTGGCCCCGGTAGGCCATCGTTGCCGCGTGGATCATGGCCGCCCCGCGGGAGATCATGGCGGCATCGAGAACCGGTACCACGGAGGTCAAGAGCTCTCCGGGTCCGTGAATACGCCATTGCTCTGCACCCCTGACAACTTGGACCCGGTCAGCCTGGAAGCGCACACTGTTGTCCGTGTACGCCAGCTCATGCTCGACGAAGCCGGCATTCGGCATAGGCTCGGGGCGGTCATCAACAATAATGTCGGGCTGCCGATCCTCCGTGTCGGAGGCGAAACACGCCAACATGCTTTGAAGCTGCCTTGCCGTGGGGGCCATTGCGTCGACGCTGATCGTGACGCGGCCGTGAATGTCGAAGTGCAGTGCCTTCGCCCGCCTGGTGCTCATAGTCCTCCCCTGTCTGATTGGTGTCGGCCGAATACAGCTCCGGCCCGGGCCAATCCACCCAGTGCCCGTAGACGGATTCGAAACCCCCGGCCGTAAAACTCCGCCGGCAGAATCGAGCGTAGGGTAGGCCGCCCGGGTAAACACCGGTAGTGAGTACTCGCCTTTTGCATCGCCTGCTACGTGGGGAATGGCGCGCTTTTCGCAGGGCTGGGGGTGGAGGGGCACGTCCGGGCGTGGCGTTAAGTACGTTGGGGGTTTGTCCCGTTCGGTGCGTCAGGTAGAGGGGGTACCTTGGGCGTAGACGCGAACCCAGTCCACCCGCATCTCGCCGTGACCGTTGGGAGTGCCGTCCGGAAACCAGTCCAGCTGCAACGTCTGGTGCATCGACCCCGGCGGCTGATGCGTGGGGTCGCTGTCCTCAAACCACTTCACGCCATCGACGTAGCCGATGATGCCGCCGGGGGACCAGTCAACTGCGTAGTTGTGGAACTGCGTGACGTCCAGGGGCTTGGAAACAGAGGTCTTAGAGTTCGAGCATCCGAAGTGGTGGAAGAAATTGGTGCGGTTCCAGTCACCAGTGGTCTCCGCATAGTCCACTTCACCGTCACAGGGCCAGTGCCCGCTGTCCGGCCACAGGATCGACACCATATGGTATTCATCGTCCCCGGAGCCCGCTGCCCGGACTTCCCAGCGGCCATACCTCTGGAGGCCAAACTTGGCACTCATTCCCGCAGTCGTGCCATCCGAGGTTCCGGTAATGACCATCCTGGAACCATCCACCGTGACCTGCCGGGGACTGCGTATGCCGTTCCCTGCGTGCCCGTCACTGTCGTACACGGACCACTTCGCGGCGTCCGGTGCCCCGGCGTAATTGAACTCGTCGCCGGCGATCGGCGTGCCCCAGCCCAGCCTTGCCGCGGCAGAGCTCATGGCAGAGTCCGTCATGGGCTGGGCTGAGCTGGCCGAGCAGCCGGACAGGAACAGTGCCGCCATCCCCAGGGCCATCGCGGGTCGACGCATGTGTCAGATAATAGGGGCTTCAGCGGCGGGGTGGATAGCAGCCCCGGTTTTTCCACATAGCGTGCCGCGCCGCTGCCTGGGCTGCGCACCACGGCACTAGCCTTGAGTCAAGCGCGAATCGCCTATCGGGTCCAAATGCACTAGGATATTGAAGTCTGTGCTGCGTCCTGCCTCCGTTCCGGGGCAAGGCATTGCACGGAATCGCAAATGAACCTCCTGTTACGGAAATGCCGTAACCGCTTAGCCCAAAGGAGGTGGGTTCACATATGCGTCCTTACGAATTGATGGTAATCATCGACCCCGAGGTCGAAGAGCGTACCGTTGAGCCGTCGCTTCAGAAGTTCCTGAACGTCATCACCAACGATGGTGGAACCATCGAAAAGGTTGACATCTGGGGCCGTCGCCGTCTGGCTTACGAAATCAAGAAGAAGTCCGAAGGTATCTACGCCGTGGTGAACTTCACCGCCAAGCCGGAAACCGCCAAGGAACTTGACCGCCAGCTGTCTCTTAACGAGACCATCATGCGCACCAAGATCACCCGCCCCGAAGAGCAGAAGGTTGTTGCTGAGTAATTCAGCACCACGTCTTCATTCTTTACCCCGCAGGACACGCACTCTTCACCCAGGATCGAACAAGGAGGCAGTAGATGGCAGGCGAGACCACCATTACGGTCATCGGTAATCTCACCAATGACCCGGAATTGCGGTTCACACCGTCCGGTTCGGCAGTAGCGAACTTCACCATCGCTTCCACCCCCGCACCTTTGATCGCCAGTCCAACGAGTGGAAGGACGGGGAAACCCTGTTCCTCCGCGCCGCTGTCTGGCGTGAAGCAGCCGAGAACGTTGCCGAATCCCTGACCAAGGGGATGCGCGTCATCGTGACCGGCCGCCTGAAGAGCCGTTCCTACGAAACAAAAGAAGGCGAAAAGCGCACCGTTATCGAGCTTGAGGTCGACGAGATCGGCCCGAGCCTGCGCTACGCCAACGCCAAGGTTAACCGTACCCAGCGCTCCGGCGGACAGGGTGGCGGCGGCTTTGGCGGCGGCAACAGCGGCGGTGGCTTCGGCGGCGGCAACTCTGGTGGAAGCCAGGGCGCCAACGCCGGCGGAGGCTGGGGCGGCGGCAACCAGCAGGCTGCACAGGACGATCCCTGGGCTACGCCCGGCGTGTCCAACGCAGGCGGCTGGGGCAACGGCCCCGATTCCGAACCTCCCTTCTAAAACCCAAACAACGGTCCGGCGCGGGGCCTCCCAGGGAGCCGAAAGGCACCCAGGGAACTGCCGCCGTCGGACCACCACCATCCCGTGGATCAATATCCACGGGCTCCCTAGAATAGGAGCTCCACGATGGCTAAGGCTGAACTCCGTAAGCCCAAACCAAAGTCCAACCCCTTGAAGGCCGCTGACATCACTGTCATCGACTACAAGGACGTAGCATTGCTGCGCAAGTTCATCTCCGACCGCGGAAAGATCCGCGCCCGTCGCGTCACTGGCGTTACGGTGCAGGAACAGCGCAAGATCGCCCAGGCAATCAAGAACGCCCGCGAAGTTGCTCTGCTGCCTTACTCCGGCGCTGGCCGCGGCTAAGGAAGGGATTAACTAACATGGCAAAGCTCATTCTGACCCACGAAGTAACCGGTCTCGGTGCTGCTGGCGATGTTGTCGAGGTCAAGGACGGTTACGCACGTAACTACCTCCTGCCCCGCAACTTTGCCCTGACCTGGTCGAAGGGTGGCGAGAAGCAGGTTGAGTCCATCAAGGCTGCCCGCGCTGCCCGCGAGCACGCTTCCCTGGAAGATGCTCAGAAGCAGGCCGCTGCACTGTCCGCGAAGCCGGTCAAGCTGGTCGTCAAGGCCGGCGAGTCCGGCCGCCTGTTCGGCACCGTCAAGCAGGGCGACGTCGCCGACGCTGTTGAGGCCGCCGGCCTCGGCAAGATCGACAAGCGCAAGGTTGAACTGCCTGCCCACATCAAGTCGGTTGGTTCCTACCAGGCCAACGTCCGCCTCCACGCTGACGTTGCTGCTGTGATCGAACTCGACGTGGTTGCAGGAAAGTAGTCCTCAACTGCATCGGAAGACCCCCGTCGCCGGACTCCGGCGGCGGGGGTCTTTCGTTTTCCGGTGGTAGCCTGCTCCGGTGAACCCGACACCACGCAGCCGCCCCTTCCATCAGGTGGATGTTTTCGCCAGCCAGGCCTACCGCGGCAACCCGCTCGCCGTCGTACTTGATGCCCAAGGGCTGGACACGGCAACAATGCAACACTTCGCCAACTGGACCAATCTCTCGGAAACCACGTTTCTCCTGCCTCCCGAAGATCCCCGCGCCGATTACCGGGTCCGGATCTTTACCGGCAGCGAAGAGTTTCCGTTCGCAGGCCACCCGACCCTTGGCTCGGCCCATACGTGGCTGCAGGCCGGGGGAGTGCCGCGGTCTGACGGCCACGTGGTGCAGGAGTGCGCTGCGGGGCTGGTCCGGATAAAGCGCGACGGCGGGAGGCTGGCTTTCGCGGCACCGCCCCTGACACGCTTCGGGCCTGTGGATGCGGGTATCCGCCGTCAACTGGCCGCGGCTCTGCGGGTGTCCGTTGCCGACATCGTTGACGCGTCGTGGCTGGTGAATGGTCCGGAATGGATCGGTGTCCTGCTGCCTTCTGCGGCCCAGGTGCTGGCCCTGAATCCGGACCAGGCGGCGATGGGCGACCTGAAGATCGGCGTTATCGGGCCGCACGAGCCGGGTGCAGACGCCGACTTTGAGGTCCGCACATTCCTGCCCGGCGACGCCATGGCCGAAGACCCGGTCACCGGCAGCTTCAATGCAGGCGCCGCCCAATGGCTCATTGGAAGCGGCAGGGCGCCGGAGGAATATGTGGCTTCGCAGGGGACCGTCCTGGGGCGCGCCGGACGCATCCACATCACTGCCGATGCCGGGGACATCTGGGTGGGCGGGGACTCCGCCACCTGCATCCAGGGAAGCGTCCTGCTCTGACGCAGCGGCCCGGGTTCACGTCCGGGAATACTTCGCTGCCGGCGGCAGTTCACAGGTATAGATGCAAACGCATGTATGCTGAAGTGAACGATTACCAGGAGAATGCCATGGAAACCCGCCGTATCACCGTCCTTTCCGCAGGGCTTGGCGTACCTTCGTCCAGCCGGCTGCTGGCTGACCAGCTGGCTGCTGCCGCCGAGCGCCAGCTCAGGGCCGGCGGCTACGAGGTGGAGGTGGACGTCGTCGAACTCCGCGACCTTGCCGTGGACATCGCCAACAACTTCGTCACCGGCTATGCCGCACCACGCCTGGCCGAGGTCATAGCCGGGGTGGAGGCCTCGGACGGCATCATCGCCGTGACACCGGTCTTCAGCGCCTCCTTCAGCGGCCTTTTCAAATCCTTTATCGATGTTCTCGACCCGAAGTCGCTGGACGGCAAGGCGGTCCTGCTGGGCGCCACCGGCGGCACGGACCGGCACCAGATGGTCCTGGACTACGCGCTGCGGCCACTGTTCAGCTACCTCCGCACGCGCATGGCTGCAACCGGCGTCTTTGCCGGACCCCAGGACTGGGGAACAGCTGAAGAGGGCGGGGGTCACTGGCGGACCGCATCGACCGCGCAGCCGGTGAATTCACCACTCTGCTGCAGGGGCCCCAACCGGGCCGGAAGCCCGCCCCGCTGGAGTCCCTTCCCTTCGAGCAGCTGCTGGCCGGGATTTCCGGGAACCGCTGACACACGGGCGGCCGCCCCCGGTGCCGGACCCCGTGGTTTCGGGGTTAGGGGACCCGGGCCGCGGGTTTTAGGGGGCGGTCCGGGGATTGCTATTGATCCTTCCACCGCCAACACTGAGCAATCTGGGGGTTGACTGATAATTCAACACCGGGGAGTGAAGTTGAGAGACCATCCAATATCCAACGTGGACGAGCATGATCGGGGTGCCGGGGCTTCCCGGCCCTTTCTTAGATGGGGACCTGCCGGTCCCGAGGGCCGCCGCATGCGTCAACGCCGACTGGCGTTTCCCGCACTGCTGACGGCGCTGCTGCTTGTGCTTGGTGGTCTGGTGGCGCCGTTGGCCGCCTCCGCCGCTACCGGTGATGTAGGCGTCCAGGGCCCGTCCCACTCCGGGACGGCAACGCCCACCGGGACCAAGCGGCAGACGAATTCGCTGTGGTTCAACGACGGGACCTGGTGGGGGAACCTTTGGGACGCCGGCAGTTCCACTTTCCGCATCTTCCGGTTCAATGCCTCGACAAGTTCGTGGACGAGTACAGGTGTGGTGACGGAGTCCCGGGCGAACACCCACCATGACGTGTTGTGGGACGGGAAGACCCTGTATGTCGCGAGCTTCCGGTTCGTCAATGACGGCCTGCCGTCCGAACCGAACTTCCCCACGACTATGCGGCGGTACAGCTACAACTCGAGCACCAAGTCGTACACGAGCCTGGGATCCAGCCAAATCAACAATCAAAAAACTGAAACCATCTCCATTGATAAGGACTCAACCGGCCGGGTGTGGGCCACGTGGCAGCAGGGCAATCGGATCTATATGAACGTCACCGGCACGGACGGCGCCACGTGGGGCACCCCGTTTGCCCATCCGGCGTCGTTGAGCAATGTGTCCGTGGACGATAACTCGGCGGTCATCGCGTTCAGCGGGAACAAGATCGGTGTGATGTGGAGCAGGCAGGTGGGGGACTCCACTGACGGCATGTACTGGAGCTACCACGTCGACGGAGCGTCGAAGACCACCTGGACCACTCCTGTGGCGGCGGTGAAGGGGCAGCGGAGCGGCGA
The DNA here is from genome assembly GCF_026723805.1 of Arthrobacter sp. FX8. NCBI lineage: Bacteria > Bacillati > Actinomycetota > Actinomycetes > Micrococcales > Micrococcaceae > Arthrobacter > Arthrobacter sp. FX8. Next base: position 3,660,101 of record NZ_CP113505.1, on the reverse strand, counting down.
CGACCACATGAACCTGAAGTGGCTGGATGCCTCAACAGACAAGGTTTTTGCCGCAATCAAAACCTCGTACACCTCGGCGTCCCAGCCGCTGATCCAGTTGCTGGCACTGAATACGTCTACGTCGACATGGTCTGCACACACGATTGCGACAGTGTCTGAGTGCCCGAACAGGGTGATCGTCATGATCGACGAGGCAGCGCGCAAGCTGCGTACCTTCGCTACCTATCCGAAGCCGGGTGGCACAACGAATGCCGGGGTATGCACGAGTTCCGGCGGGGCCATCTACGAGAAATCCACGTCCCTGGACAACATCAGCTTCAGCACCACCAAGACGGCCCGGATCGTTGACGCCGACCAGTACGTCCATAACGTCACGTCGACCAAGCAGAACGTCAACAGTGTTGCGCGGGGCACGGCCAACAGCGGCCTGCTGGTGCTCGCTGACGTGAATGCCACAAGCCGGTACTGGCACTACTACGATTCCACCGGCGGTGCCGGATAGGCGGACGGGACCCAGCCCGTCTTCATCCTGAGCCAGGCAAGGCAAACAGGACAAGTACGGCCGGGACCCATTCGCAGGAATGGGAGCCCGGCCGTACAGCCGTTTCAATTGGCAGGTGTCAGTCGTCCAGCAGCGCAATGAACTCGCGGGCCTGCTTCATGGAGATATCAGAATGCTTGGACAGTGCAGTGGCTGCCCCTTCGGTGTCGCCACTGCGGGCAAGGGTGCGGATCCTGCCATAGATCTCGTCGTTGAGCATGTTGCTGCTCACTTCGCGGGTGACGTCGCCCTTGCTGGCGATCGCCCGGTAGCGGTAAGGAAACCGCTGGGGCTCGTCGTCGTCGGCCTCGGGTGCCTGCGCCGACTCGGGGCTCCGGTAGGGCTGGGGATGGGCCGCCAGGGCCCCGACGGCGTCACGGGAGGCCCGAAGCCCGTCGCCCGTGATTTCGTAGTAGAGCTTGATGGCAGCCATGGCCTGGCCCTGGGCAATCAGGGCATAAAGCCGCCGGTGTTCGTCTTCCGACAGCCGGTCTGCCGCGGCCCGGGCCAGCTCCTGTGGGGTGGCAGCGGGCTGGGACTGGGAGGCGGTATGTGCGGCCCTCCGCCTGGTGGCCGCGCGGTAGGCCACGGTGACTCCCGCAACCACGGCGAGCAGGATAAGGACCGGGACCACAAGCGATTCCATTTTCACGAGCCGTTCTATGTACTTCCTGGCCCTCGCCAGGTGCGATTGCTTTGCTGGTCATCCGCCCAGCCGTGTTCCTGCTGTTGGATGCGCTGCTGCCTGTTTTGGCTTGGGTGGGTAGCCGCCTCCAGCCGGGCGCGGGCGGCGGTGGCCGCCTCGACCTGGGCTGCGTAATGCCGGGCAGACCGCTCGGCAAGTTCGTGCTGGTATTTTTCGGCTTCAGAGGTGCCCGCACCACGCGGCCGCAGGGCTGTGGCAATGCCCCAGATGAGCGCCACCAAAACTATCGCCGGCAACAGCACCAGCAGTAGATCGCCCATACCTAGAGCTTAATCCAGATCGTGGTTATCCACAGCATATTCACTGCTTCGCATACAGCGCCCCGCTGGTGTGGGTCAAACTCCCTGACGGGAATATGAGTAGTGCCACAGCGCCGATCGAAGTGCTCCCGGCCCGGCCTTACCTCCGCTTTCCGCGAGTGGTGCCAACAATGGCCTGTGGATGAAATTCCTTGGAAGAAATATTTACTCCACATGCTGTCCCAAGTGTTTCCGCAGGTCAGAGGCGGAAGCGGCGACAAAAAACTTTGATATCCACAGTGTTCCCCACAGACTGTGCACAAGGTATGCCCCGTACTGCACAGGTTATCCACAGCCCCTGCGGCATGCTGGCTTTGCGGCAGGCGCCAGGGCGGTTAGCGTAGCGGGGTACCTGTTCTCCGCGGTCAAAACAGGGTATGCCTGCACCGGTTTTCAGCCCGGCGCACGGCCTCCTGCAGGTCTCTGTGGAAAAGCTGTGGATAGTGGGGATAACTCCCGCGGAGCCGGGCATCCGGAGCCGCCGGCGCTTGATTGTCAGGGCCAGCGGGTAGACCTGGGCAGGTGGCGGAGCCGGTTACCGGGTGCCGCGAACAGGATGGATCGCCGGGCCGCCAGGCCGGGCATAAATTGAGGACGGCAGCTTTGTCAATCGCGCATCTGGACCCTGTCGAGACAACCCGTGGATCGGACGCCAGCCGGAAACCTCCCCAGGACATCGCGGCCGAACAGTCGGTCCTGGGCGGCATGATGCTGTCCAAGGATGCCATCGCGGATGTCGTTGAGATCCTCCGCGGGCAGGATTTCTACCGTCCCGCGCACGAGACCATCTACGAGGCCATCATTGACCTCTACGGCCGGGGGAGCCCGCCGATGCCGTCACCGTCTCCGATGAGCTGACCAAGCGCGCCGAGATCAACAGGATCGGCGGCCCTGCCTACCTGCACGAACTGATCCAGACCGTTCCCACGGCAGCCAACGCGGGCTACTACGCCGAGATCGTGGCCGAACGGGCAGTGCTCCGCCGGCTGGTGAACGCCGGAACCAAGATCGTCCAGCTGGGGTACGGGTCGGACGGCGAGGTGGAGGACCTGGTCAACCAGGCGCAGGCGGAGGTTTACGCGGTAGCGGAGCGCCGCACCGCGGAGGACTACGTGGTACTGAAGGACGTGATGGAGTCCACGGTGGACGAAATCGAGGCGTCCGGCCACCGTGGAGAGGGCATGACGGGTGTGCCCACCGGCTTCTATGAGCTCGACGAGCTGACCCACGGGCTCCACCCGGGGCAGATGATCGTCATCGCCGCCCGCCCGGCCGTCGGTAAGTCGACGTTCGCACTGGACTTCGCCCGTTCCGCAGCCATCAAGAACAACCTCGCCACCGTCATGTTTTCGCTGGAAATGGGCCGGAATGAGATCGCCATGCGCCTGCTGTCTGCCGAGGCCACCATTGGTCTCCAGGACCTCCGCAAGGGCACCATCAAGGACGAACAGTGGTCCAAGATCGCCACCACCATGGGCCGGATGAATGATGCACCGCTGTTCATTGATGACAGCCCCAACATGTCCCTGATGGAAATCCGGGCCAAATGCCGCCGCCTGAAGCAGCAGCACGACCTCAAGCTGGTCATCCTGGACTACCTGCAGCTCATGAGCTCGGGAAAGAAGGTGGAGTCCCGCCAGCAGGAAGTCTCCGAGTTTTCGCGTGCGCTCAAGCTCCTGGCCAAGGAACTCCAGGTCCCCGTGATCGCGCTGTCCCAGCTGAACCGTGGATCGGAACAGCGGCAGGACAAGCGGCCCATGGTGTCCGACCTCCGCGAGTCCGGCTCCATCGAGCAGGACGCGGACATGGTGATCCTGCTCCACCGCGAGGACGTCTACGACAAGGAATCACCCCGTGCCGGAGAAGCGGACATCCTTGTGGCCAAACACCGTAACGGTCCCACCAAGGACATTGTGGTGGCCTTCCAGGGCCACTACTCCCGCTTCGCCAACATGGCCGGCGATACCGGCGGCGGCGGCTTCTAAGTATCCCGGCGGGCGCTGGTTCCGCCGCCGGCAGGCCCTGCGGCGGCCAGCAGGTGGTTCGGCAGGCGGTTGCCGGGCGCTGTTCCCCGGATCTCCAGGAGTTCGCGGGCGTGGGCGTGGAGCCGCTTGTCCTCCTCGCTGACCGGCACCCAGGCGGGGACGGGCACGGAGTTGCCCTCGTCGTCGCGCGCCACCATCACGGTGAGGCAGTATGTGGTGAGGGCCAGTTCACGGCCTTTCGGATCGCCCGAACGGACATGGACGGCGATGTGCATTCCCTTGGTCCCGGTGTAAACCAGCCGGGCCTCAACCTCCACAACATGGCCAATCAGCAGCGGCCGGTAGAAGCGCACGCCGCCGGAGAAGACAGCCACGGTATCCCTGCCGCAGTAACGGGAAGCGCACACGTAAGCGGCCTCGTCGATCCACTTCATGACAATGCCGCCGTGGACCTTGCCGCCCCAGTTCACGTCCTTGGGGGCGGCCATGAACCGCAGCGTCACCCGCTCGGCCGTACCGGCGTCGGTATATTCCTGCCGGTTCATGGCTTCCACGATCTGCTCGCGGACCTTGATCCTGGCCAGCGCGTGGTCCCGTTGCTCGATCTCGGCCGGGGTTTGGGGTTCGAACTGCTGCACCGGGATGGGCCTGCCGTCCGGGCCGACCGCAACGAAGATCACCATGCACTGGCTGCGCATGGTGGCAGGGCCACCTTTGGGGTCACCCGAGGAAACCACGGTATGGATGTGCATTGAGGACCGGCCGGTGTAGACGATGGTCGCTTCCACCTCCACCATGTCGCCGCTGTTGACGGGATCGGCGAAGTGGATGTTTCCCACGTACGCGGTGACGCAGTAGGACTTGGCCCATCCCACTGCCGCGGCATAGGCGGCTTTGTCCACCCACTCAAGCACCGTGCCTGCGTCCACGGAGCCGCTGTGCCCCACGTCGGTGGGGGCAGCGAGGAAGCGGAGGGTCACGGAGTTGGCGCGGCCGGTCTCAGTCATGCTGCGATCTTACTGAGGGCCACGGTTACCGGCCGGTTGGGCCTGAAACAAACGTCCCGGCGGGAGTGCCGCGATTAAGCCCGACGGCGGCCGGCCACCTTGGGTGACCTGCCGCCGTCGCACCCGGTGGGACAAGTGATCCTAGGCGAGGGCGGCCAGCCGCGAGTTGCTGCGCCCGAAGAGCGCGCGGTCCAGGGAAAGCCGGCCGGCGCCCGTGAGCGCCAGCGCGAATGCCGCGGCGGCCAGGAGCAGGACGAGTTCGTAGCCGCCGTTTGCGGCAAAGATGCCGGCGGGAGCGTGCACCAGGAAAAGGGCGCCCAGCATGTCCAGGGCGAGGAGGGCGGCCACCACTCGGGTGAGGATCCCCAGGATCAGGGCAACGCCGCCCGCCAGTTCCAGGACGGCGACGGCGGGTGCCACGAGCCCGGCTGCCGGAACCCCCATTTTGGCGAAGGATGCCTGGGTGCCGGCGATGGTCCATTCGTTGAACTTCTGCCATCCGTGGGCTGCGAAGAGGAAGCCAAGGACGATGCGCAGGGCGGTGAGGGCGGTGGTGGTGAGTCGTAACTGGTTCATGGATACCACTCTTGCCGACCAATGGTTGAAGTGTCAACTATTCTTTGGGGGACTGTGGGCTTTCTCATCTCCGGAGCGTGTTGTCGGCGGCCGCGGTTAAGCTGGCAGCGTGCCCCAACAACCCGCCCCCTCCGCCGTGGCCGGCCGCCAAGGCCATGCCCGGGAGATACTCCGCCTTGCTGTCCCTGCCTTTGGCGCGCTGGTGGCTGAGCCCCTCTTCCTGCTGGCGGACTCCGCCATTGTGGGACATCTTGGTGTTGCGCAGCTCGCGGGAGTGGGGCTGGCATCTGCGGTGCTCCAGACTGCCGTCGGACTCATGGTCTTCCTGGCCTACTCCACCACGCCCGCCGTGGCCCGCGCCATTGGTGACGGGCAGTTGGGCAAGGCCCTTGCGGCAGGGCGCGACGGCGTGTGGCTGGCATTGCTCCTCGGCGTGGTCCTCGCCGTGGCAGGCATCGCGGCGGCCGAACCGCTGATTGACCTGATGGGGGCCCAGGGCAGCGTCCGGACCTTTGCGGTCGATTACTTCCGCTGGTCCATGCCGGGCCTGGTGGCAATGCTCTTGATCTTCGCCGGCACCGGTGTTCTCCGCGGACTGCAGGACACCCGCACCCCGCTGGTGGTGGCCACGGCCGGTTTCGGGGTCAATATTGTCCTGAACCTGTGGCTTGTGTACGGGCTGGGCATGTCTGTGGCTGGTTCCGCGGTGGGCACCAGCCTGGCCCAGTGGGCCATGGCGGCTGTCTATGTGGTGATGGTGCGGCGCAGCGCAGTGCGGCAGGGCGTGAGCCTGCTCCCCAGCTGGCGCGGCATCCGCAGCATGACGCGGGTTGGATCCTGGCTGATGCTGCGCACGCTCAGCCTCCGGGCCGCAATCCTGGCCACGGTGCTGGTGGTGACGGCCCAGGGGAGGTCAACCTTGCCGCCCACCAGCTGGCCATGACCATTTTTTCCTTCCTGGCGTTCGCGCTGGATGCCCTGGCGATCGCGGCGCAGGCGCTCATTGGCAAGGAGCTCGGCGCGTCCCATGCCGCCAGGGCCCGGCTGCTGACCGGAACGATGATCCGCTGGGGCGCGGGGTTCGGCGTGGTGACGGGCCTGCTGCTGGCAGCGGCAGCCCCTCGGCCGGGGCTCTGTTCACCACGGACCCCCAGGTGCAGCAGGCACTCACCGCTGCCCTCTGGATCCTGGCGGCCGGGCAGCCGATCGCCGGCTATGTCTTTGTCCTGGACGGTGTGCTGATCGGCGCAGGGGACGCGCGGTACCTCGCGCTGGCGGGGCTGGTGAACCTTGCCGTCTACGTGCCGCTGCTGGCAGCGGTTGCCTGGTCCGGTGCCACCGGCACCACCGGGCTCGCATGGCTTTGGGTGGCCTTCGCGCTGGGGTATATGGCGGCGCGCGCCGTGACGCTGGGCCTGCGTGCCCGGTCCGACCGCTGGATGGTGCTGGGCTCTGCCTGACGCGGCCCGGTTAGACCTTCCAGCTGCCCCCACTAAACTGGACCGGTGACACAACCATCCACCCCCGCCGGTGCTGCTCCCGGAACCACCGCCCGCCACGACCTCTGGAAGCCGGTCCTGCTCCGTGCGGCCGCTGCCCTGGTGTTTGGCGCCGTGACGGTCTTCTGGACGTCACCGTCTGTGGAGGTCATGGGCTGGGCCGGGGGACTCTATCTCCTGGCCGCCGGTGTGGTTTCCCTGCGGACCGTCCCCGCAACCGGATTCGCGCAGAACTCGGCGGCCGGAAAGCTGCTGTCCGCCGCCGGCGCGGTCCTGGCCGGCGCAGGCTTTGCCGTGCTCCTCCTGCACAGTGACCTGCTGTTCGGGGTGATCGCAGCCCTGGGCCTGGGCGCAGCCGGCATCCTGGAGCTTGCCTGCGGCCTGCAGCACAGGGGCCGCCATGTTCTTGCCCGCGACTGGATTGCCTCCGGCGTCATCGGGATTGGAACCGCTGTTCTCCTGCCGTTCTTCATCAGTCTCGGTGCCCATGCCCTGCTGGGCGTGGCCGGTGGAGGCGCCATTATTTCCGGCGTCCTGTGGGTGCTTTCCGGCCTGACGCTGCGGCACGATGCCCGTGCCGGCGCAGGGAAGCCGTAAACTAGGGGGAGCGCCCTTCTACTTTCTGTAGAAAATTCGGTGCGACACCGCAATTCGTAAACCGGGCCGGCCGTGCGCCGCCCGCAGGGAGGAACCACCGTGGCTGACCAGCATCAAGGAAAACCGCGCAAGCTGCGGACCTCGGTGAAGGGGCCGCTGATGTTTTCGGCATTCTGGGCCGTCGTCGCCTTCGTGGCAGTGTTGATCTTCGCCTCCGGTGGAAGCGCACGTGCACCCCGGTTCGACCTCGCGTTCACCGCAGCCGGCATCGCCTTCATCGCCACCCTGGTGATCGCCGCAATGCTGTCCATGAGCTACAAGGAGAACGCCGAACACCTGGGCAAGGGATCAGGGGTGAACCTGAGTTCGGCGCCCAAAGGATCCCCGCACGCAGGGCCAAGCCATGGCTTCGGAGCTCCCGGCAACCAGAACCCGCCGGCATCCGGCGATGGCACTGACGAAACTCCCCAGCGCTAGCCGTTACCGGCGGCAGCCGGACAAAGCGCGGGAAAATCCCTACCCCGCAGCAGCCTGGCGGGCCCGGTAAGCAGCAACATGCGCACGGTTGGCACAGTTGCCGGTATCGCAGTACCTCTTGGACCGGTTGCGGCTCAGGTCCAGCACGGCGGCATCGCAGTCCTCTGACTCACACATCCGCAGCCTGTCCATCTCCTTGCTGCGGATCACATCAGCCAGGGCCATGGCCGCTTCGGTGCTCATCCGGTCGGCAAGGGGTGCCTCGGGCGCCGTGGCATGAAGGTGCCAGTCCCATCCGTCGTGCTTCATCAGCTGCGGCAGCGCGTTGGCGTCCCGCAGCAGCCGGTTGACGGTTTCCACGGCGGCGTCCTCACCGGCTGTCCATACCGCGGACAGTTCACGGCGCAACTGCCGCACGCTTTCCAATTCCGCAGCGTCCCGGTTCCGGGAGCCGGAAAAACCCTCCGCGGCCAGGAAGCTGTCCAGGTCCGCAACGGAGGCCAGGCCTTCCCTGCCATTCGCGGCCGTGTTGATGAGGTTCACCACCGTCCGCAGCGCCACTTCAGTGTCAGGGGCGAAAACCATGTTGACTCCTTACAGCGCCTGAGCGTAGTGTCATGAGCATTACCCCACTTTACTCCTGACAGGAGGCAACGGTGCCTGCCGCCCAAAACCACACCCCCACCCCGGAACTGTCCCCCAGGCGTCCCGGCTTCCAGGCCTCCGGGCTCGGCGTCGCGCTGTTCTCCTCCGCCGTCTTTGGCCTGTCCGGATCCTTCGCCAAGTCGTTGCTGGAAACCGGCTGGTCCCCGGGGGCGGCCGTGACTGCCCGCCTGACGGGAGCTGCCCTGATCCTTGCCCTGCCCGCGGCGTGGGCGCTTAGGGGCCGCTGGAGCCAGTTGAAGGACAACTGGCTCACCATCATGCTGTTCGGACTCATCGGGGTGGCGGCATGCCAGTTGTTCTACTTCAACGCAGTGGCCCTGCTCTCCGTGGGCGTCGCGCTCCTGCTGGAGTACCTGGCCCCGGTGATCATCGTCCTGTGGCTCTGGGCCGCCAGCCGACGCCGCCCGCGCGTCCTCACGGCCGGCGGGACGCTGCTGTCGCTGGCCGGGCTGGTACTGGTCCTTGACCTCACCGGAGCCGTGAAGGTTGACCTGGTGGGGGTGCTGTGGGGCATGGCTGCCGCGGTCTGCCTGGCCATCTACTTCTTCATCACGGCAAAGGAAAATGACACGCTGCCGCCCATCGTGCTGGCTTCCGGCGGCCTGCTGGTGGGTGCGGCCGCCATGTGGCTCGCTGCCGCCACGGGCCTGCTGCCCATGGCCTTCAGCACTGCGGACACCACCCTGGGCCCATGGCTTACGCCGTGGTGGGTGCCGCTTGCCGGGCTGGTGGTGCTGGCCACCGTGCTGGCGTACGTCTCGGGCGTCATGGCGGCCCGGGCCCTCGGTTCCAAGGTGGCGTCCTTCGTGTCGCTCACCGAGGTCCTCTTCGCCGTGGTCTGGGCGTGGCTGCTGCTTGGGGAACTGCCTGGCACCATCCAACTCCTGGGCGGGGTGCTGATCGTCGGCGGGGTCATCCTGGTAAGGCTCGACGAGCTGCGTTCCCCCGCCACCATTGCTCCTTACGACGGCGGAAAGGGCACCCAGGTGCCGGCGTCACCGCTTGAGCACGCGAACGACGTCGAGCCTGTCCCTTAGGAGCGCAGGTCCCGTAAGCCGGGCACCGGCGTCGCACGCCAACACAAAAGGGCAGGGACACCACCTGGTGTCCCTGCCCCTTGCCGGAATGCGGCGATAAGCCTAGTTCGATGCCTGGCTCTGCTGCTCGGCGTTGCGCTTGGCCTGCGCGCCGGCTTCCTTCAGCGCCTCGGCAACCTTGGTAAGCATGGTGGTGTGGGTTCCGGACCACTCCTGGCGGAACTTATCAGCGTCCGGGCCCTTCCAGTCAGTGCCGCTCAGGACCTTGGTGAGAGTGGACTTCTGCGTCTCGATCTCGGACGCCCCTGCCAGAAGCTTGCTGCCGAGCTGGCGAAGCTGCTCAACGTCTGCACCCCAAATAGCCATCAGTTTCTCCTTGTTAGGTCGTGGATCCGAACCAGATCGGCTCCCCAGTGGCCCCCCGGCTCATCCGGAAGATCCATTGCCTCAAACCTATCCCGGCCCCCAAAACAGTGTCGATGGGCAGCCCTGCCCATGCCGGGCTCCCCATGGACGCCGGGTAGGGACCATGAAAAGGGGTCGATCCCAGGCGTTGGAAGAGCCTAGCATGGCGGTATGTGCCGGAATATCCGAACCCTTCACAACTTTGAGCCGCACGCCACCTCCGAGGAAGTGCACGCGGCGGCGCTGCAGTATGTCCGCAAAGTCAGCGGCAGCACCAAACCGTCCAAGGCCAACCAGGAGGCCTTTGATGAGGCCGTGCACCAGATAGCCCACATCACGCAGCACCTGCTGGATTCCCTGGTGACGCAGGCGCCGCCGAAGGACCGGGAGGCCGAAGCGGCCAAGGCCAGGGCGCGCGCCGCGGTCCGTTACGGCGCGGCCTGAGCCCGCGCTGCTACTTGCCGAAGCTGCGCAGCCGCAGAGAGTTGGCCACCACCAGCACCGAGCTGGCAGCCATGGCAGCTCCTGCGATCATGGGGTTGAGCAGCCCCAGGGCGGCCACCGGGATCCCCACGGCGTTGTAGAAGAACGCCCAGAACAGGTTGGTCTTGATGGTGCCCAGGGTCTTCCGGGACAGTTCGATGGCCTGGGCCACCTGGGCGAGGTCGTTCCCCATCACCGTCAGGTCCGCGGCTTCGATGGCCACATCGGTCCCGGAGCCCATCGCAATCCCGAGATCCGCCTGCGCAAGCGCCGCGGCATCATTGACGCCGTCCCCGGCCATGGCCACCGTGGCCCCGTCCGCCTGGAGCTTCCGGACTGCTGCCACCTTCCCTTCCGGCAGGACGCCTGCATGGACGTCATCCGCGGCGATGCCGACGGCGGCAGCCACCTGGGCGGCGACGGCGGCATTGTCGCCGGTCAGCAGGATGGGCCGCAGGCCCAGCGCCTTAAGCCGGGCGACCGCTGCGGCGGACCCTTCCTTGACGCTGTCCCTGAGGCTGATGATGCCGGCGGGCGTGCCATCCACTGCCACGCAGATGGCCGTGGCGCCGCCTTCCTCTGCAGCAGCCAACTGCGCCTGCTGGCCGCCGTCCAGGGCAATGCCGTTCTGCTCCAGCCAGCTGCCCCGCCCGGCCATCACGTGGCTGCCTTCGACGGTGCCCGACACCCCGCCACCCGGGGCGGAACTGAACCCCTGGACTGGCGGCAGGTGCACTGAAGGCGAGGTGCCGCCGTCGTCCCCTGCGGGCGCCAGGCGTGCGGCGGAAACTGCTGCTGCCGCAATGGCGTGCGCAACCGGGTGCTCGCTGGCGGCCTCAACGGCTCCGGCCAGCCGGAGGACATCCCGGTCCTGGAAGCCGGGGAACGCGGCCGTGGCATCCACGGCCAGGGCGCCGGTGGTGACCGTCCCCGTCTTGTCCAGCAGGATGGTGTCCACGGTGCGGGTGTCCTCCAGGACCTGGGGGCCCTTGATCAGGATGCCCAGCTGTGCGCCGCGTCCGGTTCCGGTCAGCAGGCCCACCGGAGTGGCCAGGCCCAGCGCGCAGGGGCAGGCGATCACCAGCACTGCGACGGCGGCCGTGAACGCCTGCCGCAGGTGGCTGCCGTCGGCGCCCGGGCCGGCGACGAGGAGCCAGAGCACGAACGTCAGGGCGGCGATGGCCAGGACCACCGGTACGAAGACGGCGCTGATGCGGTCGGCGAGCCGCGCGATGGGGGCCTTGCCGGTCTGGGCCTGCGACACCAGGCGCGCCATCTGGGCCAGTGTGGTTTCGGAGCCGACCCGGGTTGCCCTGACCAGCAGGCGGCCGGAGGTGTTGATGGTGGCACCCGTAACGCGGCTGTCCGGCCCCACCTCGACGGGGACGGACTCACCCGTGACCAGGGAGGCGTCCACCGCGGAGGCGCCGTCCACCACCACACCGTCGGTGGCGATCTTTTCACCCGGCCTTACCACCAGGACGTCGCCCACCTGCAGACCGTCCGCGGGAATTTTCTCTTCCCGGCCGCCGCGCAGGACGGTGGCGTCCTTGGCGCCCAGGTTCAGCAGGGCCTGGAGGGCGTCGCCGGCCTTTTGCTTGGCATTGGCCTCCAGGTACCGGCCCAGGAGAAGGAAGGTGGTGACCACCGCGGCCACCTCGAAGTACAGGCCGCCGGACATGCCTTCCATGCCGGGATGCTCCGTCATGCGCGGGTCCGCCAGCAGCTGCCAGGCGGAGAAGGAGTAGGCGGCGGCCACGCCGAGCGACACCAGGGTGTCCATGGTGGAGGCGAGATGGCGGGCATTGACTGCTGCGGCCCGGTGGAAGGGCCACGCCGCCCACGTGACCACCGGCAGCGCCAGGACCGCTGCCACCCAGCCCCAGTGCGGGAACTGGAACGCCGGAACCATGCTGACCAAAAACACCGGGACTGTCAGCACCGCAGCGGCGGCCAGGCGCGGCCGGAGACTCGAAGCGTGGACCTCAGCAGACGGGTCCACCGGCCGCGCCCCCGCACCAGTAGTGCTGCGGTGGCGGACCCTCGCCTTGTACCCGGCAGCCTCGACCGTTGACGTGAGCTGTTCGTCGGTGATGCCCTCGGGGACCGTCACGTACGCCGACTCCAGCGGCAGGTTGACGGTGGCCGCCACACCGTCGAGCTTGCCGAGCTTCTTCTCCACCCGGTTGACGCAGGACGCGCAGGTCATCCCCTCGATGTCCAGTTCGACGATCCGGGTACCCGGTGGGTGGAGCAGTTCCTGGTGGCTCATGTCAGCTTTCCGCGGTGTAGGGGTTTCTAGGCCTCGTTGGCAACCACCAGGTAGCCCGCCTCAGCGACGGCCTCCCCGATGTCGGAGGGTGGGAGTTCCTTGCTTGAGGTGATGGTCACGGTGGAGACCCCGCCGGCGTTCAGGTCGACGGTGACCTCTTCAACGCCTTCGAGGGCTTCAAGTTCTTCACTGACGGCCGACACACAGTGCCCGCAGGTCATGCCGGAGACGCTGATGGTCGTGGTGGTGGGAGAGGTGGTGCTCATGGCTTGCTCCTTCAGTTGGGACGGCGGTGGCCGGGATCCGGGTTTTGGTGGGTGTCAGCGAAGCAGTCGGCCGATGGCGTCGGCGGCTTCCTTGACTTTGGCATCGATGGCTTCAGCGCGTGCTGCCGGGTCCGGCTCGGAGGCTGCACCCACCACGCAGTGGCCGATGTGTTCCTCGACCAGCCCCAGGCTGACGGCGTGCAGGGCCTTGGTGACGGCGGCAACCTGCGTGAGGATATCGATGCAGTACTTGTCCTCATCCACCATCCGGGCAATGCCCCGGACCTGCCCCTCAATGCGCTTCAGGCGGCGAAGGTACGCGTCCTTGTTTTCCGTGTAACCGTGCTGGGCTGCGTAACCGTGTTGGGCTGCAACGCCGGACTCCGCGGCCGGTGGTGCGGCTGCTACCGCCGCAACGGCTTCTTCGATAGCGTTCATGCAGCCAACCTATACCCCTTGGGGGTATGAGCGCAAGTACCCCCTAGGGGTATCCGGGAACTCTTCCCACCCGTCCGTGGGACAGTATCCCGGGCACAAAAAAGCTCCGGAGTGCGTTATTGGGGGATACGCACTCCGGAGCAGCTTTTGGGCAAATCCGGCTTCCACTCGTGTGGATCGGCCTTGCTTGAATCAGCTTACTGGCAGGTACGGGCAGCGCGCCAGCACCACGAATAAGTACTTTCGCTTTACTTTAAACCCGCCATTTCCAGGCGCATTTTCCCCGGTATCCGCCGCTCAGGGCCTGTCCTCATGGGCCGGCATCCGGTATGGAACCACAAGCACGGGGCGGCTTTGGTGGTGGCTTAGCCACTGCCCGACCGATCCGTTGAGTGCCTCCGAGAGCCGGTGCGTGAAGCCGCGCTCGGAGGTGCCCACGATGATGACCGGGGCATCCAGTTCGGCGGCCAGTTGCGCCAGCGCCCGTGCGGGATCGCCTGAAAGGGTGCGGAAGGACCACTGCAGGGGCCCGCCGTCGGAAGGCACCTTGTCCGCCGCAGCCTGGACCTGTGCCTTCAACTCCGTTGTCAGCGCCAGCATGTCGTCATCTGCGTCCGGGTGCAGGGAAAGCCGGTGGGCGGAGCGGGCCGGGTCCCATTCCACCAGGTAGCTGGCTTCGTCCACGTACGCGCAGACCAATGGCGCCGACAACCGGGCTGCCAGGGAGGCTGCGGTCTGGAGAACCTCCGGGTGCTGTTTGGGCATGATTCCCGTCAGCAGCGGAGCGCCGTCGAAGTTTTCCCACGTCATGCTGCAATTGTCCGCCCGCACCGGCTGCATGAACAGGTTCGTTCGGCCCGTCAGACCTCCGGAGTGCGGGCCCGGAGGCCTAGGGAAGGCTGGGATATGCCGTGACCACCACGTTCTTGCCCCACGGATCCTCGGTGTAGCAGCTGATGAGGACCAGCCGGTTGGGCACCATGTCCCAGACGGGGCTGTCCTTGAGGCTGGACTTCAGGTAGGTCGTGACGCTGTCCACCCGGTAGCTGATGGTTCCCGCCACTGTTTCCACCTCCAGGCGGTCGCCAACGGCCGCCGCCGAACTGAGGTGGTTGAAGGGAGCATCCGCGCCGTCCCAACTGTGGCCAATCACGTAGGTGGTGTTGCCGGAGCCCTTGCCCGGAACCCCGAAGGGCGTGAGCCAGTAGCCGTCCTTGGTGGCGGGAGGTTCAATGGTCCGGCTGTATTGGGCCCCACTGTCCAGGTCCAGCGGGTGGACGGGCACATCGAAGGCGGCCGACGGGTAGCGGATGCGGACCGGCTGGGATGCCGCCGGAAGCTCCGGTCCCGCAGGCGCTTCCGTTGCTGTTTCGCCAGGAGCCTGGGCTGCCGCTGCCTGGTCGGGTGCCGCTGCGGCGTCCTGCAGGCCGGTCTCCGCAATGGGAGCCGCCCCCGCGGCGGATGGAATGCCGCCACGAACCAGGGCAACCGAAGCGGGGGCATTTCCGATTGCCAGTGGCGGTGCCGGGTGGAACAGGGGAGCGCCGAGGGTGAATGACACGAAGGCGAGGACGCCACAGCACAGGATTGCCAGGTCACCGGCGTTCCACCGGCGCCATATGCGCCGCCACATGCCGTGCTGGGGGCTGCGTGCCGGCTTCGATCCTGCCGCATGGCGCTCCTCACGGGTTGGCGGGGGTGGAAGGAAGGCGTCCTGCCGGGCACTGGCAGGACGCCTTCCTTGTCAGGGGGCCACTGGTGGTGGCGGTGTTCCGGCTAGCCGACAGTGTGCAGCGGACGCGACTGGCGCCGTACTGCCACCACGGTCCCCGCGGCAGCAAGCGCTCCCAGGCCTACCAGCCAGCCCGGCAAGCCATCGGGTGCTCCCACCGCCGTCTGTGCGTTGTAGCCCTGGTTGGTTCCGACGCTGACGGGTGCCGCGGCAGGGGCGGCCTTGGGTGTGGCAACAGCCTGCTTGGCGGGCGCCGGCTGCGCGGGTGCGGCAGCAGGGGCCACAGCCGCCACAGCGGCCGGAGCAGTTCCACCGGTTGTGTCGCCGCCGGTGTTGCCGCCGGTATTGTCGCCGCCGGTGTTGGTGTTGCCGCCGGTATTGTCGCCGCCGGTATCGCCGCCGCCGGTATTGTCGCCGCCGGTGTTGCCGCCGGTATTGTCGCCGCCGGTATTGTCGCCACCGCCGCCGTTGCCGCCACCGTTGTTGCCGCCGCCGTTGCCGTTGCCGTTGCCGCCACCGTTGTTGGTGCCGCCGCCGCCACCGTTGCCGTTGCCGCCACCGTTGCCGTTGCCGCCACCGTTGCCGCCACCGTTGCCGTTGCCGCCACCGTTGCCGCCGCCGTTGTTGGTGCCGCCGCCGTTGGTGCCGCCACCGCCGTTGCCGCCACCGTTGTTGGTGCCGCCGCCGCCGTTGCCGCCACCGCCGTTGCCGCCGCCGTTGTTGGTGCCGCCGGTGCCGCCGCCGTTGGTGCCGCCACCGCCGTTGCCGCCACCGTTGTTGGTGCCGCCGCCGCCGTTGCCGCCACCGATGTTGTTGCCGCCGCCGTTGTTGGTGTCACCGGTGTTGTTGCCACCGCCGTTGTTAGTGCCGCCGTTGGTATTGATCTCCAGCGGTATCAGGGCGCTTCCGTTTGAGCGGGCGACCACCACCTGGTCGGAAGCCGCGATGGCGGGCGCTGTGAGGCTGATAAGGCCAAGCCCCATCACCCCCATTGTTGCTAAGGTGCGTTTCATTTTGTCTCCCCATATATGTGTGAAACGGACCATGGCGAGGAAAGGCCAGCGGTGACGCCGTATGCCCCAGCAGCACGGTCAGCTTGCTTGAGATTTCAGGCTAGGAGCGCCGCCTTGCGCAGTCGCCAGTAGGGGATACTCGTCTTTCAACGGGGTTGGCCGGGAAAGTTACCTGCCAGTACTTGAAACCCGGCCGGACACACCTGCTTCCGGCCGCAGCACCTTGTCCCCCGGAGGGGCCGCGCCTAACGTTTAAAGCGACGCAAGGAGGGGTTTCGTGGAAATCTTTATGTGGTGGCTGGACCTGGACCTCGCCAGCAAAGAGTGGCTGCGGGAAAACCTTTATGCGGAGGAACTGCCCCTTCCGGTGCTCCAGGGCATCGCTGAGGCGGGCGGCCCGCACCCCGGAAATCCCGCCGCCGTGCTGACCGTCGCCGACTGGGACTTCATCCAGACGCAGTCGGAGTTCGTGGACTGACTCCTGCCTCTGTGAATGTGGAGCCTGCGCACCTGGAAACGTTGCGCGGTGACTGATCCGGTGGTTGCATGGTCCGCATGGCAACGGCCGCAGAATCATTTGTCCTGGCAATCGGGACCAAGAAAGGGCTGTGGCTTGCCACGAGCCGGGACCGGCAGGAGTGGTCCTTCACCGGGCCGCACTTCCTCATGGCGGAGATCCCCAGCATCGGGATCGATACCAGGGAAGGCCGCACGCGCATCCTGGTGGGTGTCCGCAGTCCGCACTGGGGACCAACGGTTGCCCACTCCGACGACTTCGGCACCACCTGGACCGAGCCGGAACAGGGCGCCATCAAGTTCCCAGAGGACACCGGGGCAGCATTGGAGCGGGTCTGGCAGATCTATCCGGACGCCGAGTCCCGCCCCGGAGTGGTATGGGCCGGAGCCGAACCCATCTCCGTCTGGAAATCCACGGACGGCGGGGAGCACTTCGAGCTGAACCGCGGCTTGTGGGACCACCCGCACCGCAGCGAATGGGGAGCGGGCTATGGCGGGGCGGCTGCGCATTCGATCGTGGTCCAGCCGGCCGGGGAAACGGTGCACGTTGCCATGAGTACCGGCGGCGTTTACCGCTCGCTGGACGGCGGCACCTCCTGGGAGGCGCGCAACAAGGGCATCTCGGCCTACTTCATGCCGGACCCCAACCCCGAGTTCGGCCAGTGCGTGCACAAGATCGCCGCCGATGCCGCCGTGGAAGGGCGCCTCTATGCCCAGAACCACCATGGGGTGTACCGGACGGACGACAATGCGGACAGCTGGACATCCATCGCCGAAGGCCTGCCTGCCGATTTCGGCTTCGTCATGCTCACGCATCCCCGCAGGGAGGGCACCGCCTGGGTTATTCCGTTGAAGGCCGACGGCGAACGCATCCCGCCCGACGGAAAGCTTGCCGTCCACCGCACCGACGACGCCGGGAACACCTGGAAGCGGCTCAGCACCGGGCTCCCTGAGCACGAATACAACAGCGTGCTCAGGGACGCGGCGTCCGTGGACACCGCAGATCCCGCCGGCGTGTACTTCGGTACGCGGGGCGGGACGGTCTATGCGAGTGCGGATGAAGGGGAGACATTCAGGGAGGTGGCCTCCCACCTGCCTGATGTCCTGTGTGTCAGGGCGGCCGTGGTGGCAGGTGCCTGAGATTTCTTTGCTGCTGCCCAGCGTCCTGCAGCCCCTGGCCGGCGGGCAGTCCGTACTGACTGCGCCCGCGGACGGGCCGGTGACGGTGGAAAGCCTGCTCGATGCGGTGGCCTCCGACTACCCGGTGCTGGGCCGGCGGCTCCGTGACGAAACCGGTGCGCTGCGCCGGTTCGTCAACATCTACGTCAACGGCGACGAGGTGCGGCGGTTGCAGGGCCTGGATACCAGGGTGGCGCCGGGCCAGGAAGTACTGGTGATCCAGTCCGTGGCCGGCGGCTAACCGGGAGGCGGGCCGGTGGCGGGCAGTCCTTACTGACTACGCCCGCAGCCCCGCATCCAGGTCCCTATGCCACACGCCAGACGGTGCATTCGTCCGTATTGATTGCTTTCCGGACCCCCGTGATCCGGTCCAGGATCCACACCACCCCGATGCCGGGCGCCGTTTCCTGCACGCTGCCGCGGCGGATCACCACGTCGTCGTAGGAAGGGCCTACGGAGAGGCGGGCTTCGATTTCGTCACCGCGGTGGAGCTGGTCCAGGGCGCGGACTCTGGTTACATGCGTGGTCGCTTTCTTCAACATCGGGGGCCTCCTGGCTGGAGCTGGTGCCGGCTCTTGCCTGCACTACCCAGTGTGGGCCGGGAATGTTGCGTAGCGGTTTCCCCGTGGTTAGCGCCCGGTTAGTTCTTCGCGCCGCTGCGGTTTCCTGCCTCTGCTTACATGTCCCCGGCGTTATTCGTCCGTGCCGTTGCGGTAGGCGGCCAGGAAGCTGGAAATCCGCCGGACGGCTTCCTCGATGTCCAGCACCGAGGGGAGGATGACAAACCGGAAGTGGTCCGGCGCGGGCCAGTTGAAGGCCGAGCCGTGGGAGACCAGGATCTTTTGGTCCCGGAGCAGGTCCAGGACGAATTTTTCGTCATTGGCAATGGGATACAGGTCCGCGTCCAGGCGCGGGAACAGGTACATGGCGCCCGACGCCGGCACGCAGGTCACGCCGGGAATGGCGGTAAGGAGTCTATGGGCAAGGTCCCGCTGCTCGCGCAGCCGGCCTCCGGGTTTCACCAGCGCCTCGATGCTCTGGTAGCCGCCCAGGCAGGTTTGGATGGCATGCTGGGCGGGAACGTTGGCGCAAAGGCGCAGCGAGGCAAGCAGCTCAAGGCCTTCACGGTAGGCGGCGGTAGCGGCAAGCGGTCCGGTGATGGCCACCCATCCTGCCCGGTAGCCAGGCATCCGGTAGGCCTTGGACAGTCCGCTGAACGTCAGGCAGCACAGGTCCTCAGCCACGGACGCGGTGTGGATATGCTTTGCGTCGTCGTACAGCACCTTCTCGTAGATCTCATCCGAGAACAGGACCAGGTTGTGCTTCCGGGCCAGCGCCGCGAACTGCTCCAGGATGTGGCGGGGGTAGACGGCGCCGGTGGGGTTGTTCGGGTTGATGATCACGATGCCTTTGGTGCGGCTGGTGATCTTTGCCTCCACGTCGGCCATGTCCGGCCACCAGTTCTCCGCCTCGTCGCAGGCGTAGTGCACGGGTTTTCCGCCCGTCAGGGTCACGGCGGCGGTCCACAAAGGGTAGTCCGGTGCCGGGACCAAAATTTGGTCGCCGTTCTCCATGAACGCCTGGAGGCACATGGAGATCAGTTCGCTGACGCCGTTGCCGATCACGATGTCTTCGACCCCGATGTTCATCAGGCCACGCGTCTGGTAGTACTGCGAGATGGCGGTCCGCGCCGTGAAAATGCCCTTGGAGTCACTGTAGCCCTGGGCGCCGCGAAGGTGGTGGATCATGTCCACCACCACGGATTCAGGTGCTTCCAGGCCGAACGGCGCCGTGTCCCCGAGGTTCATCTTGAGGATCCGGTGCCCTTCGGCCTCCATGTTTTTGGCCGCCTGCAGGACTGGCCCGCGGAGCTCATACCGGACGTTTTCAAGCTTGCTGGAGTGCTGCATTGCGTGCATGGTTGATCTTTTCACACAGCGCACACCGGGGGCAGCGGGTCACGCGGCCCACCTGGCAATGTCGGGACCGCTTGTCCGATAAGTTTGAGACTTGTAGTACTTTGTCCTGCGGCGCGGCAGGATGCGGCGGGAGCGGAAGGAAGTACCCCACGTGGGCGGTGTGCTGATCGGACTGGCGGTGATCGGCGTCGTCATTGCCGTGGGTTACATCGCCGCACGCTGCGGCCTGGGCGATGAACCCACCATCTCGGCGCTGACCCGGACCGCCTTCTTCATCACCAACCCGGTGCTGCTCTTCACCGTGGTGCTGAAATCGGACCTCTCCGTGGTCCTCTCCGCATACGTTCCGCTCGCCATGATCACGGCGGCGATCACGGCCCTCCTGTATGTGGCCGCCAGCCGGATCTGGTTTCCGCGGCCGCTCGCGGAGACGGCCGTGGGCGCGATGGCGGGCTCCTACGTCAACGCCAACAACATCGGCATCCCCATCACGCTGTATGCCCTGGGGGACGCCACTCCCGTAGCTCCGGTCCTGCTGGTCCAGCTGCTCCTGTTCGCCCCGCTGGTCCTGACCCTGCTGGACCTCTCCGAGGCCGGCCGGTTTTCGCCCCGGCTCATGCTGACGCAGCCCTTCCGGAACCCCATGATCATCGCCTCGCTCCTGGGCGTGGTCCTGGCCGCGTTCCATGTGCAGCTTCCGGCTCCGGTGATGGCTCCACTGACGCTCCTGGGCGGTGCTGCAGTGCCGGTGGTGCTCCTGGCCTTCGGGATGTCGCTGCACGGAACAAAGATGCTTCGAAGCGGCGGCCACACGGCCGAAATCCTCACTGCCACGGCACTCAAGTCCGCGGTGATGCCGGCGGTGGCGTTCGTCGTCGGCCGCTTCCTCTTCAACCTGGACCACCACATGCTGCTGGGCGTAGTGCTCATGGCGGCGCTTCCCTCGGCCCAGAACGTGTTCCTGTTCGCCAGCAAGTACGGGAGGGGGTGGCGGTGGCGCGGGAAACCATCCTGCTCTCCACCGCCGCCGCGGCGCCGGTGCTGGTGCTGGTGGTTTGGCTGCTGGCAGGCTGAAAACCACTCCGCCGCCGCGCCGCCCTACCGTGCAGGGCGCTGGCCGGGCAAGAATGGGCACTATGGAACTTCCCGTGATGCCGCCCGTCCCGCCCATGCTCGCCAAGGCCGTCAGCGGCATTGGCGGCATTCCAGGAAGCGCGGACCTCAGCTACGAGCCAAAATGGGACGGCTTCAGGTCCATCATCTTCCGCGACGGTGATGACCTGGAGATCGGCAGCCGCAACGAGAAGCCCATGACCCGCTACTTCCCGGAGCTCGTTGCGGCACTGAAGGAAAACCTGCCGCCGCGCTGCGTGGTGGACGGCGAGATCATCCTTATCGGTGCGTCCGGCGACCGGCTGGATTTCGACACCCTGCAGCAGCGCATCCACCCCGCGGCCAGCCGGGTGAAGCTGCTGGCCCAACAAACCCCGGCGAGCTTCGTGGCGTTCGACCTGCTGGCGCTGGACGACGACGACTACACCGGCAGGCCTTTTTCTGAGCGGCGGGCCGCGCTGGAGAAGGCGCTCGCGGCCAGCAGCGCCCCGGTCCATCTCACAGCTGCCACCACGGACAAAGCCACGGCCGCGCAGTGGTTCGAACAGTTCGAGGGCGCCGGGCTGGACGGCATCGTGGCCAAGCGGCTGGACGGCCGGTACGAGCCGGACAAGCGGGTGATGTTCAAGGTCAAGCACGAGCGCACGGCCGACTGCGTGGTGGCAGGATACCGCCTCCACAAGAGCGGTCCCGATGCTATCGGGTCCCTCCTGCTGGGCCTCTACAAGGACGACGGCGGCCTGGCGAGCGTGGGCGTGATCGGCGCCTTCCCCATGAAGCGCCGCAAGGAACTGTTCGAAGAACTCCAGCCGCTGGTGACCGGCTTCGAGGGCCACCCGTGGGCGTGGGGCAAGCAGGAAGAAGGGGAACGGACGCCGCGGAACGCCGAAGGCAGCAGGTGGAGCGCCGGGAAGGACCTGTCCTTCGTCCCACTGCGGCCCGAACTGGTGGTGGAGGTCCGCTACGACCACATGGAGGGCGACAGGTTCCGCCACACGGCCCAGTTCAACCGCTGGCGCCCGGACCGGGACCCGGAGTCCTGCACCTATGAGCAATTGGAGGAACCGGTCAATTTTGACCTGGCCTCGGTGCTGGAGACCGGGCGGGGGTAAGTGCCCTGCGGGACGCTTCCGAAGCAGCCCATCTTTCACGAAGGAAAGCCCGCCATTTGGGGGAATGGCGGGCTTTCCGGCTCTAAACCGGGCTGGTGTGACGTCGGCGCCTACTTCACGCCCAGCAGGTTGGTGGGGGTCCGGAAGGACTCCTTGGCCGTGAGTGCCGAGACGGCGGCGATGGCGCAGATGATGGCGGTGAAGATGCTGATCTGGACCCAGCCGCCCGCCTGGATGCCGCCCATGGCAGCCACAATGGCCGGGGCGAAGCCAGCCATCAGGAACCCGAGCTGGGTGCCGATGGCCAGGCCGGAGAAGCGGACCTTGGTGCTGAACATCTCGGCGTAGAAGGACGGCCACACGGCGTTGGAGGCGGCGTAGCCGAAGGAGAAGAAGCCGATGGCTGCAACGAACATCAACGGGATGCTGTGGGATTCCAGGCTGAGCAGGAACAGCGGGGTGAGGATTGCGCTGGCCACGGCGCCGTAAATGAAGACGGGCTTGCGGCCGATCCTGTCCGCGAGCTTCCCGAAGAGCGGCTGGGTGCCCAGGGCCACCAGGTTGGCCCCCACGACGAGCCACAGGGTGGTGGTGCCGTCCACTCCGGCCACGGTCTTGGCGTAGCTGATGGCCAGGGTGCCGAAGACGGTGGAGACGGCGGCAATGAAGGCGCAGGCGACAACACGCAGGACGTCGCGCCAGTGGCCCTTGAGGAGGTCGGCCACCGGGAGCTTGGAGATCTGGGCGTTCTTCTGCGCTTCCTCGAAGGCCGGCGGCTCGTGCAGCGTGCGGCGGATGAAGAAGGCAACCATGACCACGACGGCGCTGAGCCAGAACGGGACGCGCCAGCCGATGCCGTACTTGATCTCATCCGGCAGGGCCAGGACGGGGATGAAGACCAGGGCGGCGAGGATCTGGCCGCCCTGGGTACCGGTGAGGGTCCAGGACGTAAAGAAGGAACGCTGGTTGTCCGGAGCGTGCTCCAGGGTCATGGACGAGGCGCCGGCCTGCTCACCGGCGGCGGAGAGGCCCTGGCACAGGCGGGCCAGCACCAGCAGGACCGGGGCCCACCAGCCGACCGTGTGGAAGTCGGGGAGGCAGCCGATCACGAACGTCGACGCGCCCATGAGCAGCAGGGTAAACATCAGGACCTTCCGGCGGCCCACCCGGTCGCCGAAGTGGCCCAGGATGATGGCGCCCACGGGACGTGCCACGTAGGCGAAGCCGAAGGTGGCGAAGGACATGATGGCAGCGTTGGTGTCTGCATCGGGGAAGAAGACCTTGGGGAAGATCAGCGCCGCAGCGGATCCGAAGATGAAGAAGTCGTAGTATTCGACGGCGCTGCCCAGGAAGCTGGCGAGGGCTGCTTTCCTGGGCGTCCCGGCACGGGTGAGGGCACCCGCCCCGGCGGACGGAAGTGTCTGGCTCATGGTGTTCCTTTGGTGTGACGACATTGTCGCGGATGGATCTGGAGGTCGCAGCCGCCGCTGCCTTGGTGCGGGCGGGGCGCGATGCGGCTGGAGTCCGGAAGAAGACCCGGCGTCAGTAGCCACATGGTGGGAGCTACTTGTGCGATATAGAAACTATGACTGTGAGGGCAGTCACCTGTCAAGAAAATAATCACCATCTAGAAATAGCTCTCACATTGTGGCAACATGATTGCCATGAGTGTGAACCAAACCACAGCGGCCAATGAAGAATCCGCTGCTGCCCCTGCCGCCACGGAGCCCGTGAACGCCATGCCCCCGGAGGCGAAGGTTGGCGCGCGTCCTGCGGAACGCACGGACATGGTGGGCAAGGCCCTGGGCCTGCTTGTCCTCCTGGGGGACGAACCCCGCGGTGCCAGCGCCGCGGAAATTTCCCGCCGCGCGGAACTGCCGTTCAGCACAACCTACCGGCTGCTCGGATCCCTGACCCGTGACGGCTTTGTTGACTACGAGCCGGACGGCCGCCGCTACCACCTGGGCCTGCGCATCTTCCAGCTGGGCCAGCGGGTCTCCAACCACCACGGTTTCGCGGGCACTGCCATGCCCATCCTGCGCCGGGTGACCGAGCAGACCGGGGAAGCCACCATCCTCAGCGTCCGGGACGGCCTGCACCACCTCACCGTCAGCAAGGTGGACGGGCCGCAGATCTTCCGCGTCACCAGCGATCCGGGCCACCTGGGCTCCTTGTCCACCACCGCCGTCGGCAAGGCCCTGGTGGCATTCGCCGAAGATGCGGAACGGGAGCGGCTGCTCGCGGAACTACCGCTTGAGGCGCTCACCGCCCGCTCCATCACCGACCGGGACGCGTTCCGGGCGGAAATCGAGGAGGTGCGCCGCCGCGGCTACGCGGTCATGGATGAGGAGAACGAGGCCGGCATGCGTGCCGTGGCGGTGCCCCTGCTCAACAGCCAGGGCCACGCCTTTGCCTCCCTGGCCACCGCCGTTCCGGTCTTCCGCCTGAGCCTCGAGGAGCTGGAGGCCCACGTCCCCGTCCTGGTCGATGCGGCAGCCGAGTTGGCTGCACGCCTTCCGCAGCGCGGCTAAGGCGCCTGTGCCGTTACTCAAAATATTTGGTTCGTATCTCGAACAGTAGTGCGAGAAGTGAACAAATGCTGTACTGTAATCCCTATCACCGGCGCAGCCCATCCCCGCATGGACACTGCCGGTGCCGTTACCAAAGGAGCTGCACGGATGAGTATTCGAACTGAGTCCTACCTCGTGGGACTGGTTGGAGACGGTGTCACGCCGTCGCTCACGCCGCCCATGCACGAACGGGAAGGTGACGTGCAGGGCCTGCGTTACCTCTACCGCCCCATCGACCTCCTGGAGCTGGGCCTGGCGGGCGAGTCCGTCGGCAGTATCCTGCAGAGCGCCCGGACGCTGGGCTTCAATGGGTTGAACATCACCCATCCCTGCAAGCAGCTGGTCCTGGAGCACCTTGACGAAATCTCCCCGGACGCCCGCCGCCTGGGCGCCGTCAACACCGTGGTGATCCGGGACGGCCGCTTCATCGGCCACAACACCGACTTCTCCGGCTTCGCCGCGGCACTGGCTTCCGGCCTCCCCGGGGCGTCGCTGGACCGCGTGGTCCAGCTCGGTGCCGGCGGTGCCGGATCTGCCGTCGCCTACGCCCTGCTGACCGCCGGCGTCAGGACCCTGCACCTGGTGGACGTGGACCCGGGACGCGCGGCAACCCGGGCCGCCGAGCTCCAGGGCTTCTTCCCGGACAGCACCGTCACGGCAGGTACGACGGCGGAGCTGCCGCAGCTGATGCGCGTGGCCGACGGCCTGGTGCACTGCACCCCCGTGGGGATGGCCGCCCACCCCGGCGTGCCGCTGGACCTGGACCTGCTGGAGTCCCGGCACTGGGTGGCGGATATCGTCTACCGCCCCATCGACACGGAACTGGTCCGCGGCGCCCGGGCCAAGGGCTGCGACGTCCTGGACGGCGGCCGGATGGCCGTGGGCCAGGCCGCGGACGCGTTCCGGATCTTCACCGGCCTGGACGCGGACCCGGCCCGCATGCGCGCCCACTTCCTGGAGCTCGTGGCAGCGGAAGAGGTGGCTGCCTGATGCGCACCGGAATCGCCACTGTCTGCCTGTCCGGAACCCTCAAAGAGAAGATGCAGGCCTGCGCCATCGCAGGATTCGACGGCATCGAGATCTTCGAGCAGGACCTGGTGACGTCCCCGCTGAGTCCCGAGGACGTCCGCAAGCTGGCCGCCGACCTGGGCCTTGGCCTGGATCTTTACCAGCCCTTCCGGGATTTCGACGGCGTCAGCCCGGACCTGCTGAAGGCCAACCTCCGCCGGGCCGAGGCCAAGTTCCGGCTCATGGCCCGCCTGGGCATGGACACCATCCTGGTCTGCTCCAACGTTGCCACCGCCACCATCGACGACGACGGCCTCCGCGCCGAGCAGCTGGCACAGCTTGCCAACCTGGCCGGCGACCACGGCGTCAAGGTGGCCTATGAAGCGCTTGCGTGGGGCAAGTACGTCAACGACTACGAGCATGCCTACCGGCTGGTGGAGATGGTTGACCATCCCAATCTGGGCACCTGCCTGGACTCCTTCCACATCCTGTCGCGGGACTGGGAAACCGCCCACATTGAGGCATTCAACCCGGAGAAGATCTTCTTCGTCCAGGTTGCGGACGCCCCCAAGCTCTCCATGGATGTGCTGTCCTGGAGCCGGCACTACCGGGTGTTCCCGGGCGAGGGCCAGTTTGAGCTGGCCAAGTTCATGGGCCACGTGGTCCGGGCCGGGTACACCGGACCCGTCTCGCTGGAAGTCTTCAATGACGTTTTCCGCCAGTCGGACGTGGAGCGGACGGCCGTGGATGCCATGCGGTCGCTCATCTGGCTTGAAGAACAGAGCGCCAAATGGCTGGCCGGTACCGAAGCCGCACCAGGCAACGGAGCAGCGCTCCGCCGTCGTTACCCCATGGAACTTGCCACCCTGCCCAAGGTGAACGAACCCGCGGGCTTCAACTTTGCCGAGGTCAAGGCGGACGACACCGCGCAGCTGGAGAAACTCCTGGGCCAGCTGGGCTTCGCCTTCGAGGGCAGGCACCGCACCAAGGACGTCCAGCTGTGGACCATGGGCCAGGCCCGGGTGATCATCAACGAACAGGCGGCCCGGCATGCCGAGCCGGCCATTGCCGCACTGGGGTTCGACGTCGATTCCCCCGTGATTGCCTCGGCGCGCGCCCAGCAGCTCAAGGCCCCCGTGGTGGCCCGCAAGGTGCAGGCGGACGAGGAAGTCTTCCAGGGCATCTCCGCGCCCGATTCCACCGAGATCTTTCTCTGCCAGGGCAGCCCGGACGGCACGGCGGCGTGGACCCACGAGTTCGGGGAGGGGCTGGAACACCCGTCCGCCGGAGCCAGTGCCGTGATCGACCACGTCAACCTTGCCCAGCCGTGGCAGCACTTCGACGAAGCTGTCCTCTTCTACACCAGCGCCCTGGCCCTGGAGCCGCAGCCGTTCGCGGAGGTGCCAAGCCCCAGCGGGCTGGTGCGCTCGCAGGTCATGCAGACCTCCGACGGCGCGGTGCGGCTGGTGCTCAACCTCGCCCCCATCCAGCAGGCACGGAGCGAGGTCCGCAAGACCTACCAGGAGCACATCGCCTTTGCCGTGGACGACCTCGTGGCCACAGCCCGGGCAGCCCGGGAACGGGGCCTGGAATTCCTGCAGATCCCGGCCAACTACTACGAGGACCTGGACGCCCGGTTCGACCTGGAGCCTGGGTTCCTGGCCACCCTGCAGGAGCTGAACCTGCTGTTCGACCGCGACGCCGACGGCGAATTCCTGCACTTCTACACCGCCACCGTGGGCAGCGTGTTCTTCGAAATGGTGGAACGCCGCGGCGGTTACGACGGCTACGGCGCCCCCAATGCTCCGGTGCGCCACGCCGTCCAGTACGACTCGCTGCACCGCACGCCTTAGACCGCACCACACAACCCCGGACGCAAGAAACCGAACAGATCAGAAAGGAGCCAGCCATGCCGGAAGACATCACCGCCGAGCTGGAGTCGGAGGAACTCGTGCCCCCGGCCGAACCGAAGGCTGCCCACCAGCCCCTGGACAAGGCCATCGAGTCACAGGCGGACCTCAGCGCAGAGATCAACGCCATCGGCGAGGCCTACCAGCGGGCATTGAAGGACGGCGCCCAGCCGGAAACCCAGCCGCGGCTGGACTACCCGCCGTACCGCAGCAGCATCCTGCGCCACCCCACCAAGAGCCTGCACCACGCGGATCCGGAGACCATCGAGCTGTACTCGCCGGCGTTCGGGCACCAGGACGTGCACGCCCTGGAGTCCGACCTGACCATCCAGCACAACGGCGAACCGCTGGGCGAGCGGATTATCGTCGCCGGCAAGGTCCTGGACGGCGACGGCCGCCCGGTTGCAGGCCAGCTGGTGGAAATCTGGCAGGCCAACTCGTCCGGCCGCTACATCCACAAGCGCGACCAGCACCCCGCCCCGATCGACCCCAACTTCACCGGCATCGGCCGCTGCATCACCGGCCCGGACGGCTCCTACCGGTTCATCACCATCAAGCCCGGCGCCTACCCGTGGAAGAACCACCTGAACGCGTGGCGACCCGCCCACATCCACTTTTCGCTCTTCGGCACGGAGTTCACCCAGCGCATCATCACCCAGATGTACTTCCCGGGCGACCAGCTGTTCCCGCTGGACCCCATCTACCAGACCATCGTGGACCAGGACGCCCGCGACCGCCTGGTGGCCACCTACGACCACAGCCTCACCGAGCCCGAGTGGGCCCTGGGCTACAACTGGGACATCGTCCTGACCGGGCCCAAGCGGACCTGGACCGAAAACGAGGCGCTCGGCGCAGAAGGTGACGAGGAGTAGGAAAAATGAGCACCAAACTTGTTCCCACCCCGGGCCAGACCGTTGGCCCCTTCTATGGCTATGCGCTTCCGTTCGAGAAGGACAACGAGCTGCTGCCTCCCGGCTTCCCGGGCTCCATCCGCCTGCAGGGCACCGTCTACGACGGCGCCGGCCACACCATCCCGGACGCCATCCTGGAAATCTGGCAGCCGGACGCCGACGGCAGGGTTGTCCAGCGCACCGGCTCCCTGGTCCGCGACGGCTACACCTTCACCGGGTGGGGCCGCGGCGCCGTGGGCAACTCCGGCGTTTTCACGTTCACCACGGTCAACCCCGGCCCCACCAAACCGGGCGCGGCGCCGTTCATCTCCGTGGCGCTCTTTGCCCGCGGCCTGACCAACCGGCTGTTCACCCGCATCTACCTGCCTGAGGACGCCGAGGCGCTGGCCAACGACCCCCTGCTCAGCTCGCTGGATCCGGAGCGCCGCAAGACGCTCATCGCCCGCCGCGACCCTGACGGCGGCCTCACCTGGGACATCCGCCTCCAGGGTGAGGGCGAGACGGTCTTCCTGGACTTCCAGTGACCAACGCCGCCCCGGGAGATCTGCGCGCCTTCGCGGAAGAGGCCGACGCCGGCCTGCTCAGTCCCGTATCAGCGTCACCGTTGGTGGCGGCGCTGACGGGGGACCGGGCAGTGCTGGCGGCGATCCTCGCCGTCGAATCGGGCTGGGCAGCCGTGCTGCAACGGGCCGGCCTGGCACCTGCCGGTTCTGCCGCCGTCGTGGCTTCCGCTGCCGAGGCAGGGCGATACGACCTCGCCGACATCGCGCTGCGTGCCCAGGGCGGCGGCAACCCGGTCATTCCGCTGCTGGCGGACCTCCGGAAGAAGGTGGCCGCGCTGGACAGCGCCGGGATCGGTGCCGGGAAGGCCGTGCATACCTCCCTGACCAGCCAGGACGTGCTGGACACCGCCCTCATGCTGGTGGCCCGCAACACCGTCCACGCCGTGCTGGCCGACCTCAAAGGCACCGCCGCGGCGCTGGCCGCCCTGGCGGGGCAACATGCGCAGACGCTGTGCGTGGGCAGGAGCCTGACGCAGCATTCGCTTCCCTATACCTTCGGGCTCCGGGCCGCGCAGTGGTTCCAGGGCGTGGCCGCCGCGGGCCGGCAGCTGCAAGGCCTGGAGTTCCCGGTCCAGTTCGGCGGGGCTGCGGGAACGCTCGCCGCCGGAACCGTGCTGACCGACGGATCCACTGCCACCCCGTTTACCCTGGCCGATGCCCTGGCCGCCCAGCTGGGCCTGGCCCCCGCGGCGGCTCCCTGGCACACCAACCGGCTGGCCATCACGTCCCTTGGGCATGGGCTGGCTTCGGTTTTGGATGCGTTCGGAAAGATCGCCGCGGACGTCCTGTTCCTGAGCAGGCCCGAGGTGGCCGAGCTTGCCGAGCCACGCGCTCCCGGGCGCGGGGTTTCCTCTGCCATGCCGCAAAAGCAGAACCCGGTCCTGTCCGTCCTGGTCCGCAGCGCCGCACTGCAGGCGCCCGGCCTGGCTGCCCAGCTGCACCTGGCCGCCGCCACCTTCAACGACGAACGCCCGGACGGCGCCTGGCACATCGAATGGCCGGCACTCCGCCAGCTCCTGGCGCTCACGCTCGGCGCTGCCGGACATATCCGTGAGCTCGCCGAAGGACTCCAGGTGTTCCCCGATGCCATGCGCCGCAACCTGGACCTGTCCGGGCCGCTGCTGCTGGCAGAAGGCGTCAGCGCGGCCGTGGCGCCCCTCCTGGACGGGAAGGACGGCCGCACCGGCAAGCAGCAGCTGCAGGACGTGGTGGACCAGACCCTTCAAGCACCGCCTTCCGACCAAGCCGCCACCTACCGGAAGCTGCTCCGCGAGGCCGTCCCTGCCGCCGTCGTTCCCGACCAGCGGCTGGAGGAGCTCCTGGACCCCGGCAGCTACCTGGGCCAGGCGGCCCAGATCTCCCGCCGCATCCTGGCGGCGTTCCCCGACTTTGATTCCCAGACCACCGACGCGAACGGAGCTTCCCGTGGCTAAGCCAACCCTGAAGGCAGCGCTGCTGTCCCCCCAGCGACCCCT
Organism: Arthrobacter sp. FX8; assembly: GCF_026723805.1. Classification (NCBI taxonomy): domain Bacteria; kingdom Bacillati; phylum Actinomycetota; class Actinomycetes; order Micrococcales; family Micrococcaceae; genus Arthrobacter; species Arthrobacter sp. FX8. The sequence goes on along the minus strand of NZ_CP113505.1, from coordinate 3,629,826 downwards.
TGGCGACCACCCCCTACTGGTGGCGGGCCCATCCCTGGGCACCTCCTCCATCCTGTGGAACAGGGTGGCCACCCTGCTCGGCAATGACTACGACGTGGTCGCCTGGGACCTGCCCGGCCACGGCGTCTCTCCGGCAGCCACCGAAACCTTCGACGTCGCAGCCCTCGCGGACGCCGTGGTGGACCTGGTGGATTCCATCGCCCCCGGTGAAACATTCCACTACGCCGGCGTTTCACTGGGCGGCGCCGTGGGCCTGCAGCTGGGCATCAAGCACGGCGAGCGGCTCAAGAGCCTCTCCATCCAGAACAGCGGGGCGAAGATCGGCACCCCGGAGGGCTGGCTGGAACGGGCCGAAACGGTCCGCACCCAGGGCACACCCGTGATGATCCAGGGCTCGGCGCAGCGCTGGTTCGCGCCGGGCTACATGGACCGGGAACCCGAGTTCAGCAGCCGGCTCCTGCACGCCCTGCGCGACGCCGACCGTTTCAGCTACGCTTTCTGCTGCGAGGCCCTGGCCTCCTTCGACGTCCGCAGCCAGCTGGGCAGCATCCGCGTCCCCACCCAGGTCATCGCCGGCGCGGTGGACGGCGTGGCCACGCCGGCCATGGCTGACGAGGTGGCAGCCGGCATCACCGCCGGGGGCGGCACCGCCACGGCCGTCACGCTGGAAGGCGTGGCGCACTTGGCCCCGGCCGAGGCTCCCGCGCACGTTGCCGATCTCATGCGCAGCCTGATCAGCTGGGCCGAATCCCAGGGAGCAGCCAAGTGAGCGGAAATGAGCGGCACGGCGTGGTCCAGCCCGGCGCCACCAGCCAGGAGATTTACGACGGCGGCATGGCGGTCCGGCGCGAGGTCCTGGGGGACGCGCACGTGGACCGGGCCAACGCCAACAAGGATGAGTTCACCGAGGACTTCCAGGACATGATCACCCGGATCGCCTGGGGTGGTATCTGGACCCGCCCGGGGCTCCCGCGCCAGATGCGGTCCGCCGTCACCATCACTGCCATGGTGGCGCACGGGCACTGGGAAGAGCTGGCCATGCATATCCGCGCCGCCCTCCGGAACGGCCTGAGCAGGGACGAGATCAAGGAGATCCTGCTCCAGACCGCCATCTACTGCGGCGTCCCCTCCGCCAACACCGCCTTCAAGACAGCACAGCAGGTGTTCCATGACATGGACAACACCGGAACGGATAAAACCCCATGAACCAGGCTTTTGTGTACGACGCCGTGCGCACCCCCTTCGGCAAGTTCGGTTCCGGCCTCGCCGGGGTGCGGCCGGATGACCTTGCCGCGCACGTTATCAGCGAGTCCGTGAAGCGGGCCCCGGGGCTTGATCCGGAGCGGATCGATGAGGTGGTGTTCGGCAACGCCAACGGCGCGGGCGAGGAAAACCGCAACATCGCGCGGATGGGAACCCTTCTGGCCGGGCTGCCGGTGTCCATCCCGGGCACCACGGTCAACCGGCTCTGCGGCTCGTCCCTGGACGCGGCAATCATCGCGTCCCGGCAGATCAACGCCGGCGACGCCGACCTGATGCTGGTGGGCGGGGCCGAGTCGATGTCCCGTGCCCCGTGGGTGCTGCCCAAGACGGAGAAGCCCTACCCGGCCGGGGACATGACCCTGGCCTCCACCACCCTGGGCTGGCGGCTGGTGAACAAGGCCATGCCCAAGGATTGGACCATCTCCCTGGGCGAGGCCACCGAGCGGCTGCGCGAGAAGTACGGGGTGACCCGCGAGGCGCAGGACGAGTTCGCCGCGGCCTCCCACAACCTCTCCGCCGCCGCCTGGGATGAAGGGTTTTACGACAACCTGGTCGCCCCGGTGCCCGGGACGGACCTGGTCCGCGACGAAGGCATCCGTGCCGGATCGTCGGCGGAGAAGCTGGCCGGGCTGAAGACCGTGTTCCGGACCGAGAACGGCACGGTGACCGCCGGGAACGCATCCCCGCTGTCCGACGGCGCCTCCGCGGCGTGGATCGGATCCGAGGCGGCCGCCGGGCTGCTGGGGCTGGATCCGCTGGCCCGGATCGCCGGCCGCGGCGCGCACGCGAATGATCCGCAGTACTTCGGGTACGCACCGGTGGAGGCGGCGAACAAGGCCCTCGCGAAGGCGGGCATCGGCTGGGACCAGGTGGGCGCCGTCGAACTTAACGAAGCGTTCGCCGCGCAGTCCCTGGCCTGCATCAACGCCTGGGGCATCGATCCCTCGATCGTGAACCGGCATGGCGGGGCCATCGCGATGGGCCATCCGCTGGGTGCCTCCGGCACCCGGATCCTGGGCACCCTGGCCCGGTCCCTGCAGGCCTCCGGCGAACGCTGGGGCGTCGCGGCCATCTGCATCGGCGTGGGCCAGGGCCTGGCCGTGGTACTCGAGAACGTCACCGCTGGAAAGGACCAGTAATGCTGACTTTTGTTGACACCGTCCAGGAGGCCGTGGCCGGCATCAAGGACGGCTCCACCGTGATGATCGGCGGATTCGGCAACGCCGGCCAGCCGTTCGAACTGATCGACGCGCTGCTGGACTGCGGCGCCACGGACCTGACCGTGGTGAACAACAACGCCGGGCAGGGCGACCAGGGCCTGGCCCTGCTCATCAAGGAAGGCCGGGTGCGGAAGATGATCTGCTCCTTCCCGCGGCAGTCCGATTCCTGGCACTTCGACGCCAAGTACAAGGCCGGCGAGATCGAGCTGGAACTGGTGCCGCAGGGCAACCTGGCCGAACGGATCCGTGCCGCCGGGGCAGGCATCGGCGGGTTCTTCACCCCCACCGGATACGGCACCATGCTGGCCGAGGGCAAGGAAACGCGGATCATTGACGGCCGCGGCCAGGTCTTTGAAACCCCCATCCACGCCGACGTCGCCCTGATCAAGGCACTGAAGGCGGACGGCAAGGGCAACCTGGTCTACCGCAAGACGGCCCGGAACTTCGGCCCCATCATGGCTGCCGCCGCGAAGCAGAGCATCGTGCAGGTCTCCGAGATCGTGCCCACGGGGGCGCTGGACCCGGAAAACGTGGTCACCCCCGGCATTTACGTCAACACGGTTGTCCGCGTCCCGGCCTCAGACCGCAGCGCAACCGGCACCAGCGGAAAGGTGGCCTGACCTTGACCACTGCAACATCACTCCAGACCTCCGCCACGCCCCTGGGCCGGGATGACCTCGCCCGGCTCGTGGCCCGCGACATCGCCCCGGGCTCGTTCGTGAACCTCGGGATCGGCCAGCCCACCCTGGTGTCCAACTACCTCACCGAGGACCAGAACATCACCCTCCACACCGAGAACGGCATGCTGGGCATGGGCCCCGAAGCCAAGGGTGAGGACATTGACGAGGACCTGATCAATGCCGGCAAGATTCCCGTGACCGAACTCCCGGGCGCTTCCTACTTCCATCACGCCGACTCCTTCGCCATCATGCGCGGCGGGCACCTGGACATCTGCGTACTGGGCGCCTTCCAGGTCTCGGCCACCGGTGACCTGGCCAACTGGCACACCGGCGCACCCGGGGCAATTCCCGCCGTCGGAGGTGCCATGGACCTGGCCACCGGCGCCAAGGACGTCTTCGTCATGATGACCCTCCTGACCCGCGACGGCGCCTCCAAGATCGTCGAGGCCTGCACCTACCCGGTCACCGGCGTCAACTGCGTCACCCGCGTCTACACGGACAAGGCCGTCTTCCTCACCGGTCCCAACGGTGTCACCGTCCGCGAGACTTTTGGCTGCACCCTCGAGGAACTCCAGGAACTCATCCCCGTCCCGCTCAAGGCCGCCTCGGCCGGCTAAGGACGGCCCTAGGATTGGTTACCATGACCGACGCCGCAGGTACCGATATCCAGCCAACCCCGCAGGCCAGCGACCAGTACGTCCAGTCGCTGGCCCGCGGGCTGGCGGTGATCCGCGCCTTCGACGCCGACCGGCCGGTCATGACGCTCACCGAGGTGGCGGGCCGCACGGGCCTGACCCGTGCCACGGCACGCCGGTTCCTGCACACCCTGGTGGAGCTGGGGTACGTGCGCACCGACGGCAAGACCTTCGCGCTGACGGCCAAAGTCCTCCAGTTGGGCTACGCCTACCTCTCCGGGCTGTCGCTGCCCCAACTGGCCCAGCCGCACCTGGAGGAACTGTCCCTCATACTCGGCGAATCGACGTCGGCCGCCGTGCTGGACGGCACCGACATCGCCTACATTGCCCGCGTCACCACGCGCCGCATCATGACCATCGGGATCACCGTGGGCACCCGGTTCCCCGCCTACGCCACCTCCATGGGCCGGGTCCTGCTGGCCCACCTGCCGGCGTCGGACCTCAAGGCCTATCTCGCCGCGGCCGACATCAAGCCTCTGACCCCCGCGCCCTCGGGTCCGTCCAGGAACTGCTGGCCGTCCTGGAAACGGTCCGTGCACAGGGCTGGTGCCTGCTGGACCAGGAACTGGAGCTGGGCCTGATGTCCGTTGCCGCTCCTGTGTACGACGGACCCAAGGTGGTGGCCGCGGTGAACGTCTCCCTGCAGGCCCAGTCCGTGGAGGCCAAACCGGACCGGGAAGCCTACCTGGCCTCGGTGGCGCAGGAGATCATGGCCACCGCAAAACTCATCTCCGCGGACCTGACCGCCCGCGGATAACAAAAACCCCAGCCGCGCGTCCACTCCTGGCCTGAGTGCGCCGGGACTGTTCCTGCGAACTCAACCAGGGCCACACCGCGCCGCCAGGTTAAGCAAGAGGACGACGGCGGGTGCTTCCCGCCGTCGTCCTCTTCTGTTCGTTATGGGGCTGTGAATGCCCCTACCGGACGGGGTTGCCCAGCTCCCGCAGCGGCGTCTTGGCGGTCTCGCGCGCCCACCAGGCGCCGGCCACGGCGAGGATCGACGAGCCCGCCACGATCCAGGCTGCCGGTCCCCAGTTCGCCTTGTCGGCGCCCACCAGGGCGGTGCCGAGCAGCGGGGTGAAACCGGCGCACAGGATGCCGATCTGGAGCCCGATGGCCATGCCGGAGTAGCGGACCTTGACGTTGAAGAGCTCGGAGAACCAGGCCGGGTAGATCGCGTTGGACATGGCATAGGTGCCGGCGGTGATCAGCGTGCTGGTCAGGAAGATCATGGGGATGTTGCCGGTGGCGATCACCGAGAAATACACGAAGATCATGATGCCGGAGCCCAGGACGCCGATGATGAAGATGGGCCGGCGGCCGAACGTGTCCGACAGGCGCGCGGTCAGGGGCTGGGTGAAGACGGCAAGGATGTTGCCCACGATGCTGACCCACAGCATGGTGGAAGCGGGAACGCCGACGGACACGGCGTAGGCCAGGCCGAATGACTGCATGAACGTGTTGGTGACCGTTTCGAAGGACATGAGCGCCACCTGGAAGAACTGCGCCGGGTGGGTCTGGAACATCTTGGCGAACGGAAGCTTCACCAGTTCACCGTGCTCCTGCTTTTCCTCGAAGACCTCAGGTTCGGCCAGTGACCGGCGGACCAGGTAGGCGACGATGAGCACGATCAGGGAGAGCCAGAACGGGATCCGCCAGCCCCAGGCGAGGCGGTCGGCCTCGCTCATGGCAGCCACGGGCAGGAAGGCCAGGGATGCCATGACGATGCCCGCGGAAATGCCGCTCATGGCAAAGCTGGCGAAGAAGCCGCGCCGGCCCTCGGGAGCCTCTTCCGTGGAGAGGGCGGAGGCGCCGGCCGTCTCGGCGCCGGCGGAGAGGCCCTGCATCAGGCGGAGCAGGACCAGCAGCGCGGGTGCCCAGTAGCCGGCGGTGTTGAAGTCCGGCAGGGCGCCGATGAGGAACGTTGCGCTGCCCATGAGCACCAGGGTGAGCACGAGCGTATTCTTCCGGCCGATCTTGTCACCAAGGTGGCCGAACACCACGGCGCCGAAGGGCCGGGCCACGTATGCCACGCCGAACGTGGCGAAGGAGGCCAGCAAGGCAACCGTGGGGTCGCCCGCCGGGAAGAAGATCTTCGAGAAGACGAGGGAAGCGGCAGTGGCGTAGATGAAGAAGTCGTAGTACTCCAGGGCGCCGCCGAGGAATGCGGCCAGCGCTGCCTTCTTGGCGCGCTTTAGCCGGCGTTGTGCCTCAGGCGTCGGCTTGGCCTGGGCTCCTGCTGCGATGTCGGTCATGTCCGGGTTTTCCTTCCACGCTGAAGGCGGGGGATCTGTTCTATTTGTACGCATTGCGAACATGTGTGCGTAATGCGCCTAGAAAGAGGATACTAGTCGGTGACGCCAATCACAACGCCGACGGAAAGGTGCTTCACAATGGAACCCTCCCGCTTAGTCCTGATCGGATCAGCAGCTTCCAAGGCCATGTCCCCGCGCCTCTGGAATCCTGTTTTCCAGGAACTCGGCCTTGAATGGACCTACGATGCCTGGGATGTGCCGGCCGGCGGCGACCTCGACGAGGTCCGCAGGCGGCTTCTGGCGCCCGGCATCGTGGCGGCCAACGTGACCATGCCGCACAAGCACTGGGCGGCGGAAACAGCGGACGAGGCAACAGACCCAGTCCTGTTGAGCGGTGCCTGCAACCTCCTGGTTCGAAAGGGCACACGGCTGGTGGGGCACAACACCGATATATCCGCCCTGACCGCGCTGCTGGGCGGCCAGTACCAACGGCACGCCCTCCTCCTGGGCGCCGGTGGAGCGGCAAGGGCCGCGATGATCGCCCTGGAGGGGCATCTGGGGACCGTTTCCATCACTGACCGCGACCCGCACGCCGCGGCGGAATTGCTGGATCTTGCCCGGGAACGCGGCATGGACGCCCGGACGGTCTCCTGGCAGCAGGGGCAGGAGCTGTCCGCCGATGCCTCCCTGATCGTGAATGCCACTCCCATCGGCAAAAGCATGTCCGACGGTCCGGCATGGGGCGACGGCCCACTCGCCCCTGACGCCGTCCTCTATGACTTCGTGTATGCCCGCCACACCACTGCAAGCGTGGCCCGGGCGCGTGGCATGGGAGTCCGGTGCATCGATGGCTGGGAGCACCTGCGGGAACAGGCGGTGGCCATGGTGCCGCTCCTGGGGCTCGACGGGCAGTCCGGGAGGCTGCTCAAGGAAACGCTGGAACGCATCCGGGCAGCCTCCTGACCGGCGGGCCGCACCCCGCACTCCAGTGCCCACCGGCCCGATATGATCGGACAGGCGCTGAAGCCCGGCGGACCCTGTGCCGGGGCGCCGACCGTCGGGAGAGGAACCGCAACGTTCATGGAGGAGCAGCCAGCCTACTTTGTGAAGTCGGTTGAGAAGGCCTTCGACGTGCTGCTCGCCTTTTCCGCCGACCAGCCACGGCTCACTGTTTCCCAGGTTGCTGCCCGGACCGACATGACCCGCGCCTCCGCGCGCCGGTTCCTCCTGACCCTGGCAGATCTTGGCTACCTCCGCGCCGAGGGCCAGGCCTTTGAACTGACCGCCCGTTCCCTGGACATCGGTCGGGCCTACCTGGCCGGCCTTACGCTTCCCGGGGTGGCCCAGCCGCACCTCAAGGAACTGGCGGAGGACCTGAACGAGACCACGGCCTTGTGCATCCTCGACGGCGGCGACGTGGTTTACGTTGCCTGCGTGCCGTCGCCGCGGCTGTTGAGCGTCTCCATTACCGTGGGGACCCGGTTTCCGGCCTGGGCGACCTCAATGGGCCGGGTGCTCCTCGCCGGAATGCCCCCGGCGCAGCTCGAGGAGTATCTCCGCACGGTCCAGCTGCACCGCTACACCGACCGCTCCATCAGCAGCATTGACGACCTGCGTTCCGAAGTGGAGCTGGCGCGTAAAAGGGGCTGGTCCATGGTTTCCCAGGAGCTCGAGGAAGGCCTGCGCGGCGTGGCCGTGCCGGTGCGGCGGGGGAACGAGGTGGTGGCTGCGGCGAATGTTTCACTGCAGACGCACCGGGCGGCCGCCCAGGACATTGAAGCGTCAGTCCTTCCCCCGTTGATGGAGACCGCGCGGCGGATCGCACTCGATTACGGCGGCCCTGGCCCAACCACCCGCGGCTGACCCTCCCTCCCGCGGTGGACCGCGCTCAAGGCCGCTTGCCATGTAACTGTTTCCACACAAGCACAGCGCACCACTCCCGCCGCAGCTGAACGGGCCATAGACTCTAGCCAACTGCGTGCAGCAGAGCCGCTGCATCGCTTGTCAGGAGGAGGGGTCGGCGGGTGAAACTGGGCATACCGCGGGAACGCCGGGAGGGCGAGCGTCGTGTGGCCGCCACGCCGGATACCGTCAGGCAGCTGGCCGGGATGGGGCTGGAGGTCCTGGTGGAGACCGGGGCGGGGGACGGCGCCGGGCACGCTGACCAGGCATACCAAAACGCCGGCGCCGCCGTCGTCCCGGAACTCAACACCACGGCCCTCGACATCCTGGCGCATGTCCGCCCCCTTGACCCGCACACCGCCGCGTCCCTGAAAAGGGGAGCCGTCACCGTGGGGCTCGCGTCGCCGTCGTCCGAGCTGCCGGCAGTGCAGGCGCTCGCGGACAACGGGGTGACCTCCTTCGCCCTTGAACTGGTGCCCCGCATTTCCCGTGCCCAGTCCATGGACGCCCTCAGCTCGCAGGCGCTGGTGGCCGGCTACCGCTGCGTGCTGGAGGCTGCCATCCGGCTGCCCCGCTTCTTCCCGCTCTACATGACGGCCGCGGGAACCATTCCGCCCGCCAGGGTCCTGGTCCTCGGAGCCGGGGTGGCGGGGCTGCAGGCCATCGGCACGGCCAAGCGCCTGGGCGCCCGGGTTTTCGCCAACGACATCCGTCCGGCTTCCGCGGACGAGGTTGCCTCCATGGGCGGCACCTTCATCCGGCTGGACCTGGAGACGGCGGAGGCGGCCGGCGGCTACGCCCGGCAGCTGAGCTCCGATGCCGGCACACGGCAGCGGCAGCTGCTGGCGCCGCACGTGGCTCAGTCGGACGTGCTGATTACGACGGCGGCAGTCCCCGGGCGCCCCGCACCCCTCCTGGTGACGCGCGGGATGGTGCAGGGCATGCGGCCCGGGTCGGTGGTGGTTGATCTCGCCGCGGAGTCCGGCGGCAACGTGGAGGGTTCGGTACCGGGCCAGGACATCCCCATCCCCACCGCCGATGGAATGGGGCACGTCACCCTGGTGGGCCTGAAGGACCCGGCCTCGGCGATGGCGTCGGACGCCTCCCGTCTTTACGCCAAGAACGTGGCCAACCTGCTGGCCCTGCTGGTGCGCCCGGATGACGCCGGTGCCGGCGGGCTCACCCTGGATTTAGACGACGAAGTGGTGGCCGGTGCCTGCCTCACCCACGACGGCGTGGTGCGGCACCAGCCCACGGCGGAGCTGCTGGCCGCCCGCGCACGTGCCGCCGCAGAGCCGGCCACGGCCGCGGCCCGGCAGGAAGGAACGCTCTGATGGACGGAACAGCCCTGCTGACCATTACGGTTCTGGCGGTGTTCGTCGGCTTCGAAGTGGTGTCCAAGGTCTCCAGCACCCTGCACACGCCGCTGATGTCCGGTGCCAACGCCATCCACGGCATCATCCTTGTCGGTGCCATCATTGTGGCCGGCCAGGCAGCAGACCCATGGGTCCTGGCGGTGGCGCTGCTCGCCGTTGTCCTTGCCACCGCCAACCTGGTGGGCGGGTTCGTGGTGACGGACCGGATGCTGCACATGTTCCATGCCAGGAAGGACGCAGCCCCAAAAGGTGCCGTGCAGCCTGAAACGGGCAGCAAATGAGCCTCCTCGACCCCATCGGGACCTCCCTGCTCTACCTCGTCGCGGCGGTCTGCTTCATCCTGGCCCTGCGCGGGCTCAGTTCCCCGCGGACCGCGCGCCGCGGAAACCTGGTGGGCGCACTCGGTGCGCTGATCGCCGTCGTCACGGTGTTCCTGTCCGCCCGGCTGGAGAACATCCCCTGGATCCTGGCCGCCATCGCGGTGGGCAGCGTGGTGGCGGCACCCGTGGCCCGGCGCGTGAAGATGACGCAGATGCCCCAGCTGGTGGCGCTGTTCAACGGCGTGGGCGGCGGCGCGGCTGCCTTGGTGGCCCTCCTGGAACTGGGCCATGCCGGCAATCCCTGGGTTCGCGTGGCCATCGTGTTCACGCTCCTGGTGGGTGCCGTTTCCTTCGCCGGTTCCGGCGTCACCTTCGCCAAGCTGCAGGAACTGATGACCACCCGGCCCGTGGTGTTCCCGGGCCTCCCGGTGGTGATGGCCGTGGTCCTGCTCGCCGCAGTGGCCGCCGGCGTGGCCGTGGTGCTCACCGCCTCGCTGCCCCTTGCGGTCCTGCTGTTGCTGCTGGGCCTTGCCGCCGGCGTCCTGCTGGTGCTGCCAGTAGGCGGCGCCGACGTGCCAATCGTCATCTCGCTGCTGAACGCCTTCACCGGCCTGGCCGTCGCGGCGTCCGGCCTGGTGCTGGGCAACGTCCTGCTGGTGGTGGCCGGGACCCTGGTGGGGGCTTCGGGCACCATCCTCACCCGGGCCATGGCCGCCGCCATGGGCCGGAGCGTGGCGGGCATCCTGTTCGGGGCTTTCAGGGGAGGTTCGACGGCGGGGTCCACCGCCGTGAGCGAGCGTCCGGTCCGTTCGTCCTCGGCCGAGGACGTGGCGGTCCTTTTGGGGTACGCCCAGCGGGTGATCATCGTCCCCGGCTACGGCCTGGCCGTGGCGCAGGGCCAACATACGGCCGCCGAGCTGGCCCTGGCCCTGGAGGCCCGAGGCATCGAAGTGGATTTTGCCATCCATCCCGTGGCCGGCCGGATGCCCGGACACATGAACGTGCTCCTGGCCGAGGCCAACGTCCCGTACGAGTCGCTCAAGGAGATGGGCGAGATCAACCCGCAGTTCAAGACGACGGACGTGGCCCTGGTGGTGGGCGCCAACGACGTGGTGAACCCCGCCGCCAAGACTTCGTCCGGCTCACCGATCTACGGCATGCCCATCCTTGAAGTGGCGGAGGCGCGGCAGGTGGTGTTCCTCAAGCGGTCCATGCGCCCGGGATTCGCCGGCATCGAGAACGACCTGCTGTACGAACCCCAGACATCGCTGCTGTTCGGCGACGCCAAGGACTCCCTGGCCCAGGTGCTGGGCGCGGTCAAGGCCCTGTAGGCGCGGAACGGCGCACCGGGCGGGTTACCCTTCTCTCAGAAGCTTGCTTTCCATCCGCCATCAGAGGACGCCATGACTGACAACAGCTCCACTTCGCCCAAACGTGCCGCCATCATCGTCAATCCTGCCAAGCCGGTGGATATCGACGTGCGCGGCCTGGTGGCCAAGCACTGCGTGGAAAACGGGTGGGGGAAGCCATTTGGCTGGAAACCACCAAGGAGGATCCGGGCGTCGGCCAGGCGAAGGACGCGCTGGCCCAGGGTGCGGACATCGTGATCGCGGCCGGCGGCGACGGCACCGTGAGGTGCGTTGCCGAGGTCCTGGCCGGCAGCGACACCCCCATGGGCCTGCTGCCGCTGGGGACGGGCAACCTGCTGGCGCGCAACCTGGGCATGGACGTCACCGACTACGACGGCGCCATGGCCGGGGCCCTCATCGGCACGGAGCGGAAGATCGACGTGGTCCGGGCCCGGCGCAGCGACCCGGACAAGGACCAGCTCTTCCTGGTCATGGCCGGCCTGGGCTATGACGCGACCATCATGGCGGACACCAACGAGGACCTGAAGGACAAGGTGGGCTGGCTGGCCTACGTGGACGCCGGCATCCGGAACCTGCCCGGCAAACCGGTCAAGGCAACCGTGGTGATCGACGGCAAGCCCGTGGTGCACCGGGGCGTCCGCAGCGTGATGGTGGGCAACTGCGGCAAGGTCCAGGGCGGTCTTGAAATCTTCCCTGATGCCAAGGTGGACGACGGCCTGCTGGACATCGCCGTCCTGGCTCCCCACCACGGAAAGCTGGGGTGGCTCTCCGTGGTGGCGGGAATGATCGGCAAGGGCCGCGGCAAGGACACCGCCGTGGAGTACTTCCAGGGCAAGACCGTTGAGATCACGCTGGAACACAAGGACGACTACCAGTTGGACGGGGACCACGAAGGCGAGAGCAAGCACGTGCTCATGACCATGGAGCCCGGCGCCCTGACCTTGCGGATGTAGGGCGGTTTAGCCCAGCAGCCGTCCCCAGCGTGGTTCCAGCAACGGCGCGCCTGCCAGTTTCAGGGCGTGCCAGAGGGTGACGGCCACGGAGTCCAGCACCGGCACTCCGGTGCTGTCCTCGATTTCGGCGGTGATGTTGGCCCCGTAGAGGTTGGTGCACAGGTACACCAGTGCGTCCGGTGCCGCGGCAGCCAGTTCCAGGGAGCCCGGGCGCATCTCGTCGTCGGTGACCCGGGCAAAGGACTCGTTGTCGCTCAATCCCAGCGCCCGGTGGTCCACGGTCTTGATGCCTTCGCGCTCGTAGCAGGCGATGACCCGGTGGTTCACGTCCGCGGTGTAGGGGGTGAACAGGCCGATCCGCTCCGTGCCGAAGGTCCGGAAGGCTTCCAGGTAGGCAAGCGTGGAGGTGGTGGCGGGGATGCCGGTGGCGCCGCTGATCCCGGCCGCCAACTCCTGGTCGTGCGCCGGGCCCAGCCACGAGCCTGACGTGCCGTTCCAGGCAATCACGTCCACGTCCGCCGTCGCCAGCAGTGCTGCTGCCTCCTGCATGACTGTGGGATCGAACTGGCGGTCGGAGGAGTCATCGAGCGCGATGCGGGTGACTGGGATCCGGGTGAAGTGCACCGTGACGTCGGTGCGGCCGCCCAGGATGCGGTAGGTCTGCGGTTCCAGGCAGGTGTTGGAGGACGGCACGATCATGCCGATCCGGCGGGGGCGTGTGCTTGCAGGCATGGGGGCTCCTAGAGGGCGGCGGCGAGTCGGGAAGCTTCGGGGGCAGCAGACTGGTGCTGCCGGAAGCCGGTGCGGTTGATGAAGCGGCCCACGGCGCCGGGGTCATGGAAGCCGTCCGCGTCCAGGACCACGCGTCCGTTGGAAACAACGACGGCGGGCCAGCCCGTGAGTGCCTTCCCGTCGAAAGGCGAGAAGTCCGTTCCCATGTGCAGGGCCGCGCCGTTCACGGTGCGTTCCTCTGCGGGGTCGAAAACCACCAGGTCGGCGTCGAACCCCTCGGCGATGCAGCCTTTGCCGGGCACGGCGTTGATCCGTGCCGGCGCGGCAGCGAAAGCCTCCACGAACTGCTCCACGGTTGCCCCGGCGGAGGTCATCGCGGTGAACGTAACCGGCATCCGCGTCTCCACGCCGGGCAGTCCGTGCGGCATGGCGCGCACGTCGTCGGTGCGCTCGCGCTTCTGGGACAGGTCGTAGCAGGAGTGGTCGGAGGACATGGTGTGGATGGCTCCGGACACCAGCCGCTCCTTGAGGGCGGCCACGGTTTCCGGGCTGCGCATGGGCGGGCAGCAGGCGAACCACTCGGGGAAGGTGGATCCGTAGACGGAATCGTCCAGCGTGATGTAATGCGGGCAGGTCTCGGAGTAGGCCTCCAGTCCCCGGGAGCGGGCTTCGCTCACCAGGTCCACTGCCCCGGGCGTGGACTGGTGGACGAAGTACACCGGGGCGCCGGTGTATTCGGCCATGGCCAGGGTTTCCGTGACCGAGATCTCCTCGGCCAGTTCCGGCCGGGTCCGGTGCAGGTGTTCGATGCCGATCCGCCCGTCCTCCGCGTGCTGGGCGGTGCAGTCGGCAATGATGGGGTCGTGTTCGGCGTGGATGTACGTCAACCCGTCCAGCCGGACCATTTCCCGCATGACCTTCAGGATGGTGTCGCCGTCGGCCATGGTGGTGCCCCGGTTGGTGGTGTACATCTTCACCGACCGGACGCCTTCCGCTGCCAGCTGCTCAAGCTGCCACGGGACGGTTTCGTCCCAGGTGACCACGGCGCCGTGAAGGGCAACGTCGCAGCGGGACTCCGTGGCGAGTTCCTTCTTGTGCAGGGCGGCGGCGAGCGGGGTTTCCTGGGCGTCGCGGGGAATTCCGAAATCGATGATGGTGGTGGTTCCGCCCCACAGCGCTGCCGTGGAGGTGGTCCGGTAGTCGTCCAGGGTGCGGAATCGCCCCGTGACCTGGGCCACGTGGCAGTGTCCGTCCACGCCGCCGGGGATCACGAGTTTGCCCGTGGCGTCGATGGTGCGGTCCGCCGCGGGGACGGGCCCGGCGGCGTCGACGAGCCGGGCAATGCGGCCGTCGTGGACCACGACGTGCGCCTCCCGGCGGCCGTGGCTGTTCACCACGGTGGCGTTGGCAATGACGAGTTGTGGCTGGTGGGACATCGGTGTCCTCCTAAAGTTGTTGGGCTCTGGCTAGGCGGCGGGCTGGGGGTGCCGGCGTGCTCCTGGCGGGCGGCAAGGGCCGCGTCCAGATTTGGCGACAGGCCCTTGCGGTCCTTGGCCGGCGGCGGGGCGAAGGCGCCGGCGCGGTGCGGCCCGGATTGCAGCGCGGCAACGGCCTCGGCCATGCGGATGCCTGCGGAGATGCCATCCACCACAGGGACGGGTATCTGCCCCGTGAGGTCGCGGGCCAGGCCGGCCAGCGGGGCGCCGGCAAGGATCACGACGTCGGCGCCGTCCTCCGCCACGGCCTGCCGGCTGAGTGCCAGCAGGGTTTCCCTGAAGTCCTGCTGGACGGAGGCGATGCTGGTCAGGGAGTCATTGATGGAACGGATGGAGGCCAGCCGTCCGGCAAGTCCGAACTGCTCCACGCACTCGCGGTACCAGGGCTTGATCCGGTCCGAGATGGCGATGATGGAGAACCGGTGGCCCTGCAGTGCTGCTGCGCACAGGGCGGCCTCGGTGATCCCGATGACGGGCACCTCGGCCAGTTCCTTGAGGGCCGGCATTCCCGGGTCCCCGAAGGCAGCCACCACCACGGCGTCCACCGGGTCTGCGCCGGGACGGGTGTGTTCGGCAATGATCTCTGCCACGGCACCCGCGGCGATGAGGGCTTCGAAGCGGGTCTCGATGTACTCCACGCCGTGCCCGGCAGTCCTGACCAGCAGTTCGGTGCCGGCGGAGGCGGAACGGAGCGCCTCGGATTCAATCAGCGCGGTGACATCGGCGCTGATGTTGGGGTTGATGACCAGGAGTTTCATTTTCTCTTCCGGTGGAATTCTGGTTCGGTCTTCTGGAAGTCCTCGGGAAACTGGTCCCGGTACTTTCCAATGTGTGATGCGGACTGGGCGGCTGCCTTGTCCGGATTGCCGCTGGCAATGGCGGTGTACAGGTCGCGGTGTTCGCGGATGAGTTCGGGCAGGTCGCTGACATGCCGGAACAGCCAGTGCATGCGGCCCTGGAGGGGTTCCAGGGCGGACTTGAGGAAGTTGTTGTCCGCGATGCGGGTGATGGCGTCGTGGAATTCGCTGTTGGAGCGGTGCGCCTCCATCACTGATCCCTTGGCCAGGAAGGTTTCCGCATCGTCCAGCAGCCCCTTCAAATGGGCGAGGTCCTCCTTGGTGGCCCGTTTGGCGGCGAGCCGGCATGCCAGGACTTCCAGGGACTGGCGGACATCGAAGAGGTCCTCCACGTCCTTGGGGCTGAGGCTGCTCACCTCAGCCCCGCGGGCGCCCCGGTCGCTGATCAGGCCTTCCTGGCGAAGCATGCGCAGGGCCTCGCGGACCGGCAGCCGGGAGACGGAGAATTCGGCTGCCAGGTCGCGTTCCACCAGCCGCGTGCCGGGAGCGTAGTGTCCTTCGAAAATCCTGGTGCGGAGGGTGTCCCGGACAGTCTCGCGGAGGGGGCGGTCCTTGTCCTGGGTCTCTTCTGCGGTCAGCATGATGCTCCATTCGGATTTTGTACGGCACTGCTCCCGGCTGCGGGGGCGTTGGGTGCAAGTTTCCCTGCGAGGGTCAGCTTAGACAGGAAGCCGCTTGTTGTAGTTCAGCGTCAGGACTGAGGCGCCCATGATCACTGCGGAACCCACGAAGTACAGCAGCGCCCAGGTGTAGGAACCTGTGGCTCCGACGATCAGGCCGACGGCGATCGGCGTGACGAAGCCGGAGATGTTGCCGCTGAAGTTCATGGCACCGCCCAGGACGCCTGCGTTGGTGCGGCCGCCCAGGATGGAGGGGATGCTCCAGAACAGGCCCACCCAGCGCAGGAAGAACATGACGAGGGAGAGCAGGACCACAGCGGTGGTGGGGTCCGGGACCACGGTGACGCCCACCAGGCCGCCGATCACCACGACACTCGAGATGCCCAGGAGGGTGCGCATCACCCGGTTGGCTGACGCGCCGGATGCACGCCACTTGTCCGCAATGGTGCCGCCCAGGATTTCACCGACGAAGCCGGCACCGAAGATGACAAAGGTGGACCAGCCGATGGTCTTCAAGTCGAAGCCCTTGGCCTGGGCGAGATAGAGCGGGCCCCAGGTCAGCAGGCCATAGAACACTCCATTGAAGCCGAGCCAGCCGAAGCACATCGCCCAGAAGGAGCGGAACTTGAGGTAGGGGAGCAGTGCGCGTTTGCCCTGGCTGCCGTCGAGCTCAGCTTCGGCATCCTCGGCAGCGTGCGACGCTTCGATGTACTCGGCTTCGGCGGCATTGACACCGCGGTGCTGCCGCGGGTTGTCGCGGACGTACCACCAGACGGCCAGGCCCATCAGGACTGTTGCGGCGCCGGCGATGACGAACGAACTGCGCCAACTGCCCGTCGCTGCGATGAGGCCGGCGATGAGGATGCCGCCAAGGCCTGCACCCAGCGGGGCGCCGGCGTCCAGGATGGTGGCACCGCGGCCGCGCTCCGACTTGTGCATCCAGATGGCGTTGAGCTTGCCGCCGGCGGGCATGACACCTGCTTCGGTCACGCCGATGCCGAGGCGGGCGATAAACATGCTCAGGAAGCCGCCGGCCATGCCGGATGCGGCCGTTGCCGCGCCCCAGCCCACGCAGGAGGCGGTCATCACCTTGCGGGGACCGAACTTGTCGATGAGCAGGCCCACAGGGATCTGCATCAGGGCGTAGGTCCAGAAGAAGGCGGAGAGCAGCAGGCCCACCAGTTCCGGGGCGAGGTCGAACTCCTTTTGGATGATTGGCAGGGCCACCGAGATGGAGCCGCGGTCGATGTAGTTGACGGACACCAGGACCAGGAGCAGCAGGAACAGCCGCCAGCGGACGGAGGTGCGCCGTTGCGTTCCGTCCTTTCCGCGCGTTTCGGTAGTGCCGGGGGTGGCCTCGTCGGACGTGGCCGTTGTTTCAGTGTTTGGGATGGACACAGCTTCTCCTTCACGGGGAAGTTTACGGATGGGGAGGATGCGAATGGTGCGTTGTACGTACGTGCCGGGCAGGGTTGTTGCGCCTGCCGGCAGGGGGCCGCTGGACGATCCGGAGCGTTGAGCGGGAAATGCACTTTTGGGATCCCAATTTGGGATCCCAAAATCAAAGGTAGAAGTGACTCCGGCCACTGTCAAGGGTTTTTGCCGGCCGGGCGCTGCAAGGGCCCTGCTGACGGATTGTGACTGCCGCGCACGGGTAAGGCCGGGCGGCAGCAGCGCGGAAAGCTCAACGCGCCGTGGGGGATCCGTCCGGCCGGTGGGACAGGATCTCGGCCAGTTCCGCCAGCCGGTGGGCCCGCGCGGACTCGGCCGGCGTAAACGGCTCATCCGGCCGGGAGAAGGTGATGGGGCCATGCCAGGCCGTGGGGATCTTAAGGTGCGTCCCGTCGTCGGACGCTTTGAAGCCGGCGTCCGACGGCGGCACAATCCGTGCGTGCAGCAGCTCGGCCACCGCCAGGGGAGTTCGTCCGGGGTGGCGGCGATCCTCGCTGCCAGGCTGAGCGCCCGGGTTTGCCCGTCAGCCATGGCCAGGGCGGTGGTGGGCCAGGCGTGCGGACTGCTGCCGCCGCCGTCGTGAAGTGCCGCCAGCAGTTCCCGTTCGCCCACGTCCCCGGGCACCGAGAGGACAAACTCATCCAGGACCCCAGCCGGTACCGGGTGGACGTGGATGCTCAGGATGTTGGTGTCCAGCCGGGCCAGCGCCGCCGTGATCCGCTGCAGCGAACCGGGCCGGTCCTGGAGAAGCGTCCGCGCCCGCCACAGGGACGGCGCCGACGCCAGCTGCCGCCGGTGCCGGAGGGCCGGGGCGTGCAGCCAGCGCAGCAGGATCCGGGCAGCCGAGGGCTCGGCCACCCAGATCACCAGGACTGTGGCCGTCAGGGTCAGCACCAGGACCTTGGCCACATAGGGAAGGTGGGTCTCCACCACCAGGGCGTGGACCAGCAGCTCGATGGGCAGCATCACGGCGACGTTCGCCAAGGTCAGCCGCGCCTTGGGCGGCTCAGGCATCAGGCCGCAGACCTCGCAGCGCAGTTCGGCAGCGGGTGTGTTGTGGGCAGGGCGCTTCATGACACAAGCATGGTGCGGTGCTGTTTCCACCGCATTGCCCCCCGATTCCATTCATGGGAACGCGCCGGGGGCCTTCCGGGTCCCGCACCGTAGGATTTATCAGGAACGTCAGCGCGGCCGCCCGTCAGAATCCACCCCAGGAAGGCGCTGCCCGTGAAGTTGTTTGCTGAAATGTTCAGCATTGCCCCCGGCAACAAGGACCACCACCCCGCGTTCAGGTGCGCCGTGGGCGTCTTCGTTCCACTGATCACGCTGGTGCTGCTCGGCAGGCTGGACCTGGCAATTTTCGCGTCCTTCGGCGCCTTCACCGGAATCTACGGCCGCGGCGAACCCCACGCCGTCCGGTTTATCCTGCAGCTGCGCGCCGGTCTGCTGATGCTGCTCGTCATGCTCCTGGCGGCGCTGGCGGCGCGCATGGGTCCCGCCTGGGGCCTGGACGCCCCCACCCACACGTGGCTGCTGGTCCTGGCCACCACGCTGGTGGCCGGCGCCTGTTCGGTTGCCATTTCCTGGCTCAGGCTGCGCCCCGGCGGCTCGCTCTTCCATATCTTCGCCTTCGCCGCCATCGCATCCATTCCCAACCAGCCGCCGCTCTGGCAAGGCATGCTGGTGGCCGTCCTGACCACGGTGTTCGCCCTGCTGGTCGGCTTCTCGTCCCGCATCCTTCCCAGCCACAGGACTCCCTGGGCCAGGCCTCCCCGCATCCGCCGCACTCCCGCGGAGAAGCGCGCGGCCTGGGTTGAAGGGCTCGGCTACCTGGTGGCCGCAGGCCTTGCCGGCACGCTGGCAACGTGGGCGGGGGAGCGCCTGGGGTTCGGGCACAACTACTGGGCCATGGTTGCTGCCGTGGTGCCGCTGGTGGGCCACACCACCAGGCACCGGGTGCGCCGCGGCATACAAAGGATCATCGGCACGGTCCTGGGCCTGCTGGTCCTCGCGGCCGTGCTGCTGGTGGGCCTGCAGCCGTGGCAAACCGTGCTGGTGATGGCGCTGTGCCAGTTCGGGGCCGAGATGTTCATCATCCGCCAGTACCTTCTGGCCCAGGTTTTCGTGACACCCCTCGCGCTGGTCTCAACACTGCTGGTGGTCCCGGCGTCACCCTCCATCCTGCTGCGCGACCGCATCATCGAGACCGTGATCGGCGCCGCCGTCGGCATTGCCGTGGTGCTGGCGCCCGGCGCATGGCGCCGGATCAGGCAAAGGACGACGGCGGCCTGACCGCCTTGTGCCCGCCCCTGCAACACCAGGGGCAGGGGCGGGTGGTGACCCGTTACGGACGTTCCGCGGCTGATGCTTCCCGGACCGCAGCGATGGTGTGCGGCACCGTCACCAGCGCTACCACGGCAATCGCGGCAGCGGCCGCAAAGACGTAGAAGCCCCAGGGGTAGGCGATGTTGGCAGCGACCAGCGTGCCGGTGACGGCGGGGCCCATGATCGCGCCGAGCCGGCCCACCCCGGCGGCGAAGCCGAGGGCTGTAGCACGGAGGGTTGCCGGGAACAGCTGGCTGACCCATGCGTAAACCAGGACCTGTGCGCTGAAGACGAACACGCCGGTGACAAAGACTGCCGCGTTGAGCAGCAGTTCATTCTGGATCTTGACGCTCAGGACAGCCAGGAAAACCGCGGAGAGTCCGAACCACAGCAGCACCACACGCTTGGTGCCGTGTTTGTCGGCCAGGATCCCCGCGATCACCAGGCCCACCACGGCCCCTACGTTGAGGACCAGCAGGAGAACCAGGCCGGTGCTGACGGTGTACCCGGCGCCGGCCATCAGCTGCGGAAGCCAGGTGTTCAGGCCGTAGACCAGGAGCAACCCCATGAAGGACGCGGCCGCGATGGCCAGCGCCACCAAGGGGTAAGGCTTCCGTGCCAGGTCCCGGAAGCCCGTGCGGGCTGCGGCAGGTTCTGTTCCTGCCGCCGCCGGGGGAAGGGTTTCGGGGAGCTTGAACCACAGGAAGGGTGCCAGGGCGAAGCCTGCCAGCCCGCCCACGATGAACATCATCCGCCAGTCCGGGATCAGCAGCAGGGCAAGGAAGGCCGTGGCCACAGCGCCGGCGTGGTAGCCGGTCATGGTCCGGGTGGTCGACTTTCCGGCGGTACCTGCCGGAGCGTAGTCGTTCATGTAGGCCAGGGCGGCCGGGAGGCAGGCGCCCAGTCCCAGCCCGGCAAGAAGCCGGAAGGCGCAGAACACCGCCACGTTGGGTGCGAACACCACGGCGATGGTGAAGATCGAAAACCACAGGACGCAGGCCACCAGGAGGCGGCGCCGGCCAAAGCGGTCGGACAGCGGGGCGATGAACAGGGCACCGGCGCCAACGCCCACCAGTGAAATTGTGGCGGCCAAGGTGGCACCCACCGCGTCGAAGCCAAGCTCATGGGTCTTGATCAGTGTGGGAATGACGGTGCCCAAAACCACCAGGTCAAAACCGTCAAGAACCATAGCCAGCCAGCAAAGCCAGACTGGCCACTTGGAACGGTGCTGGGATGGCGCAAATGACATAGAAATACCTCGGTGTATCTTCCAGGAGTTTTGAGCGGCAGTCTGCTTTGCCGGTAATGGGTGGGCAGCATTGCCCACATCCCCAGTGAGGTTTGTATCACTATCGGGTGTAATCTGGGACAACTTTTCCCATTCAACGGAAGCAGGTGTTCACGCTGGCCAACTCCCCGTCCGGCGACTCCGTGGTGGACCGGATCGTGCGGCTGATCTCCGCGTTTCCCCAGGACGTCAATGCCCTCCAGTTGTCTGACCTTGCCGGGCGGGCAGGCCTTCCGCTGACCACCACCCACCGGCTGGTGGGCCAGCTGGCAGGTCACGGACTGCTGGAGACTGCTCCCGGCGGGATGGTGCGGCCTGGACTCAGGCTGTGGGAACTGGTGAACCGTGCCTCGCCGGCGCTGGCGCTCCGGCAGGCAGCCATGCCCTTTATGGAGGACATCCAGCAGGTCCTGAACCAAAACGTGAACCTCGCGGTGCTGGATGGCTGGGAGGCGCTCTTTGTGGAACGGCTGTCCCGCCGGGGCTCGGTGGCCAACCGGGCGCAGGTAGCGGGCAGGATGCCCATCCATATCTCGTCCGCTGGACTGGCGCTGATGGCCCACCAGGACAAGGCCATGCAGCAGGAGTACCTGGGCCAGTTCACCGATCCCGAAGGAAGGCTGGCTCCGGCCGACGTCCGGGCGCTGCTGGCAGAGACCGCCCATCAGGGCTTTGCGCAACTGAAAGGCGTGGTGGATGCGGGCACCTGGGGGATCGCGGTGCCCGTGCTGGACCGCCGGCAGCGGGCCGTAGCCTCACTGGGCGTCGTGGTGCCCCTGCAGGAGATGCGCCTGCAGGCACTGGTTCCGGCACTGCAAACCGCCGCCCGGGGCATTGCCCGGCAACTTGCGGACGCCTGAACCATTCAACGGAATTTCTGTAACGCCGGTCACCCGGCTTCCCCCACACTGATGGCAGACAAACCGATCCGGTGCCGCCCGTGGCGGGACCCGCAACGAAGCGAGACGCAGTCATGGCACGAAAAACCATCACCACCCAGGTGGCCATCATGGGAGGCGGCCCGGCAGGGCTGATGCTGTCCCATCTCCTGGCGAAGGCAGGCATCGAGTCAACGGTCATCGAGGTCCGCAGCCACGAGGAGATCGCCCACACCGTCCGCGCCGGCATCCTGGAGCACGGGACGGTCAACCTGCTGGTGGACAGCGGTGTCTCGGACCGTGTGCTGCGCGAGGGCGACCGGCACGATGGCATCGAACTGCGGTTCAACGGCGAGAGCCACCGCATCGACTTCAAGGACCTCGTGGGCGAGTCCGTCTGGCTGTACCCGCAGACGGACGTCTTCCTGGACCTCGCCGCGCGGAGGAAGGACGACGGCGGCGACGTCCGCTACAGCGTCACCGACACCACTGTCCACGACCTGGAAGGCAGCCCGAAAGTCCGGTTTACCGACTCCGAAGGCGTTGAGTTCGAGATCCAGGCGGATTTCCTGGTGGGTGCCGACGGCTCCCGCAGCCACTGCCGGTTCCAGATCCCGGAAGCCCGCCGCAAGTGGTACTTCCACGAGTACCCCTTCGCCTGGTTCGGCATCCTGGCCGAGGCCCCGCGCAGCTCCGATGAACTGATCTACGCCAACTCGGCCAACGGATTCGCCCTGATCAGCCAGCGCACGGAGACAGTCCAGCGGATGTATTTCCAGTGCGACCCCAAGGAGAACGTGGCCGACTGGGACGACGAGAGGATCTGGGCCGAATTCCGGAGCCGCGTCAACGGCAACGGCTTCGAGCTCAAGGAAGGGCCCGTCCTGGAAAAGATGGTGCTGCCGTTCCGCAGCTTCGTCCACACCCCCGTGCGCCACGGCAACCTCTTCCTCGCCGGCGACGCCGCGCACACCGTGCCGCCCACCGGTGCCAAGGGCCTGAACCTTGCCATCAACGACGTCAAGGTCCTCTTCGAGGGGCTGGACAGCCACTACAACTCCGGTTCCGGCCGCCTGCTGGAAACCTACAGCGACCGGGCCCTGGAGCGTGTCTGGAAGGCGCAGCAGTTCTCGTACTGGATGACCACCATGCTGCACACCCCCGCCGACGCGGACGATTTCTCCCGCGCCCGCCAGCTCGGCGAGCTGAACTCGGTGGTCTCCTCCCGCCACGGCATGGCCTACCTGGCCGAGGCCTACACGGGCTGGCCCGGCGGCGCCTAAAGCCGCGGGAGAAGGACGACGGCGGTCGGCCGGGGTGGGTTCAGGGGCCTGCCAGTCGCCGGACGGCCGCCGCGATGGCGGCAGCGTCAGGCTGCTCGTCGCGCCTGACGGTAAGCAGGTGCAACAGCACCCCGTCGCCGTAGTCCGCGATATCCCGGGCGCGTGCTGCTGCGTCAGCCACCCCCAGGGTTGCAAGAGCCTGTTCCAGCCTGCCCACCAGCAGGTGGTGCCCGCCGGTCACCGCCTCCGGATGGTCCAGGGACAGGGCCAGCCGGGCCCTGGTGAGGCCGGCATGCTGCCGGGCCAGCGCGAGAACCATCGCGGCCAGTTGCCCGGCCAGCTGGTCGACGTCCCGTGGGGGACCGGCCGGGCCAACGTGCTGCAGGAGCTCTGCGTCCAGCTGCAGCAAACGGTCCAGGACGCCTTCCACCAGTGCTGACCGGTTGCGGTAATAGTTTGACGTCGTGCCTTCGGACACGTCGGCGGCGGCATCCACGGCCCGGTGCGTGAGGCCTTTCAGCCCCTTGTTTGCCACCACGGACAGCGCGGCATCAAGGAGCTGGGTACGTCTGTCGCGCATGGCCACAGTCTAGTGGGACTCCTTTCAATTCACTACAAAAGTAGTAGAATCCTGCGTATGGAGACGATCACCATCGTGGGCGGCGGCATCTCCGGGCTTGCCCTCGCGGCGGCGTTGGACCCCAACCGCTTCCACGTGACGGTGTACGAGAAGCGTCCGGAACTGCCCGCCGTCGGCAACGCTCTCGGGATGTGGCCCAACGCCCAACGCGCCCTGGCCCGGCTGGGGATACTGGACCAAGCGCGGGCGGTGAGCCCGGTGCTCGGGAGCGGGTCGGTACGTAACGCCCAGGGGGAGCCCTGGGTTACGGTCGATGCCGGGGAAATGTTCGGCATTTCCCGGACCGACCTGCTGCGGCTCCTGGACACGGCCGTCCCGGGGAGCGTCCGCCGGGCCACCAGCCAGATACGGGGGCTGCCCGCGGACGGGGGACTGGTGGTTGGCGCCGATGGCGTCCACAGCGTTGTCCGCAGCACGGCCTGGCGTCCCGGCGCGGACGCACGTCTGACGCCCTACCTCGCCCTCCGCGGGACCCTGCCTACTCCAGTTGCCCCGGACGAGGTGGGCGAGTACTGGGGCCGCGGGGACCTGTTCGGCATGGCCGCCGCCCGGGGCGGGTCCTTCTGGTACGCCAGTTACCGGTCCGGACTTGGCCCCTACGGGATCGACGTTCCGTCAGCGCTGGAACAGGCCAGGGAGCGCTATGCGGGCCACGCACCTGCCATCCGGCGCGCCCTTGCTGCAGCCACGCCGGAGGAATGCCTGGTCCAGCGCCTGTGGACGGTTCCGCGCCTGGGCTCCTACGTCAGTGGCAGGATTGCGCTCATCGGTGATGCGGCCCATGCCATGATGCCCACACTTGGCCGCGGCGCCTGCGAGTCGCTGGTTGACGCGGTGACACTTGCGGACCTGCTTAACACGCTGCCCGAAGACCAGGCACTGCGCGCCTACGACCGGCAGCGGAGGTTCCGGACCCGCGCGGTGAGCCTGGCGTCCTCGGCGCTGGGCCGCGTCGCGCTCACCGAACGCGGCCAGCCGCTGCGTGACGGCCTGCTCAACCTGGCCCGGCGGCGCAACAAACGCGCCGCCGTCGGCAGCAGTTCCGGCAGGTGATTCAGCGCACGGCCGCGGCAGGCCGTGTTGCGTCGTCCCCGCCCGGGGCCTGGGCGCCGGGGAGTCCTCCAGGAGCCTGCTGGACGGGCGGTACCGCGGGCAGTCGTTTCCTGGTCCGCCTCCGCCCCGACCTGCCGTAGACCAGGTACATCGTCACGCCGGTGATGATCATGAGGAGCACCGTGTAGACGAACGTGTTGGCAATACCCTCGGTGCCTTCTGCGCCATCGGTGTTGGCCTTGATCACCAGGCCCAGCGGCTGTACCAGAGGGTGGGCCAGGAAGATGGCTGTGTCATAGTCGTCCAACAGGCTGTTGAAGTTCAGGGCGGTTATGGCTGCTGCCGCCGGGAGTACCAACGGCAGGAGGATGCGCCGAAAGACGTACAGCGTCTTGGCGCCCATGATGGATGCAGCCTCCTCCAGCGATGAATTCACGGAGGCAAAGGACGCTTTGAGCATCCGGAGGGTGAACGGAATCTTCACCGTGACGAATGCGATGAGCAGGATCACCGTTGTTCCGGTGAGCACGGCACCGCCCACCAGCGGGCTGGGGTGGTCGTAGCTGACGATCAGGCCCAAAGCCAGCAGCGCAGACGGCAGGATCCAGGGAATGTGCAGCAGGTACTCGAAGGCCGAGGCCACCCAGTTTTTGTATTTCTGCAGCAGCCGGGCCACGAAGAGCAGTCCGCCGACGGCAATAACGGCCGCCAAGGCGCTGTACACAACACTGACGACAAATGGACGGAGCCCGGACTGCTGGGTGAGGACGCGCACGTAGTTGTCCAGCGTGAGGTTGGCCGGCGACAGCTGCCCCGTCTGGATGGCCGCGCCGTCGGCAAACGAGTAGAGCACGATCAGGGCCACCGGGAGCGTGTAGATGGCAAAGAGGAGATATGCCACGGCGTGGACGGCCATGTTGGCTGCGGGGTTGGTGATGTCCTGCTTCTGCAGCTCGGAGGACACCTTGGACACCGAGAAGTAGGTGCCGCCCTTCTCAAGCCGGGACATGACGGCGAGCATCAGCATGGTGGCCAGGCCCAGGATCACTGCCAGCAGCGCTGCCAGGTCCCTGGACGTGGGGCTGTTGGTGAAGGTCAGGATCATCGGGGTAATGGTCTGGAATTCGCGGCCGCCCAGCACCTGCGGTGCGCTCAAAGCCCCCAGACCGGTCAGGAACGACAGGATGGTGACGGCGAACAGCGTGGGCTTGAGCATTGGCAGGACGATGCGCCGAAGAATCGTCCAGGGGGATGCGCCAAGGTTCCGGGCGGCCTCGATGGTTTGGTAGTCGATCCCCTTGAGTGCGTTGGCCACGAAGAGCATGTGGTTGGTGGTGGTGGCAAAGGTCATGACCACCAGGACGGCGAAAAACCCGGAGAACCATCCCGGGTCCATTCCGGGGATCAGCTTGACCAGCAGCGAGGTGACGATGCCCTTGTCCCCATAAATGAATTTGTATCCCGCAGCCAGCACGATGCCGCCATAGATGAAGGTGGATGCGTAGCCAAGGAAGAGGATGCGCGAGCCGCGGATCCGGAAATAGTGCGTCACCAGGACGATGAAGACCCCCACCAGGTTGACGGTGACGGAAAGGGCCACGGCCAGGAGGAAGCTGTTGCCGAGTGCCTTCATGGCCCGCTGCGACGAGAACAGCTTCTCCGCGGCGCGCCCCGAGAAGCTGCCGTCAGGAAAGAAGGTGGCAATCAGGATATTGACGTTGGGCCAGACCAAAAACGCGGTGATGAACCAGGTGAGGACGACGCCCACCACCAGGACGAAGGGTGAACGGCCCATGCTGCGCACAGTGGCGTTGGCGCTCATGGCAGGGCAACTGCCCGGTCCCGGCGCAGCGACGCACCGGTTTCCGGATGGTACTGGAGGATGTGTTCAGGCTGGACATAGACGGTGGTGTTCGTGCCCGCCTCCGGGTGCGTGCCTCCGTTCTCCCTGACAAGGAGGCGGATGTCCGCGCCGTGGCTGCGCACAACGTAGCGGCTGTGGAGGCCATGATAGGTGCGGGAGACCACAGTGGCCGGAAGCCCGACGGCGGTGCCTCCGCCGGAGGGCCGGTCCAGTGAAGCCTTTTCCACGCGGAGGTAGGATCTGGCGTCGGTGCTGAGGCCGGCCCCCGAAAGTTGGTTCACCTCGGAGACAAAGTCCGGAGTCAGGGTTGAGCTGTCGCCGATGAAGTTACAGACGAACTCCGTGGCGGCATGGTCATAGATGTCCTGGGGTGTCCCCACTTGCTCGATGACGCCCTTGTTGAACACCGCGACGCGGTCACTCATGGCGAGTGCCTCATCCTGGTCGTGAGTGACATAGACGGTGGTGATGCCAAATTCACTCTGCAGGTCCTTGAGCTGCTGGCGCAGCTGGTGGCGGAGCTTGGCATCGAGATTCGACAGCGGCTCATCCAGCAGCAGGATCTTGGGCCGCAGCACCAGGGCGCGGGCCACGGCAACGCGCTGCTGCTGGCCACCGGACAGCTCCGCCACGTTCTTCGCCAGCTGCTCATCACTGAGCTCAACGCGCCGCGCGATATCCCGCACAAGTCGGTCGCTCTCGGCAGGTTTTTCTTTCCGGACACGGAGCCCGAAGGCGATGTTTTCCCACACGCTCATGCTGGGGAACAGGGCGTAATTCTGGAACACCATCCCCACCTGCCGCTTGTCGCTGGGAAGCCGGGTCACGTCCTTCCCATCCACCCGGACCGTACCCTTGGCCGGCTGGATGAAGCCGGCCAAGGTGCGCAGCGCCGTCGTCTTTCCACAGCCCGAGGGCCCCAGGAGGGTGAAGAACTCGCCGGGGCGCACATGCAGGTCCAGCTGCGGAATGGCGGTGAAATCGCCAAAGGTAACTTCGATGTTTTCCAAGCGGATCATGGCATACCTGTCTGATGGAAAGCGGAACGGTGACTGGCAGGACGGTTACGTCATGTACTCGAGCTCGATCTTCTCCACCCAGGCACCCATGTTCTTCTGGACGAAGTCCCAGTCGATGTCCTGCTGCTTAAGATCCGCGAAGAAGCCCACCACCTCGGGATTGGCCTTTGCCTGGGCGCCCTTGTTGACCGGCATGGAGTTGAACTTCTGGGCGAACTCGCCTTGGACCTCGGCGCTGCCAAACCAGTCGATGAACTTCTGCGCCTGGTCCTTTTTCTTGGTCCCCTTCACCAGCGCGATCTGCTCTACCGCCAGCGGGACGCCAACCGCAGGGATCACCGTGTCGACGTTCACCTTGAAGGACTTTTCGCGATCGGCAATGATCGAGGACGGCATCTGCCCCATGTCCACTTCACCGGATGCGATGCGGGCGAACAGGTCGGTTTTCGCCACGGCGGGACTTCCGTTCTTGAAGTACTGCTCAACCTGCTTCCAACCGTCATCGGAGATTCCCAAATCCCCTGAGTCGTCCCGGTAGCGCGAGAGGATGCCGGCAAAGACCAGCTGGGCTGTGGCGGTGCCCAGGCCGGTGACCCTTTCATAGCGGCTCTTGAACTCATCCTTGGCCCACAGGTCAGTCCAGTCCTTCGGTGCTGCATCCTTGGCGAACTTGTCAGAGTTGTAGCCAAGGAGGATCGCCTGCTTCACGAGGGGCCAGTACGTCTCGCCGTCACCGAGTCCCTTGTCTACGTCACCTGCCCACGCCGGCTGATAGGCCTCCAATGCGCCCTCGTTCTTGATCTGCGAGAAGTACATGTTGTTCAAGCCGAATGCGACGTCCGCGATCGGGTTGTTCTTCTCGGCAATGAGTTTATTGGTGGCATCAGCGCCGCCGGCCCCCACGATCTCAATCTTGAATCCGGCCTCGGCCGCCTTGGCGGCCAGCCAGTCACCCCGGCCTTCACCGTTGGAGTTGGTGTAGACAACCAGGGTGTCCCCGGACGCACCTTGCGGAGCTTTGGAAGCTTCCCCGTTGAAGTTGGTGGGTTCGATCCACCACCGCATCCGGCGAGGAGGGTGACGGCGACGGCGGCGGCAACCAAAGTCTGCAATTTACGCACGATCAGGACTCATTTCTGGACTGGAATCGGAGCATGTCCGCACAGCCTATAGCCGCGCATGACAAAAACCGGGCTGTTATACCTATCGATTCGATAAACAGCCCGGCTGTCCACTTTGGACCAGATGGGGAAACTCTGGGGGCCCGCGGCGTGAACCGGGGGCGAACGTTAGTCCTTGACCGTGGTACCGCTGAGGTGGTGCGTGGGAATCCGGTCCCGGTCGTAGGTGATCTCCGTGTAGCCGTGCGGCTCGGGCTTGCCGTCCTGGTTCAGGTTCACGAACACGATCTCCTCGATGGTGAGGATGCTTTGCCGCGTGATCATGTTGCGGACCTCGGCGCGCATGGTGAGGGAGGTCCGGCCAAACCGGGTGGCCGTGAGGCCCATCTCGATGAGGTCGCCCTGGACGGCCGAGCTGACGAAGTTGATCTCCGAAATGTACTTGGTGACGGCGCGGCCGTTTCCCAGCTGGAGGATGGCATAGATGGCGGCCTCTTCGTCAATCCATTTCAGCAGGCTGCCGCCGAAGAGCGTCCCGTTGGCGTTGAGGTCCTCGGGCCGCACCCACTTGCGGGTCCGGAAGGTGATGTCCGCTGTTTCCATAGGCTGAGATTAGCCGACGGGGCGGTGCGCCCTTCCAGTGTGACGGCGCGCCGGCACCGGCGCCACAGGCTCTACTGCTAGGCCATGGCGGTTTGCGCCGCGCTGCGGGCATTGATGCTCTTGGCGTAGCAGTACGAGTGTTCCACCCCGATGTAGGGCCCGAAGTTCGGGATGGCCTCGAATCCCGAATTCTCGTAGAAGTTCCGGCCGTCCGGCTGCGCGGACCCCGCCTCTGCCTTGATGCGGGTAATGCCCTGCCTGAAGGCCTCCGCTTCCAGGGCCGCCAGGATGGAGCTGGCCACCCCGGATCCCCGCGTGTACGGCAGTACGTAGAGGCGCTTGATTTCCGCCGTCGATCCGTCCAGGAGCCGCAGCCCCCCGCAGCCCACAGGCTGCCCCGAACCCTTGTCGTACGCCACCAGGAACACCGCACAGTCGGCGCCCGACGGCGGCGGGCCGGGTTCGTGGTCGGGTCGGCCAAAGCGGGCGTCAAGTTCGGCCTGCTGGGCGCGGCGGAGGTCGGCGCCCACGGGGTTGGACCAGGGGACCTGCCGGATGTTCAGCCTGGGGTTGGTCTGCATATCTGCCTCGATTCGCCGGAGGGGTATGCCTGATAAGGCTAGGCGCGGGGAGTTACACAGGTGTTTCCTGGCGGTAAGCACCTGGATAACGCGGATGTTGACGCGGCTGGGCAGGTTACTTGGCAGCCTAGTTACCAGCTGGTCTAAAATAAATCCATGGCTTCTATGGGCAACGAGGGATCCGGCTACTGGTACGGGCCCGACGGGCAGCTGGACTACAGTGCTGCGGTGCTGAAGTCGCTCCGCGACTACCGCGCGGCCGAAACCGAAATCCGCCGCACCACCAGGGACTCCATGGGCATGGGGGAAACCGACATTCTCGCGCTGCGGTATCTGCTGCGTGTGCAGGCCTCAGGCAAGCAGGTTGTCCCCAAGGACCTGAGTCAGTTCCTCAATATTACTAGCGCTTCCACAACCTCGCTGATCGACCGGCTGGTGGCCAGCGGCCACGTTCGCCGCGAGGCGCATCCCTCGGACCGCCGGTCCGTGGTGGTCATCCCCACCGTTGAATCGGACAAGGAGGTCCGCGAGACGCTCGGCGCCATGCACCGGCGCATGATGCAGGTGGCGGAAGGCCTGACCGCGGAAGAGGCCCGGGTCGTGGTCGATTTCCTCCAGCGGATGACAGACGCGCTCCAGGCGCCCGAAGGCAAGGACCAGAAAATTCACTAGGTGGACTAGCTAGATCAACTAGTTATATGTAAGCTTACGATTGTTCCCAAAGTTGCTTCCCAACGGAGTCGTGAGTGTGTTGGTTACTTTCACCGAAGTTTCACCGCCTGAACCCCGCTTGGCCGGGGCGGTCCTGACAAGCCACCTGCTGGAATCCACCTTGGACGGCACCACTGCGCCGCAGGGAGATCCGGCAGTCCACTGTGGTGCCGCCATGCAGCTCGTGACGCCGGCTGTGGGATGGCACCGCGCCAGCTACACCTTCACGCCGGCCGACGCAGGGGGTACGGAGCTTCCGCCCGTGTGGCGCTGCGCCTGCGGATTCCAGCTGGATGCCTGGCAGCCGGCCGATGTCCGCGCCACGCACACCTCCGCTGCCCTTTCAGCATGAGCATCGCCGGGACGGCAGCGCCTGTACTGCCGCTCAGCCCGCAGAAACCTGGCCCGGACGGTCTCATTGCCGGGCGCTACCAGCTCAGGGAACGCCTGGGCCGCGGGTCCGCTGCCGAAGTCTTCCGTGCGGTTGACCTGGAGGGCGGTCCTGATGCCGCAGTCAAGATCGCGGCAGTCAACGGCCGGAAGCAGCACCAGCGCATCCGCAATGAAGCAAGCGTGCTGGCGGGGCTCAACCACCCGTCCATCGTGCGGCTGCTGGCCCAGGGCGTCATGCCCGACGGCGGGCGCCATTCCGGGCGCCCCTTCCTGGTGGAGGAACTTGCGTTGGGCGCGAGCCTGGCCGAAACCATCCGGCTGCAGAATTCGGGGCCCGGGGATGTTGCACTCTGGGCACAGGGTTTCTTCCGTGCACTGGCGCACCTTCACTCCAGCGGGCTTGTGCACCGGGACATCAAGCCTGCCAACCTGATGCTGAGCGGGCTGCGCAGGAGTCCGGTCCGGATCATCGATTTTGGAATCGCCGCCGCGGCGGGGTCGGCTCCCGAGCCCGGAATTTCCTCCGGCACCGTGCATTACATGAGCCCCGAGCAGGCCTCCGGCGGCACTGCTGACCCCTCCTGGGATGTGTACGCCATGGGCCTGGTCCTGCTGGAGCTTCTCACCGGCTCCAAGGCGTTTCCGGGCACCGCCATCGAATCCCTTGTGGCCAGGACCCTGCGGTCACCGGATGTTCCGGACCACCTCGGTGAATGGGCCATCCTGCTGCGGTCCCTGACAGCCATGGATCCCATCGAACGGCCGACGGCGGCAAGCGCCGCGGCGATGGCAGCTCGGCTGATCCCCGCGGCCCCGGTGCAGGCCCAAGACAGCCGGCCCGGCGGGGACGACCAGCGCAGCCGTGTAAGTCAGCGCGTGGAGCCGGGTGCCGTCCCGTGCAAGGCAATGCGCATCTTCTCTCCCCGGCGCCACCGGCAGCAGGTCTAGGGGGCGCCCGCGTCCCGCCCTGTCGGGTCCTCGGCGGTCGGGTCCGCCAGGGCGAGGCCGCCCACCGGGCTGCCGTCCCAATGGATCAGGTTCCAGCCGGTACGCAGGTCGCCCTCCAACGCCACGATCCCGGTATTGGCAAGGACATGGCGGGCGGCGAACTCGTGGTCAACGCCGTCGGCCCGCAACCCGGCCCACGTGCGGATGGCTGCACCATGGCTGACGACCGCAACGGTGCCGTGCTGGTGATGTTCGGCCCGCTCCACCACCCGGGCGATGGCACCGTCAAACCGTTCGAAGAAGGCGTGGCCGTCCGGACCCGCCGGCATGCGGAGATCCAGGTCCCCGGCGGCCCAGGAGATGACCGTCCCCATGTAGCGCTTGTGGGATTCGTGGTCGGTGAGCTTCTCCAGCGATCCGGCCTCGATTTCGTGCAGCCCTTCCAGCACTTCGACATCGAGGGTCTGCAGCCGCGCCAGCGGGGCGGCGGTGATCTGGGTCCTGATCAGCGTTGAGGCGTAGAGGGCCCCGATGCGTTCGTTGGCCAGGGCCCGCGCCATGGCCTCCGCCTGGCGCTCGCCCAGTTCGGTCAGCCCAGGGCCGGGATGGCCGGTATCAAGCTGGCCCAGCACGTTGCCGGGGGTTTCGCCGTGGCGGATCAGGAGCAACTTCATGATCCCAGTTTCGCACTCCGGAATGCTGCCGGCGTACGGCCGGAACGGGCGTCACATCGCCGGGGTCGCAGAAAGGCGCCGGGCCCTGGGGAGCCCGGCGCCGCCGTCGTAATCTGCTGCGCTGGTGCGGAGCCTACTTCAGATGGTCCACCAGCTGGTCAGCGATGCCCGTGTACTTGCCCGGGGTAAGGGCAAGGAGGCGTGCCTCGGCATCCGGGGAAAGGCCCAGTCCCTGAACGAACTCGCGCATGCGCGCTGCGTCGACGCGCTGGCCGCGGGTGAGGTCCTTGAGGCGCTCGTACGGGTTCTCCATGCCTTCGACGCCGGCAATCGCCTCCGCGCGCATGACCATCTGGATGGCTTCACCCAGCACTTCCCAGTTGGTGTCCAGGTCCGCCGCCAGCACGTCCCCGGCAACGTCCAGGCGCTCCAGGCCCTTGGCCACGTTGGAGATGGCGAGAAGGGAATGGCCGAATGCCACGCCGATGTTGCGCTGGCTGGAGGAGTCGGTCAGGTCGCGCTGCCAGCGGGAGGTGACCAGCGTCGCGCCCAGGGTGTCCAGCAGGCCGTTGGAGATCTCCAGGTTGGCCTCGGCGTTCTCGAAGCGGATGGGGTTCACCTTGTGCGGCATGGTGGACGAACCCGTCGCGCCGGCCACCGGAATCTGGGCGAAGTAGCCGATGGAGATGTAGCTCCAGATATCCGTGCAGACGTTGTGCAGGATGCGGTTGAAGCGCGCCACGTCGGCGTAGAGCTCGGCCTGCCAGTCGTGGCTCTCGATCTGCGTGGTCAGCGGGTTCCAGGTCAGGCCCAGCCCCTCCACGAAGGTCTGGGACACCTGCTGCCAGTCAGCGCCCGGGACGGAGGCCACGTGCGCGGCGTAGGTGCCCGTGGCACCGTTGATCTTGCCCAGGTACTGCGTCTTTTCGATCCGGTCCAGCTGGCGGGTCAGGCGGTGCGCGATGACAGCCAGCTCCTTGCCCAGGGTGGTGGGCGTGGCCGGCTGGCCGTGGGTCCGGGACAGCATGGGGACGGCGCGGTTGTCTTCCGCCATCCTGCTGATCTGTTCCACCAGGGCGCGGGCGGCGGGCAGCCACACATCCTCCACGGCGCCCTTGATGCCCAGCGCGTAGGAAAGGTTGTTGATGTCCTCGGAAGTGCAGCCAAAGTGGACCATGGCGGTCAGGTTTTCGATGCCGACAGCGGGCAGCCGGCGGCCGATGTAGTACTCCACGGCCTTCACGTCATGGACGGTGACGGCCTCGATCTCTGCGAGTTCGGCTACCGAGGCGGCGTCGAATTCGGTGACGACGGCGCGGAGCTGGTCCTGCTGCTCCTTGCTGAGGGGACCGGCCCCCGGCAGGACGTTGTTGCTGGTCAGGTGGATGAGCCATTCAACTTCCACAGCCACCCGGTCGCGGTTCAGGGCGGCCTCGGACAGGTAGTCCACGAGGGGGCGACGGCGGACTGGTAACGGCCGTCCAGGGGTCCGAGCGCGATTTTTTCCGATGACGCGGCGAGGGCCAGGCGTCCTGAGGGCGTACGGGTATCAGCTGTGGCGGCAGTTTCAGGCATGTGCTGATTCTTTCATGAAGTCCGGCACCGCCTTAAGCCGGGCAGCCACGTTACTTGTCCACATAGCCGACGGCGGTGCTTACCCCGCGGGGGCTGCCTGCCTAGCGTTGGACACAGCAGGGAGATGGCGAAACATCTGGCCGGGAAGGCCGTGACGGGAAGCTGGCATGGGGAACGATCTGACGGACGGGATATGGGGCAACGGGCTGGGCGTCAGCCTTGAAGTCCAGGAACTGGGGCGAAGGGTGGCGCAGTGCTGTCACATGGCGGAAGAGGTGCTCGCAGGATTCCACGACATCCAGTTGGCGAACTGGGAATCACCTGCCGGGCAGGCATACCGCGATTCGGTCAGCCTGCAGGCGGTGGCGGTCCGCAGGGCGCTTGACCGGGTGCGGGAGGCGTCTGCCGCGGTGGCCGCGCACGCCAGCGCGGCATTGACGGCCGAGTGCTCGCCGGGCAGCCGGTTCTGATGGCCGATGTGACGCCCTCCGGTTCAGGAGGTCCCATCCACGTTTCACCACCGCCCCCGGACGGCATCCTGACCATTTCCGGTGGCGTGGGTGGAATCACCGTCCAGCTGGAGGAACTGGATGCGGGGGCCGCGAAGCTCGATGGACTCGCCGGCCGTCTCGCCGCCATCGAGGCGGAGCTTTTCACGGTCTGGCGGGAGCTTGGTGAGTACCAGAACCAGCCGCGAACCACGGGGACTGCAGCGCTTATTGCGGTGGGGGAGTCAAGGGAGGCGGTCCTCAGGGTCCGGCTGGAGCTCCAGCGGATCAGCGGCCAGGTACGGAGCTGCAGGTGGGATTACCAGATGGCCGAATCCATTGCCCACACGCAGTGGATGCTGGGCCTGTCGAATCCGGACGTTGAACTCCGGAAGCATGTGGACTTCTGGCGGACGGGATTCCTCAATGGGGATGCCATGGAGATGCTGGTGGCCAATGCCGTCACCACCCTTCCCTTGATCAAGTCTCTGGTCGAAGGCGTCAACCCCGCGCTGCGTCCGGGCCCGGTGACGGCCAGGCAGGAAGAGCGCGTGCCCATCGACCTCCACGCCACCCCCGCCGGGCTGCTTGAACGGGTCAGGCTGGTGGAGGAGCGCGGCAGTGGCTATATCGAAGTCATCGAGGTGGACAACGGAGGCGGAAAGGCCTACGTGGTGGTGGTTCCGGGAACCCAGGTCCATGACGAAGACGAAGGCACTAACCCGTTCGATCTTGCCGGAATCGTCGACGGCCTGGGCAGCAATTCCCGGCAGGTGAATGCCGCAGTCCTGCAGGCACTCCGGGAGGCCGGCGCCGAGCCGGGGCGGACGTCGTTGCGGTGGGGTACAGCCAGGGCGGAATCCATGCCATGAACCTGGCGGCGGACAAGGAGTTCCTCAAGGAGTACGACATGAAATACGTCCTGACTGCGGGATCGCCCATTTCGCGCATAACGCCTCCCCCGATGTCAGCACTCTTCACCTGGAACACCGCACGGACTGGGTGCCCGGCAGCGATGGCCTGGACAACCGGGATGCCAGGAACCAGGTCACGGTGACCGTGAACAACGACCTCTACGTGCGCGGGGAGAAGACGCCGGCTTGGGGCCGGGCCACCGCCTCACCGGCTATGAGGAGGCAGCCCGCCTGGTGGGCGCCAGCAAGGACCCGTCCCTGGCCCAGTCCACGGCGGTGCTGGGCGGGGTCCTGGGTGCCGGCGGTGCTGCCACTGCCACCAGGTTTTCCCTGTCCAAGCCGCCACCGCCTCCTCTTCCCAGGGAACGCAGGGACCCCTTTTCGGGGCGGCCGCAGCCGGGTGCCAGGTAAAACCTGCATCCAGCCAAAGCAGGGCAGGGCCTCAGGAGATCTGGGCGGCGTGCATTTCCGCGAACCTCTTGGTGCGCGTCTTTCCCTGCGGGTCCGGCTGCGGGGCGGGCTTCGGGGCCGGCGCCGGCACGGCGGCTGTGCACCGGTAGTTGTAGTCCAGGTCGCCTTCGGTGAACTGGGTCAGCGTGACGGTCCCGCCCGGCGCCAGGGGGAAGCCGAGCAGTATTCGCGGGCAGAGTCCGTGGATTCCGCACCCGCCAGCCAGTTCCTCAGCCGGTAGAGGTTGCTGCCGGGGCCCACTTCCCCCACAATTTCACCGAATTGATAACCGGTGGAATAGATCCCCACGTCCAAGCCAGTGCCCTCCAGGAACGCGGTCATGCCCTCCAGCTCCGCAGCATTGGCGGTCTTGTCCCACAGCCAGCTGTTTCCGGTTTCAACATCCAGCCACCACATGCGCCGCAGCTCCCCGGCGCCCGAATCCTTCAGGATGGCAACGTCATTGGCGGCCATGGCGTACCCGTGCACGTAGGCGCAGGCAGGTGCCCCCGTGCCGTCACACACTCCGTAGGGGTTGCTGACGTCCATGCCACGGTAGCTGTTGCTCGCGGGCCACCACACCGACTCCACCGGTCCTGTTGCGGCGGTGTTCACGTACACCGCCGCCGGAGTTCCCCCGG
The DNA here is from genome assembly GCF_026723805.1 of Arthrobacter sp. FX8. NCBI lineage: Bacteria > Bacillati > Actinomycetota > Actinomycetes > Micrococcales > Micrococcaceae > Arthrobacter > Arthrobacter sp. FX8. The sequence goes on along the minus strand of NZ_CP113505.1, from coordinate 3,593,186 downwards.
CGGCATCCGACGTCTGGTCCGCCCACGCCAGTTGGGCAGCCAGGCATGGGTTGACGGTGTCCGGCCGTCCCCCGTTGACGCCCACGATTGCGAATGACGGGGGTGCGGGGAGGTCTGCGCCGCACTGGGGCCAGGAGATGTCGTTGCCAAGCGCGGTCATGCTCCGCGGTGCCGGCCCTGTTTCGGCATCTGCGTGTGCAGGGCCTGCCTGCCACGCCAAAAGCAGGCAGGCGGCAAGCAGGAGTCTCATGGGCTTCATGCGTGGGCCCCCGTGGTCCGGAACTGACAGCAACAGGGCCTCTGGAGGCCCCGGTTCGCAGCCTAAGCGGCCCGTCCGGCAGGGGTCATGGGTGGCGGGTACTGCTGTTTTGGGAGCTGGGTGGCGAAACGGCACCTGCCGGGTACCTGTTTCCGCCCGCCTTCCTACTTAGAGGCTGGATCCCGGACCGGGGGTCAGCGCCTGCCGCCCGGGAGCAAACCTGCCACCAGTGAGACCAGGGAGATGATGATCGCCGCCAGGACGGCGGTCCAGAAGAAGGAATCGATAGTGAGGTGCACCGGTGTGTAGCCGCTGATCCAGGCTGTCAGGTACAGCATGGCCGCGTTGATGACGATCGCGAACAGGCCCAGGGTCAGGATGGTGATGGGAAGCGCCAGGAGTCTGACCAGCGGCCGCACGAAGGCGTTCACCACCCCGAAGATGAGGCCGATGAAGAGGTAGGCCAGGACGATCCCGATGGCATCGGTGTCCTGTGAAATACCACTGCGGGCCACGGCATCCGATGCCGCCGTGCTGGAGATGTCCATGCCCGGCAGGATCCAGCTGGCCACCCAAAGAGCTGCGGCATTGACGATGACCCGGAGGATGAATGAACCCATGGCACCATGCTTCCACATGGTGCTGATGTGCGGCCGGCAGCGTGCCCTGAATTTCGGTGCATGGTCCCCCGATTCCCGTGGGGGCTTGGAAGTAGGCTAGAAGCCATGACCTCATCTGAGACCAGGGCAGGCGGCATTGCACCCCGCCCGGTGCTGGAGCGGCTGCCCCGCTACGCTGCAGGAAAGCCACCGGCCGCCGTCAGCGGGCTGGCCAGCTACAAGCTGTCGTCCAACGAGAACCCGCTGCCCCCGATTCCGGCCGTCCTCGAGGCGATCGCCCGGCAGCGGGACTTCAACCGGTACCCGGATCCGCTGAGCAGCAGGCTCCGCGCGGCGCTGGCGGAATTCCTTGGCGTGCCCGCCGAGGACATCGTCACCGGCGCCGGGAGTTTGGGCGCACTGAACCAGATTCTGGCTGCCTTTGCGGGCCAGAACGAGGACGGCAAGGCGGACGAGGTCATCTATGCGTGGCGTTCCTTTGAGGCGTACCCCATCAGCGTGGGCCTGGCAGGTGCGGAAAGCGTGCGCATCCCCGTGACCGCGGACGGACGGCATGACCTGGAAGCGATGGCGGCTGCAGTAACGGCCCGCACCAAAGTCATCCTTCTCTGCACGCCCAACAATCCCACGGGCCCGGCACTCGGCGCTGCTGAAACCGAAGCCTTTATCCGTTCCGTGCCGGCGGACGTGGTGGTGGTCATCGACGAGGCCTACCAGGAGTTCGTCAGGGCCCAGGACGCCGTTGAGGGGATCGACCTCTACCGCAAATACCCCAACGTGGTGGTTTTGCGGACCTTCTCCAAAGCCCACGGACTGGCCGGCCTTCGGGTGGGCTACAGCGTCTCCCAACCGGAACTGACGCAGTACCTCCGCGTTGCCGCCACCCCGTTCGCCGTGTCCCAAATTGCCGAGGACGCAGCAATTGTTTCCCTTGGGAATTACGCCCAGATTGTGGAAAGGGTACAAAAGCTCGTGGACGAGCGGGCGCGGGTAACCGCCGGCCTGAAGGAGCTCGGATGGGCCGTCCCGGATGCCCAGGGCAACTTCGTATGGCTGGCACTCGGTCCTGAAAGTTCAGCCTTTGCGGAGCTGGCGGGGACGCGTGCCCTCTCCGTGCGGGCCTTCCCCGGGGAGGGCGTCCGGGTCAGTATCGGGGAACCCGAGGCCAACACCCGGTTCCTCCAGTTGTGTGCCGACTATACAAAGGCACCGGCAACTTCCTAGCACTTAACAAGTAGCCCTCCCGCTACTTACCGAAGATAAAGTTAGGATCAGTAAGCCAATGTATATGCCGCAAGGGGAATGTATTCCTTTTGAGGCATATATCCCAGCGACATTTGCATTGCATCCGGATGCGGCAAGCAAGGAGACGGTATGGGCACTCATCTGCCTTCCACCGAGTTCGACGGAACAGCGGTAGACGATCAGCGGGAAGCCGATGCTGAAGCCGTCATGGGCGAGCCCGCGGCCCAGATGGTGCAGCTGCTCGGCCCCGACGGGAAGCTCGGCAGCGATCCGGTCTTCAGCGGCTACGCGGACAAACTGACCCCGGAGGACCTGCGTGGGCTGTATGGGGACATGGCCGCTATCCGCCGGTTCGATATTGAAGCCACCGCCCTCCAGCGCCAGGGCCAACTGGCACTGTGGGTACCGTTGACCGGCCAGGAGGCAGCGCAGATTGGCTCGGGCCGTGCCAGCCAGCCGCAGGACTACATTTTCCCCACGTACCGGGAGCACGGCGTCGCGCTGACCCGCAACGTGGACCTGGCCGAACTCCTGCGCCAGTTCCGCGGAGTCTCCAACGGCGGCTGGAACCCCAAGGACACCAACTTCCACCTGTACACCCTGGTCCTGGCTGCCCAGACCCTCCACGCCGTGGGCTACGCGATGGGGATCCAGCGCGACCAGAAGCTCGCCGCCGCCACGGATGCGGCCAACGAGCAGCCGAACGCCGCCGTCATCGCCTACTTCGGTGACGGCGCCAGCTCGGAAGGTGACGTGCACGAGTCCATGGTGTTCGCCTCCTCCTACAAGGCGCCGGTGGTGTTCTTCTGCCAGAACAACCACTGGGCCATCTCCGTACCCACCAACGTCCAGACCCGGGTTCCGCTGTCCAACCGCGCCAAGGGCTATGGTTTCCCGGGGATCCGGGTGGACGGCAACGACGTGATCGCCGTGCATGCAGTCACCGAATGGGCCCTGGAGCATGCCCGCCAGGGCAACGGACCCGTCCTGATCGAGGCCTTCACCTACCGGGTGGGCGCGCACACCACCGCCGACGACCCCACGAAGTACCGCCCATCGACGGAAGAAGACGCCTGGCGGGCCAAGGATCCGCTGACACGGCTCGAGAAGTACCTGCGTGCCGAAGGCCTGGCGGACGACGACTTCTTCGCCAAGGTCAAGGCCGACGGCGACGAGCTGGCCGCGTATGTCCGGCGCACCGCCCATGATCTTGAAAACCCGGACATCCGGCAGGCCTTCGCCAACGTCTATGCCCAGGCGCATCCGCTGGTGGCCGAGGAACTGGCATGGTTCGAGGAGTACAGCGCAGGATTCGCCGGCGAGGAAGAAGCCGCCGCGCAGGAAGCAAAGGCAGGCCACTGATGACCACCATGACCATTGCCAAGGCCATCAACGAGGGCCTCCGGGCCACCCTGGCGGCAAACCCCAAGTCGCTGCTGATGGGCGAGGACATTGGTCCCCTGGGTGGTGTGTACCGGGTGACCGACGGGCTGATCGGCGAGTTCGGCCCGGACCGCGTGGTGGACACCCCGCTGGCCGAATCCGGCATCATCGGCACCGCCATCGGCCTGGCCCTGCGCGGCTACAGCCCCGTCTGCGAGATCCAGTTCGACGGCTTCGTCTTCCCCGGCTTCAACCAGATCACCACCCAGCTGGCCAAGATGCACGCCCGCAGCCACGGCAACCTCACGGTTCCCGTCGTCATCCGCATCCCGTACGGCGGCGGCATCGGCTCCGTGGAGCACCACTCCGAGTCCCCCGAGGCGCTGTTCGCGCACACGGCAGGCCTGCGCATCATCACCCCTTCCAACCCGCACGACGCCTACTGGATGATCCAGCAGGCCGTGGAATGCCAGGACCCGGTGATCATCTTCGAACCCAAGCGGCGCTACTGGCTCAAGGGCGACGTCGACGTTGACGCTCCGGGCCCCTCGGAGGACCCCTTCAAGGCCCACGTGCTGCGTGAGGGTACTGATGCCACCATTGTTGCCTACGGCCCCCTGGTTCCCGTGGCGCTTGCGGCCGCCAACGCCGCGGCGGAGGACGGCAGGAGCGTTGAGGTCATCGACCTCCGGTCCATCTCGCCGATCGATTTCGACACCGTCACCGCCTCCGTCCAGAAGACCGGACGGCTGATCGTGGCGCACGAGGCGCCCACCTTCGGTGGAATCGGCGGCGAAATCGCCGCCCGCATCAGTGAACGTGCCTTCCATTCGCTCGAGGCCCCGGTGATCCGCGTTGGCGGATTCCACATGCCCTATCCCGTTGCCAAGGTGGAGGAAGACTACCTTCCGGACATCGACCGCATCCTGGAGGCGCTGGACCGCGCCCTCTCCTACTGAGGACACCATGACCCTGAACAAGTTCAACCTGCCCGATGTCGGCGAGGGCCTCACCGAAGCGGAAATCGTCTCCTGGAAGGTCAAGCCGGGCGACGCCGTCGCCATCAATGACGTCCTCTGCGAGATCGAAACCGCCAAGTCCATCGTGGAACTGCCGTCCCCGTTCGCCGGGACGGTCACCGAACTGCTGGTGGGGGAAGGGGTGACCGTGGACGTCGGCACGGCCATCATCAGCGTCAGCGACCACGTGTCCGGCGATCCCACACCCGCTGACGTCCGTGCACCGGAAGCACCAGTGCAGCCGCTCTACGGCAAGCTCCCGCAGGATGCGGCAGTGGACACAACGGCCGACGGCGGCGCTGGCGGAAGTGCCCCGGCCGCCGGCCCGCTGGTGGGGTCCGGCCCCAAGGCCGACGCGGTCAAGCGGCGCCCGCGGAAAACGGCGCCGGCCGCTGCCGTGACGGTCAATGCCCCGCAGGTTGAACCTGTCCAGCCGGGCACGCCGGCTGCAGTGTCCGCCACCGAACCCGCCGCCGTCGACAACCGTCCTACCCTTGGCGGCACCATCACGGGCCTGGTCAACCGGGTCCTGGCCAAGCCGCCCGTCCGGAAAATTGCCCGTGACCTGGGCATCGACCTGGCAGATGTTGTTGCCACCGGTTCACGGGGTGAAGTAACGCGCGAGGACCTGGTCAGCTACCAGTCTCAGCGCGATGCCGAGCTGGACAAGGCGGACGGCTTCTGGGGCAAGGCCGGAAAGCCGCAGGACCAGCGCGTGGAGCGGATTCCGGTCAAGGGCGTCCGCAAGGCCACCGCAAAGGCGATGGTGGAATCCGCCTTCGCAGCGCCGCACGTCAGCATCTTCGTGGACGTGGATGCCAGCCGCACCATGGAATTCGTCAAGCGGCTCAAGGCCTCCCGGGACTTCGAGGGCATCAAGGTCTCGCCGCTGCTCATCCTGGCCAAGGCCGTCATCTGGGCCGCGGCCCGGAACCCCAGCGTGAACGCGTCGTGGGTGGACAACGAAGACTCCGACACCGCTGAAATCCATGTCAAGCACTTCATGAACCTGGGGATTGCCGCCGCAACCCCGCGCGGCCTGATGGTCCCGAACATCAAGAATGCCCAGGACCTGTCCCTGAAGGAGCTGGCGCTGGCGCTGAACAACCTGGCCACCACCGCCAGGGCCGGGAAGACCCAGCCGGCCGAGATGCAGGGCGGCACGCTCACCATCACCAACATCGGTGCCCTGGGCATCGACACCGGCACGCCCATCATCAACCCGGGCGAGGTGGCCATCGTTGCTTTCGGAACCATCAAGCAAAAGCCCTGGGTCCTGGACGGTGAGGTGATTCCCCGCTGGATCACCACCTTGGGAGGATCCTTCGACCACCGCGTGGTGGATGGTGACCTGTCCGCACGCTTCATGGCCGACGTCGCAGCCATCCTGGAAGAGCCCGCGCTCCTGCTGGACTAGGGCCCGGACCAGGACGTGACGGTAAGCAGCGGCTCAATCCGGGCCAGGAACCACACCGCCAGGTGGCTGACTGAGGTCTTCCAGCCGCCGGTGGTGGTGAGCATCCAGCTGTTGATCAGCCCCCTGACGGAGGCAGGATTCCCCGGGACCATGGGTTACGGGGCGCTGGCGGCCCTCTTTGTGTGCGTGCTTCCGCTTGTGGTGCTGCTGGTGCTGGTCAGGCTGGGGAAGGTGACGGACCATCATGTGAGCGACCGCAGGCAGCGCGCCCCGGTGCTGCTGATGGCGCTGGCCTGCATTGCCGTGGGGCTGCTGGTGCTGGACACCGTGAACGCCCCGCAGAGCGTGACCGCCATGGTCCTGGCGGTGGTGGGCGGCGTGGCCGTGCTGGCAGTCGTCAGCCCGTTCTGGAAAATGAGCGGCCATGCCGCTGCAGTGTCCTGTGCCGCCGTCGTATTGGTGCTGATGCTTGGCGCGGCCTGGGCCCCGCTGCTGCTCCTGGTTCCGGCGGTGGGCTGGTCACGCGTTGTCCTGCGGGCGCATACCCCGGGGCAGGTGGTGGCAGGTTCGCTCTTTGGCGGAGTAGTGATGGCCGGGATCTGGTGGCTGCTCCAGGGCTGGCTGGTGGGCTGAACGCCTAGTACGCGGAGTAGGCCGTGAGGGCCTCAAGCAGGGCAGGATCAGCTGTGGTTCCCAGAACCACAGCGGCTGCGGTCATCAGGCCGCCCATCAGGGCCGCCATCCCGGCCCAGGCGCCCAGCAGCTTCCAGTCCTCGCGCAGGACGCTCCGCACGGTCTGGGGAAGCTCGAGTCCCGGCGCGATCAGGTTGGGGGCGCTGTCCAGGCTGCCGTCGTCAAGCAGCGCAACTACCCTGCCGTTGCTCCGGTCCACGCGCATGGAGGAGATGTGGTTTCCGTGGCGGGCCAGGAGGATGTCGTGGCCAACGAGCTGCCGGCGCTGCAAGGTGATCAAGGGGGAGCCCTTCGATGGGGGTGGATTTGTCAATGTCCACGCCTTTGGGGCCTTTTCCAATTTTATCGTTGGAGAACGCAGCGAAACCGGTTTCAGCCGGTGAGAACGGACACCCCCGCAGCGACATGCACCACCACGGGGAGTGTCCGGCATTACGCCGGCGGCCGGTCCTGACGGTTCAGTCGGCGTCGTAGGTGTTGGCGATGTACACGTCGCAGGGTGCGTTGTGGGCAACGCTGTTGGCCACGCTGCCAAGGACGCGCCCGATGCCGTGCATGCGCCGGTTGCCCACCACGATGATCCTGGCGTCCATGCGGATGGCTTCCTTGATGAGGGCGTCGGCCGGGCGCCCGCGCGCTGCCGAATACGTCACCGTGATGTCGCGGCCCAGCGCTTCCGCCACCGTCCGGGCCACCTGCTCCGCGGCGTCCGCGTCGGAGACGATCCAGCGGTCGCTGCCGCTGCCGAACACCTCGGTCCGGTCGCTGTCGAAGGCGGACACGACGTGCAGGGAAGCGCCCAGGGCCGCAGCCAGGTCCCTGGCTGACTGCGCCGCCTTCTTCGCCGTCTCGCTGCCGTCAACCCCTACAACGATGATTCCAGCCATATGCATGCTCCTTTGCTAGGTTTCGGCACTCGTGTGGCTTACGCTACAGCGCGGCGATGGCTTCCTGCAGCACCGGCGCCAACCGGCGCACTCCCTCGGCGATGGCATCTGGTGGTACGGCGCTGAAGGCGAGCCTGAGCTTGTTGGACGGTTCGTCCGACGGCGTGAAGGCGGCGCCGGGGATAAACACGACGCCGGCATCGATCGCCTTGTGCAGCAATGGGTAGGTATCAACACCCTCCGGCAGCGTCACCCAGACGAAGAAGCCGCCCTGCGGGTTGGTCCAGGTGGTTCCCGCGGGCATGTATTCCCTGAGGGCGGCCAGCATGGCGCGGCAGCGCTCGGCGTACAGCCGGCGGTAGGTCTCGACCTGTCCCTTCCAGTCGTAGTCGCGCAGGTAGGCCGAGACAAGCATCTGGTTCAGGGCGGGCGGGCAGAGCGTCACGGCTTCGGCGGCCAAGTAGTAGCGGCGCTGCAGGTGCTCCGGCACGAGGGCCCAGCCAATGCGCAGGCCGGGCGCGAAGATCTTGGAGAATGATCCCAAATAGATGACATCGTCTGGGTTTGCGGCCCGTAAGGGAGCCAAGGGCTCCCCCTCGAAGCGGAGCAGGCCATAAGGGTTGTCCTCGAGGACAAGGATATTCGCCCTGCGGCATATATCGACCACCTGCTGCCGGCGTTCCCGGGCCAGGGTGATGCCGGATGGATTGTTGAAGTTGGGGATGGTGTAGAGGAACTTGATGCTCCTGCCCGCCAGCTGCAGGGCGGCGATCCGCGCCTCCAGCAGTTCCGGAACCAGGCCGTACTGGTCCATCTCCACGGTCTCCACCTGGACCTGGTATGCCTCGAACGTGTTCAGTGCGCCCACGTAGGTGGGGTCCTCCACCAGCACCACGTCGCCCGGATTGCAGAACAGCTTGGTGGCAACGTCCTGGGCGGACTGGGAACCTGCGGTGATCACCACGTTCTGCGGACGGGCATCCAGGATTCCTTCTGCAGCCATGACATCGCAGATCTGTGCCCGGAGTTCCGCTGTGCCCTGCCCGGCCCCGTACTGGAGGGCGGTAAGGCCGTCCTCCGCGATGATTTTCGCCGCCGTGGCTGCGAGCCGGTCCAGGGGGAGCGACTGCAGGTACGGGCTTCCCCCGCCAGCGACACCAAGCCGGGCCGCATGGAGATGTCGAAGACATCCCTCACCGCCGACTGCCGGATGTTCGCCGCGCGCTCGGAGAACAGTTCCTCGTGCCGGTGTGCCGACGTTGCCGCCCGCTCGATTGCATCAATGGCTTCCGCCGGCAGCGTGCCTGCCGCGGTGTCAAGTGTCTCGTGGGTCACAGAGTCAGGATACAGCCAGTTGTTGCTCTAAAAGCAACATATGTTTATTACTGATTTACCGGCGGCCGGCTACTTCAGTTTCAGGGAGTCCGCCAGGGTCTTTCCGTTGATGTAGATATCAGCCCGGACTGCACCCACTGCCTCAAGGGCGGTCTGGGTGAGCTGGGCGTCAATGCGCGGAAGGTCGCAGGTTCCGCCGGGCTTCAGCGCGCCCGCCAGGTAGACCGTGACCGTGGTGCCGTCAAAGCTGCCGGACAGGAACTTCAGCCTGGAGCCGCCCAGCGCGTTGTACAGTCCATCCGCCTGCTGTCCGCCGTCAAGGAGCGCAGCGATTGCAGCCTTCAGCCGGCCATCCCCGGCGCCGGCCAGTGGGGCGGAGGCGACCAGGCTGTCATTGCAGCCAAAGCGGATACCGTGCCTCCCGCCGTCGTCCACCATCACGAAGTAGGCCGTTACCGGCGGGGCCGTGGCGGCGGCGCTGGCCCGGGACCTGCGGGTGCCGCTGCCTGGGGCGTACTTTGCGGCCTTCCGGCCGGTCTTCCTTGCTCCGCCCCCGGAGGGCTGCTTTCCATCGTCGCCGGAAGGAGGGCCAGCGGCGCTGCGCTGGTTCCGGCATTTCCGCCGGTGGCAGGCACGGATGGCCCTTCCGGTTGGGGGAGAGGGGCGCTGCAAGCGCTGAGCAGCAGCGCAAGGCACCCTGCTGCCGCTGCCAGGCTGCCGCTGCCACCGCCGCCCCAACTCCGTCTCTTTGCCATGCGGCACGCAATCCCATCCGGTAGGTCCAGTGGATTAACGCTACGGCGGCCCTGGTCCGCGCAGATGTCCGGAAGGTACCGGTTGGGACAAGAGTTGGTCACGGCTGGGAAGTGCCCTTTGCCGGCAGCGCCCGGCATGCAAAGCTGCATGCCGGGCGCTGCCGGGCTCCCTAAGCTGCCAAGTGGCGCGGGAGGTTAGGCTGCCGGTGCTGCGGCGGCCAGGGTGTCGAAGATGCCCTTGATCTGCTCCACGATTTCGGCGTCGTCCTTCGGGTGGACCTCGGCGAAGCGGACCATGGAGCCCGGGACGGCCAGCTTGACGTCGTCGAGGATCTGCGCGCCGGCGATGCCGGCGGCCTTGCGTGCCTCATCCTGGGCCCACACGCCGCCGTACTGGCCAAATGCTGTACCGACGACGGCGGTCGGCTTGCCCGCCAGGGCGCCGGCACCGAAGGGGCGGGACAGCCAGTCAATGGCGTTTTTCAGGGCGGCGGGAACGGTGCCGTTGTGTTCGGGGGTGACCAGCAGGAGGGTGTCGGCCTCTTCGGCGGCGGCGCGCAGTGCCGCGGCGGCAGCCGGGACCTGGCCTTCCACGTCCAGGTCCTCGTTGTAAAAGGGGATGTTGCCCAGGCTCTCGTGGATCACCACGTCCACCTGCTCGGGCGCGTTGAGCTGGATGGCTTCCGCCAGCTTCTGGTTGGTGGACTCGGCGCGGAGGCTGCCGACAAGGGTAAGGACTGTGCTCTTGGTCATGGAATCTCCTGGCTAGGGTCGCGGCGGGGACCGCGTTCGGGTGAACAGAGGCTCATGGAGCCTTCACCGTACTAAACGGACCGCAGTCCGCTTATATTCCCGGTGGCTACACTGTCTGTGTGAGTTCCATCCCAGTGCGGCCGGGAATGACCCCGGTAACGGCCGCGGAACGCAGCGACGCTGCCCGGAACCGGGAACGTCTCCTGCTGGCTGCCCGGGAGCTGATTGCGCAGGGCGGAGCGGCGGCGCTCACCATGGACCGCCTCGCCGGGCACGCCGGGGTGGGCAAGGGCACGGTCTTCCGCCGCTTCGGCAGCCGCGCCGGACTGATGCTGACATTGCTGAACGATTCGGAGGCCGCCTTCCAGGCCCGCGTCCTGTTCGGCCCGCCGCCCCTGGGCCCAGGGGCTGCGCCGCTGGACCGGCTCATCGCCTTTGGCGCCGAGCGGATCGCTTACGTACTGGAATACGGCGACCTGGTCCTCGCTGCCGGACACGCCTCCCGCAGCAGGTTTGACGTCCCGGCCGCCGCCCTCTGGAACCGGCACGTGGAGATGCTCCTGCGCGAAGGCGGCTTCGAGTCCCCCGAACCGTGGCTGATGGCCGGATCCCTTAATGCCACCCTGGACCCCGAGCGGCTCCTGCACCTTGTCCGCGAACATGGGGTCACCAGTGAACGGCTGGCAACTTCCTGGCGCGATCTTGTCACACGCGTGGCGGGCGGCGCGTAGATTACGCGGTGGAACGCCCTTGCGTCCAGTCAAACCAACTTCACAGAACTATTCATAACGATCTGATACGGCCCGCCTGATTTCGGGGGATTGCGGCGCTTTTCCGGTGAATGCTTGTGATAGTTTCCTCTGGAATGTGACCCGCGACATAGTCCACCAGGACCTGCCCATGGGGCTGCGGGAGGCCAGCTACCCGCTGGTGCAGAACCCGGTGAGGCGGCACAACCCGTGCTTGTCCGGGGACGACGGAAGGATCCAGCAGTGATGGTTGACTTGGCCAGCGGCACGGCACGACATCGGACATTGGAGTGTTCCTCCGTCCAGCATCCGGCGGCGCGGCCAAAGAAATAGCCCCATGCTCAAGTACCTCGCCAAACGCGGCCTCACGTATGTGGTGATGATCTTCCTCACCACATCCGCCGGATACTTCTTGGCTGTCAGCTCGCTCAAGCCGGCGCTGCTCGAGCAGGAACGCATCCCCCGGCCCACCCCGGAGCAGGTGGCCAACTCCATGCGGCTGAAAGGCCTGGACCCGGACCTCAGCCCGTGGGAGCGCTACGTTGACTGGCTCACCGGGATCGTCACCCGCTGGGACTGGGGCCGGAGCCCCAACGGCGCCTACATCAACGCCGAGTTTGGGGACCGCGTCTGGATCTCCACCCGGCTCTTCCTGGCGTCCATCATCCTTACCCTGGTTATCGGCGTCGCGCTCGGCGTCCATTCGGCCGCACGGCAGTACAAGTTCCAGGACCGCGTCATCACGTCCTACAGCTACCTCGCATACATCGTGCCCGCGCCCATCGCGTACTTCCTGGTTCAGCTGGGAGCCATCAACATCAATGAGTCCGTGGGGGACCGGATCTTCTTCGTCACCGGCATCTCCACACCGGGCGTAGCGGCCGGCTGGCCCCAGGCCATGGACCTGGCCGCGCATTACGTGGTGCCTACGGTGGCCATCACACTCGTGGGCTGGGGCGCCTACCAGATTGCGCAGCGGCAGTACCTGCTGGACAACGTGAACGCCGACTTTGTCCGCACCGCCCGGGCCAAGGGGCTCAGCCGGAACCAGGCAATCGCCCGGCACGCCCTCCGCGTCTCCTTCATTCCGGTGGCCCAGAGCATCGCGTTCACCATCCCGGCCATCTTCGCCGGCGGCTTCTTTGCCGAAAAGATCTTTGCCTGGCCGGGTGTTGGCTCCTGGAGCATTGATGCCATCTCGCTGCAGGACGTCAACGCCGCCACGGCCACCCTGGCCTACGGCTCCGTGATCTTCGCCCTGGGCGCCATCCTGGCGGACTTCGCCACCACGCTTGTCGACCCGAGAGTGCGGGTGCAGTAGCCATGACCAACCTGAACGCCGTTGACCCGGCAGCCGTGGCGCAGGACGCGCACCTGGAGAGCGCCGACGTCGTCATCGGCAAAAACACCATTATCTTTCGCCGCTTCCTGCGGAACAGGACCGCAGTGGCGGGCCTGGCCATCTTCCTGGCCCTGACGGTTTTCTCGTTCATCGGGGGATTCTTCACCCCGTGGGACAAGGAAACCATCGACCCCTTCAACATCGGAATGCCGCCATCGGCCGACCACTTCCTCGGTACGTCCCAGGCCGGAATCGATCTCTACGCCATGACCGTCGAGGGCACCAGGATCTCCATCCTGATTGGCCTGGTGGTAGGCCTCGTGTCGGTCCTGATCGCCGCCGTCTACGGCTGCAGCATGGCCTACTTCGGCGGCAAGGTGGACAAGGTGATGCTGTTCATCCTGGAGGCCCTGATCATGATGCCGGCACTCCTGGTGGTGGCCGTCGCCACCAGCGGCGGCGCTGCGGGCCTCAAGCGGGACCTTCCCTCATGGCTGCTGCTCATCATCGTGCTGCTGGTATTCAGCTGGATGGGGACGGCCCGCCTGATCCGTTCCATGTCCATGTCCCTCATGCAGCGTGACTTCGTCAAGGCCGCCCAGTACATGGGCGTGCCGCCGCGGCGGATCGTCTGGCGCCACCTGGTTCCGAACATCGGCTCGCTGCTGATCCTGGACATCACCCGCGGGGTCACGGCGGCCATCCTCGCCGAGGTGGCCTTTTCCTTCATCGGCATCGGGATCAAGGTCCCGGACGTGAGCCTCGGCGTCCTGATCGGCGGTGCCACCTCCCAGGTGCAGACCTTCCCCTGGATGTTCTGGGTACCGCTGACCGTCATGTTCCTCCTGACCGGCTCGCTGGCCATGATGAACGACGGCCTGCGGGACGCCTTCGACCCCAGCTCCAGTTCCACCGGCAAGGCCAGGAAGGCCAAAGCCCGGACCATCCCCGCGGAAAAGAAGACGGCATGAGCAGCGAAACCACCACCGGAGCCATGGAACCCGCCCGGTCGGACGTGGAGCGCCTGCACGTGGCAGGACTGCACGCCCCTGCCGACGCAGTGCTGTCCGTCCGCGACCTGAATGTCCGCTTCAGTTCAGAGAACGGCGTGGTCCACGCCGTCAGGGGCGTCGACTTCGACCTGATGCCCGGCAAGACCCTGGGGATCGTTGGTGAATCAGGCTCCGGCAAATCGGTCACCTCGCTGGCCATCATGGGACTCCTCCCGCCCGCGGCCCAGGTCTCCGGCTCCGTCCGGCTCAACGGCAGGGAACTGCTGGGGCTGAGCGACAAGGCCATGTGCCAATTCCGCGGGAACGACCTTGCCATGGTGTTCCAGGACCCCCTCTCCTCCCTTACTCCCGTCTTCACGGTGGGCACCCAAATCATCGAAGCGCTGGCCATCCACCACCCCTCCATGAGCAGGAAGGCCAAGGAAGCCCGCGCCGTCGAGCTTCTCGCCATGGTGGGGATCCCCAGCCCCCGTGAACGGCTGAAAGCCTTCCCGCACGAGTTCTCCGGCGGCATGCGCCAGCGCGTCATGATCGCCATCGCCATCGCCAACAACCCGCGCGTCCTGATCGCGGACGAGCCGACGACGGCCCTGGACGTCACCATCCAGGCCCAGGTCCTCGAGGTGCTCCACGCGGCACAGGAGGAGACCGGTGCCGCCGTCGTGATGATCACGCACGACCTCGGCGTGGTGGCCGGGATGGCAGACGACATCATGGTCATGTACGCGGGCAAGCCGGTGGAAACCGGTGCCGTGGACGACATCTACTACAACCCGCGGATGCCCTACACCATGGGCCTGCTGGGCGCCGTGCCCCGGGTGGACGTGGCGGAGAAATCCTCGCTCGTCCCCATCGAGGGAATGCCGCCCAACCTGCTCCACGCCCCCACCGGATGCTCGTTCGCACCCCGCTGCCCCCTTGCCTCGGAGGCCTGCCTTGACGGCGAGCCCGCCCTCGCACCCGTCGACGGCGGCGCACTGCACCGTGCCGCCTGCATCAAGTCCGGATCGCTGGGCGGAACTGTGGATGTCCACGACGTGTTCGCCGCCCCGCCGGTGCCTGTGTCCCGCTTCGACGCCATCCCCCGTGCCCAGCGGGACACCGTGCTGAGGCTCAAGGACGTGCGGAAGCATTTCCCGCTGACCAGGGGCGCCTTGATCAAGCGCAGGATCGGCACGGTCAAGGCCGTGGACGGCGTGACCTTTGATATCCGCGAAGGTGAATGCTTCTCCATCGTGGGCGAGTCCGGATCGGGAAAGACCACCACGCTCCTGGAGATCATGGAGTTCCATCCGGACCAGGACGGCGAGGTGGTGATCGGCGGGCTCAGCAACAAGCAGGCTGCCGACGCAAAGACCCAAGCCAGGATGCGCCGCGAGCTCCAGATGGTGTTCCAGGATCCCACTGGCGCCCTGGATCCCCGGTTCACGGTGTACGAGGTCCTTGCCGAACCCCTGCAGAACGCGGGCATGGACCGGGCGGCCACCAGGAAGCGGATCATGGAGCTGATGAAGCTCGTGGGCCTGCAGCCGGACCACGTCAACCGCTTCCCCAACCAGTTCTCCGGCGGCCAGCGCCAGCGGATCGGGATCGCCCGGGCGTTGGCCGTGAACCCCAAGCTGGTGGTTTTGGACGAACCCGTCTCCGCCCTGGACGTATCGGTCCAGGCCGGCGTGATCAACCTCCTGGACCACCTGCGCGCCGAATTGGGCCTGAGCTACCTGCTGGTGGCGCACGACCTCTCCGTGGTGCGCCACATCTCCAACCGGGTGGCGGTGATGTACTTGGGCAAAATCGTGGAGATCGGTGCCGTGGACCGGGTGTTCGACAACCCCCGCCACCCCTATACCCGTGCGCTCCTCTCCGCCATCCCCGTGCCGGACCCCCAGCTGGAACGCACGCGCGAACGCATCATCCTGCAGGGTGACCTGCCCTCGCCGCTGCAGGCACCCAAAGGCTGCAACTTCGCCACCCGTTGTCCTGTCTTCGCGGCGCTGCCGCCGGCCAAGCAGGAAAAGTGCCTCACCCTGGAACCGCCCCTGGAAACTGCGGCATCCGCCACGGACCAGCAGTTCGCCTGCTTCTTTCCGGACGGGGAACTGGATGAGGACATGCTGGTGGTCCACGAACCGGCGGACCACCATGCGCCCTAGGACTTCTCGACCCACACGCACCACCACTCGCACCAATGAAGGGAAAACCATGAGGAAACTGAACAGGATCGGCGGAGCTGCAGCTGTTGCTGCGGCCCTGGCGCTGACGGCCTGCGGCGGTGGCGGTGCCAGCGGCCCCGAAACGGCCAAGGCACAGGCATCGGGAAGCGACCTGGCCAAGCTGATCAGCATCAACGAGAAGCCGGCCGCCGACCTGCAGCAGGGCGGCAAGGTTACCCTTCCGTTGGGCAACATCGGGCCGGACTTCAACGGGTTCTCCAACAACGGCAACAGTGCGGACAACTCAGCGCTGCAGGTTCCCATGAACCCGGTCGCCATGAACGGCGGCGGAATGGGCGGCTGCTGGAAGGTGGACTTCAAGGGCAAGGTCACGCCGAACACGGATTTCTGCGAGTCGGTGGACAGCGTGGTCAAGGACGGCAAGCAGACCATCACCATCAAGGTGAACCCCAAGGCCACTTACAACGACGGCACGCCGATCGACGTCAAGGCCTTCAAGAACACCTGGAACATCCTCAAGAGCCCGGATGCCGGCTACGACATCGTCAGCTCGGGTGCCTACGAGTTCGTTGACTCCGTCGAGGCGGGCAGCAACGACAAGGAAGTCATCGTCAAGACCAGCCGGCCGGTCTTTCCGGTGGATTCGCTGTTCTTCGGACTCATCCACCCTGCCGTCAACACCCCCGAGATCTTCAATGAGGGATTCAACGGCAACATGCACCCCGAGTGGATGGCAGGTCCCTTCAAGCTCGACCAGTACGATACCGCCGCCAAGACCGTAACCCTGGTGCCGAACGACAAGTGGTGGGGCCAGAAGCCGGTCCTTGCCAACGTAACCTTCCGGCAGCTGGAAACCAGCGCCCAGATCGCCGCGTTCAAGAACGGCGAGATTGACGCGATGTCGGCCAACACCATCTCCCTCTACAAGCAGCTCGACGGCACCAAGGACTCCGACATCCGCCGCGGCCAGCGACTGTTTGCCGGCGGCCTGAACCTGAACGCCCAGCGCATCACCGACGTCAACGTCCGCAAGGCCATCTTCGCCGCCGTCGACCGTGAAGCCCTGCGCAAGGTCCGCTTCAACGGGTTGAACTGGGAGGAGCCCAGCTCCGGTTCCATGATGCTCCTGCCGTTCTCGGACTACTACCAGGACAACTACCCGGTCAAGGAAACCGGCGCGGACGCCGCCAAGAAGGTCCTCACCGACGCCGGCTACACGGCCAACGCCAACGGGATCATGGAGAAGGACGGCAAGCCCGCCGCCTTCAAGATCAGCAACTTTGGCGACGACCCCACCACCCTGGCAGTGGCCCAGACGCTCCAGAAGCAGCTCCAGGCCGGCGGCATGGATGTCGGGATTGACCAGCGCGCCTCCGCCGACTTCGGCAAGGTCCTGGGCAGCCGTGAGTTCGACCTGAGCATCTCCGGCTACACGGTTGGTCCGGACGCCACCGATGCCGTCAAGCAGTACTACGACTCCAAGACCAACGAGAACAAGCTGGGCGACGCCGAGCTGGACAAGAAGATTGCCGACCTCGCCTCGATCGAGGACAACGCCGCCCGCAACAAGGCAGCCATGGATGTGGAGAAGGAGCACATGGCCAAGTACTACTCCATGGGCGTGGTCTTCAACGGCCCGCAGATCTCCTTCGTCCGCACCGGCCTGGCCAACTACGGCCCGTCCCTCTTCAAGAGCCTCTCGCAGGTTCCGGACTGGACCACCATCGGCTGGGAAAAGAAGTAACGTCCCTCCCGCGGGTAGCCGCACAACGCCGAAAGACGGCACCCCTGGTCACCAGGGGTGCCGTCTTTCGGCGTTGTGCGGGTCTTGTTCGACGCCGCCACGCCAGGGGTAGCGTTGGTTCCATGACCGGAAATGAAGGCGACCAGCGCACCATCCGTACCGCCGTCGTCGGCTATGGGCTAGCCGGCAGCGTGTTCCACGCGCCGTTGCTCGCGGCCAACAGCAGCTACTCGCTGGACGCCGTGGCCACGTCCGATGCCGGGCGGAGGGCGGCTGCCTCATCCAGGCTTCCAGGGGTGGAGGTAATGCGGGACGGGGCCGCCGTCCTTAAGCGGGCAGCCGACCTTGACCTGGTGGTCCTGGCGACGCCGCCCGCGACGCACCATTCGCTGGCCACGGCAGCGTTGGAAGCGGGGCTGGACGTGGTGGTGGACAAGCCATTTGCGGTCACCAGCGGGCAGGGGCAGGAACTGATCGACCTGGCGCGGCAGCTGGGCCGCGTGCTCACGGTGTTCCACAACCGGCGGTGGGACGGGGACTTCCTCACGCTGCGAAAGCTGCTGGCCGCGCAGTCGCTGGGAAGCGTCACCAGGTTCGAGTCGCGTTTCGAACGCTGGTCCCCGGCCATCAGCAAAGCCTGGAAGGCCCGGGCCACAGCCGTCGACGGGGGAGGCATCCTGTTTGATCTTGGCAGCCACCTGATCGACCAGGCGCTGCAGCTGTTCGGCCCGGCCGCCGTGCTCCACGCCGAGCTGAAGGCGCGGCGCTCGGATGAGCGGACGGATGATGACGTCTTCCTGGTCCTGCGGCACGATTCGGGGGTGACCAGCCACCTGACCATGAACATGCTGTGCGCGCAGCAGGGTCCGCGCTTCCGGGTGCTGGGCTCGATAGGCGGCTTCACCAAGAACGGTGTGGACCCCCAGGAGCCCTACATGGCGGCCGGCGGCAGCCCCCTGGATCCCGCCTACGGCCAGGAGGCGCCGGAGTGGGCCGGCCTCTTGGGCCGCGACGGCCACCTGGACCGGCTCCCCACCGAACGCGGCGCGTACCCCGAGTTCTACCGGATCCTGGCGGACAAGATCCTCGACGGCGGCACCGCGTCAGCCCGTCCCCTCCCGGTAGACCCGGAAGACGCGGTCGCGGCCCTGAAAATCATGGAAAAAGCGCGCGAACTGGCTTAGGCCCGTCGATTGCTCCCCACAGGGCCCCCGTAGACGGCGTTTTGAGGGCTCAAAAGGGCGAGTAGGAGCAATCGACGGAGGGGCTTACGCGGAGACCAGTTCGTGCCAGTCCTTGACGAGGGGCAGGTTGTGGGCTTCGGACACGGAGTGGTGTGCCACGTGGCCGGCGGCGATGTTCAGGCCGGCGGCGAGGGCGGGGTCGCGGTCGAAGGCGGCCCTGACCCCCAGGTTGGCCAGGGACACGGCGTAGCGCAGGGTGACGTTGGTCAGCGCGTAGGTGGAGGTGTTGGGCACGGCGCCGGGCATGTTGGCCACGCAGTAGAAGATGGTGTTGTGCACCTTGTACGTGGGTTCCTGGTGCGTGGTGGGGTGCGTGTCCTCGAAGCAGCCGCCCTGGTCCACCGCGATGTCCACCAGGACCGAGCCGGGCTTCATCCGGGCCACGAGGTCGTTGGTGACCAGCTTGGGGGCCTTGGCGCCCGGGATCAGGACGGAACCGATCACCAGGTCGGCGTCCACCACTGACTTTTCGATCTCGTACTTGTTGGAGGCAACCGTCTTCAGCCGTCCCTGGTACTGGGCGTCCAGTTCGCGCAGGCGGTTGATGTTGATGTCCAGGATAGTGACGTCGGCACCCAGGCCCAGGGCCATGGCTGCGGCGTTGGTGCCGGCAACACCGGCGCCCAGGACCACCACTTTGGCGGGGCGCACGCCGGGAACGCCGCCCAGCAGGACGCCCTTGCCGCCGGCCGGAGCCATCAGCGAGGTGGCGCCCACCTGGACGGAGAGGCGGCCGGCAACCTCGGACATCGGGGCCAGCAGCGGCAGCGAGCGGCCTTCCTGCACCGTTTCGTAGGCGATGGCAGTGACGCCGGAGTTGATGAGTTCGCGGGTGAGTTCCGGCTCGGCAGCCAGGTGCAGGTAGGTGAAGAGGATCAGGCCCTTGCGGAAGCGGTGGTACTCGGACTTGATGGGCTCCTTGACCTTCATCACCATGTCGGCGCGGGCCCAGACATCGTCCGCCTCGTTAACGATCTCGGCGCCCGCGATCGAGTATTCCTCATCGGTAATGCCTGATCCAAGGCCGGCACCGCGCTCCACCAGGACGGTGTGTCCGTGGGGGCGGAATTCGTGGACTCCGGCCGCGGTGATGGCCACGCGGAATTCGTTGTTCTTGATTTCTTTGGGGACGCCGATGATCATCGTCTGCTCCAGTGTGCGGGGCCGGTGGGCCGAAAAAACGGAAAGGATTTCGTGTTTCAACGATAAATCCGGCTGTGAGCCACGTGACACGGAGCGGGCTTGCAGCCATGCCAAGGACCCCCGTGATTCCGCGGTTTTGACGCTTCAGTGCTCGACAGGTGTCGAGCACTGAAGCGTCAGGTGTCGCCTCGTGTCCGTTCGTCTGTAGAGCTTCCAGCGCAGTAGTGTTGCCCCATGCAGCAGCAGGGTGTGGAACAGCTCGTCGAACAGGTGGCGCAGAAGCTGGGGCGCGGCCTGTCCCTCGAGGACCTGGACGGCCTTTTGCTGGCCTACAGCTCCAACCAGTCCCACGCCGACCGGGTGCGGGTGAACTTCCTGCTGAGCAAAAAGGTCCCGGCGGACGTGAGCGCGTGGCAGCTCTCGCACGGCATCGCCACCGCCGTGCGGCCCGTTGTGGTCCCGGCCAACCCTGATCTGGGCATGCTGGGCAGGGTCTGCGTTCCGCTCCTGGTGCGGGGCTTCCGCGTGGGTTACCTCTGGGTGCAGCAGGACTCCGCGGAGGAAAGCCCGACGGCGATCCTCACCCAGCTGCCGGGCGTGAACCATGAGCTTGAGCTGCTGTCCGGCCTCCTGCTCGATTCGAATACGGCCGAATCCGAATTCCGGCGGGGCCGGGAGCGGGAGTTCCTGGCCGCCTGCGCGGGAGAACCCAACGCCGTGGCCGCCGTGGCCGGATGGAAGGAAGTCCAGGGCCGCGGTCCGTGGCAGATGGTCACGGTCCTCGATGCGGACGGCTGGGCCAGCGGCCCGGACCCCATCGCGTCCACCCTGATCCACCGCTCCACAGCGCTCCAGGCAACCGTGGGCGTGGACGCCGCCCTTTTCAGCGCCGGTACGGAAACCCACTCGGTGGTGCTGTTCCGCGAGTCGACGGGCCGGGCCAACCACGCCCAGGTCCTGGTCCACTACCAGCTGGAGCTGGCCAAACGGTCCGGCCGCCCGGTCCACCGGATCATCCTGGGCATCAGCGAGGGCTTCTCCAAGACCCGCCAGCTCTCCGAGGCATACCGGCAGTCGCGGGTGGCAGCGCAGGCGGCAGCCGTGGACCCGCAGCTGGGTGAACTGGTGGACATCCGCGCAACGGGCGTCTACCAGCTTCTCGCTTCGGCCGGGGGAGGGGTGGGGGCCTGGGCGGATTCCGGTTCGGTGTACTTCCGGATGCTCGAGGACCACGACCGCAACGACGAGCTCATCCCGGTCCTTGAACTCCTGCATGACAACGATGGGTCCGTGCAGGATGTGGCCGGCAAGCTCCACCTGCACCGCAGCAGCATCTACAACAGGCTGGGCCGGATCCGGCAGCTGCTGGGGGTGGACCCGCTGAAGGGGATGCCCCGCCTGGAGCTGCACGCCGCGTTGAAGATGCGGCGCTGGGCGGCGAGGCCAAGGATCTGAGTACCCAGACCTGGCGTTAGGCACCGGCCTCGTTGAAGGACATGATGGCGGCCGCTACCTGCCGTGGCCGCAGGTGCTGGGCCACGTGTCCTGCCCGGTCGATCTCAACAAAGCGTCCCTGCGGCACCACCTGGGCGAGGAGGCGCGACCAATCCGCGCCCGCCACCGGGTCCTGTTTCCCGCGCAGGACCAGCACCGGCACATTGATGCCCGCCAGCCGCAGCTCCGTGGGGTAGCCCATCATCACGGGGAGCACGGTGAAGTACCATCGCGGACCGCAGCGGAAGTAGTCCGACACCACCAGCCAGTTGGAGGAGGCGCTTTCCCGGAGGAGCGAGTCCAGGAACAGCGCCAGGCCCTGCCGCCCCACGCTGCGGTGCCGCGAATCGACCACGGGACCCATCAACACCAGCCGCAGTGCCTGGTCCGGTGCGCAGAGTGCCGCCTCGATGGCGAACTGGACGCCCATCGAATGTCCCACCAGGATGTACGGGCCAATGCCGCTGGCCTTCAGAGCCTGCGCGATGAAGGCGCCGTAGTCCTCCACGGACAACTGCCTCCCCGGCCTGGGGGTGCCGGCAAAGCCCGGCAGGTCCAGGGAATAGGTGGGGGCAGTGGCGGCGAGCTCACCGTGCAGGCGGCGGAGGTAGCGGTGGGAAACGCCGATGCCGTGGATGAGGATGTATGCGGGCTCTCGCGAACCGTCCGCGCGTTCCATCCCCGGTGCAGGTGTTCCATCAGCCCAGAGGATCCGGCCTTTCAGCCCGTGGGCTTCCAGGTCGGCTGACTGCAGCGGAGGGCTTGTCCGGCCTCCGGCCTTCGCCATGGGCACTATTCCCCCGGGCCAGCGTCTGCGCCGGCGTTCTTGTCCTGCCTGCGCTTGTGTTCGGCAAGTTTCTGGCTTTCGAGCCACGCCATGATGTCAGCCTGCCGGATCCGCCGGTGCGAGCCGCGGTACTCCACCGGGATCTCACCGCGGTCCGTCATGTTGCGCAGGTAGGTGTGCGAAATCCCCGCCAGCTCTGCCGCCTGCGACGTGGTCAGCATTTCCGCCACGCTGCTCACGGTCACCGTTTCGCCGCGGCCCAGCCGGGCAAGGAGGTCCACGACGGCGTCCCGCGCCTGCCCGGGCAGCCGATGGACCGTTCCGTCGACGAAGACAGTGATGTCATTGCTGTCCTCGAGGGCGCGCGTCAGGACGCGGGCTTCGCCGGCGGGCAGGCCGGCCGTGACGCGGGGGCTGTCAATGCCATGGACGTAGCCTATCCCGGCCGCAGCCCGCGTGGCCGCGGACCCGTCAGAGCCCCAGCTCCTCCAATACCGGCAGCTTTTCCCGGACCCACGCCCGCGCCTCGGTGGCGCTCGGCGCGGACAGGGCGAGCTTGGCCAGGTCCTGGGCTTCGGACAGGGTTACCGTCTTCAGGACTGCTGCCACCGCGGCGAGGGACCGCGCCGTCATGGACAGGGTGCTGACGCCCAGGCCGGTGAGGACAACGGCGAGGGCGGGATCGGCGGCGGCCTCGCCGCAGACACCCACCGGTTTGTTGTGGCCCTCGGCCCGGGATCCTTCAACCGTCAGTCCGACCAGCCGCAGGACGGCCGGCTGCCACGGGGTGTTCAGGTTGGCCAGCGGGCCGAGCTGGCGGTCGGCGGCCATGGCGTACTGGGTGAGGTCGTTGGTGCCCAGGCTGGCAAAGCTGACTTCGCGGAGGATGGCCTCGGCGGTGAGGGCCGCGGAGGGGACCTCCACCATCACGCCGGGGGTCTTGATGCCCGCATCGGCGCACATGGAGGCGAACCGGGCCGCTTCTTCCGCAGTGGAGATCATCGGGGCCATGACCCAGACGTCGGCCCCTGACTGCTTCTGAGCCAGGGCAATGGCTTCCAGCTGCCGGTCCAGGACGCCGGGGGTGGTGAAGTCGGTGCGGTAGCCGCGGACGCCAAGGGCCGGGTTGGGCTCCGTGGAATCCGTCAGGAACGGCAGCGGCTTATCCGCACCGGCATCCAGCGTCCGGAGGACCACCTTCTTGCCGGGGAAGGCATCAAAAACGCTCTTGTAGGCAGCAGCCTGCTCTTCGACGCTGGGTTCGGTGTCGCGCTCCAAAAGCAGAACTCGGTGCGGAACAGGCCCACGCCCTGGGCGCCCAGCTTGGCGGCCGCTTCGGCGTCCTTGCCGCCGCCCACGTTGGCGAGCAGCGGCACCTCGTGGCCGTCCGCCGTCGCGCCCGTGCCGGTGAATTCAACCAGCAGCGACGCCGTGGCGGCCCATGCTTCCGCTGTTGCCCGGAGGGATTCGTCGGGGTCGGAAGTGATGAGGCCGGCCGCGCCGTCCACGTACACCTCGGTGCCGTCCGGCAGTTCGTCCACTCCCACGGCGGCAACCACGGCGGGCAGGCCAAGGGACCGGGCGATGATGGCGGTGTGGGACTGGGGGCCGCCGCCGGCGGTGACCAGCGCCAGGACCTTGTTCGGGTCAAGCGTTGCGGTGTCCGCGGGGGCCAGGTCCTCGGCCACCAGGACGAACGGGGTGTTGGACGCGGGAATGCCGGGCGCGGGCACGCCGCGGAGCTCGGCCACGATGCGGGCGCGCACGTCCAGGACGTCGGTGGCACGTTCGGCCATGTAGCCGCCCAGGTTGTGCAGCATTTCGGAGACGGAGGAGCCGGACTCCCAGATGGCGCGTTCGGCAGAGGTGCCGCGGGCCACCAGCTTGGCCGCACCCTTGATCAGCATGGTGTCCTTGGCCATTAGGGCGGTGGCCTCCAGGACGGCCTTGCCGTCGCCGGTGGCATGGGCGGCGCGGTCCTTCAGTTCGTCGTGCACGGCCTGCGCGGCGGCCTTCAGTGCTGCGGTGGCTTCTTCTGCAGTGGTGTCCGGGGCCAGCTGTTCACCGGCGGGAGGCTCACTGATCGGTTTGGGCATCTGCCGGATGGTGCCGATGACGCGGCCTGGACTGACGCCTACTCCTGGGAAGTTCTGCACTGAAGGTCCTCATTCTCTGCCGGTAGACAGGCCCGCCAAGTTCCCCCGGCGCCGTGCCGGGTCCGCCGGAGGACTGCTACGTCCAGGGCGGGAAACGTGCCTGAAAAAATTGTATGTGATTCAGTTCATATAGCAACGCTATAGGTGCTAGGGTAGCGGTTATGAGTTTGGATGGCCAGCTTCCCCCAAAATGCGGCTGCTCCGTGCTGCCGCGGAACTGCTGGCAAAATCCGCGGGGGCTCCGGTGTCCACGCGCCAGATCACGCAGCTGGCCGGGGTTTCGGCTCCTACGCTGTACCACCACTTCGGTGACAAGGAAGGTTTGTTCGACGCCGTCGTCGCCGCAGGGTTTGAAGAATATGTCGCGGGCGAAAGGGATTTCGCCCCCTCCGGACAGCCCATCGAGGACATCCGGAGAATGTGGGACAACCACGTCCAGTTCGGACTGAACCAGCCCGAGCTGTACCTGGTGATGTTCGGCAATATCCGCCCGGAGAGCCGGCCTGCCATCGTGGCGGACGCTGAGGCGCTCATGGAGGAGATGCTGAACAAGGCAGCGGCGGCGGGCCAGCTGAACGTCCAGCCCCGGGAGGCAGCCAGGTCCATCCTGGCCGCCAACGTGGGCGTGACGCTGATGCTGATTGCGGAGCCCGCTTCCGAACGCAACCTCGAACTGTCCACCATGACCCGGGACGCCATGATCTTCGCGGTGTCCGCCGAGCCCGCCAGCGGCCCGGCCCCGGGCGGCACCGGAAAGTCCTCGGTGGTGGTGGCAGCGATCGCCCTGAACGCCGCACTTCAGGCTTCGCACTCTGACCAGCTTTCCAGCTCGGAACTCAAGCTCTTCCTCGAATGGCTTCACCGGATCTCCACCAGCCCTGCCGGCTAGCCCCGGACCCCCGTAGTACCCAGCAGTACGTCGTCGTAATCATCGGACCACTCCTGCGGAGCAGCAGGAATGAGGTTAGGAAATCACATGGCAACAGAGACAGTTGCAAAACCCCGCACCAGCGCGCGCGTGCACGTCCAAAAGTTCGGGACATTCCTGTCCGGCATGATCATGCCCAACATTGGGGCGTTTATCGCCTGGGGCATCATCACGGCCCTCTTCATTGAGAAGGGCTGGCTGCCCGTACCCGTCCTCGGTGGCTTCGGTGAGACCGGCGGGAAGCCCAACGTCGGCCTTGTGGGCCCCATGATCACCTACCTGCTGCCACTCCTGATCGGATACACCGGCGGCAAGAACGTCTATGACGTCCGCGGCGGCGTGGTGGGGGCCATCGGCACCATGGGCGTGATCGTCGGTGCCGGCATCCCCATGTTCATCGGCGCCATGATCATGGGCCCGCTGGGCGGCTGGACCATGAAGAAGATCGACATGCTGTGGGAGGGCAAGATCCGCCCCGGCTTCGAGATGCTGGTCAACAACTTCTCTGCCGGTATCTGGGGCGCATTGCTCGCGATGCTGGGCTTCTTCGGCATTTCACCGCTGGTCACGGCCTTCAGCACCGGTGCCGGGAACGTGGTGCAGTTCCTGGTCAACAACGGCCTCCTGCCGCTGACCAGCATCTTCATCGAGCCCGCCAAGGTCTTGTTCCTGAACAACGCCATCAACCACGGCGTGCTGACCCCGCTGGGCGTCCAGCAGTCGCTGGACCAGGGCAAATCCATCCTGTTCCTGCTTGAAGCCAACCCGGGTCCCGGCCTGGGCATCCTGCTGGCCTACATGTTCTTCGGCCGCGGTGCCGCCAAGGCGTCGGCGCCCGGTGCTGCGATCATCCACTTCCTGGGCGGCATCCACGAGATCTACTTCCCGTACGTGCTCATGCGCCCGCTGCTGATCCTGGCCGCAATCGCAGGCGGCATGACCGGCATCGCCACCCTGGCCGTCACCGGCGCGGGCCTGGTTGCGCCGGCCGCTCCGGGATCCATCCTCGCCGTGCTGGCCCAGACGTCCCGCGACAGCTACCTCGGCGTGATCCTGTCGGTGGTGCTCGCCGCCACGGCATCCTTCCTGGTGGCCTCCGTCATCATGAAGACCACCAAGCACAGTGACGAAACAGGCCTGGGCGACGCCACCGCCCGCATGGAGGCAATGAAGGGCAAGAAGAGCTCGGTTTCCTCCACCCTGACCGGTGCAGGTGCAGGCGCTTCCGCAGGTGCCGCGTCCGGCGGCCGCGGCGGAGTGGGCGTGCTGGCCGGACCCGTCCGGAACATCGTGTTCGCCTGCGACGCCGGCATGGGCTCCAGCGCCATGGGCGCCTCGGTGCTGCGGAACAAGATCAAGGCGGCCGGGTTCCCGGACGTCAAGGTCACCAACGCCTCCATCGCCAGCCTCAGCGACACCTACGACGTGGTGATCACGCACCAGGACCTGACCGAGCGGGCCAAGCCGGCCACGTCCAGTGCCGTCCACTACTCGGTGGACAACTTCATGAGCAGCCCGCGGTACGACGAGATCGTCGAGCTGGTCCGCGAGAGCAACACGGAAGGCGGAACGTCCGACGCCGGCACCGCCCACGGTGCGCACGCCGCCGAGGCGCCGGTGGACGCAGCGCCTGCCGCAGCAGGTGCGGCAGCGGCAGCTCCTGCCGCCGGCAGCTCCGACATCCTGGCCCGCGAGAGCGTGGTCATGCGCGGTTCGGCCACCACCCGCGACGCCGCCATCGACGAGGCGGGCCGGCTGCTGCTGGCCCGTGGCGCCGTGGATGAGGGCTACATCGCCGCCATGCATGAGCGGGAAGAGTCCGTATCCACCTACATGGGCAGCTTCCTGGCCATCCCGCACGGCACCAACGCCGCCAAGGACCACATCCGCAAGTCGGCGGTTTCCGTCATCCGGTACCCGGAAGGCATCGACTGGAACGGCAAGCAGGTGAAGTTCGTGGTGGGCGTCGCCGGCATCAACAACGAGCACCTGCACATCCTGTCGTCCATCGCCAAGGTCTTCACCAACAAGGAACAGGTTGCCCGGCTCGAGGCCGCCACGTCCGAGGATGAAGTCCTGGAGCTTTTCGGAAAGGTCAACGCATAGTGAAGGCAGTACATTTTGGGGCCGGCAACATCGGCCGCGGCTTCGTGGGGCTGCTCCTGCATGACGCCGGCTACGAAGTGGTGTTCGCGGACGTGGCCGAAGACCTGATCAACCGGCTCAAGGAAGCGGACAGCTACGCCGTGCACGAAGTGGGGGAGAATCCCGCCGTGCGGACCGTGGACAACTTCCGGGCGCTGAACTCCAACGCCCAGGAAGCGGAACTGGTCTCCGAGATCGCCACGGCGGACATCGTCACCACCGCAGTGGGCCCGCACATCCTGAAGTTCGTGGCGCCGGTGATCGCCAAGGGCATCGCCGCAAGGGAGCCCGGCCGGGCGCCCCTGCAGGTGATGGCCTGTGAGAACGCCATCAACGCCACGGACATCCTGGCCAAGGAGGTGGCCGCCCAGCCAGGGGCCACCGCCGCAGTGCTGGACGGCAAGGCAGTGTTCGCCAATACTGCCGTGGACCGGATCGTGCCCAACCAGGAGGCCGGGCAGGGGCTGGACGTAACAGTGGAGACTTTTTACGAATGGGTCATCGACCGCACCGCGTTCGGTGACTCCGCTCCGGCCATTCCCGGCGCCACGTTCGTGGACGACCTCTCGCCCTACATCGAGCGGAAGCTGTTCACCGTGAATACCGGCCACGCCTCGGCGGCATACTTCGGGTTCGAGGCGGGCCTGGAGAAGATCTCCGACGCCATGGCGGACCAGGACGTGGCGGAGGATGTCCGGGCGGTGCTGGAGGAAACCAAGCAGCTCCTGGTGGCCAAGCACGGGTTCAGCAACGATGAGCAGGAAGCCTACGTCCAGAAGATCCTGGTCAGGTTCTCCAATCCCTATCTTCCGGACACCGTCAACCGGGTGGGCCGTGCTCCGCTGCGGAAGCTGAGCCGGAACGAGCGCTTCATCGGCCCCGCCGCCGAGCTGGCCGAACGTGGCGTGGTGCCGGAGGCCCTGCTTGGTGCCATCGCATCAGCGCTCCGGTTCAACGACCCCGCTGATACAGAGGCCACGGAGCTGGCAGAAATCCTTCGCTCCACCAGCCCCGCCGACGCCACGGCAAAAATCACCGGGCTGGCGCCTGGCCACCCGCTGTTCGCCGCCGTTGCCACCCTCGTCGAGGAGCGGCAGGCCGAAATGGCCGGCACCCCCGCCTGACGCGCCAACTGACACGCTCCATCATTACCTGCGCCCTCAAGCGCAACGCTCCATCAGATCCTGCAGGAATTCCGGCGACGCTCCATCAGAACGACGCCGGCACTTACCCAAGTGCCGGCGTCGTTCTTTGTCTGTGCCAAGCTGGGCGGGTGAACCAGAACCCAAATGCCGCGCCTGCTTTGCTCACCGCCGACGTCGACGGCGGGACGTTCCGCCTCAGGCACGCGACGCGTGCCGACATCCCGGACATGGTGCGCCTGCTGGCCGACGACGCCCTGGGCGCCGGCCGCGAGACCGCGAAGGATATGGAACCCTACGAACGCGCCTTTGACGCGATCCACGCCGACCCCGCCCATCTCCTGCTCGTCGGCGAAAGGGTGCCGCAGGGGGAAGAGGAGGGGCCGGTGGTTGCAACCTTCCAGCTGAGCTTCCTTCCCGGCATCTCCAGGCAGGGCGCGTGGCGCTCGCAGCTCGAAGGTGTCCGCGTGGCCGCGTCCCTTCGCGGGCAGGGCCTGGGGAGGCTCATGGTGGGCTGGGCCATCGCGGAGTCGCGGCGCCGGGGCTGCGACCTGATGCAGCTGACAACGCACCATAGCCGTTCGGCAGCCCAGCGGTTCTACCAACAGCTGGGCTTCGAGGCCAGCCACGTCGGCATGAAGCTGGCCCTCTAGGCCTTGACCGTTAGGTACCCTAACTGTTAGGGTACCTAACGATGACTGACGACGATCCCCAGCTCCACGAACTTGCCGCCGCCTTCCGTGAAGCCCTGCGGCACAGCGTCTACCTGGTCCGGCGCCTCGACGCGGACGGCGAACTCAGCGCCGCCCAGCTCAGTACCCTCAAGATGCTGCTCGGCGAGGGCCAGCGCGTCGGTGAGATCGCCCGGAACCTCGGTGTCCGCGTGCCCAGCGCTACCGAACAGATCATCAAGCTCGAACGCGCAGGCTTGGCGCGCCGGGAACCGGACCCGGATGACTCCCGCGCCGTCAGGGTGATCCTGACCCCCGAAGGCCGTTCCGCCGTCGACTCCGCAAACCGGCGGCGCAACCAGGTGATGGCCGCCATCCTCAGCACGCTCACCGACCAGGACCGCCAAGCCCTGGCGGAGGCCCTGCCGGTCATCGACAAAATCAACGCATCCCTCCAGAACTGAACCAGCCACGAACTTAGGAGCACCCTCCATGGACGGCCAGCTCGCAGAAACCCTGCAAGCACCAGAATCAACCTTGACGGCCGAAAAGGCCTCATTCCTCAAACAGCCGAAGGCGGTATGGGCCACCGCCCTCGCCGCAGTGTTCGCCTTCATGGGCATCGGCCTGGTGGACCCCATCCTTCCGGCCATCGCCACCAACCTGGACGCCAGCCCCAGCCAGGTCTCCCTCCTCTTCACCAGCTACTTCCTGGTCACCGCGCTGGCCATGCTGATCACGGGGTTCGTCTCCTCCCGCATCGGCGGCAAGCGGACGCTGCTGATCGGCCTGGCCGTCATCGTCGTGTTCTCCTCGCTGTCCGGCCTGTCCGGCAGCGTCGACGAGCTGGTGGGCTTCCGCGCCGGCTGGGGACTGGGCAACGCCCTGTTCGTCGCCACCGCCCTCGCCGTCATTGTTGGGGTGGCCAGCGGCGGCGCCGGCACCGCCATCATCCTCTACGAAGCCGCACTGGGCCTGGGCATCTCGCTCGGCCCGCTGCTCGGCGCCCTCTTGGGCGGCTGGCAGTGGCGCGCCCCGTTCTTCGGCACCGCCGTCCTCATGGCCGCCGCCTTCATCGCCCTGATCGCCCTCCTGCCCAGGACGCCGCTGCCTGAGCGCAAGGTGCGGTTGCGGGACCCCTGCTGGCGCTGGGCCACAAGGGACTGCGGACGACGGCGGCAAGCGGCTTGTTCTACAACTACGGCTTCTTCACCATCCTGGCTTTCACCCCGTTCATCCTGGGCATGGACGCGTACGGCATCGGCGGCGTCTTCTTTGGCTGGGGTGTGGCTGTGGCGGTATTTTCCGTCTTCGTTGCACCGGTCCTGCAGACCCGCTTCGGCGCGGTGAAGGTACTGACCGGCACTTTGTTCGTCCTCATGCTGGACCTGGCCGGGCTGGGACTGGCCGCGGGGCACTCGGTGCCTGCCGTCGTCGTCCTGGTCATTGTTGCCGGCGCGCTGCTGGGCATCAACAACACCATCTACACGGAACTGGCCATGGGCGTCTCTGATTCGCCCCGGCCGGTGGCTTCCTCCGGCTACAACTTTGTCCGCTGGATGGGCGGTGCCCTGGCCCCGTTCGCGGCGGCGCAGCTCGGTGAGCACTTCGGCCCGCAGGTCCCGTTCTTTGCCGGGGCGGTGGCCATGGTGATCGCCATCCTGGTCGCGTTCGTTGGCCGGGCCTACCTGTCCTCGCACGAACCGCACGTCGTGTAGCCGCTGCCGGCGCACCAACGGACAAACCCTCCATCACGGCATGTGATGGAGGGTTTGGTGTTTTCCTGCGGAAGCTGATGGGGCGTTCCAGGGAAGGCCGCCAAAAGTGATGGGGCGTTGCTAGGCCTTGGCGGAGCCCTTGGGTACGAACAGCGTCTCGGCCTGCTCCAGGGACATGCCGTTGGTCTCCGGGACCTTGAACATGACGAAGAAGAAGGAAGCCGCAGCGAACAGGGCGTACATGGCATAGGTCAGCGGCAGCGAGCCCGCTGCCATGACCGGGAAGCTCAGGGTGATCACGAAGTTGGCCACCCACTGGGCCGCTGCGGCCAGGCCCAGCGCCCGGGCACGGATCCGGGACGGGAAGATCTCGCCCAGGAGGACCCACACCAGCGGTCCCCAGGACGCGCCGAAGCTGATCACGAAGACGTTGGCGGCCACCAGGGCCACGGGGCCCCACGCGCCCGGCAGGCTGATGTTCTCGCCGCTGCCTGTTGCCGAGGAGAACGCCACGGCCATGGCGCCCAGGGACACGGCCATGCCCACGGACCCGGCCAGCAGGATGGGCCGGCGGCCCACGCGGTCCACCAGGGCGATGGCCACGAGGGTTACCAGGATGTTGGTGACGGAGGTTGCCACCGAGATGGCCAGGGAGTCCTTCTCCTGGAAGCCCACCGCCTTCCACAGGGTGGTGGAGTAGTAGAAGATCACGTTGATGCCCACGAACTGCTGGAGCACCGACAGCGTGATGCCCACCCAAACCACAGCCTGCAGGCCAAAGGCCTTGCCGCGGAGGGACCCCTTTTGCCCGGCCAGCTTGTCTTCCTCAATGGCTTCCCGGATGTCCCGGATATGCCGACCGGCATCCTCGGTGGGTGCGATGGACTCAAAGACTTCCCGGGCCTGGTCCTCTTTGCCCTGGAACACCAGGAACCGCGGGGACTCGGGCAGGGTGAACGCCACCCAACCGTAAACGACGGCCGGGACGGCGGCGGCCAGGAACATCCAGCGCCATGATTCAATGCCCAGCCAGAAGGCCTGGTCCGCACCGCCGGCACTGGTGGCCAGGAGCGCGTCAGACAGCAGCGCGGCAAAAATACCCGTAGTGATGGCCAGCTGCTGCAGCGAAGCCAGGCGGCCGCGGACCTTTCGCGGCGAAATCTCGGAGATGTAGGCGGGCGCGATGACGGAGGCCAGCCCAATGCCCAGGCCGCCCACCAGGCGCCAGAACACCAGGTCCCAGACGCCGAACGCGAAACCCGTGCCCACGGCGCTGACCAGGAACAGCAGGGCGCCCAGCTTCATGGCCGGAATGCGGCCGTAGCGGTCCGCCACCTTGCCTGCCAGGAAGGCGCCGGCCGCGCAGCCCAGCAGGGCAATGGCTACGGCGAAGCCCGTGACGGCCTCTGACAGGGCAAATTCTTCCTTCATGGCGTCCACGGCGCCGTTGACCACCGATGAGTCGAAGCCGAAGAGGAATCCGCCCACCGCCCCCGCGAGCGCCAGCCAGATCACCCGCCGCGGTATCCCGGTTGTGGTCTGCTCCTGTGCAGTGGGCATGGTTCTCCCTGGGTTTGGGGGTTTTATGGATGCGGTGCGGACGTCGTCGGCTGCGGTACCGGCAGAATGGCCGGCGCACACGCGCTAAACAGTGTGGCACGTCACCGCCCGAGGTTCCACTTGGCGCCGTTTGCCCCGTTAACGCAGGACGACGACGGCGGGCTGTGCCGCCGTCGTCGTCCCACCCGTGCGCTTGCGGGCTAGTGCGCCGGAATCTCCATGCTGTCCTTGTCCTGCGGGGATGCCTTCTGGTCGGTCAGCTTCTTCCGCGGAAGGGCGAAGCTGATGAGGAACGCCAGGCCGGTGAGCGCCGCGGCCGTCAGCATCACGGTGTCGATGGCCGTGGCGAAGCCCTCGGTGATGGGCCTGGTCAGGGTGCTGTTGGCGGTATGCAGCCAGCTGGTGTCGTTCAGGGAGTCGTTCGAGGCGCCGTTCTTGAAGAATTCGTAGAGCTTGGCGTTGGCAGGGTCCGACGCGACGGCAGGGTCCTTCAGGACGGCCAGGTAGGCGGGGTCCGTGGTGGCGGCCTTCATGCCGTCGGCAATGCGGCTTGCCGCCATGCTGAAGAGCATGGAGATGAAGACGGCGGTGCCCACGGCGCCGCCCATGGAGCGGAAGAACGCTGCGGAGGAGGTTCCCACGCCCATGTCCCGCGGCGGTACCGAGGTCTGCATGGCCAGGGTGAGCGGCTGCATGCAGAAGCCCAGGCCGACGCCGAAGAAGACGGCGATGAGTCCGGGGACCCAGAGTTCGGTGTCCACTGCCAGTGAGAAGCCCATCACCAGGGCGGCGGCGGTCAGGATGCCGGTACCCATGATGGGGAAGATGCGGAACGTGCCGGAGGCCGAGATGGTGCGGCCGGCGGTGATGGAGCCGAACAGGATGCCCACGGTGAAGGTGATCATCATCAGGCCGGCCTCGGTGGGGGTGAGGCCCTTGACCAGCTGGAGGTACATCGGAAGCATGGCGATTGCGCCGAACATGCCGATGCCGATGATGAAGTTCAGCAGCGAGGACAGTCCGAACGTGATGTTGTGGAAGAGCCGGAGCGGGATGAGGGCGTAGTCGCCGGCGCGCTTCTCCGCCAGCAGGAACCAGGCAATGCCCACCACACCCAGGCCGTAGCAGAGGAAAGAGTTCACGGAGGTCCAGCCCCACGTGCGGCCCTGCTCAGCCACCAGGAGGAGCGGAACGATGGCCACGGTGATGGCGGCGGCGCCCCAGTAGTCGATTTTCTGTTTCAGGTGCTTGGCGGGCAGGTGCAGGAACAGGAACACCACCGTCAGCGCGGCAAGGCCAATGGGAATGTTGATGAAGAAGACCCAGCGCCAGCCGTCAAAACCGAGGATGTTCGCCGAGCCGGCGAATGCCCCACCCACCACCGGGCCCAGGACCGAGGAGATGCCGAACACGGACATGAAGTAGCCCTGGAACTTGGCGCGGTCCTTGAGCGAGACGATGTCGCCGATGATGGTCAGCGCCAGGGCCAGCAGGCCGCCGGCGCCAAGGCCCTGGATGCCGCGGGCAACTGCGAGTTCGGTCATCGAGTGGACCGAGCCGGCGTAAAGCGAGCCCACCAGGAAGATGAGGATCGCGGTCAGGTACAGCGGGCGGCGTCCGAAGATGTCACTCAATTTGCCGTACAGCGGGGTGCTGACCGTGGAGGTGATCAGGTACGCGGTGGTGGCCCACGCCTGCAGGGAGAGCCCGTCCAGGTCATTGGCAATGGTGTAGATGGAAGTGGAGACGATGGTCTGGTCAAGGGATGCCAGGAACATGCCCAGCATCAGGCCCACCATCACGGTGACGATCTGGCGTTGCGTCAGGGTTTCTCCGGGGCCGGGCGCGGCAGTGGTTTTGGACATGGGTGCTCCAAGGGGAAGGAAAGGATATAAGCAGCGATAGTTGCTTTCAGTAACTATCTTACTCGTTGTTTTTATTCCCCGCCCTGCCGGGCTTCCTGCTGGCGCTCCACGAGGATGCCGTCCGGATCGCACCAGACGATGGCTCCGGGGCGGAAGGTCACGCCGTCGATCACCACATCCACGTCAACCTCGCCGGCCCCCGCCTTCTGGCTCTTCCTGGGGTTGCTGCCCAGGGCCTTGACGCCAAGGTCCAGGTCCGCGATCGCCAGCCGGTCACGGATGGCGCCGTTGATGACGACGCCGGCCCAGCCGTTTGCCACGGCGCTTTCGGCGATCATGTCCCCCATCAGGGCCGTGCCCAGCGATCCGCCGCCGTCCACCACCAGGACCGCCCCGTTCCCCGGTGACCCCAGCGTGGACTTCACCAGGGCGTTGTCCTGGAAGCAGCGAATGGTGCGGACCGGGCCGCTGAAGTGCGAGCGGCCACCCAGGGACTGGAACTGCAGGGAGACGGACGCCAGCTCGTCGCCGCGCTCATCGTAGAGGTCGGCGGTATTGACCGCTGTGCCTTCGGTCGGGGTGGGTGCGCTCATCTGGTTCTCCTCGATACTCGGCAATTTGTTACCCGGCAACGTGATCCCCCGGGCGGCGTTGACCGCCGCGTGCCCGGTGGCCCGGTACCGCCCACGATAGTCTGATTCCACCGCCAGCCGGCCGCACCAGGGGGAGCACGCCAATGAGTCCGTTCAACACGCCCGCGCCGCCGGATGATGCCGCAGGCAAAACCGCGACGGCGGCGCTCGCCGAGCCGGTGCAGAAGGTCACCGCCCGTTGGGTCACCGGCCTGGTGCTGGTGAACGTGGGCATCAACGCGGCGTTCTTCGGTCCCATCAACGTGTTCATCGGCCAGCAGGCCATCAGCATTGATGCGCCTTCCAAGGAAGCCATCCTCTCGCTGGTGACGGCCTGCGGTGCGGGGGTTTCGCTGGTGGCCAACCCCTCTTCGGTGCCCTCTCGGACCGGACCACGTCCCGGTTCGGCCGGCGGGCCCCGTGGGTGCTGGCCGGGGCAGTCCTGGCCACGGCGGCGCTGCTGGCCATGTCCTTCTCTGCCGCGGTGGCCCTGATGGTGCTTTTCTGGTGCCTGGTGCAGCTGGGTGCAAATGCCGCGTACGCGGCCATTACCGCCGCCGTCCCGGACCGGGTTCCCGTCATCCAGCGCGGGGGAGTGGGCGGACTCGCGGCCATGGGGCAGACCCTTGGCATCCTCACTGGCGCGGTTTTCGGGGCAGTGGTCTCCGGCAACTTCATGGTGGGCTACTGGCTGTGTGCGGGCGCCCTGCTGGTGTCCGTGCTGCCGTACCTGTTCCACCGGAATGATCCCGCCCTGCCCAAGTCCGGGCTGGAGGCTTTCCGGCCCAGGGTTTTCCTCAAGGGTTTCTGGATCAGTCCCCGGCGCCACCCGGATTTCGCCTGGGCCTGGCTCACGCGCTTCCTGGTCAACGTGGGAAACCAGCTGACCATCGTCTACCTGCTCTTCTTCCTGCGTGACGTCATAGGCCATGAGGATCCTGCCGCGGGGGTTCTGGTCCTGACGGGTATCTACGCGGTGATGGTCATGGCCACCGCGGTGGTGGCCGGTCCCTGGAGTGACCGGGTGGGCAGGCGGAAACCGTTCGTCATCGCCTCCTCGGCCACAATCGCCATGGCCGGAGCCATCATGGCCTTCTTTCCCGTCTGGCCCGGCGCGCTCGCCGGCGCCGCCGTCCTGGGCGTCGGTTTCGGCGCCTACCTGGCCGTGGACTTTGCGCTGCTGACCCAGGTCCTGCCGTTCGC
This sequence comes from Arthrobacter sp. FX8, assembly GCF_026723805.1. Classification (NCBI taxonomy): domain Bacteria; kingdom Bacillati; phylum Actinomycetota; class Actinomycetes; order Micrococcales; family Micrococcaceae; genus Arthrobacter; species Arthrobacter sp. FX8. The sequence goes on along the minus strand of NZ_CP113505.1, from coordinate 3,557,110 downwards.
CGTCAGCCGCGGCAAGGACATGGGGATCATCAACGTGGCCAACTCGCTGCCGCAGGTGGTTGCCCCGGGACTGGCGCTGCTGGCCGTGGCCTACTGGGGTGGCTACCGGACGCTGTTCCTCACGGCGGCTGCCATCGGGCTGCTGGGTGCCGTTTTCGTGGTGAAAATCAAGGGCGTCGACTGACCTGCCGGTGCCCGAAACTAAGGCCGCTGACTAATTAGGGCACACGCCTGTGCCGTATAGTTGAACCGGGCTGCAGGGCGGTACGGAAGTGGGGGCGCTCCTGGCCGCAGTCCCTACGACACAACCCCGGAATGCTGATGCCCGAGACTTTTTCAGACCATCCGCCCATGGCCGCCCGGCCTTCCGCTCCACGCCAGCGCCTCCGCTACACGCGGATCCTGGACACCGCCGCAGGGTTCGCCCGCACGGGTCTTGACGCCGTGGAACTCTCCGAAGTCGCAGAAAAAGCGGACGTGCCACTGGGAACCCTCTACCGTTACTTTCCGTCCCCCACCCACCTGATGCTGGCGCTGTACCGGCAGCAGCTGGACGAGCTGCAGGCCGGTTCCCGGGGCTCGTCGCCGCGCTTCCGGGGCCGGGCGCTGTCCGGCCTGCTGATGGAAATCTTCCACATGCGCGTCATGCAGCCCGCGGTGGAGCAATGCCTCAGCCGGGGCGTGTACCACCCGGACAAGGACACCACCGCACTCCTGCGCGAGATTGATGCACTCAGCGAAAAGCTCGTTGCGGGTGCCTGCGGCGACGCCGTGGGAGCCAGGGTCCTCCTCCTGACCGTCACTGGTCTGGTCCAGTCCGTCCGGAACCGGCGACTGTCCCTCTTCGAAGCCGAGGAGGACCTGAAAAAGGCGTGCGGTCGGCTGTCCCCCGGGGCCGAGGCGGGCTTCACAGTGTCCCGGTCGGCGTAACTGGTCTAGACCAAAAGGCAATTAAATACGCCATAATGCCGTGATCTGGATCACAAATCGTCCTGCATAAACGTTTTGTCAGGCTAAAGCTGTGTCAAGCAGGACCCGGCAGCCCTTTCGGGCCTGCCTACCATTGGGGCACAGGAGCGGCAGGGCGGAAACATCCCCGGCGTTCCCGCGGACCCGCCACCCTTGGGTTTCCTGTCGCACTACCTTCCACGCCTGGGCCCGGGAGGGCCCGGTTCCCGATGTGCCGTGTGCCCACGGCCAGCACCAGGAGACAACGACGTGTCCATTGACGCAATCACAGCCACCGACGATTCAGCAGCCACGGCCTTGACCGAAGACGAAATCTTCACGGCCCACCAGGGCGGCAAGCTCTCCGTCACCAGCACTGTTCCGCTGTCCAACAAGCGGGACCTGTCCATCGCCTACACCCCCGGAGTGGCCGAGGTGAGCCGGGCCATCCACGCCAAGCCCGAACTGGCCCGCACCCTGACCTGGGCCGAGCGCCTGGTGGTCGTGGTCAGCGACGGCACTGCCGTCCTGGGCCTGGGCAACATCGGGGCCAGCGCCTCGCTGCCGGTCATGGAAGGCAAGTCCGCCCTCTTCAAGACCTTCGGCGACCTTGATTCCATCCCCCTGGTCCTCAACACCACGGACGTGGACGAGATCGTGGAAACCCTGGTCCGCCTGCGCCCCAGCTTCGGCGCCGTGAACCTTGAGGACATCTCCGCCCCGCGCTGCTTCGAGCTCGAGGAAAAGCTGATCGAAGCCCTTGACTGCCCGGTCATGCACGACGACCAGCACGGAACCGCCGTCGTGGCCCTGGCAGCGCTGACCAACGCCGCCAAGGTGACCGGCCGCGGCCTCGAGGGCCTGAAGGTGGTGGTGTCCGGCGCCGGCGCGGCGGGGATCGCCGTCGCCGAGATCCTGCTCGCAGCCGGGATCACCGACGTCGTCCTGCTCGACTCCCGCGGAGTCATCAACAGCGGCCGCGCCGACCTCGCTGCCAGCCCCGACAGCAAGAAGGCCGACATCGCCGGCCGCAGCAACCCCCGCGGCATCACCGGCGGACCTGCTGAAGCGCTGGCCGGTGCCGACGTCTTCATCGGCGTCTCCTCCTCGAAGCTGGACGAGGCGCACCTGGCATCGATGAACCAGGACGCCATCGTGTTCGCCCTGTCCAACCCGGATCCCGAAGTCCTGCCCGAGGTGGCCGTAAAGTACGCCGCCGTGGTGGCCACCGGCCGCAGCGACTTCCCCAACCAGATCAACAACGTCCTGGCGTTCCCCGGCATCTTCCGCGGTGCCCTCGACGCCGGCGCCCGCCGCATCACCCCGGCCATGAAGCTCGCAGCGGCGCGCGCCATCGCCGGGCTCGCCGCCGAGGACCTCTCGGCCGACTACATCGTCCCCAGCCCGCTGGATCCCCGCGTGGCACCGGCGGTCACCGCGGCCGTCGCCGCGGCGGTGGAAGCGGAGTAAATCCCCTTTCCGGCAGAAACCACGACGGCGGTGCCTCCTTCCCCGAAGGAGGCACCGCCGTCGGGCGTTAAGGGCCGGCCCTAGACTGAAGTCCATGAGCTCCGAAACCGTGGTGACCATCCTGTGCGGCCTGGCGATCCTGGTGGGGGTGGCCGGCACCATCATTCCCGTCCTGCCAGGCAGCGTCCTCATTGGCGTGAGCCTGCTGGCGTGGGCCATCTGGGGCGGCGCCGGGTCTGCGGGGTGGGTCGTGTTTGCGGTGGCCATGATCTTTGTCGCCGCGGGGATGACGGCGGGTGCCGTCCTCACCGGCAGGAAGCTCAAGCAGCATGCCATTCCCAGCCGCAGCATTGTGGTGGCCCTCGTGGCGGGCGTGGTGGGGATGTTCATCATCCCTGTGGTGGGCCTCTTCGTTGGTTTCGCGGCCGGGCTGCTGGCCAGCGAGTTCCTCCGGACTCGGAATTTTTCGACGGCGGCGAAGTCCAGCTGGGCCGCGCTGAAGGCCACCGGGCTGGGGATGCTCGCGGAGTTCGGGCTGGCCTGCCTTGCCGCCAGCACCTGGGTCATTGGTGTGTGGATCGCCGCCGCCAACGGCTGAGTCCATTGCGCCCCGGACCCTGCCCGGGTACAACCAAGGTATGACCCAGCCAGCTTCAGCCCGGGACCATGTCCACGCCTGGATGGAAAAATACCAGGCTGCCTGGACCAGCAACGGCGCCGATGACATCCGCAACCTGTTTGCCCCGGACGCGCTCTACGAGACGCGTCCCCATGATCCCGAACCCTGGCGCGGCCAGGACGGGATCGTCCAGGGCTGGCTGGCGGCACGTGACGAGCCGGCCGACTGGACGTTCAGCTGGGAACTGCTGGGGTGCGACGGCGACACCGCCTTTGTCCAGGGCCTCACCACCTACTCGGGCGGCAGGCCCACGTACGACAATCTGTGGGTGATCAGGTTTGATGGATCCGGCCGTGCCCGCTCCTTTACTGAATGGTTCATGGCGGGGAAGCCGGAGATCCCTCCCGGTTAGCATGGAAAGATGAGCGCCGGGGAGACCGCACCGATCTACTGGGACCACCGCGACCTCACACCGTTCGGGCAGGCCCAGCTGCGCACCCCTGTCCACGACCTTGCCGGGGGAGTGGGCGGCCTGCTGACCGGCGTCCTCGGCGGCCGCAACCCTGCCCTGCTCTCCATCGACGGCGAGGTGCCGCGGCTCAAGCGGCTGCTGCCCAAGCCTGCCAAGGCGGTTCATGAAGCCGTCTTCACCAGCCACGAACCGGAGCGCCTGATCACCCTGGCGCGCGCCTACCCCGGGTGGGCGGGGCTCTGCTACCTCATGGGCGGGCTCCTGGCGTACAAGCACGGCGGCTACCCGCGGGCGTCGGAACTCCTGCAACGGGGGCTCGCCACCCGCAATGACGACGAAGCCAACCGTTACTCATCGACCTACCTCACCCGTATCGTCACCCGGATCGAACTGGCCGAGCGGGTGGAGATCCCCGTGCTGTTCAGCGAGGAATCGGTGTTCCTCGCCCTGTCCCATGCGCTGCGCGAGACGGGCCGCACCGAAGCGGCGCTCGACGCACTGGGCGGGCTGCCGCCATCGCTTCCCATGGCCCTGGCGCGCTGCTCGCTGGCCCTCACCCTGGGACGAAGCCGCACGGTCATTGACTGGACGGAGGGGCTGCTGAACGCGGACGATCTCTCCGCTGCCCTGCTGCTGGTCCGCGCCCGTGCCCTGCGGCGTGAAGGCCGGCTGGAGGCTGCGCACCAGGCCATCGCCGAAGTTTTGCGCCGCCGCAAGACACACCTTGTGCTCCGCAACGACGCGCTGACGGACCGGGCATTGCTCGTGCTGGAATCGGGCCGGCGGTCGCTGAATCCCCGCGACTGGGGACGCCGGCGCGGGGACCCGGAACCGCAGCGCGAACTCGAGGCGCCGCCGCCCATCCGCAAGGATGAGGAGATGCGGCGGATCTGGGAGCAGGACTGGAAGGAACTCGGCGGAGAGTAGGAACCCGGACCGGCTACTGGGGGCGGCCGGCCAGGAACGGCACCAGCTGCTCGCCGAGCAGCACGGCCCCCAGTGCCACCATGATGATGCCGCTGGCAAGCGTTACTGCCCGGGCGGCGCCGGGCCTGCTTTGCAGCAGGGAGCGCGAGAGCAGGGCCACCACCGTGTAAACCAGGCCCGCCAGTGCCACGAACGTCATGCCCAGCAGCCCGGACTGCACCGGCACGGGCAGGGAGGCCTCGGAGCTGACGAACTGCGGTATGAGGGCCACATAAAAGAGCAGGCCCTTGGGGTTGATCCCGCTGGTGCCCATCCCCTGCAGGAAGGTGCGCAGCTGTGTTCCGGCGGCCTGTATTCCGGCGGCGCCGGGCGCGTCCGCGCTGAAGCTCGCGCCGCGCCAGGACCGGAGGGTTCCCACCCCCAGCCACAGCAGGTAGCCCGCGCCGGCCAGGGTAATCCAGCCCAGGACCCCGGGCATGCCTGCCAGCACGGCGGCCAGCCCGGCCACCAGCAGGACGGTGTGAAGGACGTATCCGCCGCAGAGCCCGGCAACCGCGGGGACGAAACTGCGCTGCCGCAGGCCCGCCGCGATGGTGTAGGCCCAGTCCACCCCCGGCGTGCAGGCCAGGGCTGCAGCAACCACCAGGAAGGCAAGGAACAACTGCGGGTTCATCGGGTTTCTCCTGTCGAAGGGCTCTCAGGAGCAACCATAGGGAGAATCCAGCCATAAGTGCTGTCCTGTTTTCGCCCGCCCCGCGGTGACAGCAGTATGTTTATTGCGTGATAGACAAGATTGACAGGAATATCTTGCGGTACCTCCAGGAGGACGGGCGCATGACCGCCACCGCGCTGGCAGCGAAGGTGGGCCTGACGGTGGCTCCCTGCCACCGGCGGCTGCGCGACCTGGAGCGGTCCGGGGTGATCCGCGGGTACAAGGCAGACATCGACCCCGCGGCGGTGGGCCTGGGATTCGAGGCGATCGTTTTCGTCACGCTCCGCCAGGTGGACCGCCCCACCATGGAGATTTTCGAGAACCGGGTGGCGGACAACCCGAACATTGTGGAGGCACAGCGGCTGTTTGGTTCCCCGGACTATCTGCTGAAGGTCATAGCGGAGGACCTGCCGGCGTACCAGCGCTTCTACGACACCGAGCTCACATCGCTGCCCGGCGTTGAACGGCTGACGTCAACGCTGGTCATGAAGAACCTCAAGTCCAACGCGGGCCCGCCCGTCTAGGTCCCCGCGGTCCGCAAGTCAGTCGGCAGGCAGAATGTGGACGATGATCACCTGCGTGTCCTTGCTGCCGTCGTAGCGGAGATCGTAGTTCACCGTCAGTCCGGTGCCTGTTCCCGGCGTGATGGAGAAATCGCTCTTGGAAGCAGGATCCGCCTGGGTGCTGCTGATCCATTCTTCAGCCGGCTCCGCTGCTATCCCGTAGCGCTGCACGCCGTCCCTGATCAACTCAAAGTACTCGTCAGGTGAGCTGGCGGTGAGGAAGTAGGTGACCTCGCTGAAGTCCGTCCGCCGGTCCGTGGTGTTGAAACGGATCCGGTCCGTTTCGGCGGTTATTTCGCCGTTGGGCGCCAGGATGCTGAGGCTGATCTTGCCCGAACCCCGGGTATTGATCTCGGGGCCGTAACTGTCCTTGGTGACGCGGACGGCGTCCTTTTCCAGGCGTCCCGAGCTCATATCCAGGCGGGCCGTCCCGGTGGTGCGGATACTTTCCACGCCGGCGGCGTCAAGGGTGGAGAAAGCGGAGGTTTTCACGGGGCTCCCTGCAGAAGATGAAGTGGCGGTGGTCGGATCGGCCGGAGTTGGCGCTTTGCAGCCGGCCAGGACAAGGAGTGAAACGAGGGCAATGACGACGGCGGTCCGTTCGCCGGGTGCGGCGCGTCGGCGGGGCGCAATCACTGGTGGACCTCCGCGTCGAACCCGTCAAGGAACCGGTCCATGATGCCGGGAATGTTGTTGGTGGGACGGTACTGGTCCACCCGGCCGTCAAAGTCGGAGCCGATGATCTGCGCCGCCCGGTCCGGGTCCGTGGCCAGAAGATGTTGGTAAGCGGGGAGGGTGTCCTGCCGGATGAGGTTCCAGCGCTGGTCCGCGTTGGCGATGTTGCCGTCGGGGAAGCCCGTGGTGAAGTCGGTGCGGAACTGGGCGGGATTGTCCCAGCTGGTGAAGGGGATGTTCTCGGGCCCGGGGCTTTCCACGCTGAAGCTGTAGGGAAACACCTCGGGGTAGCTTTTGGCGCCCGGGATGGAGGGTTCCCCGGCGAGCGTCACCATATAGGTCACGGCTTCCCCTCCAGGGTGGCCGCGCATGTTGTCGTAGTCGTCCGCGATAATTTCGTTCTGCTCGCGGTACAGGAGGGCCGTGTTTCCTTCACGGACCTGGTCGGGATCTCCCGAATCGATCTGCGCCCACGCGTTGGCCGTGGCCTGGTCGATGGCGCCGGAGTCGCGAAGGCGGTTGATCTCATCGATGCCGCCGTTCAGATACGCCTGGTGCTGGCGCGCCTGGTCCAGGAAGATTTCCTTGTTCATGTCCAGCATGCTGGTTTCATAAAAGCGGATTTCCGCATCCGTCATCCCTGCGAGCTGTTCCAGCTGGTCCAGGACGGGAAGGGGGATGTCCGAGGCTGGATTGTCGGTGATTTGTTGAGCCAAATCCCGCAGCATGGCCATGTCCCGGAATCCGCCGGCGAAGGACGGGCCAATCATATTGGCCATGCCTGCCCACTGCAGGTCCGGGTTGGCAAGGTAGGCCTGGCCGTAAAAGTCGTAGACCTTGGTGATGGTCTCCCAGTTGTATTCCGTACCTTTTGACGTGTCCCAGTCGGCTGGATCAATGCCCATGTCCAGCATCGCCTGCCGGTTCCAGTAGGAATTGAGGAAGTCCTGGTAGCCCTTGGAGTTCTTGCTGATCAGGCCGGAGTCCGCCGCGGCGTCCATGGCGGTTTTGGCTGCCTCCGGGTTCGCCTGGGCCCACTGGCGGAACCCGTCGCTCAGCAGGTAGGCGCGCCGCTCGGCCGGGGTCATGGCATTCAGTCTGTCTGTCAGGTCCTGGGCGGTTCCGCTCCCGGATCCGCCCGACCCGGGTCCTCCCGGTCCACCAGTGCTGGCCTTCTCCTGTTCGTCCGCGTTGGCAAGGAGTGTCCTGGCGGCCGACTCCAGCCCTGCCGTTGCCGACCTCAGCAGCCTGGCGTGCGATGACGTCCACTCGCTGCGGAACCTGTCGCCGTCGCGCCCTTTCCACAGGCCGGAACCAATGCTGCTGCTGAGCTGCTGCCCCAGGACGTTGAGCCGGTTGGCGCCGGCAGCCAGGTCCTTGGCGAGTTGCCGCAGCTGCTCCACATCGCCGCCGTAAAAGTTTCCCGCCATGCTGCCCCCTGTTGGCTCCCCCGCTGTTGGCTCTTCCGTGCCAGCCTAACGGGGCATCCTCCGTGCGGCGATGGGGAGTGGTGCCCCTGTGGTCCCCGCCTACTCGGCCTGGTCCCCCAGGAGCCCGGTGGTCCGGTACGGGATGACTTCGCGGAGGAACATGCTGGTGGACGTGCGGACGATGCCCGGGCAGAGCCGGATCTCCTCCGACACCCGGTAGAGGTCGTCGGGGCTCTTGGCCACCACGCGGATCAAGAGGTCGGTATCGCCGGCCGGCGCATGGCACTCCAGGACTTCGGGAATTTCACGCAGGGCAGCGATGGCCTCGTTCAGGTGGCTCTGGTCCAGCTCTGCGCTGACCGCGGCGGCCACGCCCCGTCCCAGGGCCGCCGGAAGCACCCGGCTGCTGTTGGGGCGGAGGGCGCCGGATGCCGTCATCCGCTCCAGCCGGCTCTGGACGGTTCCGCGCGCGAGGCCCAGCCGCTGGGCAAGCACCATGATGGGGACACGCGGATCCTGGTCCAGGGCATTCAGGATGCGCCGGTCGGTGGCGTCCAGTTCCTGCAATCTGACCACTTCCTGTTGCTGCTGGCCTCAGGGATTGATCAAACTGATCAACTCAAGTTGGGCCAATTGTCCCAACTGTATGTTCTCTGCTGGAATAGTGGCAACAAGGACAAAAGCTACCGCTGGTCCGCGCAGGCTACAGTTTCCCCGGCACACCACCCGGCACCTGGACACCGCTTCCCGCAAGGAAGCCGCCGCTGATTGACGCTTGTTCACACCACGCTCATTCTGCAAACACGGCAAGAGCCCCTGAGCTACCGACGCCCGCCTCCCGGAGTCATCGGTAGCTGAGGGGCTCTTGTGTGCTTCCGTTTAGGGTTAATCCATGACCTCCGCCGGCCGCTTCGCCCCCAGCCCGTCCGGTGAGCTGCACGTGGGAAACCTGCGGACCGCAATCCTCGCCTGGCTTTTCGCCCGCTCCACCGGACGCCGCTTCCTGCTGCGGGTGGAGGACCTGGACCGCGCCCGCGCAGGAGCGGAGGCCGTGCAGCTGCGCGATCTGGCGGCAGTGGGCATCACCTGGGACGGCGATGTGGTCCGGCAAACCGACCGCGGGCCCCTCTACGCCGCGGCGATCACACGGCTTGAAGAGTCCGGCCTGACGTACGAGTGCTTCTGCACCCGCCGCGAGATCCAGGAGGCGCCGTCCGCCCCGCATGCTCCGCAGGGTGCCTATCCCGGCACATGCCGCAACCTGGACCGGGCGGAACTGGACTACAAGCGGTCCACGCGGCCGGCCGCCATCCGCCTGCGGGCGGATGTGCGGGAATACACGGTCCAGGACGTCCTCCACGGCGAGTTCACCGGGGCTGTGGACGACTTCGTGCTTCGCAGGAATGACGGGGTAACCGCCTACAACCTTGCCGTCGTGGTGGATGATGCCGCGCAGGGCATAGACCAGGTGGTCCGCGGCGACGACCTGCTCCCCTCAACGCCCCGGCAGGCTTATCTCGCCTCGCTCCTGCATATTCCCGTCCCGGAATATGTGCATGTTCCCTTGGTGGTGAATCGCGACGGCCTGCGGCTGGCAAAGCGCGATGGAGCGGTCACGCTGGCGGACCTCGCCCAGGCCGGGGTGGGTGCCCACGACGTGCGGAACCTGCTGCTGGAGTCCCTGGGATTACCCGCCGGAACGCTGGGCCACGCACTGCAGGCCCTGGACCCGGCACGGTTGCCCCGCGAACCCTGGGTGTGGCCCGGGATGGACCGCCCGGCCGCTGGCTAAGCTTGGTAGATGTCAGACGAGCACATTCCGGCCCAGGCCCGGACGCCAAGGTTCACGGTGGAGACCGCCAAAGTCCTCGCAGAGGTTGCCCACAACCGGCAGAAGGACAAGCTGAAGCGGCCCTACCGGGACCATGTCCTTGCCGTCGGGGATGCCCTGGCGGACTTCGACGACGAGATCCGGATCGCGGGTTACCTCCACGACATCGCCGAGGACACACCGATGACACGGCAGGCCCTGCTGGACATGGGGGTTCCCGAGCGCTCCGTGGACATCATCGAGCGCGTCACCAACCGCCTGCACAGCGACCCCGACGATTACCAGTCCGGCATCCGTGAGATCGCCGGGGACCATGACGCCGCCCTGGTCAAGATCGCCGACAATGCGCACAACTCCCTGCCCGAACGCGTCCAGGCGCTGGCGGAGAAGTGGCCGGACAAGCCCCCGGTGACAAAGTACCGGGACGCCAGGCCGGTGCTTTACGCAGCCGTGGAGGTGGAGGAGGTCCGCAAGATTTTGGCTCGGGCCAATCCGTGGCTGCTGGAGGAATTCGACGCGCAGCTGGATGAGGCCGATGACACCGACTACGAGAACCTCCGCTACGATTCCGGCCCGGGCTCCCGCTCCAAGTAGACCAGGAACTCCTCCGCGAACCGCCGCACCCCGTCCCATTCCGTGTAGATGTAGTCGCGGCCGGTGTCCGTATCCGGGCTGCCCTGGCCGCTGACGATCTTCTTCATCATCATGCGCTTGAGGAATCCGTACTGGGTGTAGAGGAGGGCGCCGCCGAACATCGCCACCTTGTCAGGATGCCAGCCGGTGCTGTCCTCGAACTCCGCAACGTACTTTTCCGCCTCTTCCGGCTCCGCGTGCGCCGAGAGGCTGACCGAGAACAGGGCGGCCGGCAGGCGCTCCAGGCCGGACCGGTTCCGGCGGACAAAATCGGCCACGTAGCCCTCGTGCTTCCCGGCATGGATGGAGGCACCCACTATGACGCCGTCATAGCCGTCAGGCAGGCCGTGGTCTGCGTGCTTGAGGTCCAACGTGTCGGCCTGGTGCCCGTGGGCCTGCAGGACATCAGAGATGTAGTCGGCGATGCGGGCCGTTTGCCCTTCCGAAGTTCCGTACGGGATCAGGATTCTTGCCATGACCACTACTCTGGCGTCCGCCCGGAACCGGGCAAAGGGGCAAAGGTCCCTGTATGCGGTGCCCTGCAGGCGTCCTGCGGAGCAGCCGGGGACTAGACCCGTCCCAGCGCTTCGATGTCCTCCAGGAAGTCCGCCTGCACCTCCGCGCTCACGGTGGTGCGGGTATCACCAATGGCGTCGAGGTAGTCCTGGGTGGAGGGACCTTTCCTGACGGCGGCGCGGACGGAAACGTCGCCCCCGGAGGCCAGCCCGCCGTCGTCGTACACGGCTTTTTCCAGCGCCCGCTGGGAGGCGCTGCGGGCCGCGTACTCGATGTCGGCCGGGGAGAAGCCCTCGGTACGTTCCACCAGGAGTTCCACGTCCACGGCGTCCACCACGGCCGCCGGGATGAAACGCTGCCACATCGCCTCCCGGGCCTGCCGGTCCGGCAGCCCGATGGGGATGACATAGTCGAACCGCCCGTGGCGCAGGAAGGCCGAGTCGAGGGCGCGGATGAAGTTGGTGGCGCAGACCAGGAGCCTGCCGGGCTGTTCCCGGAATGCGGGAATGATCTTCAGCAGCTCGTTGGTCACCCCCTGCAGCGGTGACGGCGGATCACCGGCGCGCTGGGAGGCGATCTCCTCCACCTCGTCGATGAACACCACCGCGTGCTCCAGTTCCGCGATTTCCAGGAAGGTCTCGCGCAGCGCGCCGGCCAGGCCCTGCGGGTCGCCGGCCAGGCGGGACGGGAAGACCTCCACGAACGGCCACTCCAGCCGGGAGGCGATGGCCTTGGCAAAGGTGGTCTTGCCGGTGCCGGGAGGCCCGAAAAGGACGACGGCGCGCGGCGGCACCACGCCGAATTCATCGGCCAGGTCCGCCTCGGCGAGCGGCAGCACCAGGCGCCGTTCCAGCAGTTCCTTTTCCCTGCGCATGCCGGCAACGTTTTCCCAAAGGTCGCGGGCCAGGACGCGGCCGCCCAGCTGGCCCAGGGCGCCGAGCTCCTGGCGCTGGACGGGAATGGTCCGCTCGAAGTAGCGCAGGTTTTTCTTGAGTGCGAAGCCGCGGCCCAGGAAGGCCTCCACGCGGGTTTCGGACTCAGGCATCAGGGCGGAGAGCTTGTTCAGGCCGTGCGGGGCCATCCGGTTTTCGACGGCGGCGAGCAGCGAGGTGCCGATGCCCCTGCCGCGGTACTCGGGAAGGGTGGCCAGGAACACGATCCAGCCCTGGTCATGCGCGGCCCGTCCCACAGCGGCGCCCACCACCTGCTCGCCCTGCACCGCAACCACCGCATGGTCTTTTTCGCACGACGCCAGGACCTCGGACAGGGCGTATACGGGTTCGACGTTGTGGGCCTTGAGCGTCTCCCACAGGTGCAGGATGCCGTCCAGGTCCGCCGAGTGGAAATCCCTGATCCGCCAGTTGGTCATGCGTTACTCCTGTTGGTTCGTCATTGAGCCAGCCGTGGTCGAGCCAGCGTGGACATCTCAGGTGAGCATATGTGAAGCAGGCACCGGGCGGGGTTGCGGTGGCGTTGCATGCCGTGCCCCTGCTCAAACCCCCAGCATGTCCATTGTGTTCCGCAGCGTGTCCGCGGAATGGTGCAGGGCGGCCAGCTCGACGTCGTCCATGGGCGTTTCCAGGACACGGTGCACCCCGCCCCTTCCCACCACGCTGGGGAGGGACAGCGCCACGCCGGAAATCCCGTACAGCCCCGACAGCACAGTGGAAACCGGAAGGACAGCGTTGTCGTCCCGGAGCAGCGCCTCCACAATGCGGGCACCGGACAGGCCGATGGCGTAGTTCGTGGCCCCCTTGCCGGCGATGACCTTGTAGGCCGCCTGCACCACTTCACGGGCGGTGCCGGCGAGGTATTCGGGCGTGAAGATCCGCTCCCCGCCCACCGTCCAGTCCCTGATGGGGACCGGACCGATCGTGGCGCCGGACCACAACGGGAACTCCGTGTCCCCGTGCTCTCCCACCATGCTGGCGTGGACGCTGGTAACGGAAACCCCGGCCTCCAGGGCCAGGAGCCACCGCAGCCGGGACGTATCCAGCACCGTGCCGGAGGAGAAAATCCGTTCCGGTGGCAGCCCGGAGATGCGCTGGGCAGCCACCGTCAGGACGTCGCAGGGGTTGGTCACCAGGACATAGACAGCATCCGGCGCACGTTCCAGCAGAGGCGGCATCAGCTGCTCGAGGATCCGGACGTTGGTCCCCGCCAGGTCAAGGCGGCTCTGGCCTGGGTTCTGCTTGGCACCGGCCGTGATGACCACGACGTCGGCGCCTTCCGTGACGGCGATATCCCCGCCGCCGGTGACGGTGGCCGACGCCGCGGCGAACTGGCTGCCGTGGGCAAGATCCAGTGCTTCCGCCTCCGCCTTGGGCGTGTTGACGTCGTACAAGGCGATACTGCTGGCGGAGCCGCGGATCAGCGCGGCGTACGCCAGCGACGTCCCGACGCTCCCGGCGCCCACCACTGCGAGCTTGGATCCTGCCATGCTGCACTCTCCCTTTCCGGAGCCGTTGAGTGTGTCCTACCCGAAGAGTAGCGTGGCCCACATCACTCAAATCCCCAATTAGGAGCCACCATGCCACATTATGGAGGCCGGCTCGCAGCTGTTACTGCAGCGCTGGCTATGAGCGTTACCACCGGGGCCATCAGTCCTGCTTTTGCCACCAACCAACACGGCGCCGATGAACGGCACACGGACAAGAATCCCACCGCCACCGGTTACGGCGGTGCCGTCAGCACCGTGGACCCGGAAGCTTCAGCGGCGGCCATTGACGTCCTCCGTCACGGAGGCAACGCTGTGGACGCCGCCGTGGCTGCTGCGGCCACCCTTGGCGTCACCGAACCCTACAGCGCCGGCATTGGCGGCGGCGGTTATTTCGTTTACTACGACGCGAAGTCCGGAAAGGTCAGCACCATTGACGGCCGCGAGACGGCTCCGGCGGGGATTACCCATGATGCGTTCATCGATCCGGCCACCGGCAAGCCCTACCCGTTCACTCCCGAGCTTGTCACCAGTGGCGTCTCGGTGGGTGTTCCGGGGACGCCGGCCACCTGGGAGCGCGCGCTGGAGCGCTGGGGAAAGTTCAGCCTGAAGAAGGCGCTGGAACCCGCCATCGAGGTGGCGGACCGCGGGTTCGTGGTGGACGAGACGTTCCGGAGCCAGACGGCGGACAACCAGAAACGGTTCGAAGCCTTCACCTCAACCAAGGACCTGTACCTGCATAACGGGAAGCTTCCGGAGGTGGGCTCGGTCTTCAAGAACCCTGACCTCGCCGACACCTACCGGCTGCTGGCAGACAAGGGCATGGACGCGTTCTACGACGGAGCGTTGGCCAAGGAGATCGCCAAGACCGTACAGAACCCGCCCAAGTCTCCGGACACCAAGCTTCCTGTGCCCAAAGGCTCCATGACCGAGGAGGACCTGGAGCACTACAAGGCCCTGGACCAGGACCCCACCCACGTGAACTACCGTGGCTATGACGTCTACGGCATGGCACCCTCCAGCAGTGGCGGCACCACCGTGGGTGAGTCGCTGAACATCCTGGACGTGTTCAACGTCCCGTCCCTCAAGGCTGACCAGCCCGCCGTGCTGCACCACTACCTGGAGGCCAGCGCCCTGGCTTTCGCGGACCGTGCCAAGTACGTGGGGGACCCCGCGTTCGTGAAGGTGCCCACCAAGGCGCTGACCGATCCCATCTTCGGCAAGGAGCGTGCCTGCGAGCTTGATCCCATGCACGCGGCTATTAAGCCCTTGAAGACCGCAGGCGATGTCACCTCCTACGACGGCACCTGCCCGGTCAAACCGGCTGCGCTCGCGGATGAGAAGGATACGGAAAACATCTCCACCACCAACATGACCGTCTCGGACAAGTGGGGCAACGTCGTCGAGTACACGCTGACCATCGAACAGACCGGCGGCTCCGGCATGGTGGTTCCCGGCCGCGGGTTCCTGCTCAACAACGAGCTGACCGACTTCTCCACGGTCTATGACCCTGCCGACCCCAACCGGATCGAGCCGGGCAAGCGGCCGCGGTCGTCCATGTCGCCCACCATCCTGCTGGAGGACGGCAAGCCGTTCCTGGCCCTGGGCTCCCCGGGCGGCTCCACCATCATCACCACGGTGCTGCAGACGCTGGTCAACCGCATCGACCTGGGCATGAGCATCCCGGACGCCATCGCCGCTCCCCGTGCTTCACAGCGGAACACCAAGGCCGTCACTGCTGAGCCGGCGTTCATCGACAAGTACGGCGCAGCACTGACGTCGCGCTTCGGGCACACCCTGACCCCATCGGGCGACTCGTTCTCCTCCGCCTCGGAGATCGGGGCGGCCACCGCCATCGAATTCCTGGAGGACGGCCGGACACTAGCGGCAGCCGAGCCGGTCAGGCGCGGCGGCGGATCGGCCATGGTGGTCAAACCGTCAAAGTAGAAGAGCCACTGCATTAAACGCCCGACGGCGGCACCCGGCTCCTGGATTTCCAGGACCTGGGTGCCGCCGTCGTTCAGGGCAGCTACTTTTTGAAGGTCTCCGCCGGGGCATTGGCAACCACCGGCGACATGCCGGTGTAGCCGTCGCGGGTTTCGGCGATTTGGCGGATGCGGGTGCGGCAGGCGTACCAGCCGGCGACCATGAGGATGGAGGCGATGGCGGTGACGAGCATGGTCAGGGGTGAGTCGATGAAGACCATGATGAGGACGCCGATGAGGAAGAGCAGGGAGAGGTAGCCGGTGTAGGGGGCGCCGAACATGCGGAAGGAGGGGCGGGTGACCCAGCCTTTGTCGGCCCAGCGTTTGAGTTGGATTTGGCA
Source organism: Arthrobacter sp. FX8 (assembly GCF_026723805.1). Lineage (NCBI taxonomy): Bacteria > Bacillati > Actinomycetota > Actinomycetes > Micrococcales > Micrococcaceae > Arthrobacter > Arthrobacter sp. FX8. The sequence goes on along the minus strand of NZ_CP113505.1, from coordinate 3,541,551 downwards.
CAGGACGATGGTGGCCCAGGTCATGATGATGCCGACGGAGGCGATGTTCAGGACGATTTCGAAGGCTTCGGCGGGGACGAGGTAGTTCAGGGGGACGCCGAGGAGGGAGACGGTGGCGGTGATGGCGATGCCGCCGTAGGGGACGCCTGCTTTGTTCATGCGGGAGGCGAAGCGGGGGCGGAGCCGTTGACGGACATGGAGCGCAGGATCCGGCCGGTGGAGTAGAGTCCGGCGTTCAGGGAGGACAGGGCGGCGGTGAGGACGACGAGGTTCATGATGACGTCTACGCCCTGGACGCCGATGGAGCCGAAGAAGGTCACGAAGGGGCTGACGCCTTTTTGGTAGGAGGTGAAGGGCAGCAGCAGGGCCAGGAGGATCACGGAGCCGACGTAGAACACGGCGATGCGGAAGACCACGGAGTTGATGGCCTTGGGCATGATTTTTTCGGGGTTTTCGGTTTCGCCGGCGGCGGTGCCGACGAGTTCGATGGAGGCGTAGGCGAACAGGACGCCCTGCATGAGGATGATCATGGGCAGCAGGCCGTTGGGGAAGATCCCGCCGTTGTCGGACAGGAGGCTGATGCCGACCTGTTGGCCGTCCACGGGGGTGCCGAAGATGACGAAGTAGGTGCCGATGATGAGGAACGCGACCAGGGCGGCGACCTTGATCAGGGCGAACCAGAATTCCATTTCGCCGAAGACCTTGACCGAGACCAGGTTCAGGGCCAGGACGACGATGAGGGCGGTCAGTGCCCAGGCCCACTGGGGGACGTCGGCCATCCAGGGGATGTAGTTGCCGAAGAAGTGCATGTAGAGGGCGGCGGCGGTGATGTCCACGATGGTGGTGGTGGCCCAGTTGATCCAGTAGAACCAGCCGGAGACGAACGCGGCTTTTTCGCCGAAGAATTCGCGGGCGTAGGAGACGAACGAGCCGGAGGAGGGCCGGTGCAGGACCAGTTCGCCCAGGGCGCGCAGGATCAGGAACGCGAAGAACCCGCAGACCGCGTAGGCGATGACCAGGGACGGGCCCGCGGCGTTGAGCCGGCCGCCGGCGCCCAGGAACAGGCCGGTGCCGATCGCGCCGCCGATCGCGATCATCTGGATCTGCCGGGGCTTGAGGTTCTTGTGGTAACCCTTGTCCTCCGCGTGCAGGGAGGTCTCGGACGCATGCGCGTGACCACCATCAATCAGGTGGTCGGGAAGGGGAGTATTTGTCATTGGTGTGTCCTTCGGAGCAGGTGGGGACTACTTGCTGAGGTTTGCCAGGCGTTCGGGGCTCAGGAGTTCCTGGAGCTGGGCGTCGGTGAGGAGCCCGTGTTCCAGGACCAGTTCAGCCACGCCCTTGCCGGTGGCAAGCGCCTCCTGCGCGATGGCGGTGGCGGTGGCGTAGCCGAGGTGGGGATTCAATGCGGTGACCAGGCCGATTGACTGCTCCACGGTGCGGCGCAGGTGTTCGGTGTTGGCGGTGATGCCACGGATGCAGCGGGCCGTAAGGGTGCGGCATGCTGCTTCCAGGTGGGAGATGCTCTTGTGGAGGCTGTGGACGATGATGGGTTCGAAGGCGTTGAGCTGCAGCTGCCCGGCCTCGGCGGCCATGGTGATGGTGACATCGTTGCCGATCACCTCGTAGGCCACCTGGGAGACCACTTCCGGGATGACGGGGTTGATCTTGCCGGGCATGATGGACGATCCGGACTGGACGGCCGGCAGATTGATCTCGCCGAAGCCGGCGCGGGGGCCTGAGGAGAGCAGGCGGAGGTCGTTGCAGATCTTGGACAGCTTGACCGCCACACGCTTCAGCACGCCGGACAGGTGCACAAAAGCGCCCACGTCCTGTGTGGCTTCAATGAGGTCGACGGCGGTCACCAGCGGCAGTCCGGTGACCTCCGCAAGGTGCCGGCAGGCCGTTGCGGCGTAACCGGCCGGGGCATTCAGGCCGGTGCCGATGGCGGTGGCCCCGAGGTTGATCTCGTGGATCAGCAGCTCTGCCTCCGCCAGGCGCAGCCGGTCCTCGCCGATGGTGACGGCGTAGCTGCCGAACTCCTGGCCCAGGGTCATGGGGACGGCGTCCTGCAGCTGGGTGCGGCCCATCTTGACCACGGTGCGGAATTCCATGGCCTTGGCAGCGCAGGCATCCTCGAGTTCTTCGAGTGCAGCCAGCAGCTCCCTCGCGGCGAAGATGGTGCCCAGCTTCACGGCCGTGGGGTACACGTCATTGGTGGACTGGCTGAGGTTGACGTGGTCGTTCGGGTGCAGCCGCGCGTAGTCACCCTTGGGGTGGCCAAGGATTTCCAGCGCCCGGTTGGCGATGACCTCATTGGCGTTCATGTTCGACGACGTCCCGGCACCGCCCTGCACCACGTCCACCACGAACTGGTCGGCAAGCCGTCCGGCCAGGACGTCCTGGCATGCCTGTTCGATGGCGTCGGCGCGTTCGGCGTCCAGCAGGCCAAGCTCGCGGTTGGTGCGGGCGGCGGCCAGTTTCACGGCGGCAAGCCCGCGGACCAGGTGCATGTTGGAGGACAGCTTCTGGCCGGTGATCGGGAAGTTCTCTACCGCGCGGAGCGTGTGCACGCCCCAGTAGGCGTGGGCCGGTACGTCGCGGTCGCCGAGCAGGTCGTGCTCGGACCGGACGTCTGCGGTGGTTTGGGTGATGGTCATGGGGTCCTTACGGGGCGTCGTTGTCGGGTTCGGACGGTGGTTATGCGGAAACAGGGGCAAGAAAATCGGTGGCCAACAGCCGGCCCACCTGGTGGCCGCCGCCCAGCACGGGTGCGGTGGCGATACCGGTGAGCGGTTCGATGTCCACGCCCAGCGCATCCAGCAGGCGGACGGTGGCGGGCATCCGGGCGCGGTCGCCGCCGTCGGAAATCTTTACAGCCACGGCGCTGCCGTCGGCCAGGCCCACCAGCTGCACGCCCTCAAAACCGTCCTTGGCCACGGCGCCGGGCAGCAGGCGCATCAGTTCGGTGACGTCGCGGCCTTCCCCGGCCACCATGTGCGGGTGCTGCTGCATGGCCAGCCCGACGGCGGCCTCCGCACTTCCCGAATCCAAGGCGTCATTGTGCGCGGCCGCTTGGGCGATCCGGCCAAAGGCGCGGGCCATGCCGCGCAGGCTCAGGGCAAACAACGGGGTCCCGCAGCCATCGGTGCTCGCCGCGGCCGGCTCCTCGCCGGTCAGGTCGGTGACGGTCTGCGCAACGAGTTGCTGCAGCGGGTGGGCGGGATCCAGATAGCCCTGCACGGACCAGCCGTTGATGGCGCAGGTGGCGGCCATGGCGGCGTGTTTCCCGGAGCAGTTCTGGGTGATCCGGGTGGCGTTTCCGCCGTTCCGCAGCCAGTCCTCACGCTCGGTGGTGCCGTAGGGAAGGTCGGTGCTGTTTTCCAGGTCGGTGGGGGCGAGCCCGTGCAGTTCCAGGATGCGCAGGGCGCCGTCCCGGTGGACTGCGGCACCCGAATGGCTTGCGGCGGCCAATGCCAGGAGGTCTGCGGGGAGTTCAAGGCCGGCGCGGACCAGGGCGACTGCCTGGAGGGGCTTGAGCGCAGAGCGGGGGTAGAAGGGAGTCTGGGGATCCCCAGCGGCTGCCGCCACTGAACCGTCAGCCGCAAGGGCGATCGCTGAGCCGTAGTGGACACTTTCCACCAGGCCGTCACGGGTGGCGGCCACCAGCGGGACGTGCTGCGGCAGGGCCAGCTGGGCCGGGGCAGCGGTGTGGGCAGCAGAAAACACGGGGGATGGCATGGAGTCCTAGGAAGGTTTGGTTGGATACGGCTAGTTGTTAAGGATGGAGTCCAGGGCCACGCCCACGGCTTCCAGGTGGTGGGCCATGGCGGCGCGGGCGTTTTCCGCCGAGCCGGCCTCGATGGCAGCGAGGATCTGCTGGTGCTCAATATCGGAGGCATGCTGGCGGTCTGCCACCATGTTCAGGGTCTCGGACTGGTGCGCCAGAGCGTCGCGGATGTCAGCCACGACGCTGGCAAACACTTTGTTGCCGCTGGCGCGTGCGATCGCGGCGTGGAAGCTGGAGTCCAGGGCCACCCAGGATTCCGGATCGGCTTCCGTGGCCATGGCGGCAACGATCCCGCGGAGGACGTCGAGCTCCTCCGGAGTGCGGCGTTCCGCTGCCAGGCCTGCAGCCGGGACCTCGATGTGCGGACGCGCTTCTGTCAGGTCCCGCGCCGAGTATTGCCCCAGCATGAGGTCGTTGGCCACCTTGCTGGCAATGACGAACGTGCCCTTGCCGGTCCTGGTGACCGTGAGGCCCAGCGCGGTGCAGGAGCGGAGGGCTTCCCGGATTACCGATCGGCTGACTCCGTACTGCTGCGAGAGGGTTGCCTCCGAGCTGAGCTTGCTTCCCACCGGAAGCGCGCCGGACTCGATGTCCTCACGGATGGCGTTGAACACCGCCTCGGCAGCGCTCAGCCGGGCAAGGGGCGGAATGCAGGCTGTCCTGCTGTCCGGCTGTCTGACAGGTTCACGCCTTAAATATGGCACTGGTCACAGTTGCTGTCAAGCTCTCCCTAGTCCTGCCGCCGGCTGGCCGCACGCCGCCGGTCGCGCCGCCGTCGTGACCGGACGTGCCAGACGATGAGCCCTGCCACCGCCACGATCGCTATGACGACGGCGAGATCCCGGCCCGCTGCCTGGGCAACGGCTTCGTAGGAGTTGCCCGCGAGGAAACCCAGCAGGACGAAGCCGATGCCCCACACCATGCCGCCCACCGCGTTGTAGGCAAGGAACCGGCCATAGGGCATCCGGGACGTGCCCGCGAGGGCGGGCATGACGGCCCGGAAAAAGGCGGTGAAGCGGCCCAGGAAGACTGCCGAACCGCCCTTGCGGCGGAGGAAGTCCTGCGCGTTCTCCAACCTCCCGGCATGGCGGCGCAGCATTCTTGCCTTCATGATGCGCGTGCCCAGATGTTTGCCCACTTCGTAGCCCACGCTGTCGCCGATGATGGCGGCAGCGACCACCAGGGCCATCATCGCGCCCAGCTGCACTTCACCGCGGCTGGCCACTACTCCACCCAGGACGGCCGCTGTCTCACCTGGAACCACGAAGCCCACAAACAATGCGTCCTCGGCAAAGACCAGGCAGAAGACGGCAATATATGCCACAAGCGGGCTGACGTTCAGGAGGCCGTCGATGAAGCCCGTCATGGCTGCTGGTCAGCCTTGCGGGGCCGGGACGGGGCCGAGCTTTGCCAGGAACGGGACCCGGGCCAGCAGTGACAGCCCAAAGCGGTTCCACAGGCCGGTCAGGAACGCGGCACCGGTAGCTGCGGTAAGGAAGGATGCCGTGACGTCGGTGGGGTAGTGCACGCCGAGGTAAACACGGGAGAAGGCCACGAGGACCGCCACGGCGATTCCGAGGACGGCAGCCGGCCGCTGCCACCTGGTGCCGCGGGCCAGCAGGAAGACGGCAATGGCCAGCGCGGAAGCCAGCGCCACATGCCCGCTGGGGAAGCTGTCCGTTCCCGGCTCCGGGATGAGCGGGTTGTACAGGGCTGTCGAGTCCGGGCGGTGCCGGGCCACCAGCACCTTGAACAATTCGCTGCTCACCCAGGCGCCGGCCGCAACCAGGCCCGTGGCGACGGCGTTAACGGGGCTGCGGCGGACCAGCAGCAGATAGAGGCACAGGGCTGCGATCATCAGCACCCCGCCAGCCGGGCTGAACACCACATTGATGAACATCGCCATGCCGGTCAGGGGTGCGGTGTGGTCATGGCTCAGCTCGGCGTCCACGGACATGTCCGCTGACGTCAATGCCGGGCTGAACCTCAGCGCCAGTCCGCCTGCCACAATCAGGACTGCTGCGATGACGGGCACGGCAATCCAGTGCCGAAGCTGGGGGAGCACGGCCATGCGGATGGCTGCAGCCTCCGCTGGAGGTCCTGCCTCATGGGAACGGTCGGGGTGGGACATCAAGGTCAGCCTGGTTCTCTCGCCGGTCAGGGTACCTACGAGTATGCGCCTGCGCGGCTGGAAGAAAGCTGGGAAACCGTCCGCTAAAGGTGCTGGATGCCTGCCCGCTGCATGGCATCACGGTAGGTGTCCACGCTCTTGGCCAGCAGTTCTTCCTGCTTGGCTTCGGAAACAGCAAAGGCCCTGCCGCCGAGGGCAGAGGCCTTGTAGATTTTGATGCCGGCGTTCTTCAGCGATGAATGGTAGGTCTTCTCGAACAGGGTCAGGAACGTGGAGGCGTCCGTGCCGTGCGCGATGATCGCCGAAACGCGGGAATTGATTTTGAGGAACTGCCGGAAAGGACGCAGGCCGTCGGTCTTTTCCTGGACACTCAGGGCCGATGGGCTGCCACTCTCGCGGACCCACGGGTAGGCGTTCCACGGCATGACGTAGCGCGGATCCAGTTCAGCGAGCTCGTAGATCTGGGTGGCTCGGCGGGCCGCTTCGTCGTCGTTGTTGTGGGAGACGAATCCGGACTCCGTCCCCTTGCCGGGACTCGCCTGAAGGCTGATGATCCTGCACTCGTCTTCGTCGTGGACGGGGTCGATATAGGGGACGACGGAACCGGGCTTCTTTTCCATCAGCTCATCGCAAAGCTGGGTTACCTTCGCGATATTTGGTTCCTGTAGCAGGGCCTTTTTTTCGTCCCAATCAATCGTCACGATTTCTCCCTTTGCAGCGAGGCGTCCAGAATCAGGCGTCCTATGCCACTCTACGCTTTTGCGGGGAGGGGTGGGCACACCAAATTTGTTCCGGCCGGGCTGTGGGAGTAAATGACGACGTCAGGGGGCCTCATGCGCGAACGCCAGCCACTCTTCGTGGGAGTTGCGTGATCGTGCTCCTGCCGGCGGGCGAGCAGGGGTGTGGCGTTCCGGGTGGTGGTGGTGCGGTGGAATGGGGTGCGGTGGAATGGTAGGTGTGGCCGGTGGGGGTGGTGGTTGCCACTGTATGCCGCGGGCCGGGCACCTGCTGGGCGGTCCAGCCGGGGGTTTCCTTGGTGTGGTTGCAGGCTTCGCAGAGGCCCTGGCCGTTGCCGGCGCTCGTGGAGCCGCCATCGTGCCAGGCGGCGATGTGGTCGTGGTGCCGGATCGGGGCGTCGCAGTACGGGGTGCGGCAGGTATCGTCCCGGATCTGCAGGAAGCGTTTCAACCCCGCCGGGAACAGCCGGGCCCTGGAATCCATGCCCACCAGATCCCCGCTGCCGGGGGCGGTGTAAAGCCGGCGGACCCACAGGCTGGGTTCGGTGTGGCCGGCGCCGGTGAGGGCGACGTTCCGGGCCCAGGCGGCGGGGATGGTGCCGTAGCCGGGGAGCCGTGCGGGTTCGGCATCACCCTGGAGGAAGGTCCGGTCGGTCATCACGAGCTGGATCTCGACCCCGCTGACGCCTCCAGAGGTCCCGGTGACGCGTTCGACGAGGGCGTCAGCCATGACCTGCCCCCGGGAGCGCCCATCCCCGGCCGAACGCACCGTATCCGCGCCGTCCAGGGTGCCGGTGTCAGCGGGAGTGCCTCATCCACCCCGGCCCGGTCCTCCGCTGACAGACAGATGGTTTCCTTCACGATCAGGGTTGCCCGCCATTCATTCAGCCGGCCCGCCCGGAACGCCGCGAACGTGCGCGGCATCCTGGGAAGGGTTCTGGCCAGGCCGAGCAACCGGGACCCCCTGGCCGGGGATTCCCGCCGGGCCAACGCGAGCTGCGCCGCGACCCCGGCACCCTGCTCATGAGCCGGGACCCCGGCGGCGGCCTGCTCACCCCGCTGCTGTAGATCAAACGCCACCGCGGTATCGGCCTGACGGGCACCGGCAAGGCACTTCAAATCCTCCAGCCCACGCATCTGGTCGATCATCCCCGCGCTGTCGGCAGCCAGCTGAACAGAAGCGAGCAGCTTCAAGACATCACCAATCGAAGGCGCAGCAGGCGGGAACGGAAGCCCATCCTTGACACCCGTAACAGCAAACGTGCGATGCGGCGGACCAGCAGCCAACAGCCCCCGAGGCTCCGCCCCAAGCACTGCCGCCATCCCACCAACCGCTTCCATGACCAAAGTCTTCCACCAGGGTCCGACAACGACAGCCACCCAAAAGCCCTATGTGGAAAACGGCAGGCTGCAACAGTGAGGGTCCGAGGACATGCTGTTCAATGGATTATGCAGTTCACCAGGAAGGGCCTGAAGGCCGAAGGTTTCGCTGGCTTCCGGCCCATCCAGGATCTCGAGACCATGAGGATCCCGCAGGCAACAGGCCTCTTCACCGTCGTGGCTCCGGAAGGTTTCCAGCCGCGCTTCCTCACGAAAAGCACAGCAGGAGTCTTCAAGAAGAAGGAACCGTCCCTCTCCGCCGCCGCTCTGACCGCCGAGTGGGTAGAGGGCGCCGTCGTTCTCTATGTCGGAAAGGCCGGGCCGGGAAGCAAAGGTAACCGGGGGCTGCGACGTCAGATCCAGGAGTTTGTGGACTTCGGGCAAGGAAAGCCCCCGGGCACTGGGATGGGCGGGCGATCTGGCAGCTGGCCAATGCTGGATCACTGGCCATTGCGTGGAAAGAACTCCCGGCGGAACAACTGAATGACGCAGAAGCGGCCTGCCATTCAGCTTTCGTGGCGGAATTCGGCCGGTTGCCGTTCGCTAACCTCGTGCAGGCGCGCACCAAGTCTGGCGGTTAACCTCTGCAGTACGCTCCTCACGCAGGGCCGCGCAAACGCTCCATCTCGCGACGGTCCTTCTTGGTGGGCCGCCCGGCGCCCCGGTCCCGTTGCGGCAGGCCAAGTGCCGGCAGGACAGGCCGCGGGGGAGTGTGGTCGGTAAAGCAGTGCGATGCCGCGTCGGCTCCCACACGTTTGGCGATCAGCCGCCGAACCTCCAGGATGCGCTCGTATCCCGGCATGCGGACGGTCACGGTATCACCGGTGACGAGGGTGGCTGATGCCTTGGAAGGGCTGCCGTTGAGGCGGACATGCCCGGCGCGGCAGGCTGCTGTGGCGGCGGACCGCGTCTTATAGGCGCGAATGGCCCACAGCCAGGCATCGATTCGGACACTGGCGGGGGAGGAGGGGAGGCTGGTCATGGTTGGCACCGAGTATAGCCGCGGCCGCGTCGTGCCGTCCCGCGCCTCGTGCAAGACTTGGAGCACCTGCCAGGAAGAGAGAAACGTGGAGCCCTACCGCCCTCACCAGCACCAGGACCCCAGAGCCTGTCCGGATTCATCACAAAGGCCTGCGTTGCCTGCATGGGCGGGGACGTTCCGGACGGTCCTGCTGGTCCTGGCCGCGATTTTGTTGCTGCTTCTGCTGCTCCTGCTCATGATGGGCACGTCAAGAGTCGGGGACATGTATGCCGGCGGCACTTCGGCAGTCCTGCAGGCGACCATCTGGATTGGATTGGCGCTGCCCGCCCTGGGCGTCCCGTACGTGGTGGCCAGCATTGCCTACGGAGCCTTGTGGACGGCAAGGCTGCGGGGCAGGGGCTACCGCCGCTACCCGGCCACGACGTGGATGCTTGTGGCAGGGCCGATTGTTGTGGGACTCTCCATCACGGCCCTGGTCGCGCTGGTCATGGCACCGGCCAGCCTGCTGTGATGCCCGGTAACCCTGACCGGCTGTACCCTTGCACGCAGGACTAACTTCACTCCACCGTCACGCTGACCCGCTGCACCACGTTGTTGCCCATCCCCTGGTAGTTCCAGTTCTGTTCCAGGGGCTGGGTGGCACCAGTGACGTCCGTGGCGCGGCAGGCCAGGACGTGCTCGCCGGGGTCGGCCACCCAGGGCAGGCTCCACCTCCGCCACGCGAATCCGCCGGACGGCTTGTCCAGATGGGCCGGCAGCCAGGTGCCGTCAATCCCCACCTCGACGGCGGTCACGGCGCCTTCCCCTGACCAGGCCCTGCCTTCCAGCATGACCGGGCCCGGGCGAAGGAACCGTTGCCGGGTGAAGAAGTCCGGAACGCCCGGCGGAACCATCAACGAACGCACCCTGATCCGCGTGACCGGCCTGCCGGCGTCGTCCGCGGAACTCTGGTAGCGGTAGGCGGACTGCTGCTGGAACCCGGTGAACGGCGCCCGGACCACGTCGATGGACTGCAGCCACTTCACGCTGGCCATGCCGTACCAGCCCGGCACCACCAGCCGCAGCGGGTACCCATGCTGCGGCGGAAGGTCGGTGCCGTTCATCTTGTAGGCAAGAACGACGTCGGGACGCAGCGCTTCACGGATCGGCAGGCTCCGCGCGTACTGCTGGGGGACGCCGCCCTGAACCCCGGCATCGGCTCCGGTGAAGACCACCTCCACCGCGTCCGGCAGCACCCCCGCCTTGCCCAGGAGGTACGCCAGCGGCACCCCGGTCCAGTGCGCCGTGCCCACCGCCTCCAGCACCCAGGGCTGGCTCAGGGGCCGCGGTTCCAGGAGCGAGCGGCCGTTGCCCGCGCACTCGAGGGTGACCGGGACGGTGATGGCCGGATCCCTGCGAAGTGCCGCCATTCCCAGCTCCAGGGCACGTTCCACTGCGCCGCCGATCCGCAGATGCCAGGACGAAGCATCAAGGTCGGGAATGTCGAAGTGGGTCAACACGTAGTGAAGCCCCGGCGGCGTGACGTCGCGGCGGAGCGCCTCCAGCGGCAAGGAATGGTTCCGGGCGGCGAGCTGCAGCTCCTCACGCGTCAGTGGACCTGACACGGGCTGCGCGGCCGGGGACAGCACCGGCGCCTGCCCTGCCGCCGGCTCCTGGCCAATGGACTGCTGGTTGCTGTGATTCATGGCGGTGCGATTCTGCTTGGCGTAGTAAAGGTCCCCGCCACAGGTCTACGCCGGGTCCATCCGCCCGTCAACGCATAAAACTGCCCACTACAGCACCGGCCGCGTCAGGAACTCGGCTAGGCTGATGGGGTCCTGGCCGGTCAGCCCGTGGATGTCCGGCGAGAGCCCCGCCATCTGACCGGCGGCCATCGCCGTGTAGGTGCTGACCCAGGCGTCCAGCTGCCACTGCGGCACACCGTAGGAGGCCCGGGACGCATAGGCTTCCTCCACCGTCTCGGGGTGGTAGCTGATGGTGCGCCCGGTCCCGGTGCTCAGCACCTCCGCCGCCTGTGCCAGGGTCAGTTCCTCCGGACCGGTCAGGTCATAGGTCTTGCCCTTGTGGATGGCCGGATCCCGCAGGACCGCATGGGCGCAGCGGGCAACATCCTCCCGGGCCACGCCCGAGAACACGCCGTCGCCGGCAGGCCCGCGGATCACGCCGTCCTCCCCGGCCAGCAGCGGCAGGAAGTCGAGGTAGAAGTTGTCCCGCAGGAAGGTGTATTGCAGCCCGGACGCCCTGACCCGCTCCTCCGTGGCGTGATGGTCCCTGGCCAGGGTGAAGGTGGCGTCCGGCGCGGCACGGTAAAAGGACGTGTACACCACGTGCTCCACGCCGGCATCAGCAGCGGCGTCCACAAATGCGTAGTGCTGCTGCAGCCTGTCTTCGGCCTCCGCGGCGGACACCATGAAGAGGATTTTCGCCCCCTCCAGGGCGCGCCGGGAGGCAGCGCCGTCCCCGTAGGAACACACCACGGGATGGGCGTCATCCAGCTGTGGCGCCCGTGCCGCATCGCGCACCAGCAGGCGCTGGGCGAAGCCGGAGGCGGCAAGCTGCCGCGCCAGCATTCCGCCCAGGCCTCCGGTGGCCCCGGTGACCGCAAGCTCCGGGAGCTCTGACGGGGACAGTTCCGACGGGGACGCCACTTACGCTTCCCGGGTGGCCGGCGACTTGGTCTGTGCGGGGTCCCGTTCAGCAAGGCCACCGACGGCGTCGTCGATCTTCTTGAGGACCTCCGCCTCCAGCTTCACGCCGGCTGCGCCCACGCTGTCGGCAATCTGCTCGGGCCGTGAGGCACCCACGATGGCTGACGCAACGTTGGGGTTCTGCAGCACCCATGCCACAGCCAGCTGCGGCATGGAGAGGCCCGCTTCCTGGGCGATCGGCTTCAGTTCCTGCACGGCTGCCAGGACGTCGTCGCGCATCCAGCGCTGGATCATCTTGGCGCCGCCCTTTTCATCCGTGGCGCGGCTGCCCTCCGGAGCGGGCTGGCCGGGCTGGTACTTGCCGCTGAGGACGCCCTGGGCCATGGGAGACCAGACAATCTGGGAGACCCCCAGTTCCTCCGACGCCGGGACCACCTCGGCTTCGATCACGCGCCACAGCATGGAGTACTGCGGCTGGTTGGAGATGAGCTGGAAGCCAAGCTCTTTGGACAGCTTGTGGCCCTCGCGGAGCTGGTCCGCGGTCCACTCGCTCACGCCGATGTACAGCGCCTTGCCCTGCCGGACGATGTCCGCGAAGGCCTGCATGGTTTCTTCCAGCGGCGTTTCGAAGTCATAGCGGTGGGCCTGGTAGAGGTCCACGTAGTCCGTTTGCAGCCTCCGCAGCGAGCCATTGATGGACTCCATGATGTGTTTGCGGGACAGGCCAAGATCGTTCTTGCCCTTGGGGCCGGTGGGGCCAAAGACTTTGGTGAAGATTTCCAGGGACTCGCGGCGCTCGTCCTTCAGGGCCTGGCCCAGGACGGTTTCCGCGGCTGTGTTGGCGTAGACGTCGGCGGTATCGAAGGTGCTGATGCCGGCGTCGAGGGCAGCCCGCACGCACTGGGTGGCAACGTCGTTTTCCACCTGCGAGCCGTGCGTCAGCCAGTTGCCGAACGTGATTTCCGAGACTTTGAAGCCGCTGTTTCCGAGGTATCTGAATTCCATATGTTCACGCTAACCCAGATGGTTGCTCAGGGTAAGGGCTTGGCCGTTTCTCCCTTACGGCTTGGGGCGCGGATCCTGCGCCTTCTCCTTGAGCACCTGCTGCGGGCCGGCTATGGAAACCAGGGACCCGGTATCCAGCGGCGGTACCGGATGAGGCGGCTGGGGCTTCTTGAAGGACCTGGGCAGCTCATGCGGCGGCCGGTGGTTGTGCAGGGCGGACTCCACCAGCGGGGCTACCTCGGACACCTTGTCGGCAGGGACGGCCGGGTCTGGAAGGTCCCGCACCGACAGTTTGATTTCGGGCGCCGCGGCGCGCGCCCTGGCCTGGGCGCGCTTGTCGGCCTCGGCGACCGCGGAGGCCCAGTCCTCAGCGAGGACCGGGGGTTCATGGCGGGCGGCGGCAAGCTTGGGATGGCGTTCGACGGCGGTGCGGAGCGACTTTTTCGGCCGGTCCGGCTTGAGTGCGGAGGCCCGAGCCCGGAGCGGCCTGCGGGCTTGGTCCGGATTCACGGGGGCGCCGGCGGTACCGGGAGAATCCCTCCTGCCGGGAACGCGCCCGAACAAGGCCATCAGCACAAGGGCGGCAAACCGGCACAGGCCCGCGAGCACCAAGGTGATAACGCCCAGCAGGAAGAGGACCAGAAACATAAGGAGCGCAACGCCCACCGTGCCCAGGAATGTCAGGTTGAGGACGAGAGTGTCCGGGTTCTCCACGTCTTCTCTCCTCTCCAATCAACATCCTGGGCCGCCCCGGCACTCACGTCCGGCGGCAGGCTCCTTCTCCACCATACGGATTTTTATCAGGCGATGCCGCCGCCTGCCCGGCACGGTTCGAGGTTGTAGCGAAGCTGTTACCGGATATGGCAGCATCACCGGATGACCGAATCGATGGAGTCCGCGAACTGCACGTGCCTGTCCGGGGAGCCGTACGCCGAATGTTGCGGCAGGTTCCTTTCCGGCCGCGCATCTGCAGCCACTGCCGAACAGCTGATGCGGTTACGCTACAGCGCCTTCGTCCGGCTGGATGAGGACTACCTGCTGCGCACCCACCATCCGTCCACCGCGCCGGCCAGCCTGGACCTGGACACGGCCATGGAATGGCGCCGCCTGGACATTGTGTCCACCAGCAACGGCGGTCCCTTCGATACCGAAGGGACCGTCGAATTCAAGGCCTACTACCGGCAGGGCCGGGAACGCGGGGTCCTGCACGAGAACAGCAGGTTTGTCCGGGAGTATGGCCGGTGGCTGTATGTGGACGGTGACATCCTCGCCTGACTACTCCCCGTCGTCGTAAAACTCGCTGTCCGGGGTGAACCCGGCGCGGTCGACCTTCCGGTGGAACCGCATGCCCGCCAGGCCGCCCAGCAGCGCGCCGACAAGGGCGACTGCCGCCACCACGATCGCGGCGATGATGCTGGTGGTGGTCAGCTGTCCCTCGTTGATTGGGATCCGCGGGAAGCTGTTCAGGTTGGCCAGAACGTTGAACTGTTGCCCGGCCACCAGGCCCAGGATGGCCACCACAACGGCTGCGATCAGCGCCCAGATCCAGACCATGAGTCCCTGCTTGAGGCCGTTGAAGCGGGCCATCCGCCCGGCCACGTAGCCGCCGCAGTAGTAGGAGAGGAAGAGGATCACCAGCAGCACGATGATGCCCACCAGGCCAACCGTGCCGCTGTTCTGCGCCGCCTGGTTCACGGCCTCGTTGACGTCGGTGTTGCTGGCCAGGCCCACGGCGGTTCCGGCGGCTGCCACCAGTGCGGTGAGGAGCACGGCCATCCCGGTGGCGGTCAGCCATCCGAAGAAGGCCGAGCCCACTTTGATGCCGCCAAACCGCTCCTTCTGGCGCGCGACGGCGGTTTCCCGGTTCGCAAGCGTTGGGTCTGCCACCGGTTCCACCACGGGTGTGGCCCTGGTGGGGGCAGGCTGGTATTCGCGCTCCGCGGCGGGGGCGCGGGTGTAGTCCCGCTCCCGCTGGCCGGCCGGCGCCTGGTCCATCGAGCGCGTGGCGGCATCGTCTGCGGCTGCCTCCCGGTAGCTTCCGCTGCGGGCGGTTTCGTCCTCCCGGGCACGCCGGGGAGGCAGGTTCTCTGGTTCCGTTGAGCTGCTCATGGCTCAACTCAACCACCCGCCCCGGGTGATAGCAAGCGTGCTTACTATTTTGTGACCTGCGGCTTTACCGGTATTTCCGGTGCAGGTCCTCCTTCCTGGATGGGCCCGGCGAGGCATCGGCGATCCACGGGCCGGTGCCTTCGGACTGGTCCAGGACCCCTGCCTCAAGCCATGGGTAGTCACCGGCGAGGACCTTCCGCGTCAACGCCCGGTCGGCATCGTCGGTGTTCCGCCACAGCTGGTCGAAGTACTCGTCCACCCGCACCCTGGCCTGCTCGCAGTAGGCGTCGGCAAGCTCGTAGGCGCCGGCAGCCTTTTCCGGGGCGGTTTTCAGCAGCATCTCTGCGCGGGAGCAGCATGCAGTCATGGCGAACAGTTCGGCGCCGATATCCACCACTCGGCCCAGGAACGCCTGCTTCCGCTCCAGCTTGGCCTGCCACCGGCCCATGCCATAGAAGGTCTGCCGGGCCAGCCGGCGCGACGACCGTTCAACGAACCGGAGGTGTTTGGCCAGCCTGCCGAACTCCCCGTAGGAGCGGGGGTCCATGCCGGCGCCGGCCACCAGCTTGGGCAGCCACTTTGCATAGAAGCCGGAGGCGCCGACGGCGGCCTTCGCTTTGTCCGCCATGCTCGCATCCAGCGAAGCAAGGTCGCCGGCGGCAGCCAGGTGCGCATCCACCGCCTCGCGCGCAATCAGCAGCCGCATGATTTCGGAGGACCCCTCGAAGATCCGGTTGATCCGCATGTCCCGCAGCTGCTGCTCCGCCGCTACGGCACGTTCACCGCGCGCGGCCAGTGATTCAGCGGTCTCAAACCCCCGTCCGCCGCGGATCTGGACCAGTTCGTCCGCGATCCGGCAGCTGATTTCCGTGGCCCAGAGCTTTGCGAGCGCGGCCTCGATCCGGACATCCTTCTGCCCGGCATCGGCAAGTTCTGCGGAGAGTTCGAACACGGCATCCAGGGCAAAAGCCGTGGCCGCGATGAAGGCGATCTTCTTGCCGACTGCCTCATGTTCACCCACGGGCCTGCCCCACTGGGTGCGGGCGTTGGACCATTCACGGGCAATCTTCAGGCTCCAGCGCCCGGACGCCACGCACAGCGCCGGAAGCGCCAGGCGGCCGGTGTTGAGCGTGGTCAGCGCGATCTTCAGTCCCTGGCCCTCCCGGCCCAGCCGGTTGGCGGCCGGCACCCGCACCTGGTGGAACCGGGTAACCCCGTTCTCGATGCCGCGCAGGCCCATGAAGGCATTGCGGTTTTCCACCGTGATGCCCGGCGAGTCCATTTCCACCACGAACGCGCTGATGCCGCCCTTGTGCCTGGTGCCGTCCGGATCGGTGTGCGCCGGGACAACTGCCATGACCACCACCAGTTCCGCGATCACCCCGTTGGTGGTCCAAAGTTTCACGCCGTCCAAAAGGTACGCGTCGCCGTCGTCCGTGGGAGTTGCCGTGCTGCCCAGCCGGGCGGGATCGCTGCCCACGTCCGGTTCGGTGAGGAGGAAAGCAGTGACGGCGCCGGCAGCGCACCGCGGCAGGTACTCACGCTTCTGTTCGGGCGTGCCGAACACCTTGACCGGCTCGGGCACGCCGATGGACTGATGGGCGGAAATGAGGGCGCCCAGGCTGGGGTGCACGCTGCCCAGCAGGGCAAGGGCCCTGCCGTAATAGACCAGGGAGAGGCCCAGGCCGCCGTATTCCTCCGGGATCTTCATCCCGAAGACGCCCAGGGCTGCCAGGTCCTTGATGTATTCGTCCGGAATCTTCGCTTCCCGTTCAATGACCCGCCCGGACATGGTTTTGGCGAACTCCGTGAGGCGGGCCATGAATGCCTCGCCCTTGTCCACGGAAGCGGGGTCGGCAGCCGGCCAGGGATGGACCAGGCCCAGGTCGAAACTGCCCAAATAGAGGCCCTTGGCGAAGCTGGGACGGTCCCAGCCGGATTCACGGGCGGCTTCGGCAACGGCCCGGGCATCTTCGGCGGTGGCTCCGGCGCCGATGTTGCCGGCGGGGACGGGGGTTTCTTCAGCCGGGGCGTCTTTGGCCTGGCTGTCAGTTGCGGAGGTCATGGGTTATCTCCTTGGCCGGAATGGCCGGTGTAGCCATGGATCCGCCGGGTTGGAGAACCCTTCAGCTGTCCCTCAAGATTACCCGCGGGTAGGTTCCGGTGCTAGGGGATGGCTGCGCCTGGAAATCGCCGGGCAGTTCCACGGTGGAGGCCCGGTGGACCAGCCGGTCCCAGCCGGAGTTGATCCCGTGGACCACCGCCAGGAGCGTATTGGCCACCACCATCCAGGTGAGCTTGCCCACCCCCAGCAGCGCCAGGGCAACCAGCCCCGCCGAGAGGACGAATGCGGCCAGGACTGCGCCGAACACCAGCGTCCCGATGAAGACCAAGGTGGCTGTTTCCACTGAGCTTAGATCGAACTGCATGAATCCCCCTGCTGCGACGTTGCTTTGCATAAGACTGCGGTGGCGAAGACCAGTAGCAGAAGCGTAGGGGGACAGCTGCGCGGCCAGCCAGACCCGGCACGGGCGGGGGAGCCTGTTGATATGGGATCGAAATGCTACCGGCAGGTAGGTCACGGAGCGGTCGCGGCGGCTGCGTTAACCTTGTAGTTGGCAGTTTTCCGGTTCGTCCCCTGCGTGCCGCCCCTGCCCGGTCCCCGTTCAGCCCCCGTTCAACAGTCCAAGGAGAGTGCGTGCCCCGCTCCGCCAGGTCATCCGCTGACGCCATCAGCGCCCGGCTCCGGGACCTCGAACTCCTCACCAAGGGGCCCGCGTGGGCACTGACGCGTTCGGCGCCCTGGGTGATCGCCGTGCTCCAGGCTTCCTTCACCCGCACCCGGCCGCAGGTGCCGCTCGAGGAATTCCATGCCGACGTCGACTCCTTCCTTGAGGAGCTCCGGCGCCAGGATCCGGGCCTGGGCGGAGGGGCCAGCGGAAAGGCGTTCGGGGATGAGTGGACCCGGCGGCAGTTCCTGACCCGGCGGAACCAGTCAGGCCAGATCGTCTACGAGGCCACCGAGCCTGCAGCACGCGTGCTCGCCTTCCTTGACAGCCTTTCCAGCGAGCGGTCCACGTTGAACGGTTCCCGGCTGGGCACCCTGCTGGGGGACGTGGAAAAGCTCGCCAACGAGACCAACCCGGACCAAAGTGCGCGCCTCGAAGCCCTGGAAGAGGAAATCGAAGAGCGGCAGCAGCTGATCCAGGACATCAGCACGGGCGACTTCGACGGCCTTCTTGACGACGACGAGGCCGTGGAGGCCGCCGGAAACATCCTGGACCTGGCCGCCAGTTTGCCCGCGGACTACAAAAAGATGCGCGACCGGATCGAGGAACTGGTGGGCGGACTGCGCAACCAGATCATCGAGGAGTCGCTGACCAAGGGCGCCACCATGGCCCAGGTCCTGGAGGCGGACAAGCGGCTCCGCCAAAGCCCGGAGGGCAGGACGTTCCGGTCCTTTACCGCCTTCCTGGAGGACCCGCAGCAGCAATTGCGGTTCCGGTCCGCGATTGGGGAGGTCCTGAGCCGCCAGTTCGCGGATGACCTGTCACCTGACGACCGGGAGACACTGAAGAACCTGGTGGCCGAGCTCCGGCAGCAGCACAGCCAGATCCAGCGCATCTACGGCAAGCTCAGCGAAAGCCTGAACACGTACGTCCAGAGCGACGACTTCCGCCAGTCGGTCCGGCTCCGGAAGGTCCTGCGCGAGGCAGAACAGGCCATCCGTTCACTCCCGTACGAGCGTGAACGGCCCGGCCTGGTTCCCGGCCCCGTCCTGTACAACGCAGGGTTTGAGTCACTGTCCATGGTGAAGCTCTTCGACCCCGACGAGTTCGCGGCACCACCCAGGCTGGCCGATCCCATCGCGTTCACCGACTCGGACCGGGTGCGCTCGCCGCGGACGGGCAAGGCCAGGCCCGACGTCGTCCGGTCCGCCATGGCTGGGGCTGCCACGCTAGCCGACGCCTGGCAGCAGCTGCCGCCCGAAGAGCAGCACATCAACACCATCCGCGCGCTGCTGTCCGAGGCCCTGCACGCCGGGGCCGACTTCAACCGCAGCGCCTGGGATGGCCTGGACTTCGAACAGATAGACGGCTCCACCCGCAGGGCCTACCTGCCCGTGGTTACGCTCGCAAAGGATCCACATGACTGAAGTTTCAAACGCTGAGGGCCCAGAGCTGATCGAAGACCAGCCGCGCGGCGAACGGGCGGGGGCGGCACCGGGCGTTGAGCGCCCCTTCGCAGTGTCCCCGCGCGACACCTTCGTCGACGGCGCTGCCCTGTTCCCCGGCGATACCGGCGTCCTGTCCATGAAAGTGCGCCAGGCCCTGGTGAAGCTGTTGAAGGGCCCGTACATCGACGGCGGCCGGGACGAAAAGCTCTGGACGGTACTGCTGGACAACCAGGTGATCCTGCGCAGCCGCCTGTCCGAGCTGTTCCTGACCCTGCAGCTGGACCACGAGCGGAAAATCGCGGTCCTTCGCCCCGTGGACCCGGACGTCATCGGCGGCAGCGCCCGGTCCAGCATCCTGCGCCAGCAGCGTGCCCTCAGCCGGGTGGAAACCATTGTGCTGCTCCGGCTCCGCCTGCTGCTGGACCGGCACGTCACGGCCCAGACCGACCCCACCATCACCCGCGAGGAGATCACGGAGCTGGTGGCGCACTACCAGCCCGCCGGCCAGCAGGACGCCCTGCGCGACTCCGATGTGGTCACCCGTGCCATCACCAAGCTCCTGGCCCGCCAGCTCCTGCTCCCCACCGGACTGGACGACGTCTACACCATCTCCAACGCCCTGCCCCTGGCCCTGCCGTTCGAAAACATCGGCGACATCCCGGCCCACATCGAAGCCCTCGTAGCCGCCTCGGCTGACCAATCAGGAACGGAGCCGCTCCTGGACCTGGAGGACACAGCCGCCGCGGAGGCGAACGGAACCACGTCCGAGGAGGATGACCAGTGACCATCGCAAGCATGCTCCCGCTGGGGGATGTCACCAACCCGGGCCAGATGCGGCTTGCGTTGGTGCAGGTGGTCAACTGGGGGACGTTCCATGGAGCGCACACCATGCACGTTGACCGGAACGGAACCCTGCTGACCGGTAACTCGGGCGTGGGTAAATCCACGCTGTTCGACGCGATGCTGCGGGTCTTCGATGCGCGGCCGCGGTCAAACGAGGCGGCGGCGCAGCGGTCGGGCGGTGCCGTGGAGGACAAGCGGACCACCTTCACGTACATGCGCGGCAAGGTGGGGGACAAGGCGGTGGGGGAGGGCTCGGCGAGTGCGTTCCAGCGCCCGGGTGCCACCTGGTCCGCCGTCGCCCTGACCTTCGACAACGCCGCCGGGACGCGGGTGACGGTGTCGGCGCTGTTCGACCTGCCCAAGAACGGCACGGAGTCCAGCGTGGGCCGGTTCTACCTGATCGACAACGTGCCCCTGGACCTTGAGGCGGTTGAGGGCATCGCCGACAAACGGTTCACCAAGGGCGCGCTTGAGGCGATCTTCCCGCATGCCCAGGTCTTCGACGTGCACAAGGCGTTCGCGGAGCGGTTCCGCCGGCTGCTGGGGATCAACTCGGACCAGGCCCTGCCCCTGCTGCGCGTCATCCAGGCCGGCAAGGGCCTGGGCGGCAGCGTCAACACCTTCTTCCGCGACCAGGTGCTGGATGCCCCGGCAACCCTTGCCGCCGCCGATGACGTGGTGGAGGAGTTCAGCAACCTGATGTCCATCCGCCAGCGGCTGGAGGATGTCCGGCAGCAGCGCGACCAGCTGGCGCCGGTGCCGGGACTGAACCGCGAATATGCGCAGTCGCTGCTGGACGCGAACCGGCTGCGGGAGCTGGTGGGTGGGGAGTTCGAGGCGTACAGGCAGCAGCTCGCCGTCACCGTGCACCAGAAGACGCTGGTCCGTTTCCGCGAGCTGGCGCAGGCGAAGGCGAAGGAACTCGGCGCCGAGCGTGCGGTCCGCGACAACCTGGCCAAGGAACTGCGGCAGCTGGAAACCGAGTACAACAACCAGGGCGGCAACGCGATTTCCGCGATTGAGCAGTCGCTGGAGAACGCCCGGGTTGGCCTGAAGCTGCGGCGCCAGGTGGAGGAGGCGGCGCAGCAGGCATTGGCCGACGCCGGGCTGCAGCTTGAGTGGAGCGCGGCCGGCTGGGAGCAGGCACACGAGCAGGCGGCGGCACGGTCGGCCGAGCTGAAGGATGATTCGCAGGCCCTGCAGGAGCTGCGGTTCGAGGCCTTCGACGCCCACGCCAGCCGCAAGCGGGAGCTGGCGGCTGCCGGGCAGGAACTCGTGTCGTTGAAGACGCGCAAGTCCCTGCTGCCGCCGTCGAGCATTGAAAACCGTGCCGCCATCGCCGCTGCCACCGGTATTGCGGAAGACCGCATGCCCTTTGCCGGCGAGCTCATGGACCTCGCAGACGGCGAGGAACGGTGGCGCCCCGCTGCCGAGCGTGCGCTCCGCAGCCTGGCCACCACCCTGCTGGTGCCCGGTGAGCACTTCGGCGCCGTCACCCGCTACCTGAATGACCACAACGTCCGCGGCGCGCTGCGGGCAGTGGACGTCTCCAAGCCGCTCGCCGGCGGCGCGCTCGCTGTGGAGGACGTGCGCGACGGCGACCTGCTCACCAAGCTGAATATCCTCGAGTCCGGCGCGGCGGCCGAAGCCGGCGGGTGGGTCCGTGAGCGCATCGCGCTGGACTTTGCCTACCCCTGCGTGGAGGACCCGGACGAGCTGGCAGCCCTGGACAAGGGCCTGAGCCTGGGCGGCGTGGTCAAGCGGAACCGCCACACGGTGGAGAAGGACGACCGCTTCACCAGCCGCCAGGACTACGTCCTGGGCTTCGACAATGCCGCCAAGCTGGAACTCGTGGCCGGCCAGGTGGAGGACCTCCGGCAGGAAGTGGCCAAGGCCGCCGAACTGGCGCAGAGCCGCGAGGACTCGCACCAGGGCATGAGCCGCCAGCTCGACGCCCTGCGCCGGATTGCCGAAGACGACCGGCCCTGGGAACAGGTGTCCGCGGCCGTTGCTGCCGATGAGCTCACCAGGATCGAGCAGCGGCTCAAGGACGCACTTGCCGCGCAGGCGGACCTGGAGCCCCTGCGCGCCACCATCGAGGAGGTCCGGCAAAAGCACCAGACCAGCACCGAGTCCGCGGCCGTCCTGCAAAGCGAATACAAGGCATTGGACCGCCAGCTCACGGCTGCGGATTCACTGCTGGAAGCGGCGCGTGACCGCCTGGCCCAGGCGCCGCCGTCGGACGCTACCGTGACGGCGCTGGAACCGTACTTTGCGGAATTCGGCGACGTTACCGAAATGCACGAGCTGGACAACCTTGCCAACCGCGTCCGGACCACCCTGCTGGGCGAACTGCACACTGCTGAATCACGGGGGCAAGGGACAGCCGAGCGGCTCACCCGGATTTTCGAAGGCTTCGTCCGGGAGTGGGGCAGCGCCATTTCGGCGGACCACGGCACCAGCATCGGCGCGGCCAGCGAATTCGAAGCCCGCTACCATGCCATCGTCAACGACGGCCTGCCGGCGCAGGAGGCGGAGTTCCGGCAGTTCTTCAACCAGCGCACGCACGAATCCTTCAGCACCCTGCTGCACCTGCTGGATGAGGAACGCCGCTCCATCACCAGCCGCATCCTGCCCCTCAACGGCATCCTCTCCCAGGTGAACTTCCATGAGGGCAGTTACCTGGAGCTGGATATCAAGCAGACGCTGCCGCCCACTGCCAAGCAGTTCAAGGACGCCATCCAGAACGCCTTGAAGGCCCGCCACGCTCGGCCGGCCAGGACGGACGCCGCCAGGGGGAGGGGCCGGACGGTGACGACGCCGAGCTCACCGCGCGCTACAAGTCCCTGGAGACCCTGGTCAAGAGGCTTGGCTCGCAGGCGCCGGAAGACCGGCGGTGGCGGGCGGAGGTGCTCGACGTCCGCGGCCACCTGTTCATCCAGTGCAAGGAGCACCGGGAAGTGACCGGCCCGGCGGCTGGCAAAAGAAGGGCGGCGGCACGAAGACCGAGGTCTTCATGCACGCAGACACCGGTTCCATGTCCGGCGGCGAGCGGCAGCGGTTCACCGCGTTCATCATGGCCGCGGCCCTGAGCTACCAGCTGGGGATCGCCGAGCAGGGCTTCACCACCTACGGCACCGTGATGATGGACGAAGCGTTCGTGCTCGCCTCCGAGGAATTCGCCGGCGCCGGCATCAAGGCCCTCCACGAATTCGGGTTCCAGCTGCTGCTGGCCGCCCCGGAAAACGTCATCGATCTGTCCCGGCACCTGGGCTCCGTCACCGAGATCCTCCGTGACCGCCGCACCAACCGCTCCGGCGTCCTCACGGCCCCGGTGATCCGGCCGCGTCCGGGGGAGGAAGGAGCCTGGCGCTCCGAGGCAAACCCGGTGGATATCGTCCTGCGCTGAAACCGGATCCAGCAATATAACAAATTGATGGATTTATCGCTCCGGCCGTGGTGGCCGGTCTTTTCGCTGTGCCACTCTGGGCTTTACCAACTCACCTCGCCAGAGTAGATCCCATAGGTACTGCAGGATGCTGGGTCCGCACTTTCTCCGAGAGAACGATGGCGTCCTCTTGAAAGGCACCCCCATGCGCCCACGGCACCCCGCTCCAATCCTCCTTGTGATAACAGCCGCAGCGGCGCTGTCCCTCGCCGCCTGCGCGGACTACGCCCCCGAAGGGAGCGGGGGCGCGTCCACGGAGACTGCCGTTCCGCCGCCCTCGCCTGCTCCCACGTCCGCGCCCACTCCTGCCGGGATGGTGACCTATACCTTCCCCGATGGCCGGCTGTCCTTTGCCCATCCGGCGGACTGGCGCGTGGTACATGAGCAGGTTTCCGCATCACCCCCGGTGGAAACGGCCGCCGTCATTGGTGC
Source organism: Arthrobacter sp. FX8 (assembly GCF_026723805.1). NCBI lineage: Bacteria > Bacillati > Actinomycetota > Actinomycetes > Micrococcales > Micrococcaceae > Arthrobacter > Arthrobacter sp. FX8. Next base: position 3,517,869 of record NZ_CP113505.1, on the reverse strand, counting down.
CAACGGCGCCGGGCGGGTCAACATCTACTACAGCCAGGTGGGTGACGCCGTGGCCGGTCCTGATGCCAGGTTTGTCCTTGCGGCGGACCCTGTGCCGGGGCTGGTGGGCCACGCAGTTCCCACGCCCCATTCGTCGTTCTTCGCCGATCACGTCAATGGTGCCGTTGAGTACCGCATGGGGCTGACGGCGGGATTGCCGGTGTCACCGGACGGCAAGGTGCAAAACGGGCCCGTCATGCTCGGCGACCGCATTTTGGCCGCAGACGTGCTGTTCACCGGTCCGCCGTTTGCCAATGACGAGGCGGCGAAGGCGTGGTACTGGGGCGGGGACGGCCAAAAACTGAAGGCGTTGCTGATGAGCTTCTCTTACCGCTGAGGCACATGGGGAAGCCCTCCGTCACCGGAGTGATGGAGGGCTTCCGCTGCCCGCCTACTTATTCTGCACGCGGGCCAGGAACTGCGCGGTGCGGTCCTGCAGGCCCTGGATCTGGCGTACCACGACGGCCGCCGGATCGGGGTTGATCTCGTTGGCCGGCGGTTCCTTGCGGACGTTGCCACAACACAGGAAGTCGGCGCAGATCAGGGTCCCCACGGTGTTGCCGTCGCGTCCTGACTGGCCTGCGCGCCTTGCGACCCAAAGGAGCACGTCCTCCTTCGAGAACACATCCCGGCACAGTTCGCACAATACCGAGCGGTTCTTCCTGGCTCCTCCTTCGGGCGCCCGGAGCAGGATGCCCGTGAGGCCCTTGGGGCCGGGAACCACCAAGTACCCGCGCAGCGGCATCTTTTCATCGCGCCAGCCCAGGAACTCCAGGCTGTCCCAGTCCAGGGCGTCGAAGTTCCTGGGCAGTGTCAGCTTGGCTGCTTCTGAGCGGCTGGCGTTGACGAAGGATGAACGGATTTGTTGGGGCGTGACTGATTGCATGGCTGAACTTTCGTAAAGGGTGGGCGGCCCTAAGCCGGGCCGGGGTAACAGGGGAGTCAGTCAGTCTCCGCGGAGCAGGCCAAAGCGGCCGCCCCGCTTCCCATGGCAGCGGCGGCCGGAACGACCTTTTGCATGCGCATTGTTCCCGTTGTTCCGTTTCTGTTCAGCGTGCCCTGGTAAGGGTGACCTGCCGGCAAGGCAATCCTGCCAAATGTGCCCCGCCCTGTCCAAGAACCTGATGGCGGATGTGGCCTTTGTCACGTTGCGGGATTAGGTGACAAAAACGTTGCGTAATCGACATTTACATAGGTTAGCCTTACTTAAGTTTCCAGCAGCCTGATCCAAGGAGCCCCGTGACATCCCCCTCTTTTCCGGCCCTCTCTCCACCCGCCGGACGCTTTTCTCTTCCGCCGGACAGGCGGCTGCGGTGCTCGCCGCGGCAGCCTTGACCCTGTCCGCCTGCAGCACGGGTCCGGCCTCTTCAGTGGCTGGCACGGGCGGCACCGGCAGCAGCACCCAGTTCCCGGTGACCATCGGGCATGCATTCGGCCAAACCACCATCGAGAAGCAGCCCGCGCGCGTGGCGACGGTTTCATGGGTGAACGACGACGTCGCGATTGCCCTCGGCGTGGTGCCCGTCGGTATCCCCAGGAACGAGTGGGGTGGCAATGACAAGGGGTCCACCCCCTGGAAGGACGCGGCGCTCGAAAAGCTGGGGGCCGGATTCGGATCGGCCAAGGCCCCCGTGCAGTACTCGGAGGCGGACGGCATCAACTTCACGGAAATCGCCAAGCTCGCCCCGGACGTCATCCTCGCCGCCTACTCCGGCCTCACCGAGGAGGACTACAGGAAGCTCAGCGAAATCGCCCCCGTGGTGGCGCACCCGGAAGTGGCCTACGGAACCTCGTGGCAGGACTCCACCACCATCATCGGCAAGGCCCTGGGCAAGGAAGCGGAAGCGGCCAAGCTGGTCTCCGACACCGAGGCCACCGTTAAGGACAAGGTCTCCCAGTACCCGCAGATCCAGGGCAAGAGCTTTATCTACGGCAACCTGGAGCCCGCCCGGGGTGACGGCGTCAACGTCTACACCGCCAACGACAACCGTCCCCGCTTCCTCACCGAAATCGGCATGACCCTGGCCCATGTGGTCGCGGAGAACTCCAAGGGTTCCAAGGAGTTCTACCTTTCCTGGTCCGCCGAGAAGGCGAACGAACTGCAGTCGGACATCTTCGTCACCTGGGTTCCCGACGCGTCCACCGCGGAGGCCATCAAGGCTGATCCGCTGCTCGGGCAGATCCCGGCCATCAGGAAGGGCGCCCTGGTGGCCGACCAGGACAACACCCTGACCCTGTCCATCTCGGCGTCGTCGCCGCTGAGCCTGCCGTGGTCGCTGGATACGTTCCTGCCGCAGTTGGCCACGGCGGCGGATGCAGTGAAGTAGGGGCCGCGCCTTCATGGGTACGACGACGGTACGTCCGGCCGCCGGCACGGGCACCCAGGCGCCGGCCGGGGCAGCCGTTGCTCCCCTCTGCGGTGTTGCGCCGGGAACGCGATCCGCCTGGCTGGCCGGCGCCGTCGTCGTGCTGGTGCTGGTGGCCGGGGCATCGCTGGCCGTGGGGGCACGGGAGGTTCCCCTTGCGACGGTATGGCAGGCCCTTTCCGCGTTCGATCCCGCCAACGGTGACCATGCCGTGGTGCTGGCCCGCATTCCGCGCACGGTCCTGGGCCTGCTGGCCGGCGGCGCGCTGGGCCTGGCCGGGGCCGCAGTGCAGGGAGTTGCCCGCAATCCGCTGGCCGACCCCGGCATTCTTGGCGTCAACGCCGGAGCCGCCCTGGCGGTGGTCGCCGGCATTTACATCTTCGGTGTGGCCACCTTCTCCGGCTACGTTTGGTACGCCTTGATCGGGGCCGCTGCTGCCGCAGTGGTGGTATACCTCATCGCCTCGCTGGGCAGCGAGGGAGCCACCCCGGTCAAGCTCGCGCTGGCGGGAGCCGCGCTCAGCGCCGGACTGTCCTCGCTCATGAACATCATCCTGGTCTCCAGCCAGGACACCCTGGACAGGTTCCGCTTTTGGCAGGTGGGCGGCATCGCGGGCCGTGACTGGACCGTACTCCTGCCCGGCCTGCCGATCCTGGCAGCCGGTGCGCTCATCGTGCTCCTGGCCGGCCGCACCCTCAACAGCCTGGCGCTGGGGGACGACATCGCGCGGGGGCTTGGCCGGCGCGTCGGGCCCTCGCGGGCCCTGGTGGCCCTGGGCATCGTCCTGCTCTGCGGCACCGCCACGGCATTGGCGGGCCCCATCGGCTTTGTGGGCCTGGTGGTACCGCATGCCGTGCGTGTCCTCACCGGGCCCGACTACCGCTGGATCCTGGCCTTCTCCCTGGTGGCGGCTCCGGTCCTGCTCCTGGCCGCCGACATTCTTGGGCGGGTGGTGCTGCCGCCGGGCGAAGTCCCGGCCGGCATCATGACCGCCCTCATCGGTGCGCCGGTGTTCGTGTGGCTGATCCGCCGCGGAAAGGGGGCCGGGCTGTGATGGCCAAGGGGGCCGGCAACCGGACCGCCGTGCTGGGCGCCGCCGTCGTGCTCCTGTTTTTCGTATCCGTCCTGCTGGGCAGCTACACGGTGACCGTCCCGGACTTCTTCACCATCGTCTTCAACCATGTGACGGGCGGCGCCAGGACTCCGGGCGCCAGCTTCATCGTGATGGAGAACAAGCTTCCGCGGGCCGTCATCGGCACCATGACCGGGACTGCCTTCGGGCTGGCCGGCGCCCTGTTCCAGACCATGCTGCGGAACCCCTGGCCAGCCCCGACGTCATCGGCATCAGCTCCGGGGCCAGCGCGGCGGCGGTGGTTGCGATTGTCATCTTCGGCGCCTCCGGTGCGCTGGTTTCCGGGGCGGCGCTGGCGGGTGCACTGGCCGTGGCAGGCCTGATCCATGCGATCTCCAGCGGCGGTGCCACCCGCAGGGCAGGCCGGGGAGCGCCGCCGGAAACCGGCTGGTCCTTGCCGGCGTCGGGATCGCTGCCGCCCTGCACGCAGTGGTCAGCTTCCTGATGACCCGCGCTGACATCCGCACTGCCGCCGACGTCCTGGTCTGGCTCAATGGATCCCTGAACTCCGCCAACTGGGACCGGGCCGGAGTCCTGTTCCTGGCGCTCGCGGTGCTGGTTCCCGCCGTTGTGCTCATCGCCGGTCCGCTCCGCATCCTGGAGCTGGGTGATGATGCCGCGGCCGGGCTGGGGGTCCGCGTCAATGCCGCACGCCTGGCGCTGGTGGTCATCGCGGTATCCCTGGCGGCAGTTGCGACGGCAGCCGCAGGGCCGGTGTCGTTCGTCGCCTTCCTGGCCGCTCCCATCGCCCGCCGCTTCGCCGGCAAGGCCAGCCTGCCGGCGTCGGCCCTGGTGGGCGCCCTGATTGTCCTGGCGGCAGACTATGTCGCCGCCAACCTGGCCCCCTGTTCCTGGACGGCACCGTCCTGCCGGTGGGTGTTGTCACCGGCGCGCTCGGCGCCCCCTTCCTGCTGTGGCTCCTGGTCACGGCCAACCGAAAGGATGCCTGACGTGGCAGTTCTCGAAGCACGCGACCTGACGCTCACGTACGGCCAGCGCTGTGTGGCGGACGGGCTCAACGTCCGGATTCCCGAGGGCAGGGTGACCATGATCGTGGGTGCCAACGCGTGCGGAAAGTCCACCCTGCTGCGCGGGCTGTCCCGGCTCCTGAAGCCCGCCGGCGGCACCGTGACCCTGGACGGCAGGGACATCCACACCCGTCCGGCCCGTGAACTGGCCCGGACCCTCGGCCTGCTTCCCCAGCACCCCACCGCCCCGGACGGCATCACCGTCCGAGACCTGGTGGGACGCGGGCGCTACCCGCACCAGGGTTTCTTCCGGAGCAGGAGTGACAAGGACGACGCCGCCGTGCAGCGCGCGCTGGAAGCCACCGGGACGCTGGACCTCGCCGGGCGCGACGTGGACGAACTGTCCGGCGGCCAGCGGCAGCGGGCCTGGATTGCCATGGCACTCGCCCAGGAAACCGACGTCCTGCTGCTGGACGAACCCACCACCTACCTGGACCTGGCCCACCAGGTGGAGGTCCTGGACCTGGTAACGGACCTCAACCGCAGACGGGGTATCACCGTGGCAATCGTCCTGCACGACCTCAATCTGGCGGCCCGCTACGCGGACCACGTCATCGCCATGAAGGACGGCACCGTGACAGCGGTGGGGTCCCCGCGCGAGGTGGTGACGGAAGGACTGGTCCGCCACGTCTTCGGCCTGGAGAGCCGGGTCATCCCGGACCCCGTTTCGGCCACCCCGCTGATCATCCCCATCGGCCGCCACCACACTGCCTACGAACTGGAGCCCGTCCCATGACGACCCGCGACACCGCCCGAGCACAAACGGCAACTGCACAACCGGCAAGTGCCCAGCCGATGACCACCCAGCCGATGAGTCTCGCCTTTGAGGTCACCGTTTCCTCCGTCCAGCAGCTCAGCCCCACCTTCCGCAGGATCACGTTCGGTGGCTACGCGCTGCGTGACTTCGGCGTCCGAGGCCACACCCTGGACCTCCGGATCAAGCTCCTGATTCCGTCCCTGGCCCCGGACGGCTCGCAGCTGCCGCTGCCGGCCGTCAACACCGGCCAGCCCGGCTGGTATCGGGATTGGCTGGCCATGGACCCGGAGGTGCGCGGCTCGATGCGGACCTACACCGTCCGTGAGGCGCGGCTGGACGCGGTCTATCCGGAGATCGACGTGGACTTTGCGATGCACAAGGACGGGCCGCACAACAGCGGGCCGGCCGCGGACTGGGCCCTGAAGGCCAAACCCGGTGACGCCCTCACCATCATCGGGCCCAACAACCGTGCCGCCCACTGCATCACCGCCGGGACATACTCCGGCATCGAATGGCGGCCCGGCCTGGCCCAGCGCATCCTCCTTGCCGGTGACGAAACCGCAGTCCCCGCCATCTCCGCCATCCTCGAAACCCTCCCGCCGTACATGAGCGGGCACGCCCTCCTGGAGGTTCCCCAGGCCGGCGACTTCCTTGACCTGCAGTCCCCGGCGGACATCGAGATCACGTGGCTTGCCCGCGGCGCCGTCATCGGCCGCTCCCGGCCGCACGGCCAGCTGCTGCAGGAGGCCGTACGCACAGCAGTCCCCGTGCCGGGCTGGGTGGGCATCAAAGCGGACGGCGGCGGCGCCGGCCCGGAGCCCGAAGACGTCAACGTGGACACGGACATCCTCTGGGAAACCCCCGCACGCCTCGAAACGGGGGACATCGGCGCCGCCGGCAACCCCGGAATGCCCGCCGGCGCCATGCCCTTCTACGCCTGGATCGCCGGCGAAGCCGCCGTCATCAAGGACCTGCGGCGCTACCTGGTGCGCGACGTGGGGATGGACCGGAAACAGGTGGCCTTCATGGGTTACTGGCGGCAGGGCAAAGCCGAAGGCTAACCCCGGCCCGCTCGGCGCCTCCGCGCAGTAACACAAATTTTCAGCAATTGCCAATTAAGGAAATTGCTGTGTCACAGGGTGTGACACGCGTATGCTTCGGATATTTCAACTGGAACATTAAGGTCTCATTCCATGAAAACTATCCTGCGGCCAGCTGTTTCCGTCCTGACACTCTTAGTCATGCTCGCCTCACTTGCCGTAGTGGGCAGCGTGGCGAACGCGGTGGGAGCGCTGACATTCGCGCCGACCGCCGACAGTTATGTCCAGGCCGACCGGCCAACGGAGAACTTCGGGACCAGTGTGCGTTGGTCCACGGAGGGCCGGACAGGCATCTCGCGGAGCAGTCTCCTGCGGTTCAACGTCCAGGTCCCCGCCGGGGAACACGTCGTCTCGGCAAAGCTGCGGGCATATTCTGAGGCGGCGGCAACGTCGACCGAGTTTGTGGACGTTTACACCACCAGCGGCACATGGGCCGAAACGGGCGTCACCTGGAAAAACGCACCGGCCCGCGGGAGTTGGCTGGCCAAGGCCGGCGGGTTCGCCACGGGGGCCTGGGTGGAATGGGACGTTACCAAGGGCGTCGGCGCCACCGGCGGCGAGCAGAACTTCCGGCTCGAATCCAGCGCGCAGAAATGGCTGGGCTTCAAATCGAACCAGGCCCTGGACGCGGCACTCCGCCCAAAGCTGGTGGTCACCACCGCCGCTGACGCCGTGGTGACAAGCCCCGCCCCGACGCCAACCCCCACCCCTACCTCCACCCCTGCGCCCGCGCCCGCTGATGCGGGCGGAGTCCAGGCTGCTGCCACGCAGAACTGGGGCGCACCTGTGGCCGGGGACGAGTTCAACTACACCGGAGCCCCGGACGCCACCAAATGGAGCGTGTACAACAGCGCAGGGCACGCCGGCCAAGGCATCCGCAGCCCGCAGCAGGTAACAGTGGACGGTTCCAAGATGGTCATGAGCGGGACCCCGGACGGGACCACTGCCGGCATGTCCGCGAAGTTCGCCAAACAAAAGTACGGGCGGTGGGAAGTCCGCGCCGCCGGGTCGGGCGACAATGAGTACCATATGGTTTCGATCCTGTGGCCGGACAGCGGAAACTGGCCTTGCGACGGCGAAGTGGATTACGCGGAAACAACGGGTGCCTGGAACGTGATCAACTTCTTCCAGCACTTCTCCTGCAGCAACTCCCAGACAAGGGCCAGCAAGACGCTGGACGTGACCCAGTTCCACAACTACGCAGTGGACTGGTCCCCCGCCGGGATGGTCGGATACGTGGATGGCGTGAAGTGGTTCGAGGACACCGACCCCACCCACGAGCCTCCGGGCAGTATGCACCAGACGCTGCAACTGGACTGGTTCCCTGATTCCACTGCTGACGGTGCTGCGGAAATGCGCGTGGACTGGATACGTGTCTACCCGGCCGCCGGCGGGACGAGCCCCACCCCGACTCCAACCCCCACCCCGACTCCAACCCCGGCGCCTACCACGCCGCCGGCGGGTGATTCCTTCGAGTTCGCCGCTGTTGGCGACATGAACCCGTCAGGAAATACGTCCACGAGTTCAGCGTCCGGCAAGAACGCTGCCAGCATCATCAGCGGCCTCAACGACGGTTCGTTGGATAATTTCCTTGCCATCGGCGACTTCCAGTACGACAAGGGGACCTGCTCGGCGCTTGGAGCGTGGAACACGCTGTGGGGCGGGTTGAAAGCCAAGACGTACTGGACCACGGGCCCCAACCACGATGTGGAGCCGGGTGTGAACGATGACGTGGACCGGTTCATGGACGGCCAGTGCGTCAACGCCACCAAGTCCGCTACCAGCACCACTCTGGGCCGGTTCCAGGATGCGCTGGAGTGGTATTCGTTCGATAAGGGGAACTGGCATATCCTGGTGGCGCCCACGGCCACATGGCGCTACAACGTGGCCCGGGCGCAGGCGATGACCGCCGAAATGGACGCTGACCTGAAGGCGGCCAAGGCCGCGGGGAAGCATCTGGCGGCCGTCTACCACGACCCGTATTTCACGTCCGACACATCCAGCCACACGCGCTTCACCCAGGCGAAGCCCTGGATCGACATGTTCTGGAACAACCGGGTGAAAGTCCTGCTGTCCGGGTCCCAGCACAACTATGAGCGGACCTGCCCGGTGAACAACGCCGACCAATGCGTCCCCGACGGCATGCAGCAGTTCCAGGTGTCCACCGGCGGTATCGGCCTCCGATCGTTCGCGAGCAACCCGGCCTACGTCCAGCGGAAGTTCAGTGATACCTGGGGCCACCTGAGGATGAGCCTGAAAGCGGACGGCTCCTACACCTGGGAGTTCCGTCCGGTTTACGGAGGAATGCAGACGGACAGCGGGTCCCGGACGCCATAAGCGCTCCACCGGATCCCGCAACGCTTTCCCAGGCTCCCGCTCACTTACTGTTCATCCCGGCGTCGTCCTTGCTTTTCCCAGCGCCGCTACGTTGGGGCGGTGGTGACTGGATCCTTGCTTCCTGACTCCGGGCGGCGGGTGTTTGTGGCCCTTGGCGACTCCTTCACCGAAGGCGTGGGGGACCGGGATGAGCGGCTGCCCAACGGAGTGCGGGGGTGGGCCGACAGGGTTGCCGAGAAGCTCGCCAAGGCGCAGCCGGGGTGGAAGTACGCCAACCTGGCCATCAGGAGCAAGCGGCTGCGGCACATCATCGACGAGCAGCTGGAGCCGGCACTGCGGATGCGGCCAACACTGGTGACCCTGTACGCCGGCGGTAACGACATCCTGGACCTGAAGACCGATATGCCCGCGCTCATGGCGGACTATGAACAGCTTGTTGCCCAGCTCGCCGGCACGGGGGCCACAGTGGTCCTCTTCACGGGGTTCGACGTCAAGGTTTCCGCGCTCCTGGAGCCGTTGAAGAAACGCAACGCCTACTACAACCAGCGGGTGCGGGACATCGCGGAAAAGTACGGGGCCGTGCTGGTGGACTACTGGTGCCTGGATGCCTTCCACGACGCCAGGATGTGGGACTCTGACCGGCTCCACATGTCCAAGGCCGGGCACAAATACCTGGCCGGGCAGGTGCTGGACCAGCTGGGCGTGCCGCACAAGATCAAACCCAGGGACTGGGAGCCACCACCAAGGTTGGGCCTGCGCGAATGGGAACGGCGCCAGCGGCGCTGGGTCCATGACTGGGTCCTGCCGCTCTTTGGCCGCAAGCTCCGCGGGGTGACGCTGGGGGACAGGCTCAGCCCGCGCTGGCCCAAGCCTGTGAAGGTGCCGCGGAAAGGTGGCCTGAAGAAGCTCGCCGCAGAAGGGTACGACGGCGGCAGCCCACCCTAGCGGCCTGCGTCACCTTAGGTGGTTTGCGCGGGCGGGGTGTCCAACAGGTTTTCGAACCCCGGGGCCACCCGGCCGGCGTGGAACTCCAGCACCTCGAAGTCGGCCACGCCGTTGATGTAGAACGGGTCCTGCGCAAGGCTCGCGTCAAGGGTTTCCCGTTCAGTCTGCGAGAGCAGCAGCCCTCCAGTGCGGGGAATCTTGCGGCCGGCGGCAATGAAGACACCGTCGTCGAACGCCTTTTGCAGCCAGGCGATGTGGGCGTCGTTGTGGAAGTCGACGATCTCCTGCGGCACGCGGTAGGTGAGGGAGACAACATACATGGGGCAAGCCTACCGGTGCCGCTTCCAGCTACTTGAAAGATCAATCGTAGAATGGGGGCCATGACCGAACCCCGCTGGCTCAACGCTGACGAACGCCGCGCCTGGCTGGCGCTGGTGAGCATCAATACGCTGCTGCCGGCGGCCCTCGACACCAGGCTGCATGCGGCCGGGAAGCTGTCCCTCTTCGACTACACGGTCCTTGCCATGCTGTCCGAGGCAGACGACCGGTTCCTGCCCATGAGTGAGCTCGCTGCCCGCAGCAGCGCTTCACTGTCCAGGCTTTCGCATGTGGTGACCAAGCTGCAGAAGCGCGGCTGGGTGGAGCGGCGTCCCCACCCCCATGACGCAAGGGTGACCACCGCGCACCTCACGGAGGAAGGCATGGCCACCATCGTTGGGCTGGCCCCGGGCCATGTTGAGGACGTCCGCGACCTGTTCCTCGATGCCCTGACCGGGCAGGATGTGCTGGACCTGGCGCGGATCGGCGAGAAAGTGGTGGGACGCCTGGACAAGGACCACTGGATCCTGCGCGAAACCCAGCCTGACCAAGCGACATAACCGGCGATTGGTTGCTTCCGGCAACGGATGGCAAACTAACCGCATGGATTTCACTTCCCGGTTCGTGGCCCTTGGCGACTCGTTTACCGAAGGCGTCGGTGACGACGACCCCACCCGCCCCAACGGGGTCCGCGGCTGGGCGGACCGGGTGGCGGAGCAGCTCTGCGCCGCTGATCCGGATTTCGGCTACGCCAACCTGGCCATCCGCGGCAGGAAGCTTCGGCAGATCGTGGCCGAGCAGGTGGACGCCGCCGTCGAACTTAAACCCACGCTGGTGAGCATCTACGCCGGGGCCAATGACATCCTCCGCCCGCGCGTGGACATCGATGACCTCCTGGTGGAGTACAACGACGCCGTCGGGAAGCTGGCGGCCACCGGCGCCACTGTGGTGATGTTCACGGGTTTCGATGCCCGGGGTTCAAAGGTGTTCGGCACCATGCGCGGCCGCACCGCCATCTACAACGAACTGGTCCGCGGAATCGCAGGGGACCACGGCGCCCTGCTGGTGGATTACTGGCGCTTCAGCGAGTACTACGACTGGGGCATGTGGGCCCACGACCGGATGCACATGTCCGCCGCCGGCCACGCCAACATGGCCAAGCGCGTCCTCGAGGTCCTCAAGTACGACCATTCCATCGACGTCCCGCCGATGACCCCTGTTCCGGAGTTGAGCGGCGCCGACGCCCTCCGCGCCAACGCCCGGTGGTTCCGCGAGTACGCCGCGCCGTGGGTGGTCCGGCGCGTCACCGGCAAGTCGTCCGGCGACAACCTGCAGCCCAAGTACGCTCAGCTCACCCGGCTGTAGCGGTTGTAGCGGCGGTGGGGCGCGGGCGGTTCAGGCGGGATGGAAGGCCGGAGTCGCCAGCGTGGAGCCGTCAGCTCGGATCGCCAGCACGGCAACATCCCAGGTGTCCGTGGCGCGGTTCAGCATCTGTGTTCCGCCGGCGACGATCGCCGTGGCCAGCACGTCGGCGGTGACAATGTCCGCGGCGGCCACGGTGACCTGGACAAACCCGGCGCCGCGTCCCACCCGCCAAATGTGCTCACCGCGTTCAGCGGAGCCGGAGGTGGCGATCGCACTGTGCCGGCTGCCCGCGCCCAGTGCGTAGCCGGTAATCAGGGTTTGGCGGTCCGCCGGATCCACGATGCCGGCTTTCCAGGGCTCGGCGCTGCCGGGGCGTGGTGAGCCGCTGACCAACACGTCGCCCCCGGCATTCAGGCACCAATCGTGCCGGCCCAGGGCCTGGAGCGACGTGGCCGCCTCGCGGATGGCATGACCCTTGATGATCCCGGACAGGTCCAGGACGCCGTCAGGCCGTTCCGGGGTGAAGGCGCCCTCCGTGCGCAGCCGCCATTCGTGCGCCTCGGCGTACCGCTCTCGCATCTGGGCTGAGGCGGCCCGCAGCATCAGCTCGCCGCGGGCCAGCCTGGCCGCTTCCGAATCCGGGCGGTAGAGGCTGAAGTGTTCGTCCAGGTCGCGGAAAAGGCGTTCGACGACGGCGGTGGCGGCAGCCAGCTCATCGAGCCCAGGCTGCCCTTCCGCAGGGGAGCTGACGGGCAGCGTCAGCCCGATGACCGTGCCCATGCATTCAAAGGTGCGGGCCTTCAGCATGGCGGCGGGGGTTGCGGCGTCCAGGGGGCTAGAGGTGGGCTGCATCGATGGCCGCCTGGACTGAGGTCAGGTACGCGTCGCTGGTAATGGTGGCGCCGCTGACGGTCTGGACATCCGCCGACTGCGCCGCGAGGACCTTGCTCCGGAGCAGGGGTGCCGCGCGGTTGCTGATCTGGATGGATTTGTCGTCGGTGTTGGTGAGCTGGAGGGCGGTGATATCCGTGATCTTCCCGTTGGCCACCGTGATCTGGACCTGCACGGGACCGAACCGGGTCTGCACGGCGGTTCCCTTATAGGTGCCGGAAGCCGAGGTGCCCGAAGAGCCCGAGGAGCCGGACGTACCCGTACCCGTCGAGCCCGTACCCGTCGAGCCCGTGGTGCCTGTCGCCGTCGTGCTTGATGCGACGGTGCTGATGCCGCCTGCCTGGGTGCCTGTTTGCCATCCCGCCATGAGGATCCCGGCGGAGGCCAGGGCCGCTGCAACTGTTCCGCGTATTTTCACCAGTCAAACCTTTCGTGATGGATCTGTTCCCCGGAGACGCCGGCCTTCCCGGCATCCGCCATGACGTTGGCCGCCCACGCCGCCGGGCCGCAGACGTAGACGTCCGCATCCGCGATGTCGGGCACGTAGGAGGTGAGGCTGTAGCCGTTCCGCACGGCGTCCCCGGGAAGCCAGGTGGAGTGGCCGTGGGCCCTCGGCCCGGTGAGGTGGAAGAGCCGGACCCCCTGGCCTGGCAGATGTCGAGGATTTCGCTGCCCAGGTACAGCTCCTGGTCGGTGTGGCCGCGGAGCAGGACTGTCGCCTCGCCGGGAGCAAACGGCGTGGTTTCCAGCAGTGCGCGCAGGGGTGTGATGCCGATGCCGGCCCCGATCATCACCACCTTGTTCCTGGTCCTGGCAGCCGTACTGAGCAGTCCGTAGGGACCCTCCAGCGCCACCTTGGTCCCCTTCCGCAGCCGCAGGAGCTGGGCGGAGCCGCTGCCAAGGTTCCGTACGGTGACCCGCAGCGTCCCCTGGCCGTCCGGGCCATGGAAGACGGGTTCGGCGGACAGGCTGAACGGGTGGGGATGCCACCACAGTCCCGGAGCCAGGAAGCGCCAGATGAAGAACCGTCCGCCCGTGCCCGCCAGCTGGTCCAGTTTCCGGCCATTCATGACGATGTTCACCACGCCCGGCGCCACGGCCTCCACGCGGGCCACCGACAGTTGGTGCCGCGCCGTGGCCAGTACCGGCTCCAGTACCCGGAAATACACCAGGGCAGCGCCGGTGTAGATGCAAATGGCCAGCCAGTACCAGCGCTGCCACGTGCCTGCCGCAAAGAGGCCTCCCACGCTGAACTGGTGGGGCAGCGACGTTGCCACCGCGGCGTAGGTCAGGAGGTGCACCACGTACCAGAACTCGTACGGGAAACGACGCCGGACAGCCACCAGGGACGTGACGACGACCGCGATGAACAGCGCCATGGAGACAAACGCCAGCCACATGTCCGGCACCTGCACCCAAAGGTTGACGGACTCGGTGAACGGATCCAGTCCTTCGGCCATGCCGTACCCAGCCGCGACCAGGAGGCCGTGTGCCAGAAGCAGGTACAGCGAAGGCTTTCCCAGCTTCCCGTGGAACTCCAGCGCGCGGTCGTGGCCGATGGTGCGGTCAATGAAGGGAATCCTCGCGGCCAGCAGCAGCATGAGCAGGACCAGGTCCATGCCCGCCAGCCCGGCCACGATGCCCGCCGCCGTGAACAGGGACGCCGGCGACGTGATCGCGGTGGCCCCGCCGTCGGCAAGCCAGAGGGCAATTGCGGCGGCAACGGAGGCCCAGGCAATGACCGTCAGGAGGTCCGTCCGCAGCATGCGCTGCCGGTACTGTCGGGCAAACCAGCCACGGGCGGGCCTCTTCGCTGAAGGTGATGAAGGCTCCGGGCGGCCGGAGCTGCTTGCGGCCGGAGATGCCGGCAGGAGCTGCGTGTTCATGTATCCAAGGTGCTTGGCGAAGCTATGTGCCTGCTGTGAAAAGGACCAACCTGTGGCTGTGACCTTCCGGCGGCCCTTATACACCCGATGACCCCCGATTGGTCTTTAATTGCGCCAACTCGTAGACTTGGTAGGCGCTAAGTGCGCGGAGCGTGCGCAATTGCTCCGGTTGCCCGGTAATTTTCTCCAGGGTGGCCGGTAGTTAGGGGCTCAAGTTGCGTGACTAACCGTTGCCCTTCTGCATTTTTGGGTCGCCCTTAGCAGCATGGTCCAGCAGCAGATATGCGGATCATTACTTTCAATTCTTGAGGAGAAGTCATGGCAGCACACTGCCAAGTGACCGGGGCCGAGCCGGGCTTTGGGCACAGCATTTCGCACTCGCACCGCCGCAACAAGCGTCGGTTCGATCCGAACATCCAGAAGAAGCGCTACTGGGTTCCGTCCCTGCGCCGTAACGTCACGCTGCAGGTCTCTGCACGTGGCATCAAGACCATCGACGTACGCGGCATCGACGTAGTCGTCGCCCAGATCCTGGCTCGTGGGGTGAAGCTCTAGTGGCTAAGGACAAGGACGTACGTCCGATCATCAAGCTCAAGTCGACCGCGGGTACGGGTTACACCTACGTAACCCGCAAGAACCGTCGTAACGATCCGGACCGCATGGTCCTGAAGAAGTACGACCCCAAGATCCGCCAGCACGTCGAATTCCGAGAGGAGCGCTAAACATGGCTAAGAAGTCCAAGATTGCTCGCAACGAGCAGCGCAAGGTCATCGTTGAGCGTTACGCTGCAAAGCGCCTCGAGCTGAAGAAGACCCTGGTTGACGAGAACGCAACCGACGAAGCACGCGAAGCAGCCCGCCTGGGCCTGCAGAAGCTGCCCCGCAACGCGTCCCCGATCCGTCTGCGTAACCGCGACATCATCGACGGCCGCCCCCGCGGTACCTTCCAGAAGTTCGGCATCTCCCGTGTCCGCTTCCGCGACATGGCCCACAAGGGCGAACTCCCGGGCATCACCAAGTCTTCCTGGTAATCCAGCACCGCTGAATCCAGCTGCTTGAGAAGGGCCGGCAACCTTAGGGTTGCCGGCCCTTTTGCTGTCTGCCGTGATGGCTGCCGGATGTGCGGCAGCGCACACAGCGGAATTACGACGGCGTGAGGCCGGCGGGTGCCCCGCATGGCCGTTCCTGCCCCGGAATCCCGGGGAATTGCAGCCATTGGATGACCGGTTTGCGGTGGGCTACGAGTGCGTGTATTGTTTTCTAAGTCGCCGCGGGGGAGACAGCCAAGAGCTGGTAACCGCGGGTGGCCAAACCCCCAAATTCAAGACCAAATTCTGGTCGCTCCTTAGGGCGCCGGAAATTGGTGGGGGACCGTCTTCTGGTCTGACGGGAATCCTGAGAAATGGATTTGCGTCGGGGTGGTTGATCGGGTAAGTTTGGAAAGTTGCTCCGGAGCGAGCCTGGACGTTGGTTTGGGTGGTGCCGGGTGTGTCTGTTGTTTGAGAACTCAATAGTGTGCCAAGTTTGTTGATACCGATTATGTATGTAATTGGTTGATTGTGCTGTGCCGCCACCCCGTGGTGTGCATGGTGTTTTTGGCTGGTTTCAAATTTTGTGCAGCTGTTTCTGCCGTTATTTCCGGTGGTTGTGGTTGTGTCTGTTTTTGTTTTACTTCAACGGAGAGTTTGATCCTGGCTCAGGATGAACGCTGGCGGCGTGTTTAACACATGCAAGTCGAACGATGATGCCAGCTTGCTGGTGGATTAGTGGCGAACGGGTGAGTAACACGTGAGTAACCTGCCCTTGACTCTGGGATAAGCCTGGGAAACTGGGTCTAATACCGGATATGACCTTCCATCGCATGGTGGTTGGTGGAAAGCTTTTGTGGTTTTGGATGGACTCGCGGCCTATCAGCTTGTTGGTGGGGTAATGGCCTACCAAGGCGACGACGGGTAGCCGGCCTGAGAGGGTGACCGGCCACACTGGGACTGAGACACGGCCCAGACTCCTACGGGAGGCAGCAGTGGGGAATATTGCACAATGGGCGAAAGCCTGATGCAGCGACGCCGCGTGAGGGATGACGGCCTTCGGGTTGTAAACCTCTTTCAGTAGGGAAGAAGCGTAAGTGACGGTACCTGCAGAAGAAGCGCCGGCTAACTACGTGCCAGCAGCCGCGGTAATACGTAGGGCGCAAGCGTTATCCGGAATTATTGGGCGTAAAGAGCTCGTAGGCGGTTTGTCGCGTCTGCCGTGAAAGTCCGGGGCTCAACTCCGGATCTGCGGTGGGTACGGGCAGACTAGAGTGATGTAGGGGAGACTGGAATTCCTGGTGTAGCGGTGAAATGCGCAGATATCAGGAGGAACACCGATGGCGAAGGCAGGTCTCTGGGCATTAACTGACGCTGAGGAGCGAAAGCATGGGGAGCGAACAGGATTAGATACCCTGGTAGTCCATGCCGTAAACGTTGGGCACTAGGTGTGGGGGACATTCCACGTTTTCCGCGCCGTAGCTAACGCATTAAGTGCCCCGCCTGGGGAGTACGGCCGCAAGGCTAAAACTCAAAGGAATTGACGGGGGCCCGCACAAGCGGCGGAGCATGCGGATTAATTCGATGCAACGCGAAGAACCTTACCAAGGCTTGACATGAACCGGACCGCTGCAGAAATGTGGTTTCCCCTTTGGGGCTGGTTTACAGGTGGTGCATGGTTGTCGTCAGCTCGTGTCGTGAGATGTTGGGTTAAGTCCCGCAACGAGCGCAACCCTCGTTCTATGTTGCCAGCACGTGATGGTGGGGACTCATAGGAGACTGCCGGGGTCAACTCGGAGGAAGGTGGGGACGACGTCAAATCATCATGCCCCTTATGTCTTGGGCTTCACGCATGCTACAATGGCCGGTACAAAGGGTTGCGATACTGTGAGGTGGAGCTAATCCCAAAAAGCCGGTCTCAGTTCGGATTGGGGTCTGCAACTCGACCCCATGAAGTCGGAGTCGCTAGTAATCGCAGATCAGCAACGCTGCGGTGAATACGTTCCCGGGCCTTGTACACACCGCCCGTCAAGTCACGAAAGTTGGTAACACCCGAAGCCGGTGGCCTAACCCCTTGTGGGAGGGAGCTGTCGAAGGTGGGACTGGCGATTGGGACTAAGTCGTAACAAGGTAGCCGTACCGGAAGGTGCGGCTGGATCACCTCCTTTCTAAGGAGCACCTCCAACTCTTCTGTGCTGGTGAATGCCGGTGTGGGGGTTGTCAGGAAGCAAGCCCGCAGCATGGACGATTGTTCCGTGGCGGGTGCTCATGGGTGGAATATCAACAAATAGGTGCCTGGTGGCACGGACCGGTTTGGTTAGTACGAATGTTTTGTTCTTCTCTTCGGGGGAGGGCGGGTGTTCTGGAACGCGGCTGGTTTGGGTTGCTGGGTAGTGTTTGGCACACTGTTGGGTCCTGAGGCAACAGGGCCGGGGGTTTTCCCTCGGGTTTGTTTGTTTCTGGTTTCCCTGCCGTGACGTTCCGTGCGCCTGTTGTGGGTGTGTGGGGTGTGTGGTGTGGGGTTGTTGTTTGAGAACTACATAGTGGACGCGAGCATCTTGTATAAGAAGCAATTTCCAAGATTAATGAACCTGGATCTGGCTGCGCTGTTGATGCCCTTTGGGTGTTGGGGTGTGGTTGGTTTCTGTGGTTCTCTCGAGAAATGTTTTTGATCTTTGTGGTCAAGTTTTTAAGAGCACACGGTGGATGCCTTGGCATTAGGAGCCGAAGAAGGACGTAGGAATCTGCGATAAGCCTGGGGGAGTCGATAACCGGACTGTGATCCCAGGGTGTCCGAATGGGGAAACCCCGCCGAGCGCGCGAGTGACTCGGTGACCCGTACCTGAACACATAGGGTGCGTGGGGGGAACGCGGGGAAGTGAAACATCTCAGTACCCGCAGGAAGAGAAAACAATAGTGATTCCGTTAGTAGTGGCGAGCGAACGCGGATCAGGCTAAACCGTTCCATGTGTGATAGCCGGCGGGCGTTGCATGGTCGGGGTTGTGGGACTTTCCATACCAGTTCTGCCGGGCTGGTGGGGTGTGATGTGCGCGCATAGGTGAACGGTTTTGAAAGGCCGGCCAGAGAGGGTGTTAGTCCCGTAACCGTAATGTGTTTGTACCGCCTGTGAGAGTATCCCAAGTAGTACGGGGCCCGAGAAATCCCGTGCGAATCTGTCAGGACCACCTGATAAGCCTAAATACTCCCTAATGACCGATAGCGGACCAGTACCGTGAGGGAAAGGTGAAAAGTACCCCGGGAGGGGAGTGAAACAGTACCTGAAACCGTGTGCTTACAATCCGTCGGAGCCAGTCTGATTCTGGTGACGGCGTGCCTTTTGAAGAATGAGCCTGCGAGTTAGTGTTACGTCGCGAGGTTAACCCGTGTGGGGCAGCCGTAGCGAAAGCGAGTCTGAATAGGGCGTGTGAGTGGCGTGATCTAGACCCGAAGCGAAGTGATCTACCCATGGCCAGGTTGAAGCGACGGTAAGACGTCGTGGAGGACCGAACCCACTTCAGTTGAAAATGGAGGGGATGAGCTGTGGGTAGGGGTGAAAGGCCAATCAAACTTCGTGATAGCTGGTTCTCCCCGAAATGCATTTAGGTGCAGCGTTGCGTGTTTCTTGCTGGAGGTAGAGCTACTGGATGGCTAATGGGCCCTACAAGGTTACTGACGTCAGCCAAACTCCGAATGCCGGTAAGTGAGAGCGCAGCAGTGAGACTGTGGGGGATAAGCTTCATAGTCGAGAGGGAAACAGCCCAGACCACCAACTAAGGCCCCTAAGCGTGTGCTAAGTGGGAAAGGATGTGGAGTTGCCCAGACAACCAGGAGGTTGGCTTAGAAGCAGCCACCCTTAAAAGAGTGCGTAATAGCTCACTGGTCAAGTGATTCCGCGCCGACAATGTAGCGGGGCTCAAGTACACCGCCGAAGTTGTGGCATTCACATTTTAGCTAAGCCCTTGTGGTTCAGGCGTGTGGATGGGTAGGGGAGCGTCGTGTGGGCGGTGAAGTCGCGGTGTAAACCAGCGGTGGAGCCTACACGAGTGAGAATGCAGGCATGAGTAGCGAAAGACGGGTGAGAAACCCGTCCGCCGAATGATCAAGGGTTCCAGGGTCAAGCTAATCTGCCCTGGGTAAGTCGGGACCTAAGGCGAGGCCGACAGGCGTAGTCGATGGACAACGGGTTGATATTCCCGTACCGGCGAAAAACCGCCCATGCTGAGCGGGGGATACTAACTGCCCGAAGCCTGCCCGAGCGCCCTTGTGGTGTGAGGGTTTTGGTGGAGCGCAGGACCTGATCCCGGGAGGCAAGCGTATTAACAGGTGTGACGCAGGAAGGTAGCCGAGCCGGGCGATGGTTGTCCCGGTCTAAGGATGTAGGGCGAGTGGTAGGCAAATCCGCCACTCATGGTGCCTGAGATCTGATGGGACCCCCGTTTGGGGGGATTTGGTGATCCTATGCTGCCGAGAAAAGCATCGACGCGAGGTTTTAGCCGCCCGTACCCCAAACCGACACAGGTGATCAGGTAGAGAATACCAAGGCGATCGAGAGAATTATGGTTAAGGAACTCGGCAAAATGCCCCCGTAACTTCGGGAGAAGGGGGGCCCCAACCTTGATACACCCTTTGCGGTGTGGAGGGGATCGGGGCCGCAGAGACCAGGGGGAAGCGACTGTTTACTAAAAACACAGGTCCGTGCGAAGTCGCAAGACGATGTATACGGACTGACTCCTGCCCGGTGCTGGAAGGTTAAGAGGACCGGTTAGCCGCAAGGCGAAGCTGAGAATTTAAGCCCCAGTAAACGGCGGTGGTAACTATAACCATCCTAAGGTAGCGAAATTCCTTGTCGGGTAAGTTCCGACCTGCACGAATGGAGTAACGACTTCCCCGCTGTCTCAACCATAAACTCGGCGAAATTGCAGTACGAGTAAAGATGCTCGTTACGCGCAGCAGGACGGAAAGACCCCGAGACCTTTACTATAGTTTGGTATTGGTGTTCGGAGTGGCTTGTGTAGGATAGGTGGGAGACGTTGAAGCCCGGACGCCAGTTCGGGTGGAGTCATCGTTGAAATACCACTCTGGTCACTTTGGACATCTAACTTCGGCCCGTAATCCGGGTCAGGGACAGTGCCTGATGGGTAGTTTAACTGGGGCGGTTGCCTCCTAAAAAGTAACGGAGGCGCCCAAAGGTTCCCTCAGCCTGGTTGGCAATCAGGTGTCGAGTGTAAGTGCACAAGGGAGCTTGACTGTGAGAGAGACATCTCGAGCAGGGACGAAAGTCGGGACTAGTGATCCGGCGGTACATTGTGGAATGGCCGTCGCTCAACGGATAAAAGGTACCTCGGGGATAACAGGCTGATCTTGCCCAAGAGTCCATATCGACGGCATGGTTTGGCACCTCGATGTCGGCTCGTCGCATCCTGGGGCTGGAGTAGGTCCCAAGGGTTGGGCTGTTCGCCCATTAAAGCGGTACGCGAGCTGGGTTTAGAACGTCGTGAGACAGTTCGGTCCCTATCCGCTGCGCGCGCAGGAAATTTGAGAAGGGCTGTCCTTAGTACGAGAGGACCGGGACGGACGAACCTCTGGTGTGTCAGTTGTACTGCCAAGTGCACCGCTGATTAGCTACGTTCGGATGGGATAACCGCTGAAAGCATCTAAGCGGGAAGCTCGCTTCGAGATGAGATTTCCATACACCCTCGGGTGTGAGAGGCCCCCAGCCAGACCACTGGGTTGATAGGCCGGATGTGGAAGCGAGGACTAACGACTCGTGAAGCTGACCGGTACTAATAGGCCAACAACTTACACCACACAGATACATACAAAACTCTGCTTGCGTCCACTATGTGGTTCCCAACCAACAACCCCCCAACACCGGGGTTGTCACGGCACGGAACCAACACAACTGAAGAACAACACCACAATGTTGTAACCACCAGACTTCCCACCCCCGGACAAAATACCGGGCGGGCGGGTACAAGGGTTACGGCGGTCATAGCGTGGGGGAAACGCCCGGTCCCATTCCGAACCCGGAAGCTAAGACCCACAGCGCCGATGGTACTGCACCCGGGAGGGTGTGGGAGAGTAGGTCACCGCCGGACACACATTGGTCGAGGCCCCAACCACCAGGTTGGGGCCTCCCACATTTAACCCACCAATCACCGGTATCAAAACGGGCCTTCGCCACCGCCTAGACTTACCGTTTATGACCCCCCGAACGCCCAGTCCCAGGGACCGGCGTGCAACCATCCTGGATGTGGCAGCCGCTGCAGGCGTATCGCGCCAAACCGTCACCCGGGCCATGAATGACATGGCAGGCATCAGCGCGGAAACCCGCGCCCGGGTCCAAAAGCTCGCAGCAGAAATGGGCTACAGCCCCAGCCGCTTCGCCAAGGGCCTTGTGCAGGGCGCGCGGATCTCTGTTGGCCTCGCCATCCCGGACCTGACCAACCCCTATTTCCCGGCCTTTGCCTCAAGCGTGGTGGAGGCCGCCACGGAGCGCGGCTGGAACGTGGTGGTGGACGACTACGGCCACGGGACCGGCAGCGCCGTTGACGCCGCCGCGCGGCTTGCGCCCCAGGTGGATGCACTGATCGGATACCTTGCACCCCACCAGGACGAGGCGCAGGCGCTGATGGGCCGCCGTCCCGTCGTCGCCCTTGACTCCCCGGACGCCGGCACCGCCGGCAGCATCTCCTTTGACTACCGTCACGCTGCCAGGCTCGCCCTCCGCCATCTCGCATCCCTCGGGTGCCGGAGCATCCTCTTCCTGGACTCGGACCAGGGCGGCCCCGCCGGCAGCCGGAGCGCGGCCGCCGCCGCGGTGGCAGCGGAGGCAGGCATCCAGCTCGCCCGCCTCCAGGCACAGCCATCGGCGGCCGCGGCACGGTCGGCGGTGGCCCTCCATCTGGCCGGAGGCGGGAGCCCCGATGGCATCCTCGCCTTCAACGACCTGATGGCAGCCGGCGCCTTGAAGGCACTGCGGGAGTCAGGCACCTCCGTCCCCAATGAGTGTGCCGTCATCGGCATGGACGGGATACCGCTGGGGGAACTGCTCACACCTGAGCTGACCACCCTCGCACTGGACCTGCGCGCCGTGGGCCGCGCCGCCGTCGGACTCCTGGATGGTTTACTCACAGGTGCCATCCAGGACCGCACCCCAGGCGCCCACCTGACCCTGCAGCACCAACTGGTCCTCCGGCAATCAGCCTGACCCCTACTCAAATCATGACCGAGCGGATAGGCTTAACATGCAACTGCGTGAACGTTCACGTAGGCACTTCCGAAACTCCCCTCAAGGACCTCCATGCCAGCCCACACCCCTGCCGCAACTGCCGGCCACGGCTCCGCTCCGGCGACCAGACCCTCCTACCGCAGACTCGATCCGGCTGCCGCAGACGTCGCAGAATTAGCCTCGCTGGGACCCGGCCGGGGAAGCCTCCCGGCGCGGGCCTACCTGGAGTCCGACGCACCCCGGCTCCTACTCAACGGAGAATGGCAGTTCCGGCTGAGCCCGGGAATCCGGGCGGCCCCACACGACGACTGGCAGCAGGGCAATGACCTCTCCGGCTTCACCCCGCTGCCCGTCCCCTCCAGCTGGAACATGCACGGGCACGGCTCTCCGGCCTACACCAACGTGCAGTTTCCCTTCCCGGTGGAACCTCCCTACCCACCGGACGCCAACCCCATCGGCGATCACCTGGTGACCTTTGAGGCCGGCCCGGAGTTCTTCCCGCACGCCGTGCTCCGGTTCGACGGCATCGACTCGGCCGGAACCGTGTGGCTGAACGGAGTGGAGCTCGGGACCACCCGCGGAAGCCGCCTGGCCCACGAATTCGACGTGTCCGGCATCCTGGTCGAGGGAGCCAACACGCTGACCGTGCGGGTGGCCCAGTTCTCCGCCGCCAGCTATGTGGAGGACCAGGACATGTGGTGGCTCCCGGGGATCTTCCGGGACGTCACCCTGCAGGCGCGGCCGGTGGACGGCATCGACGACGTCTTCGTCCACGCCGGCTATGACCCGGGCACGGGCGAGGGCACGCTCCGCGTCGAGGTGAGCCGGGCCGGGCGGGCGATTGACGCCGTCGTACGCATTCCGGAACTTGGCCTGGAACTTCCAGCAGGGGCGGAGCAGCGTGTCCCCGGCGTGCAGCCCTGGTCCGCCGAAGTTCCCCGCCTGTATGGCGCAACGGTCAGCACCCCGGGCGAGACCGTTGCCCTGCAGGTGGGTTTCCGCAGCATCGTCATCGAGGACGCGCAGTTCAAGGTGAACGGCCGCCGGATCCTGCTCCGGGGAGTGAACCGCCACGAGCACCACCCCGGC
This sequence comes from Arthrobacter sp. FX8, assembly GCF_026723805.1. Classification (NCBI taxonomy): domain Bacteria; kingdom Bacillati; phylum Actinomycetota; class Actinomycetes; order Micrococcales; family Micrococcaceae; genus Arthrobacter; species Arthrobacter sp. FX8. Next base: position 3,494,357 of record NZ_CP113505.1, on the reverse strand, counting down.
TGGGCCGTGTGGTTCCGCGGGACGTGGTGGAGGCGGAGTTGCGGCTGATGAAGCAACACAACATCAATGCCATCCGGACCTCGCACTACCCGCCGCACCCGGAGTTCCTGGCGCTGGCAGACCAGCTGGGTTTCTACGTAGTCCTGGAATGCGACCTGGAAACGCACGGCTTCCACAGCGCCGGCTGGGCACAGAACCCCAGCGACGATCCGCAGTGGGAGGAGGCCCTGCTGGACCGGATGCAGCGAACCCTTGAGCGCGACAAGAACCACCCTTCCGTGATCATGTGGTCGCTGGGCAACGAGGCAGGCACCGGCCGGAACCTTGCGGCGATGTCCCGCTGGGCCAAGGACCGTGACCCGTCCCGTCCCATCCACTACGAGGGCGACTGGTCCTCACCGTACGTGGACGTCTACTCCCGGATGTATGCCAGCCAGGCCGAGACGGCGCTCATCGGGCAGGGCATCGAGCCGGCGCTTGAGGACGCCGAACTGGACGCTCGGCGCCGAGCCATGCCGTTCGTGCTGTGCGAATATGTGCATGCCATGGGAAACGGGCCGGGTGGCATGACCGAGTACCAGGACCTGTTCGACACGTATCCGCGGCTGATGGGCGGTTTTGTCTGGGAGTGGCTGGAGCACGGGATCCTTGTTCCCTCCCCGGGCGGCGGTGAACACTTCGCTTACGGCGGGGACTTTGGCGAGGAAGTCCACGACGGCAACTTCGTCACGGACGGGCTGGTTGATGCCAACCGCAAACCTCGTCCCGGGCTGTTGGATTTCAAGAAGGTCATCGAGCCTCTGGGCATTGACGTTTCCTCCTCATGGGCCCGCTTCACGCTGCGGAACCGGCAGGACTTTGCGGACACCTCCGCCTACCGCTTTGAGTACAAGGTGGAGGACGACGGCGGAACACGGTTGGAGGGAACGGTGGCCGTTGCGCCGCTTGCGGCGCAGTCCACGGCTGTTGTTGAGCTGCCGGCGGAGGTTGCCGCGTGTGTGGCGGGGTTGGCGCAGGACGCGGGTGCGGTGCTCACCGTCAGCGCTGTGCTGGCCGCCGATACTGGGTGGGCTGCCGCAGGACACGAGGTTGCCTGGGGGCAGGCTGTCCGCCTTGCCTCACCAGGCACGGGGGTGCAGGCCCGGGACCTGGTGGAGGCCGGCCAGGACGAATTGCAGCTGGGTACCGCGGTGTTCAACCGGGCAACCGGCATGCCCACATCCATTGGCGGACTTCCCGTGGAAAAGTTCGGCCTGGTCCTGTGGTGGCCCCCGACCGACAACGACCTCGGCCGCGAGTGGGGAAGCCCGGACGAACGGCCCCTTGCGACGCAGTGGAAGGACGCAGGACTCCACCGGCTCCGCACCCGCCTGCTGGGCATCCGGGCGGAATCTTCTCCTGACGGCGGAGAGTACCTGCGCGTCAGCACGCGCATGGGTGCCGCGGACAAGCAGTTCGGTGTGCTGGTGGATTACCTGTGGACCGCCAGCTCCGACTCCCTGGGACTACGGACGCAGGTCAGGCCCGTGGGGGACTGGGTCAATGCCGGCTTCGAGGTGGAATGGGCGCGGATCGGGCTGGAGCTGGTGCTGGGTTCCCGGACCACCGGGGTGCGGTGGTTCGGCCAGGGCCCGCACCAGGGCTACCCGGACACCGGCCAGGGTGCGCGGACGGGATGGTTCGAGCTGCCCCTTGCCGCGCTGGACGTTGAGTACGTCCGTCCCCAGGAGTCGGGAGCCCGGTCCGGCGTGCGGTCCGCTGTCCTGCACGCCGGCGGAAGGGAGCTGCACCTTTCCGGCGAGCCCTTTGCCCTCACAGTCCGGCCGTACAGCATGCAGGCTCTGGATGCCGCAAACCACAGGCCGGATCTGGTGCCGGACGGGCGGAGCTACATCTACGTGGACCATCTCATGCGTGGCGTTGGCACCGCCGCCTGCGGCCCCGGCGTTCTGGAGCCGTACCGGCTGAAGCCGAGGCAGTCCGACTTCGAAGTGGTCCTCAAGGTACTGGGGTAGGGAAGTCCCGGCTCCCCCTTCGGCTACTCCCTCGGCTCCTCTTCGGATGTGAGCCACTCCATAGAAGCAGCAAACGAGCTTCAGAAGCGGAAATCTCTTGCCCACGCTGCCGGAAACCGCGGAATTCCGGGGTTTCCGGCAGCACAAGAGGCCCCCGGGGGTCGATTTGCGGTTGGGTGTGGGGGCGGGTATTGTTTTCTGAGTCGCCGCCGCTGAAGCGGAAAGATAGCGGCCAAACCCCTTACTGAACGGCCTGGAAATGGTTCGCCTCTTGGCGTGCCGGACGCGGGTGGGGCTGGTTTCGGAGTGGAGTGGATCGCGGTAACGCTGATTTGCGAAGCTTGTTGGAACCGGGTAAGTTTGGAAAGTTGCTCCGGAGCGAGCCTGGACGTTGGTTTGGGTGGTGCCGGGTGTGTCTGTTGTTTGAGAACTCAATAGTGTGCCAAGTTTGTTGATACCGATTATGTATGTAATTGGTTGATTGTGCTGTGCCGCCACCCCGTGGTGTGCATGGTGTTTTTAGCTGGTTTCAAATTTTGTGCAGCTGTTTCTGCCGTTATTTCCGGTGGTTGTGGTTGTGTCTGTTTTTGTTTTACTTCAACGGAGAGTTTGATCCTGGCTCAGGATGAACGCTGGCGGCGTGCTTAACACATGCAAGTCGAACGATGATGCCAGCTTGCTGGTGGATTAGTGGCGAACGGGTGAGTAACACGTGAGTAACCTGCCCTTGACTCTGGGATAAGCCTGGGAAACTGGGTCTAATACCGGATATGACCTTCCATCGCATGGTGGTTGGTGGAAAGCTTTTGTGGTTTTGGATGGACTCGCGGCCTATCAGCTTGTTGGTGGGGTAATGGCCTACCAAGGCGACGACGGGTAGCCGGCCTGAGAGGGTGACCGGCCACACTGGGACTGAGACACGGCCCAGACTCCTACGGGAGGCAGCAGTGGGGAATATTGCACAATGGGCGAAAGCCTGATGCAGCGACGCCGCGTGAGGGATGACGGCCTTCGGGTTGTAAACCTCTTTCAGTAGGGAAGAAGCGTAAGTGACGGTACCTGCAGAAGAAGCGCCGGCTAACTACGTGCCAGCAGCCGCGGTAATACGTAGGGCGCAAGCGTTATCCGGAATTATTGGGCGTAAAGAGCTCGTAGGCGGTTTGTCGCGTCTGCCGTGAAAGTCCGGGGCTCAACTCCGGATCTGCGGTGGGTACGGGCAGACTAGAGTGATGTAGGGGAGACTGGAATTCCTGGTGTAGCGGTGAAATGCGCAGATATCAGGAGGAACACCGATGGCGAAGGCAGGTCTCTGGGCATTAACTGACGCTGAGGAGCGAAAGCATGGGGAGCGAACAGGATTAGATACCCTGGTAGTCCATGCCGTAAACGTTGGGCACTAGGTGTGGGGGACATTCCACGTTTTCCGCGCCGTAGCTAACGCATTAAGTGCCCCGCCTGGGGAGTACGGCCGCAAGGCTAAAACTCAAAGGAATTGACGGGGGCCCGCACAAGCGGCGGAGCATGCGGATTAATTCGATGCAACGCGAAGAACCTTACCAAGGCTTGACATGAACCGGACCGCTGCAGAAATGTGGTTTCCCCTTTGGGGCTGGTTTACAGGTGGTGCATGGTTGTCGTCAGCTCGTGTCGTGAGATGTTGGTTAAGTCCCGCAACGAGCGCAACCCTCGTTCTATGTTGCCAGCACGTGATGGTGGGGACTCATAGGAGACTGCCGGGGTCAACTCGGAGGAAGGTGGGGACGACGTCAAATCATCATGCCCCTTATGTCTTGGGCTTCACGCATGCTACAATGGCCGGTACAAAGGGTTGCGATACTGTGAGGTGGAGCTAATCCCAAAAAGCCGGTCTCAGTTCGGATTGGGGTCTGCAACTCGACCCCATGAAGTCGGAGTCGCTAGTAATCGCAGATCAGCAACGCTGCGGTGAATACGTTCCCGGGCCTTGTACACACCGCCCGTCAAGTCACGAAAGTTGGTAACACCCGAAGCCGGTGGCCTAACCCCTTGTGGGAGGGAGCTGTCGAAGGTGGGACTGGCGATTGGGACTAAGTCGTAACAAGGTAGCCGTACCGGAAGGTGCGGCTGGATCACCTCCTTTCTAAGGAGCACCTCCAACTCTTCTGTGCTGGTGAATGCCGGTGTGGGGGTTGTCAGGAAGCAAGCCCGCAGCATGGACGATTGTTCCGTGGCGGGTGCTCATGGGTGGAATATCAACAAATAGGTGCCTGGTGGCACGGACCGGTTTGGTTAGTACGAATGTTTTGTTCTTCTCTTCGGGGGAGGGCGGGTGTTCTGGAACGCGGCTGGTTTGGGTTGCTGGGTAGTGTTTGGCACACTGTTGGGTCCTGAGGCAACAGGGCCGGGGGTTTTCCCTCGGGTTTGTTTGTTTCTGGTTTCCCTGCCGTGACGTTCCGTGCGCCTGTTGTGGGTGTGTGGGGTGTGTGGTGTGGGGTTGTTGTTTGAGAACTACATAGTGGACGCGAGCATCTTGTATAAGAAGCAATTTCCAAGATTAATGAACCTGGATCTGGCTGCGCTGTTGATGCCCTTTGGGTGTTGGGGTGTGGTTGGTTTCTGTGGTTCTCTCGAGAAATGTTTTTGATCTTTGTGGTCAAGTTTTTAAGAGCACACGGTGGATGCCTTGGCATTAGGAGCCGAAGAAGGACGTAGGAATCTGCGATAAGCCTGGGGGAGTCGATAACCGGACTGTGATCCCAGGGTGTCCGAATGGGGAAACCCCGCCGAGCGCGCGAGTGACTCGGTGACCCGTACCTGAACACATAGGGTGCGTGGGGGGAACGCGGGGAAGTGAAACATCTCAGTACCCGCAGGAAGAGAAAACAATAGTGATTCCGTTAGTAGTGGCGAGCGAACGCGGATCAGGCTAAACCGTTCCATGTGTGATAGCCGGCGGGCGTTGCATGGTCGGGGTTGTGGGACTTTCCATACCAGTTCTGCCGGGCTGGTGGGGTGTGATGTGCGCGCATAGGTGAACGGTTTTGAAAGGCCGGCCAGAGAGGGTGTTAGTCCCGTAACCGTAATGTGTTTGTACCGCCTGTGAGAGTATCCCAAGTAGTACGGGGCCCGAGAAATCCCGTGCGAATCTGTCAGGACCACCTGATAAGCCTAAATACTCCCTAATGACCGATAGCGGACCAGTACCGTGAGGGAAAGGTGAAAAGTACCCCGGGAGGGGAGTGAAACAGTACCTGAAACCGTGTGCTTACAATCCGTCGGAGCCAGTCTGATTCTGGTGACGGCGTGCCTTTTGAAGAATGAGCCTGCGAGTTAGTGTTACGTCGCGAGGTTAACCCGTGTGGGGCAGCCGTAGCGAAAGCGAGTCTGAATAGGGCGTGTGAGTGGCGTGATCTAGACCCGAAGCGAAGTGATCTACCCATGGCCAGGTTGAAGCGACGGTAAGACGTCGTGGAGGACCGAACCCACTTCAGTTGAAAATGGAGGGGATGAGCTGTGGGTAGGGGTGAAAGGCCAATCAAACTTCGTGATAGCTGGTTCTCCCCGAAATGCATTTAGGTGCAGCGTTGCGTGTTTCTTGCTGGAGGTAGAGCTACTGGATGGCTAATGGGCCCTACAAGGTTACTGACGTCAGCCAAACTCCGAATGCCGGTAAGTGAGAGCGCAGCAGTGAGACTGTGGGGGATAAGCTTCATAGTCGAGAGGGAAACAGCCCAGACCACCAACTAAGGCCCCTAAGCGTGTGCTAAGTGGGAAAGGATGTGGAGTTGCCCAGACAACCAGGAGGTTGGCTTAGAAGCAGCCACCCTTAAAAGAGTGCGTAATAGCTCACTGGTCAAGTGATTCCGCGCCGACAATGTAGCGGGGCTCAAGTACACCGCCGAAGTTGTGGCATTCACATTTTAGCTAAGCCCTTGTGGTTCAGGCGTGTGGATGGGTAGGGGAGCGTCGTGTGGGCGGTGAAGTCGCGGTGTAAACCAGCGGTGGAGCCTACACGAGTGAGAATGCAGGCATGAGTAGCGAAAGACGGGTGAGAAACCCGTCCGCCGAATGATCAAGGGTTCCAGGGTCAAGCTAATCTGCCCTGGGTAAGTCGGGACCTAAGGCGAGGCCGACAGGCGTAGTCGATGGACAACGGGTTGATATTCCCGTACCGGCGAAAAACCGCCCATGCTGAGCGGGGGATACTAACTGCCCGAAGCCTGCCCGAGCGCCCTTGTGGTGTGAGGGTTTTGGTGGAGCGCAGGACCTGATCCCGGGAGGCAAGCGTATTAACAGGTGTGACGCAGGAAGGTAGCCGAGCCGGGCGATGGTTGTCCCGGTCTAAGGATGTAGGGCGAGTGGTAGGCAAATCCGCCACTCATGGTGCCTGAGATCTGATGGGACCCCCGTTTGGGGGGATTTGGTGATCCTATGCTGCCGAGAAAAGCATCGACGCGAGGTTTTAGCCGCCCGTACCCCAAACCGACACAGGTGATCAGGTAGAGAATACCAAGGCGATCGAGAGAATTATGGTTAAGGAACTCGGCAAAATGCCCCCGTAACTTCGGGAGAAGGGGGCCCCAACCTTGATACACCCTTTGCGGTGTGGAGGGGATCGGGGCCGCAGAGACCAGGGGGAAGCGACTGTTTACTAAAAACACAGGTCCGTGCGAAGTCGCAAGACGATGTATACGGACTGACTCCTGCCCGGTGCTGGAAGGTTAAGAGGACCGGTTAGCCGCAAGGCGAAGCTGAGAATTTAAGCCCCAGTAAACGGCGGTGGTAACTATAACCATCCTAAGGTAGCGAAATTCCTTGTCGGGTAAGTTCCGACCTGCACGAATGGAGTAACGACTTCCCCGCTGTCTCAACCATAAACTCGGCGAAATTGCAGTACGAGTAAAGATGCTCGTTACGCGCAGCAGGACGGAAAGACCCCGAGACCTTTACTATAGTTTGGTATTGGTGTTCGGAGTGGCTTGTGTAGGATAGGTGGGAGACGTTGAAGCCCGGACGCCAGTTCGGGTGGAGTCATCGTTGAAATACCACTCTGGTCACTTTGGACATCTAACTTCGGCCCGTAATCCGGGTCAGGGACAGTGCCTGATGGGTAGTTTAACTGGGGCGGTTGCCTCCTAAAAAGTAACGGAGGCGCCCAAAGGTTCCCTCAGCCTGGTTGGCAATCAGGTGTCGAGTGTAAGTGCACAAGGGAGCTTGACTGTGAGAGAGACATCTCGAGCAGGGACGAAAGTCGGGACTAGTGATCCGGCGGTACATTGTGGAATGGCCGTCGCTCAACGGATAAAAGGTACCTCGGGGATAACAGGCTGATCTTGCCCAAGAGTCCATATCGACGGCATGGTTTGGCACCTCGATGTCGGCTCGTCGCATCCTGGGGCTGGAGTAGGTCCCAAGGGTTGGGCTGTTCGCCCATTAAAGCGGTACGCGAGCTGGGTTTAGAACGTCGTGAGACAGTTCGGTCCCTATCCGCTGCGCGCGCAGGAAATTTGAGAAGGGCTGTCCTTAGTACGAGAGGACCGGGACGGACGAACCTCTGGTGTGTCAGTTGTACTGCCAAGTGCACCGCTGATTAGCTACGTTCGGATGGGATAACCGCTGAAAGCATCTAAGCGGGAAGCTCGCTTCGAGATGAGATTTCCATACACCCTCGGGTGTGAGAGGCCCCCAGCCAGACCACTGGGTTGATAGGCCGGATGTGGAAGCGAGGACTAACGACTCGTGAAGCTGACCGGTACTAATAGGCCAACAACTTACACCACACAGATACATACAAAACTCTGCTTGCGTCCACTATGTGGTTCCCAACCAACAACCCCCCAACACCGGGGTTGTCACGGCACGGAACCAACACAACTGAAGAACAACACCACAATGTTGTAACCACGAGTCTTCCCACCCCCGAACAAAACACCGGGCGGGCGGGTACAAGGGTTACGGCGGTCATAGCGTGGGGGAAACGCCCGGTCCCATTCCGAACCCGGAAGCTAAGACCCACAGCGCCGATGGTACTGCACCCGGGAGGGTGTGGGAGAGTAGGTCACCGCCGGACACACATTGGTCGAGGCCCCAACCACCAGGTTGGGGCCTCCCACATTTAACCCCAACTCCCCTTCATGGAACCGGACGCGGTGTCCCAGGAAACCCGGCAGGAAGCGCAAAGCCTTCCTCCAAGGGCTGAAAATGGGCCCCGGAATCGGTGATTAACCTCAAAAAGTCGCGGAAACACGCGGAATTTGCGGACCGGAAGCGCCCAAGCTGGTAAGTTTTCGGACAGTGGCTTGTGCGCATGCCGCGTGCAGGCTCCAGAATCAGAATCGTCCAGGAGGACATAAATGGCTAAGAACCGTAGTGAACTTGTTGCAGAGGTAGCAGGCAAGGCCGGCACCAGCCAGGCTGCCGTCAACTCCGTCCTCGATGCACTGTTCGAGGTTTTCGAGACTTCTGTCGCCGCGGGCGAGAAGATCACCATCCCGGGCTGGCTCGCCGTCGAGCGCACTGACCGTGCAGCACGCACCGGCCGCAACCCGCAGACCGGCGAAACCATCCAGATCGCAGCAGGCCACAGTGTCAAGCTGACCGCCGGCTCCAAGCTGAAGGCTGCAGTCTCCAAGAAGTAAAGCTTGTCCCTCCCGGCATGCAGCCGGCTGGAACAAGGAGCGGCAACCCATCGGGTTGCCGCTCCTTTGCTTTAACGGCCCGGCTCCAACTGCTCACTCGCATACAACCCGGATTCGCGGCGCAGGCAGGCGTAGCGGACAATGGAATGGTGTCTTCCGCCGCAACTCCACGTTCCACCGCGCCCCAGTCCGATCCTGGCAAGGGAGCTGCGGTCCGGGACGCCGGAAGCCGGGGGATCCCCGTGCCCTGGCAGCTTGCAGGCCTGGCGGCACTCTTCCTGGCCCTTGCAGCAGCACTGATCTTCTCCGGCGCTGCAGCGGCGCGCAGCGTCGCCGACCCCGGCGCCCTGGTGCGGTGGGGCCTGCCCGTCAGCAAGGCAATCCATAACGTCTCCCTGGCGACCGTCGTCGGAGGCCTGATCTTCGCCGTCGGCATCCTCCCCAAAAACCTGAACCCCCGGAACAGTGCCGTGCGGGGCCGGGACCGGGAAACTCCACCAGCCGGAGGTGCGCCCGAACATCCCGCCTTCACCCGCGTGCTCTCTGTGGCGGCCGTCGCGGGCGCCGTGTGGACCTTGTCCGCCATCGCAGTCCTGGTGTTCACCTATGCCGACGTAGCAGGGCAGGGGCTGTCCGGCGATCCCGCGTTCACCCAGGCCCTGGTGTACTTCATGACGGACATCGAAACGGGCCGGGCATGGCTTGCCGTCATCATCATTGCCGCCGTGGTGACCACCGCGCTGTTCGGCGTCAGGTCCCTGGGCGGCCTCGCCCTGACCCTCATCCTGGCCCTCATCGGCCTGGTCCCCACCGCCCTGATCGGACACTCGTCGAGCTCTTCGGACCACGAGGGCGCCATCAACTCAATCGGCCTGCACCTGGTGGGCGTGAGCACCTGGGTGGGCGGCATCATCATCCTGGCCCTGCTGTCCGGGATCCTCACGGGGTCCAAGGCCGGGGCAGCCACGGATATCACCGAACCCACGCTCCGGCGGTTCTCCACCCTGGCCGGCTTCGCGTTCGTGCTGGTCTTCGCCTCGGGCATTATCAACGCCAGCATCCGCGTCACCAGCTGGCATGATCTCTTCGGCTCGGCCTACGGCCAGCTGATCCTGGCCAAGACTGCCGCGGCGGTGGTCCTGGGCGGCATCGGCTTCATGCACCGGCAGTGGGTTATCCCGCAGCTGGGGCGCAAGGGCTCCACCCTGTCCTGGCGGCGGGTCCTCTGGCAGCTGGTGCTGGCTGAGCTGCTGGTCATGGGCGCCACCTCGGGCATCGCCGTGGCCCTGGGCCGCTCGGCGCCGCCGCAGCCAACGGAAGTGGCGGCCAATGCCTCGCCAGCCTTCATCCTCAGCGGCTACGAGCTGCCCCCGGAGCTGACGCCCGAACGCTGGTTGACCGAGTGGCGGCTGGACTGGCTCTGGGTGGGCGTGGCCCTCTTCGGCCTGGCCACCTACTTCCTGGGCGTGGCCAAGGTCCGCCGCCGGGGCGATTCCTGGCAGTGGTTCCGGTCCCTGAACTGGGTCGTCGGCCTGGTGGTCCTGACGTTCATCACGTCCGGGCCGCCGTCGGTCTATGGCCGCGTCCTGTTCTCCGCGCACATGGTGGACCATATGGCCCTGACCATGGTTGCCCCGATCTTCCTGGTGCTGGGCGCCCCCGTGACCCTGGCCCTGCGTGCGCTGCCCGCCCGCGGCGACGGCTCACGCGGGATGCGCGAATGGCTGCTGGTCTTCGTCCATTCGAAGTTCTCTCAGCTGGTCACCCACCCGCTGTTCGCCGCTGCCAACTTCGCCGGCTCGATCGTGCTGTTCTACTACTCGGACCTGTTTGGCTTCGCCATGCGCGAGCATGTGGGCCACGAGCTGATGAACCTGCACTTCCTGCTCACCGGGTACATCTTTGTGCTCAGCATGATCGGCACGGACCCGCTGCCGCGCCGTGCGCCGTACCCCATGCGGCTGCTCCTGCTGCTGGCCACCATGGGCTTCCATGCCTTCTTCGGGGTCTCCATCATGGGCGGCACCGGGCTGCTGGCCGCGGACTACTTCGGCAACCTTGGCCGCGCCTGGGGACCGTCGGCCCTCGTCGACCAGCAGACCGGCGGCGCGGTGGCCTGGGGCATCGGTGAGGTGCCAACGCTGCTGGTGGCGATCGGCGTCGCCATCATGTGGTCCAGGTCCGACCAGCGGGAGACCAAACGCGTGGACCGCGCGGCGGACAGGAATAACGACGCCGATCTGACCGCTTACAACGATATGTTTGCCAAATTGGCCGAACGCGACGCCAAGCTGGCTGAACGCAACAAGCTGGAAGGACGCTGATGAGCGAAACCGTACGCACGCATGCCCGGGTCCGGGCCTCCGAACTGGTAGGCCGCAACTGGCTGAACACCGGCGGCAAGACCCTGGACCTGGAGGCCCTGCGCGGCAAGATCGTGCTGCTGGACTTCTGGACCTTCTGCTGCATCAACTGCCTGCACGTCCTGGACGAGCTTCGGCCGCTGGAGGAGCAGTACTCCGATGTCCTGGTGACGGTGGGCGTCCACTCGCCCAAGTTCGAGCACGAGGCGGACCCGGTGGCGCTGGCCGCGGCCGTGGAGCGGTACGAGATCCACCACCCCGTCCTGGATGATCCAGAGCTGGACACCTGGAAGGCCTACACCGCCCGTGCCTGGCCCACCCTGGTGGTCATCGACCCCGAGGGCTACATCGTGGCGCACCTCTCCGGCGAGGGCCACGCGGACGGGCTCGCCGTGCTGATCCCCGAGCTCATCGCCGAACACGAAGCCAAGGGCACCCTCCACCGCGGCTCCGGCCCGTACGTGGCGCCCGAGGCAACCTCCGGCACCCTTCGCTTCCCCGGCAAGGCGCTGTTCCTGCCCGCCGGCCGCGGGTCTGCTTCAGGGGCAGCGTCCGACGGCGGCACGTCCGCAGGTGCCCCGACGTCCGGCACCTGGCTGGTCACCGACACCGGCCACCACCGGCTGGTGGAACTGGACACCGACTTCCACACGGTGCTGGCAACCTTTGGCTCGGGCACCAAGGGCTATGCCGACGGTCCCGCCGCCGGTGACACGGCCACCGCCCAGTTCAACGAACCCCAGGGCCTGGTCCTGCTGCCGGAAGATGTGGCAGCCAAGGTGGGCTACGACGTCGTAATTGCTGACTCCGTCAACCACCGGCTGCGCGGTCTGTCCCTCACGGACGGCAAGGCGTCCACGCTGGCCGGTAACGGGATCCAACGCCTGCTGGAGACCGGCCCCGCCCGCGTGGACGAGGACGCCGCGGGGTTCACGGGCAAGCTGAGCGAGCACTCGCTCGAAGTCTCCCTGAGCTCTCCCTGGGACGTGGTGTGGTCACGGAAGCTGAACGCCGTGGTGGTCGCGATGGCCGGTACGCACCAGATCTTCAGCTTCGACCCTGTGGGCGGCGAAGTGGACATCATCGCGGGCAACGGGCTTGAGGGCCTGCTGGACGGCGCCGCGCACGAATCCTGGTTCGCCCAGCCCTCAGGCGTGGCCGAGGACGCCGACGGCAACATCTGGGTGGCTGATTCGGAGACCTCCGCACTGCGGAAGCTGGTGGTTGACGATTCCGGGAAGGTCACCGTGGAGTCTGCAGTAGGCAAGGGCCTGTTCGACTTCGGCTTCCGCGACGGCCCGGCCGCCGACGCACGCCTGCAGCACCCGCTGGGCGTGACCGTCCTGCCCGACGGCTCCGTGGCGATCGCGGACACATACAACGGTGCCGTCCGCCGCTACGACCCCGCATCCGGCACCGTGTCCACCCTGGCACGAGGTTTGGCCGAGCCCTCCGACGTGATCGTGGACCACACCCACTCGGCCGGTTCCGAGCCCCTGCTGGTAGTGGTGGAGGCCAACAAGCACCAGATCGTCTACGTGCCCATTCCCAAGGAAGCACAGCAGGTGGATGAGGGCGCATCCCAGACCCACCGGCCCAAGAGCCCGGTGGCGCCCGGCGCGCTGGACCTGACCGTCCGCTTCACGGCGCCCACGGGGCAGAAGCTCGACGACCGCTGGGGCGACCCCACCCAGCTGAAGATCTCCTCCACGCCTCCCGGGCTGCTGGTCTCCGGCGGCGGAACCTCCGTGGGACTGCAGCGCACCCTTCAGCTGTCCCCGGACGTGCCCGAGGGCGTGCTGCACATTACCGCCCGCGCCGCGGCCTGCGACGGCCCCGAGACCGAGGACGGCGAGATCCCCGACCACGCCGCCTGCCACCTGTACCAGCAGGACTGGGGCATCCCCGTGGTCCTGCAGGCCGATGGTGACACGGAACTGGTCCTGGACCTGCGCGGAATGGACTGACCCTCCGCTGGTTTTGATGAACTGGCCCGGTTTCCAGAGCGTCGTGCCCTGAAGACCGGGCCAGTCCTGTCTCTGCTCCCCGAAAACTGGGCCAGTCTGGACGCGCCGTTGTCCACATAGCCTCCGTTACTTCTGCCGCAGGCCAGGGCAGGCAGGCATTGTGGCCACATGGACCCTACAGAGATCCTCAGGTCGGCCGGGGGAGTACTGCTGCGGCGTGACGTGCTGGCCGCAGGGGCTACGGAAACGGCGCTTCGGCGGGCGGTCCGGAGCGGCCGGGTGGTACGCCTGGAGCGGGGCGTCTTGGCCGTTGCAGGCGCTGATCCGGAGCTGATGGCTGCCGGCATGGCCCGCGGTCTCCTGACATGTGCCTCCGCAGCCCCGAAATACGGCCTATGGCAGCTGCGTTCCGCCGCGACGCCCCATTACTGGCACAGCAATGGGCGGAGTGCAGCCCGATGTGTCAGCCACAGGCTTCCCCTGACCCAGCAGCCGCAGCACAGGACGCTTGCAGCACTGCCCGACGTCCTGCTCCACGCGCTGCTGTGCCTGCCGGAACTCGAATCCGTGGTCATGGTGGAATGCGCCTATAACCGCGGAGACATTGAGCCCGGCCATCTCTTCCGCCTCTTGGATGGCAATCGATGCGGCAAGGCCCGGCAGGTTCTGTCCAAGGTTGAGCGCGGCGCGGACTCCCTCCTGGAAACCCTGGCCCGGGTGCTGTTCAGGGATGCCGGGATAGCCACGGAGACGCAAGTGTGGATCGAGGGAATAGGACGTGTGGACTTCCTCCTGGAGGGATTCCTCATCGTCGAGATCGATGGAATCGCCTTCCACATGGAGCCACGGCAATACAAGAAGGACCGCCGCAGGGATAACGCCGCAATACGTCGGGGCCTGCCCGTGCTCAGATTCTTCTACGACGATGTGGTTTACGCGCCGGAGTCCGTCTTGGCGCAGGTGCGGGAGGTGCTGGCGCGGGGTTCGCTGCGGTGGCCGCAGCCGAACCAGCCCAGTTTTCGACAGGACTGGGTCTAAAACTCCAGGCAGCACGTCAACTATGGGACCAAAACTGGGCCACTTTGGATGCAGGGCCTAGAAGCTCAGCATCGGGGTGACCTTGACGGTGTCGCCGGAGACGTCCAGGCGGGTGGTGAAGCTGAAGTCCACCTCTGCGTCCAGCGGGTACCAGGCCCCGGTGAACGAGTTCTGCTGGAGCGCCTCCACCTTGGCCTTGCCGTCCAGGGGCGCCACCACCCAGCGGCCGTCGAACGGCTCCACTGATACACCCGGGTACTTGGTCACGGTCCACCGGATGGTGCCGTCCTGGACCCTGTTGTTGCTGGTGTAGTAGAAGGGGCAGTCCGGCTGGAGCTTCTGTTCCTTGACGGCCTCCGCCGCGCAGCCGTCCAGGAACTCCCGGATCTTGGCTGCAACGTCGTTCTTCAGCTTGTCCGTGGCCTGGGTCAGCAGGTTGAGGGGCGCCACCGGGGCGTCCTTGGAGGTGACGGTGGCCCTGGTGGCGGGTGCCGAGAAGTACTGTCCGTCCAGGGACGCCTCGTATTCGCCCGGGTAGAACACGGCAAAGGAGTTGCGGCCGTTGGGCATATTGACCGGGACGCCGTTGACGTCAGCCTCGTTGCCGTTGACCACGGTGATATCAACGGTGGGCAGCCGGGACGGGACAAACGCCCAGGTGTTGAAGAACAGCCACTCGGTGCCGGTCTTCTGCAGGAGGAAGTCAGTGTGCAGCCGGCTGCCGTCGATGGTGTACTCCAGGGGCACCGTGACCTGGTTGTTCGGACGTTCCTCAGGGTCGCCGATCTTGATGTTCGCTACACGGGACGCCGCCGTCTGCAGCCCGGGGCCATCCAGCATTGCAGCATTGCTGGGCGGGACCGCGGCCCGCAGGAGTCCGAGTGCACGCCCGCCGTCTCCGCTCCTCAAAGCATCCAGGTATTCCCGTACCGGCTGCTGCGGGCTGGCCACGGTGTTGTTCACAACGTTGATGGCCACGATGGCTCCGGCGATGGCAAGCATGAGGCCCAGCAGCCATCCGGCCGCGATCCTCACCAACGCTTGACTCATCTGCACGTTCCTTACAGTAACGGCAGTGCGGACGCACACTAAAGTTGGCGTCCCCCTATCTTGCCGGGCAACACCCGGTTAATGCCCGACGGCGGGTGGCCGGGCCGGCATTGACACGAGCCCTGGCGGTTCCCGGGACACCCGTTGCAGGGTGGGCGCGGCAGGGTCAGCGGCGGCGGCGCCGGGACGATGTGCCGAACACGCCGCGGAGCAGTTCGCGCCCCAATTGGGTGCCCATGGACCGTGCCATGCTCTTGAGTCCGCCGCCCAGGGCGCCGCCGAGCACTCCGCCGAGGTCGCCCATCATGCCGCCCGGTTGCGGCTCGGGCTCCCGCGACTGCGGCTGCCGGGACCGCGGTGCCCGGGGGCCTTGGCCCGGGGCTTGGACGCGCGTGGTTCAGACTCACGCGCCTCCCCGTCCTCCGCGCCGCCGTACTGGGGTTCAGGATCCTGCGCGGGAACCGGGCCTGCGGCGGCCTGCTGCTGGGCCGGCCCAGGATTTCCTCCTCGATCCGGCGGGCTTCGGCGTCCACGTCGTAGCCGGCGGGCGCCGCAGGTTCCCCGGCCGGGGTGTCGGCCGCCGGACCCGTGGGCGCGGCCGCCTTGCCGGTGAGCTTTTCGTAGGCGGAGGGGTTGTCCACCGCTGTTCCGTACTTACCCAGCAGCGCGGAACCGGCCACCGTGCTGCGCACCAGGGTCTCCTCGCTGGGGCCCATCAAGGACTCGGGTGCCCGGAGCCGGGTGAGGGCCACCGGCGTGGGCGCGCCCTTTTCGTTCATGACGGTAATGACGGCCTCGCCGATACCCGCTGAGGTGAGGGTCTCTTCGAGGTCGTAGTCGCTGACCGGGAACGTGGACACCGTGGCTTTGAGCGCCTTGGCGTCCTCGGGGGTGAACGCGCGGAGGGCGTGCTGCACCCGGTTGGCCAGCTGGCCCAGGACATCGGCGGGGACGTCCTTGGGTGTTTGGGTGACGAAGAAGATGCCCACCCCCTTGGACCGGATGAGCCGGACGGTGGTGGTGATGGCGTCAAGGAAGGCCTTGCTGGCCCCGTTGAACAGCAGGTGGGCCTCGTCCAGGAAGAACACGAGTTTGGGCTTGTCCAGGTCGCCGGCCTCCGGAAGGTCCTCGAACAGGTCCGCCAGCAGCCACATCAGGAAGGTGGAGAACAGCATGGGCTTGGTCTGCAGGGTGGGCAGCTCCAGGCAGGTGACCACGCCGCGGCCGTCGGGGGCGGTGCGCAGCAGCTCGGCGGTATCGAACTCCGGCTCACCGAAGAACTTTTCCAGCCCCTGCGCCTCGAGGCCCACCAGTTCGCGGAGGATCACCCCGGCGGTCGCCTTGGACAGCCCGCCCAGTTCCTCCAGCTGGTCCTTGCCCTCGTCCGAGGTGAGGAACTGGATGACGGCGCGGAGGTCCTTGAGGTCGATCAGCTCCAGGCCGTTCTTGTCCGCAAAATAGAACACCAGCTGCAGGCTCGATTCCTGCGTGTCGTTCAGTTCCATGATGCGCGAGAGCAGGATGGGCCCGAACGAGGACACGGTGGCGCGCACAGGAACACCGTTGCCGTCCCCGCCCAGCGCCAGGAACTCCACTGGAAACGCCTTGCCCTGCCACGGCTGGCCGATGCTTTGCGTGCGTGCGGTGAGCTTGTCGCTGCCGGCGGCGGCAGTCGCCAGGCCGGAAAGGTCGCCCTTGATGTCGGCCAGGAAGACGGGGACGCCGGCTGTGGACAGCTGTTCGGCCATCATGTGCAGGGTGACGGTCTTGCCCGTTCCGGTGGCGCCGGCCACCAGCCCGTGCCTGTTCATCATGGCCAGCGGCAGCCGCACCGGCGCGTCCTTGTGGAGCTCGCCGTCGATGATGGCGGCCCCCAGCTCGATGGTGGCGCCTTCGAGCGTGTAGCCCTTCTGGATGGTGGCAAGCTTCTCTGCTGTGGTTTTGGAGGCCATGGCGCCAGCATAACCGCGGCGGCCCCGGATGCGGCGGTGGCCGGGCGGTCAGTCCGGCCGGGAATTCCGCGGAACCGGGGCGAGCTCCTTGGTGAACGCCAGCGGTCCGATGGTTTCCGGATCGGCGTCGAGGTCGAACTGCGCCTGGTAGCCGCTGGTGAGGTAAAGGTGCTTGGCTTCGGGCTGCCGCGGGCCCGTGGTGAGGTACAGCCGGGTGTAGCCGCGGGCGGCAGCCAGGGCTTCCAGCTCGGCCAGCACCAGCCTGCCCAGACCACGACGGCGGTGGGCCGAGTGCGTCCAGATCCGCTTCAGTTCCGCGGTGGTTTCGTCATACCGGCGGAACGCGCCGCCGGCGATCGACTCGCCGTCCTCCTGGATGACCAGGAGGGCTCCGTGCGGTCCCTCGAATTCCGCGGCGGGGTAGCGGTTCAGTTCCTCTGCGGCAGCCGTGCGGCCGAACAGGTCCCCGTAGCGGGTGTCGTATTCGACGGCGAGCTCGTCCAGGAGCGGCCGGACGCGCGGATCGTGCATGGGCAGGTTGAGGACCACCAGGCTGGCGGGATCAAGCGGCCTGGGACGAAGGTGTGGTTCTGCGGTCACTGGTTATTCCTTGTCACTGGTCGTTATTGTTGCCGGTCAGTTCTGTCCGGCGGCGGCTGGTTCCGGAGTCATGGCGGCCGGGGCAGACACATCCCCGGCAGCCACGCCGCGGGCAGCGCGGAGGATGGTCCGGGCCAGGGCATCGTTCTCGCGGAACGGCGCGGCGTTCGTGTTGGGCCGGGCAAAGGCGCCCGCGCCCCAGCCCGACGTTCCCGGGCCGACGCCGAAAAGGGCGGTGTGCGGCTTGCCGCCGGCCCCCACCAGCTGGTGCTGCGGGGAGACCAGGAGTTTCCCGGTGGAGTGGATGCCGTCGGAGGTCAGCAGCTGCTGCTCGCTGCCCAGGCCGCTCCCGTGCAGCGAGGCGAGCACGGGGTTCAGCGAGCGGGCCACGGACGTGGCCGGCAGCCGCGCCTCGATCAGGGCCTTCGCCGTGACGGTCACCCCGGACTGGGCGGACGAAGCAACAAAAGCCCCATGGCCTCATCGGCGGAGACCTGGAGGCCGGGACCCAGGAACTGCAGCAGGCCGGCCCGGTGCAGCGCCAGGACCTGGCGGAGCCGGTGCGGCGGCGGACCGGAGTCCACGAAGCTGAAGAAGCCGTGCCACCAGCCGTGGATGACCTGCTGCGAGCGTGCGTTCAGCCGCTCGGGCGGGACTATGCGCCCCACCTCCATATAGACGTGCAGCAGGGCCAGGAACAGGGCAAGGGTTTCGGGGTGGTCAGGGCTGTCCCGCCTAGCCAGGTCCTGCTCGATGTATCCGGCCACCGCGTCCTGGACTTCCGCGTGATCGCTGAAGCGGCGGCCGTCGAAGGGGCGGTCCAGCCGCTCCAGGTCCAGGTGCAGGCCGGCGTCAGGGACCGCTGCGGCCACCAGGTCTTTCCGCCCGGGGCTGTACCAGTCCAGTCCTGCATAGGCGGAGGCGAACCCGTCCCAGCCCATGGCGGCGCGTTCAGGGCTTCCGGTCAGAAGCTCGCGGTAATAGTAGTAGCCGGCTTCCTTGGCGATCAGGGGCCAGAGATGCCGGTGGAAGTCCAGCTCGCCATGCTGCTGCAGCAGCGCATCCACGGCGGCGGCCGTAAAGAACCGCAACGGCCCGGGAGCCTGCCCCCGGAGGGCAGCGGAAATCTTGGAGTGGTACGGCACTCCCCGCCGGGAGCCGGCCCACAGCACCGGTTCCCGTCCGGACGGAAGGTAGCGCAGCCCGGCGTCGGACGTTTCCTGGAACCTGCCGCCGCGCCCTTCCATCAGGAGGACCAGCAGGTCCACGAACGCCAGGCCCATCCCGGCGACGATGACGTCCTGTCCGGGGGCAATGGGGGAGTAGTCGACGTCGGTGGTGTAGCTGGGTGCCGCGTGGCAGCCGCCGTGCCGGGCGGCGAAGTCCGTGAAGCCGGCGGACACGGCGTCCGGGAGGGAATCGGTGTGGCCCAGGGCGGTCACCACGATGTCCGCGTGCAGGGTCCGGCCGTTGGCCAGCCCAACCTGGTGGCCGCCGCCTTTCAGTTCCGTAATGCCCACTGCGGTGGTCCGGTGGACCGTGACGCTGCGGCCCAGGGACCTGGCGGCGCGGCGGAAGAACCACTCCAGGTACTGGCTCTGCAGCTGGCGGGTGGGAAAGGTGGTGCCGGTCAGGGACCGCAGCTGGTCCCACAGCGGCTGGGGAAAATCCGGGACGTCGATGATGGAGGCGTCCAGGACGCCGGCGGCCCATTCGGCCAGCGCCGGACCCGGCGCGGCGGGGCCCTGGCAGTCCACCGACTGGTCCGTGAACATGGTGATGTCCGCGGCCATGGAGTTGAGGAGGAGCCCGGGGTCCTGGTCGTACCGCCAGATGCGGCCCGAGCCCGGGATGTGCGGCTCCACCACGTGGATCTGCAGCGGCCCGGCGAAGACGTCCGGCCGGTTGGCGGCGATCCGTTCCAGCACACCCGCCGTGCGCGGCCCGCCGCCGATGAAGGCGATGGCCGGGATGGTGGCTGGCATGGGCTCTCCTGACGGCGAGTGGGTGCGGGGACGGCGCGGAAGTGGCCGTCGGAGTGCCCATGCTAGGCAGCCGTGACGACGGCGGTCGAGCACCTGGTCACGGCCGTTAACTCCGCGTCACGGCGCGTTAAGGGACGCAAAACCGACTCATGACGCCGTGCGAAGCCCCGTGAAGTATTGCAACCATGCGCCTTGCTGGCCCGTTCCGGCCGGTCCTAGATTTGCAGCCAGCACCCCGGGGCGAGCCGCCCCGACGCCGGGCAGTCCGGCTCCAGTCCAGGAATGAGAAGTGAGGTGGCCCCGTGAGTTCAGCAACCAGGGTGGCGCAGTCAAAGCAGCCGCAACCGGCACAGCCGCAGCCGGCACAGCCCGCGGCAGCGTCACCGGCAGCGTCACCGGGCAGGGCCGGCGTCCCGGAACGGGTCCCCGCGGACTATTCGTCGTACCGCGTGGTGGCCACCAAGCATCCGTGGCGCTGGGTGGGGACTGCCGGCGTCGCCCTGGGTGTCCTGGCCGTGGCCTGGTCGCTGGCCACCAACCCGCGCTGGGAGTGGGGTGTGGTGGCGCAGTGGTTCACGGCCCAGTCCGTGGTCAACGGCCTGGTGGAAACGCTGAAGCTGACCGCCATCTCCGGTGTCCTCGGATTTGTGCTCGGCTTCATCCTGGCGCTGATGCGGCTCTCTGCATCGCCGCTGCTGGTGTCCGTGTCCTGGACGTTCTCCTGGATCTTCCGGTCCACGCCGCTGCTGGTGCAGATGCTCCTTTGGTACAACCTGGGCTACCTGTACGAGAAGATCAGCCTGGGAATCCCCTTCACGGACGTCCGGTTCTTCGAGGTCCAGACCACCACACTGATCAGCCAGTTTGCGGCAGCAGTGCTGGGCCTGACCCTGAACCAGGCCGCCTACTCGGCCGAAATCATCCGCGGCGGCATCCTGTCCGTGGACCAGGGACAGCTGGAGGCCGCGGCCGCCCTGGGCATCCCGGCCTGGCGCCGCTCCACGCGGATCGTGCTGCCGCAGGCCATGCGCGCCATCCTGCCCACCGCGTTCAACGAGATCATCGGCCTGGTCAAGGGCACCTCGATCGTCTACGTGCTGGCTTACTCGGAGCTGTTCTACACGGTCCAGGTCATCTACAACCGCACCCAGCAGGTCCTGCCGCTGCTGCTGGTGGCCACGCTCTGGTACATCGTGATCACCTCCGTGCTGAGCGTGTTCCAGTACTACATCGAACGGCACTACTCCAGGGGCGCGGTGCGGAGCCTGCCGCTGACGCCCCTGCAGAAGGCCCGTAAATTCTTCGCCACCCACGCGGCAGTGCCCACCCGGAGGAACCCCTGATGACTGAGACCCTTACCGCCCCCACAGCCACCCGCGGCCTGGTGGAAATCACCGGCGTCCGCAAATCCTTCGGCGCCACCGAAGTCCTCAAAGGTGTCAGCCTCACCGTGGAACCGGGCGGGGTGGCCGTGATCGTAGGCCCCTCCGGCTCCGGAAAATCCACCCTGCTGCGCACCATCAACCACCTGGAAAAGGTGGACGGCGGCCACATCACCATCGACGGACAGCTGGTGGGCTACAGACTCCGCGGCGACCGCCTGCACGAGCTGCGGGAAAAGGAGATCCTGAAACAGCGCACCGACATCGGCATGGTGTTCCAGAACTTCAACCTGTTCCCGCACCTCACTGCCCTGGAGAACGTGGCGGAAGCACCCGTCGTGGCGCAGGGGCGGTCCAGGAGGAGGCCCGCCGCCGCGGCCTGGAACTGCTGGACCGGGTGGGGCTCGAGGACCGGGCGGACGCCTATCCCCGCCAGCTTTCCGGTGGCCAGCAGCAGCGCGTGGCCATCGCCCGGGCCCTGGCCCTGGACCCCAAGATCCTGCTGTTCGACGAGCCCACCTCCGCCCTGGATCCCGAGCTGGTCAACGAAGTGCTGGACGTGATCCGCGAACTGGCCACGTCCGGCACCACGCTGATCATCGTCACGCACGAGATGGGCTTTGCCCGCGACGTGGCGGACACCGTGGTGTTCATGGACCAGGGCCAGATCGTGGAACAGGGCACCCCCAAGGAAATTTTCAGCAACCCCCAGGAACCGCGCACCCGGAGCTTCTTCTCCAAGGTGCTGGAACCGGCCTTCAACATCTAAGGACCACCCCATGGCTTTCCCCACCCGCGGCCTCCGCCGCAGCCGCGCCCTCGCGGCGCGTCCCGCCGTCGTACTCCTCGGCACCGCACTCCTTGGCACCGCCGCGCTCGCCGGCTGCGCCGACCCCGGCGCCTCCGCCGCCGGCAACCCCAGCGGAGGAGCGCAAACGACGGCGGCACGCAACGGCGTGGTCTACAACACCTCACCGGACCAGCAGCGGATCCGGGGCGAGAAGGACGCGGCGCTCGCCGCCAAGGTCCCCGGGCTGATCGGCAAGGACGGCAAGCTGACGGTGGCCACCACCGCCGGGTCCATCCCGCTGTCCTTCCACGCCACCGACGACAAGACGCCGATCGGCTCCGAACTGGACATCGCCCAGCTGGTGGCGGACAAGCTGGGCCTGGAGCTGGACGTGCAGGTGACGTCCTGGGAGAACTGGCCGCTGAAGACCCAGTCCGGCGACTTTGAGGCTGTGTTCTCCAACGTGGGCGTGAACAAGGACCGGGTGAAGCTGTTCGACTTCGCCAGCTACCGGGCCGCGTACATGGGTTTCGAGGCCAAAAAGTCCTCCACCTATGACATCAAGGGCGCGGACGACATCTCCGGCCTGAAGATCTCCGTGGGGTCCGGGACCAACCAGGAGAAGATCCTGCTGGCGTGGAACAAGGAGCTCGAGGGCAAGGGCAAGGCGCCGGCCACGCTGCAGTACTACTCCTCCGACGCGGACACCATCCTGGCGCTGTCCTCCGGCCGGACGGACCTGAACATCGCCCCCTACCCGTCCACCGTGTACCGCGAGAACACCCGGGACGACCTGAAGGTGGTGGGCAAGGTCAACGCCGGCTGGCCCTCCGAGACCCTGGTGGCCGCCACCACCCTGCGCGGCAACGGGCTGGCGCCGGTCATTTCCGAGGCCCTCAATGCCGTCATCAAGGACGGCTCCTACGGCAAGGTGCTGGAGCGCTGGGGCCTGTCCGAGGAAGCGCTGCCGGAATCCAAGACCATCACTGAAGAGAACTTCGCGGCCACGCAGGCATCGGCCGGCGCGGCCCCGTCAGGGAAGGCATCATGACCGCACAATCCACCGGAACAGCCCTCGAATCCTTCGACGCCGACTGGCAGGAATGGCACGCCGCCCACGAACAGCAGCGCGCCCACCCGCACGGTTTCCTGGCGGTGACCCACCTGCACTGGCTGGGCGACGAACCCGCCCGGCTGGAAGGCGTCCCGGGCACCTGGAGCGTGGCGGCCGACGTCGTCCGCGTCCTTTTGGAGCCGGGTGACAGCCTGCAGCAGGACGGCAGGGAGCTGAACACTGCGTCCGGGGCCACCGTTGAGCTTGGCCCCATCGAGGAGCGCGGCGGCATCAACCTGGTGTCCGGCGAGACCGTCATTGAGTTGGCCAAGCGCGGCGGCGAATACATCGTCCGGCCCCGTCATCCGGAAAACCCGCTGTTGCAGGCCTACCAGGGCACGCCCGCCTACTCGCCCGATGCCGCGTATGCCGTGCGCGGAACCTATGTGCCGTTCGAGGCGCCGAGGTCCACCACGGTGAGCGCCGCCGTCGAGGGCATCCAGCATGTGTATGAGGCGCCGGGCGAGATTCGCTTCAAGCTGGCCGGCCGGGAGCTGGCGCTGACCGCATTCAACGGCCACGCCCCCGGCGCCCTGTCCGTGCTGTTCACAGACCAGACCTCCGGCAAGACCACTTATGCCGCCAACCGCTCGCTGTCCGTGGTGCCGGCCGCAGACGGGTCCGTGCTGCTGGACTTCAACCGGGCCGTGAACCTGCCGTGCGCGTACACGGACCTGGCCACCTGCCCGCTGCCGCCGGCGGAAAACCGGCTGCCGGTGGCCATCGAGGCCGGCGAGAAGATTCCCTACGACCGTCAGGACCAGCAGTGAGCATCTCTTCAACCCGCCAGGGAGGGTTCCTTGCCCTTGAGCTCGACGGCGCCGGCTGGGACGGCGCGCACCTCACCCGGGCCGTGCTGGCAGCAGAGTCCGCGGGCTTCCATGCAGCAACCTTCACCGACGCACCCGCTCCGGGCCGCGCCAACGCGCTGCAGCGGGCGGCCTTCGCCGGGCCCGCCACCCGGACCATCGCCCTGGTACCCGAGGTGGACACCGTCTACACCGAGCCGTTCCACATCTCCACCCAGCTGGCCAGCCTGGACTACGTGTCCGGCGGCCGGGCCGGGTGGATCGTGACGGCAGCCGAATCGCCGGAGGCTGCTGCCGCCGTCGGACGCCCGTCCGTGACCGGCGCCGCGCTGGGTCAGGAGGCCGCGGCGTCCATCGAGGTGTCCCGGCGGCTGTGGGATTCGTGGGAGGACGACGCCGTGATCCGCGACGTGGCCACCGGCCGGTACATCGACGTGGACAAGCTGCACTATGTCGATTTTGATACGGCGGTCGGTTTCGAGACTCGTGCCGATTTTGCCGGCGCCGGCTATTCCGTGAAGGGACCGTCCATCATTCCGCGGCCGATGCAGGGGCAGCTGCCCGTGCTGGCGCCCGCGTCCCTGCTGGGGGAGGTTCCCGCGGACGCCGTGGATGCCGTGCTGGTGTCCGCACCTGCCGCCGAACTGCTGGCGGCAGAGGTCCGCGATGTGCGGTCCCGGGTGGCTGCCGGCGTTGCAGTGGTCGCCGAGCTCGACGTCGTCCTGGACTCCCGCGGGCAGGCCGCGGCGGGGCGGGTGGCTGGCTTTGGCTCCGGCCGTGCTAACTACGCCAGTTCCGCCGCCGGTCTCACGGACTTCCTCATGGAACTCCTGAAGGTGGCCGACGGCGTGCGCCTGCACCCGGCGTCGCTCTTTGTCGACCTGGAGGAACTGGGCCGCCTGGTCCTGCCGGAACTGCGCCGCCGCGGAGTCCTCCGCCCGCTGGTGCAGGACGGCACCTTCCGCGACCTGCTGGGGCTCTCACGCCCGGTGAGCCGCTACGCCACCGCCGCATCCAATGCCGCTGCGCCCGCCGGCGCGGGAAAGTAAGGGGAACCACCGTGACACAGCACAACCGTGCTAAATCCGACGTCTTTGTGCCGTCGGGCCAGATCCAGTTTGGGGTCTTCTTCCAGGGCGTGAACTCCGGCACCATCTGGAAGGCCGCCGAATCGGGCTCGCAGACGGACTTCGAATCGTTCCGCCGCATCGCCCAGACCGCCGAGCGGGGGCTGTTCGCCGCGTTCTTCCTGGGCGAGGGGCTCCGCCTCCGTGAACACCTGGGCCGCCCGCACGCGCTGGACGTGGTGGGCCGGCCGGACGCGCAGACCATGCTGGCCGCGCTGGCCTCGGTGACCACAAACATCGGGCTCGTGGCCACCCAGAACACCACGTACAACGATCCCGCCGACCTGGCGCACCGGCTCGCGTCGCTGGACCTGATCTCGGGCGGGCGTGCCGCGTGGAACATCGTGACCACTGACAACGCCTGGACCGGGGCCAACTTCCGCCGCGGGGGATACCTTGACCACGCTGACCGGTACAAGCACGCCGAGGCGTTCGTGGAGACGGCCAAGCGGATCTGGGATTCGTGGGAAACCCCGGACGGTCCTGCCCGGCGGGTGGTGCACCAGGGCCAGCACTACACGGTGGACGTGACGCCGCGGCTGCCGCGCAGCGCCCAGTACCGCCCGGTGCTGTTCCAGGCCGGCGACTCGCCCGAGGGCCGCAACTTTGCCGCCCGGCAGGCTGATGTGATTTTCTCCGCGCACCCCAAGTTCGACGACGCCGTGGAGTTCCGCAAGGACCTCGTGGAGCGGTCCCTGGCCGCTGGCCGGGGTGCCAACGCCGTGCAGATCATGCCGGCCAGTGAGTTCATCCTGGCGCCCACCGCTGCGGAGGCGGCGGAGAAGAAGGAGTGGGTGCGGAGCCTGCAGATCGGCCCGCAGCAGGCCATCGCCTACCTGGAGCAGTTCTGGGGCCGCGAGCTGTCGTCGTACGATCCGGACGGACCGCTGCCGGAGATCGATCCGGTGGTGGAGGAAACGTCCGAGACCCGCGGCAGCGGCTTCCACGGCGCCAAGGCGCGGCAGCTGGCGGACCAGTGGCGGGCCGAGGCCAAGGACAAGGGGCTGTCCATCCGGCAGTTCGTCACCTCCCGCACTGCACGGGTGGATTCCACCTTCACGGGTTCGTACGTTGAGGTGGCGGACCAGCTGGCCGAGTTCGCGCGGGTGGGGGCGGTGGACGGATTCAACATCTCGCCGTGGCTCATTCCCTCCGGCCTGGACGACATCGTCAACCACCTGGTGCCGGAGCTGCAGGAACGCGGGGTGTACCCCACGGAGTACCGCGGGAACACCCTGCGGGAAAACCTTGGGCTGGAGACGCCCGTGCGTTCTTCGGATGCGGCTGCTGAGGCGGTCCGGGCGTGATGCGGCTGATGCGGCTGGCTGTTTTTGCTGGAAGGGACGACGACGGCGGCAACGTGGGTGCCGTCGTCGACCCTTCCGCGGGGGCCGGTTCCGTTGTGGCTGGTTCGTCCGGGACCGTCAGCCTGCAGCTGACGCTGTGGGAGCAGTGGGTCTAGGGCCTGTTGCCGCCCTGCCTCGCAATGCCCAGGCTGACGGCGTGGCCCGAGGGCTGGGGCGCTAGTCGGTTTCCGGGCTCTGGCAGTAGAAGCAGGTGCCGGCGTCGCAGTCTTCTGCAGTTTCCTGTTCCGTTTGGCGCTCACTCATTTCGGGTCCTTTCCGTGCGGATTGTGAAGTAGTACCCCTTGCAGGGGTTTGCCCGGGACCCCTGCTGGGATCCCGGGCAAACGCTGGTGGTGGTGGCCTGGCGGCCGGTTAGTGGGCCAGGGCCGGTTCGGCCAGCTGAACCTTCTCCGCCTCGGTGGGCACGAAGCCCGCCTGGAGCTCGGAGCGGAGCTTGACCATGTCCAGCTCACCCTGCCACTTGGCGATTGCCACGCAGGAGACGATGTTGCAGACCGTGCTGGTGAGGGCACGGGCCTCGCTCATGAAGCGGTCGATGCCCACGATGAGGGCCACGCCGGCCACCGGCAGGGTGGGCATGACCGTCAGCGTCGCCACCAGGGCCACGAAACCACTTCCGGTGACGCCCGCCGCGCCCTTGGAGGTCAGCAGCATCATGCCGAGCATCAGCAGGATCTGGCCCCAGCTGAGGTGGATGTCGCAGGCCTGGGCGATGAACATGGAGGCGAGGGTGAGGTAGATGGCCGTTCCGGTCAGGTTGAAGGAGTAGCCGGTGGGGACCACCAGGCCCACAACGCTGCGGTCGCAGCCGATCCGTTCGAGCTTGGACAGCAGGCGCG
Organism: Arthrobacter sp. FX8; assembly: GCF_026723805.1. Lineage (NCBI taxonomy): Bacteria > Bacillati > Actinomycetota > Actinomycetes > Micrococcales > Micrococcaceae > Arthrobacter > Arthrobacter sp. FX8. The sequence continues at coordinate 3,467,342 of NZ_CP113505.1, read as the reverse complement.
GCAGGACCGGTTCGCTGGAGGACGTCGCGAGGACGATCAGGAATTCATCCTTGAAGTAGCGCAGGATCTGCCACAGGCTGAAGCCGGTCACCTTGGCCAGGATGCCCAGGCCGACCACCACGAAGACGATGCAGGCGGCGTAGAAGGCAAGGATCAGCATGCCGAGGTTTCCGATGGAGTGGGCGCCGTACTTGCCCACCGTGAAGGCCATGGCCCCAAAGGCTCCCAGCGGAGCCACCTTCATGATGTAGCCGAACATGATGAAAAGCAGCTTGTTGAAGCTGTTGACCACGTTCAGGGCCAGCTGGCCCGGTGCGCCGAGCTTGCTGAAGGCGAAGCCGCACAGCATTGCAATGACCAGCACGGGCAGGACCTCACCGTCGGCGAAGGCGCCAACGAAGGTGGTGGGGATGATGCTGAGGATGAAGTCCACGGGGTTGCTGCTGGGCAGTTGCGTGGTGTACTTCTGCGCCACCGAGGAGTCCAGGTGCGTGGGATCGATGTGCATCCCGGCGCCGGGCTGGAACAGCGTCACCGCGGCCAGGCCCAGGGCCAGGGCGAGTGCCGTCAGCGCGTAGAAGAGGCCAAGCGAACGGATCAGGGTGGGGCCCACCTTCTTGGTGTCCCGCAGCGAGGTGATGCCTCCGACGATGGTGCAGAACACGATGGGGGCGATCATGAACTTCACGAGTTTCACGAAGCCGTCGCCGATGGGCTTGAGGGACGAACCGAGGTCGGGCCACAGTGCGCCCACAACGACGCCGAGGGCGACTCCGATGAGTACCTGGACATACAGGTGTCCGAGGATGGATTTGATCTTCATTGAACAACTTCCTGGTTGGTGCGGCCCCTTAATGATGGGGCAAAGAGATAGGGGTGTTAGGCAGACAGCTCGGCGGCCGGGGCCACGTCGATATCTGCGGTGGCGATGTGGCGGGCTGCCCGGTGGAGGGCCACTTCGCTGACGGCGCCGGTGTCATCGGTGATGATTTCGGCGGTGATCACGCCGGCGGGCGTCCCGACCCGCAGCAAGCGGGGAGTTCCGGTGCCGGTGGAGGGTGATTGGCCTGCTGCGTTGGCTACGACCGATGACTGCAGCGAGGATGCAAGGGCAACTGCCACGGCTGAGGTCAGGCCAATGGCCGGGTGGGGTGCGAGCATGGACAGCATCCGCACCCGCACGTCGTGGCTGCCGGCGGTGATGGTTGTTCCGTCCGCGGCGATGTAATCGCCGGCTGGCGCCACAACCCCGACTTTCGGGACAGCGTTCTGCGGCGGATCCTCAGGCTTCCGCAGCCCCATGATGAGGCCGGCTGATGCCCGTGCCGCGATGAGGTCCGGCAGCTGGGCAGTGAGGTTGTCTGCCATTGAGGAAAGATCGACGCCGGCCTGGTCGGCTGCGAGGAGCACGGCAGGGGCGCCGGCGTCCACCATCGTTGCGCCCAGGGTCCTGCCGTTGACCTGGAGTTGGTCCACGGTGTTGCCGGTAGGCAGGAGTGCACCGGTGTTCTGGCCCCAGGGGCCGTGGAACGAGAGGCTGACGGGAACACCGGCGGCGCTGCTGCCCGGAACCCGTGCCAGGCCGGACTTGGGAATGTGGCCGCCGGGAGTTGGAACCGCTCCGCTGAGCACGGCGCCGGAAGTGACGTGGCGCATGCGGACCTTGGTCATGCCGTCCCGGGCGGGAACAATGCCCGTCTGGACGGCGAACAGGGCAATGGCGGTGGCGCAGTTGCCGCAGTTGGAACCCAGCTCAACGGTGGGGTCACCGATCCCTACCTGGGCGAAAAGGTAGTCGAGGTCTGCCTCGGCACCAGGGGTTGCCCAGATGACTGCAGCCTTTGACGTGGTGGACGTTCCGCCCCCGACGCCGTCCAGCTGCCGCGCATCCGCTGCGCCGAAGGCGGCTGACAGCAGTACGGGGATTTCCTCGCGGGTGGGGGCGTGGAGGGCCACGTCCCTGGCATCGAAGAGCCAGCACTTGCTGGTGCCGCCCCGGTACCAATGTCCTTTGAGTCCCACTGTATTTCTCCCTCGTAACTTGCAGGTGCTCTACTTCACAGCACCTTGTACTTCTACGATCCGGGATGGGAGCCTTCAGCACAATCGCTAATAAATGGACGACTATCTACTTTTGCTAAACTCAGTGCATGGCAATCCTCGATCTCCACCGGCTCCATGTGCTCCGTGAGGTGGGCCGTTCCGGCTCCCTGACCTCGGCTGCTGCCGCCCTTTCCTTCACCACCTCGGCGGTGTCGCAGCAGATAGCCAAACTCGAGCAGGAGATGGGCGTGGTCCTCATCGAGCGCCATCCCCGGGGCGTGGTCCTGACCGAGGCGGGGCACGCCCTGCTGCACTACGCCGACGACATCGACAGGACCGTTGAAGCTGCCCGCGCCGAAATGGGGGAGTTCGCGGGCCTTCGGCGGGGCCAGCTCCGGCTTGGGACCTTTCCCACCGGCGGGGCCTCCCTGATGCCCGACGTTGTGCTGGCGTTCCGCGCCCGCCACCCGGAGGTGGCAGTGACGGTTGTCAGCGCCCGCCGGGACGGACTGCTGGAGCGGCTGCGGCGGCGGGAAATCGAACTGACGCTGCTGTGGGACTATCCCTGGCAGCAGATCGAGGACCCCGACCTGGCCCTGGTCAGGCTGACCAACGATCCAACAGTGCTGCTGGTACCGCGGGAGCACCCCATTGCCAAACTGGGCTCGGTCCGCATCGGCGCCTTGAGCGACCAGGAATGGGTGGTGCGCGACGAGCACCCCGTGGCCGATGTCCTCAGCCGGGTATGCCGCGACGCCGGGTTCGAACCGCGGATCGCCTTCGCCGCCAACGATTACCAGGAGACACAGGGCATGGTGGCGGCCGGTATCGGGATCGCCCTGGCACCCAGGCTGGCGCTGACGGCCCTGCGCCCCGACGTCGTGGCGGTCCCGCTCGCCGGGTCCCCAAAGCGCCGGATCCTCCTGGCCCACCTGGCAAACCGGCGGCTCAGCCCCGCGGCGCAGCAGGCAACCAAGGTGTTCCGTTCCATCGCCAAGGGCACGACTTCCTGACAAAGGAGGGTGCCGCCGTCGTACGGTGCCTTTCCTGACGCCTACCGGGCCAGGGGCCCGGCAACCAGCGCCCGGGCAAGGTCCATGAATTCGGCGTGGGTCACCGGAGCGGGGCCTGCCGTCGAGGCAGCTGCCGTGTGGGTGTTCCGGGCGACGGCGAAGCTGTCGCTGACGAAGCGCCGGTGCACAATGACGCTCCCGATCGCCGGCAGGACCAGCAGGAACTGGCCGTAGTTGCCCTCCGCCATGAACGCCCCCTCCCACTGCGGGCCGGATTCCCGGGGGAGCCACCACAGGTAGCCGTAGTCGCAGGTGCCAAAACCGGTGGCCGGCGCCATGTCTGCGCGCCTGACATGGGTGGCCACGCTGTCCCTGACCCACTCCCGGGGGACATGCTGCCGTCCCTCCCACTGGCCGCCGGCAGCCATCAGCATCCCGATCTTGGCCAGGTCCCGGGCGGAGAGGAAGAAGTGGTAGGCAGGGAAGGCGGACTTTCGGGCGTCCCCGAGCATTCGCTGGCGTGTGGGGTCGTAGTCGTCGAACCCCAGCGGACCGGCCAGGTGCTTCTGGAACGCTTCGAAGACGGTCAGGCCGCTGGCCTTCTCGAAGATCGCGCCCGCGGCGTTGAAATCCCAGTTGTTGTAGAGGAAATACTGCCCCGGTGCTTTTGTGCCACGTGAAGGGAAAACATCCTCGTCACTGCCCGGGCTGGAGGGCGGATGGTAGACGCCCGAACGCGACGTCAACAGGTCACGGAGCCGGGCCGTCCGCTCGATGGGCAGCAGGCCGCCAACATCATCAACACCGAGCTCATCGACTGTGGCGTCGAGGCTGACCGTGCCGGCGTCCACCTGGATTCCGAAAAGGATCGAGAGCAGGCTTTTGCGGACGGAGGCGACGTAGCTGGCGCGGGTGGTGTCGCCGAGTTCAAGGATGGTCCTGCCGTCCTGGCGGACCAGCAGGGACGAGGTGTTCCGGGGCAGCGGAAGTTCTGGGGCGGCGGTCACGGGGCCTCCTGGTGGCGGGTAAAACCAAAGCCTGGGGACCCGGCGGAGGCCGGGTCCCCAGGCATGGGATTTGGAGGTTACTTGGTGTAGCCGAACACCTGGTTCCACTTGGCGAGGTCGTCCTTGCCGTAGGTCACGGCGTCGGTGTTCTGCATGCGGAAAACCTTGCCGGAGTCGACGGCGGGGAGCGTCACACCCATGATGGTGGGCGGTGCCACGTCGGTGCGGACCGGGTATTCACCGATCTGCGCAAAGACCTGCTGGCCCTGCTTGGAAAGGTTGTAGTTCATGAAGACCTTCGCGGCTTCCACGTTCGTGGCGGTGCCCGTCATGCCCAGATAGTAGTCGTATGAGACGAGGCCTTCCTCGGGGACGATGAACTTGACCGGAGCCTTGTCCTGGACGGCTGAGATGTTGGTGCCGCTGATGGTGACCGTGCCCACGGCCACTTCGCCGCGGGCCAGAGCCGTGGCTTCAGCGCCCAGGGAGTCGTAGATCTTGGGCTTCTGCGCAGCGTACTTGGCGAAGTAGTCGCCGCCCATCTTGGTTTCCATGAACCGGTTCAGTGCCGCGGTGCTGCCGCCAGAGCCGCCCTGGACGATGCCCAGCTTGCCCTGCCACTTGCCGCCGACGGCATCCGCCCATGACTTGGGCGCGTCGGCTTCCTTCACCAGCTGGGTGTTGTAGCCCAGGGTGTACACGGAGTTGAACATGCGGGTGAACTGGCCACCGTCCACGGAAACGTCCTTGAGGGCGGAGGCGCCGGGGACGTCGTAGGCCTTCCAGACCTTGGCGTCCTCCATGGACTTGGCAATCCGGTAGTCGGACGTGCGGATGACATCGGCGCTGAGCTTGCCGGCACCCTGCTCGGAGAGAACGCGTTCGGAGAGCTTGTTCGGGGTGAGGCGGACGACGTTGACCTTGATGCCGGTGTCCTTGGTGAAGGCGTCCACCAGGGCGCTTTCGGACGAGTCGGTGTAGCCGGAGTAGAGGGACAGGGTCTGGGTCTTGGCCTTCTCGTAGGTGTCCTTGTCCGCGATGGATTCGCCGTTGATCACCAGTCCGTTGTCGGTGTTCACGGCTGCGGTGGCAGTGACTACGCCGGCACTCTGGGCGGCGCTTCCACAGCCGGTCAGGCTGAGGGCCAGGAGCACTCCGGCGGCGGTGAGGGCGGGGAGCTTGGACGCTAACTTCATTGAGGGTGTCCCTTTCAAAGGTGGGTGTGAGGTCAGTTCTTGGTCTTGCGTTCGCCGCCGACTTTTTGGGCGATGACGGCGAGAATTCCGATGACGAGGCAGTACAGGACGCTGACGGCGGCAGCTGCCTGGCTCTGGCCGTTGTCGAAGTTGTCGAACACGAGGATGGACAGGATCCGGGTGTTCGAGGTGAAGAGGAAGATGGAGGCGCTGAGCTCACGCATGGACAGCATGAGGAACAGCAGGAACGAGGACATGATGCCGACGCGCATCAGGGGCAGGGTGACGTCCAGGACGGACCGGGTCCGTCCGGCGCCGAGCATGACCGCGCTGTCCTCGAGGTCCTGGTCCATCTGGAGCATCGATGCGGAGACGCCGCGGTAGCCCTGGGGCATGAACACTGCAACGCAGGCGACGGCGAGGATCGCCAGGGTGCCGTAGATGGGCAGGGGCAGCAGCAGCCAGGTCCAGAGCAGTCCGATGCCCATCACGATGGCGGGGACGGCAAGGGGGGTCATGGCGACCAGTTCGATCAGCCGTCCCACCTTGGACTTGGTGCGGTAGCGGATGTACGAGGCGATGAAGCTGAGGGTGGTGCCGGCGAATGCCGCGATCAGGGCCACCAGGACGCTGTTCTTGAGGGCGAGCTGGAAATCGTTGGATCCGAGGACTTCGATCAGCTTGGCGAAGCTGAGGGAATTGGCCTCCAGCAGCTGCGACATCGAGGACACGAAGGGGGTGGCCTGCATGGACGCAGCGAGCAGTGCGAGCATGGGCAGGACGACGGACACCGCGAAGTAGGCCAGGGCCAGGATGGTGAAGGGCCAGCGCATCTTGCGCAGCGGCACCTGCCGGGGACGGTTGCCCTTGCCGGTCATGGTGGTGAATTTGCGCTTGTTGATGATGCGCTGCTGGATGAGGGTCACGGCCATCAGCGCAACGGTCAGGATCACGGCGACGCTGGCAGCCTGGTTGCTCTTGGCCGGAGTGGCACTCATGAGGCGGTAGATATAGGTGGGCAGCGTGTCCACGCCGGCGGGGTTGCCGATGACCTGGGCCACGGGGAAGTTTTCCATCGTCAGCGCGAAGACCAGGACGGCGGAGCCCAGGATGGCCGGCAGGGCCAGGGGCAGGGTGACGGTCCGCAGCATGGTGCGCAGCGGAGCCCCGTGGACGGTGGCAGCCTCCTCGAGGTCGGCGTTCATCATCGACAGCGAGCTGTGCAGCAGCAGGAAAGCGTACGGGGCGTAGAAGATTCCCAGCACGAACACCAGGCCCGGCAGGCTGTAGATGTTGATGGCGGCGTCAATGCCCAGGTCGCGGAGGAAGATGTTGATATAGCCGGCGCTGGGCGAGCACAGCAGCGACCACGCCAGGGCGCCCACCAGGGCGGGGATGAACATCGGCGCCATGCCGATGAAGAAGATGAACTTCCGCCACGGCGCATCGGAGCGGGCGCAGACGAAGGCCAGGAAGGCGCCGATCAGCAGGGCGATGAGCGCCGAGCCGGCACCGACCATGAGCGAGTTGACCAACGCGCCGAGTGCTTCCGGGGTGGCCAGCAGCGCCAGGTTGGACAGCGTCAGGCCGCCCAGGGAGATGCTGCCCGGCCGGGGCACGCTGTCCGAGAACGCGGCGAGCAGGACCAGGGCCAGGGGAAGGACGATGAGGACGCCGAGGATGACCAGGACAATGAGGCCCGGTGTGTTCTTCCGGAGGCCCGAGAGGGTCCGGGCAGAGCGGTAGTTCCGGGGTTCGGGCTTCGGTGCCAGGCGGGCCTCGACGCGGCCGGCCGCCTCGGTGGTCTTGAGGCTCATGCGAGGACCTCAGCCGGCAGGATCTGGACTTCGCGGGGGTTGACGGTGACCCACACGCGGTCCCCCACCTTGTGCTGTTCGCCGCGCCTCAGCCCGCCCAGTGCGTCCAGTTCGGGCCCGGATTCCAGCTGGATCGCGTACCGGATGTCGTTCCCCTGGAAGCCCGCCACGCGTACCGTCCCCGGCCACGAGTTGGGGTGTTCGGTGGGCATGGCAGTGATCTGCAGGTCCTCGGCCCGGATGCAGACCTTGGGGGATGCGCCCGCATCACTGGCCTGCTGCGCCGACTGGATGGTGAGCTCACTGTTGGCGATGCGTGCCGTGGTGGCGCCGGTGGCCGTGCCCTCCGGGGTGCAGTCCATGATGTTGGAAACACCCAGGAAGTGGGCGATCGAGGCGCTGGCGGGTGCCTCGTACATGTGCTGCGGGGCGCCCATCTGCACAATCCGGCCGCCCTGGAGCAGGGCGATGCGGTCTGCCAGGGCGAAGGCTTCGTGCTGGTCGTGGGTGACGTACACGCAGGTGAGCCCCAACTGGAGCTGGATCTCACGCAGTTCAACCCGGAGCCGGTCACGCAGGCGGGCGTCAAGGTTGGAGAGCGGTTCGTCGAGCATGAGCACGCTGGGCCGCATGACCAGGCTGCGTGCCAGGGCCACGCGCTGCATCTGGCCACCGCTGAGCAGGCTGGCGCCGCGGTCGGCGTAGGGCTCCAGGCCGACCAGCGTGAGCGCCTCCATGACGCGCTCATCGATTTCGCTCTTGGAGAGTTTCTTCTGCTTGAGCGAATAGGCAACGTTCTGGGCAACCGTCATGTGCGGCCATACCGCGTAGGACTGGAAGACCATGCCGACGTTGCGCTTGTTCGGGGGCAGGTTGATGCCCTTTTCGGAGTCGAAGACCACAACGTCGTCGATGATGATCCGCCCTGAGGTGGGTTCCTCCAGGCCGGCGATGCAGCGCATGGTGCTGGTCTTGCCGCAACCGGACTGGCCCAGGAGGACGAGGGCCTCGCCGTCTTCGATGTCGAGGTTGAGGTTTTCGATGGCAGTGAAGCTTCCGTACTTCAGCTGCAGGTTTTGAATGCTGATTTTCATGGCTGATTCCTTGGCTGGGTTTTTCCGGTAGGGGTTTCTTTAGTCACTGGGCACCAGGATGGTGCTTTCGCTGATGACGCGGGCCGAGCGTTGAAAGGAGACTTCAGCGGGATCGGCTGCATCCAGTGCCAGCGCCGTCGTGCCTTTCAGTAAGTGGATAAAGAGTCCGGCCTCCGCCGCCGGAACTACGCTGCGCTGCACCACGCTGTCTGGTGTGCCCGAGGCGGCAGCGACGGCGACCGCGCTGGTGAGGCCGATGGCGGGGTGCAGTGCGGTCATCGAGATCATCCGGGCCGAGACGCCGGTTGCGCCTGCGGGCGGAGGCCCCACGATGCCAACCTTCGGAATGGAAGTGAGGTCCTGCGGCAGGCCCATCCTGCGGGCAGCCGCTGCGCGCAGCTGCGGGGCAAGCCGGACCAGTGCCTCCAGGGCTTCCTCGCTGCCGGTTGCGTCCAGCCCCAGGTCCTGGGCGTCGAAGAGCGCAGCCGGGGCGCCGGCGTCGATTAGTGTCGCCCGGTACCGCTTCCCGTCGACCTCGATGTCATCCGTGGCGTTGCCTGTGGGGAACTGTGCACCGTAGCTGGACCAGGAGGACTTCTGGAAGATGACGTCGATGGGGACGCCGGGGTAGTGCTGGCCGTCGAGGCGCCGCCCGCCGTAGGCCGGTACCTGCGCCCCCGGTGTGGGGATCTCGCAAACGAGGCGCAGCCCGGTCACGGTGTTCAGGATGGGGACCCGGGTGACTTCCCCGGTGGGAGCGACCAGCCCGGCATGGAGCGCGTAGAGGCCCAGCGCTGTTGCGCAGTTGCCGCAGTTGCTGGCCCACTCGACTGCCGGCTTGTCGATGGCCACCTGGGCGAACCGGTAGCGGACCGTTCCGTCCCGGTCGGTGCCGGCCACGGTGATCGCCTTGCTGGTGGTCGACGAGGCGCCGCCTACTCCGTCGATCTGGCGGAGGTCCGGCGAACCGAAGGTGCGGATGAGGAGACGGTCCGTCTCCAGGGCGTCAGCCGGAAGGTCCTCGTCCCGGAATATCCAGCACTTGCTGGTGCCGCCACGGACGAGGGTGGCCGGCACCGGGGTGACCGGGAGGGTGCCGGCCTGCGGCTCTTCCCTGAATAGAAGCGTCATTGGTTCTCCTGAAAAACCCCGGGCTACCGTGTGCAGCCGCCGGATGAATGTTCAAAGCTGAGCAAACCAGAATCCGGTAATTACCCTGCTGTATGGCGTTGGTCACAAACGGTATACCGTTCATATGACTTAAGCAACAGTCTTCAAAAGATGAATACCGAAAGGGGAGTGTGGATGCCTGGTGCTTTTGGGAGAGTGTGCGAAATATCGGCACGGTGTTCACAGCCCGCCGGAACGGTATGCAGTGCGCTAGAATTGCGGCTAAAGGTATGGCGCCGGCGCGTCCTGCCGCTTGTTTGCATGAAGACCGGAGGCCGCCCGTGGCGTCGCAACCAGAGACAAGCCCCTACCTGATGATCAGGAACGCCATCATCTCGCAGGAGCTGCCTCCCCGTGCCCAGCTCGTTGAAAGCGCCCTGGCCAAGAAGTACAACGTCTCCCGGACGCCCATCAGGGAAGCCTTGCGGCGCCTCGAAACCGAGGGGCTCGTGGAGCGCTACGGTTCACGCATGCAGGTGCGGGAGTACCGCCCGGAGGAGATGCTGGACCTCTATGAGGTGCGGACCTTCCTGGAGGAGGCGGCCGCAAAAACTGCGGCTCTCCGGCACACGGACATGGACCTGATGCTGATCGACCGCGCACACCAGGCCATGGTCACCCTTGATTTCGATGCTGCCACTCCGGCTGAACTGGCCGCCGCCAACCGCACCTTCCATGAGCGCATCTGGGCCGCCAGCCACAGCGCTGCCCTCCTTGACCTGCTCGACCGGATCCTGGTCCACTTCATCCGCTACCCCGGCACCACGCTCTCCACCAAGGAGCGCTGGGACCGCGTGCTGAAGGAGCACGAGGAGCTGCTGGTTGCCATCCGCGCACGGAACGCGGAGGAGGCCGGCCGCATCGCCAGCGCCCACATGGACGAAGCAAAGAACATCCGCATCCAGATGTACATCGACGCCCAGGAAATCAGCCACCCGCGCCTGGGGTAGCCACCACCTCCGGCACTCACCCTCTCCTGCCATGCCCCCAAGGCATGTGCCGCCACCCCATTGCATGCTACGGCATACTTATGTATACAATCGTGTACAGCGATGGAGCTGAGGAGATTGATGATGATCAAGAGCGACGTTTTGGTAGTGGGCGGCGGCAACGCCGGATTTGCGGCAGCACTCGCAGCCGCCGAGCGTGGACGCAAGGTTGTCCTGCTGGAAAAGGCGCGGGAAGCCGCCTCGGGCGGCAACAGCTTCTACACCGCCGGTGCCACGCGCATCTCCCACGACGGGCTCCAGGAGCTCATCGAATTCGTGGAACCGGATGAGCGGCACGCCGCCAGCGAAGTCCCCGCGTACACCGCTGCCGAATACCTTGCCGATCTGTCCAAGGTCTCTGAAGGGCGCAACGACCCCGAACTGTCCGCGGTCCTGGTCAACGAAAGCAACCCGACCTTGCGCTGGCTTCAGGGCATGGGACTCAAATACCGCCTGATGTACGAACGCCAGGCGTACCGGACCCAGGACGGCGGGTATCTGTTCTGGGGCGGACTGCACGTGGGCAACGTGGGCGGCGGCAAGGGACTCATGGCGGACCACCGGGCCGCCGCAGAGCGCATGGGCGTGGAGGTTATCTATGATTGCGCAGCCACCGGACTGGTCCAGGAGGACGGCCGCGTGTGCGGGGTCCGGTACCGCAGCTCATCCGAAGAAGGTGAGCTCCGGGCCGAGTCGGTCATCCTCGCCTCGGGAGGGTTCGAAGCCTCGCCTGAACTGCGCCGCCGGCACCTGGGGGAGGGCTGGCAGAACGCGAAGGTACGCGGCACGCCGGGCAACACGGGGGAGATGATCCTCGCTGCGCTGGACGCCGGGGCGGCCAGGGGCGGCGATTGGTCCACCTGCCACAGCGTGGCCTGGGACGCCTGGCACCCGGAGAACGAGAGCAACCTGGCGCTTACCAACCAGCTCACCCGCGGGGGTACCCGCTGGGCATCGTGGTGAACAGCGACGGCAAGCGGTTCGTGGACGAGGGCGCCGACTACCGCAACTACACCTACGCGAAGTACGGCCGGGACATCCTTGCCCAGCCGGGCTCGGCCGCCTTCCAGATCTTTGACGCTTCTTCCCGCCCCATGCTGCGCGCCGAGGAGTACGACATGCCGGGCGTCTCGGTGGTCACCGCTCCAACCCTCGCCGAGCTGGCCCAAAAGGCCGGTATCAGCCCCGAGGGTTTGGAGGAGACGGTGCACAACTTCAATGCTTCGATCACCGGCAGCTCGCCCTTCGACCCCAACGTCAAGGACGGACGCCGGGCCGACACCCAGCCGCCGAAGAGCAACTGGGCCCGCAGCATCGCCACCGGCCCGTTCTACGCTTTCCCGGTGACCTGCGGCATCACCTTCACCTTCGGTGGCCTCAAGACGGACACCTGGGGCCGCGTGCTCACCGAAGACGCGGAGCCGCTCGAAGGGCTGTATGCCTGCGGGGAAGCGCTGGGCGGACTGTTCAGCGGAAACTACCCCGGCGGCTCCGGGCTTGCGGCGGGCGCCGTCTTCGGCCGCCGGGCCGGCTCCATCGCCTAAGCAACCCAGCAGCCCCACCAGCAACGGAAAAGAGGAAAAAGTGGCCAGTCCCATCCATCAGCGGCTCCGCGAGGACGTTCTCGCGAGCGTCTTTGCCCCTGACGAGCCGCTCACGGAGGCCAAGCTCACCGAGCGCTACGGGGCTTCCCGGACGCCCGTGCGGGAGGCGCTGCAGCGGCTGGAGCAGGACGGGCTGGTGGAACGGCGCGGCAAGGCGGTGGTGGTCCGCACGCATTCGGCCGAGGAGATCATCGACATCTACGAGTCGAGGATCATCCTGGAGCAGGCCGCCGCGGCCAAGGCCGCCGTCAAGGCAACCGCCCTGGACCGCCAGCTGCTCACGGGGCTGCTGGCGCAGATGCAGCAGCTGGATCCCAATGACGGCCGGGCGCTCGCGGAAACCAACCGCGCCTTCCACGCCCAGCTGTGGCACGCCACCCACAGCCCGTCGCTGATCGGACTGCTGGAACGCCTTGACCAGCAGGTGCGCCGGTACACCCTCACCACCCTGACCTACCCGGGAAGGTGGCCGGTGGTGCTGGCGGACTACGCCGAGCTGCTGGACGCCATCGGGGAAGGCGACTCCGAGCGCGCGGGTGAGATCGCCGCCCGCCACATGTCCGACGCCTTGAACATCAGGCTGAAGATGTACGCCGACGATCCCAGGACGCTCTAGGCCGCCGGCGACCGCGGGCGGCCGCACCAGACCCGCCGGCAGATGTTCCTGCATACTCCATCGCAACAGGAAACCCGAAAGTCGGGCGCAGGGCGTCAGCCGGTGCAAAGAGGCGGGGCAGGCTCCAATGGGCCTGCCCCGCCTCGCTTTTCCGGCGCCTTATGCGCCGGGCCGGCTTCGCTGGAAGGGACGACGACGGCGGCGGGTGGATGCCGCCGTCGTACTATCTGCGGGGCTGGTTTCCTGCGGGGAAGCGCGCGTCCGGACGCACAGGAACGGCACAGCAGCAACCGGCCCACGACATAGCCCCGTGCGGTTTCCTTGCATCATGACCACTTCACGCACACCCCGCCAGCCCGACCTTGACCAGCCGCACCCCGACCACGACCGGGGGCTGGAGTTCGACTTGAACACCCTGGTAAGCCGCAGGTCCCTGGGACTGTTCCTGGGCGCAGGCGGTGCTGTGGCCGCGCTCGCCGCCTGCACGCCGGCCGGAACCTCTGGCTCTGTCTCCCCGGCATCAAGCACGGCGGCGGCCGCCACATCCTCCGCGTCTGCCACGACCACTGACTCCGCCGCCACGCCAACGCTGACCCGGGCCATCGCCGAGTGCGGCGTGGAAATCCCGCAGGAGACCGCAGGCCCCTATCCGGGGGATGGCTCCAACGGGCCGAATGTCCTGGAGGCATCCGGGGTGGTGCGGAAGGACATCACGTCGAGCTTCGGGACTGCCTCCGCAAAGGCGGAGGGCGTTCCGCTGACCTTCATCCTGACCCTCCTGGACAACGCCAAGGGCTGCACCCCGATGGCCGGTGCCGCGGTGTACGCCTGGCACTGCGACCGGGACGGAAAATACTCGATGTACGACTCGAGCCTGAAGAACGAGAACTACCTGCGCGGCGTGCAGGAAGCCGACGCCAACGGGCAGGTCACGTTCACGTCGATCTTCCCGGCCGCCTACTCCGGGCGCTGGCCGCACATCCACTTCGAAGTGTTTGAGTCCATGAACAATGCCACCGCCGCCGGGCAGGTATTGGCCGTCTCCCAGATCGCGCTGCCGCAGGCGGCCTGCGACGACGTGTACGCCACCCCCGGGTACGAGCGCAGCGTCGCGAACATGACCCGCACAACGCTCAAGTCGGACAACGTGTTCGGGAACGACGGCGGCATCTACCAGCTGGCAACGATGACCGGTTCCGCCGCTGCCGGCTACACAGCGGGACTCAACGTGACAATCTAGGCTGCCGCAGCTCCCCGGTTCCAGGCAACTGCCTCCGGTTTCGTCATGTGGGCCTGGTAGTAAGGGACAATCGAGAGGTCAACACCTGAGGAGCGTGCGGATCGATGGGGCTGGGTATGGGGCGCACCCGCGGGAGCGTGGCTGTTGCCTGCCTGCGTTTGTTCGTTGCCTCGCTCTGCGCAGCGGCGGTGCTGGCCAGCGGTGCTGGCAGTGCGGTGGCCCCTTCCCTGCTGCAGCCCCATGACCGGGTTTCCAGCCAGCCGCGGGTGGTGCCGATGCCACCGCCATTGTCGGACATGCTGGATCAGCCGGCCGCTGTCCCTGGCGGGTACCCGATGGCCTTGACGGCCCAGGTGGGAAACCACCACGTCCATGCGTCCTGGACCTACGTTGACGGGCTGCCCGCCTTCAACGCCCGGATTGACTCGTGGCTGCTGGGACTCCTGGATGCGGCGGCTCCGGCGGGTGGCCGCTACCGGCCCGCGATGGCACTGAACGCCGGCCAGCACCAGGGCCGGGAAATGGTCATTTCGGCCAAACCCGTCCAGGCCAAGGGCAATGTGCTCGTGGTCCGTCAAAGAGTGTCGGACGCCGGGCCGGACGGAGTCAGTGCGATGGCGGCCGCCACCGTTTATATCGACCTGGCCTCCGGCGCGGTCCGGAGCGGCACCGACCTGCTAAGGCCTGAGTCCATCCCCGCCATCCAGGCACGCGCGACGGGCATCCCTGCCGACATCGCCGTCCGCGCCCCTCAAGGAATCCCGACCGACCTTGTCCTCAGTCCGGAAGGCGAACTAACCGTCTCCGCAGGGCAGCCCGGCATGCCCGGCCGGGAGGTGACGGCCACGATGAATGCCGCAGACACGGCGGCTGCCCTCAGCGATTACGGCCGCCAAGTGCTGGGGCAGCTGAACGCCGCCGCAGCACCGCGCCCGGCAAGCGCCCCGGCCCACAGGCACGTGAACTGCGATATTGTCCCCTGCGCTGCACTGACCTACGACGACGGGCCCGACCCCCGCACCACGCCCCAGTTGCTGGACATCCTGAAGGCCAACGACGCGCAGGCCACGTTCTTCATGACCGGGTCCAACACCACCGCCAACCCGGCCACCGCCAGGCAGGTTGCCGAGACCGGGTACGCAATCGGCAACCACACCTTCAGCCACCCCTACCTGACCAAGCTGTCACCGCCCGCGATCAGGAAAGAGATGGACCGGACGGATGCCGCGATCCTGGCCGCCACGGGTTCCACGCCGGCCCTGATGCGTCCGCCGTACGGCGCGGCCGATGCAGCGGTCCAGGCGGCAGTGGGCAAACCATTGATGATCTGGGCAGTGGACTCGCTGGACTGGCAGAGCAAGAATCCGGCGGCCTTCGTGCCCAAGGTGCTGAAGGAGATCACGGCCGGGGCGATGGTGCTCATGCATGACGTCCAGCCGTCGACAATATCCGGGCAGCAGGAGCTGATTGCGGGCTTGCAGGGGCAGGGTTACAAGCTGGTGTCCGTCCCCCAGCTCTTCGAGGGGATTCCGCTGCTGCCCGGGCACGTTTACCGGTCCCGCCCGGCGCGGCCCTAGTCATCGACGCGCGGCGCCCGTTGACCGCAAACAACGGCGTGAGTACTGTGGGCCGCCTATTCATCCTCGCCGCGGAGGCAGCCATGGGCGATTCGAAAAGCAGCACCGATTATGAGTTCCTAACCGTCTGGCGCGTGGCCGGGACACCACGGGAGGTGGTGGACGTCCTGGGCGATGCCGGCACGCTTCCGCGCTGGTGGCCATCGGTGTATCTGGACGTCGAGCCCCGGGATGCGGGCAATCCGGACGGCACCGGCAAGGCGTTCTTCCTCCACACCAAAGGCTGGCTGCCCTACACGCTCAAGTGGCAGCTCACCCTCACGGAGCCCGTTACTGAGCAGGGTTTCGCGCTGTCCGCGCGGGGCGACCTTAACGGCACGGGACGCTGGACGTTCGAGCAGGACGGGCCTGAAACGGTGGTCACCTATGACTGGCGGGTCAGTGCGGCGAAACCGTTGCTGCGGCGGCTGGGCTGGCTGCTCAAGCCGGCCTTTGCCGCGAACCACCGGTGGGCGATGGCGCGTGGACAGGAGGCGCTGGCGCTGGAACTGCGCCGACGGCGGCCGGGCGCCGACCCAGCCAAAGTCCCGGAGCCCGCTGGCCCCACGTTCGCACGCCTGTCCCGCTGGCAGCAGAAGGCTACGCACACCTGACGTGACCGGCCGGTTTTGCTGGAAGGTTCGACGACGGCGCCGGGTGAGTGCCGCCGTCGACCATTTTTGCGGGTGCTTTTCTCCAGGGCCGCCTTCCAGGGCTGGACCCTGCAGGCCTTTAGCGCGCGACCGGGGCGGTAACGGGCGCGCAGCTGTTGCGCGGAAGGTAGTCCGCTTTGACCTCGATGCGGCGGGCCCCGTCCGGAAGTTTCCCATGCATCCGCCCAAGCACAAGCTCGATGGCATGGACGGCGAGCATGTCGAGTGGCTGGCGGATGACGCTCAGCGGGGGAGAGGTGAGTTCAGTCCAGGGATTGTCGTCAAAGACGATGAGCGAAAGCTGATCGGGGATGTCAGTGCCCATCTGGACGAGCCTGCGGACTGAACTTTGCACCTGTGCCGTGTTGGCAACGATGAGTGCTGTTGGCGGTTGGCGCATCGCAAGCAGCGATCCTACGGCGTCCCCGCCCGCGTCCCCGCGAAAAGGTACGTCACGTATCAGCGTGGGGTCTACTGGCAGGGAGGCGTTCCGGTGTGCAGCCCTGTAGCCGTTCAACCTCGCACTCCCGGTGGAGGTGGTAAGCGGGCCCGTGATCAGCCCGATCCGGGTATGGCCCAGGCTGATGAGATGCTCGGTTGAGCGTTGTCCCGAGTCAAAGTTTTCGATGCTGACAACATCGACATCTTCGAGTTCTTCGATGGCCCGGTCGATGAAGACGACATTGACGCCGAGGTCGCGCAGGCGCCTCCATTTTTCGATGTTGCCCCCGGTGGGAGTGGCAATGACGCCACTGACCGACCGGTCCAGCAACGTATCCAGGGAGTCCGCCTCCAGGTGCGGATCCTCCTGCGTGGTCATCAACACCACCTGCACGCCATGGCTGCGTGCCTCCCAGACGATCCTGTCCGCCAGGCGGGCGAAGAACGGGTTGGAGAGATCGGTGACCACCAGGCCGATGGTGAGTGCATGCCCGGCGCTGAGTTCACGCGCTGCCGCCCTGGGCCGGTAACCCAGTTCATCGATGACCCTCAAGACCTCTTGCCTCTTTGCGGGTGCGACCGGTCCCGACTCCGGGTTCAGTACCCGTGAGACCACAGAGACGGATACTCCCGCAGCAGACGCTACGTCGCGAATGGTAGGCGCTTTGCGCACCGCTCCTCCTTGAGACACAAGACCTTCGTGGTTATGACCTACGCGATTTCTTTCAGCCGTTTGCTTCATGACGCCGGGCTGGAAGGTGATCGTTGACACATCTTATCAGCAGCTGGTACAAAAGTGGAACCGGTTCCACTCCGGACGGTTTTCCCACAAAACGCGACAAAGAAGTTGTGCCATCCGGCAACCCGGAGGTGCTTTTCTTTGGCCAAGCACCCCCTAGAGAGATTCCCGTGAACCTTCATAAACTCCTCAGCGAGCGTGAGCAGCAGTCCCGTCCCATCCGCGTTGGACTGATCGGCGCCGGCCGCTACGGGACCATGTACCTGGCGCAGGCCAACAACATCCCCGGCATCCACGTTGTTGCCATTGCCGACATCAACGTCAAGCGGGCGCAGGGGGCCTTCGAGCTGGTGGACTGGCCTGCCTCCCAGGTAGCTCCCGATATCGCTACGGCGCTGAAGGACCGCTCCACCGCCATCGTCGCCAACGCTGACGAACTGTTCGACGTGGACATCGACGTCATTGTCGAAGCCACCGGTAACCCGATCGTCGGCATCAAGCACGCCCTGAAGGCAATCGAAACCAAGAAGCACATCATCATGGTGACCGTCGAAGCTGATGCCCTTGCCGGCCCTGCGCTGGCCAAGCGGGCCGAGGAAGCAGGCGTGGTCTACTCCATGGCCTACGGGGACCAGCCGGCCCTCATCATGGAACTCGTCGACTGGGCCCGCACCAGCGGCTTTGATGTGGTTTGCGCCGGCAAGGGCGCAAAATACCTGGAGCACTACCACGAGATGAACCCGGACAACGTCTGGGAGAACTGGGAGTTCTCCAAGGAATTGACCGACTCCGGCCAGCTCAACCCCTACATGCACACCTCGTTCCGCGACGGCACCAAGGCCGCCATCGAAATGGCGGCGGTGGCCAACGGCGCGGGGCTGGCCCCCTCCGATTCCGGCCTGAGCTTCACACCGGGCAACGTTGAAGAGATCGCCACCATCTGCCGCCCCGCATCCGTCGGTGGATCCCTGGCCCACGAAGGAAGCGTCGACGTCATGTCCAGCGTCAACCGCGACGGCAGCTGGATCAGCCACAACACCCAGGAGGGCGTCTTCGTCGTCGTCAAGGCAACCAACAATTACGTTTCCGGCTGCTTCAACGAATACCCCTGGCACCCGGACCCCACCGGCCAGTACGCCGCCCTGTACCGCCCCTACCACTACGTAGGCCTCGAACTGAACATGTCCATCGCCAACGCAGCCCTCCGCGGCATCCCCACCGGCGGGCCCGTCGGCTTCTATGGCGATGTGGTCGCTACCGCCAAGAAAGACCTCAAGGCCGGTGAATTCCTCGACGGCGAAGGCGGCTTCACGGTGTGGGGCAAGCTGGTTTCCGCCAAGCACTCGGTCTCCACCGGCGCCCTCCCCGTCGCCCTGGCCCACCACGTGGAGCTGCGTAACGATGTGCCCAAGGGAGCGATCGTTGGTTGGGACGATGTCATCATTGATGACTCCCTGTCCCAAGCGCTGGAACTCCGCCGCGAAACCGAAGCGCTGATTTCCGCCCCCGTCACCGTCTCCTGAACCAGTACCACCGCATCCTTCCAATGAAGAAAGGCATCGAATGAACCTCAAGACCCGCGCCCTCACCGGGGTACTGGCAACCAGCCTGGCCGCCGCCCTGCTGTCCGGCTGTGCAGGCGGAACCCCCGCCGGCCAAAGCGCCCCGGTGGCCAAGATCCAGCTCTCCATCCCCGATCCGCTGACGTCCTCCGTCGGCGTCACCGCCCAGCACTTCGCCGACCAGGTCAAGAAGACCTCCAACGGTTCCGTCCAGGTCACCGTGGTACCCAACGGCACGAGCTTCAGCGGGGACCAGAACGCCGCCGTCACCCGGCTGCAGGGCGGATCACTCGACGGACTCATCCTGTCCACCTCCGTCTACGCCTCGGTGGTGCCGGAAATGAACGGCATCAGCATCCCCTACCTCTTCTCGGACACCAAGGAAGAGGCAAAGTTCCTGGCCGGAGAACCTGGAAAGGTCCTGAAGGACAAGCTGGCGGCAAAGGACACCGTGGCACTCGCCTTCCTGACCCGGACCGGCCGCGAGATCACCAACTCCGTGCGCCCGATTGAACAGCCGTCCGACCTGAAGGGGCTGAAGATCCGGGTGCCGGGCAACACCCTGTGGACCGACTTCTTCGGCAAGCTGGGCGCAAGCCCCACCACCATGGCCTTCTCGGAAGTCTTTACCGGCCTGCAGACCGGAACGATCGACGGCCAGGAAAACCCGATTGAGGTCCCTTGGACGAACAAGTTCTCCGAGGTGCAGAAATACGTCTCAATGACCAACCACATCAACGACGCCTGGGTCCTGGCACTGTCATCGAAGAAGTGGGATTCCCTCACGGAGGACCAGAAGAAGGCACTCACCGCCGCTTCAGAGGAAACGGCAACCTTCAAAACCGGTTATGACGAGGAACAGTCCAAGAAGCAGCTGGATGAGCTGGCGGCCAAGGGCATGAAGGCCAACGAGCTCAGCGCGTCCGGGCTCGCCGAGTTCAAGGCGACCTCCCAAAGCCTCTACCCGGAGTTCTCCAAGCTCATCGGCAAGGAGTTCTTCGATCAGGCCATCGCCTTCGCCGGCAAGAAGTAGCAAGGACGGGTGGGAGCCCACAAGGCGGCTCCCACCCGTACCACCACCCCACTCCCCCCACACACACATCCCGCTCTCAATGTCGACAGTCTGGAAAACCATGAAACCCACCGTTGCTCCCCAGGACTACGAGGAAGTCCTTCCCCTCGAAGCGGAGGAAATCCTTCACCACGACCACGTGCCAGACCGCTGGAGCGGCGCAGCTTGGCTCGACAAGACGCTCGAAGGGATTGTGGGAGCGGCGATTCTCGCGGAACTCGTGGTCATCCTCCTGAACATCACCGTCCGCCTCATTACCGGTGATTCAGTGCTCTGGACACAGGAAGTGTCCGAGATTGCCCTGCTGACCATTGCCTTCATCGGCGGCGCCATCGCCTACCCGAAAGGCGCACACATGTCCGTCCAGGCGCTCATCATGCGCCTGCCCGCAACCTGGAAGCCGTACCTCGCGGCGCTGGTCGACTGGCTCGTCTTTGTCATGAGCGCCGGCGCGCTTGCCCTGTTCGTGCCCACCCTCGTCCAGCAGGTCGAGGAAAAGACTCCAATCCTTCAGCTGCCTGTGTTCTGGGTCAACCTGCCCTTCTCGGTGGGCATGGTCCTCATCGCCTGGTTTGCCTTGGTCAAGCTTCGGCGCCAGGCCTGGCGTCCCGCCGTCGTCGGTGCCGGAATCGCAGCCGCCCTCGTCGCCGTCGTCCTGATTTCCCCGCCGCTGTTCTACTACGCCTCACCTAACGTCCTGCTCGTGGTGGTCCTCGTGGCCCTGTTCGGCCTGCTGTTCCTGGGACTGCCCATTGCGTTTGTCCTGGCCCTCGCCTCCGGCATCTACCTGTACCTCGGCGGCATTTCCGACGTAAGCGCCATCCCCATCGGCATGGCGTCCGGAGCCAAGGGATTCGTCCTGCTGGCCATCCCGTTCTTCATCCTGGCCGGCACGGTCATGAACTCGGCCGGCCTTACCCTGCCGCTGGCCAAGCTCGTCGATGCGCTGATCGGGCATCTCCGCGGAGGCCTGCTGCAGGTGGTGGTGGTGACGATGTACATCTTCTCCGGTATTTCCGGCTCCAAGGTCGCCGATGTCGCAGCAGTGGGCACCACCATGCGCGGCATGCTCGAAGAGCGTAAGTACCCGCGCGGCGAAGTGGTCGCCGTGCTGTCGGCGTCGGCCATTATGGGCGAAACCATCCCGCCCAGCATCGTCCTGCTCATCCTGGGCTCCATCACCACCATCTCGACCACCACCCTCTTCCTTGCAGGCTTCGTGCCGGCAGCCTTCCTGGCCCTGGTGGTCATGGCACTGGTGTTCCTGAGGGCGCGCAAGCAGGGCGGCGTGCCAAGCGCCAAGGCCACGTGGCGGGCCCGGGGCTCAGCCACGTTCTTCGCCCTGCCGACGCTCCTGCTGCCCGTAGGCATGGTGGTGGGGATCCTCAGCGGATTCGCCACCCCCACGGAAGTTTCCTCGGTCGCCGTCGCCTACGCCTTCGTGCTCGCGGCAGCCTACCGCCGCGCCAGCCGGCGCCTGCTGGGCGACACCCTGCGTGAAACAACCACGACGGCGGGCATGGTGCTGTTCATCATCGCCGCGGCGTCGCCCCTGGCGCAGACTCTCGCCCTGGCCGGCGTTTCGCAGCAGATCCACGACCTGATGTCCGGGCTGGGCGATTCCCCCATCCTGTTCATGCTCTTCACGGTGGTGCTGCTGATCATCATGGGCCAGCTCCTCGAAGGCCTGCCAGCGGTGCTCATCTTCGCGCCCCTGCTGCTGCCGATCGCCACCGACTTCGGCGTCAACCCCGTGCAGTACGCCATGGTCCTCATCATCTCCATGGGCATCGGATCCTTCGCCCCGCCGGCAGGGGTTGGCTTCTACGTCGCCTGCGCCACCGCCCGCGAAACCGTGGAAAACAGCCTCAAACACTTCTGGCCGTACCTGGTGGCGGTGTTTGTCGGCCTCCTCGTCCTCGCCGCCGTGCCCTGGTTCAGCACCTTCCTTCCCGCCCTCGCCGGCCTGATCCCCTTCTAACCGATGACAGAAACCAAACCTCCCTCGCCGCTCGATCCCGGTGTCTCCGTCTCGCTGCTCGGCACCGGTCCCATGGGAGCCCCCATCGCCCGGAACATCATCAACGCCGGGGTAGCCCTGACGCTGTGGAACCGCACCCTCCAGAAAGCCGAAGCCATCGAAGGGGGGACAGTAGCGCTCCGGCCGGCGGATGCCGCGGCGGATGTGGTCCTCACCGTTCTGCCGGACCTGCCCCAGGTCGAAGCACTCCTGGAAGGCGAGGACGGCCTGCTCGCGGGGTGGGCGCGGGCAGGCGTGGCTGAACCTGTCCTGGTCATCCACGGCACCGTGTCCCCCACGGCGGTCACCGCCTTCGCAGCCCACTGCAAGTCCCGTTACGGGGTGGTGGTCATCGACGCACCGCTCAGCGGCGGGACCATCGGAGCGGAGCAGGGGCGGCTGAGCATCATGACCGGCGGCCCCCGGAGTTCGGTCGAGTGGCTGACGCCGCTTTTCAAGCTCTACAGTTCCACCGTCATGTGGTTCGGGGAGTGCGGGGCCGGGGCCATCGTGAAAGCCTGCAACCAGATCGTGGTGGCGGCAACGGTTACCGCCCTGTCGGAATCCATGGCGCTGGCGAAGGCGTCCGGCCTGGACCTGGAAAAGGTCCAAGCCATCCTCAAAGGCGGGCTGGCCAACTCCGAAGTCCTCCAGCAAAAAGGCAGCCGCTGGATCACGGGGGACTTCCACGGCGGTGGCTCTGCCAAGAACCAGCTCAAAGACCTGCGCTTTGTCACGGAGGCGGCCGCGGAGGCCGGACTCGCACTGCCCGTCGCCAACACCCTCACATCGGCTTTCCAGGCAATGGTCACCGACGGTCTCGGGGACCTTGACCACACAGGCATTTATCTGAGCATCACCAGCAATCGAGTAAAGGAACCATCATGACCATCGTCGTCACTGCAGTCTTCACGCCCAACGACGGCGCCCGCGACCAGGTTGCCGCGGCCCTCAAGCCCGCCATCGCCGAGGTCCACGAAGAACCCGGATGCCTCCTGTACGCCATCCACGATGCGCCCAACGGCCAGATCGTCATGATTGAGAAATGGGAGAGCGCCGAGCTGCTCGACGCCCACGGAGTGGGGGACGCCGTCAAGAGGCTCAACGCCTCCCTCGAAGGACTCCTGGCCGAACCCGTCGAGGTCACCCGCCTGACGCCCATTCCCGCCGGCACCCCCGGCAGGGCGCCCTGTAATGCCCCAGAGCATCGTGGTGATGGGGGTCTCCGGTGCAGGGAAATCCTCCGTGGGCCAGGCGCTCGCCACCCGGCTCGGCGCCAGTTTCGTCGATGGCGACACCCTGCATCCGGAAGCAAACGTCAGGAAAATGGCTTCGGGCGTTCCCCTCACGGACGATGACCGATGGCCGTGGCTGCACCTGGTGGGTACCAAGCTGTCCGCCAGCACCGAAAAACCAACCATTGTTGCCTGCTCAGCACTGAAGCGAAGCTACCGGGACGCCATCCGGACGGCCGCGCCTGCCACCACGTTCATCCTGCTGAAAGCCGACAGGCCGGCACTGCAGGACCGCCTCACCCAACGCCCCGGACATTTCATGCCGGCCTCGCTGCTCACGTCCCAGCTGGAAACCCTGGAGGAGCTGCAGACCGACGAATCCGGCCTGATGGTCGAGTCAACAGGGGGCATCGACCCAACCGTCGAACGCATCCGACGGCTGCTGGAGCAATCAGCAGCGGACTGAGCCTCCCCTTGCTGGAAGGTACGACGACGGCGGCGGGTGAGTGCCGCCGTCGAACCTTCCAGCGGGGTGCTTTTCTCGGGGACCGTCAGCCTGCAGCTGACGGTGTGGGGGAGTCCTGCCGCTGGGTGACACGCTGGATGAACTCGACCGTCTCGCGCTCTGTCTCTGCGCGGGTGGTGGGTTCGTTGTGCACTTCATGCCGGACGCCGGGGAAGACGCGGGTGCGGACGTCCGCGTGGCCTGAATCGGCAAGGCGGTTTGCCACGTGGTAGGCGCCTTCGCCGTAGTTGGCCACGGGGTCCTGGTCGCCGGCGAGGATCAGCACGGGGAGGTCCGCGGGGAGCTGTTTGTACCAGTCGTCCGAGGTGACCTGATCGTAGAGGTCCACGAAGCCCTGCAGGAACCGTGCGCTCAGGGGTGCGCCGAAGTTGTTGAAGGGGTCCCTACCGTGGTCCGTGACGACGCCGGCGTCCAGCGCCACCCAGGCGGTGGGGCCGGCGTTTTCTCCCAGGCGGCCCAGGAAGCCGTCGAACAACTGGCCCACCAGTTCCTCGGGCGCGGGGTCCGCGGCGCGCTCGCCGGAGGCAAGCCGTGCCAGTTCCGGCCGGTCGACCATTTTCTCGATGCCCCGCATTTGGGCGGCGATTCCGCAGAGGATCAAGCCGGAAAGCTGGGCCTGTGGATCGATGGCCATGCCGCGGGCGATCATGGAGCCCCAGCTGTGGCCGAACACCACGTACGGAAGCTGGGGGAGTGCCTCCCTGGCTATGGCCTGGAGGGTGACCTCGTCCGCCACCACCACGCTGGCTGCGTCCTCGCCGGCATCGCCCCACGTGCCCTGCTGCATCGCGGTGCGCCCGTGCCCGGAATGGTCGCCTGCCACCACGATGCATCCCGCGTCCACCAGGGTGGAGATGAGGTGGAGGTAGCGGCGGGAGTGCTCGCCGAGCCCGTGGATCAGCTGCACGATGGCCTTGGGTTGGCCGATGGGCTCGTAGACCCACGACTGGATTTTGTCGCGGCCGTTGGCGGACGTGAATTCGATTTCCTGCAATGACATGTATTCCTCCTGTGGCGGCGCCGTCGCTGGCTCGTGGTGAGCCTAACCACAAGGCCGTCATGTGCGTCAATGCTTGCTGGTTCATTTAAGGGGCTTCCGCCTAGTGTGAAACCAGCCCCGTCCGCCGCTTTGAAGGAAGCCGATGCCGCACACCAACCGTCCCCTGCGCAAGCTGGGGTTTCTGACCATTGGTTTGTTTGATCCGGCAAACCCGGCTGCGGGCCACGAGTCCACGTTGCAGATCATCGAGCTGGGGGAGCGGCTGGGGTTCGACAGTGCCTGGCTGCGCCACCGCCACCTGCAGTTCGGGATTTCCTCTCCCGTGGCAGTGATGGCGGCGGCGAGCCAGCGCACCTCCCGGATTGAGCTTGGCACTGCCGTGACGCCCCTGGGCTGGGAGAACCCGCTGCGCCTGGCCGAGGACCTGGCCACGGTGGACCTGCTCGCCGGTGGACGGATAAACCCCGGCGTAAGCGTTGGGGAGCCGATGCAGTACGACACGGTGAAGCATGAGCTGTACCCGGACACCGCGGACGTGGAGGACTTCAGCTACGCGCGGGTGGGGCGGTTTGCGCGGTTGGTTGCCGGGGAGCCGGTGCGGGAATTCTCCGGCAAACAGGGCGTGGTGGAGGAATTCTCCAACCGGGTGGAGCCGCACTCGCCAGGGCTGCGGAGCCGTCTTTGGTATGGAGCCGGGAGTACGAAGTCAGCGGTATGGGCGGGTTCGAATGGGTTCAATCTGCTCTCCAGCAGCGTGATTTTTCCGGACAAGGACCAGAAACCTGATTTCGCCTTGGTCCAGCAGTCGCAGATCCGGGCGTTCCGCGAAGCGGCTTTGGCCTCGGGGCATGCTCCGGCTCGGGTCTCGCAGGGCCTGGTGGTGATCCCGACTGACTCGGCGACTCCTGCCCAGCGGGAGAAGTACCAGCGGTATGTCGACGAACGCACTCCGCGCGCGGCTGCTCCGCAGGGGCCGCGGGGCATGATGTTCGCTGCTGATCTCATTGGTACCAGTGAGGAGATCGCGGAGCAGCTGTACGCGCATGCAGGGTTCCAGGAGGTGGATGAGGTGGCGTTCGCACTACCCTTCAGCTTCGACCACGAGGATTACGTCCAGATCTTGACCGACATCGCGGGGACGTTGGGGCCTGCGTTGGGCTGGGCTCCGTAAATCAACCAGCCTCTCTTTAACACAAGGAGGCGAGTTTCGGGGCGCAGTTCATTTCGGGGCTGATCATGCCGGCCATGACGTTCATCGGGAACCTGGTGTACGTGGGGATTGCCGTGGTGGGCGGGCTGCAGGTGGCGTCCGGGGCCATGCAGCTGGGCGACGTGCAGGCGTTCATCCAGTACTCGCGGCAGTTCACCATGCCGCTGGCGCAGCTGGGGTCCATGGCGAACGTGTTGCAGTCCGGGGTGGCGTCGGCCGAGCGGGTGTTCGAGCTGCTGGATGAATCTGAGGAGTCTGTTGAGCCGTCGCCCTCTGCCGGGCCGGTGTTCGGGCGCGGGCGGCTGGTGTTCGAGGATGTGTCGTTCTCCTATTCGCCGGACAAGCCGCTGATCTCCGGGCTCTCCCTGGTGGCGGAGCCGGGGCAGACGGTGGCGATTGTGGGGCCCACCGGTGCGGGCAAGACCACGCTGGTGAACCTGATGATGCGGTTCTACGAGCTGGACGCGGGGCGGATAACGCTCGACGGCGTGGACATCACCCCGGTGCCGCGGCGCGAGCTGCGCTCACGGCTGGGGATGGTGCTGCAGGATACGTGGCTGTTCGGCGGGACCATCCGGGACAACATCGCGTATGGCCGGCCTTCGGCTACCTCGGAGGAGGTGCTGGAGGCGGCGCGGGCGACGTATGTGGACCGGTTCGTACGGTCCTTGCCGGACGGGTACGACACGGTGCTGGAGGACGAGGGATCCAATGTGTCGGCGGGGGAGAAGCAGCTGCTGACGATTGCGCGGGCGTTCCTGGCCCGGCCGTCCGTGCTGATCCTGGACGAGGCAACGTCGTCAGTGGATACCCGCACCGAGGTGCTGGTGCAGAAGGCCATGCGTGCACTGCGGTCCGACCAGACGTCGTTTGTGATCGCGCACCGCCTGTCCACGATCCGCGACGCCGACCTCATCCTTGTGATGGAGGCCGGCCGGATCGTGGAGCAGGGGACGCACGCCTCACTGCTGGCCGCGGGCGGGGCTTACGCGCGGCTGTACGAGGCCCAGTTCGCTGCGCCTGTGGCGGAGGTTTAGCTCAGGTTAGCCGCCCTATGACTGGAAATCTGGATTTCAGGACCTTTCGACGGGCTGTCTCACGCCTGGTCAACCTTGTCAGTATGGGCCTACGACCCTTCATTCACCGTCGGCTAAAGAGGGTTAGGATCCTACTCTCACCGTATGCCCCGTCCTGCCTGACATAGGGTTGGGTGTACCGCAGCCTGACAGGGCAAAGCCTCGCACCACCGTCGTCATCAATCGCGACGAAGAGCATCGCAGGCTCCGGGCGATGCGAAGATCCCTCCCTTGGTTCACGCAAGAGAGCATCTTCTGTGCTGTTGCCAATGGGCGCTGAGGGCGTCCAGCTTGTCGGCCAAAGATCTTGTTTGCCGTCGGTGTGGTGCGGCCATGGCAAGTTCCGTCGCCCGGACGAATTAGCATGGGCAGGTGACCAAGGCGCTATCAATGAATGAGATCCGCACTCGAGCTGCGCGGTTTGCCCGTGATTGGCAGCATGAGCCGGGCGATGAACGGCAACAAGCACAGTCCTTCGTTCGGGACCTACTTGGCGTGTTTGGGATAACCCAGACCCGAGCGGCGTTCTACGAGAAGCGAGTCAAGCGATCCTCCACAGGATCGCGCGGTTACATTGATGCGCTTATTCCGGGTCTCGCGCTGATCGAGATGAAGTCCGCTGGGAAGGACCTCGTCGCTGCCGAGCAGCAGGCCCTAGACTACATCGACGATCTCCCGGACCCTGAAGTTCCTCGATGGGTGCTCACGAGCGACTTCCATAGGTTCCGGCTGATGGACTTGCGGGCAGAGACCGATGTGGAGTCGGTCGAGTTCTCGCTAAGCCAGCTGCGCGAACATGCAGACAAGCTGGCATTCCTGGCCGGCTACGGTGAGCGCTCGTTTGGATCGAAGGCCCAGGAAGCGGCTTCAATCAAGGCGGCAAAACTGATGGCCTCGTTGTATGAAGCCCTTGAGGGTTCCGGGTACGACGACCACGAGGCGTCAGTGTTTCTTGTGCGCACACTCTTCGCTCTCTACGCTGACGATTCAGGGGTGTGGGACCGTGACATGTTCCTCGAGTTTCTGGAGACCCGAACAGCGCCAGATGGCTCGGATCTCGGCCCACAGCTCTCGCTGCTTTACCAAGTCATGGGCCGTGAGCCGTCCCGCCGCCAGTCGAACCTTGATGAGCTGATAGCCCGTTTCCCGTACGTCAACGGCGGCGTCTTCGAAGAATCCCTGTCCATCCCGTCTTTCGACGCGGTGATGCGACGCCGATTGATTGAGTCCGCCATGTTCAATTGGTCCGTGATCTCACCGGCCATCTTCGGCAGCCTGTTCCAAGCGGTCAAGGACAAGTCCGCGCGTCGTGAACTCGGCGAGCACTACACGACCGAAACCAACATCATGAAGGTCATCGGCCCTATGTTCCTCGACGAACTCCGACAGCGCTTCGTCGACGGGTTCCACGACACTCGGGCGTTGAAGAAGCTGCGCGCCGATATGAGTGAGATGCGGTTTCTGGATCCCGCATGCGGTTGCGGTAACTTCCTAGTGGTTGCATATCGGCAGATGCGGGCTCTCGACCTCTCGGTGCTCCAGCGTATCCGGGACCTCACCAACGAGACGGCGACCACGATGTTCTTCACCGAGGATCATCTCGCCGTGCGGCACTCCAGTTTTCATGGCATCGAACTCGAGGAGTGGCCAGCGCAGATCGCTGCCACTGCACTGCACCTTGTTGAGCATCAGGCAAACCAAGCAATGGAGTTGGCTCTCGGAGCAGCCCCTGACCCGCTGCCGCTCGATAAGGTCCGCAGCATCTTTGTCGGCAATGCGCTCCGCATTAATTGGGCGGATGTTGTCGAACCCAGTGAACGCCTCTACATCATGGGGAACCCACCCTTCCTCGGACACGCGACCCGCTCACCCGAACAGGCCCAGGAGCTGCGCGACGTCTGGGGGAGGGACGACATCGGCCGGCTGGACTATGCGACCGGTTGGTACGCAAAGTCGCTCGAGCTGATGAGTCGCCCCGGGTACGCCGGAGAATTCGCTTTCGTATCAACGAATTCGATCGCCCAAGGGGAACCTGTACCTGCCCTGTTCGGCCCCGTCTTTTCAGCCGGATGGCGAGTGAAATTCGCTCATCGCACCTTCGCGTGGACGAGCGAAGCCCCTGGTGCCGCCGTCGTGCACTGCGCGGTCATCGGCTTTGACCGCGCAACAAAGAAACGAGCGCGGCTGTTCGACTACGCCAGCAACCTGAGAGGGGAGCCTGAAGAAATTCCCGTAGCGGACCAACTTAATGGGTACCTTGTCGACGGGCCTAATGTGCTCATAGACCAAAGGCGTGCACCCCTTGCGCCAGGTCTTCCTCCAATGGTCTTTGGCAGCATGGCTCGAGATGACGGGAATCTCCTCATCGAACCTGACGAATATGACGAAGTCGCGGGCGACTCGGTCGCCGCACGTTACATACGACCGTTCGTTGGTGCACGCCAGTTGATCCACAATGAGCCGCGGTGGTGCCTCTGGCTTGTAGATCTCGATCCGAGCGACGTCGGCCGCTCGGCGATCATCCGTCGGCGTCTTGAGGCAGTCCGACGGTTCCGGGCAGGTTCCAGAGCAGAGTCGACCAGGCAGATGTCCGAGACGCCGCATCTGTTTGGTCAGCGATCGCAGCCTGATACCCCGTATGTGTGCGTTCCGCGTCACGTCAGCGAGACACGGCGATTCTTCCCAGCGGCTTTGTTCGGACCAGAGGTTATCTGCGGTGACGCGAATTTTAAGGCTGATGACCCTGACGGTATAGCCTTCGCCGCGATATCTTCCTCGGCGTTCATTGCTTGGCAGCGGGCCGTCGGTGGCCGTATCAAATCGGACCTCCGCTTCTCAAACACGCTGACGTGGAACACCTTCCCGTTGCCCGAACTCACCCACCAACAGCGTATTGAGATCATCGAAGGCGGCAAGGCTGTGCTGAATGCGCGCGCGCTCCACTCGCAGAGATCTCTAGCAGATCATTACAACCCCCTCTCAATGGACCCCCAGCTCCTACGAGCGCATCGCCAGCTCGACGCGGCTGTTGACAGCGCATTGGGGTTGCGCGGTGCGGTGACCGAAGACCAACGACTACGCGCGCTTTTCTCCAGCTACGCGAAACTTAGCACGGCAGGGCAACTTGCCATGGCGGTAAAGACGCCGCGCCGTCCGATGGCCAAGAGCGCACTGTGAGGGGCATGCCGAAGTACGAGATGGACGTCTACGCGCAGGATTCGAGTGTTGGCAGAGTGGGCGTAGTGCTTGACGCTATCGCCGATGCCGCAAAGCAGGCCGGTGGTTATGCCTGGGTCGATGTCGCAGTGGCTTATGCATCGGTCGAAGGCGTCCGAATGCTGAATCAGAGGCTTTCCGGCGGGATTTGGAATGGTGCACAGAAGCGGTTTCTGGTTAGCATTGATTTTGGCTTCACACAGCCGGACGCGTTGACCCGCCTGAGCGAGCTTCATGGTGCCGAGGTCCGGGTCCCTAACGGGCGTGCTGTGTTGAGGGAGCCTACTCTTCGTCCCCCTTACGCGTTTCACGCTAAAACGTTCGCTTTCGGTACCGATGAGCCGCATGATGTGAGGGATCAAGGTCTGGTGAGGGCTGCAAATCTCAATGCTCTTATCGTCGGATCCGCCAACCTCACCGCGAGTGCTCTCTCGACAGGGGCTGAAGTCGTGACCAAGCAGGTTTGGACCGGTTCCGCCGGATGGCGCGAGCGGATGCGCGCAAAGCCTGTTCTGAGTTGGTTCGAAGACACATGGGAGGCTGCAGACCCGCTCCCAGATGTGGTGGAAGAGTATCGATTGCGCCACCGCGCGATGCCTAGGCCTGAACAACTCTTGGAGGATAGCACTCCGGCCGCCCGCCGCTACCTTGCTCCATCGGACTCACACGAGATCAGCGGCGCTCTACCGGTTCAGCTTGCGGCGGCAAAGTCGCTGTGGGTCGACGTATCCTCTATCATCCACAACCGTAAACAGCTCCCAGGAACTCAACTGAACACTCCCCGCGGGACGAGAGTGTTTTTTGGGTTCGGCTCCGAAAAGGTTCCCAAGAATAGGACGCTTGGTGCAGTCAACATGCGAGTAGGCGCCCATCCGTACGTTGAACGCACGGTGCGCTTCTCCGACAACAGCATGGATATCGTCAATCTTCCGATTCCCGAGCACAACGGACTTGAAACTTATGAGGGCACCATCTTGGTCTTCACTCGCGATAGTCCTGCGCCCTCCGGGCTCAGCCAATTCACGCTGACTGTCACCGACGCCCCAGGCCTAGATGAAAAGAAAAAGGCTGTCTCGAACAGCATCGAACTCAAAATGAATGGAGGTAGGAAATACGGGCTGCTCTTCTAGCCATTCGTTTCAGGGGACCCTTGTGGGGAGACGAAGGTGCGCCCAAAATCATTCCCTGCTGAGGTATCAGTCCTCCACAGGGGCCTCCGATGATGTGAGCCAAGCCTGGGGCTTCCCAATTGGTCCAGTGGTGGCGTCACAGAGCCGCTCCCCCAATGAATATCGCCTGAATGTCGCGAATTCCAATTAGAGCAAGAGCATCGTCTGGGCACCAGGACATGACGACAGTAGCGGCGATTGCTCGCGTGACGTTGAAGAACTTGTCACCCTTTGTTAGATGGCTGGCTGGTATGATCCGTCCTTATCTCGAACTTTTGAAAAAGGTCAGGACCAAAACGCCAGTCCTGTGATTCTCGTTGATAACGCCCGGCAACAATTGCCGGCGCCACGCCAATGGTATCGGCTAACTTAATTGCATCGTGCGGGTTTTTAATCACGCGAATCTGATCGTCGTATTGCTTTGGTATGAGCAGGGAAGATGCAAATTCATTGGCTTCTGCTTCGGCAGCAGAAACATCGACTGTCGGCGTTGTGAACTCGACGAAGAGCTCTTTTTTCCATGCAGCAACAGATGTCCAAGCTCGTGAAACAGGGCAAACCAAAACTTGTCATTTCGCTTTCCCCGATTACTGAGCTGTATTAGCGCTTTTGATGGGGAGATGAAACGGGACGCGCCACTTGCCCGGGCTCCGGTAACTTCAGGGACAAGGACAACACAGACCCCTGCTGTCGCACAAAGGGCTACAAGTTCCGGGAAGAATTCCTTTGGTTGCTTTACTGTGAGTGCCCTAAGTTCGGGCAAAATTCGCCTGAGGACGGCCCTGTCGAAGGGTGCGCAGTCTATTTCTTTCGCCTGCAATTCTCCTAGACGCAACCAGGCGGCAACGGCACCAGAGTCCGCATCAAATGCTGTCGATTGCAGGAATGCTGCTGCAGGCGTATTCCAGCTTTTTTCCCAAGCTTCGATTGATCCAACGCCGAAAAATGCTAACGCCTCCTGAAGAAGCGCGCCTGGTTTGCGCTTGTCCGACTTTACGTAGCCCAGTTTTCGAAGCGCGGAGAGCGGCATGCGCTCGAGAAATTCTTCATGCTTGCCAAGCCGGGCCGCCTCTTTTTCTCGGACTCTGTGGTCCTGAAATCTGGCTTCAAGGGAGTTCCAAAAGTCAGCGTCGACGCCTGTGACTCTCTCAAGGGCTAGGGAGGTTTCAGGGCTTATCGCTGCGTTGCCTTGGATGATCTGATTGATGTGCTTCAGGGTCAGCCCTGTCCGTGCAGCCAGTTTGCTCTGGCTCATGTCGAGGGATTCAAGCGTCTCACGGAGAGTTTCACCCGGAGCGGGGATCTCTGTGGGCTTATAAGGATGCCATCCGCCACCTCGAATGTCGGTGTCCATGTTCATGCCCTTCCTCATCCCTTCGGCGCCCGTTCTCGGAGTGCAATGAACTTGAGTCGGGTCACTTGCTCTAGTTCTATCGTCCCGTCAGGCCGGTACGGAACTGGGTCATGCGCCACTGCCACTATCAGCACGCGCAGTTCATCAATGGCAAGCGAGTAGTGGCGGCGGTGATCGGAACCAAGCTGCCGACAGCGGGCCTGCGGAAGTCGGCTAAGCAGCGCGAGATTAGCGGCTGCGTCAATCTGCGACAGTCGCAACAAAATTTTCTGGCCCGTGATGTCTCCGTACACACGCCGGAGGTGCTGCACATCACTGTACGTCTCTGCCTCATAATGGCTGCCGAACCCTAGTTCCACTAACCGTACACCCCAAAGTCTATACCAGCTTGGTGTACACTTGGATTGTTGTACCAGCCGGGTATAGAAACTCTATGCTCGAATCGTAGGGTGGCGCGCCGATGGAAGCCGACCGCGCCACCCAGAAGCCTGAAAGGGGGCTTCGGCCATGACTGTAGCCGAGCACCACACCGGAAACGAAACCAGCACGCCGAACGAAGGCGGCATCAAAAATCCCAAGGTTGTCGAGGCCGTCTTCAATAAGAAGCCGATTTTGCTGCCGAAGGGGCGCACCTCCGGATTGGAAATCAAGCACGAAGCGATCTCGCAGGGGTTTGCCATCCAGCCGTCGTACGTGCTGTTCCAGATAAAGAACCGCAACCATCGCACCGTGATAGGCGACACTGACATCGTCGAGATCCGTGAGGGTATCGAGTTTGCCGCTGTCGCTGACGATGACAACTCTTAGGGGCACCCATGGCTATCACCGATGAAGTGCGGGTGGCGCTTGAGGAACTGCGCACCTCGTTCCCGGACTCCTCACTTACCTTCGAGGAAACCGGCGACGGCGGAGCGTGGGTGCGCGTCGAACCCGTTCCAACCGGGCCGGCCTTCTCTCAGGGGGAAACTTGGATTGCCTTCCAGATTCCCTATAGCTATCCCGAAGCGGACGTGTACCCTCACTTCGTTCGACCTGACCTCGCCCGCATCGACGGGCAGCCCCTCGGTGAGGGATTCCAGCAGTCAATCGGCTGCTGGACAGGTGGCACGATGATGGCGACCCAGCTCTCGCGTCGCACTAATGTTCTGGACAGCGCTACTAATACGGCAGCAGGCAAGCTCTTGAAGGTCCTGAGATGGCTGGCCGACCGATGATGTGGACGATAACTATGGGTGGTGAGCACTGGGCCACGCTCCGCGCTCACCTGTTCCCTGGGGACGGTGACGAGCATGGGGCAATCCTCAGGTGCGGCATTGCACGCACGACGCGGGAGGTCCGGTTGCTCGTGCGCGAAGTCCTGACTGCGTCTGATGGGAAGCATTATGTTCCCGGCACCAGGGGCTATCGAAAGCTGACCGCTGACTTTGTGCTGGATTCTGCGCTGAACTTCGCGGAAGACCAGTCTGTGTACCTTGCAGTTCACTGCCACGGAGGACGGGGAACCGTTGCGTTTTCGCAAACAGATCTGGAATCGCACGAACTCGGTTACCCTGGCCTTCTCGAGCTGATTGGAGCTCCCGTCGTAGGAGCGCTGGTCTTCGCCGAGGACGCTGTGGCAGGAGACCTATGGACAAGCACAGGGGAGCGATTCGAACTTGACCACCTCGTCATTACCGACCCGGTGCGCCAGATTCTGACTCCCGCTCCTCGTAAAGCACCGAGTGCCTCCCAGGAGTACGACCGCCAGGCCCGGCTGTTCGGAGATCGGGGTCAGGAAATACTCAAGAGGCAGAAAGTGGCGGTTGTCGGCCTCGGCGGGGCAGGATCCTTGATCAGTGAACAGCTCGCTCGGCTCGGAGTCGGGCACCTGGTTCTGATCGACTCCGACGTGGTGGAGACGTCCAACCTGTCACGGATTGTTGGAGCGCGCCGAACTGATGCTCACCCTTGGATGACAGCAGAACGCCGGCCCAGATGGATGAGGCAGCTGGGCTATCGCCTCGCAGCGAAGAAGGTTCATGTTGCCAGGCGGGTGGCTCGAACCGCTTCACCCGCAATTCAGGTCGACGCGATCGTAAGCGGAGTGGAGGAGCATGAGGTCGCACAGCTCCTGCGCGATTGCGACCATGTGTTTCTTTCCGCCGATAGCGCCACCGCGCGACTTGTCGTCAACGCTATAGCTCACCAGTACCTCATCACTGTCACCCAGGTCGGGGCAAAGGTCTCCGTCGATAAGCTCAGCGGCGATGTCACCGACGTGTTTGCGGTGAGTCGGCGGGCGGGGCCCGGCGGGGCCTGCTTGAAGTGCAACGGATTGATTTCCTCCGACAGGCTTCGGCAGGAGGCCACTTCCGCAGAGCAGCTCGATCGGCAACGCTACGTGGACGACCCGGGAGTGCACGCTCCCAGCGTCATTACTCTCAACTCGGTCGCAACCAGCCATGCGGTCAACGAATGGCTCATGCGCACTACCGGTCTCTCAACGCAGCCGTTGGACGTGGCGTGGTTTCACGCGGACACCCTTAGTGGTGAAGTGCTGATCGATGAGCCGCGACAGGATTTCGGCTGCACTCAGTGCGGACCGTCGCGCTTCGCCCTTGGCGACAGTCGCCGCCTTCCGACGAAAATGCCAAAGGACGCATAACCCGTCAAACAGAGAACTGGCGGCCGGTGATACTACTTACCGGCCGCCGCTTTTTTAGTAAGGTCCGCCCGGAATGCTATGCCGCAACAGCTAATAAGTTGAAGACTCAACTTACATATTGCACTAGCGTTCCCCGTCGTAGTACACGGACACACAGCGCAACGTTCCGGCCCCCGCACGTAACCTGTTTAGATGCCTCGTTTTGCGCTTGATATTGAGTCCGTGCCCCGCCCTGCCCGTTCGCAGGAGCTCCTGGACGCCGTGAACCACCGCGTGGTCATTGCCGACGGCGCCATGGGCACCATGCTGCAGGGCCGGGACCTGCAGCTCGAAACCGACTTCCAAAACCTCGAGGGCTGCAACGAGATCCTCAACGACACCCGCCCGGACGTCATCGCGGACATCCACGACGCCTACTTCGCCACCGGCATCGACGCCGTCGAAACCAACACCTTCGGCGCCAACTGGTCCAACCTCTCCGACTACGGCATCGACGACCGGATCGAAGAGCTCGCCCAAAAGGGTGCCAGAATCGCCCGCGAACGCGCCGAGGCGGCAGAGAAAACAGACGGCCGCATGCGCTGGGTCCTCGGCTCCATGGGCCCAGGCACCAAGCTCCCCAGCCTGGGCCACACCAGCTACGACTACCTCAAGCAGACCTTCGCCCTCCAGGCAGAGGGCCTCATCGACGGCGGCGCGGACGCCTTCCTCATCGAAACCAGCCAGGACCTCCTGCAGACCAAAGCCGCCGTCAACGGCTGCAAACAGGCCATCGTCGCCAAAGGCGTCCGCCTCCCCATCTTCGTCGAGGTGACGGTGGAAACCACCGGAACCATGCTCATGGGCTCCGAAATCGGCGCCGCGCTCACTGCCCTCGAACCGCTCGGCGTCGACGCGATCGGCCTGAACTGCGCCACCGGCCCGGACGAGATGAGCGAGCACCTCCGCCACCTCTCCAAGCAGTCCTCCGTGGCCATCGCCTGCATGCCCAACGCCGGCCTGCCTGTCCTCGGCGCCAACGGCGCCCACTACCCGCTCTCACCCTCCGAACTCGCCACCGCGCATGAGCAGTTCGTGCGCGAATTCGGCCTGGGCCTGGTGGGCGGCTGCTGCGGTACGACGCCGGAGCACATGGCCGCCGTCGTCGAACGTCTTGCCCCCTTCCGCACCAAAGCCGTGGCGACCAAGGAAGACAACGCGCCGGCGAGAATCCCCGAAGAACGCGAGGCCGGCGTCGCCTCCCTCTACCAGCACGTCAACTTCGACCAGGAGTCCGCGTATCTGGCCATCGGCGAACGTACCAACGCGAACGGCTC
This sequence comes from Arthrobacter sp. FX8, assembly GCF_026723805.1. Taxonomy (NCBI): domain Bacteria; kingdom Bacillati; phylum Actinomycetota; class Actinomycetes; order Micrococcales; family Micrococcaceae; genus Arthrobacter; species Arthrobacter sp. FX8. The sequence continues at coordinate 3,430,704 of NZ_CP113505.1, read as the reverse complement.
CAAGGCCTTCCGCCAGGCCATGCTCGAGGAACGCTGGGACGACTGCGTGGATATCGCCCGCGAACAGATCCGCGTCGGCGCCCACCTGCTGGACGTCTGCGTCGACTACGTGGGCCGCGACGGTGTCGCGGACATCAAAGAGGTCGTCAGCCGCTTCGCCTCCGCCTCCACCCTCCCGCTGGTCATCGACTCCACGGAGCCGCCCGTCCTGCAGGCCGGCCTGGAACTCATCGGCGGCCGCCCCGTGGTCAACTCCGTCAACTACGAGGACGGCGACGGACCCAACAGCCGCTTCGCCCGCATCATGCCTCTGGTCAAGGAACACGGCACCGCCGTCATCGCCCTGACCATCAACGAAGAGGGCCAGGCCCGCACCACCGAAGGCAAGGTGGCCATCGCCTCCCGCCTGGTGGACGCCCTGGTGGGCGAATGGGGCATGCGCGTCGAGGACATCATCGTCGACTGCCTCACCTTCCCCGTGGCCACCGGCCAGGAGGAAACCCGCCGGGACGGCATCGAAACCATCGAGGCCATCCGCCAGATCACCGCCAAGTACCCCGGCATCAACACCACCCTCGGCGTCTCCAACGTCTCCTTCGGCCTGAACCCCGCAGCGCGCATCGTCCTGAACTCCGTGTTCCTGCACGAGGCCGTCCAGGCCGGCCTGACCAGCGGCATCATCGACGCCGCCAAGATCGTCCCGCTCGCCTCACTGCCGGAAGAGCAGCGCAAGGTGGCCCTGGACCTGGTCTGGGACCGCCGCGAATACGACGCCGACGGCAACGTCACCTATGACCCCCTGGCCAGCATGCTGGACCTCTTCGCCGGCGTCGACACCGCAGCGCTCAAGGACCAGCGCGCCGCCGAACTCGCCGCGCTGCCCACCGGCGCGCGCCTGGAGCGGCGCATCATCGACGGCGAAGGCAAGGGCCTGGAAGAGGACCTGGACCTGGCCCGCAGCGAGGGCATGACCCCGCTGGGCATCATCAACGACCACCTTCTCGAGGGCATGAAGGTGGTGGGCGAGCGCTTCGGCGCCGGCGAGATGCAGCTGCCGTTCGTACTGCAGTCCGCCGAGGTGATGAAGAACGCCGTCGCCCTGCTCGAACCGCACATGGAGAAATCGGACTCCTCCGGCAAGGGCACCATGGTGATCGCCACCGTCCGCGGTGACGTGCACGACATCGGCAAGAACCTGGTGGACATCATCCTCACCAACAACGGCTACAAGGTCATCAACATCGGCATCAAGCAGGGCATCGCCGAGATCATCGCCGCAGCCGAGCAGCACAACGCCGACGTGATCGGCATGTCCGGCCTGCTGGTGAAGTCCACCGTGGTGATGAAGGAAAACCTCGCGGAGCTGCAGTCCCGCGGCCTGGCCAAGAAGTGGCCGGTCATCCTGGGCGGCGCAGCACTCACCCGTGCCTACGTGGAACAGGACCTGGCGGAGCAGTTCGACGGCGTGGTCCGCTACGCCAAGGACGCCTTCGAGGGCCTCTCCCTCATGGAGCCGCTGGTCCGCGTGGCCCGCGGTGAATCACCGGACGACGTCGGCCTGCCGCCGTTGAAGAAACGCATCCACAAGGGCGGCGCGAAGTTCACGGTCACCGAGCCCGAGGCCATGCCCGGCCGGTCCGACGTCGCCACCGACAACCCCGTCCCCGTGCCGCCGTTCTGGGGCACCCGCATTGTCCGCGGCGTCTCGCTCCACGAGTACGCTGCGTTCCTCGACGAGCGTGCCACGTTCATGGGGCAGTGGGGCCTCAAGCCCGGCCGCGGCGAGGACGGCGCCTCCTACGAGGAACTGGTGGAACGCGAGGGCCGGCCGCGGCTGCGCTACTGGCTGGACCGCATCCTGGGCGAGGGCATGCTGGACGCGTCCGTCGCCTACGGCTACTTCCCGGTGGTTTCCGAAGGGGAGCAGGTGGTGGTGCTTCACCACGGCGAGGATCCCGACGGCGTCCTGGGCACGGCGGGCCTGCTCGCCCCGGACGGTGGTTCAGGCGGTCCGATCGGCAGCGACCGGCTGCGGTTCGATTTCCCGCGCCAGCGCCGCGACCGGCACCTGTGCCTGGCCGACTTCGTGAAGTCCCGCGAGTCCGGGCAGATCGACGTGCTGCCCGTGCAGCTGGTCACCGCCGGCTCCAAGATCGAAGAGTTCACGTCCAAGATGTTCGCGGCCAACCAGTACCGCGACTATTACGAGCTCAACGGCCTGGTCATGCAGCTCACCGAGGCGCTGGCCGAGTTCTGGCATGCCCGGATCCGGAAGGAGCTGGGCTTCGCGTCCGAGGAGCCCAAGGACACGGCAGGGTACTTCAAGCTGGACTACCGCGGTGCCCGGTTCTCGCTGGGCTACCCCGCCTGCCCTGACATGGAGGACCGCCGCAAGGTCACCGAGCTGCTGAAGCCCGAGCGCATGGGCGTGGTCCTGAGCGATGAGCTGATGCTGCACCCCGAACAGTCCACCGACGCGTTCGTGTTCCACCACCCGGAGGCGAAGTACTTCAAGGTGTGAGGTGAAGCCGGTCGTTGGCCGGGCATGGGATCGCCCTCGACCAGGTCTCGGTCGAGGGCGATCCCCGAAGTGCGGGGCGTTGCATGGTTACGAGGGCACCAGAGGGACGCCTATGGCTTGGAATTGTGCGCCTGGATCCCGCCGTGTGGAGTCTCGAAGAGCAGGTGCTCTCCCTCCAGCACTTCGCGGTCTGCCGGGGCGACGGTGGCACGCGGGCCCTTGCTGCCAGTTTCCGGAAGCGTGAAGTAGGCGATGAGGGAGAGGGCGACAATGGCGATCATGTAATACGCGACGAACATGGGCTGTCCGGCGCCGACGAATGCAGCGGCAATCAGTGGTGCAGTGCCTCCGAAGACGGCGATCACGATCTGGTGTGCAAAGCCGATTCCGGAGACCCGGACAGAAGCCGGGAACAGCTCGGCCTGGATTGTCGGATAGACCGACTGCCAGATTCCAAGAACCACCCATCCCGACGCTGAGACCAGAACGTACACGCCGAAGCCTGGCTGGTTCAGCAGCAGAAGCAGTGGGTAGAAGAGCACGATCATGCCGATGGCACCGATGATGGGGAAGATCTTTCGTCGGCCGAGGCGGTCGGAAAGGTATCCGCAGACCGGCACGATGACCACCAGCAAGGCAAGGCCGATAACGCTTCCGGCAAGAGTGGAGGACAGGTCGCGGCCGGTGGTCAGCTTGGCATAGGTGGGAAGGAAGGTGGCCCAGGTGTAGTAGGCCACGGCCGGAGCAGACAGCGCAGCTGCCTGCAGCAGAGCCTTCGGGTGTTCGCGCAGCAGGTCCATCAGGCGCGCCGCCGCGGACTTTTGGTCGACAAGGGCAGTCGCCTCAAACTCAGGGGTCTCATCAGAGCGAGCCCGCAGGATAAGCCCGACTACGCCAAGAACACCGCCTATGAGGAACGGGATGCGCCAGCCCCAGGCGGCGAGGTCGTCGGGAGCAAAAGAGGAGGTCACGATCGCGGCGGCACCGGTCGCGGCGAGGGTCGCCAGGCCGCTTGCCATATTGGAGAACGAGCCAAACAGGCCCCTCCGGTTCGCGGGAGCGTGTTCGACCATGAAAGCGATAGCGCTCTGCTGCTCGCTGCCGGCCGAGATGCCTTGAAGAATGCGTGCAACCAGGAAAAGAACTGGCGCTGCGTACCCGATTGTCGCAAATGACGGCGTGAGACCGATGATCAAAGCGCCGAGCGCCATTCCGGAGATGGAGAGCGTCAGGACGAGCCTGCGGCCGAAACGGTCGGCCAGTGGTGAAATGATGATTCCGCTTAGCGGTCGGACGACAAACCCGATTGCGTAGGTCAGCAGTGCTGCGACCAGGGACGCAAACGGGGAGTCGCCGGGGAAAATCTGCGATGAGAATACTGCTGCCAGCAGCCCGTAGATGTACCAGTCGTACCACTCCACGAAGTGGCCGATCGTGCCTGCCACCATGTTGACGGAGCGCCTGCGTGGCTCCGGCACTTCCGGAAATCCCGAAGGGCCCGAGCTGTCGAGCGCATCTTTTGAGGTCTTCATTGAACTCTCCATACTTCCACGTTTGCTGAGGAGGGGTTAGGGGTTGAGCCGGGGCGGTCAATGCTCCGGCTGCAGCTGCCGCTACCGCCTTGGCGGATCAGCAAAACCAATAAGATCGGTTGCTGAGATCGGTTGCTGAGATCGGTTGCAATCAGATTACGGACGACAGAACAGACTTGTCAACGTTTTTTGTGAGCCTCGTCGCAGATTCTGGTGTCGCCCCTCTAGGAGGGGCAACCGCTTTGCGGCAGTGGGTGCAGCGGTGGGGCCATTACCCCTCTGCCGGAAGGGGTGTCTCATTGTTGAAGTCCAGGTACTGCACGCCGGACCAGGCGCATTCCAGGTCTCCGTAGACCGACCAATACTCATTCCAGTGGGTGAGCTTCCATTGGTCCCGTTCCAGGCCGCGGAGGGTGAGCCGTTCGCGTAGAAGGTCCTGCGGGACCCTCACCCGTACCACCGTGGTTTGGGAAGGTGGCCAATCGAATTTCTTTGCCGCGTTGGTCAGAAAATCCGGGTCTTCGAAGTAGGCCCCGAAGGGGGCGTCGAGCACGACGGACCGGCCCAGGCGCAGGTTAGCCCCGGCCACGTCCATGAGGGTCTCGTACTCGAGGGGAAGCAGGTTGTCGCGGTAGTAGTCGTTGGACTCCCGGTCGGTGGGGTCGTGTCCGGTTGCCTTCAGTGCGAACTCGACAAAGCGTCCGCATACCCGGTCCTTGTCCAGGTAGGCCGCGTTGTTTTCTCTTGCTGTTTTCTGTGCGACCGTTGTTTTCCCCGAGCCGGCCGGTCCGATCACGACAAAGACGCTAGGGGTCGTCATCGGCGGGCCTCTGCCACTGCTGACAGGAACTGCTTGGCGGCTTTGGTGACGCGGTCGAAGTCGCCGTCGGGCTGCCATGCTTTGGTGACGTAACTGCCGACGCCGACGCCGGCTACGCCCGCGGCGAACCATTCGCCTACGTTCTCCAGGGTGACGCCGCCGGCCGGCATGATCGGCAGGTGGGCGAGCGGTGCGAGAACGGATTTTGCGTAGGGGATACCGCCGGCTTCGGTGGGGAAGAGCTTGAGGATGTCAGCGCCTGCCTCGGCGGAGTTAACAAGCTCGGTCGGCGTGTAGGCTCCGCTAACGGTGGGCACCTGGTACCGGTTTGCTGTCCGGATCATCGCCGGGTTGAGCTGGGGACTGACCAGGAATTCAGCCCCGGCCCGGATGCACTCATAGGCTGCGTGCTCGTCCAGCACCGTTCCGGCGCCGATCGCGACTCCATTGGCAGCATGTTTGGCGGCGAGGCGGCGGATTACCTCGACGGCGCCTGGGATCGAAAGTGTGATTTCAAGGGCGCGGAAGCCTCCAGCGATGGCAGCTTCGGCAACTCGTTCTGCGACGTCGGCGTTCTCGAGGCGGACGATGAGGACGGCGCCTGATTCGTCGATGGTCTGCAAGGTGCGGAGTTTCTTGTACATGGTGGCCTTTCTTGGGGCCGAGGCTTCGGACGATCCTTGTTGCCTGGGCCACTGTTGAAGTGTCGTTGACAAACTTTCCCACCATCCATACTGTTATTGCAACCGATCTCAGCAACCGATCTCATGTTGAGTGGACAGCAAGACCCATACTTAGCAAAGGAGCTGTGAGGGTGAGCAAAACACGCACGATCATTCTTGGTGCTTCACACTGGCACGTTCCGTTGTATGCCCGGGCAATCGGCGAAGAACACCAGGTCGTCGGCATCAGTGACGAGGACGTGTCACTCGTTCAGGGACTGGCAAAGACTTGGGCCGCTCCCGTTGAGGCGGACTGGCGGAGCCTGCTCGATCTGCCCGAGGTGGGGCTCGCCTATGTTTTCGGCCCGCACGATGGAATGGCCGAAAAGTGTCTTGACCTGATCGAGCGTGGCATTCCGATTGTGGTGGAGAAGCCGCTGGGAACGTCCTTGACGGAACTTTCGCAGGTGCGCAAGGCGGCTGAGGCAGCCGGCGTCCCGGTCACCGTCCCGCTGGTCCAGCGGGGTGGTCCGACGGACCGTTGGCTGGCCAAGGCTGGCCGGCCTACGTACCAGAGGATCTCCTTTATTGCCGGTCCGCCTTCGCGTTACCTGGCTAACGGCAACCCTTGGATGCTGGACCCTTCCACCGCCGGGGGAGGGTGCCTGGCAAACCTGGGACCGCATTTCGTGGACCTGTTCCTGCAGGCCTGTGACGAGTCAGCGGCGAGTGTCGAGTCGCGGCTGTCGGCGGCGCTGCATGGCGGGGCTGTTGAGGACCATGCCAGTCTCATCATCACCACCCCGAGCGGGTGTGAAGCCATTGTGGAGGTGGGGTACGCCTTCCCGGGTTCGCCGTTGAAGCGGTACTGCAGCTACACGTCGGCGGGCGGGGCAGGATTCGCCTCCGTCAACTCGGATGGTTCTGCCACGTTCACCGCGTTGGACGGGACAACGGAGTCTGCCGTGATCGACGTGGACAGTGACCCTCTCTATGATCCGTTCGTGCGCCGTGTCGCCCAGACACTGGAAGATGGATTCAAGGGGCTGCCAACATTGGCCCAGCTCGAAGATGTGATGCGCCCGATCTGGCAGGCGTATGACGACCAGCGCGGAGGAAAAGAAGATGGCTGACCTAAGTATTGACGTTGTCGCGAAGGCGGCCGGTGTCCACCGCTCAACGGTTTCCCGGGCATTCTCCCGGCCGGAAGCGGTGAAGAGCGAAACCCGCGAGCACATCCTCCGGGTTGCCGAGGGCCTTGGCTACACAATGAGTCCACTCGCCCAGGCACTCCGCCGAAAGACCAGCACCTTCATCCCGCTGATCGTCCCTGACATCACCAACCCGTTCTTTGCAGAACTGGCCAAGACGATGACGCAGGCGGCGGATGAGCGCGGCTACCAGCTGCTGCTCTGCGTCACCAATGGGGACCCCGCTAAAACTGAGGGATACTTCGTCGCCATGCAGGCCATGTATGCCCCCTTTGGTATCGTCGCGCCCTCCACGAAGGTCGATACCGAGGCGTTGAAGCGCTTCGATTTCGGCCACAAGGTGGTGGTGATCGACCGGGTGGAAGGCGATGATACGGTTCCAACTGTCACCGTCGACAGCCGCCGCGGAATTATGCTTGCGCTGGACCACCTGCACTCACTGGGGCACACTTCCATTGGCTATGTTTCCGGCATCGCCGGTACGCACACCGCCCAGGACCGGATGGACGCGTATCTGGAGCTGTCCGCCGAGAGCGGCAGTGCACCTGTTGTGCTGGACAGCGGGTCGGATCTGGATGCGGGTACGCGTGGGGCAGAGCATTTCCTCGAGATGGAGAATCCGCCGACGGCCATCATCGCCGCGAATGACATGGTGGCCTTTGCGGTCATCTCGGCCCTCGGTAGAAGCGGCGTGCGTGTACCGGAGGACGTGTCGGTCATCGGTTTCGACGGTCTGGCTTTGGGGGCCCGGTTCAACCCGGCCCTGACCACCATCCGGCAGCCTATCTCCGACATGGGACACCTCGCCATCGAACTGGCCGAGAAGCAGAACGCGGACGGTTCCGTGGACCACATCGTGCTCGAACCTGAGCTTCTTGTCCGTGCCTCCACCGCAGGACCGCGCAAATGACCGCGCAAAGGTACGATGCCACAGCAGGCTCACTGCGGCGTTTGCCGGGGCTCCAGCATGCGGACCACATCGGCCTGACCGTTCCCAACCTCGAGGAGGGCGTCCGGTTCTTCGTCGACGTGCTCGGGGCCGAGGAACTGTACCGCTCCGAACGTGGGCCTGACGAAGAATTCATGCCCACAAACTTCGACGTCCCGGCCGATGCGAAACTCACGCTCGCCATGCTTCGCCTGCCCCCGAATCTGAACATTGAGCTGTTCGAATGGAGCAGCGCCGAGCGGCGCGAGACCCCGCCACGGCATTGCGACGCGGGCGGACACCACCTGTGCTTTGTCGTGGACGACGTTGACGAAGCGATCGCCGTACTGCAGGAAACCCCGGGAGTCCGCGTGCTCGGGGAGCGCAAAGAAGTCGCCGGCGACAGCCCGCGCGTGGCCGGCAACCGCTGGACCTACTTCATCACCCCTTGGGGCCTGCTGATGGAGATCGTCGACCGATCCCGGGTCGCGTCCCCACCCAGGCTCGTCGGTCCAGCGGACTGGACGGCAATACAACACACTTCCAGGAAGGACAATCAACAATGAGGTTTGCAGGTCACACACTAGGCACTCCGCACCATACGGTCCCCCAAGCGCTAAAGCTCTTCCGGGACGCAGGGCTTGATGCCGCGGAAGTCATCTACCAAAACGGCTACACCTCAGGGTTGCCGCTGGGGGACCGCCGCGCCGCCATGGAGGCACTGACGGCGGCAGACGGCGAGGGCCTTCCGATCCTTGGCCTCACGCCCTACACCACGGCCATCAACTCCCTTGACGAGAGTCAGTGGCGCGGGGGAGTTGACGAATTCCGCGGCGCAATTGAGACCGCCCACCTGCTTGGCGCCGACCGGGTGCGTGTATACGCGGGAGCGTGGCATCCCGGTGACACCGATCGTGACCGGCGATGGGCGAAACTGCGGGAGGCCCTGCAGACCCTGGCACCCGAGGCTGAACAGGCCGGCGTGCGGCTGTGTGTGGAGAACCACTTCGGCACCATGACCCAGACCGCGGCAGAAACCGCTGCGCTCGTCCGGGAGGTTGCCCACCCGGCCGTTCGTGTTCTTTACGATCAGGCCAACCTCACCTTCACCCATGACGAGACGTTCGAGGAAGCCTTTGCCGTCCAGGGCGACCTGATCGGTCACGTGCACGTGAAGGACCTCGTGTTCACCGATCCGAACGCAGCTTTCCGTGCCACGGAAACAGCGCGCGTCGACGCGTCCGAGCGCGCCGTCCGATCAAGGGTCATCGGTACCGGTGTTCTTCCCTGGCCCCAGATCCTCGCTGCGCTGCTGCGCCACGGCTACGATGACCTGCTGAGTATCGAGTATGAGTACCGTTGGCACCCGCAAGACCTCCCCACCCCTGAGGACGGATTCCGGGAATCCGTGACCGCACTGCGCGGAATGCTCACTGATCTGGCTGAAATGGAGAACGCCCGATGACCGGGCAGCGCCTCCGCGTCGGCGTCATCGGCGCAGGCAATATCGCCACCATCGCCCAACTACCCACACTCGTCCAGCGCGATGATGTGGAGCTGGCAGCCCTGGTATCCCGCCGCGAGGACCCGGGCAACCTGGTCCGGCGCTGGGGATTCGGCGCCGCCTACCGGTCAGTGGAGGACATGCTGGACGCGCAGGACCTGGATGCCGTCTTCGTCCTCACGCCCCGATCCGAACACGCGCACGCGGTCCAGTTGTGCCTCAACAACGACGTCGATGTGTTCTGCGAAAAACCTCTTGCCCCGGCAACCGAGGAAGCAGAACGTTTGGCGGACCTGGCCGACGAGCGCGGCCGCATCCTCATGGTGGATTTCAACCGCCGCTACGCACCCGTCTATGCCGCCGGCCGTGAGCTGTTCGGCGCAAAAGGCGCTACCTTCTGCGTCGCGCAGAAGAACCGCCCCGGATCCGAATACCGTGCAACGTTCGAGAACGCCATTCACATGGTTGACCTGCTCCGCTGGTACTGCGGCGGCGATCCCGTGGACGTTGCCGCACACGCAGCCGGTGACGACCCCTGGGAAGAAGACGGCGTCGCAGCCATGATCCGCTTCAGCACCGGCAACACGGGAGTGCTGATGGCTGCCCGGACAGCAGGTGCGTGGAATGAGAAACTCGACGCCTACGGCGATGGCAAGACCGTGGAAGTCAGGGCGCCGGAGACCGTCTCGACCACCGTCAAGGGAGTCACAACCTCACGGGAGCTCAGCTCTGAGGCGTATGGCTGGGCAACGGCGACCGACACACTCGGATTCTCCGCAGCCGTCCACCACTTCCTGGACCGGGTCGCCGACAGGGAACAGCCACTGACCTCCGGTCGCGAAGCCGTCCACACCCAGCGGCTGCTTGACCAGGTCCTCGCCGCCTCCGGACTGCCCACACAAGAACAAGAAGGCCGGCAATGGGCAAGCCACGCCGTTAGCGGCAACAGCTAGGCAGCACGGGCAGGTGCACCACCCTGGTCCGCGCCCGGAGCGACGGCTCATCCCCATGAAACCTCAAGTAAGGAGCTGGAAAGATGAAACGAGCAGCCCACCAGCCAGCCGCAGGGCAGCAACAGATAAGCGGAGAAATCAGATGAGCCTCAAAGACCAAGTCGTTCTGGTGACCGGATCAAGCGGCGGAATCGGTAATGCAGTCGTCGAGGCACTCACGGCCGAAGGGGCACTCGTCATAGGTGCCGACCGCGGCCCGAAGGATGGCCAGGAACTCGCCGGCTTCTTCCCGCTGGACATCACCTCCGAAGAACAATGCGCCACAGTCGTCCGTGATGTCACAACCACGCACGGGCGCATCGACGCTCTCGTCCACGCAGCTGGAGTCCTGGGTGCCACGCCGGACATCATGAAAACAACGACCGAAGAATTCGACTCCATCATGCGGATCAACGGTTCCGGAACCTTCACCATGGTCCGCGAAACCGCACAATCAATGATTGGGACCGGCACTGCCGGCGCCATCGTGATCCTCTCCTCCGTTGCAGCCAAAGAAGCCCGCCTCAACTACTTGCCCTACAACGCAAGCAAACTCGCAGTACTCCACATCATGTGGTCCTTCGCCGAGCTGCTCGGCCCCAACGGCATCTCGGTCAACGCCATCGCGCCCGGCCCGGTAAACACTCCCATGTGGGCACAATTCGCCAAAGACTCTGGCCCTGATGCAGCCGCAAACCGCGCCAAGCGCGCCGCCCAGCTTCCAATGCGCCGGTTCGCCGAACCAGAGGAAGTCGCCCGCGCCATCCTTTTCCTTGCCGACCCGGACAACCGCTACATCACGGGCGTATCCCTCGATGTGGCAGGCGGAGCCCACCTGGGAATAGGAACCTGATCCGGGGCTTAGGGCTCAGCGCCTAGGGCTGGTGCCGGATGGCCTGTGCAATCACTGGCATGGGACAGCTCTTCATGCCTCTCATGATCGAAGAGCTTGTAGTGATGAGATCAGGGTCACAGGAGCTGCAACAAAAGCGCGAGATTTTGAAGATAACCATGCGGAATAGATGCATGATTCATCCACAGCTCATGCCAACGCAACTATCTTTCGGCGGGTCCTCAGGCCCTGAGTTGTAGCGGGTCCACGACGTGGGTGGGCTGGGGCCGCGCGGCCTGCCCACCCGCGCCGGAGACCGGCTTTACCCGCCGCAGCGCGGCGAGGATGGCGCGGCCCACCACGGCGATCCCGATCACCGTGGTGACGGCACGCAGGGTGTCCCAGCCCGCCGTCGACGTCAACAGCGAGTAGAGCAGGAAGCTGCTGAGGTTGGTGGCCAACGGCGCGCCGGGCACGTAGGAGATGCCGGTGCCGGTGCCCACCGCGAAGGGCCAGAACCACAGGTTGGTCAGCAGGCCGAACACATAGGACGCCACCACGCCGTAGCCTGCCAGCATCCACAGCTCGGCCCTGCCCCGCACCCGGCGGGGGAGCAGCCCGGCCCCGGCGCCCACCCAGGCGCAGGCGAAGACCTGGAAGGGCGTCCACGGCCCAACGCCACCCCACAGCACACTGGAGACGGCGATGGTGGCGGCGCCGAGGAGCAGGCCAAACCGGGCGCCGAACGCCCGTCCGGCCAGGATCAGCAGGATGAAGACCGCCTCCACGCCGCCGACGCCGGTGCTCGCCACCCGGACAGCGGAACCGACCGCGGCCAGCACGCCCAGCAGTGCCACCGTGTGTGCCGAGCGGACCGACCCGTCCAGGGACACCACGACGGCGACCGCGGCCACGGGTGCGATGGCCAGCGCAGCGTAGGGGAGGGCAGCCGTGGCATCCTGCGGCACGGCGGCGGCGAGCAGCGGCCAGCAGAAGGCCGCCAAGGCCAGCAGGTTTGCGGCCGCGAGGACTGCCAGTTCGAGCGCCCGCGGCATCCGGGGGCGCCGGGGCTTTGCAGCGTCCCGTGGGCCAGCCTGCTCGTTGAGGGTCGCTGGCTGTGGCCTCGTTGCTGCTGGCCGCGATGGGAGGACAAGCGGTTCGGGGCTGATGGCTGCTTTGGCTGCAGGCGCCACGCCGTCCCGCATCGGCAGGATCCGGGCGCCCAGGCCGCGGGCAAACTCAAGGTCGTGGGTGGCAATCAGGACTGCGGCGCCGTCATCCGCCGCCGCCCGCAAAGCCGCCGAGACAGCCGTCCGCGCCGCGGGATCCAGGCCGCGCGTGGGCTCATCGATCAGGAGGACCTGCGGGCTGTCCATGGTCTGCAGCGCGATGGCGAGGATCCTGCGCTCACCGGCAGAGAGGTCCCGGGGATGCTCGTGGCCAATGGGAATCTGCACGCCTCCCCGCAGCCGGGCCAGGCGTGCCGCCGCAAAGCCGGGGGCGGGCTGTCCGCCCTTCTTCCCACGGGCACCACTCTTCCCACGAGCGCCACTCTTTCCACGGGCCAGGCGCCGCTCGGCCGCACGGAGCTCTCCGGACACGGTGTCGCTGGTGAAGAGGTCGTCCGACGCGTCCGGCACCAGGGCCACCCGGCCGCCGTCGAGCACTCCTTCGTCAGCAGCTCCCTCACCCAGGGCCAGCGCCACCAGGAGGGAGGACTTGCCGGCTCCGTTCGGCCCCACCAGTGCCACCACTTCACCGGGGTGGAGGGCCAGGGACGCGTCGCGCACCAGCGGCGTACCTTTGCGGTGCACGGCGAGGTGGGCCGCCGTCAGCACCGGCACGGAGCCGGCCACCTCCCGCGCCGGACTGTCACCGGAAGGCACCGGCGCCGCGGGCGGCGCAGAACCCTGCACCAGCGCGCCACCATCAATGGTCCACCATGCATCGGCGACGGGGGCGAGTGCTGACGCCCGGTGCTCCGCCACGATGACGCAGACGCCGACGCCGGCGAGTGCGTTGAGCACTGCGATGACGCGTGCGCGGGCTGCCGTATCAAGATCCGCCAGGGGCTCGTCCGCCAGGAGAAGCTTTGGATGGTCCACGACGGCGGCGGCGATGGCCACCAGCGTCGCCTCACCGGCCGAGAGGGTGCTGACATTCCGGTCCAGCAGTGCCGGGATTCCGATCCGCCCGGCCACCTCCAGCACCCGCGCCTGCGCAGCGGCGGTCGGCACGCCGCGCAGCTCAAGGGCCAGGGCAATTTCATCCCGGACCCGGGTGGTGGCGAAGGCAGCCCGGGGATTCTGGAGCACGGTGCCGATGAGGCGGGCGGTGTCCCGCGGCGGTGTGGCGGCGCGGTCCAGTCCGCCGGCGAGAACGGTGCCGGAAACCGCTCCGCCGTCAACGTGGGAGAGCAGGCCGGCGATGCCCCGCAGGATGGTGGACTTTCCGGAACCCGTGGGCCCGGTGATCACAATGACGGAGCCGGGCATCGGCGCGAACCCGTCAACCCTTACGCAGGTGTCCCCAATCCGGAACTGTGCGTTCCGGACGATAAGCGGCAGGCCGCCGTCGAGCCCTGGCTGGTGCGCTGCCCGGCTCCCGAAACCGCGCAGCTCCAAAGCTGCGGCAACCCGCCCGGCGTGCTCCAGGGTGCGCTCCAGTATGGGGACCAGGGCGCGGGGGCCGAAGCGTTCGCCCCGCAGCCGGAACGCCAGGCGCACGGAGGCGACGGCGTCGGACAGGGCGGGGAGGGCCGCCCATGCCACCACCAGCATCCGGGCCACGCCCTGCAGCGGGCCGCCGCGGGCCAGCCGCACGAAGCCGCGGGACACATCAACCCACGCGTTGAGCAGGCCGAAGCCGAGGATGGTCGCCGCAATGGGCAGGGCGGACAGCACCGCCTGCCAGAGGCCCGGCGCGGTGACCGGACCGAGGAAGACTACATGGGCATACGGGGCGGGAAGCCGCAGCGGCGGCAGGTCGAGCAGGACCGGGCTGCCGGTGCCCGCCCCATTGAAAAGGACGCGGTAAATGACCCGCGCCGCGATGAACACAGCGGCGAGGACTGCCGCTGCGCGCAACGGCGCGGGCCGGAAGGTCATGCCGCGGGCGCGGCCGGCTCGCCGTCGACCGTGAAGAGCAGTTCCAGGCTCTCACCGGGGCTCACCTTCAAGGTGGCGAGGCCTTCCTGTGCGTAGGCCCATTCACCGGAGGCGGGCTTGACCCAGAGACCCCAGTAGGCGAAAGCGGCGGGCATGCCCTTGCACTCTTCGCGGTAGGTGCCGTCCTTGTGCTTGATATCGAAGTCGGCGGCGGGCACGCCGTTCACGCGGCACACGATTTCGTTGGGGTACTGGGTGGTGCCCTCGGTCTTGACCTTTGCCTCGTCGAGCACCTTGGACGCCACGGTGGGTCCGTCCACGGACACGCAGGTGGAGGTGTCCGCAGCGGCCTGCTTCAGGGCGCCGGAATCGACGATGACCTTAACCCCGGCGCAGGGGCCGGCTGTGGTGGACGCGGCGCTGGCAGAAGCTGAGGAAGCGGGCGCAGAGGCGCTTGGCTGGGTGGCGGCCGGGGTGGAACAGCCGGCGAGGGTCAACAGGAGACCGGCGGCGGCGAGGGAGCCCGCGGCGGCGGTACGAATCTTAGTCAAAGTCACCTGTCAAGGGTAGGGCGTTGCCGCTCCGGATCAGGAGGCCGCTTCCTTGTGTGACGACGGGCCTCAACATGGCGGTGGCCGGAGGCGCAGAAAAGGCCGACGACGGCACTCACGTGAGTGCCGCCGTCGGCCCCTTCCTTTGTATGCACTGCTGCAGCGGACCCTGCTGCAGCAGCAGCCCTATTGGACCTGCACGTCCACCAGCTGGTGCTCCCCGGAAGCGGCGCGTGTGGCGCTCGACGACGGGTGGGCGGCCACGGCTGCGGCGTGCTCGGCCAGCACCCCTGTCTGGTGGCGGATCTTCAGGCGGTAGAGGAGGGTCCCGCCAATGATGACGGCGGCCACGAACATCACGCCGCCCCACTGCAGGTACCACTCGAACGGCGGCACCGAGTTGTAGATCTCCGGGCGGGGCCACACCAGGTTCACCGTCATGGCAGCGCCCCACAGGACGGCCAGGATGTTCACGGGAACGCCCCACTTGCCCATGCAGAACCCCGGCTCGGAAACGTCATCGGCCAGCGGCCATTTCCTCAGGAACCGCTTGCGCAGCAGGGGAACCGTGACCAGGAGGTAGGACAGGTAGATCAGCACGATGCTGATGCTGGACAGGATGGTGAAGATGGCCGGCTGCATCACGTTGACCAGCAGCGGGATGACGGCCATGATTCCGATGACGATGGCGGCGACAGTGGGGGTCCGGCGGACCGGATCCACCTTGCTGAGCTGCCGGCTGAAGGGCAGGTTGTTGTCGCGGGCCATGGCGAACATCATCCGGATGGCAGCGGCGTGGACGGCCAGGGTGCAGACCACCACGGCCACCACGATGCAGGCCAGGAAGGCCTTGCCGAACGGGCCGCCCAGGACGGAGAGCACGATGTGCTGCAGCCCGCCGTCGGCCGCCCCCACCTGGGGGTCGCCGAGGTCCGGCGCGGCCAGGATGCCGAAGAGCAGGATTCCGCCGCCCAGCAGGAACGATGCCGTAACGGCGCGCAGGATGGCCTTGGGAGCGGTCTTCTTGGGATCCTTGGTTTCCTCGCCGAGGGAGCTGGCGGTGTCGAAGCCGTACATGACGTAGCCGGAGGCCATGGCGCCGATCAGGAAGACGCCAAAGAAGCCCAGGTCGTGGCCTTCGCCGAAGCCGTTGGTCTGGAAGAAGACCTCCGGGCCGCGCACCACATGCCAGCCCAGCGCGAGGATCAGCAGCACGGCCGCGATCAGCTCCACGAAGACGCCGATGCTGTTGATCCGGGTCATCAGCTTCACGCCGAATGCGTTGATGAGGGTGGAGATGGTGATCATGATGGTGGCCAGGACCACGCCGTTCATGGCGAAGTCGTAGGGGCCCGTGCCGTCACCCACGAACTGGAAGCCGGACCAGAGCTGGGGCAGGGTGATCTGCAGGGCCAGTGCCACGGAGCCCAGCGCCATGATGGAGGACAACAGCAGCAGCCAGCCGGCCAGCCAGGACGAGGTCCCGGACGCCAGGCGCTTGGCCCAGTTGTAGACCGAACCCGCCACGGGGTAGCGGCCGGCCAGTTCGGCAAAACACAGGGCCACCATCAGCTGGCCGACGAACACGATGGGCCAGGACCAGGCGTACGCCGGGCCGGCCATGGAAAAGCCAAAGTAGAACAGTTGGAAAACACCGGTGAGGATGGAGATATAGCTGACACCTGCGGCGAAGCTGGCAAACTTGCCGATGCTCCGGTCAAGGGTCTGGGTGTAGCCGAATTCATCCATGCCGCTTGAATCAATACTCTTGCTGGGTTCCAATATGGACTCCTAGATCAGAAAAGCACGATGGGACCGGCCGCCCTGGGGTGCGGCGGAATAACGAGGGTGGGGGCCGCCGCTGTTGGGGAAGTGCGGCCCCCTAAGACCTGCCGCTCAGGCGAGGGATGTGGTGAGCTCCTTTTCTTCCATGGCGTCTTCGACCGTGCGGTCCGCGCGGATCAGATCGGCACAGCGCTCGCCGATCATCATGACGGTGATGTTGGGGTTGACGGTGACGTGTTCGGGCATGACGGACGCATCGGCGACGCGGAGGCCGGTGACGCCCTTGACCCGCAGCCCGGGATCCAGCGGCGACATGTCGTCGTCCGCCGGGCCCATGCGGACGGTGCCCACCGGGTGGTAAACGGTGTTGTGGGTCTTGCGGATGTAGTCCTGCAGCTCTTCATCCGTCTGCGCCTCGATGCCGGGCGACAGTTCCCGGCCGGTCCATTCCGCCATGGCGGGCTGGCCGGCGATTTCACGGGCCTTGCGGATGCCGGCCACCATGACGCGCATGTCGTGGCCGTCGGGGTCCGTGAAGTAGCGGGGGTCCACCATCGGCTTGTCGCGGAAGTCGCGGCTGCGCAGCCGGACGGTGCCGCGGGAGCGGGCGTGCGTGACGTTGGGGGTGAGGCTGAAGCCGTTCTCCGTGGTGGGGTAGCCGTGCCGCAGCGTGTTCATGTCGAACGGGACGGAACCGTAGTGCATCATCAGGTCGGGGCGGTCCAGGCCGTCCTCGGTGGGGGTGAAGATTCCGATCTCCCACCACTGCGTTGAGGTCTGCACCATGGGCTGTTTTGCCTCGAACTGGACTACGCCCTCGGGGTGGTCCTGCAGGTGCTCGCCCACGCCGGGGGAGTCCACCAGGACGTCGATGCCGTGCTGTTCAAGGTGTGCTGCCGGTCCGATGCCGGAGAGCATGAGCAGTTTGGGGGAGTCGATGGCACCGGTGGACAGGACCACCTCGCGGTGTGCGGAGAGCCGGTGGGTGCGGCCGAAGGCCGAGTCCACCACGTCCACACCGGTGCAGCGCTTGGCCGCATCGAACACCAGCTGGCGGGCGCGGAGGCCGGTCAGCAGGGTGAAGTTGGGCCGGTCGATGATGGGGTGGATGTAGGAGACGGAACTGGAGGCGCGCGTGCCGTCCGCCCGGCGGTTGATCTGGAAGAAGTTGGCGCCGTTGACCACGGTGGTGCCGGTGTTGAACTTGGCGCGGGGAATTCCCGCCTGCTCGCAGGCGTCCAGAAGAGCGACGCCGGCAGGATCCGCCGGGGGCACGTTCATCAGGTGCACGGGGCCGGAGTCCCCGTGGTGGGGTGCGTCCGGGCCGGCGTCCTCGTTGGTTTCCAGCCGCTTGTACAGCGGCCAGGCCGCGTCGGCATTCCAGCCGGCGGCGCCGTACTTGGACTCCCACTCGTCCAGGTCCTCCCGTGGCGCCCAGAAGGCGATGCACGAGTTGTGGCTGGAACAGCCGCCCATCACCTTGGCACGGGCGTGGCGCATGAAGGAGTTGCCGTTTTCCTGCGGTTCCACCGGGTAGTCCCAGTCGTAGCCGGATTCCAGCAGCTCCATCCAGCGGTCCAGCTGCAGGATCTCGGGGATGTTGCGGTCGTCCGGGCCGGCCTCCACGAGGGCCACGGTTACGTCCGGGTCCTCGCTCAGGCGGGCGGCAACCGCGGCGCCGGCGGATCCGCCGCCGATGACGATGTAATCGAACGAGCGCTCGCTGAGGTCCTCGATGTTGTCGAAGTGCATCTAGTTCTCCTTGCCGTGGTCAGCGAACCAGCCGGTGACCTGCGGGCTTGTGTTCTGGTAGATGTGCTTGGCTTCCTGGTACTCCGCCAGGCCCGTGGGGCCCAGCTCGCGGCCGACGCCGGACTGGCCGAAGCCGCCCCACTCGGCCTGGGGGAGGTAGGGGTGGTAGTCGTTGATCCAGATGGTGCCGTGCCGCAGCCGGCCTGCCACCCGCTGCGCCTTGCCGGCGTCCTGGGTCCATACCGCCCCGGCCAGGCCGTAGATGGTGTCGTTGGCGGTGGCCACGGCCTCGTCCTCGGTGCGGAAGGTTTCCACTGTCACCACGGGGCCGAACGCCTCGTCGGTGACCACGGACATGCCGCGCTGCACCTGGTCCAGGATGGTCGGCTGGTAGTAGAACCCGCCGTCGTACTTCTCCCCGGAAGGTGCCGCGCCGCCGGTGCGGAGCCGCGCGCCCTCCTGGATTCCGCGCTGGACGTACGCGTGCACCTTGTCCCGGTGGGCGGCGGAGATCAGCGGGCCGGTCTCGGCGGCGTCGTCAAAGGGGCCGCCGAGCCGGATGCCCTGGGCGCGGCGGACCAGCTCGTCCACGAAGCGTTCGGCGATGGATTCCTCCACCAGCAGCCGGGCGCCTGCCGAGCAGACCTGCCCGGAGTGGACGAAGGCACCGTTGAGGGCGTTGTCCACGGCGGCGTCGAAGTCCGCGTCGGCAAAGATCACGTTGGGGTTCTTGCCGCCCAGCTCCAGCGCCACCTTCTTGACGGTGGCTGCGGCGGCAGCGGCGATCCGCTTGCCGGTTTCCAGGCCGCCGGTGAAGGAAACGAGGTCGACGGCGGGGTGTTCCGAGAGCGGTGCGCCCGCCTCGGCGCCGGGTCCGGTGACCAGGTTGGCCACGCCGGCCGGCAGGCCAAGGTCCTTCAACAGCTGCATGGCCATGATGCTGGTGGAAGGGGTCAGCTCGGACGGCTTAAGGACGAAGGTGCAGCCGGCGGCCAGCGCGGGGGCGATCTTCCACGCCGCCTGGAGCAGGGGGTAGTTCCATGGTGTGATCAGGCCGCAGACGCCAACGGGTTCGTAGACGATCCTGCTCACGACGCCGGGGTCCCCGGCGTCCACCACCCGGCCGGCCTGCTGCCCGGCGAGCCTGCCGAAGTATTCAAAGCAGGCGGCGATGTCGTCCATGTCGATGCGGCTCTCGACCATGCGCTTTCCGGTGTCAAGGGACTCGGCCCGGGCGAACTCTTCCCGCCGTTCCCGCAGGCCGGCAGCGACCTTGAGGAGGAAGGCCCCGCGCTGGGGTGCCGGGACGGAGGACCAGGCGCCGGAGTCGAAGGCTGCGCGGGCTGCGGCAATGGCGCGTTCGGCGTCTTCCCGGCCGGCCTCGGAGACCGTGGCCACCAGCTCGCCGTCTGCCGGGTTGCGGATCTGGCGCACGGCGCCGGATGCCGCCGGCTCCCATGCGCCGTTGATGAACAGGGAGGACGCTGCGTCCGTTGTGGTGCTCTCGACGGCGTCCAGGGTTGGTGTGGCGTAAGTCATAGGAAGGACAGTAATGCACACTGAACGAGTGTTCAATACTTTTTGAACACTCGTTCAATGTTACTTTCGGGCCGTCTGCGCCCGGGAGCAGGCGGGTTAGCGCGGGCTAGGCTCCTGCCCGCCGGCCCCTTCATCCTGGACCGGCGCGAAGGCAATCTGTTCCGTGCGCTGGATACTTCGCTGGATGGCGGCCTTGTCCACCCCGAGCAGTGCGGTCAGCCACATGCCGTTCTGGATGACCACGATGTCCGATGCGCGCTCCCGGCATGCCTCCCAGGAGAGCCCTGGCCTGGCGCTGGATACCAGTGCTGCGAGCCCGTCGATGTAGCGGTCGAAGGCGGCGGCGTTGATCTGGGCGTAGTCCTCGTCGGCCTGGGCGAGGGCCCAAAGGTGGAGGCGCAGGGACAGGTAGCGCGTGGTCAGCAGGTCGGCGCCGGCAACCCGCCGCAGGGCCTTGCGCAGCTGTTCATCCGGGGGCGTGGACGGATCGGGGGCGACGAGCAGAAGGTCATGCTCATCCACCCGGCGCAGGGCTGCCCGGATCAGGGTGGTTTTGTCGTCGTAGTAATAGTTGACCAGGCCCAGCGCCACGCCGGCTTCCCGCGCCACGGACCGCATGCTCACTCCGGAAATGCCGTGCCGGGACAGCAGGTCCATGGCCGCCTCGAGTATGCGCGTCTGCCTGTCCACTTGTTCGCCGGAGTTAACGGCACTGGTCCCCATCTGGCCAGACTATTGCCTAACCGGCCGGGAGCGCACTTTCGCGTATCCGCACTCAAACAGAAGAATCCCCGCCCTGCTGCAGGCAGGGCGGGGATTCCTTCGTCGGCAGGCTGCCTTATTTCTTGGGCAGGCCCGCCGGGTTCAGCTCGGACTTCTGGATGGCCTCGGAGGAGAGGCCCCAG
Source organism: Arthrobacter sp. FX8 (assembly GCF_026723805.1). Lineage (NCBI taxonomy): Bacteria > Bacillati > Actinomycetota > Actinomycetes > Micrococcales > Micrococcaceae > Arthrobacter > Arthrobacter sp. FX8. The sequence continues at coordinate 3,410,063 of NZ_CP113505.1, read as the reverse complement.
CGGTCCAGGATTTTCGCGTAGGTGCCGTCCTCGATCAGGTGGTTCAGCGCAGCCTGGGCGGCCACCGCCAGGCCGTTGCCCTTCTTGGTGGTGAAGGCGATCTGTGCCGTCAGCGGCCAGCCGCCGTTCAATGTGCCCACCTGCTTCGTCTTTCCGTCCTGCGCTGCCTTGTAGGCGGCAGCCGCGTTGGGGCCGAACGTCAGGTCCGCACGTCCTGACTGAAGGGCCAGACTCGAGGCGGAGTCGTCGTCGTAATACTGGAACTGGACCGGCGCCAAACCGTTCTTCTTGTTCTCCTCGTCCCAGCGCACCAGGATGGCTTCCTGGTTGGTGCCGGAGCCCACGATGATCCTCTTGCCGGCCACGTCCTTGGCTTCCTTGATTTCACCGATGCCGGAATCGCTCTTGGCGTAGAAGCCCAGCAGGTCATTGCGGTAGGTGGCGAAATCGAACTTCTCCTTCCGCGCCTCGGTGACGGTCACGTTGGAAAGCACGGCCTCGTACTTGGCAGACTCCACGCCCAGCGGCCAGTCTGCCCACGCCACAGGCAGGACCTCCACGTCCAGGCCCAGCGCCTCGCCCACCGCGTAGGCGATGTCCACCTCGCTGCCAATCAGGGTCTTGTTGTCCGTGGCGAACAGGCTGAGCGGCGCCGCCCCGCCGGTGGTCACTACGGTCAGCTTGCCGTCCGCTTTGATGGCCTCCGGCACCAGGGCCGCCGCGGACGGGTCTTTGGTCGCTGTGATGCGGTTCTGATCCGGGGACAGGTTGAAGGTCTTGCCACTGGCGTTGGTGGCGGACGACGACGGTGCCGTCGCCGCCGAGGCGCCGGGATCGGAGCAGGCAGCCAGTCCCAGCAGGGCTGAGACGGCCAGGGCAACGACGGCGGCCGGCTTGGGCTTGATGGCCATGATTCCTCCTTGGGGGGTGGAGATGCAACGGAATGTGCGCGTTGCAGCAACTATCCGGCAGCCGCCGACAGCGAATCAAAGCCCCCGAAACGCTGGGATACAGGAAGTAACGGCGGTTAACCGGAGGACCGCGGCGGTCACATTTCAGCCCAGCCCGGGCCACTACCCCCATGGCGCGTCACAGATCCATCAGAAAACGAGTACCCGGCCGGAAAAGACAGGTGGTGACTACGCGTGTTCTCCGCCCGTGCCCCAACTTACGGTGAGATACGCTGCGGCCCGGATGGGCTGCGGGCAAATGAGGGAGGCACAAACATGAATCATTCGCCGGGTGGGAAGACTGCAACTGGGGGGACGGGCCTGCTTAGGCGAACCAGCACCAGGACAGCGGCGGCAGTAGCTGCGGGAAGCATGCTGCTTGCGGGCGGTGGGGTGGCTTACGCCGATGACATTTTCAACAACCTTGACGGCACGGTTGACTCAGTGGCAGAGCTGATGCCGCTCAACGTCGGCGGTGCCAACGGCAGCACTACGCTGGCAGTGGCGCCTACGGGCAGCGATGGCAAGAGCGGCTGCAACCTGACAGGTGCAACCACGCTCACGCTGAACCTCAGCTCCAGCAACCCTGCCGTCGCCACGGTGTCCCCGTCGTCGGTGACCTTCACGTCATGCGGTGACACGAAGTCCTTGACCGTCACCCCGGTCAGCGCCGGTTCTGCCACCGTGAGTGCAAGCCAGGCAAGCAACAACAGTGGCGGAACCTTCAACCTTGCCCCAGCCACGTTCACGGTGAACGTGGTTGCCCCCGCGCCGTCCAACACGGCGCCCAAGCTCAATATCACCGGCGTCACCGCTGGCGCCTCGTACCCGAAGGGCGCCGTTCCTGCCGCAACCTGCAGCGTGACTGACGTTGAGGACGGCAACAGCTCCTTCCCGGCAACCTTCGGTGCCGTCTCGGGCGCCGACGGAGCCGGCGGTGTCGGCACGCAGGAAGCCAGCTGCAGCTACACGGACAAGGGCGGACTCACCGTAGCCAGCTCCGTTACCTACGGGATCACTGACGGGTCGGCTCCCGTCATTTCCTATACCCTGTCGCCCACTACGCCGGATGGCTCGAACGACTGGTACAAGAGCGCTGTCGCCCTGCATTGGACGGTGACAGAAAGCGATTCTTTGAGCACCCTCAGCAAGACGGGGTGCCAGGACCAGACCATCGCCGCGGACCAGGTGGCTACCGACTTCAGCTGTTCCGCCTCCAGCTCCGGTGGGACTGCGGCCACTCAAACCGTCAACCTGAAGAAGGACGGCACCGCCCCCACGGTTGGTTTCACAGACGCAACGGGAACCGCCGGCACCAACGGCTGGTACACGTCCGACGTGGATGCCACATTTACCGGATCGGATGCCACTTCGGGATTGCTGACCTCATCACAGAAGGTGACCTCCTCCGGCGAAGGACCGGCAGTCCAGGTAAACAGCCCGTCTTTCACTGACATTGCGGGCAACACCGCCGCGGAGGGCGCGGCTTCACACACCTTCAAGATCGACAAGACGGCTCCGGAGGTAAGCTACGCCGATGAAACCGGAACCGCCGGCACCAACGGCTGGTACACCTCCGATGTCCAGACGGACTTCAGCGCCACGGACCTGATCTCCGGACCGCTCACCGCAACGCAAACTGTAACCTCTGCCGGGGAAGGCGAGGCGGTGACGGTCCAGAGTCCTGCGTTCACCGACAACGCGGGCAATACCACCGCCGCTGGTGCCGTTTCCCGGTCATACAAAATCGACAAGACCGCACCGGATGTCAGCTACGCCGACGTTGCGTTCGGCACCCTGGGCCTGAACGACTGGTACGTATCGGACGTCGAGGCCCGCTTTACAGCCACGGACAAGACATCGGGGCTGGCTGTCTCCTCCCAGGCGGCAACCTCCAGCGGTGAGGGCTTGGACGTGTTGGTACCGAGCCCTGCCTTCGTCGACAACGCCGGCAACACCACACCCACCGGGGCCACCACCAAGTCGTTCAGGATTGACAAGACCGCGCCGAAGGTCGCCTACAGCGGGGCCACGACGCAGGCCAACAGCAACGGCTGGTACAACACAGACGTCACTGCCACCTTTACAGGAACTGACGACGTGTCAGGTCCTGCCTCCGCAACCCAGTCACGGACCACCACCGGCGAGGGTGGGACGGTGACCGTGAACAGCCCCGCCTTCACGGATGGCGCCGGCAACACCACTCCTGAAGGCGCCACCTCGGCCACCTTCAAGGTCGACAAAACGGCGCCCGCCGTTTCCTTCGACTCGGTCGTGGGGGACAGCTTCTTTGGCTCCACCGCCGCCAAACCCACCTGCACGGCAACGGACAGCGGCGGTTCGGGCCTCTCGGGCAGCTGCGCGGTCACCGGCTATGACACCAAGAACGGGACGCACACGCTCAAGGCAACGGCAACCGACCTGGCCGGCAACACCACAACGGTGGAGCAGACCTACACGGTCAAGGCCTGGACGCTGAAGGGGTTCTACCAGCCGGTGGACATGAACGGTGTCCTGAACACGGTGAAGAACGGCAGCACGGTTCCGGCGAAGTTCGAGATCTTCGCCGGTGCTACCGAGCTGACTGATCCGGCACTTGCCAAGTTCACCACCAAGCAAGTGGCCTGCTCGCTCCTGAGCCCGATCGACGACATCGAAACCACAGCCACCGGCAACACCTCGCTGCGGTACGACGCCACGTCAGGCCAGTTCATCTACAACTGGAAGACGCCCGCCACGGCCGGCAGCTGCTACACGCTGACCATGACGGCGAACGACGGCAGCTTCATCAGTGCGAACTTTAAGCTGAAGTAGCACTGCCGGGCCGGCGCCCAATGACGCGCGCCGCAAGGAGGGGACCAGCTCATTGCGAACTGGTCCCCTCTGCTATTGCCCGGAAAGCGGCACTGCTCAGCTGAGGGCAGCTAGGACTTCCTTGGCCACGTCCTCGCTGGACTGCGGGTTCTGCCCGGTGATGAGGTTGCCGTCGCGGACCACGTTGGAGGACCAGGCGGCACCGTTTTCGATCACCGCGCCCTTCTCCTTCAGCGCATCCTCCACCAGCCACGGGGTGTTCTCCCCGGTCCCGCCGCCCAGCTCCTCCTCGTTGGTGAAGACCGTCAAACGCCGGCCCTTGAACGCGAACCCGCCGTCGTCGTCCGTTGCACGCAGCAGCCCCGCCGGACCGTGGCAGAACGGCGCAATGATCTTGCCGTCCCTGTTGGCTGACACCAGAAGGCGTCCCAGGTCGGCGTCCTTGTAGAGGTCCGCCATGGGGCCGTGGCCGCCGGGCATCACCACGGCGTCATACGCTGCGGCGTCGACGTCGGCCAGCACCAGCGGGTGCGCCAGCTCGCCGTCGATCTTTTCCAGGTAGTCCCGGAAGCCCTGTGCCCGGTCCTCGCCACCGGCCGATTCGGCAGCCAGGCTGACTTGGTCCACGGTGGGCTTCCGGCCGCCGGGGGTTGCGATGTGGACGGTGTTGCCGGCCTGCGTCAGGGTCTGGTGGGCCACCACCAGTTCCTCTGCCCAGTAGCCGGTGGGGTGCTCGCTGCCGTCCTTCATGGTGAGGGAATCCGCGGCCGAGACGACCATCAAAATGTTTGCCATGGTGTTTCTCCTGTCTCTGATGCTTTACTTGCCGGCCGCTTCAAGCTCCGCGTACGTATCGTCGTCGAGCGTGATGCCTGCGGCGCCCATGTTCTCTTCGAGGTGCTGCACGGAGCCGGTGCCGGGGATGGGCATCATCACGGGGGAGCGGCGCAGCAGCCAGGCCAGGGCCACCTGGGAGGTGGTGGCGCCAAGGCGCTTGGCGGCCTCATCCAGCGGTCCGCCCGGCCGGGCGAGCTCGCCGGCGGAGATCGGCGCCCACGGGATGAAGCCGATTCCGTTCTCCTCGGAGTAGCGCAGCACGTCCTCGGAGCTGCGGTCCGTCAGGTTGTAGCGGTTCTGGACGGTGGACACCGTGAAGTGCTTTCCGGCGGCTTCGAGTTCGGCCACGCCCACCTGGGACAGGCCCAGGGCGCGGACCTTGCCTTCGTCCTGGAGCTCCCGCAGCACGCCGAACTGCTCCTCGGCGTCCACCTTGGGATCGATGCGGTGCAGCTGCAGCAGGTCCAGTGTGTCCACCTTCAGCTTGCGCAGGCTCAGTTCCGTCTGCTGGCGCAGGTATTCCGGCCGGCCAACGGGAACCCATTTGTTGGGCCCCGTGCGTGTGAAGCCCACCTTCGTGGCGATCTTCAGCCCCTCCTTGTAGGGGTGGAGGGCCTCGGCAATGATTTCCTCGCTGATGTTGGGGCCGTACGAGTCGGCGGTGTCAATGAAATCCACGCCGAGTTCGACGGCGCGGCGCACCACGGCCACGGCGGCCTGCCGGTCTGCGGGCTCACCCCAGACGCCGTCACCCACAATGCGCATGGCACCAAAACCCAGCCGGTGCACGGTTCCCAGGTCCTTGAGGTCGATCGTTGCGGACAGTTCCAGCTGCTTCGTTGAATCATGGCTCATAGGGGCGGCAACCTCATCAGTATGCTGAGTATTCCCCAGCTCACAGAAATAAGGCGGGGCCCGCCGTCGTTATGCATCACGTGCCCGCCGCCATCCGGCCGGCACCCCCTACGAAACATTTTGAAAGGCCGGCACCTGACGTGACTCTTCCCCTCTCCATCCTTGACCTGGCAACCATCGGCAAAGGCCAGACGGCGGCGGAGAGTTTCGCAGGTAGCGTGGCCATGGCGCAGGACGCCGAGAAGCTGGGCTACCGGCGCGTCTGGTACGCCGAGCACCACAACATGTCCTCCATCGCCTCCTCCGCCACCAGCGTGCTGATCGCCCACGTGGCGGCGCACACCGAAAGCATCCGGCTGGGCGCCGGCGGCGTCATGCTGCCCAACCATTCCCCGCTGACCATCGCAGAGCAGTTCGGCACCCTGGAAACGCTGCACCCCGGACGGATCGACCTGGGCCTGGGCCGGGCCCCGGGCAGTGACCAGAACACCATGCGCGCCCTGCGCCGGGACCCGATGTCCGCCGACAGCTTCCCGCAGGACGTCCTTGAACTGCAGGGCTACCTGACCGGCCCCACCCGCATCGAGGGCGTCGAGGCCACCCCGGGCAAGGGGACCAACGTGCCGCTGTACATCCTGGGGTCGTCCCTGTTCGGCGCCCGCCTGGCCGCGCAGCTGGGCCTGCCCTACGCCTTCGCCTCGCACTTCGCCCCCGCCGCTTTGCAGGACGCGGTGGCCATCTACCGCAGCGAGTTCAAACCGTCCGCCCAGCTGGACGCGCCGCACGTGATCGCCGGCGTCAACGTCATCGCCGCCGACTCCGCGTCCGAGGCGCAGGCCATGTTCCAGGCCACCAAGCGCGCCCGCGTCTCCCTGTTCTTCGGCGGCGGCCGCGAATTCACCGACGACGAGGCGGACATGATCCTGGACTCGCCGCAGGGACGCCACATGGCACAAATGATGACGTACTCCGCAGTGGGGACGCCCGACGTCGTCATTGACTACCTGGACAGCTTTGGAAAGCACGCCGATGCAGACGAACTCATCGTGGCGCACCAGAGCCCGGGGACGGAGGCGCGCCTGCGGTCCGTGGAACTCCTGGCCGAGGCGGCCGGGCTGGTCCGGGTGTAGCCGCTGTGGTTTGCCGGCCGGTGCGCAACATGCAACGCCACTCGGTCGGTCGGACTTTTACACATACGCAATGAAGGGGACTTCCGGGGGTAACTGCCCGGGCTGAGGATGGGATGTGCCCCGGGTCATCCACCCGGAACCCCGGGGCGCCAACCGGTAGCCCGCGGACCGTCCGTGCGGCTGTGTTCCCGGCCTGGCCCTGCCTCAAAGGGGTTTTGGATGCCGACGCCATTGAACCAGAGCGTGGCGGATTCCGCGCTGCTCACACGGTCCCTTCCGCTGGACATGCTGCGCGCCTTCATCCAGTCCGATGCGGCGGACAACGGGCTGACCCCCGCCCTGCTCACGGAACTCAAGGTGCTGGCCCGCGTCCCCAGCCTCCTGGTGGCCTGCAATTACGGCGGAACGCTGTGCGACGCCGAAGGCATCTCCACCGAGACGCTCCCGCTGGGGAGTGCGGCCATTGCGCTTCGTGCGCTGGCAGCGCTGCCCAATACCCATGCGGCGATCATCTCGGGCCGCTCACTGCGTGACCTGGCAGCGGTGTCACGGCTGCCCGCGGAGGTGCACCTCATCGGTTCGCACGGCGCCGAAGCGGACATGGGGTTCGCCCACGCGCAGACCCTGGCCACCGAGTCCGTCCTGCAAAAGGTCAATGCCGCCCTCAACGAGGCCGTCGGCTTCCACGAGGGCATCTGGATCGAACGCAAACCGGTGGCAGTTTCGGTGCACACCCGGCCGGCCCGGCCGGACGTGGTGGCGACCGTGACGGAAATTTCCCGGCAGATCGCTGCTGCCCACGGGCTGTTCTTCATTGTGGACGGCTCGGTGCTGGACCTGTCCGTGGTGGAACCGTCCAAGGGCGAGGCCTTGGAGACCCTCAGGTCCCGGCTGGGGGCCAGCGCGGCCATGTTCGCCGGGGACGCCGCCAGCGACGAACTGGCCATCGCCACCCTGCGCGGGCCCGACCTCGGGCTGCACGTGGGCCCGGGCGAGACGGCAGCCCCGCACCGCCTCCGCGACCCCCAATCCTTCGCCCGCGTCCTGGCGTTCCTCTTCGAACTGCGGCGGGCGTGGCTGTTCGGGGAGGACGCGGTTGGCCTTGAACGCCACTCGATGATCGGCAACGGCTCCTCCACCGCGCTGCTGACGCCCGACGCGAAGATCTGCTGGATGAGCCACCCTCTGCCGGACTCCGGTTCACTGTTCGCCCACATTTTGGGCGGCGATGCCGCCGGGCACTTCTCGGTGGAACCGGTCAAAGCCTCCCAGGTGCTGGGACAGCGCTACGTGGACAGCACCATGATTGTCGAAACCCGCTGGGCGGACGTCACGGTCACCGACTACCTGGAGCCCGCACCGGAAGGCATCACCAGCCTGGTCCGGGTGCTGACGGGCCACGGCGCAGCCAGGATCACGTTTGCTCCGCGGCCGGACTACGCCAACGCCCCGTTCAGCATGGAGGCGCGGGGCGGGGAACTGCATGTGCTGGGCACCTCGGAGCCCATCATCCTGTTCGCGCCGGGCGCCGCGTTCAGCATCACCTCGGACGGCCGCCATGCCACGGCAACGGCATCCGTCAACCTCCAGGACGGGCCCGTGGTACTCAACCTCCGCTGCGGGGACACCGAACCGCAGTCCGCGGACCCCGGCGGGGAGACGGAACGGCGGGCCCGGGTGGCGCTCCATGCCCGGCAGTGGGTGCAGAACCTTTCCCTGCCATCGGTCAAGCCCTCGCTGGTACGGCGGTCGGCGCTGGTGCTCCGCGCCCTGGTGCATGAACCCACGGGCGCCGTACTCGCGGCCCCCACCACTTCCCTGCCCGAGGGAATCGGCGGGACCAGGAACTGGGATTACCGGTACTGCTGGCTGCGGGATGCCTCCATGACCGTCAATGCGCTGGTGGACCTGGGCTCGACGGCGGAGGCGGCCGGATTCCTGGGCTGGCTGGGCCGGATCCTCGAACACGCACCCGGCCCCGAATGGCTGCACCCCCTTTACTCGGTGACGGGCGCGCCGCTGTCCACGGAAGCCGTGGTCGACAGCCTTCCCGGGTACGCGGGCTCCCGTCCGGTGCGGATCGGAAACGCGGCGGACCACCAGGTCCAGCTGGACGTCTTTGGGCCGGTGGCCGAACTCATCCACTCGCTGAGTGAACGCGAGGGCGCGCTCGCCGACGACCACTGGGAGCTGATGATCCAGATGGCCTCGGCGGTCCTGGCCCGCTGGCATGAGCCGGACCACGGGATCTGGGAAGCCCGGCGGGCGGCACGGCATCACGTGTATTCAAAGGTGATGTGCTGGGTGACCCTGGACCGCGCGCTGCGGACCGCGGCGCGGCACGGCCGGGAGCCGGACCCGGCCTGGGCGCCGGCGGCAGCCACGATCCGTGCGGAAGTGCTCCGTGAGGGCTGGGACGAGTCCGCGAAGTCCTACACTGTTGCCTACGACAGCCCGGACCTGGATGCCGCCGTCCTTCACATCGGTCTCTCCGGCCTGCTGGACGTCACGGACCAGCGTTTCCTGGACACCGTCACCGCTGTGGAGCGGGAGCTGCGGGTGGGGCCAACGGTCTTCCGCTACAGGTACGACGACGGGCTGCCGGGCCTGGAGGGCGGGTTCCACATCTGCACCACCTGGCTGATCGAGGCGTACGTGGCCGTGGGCCGCATCGATGAGGCCTGGGACCTTTTTGACCAGCTGGTGAACCTTTTCGGCCCCACCGGGCTGCTCCCCGAGGAATACGACCCCGGCACCGAGACCCACCTGGGCAACCATCCGCAGGCCTACTCGCACCTGGGTTTCATCCGCTGTGCCCGGCTGCTGGACGAACACCAGGACAGGAGATAGTCGGCTCCCGTCGTGGGTACGTAGAGTGGAGGTAACAGGGACCCACATTACTGAAACGAGACTGATGACGACCGCCCGCGCCCAGGGAGTGGGGTTCCGGTCCGAACGCGGACCCATCCTCATCGCACTGATGCTGTCCACGGGACTCGTGGCCATCGACTCCACCATCGTGGCCACGGCCGTGCCGTCGATCGTCCGTGACGTGGGCGGCTTTTCGTCCTTCCCCTGGCTGTTCTCCGCCTACCTGCTGGCGCAGGCAGTCACCGTACCCATCTACGGGAAACTTTCGGACATGGCGGGCCGCAAGCCCATCATCCTGACCGGCATTGGCCTGTTCCTGCTGGGCTCCGTGCTGTGCGGCTTCGCCTGGAGCATGCCGTCGCTGATCGCCTTCCGGGCCCTGCAGGGACTGGGCGCCGGCGCGGTGCTTCCGGTGTCCATCACCATCGCGGGCGACATCTACACGCTGCAGGAGCGCGCCAAGGTCCAGGGCTACCTGGCCAGCGTGTGGGCTGTTTCCTCGGTGGTTGGCCCCAGCCTGGGCGGCATTTTCTCCGCGCTGGGCATCTGGCGCGGCATCTTCCTGGTCAACGTCCCGCTCTGCCTGCTGGCCGGGTGGATGCTGGTCCGCACGCTCCACGAAAACGTGGAACGCGCCAAGCACAAGGTGGACTACGCCGGCGCCGTGCTCCTGGCCGGCTCCCTTGGCCTGCTGATCCTCGGCGCCCTCCAGGGCGGCCAGGCCTGGGCCTGGAATTCGCCCATCAGCATTGGCGTCTTCGTGGTGGGCGCAGTCCTGCTGGCCGCGTTCCTCCTGGTGGAGCGGCGCGCGGCCGAACCCATCCTGCCCTCCTGGGTGGTATCGCGGCGCCTGCTGGCCACTACCGCCCTGGTGTCCTTCGGGGTTGGCACGGTGATGATCGGCCTCACCTCCTACGTGCCCACCTTCCTGGAGGGAGCACTGTCTTCCTCGCCCCTGGTGGCCGGCCTGGCCCTGGCAGCCCTGACCCTCGGCTGGCCGCTCAGCGCTTCGCAGGCCGGCAGGTTCTACCTGCGCATCGGCTTCAAGTCCACGGCCCTGATCGGCATCGCCATTTCCGTGGCGGGCCTGCTGATCCTGTCGCTGACCGCCGGCGCCCCCAACGTTGCGCTGATCGCCGTCAGCTGCTTCGTCGTCGGGCTCGGCCTGGGCCTGCTGGCCACGCCAACCCTGATCGCCGCCCAGTCCAGCGTCCCCTGGGATGAACGCGGCGTGGTGACCAGCACCAACATGTTTGCCCGCTCCATCGGCAGTGCGCTGGGCGTGGCCGTGTTCGGTGCCGTGGCCAACGCCATCTACGGCCGCAGCAGCGGCGGCGAGGGGGACCCCGCCACCGTGGTGGCCGCGTCCGGGGCTGTGTTCCTGGCCGCGCTGGTGGCTGGGTTGCTGACCGTCGCGGCGGTGCTGGCCATGCCCGCCGTCAAGGCCGAAACAGCGGATCCTGCCGCAGAACCTGTGAAGGAACCTGTCGATCCGGAACCCGTGTCCAGCCCCGAAGGCGGCTCCAGCCATGGCCGCGCCGTCTAGCGGAATGCCGGCTGGCGCGATGCCCGCCGGGGGATGACTACCGGGAGGCTCGGAAGATCGACGGCGCGGGCCGGGCCCCGGTGGCAAGGTCGGCCAGGATCCGTCCGATGACGGGGGTGAACTTGAAGCCGTGCCCGGAGAAGCCGGCGCCGATCACGACAGGCCCCACCCGGTCCAGGATGAAGTCCTCGTCCGGGGTGGTGGTGTACGTGCAGCTGATGGCCTCGAGGTCATCGGGGTCGACGCCGGGCAGCCACTGCCGCGCGTAGTCCTGCAGCGCTGCCAGCTGCGTCGGTTCGGGCCGGAAGTCGCGGTGGTCCGGGTCCACCACGGGTCCCACCCCATGCCAGCCGGCCTTGATGCCCTCGCCCGGAGTCTGCATGCCATAGACAGGGGAGTACCAGCCCCGGTAGTCCGGGCCCGGATAGTGGTTGAAGCCGGGCCACACGGCGCCGGCGTCCGCCACCCGGAAATGCGCAGGCTGCTCCTGCGTCACCCGGAGGCGGGGTAGGCGGATCCCGCCAGCGTCCACGCCTGACGCGTTGCCGGAGAGAATATCCAGCAGCTTCCCGGTCCAGCCGCCTGCCGTCACCACTGCCTGCGCTGCCGTAACCACCTCGGTGCCCGCAGCCGATTCGAGCGTCAGCCGCACGCCGTCGTCGAGCACCACAAAGTCCACCACCTTGGTGTGGTGCCTGATCTCGGCGCCCCGGGCGGTGGCCAGCCGCTGGAAGGCGGGCAACGCGGCTTCCGGGTTGAGCTGGCCGCCGTCGGGCATGTGCAGGACCTGCTGGTCGAAGCGGATGCCGCGCCACCGTTCATGCGCCGCGGCAGGGTCCAGGAACTCGGCACGGATCCCGGCAGCGGTGAGGGCAGCCGAAACCTTTTGGAGGTCCCCGCCGGGGCCGTGGTTGACGATCCCGGTGCGCGCCAGCAGCTGTGTGCCGCTTTCCTGCTCCAGCTCGTCCCACAGGGCCAGCCCCTCGGCCAGCATGTCCACGTACTCGGGCCGGTGGTAGCCCGGGTTCAGGTTCCGTGTTGCCCCGTGGGATGCGCCGATCCTGTGCCCGGGACCGAACTGCTCCACCAGCGTTACCTGCCGGCCGCGCCGGGACAACGCCCACGCGGCGGCGGAGCCCATGGCGCCGCCGCCGATCACCACGGTGTCAAGAACAGTGTTCATCAGCCCTCCAAGCTGGGTGTGCGGTTCAACAGATTTACAGGCTTATGCCAACAAAAGCGCGACGCCGATCATCGCCGGCACTGCCACCACGGTGGTGATCAGCACGGTGTCCTTCGCCACGGTGAGCCCCGTCTGGTACCGGCTGGCGGCCACGAACACGTTCTGCGCGGTGGGCAGGGCCGACGTGACCACCACCGCGAACAAGGCATGGCCGTCCATCCCCAGCGCGAAGCGCGCGAAAACATAGGCAAGGGCCGGCTGGACCACCAGCTTGAAGCCGCTCGCCAGCAGGGTGTCCACGCGCCGCCCGGCCGAGGCCTGCAGCGGGCGGGTGCCGTTCAGGCTCATCCCGAAAGCGATCAGCATGGCGGGAATCGCCGCGCCGCCAATGAGGTGGATGGGTTCCATCACCAGCGCCGGAACCTGGAATCCGGTGCCGGCCACCAGCAGCCCCAGGCCGGAGCCCACAATCATGGGGTTCCGCAGGATCATCAGGAAGAAGCCCAGGGCAGTGGTGCGGTGCGTGCTGGTGCTCGAGTCAAGGATCATCAGGAACATCGGGGTGAAGAACGCCAGCTGGAAGATCAGCAGCGGGGCCACGTAGCTGGCGTCGCCCAAGACATATACCGCGATGGGAATACCCAGGTTCGCCGAGTTGGCCAGCGATGCTGACATGGCTGACATCAGCGATTCGGGGAGCGCCCGCTTCAGCCATAACCTGGCGACGGCGAAGAAGATGGCGGCGGTGGTGATGGCCGCCGCCGCGGTAACCAGCAGCGGTTCGGCGAACACTTCCTGCAGCCGGGCCTTGCTGAGGGTTTCGAAGAGCAGCGCCGGGCTGGCGACGAAGAAGGTGAGGCCGCTGAGTACGGGCCGGGCGTTGTCGCCCAGGATCCTCCGCCGGCCCACGAACCATCCCACCAGGATGATGCACCAGACCACGAAGAACCCGGCCAGCACCCCTAGCAAGGATCAGCCTTTTGGGCGCACTGGAGTAAAGGACCGGGTTGCACGCTCCGGTTACAGGGTGGCGTTGTTAAGCGCGAAAGGGGGCGCATCATCCCGGGGGTGAGGCCCTCTGCGGGATCGTTGCCCAGCTGGATCATCCGGTTGTTTTCATCCACATGGACCACGCGGGGCTCGTAGGCCTTGGCCTCTTCGGTGGTCATCTGGGCATAGGTGATGAGGATGACAATGTCGTTCTCGTGCATGAGATGCGCCGCTGCACCATTGATGCCGATCACGCCGGAGCCGCGCTCGCCGGCGATGGTGTAGGTCTCAAGCCGCGCGCCGTTGGTGACATCCACAATGGACACCAGCTCGCCGGGGAGGATGTCGGCGGCCTCGAGCAGGTCAAGGTCCACGGTGACCGACCCAACGTAGTGCAGGTCGGCGTGCGTGACGGTGGCCCGGTGGATTTTGGACTTGAACATTGTTCGATTCATAACGGCTCCAGTCTAGACCTGCGGCCTTCTGCCCGCAGTGACGCAGGAAACACAAGAGTCACGTACGCTGCTGCGCAGTGATGCCGGGGATCGCTGCGCAGGGTGCGCACCTGCGCAACGACGTGCTGTGTGGCGGCGCAGGGAAGGGTGCGTACGACGGCGGCCGGTCACCCGGCGTCGTCCCTCGCCACTGCGGCGGCGGCCGCAGCCAGGGTCTCCCGGGCGGCCAGGATGGCCGGGCGCTGGGCGCTGGAGCGGCGGACCGAGGTGAAGATGGTGCGGTGCGGCTTGCCGGGAAGCTCCAGCAGCTGGGCCGTGGTGCCGCGGCCGGTCCACACCAGGTCCGGCATCAGGGCCACGGCATTGCCGGACTCGATCAGGCGTGCCTGGGCCTGCAGGTCTGCGGTCTCAAAGCGGACATCGGGCTCGAAGCCGGCGCTGCGGCAGGCCTGTTCCGCCCAATGGCGCGACGCGGCACCCCTCGGTTCCATGACCCAGGCGAGGTGCGCCGTGTCCTCGATTCCGCGAATGGCCGGGCCGCCGTCGGACGCCGGGGGGACCGCCAGCCGGATGGCGTCGGTGGTCAGCTTTACCCGGTCCAGCTCCGGATAGCGCGGGGCGGCGTGCCCGGGGTATTGCTCGGCGATGACCAGGTCGAAGTCGCGCGCCCATGTCTCATGCAGCGCGGTCTCGGGCTCGCGCTGGATCATCTCGATCCGGACCTCGGGGTAGGCGGTGGCCATGCGGGTGAGGGTGTCCGGCATCAGGGCCAGCGCCGCGGACTGGAACACGGCAATCCGCACCGTCCCCGTGACTGTGGTCAGGGACGCGGCCAGGTCCGCTTCGGCCTGCTCCATGGTTTCCAGCAGCTGCGCCGTGTGCGCCACGAGCACCTCCGCCTGGGGTGTGAGCTGCACCCGCCGCCCGGTCTTCCGGAGCAGTTCCACGCCCACTTCCTTCTCCAGCAGGGCCAGCTGCTGGGATACCGACGACGGGCTGTACTGCAGTGCCTCAGCCACCTCTGCCAGCGTCCCCCGGATGCTTAACTCGCGGAGCAGCCGAAGCCTGCGGACGTCAAGCATGATGGATTCCTAACTGAAACTAATGAATATAGGTTAGAAGTAGTCACTTTATCTAACGCAACCGCGCACGCATACTGTTGAAACCGAGTTACCCCCGTCACAGCCAGTTTCCTTGGCGTGCCGCGGCGGGGTCGCACCCCAAGCAGGAGTTCCTGATGAGCAGTAAAGATATGAGCCAATCGATCATGCGGCGCAAGCCTATTGATGACATCGAAGAAGAAAACAAGCACAGCGGACTGTTCAAGTCCCTTGGCCTGTGGCAGCTCACCGCCATCGGCGTTGGCGGAATCATCGGCGTCGGCATCTTTTCCCTCGCGGGACTGGTGGCCGCCGGCAGCGAAGGAACACCCGGGGTGGGGCCCGCGGTGCTGATTTCCTTCCTGATCGCAGGCCTGGCCTCAGCGGCCGCAGCCCTGTCCTACGCGGAGTTCGCGGGCATGATCCCGCGCGCCGGCTCCGCCTACACCTATGGCTACGTAGCGCTCGGCGAGGTGATCGGCTGGTTCATCGGCTGGGACCTGCTGCTGGAATACATTGCCATTGTGGCGGTGGTGGCCATCGGCATCTCCGGCTACCTTGACGCCTTCCTCGCCGGCATCGGCATCCATTTGCCCACCTGGATGACCTCCACCGCAGACGAGGGCAAGGGCGGCATCGTCAACATTCCCGCCATCCTGGTCTGCCTGCTGGTGACCTGGATCCTCTCCCGCGGCACCAAGGCGTTCGGCCGGTTCGAACTCGTGGCCGTGGCCATCAAGGTCATCCTGATCCTCTTCATCATCGGGCTGGGCATCTTCTACATCGACACCAACAACTACAACCCGTTCATGCCCAGCGGCTTCGGTCCCGTGGTGGCAGGCTCCGCCACTGTCTTCTTCGCCGTGTTCGGCTACGACGCCATGAGCACCGCGGCAGAGGAAGCCAAGGACGGCAAGAAGCACATGCCCAAGGCCATCGTGCTTTCGCTCATCATCGCCATGCTGCTTTACGTTGCCGCCACCCTGGTCCTCACCGGCATGCAGAACTACAAGGACATCGACCCCAAGGCGGGCTTCGCCTCGGCCTTCACCTCCGTGGGGCTCCCGGTCATCGCCACCATCATCTCTGTGTTCGCCGTGCTGTCCATCCTCACCGTGATGCTGACGTTCCTCCTGGGCGTTACCCGTGTCTGGTTCTCCATGAGCCGCGACGGCCTGCTCCCCGGCTGGTTCTCCAAGACCGACCGCCACGGCACCCCGCAGCGCGTCACCTGGATCGGCGGCATCGCGTCCGCTTTCCTTGCCGGCGTGTTCCCCATCAAGGCGGTCGCTGACCTGACCAACATCGGCATCCTGGCCGCGTTCGTCGTCGTCTGCCTGTCCGTGATCATCTTCCGCTACAAGCGCCCCGACGCCCCCCGCACGTTCCGCCTGCCGCTGATGCCCCTGGTTCCGGCCTTCGGCGTCCTTGCCTCGGCCTTCCTGATGCTGCAGCTGCACTGGGAGACCTGGCTGCGGTTCGTGGTGTGGCTGATCATCGGCCTGGCCATCTACTTCGGCTACGGCCGCAAGCACTCGCTGATGAACCCCAACAGCCCGCGCCATGAGGAGCTCGTGGAGCTGCACCGCCCCCTCGCCTAGCCCACCTCCGGGACGCCCGCTCACATCCGGCGGGTTTTCCGGGAACCCCCGCTCACTTATGGGCGTCCCGCAGCGAACCCCGCTCACCCAGTGAGCGGGGGTTCGCTGTTTGTTGCCGGAAGTGAGCGGGCGTTGAGGTTTCGGGCGTCAAAGGTGAGCGGGCGTGCGGGGGCGGAACCAGGGCGGCAAATCATCGGTTTTCCTAACCTGTATTAGTTGGAAAAGATCGCTTTATCTTATGTGAGCAGAAGCTCATACTGATGGAAAGACCTTCTCCCACGGCAAGAAAGATCGGGAAAAATCATGACCCACGTTGCAATGGAACCAGCAACTTCAGCCGGTACCGCACCGCTGACCGTCGACGTCGACGTCCCCCAGGCAAAGGCCCTCGCCAATGAGTCAGTCGCCTTGGTCCGCCGCTGGCTCACCGAGGCCTCCAAGGTCCCCGTGGACGCCTCCGCCGAGCAGTTGGCCGGCGTGCTGAAGGACCCCAACGGCCTGGACTTCACCGTGGGCTTCGTGGACGGCGTGGTCCGTCCCGAGGACCTGAACGTGGCGGCCCGCAACCTGGCCAAGCTCGCCCCCAAGGTCCCGGCCTTCCTGCCCTGGTACATGCGCAGCGCCGTGGCCCTCGGCGGCACCATGGCCCCCGTCATGCCGCAGGTGGTCATCCCCATCGCCCGCAGGGTACTCCGTGAAATGGTGGGCCACCTGATCGTTGACGCCACCGACGCCAAGCTGGGCCCGGCCATCGCCAAGATCCGCAAGGACGGCATCAAGCTCAACGTCAACCTCCTCGGCGAGGCAGTCCTGGGGGAGCACGAGGCGTCCCGCCGGCTCGAGGGCACGCACACGCTGCTGGCCCGTCCCGACGTCGACTACGTTTCCATCAAGGTCTCCTCCACCGTGGCCCCGCACTCCGCCTGGGCGTTCGATGAAGCCGTGGAACACGTCGTCGAAAAGCTCACCCCGCTCTTCCAGCGCGCAAACTCCTTCGCCGGCCCGGGAAAGAAGGCCAAGTTCATCAACCTGGACATGGAGGAGTACAAGGACCTGGACATGACCATCGCGGTCTTCACCAGGATCCTGGACAAGCCCGAGTTCAAGGACCTCGAGGCCGGCATCGTGCTCCAGGCCTACCTCCCGGACGCACTCTCCGCCATGATCCGCCTGCAGGACTGGGCCGCCGAGCGCCGCGCCAAGGGCGGCGCCGGCATCAAGGTCCGCGTGGTCAAGGGTGCCAACCTGCCCATGGAGCAGGTGGAGGCCTCCCTGCATGACTGGCCGCTGGCCACCTGGGGCACCAAGCAGGACTCGGACACCAGCTACAAGCGGGTCATCAACTACGCGCTGCACCCGGACCGGATCCAGAACATCAGAATCGGCGTGGCCGGCCACAACCTGTTCGACATCGCCTTCGCCTGGCTCCTGGCCAAGCAGCGCGGCGTGGAGTCCGGCATCGAGTTCGAGATGCTGCTGGGCATGGCGCAGGGCCAGGCAGAGGCCGTCAAGAAGGACGTGGGCTCCCTGCTGCTCTACACCCCCGTGGTGCACCCCTCCGAGTTCGACGTCGCCATCGCCTACCTGATCCGCCGCCTGGAAGAAGGCGCCAGCCAGGAAAACTTCATGTCCGCCGTCTTCGAACTCAGCGAGAACGAAGGCCTCTTCGAGCGCGAAAAGCAGCGCTTCCTGTCCTCGCTCGACGCCCTGGACAACAGCGTGCCGCTGCCCAACCGCCGCCAGGACCGCAACCTCCCGCCGGAGCCCATGCCGCACGCCGGTTTCAAGAACACCCCGGACACCGATCCCGCGCTGCCGGCCAACCGCACCTGGGGCCGCGCCATCCTGGAACGCGTCCCGGCCTCCACCCTGGGCAACGCTTCGGTCAAGGCCGCGTTCATCAACGATGAAGCAACCCTCAAGGCGGCCATCGCCAACGCCGTGGAAAAGGGCAAGGCCTGGGGAGAACTCTCCGGCAACGAACGCGCCGAGATCCTGCACCGGGCCGGAGAGATTCTGGAAGCCCGCCGGGCCGACCTCCTGGAGGTCATGGCCAGCGAGACTGGCAAGACGATCGACCAGGGCGACCCCGAGGTCAGCGAAGCCGTGGACTTCGCCCACTACTACGCCGCGTCCGCGCGGAAGCTGGACACGGTCGACGGCGCCACGTTCGTCCCAGCCAGGCTCACCGTTGTCACGCCGCCCTGGAACTTCCCGGTCGCCATCCCCGCAGGGTCCACCCTCGCGGCACTCGCCGCCGGCTCCGCCGTCGTCATCAAGCCTGCCAAGCAGGCCGCACGCAGCGGCGCCGTGATGATCGAAGCCCTGTGGGAAGCCGGCGTGCCCAAGGGCGTGCTGACCATGGTGCAGCTGGGGGAGCGGGAACTGGGCCCGCAGCTGATCAGCCACCCGTCCGTGGACCGCGTGATCCTCACCGGCGGCTACGAAACCGCCGAGCTGTTCCGTTCCTTCCGCAAGGACTTGCCGCTGCTTGCTGAAACGAGCGGCAAGAATGCCATCATCGTCACGCCCAGCGCGGACCTGGACCTGGCGGCCAAGGATGTGGCCTACTCCGCGTTCGGCCATGCCGGCCAGAAGTGCTCCGCGGCCTCGCTGGTGATCCTTGTGGGCTCGGTTGCCAAGTCCAAGCGCTTCCACAACCAGCTGATTGACGCCGTGACGTCCCTGAAGGTGGGCTACCCGCAGGACCCCACCAGCCAGATGGGCCCCATCATCGAGCCCGCCAACGGCAAACTCCTCAACGCCCTGACCACCCTGGGCGACGGCGAGAACTGGGCCGTGGAACCGCGGAAGCTGGATGACACCGGGCGGCTGTGGAGCCCCGGCGTGCGGTACGGCGTCAAGCGCGGCTCCTACTTCCACCTGACCGAGTTCTTCGGCCCGGTCCTGGGTGTGATGACCGCTGACACGCTGGAAGAGGCCATCGCCATCCAGAACCAGATCGAGTACGGCCTCACCGCAGGCCTGCACTCGCTGAACTCCGAGGAGCTGGGCATCTGGCTGGACACCATCCAGGCCGGCAACCTCTATGTGAACCGCGGCATCACCGGCGCCATCGTGCAGCGCCAGCCGTTCGGCGGCTGGAAGAAGTCCGCCGTCGGAGCCGGAACCAAGGCCGGCGGCCCCAACTACCTGGCCGGGCTCGGCGATTGGGCGCCGGGAACGGCCTCGGCGAATGCCGCTGTCACCCACCCCGGCGTGCGGCGCATCGTCAACGCCGCCGGCCCCGCCCTGCAGCCCGCCGAGCTCGAATCCGTCCAGCGCGCACTGGCCTCCGACGCCGAAGCGTGGGCCGATGAGTTCGGCACCGCCAAGGACGTCTCCGGACTCAGCGCCGAGCGCAACATCTTCCGCTACCGGAGCCTGCCGGTCACCATCCGGCTCTCCGAAGGCGCGCCGCTGGCGCACCTCGTCCGGACTGTGGCGGCCGGCGTGCTGGCGGGTTCGGCAGTCACCGTGTCCACCGCCGTCGAACTTCCCGCCCAGCTGCGCTCCGTGCTCACCGCCCTTGATATCGACGTAGTGGTGGAGTCCGACGCCGGCTGGCTGGCTTCGGCGGCGGGCCTCGCCTCCGCGGGCAAACTGTCCGGTGCGCGCATCCGCCTGATCGGCGGCGACGCTTCCGCGCTCGCCGATGCGACCGGCGGCCGGCCGGACGTGGCCATCTATGCCCACGCCGTCACAGAGGCCGGGCGCGTGGAACTGCTTCCGTTCCTGCACGAGCAGGCCGTCAGCATCACGGCACACCGGTTCGGCACCCCGAACCACCTGTCGGACGCGCTGATCTGAGCCATTGAGGCTCTGATCCCTTGAAACCCGCGCGCCGGAGCCAGGCGCAAGGAATGGCCGGGCAGCCACCGAACGGTGGCTGCCCGGCCGTGTCTCTTTAGGGCCGTGTCTCTTTAGAGCAGTGTGTTTAGCCGGTCTCGCTAGCCCAGATACCAGCCCGGTGGTGTCCAGGTGGCCGGGACGCTGTGGGCCGAGAATTCCTCGCAGCGGGTGCAGGTGTACGCCACTTCGCCAAGAGTGGCTACGGTTCCGTCACGCCGGTAGGTGGGCGGAATGTACGATTCGAGGTAGACGAACTCGTCCGTACGGCATTTGTCGCAAGTGGGTTTTCCCACGTAGCCGGAGTCCACGGAGGCGTGTCCGGTTCCGAGGGTGTTCTGGCGGGTGGACGGCCGTGCGGTGTTGTACGGGCGCGCGTGCGCTGAACCGAGATGGATGTTCCTGGCTGTCGTCATTGGCTGCCTGTCCCAAGCGCGGCTTTCCGGCATGCGGATGCGCGCTTGTTTTAGTGAACCGGCCTGCTGCTTGACCTTGGTAATTGAGCATAGGGGATGGCACCTCCCCTATCAATGGACACGGGCCCCCTAACTCCCCTAAATGCAGGAATTTGTGCCGGTAGGGAGTTAAGTTTGGCGGTTAATGGTCCTTCCGACGATCGATTGGGTGAGGGCGTCGATCACCTCGGCGTTGGCCAACGGGTTGCGGATCAGCGTGAAATCCACATCCCCCACCGCCGGAAGATCGAACCGGCGCGTGATGATTTTCAGGTCCTTAGGCACCAGCGACGTCGGCATCACGGCCACGCCGATGCCGGCCCGGACTGCCGCAAGCACGCCGCTGATCTGGCGGGTGGTGCAGGTAATCCGCCAGGTCCTGCCATGGGCTTCCAGCGCATCGATGGCCAGCTTTCGGCTGAGGCTCGGGGAAGGGTAGGCGATCAAGGGCACGGGCGTCCCAGGCTCCAGCACCGTCTGCTCCAGCCCCACCCAGGAGAAGGAATCGTGCTGGACCACGGTGCCGTCCTTTGCGCCGGCAACCCATTTCACGAACACCAGGTCCAGCTGTCCGGCGTTGAGCTTCCGGTACAGCTGGTCGCTTTGCCCAACGGTCAGTTCCAGGTTGATCTGCGGGTAGATCTGCCGGAATTCACGCAGGATCCGGGGCAGCCCGGTGATGGCGAGGTCGTCCGCGGTGCCGAACCTCAGGCGGCCGCGCATTGCCGAGCCGGAGAAGTAGCGCGCGGCGGCGTCGTGCGCGGACAGGATGTTGCGGGCAAAACCCGCCATGGCGTCGCCGTTGTCCGTGAGCCTGACGTCCCGGGTATCCCGGGCAATCAGGCTGCGTTTGGCGGCCGCTTCAAGTTTTCGGATGTGCTGGCTGATGGTGGGCTGGGCCAGGCCCAGACGCTCGGCGGCCTTGGTGAAACTCAGGGTGTCCGCCACCGCGAGGAAGGAACGCAGCTGGGCTGGTTCAAACATTGTGGGTTCCCGGGCCTTCCACTCTGGATGGGTTATTGCGTTTCGCAATACGAGTTATAGGGACCATACGCCTCCATAATCTGCTCCGCCAGCCTAGCGTTAAGGACATCCCAGACCGCCCGCAATTTGAGGACACTCCTGTGGCACCCCCACCGCCTTCGTCGGCCTCCGTCTCCCAGCCAGTCATCGACGCCGCGGGCACACCGCCGCCGGACAACCAGACCCAGCCGCTCGCCGTCGTCGCCGAAAAGCTCCCCTGGAAGCACACCTTCATCTCGTTGAAAGTGCCCAACTTCCGGATCTTCGCCGTGGGCCACTTCATCGCCGTCATTGCCATCTGGATGCAGCGCATCGCCCAGGACTGGCTGGTGCTGCAGCTCTCGGGATCGGTGACGGCCGTCGGATTCACGGTGGCCCTGCAGTTCATGCCCTCCCTGCTGCTTGGCCCGTGGGGCGGCATGATCGCCGACCGGTTCGCCAAGCGGAAAATCCTCATCCTGTGCCAGGCTGTGGCCGCCATCCTGGCTGCATCACTGGCCCTGCTGGCCCTCACCGGCGTCATCATGGTCTGGCATGTCTATGTCATCGCCTGCGTCCTGGGCCTGGTGACCGTCCTTGACCAGCCCGCACGGCAGGTGTTCGTCAATGAACTCGTCGGCCCCAAGTATCTGCGGAACGCCATCAGCGTCAACTCCACCACCTTCCAGCTGGGCGGGCTGATCGGCCCTGCGATCGCGGGCCTGCTCCTGACGGCAGTAGGGGCGGGCTGGGCGTTCGCGGCGAACGCCCTGGCCTGCTGCTCAACGGTGACCATGCTCCTGCTCCTGCGCAAGGACCAGCTGTACGTCAGTGCCCCGACGCCCAAGAGCAAGGGCATGCTCCGGGAAGGGCTGCGCTACGCCCTGAGCAAGCCCACCATCTACTGGCCATGGCTCATGGCGGGGTTCATCTCGGTCTTCGCCATGAGCCTGCCGGTGCTGCTTGCCGCCTACGCGGACCACATCTTCCAGGTGGGCGCCGGCGGGTACGGACTCCTCAACGCCCTGGTGGCACTGGGTGCCCTGTCCGGCGCCGTGGCGTCCACCCGCCGTCGGCAGCTCCGCCTCCGGTCCGTGGTGTTCTGCGCGGGGATGTATGGCCTGATGCTCTGCCTCGCAACCCTCGCCCCGTCCATGGTGTGGTTCGGGGCCGTGATGGTCCTGTCAGGGTTCTGGTGCCTGATGTTCCTTACCGGCTCAAACCAGCTGGTGCAGGTCAGTTCCAACATGGCCATCCGCGGCCGCGTGATGAGCCTGTACATCATGGTGCTGATCGGGGGCCAGGCGCTGGGCGGCCCCATGCTGGGCTGGATCGCCGAACATGCCGATCCCCACGTTGCCCTGCTGGTATCCGGCGGTGTTCCCGCTCTGGCGGCCATGACGGTGGCGGTGGTCCTGGCGCGCAAGGGTGGATTGAAGCTCCGGATGGACCTGAAAGGCGGCCACCCGGTGAGGATCGTCAGCCGCCACGCAGGTGCCTAGGACTGCGCCAGCCGGTCCGCCATGTGAAGAACATGGTGCGGATACTCCGGGGAGCGCTCCTGGAACTGGAGCACGGCTTCATTGCGGATGACCCCGTCACGGATCTCGATGGCCCGCGCGATGGTGTCATTGCCTTCCCAGGCGTCAGGACCGGCCATCACGGTTTCGAGGAACGGCTGCAGGGCCTGGCTGATCTCCCAGCTGGAGGAGTTCCAGAGGTAGGAGGGGCTGTGGTCCACCGCGTAGTAGTTGATGTGGTCCCCGACCGTAAACATCGGATCGGCAAACGTAGTGGAGCGGGCCCAGCTGAATCCCATGCCCTCATCACAGGAGACATCGATGATGAGGCTGCCCGGGCGGAATCCCGCCAGGTCCTCTGGCCGCAGGTACGTCAGCGGGTTGTTGGGGTCCTGCAGCGTGCAGTTGACCACGATGTCGCTTTCGGCGAGGAACGGGGCCAGCGGAACCCGGCCCCGCTCGGTGATGACCTGGCTCAGGAAGGGGGCCTCGGCGTCGTGGTCAAACTGCACGATGTTCACCGAATGGATAGGGGCACCCACCGCAGCCACACCGCGGTTGGTGAGCACCTGGACGTCGTGGACGCCGTGCGCGTTCAGTGCCGTCACAGCCCCGCGGGCGGTGGCGCCGAAACCGATCACCACGGCACTGAGGCGGCGCCCGTAGTCCCCGGTGGAACCGGTCAGGGCCAGCGCGTGCAGGACCGAACAGTAGCCGGCAAGTTCGTTGTTCTTGTGGAACACGTGCAGGCCGAACCCACCGTCGCTGGCCCAGTGGTTCATCGCCTCAAAGGCGATGAGGGTGAGCTTCTTGTCAATGGCGAGTTGGGTGATGGCACGGTCCTGGACGCAGTGCGGCCACCCCCAGAGGACCTGCCCCTCGCGCATGTCGGCAAGGTCTTCCGGCTGGGGTTTGGGCAGGAGCACGACGTCGGCCGCGGCCAGCAGTTCTTCCCTGTCCGCCATTCTTCCCACCAAGGTGGAGAGGTGGTTGTCCGGAACACCGAAGCGCTCGCCGTAGCCCTGTTCCAGGATGATGCGTCCGCGGAGTTCGGGGTCGATCCGCTCAAAATGCAGGGGATGGATGGGAACCCGGCGCTCGTCCGGTTTCCGCGTAGCGGCCAGGACGCCCAGGCTCAGCTGGGCCTGTTGGCCTGTCACTTCTTCTTAGCGGCCTTGCTGGATGTGATGTCCAGGGAGCTGGCCGGCGCAGCGGCGGCCTTCTTGTCTGCGCGCTTTTCCTTGAGGGACTTGCCGGACTTTTTGATGCCGTTTGACGCGGGGACTTGTCAGCCATGATTGCTCCTGTAGCGGAACCGAAAAGGTTCCTGACTACCGACCCTACACCCCTGTACCTAATACGCGCCGGGGGGTTGCAAAGCTGTGGGAAGAGGGAAAACAGAGCGGCTGACGGGAATCGAACCCGCGTATCAAGCTTGGGAAGCTAGCGCTCTACCATTGAGCTACAGCCGCATGCCGCCACTCGCGCGGGGCAGAACTTAGCTTAGCGCAGATCTGCGGGCTCCCCGCCAACCCCGAAGCTGTGCGGGTTCCGTGTCCTGAACGCGGGACGTCATCCAGTAACTCTTCAATAACGTCGGCGCTGTCGGCTGGGTCTGGGCGCCGGGCGCTGGCTAACCTGATCCGGGTAGCGGCCGCGTTGGGGGAGGCAGCTATTGCGGCAGCCCACGTCAACCACAGGAACTATCTTCATGGCAATCGCAGAGTACGAGGTCCTCATAGAACGCGACGCCATGGCCGTCTACCAGTACCTCCTCGACGCCACCAATCTTCCCTCCTGGCGCAACGATGTCCGCAGCGTGAAGCTCGTGCAGGGGCCGGCCGAGGCCGCGGGGGCTGTCTACCGGAAAATGGTGGCGGGCCGTTCGGGCCTGAGCATTCCCGCGGACCTGGAAATCACCAACGTGCGCCCCGGCGCAGAAATCCAGTTCCACGTTGTGTCCGGGCCGGCAACCCGCTGGGGCGGCTATTACCTAAGCACCGAAGACGCGGGAACCCGGGTCCGGTTCGCCATGGAAGCCAAACGCGAGGGGCGCCTCGGTTTCTTCAGCAGGTTCGGCTTCCTGGACGGTATGCTGCAGCGCCGTGTCAGCGCGGATGTGGCCCAACTGGACCGGCTGAAGCACGTGCTGGAGCTCCAACCGGCCATCTGAGCCCATGCCGGCAGTCCCGGCCTACTGGGCCAGCCGCTGCCCGGTCCAGGGTCCGGCAAGGTTCGACGGCGAGGCAAGGCTTCCCGCGGTCAGGTCCCAGTACTGCACGGTGTCGTTGGCGCGGCGGAGCGCCACGCCCGTGGAGTTCAGCCCAGTGACGTTGCGCAGCGCCCGGATTCCCGTAACGTCCGTCCAGCCGGTGGCCACGGTGGGCCGCGTCTCTGCACGTAGTGCGGTGGTGCCCCACCCGCGGTAGAGCTGCACGCTGCCGTCCGCTTTCAGCGCCAGCACGTCCTGGAAGCCATCGGCGTCATAGTCCACCATCGAAAGCCGGGAAGCGTAAACACCGGTGGCAACGGTGGCCCGCTCCGCGATGTCGCCGGTGCCCTTGTTGGCGTAGAGGAACAGGTTCCCGGCCCCGTCCAGGGCCAGGATCTGGGGCATCCGGTTGTTGGCGCACCAGCCGCCCACGGCCAGGGTCAGCGTGTTCCAGCCGCCCTTACCGAGAGTGATGGCGGCCTGGAACCCACCCCCGGCGATGCCCCGGTGCAGTGTGAGGTCGCCGCCGGTCCACTGGGTGAGGACGTCATATGTGCCGTCACGGTCCCAGTCCGTGACAAAGACTTCCTTCGCTCCGCTGAACCCTGCGCCGATCACCCTGGCCGGAGCATAGGTGCGGGGTCCGGTGGATGCCCTGTCCAGCAGCTGCCCTGCGGAGTCGACGGACACGATGTCGGCCGGGCCTGTGATCGCGGCGGCGGCGAGATTAAGCGTGGGCGGCATGTGCTTGGCGGGTGCATCGCACAGGCTAGGCGCCGGCGGCGGGAAAGCGTCCCCTGATCCCCGGCCGCCCGGGGAATCCAGGGTCCCCGCCGGCAGCGTGGTGTAGCCGAAGAAGTTCACCACGCCCCAGATCTGGTAGGTGGAGTTGGTGTAGGAAATGCCGGCACCCATCACGTTGAACCGTGGATCGAGGAGCATGGCGTTGTGGCCCGGCGACCCCTTCCACCATTCCACCAGCTGGGCGGCGTCGCGGTCGGTACGGATGGCGATCACCTCGCCGGCGCCGTTGTTGGGGCTGAGGGCGCGGGGATCGGTCCAGAAACTTGCCCGGTGCTCGATCACGTCACGGCCGGCGATGCTGTCCGACCATTCCTGCGACATGCCCGCCACCGTGGGGTGGTACTTGACCTTGTTCAGGCCGTTGGCCACCCGGTATTCGTTGATCCTGGTGAACACGGTGAGGATGGCTGCAGCATTCGAGTCCGGGACCAGTGCCTCCGTGGAGGGAAGCGCGGTGCCGGACTCAGGGGTGGCCAGCCGGGTGGCCGGCGGCGAAGCCAGTTCCTGGTCCGGCGCCCACAACGGAGGGATGGACACCGTCTGGGCTGCGGACTCCGCCGGAACGGCAGTTGGTGATGCCACCGGTGACGTTTCCGTGGAGGGCACAAGCGCAGTTGTTGCAGGAGCGGCTGTCACGGGCGCGGACGCCGCAGTTGGCGTGGCTGTGGCCGCCGGCAGGGGCGAGGCCACCCGGATGTCCGGGTCCACGGCAGGGGTGAGGCGTCCTGCGGAACCGCCACCATCGACGGATGTTCCGCCCCGAACCACGGGAGCCGCCAGCGAGATGCCAGCCGAATCCGCCTGGCTGAACGGCAGCGGCGCGGGAGGCGCTGCTGCCGACGAAGAGACCAGTGCCCACGCACAGAGCACGCCAATGAAAGAGGGTGCCACCAATTTATTCACAAACATCCCCAGCCCTGTTACGCCATCCGGGAGACCATTCCGGCGGCTTTCATTCGCAACATTAGCCCCACAAGGCCACAGCAACAACGGGAAAGTGCGGCTGTGGATAACCGATACGGTAATTTGGGACGGTGCTGATCTCTGACCGCGACATTCGTGCCGAAATTGATTCCCAGCGGATCGTGCTGGAACCGTTCGATCCTGCGATGGTCCAGCCGTCGTCCGTGGATGTCCGGATCGACAAGTTCTTCCGCCTGTTCGACAACCACAAGTACGCGCACATCGATCCCGCGCAGGAGCAGCCTGAGCTGACGAGGTTGGTGGAAGTGGAGCAGGACGAGGCCTTTATCCTGCACCCGGGGAGTTCGTCCTGGGTTCCACCTATGAAACCGTGACGCTGCCCGACGACATCGCGGCCCGCCTGGAAGGCAAATCATCCCTGGGCCGCCTGGGCCTGCTCACGCACTCCACCGCAGGTTTCATCGACCCCGGATTTTCCGGCCACGTCACCCTGGAGCTGTCCAACATGGCCACGCTGCCCATCAAGCTGTGGCCGGGGATGAAGATCGGGCAGTTGTGCTTCTTCCGGCTCAGCTCGGCCGCGGAATACCCCTACGGCCAGGGCGAATACGGCAACCGGTACCAGGGCCAGCGCGGCCCGACCGCAAGCCGCAGCCACCTCAACTTCCACCGCACCAGCATTTAGCCGCACCAGCGTTCAGCTGCGGCAGTGTCCGGCAGAACCGGCACGGCCGCCGGCGCGCCCCCAACGCCTAGAGCTGCGGGGCGACGGCCGGCCTCCGGATAAACGGCCTGGCCAGCGGTTCCACGTAACGTGCGGCCAGCGGGCCCAGCACCGCCATCAGCAGCACGTAGGCCGTAGCCAGCGCCGCCAGCTCGCGCGGGACCACTCCCGATGCAACGGCCAGGCCGGCGATCACGATGGAGAATTCGCCGCGGGCCACGAGCGCGGCGCCGGCGCGGAACCGGCCGGGCCTGGCGATGCCGGCGCGTTTGGCGGCCCAAATCCCGGTGGCCATCTTGGTGGCGGTGGTGGCCGCAGCAAGTACCAGGGCCCAGCCAAGGACCGGGGGAATGGATGACGGGTCCGTGTTGAGTCCGAACGCCACAAAGAAGATGGCGGCAAACAGGTCGCGCAGGGGTTCAAGGATCCGGGTGGCGTTGTGGGCCGTGGAACCCGAGATCGCGATGCCCAGCATGAAGGCCCCCACCGCGGCGGAGACCTGCATTGCCGATGCCGCCCCCGCCACCAGCAGGGCGGCCCCCAGGACGTTGAGCAGGAAGACCTCGGAATTCTCGCTGTGCACTGCCTTGGAAACATGGTGCCCGTGCCGCAGCGCCACCATGAGGACCATGGTGACCACCGCCAGGGCGATGCCCACCGCGGTGAGCCCGCCCAGGAAACTTACTCCCGCGAGCGTTGCCGTGAGGATGGGCAGGTAGACGGCCATGGCCAGGTCCTCGAACACCAGGATGGACAGCACCACTGGTGTCTCGCGGTTTCCCAGCCGGCCGAGGTCGGTGATGACCTTGGCGGCGATGCCGGATGAGGATATGTACGTGACGCCGCCCATGACCATGGCGCCCACGCCGCCCCAGCCCAGGAGCAGGGCCAGTCCCGCGCCGGGCAGGAAGTTAAGGACCAGGTCCAGGACGCCGGCCTGCCACGAGCGCCGCAGGCCGGTGAAGAGCTCAGACGCCGTATATTCCAGTCCGAGCATAAGCAGCAGCAGGATGACGCCGATCTCGCCGGAGAGATGCGCGAACTCGTGCATGCCTTCCAGCTTGACGATGCCGCCCGCACCAAAAGCCAATCCGCCCAGCAGGTAGAGCGGGATGGGCGACATTCCGATCCGTCCGGCCAGCCTGGCCAACAGCCCCAGGCAGAACACAACGGCCCCCAGTTCAATGAGGGTCAGGGCCAACGGGTCCATAGGGCTTAGCCGTGGCGCAGGATATCGGCCGCTGAGTCGAGGCCTTCCTGGGTACCCACAGCCACCAGCAGGTCGCCGGGGTGCAGCACGACGTCGGGACCCGGCGACGGCAGCACCTCGCCCTCGCGCATGATGGCCACGATCGACACGCCGCAGCGGGTGCGGATGCAGGCCTTGCCCATGGGCTGGTTCTGGAACGGGGAGTCCGCGGCGATGGAGAACTGCCGGGTGACAATCCCGGGAACGTCCTTGTGCTCTTCCGCGAGCTTCATTGCCAGGTGCGTGCCGCCGAGGAGGTTGCCCAGGGTGGCGGCTTCGTCGCTGGTGAGCGGAATGGAAGCCTGGCAGGTGTCGGGGTCGTCCCAGGTGGAAACGATGAGTTCCGTCTGGCCTTCCCGCCGCTCCACGACACCGATGCGGCGTCCGGAGGCGGTCATGAAATCCTTCCGGCGGCCCAGGCCGGGAAGGTTGGTTTCGTCCACGTTCATAGGTCAAGCCTAGTCTGCCTGGCAACACTTGGCCGGGGCCTGGAACGTTGCCCGGAAGGTGTTTTCAGGCGGCGGGGACCACGGCGATGGGTGCCTTGGCCGGCGACTTCACCGGCAGCAGCACCAGGAGCCCTGCCAGGAGGACCACCATGATGCCCAGGATCCCCCACCGCTGTGCCTGCCCGGCCGGCACCAGGGGGTGGCCACGGTGATGCAGAGGGTGAACAGCGCCGGCGCCAGGAAGCTGACGGCCCGTCCGGTGGTGGCGTAGAGGCCGAACAGCTCCCCGGATTCGCCGTGCGGCGCGAGCCGGGCCAGGTATGCGCGGGATGAGGACTGGGCAGGCCCGACGAACAGGCAGAGGAAGAGCCCGAATACCCAGAACGTGGTGGTCCCGGCCCACTGCATGCCGAAGAAGACATAGTCCCCGTTGCCCAGGGCCAGGATCGCCGACCCGGCGACCAGGAGGCCTGCCAGGGACCCGGCGATGACAGCCTTGGGGCCCACCTTGTCGTCCAGGAATCCGCCAATGACCGCCCCGACGGCAGCCACCACGTTTCCGAAAATGGCGAAGAAAATCACCTGGGACAGGGCAAAGCCGAAGGTACCGGCAGCGATGATGCCGCCAAACGTGAAGACGGCGGCCAGTCCGTCACGGAACACGGCACTGGCCAGCAGGAAGTAGATGGTGTGCGGGCTGGTGGCATAGATCGCCTTGATGCGCCGGAACAGCAGTCCGTAGCTGGCAAAAAAACCCAGGCGGCCCGCCTGGGCGGACCGGGGCAGTTCGGGGACGGCAAACAGGACGGGGAGGGCGAAGACGAAGAACCACAGGGCGGAGAAGACGGCAACGAGCCTGATGTTGAGGCTGTCCCGGGTGGACGCGCCGAACCAGTCAAAGGCCGGCTGGACGAACAGCTGCAGGACGATCAGGAGTGCCACGATGCCGCCAAGATAGCCGGCTGCCCAACCCAGGCCGCTGACCTTTCCGATGTTTTGCGGCGTGGAGACCTGGGCCAGCATGGCGTTGTAGTTCACGCCTGCAAATTCAAAGAACACGTTGCCCAGGGCGATCAGCGATACCCCGAGGAGCAGGAATTCCGGGCGGGGGAATACGAAGAAGCACAGGGCCGTCAGGATGGCGACGGCGGCCGAATTGACTCCCAGCCACAGCTTCCGCCGGCCCCCGCGTCCGAACGCTGGCCCGTGACGGGCGCCAGCAGGGCGATGGCGAACCCGGCAACGGCAAGTGCGGCGCCCAGGACCGCAGAGGCACTGTCCTCGCCGCCGAAAGCCTTGGACGTCAGGTAGACGGTGAAGACAAAGGTGGTCATCACTGCGTTGAAGGCCGCCGAGCCCCAGTCCCAGGAAGCCCAGGCCAGTACGCGGCCCTTGCTGGAGTTCCGGGTTCCGGCTTCGAGTTCCGAGGCAGGCTGCATTGCTCCCGGAGCGCTGGCGCTGTTCATACGATGCATCGTATCCGCCGGTGGCGAACACCCTTGGGACCACGGGCCTTTGACGGCGGGGTTCCGCCGTCGGTGGCGCCGCTGACGGGGGAAGACACCCGACGGGCCTTGATAAACTGAGCCCTCCCGGACCTTACTTTTTACCGCCTGCTCCAACTTTTGACAATCGAATTCCTGACGTTGCGGAGAATACAGTGATCACAGTCCTTGCCGTGCACTTTTCGGTGGCTGTCCTCGCGCCCTTCCTCTTCAGGCTCTGGGGCCGCAACGCCTTTTACGCGCTGGCTGCCGTTCCGGCTGCTTCCTTCGGCTGGCTGGTGTTCCAGCACGGTCCCGTCTACTCAGGGTCAGGGGCCGTCACCGAGGCCTTGGACTGGATCCCCAGCCTCCACCTGGAATTCGCCTTTCGCATGGACGCACTGGCTTGGGTGATGTCACTGCTGGTGCTTGGCGTCGGCGCCCTGGTGCTGGTTTATTGCGCCCGGTACTTCAAACGGAAAGACCAGGACCTCGGCCCGTTCGGCGCCCAGCTGCTGGCCTTCGCCGGTGCCATGTTCGGGCTGGTCACCGCCGATGACCTGCTGCTGCTGTTCATCTTCTGGGAACTGACCACCATCCTGTCCTACCTGCTGATCGGCTTCGCCCGGACCAGGCTTGCCGCCCGCCGGTCCGCCCTCCAGGCACTGATGGTCACCACTGCCGGCGGCCTGGCCATGCTGGTGGGCCTGATCATGCTGGGCTACACCGCGGGCACGTACCGTATCTCCAGCATCCTGGAGCAGGCTTCCACACTGGCGTCCGGACCGTCCGGCGCCGTGGTGGGTGCCGCCGTCGTGCTCATCCTGGTGGGTGCCATCACCAAGTCCGCGCTGGTCCCGTTCCACTTCTGGCTCCCCGGCGCCATGGCCGCGCCCACCCCCGTCAGCGCCTACCTGCATGCCGCCGCCATGGTGAAGGCCGGCATCTACCTGGTGGCGCGCCTCGCTCCGGGATTCTCCGCGACGGCGTACTGGCAGCCCGTGGTCCTGGGCCTGGGCCTGGCCACCATGCTGGTGGGCGGCTACCGGGCACTGCGGCAGACCGACATCAAGCTGATCCTCGCGTACGGCACCGTCAGCCAGCTGGGCTTCCTCACCATGGCGGTGGGCCTGGGAACGCCCGACGCCGCGCTGGCGGGCCTTGCCATGCTGCTGGCCCACGGCCTCTTCAAGGCCACGCTCTTCCTGGTGGTGGGCATCATCGATCACCAGTCCGGAACCCGCGACGTGCGCAAGCTGTCAGGGGTCTTCCGTTCCTCCCGTGCGCTGGGCATCGTGGCCGGCATCGGTGCCGCGTCCATGGCGGGCGTTCCGCTGCTGGCCGGCTTCGTCGCCAAGGAATCCGTGCTGGAGGCGTTCGTGCACCACGCCGCGGACCCGCACTCCGGACCGTGGGGCACGGTGGTCCTGGCTGGGCTGGTGGTGGGGTCAATCCTCACGTTCGCCTACAGCGCCCGCTTCATGTGGGGTGCCTTCGCGGTCAAACCCGGCGTGGACCCCATCCCCTTCAAAGCCATCCGGCCCTCCTTCCTCGCCGCCCCCGCCGTCCTCAGCGTCCTGACCATCGTGTACGGGCTCTGGCCCGTGCCGGTGGACGCCTGGATCCAGCCGTACGCGGCGCTGTTCGCTTCCACAGCGCCCGACGCCGGCACTCCGGCCGCGCAGGCGGGCCACCTTGCGCTGTGGCACGGACTGACCCCGGCGCTTGGGCTGACGGCCGTCACCTTCGTGCTTGGCGCGGCCATGTATCTTGGCCGCGACGCGGTGGCCCGCGTCCAGTCCCTGGTCCCGGCCTGGGTGGACGGCGACCGTGCCTACCAGCTGACCATCGGCGCCCTGGACGACGTGGCCGTCTGGATCACCGGCCGGACCCAGCGCGGCTCACTGTACTTCTACCTTGCCGTGATCCTCAGCGTGGCGTTCGTCCTGCCGCTCACGGCCATCCTCCTGGGCGGCAACCCCCTGCCGCAGAACGTCTACCTGGTGGATCCCAACTCCCCGCTGCAGCTTGTGGCCGGGGTGGGCATCGTGATCGGCGCCCTGGCCGCCGTCAAGGCGAACAAACGCTTCCTCGCTGTGCTGATGGTCTCCGTGACCGGGTACGGCATCGCCCTGGTGTTCGCCCTGCAGGGCGCTCCGGACCTGGCGCTGACCCAGATGCTGGTGGAGACCATCATCCTGGTGGCGTTCGTCCTTGCCATGCGCAGCCTCCCGCCGGAACTGCGGGACCGCACCGGCGGCAAATACCGGGTGGTGCGCGTCATCATCGGTTTGGGTTTCGGCGCCACCATGGTGTTCGCGGCCATTTTCGCCATGGGCGCCCGGACCGCCCTGCCCGTATCACTGCAGTTCCCGCAGCTTGCCTACGAGGGCGGCGGCGGCCTGAACGTGGTCAACGTGACCCTGGTGGACATCCGCGCCTGGGACACCTTCGGCGAGATCAGCGTCCTTGCGCTTGCCGCCACCGGCGTCGCCAGCCTGATCTTCGTACGCGGGCGCGGCGACCGGCTGCAGCGGTCCGCATCCGTTGCCGAGGGCACGGTGGGACGGTCCCACGGCGTGGATCCCGGCTCCCGCGACGGCGCGGCACTGGCCATCAGCCGCAGGTTCGCAGCCGCAGCCCGGGATCCCTGGATCGTCGCGGGCCGCACCCTGGCCCCCGAACGGCGCTCCATCATCTTCGAAGTGGTCACCCGGCTGCTCTTCCACTCGATGGTCATCTTCTCGCTCTACCTGCTGCTGGCCGGCCACAACCTGCCGGGCGGCGGTTTCGCCGGCGGCCTCACCGCCGGCCTGGCGCTGACCATCCGCTACCTGGCAGGCGGACGCTTCGAACTGCGGGAGGCGGCGCCACTGAGCGCCGGCGCGCTGCTGGGCACCGGCCTGGCCCTGGCCGCCGTGTCCGGCGTGGTGCCCCTGCTGCTGGGCGGCCAGGTGTTCCAGTCCGCCATCATCCAGGTGTGGCTGCCCGTCTTCGGGGACATCAAATTCGTCACCTCCACGATCTTCGATATCGGGGTGTACATCGTGGTGGTGGGGCTGGTGCTTGACGTGCTGCGCAGCCTCGGGGCCGAAATTGACGAGCACATGGAGGAACGATCGGCGGCCGCCCCACACCAGGACGAGCCGGACATCGACCGCCCCGGGCAGCCGGAACTGGAGGCTGAACGGGACCTGGAACCCCCGCTGGAGCCCGACACCGTCCCCGCCGAGACCACCGCAAAGGGCCACGCATGAGCGTCAACCTGACCCTGCTGATCGTCATGGGCGCCCTGTATGCCTGCGGCATCTACCTCATCCTGGAACGCAGCCTCACCCGGGTCCTGCTGGGGCTGATGCTCCTGGCCAACGCCACCAACCTGCTGATCCTGGCCACCGGGGGCTATGCAGGACTGGCGCCGCTGTTCGCCAAGGACACCCCGGCACAGGACTACAGCGACCCGCTCCCGCAGGCCCTGATCCTGACCTCGATCGTCATCTCCTTCGCCGTCACGGCGTTCATGCTCGGCATCATCTACCGCACCTGGCTGCTGGCGCGCCAGGACGACATCCAGGACGACCTGGAAGACCGCCGCGTGGCGGCGACCCCCAGCTTCGACGCGGAGGACGACGCCGAAATTCCGGCGGAAACCTCCGAGTTCCCGCTCACCATGCTGGGATCGGACGGCCGGGACGTCTCAAACCATGCAGCGTCCAACAACAACGCAGATCTGCAAACGGACCAGCCGGTGGCCACGCTTGTGGCCGGCGGCCGGGAGATGCCCGCCGAACACGCTGCCGCGGAGGAAAAGCCCGGCTCACTCAACGTCGACTCCGGCCCGGAAGGAGGCGGAAAGTGAACATCGCAAGCTTTGCCCCGCTCGCCGTCGTACTTCCCATCCTGGGCGCTGCCCTGACCTTCCTGCTGATCCGGCATACCCGGGCCCAGCGCGCGGTGAGCATCGCCCTGCTCTCGCTGACGCTGGCGCTCGAATGCCTCCTGCTGGCATCGGCGTGGAACGGCGGGACCGCTGCCGTGGCCATCGGCGGCTGGCTGCCGCCGTGGGGCATCGTGATGGTGGTGGACCAGTTCTCGTCCCTGATGCTGGTGGTGTCCTCCGCCGTGAGCCTGGCCGTGCTGGTGTATGCCACCGGGCAGGGCATGGCCGACGGCGACCAGGACGCCCCGGTCTCGATCTTCCACCCCACCTACCTGATCCTGGTGGCG
The DNA here is from genome assembly GCF_026723805.1 of Arthrobacter sp. FX8. Lineage (NCBI taxonomy): Bacteria > Bacillati > Actinomycetota > Actinomycetes > Micrococcales > Micrococcaceae > Arthrobacter > Arthrobacter sp. FX8. The sequence goes on along the minus strand of NZ_CP113505.1, from coordinate 3,374,832 downwards.
GGGGTGTCCAACGCGTTCCTGTCCGGGGACCTTTTCAACCTGTACGTGGGCTTCGAGATCCTGCTCACGGCAAGCTACGTCCTGATGACGCTGGGCGGCACCGGGCCGCGCATCCGCGCCGGCGTCACCTACGTGGTGGTGTCCGTGGTGTCCTCGGTGCTGTTCCTGATCTCCATAGCCATGGTCTACGGCGCCACCGGAACGGTGAACATGGCGGATCTGGCCATCAAGCTCGGGGACCTGGACCAGGGCACCAGGACCCTGCTGCACGTCATGCTGCTGGTGGCCTTCGGCATCAAGGCCGCCGTCTTCCCCCTGTCCTTCTGGCTCCCTGACTCCTACCCCACGGCGCCGGCCCCCGTCACCGCCGTGTTCGCCGGGCTGCTCACCAAGGTGGGTGTGTACGCGATGGTCCGGACCGAGACCCTGCTGTTCCCCGGGGACACCCTCAACACCCCCTGATGGTGGCGGCGCTGCTGACCATGGTGGTGGGCATCCTTGGTGCCCTGGCCCAAAGCGACATCAAGCGGCTCCTGTCGTTCACCCTGGTCAGCCACATCGGGTACATGGTGTTCGGCCTGGCCATGTCCTCCGTTGCCGGGCTGGCCGCAGCGGTTTTCTACGTGGCCCACCACATCACCATCCAGACCAGCCTCTTCCTGGTCACCGGCCTGATCGAACGGCGGGGCGGGAGTTCCTCCGTGGACCGGCTGGCCGGCCTGGCCAAACTGTCGCCCATGCTGGCGATGCTGTTCTTCGTTCCGGCCATGAACCTCGCTGGCATCCCGCCCTTCTCGGGGTTCCTCGGCAAGGTGGGCCTGATGCAGGCCGGCGTTGAGCTGGGCACGCCACTGGCCTACGCCCTGGTGATCGGCGGGGTGGTGACGAGCCTCCTGACCCTGCTGGCCGTTGCCAGGGTCTGGAACCGCGCGTTCTGGCGCAGGCCCACCGACGCTGAGCATCCGGATCCGGTGCTCCTTGCCAGCCCGGCCCGGGTGTCGGGACCGGGCGCCAAGCTGAACACCGTGACCCTCCTGCCGCGCACCATGGTGGGCCCCACCCTGGGCCTGGTGGCGCTGGGCGTTGCCCTGACCGTCTTTGCCGGGCCGCTGTTCGGGCTCTCGGACCGGGCAGCGCGGGACATGCTGGACCGGACCCCGTACATCCAGTCAGTCCTGGGCCCTGATGTCCCGGTTCCCGCCACGCCTGCCGTGGGAGGTATGCGATGAGCCGCAAACGCATCTCCCTGCGCCAGGAACTGCCTCTCCTGGTCTGGCTGGTGATTGTCTGGGGCGCCCTGTGGCAGGACTTCAGCCCCGGGAACCTCCTCTTCGGTGCCCTGCTGGCAGTGGGCGTGGCCCGGTTGTTCTACCTTCCGCCGGTGGAGCTCAGCGGCCGGTTCAACATCCTTTACGCGGTTCCCTTCGCGCTTGCCTTCGTGGGCAAAGTGGTGGTGGCCAGCGCCCAGGTGCTGTACCTGGCCACGGTCCGCGGCCCCAAGGTGACCAACGCCGTCGTTGCGGTGGGGCTGCGCAGCCACCAGGACCTGATCGTCACCGCCACCGGCCACGTGATCTCCCTGATCCCGGGGTCCCTGGTGGTCGAGGTGGACCGCTCCACATCCACCCTCTACCTGCACGCGCTCAACATCGCCTCCAAGCAGGACGTGGAGGGCCTGCGGAACGAAGTCCGGTCCATCGAGGCCGGCCTGATCCGCATCATGGGCAGCCCGGAGGAACTCGAAGCCGTCCGAATGGAGGCCGCCACGTGATGCATGTTGTCCTGGCTGTTACAGCCGTCATCTTCTCGCTTGCTGCGGCCGGTGCCATCATGCGGATCGCCCGCGGCCCGTCATTGCTGGACCGGGTGCTGGCGGCCGACGTCCTCCTGGCCATCCTGGCCGGAGCCCTGTGCATCGACATGGCCGTGAACCGGCACCTGAACAACCTCATGCTGGTGGTGGCCATTTCCATCATCGGCTTCATCGGGTCCGTCACCGTGGCCCGTTTTGTGGCGGACCGAAGGGTGAAGCCCGATGAATCCTGACTTGTCCGGTCCCGACGGCTGGATCGACGCCGTCTCGGCAGTATTCATGGTGGTGGGGGCGCTCATGTCCCTGGGCGCCGCCATCGGCCTGCTCCGCTTCCCCGACCTGCTGAGCCGCATGCACGCGGCCACCAAACCGCAGGTCCTGGGCCTGTTCCTGCTGCTGGCGGCTATTGGACTGCAGATGCGGACGTGGTGGGTATGGCCCGTCCTGGTGGTGGCCTGGATCTTCCAGCTGCTCACCGTACCGGTGTCCGCGCACATGGTGGGCCGCGCGGGGTACCGCACCAAGCACCTGCACCGGGAGCTGCTCACGGCCGACGAGCTGGAGGCCGTGGTGCAAAAGCCGCCGCCGAGGCTGCCCGGAAAGACAGCCCCGACGGCGGCGGGTAATGCCGGGAGCTAGACGATGTCCTGCGACTTGGCGAAGCGGGTGATGGCGCGCTGGGTGCCGCGGTTGGCCAGCACCTGGATGATGGCGCTGACGGACGCCGAGATCAGCGCGAAGGTCAACGCCGAACGCAGGCTGGTGGGGACATCCTCGTTCTTGCCGGTGGGGGCTTTCTGCCCGGTGGTCTTCTCCCAGATGGTGTTGACCAGCTTGGTGCCGGCCAGGCCTGCGCCGAGGCTCACCCCGGTTCCGAGCAGCTTGATGAAAAGGTTCATTCCTATTACTCCTTGCGGGCGGAAAACGGACTGCCTCCAGCCTAGCCGTACGCCCGTGCCGGTCCGGGCAAGGCCGTGGCGTGCTGCAGGCCGGTTGTTGGACTAAATGGCTTGTTGGACTACTTCGCGGGCGGCTCGGTGCGGAACTTGATCATCTTGTGCGTGCCGTCGCAGTAGGGCTTGATGGCCGAGGCGCCGCAGCGGCACAACGCAACAGTCCTGCGGTCGCGGGGCACCGCGTCCCCGGATGGGGTGACGATCTCGAAATCACCCCTGACGATCAGGGGCCCGTCCGGGCAGACCACGATGGAGCCCGCGGCGGATTCCTGGTCCATGTCCGATCCTGTTCCGTGCTGTCCGGGTTTCATGCCTGCACCGCTTTCGTCTTAGTCATGCTGCCGCCGGCACGGCCGCCCGCAGCGATGATGCCCCGGCTTCCCATGAGGACATCAGATGGGCGGACAGCCGGCCGTCGAGGGCCATGGCGGCAGTGGCCCCAAACAGGACGTCCGCGAGGAGTTCCGGTTCGGCTTCGACGAGGCCGCCGGCGAGGTCCCGGCCTGCGATCTGCTCGTGGACGGCGTCGGCCTCCACATGCTCATCGAAGTAGTGGGTGACGTCCGCGCCGAACCCGTGCCGGCGGAATCCGTTGCCGTAGAACCGGTTGGGCTGGGAGGAGGTCATCTCGTAGATCGCCAGGTGGCCGGTGATGGCACCCCGGAGCCGCCGGTTCAGGCCGCACAGCGACATGAGGTTGACGGACGCGAGGGAGACGGCGGGGACGGCATCCACGTACGCGCCGTAGCTGACGTCGAGGCCCAAACCGCGCATGGTCCGGGCGAACAGCGCGCTGTGCATGCGCTCGGGGCGGCCGCCGCCGTATTCATCCGCCTGGATTTCCACCAGGGCCGCCTTGGGCCGTCCGCTGAGCCGCGGAATGGCCCACGTGTGCGGGTCGGCTTCCTTCAGCTGGTACATGGACTTGTGGATCAGGAACTCCCGGAGCTGGTCCAGGCCCGCCTTCCTGGCGACGTAGCGGGAGACGCTGGGCCCGGTGTCCGTGGCTGCGAGGCCGAACAGGACGTCGGCTACCTGGTCGCTGGTCAGGGCACCGGCAGGCAGTTCGAAGTCTGCGGCGGCCCGGTGCGCGGCGGCACGGAGGGCTGCCTCAAACGGTGCCTCGACCAGCTGCCGGACCCGGATTAACGCCGGCTCCCACTCCCAGTCGTCGGAGACGCCGGCCAGGCCGGAATAGTGGAGCTCGTAGAGGCAGAAGAGGGCCAGCTGGATGTCCTCGTCGCCGATGATGTCACTAGTGCCGGCCACCTGCCCTGCCGCCAGGTGGTACAGCCCGTCCAGCCCCGTCCCGGCTTCGGCCGGAGCCTGCGCAAGGAGTGCGAACAGGGCGTTGCTGAGGGGGCCTCTGGATTCCGGGATTCTCATGGTGCTCCTTGGTCTGCCGCGCTGGTGACGGGAACGAACGCGGGACCGCCCATGGTGACTCCCATGCCCTGTCCTCCTCGAAACCCGCGAACCAATATAGTAAGCATGATTACTAATAAAAGCTAAGCAGGCTTCCTGTTGGCTGCAGGTCAACCGGCGCCTAATCCCGCAGCGACGACCCCAGGATGTCGCGCAGCGCCTCAACCACCAGGTCATGGTCCTGCAGCTGCGGCAACCCGGAGACGGCGACCGTGGCCACGGCGCCCACGCCGGTGACGTAGATCGGAAAGGCGCCGCCATGGGCTGCATACCGGGATTGGTCGAACCAGGCGTTGTCCTCGATCCGGCCGCCGCCCAGCCGGCCCCGCAGCCCCACCAAAAGCGACGGCACCTCGTACCGGGCGGCAGTGCGCTGCTTGGCGCGGATCCAGTGCCCGTTGTCCGGCGTGGCGCCCGGGAGCGCGACGTGGAACAGGACCTGCTCGCCCTTGGTGATGTCGATGGCTATGGGAAGGGACCGCTCCTTGCCCAGCTCCACCAGGAGCAGGCCCAGGTTCAACGCGTCATCCAGCGAAAAGCCGGGGAACTGGAGCTCCCGGACCTCCGCCTCGATGCGGGCGATCGACGCTTCCAGCGACCCCTCCAGCTGGGCGTCGGCGGAATCAGGATCGAATCCGGTCACATCCGGTGGAATGGCGCTCATGGCCCTCAATCTACCCCCGCCAGGTGTAAACTTGACCACGCCCGGAAGGGCAGTTCAAAAGCCTTACCCATCCAAAAGCACCACTAATAACGACAGGGGAGCGCCGCCGTCGGACATCCTGGCACAAGCCGGGCACCGCAGGTGGGCGCTGAGAGTGCGGACAGCCGCAGACCCTCGAACCTGATCCGGTTAGTACCGGCGCAAGGGAGTCGAGTTCTCAAAGTGCCGCGGCTGCACGGCAACAGCCGTCAGCCGGGTCCACTTTCCCCTCCTGTTTCCCAGGAGGATCACATGAGTACTGCAGCAATCAAGAAGACCACCAGTAAGTCCTGGCGCGTCGTGGACATCGTGGTCGCCGCGCTGGTGGCCATTGCGGGCGGCGTCATTTTCTGGGCGTGGGACCAGGGAGCAGCCGCGCTTTCTGCCCCCATGAATGCCGCCTACCCGCCCCTGACCGGGCTGCTGGCGGGCGGCTGGATGATTCCCGGCGTGCTGGGAATGCTGATCATCCGCAAGCCCGGGGCCGCCCTGTTCTGTGAAACCGTGGCCGCCACCGGGGAACTCCTCATGGGTTCCCAGTACGGTGCCTCGGTCCTCTTCTCCGGCTTCATCCAGGGCCTCGGCGCGGAAATCATCTTCGCCATCTTCGTCTACCGCAAGTTCAACCTGCCCGTCTCCCTGCTGGCAGGCGCCGCGGCTGGATTCTTCTGCGGACTGAATGACTCGTTCGCACCGTGGGGCTGGAACATCGCCTACTCCGGTGCGGACAAGCTGGCGTACATCGTGCTGACCACCCTCTCCGGCGCCATTCTCGCCGGCGCCCTGTCCTGGCTGGCCACGCGCGGCCTGGCGCGTACGGGCGTGCTGAGCTCCTTCGCTTCGCGCAAGGCCGCCACGGAGCCTGTCTTCTCCTGATGGCACCAGCCCAGCGTGACGGCGGCACCGTCCGCCCTGCCGCCGTCACAGCCCGGGGCTGGGGGTGGCGGCACGCCGGCAGGGCCAAGCCTGCCGTCCATGCGCTTGACCTGGACATCAGCCCGGGGGAGCGGGTGCTCCTGCTCGGCCCCTCGGGTGCCGGGAAGTCCACGCTCCTGCACGCGCTCGCAGGGGTGCTGGGGGACATCAACGACGACGGCGGCGAGGCGGGGGACGCCGACGAGTCGGGTTCGCTGCTGGTTGACGGCGCCGTGCCCCGCGCCCAGCGCGGGCGCGCCGGACTTATGCAGCAGGACCCCGAGACGCAGGTGGTCCTGTCGCGGGTGGGGGACGACGTCGCCTTCGGTGCCGAAAACCTTGCCGTCCCACGGGAAGCAATCTGGGCGCGCGTGCACGAGGCGCTTGCCGACGTCGGACTGTCCCACCTGCCGCTGGACCACCCGACGTCGGCCCTGTCCGGCGGGCAAAAGCAGCGCCTGGCGCTGGCCGGCATCCTGGCCATGCGCCCGGGCCTGATCCTCCTGGATGAGCCAACCGCCAACCTGGACCCGGACGGCGTGCTGGAGGTCCGCGATGCCGTGGCGCGGTGCCTGGACAAGACCGGGGCCACGCTGGTGGTGGTGGAGCACCGGGTGTCCGTGTGGAAGGACCTGGTGGACCGGATCGTGGTCCTGCAGCCGGGCTCCGCCGCGGATCCTGCCGTACTCCTGGACGGGCCGCCGGACCGGGTGCTCACGGAGGCGCGGGCCATGCTGGCCGCCGCCGGTGTGTGGGTCCCCGGCTACGTCCCGGCAACCCGTGCCCGGGCGGTGGTCCCGGCCCCCGGCACGGGAAACCTCCTGCTCGCAGCCGAACAGTTGGCAGTCTCCCGCGAACGTCCCCGACGCAAGGGCTTAAGGAAGATCCCGCCGTCGCCGGTCCAGGAAGGCCTGGCCGCGCAGGTGCGCGCCGGGCAGGCGCTCGCCGTGACGGGTCCCAACGGCGCCGGTAAGTCCACTTTCGCCCTGACCCTGGCAGGGCTGCTGGAACCGGTGTCCGGAAAGGTCTCCGCCACCATGGACCTGAGCCGCGGTGCCGGCATTGACCCGTACCGGTGGAAGGCGGATCAGCTGATTTCCCGAGTGGGGACGGTGTTCCAGGAGCCGGAGCACCAGTTCGTGACCGGCAAGGTGCTTGACGAACTGCTGTTCGGCCCCCGGCACCTGGGCCACGGCGGGGATCGGGTGGACGAACTGCTGGAGCGGCTGCGGCTCACCGCGCTGGTGGACGCCAACCCCTACACGCTCTCCGGTGGCGAGAAGCGGCGGCTGTCCGTGGCCACCGTCCTTGCCGCCAGCCCGCAGGTCCTGGTCCTGGATGAACCCACGTTCGGGCAGGACGCCAACACCTGGGCCGAGCTGGCGTCCTTCCTGTCCGAGCTCCTGGATGCCGGCACTGCCGTGGTGTCCGTGACCCATGACGCCGAATTCACCCAGGCCTTGGGCGGGGCCGAACTGCGGATGGCCGCGGCGGAAGCGGTGGCGCCATGAGGCAGCAACTCACCCTGGGCGGCAACCATGCCCTCCTGGTCCGCGCCAATCCACTAAGCAAGTTCGCTGCCGTCCTGCTGATCACCGCCGTCCTGGCGCTGTCCATCGACTGGGTTTCGGCGTCCGTGGCCCTGGTCTTTGAGCTTCTGCTCTTTCCCCTGGCCGGGCTCACCCTGTCCCTGCTGTGGCAGCGCGGCTGGCCGCTGATCCTTGCCGCTGCCGTGGGGGCTGGAGCACCTCCATCCTGGCCCCGGACAGCGGCCGGATCCTGCTCGACGCCGGGATCTGGTCCATGAGCGAAGGTTCCCTGCAGCTGGGCATCGGCTTCCTCCTGCGCGGCTTTGCGATCGCCCTTCCGGCCGTGCTCCTGATGAGCTGCACCGATCCCACGGACCTTGCCGACGCGCTGGCGCAGAAGGCGCGCCTGCCGCACCGCTTTGTCCTGGGAACGCTCGCCGCGATGCGCCTGGTGGGGCTCATGGCTGAAGAATGGCAGACCATCGGGATGGCCCGGCGTGCGCGCGGCGTGGGTTCGCGCGGCAGCGTGGCCCAGCGGGTGAAGGCCACGCTGGGCCAGAGTTTCGGGCTGCTGGTACAGGCCATCCGCCGCGCGTCCAGGCTTGCTGTGACCATGGAAGCCCGCGGTTTCGGCGGCGGCAACCGGACCTGGGCCCGGGAATCCACGTTCAGCGCGCTGGACCTTGGGGTGGTGGCCGGCGGTGTCCTGGTGGCCGGCCTCGCGCTATTTGCTGCCCTGGCCGCCGGGACCTGGAACATGGTGTGGCTGGGCAGTTGATGTTGGCGGTCCGGCCCAGGTGATTCCTATCGCATGCAGTGGGTAGAGGCTTCCCCGATGCCCCGTACCAGTGCCCGATCAGGGCCCGCCTAACTCATTTATGATATATTTGCGGGTATGACGCAGGAGACCGCTGAGCACGTTGCCGCCATGTTGAGGGATGCCCGGAGCGAGAAGGGCTGGACCCAGGGCCAGTTGGCCGCCGAGCTCGGCACCAGCCAGAGCGCCGTTGCCCGGATGGAGCAGGGCAAGCAGAACCTGAGCCTGAAGATGATCCAGAGGCTGGAGAAGATCTTCGACCGCAGCATCGTCAACGTCGGCAAGCCGCAGATGACGCACCTGCGGGTGGAGGGCGGCCGTACCCTCTCCGGTGCCGTGGATGTCAACAGCAGCAAGAACGCCGGCGTCGCCCTGCTGTGCGCCAGCCTGATCAACCGTGGCACCACCGTGCTCCGCCGGCTGGCACGGATCGAGGAAGTCAACCGCATCGTCGAAGTGCTGACCAGCATCGGCGTCGAGTGCACCTGGCTTAACGACACTGACCTGCGTCTTCGCCGCCCCGCCGTCCTGGACCTGGAAGCCATGGACGTTGACGCGGCGCGCAGGACCCGCAGCGTCATCATGCTGCTGGGTCCCCTTCTGGATGAGTCGCGGGAGTACCGGCTGCCCTACGCCGGCGGCTGCGACCTCGGCACCCGCACCGTGGAACCGCACATGCAGGCGTTGCGCCAGTTTGGCCTTGCCGTGGAAGCCACGGCCGGTTTCTACACGGTCCAGGCTCCGCCGGCGGACGCGCAGGACCGCTCCTTCGTCCTCACCGAACGCGGGGACACCGTCACCGAGAACGCCATCATGGCCGCGGCGCACCGGCCGGGAACCACCGTGATCCGCAACGCCAGCCCCAATTACATGGTGCAGGACCTGTGCTTCTACCTGCAGATGCTGGGCGTCACCATCGAGGGCGTGGGCACCACCACCCTGAAGATCACGGGCCGGCCCGACATTGACGCGGAGATCGAGTACTTCCCCTCCGAGGATCCCATCGAGGCGATGAGCCTCATCACGGCCGGCATCGTCACCAATTCCGAGGTCACGGTGCGGCGGGTGCCCATCGAGTTCATGGAAATCGAGTTGGCCACCTTGGGCCAGATGGGGCAGAAGCTGGAAATTTCGGGCGAGTACATGGCCCGCAACGGCCGCACCCGGCTGGTGGACGTGACCACCAAGCCCTCCGAGCTGCATGCCCCGGAGGACAAGATCCATCCGATGCCGTTCCCCGGGCTGAACATCGACAACCTGCCGTTCTTTGCCGTCATTGCCGCGAACGCCGATGGCCAGACCATGATCCACGACTGGGTCTACGAGAACCGCGCCATTTACCTGACAGAGCTGAACAGGCTTGGGGCGCAGGTGCAGCTACTGGATCCGCACCGGATCTACGTCAACGGGCCCACCAAGTGGCGCGCCGCCGAGGTGGGCTGCCCGCCTGCGCTTCGTCCGGCCGCCTGCCTGCTGCTGGCCATGCTCGCCGCCCGGGGCGTGTCCGAACTGCGGAACATCTACGTGATCGAGCGTGGCTACGAGGACCTGGCGGAACGCCTGAACACCATTGGCGCCAAGGTGGAGTACTTCCAGGACTAGCATTCACGGTTCGTCATGAATCGCCGGGGCCCCTCGAATGCCGGACAAGTATCGCAGAATGTTCGTATGCGTACTTTTGGCGTAGAGGAGGAACTCCTGATCGTTGATCCGGAGTCCGGGGAACCCCTTGCCCTGGCCGACGCCCTCCTGGCCGGCCACCGCGTTGCGGCTGACGATCTTCCCGTGGACCCGGAGGTCCACCACTCCGGAAAACAGGCGGATTACGACGACGAGATGGGCTTGAGTGCCGAGCTGAAGCTTGAGCAGATCGAGACCCAGACCCGTCCGTGCCTCGAATACGGGAGCCTGCTCGAACAGATCCGCGCGGGCCGCGCCCTGGCGGACCAAGCCGCCAGGAAGCATGGCGCCAGGGTGGCGGCCCTCGCCACCTCGCCCTTGGCCTCCACCACCCACACGACGCCCGACCCCCGGTACGCCAAAATGCTGGAGCGCTTCGGCCTCACCGCCCAGGAGCAGCTGACCTGCGGCTTCCATGTGCACACGTTCATCGAATCGCCCGAAGAGGGCGTGGCGGTCCTGGACCGGATCCGCGACAAGCTGGCAGTGCTGACGGCCCTGAGCGCCAATTCGCCCTTCTGGAACGGCGTTCCAACCGGGTTTGAAAGCTACCGGACCCAGGCCTGGAACCGGTGGCCCACGGCGGGCCCGGCCGGTATTTACGGGACGTACCCTGCCTACCGGCGCGTGGTGACGCGGCTGCTGGAAAGCGGCGTCATGCTCGATGAGGGCATGCTGTACTTCGACGCCCGGCTGTCCCGCAACCACCCCACCGTCGAGGTTCGCGTGGCGGACGTCTGCCTTCGTGCCGAGGATGCAGCGCTCATTGCCGTGCTGGTCCGGGCGCTGGTGGAATCCGCCAGCAGGGAATGGCAGGCCGACGTGGATCCTGCGCCGGTTCCCACCGTCCTCCTCCGGATGGCCTCGTGGCAGGCCAGCAGCGCCGGGCTAAGCGGTGAACTCCTGGATTTTGGGAATTTCCGGCCCGCACCGGCCGCGGACGTGGTCCGGTCCCTGGTGGATTACCTGGCTCCCGTCCTGTCCGAACAGGGGGAACTGGCACTGGCACGGCAGGGGGTGGAGGACATCATCGCCCGCGGAACGGGAGCCGCCGAACAGCGCCGCGCCCGGGACAAGGCGCTGGCGGGACCGCCCCCGGAGGACATGGGGTTCGGCGCCGTGGTGCGGCAGGCCGTCAACGTGACCATGCGGGATGCCCTGGACCTTGCTGACGTGGAGGGCACGCCCGAACTGCTGCGGGTCCGCCAGAGCTGACCTTCGATGCGCATATCCATTCCCGACGCGCAGATTCCTCTTCGCGGCCCATATTTGGTGCGCGCCAGGGAATCTGCGCATCGAGAGTGAGGAAGCGCGTCGCCCGGACCCAGAGGAGCTAGGGCTTCCCGCGCGGCTAGATCTGCTTGAGTGCCTGTTCCAGGTCGCGGAGGAGGTCCTCCGGGTCCTCGAGCCCCACCGAGAGCCGCACCACGCCGTCACTGAGCCCAATGGCGGCTCGCCCTTCCGGCCCCATGGCGCGGTGCGTGGTGGTGGCGGGGTGCGTGATCAGGGACTTCGAATCACCAAGGTTGTTGGAGATGTCGATGATGCGCAGCCCGTCCAGCAGTGCGAAGGCCGCTTCCTTGCCGGAGCGCCCGCCGGAGGGAGCCAGCTCAAGCGTGAGGACCGTACCGCCGGCGCTCATCTGCCGTGCCGCCAGGTCGTACTGCGGGTGGGACTTGAGCAGCGGGTACTTCACCCAGCTCACGGCGGGCTGTTCTTCCAGCCACTCTGCGAGCCGGAGCGCCGTGGCGGAGGAATGGTTCACGCGCAGGCTCATGGTCTCCAGGCCCTTGGTCAGGACCCAGGCGTTGAACGCCGAGAGTGCGGGCCCGGTGTGGCGCATTAGCTGTTTCACGGGACCGTCGATGAACTCCTTGGTGCCCAGGATGGCGCCGCCCATGACCCTGCCCTGGCCGTCGATGTGCTTGGTGCCGGAGTAGACGATGACGTCGGCGCCCAGGTCACCGCAGCGCTGCAGCAGGGGAGTGGCGAAGACGTTGTCCGCCACCACCTTGGCGCCGGCGGCATGCGCAAGTTCGCTGACCGCGGCGATGTCCACGATCTCCTGCATCGGGTTGGACGGGGATTCGAAGAAGACGGCGGTGGTGGGCTTGGAGAGGGCCTCGCGCCACTGGTCCAGGTCCGGCCCGTCCACGAAGACGGTCTCCACGCCCCACCGGGGAAGGATCTCGTTCAAAATCACGAAGCACGAACCGAACAGCGACCGGGCGGCCACCACCCGGTCGCCGGCAGCCAGCAGGGCACCAAGCGCGGTGAACACCGCGGACATGCCCGACGCCGTCGCGAAGCAGGCTTCGGTGCCTTCCAGCAGCCGGAGCCGCTCCTGGAAGGTGGCCACGGACGGGTTGCCGTAGCGGGAGTAGACAAAGCGTTCGTCCTCGCCGGTGAAGGCGCGTTCAGCTGCTGCCGCGGATTCGTAGACGAAGCCGGAGTTCAGGAAAATGGCCTCGGACGTTTCCTGGAAGTTGGTGCGGTCCAGCCCGCCACGGACAGCCTGGGTGTCGGGGTTCCAGCCGGGGGCGTCTTGGTTGAAGGTCACTTAGTTCTTTCCGAGGTTGGTGGGAAGGCCGCGGTTTTTCCAGCCGTTGACGGTGCGTTCGCCATAGCGGTCCGGCTCGCCTTCAAAGCCCTCCAGCACGTTGTAGGAGGTGAAGCCGGCCCGGGTGGCCGCGATGGCTGCCGCGATGGACCGCTGGCCGGAGCGGCACAGGAACACCAGTTCGGTTGAACGGTCCTCGGGCGCCTGCTGGCTGAGGTCGTTGATGAAGTCGGGGTTGGGGATGCCGCCGGGGAAGGTCCACTGGATGAAGAGGGGGTCGTTGTCCGTGGCCTTGGTGTCCGGAATGCCGATGTGGGCCCATTCGCCCTCGGTGCGGACGTCCACCAGGATGGCGCCCTGTTCCAGCTTCTCCCATGCTTCCTGGGGCGTGAGGTCTCCCGCGTAGCTCATGCGTGGCCCTCGCCGTCGAACTCGCCTTCAAATTCGGCGTCCAGTTCATCCACTGCGGTGGCAACCGCGGCATCGGCCGAGGCGATTGCCGCCGGAAGGACCACTGCCTGCGCCACGATCACGCTGGTGCCATTGAAGGTGGCTGCCGGGCTGCCGTGCAGCACATAGCCGTCGGCCAGGGCCGTGGAGATCCGCTCGCAGAATGAACGGTCATCCGGGCCGGTGATCAGGCGGTAGGACAATTTTTCGTCAGGGGCAGGTGCGTCAGACACGACGGATCTCCTTCTTTCACGCTTGCAGCTCGAATCGGTCGATATGCCGAGTATTCACCTGAGGCACCCCGCCGCGAAAGGGAGGGTTGCCGACCGGCCAGTCAGGGCTTCACACCGGTACTCATTACTCCCCAAAAACGTAACATCTGCCGCGCCAAGCCGCACCGCCGCCGTCGTCATGTTCCGTAATTGAGCAGCGCTGAAGGGAGGCGCGGGGTTGAAGGAAAGCGCGACGGCGGACATCGCCGCAGGTGGGCGGCCCGCCACGTGCCGCCCGGGGCCGCGGGGCCGATAAAGTTCTTACCGGGGCGCCGCCCCGTCGTCACAGCAATGAGCACCGGGGGTCCTGTCAGCATGCGGGCAAACACATCGCGCCACCAGGCCGCCATCCGCGGGACCCGCCGGCCGTCCATCGGGGCGTTCCTGGCCGCGGCCATCGTCAGCCTCCTTGCCCTGCTGGCGGCTGCGCCGGCGCATGCGGCGGACGCTGCGCCGGAGAAGGGAAAGCCCTGGCTGGGCGCGGTGCTCGAGTGGGGCGAGGACACCGCCGCAGGCTTCAGCGGCCGGCTTGGTGCCAGTCCGGCCGTCTTCGGCCACGACATCACCATCCCCTACCGCGATTCGGAACGGAACGACCTTGACGGCTTCCTTCAGCAGGCCGCGTCCCTAGGCGCCCACGCCCTGCTCACGGTGAAGCCGTCAGTGCCCCTGGACCAGCTCGGCACCGCGGAAGCGGAAGCATTCGCAGCGCAGGTGCGCGACCTTACGTCCGGGTTCAAGGGGCAGCTGCTGATCCGGTTCGCCCCGGACATGAATGCAAGCTGGGTGGCCTGGGGCCAGCAGCCCGCCGCGTACCGGCAGGCCTTCAGGGCTGTGGCGGCAGCGTTCAAGAAGTACGACGGCGGCCGGGCCACCTTGGTGTGGGCGCCTTACCTGGGCAAGGACTACCCCTTTGACCGCAACCGGGATGCCCCGCAGCCCGGAACCGAAGGCTTTTCCCTCCTGGACACGAACGGCGACGGGGCCTGGAACTCAAGCGACAGCGCCTACGCCCCTTACTACCCGGGCGACGACGCAGTGGACTGGGCGGGGCTGGCCGCCTATCACGACGACACGGCCGGCGGCCCCGCCGTCAACTCCCAGCCGAGGGCCGGCGAGCTCCAGGACATGCTGACGGCCTCCGGCGGCGAAAACTTCTACGGCACCTATTCCGAGGGGCGCAACAAGCCGTTCCTCCTCCAGACCTCTGCTTTCTACAGCCCCGCGTCCGGCGGCGCGCAGGAGGCGGACATCAAGGCGGGCTGGTGGGACCAGGTGGTGGGAACTGCCACTTCCCCAGCTTTTGCCGGGACGGCCGCCGTTGTCTGGGACGAGCGCACCAGCACCAGGGATACCGGCGTGGCGAGCATCAGCTGGCTGCTCACGGGACAGGCGGGCATCGCCAAAGCGGCCCTGGACAGGCTGAAGGCATCGCCAATGGTCACCGGGCCGGTCACCGAAGTGGCATCCGGGAGCACCTACGTCCGGGCCAACACGCTCTCCGGGGCTGCCGCCTGGACTGTTGCCGCCGCCATGGCCATCCTCCTGGTGGCCCTGTGGCAGATACCCCGCCGGATCAACGCAGCCACGGCCTGGGGCTACCAGGATCCCTCCGCCAGGGACTCGCGCATCGATCTGCTGCGCGGGATGGCCATCGTCTTTGTGGTGGTGAACCACCTGGGCATGGCATCGCTGTTCCAGCTGCTCACCCAGGAGGCCGTGGGCTTCGTGTCGGGTGCGGAACTGTTCGTCCTGTTCTCCGGACTGGTGGTGGGCATGGTGTACGGACCCAAGGCCAGGGAGGACTTCGGGCAGGTGGTCGACCTCACGACCCGCCGCGCCGGCAAGCTCTACCTGACGGCGCTGGCCGTGCTGATCGGCGTCTTCCTTCTGTCCCTGCTCCCGTTCTTCCACACCGAGGCCCTGACCACGTTCGTGGACCAGGGGACCGGTGGCGCCGGGCACAACGGGGCCGGCCGGACCTACGACCTCTATTCGGGCATGTCATCGCTGTTCCAGTTCCCCGTCCCGCCCCAGGTGCTTCCGGCCATCGTGCTGCTGCAGTTCGGTCCCTGGCAGTTCAATGTCATGGGGCTCTATGTGGTGCTGTTGCTGGTCAGCCCGCTGATCCTCGCGGCGCTGAACCGCGGAAAGGCCATCTGGGTCGTGGCGGTGTCGGTTGCCGTGTATGCGGCAGGTGCCATGACCAGGTTCCGGATCCTGCCCTCGCAGTTCGAGGACTCCTTCCCGCTGCTGGTGTGGCAGGTGCTTTTCGTGCTTGGGCTGGTTGCGGGCTACCATCGGCGCAGCATCACAGCGTGGCTGTCGCGCCACACGTGGGTGGTGGTTGCCTGCACCACGGCAGCATTCGCTTTGGCCTTCCTGTCCTGGGGCAACCCCTACCTGGCCAACGCCTATGACGTCCGACTGGCGCTTCTGCCGGATGCGTCCTACCGGGCAATGTATGACGCCTTCTTCGGCCGGACATACCTGGCCCCGGGCCGGCTGCTCAACGTCCTGGTCCTGGTGGTGGCTGCGTACGCATTCCTCGGTGCTTACTGGAAACCGGTGGACCGGGCCCTGGACTGGTTCCTGGTCCCGCTGGGCCGGGCCACGCTGTACGTCTTCATCATGCACGTGGTGCTGATCGCCGTCGTGGCCAACATCCCGGCCCTGCAGCAGCAAAGCATCCTCCTCAACACCGTGGCCTACGCCGTGGTCCTGGGGCTGCTCTGGGTGATGGTCCGCACCAGGTTCCTCTTCCGGATCATCCCTACCTAGCCGGGGGCATGAAAAACGCTGCGGCACGGGCGTGCCACAGCATTTGATCATGTACCACCCGGCTGCCCGGTGGCCTCTTACGAATCCGGGGGTCTCAGACGAGGCCCGGGTAGCTGGTCATGATGTAGTCCGCAGCGGCAGGACCCTTCATGCGCAGCCCGTTGCGGCGCGGCGGGATCCGGTGCTTCATGGCTGCCCAGAAGGTGGACTCGGTGCCGGCCGGCTGCTGGTTGAGGAAGCACCAGCTGGTGTACAGGCCGTAGAGGCGGTCGCGGTCCATGCTGGAACCAGCGGCGTGGTCGGGGTAGGTGGCTTCGTGGAGAAAAGTATCGAACTGCGAATGTGCCATGATGGCTTCCCTTCGCTAAGTGCTCGGCGCCGCCGTTCGGCTACAGCAGCAAGATTTGATGCCCTGCACATGGCCATCGAATCTATAGGTTGGGTCCCGTGAAAAGCATCCGGGGCCTCAGCGTCGTCAGCGCCTGTCTACGATGTAGACTTTACTCGTAGACTACAAGTAAGGCAACCGTCTCGATTAATCCGGGCCGCCACTTCCACCGCTAGGACAACACCATGAATCCCCCGCACGCTTCCGGCCGCACCCCCGCCAAGGCCAGGCTGAGCAGGGAGGTCGTGCTGGCCAAGGCCCTGGAACTGGTTGATGCCGAAGGACTGGATGCACTGACCATGCGCCGCCTGGGGCAGGAGCTTGGCCGGGACCCGATGAGCCTGTACCGCTACGCCGAGAACCGCGCCGCGCTGCTGGACGGGGTTTCTGAGCTGGTGCTCAACCAGCTTCCGATTCATCCGGAGGACCCGGATTGGAAAGCGCAGCTGCGGAGCATCGCCCACAACCTGCGGATGCTGGCGCTCAAGCATCCCAACGTTGTCCCCCTGCTGGTGACCCGGCCCCTCTCCACGCCGCTGGGCATGCGTCCGCTGGGCACGTTGCGGCCACTGGAGCAGATCCTGACCCTGCTGGTGGCGGCAGGATTCGAGCCGGCGGATGCGCTGCACGTCTACCGCGCCTACTACGGCTTCCTCTACGGGCACCTCCTGAACGAACTGCAGGAGTACGTGGTGGACCCGGAAGAGAACGAGGTGCTGCTGCGGCTGGGGCTCCACCGGCTGCCCGCGAAGGAATTCCCCCGGCTGCGTGCGCTGGCGCCGGCGTTGGCTGACTACGACGGCGCCAAGGAGCTTGACCAAGGGCTCACCATCCTGCTGTCCGGGCTGGAAGCCCAGCTTTCACGGCAGGCGGCAGGCTCCAGCGCCTGACGGAGCGGCCGTGTAAAGGCGTGGTCGTTGAGCGGCCGCTATTCGAATGACGCCCGGCGCCGGTCCTGGAGGCGGGTGTTCCAGACGTCCGGCCGGTTCACCTGGAACCTGCGTCCGGTCAGCGCCTTGGCGTTCAGCCTGACGTAGTTTGCCTTTTCGCCGGGCTGCCACGGCTCCAGGCCAAGGCTGTCCACCGCATCTTTGACGGCCTGGTCTTCGATGATCCCGGTATTGCCCCGCGCCACCACGCTCCAGGCCAGTTCGGTGGTGGGGTCGTAGCCGTCGATCTCCAGTGCGGCAGGGCGTTCCATTTTCGCGTCCCACAGTTTTGAGCCGGGTGCCGTGCGGAAGACGATGCTGCGCAGGTGGACAACGTAGTTCACGGGGAAGATTTCCGGATGTCCGTCCACCACGATGGCCAGCCTGCCCACCGTGTCGGTGTCAAGGAGTTCCCAGCAGTCGTCAAAGGACAGTTTTTCGATCGGCAGCTTGTGCGAGTCCATGGTGCACACCTTACGGGTGATGCCGGGGCGGGAAAAGGGCCGGCCCTGCCTGTTGCGGGCTAATGGATGCCGGCGAAAAGTCCGCTCAGTTCTGTGGTCAGCTCCTTTTGCACAGACGGGGTGCCGATCTCCCTGCCGTCAATCCGGTTCACGGGCGCCAGCAGGCGGACACTGGAGATCAGCCAGACCGCGTCTGCGTCCAGGAGGTCCTGTGGCACCAGCGGCCCGTAGCCCAGTTCCCAGCCCGCCGCCTTGGCGGCAGCAAAGAGAGCCCCCTGTGACGTTCCAGGCAGGATGCCGCTGTCCAGCTGTGGTGTGATGAGGCGCTTCACTGTTGTGCCGTCGTCGGACTTCTCCACATGCGCCAGCAGCACCGTGGAGGTGGGCCCTTCCAGGACCCGGCCATCGGAGGACGTGAAGATGACGTCGTCGGCGCCCTGTTTATGCGCGTGGCGCAGCGCTGCCATGTTGACGGCGTAGGAGAGCGTCTTGGCGCCCAGAAGCAGCCAGGGTGCCCGTTCGGCCACGTCACTGTCGTAGCCGCGGTCAAGGAGGATGACGTCGACGCCCGTTTCCCGCTGGCGGCGGGCGGCAGCTCCGGCCGGTGAGGCCTGGACCCAGGCGGTGGGGGCGGGCGCGCCTTCCACGCCGCGGGTCACCACCAGTTTGACCACCAGTTCATCTGCCGCCGGGTCTGCCGGCGGGTTCTCCGAACGGTGCCGGGCAACGGCAGCGGCAATGGCGCGCCGCCACACATCCTGGTCCGGGATGTCCAGGTCCAGCGCCGCGGCGGATCCGGCAAGCCGGTCCAGGTGGGCCTGCATCTTCCGCACCGTTCCCCCAACGGCCAGCATGGTTTCGAACACGCCGTCACCGCGCGTGACGCCAAGGTCCGTGACCAGCAGCTGGGGCTGGGAGGCATCCGCCACCCTGCCGTCGGGGAAGGCGGGGTCAAGGAAAACGAGAACCACGGGGGCTGGAGAGCTCATGGCACCAGCTTAGTGCGGCACCGCGGATAAGCTGGGCAGAGCGCCCCGGCCGGAAACCGTTCCCCGGGGCCCAACCTCCCCGGGAGTTATTGACGTGTTGTGGCCTTTTTCGCTTGCCGGCACCGCGCCGACGTGGGTTGTGGTGCTCCTGGGCTTCGCCGACCTTGTCATCAGGGTCCTGGCACTGGGCATCATCCCCGGCAACAGGCGGCCCACCACGGCGATGGCCTGGCTCCTGGGCATCTTCTTTATCCCATTCGTGGGCATCGCGCTGTTCCTGCTGTTTGGAAACTTCCAGCTGTCCAGCCGCCGCCGCGCCCAGCAGGAGCAGGTCAACGACCGGGTGCGGGCCGGCATCACCGCCCTCTCGGACGTGGACAGCGACTACCCCGGCCCCGAGTGGGTCAAGTCCGCCGCCGAGCTCAACCGCACCCTGGGTTCGCTGCCCATGGTGGACAACAACTCCGTTGACCTCATCCCCGGCTACCCGGATTCCATCCTGGCCATGACCCACGCGGTGCGGAAGGCGAAGAAGTTCGTCAACGCCGAATTCTACATCATGAGCTCCGACCACGTCACCAACGACCTGCTCACGGCCATGGAAGAGGCCGCCGAGCGGGGCGTGGAAGTGCGGCTCCTGTTCGACCACATCGGCACGCTGCGCATCAAGGGCTACCGGAAGCTGCTGAAGCGCCTGAGGGCCGGCAAGATCCAGTGGAAGCGGATGCTTCCCCTCCTGCCCATCCATGGCCAGTGGCGCCGGCCGGACCTGCGCAACCACCGCAAGATCATGGTGATCGACGGCGAAATCGCCTTCACGGGGTCGCAGAACCTGATCGAGCCGTCCTACAACAACCCGCGCCACCGCAAGGCCGGCCGCGAGTGGGTGGAGCTGATGGCGTGCCTGCGCGGGCCCATCGTGACCACCCTGAACGTCGTCTTCGCCACCGACTGGCTGAGCGAGACCGACGAATCCCTGGAACACCAGTTGCAGCTCCCCGCGAATCCGGAGCCCGGCCACGTCACGGCCCAGGTGGTGCCCAGCGGTCCCGGGTTCATCACGGAAAACAACCTCCGGCTCTTCAACACGCTCATCTACTCCGCGCAGCACCGGATCTCCATTTGCAGCCCCTATTTCGTTCCGGACGATTCACTGCTGTACGCCATCACCACGGCAGCGCAGCGCGGCGTCGACGTGGAGCTGTTCGTGTCCGAGAAGGGCGACCAGTTCCTGGTCCACCACGCCCAGCGCTCCTACTATGAGGCGCTCCTTGAGGCCGGTGTGCGGATCTACCTCTACAAGGCGCCGTTCGTGCTGCACGCCAAGCACTTCACCATCGACGACGAGGTGGCCGTCCTGGGCTCCAGCAACATGGACATGAGGTCCTTCTCGCTGAACCTCGAGGTCTCCGTGATGCTCCTGGGCGAGGACATCGTGAACAAGATGCGGGCCGTGGAGGACACCTACCGGGACATCTCCCATGAGCTGAAGCTGGCGGACTGGCTGAACCGGCCGCTCGCCGCGCGCTATGTGGACAACGTGGCCCGGCTGACGGCCACGGTGCAGTAGGACGGCCGTACCTCCCTAAACCCGGGTCAGTCTTCGGGAAACTCCGCCCCCAGGGTGGAGAGCACCCCGTAGGCCTTGGTGCGGATCTCCTCATATTCGTCGTCCGGGTCGGAGTCCGAGGTGATGGCACCGCCGACGCCGAGCGACAGTTCCGCGGTTCCGTCGCCAGCCGTGCTGACCACCAGGGTGCGGATGGCGACGGCGAGATCCGCCGCCGCGTTGAGCGAGAAGTAGCCGATGGCACCTGAATAGAGCCCCCGCGGCCCTGCCTCCAGGTCGTCAAGGATGGCCATGGTGCTGATCTTCGGAGCCCCCGTCATGGAGCCGGCCGGGAAGCAGGCCGCCACCGCCTCTGCCCGTGGTGCTCCGGGCAGGAGGTGGGCGTCGATGGTGCTGACCATCTGGTGGACGGTGGCGTAGCTCTCGATGGCGCAAAGCCTGCTGACCGTAACGGAGCCAGGCATGGCAAAGTGGCTGAGGTCGTTGCGCAGCAGGTCCACGATCATGATGTTCTCGGCCCTGTCCTTGACGGAAGTGGCCAGGTCCGTCCGCAGGCGGCTGTCCTCCTGCGGGTCGGCAGCCCGGCGCCGGGTGCCCTTGATCGGTTCGGCGCGCATTCCGCCGTCGGACCCTATCTTCAGGAACCGCTCGGGCGAGGTGCTGGCCACGGCAACGTTTCCCAGCCGGAGGTAACTGGCGAACGGGGCCGGGTTCCTGCTGCGGAGCGACAGGTAGGTGGCCCATGGATCCAGCGAGCCGGCCGGGACAGTGGCTTCGAGGGTGGTGGTCAGGCACACTTCGTAGGTGTTTCCCTGGGCGATCTGATGCTGTGCGGCGGCAATCTTCTCCCGGTACCGTTCCCCGGTGTCCCGGCTGCGGAAAGTGGGCGGTGTGGTGGGACGCACGACGCCGGTGCTGCCGCCGGCTTCCTGCGTTGGGTCCGCGGCGGCTTCCACGGCTGCCCGCGCCTCCACCAGCCACCCGCCGGCGTCCGGTGCCTCCAGGGCCAGGAGCCAGGCCGTGCCTTCGGCGTGGTCCAGGACCACCGCTCGGCCCGCGAAGATCAGGGCTGCGTCCGGCGTGGGCGCGGAAAGATCGCTGCCGCCGGTTTCGCGTTTCAGCTCATACCCCAGGCAGCCCAGCCAGCCCAGGGTGAATTCGCCGGGGTAGCCCTCGGGGGTCCGCACCGCCCGGCGGCCCCAGACGGTGTCGAGCCAGCGGAAGAAGGGGCCGGGAACGTTGGCAGTGGACGAGCCGGCGCTGATCCGGCTCACACCGCCACGGTGCGTGACGCACTGGCCGAATGTGCCGCCGTCGTCCGCCATGATGCTGAACCGGCTGCGCTCTGCGGCAGTCCGCTGTACAGGATCCGTGCTGTCCGGTCCGCTTCCTGTGTTGGAGGAGTCCAGCCAGACGGCGTTGCCAGAGCCGCCATACAGTGAGTGGAACAGGGTGGGTGCGTCCGGGGCGGCTTCAATGCGCTCGGCGTGAAGGCGAAGGCCGCGGCGGGCTGACAACTCGGGGGCGAGGACCGGAGCCAGGGCGGGCAGGTAGGGGAGGAGTTGGAGGAGGTCCGCGGGGGCTGAGCCGTCGGCGAGGTTCCGGACGCGGAGGTCCGCGTGGCCGGGGACGTCGTCGCGGCCCAGCCACTCTTGCTCCTGGGCTGCCCACAGGTCCCAGTACGGTTCATATGTTGCGCCGTCGCGCTCCAGTGCCCGGGTCCGCCGGACGTCGTCCGGGGATTCCGCCCAGATCACCGCGCCCAGCATGGGGCGGGCGGCCTCGGCGGCGGCCCCCACTCCCTCAACGATGACGATCTCCGCAGGCAGCGTCACCCGGGCGTCGCCGTCGTAGTGGTTAGCCCAGTCCCAGCTGGTCCAGGAGGCCGCCTGCCCCCGGCTCAGCGGGGTGAGGACCGTGGAGACGTAGCGTTCAATGCCCGCCGCCAGTCCGTCCCAGCCCGGGTAGATGTCCTCAAGGTGGAACAGCGAGACCTTGTGGTGCGCCCGGAGCCGGGCCGCGAGCTCGACGGCGAGGGTGGTCTTGCCTGCGCCGGAGCGCCCGTCGATGGCGATGATGACGGGGGCTGGGCTCATGGACTAGAGCGTACCGTTTTCCGTTGCACCCTTTCACCCGTGGGGCAGTTGCTGCGCCGATGCGTGACGGCCGCTGCTCAGGTGGCCGCCCAGGAACCCGCTCACCAGCAGCAGGCCCCTGCCCTCGCCAGCCGGCGTTGGCGCCGGCATGCACGATGCCTGCACGCTTCAGGGCGCGGTCCTTGTCGGGCCATGTCGCCCAGCCGGAGACTCTGCCTCTTCCAGTGTGGCGAGGAGCCGTGCGTACTTGCCGGATGTGCTGGGAAGGCCGTCCATGCAGCAAGAAAATACTCCTGGTGCCGCTGGATTGCACCGTCTTTTGAAGAGTTTTGGTGCCTAGTGCGGCTGCAGCTGGGTGTTCCGAAGGACCGCGGACCTGATGTGCTGGACCAGGCCGGGCAGGGCTGCATGGATCTGGTGCCAGACGGCGTCGAAATCCGCCTGGCCGCCGTACCAGGGGTCCTCGATGCCCTGATCCAGGCGGTCCCGCTCCGCCATGGTGGGATCGAAGCTGCGGAGCATCCGGATCTTGTCCAGGGATTCCTGGTCCGGCGCCGCCTCGGTGAGCCAGGCGTAGTGGTCGATGTCCAGGGCCAGGATCAGGTCGCGCTCGCGGAACCACCCGGGTTCCCACTCTCGGGCCACGTGGTGGTCCGAGGCCAGCTGGGTTGCGGCGAGCCGGCGGGCGGCGCGGGGATCAATGGGCCGGCCCGCCTCGTAACCGGTGGTGCCGGCGGAGTCCACCTCCACCAGGCCGTCAAGGCCCTCGCGTTCAAGCGCTGCCTTGAGCATGAGCTCGGCCATGGGGGACCGGCAGATATTGCCCGTGCAGACGGTGATGACGCGATATGCGCTCGACGCTGAGTTCATGCCCTAAGCATGCGCGCTTCCGAACGCTCTTGGCTAGCCGCCTGTTCACAAAGTTTTACGGGTTTGTAAAGATGCATGACTAACGCCCGAATGGGTACGTCACACGCTGGTGCCGAGTTTGGTGGGTACCTGGTTCAGTGGATCAGGGCCAGCAGGATACCCACACCCACGAACAGGACACCGAACACCCTGCTGAGGACCATTTGGCCCTGTTCCGTGTTGGTGAAGCGCTGGAATGACCTGGCAGCCGCCGCAAAGAAGAACCACATCACCAGGATGTCGATGACAACGATTGTTGCCGTCAACACGGCGTACTGGGTGAACAGGGGCAGGTCGGGCCGGATGAACTGGGGAGTGAAGGCGAGGAAGAACACGATCGCCTTCGGGTTCAACAGATTGACCCAGAAGCCGCGCCGGAAAATGGACCACGCGGGTTCGTTACGAAGGGCAGCTGCCTGCTCCTGGGCCACCGTGGGCTTGCTCAGGAACTGGCGGATGCCCAGGTACACCAGATAGGCCGCGCCCGCGTAACGGATCACGTTGAAGGCAAGGGGGAACTGGCCACCAGCACCCCGACGCCCAGGGCCACGATCAGGACGTGCACCATCAGCGCAGCCTGCTGGCCCAGGATTCCCCAGATGGACCGGCGGAACCCCGCGTTCAGCGAGTTGCTCATGGTGTTGATGGCCCCGGCGCCCGGGGTGAAGCTGATCAGGGCGCCGGCACCTGCCAGGGCCAGCCAGAGGGAAAATTGCACTCAACAATCCTACGGTGGCAATTGGCTGCCCCTTTTTCAGTCCCTGTGCTGCTGTCTGGGCAACCAGGGATCAGGCCCGGGCGATGACCTCACCGTTTGGGATCAGGAACCATCCGTCGTCCGTGGAGCCCCAGCGGTGCCAGCCTGCAGAGATACGGGCAAGGTCGGCCGGGTTGGCAAACCCGTACTCCAGCGCCTGCTCGGCGAAGGCTGAGTGGAGCACCCGCTCACCCCAGACGCGCGCCTGCCAGCGCCGCTGCTGCGAGGTGGCGTAAAGCCAGTTGCTGCTGGTGGGGGCGACGTCGGTGAATCCCGCAGCCTGTGCCCAGCTGACCAGCCGCCGCCCGGCGTCGGGTTCTGCACCGTTCCGGCGGGCAATCCGCTGGTACAGGTCCATCCACTCGTCCAGTTCCGGAATGGCGGGGTACCAGCTCATGCCGTGGAAGTCGGCGTCGCGCACTGCCACGATGCCGCCGGGCTTGGCCACCCTCCGCATCTCCCTGAGGGCCTCAACGGGATCGGTCAGGTGCTGGAGCACCTGGTGGGCGTGGACGACGTCGAACGTTTCGTCGGCGAAGTCGAGGTCGTAGATGTTGCCGGCAACGAATTCAACGTTGGGTACTTCCCGCTCGGTGGCGAGGGCCTGCGCCTGGGCGATGATGTCAGGTGAGCGGTCCAGGCCCGTGACCTTGCCGGGGCTGACCAGGGCGGCGAAGTCGCAGGTGATGGTGCCGGGGCCGCAGCCCACATCGAGCAGCGACTTACCAGGCGTGAGGTGCGGGAGGACAAACGCCGCGGAGTTTTCGGCGGTACGGGCGGCATGGGCGCGGACCACCGATTCGTGGTGGCCGTGCGTGTAAACGTCGTCTTCAGGCTGCTGCGCACTCATAACCAAACGCTACCCCCAACCTGCATTGCATGAGCGGACGCCCGGTCCGCGTCATGCAGCCCCCGGAAGGCGGGCCCGAAGGTATGGGTGCTATCCCCGTATCCCCCTGCCTGCGGCCGGGAATACGATGGCCCTCCAGCCGGCGCCGGGCTCCTGACCTCGCTGGACGTTCCATGACACCGCCGTTGCCGCCGAATAGATGCGGCAACCAGTATTGGGGAGGCAAGAGTGACGCTCAAATCGAGGTTGGCTGCCGCATTGACGGTGGGCGGACTGCTGTCCGGACTGCTCGCGGGACTGGGTGCCCCGGCGGCAAACGCGGCCGTGGCGCAGGTGAATGCGACGGTGGAAACTGCCCCAATGCACGGAACGGGGGACGCTGCGGACGACGCAGCGATCTGGATCCATCCCACCGACCCGTCGAAGAGCACCATCATCGGCACGGACAAGAGCACGGATGGCCACGGTCTGGTGGTCTATGACCTGTCGGGCCGGGAACTGTTCTATTACCCCGACGGGCGGATGAACAATGTGGACGTCCGCTACAACTTCCCCCTCGGCAGCAGCCGAGTGGGCCTGGTGGGTGTCAGCAACCGGGTCCGGAGCCTTGACTTCTACAAGGTCAACGAGGCCGACCGTTCGCTCACCAAGGTGGGCAGCTTTGCGCCGACCTCCAACATCGCCACACCCCGCGGGTTCTCCTTCTATCACTCGCCGGACACCGGCAAGTACTTTGCCTACGTCACTGACGTTGGCAAGGTCGAGCAGTGGGAGCTTGACGGCTCCACCGGATCGGTCACCGGCAAGCTCGTGCGCAGCTGGACCGTAAGCGGCCCCGCCCACACCGAGGGCCTGGTGGCCGATGACGAGATGAAACGGCTCTACATTGCGCAGGAGGATATCGGCGGAATCTGGCGGTACGGGGCTGAACCCGGGGATTCAACCGCGGGGACGAAGGTTGTCAGCACCACCGAGAACGGCGGGGACATCGTCCAGGACATCAAGGGCATCAGCATCTACTACGGCAGCGGGGGCGCCGGCTACCTGCTGGCAGCAAGCCAGGGCTCCAACCGGTTCCACGTCTACTCCCGCGACGACAACCGGCCATTGGGGGCCTTCGCCATCCCGGCCGGTAACGGAATCGACGCTGTCACGGGCATGGACGGCATAGACGTCACCAACTTCGGGGTTGGGGGCCCGTTCCCCCAGGGTTTCTTTGTCACCCAGGACACCAGCAACGACACCGGCAAGCAGAACTTCAAGCTCGTACCATGGCAGTCCATCGCAGCCGCCTACGTACCTGCCCTG
This sequence comes from Arthrobacter sp. FX8, assembly GCF_026723805.1. Lineage (NCBI taxonomy): Bacteria > Bacillati > Actinomycetota > Actinomycetes > Micrococcales > Micrococcaceae > Arthrobacter > Arthrobacter sp. FX8. The sequence continues at coordinate 3,348,671 of NZ_CP113505.1, read as the reverse complement.
CTCGTCGATGCGGCCTACGACCCCCGGAAGGTCGGGGCCGGCACCTCCACTCCGCCTCCGCCGGGGGACACCACGCCGCCCGAGACAACCATCACTTCCGGACCGCCCGCGACAACGACGTCGACCAGTGCCTCCTTCGCATTCACCTCGAGTGAGGCCAATTCAACCTTCCAGTGCAGCCTGGACGGCGCGGCGCGGACAGCGTGCACCTCGCCACAGACGTACTCCGGACTGGCGGTTGCATCGCATAACTTCAGCGTGTGGGCCACCGACGCTGCCGGCAATACGGACGCCACGGCGGCCACGCAGGCCTGGAGCGTCACCTCCGGCAACACCGGCGGTGGCGGCACCATCGTCCGCGAGTCAGTGAGCCAGGCCGTGAACACCACGGCAACCACCACCCTCAGGATCCCCAAGCCGGCCAATGTCGCGCAGGGCGACCTGCTGGTCAGCTGCGTGTCCCTCACGGGCGGTACCATCGCAACGTCAGGTGTCCCCGCCGGGTGGACAGTGCTGGCATCGGTGACCAATATCGCGAACCCCAAGGTCTACGGCTACTACAAAGTCGCCACCGGGACCGAGCCGGCGGATTATGCCTGGACCACCTCTTCGACGACGAGCGGGGGAGGCATCGCCAGGTATTCCGGCGCCTCAGGGCCCGACACCGCTGCCACGTCCGGCTCGGGCGCGGCGGCATCGTCGGGATCCATTCCAGCGGTGGCCACCACGGCCGCGAACGCGATGCTGGTGGGATGCATGAGCGTCAACTCAAGCTCCGTGACCCTGACTTCGCCGGCCGGGATGTCCCAGGCAGTGGAAACCGGTGCGCGCCGCTTCGAAGTTGCGGATGGCATCCAGGCGGCAGCGGGGCCAAGCGGGGCGAAGACGTGGAACTTCAGTGCGGCCCGCGAGTGGGCCGGGTGGCTGGTGGCGCTTCGACCCAAGGCGCCTTAGTCCCCGGGCGCCGCCCTGATTGGGGGAAGCAGGAAGGGCCGTCTTCGGAAATCCGAAACGGCCCTTTCCTGCGCTTTCCGGGAATGTCACCTAGCCATCGGCGGACTCGCTCCGGGCAGCCACCGTGGCCTCCACCATTGCGGTCATGAAGCGTGTGACTGTTTCCAGCTCGTCTTGCGAGAAGTCCGCCATGGCGCTGCCCATGTGCTGGGCCAGGGGAGCGAAGACAGCGCCCCCGTCCTGGAAGGCCTTGGGGGTCATCTTCAGCTGGACCTGGCGCCGGTCCGTGCTGTTCCGCTCGCGCACGATATGCCCCGAGTGGTCCAGTCGGTCGATGAGGGCGGTGGTGGCAGGCGAGCTCAGGTTCAGCTCTTTGCGCAGGACCCCGGGCGTCACCACGCTCCCGGCGGCCGTGTGCCGCATGATGACAGCGAGGGCATTCATGTCCGTGCGGTGCATGTCCTTCCTGCCGCCGGCGACATCCACATAGCGGTTGGCCTCCATGGTGAACTCCTGCAGGAGGCGGATCAGCGGGTGTGGCGGACCACCGGGAGGGCTGCCGGATGGTCCTGGTGCCGCGCCAGCTGACGTCTTGCGTTCCATGCCCACCTCCCTGCCTTCCTGGTTCCACGCCCACACTTCCGTCCGGCCGTACTGACGGATATTACTGCAGGCCCGGCATTCGTCCCCTACCTGCCGAAAAAAGCTTGGCAGCCACTTATCTCTATGGTGGAGATAATCTATGCTGGAACAAATACTACTCCGCCCGCTTATCGATGGAAGGCGCCATGAACCGCAATAAAGTTGCCAAGGAGCGAGTCCCTTTCTGGCTGCGCTGGCTGGTCCCTGTCGTCCTGGTGCTGACCTGGCTGGGTCTCGCCGGGGTCGGCGGCCCCACCTTCGGCCGGTTGGAGGAGGTCTCCTCCAACGACCAGGCGTCATTCCTGCCCGCCAGCGCCGAGGCCACCGAGGCGCAGGACTGGCAGGCAAAGTTCCGGGACTCGGATGAGGTCCCGGGGATCATCGTCATCGAGAAAAGCGAGGCTTTCACTCCCGCCCAGTTGGGGGAGCTGGCCACGCTCAAGACCAGCCTTGAAGACCTCAAGCTGGGCAGCACGGTGATCGGCCCGATTCCCTCCAAGGACGCCAAGGCGGTGCAGTTCGTGGTCCCGGTGGGGTCCTCGGTTGAGCTCAAGGATGCGGTCAAGGAACTCCGCGGGACTGTCACAGAAGCGGCCCCGGCAGGTGCCCAGACCTTCGTGACCGGCCCCGCCGGCCTTGCCGCCGACCTCACCGCAGCCTTCGGCGGCATTGACGGCATCCTCCTGCTGGTGGCCTTGTCCGCGGTGTTCGTCATCCTCCTCATCGTTTACCGGTCCCTGCTGCTGCCCATCATGGTGCTGCTGACCTCCGTGTTTGCCCTGTGCGCAGCAATCCTGCTGGTGTTCGGCATGGCCAAAGCCGGCTGGATCCAGCTCAACGGCCAAAGCCAGGGCATCCTCTCCATCCTGGTAATCGGCGCGGCCACGGACTACGCCCTGCTGTTCGTGGCACGCTTCCGGGAAGCGCTCACCCACACCACCAACCGCACCGCGGCTGTCCTGAACGCCTGGAAGGCGTCCTTCGAGCCCATCCTGGCGTCCGGCGCCACTGTGATCATCGCGCTGCTGTGCCTGCTCTTCTCCGACCTGAACTCCAACAAGGCGCTGGGACCGGTGGCGGCCGCAGGCATCCTGTGTGCCCTGTTCGCAGCACTGACCCTGCTGCCCGCGCTGATGGCCCTGCTGGGCCGGGCAGCCTTCTGGCCGTTCCGTCCCAAGCTCCTCCCCGCAGACCAGCGTGAACCCGAGCTGGTTACGGGCCTGGAAGGCCAGAAGGGGCTGTGGCGTGCCACCGGTTCGCTGGTAGCGCGGCGGCCCAGGACCGTCTGGGTGGCTTCGGTCCTCCTGCTGCTGGTTGCGGCAGGCGGCCTGTTCCAGCTGAAGGCCAACGGCGTACCGCAGACCGACGTCATCCTCACCGCCTCCAACGCCGTCGACGGCCAGGACGCACTGGCCCGCCATTTCGACGCCGGCAGCGGCAGCCCCGCCGTCGTGATTGCTGACCAGGCCAAGGCCGCCGAGGTGCTGGACCGCGTGAAAGCGGACGACGGCGTGGGCGAGGCCTACCTGCTGGGCCCGGGCAGCGTCCCCATCACCGGAGCCCCCGGGGCTCCCAGCGCCCCGGACGTCCGCGAAGGAAAGGTGATCATCAACGCCACCCTCAACGACGCGGCGGACTCGCTGGAAGCGGAGGAAACCGTCAAGGCGCTGCGGGCCGGGGTGAAGGCCGTCGATCCCGGCGCCCTGGTGGGCGGCGTCACCGCTACGGCGCTGGACACCAACACCACCGCCCAGCACGACCTGGTGGTCATCATTCCGGTGGTCCTGGTGGTGATCCTCTTCATCCTGATGCTGCTGCTGCGCTCGATCGTGGCCCCGGTCCTGCTGGTGCTCTCCGTGGTGCTTTCCTACGCGGCGGCGCTCGGTGTGTCTGCCTTTGTCTTCAACAACATCCTTGGCTTCCCGGGCGCGGATGCGACGGTTCCGCTGTTTGGCTTCGTGTTCCTGGTGGCCCTGGGCGTGGACTACAACATCTTCCTGATGAGCCGGGTCCGTGAAGAGTCGCTCAAGCACGGCACCCGGCCCGGCATACTCCGTGGCCTGGTGGTGACTGGAGGGGTCATCACCTCCGCGGGCGTGGTGCTCGCGGCCACATTTGCAGCGCTTGGCGTCATTCCCATCATGTTCCTGGTGCAGCTGGCGTTCATAGTGGCGTTCGGTGTGCTGCTGGACACCGTCCTGGTGCGCTCGCTGCTGGTGCCGGCCCTGGCCTACGACATCGGACCGAAGATCTGGTGGCCCAGCAAGCTGGGGCGCGCGGACGGCGGGAATGCAGCCCGGCCGCGGGAGCCCGGCGTCGAGCCGCTGGAAGAAGTGCCCAGCCGCTGACCCTGCGCCAAAGCGCTAAAAATCGGAGCACTAACCCTGCTGCCGCCACCAGTCCACGGTGGCGGCAGCAGCCGTTTCCAGCGGAGTCGGACCGACTTCCAGGGCAGCCTGGGACGCGGCCGAGTCCATGATGAACGGCCGCTCAAACTGGTACAGCATCTCGGCCAGCTCGCGGGCGTCGGTTGAGAGCATCCCGGCGGTGCGGAGGGTCCAGCCGGGCAGGGCGCGCACCTTGGGCGCCGGCCGTCCTGCCGCGGCGGCGAAGGCGTGGGCCAGCTCCATCTGGGTAAGGGCCGGACCCGTGGGGGCGTGCCATACGGCATTCCAGGCGGAGGGCCTGTCCGCCGCCGCGATCATCGCCGTGGCCAGGTCCGGGACGTACGTGAACGAGTGCGGCTGCCGTGAGCTGCCCACCACGCTGACGTTCTTCCCCGCCAGGATGGGCACCACCATGCGCTCCCCGCCGTGCGCCATCCGGACGCGGGGACCAAAAAAGTCGCCTGCCACCACGCTCACCGTTGGCGTTGTGGCGGCCTCGCGGGCCCGGAGCAGCTCCGTCCGCACCCCGCGTTTGCCGCCCGCAGCGTGGCGCGGGCTGACCTCCGTCATCACGCTGTCCGGCTCGCTGTAGGAGTAGAGGCTTTCCGGGAATACGACGACGGCACCCGCTTGGTGCGCCGCAGTGAGGACCGCCTGCTCGGCGGCGGGAAGCTCCGCCCGCCATGCCGCGGCGGTGTACGCCGAGCCGTGAATGCAGTGGAAGACTGCCCGGGCGCCGGCCAGGGCTGATCGCAGAACCTCGGGATCCTTCGCATCACCGGCGATGAGCTCGATCAGCGGGTGCTGTGGTCCGCTGCCCGACCGCGTGAGGACGCGCACCTGCCGTCCCAGGTCTGCCAACTGTTCGGCCACCGTCCACCCCACCGGTCCCGCTCCGGTTACTACGTACACATCTGCCATTGTGGCCTCCTTGTTCCTTTTCCGAGAGCACCGCTCTCGGAAACAGCATGACCCCATAAACCGGCTAAGTCAAGAGCGGTGCTCTCTTTTGATTCCGGCGCTCTCGTTTATGGCATGCTGGATCCGTGACTGACGTCGAAAAAACAGCCGGCACTGTTGTCCGCCCCCTCACCCCGCGGCAACGGGCAAGGGCGCAAACCGTGGCGGATATCGTCCGCCTGGGGCGGCAGCACCTGGCAACGCACGGTGCGGCCGCTCTCTCCCTGCGGGCGGTGGCGAGGGACCTCGGGGTGGTGTCCTCCGCGGTCTACCGCTATGTGGAGAGCCGGGACGAGCTCCTGACCTTGTTGCTGATAGACGCCTTCGGCGAGCTTGGGGACGCGGTGGACGCCGCCGTCGCCCAAGCGCCGGAGGATGACCACACTGCCCGCTTCCGGGCGCTGGGCCGCGCGGTCCGGGAATGGGCCCTGCGCGAGCCTGCCGGCTACGCGCTCCTTTTTGGCAGCCCCGTGCCCGGCTACAGCGCCCCGGCGGAGCGCACGACGGGCCCGGGCACCAGGGTCATCGTCAGCCTCATCGGCATCCTGGATGCAGCTTCCCGGGCAGGGCAGCTGGCAGTTCCGGCCGAAGGCGCACCACAAGTGCCGCCAACCCTGGGCAGGGACCTTGCCGCCATCCGTTCCGAGTTTGGCCTGGACCTTCCGGAGGAACTGGTGGCGAGGGGTGTCCTGGTGTGGAGCTCCCTCTTTGGTGCGGTCAGCTTCGAGGTGTTCAACCAGTACGGGCCGGATACCTTCCATGCGCCCGCTGACCTCTTCGACCATCACCTCGCCGTCCTGGCAGGCATCGCCGGCCTGCCGGCAGGGGCCTCCCGATAGGTGCCGGCGAAGCCCTGTTGGTGCGCGCGGGCCGTCGATAGACTGCCAGTGCGCCCGCATGGACGCGGAGCCTCGAAGGAGAGATGCACCATGACCGAGAACCCTGAAGTTGCAGCCGAGGAGCCCCGCAAGGGAAGCAGCGCACCCGGACTGGAGGGTGAAGGCGGGCAGTACGTGGATGGTGACTATGGCGATGCCGGAGCGGTGGAAAGGCCGGCAGGCGAACGGGACGACCAGTATCCGGAAGGCAACTACGGCGATGCCGGAACAGTTGGGGCCCCTGCCGGAGGTGCGGGCGAAGGCGGGCAATACGTGGACGCGGACCATGGAGCCGCCGGTACCGTCAACGGGCCCGGGCGGGACCTTGCCGACGGCGAATACGAGGAAGGCGACTACGGGGAGGCCGGCGCGGCCGGTGGCGCCCGAACAGAGGAGGCCGTGCGTGAAGGGCTTACCGACCGCCAGGTCCAGGCGACGGCGGAAGAGCGCGGCCCGCTGCACGGCGACCGGGACACGGAGCGCTGAGTAGCCCGGCGCCGCGTTCTCCTAAAGCGAACCCGCCTTCCGGCGTCGTAATTCTGCGCGCAAAAGCCCGGAAATCCAAGGAATACCGCGGCTGTAATCCGGTGCGGCACCCAAAGTTGAGCGGAGTCCACTCAACTTTGGATTGACATCGGTGGCGCCCTGAGTAAAGTTGAGTGCAGAACGCTCAATGCTTAGGGCGCCAACCAGTTTCCAAGGAAAGAAGGAAGCAACACATGTCACGTGCAGTAGGTATCGACCTCGGAACCACCAACTCCGTCGTCTCCGTTCTCGAAGGTGGCGAGCCCACCGTTATTGCCAACGCCGAGGGTGGCCGCACCACGCCGTCGGTCGTTGCATTCTCCAAGTCCGGCGAGGTCCTGGTTGGCGAAATCGCCAAGCGCCAGGCCGTCAACAACATCGAGCGCACCATCGCTTCAGTCAAGCGCCACATGGGCACCGACTGGAAGGTGGACATCGACGCCAAGAAGTACACCCCGCAGGAAATTTCCGCGCGTATCCTCATGAAGCTGAAGAACGACGCCGAGTCCTACCTGGGTGAAAAGGTCACCGACGCCGTCATCACCGTCCCGGCCTACTTCAACGACGCCGAGCGCCAGGCCACCAAGGAAGCCGGCGAAATCGCAGGCCTGAACGTCCTGCGCATCGTCAACGAGCCCACCGCCGCGGCACTGGCCTACGGCCTGGACAAGGGCAAGGAAGACGAACTCATCCTGGTCTTCGACCTCGGTGGCGGCACCTTCGACGTCTCCCTGCTGGAAGTCGGCAAGGACGAAGACAACTTCTCCACCATCCAGGTCCGCGCCACCGCCGGTGACAACCGCCTGGGCGGCGACGACTGGGACCAGCGCGTCGTTGACTACCTGCTGAACCAGCTCAAGGTGAAGGGCATCGACCTCTCCAAGGACAAGATCGCCCTTCAGCGCCTCCGCGAAGCAGCTGAGCAGGCCAAGAAGGAACTCTCCTCCTCCACCAGCACCAACGTCTCGCTCCAGTACCTCTCCGTCACCCCCGACGGCCCGGTCCACCTGGACGAGCAGCTGACCCGCGCCAAGTTCCAGGACCTCACCAAGGACCTGCTGGAGCGCACCAAGAAGCCGTTCCACGACGTCATCAAGGAAGCCGGCATCAAGCTCTCCGACATCAACCACATCGTGCTGGTGGGCGGTTCAACCCGTATGCCCGCCGTCTACGACCTCGTGAAGGAACTGGCCGGCGGCAAGGAGCCCAACAAGGGCGTGAACCCGGACGAGGTCGTCGCAGTCGGCGCAGCCCTGCAGGCCGGCGTGCTGAAGGGTGAGCGCAAGGACGTCCTCCTGATCGACGTCACCCCGCTGTCCCTCGGCATCGAAACCAAGGGTGGCGTGATGACGCACCTGATCGAGCGCAACACCGCCATCCCCACCAAGCGGTCCGAGACCTTCACCACGGCGGATGACAACCAGCCGTCCGTGGCCATCCAGGTCTTCCAGGGCGAGCGCGAGTTCACCCGCGACAACAAGCCGCTGGGCACGTTCGAACTCACCGGCATCGCCCCGGCACCGCGCGGTATTCCGCAGATCGAGGTCACCTTCGACATCGACGCGAACGGCATCGTGCACGTCTCCGCCAAGGACAAGGGCACCGGCAAGGAGCAGTCCATGACCATCACCGGTGGCTCCAGCCTCTCCAAGGAAGACATCGACCGGATGGTCCGCGACGCCGAGGAGCACGCAGCCGAGGACAAGGCGCGCCGCGAGGCAACCGACACCCGCAACACGGCCGAGCAGCTTGCCTACTCCGTGGACAAGCTGATCGCCGACAACGCGGACAAGCTGCCCGAAGAGGTCAAGACCGAGGTCCAGGCCGACGTCGACAGCCTCAAGAAGGCCCTTGAGGGCACCGACGACGCCGCTGTGAAGTCCGCGTTCGAGAAGCTGCAGGCTTCCCAGACCAAGCTGGGCGAGGCCATCTACGCCCAGGCCGGTTCGCCGGACGGCGCAGGCGCTGCAGGTGCTGCAGGTGCTGAAGGTGCCGCCGGAGCTTCGGCAGGTTCCAAGGACGAGGACATCGTCGACGCCGAAATCATCGACGAAGACGAAGCGAAGAAGTAACCCATGCCGCACCACGGTAACGAGGAAGAGCACAACACATCCGCAAGCCAGCAGAACACGCAGGGCAACGGCCAGGAGCCCGTCATCCGGGACAACCGCAAGGTTGACCCGGTGACCGGGCAGGCCCGGCACCCCGAGGGCGGCCAGTCCGCTCCGGGGGCCGGTTCCCGGGCCGGGGCAGCAGATTCCGACGGCGACGCGCTGGCCCAGGCCGAGGAGATTCTCAACGGCGTGGACGTGCCGGCCGAGGAATCCGTGGCCCAGGGTGCGCCCGCAGGGTCCGCCGGCGCCGAGGCAGCCGAACTGCGCAACGACCTGCTCCGTCTTCAGGCTGAGTACGTCAACTACCGCAAGCGCGTTGAACGCGACCGTGCCGTGGCAGGGGAAATGGCCGTCATCGGCGTCCTGAATTCCCTGCTCCCGGTCCTGGACGACGTCGACGCCGCACGGCAGCACGGTGACCTCACCGACGGCCCATTCGCCGCGATCGCCACCAAACTGGAGAACGCGCTGAAGACCTACGGCCTGGTCCGCATCGACGAAACCGGCGTGGAGTTCGATCCCACGATCCACGAAGCCCTGATCCAGCAGCCCGGCGAGGACATCGAGGTTGACACCGTCAGCCAGGTCCTCCGCTCCGGCTACAAGTCAGGCGACCGTGTCCTCCGCGCAGCCCAGGTGATCGTGGCCGTCCCGGCTTAGTTGCCCCTCGCCTCCGCGGATGAGGGGGTCCCGCCCGGGCCCCCTCATCCGCTCCGGCGTTCAGCGGTAATCTCGCCCTAACGCTTTTGTACTTTGAAAGGAAACGCCATTGGCTAGCCAGGATTGGGTGGACAAGGACTTTTACAAGATCCTTGGTGTTGCCAAGGACGCTTCCGACGCCGACATCAAGAAGGCCTACCGGAAGCTTGCGCGGCAGCACCACCCTGATACGAATGCGGGGAACGCCGCTTCCGAGAGGAAGTTCAAGGACATCTCCGAGGCTTATTCGGTGCTTTCGGATCCGGATGAGCGCCAGCAGTATGACGCCATCCGGGCCATGGGCAGCGGGGCCCGCTTTGCTCCCGGCGGCGCCGGCGCCCCCAACGGCGGGTTTGAGGACATGTTCGGCGGCCTGTTCACCGGCAATACCGGACGGCACGCCGGTGGTTTCAATCCCTCCGCCGGCGGCATCCCGCCCGAGTTCGCCGACCTCTTCGGCGGCTTCGGCGGCGCCCCCGGATTCCAGCGCGCCCCGCAGAAGGGCGCCGACCGGACCGCGTCGACCAGCATCTCCTTTGCCGGCTCCATCCGCGGCACCACGATCGGCCTGCGTGAACCCAGCGGCGAGGTCATCGATGTCCGGGTTCCCGCGGGTATCAAAGACGGCCAGAAGGTCCGCGTGCGTGGCAAGGGCCAGCCCGGTCCCGCCGGCAATGGTGACCTGGTGGTCTCCGTGTCGGTCCAGCCACATGCGTTTTACACGCGCGACGGCGACAACCTCCGGATCCACGTCCCCGTCACCTTCCCGGAGGCTGCTTTGGGCGCGGACATTGAAGTTCCCACCATCGACGGCGACAAGGTCAAGGTCCGCGTCCCGGCAGGCACGCCGTCCGGCCGTACCCTGCGGGTCAAGGGCAAAGGCGTCAAGACGCCCAAGGCCACCGGCGACCTGCTGGTGACGATCGACGTCGCGGTTCCCAAGAATCTCAACAAGGACGCCGAAGCTGCGGTCAAGGCGTTCGCCGAGGCCACGTCGTCGGCGGACGTTCGCGAGGGCCTGGCAGCCAAGGCCCGGCTCTAGGCGCGGAGGTGAGGCGTGGACATCAATGCTGACCAGCCGATCTTTGTGATTTCGGTGGCGGCAGAGCTGGCGGACATGCACCCCCAGACCCTGCGGCAGTACGACAGGCTTGGCATCGTCAAGCCCAGCCGTGCCCCCGGAAAGTCCCGGCGCTATTCGCAGCGTGACGTGAACATGCTGCGGGAAGTGCAGCGGCTGTCGCACGAAGGTGTGTCGCTGGAGGGGATCAAGCGCATCCTGGAACTCGAAAACCAGGTGGCAGCCCTCCAGAGCAGGATCGCTGAACTCACCGAGGAACTCGGGCGGCGGCCGCGTTCCGTGGATTCGCGCATCTTCGCCGCCGGCGCCGCGGGCGATGTGGTGAGCCTGGCCCGTGGCCAGCGCCCCCGGCCCCGGTCACAGGCGGTCATGTTGTGGCGGCCCCGGGCGATCGGACAATAAGTGCGATCGGACAATAACGGGATGCCGGAGAGCAGGTAGCGTTTCCCGGTGCCCCGGACAAATATGAGTACCCGCTACTCGTGACGGAAAAGCCCCCTGGAATTTGAATGGAACCATCGCCGGATCAGCGGCGATGGTTCCGCAATTTCTGGGGGTTTTCGTGTTTAAGGTTCTCAGCGAAGCTGCTTCAACCCGGGTCCGGCCATGAGCCCGGGGATGGAATCCGTGGCCGCGTTCAGCAGCTCCTTGCCGGGGCAGATCCTGCTGGCCATCGGGCAGACCATTGTTGTGGTCTGCGTCTGCTTTGACATGGTCCGTGAATTGTCCGTCCCGCGGTCCCACCGGCGTTACGTGGCCAGCACCGTCTTCCGTACCCTGGCGATCCCGTCGATCGTGGCCAATGCCATGACCGTCTTCATCGCCCTGGTGGTGTCCTCCTGGGTGGACGTGGTGATGGGCATGTTTGTCCTGGTGGCCATTGTTTTCCGGTTCCACCACAACCAGGACGAGGACAACTGGTGGAAGGGCAAGGGCAAGAAACTTGCCCGGTGGGCCCGCCGGCAGTTCGCCGGCCGGACGTCCACGGCCCCGGCCATGGGGTAGCGCCGCGAAGCCCCGGGAGCCCGGCGCCGGCAACCTTGCGTGCCGGGCTCCCGCGTCAACATCAGCCGTTGATCACCTGCGGTACGCCCAGGGCCTTGAGGCCCTCCACGCCGAATTCCACGCCGTAGCCGGACTGCTTGGCGCCGCCGAACGGGATGCGCGGGTCCACGGCGCCATGGCGGTTGATCCACACGGTTCCGGCCTGGATGCGGGCCGCGACCTCCCGGGCTGCTTCCAGGTTGGGGGACCAGACGGAGGCGCCCAGGCCGACGTCGAGCCCGTTAGCCTTTTCCACCGCCTCGTCGATGCTGCTGTAGCGGATGATCGGCAGGGCGGGGCCGAACTGTTCCTCGGCCACCAGCGGGTTGTCGTTGTCGATGTCCGCCACCAGTGTGGTGGGGTAGAAGTAGCCGGGCTGGCTGGTATCCGGGTTCCCGCCCAGCAGGACGCGTGCCCCGGAAGCCTTGGCCGCCTCCACGAGGGTGGCCACGACGTCGTACTGCGCCTTGTTCTGCAGCGGTCCCAGCACGTTGTTCTCGTCCAGGCCGTTGCCCATGGGCATCTGCTTGGCGACCGCCACGAGCTCGTCACAAACGGCGTCGTAGATGTCGTCGTGGACGTAGAGGCGCTTGAGCGCGGCGCAGGTCTGGCCGGTGTTGAGGAAGGCGCCCCAGAAGATGTCCGTGGCAATGGCCTTGGGGTCGGCGTCGGGCAGGACAATACCGGCGTCGTTGCCCCCAAGTTCCAGGGTGAGCCGCTTGACGGTGTCGGCGGAGGACTTGATGATGGCGCGGCCGCCGGCGGTGGAGCCGGTGAACATGATCTTGCCGATCGCCGGGTGGTCGGTGAGGCGGGCGCCCACCTCGCGGCCGCAGGACACCACGGACAGGATGCCTTCGGGGAGTTCTTCGTTGAGGACCTTGACCAGCGCCAGCACGGAGAGCGGGGTGTTGCCGGAGGGCTTGACGACGACGGTGTTGCCCATGCGCAGGGCCGGCGCCAGCTGCCAGACGGCGATCATCATGGGCCAGTTCCACGGGCCGATCGCCCCGACCACGCCGATGGGCCGGTAATGCAGCTCGGCGCGGGTCTCACCGTCGTCCACGATGGTTTCCGGTTCCAGCGGCAGGCCGGCCGTGGCGCGGAGCCAGGCGACGCAGGCGCCCACTTCGAAGCGGGCGTTGGGGCCGTTCAGCGGTTTGCCCTGCTCGCGGGAGAGCAGCTGGGCGAGTTCCTCGGCGGAGCGTTCGACGGCGTCGGCTGCCTTGAGCAGCGCGGCGGACCTTGCGTCGTGGCCCAGGGCAGCCCAGGCTGGCTGCGCGGCCACGGCTGCGGCCACGGCGCTTTCCAGGTAATCGAGGCTGTGGACGGGGGCTTCGCCTACCGGTTCGCCCGTGGCCGGATTGAGGATGGTCCGGCCAGTGCCGGCAGCGGGGGCAATGGAGGCAAGAAGTGCATCGTACGTTTCCAAGGGATACTCCACATCGAGTAGGCGAGGACGCCAGCCGGTCGGCGTAGCGGGTTACTCCCCAGTTTGGGTGAGTGCCCGCCCCCGCTCTTGTGTTTGTGCGCAGGACTGTTGGCGGAGAGGGAACGGCGTAAAAATCAGCCCGCCTTATTGTGAAATTGTCAGATTAAGCCTTAGGGTGGGGATCAGGCCGGCGAAGCCCTCGAGAACCGCCGGGTAACTCCTCCCCGGATCCAGGCAAACGACCCCGTCAAACGCCCAGCAGCGGTACCGCGGACCTTATTGCGCCACGGGCCACAGGTGCTGGGTTTTGCGTCGTCGACGCCCCCGACAAGCAGGAGAACACCATGACCGTAGAGTCCGAGCTCACTGAAGCGCCCGCAACAGCACCTACCGACATCTCCCGAGGGGGCAGCTACGTTACGTTGCCACCCGGATCGGAGGTATCGCCGAAGCTTGAGGGCAGCTACGTCACGGTGCCCGGAGCCCTTCCCGGACATGGCAACAGGGCCCAGGGCACGTACGTGACACTTCCCGCGGCGCCGGCGGGGGCGACCGAGATCAGCTACACCCGCGTCGGCTGACCCGCGTCAAGAAGCACCTGCCACCCTTTCGACCAGGGCGGCAGGTGCTTCTTCCCCGCGGTTACCCGTCGTAGGGGTTGTTGATGCCGATGTATTGGGTGGTGGTGTATTCGGCGATGCCTTCGGAGCCGCCTTCGCGGCCCAGGCCGGATTGCTTGACGCCGCCGAAGGGTGCGGCGGCGTTGGAGATGACGCCGGCGTTGAACCCGACCATGCCGAACTCGATCTGTTCCGCGACGCGCAGGAGGCGGTTGAAGTCGCGGCTGTAGAGGTAGGACGCCAGACCGTATTCGGTGTTGTTGGCGAGCCGGATGGCGTCTTCCTCGGTGCTGAAGGTGGTCACCGGGGCTACGGGGCCGAAGATTTCCTGGCCAAGGATCGCCGCGTGGTTGGGCACGTTGGTCAGGACGGTGGGCTGGTAGAAGTAGCCCGGTCCGTCCACAGGCGCCCCGCCGGTGAGCGCCACAGCCCCGGCCTGGACAGCTGCGGTGACCAAGGCGTGGACGTCGTCGCGGGCACCGGCGTCGATGAGGGGTCCCACCTGGGTGGCCGCCTCGGTGCCGCGCCCGGTGTGCAGGGCGCCCATGGCGGCGGCGAACTTCCGGGTGAACTCCTGCGCCACGGATTCGTGGACGAGGAAGCGGTTGGCGGCGGTGCAGGCTTCGCCCATGTTCCGCATCTTGGCTGCCATGGCCCCTTCGACGGCCTTGTCCAGGTCGGCGTCTTCGAAGACGATGAACGGAGCGTTGCCGCCGAGCTCCATCGAGGTCCTTAGCACGTTCTGCGCGGCGTCGGCCATGAGGCGCTTGCCGACGGGGGTGGAGCCGGTGAAGGAGACCTTCCGCAGCCTGGAGTCCTTCAGGAGCGGGCCGGAAATCCCGGACGCGGAGGAGGATGCGACGACGTTCAGGACCCCGGCGGGAAGGCCGGCGTCGAGCATGGTCTGGGCGAAGTACTGCGCCGTAAGCGGGGTGAGCTTGGCGGGTTTGAGGACCATGGTGCAGCCGGCGGCGATGGCGGGGGCGACCTTGCGGGTGGCCATCGCGAGCGGGAAGTTCCAGGGGGTGATGAGCAGGCAGGGGCCCACGGGTTTGTGCTGGACCAGGATCTTGTTCCTGCCCTCCGGGGTGGTGAGGTAGCGGCCGTAATCGCGGACGGTTTCCTCCGCGAACCAGCGCAGGAACTCCGCCCCGTAGGTGACCTCACCGCGGGCCTCGGCCAGCGGTTTGCCCATTTCCAGGGTCATCAGCAGGGCGAAGTCCTCGGCCCGCTCGGTCACCAGGTCGAAGGCCCGCCGGAGGATCTCCGCCCGGGTCCTGGGTGCGGTGCGCGCCCAGGACGCCTGCACGGCGTCGGCTGCATCGAGTGCGGCAATGGCGTCTTCGCTGGTGGCGGAGGCGAGGGTGGCGAGCACCTCCCCGGTGGCGGGGTCGTGCACATCAAACGTGCCGCCGTCGGACGCCTCGCGCCACTGACCGTTGATGAGCAGGCCGGTAGGGACGGAAGCCAGGAGCGAGGCTTCATGCTCCGGCGAAAAGGCAGGGGAGATCGCAGAAAGTGTCATGGGAAGTCCTTAGGAAGGGAAGGTCAGTAGCTGGCGGGGGTGTCGCCGTCGGCGTGGGGAATGTACTTTGCTGCGAGGGCCTCGGAACCGCGGGCGAGGAGTGCGACGTCGGCGCCCACCAGGATGAAGTCCGCGCCGTTGGCGAGGTAGTGCTCGGCCGTGGCGGGAGCGAAGGCGTTGACGCCCCCGGGTTTCCCGGCCGCCTTGGCAACGGACAGGCAGTGTTCGACGGCGGCGCGCACCTCGGGGTGTTCCTGCTGTCCCAGCAGGCCCATGGAAGCGGCGAGGTCGGAGGGGCCCACGAAGATGGCGTCCACACCGTCCACTTTGAGGATGTCCTCCACAGCCTCGACGGCCGCCGTCGATTCAATCTGGACGGTGACGCTGATGGTCTCGCTGGCCCGGGCGAGGTAGTCCGGGACCCGGTTCCAGCGTGCGGCGCGGGCCAGGGCCGAGCCCACGCCGCGGGCGCCGTAGGGCGGATAGCGGGTGGCAGCAACCGCCGCCTCCGCTTCCGCCACCGAATTCACCATGGGGATCAGCAGGTTCTGAACCCCCAGGTCCAGGTACTGCTTGATCACCACCGTGTCATTCACCGGCGGCCGGACCACGGTGTGGACCGGGTAGCCATGGATGGCCTGGAGCTGGGCGAGGATGGACTCGAGGCCGTTGGGGCTGTGCTCCGCGTCCACCAGCAGCCAGTCCAGCCCTGCCCCCGCGCAGAGTTCGGCGACCAGCGGGCTGCCGGAGCACACCCACATCCCGGCGAGCGGGCGGCCTGCCTTTCCCTTTTGCTTTTGCGCAGCCAGGGCGGAGCGGAAGGTGTCTTCTATTCGAAACGGCATGTCACAGCTCCCAGGGGTCCGTAGTCGGCGTGGACGGTGTCGCCCTTGTACACCCACAGTGGGCGGGTGAACGAGCCGGCCAGGATGATGTCGCCTGCCTTGAGCGCGTCGCCGTGGGCGGCGATCTTGTTGGCCAGCCAGTGCACGCCGTTGGCGGGATGGTCCAGCACGCCCGCGGCCACGCCGGTTTCCTCCACGGTCTGGTTCTTGTAGAGGATGGCGGAGACCCAGCGCAGGTCAACGGCGTCCGGCTTGACCGGGTTGCCGCCGATCACCATGGCGCCCATGGCGGCGTTGTCCGAGATGGTGTCCACGATGGTCCGGCCCTCCATCTCGATCCGGGAGTCCAGGATTTCGAGGGCCGGAACCACGTAGTCGGTGGCCTTCAGGACATCGAAGATGGTCACGCCCGGGCCCTTGAGTCCGTCCCTGAGGACGAACGCCAGCTCCACCTCCACGCGCGGGTGGGTGTACTGGTCCCACCGAACGGAGCAGCCGGTCTCCAGCACCATGTCATCGAAGATGGCGCCGTAGTCCGGTTCGGTGATGCCGGTGGCGGCCTGCATGGCCTTGGACGTGAGGCCGATCTTGCGCCCCACCAGGGTCCGGCCGGCGTCCTCGTTGCGGCGCCGCCACAGCTGCTGCACCGCGTAGGAATCCTCCACCGTCATCTCCGGGTACCGGGCGGTCAGGCGGGGGACAGGGGTGCGGGTCCGGCCGGCTTCCACCAGCTCGTCCGCGATGGCCTCAATCGTCGTGGGCTCCAGCATGGCTAGACCTGGACTCCCAGCTTGAAGCCCGTCCGGTCGCCTTCGGGCGAGCCGTCCTTGCGGGTGTAGGAGAAGCCGTCGGCGCCCACCGTGACCGCCATCTCGGACTTTTCCTCGCGGACGATGACCGGCTGCGGGTTGCCGTCCAGGTCCAGGACCAGGGAGGCCTCGGTGTACCAGGAGGGGACCACGGGGTTGCCCCACCAGTCGCGGCGCTGGTTGTCGTGGACGTCCCAGGTGATGGTGGGGTTGTCCGGGTCGCCGGTGTAGTAGTCCTGGGTGTAGATCTCAATGCGGTGGCCGTCCGGGTCCAGGATGTAGAGGTAGAACGCGTTGGACACGCCGTGGCGGCCGGGGCCGCGTTCGATCCGGTCGCTGATGCGCAGGGCGCCCATCTTGTCGCAGATCTGGATGATGTTGTGCTTCTCGTGCGTGGCGAACGCGACGTGGTGCATGCGGGGGCCGTTGCCGCCGGTCAGCGCGGTGTCATGGACGGTCTGCTTGCGGTGCATCCAGGCGGCGTAGGTGACGCCGTCGGCATCCTTGATGTCCTCGGAGACGCGGAAGCCCAGGTCCTCCAGGTACTTGCGGCCGCGCGGGACGTCCGGGGTGACCTGGTTGAAGTGGTCCAGGCGGACCAGTTCACCGGCGGAGTAGAGGTCGTAGCGCTGGGTGAGCCGCTCCACGTGCTCCACGTCGTAGAAGAACTCGTACGGGAAGCCCAGCGGGTCCTCCACTCGGACGGAGTCGCCGATGCCTTTGGTGAAGCCTTCCTTGCGGCGCTCCACCCGGCAGCCGAGCTCCTTGTAGTAGGCCTCGGCGGCATCCACCTCCGCAGGGGACTTCACCCGGTAGGCGAAGGCGGCGACGGCGGCGATGGGTCCCTTGCGGAGCACCAGGTTGTGGTGGATGAATTCCTCCAGGGAGCGCAGGTAGATCGCGTTCTCGTCTTCCTCGGTGACGTGCAGGCCCAGGACGTCGACGTAGAACTCGCGGGACCTGGCGAGGTCGGTGACCACGATCTCCATGTAGGCGCAGCGGACGATGTCCGGTGCCGGGACGGTGGGGGTGGGAACGAAGTTGGTCATGATGGTCTCTCTTCTTTGAAAGGGGGCTTCTTCCCCAACTGACTGGCAGTTGTTGTCGTTTTGAGGCCTCAAAACGACAACAAGTGCGAGCTGGTTGGGTTCAGGCGCCGAATTTGGGGGTGTGGACGGTGCCGAGCGTGATGTGCACGGCCTGCTGGTCGGTGTAGAAGTCGATGGAGCGGTAGCCGCCCTCGTGGCCCAGGCCGGAGGCCTTGACGCCGCCGAACGGGGTGCGCAGGTCGCGGACGTTGTGGCTGTTCAGCCACACCATGCCGGCCTCGACGTTCTGCGAGAAGTTGTGGGCCCGGGTCAGGTTCTGGGTCCAGATGTAGGCGGCCAGGCCGTACTTGGTGTTGTTCGCCAGGGCGAGGGCCTCGTCGTCGTTCTCGAACGGGGTGATGGCCACGACGGGTCCGAAGATTTCCTCCTGGAAGATCCGGGCATCGGGCGCGACGTCGGCGAACACCGTGGGTGCGATGTAGTTGCCTTCGGGCAGGTGGCCGGGGCGGCCGCCGCCGGCCAGGAGCCGGCCTTCGGACTTTCCAATCTCCACGTAGGAGGCCACCTTGTCGTAGTGCTCGGGGTGGACCAGGGCCCCCACTTCGGTCTTGGGGTCATGGGGGTCACCCACCACGATGTTCTTTGCCCGGGCGGCGTACTTTTCGCAGAATTCGTCGTAGATGGCGCGCTCCACCAGGATGCGTGAGCCGGCGGTGCAGCGCTCCCCGTTGAGGGAGAAGACCCCGAACAGGGCGGAGTCGATGGCGGCGTCCACGTCGGCGTCGGCGAACACGACGCAGGGGGATTTGCCGCCGAGCTCCATGGACAGGCCCTTGAGGTTGGCCGCGGCGTTGCGGAAGATCGTCTGGCCGGTGGTGGTCTCGCCGGTGAAGGAGATCAGCGGGACGTCCGGGTGCTTGACCAGGGCGTCGCCGGCCTCCTCGCCCAGGCCGTTGACCAGGTTGAAGACGCCGTCCGGCAGCCCTGCATCCTTGAAGATGGTGGCCCACAGGGAGGCGGACAGCGGGGTGAATTCGGCGGGCTTGAGGACCACGGTGTTGCCGGTGGCCAGCGCCGGGGCGAGCTTCCACGACTCCAGCATGAAGGGGGTGTTCCACGGCGTAATCAGGCCGGCGACGCCGATGGGCTTGCGGTTGACGTAGTTGATCTGGGAGCCGGGGACCTTCATGGCGTCATCGAACTGGGCCACGATCAGGTCGGCGAAGAACCGGAAGTTCTCCGCAGCGCGGAGGGCCTGGCCCTTGGCCTGGGTGATCGGCAGGCCGGTGTCGAACGTTTCGAGTTCGGCGAGCCGGGCTTCCTGGGCCTCGACGGCGTCGGCAATCCGGTTCAGGACACGGGCGCGTTCACGGGGCTTCATCCGGGGCCACGGGCCGTTCACGAATGCTTCACGGGCGGCCGCGACGGCGAGCTCGATGTCTTCCTTCTGCCCGGCCGCGGCGGTGGCGTAGTTGCGGTTGGACACCGGGTCCAGGACATCGAAGGTCTTGCCGGAGATTGAGTCCACGAACTTGCCGTTGATGTAGTGCTGGATGTGGCTGGGCAGGTCATCCGGAACGTAGTGCTTGGTGGTTTCTACTGAGGTCGTCATCGTTGAAGTCCTAACTGTGGTCTCTTCGTACAAGTGGTCGCGTCGTACAACTGGTCTTTTCGTACTAATTGGTTTGGGCGAGGTAAGCGTCCAAGGTCGCCGTGCGGTGCCGGCGGGCTGCCTTCTCGATGTCGTCGGCATCGGCACCGGACTCGATCAGCTTCAGGAGTTCCTCATGTTCCTCCACCGAGTCGCGGGCCCGGCCGGGGACGAAGCGGAAGGTGGAGGACCTGAGTGCGGCCAGCCGGTTCCAGCCGCGGTGTACCAGGTCCAGGATGTGCGGGTTGGGGCAGTGTTCGAACAGGACGCTGTGGAAGTCCTGGTTGAGCTGGGTGAAGCGCACCGGATCGAAGTGCTCCAGGCACTGGCGCATTTCCTGGTTCACGGCACGGGCCCGGGCAATGGCCTGGCCGTCGATCAGCGGTGCGGAGAGTGCCGTGGCGGCACCTTCCACGATGCTGAGGGTCTGCATGGTGTAGAGGTATTCGGTGGGGTCGATGCCTGCCACCGTGGCGCCGACGTTCCGTTCAAACGTCACCAGTCCCTCGGCTTCAAGCCTGCGGATCGCTTCCCGGACCGGAACCACGCTGAAGCCCAGGTCCTTCGCTATGGCACCCAGGACCAGCCGGTAGCCGGGAGTGTAGGTGCCTTCCACGATCCGTGCCTTGACGGCCTGGTACGCCTGTTGGGACTTGCTGCCGGGAGTGGCTGCCACGGCGGTTTCAGTCATGGCGGTTGCCTGCCCATTCCTTGTACCGGGCCTGCCATTCGGCGTTCATCGGGTAGAGGCCGTCCACGCTGTTGCCCTGCTTGACCATCTCGAAGATGAAGGTTTCCTCCTTTTCCTGCTGGATGCAGTCCTCAACGAGTTCTTCGGCGATGGCGGGCGGGATGACCAGGATGCCGTCGGAGTCGGCCACGATGATGTCGCCGGGCTGGACGGTGGCTCCGCCGCAGGCGATGGTGATGTCCGTGTCCCACGGGATGTGTCGGCGGCCCAGCACGGCGGGGTGCGGGTTGGCGAAGTACGTGGGCATTTCCAGGCCGGCCACCGCGGTATAGTCGCGGACGCCGCCGTCGGTGATGATCGCTGCCGCGCCGCGGACCTGGGCGCGCAGGGCCAGGATGTCGCCCACGGTGCCGGTGCCCTTTTCGCCGCGGGCTTCCATGACCAGGATTTCGCCTTCGTTGACGGAATCGATGGCCCGTTTCTGGGCGTTGAAGCCGCCGCCATGGGTCTTGAAGAGGTCTTCCCGGTTGGGCACGTAGCGCAGGGTCCGGGCCAGTCCCACCACGCGCCGGTCCGGGCGGGTGGCCTGGAGGCCGTCGATGCTGACGTTGTTAAGGCCGCGCTTGCGCATCTGGGATGACAGGGTGGCGGTGGCGACCGACTCGAGCTTGGCTTTCAGTTCCGGGGTGAGGGCGCTGTCAGGAGCAGGGAGCCCTGCGGCTTCGCGGGATCCGTAGGCCTCCTCCCGCTGCAGGTCGTCAACCTTGGGCTGGGCACCAAAGTCCGCGAACGCCGTCGTGCCTTGCTCAACGGTGGTGACCAGGCGTCCGGTGGTGAGGGTGCCATCAATCGTGCCCGCCTCAACCTCCAGGACGTCGCCCGGTGCGGCCACGGAGGCGCCGGCAGGGGTGCCGGTGAGGATGATGTCGCCCTCCTCGAGGGTGAGGAGCTGGGACAGGTCCGCCACCAGCCGGGCGAAGGGGAAGAGCAGGTCAGCGGTGGTGTCGTCCTGGACCAGTTCACCGTTGTGCCAGGTGCGGATGCGAAGTTTGGAAGGGTCGACGGCGTCTGCCGGAAGAAGTGCCGGGCCTACGGGGGTGAACCCGTCCCCGCCCTTGGACCGGAGGTTGGAGCCCTTGTCCGCGTAGCGCAGGTCGTACACGCCGAGGTCGTTGCTGGCGGTGACGGCGGCAACGTGGCTCCAGGCCTCCTCGACCGTGACGCGGCGGGCGGCCTTGCCGATGATGAGCGCAATCTCGCCTTCGTAGCCGAGCAGTTCGCAGCCGGCCGGGCGCTCCACGGGGCTTCCGCTCAGCGCCAGCGAGCTGGAAGGCTTGAGGAAGTAGGACGGTTGGGCCGGGGTGCGGCCACGCTGGGCGGCCCGGCTGGGGTAGTTGATGTGCACCGCGACCACCTTGCGTGCTGCTGCCAGGGTGTCGCCGTTGACCTGCTCCAAAACGTCTCCTCATCAGGTACGAAATCGTATACGATCACTATCCATAGATTTGCAGCTTCCGTCAACCCCCTTGTTTCGGCTGTTTTTGCGGCACTTCCGGAGCCACTTGTCGCCCGCGTCACAACCGGCGTACAGTGGACAACAAGTTTAGAGTTTTCGATTATCGAATCTACTGTTCTGATATAGAACACGAACTGATGTGAATCATCCACAACGAAGTGAGGAAAGCCCGTGCAGTTCCACCACCACGGATACGTATCCGGTGACCCGCGCATCAAGCCGGCAGCCGGCGTCGGACTGAACCGCCCCGAGGAGCTCCCGGAGGAAGTGGACGTGCTCATCGTCGGCACCGGCCCGGCCGGAATGCTCGCCGCCGCGCAGCTGTCCATGTTCCCCAATGTCACCACGCGGATCATTGACCGCCGGCCGGGCCGCCTCGCTATTGGGCAGGCTGACGGGATCCAGGCGCGCAGCGTCGAAACCTTCCAGGCCTTCGGGTTCGCAGAGCGGATCATCGCCGAGGCGTACCGGATCACGGAGATGGCGTTCTGGAAGCCGGACCCTGCCAACAACGCCAACATCATCCGCGCCGCACGCGCCGTCGACGACGAAACAGGGATCAGCGAGTTCCCGCACCTGATCGTCAACCAGGCCCGCGTGCTGGACTACTTTGCCGAGTTTGCGGCGAACTCTCCCACCCGCCTCAAGCCCGACTATGGCTATGACTTCCAGGGCCTCACCGTCGCCACCGAGGGCGACTACCCGGTCACTGTGACGCTGCTTCACACCGCCGGACCCAACGAGGGCCAGGAGCGGATTGTCCGTGCAAAGTACGTGGTGGGGGCCGACGGCGCGCGCAGCAAGGTTCGCCAGGCGATCGGCTGCACGCTGGCAGGGGACCAGGCCAACCACGCCTGGGGCGTCATGGACGTCCTGGCCGTCACCGACTTCCCTGACATCCGCACCAAGTGCGCCATCCAGGCCGAGAAGGGCAGCATCCTGCTGATTCCGCGGGAAGGCGGCTACCTGTTCCGCATGTACGTGGACCTGGGCGAAGTGGATCCTGCCACCCACCACGCCGTCCGCAACACGAGCATCGAGCAGATCATCCACAAGGCAAACGAGATCCTGCACCCCTACACCCTGGATGTACGCAACGTGGCATGGCACAGCGTGTACGAGGTGGGCCACCGCCTCACGGACAGGTTCGACGACGTCCTGCCCGCGGACCGCGGCACCCGCACCCCGCGGGTGTTCATCACCGGCGATGCCTGCCACACCCACAGTGCCAAGGCCGGCCAGGGCATGAACGTCTCCATGCAGGACGGGTTCAACATCGCCTGGAAGCTGGGGCATGTGCTGGAGGGCCGCAGCCCCGAGAGCCTGCTGACCACCTACTCGGAGGAGCGGCAGGTGGTGGCCAGGAACCTGATCGACTTCGACAAGGAGTGGTCCACCATGATGGCCAAGAAGCCCGAGGAGTTCGAGCACCCCTCGGACCTTGAGGACTTCTACGTGCGGACCGCCGAGTTCCCGGCAGGTTTCATGACCCAGTACGCGCCGTCCCTGATTGTTGGCGGCACCGACCACCAGGACCTGGCCGCCGGCTTCCCCGTGGGCAAGCGTTTCAAGTCGGCACCGGTAGTCCGCGTGGGCGACACCAACCCCATCCACCTGGGCCACCACGCCACGGCTGACGGCCGCTGGCGGATCTATGTCTTCGCGGATGCGGCCCAGCCCGGAACGGACTCCACCACGGACAAGCTTGCCGAGTGGTTCGCGCACTCGCCGGAATCACCCCTGGCAGCAACACCCGCGGACGCCGACCCGGACGCGTGGTTCGATCTGAAGGTCATTTACCAGCAGCCGCACACCGCCGTCGACATCAATGCCGTCCCCTCCGTCTTCAAGCCGCAGGTGGGCCCGTTCAAGCTCACCGACTACGAGAAGGTGTACGCAACCGATCCCACGGCGGACATCTTCGACCTGCGCGGACTGGACCGCAACGGCGTCGTCGTGGTGGTCCGCCCGGACCAGTACGTGGCCAACGTCCTGCCGCTGACGGCAACCGCCGAGCTCGGCGCGTTCTTCGCGCCGCTGCTCAAGGCCGCGCCCGCACAGCCACGTCAGGCGGTGGCTGCCGCCGCCCGGTAGTCAGCCGCGGGGTACACGCCGAGGATCCGCACCTCGGTGGTGAAGAAGTCCAGTTCCTCGAGGGCCAGCTTCAGCGGCAGGTCCTCGGGGTGGCCTTCGACGTCGGCCATGAACATGGTGGCGGCAAACTCGTTGCCCACCATGTAGCTCTCCAGCCGCGTCATGTTCACGCCGTTCGTGGCAAACCCGCCCAGCGCCTTGTACAGGGCGGAGGGGACGTTGCGGACGCGGAACACGAAACTGGTGACTGCCGGTCCGGGAAGATCCTGCCGGGCCGGCAGTGCCGTTTCCCGGGCAAGGACCACGAAGCGGGTGGTGTTGGAGGGGTCGTCCTCCACGCGCGAGGCCAGCACCTGGAGGCCGTAGATCTCCGCGGCCAGCGGGGGAGCCAGCGAGAGCTTGCGGGGGTCATTCCACTCGGCCACCTCCCGGGCGGACCCGGCGGTGTCACCGGCGATGACCGGCTTGAGGCCGTGGTCGCGGATCAGCTTCCGGCACTGGCCCAGGGCGTGGATGTGGCTGTGCACCTCGGTGGCGCCCTCAATGGTGCTGCCCGGAATGCCCAGCAGGTCGAAATGGATGGGCAGGAAGTATTCGCCCACGATCTGCAGGTTGGACTGCGGCAGCAGGATGTGGATGTCCGCCACCCGGCCCGCGATGGAATTCTCGATGGGTATCATGGCCAGGTCCGCTTCGCCGCCGGCCACCAGTTCGAAGGCGTCCTCGAAGCTGGCGCACGGGACGCTTTCCATGTCCGGGAACATCTGCTGACACGCGATATTGGAGTTGGCGCCAGGCTCACCCTGGTACGCAATCTTGGAGGCCATGGTCCGTATGCTTTCACGCGCGCGGGCCCGTTGCGAAAACGGGCCCGCGAGTGCTACGCCGGGGTGACGCGCAGCCAGAGGTACTGCCGGGGGAGGAGGGTGATGCCGTCGTCCAGTTGCAGGGTGGCTTCGGAGAGAAGGTCGACGGCGGCAGGGGAGTACCCGCCAAAGGTTTCCGCCGGGAGGGTCTGGGCGGAGTCGCTGAAATTGGCGAGGGCCAGGACGGTGCTGCCACCGTCCGGACCGCCCGGGCGCTGGTAGCCGAGCACCGAGCGGTTGTTCGTACTGAAATCCACCAGCGTGGTTCCGGCAAATTCAGGAGTGCCCGCCCGGACCTCGATCATGCGCTTCAATCCGGCGTAGACGGCCCCCTCGGGGGTGGAGGGATCGGCACGGCGGGCGTATTGTTCGGCGGGAAAGTGCGGCCGGTGCACCCAGCGGCTGTCCTCCTCGTGGCCGGGCTCGGACGCGTAGGAGTAGTCGTTGACCTGCCCCACTTCGTCGCCCAGGTACAGCAGCGGGATGCCGCCGGTGCTGAAGGGCACCGAATGGGCCAGGAGGATCCGTTCCACCGCCTCCGCCGGGTCAACCTCCATCCCGCACAGGGACGCCGTCGTGCCGGAAATCCGGCAGTCACCCGTCTTGGGGTTGTCCTGGAAGGGGACGCCGCGGGCGAAGCTGCCCGGGAACCGGTTGACGTAGAAGGAGTTCAGGAAGCGGCGGTGGTCAAAGCCGTTGATGCCCAGCTCGGCCGCGTCCTCATCGGCGAAGGTCCAGCCGATGTCGTCATGGCTGCGGACGTAGTTCACCCATGCCGTACCGTCGGGGATGTTGTGCCTGCGCTCCAGCGCCTGTGACAGCAGGGACACGTCCCTGGTGGCCAGGGACTCCCAGATCAGGGCCATCTGCAGCGGGTTGTAGGAAAGCTGGCATTCCGCGGGGTCGATGTACAGTGCCACCTCGTCGGGGTGCACGATGGCCTCCGACTTGAACAGCAGCGACGGTGCCGCCAGGCGGCAGACCGCGTTGAACGCCCGGAGCAGCGTGTGCGCCTGGGGGAGGTTTTCGCAGGGCGTCCCCAGCTGCTTCCAGATGAAGGCGACAGCGTCCATGCGCAGGATATCCACCCCCTGGTTGGCCAGGAACAGCATCTCGGCGGCCATGGCCCGGAAGACGCCGGGGTTGGAGTAGTTCAGGTCCCACTGGTAGGTGTGGAACGTGGCCCACACCCACCGGCCGTCCGCCATCTGGATGAAGGACCCCGGATGGTTCTCCGGGAAGATCTCGCGGACATTCGCCTCAAAGGCGTCCGGCATGGTCCGGTCCGGGAAGATCCAGTAGTAGTCGCTGTACTCGGGATCGCCCGCGGCTGCCTTCCGGGCCCATTCGTGCTCGTCCGAGGTGTGGTTGAAGATGAAGTCCACCACCAGGCTGATCCCGTTG
Organism: Arthrobacter sp. FX8; assembly: GCF_026723805.1. Taxonomy (NCBI): domain Bacteria; kingdom Bacillati; phylum Actinomycetota; class Actinomycetes; order Micrococcales; family Micrococcaceae; genus Arthrobacter; species Arthrobacter sp. FX8. The sequence continues at coordinate 3,322,885 of NZ_CP113505.1, read as the reverse complement.
GCGCGCAGTTCGGCCGCGAGGGAGCGCAGCTGTTCCATGGTGCCCAGCTTGGCGTTGACCTCCCGGTAGCTCGACACGGCGTAGCCGCCGTCCGAATGCGGTTCGGGCGCCAGGAACAGCGGCATCAGGTGCAGGTAGGTGAGGCCCAGCTCCTTGAAATAGGGAATGCGGCTGCGCACTCCTCCAGGCTTTCGGCGTAGCGGTCCACATAGCAGACGCCGCCCAGCATGCCGTTGGACTGGAACCAGTCCGGCGCCTCCTCGCGTTCGGCGTCCAGCGCCTTCAGCTCCGGGGAGCGCTCCTGCCACGACCGCGCGCTCTGCACCACCAGGGCGGACAGCTGCTCCAGCCAGTCCTGCCGGGCGCCGTAAAGCGAGTGGAACAGGCTGCGGAGGGTGGGGAAGTGCTCATCCAGCCGCCGGTCAAAGTCCGGATCCGCAGGGAGGCCGAGGTCCCGCTGCCGGGCGAGTGAAGCGATGACCGCCTGGCGCGCCTCTTCGTCCTCGTTAACGGTTTCCTGCATGCCACTGCCCCTTCCAGCCGCCGCCGAGATGTCCGGCCGCACATGTACTGAAGTATTCCATGTCACACATACTGAGCCTGTCCATCCTTGAGCCGCCTGCCGGCAAGGGCGGCGCCCACAACGCCCGCGGCGTTCTCGAGGCTGGCCGGAATGACCGGGGTGCGCAGTGAGAGGCGAGGGAGGTATTCGGTACTGCACGCTGAAATGCCCCCACCGATGATGATGAGGTCGGGCGAGAAGAGGAACTCCACGTGCGACAGGTACTGCTGCAGCCGGTCGGCGTACTCCACCCAGGTGAGGCCTTGGTTCTCCCTGACGACGGCCGATGCCCGGGACTCTGCTTTGCAGCCGCCGATTTCCAGGTGGCCCAGCTCGAAATTGGGAACGAGCCTGCCGTCCACCAGCAGTGCGGATCCGATGCCCGTCCCCAGGGTCAGGACCAGGACAACGCCGCGCCGGCCTTTCCCGGCGCCGTACAAGGCTTCCGCCGTACCGGCAGCGTCTGCGTCATTCACGACGCAAACGGATCGTCCAAGCCGGGACTCCAGGTAGGACTGGACATCAAGTCCCACCCAGCTGCCGTCCATGTTTGCTGCCGACAGCGCCACTCCGCGCTGGACAATCGAGGGGATGGCGACGCCGGCAGCCAGGTTCCCGTGCCCGGGGCTTTCGGATTGGAGCTCACTGATGAGCTGGTCCAGGGTGTCTGCCACGTCATCCACCCTGCCGCTGGACGGGGTCCGCAGGCGGCGGACACCGCCGGCCGGGATGCCGCTGCCCAGGTTGACGAGTGCACCCTTGATCCAGGTCCCGCCAACATCGATTCCTATTCCGAAATCCGGTCCGGAGCCGGCGGCAGGTGCGCTCACCGCAGCCACGCCGTGGCAGCGCCGGGCAGCCGGCCGGCTTCGAGTGGCGAGCTGGAGACCAGCAGCTGGCCCGCGGGCAGCTCGAAGGGTTCCGTACCGAAGTTCGTTATGGAGGTCCAGCCGTTGGGGCGCCGGAAGGCCAGGACGTCATCCCGGCCGGTTTCCAGCAGCTCCAGCGCTTCTGTTGTTTGCAGCTGCGACCGCAGGGCGAGTGCCCGGCGGTAGAGGGACAGGGTTGAATCCCCTGGCCCTCCTGGGCCTCCACTGAGCTGCCCGCGAACCATTCCGGCTGCGGCAGGTGGGAGCCGCCGGGGCCGAAACCGAATGAGCTGCCCGCCGAGGTCCACGGCAAGGGGACGCGGCAGCCGTCGCGGCCGATCTCCACGCCCTTGTTCCGGAAGAAGGCCGGATCCTGCCGGGCGGAGTCCGGGATTTCATTGCCGACTTCCTGCAGTCCCAGTTCCTCGCCTTGGTACGGGTACGCAGAACCCGGAAGGGCGAACATCAGCAGGGACGCGGCTCGGGCGCGGCGCAGGCCGAGTTCGGCGTCGACATCTTCCTGCCTGCCGCCGGCCAGAAGCCACCGCTTGCCCGCCTGCCCGGCCATGATGTCACCTCCGGCCGAAGGCTCGGACGCGGGGAGGCCGTAGCGCGTGGCATGCCGGACCACATCGTGGTTTGAGAACACCCAGGTGGACGACGCGCCGGATGCTTTGGCCTCTGCCAGGTTCTTGATGATCGTCTTCCGGAACTGGGCGGCGTCGAAGTCCGCCTGCAGCAGGTCGAAGTTGAAGGCCTGGCCCAGTCCCTCCGGGCTGGCGTAGCGGGCGCGGCGGTCGGTATGGACCCAGGCTTCGGCGACGGCGGTGCGCGGCGGGTTGTATTCATTGAACACGCGGCGCCACTCGGCGTAGATTTCGTGGACCTCGTCGCGGTCCCAGTACGGGTGCTGCCCCGTGAGGTACAGCGCCTCGCCCTGGGCCTCGAGGTCCGCCTTGGTGGGCAGGGTTTCTTCCAGGTTCTTCGTCAGGGCGTGGGCGACGTCGATGCGGAAGCCGTCCACGCCCCGGTCCGACCAGAAGCGCAGGGTTTTCAGGAAGTCTTCGCGGACTTCGGGGTTGTCCCAGTTGAAGTCGGGCTGTTCCTTGGCAAAGATGTGCATGTACCACTGCCCCGGGCTGCCGTCGGGTTCGGTGATGCGCTCCCAGGCGGGGCCGCCGAACACCGAGTCCCAGTCCGACGGCGGCAGCTCGCCTTCTTCGCCCAGCCCGTCGCGGAAGATGTACCGGTTGCGCGCCGCGGACCCCCTGGGCGAGGCGAGGGCTTCCCGGAACCACTGGTGCCGGTCCGACGAGTGGTTGGGCACGATGTCCACGATCAGCTTGAGGCCGGCGGCGTGCAGGGCGTTGGCCATCGCGTCGAAGTCCTCCAGCGTGCCCAGCAGCGGGTCCACGTTGCGGTAGTCGTCCACGTCGTAGCCCCCATCGGCGAGTGCGGAGGGGTAGAAGGGGCTCAGCCAGACGGCATCGATGCCCAGGTTTTTCAGGTACGGAACCTTGGCGGTGATGCCGTTGATGTCGCCGATGCCGTCGCCGTTCGAGTCCGCAAAGCTGCGGGGGTAGATCTGGTAGACGGAAGCCTGACGCCACCAGTTGGGGTCGGCCGTGGGGGCGGGGTTGCTTTGGGTTGCCTGGGTGGCGGTGGTGGGCAAGATTGCTTCCTTCAGTTTCAGCTGTATCAGGTGTGTGGGTCCGGAGTTACTTGACGGCGCCCTGGGTGAGGCCGGACATGACCCAGCGCTGGGTAAACAGGTAGACGATGATCGCGGGGGCCATTGCCATCAGGTAGGAGGCGAAGGCCACGTTGTAGCTGTTGCTGAACTGCGTCTGGAAGATCTTTTGCAGCACGGGGATGGTCTGCAGTTCAGGATCGGAAATGATGAGTGACGGCATCATGAAGTCGTTCCATGACGCGATGAAGGCGAAGATGCCCACGGTTGCGCTCATGGGCCCCAGCAGGGGGAAGATGAGCTTCCAAAACACCTGCCACGTTCCCGCGCCGTCCATCCGCATGCTTTCCTCCAACTCCAGGGGGATCGAGCGGAGGAAGGCGGTGAAGAGCATGGTGTTGAAGGCCAGGGCGAAAACGATGTGCAGGATGGCTACCCCGAGCGGGTTGTCGAGTCCGACGAGTCCCGTGAGCTGGATCTGCGGCAGCGCCACCACGGGGAACGGGATGAACATTGCCGCGAGCAGGTAAAAGAAGGACCAGCGGAAGAGCGGACGGTCCCAGTTGCGGACGATGGCGTAGGCGGCCAGGGCCGAAACGATGATCTCCCCTGCAACGGCGATCACCGACACGAACACGGAAATTCCAAAGCCGCGAGGGAAGTTTGTGAGCGTCCAGGCCTGGGCAAAGCTGTCGAAGGTCAGGGGGCTTGGCAGGGAGAAGGCGTTGCCGTCCACTGCCTGGCCAGTGGTTTTGAAGGCCATGCTGACCGTGACGTAGAGCGGGACGAGCACGCTGAGCGTGCAGACAATGAGGATGATGGTGGCGGGCCACTGGATGCGTTCGGGCCCGGCGGGTATCCGGCGGCCCTTGGCGGCCGCCGTGGGTTCTACCTGGATGATGCTGGGTGCGCTGCTCATGCTGCGATCCCTCCCTTGCCACGTGTGAAGCGAAGTTGGACGAGTGCGATGACGATGCTGATGAGGAAGAAGATCACGGCGTTGGCCATCTGGTAGGCATAGTCGCCGCCTTCGAAGCCGCGGAAGATCGACATCGCGACGCTTCGTGTGGCCACGCCGGGCCCGCCGTCGGTGAGGCCGATGATGATGTCGTAGGCGTTGAGGTAGTTCTTGAAGCCGAGGACCGTGTTGATCACGGCGTACCCCGCAATGAGCGGCAGGGTGATGTGCCGCAGGTTCTGCCAGGGCGATGCCCCGTCGATGGAACTCGCCTCGTAGACCTCGGCGGGGACCGTGAGGAGCCCCGCGATGTAGATCAGCATGGCACTCGGGATGGACTGCCACGCCGTGACGAAGACGATCGCAAGCCACGCGAGCTGGGGGTTTGCGAGAAGGCTGGTGGCCAGCGGCTCGATTCCCATGCTTTTGCCGGCAAGGGGCAGCGAGTTCGAGAAGAGGTACTGGAACACGAACGCGATGACGATGCCGGAGATCACCATGGGGATGACGAAGACGGTGCGAAGCGCGGCACGGAAACGGACGCGGGACGTGAGGCCCAGGGCCAGGAGGAAGGCCACGGCATTCACGACGATGACGGTGACCAGCGAGAAAACGAGGGTGAAGCCGTAGGCGCCGAGGACTCCTTCATCACGGAACACCGCGATGAAGTTCCGGATGCCGATGAAATCGAAGTCACCGAAGCCCACGGAGTTCGTGAAGCTGTAGATGAACCCGAGAACGGCGGGCAGCGTGACTGCCAGCGTGAAGATCACCAGCGAGGGCAGGAGGAAAACATAGTAGAGCGGATCAATGCGGCTTTTGCGCACGCGTGTGGTTCCAGTCGCTGCCGGGGCCGTCACCTCCACCCTGGTGGAAGGTCTCGTCATTGATGACATGGATGGTCCTCGTTTCGTGCTTTGAGAGATCGAAAGTGTGGGTCTAAGCGCGGAAAGCCAGGCGGGCCCAGTCGGCGTCCATCCTGCGCAGCGTGCTCTCGGCATCGGCGCCGCCGATGATCGACTGGATGTAGTTGGCGGCCGGAATCGAGTTCGGAATGAACTGTGAGGCGCCCATGTAGAAGCGGCCCTCGTCGTAGTACTTCTGCATCTCGACGATTCGTGGGTCGGTCACCGGTGGCGCGTCCTTGGTCGTCCCGAAACCCAGGAATTTGGCGTTGTAAGGGTTCTGGATCTCCGGCCGCATCAGGTACTGCAGGAAATCGCGGGCACCCTGCTGCCCGTTGGCGACCTCGGGAACCCAGAGCGAGAGGTCGATGTTGACGCGGACTTTGAGATCTGCGGGATCACCGGTCATGGGCAGCGGGAAAGTTCCCAGATCCAGGTCTTTGCCGGCCTTTTCGATCTCGCCAAAGGCCCAGGGTCCCTGGAAGTACATGGCGGCCTGGCCCTGGGCCATTGCCGTGTTGCCGTCTCCGTAGCCGCGGCTTGCCGCATCGGGATTGACGTATTTGGTCAGTTGGACCATGCGCTTCACCGGCTCGAGCATCGTTTTCTGGAACGAAACTTCCGAATCCGGTCCGACGTTTTCGCCAATCCCATGCATTTTCTGATAGAAGTCGCGCACGTTGACCATGCCGCCCACCGTGTAGTCGAACAATCCCTGTGCCACGGTCCAGGGGTCGCGGAAAGTGCCGTAGATCGGCGTGATGCCTGCTGCCTTGAGCACCTCGCACACCTCGATCAGTTCATCCCAGGTTGTTGGGACGGCCACCCCGTTCTCTTCGAAGATGCGGCGGTTGTAGATGACCGAGGCCGCCATGACCGAGTAGGGGATGACGCTGGTGCGGCCGGCATAGGTTGGATACCAGTTGGTGAGGTCCAGCACGTCGTCCCGGATGGAGGCCGCTGCCGGGAGGTCGGAAAGATCCGAGAGCGCCCCGCGCTCCATGAACCGCGCCATCTCCAGGTTGTAGTTGAGGCATCCGAGGTCCGGGGGACTGCTGCGGACGAAGCTGGCAGAGAGATTTGTGGCCATGTCATGCAGGACGCGCACCCGGTCCTGCGAGTCGGTGAACTTCGCAGCCAGGTCCCGGAAGTATGGAACTGCCTCCGGCTTTGACTGGTGGAACGTGATGGTGGGCCTGGCACTGGCCGGGGCGCAGCCGGCCAACCCGAAAGCGGTGAGCGCACCTCCCGCAGCGGCAAGGAAAGTGCGCCGGGAAACGTGTCTCCCGGCGGACGTCAAAGGTGGCAACATCGGCTCCTCTTGGACTCTCGGATAATTTATATGGGTCTTATATTTAGGACCTATATGAGGATGGGGGACGCAGGGGCTATCGTCAAGGGGTGGACGGAAATACGGCGAGCTCGACACAACTGTTACGGCAGATCAACTCGGAGGCGCTGTTGCGCTTCGCCCTCCAGGAACAGGTGTTTACTGCCGGAGAAGCCATGGCTGCCACCGGGCTTACCCGCGCCACGGTGCTCGGGGTTTGTGACGGCCTGGTTGATGCGGGCTGGCTGGAGGAATTGACTGACGCCCGTACCGAGGCCGGCAGGCTCAAGGGCAGGCCGGCGCGGCAGTACCAGCTGCGCGAAGCTGCGGGTGTGGTTGTGGGCCTGGATGCCGGGGAGGGCTACTTCACAACCATCGTTGCCGACCTGCGCGGCCGCGAGCTGGGCAAGCGCCGCCAAAGCATTGATTCGCACGCGCTGGGACGCGCCGGCCGCGTGGCGAATGCACGGGAGCTGATCCGCCTGACCCTTGAGGATGTTTCATGCACCCCGGAGGATGTCCTGCTCACGGCCGTCGGCGTCCCGGCGCCCATTGACGCGAACGGCGCGTCTCCCGCCGGAGGAGAATTCTGGCAGTTGATGAATTCCGGCTTCGCAGGGCACCTTTGGGGCACTGTCATCGTCGAAAATGACGCCAATCTCGCCGCCATCGCGGAGCAGGCACAGGAGCCGTCAGCCAACGTGGCCACCTTGCTGTCGGGTGAGCGGTTTGGTGCCGGCCTGATTGTCGATGGGCGCCTGCTGCGGGGTCGCCAGGGGGGCGCGGGGGAGATGCGGTTCCTGGATGAGCTGGACAGCAAGTTCGTGCCGGATGAGGGGAGCTCGGACGGGTTCGGAGCACTTGCGCGGAAGTGGGCGCGTGCCCGCATCCATTCCTACGATGGCGAGACGGTGCTGCGGCAAATACCCGAGGAGGACATCAACGCCGAAGATGTCTTCCAGGCGGCCCGCGCGGGAGACCCGCTGGCACAGGACATCATCGCCAGGCTCGGGGTGCGGCTGGCGCGAATCGCTGTGGTGCTCTCCAGCCTTCTTGACATTGAGCGGGTGGTCATCGCCGGCGCGATCTCACGCGCCATCGAACCGGTCCTGGAGCACGCCCGCAGCCTGCTGCCCACGGATTCCGGCCTGCCGCTGCCGGATCTGGTTGCGAGCACTCTCGGGGCGGAATCCGTAGTCCGGGGTGCCATTGAGTCGGCGCTGATGCGGATCAGGCGTGAACCCTCAGCGTTCATTCCGCGGGCGCCCCGTTCCTGAAAGGCGGGCGGGCGGACAGCCTAAAGCACGCTGCGGATGGCCTGCTCGAAACTGGTCACGTGCTCAAGGGCCAGCTTGCCCGCCCGGTCCGAGTCGCCGTCGGCCACTGCCTCCAGCAGTTCCACGTGTTCGGCGATGTGCTCCGCCACTGACGGCACCTTTTCCAGCACCATGCACCAAATGCGGGTGGCCAGGTTGTCGTAACGGATCAGCACGTCCTCGAGGTGGGTGTTGGCGGCGGCCCGGTAGATGAGGCGGTGGACCTTGATGTCATACCGCATGAGGTCATAGGGATCGTCATCCGCCCCCATCCTGGCAATTGCCGCCGCGGTTTCCCGTATTTCCTTGCGCAGGGCAGGGGTTGCCAGCTTGGCGGCCCGGCGGGCTGCCAGGGGTTCCAATGACTCCCGGAGTTCGGAGACGTCCGCGAGTTCGGTGATGTCGACGACGGTGGCGAACGTTCCACGGCGGGGGTACGACACGACGAGGTGGTCACCTTCCAGGCGCTTGAGCGCTTCCCGGACCGGCGTGCGGCCGATCCCGAGCTCGGCGGCGAGCTTGCCGTCGTTGATGGCCTCACCCGGCCGGATGTCGAGCATGATGAGCCGGTCCCGGAGGTGCCGGTAGGCCTGCTCGGCGAGCGAGAGGTCGCCTTCTCCGGCCAGCTGGTTCTCTGTCATTACGCTCATTCCGAGCTCTCCCAAGGTAGCTATTGACTGCCGCGTGATCTACAACATACTATTACGTCAGTTCTAATATATCAGTTACAGATCAGTTATGGATCAGTAACTCCGAAGGGCCCCAGAAGGAGAACCATGCAGGATGTACTGAACGCCTCGCTCGCCACGGTTGACGCCGACGTCGCCGCCGCTGTGGCGCGGGAACTGCACCGCCAGCAGTCCACCCTTGAAATGATCGCGTCGGAGAACTTCGCTCCGTCAGCCGTGATGGAAGCCCAGGGCTCGGTCCTGACCAACAAGTACGCCGAAGGCTACCCGGGCAAGCGCTACTACGGCGGCTGCGAGCACGTGGACGTCATTGAACAGCTCGCCATCGACCGCGTCAAAGCCCTCTTCGGCGCCGAATTCGCCAACGTCCAGCCGCACTCCGGCGCGCAGGCCAACGCCGCCGCCATGTTCGCCCTGCTGAACCCGGGTGACACCATCCTTGGCCTCTCCCTGGCCCACGGCGGCCACCTGACCCACGGGATGAAGATTAACTTCTCCGGCAAGCTCTACAACGTGGTCCCCTACCACGTCCGCGAATCAGACCTCCGCGTGGACATGGCCGAGGTGGAAGCGCTGGCCCTGGAACACAAGCCCAAACTGATCGTGGCCGGCTGGTCCGCCTACTCCCGCCAGCTGGACTTCGCCGAATTCCGCCGTATCGCCGACCTCGTGGGCGCCTACCTCATGGTGGACATGGCCCACTTCGCCGGCCTGGTGGCTGCAGGCCTGCATCCCAACCCCGTCCCGTACGCCGACGTGGTCACCACCACCACCCACAAGACCCTTGGCGGACCCCGCGGCGGCGTCATCCTCGCCAAGGAGGAATACGCCAAGAAGATCAACAGCGCCGTGTTCCCCGGCCAGCAGGGCGGACCGCTGGAGCACGTGGTTGCCGCCAAGGCGGTGGCCTTCAAGCTTGCCGCTGCTCCTGAATTCAAGGAACGCCAGGAGCGCGTCCTGCAGGGAGCAAAGCTGCTGGCAGAGCGACTCCTCCAGCCGGACGTCCAGGCCGCAGGCATCTCCGTGGTCAACGGCGGCACCGACGTCCACCTGGTCCTGGTGGACCTGCGCCACTCCGAACTGGACGGCCAGCAGGGTGAAGACGCCCTCCACAAGATCGGCATCACCGTCAACCGCAACGCCGTCCCGTTCGATCCCCGCCCGCCGATGGTTTCCTCCGGCCTCCGGATCGGCACCCCCGCCCTGGCCGCCCGCGGATTCGGCGCCGCCGAGTTCACCGAAGTGGCCGACATCATCGCCTCCGCGCTGATTGCATCGGCCGGCACGGGCACCCTGCCCGGGGACACCGCCGTCGAACTCCGCGAACGCGTGACGGCCCTGGCCGAAAAGTTCCCCCTTTACCCGCACCTCACCGCCGACGCCGGCCTGGCCGACGCTGAAGCAGACCTGATTGGAGCCGCCCAGTGAGCACCCAGCACCTTCCGGAGCACCCGGACTTCCTCTGGCGGAACCCGGAACCCAAGTCCTCCTATGACGCCGTGATCGTGGGCGGCGGCGGGCACGGCCTGGCCACCGCCTACTTCCTGGCCAAGAACCACGGGATGACCAACATTGCCGTCCTGGAAAAAGGCTGGCTGGCCGGCGGCAACATGGCCCGCAACACCACCATCATCCGCTCCAACTACCTCTGGGATGAGAGTGCGGCCATCTACGAGCACGCCCTCAAGCTCTGGGAGATCCTGCCCGAGGAACTCGAGTACGACTTCCTGTTCAGCCAGCGCGGCGTGATGAACCTGGCCCACACCCTGGGCGACGTCCGCGAAAGCATCCGCCGCGTGGGCGCCAACAAGCTCAACGGCGTGGACGCCGAATGGCTGGACCCGCAGCAGGTCAAGGAACTCTGCCCCATCCTGAACATCCGCGACAACATCCGCTACCCCGTCATGGGCGCCACCTACCAGCCGCGCGCCGGCATCGCCAAGCACGACCACGTGGCCTGGGCCTTCGCCCGCAAATGCGACGAAATGGGCGTTGACATCATCCAGAACTGCGAGGTGACCGGCTTCCTGAAGGAGGGGGACCGCGTGGTGGGCGTCAAGACCAACCGCGGCACCATCAACACCGAAAAGGTGGGCCTCTGCGCCGCAGGCCACAGCTCGGTCCTGGCCGAAATGGCCGGCTTCCAGCTGCCCATCCAGTCCCACCCGCTGCAGGCGCTGGTGTCCGAACTGCACGAGCCCGTCCACCCCACGGTGGTCATGTCCAACCACGTCCACGTCTACGTCTCCCAGGCCCACAAGGGCGAACTGGTCATGGGCGCCGGCGTCGACTCCTACAACGGCTACGGCCAGCGCGGCTCCTTCCACGTCATCGAGCAGCAGATGGCGGCCGCCGTCGAGCTCTTCCCCATCTTCGCCCGGGCCCACGTGCTCCGGACCTGGGGCGGGATCGTGGACACCACCCTGGACGCTTCCCCGATCGTGGGCCTGACCCCGGTGGAGAACATGTTCGTGAACTGCGGCTGGGGTACCGGCGGGTTCAAGGGCACGCCCGCCGCCGGCCTGACCTTCGCGCACACCATCGCCACCGGCGCCCCGCACGCACTGAACAAGCCGTTCTCGCTGGAGCGCTTCGAAACCGGCGCCCTCATCGACGAACACGGCGCCGCCGCCGTGGCCCACTAGCCGCCGCCACCAGAAAAGGACTAACGCACATGCTGCTGATCCCATGCCCCAACTGCGGCCCGCGGGACGAAACCGAATTCCACTACGGTGGCCAGGCCCACGTTCCGTACCCGGAGAACCCGTACGAGCTGAGCGACACCGAATGGTCCCGCTACCTCTTCTACCGCGAGAACCCCAAGGGCATCTTCGCCGAACGCTGGGTGCACAGCACCGGCTGCCGCCAGTGGTTCAACATGCTCCGCGACACCGTGAGCTACGACATCCAGGCCGTGTACCCGATGGGCGTGCCGCGGCCGGCCGCGCCCGTCCCGCCTGCAGCCGATACCGGCACCGCAAGCACCGGCCCGGCGAGCACCACCCCCTCAGCCCCAGCACCGCCCCGGAAGGAGCGACCAAGTGACTTCCCAGAACGCCCGCCTGGCAACCGGCGGCCGCATCGACCGCACCATTTCCTGGCGCTTCACCGTTGACGGCGAGGAGTTCACCGGGCACCCCGGCGACACCCTGGCCTCGGCACTGCTGGCCAACGGCCACATCGCCGCAGGCAACTCGCTCTACGAGGACCGCCCCCGCGGCATCATGTCCGCCGGCGTCGAGGAAGCCAACGCCCTGGTCCGCGTGGAGGCCCGGTTCCCCGGCCACGTCGCCGAGTCCATGCTCCCTGCCACCACCGTCTCGCTGGTGGACGGGCTGCAGGCCACCCTGCTGAACGGCCTGGGCAAGCTGGATCCGGAAGATGACCGCGCCGAGTACGACAAGAAGTACGTCCACACCGACATCCTGGTCATCGGCGGCGGCCCTGCCGGCCTGGCCGCGGCCCGCGAGGCAGTCCGCAGCGGTGCCCGCGTGATGCTCCTGGACGACCAGCCCGAGCTCGGCGGCTCCCTGCTCTCCGGCTCCACGGCCCCGGGCGTGGCAGAGACCATCGAGGGCAAGCCCGCCCTGGAATGGGTGGCCGACGTCGAAGCCGAGCTGGTGTCCGGCGCGGAAAGCACCGTGCTGAACCGCACCACCGCGTTCGGCGCCTACGACGCCAACTACGTCATCGCCGTCCAGAACCGCACCGACCACCTGGGCAGCCCCGCGGCTCCCGGTGTGTCACGCCAGCGGATTTGGCACATCCGTGCCAACCAGGTGGTCCTGGCGCCCGGCGCCCACGAACGTCCCCTGGTGTTCGAGAACAACGACCGCCCCGGCATCATGCTGGCATCGGCCGTCCGCACCTACCTCAACCGGTACGGCGTGGCCGCCGGGAAGCGCGTGGTCATCAGCACCACCAACGACAGTGCCTACGCCGCCGCAGCCGATCTCGCCGCCGCCGGCGTCAAGGTTGCCGCGGTGGTGGACGCCCGCCCTGCGCTGACCGCCGTGGCAACTGCCGCCGTCGAATCCGGGATCCGGGTGCTGATCGGCAGCGCGGTGGCCAACACCTCTGCCGACGCATCCGGCCGGCTGGACGGCGTCACCGTCCGCAGCATCAACGACGACGGCGCGCTCACCTCCGGCATCGAGCAGATCGCCTGCGACCTGCTGGCGGTGTCCGGCGGCTGGAGCCCGCTGGTCCACCTGCACTCGCAGCGGCAGGGCAAGCTGCGCTGGGACGACGAGCTGGCAGCCTTCGTGCCCAGCACCGAAGTGCCCAACCAGCAGACCATCGGCTCCGGCCGCGGCTCCTTCGCCACCGCCGACTGCCTTGCCGAGGGCGTCTCCGCCGGCGCGCGGGCCGCCATCGCCGCGGGCTTCGAATCCGCCGTCGAGCCTTCCGTTTTCGCTGAGCCCAAGGCCGCCGCCCCCACCCGCCAGCTCTGGCTGGTGCCGGGGGAGAACGGCACCCCCGACGACTGGCACCACCACTTCGTGGACTTCCAGCGCGACCAGTCCGTGGCTGATGTGCTGCGCTCCACCGGGGCCGGCATGCGTTCCGTGGAGCACATCAAGCGGTACACCTCCATCAGCACCGCCAACGACCAGGGCAAGACCTCCGGCGTCAACGCCATCGGCGTGATCGCGGCGGCCCTCCGCACGGCCGGCGAGGCCTCGCGCGGCATCGGCGACATCGGCACCACCACCTACCGTGCACCGTTCACCCCGGTGGCCTTCGCGGCACTGGCCGGACGCCAGCGCGGTGAACTGTTCGACCCCGCCCGCATCACCTCCATCCACCCCTGGCACGTCGCCAAGGGCGCACTGTTCGAGGACGTTGGACAGTGGAAGCGGCCCTGGTACTACCCCCAGGGCGGGGAGGACATGGACGCTGCCGTGCTCCGCGAGTGCGCCGCCGTCCGCGAATCCGTGGGCTTCATGGACGCCACCACCCTGGGCAAGATCGAGATCCGCGGCAAGGACGCGGGGGAGTTCCTGAACCGGGTTTACACCAACGCGTTCAAGAAGCTCGCCCCGGGTTCGGCGCGTTACGGCGTCATGTGCACGCCGGACGGGATGATCTTCGACGACGGCGTGACCCTGCGCGTGGACGACGACACCTACTTCATGACCACCACCACCGGCGGCGCCGCGAAGGTCCTGGACTGGCTGGAGGAGTGGCTGCAGACCGAGTGGCCCGAACTGGACGTGCACTGCACCTCGGTGACGGAACAGTGGAGCACCATCGCCGTCGTGGGACCCAAGTCCCGCGAAGTCATCGCGAAGGTGGCTCCGGAACTGGCTGCCAACGGTGGCCTGGAGGCCGAGGCGTTCCCGTTCATGACCTTCCGCGAAACCATCCTTGCCTCCGGCGTGCGGGCCCGGATCTGCCGGATTTCGTTCTCCGGTGAACTGGCCTACGAAATCAACGTGCCGGCCTGGTACGGACTGAACACCTGGGAAGCCGTGGCCGCCGCAGGTGCTGAATTCAACATCACCCCCTACGGCACGGAAACCATGCACGTGCTGCGCGCCGAAAAGGGTTACCCGATCGTCGGCCAGGACACGGACGGCACCGTCACGCCGCAGGATGCCGGGATGGAATGGATTGTCTCCAAGGCCAAGGACTTCATCGGCAAGCGCTCCTACTCCCGGGCCGATGCCCGGCGCGAGGACCGCAAGCACCTGGTGAGCGTCCTGCCCGTCGACGGAACGCTCCGGCTGCCCGAAGGCACCCAGCTGGTGGAAAAGGGCCGCTCCACCAACCCGGCCTACGGCCCGGTGCCGATGGAAGGCTTCGTGACTTCCAGCTACCACAGCGCAGCGCTGGGCAGGTCCTTCGGCCTGGCCCTGATCAAGAACGGCCGCAACCGCATCGGTGAGACCCTGGTGGCCGCCGCCGGCGACCAGCTGGTTGACGTGGTTGTTGCAGAAACAGTGCTTTTTGACCCAGAAGGGACCCGTAAAGATGGCTGAAACAGCAGCATCCCCCACCGCCGCAGACAAGAATCTCGCAGCCCGCGTCAGCCCCGCCAGGCAGCTCGCGGAGGCCTTCGCGGCAGGCTCCCTGGCCGGCACCGTCGAACTTAAGGAGCTGCCCTTCCTCACCATGGTGGGTCTCCGGGCCCAGGCAGGATCGGACACCGCGCAGCGCCTGGCCGCCGTCACCGGCGGACTGCCGGCCGGCGTCGGCGCCGTGGACAGCTCCGGCGACACCTCGGTCCTCTGGCTGGGACCCGGTGAATTCCTGGTGGTGGCACCCACCGAGGCACACGAGTCCCTGGGCGGCGGCCTGATCCCCGCCCTCCGGGACGCGCTGGGCGACGGCGCGGGCCAGGTGGTGGACCTGTCCGCCAACCGGACCACGTTCGAACTGTCCGGCCCCCGTGCCCGGGCGGTCCTGGAAAAGGGCTGCTCGCTGGACCTGCACCCCCGGGTGTTCAAGGCCGGCACCGCCTACTCCACGGAGATCGCCAACATCCCCGCCATCCTGTGGAAGACCGGTGAGGACTCCTTCCGGATCTTCCCGCGGGCATCGTTCGCCGAGTTCCTGGGCCGGTGGCTGCTGGACGCCATGCGGGAGTACGCCTCGCCAGAGGTCCCCTGATGGCGCTCAGCGTCCTGGACCTGTTCTCTGTTGGCATCGGGCCCTCGTCATCACACACGGTGGGCCCGATGCGGGCGGCCAAGCTCTTCGCCGATGGCCTGAAGGGCGACGGCCAGCTGGCATCCACCGTGCGCGTCCAGTCGGAACTGTTCGGTTCCCTGGGCGCCACGGGGCGCGGCCACGGCTCCGACAAGGCGGTGGTCCTGGGACTGCAGGGCCTGGAACCCGAAACGGTGGATACGTTCACCGCGGACGACCAGGTGGCGGCCGCGGCCCTCAACGCTGAACTGCACGTCGCCGGCTCGCACCGCGTGGACTTCAACTGGGAAGAGGACGTGGTGCTCCACCGCCGCAAGTCCCTTCCCGCGCACCCCAACGGCATGACCTTCCGGGCTTTCGACCACACCGGAGCCGTGCTGAGCGAGCGGAGCTTCTACTCGATCGGCGGCGGGTTCGTGGTGGACGGCGACGCGGAAGGCGCGGACAAGGTGGTGGCGGACGACACCGTCCTGCCCTACCCGTTCTCCACGGCGGACGAGCTCCTGCAGATCTGCAGCCGCGAAGGCATGTCCATCTCCGACGTCATGCTGGCCAACGAGCTCACCTGGCACAGCGAAGCCGAACTGCGGGAGAAGCTGCTGGGCCTGTGGGCCGTGATGCGCGAATGCGTGGAGAACGGCTGCAACGCCGAGGGCATCCTGCCGGGCGGCCTCAAGGTACCCCGGCGCGCACCTGCGCTGTTCCGCACGCTGACTGCCTCCGCAGCATCGGCGGAGGCGTCCGCAAAGGCGGCGGCAGCAACGCCGTCGCCCGTCCAGGCGCCGGCGGACCCGCTGCTGGCGATGGAATGGGTCAACCTGTTCGCGCTCGCCGTCAATGAGGAGAATGCCGCCGGCGGGCGGATCGTCACCGCGCCCACCAATGGCGCTGCCGGGATCGTGCCTGCCGTGCTGCACTACTACGTGAAATTTG
The DNA here is from genome assembly GCF_026723805.1 of Arthrobacter sp. FX8. Taxonomy (NCBI): domain Bacteria; kingdom Bacillati; phylum Actinomycetota; class Actinomycetes; order Micrococcales; family Micrococcaceae; genus Arthrobacter; species Arthrobacter sp. FX8. Next base: position 3,306,979 of record NZ_CP113505.1, on the reverse strand, counting down.
TTCCGGGAGCAGACGACGACGGCGTGGTCCGCTTCCTGCTGGCGGCTGCCGCCGTCGGAATCCTGTTCAAGACGAACGCCTCCATCTCCGGTGCCGAAGTGGGCTGCCAGGGGGAGGTGGGCTCCGCCTGCTCGATGGCGGCGGCCGGGCTCTGCGAAGTGCTCGGCGGAACGCCCGCCCAGGTTGAGAACGCCGCGGAGGTGGGGATCGAGCACAACCTGGGCCTCACCTGCGATCCGGTGGGCGGCCTGGTGCAGATCCCCTGCATCGAGCGGAACGCGATCGCCAGCGTGAAGGCGATCAACGCAGCCCGCCTGGCCCTGCACGGGGACGGCAGCCACAAGGTCTCGCTGGACAAGGCCATCAAGACCATGCGCGACACCGGAGCCGACATGAAAACCAAGTACAAGGAAACCTCCAGAGGAGGACTCGCCGTGAATGTGATCGAGTGCTGAGCCATGACTGTTACTGAAACCCAGATGCCCGCCCCGAAGGCGCCCACCACCGTGGAACACGTCCTGACCCTCGACTGCGCCGAGGGCCCCGGCATTGTGCACGCCGTCTCCGGCTTCCTGCTGGAACACGGCTGCGACATCATCGACAACAAGCAGTTCGGTGAGCGCTCCGAGGGCCACTTCTTCATGCGCGTCCACTTCGTGTCCGAGGGGGACGAGTCCACGCTGGATACCCTGCGGAAATCGTTTGCTCCCGTGGCGGACAAGTTCGGCATGCGGTGGCAGCTGGAACGCCACGGTTCAAAGCGCAGGGTGCTGATCATGGTGTCCAAGTTTGGGCACTGCCTCAACGACCTGCTGTTCCGGGCCCGCATCGGCGAACTTCCCGTTGACGTGGTGGCGGTGGTGTCCAACCACCGTGACCACCAGGCCCTGGTGGAGTGGCACGGCATCCCGTTCCACCATATCCCGGTCACGGCTGACACCAAGCCCGACGCCGAGGCCAGGCTCATGGAACTGGTTGATGGGCTGGAGGTGGAACTGGTGGTGCTGGCCCGCTACATGCAGGTGCTCAGTGACGACCTGACCCGGAAGCTGGACGGCCGCGCCATCAACATCCACCACTCGTTCCTGCCCAGCTTCAAGGGCGCCAAGCCGTACCACCAGGCCTATGCACGCGGCGTCAAGACCGTGGGCGCCACCGCCCACTACGTCAACGCCGAACTGGACGAGGGACCCATCATCGCCCAGCAGGTGGTGGAGGTGGACCACACCTACGGGCCCGAGGACCTGGTGGCCGCCGGCCGCGACACGGAATGCAAGGCCCTCTCCAACGCGGTGAAATGGCACTGCGAGGGCAGGGTCCTGCTGCAGGGCAACCGGACCGTGGTGCTGCGGTAGGCCGGTACAACTAAACATCACCGGCGCGGCCGGCTGCCCCCAAGGGCGGCCGGCCGCGCTTTGGCGTGCCCGGGCGGTGGCGGCCGCTCACGCCTCCCGCCGCGAAAGCACAACCCGGTGTACCTCCTCAAGGGCCGCGGCAATCTGGTCCCGCCCAACCCCGGCCAGGTACTGCAGCACCAGTCCGTCCAGGGCCGCGAAGAGCGTGCGGGCAACAATGCGGACGTCGCCCTGGACGCCAAAAGCCTGCAGCCCCTCGGCAAGTGCGTTGACGTAGTTTTCGTACAGTTCCGCCACCGGGCCGGCCAACTCGGGGCGCCGGCGTGCTTCCAGGATCATCTCGTACTGGAATACCTGCAGTCCGGGATCCTCCAGCAGCAGCTCCAGCAGTGCTTCGGTGAAGCTTCCCTCCTGCTCCGCTGCCTCCCGCAACCTGGACGCGGCGATGGATTGCTCCGAAGCCCATCGCAGCGCGGCGGCAATCAGCGCATCCCGGGACCCGAAGTGGTGTGCCACCAGGGAATTGTTCACGCCCGCGGCCTCCGCCACTGCCCGGTAGGTAAGCCCGCGCAGGCCCTTTTGCGCCACCACGTCCACCGCGGCCCGCAGCAGGGCTTCACGCCCTTTGCCGTACCCAGGAGTCCCCGCGGGAGCAGTTGAAGCAGTCATGACGACGAGTCTAGCCAGCACCAGGCCGGTTCAAATCCCCTATTGACTTAAAACTAAGCAATTGCTTAGATTGCTTTCATCGGGTGATGCCCATCACAGGCGAACCTCTTCCGTCCCGTTTTCCGGTGACCGCCCCGGCAACAAGCCGGCCCTTCCCTTGGAGCACTTATGACCACAACGACTGCATTCACCACCTCGTCCTCCTTTGACCCCGCCAGGAATGAGCCCTTTGAACTTGGCCGCGTCCAGTGGATCCGCCGCTTTGGCGAGGGCGGCCGGCCTGCCCTCGCCTGCGGCTACTGGCACGTCGACCCCACAGAGGCGCCCGAGCCTTTCGATCTCGTTATGGAGGCGGACGAGACCATCCACATCATCGAGGGCCACCTCCGCATCGAAGTGGAGGGCGGGGATGTGCATGAGCTCACCGCCGGCGGTGCCGCATCCTTCAACAAAGGGGCACGCACACGCTGGGCCGTGCTGGCGCCCACCGTCGAATTCTTCGTCTACTCCTAGGCCGCCCCATGGATCAGGAACGCAGCGCCGCGGAAAACGACGGCCTGGACGTCATTATCGTGGGGGCCGGGTTCGCCGGCCTGACCGCTGCCCGGGAACTGAACCGGCAGGGGTTGTCCGTGCACATCGTGGAAGCCCGGGCCCGCATAGGAGGCAGGACCTGGCTGGACCACCGGCTGGGCCGGGACCTTGAGATCGGCGGAACGTGGGTGCACTGGACCCAGCCTTACGTTTGGGCCGAACTGAAGCGCTACGGCATCGGCACGGTTCCGAGCCCGGAGCCGCAGCAGGCCTTCTGGTGGGCCGACGGCGCCCGCCGGGCGGGTGCCCCCGCCGACCTTCTGGAACTGATCGGCACCTGCAATGCGCAGTTCGTCCAGGACTCGCGCCGCTACTTCCCCGAGCCCTTCAGTCCGTTGGCCAGCGATGACTTCAAGGAGATCGACCACATCGCGGTCCAGGACCGGATCCGGGAGCAGTTCCCCGCGGGGACTGCGCGGGACATCCTGGAATCGTTCTGGGCATTGAACTTCAATGGTCCGCTGGAGCACGCCGCCCTGACCCAGGCGCTGCGTTGGGTGGCCCTGACCAACGGTGACTGGGCCGTCAGCTTCGAAGCCTGCGCCACCTACAAGATTCAGGGTGGAACCGCGGCCCTGGCCAACGCCATCCTCCAGGACACACAGGCGGGCATGGACTTCGGCTTCACGGCAGCGGGGATCGTCGACGACGGACATTCCGTGACCGTCCGCAGCACCGGCGGCCGGACGGTGACCGCAAAGACGGCCATTGTGACGGTGCCTATGCATGTCCTCCCGGGAATCGTGTTCGAGCCGCCGCTGCCACCGGCCAAAACGGACGGCGCCCGGCGCGGGCAGATCTCCAAAGGCGTCAAGGTATGGATCCGGCTCCGGGGCGAACGTGCACCCTTTGTCGCACTGGGGAACGCCGACTGGCCGTTGAACTTCTTCCAGGCTGAATACACGCTCGACGGCGACACGATCGTCGTCGGCTTCGGCCCGGACGCGTCGAAGATCGACGCCGCTGACAGGGCCGCAGTGCAGGCTCAGCTGTCCCGGCTGGTGCCCGGCGTTGAGGTGCTGGAGGTGGCCACCCACGACTGGGTGGCGGATCCGCTGGCAGGGGAGACATGGCCGATGCACAGGACAGGCTTCCTGGCCAACCACCTGGCCGCCCTGCAGGCGGGGCACGGAAACGTCCTCTTTGCCGGCTCTGACATCGCCAACGGCTGGGGCGGCTTCATTGACGGTGCCATCGAGAGCGGCATGGAGGCCGCGCTTGAAGCAGCATCGATTGTCAGCGGCCGGCCGGCACTGCGCTGACGGACAACAACTCATCGCTGGTGGACAAAGCAGCAGCGGGCGCCGCTGCCAAGCTGGATCCCACAGCAATTTTCCCGAACTCATGACCGTTAAGAAGGATCCAATGAGTATTTCGAATTCCGAGGCCCGGACCACTGACGCTCCGGCAAAGGAGCATTCCACGGCCCTCCGCGCCGGCAGCATCGGCGTGCTGGGCATCCTGTTCTTCGTCCTGTCCGCCCAGGCACCACTGACGGGGATCGTCGGCGCAGCGCCGCTCGCCGCAGCGCTGGGCAACGGCGCCGGCGCCCCGGGCGCCTACCTGATCGTGGGCATCGTCATCGTGATCTTCGCCGTGGGTTTTGTGGCGATGAGCCGGAAGATCCAGGCCAACGGCGCCTTCTACGCCTACGTGACGGCGGCATTCGGCAGGCGGACAGGAGCCGGCGCGGCCTGGCTGGCACTGCTGGCCTACAGCACTGTCCAGGCTGCCATGTACGGGCTCTACGGTGCGGCCTTCTCCGGGCTCCTTGCCTCTGCCGGGCTGGACATTCCCTGGTGGTTGCTGGCCCTGGCCACCATGGCCGGCGTCCAGGTACTGGGCTCCCTCAACATCGAACTCGGCGCCCGCGTGCTCGCCGTGCTGGTGGGGCTGGAGGTGGCCATCCTCCTGATGTTCGGCTTCACCGTGCTGTTCCATGGCGGCGGCCCGGAAGGCATCAGCGTGGCCGCGTCCTTCTCCCCGGAAGCCATCGGCGCAGGAGCTCCCGGTGTTGCCATCATGTTCGCGGTGGCCTCCATGTTCGGCTTCGAGTCCACGGCCATCTACTCCGCCGAGGCCAAGGATCCGCACCGCACCGTGGCCCGGGCAACCTACCTGTCCGTCGGCGTGATCTCGGTGTTCTTCGCCTTTATTTCCTGGATGCTGGTCAGCTATTACGGCCCCTCGCAGGTGATGGACGCCGCGGGCGCCGCGCTCGAATCAGGGGATGCCACGTCCTTCGTCCTGGGCCCGCTCGTGGAACTGTTCGGCCCCTGGGCGGGCATCGTGGCCGGCATCCTGCTGGTCACCTCGCTGCTCGCCGGCATCATCGCCTTCCATAACGGCATCAACCGCTACCTCCACTCCCTGGCGCTGCGTGGTTCCATGCCCGCCGTCCTCGCCCGGACCAACCGGCACCGGGCACCTGCCGTGGCAGCCTGGGTCCAGTCCGCCACCGCCGTCGTGCTGGTGGTGCCCTTCGCCATCCTGGCCCTGGATCCTGTCCTGACGCTGTTTTCCTGGTTCAGCGGCCTGGCCGTAGCGGCACTGCTGGTGCTGTACATGCTGTGCTCCGCGGCCGTCGTCGCGTTCTTCCGCCGGGAAAGCGCCGGCGCCCAACTGTGGCAGACCCGCGTCGCTCCCGTCCTGGCGGCGGTCCTGCTGGCCTGGGTTTTGTCCCTGGTGGTCAGCAACTTCACCGCCCTCATCGGTGGCAGCGCCGAGACTGCGACGGCCCTGCTGGTGGCGGTCCCGGTGGTCTTCCTGGCCGGCGTCCTGGTGGAATCGGCCATCCAGCGCCGCCACCACATTGCCACCCTGGGCCACGCGCTCACTTAGCCGGCAGGGACTTCCCGGCACCGGCCCGGCGCGGAACATTCTGTCCGCGCCGGGCCAGTGTGCGTGCCGCCACGAACAGGCCCGCCAGGAGCAACGCGGCCAGCCACGCAACGGCGGCCGATCGCGGCCAGAGACCGGCCAGGCCAAGAAGCGCCGGAACCGTGGCCGACGCCTGGCTGGTGAGCACCAGGGCCCAGCCCGTGAAGGGTTCGAGCCGCACTGCGTCGAGGGCCATGCCGGCGAACAGCAGTGCCCACAGCGCGGACCAGCACAGCCAAAGAACCGCGAGCAGCGGGTCAACGGTCAGCCAGGCGGCCGCCAGCACCAGCCCGCAGAATGCCACCATCCCGCAGAACCAGCCCAGGCCACGGCCCCCGAGTGCCAGCAGCAGGTCCAGTCCCGAGTACAGGTAGGTCACCGCGAACAGGAACATGCCGGCGGCCGTCAGGAGCATCGCCGGAGCGTCCCCGGACGAGGAAAGCTGGACGACGCCGAGCGCCAGTTGGGTGCCCCCGACGACGAGGCTGAGGACGGCGGCGTCGCGGCGGGGGAGGTGCCCAAGGGTGGCGAGGCCGTTGACCAGCAGGGCGGCGCCCGAAAGGAGGAGGCAGACGTACGGCATCAGGGCATCCTGTCCCGGCCACGCGGCTGATGGAATCTCATATAGCGGAAGGTTGCTGTCACAATGTGGAGATTAGCGCACGTGGGGGCGCCCGGCTAACGGCGCCCGGTCGCAATCCGATAGGTTGAAACGTAAACCTATCGGGGCGATGTTGCCTGCCTGGCGGCCGCTCCTGCCCCGGCGCAACGGTAAGGAAAAAGTTCATGGACGCACGGCTGGAAGCCATTAGGGACACCGTCCTGGCACGGAACCCGGGGGAAACAGAATTCCACCAGGCGGTGGTGGAGGTCTTTGAAAGCCTGGGCCCGGTGCACGACCGCCACCCCGAATTCCTGGAAGCCGCGATCCTGGAGCGCCTCTGCGAGCCCGAGCGCCAGATCATCTTCCGGGTCCCCTGGACGGACGACTCCGGCCGCGTGCGGATCAACCGCGGCTTCCGGGTGGAGTTCAACTCCGCCCTGGGCCCGTACAAGGGAGGCCTGCGCTTCCACCCCTCCGTATACCTCGGGATCGTCAAGTTCCTCGGCTTTGAGCAGATTTTCAAGAACGCCCTGACGGGAATGCCCATCGGCGGCGGCAAGGGCGGTTCCGACTTCGATCCCCGCGGCCGCAGCGACGCCGAAGTCATGAGGTTCTGCCAGTCCTTCATGACCGAGCTCTACCGCCATATCGGCGAATACACCGACGTCCCCGCCGGCGACATCGGTGTGGGCGGCCGCGAAATTGGCTACCTCTTCGGCCAGTACAAGCGGATCACCAACCGGTATGAGTCCGGGGTTCTCACCGGCAAGGGCATCTCCTGGGGCGGATCACTGGTGCGGCCGGAGGCCACCGGATTTGGCACTGTGATCTTCACAGAGCAGATGCTCCGGACCCGCGGGACGTCCTTTGATGGCCAGCGCGTGGTTGTCTCCGGATCCGGCAACGTGGCCATCAACGCCATCGCCAAGGCGCAGTCGCTCGGCGCCACCGTGGTGGCCTGCTCCGATTCCTCCGGTTATGTGGTGGATGAGGCGGGCATCGACGTTGGACTGCTCCGCGAGGTGAAGGAAGTGCAGCGGGCGCGGCTCAAGGACTACGCCGAGCGGCGGGCGGGCGTTGCCTACGTGGACGGCGGCTCGGTCTGGGACGTGGACGCTTCGGTGGCGCTGCCGTGCGCCACCCAGAATGAGCTCGACGGCGGTGCTGCCGCCCGGCTGGTGCGCGGCGGCCTGATGGCCGTCGGGGAAGGTGCCAACATGCCGTCCACGCGCGACGCCGTGGCGGTGTTCCAGGACGCCGGGGTGCTCTTCGGTCCCGGCAAAGCGGCGAATGCGGGAGGGGTAGCCACGTCGGCCCTGGAAATGCAGCAGAACGCCAGCCGGGACGCGTGGTCCTTCGAGCATACCGAGGCGCGGCTGACGGACATCATGGTGGGCATCCACGACCGGTGCGCGGCAACCGCCGAGGAATACGGCGAACCGGGCAACTACGTGCTCGGCGCGAACATCGGCGGCTTCATCAAGGTGGCCGACGCCATGTTGGCGCAGGGCTTGATCTAGCAGGGCTTGATCCGGGAGGGCTTTTTCCATCAGGGCTTGATTTAGCCGCCGCGGCGCCACTGGGTGGGGAGACCCCGAACGCGTCCCGGAACGTGCGGCTGAAGTGGGCGGCGTCCAGGAATCCCCAGGCGGCGGCCACGGCGCCCACGGACTTTCCGGCGTGCAGCGGGTCCCGAAGGTCCCGCCGGGCACCGTCCAGGCGCTGGCTCCGGATGAAGCCGGCAACGGTGCTGCCGGACTCGTGGAAGACGTTGTGCAGGTGCCGGGTGGAGATGAAGTGCGCCGCGGCGATTCCCGCCGGTGACAGCAGCGGATCGGAGAGGTTGGCCTCGATGTACTCCCGGATCGACACGGCCAGGAGTGCCTGCGGCTTCATCCTGTCCGGGGAGATGTCCATTTCCGCATGCAGCATGGTGGACACCAGGTCCAGGGCATTCGTGGCCAGCCTGGATCCGCTGGGCCCGTTCAGGACATCCAGGTTCGACGACAGCTGCCGGATGAACTGGCCCACAATGCCGCTGAGGCCGCTGCTGCCCATCCGTACCGCCGCAAGCTGGCCGACGTAATCCGTGGGCAGGGACAGCGCGTCGCAGGGAAACATGAGCACCATGATCCGGGTATTTTCCTCGAAGGCGAGGGTATAGGGCCGGTTGGTGTCGTAGATGGCAAGGTCCCCGGGGTGAAGCACCGCTTCCCGGTTGTCCTGGATCAGCAGGCCCGTTCCCTCCAGCTGCAGGTTCAGCTTGAAGTAGCGCTCGTGGGCCTGGGCGATCAACGCCGGCGTGCGGTGGACCTCGTGGGAGCTGGCGGTGACTTCAACGATGGACATCCGGTCCAGCACCCGCGAACGCATCTGTCCCCGGAAGCCGTCCACGTCGTCGGTCCGCGCTGTGAGGGGCACGAAGGATTCGGCCACCAGGTGCTTCCAGTGGTCGAACGAGCCGGCCACCCTGGAAACAAGGTCCTGCGGTGCATGTCCGGACGTTGCCCGGGTTGGAGCTGTTGCTGGCATGGTGTTCCTCGTTACGTATGCAGCGTGACGTTCCCCCGGCTGTGTCGTGGGACACAGTGAGTCCAGATTAACCCCGGCTCCGTCTTTTTTCAACAGTTGGCGAAAATAAAACTGCGGCTCCGCGCTGGGTAAATCCGGCGCGCGCTTCACAGGTGGGCTGCAGCCTCCCGTGGCAGGATCGAGCCATGGACGGAGCAGCTGCCCCCGGGGGCATCAAGCGGAACTTTAATTCCCCTGCGCACCACTCGCGGCTCAGGATGCTGGTGATGCTGGGCGTGGGCCTGGCTGCCGCCCTGCTGGTGGGCTTTTGGGGCAATTGGGCATACGCACCCGCTCTTGGCTGGGCTGCTGCGTCCGTGACGTACCTGCTGTGGGTGTGGATCGTCATTGGGCGCCTGGGGCCCGCCGCCACCGCGGCCCATGCGTTGCGTGAGGACCCGGGCCGGGTCTTTTCGGATGCGCTGGTGCTCACGGCCACGGTGGCCAGCTTTGCGGGCGTGGGGCTGATCCTGGCGGATGCCTCCAATGCCCAGGGCTACACCAAGGACGCAACCGTGGCCATGGCCCTGGGCAGCATTGCCTTGTCCTGGTTCCTGGTCCACACCCTGTTCACCCTGAGGTATGCGGCCATTTACTACCGGGACGGGACCGGCGTTGATTTCAACGAGGAGACCCCTCCCCGGTACGCGGACTTCGCCTACCTGGCCTTCACTGTGGGGATGACGTTCCAGGTGTCCGATACCGACCTCAAAACCAACGCCATCCGTTCCACCGTCCTGCGGCAGGCACTGCTGTCCTACCTCCTTGGTGCGATCGTGCTGGCCACCACCATCAACCTCGTGTCGGGTCTTATCCACTAGCCGCGCCGCCGGGCTGGCGGGACATAGTCTGGGTCCATGGCGGACATCAGAGTCAACTGGCACCGGCGGCACAAGGAAGGGCTCACCCCTGGCGAAAGGGCCGCGGACACCCTCCGGAACGGGATGGGCAGCTGGCCCTTCGTGGGCATCTTTTTGGCTTTCATGATGCTGTGGGCTGCCCTGAACTCCTACGTCCTGGCAACCAGTGCGTGGGACCCCTATCCCTACATCCTCCTGAACCTTTTCCTGTCCATGCTGGCCGGCCTGCAGGGGGCCATCCTGCTGATCGCGGCCAAGCGCCAGGATGCCATTGCCTCGGCGATGGCGCAGCATGACTATGAGACGGACGTGAGGGCGGCGGCGCAGATAGAAATGCTCATGAACATCAATGCCGAACAGTTGAAGCTGCTGCAGGAACTGCGGGACATGAGGAACGGGCCGCCCGCCGAAGGCGCCGGAGCCGAATTCCCCTGAAAACGACAATGGGTGCAGCTCCTGCTGGAGCTGCACCCATTACGCGAGCGTCGATTAATCCTTCTTGAACGCATCCTTGACGTGCTCGCCGGCCTGCTTGAGGTCCGACTTTGCCTGGTCTGTCTGGCCTTCGGCCTTCAGGCTTTCATCGCCTGTGGCGTTTCCGGCAGCTTCCTTGCCCTTGCCGCCGAGCTTCTCTGCTGCGTTGCCAATCTTGTCATCCAAACCCATGGAGATGCTCCTTACAGTTCGTGCTCGCTCCGGTGTGAACCAGAACCTGACCCCTCAATAGTAAGCATACTTTCGAGTATGGCGCTCATTTGCCCGCGGGATTTTTGCCGAGCAGCGCAAGGTAGCCCTCAAGCTGGGCGGCGTGTCCAAAGTCCGTCCTGCCCTCCGGCGCAAGGGCAGCCTCAATCTGCGCGCCGAGGAGCATGTTCAAAAGTTGGCCGGCCAGGACGTGGTCGTCGACGGCGGCGGTCACGTCCCCGCTGTCCCTCGCCTCCGCCAGGTAGCGCCGGATGGCAGCCAGCCATTCGTCCATGGAGCGCTGGTGGATCCCGGCTTTTTCGGCATCGTTGACCGCCCTCTGCCAGAACGGGATAACAATCCGTGCCTCGTTGACGCGCTCCTCATCCAGGGGGAGCACTTCAAGGCAAAAGGCCCGGAGTGCGGCGAGGCCGGACTTGCCCTGCGTGACCTCTGCAATCCGCTGGTTGGTGCGGTTGAACACATGGCTGAATGCGAACTCCAGCAGTGTGTCCTTGGTGGGGAAGTAGGGTTTCAGTGCGCCGTTGGCGAATCCTGCCTCCATGGCAATCTCCCGCATGGTGGCGCCTTCGAGACCTTGCCGGGCAATGATCCGCCAGGTGGCATCCACCAGTTCCAGGCGCCGCTCGTCATGGTCAACAATCTTGGGCACTGCGGCCACTCCCCGAAAAAATATTGGTCCAGCCTCTTGTGAGCCATGTTACGGACGTTTATTCTCTACAACTATAGAAAATAAACCCAGTGGCCGGAAACGGCCCGGACAAAGGTTCACCCCCATGACGCTTGCCCCAACCGAAACTGTCTCCGCCTTTGGCCTGGCAACCGCCGCCGAAATCCTGCAGGTTCGGGCCATCCTGCAGGCGGAAGGCCACCTGGGCCCGCAGCACAGGATCGCCTACCTTGGCCTGCTCGATCCCGCCCGCGGCGCGGCTCCGCAAACCGCGGACCGCCGCTTCCGTGTGTTCATCCACGACGTCTCCGGCGCGGCCCCACGCGACGTCATTGTCTCCGCCACGCACCAAAAGGTGGCCTCCGCCGTCGAACTCGACACCGCGGTGACCGGCGAACTGCCGGTCCTGGAGGAGGAATTCGAAGTGGTGGAGTCCCTGCTGGCCACCGATGAACGGTGGCTCAAGGCGCTGGCGGACCGCGGTCTCGCCGTGGAGAAAGTCCGCGTGGCTCCGCTGTCCGCCGGTGTCTTCGAATATGCCGGGGAGAAGGGCCGGCGCATTCTGCGCGGGCTGGCATTCGTCCAGGAGTTCCCGGAGGACAGCGCCTGGGCGCACCCCGTGGACGGCCTGGTGGCCTATGTGGACGTGGTCAGCAAGGAGGTCACCCAGGTGATCGACCTCGGCGTGATGCCCATCCCGGCCGAGCACGGCAACTACACGGACCCGGAACTGACCGGGCCGCTGCGGACCACCCAGAAACCCATCAGCATTACCCAGCCGGAGGGGCCCAGCTTCACGGTGACGGGCGGCAACCACGTGGAGTGGGAAAAGTGGAGCGTGGATGTGGGGTTCGATGTCCGCGAAGGCGTGGTCCTGCACAACCTTGCCTTCCAGGACTGCGGCCGGAAGCGGCCCATCATCAACCGGGCGTCCATCGCCGAGATGGTGGTCCCGTACGGTGACCCGTCACCGGTCCGGTCCTGGCAGAACTACTTCGACACCGGCGAATACCTGGTGGGCCAGTACGCCAACTCCCTGGAACTGGGCTGCGACTGCCTGGGCGAGATCACCTACCTGAGCCCCGTCATCTCCGATGCCTTTGGCAACCCCCGGGAAATCCGCAACGGCATCTGCATGCACGAGGAGGACTGGAGCATCCTCTCCAAGCACTCGGACCTCTGGAGCGGCGTCACCTACACCCGCCGCAACCGGCGCCTGGTCATTTCCTTCTTCACCACCATCGGCAACTACGACTACGGCTTCTACTGGTACCTCTACCTGGACGGCACCATCGAATTCGAGGCCAAGGCCACCGGCATTGTCTTCACGTCTGCCTTCCCCGAGGGCGGCTCGGATAACATTTCGCAGCTGGCACCCGGGCTGGGCGCGCCCTTCCATCAGCACCTCTTCAGTGCCCGGCTGGACATGGCCATCGACGGGTTCACCAACCGCGTGGAGGAGGAGGATGTGGTCCGCCAGGCCATGGGACCCGGCAATGAGCGGGGCAATGCCTTCTCCCGCAGGCGCACCGTCCTGGCCCGTGAATCACAGGGTGTCCGGGAGGCCGACGCGCGCACCGGCCGGACCTGGATCATCTCCAACCCGGACTCCCGGAACCGGCTGGGCGAACCCGTGGGCTACAAGCTGCATTCCCACAACCAGCCCACCCTGCTGGCGGATCCCGGCTCCTCCATCGCCCGCCGGGCCGCGTTCGCCACCAAGGACCTGTGGGTCACCCGCTACGCCGAGGACGAGCGCTACCCCACGGGCGACTTCGTGAACCAGCACGCCGGGGGAGCGGGCCTGCCGGCCTACGTGGCGCAGGACCGCGATATCGACGGGCAGGACATCGTGGTGTGGCACACCTTTGGCCTCACCCACTTCCCCCGCGTGGAGGACTGGCCCATCATGCCCGTGGACACCGTGGGCTTCAAGCTCCGTCCCGAGGGCTTCTTCGACCGCAGCCCGGTGCTGGATGTCCCGGCCAATCCGAACATGCAGGCTGCGGCCTGCCACACCGAGGGCGGCAGCGGTGGCTCCTGCCACTGACCTCCTTGCGCCGGCAGGGAGCACGACGGCGGCAGGACGGGCCGGTGCCAGGGGTCCGGTCCTGCATCCGCGGCTGGTGGCCGTGGTCACCGCCGTCTGCTGCGCGGCACACCTGTGGCTGGCCGCTGCCGGCCGTCACGGGGTGTGGCTGAGTGTACTCATGCTGGCACTCGCCGCCATCTGCATGCCGTGCGCGGTCCACATCTGGCGGCACAGCCGCGTGGGCGCCCTGCACCAGGTCACCGCCGCTGCAGTGGCCATGGCCGCCGTGCACGCCGTCCTGCTGCTGGCCGCCGGCGGTGCGGGGCACGCCCATGCCGGCGCCCCGCCGTCGTCCGTTGCCCCTGCGGACGGCGCGGCGGAACTGCTGCTGGTCATCGCACTGGAATTGGCGACAGCCCTGCTGGCCGCCGCGCTGGTGGCACGGCTCCGACGGGTGCCCGTTTAGCGGGTGCCGCCCGGCCGGAGTCAGCCCGCGGGGACGCCCAGGGGCCGGGCGACGTGCAGCCGCTCATGCTCCACCAGCCATTGGATGGATTCCAAGACGGCCTGCTCCGGCTCATACCGGGGCGCATAACCCAGCACGGACGCGGCCTTTTCAATGCTGAAGCAGTGGCTGCGGTAGAGGTGGCCCCAGCTGGACTCGGCGTAGTCCCGGGATGTGTTTTCGCGGAAGCGGTCCCACGTCACCGTCTCCAGCACGGCGGCGTGCCCGAACCAGGCGGCCGCGATGTCCGCGTAGCCACGCACGGTCAGGGCCGTCGGGGCCACGATGTTGAAGTCCTCGCCGGCGGCCGCCTCCCGCTGCGCGATGGCCTTTTCGAAAGCCTGGGCGACGTCGTCGGCATGCACGTGGTGCATCAGTTCCGCGCCGCTGCCGGGGATCCGGAGGGGTTGGCCGGCGGAGAGCGTCTGCCAGACGGACGGATCCAGGTTTCCGAGCGGGCCAACGGGGTGCCACCCCGGACCGACGATGTGGCCGGGGTGCAGCGACGTGGTTGCCAGGCCTCCGCTGGCGGTCTCTTCCTTGAGCATCAACGCGATCCGGTTCTTCTGGATGCCGTAGTCGCCAAAGGGTGCTGCGGCGGAATCCGAACCTTCCCGGATGGGCAGCTTCAGGCTTTGCCCGTAGCGCCAGATGGAGCCGCAGTGCAGCAGGTGCCCCACCTCGCCGCGCAACCGGTGCACCAGCGCCGCCGCAGATTCGAGGGTGAAGCAGACCAGGTCCACCACGGCATCCGGCTTGATCGCGGACACCCGCTCGGCGAACGTTCCGTCCCGGTCTTCCTCCTGCCGGTCCGCGGTGACCTGGTGGACCTGTTGCCATTCGGGCGAGTCCGTGTAGGGGGCGCTGGTGCCGCGGCTGATGTTGGTGACTTCGTGGCCTGCGCGGACCAGCCGGGGGACCAGGAACGAACCGATGTGGCCGCTGCCGCCGATGACGGTGACTTTCATTGCTCTCCGATCGTCGTGTTCCCCTCAACGGTAGGGCCCCGGCGGCAGGAAAGGGAGGTCTGGGGGACCTCCCTTTCCTGCCGGTTTGCCGTGCTTCCGCAGAATCAGGCGGGCTTGGCGTACTCGGCCGCGCTGATGACTTCATACCCAACGAACGTCTCGCCGCCCTCCACCCAGGCGTCGTGCCCGGCCGGGATGGAATAGGCGTCACCGGCCTGGATGGTCTTCTGCGTTCCATCGTTGAGCTGCACCGTCAAGGTGCCGCCGGTGCAGAAGCCCAGATGGTTGTTCTGGCAGCTGTCCGTCTTGACCACCGTCTTCACGGTTTCAGACCAGCGCCAGCCGGGCTCGAAGGTGAACCGGCCAAGGGTGGCGCCGCCAATGCTGACCACATCCACCTGGGTCTTGGGTGGGCGGCGCTTCTCATCGGGTTCGTCGAAAGATTTGGTTGCAAGGTCCGTGACCGTTACTGCGGGCATTTCTGGCTCCTTCATAAGGAGTGGTTATTGAGTTCGTCCGGGGCTGTGTGCGCCGGGAAAGGGGACCGGCAGGGCGGGATGTGCCCGTCCAGAACCTGCCGGCCCCGTGTGCGACGCTCCCAATGTGCTCCCGGACGGACCCGATGTCAATGACGCTTCTCGCAGATCAACCTACTTTTCGCCAGGGCCCAGGTCCGGGGCGCCGGCGAACCCCACCAGCCGTGTGGAGCTGCCGTGCAGTTCCAGGATGGCCAGCTCATTGAGCCCCTGCCGGACGAGCGGCCCGGGTATGTAGAGGGTGCGCTGCGGGCCGCGGCTCCAGTAGCGTCCCAGGTTGACCCCGTTGATAAAGGCGTTGCCCTTGGTCCAGCCGTCGAGCCGGAGGTATCGGTCGCCGGGACCGTCGGCAGCAAACGACCCGAAGGACACGGATGGGCCCGCAACGCCGCCGGAACCTTGGAGTTCCCCGGCTTCCTGCCGGAAGTCACCCAGCGGGGCAAGGTCCACCGGCCGGAGGGCCCAGTCCAGAACCTCTGCGCCATCCAGTAGCGCCGGTGCGATCAGGCCCTTCGCTTCGCCGATCCTGGGCCCGTAGTTGACCCTGCCCTGGTCCTCTACAAGCACCTGCAACAGCCCTTCCCGGGGGATGACGATGGAGCGCTCGCCGAGTTCGCGGCTCAGCGTTCCCAGCGGAAAGCCGTCCAGGAAGAACTGCGCCCGGTCACGTACGTCGGTGAAGGAGAGTACACCGCTGCGGGCAAGGACCTTTTCGTAAAGGAAGAATCCGCGGTATTGGCCGGTGGCTTCGGCGGCTGGAACCGCTCCGGCCACCACCTGGGCCGGACTGCCCAGCCATGAGACATCCAGCAGCGGTACGCTTTCCGTCAATTCCACCCCGGCCTGGGCGGCAACAGGCCGGCGGCCTGGTACTTCGGCCGGAACCGGGAAGTGCTTGGCGATGACACTGCGGAACGCGAAGTACTTTTCCGTAGGGAAGCCGTCTTCGGCCAGGGGGGCGTCGTAGTCGTAGGACGTAATGGTGGGCTCGTAGATGCCCTTGTCATTGGCGCCGTTGGTGAAACCGAAATTGGTGCCGCCGTGGAACATGTAGATGTTTACCGATGCCCCGGCGGACAGCAGGGCGTCCAGTTCCGCTGCAGCGGCGGCAGCATCGGTGGTGTGGTGGTGGGTTCCCCAGTTGTCGAACCAGCCGTTCCAGAACTCGGCGCACATCAACGGCCCCGTGGGCTGCCGCTCCCGCAGGAAGGCCAGCCGTTCATCCGCCCTCGAGCCAAAGGTGCCGGTCTTGTGCAGCCCGGGGAGCGAACCGTCCTCGATCATGGTGCCGAAAGGCTGGTCACAGGTGAACAACGGCACCTCCACGCCCGCACGCTTGGCAACGTCCACGAGGTGCTGGAGGTATTCCTTGTCCGCGCCGTAGGCTCCGTACTCGTTTTCTATCTGGAGCAGGATGACGGGACCGCCCGTGGTGACCTGCCGTTCCACCACGATGGGCAGCAGCTGGTCCATGAAGGCATCCACGGCGGCCAGGTAGCCGGGCTCACTGCTGCGCACGCCGATGGTGGGATCCGTGAACAGCCACGCCGGCAGCCCGCCGTTGTCCCATTCTGCACAGATATACGGGCCGGGCCGGACGATGGCACGCATGCCCTCGGCCGCCACGAGGTCCAGGAAGCGGCCAAGGTCCAGGCTGCCATCAGTCCGGAAAACGCCTGGGCTGGGGGCGTGTTCATTCCAGGCCACATACGTTTCGATGGTGTTGAGCCCCATCAGCCGTGCCTTGCGGATCCGGTCTGCCCATGAACCCGGGTGCACCCGGAAGTAGTGGATGGCGCCGGAAAGGATTCGAAACGGCTCGCCGTCCAGGAGGAAGTCGCGCTCGCCGATGGCAAAAGAGGTCAATGGGTATCCTGGGGAGTGCGGAGTGCAGCGGAGAAGGCATAATCGGAGTTGCTCCACACCACGAACAGCAGCGGCGCCGGGGCCAGCGCCACGCCGAGGACCGGCTGGAGCAGGGCGGCGGCAGCGATGATTCCCAGAAGCACCAGCATGGCCAGGCTCAGGTACCAGCGCTGCACGGACACGTATAAAGCGGCCTTGACCAGGCCCTTGAGGCCGGCGGCCGGGAAGAGTGCGACGCCGGCAACCGCCATCACGGCAACGGCCACCGTTAGGGCTGCGGCCACCGCGATCACCGGCACCAGCAGCGCCGCGGCCGGCATGGACTGGACGATGGCCAGGTCCACGCCAAGGAACAGCAGTGCCGCCACGGCGGCCAGGCCCAGCAGGGCCGAGCGCCGGAAGCCGTGCCGGTAGCCCCGCAGGAAGGAGGCGACCGGCTTGACCGCAATACCGTCGTCGTTCAATGCCTTGAAGGCGGCGAACAGGCCGGAGAGAGACGGCGGGACGGTGGCCGAAAGTGCCAGGAAGAACGGCCATGCGGCAACAGGGTCCGCTACCAGGGCCAGGCACAGCACCAGCGGGGCGTTGGCCGCAGCCATCAGCACGTTCCCGGCCAGGAACGTATAAACGAACCCGAAGATGCTCCCAAAGGTGTCAAACCCGGGACTCGGAATCCGCCCGGCCAGTCCGCGCCGCGGTGCTGCTTGCTCCCGCACTGCACTCAACCCTTCATGCCGCTCGTTGCGATGCCTTGGATGAAGTACCGCTGGCCAACCAGGAAGATCGCCAGGATGGGGATCACCGAGATGACCGAGCCGGTCATGATCATTGCGTACTCCGCGTCGAACTGTCCTACGAATGAACGCAGTCCCAGCTGGACCGTCCAGAGCCGGTTGGACGTGAGGTAGATGAACGGCCCCATGTAGTCATTCCAGGTGTTCACGAACGTCAGCAGTGCCAGGCTGGCGAGCGCCGGCTTGGACAGCGGCAGGATCACCCGCGCCCAGATGCCGTACTCGCTCAGGCCGTCAATCCGGGCGGCCTCGCACAGTTCATCCGGGATGGTCATGTAGTACTGGCGCATCAGGAACACGCCGAACGCGCCGAACGCCTGCAGCAGGATCAGGGCGTTAAAGCTGTTGGTGAGCCCCAGGTTCTGCATCATGATGTACTGCGGCACCATGTAGGCCTGCCACGGCACAGCGATGGTGCCGATGTAGGCCAGGAACAGGACATCCCTGCCTGGGAAGCGGACCTTCGAGAACCCGTAGGCGGCCAGGGAACCCGTCAGCACCTGCAGGCACGTGATGATCACGGCCAGGTACAGCGAATTCTGCAAGTAGCCCATCATGGGAATGCGGGTCCAGATGTCCGTGTAGTTGCTCCACACGAATTCGCTGGGAATCCACTGGATGGGAACCGTGAGGACCTGGTTGTTCTCCTTCAGCGACGAGGAGACCATCCAGATAAACGGCACCATGAGTGCCACCACCAGGACGGCGAGGACGGAATAGATGACCAGGTCACTGGTGCGCTTTTCCCGCTCCCGGGTCGAGCGTCTGCGGTCAATCCGACGGCGGTCTTCCGTGGCAGGTGCCAGGCCGGCGAGGGGAGCTTCGGTCTTGAGGTCTTCGGCCATGTTGGTCATCAGCGTTCCCTCCGCTGTTGGATCTTGAACTGCAGGACGGTGACCGTCAGGACGATGAGGAACAGCACCAGGGAGATGGCGGACGAGTAGCCGAACTTTCCTTCACCGATGCCTTCCTGGTAGATGAGCTGGGACAGCACGGTGGTGGAGCGTCCCGGTCCGCCGTTGGTCATGACCACGATCAGGTCGAAGACCTTGAAGCTGGAGACTGTCAGCATGACCACCACGAAGAAGGTGGTGGGCCGCAGGGACGGGATGGTGACGTTCCAGAAGCGCTGCCACGCACTGGCGCCGTCCACCTCTGCCGCTTCATACAGTTCGGTAGGGATGGCCTGCAGCCCGGCCAGGTACAGGACCATGTAATAGCCCATATCCCGCCAGACGCTGGTGATGATGACTGCGGGCAGTGCCCAGTCGGAGCTGGAGGTCCAGCCCGGCGCATTGGCGATGCCAATGGCGTGCAGGAACTGGTTGATGGGGCCGTTGTCCGGGCTGAACAGCATGTTCCAGACCACTGCCACCGCCACCAGGGAGGTGATGTAGGGGAAGAAGATGGCCACCCGGAAGAAGCCAATGCCCTTGAGTTTGCGGTTCAGCAGCATGGCCAGCAGAAGGGCCAGGGCCATGGTGAGCGGAACGTGCCCGATGGCGTAGACCACGGTGTTCCGCAGTGCCACCCAGAAGGAATCGCTGGCGAACATCCGCTGGAAGTTGGCCAACCCCACCCATTTGGGGGCGGTGAAGGAGGTCCACTCCATGAAGGAGAGGGCGAATGCTGCCAGCACCGGAATGAGCGTGAAGGCCAGGAACCCCAGGAAGTTTGGCAGGATGAACGTCCAGCCGATCAGGGTGTTGCGCCTGGCCTGCTTCCGGTTGCCCCGGCCGGCGGCCGGGGCAACCTTCGAAGGAATGGTTTCAGTAGTCATGCTGCTGTTACTGACCGAGGACTTCGCTCTTGACGCGCTTGCCCATCTCGGCAATAGCGTCGTCCACCGGGCGTTCACCCACCATGATGAGGTCGTGCTCCTGGTTCAGGACCTTGTCTGTCGCAGCGGACTTGTCGCTGACCGGCATTTCCAGGGCAATCTGGTCCGGGGTGAAGGCCTTCTTGGACAGGTCGTCCGTGGGCATCCCCTCGAGCTTGAAGTAGGCGTCCTTGACGGCATCGTTCTGCAGGGCCGGAACAACGCCGATCCTGGAGATCGCCTTGGCGCCCTCCTCACCGGCTGCCCATTCAATGAACTTCCTTGCCTCGTCCGAGTGCGCAGCGTTCTTGTTTACGGCGAAAGCCGTGGGGGAGCCGAACGTGGTAACCTTCCCGCCCTCGCTCTTCTGGGGCATGGGAGCCAGGCCCCAGTTTACGTTCGTCTTTCCGTCCTTCTTAGCCTGCAAAACTCCTGCGATGTACCAGGTGCCCATGGGCATCATGGCAGCCTGCCCACTTTCAAACATGGTGCGGTAGCTGGTCTTCTGGCTCTTGGCCGTCCCGAAATCCAGTGTGGCGCCGCTCTTCTGGAGGTCCAGTGCGGTGTTGTACTGGTCCTTGAAGAAGCTGTAGTCGCCGCTGTTCTGGTCGGCGTTGTTCTGTGCGGCGGCGATGGCCTGCACCACGGAACGCCAAATGTGGTGGTAGGTGCCGTACACCTTCTTGCCGCCCGCTTCGGTGGTGAGTTTCTTGGCAAGCGCGGTGTACTCGTCCCAGGTCAGGTCCGCCGGGTTCTCCACGCCGGCGGCCTTGAGCAGGTCCTTGTTGTAGTAAAGCAGCCAGAAGTCCTGCCGGTACGGCGCGGCGAAGTACTTGCCGTTGATATCGAACGCATCAATGCCGGCCAGGTTGTCCTTGCCCACCTTGTCCACCACAGTGTTTATTTCCTGCAGCTGGCCGTTGTTGGCGTAGCGCGCGTAATCAATGACGTTCTTCATGGTCAGGACGTCCGTGGTGTCGCCGCCGGCCAGCATGGTGGTGACCTTCTGGGGGTAGTCGTCCGCCAGGATGTCCACGGGTTCAATGTCCACCTTGGGGTTGGCGGCCTCGTAGCTGTCGAACAGTGCCTTGAATTCGGGGGTGCCTTCGTAGTTCCACACGGACACGGTAAGGCGGGTCTTTCCGTCCTGGCCTTGGGGTTCGGCCGGGCCGGCT
Source organism: Arthrobacter sp. FX8 (assembly GCF_026723805.1). NCBI lineage: Bacteria > Bacillati > Actinomycetota > Actinomycetes > Micrococcales > Micrococcaceae > Arthrobacter > Arthrobacter sp. FX8. Next base: position 3,286,376 of record NZ_CP113505.1, on the reverse strand, counting down.
GCCCCGGCGCAGCCGGTGAGTCCAAGGCCGGCAGTCACTGCCAGGGCGATGGCGGCGAGGGTTGTGCGCTTCATTGCGGTCTCCTTACTAGGTTTTCAAATGGGCCGCGGGCTGCGGCGGTTACGTTGTCAGGCGCTGAGTGAAAGGTCCGCGGACACCACTTGCGCGGCCAGCTGTTGTCCGGTGAGGTACCGTTCGAGGTCGTTCAGGGCGGCGTCGGACATGCGGCGGGTTTCGGTGCCCAGCGACCCTGCAATGTGGGGGTGATCTGGACATTCGGGAGGTCGTACAGCACCGAATCCGCCGGCAGCGGTTCGGGCTCAGTCACGTCCAGCAGGGCCTGGATGCGCCCGGTAGCGCACTCGGCTTCGAGGGCCTTCGTGTCCACGAGTGAGCCCCTGGCCGTGTTGATCAGCGTTGCGTTGTCCTTCATGGCCCGTAGTTCGGCCGCGCCGATCATGTGTTTGGTCTCGGGTAGGGCAGGTGCATGCACCGTCACCACGTCCGATGCGGCCATCAACTCCGGGAGGGACACCAGCTGCCCTCCCTCCGCGGCCACGGCGGCGGGATCCGCGTAGGGATCGCTGACTAGGCAACGGACATCCTGCAGTTGCTGGACCAGGTGCACTACCCGGCGTCCAATGCGGGAGAACCCGATGACGCCAATGACCCGTCCAATGTTGCCCAGCTCACCCCGTTTCGTGGTGTAGTTCCAGTCGTCCCGGAAGACCCGGGCATCATTGGCCAGCACGTGTGCCTTCTTTCCAGCCAGCACGATGGACGCAAAGGTGAACTCCGCTACCGGGATGGCATTGGCGTCTGCCCCGTTGGTCACCAGGATGCCCCGCTCCCACAGTTCCGGAGTGACAAAGCTGCGCACGGTGCCTGCGCAATGGAATATTGCACGAAGCTTTGGCATGCGTGCGAGGGCGGCACCGTCGAGCCGCGGCACGCCCCAGCTCGTCAGCAGGATTTCAACATCGGCCAGGCGCCCGGCAAGCGCAGGCCGGTCAAGGGACGCGGTCCAGGGTTCCGGGCCGAGATCTACCAGGCGCGCCAAACGGTCAAGCCGTGTGGAATCGAACTGGTCAGCAAATGTTTTCTGGTTCATGACCAGCAGGGCCTTGGGTTTCCGCGCCACTCGGGCCTCCTTTCCTCCGTGAAGTGAAATGCGGGAATCCGCGTTCCATGTCTTGCATCACATCTAACAATCAGTAGATACTCATGAACAAGACAGAACATTCAACATGGTCATGATCGTCCTAAAACGATCGTATTCGAACAAGAGAACCGGTTTCTGCATGACAACCACCACAGGCCATTCCGACGCGGAGCGTCCGGCACCGCTCATCTCCGCATGGTGCCAGGCCGCCACCGCTGCGGAGTTGGTCACGTCACTTCAGGGCGCAACTAAGCGACTGTCCGTCCCGCCCGCTGAGGCGTCCGCATGGAGTGCAGTTCCGGCTGACGCCCTACGCATGATCAGGGAGCAGGCCGGCACGGAACGGGGAACTCCGTGGCCGCAGCCCCTGGTGTCCCATTACGCGCGCTTCTTCCGCGACGGGAACCGTACCGCGTACGAAAGCCTGGTGCGTGCACGGCAGCAAAGGCTCACCCGCGCGGTGGTCATGGCCCTGACGTCAGCGGACCGTGAGGCCACCGACCTCTGGCTCGACGAATCTATCGACGGTGCCTATCTTCTGTGCGAACAGAGTTCCTGGAGCTGGGCGGCCCACGATGATGTCTACAGCCGCTCTGGAGAAGTTGTCCCGGACCTGGCCCGGCCCTTCCTGGACCTGGGCGCCGGCGAGGTGGCTGCCCAGCTGGGCTGGCTGGACCACGTGCTGGGCAGTGAACTCGACGCGCGAGCCCCTGGCCTGCGGCGGCGCCTGCGCGATGAGGCGGCTGCACGCGTCTTCCAGCCGTTCCTTGAACGGCTGGACTGGCACTGGCTGGGCCTGGACGGGGACGTCCACAACTGGAACCCGTGGATCCACTCGAACCTGGGCGCCGCCGCACTGTTCCTGGTGGAGGATCCCCACCTCCAGGCACGGATCATGGAACGGTGCATCGAGGGCCTGGACCGCTTCCTGGCCTCAATCCCGGTTGACGGCGCCATCGATGAAGGATTCGCCTACTGGTGGAACGGCGCGGGGCGGGCGCTGGAGGGGCTCAAGCTGCTGGAGGAGGCCACCGGAGGAGCCGTCGACGCCGGACTGCCAGTCGTCCGTGAACTGGTGGCCTTCCCGCACCGCATGCACATCGGAGGTTCCTGGTTCCTGAACGTGGCAGACGGGCCGGCGCGGGCGGCGGACGCCCTCCCCTGGGACATGCTGCACGGCTGGGCGGGCCGGCTGGGGGACCAGGATGCAGCGAACCATGCCGCGTCGATGCTCGCCCGGGAGCCGGATGCCGCTGCCGGGCTGGGCCGCGTCCTGCACTCGCTCCTCGCCACCTCACCGAGGCCCGCAGGGATCCCGCCACTGGTTTCCTTCAGCTATCTCCCGTCCGTCCAGATCATGGTGGCCCGCCAGAAGGCCGGGTCTACGGAGGGGCTGCTCCTGGCAGCGAAGGGCGGCCACAATGGCGAGCACCATAACCACCAGGATGTGGGTTCTGTGGTGGTGGCGGTGGATGGTGTTCCCCTCCTGGTGGACGCCGGCCAGCCCACCTACACGGCGAAAACCTTCGGCCCGGAGCGCTACGGCATCCGCGCCATGCAGAGCGCATGGCATAGCGTCCCGGCGCCATGGGGGCTTGAGCAGGGCACGGGCAGCGAATTCACCGCCCAGGTCCTTCGGCAGCCCACGGTCCACCAGCCCCGCCTGGAACTTGCCCTCGGCGCAGCCTATGGCCTCGATCCCGGGCAGTGGGTTCGAACTTTCGATCTCGACAGAAACACCGGCCGCGTCACCATCGGGGACCGCTGGGAGCTTCCGGAGTCCGCGGCACCGGGGACGCCCGACGTCGACATCACCTACCTCACGGCCGGTACCCTGCGCCGTGGACCGGACGGGGCGGCCACTGTGCATCCCGCCGGAATCCCCACCGCCGCAATCCCGGGAAAACCATCGGGCCGCGGAGCCGTGCTGCGCTGGGAGCCGGCCACCGCCGTCGTGCTGGTGGATGAATGGCACCTGGATGATCCGCTGCTGGCGGACATCTGGGGACAGTCCCTGACCCGGCTTCGCTTCCGCATGCCCGCAACAACCGGTGCCGACGGCGCATTCACCCTCACCGTGGAGGCAGCATCATGAGTCCTGACCAACCCGCCGAGCCCGCAGGAAAATCCCTCTTCTCGCTTCAGCGCAGGGAGCGGCTCATGGAGGAGCTGCGCGCCCACGGCGCCATCACCGTCCGGGACATCGCCGGCAAGCTGGGCGTCAGTGAACTCACCATCCGCCGCGACGTTAATCTACTGGCAGATGAGGGCCTGGTGTCCCGCGTGCACGGCGGGGCCACGCTTCCCAGCCCGCTGGACCGGACCGCCGCCGGGCGCGCAGTAACCCACAGCTACTCAATCGGCATGGTGGTGCCGTCCCTGGATTACTACTGGCCGCAGGTCATCAGCGGCGCCCGTGCCGAAGCGGAAGAGCAGAACCTGCGGATCATGGTCCGGGGTTCCACATATGACGCCGCGGACAACCGCCGCCAGGTACAGGCCCTGCTGGACACCCAGAACATTGACGGGCTGATCGTGGCACCTGACATGGGAGGGGAACGCGGCCAGGAACTGCTGCGGTGGCTGAACGCGCTTCCCATTCCCGTGGTGCTGGCCGAACGGCGCGCACCCGCAGAAGTCCCCGCCCACCGCCTGGAATGGGCGGCAACGGACCACGCGTTCGGTGCCGGCATGGCCGTGCGCCACTTGTGGCAGGAAGGGCACCGGCGGATCGGCTGCCTGACCGACTCGTCCAGCCCCACCAGCCCGCACGTGGTCCGCGGTTGGCAGCAGGCCCTGGCGGCGCTGAAAATCCCACTCCAGGAAACCGTCCACGAGGATTCGGTCAAGCAGGGGGACGGCGGGCGCAGCGCCCACTTCGATCATGTCCTGGAGCTCTGCCGCAAAACCGGCACCACGGCCATGCTGGTGCATTCAGACACCCAGGCGGTGGCGTTCGTGCAACATTGCGTGGACCGGGGGCTGGCAGTTCCGGGCGACATCGCGGTAGTGGGCTACGACGACGAGGTAGCCTACCTGGCAGAGCCGGCCATCTCTGCCGTCCGTCCGCCCAAGCACTACGTGGGCAAGGTGGCTGTGCAGCTCATGGCAGCTCGGCTTGCCGAGGGGCGCATGCGCCCGGTGCACCGTGTGGAACTCAACCCCGAACTGATCCTGCGGGACTCCTCAATAGGCGCTCCGCGGCTGCCTGCCATGGGCGTACTCGAGGATTCCCGGTGACCGCCCCGCTGGGCGGTGCGCCCACCGCCCTGCTCCTCACCGGCGAGGGACGGTATGCGGATCCGTGGCACCCGTTCGCTGACACCTCGCATGCGTTGGCAGGCCTGTTGCGGGACACGGGCTTCGACGTCGTCATTTCCGGCGATGTTGACGAAGCGCTGGCCGACCTTGCACATGCGGACGCCACTGGCCTTCCTTCGGTACTGGCCGTGAACGTCGGCCTGCCCCGTGACGGCCGCCCGTCGCCGGGAACGCCGGATGCCTCGGCAGGGCTAGTGCGGTGGCTGGGCTCGGCCCGGCCAATGCTGGTGACCCATTCAAGCTCCACCAGCTTTGTTGACCTGCCTGCCTGGGAGGACGGGCTGGGCGGCCGCTGGGTCAGGGGCACGTCCATGCACCCGGATTATGGGCCGGCTGCCGTCCGTCTCCTTCATGACTCCGGGCCGGTGGTTGCCGGCATCCCGGATTTCGTGCTGCCGGATGAGCGCTACAGCTATCTCAGCACCTGCCCGGACATCACCGTTCACGCCACCCACAGGCACGACGGACGCGACCATCCGCTGATGTGGTCCCTGCACCGGGGGACCGGCACGGGCGGCAGGCGGGGCCGGACCTTCTATGACGCCCTGGGCCACGACGCCGCCTCGTATTCGTCCCCTGAACACCGTGCCATCCTGCTGCGGGCCATCGCCTGGCTCGGTGGCAACTGAGACAACCCAAGGAATCCATGACCACCTCTGCACTCCCTGCTGCCCTGGTCCTTCCGCCACTGGACCGCGAACTCTCCCCGTTCACCGGCTTGACCCGTGAGCACTGGTGCGCCTGCGCCGACCACCTGCTGCGGTCCGCTCACCGTTACGCCACCGGTGATCACGCCAACTTGTACCTGCCCGGCGCCACCAGCAACTATGGCCCTCGCAGCGACTCCCTGGAGGCCTTCGCCAGGACATTCCTGCTGGCGTCTTTCCGGATCGCCGGCAGCCCGGAGGACACCGGATGGCTTGTGGATTGGTACGCGCAGGGGCTTGACGCCGGAACCGACCCGGCCAACCCTGACCGCTGGCCCACGCCGGGGAGCTGGGCCAGGCGAAGGTGGAAGCCGCCTCGCTCGCGGTGGGCCTGTCGCTTACCCGGGAGCTGCTGTGGGACAAGCTGCCGCAGCGGGTCCAGGAGCAGCTCATTGCCTGGTTCGAGACCGTGATCGGCGGCCAGTACCCGCCCATCAACTGGGTGTGGTTCCAGATCGTCGTGGAGATGTTCCTGGCCAGCGTGGGAGGCCAGTTCTCCAACGCCGACATCGACGCCGGCCTGGCCATCCACGACTCGCTGTACCGGGGCCATGGCTGGTTCGCCGACGGCCCGGAGCGGGCTTACGACCACTATGTGGGCTGGGCATTCCAGGTCTATCCGCAGCTGCTGCAGCTGATGGTACCGGAGGACCCGCGTGTCCAGGCCAGAACTGCTGTTGACGGGGAACGGCTTGCCGATTTCCTTGATGACGCCGTGCATCTGGTGGGGGCTGACGGCGCCCCGCTGGTCCAGGGCCGGAGCCTGATCTACCGGTTTGCGGCGGCTGCGCCCTTCTGGTCAGGGCAGCTCTTGGGCCATACCCGGCTCAGCCCTGGCCTCTCGCGGCGGGCCGCGTCCGGGATCCTGGGCTATTTCCTGGAACGCGGGGCAGTGAACCGCGACGGTTTGCTGACTATCGGGTTCCACGGCGAGTTTCCCGGCATGAAGCAGGCCTACTCCGGGGCCGGCTCGCCCTACTGGGCGGCCAAGGGGATGATGGGCCTGGCCCTGCCGGCAGACCATCCCGTTTGGACCGCGGTGGAGGAGCCGTTGCCGGTGGAGGTTGGAGACACGCAGCGCTTCATTGTTGCGCCGGGCTGGCAGGTGGACGGGACTGTGGCAGACGGCATCGTCCGGGTCCTCAACCATGGGACCGACCACGCCAACCCCGGCGTCCAGGTGGCCGATTCGCCGCTGTATGCCCGCTTGGGCTATTCCACGGCCACCTTTCCGGACTTGGAGCCGGAGTCGCTCGATAACGCGGTGGTCTTCGAAGATGCCGGCGGCCGGCTGACGCACCGCACGGGATTCGAATTCTTGGGGCACTTCACGCTGGACGGTATTCAGGTGGGAGCCTCCCGGACCGCCACCAGCTGGATCGCCATTGATCCCGACTGCGGTCCCGACCACGGCAGCGGCGCCGCCGGGACCGCAACTCCAGGCCCCGAGGCCACAGTGGTGTCCCTGACGCGCGGTGCCGTAGAGCTGCGGCTGGTCCGCGTCCGTGGCGGGTCCAGCCTTGCCGCCAGGATGAGGATCGGCGGGTGGCCCATCGAGGCAGGCTCCGCGCTTGCCTCCGAGGTCAGGCCCGTCCCCTGGGGAGGGAAGCTCGACGACGGCGGAACCTGGGGACGGCAGGCGCCGTACCCTATGGGATCACACCTGACCATCCCCTGGATCGGCACGTCGGGTGGGGTTGCAGACGGCGACTATGCCGCCGTCGTCGGACTGGGCGGACAAGGCCTGCATGTGGAACTGGACGGCTCGCACGTCCTGCCGGACGGCCGTTTTGCCTTCGTCGACGGCAGCACAGTGGATCCCATCGACGTCTGGGCCCGGCTCGGGCTGTAGCCGTTTGCGCCTACTACTCCTGGAACCACTCCCGGGCAGGGTTGGTCACCGCCGGGGCTGAACGGGCCAGCTCCGGCTGGGCGGCCCACTTCACGCCGTTGGCCAGGACCCGCTGGATCTGCGGGTGGTGGTACACCGGGTACTCCTGGTCGCCGGGGCTGAAGTAGAAGATGCGGCCCTTGCCCCGGGTGAAGGTGACGCCGGAACGGAACACCTCGCCGCCCGCGAAGGAGCTGATGAAGATGAGGTCGTCCGGCTCCGGGATATCGAACAGCTCGCCGTACATCTCCTGTTCGGGGATGACGATGGGACTGTCCACGCCTTCGGCGATGGGATGGGACGGCTTGACGGTCCAGACCAGTTCGCGCCCGCCGTCGTTGCGCCAGGCGAGGGAGCAGCTGGTGCCCAGGAGTTTGGTGAAGATCTTCGCGAAGTGCCCCGAATGGAGCACAATCAGTCCCATGCCGCCAAGCACGTGCCGGTGGACGCGTTCGACGACGGCGTCGCCCACCTCGGCGTGGGCCATATGGCCCCACCAGAGCAGGACGTCCGTCTCCGCAAGCACCTCCTCGTCAAGGCCGTGCTGGTCGTCGGTAGCCAGGACCGCCGTCGTGATGTCAGCGTCCGGGAAGTAGGAACGAAGTCCTGCCGCAAGGGCACCGTGGATGCCGTCAGGATAGATCTCCCCGATGTGCGACGGCTCGTTGATGGCCTCGTGGACGCCCTCGTTCCACACCCGGATCCTCAGTTTGCCGTTCATTAGAGACGAACCTCCCTCTGCTCAAGTGCGGACTGGTAGCACGCGTCGATGATCTGTGCACGGTAGAGCGCGAGGGAGCCGTCATGCCCGGCCCAAACGGCGTCGCCGCCGCGCACTGCCGTAACGAAGTCTTCCACCACTGCGTCATGCGCGCGGCCCGGGAGCACAGTTGGCACGTAGTCTGCGGATTCGCCGTCCTTGTCGGTAAACACCCGGAGCTGGCCGACCGGCGGGAAGGGTGCGCCGTGCACCTTGAGCTCCGCGCCGCCGTCGGTGCCGTAAACCGTGAAATCGAGCAGGTCGTCCTGTTCCCGGTAGGTGGCCCAGCCCGCCTCGATCAGCAGTGTGCCGCCGCCCTCAAGCCGGAGGAACGCTGACGCGAAGTCTTCCACCTCGAACGCGTGGCTGGTGGCCTGGGCCGTATACCGGCTGCCGCCGCCCTGCCCTGCGGGCCAAGCTCCGAGTGGGTGGCGGCGGAGACAGCCAGCACCTTCGGTTCGCCCAGGAGGTGGAGGGCGTAATCCAGCGCGTGCACGCCGATGTCCGCCAGCGGTCCGCCGCCGGCAAGTTCGGGGTTGGTGAACCAGCTTCCCAGCGTCGGGATGCCGGAGCGGCGCAGCCAGGAAGCCTTGGCGTAGTAGGGCCGGCCCAGCCCGCCGTCGTCGATCACTTCCTTCAACGCCTGGATGTCGCCGCGCCGGCGGTGGTTGAAGGCGACGTCCAGGACACGGCCTGCCTTGCGGGCGGCGTCCACCATGGCCTGGCCCTCGACGGCGTTGCGCGCGATGGGCTTTTCGCTCAGCACGTGGATTCCCCGCTCCAGGGCGGCGATGGCGATGGGTGCGTGGAGGAAGGTGGGCACTGCCACACTGATGGCGTCCAGGCCGCCGTGGTCCAGCATGTCCTGCCAGTCCGCGAAGGCGTTGGGGATGGCGTATTCGGCCTGCAGGGAGTCACGGAGCTCCTGCTCCATCCCGGCCAGCGACACGATGCGGACACCGTCCAGCTCGGAATAGGCCTTGAGGTGCTGCTGGCCGGCCCAGCCAATACCCACCACGCCCACGCGCAGTTCCGGGTTTCCTCCTGGCGCTGGCGGCTGCTGGACGGGGGTTTGCTGGTTGTTCACGAGGTTCTTTCCTTTTCCGGGCGGCGTTGGGGTGAGGGTCATGGAATCGATTCCAAAATGGTTGGGGGTGGATCGCAGAGGTTTTGGAATCGATTCCAAAATCCTTTCAGGAACTGCCCCGGGGAGTCAACCCCTGTCAGTTCTTTGTGGAATCCCGGATGACGAGCTCGTGCGGGAGGAATGTCCGGCCGCGGCGGTGGGCCTGGCCGGTCATCCGTTCGAGGAGTGCTTCGAAGGCCACGCGGCCCAGGTCGTAGGCCGGTTGCCGGATGGTGGTGAGCTCCGGGATGCACATCTCCGCCTGGATGGAATCATCGAAGCCGGCAACCGCCACATCGTCCGGCACCCGCAGGTCGGCGTCGATGATTTCCCGGACGCAGCCTGCCGCCACCGTGTCGCTGCCGCAGAACACGGCATCGGGCAGGCGGTCCATGGCCAGCAGTTCCCTGGTGAGGCGGCGGCCGGCGTGGAAATCGAAGTCACCGTTGGCGAACAGGCCCTGTTCCGCGGCCAGGCCCGCCTCGGACAGGGCCTCCCGGAACCCCTGTTCGCGCAGCCTGCCGGAGCGGGCAGCCCGGTTGCCGATGATGGCAAGCCGCCGGGCGCCTGTCCCGATGAGGTGCCGCGTAATGTCGTAAGCGGCCTGCCGGTCGTCAATGGATACACCGAACGCTGCCTCGGAATCGACGATCTCGCAGACCTGGACAACGCTCAGCTGCTCAGCCAGCGCTTCAACGTGGCCGTCCGGCATGGTGGGGGAAAACAGGATCAATCCGTCCACGGACCCGTTGCGCAGCATATCCACGAGCTGCTGTTCCCGCTCGAGGTCGCCGGACGTCGGGGCGATCAGGCTGACATAGCCGGACAAGGCCGCGGCGTCACCGAAGCCACGGAACGCTTCGCTGATGACGGGGGACTCGAGGTTTTTCGAGAGCGCCAGGATGCGCATGGTGCGGTCGCGGCGCAGGTCGCGTGCGGAGGCGAGCGGGCGGTAGTTGAGCTGCCGGATGGCACCGGCCACCTTTTCCCTGCTTGACGCGCTCACGGCCGGGCTTCCATTCAGCACGCGCGATACCGTGCCGACGGACACTCCCGCCGTTTTGGCGACGTCCTGCACAGTTGCTCGAGCCATTCCGATTCGTCCTTCCGCGGCCACTGGCCGAAGCCGCCCTCCACCCGGTGGTTGCGATTTTCAGCTTAGCCGCCGTTGCGGGTGCGGCGGGCCGGCTGCTGCGGCCCCATCATGCCCATCCCTTCCCGTCGGCTGAAACATGCATTTAACCTTCCTGTCCGACGCACGAAATCATCCCTTGGCTAATCTGGTGCAACAAGGTTTACTGATAGCTAACGCCAACCCTGACAGGAATGTTTCGATGACGAGTGTCGCAACCCCTGCTGTGACCCCAATGCCAGAAGGCGGGCTGAAGGCGCCCGCGCCGGCCGAAGAACCAACCATCTCCCTGGCCGATATTGCGCGTGCCCACAACGTCCGCTTCCTGCTGGCCACGTTCGTGGACATGACCGGGAAGCCCTGCGCCAAGCTGGTCCCGGTGGAGGCCGCGGCTGAACTCGAGGACGGCGCCATGGGGTTCGCGGGCTATGCCGCGGGCCTGATGGGGCAGAAGCCGCAGGACCCGGACCTGATCGCTGTTCCCGATCTGGCGTCCTTCACCCCGGTCCCCTTCATCAAGGAAGGCCTGGCCATCATCCACTGCGACCCGCATGTGGGCGGGAAGCCCTGGCCCTACGCCCCGCGCGTCATCCTGAAGAACACGTTGGCCGGCCTGGCGGAGAAAGGCATGCAGGCCAAGGTGGGCGCCGAGGTGGAGTACTTCCTGGTGAAGAAAAACGACGACGGGACGCTGAGTACCGCCGACGACAGGGACGATTCGCCCCGCCCCTGCTACGACGCCCGCGGCGTCACCCGGATGTACGACCACCTCACCTCCATTTCGGAGGCGATGAACTCCCTGGGCTGGGGCAACTATGCGAACGATCACGAGGACGCCGCCGGCCAGTTCGAGCAGAACTTCAACTTCACGGACGCGCTGACCACGGCGGACCGCGTGGTGTCCCTCCGCTACATCCTGAATATCCTGGCCGGGCAGCGCGGCATGACCGCCACCTTCATGCCCAAGCCGTTCACCGACCGCACCGGCACCGGCCTGCACTTCCACTTTTCGCTGTGGGCAGGTTCCGATCCGCTGTTCCCCAGTGAGGGAACGGACGACGGCGGCCGCGGCCTCGGGCTTTCCGGCCTGGCTTGTTCGTTCATCGCCGGGATCCTGGAACATGCTCCTGCGCTGCAGGCCTTCCTCGCCCCCACCGTGAACTCCTACAAGCGGACCGGCGCCACCACCAGCTCCTCGGGTGCCACCTGGTCGCCGCGGAAGGCATCCTTCGGCGGGAACGACCGCACCCACATGATCCGGGTGCCGGACAACAAACGGATCGAACTCCGCTCCGGCGACGGCTCCGCCAACCCGTACCTGGCCATCGCCACCGCCCTTGCCGCCGGGCTGGACGGCGTGGAGAAGTCCCTGGATCCGGGCCCGCCGTCCGGGCCGGGAGAGTCCAAACCCGACGCGCATCTCCTTCCGGCCACGCTGCTCCACGCCGTGGAAGCACTGCGGAAGGACCCCGTGATCCTGGCCAGCCTCAGCGGGGATCCTGCCGTCGGCGGCTACTACGCGGACGCCAAGGAAGAGGAATTCCTCAGCTGGCACAACCAGGTCAGCGACTGGGAAATCCGCATGTACCTGACCTCGATTTAGCAACCCACACATCCAAGAAAAGGACTTTCCATGTGCGGAATCGCCGCGCTGCAGCTGCGCAATCCCTCGCTGCACCCCCAAATGGGCGCCCTGCTGTCCTCCATGCTCTGCCAGATCGTGGACCGCGGACCGGACTCGGCCGGCCTGGCCGTCTACAACACCCCGGGCCTGGTTTCCCCCGGAACCTCCACCCTCAGCCTCCTGGGCAAGGACCAGGGAATGACGCCGGCGGCCATCACCGCCGGCGTGGCCGGCCTCCTCCCGCTGGACGCGGCAGCAGCCGTCCGCGTGGTGGGTGACACCACCCTGGTGAGTGCCGGCGTCGGGACGGACCTCCTGGTGAAGGCCGTCGGCGAAACCCTGCCCGCCGCCACCATCATTGGCCGTGGCGAACACGTGGCCGTGATGAAGAGCGTGGGCCATCCCATGGAGATCGCCGCCGAGCACGGACTTGAGGCGATGGCCGGCAGCCAGGGCCTGTCCCACACCCGGATGGCCACCGAGTCAGCCGTCACCGCCGGGGGCTCGCACCCCTTTTCCGTGGCCGACGACCTCTGCCTGGTGCACAACGGCTCCTTCTCCAACCACGCCACCGTCCGCCGGGAACTCAAGCGCGAAGGCGTGGTGTTCGATTCCGAGAATGACACCGAGGTGGGCGCCCGATACGTAGCCTCCCGCCTGCAGCAGGGCGACACCCTCGAGGAAGCCCTGGTGAACCTGGGTAAGGTCCTGGACGGCTTCTACACGCTGGTGGTCACCACGGCGGACAGCATGGCCGTGGTCCGCGACCCCATCGCCTGCAAGCCGGCCATCATCGCCGAAACGGACGACTACGTGGCCATGGCCTCCGAATACCGTGCCCTGGCCGGGCTGCCCGGCATCGACAACGCCCGCATCTTTGAACCGGAACCCGGAAAGGTCTACACATGGTCACTCTGACGGCCCCCGAAACTTTCGCCCCGACGGCCGCCCCCGATGCCGGGCAGGTAGTGGTTGACCTGGCCATCAGCTCTGTCCGGGAACTGAACCAGGCCATCCACGACGCCGAAGACGGCCAGTCCTGGACCGTCACCAACCCCGGCGGGAAGCACAGCCTGGCCGTTGGCATCGACGCGGACATCGCGGTGGCCATCGACGGCCATGCCGGCTACTACGCAGCCGGGATGCACCAAAAGGGGAGCGTGGCCATCAACGGCAATGCCGGCGTCGGGCTGGCGGAAAACATCATGTCCGGGAAGGTCCATGTGACGGGGGATGCGTCCCAGTCCGCCGCGGCCACCGGGCACGGCGGACTGGTGGTCATCGACGGCAACGCCGGAGCCCGCTGCGGGATCTCCATGAAAGGCGTGGACATCGTGGTGGGCGGCAACATCGGCCACATGTCCGCCTTTATGGCCCAGGCCGGCCGGCTGGTGGTCTGCGGCGACGCCGGTGACGCCCTGGGCGACTCCATCTACGAGGCACGGATCTACGTCAAAGGCACGGTGGCCTCCCTCGGCGCGGACTGCGTCGAAAAGCCGCTGCGCGAAGAGCACCTTGCCGAACTGGCAGAACTGCTCGCCGCCGCCGGGCGTACCGACAACCCGGCCGACTTCAAGCGCTACGGCTCAGCCCGGAACCTCTACCACTTCCACGTCGACAACTCGACTGCCTACTAGGAGGCCCCCATGACCATCACCTCCATGCCCGCCCCTGACATCGCTGAGCTTGGCCTGCGCGAGTCCGCCACCTTCGACCGCGCCACCATCGCCGACATCCAGCGCGCGGCCGCCACCGGCGTGTACGACATCCGCGGCTGGGGCGCCAAGCGCAAGGTCCCGCACTTCGACGACCTGCTCTTCCTCGGCGCCTCCATGTCCCGCTACCCGCTGGAGGGCTACCGCGAAAAGTGCGATACCGACGTCGTCCTCGGCGACCGGTACGCCAGCCGCCCGCTGCACCTGCAGACCCCGGTGACCATCGCCGGCATGAGCTTTGGCGCCCTCTCCGCCAACGCCAAGGAAGCGCTGGGGCGCGGCGCGTCCGAGGTGGGAACCTCCACAACCACGGGCGACGGCGGCATGACGCCCGAGGAGCGCGGCCAGTCCAGGCACCTGGTGTACCAGTACCTGCCGTCCCGGTACGGCATGAACCCTGACGACCTCCGCAAGGCGGACGCCATCGAGATCGTGCTCGGCCAAGGCGCCAAGCCCGGCGGCGGGGGCATGCTCCTGGGCCAGAAAATCACCGAACGCGTCGCCGGGATGCGCACCCTGCCGGTGGGCATCGACCAGCGCTCCGCCAGCCGCCACCCGGACTGGACCGGCCCGGACGACCTGGAAATCAAGATCGGCGAGCTGCGTGAAATCACCGACTGGAAAACCCCCATTTACGTCAAGATCGGCGCCTCCCGGCCGTACTACGACACCGCCCTGGCAGTGAAGTCCGGCGCGGATGTGGTGGTGGTGGACGGGATGCAGGGCGGAACCGCCGCCACGCAGCAGGTGTTCATCGAGAACGTGGGCATCCCCACCCTGGCCGCCATCCCGCAGGCCGTCCAGGCCCTCCAGGAACTCGGCGTCCACCGCAAGGTCCAGCTCATCGTCTCCGGCGGAATCCGGACGGGGGCCGACGTCGCCAAGGCCATGGCCCTGGGTGCCGACGCCGTGGCCATCGGCACCGCGGCGCTGATCGCGCTGGGCGACAACGATCCCCGCTACGCTGCCGAATACTCCGCGCTGGGTTCCGCCGCCGGCTTCTACGACGACTTCCAGGACGGCCGCGACCCCGCCGGCATCACCACCCAGGACCCCGAATTGTCCTCCCGGCTCGACCCGGTGGTTGCCGGCAAGCGCCTGGCCAACTACCTGCGCGTCCTGACCATGGAGGCCCAGACCATCGCCCGGGCCTGCGGAAAGTCGCACCTGCACAACCTGGAACCGGAGGACCTGGTGGCACTGACCATCGAGGCGGCCGCCATGGCCCGGGTGCCGCTGGCCGGGACCAGCTGGATCCCGGGGGCAGGCCAAGGGGGCTTCTGATGACCGAGGCTTCCGACTATGTGGTGGTGGGTGCCGGCCTGGCCGGCGCCGCCACCGCCTGGCAACTGGCATCCCGCGGCCACCAGGTCACCCTGCTGGAACGCGACATCCCCGCCGCGCACGACGGCAGTTCCCACGGATCCGCCCGGATCTTCCGCTACGCCTACCCGGACCCGTTCTACGCGCAGGCGGTGCTGGACTCGAAAGTCCTGTGGGACAGGCTCGCCCTGGATGCCGGCACGGAGCTGATCACACCTTTCGGGGCGGTGGACCACGGGTCCAGGCGGCAACCGGACCTGCTCGCCAAGGTGCTCGCCGACGTCGGAATTGACCACGAACTCCTCTCCGCCGCGGACGCCCGGAAGCGGTGGCCGCAGATCGCCTTCGACACGGAGGTCCTCTGGCACCCCGCTGCCGGCGTGATCGACGCCGAAACCGCGGTCAACGCCATGGTGTCCCTCGCCGTCAGGAAGGGGGCGCGGCTACTGACGGGCTGGCACCTGGAGAGCATTGAGCGGGACGGCACCGGCTACCGCCTCTTCTCCTCCATCGGGGAAACGTTCGACGCGGGCCACGTGGTGGTCAGCGCGGGCGGCTGGCTGCCGGAGCTGCTGGGCTCCCTGTCACTTCCGGCGGGCTTCCTGGCCGCGCTCCCGGCGATCACCGTCCGGCAGGAGCAGGCGTTCCACTTCCGGTACAGGGACCACGACGGCGGCGCAGCCCCGGGTGCGGGCCCCTGGCCGACGTTCATCCACAAGGCGGCGGACATCCAGGCCTACGGTCTGCCCGGGGGCCGGGATGCCGGGTTCGCGGGCCAGAAAGTCGCCGAATACAACGGCGGCAGGCTCATTCCTTCCGCGGCAGGCCAGACGGGCCGGGTGGACCCGGCCAACCGCGCACGGGTGGTGGACTACGTGCGCCGCTGCCTGCCCGGCCTGGACCCGGAACCGTACGCCGAAACCACCTGCCTGTTCACCAACACTCCAAACGAGGACTTCCTCATCGACCGCGTGGACAACCTCACCGTCGTCTCGCCGTGCTCCGGGCACGGGGCAAAGTTCGCACCCCTGATCGGCCGGTGGGCAGCGGACCTGGCCACCGGCAGCGGGAATGTTCCGGACCGGTTCCGGAGCGCCTCTTCCACAGCATTCACCACCTAGAACGGACACCGTGAGCATTTCCCAGACAGCACCGGCGTCGGAGGCCCTGCCCTCCGCCGCAGCCAGCGCATCCACTGTTACCGGCCTCCTGCAGGACATCTCCACCGTCGGCAGGGATGCCTCCCGCGGCGGCTACTCCCGCCCGGTATTCTCCACCGCCGAGACGGACCTCCGCAGTTGGTTCATTGAGCAGGCGGCCCGGCGCGGGCTGGACGTGCACACGGATGCCAACGGGATTATCTGGGCCTGGTGGGACACAGCAACGGGAGTGCGGAAAGACGCCGTCGCCACCGGAAGCCACCTCGATTCCGTCCCCGGCGGCGGGGCGTACGACGGCCCGCTGGGGGTCGCCTCGGCGCTGGTCGCCGTCGACCTCCTCAAGGCCCGGAACTTGCGGCCCCGGCGGCCGCTGGCGATCGCCGTCTTCCCGGAAGAGGAGGGGTCACGGTTCGGCGTGGCCTGCCTGGGCTCACGGCTCCTCACCGGGGAACTGGACGCCAACAAGGCGCGCAACCTCAAAGACCCGGACGGCAACACGTATGCGGATGTCGCCGCGGCAAACGGCCAGGACCCGCGGCTGATCGGAGCCGACTACAAGACCCTGCAGCACCTGGGGATGTTCGTGGAGCTGCACGTCGAGCAGGGGCGGGGGCTGATCGACCTCAACCAGCCGGTGGCCATCGGCTCGTCGATCCTGGGCCACGGCCGCTGGAAGCTGAGCATCACGGGGGAGGGGAACCACGCCGGCACCACGCTGATGAAGGACCGCCGGGACCCGATGATCGCCGCGGCCAAGGTGATGGTTTCCATCCGGGACACTGCCCGCAAATACCGTGACGCCCGTGCCACCGTGGGCCGGCTGCAGCCTGTTCCCGGCGGCACCAACGTCATCGCCTCCCGCGTTGACCTGTGGATCGACGTCCGGCACCCGGAGGACTCGGTCACCGCGGCCCTGGTGGAGGCCATCGGGCTCAACGCCCAGGTCCTTGCCGCCGAGGAAAACTGCACGGCGAGCCTGGGCACGGAGTCCCTGAGCCCCACAGTGCATTTCGACGGCGGGCTGCGGGACCGGCTGCGGGAACTGCTGCCTTCCGCGCCGGTGCTGGACACCGGCGCGGGCCACGACGCCGGCGTGCTGGCCGCGCACCTGCCCACCGCCATGCTGTTCGTCCGGAATCCCACGGGCGTCTCGCATTCACCGGACGAACTGGTGGAGGACTGGGACGCCGAAGCCGGCGCGCTCGCCCTGGCGGACTCACTCTCCGGCCTGCTGGGTGAGGCACGGGCGATCGGCTAGCGCCGCCGTCGTCCGTCCACCCGCCTAAGATGGCTGACATGACCGAACAGGCCCGGGACCGCGCAGAAGACCAGCACGCCGGCGACGGATCTGCAGAGGTAGCCGGGCGCCTGGAACAGGTCATCGCGGCGCAGGTGCGGCACTACCGCACGGCCGCAGGCCTGTCGTCCGCTGAGCTTGCCGCCCGCACCGGCCTGTCCAAAGCCATGATTTCGCGGGTGGAAACAGCCACCACATCCTGCTCGCTCACCACTTTGCAGCGGCTGGCGGACGGACTGAAGGTTCCCGTGACCGCGCTGTTCCGCGGCGCGGACACGGACCGGGACGCCACCTTCACCAAGAGCGGCCAGGAAGCCTCACCGTCCGCAGCGGAACCCAGCATGGCCACGAATACCGTGTCCTGGGCACGCTGAAAGGGCGCACCGACGCCATCGAACCCACGCTGGTCACCCTCACCGACGCCTCCGACGTGTTTCCCCTCTTCCAGCACCCGGGCACCGAGTTCATCTACATGCTCTCCGGCAGGATGGTGTACGGCCACGGCTCCTACGAATACGCCATGGAAGCGGGCGACTCGCTGCTGCTGGACGGCGAAGGCCCCCACGGACCGCTGGAGCTGCTGGACCTGCCCATCCAGTTCCTGGCGATTTCCGCCAAATAGCTTCCTGTTGCCGGCTGTTTCTGCAGCAACTCCTGCGTGCGGCGGGACGCCTGAAACTCGGTGGCGGATGACCGAAACGATCATTTAACACGCCGGAAACCCACCCAGAAACAGCCGCCATACAGTTGGAACCAGACGGCAACAGCCGCCCCTCCGCTGAACGTGGTCTCTCCATCCGCGTCCCTCCACGGAGCGGCTCTGACGGCAACTTACCGTTCTCTCTTCGCATCTTGAAAGGGGTTTCCCATGGATTCGGGAAATGTCGCTTGGATTTTGGCCAGCTCGGCGCTGGTTTGCATGATGATCCCCGCCCTGGCCCTGTTTTACGGGGGCATGGTGGGGTCGCGGCGCATCCTCAACATGATGATGATGTGCTTCGGCGGCGCCAGCCTGGTGGCCGTGCTCTGGGCATTGTTCGGGTACTCGATGGCGTTCGGCAACTCGGTTGGGGGCTGGGGCTGATCGGTGACGTCACCGAGTTCCCCGGCATGGGGCAGATGCTGGCAAAGGATGACGCAGCGTCCATCCCGGTCATCCTGTTCGCCGCCTTCCAGCTGTTCTTCGCCTGCGTCACCACGGCACTGGTTGCCGGCGCGGCGGCCGGGCGCATGAAGTTCGGCGCCTGGATGCTGTTCGCAGGCATCTGGGCCACCGTGGTCTACTTCCCCATCGCGCACTGGGTGTTCGCATTCGACTCGGCGGACGGCAGCACGGCTGGCGGCTGGATCGCCAACGGCATCAAGGCCATCGACTTCGCAGGCGGCACCGCGGTCCACATGAACGCCGGTGCGGCCGCCCTGGCCCTGGCCCTGGTCCTCGGCAAGAGCTCCGGCTGGCCCAAGGTGGAACACGCCAAGCCGCACAGCCGGCCGCTGGTCCTGGTGGGCGCAGGCCTGCTGTGGGTGGGCTGGTTCGGCTTCAACGCCGGTTCCGCCCTCTCCGCCGGCCAGTCGGCGTCGGTGGTCTTCCTCAACACCGCTGTGGCCGCATCCGCCGGCCTGCTCGCCTGGGCCCTGGTGGAGCGCGTCCGCCACGGTGCCGCCACCAGCATGGGCGCCGCCTCCGGCCTGATCTCCGCTCTCGTGGCCATCACCCCCGCCTGTGGTGCCGTCAGCCCGTTGGGCGCGGTGGCCATCGGCGCCATCGCCGGCGCTGTCTGCTCCCTGGCCATCGAGCTGAAGTTCCGGCTCGGCTTCGACGATTCCCTCGACGTCGTCGGTGTCCACCTGGTGGGCGGCATCCTGGGCACCCTGCTCATCGGCCTCTTCGCCACCGACGCAGCACCCAACGCCGTCAGCGGCCTGTTCTACGGCGGCGGGGTTGAACTGCTGGGCGTCCAGGCCCTCGCCACCGTCACGGTCCTGGTCTACTCCTTCGGCATCACCTGGGTCCTGGCAAAGATCCTGGACAAGACCATCGGCCTGCGCATCAAGCCCGAGGACGAACTGCGCGGCATCGACCTCGCGGCCCACTCCGAGCTGGCGTACCTGACGGACGAGGACCCGGTGGAACTGGGCTCGCCGCAGCGCGTCTCATAAAAGCTGCCGGGCGCCCGCCTGCTGGGGGCGGCGCCCGGTGCAGTTTTCACGCGGAGTGTCCCACGCGCCCCAGCGCACGAGTCAGGGCCAAACCTTGGACCGGTGCCGGCAGCCGCCGGCTTATAGTTCCGGGGTTTGGCCCTTCTGTGTTCAGTGTTCCGTGCAGGCCAGGATGCCGTCGCGCACCTCAAGCATCGCGGCCCGTATGTGGCTCAGCCGGGTGCGCGGGTCCGGCGCCATGGTGCCGATGTCCTCGCCGTTCCAGTGCGGGTGCGTGAAGTAGACCAGCAGTGCCCGCTCCGCGCCGCCGTCGCCAGAGTCCCCACCCTCGAGCGAGACCACGTCCGCGTGGCGTCCGACGACGGCCCGCCCGTCCACCGATTCCGGCGCCGTGAGGATCAGCCCGTCCAGGTGCTCCTGCCGGGTCCAGTTTCCGGTAGCGTCGCGGGAGCGGTAGACGCCCTGGCCTCGCCATTCGTCCACGATCATCCAGTACCAGCCGCCCAGCCGGAAGACCTTGGGCCCTTCGTGCGGCCGGCCAGGGACCGCGACGCCCTCGCGGACCCAGGATGCTGGATCCGCCGGGGTCTCCGTCACGGCGCTGTAAGTATTTGAGCCTCGGGTTTCGTCCTTGTACCAGAGCCGGTACCGGCCGTCCCCGCACCGTGCCACGGCGGCGTCGATGACCCGCGGTGAGGCCAGGTCCACGGCGCCCAGGTACTCCCAGTGCTCCAAGTCGCGGCTGGCGAGCTGGACGATTCCGGCCGTCCCGGTCCAGTCGGTGCGCCTGCCGCCGAGGACCGAGAGGTACATGATCCACCGGTCGCCGATGCGTACGACGTCGGGCGCCCAGAGGGTTGCCGGAAGGTCCGTTCCGGGCGGGATAAGTCCCCCGGCGGTGCCTTCGTAGCGCCAGGTGGCGCCGCCGTCGGACGACCTTGCGACGCCGATCCCGGTGCCGTGCACCCATTCAACCCCCGTCAGCCCCGGAGCGGTGGCGCGGCGCTGCGTGTAGAAGAGGACCCACTCGTCCCGCAGGTGGTCCGCCACCAGGACGGGATCTGTGGGGCCGTCCCACACCGGGTCCCGGTACGGGTTGGCAAAGGCGTCAGGACGCAGGTGGGGGAGGGTCGGCGGTGCAGTCATGTGCTGGGACACAATTTCTCCAACGTTGTAGTTTGCGTTGGGCACCAGCATAGGCTGCGATTGTCGACGCGGAAACGCACTTGCGCTGCGCGGATTCGCTGGCGCTACCAAGATGTGGGCCGCGACAGTGAAGATGCGCGTCGAAAACCAGGATGCGCGTCGATAACGACGGGCACTAGTCCTTGAACAGGCCCGCCAGGTCCTCGGCCGTGATGGCCCCGCCGGCCAGGGCATCGCCCTCCATGACGTCGGCAAACAGCTGCGACTTCCGGGTCTTCAGCGCCATGACCTTCTCCTCGATAGTGTCCTTGGCCACCAGCCGGTACACCATCACGTTCCGGGCCTGGCCGATCCGGTGCGTCCGGTCCACAGCCTGCGCCTCGGACGCCGGGTTCCACCACGGATCGAGCAGGAACACGTAGTCGGCCTCCGTGAGGTTGAGCCCAAAACCGCCGGCCTTCAGCGAAATCAGGAACACCGGCGCGCTGCCGTTCTTGAACTCACTGACCACGTCGGCGCGGTTCCGCGTGCTGCCGTCGAGGTAGCAGTACTCGATGTCCTCCTCGTCCAGGCGCTCCCGGACCTTGCCCAGGAACCCGGTGAACTGGCTGAAGATCAGCGCGCGGTGCCCCTCGGCCACCAGGTCCTCGAGCTGCTCGAACAACACGTCCAGCTTGCTGGACCGCACCGCTGACAACGCCGGGTCCACCAGCGACACGTCCAGGCTCAACTGCCGCAGCAGGGTCAGCGACTGGAAGATGGTGAACCGGTTCTTGTTGACGTCCTCGATCAGTCCCAGGATCTTCTGCCGCTCGCGCTGCAGGTGCGTCTGGTACACCTTCTGGTGCCGCGGGTTCAGCACCACTTCAAGGATCTGTTCCTGCTTGGGCGGCAGGTCCTTGATCACCTGGTCCTTGGTTCGGCGCATCATCAGCGGGCGGACCCGGCGGCGGAGTTTTTCCAGCTGCCCCTTGTCGCCGTTCTTTTCCACCGGCTTCTGGTAGTACTCCGCGAAGCGCTTGGGGCTGGAGAACAGGCCGGGGGCCACGATGGAGGTCAGCGCCCAGAACTCCATGAGGTTGTTCTCCAGCGGAGTGCCCGTGATGGCGAGCTTGAACGCGGCCGGCAGCTTCCGTGCACACTGGTACGCCTTGGACTGGTGGTTCTTGACGAACTGCGCCTCATCCAGCACCAGCCCGTTCCAGGTGCGGGAGGCGTAGGCCTCGTAATCGATGCGGAACAAGGCATAGGAGGTGATGACGATGTCGGCACCGTCAAGGGCCTCCGCCACCTCCTGGCCGCTCTTGGCAAAGGTCTCGCCGACCGTCCGAACGGTCAGCCCCGGCGCAAACCGGGCCGCTTCGAGGGCCCAGTTGCCCACCACGCTGGTGGGCGCCACCACCAGGAAAGGCGCGACGGCGGCGGGCCGGCTTTCAGCGGCAGCGGCAGCACCGGCGTTGGTATTCCCGTCGTCGGTGTTCCCGCCGTCGGTATTCCCAAGGGACGAAGCAGCCGCGGCGGCCAGCTCCTTGGCGGCGCACATCAAGGCCAGGGCCTGCACGGTCTTGCCCAGGCCCATGTCGTCAGCCAGGATGCCGCCCAACCCGTGCTTGTACAGGAAGCTGAGCCAGTTGTAGCCCTCCAGCTGGTACGGCCGCAGCTCCGCGTTCAAGGTGGGGGGCAGCGGCAGCCCGTCCGTGCCGCCCTCCAAGAGACCGCCCACGGCGGACCGCCAGGCCGCGGCCTGTTCGTCCACGATTCCCAGCTGTGCCAGTTCATCCCAGAGCCCCGCCTGGAACCGGCTGATCTGCAGCGGCGCATCCTTGTTGTCCTGCAGCGCCCTGGCTTCCTCGATCAGGGCCCGCAGCTGGTGCAGTTCCGGGAGGTCAAGGGAGAAGTAGGCGCCGCTGGGCAGCAGCATTTTGGTCTGTCCCGCGGCCAGGGCGGAGAACACGGCGGCGAAGGAAACAGGCTGGCCTTCCAGGGAAATCTGGATGCCCAGGTCGAACCAGTCGCGCTGTTCGGTTGCCTTGGTGGAGATGGACACCACCGGGGCCTCTTCAGCCTCGCGGTAGTCGGCGATGTCGCCCACCGTCTCCACGTCAACGTCCGGCGCCTCCCGCAGCCGCGGCAGCACTTCCTCGGTGAAGGCCAGCGTGTCCAGGCCCGTCAGTTCGGCCGACGCGGCCAGCCGGGGAGTGCCCCAGCCGCCCGTGGCGGGCTCGCCCAGCGCGGGCACCGCGTCCCACGGACGGCCAATGCCCTCAAGGATGCGGGACTCCGCCGTGTCATCGCGGTAGCCCGCATCGCCGGGGTGCCGCCACAGAGGTTGCGCGGTGACCAGCTTGCCGGTCTTGTAGTGCCACTCCCAGTGCAGCCGCACCCGGTGGTCCGCCCCGTAATTGGCCAGCAGCGACAGGGTGGGGACGGCCAGTTCGGGCAGTTCCACCGACTCGTCGCGGGCCGTCACCCGGGCCGCCTGTTTGAGCTTTGGATAAAAGCCCGTGAGGAAGCGTGACTCGTCCCTGGCAGGTATGTGCAGGGTGCTTGCGGCCGTGACGAACGCCAGCAGTTCCTCGCTGAGCCCGTTCTCCAGCGGCGCCAGGGTGATGGTTCCGTCGGGGTCGGGGACGCCGGGCAGCGCGGCCTCGCCGGATGTGAAGAACAGCCCGTGCGCCGGCCGGCCGATGGTGCCCACCGACGCCGGATCAACCTCAGCGCCCTCCACGGTAATGGTGGGTGACAGCTCCAGCCCGCCGTCGGAGGTCCCGGCGGTGGTGCCGGCCTCAGCGGCGTCCGCCACCGGAGTGCCGTACCGGCTCAGGGAAAGCCCGACGGCGGCAGGGGCCTCGGCCAGCCGGACCGGCCCGGTGCCGCGCGAGTGGACCAGGGCGAGCCCGATCTTCCCGGCCTCGGACAGCAGGCTCCACAGGTTCTTCCCCGAGTAGGAGTTCAGGCTCAGCCACAGTCCCGCGGAGTTGTGCATCCGGCTGGCGGTAGAGGAGTGGCCGGCGAGGAACTCCTGCAGCCATTCCACGTGCGCCTGGTTGGATTCGCGCCGGAAGTTCAGGTAGTTCAGGGTGTTCCAGGAAACGTCGCCGCGGATCCACTTGCCCTTGGCCCCCATGATGACGGGCCGCGCCTTGAGCTGCCGCACCCCGCGCACCGGGTCCCGGCGCCCCGTGTAGGAGAAATGCGGCGGCGGTTCCTCGATCTCGAACTGCAGGGCCAGGGGAACGCCGCTGGTGGAAGGGGCTGAACCGGGCTGGGAGATCAGCGGGCTGAGGGCCTGTTCCCAGTCGGACAGGACCGCCGAGGGTGCGCGGGATACCTGCGTGGAGGTGGACGGCGCCAGCAGCTGCACCCGGATGGACGGGTTGTCCTCAGCCGCGAACAGCAAGGCCGCCACGTGCTTGCAGTCCTTGCGGACCGGGCAGCTGCACACTCCCACGGTGCAGCTCCAGCCGCCCGCCTTCCGGACCAGCTTGGCCGTGGTGGAATAAGGGACCTCCGCACCGCCCCGGACCTTTCCCAGCATGAGGCCGGTGCCGCCGTCGAACGATATTCCCGAGACCCTGCTCGCCATGGCATAGGCCAGCCCGGCCGCCAGCGAGCGGTCGTTGATGGCGGGTGTCTGTATTGCCAGTTCCGCACTTTCGTCCGGTTGGGATGGCATGTACGCGCTACTTTCGGCAGGTCACGGCGGGGCCGGGTCCGGTGGGTGGTTATCTGATCCATCTTAGTTCGCCCGGCGGCACGCCCATGCCGGGCGCCTTCCCGGCCGGCCCCGAAAACTTCGCTTGACGTTCATTTGTCCGCCGATCCTGCCGTGGCCTGGCCGCCGTAGCGTGAAGGCGTCCGGCGTACCACCACCCCAGCAAGGAGTGCCATGACCACCAGCCAGCAGCCCGTCGTCCTGACCAGCAGCAGCATCGAAGGCAGGGACGAGGAGGTGGTGGAGGCCAACGTGGCCATCATCGATGCAATGCACAACGCCCTGCTGGCCACGGAGGACATGTCTCCCGTGGCCGTCCGCAGCTATTTTGTGGACTTCTACCTTTGCCAGGCCCTGGAGGGCGGGTTCGCGCAATACGCCGTCATGGCGGCCGCACGGTCCGCCATGGACACGCTGGTCCGGGAGGGGATGGCCGGAATGGGCGCCGGCGCGCACCTGGACCTGTTCAACCGCGCCGTGGACGCCTACGACGCACTGACCGCCGAAACAGCTGCCGCCTACCTGGACGGCATTGATGGCATCGGTGCCGTGCCCGACGGCGTCTTCCGGATGGAGGAGCTCGACGGCGAGTTTGAAGAGCTGCTGGAACGCGAAAACATCACTGCCCTCAATGCCCGCTGGCTGCGCGGCCAGGCGGACCTTCTGGTGCTGGACGATGAGGAAGTGGGCCCGTATATCCAGCGCCTCGCGGCAACCCTGGTTCCCAGGGAGAAAGAAAATTCGAGGCGCCCGTAACCTTTCCGCAACCGGAGGCGATGTAGTCCGTGATGGGTCCGCCCGGCGGACCCGATCCGATGTGTTGTCTAGGTTTGGAGAAGTTAGATGTCTGTGTTCACCGTTCTCGCCACCAGCAAAGTCGCCGCCGGAGTCCTGGCTGCAGGAACCCTGGCAGTGGGAGGAACCGGCGCCGCCGCCGTCTCGGGCGTCCTTCCCACCCAGGCCCAGCAGACTGCCCACGAGCTCTTCGGCGCACCTGCCCCCAAGCTTGCAGCCGAAGCAGCGGCTGACGCCCAGGCCACCCCGGCGCCCACGGCGACCGAAGCTGTGACCGGTGCCCTGAAGACCACCGACGCCGATGCTTCCGCCACGGCTTCCGGTTCGGCTGCGGCCTCCGACGATAAGGTCACCGCCGGTGCGACTGCTTCCGCGGCAGCCAACACCGCCGTTGACGCCGCCGGCCCGGCGGCCCTGGGCCTGTGCACCGCCTACACCCACGGTGGCGTGGACGCTTCCTCCAAGGCGTTCTCCTCGCTGTCCATCGCAGCCCAGGGTGAGGCGAACATCGAGGGCTACTGCACCGACGTCGTGGCCAAGGCCGATGCCGCTGCCAAGGCTGCGGCCGAGGCCAAGGGCTCCGCTGCCGTCGAGGCTGAGAAGCCTGAGCTTCCGTCCGCTCCCGCCGTTCCGGCAGTTCCTGCCGTCCCGGGTGCCGACGGCGCAACCGCTGTTCCTGCCGTTCCTGCCGTTCCCGCCGTGGGCGGCGACACCGTGCACGCTCCGTCGGTTTCCACCCGCTAAGGCACCTTGGCTAGTCTGGACTGCGGCCGCCGCTCCGGCTGCGGCCGCAGTCCAGGCAGCCGGCCGGGCGCGCACGCCTTTGGAAGTGCACCCCCGCCAGGCCTGCAAAGAGGCAGCTGGAAGGCCACGGAGACTGGCAGTCCGTACCGGAAACCGGGACAGGGCGCGGGCCGGATCCCGGGATGGAGGAGCCGCTGGTGCTAGACACTTTGGTCCAGGAAGAGATCGACATATTCGACAACGCGGCCGGAACCGATCCGGCCGTGTTGTTCGCGGCTGCCTATCGAACCTTCGCGGGGCCGGTGCACGGCTACCTCAAGGCCCGCGGCCTGGATGATCCCGAAGCTGTCACCCAGGACGTCTTCCTGGCCTTTTATCCCAAAATCGGCAGCCTCACCGGCGGTCTGGCGGGCGCCAAGTCCCTGCTCTTTTCCATCGCGCATGCCCGCATGGTGGACCACTACCGCCGGCTGGAGCGCAGGCCGCAGCTGACACCGTACGATCCCCAGCAGGACGGCCGCACCTCGCCGTCCGCGGAGGACCAGGCCGTGGAACTGACCGCCGGGGCCGCGGCGATGCTGGAAGGCCTCAGCGCGGAACACCAGGAAGTGCTGGCCCTGCGCGTCGTGGCGGACCTGTCCATCGACCAGGTGGCCGACATCATGGGCAAGAGCGCCGGAGCCATCAAACAGCTCCAGCGCCGTGCCCTGCAGAACCTCAAGGCCCAAACGCTCAAGAGAAACCAGGCGAACCATGAGTGACACCGCAGGATCCCGCAACGACGGGACCGTTGACCAGCTCCTGCTGGAGGCCGGCGTGGACGACGACGGCCAGCTCCGTGATGCCCTGGTCAACCTGCGCGCCCTCGGGGCAGGCGTCCCTGAGCCCTCCGCCGAAATCGCGGCCCTGATGGCGGGAACTTCCGCTGCCGGCCCCGCCCCCACCACGGTGCTCTCCGCCGCCGAACCTGCGGCACCGTCCACGCGTCCGGCCGGCCGCCCGGCCGATGAACTCGCCGCGCGCCGCAAGGCCAAGCGCCGGGTCACGCTCACCACCTTGTCTGTTGCCGCTTCGCTCGCGGCAGGTGGTGCCGTTGCCGCTGCTTCGGACCAGGGGTTCCGGGAATCCTTCACCCAGCTGAACCACGCCGTCACGTCATTCGTGACAGGGTCCAGTGCGGCACCCACCGGCCACGACATGCCGCAGGTGCCCGCGCCACAGCCTGCGGCGCCCGCCCCGCAGGCAACCAGCGGCCCGGACGCCGTCCCGGCGGCACCGGCCCCGGCTTCGGCACCTGCCGGTGCGGCGCCGTCGGGTGTTCCGGCACACGGAAACACGCCGAGCCATGGGGCTGCCACGCAGCAGCCCGCGGCTACCGAGCCGTCACTGCCCGCCACCGTTACGGAGGATGTCAGGAAGGGCCTGGAACCAAGCTCCAAGCTGCCCGTTCCCGTGCCCACGGAAGTCCCCCTCCCGGGCAAGGTCCCGGACGTTCCCCTGAAGTAGGCCGGACCGGTGGGCCTGCAGGCCTAGTAGCCCTGGCCGGCTGCCTTGATCATCGCGCCCGACGGGTCCGACAGGTACCAGACGCCGCCCACGCCCTGGCCCAGGATGTCGCCCGGCTTGGTGTCCTTTGCGAAGTAATAGAGTGGCATGCCGTTCAGTGTCACCTGCTTCTTCCCGTCAGGGGTGCTGATGGTGCCCAGCTTGCCGGTCACGCCTTCGCCCGCGGGGGAGCCCGAGGTGGTGGTCAGCGGCGGCCACTGGACCAGGCAGGAGCCGGTGCAGGCGCTGGTGCCGGAGTCCTTGGTGTCCTTGGTGAAGAAGTAGAGGCTCATTCCCTTCGCATCCACCACAATGCTGCCTGCGGATGAGGATGCCGTTTTGAGGTCGACGGCGGCGCCCGCCTGGGTCGATGACGCGGAGGCTGAGGCGGTGCCGGACGAAGAAACCGTGGCGGACGCGGTGCTGGAGGCACCCGTGGCCGGGCTGGTGGCCGACGGAGTGGTCCCGGTGCTGCTGCCGCAGCCGGTGAGGGCTGCCGCCAGGGCCAGGATGGCAAGGCCTGGCCCGACATGGTGCTTCATGATGTGCTCCTTGGCTGGTGTTTCCTGCTGATGCTGGTGCAGGCGCCCGGAGCTGAATTGCCGGACGCTAACCCCTACGACGCTTCCAGGTAAAGAATGGTTCACAGGCGCGCTCCGGAGCCGCCCGGTTGAACCTTTTCCTGCTGCCCAACGTGGTAACAGCCGGGAGCGCAGGATGCCGTGGCGTTCCACGCTGTGCAGTGATGTGAACGGGCAGGGACGGGGGAAGCGGGATGCCACTTGACGACAAGGTGGTGGAAGCCATCTACCGTGAACACGGCAGCGCCCTGCGCCGGTTCGTGCTCAGCGCCGTCCGGGATCCGCAGCTCGCGGAGGACGTGGTGCAGGAAACCGTGCTGCGCGTCTGGCAGCATGCGCCGGACATCAACGGCAGCTTCCGCAGTTATCTGTACCGCACGGCCAGGAACATCATGATCGACAACTACCGCCGGAGCCAGCGCCGGCCGAACGAGGCGCTGGAGAGCAGCCTTACCGACCCCGCCGCAGTGATGGGCCGCGTTGACGAGATGCTCAACCGGGTCCTGATGGAGGAAGCGCTGCTGCGGCTGAGCAAGGAACACCGGGACGTCCTGGTGGCCCTGCACTACCGCAGGTTCACGGTCAACGAGGCTGCCGTCCAGCTCAACATCCCCAGCGGAACGGTCAAATCCCGCGCCTTCTACGCGCTTCGGGCACTGCGCACCATCCTGGACGAGATGGGGGTGGAGCGGTGAACACCGACCTCCACCACCTGCTGGGTGCCTACGTGCTGGGCGGCCTGGATCCCGACGACCTCGCACTCTTCGAGGCGCACCTCCAGGACTGCGGCGCCTGCCGCAGGGAACTGGCGGTGCTGGAGAAGGTGCCCATGCTCCTTGACTCCGTTCCGGTCCCCGACGCCGTGGCACTGACCGCCGTCCCCGGCGGCAGCGGGGGTGCCGGCGCCACCCCTGCCCGCCTGCTCGGCGAACTGGCCAGCCGGCGTCGGACATTACGACGGCGGTGGGCGGCGCTGGCAGGTGCCCTTGCCGCCGCGTGCCTGGCCGTGGGACTTGCGGTGGGTCCCCTGCTCGCCAGGCCGCCGCATCCGGACGCCACCTACTCGGTGGCATCCGGGGGAGGGCTGCAGGTCAACATCGACATGGCCCGGAAGACGTGGGGAACCGAGCTTGCGGTGAGCGGCAGCAGCCTCCCGGCGGAAGGGACCCTTTCACTGTGGGTGCGCGACCGCGCCGGCGGGGAGGACCGTGCCTGCGCCTGGACGGCCACCCCGAGCGGGAAGGTCAAGGTCACCGGGGCAACCCCCATCCAGCTGGGCAGCATCTCAAGCGTGGAACTGCGCGACGGCGCCCAGCACGCGGTGGCGGTCATTACCGTTCCCTAGGGTGTGAGTCCCCTGAACTCCGCGACCAGTGACTCGTCCTCGCAGGCGCGGGCGAAGGCCTCGATCCGCCGTTCGATCTCGTAGCCCAGCAGCCGGCTGCCGATCCGTTCCATGAGGGGCCGGAGCGCAGCCGGGCGGCACGAAAAGGTGTATTTCCAGACCGCCCGGGTGCCGCCGTCGTCCGCCGTGAAACGCCAGCCGCCGCCGAAGTTGGTGAAGAACCAGGGGCCGGAGACCATGGTCATGCCCACGTTGCGGGGCGGCGCATAGGAGACATACTGGCTCACCATCGCCAGGCCAAGCCGGGACCTGGTGCGGGTGCGGACGCCTTTTCCTGGCGCCCGGGCGCCGTCAAGGAAGCCCTGGGCGGAGATGAAAGGGTCCCACTTGAGCCGGAAGTCCCCGGTGGTTTGGGAGAGGGCGAAGGCAGTCTCCGGATCGATGCGGATCAAGCGTTCGGCACGTACCTGGGGCATGCCTCTACCTAACCATGCTGATTGACGGCTTACTTGGTCATTTTGGCCAGCCGCGCGCGCATGATCATGTAAGCGCCGTAGCAGACCAGTCCGGCTCCCACCGCGGCCAGCAGGTAGGGGCCCAGCGGCTGGTCGCGGAGGGCCCGCAGCCCGCCGTCCAGGCCGGTGGAATCCTCAGGGTGCTCCTTGAGCGTGGCGATGGCGATAAGCAGTCCGGCCAGCAGCAGCACGGTTCCCTTGGCCAGGTAGCCCGCCACCCCCAGGGCCGTCACCGCTGTCCTGGCCGGGCCGGGGAAGGCATCCGCAACTGCTTCTCAAACGTTTTCTTTGGTCCCCGGATGCCGTACGCCACGCCCGTGACTGCCACCGCCACGCCGATCAGGACGAGCAGCGCCACCCCGCCAGGGGCCTGCATCATGGAAATGGTGAAGTCGCTGGCGGCCTTCCGGTTGTCATCGCCCGTCCCCGTGCCCATGGCGAAGTGCCACAGGGTCAGGGCCAGGACGGCGTACACGATCGCCTGCAGGGCGGCCTTGGCCTTGTTCTTGATCTTCTTCCTGGTGGGCTGGTGGTTGAAGTCGAAGATGGCGTCGCCGGTCTGCCAGAGGGACAGTGCGGCGCAGGCGGCGAAGCTTCCCCACAGCAGGAACGGCCCCACGGGCATGGTGGCAAGTTCGGCAACGGCGCCGCTGAAATCGGCGTGGCCCGTGCCGCCCATGGCCAGGCGGATGGCGATGGCACCCACCAGCAGGTGCAGGATGCCGCTGGCTGCGAATCCGGACCGTGCCAGGATCTCGAGGACGCGCGAATTGGTGACGTCCTCTGCCGTGTCTACGGCCTGTTTCAGTTCTTCTTTGATCGTCGTTCCTTTGGACAGGCGCGTTGCGCCGCTGTGCGTGCCCTTCTTACACGGGTAATCGTGCCATGCCGGCCGGGCCCGGAACAGCCGGCCCCGAACAGCCGGCCTGGAACCGCCGGCCCGGAACCGCCGGCCTCGAGCAGCCCGCCCGGCACGGCTCCACAGGAGACCGGCCACCCGATGCCCGGTTGTCCCGGCAGCCGCGGGCGATGGGGAGGGATCCCCATCGCCGGGCCCCGGCAGCCTGTGCAACCATAAGGACCAGCGATTGACGCGTACCGCACTTTTCCCGGGGGAACCATGACTTTTTACGGCGCAGACACCAGCCAGTTGCGGGCGCTGGCCAAGGCGGCAGACCAGGCAGCGTCGCTGCTGAGCAGCCGGGCAGGGTCACTGCACAGCCAGATCCAGTCCGCGCCGTGGAAGGGACGGGACGGGGACCGCTTCCGCCAGGAGTGGAGTGCCAGCCACCGGCCCAGCCTGGACAAGGTGGTGGCCAGCCTGCGGGAGAACTCGAAAATCCTGATGAAGCATGCCGACGAGCAGGAAAAGGCGTCGGCCGCCGGCGGGTCCGGCACCAGCGCTTGGGACCGGCTGACGTCGCTGGCCGCGCAGGCCAGGGAATGGCTCAGGGAAAAGGCCGAGGCAGCCAGGGCGGCGGCAGAACACCGCCGGGAGCTCGAGTCCGGGCTGGACCGGATGCTTAACGCCAGCCCGGAAGAGCAGGCGAAGTGGTGGGCCGCCCTCTCCGACGCGGACCGGAAATACCTGATTGAGGGCGAAGGCAGCGACGGCCCTTTCGCCGAGGACCTGATGCGCATGGATGGCGGCATTCCCGCCGCCGCCCAGCAGCTGGCCAAGCAGCACCTGCAGGAGCTGGCAAAGGCGGACATTCCGGTTTACTCGGAGACCGGGAAGGCCTCCATCGAGGCCCGGGTGGCCTGGGTCCATGGCGGTGCCGAGGTGGGGACCGAAGTGGTGGAGAACGCCGATGGTTCCGCCACGATGAAGGTTTACGGAAATATGGGCCTGGGCGTCAACGACACCACCGGAACGGCGGGGGCAACACTGACCGGGGAGGTCTCCCGCGAGTACACGTTCGCCAGCGTTGAGGAAGCGATGGCGGCGCGCCAACAGATGTACCGCGACCTTCCGCCGGACAGCATCGGCGAGATCAAGGACGTGGCGGGCAACCCGCCCGGATACATCCTGGACACCATTAATGATGCGGCGAA
Source organism: Arthrobacter sp. FX8 (assembly GCF_026723805.1). Lineage (NCBI taxonomy): Bacteria > Bacillati > Actinomycetota > Actinomycetes > Micrococcales > Micrococcaceae > Arthrobacter > Arthrobacter sp. FX8. Next base: position 3,254,557 of record NZ_CP113505.1, on the reverse strand, counting down.
GGACAACGGTTCCACAGGGCAGACGGACAAGGCCAAGGGCACGTTTTCGCTGGCTGCCGAGGGTGAGGCCGGCACCGCGTCCGGCGGGGCAAAGCTTGACCTTGCGTACGAGCGGAACCTCACGGACGGTACCTCCACAGCCAGCGGCGAGGTCTCGGCACAGGGCAAGCTCAACCTGGACGGCAGGGTCTTCGAGGCCTCCGGCAAGGGCGGGCTGCAGGTCACCATGGACAAGGGCAACAACATCGAGTCAGTCTCCGTATCCATGGACGGCACCGTGGCCCAGGGGGTGACCTCCGGCGTGAAATCCGAGGCCGCCAAGTTCGATTCCACCGTGACCGCCGGAACGCAGGGGACGGTGAAGATTGATGTGGACTACTCACCGGAGAACCGGCCCGTCATTGACAGCTACCTTCGCAACGTCGCCCTGGGGAATGAGGCAGGCGCCGCCCGCGACGCCGCCCGCCTGTACGAGGCCGGCTCCGCCACCATCCAGGTGAACTCCGTGCTGACGGCCACCAACGAGGCAGGGTTCGACGTCAAGGTGGGTGAGGTGGAGGTCAAGACCGAGAACCAGTCCACCACCAACGTGTCCACATACTACAAAGTCCCCAATGACACCAAGCTCGAGAGGCTCTGAAACCAATGTCAGTGCACATCGAATCCCCGCTGGGCTTCACCGCAGACTTTCCCGAGCACACCCAGGTCCTGGATGATTCCACGGCCGGGCCCAACAGCGAGCAGTACGGCCTGCTGGGCGGCGTCCTGGTCACGGTGATCAAGGACGATACCTCGGTGCAGGATGCGCCGCAGGCCACCGGCTGGGCGCACCTGATGTCAGGGTTCTACCTTGAGGAACGCGGCGGCACCCTCCTGGCGGAGGGCGGGCTGAACCTGCCCGGCAAGGCCGCCTATGCGGTGGTTGTGGGATATGACGACGACGGCGGGCCGCCCAAGGTGGCGGCCACCGTGGGCGTGTGGGAAAGCGGGCGGTTCATTGGCGTGGTGGTCATCTGGCCCTACCTGAACCCGGAGGCCGAACCCCGGCTGGACATGCTCAAGGAGATCGTGGCCTCGATCAGCGTGGCCTGACCGCCGCCCGGCACCCCTCAGCGGCGGCGGTAGCAGAGATCGAAGATCAGGCGGCCTGCCTCGTGGGCCTTCGACTCGAAGCTGGTCCGGATCCTGCCCTCGAAGCGGGGAGCCCAGCCGCCCGTTTCATCCACGCCTTCGTTGGGACCGGTGTGCTCCGTGCTCACCGGTGCGCGTCCCTCGCGGACGGGGGCGCCGCCCACCACCGATTCGACGCCGGACTGCCAAACCTGGGTGAGCGGGCTTTCGGGTCCGCGGCGCTCTCCGGTGTGCAGGTTCTCGAAGTCCGCTGAGCCTGCCATGACGTCCCGGACGTGGACGGCATAGTTGGACCAGTCGGTGGCGATCCGGAACAGGCCGCCGGGCTTCAGCGCCCGGGCCGCCAGCTTGGCGAACTCCGGCTGGATGAGCCGGCGTTTGTGATGCCGCGACTTATGCCAGGGATCGGGGAAAAAGACCCACAGTTCGCTGACCGAGCCTTCGGGCAGCATGGTGGCCAGCACCTCCGGGGCATTTGCCTCCACCACCCGGACGTTGTCCAGGCCGCGGCTGTTGATCTTGATAATCGTGTTGGCCAAGCCCGGGGTGTAGACCTCGACGGCCAGGAAGTTGGTGTCCGGGTTCTGTTCGGCCGCATGGCAGATGGCGTCGCCAAGGCCGGAGCCGATTTCGACGATAAGCGGGGCCTCCCGGCCGAACTCTGCGGCGGCGTCGAAGGTGTAGTCGGGGTGGACCGAGGTGTTGGCCACGTGACGTGGAACGTTGACGGCCCAGCGCTCGGCGTGCTCTGCCCAGGCAGCCTGCCGCCGGCCCTGCAGCCTGGTGCCGCGGCGCACGAAGCTGACAGGCCGGCCGCCGTAGGTGCCAAAGGAGGCCTGGGTCCCGGGCGTAACGGGCCTGGGGACATGCGGCTGCTGGGGGTTTTCAGGGGATTCGCTCATCCCTTCCAGAATAGCGCCGCGGGGGCAGCGGAAGATCAGGGCGGTCAGAACAGGCCAATAGCGTCGAGTGCCGGGCCCAAGGCCAGGGCGAAGACCAGGCCGCAGATGCAGAGGGAAACTGCCGCGGCAGACCAGTTGCCCGATCCCCGCGGGGACCCCTTCAGGGCAGGCAGTGCCAGCCGCAGCGCCAGTACGGCGAAGAGGAGAGGCAGGCTGAACAGCACCATGGGGGTTACCCACGGCCTTGGGGACGGCCCTTCGTCCGGGTAGGTCATCAACATGGCGAACATGGACAGCGGCCCGGTGAGGAACATGCTCGCTGGGGCAAGAATCGCCAGGACCAGGCTGTTCGTTCCCTTGTTGCCTGGCCCTGCATTTCCTGTTCCTCCGTTGCCTGGCCCCCCAATGTCGTGCATGCCCGGGGGCAGGGGAGGGTGGGGGTCCTGTGATGGCGTCGTTTCCATGATGCTCCCTCAAGTTGGTGCGGCTTGTTGGTCCAGCCATTTGCCGGCCTGCGGCTGCTTACAACCTATGAAGCTGCAGGGGGTGCGGGAAGGTACCCGGCGTCGTATGTGGAAAACTCCCGGCGGCGCTTCCCTGCAAGAATGGGCGCATGACGGACGCAACGAATGCCGAAGCGAAGAAGCAGCGGCGGGGGGATGCCTCCGGCGACGCCCGGGGAAGGGCCCGGACAGGCAGCAGCGTGGTGGACACCAGCACCCTCGTGGACGCAGAAATCGATGAGCTTCCGGCAGCGGAGCCCACCCGGGTGGGCAGCCGCCGTGCCCTTGCCTATCTGGGGGTGTGCCTGGTCCTGATCGGACTGAACCTGCGCAGCGTCTTTTCCAGCCTTTCCGCGGTCCTTCCGGAGGTGACCTCGCAGGCAGCGCTGCCGGGTTGGTCCGTGGTGGTGCTGACCACCGTTCCCGTCACCCTGCTGGGTGTGTTCGCGCCGCTTGCGCCGGTCCTGGCCCGCCGGTTCGGTGCGGAGCGGGTGCTGCTGGGGGCCATGGCCCTGCTGACCGCGGGGCTGCTGCTGCGGCCAGTGGACACCGGTGCTGCCCTGGGCGGCGCCGGCCACCTGCCTGCCCTCCTGGTGGGCACGGCAGCCTGCGGCGCGGCCATCGCATTGTGCAACGTGCTTCTTCCGGGCCTGGTGAAGCGCGACTTCCCGCACCGGCTGGGACTTATGGGCGGCCTCTACACCACCGCGATTTGCGCCTCCGCCGCGCTCGGTGCCGGCTTTACCTACCCGTTCTACACCGCGACGGGGGAGTGGACCAGGGCGCTGTGGGTCTGGGCGGTGCCCGCCGCCGTCGTCCTTCTGTTGTTCCTTCCCGTGGCCGTTCGGCAGGGGACCGTCCGGCACCAGGCGGTCAGGGACGGGGTCAACGTGTGGCGCTCACCCGTTGCCTGGCAGGTGACCATCTTCATGGTGCTGCAGGCCATGATGTCCTTCAGCGGCTTCGCCTGGCTGGCCCCCATCCTCCGCGAGAGGGGTGTTGACGGGGCCACCGCGGGGCTGATCGTTGCCGTGTGCATCGTGCTGCAGATGCTGGGTTCCCTGTTCGCCCCCGCACTGGCCGCCAGGTTCCGGGACCAGCGCGCCATCAACACGGTGGTGGCGCTGATGACCGGCAGCGGGTTCGTGCTGAGCATCCTGGGCCCGCTGGACCTGGTCTGGGTGTGGGCCGGGCTGCTGGGGCTGGGGCAGGGAAGCCTTACCGCCTGCGCGCTGACCCTGATCATGCTCCGCACGCGCGACGGGCATACCGCCGCGCATCTTTCGGGCATGATGCAGGGTGTTGGCTACGGGGTGGGCTCCACGGGAACCCTCATGGTGGGCCAGCTGCACCAGGCCACCGGGTCCTTCATTCCCGCCGGAGTCCTGTTCATGGTGGTCGGCCTGCTCGCGGCGGTCTTCGGCTACCGCTCCGGCCGGGACCGGTACGTGGGCTAGGGAACGCTGTGCGCGACTCCACCCTCCCGGCCGCCCATCCCGCCACCGGGATCTTCCGGCCCCCGTACTTCTGGGTCACCATCGGCACCTGCGCCCTGGTGTTCCTGGCCGCCTTCGAATCCCTTGCCGTGACCACCATCATGCCCCTGGTCAGCCGGGAACTGAACGGCGGAAGCCTCTACGCCCTGGCCTTTGCGGGACCCTTGGCAACCGGCGTGATCGGCATGGTGGGCGCGGGCAACTGGTCCGACCGCCGCGGCCCGGCCATGCCGCTCTACACCTCCGTGGCACTGTTCGTGGCCGGCCTGCTGATCGCGGGCACCTCAAGCTCCATGCCCGTGCTGGTTGCCGGCCGGCTGGTCCAGGGGCTCGGCGGCGGCGCCCTCACCGTGGCGCTTTACGTGCTGGTGGCGCGGTTCTTTCCCGGGCCGCTGCACCCCAGGATCTTCGCCGCATTCTCGGCCGCGTGGGTGGTTCCCTCGCTGGTGGGGCCCTTCGCCGCCGGCGTCGTGGCCCAGGTCTTCAGCTGGCACTGGGTGTTTCTGGGTGTGGTTGGCCTGGTCATTCCGGCGCTGGCAATGATCGCCCCGGTACTGCGGGGGCTTGCAGAGCGCGAAAAGACAGGAGCGCCGGATAACACTGCTCCGCCCTGGGCCCCCGGACGCCTGGGGTGGGCGGCGCTGGCCGCGCTCGCCGTGCTGGGCCTGAACCTTTCCGCCGACGTCAGCATCCCCGCTTTTCCCGCCGCCACGGCACTCCTGGCGTCCGCCGCCGTCGTCCTTGCCTTGGTGGCTGTCCGGCCCCTGGTGCCCGCCGGTACCCTCACAGCCCATCGCGGGCTGCCGAGCGTGATCCTGGCGCGGGGCCTCGCCTCGGCGTCGTTCTTCGGCGCTGAGGTCTATCTGCCCTACCTGCTGATCGACCGGTACGAATTCCCGCCCACCCTGGCGGGCCTGACCCTCACCGGGGGTGCGCTGGCCTGGGCCGGTGCCGCCGCTGTCCAGGGCCGGCTGGGCTCCCGGCTCCCGGATCTCCGCGCCGTCCGGGTGGGGTCGCTCATGGTCCTGGCGGCCGTGCTCCTGGCCCTGGCCACCACCGCGCTGCACTGGCCGGCCGCCGTCGCCATCGCCGGCTGGGTCCTGGCGGGCGGCGGCATGGGCCTGCTCTACCCGCGCCTGAGCGTGATGACCCTGGCGCTGTCCACCAAGGAGAACGAAGGCTTCAACAGCTCCGCCATGTCCATCTCCGATTCCCTCGGCGGGGCATTGTCGCTCGCCACCACAGGGCTCGTCTTCGCAGCCTTTACGACGGCGGCCCAGTCCTTCGCGGGCGTCTTCGCCTTCACCGCGGCCATCGGCGTCGCCGCGGCACTGGTGGCACCCCGCGTCACCGCCGGGAAGCCCGCGGGGAACTAGGGCAGGCGGGTGGCGCGCAGGACGACGTCGGCAATGGTCGCCTCCTGCCCCTCCGGCCCGGTCACCGGCCGCTCCCTGCTGGTGAGGACCTCGATCTGCCACCCGGGGCCGTTGAGCTTCAGTTCGCGGACCACGTCATCACCCGTGTAGAACATGTCCAGGTGCTGGTGGTGGTCGTTGCCCCAGGGCGGCAGCCGGTCCGGGTGGTGGCCCACCACCAGCAGGGTTCCGCCGGGCTTGACGGCGGAGGCAGCCGTGCGCAGCGGGATCCGCCAGTCCAGTTCCTGGGAATGCAGGAACTGGGACGTCACCAGGTCATAGGAAGTGCCGGGTTGCCACTGCGTCAGGTCCGCCAGTTGCCAGGTGATCCGGCTGGCGATGTCGCCATTGGACGCGCGTACGCTTTCCCGCGCCAGCTCCGCCAGTTCGTGGGAATGCGCCCGTTCCAGGGCGACGGCGGAAACGTCGACGGCGGTCACGGACCAGCCCTGCTGGGCAAGCCAAATGGCGTCGGCGCCTTCGCCGCATCCCAGTTCCAGCGCCTTGCCCGGACGCAGTCCGCCGGCTTCCCGGACCAGCTGCTGGTTCGGCTTTCCGCTCCAAAGCCGCGCCTTGGTGCGGTACCGCTCGTCCCATGCCGCTGCGGGATCGATGCCGCCGCCGCCCCCTTCCGGCGCGCCGCCGCCGTCGTTCCCGTGATGCCGGTGGGTCTCCTCGTGCTGCGTCTCCTGGCGCCGGCCCGGCTGTTCGCTCATGCCTCAACAGTGCCCCGCCGGAGCCCCGAAGGCAACGCCGGGGACGGGTACAGGGCCGCGGGGTGCTAGACTGGAGGAACTTGATGTGCAGTGATGCCGCCTGCTCCTGATCTGGAGAACCTTTCCAGGGAGTGGGCTTTCTTCATGTGAGAGGCACATCCTGCGTCGATGAACGCGTTCCATTTGGTCCCTGCCGGCTGTCCTTATTTGCAGCGGCACGGTTGATCACCTGACTTTTCTTCGGCGAACCCCTGGTCCAACCGGCATCGGGGGCCGATATCCGCATGGATACCGCCTGAAAGACCGTAAAAACTACATGACAACTTTTGCTGCCCTCGGTACTCCCAAGGCCCTTGCAGACACCCTTTCCGCCCAGGGAATTGTTGAACCGTTCCCCATCCAGGTGAAGACCCTTCCGGACACACTGTCCGGTCGTGACGTCCTGGGCCGCGGCCGGACCGGATCCGGCAAGACCATCGCTTTCGCCATCCCGCTTGTAGCAAGACTCGCTGAGCGGGAAGCCAAGCACTTCCGCAAACCCGGCCGCCCCATGGGCCTGGTCCTGGCACCCACCCGTGAACTGGCAACCCAGATCAACGCCACCATCGAGCCGCTGGCCAAGGCCGCCGGCCTGAACACCACCGTGATCTACGGCGGCATCTCCCAGGCCCGCCAGGAAAAGGCGCTGCGTGCCGGCGTCGACATCGTCATCGCCTGCCCAGGCCGCCTGGAGGACCTGATCCGCCAGCGCATCCTGACCCTGGAGGCAGTGGAGATCACGGTCCTGGACGAGGCCGACCACATGGCCGACCTCGGCTTCCTGCCCGTGGTCAAGAAGCTCATGGACATGACCCCCAGCCAGGGCCAGCGCCTGCTCTTCTCCGCCACCCTGGACAACGGCGTGGACAAGATCGTCCAGCGCTACCTGTCCAACCCGCTCACCCACTCTGTGGACGACCCGCAGGCCGCGGTGACCACCATGGAGCACCACGTGCTGGTGGTCAACGACCAGACCGTCAAGAAGCAGCTGATCGTTGAGCTCGCTTCGGGTGCCGGCCGCCGCGTCCTGTTCATGCGGACCAAGCACCACGCCCGCAAGCTGGCCAAGACCTTGACCGACGCCGGCATCCCCGCCGTCGACCTGCACGGCAACCTGTCGCAGAACGCCCGCGACCGCAACCTCGCCGAGTTCTCCAACGGCGACGTCCGCGTCCTGGTGGCCACCGACGTCGCTGCCCGCGGTGTCCACGTCGATGACGTCGAACTGGTCATCCACGTGGACCCGCCCACCGAGCACAAGGCGTACCTGCACCGTTCCGGCCGCACCGCGCGTGCCGGCTCCGACGGCACCGTGGTCACGCTGACCCTCCCGGAGCAGCAGTCCGACGTCAAGAAGCTCATGAAGGCTGCCGGCGTCGACGTGAACTTTGAGCGCGTCACGGCAAACTCCCCGCTCGTGGCCGACCTGGTGGGCGAGATCGCCGACAAGGTCGACCCCCGCACCCGCGCCGCTCTGATGGCCGCCAAGGCTCCCCGCCAGGGCGGCGGCACCTCCACCGGTGCCAATGCTGAGCGCAAGCGTGCACGCCGCCAGGCTGCACCGTCTGCCGGTGGGCGCGGCGGCCGGGGCGGACGCGGCAAGGTTTCGGCCGAACCGGCCCGCACCGATGTTCCCCGCGCCGAGCGCCGGGCCGTGGCCTTCGAGGGCCGCACGGAAGCCCGCGCGGCATTCGACCGCAATGCCGAGCAAAATGAGGACCGCGCGGTGGCAGCAGCCGCTGCCCGCCGCAACGCCCGTGGCCGTGGTACCGCTTCGACCCACCGCAACGACGTCCCCGCAGCAGGTGGCCGCTCATCGGCCGGCCGCGGTTCGGACGGCCGTGCAGCAGAGGGCCGGGGCGATTCCCGGATCACCCGCAGCGACGCACCGCGCGGCGGCACCGGCCGTCCGGCTTCAGGCGGACGCCCCGCCGGCGGCGGCCAGCGCAGCGGCCGCCCCGCAACCGGCCAGCGTGCAGCAGCGGGGGCATCCGGCCAGCGCTCAGGTGCGGGTGCAACCGGCGGCAGCAAGGCTGTCTGGTCCTCCAACACCGGTGGAACCTCAGGCGGCTCCTACAGTGCAGGCAATGGCGGCGGCTCCGGCCGTCCGGCCCGCAGCGGCCCGCGCCGCGCGTCCGCCCCGGCGTCGAACGAACGCCGCGGCCGCTAGCCAATGAACTAGCCAATGAAAATGGCGGGCTCAACCACACGGTTGAGCCCGCCTTTTTTGTATTTGACGTACCTACCAGCCGCGGGCGCGCCACTCTTCCAGATGCGGCCGCTCGGCGCCCAGCGTGGTGGGCTTGCCGTGCCCCGGGTGCACCACGGCGCTGTCCGGGTAGGCATTGAACAGCCGCTCCGTGACATCGGACAGGAGCTGGGTGAACCGGCCGGGATCCTTCTGCGTGTTGCCCACTCCGCCCGGGAACAGCGAGTCGCCGGAGAAGATGTGGGCGGGGCCGTCCGGATCCTGGTAGACAAAAGCGATCGAGCCGGGCGTGTGCCCGCGCAGGTGCACGGCGGTCACGTCGAAGCCGTCGAAATTGCCGACGTCCCCGTGGCCAAGCCGCACGTCCACGGGAACCGGCAACGCATCGGCGTCGTCCGCTCCGGCGGCTGTCCGCGCGCCGGTGGCCTCCACCAGCCCCTTGAGCGCCCGGACATGGTCCCAGTGCTGGTGCGTGGTTGCGACCAGCGCCAGGCGCGGAGTGGCCGATGTGTCCGCAGCGCCGTCCGCGAGCAGCTGCTGGATGGCAGGGAGATCGTCAGCGGCGTCAATCAGCAGCTGTGCCCCGCTTTCCTTGGCGGTCAGCAGGTACACGTTGTTGTCCATCGCACTGACGGAGATGCTGCGGATGGTCAGGGCCGGCAGGTCGTAGCGAAGTGATTCCATGGGCTTTGTTCCAGCCACGGGCTACAGGTCCAGCGGCAGGGTGGTCGAGTAGACCTGCTTGGATGGCGGCGCGGCCAGGACCTCATGCAGCGCGCTCTTGCCTTCCGGTGTTCTCCGCCAGGCCGCGTAGTCGTCATGGTCCTGCGTGGTGGCCCAGGTTTCCACCACCAGGATGTGGCAGGGGTCGGCGTCATCCACCAGCGCTTCGATGCCCTGGTTGCCGGGCCACGCCCGGGTGGCGGCCAGCGTTTCGGACAGGTACTTCGCGGCGTTCTCGCGGTGGGCGGGGTCGATCTGGACTTCGAAGTGGACGATGGCAGGCATGGGGCTCCTTGGGTTGGGTGAGGGACGGGTTTTTGGAGAGCGGCTTTATTCCCGGCCTTCGGACACCCAGGCGGGGTCCGCTGAACGGGAGCCGACGACGGCGTCCGACGCTGCGTCGAGGGCCTCCAGGTGCGCCGGGGTGAGGTCCAGGGCAAGCGCGCCAAGGTTTTCGTCGATGCGTGCGGCCTTGCGGGTGCCGGGAATGGGGACGACCGGCAGGCCGAGCCGCTTGCCCTGGGCGAGCAGCCAGGCCAGGGCCACCTGCGCCGGCGTGGCGGCCAGCTGGTCCGCCACGGCCCGGACGGCGTCCACCACCGCCTGGTTGGCGCTTGCGGCGTCCGGCGCAAAGCGGGGGATGTTCCGCCGGAAGTCCTTCTCGCCCAGGCTTGCGGTATCGACGGTTCCGGTGAGGAATCCGCGGCCCAGCGGCGAGTAGGGGACGAATCCCACTCCCAGGGCGGCTGCGGCGGGAACAACATTGCGTTCCACGTCCCGGCTCCAGATGGACCATTCGCTCTGGACCGCGGCGATCGGGTGGACCGCTGCCGCGTCCTGCAGCTCCTGCGCCGTCACTTCTGACAGGCCCAGGTGCTTGACCTTGCCCTGCTGGACCAGTTCCGCCATGGCGCCCACGGTTTCCTCGATGGGCACCCTGACGTCCCGGCGGTGCATGTAGTACAGGTCGATGGCGTCGGTGCCCAGCCGCTGCAGGCTCCGCTCAACCGCCTGGTGCACGTACCCGGCGTCGCCACGGATGTCCGTGTAGCCGTCAGTCGGCGTGCCCACCAGCGCGAACTTGGTGGCCAGCTGGACCTCGCCCCGTCGGTCCTTGAGCAGCCGGGAAATCAGTTCCTCGTTGCTGCCGCCGCCGTAGATGTCCGCGGTGTCGATGAAGCTGACGCCGGCGTCAACGGCGTGATGCAGTGTCCGCAGTGCCTCGGCGGGGTCAACCTCGCCGTATACGGGGGTAAGGGCCATGCCCCCGAATCCAAGGGGGCTGACGGCCAGGCCGTCGCCAAGCTGGACGGTGCCGCGGCGGTCGGTGGGTGCGTTTGCCATGGGTGCTCCTGTTCGTTTCCTGCTCTTGGAATTGGTTGTCTAAAGCCAGGGGATGATGCGGTCCGCGGCCGGGCGGGTGGCCTGGATCAGCCGGGCATTTGCTTCATCGGGTCCGCCGGCCCAGGCCACCGCAGCCTCCCGGTCCATCCCGAAGGATACGTGCCGGTCCACCAGCCGCTGCAGCCGCAGCGCGGGCGGGGTCTCGAGGAACCAGACCTGGTCCAGTTGCGCCCGTACCTCCTTCCACGGTTCCTGGTCCGCCAGCAGGTAGTTGCCCTCCGTGATGACCAGCGGGACGTCCGCCGGCACGGCAATGGAAGCCGCCACCGGCTCGTCCAGGGCGCGGCGGAACTCCGGTGCGTAGACGACGGCCTCGTCCCGGCGCACCAGGCGGCGCAGCAGCGAAAGGTATCCGCCGGCGTCGAACGTATCAATGGCGCCTTTACGCTGCCGCAGCGGGGTCCCCTCGATGATGGCGTTGCCCAGGTGGAAACCGTCCATGGGAACCACAACCGACATTCCCGGGCCGAACTGCTCCTGCAGCCAGGCGGCAAAGGTGGACTTCCCGGAGCCCGGCGCCCCGGCGATGCCCAGGATGGTCCGCGTTCCGGGCGCTACCCGGTGCCGCAGGGCGTCCAAGGCGTCAGTGATCTCGGGGGAGTCCATGGCAAAAGCCTAACCGCCGGGATCAGCGGCGGCTCGACTCCACGGGATAGTCAGCGGCGGCGTGGTCCCTGGCCGGCAGCGCCTTGAGGCCGGCCGCGCAGCCCACGATGCCTGCGATGAACAGCAGTTTCACCACGCTGAACGGTTCCACCCCGGTGGCCATCGCCCAGCCCACCGTCAATGCGGCGCCAATGCCCACCCAGATGGCGTAGGCGGTGCCGAGCGGAATGCTGCGGATGGACATGCCCAGGCCCAGCATGCTCAGGGCGGCCGTGACGGCGAAGACGAGCGTGGGCAGCGGCCTGCTGAAACCGTCGGACAAGCCCAGCGCCGTGGCCCACACGGCTTCCAGGACAGCGGAGGCCAGGAGCACCAGCCAGGGAAACGGGCGCTTCATCATCACGCCACCACCTTCAGGCCAACCACGCACGCGGCGATGCCGGACAGCAGCAGCAGGCGCGCCGCCGTCGGACGTTCAACCTTGCTGGCCATCGCATAGGCGGAGGTCAGGACCACGCCCACCCCCACCCAAACCGCGTAGGCAGTGCCGGTGGGAATGGACTGCATGGCCACGGCCAGTCCGCCGGTGCTGGCGGCAACGGCCACAAGGAACAGGGCGGCAGGGGCCACGCGCCGGCGGCCGGAAGCCCGGGAGGCGTTGTGCAGGGCGGCTGCCCAGACGGCCTCCAGCGCGCCGGAAAGAAGAAGGATTAACCACGCCATGACCAGATCCTTTGGCCAGTCTTGTCGCGTGCCGGGTACTGAACCGTCGTCCGGAGGCTCGGGGTGGAGCCTTGGATCCCAGCGTAGCAACGCACGACGGCGGGCGGCCACGTTGGTGCCCAACCTCACCACCCGCGGTGGCCGGCCGGATCAACCGGCGCTCTCAGCCGGCGCGTTGCGCCAGCAGCTGTTCCACCCGCTCCGGCGCGTAGAGGCTCTCCTCCACCAGCCGGCACAGGCCCACTGCGGTGGCCTTCCGGCTGTCAGCAGGGACGATCTCCAGATCCACCAGCGAGGGTTCGAAGGCATCGGCCAGGATTTGCTGCCGGCAGGCCTGCAGGAAACCAGGGAGGACCCCCACCAGCCCGCCCACCGCCACCCGGCCGGGGTTCAGCGTTCCCACGATGGCGGCGAGGACGCGTCCGAGCACCCTTCCGGCGTCTGCGACTGCGGCACGGACGTCCGGATCGTCGTCGGCCGCGTCAACGAGCCGCCGCAGCGACCCGTAATGTGCAAATTGCGGGGCGGCAAGCAGCGCGCGCCCGGAGGCCACCGCCGCCAGGCAGCCGTCCCTGCCGCACCGGCACCGGCAGCCGGCGGCTTCCGGGATGCGCACATGCCCGATGTCACCGGCGGCCCCGTGGGCGCCGCGCACCAACGAGCCCCGGACAATGATGCCGGAGCCGATCCCGGTGCTGACCTTCACCGCGACGAGGGAGTCGAGCGGGCCGCGGACCTCCCCCACCGCCATTGACCGGGTGTCGTTTTCCAGCAGGACCGGGCAGTCGAGCCTGGATTCCATGGCCTCCTGCAAAAGCTGCAGGTCCCAATGGGCAAGGACGGTCCGCTCCAGGCCCAGGCGGTGGAGGGGGTCAACGGGGGCGGGCAGTCCCACTCCTGCCCCTACGGGTTGCCGGCCGTCCAGCAGCCGCAGCGCCTCACCCACCACCTGGTCCACCACCACCTCCTGCGCATTCCCGATCTCCACAGGGATGCGGACGGAAGCCACCACCTCCCTGCTCAGGGACAGGAGATGGATTCCGGCGTGCGTATGGCCGATTTCCAGGCACACCACCAGCTTGTCGCGGTCATCGAACCGGAGGGAGCGGGGCGGCCGGCCCCGCTGGGCGCGCAGGGGAGTGGACTCGTAGACAAGGCCCGCCGCGAAAAGTGCATCGAGCCGCTCGTAGAGGGTGGATCGCGCCATTCCGGTGATCTCCAGCAGGTCCGCCCGGCTGTACCCCGCGGTGTTGGAGCGCAGGAGCTGGAGAAGATGCCCGGCGCTGGTGGCCGGCCCCGGCGACGGCTGGGCGGTCTCGCCCACCAGCGTCCTCTGCTCCGTCATGCGGCAGGCTTCCTTTCAACTGCGGGCGCGGGCGTGGCCCGTCCATCATTGACGCGATCTGTATCACACAATTATGATCGATCATCAGACAAAATACCTAGCAGCCCTTCACCCCAGGAGGCTCTAATGTCCGTTTCCGCCCACCACGACGTCAGCCGGCGAGCATTGCTGAAGGGGGCCTGACGGTTTTGGCGGCCGGTCCGGTCCTTGCAGCCTGCGGGGTGAATACCAGCGGGAGCGGAGGCAAGGGTTCGGTCAGCTTCCTCTCCACGCAGTTCTCCCCGGTGGAGGAACGCCAGAAGTACGAGGCCACGCTCAAGAAATTCGCGGGGGACATCAGCGTGGCCTACAACCCCGTTGACACGGGCGTATTCAACACCACGCTGAAATCCCAGCTGGCAGCGGGGAAAGTCGAGGTGGGAATCGCAGGCGGACTGCACGGTGACCTGGCCCCCTTCGCCTCGCAGCTTGAGGATCTCAGCTCGCTCATGAACGACCTCTCCTCGGCGGGCTACTCCAAGGATGTGACCGAGCTGGCCAAGCTGGGCACCGACGTCCCCCGGTACATCCCCTGGATCCAGGCCACCTACGTGCTGGCCATCAACAAGAAGGCGCTGCAGTGGCTGCCGTCGGGAGCTGACGTCAACAAGCTCACCTACGACCAGTACCTTGCGTGGGCCAAGGCGGCCAAGGACGCCAACGGCCGGCCCGTCTTCGGCCTTCCCGCCGGCCCCAAGGGACTCCACCACCGCTTCTACCAGGGCTTCCTGCTGCCCAGCTTCACGGGCGGGCAAATCACCACCTTCCGCAACCAGGACGCCGTCAGCGCCTGGACGTACATGCGCGAGCTTTGGGCCAACACGAATCCGGCGTCCACCAACTACGACTTCATGCAGGAGCCGCTGGCCAACGGCGAGGTCCTGGTGGCCTGGGACCACGTGGCGCGCCTCATCACGGCCGTCAAGGACAAGCCGGACGACTGGCAGATGGTTCCGGCCCCGTCCGGGCCCAAGGGCAGGGGCTACCTCCTGATCGTGGGTGGCATGGCAGTGCCGAAGGGTTCCCCCGAGAAGGACAAAGCCTTTGAGCTCATCAAGGCCCTGTCCAAGCCCGAGGCGCAGATCGAGACACTGAAATCCAACGCATTCTTCCCTGTGGTGAAGACGGACATCGGCGGCGACCTGCCAGGCGGCATCGCCCTTGAAGCGAAGGCCGTCAAGGCGCAGCAGGAGGCTTCCGACGCCCTGCTCGCCCTGCCGCCCGTGGGCCTGGGCGACAAGGACCCCCAGGTCTCCCAGCTGTTCAAGAACTGCTTCCAGGAGATCTGCCTGAACAACTCGGACGTCAAGGCCACGCTGGACAAGCAGGGCGCGGAACTGGCCAAGATCATGGACACCCTCAACGTCCCGTGCTGGGCGCCGGATCCCAAGACATCCCCCTGCAAGGTCGCGTGATGGCCGCACCGGACGCGCCGGCGGCAGCCAGGCCGCACGTTCCCCCTGCGGGGCCCAAGGTCCGTGCCCCCAGGAGGAGGGAAGCTCCGCGGCCCTGCTCCTGATTGCCCCGTCGATCGTGTTCATGACGCTGCTCTTTGGCTGGCCGATGGTCAGCGGCGTCCTGCAGGCATTCGGCGGCCCCGAAGGCTTGACGACGGCGAACTTTACCCGGATGTCCCAGGACCCGTACTTCTGGTCCTCGGTGGGCAACACCCTCCTGCTCATCGTGGTGATGATCCCCATCCAGTTCGTCCTCGCCCTGGCGATGGCCCTGCTGATCCGGGCCAAGCCCCGGGGGCGTCTGCCTACTTCTACATCTGGGCCATCCCGCTCGCGGTCAGCGACCTCGCCGCCGGCCTGGTGTGGCTGACGGTCTTCACGGACCGCGGCTACCTCAACTCGCTCCTTGCATCCATGGGCCAGCAGCCCGTCTCCTGGCTCGCCTATGACAACTACCCCTCCATGTTCGCGGCGGTGCTCATTGCGGAGGTGTGGCGTGCCACGTCGCTGGTGTTCGTGATTGTCGTGGCCGGCCTGCAGTCCATTCCCAAGGATTACGAGGAAGCCGCCGGGGTCTTCGGGGCCAGCTTCTGGAACCGGCTGTGGCACGTGACCCTGCCGCTGCTGCGTCCCAGCCTGCAAACAGCGTTGATCCTGAGGACCATCCTGGCCTTCCAGACATTCGCCGTTGCCCTTGCCCTCACCGGCCAGAACTTTCCGCTGGTGGTGGGCGAGACCTACCGCTGGTACACAGGCCTGCAGGATCCCAACGTGGCATCGGCGCTGGCGCTGGTGGTCATGTTCGTCTCCATGGTCACGGCCGTGGGCTACCTGAAACTCCTGAGGGACCAGACGGAGGCGGCGCGATGAGCCATGCAACGACGGCCAGGACCACTGCCGGTGCCGACCGGCCCGAACCCGAGGTGGACCGCCGGCCCCTGGCCCGGCAGCGCCGCAACCGGGTGCTCCTCCAGGTGGCCTGCATCCTGATCACGCTCTTCATGGCACTGCCCATCTACCTGATCGCCCTGGCCGCGATGTCCAGCCGGCAATCGCTGCAGAAGTTCCCGCTCAGCTTCATCCCTGACAACTTCTCCACCGAGACCATGCAGACATTCCTGCAGTCCACCGGCATCCTGGGCGGCCTCATCAACTCCGTCCAGGTGGGCGTGTTCACGCTTGTGCTGTCGCTGCTCATCGGCGTTCCGGCAGGATACGCCGTGGCGCGCTTTGCCTTCCGGGGCAGGGAGCCGTACCAGCTCTTCCTGCTGTTCACCCGCGCCCTGCCGATCGTGGTGCTGTCCGTGCCGCTGGCCCAGCTCTTCCTGCAGACGGGGCTGTACGACAGCGCGCTCGCCGTCGTCCTGCTCCACTCGGCGCTGGCCCTGCCCACCACCATCCTGATTACGGCCTCGGTGTTCCTCGGTGTTCCGCGGGACGTGGAGGAAGCGGCGCGGATCTTCGGCTGCAGCCCGGTGCAGGCCTTCCTCAAAGTGGTGCTGCCCATGGCCATACCCGGCATCGCGGCGGCCTCGATCTTCACGTTCGTCATGTCCTGGAACGAGGTCCTGGGCGCGTCGATCCTGACCCTGAACCAGCGCACCCTCCCCGCCCAGGTCCTCAGCTCCCTCGCCGAATCGCCACTTGCCTACCGCTTCGCCGGCGGCTTCCTGCTGGTGGTCCCGGCACTGGTCTTCATCTTCTTCATGCGCCGCTACCTCACCAACATGTGGGGCTCCACCATCCGCTGATTGCGTCCCAGAGAGGCCGTCCCATGGCTGACATCTCCATCAAGGGTCTGCACAAGACCTACCCGGGCAGCACCGAGCTGGCCACGAACAACGTCTCCCTCGAGGTTGCCGAGGGCGAGTTCATGGTGCTGCTGGGACCCTCCGGCTGCGGGAAGACCACCCTGCTGCGCATGGTGGCGGGCCTGGACTTCCCGGACCAGGGCAGCATCTCCATCGGCGGGAGGGACGTGACCTACCTGCCCCCGCAGGACCGCAACCTGTCCATGGTCTTCCAGTCCTACGCCGTCTTCCCGCACCGGAACGTCCGCACCAACATCGCGTTCGGGCTGATGATGAAGAAGGTCCCCCGGGAAGAGCTGGAGCGGAAGGTGGAATGGGCGGCGGACCTGCTGCAGCTGAGCCCGTACCTGGACCGCTACCCCGCCAACCTCTCCGGCGGCCAGCGGCAGCGTGTCGCCGTGGCCCGGGCCATCGTCATGGACGCCGATGTGCTGCTGATGGATGAGCCCCTGTCCAACCTGGATGCCCTTCTTCGCCTCGACTTCCGCGCCGAGTTGAAGAAGATCGTCCAGCAGCTGGGTTCCACCACGCTGTACGTCACCCACGACCAGGTGGAGGCGATGAGCCTCTCGGACCGGGTGGCGGTGATGAAGAAGGGCCAGATCGCCCAGCTCGGCCACCCGATCACGGTGTACGAGGAGCCGGCCGACCGCTTTGTGGGCGGTTTCATCGGATCCCCGCCCATGAATTTCCTGGACGGCCGGATCACCCCGCAAGGAGGCCTGGAAGTGGGCGGCCAGAGCATCGCGGCGCCCGAATTCCTGGCCCGGGCAGCGGCCCGTACCGGCGGCACGGCGGTCATGGTGGGCATCCGGGCCGAGAACATTTCGCTGGAGCAGCGGGGCGCGGAGGGTTCCCTGGATGCGGCCGTGGAGGTGGTGGAACCGCTCGGACACGCCACCTTGCTGACAGTGGACCTGGGTGGGCAGACCGTCAAGGTCCAGGTTCCCTCAACAGCGCGGGTTTCGGCGGGGGACACGGTGGGACTGCGTTTCGAGCAAAGCGCCCTCCGCTTTTTCGACACGGAAACCCAGTTGGGGCTGACGGCGTGAGCGCCGAAGCGGACGCGACTGGTTTTCCGCTTCGGGACCTGGCGGACATGAGGCAGCGGGCCAGGGATGTCCTGGCCGCCAATGACCTGGGCACCATGGTCACCGCCGCGCCGAATCTCTACCCGCACATGTGGAGCTGGGACGCGGCCTTCGTGGCCACCGGCCTGTCCACGGTGAGCGTGGCCCGGGCGCTGCAGGAGCTGGACTACCTTCTCGCGGCGCAGTGGAAAAGCGGGATGATTCCGCACATCGTGTTCTCCGACGTCCCCGGCTACTTCCCGGACGTGGAGCGGTGGGGAACGCGCGGAGCATCGCCCGAGGGGGTGCAGTCCAGCGGCATCTGCCAGCCGCCCGTCCACGCGACGCTGCTGCGCCGCATCGTGGAGCGCGCGACGGCGGCGGGCGGCGAGGACGCCCGGCTCGCCGAAGAGTTCACCCGGCGGACGCTGCCCCAGTGGATCCGCTGGCATGCGTGGCTGCGCACCAGCCGCGGTGGCGACGGCTCGGGCCTGCTCACGATCTACCATGGCTGGGAGTCCGGCATGGATAACTCGCCGCGGTTCGACGGACCATACTCCAGGGTCCATCCCGGGCCGATGGAGCCCTTTGTCCGGACGGACACGCAAAAGGTCACCGACCGGAGCCAGCGGCCCAGCGACGAGGAATACAGCCGCTACCTCTGGCTGGTGCAGCAGATGGCCGGCGTCCGGTTTGACGACGCCCGTCTGCCGGAAGTGATGGACTTCCAGGTCAAGGACGTCTTCATGTCGGCGATCTTCGCCGCGGCCAACGAGGACCTGGCCGTGTTGGCTGAACACATCGGCCTGCGCGGGGATGTGGCCCGGTTGCGGGAGTGGGCGGAGGAGTTCCGGGAGGGCGTGGACGCCACCGTGGATGACCAAACCGGGCTGGCGCGGGACCGCGATGTGCTGGCCGGTGAATGGATCGGGTTGCCCACGATGGCCGGGTTCGCGCCGCTCATCTCCACGGCGGATGACTCCCTGTTGCGGCGGCAGCTGGACATCTTCGAAGGACCGGACTGGACCGGCGACCCGCGCCTGGCCTTCCCGCTGCCGGCATCAACCTCCACCACCTATGAGGGCCTCAAACCCCGGCAGTACTGGCGCGGACCGGTCTGGCCGGTGATGAACTGGTTCCTGGCGGGCTGCCTGCGCAGGCGCGGTGACGGGGAACGGTACCTGCGGCTGCGGGACGCTTCCCTTGCCCAGCTGATGGAGGGCCACTTCGCCGAGTACTACGAACCGTTTACCGGCGAGCCGCTTGGCAGCATGGACCAGTCCTGGACGGCGGCCGTTGCCCTGGAATGGCTCGCCGATCCTGACGCCGGCTGACCCGTGGAGGCGCCGCCGTCGTCCCTTCCAGTAACCGCACCACCGGTGCGCCTCCTCATTGCCGGCGCCGGTGCACGGGGTTCCGCCTATGCCCGTCTTGCCGTGGACACCGGCCGGGCCGCCGTGGTGGGGATCGCGGAGCCGCGACGGCACCTGCGCGAAGCCATCGCGGCGGAGCTCCACGTGCCGGCGGAGCGTGTCTTCGAGGACTGGCAGGCCATGCTCCGCACCCGGCTGCCTGCCGACGGCATCATCATTGCCACCCCGGACCGCGACCACGGAAGGCCGTTTGCGGCCGCCGCAGCCCACGGCTACCCGGTCCTCCTGGAGAAGCCCATCGCGCCCGACCCTGCCGGCTGCGCGGAGCTGGCGCGCCTGCAGCAGGAATCGGGAATCAGGGCAGCCGTCTGCCACGTCCTGCGCTACACGCCGCTGACCACCCTGCTGCGGCAACTTCTCTCCGCCGGGGCAGTGGGCCGGGTCATCTCCGTCCAGCACCTGGAACCCGTGGGCTTCTGGCATTTCGCGCACTCCTACGTCCGCGGGAACTGGCGGCGTGAGGCAGAGTCCAGCCCCTTCCTGCTGGCCAAGTGCACGCACGACGTCGACTGGCTCTCCTTCATCATTGGAAGCCGGCCCCTTCGGGTGTCCTCCTTTGGCAGGCTGTCGCATTTCCGGCCGGAGGAAGCGCCGGAAGGCGCGTCAGGGCGCTGCACGGACTGCCCGGCGGAAGCCCGCTGCCCCTATTCGGCCCTGCGAATCTACGGGCCGGGCCGGCCGGCGGACGGTGCCCCTGCGGACCCCGGCAGGGCCTATTTTGCCGACGTGGTGGACCCGGGCGGCACACCGGAATCGCTGTGGAAGGCGTTGGCAACGGGGCCCTACGGGCGGTGCGTCTACTCAGGAGGCAACGACGTGGTGGACCACCAGGTGGTGAACATCGACTACGAGGACGGCACCACCGCCGCCTTCACCGCCACGGCCTTCACCGCCGCAGGCCCGCGCCGCACCAGGATCTTCGGGAGCCACGGAGAAATCTCCGTCGAGGCAGGCAGCATCTCGGTCCATGACTTCCTGACCGGGACCACCACCGCCTACCCCGCCCCCGCCGCTGACCCCACGGTGCCCGGCGAAAAGCATGAAGGCGGCGACCGGGGACTCGTGCAGGCCTGGGTCGCTGCCCTGGCCGGCGGTGACTGGTCCGGAGTGGTGTCGGGGCTGGAGGAGTCATTGGTCAGCCATGCGGTGGTTTTCGCGGCTGAGGAGGCGCGCCGGAGGGGCGCCGTGGTACCGGTGGAAGGGTTCAGTTCCCGGCTGTAACCGGATCGAGCGACACCACGGCCAGGAAGCCGCGGCCCAGGACCTCGGGCGAGTCGGCGTCGGAACCCACCACGGCGTCGTACCTGCCCAGCTCCAGCGGCTCGGTGCCGCTGTCCCTGACCGTCGCCTGCCCCTGCAGCAGCACCGCAAGCTGGCCCTCAAACACTGGGTGGGCGCGCTTCTTGGACAGCTCGATGATGGACGTGTAGCCCTTGAAGGCGGCCGTTCGCGTGATGACGTTCAGGTCCCGGATGTCCCCGGTGGGCAGTTTGGCCACGGTGGCGGCGCCGCCGTCGAACCTGAAGGGACGGTACTTCTCCAGGGGCTGTTCCGCCCCGTCCACGGTGAGCAGCAGCAATTCCCCCTCGACGACCGTCAGGACCCGCTCCATGCCGGGGAACGCGGAGAAGTCCCCGGCCTTGGCCACGTCTGCGATGCTCACACGCCAGTCCCAGCCGCCGTCGGCCGCGCCCTGGCGGGCGATTTCCCTGGTCACCCCGCCGCCGTTGCGCCATGGTTCGGCCTTGAGTTCAGCGAAGCGGATGATCTGCATCAGCCCAGCCTAGTTCGCTGCGGTGGTCACGCGTCGCAGCCCGTACCCTGTCCCTGCTACTCTCCTGCGGGGGGTCATCACGAAAACAGCCTGAAGGAGCCGGGAATGTTCGTTAAAGTGTGTGGTCTCAGCACGCCCGAATCGGTGCGTGAAGCGGTGGATGCCGGCGCGGACGCCGTGGGGTTCGTCCTCACCGCAAGCCCCCGCGTTGTCTCGCCGTCGCAGGTGGCCTCCCTGCTGTCAGGGGTCCCCAAGGGTGTTTCCCCGATCGGGGTCTTCCGGGATGAGCCCGTGGCGGACGCCATCGCCATTGCCCGGGCCGCAGGCCTGGAATGGATCCAGTTGCACGGCCAGCGGTCGCGTGCGGACGTGGCAACAGTGCACGACGCCGGCATGAAGCTGGTCAGGGCCGTCACCATGGGTGCCGCCCAGGATGAGTTCGACGACTGGGGCGAGGACCTGCTCCTGATTGACGCCGCGGTGCCGGGCTCAGGGGAATCCTGGGACTACGCCTCCGTGGCGGACCTGCCGGTGCTGCAGGGACGGAACTGGCTGCTCGCCGGCGGACTGGACGCTGCCAATGTTGGCCAGGCATCAGCGGCCGCGCATGCCTGGGGAGTGGATGTTTCCTCAGGCGTGGAGGCATCCCGGGGCGTGAAGGACCCTGCCAAGATCCGCGCCTTTGTCCACGCCGCAAAGTCGGCCGCCACGGTGTAGGCGCCGCAGCCCGGCCGGGGATCAGGGCAGGATCAGGGGAGTCCCCCAGCGCCGCGTGGCAGGGGCTGGGGGCAGAATGGGTGCATGAAGACACTTCTGAACATCATCTGGCTGGTTTTCGGCGGCCTGTGGCTGGCCCTGGGCTATTTCCTCGCGGGCGTGGTCTGCTGCCTGCTGATCGTCACCATCCCCTGGGGCATCGCCTCGTTCCGGATCGCCGCCTACACGTTGTGGCCGTTCGGCCGGATGGTGGTGGACAAGCCCGGCGGCACCGGTGTCTTCTCGCTGCTGGGCAACGTGATCTGGCTGCTCGTGGCCGGCATCTGGATCGCCATCGGCCACGTGGTGACCGCGTTCGCCATGGCCGTGACCATCATCGGGATCCCGCTGGCCATCGCCAACCTCAAGCTCATCCCGGTATCCCTTATGCCGCTGGGCAAGCAGATCGTGCCCACCAATGCGCCGTTTGTGAGCAACTACCCCGTCAGCCGCCACCGCTAGGCGGATCCGTCCGGGCGCATCGCCCGCAGCACGCAGAACTCGTTGCCGTCGGGATCAGCCATGACAACCCAGGTTGCCGCTGCCCCCTGTCCCACCGAGATTTGCCGGGCGCCCAGCTCTTCCAGCCTGGCCACCTCCGCGTCCTGGTCCTCCGGGCGAAGGTCCAGGTGAAGGCGGTTCTTGAGTTCCTTCTGCTCCGGGACCCTGAGGAAAAGCAGGTCCGGCAACACGCCGTCCCCGGCGCTGCCTGCCGGCGGCTCCAGCACGATCTCGTCGTCCTCTTCATGGGTGCGGCGCCAGCCAAGCGCTTTTTCCCAAAAGGCAGCAGGAACCCGGGGGTCGGTGGAATCAATGGCAAGGGCTTGGATGCGCAGGCTCATCCGTGCAGTTTTGCATCCGGTTCCGGCATCCGTAAACCCGTGGAAGCCGCAGCCCCTTAGAGCGGCCGGAACGCCCCGTTGCGCAGGAGGGCCACCGAATCGCTTTGGTCCAGTTCCGCGGCGATGTCCACGTCCTCTGGGTAGCCGGCCCCGGTCAACTCGCGGCCGCTGGAACACAACTGGAGCATCTCACGCAGCCGAGGTTCGGCGGCTTCGAAAACGGCCATGGCAGCTACCGCCTCCGGCGCGTAGCCGTGCCTGCCGTCCCCGGCTTCGTAGCCGCCCCTGCCGGCGGCCGCCAGCCCGGCGATGAACGCGCCCGCCCCGATCTGGTCCTCCACCGCAGGCCGCAGCGTGCCGTCCGGCCAGCGCTCCCCGGCAGCAACCACCGCCAGTACCGCGTCCTCCGGAAGGTTCGCCGCCACCCAGTCGGCCGTGGCTGCGGCGTTCCGGAGGCACACTGCGGCCACCAGCGGTACGTCCCCGGCCAGCGCGTGGCAGAGTTCCGACCCGTTGGGGGAGGGCAGGACCACTTTTCCCAGGGCTTCTGCCGCGCGGAGGCTTGCGGGGGAGAGGCTCAGCCCGCCACCGCCGCGCGGGCCGGCCAGCTGCGCCTGGTGGTAGGCGGCGAAGTCTTCGGCGCTGGTGTCCCGCCACGGGTAGGGAAACACCTCCGCGCCGCGGTCCAGCGCCACACTGACGCAGGTGCTGAAGGAAAAGACATCCACCACCACCGCAATGTCGGCGCCGGACGCCACGGTCCCGGCTCCATCAAGGCCCCAGTCCAGCCTGACCGTGAACGGAAGCTGGCGGTGCGCGGCATTGGCGGAGTGCGTGTGCCGTGAACCGGAGCCCGGGGCGTTCATGCCAGTTCACCTTTCAGGTTCAGGTGCGCGGCGTCCTGCCATAGTTCCCGGGCCCGCGGGTGGTGGAAGAGCGGGTCCAGTTCCAGCAGGTGGCGCACGACGGCGGCCCTGCCGGCTGCGAAGTCGGCGTCACCGATGTGCGCGTAGTCTTTGCGGACAGCGGCAAGGTAGCGGGCGTATTCCTCAGGATCGCCGCCGAGGACCGAGAGGTCCGCGTCGCAGAGGAGGGCGCCGTCGTGGTCCCCTGGTTCGGGCTGGTGGTCCGACGTGAGCCGGACCAGCCGCGCCACTTCCGCCACCTCGTCCGGCGGCAGCCCGGTCCCGGCCAGTCGGCTTTCCGCCAGCCGGGCGGACTCCTCCTCGTCCCTGCCCGCCGCGCCGCGGTACACGGCATCGTGGAACCAGGCCGCCAGCAGCACGGTCCGCGGCGCCTCGCCCGGTTCGGTGAGCAGGTCCAGTGCCTCCAGGACGGAGAGCAGGTGGGTGCAGCCGTGGTAATGGCGGTGTGGTTCGCTCCATCGGTCCAGCAGGTCCAGGAAGAGTGCGTCACGGCCCGGCATGATGGCTTCCCAGCGGGTCAGCAGTGGGACCTTCAGCGACTTGTTCCGCCGGCGTGCCGGGATCCGGAGCCCGCTGGCGATCAGTTTGCGGACCAGCACCCTGCCCTCCACCCGGACCGCGCCTGCCGCCACCAGCTCCTCAATGCGGCGTTCCGGCACATCGTAATGGTCGCCGTCGAACGCCCGCTCCGGGATCCCCGCGGCAGCTGCGAACGCATGCAGCTCATCCAGCGAAGAGTCCGAGACCAGGTGCGAGAAATGTGTTCCGTGTGCAGGCCACAGCGGCGGGTCGATGTAGATGGCCATGGAAGGAGTCTAGTGCCGCCCTTCGGGCAGGGGACGCGCAGCCACGGGGCACGCAGTCATTTTGCATATGCTCCCAGAAGCGGAGGCATAATCCGCATCTGCGGACTAGAATCAGGGAATGACCCTTATCCGCGTTTCTGAGGCTGCCCGTCTCCTGGGCGTAAGTGACGATACCGTCCGCCGCTGGACGGAGCATGGAACACTTACCCCGCTCCGGGACGGTTCCGGCCGGCTCGCCGTCGATGGACTCGAGCTGGCCACGCATGCGCAAAAGCTGGCCCAGCTGCCCGATGACCCCAAGAGCGGGAGCAGCTCCGCCCGGAACCGGTTCGTGGGCCTGGTCACCAACGTCATCACGGACAAGGTGATGGCACAGGTGGAACTGCAGTGCGGGCCGTTCCGGGTGGTCTCGCTGATGAGCAGCGAGGCCGTGCGGGAACTGGGCCTGGAACCGGGCTCGGTGGCCACGGCGGTGGTCAAGGCAACAACGGTCATCATCGAATCCCCGAAGGGCAGGGCCACCGCATGACCCGGACCTCCACGCGTACCGCGGTGTCCGCCTCCCTGGCGCGGCT
Organism: Arthrobacter sp. FX8; assembly: GCF_026723805.1. Lineage (NCBI taxonomy): Bacteria > Bacillati > Actinomycetota > Actinomycetes > Micrococcales > Micrococcaceae > Arthrobacter > Arthrobacter sp. FX8. Next base: position 3,229,856 of record NZ_CP113505.1, on the reverse strand, counting down.
CCTTTCCCTTGCTGTCCTGCCGGCCGCCGTGCTGCTGCTGGCCGTCCTCACCGGCTGCGCTGCGGGCGGAGCGGCCCTGGGCACAGGCCCTGGCGAGGACAACAGCGCGGGCAACAGCGCAGGTAACAGCGCAGCCGGCTCAGGCGCCAAGCCGGAAGGCACCATCACCGTTTTCGCGGCCGCCTCCCTCAAAGGCACCTTCACCGAACTCGCCCGCACCTTCGAGGCGGAAAACCCCGGCACCACGGTTGCCCTGAGCTTTGCAGGGTCCTCGGACCTGGCCAGCCAGATCAGCCAGGGGGCGCCGGCGGACGTCTTCGCGCCGGCTGACCTGGCCAACATGAAGAAGGTGGAGGACGCCGGGCTGGTGGACGGCGCCGCCAGGAACTTCGCCACCAACACCCTCGCCATCGCAGTAGCGCCGGGCAACCCGGCAGGAATCACCGCACTGAAGGACCTTGCCCGGCCGGGCCTCAAACTGGTCACCTGCGCAAGGCAGGTTCCCTGCGGGACTGCCGCGGCCACGGCCGCGGAGGCGGCCGGAGTGGCGCTGAATCCGGTCAGCGAGGAGAACGCGGTCACGGACGTCCTGGGCAAGGTGGCCTCCGGGGAAGCCGACGCCGGGCTGGTCTACGGCACGGACATCAAGGCCGCCGGGTCCAAGGTGGCCGGGATCCAGTTCCCGGAATCAGGGAGTGCGGTCAACACCTACCCGATCGCCGGCGTCGCCGGCGGCCGGAACAAGGCCGCCGCACGGGCTTTCCTGGACCTGGTCACCGGTCCGGAAGGCCGGCGCGTCCTCGCTGCAGCGGGGTTTGGGCCGGCCGGAATCGGTGACGGAAGCGTCAAGTGACCCGGGAGCAGGCAGGCAGTCGGCAGCCCTTTCTGCCCATGGTGCGGCGACGCACCCCAAGTCCGGCCTACTCCGGCATCCCCGGCTGGGTCCGCGTGCTGGCCGTCCTGGCCGCCGTCGTCGTCGTGCTTCCGCTGCTGGCGATGGTGCTCCGCGTGGACTGGCCGCGGTTCCTCCCGCTGGTGACCTCCGGGCCGTCGCTGACCGCGCTGGGGCTGAGCCTGCGGACCTCGGCCGCCAGCACCCTGCTGTGCATTGTGCTGGGCGTACCGCTGGCCCTGGTCCTTGCCCGGGACACCTTCCGCCTGCAGGGGCTGCTGCGCTCGCTGGTGCTCCTGCCGCTGGTCCTTCCTCCTGTGGTGGGCGGCATCGCGCTGCTCTACACGTTCGGCCGGCAGGGGCTGCTGGGGCAGGCGCTCAACGTGCTCGGCCTGCAGATCGCATTCTCAACCACCGCGGTGGTCCTGGCGCAGACGTTCGTGGCCCTGCCGTTCCTGGTGGTGAGCCTTGAGGGTGCCCTGCGCACCTCGGGCTCCCGGTATGAGGCGGTGGCGGCGACGCTGGGCGCACGCCCCGGCACGGTGTTCCGTCGCGTCACGCTTCCGCTGGTGCTCCCGGGGCTGGCGTCCGGCGCGGTCCTCGCCTTCGCGCGGAGCCTGGGCGAGTTCGGCGCCACGCTGACGTTCGCGGGCAGCCTGCAGGGGGTGACGCGGACCCTGCCGCTGGAAATCTACCTGCAGCGCGAAACGGACCCGGACGCCGCCGTCGCCCTGTCCCTGGTACTCGTGGCCGTCGCCGTGGCGGTGGTTGCCCTTGCATACCGGCGCCCGGCACCGGGCCGTTCCGGGTCAGGCAAAAGGACGACGGCGCCGGCCCCGGCAGGAGGGGGTGTCCGGTGACATTGTCCTTCCACGCAGTGGTGGCCGGGCGCAGCTTCGACGTGGCCCTGAGCGTCCGACCGGGCGAAACCGTGGCCGTCATGGGGCCCAACGGTGCCGGTAAATCAACCCTGCTGGCCGGCATCGCGGGCCTCCTGCGGCCGGACAGCGGGCGGGCCAAACTCAACGGCAGGACCCTCTTTGACCTCGACGGCGGAAAACGTACGTGGGCGGCTCCGCACCGCCGCGGCACCGCCCTGCTGGCCCAGGAACCGCTGCTCTTCCCCCACCTGAATGCCCTGGACAATGTCTCGTTCGGGCCCCGCAGCGCCGGAGTTTCCAAGCGGAATGCGGAGGAGCAGGCGCTGCACTGGCTGGCCGAGGTGGAGGCCGGAGAACTGGCCGGGCGGCGTCCCGCCCAGCTGTCCGGCGGCCAGGCCCAGCGCGTGGCCGTGGCCCGTGCGCTCGCCGCCGACCCCGCCCTCCTCCTGCTCGACGAGCCGCTGGCAGCCCTGGATATCCACTCCGCGCCGCTGCTGCGCCGCCTGTTCAAGCGCGTCCTCGCAGGCCGGCAGGCCATCATCGTGACCCACGACGTACTGGACGCGCTGGTGCTCGCGGACCGGGTGGTCATCCTGGAAAACGGCCGGATCGCGGAGGAAGGCCCCACCCGGGCGGTGCTGGAGCGGCCGCGCAGCTCCTTTGCCGCCGGGCTCGCCGGGCTGAACTTCATTCCGGGCATCCTCGACGGGGCGGGGGTGCGGACCAGCCACGGCCTGCGGATTGCCGGCCACGACGAGGAAGCCGTCCCCGCCGCGGCGTCCGGGGAGCCTGGCCCGCTGCCCAGGGCGGGCGGTCCCGGCGTCGCCGTGTTCCCGCCGTCGGCCGTTTCCGTGTTCCTCGACGATGCGCACGGCAGCCCGCGGAACTCGTTTGCCGTCACCATCACGGACCTCGAGCCGCACGGCGACCAGATCCGCGTCCGGGCCGGCGGCCTGGCCGCGGACATCACCCCTGCCGCCTCCGCCGACCTGGGCCTTGTCCCCGGCATGACGGTGCACTTCGTGGTCAAGGCTGCGGCCGTGTCCGTGTACGGGACCTAGGCGGAGTATGTCCCGGCAGCCGATTGTCCAAGCAGGCCCGGCGGGACCTCCGGCTCTGGACAGCCGTTTCGCCGTGGGCAAACATGGCTAGTGGACGTCGCCGTCCAAAGTTGAGCGTAGTAGACTCAACTTAGTCAACAAGCCCCCGAAAGGAGCTCTCTTTGGACGTCAAATTCACCACCAAGAGCCAGGAGGCTCTTTCCGCCGCGGCAATGAACGCCTCGACGGCCGGCAACCCCCAGGTGGAACCGGCCCACCTCCTCAAGGCGCTGATGGACCAGCGTGAGGGCGTCGCCGTCGCGCTGCTTCGCGCAACCGGCGCCGATCCCGATGCCGTCAGCGTCCAGGCCAGCAGTGCCATCAAGGCACTGCCCGCCACGTCGGGCGGCTCCAGCCAGCAGGCGCAGCTGTCCCGGCCCGCACTGCAGGCCATCCAGCACGCCAAGGAGGAAGCGGACCGTCTGGGCGACAGCTTTGTCTCCACCGAGGTGCTCCTGGTGGGCCTCTCCACCGGCAACGATGCCGCCGCCCGCCTGCTGCGCGACGCCGGCGCCTCCCGCGAGGCACTTCTCGCCGCCCTGCCGGGCGTCCGCGGCGACCGCAAGGTGGACAGCCCGGACCCCGAGAACACCTTCCAGGCGCTCGAGAAGTACGGCACCGACCTCACCGCCATGGCCCGCGCCGGCAAGCTGGACCCCGTGATCGGCCGGGACGCCGAAATCCGGCGCGTTGTCCAGGTCCTGTCCCGCCGCACCAAGAACAACCCGGTGCTCATCGGCGAACCCGGCGTGGGCAAGACCGCGGTGGTGGAAGGCCTGGCCCAGCGGATGGTGGCCGGCGACGTCCCGGAGAGCCTGCGGGGCAAGACCCTCATCTCCCTTGACCTCGGCTCCATGGTGGCCGGCGCCAAGTACCGCGGCGAATTCGAGGAGCGGCTGAAGGCGGTCCTGGAGGAGATCAAGGGCTCAGACGGCCAGATTGTCACCTTCATCGACGAGATCCACACCGTGGTGGGCGCCGGCGCCACCGGCGATTCCTCCATGGACGCCGGCAACATGCTCAAGCCCATGCTGGCCCGTGGCGAGCTGCGGCTGATCGGTGCCACGACGCTGGACGAGTACCGGGAGAACATCGAGAAGGACGCAGCCCTGGAACGCCGCTTCCAGCAGGTGTACGTTGGCGAGCCCAGCGTGGAGGACACCATCGGCATCCTCCGTGGCCTGAAGGAGCGCTACGAGGCGCACCACAAGGTCTCCATCGCCGACTCCGCGCTGGTGGCGGCAGCCACGCTGTCCAACCGCTACATTTCGGGCCGCCAGCTGCCGGACAAGGCCATCGACCTGGTGGACGAGGCCGCGTCCCGGCTGCGCATGGAGATCGACTCCGCCCCGGAGGAGATCGACCAGCTGCGGCGCCAGGTGGACCGGCTCACCATGGAGGAGCTCGCGCTGGAGGGCGAGACCGACGCTGCCTCCGTGGAGCGGCTGGCTGCGCTCCGGGCCGACAAGGCGGACAAGGAGGAGGAGCTCTCCGCGCTCAACGCCCGCTGGGAGGCTGAAAAGGCCGGCCTGAACCGGGTGGGTGACCTGAAGGCCAAGCTCGATGAGCTGCGGTCCGCCGCGGACAAGGCCCAGCGCGAGGGTGATCTGGAGACCGCCTCGCGGATCCTCTACGGGGAAATTCCGGCGCTGGAACGCGAGCTGAACGCCGCTGCCGAAGCGGAGGCCGCCGTGACGGACAAGTCCGCGCAGATGGTGGCGGAGGAAGTGACGGCAGAAGACATCGCGGAGGTCATTTCCGCGTGGACCGGCATCCCGGCCGGCCGCATGCTGCAAGGGGAAAGCCAGAAGCTGCTGCACATGGAGGAGGAGCTCGGCAAGCGCCTCATCGGCCAGGGCAAGGCTGTAGCCGCAGTCTCAGACGCCGTCCGGCGCGCCAGGGCGGGCATCAGTGACCCCAACCGGCCCACGGGTTCCTTCCTGTTCCTGGGCCCCACCGGCGTAGGCAAGACCGAGCTGGCCAAGGCCCTGGCGGACTTCCTGTTCGACGACGAACGCGCCATGGTGCGGATCGACATGTCCGAGTACGGCGAGAAGCACAGCGTCGCCCGGCTGGTCGGGGCGCCTCCGGGATACGTGGGCTACGAGGAAGGCGGGCAGCTGACCGAGGCCGTGCGCCGTCGTCCCTACTCGGTGGTGCTGCTGGACGAAGTGGAGAAGGCGCACCCCGAGGTGTTCGACATCCTCCTGCAGGTGCTCGACGACGGCCGCCTCACCGACGGGCAGGGCCGCACCGTGGACTTCCGCAACGTGATCCTGGTGCTCACCTCCAACCTGGGCAGCCAGTTCCTGGTGGACCAGACGCTGGACGCCGAGGCCAAGCGCAATGCGGTCATGGCCACGGTGAACGCGTCCTTCAAGCCGGAGTTCCTCAACCGGCTCGATGAAGTGGTGCTGTTCGATGCCCTCACGGTGGAGGAGCTGGCGCACATTGTGGAACTGCACGTGGCGGAACTGGGCCGCAGGCTGCACGAGCGCCGGCTCACCCTCGATGTGACCGACAGCGCCAAGGCCTGGTTGGCGCTGTCCGGCTACGACCCCGCCTACGGCGCCCGGCCGCTGCGCCGCCTGGTGCAGCGCGAGATCGGCGACCGGCTGGCCAAGTCCATCCTCGCCGGTGAAATCAGCGACGGCGACACCGTCCTGGTTGATACCGCGCCGGACTTTGGGGAACTGACCGAAGGCAACGTGGACGCGTTGACGGGCGCCCCCAGTTCCGGGCTGTCGGTGCGGCGGAAGGACTAGCCGCAGGGCCTCTGAAGCGGGCCGTGCTGCCCTGGCGGGCTGACCGTCAGGGCAGCACGCTCGCGTTAATCACATCGCCGGTGTCTGCCGTGACGTAGCAATCAACCCTGCGGTCGCCGGATTCCCAACTGGTGCTGCTGGGGAAGCTGCGCTGGTAGTTGAGCTGGAAGTTTTTCGCCGCCGGGCCGAGTTTCGCCGCCTGGCAGACTTCCAGTGCCTTGGCCTTGAGCGGCTCCGCCCCCGGGTACTTGGCGCTTTCCGGATATGTCAAGGTGGCCACCAGCTGGGCCGAATGGCCCGTATCGCAGGGCACCAGCGTGGACGTCAGGGCCTGGGGATCGAAATCCTTGAAGCAGTCACCCAGTGCGTACGCCGGGGGTGCGACCCCTTCGCGGGGAAGGGGTTGGGGAGTGGCCGGCGGCGTGACCGTGGTTTGCAGCACGCCCTGTGCGTCATTCTTTGCCGCATCGGTGCCGGGCGATGAGTTCAACCAGACGGCAAGCCACACCAGTGAGCCGGCAACGGCAAGGATAACGACGACCAGAAACGCCTTCCACAGGGCAGGCTTCCTGTTGGTGTGTTTTTCCGGCGCAGGATCATGGCGCGGCTGGGACCAGGTAACGGATTCCGGGGCGGGGGCTGAACCGGTCCCACTGTGGATCTTCGGCAGGCTTCCGGTCCGCGGAGGCGAAGCGGGTTTCGGCGGGATGTCCTGGTGGTTCACGGGTGCGCATCCTCCTGGGTTTTGGTGCCACGGCTCGCCAACGGCCAGATAAAATCGGCAGTTCTTAAGCGACTCTACCGAAGAAAAATGCCGGAATCCCGCGGGAGGAGGTGCATCATGGTACCCCACCCGGCCGTCCGGGGCGCCGGGCGGCAAGCGGGGCCCGCCGAAAGCATGTAATCTAGGTGTACGACAAATTGACCAAACATTCCGGGGCCTCACCGATCGCCAAGGTGACCACCTCCGGTCCAAGTACAAAAGGGGGTCACGCCATGGGGCGCGGCCGTCAAAAGGCAAAAGCTACCAAGCAGGCTCGGGACATTAAGTACTACTCCCCGAACACTGACTACTCGGCACTTCAGCGTGAGCTGACGGGCCCTGGAAGTCGTTCAACGAGCCATTACTCGAATGAACCGGTCGAACCGGACTATTCGGCTTATGTGGATAAGTACGCGGATGATTTGGATGACGATGACGACGAGGTAGACAACCGTCGCATCGGCTAGTTGTCGCAAGCCTGCTGTGGCCCCCGGCCCGGCTGCTGTGGCGCCGCCTACGTCATGGAGCCCGCTGCCCCACCGAATTACCGGCAGGGCAGCGGGCTTTCCGTGTTTGGTTGGTAACCTGACCGCATGACTGTTCGGACCACGTACGCCAGCGGCGAGCCCTGCTGGGCGGATCTCCAGACCCCCGATGTTGATGCCGCCAAAGATTTCTACGCCCGCCTGTTCGGCTGGACCTACCAGGACTTCCCCACTCCGGACGGCCGCAGCTACGCGCAGGCCTTTGTCCGCGGGCAGTTGGTGGCCACCATTGCGCCGCAAAATCCCTTGCAGCTTGAGGCCGGCACCGCTGCCGAGTGGAACGTCTACTTTGCGGCCGCAGGTGCCGCGGACCTGCTCCAGGAAGCGGGCCATGCCGGCGGAACCGCCCAGTTCGGGCCTGAGACGGTGGGCGACACCGGGGTGCTGGGCTTTTTGGCCCCTCCCGGCGGCGGAACCACCGGGATCTGGCAGGCGGGTACCCACTTCGGCAGCCGGCTCTTCAACGAGCCGGGCGCCTTGGCCTGGGCTGAGCTCTTTACACCCGAGCCGCAGGCCGCCATCGGCTTCTTCCAGCAGCTTTTCGGCCATGAAGTCACCGAGTACCCCCAGGACGACGGCGGCAGCTACAGCACGCTGCTCATCGACGGCAGCGAGGTGGCCGGCATCGTTCCTGCCGACGAAGGCGAGGAAGCGGACTGGCAGATCTACTTTGGCGCGGCAGATATTGCCGCGGCGGCAGCGGCCGCCCTGGCAGCAGGCGGCGAAGTCCTGGTGGAGCCGGATGACCGTCCCACGGTGGGATCACTGGCCACCATCGAGGACCCGCAGGGCGGTGTGCTGAACCTCATACAGGTCGCTTAAAGTGGAGGCTCCCCACCGCGTGCAGTGGGGAGCCTCCAGCAGTTGGCTAGGCGTAGGCGTTGACCAGGCGGACAGCGCCGCCGTCCACGCCCTTGGCGCCCTGGACGTAATCCGGGCCGGACTTCAGGATGGAGTCCGAATCCTCGGTGACCGTGCCCATGATCCAGGACGGCAGGCCCCGGTCGTTCAGGCGGGCAACGGCGGCGTCGGCAGCTTGGGGCGACACGATGGCCACCATGCCCACGCCAAGGTTCAGGGTGCGCTCGAGGTCCGCCAGAGGCACGTTGCCCAGCTCCGAGACCAGCTTGAAGATGGCCGGCAGTTCCCAGGTGGCGCGGTCCACGGTGGCCACGAGGCCCTGGGGGAGGACGCGGGCCAGGTTGGCGGCCAGGCCGCCGCCGGTGACGTGGCTGAAGCCGTGAACAGCCGCTTCGGCGCTGACCGGGAAGGTGCGGGCCAGGTCCAGGCAATCGGCCGCGTAGACGCGGGTGGGTTCCAGGAGTTCCTCACCCAGGGTGCGGCCCAGTTCGGACACCTGGCGGTCCAGGGCCCAGCCGGCGTGGTTGATGACGCGGCGGACCAGCGAGTAGCCGTTGGAGTGGAGGCCGGAAGAGGCCATGCCGATCACGACGTCGCCCGCACGGACGCGGTCCGGTCCCAGCAGGGCATCGGCCTCGACCACGCCGGTGGCTGCGCCGGCAACGTCGTATTCGTGCTCGCCCAGCAGGCCCGGGTGCTCGGCAGTCTCGCCGCCCACCAGGGCGGTGCCGGCCACGGAGCAGGCGGCCGCGATGCCGCGGACAATGCCCGCGATGCGTTCCGGGACCACCTTGCCGCAGGCGATGTAGTCGGTCATGTAGAGCGGCTCGGCGCCTACCACCACGATGTCATCCACCACCATGCCCACAAGGTCGAACCCGATGGTGTCGTGGATGTCCATGGCCTGGGCGATGGCAACCTTGGTGCCCACGCCGTCGGTGGACGTGGCCAGCAGCGGCCTCTTGTAGGTCAGCAGCCGGGAAACGTCGTAAAGGCCGGCGAAGCCGCCCACCCCGCCGATCACCGAGGAGTTGTGGGTTGCCTTGACGGCATCCTTCATGAGCTCGACGGCGCGGTCCCCGGCTTCAACGTCCACGCCTGCGGAGGCGTAGGTGATGCCGGAGTTGTTTGCGGCGGGGCTAACGGAAGTCATACGGACTCTTTCTTATCGGCGCTGGTGGCGGCGGGTACGTCGGGCACAAGGTCGGCTTCGGTCAGCAGGTTCTCGAATTCTGAGTCCGGGCCCGGATCACAGCCGGTAGCCCCGGCCTTCTCAGCGGGGTCCTCGGTGGCGTCAACGGCCAGGGCGGCGGTTTGGCCGGGAAGCGCGGACGGGGAGGGCTTCAGGCCGCCCAGGTCGGTGCGTTCCAGGAGGTTCTTTCCCAGCTTGTCCGCATCCGGGAGCTTGATGGGGTACTTGCCGGTGAAGCAGGCGGTGCAGAGGCGTTCGCGCGGCTGGCGGGTGGCACCGATCATGCCGTCCTCGGAGATGTAGGCCAGCGAGTCTGCGCCGATGGCTTGGGAGATCTCCTCAATGGTGGCGCCGTTGGCAATCAGTTCGGCCCGGGAGGCGAAGTCGATGCCATAGAAGCACGGCCACTGCACAGGAGGGGAGGAAATCTTCACGTGCACTGCGGCGGCGCCGGCCTCCCGGAGCATCCGCACAATGGCGCGCTGGGTGTTGCCGCGGACGATCGAATCATCCACCACCACAACACGCTTGCCGCGGATCACGGATTCAAGGGCGTTGAGCTTGAGTCGGATGCCCAGCTGGCGCAGGGTCTGGGAGGGCTGGATGAAGGTACGGCCCACGTAGGAGTTCTTGACGAAGCCGTGCGCGAACGGGATGCCGGATTCTTCGGCGTAGCCAACAGCCGCGGGGGTGCCGGATTCCGGCACGGGGATGACGATGTCCGCCTGCTGCGTGTTTTCGCGGGCCAGCTGGCGGCCCATCTCCACGCGGGACTCGTACACGGAGCGGCCGGCGATGGCCGCGTCCGGGCGCGCGAGGTAGACGTACTCGAAAACGCAACCTGCCGGCGTCGGCTCCGCGAACCGCTTGGACCGCACGCCTTCCTCGTCGATGGCAATGAACTCGCCCGGCTCGATCTCCCGGATGAAGCTGGCGCCCACGGTGGCCAGGGCGGACTGCTCGGAGGCAACCACCCAGCCGCGCTCCAGCCGGCCCAGGACCAGCGGGCGGATGCCGAAGGTGTCACGTGCAGCGTAGAGCGTGCCCTCGTCCATGAACACGAAGCAGAAGCCGCCCTTGATCTTGGGCAGGAGTTCGGTGGCGGTTTCTTCCAGGGTCTTGCCGGGCTCGCCCTCCAGCAGGGCGGTGACCAAGGCAGTGTCAGAGGTGTTGCCCTGCTTCATTTCGCCGGTGAGGTGGCCGCCGTTGCGTTCGGTGATCATGGCATTGAGCTCGGCGGTGTTGGTCAGGTTGCCGTTGTGTGCCAGGGCCACCGTGCCGGTGGCGGTGGCGCCAAGGGTGGGCTGCGCATTGGCCCAGTGGCTGGCGCCGGTGGTGGAGTAGCGGCAGTGGCCCACGGCCAGGTGCCCGGTCAGGGTGTTCAGCGTGGTCTCGTCGAAGACCTGGGACACGAGGCCCATGTCCTTGTAGACGTTGATCCGCTTGCCGTCGCTGGTTGCTATGCCAGCCGACTCCTGACCGCGGTGCTGCAGTGCATACAGCCCGTAATAGGTAAGTTTTGCTACCTCTTCGCCTGGGGCCCAGACGCCGAAGACGCCGCAAGCGTCCTGCGGGCCTTTTTCGCCGGGGAGAAGATCATGGGAAAGTTTTCCATCGCCGCGTGCCACTGGTCGATTATCTCACGATATGGGGTATGACTTTTCCGGCCGCCCGTTTGTGACTTGCTACGCCTGGGGATCGGTGTCCGGCTCCGAGTCGGGAACGGCCTCCACGACGGCCCGGTCCTGCCGCTTCAGGCTGCGGCGGTCCAGGACCAGCGCCAGTGCGGCGCCCAGGATTGCGCCGCACGCGGCAAACATCACCAGGAAGAATCCGAAGACAGCGCCGGGGTCGAACGTTGCATCGCCCGGTACCGCGTAGGCAACCACTGCGGCTGCAGCAACACCCACCAGCGCACCCAGGACCAGGAAGGGAACGTACTTGGGTGCCCGGCGGACGGTTACTTCGCGCCGCTCGGCAGCGGATTCTTCAAAAGCCATGCCATCAAGCGTACTGCCGGAGATTTTGGGGACATAACGGGGCGTACGCCGCCATTGAGCGCCCTGGGCGACCAAAAACGCCCAGGCGGCCAATGCCGGACGCCTATCGCCCCGCTGCCCTGCAACTGATATATCTATTGACACTAGGTGTGGCCGCTGTCATATTGCTAGGTAGCGCTATGTGCATTCTGTTGTGCATTACGCAATTGTTCAGGGTTGGTAGGCCCAAGACCCCGTCCTTGAACAGCTGCGTCAGCTAGATTGGCACACGTCCCCGACTTACCGGACTGCCAAGGTCCAGGAAAGGAACACAAGAACAATGGTCCACAAGGTTCAAGCTGTCATTGTCCGGGAGAAGGACGCTCCGGTGTCGCTGGAGACCATCCTGGTGCCGGATCCGGGGCCGGGGAGGCCCTGGTGGACATCCTGACCTGCGGCGTCTGCCACACCGACCTGCACTATAAGCAGGGCGGTATCGGAAACGACTTCCCGTACCTCCTGGGCCATGAAGCCACGGGTGTGGTCAGTGCTGTCGGCCCGGATGTGACCTCGGTGGCCCCTGGGGACCGGGTGATCCTTAACTGGCGTGCCGTCTGCGGGCAGTGCCGTGCGTGTGCCAAGGGCCAGCCGCAGTACTGCTTCAACACGCACAACGCCACGCAGAAGATGACCCTGGAGGATGGAACCGTGCTTTCGCCGGCCCTGGGCATCGGCGCGTTCGCCGAGAAGACCCTGGTCGCCGCCGGGCAGTGCACCAAGGTGGACCCGGACGTTGACGCAGCCGCGGTGGGCCTGCTGGGTTGCGGCATCATGGCCGGCATCGGCGCCGCGATCAACACCGGCGAGGTCAAGCGCGGGGAATCCGTGGCCGTCATTGGCTGCGGCGGCGTGGGGATTGCCGCGGTCGCCGGGGCCAGGCTGGCCGGTGCGACGACGATCATCGCCGTGGACATCGACGACAACAAGATCGACATGGCCAAGTCGCTCGGCGCCACCCACGGCGTGAACTCGCGCCAGGAGGACGCCGTGGAAGCCATCCGCGCCCTCACCGGAGGCCACGGAGCGGACGTGGTGATTGACGCCGTCGGCCGCCCTGAAACCTACAAGCAGGCCTTCTACGCCCGCGACCTTGCCGGCCGCGTGGTCCTTGTCGGCGTCCCGACGCCGGAGATGACGCTTGAACTGCCGCTGCTGGATGTCTTTGGCCGCGGCGGCTCGCTGAAGTCCTCCTGGTACGGCGACTGCCTGCCCTCCCGCGACTTCCCGATGCTCGTCTCGCACTACAAGCAGGGCAACCTGGACCTCGACGCGTTCGTGTCCGAGCGGATCGCCATCGACCAGGTGGAGGAAGCGTTCGGCAAGATGCACGAGGGCAAGGTGCTGCGCTCCGTCGTCGAGGTCCAGTCGGCAGGGGCGTCCGCATGAGCGTCACCATCGAAAACCTGGTCACCTCCGGCACATTTTCGCTCGACGGCGGCACCTGGGACGTGGACAACAACGTCTGGATCGTGGGCAATGACGAGGAATGCATCATCATCGACGCGCCGCACGACGCCGCCGCGATCATCAACCAGGTCCGCAGCCGGAAGGTGAAGGCCATCCTGCTCACGCACGCGCACAACGACCACATCGGTGCCGCACGCGAGGTCGCCGATGCCCTGGGCGCACCGATCCACCTGAACAAGGAGGACCTGGTGCTCTGGGAGCAGGTCTACCCGGACGCCAAACCGGACCACTACCACTCCGATGGCGACGTGTTCCAGGTGGGCGGGGCAACCCTGAAGGCAATCCACACGCCCGGCCACTCGCCCGGGTCCACCTGCTTCCACCTGGAAAGCGAGGGGACGGTCTTCACCGGGGACACGCTGTTCAACGGCGGCCCCGGCGCCACCGGACGGTCCTACAGCGACTACCCCACCATCCTCGCCTCCATCCGCGAACGGCTCCTGACCCTGCCGGCCGACACCGTGGTCCGCACCGGCCACGGCGGGAACACCACCATCGCCGCGGAGCAGGAAACGCTGGCGAAGGTAGCCCAGTAGCAAGCGACATTCAGTAAGGTGACGTGCCGGAGAAAGGCGCGCCGGGAGGCCCGGCGCGCTTTTCACTGGCCCTCGAACACCACTCGCCTTCGAACAACACTCACCTTCGAACAACACAGGCCGGTAAGGAAGTTGGAACGATGAAGTTCGGTAAGCAGCCCGCCCCCGTCGCGGACATCAATGAGGACAACCTTGAGGTCCACAAGCCCAAGACCGAGGCCGCCGGCGTCAAGGCCGTCATGGTTGCCCTGGAGCGTGCAGTCGCCCAGGCAGGGGTGGCCCGCACGGCGCAGTCGCTGCTGCGGTTGAACCAGCGTGGCGGCTTCGACTGCCCGGGCTGCGCGTGGCCGGAATCGGACAAGAAGCGCAAGACGGCCGAGTTCTGCGAGAACGGCGCCAAGGCGGTGGCCGAGGAGAACACCCTGCGCACCGTAGGTGCGGAGTTCTGGGCCAAGCACTCCATTGCCGAGCTGTCCACCAAGACCGAGTACTGGCTGGGCAACCAGGGCCGGCTTTCCGAACCGGTGGTGATCCGGGAGGGCGAGACGCACTACTCGCCCATCTCCTGGAATGACGCGTTCGAGCTGATCGGGGAGCACATCCGGGCCAGCACCCCGGACCGGTGCGTCTTCTACACCTCCGGACGCACCGCGAACGAGACAGCCTTCCTCTACCAGTTGTTCGCCCGGTCCATCGGGACGAACAACCTGCCCGACTGCTCCAACATGTGCCACGAGTCTTCCGGCTCGGCGCTGAACCCGACCATCGGCATCGGCAAGGGCACGGTGTCCCTGGACGACATCCACGACGCCGAACTGATCTTCGTCGTCGGCCAGAACCCGGGCACCAACCACCCCCGCATGCTGTCCGCGCTGAAGGAATGCAAGGACAAAGGCGGCAAGGTAGTGGCCGTGAACCCGCTGCCAGAGGCGGGCCTGTTCAACTTCAAGGACCCCCAGACCGTCTCCGGCGTGGTGGGCGGCGGCACCCCGCTCGCGGACGAATACCTGCAGATCAAGGTGGGCGGGGACCTGGCGCTGTTCCAGGCGCTCGGCCACCTGCTCCTGGCGGCTGAAGAAGCCAACCCGGGCACCGTCGTCGACCATTCCTTCATCGCCGCGCAGACGGACGGATTCGACGCCTACCGTGAAGCCCGCCGGACTCTGGACTGGGACGAGACCGAGCGGGCCACCGGCCTGTCCCGTGGGCAGATCGAGAAAGTGGCGTCGATGCTGGTGGCGTCCAAGGCCTCGATCTTCTGCTGGGCGCTGGGCGTGACGCAGCAGCCACACTCGGTGGACACCATCAAGGAGATGGTCAACGTGCTGCTGCTGCAGGGCAACTTCGGCAAGCCCGGCGCCGGCGCCTGCCCCGTCCGCGGGCACTCCAACGTCCAGGGCGACAGGACCATGGGCATCTGGGAGAAACCCAAGGAATGGCTCCTGCAGGCCCTGGACAGCGAGTTTGGAATCACCTCCCCCGGCACCACGGCTACGACGCCGTGGAATCCATGGAGGCGTTCGAGCGCGACGAGGTGGACGTGTTCGTCTCGATGGGCGGCAACTTCTCGCTCGCCTGCTCGGACACCAAGGCCCTGGAAGCCGGGATGCAGCGGATCGGCCTGACCGTGCACATCAGCACCAAACCCAACCGCTCCCACATCGTGCACGGCCGCACCTCGCTGGTCCTGCCCACCCTGGGCCGGACCGACAAGGACGACAAGCACCCCAACGGCGCCCAGTTCCTGTCGGTGGAGGACTCCATGTCCGTGGTCCACTCCACCCAGGGCCGCCTGACCCCTGTCTCCGAGCACCTGCTGGCCGAGCCCGTCATCGTGGCGCGGATGGCCGAGGCGACCTTCGGCCCGGACCACCCCGTCAACTGGAAGGCCATGGCCGAGGACTACGACGTGATCCGCGACCACATTGCCCGCGTGCTGCCCGGCTTCGAGGATTTCAACGCCCGGGTCCGGACCAAGAACGGCTTCGTGCTGCCCAACCCGCCGCGCGACACCCGCTCCTTCGCCACGGACATCGGCCGCGGCCGGTTCACGGTCAGCCCGCTGGAATACCTCACCCCGCCGCCGGGGCACCTGGTGCTGCAGACCATCCGCAGCCACGACCAGTACAACACCACGTTCTACGGCCTGGATGACCGCTACCGCGGCATCTCCGGCGGCCGCCGCGTGATCCTCATCCACCCCGACGACCTCGCCGAATCCGGCTTCCAGGACCGGGAGCTCGTGGACGTGGTCAGCACCTTCCAGGGCGTGGACCGCCGCGCGGACAAGTTCCGCCTGGTGGCCTACCCGACTGCCAAGGGCTGCGCCGCCGCCTACTTCCCGGAGGCCAACGCCCTGGTCCATAAGGAGAACGTGGCCCGCATCTCCAACACCCCCGGCTTCAAGGCCATGTTCGTCCGTTTCGAACCCCACAAGGGCGAGGACGCGGTGGCCGAAGAGGCAGGATTGCTGCAGGCCAGCGTGTAGATGGCGCGACAGAGCGCCCCTGTGTCCCCGGCTGGATAACAGCGGGGAGGCGGGGGCGCTCTTCCGTCGTTTACGGCCTAAACAGGGTTGTTTCCGTGGGGCTCGGCCTCCGGATCCAGGTCCTTGCCATAACCGCTGGCCGAGGCAAGCCCCGACACCTGCTGGCCGGCGTTCGTTTGACCGGGGGCAAACTGCCCGTCCTGTGGGTCCTGGGTTTCCCCTCCGACCCGGGTGCGACATCCTGCCGCAGGTGCTCGTCGGAAGGAACGTTCTTGGATACCTCTTCATCAGCCATGCCAACAGCCAAACACTTGGGTCATAACGGCGGCAAGGGGTAAACGTGGGCCGCGTTCCGGCCATACTCCCGGCATACAGTCCGCCCAGTAGAACCGTGGGGCACGTCCAAAGCAGACCGGGGTGCAGCAGTCCTCATACGGGGGCGTGGAGGAACCGTTCCAAGGCTTCTTCTCCCGGGGACAGCGGAATGAACGCAAGGTCCGGTGGGCCGCCGAGTGACCTTCCGGGGGGTCCCACTATCCGTTTGAACCACTGGGGCCACCATGGTGGTTCCCAATCCTGGTGTTCGGACGTGTAATGGCGGCCGGTGGGTGAGGTCCAGCCGGGTGGTTCGTTCCTGGTGGCCGGGGTGGGTGTCCAGCCGGTGCTGTGCCGGAGTTTGTGGTGTTTTCGGCAGGGTTGTCCCAGGTTGGAGATCCCGGTGGTGCCGCCGTTGTTCCAGGCGAGGATGTGGTCGGCGTCGTTGTCGAGTGAATTGTTGCTGCAACCGGGGAACGGGCATTTTCCGTCCCGCAGCCGCAGCCAGGCCCGCATCGCGCCCGTGACCCTGTAGCTGGTCCGCCCGATCTCCAGCGGCGCCCCGTCCCGCGGATCCACCAACACCCGGTAGAACGAGCTGGCGCCGTTGGCGACGAGTTGCCTGGCCATGGACGGCGGGATGGGCCCGTAGCCGTCGAGCATGGCTGGTTCATCGGTCAATCCCATCAGCGAGGACACCGGGACGGTGACCAGCACCTGCGCTTGGATCCGTGGCGATGGGACATGTGCTGCTTCACCGACTTCAACATCCCCGGTTGCGGTGCCGCTGCCCAGAATCGCGTCGGCGAAGGTGTCGGCCCGGAGCTGGGGCATGCTGCGGGGCTCGTCGGGGCCCTGCATGCTCCGGGCGAGGGCGGTGAGCCGGTTCCAGCCGGCCAAGGCTTGGTGGGCGGGCAGGTGTGCGGAGAGCCAGGCCATGCTGTCCTGGTCCGGCCGGAACTCCACCCGCCGATCCGCCACGGACTTAGCGTGGCGTTTTCCGATGCTCTCGGCATGGTGGCGTTCCCGCCAAATCCTTGCCTTGGCCCTGAACCGGTGCGCGGGCATCTGCCCGGCCGGGCAGCCCCGTGCCGGGTCCGGGGCGCCCGGGTCCAGGAAGTGCCCTTCCAGTGCGGCGGCACCGGCGGCATCAAGGCTGGCCGTCTCGTCAACCATGGCCAGGGCATGCTGCCACGACAGGTCCCCGGCTTCCAGTGCCGACAGCGTCCGGGGCAGCGTGGTGGCCAGGGCGTGGGAGGCGGCCAGGAACGACGACGCGGCCCGCGGCCCCAGAGACAGCACACACCCGACCTCAGCCGCGACAGCCATCTCCTGCGCCTGCACCGAAGCATCCGGCCCGGCAACACGATGGGCGCTGTCCGAGTACGTCACCGCGGCCTTCGCCTTTAACGCCGCGAACCCTGCCTCCACTTGACGGGCCCCGACAAGAATATCAAGGCAACCATCGGCGAGCCCCGCCAAGGGATCAGCCGGCGAGAACGGCTCGGGACCGTGCCCCTCCACCTCGGCATGAAGCACAGCAAGGGCACCACGGATATCCGCATATGCCTTGGCCACCGCTGCTTTCCCCATGAACTAATCATCGGGGGAGGGTCTGACATTAAGAGGAGCGGCCGGACCTTTCACCGGCAGGGGAGATCGGAGCTAAACGACGGCTCCGTCATGGCGCTGCACCCGGCGGGAACGGCGGGGGAGGCGCCAGGCCCAGTACGCAATCATGAGTCCTGCCGTCGCTGCCCCTCCCGCGTATGTCGACGGCGAGCGGGAGGACCCAGGGACGGGCCGAACAACAGGAGCGTCAGCGAGGTCACCATCACGCAGACCGCGGCGAACGTCCAAGGGCGGCGGCCCGGGCGCTGCTGAATCACGGCAGTGACGCCAGAATGTCATCTGGCCACACCCTGGTCAGCACGCTGTTCCCCCAAACACCTGTTCCCTCAAATTTGTTGTTGCTCCGGTGAGTCTACGACACGGTTTTGCCGCGCGAATCAGTGCCCTCCCCGAGGCACCAAAAAGGGTGGGTGGTCCTGCCGGTCTCAAGCAGGTCCACCCACCCTTTGGGCGGGGCTGGTCAGCCGCGGAGGCGTTCCATGCCCGGGTCAAAGAGCGGCTCCGCAGTGACGGTGGCGGCCACCCGCCGGCCGAAGTACTCGATCTCCACGGCGTCCCCTTCGGACACTGACGAGGGCAGCCAGGCGTAGGCGATGGGCTTGCGGATGGTGAAGCCGTACGCCGCGCTCGTGACGTACCCAACGGCTTCCCCAGCCACAAACACCGGTTCCTTGCCCAGCACCACGGACGTGCCGTCGTCGACCGTCAGGCAGCGCAGTGTCTTGGCCGCCGGCTGTTCGCGGAGCGACGCCAGGGCCTCGGCACCAACAAAGCCCGTCTTGTCCTTGGCCACGGAGAAGCCAAGGCCGGCCTGGTAGGGGTGGTGCTCGGACGTCATGTCCGTGCCCCACAGCCGGTAGCCCTTCTCAAGGCGCATGCTGTTGAAGGCACCGCGGCCGGCGGCGACGATGCCGTGCTCCTGGCCCGCCTCGAACAGCAGGTCCCAGAGCTTCAGCCCATATTCGGCCGTGGTGTAGAGCTCCCAGCCGAGCTCGCCCACGTAGGAGAGCCGCATGGCCGTAACGGGGATGCCCCCAACGGAGATTTCCTTGGTGCGGAAGTACTTGAGGCCGTCGTTGCTGAGGTCGTCCCCGCTGACCTTGCCGATGACCTCGCGGGCCAGCGGGCCCCAGAGCCCGATGCAGCAGGTGCTGCCCGTGATGTCGGTGACGTGGACCCACTGGGCAGGATCAGCGGCCGACTGCTTCCGGGCCTCCACCCGGAGGTAGTCGAAGTCAACGTTGCTGTTGACGCCCAGCTGGAACTCCTCCTCGGCGAGCCTGGCGACGGTCACGTCACTGCGGATGCCGCCGTCGTCCGCCAGCAGCAGGCAGTACGTCACGGCACCCGGCTTTTTGGCGATATTGCCCGTGCTCAGGCGGTGCAGCAGTGCTTGGGCGCCGGGGCCGGCGACGGAGAGGCGCTTCAGCGGCGTCATGTCGAAAAGTCCGACGGCGGTGCGCGTCTTCCACGCTTCGGCGGCGGAAATGGGGGAGTGGAACATGGCGGACCATTCGTCGCGCCCAGGAGCCCGCCATTCTTCCGGCAGTTCGGCCAGGAGTCCGCGGTTGGCTTCGAACCAGTGCGGGCGCTCCCAGGCGGCGGACTCCAGGAAGAAGGCCCCGAGTTCCTTCTGGCGGACGTTGAACGGGCTGACGCGCAGGTCGCGCGGGGATTCGCGGGGCTGCAGCGGGTGCAGGACGTCGTAGATCTCCACGAAGTTCTGCTGCGACGTCTCGCTGACGTACGCGTCGGAGGTCTGCACCTTCTCGAAGCGTGTCAGCTCGCAGCCGTGCAGGTCGGTCTGCGGCTGGCCGTCGACGAGCAGTTCGGCCATGGCCTTGGCGACGCCGGCCGAGTGCGTGACCCACACTGCCTCGGCCACGAAGAAGCCGTCGAGGTCCGGCGCCTCGCCCATGAGCGGGCCGCCGTCAGGGGTGAACGAGAAGATGCCGTTGAAGCCGTCCTGGATTCCGGTGCTGCGCAGTGCCGGCAGCAGGTCCTGGCTGTCCTCCCACGCGGGCACGAAGTCTTCAAGGGTGAAGTCCAGGCGGGAGGGCATGCGGTGGTCGGACATCTCCCCGGCCGGGACCTTGGGCAGTGCAGCCATGTCCACGGGCATGGGACGGTGGGCGTAGCTGCCGATGCCAATGCGGTCGCCCCACTCGCGGTAGTACAGGTCCTTGTCCTGGTAGCGCAGAATCGGCTTGCTGGCACCCTTCGGAAGCTCGTTGACGCCCTCAAGTTCGGCAAGGGGCGTGGTGACCACGTACTGGTGGGCCAGCGGCAGCAGCGGCACCTCCAGGCCCACCATCCGGCCGAGCTCACGGCCCCAGAACCCTGCGCAGGACACCACGATGTCGGCTGGAATCACACCGGAGGAGGTCTCGACGCCGGTGACCTTGCTGCCCTCCCGTGCGATGCCGGTGACGGTGGTGGAGCCGAGGTAGGTGACACCGAGTTCGCGCGTCCGCTCGATCAGCAGCTGCACGGCCCGGGCCGCCAGGGCGATACCGTCGGTGGGGATAAGCAGGCCGCCCAGGACCTCGCGGCCGTCGGTAAGCTTGCCGGTGTTCAGCAGCGGGTAGATCTTTTCGCATTCGTCGGCGTCCACGATCCGGCTTTCGACGCCCCAGGAGGTCATCAGGCCCATCTTGCGCTTGAGGTCGGCCAGGCGCTCTGGGGTGGTTGCCAGTTCCAGGCCGCCCACTTGGTTGAAGCAGGACTGGCCGTCCTTGGTCAGGGCGAGCAGCTTGTTAACGGTGTAGGTTGCGAATTCCGTCATGGTCCTGGACGGGTTGTTCTGGAACACGAGGCCAGGGGCGTGCGACGTGGAGCCGCCTGCGAGCTCCAGCGGGCCCTGCTCGACGACGGTGATGTCGTTCCAGCCGCGGCTTGCCAGCTCGTCGGCGAGGTTGGTGCCGACGATGCCGGCTCCGATGATGACGACGCGGGGTGATGCGCTCATAATTCTTGGTTCTCCTGGTTGGTGCTGAAATCCGCCTGGCCGGGGTGATGGAGTTCGCTTCGCTATGAGCAACGCGCATCACTATATGCAACAGGGTGTCTCAGCTCACATAGGATGTCAAGGGTTTCCTGCTTTGTTGCGGGGATGGGCGGTGCTGTGATCACAGGCGGCAAAGAGGCCCCCGCCGCTGGTGCGGCGAAGGCCTCTTTGGTGCAGCTCCGGTTATCCGGCGGCGTGTGACCGTGCGGTCCCGGTGTCAGTGGGAGAAGTCTGCTGAAATCTCGGCGAGGGTGCGCCCTTTCGTCTCAGGCGCGAGCCATTGCGAGAGGACTGCGCCGAGTAATGCGACGGCGGCGGCTATGACCATGGTTGCGCCCATGCCGATGTTGGCGATCGCCCATGGCAGGGCGAAGGTGCCGAGTGCGGCTCCGATCCGGCTGAAGGACGCGGCGAAGCCCATGCCGACGCCGCGCAGGTGGCCGGGGAATACCTCGGCCGGATAGACCTGGGTCATCGTGGTGTAGCCGGCATTGAAGTAGGAGAAGGCGAGAAACAGGACGAGCACGAGGATCGCTGGTGCGTTCCCCCATACTCCGATGACCAACAGGATGCCCGCGCAGAGCCACTGCCCGGGCACAGTGAGGATTCGGCGGCCGAGCTTGTCAATCAGAAGTACGCTGGTGACAACGCCCGCGACTGCAAGTGCGGACAGGCCGACTCCACCGGCCCAGCCGCCGCCGAAGCCGAATTGGTTGAGTACCTCGTCGGCGAAGGTCGCGATCGCGAAGTACGGAGTGACCGCGCAGAACCAAAAACCTGCAGTGAAGATAGTGGCGCGCCAGTACTGCCTCGAGAACAGCATTCCGAAGGAGGCGTTCTTGATTTTGGTCCCACTCTCCGCGGCTTGGGCCTCCTGGAGCATCCTCAGATCCATCTCTCCGGTGATGCTGTCGTGCATCTGCGGCGATTCGACATATCGGTGTGCGATCTCGAGTGCTTCCTTGTGCCGTCCCTTAGTAATGAGCCAGCTCGGCGATTCGGGGAGGCCCATGCGGGCGAGGAACAGAACGAATGCCAGTAGGGTGCTCGTGCCGAGTACTAGGCGCCATGGGGTGCCGGCGTCGTGCAGGAGCGTGCCGATGATGAATGCCATCATGAAACCGACGTACCAGGCGATCAGGGTCAGCCCGAGCAACCGCCCGCG
This sequence comes from Arthrobacter sp. FX8, assembly GCF_026723805.1. Classification (NCBI taxonomy): domain Bacteria; kingdom Bacillati; phylum Actinomycetota; class Actinomycetes; order Micrococcales; family Micrococcaceae; genus Arthrobacter; species Arthrobacter sp. FX8. Next base: position 3,208,208 of record NZ_CP113505.1, on the reverse strand, counting down.
GAGCTTGGGTGGGGAGAACTCTGACAGCAGTGGCCCACCGATTGAGTACTCGCCGCCGATCGCGACGCCCATCATGAATCGGATGATGGCCAACTGGATCACGGCGCCGTCTCCAGAGGTTACGAAGAATTGGGCTCCTGAGGCGACCAGGAACAGGCCCATGTCCACCAGGAACATTGGCTTGCGTCCGAACTTGTCAGTAGCCCAGCCAGCCAGCGGGGAGCCGATGAAGATACCAGCCAGCGGGCCTGCAGCGATCATGCCCAGCGATAGTGCGTCGAGCTGGAGATCTGACCGCATGGATCCGGTGACCGGGCCGATGATTCCGAGGATGTAACCGTCGAGGAACATCCCGCCTATGAAGACCGCTACAAGCCGCATCATGAAGCGGCGCTTGAACTTGGAGCTGGTCTCTTTTGATGAGGAGGTGTCGACGGGGGCCGTCGTCTTGGTTGGATTGATCATTGAGATTCGTTCCCTTCCGGCTTCAGCGCAAACCGCTGAAGGTGCCAGAGCGCTGTTTCCTGGACCCACGGACAGGCTTCGGCGTCGTTCCCCGGTTCCGGCGCCCCGCGCTGCTTTGATCGATGGTGCTGCCATCCCTGATAGTCATAGACAGTTTCCTTTGGTGATCTGGCGCTGCCGCATGGATACTGGCAGCGTTGTGCGGCCGATGCACGGGCCAGGGCCCCTTTCGGATCGGCCATCATTCGTTCGTCTGTTCCCCAAAGTCATCACGGGTGGAGCCGGGGGACGGGAGGAGCGTATCCGGGCGTGCCTCGTTCCGTGATGATCAACAACCTTCGCTGTATGCAACAAAATCGTGCGCTAGCTCACATTCAATGTCAAGAGTGTGACCCCCTAAAGGCAAAGTGTGTAGGCGCTCCTGCTGGGGACTCCGGGTCACACCAAAGGCCCTGACCGCTGGGACAGGGAGACCTCTGCCATATCGAGTGCCTGGTGAGGGGGTAAACAGGGCAAACCTGTGCGTCAGGGTGGGATGGTGGCCTCCGCTCCGGGTGTCCTTGTGGTTTCTGGTGCTGCCCACGGAAGCGGGAGCACGGGAACGGGTCCCCCGGAATCAACACCCTGGGGTGGAACGGCCATGACCGCGTCCGCCCAGGCAAGCCCGCGCATCATGCCGGGCCCGGTGTGCTGGACTGGGAACGCAAGGCCGGACAGGAACCGGCAGGGGACCAAGCGTGTCCTTCCCGGATCGCCCTCGAGGTCGCAGCCGGACATCACGAGCTGCAACGGAGGCAGCTGCGCGCCCCCAAGCGAGGCCATCAGCGGTGCGCCCAGGGTGAGGAGGGCCATCATGGCCGCCAGGGGATTGCCGGGCAGGCCAATGACGAACCGGCCGCCGGGAAGCGCGGCGAGCACTGCCGGGTGCCCGGGACGCATCGCGACGCCGTCCACCAGCAACTGCCCGCCCATGGCGTCGACGGCGGCACGGAAATGGTCGGTGCCGGATTTTCCGGTGCCGCCGGTGGTGATGAGCACGTCTGCGTGCCCGCCATGGGGCATCACCGGGTTCTCCAGGGCAGCCAGCCAATCGCTGAACGAGTCACCGATTCTTTGCGGGCTGTCCGCAACACCGCCGAGCAGGGAAACCACGTGTCCGAGCTGCGGGCCAAAGGTGTCCCGGACCTGTCCCGGGCCCGGAATTCCCTGCGTCACCACTTCGGCGCCGGTGAGTACGACGGCGGCAGCGGGCCGGGCGCGGACCTGGACGGTGTCGTGCCCTGCCGCCGCAGCCAGGGCCACGTGCGCGGGATTAAGGACGGTGCCGGCAGGGATGAGTACGTCCCCTGACCGGGCTTCCTGCCCGGCAGGGCGGATGTGTTGGCCGCTGCACGGCTCACCGGGCTTCGCATCGGCACGCAGCGCCAGGATGTGGTTGCCGTTGGGGTCCCGCACGGCCAGGCCGCTTTCCTTGCGTAGGACGGCGTCGGCGCCGTGCGGTACCAGACCGCCGGTGGCAATCACGGCGGCACTGTTTGCAGGCAGGAATCTGTTGCCTGCAGGCACCGGGGATCCATGCTGGCCGGCTCCGGCCAGCAGCCATGGACCAGGCCCGTTCACGGCCCAACCGTCCATGGCGGACGAGGCATAATGCGGGAGGTCCTGGAGGGCGGTGACATCCCGGCTCAGCGTGCGTCCATTGGCTTCAGCGAGCGGGACTGCCACGGGCGGGAGCGGACCGGCGGAACCGAAGGCCACATGGCGCGCTTCGGACCACGGTATGCACCCGCGTTCCGGGACGGGACCCGGCGCAGCCGTGCTCCTGGAAACGGTGGCTGTCAATCCATTGGCAGGCATCCGGGGCCCCTCCTTTTAAGTCACCGGCACCATGCCGGTTGCGGGGTCCCGTTTTCCGAAAACGGTGCTTCGATGAGGAATACCTCCCCAGGTCTTAGGCCCATCGAAGCACCTTTCACGGAAAACGGGACGCCCGTTGCTAACGCTGTGCCTTTCCTAGCCCGCGGCTTCCAGGACCTGGGACTCCAGGGGCCCGGCCGCCAGCGGCAGGGAAGACACTTGCCTGCGTGCAGCCTCCACGGTGTGAAGCAGCAGCAATGCCGTGGTCACTGAGCCCACGCCGCCGGGAACCGGGGTGAGCGCCGCTGCCGTCCCGGTGACGCCGGCTTCGTCCACGTCACCCACCAGCGAGCCGTCGGGAAGGACGTTCGTGCCGACGTCGACCACTACCGTCCGGGAGGAGACATGGCTACCGGTCAGCAGGCCGGCGCGTCCGGCGGCGACCACCACGACGTCGGCATCCTTCGTGTAGCGCTCAAGAGGGCCCGACCTGGAATGGCAGACCGTCACGGCGGCATCGCGTGCCAGCAGCAGGAGGGACAGTGGCTTGCCCACCACGGCGGACCGGCCCACGACCACCACGCCCTTGCCCGCCAGGGGAACCTGGTAATGATCCAGGATTTCGACGACGGAGCGCGCGGTGGCGGGCGCAAAGGCCGGCTGCCCCACGGCAAGGCGACCCAGGCTCAACGGATTTGCGCCGTCAATGTCCTTTTCCGGGGCGATAAGGCCCACCAGGTTGTCCGTCCGGACACCGGGCGGCAGTGGAGTTTGCAGGATGATGCCGTTCACGGACGGTTCGGCGCTCAGGTCCCGCAGGACGCTGGCCAGCACCGGTTCCGTTGCGTCATGGCCCAGGTCGATGATCCGGCAACCCACTCCTGCCCGCTCCGCTGCCCGCTCGATGGAGCGGACGTACCAGTGCGTTGACTCATCGGCGGTCGCCATGACCACCGCCACGACCGGGCGGACGCCGTCCAGTTCAAGCGACCGGACCTGCTCCTGCACTTCCTTGTGGAACAAACCGGCCAAAGGCTTTCCGGAAAGTACTGCGGTGCTCAACCAAGGATCCTTTCCCGCACGCGGGCCGAGAGGGCCTCAGCCGCCAGGACTACCTTTTCCTCAATACCGTCCGTCTGCCGAGCAAGCAGCGCGCGTGCCTCCGGGTCCTTGACCGCCACGACGTTGATGTCGATGTTGACGCGCGCGGTGGCGGCAGCTGCGCGGGCGGCATCGGCAGCCGCTGCCACGTCGCTGATGACGTTCGCGTTGGCCACGTCGAACAGCTCCGTGGCGAGGTCCACGATGTCGCCTGAGACCTTGATGAGCTTGGCGGGTGTCTGTGCAGCCTGGATGAGTGCCGACTGGATCCCGGCCGCGCGCGCGGCCTTGGACTCATCCGTGTCGGACGGCAGCCTGTAGGAGTCGATGACTGCCTGGAAGGCCTGTTCGTCCGCGTCGGCCAGGCGCAGTGCCTCGGTAATGAGGTTGTCTGCTGCCTGGGTAATGCGCTGCACCTGGGGCGCGTGCTGTTCGTACCTGGCGCCTGTGGTGTAACGCGCCACCATGGCCACCAGGGCTGCACCCTGGGCCGCATGCAGGGCCGCGGCTGCACCGCCGCCCGGCGTGGGCTGTTTTGCGGCCAGGCGTGTGAGGTAGCTGCTGACTGTCTCTGAGCTGATCATGGCACTACCCGCGGAGCCGGGTCATGGTGGGGTCGTACAGCGGGTCCTGGGTCACCGTGGCAACGATCCGGCGTCCGAAGTACTCGATCTCCACGGAGTCGCCGATCGAAACTTCGGCGGGCAGGTAGGAATAGGCGATCGGTTTCCTGACCGTGTAGCCGTAGGCGGCGCTGGTCACGTAGCCAACTGCCTGGTCCTTGTAGAACACCGGTTCCTTGCCGAGCACCAGGCTGCGGCCGTCGTCGACCGTGAGGCAGCGCAGGCGCCGCGCGGAGTTCTCCTCCGTGCGGCCTTCCAGGGCCGCCTTGCCGACGAAGTTGTCCTTGGCCATCTTCACCGCGAAGCCCAGGCCGGCCTCGAAGGGGTCGTGCTCGGTGGTCATGTCCGTGCCCCAGGAGCGGTAGCCCTTTTCCAGGCGGAGCGAGCTGAACGCGGCCCGCCCGGCAGCGATGACGCCAAACGGCTGGCCGGCCTTCCACAGTGCATCCCAGAGCCGCTGTCCGTTGTCGGCGCTGGTGTACAGTTCCCAGCCCAGCTCACCGACGTAGGACAGGCGCATGGCGGTAACGGGGACGCCACCGATGACCACTTGCTTGGACCGGAAGTATTTCAGGCCATCGTTGGAGAAGTCATCGCTGCTGACGGTGCTGACGAGGTCGCGGGCGAGCGGGCCCCACAGGCCGATGCAGCAGGTGCCGCCGGTGGTGTCGCGGACCTGGACCCAGTCGTCGGCGCTGCCGCTTGCTGTCTGGTGCCGGGCTGCGCGTTCAAAGTAGGCGGTGTCGATGTTGCCGTTGGCGCCGAGCTGGAAGGTGTCCTCGCTGAGGCGGGCCACGGTGATGTCACTGCGGACCCCGCCCTGCTCGTCCAGCAGCAACGTGTAGGTGACGGCTCCGGGCTTCTTGTTCATTTCCGCGGTGGTCAGTTCCTGCAGCAGCTTCAGGGCGCCCGGTCCGGAGATTTCGAGGCGCTTGAGCGGGGTCATGTCGTACATGGCGACGGCGGTGCGCGTCTTCCATGCCTCGGCCGCGGCAATAGGCGAGCTGAACATGCCGGACCAGGAATCACGGGCCGGCGGCTGCCAGTCTGCGGGCATCTCCTTGAGGAGCTCGGCGTTGGCCTCGAACCAGTAGGGACGTTCCCAGCCGCCGCCTTCCAGGAAGTAGCCGCCCAGCTGCTTGTGCCTGGCATGGAAGGGGCTGACGCGCAGGTTGCGCGGGGAGAGCTTGGGCTGCAGCGGGTGCAGGACGTCGTAGATCTCCACGAAGTTCTGCTGCGAGGTTTCGCTGACGTATTCGGGGGTCAGCTGCACGTCCTCGAAGCGGTGGATGTCGCAGTCGCCCAGGTCGATGGAGGACTTGCCGTCCACCAGGAGTTCGGCCACAGCGCGCGCGATGCCGGCGGAGTGGGTGACCCAGACGGCTTCGGCCACGAAGAAGCCGTCGAGTTCCCTGGACTCGCCAACGAGGGATCCGCCGTCGGGGGTGAAGGAGAAGATGCCGTTGAAGCCGTCCTCGATCTCGCTTTCGCGCAGGGCAGGCAGGATCTGCTTGGTGGCTTCCCACGCGGGGAGGAAGTCCTCGAGGGTGAAGTCCAGCCGGGACGGCATGTTGTGCTCGCTGATCTCATGCGGCTTGAAGCTGCCGAGTTCGTCCAGGTCCACGGGCATGGGCTTGTGGGCGTAGGAGCCGATGCCGTAGCGGTCGCCGTGTTCGCGGTAGTAGAGGTCCTGGTCCTGGTGCCGGAGGATGGGCAGCCGGGCGCCGTTGGGCAGTTCGTTCTTGCCCTGCTGTGCCGGAACCGGGGTGGTCTTGACGTACTGGTGGGCCAGGGGCAGCAGCGGCACGGACATGCCGATCAGCTCGCCCACCTTTGCACCCCAGAAGCCGGCGCAGGAGACCACGATGTCTGCCGGGATCACGCCGTCGGGCGTCTGGACGCCGGTGACCTGCCTGCCGGACTGTTCGATGCCGGTCACAGTGGTGTTGCCCAAGTACTTGACGCCGGCCGCTTCGGTGCGCTTGATCAGCAGCTGCACCGCCCGCGCCGCGCTGGCCAGGCCGTCGCTCGGGACGTGCAGGCCGCCCAGGATGTCCTCATCGTTGATGAGCGGGTAAAGCTCCTTGCATTCTGCCGGGGAAAGAATGGAGCCTTCGATGCCCCATGCCTGCGCATAGCCGAGCTTGCGCTTCAGGTCCGCGAGGCGGGTCTCGGTGGTGGCAACCTCCAGGCCGCCCACCTGGTTGAAGCAGCTGACGCCGTCTTCGGTGAGGGACAGCAGTTTCTCCACGGTGTACTTGGCGAACAGCGCCATGGACTTGGAGGGGTTGGTCTGGAAGACCAGTCCCGGGGCGTGCGAGGTGGAGCCGCCGGGCATGTTGAGGGGTCCCTGGTCCAGGACGGTGATGTTGTTCCAGCCGCGCGCGACGAGTTCATCCGCGAGGTTGGTGCCGACGATGCCGGCTCCGATAATGACAATGCGTGGTGACGATTCCAAGGAAGTCTCTCCTGCTGCTTTACGGGTTGGGTCTGCGGACGAGGGCTGCTTACCGGAACACCACGGTGCTGGTCTGGTCCAGCAGCACGCGGTGCTGGCAGTGCCAGCGGACGGCGCGGGAGAGGGCCAGTGCCTCGGCGTCCTGGCCCACGGTGGACAGCTGCGCCGGGCCGTAGCTGTGGTCCACGCGGATGACTTCCTGCTCGATGATGGGACCCTCATCCAGGTCCGCCGTGACGTAGTGGGCGGTGGCGCCCACCAGCTTGACTCCGCGGTCGTAGGCCTGGTGGTAGGGGCGTGCGCCCTTGAAGCCAGGGAGGAAGGAGTGGTGGATGTTGATGGCCCGGCCCTCCAGCGCCCGGCAGAGATCGTCGGAGAGCACCTGCATGTAACGGGCCAGGACCACGAGGTCGGCCTCGTACTCCTCCACCAGCTCCAGCAGCCTGCGTTCGGCGTCGGCCTTCGTGTCCGGTGTGACGGGGACGTAGATGAAGGGGAGCCCTGCGGCTTCCGCCATTGCACGGTGGGTCTCGTGGTTGGAAACGACCGCTACCAGTTCGCCGCCAAGGCTGCCGCCGCGCCAGCGGAAGATCAGGTCATTCAGGCAGTGCCCGAACTTGGACACCATCACCAGAACGCGCGGCTGGGTCTTGTCGTGGAAGCTGAAACTCATGTCGAACCGGCCTGCAATGGACGCAAATTCTTCCTCGAGCATCGCCGGCGTGTAGTTGGGGGAGCCGGAGAACGCTGTGCGCAGGTGCAGGGTCTCACGCAGGCTGTCATCGAACTGCTGGTGTTCCTCGATGTTGAAGCCACGCTCGAAGAGGAACGTGGTCACGGCCTGCACAATCCCTGCCTGCTCGCGGCAGGACAAGGTCAGCACGAACTTCTGCGCCTGCTCTTCCTTGAGCGCCGGCAGGGTAGCGGTTGCTGAAGCTGTTTCAATGAGGGTCATGTCCCTCCTCCTTCTAGATATATTCAAAAGATGCGGACTGATATATTAGATTGGGTGTCAGCGTATACTGGTCTCGAGGCGAGGTCAATAGTTTTTTTCGGGTTGGGAAGAAGGGGCTCAGCATGGCATTCGAAGCTTTGGCGGTGGCGGACGACGCCGGCAGGAAGTCGCTGGCAGACGTCGCGTACGAGAGCATCCGCGACTGGTTGCTGACCCTTGAAATCAAGCCCGGCGAGCTGCTGAATGACGAGCTCCTTGCCAAGAACCTGGGCGTGGGGCGGACTCCGGTGCGCGAAGCGCTGAAGCGGCTGGAGCTGGACCGGCTGGTGAAGACCTACCCCCGGCGGGGTACCTTCGCCACCAGGGTGGACGTGACCGACCTTTCCTTCATCTCGGAAATCCGGGCCCAGCTCGAGCCCCTTGCTGCCGCACGTGCTGCCCGGGTGGCATCCCCGGCGGTTCGGGACGGGCTGCGTGCCACGCTCGAGAAGGTCGAGGCATTCGATGTTGCCGCAGCAACCGTAACCGAGACGCTGCAGCTGGATGCCCGGGTGCACCAGGGCATTTACGCCGCCGCTGCCAACCCTCACCTGGAGGACATCCTGATCCGCTATGACAACCTGGCAACGCGGATCTGGTGCATGGTCATCGACCGCCTGCCGGACCTGTCCCACCACGTGCGCGAACACCTCGATCTGCTCCGCGCCGTCATTGACGGGGATGAGGAGCGGGCCTCCGAGCTTGCCAAGGCCCACGTGAGTGGATTCGAGCATGCGGTCCGGGAGGCCCTCTTCAAGGCTTAGTCCCGGCCGGTCTGCGCGTCTGTTGACATCGGGTGTGACCTGCACCATACTCTGAATCCAGATTGATATATCAATCAAATATCAGAGTTGGATTCCCATGAGCGGCGATGGCGCCGGCGAACGGAGCGACCAGTGAATTCCCAGGCAACCCTTGAAGCCCCGCGGAGAGCCACCGGCCTTGACTGTCAACAACGTGGCCAGGGCGGCGGCACGTCGAAAAAGGCCCTTGGCCTCCGGACTGACTGGGCGCGCCTGCCTGGCCGCAATGTCGAGGTGTGGCTACTGGGGGAGTGCGTGGCCAGCGGGGTGGTGGACCAGGCTGCGGAGGATGGATCGGTGCTCTGGATAGCCGCCGAGGGCATCAGCACGCGGCGCATCTTCGACAAGCAATCGGGCTACCAGATCTGGGTGTGACTGCTCTTAGCCCTCGACGCTGCAGGTCCTAACGCAGTCCGTGGCTGTGGGCCAGCGCAATGGCTTCGGTCCGCGAAGCCACGCCCAGCTTCCTGAACAGGTTCCGCACGTGGAACTTGACCGTGTTCTCGCTGATGTTGAGCGCGGCGGCTATGCTTCGGTTGCGTTGGCCCGCAGCCAGCAGTTGGAGGACCTCGAGTTCCCGGGCCGCGAGGTTCCAGCCCGAGACGTCTGCCGGAGAAGCAGGCGGGTCCAGGGGCAGCGTGACGGAAATGTCCGCGCCCCACCCCGGCATGAGATCGACTTCCATGCGGCCGTCCAGTGCCTGGACCCTGCGCTGCAGCCGTTCCATGTTCGGGGCGTCAGCCGAGAGTCCGCCCCGTCCGTCGTCCCGGACATTGATCAGCAGGTTTTCGCCGTCGCAGTCCCACTGGGTCCGCACCCTGCGGACTTCCGGTTGCTCCATCATGGCCAACAGCAGCCCGCGCACTATGGCCCGCGCCGCGATGGCTACCTCGCCGGGCAGCGCCCGGCCATTCAAGGGGGTTCGATGAATTGCACGTCGATCCCACTGAACCGGGTCAGCGGACGCAGATCCTCGCGAAGCCGTTCGAAGGCGGTGGCCACCGGTTCCTTCACCAGTTCTGCCGTCTGGTCATTGTGCGTGCGCAGTTCCACCAGCGCCTTGGCCGCGGCGTCACTGACGGTAGCCCGTGCCGTTGCGTCATCCAGGGAGCCTGACCGTGCGGCCGCCAGGATGGTTTCCAGGGTTGTGGAATGAAGGTCCACCAGCTCGCCCGTGACCCTGATCCGTTCCGCGGATGCTGCCCGTGACTCCAGCAGGTAGGACGGCGGCGCATCCTTCACCTTCTCCTGGATCCGGCGTGCTGCCATTTCCCAGAGATAGGACACGAGGCCCAGGTTCTCCATGTCCCCGGCCTGCTGCCGACCCCCGGCCGTCCCGGGATAGGTAATGACCAGCAAAGCGTTGCTGGGAGCGTACCTCAGGGCGAAGGCCTGCCGTTGCCTGCCTGCGATCTGTGCCGTTCCCGCCCAAGGCCCCTCAGCGGCCACCTGCTCGCGCAGCTGCTGGAGTTCGCTGATCGATACCCGGGCCACCACCTCCCCGTCGCCTGACTTCTTCTGCGGGCGTCCTGTGCATTCCTCGGTGAAGATCACCAGGGCGTCGCCGCCAGTGTAGGGGCGGACAGCTTCGTGCAGCCGTTCGGCAATGGCGGAGAGGGGCGCCTCCGCGATCCGGGCCACCGCGCGGAGCAGGGGCCAGGGCAGGGCGGTTCCGGGGAAGTCCGTAACCAGCCGAACGGGCGGGGTGCTCTCAATCATCTCGACAGATTACGCGAAGAATCCCGTCCTGAACTACCCGAACGGGTGGTTAAAACCATCCCGAATTGGCGTATCACCTACCCGCCCGTTTCGGCACGATGGATGCCAGGTACACGATGAAGGAGGAGATATGGACTCAACCGTTCTGACCGCTCCCGCGGTGGAAGCAACCGGCGGGGCCATCACGGGCAATATCTCCCTGGTGTTAAGGGAGATCGCAGACACCGCGGCCCGCATCAGCCCGGACAGGCTGCGCCAGGCGGTCTCGATGCTGGAGAACGCCGACCGCGTCTTTGTGGCCGGGGCAGGCCGCAGCGGCCTGGTGCTGAGGATGGCAGCGATGCGGCTGATGCACCTCGGCCTCGTGGTCCACGTGGCCGGGGACACCACCACCCCCGCCATCCGGAAGGGTGACCTTCTGCTCGTCGCATCGGGCTCCGGCAGCACGTCGGGGATCGTGAAGGCCGCCGAGACCGCCGCCAAGGCGGGGGCCCGGATCGTCGCCTTCACTGCCAACCCCGGTTCGGCACTCGCAGGACTGGCTGACGCCGTCGTGCTGCTCCCGGCCCAGCAAAAGACCGACCACGGCTCGGGCGTCTCCCGCCAGTACTCCGGGAGCCTCTTCGAACAGGTGCTCTTCGTGGCAACGGAGGCGGTGTTCCAAACACTCTGGGACAACGCCGACGTCCCCGCCGAGCAGTTGTGGCTGCGCCACGCCAACCTCGAATAGACCTTTCCCGACTTTCCAGTCCTTTGGACAAAACCCCAACAGAAAGAAGAAGCAATGAAACTTCAGGTAGCCATTGACCTCCTCACCGTCGAGGACGCCCTCGAGCTGGCCGGCAAGGTCGCTGAATACGTGGACATCATCGAACTGGGCACGCCCCTCATCAAGGCTGCGGGCCTCTCCGCCGTTACGGCCATCAAGGAAGCCCACCCGGACAAGCTGGTTTTCGCCGACATGAAGACCATGGACGCCGGCGAACTTGAAGCCGACATCGCCTTCAAGGCGGGCGCCGACCTGGTCACCGTGCTCGGCTCCGCCGATGATTCCACGATCGCGGGCGCCGTCAAGGCCGCAAAGGCACACAGCAAGGGCGTCGTCGTTGACCTGATCGGCATTGCGGACAAGGCCACCCGGGCCAGGGAAGTGCGCGCCCTGGGTGCGAAGTTCGTCGAGATGCACGCGGGCCTGGACGAGCAGGCAAAGCCCGGCTTCGACCTGACTGGACTGCTCCGCGCGGGCGAAGAATCGCAGGTGCCCTTCTCCGTGGCAGGCGGCGTGAACGTCAGCACCATCGCAGCCGTCCAGGCCGCAGGAGCCGACGTGGCGGTGGCCGGCGGCGCCATCTACGGCGCCGCAGATCCGGCTCTGGCCGCCAAGGAACTCCAGGCTGCCATCAACTAGGCCCTGGCATACGGCGGCGGCTCCACCTGGACCGGGGTGGGGCCGCCGCTGTGCCATGCCCTCATCGAGCCCATTCCGTGGCGGACGAACCTGGAGAAGGCCATGATCGTTAACCTGCCCGACACCACCACCTCAAAGGTGTCCAAGAAACTCGTGGCCCTGCGCGAGCAGGGCGGCGTGATCGCGCTGGGCCGGGTCCTGACCCTGGTGGTCGTGACCAAGTCCGGGCTCGAGGAAGAAGCGATCGAGGCCGCGAACGACGCCAGCCGGGAACACCCCTGCCGGATCATCGTCCTCGCCGACGCCGGGAAGGACGCCGGGGACCGGCTCGACGCGCAGATCCGGGTCGGCGGGGACGCCGGCGCCTCGGAAGTGATCGTGCTGCGCGGCTATGGCCAACTGGCCCACGAGTCCGGGTCCCTGGTGGCCGCGCTGCTGCTCCCGGACGCCCCGATCGTGGCCTGGTGGCCGCACGGCGCCCCCGCGAACGCGTGCGAGACCTCCATCGGCGCGATCGCGCACCGCAGGATCACCGACTCCGCGAACGAACCCGACCCCCAGGCCGCACTGGAACGGATCCACCGCACCTACAAGGCCGGCGACACCGACTTCGCCTGGACCCGGCTGACCAACTGGAGGATCCAGCTCGCAGCAGCCCTGGACCACGTCGACCCATCCTTGGTGCTCGCCGCCGAGGTGGAGGGTGCCCCGGATTCCCCCAGTCCGCTGCTGATGGCTGCCTGGCTCAAGCTCGCGCTGGACGTACCTGTGAACAAGGTTGCAGGACCGGCAGGATCAGGCCTTGGCCGAGTGAGCATCACGCTGGCCGACGCCCGGATTCAGCTTCTCCGCCCCGGAGGCTTCGTCGCCGAACTCACCCAACCCGGCCAACCCGCCCAGCGGATCCCGCTCCCACGCCGCAGCCTCAGCGAATGCCTCGCCGAAGAACTCCGCCGCCTCCAGCCGGACCCTGTTTTCGGTGAGGTGCTGGCCACCGTGGGGCGTTTGTGCGCGGACTGGCAAGTGCAGCCGGTGCCTGAGGCCGGTTACCAGCTGCAGGGTTGCATGGTGGTGGCCTAGCCGCAGGGCCGTTAAAGGATTTGGCCCCGGCACATGATGCGCCGGGGCCAAATTCGGGTATTTACCTAACGTGTGGCTGCCTTCTCCAGATCCTGCCCGTTGCCCGGGCACCTCTGGCCATCGGCGCACTCTTCTGCGCACTCGTGCTTTGTCACAAGGTCGAACTGCGCGCCCCGGTGTTGCTCCACGCCCGCCCGGATAGCCCGTTCCACCACAGAGTCCGCCAGCCGGCGGCGCAGGGAGAGGGGGTCCCTGCGCAGGTCCTTGGTGATGGCGAAACAAAGCAACAGCATGACGATCACGAAGGGCAGGGCCGCGACGATGGTGATCCGCTGCAGGCCCGACAACGCTTCGGAGGGCTGGTCACCGCCGGCCAAAAGCATGACGGCGGCCACGGCGCCGGTGAGGGCGCCCCAGAAGATGACCAAGGCACGCTTGGGGTCGGAGCTGCCGTTGGAGCTCAGCGACGCCATGATCAGGGAGGCGGAGTCGGCGCCGGTAATGAAGAAGATTGCCACCAGGACCATGGCCAGGACAATCACGGCCGCAATCATCCACTCCGGCAAGGGGAGGTTCTTCACCAGGTTGAACAGGGCGCCGTCAAAATCGATGGTTGCCTTGCCGTCGGTGACGGTCATCAGGCCCGGCGTGCCGGCTTTGTCAGCTTCCTGCTGGATGTGGAAGGCTGTACCGCCGAAGATGCCAAACCAGATGACACTGACAATGCTGGGGACCAGCAGTACGCCGGTGACGAACTGCCGGATGGTCCGGCCGCGGCTGATCCGGGCGATGAACATGCCCACGAAGGGCGTCCAGGAAATCCACCAGGCCCAATAGAAGATGGTCCAGCCGGACATCCAGGTCCGCAGCGCCTCGTCGCCAACGGCCTCGGTGCGGGAGGACATTTCGGCCAGGTCGCGCAGATAGTCGCCCACCGCCGAGGGGATGAGGTTGAGGATGAAAAGAGTGGGGCCCGCCACGAAGACGATGGCGGCGAGGACCACTGCAAGGACCATGTTGACGTTGGACAGCCACTGGATTCCACGGCTGATGCCGGACACGGCGGAGGCGATGAAGCACGCTGTCAGGATGGCCACGATGGCCACGAGCACGGGTGTTCCGATCTCGCCTGTCCAGCCGTTCGAGGTGAAGCCGCTGCCGATCTGCAGGGCCCCAAGACCCAGTGACGCGGCGGTACCGAAGAGGGTGGCGAAGATGGCCAGGATGTTGATGACCTTGCCCACCGGCCCCTCAACGGTCCTGATGCCGAACAACGAGGTGAAGGCGGCGGAGATCAATTGCCTGCGTCCCAGCCGGTAGGTGCCATAGGCCATGGCAATGCCCACCACCGCATACATGGCCCAGGGGTGCAGGGTCCAGTGGAAAATCGAGGTGGCCATGGCAGTCTGGATGGCTGCCGGGGTGCGCCCGTCAACCGTTCCGGGCGGGGGAGAAACGAAGTGGTACAGCGGCTCGGCCACCCCATAGAACATCAGGCCGATGCCCATTCCGGCGGCGAACATCATGGCGATCCATGACACCGTGCGGAATTCGGGTTTTTCGCCGTCCTTGCCCAGCGGAATGTTGCCGAACTTGCCCATGGCCAGCCACAGGACAAACACGACGAACAGGGACGCCAGGACCATGAAGAGCCAGCCGGTGTATTCCATGACCCAGTCCAGGGCGTCCTTGGAAGTGGTGGCCAGGCTGTCCTTGTCGGCAAATCCCCACACCACGAAGGCAAGGGCAATGGCGCCGGTGATGCCGAACGTGGCCTTGTCCAGCGTCAGCTTCCGGTCGCGGCGCTGGGAGACGGCCTGCTCCCTGTTACTCAGCCGCAGTTCGGCCAGAATCTGCTTGTGTTCGTTGACGGCGGGAAGGGCGGCTGTCGATTCCTCTTGGTCGGTGTCCAGAGGCTCGGGGGAGCGCCATCTGAAGGCGGCACTTTTGGCTTGGCGGAGGTTAGATCACTATTAATGGCCATGAAAGCGGGTCCTTTGGCTAGTCCATGGGCTTGCGTTTAGTGCTGGGAATCGGGCAGAGCAATCCGGGGGTGAATTGCCGCGTGGCCGTTCGCCAGCGGTGGCAGGGCCTTGAGCCCCATGGGGGAGGTGTTCCGCAAAGATCAACAGAGTTCGCGCTAAGCAACAAGAGTGCTGTACGTCACTTTGAAAGTCAAGGATGCCAGGCAGCGTGAACCTCTTGGGGCGCATTGTGTCGCCGGACCGAGCTGTTGCATAGTGCGCTTGCTGTTGCGCTCTAGCGCCCGGGGGTTAGTGCACCGGCAGTGGCTCCCGCATAAGCGAAAGGGCAGGCCAACTGTTTGGGGACACAACAATGGCCCCGGGCACTGCCCGGGGCCATTGTTGTGTCATTTCCGCGTGTACCCCATATTGGCGCTGACCTGGAGCCCGGCTTCCTTGAGCGATTCGAGCAGGCCGGGAATCTTCTCGGGGTCGAACCGGAAGGCCGGGCCGGAGATGCTGAGGGCGCCAATCACGGTGCCCTGGTGGTTGTAGACCGGCACCGCCACGGCATTCAGGCCGATCTCGAACTCCTCGCGTACCACGGCGTACCCCTTGGCGGCTACCTCGAGCAGCTGTGCGTCCAGTTCCTTGCGGCTGGTGATGGTCCGGGCAGTCCGGGCAGCAAGGCCCGTCTCCTTGAGGATACGGTCCCGGTCGTCCGCCTCCAGGGCAGCCAGGAGGACTTTGCCGCTGGACGTGGCGTGCAGCGGGGTGAGGCTCCCCACCCAGTCGTAGGTGGCCAGGGTGGACGGGCCCATGGCCTGGTCCACATTCACCGCGTAGTTCGAGCGCAGGACCGCGAGGTTGACGGTTTCCTTGAATTCGTCGGCCAGGCTTTCCAGGACGGGCCGTGCCTCGCGGACCAGGCTGAGCCGCCCGGGGATGGAACTGGCCAGGCGCAGGATTCCAAAACCGAGCTGGTACTTGCCCCGCTCGCTGTTCTGGTGCACCATCTCGCGGGTCACCAGCGATCCCATCAGCCGGGAGACGGTGGACTTGTGGATCCCCATCTCCTCGGCTATTTCGCTCACGCCCGCGTGCCCTTCCCGGGCGAGGATCTCCAGGACGGTCAGGGCGCGCTCCACGGACTGCACGCCGCCGGACTGGCCGCCTTCGGCATCGGTATCGGATTCAGGGTCTCTATTCGAAGCCATACTTCCTGATCCTATGCCGGAAACTGTGACGGCGGTGACATTGGGTTAACGCGCTTGACACCCGGGCGCCCCCAGGCCGGCCTAGCTGCCGCGGTAGGTGGAGTACGCGAACGGGCTCAGGAGCAAAGGAACGTGGTAATGCTCCGGGCCGGTGACTTCGAAGACCAGGTCCACTTCAGGGAAGAACGTCGCGGTCTGCAGGCCGGCGTAGTACGTGCCCGTGGCGAAGTTCAACTTGTAGTGCCCGGGCTCCAGCTGTTCAGGCCCCAGGTCCTTCGCCCGGCCGTCGGCGTCCGTGCTGGAGGTGGCCAGCTCGCGCCAGGTACCGCCGTCGTTCTTCAAAAGGACGACGGCGACCCCGCCGCCGGGCGCCCGGCGCCGGTGTCGAGGATGTGGGTGGTCACGTGGGAAACGCTCATTCGCTGATCAGTCCTTCAAGCCGCAGTACGGCGATTTCGCGCAGCTGCTGGGCCACGATGGTGTCTTCCTCCTGCGGGGAATTGCCGAGCCGCTGGTTCAGGGCCTGCAGGATTTCCGGAGCGGTGCGTCCGGCGGCCCGGATCAGGAAGACGCGGCCGAACTTCTCCTCGTACTCGCGGTTCCCCCGGGCCAGGGCTTCTGCTGCCGCAGCATCGGCCGGATCCACCCCGGCCTGCTCGGAACGGGACATGGACGCCTCGGTGCTGGCCGCCGTCGGACGTTCCCCGATCCTGGGGTGGTGGGCCATGGCGGCGTCAACCTCCGCAGGAGTGAAGGGGTTGGCTGCCTGGGCGGCGAACTCCAGCAGCTGTTCCCGGCTGGCGAACGGCCGGGCTGCTGCCACCGCCTCCACCCAGCGGCTGACGTCGATGCAGGGCCGGAGGGTGGCCTGGGCCGCGGCGGAGCCGGCGGCGTTGAATTCGGCAAGCTTCATGCTGGCGTATTCCTCGATGGTCATGCTGGCATCCATGGTGACGGCTATGCGGATGCCGGAGAACCCGGCGCCTGTTCGGGGATTTCCCCAAACAAGGCTTCCGCATCATGGAACTGTTATTTCAGCATACGTAATATTCAAGAACAGCCGCGTGGCCGTGTCAAGCGGCGGCGCGCAGCTCCAGCAGGGGCAGTCCTAATCCTGGGAGGACGTCCTGGAAAGGACCCAGGTGTTGGTGGCACCCTGGCGCTCGAAGGTCACCGTGGTGACCAGCGCCTCGATCAGCGCCAGGCCGCGGCCCGACTCGGCGTCGTCGCCGGGCGTGGCCGGCTCCATGGGGCCGTACGGTGGCTTGGCGTTGTAGGCACTCACCCGGGCCTGCAGCAGCGTGGGCTGCACGGTGGTCTCCACCCCCAGTTCCACCTCCCGGTCCCCGGCCGGCCTTGCGTGCTGGACGATGTTGGAGGCGGACTCGATGACTGCGGTGGTAAACGTCATCTGGTCCATGTCGTTGACGAACGGAACGTCCAGCCAGAGGCTGTCCAGGTCGTTGTGGACCGCTTCGATGGCGTCCTCGGCAGCAGGCCCCCGGAAGCTGCGCGAGGCCAGGACCTCAGTCATTGCCGAACGCCACTTCGGCTGTGGCATACGCCGTAAGGACCTTGTCCATGCTGGTGAGCTTCAGGACCATGTTCACCTGGGGCTGCACCGCCGCGATCCGCAGGTCGCCGCCGGCCTGGCGGGCCGCCTTGAGGCAGCCGATCAGCGCGCCCAGCCCGGAGGAATCCATGAAGGCGGTGTTTTCCAGGTTCACCACGATCCGGTTGGACCCGCCGGCAATGACATCCGTGACGAACTCGCGCAGCTTGGGCGCGGAGACCATGTTGAGCCGCCCGTCCGCCTTGACTTCCGCGTACGAATCTTTGACCTCGTAACTGAACTCCATCAGGGTTCCTCTCTGTTTGCAGGTTCTGCGGCCGGTTCGTACCCCTTGTAGAGCACGGCGCGGACCAGGATGCTCATGACCACCAGGTCGAAAACCACCCAGACAACATTGACCAGGGTGCCCAGCGGTTCCGCCAGCCCGGCGGCAAGGCGGATGATTCCGACGACGGCGGCGACGGCAAGCAGGATGGACACCACGATCTGGGGCCGGATGAGGCTCCAGCTGGGTCCGCCGCTTTGGCGCGCCTTGGGGGTGACCGCGAACCCAAGGGGACGGCCGAACCACACGTTACGGGCCGCCGTCGTGCATGCCTTGATCCAGGTGGGGAACAGCGCCAGGCTGTACTGCTGCCCGCGCCAGGTGGGGATTCCGCGGCCGGCCACGGCGAACAGCAGCTGGTTGACCACCATGAACGGGATGAAGCGGATGAAGAAGTCCCAGCTCAGGCTGCTGACCGGCAGGATGCCCAGCAGCAGGTAGATGATGGGGGCCGCGAAGTAGATGACCGCGGCGAACCCGCTGAGGTAGGTCCACATGGTGGCGAAGTACATCAGGCGCTGGCCGAGCTTGAGGCCCTTCTGGACCAGCGGGTTTTCGCGGAGCAGCACCTGGATGGTGCCCTGCGCCCAGCGGAGGCGCTGGGTGAGCATGGTCTTCAGGTCCTCCGGCGCCAGGCCGTAGGCCAGGATCTCGTGGTGGTAGACGCTCTCCCAGCCCATGGCGTGCATGCGCATGGCGGTGGCCATGTCCTCGGTGACGGAGATGGTGGCCAGCGGCATTACCGGCTGGGCCTCGTCGCTGCGCTCCACGGTCAGCGCGTCCAGGACGGCCTGGACGGATTCCAGGGCGCCCAGCGGCGACCAGTCACGGGCGGACATGCGCTGGACGGCGTCGTCCGCCACCACCGGGACGCCGGACTCGCCCACGTGGGCCAGTTCCATGGCGGCGATCTCTTCGAGGTCGGCCTGCAGGGCGGCGACGTCGGCCTGGACCAGGGTCTGGACGGCGGCATCCACGCGGCGGCGGACGCGGTACGTGACCTCGCTGAGTGGCCTGCCGGCGTCCACTTCCTCCTGGGCCTCGCGGGTGGCTGCCTCCACTTCGTCGAGGACCTCGGCCACCAGGGGAGAATCCACGTCTGCCGACTTGCGGGCCTGCTTGATGGCTGCCCGGGATGCGGCCAGGGCACGGCGGATGCTCTTCTCGGTTTCCTTGACGTAGCCCACCAGGCCCAGCTGCATCAGGGCCTCGCGGCGAAGGATGGCGTTGGAGCCGCAGAAGAAGGCGGCATTCCAGCCGTCCTTGCCCTGCTGGATGGGACCGTAAAACAGGGGCGCCTGGCTGCCTAGCGGATCATCGGCCGGCACATTGCTGAAGTATTGGGGGGTTTGGACCAGGGCCACCCGGCGGTTGTTGAAGTAGCCCAGGGTCTTTTCCAGGATGTCCGGCTCCGGGATCTGGTCCGCGTCCAGGATCAGCAGGAACTCGCCGTGGGTCACCATGAGGGCGTTGTTCAGGTTCCCGGCCTTGGCGTGGCGGGGGAGGTCCTTGGTCCAGTCCTCGCTGCGGGTGACGTAGCCCAGGCCATGCTGTTCGGCCAGGGCCTTGAGCTCGGGCCGGGCGCCGTCGTCCAGGATCCAGGTGCTGTGCGGGTGCCGGATCTTCTGGGCCGCCAGTGCGGTGGTGAGGACCATGTCCAGGTCTTCGTTGTAGGTGGTGATGAAGACGTCCACGGTTGCATCGTGCGGCGGCGCGGGAGCGCCTTTGCGGATCCTCAGTTTCCACACGGTCATGCCGAAGAGCATGACGTCGATGAGGCTGTAGGTTTCGGCCACCACCAACGGCAGGGCGATCCACCAGGCGTCCCAGTTGAGGGACGCCATCCAGCGCCACGCGATGTAGTTCAGGCCGGTCAGGACGGTCAGGACAACCACCACGCGGGTCCAGAAGCGGATCAAGCCGGCACCTCCACGGGCAGGCGGCGGACCACAACCACGGTGACATCGTCTTCGGCGGTTTCTGCCGGGGCGAGGGCCAGGATGGAGTTGCTGGCTTCCTGCGCCGTACCTGCGGACTGCGTTGCGTGCTGCACTGCCTCGGTGAAGTCCTCCACTGACCCGAACACATCCAGCACTCCGTCGCTGACCACAACCAGCGAGTCGCCCGGGGCCAGCTCCAGGCCCGCCTGCGGCCACTGGGTCCCCGGCCAGGCGCCAACCGGTGGTCCGCCGGAGGGGAGGCGGTCCGCCGGTCCGGCCGGCTGGACATGCAGCGCAAGGCCGTGCCCGGCGTCTACATAGCTGACCTTGCCTGATGCCGCGTCCAGGCGGGCATGGAACAGGGTGACAAATGAGTTGGAGGAGTCCAGGTCGGCGGCGATCGCCTTGCTGGCGGCGCCGAACCCGGCGTCGAGGTCCTGCCGCAGGCCCGTGGAACGCATTACTGCGCGGACTGTTGCCGCGATCAGCGCCGCCCCCATGCCTTTGCCCATGGCATCGGCGAAAGTGAGGTGGAGCCCGTCCGGCGTCTGGTACCAATCGTAGAAGTCGCCGCCCACGCTTTGGGACGGGCGGAAGAGGCCCGCCACGTCGTAACCGTCAACCCGGATGTCTTCCTTGGGCAGGAGGCTTTGCTGCACTTCGGTGGCGCGTTCCAGCTCGCCCCGGGCAGCGGACTCCGCCGCGGCAGAGGGCCGGCGCCGGAACAGTGCATTGATCCGGGACTGCAGTTCCCGGGGGCTGAACGGCTTGCTGATGTATTCGTCGGCGCCGTTGTCCAGGCCGGTCAGCTTGTCGAGTTCGTCCGCACGGGCGGTGAGCATCACGATGAACGCGTCCGAGAACTCGCGAAGGAGCTTGCAGACCTCCAGCCCGTCAAGGTCCGGCAGGTTCAGGTCCAGGGTTACCAGGTCCGGCCTGGCGCGGCGGACTTCCTCCACCCCCGGGAGCCCTGCCCCGGCCTGGGTGACGTCGAAACCCTGCTTCACCAGGACGCGGACCAGGAGCCCGCGGATGTCGGGGTCGTCTTCGATGACCACGGCACGGCGGGTTTCGGGGGAGAGACCATAGCTCTACTTCTACAGTATTAAGGCGCACGGGGCATGTCTTAGGCTCCACAGTTTCCGGTGACTTCGCTGACAGAAACGTTGTATGCGGTCCCCTCAGCAGATCTTGCGGAAATCTTGGCATCTGCTTGCCGGGACGTTGAGGAACGGACGTCACACTCGAAGGAACGCAGCAGCGTGCAGGCGGAAAAGCCCGACGACGGGCCACGCGGCGGGCTGCATGGTTTGCGGAGAGCGGGGAAGCAGCATGGAACAAGTCAAAAAGAGGGGAGCGGACAAGGCCAAGGCATTGCTTCGCCTCTATTTCCACTCACGAAAAGTGCGGGCAGCGGCCAGGGAACTGGAGAACGCGCTGGCCGAATCGCGGGAAGTTTCCAGCTGGCCCGGAGACCGGCTCCCCGTGGGGGAGGAGATGTCCCGGCACGTGGAGAAACTGACCCGCCGGCTCAAGCTCGAGACCGAGGCGCACCACAGGCTGGGAATCCTTTTCAAGACTGCGGGTGGAGGGCATTCCGTAGCGGCGCTCTAGGTGCCACACTTAGCAGCAATCGATTGGCTGGGGATAGTCAGGAGATTGCTGTGAGTTTGTTTGTCGGTTGGTCGTACCTGATGGCTGGACTCATGACCATGGACGCGATGCTGCTGGCGCTGTGGGCCATGGAAGTCGATTGGCGAAAGTACTGGCACCGGAAGTAGCGCAGTTATTCCAGTTGCAGCCGCATCAGCACCCGGGGAAGCCGTTGAGCACCGAGGTGGTGTCCGCAGCCTTGGTGAAGCCAGTATCCTCGAACAGCTTCCGGGTGCCCACGTAGGCCATGGTGAGGTCCACTTTGCGGCCGTTGTTGTCCACCGGATAACCCTCGATGGCCGGGGCCCCATAGGAGCGGGCCATCTCCACGGCGCCTGCCAGCAGAACGTGCGAGATGCCTTTGCCGCGGTGGCCGGGACGGACGCGCAGGCACCACACCGACCACACGTCCTGGTTGTCCACATGCGGGATCTTCCTGTTGCGGGCAAAGGCCGTGTCCGCCCGCGGATGGACCGCTGCCCACCCAACGGGTTCGCCGCCGTCGTACGCCACAATGCCGGGCGGGGGATCCTGGGCCACCAACTGGCGGACCAGCTCCCCGCGTTCCCCGCCACGGAGGGAGACGTTCTGGCGGGACGGGATGCGGTAGCTCAGGCACCAGCAGACGGTGGCATCCGGCCGTTTGGGCCCCACCAGTATCTTCACGTCCTCGAAAATTGTTGCCGGACGAACCTCGATCGCCATGGAACTATCCTGACACCCACGCGCGAAACAGGGGGACCAAAAGGCGGGCGCCGTCACTACACTGGGACGCATGACCGAGCAGGACCCGGGCAGGGCGGCTGCGGATTCCGACTCCACCGGCACCTTCCTGCGGAGCCCGGCAGAGCGCTCCCGCACCTTCACCGGCATCCTGGTGAACACAGCCCTGGCCAACATCACCACCAGCTATTTGTGGTTCGCGCTGACTTTTTGGTTGTACCTGGAGACGCGGAACGTGATTGCCACCGGGGTGGTGGGCGGCGCGTACATGCTGCTGATTGCCCTCTCCAGCATCAGCTTCGGCACCTTCGTGGACCGCTGCCGCAAGCTGGCCGTGATGCGCTTCGCTGCCTGCTTCACGCTGGTCATGTTCGTGCTGTCCGGGGTGATGTTCCTGCTGGTGCCTGCCGCGTCACTGCTGGACCTGGGGCAGGCATGGTTCTGGATCTTCACTCTGGTCATCCTGGTCGGCGCCGTGGTGGAGAACCTGCGGAACATTGCCCTGTCCACCACCGTCACCATCCTGATCGAACCGGAGCGCCGTGCCAATGCCAACGGGCTGGTGGGGATGGTGCAGGGGCTGATGTTCATTGTCACCTCCCTGCTGTCCGGATTGTCCGTCGGTCTGCTGGGCATGGGCTGGACCATCGCCGTCGCGCTGGTGCTCACGGCGCTGGCCTTCGCCCACCTGCTGACCCTGCGGATGCCCGAGGAGGTGCGGCCCGCGGCAACAGACGCCCGCGGCGGGTTCGACCTGAGGGGCTCGATCGCGGCAGTGCTGGCCATTTCGGGGCTGTTCGCGCTGATCCTGTTCTCCACGTTCAACAACTTCATCGGCGGCGTGTACATGGCGCTGATGGATCCGTACGGGCTGGAAATGTTCTCAGTGCAGATGTGGGGTGCTGTCTTTGCGGTCGGATCCACCGGGTTCATCATCGGCGGCGCCTTGATCGGCAAGTTCGGGCTCGGCGCCAACCCCCTGCGCACCCTGCTGGTTGCGGTGGCGGCCATGGGAGTGCTGGGTGCGGTCTTCACGCTGCGGGAGTGGGCGTGGCTCTACATCCTGGGGATCTGGCTGTACCTGGTGCTGGTCCCGTTCGTGGAGGCGGCCGAGCAGACCGTCATCCAACGGGTGGTGCCGTTGGAGCGGCAGGGGCGCGTTTTTGGCTTCGCCATGGCATTCGAGTCCGCTGCCGCACCGGTCACCGCGTTCGTCATCGCGCCCATTGCCCAGTTTTGGATCATCCCGTACGCACGGTCAGCGGAAGGTGCAGCCCGACTGGACCCGCTGCTTGGCGGGGGCACCTCCCGCGGAATCGCCCTGGTTTTCCTGGTGGCCGGCATCATCATGATCGCGGCCGCCCTGCTGGCCTTCCTGACTCCCGTTTACCGCCGGGTTTCGGCTTCGTATGCCCACGTGGCGGCGGAGGCGAAGGCAGGTGGAACGCCCGGACGCTCCCGCAGCACGTGCGGAAGCGTCCGGGAAAACCCGCAGCAGGTGATGGATCGTCCTAGACGCCCAGGGCCTCCTTGAGGCGGGCGACGTGGCCGTCGGCCTGCACCTGGTACTGGGCCAGGGTGACTTTGCCTTCGGGGTCCACCACAACGGTGGAGCGGACAATGCCTTCGTGGATTTCGCCCTTGACCAGCTTCTCGCCCCAGGCGCCATAGGCCAGGGCAACGGCATGGTCGGGGTCCGAGAGCAGGGGGAAGGTCAGGGAGAAGTCGCCGCTGAAGCCGGCCAGGGCTTCCTGGGCATCCGGGGAAACCCCGATGACTTCGTAGCCCTTGCCCTGGAGGGAGGCGAGGCTGTCGCGGAAGTCGCAGGCCTCGGTGGTGCAGCCGGGGGTGGCGGCCTTCGGGTAGAAGTAGACAATGACGTTCTTGCCACGGTAATCGGCCAAGGAGGTCTCCCGGCCCTGGGCGTCCCGGAGGGTGAATTCAGGAGCCGGGGTGCCGGGCTGAAGCTTGGTGGTCAGGGTGGGGCTCATGGCGTTCCTTTGTAAGACTCGGTCAGTGATGGCCAAACATCAAGTGAAGCGGGTTGCCGCTTACTGATACAAACCAGCGCGTCATATGCAGTATTCCGCCGGTCCACGAACTGCAGCGTGCGGACCCGGCACAAACTGGTACCCGCCGCCGCGGACAGTTGCCACGGCATGGCGGGCGTTGCCCAGTTTCTTGCGGATCCTGCCCACGTAGACGTCGATGGAGCGTGCCGTGGCGCCGGGGAAATCGAGGGACTCCAGGAACTCCTGCAGTTCCTCGCGGCCCACCGTCCGTGACAGGTGGGTCACCAGGTAGCGCAGCACTTTGTATTCGACGCCGGTCAGGGCCACGGGCCTGCCGTCCAGCAGGACGGTGTCGGCGGCGAGGTCCACGGCGACCCGGCTGACGGGGCCGGCCGACGGCGGCAGGCGGGTGCCGCCGTCGTCATCAGTTGCGCCGGGGTTCTCCGCCGCGGAGGGAACCGGAGAGGAGTCGGCTGCGGCTCCTTCCGCGGCGGACGTGGGGGCTCCGGCGGCAGGCCAATGGACTTCCGCCTCCGGAGCAGTTTCGAGGGCCCTTGCCAGGACCATTTGGGCGGCGTGGCGCAGGAGTTCCGGGCTGGTTCCTTCGGCCGGAACCACCCACACGGCGAGACCGCGGGCGGCGGCCTTGCGTGAAGGAAATCCCGGCCGCGCCCCCGCCCCCGGATAGTGCGCTTCCACTGCCATGGCGTCTCCCTAGACGCCGCCGCGGCGGATCAGCCTGCCCGTGGGGGTCTGGCCGTCCACTACGGCGCCGCGGAGGAAGGTCTTGCGCACCACGCCGGACAGGGCTTTGCCGTCGTACGGGGTGATGGGGTTCTTGTGCTTGAGCTTGGACACGTCCACCACGAAGGCCTCGTCGGGCGCAAAGACGGCGAAGTCGGCGTCGTAGCCCAGCGCCAGCTGGCCCTTGTTGGTGAGGCGGGCCAGTCCGGCGGGCTTCTCCGCCATCCAGGACACCACCTGTTCCAGCGGGATGCCGCGGTGCCGAGCCTCGGTCCAGATCAGGGACAGGCCCAGCTGCAGCGAGGAGACGCCGCCCCAGGCCACGGCGAAGTCCCCGTTTTCCAGATCCTTCAGGTCCAGCGTGGAGGGGAGTGGTCCGAGACGATGCAGTCGATGGTGCCGTCCAGGAGGCCCTGCCACAGCAGCTCCCGGTTGGAGGCCTCCCGGATGGGTGGGCAGCACTTGTAGGCGGTGGCACCGTCCGGGATCTCTTCCGCCATCAGGGTCAGGTAGTGCGGGCACGTCTCCACGGTGAGCTTGACGCCGTCGCGCTTTGCGCTGGCGATCATGGGCAGCGCGTCCGACGACGACAGGTGCAGGATGTGCGCACGCGCACCGGTCCAGCGGGCCCGTTCGATGACCTCGGCGATGGCCTTGTTCTCGGCGCCACGGGGGCGGGAGGCAAGGAACGTGGAGTAGTGGTCGCCGCCGGGGTGCGGGGCGCGGTCAATCGCGTGCGAGTCCTCGGCGTGGACGATCATGAGGGAGTCGAAGGACTTGAGCTCGGCCATGTCCTCCTCCATCTCGTCCGCGTCCAGGTGCGGGAACTCGTCCACGCCGGAGTGCAGGAGGAAGCACTTGAAGCCGAAGACGCCCTCATCATGCAGGGGGCGCAGATCGGCCTTGTTGCCGGGGATGGCACCGCCCCAGAACCCGACGTCGATGAACGCCTGGTCTTCGGCCACCTCGCGCTTGAGCTTGAGGTTTTCCACCGTGGTGGTGGGCGGAACGGAGTTCAGGGGCATGTCGATGATGGTGGTCACGCCGCCCGCTGCCGCGGCCCGGGTGGCAGAGGCGAAGCCCTCCCACTCGGTGCGGCCGGGCTCGTTGACGTGGACGTGGGTGTCCACCAGGCCCGGGAGCAGCGTCTCGTCGTCGGCGAGGTCGATGATCTCGGCGCCGGCCAGGCCGTTGCCGAGCGGTTCGAGGGCCACGATCTTGCCGTTGCGGACGCCCACCTCGCGTGGCGCGATGCCGGCGGTGGTCAGGATGCGCCGGCCCCGGATGACGAGGTCGAAACGTTCTTCAGACACGGAGGTCCTCCTTGGTACTTGCGGCGGCAGGCCTGTTGGCTGCCAGCCCCGCACTGATTTGGGTGCCCAGCTGCTCCAGCAGCGGCCCTGCCTCTGCTATGCACCTGTTTACATCGGTTTCGAGCGCCGTCAAAGCGTAAACATCCTCGAATCCTGCGGCCGCTGCCTGGCCCTGGTCCAGGGTGGTCCGGCCGCAGACGGCGATGACCGGAACGCCCTGCGCCGCAGCAGCCCGGGCAACACCCATGGGGGTCTTGCCCAGCAGGCTTTGCTCATCCAGGCTGCCTTCGCCGGTGATCACCAGGTCGGCGCCGGCCAGCCGCTGCTCCAGTTCCGTGAATTCAAGGACGACGTCGATCCCCGGCCGCCGCGTGGCGGCCAGGACGGCGATGGCGGCGTAGCCCACGCCGCCGGCTGCCCCGGCTCCGGGAGCCTCGGCAGCCTTGACGGCGCGGAATCCGATTTCCCTGGCCAGGACTTCGACAAACCTGGCCAGGGCGGCGTCGAGCATGCCGACGTCCTGTTGTGTGGCTCCCTTTTGCGGGCCGAAAACCGCCGGGGCGCCCTGGGCGCCCAGCAGCGGGTTGTCGACGTCGGATGCCAGCACAAAGCGGGTGTCCACCAGCCGGGGCTCGAAATCGGTGAAGTCGATGCTGTGCAGGTTTGCCAGCGCAGCCCCGCCCGGTGGAAGTTCGTTGTTCCTGCTGTCCAGGAACCTGGCACCAAGCCCCTGCAGGAGCCCCGCGCCGCCGTCGGTGTTGGCGCTGCCGCCCACGCCCAGGATGATCCGCCGGCAGCCGGCGTCCAGGGCGGCCCTGATGAGCTGGCCCGTGCCCAGGCTGGTGGCTGTGGTGGCGTCAGCCGAGCCCGGCCTGCCGCCGTTCCGGACGCCCGGCATCAGCGCGAGCCCGGATGCCGTGGCCATCTCGATGACGGCTTCGTGCCCGCGGACGGCGAAGTCCGCATCCACGGGCTGCCCGCTGGGACCGGTGACCGTTGCGCTCCGGCGGGTGAAGCCGGAGCCGACGGCGGCGTCGAGGGTGCCCTCGCCGCCGTCGGCCACCGGAATCCGGACCACGTCAAGGTTCCCGCCGGCCCCGCGCTGCAGGCCCCGCTCCAGGTGGCTGCAGACCTCCGGCGCGGACAGCGAACCCTTGAACTTGTCCGGGGCGATAACCACGCGCATGGTTATGCCTGCAGGGCCAGGATGGCGGTGGGTGCGTCTGCGGCAGTCTCGGCCAGGGGCTCGAACTCGTTGACGGCGTTGATTTCCACGCCCATGGAGATGTTGGTGACCTTTTCCAGGATCACTTCCACCACCACGGGAACCTGGAACTCGCCCATGAGCGCCTTGGCCTTGTCGAACGCGGCGGCGAGGTCGTTGGGGTCCTCCACACGGACGGCCTTGCAGCCCAGGCCCTCGGCCACCTTGAGGTGGTCAACGCCGTAGCCGCGGGTGTCCTCGGACAGGTGTGCGCTGTTGATGTTCTCGAACGCCAGGGACACGTTCTGCTCCATGTTGAACCCGCGCTGGGACTGGCGGATCAGGCCCAGGTAGGAGTTGTTCACCACCACGTGGATGTAGGGGAGGTTGAACTGGGCGCCCACGGCCAGTTCCTCGATCATGAACTGGAAGTCGTAGTCTCCGGAGAGGGCCACCACGGTCTCATCCGGCTTGCCGCGGACCACGCCAAGCGCTGCCGGGGCGGTCCAGCCCAGCGGGCCTGCCTGGCCGGCGTTGATCCATTTGCGGGGACCGAACACGTGCAGCATCTGGGCCCCGGCGATCTGCGACAGGCCGATGGTGGACACGTAGATGGTGTCGCGGCCGAAGGACTTGTTCATCTCCTCGTACACGCGCTGCGGCTTGATGGGGATGTTCTCGAAGTGCGTCTTGCGGTGCAGGGAGGCTTTGCGGTCCTGGCACTCGGCAACCCAGGCGCTGTAGTCCGGCAGGGACCCTGCCGCCTTGCGCTCCCGGGCGAGCTCAACCAGCCCTGCCAGCGCCGCGCCGGCGTCGGACGCGATGCCCAGGTCGGGGGAGAACACGCGGCCGATCTGGGTGGGCTCGATGTCGATGTGCACGAACTTGCGGCCGGCGGTGTAGGTTTCCAGGCCGCCGGTGTGGCGGTTGGCCCAGCGGTTGCCAATGCCGATCACGAAGTCGCTGTGCAGGTAGTTCTCGTTGCCATAGCGGTGGCTGGTCTGCAGGCCCACCATGCCGGCCATCAGGCGGTGGTCGTCCGGGATGGTGCCCCAGCCCATCAGGGTGGGAATGACCGGAATGTTGAGGGTTTCGGCCAGCTCCACCAGCTGCGCGGAGGCGCCGGCGTTGATGATGCCGCCGCCGGCCACGATCAGCGGGTGCTTGGCCGCGGTCAGCATGTCCAGGGCCTTTTCCAGCTGCTTGCGTGAGGCCTTGGGCTTTTCAACGGGCAGGGGCTCGTAGGCGTCGATGTCGAACTCGATCTCCGCCAGCTGCACGTCGATGGGCAGGTCCAGGAGAACCGGGCCGGGGCGGCCGGAGCGCATCAGCTGGAAGGCCTTCTGGAAGGCGCCCGGAACCTGGCCCGGCTCCAGGACGGTCATGGCCATCTTGGTCACGGGCTTGGCGATGGACTCGATGTCCACGGCCTGGAAGTCTTCCTTGTGCAGCTTGGCAACCGGGGCCTGGCCGGTGATGCAGAGCATGGGGATGGAGTCTGCCCAGGCGGCGTAGAGGCCGGTGATCATGTCGGTGCCGGCAGGGCCGGAGGTGCCGATGCAGATGCCGATGTTGCCGTCCTTGGCGCGGCTGAAGCCGTCGGCCATGTGGCTGGCGCCTTCAACGTGGCGGGCCAGGGTGTGGCGGATGCCGCCGTGGGCGCGCATTGCGGAATAGAAGGGGTTGATCGCGGCGCCTGGCAGGCCGAACGCCTCGATGGCGCCTTCCTTTTCCAGGATGGCCACCGCTGCATCAACGGTACGCATCTTGCTCATGGGGTGCTCCTTGAAAGCTTGGGAAGTCTGTTTTTAGGTGTGCTGAAGGAAGGCCCGGCGGTCGCGGGGCACTTTGGGAGTGTCGGCGTCGTAAATTACGACGGCGGCCGGCGTGTCCGTGTCAATGTGCCCCGTTTTCGGGGCGGCCGGCTGGGCTGCGTGAGGGTTACTTGCGGCCGCTGAGCTGGAGGACCTGCTTGAAGAGTCCGGAGTGGTCCAGTGCGCCGTCACCCTGGCTGACGGTGGCGGCGACGAGTTGGGCGACGACGGCGCCGAGCGGGATGGCCACGTTGGCTTCGCGGGCGGCGGAGGTGACGATGCCCAGGTCCTTGTGGTGCAGGGCCAGGCGGAAGCCGGGATCGAAGTTGCGGTCCAGCATCTTCTGACCCTTCTGCTCCAGGACCTTGGAACCGGCCAGGCCGCCGCCGAGGACCTTGAGGGCGGCGCCGGTGTCCACGCCGTAGGCCTCGAGGAAGGCGATGGCCTCGCCGAGGACTTCGATGTTGACCGCAACGATGAGCTGGTTGGCTGCCTTGACGGTCTGGCCGGATCCGGAGGGGCCCACGTGGACGATGGTTTTGCCGACGGCATTCAGGACGTCCTGGGCGTCGTCAAAGTCAGCCTTGTCCCCGCCCACCATGATGGAAAGGACGGCGTCGATGGCGCCCTGTTCGCCGCCGGAAACCGGGGCGTCGAGGGGGCGGATGCCTGCTTCCCTGGCGTCTGCCGCGAGGCGGACGGCGACGTCGGGGCGAATGCTGGAGGCGTCGATCCAGAGGGCGCCCTGCTTGGCGTTGGCGAAGACACCATCCTTGCCGCTGACGACGCCCTCGACGTCGGGGGAGTCCGGCACCATGGTGATGACGACGTCGGCATCCTTGACGGCGCCCGCGATGCTGGTGGCGCCCTTGCCGCCTTCGGAGACCAGCTTGTCGATCTTGTCCTGGCTGCGGTTGAAGCCGGTGACGGTGTGGCCGGCCTTGACCAGGTTGATGGCCATTGGCAGGCCCATGATTCCGAGTCCGATGACTGCAACGTTGCTCATGATGGTTCTCTTTCCTGAAAAGTCTGTTCGTGGTTTCCCAACTGACTCGCATTTGTTGTCGTTTTGAACGCTCATAACGACAACTACTGCGAGTTAGTTGGGCGGGTGGGGACTACTTGGCGATGCGTTCGCGGATGGCCCAGCTGAAGGCCGTCTCCTGCGGTTCCTTGTACTCGAGGCCGATGTAGCCCTCGTAGCCGAGTTTGCGGCTGCGGGCGATCCATTCGCCGAGCGGGAGGGTGCCGGTGCCGGGGGCGCCGCGGCCGGGGTTGTCGGCGATCTGGATGTGGCCGAAGTCCTTGGCGTGGTTTTCGATCACGGCCGGGACGTCGTCGCCGTTGACGGCCAGGTGGTAGAAGTCGGCGAGGAGCTTGATGTTGCCGGCGCCGGCCTCGGCCTTGACGCGGGCAATGACCCTGAGTGCGTCGTCGGCGGTGAGGAGCGGGTACCTGGGTGCGCCGCTGACCGGTTCCAGGAGGACGGTGCCGCCGATGCGGGCAACCCCTTCTGCCGCTGCCGCCAGGTTCCTGACAGCCAGTTCGTCCTGTTCTTCAGGGGCGAATTCGTCCTGCCTGTTGCCGTAGAGGGCGTTGAAGGCCTTGCAGCCCAGGCGCCCGCCGATGCCGGCAACAACGTCCACGTTGTCCTTGAACTCCGAGCAGCGTCCCTTCCATGAGACCAGGCCCCGGTCGCCGCCGGGCATGTTGCCGGCGTTGAAGTTCAGCCCGGTGAGCTGGACGCCGGCGTCCGTGATGGCGTTCTCGAACTTGGTGATCTCGCTGTCCGCCGGAACGGAGGTCTCGAAAGGCCACCAGAACTCGACGGCGTCAAAGCCGGCTGCCTTTGCCGCGGCAGGGCGCTCGAGCAGGGGAAGCTCCGTGAGGAGGATGGAGCAGTTCACTGTGTACGTCATCGTAGGTCCTTCCGAGGAGGGGCTTTGATCTATCTTCCCTTGCTTCCGGCTCCCTTGCGGTTTCCGCTTCGTGGAATTTAGATTCTGCTTTATGAAAAGTGTAGGGAAGGTGGGGTGGGGTAGTCAAGGGGAGCCGGGGGAAGGAGACTGGTATGAGGTAAGCCCGCTCAACAGGAATGGACTCGAGCGATGACCACCGGTGCCCGCCTGCGTCTCCTGGCCTGGCTCGTTGCCCTGGCCGGATTCCTTGCGGCCTGTGTTCCCGTGGCGGGCCTGCAGGAGGCAACCACGGCTCCCGCTCCGGCTTCGGCCTCCGCGGAGACCGGCCTGCCGGGGGACGCTGCGGGTGGTGCGGCCCTTACTGCCCCGCCGGCTTCCAGTGATCCGGCGGCTCCGGTCCAGGCTTCCGGCCCCACCTCGGAGCCTTCGCCGGCGCCGGCACCCGTCCTTGCCCCGGTGCCGCAGCCGTTCGCCCTGAACCTCTACCGGGAGGGTGACTTCGTTCCGCAGTACACCTTTGACTGGTGCGTTGCCGCGAGCATCCAGATGGCGCACAACCTTATTGACGATACGGGCGGGGGCACCTGGGCTGACCGTGCGCAGCAGAATGAACTGTGGGAGATGGCGCGCGCCCGTTCCTCTGATTCGTTCAACGGTGCCAACCCCTTTGGCTGGGCCCAGGTGCTCACCGAATCGGGAATGGGACCGTACCGGGTGGTAAGCATTCCCGACTATCCGGAAGCGGTGAGGACGGCGGCCCGGGCCATTACCGACACGGGCCGGCCGGTGGGACTGGTCATGTGGAGCGGCAGGCACGCCTGGGTGATGAGCGGGTTCGAATCCCTCGGCGACCCCCGGCAATTCTCCGACTTCGCCGTGACCGGCATCCGCGTCCTGGATCCGCTGTACCCGTACGGCAGTGGACAGTGGGGCCCGTCGCCTGTTCCCAACAGCCTGCTGACCCCCGAGGAGCTGGCCACCCAGTTCGTGGTGCGGGAGCCACGCCGCTGGAGCAGCGGGCTCCCCGCCGGCTATCTCCTGGTGCTGCCAGTCACTGCCTGAACCTGCAGGCGGCTTCCCGGGACTTCTTTCTTGGGACTTCTTTCCCCGGAGGGTTCTTCCGCTGTGACACTTGACACCTTTCCCTGCTGAAACCTAAAGTAGGTGCCAAGTCGTTTTGGCAAAACGATTTTTCACCCCGATAGTCTCTCCGTTTCCGTTCAAGAGAAAGTGAGTCGACAGCGATGTCCACTCGTAAAAACATCAACAGGCTCGCCACCATCGGCGGTATCTGCACCGTCGTCGCCCTGGCTGCCTCCGGGTGCGGCGCAGGGGGCCCGGCATCATCGTCCGGGAGCGCCGGCACCAGCACCGTAAACGTCCTGGTGGAAGCCGGCGGCCACGCCGAGCTGACGGGCGTCGCGGAACAATGCAAGAAGGAAACCGGCGTCGACGTCAACTTCGTCGAACTGCCCTACGACGGCATGTTCAACCGTCTCTCCAGCGAATTTTCCTCCGGCACCGTCTCCTTCGACGTCGCCGCCCTGGACTCCGTCTGGCTGCCCAGCTTCAAGGACGCCGTCCAGCCCATTGACGAACTCTTTACCGATGAGGCAAAGAAGGACATCTTCCCGGCGTTGGTCAAGGAAGCCAACGTGGACGGCCATTTCATCGGGATGCCCGCCTGGACCAACGCGGAAATCATCCTGTACCGCAAGGATCTGTTCGAGGACGCCAAGAACAAGGCTGACTTCCAGGCCAAGTACGGCTACGGGCTCGCCGCCCCTACAACATGGAAGCAGTACCAGGACATTTCCGCGTTCTTCACCAAGGACGGCATGTACGGAACCGACGTCAAGGGCGGTGTGGAAACCGAATGGCTTGCCCACGTCCTGCAGGCCGGCTCGCCCATGGTCCTGGATGCGAACAACAAGGTGGTCATCGACAACGCCGCCCACAAGGAAGCCCTGGACTTCTACACCAGCCTCGTCAAGGACGCGCCCTCGGGTGCCGCACAGGTTGACTGGGCTGCCGCGCAGAACCTGTTCAACCAGGGCAAGACGGCCATGACCCGTTTCTGGGCCCACGCTTACCGCCAGATCCCCAAGGACTCGGCAGTGGCCGGCAAGGTTGGTGCTGCACCCATGATCGCCGGTTCAGCCGGCGTCGGCGGCGTGCCAGGCCCCTGGTACCTGTCCGTACCGAAAGCCACCAAGAACGCGGACGCCGCCAAGAAGTTCGTCAAGTGCGCCTACGACTACAACGACAAGGGCATCGAGTCGAATCTTGGCCTGGCCGCACGCATCTCCGCCTTCGAGAAATACCAGGACAAGCCAGGCTATGAGAGCTTCAAGCCCCTGATCCAGACCCTCAACGGCAAGGCCACGGCCACGCGCCCCGCTACCGAAAAGTGGCAGCAGATCGTGGACACCGTGCTGGTGCCCATGCTCCAGAAGGCTGTCGCCGGCGGTGACTCCGCAACTCTCCTCGCCGATGCCAAAAAGCAGATCGAGGACCTCCTTAAGTAAGACCCCCGCGGCCGGCGCCTGACTCACCGGCGCCGGCCGCGGCCCCAACCAGCGGAAGAGAAAACCGTGCGTATCTCCGATCGCCGCTTCGCATTGTTCCTGATGACACCAGCGGCGCTGTTCCTGGCAGTTTTTGTGGCCTTTCCGCTGTTCCGCCTGGTGGCGGACAGCTTCTTCAAGATTTCCCCGATTGCCGGCGGCCCCCGCGAGTTCGTAGGCCTGGACAACTACGTCAGGGCCTTCGCCTCGGAGGCCTTCACCGGCGCAGGGTGGCGGACACTTGCCTACACCCTGGTGGTGGTCACGCTGGAATTCGCGCTGGGCCTGGGCATGGCGCTGCTGTTCACCATGCTGGGCAAGAGCTCCCAGATCTGGCGGACCGTCTTCATGTATCCGCTGATGATCGCCCCCATCGTGGCCGGCCTGCTGTGGAAATTCCTGATGATCGACAACTTCGGCCTGATCGGAACCCTCCTGCACCAGGCGGGGATCCTGTCCGACCCCAACCAGATCGGCTGGCTGTCGGACCCGGGCATCGTGCTCTACTCGGTGGCCGTCCCTGACATCTGGCTGACCACATCGTTCATGTGCCTGGTGCTCTTCGCAGGCCTGCAAAACATCCCCGGTGACCTGATCGAGGCAGCACGGCTGGACGGTGCACGCGCACCGGCACTGCTGTTCCGGATCATCCTGCCCCTGCTGCGGCCGGTCATCGCCGTCGCCCTGGTGGTCCGCGGCATCGACGCAGCCCGCGCCTTTGACACCATCCTCATCCAAACCAATGGCGGCCCGCAGTCCGCGTCGGAAACCATGAGCCTGCTGATTTACCGGACCATGATCCGGTTCGGAGACCCCGGGCTGGCAAGCGCCATGGGCACCCTCTACCTGCTGGCCATGCTTGCCGTCGCCTTCGTGGCGGTATCCACCATTTGGCGGCCAGGGAAGGACAACTGATGAGAACCGCAGAAAGAGTCAGGCACGACGGCGGGGCCACGGCCATGGCGCCCGGGGCACCTTCGGCGCCGGTCGCCGCAGGCAAGGAACGCAAGCGCAGCGGTGTGAACCGGGAAGGCCTGGAAGCAGGCCGGCGGGGCACCCGTACCCTGCTGTGGGTCCTCCTGGCGGCAGCGATGG
Organism: Arthrobacter sp. FX8; assembly: GCF_026723805.1. Taxonomy (NCBI): domain Bacteria; kingdom Bacillati; phylum Actinomycetota; class Actinomycetes; order Micrococcales; family Micrococcaceae; genus Arthrobacter; species Arthrobacter sp. FX8. The sequence goes on along the minus strand of NZ_CP113505.1, from coordinate 3,173,637 downwards.
TGCTGTACGGGTTCCCGTTCCTGTACCTGCTGTTCACGTCCTTTAAGACGCCGATCGACACCATCGCGGTGCCGCCCACCATCCTTCCCCGGGAGTGGACGCTGGAGAACTACGCCAATGCGCTGGGCCGCAGCGGCGTGCCGGCGTCGTTCATCAACAGCATCCAGACGGCCATCATCAGTACCGTGCTTTCGCTGGTGCTGGCGGTGCCGGCGGCATACGGCATCACCCGGTACAAGACCCTCAGCGGCCGGATCTTCATCATGGCCGCGCTGGTGACCCGGATGGTGCCGCCGGTGGCCATCGGAATCCCGCTGGCGTCCATGATGGCCTCAATGGGGTTGGCCGACACTCCCATTGCCCTGTCCATCGCCCACACCACCATTTCCTTGCCGCTCTCGATCTGGCTCATGTCCAGCTTCTTCGAAGCGGTGCCGAAGGACCTGGAGGAAGCGGCCACCGTGGACGGGTGCAGCCGGCTGGGAGCCCTGTGGCGCGTGGTGATCCCGGTGGTGTCCGGCGGCATCGCGGTCACAGCCATCTTCGCCTTCCTGGCCTCCTGGAACGAGTTCCTGTTCGCGCTACTGATGACGGCCATCCGCTCCCAGACAACGCCCGTGGTGATCGCGAACTTCCAGACGCAGTTTGGCCTGGACTGGGGATCCATGACGGCCCTCGCCGCCGTGTATTCCATCCCCGTCATCCTCCTCACGCTGCTCCTGCAGCGCAGGATCGTGGCGGGCATGACCCTCGGCGCCGTCAAGGGCTAGATCACCAGCAACGAGTAGCCTACTGGTAGCCCCAGGGGCATCACTGACCATAAGGACGTGGGAGACAGATGAGCAACAAGAACATCGGCATCAAGGACGTGGCCGTGGCCGCCGGCGTGTCCGTCACCACCGTCTCCCATGTCCTCAATGACGTCTCATACGCCAGGGTGAGTCCGGAAACCCGGAACAAGGTGCGGTCCGCCGCCGAGCAGTTGGGGTACGGGCCAAACCGCCTGGCCCAGGCGCTGCGCACGCAGAGGACCGGCATGCTGGGCCTGGTCAGCGAGGATATCGCCACCACGCCGCACGCCGGGCGGATCATCCTCGGCGCCGACGAGGCCGCCAAAGCACGCGGGTACAACCTGATGATCATCAACACCTCCGGCTCGGCCAGCCTGGAGTCCCGGGAGGCCGACGTCGAGGCCCTCCTGGACCGCCGGGTGGACGGAATCCTCTACGCCACCATGTACCACCGCAACGTGGAACTGCCACCCAACCTCGGCAGCGTGCCCTCCGTGCTGGTGGACTCCGTGGCCACCGGCGGAAACATCACCGCAGTGATCCCGGATGAGGAAGGTGGTGCCCGCGCGGCCGTGACCGCGCTCCTCGAAGCGGGCCACACCCGGGTGGGATTCATCAACAACACTGACGACGTCCCCGCGACCCGTCAGCGGCTCCGGGCCTTCCGGGCCACGCTGACGGAAGCAGGGCTCGACGGCGACGCGGCACCTGTCGAGTCCGAGGTTTCCGAGGTGCATGGCGGCTATGAAGCGGCCCGGCGCATCCTGGCAGGCGCCCACCGGCCGACGGGCCTGTTCTGCTACAACGACCGGATGGCCATGGGCGCCTATCGCGCCGCTGCCGAACTGGGCCTGTCCATCCCGGCCGACCTTTCGATTGTCGGCTTCGATGACCAGGAACTGATCGCCGCCAACCTTTATCCGGGCCTCACCACCGTGGCCCTGCCGCACTACGAGATGGGTGCCTGGGCCACCGAGCACCTGATCGACGCCGTCGAGGGGAAGACGGACCTTTCCCTCATGGCCCTTCACCCGACCATCCTGAGTTGCCCCCTGGTGCGCCGCGACTCCATCGCGGCGCCCCGCCAGTAGGCAGCCAGCTCCTTCCACTTCCCAAGGGGAACACCAGACATGTCCAGTTGCCTTGATGCCGCCCGCCCGGAAACAGCTCCGGCAGAAATCTCCAGGTTCCGGCCTGCCATCCACTTCACGGCAAGGGATACCTGGCTGAACGATCCCAACGGCCTGGTGTTCCACGACGGCCTGTACCACCTCTTCTACCAAAACAACCCCTATGGCAGCGTCTGGGGCAACATGTCCTGGGGCCACGCCACCTCCCGTGACCTGCTGCACTGGACGGAACACCCGGTGGCGATTGCGTGCGACGAGACAGAGGACATCTTCTCCGGCAGCGTCGTGGTGGACCGCGGCAACACGGCCGGCTTCGGCACGGCGGACGCACCCGCCCTGGTGGCCATCTACACGAGCGCCTACAAAGCCGCGTCAGAACTGAACGGCACGCAGGCCCAGTCCCTCGCGTACAGCACCGACGGCGGCATGACGTGGCAGAAATACGACGGAAACCCTGTCCTCACCAGGAATTCGGCGAACTTCAGGGATCCCAAAGTGTTCCGCTACCAAGGGGAGCTGGGCGCGTACTGGGTCATGGTCGCGGTCGAAGCGCATCACCAGCAGGTGGTCTTCTACCGTTCGGATGACCTCAAGTCGTGGGATTTCCTGAGTGATTTCGGCCCGGCCAACGCCGATGCCGGTGACTGGGAGTGCCCCGATCTTTTCCCCTCGCAGTGGACGGGGACCCGGCCAACACCAAATGGGTCCTGATCGTCAACGTCAACCCCGGCGCAGTGGCTGGGGGATCCGGCGGCCAGTACTTCGTGGGCCAGTTCGACGGCGCCCGGTTCGTTCCGGACGCAGGTTCCCTCGTGGCTCCGGTCGGGCTGCGTACCGTCCCGGACCCCTCGGAGGCTTCGGCCGCGCTGCGGCAGTGCCTGTGGCTTGACTGGGGACGCGACTGCTACGCCGCCGTATCCTTCACCGACGCCCCGGATGACCGGCGCATCATCATCGGCTGGATGAACAACTGGGACTACGCCAACGAACTGCCCACAGCCCCATGGCGCTCCTCCATGACCCTGGCCCGCGAACTGCGTCTCACCGCAGTCGATGGCTGCGCCCGCCTGGTCCAACAGCCGGTCCTGCCGCAACCCGGCACAGGGGGAGCACTGCCCGCCGCAGGGGAGCACCTGACCGTGGAAACGGTTGAGCTACGGAACGAAGCCCTCCGCCTGCCGGACCCCGTACCCGGCAGTGCCCAGGTCATCGAGGCTGACATACTGCCCGGCACGGCGGACCGGATCGGGTTCCAATTCTTCGGAAACAGCGACGGCACCGCCGGCGCCATCCTCAGTTACGACCCAGCAACTGCCCAACTCATCCTTGACCGCAGGCAGTCGGGAAACACTGGCTTTCACGGGAAATTCGCTTCGGTTGAGTCCGCGCCGGTCCACCTTGAAAACGGTGTCCTGAAGCTGCTGATTGTCGTGGACCACTGCTCGGTCGAAGTCTTCGCCCAGGGCGGCAGGACGGTCCTGACCGATCTCATCTTCCCAGGCCCCGGCAACACGGAGAACCGGCTGACGGTCGACGGAGGCCCGGCAACAATACTCAAGCTCGCCGTCAGTGAACTTGCTTAACGGTTCGCCCTCGCCCAACGAAAGGTCCAAAAAGATGCCAACAGTCCAGCAGGCTGCCGACCCAAGGCAGGGCATCGACGTGGTTGTTGTCGGTGAAGCCCTCATGGACATCGTGGTCACGCCGCGGGGCACCGTGGAGCACCCCGGCGGGTCGCCGGCCAATGTGGCCTATGGGCTCGGGCGGCTGGGGGCAAGCACGGCATTGTTCACCTCGATCGGCGACGACCACCACGGCTCCGCCATCGAACAGCACCTCCAAAGCGCGGGAGTCCAACTCCTGCCGGGTTCCCGGGTCCGCGGCGCGACCTCTACGGCCACCGCGGTTCTGGCGTCCGACGGTTCCGCCCAGTACGACTTCAACATACGGTGGGACCTCCCACGGACCGCCCCGGCGGTCCTTCCCAAAATCCTGCACACCGGTTCGATCGCCTCCTTCCTGGCACCGGGAGCGCAAGGAGTCAGGGAGCTCCTTGAGCAGTCCCACGAGCGCTGCGTGGTCACCTACGATCCCAACATCCGCCCTGCCCTGCTCGGCAGCCACTTTGAGGCAAAGACCGTCTTCGAGGAACTTGTTCCGCTCACGGAGGTGGTGAAACTCAGCGATGAGGACGCCCGCTGGCTCTATCCGCGGCTGGCCGTGGATGACATCGCACAGCGAATCGTTGGGCTTGGGGCCGGTCTCGTCGCCGTCACCATGGGCGCGGAAGGATCCCTGCTCACAACAGGTGGCGCACGGGTGGAAGTACCGTCCGTCAGGTCGGCCGTGGTGGACACCATCGGGGCCGGCGACTCGTACATGGCTGCCCTCATCTACGGACTGCTTATGCGCGGAGCAGACGGGCTGGCACCGTCGGTGCTGGAGTCCCTGGGCCGCATGGCATCCAAGGCAGCGGCCATCACGGTGCGCCGCCCAGGGGCCCACCCTCCAACACTGGAGGAACTGCGGGAGGACCTCCCCGAGCATCAGCCGGTGGCCCCATGAACACCACGACACAAAGGGAAGAAGCCATGTCCAGCAACAACTACTACGACGTGACGACGTGGCCTGCCGGCGACCCGTTCGAGGACGTCGGTGAAGTCATCAACAGCATCATCGATGACATCAAGCACCGGCAGGCCGCCACCGATGCGAACAGCGGCGGAAAACCCGGCGCGGTGATCTACATACCGCCGGGGGACTACCGGCTGCGTACCCAGGTGCTGATCGACATCAGCTTCCTCAAGATCCAGGGATCGGGACACGGGTTTACGTCCTCCAGCATCCGGTTCAACGTTCCCGAAGACGACTGGCCCAACCTGCACGAGCTGTGGCCCGGCGGCAGCCGCATCCTGGTGGACATTCCCCTCAGTGGCGGCAGCGGGGAATCCCAAGGCGCCGCCTTCTACGTGGAGCGAACCGGGAGCCCGCGGATCAGCTCGGTGGAGTTCTCCAATTTCTGCATTGACGGGTTGCACTTCAGCCCGGACGGCTCGGGGATGCATCCGGAGAACACGTACGTCAACGGCAAGACTGGCATCCATGTGGCGAACGCGAATGACTCGTTCCGCGTCAACGGCATGGGATTCGTGTACCTCGAGAACGCCCTGACCATCTACAACGCTGATGCGTTTTCCATCCACGACAATTTCATCGCCGAATGCGGAAGCTGCATTGAACTGCGCGGGTGGGGGCAGGCGTCAAAGATCACTGACAACCTGATCGGGGCAGGCTTCAAGGGCCACTCGATCTACGCGGAGAAGCATGGCGGCCTCCTGGTCACCGCAAACAACGTCTTCCCCCGGGGTGCCAGCAGCATCCGTTTCAACGGCGTCACGCGCTCAAGCGTCACCAACAACCGCCTGCATTCGTTCTACCCCGGCATGGTGGTGCTCGAAGCGAACAGTTCGGAAAACCTCGTGGCCACGAACCACTTCCTGCGCGACCATGAGCCATGGACCCCGTTCCAGGGAGTCGGGAACGGACTGGACGACCTCACAGGGCTTCTCTGCGTCAGCGGCAACAGCAACTCGGTGATCGGGAACCACTTTTCCGAGGTCATCGACGCGCACAGCGTCCGGCCGGCCGGCGCCACGCCGGTCATCATCCGGCTGATGGAGGGGGCGGGCAACTTCGTTTCCAACAACCATGTGGTGGCCCTTGACGTTAATGCCTCGTCGAGTGACTCCTGCTTCGAGGCCCAGGTGGGCGCCCTGCTGGCCACTGGCGCTGCCGACGGCCTCGCCGTGACGGCCGTCGTGGTCGATTCCGCGTCAACGCGGAACACCATCCTTGATTCCGGAACTGACGCCCAAATCAGCGCTGACAGGGCCGCGAATGCCGTCAGGGCCACCCCAACGGCCGGCTGACAACGACAAGCCGGCTGACAACGACAAGAGGTCCCCGGCGCCGGAATGCTCGCCGGGGACCTCTTGGCAGCGGGACGGTCAGTGCGTCAGGTCCTTGCCCTTGGTCTCAGGGATGGTGAACACAAATGCCGCGCTGACCACCAGCAGCAGCACTGCGTACGCATTGAACACCTGCGGCGCGCCAAGCGAGGAACCCAGCCACTGCTGCAGGTAAGGGGCGGTGCCACCGAACAGGGCCACGCAGATGGAGTAGGGGACGCCCACGCCTACGGTGCGGATGGACGTTGGGAACAGCTCGGCGTACACGGCGGGGACGATGGCTGCGCTCGCGGCGATGAACACCAGCATCACGGACATGGACACCGCCAGCTGCCAGGCCGAATCCTTCAGGAGCCAGGTCATGGGGAAGTGCAGCACTGCCGAGCCGATGGCGCCGGCCCAGAGGACTTTCTTGCGGCCGATGCGGTCGGACAGCTTGCCCCATACCGGCAGCGCGGCGATGAAGACGATATTCGCGATGACGCCGGCCCACAATGCCTCGCCGCGGTCGATCTTCAGGGCGGTGGTGGCGTAGCTCGGTGCCACGACGCCCCAGATGTAATAAATGACCGTGAGGCCCACGGTCAGGCCGATGACCTGCAGCGCCTGCTTGCGGTAGCGGACAATCTGCGGCCAGATCCGCGCGCGCTTTTCGGTGACGGCTTCGCCCTGGAAGGCCTCGGTTTCGTGCAGCCGCGACCGCATGATCAGCGCGTACAGGCCCATGGCGGCACCGATGAGGAACGGCACTCGCCAGCCCCACGCGTTCATCGCCTCGGTGCTCAGGGCCATGTTCAGCACGGCTCCCAGCAGCGTGCCGAAGAGGATGCCCACCGTCCCCGACGTGTAGATCAGGGTGGCCCAGAAGCCGCGGTGCTCCTTGGGAGCCATCTCGGACAGATACGTTTGCGACGACGGCAGCTCACCGCCGTGCGCCAGGCCCTGCACCAGCCGGGCCACCAGCAGCATCAGGGAAGCGAACGCCCCGACGCTGGCAAAGGTGGGGGCGACGCCGATCATCAGGCTGCCCAGCGACGCGAGGCCGACGGCGAGCGTCATCGACGTCTTGCGGCCCACCCGGTCGCCGATCCAGCCGAAGAGGAAGCCGCCGAAGGGCCGGGCCACGAAGCCCACGGCGAAGATCGCCAGCGTGGACAGGACGGCCGATGCCGGGTCCGCTTTGCTGAACAGCTGGCTGGCAATGAACGGGGTAAACGTGGCGTAGATGGCCCAGTCGTACCACTCAACGGCGTTGCCGATGCCGGTGCCGACGACGGTCTTGGCGGTGGACATGCGTCCAGTCTGTGGCTTGGTTGCTGCAACGGACATGGTCTTCTTCCTGGTGGGTTGGGGCATGGTGGCGGTGCTGCCGGGCTAGGAGGCCTGCGAAAGGGCGGCCAGCCGGGAGATGGCGAGTTCCGCATAGAGGGCGGCCCCGTCAGCCAGCACGCCGTCGTGGAACGTTGCGTAGGGTGAATGGTTGAACGGCGAGGTTGCCGGATCGCCGCCCGGGGCCACGGCGCTGAGCCCCACAAAGGTGCCCGGTACCTCTTCGAGGACCCGGGAGAAGTCCTCCGAGCCGCTGAGGGGGTGGCCCAGCGCGAGAGGCGGCGCTCGCCGAAGAGCTCGGTGATCACCTTTTCGGCGGTGTGGGTTTCGTCCTCGCTGGTGATGGTGAGGGGATACTCCTGCAGGTAGTCGACGGCGACCTCCACCCCATGCGCGGCGGCGATTCCCTTGAGCAGGCGCGGCACGGCGTCCATCATCTTCAGGCGCGATGCTTCGGAGAACGTCCGGATGGTGGCCTCGATGCGGGCCGATTCGGGGATGACGTTCCGTTTGGTGCCGGCATGGAGCACGCCCACGGACAGGACCACGGGATCGAACATGTTGAACTGCCGGGTGACCATGACCTGCAGGGCAGTCACCATCTCTGCCGCCACGGTCACCGGATCCTTCGCCGAGTGCGGGGCCGAGCCGTGGCCGCCGGCGCCCAGCACCGTGACTTCAAGCCCGTCGGAGGCGCTGAGCATGACGCCGGGCTTGGTGCAGAAAGTGCCATGCGGTTCCAGTGAGGAGAACACGTGCATGCCGTAGGCCGCCTGGACGCGCGTGCCCGCGGCGTCCAGGACACCTTCCCGGAGCATGTAGCTGGCGCCGTCGAACCCTTCCTCACCCGGCTGGAACATGAGGACGACGTCGCCACGGAGTTGGTGCCTCTTCTCGGCCAAAAGGGTGGCGGCACCGGCGAGCATGGAGGTGTGCAGGTCGTGGCCACACGCGTGCATGGCACCGTCAGCCTGGGAGGTGAAGTCCACGCCGGTCTTCTCCTGGACAGGCAACCCGTCCATGTCGGCGCGAAGCAGGACGGCGGGGCGGACCGCGCTGTCCCCGGCATGGCTGTCCCCGGCACTGCTGCCGCCGTTCCCCTGCTCCCCGCCCGGGTGCCCGCCGCGCAGGACCGCGGTGACCGAACTCGTGTCCTTGCCCAGCGTGATCTCGTAGGGAAGTCCGTCCAGCGCCTGAAGGACCCGCTCCTGGGTGCGGGGGAGGTGCAGGCCAATTTCCGGCTGCCGGTGCAGGTCGTGGCGGAGCCGGATGAGGTCTTCCTGCAGGTCCTTGGCGTCGTCGGTTATGGGCACGTGTCACTCCTTGGAAATAGGCATCAGGGCTTGTGGACTATTCTGAAGTGGCGTGGTTCACATCAGACAAAAGCGCTGGAATTATTCGTGGAATGCCGTTTGCGGGCAGAATTCGCGCATCAAAGAAAGGTGGTCCGATGGAGCTCAGTGAGGATGACCTTGCCCTGATCCAGGTCCTGCAGGCCGCGCCGCGCCTGGGGTGGACGGACGCTGCCAAGGTACTGGACGAGCATGCCACCACGCTGGCGGCCCGCTGGGAGCGCCTTACGGAAAGCGGGGCGGCGTGGGTGACGGCGCACCTGGCGGGTGACCCGAAGCAGATGCTCCTGGCCTACGTGGCGGTGGACTGCGAAATGAACCGCCGGGACAGTGTCACGGCGGAACTGGCTGCTGTTCCCGAGATCGTGACGGTGGAGGAGGCGGCCAGCAACCGCGACCTGATGCTGACCGTCATCACACGTTCACTGGAGGAGTTCAGCGACAAGATCATTACCCGCCTCAAAGCGGTTGAGGGGCTCACAAAATACCAGGTGGCCCTGTGCACCCGGCTGCACAGCAGTGGCGACGACTGGCGGTTGAATGTCCTGAGCCGTTCACAGTTGGCCACGCTGCGCACGCTTGGCTCCCCGGCTGTTCCGGATTCCGCTCGGCCCGGCCACCTTCCGCAGAGCCACCTCGACCTGCTGCCGTTCCTTGCCAGGGACGGCCGCGCGACGGCGGCTGGGATGGCCCGCTCCCTCGGACGGCACCCGGCAACCGTGCAGCGTCAGTTGAACCGCGTGCTGGCAAGCGGCATCCTGTCGTTCCGCTGCGAGATCGCCCAGCGGTATTCGTCGTTTCCGGTGACCTGCCAGTGGTTTGTCAACGTACCAGCGGGCCAGCATGAGGCGGCTGCCGCCGGGATCCGCACCATCAGCAATGTCCGGTTGAGTGCCTCCACCACCGGGCCCACCAACTTTGTCATCATCATGTGGCTCCACACGCTGGCGGATGTCATGTCCGCCGAACTGGCGCTGCAGCAGAAGGTGCCGGGCATCGAGATCGTGGAAAGTGCGGTGATGCTGCGCACCGTCAAGCGGGTGGGCTGGATGCTGAAGGAAGACACGACGGCGAGTGGCGCCGTCGTGCATGCCGGAAGCCTGGGTGCCGCGGAGTGAGCGGGCATTGCGCCGCAACAGCGCACACGTCCCCTGGATAGCACGCTTCATCTTTAATAGTTCCGCATTACGGATTTATCTTTCCGGAAACATCCGTTTCCTACCGTTGGGGTGATCCTGCGGCGTCCGATGGCGCCGCCGTCCGAAGCAGGCGTCCTCCTGGATGACGTCCTCCCTAACGAACAGGCACCCCGCATGAATACCACCGCGCCCGCACCGCAGCCGCAAGTTCCGGCATCCGCGCCACGCACGAAACCGCTGTACAGGTCCCTCTTCGTCCAGATCCTCGCGGCGGTGGTGGCGGGTATCCTGGTGGGCCACTTCTGGCCGGACCTCGGCGCAGGGCTCCGTCCGCTGGGCGACGGCTTCATCCAGCTGATCAAGATGATCATCGCGCCGCTGATTTTCCTGGTCATCGTCACCGGCATCGCCGCGGTCAGCGACGTGAAGGCCGTGGGCCGGGTGGGTATCAAGGCCCTGGCCTACTTCACGGGTGCCACCCTGTTCGCGCTGGTCTTCGGGCTGGTGGTGGGGAACCTGGTGCAGCCGGGAGCCGGGCTCAACATCGACCCCGCAACCCTGTCCCAGGATGCCCTCAATGCCAAAACCGCCACCGCCCCGCCCAAGGATGCCGGAGCCTTCCTGCTGGGCATCATCCCCACCAGCGTCATTGGCGCCTTTGCCGGCAACAACCTCCTGCAGGTCCTGTGCTTCTCCGTGTTCTTCGGGGCGGCGATCGTCGTCGTCGGACGTGAACGCTGCCTGCCGGTGATCACCCTGATGGAAACGGTGCTGGAACTGTTCTTCAAGATCATGGCCTGGGTGATGCGGGCAGCGCCGGTGGGTGCCTTCGGTGCCATGGCCTTCATCATCGGCCAGTACGGCCTCGATTCCCTGGGGACGTACGCTGTGCTGATTGCGGCCTGTTACGGCGCCGCGGTGGCATTCATCGGGCTGCTGTTCGTGGTGGCGTGGGCCTACCCGCGGGTGCCGCTGTGGCAGTTCATGAAATATACGCGCGAGGAGTTCCTCCTGGCGCTGGGGACGGCGTCCACGGAGTCCGTACTGCCCCGGATCATGACCAAGCTGACCAACGCCGGCTGCTCGCGTGCCACCACCGGGCTGGTGGTTCCCACCGGCTACTCCTTCAACCTTGACGGGGCCGCCCTGTACCTCTCCATCTCGCTGCTTTTCCTGGCGCAGGCATTTGGCTACAACCTGGACCTGGGCCAGCAGTTGGCGGCCCTGGGAGTCCTGATGCTGACATCCAAGGGCATGGCGGGCGTTCCCGGTTCCGCCTTCCTGGCCCTTTCCGCCACCGCGGGGGCGCTGGGCATCTTCCCGGTGGCCGGCGTCGCGCTGCTGCTGGGCGCCGACCGGCTGATGGACTCCATGCGCGTCGTGGTGAACCTGCTGGGAAACTGCGTGGCCACCTTTGTCGTGGCCAAGTGGGAAGGGCAGTTCGACCGCGCCGCCATGTTGCGTGCATTTGCCGGTGAAGGTACGACGGCGGAAGCGGCCGGGCAGCCAGCCCCCACCAAGGTGCCGCAAGAGGAAGCGCCGCGCTCCGCCGTCGGGCCTGCCCACCAAAGCGCTGTGTCAGGCGGCGTCCCTGCGGAGCCCGCCGCGCCGGCGGTGGTCCCGTAGGTTCACCACCTCCTTCAGCCCCATGCTGCACAATGTCCCCATGACGTTTGCCAATGTGGGACTTCTTGGAACCAAGCCAGGCCAGCGCGACGCCCTCGTGGCCATCCTGCTCCGGCCCAAGCCCGGGATGAAGGAAGCCGGCTGCCTTCTCTATGAGGTGGGCATCAACGATGACCTGCCGGACACCGTCTTTGTTTCCGAACTCTGGGAATCCGCGGAAGCGCACCAGGCGTCGCTGGAACTGGCCAGCACGCGCGCCGCAATCGCCGAGGCGATGCCGCTGCTCTCAGGGGAGATGGGAGGCCACCGGTTTGCCGTTGTGGGGTCACCCCTGCGCTGACGGCGCCGGAGGCAGCCTGCCCAATAAACAGGTTTCCTGGACAGGGTGTTCTGTGATGAGTGGATTGCGGCGATTGGGGTAAGGGAGGACACATGAAACCGTTGCCCGCACTTGAGCTTGTCACCCGTTTCGAAGATGCCGAATGGCTTGACCCGTTGGCCAGGACTGTCCGGAAAGCCGTCAAGAAAGTCATTAAGCCCCAGTGGGCCCGGGACATCCTGCACGGCGTCCCCATCGGCCACCCGGTCCACCCCCTCGCTGTCCAGGTGCCGATTGGCGCCTGGGTCTCGGCGGGCGTGCTTGATGCCGTTCCCGGTGGCGAAAAAGCTGCCAGGTTGTTGATCGGTGTGGGCACCGCAAGCGTGCTTCCGTCCGCGCTGGCCGGGCTCATGGACTGGTCGCAGCTGCACCCGCAGCAGCAGCGGGTGGGCCTGGTGCACGCGGCGGCCAACGTCACGGCAACCGGCCTCTACATTGCATCACTCGTCCAGCGGGCCAGGGGCGGCCAGGGCGGCGGCAAGGTGCTTGCGTACCTGGGGCTCGCCACTGTGGGCGCCGGCGGGTTCCTTGGCGGGCACCTGACCTACCGCCAAGCCGCAGGGGTCAACCACAGCGAGGAGATTCCGCACCGCTTTCCCTCCGGCTGGCATCCGCTGTCCCCGCTGGCCGAACTGCCGGAGGGCGGCCTCCATAAGCGCGTCGTGGCCGGTATTCCGCTGCTGGTCCACCGCGAGGGCACCACCATCAATGTGCTGTCCGATGTCTGCAGCCACCTTTCCGGACCGCTTCACGAAGGCAAGATCAAGGACGTCGGCGGGGACGCATGCGTGGTCTGCCCCTGGCACCGGAGCACGTTCGCACTGCGCACGGGCGAAGTGAAGGCCGGTCCCGCCACGTCCAGGCAGCCGGTCTTCGAAACGCGCGTCACCGGGGACACCGTAGAAGTGTGCCTGCCCGGGGCCGACGGGTAGTGCGGGCGGACGGGTAGTAAGGACATTCGGCCCTACTGGCTGCTGTCACGCCGGGGAAAACTGGCTCCATGGGTTGGCTGCGTGTACGGTGAGTGACCTCCGGCAGGACATTGCGTCTCTCTACAAAACCCGCAAAGGAACTGTCGACTTCGTGGACATTCCTCCGCTGCTCTTCGCTGTCGTCCAGGGTCAAGGGGACCCTGATGGGCCAGCATTCGCCGGGGCGGTGCAGGCGTTGTTTACCGTCAGCTACGCGGCACACTTTGGTCTTAAGAAGCAGTCCGGTGAGGTGACAAAAGTGATGCCCCTCGAAGCCTTGTGGTGGTTCGAGGACCCGGATCACACGGAGCCGACGGAAGCCGTGAGCGCAGGCTTCACGGGACTCGGGGGCTTTGCCCGGGAGTCATGGCGCTGGCAGGCCATGATGGTGCAGCCTGAACCGATCGATGAAGCCCTTCTTGAGCGGGCCGTGGAAGAAGCCCGTCCCAAAGGGCTTCCCAGTTTGGAGTTGGTCCGCTTCGAGCGTTGGGAAGAGGGCCGCTGCGCGCAGGCGCTCCATATCGGTCCCTACGCGGATGAAGGCCAGACCATCGCCCTTCTGGACGCGGCCATCACGGCCGCCGGATTGAAGGTCCGGGGGCGGCACCATGAGATCTACCTCGGCGATCCGCGACGCAGCGCACCGGAAAAGCTGCGCACTTTGCTTCGCCACCCAGTGGTGTGATTCATGATGGTGCGGATTTCAGAACCACGGGAGATTGCCTCCGGAGTGGTCCTCATGACCACCGGTTCAGGGCCCATGGCCTCAAATCTCTACCTTGTGAGGTCAGGTTCCGCGTGGGTGATGGTTGACTGCGGATGGGCGGCCAGTGCGGAGCCGGTCCGCAAGGCTGTGGAAGACATGCTCGGATCCGGGACTGCGCCCGCAGCCATCTTCCTGACGCACATCCATCCCGACCACTCGGGCGCTGCCGGGGCCCTGGCACGGCGGTGGGACATCCCGGTGTTCGTCCACCAGGCTGAATTGCCCATGGCTGCCGGGCGGTACATCCCTGAGTTCTCCATGCCGTTGGACCGGTGGCTCATCGCCCCGTTCCTGTGGTCCCTGCCGGCCCGTGCACGCCGGCGGGTTGAAGCAGCCGGCGACATCACCGACGTGGTGCAGAGCCTGCCCCGGGACGGAAAAATGCCAGGTTTACCCGAGTGGGTCGCCGTCCCAACGCCCGGCCACACTGCCGGACACGTGGCCTACTGGCGATCCCGCGACGGTGTCCTGATCACTGGTGATGCTGTTGTGACGGTCAACTTGAACTCGATTCGCGGGCTCCTGCCGGGAAGACAGGATCTGTCCGGGCCTCCCTGGTACACCACGTGGAACTGGAAGCTGGCCATGGAATCAGCCAGGCGCCTGGCGGAGCTGGGCCCACGGTTGCTGGCACCCGGGCACGGACCGCCCCTGGCCATGGGGGTGGTGCCCCGGCTCCGGGCCCTGGCCGCCAGGGAGCGTGCCTTGCGGATTCCACTTCGTCGCCGCCTTGGGGGAGCGCCCGAGGCTGCATAGCCACATGGGCGTCGGCAGTAAACCAGGTATGCGTAACCGCTGCTCCGCCGCAGCCTGACAGTCAGTCTCAACCTACGTGGCCAGTCTTAGACGGCGAGGCGCTCCAGGAGCGCTTCCTCTAGGAGGCTTCGTTGCCCCGGGAGGGTGCCTGGTGGCCAGTGGGTTGGTCCGGGGTCTTGGTGTTCGGGGTTGTAGTGGCGGCCGGTGGGTGAGGTCCAGCCGGGCGGTCCGTTGTTGGTGGCGGGGTCGGGGGTCCAGGTGCGGGCGTGTTTCAAGCGGTGATGTTTGGGGCATAGCTGGGCCAGGTTCCGGACGGCTGTTCTGCCGCCGTGTTCCCAGGCTGTGAGGTGGTCGGTGTGGTTGTCGGGGGTGTGGTTGGTGCAGCCGGGGAAGGTGCATTTCCGGTCCCGCATGCGGATCTATTGTTTGATGGTTTCGGGGAGCCGGTAGCGGGTGCGTCCGATCTCCAGGGGTGCCCCGTCGCGGGGGTCGACCAGGACCCGGTAGAACGACTCCGCCCCGTCCGCGACAAGCCTCCGCGCCATCGACGCCGGGATCGGGCCCATGCCGTCCAGCACGGCCGGCTCATCGGTGAGTCCGAGCAGCGCGAACACCGGCACGGTGACCAGGACATCGGCCCGCGGGGTGGGAACCTTGCCAACACCACCGCTACTCCCGGTAGTTGTTCCCGCAGGATCACCCGTGGCCGTGGTGTTTCCTGCGCCGAGGAGGAGTGCTGCTGCGATGTCGGGGCGGAGTTGGGTGAGGGTGCGGGGCTCGTTAGGGCCTTGGAGGCCGTGGGCGGTGGCGGTGGTGCGGTTCCAGATGGCGCAGGCGGTGTCGCCGGGGAGGTAGAGCGAGAGCCAGGCCATGCCGTCGCGGTCCGGGGTGTATTCCATCCGCCGGTCCGCGACGCCTTTGGCGTGGCGTTTTTCGAGGGTTTCGGGGTGGCGGCGTTCCCGCCAGGCGCGGACCTTCGCGCGGAACCGGGCGGGCACCAGTTCACCGGCCGCGGCGCCGCGGGCGGGGTTGGGGGCGTCGGGGTCGAAGAAGTGCGCCACTAAGGCAGCAGCCCCGTCCGGGGTGAGCCCCTCGGTTTCATCGGCGACAATCCTGGCATGCTGCCACGACACCGACCCAGACGACAATGCACCCATCACCCGCGGCAATGAACACATCCGCCGGGACTGCTCCACCAAAGCACCCGCCGCCCCAGAACTCACTGTCAGGACACCGGCGATCTCCTCCACCGCGGACATCTCCGAAAACATGCGCTCATCCACCGGGGCGTCAGGGGCAAGCAGTGCCTGCTGGAAACCGACGCACTCCGCCGCATCGCGCGCCTTGACCGCCGCGAGCTGAGCCTCCAACCGCCACACGGCCGCCAACCGCTCCAGACACAACTCGTACCGCCGCTGCAACACATCAACAGCGGCACCTGCGACGGCCCCCAAACCAGCTGAATCGAGGGAAGCGTCTTCCAGAACCAGTACATCCAACGCAGCAACGGAGGCACGAACGCCCTCCATCACCGCCGCCAGGTCAGTACTGATTTCCATAAAAACATCGTCCTACGAGGCACTGACAATAATAGGTCGTGGGTAGGCCACGGCAGCAGACGCCCATCGCCGCAATGCAGCTCAGCCGGGTGCGGTGACCCATTCGCCGCTTCGCAGCACTGCCTTCAGGTTCAGGTCCTGGTCAAGAACGACGACGTCGGCCTGCATTCCGGCGCGCAGGTCGCCCGCATACGCCGAGAGACCCAGCAACGATGCCGGGACTGCCGACGCGGAGGTGACGGCATCCCGCAACGGAACTCCGGCAGCAACGCAGGAGCGGATGACGTCCAGCAACGTGCTGGTGCCGCCGGCAATGGCGCCAGTGGCGTCAACCCGGGCTACGCCGCCGGCAACTGTGACGGAGAGGGACCCCAGCCTGTACTGTCCGTCCTCCAGCCCGGTGGCGGCCATCGAATCGGTCACCAGCGTGATGTTGTGCGGCCCCACAAGGTCAAACACCAACTTCACGGTTTCCGGTGCCAGATGCACGCCATCGGCAATCAGCTCCACCACAGCCTGCCCGGCCTTGGCTGCGCTGAGGCTCGCCGATACTGGCCCGGGGGAGCGGTGGTGAAGCGGAGGCATGGCATTGAACAGGTGGGTTACCGTTGGGCGGTTCCTGCCGGTGGAATTGCCGGCCGAGTCCAAAGCCGCGGCCGCGCGCGACAAGAAGGCTGCCGCTGTCGCATGGTCCGCGGCGGTGTGGCCCAGGGATGGGATGATGCCGCGGGCCGCAAGCAGGGCGGCAAGTTCGGAGGCGCCGGGCAGCTCGGCCGCCAAGGTCATGGAGGCCAGGGTTGGCCCTGCCGCGGCCAGCATGCGGGCCACCACCTCAGGATCCGGTTCCAGGAGCAGGACGGGATCGTGCGCGCCACACTGCTGGCCTGAGAGGAATGGACCTTCCAGGTGCGATCCGGCAATCAGCCCCAGGCCTGCCAGCTCCCGCAGTATCTCCAGGTTCCGGACCAGGTCCCCGGGCTCTCCGGTAACCAGGCTGGCCAGCAGCGTGGTGGTCCCACGGCTGTGCAGGTAGCGTGCCGCCCGCTCGGCGCCGTCGGGATCGCCCTCCGAGAAATCCGAACCGTAGGCGCCATGGCAGTGCACGTCCACCAGTCCGGGCACCAGGATGCGTCTGGCGGGTGCGTCCGGCGGAAGTACCCCGGGGAAGTCCTGCGCCGGGCCCGCGAAGGTGACCAGGCCGCCGTCGGCCGCCACCACCCCGTCCGCAATATCCAGCGAGGCGGTGACGATGCGGCCGCGAAGAAACAGTTCCTTGCCCATCGTTTACCGTCCTTCGTTCGTGGGTTGGGGCAGCGGCACGGCCGCCACGGCGGCAGCCATGCGGGCGGCCAGTCCGTGGTCCGCGGCGCCGGCGCGGTCCCCGCCCGCCCCGCCCCCTTGCCGGGGCCGCGCCGAGGTGTGCACGGCATGGACTCCCGCTTCAAGGAGCGACGGTACCAGCGCCAGGGTGACACCCCCACCGGCCATGATCTGGACCGAGGGAGCACTCCGGCGTCCCTGCCGCACAATCCTGCGCAGCATCTCCAGCCCCGCGGCGCAGTCGG
This sequence comes from Arthrobacter sp. FX8, assembly GCF_026723805.1. NCBI lineage: Bacteria > Bacillati > Actinomycetota > Actinomycetes > Micrococcales > Micrococcaceae > Arthrobacter > Arthrobacter sp. FX8. The sequence continues at coordinate 3,156,306 of NZ_CP113505.1, read as the reverse complement.
GGGCCCCACCACTGGTGAGGACCCGGTCCACCCCTGCGTGCTCCAGCCGGGAGAGCGCCCCGGCAGGGTCCAGGCCGGCGGCCAGGGCTGCGTCGAACGCGCGGTGGAACGTGACTTCGGCATCCGGCCTCACGGCCCGCGCTGCTGCCGCAATGTGCCGGATTGCCTGGACATCCGGGCCGCCGTCGGATGCCAGGACACCAACCACCACGCCCGCGGCTCCGGCACCCAAAGCCGCAGCGGCATCGCGCTCAATGACATCAAGCTCGCCGGGCGAATAGGTGAAGTTGCCCGGCCGCGGACGCACCAGGACATGGACGGGAAGGCCCAGGCCGCACGCCTGCCCGATGGTGCCGATGCTTGGCGTGACGCCCTCTGTCTCCGCCAGGGCGGCGCACAGTTCAACCCGGGCCGCGCCCACGGCGGCGGCCAGCCGGACGCCGTCGGCATTCTCCACGGCCAGCTCAAACTGCGGCGCGGTGCATTCCACGGACACCAGCCCGCGGCTTAGAGTCCCTGCCATGCCGGCTTCCGGCCGAAGGTGTCTTGGTAATACTCGCGGTGGGCGAGCCGGGAGGCTGCGGCCTCGTCCACCAGTACCGAGACGTGCGGGTGCAGCTGGAGGGCCGACGCCGGGCAGATGGCCGCTACGGGACCTTCGACGGCGGCAGCCACAGCCTCTGCCTTGGCCTCCCCCATGGCCAGCAGCAGCAGGTGCCGGGCCTCACGGATGGTTCCCAGGCCCTGGGTCAGCACATGGTCCGGCACCTCCTCCGGTGCATCAAAGAAGCGGGCGTTGTCCAGGCGCGTCTGCCGGGTGAGCGTCTTGATCCGCGTACGGGAGGCCAGCGAGGACATGGGTTCATTGAAGCCCACATGGCCATCCGTCCCGATGCCCAGAATCTGGATATCCACGCCGCCCGCGGCGGCGATCCGGGCCTCGTAAGCGGCGGCCTCCGCCTGCGGATCCCGGGCCATGCCGTCCAGTCCGTGGACCGCGCCGTCGCCGAAGTCCACGCTGGTCGTGAATTCTTCCCGGATGACCGAGTGGTATGACTGCGGATGCCCGGCAGGCAGTCCCACGTACTCGTCCAGCAGGAACGCCTGGGCCTGCGCGAAGCTCAGGCCGCCGCTGCGGTGCCGTTCGATAAGTTCCTGGTAGGTGCCCAGCGGGGTGGACCCGGTGGCCAGTCCCAGGACGGACGGGCCGCGGCGGACTTGGTCCTCGATGGCATCAGCGGCCGTGCGGGCCACGTCGTCAGGGGTGGGAAGGATGATGATTTCCATGCGCTCTGGGTGCTTCCGGTTGCAGTTGCGGGAGATGGGGATGAAAACGGTGGCGCTACTTGGCGGCGTCGGTCTCCACGGTGACTTCGTCGTCCTCGCGGCCGGGGGTGCGCAGATTCCAGCGCTTGATGACGAAGGAGAAGAGGAAGTAGTAGATCGCCGCGTAGCCAAGTCCTATGGGGATGAGCAGCCAGCCGTTCTGTGATTTGCCGAAGTTGAGGACAAAGTCGATCAGGCCTGCAGAGAATGTGAACCCGTGATGGATTCCCAGCGCGTTGACCAGGGCCATGGACGTTCCGGTCAGGACGGCGTGGACGATGTAGAGCGGGAAAGCCACGAACATGAAGGAGTACTCAAGCGGTTCGGTGATGCCGGTGAAGAAGGCGGTCAGTGCGGTGGAGAGCATGATGCCGCCGACGATCTTCTTCTGCGAGGGCTTGGCGTGGCGCCAGATGGCAAGCGCTGCTGCAGGCAGGCCGAACATCATGATGGGGAAGAAGCCGGTCATGAAGATGCCCGCGCTGGGGTCTCCGGCGAAGAAGCGGTTGAGGTCACCGCGGACCAGGTGGCCCGAGGCGTCGGTGTAGTCGCCGATGAGGAACCAGACGCCGGAGTTCAGGATGTGGTGCAGTCCCGCGGGGATCAACATGCGGTTGGCGAAGCCGTAGATGCCGCCGCCGGCAACAGCATTGCTGGCCACGGCCTGGCCCACCGCGGAAAGGCCGGCGTTGAAGAGCGGGTAGGCCAAGGCAAGGACGACGCCGGCTACCAGGCTGGAAACGGAGGTCAGGATGGGCACCAGGCGGCGGCCGCTGAAGAATCCAAGGAAGTCCGGCAGTTTTGTGCGGTAGAAGCGCTGCCACAGCGATGCGGAAAGCAGGCCCACCACAATGCCGGCCAGGACGCCGTAATTGATCATCGCCTGCTTGCCGGCCGGGTCAACCTGTCCTGCCAGGACCAGCGGGGACATGGCCTTGAAGACGCCGTCGATCACCATGTAGCCAACGACGGCGGCCAAAGCAGTGGAACCATCGGCCTTCTTGGCCCAGCCGATGGCAATGCCCACCGCAAAAATGAGCGGCAGCCAGGTGAAGACCGCATTGCCGGCTGCGGAGATGACGGCGGCGCCGCCTTCGAATCCAGGAATGGCGCCAAGCAGGTCGGCCTGGCCAATGCGCAGCAGGATGCCTGCGGCGGGAAGAACGGCGATGGGCAGCATCAGGGTGCGGCCCAGGCGCTGCAGTGTGGCAAACGCCTTGTTTGGCTTCTTTTCGGGAGCCATGGCGGCGGTCTCGGATGTTGACATGGTTGCACCTCTGCGGGTTCGGGTGGGGCTTGTAAAGGAGGGGTTCCAGCCGGTACTGTCTGGTTATGACCAGTTCAGTGTGATTCATCCCACGAGTACCTGTCAAGGCAATGGGAAATCCCGCCGGGCCATTTAAAAGGCCGGTAGTGGAAGCCATAATTGGTCGCACTTGGGCCGCCGGCCCCGGTGAGGAAGCAGTGCTCCCAGCGGGCACCATCAGAAAGGGCAACCATGTCCAAAGCAGAAAAGATCATTGAAGGACTGGGCGGAGCCGGCAATATCGTGGAGATTGAAGCCTGCATTACCCGCCTTCGCACGGAGGTTAAAGATGGTTCCCTCGTGAACGAGGCCTCCTTGAAGGCCGCCGGAGCCCACGGCGTGCTGACCTCCGGCACGGCTGTCCAGGTCATTGTTGGCCCCGAGGCCGACAACCTGGCCGAAGACATCGAGGACCTCCTCTAGTGGGTCAGTCCCTGGTGGTGCTGGCACCCATCGCGGGTACCGTAATTCGCCTTGCCGAAGTCCCGGACCCTGTGTTCGCCGGCCAGATGGTGGGTTCCGGCGCCGCAGTGGAACCGCCGGCGGGCGAGATGTTCGACGTCGTGTCCCCCGTGGCGGGAAAGGTGGTCAAGCTGCTGCCGCACGCCTTTGTTGTGGTTGAGTCCTCGGGGCGCGGCGTCCTCACCCATGTGGGCATCGATACGGTCAAGCTCAAAGGCGAAGGCTTTAAGCTGCTGATTGCCCAAGGCGACACTGTCGACGCCGGCGCTGCCGTCATGCGTGTCGATCCCACCGCCGCCCTTGCGGCAGGTTACTCGATGGTGAGTCCCGTCGTCGTCCTCGATACCAAGCCGGACGTGGCAACGCTTACTGGAGCCGGCACGGTCACCGCCGGCCAGGAGCTGTTCTCGCTGGACTAGGGGTTGGCTTCTAGAGCCGGACTTCCATGTTCAGCGAGTAGCGGTCGGAGCGGTACCACGAACGTGAATGTTCGATGGCAAGGGGGCCTGAATAGGACACCCGGTCGAAGGCCAGCACCGGCGCCCCCGTGCCGGTTCCGAGGAGTGCCCCCACATCCGCGGGGGCGCCCTCGGACCGCACGCTCTGCCGTGCCCTGTCGATCTGGTGCCCGAACTGCGCGGCGAGGGCTTTGTAAACCGAGCCGGTCAGGTCGATGTCCAGAAGGCCGCGGGCATGTTCGGGGTTGTACCAGGCGTCATCCACGCTGACCGGCCGGCCGTCTGCCAGGCGGAGGCGCTTCAAGTGGATGGCCTCGGAGCCCGGCGGCAGGCTGAGCGCCTCTGCCGTATCCGTGGGGGCAGCGCCCGCTTCGGCCACCAGCACCACCGTACTGGGCACGTGTCCCATCGCCTCCATTTCCTGCGTGAACGAAGCCAGGTGGAGTGTTGACTGCACTGGGGAATCCGCCACGAAGGTACCCTTCGCCGGAACCCGGACCAGGTGCCCCTCGTTGACCAGGCGGCCGATGGCGGCGCGGACCGTAATGCGGCTGACACCGTAGGAGTCCATGAGCGTCCGCTCGCTGGGAAGCCGGGCGCCGGGCTCCAGTTCCTCTTTGGCGAGCTTGAGTATGATCAACCGCAGCTGCTCGTGCTTGGGGACCTGGGTGTTATTGATGGCCGTGGCCGCCGCTCCGGCGGTGCTCCTTGATGTGGCGGACAATTGAGGCCCCTCCTGCTGCTGGATAAGTCCGGTCCGGACCACCTGCTTGGATTATTCCACAGGCGCGGGCCGCGGGGGCCGCCCGGCCACCTTTGTTGCCGGGCCGGGCGTTAGCGCACCAGTTCCGCATCGCGGGGCGCGGCAGGCTGCCGCACTGCCCTGGTGCGCAGGGCGAGCATGAGCACCGCACCCAGCAGGGCGGGCGCCGCGAAGGCAATGGCGGCTACGGGGACGCCGCCGCCGAAGCCCACCAGCAGTGCGCCGTAGGTTGGGCCTGCGATGGCTCCGATGCGTCCCACAGCAAGTGCCCAGCCAAGGCCGGTGGCGCGGGTGGCGGCAGGGTAGAACTGGGCGATGTAGTCGTTGATCATGTTCTGCGTGCCCAGGCCGCCGAAACCTGCGACGGCGGCGAGCACCGTCATGAGCGCGGCCGGCGGGTTGGCGGACATCAGGAGCAGGGCTGCCGCTGCACTGGCGAACCCCACCACCACCAGCGGCCCGGGCCCGAACTTCTGGCTGGCCACAGATGCCAGGACGGTGCCGACCACGGCACCCACCGAGTAGGCCAGCAGGAATGCCACGGAGGATCCGACGCCGAACCCGGCAGTGCGCATGATCTGCGGCAGCCACGTGCTGACGCCAAAGATGGTCAGCAGGCTCAGGAGAGTGATGCCCCACAGCAGGACTGTGGTCTTGCCGGTGCCGTTGGCGAAGAGGGCGCGCGTGGGAGAGACCCGCACGGCTGTGGCCGGGACATCCGTGGTGCGGGGCAGCCCGTAGGCGGCCTCGATGCTGTCGGCCTCTGCGGTGCGGGACCGGGTCCGCAGGAACGACGGTGACTCCGGCAGCAGGAACCAGGCGAAGGGAACGATCAGCAGCCCTGCGGCACCGATCGCGTACACCGGGCGGAAACCACTGGACTCCAGGACAGCGAGGGACGTCAGCGAAGCGGCAACAGTACCCGTTGCCGGCCCGGTCAGCACCGCACCGAGGACCAGTGACTTTTTCCCCGGCGGCGCGAATTCATTGGTGAGGGCTACCGCCGTCGGCAGCAGGCCGCCCACGCCGAAGCAGGCGATGAAGCGGAACGCTGCGAAGAGCTCCCAGCTGGGTGCCATGGCGCAGGCGAGCATGGCCAGCGAGAACAACGCCAGGGCGGACACAAAGATCCGGCGGCGGCCAAGCCGGTCCGTGAGCGTACCCACGATGAGTGAACCGAGCAGCATCCCCACCAGCGCCAACGAGCCCACCGCGCCTGCCGCGGCGGGCGTGACATTGAAGGGCGGCCGCCCGATCAGGGCGGGGAGGGTGGCGCCGTAGACGTAGAGGTCGTAGCCGTCGGCGAGCAGGCCAAGCCAGCACAGTACGAAGATACCGGCCAGGGATTTGCTGGGGGCATTGGAGTTCATCATTGATTCCAATCGGGTCAAGGGACGCTGGCTGTATGCCTGCGGGACGTCCATCAGCTTGGCCTGCTGCAGCAGCCCTGCGAACGGTCTTTTCACTGGGTGAAAAGCCTCTTTGTGGCGGGGCACACACCGCCCAGGCTTGAAGGACGCAACGGATGGAGGCGGAGATGGCGGGAGCGGGCAGGGCGGCAGCCGCCGCGCCCACAGAGGCCGCCACCGGTCTTCCGGGCACGCCCGTACTGGTGCGGGCTCTGAGCCTTCTTGCCCAGTTTACGGAACAGCGCCGTGCCCTGAATCTGTCCGAACTGTCCCGCCAGGCCGGACTTGCCCCGGCCACGGCCCTGCGGCTGGTGCGGCACCTGACGGAGTGGGGCGCGCTGGAACGCCTCGAGGACGGCCGCTACGTGGTGGGTGTGCGCCTCTGGGAAATTGCCTCGCTCTCGCCGCGGGGCCACGGGGTGCGGCAAATCGCCCTGCCTTACCTTGAGGACCTGTACGAGGTCACCCGGCATCACGTGCTGCTTGCCGTCCGCGAAGGCACGGACGCGGTCCTGATCGATCGGCTCTCTTCCCGGACCGCGACGGAGGTGGCCTACCGGGTTGGCGGACGCATGCCGCTGGGGACCACCGCCGTCGGGCAGGTACTGCTGGCCCACGCCGCTCCGGAGCTGCTGCAGGAACTGCTTTCGCAGCCGGCGCCCCCAGGGGTGCCGGGCAGTGTTTCGGATGCCGGGAGTCTCCCGGCGGCCCGGCTTCGCGGTGTCCTGGCAAACGTAAGGCAATCCGGCGTCGCAGTGGTTCGGCGGGACCATCCCTCCCGCACTGTCTCCGTCGCCGCACCCATTCATGGGGCTGCCGGCGATGTAGTGGCTGCATTGTCCATTGTGGTCCCGGATGCCCAGACGCCGGCGCATGATCTGGTGCCGCTGGTCAGGGCCGCCGCGCGGGCCATCTCGCGAAGCCTCGGCCACCAGGCGAAGGCCAGCGGAGCATGGCGGCACCCGCAGCCCGAGGAGCCGGGCCACCCCGGCCTGATACTTGGCGTCCTCCCGGCGCTCGCCAATCCCGCCGGTTTTGAGACCGTTCCGTTATTTGCGTCCCGCCTTTCACCCTTTACGCTTGAAACTACTAAGCATGCTGTCTATTTCGGAGGTTAACCCTGATGCGAAAAGTTTCTGCGCTTGGAGTGGTAACTGCGGCGATGCTGGCCTTGGCCGGCTGTTCGGGAGGAGGCGGCGGAACTGCCAGCCCGTCAGGCACGGCAACGACGTCGGCATCCGCCTCTGCCAGCCAAACCGCCAACGCCAAGGTGTACTCGGAGGACGAACTCCGCGACCTCATTTCGGGCATGAAGGACGCTGACGGCAACGAACTCAAGCTGTACTCCAAGGAGCAGGTTGACCAGGGCGGAAACATTGCCAACCTGCTCATGAGCACGGCAACCATCGACCCCAAGGACTGCAAGGACATTGCCACCGCCGGCTTGCTGGACAAGGTGGAAAGCGGCGACGTAGCCGTGGCGCTTTCCGAGGGCAACCAGCCGCGCACGCTGTCAGCACAGTCCGGCAGCCAGGGCCCCGACGCCGTCAAGACACTGAGTGACATCAGCGGCAAGATGAACCAGTGCGCCAAGTTCTCGGTCTCCGCCCTTGGCCAGAAGTACGACGTTTCCAGCCAGGAGCTGAAGGCGGACACTGACGCTGATGAGACCTTCGCAACCGTCAGCACCCGCAGCGGCGACAACCAGCAGAAGCTGATGCAGGTTTCCGCTGCCCAAGGGCGCCTGTTGGTGGTTGCCACCAAGGGCGGCACCGATCTGGGCGACAAGGACCAGAAGGAGCTTGAGGAGCTCATTAACGACGTGTTGAAGAAGGCCGAAGGCGGCGCAACGTCCAGCCCCACCTCCACCAGCTCGTCCGGTTCTTCCGGCGCGTCATCGCCGGGCAGCTCGGCGTCGTCCACTGCCTCGTCCACCTCGTCGGCGACGATGACCTCGGGCAGCGGTTCCTCGTCGTCGGCCTCCCCAACGGCGTCGCGGTAGCGGCACCAACTCCGCAATATTGAAACGGGGCGGGCCAGGACAATTATTGTCCTGGCCCGCCCCGTTCTCTCGTTGCCCGGCGCCCTACTTGGCTTTGCCGCTCAAGCCGACGCTGGCGCTTGTGTTTTCCGGCAACTCGGAGACGACCTCCCGTGTTGGTGCGCCCCGGAACTTCGGTGATGGGTCCTGTCCCGCTGTAAGCCGCTGCAGCTCCTGCCCCTCAAAATCCTCTTCCTTGCCCAGCAGGATCGCAGAGTCGTGGTTGGTGATCTCACCCTTGAAGGCGCGCAGCATGACGCTGCGGTCAAACTGGCCTTCCCACTTCGAGACAACGAAGGTGGCAACACAGTTGCCCAGCAGGTTGACTACGACGCGCATTGAGTCCATGAGCCGGTCTGCGCCAAGGAGCAGTGCCACGCCGGCCACCGGGAAGATACCCAGTGCTGCAGCAGTGGCGGAAAGTGCGAGGAACGAGGAGCCGGGAACTCCCGCCATGCCCTTGGATGTCAGCAGCAGTACGCCAAGGGCGGCCAGCTGTTGGCCAAGGTCAAGGTGGTGGCCGAAGGCCTGGGCCAGGAACAGCAGGGAGATCGAAAGGTAGATCGCGGCGCCATCGAGGTTGAAGGAGTAACCGGTGGGCACCACAAGGCCGGTGGTGGCACGGGAGCAGCCCGCGTTGGTCAGTTTGGTCATGATCCTGGGCATCACCGCTTCGGTTGATGCGGTGCCCAGGGCCAGGAGGAACTCCTCCCGCGTGTACTTCAGGAACTGCCAGAGCGGCACCCGGGCAAACCCCCAGGCCACGACGAACAGCAGGCCGATGAAGACCAAAGCGGCGCCGTAGCAGGCTGCGATCAGGACCGCGTAGGTGCTCAGGGTATCCAGCCCGTACTGGCCGATGATGAATGCCATGGCGCCGAAGGCGCCCAGCGGGGCGACCTTCATGATCCATGCCATGATCTTGAAGATCAGTTCCAGGATGGTTTCCATGACGTTGATGACCGGCAGGCACTTTTCGCGCCCGATCACTACGATGGCAGCACCAAAAAACACTGAGAAGAAGAGCACTTGCAGGAGGCTGTTGCTGGCAAATGCGCCGATGACGCTGGCCGGGATGATGTCCAGAATGAAGGACGCTGCATCCTTGGGTGCCGCGGACCCGGTCTTTGCGTCCAGGTCTGCCTGGGAGAGCGTCGACGGGTCGATGTTCAGGCCGGCTCCGGGCTGGACGATGTTTCCCACAATGAGTCCGAAGACCAGGGCGAACAGGGTTGCTCCCGTGAAGTAGAGCAGGGCCTTTACCCCAACCCTTCCGACCGCCTTGACGTCGCCTACGGCTGAAATTCCGGTAACGATCACCAGGAAGATCAGCGGCGCGATGATCATTTTGATGAGTTTGATGAAGCCATCTCCGAGCGGCCTCAGTTGTGATCCAAGGTCCGGCCAGAAATGCCCGATGAGGACACCTGCCACGACGGCGATCAGAATCTGGAAGAAGAGCGACTTGTACAGCGGCTTCCTCTTCGCGGGCACCGAACTCGCCTTCAGTGCCTCAGGGTTTGGGATCTTCATTGACCTTTGCCTATCAATCGGGAACAGCCCGTTTTCGGGGCCGTTTCCAACGTAATCCTCGTCACACTAATTCCGCAAGAGGAAAACCAAATTCCGCTATGTGGAATGTTAAATAGTGTTTGTGACTGCGACCCCGTCCAGTCGTGAGCGTAACGCGGCTATCAACTGCTGTGCGGGGACGGAGGCGTCCAGTTTCACGAAGCGCGCGTACTCCGGCAGGTCCCGGTATCCCGACTGGAATGCGGCGAGGTCATCAAGGCTCTCTGAGTCAGTGCCCCGGACAATGATGCGGTGGTGCGCCTCGACGGGGTCGATGTCCAGATGGAAGATGGCGTCCGGTTCCGGCAGGCGGGCCAGCAGCCACGGAAGGAACCGGCCGCGTGGCAATCCGTTGGCGGTCCGCAGTGCCAGCTGGCAGTGGAGGTGCCGGTCCATGATTACCAGGCCGTCGAACCGGCTGGCGCGCAGGTGCGATACCAGTACGTTGCCCACCCGGAGGGCGGTTTCGACGGCGTCGGCCAGTTTGGCGGGCAGGCGCACTCCCAGCCTGGCGGACAGCAGGGACATGACCCGCCGGCCCGCGTGGTTGCTCAAGAGCAGCGCACGGCCGCCCTCCGCCCGCACCGACGACGCCAAGGCGCGGGCCGCCGTCGACTTCCCTGATCCGTCGATACCCGTCAGCACAATGATCATCCGGCCTCCTCCCGCCGCCTTGTTCAACGCCGGGGGAGGGCGCAACGTCCCGGGTGAGCTGCAATTCACAGCTGGGGGACAGAGTCCGGGGCGGCAGGTCAAGGAAGTGAACAGCAAAGCGGGCCGCTAGATGCTGACGGGCCGCCTGATGGTGGAAAAGGACCTACATGATGCCGGTGGGTACCAGCAGGGCCCACGCCAGTGCCGGTGCCACCAGCACCACGCCGCCTGCGTAGAACATCAGCTGCTTGTAGACGCGCTGCCGGTCGTCGTCGCGGGCGTTGGCCACTACGAGTGCTCCGTCCGTGGAGAAGGGGGATACGTCGACGACGGTGGCTGCGATGGCCAGCGCGGCCACGGTTCCGGAGGCGCTGAGCGAGCTGGTGGCCAGGAGTGGGCCGGCCAGCGGGATGAAAGCGGTCAGCAGGGCGGTGGAGGACGCGAAGGCCGAGCCGACACCGATCACGTAGCAGAGGACCAGGGCGATCAGCAGCGGAGCCCCCAGGGCCAGGGCGTGCTCGGCAAGCGTGTCGATGACGCCCACGTGCTCCAGCAGGGATACGTACGTGATCATGCCTGCCACCAGCAGGACGGTGGACCAGGAGATGCCGCCGATGAAGGTCTTGTGTTCCTTGATGTTGACGAACGCGAGCAGGAGGCCGGCGGAGAGGGCCACGAAGCCGATGGGCATGTGGAAGCCGAGGGTGCACACCAGCATTGCCGCGATCAGCGCCAGCGTCAGGATCTGCTGGCCGTGCGGGCGTCCGGCGGAGGAAGTGTCTATGTCCACGTGCAGCCCGCTGGCACCGTCGCGCAGTTTGCCGATCAGGGCGAACAGGACGATGGTCAGCACCGAGAGGATGAGGTTCAGGGCGAAGCTGGCAATGAACAGGCCGCCCTGGGAAATCGGGAAGTCGTTCTTCAGTGCGATGTTGTGGACCAGCACGCCGGCCACGGACAGCGGGGAGAATCCGCCGGCGTGTGCGCCGTTGATGATGAAGGCGCCCATGACCACGGGGTGGATGCGCGATTCGTAAGCGAACCCGATGGCGGCCGGTGCCAGCAGCGCGATGGCGGCCGGGGAGAACGTTCCGAGCGAGGTCAGCGCGGCGGCGACCAGGAAGAACACCCACGGCAGCAGCATCGTCTTGCCGCGGACAATCCGCACACATCCCTTGACGATGATCTCGATGGTGCCGTTGCGCTGGGCCATGCTGAAGAAGTAGGTGACGCCGATGATGGTGAGGACGATGGTGGCCGGGAACTCCTCGAGGATCTGCTTGTCAGACATCCCGAGCATGAAATAGCCGACGCCGAATGACGCGACGAGTCCCATCACCCCGATGTTCAGCGGCCATTTGGTGGCCACGACGAACATCACCACGAGGATCACCAGCGGGATGATCTGGACAGCGGTCATGGTCGGCTCCGGGTCCGTGGCGGCCGCCTGGTTGAACATGCCGCCGGCAACGAGGGCAATCACGCCCAGGATGGCCAGGCCGGCCACCACCCACAGCAGGATACGACGGCGGAGGTTGCCTTCCACTCAACACTGCTGGAAATCGCGCGGGAACGGGCCGGCGACTACCTTCAGACCGTAGGCTGGAAGCCGGTCGGGGTTCCCCGGCCGGTACAGCAGTTCCCAGGTGAAAGGCAGGACCATGACCGTTTCCAGCGACGATCCCCAGAACACCGCAGACCTCCGCGGGCCGGGCGACCCGGACGGGGCCAAGGACGAAACCAAGGACGACGTCACCAAGGCCCCGCAGTCCGGCCAGCACCTGGAACAGCCGGGAGCATCCAACATCCGCGAGGAACAGCAGGGCCATGCTGCCGGAACGGTCCCGGCATCGTATGTGGGCGGCGAAGAGGCTGACCCGGAACAGAAGCCCGAAGAGGCGCTGGCGGAGCCGGGCACCTGGGATGACGAAGTCTGACAATGATCACCCGCGCTGACATCGACCAGGCCGCGCAGCGGACAGCGGGCCTTGTCCGCAGGACGCCCGTCCTGCAGGCGGATGCGGGCACCGCCGCCGGCCCGGTTTGGTTCAAATGCGAATTCATGCAGCACACGGGCACGTTCAAGGCCCGGGGCGCGCTGAACCGGATCCTGGCCAGCAAGGAACGGGGTGAACTGCAGGCGGACGTGGGGGTGGTTGTTGCATCCGGCGGGAACGCGGGCCTGGCCAACGCCTATGCGGCGGCCCAGCTCGGGGTGCCTGCAACGGTCTTCGTTCCTGAAGCGGCACCGGCCGTCAAAGTCGGCAAGCTCAGGGCCATCGGTGCCACCGTGGTCCAGGGCGGTTCAGAGTACGCGGCCGCCTACCAGGCCGCCATTGCGCACGCAGAGAAGACCGGCGCCATCTACTGCCATGCCTACGACCAGCCGGAAATTGCCGCCGGCGCCGGGACGGTGGGCTCCGAATCGCTGGAACAGGTGCCGGACGTGGACACCGTCCTGGTGGCCGTGGGCGGTGGCGGCCTGATGGCGGGAGTAGCCGCCGCCGTCGAAGGCTTTGCCAAAGTGGTGGCTGTGGAACCGGAAACTGCGCCCACCCTCCACGCCGCCCTGGCGGCAGGGGAACCGGTGGACGTCCCGGTATCGGGCGTCGCCGCGGACTCCCTGGGTGCCCGTAGCGTTGGTGACATCGGCTTCTCCGTCGCGGTCCGCTGCGGCGTCGGGAGCGTCCTGGTCTCCGATGAACAGATCATCGCCGCCCGCTCCGCGCTGTGGAACGACTACCGGATCGTGGTGGAGCACGGTGCCGCAGCTGCCTACGCCGCGCTCGCCTCCGGCGCCTACGTGCCCGGAAAGGACGAACGCGTTGCCGTCATCCTTTGCGGCGCCAACACGGATCCGGCCACGCTCTAGGCCGGAGACAGAGATAGGCCGGAGACAGAGAAAGGACCGGCCGCCTGTCCCGCAGGCGGCCGGTCCCTTCAGACGATTGTCTAGCCGCCGGCCTGGCCGCAGAACTTGCTGTAGGTGCTGCCGGCTTCCTGGTAGCCCGACTGCAGATCGGCCAGCTTGTCCTTGTCCGGGTTTTCCTTGGCCTGCTCGTCCGTGTACGCCAGGATCGAGGCCAGGGCGGGCTTGAGATCGTCCGAAGCAACGGCGTGGATGGGTCGGATCTGGTTGGCGAGGTTGTTCATCCCCGTCTTGCCGGCGTTGTTGGCGGGGTTCGACACAACGGCCTGGATCCGCTCGCAGGTTTCAGCGGTGGACAGTTGGTGCGTGGCGGAGCAGGCCGTGGCGGAGGCAACGAGGCCGGCGGCAAACAGGGCTGTGGCGAATTTCTTCATGGGTCCCTCAGTAGTGGTCAGAGGTTTCGATTGTAAGCAGATTGGGTAGGCCGATGCCTTCGCAAGCCCAATACATGCGCTTAAACTGGCAGCACCAATCGTGCGGAGCTTCCGCAGATGGGCCCCGCGCGCATCGACCCAGACTAAGGAACCAGCATGCGCCATCCAGTACGCCACGGTGCCGCCGCAGGGCTCGTGGCCTCTTTTTCATTGCTTCTTCCCACTGCCCTTCCGGCGTCGGCTGCCCCACCGTCCGGGGAGATAGTGCTCGACGGCGCCACCTCCGCCGAAGGCATCGCGGCAGGGGAGGGCAGGACTTTCTATGCAGGGGAACTCACCACGGGCGATATTTTCCGCGGCGACATCCGCAAGGGCACGGCAACCCGCTTCATCGATGCACCGGCAGGCCGCGCCGCCGCCGGGATGAAGGCCGATACCTGCCACCACCTGCTGTTTGTGGCGGGCGCCAACACCGGCAAGGCATTCGTCTACAACACCGACACGGGCAAGCCGGTTGCCGATATCCGCCTGGCCCAGGGATTCATCAACGACGTCACCCTCACCAGTGACGGGGCCTGGTTCACCAACTCAGCCGCCGCGGAGCTCTACTTCCTGCCGGTCGGCGGGGACGGGGAACTGGGCAAAGTGAAGACCCTCAAGCTCAGTGGCCCGGCGGCGGACGTCAAACAGGGGTTCAACCTCAACGGCATTGCGGCCGTGCGGGACGGCAAAATGCTCATCGTGGCCCACTCCCTCAACGGAGCCCTCTACACGGTGGACCCCAGGACCGGGGAGAGCGCTGCGATCAAGGGCGTCAAGGTTCCTTATGTTGACGGCATCCTGGTGCGCGGCGACAACCTTTGGGCCGTCCAGAACCAGCTGAACCAGATAGCGCGCATCGACCTCTCCGGCGACCTGGCTTCCGGCGAGGTACGGGACACGATCAAGAGCAGCGACTTCAATGTGCCTACAACGGTCGCCTTGTTCGGGAATACGCTCGCCGCGGTGAACGCCCAGTTCAACCAGCCGCCCAGCCCGTTCGAAGTGGTGCTGGTACCGGCCTGGAACCGTTAAACACAGAACTGGCTGGCAGTAGGCACTGCCAGCCAGTTGTCGGACGGGACGAATCAGAGAGTCCGAGTAGCCTTTTCCAAGTTGTCCTTCAGCTCAACGGCGTTCTGCCTCTTCACGTAGGCAGGACGGTCCCGCTCCACGCGCCAGCTCTCGGACAGCGGCCCCACGTTAACCGTGTCGAAACCGAATTCGTCGTACAGCCGGGTCACCAGGTCCGCGGCTTCCTGGTAGTCGCTGGCGGTGGCCAGGGCGCGCCGGTTTTCCGTGCCGTCCGGAGTTCCGTCCGTGGTGATGTCCTTTGCCATGATGTGGTTGAAGCCCTTGGCCACCTTTGACTGCGGGAGGTGCTCCTGCAGCAGACCGGAGGTGGTGGCTTCGCCGTTGTCCAGGGCGGGGATCCTGCCGTCCCGCTCCCAGTAGTAGTTGTTGGTATCGATCACAATCTTGCCGGCCAGCGGCTCCACCGGGATGTCCTTGTAGTTCTTCAGCGGCACCGTGACCACGGCGAAGTCGCCGGCCGCTGCTGCTTCAGCCGGCGTGGCGGCCCGCGCCCTGGGGCCAAGTTCCGAAACCAGCTCCTGGAGGGTTTCGGGCCCACGGGAGTTGCTGATGACTACGTCGTAGCCCAGCTCCACGGCCTTCCGTGCAACCTGGCTGCCAATATGTCCTGCACCGATGATTCCGATTGTTGTCATATGGGCGGCAACGCAGGTCCCCGCGCAGATATTTCAGCGGCCTGCAGGGAATAAATAGGCGGTTAGCCGCCTACTTTCCCAGGTACCGGCCCGGCCGGTGGTTCAGGGCGAGGACCAGGTTCAGGAGGGTGGCGCCGGCCGCGGACAGCAGCACCATCAGGGGCGGAACGAGTGCCAGGGCCGCCAGGACGATGGTCACGTCCAGCACCATCTGCACGTACCCTGCGCGCCATTTCAGCTTTTCCTGCAGCAGCAGGGCCAGGATGTTGAAGCCGCCCAGGCTGGACTGGTGCCGGAACAGGATCAGGAGGCCGACGCCGGCGAGCAGGTTTCCGCCCAGCACGCCATACACGGGGTCAATGTGCAGGGACCCCAGGGCCGCCGGGTGCAGGCTGGCCATTACGGACACCAGGGAGATCGCGGCGCCGGTGCGGAGGGCGAAGTTCCAGCCCTTCTTCCACACTGCCAGGGCGAAGAACGGCAGGTTCACTGCGAAGAAGATGACGCCAAACGGCAGTGCGACCGAATAGCTGAGCAGCAGTGCGAGGCCGGCGGTGCCGCCCGTCACGGCCCCGCTCGACTTGAGCAGGAACAGCCCCAGCGACGCCGCGAAGGTGCCGGTCAGGATGCCCAGGACGTCCTCAACCACGGAATGACGGACGGCCGACGGCGGCGCTGAAGGTGCCGCCGTCGGCCCTTCCATGTGCCGGGCTGGGGCAGGGGTTGCGGCAGCCGGTGTTTCTGTTGTGGTGCTCACTGGGCCGCGGCCGCCTCACGCAGGAACCGCCCGCGGTTGGCCAGGACAGCAAGGACCCTGTCGTTGGTGGCCCGGTCCGCCAGCGTGATGCGGACCCCGTCCACGGCGTAGCCGCGCACCAGGATGTCGGCGTCGGCCAACGCGTCCACGAGCTGCACACGCAAATCATCGTCGGCACGCAGCCAGTAGAAGTTGGCCTGGCTGTCCGGCACATCCCAGCCATAGTCCCGTAGCGCGCCGATGACCCGGGTGCGTTCCCGGGCCACCGCCTCGGTCCGCTCAAGAATTTCGTCCCCGGCGGCCAGTGAAGCAACCGCGGCCGCCTGCGCCATCCTGTTCACGCCGAAGGGGACGGCCGTCCGGCGGAGGCCCTCAGCAATTTCCGGCCGGGCAATGGCGTACCCGATCCGCAGGCCCGCCAGCCCGTATGCCTTGGAGAAGGTGCGCAGAATGCACAGGTTGGCGTGGCGGCGGTAGAAATCGAGCGAGTCGACGCCTGGTCCGCGCTGGAATTCGACGTAGGCCTCGTCCAGTACCACCAGCACCCGCGGCGGAACAGAGCGGAGGAACTCCTCAAGGTCCGCGGGGCTGATGGACACACCCGTGGGGTTGTTGGGCGAGCACAGGATGACCAGGCGAGTGCGGTCCGTGATCGCCGCGGCCATGGAGTGGAGATCGTGCTGCTCGGTGGCCAGCAGCGGCACGGGGACCGAAACGGCGCCCGCCACTGCCACCAGGATGGGGTAGGCCTCGAAGGAGCGCCACGCGTACACCACCTCGTCGCCGTGGCCGCAGACTGCGGAAATGATCTGCTGCAGGACGCCGGAGCTCCCCGGTCCGGCGGCGACTTCCCCGGCGCTGACGCCGAACTGCCGGGCAATGGCGTCCCGCGCCTCCACCGCACCCATGCTTGGGTAACGGTGGATCCTGCCCGCCTCGGCCGACATTGCCTCAATGACGGACGGCAGGGGAGCAAAGTGGCTTTCATTCGAGGCGAGGGCGGCGGTCAGGTCAGACTGCGCGCTCTTGCCGGCCACGTAGGCGGGAAGTTGGGCGACGGCGGTACGGACCTCGGGTGCCTGGGTTTCGGGAAGGGTGCTGGTCATGGAGAGCATGCTCCCGGAGCGCAGGACGTTTGCGCAACACAACTGTGTGCAGGAGGACAGATCCGGTGCGCAGGGACTGCAGGGGTGGCAAAATGCTCAGTATGCACCGCATTGATGCCCTTGACGCTGAGATCCTCCTCACACTTGACCGGGATCCGCAGGCCACGGTCCTGTCCCTCTCCAGGACGCTGGGCGTTGCCCGCAATACGGTGCACGCCCGGCTCCGCCGGCTGGTCAACGACGGCAGCCTGGCGCCCTTCAGCCAGCGGGTGCGAACGGAAGCGCTGGGCCTGCCGCTGATTGCCTTCATCTCGATCTCCATCAGCCAGTCCGCCAGCGACATTGCCGTGGCAGCGCTGCAGACCATTCCGGAAATCATCGAGATGCATGCCACCACCGGGGACGCGGACCTGCTCGCCAAGGTGGCCGCAAGGGACCCCGCCGACCTGCACAGGATCACCAACGCGATGCTGGCGATTGACGGCGTCGTCCGCACCAGCACGGCCATGTCCCTGGTGGAAGTCATGCCCACCCGCACCCTGCCGCTGCTGCAGGCGGCGACGGGGAAGCAGTGAATCCAACGAGGTGGGAAACAAACGCAATGGAACAAAATCTCCCAATTACTTCCGTCACACTATTGACCATATTTGTCATGCGCTGATAAACCTAAAGGGCAGAAAGCGTTTCCCCGCAGCTTCCATCCCTCCTCCACATCACTCGGGAGTGAGATCCTTGGCGTGAATGAAACGTTCCAAACTGACGTGCGGCAGACTCAGCTGCCGCCGCATCAAAGGAGATGTTCTTTTGGCACAATCCTCAATGTGTTCCCCGCAATCCCCAGCGGGCAGGGCCTGGAAGGCCGCGCCGGCCGCAGCGGCGGCAACGCTCGCCGCAGCACTGGCTTTCACTGGCGTCCCGCTTGCTGCTGCTGATCCCGGCCAGGCCGGGCCGGCCGCCCAGGCCAGCCCCGCCGCCCCGGCACCGTCCGGGCCCACACGCCAGGTGGAAACCCTGGACCGTGCCCCCGTGGCTGTGCTCACGGACCGGGGCGTCACCCTGGGTTGGCGGATGCTCGGCCTGGACAAGGACAGCGTGGGCTTCCACGTCATCCGTGACGGCGTCCAGATCACCGACGAGCCCATCCGCAGCACCACCACCTATGTGGATCCTGCGGGAACGGCGGCCTCGAAGTACGTCATCAAGACGGTCGGGAACGGCAACGGGCAGGACAAGCTCAGTGCCGAATTCAGTCCGCTGGCGCAGAACTACCTGCCCATCAAACTGGACAAGCCCGCCGACGGCGTCAGCAAGGACGGCAAGCCGTACACCTATACGGCCAACGATTCGAGTGTGGCGGATCTGGACGGCGATGGCGGCTACGAAATCATCCAGCTCTGGAACCCGTCCAACGCCCAGGACAACTCCAAGTCCGGCTACACCGGCAATGTGTACGTGGACGCCTACAAGATGGACGGCACCAAGCTTTGGCGAATCGACCTTGGCCGCAACATCCGTGCCGGCGCCCATTACACCCAGATGCTGGCCTATGACTTCGACGGCGACGGCAAAGGCGACGTGGCTTTCAAGACTGCGGACGGCACCACCGATGCGGCGGGGACCGTCATTGGCGATGCTGCGGCTGACTACCGCAACAGCGCCGGCTACGTCCTGTCAGGGCCGGAATTCCTCACAGTGTTCAACGGTGCCAGCGGCACCATTATGGACACGGTTCCTTACGATCCGCCGCGCGGGAGCGTAGCCGCCTGGGGTGATGGTTACGGCAACCGCGTGGACCGTTTCCTTGCCGGAGTGGCGTACCTCGATGGTGAGCACCCGTCCATGATGTTCAGCCGTGGCTACTACACCCGCACGGTCCTGGTCACCTACGACCTGGTCAACGGCAAACTGGTCAAGCGGTGGAAGTTCGATTCCGACGTGGCCGGGGCCGAATACAAGGGCCAGGGCAATCACAACCTGTCTGTGGCGGACGTGGACCAGGATGGCAGGGATGAGTTCGTCTTCGGCTCCATGACGATCGACGACGACGGCACGCCGCTGTACAACACCAAGCTGGGCCACGGGGACGCCATCCACACCGGCGACCTTGACCCCTCGCGGCCGGGCTTTGAGACGTTCGCCGTACACGAGAGCATGTCCGCGAGCGGCAATCGCGGTGCCACCTTCCGCGACTCCGCCACCGGTGAAGTGCTCTGGAGCATTCCCGCTGTCAAGGACACCGGCCGAGGCGCCACCGGCGACATCGACCCCCGGTTCCCAGGCTCGGAAAGCTGGGCCGTGGGCGGTGACGCTGCCTGGAACTCACCGGCGGGGTTCCTGATGTCGGCCAAGGGCGAGCGGATTTCGGACAAGATCCCGGCGGCCAACTTCATGGCCTGGTGGGACGGCGACCTGCTGCGGGAAATCGTTGACCACGACTTCAATGCCGAGGCAGGCGTGGGCGTACCCACCATCTCCAAGTGGAACTGGGAAACCGAAACCAGCGACCGGCTCCTGACAGCCACCGGCGCTAGGACCAACAACGGCACCAAGGGCAACCCGTCACTGCAGGCCGACTTGCTGGGTGACTGGCGCGAGGAACTGGTGTTCCCCTCCGCCGACAGCACCGAGCTGCGGATCTACACCACCACCTCTCCCACCGAGGTCCGGCTCCGCACCCTGATGCACGACCCCATGTACCGGACCGGCGTGGCCCGCGAGACGGTCGGCTACAACCAGCCTCCGCACCCCAGCTTCTTCATCGGTGAGGGCATGCAGACGCCGGCCTCACCGGCTGTCTTCTACGCAGGCAAGGCCAGGTAAGCCGCCGGACTCCGGCGAAGTCATCATGCAGATGCAGCCTGATTAAGGGCTATATGGAGGATCGGGAAGGGCGCGCTCAGCTACTCGGGGCGCGCCTTTTTCATGTCGTCGATCGGGAGGCCAGAGCCCAAAGATTTGGCGCTGCCATAGGTGCGGAGGGGTGCTGTGGGACGACGACGGGCCCCCGTTCCGACGCAGTGCGCTGGAACGCGGCGCGTGCTTAAGCGTCTGCCCGTCTGGCGGCGGGGGGCGCAGTTGTTCCCGGCTCGCGGCAAGGCGGCCACGGCGGGGCACCAATAGCCGCCGGAATGCTTCACGCTAGTGAGGATTCTTCATCTCGTCGACAAACTCCTGCGCTATCTGCGACATCAGGGTCAGTGCCTCTTCCTCAGTTATCGCCGCACCTGTGTTGGCACCCATGTCCAGAGACACCGTTCCGGCAAGGACGCGGAGCCCCGACCCCAACAGCGTTGCCGTCGAAGGATTCCTTGGTCAGGTACGCCTTCTCACCAATGTCCGGACCAGGGAGAAGTTGAATGGTGAACCTCTGGGGTCCATTGGCTGAGGAAAGTGTCTGGTCAAACATGGCGCAGCGAGCCATCAGCTCCGGGCTGTAGTCAAAGTCCGCTTTGGCGAGCGTCTCCCGAGGCGCGCTCCGCACATCAAAGAGAACCATGCCCATGCCTCGATTGCCGGCGTTGAAGATCTCGGCCAGCGCGAAGCCCATGGAGGGATCCAATTGCGCCTCGTGCTGCCACGACCTGTGGAAGACGTTGCATTCACCTGGCTCGGTCGGACCGAGGATCGGCGGAGTCGATCCAGACGCCGGTGGTTGGGTGATCAAGGCATAGGACTTGCGGACCATGGCTGTGTCTTCGGCCCTTCCGCCGTAAGGCTCCAGCACTTTGCTGCTGGCTTCTGGATGCATCGGGGTCCTCCTCCCGTTGGTTTCCGTCCCAGAGCTTGTTGGGGCGGGCAGGGGCTGTCTCAGAAGTCGATCCCCTTGACCAAGGTGACGAACTGTTCCTTAACCTGCTCTTCGGTGGGTCCAGCTGGTGAGATCAGGATCTCTGCGACGAATATGGCCATGTTCTGGCCGCGGGCCACCATCAGTGACATGTAGGTAACCGGTACATCACTTGGCGGCCGGAGAGCCTTGGGTCCGCCCGGGTCTGATCGGATTAGCAGGATTGCTTTGTCTCCAACGCCTTCGATGCTTTGGCCATCAGGCGGCATAGGCCCCGAGAGCGCGGACGCACCGCCTTGATGGAGCTCGATGGCGAATTTGAGCGAGTCCGCCCCGGGCGTACCCAGAGCACCAAATTGGTACCGACAGTTACCCTCACCCGGGAGAACCTGCGCCTGCGTTGTGGTGCCAAAGGCCTGCTTGAGCGCGTCTACGCTTACCAAGGCACATACGGGATTGTTCGTCTCAGTCTGGGGACCGACGGGCGGGGCGGGCGGTACACGGAGTTCAGCCCCGTTGCCCCACCCGCCCTCGACAAGGGCCTGGGCAAGTGCGCGCGCCGCGGCGTCGCCGTCCGGTCCCGGGGTGTCCGGTGACATTGGCGGCATGGCCACGATCCGCAGGTCGAGCGACTCGTTGCCGCGGACAGCCTTGAGCACCGTGTTTGCCGACGCCCCGCCGGACTCGCCGCGGAACCAGCCCGACCACTGCATGCATGCGAAATCACCGATGCCCTCAATGACCGAGCAGTCCGGTGTCTTTTTCGTTTCGGCGATCTCCGCCGCCGACGCGGGTGAGGTCAGTGAAACGGTGAGCGCAAGGACCTTCTCCGCCTTGCTCATGTAACTGCACACATACCCCTGGCTCCCCGCCGGTTTGCCCCCTGGGCCCATTTGGGCCAAACCAGGATCGATCTTTACGGCGATCTCGGGTGTGATCAGGTCACAGGCCGGACTGCCCGACTTGGCTGAAGCTGACCGCGTTGGTCCGGACAAGGGGGACTGCATTGGTTCGGATGAGGGCGACGCTGTTGGTGACGGAGGCGCACCGCCTTGCGCGCACCCTCCGAGGAGAAGGGCCTGTGCCGCGACAAGCGCAAGACCTTTCCACGGGGAAAGTTTCCGGTCAGCGCTCATTGCTTTCCCCTCCACCTCCAAAAAGCTGCCAAGCATCCGGCTGTTCTAATGCGCTGATGCTATGGGTGTGAAGGGCGGGTCGAAAGAGGCTAAGGACCCGCTGAAAAGAGAAGACGTGAACCGCTGAACATCACCGTGAGTTGTTCCGATGAAGCCGCGCGCACATCAGTACCGATACACCGGCCACCCACCTGAACGGCTACCTCTGCCGGTCCTATCATTGGGCAGCTTATGAACTGGGCCGCGGGTGCATGATCCGCATCTGGTCCCAGGTGCGTTCCGAAGCCGCGATACTCCGCGTCGACCGATCGCGATCCAAGGAAGCGAGCTCAACAGCCACAGCCTGCACCGCCGCCACTGCGCCCGTCAGGGAGGGGAAGAAGCCCGCACTTTCGGCAGGCACCACAATCCGGTCCGTTGCATGTTCCGCAACCGGTGAGCTGGCGGTGTCCGTGATGGTAACGATCCTGGTGCCGAGACTGTGTGCGATGTCCACGGCCCGGACGGTGCTGTCATAGACGCGCCAAAGGCTGATGGCAATGACCAGATCGTCCGGCGTCAGGCGAGCCACAGCATTGGTCAGTGCCGCCACGTCGGCGTCGAACAGCCTGACGTCGTACCCGGCAATGATGGCGTTGTGTTCCAGCGCCTTACCCGGAATGGCATAACTGCCGGCAGCAATAATGAGGGTTTGCCGCGCACCTGCGATGGCCTCGGCAACCGCATGGACCACGCCCGGATCCACGGTCCGCTCCAGGTGCGCCAGGTTGGACCGATCGGTGGTCAGCGAGGCCTGCGCCGGGCTGCTGACGTGGCCGTTGTGTTCGGCGGCGATTTCGACTGCGCTCAGCGATGCGAGGAACCGGGAGCGGAGCTCGAATTGAAACTCAGCCCACCCCTTGAAACCAAGCGTTTGGGCGGTGCGGGTCACGGTCGACGCGTTCGACGATGCCGCGGCCGCTATGTCGCTGACTGAACCGTAGGAGGCCAGCCGGGGCTGGGATCGAAGGACACCCAGTACCTGCAGCTGCCGGGCTGCAAGCTTGCGTCCCTGGGCCTGGCCGTCGAGCCATTCGGTCAAGGTGGCGCTGTTAACTTCTTGTTTCACCTATTGACCTCCGCAAGTGATCCACGTAACTTCAATCTACATGCACGGATCTGTGCAAATTCTAAAAACTGTACAACTTGGCCCACTTCGGCAGGATTCCCATGTCTCTAACAGCTCGCCTGGACCGGCTCCCACTCAGTCGTCCACACTACAAGCTTCTCCTTATCGGAGGGCTTGGATACTCCTTTGACGGCATGGACGGCGCGGTCGTGGCCTTCCTGCTGCCCCGCATCCAGGAACTCTGGGGCCTCAGCACGGCGTCCCTGGGCCTGGTTGGCTCCGCTGCACCGCTGGGCTTCTTCTTTGGCGCTATTCTTTCCGGCTGGATGGGGGACCGGTTCGGGCGCAAGAAGGTCATGCTGTGGGCCCTTGCCTTCTACTGCGCCATGTCCGTGGTTGCTGCCATGGCGCCCAATTTTGAAGTCTTCCTCGTTGCACGTGTCCTTGCAGGGCTCGGCGCTGGCGCGGAAAGCGTCATCATCGCCCCGTTCCTCTCAGAGTTCATCCCGCCCAAGCGGCGTGGCTGGTTCATCGGGACGCTGGCCGGGTTCTTCTCCTTCGGCTTCGTTGCCGCCGCATTCATCGGACGGTTCGTCGTCCCCGTGGGCGACGACGGATGGCGGTGGGCGCAGGTCATCACGGCAGTTCCCATCCTGCTGCTCCTCTGGTGGCGCCGCAGCCTGCCTGAATCACCCCGCTTCCTCATGAGTCAAGGCCGTGCGGCGGAGGCCCAACGCGTGGTTGAAGGCTTCGAGCAGAAGGTCCTCCGCGCAACAGGCAAGGAGTTGCCGGCAGTGGAGGAAGGCGTCGAGGATATTGCCAAGCATGGGCAAAAAATCAGCATTTGGAACGCCCTGAAGGTCATGTGGTCGCCGGCCCTCCGTCGCAGGACCGCCGTGATCTGGCTGATTTGGTTCGTCATCACCTTCTCCTACTACGGATTCTTCTCCTGGATCCCCACCCTTCTTGTGGGGCGCGGAATCACGGTCACCAAGAGCTTCGAATACTCCATCATCATTTACCTGGCCCAAATCCCCGGCTACTTCTCCGCCGCCTGGCTCTGCGACCGCATCGACCGCAAGAACACCATCGCCCTGTACCTGGCGGGCTCGGCCCTCAGCGCGTTCTGGCTCAGCCAATCCAGCGATGCCGGGATGATCCTGGTGGCGGCAGCAACGCTTTCCTTCTTCCTCAACGGCACCTACGCCGGCGTTTACGCATACACGCCGGAACTTTTCCCCACGTGGATGCGGGCTACCGGCGTAGGGCTGGCAAGTGCCGTTGGCAGGGTGGGAAGCATCCTGGCCCCGTCCATCATCGGTGTGTTCGCCGCAACCCTGGGCTTCGGCGGTGTCTTCACCATGACCACGGTGGTCCTGGCAGTCGGCGTTCTGGGTGTGGTCATCTTTGGAACGTCGACAGCGGGCAAGTCCTTGGAAGATATCAACGCCCGCACTGAACCGGAGCGCCCGGCCGTAGTGGGAGGCGGCAAATGAACGGATCGAAAGTCGACGCAGCACTCCAGGCCGTTTACGGAGAATTGCGCCAGGAGCCTGGGGTCATCCTGTTCACCGCCCTCCGTTGGCTGCAGGCAGACTCCGTATTGCGGCGTGTGTTCACCAGCCATCCAGAGGAGTACCCGCTGGGTGCTGAAAAGTCAGTGGAAATCTCTGCAGGCTGGCTGGAAACCGTCATAGCTAAGCAGCGGCCATTCCTGGCACCCGATCTGGAGTCGCTGGCCGAAGTGTTTACTGATGTTGCCCTGATTCAGTCCCTCGGATGCGGTGCGGTCATCAATATTCCCGTGGTCTCCGGCGGTGCGGTGGTGGGTGTGTTGGCACTGCTTGATGCCGAGGGAAAGTACACCGATCGGAGCCTCAGCACCGCATCAGCAGTTGTGTCCGCTGCGACCGAAGAGATCGCGTCGGCCTTTATCAATTCAGACCAAACCGTCTTTACCGGAAAGGAAGCAGTCCGCCCGTGACTCAATCCACCCAACCACTTGTCATTAGGAACGCCAGTGTCCTGGACGTTCACGTCGGCACCTTCTCGGTCGCCGACGTAGTCACAGCAGACGGAAAAATCAGGAGCGTAGAGAAGGGTGCGGATGCTCCGGAAGAAGCGCAGATCATCGACGGAACGGGCAAATATGTCATCCCGGGCCTCATTGACGCCCACGTGCACGTCGTGGCCTCGAGCGCGGACTTCCGTTCGCTGACCTGGACTCCGCCCTCCTATGTGTATGCGCAGACCGCCCGAATCATGCAGGGTATGCTGCGGCGGGGCTTCACCACCGTCCGTGACCTTTCAGGTGCAGATTTCGGCCTGGCGAAGGCGCAGGCCGAAGGGCTTCTTGAGGGTCCCAAGCTTCACTTCTGCGGGCGGGCCCTCAGCCAGACGGGTGGCCACGGCGATATGCGCCTTCCCGGCGAGGACCATGAGCCAAACCGCAAAGGCTGCTGCGGGATCGGCCGGGTTGCCGATGGTGTGGACGCCGTGCGCGCCGCGGCCCGTGACGAGCTCCGCAAGGGAGCCCACCACATCAAAATCATGGCCTCAGGAGGGGTATCGTCCCCCACCGATCGCATCGACTCCACCCAGTACTCGCGCGATGAAATGCGGGCCGCCGTGGAGGAAGCGGAGGCGGCCAACCGGTACGTCGCCGCGCACGCCTACACTGCCCGCGCCATCAACCGGGCCCTGGAGGCAGGAGTCAGGTCGATCGAACACGGCAACCTTCTTGATGACGAGAGCCTTCGTCTCTTCCTGGAAAAGGACGCCTTCCTGGTGCCCACCCTTGTGACATATTGGGCCCTGAAGGAAGAAGGACGGGAGTCCGGGCTGACGGAGGAGATGTGGGCCAAAGTGGATTCTGTCCTAAACAGTGGACTTGAAGCCATTGCCCAGGCCCACGAAGCAGGCGTGAAGCTGGTCTACGGTTCAGACCTGCTGGGCGGCATGCATCGTCACCAGAACGAACAGTTCAGGCTGCTGGGAAAGGTCCAGCCGGCCATCGGCGCTATCCGTGCCGCGACCACCACGGCCGCCGAGTTGCTGGGAAGGCCCGGTGAAATTGGAATTATCGCGCCCGGAGCGGACGCCGACATGCTCGTCCTGACGGCTGATCCGGTACAGGACATTGCTGTGCTTGCCGACATGGCTGACCATCTTGAGTTCGTCATCCAGGACGGCGCCGTCATCCCGGGGGCCGCAAACTAAGCAGTGACGGCAAAGCGCCGCCCGCCTTTGGGGGAAAGGCGGGCGGCGCTGGTTCTTCGGTTGGGACGGGTCAGTGGCCGCCGAGGTTGCCACCCACAGGCGGAAGGCCGCCGTCGGCGTTTCGGTCGTCCTCGCGCCGTTCGCCGGCGCTCAGGTTTTCGCCGGCAACCGTGTCATCGGACTCGCCGGTGGTGTCCACGAGGCCGTTGGTCTGGTCAAAAGCGTGGCCGATCCTGTCATCGCCCAGGTCGGCGACCGAGCCGGTGGAGCCGGCCCCCGACGTCGTGCCTGGGGTTGTGGTATCAGTTGTCCCCGTGCCCGGGTAGGCGCTGCCGGTGGTGGCGCCGGTGGTGAGGGGCTCTGCGGGTACAACCGGTTCTGCCGGGACCGCGGGAGTGGTCTGCGTAACCGTCACGTCACGCGTTTCGGTGTCTTCCTTGTTGCCGCTGGCAGCCATGGCCGCTGCTGCGCCCGCAGCCGCTGCGATGCCGACGCCGGCCGCAACCTTGCTGGAGACGCCGGCCTTGCCGGAATCGCCGCGGGAGCCCCCTGCATGTTCAACACCGGGCGTGCCCACAGCTGAGCCGGCATTGACGGATCCGCGCCAGGCGCCGCTGGCGTAGCCTTCGTCCTCAACAAATTCCTTGAACTTCTGCAGGTCCGATTCCGCCTGCCGGTCCACGACGTTGAGCTTGTCGCCCACCTTCTCGATCAGGCCTTCGGGCTCGTATTCGAGGCTCAGCCGGATTGAGGTCTGGCCGCCTCCCACGTCCTCGAACTCCACAGCGCCGGCGTTCGTGGCACCTTCGGTCGCGGCCCACGCAACTTTGCGGTCCGGGACCTGCTCCAAAATCTTGGCTTCCCATTGCCTGCGGACGCCGCCGATCTCGGCCACCCATTCCAGCCGGTCGTCACTGAGCTGGGTCACGCTCTTGACGCCGCCCATGAAGTGCGGGAATTCCTCGAACTGGGTCCACTGGTTATAAGCGGTGCTCACCGGTACGTTCACCAGAATGCGTTTTTCCACCTTCGTGCTCATAACGTCTCCTTCGCTTTGCTACCGGAAACCAATGACTCGGGAAGAATCATCAGCATGCTTACTAACATACCTTTTGATCTTGGATGTTTCCAGAGTCCAACTTGGTCATGGGGGAAAACGGACGACGGCGGCACCCGGCCAGGTGCCGCCGTCGCGGTTTTGTGCCACGCAGGAGTGTCAGTCCAGGTACCGGCCCACGAGCGCCAGGTTCTGGATGACTGCCAGCCCGAACTGGGCGGTGTCATTGGTGGACACCGTCGGCGCCTCGTCCACGGGCGCCAGCACGTGGGGCGGCTCGATTTTCCGCAGGGTGAAGGCCGATTCGTGGTTCAGGTGCTCCCCGCCTTCGGCAAAGCTTTCCCATGCCCGGGCTGCCAGTTCGGGGTCCTGCAACCTGGCCGCCGCGTAGGCCGTCAGCCTGCTGTGGGCCTGGGTGAGATGGATGCCGTCGAGCGGCCGGCCCACGGCTTCCACCTGTTCCTCCTTCGATGCCAGAAAGAGCCGGCAGTACTGCAGCCAGGCCCGCTCGAACTCCGGGTCCGGCACCAGGTCCACCAGCTCGCTGCAGATTTCCACCAGGCCGAACACCGCGCTGAGGTGTGAGACCTGCATCTGCTCGCGGCCGGTGTCGAACCGGCCCTTGTCCAGGTCATACAGCGCTTCACCGGTGAGGAAGCCGTACTTGAGCGCCCCGATGTCCGCCATGGTGCCCAGCAGCCGGTCGCGGGAACGCGGGTTGCCGGTGCGTTCCCAGTCCGTCAGCCAGGTTACGGCGAGGGAACCCCAGTCCGTCCCCAGCCCCACGCCAAGTGCGCCGCGGTTGGGGCGGTAGGTGTCGGCATCCGGGCGGACCTTGCGCACGGGGTCAAGACCCAGGAAGTTCTGGTCGCTGTCCACCAGTTCGGTCAGCAGGTCCCCGGTGCGCTCGTCCGCCGTCAGGTAGTAGTAGAAACGCCGGTAGGCCGGCGTGCTGATCCGCAGCTGCTTGGCGCTGCAGCCCCAGTGCTGGACGTTGTGCCGTGAGCCGAGCCCCTTCCAGGGACCCAGGTGGTAAACGTCCACTTCTCCCGTGTGCCGGGTCATGGCCTCGGCAAAGCGGAAGATGTCCGCCCGGCCGGAGCGCAGGTAGGAATACCAGAGCCACAGGTCGGGGGACAGTTCCGAATTGTCCCAGGCGTAGCCGCCCACGTCGTACCGCCACACGTGCCGGTCAAAGTCGTAGGTGTGCATCACGTCGCCGTAGTTCCAGAAGCCGTACCAGCGCCGCTGTTCCACCTGGCCGGCGTAGAAATCGAACAGGAAGTCCAACCGGTCTTCAAGCACGGCCCGCGCGGGAGTGCTCCGGTCCACCGGATCCCAGTCGCCAAAGACGCCCGCCGAGTGCAGATACTCCGGTGTGGCCTGCAGCAGGGCCGGGGTGGCAGCGGAGGCGGCGTCGGCCGCGAGGCTTTCGGTGGGCGCGGTGGCATCGTAGGCGAACAGGGTCAACTCGTGGGTGCGGGCAATTCCCGTGGGGTTGCCGAAGCCCGGCTCATAGTCCTCATACGTGATTTCCAGGCCGTCGAGCTGTTCCTCGAACGTTTCCTGGCCCAGGCCGTCGTGGTAGAAACGCAGGTCCATGGGCTGGGCCTCGGGGAGAACAGCCACGCCGTGAGCGAGGCCTCGCCGGTGGCGGCGCCGCGGATGTCCAGCTGGCCCGGGTGGGACTGCCAGAAGTCCTTGATGCCCACCCCGAGTCCGCCGCGGGTATCGCTCAGGGAGCAGAAGCCGCCGGCGCGGGTGCCGCCGGTGATTCCCACCCAGCCGTGGCCGGCGGCGGTGCGCTTGCGCAGCTCGAATCCGTCGGCGCTGAGCTGGCTGAGGGTGTAGTCGCCCCACGTGGGAACCAGGTGGAGGCGGGTCGAGACGTCAGGATTCCAGGTATCCGGCGGGGGAGTGGGGCGGCCGTTAATCTGCGCCTCCCGTACGTCCTCGCCCGGGTCGCGGCGGAGTCCGGTGAGGCCGCGGACTGCCTCGGCGAGGAACCCGCCGTCGGCTCCGGCGATGCGGATGTGCCGGTTGTGCAGCTCCGCCGCCAGTGGCACCGTGAACCGCACGCCCAGTCCTGCCAGGAAGTCCTGGTCCGCGTCTCCGTCCCAAATGAAAGAGTGCACCATCCGCACGCTGCGGGCGTTGGCATGGAAGTAGAAGCGGACCACAAACGGCAGCCAGTCCCGCTTTCCGCTTTCTGGAGTGTCCGGACGGTGGTTGCCTTCCAGCCGCACCACCGCCCGCACGGGGCCGCTTTGTTCCAGGACGACGGCGGTGACCCCGCCGGTGAAGGCGTCCCGGCCAACCGTTCCCGCGCCCTCGGGGACGCTGTCCTGCAGCAGGCTGACCAGCCGGGCGTCCCGGGCAACTTCCCGCCCGTTCCGGGAAAGGGTGCTGAACAGGGTGGAACCGCCGCGGTTGATCACCATCTGCAGGACGCCGGTGTCCACGGTGAGGGTGTCCGCACTTTCGGTGACCGTGACGGACGCGCCGGCCGACGACGGCTGCCTGGGTTCGGCGGCCGTGCCGCCGTCGGCCCTCACCTGATAGGTGTCCGAGGGCGTGTCCGTTGCCGGCAGCGCAATGCCCGCCCACTTCAGGGACCCGTCCGGCCAGGTGGCCAGGGGCCAGGCCTGGTTGGGGACCGGCGTGCCGCTGCCGTCCGCAACTGACAACGCCTCCACACCTTGCGCGGTGCCGCGCGGGAACGGCATCCCCCACGTGGTTCCGCCGCTGATTTCTGCGGGTACCTGCCCGTCGATCCACCTGATGAGGGTGTTGTCCGTCATGTCATCCAATTCCACTGGTGATTGCTGCGCGCGGAAGTCCCGATAGTGGGAAAGCGCTTTCTCGATGACCTACAACGTAGTAGACAGGTGGCGTGCGTGCAAGGGGATTTTGCCAGGCGGGACGGTTGGCTGCTGGGCCGGGGCTGGCGTCCGGGCGGCTATTTCCTGGCGGGGTCCCCGTCGTCGTCTGCTCCCTCGGCGGGGTCCTGGGAGTGGACGCGGATGTCGGCAGGGTCGGCGTCCGGATCGCCTTCGGCGGGCGATTCAGCGTGGACCCGGTCGTCGTCGTCGTTCCGTGAGCGATCTTCAGTCATGGCTGCTCCTCGTGGCGCTGGTTCGCGGTACCCCTCATTCAGCGCTTCGCTCCATGACGTGTCAAGGACCTCCCACGCACTCTGGCCGCAGCAGGGCTTGTGTGCTGGACTGGTGAAGCAGTGAGCACCAACCGCCGTTTCTTCGCCCCTCCGGGCTGCTGGGACGGCGCCATTTCCAACCCAAACCGACCCAGCCGGCGCGGCCCGGCTGTTGGAAAGGACCACTCATGGCAACGTACAAGATCGGATATTTCGTGGGCAGCCTGGCCAGCGGCTCCATCAACCGGGTTCTGGCCAAGGCCCTGATCAAACTCGCGCCCGGGGAACTGGAATTCACGGAGATCCCAATCAAGGACCTCCCGCTGTACAGCTACGACTACGACGCCGACTTCCCGCCGGAGGGCCGGGCCCTCAAGGAAGCCATCGAGGCCGCGGACGGGATCCTCTTCGTGTCCCCGGAATACAACCGTTCCATCCCGGGAGCCCTCAAGAACGCCATCGACTGGGGATCCCGGCCCTGGGGCACCAACTCCTTTGCCCGCAAGCCCACCGGCATCATCGGCGCCTCACCTGGCAGCATCGGGACGGCCGTGATGCAGTCCTCCATGCGGGCCGTCCTGAGCTTCCTGGACGCACCGCAGCTGAATGCGCCGGAGGCCTACGTCAAGTACGATCCCAAGGTTTTCGGCGACGACGGCGAGGTCAAGGACGGGTCCACCGCCAAGTTCCTCAGCCACTACATGGAAGAGTATGCGGCCTTCGTGGCACGGGTCCTGGCCGCCAACGCGCCCGGTCACATCGGCGACCTGGAACCGGACGCCGCCAAGCTTTCCCGCTGATTCCCTGGCGGGTCTTCATAAGGCGTACGGATGCCCGCCGTCCCAGCAACGGCGGGCATCCGAGTCTTTATGCCGGCATCGCGAGCCGGCGGGTCAGTCCAGCGGCAGCGTCACCGTCACGCTGGTGCCTTGGCCGGGGCTGGAACTGATCTCCACTGCGCCGCCCGCTTCCTGCACGGCGACCGCCATGAGCCGCAGGCCGTAGCCGTGGTGCCGCCCGCTCTTGGCGAGGATGCTGTCGAAGCCCGTGCCGTCGTCGGCCACTACCAAGCGGATGCCGTGGTCAACAGCCGCCAGCTGGATGCTGAGCGTGGACGCGGACGAGAATTTGAACGCGTTGCTGAGCGCCTCCCGGGCCGACTGGTACAGGAGGGACGCGCAGTCCGCCGGGATCTCGACGCCCCAGTGCGGAGTATCCCAGTGGACCGAGGTCCCGCGCTGCCTCAGAGGGGCGGTAAGCCGGTCAATGCACCCGGCCAGTCCCAACGTGTGGAAATCCAGCGGCTGCTTGTCCGTCAGCACGCCTCCCACGGTTGTGACCTCGTTGTCCAACGCTGTTCTGCTTCCCATGACTTCCTGCTCCCCACAAGCTGGTTTGGTCCTATGGCTAAAGCGTGGACCTGCAATGTCTAGGGATGGCAAGGTTTGCCTCAAGATCCCATCAATTCTGCGCGTGGAGGGTGACCGGGTGCACTGCTGCCCCTTGTTTCATTGCCGCCGCGCTGGGGACGGAAGAGGTATGCCTACCTGGTTGATGTCACTTGTATGGGGCACCGGTGCCGGTGCTGCCCTGGTCCTGGGAGCTGCCGTGTCCTGGCGGTGGTCCATCCCCTCCAAAATCGTCTCGACGGTCATGGCTTTCGGCGCAGGTGTGCTGATCTCGGCCCTTGCCTTTGAACTGGTGGACGAGGCGGTCAAGGGCGGTGGCCTTTGGCCCACGGTGGCGGGCTTCCTGGCGGGGGCAGTGGTGTACGTGGGCGCCAACGTGCTCCTGGCCAGGGCCGGCGCCAAGCACCGCAAGCGGTCCGGGGACCAGCAGCCCTCCGAAAAGGACAATCCGGGCAGCGGCACCGCCATCGCCGTCGGTGCACTGCTGGACGGCGTCCCGGAATCGGTGGTCCTGGGCGTCGGCCTGCTGGCCGGCGGAGCGGTGAGTCCTGCCATGCTGGCAGCCGTCTTCATCTCCAACGTGCCGGAGGGCCTGTCCGGCACCGCCGGCATGAAGAAGGCGGGCCGGAGCAGGGGGTACGTGTTCGGGCTCTGGGGCGGCATTGCGCTCCTGAGCGGAGTGGCAGCGCTGCTGGGATATGTGGCGCTGGAGGACGCCCCGGATGAGCTGGTCGCATTCATCACCTCCGTTGCCGCCGGCGGCATCCTGGCCATGCTGGCGGACACGATGATTCCCGAGGCCTTCGAGGAGCACCACAACCTGACCGGACTCACCGCGGCCGTGGGGTTCCTGACGGCGTTTACGGTGCACCACCTGGGGTGAGGACAGGGGCCCCTACGCCCCCGTCAGCACCGGCGCCGTCAGCCTGCCGTCCCGCATGGTGGCCACCACGTCCGTCAGCGGCACGAACTCGGTGTCATGGGTGACCATCACGGTGGCCACCCCGAACCCGGTGGTTACCTGGCGGAGGAGCCCGATGATCGAGGCGCTGCGTTCATGGTCCAGAGCGGCGGTTGGCTCGTCCACCAGCAGCACCTTGGGGCTGCCCATGAGTGCCCGGGCGATGTTCACCCGCTGGCGCTGGCCGCCGGAGAGCTGGTGCGGCAGTTTCCTGGCGCTCGCGGAGAGGCCAACGACGTCCAGCAGTTCCGCGGCCTTCGTCCGAGCCGCCTTGGCAGGCTTTCCGCGCAGGTGGTCGCTGATGATGAGCTGTTCGACGGCGGTGAGCGAGGGCAGCAGGTTGGGCTGCTGGAAGATGATGCCCACCTTGTGCCGGCGCAGCGCGGTGAGCTCCTTGTCCCTGAGGCCACCGGTATCGGTGCCGTCAATCATGACCTGCCCGTGGGAGGGGCGGACCAGGGTGGCGGCGACGGCCAGGAGGCTTGATTTGCCGGAGCCCGAAGGGCCCACGAGCGCAACCAGCTGGCCGGCCGGGGCCGTGAGGCTGACCCGGTCCAGGGCGGTGGTGGTTCCGCCGCCGTCCGGATATTCGAGGGTGACGTTGACCAGGCTCAGGGGAGCGGGGGTGGGGGAGGGCATGATGGCGTTCCTTTCGTAAGGGTGGATTAGTTGCCGCCGAGCGCCAGGAGCGCGTCGACCTTGGTCACGCGGCGGACCGCCAGTGCGGCGCCGGCCAGGCCCAGGGCAACAATCCCGACGACGGGAAGCACCGTGGTGCCAGCGTTCAGCAGGAACGGGGCAGCCTGGGCGGCAAGGGAACCGGCCGCGACGCCCACGGCTCCACCTACGGCGGCACCGGCGGTGAGGACGATCGCGGCCTGGGTCAGGGCGTCCCGGAGGATGTAGGCACCGGGCGCGCCCATGGCTTTCAGCACGGCAATGTCCCGGGTCCGCTGGATGGTCCATACGGTCAGGAATGCCACGATCACCAGTGACGAGATCCCGTACAGGAACGCCTGCATCAGGGTCAGGGACCCGTTCTCGCTCTTGAAGGAGCCCAGCGCCTGGAAGGACCCGGTGCGTGAGGCGCTGACCGTATGCGCGGCTGCGTCGACGGCGGCGCCATCCACCGTGGCCCCCGGGGCGTAGGTGACGGCGACGACGGTCGCCAGCTGTCCGCCGTCGGACACGTGCGCTGCCTTGGCCCACGCCGGCAGGGCCGTCCACACCACGCTGGTATGTGCGTACCACTGATCCGGCACCACCGCGGCGACGGAAAGCTCCGCGCCGCCCAGGGAGACTTTGTCGCCTTGGCCGGCCGACAGAGCCTCCGCAACCGAGGTGCCCAGCACCGCGGTGCCGGCGGACACCTCAACGGGTGCCAGCGGGCTTCCCGGGGAAACGCCGAAAACCGCCACGTTGGCCGTGCCCGACCCCTTGGCGGTCTGGGCCCGGGCCTGGGTAATGCCCAGCGGCTCTGCGGACCTGACGCCGGGCTGGTTCTTCCAGCGCTCCACCTGGGCGGCCGTCACGGAGCTTTCC
Organism: Arthrobacter sp. FX8; assembly: GCF_026723805.1. Classification (NCBI taxonomy): domain Bacteria; kingdom Bacillati; phylum Actinomycetota; class Actinomycetes; order Micrococcales; family Micrococcaceae; genus Arthrobacter; species Arthrobacter sp. FX8. The sequence goes on along the minus strand of NZ_CP113505.1, from coordinate 3,122,007 downwards.
GTGTAGGACGCCTTGGGGGTGGCGGAACCGGGAGCGCCGAAGACGATGGTATCCACCGGCCTGGTGCCGGCCGCGCCCAGCTTGTCGATGGCCGACGTCGACTGCTCGGCCAGGCCCGCTGTCAGGCCTGACAGCATGACCAGCAGGAGGGTGATCAGGGCTACGACGCCGCCCATCATGGCGAACCGGCCTTTGGCGAAGCGGATATCGCGGATTGCCAGGAACACGTTGTTTCTTCTCTCAGCAGGGGTGGATTCTTGTGTCCTTCCACTCTCCCGGGGGCTGCCCCCGGCGGCATCGCGGGGACGGTTGATCCTCCGGGATGGAAGGGTTGAGCCGGGAGTCAACCGTTCGGTTGATCCCCTGCAGGCGGTCCCGGCATAAGCTGGGGAAATGCCTGCCACGCCCCTGCCGCAACCACCGGAGAAGGCCGGCGGCATCCCCGCGACGGGGCCGTTGGATGCGCTGGAAAACGCATCGTCGGCGGCAATCCTTCGGGTCCTGCGGGTCACCCTGCACACGGGGTTCGCGGTGCTGCTGGCCGTGGCCCTGGTCCGGATGCTGATGTCCGGTGGTTCCCTGCGCTGGCTGTGGGCGGGCGCCGCCGTGGTCCTCGCTGCTGTGTACCTGGCCGGAACGGTCCTCGAAAAGCGCCACGCGGAAGCCCGGATCGGCTTCAACCCCCGCCGTTACGGCCTGCTCTGGCTGGCCCTGGTCACGGGCTTGTGGGCGTTGCTGCTTGCCGGGAGTGCGGACTTTGCGTGGCTGGCGTTCCCCATCTTCTTCCTGCACCTGCACCTGCTGCCCCGGCGGGCTGCGCTGCTGACCATCGCGCTGATGACGGTGGCGGTGGTTGCCTCCCAGTGGGCTGCCAGCGGCGCCCCGGTGCCGCACGCCGCGGCCGTGGTGGGCCCTGTGCTGGGTGCGGTCTTCTCGGTAATCACCGGGTTGGCGTACGCGGCCCTGTACCGCGAGGCCGAAAACCAGCGGCGTGCGGCCGACGAACTGCGCCGGACGCGGCAGGAGCTGGCGAGGTCCCAGCACGACGCCGGGATGCTGGCGGAGCGGGAGCGGCTGGCCCGGGAAATCCACGACACCCTGGCCCAGGGCCTGTCCAGCATCGTGCTCCTGGGACGGGCGGCGGAGCAGTCCCTTGCCGATGGTGATGCCGCGACCGCATCCTCACGGCTGGCGCTGGTGCAGCAGACCGCCGCCGACAACCTGGCGGAGGCGCGCAGCTTCGTCCGCGGCCTGTCCTCGCCACAGCTGGAGGGGACCACTTTGGTGGAGGCCCTGCGCCGGTTGTGCGGCAAGACGGAGGCGGGCGCTGCGGCCGCTGGGGTGGCGCTGCGGTGCCGGCTGGAGGTGGACGGTGAGCCGCAGGATCTGCCCCAGCCGGTCCGCGTGACCCTGCTGCGGGCGGCGCAGGCGAGCCTCGCGAATGTCCGCGAACACTCCCGGGCAGCGAACGCCGTCGTCACCCTTGCCTTTCTGGGCACCGAGGTGACCATGGACATTTACGACGACGGCACGGGCTTTGATCCCGCCGCTGCGGCCGGTGCCGCGGACGCAGCGGACGGCAGCGGGTTCGGGCTGCGCTCGCTGCGGGAGCGGGTCGCCGGATTGAACGGGACGCTTGCACTGGAGTCCGCGCCCGGCGAGGGCACCGTGGTGGCCATCCGGCTGCCGCTGGACGGTGGTCCCCGTGGGTGAGGTGCGCGTCCTGCTGGTGGACGACCACCCCGTGGTCCGTGCCGGGCTGCGTGCCATGCTCACCGGAATCGAGGGCATTTCCATCGCCGCCGAGGCCGCTGACGGGGCCGCTGCGCTGAAGGAACTGGCCCGGCTGACGGCGCTAGGCGAGGCGCCGGATGTGGTCCTCATGGACCTGCAAATGGGCGAGGGGATGGACGGTGTCACGGCCACTGCCGAGATCCGCAAACTTCACGCCGCTCCGCCGGTACTCATCCTCACCACGTACGACACCGACGCGGACATCCTGGCGGCCGTCGAGGCGGGAGCCAGCGGGTACATGCTGAAGGATGCGCCGCCGGACCAGCTGCGGCAGGCGGTTTTGCAGGCGGCTGCTGGCGGGACGGCCCTGGCGCCGCGGGCGGCTGCGCTGCTGATGGACCGGATCAGCAACCCCGGCACTTCGCTGACCCCCGGGAGGTGCAGCTGTTGGAGCTGCTGGCCACGGGCCTGTCCAACCGCGCCATCGCCAGGCAGGTCTTCATTTCCGAGGCGACGGTGAAGACCCACCTGGTGCACATCTACGGCAAGCTCGGCGTGGACAACCGCACCGCCGCCATCGCGGCCGCTGCCCAGCGGCGCATCATCAGGCCGCCGGGCGGCAGGGGCTGACCTGCAGTACGTTTATTCCACTGCGTTACAGAGGCCGCTGTTTCCAGGTGCCGCTGTTCCAGGTCACATTGTTCAAAGGAGAATGAATGTCCCGTCCGGTCCCAGCCGTTGATGCCCTTCTTTCCACCTACGGTGCGGCCGACGCCTGCGCGGCCGAACTCCTGTGTGACAGCCACGATCCCAACGCCGTTGCCTTTACGGTGGTTGGTGCCGACCTTTCCGCCGAGGACATCACCTACGGCGAGCTCCGGGAACGCTCGGAACGGGGAGCCGCCGCCTTGGCGGAGTTGGGAATAGGTCCGGGAGATGCGGTGGCCACCCTGATGGGAAAGTCGGCGGACCTGGTGGTGATGCTCCTGGCTATTTGGCGCCGCGGCGCCGTCCACGTGCCGCTGTTCACCGCCTTCGCGTGGCCGGCCATCGAGCTTCGCCTCACAGCCTCCGGCGCAAAGGCTGTGATCACCGACGCCGACCAGCGTGCGAAGATCCAGGAAACCGCCGCCGCCGTCGTGGTTGCCGGCGCAGAAGCATCCCTGCCGGACCTGGCGCTCACGCCGCTCCTTGCCAGGCAGCAACCGGGGATCGCGGCCGAAGCTGTGGGAGGTGACGGTGATTTGGTGCTGATCTTCACGTCCGGAACCACCGGTGCACCCAAGGGCGTACCGGTGCCCGTCCGGGCGTTGGCCGCGTTCCGCCAGTACGTCGAGCTGGGCCTGGACGTCAGTGACGAGGATGTTTTTGGAATGCCGCAGATCCCGGCTGGGCCTACGGCCTGTACTACGGGATCCTCGGTCCCATGGCGGCAGGGCGGCGGAACCTCCTGCTGCGCCCGGGTTTCTCGCCGGAACTCAGCTACAAAGTGTTGGAGGCGTTTTCCGTCACCAACTTCGCGGCTGCCCCCACCGTGTACCGCACCATGCGCGCGAAAGCCGGCGCCGGAATCAGTCCTTTCCACCTTCGGCGCGCCTCGTCCGCCGGCGAACCGCTGACCCCGGAGGTGATCAGCTGGGCCCGGGAGGTGCTGGGGGTTCCGGTACGGGACCATTACGGACAGACCGAACACGGGATGATGATCATCAATGCCTGGCATGACGGCGTGCGGACGGAACTCAGGCCGGGTTCCATGGGTCGGCCCCTGCCGGGGTGGAGCTGTGCGGTCCTCAAGGACAACGCCGACGAGCCGGCCGCGCCGGGTGAACTGGGCCGGGTTGCCGTCAATGTGGCAGATAGCCCCATGATGTGGTTCAAGGGGTACCAGGACGCACCGGAAAAGACGGCGGAAAGATTCAGTGCGGACGCCAAGTGGTACCTGACCGGCGACGCGGGCATGGTGGACGCGGACGGCTACTATTTCTTCTCCTCCCGTGATGACGACGTGATCATCATGGCCGGCTACCGGATTGGCCCTTTCGATGTGGAGAGCGTCCTGGCCACCCATCCGGCGGTCCTGGAAACTGCCGTGGTGGGCGCTCCCGACGAACTGCGCGGAGAAGTCCTGGAGGCTTATGTTGTCCTGGCGGAAGGGACCACCGGCAGTGATGCCCTGGTGGCCGAACTGCAGACCATGGTCAAGACGCAGTTCGCCGCACACGCCTACCCGCGCCGCATCCACTTCGTTGAGGACCTGCCAAAGACGCCGTCGGGCAAGCTGCAGCGCTACATCCTGAGGCAGCAGCGGGCCGCGGAACTGGGCCGCTGACTTCAGGAGATGGCCGCCTTCCGGCGCCTTTTGGGTCGGGGGCTGTTAGCGTGGAGGCCCAGCCACAGAAGGAGGAGCGATGTCCATCAATTCACCTGATTCACTGCCCGGGGATGAGCCGCCGGAAGGCTCGGCGGCCGGCAAAGGCAATGCCGACGGCGGGATCCCCGGTGGTAAGGACGGCGTCGGGATTTCCGACGGCGCCGAGCCCAACACCTTTGAACCGGAAGAGGATCCGGATGCCGCGGCGGGGCCAACGGACTGAGTTCCGATGAGATCGAGCAGTGAGTTCCGCTCAAGGTTGGCTCAAGATTGGCCGAAGGTGCCGGTTTTGGGCATTTAGGCAGGCTACCGACCGGTAATTTCTTAACTGCTTCCACGTCAGTTCCCCGGCAGGAAGCATTGGAGGCCCCTGCGCTGGAGCTAGACTCGCGCGGGGGCTTTCCCCATGGGCTAGGCGTTCTCTATCCAATAGCGGCGCTTGCCGTTGCGCGTGTCTTCGTACTGCCCGCCATTCTTTTCAATGGTGGCCCTCGATCCGGCATTGGCCTCGTCGCAGGTCAGGAGCACCCGTTCGATCCCCAGCGTACGCGCCAGGGGAAGCGCGTCTGCCAACGCTTTCGCTGCATGGCCGCGCCGCCTCGCGGAGGGCCTGACGCTGTAGCCGATGTGCCCGCCTTCGTTGAGGAGGTAGTCGTTCAAGCTGTGCCTGATGGCCAGCGAGCCGAGGAACGTGCCGCCGTCGACAATCCACAGGTAGGTGCAGGGCACGTAGCCGGGCTTCCGCACCGTTTCCGGCCTGGCGTCTTTGATGAGGACGTCAACGAACCGGCTGAACGCCTGTGCACCGATGAGATCGTCCGGGGACCAGCTGTCTGCGCCCGCACCGTCCTGCCGGGCACCGGCAAACTCTGCCGCTGCCTCAAGCCAGGATGAGTGGAGGCTGACGTCTGGTGCGATGAGCTGGGCCATGAGAAGATCCTATGCTGCGGATGTGCCTGCGTTCCGGCCGTGCACGGTGAGCGCGTTCCCGGGAAATCGCTGCTGGCCTGTACTATCGGCCCCGGACCCAAATTTGCGGTCTGAAAGGGGACAATTCATGGCGCGCACTCAGACGGTAACTGCAGCTCCCGCGGATGCGGCCGGGCGGGACGAACTGCTGCAGGAATACGGGTTCGCCTTTGCCGCTGACGAAGGATCCACGCACACCCCTGACGAGCTGTCTACGGAACCCCTGAAGAACCTGGTTCAGTTGGCCGCCAAACTTTGCGGCGTCCCCTTCGGCGTGATCAATGTTGTCACCTCCGATCAGCAACAGCAGGTGGCGGCCGTCGGCTTTGAGGCCGCCGTCTGCGCCCGCGAAGATTCCATGTGTTCACAAGTCTTCCTTTCGGGGAAGCCGACCGTTGTCCCCGACGCATCCCTGGACCCCCGCCTCGCATCGAATCCGTTTGTGACAGGGGAGATCGCCTCCGTGCGGTACTACGCGTCGGTGCCCCTGGAGACCGCGTCCGGGTTCGTGCTGGGCTCCCTCTGCGTCTTCGCCAATACCCCGGGCACCCCTGGGAAGGACCACCTGGGCATGCTGGAGATCCTGGCCCGCCAGGCCGTCCAGCTCCTGGAACTCCAGCGGCGAACCCTCCAGCTGAACAGCGCCCTCAGCGAGGTGCGCGAAAGCAATGCCAAACTGGCGGAGTTCGCGGGACGTGTCAGCCACGACCTGCGCGGACCCCTCACCACCATGCTGGGCTACGTGGAGATGGCCGGGGACGAGGTGGACGGCGACCACCCTGCGGCCGAGTACCTGCAGATCATCGATGCCAGCGGGCACCGGATGCTCGCCATGCTTGAAGACGTCCTGACCTACTCCCGGATGGGCGGTGCCCTCCAGCGGCAACGGGTCTCCCTCCAGACGGTGGCAGCAGAGGTCGCCAAGGATCTGGGCCTGTCCTTCGGCAGTGGCGCCGTCCTGGACGCCGAGGCTATGAAGCTCCATGTGGATCCCGGCCAGCTGCGCACGCTCCTGCAGAACCTGGTGGCCAACGCAGTGAATTACCGGAGCCCGGACCGGGACCTCAAGGTCCGCATCAGCGGTATTTCCAACTACCACGGAACCACGGTGTTTGTGGCGGACAACGGCAAGGGGATCGCCCCGGAGGACCGGCAGCGCGTCCTGGAACCCCTCGTCCGGCTCCACAGGGACGGTGACGGACACGGCTCGGGTCTGGGCCTGGCAATCGCCCGGCGCGTTGTGGAAGCCCACGGTGGAGAGCTGAGCCTGAAAGAGACGCCGGGCGGCGGCACCACCGCGGTGATCAGCTTTCCCGCCGGACCCTGACAATCGCTTCAAAGGAGTCAGGGCCGGCTGCGGTATGCAGCCGGCCCTGACTTAGGGGTCTAGTTCAGGTCGAAGCGGTCCAGCTCCATGACCTTGGTCCAGGCGGCTACGAAGTCGTTGACGAACTTCTCCCGGGCGTCGTCGCTGGCGTAGACCTCGGCGAGGGCGCGCAGTTGCGAGTTGGAGCCGAAGACCAGGTCCACGGGGGTGGCCGTCCACTTCAGCTCACCGGTGGCGGCATCGGTAATTTCGTAGACATTTTCCTCCGACTCGGACGCCTTCCATTTGGTGCCTGGTGAGAGAAGGTTGACGAAGAAATCGTTCGTCAGGACCTGCGGCCTGTCCGTAAGCACGCCGTGGCCGGCGCCGCCCACGTTGGTGCCCAGGGCACGCATGCCGCCCACCAGCGCCGTCATTTCCGGCGCGGAGAGGTCCAGCATGTAGGCCTTGTCCAGCAGGAGGGTCTCTGGCTGGAGCTTCAGGCCGGGCCGCAGGTAGTTGCGGAACCCGTCAGCCCGCGGCTGCAGGTACTGGAATGATTCGACGTCGGTCTGCTCCTGGGTGGCGTCCGTGCGGCCGGGCCGGAACGGCACAGTCACGGGGAACCCTGCGTCGGCAGCGGCCTTTTCCACCGCAGCCGCGCCGCCCAGGACGATCAGGTCGGCGAGGGACACGTTCTTGCCGCCTGCCTGGGCTGAATTGAACTCATCCTGGACACGCTCAAGGGCCTGGAGCACGGTGGACAGCTGCTCCGGTTCGGAGACGTCCCAGCTGCGCTGCGGCTCCAGCCGGATCCGGGCACCGTTGGCGCCGCCACGGCGGTCCGTCTTGCGGTAGGTGGCAGCCGAGGCCCAGGCCGTGCCGGCCAGTTGCGGGATGGTCAGGCCGGAATCCAGCAGCTTGGCCTTCAGGGAGGCGACGTCCTGGTCGTCAATCAGTTCATGGTCGACGGCGGGAACAGGGTCCTGCCACAGTTGCGGCTCCGGGACCCACGGGCCCAGCATGTGGGGCCCCACCGGGCCCATGTCGCGGTGCAGCAGCTTGTACCAGGCCTTGGCGAACGCCAGGGCGAACTCGTCCGGGTTCTTGAGGAAGCGCCGTCCGATCGCCTCATAGACGGGGTCGAAGCGCAGCGACAGGTCCGTTGTCAGCATGGTGGGCCGGTGCTTCTTAGCGGGATCGTGGGCGTCCGGGATGATCTCGGGGGCGTCCTTGGCCACCCACTGGTGGGCGCCACCCGGGCTCTTGACCAGTTCCCACTCGTACTCGAACAGGATCTCCAGGAAGCGGTTGCTCCATTGCGTAGGCCTGTCCGTCCAGGTGACCTCAAGGCCCGAGGTGATGGTGTCGCCACCCTTGCCGCTGCCGTAGGTGCTGAGCCAGCCCAGGCCCTGTGCCTCAAGGTTGGCGGCTTCCGGTTCGGGACCCACATGAGCATCGGCGGGGCCGGCGCCATGGGTCTTGCCGAAGGTGTGGCCGCCGGCGATCAGCGCGAAGGTTTCTTCGTCGTTCATTGCCATCCGCTTGAAGGTCTCGCGGATGAACGCGGCAGCGGCCACCGGGTCCGGGTTGCCCTTGGGGCCTTCGGGGTTGACGTAAATCAGGCCCATTTCGGTGGAGCCGACCTCTTCGGACATCTGCCCTTCGCCGACGTAGCGCTCGTCGCCGAGCCAGGCATCCTCCGGGCCCCAGAAGATCTGCTCGGGCTCCCACACGTCCTCCCGGCCAAAGGCAAAGCCGAAGGTCTTGAAGCCCATCGATTCCAGGGCAACGTTTCCGGCCAGGACCAGCAGGTCGGCCCAGGAGAGCTTCTGGCCGTACTTCTGCTTGACCGGCCACAGCAGGCGCCGGGCCTTGTCCAGGTTGGCGTTGTCCGGCCAGCTGTTCAGCGGGGCAAACCGCTGGCTGCCGTCACCTGCTCCGCCGCGGCCGTCCTGGACGCGGTAGGTGCCTGCGGCGTGCCAGCTCAGCCGAATCATGAGGCCGCCGTAGTGGCCGAAGTCCGCCGGCCACCAATCCTGCGAGGTGGTCAGGACCTCGGTGATGTCACGCTTGAGTGCCTCCACGTCCAGCTTCTGGAATTCCTCGCGGTAGCTGAATGACGGGCCCAGCGGGTTGCTCGCCTGGCTGTGCGCATGAAGCACGGAAAGGTCCAGCTGGTTGGGCCACCAGTCCTGGTTGGTCCGTGGCCGGTGCCCCTTGGGCTGCGGCGTGTCAATCGCCGGGTTTTCACTTTCGCTGCCCTGGGCCGTGGCGCTGCCATGGGCTACGGGGCACCCACCCCCAACCTTCTGGTCCAGGCCCTGTGCGCTCCCGGGCGTGGGGACCGGGGGATGGTCTTGGGGTTCGGTCATGTGCTTCTTCCTTCCGTTGGGCCGAGGCCGCGGTTGGACTCGGGCAGCCGGTGCAACCCTCCTATTGGAACATAGACGCGGGGGAGGGAAACCCCTCTTTTCCAGGAGGGATCCGTTCTCCAAGTGAGGGAACGTAACAGTTGGTCAACCGGTTGGGAGGCTGCCGCTGCCCCCAGCCATAATCAAAGTGCGGGTCCTCTCTCAGTCAGTCCGCACTCTCCATTTCTTCCCACCCTTTTGCGTGGGACTTTCGAAATTTCAGGAAACAACTTCATGGACGGTTCAAGCCTTGTAGCCCTCTTCCTTGCGAGGAGCGACGACACTGCCACCAGCGCGCTGCCGCGTGCGCCCAAGAGGGTTCGGGTAAAGAAGCCCAGCCTGTCACCCTGGTCAATCCTGCGGGGGCGGACGGCAAGTGTGCTGCACCGCCTTGCGTGGGCGATTGAGCCTGACACGGAGGGCACCTTCTAGCCCCCTCCGCCTCCACCTCGATTGAGCGGCGGAATATCTGCCTGACGCTGGGGCTTGTCGCAAGGGGGCGTCGTCGGACAACCCTGCAGCAGAAGGAGCACTATGACCATCGGTTCAGGAACAGCAGCGGGAGCAGGATCAGCAGCGGGCAACGGGCGGACTGCCCTGGTGGTGGGTGCCACCGGCATCGCGGGGTCCGCGCTGGTGGATACTTTGGTTGGCGAAGGCTGGGCTGTCCTTGCCTTGTCCCGCAGGCCCGGAGCTGAGCGCCCTGGCGTCCGGTGGCTCTCGGCGGACCTGACCTCAGCTTCCTCCCTGGCGGCTGTGCTTGGTCCGGAGAACCCCTCCCATGTCTACTTCACCGCGTGGTCGCGCCGGGCCACCGAGGAAGAGAACATCGCCGTCAATGCCGGCATGGTGCGTGATCTCCTCGGAGCACTGCAGGGCAAGGACGTGTCCCACGTCGCCCTGATGACAGGCCTTAAGCACTACCTGGGACCGTTCGAGGCGTACGCGGCCGGGGAGATGCCGGACACGCCCTTCCATGAGGAGGAGCCGCGCCTTCCAGTACCCAACTTCTACTACGCCCAGGAGGATGAACTCTGGGCGGCAGCGGCTGGGCAGGGCTTTACCTGGTCCGTGCACCGCGCACACACCGTGATTGGCCACGCGGTGGGCAACGCGATGAACATGGGCCTTACGCTTGCTGCGCAGGCCACCCTGTGCCGGGACAGCGGGGAGCCGTTCGTGTTCCCGGGATCCGAGACGCAATGGAACGGCCTCACTGACATGACGGATGCAGGCCTGCTGGCCGAGCACATGCTCTGGGCCTCCACCACCCCGGAAGCCGCGAACCAGGCTTTCAATATCGTCAACGGTGACGTGTTCCGCTGGCGGTGGATGTGGCCGAAACTCGCCGCCTACTTCGGCGTGGAGTGGGAGGGGTACCAGGGAGAGCCCCGTCCCCTGGAGCAGTCCATGGCGGGGCGCGGGGACCAGTGGCGGCAGCTCGCCGCCCACCACAACCTCAGCGAGCCGGAGCTGGACCGGGTGGCATCCTGGTGGCACACGGACGGTGACCTGGGACGCGGCATCGAGGTGGTGACGGACATGGGCAAAAGCCGGGACGCCGGCTTCATGGGATACCGGCGGACGCTGGATTCCTTCACGGCCCTGTTCGACCGCTACCGCGCCGATAGCCTGATTCCCTGATCAAGGAGGCCCAAAGAGCTGTTCGGAGGGCCCGCGTACGCCGTCAGTGAACCCCGAAACTTCCTCCAACAACGCCCGGTTAAGTCCCAGCCTCCGGACGTACACTGACCTTCGCACCACGTTTGTGGACACTCCGTCAGGTGAGGGCTTGTACGTATGCTCTGGAAGTTGCTTGTCGAATACCTGCGGCCGCACCGGCCGCTGCTGGTCGCCGTCGTGGTTTTCCAGCTGGCGCAGTCCATCGCGTCGCTGTACCTGCCAACGCTGAACGCGGACATCATTGACCAGGGTGTGGCCCGCGGCGACACCGCCTACATCATGTCCACGGGCAGCGTCATGCTGCTCATCACCCTCGCGCAGATTGCCTGCGCCGTGGTGGCCGTGTACTTCGGTGCCAAGGCCGCGATGGGCCTGGGCCGGGACCTGCGCGGCGCCATCTTTGACCGCGTGGGCGAGTTTTCCGAGCAGGAGGTCACCCGCTTCGGCGCCCCGAGCCTGATCACCAGGTCCACCAATGACGTCCAGCAGGTCCAGCAGCTGGTGCTGATGTCCGCCACGCTCATGGTGGCCGCGCCCATGCTCAGCATCGGCGGCGTGATCATGGCCATCCGGCAGGACGCCCAGCTGTCCTGGCTCATTGCCGTGTGTGTCCCGGTGCTGCTGATCGCCGTCGGGCTCATTGTCACGCGGATGGTGCCGCTGTTCCGCAAGATGCAGGCCCGGATCGACACCGTGAACCGCGTATTGCGCGAGCAGCTCGCGGGCATCCGCGTGGTGCGGGCATTCGTGCGGGAGGACATGGAAACGGCGCGGTTCGCCCAGGCCAACACGGACGTCACGGACGTTGCCCTCCGGGCCGGACGCCTGATGGCGCTGATGTTCCCCACCGTCATGCTGATCCTGAACGTATCCAGCGTGGCGGTTATCTGGTTCGGCGCCTTCCGGATCGAGGACGGGTCCATGCAGGTGGGCACCCTGATCGCGTTCCTGAGCTACCTGATGCAGATCCTCATGTCCGTCATGATGGCCACCTTCATGGCGGTGATGATCCCGCGCGCGTCGGTGTCCGCGGACCGGATCGGCGAGGTGCTGGGCACCAGTTCCAGCGTCCTGCCGCCGGAGAACCCGGTCACCAGCGCGGCGTTCGCCGGCAGGCAGCGGCGCGGCGAGTTGGAGATGCGCGACGTCGGATTCGCCTACCCGGGTGCCGACCAGCCGGTCCTGTCAGGCATCAGCTTCACCGCCCGCGCTGGGCAGACGACCGCGATCATCGGCAGCACCGGCTCCGGCAAGACCACCCTGGTGAACTTGATGCCGAGGCTCTTCGACGTCACCTCCGGCGCGGTGCTGATGGACGGAGTGGACGTCAGGGACCTGGACCCGGACCTGCTCTGGGGGCACATCGGCCTGGTGCCACAACGGCCATACCTGTTTTCCGGCACCGTGCGCAGCAACCTCCTGTACGGCAACCCGGACGCCACCGAGGACGAGCTGTGGACCGCGCTGGAGATCGCCCAGGCCCGGGACTTCGTGGAGCAGATGGAGGATGGGCTGGACGCGGCGATCTCGCAGGGCGGCACCAACGTCTCCGGCGGGCAGCGGCAGCGGCTGGCCATCGCCCGGGCCCTGGTGAAGCGGCCCGAGCTCTACATCTTTGACGACTCGTTCTCGTCCCTGGACACCGGCACCGACGCCCGGCTGCGCCAGGCGCTCAAGCGCACCACTGCCGGTGCCACCATGGTCATCATCGCCCAGCGCGTGTCCAGCATCGTTGACGCGGACCAGATTATGGTGCTCGACGACGGCAGGATCGTTGCGCACGGCACGCACCATGAGTTATTGGAGACATCCGAGACGTACCGTGAGATTGTTTCGTCCCAGCTGGCAGCGGAGGAAACGGTATGAGCACCCAACACCCTGGGACCCGTCCCGCTCGCGGCACCAAAGCCGGGCCCGGCTCCGGAGCCGGCCAGGCCGACGTCGTACGCATTCCCCGGCCGCGCGGCGGCCCAGGGCACGGCGGACCGTTTGCCGGGATGAACGTCCCGGCAGAGAAGGCGATGAACTTCAGCGGTTCGGCCAAACGGCTGCTGGGCACCCTGCGGCCGGAACGGCTCTGGCTGGTGCTGGTGCTGGTCATGGCCGTGGCGGGCGTAGTGCTGCAGGTGATTGGGCCGCGGCTGCTCGGCGAGGGCACCAACCTGATTTTCGCCGGTGTGGTGTCCAAGCAGCTGCCGCCGGGGATGACGCAGGCGCAACTGATCGCGCAGCTGCGGGCGGCGGGGGAGAACCAGAAGGCGGACATGCTCGGCGCCATGACGCTGACGCCGGGTGCGGGGATCGACTTTGCGGCGCTGGCCAGCGTGCTGACGTGGGCGCTGGTGCTGTACGTGCTGGGGTCGGCGTTCATGTGGGGGCAGGCGTATGTTCTGAACGGCGTGGTGCAGCGGACGGTGTTTGGGCTGCGCGAGAAGATCGAGGCGAAGATCAACCGGCTGCCGCTGCGGTATTTCGACTCGATCCAGCGCGGTGAGCTGCTCAGCCGGGTGACCAACGACGTGGACAACATTTCGCAGAGCCTGCAGCAGTCCATCAGCCAGGCGGTGACGTCGTTGCTGACGGTGGTGGGCGTGTTGGTGATGATGTTCATCCTGTCCCCGACGCTGGCGCTGATCGCGCTGGTGACCATTCCGCTGACGCTGGGGATCACGGCGCTGATTGCCAAGCGCTCGCAGAAGCTGTTTGTGCAGCAGTGGAAGAACACCGGTGAGCTGAATGGGCAGATTGAGGAGACCTACACCGGGCATGCACTGGTAAAGGTGTTCGGCCGGCAGCGCGAGGTGGGGGAGCGGTTCCGGCAGAAGAACGTGGAGCTGTATGAGGCGAGTTTCGGGGCGCAGTTCATTTCCGGGCTGATCATGCCGGCCATGACCTTCATCGGGAACCTGGTGTACGTGGGGATTGCCGTGGTGGGCGGCCTGCAGGTTGCGTCCGGGGCCATGCAGTTGGGTGACGTGCAGGCGTTCATCCAGTACTCGCGGCAGTTCACCCAGCCGCTGGCGCAGCTCGGCTCGATGGCCAACCTGCTGCAGTCCGGCGTTGCGTCGGCTGAGCGGGTGTTCGAGTTGTTGGATACGGAGGAACAGTCTGCCGATCCTGTGGGTGCTTCTTTGCAGAGTCCTGATGGTGCCGGGCGCGGGCGGCTGGTGTTCGAGGACGTGTCCTTCTCGTATTCGCCGGACAAGCCTCTGATTTCCAGGTTGTCTTTGGTGGCGGAGCCGGGGCAGACGGTGGCCATTGTGGGGCCGACGGGGGCGGGCAAGACCACGCTGGTGAACCTGATGATGCGGTTCTACGAGCTGGATGCCGGCCGGATCACGTTGGACGGCGTGGACATCACCACCATGACCCGGAACGACCTGCGCTCGCGGATGGGGATGGTGCTGCAGGACACGTGGCTGTTCGGTGGGACCATCCGGGACAACATTGCCTACGGCCGGCCCGCTGCGTCTTCTTCGGAGGTGCTTGAGGCCGCGCGGGCGACGTACGTTGATCGCTTTGTGAAGTCCCTGCCCGAGGGATACGACACCGTGCTGGACGACGAAGGGTCCAACGTGTCAGCGGGTGAGAAGCAGCTGCTGACCATCGCGCGGGCCTTCCTGGCGCGGCCCTCTGTTTTGATCCTGGACGAGGCGACGTCTTCGGTGGACACCCGGACCGAGGTGCTGGTGCAGAAGGCCATGAGCGCCCTGCGGTCAGACCGGACGTCATTTGTGATCGCGCACCGCCTGTCCACGATCCGCGACGCCGACCTCATCCTGGTGATGGAAGCCGGCCAGATCGTGGAGCAGGGGACCCACTCATCACTGCTGGCCGCCGGCGGGGCTTACGCACGGCTGTACGAGGCCCAGTTCGCTGCGCCGGTTGCGGAGGTTTAGGACAGCGTGCCTCCCATTTTGGGACACAGCCGGCATGGAATCTGACCCCATGCCGGCGCCCATGACCGACCGGAGTGCAAAACCCTGGCGGTGGGGAACCGAAGCGGGCGCGATGACGGATACTCGGTTCGGCTGTGGGGGGAACTCGAATTGTCAGACCCCAGTGACAGCATTTGGGTATGGAAACCGGAGCGGTTGTGGACGCGGGACGCAGGGCCGGGTTGCCGGCTGCCGTCACCTCCCTGGCCGGACTGGTGAACGAGATGGCCGGAGTCCTTGCCCGTTCCTCGGAAGCGTCGGCTCGTGGTGACGGCCTCTCTGGCCATGATCCTCTGCGGGAACTTTCCGAGTCCTGCCTGGACGGCCTGGCGGTGGTGGCCCGGATCGAAGCTGCCACAGCCGCGGCGAAGGTCCAATTGCTGGCCGGTTACGCAGAGGCATCAGAGGCGTTGGAAGGGCCGGCGCAAAGTGCCTATGAATCGTCGGCGCGGGAAATGAGCCTGGTGGCAGAGGTTGCCTGCGTCCTCACCATCGGTGAACGTGCCGCGTCTGCACTTTTGGGGGAAGCCCAGGCGCTGACCAGCTCTTTGCCGTCGACGCTGGATGCGCTGCAGGACGGAAGCATTTCCTGGCAGCACGCACGGATCCTTGTGGACGAAACCTCTGGCCTCAACCACGCTGCGGCCGCTTCATTGGAGGCTCACTTCCTTGACCCGGAGGCACCGAACGCGGCCAGGGGAGCCGCTGCTGGCGAATTGGTGCCGGCCCGGTTTCGTCGGAAAGTCCGTTCCTGGCGGGAACGGCATCACCCGGAGTCCCTGGATTCGAGGCACGCGAAGTGCGCAGGGGACCGGCGGATGGAGTACTCCCTGGACCGGGACGGAATGGCATGGGTCTCGCTGTACATGCCCGCGGACACGGCATGCGCGGTCTGGAACAGGATGTCCGCCATGGCCCGCGGCCTGCAGGGCCCGGATGAACCGCGGACGCTTGCCCAGCTCAGGGCGGATGTGGCTGCGGGGTTGCTGTTGGGCAATCCAGCCGAGGCAGTTGGCGCGGCGCCCTCCCTTAAAGCCGACGTGCTGGTCACAGTGCCGGTGTTTTCACTCCTCGGAACCGCGGACGAGGCCGCCGAGCTTGACGGCTACGGACCCATCCCGGCGTCGATGGCCCGAAGGCTCGTCACGGAAGGTGCCGGCTCGTTCTACCGGGTCCTCGTGGATCCCCGGGACGGGGCACCGCTGGAAATCAGCCGGACCAGCTACCGCCTTCCGGAATCACTGAAGCGGTGGTTGCGGATGCGCGATGGAAAATGCACTTTTCCCGGCTGCAGCAACGCCAGCCTGGATAATGAATCAGACCACCTCACAGCCTGGGAACATGGCGGAACCACCGGAATCAGCAACTTGGGTCAGCTGTGCCCCAAGCACCACAGGCTCAAGCACCGAACGGGCTGGAGCCCCGGACCAACCGCCAGGAACGAACCACCCGGCTGGATCTCGCCCACCGGGCGCCAATACAACGCCGAACAACCGGACCGGGAACCGCCACTGTGGCCGCCGGGCTTCCTGCCCGGAGAAGGAAGCCTCTTGGAAGCAGTATGCGTGGATTATCTGGCTGCGTCATAGCCGGGGTATTCATGCTCTCCGTCGGCGTGCTCCGTTGGTGTGCGCCCCGGCACAGCCAGGACCGCGTCCAACCACGGCGCCACGTGGAGCAATCATCCGTACCGGTCTTGGAAGTGAAGTAGACATCCGTGCCGGTCTTGGAAGCAGGCTGCCGGTCCTGTAGGGACCGGCCTGTTGTTCCCTTCCGTTTACCCACCATCAACCAAAGCGCTCCAAACCGTTCCAGCAGGCACAGCAAGCTGTTCGGGCACCCTTCCGCCCGTCACACCCCGGCCGGGCAGACATCCCCGACGCACCAGGAGTACTCCGTGTTCGTGAAAAGCACCCTCGCCACCGTCGCCATCCTCGCTTCCCTTGCCGGGACAGCCGTAGCCCCCGCCCAGGCGCAGACTCAAGCCCCGGCTGAGGCACCCAGGCCGGCTCCCGTCGTCGTCGGCCAGCCGCTTGCCGGGACACACGCCCACAATGATTACGAGCATGACCGGCCCCTGTTCGACGCCCTGGAGCACGGCTTCACCAGCGTCGAGGCGGACGTGTGGCTTGTGGACGGCGAACTGCGGGTGGCCCACGACCTCGCCGACGCCAAGCAGGGCGTCACGCTCGAGAGCCTCTACCTCGACCCGCTCCAGGACCTGGTCCGCAGCCAGCCCGGCCACAGCGTCTACCCCCAGTGGGACGGCAGCCTCCAACTCCTGATCGACATCAAGAGCGAAGGCGAGGCCACCTACGCCGCCGTCGAACAGGAACTGTCCGAGCACCGCGGCATCATGAGCCGCTACACCAACGGCAACGTCAAGACCGGCCCGGTGACCGCCGTCATCAGCGGCAACCGCCCACTGGCCACCATGCAGGCACAGACCCAGCGCTTCAGCTTCTACGACGGCCGCTCTACGGACCTCGCCTCAGGCCTCCCCGCCGCCCTGATGCCCCTGGTCAGCGACAACTGGACCAAGCTCTTCACCTGGCAGGGCGTGGGCCCCATGCCCGAATCCGAGCGGACCAAGCTGCGCGCCTTCGTTGCCACGGCCCACGCCAACGGCTACCGCGTCCGCTTCTGGGCCACCCCGGACCAGCCCGGCGCCGCCCGCGACGCCGTCTGGACCGAACTGGCCGACGCCGGCGTGGACCACATCAACACCGACGACCTCGCCGGCCTCCAGCAGTTCCTCACCGCCCGCGGCGCCTAGGCATTTAGCAGAAACAGGAGCAATCACATGCCCACAAAGACTTTGAAAATTACGACGGCGGCACTCACCCTGGCGCTTGGCCTCCTTGCGTCCCAGCCCGCATTCGCCGGAATACAGGCTGCGGACAGCAGCAGCGACAACAACCAGGCCTTCACCTTCGCCGCGATCGGCGACATCCCCTACGGCGCAACCGAGATCGCCAAGTTCCCGTCCCGCATCCAGGACCTCAACGCCGACAAGGACCTGAAGTTTGTAGCACACGTGGGCGACATCAAGAACGGCTCCTCCGTCTGCTCCGACGGGTACTTCTCCTACATCCGCTCCCAGTTCGACACCTTCACCCACCCGCTGGTCTACACGCCTGGCGACAACGAATGGGTGGACTGCCACCGCGCCAACAACGGCGCCTACAACCCGCTGGAACGCCTGGACAAACTGCGGGAGGTCTTCTTCAACCAGCCCGGCAAGACACTCGGCGCCACCATGCCGGTGAAGTCCCAGGCGAACCTGGGCCTGCCCGAGGACGTCCGCTTCACCAAGAACCGGGTGGCCTTCTCCGTCCTGAACGTCCAGGGCAGCAACAACTCCCTCCTGCCGTGGACGGGCCTGGGCAAGACAGAACCCACCCCGGAGCAGCTGGCGGAGGTGGAGCACCGGACGGACGCCGTCATCACCCAGATCCACCAGACCTTCGCCGACGCCAGGCGCAGCAATGAGCGCTCGGTGGTGCTCATGCAGCAGGCCGACATGTTCGACCCTTCCCTCCTGGCCGACGCCACCGCCAATCCCGAAACCGTCTCCGGCTTCCGCGGGATCGTGCAGGCGATCGTCGAGGAAACCAACCACTTCGACGCACCGGTCTACCTCATCAACGGTGACAGCCACGTCTTCGCGGAGAACCAGCCCCTCGCCGCGGGATCGCCGTGGCTGGGCATCTACGGCTCGGCCCCAGCGGACAACCTGCGGCGCATCACCGTGGACGGCGCCAACAACGCCGTGGACTATGTGCGCTTCACTGTGGCCGGCAACAGCGCCACGGGTGAGGACGTCCTGAGTTGGGAAAAGGTCGCCTTCAGCGGGTAGGCACCAACCGGAAGCGGACGACGTCGGGCGCCCACCCGCCGTCGTCCGCTTGGGAATTCCAAGGCTCTGGACACAGATAGCTGCCGGACTTATCGTGCTGGGGTGGCGGCTGCCTGACTGGCAGGAAGGCCAGTGCTGCCGGTCTGTCGCTGCGGCCGTCCGTCATAAGGAGGAAGCAGATGGAACACTTCGAAGAGGTTGAAGAGACCGTTGAAGTCGCCGTCCCAGTGGGTACCGCTTACAACCAGTGGACCCAGTTCGAATCCTTTCCGCGGTTCATGTCCGGAGTGGAATCGATAACCCAGCTGACGGACACCACCAACCACTGGGTTACCAAGGTGGGTGGCGTCAGGCGGGAGTTCGACACTGAAATTGTCGACCAGGAGCCCGATGACCGGATCGCCTGGCGCAGCGTCGACGGCAAGTCGCATGCCGGCATCGTCAGGTTCACGCCGCTGGACGCTACTCACACCAAGGTCAAAGTCCATTTCGAATGGGCCCCGGAAACCGTCACCGAAAAGGCAGGCGCGGCGCTGAAGATCGACAAGATGCAGGTCAAGGCGGACATGCGCAAGTTCAAGGACTTCGTTGAATCGCGCGGCACCGAAACCGGAGGCTGGCGTGGCGAAGTCAAGGACAGCGGCCCCACCGGCCAGTTGTAGACCTGGCAAACAGAAACGTACGACGGCGGGTGCCCACCCGGCGTCGTACGTTTCCTTGTTTTTGTGGTTGTGGTGCGGGTCAGGGCGAGAGTTCCTCGAGGACCCGGCCCTTGGTTTCGATGGCAAAGAAGATGGTGACCAGTCCACCGATGAGCGCGACTGCGGCGAAGACCGTGAAGACGTAGCTGACCCCGTAATTGTCCACGATCCAGCCGACCAGGATGGGCCCGATCGCGGAGCCTGCCCGAAGCCAGGCACTTCCGAATCCGGTGCCGATGGCGCGGAGACGCGTCGGGTAGAGCTCGGCCGAGTAGAGGTAGAGGGAAAACGAGATGGTCTGGAGGATGGCGTAGGCGATGCTGGCGAACACCACAACCTGCGTGGCGGAGACGGCGCCGAGGGCGGTGAGCACTACCAGCGGGACCGTAGCGGCGAGGAATGCCCATGAGTACCAGCGCTTGCGGCCCACGCGGTCGATGAGGAGCGCGCACAGGATGGACGCCACGACGCCTACTGCCGATGTCACCCAGCCGTAGGCAAGGCTGGCCTGAAGCGGGAGGTTGAAGGTCTGCTTATAGAGCGTTGGGAGCCAGGTGATAAGGCCGTTGTTGACCATGTAGACGCAGATCCAAAGCATCCAGATCATGAGCGTGCGTTTGCGGTAGATGCCTGAGAAGAGTTCGCGCCAGTCGGTCCGGGCGGTCGCTTTCGGGTCCACGGGGCGCACAACGGGCTCGGAAAGGGCGTGGCCTGCTTTTCGGGCTTCATTTTCCAGCATGGTGACAACCATGTCAGCCTTGTTTACGTGTCCCCGGGAGGCGAGCCAGCGGGGGATTCGGGCATCAGCCAGCGCATGGGAATGGTGAGCAGGGCGGGGACGATGCCGACGATAAACATCGCCTTCCAGCCCACCACCGGGACCAGGAAGTACCCGGCGATGCCGGCGAACATGAGGCCCACGGGGAAGATGACCTCGTAGAGGAGGAAGAACCTGCCGCGCTTTTTCGCTCCAACGAATTCGTTGATGTAGGCGCTGGCCACCGGGACCTCACCACCGGTTCCAATGCCCTGGATGAAGCGGAAGACGATCATCGACGCGGCGCCCCACGCGAACAGGCAGGCGACGTCCATGGAGACGAAGAGCAGGATGGTGATGAGCAGGACGGGAAGCCTGCCGATCCTTTCGGCCAGCTGGCCAAAGAAGAGTGAGCCGAAGATCTGGCCGACGTATCCGGCTGACAGGATCATCCCGATCTCCCCGGCCGTCAGGTGCCATTCCGTGGACAGCTGCGGCATGGCGAAGGCGATGGCCAGGACGGTGTAGGCGTCGAAGAACGTGGCGGACCCGATGATCACGCGGATCAGGGTCAGACGCCGGGTGAGCGGAAGCCTTTCGAGACGGGCTACGAGCTCTGCATTTATCCGGGCGGCGTTGGGGCCGCCAGCCATGGTGGTGGTGTTGTTCGGCTCGCGCATTGCGAGTCCTCCTTCTCCAGCGCGGTGCTGGGGTCCTCATTGACCAAGAGTGGAGATGGCAAAAGCCTAGGGGAGGATGGCGGGAGTTGTCCCCGCCATCCTCAGGATCCGTGGATCAGACAGTGGCGGTGACCTTGCCGATGTTTGCGGCGGCGAAGGCTTCCGCAATTTCGGTCTCGGCGCCTTCCGGCAGGGGAAGGAGCGGGGTGCGCACTGTGGCGTGCTCGAGGATGCCACGGTTCACCAGGCCCCACTTCAAGGCGACGGTGCCCTCCATGTGGGAGCCGCGGTGGTAAACGTTCTTGGTCACTGGCAGCAGCCGCTCATGAATGGCGTGGGCACGCTTGTAGTCCTGCGCCTTGCCGGCCTCGATCAGTTCGACGAGCAGTTCGGGGGCGATGTTGCCGTAGCCGACGAGCAGACCGTCGACATCGAACATTGTCGGGAGCAGGTACTCGTCATGGCAGGACAGCACCTGCAGCTCGGGGTACGCGGCGCGCAGTGCGGGAATCTCGGTGTACCACCGGCGCATGTTGCGGACACCGTTCTTCGTGGCAAAGACGCCCTCCTGGCCTGCGATCTCCAGCTGGGTGTCGAGGTCGTAGGTCGCCTTGGTGTTATCGGGGTACTGGAAGAGGATCAGCGGCAGGCCGGACTCTTCGTAGATCTCCTGGTAGCGCGACTGCGGGGCACCCTTCTGGTATCCGAAGCGCAGCCACCCGTGCGAGGGGTAGACGAGACCAGCTGACGCGCCGGCCTCGACGGCCTTCCTGGCCTCGAGGGCCGCGGTCTTGTTGCCCTCCTTCGTGATGCCCGCCACGACCGGAATGCGGCCGTCGGTGGACGCCACGAACGCGCGGATGACGTCCAGCTGCTCCTCTTCGGTAAGGAACGTGCCTTCGCCGGCGTGGCCCAAGACGACGAGACTCTTCACGCCCTCAATCGATCCGAGCCACGAACCCAGACGCTGGATCGCAGCGAAGTCGACAGCGCCATCTTCGGTGAACGGGGCGACAGGTGCGGGGCTGAGTCCGCGGAGATCGAGTGTCATTACAGCTACCTTCTTGTCTTCTTTGATAGTTGGCAGTTCCGCTAGTATGGGAACGTTTGCAGGAACGTTTTCAAGTTTGCACGTGTCGCAGCTCACTGTCAAGGGAACGTTTGCAAGTTGGAGGAATAGAGTGTCTGTTACACCCTTGCTGAAGAGGAGAACCGCGATGGAACGGGCCTTACCGGCTGAGATCGTTACCCTGAAGGACGTCGCAGCTGCCAGTGGCGTCAGCATCTCCACGGCCAGCCGGGCCCTGGATGAACGCACCCCGTCCCGTTCAGCGGCCGCAATACACGTCCGGAAAATCGCTGAGGAGCTCGGCTATCGGCGGAACTCCTTCGCCTCAAGTCTTCGCCGCGGCGAGACCCGGACGTTGGGTGTCTTGGTCCCCCGCCTGAGCGACACCGTCATGGCCCTGATGTTCGAAGAACTCGAAAAGGCCGCCTCTTCCCGCGGCTACTTCGCCATGGTCGCTACCAGTGGGGATGACCCCGAGGATGAACGACGCGCAGCCGAAACACTCCTGGACAGAAACGTCGACGGGTTGATTCTCGCCACGGCACGCCTCGATGACGAACTCCCCGGCGGCTGCGTGAGCGCCGGGTAGCCCATGCGCTGGTGCTGCGCACCGACGGTATCAGCCCCTCCGCGCTCGGAGACGACGAGATTGGCGGATACCTCGCCGCACGCCACCTCATTGACCTCGGTCACCGTGACATCGCGGTTGTTACCGGTCCCGCCTTCACATCAACCGGAACCGCACGCCTGGCAGGAGCCCGGAAAGCACTGAGCGAAGCAGGGATACAGCCGCGCGAAGAATGGCTGATCGCGGCCGGATACGGCATCGAGAATGGATATTCGGCAGGTGAAACCCTGCTTGGACACACTGCGGGAAACCGACCCACAGCCATATTCGCAGCCAATGACAACATTGCCATGGGGGTCATTGCCGCTGCGCACCATCACCGGATCGAGATAGGGAAAGACCTGGCCCTCGTGGGCTATAACGACATCCCCCTGGCTGCCAGGCTCTCCACGCCCCTGACGTCCGTGCGGGTACCCCTGGACCAGATCGCCGCCACCGCGATCGACCTCATTGTGAATCCCGGAAAGGAACCGCGCATACGGAAATCCCTTCCAACGCTCATTCCCCGCGAATCCAGCGGCGCCCCCAAACACTTTCCGCGGTAAGGGGGCGTCTACCCTTACGCCTGGAGCCTCAGCTCCATGAACACGCTGTTGGGGTCCAGGACGTAGTCGGCGAAGGGCGGGCACTCGGTGAAACCGTGCCGGGCGTAGAGACGCCGTGCGGGCGCGAAGTAATCCTCTGTTCCGGTCTCCAGGAAGACGTGCCCAAGGTTCCGGGCACGGGCGTCCTCAAGGATATGCCGAATCATGAGGGTGGCCACACCCCGTCCCCGCGCCGTTGCCGTGGTGCGCATCGACTTGATCTCGCCGTGCCTTGCGGTGCCGGCGGGGAGGGCAAAAGTTTGAGGGCGCCGCACCCCAGCAGCGCGCCGTCCTCGCGTGCGGTCCAGAACGAGATGGACGGCCCGGACAGCGCGGAATGGTCCAGGGCATGGACGCTTTCGGCGGGCGAGGTGGCGAACATGTCCGCCAGGTGCTCGCTCAGGAGCAGACGGACGTCATCACGCGCGGGGCTGTCCCGCTCAATCAAAATCATCGCTACAAATTTACCCGTTGCGCCCGGCCCAGCAGGTGTGCCAAGATTCCCATGATCGTGACCAGGCCGCAGGAGGTGAGACCCATGAATGCTGTATCCGCAATGGGTGCTCCCCGCAGTCCACGATCGAGCGGCTGAACTAGTCGCCACCGGGAGCGCCGAATCAGGCAATTCGCGAAGGGCGACTCCCATGAACTCAACACCTTCTTTAACTCCGCACGGCACCTCCGCGGTGTCTTCCGGGCGCGCACTGGTCCTTGGCGGCGGCGGCTCAACAGGAAATGCATGGCTGATCGGCGTCCTCGCCGGGCTGGCGGATGCCGGTTTGGACGTGGCCGGCGCCGAGCTGGTCATCGGCACCTCCGCCGGGTCAACAGCTGCAGCCCAGATCGCCGGCGCCCCTCCCGCCGAACTCTATGCGGCCGTCCTTGATGTTGCGCCGCAGCAACGAACGGCTCCGGCCGGAGCAGCTGCTGGGGTGAGTCCCGCCAGGCCGGTGTCCGACCACCTCGAGCGGACTGACCGGATCATCGCCTCAGCTGCAGATCCAGCCGACATGCGCCGCAGGATGGGCGCGCTGGCGCTGGACCTCGCTTCCGCGCATGACGCCACCGGGCGGTGGCGCGAAACCGTCGCCAGCCGGCTGCCAATCCGGGAGTGGCCGCAGCACAGGCTGCTCATTACGGCGGTCGATGCCCGCACCGGCGAACCGGCCGTCTTCGACCGCAACAGCGGCGTGGACCTGGTGGACGCCGTCGCCGCCAGCTGTGCCAGCGGGTTCGCCTACGGGATCGGGGACAGGCGCTATATCGACGGCGGCTACCGGCGCAACGAGAACGCCGACCTTGCCGCGGGGCACGGGCGCGTCCTGGTGCTTTCGCCCTTTGGCGGCAGGACCCGGATGCCGCTCGAATGGGGCATGCAGCTCACCGCGCAGATGGCGGAGCTGACTGCAGGTGGGAGCAGGGTGGAAACGGTCTTCCCGGACAGCGGTTCCGAGCACATGTTTGGCGCCAACGCCATGGATCTGTCACTTCGTCCGGCCGCGGCCCGGGCTGGGTTCGGCCACGGTGAAAAGCTGGCCCCGCAGCTCACTGAATTCTGGCGTTGAGTGGGTGGTTTTCCTGCGGCAATTTCGGAAATTTCGGCGCCATGCCCAAATCAGCAAAATCATCAATCTAATGTTTTTGTACTCCGCTCCGAAAATGACCAGAGCCCGCCGCAGGGCAGGCGGAGGCGGCTGCGTGGGGCGATTTTGGGAGGCCTGGATAAATAAATAAAACGGCGTAGGGTGGCGGGTATCGCAAGCAAGGAAAGGCGTGATTCCGATGTCCGGAAAATCTCCCAGGGGCTCCGCTGCCAAAAAGGTCGGCAAGTCGATTCTTGAAAAACGGGCCGACAAAAAAGCGAAACATGAAAGCGGCATACTCAACATCGTGAAGCCGCGCAAGAACCAGCGCTGACAGGCGCGCGGGCGGCCGGAACTCCTAGCCCGGCCGCCCGCTGCTGACGGCCGGGATCAAAGCAGGAAGGACGACGGCGGGTGCCCACCCGCCGTCGTCCTTCCTGCCTGACTGCCAGTCCTCCGATGGTGACGCCGCGCCAGAAGGTGTTTTTGCCGCTCTCCCGCAGGTAGCCGGCGTTGACAGTGTCGCGCGGGAAGTAGTGGTGCCGGCGGCGGGCTTGTTTCCGGTGACGGCGCTATCGCGGGCTTTTGTCGATGACGCAGAACCGGTTCCCGTCCGGATCCTCCAGGACCACGAAGTCCGGGTCATCCGGGTACAGGTCCCAGTCCACCCGCTGGGCGCCCAGCGAGACCAACCGGTCAACCTCCGCAGCCTGGTCATCCGCGTAGAGGTCCAGGTGGATCCGCGGGTGGTCCTGGACGGGCGTTTCGCTGAGCTGGAGGGACAGTTCCGCGCCAGGGCCCGACGCCGGCACGAGGGTCACCCACGTGTCGTCGCCAGGTTCCCGCGGGACGTAGCCGATGGCGGCGTTCCAGACGTTGGCGGCGGCGGCAACGTCGTTGACGCCGAGGACGATGGTTCCGATGGTCAACATCCGCCCAGCCTAAACCCGGTCCTTGGGGCCCGGCCAGGTTCCTGCGCATGGGGGAGCGCCGGTGTCTGCGAAAGCTGCGCGCCCACGGCAATAGGCACGAAAGAGTAAATTCTGAAGATATGACAGAGATCCGCTGGCTGGAAGCATTTGTTGCGGTCGCCGAAGAACTGCATTTCGGCCGTGCCGCACAGCGCCTGCACACTTCGCAGTCGCCGCTGAGCCAGACCATCCGGAAGCTGGAGGCGGACCTGGGGACGCGTCTCTTTGAACGCAACACCAGAAGCGTAGCCCTCACACCGGCAGGGTATGCCCTGCTGCCGCGGGCGTACCGTGTGCTCCATGAAATGCGCCTTGCCCGGGAGGCGGCCCAGACCGAGGAGGCGGGCGTCCGTGGCAACATCAGGATTGGATTCTCAGGTGCCGTAAACCATCTCACTCTTCCGCCGCTCACCCGCGCCGTCCGGCGTCGCTATCCCGACATCAAGATGGACCTCACCAGCCGGGTCCGAACGGCTGATGGACTGGCCAGCGTCGCGAAGGGCGCTCTCGACCTTGCTTTCGTTGGCCTTCCCGAATCCCCGCCAGCGTCGGTGATGACCAGGCTGGTTGCCAGTGAGGAAGTCGGCGCGGTACTTCCTTTGGACCATCCGCTGGCCCAGGAACAGTCCATCCCATTGAAGTCACTGGCAACCGACGACTTCATTTCCCCGCCGCTGGATGGCTCATCGTCAATGACCGACGTGATGCTCGCGGCCTGCCAGGCGGCGGGATTCCGTCCCCGCATCGTCCAGGAGTTGTCAGACCCCTACATGGTGTTGACCTTCGTCGCCGCCGGTGTGGGGGTCACCCTGATGAGCAGCGGGATAGCGGGCATCATTCCCTCCGGAGCCACATACGTGGCCCTGGATGACCCGCCGCATTTCATGAACCATGCCATCGCGTGGTCGGCGGAGAACGATTCAGCCGTCCTGGCCGCTGTGCTCGGAGTTGTCGAAGAGATCTTTCCGGAGATTCCCCGCTGACGGCACCTAACTCCACTTAGTGGAATAGCAGCATAGTGATAGATCATTTTAGTCGTGGACTAGCTAAGTGATGACAGCCACACTGGATGGAGCAGCCGCATCAAGCGGCGAACCACAAGAAAGGGAACTCCATGTCAGTGTCGACATCGGCTCCAGCACGCCCCAAAAACAACGCGAAAATCGCGGCCGTATCCGGCTTCGTGGGCAGCGCACTTGAGTACTACGACTTTTTCATCTTCGGCTCCGCGGCAGCGCTGATCTTCGGCAAGCTGTTCTTCGCGCCCGGTCCCTCCGCCATGCTGCTGTCCTTTGCAACGGTGGGCGTCGCCTACATCGCCCGCCCGCTCGGAGCAGTGGTCTGCGGGCACCTCGGCGACAAGTTCGGCCGCAAGCGGGTCCTGCTCCTGACCCTGCTGCTAATGGGTACCTCGACCTTCCTCATCGGCTGCCTGCCTACCTATAGCCAAATCGGGATGGCAGCGCCCATCCTCATCGTGGTTCTTCGCCTTGTGCAGGGACTTTCGGCGGGCGGCGAATCACCCGGATCAAGCTCACTGACCCTTGAGCACGCCCCTGACGGGAAGCGCGCCTTCTACACCAGCTGGACGATGAGCGGCATCATGTTCGGCATCGTGCTTTCCACCCTTGTCTTTATTCCGGTGGCATCCATGCCCGAAGACCAGCTGTTCTCCTGGGGCTGGCGCATCCCCTTCCTCGCCAGCGCAGTAGTCACAGTCATCGCCTTTATCCTCCGCCGCCTCCTCGAAGAGCCTGCCGTCTTCGAGGAAGTCAAAGAGCACGACGCAGTGGTCAAGGTACCGCTTGTTACGCTGTTCCGGCATCACTGGGCAACCGTCATCCGCGTCACGGCAATGTCGCTGTTCACCATCATCAACACCATCATCAACGTCTTCGCCCTCTCCTACGCCACCTCGGTGGTCGGCGTGGAAAAGGGACTCATGCTGACGGTGATCGCCGTCGCGAACCTTGCCGCCGTCGCCATGGGTCCGCTGGCAGGCATGCTGTCGGACCGGATCGGCCGCAAACCCGTCTTCGTCTCCGGGCTGCTGCTGCAGATCGGCATGATCTACGTGTTCTTCATGGCCCTCTCCGCCGCGAACGTCCCGCTGATCTTCCTCACCGGCATCCTGCTGATCGGTGTCGCCTACACGTCCACCAACTCCATCTACCCCGCCTACTTCCCGGAGCAGTTCCCGGTCAGGGTCCGGTACTCGGGCATGGCCATCAGCCTCATGTTCGGACTGCTCCTGGCCGGATTCGCCCCGGTCATTTCCGAGCTGCTGATCGGTGGGGACAAAGCCAACTGGGTGCCGGTCGCAACCTTCGCCGCGGTGGCCTGTGCCATCTCCGCGGTCGCTGCGCTGATGGCACCCGAGACCTTCAAGACTCCAACTGCCCAGCTGGGACTGAAGAAGTCTGACCTGGCGCGCCACCCGGCGTCGTCCGCCATTCCTGCGGCAGCCACCGCCAAGGTGCAGGCATGAGCCAGCTCGCGCTGCCTGGCCTGTGGTCATTCCAACCACGTGAAGCCGATACCGGCCACCGGTTTGTCGTCGGACTGCTCGGATCGGGGATCGGCGGCTCACTGACCCCGGCCCTACATGAAGCGGAAGCCGATAGCCTGGGCCTTTCCTGCACGTACCGAGTCATCGATCTGGACGTCATCGGAGAACCCGCAGAGCGGTCCGCGGCACTGGTGCGGCGCGCAGCAGACCTCGGATTCGACGGCCTGAACATCACCCATCCGAGCAAACAACTGGTGCAGGACGGCCTCGACGAACTCTCACCCGAAGCCCGGATCCTCGGTGCCGTCAACACCGTCACTTTCCACAACGGAAGGGCGGTGGGCCACAACACGGACCACGTTGGCTTCATCGGCGGTCTCCGGGCCGGCCTTCCGACCGCAACGACCGGCTCGGTGGTTCAGATCGGTGCCGGGGGAGCCGGTGCGGCAGTGGCCTTCGGGCTGCTCAGCGCCGGAACCAGGAACCTGGTCATTGCTGATATTGAACCGGCAAGGGCCGAAGATCTCGCCGCCAGGCTCGCCCGGCACTTCCCGGGCAGCCAGCTGTCAGTGAGCGGGACGGATGCCATCGCCGGAAGCCTCCGGGAGGCCGACGGGCTGGTGAACTCCACGCCCATCGGCATGACAGGCCACCCCGGTACACCGGTGGATCCGGACCTCATCCACCCCGGCCTGTGGGTGGCGGACGTGGTCTACCGGCCGCTCGAAACCCAATTGATCAGGGCAGCGCGTGGCAAGGGCTGCGCTGTACTTGACGGCGGCCGCATGGTGGTTGGCCAGGCAGCCGCCGCCTTCGAACTCTTCACCGGGATTCCCGCAGACGCTGACCGCATGCTTGCCAACTTCCGACGGGCGGTTAGCCGATGACACGCCAGGCACCGGCCACCATCACCGGGTCCCGCTGCCTGGTGGTCGGGGCAGCCAGCGGCATCGGGCGTGCGACGGCGTCATGCCTTCGGGCGTCCGGGGCGGCGGTGGTCGGCGCCGACCTGCCCTCGGCCACCTGGCCCGGAGAAGCCGGGACCTCGTCACTGGCCATGGACGTCACCAACCCAAAGTCCGTTGCTGCGGCCGTGTCCGCCGCAACGGAGGACATGGGAGGGCTCGACGCGGTGGTGAACTGCGCCGGCATCCTGGGTCCCGTGTCCCCTGCGGCGGACATGTCCGTGGAAGACTTCGAACGCATCATCAGGATCAACCTGACCGGGGCGTTCATCGTCTCCCGGGCCGTCCTGCCGCGAATGGCAGAAGCAGGCTACGGCCGGCTACTCCACATTTCCTCGACAGCCGGGAAGGAAGGCGTGGCCAACATGGCCGCCTACTCCGCCAGCAAAGCCGGGATCCTGGGCCTGGTCAAGTCCCTCGCCAAGGAGTTTGCGCTGTCAGGGGTCACCGTCAACGCCCTCGCCCCGGGCAATGTTGTAACCCCGCTCTTCGCCGAAGTTCCGCAAGAACAACAGGCAGCCCAGGCCGCCAAAATCCCGATGGGCAGGTTCGGCACGCCCGCCGAGGCGGCCTCGCTCATCCAATTCATCATTTCGCCGGCGGCCTCCTACACCACTGGCTTCGTTTTCGACCTGTCCGGCGGCCGCGCCACCTACTAGGCCGGAACCAGCCGGCCGCCCGGACCCACACACTTTCCCACCGCACCAGAAAGACGGCACCAGTCGATGAACACCGCACCACCTCCCACCGCCCGCCCTCTCCGGATTGGAATCGCAGGATGCGGCGCAATCTCCCGCAACCACCTGGAGGCCTTTCGCGCCCTTGACCACGTCACCATCGCCGGGGTCTGCGACATCGACCTGGACCGTGCGCGTGGCACTGCCGGGGCGTGGGGGATCCCGGCGGCAGTGAACACCGTCCGGGAGCTCCTGGACCTGGGCCTGGATATCATCTCCGTCTGCACGCCGCACCCCACCCATGAGGATGTGGTGTTGCAGGCCGCTGCGGCAGGGGTCCATGTTCTTTGCGAAAAGCCCATCGCCATTGAGCTGGCATCGGCTGAGCGGATGGTGAAGGCCTGCGGGGATGCCGGTGTGAAGTTGGGCGTCCTCTTCCAACGCCGGTTCTGGCCTGCCGCGCAGCGCATCCGTGCAGCGATTGACGACGGCACGCTGGGCCGGCCCATCATGGGCCAATGCTCGGTGATGTTGTACCGCGAACCGGAGTACTACTCCCGGGATGCCTGGCGCGGAACGTGGGCCAACGACGGCGGCGGCGTCCTGATGACCCAGGCCATCCATTACATCGACCTGCTGCAGTGGTTCATGGGAGATGTGGCAGAGGTCTACGGGAAGATCACCACCTACAAGCACGGCGGGCACATCGAAGTGGAGGACTCAGCGACGGCCGTCATTACCTTCACCTCCGGTGCCATGGCCACCCTTGAAGCGTCGACGGCGGTGTCCCCGAGCCTTGGCGTGCAGGTCAGGATCACGGGGAGACCGGTGCCTCCGCGTCCCTCACCGAATTCCCGGAAGGCAGCGACGGGCGGGTGGACCTGTGGGCAGTATCCGGGACGGTCAGCACCGAGCCTGCCTACCCGGAAGGAATGCAGGGGAACGTTCCCCTGGAAAGGATCAATGGCCAACTCATCCCCCACCACACCTCCCAGGTCAAGGATTTTGTCCAGGCCGTCCGTGAAGGAGGCGAACCGGCCATCACAGGCCGGGACGCCACGAAGGCCCTGCGGATCCTGCTGGCGGTCTACGAATCGTCCCGTACCGGCAAACCCGTCCACTTCACCCAACTGCCGTCAGATACCCTGCCCCGTGTTCGGGTTGCAGGCTAAGGAACGTCATGGAATCCAACACACGCCACGCCGCCCGTCCGCTCACCCTGGGCCGCAACGGCCGCACCCCAAAAACTCTCCGTAACCGCCTCGCCTCCGCTCCCATGGAACGCAATTACGGAACCGCCGACGGCCGGATCACCGAGCAGTACATCGACTATCTGGTGACCCGCGCCAAGGCCGGGCTGGGGATGGTCACCACCGAGGCCACGTATGTCCGCGCCGACGGCAAGGGCCGCACCCACCAGCTGGGCCTGCACAGTGATGCCATGATCCCGGGTTTGCGCAGACTCACGGACGCCCTGCACGCGGAAGGCGCGCTGGCCGCCGTCGAACTCAACCATGGTGGGCGCACCGCCCAGGCCGCCGTGTCCGGTCTCCGGAACGTGGCGCCCTCACCGGTGGCGTGCGAGGTGGCCGGCGGCGAGGTTCCGCGTGAACTCACCGTGGAAGAGTGCCACGAACTGGCGGAAGCCTACGCCCACGCCGCCCGCCGGGCGGTCCAAGCAGGGTTCGACGTCATCAACATCCACGGCGCCCACGGCTACCTGATCCATCAGTTCATGTCGCCCATTTCCAACCACCGCACGGATGAATTCGCCGCCCCGGAACGTTTCATGAACCTGGTCATCGATGCAGTGCGGGCGGCTGTCCCGGACACCATTGTGGGCATGAGGGTGTCAGTTGTTGAAGGTCCAGCGGACGGCATCACCGCCGAGCAGCAGGTGGCCATCATCGCCAGGGCCCGCCTGGAGCACCTGGACTTCCTGGACCTCTCCGCCGGCAGCTATGAAGCCGGCGAATGGATTGTGCAATCCGGCGAATGGAAGCCTGGAATCCTCGCTGACTACGCCAAGGCGTACCGACAGTTCGGCCTGCCCCTTGGGATGGCGGGGCGCCTGAACTCCCCGGCCATCATCGAAGAAGTACTCCGGGAGGAAACCTGCGATTTCGTCAGCCTTGCCCGCGCCATCCACGCCGACCCGGCTTTCGTCGGCGGCGTCCTCCAGGGCGGCCGCTACCGTCCCTGCATCGCCTGCAACGTCTGCATCGACAACCTGGGGCTCGGCCAGGTGACCTGCACCGTTAACCCGGCCGTGGGACGTTCCCGCGTTCCCGTTCCCACACCTGCCGTTCGCGAAGGATCCCGCGTTGTCGTGGTGGGTGCCGGCCCTGCGGGCCTTACGGCAGCCCGGGAACTTGCTGAAGCGGGAGCGCAGGTGACCGTCCTCGACGACGGCGCCCGCGCGGGCGGTCAGTTCGCCCTCGCCGAGCGGATGAAGTCCACGCCGGACTTCCACCGTTTTGCCGAATGGTCCGCGGAGGAGAATACACGGCTGGGCATCGATGTCCGGCTGGGGGTCCACGTGAATACCGGCCGCCTGGACGACCTTGTCCGCGGCATGGAAGCAGACGCCGTCGTGCTGGCAACGGGGGTCTCCGACCCGCGGCAGGATTCACCGGGGCAGACTCCGCCAACGTTCTGGATGTCCGCGAGTGGCTCGCCAAGCACCCGGAGGTTCTCGGCGCCAGTCCGTCAGACAGTGAAGTCCCTGATGCCGTGACCATCTGGGGAGCGGACTCCGTCGCCATGAGCGTCGCTGACACTTTGGCCCACAGGGGGACGGCTGTGCTCCTGGTGGGCCCGCAGGCGGCCATCGCGCCGGAATCCGGGCGGAGGGCCAAGATCCTGGCCGTGCCCCGGCTTGAGGCCAACCCACGGGTACGGATCCGGCTTGGCTCGACGATTGAAGAGTACGACGGCGGCCGGGTCCGGATCAGCGGTCCGGGCCTGGCTCCCGAGGGGGAGTGGCTGGACGCGCCGGGACCGCTCCTGGTTTCGCGCTCCGTGGTTCCGCTTGACGGGTCCGTCCCGGCGCGGATCCGGGACGGAGAGCTGGGCCGCCAGGCCACCGTGCCGGTGACGCTGGCCGGGACCGTGGCGGACCAGGCCCCGGCCATTGCCTCCAACGCCGTCAAGAGCGGCTATGACGCAGCGCAGAGGATCGCCGGGCTGCTGGCGTCCAGCGCCGCCGCAAACACCGAATTGAGCCTGAACGGAGCATCGTCATGACCGGAAATGCGCACAGGCCCATCGGCCTGGCACAGCTGTCCCTGCTGAACACGGCCCCGCCTGAACTTGTTGGCGTGGCAGCCCGGGCGGGCTTTGATTTCGTCGGCGTCCGGGTCCGGCCCGTAACGCCGTCCGAACGGCGTTACGAGCTGCAGCCCGGTTCACCGATGCTGCGCGAAACGCTGGCCCGGATCCAGGACACGGGCGTCGGCGTACGGGACATCGAATTCCTGCTTCTTGACGGAAGCGACCAGCGCGACGCGTGGCTGCGGATGATGGAAGCCGGCCAGGCACTCGGTGCCAGTTCCCTGACGGTGGCCGGCGGCGATCCGGACAGCACCCGCCTGACGGACACACTGGCGCGGATGACCGAGGACGGTCGAAGTTTCGGCATCACACCCACCCTGGAGGCGATCTCCTACCAGCCGGTCGCCTCCATCGCCCATGCAGCGGGCATCGCACGACAGGCGGGCTGCGGGATCGTGGTGGATACCCTCCATTTCAACCGCTGCAGCGGTCCGGGCGCGGCCGCCCAGTGGAAGGAGCTGCGCGCCAACGCGGACCTCGTGCCGCTCCTGCAGTTGTGCGACGGGCCGGCAGCACGGCCGGTCAGCCGTGAGGCGCTGGTCGTAGAGTCGCGGTCTGAGCGCGGGATTCCCGGCGAGGGCGGGTTCGGCCTTGCGGAGGCGGTTGCCGCGGTGCCGCCCGGACTTCCGGTCAGTGCGGAGGTGCCCTCGGACCGGCGCGTGGCGGAATTCGGCGAGCTCGGCTGGGCACGCCGGCTCAAGGCAGGCGTTGACACTGTGCTGGCGCAGGCCGGCAGCAGGCAGCCGAACAGCTCTGTCCGCGCGGTGGCCGCGACATGAGCGCCACCACAAGCGAGATCACGACGGCGGAGCTTACGCCGGGTGTGCGCATTCCGCTCGTCGGCCTGGGAACATGGCCCTTGACTGGTGAGGGCGCCGCAGCGGCGGTGCAGCAGGCCATCGGCAACGGCTACCGGCATATCGATACGGCCGAGAACTACGGCAACGAAGAAGCGGTGGGGGAGGGGATCCGCCGCAGCGGTATCGGGCGCGGAGACCTTTTCCTCACCAGCAAATTCAACAGCCGGTGGCACAGCCGCAGCGGAGTGCGTGATGCCTTCGGCGAGGCTGTAAAGCGGCTCCGCGTCGACTACCTGGACTTGTTCCTGGTTCACTGGCCCAACCCAACCCAGGGGAGGTTCGTCGAAGCCTGCGAAGGACTGCAGGAACTTGTCAATGACGGCTCCATCAGGGCCTGGGGCGTCTCCAACTTCAAGCCGGCGCATCTACGGCTCGTTCAGGACGCAGGCCTTGCCGTCCCGCTGAACCAGGTCCAGGTGGACCCCGAGCACGGCCAGCCGGCGCAACTGGCCTGGCACCGTCGGCACGGGATAGTCACTGCCGCCTACAGCCCGTTGGGCCGCAACGGTAAGTTCCTCGGCCATCCTGCGGTGACCGGACCGGCGCGGCAGCTCGGCAAAACCCCCGCCCAAATTGTCCTGCGCTGGCATGTCCAGCACGGCCGGGTGGCGGTGCCGAAGTCCGCGGACGGCCAACGCCAGCGCGAGAACCTGGACGTTTTCGGCTTTGCCCTGGCACCGGAACAGCTTGAGGCCATCGACGCCCTGGAGACCGGCGCGCCGCCGCGCCTGGACTCCGATACCTTCTTCCATTAAGAAAGCACCGAAATGACTGCATCATCAACAACACCTTCATCTGCCCTGCCGACGATAGACTGCGACGTCCTGGTAGTCGGCTCCGGGGCCGGCGGCCTGTCCGCCGCCGTCACGGCTGCCTACCACGGCTTAAAGGTCATTGTGGTGGAAAAAGCCGAGGTCTGCGGCGGGGCCACATCATGGTCCGGGGGTGGGCCTGGACGCCCGGAAATCCATTGGCCAAGGCCGACGGCGTCGCCGAGGACCGGGAACTGTTCCGTACATACCTGCGCCACTGTCTCGGCCGGAACTATCAGGAGGAGCGGGTAGAGGCCTTTCTGGAAGCGGCCCCGCACATGGTTGGCTTCTTCCAGAACAAGACAAGCCTCCAGTTCGTGCCGGGAACCAAGATCAAGGACATCTACGGCAACACCCCGGGCGCGGGCGCCGGCCACCGCTCAGTGGGGCCCAAGCCAATGAACGCCCGCCGGATCAAGCCAGAGCTGCGCGCCAAGATGCGCCACCAGCTCTACGAAACCTCGTTCCTTGGAATGGGGATCATGGCGGGTCCTGACCTGACCAAATTCCTCTCCGCCTCCCGTGGCAACATCAGGGGCATCGTCCATGCAGGTTGGCGGGTGGGCTTCCACCTCCTGGACCTCCTCACACACCGCCGGAACATGCAGCTTGTCAACGGCACGGCCCTCACCGGGCGCCTGCTGAAGTCGGCAGATGACCTGGGGGTGGAAATCCGCGTCTCCACCCCAGCCAAGCACCTGCTTACCGACGGTTCCGGCACGGTGACGGGCGCCGTCGTAAGTTCCCCGCAAGGTGAGCTGCAGATCGATGCCTCCCGCGGCGTCGTCCTGGCCGCAGGCGGCTTCCCCAATGACATCTCCCGGCGCAAGGCGCTGTTCCCCGGGAACCCCACGGGCCGGGAGCATTGGACACTGGCACCGAAGGAAACCACCGGGGACGGCATCACCATGGCCCAGGCCATTGGGGCACGCTTCGAGACCGATGTCGCGTCGCCCGCTGCATGGTGCCCGGTGTCGCTGGTCCCGTACCGGAACGGACTGACCGGTACGTTTCCGCACATCATGGACCGTGCCAAGCCGGGCAGCATCGGAGTCCGCCGGGATGGCAAGCGGTTCGTCAACGAGGCAAACGGCTACTACGACTACGTTGAAGGCCTGCTCAATGCGACCCCCGAGGGTGAGCCCGTAGAGGCGTGGCAAATCGCCGATGCCGCGTTCGTGCGGAAGTTCCCCCTGGGCATGGCGAAACCCCTGCCGGTGCCTCTCTTCCCGTACATACGGTCCGGCTACCTCAAGAAGGGCAACACCCTTGAGGAACTGGCGGCAGCATGCGGGATTGATCCACAGGGGCTCACGGCCACAGTGGCAGCCTTCAACGCCAATGCCCGTCTGGGCATTGACCCCGACTTCAACCGCGGTGAGACCGAGTTCAACAGGTACGGCGGCGACCCCGGGAACACCCCCAACCCTTCACTGCGTCCCCTGGAGAAGGGCCCCTTCTACGCAGTGAAAATTGTCCCCGGATCCTTCGGTACCTTTGCCGGACTCGCAGCCGATCATCACGCACGGGTCCTGGATACGCAGGGCCAGCCCATCAGCGGCCTTTACGTTGCGGGCAACGACCAGGCCTCGGTCATGGGTGGGCACTACCCGGCTGGCGGAATCAACCTGGGCCCCGCGCTGACCTTTGGGTACATTGCGGGGCGCCGCCTCGCGGACGCTACGGAGTATGAAGACGACAACACCCCCGAACCGGGAGTACAGGGGAGCCAAGTTCATCCAGGCTGAGAGACGTGCAAGCTGCGAGAGCCCGGCTCCCCTGCCGGAACCGGGCTTTCCCGTCCCGGGACTAAACGGCAGGCACCACGCTGCAATCCGCCCTTGAACCAGCGAGCTGCGGCGCCCACCCGTCACTTCCCTGCAGGTAGGTCCTGGTCGTGTACTTGGCCGCCTCAGCCGCGGGCAACTGCGGACGGTCGGGGGTAACCTGCGCGCCGGGGCCGTGGTTGTTGTACTCATGGAACCGCGCCTCGCGCCAGGAGAAACCGCTCATGTCCGTCCACGGCGTGCCGGAGATGTGGGCGCCAAGCCAGGAGTCCCGCACCAGGACCTGGGCAACGGCTTTCGGGTCGCCGCTGGGATGCCACGGCCTGCCGAGATGGACGGTGTCCCTCGCCGCGTCCGACACCAGCCGGCACTGGTCGAAGAGGTAACCGTGCGGGATGGACAGGTCCTGGCTGCCCGCCGTCACGTAACCGTTGTTGGTGGTGGAACCCCGATCCAGGGATTTGATTTCGCAGCCTCTGAAGACGGCCGTTCCGCGGCCGAAGATGAAGTCCACGTCGCCTTCCACATAGCAGCCGTCAAAGTAGAAACGGGCCTGGACGCCTGCAGCCGGTGAGTTGACCAGCAGGGTGTCCTGGTTGCCCAACAGCCTGATGTTGGACAGCACCGACCGGTCCGCCGTGATGTGCAGCGCCACGGCCTGGCGGTCCTTCATCCCCGTGTTGGCTGCCTCGTCGAAATCGTTGCTGATGGTCAGGTTCCGGGCCACAAAGTCCGGCCCGTCGATCCGGACGGACGCGCTGCCGGAGGTGCCAAAGTTCCCGCTGCCACCCGGCTTGGGGGTGCCGGACGCGTTGTTGAAGACCAGCACCACATCCTCGGGACGTCCGCCCTGGCCGATGAAGGAGATCCGCGGCTTGTCAGCCGGAACCCGCACGGCTTCGCGGTAGGTGCCGGGCTGGATCCTGATGACGGCCCGCTGGAGGCTCCCCGCAGGCGCGGAATCCACGGCGGCCTGTACGGTAGCGAACGTCCTGCCGGGTCCGACGTCGAGCGTCATCGGGACGTCGATGGGCCGCTCGGCCGGCCAGTACATGTCGAGCAGGGGTTCCGTGACGGCATCGATGTTCTGGAAATAGCCCGGCGGGACGATCTCCTTGGACTGCAGTTCACGTGCCACGAGGCGGGCCACCGCCACCGCGCCGGGGGCCTGGAAATGCGTGTTGTCCTCCGAACCCTGAGGGTACTGCGGGTGCTCGCCGGGAGCCAGGAAAAGGAACTGCGACTTGGTTCCTTCCGGCCCCAGCTGCTGCCAGAGCTGCTTCGAGGACGCGGTGAGGTCCACCAAAGGAGTGCCGGACGCGGCGGCAAGCTCCCGGACAGCCTGCGGATACGCTCCGTGGGAGTCCTTCGCATTGCCGAACGAGTCGAAGCGGCGGCGTTCCACCGGGGTGACCAGCACAGGTTTTCCCCCGCGTGCCCTGGCCCCGTCGATGTACCTGCCCAGGTACTCCTTGAACGTGGTGTCCGGGAGCGTTCCGCGCGCTGGGTCCGCCACCTTTTCGTCATTGTGGCCGAAAGAGACCAGCAGGTAATCGCCCGCCTGCATCAAGGTCAGCACCTGGTCCAGCAGCCCGGTGTCGGCAAAGCTCTTCGAGGAGGCGCCGGACCATGCGTAATCAAAGACGGTTGCCTGCGACCCCAACAGGAGTGGCAGGGCCTGGCCCCAACCGGCGCGGGGGCGCTCGGACTGCTGGTAGGCCGACGACGTCGAGTCCCCGACCACGAAGATGACCGGCCTGTTGCGGGGTTTCGTGGGGTCGGGGCCAGCTTGGGCGAAGGCCGCCGCCATGCCCGTTCCAGGGAAGGCTGCGGCGCCGGCGGTGAGTGCCAGCGCTGCCAGGACGCTGCGGCGGCTGGGCAGGATGGCAGCCATCAGAGGTCGCCTCCGGCCGTGAAGACCGGGCCCGTGGAGTCCTTGAGCAGTGCCGGCACGGCCTGGGCCGGGTGGACCTGGGTGCGCAGGGCAGGTATCCAGGACGTGTCCTCGGCCAGCTGGTCTGCGGGCGCCGCGGCGGCGTTGTACTCGGCGCGAATGTCGGTGATCTTGCCATTGACTGCATTGGCGGTGGTGGTAATGGCCGTTCCCTTGTAGCGGCCGATGATCTCCGCCGCATCAACGCCGGCTGGAAGCGTGAAGGCGTTCGCCTCCGCGTAGAGGTGTGAGCTGAACCCGGCGCCCAGGCTGTATTCGTAGGGGATGGCGCTGTCTTCGGTCACCTTAAAGTGGTTGTTGTACACGTCCACGTGGCCGAACCGGACGCGTGGCGCGCGCTGGCCCACATTTTCAAAGACGTTGTGGTGGATGGTGACCCGCAGTTTGCCGGGGTCCCCGCGCGTGGGCGAATCGGTGGAGCCGATCAGCAGCAGCTTGTCGTGGTCGGAGAACCGGTTGTAGGACATGGTTACCAGGTCCGATCCGTTGGTGACATCGACGGCGCCATCATGCACCTGGTAGGGGCGGCCGAAGTAGAGCGGCTGGGAGCTGTCGAGATTGGGGGCGTCCGTGAAAGCAGAGTGGTCGATCCAGACGTGCGTGGCCTTGTTGATGACTTGCAGCAGGTCGTATTCGCTGTTCCAGTTCCCCTCAGTGCCATCTGTGGGATCCCACGCGGGAAAGCAGTCGGCAGCGTCCCGCAGGGTGAGGTTACGGACGATGACATTGCTGGCTCCGTTGATGCGGAGGGCTGCGCCGGTGATGCTGCTGCCGGGAGTGGCACCGACGATGGTGGTGTTGCCTGGGATGTCCCACCGGATGGTCTTCGCCTGCTTTGCGGCGGCCAGGCGCCTCGCGTCCTCCTGCGGGCCCTCCGGCTTGCGGTCCCGGCCGTAGGTTGCCGGATCAAAATCCTCGAGGTACTGCGCCAGGCTGTAGTTCGTGCCGTCCGCGTAGCTTTCGCAGGTGAGTGGCGAACCATCCGCGGCAGTGTTGGCGTCGATGCTGCCGTGGACACGGACAATCTTGGGCTGGTTGCCGCCGGTGGCGAATGCAGCCAACAGTTCCGCCTTTGTGGAGACGTCGTAAACATTGGCGGCCTCTGCTGCCGAGCCGCCGGTGGTTCCAGTATCTTCGGATGCCCAGCCGTTTCCAGTGGGAAGAATCTGGCGCTCAAGCGGCGTCTGGGCGGTCTGGGCCGTGGGATCCGCCACTGGAACTGGGGAAGCTCCTGCCGGTCCGGCAACGAGGAGTGCTCCTGCAATGGCAATGGCTGCAGACATGGATAGGTGCGTACTGCTTTTTCGCATGTTCTCTCTTCCGTCATTGGAATGAACTGCGCCCAGGACCGGGGGCCACTATGCCGCCGACATTTGTGAGCGCTGACAAGGACCATATCCAGAAAACGGTTTCTCGGCAATAGTTCTACTCCGGCTAGACTCGCCTGCATGGGGGAGAACAACATGCCTGACGAGCGCCAACCGTCCAAACGCGGCAAGCTTCCAGCCGCCGTCGTGCCAGTGCTCGGTGCTGCGGCGGTGCTGCTTGGCTGCCTGATCGCGTACCTGAACCGCAACTTCACCGGCTGGTTTGCCTATGCGCCGCTGAGCAAGACGCCCTTCAGCGCCAACGGCGCGGCCTTCGTCACCCAGGGGACCCAGATAGGCCTGGCCATCATCGCCGCCGGGCTGCTGGTGCTCGCATTCTGGGCCGGCTACCGGTTGGGACGGCGGGCGAAGCCCGGACGCCAAGGCGTCGCCAGACCCGAGCCAGCGGAGCCGCCCAGCGGAACCCGCCTTGATACGTCGGAAAATTCCGACATATACTGTTGGGTGTGCTTCCCGATGTCTTTGCCGCCGTAGCCAACCCGGCACGGCGCACCATCCTGGACGAGCTTCGGCAGGGACCGCGGACGGCCGGTGAGCTTACCGGCCTGCTGGACCTCAGCCGCCCCGCCGCGTCCGAACACCTGGCCGTGCTTCGCGAGGTGGGGCTGGTCCGCGAGGAGCGGCAGGGCCGGAACCGGGTGTACCACCTCCAGCCTGCCGCCCTCGCCGAGGTCGGTGGCTGGGTAAAGAACTTTGAGCACTACTGGAACCAGCGGCTGGACGCGCTGGCAGACCTTCTGGACGAGGAGAATCCGTCATGACCGAGAATGCCATCCGGCTGGAACGCCGCTACCCGCACCCTGCCCCGGCGGTGTGGGCTGCACTGACCACGCCGGAACTGCTGGCGCGCTGGTGGGCGCCCGGCGATATTGCGCCCGTGGCGGGACATCGTTTCACCATGGACATGGACGCCTGGGGCCGGCAGCAGTGCGAGGTCCTGGCCGTGGAGGAGGGCAGCTCCATCAGCTTCCTCTTCTCCGAAGGCCAGCTGGACACCACCATCACCTGGCGGCTCGAACCAGTCGACGGCGGTACCGTCCTCCACTTCGAACACGCGGGCTTCCAAGTCGATACCCCTATGGGCCGCCATGCCATAGAAGGCATGGGCAACGGCTGGCCGGGCCTGCTGGCCCGCATTGACGGGATCCTCGCCGAAGTCTCCTGACGCCTTGGGGGAGCGGACGACGGCGGGACGCGCCCGCCGTCGTCCGCTCCCTTCCGCGCCTTCCGCGGGTTTACCGCCCGAAGGCGAAGGGTAACGATGGAGTATGACTGATTCAGGAGCGGGCGGCGCCAACGACCCCTTTGACGGCAGCGACGGGATCGTGGCCGGAACCGAGCACCTTGAGACGCCTGAAAGCATCGCCGAGGATGTCCGCCACGACATCCAACTGGGCCACGTCCAGGACGATGTTACCCACGTCCTTGAGGAGCGGTTCGAGGAAGCAGGCATTGAGGCCCGCCCTGAGGAAGTGGATGACCTCGCCGAAGAAATCGAGCGGGACGCATCAAGCTAAGCCCCTGGCGTCGACGCCAAGGAGCAGGTGCTTCACCGAGCAGGACGGGCCTGAAACGGCAGGTAACAACCTGGTCCAGTGCGCTGGCCGTGTTGGGCGCATGGCTCCAAGGAGTCATACCGGTGGTCCAGGTGGCCCGCCCCTCAACAGGGTGGTTGCGGCTTAGGGCCAATCGGCCCGGGTGAAGCGTATGGGGCTCCGCAGTGTGAGAAGGCAATCGGATGTCCACTCGGCGACCTTGCCTTGTGAGTCCTGTGCATTGGGCGCTGCGACCTGCTGCACGTCCTGGTTTGCAGCGTCTTGAGGACCATCGGCGATGCTTTTCATTTATCCCCCTTGGCAAGCGTGTGTGCCCACCCTAGGCACCCCGGAATGCCAAAGGAAGGGGTTAATCCACCAGCGGGATAAACTGCGCAAATCTTGAGTATCACGCTACTCGGCACCAGGAACGGTCCGTGTTCGCGCTGTGGTTGCTGCCTTCCAGGGCCCCGCCCCGGCTGCTACCAGCGGCGTGACTTCCAGCCGGGTTCCCGGCCCTGCCAGCACCAGGACATGCTGGGCTGCCACGCCCTCCAGGGCGGCAGCCACCTGCGGGACGATGTCCTCCACCCCGGCAGGAAGGACGGACGACGGCGGAAGTCCGGCGCCGCCGTCGTCCGCCCTCAGCCACGTGGTCACCT
Organism: Arthrobacter sp. FX8; assembly: GCF_026723805.1. Classification (NCBI taxonomy): domain Bacteria; kingdom Bacillati; phylum Actinomycetota; class Actinomycetes; order Micrococcales; family Micrococcaceae; genus Arthrobacter; species Arthrobacter sp. FX8. The sequence continues at coordinate 3,080,278 of NZ_CP113505.1, read as the reverse complement.
TGGCGCCGCCGGTGGCATCAGCGATGCCACGTGCCAACGCCTCCGGGTCCACGGTTCCCGGCGCGTAGCCGCTGATGAGCGTGACCCGCTCAATCACCCGTTTATGGATGGGTGCGGCGGCGGCAAGCAGGGCCCGGTCATGCCGCCACAGCCCAAAGTGGTAACCCGCCACCAGCCCGGCCGCCACCAGGAGGCCCAGCGGGGCCCGGATCCGGTCCAAAAGGCTGCCGCCCGAAACGTCACCCAGGAGGAATTCGAAGAGCCGGTAGCCAATGACCAGCAGCGTAATGAGCGCCACCACCGCACTGACACCGAAAAACGCCACCAGGTAGACGCGCCGGCCGGGAGGGATATCGGCTGCCGTCCGCGGCTGGTGCCTCGGCTTCCAGGCCTGCCACCAGACCGGGCCGCCGACGGCAAGGGAACTGATGCCGCCCAGGAGCAGGGTGCGCGTGGCACCACCGGCCAGTGGCGATACCGCAGCGGCCAGCAACGCGTTCACCACCACCCCGATGCCGGACGCGGCCGCGGCAAGCGCCACGGCCGACGTCACCAGGAGACTGGCGCGGCGGGTCCGGGGTGATCGGTGGACGGACGTGGTGCGGTGGTACCGCCACACCAGGGCGCCGATGACGGCGGCCGCAATGGCCGGGGCGAGCGGTTCGAGCAGGTCGTTCAGCGGGTCGCTCCGGTCAAACGCCAGCCGCAGGAGGACAAACAGGATGACACCCAGCCCGCCCAAAGCGGAGATCCCGGCGACGAAGATGCCGACAACGATGATGGTGACGTCCACCAGCCCCGTTTGGTAGCGCCGGCCACCCTCCCGGAACCAGTGCCACCACCACACCACTGCTCCGCCGGCGGCCCAAATGAGGGACCGGAGGGCGTCGACCCACCACGGCTCAAAGGTGGCGGTGGCCGTGAAACCGCGGATGGCGACATCCAGCAGCGTACTGAGCGCGGCAATCGAAGCGCCGGCGGCCAGCAACAGGCCAAAGACGAAGCCGACGACGGCGCGCACGTCCTCAAGGTGCGATGACGGTTTGCGGGGGTGCTTCCACATCCACCGGTGCCACCACCAGATAGCTGCCCACACAAGGGCGTTGGCCAACGGGGACTGCCACTGGCTTTCCTTCGCATCAACAAAAGATGAGGCGAGGTCCAGCAGCGATGTGGTGCCGATGATGAGCGAGACCGCGTACATACCGGTCAGGTAGAGGCCCCACCCGGGCGCAGTCCGCTCCGATTCGTCGTCGAGCCTCCGCCACACGAACCACCAGAGAAGCAGTGCCAGCGGTCCGCCGATCAGGGTGAAGGCCAGCGACAGGGCCAGCCCGGCCACGTCGCCCGCCGCCAGGACGGACGCCGTTCGGAACAGCCGTTCCAGCAGTCCGCTGAGGCCTGACGCCGTGATGACCACCAAGGCAAACAGCAGAACGTACAGGATCAGGCGGCGAAGTGTGGCCAGGCCGCTGGCGGGAGCGGGAGCCAATGGTGCTGCCGGCGCCGTCATTGCTTCACCGGCGTCACGGTGCAGGCCATCAGGGGGTACGGCGGCTGGTCGATCATCCATGTCCCGTTCACCTTGAGGAGCGAGAAGGCGTCCTCCATCTCATACTCTGAGGGGCCGAACGGTCCACCCTGTGATGACCGCACGATCGAAACTTTGACGGTGGCTGAATCGGTGCGCTCCGTCGTCGAAATCAACACCACCCGGGCAGGGCGCGGTTCGCCCGGGTAGGACCCGCTGCACCTGCTCCGGGCACCCTCGGTGAGGAAGGACTGCGCGGTGGGGATGTCGCCGTCGATCACGGCTTTGCTGTACTGCTGGACCACTCCGGCGGGGCTCGCCTTATCCAGCGGTGCCGGCTCACCCCGGGTAAATACCACGGCCAGCGCAACCACCACCAGCACCACCACAACGCCCGCCAGCGCGAGCAGGATCCGGTCCGGTTTTCGCGCTGCGTCATCCATGGCGCAAGTATGCGGCAGGGCGGCGGCTTTCGCCCGTGTCTTAGGACCTGATTTTCCGCCGCCACTCGAAAACTCAACAAAGTTGCGCCTCACGCAACGTACTCGGGCATTGCTGGCCGATTGCGTTCGTCCTGCGACGGCGTTGCCACTCCGTGGAATGGGCCAAAAAACTTCATCGGCGGGTATTGACTGTGGCACGCGTCACGGCCTATCTTGAAACAACCATGTTGCAACAGTTGCAACCCCTACTTTTACTGGTGGTTCCATGAGTAACGAATCAAACTCACCCGTCGCAGGAGTCATTGCCAATGACGTTGATGTTCCTTCCGCGGCAGGCCACGGCGCGGACAACCCGGTGGCCAGCAAGGACGTTCGACGCCGGGTGGTCACGGCGAGCTTCATCGGCAACTTCGTCGAGTGGTTCGACTACGCCGTGTACGGCTATCTCGCGGCCGTAATTTCCTCGGTATTCTTTCCCGAAGCCGACCGGCAGACCGCGCTGCTGGCAACCTTCGGCGTCTTTGCCATTTCCTTCTTCGTCCGGCCCCTGGGCGGCTTCTTCTGGGGCCACATCGGCGACAAGCTGGGCAGGCGCAAAGCCCTGTCGCTCTCCATCGTCATCATGTCCGTCTCCACCTTCTGCATCGCCCTCATTCCGGGATACTCAACCATCGGCATGCTGGCTCCGGTCCTGCTGCTCCTGGTCCGCGTGGTGCAGGGCTTCTCGGCAGCCGGCGAATACGCAGGCGCCTCAGCCTTCCTGGTGGAATACGCCCCGGCCAACCGCCGCGGACTCTACGCCGCGGTGGTCCCGGCCAGCACCGCAGCGGGCCTGCTCCTGGGTTCCCTGATCGCTGCGCTCCTCAGCTCTGTGCTCAGCACCGAACAGCTGCACGAGTGGGGCTGGCGGCTGCCGTTCCTCCTGGCGGCCCCCATGGGCCTGATCGGCCGCTACATCCGCACCAAGCTGGAGGACACACCCGCCTTCCGCGCCCTGGCCGACCAAGCCGAATCAGCGCCTAAGGCTCCTGCGCTGGACATGTTCCGGACCTACCGCAAGCAGCTGATCATTGCCTGCGGGGCAGTGCTGCTCAACGCCGTCGGCTTCTACGTCATCCTCAGCTACATGCCCACGTACCTTTCCGAGGAACTGGGCTTCGGGCCCACCGAATCCTTCCTGGCCACTACCATCGCCCTGGCCAGCTACATCGGATTCATCTTCCTGACCGGCATCGCGTCGGACCGGTTCGGCCGCAAGAAAATGCTGATCACCGCCTCCGTGCTGTTCATCCTCCTGACCGTCCCCGCCTTCATGCTCCTGGACACCGGCAACTTCCTGGTCATCGTGCTGGTCCAGATCCTGCTGGGCGGCATGCTCACCCTGAACGACGGCACCCTGCCCAGCTTCCTTGCCGAACTGTTCCCCACCAAGGTCCGGTACAGCGGATTCGCAGTCAGCTTCAACCTGTCCAATGCATTGTTCGGCGGCACCGCACCCTTCATGGCCACACTGCTGATCGGCCTGACGCAGAGCAAGCTGGCCCCCGGCTGGTACCTGGTGGCGGCCTCTGTCGTATCCCTGGTGGCCGTGCTGTTCGCCGCCGAAACGTCGCGGAAGCCCCTTAAACACCTCTGAGCGACCAGAGGCCCCTCAACCAACCCCTCGCACAAACAACACCAACTGCAGCGCAATCACCTGCCGCGGCATGCCCTGGCAGCAGCTGCATCCATTAGAAAGGCACACCCGTGACCATCACTGCCGACAACGCCTCATCCATCGCCGAGCTGGAGCGCCTCAAGGTCCTGCACAACGGCACCAAGGGCAAGCTCACGTTCTCCGACGCAGAGTTCGAGCGCCGCCTGGGCGGGCTCCGCCGGATCATGGCCGCCAAGGACCTGGACGCGGTCATCCTCACCAGCTACCACGGCATCAAGTACTACTCCGACTTCCTGTACACCACGTTCGGCCGCAACTACGCCCTGGTGGTCACCGCTGACGACTCCGTCACCGTCACGGCCAACATCGACGCCGGCATGCCCTGGCGCACCTCCTACGGCGAGAACATCGTCTACACCGACTGGCGCCGCGACAACTTCTACTTCGGCCTGCAGGAGGCACTGCGCCAGCGCGGCGTCAAGGCCTCCCGCCTGGGCGTCGAGGACGACTTCCTCCCCGGCCTGACCCGCGAGAAGATCGCCGCCGCCTTCCCCGGAGCGGAACTCCTGGACGTTTCGCAGGACGCCATGCGCCAGCGCATGATCAAGTCCGCCGAGGAGATCGAGGTCATCAAGCACGGCGCCCGCATCGGCGACCTGGGCGGCGAAGCCATCCGCAACGCCATCCGCGAGGGCATCACCGAGTACGAGGTGGCCCTGATCGGCACCGAGGCCATGGTGCACGAAATCGCCCGCACGTTCCCGCACCGCGAGGTCCGCGACACCTGGGTGTGGTTCCAGTCCGGCATCAACACCGACGGCGCCCACAACTGGGCCACCACCCGGAAACTGCAGCAGGGCGACATCCTCTCGCTCAACTGCTTCCCGATGACCTCCGGCTACTACACCGCCCTGGAGCGCACCCTCTTCCTGGGCCAGCCGGACGAACGCTCCCTGGAACTGTGGAACATCAACGTGGAGGTGCACCGCCGCGGCCTGGAACTCATCAAGCCCGGCGCCGTCTGCAAGGACATCGCCGCCGAGCTCAACGAGATCTACATCAGCCACGGCCTGCTGGCCAACCGCACCTTCGGCTACGGACACTCCTTCGGCGTCCTCAGCCACTACTACGGCCGCGAAGCCGGCCTGGAACTGCGCGAGGACATCGACACCGTCCTGGAACCCGGCATGGTGGTCTCCATGGAACCCATGATCACGGTAGCGGACGGCCTGCCCGGCGCCGGCGGCTACCGCGAGCACGACATCCTGGTCATCGGCGAGGACAACACGGTGGAGAACATCACCAAGTTCCCGTTCGGCCCGGAACACAACATCATCCAGGCATAACCATCACACTGGGAGGCGGCGCCACGGACACGTGGCGCCGCCTCTGCCGTCCATGAGGAAAGATGGTGTCCACCATGACTCCTGCAAAAACCTCCGACAGCAACGGCAACGGGACCGGCACCAACGGCGGGACGGACGCGAAAGGCGCCTCCGTCGTCGTCAATGCCATCGCCGTCCTGCGCACCTTCACGGCTGACGAACCCCTGCTGGGCGTCACCGAAATCGCCAACCGCGTAGGCATGCACAAGAGCAGCGTCTCCCGGATCCTGGCCACCTTCGAGCAGGAAAACCTGGTGGAACGGGACCCCGAAACCAAGCGGTTCCGGCTGGGGCTGGGACTCATCGCCGTCGCCGGGCCGCTGCTGGCCGAGATGGAGGAACGGCGCGTGGCGTATCCGGTCCTGCGGCAATTGACCGAGCAGACCGGGGAAACCAGTGCGCTGATGCTCTGGAACGGGGATGAGGCCATCTGCGTGGAGCAGATCGCCAGCCACCATCAGATCAAGCACACCACGCCTTTGGGGGCGCGCTACCGGGACGCCATGAGCGCCTCCGTCCAGGTATTCCTCTCCACCCTCCCGGCCGAGCGGGTACGGGAGCTGCTGCGCAGCGGAACCATCACCTTTCCAGGACTGGACGACGCCGGACTGGCAGCTTACGAAGCCAGGCTCCAGGATGTGGCGGAGCGGGGATGGGCGGGAAACTACGGCGAATCGTCCATGGACGAGGTTGGCGTCGCCGCCCCCGTCCGGGACCACCGCGGCGACATAGTGGCCGCCGTCCTCATCCCAGCCCCCCGCTTCCGGGTATCGAAGGAACAGTTCGAAAGCCTGGGGGAGGCCTGCGTGGCCGCCGCCGCCAAAGTCACCACCCGCCTGGGCGGGCGCCCCACAACCTGAAGCGGCGTGGCGGTGTTCTGCGTCTTTTAGCTGGGGTGTTCGAGCGAGATGGTTTCCAGGTGCTCGGGGACGCGGGCTTTCCAGCCAAGTTGGCGCTTGATGCGGGCCCGGAGGGTGTCTGCGGCGTCCGGTTCACCATGCGTGACGTAGGTCATGGCCGGCGCCTGGGAAGCGGTCTTCATCCATTGGATCAGCTCGTCGGAATCCGCATGGGCTGACAGTCCTTCCATTTGGATGACTTCTGCTCCGATTTCAACGTCCTGTCCGTAGATGCGGAGGTGTTTTTCACCCGCGGCGAGCGATGCTCCGCGCGTGCCTCCGGCCTGGTATCCGCTGAGGATGATGGCGTTGCGCCGGTCCGGCCCGTAGGCCGCGAGGTGGTGCAGGATCCTGCCGCCAGTGAGCATGCCGCTGGCGGAGATGATGATCATGGGTCCGCCGCGAAGGTTGAGCAGCTTGGATTCGTCAGCGCTTCGGACGGGCGTAGCCACTTTGTACATGCTTTCGAATTCGTGCTGTTTGAGCCTGTGTTCCTCGCGGTGGCGCTGGTACATACCGGAGGCGTCAATGGCCATCGGGCTGTTGAGGTAGATCGGGATGGAGGGGATGGCATTCCTGGCCAGAAGGCGTGAGAGGTGCAGCAGGACTGTTTCGGCCCGGCCGACGGCGAACGCAGCGATCATGATGACGCCGCGTCGTTTGGCCACCCGGCTGATGATCTCGCCCAGTTCGGTTTCAGGGTTCCCCGCGGGATGTGCCCTGTTGCCGTAGGTGGATTCGGTGACCAGTACGTCCACGGGCTCAAGGTCACGGGGCGGGTACATCAGTGGGTCGTGGGTGCGGCCCAGATCCCCGGTGAAATGGATCGTCCTGCCGCCGAGTTTGAGGTGCACCTGTGCGGCGCCCAGGATGTGGCCGGCGGGAAGGAATGTCGCTTCGATGCCCCCGGGCAGGGAAAACGGGGAGTCGAAGCCCTGGGTCCTGAAACTGTTGAGCGATCGGACGGCGTCTTCTGCAGTGTAGAGGGGCACTGGCGGATGATGTGTTGATGATGCTGTGCGGTCCGCATACCGGGCTTCCTCTTCCTGGAGGTAACCGCTGTCGGGAAGCAGCAGTGAACACAGTTCTGCCGTACCAGGGGTCGCATAGACAGGGCCGTTGAAACCGTCGCGGACCAGGGCAGGAACATACCCGGTGTGGTCCAGGTGGGCATGTGTGAGGACAACGGCGTCGATGTTCGCGGGGCTGACCTGGAACGCTACCCGGTTACGGTCGCGGAGGTGTTTATAGCCTTGGAACAGACCGCACTCGATCAGGACCCGGTGGCCGCGTGAACGGATCAGGTATCTGGAACCCGTCACAGTGTCGGTTGCACCGAGGAACTGCAACGTCGGGGGATGCTGGTCCCTTGGCTGGGGCACTGCCCGTTACCCGCGGGTGATGGGAAGTTTTTTCGGTTCGGTGGGTTGGGCCTGCTCGGGCAACGGGGTGCGGACTTCCAGGACCCCGTTGGTGTAGGTGGCTTTGATGTCTTCTTCCTTGACCCCGTCAGGGAGCGGGATGTTCCGGCTGAAGGACCCGTAGCGGAACTCTGACCGATAGCTGCCTTTGTCCTTGTGTTCTTCCTTTTCCTGGCGTTCAGCGCGGATCCGCAGGAACCCGTCATCCATTGTCACTTCAATGTCTTTGTCAGGATCGACGCCGGGCATCTCGGCACGCACCACAAGGGTCTTGTCGTCGACGAACTCTTCGACCCTGATCGGGGCAGGGCTGGCCGGTGACTCAAACATGCGCTCTATGGAGTCCAGCAACTCCGCCGGGGAGCGCAGGGCAGACGTGAAGGGGGAGGGCCACCGGGAGGCTGCGAAGGGGGACCATTTGAGCAGATCAGACATGACAAAAACTCTCCAGATTCGGTGCGGAGGACGCCCGGAAGGGGCCGGATTAATCCAGTAAATACCCGTGCAGCCGGGGCTGGCAGGGGCAAAAGACCCGCCCGCCCGGAGCCCTCACGCACAGCCCTGAAATTCATGGATACCTGAGGACTAAAGCCTCTGAAGGCAAGACGCGCCCGGCTCGAAGCTGGAACCATAGGGAGGCTTGCCCCACCCCGGCAGCCGAACTTAAACACAACAATTTCCCTCCCCGCGTACAAGGAAGCAAGCCATGTCTGCATCATCAGCACATCCGGGCGTAGGCGCACGTCACCACCGCACGGCCATCGAAATGACTGCCCTGGCGGCGGGAGCAGTTTTCGCCCTGGTGGGCGTTCTCGGTTTCATCCCTGGAGTCACCACGAACTATTCGGAACTGAGTTTCGCCGGCCCCGACTCCGGCGCGATGCTCCTGGGTGTCTTCCAGGTATCCATCCTGCACAACATTGTTCACCTCCTCTTTGGAGCAGCCGGCCTGCTCATGGGCAGGACCGCCTCCCAGTCGAAGTACTACCTCATCGGCGGCGGCGCCCTCTACCTGGTTATTTGGCTCTACGGACTCCTGATTGACCAGGCATCCTCGGCCAACTTCATCCCGGTGAACACCTCAGATAACTGGCTCCACGTGGTGCTGGGAGTCGTCATGCTCGCAGTGGGGATTGTGCTTGGCCGCGGAACCGGCCCGGCGAAAGCACCCTGATCCCTCTGACCCAGTACGGCTCGGGGCAGTGAAAGGAAAGACGAATGACCAGCACTGGTCCATTCCTGATTGTTGTCGGCTTTGACGGTTCCGAACCCTCCCAGGCAGCACTGGACTGGGCGATGGATGAGGCCCGCCAACGCAATGGCCAACTCCGCTTCGTCACCGCCTGGAACAAGCCGCCAATGGCGTGGTATCCGGCTGTCCTGGAAACGGCCGCAGGTGAAATTGCCGCCGAAGAGTCTCCGGAGCACATCGCCCGGACGCTCCAGGGTGAGGCGCTGAAGGCCGCCGCAGATGGCGGCGTGACCGCTTCGGGGCAACTCGTAGACACCCATTCACCTGCTTCGGCGATTCTTGACGCCGCCAAGGACGCGGATCTCATTGTCGTCGGCTCCCGGGGCCATGGGGGATTTCCAGGGCTGCACTTGGGCTCCGTATCCACCCAGGTGGTCAACCACGCCCCCTGTGCTGTCCTGGTGGTCCAATCCAAGGCGTAATGCCCCTGGAGCCTGCTCAGCTGGGCCCCGTCAGCCGCTGCAGCTGGGCGCGTGGAGGGGACGCACACCAAAAGTTCAAGCGGAATGCGCTCTACCTCTGCTGGAGTGCCGGGGCCGGTCGTAGAGTGGAAGTGCCTGCAGGTAACCATCAGATGACGCCGGGTTGTTCAGGACATGAGAATGTCCGAGCCGTCTCTTAGCGAGATCGCGAAGGTACCTGCAGGTTCTGCGTTTAAACACTTTTCTCCGCTGGAAATTTGGCTCTTGCGTCCCCGCAAAACCAGGCGTAACACTGTTAATACGTTCTTCGAAAGAAGGGCGTGAACGGACAACAGGGAACCCTGGAACACACCGTGGATCTGATCCAGGTGGTCTGCCGGTGACGAGGCAGGAAGCACCAGGATTCCCGCAAGTTCGGGAGATGATGTTCGTCATAACGGAATCAAAACAGTCGAAGCCCCTTCAGCATTGCTGGTGGGGCTTCCCCTATGTACTGCCAGGTCAGGGCAGTCCGGCCATCCGGGCCGCCAGGTGCAGTGCCGCCAGCCGGCCCGTGCCGCGCGGATCACCGCCGCACAGCTCGAAAATGCGCTGCAACCTGTGGTGCATCGACTGGCGCTCCAGGTGCAGTTCCCGTGCAGACTGCGCTGTGTTGCAGCCTGAGTCCAGCCACACCTGCAGGGTCTCCAGCAGCTGGGACTGCCGCTGCGCATCATGCTCAAGGACCGCCCGCAGCTGCCGGTTGACGAACGCCTCCCGTGATGAGGCATCAAGGCAGGTCAGGGACAGGCTCTCCACGGCAGCGTCCTCCGCATCCACCACCACCAGGCCGCGGGCCGGATAGCGCCTGCGCGCCGACGCGTTCCTGCGCCGGATCTGGCGCACCTCCAGGGTGCGGCGGGCTTCGGCCAGGGACCAGGCGGCTTCCGCCACGCCGCCGGCCAGGGGACCGACGGCGATCACCGCATCATGGTCCCCTTCCAGCCCCTTCAGCGATTCCACTAGCTGCCGCCGTTCACCGACAGTGTCAGCGCAGGGCAGGCCGATCATCACCACCAGTTCGGCATCATCCAGATAGGCGGCGCACGGAATGCGCCGTGAGCTGAGGAAGCTTTCGACGGCGCCACGCAGCTCCTGCGGTGACGCGGCGTGGATTGCCGCCACCACGGAGGGGAGTCCGTGGGGAAGCCGGCACCCGGGGCCAGCTGCTCAAGGCGCCACTCCGGAGCTGCGTTCAGGACTGCCCGCATCAGTTCGGCGCCAGCCAGAGCATGCAGTCCGGGAGGCGTGTGCTGCAGCAGCGCCAGGCCCAGGATGTCCACGGCGCGTTCCCCCGCCACCTGCGCCAGGGCCACGTCCGCGGCATCCGGAACCCGCACCTCCAGGCGGCCCATGAGGACACCCCGCACGGGAATGTCCACGGTGATCACCGTTCCGCCGGCCCTGCCGTGAAAGCCGCCGTGCCCGCCCGGCCCGGAGCCGCCGTCGTCCGCTGTATCGCCAGCTGCCGCCGCCCCGGCTTCCGCGCCAATGTCACCGTTCCAGCCCTCGGGCATGGCGCTGCCCATGGTGACTCCCCAGGGGAGGTGAGCTTCACCGCGGAGCTGGTCATGCCGGCCAGTACGCCCAGGATCTTGTCGAGTGAAGCGCCGTGGGCCAGCTCCGCCGCCATGGCCCGGGTGGCAGCGTCAGCCTGCTGGAGGTGTCCCACGGACTCGCTCACAAGCAGGGAATTGATGGCCTGCATGACGCCCACGAACGGCACCACCTTGCGCAGCTCCACCACCGGAAGGCCATATTCCTCGGCCTTTTCGAGCATGTTGGCCGGGATCTCCGGCAGGGCGCCACCGGTCTCGATGGCGAGCGCTGCAATCCCGCGCTGGGCCAGTTCGCGCACGTAGTCCTCGCGCTTGGCAGGCGTGGCCGTGGCCAGGGTGATCCCGCCGCACAGCAGCAGTTCGCCGCCCCGGAGCAGGGGTGCAATGTCAAGCACTTCGCTGGAGTGGACCCAGCGGACCGGTTGCGCGTCGGCCGCCACACCCAGGGGGTGGACCACGGGATCGGCGGCGGCGAGGGCGGGGTGGGCGAGTATTTCGCCAAGAAACACTGACACGACAGTCCGTAACGTAGTAGGGGAATCTGTTCGACACATCGTATCTTGTTCCTTGTGATGGGGGCCACATAGCCTTTTGGTACTTATCCACCTCACGGAGGCCCCCATGCAAGAAAAGCTTTCACCAGCCACGCACGGCCAGCCCGGCCAGGCCACGCAGGACCACAACGCCGTGGACCACGAAGCCTGGCTCCAGCCCATCCCCGAATCAGCACGCACACGCAAGGTTTCCGGCCAGTTCTGGATCTGGGCGGGCGCCAACCTGGCACCCATCAACTGGGTGCTGGGGGCACTCGGGATCCAGCTGGGACTCGGGTTGGCGGACACCGTCACCGTCCTGGTCCTGGGCAACCTGATCGGCATGCTGCTCTTTGGCTGCTTCGTCCTCCTGGGCCAGAAGACCGGCGCCACTGGCATGGTCCTGGCCCGCGCCGCATTCGGACGGCGCGGCAATTACCTCCCGGCCGCCATCCAGGCCCTCCTGGTCATCGGCTGGTGCGCGGTGAACACCTGGATCATCCTGGACCTGGTCATGGCGCTCTTCGGAACCCTTGGGTGGGTTGACCCGGAAGCCCCCAACTACGCCTGGAAGATCGGCGTCGCCACCTTCATCATGGCCCTGCAGGTAGCCATCGCCTGGTTCGGCTACAAGGCCATCGCGGCCTTCGAAAAATGGACCGTACCGCCCACCATCCTCATCCTGGCCGTCATGTCGGCCGTCGCCTGGTTCGGCATGGACATCGACTGGGGCTACGCCGGACCGGCCGGCGCCATCCTGGAAGGCTCGGAGCGGATCGCCGCCATGAGCGCCGTCATGACCGCCATCGGCATCGGCTGGGGCATCACCTGGTTCACCTACGCCGCGGACTACTCCCGGTTCGTCAGCACCAGCGTCCCCAAGAAGAAGGTCTACCTCGCCTCGGTCCTTGGCCAGTTCATCCCGGTGGTCTGGCTGGGTGTCCTGGGCGCCAGCCTGGCCACCAACTCCGGGGAGATCGACCCCGGCAAGCTGATCGTCCTCAACTTCGGCGCCATGGCGCTGCCGGTGCTGCTCATGGTGCTCCACGGCCCCATCGCCACCAACATCCTCAACATCTATACGTTCTCCGTCGCAACCCAGGCACTGGATATCTCCATCAGCCGCCGCAAGCTCAACCTGTTCGTCGGCGTCTTCTCGCTGGCCGCCGTCGTCTTCTTCATCTTCCAGGAGGACTTCGCCGCGGTACTCGACGCCTGGCTGATTGGCCTGGTGGCCTGGGTGGCCGCCTGGGGCGGCATCATGCTGGTGCACTACTTCTGGCTGGACAAGCGCTGGCCGGGCGAGCCGGAGCGCCTGTTCGACGCCGTGGGCACCAAGCGGCTGCCCGGCGTCAACTGGGCCGGTGTCATCTCCCTGGTGGCCGGGATTTTCGCAACGTGGCTCTTCATGTACGGCCTGATCCCCATCATGCAGGGCCCCATCGCGGTGGCGCTGGGCGGCTGGGACCTGTCCTGGCTGGCCGGTGGACTGACCAGCGCCGGGGTGTACGCCATCCTCGGGCCGCGGCAGCACATCCGCTACCTGGCCCTGCAGCCCCGCATCAAGGAGGCGGCGGACAGCGCCCCTGGAGCGGACGGCAAGGCAGCGGACAGCGCGCCCGCCCTTCCCGCCCTCTAAACGGCCCTGCCCTTCTTCCCCAGCACCTGGCGGGCGCACTGCGCCCGCCGAAAGGATTTCCCATGAACCAGCCCGCCATCGCAGACCCGCTGCACCCCATCATCTGGCCCGACGGTGCCAAGGCCGCCGCATCCTTCACCTTCGACGTGGACGCAGAGTCCTGCACCATCGCCCACAACCCCACCAGCACCCGGCGCATGTCCCTGATGAGCCACCAGTCCTACGGCCCCAAAATCGCGGTGCCGCGGCTCCTGGCCATCCTGGCGCGCCAGGACATCCAGGCCACCTTCTTCATCCCGGGCTTCACCGCCGAGTCCTACCCGGACGTGGTGCGGCAGATCGTGGACGGCGGCCATGAAGTGGCGCACCACGGCTACCTGCACGAACCCATGCAGGGCATCGACGCCGCCACCGAGGCAAGCTACATCGACCGGGGCCTTGAGGCCCTGGCCACGGTGGCCGGAGTCCGGCCGGTGGGCTACCGGGCACCGTGGTGGGAGCTGAACTGGCACTCGCCGGGTCTGCTGGCCGACCGCGGCTTCCTCTACGATTCCAGCCTGCTCGACGGCGACGCCCCCTACCGCTTCGCCGTCGCCGCCGATGATCCCCGGGACATTGTGGAGATTCCGGTGGACTGGACCCTTGACGACTGGGAGCAGTACGCGTTCTATCCCGGCGTGACGGGCAGCGGGGTGATCGAGAGCCCGGCCAAGGTCCTGGAGATGTGGACCCTTGAAGCCGAGGCCCACCACTCCCAGGGCAGCTGTTTCGTGCTGACCAACCACCCGTTCATCTCCGGCCGGCCGTCCAAGGCGGTGGCGCTGGAGCAGCTGATCGAGCGGGTTAAGGCGATGGACGGCATGTGGGTAACCACCATGGAACAGATTGCCCGGCACACCAAGGAAACCGTGACGGAGGTCCACACCCACGCTCGGATCGACGTGCCGGTATTCCCGGGCGCGGGTGCACAGTTCCAGCCCGCCTTGGTGCGGCAGGGGGTGCTGGCCTAGCGTCCTGGGGTAGCGCCCGGGGCAAGCGTCCCGGGCGAGGAAAGCGGCCGACGGCGGGAGTTCCCGCCGCCGGCCGCTTTCGGTTGTTTACGACTGGTCAGCCGTGGTCATCAGGGACTGCATCTGGGCTGCGGCGCCGCTGCCCGGGGCGGGCGTGTAGACAACGATGTGCAGGTCCGGCCGGTCCGAAGGCGACACTTGGTGGTGTTCCAGCTGGAGGACTCCGACGGCGGGGTGGTGGAAGAGCCGCTCGCGGGATTCGAAGCCCAGGATGTCGTACAGGTCCCAGCCCTGGCGGAACTCGGGGCTTGCCTCCTTGAGCCGTTCCACCTGGTACTGGATGTCCGGATCACCCAGCCGCTGTCCGGTTTCGGCGCGGAATTCGGCAAGGAAACGCTTGCTGGTGGTGTCCCAGTCCGGGAGCAGGTCCCGGACGTAGGGGTCGGTGAACACCAGCCACAGCAGGTTCCGGTCCGCCGGGGGCACGGTGGCGATGTTGGGGTACAGCGCCGCATAGGCCTTGTTCCAGCCGGCTACGCCCCAGTCCGGGAACAGGGCAAAGGACGGATTGGGATCAAGTGCATCCAGCAGCCGCTGGATGTGGGGCGGAGCAGTATCGGCGGCGGGGCCCGAGGGCGCCGCGGACGCATACCCGCCCAGGGACAGGACATAGCCAAGGCCGGTGGTGGAAAGATGCAGCGCGCGGCTGACGGCCTCCAGGACCTGGCGGGAGGGGCTGATGTCCCTGCCCTGCTCCAGCCAGGTGTACCAGGTGACGCTGACACCGGAGAGGAAAGCCACCTCCTCGCGGCGCAATCCCCGGTCGCGCGAGCGGCCGATCGGCGGCAGGCCATAGTCGGCCCGCAGCGCCTGGTCGCGGCGGGCGCGCAGGAAGAGGCCAAGTTCCCTGCGCCGTCCGGGATCACTCACCCGGAAATACTATTACTCTGGTACTCCTACTACTAGTAGCAAGAGCGTCTTCCACCCCGCCCTATGAGCCCGCAGGATGGTAGGCATGCCTGCACTTCGCTCTAAAACAGTCACCCATGGCCGCAACATGGCCGGCGCCCGCGCACTGCTGCGCGCTTCCGGCGTCGCCAATTCGGACATCGGAAAGCCGATCATCGCCGTGGCCAACTCCTTCACCGAGTTCGTCCCCGGCCACACCCACCTCGCCCCCGTGGGCCGGATCGTCTCCGACGCGATCCTCGCCGCCGGTGCCGTGCCGCGCGAGTTCAACACCATCGCCGTGGACGACGGCATCGCCATGGGCCACAGCGGCATGCTCTACTCGCTGCCGTCCCGCGACCTGATCGCCGACTCCGTGGAGTACATGGTCAACGCACACTGCGCCGACGCCCTGGTATGCATCTCCAACTGCGACAAGATCACCCCCGGCATGCTCATGGCCGCGCTGCGCCTGAACATCCCCGTGGTCTTCGTCTCCGGCGGCCCCATGGAAGCAGGGCGCGTGACCCTGACCGACGGCTCCGTCCGCTCCCTGGACCTGGTGAACGCGATTGCCGATGCCGTGGACGAGTCCATCTCCGATGCCGACATCAACCTCATCGAAGAGAACGCCTGCCCCACCTGTGGCTCCTGCTCCGGCATGTTCACCGCCAACTCGATGAACTGCCTCACCGAGGCCATCGGCCTGTCCCTGCCGGGCAACGGGTCCGTGCTCGCCACCCATACCGCACGCAAGGCCCTGTACGAGAAGGCCGGCGCCACCGTCGTCGAACTCGTCAAGCGCTACTACGACGGCGACGACGATTCCGTGCTGCCGCGCTCCATCGCCACCGCGAAGGCCTTCGATAACGCCATGGCCCTGGACATCTCCATGGGCGGCTCCACCAACACCATCCTGCACCTGCTGGCCGCCGCCCAGGAGGCCGGCGTGGACTACGGCCTGGCCGAGATGGATGCCAAGTCCCGCCAGGTGCCCTGCCTGGCCAAGGTGGCTCCGAACGTGGCCAAGGACAAGACCTACTACATGGAGGACGTGCACCGCGCCGGCGGCATCCCCGCCCTGCTGGGCGAGCTGAACCGAGGCGGCCTCCTGCACAAGGACGTCCACTCCGTGCACTCCGATAACCTGGACGGCTGGCTGGATGACTGGGACATCCGGGGCGGCAAAGCCACCGAGGAAGCAAAGGCCCTGTGGCACGCCGCTCCCGGCGGCGTCCGTTCCTCCACCGCGTTCTCCCAGTCGAACGAGTGGACCTCCCTGGACACCGACGCCGCAGAAGGCTGCATCCGCTCGGTGGAGCACGCGTACTCCAAGGACGGCGGACTGGCCGTGCTCCGCGGCAATGTGGCCATCGACGGCGCCGTGGTGAAGACCGCCGGCGTGGACGAGTCCATCTGGACCTTCTCGGGCCCGGCCGTGGTGTGCGAATCCCAGGATGAAGCCGTGGAAAAAATCCTGAACAAGACCGTCAAGGAAGGCGACGTGGTGGTCATCCGTTACGAAGGCCCCCGCGGCGGCCCCGGCATGCAGGAAATGCTCTACCCGACGTCGTTCCTCAAGGGCCGCGGCCTGGGCAAGAAGTGCGCCCTCATCACTGATGGCCGTTTCTCCGGCGGCACGTCCGGCCTGTCGATCGGGCACATCTCGCCGGAGGCTGCCTCCGGCGGCGCCATCGCCCTGGTGGAGGACGGTGACATCATCAGCATCAACATCTCGCAGCGTTCCATGCAGCTTGAGGTCTCGGACGAGATCCTGGCCGAACGCCGCGAGAAGCTGGAGGTCAACGGCGGCTACAAGCCCAAGGACCGGGACCGCCAGGTCTCCGCTGCACTGCGCGCCTACGCCGCCATGGCCCTGTCCGCGGACAAGGGCGCAGTACGGGACGTGTCGCTGGTAGAGCGGTAAGGCGTCCACGGCGGGAGAGGGGAGAAGCAGGTCCTCCGGCCCTCCCCCGCCCGGGCCCGGCGCGCCACACTTGAAGGGTCATCGGCAGGCCCAAAGGAGGGTGTGGTGCGCAGGCTCATCACGGCGTTTTCGGCAGCGGCCCTGGCAATGCTGTTCCTGGCCGGCTGCTCACCGCAGCCGGGAAGTCCACAGCCCTCGCCATCCACGGCGGGCTCTGCCGCCACGTCAGCAACGGCCACCGGTACGGCCGCCGGGCCGACGCCGTCGAGCGTCCCTTCCACACCAACAGCCGCGCCCGGCACTTCTGCGGCCGGTTCTGCCGCGGCTGCCTGGACCACGTTCACGACGGCGGATGGCGCCATGGCGTTCGACTTACCTGCCGCCTGGAGCGTCAAGGATCCGGCAGGGGAGTTGGCGGAGGGCGGAGGGGCCTTTGCGGAGGTGCGGAACCAGGCCGGAAAGGTGATGGCCACGCTGCGGACCAACATGGCCACCGGCTCCACGTGTACCGAGAGGTACCCGTATGAAGTCCTGGACAGCGCGGACATCCCGGTACTGGTCCAGGGCGGAGTGGTGCCGCAGTTCGTGTTCGAGACCCGCGCAAACGCCGCGGCGCCGGGCATGTACCGCACCCCGGCGGCCGGCTACGGCATTACGTCCGGCCCTCCGCCGAGCGGTCCCGACGCCTGCCCCATCTTCCAGTTTTTCCGGTGGCCGCCCAACGCTGCCATGTTCGGCGCCTCCTACGACCCGGAAATCAACGCGACACCCGGCGACCAGTCACTGCCGTACCTTGAGCTGGCGCGGAAATACCGGGACACGGCCGAGTACGCGGACATCAAGAGAATGATCACCTCGCTGCGGCCGGTAAACCGCTGACCGGACGATACGTGGGCCTGGCCCCTTGTCAACGGGCCAAAGGACCGGTCCTGCCGTCCTGCCGTGACGGTACCCTGTTGACATGGTGCAGGAATTTTCCGACTACCGGGCGGAAGGCATCCTGCTTGCTGGGGCAGGGCGGGCCATACTGCTGCAGCTTGCCAATCCGGCCATTGGCCGGGGCGTGGCGGAACACAGCACGTTCACTGAGCGCCCCGTCAACAGGCTCAAAGGCACACTGACGTATGTCTACGCGGTCGTCTATGGAAACGACGCCCAGGTTAACGAGGTCCGCCGCAGGGCTAACCGGGCTCATGTTCCGGTGCACGGCACTGCGGACAAAACGTCCGCCGGGTACAACGCCTATGATCCGGAACTGCAGCTCTGGGTGGTAGCCACACTCTACGACACCGCTCTGACCATCATCGAGAAGATCTACGGCCCGCTGGACGATGCAGCTGCCGACGCCATGTACCTGGACTACGCGCGGATCGGCACCGCGCTGCAGCTTCCGCCGGGCATGTGGCCCAAGGACAGGACGGAGTTCGGCCGCTACTGGGCCGAACACGTCTCCACCCTGCACGCGGAGGCCCCCGGGGTCCGCGTTGGACGCGGCCTGCTGTTTCCCAAGCACACAGCCCTGTGGTACCGGGCCATCATCCCCCTGCCAGGTTCCTCACCGCCGGACTCCTTCCCCACCAGTTGCGGAAAGACTTCGGCCTCGGCTGGAGCGACCGGCACGAACGGCGCTTCAACCGCACCTTTCGCATCCTGGCCGTTGCCTACCCGCGGCTGCCGCGGGGCATCAGGTACTGGTTCAAGAACTACTGCCTGCGCGAACTCGACAGGGACCTGAAGAGGAACACCCGGCCAAGCCAGCGCCAGGGGATCAGTGCCTAGCCCCAGACGCGGTTCACCACCGGTGGAGCAGCGGATCGACGAACGGGCCAGGAGGTTCCTGGCAACTGCTCCGGCCGGCGGCGGCAAAACAAGACTCACTGAGTTCGTGGTCTTTGGCCTCAAGCAGGGCTGGGCCTGCATCTTCGGCGCGGCGCTCCTGGCAGTGCTCATGGCCGCCAGGATCTGGTATCCGGACACTGCCGGCCTGGCGCGCAACGACTTCCTGACGATCGCCGCCGTCGTCATCCAAATCCTGATGGTGGCGTTCAAGCTGGAAACCCTGCGGGAACTGCGGGTCATCGTCCTGTTCCATCTGGTGGGGACCGTCATGGAACTGTTCAAGACGGACGTGGGTTCGTGGTCCTACGATGCCCAAGGCTTCCTGCGCATCGGGGCCGTGCCGCTCTTCAGCGGGTTCATGTATGCCGCCGTGGGCTCGTACATGGTGCGCGTCTACCGGCTGTTCGACCTGAAGTTCGCCGCCTACCCCCGGCGCTGGATCACCGCCGTCCTCGCCGCCGCGATCTACGCCAACTTCTTCACCCACCACTACATCTGGGACCTGCGCTGGGTGCTGCTCGCCGCCGTCGTGCTCATCTACGGCCGGTGCGTCATGCACTTCCGCGTGTTCCGCCGGGAGTTCCACATGCCGCTGCCGGTCTCTTTCCTGCTGGTGGCGCTGTTCATCTGGCTCGCCGAGAACATCGCCACCTGGTCCGGCGCCTGGCTCTACCCCAGCCAGGTGGACGGCTGGCACCCGGTGGGCCTTGAGAAACTCGTGGCTTGGTTCCTGCTAATGATCATCTCTGTGGTGCTGGTGGCCTGGGTGTACAAGCCGCAGCCCCCGGTGGCGGCCACGGGAGGGCGGCGGGAGGCCCCGTCGTCAGCTGTGCTGCGGTAAGGGGGTCTGCCAAGACCCGTTTCAGCAGGGCCCTCGCTAGGGCTTCGGAAGCGCGCTTTGATGGAGGCTATGGCCTCCGAAACAACCGTCATCAACACCAGCGGGCAGCAGCGACCAGGCATCCCCGGGCACCAGCAGGCCCACTGGGGAGGCGTCTTCGCGATGTCGCTGTGCGTCTTCGCGCTGATCGCCTCTGAGTTCATGCCGGTCAGCCTGCTCACGCCGATGGCCTCGGAACTGCAGGTTTCCGAGGGCATGGTGGGACAGGGCATCGCGGTCTCCGGCGTGCTGGCCGTCCTGACCAGCCTGTCCGTGTCCACTCTGGCCGGCGGCATGAACCGCAAGACCCTGCTGCTGGGCCTGACGGCGCTGATGGCCGCCTCCGCGGCGCTGGTGGCCACGGCCCCGGGGTACCTGCTCTTCATGATCGGCCGCGCCCTCATCGGCGTGGTGATCGGGGGTTCTGGTCCATGTCGGCAGCCACCGCCATGCGGCTGGTGCCGGCCCACCAGGTGGCGCGGGCCCTGGCCATCTTCAACGGCGGCAACGCCCTCGCAACCGTGCTGGCTGCACCGCTGGGAAGCTACCTTGGCTCCGTCATCGGCTGGCGCGGGGCGTTCTTCTGCCTGGTGCCGGTGGCCGTGCTCGCGCTTCTCTGGCAGTGGATCAGCCTGCCGTCCATGAACGTCCAAAGGCACGCGCGTGCAGCGGGAAACATCTTCGGGATCTTCGCCGCGTTCAAGAGCCGGCCGATTGCCTGGGGCATGGCCGCCTGCGGCGCCTTCTTCATGGGGCAGTTCGTCCTGTTCACCTACGTCCGCCCGTTCCTGGAAACGGTGACCCGCGTCGATGCGGGCATGGTGTCCCTGGTGTTGCTGGTCATCGGTGCGGCGGGATTTGCAGGCACCCTGCTGATCGGCCGGTTTCTCGGCACCGGACTGTACCGGACGCTGGTCTTTATTCCGGCGCTCATGGCGGTCCTTGCCGCAGCGCTCGTTCCCTCCGGCGGGTGGATCGCCGCCGTCGTGGTTCTCCTGGGCCTGTGGGGCCTGATGTCCACGTCCGCGCCGGTGGGCTGGTGGAGCTGGATTGCGAAGGCGATGCCCCACAACGCGGAGGCGGGCGGCGGCCTGATGGTGGCCGTCATCCAAACATCAATCGCCATCGGATCCACGCTGGGCGGAGTGCTGTTCGACTGGGCCGGCTACCGCGTCACCTTCCTGGTGGCCGCAGCGGTCCTTGCGGCGGCGTCCGTCCTGGCCTTCGTGACGTCCCGGGCCACGCCTGCCGGCCCCGGGCAGACAGCATGACCAACGCACACCTTCCCATCTACCCGAACCACCAGGAGGAGAACATGAAGTACACCCAGAGCGGCGGCCAGACGACGGCCGGGCCCAAGGAATGGTTCACGGGTACGGTCCAGATCGACGGGATCCGGAATCCGGATGAACAGTCAGCCATTGGCTGCGCGCACGTCCGGTTCGCGCCCGGCGCCCGGACCGCCTGGCACCACCACCCCATGGGCCAGACCCTTTACGTGACGGACGGCATCGGCCTGGTGGCCCGCCGCGGCGGCGAGGTACAGGAAATCCGCCCCGGCGATGTGGTCTACATCGAACCCGGCGAGGAGCACTGGCACGGGGCCACCCCTGAGCGGTTCATGGCACACATCGCCATGCAGGAAGCCGACGGGAACGGACAGGTTGTCACCTGGCTCCGCCACGTGACCGATGAGGAGTACGGGGCGTAACTCACCGTTGCGCAGAAGGAGGGCGGACGACGCCGGGAGTTCCCGCCGTCGTCCGCCCTCCTTGTGTGTGGGGCAGGTCAGTCCTCGTACGTGTTCGCGATGTAGACATCGCAGGGGGCATTGTGCGCCACACTGTTGGCGACGCTTCCCAGGAGCCGGCCGATGCCGCGCATCCTGCGGTTGCCCACCACGATCAGCCGGGCATCCAGGCGGATGGCTTCCTTGATGAGGGAATCGGCCGGCTTGCCGCGGGCAGCGAAGTGGGTAATCTCCACTCCCGGCCGCGAGGCGCCGAGCGACTTTGCCACCATCTCCGAGCTGTCCGCGTTGGAGATGCGCACCTTGTCCGAGCCCACCCCGAAGGTTTCGGCGTTCTCCATTTCAAAGGCGGTCACCACATGGAGTGTCGCTCCCAGCGACTCCGCCAGCCCCAGCGCCACTTCCGCAGCCTTCCGTGCGGACGGGCTGGCGTCCACACCTACAACGATTACACCGCTCATGTCCTGCTCCTTCGTCCAGTCCTGGCCTTAATGTTCACTGCCAGTCTAGGGACTACCCCTCCCGGGCCCTCGTATCACACGGTCTGGGGCACCGTCTCATGGATCCCGGCAGTCAGAACGCGGATCCAATCGAGGCAAGGCCGGCGGCGGACGCCCCCGCGTACCGGTTGGCCGGCCGTGGCAGGCCGTAGTGCTCCCTCAGGGTCCGGCCCGTGTATTCGGTCCGGAACAGGCCGCGCTCCTGCAGGATGGGCACCACCTGGTCCACGAAGGTTTCCAGCCCGGACGGGAGCACCGGCGGCATGATGTTGAAGCCGTCCGCCGCTCCGCCGTCGAACCATTCCTGGATGGCGTCCGCCACCTGCACCGGGGTGCCGGTGAAGGTGCGGTGCCCGCGGCCGCCGCCCAGGCGGCCGATCAGCTGCCGCACGGTGAGCTGCTCCCGGCGCGCCAGCTGGACGATCAGGGTGTAGCGGCTCTTGGCGCCCTCGATCTCATCCTCGCTGGGCAGGTTGTCCGGCAGTTGCCGGTCCAGCGGCAGGTCCTCCGGGTCCACGCGCAGGGTCTTGGCCAGCTGGATCCGGGCGTATTCGGGTTTGATCAGCCGGTCCAGCTCGCGCTCCAGCTCCTGGGCTTCCTCCGCTGTGGCACCAATGACCGGCACGATGCCCGGCAGGATCTTGATGGCCTCCGGATCACGGCCGGCGGCCGCGGTGCGGGCCTTCAGGTCGCGGTAGAACTCCTGCGCATCGGCAAGGGTCTGGTGGGCGGTAAAGACGGCGTCCGCGTACCGGGCAGCGAGGTCCTTGCCGTCCTCGGACGAGCCCGCCTGGACGATCAGCGGGTGCCCCTGCGGTGAGCGGGGAACGTTCAGGGGACCGCGGACCTTGAAGTGCCTGCCCTCGTGGTCGATGGCCCGGATCTTGTCCGCGTCACCCCACACGCCTTCGGCCTTGTCGGCCAGCACGGCGTCGTCCTGCCAGCTGTCCCACAGCTTCTGCGCCACCTCGATGAACTCTGCGGCGCGCTCGTACCGGACAGCGTGGGCGGGCTGGTCGTCCACGCCGAAGTTGCGGGCGGCGTCCGGGCCGGCCGTGGTCACCACGTTCCACCCTGCCCGTCCGCCGCTGGCCCAGTCCACGGACGCGAAGCGGCGGGCCAGGTTGAAGGGCTCGTTGTAGGTGGTGGACGCGGTGGCGATCAGCCCGATCCGTTCGGTGGCGCCGGCGATCGCCGTCAGCAGCACCGTGGGCTCGAGCTTGCCGGCAGGACGGCGGCCCACCTCGCCGAACAGGACGGGGGAGTCGGCAAAGAAGATGGAGTCCAGCTTGCCGCGCTCGGCAGTCTGGGCGAGCAACTTGTAGTGCCCAATATCCGTGCTGGCCGGCGGATCGCTTTCCGGCAGCCGCCATGAGGCCTCGTGGTGGCCGGTGCTCATCAGGAACGCGTTCAGGTGGAGCCGGCGCCGGGGAGGGTTATTGGAAGTCATGGGTAGTCCTTCGGGTCTGGTGGTTCAGTGGGTGGCGCCGACGACGCCAAGATCGGTGAGGAGGCCGCGGCGGAGGGCTTCATGCCCGGCCGCATCGGCGGAGGAGCGGATCTCCGGCGTTACCGGGCGGACGGTGGCGATGCGGCCGTGGTCCAGGACCACGATCCGGTCTGCAAGCGCGATGGCCTCGTCCACGTCGTGCGTGACCAGCAGGACGGCTGGGCGGTGCGCGGCCACCAGGTCCTGGAGCAGCCCGTGCATCCTGATCCGGGTCAGCGCATCCAGGGCGCCGAACGGCTCGTCGGCCAGCAGCAGCTGGGGTTCGCGGACCAGTGAACGGGCCAGCGCCACGCGCTGCTGTTCGCCGCCGGACAGCTGGTGCGGCCATGCTTTTTCACGTCCGGCGAGCCCCACTTCGGCGAGGGCCTTGCGGGCGCGGGCTTCGGCGTCGTGCTCCCGGACGCCCAGGGTGACATTGCCCAGCACGCTGTCCCAGGGCAGGAGCCGCGAGTCCTGGAAAACCACGGAGACGCGGTCCGGGACGCTGATCACGCCGCTGCCCCGGACGTCGTGGTCCAGGCCGGCCAGGGCGCGCAGCAGGGTGCTTTTGCCGCAGCCGCTGGGTCCCAGCAGGGCCACGAACTCGCCGGGGGCGATGTCCAGGTCAACGCCGTTCAGGACTCCCTTCGGGCCGAATCCCCGGACCAGGTCCCGGACGGAAACGGCGGAACGTACGGGACGTGCGGGGCCGATGGCGGTCAGCCCGCCAGGGTGCGCTGCCATGAGAGGGCCTTTCGTTCGATGAAGCGGACAATGCCGTCGGAGAGGAGGCCAAGGATGCCGTAGACGGCCAAGCCCAGGACGATGATGTTGGTCTGGCCGTAGGTGCGGGCGAGCTCCATCATGTAGCCGATGCCGCTGGTGGCGTTGATCTGCTCCACCACCACCAGGGACACCCAGGCGCCGGTCACGGCGAAGCGCAGGCCCAGGAAGAACCCGGGCAGGGCACCGGGGAGGACCACCTTGCGGATGAAGCCGGCCCGGCTGAGCCCCACGGTCTGTGCGAGCTCCACGAAGCGCAGGTCGATGCCGCGCAGGCCCGCATGCGTCTGCAGGTACACCGGGACAAAGACGCCCAGGGTGATGGTGAGGACCTTCATGGTCTCGTCGATGCCGAACCACAGGATCAGCAGCGGGATCAGGGCCAGGCCGGGGATGGCGCGCTTGATCTGCACGGGCCCGTCGATGAGGGCCTCACCCACCCGGCTCAGCCCGGACAGGAGCGCCAGGACGGCGCCCACCAGGATGCCGAAGAAGAGCCCCAGGCCGGCGCGCTGGGCGGAAATGGCCAGGTTCTCCTGGAGCCGGCCGTCCGCGATGAGCTCACCGGCGGTGGCCACCACGGTCCAGGGTTCGGAAAGGATGCGCGGGTCCAGGAGCCCTGTTGCGGAAGAGACTGTCCACAGCAGCAGCAAGGCGGACGGGCCCACCCAGGCGAGCTGCCGGCGTCGTCCGGGCCCCAGCCGCTTCCCTGCGGGCCGCACATCCGGCCGCCCTGCCGGTGCCGGATCCTGGTGGGCTGCCACCACGGGCCGGTCCAGTACGGCGCTCATGCGGCACCTGCCTTTCCGGCGGGCGCAAATGCCGTGCCGGCGAGGGCTTCAAACCTGCTGTCGTACAGGTCGGCCGCCGTCAACTGCGGCTTCTTCTGCTCGCGGGCCAGGAGGTCGATGGTTTCCTGGTGCCTGGCGATCGCTTCGGTCCAGGCGGTGGGCAGGTCGCGCTTGCCGGTTGCATCGATCAGGTATTGGCCGTCCTCGCGGGACAGCCCCTGGTCCTTGACGTAGTAGCCGTCAAGCCACTCCGCCGGGTGGTCTTCGATCCAGCGCTGCGCCTTGCCCCAGACCTTCACGTAGGCGGCCAGGGCGGCGGCCTTGGCCGGATCGGCCAGGACCTTGGCGGGGGAGTAGAGGAGGCTGGGATCATCGCGCAGCCCGTGGCGGATGGTGGTGGCGCCGTCGGCCTTGAACTTGGCCAGGTAGCGCTTGATCTGGACCCCGCCCAGGGGAGCGGCGTCCACCTGTTTGCTGGCCAGCGCCGTGGCATAGGCGTCCCCGGTGCTGGGCAGCTCCACCAGCTTGACGTCCTCCTGCCTGAGCCCGGCCTTGTCCAGGATCCGCAGCACCAGCGCACCCTGCGCCTGGCCCGGGCTGTAGGCCACTTTCTTGCCGCGCAGGTCTTCCAGGCGGCTGATGCCCGCTCCCGGGGCGACGCCCAGCTCATAAATGGGATGGTTCACGGCATCCTGGCGGTAGCCCGCGGCGATGATGCGGACGTCCACGCCGGTCCAGGTGGCGTGGATGGGCGGAATGTCGGCCACGGACCCCACGTCCAGGGCGTTCGCCCGGAACGCCTCGGTGGTCTGCGGGCCGCCGGAGATGTTGGCGAACTCCACCGTGAAGCCGTCCAGGTCCTTGATCAGGCCGGACAGTTCCAGCGCCACTTTGATGCTGGGATCGCCCACCTTGATGGTGGTCCCGGCAGGCACCGAGGCAGCCAGCGGTTCCAGGGCGCCCTGGCTGATGCGGGCGCCGCCTGCGGTGGCGGTCCCGCCGCAGGCGGACAGCAGGCCGACGGCGGGAATCGCCAGAAGTGCCCCCAGCGCACGGCGGCGGGTGAATGCCGGGGAGCCGGGGCTGGAGTGGGGCGGGGGTGCTGGGAAGGACATGGTGTTCCTTTCGGGAAAAGATTCCGGGTACGACGACGGCACCCGGGGTGTGTGCCCGGGTGGACGTGTGAGGTGGGTGGGGCCGTCGGCGCGGCGGCGTGCCCGCGCTTTGGGCTGGTGCTTACGGCCTGGCCGGTGCCGTGAAAACACTCAAGCACGGTCCGCAGGGCGTTGGCCAGCAGCACGCAATGGAGGCTAAACGCTGCGAAACGGCGCTACTTATGGCGCCATCCGGCCGACAAACGCGGACCAATGGGGACAAGCCAGGCAACGCGGAGCCACGAACCGCAACGGAGGTTAATGTGACTGGACGGCGAGTCGCGGGCGAAGGCCGGCGGCCGGTGAAGCCCTGTGGCCTAGGCGCGGACTTGGCCCTGGGCCATGTCCGCGATCTTTTCGGTGGCCGCCCAGGAGGCCAGGAGCTTGAGGGCCTCCTCGGAGGGGCTGCCGGGAGTGGCGGGATACACGGTGAGCGTGTGCCCGGGGTCCTCTTCCAGGCCCAGGACCTGGTAGTTCAGTTCCAGGAGGCCCACCACGGGGTGCTGGAAGAACTTGGTCCCCGCGTAGTGGCGGCGGACGTTGTGCGCTGCCCAGAGCGTGCGGAACTCGTCACTCCGCATGGACAGCTCACCGATGAGTTCGGCGATGCCCTTGTCATGCGGGTTGCGGCCCGCCTCGCGGCGGAGGATGGCCACATTGGTGTTGGCGGCCCGGTCCCAGTCGGTGTAGAAGTTGTGGGCCCGGGGGTCAAGGAAGATGAACCGGGAGTGGTTGGCCGGCCGTGACGGGGCACGGTACATGTCCGAGTAGAGGGCGTAGCCAAGGGTGTTGGCGGCCACGATGTCCATCCGGTTGTTGCCGATGAACGCAGGTGCCCCGGTGATGGTGTCCAGGAGGTACTGCAGCTCGGGCCGGACTTTCGAGGGCGCGGAACCTCCGGCGCCCGCAGCCCTCTTCCGGCCCGACGTGTTGGCCGCCCGGGCCAGGTCGTAGAGGTGGTCGTGTTCCGCGCGGTCCAGTTCCAGGGCACCGGCAATGGCATCCAGGACACTGTCCGAAACGCCGCTGAGGTTCCCGCGTTCCAGCCGGGTGTAATAGTCCACGCTGACGCCCGCCAGCCGGGCCACCTCCTCGCGGCGCAGCCCCGGTACGCGCCGCCGGCCGCCGTACGGTTCGATGCCGGCCTGCTCAGGGGTGATGCGCCCACGGCGGGAGGACAGGAACTGTCGGACCTCGGCTCGGTTATCCATGGGGACCACGTTACGACCATCGGCATCGCCCTAAGGAGGTTCTGCCAGAACCAGTTACAGCAGGGCCCTCGCCAACATTCCCCGGGCCGGGTTTGATGGGATTGTCCGTTTTCAGCTTTCCACCCCTTGGAGGACCCAGCATGCGCGCAGCCATCATGCACGCCCCCGGAGACGTGCGCGTCGAGGACCGTGACAAACCCGCCATCAGGCAGCCCAGCGACGCGGTCATCAAACTCGTTGCCGCCTGTGTCTGCGGGTCCGACCTCTGGCCCTACCGGGGCGCAGACAAACTGGCCAAACCCATGCCGATGGGCCACGAATACGTGGGAATCGTCGAAGAAGTGGGCACCGACGTGAAGAATGTCCGCCCCGGCCAGTTCGTGGTTGGCTCCTTCTTCGCCTCGGACAACACCTGTGAGATCTGCCGCTCCGGCTACCAAAGCGGCTGCGTCCACCGGCAGGGCGTGGGCGGTGCGCAGGCTGAGTACCTGCGCGTCCCGCTGGCGGACGGCACCCTGGTGGCCACGCCGGAGATGCCCGACGCCGGCATGGTTCCGTCGCTGCTTGCCGCCTCCGATGTCCTGGGCACGGGATGGTTTGCCGCCAAGGCGGCCGAAGCGGGACCAGGCAAAACCGTGGCGGTGGTGGGCGACGGCGCCGTGGGGCTTTTGGGGATCCTGGCCGCACAGCAGATGGGCGCCGAACGCATCATTGCCATGTCCCGCCACGCCGACCGGCAGGCCCTGGCCCGCGAATTCGGCGCCACCGACATCGTCGAGGAGCGCGGGGACGCAGGCGTGAAGAAGATCAAGGAACTCACGGGCGGGCTCGGCGCACACTCGGTCATCGAGGCCGTTGGCACGCAGGAATCCATGCTGCAGGCAATCCACGCCACCCGTGCCGGCGGCCATGTGGGCTTCGTCGGTGTCTCCCATGACGTGGCGCTGCCAGGCCGGGACCTGTTCTACTCGCACGTCCACCTGCACGGCGGTCCCGCTCCGGTCCGGCAGTACCTTCCCGAGCTGATCGACCTGATCCTCCGTGGCGACATCAACCCCGGAAAGGTGTTCGACCTCGAACTCCCCTTGGACCAGGCAGCAGAGGCGTACAAGGCCATGGACGAACGCCGCGCCATCAAGGTGCTCCTCCGGCCCTGACGTTTCACCGGCTTGGCCAGGCTGCGGAGGGTAGGACTGCCAAGACCAGGTACAACAGGGCCACGCTGGCCCCACCTTTTCCGGGGTTTGATCCGAACAACCCCGGTAGCATTTCAGTTATCCCCCAACAGATCACAGGAGAACCATGACTACCGTCAAGGCTTATGCATCCCCGTCCGCCACGGAGGACCTGGTGGCAACCACCATTGAGCGCCGCGAGGTGGGTCCCCACGACGTCATGATCGACATCAAGTTCGCCGGCATCTGCCACTCGGACATCCACACTGTCCGCGGCGACTGGGGCCCGCAGCAGTACCCGCTGGTTCCCGGCCACGAAATCGCGGGCATCGTTACCGAGGTGGGCTCCGCGGTGACCAAGCATGCCGTTGGCGACCGTGTTGGTGTTGGCTGCATGGTCAACTCCTGCAAGGAGTGCGCCAACTGCCAGAAGGGCGAGGAACAGTACTGCCTCAAGGGCAACGTTGGCACGTACGGCGCCGTTGACCGCGACGGCACCATCACCCAGGGCGGCTACTCCACCCACGTTGTGGTGACCGAGGACTTCGTGGTGACCATCCCCGAGGGCATCGAACTCGATGTCGCCGCACCGCTGCTGTGCGCCGGCATCACCACCTACTCACCGCTGCGGCACTGGGGCGCCGGTCCCGGCAAGAAGGTCGCCGTCGTCGGCCTCGGCGGCCTGGGCCACATGGCCGTCAAGCTCGCCCACGCCATGGGCGCCGACGTGACTGTCCTGTCCCAGTCGCTGAAGAAGCAGGAAGACGGCCTGCGCCTGGGCGCTGACAGCTACTACGCCACCAGCGATCCCGCCACGTTTGAGGTGCTCGCCGGCTCCTTCGACCTCATCATCAACACGGTCAGCGCTTCAATCGACATCAGCTCCTACCTCGGCCTGCTGAAGCTTGACGGCGCACTGGTCAACGTTGGTGCTCCTGCCGAGCCGCTTCCCGTCAATGCGTTCGCACTGATCGGCGGCCGCCGCTCCTTCGCCGGTTCCATGATCGGCGGCATCCGCGAGACCCAGGAGATGCTCAACTTCTGCGCCGAGCACGGCCTGGGCGCCGAGGTCGAGGTCATCCCGGCTGAGAAGATCAACGAAGCCTACGAGCGCGTCCTTGCCTCGGACGTCCGCTACCGCTTCGTGATCGACACCGCCACCCTCTAAAGCACCCCCGCGCGGCGGGCCGGCTCCGAAAGGGGCCGGCCCGCCGTCGTCCGTGGCAGAAGCAGCAGCCGTGGCAGAAGCATCAACCCGCTACGGGGCGAGGCTCTTGAGGATCGCCGCCGCGGGGCCGTCCACGGCATGCCGGTAGTTGATGCCGGCCCACAGGTTCAGCCAGTCCGGCTCGCCGGCGGCTGCAGCCGCTGCCCGCAGGGGAGTGGTCAGGTGGTGGATCTCCGGGTAGCCGTAGGGGGCATCGGGGTCGTGGCGGCGCATGAATTCGTTGTAGAGGCCGCGGGCGTTGCGGCCCGAGAAGGCGCGGGTGACGGCGGTGGTGGTGAACCGCTCCGATGACGACAACGCGGCCCGGTGCGCCGCCTTGGTTCCCGCTTCATCCGCGCGGAGGAAGGCGGTTCCGGCCTGGACCGCCGCGGCACCCACGGCGAGGGCAGCCCGCGTGTCATCGGGCGTGGCAATCCCGCCGGCCGCGATGAGCGGCACCTCAAGGTCGGAGAGCTCTTCGAGGATGCCATGCAGGGGCACCTCGGGAGGCGGAACATCCGCCTTGAACGTCCCGCGGTGGCCGCCGGCTTCCGGGCCCTGGACGCACAGGGCGTCGGCGCCTGCTTCAAGCGCCTGAAGCGCTTCGCCGCGGTCCGTCACCGTGGCGACCACATACACACCCTGCTTTTGGAGGGCCTGGACCACCCCGGTAGCGGGAACGTCGAAGGTGAAGGACACAACGGCCGGCGCGAGCTCCAGCAGGACCTCGAGCTTTTTGTCCCAGTCGTCATGGTCATGCCGTGGCTCGCCCAGGCTGACACCGAAGCGCTCGGCGTCAGGGGCCAGGGACGCCGCGTACTGCTGAAGGGACGCCGGGCTGATGACCGACGGCTGGGGAACGAACAGGTTGACCCCGAACGCCCGGCTGGTGAGTGAGCGCACCGTCTCAATCTCGGAGCGCATCGCCGCGGCGGTCTTGTATCCGGCCGCGAGGAAGCCGAGGCCGCCGGCGGCAGTGGCAGCCGCCGCGAGCTGAGGTGTGGAGGGCCCGCCTGCCATCGGTGCCTGGATGATCGGCACTGCCAGGGACCCGAGGTTGAACCGGCCGGGCTTTTGCTGGGTATCCATGTTTCCTCCCCGTCCTGCTGCGCGTACCTCACGAATGCTACGCCGTTCCGCGGCGGCGGGCTGCGCCAGGTTGTGCGGTCAGGGCCCCGTCCCCGCGGGGCAGCAAAAAAGGCGCGGACGACGGCGGGTGGTTCCCCGGCGTCGTCCGCGCCCCCTGGTGGTGGGAGTGCCTAGAGGGCCAGTGCCGCCTCGTCGCCGCGAACACTCAGGGTGAAGGTGTTGGGCCCGCTGCACGTGACAGCGATGCGGCAGGTGGTGGTGTTGTGGCGCGACGACAGGTCGCTGACCGCGGAATCGAGGGTCTCGTGGAGTGAGGTACGGTCCCAGATCTTCAGGGTCACGGATTCGGCAGTATTAAACGTCATTGTTCAGACTTTCCTGTATCAAGCCGGCGCTGCGTCCGGTCAATTGGCCTGTCCGCGCTCAGAGGATCGGTGGCCGGTGCTCACCGGTGGGCCTCATTGCGTCACCAGGATGTCAAGGGCCGATGTGTCCGGCCCTGCCCTTCCATAGTGCCCATGACGAAAGTGCCTGCTCAACCAAAATGCCCTATTATTGCGAGTGATTCTCATCACTTGTGAGCGGGCGCACAGTCCACTCCGGCGTTACAGAAGCGCAGTGCTGCTCCACGCCGTTGCTCGTTGGCTTCGATCAGCTGGTCCGGCCCCCGGTCCATTCGGCATTCATCTTTTACCCCCACCCGGATCGGCATTAAGGCTGCCCCTCGCCACGATCTCCTGCGCAATCTCCTGGATCCGGCGGTTGCCGGATGCGGCAGCGGTCTGGAGGAGGTCCAGTGCGCCATCCCGGCCGCCGCGGGCCTGGAGCATGACCAGCGCAATGGCTGCGTCAACCACCGCGCGCGACTTCAGTGCGGCCCGCAGGTCCTCGGAAAAGACCTCAGGGGCGTGGAGCCGCAGTGCGAGCCGAAGGATGCGGGACATCGACGCCGCCTGGTCCTCCACCAGCTTGACGGTCTCGGGGTCGAAGGCATGGACAGCATGGGCGTAGCAATTGAGGGCCGCTTGGGAAAGGGGCTCCGTGCGGATGGGTACCGCCAAAACCGAGCGCACACCCAGCTTTGCAACGGCATAGGTGTACGGTGCCCACCTCTGGTCAAGCTGCAGGTCGTCGATCAATACGCTGCGCTGCTCCCTGAGCGCGGCGAGGCATGGGCCTATGCCAAAGGCGTACTGGGTCTCGTCCAGCCGGCGGCCCTCTTCGCTGCTGTAGGCAAACGTGGACAGGGCGCCGTCGCGCTCCACGGTGACCGTACATGCCACCGTCGCCCCGTCGCCCCCCAGCTGCGACGCGGATATGGTCGCAAGGCCCAGGAGGAACTGCGAAAATTCCGGGGTGTTGAGCAATAAATCCTGATACTGGTCTGCGGTGGTGACTGCATCGTTGTTGGCCATAAGGCCTCAATCCCTAGTTGCGCCAGTGATCCTTTATTCGACACTACGCCTGTAAAGGGGATTCCGAACAGGGTTTGATGCCCGTCTCACTGATGCTGCTTCAGGGCCTGGCGCGGCGGCGCCTGGTTCGCTGCCGCCGTCGTCATCCCCTTCCGCATCCCCATCCGCATCCTCTTCCCCGGCCTCCGGCCTGGATGTGAAGTCATTGGAGTAGGGCGCACGCGGCCGCGGCCGCTCGTCAATCAACTCGTTCGCCGCAAGCGCCAGCAGGTCGCGCTGGATCGGCGGCAGCGAGAGAAGGCCCTGCAGGTAGGCCTCCACCTCATATTCGCCTGCGTCTCCGGACATGCCAAAGTACTTCAACCACAGCTCCGACACGGAGATATCCGCTGCCCTGAGGGCTGCACGGAGCCGGCGCCTTTGTTCCGGTTCGTGTGGATCGAAACCCATCCGCGCTGCCTAAATCCCGGACGCCGGCGTCCCGGCCAGAATGGATTCGCTGATGTTCAGCAGGGTGGTGCGCTCGTTCCGCGCCCGGTTCATCAGCTGTTGCAGCGCCGCCTTGTGCGTCGTGCCCAGGCGTTCCATCACCACACCGCAGGCGCGGTTGATGACATCCCTGCTGTGGAGCGAAGTCTGCAGCCCTTCCGTCATTTTGCGCGGAGCTTCGCTTCCTTGGACGTGCGACAGAAGGGTCGCGGCCGGCCCGGCGAACAGTTGAATCAGCCGCACGCTGGTTTCGTCGTAGCCGGACGGTGTGGCGGCATACAGTTTGAGGGCGCCGATCGCTTCCTTGCCGGCCATCAACGGTGCACTCACCACTGACCGGATGGGTAGTCCCCGCACCGAGTCCCGCCATAGCGGCCACCGCATGTCGTCGTGGAGGTCCTGGACCAGGACGGGAATCTCTGCCGCCCAGGCTGTCAGGCAGGGACCTTCGCCATGGCGGTACTGTTCGGCGTCAGCCTGTTCCACCACCCCGTCGGTGTAGCCGCTGCTGGTCCGCCGGCCCCGGGAGTCAAGCAGGGACACGCCAGCACCGATGGTGCCCGGGACTGACTCCTTGGCGGCCCGCGCCAGGAGGCTGACCGCGGTGCCCACCTTTTCCTCTGTCAGCAACAATCCCTGAATCCGAGCAATCACAATGCTGAGCTCGTCAATGGGCAGGTGCTGGGGCATCTCTCCAGCATAGGTTAACCACTTGGCGTCTCCACGCGCCGCTTGGCTGCAACAGTAGGATTGCAGCATGTCGACATCAGCAGATAACGAGTCGGTCCGTCAGCTGCAGGAAATCCTGGTGGGCGCGGAGGGCATTGTGGATTTCCTGTCCGGGCTGTCGGGCATGGCTGCCGCAGCGGTCTCCGAAGCTGCGAACGACACGATCGAGTGTGCTGTCACCCTCAAAGTCCGGCGGCGTCCTGCCACTGCAGCCGGCAGCAGCGACCGTGCGCTGGAGCTCGACCACATAGAGCAGCTGTTGGGCGACGGGCCTTGCGTCCGTGCCCTCCGGGAGATGACTCCGATCATGATTGACGACGTCGCAGAAGACCCGAGATGGCCGGACTTCAACAAGAAGTTGGCCGAGCGCAGCGTGCGCAGCAGCCTTGGCGTGCCGTTGGTGATAACCGGTGATGCAAGGGCGGCGTTGAACTTTTTCGCCGCCAAACCCCACGCGTTCACCGCTGATGTATACGATAAGGCAGTTGGTTTCGCTGGTGCCGCCCACAACACCATGCAGCTCTCCGTGCGCATCAACACGAGCGAAAACCGGGCCGAGGACCTGGAAGCCGCCCTTGAGAGCAGGACCGCCATCAATCTGGCCTGCGGCGTGATCATGGCGCAGAACCGATGCTCGCAGGAAGAGGCGATGGAGATCCTCACCAAGGTCTCAAGCAACCGCAACCGTAAGCTCCGGGATGTTGCCAAGGAACTGATTGAGCAGTTGTCCGGCACCAGCGTCCGCACGCACTTCGACTCGTAGCCGGCAGGTTGCCAACCTGATTCCGGTCCGGTCAGTGTGCAGATCTTACGGATACGACGGCGGTCCCTCCGCTTCGGTGAACGTCCCAGCAGTGGCCGCTGCCGATGACGTCGTAGTCCCCGTCGCCCAAGGCCGCTAAAACCACGGCTGTTTGCTCGTCAATGGCCACCGCCCTTTCCACCAGGCCAGCTGCCACGGCGCCCACGGCACGGCTCAGGGTCCCGGCCTGGGCGGCATGGACATCCACGGAAAACCCGGCCAGCCCCAGACCCTCGCGGATATCCACTGAGTCCAGGCCCTCCGAGCACTCTTCGCCGCAAACTTCCACTCCGTTGACCTTGTATCCGCCAACCAACGCCCGCCGGGGTGCCACCATGGCGCCGGCGGAAAACCCCAGATAGGGTGCGCCGCCGGCAACCAGGCGCCGTATCGTTGCGGCCGCGGGGTGCAGGGCCTCCCAATAGGCCGGTGTGAGACCGCCGCCCACCACCACCGCATTGACTTTCGCGAAAGCGCCGGGGTCGGCAGGCTTGCCGTCTGGAAGCGGTACGGCAGCAATGTCGCACTCGATCCTGGCCTGGAGGGGTTCGGCGCAGGCGGCCACGAGTTCCTGCAGGTTGCCGCCGCGTTGGTCCACGGCTACGGCGATGCGGGGAGTCCGGCGGCCGGCATGTTCCCGGACGTCGAGTGCGAACCGGTCGAAGACCTCCTGGAATGCCAGCGGATCCGGGCCCGCCCCGGCGAGGAAGATGCTCATGGCCTTCAAGATACCGGCACGGCCGGGGTGCCCACGGCAGGACCATTGACGCACGTCCAACTGAGGGCTAATCTACAACCAAATGGTTGTAGATACGCTGACTGAGACTGAACTGGACCGCCTCTTCCAGGCGTTCGCCGATTCCACCAGGCGGGACATCGTCCGCCGGGTGACTGTCGGCGAGTACTCCGTTTCCGGCCTGGCAGCGCTTTATGCCATGAGTTTTGCGGCCGTCCAGAAGCATGTGGCGGTGTTGGCGCGGGCATCCCTGGTCGCCAAGGAAAAACGCGGAAGGGAGCAGATCGTGCGGGGCAATCATGAAGGACTGCGGAAAGCCCGGCAGCTGCTCGACGAATATGAACAAATCTGGCGGCAGCGCGCCGCCAGGATGGCAGACATTCTCGCTGAAGGTTAGGAAGGCTTTGCCATGGCAGTCATCACTATGGACAAGAACCCGGAGGCGCTGACCCTCACCCTGGTCGCAGAGTTCGACGCCGGCGTCGATCGTGTGTGGCAGCTGTGGGAGGACCCCCGCCAGCTGGAGCGCTGGTGGGGCCCACCCACCTGGCCGGCCACATTCCACAAACTGGAATTCGTCCCCGGCGGCCGTGCCAACTACTACATGACCGGCCCGGAGGGGGAGAAGGCCCACGGCTGGTGGGAATTCACAGCGATTGATGCCCCGCGGACGCTGCAGTTCGACGACGGGTTCGCGGACGACGACGGCAATCCCACCGGCGACCTGGGCGTCACCCACGCCACGGTCACGTTGGAGCCGCTGGGGGAGCGTACCCGCATGACCATCCAGTCGTCCTTTGAATCCGAGGAGCAGTTGGAGCAGATGGTGGCCATGGGCATGGAGGAGGGCCTGAAGGGAGCCGTGGGCCAGATCGACGGCATCCTCGCCGAGCACGCCAACGCCTGACTGCACGGCTGCCACGACGAACTCCCGCCACAGCATCTGGTGGGCGGACGACGGCGGGACGTCCCGCCGTCGTCCGCCCACCTTTGCCGTTGAACAAGGAAGCCGCCCGTTGAAATACTGGAAGGTGGTTCAGGCCGAGGGAAGGCGGTGGCAGCAATGAGCGGCGGGACAGGGGATTTCCGGAAGCGCCTGGAGAGGGCAGTGGAGCTCCGTTCATACCGCGGCGCCGGCATCAGTGCCGAGGAGGAAGCCGCGCTGGACGCCCTCGACGAGAGGGAGCGTGAGAAGCGGAGGAAAGTCAGTGATGCCGCCCGCGCCGAGTACCTGGTCCGGGACGCCATGGCACAGGGCAAGTTCGACAACCTCAAGTACGCGGGCAAACCGATCCCCGGCCTGGGGGACTCGTACGATCCCGACTGGTGGGTCAAGGGGCTGATCCAGCGGGAACATATCAGCGGCCTGGGCCCGGCTGCCATCCTGCTCCGCGCCGAGGACGCTGAGCTCGAAGCCAAGCTGGATACCCAGTACACCGAGCAGCAGGTCCGGGACCTCCTTCAGGATTTCAACCGGCGCGTGATCGATGCCCGCCGCCAGCTGCAGGGCGGGCCGCCGGTGGTCACCAAGACCCGTGACGTGGAGGAGGAAGTGGAGCGCTGGCGCAGCCGGCGTGCGGCGCGGAGTGTGGAAGTTCCTGTCGAACCGGAGCCCCAGCGTTCGTGGTGGAAGCGGTTGTGGAAGGGGACGGGCCAGGAATAAGGGTTCCACTGCTCATGGAGCCGGCTGGCAGAT
Organism: Arthrobacter sp. FX8; assembly: GCF_026723805.1. Classification (NCBI taxonomy): domain Bacteria; kingdom Bacillati; phylum Actinomycetota; class Actinomycetes; order Micrococcales; family Micrococcaceae; genus Arthrobacter; species Arthrobacter sp. FX8. The sequence continues at coordinate 3,043,878 of NZ_CP113505.1, read as the reverse complement.
GGGGGGACAGTTATCGGCGGTCAGCTGGTTTTCCACATAGGGCTTCTGGGTGGCTGTCGCTGTCGGACCCTGAGGTCTGCCGCTCCGCTGAAGCCAGGGCCTACGGCTTCGGGGTGGGGCTGGGACCAATCATCGAAGCGGGAGGCGGCGCGAACGGGGTTGCGGGATAAAGCGGCGCCACCTTGAGCATGTAGTTGGCCCACTGTGGACCGGCGATCATGTATCCGTCCAGCCGGGGGTAGAAGGTGCCGTTGATGGTCACGTTTTGTCCTGGCCGCTTTTGGCCTTCCAGGGCATCCCCGAAGAAGGAAGCGGTGACCATGCCGGTGGTGTATCCCACCACCCAGGTGGAACCGTTGTTGTTCGAGGTCCCGGTCTTGGCTGCGGTGGGGACCTTGTCATGGACCTTCGGGTTGATCCAGACACCGGAGCCCCTCTTCAGGACATCCTGCAGTACCGAGTTGACGCCGCGGGCTACGTCCGGTTTGACGGCATCGTGGCAGTCCGGGGCCTGGGCAGGCAGCTTCGCCCCGGCTGCATCCGTGACATCAACCAGTCCAATGGGTGCGCAGAAGCGGCCGTCCGTGGCGAAAGTGGCAAAGGCATTGGCAAGGGTAAGGGGGCAACGCCGGTTCCGCCCAGCAGGTTGCCCAGCTGGTGCATGTTGACCGGGGTGCTGTCGAGGCCACTGTGCAGCCCGACGGCATCCACCATCTTCTGGATGCCGCAGAAGTCCAGCTGCGCTGCCGCGGCGAAGGTGGCGGTATTGATCGAGTTGTACAGGCCGTAGTTGACGGGCATCGGCCGGTAGAAGCCGTCCTCGGCATTCTGCAGGTCGTCGGCAGCACCAAGGGCGGGGTTTGCCTGCGCGGTGCTGTAGGCTCCCAGCACCTTTCCGCAGCTGTCCTTCCACGGGAACCCCAGGGGATAGACGCGGCGTGAGGCGTCCACTTCGGCGGTGATCGACTTTCCCTCGTTCAGCCACTCCGCAAAGGTGAAGGGCTTCATGGTGGACCCGGGCTGGAAACCTCCGGCGCCGTTCAGGTCGTTGCCCTGGGCGTCCTTGGCATCCACGTTGAAGTTGAGGTTGGTGTCGAACTTGCCGGGTTGCGGAAGGAACACCGTGTTTTGGGCCATCGCCAGGATCTTGCCGCTGCCGGGCTGGATGGTTACCAGCGAAGCTGCCCACCGGTCAGGATTTGCGCCTGCGGTGCCGTCAACCTGGGCCTGTGCGGCAGACTGAAGCCTGCTGTCCAGGGTGGTGACGATAGTGAGCCCACCCCGGTACAGCCTTCGTTCCCGTTCAGGTTCCGTCGGGCCGTAGGCGGGATTGTTGAGGATCAGGTGCGAGATGTAATCGCAGAAGTACGGCGCGATGGCCGCATTGGCGCAACCCTGCTGCTGGGGCGTGATCTTCAATTCAATCGGAGCGGCCACGGCCTCGTCATGCTGGGCCTGGGTGATCTTGCGCAGGCGCAGCATTTCGGACAGGACCTGGTTGCGGCGCACAATGGACTTGTCCGGGTTGGTGGCCGGGTTGTACAGGGTTGGGCTGTTGACCAGCCCGGCCAGCAAGGCTGCCTGGGGAAGGGTGAGGTCTTTCGCGCTGGTGCTGAAGAAGTAGCGTGCCGCGGCTTCAATTCCGTAGGCGTTGCTGCTGAAGAACACGATGTTGAGGTAACCCTCAAGGATCTGGTCCTTGGTGTACTTCTTCTCCAGCGTGATGGCGAGCTTCATTTCCCGCAGTTTGTCGCCAAGGGTCTTCTGCCCGTTCAGGACCACCGCGTCCGGCCTGTCCTGTGAGAGCTGTGCCTCGTTCAGGACGTTGGTGACGTACTGCTGGGTGATGGTCGAGGCGCCCTGCTCGCCGCCCTTGGTCAGGTTGGACACCATCGCCCGCAGGATCCCCTGCGGATCAACACCCGCATGGTCGTAAAACCTGCTGTCCTCGATGGCGACAATGCCGGTCTTGATGAAGGGCGACATCTGGTCCAGCGGTACCCGCACACGGTTCTCCGCGTAAAACGTGGCGATCGGTTGCCCATCGGCGGTCAGGACCTTCGTAGCCTGCGACGGCGGCTGCACCGTCAATTCCGCCGGCAGGCTTTCGAAGAAGCCAATGGAGGAACTGACGCCCATCCCGGCGGCTGCCACAGCCGGAACCACCAGGCTGGCTGCCAGCACGCCGCACATGACGCTCGCTGCGAGGAACCCCAGGATCCGTCCCAGGGCCGCGCCAAAACCGCCCCTGCGCTTCCGCTTCTTCACCATTCCTCAGCCCTCGTCCTGTGAGGTGGGAACAGGATACGCCCCTGCCAAGGGCCGAAACAGTGGCGGAAGGTCAGGATTTGGTCACACCGAACCATTGACCAAGCGATAGTTACCGACATATCGTTAGCTATCGCTGAATAAAACAGCGAGCTTCTGAAAACGAAAGGACCATGCCACCATGAAAGGCATATTTGATGACAGGAATCCCGGCCCGGAATTCGGCAAGGGCCGCTTCGAACGGGGGAGGGGCCACAGGGGACCGCACGGGCACCGGGGTCCGGGCTTTGGTCCCGGTTTCGGACCTGGTTTTGGACCTGGTTTCGGACCCGGATTCGGGCCGGGCTTTGGCCCGGGTTTCGGGCGGGGCGGCCGGCGGGCCAGCCGGGGCGATGTCCGTGCAGCCATCCTCTCGCTCCTTGCGGAGGCGCCATCCAATGGTTACGGACTGATCAAGACCATCGCCGCAAAGACCGGCGGAATGTGGCGGCCAAGCCCGGGATCCATTTACCCCACGCTCCAGCAGTTGGTGGATGAGGGCCTGATCGAGGCGCTCAGTGAAGGCCGCGGGACCGAGTTCGCACTCACGGACGCAGGCAGGGCCTATGTGGCAGAGCATGCCGAGGAGATGGAGAACGCCTGGAACGCCGAACCGGACAGCGCCGACAGGGACTTCCACCAAAGCATCGGCAAGCTCCTGGGCGCCATCCATCAGTTCCGCACCGGCGTGACCCAGGAACAGCGTGCTGCTGCGATCGAGAAGATGGATGAAACCCGCCGGGCGCTTTACAAAATCCTTGCGGACTAGATTCTTAGGCCGCGGCTGCGGAAGCTACGCGAAGGAGTCTTCCCGGGCGTGCCGCTCCGCGGGAGCAGCAGCGGTCGGGATGTGCGCAGCTGCCTGGCGCAGGGGGTTGAAGCCTGCTCCGATCTCGCCGAACGCGTAGGCGGTCTCGGCGTGCTCGGACAGGTCCACGCCGGCGGTCTCGGCCTCGTGGCTGACGCGGAAGCCCACCGCCTTGTTGATGATCCGCGCAATGACCGCCGTGCCAAGTCCGGACAGCAGCAAGGTGATGACGACGGCGGCTGTCTGGGCGATGAGCTGCTGGACACCGCCGCCGTAGAAGAGGCCGCCGCCCTGGCCGTTCACGGGGAGGGCGATGAATCCCAGGGACAGGGTGCCAATGAGGCCGGCCCCCAGGTGGACGCCCACCACGTCGAGGGAGTCATCAAGGCCGAACCGGTACTTGAGGTCCACGAATACGCAGCATGCCGCTCCCGCCACCAGGCCCAGGCCGATTGCTGCCACCGGGCTGACGTTGGCGCAGGAAGGGGTGATGGCCACAAGGCCGGCCACAACGCCGGAGGCGGCGCCCAGGGAGGTGGGGTGCCCGTGGCGGATCTTTTCGGTGATGAGCCAGGTGAGCATGGCCGCGGCGGGGGCCACCAGCGTGTTGATCCAGATGAGGCCGGCCTGTTCAGCGCTGGTTGCGGCGCCGCCATTGAAGCCAAACCAGCCGAACCACAGGATGGCCGCGCCCAGCATGATGAAGGGCAGGTTGTGGGGGCGGTGATTGGGGTCCTTAGCGAAGCCGTGGCGCTGGCCCACGATGATGGCCAGCACCAGCGCGGCAGTTCCTGAACTGATTTCCACCACGGCGCCACCGGCGAAATCGATGACCTGGCCGAAGATTGCGGTGACGGCCCCGCCTGCACTCATCAGCCCGCCACCCCAGATCATGTAGGCGAGAGGGCAGTAGATCAGGGTGATCCACACGGGAACGAACAGTGCCCATGCGCTGAACTTCGCGCGGTCGGCGATGGCGCCGCTGATCAGGGCCACGGTGATGATGGCGAAGGTGGCGCTGTAACCGGCCTTGAGGAGGTCCGGCGAGCCCATCAGGTTCTGCAGGCCGAAACTCGTGAAGGGATTGCCGAAGAGCCCCAGGATGCCGTCTCCGGTAGTCATGGAGTAACCCCAGAGAACCCACACCACGCCCACGATCCCGGCGGAGATGAAGCTCATCATGATCATGTTCAGCGCGGCCTTGGCGCGGGTCATGCCGCCGTAGAAGAGGCCGAGCCCAGGGGTCATCAGCAGTACCATGGCGGCCGAAATCATCAGCCAGACGTGTTGGGCAGTGATTTCCACCGGTGGGTCCCTTCGCAACGTGATCTTGGTCCGGGGCCTGTTTTGGCCCCAAGCATTTCCCCCGGGATCCATTTTTGGCGTCGCGTGTTTCAGTCAATGCCGCTTAAAGTTGCAGGCACGTTACACAAATCGCTCCCGCGTGAAGTTCACGTATCCGGTATGTTTCGGGAATGTAAACGGCTTCTCTGGCCGGAGCCACCCACGCTGGCACCTTCCCAAAACTTCCCCGCCGGCACAGGCGACGCAGCGCACCTAAGGTGAGAAACGCCGTCGTACCCTGCTTGGCCTTCTGTTTCAGAGCTATGAACGGCAGCTCACAGGGTCAGAACCTGCGCGCGTTGGCCAGGACCGGCAGGTTGGCCCGTACGTCGGCCACCGTGGCGGGGTCAATATCGACGACGGCGAGTTCGGGTTTTCCGCCAAGGGTCACCAGCGGTTTGCCGAGTGGGGTCACAACCGCGCTGTGGCCGATTCCCGTGGGTGCTGTTCCGGCGGGACCAGCGCCGACGGTTTCGGGATCCCCTTGGCCGCAGGCAATCACGAACGCGGTGCTGTCCAGCGCCCGTGCGCGAACCAGCAGGTCCCACTGCTCGGCCTTGCCCTCCCCGGCGCCCCAGGAAGCGCACACGATGTTCACCTGCGCCCCCGCGTTCGCGTTTGCCGTGAACAGGCCGGGAAAGCGCACGTCGTAGCAGGTGGCAAGGCCGAAGACGGTCCCGTCCAGTTCGAACGTAACCGGCCCTTCCCCTGCGTCCACTGTCCTGGACTCCGTGAACCCAAAGGCATCGAAGAGGTGGATCTTGTCGTAGGAAGCATCCACACCGGGTCCGGTGACCAGCAGCGTGTTGCGGACGCGGCCGTCCTTCCCCGGCGTGAACATGCCGGCCACAATCGTGATCTCCAGCTCCCGGGCCATCCTGCGGACCTCGCTGGCCCACGGGCCGTCGAGGGGCTCGGCAATGTCCCTGAGGGAGTGCCCGAACGCGCGCATCGTCGCTTCGGGAAAGACAACCAACTGCGCGTCCGCATTACTGGCCTGCGCGGCGTAGTCCCACATCAGTTCAAGGTTGGCGGCGGTGTCTGCACCGCTGATGATCTGCGCTACTGCAATACGCATTACTGCCGGTAGCCCTCAACCTCGCTGATGGGGCGGGCCTCGGCGTCGTTCGGGTTCTCCCCGGAATCCTTCTTGGCCCGGCGCTGGCGCAGCAGGTCCCAGCACTGGTCCAGGCTTTCTTCCACGTACTTCAACCGCGCCGGGTCCGGGGCCTGCCCGCTGCCCGATCCCTCGCGCAGCGAGTGCTCCTCCTCCACCAGGGCCTGGATGTGCGTCAAAATGTCCTGATCATTCATGGCTTCCCCTAACTCCGGACCGGTCACCTTCAGCGTACGGATCAGGTGCTGAAGCCACCAGTCCCCGCGCGGTACCATCAACTTCATGCCCACTGCGCTCGATATGGCAGGTCCCATCCTGGAAGTGCTCACCTGGTTGTGCCTGCCCGCCGGGCTGGGACTGCTTTTCTACACCGGCTTCCTCCGCCGCTTCGTGCACCCCTGGGACGTGGCCGAGGCCGTGGTGTACTCCGATTCCACCGGCGTGGGGTTCCGCTGGTTCGACCGGAAGCACCAGGTCCACAACGCCCCCATGTCTCCCTACGACATCAGGGACATGGCGGCGGGAGACACCCTCCCCATCTACTACCACCCCAAGCGCCCAACGCAGTGGCAGACCACCGCGCCGGAGGAAGCCGGCAGGACAGCCTCGGTCCTGGGCCGCTGCCTGACGGCGATCGGCTCGGTAGCGCTCCTGGCCGGCTTCGTCCTGCCGATGTTCTAGGAACCGGCTGTGTTCCAGGGGCTGGCTGTGTTCTACGGACTGATCAGGACCACAACAATGCCAAGTCCGCCAAGGACCACTCCGGCGAGAGCGGTCCAGAGCACGGCAGGCAGGTCCGCTTCGATGCTTTCGCCTGCCAGGCCATGGGACCTGGCCCGGTACCGGCGGCGCTGCGTGAGGTAGATGGCAAGGGCGGCGCCGCCGGAAATCGCCGGCAGCATCAGGATGGGTAACCCGTAGACGGGTAGCCAGCGCAGGAAGAAGGCGCTCGCCGTCACCAACGCCAGCATGGTGCGGCCCCATGCCAGGGCGGTCCGCTCGGGCTGGAGGCCGGGATCGCCGTGGGGGCTGGGAACATGGGCTGCCACAGGCTCAGCGCCAGAGGATAAAGACCAGGACGACGGCGGCAGCCAACGCCCCTGCCCCGGCCAACAGGGGCACAAAAAACGGCAGGGGCAGCGGGGCCCTGGTGCGCATGCTCCGCTCCACCCGAAGCCACCGCACCGCGGCACCACCGCTGAGCATCATGCCCAGCAGCAGCAGGAGGACCGCAAGGCCTTTACGGACAGGCTCAACAAAAAGTCCGGACGTGAACGCCTCAACGGCAATGCCGCCTGCCAGCAGCGCCAGCGACGTGCGGATCCAGGCGAGGAAGGTGCGCTCGTTGGCAAGCGTGAAGCGGGGGTCCGGTTCCTCGCCGCCGGGGAGCAGCCGTTCGGCCATTTTTCCGCGCGGGGGCGGGCCGGGCGGCTGCTCACTGTTGGTCACCGGGCCAGTTTAGCCGCCGCTCCGCGGGGCAAACATGATCACGGCAACACCCAGCAGGCAAACCAGGGAGCCTGTGATATCCCACCTGTCGGGGCGGAAGCCGTCAAAGACCATGCCCCATGCCAGGGAACCTGCCACAAACACCCCGCCATAGGCCGCCAGGATCCGGCCGAAGTGCGCGTCCGGCTGCAGGGTGGCCACGAAGCCGTAGGCGCCGAGTGCGACCACGCCAAGTCCGGCCCACCACCAGTCCCTGCCTTCGCGGACGGACTGCCACACCAGCCAGGCGCCGCCGATCTCCGCTGCCGCGGCCAGCACGAACAACACAATGGCCTTGAAAATACTGACGGTTTCCTCCGGAATGCCCACGGAGCCATCATTCCAGCCGGGAATGCCACCGGTATCCGGACAGTTGGGCAAGGTATGCAGCGCATAGGATTCCTTTCATTCGGCCACTGGGGCCCCGGCCAGGGCTCGCGCACCAGGACGGCGGCGGACGCCCTGCTCCAGGGGATCGAACTGGCGGTTGCCGCTGAAGAACTCGGCGTGGACGGGGCATTCTTCCGGGTCCACCACTTCGCCAGGCAGCAGGCATCACCTTTCCCACTCCTGTCAGCCATCGCCGCCCGCACCCGCCGGATCGAAATTGGCACCGGCGTCATCGACATGCGCTACGAAAATCCCCTGTACATGGCGGAGGAGGCTGCAGCGGCAGACCTGATCAGCGGTGGCAGGCTGCAGTTGGGCATCAGCCGCGGGTCACCCGAGCCGGCCCGGGAAGGCGCGTCGGCATTCGGCTACCGGCCGCAGGCGGGGGAGACCGACGCCGACATGGCCCGGCGCCACACCGCCGTCTTCCGCAAGGCCATCACGGGTGCCGGCATGGCTGAGGCGGACCCCAGGTACGCCGGCGGCGCCACCGGCCTCCTCCCCGTCCAGCCCCAGTCCCCGGGCCTCGCGGAACGGATCTGGTGGGGCGCCGGCAGCAGGAAGACCGCCGTCTGGGCCGCGGAACTGGGCATGAACCTGATGAGCTCCACACTGCTCACCGAGGACACCGGTGTCCCCTTCCATGAACTCCAGGCCGAACAGATCCAGCTGTTCAGGGACGCGTGGGCGGCAGCAGGACATACCCATGCCCCGCGTGTTTCGGTCAGCCGCAGCGTCCTTCCCATCGTGGATGAGGAGGACAACTACTACTTCGCCGGCAGCGCCCTTCGTGACGGCCGCGACCAGGTGGGCGTTATCGACGGACTGACTGCCAGGTTCGGCAAGAGCTACGTGGGCGCGCCGGACCTCCTGGCGGAACAACTCGCAGCCGATACGGCAGTGCAGGCAGCGGACACCCTGCTGCTGACCGTTCCCAACCAATTGGGCGTGGACTTCAACGCCAAGCTGCTGGGAAACATCGCCGGGCACGTCGCCCCGGCCCTGGGCTGGAGCCGCCAATAAGGTGCGGAAACCAGGTGCGGGAACAATTTGTGAGACCGAACCGTTACTCTTATAGTGCGGCGTGGGGGCTTCGCGCCCTTAACTAGTGTGTGACTGCGGAACGGTCATATGACGGAGAGAGAGATATATGGCTCGCACCGCTCTAGGCTTAACCGTATGATCCGGCTACGTCAGCTGGCCCAGGCGGCCTCAGTGCTTACCACCCCTTTGGCGCCGGAAGACATTCTGGCACTTTTCAACCCTGTCTACTCAGCCAGGCAACTGCGCGGCGTGGTCACCCGCGTGGTCCAGGAGACGGCCCAGTCGGCCACCATCTTCTTCCGCCCCGGCCGCGGCTGGAAGGCGCACCTTGCCGGTCAGTGGGCCCGCATCGGCGTCGAACTGGACGGCGTCCGGCACTGGCGCTCCTATTCGCTCAGCGCTCCGGCAGGCAAGGATCCTGCCATCACCGTCACGGACGTCGGCGCCGTGTCCGGCACGCTGGTGCGCACCACCAAGCCCGGCGATGTCCTGTTCCTGGCTCCGCCGCAGGGCGACTTCGTGCTTCCTGAACACCCCCGGCCCCTGCTGATGGTTACGGCGGGCAGTGGCATCACCCCGGTGATGTCCATGATCCGTACGCTTGTGCCGCGGCGTCCGGATGCCGACGTCGTGCTGGTCCACTCCGCACGCACTCCGGGCGACAGCCTGTTCCGTGAAGAGCTGGCCGAACTCGCGGACCAGTTCCCCAACTTCCGCCTGGCCCACTGGTACACCGGTGAACAGGGGCGGATGGACTTCTCCAGCACCAAGGAGCTGGACGAAATCTGCCCCGACTGGAAGGACCGGGCTGCCTACGCCTGCGGTCCGGACAGCTTCCTGGACGACGCCGAGGCCCTCTGGAAGCGCGCTGCGCTGACCACCCGGGCGCCGGGGACCGACGTCGCCGTTGCCGGAGACGCCGGCAACCTCATGATCGAGCGCTTCAACACCACCTTCAACGCCGGTGTAGGGCACGACGGCGGCTTGGTCACCTTCGAAGCCTCGGACCGGGAGGTGGAGGCCGACGGCGACACCCCCATCCTGGACATCGGCGAGGACGCCGGGGTGCTGATGCCCAGCGGCTGCCGGATGGGCATCTGCCACAGCTGCCTCACACCGCTCCTGGCCGGCCAGGTCCGCGACCTGCGGACCGGGGAAATCCATGGCGAACCAGGCCAACTTATCCAAACGTGTGTCTCGGCAGCCGCCGGACCCGTCAACCTCGAACTCTGAGGAGCAGTACCGTATGACTGTCATCTCACCCACAAAGACCACGGCCGCCGGAGGAGCCAGCGCCGGCACCTCACGGACGCGCCCGGGCAAACTCGCCGAATCCGGCAGCCCTACCGTCCGCCCGCCGGCCGCCGCACACCTCAGCGACGAGCAGGTAGCTGAACTCGGCCGCGAACTGGACGCCATCCGGGACGAGGTCCTGGCCAAGCGCGGGGCCGAGGATGCTGCCTACATCCGCCGGATGATCAAGATCCAGCGCGGCCTGGAGATTTCCGGCCGCGCCGCCCTCCTGGTCAGCAAGAACAAAGCCGCCTGGGTTACCGGCACCACCCTGCTGAGCCTGGCCAAGATCCTGGAAAACATGGAGCTGGGCCACAACATCCTGCACGGCCAGTGGGACTGGATGCGGGACCCGGACATCCACTCCACCACCTGGGAATGGGACTTCGTCACGCCCTCGCGGTCCTGGCAGCACACCCACAATGACCTGCACCACCGCTGGACCAACGTGGTGGGCAAGGACAACGACGTCGGATACAACCTTCTGCGCATGGACGAGAACCAGCCGTGGAAGCCCATCAACCTGGCCAACCCGCTGTTCAATGCCATCCTGGCGCCGGTTTTCGAGTGGGGCATCGCCATCTACGACCTCGAGCTGACCGAGTACAAGGAAGGCACCAAGTCCAAGGAAGCCCTGCTCAAGGACCTCAAGGCGCTGGGCAAGAAAGTCGTTACCCAGTTCACCAAGGACTACGCGGCCACTCCTGCCGTCGCCATGCTGACCGGATCCGGCAAGCAGGCGCTGTTCGGCACGATCACTGCCAACGCCGTCCGCAATGTGTGGGCCCACGCGGTTATCTTCTGCGGCCACTTCCCGGAAGGAACCGACACCTTCACCGAAGAGATGGTTGACGGCGAAACCCGCGGTGACTGGTACGTGCGGCAGATGATCGGCTCGGCGAACATCTCGGGCTCCAAGTTCATGCACCTCATGACCGGCAACCTCTCGCACCAGATCGAGCACCACCTTTTCCCCGACCTGCCCTCCAACCGGTACGCCGAGGTGGCGCCCAAGGTCCGCGAGATCTGCCAGCGCTATGGCCTGAAGTACACCACCGGCCCGCTGCTGAAGCAGGTGGGTTCGTCCTGGGCCAAGGTCTTCAAGCTGGCCCTGCCCGGCAAGGCTGCGCGGGCCTAGAGGCCTCAAAGCAAAACCCGGGAAGTGACCCGGCCGGCGCTGCCCGGCCGGGTCACTTCTGCGTAGGCGGCCTTTAGCGCCGGGTGCCTGGAACCAGGAGCACGTGGTCCAGCTTGGGCAGTGCATGACGCAGTCGGTGTTCGGCGCTTTCAAGGACCGCTTCCGCCCGGGACAATTCCGTGTCCGCCAGGTCAATCCGTGCCGAGCCCTGCAACCGGTGCCCGGACCACCGCAGCTGCAGTTGCCGGACTGCCAGGACGCCCGGCGTCGCCGCCAGCGCGGCTTCGGCACGCGACACCAGGTCCGGCTCGATGCCATCCATGAGCCGGCGCCCAATGCTGCGGACCGTTCCCCACAGCAGGACCATGATGGCAGCGGAGATGATCAGCCCGACGATCGGATCAGCCAGCGGGAAACCCATCATGACCCCCACCGCTCCGATGACCACCGCGAGCGAAGTGAAGCCATCCGTCCTGGCATGCACACCGTCCGCCACGAGCGCCGCGGAACCGATCCTCCGGCCAACCCGGATGCGGTAGATTGCCACGGCCTCATTCCCGGCGAAGCCGATCAGGCCGGCGGCGATGACCCAGCCGAGGTTTTGCAGCGGCTGGGGATGGATCAGCCGGTCCACGGACTGCCAGCCGGCCACCACTGCGGAGAGGGCCACCACGGCCACGATGAACAGTCCGGCCAGGTCCTCAGCCCTGCCGTAGCCATACGTGTAGCGGCGGGTGGCGGCCCTGCGTCCCAGGATGAAGGCCACCCACAGGGGCACCGCGGTCAGGGCGTCCGAGAAGTTGTGGATGGTGTCCGCGAGCAGGGCCACCGAACTGCTGAACAGGACCACCAGGAACTGCAGCGCCGTCGTGGCCAGCAGGACGAACATGCTGATCTTCAGCGCCCTGATGCCCTCGGTGCTGGCCTCCATGGCATCGTCAATGGAATCTGCGGCGTCATGCGTGTGCGGAACGAAGAGCTCCATCAGCCAGCCCTTGAAGCCGGTGTGGTGATGATGCCCGTGGTCGTGGTCGTGGTCGTGGTCGTGGTCGTGGTCGTGTCCGTGGTCGTGCTGGTGGCCGCCGTGGTCCGTCCCGTGCGGGTGGCCGTGGGCGTGCGTTGACCCGCGGTGCGGGCCGCTCACGACGCGTTCCCCTGTCCGGTGTGGACGAAGCCCTGGTTGTGGGGGACCTGCTTGTGGGGAGCGCGGTGGTGGGCAGGTTCGCCGCCGAGTGCATGCTCGGCCTGGAAGATGGCGTCCGCCACCAACTGCCGCGCGTGTTCATTTTCCAGCCGGTAGAGCACCCGGGTCCCGTCCTGCCGCGTGGAAACCATTCTTGCCAGCCGCATCTTGGCCAGATGCTGGGACACGGCGGCGGGGGACTTGCCCACCACGTCCGCCAGGGCACCCACCGCCATCTCGCCGTCACGGAGGGCCAAAATGATCCGCACCCTGGTGGCGTCCGCCAGCATGGCAAAGACCTCCACGGCCAATTCCACGTACTGGCTGTCCGCCTTCAGTGAGCAAGCATTACTATCTGCATTCATGCGCATATAGTGTCACACTACTTCACAGCAGCGCATCCAGGCCGCCGCGGGCACCGAATGGCGCGACGAATCGAGGCTGCTGGAGCGGGGGCCGCCCCCTAGAGTAGGAGGTGCAGGGCCCGGCGTTCCGCCGGACCGCTCCGATCAGATCAGTCTCGAAAGGAACTTGCCTCCATGGCTTTCATTAGCGTAGGTACCGAGAACAGCACTGACATCGAGCTCTACTACGAGGACCACGGCTCCGGCCAGCCCGTCGTGCTGATCCATGGCTACCCGCTGGACGGATCATCCTGGGAAAAGCAGACCGCCGCCCTCCTGGATGCCGGGTACCGTGTCATCACCTATGACCGCCGAGGCTTCGGAAAATCCAGCAAGCCCACCGAGGGCTACGACTACGACACCTTCGCAGCGGACCTCAACACCCTGCTCAACACCCTGGACCTGAACAACGTGGTGCTGGTGGGCTTCTCCATGGGCACGGGAGAGGTGGGCCGCTACCTCGGTACGTACGGCTCGGCCCGCGTGGCCCGCGCGGCGTTCCTCGGGTCCCTGGAGCCCTTCCTGCTCAAGACCGATGACAACCCCGACGGCGTCCCGCAGGACGTGTTCGACGGCCTCAAGGAAGCGGTCACCGCCGACCGCTACGCCTTCTTCACCGAATTCTTCAAGAACTTCTACAACTCCGACACCTTCCTGGGCACCCCGCGGCTCAGCCAGGAAGCCGTCAACGCCAGCTGGAACCTGGCTGCCGGCGCCGGAGCGCATGCTTCTGTCGCAGCGCAGCCCACCTGGCTTACGGATTTCCGCCAGGACATCCCCAAGATCGATGTTCCGGCGCTGATCCTGCACGGCACCGCTGACAACATCCTGCCCATCGATTCCACCGGCCGGCTGTTCGCCAAGGCCCTGCCGAGTGCCGAGTACGTGGAGATCGAGGGTGCACCGCACGGCCTGCTCTGGACGCACGCCGCGGAGGTCAACGAAGCGCTGCTGGCCTTCCTTTCGAAGTAGGGGTCAAGCGGACAAACGGCGACGACGGTATGCCGCCGTCGCCGTTTGCTCACCACCGCGGTCCGCTGAGGTGTCATGCCTCATTTCCAGGAGGCGAACTTAGCAGGCGGGTTTGCCCGTTATGTGCGGCTCCTGGGAAACCGGCGGCGGTGTCACCAGTTGTACGGCGAGCTCCCTGAGCTCCTGCGGACGGAAAGGCTTGGTGAGGTACCCCGCGGCCCCCGATGCCATGCCGGCCAGCACGTCGTCCTGCTCGGAACGGGCCGTGAGGAACAGCAGGGGCGCGCTGGTAAGGGCGCGGATGGCGCGGGCCACCACGTACCCGTCCATATCCGGCAGCCCAACGTCCAGGGTCACCAGGGCGATGGCGGGATCAGCCGCGGCGGCAATGGCCTCGGCCCCCGTGCCCACCATCCTGACCTCAAAGCCCGCGCGCGACAGGACCACTTCGATCAGTCCGCGGATATCGTCGTCATCCTCCACGACAAGGCAAACACGCTGCTGTTCCATCAAGCCCCCCGGCGAAAAGTTGGCACCAGTCTACCTGCGGGAACGCTGCCGGCATGACCGACGCAAAAGATGGCCACTAGCCGTCGTAATGCGTGCGCGCCGGGCCCTGGCCCAGGGCGTTGACGACCGCGGCGGCCACATCATGCAACTTGGTGTTCCGGGTGCTGGAAGCGGTCTTCAGGATGTCGAAGGCTTCCTGCTGGCTGCACCGGTTCTGGGCCATGATGATGCCGACAGCCATGTCAATGACCGTGCGGGACTCAAGGGTGGCCCGAAGGTTCGCGGCCGTTTCGCTGTAGTGCGCGAACCGCACCGCAAGGCGGAGCGCCAGCGAGGTCTGGCCGACGAAATCCTCGGCAAACTTCAGCACGCGGCCCTCGAACCGGTGCGGGCGGCGGGAGTACAGCAGCAGCGATGCCTTGGTTTCCCCCTCAAGCCGGAACGGAACCGCCGCCACGGAGCGGATCCCCTCGGCAGTCGCGGCGGCGGCGTACTCAGGCCAGCGGCCATCCGCGGTGAGGTCCGGAGCGTGCACGATCTCCTGGGCCGTGGAAGCCGTGAGGCCCGGGGTGTCGCTGTACCTGTGTTCAAGCCGTCCGATGGACTTTGCATCCGGGCTGCTGCTGGCGACCGTGGCGGCCTTGCGTTGCCGGAGGAGGGTGATGGCGCACAGCATTTCGTCGCCGGGCTCGGAGAGATTGCGTGCGGAGACCTGTGCCAGTTCATTAAGGAAGTCCTCAACGTCGGAGCTGTTGAGGACAAGTTCATGCAGGTGCTCAGTGATGGATGTATCGGTTTTTGCTGTTGACTCGCTGGCCACGATTTTCTGGTGCCATTCGCTCAGGTCAAAACGAGCCGGCAACACGCCAACACCCCGCAACTGGGCGGGGAGCCGGTGATGGTCGCTGGATCGACGAACTTTCCAACGGCCTGCTGCTAAACCGATAACCAGAAGTATATACATCCCCGTGCCGCCCAAAGCGTCATATATGGCTGCCCCGGAGCGGGCAAAGGCTGGCGCGGGGCCGGGCATACCGGCACAATGAAGCAGGCGCCGGTGCTGCTGCGGGCTGGCCGCGGGACCAGGGGCTGCTCAGCGGCGGAGGGACAGGAACATGACCAGGCTGCTCATCATTGGACCACCAGGGTCCGGCAAGGGAACCCAGGCCGAACACCTCGCGCGGCACTTCCGGGTCCCTGCCGTTTCCACCGGGGATATTTTCCGGAGCAACGTCAGCCAACAGACCGACCTGGGGAACCAGGCCGCCCGGTACCTGGATGACGGCCATTTCGTACCGGACCACCTCACCAACGCGCTGGTCAAGAACCGTCTCCTCGAAAGCGACGCGATGCACGGGTTCCTGCTGGACGGCTATCCGCGGACAGCTCAACAGGTACTGGAACTCGACCGCATGCTTGAGGCACAGGGGCATGCGCTGGACGCCGTGATCGAACTGCAGGCGCCCGACGAGGAACTGGAGCAGCGGATGCACCGCCGCGCCCTGGAGCAGGGGCGCACGGATGACACCATCGACGTCTTCAGGCGCCGGCTGGACCTCTACCACCGCCAGACGCATGAAGTAGTCTCGGTGTACGCGGGCCGGGGCATTCTTGTGTCCGTCAACGGCAGCGGGGACCCGGGCGGGATAACTGCACTGGCAATCGCCGCCGTCGAAAAGTTCCTTGCAGCCCCGCAACCCCCGTCCTGACCGAAAACACCGCACGGTGAACGCACTCGAGCAAAAGGAAACAGTGATGAGAATTGCCGTTACAGGCGGAAGCGGAAAACTGGGGCGGCACGTGGTGCGCCGGCTGACAGGCGACGGCCACCAGGTCCTCACCCTGGACCGTGCGGGTGCCCGCAGCCCGGAACTGCTGGTGGTTGACCTGCGCAACTACGGCCAGGTGGTGGACGCGCTGCTGGGCGTTGATGACCGGCATGACGGGTTCGACGCCGTGGTGCACCTGGGTGCCATTCCCGCCCCGGGCATCCTTCCGGACGCAGCCACCTTCGAAAACAACATGCTGTCCACCTACAACGTCTTCCAGGCGGCGCGGCGCGCCGGCATCAAGAAGGTGGTGTACGCCTCCAGCGAGACGGTCCTGGGGCTGCCGTTCGACATCGACCCGCCCTACATCCCGGTGGATGAGGAGTACCCGCCGCGGCCGGAAAGCACCTACTCGCTGGTGAAGACGCTGGAGGAGCAGATGGCTGTGGAGATGACGCGGTGGGACCCCGAACTGAGCATCACCGGCCTGCGGTTCTCCAACGTCATGGACGAGGCCGACTACGCCAAATTCCCCTCCTTCGACGCCGACGCGACGCTGCGGAAGTGGAACCTGTGGGGCTATATCGACGGCAGGGACGGCGCGCAGGCCGTAGTACGTGCGCTGGAGAACGCCAAACCAGGGTTCGAAGCCTTCATCATCGCCAACGCTGACACGGTGATGAGCCGGTCAAGCGCCAGCCTGGCGGAAGAGGTCTTTCCCGGCGTCAAGGTCACCAAGGACCTGGGAGAGCACGAAACGATGCTGTCCATCGACAAGGCGCGGCGCCTGCTCGGTTTCGAACCCGAGCACAGTTGGCGTAACCACGTGGCGGCCGGCTCCAACACGGTGGAAAGCCAGCGATAACCACCGGTCCGCAGGAATCGCCGAGGGTTCGCGAAGGATCATCCAAGGAGCCGGAAGCCGTGTGCTTCCGGCTCCTATCCTTTTGGTATCCCCCCTTGCCCCGCCACCACAAGGACCCCAAAATTCGTACCCGATTCTTCGTGCTGCCGGCCCTCACGGCGCTGCTCTCCGCCGTCGGCCTTTCCACCGTGTCCCTGCCGGCGGCTGCTGCTCCTGCCCCCGCCGCCGCAACCGGCCGTTACATCGTGCAGTACGCCGCCACTGCCGACCTCGCAGCCGAGGTGTCCGGGCTGCGCGGCCAGGGCCTCGCCGTCGGCCGTACCTTCGAGCATGCAGTCCGCGGCGCCGTCGTCACGGCCAACCCCGCGCAGGCGGCAGCCCTTGCCAGGTCCGGGAAGGTGCTGTCCGTGGAGCCCGACGCCCCCGTCAAGGTTTCCGGGGCCGAGCAGCCCGCCCCCTGGGGCCTGGACCGCGCAGACCAGCGGACCCTTCCGCTCTCCGGTTCGTACTCGTGGACCGCGGCGGGCGCCGGGGTGACCGCCTACGTGGTGGACACCGGCATCCTGGCATCGCACACCGACTTCGGTGGCCGGGTCGCGGCAGGCTGGACAGCGGTGGCGGACGGCAACGGCACCACCGACTGCAACGGCCACGGCACCCACGTGGCCGGAACCGTGGCCGGAGCCACGTATGGCGTCGCCAAGAGCGCCACGCTGGTGCCCGTGCGGGTGCTCGACTGCAGCGGGTCCGGCTACAACTCGGACGTGGTGGCCGGCCTGGACTGGATCGCCGCCAACCATGCGGCCGGAACCCCCGCCGTGGCAAACCTCAGCCTGGGCGGAGCGGCCAGCAGCACCGTGGACGCCGCCATCCAGGCAGTTCTTGACGACGGCGTCACCACAGTGGTTGCCGCAGGAAACTCCGCCGTGGATGCCTGCACCGCTTCGCCCGCCCGCGTCCCCGGGGCTGTCACGGTGGCAGCCAGCGACTCCGCCGACAAGCAGGCCTCGTTCTCCAACTTCGGGTCCTGCGTGGACCTGTATGCGCCCGGCGTCGGCATCACCTCCGACTACTACACCTCCACCACCGCCACCGCATCCATGTCCGGAACCTCCATGGCCGCGCCGCACACCGCCGGAGCAGCCGCCGTCCTGCTGTCGCAGAACCCTGCCCTGGCACCGGCCGACGTAGCAGCGGCACTGGTAGCCAATGCCACGTCCGGCGTCATCGCCGGCGCCTCCGCGGGAACCCCGAACCGCCTGCTGTACACCGGCGCAACGGCACCTGCACCTGCGCCTGCCCCTGCACCCGCTGTCACGTCTGTTTCACCGGCCGCCAAGGCCACCGCCGTGGCAGCTGGAACGAACGTCACGGCCACCTTCAGCACCGCTGTTCAGGGCGTGAGCGCCGGGACGTTCGTGCTCAGGAATGCAGCCGGCAACAGCATCGCGGCCACCGTCACGTACAACGCCACCACCCTGACCGCCACCCTTGACCCGGCAGCAAGCCTTGCCCCCGATGCCAGCTACACCGCAATCCTGACAGGAGGAGCCTCGGCCATCCGCGATGCCGCAGGTACCCCGCTGGCGTCCACCAGCTGGACGTTCACCACTGGCCCCGCGCCCACCGTCACCAGCTACTCGCCGGGCAGCAACGCCCTCCTGGTCCGCAGGAGCAGCAGCATCAGCGCCACCTTCAGCGAGGCGGTCCAGGGCGTTAACACCACCACGTTCACCCTGAAGAACCCGGCCACCGGCGCCGTGGTGGCAGCAACGGCCTACCGCAACGGCACCACCAACCAGTGGATCCTTGACCCCCAGGAGACCCTCGCCGCCAAGACGCGGTACACCGTGACCCTCACGGGCGGGACCAGCGGCATTCGGGACCTGGCCGGCAACCCCCTCGCCAGCCGGAGCTGGCAGTTCACCACCGGCTCCTTCTAGCCGCCTGATGGAGTGAATGGGCCGTGGCCGGGATAATCTTCACCCTAGGCATTCATCACGGCACGCATCTTCCGCGGCGTAGGGACGGGCAGTACATTGGCACAGAAATCAGCAGGTTCCGCAGTCTCTGAACGGAAAGCGGGAAGGTGGCACGCCTTCCACGAGAAGTTCGTGGTGGAGGAACGCTACGTGGACCCTGCCGACCGGCGGGGTCTGTACCGCGCGTCGATCATCCTGGCCGTCGTGGGGCTGGCACTCTTCATTGCCACCCTGGTCAGCGTGGTGCAGGCCGACGGCCTTTCCGTTGCCGACACTCCCGTGCATGACTGGCTGCTGACCACCCGTTCAGCGGCCGTCACTGCCATCATGATCTTCCTGGCGGTGATCTTCGGCCCCATCGCACTGCCCATCATCGTGCTGGTGGTGATCCTTGTCTGGGGATTCGCAGCCAAGCACGCCTGGCGCCCCATCCTGCTCGCCTCCGCGATGCTGACCGGAGTGGTCATCTCGCAGATCATCCTCCACATCGTCCAGCGCTCCCGCCCTCCCGTGGACCAGATGCTGTTCGGCGCGGACCAGACCTTCTCGTTCCCGTCCGGGCACGTCCTGGGGGCCTGCGACTTCCTGCTGGTGGGCGCCTACCTGATTTTCTCCCGGCGCCGGAACCCGCGTGCCGCGGTGTTCGGCTTCATCGGGGCCGGGATCGGCATCATCCTCGCTATCGCCAGCCGGTTGTACCTTGGCTACCACTGGCCCACGGATGCGTTGGCGTCGTTCGCGCTCTCGCTGCTCATCCTCTCCGGGGTCATCGCGCTTGACACGTGGCGGACGGCCAGGATTCCGGGGGAACCGATCACCGGAGAGCTGTCAAGGGCCGAATCCACCGGAGAGTAGGAACTTACCGGGAGCAGTCCAGGAACCGGATCCCGCTTACTGGGCCGCTTCCTGGCCCACTTATTGCGGCCGCGATTTTGCCCGCTTGAGTGCCCGGTGCAGCTTCACGATGGCTGCCTCCAGCTCCAGTACCTTCGCAACGCCCGCCAGGTTCAACCCCTCCTGCAGGAGTTCGCCGATCCGCAGCAGTACGGCAATATCGTCGTCGCTGTACTGGCGCGTGCCGCCCGCCGTCCGCGAGGGCGTCAACAGTCCCTTGGTTTCGTACAGCCTGATGTTCTGCTGTCCGGTTCCCGTGAGCTCCGCCGCCACCGAGATGGCGTACAGGGCCCGTGAACCGGGGGAGCGGCCAGCCCGACCTGCTTCAGGATCCGCCATTCTTTCTCCCAAAAATCGCTTCCGCTGGTACCTTGCTTCAGTTTTGCACGAGTGCTATAAAAAATCTATATCCACCACCATAGATTAATGGAGATGGTGGGTAGCTGCAGATCCAGCACCTGGAAGCTAAAGGAGTGGGAAATGATGTTGATGCGTACGGACCCGTTCCGTGAGCTGGACCGGCTCACGCAGCAGGTCTTTGGAACCTCCGCCCGCCCGGCAGCCATGCCCATGGACGCGTGGCAGGAAGACGGGGAATTCGTGGTGGCGTTCGACCTTCCCGGTGTGAACGTGGATTCCCTGGACCTGAACGTTGAGCGGAACGTCCTGACCGTCCGGGCGGAGCGCAAGGACCCCACGCAGCCCAACGTGGAGCTCGTGGCCTCTGAGCGTCCCCGGGGCGTGTTCAGCCGCCAGTTGATCCTGGGTGACACCCTGGACACTGAGCACATCAAGGCCAGCTATGACCAGGGTGTCCTGACCCTGCGGATTCCGGTTGCCGAGCAAGCCAAGCCGCGCAAGATCGAGATCCAGACCCAGCAGGGCGAGAAGCACCAGATCGGCAGCTAGGACCATTCTTTCGTGCCGGCGCCCCTGACCCTCCGGGCGGGGCGCCGGCGAAACAGGAGGCAGGATGACTGATCTCCCCGACTACTACGCCATCCTGGGCGTAGGCCGGGACGCCGGCCGCCAGGAAATCTCGCATGCCTACCGCGCCCTCATGCGCACCCACCATCCGGATATGGACGGTGGGCGGGCTTACGAAGGCATGGAGACCATGGGGGATACGACGGCGGAGAAGGGCAACACTGCACAGGGGGAGGAACTTCTCCGGATCATGCAGGCGTTTAACGTGCTGCGTGACCCCGGGCGCCGCGCCGACTACGACAGGAAGCTGGCGGCAGCTGCGCCCACCATCATTCCGGTCCGGAAAGTCCGCAGCCGTGGCGGGCAGTCCGGACCTCCCATCCGCGTCACGCCGGTGCGGTGGGAAAGCGGGCCCTGGTCCTGATCCAGGCCCTGGGCCATTGATCCAAGGAGGCGGAAAACTGCATGGGCGACTGGCGGCGCTACGATTCACACCTCATTCCTGCATTCTTCGAACGCTTTGAGCAGCGGTGGGGCGAGGGAACCGCGCCCTTCCTGGACCCGGAGGCGCACGAACAGCCTCTGCCGCGGGCACAGTGGATCAACCCCACCACGGGTGCTGCGCTGGCGGTGGTTCCGGTATGGACCGCCGATGAGAGGCAGCAGCGTTCCTTCGGCGTGTTCTACCTCCCGCCGGGCGGGGACATCTGGGTCCTGCGGCCCGGGTACACCGGCTACCTGGAGCCGTCCGACGACGACACGGAACACCTGGTGACGCTCCGGAATGATGCCTTCCGCAAGGCAGTGGCGCACGCCAAGGAGTTCCTGTTCGGCACCCAGTAGTTGCCGGCGCAGGGAGCGGAGTTGCTGCTCGTCAGCCGACCTCCGCTGTGACATTCTGGGACGTACCCTAACTACCGTGACCAAAGGCTGGACCCCAATGCACATCACCGCCAAGGACCTCGCAGCGCTCATCCCCCGGGGTTCACGCTTGGCGTCGCAACCGCAGCATTCCAGATCGAAGGGGCGCTGGACGAGGATGGGCGGGGACCGGCGGGCTGGGACAGGTTCGCTGCCCGGCCCGGTGCCATCGTTGAGGACCACAGCCCGGTGGTGGCCACGGACCACTACCACCGGATGCCGCAGGACGTGGCCCTCCTGAAGCAGCTCGGCGTTGACTCCTACCGGTTCTCTTTCTCCTGGCCGCGCATCCAGCCGGGCGGCACCGGCCCGGCCAACCGCGCAGGCATGGCGTTCTATGACCGGCTCCTGGACGAGCTCCTGGCCAACGGAATTTCGCCCATGGCCACCATCTACCACTGGGATACGCCCCTGGAACTGGATGAGGCCGGCGGCTGGATGAACCGGGACACCGCCTACCGGCTGGGGGAGTACGCGGCGCTCGTGGCCGATGCCTTCGGTGACAGGGTGGCCCGGTGGGTCACCATCAACGAGCCGGCAACGGTGAGCGCCAACGGCTACTCCCTGGGGCTGCACTCCCCAGGCAAGGAGCTGGCCCTGGGTGCCTTCCCCACGGTCCACCACCAGCTGCTGGGCCACGGGCTCGCCGTCCAGGCCCTTCGCGCGGCGCGGGTGCCCGGCGAAATCGGCATGACCAACGTCTACTCACCCATGGTGCCCAACTCCATCAACCCGCTGGACAAGATCAGCGCGGGACTTATGGACCTGGGGCAGAACCGGCTCTACGCGGACCCTGTCCTGACGGGCAAGTACCCGGACCTCATCCGCGCGGCCAAGTTCTTCAGCTCCTTCGAACATCCCGAAGAGGACATGGAGATCATTTCCCAGCCCCTCGATTTCTACGGGCTCAACTACTACATGCCCACCAAGGTGGCCGTTGGGCCGGGCAACGGCGCCGTGCCGGCCAGCATGGCCGAGGCCATGGGCAGCGACCTCAGCGCGGCCGGAAACGGCGCTACGCCCTTCCACGTGGAGACGTGGCCGGAAGCGGACGTCACCGCATACGGCTGGCCGGTCAAGCCGGAGTACATGGCCGTGGCCCTGAAGGAGATGGCGGAGCGGTACCCCAACCTGCCGCCCGTGATCATCACCGAGGGCGGAGCCAGCTTCGAGGACATCATTGTCCGGGACAAGTCCACCAACACCAGGTTCATTCCGGACGAGCGGCGGCTGAAGTACATTTCAGACCACCTTGAAACCGCGCTCCGGGCCACGGCGCCCGGTGGGGTGGCCGAATCCGTGGACCTGCGCGGCTACTACGTGTGGTCCTTCCTGGACAACTTCGAGTGGTCCGCCGGCTACAACCAGCCGTTCGGCCTCCTGCACGTGGACTTCGAAACGCTCGACCGCACACCCAAGGCGTCCTACTTCTGGTTCCAGGAGCTCATCGAGGAACGCGACCTGGCTGCCGCGGCCGGGGCGGCCATCGCGCAGGCAGCGGTTCCGGAGCTGTTGGACAGTGAATTGCCCGACGACGGCGCACCCCTGGGTGCCAACGCGCAGTAAGGCTGCGCAGCCGGGAGCCGTTCAGCCCCGGAGCAGGTCCAGCATGGCCAGCTGCTTGGCGATGCCGGCGCCGTCGGGCGAGTAGATCCACGGCACGCGGGAGGTGGTGTGGTCGCCGTCCTCGGAGTGGCCGCCGGCGAACACGGATTCGCTGACGGACAGCTGCCGGATGGCGATTGCTGCAACCTTGTCCGGGTTTTCGGCGGCAAAGGCGGAGTAGATGGCCTCGTCATGCTGTCCGTTGTCGCCGATCAGGAGCCACCGCATGTCCGGGAATTCCTGGGCCAGCCGCTCCAGGTTGCGGTGCTTGTGGTCCTGGCCGCTGCGGAACCAGCGGTCCTGGGTGAGTCCCCAGTCCGTGAGCAGCAGCGCGCCCTTGGGGTACATGTTGCGGGTCAGGAACCGTGCCAGCGTGGGGGCCGCGTTCCAGGGGCCGGTGGACAGGTAAATGACCGGGGCTTCAGGGTGCTCGATGGTCAGCCGGTCCAGCAGCACGGCCATCCCCGGAGTGGCCATGCGCGCCCGTTCGCTGAGCACGAAGGTGTTCCACAGGGCCAGGAAGGGCCGGGGCAGGGCGGTCACCATGACGGTGTCGTCGATGTCCGAGACGATGCCGAACTGCACGCCCGGAGCGATCACCTGGATCAGTGCCTCCGCCGGCTCGGTTCCCTCGGCCCGCAGCACGGCAGTGTGCCAGCCGGGGGACAGCTGCACGTCCACCTCGGTGTCGATCAGCCCGCCCCGGTCCGCCGTGACGTGGGTGACCACATCACCGATGGTGATTTCGACGTCGGAAAACTGCAACGGCACCCCCGTGAACGCCCGCCAGCCGCGGATGTTCTGGTTGCCGTTCCTGGCCGCGTGCTCGGCCTTGCTTCCGGGCGGCGGCTTCTGTGTCAGCAGTACCCTGCCCAGGACGCGCACCCGGGTGGTGGAGCCATAACCCTGGTACGCGATGGTCTGCGGCACGAACTTCCACCGCTTGGCGAGCTGGATCCGGACGTCGTTGACCGCGTCCGACAACCGGTGTGCCAGCCGGAAGAACTGGCTTCCGGACAGGGCGGTGCGGCCCTTCGTGTTCCGCCGGGGTGGGCGTGCCGTGTCCTGGTCGGGGTTCTGCGGGGCCGAGTCCATGCCACCACTCTGCCACAGGGCGGCAGCGGGCATCAGCCGTTGCCGAGGATCGCGCGCAGGGTCCGGGCGTTCCACACGGCGTTCCCGCCGCCGTCGTTGTTGAAGTACGCGTAGACATCGATGCCCTCGCCGTCCCACTCACGGATCCGGTCGGCCCACCAGTGGAGGTCGGCGTCCGAGTAGGAGCCGCCGTAGAGGTGCTGGTGGTCGGGTCCGTGCAGCCGGACATATGCGAAGGGGGCGGTGGTCCGCAGGATGCAGGGCAGGTTGGCGCCGCTCATGATGCAGTAGGCGGTCTGGTGCCGTTTCAGCAGGGCAAACACCTCAGGGCAGTCCCAGCTGGGGTGCCTGAACTCCACGGCAACCCTGATCCACGGCGGAACCGCAGCGAGGAAGTAGTCCATCCTGGCGTCGTCGCGCTCCAATTGGGGCGGCAGCTGGACCAGGAGCACGGCACGTTTGTCCCCCAGTTCGTGCCAGCAGCGGGCAATCCGCTCCACCCAGACTTCCGGTGAATACAGTTTCCGCGCGTGCGTGAGTCCCCTGGGAGCTTTGACGGACATGGCGAACCCGGGCGGCAGGCGCCTGTTCCATCCGGCGAAGGTGGTATCCCTGGGCCAGCGGTAGAAGCTGGCGTTCAGTTCCACCGTGCTGAATTCGGCGACGTAGCACTGGAGCCGGTCCCGCACGGGCAGCCCGGGCGGGTACAGGACGTTCTCCCAGTGGTCGTAGCTCCAGCCGGAGGTGCCGATGTGGATTCCCATTTGCCTCAGGCTACACCGGGCTTCCCCTTCCGTTCGGGCCCGGGTGTGGCAGGGTAATGTCATGGCGCGAATCGAAGATTATGCGGTTGTTGGCGACCTTCAAACCGGAGCCCTGGTCAGCAGGGAAGGCTCGATCGACTGGCTCTGCCTCCCGAGGTTCGATTCCCCTGCCTGCTTCAATTCGCTGTTGGACACGCCGGACTCGGGGCGCTGGCTGCTGGCTCCGGAAAGAGGGGGCGAATGCACCCGCCGGAGCTACCGCGAGGGCACCCTCATCCTGGATACGGAGTGGGAGACGCCGGACGGAACCGTGCGCATCACCGATTTCATGCCGCCGCGTGATTCCGTCGCTGACATCGTCCGGATTGTGGAAGGCATCAGCGGCAGCGTCAGGATGCACGGCGAACTGGTCCTGAGGTTCGACTACGGGCACATCATTCCGTGGGTGCGCAAGGACAAGCGCGGGCTGCACGCGATCGCCGGTCCGGATGCCGTCTACCTGGTCACTCCGGCACCCCTGCATGGCGAGAACATGCACACTGTCAGCGACTTCACCGTGAATGCAGGCGAAAAGGTACCTTTCGTGCTGACCTGGGCGCCCAGCCATGTGGGACGCCCGGTATCCGTGGACGCGGAAGTAGTCCTTGACAGCACCTTTGCATTCTGGCGGGGCTGGTCCTCGCAATGCACCGTCAAGGGCAAGTACCGGGAGGCCGTGGTCCGTTCCCTGATAACGCTCAAGGCGCTGACGTATGGCCCAACCGGCGGGATCGTCGCGGCCGTCACAACGTCGCTGCCGGAGCAGCCGGGCGGCCAGCGTAACTGGGACTACCGCTACTGCTGGCTCCGGGACGCCGCCATGACGCTGCAGGCGCTGCTGGCGGCCGGCTACACCGCGGAGGCGGCGGCCTGGCGGGACTGGCTGCTCCGGGCCGTGGCCGGCGACCCCGCCGACCTGCAGATCATGTACGGGATCCATGGCGAGCGGCGGCTGCCGGAAATGGAGTTGCCGTGGCTGAAGGGTTATGAGAACTCGGTACCGGTGCGGATCGGGAATGCGGCGGCTGAGCAGTTCCAGCTGGATGTATGGGGTGAGGTCCTTGACTGCCTGGCGCTGACCCGGAACTCGCTGCTGACGCATACGGACGAGGCCTGGGACGTGCAGATTGCGCTGATGGAGCACCTTGAAACCATCTGGGACCAGCCGGACAACGGGCTCTGGGAGATGCGTGGGCCGCGCCGGCATTTCACCCACTCCAAGGTCATGGCGTGGGTGGCTGCGGACCGGATGGTGAAGGGTGTGCGCGAGTCTGGCCTGCCGGGCCCCGTGGAGCGCTGGGAGCTGCTGCGGGACCAGATCCGCAAGGACATCATGGCCAACGGCTTCGACGCGGAGCGCAATACGTTTGTCCAGTCCTACGGCCGTCCGGAGCTGGACGCCAGCCTGCTGTTGATTCCCAGGGTGGGGTTCCTGCCGCCCGATGATCCCAAGGTGGTGGGAACCATCGAAGCAATCCAGCGGGAGCTGACCCAGGACGGGTTTGTGCTGCGGTACCGGCCGGAGCAGAGCGACGACGGCCTGCCGGGCGACGAGGGCGTCTTCCTGGCGTGCTCGTTCTGGCTGGTGGAGGCGCTTCTGGGGGCGGGCCGCCATGAGGAATCCCGCGAACTCTTTGAGCGGCTGCTGGAACTGCGCAACGACGTCGGGCTGCTAAGCGAGGAATGGGCGGTGAAAGCCAAGCGTCAGCTGGGCAACACGCCGCAGGCGTTCAGCCATTTTGCCCTTGTGACTAGCGCCCTGGAGCTGCATCAGGATACGGTTCGGCGCAGTGACAGCCCCATTCCGCCTGAAGGGGTGGATTCGCGCTGAGGCGGCGCGGACCGGGGCTGGAACTTCTCCTTCGCAGGATAGATAAGTATACTTACTAATACCTCATGGAGTGCTCCCAAGCACAGCGCCGTGATTGATGGAGGAGTGATAGTTATGGCCGGATATTTTGAGCTCGTTGATGCCCCCGACGGCGGGTACCGGATCAGGATGATGGACGGAAGCGGGAACCTGATGGCCATCTCGGTAACCTTTCCCACCAAGAGGGCTGCTGTGGCGGGCGTCGCGATGGCCCGGGAAATTGCCGGCACCGGCCTGATCCGGGACAAGAGCCTGGACGGCGCCGGATCGGTCATCCGCGACCGCGTGCGGCCCGTCAACTCCCCCAAGGAGGAGGCGGCCCGGCGGAAGAAAGCGCCGGAGGCACGACGGGCAGCGGTGAGCTGATGCCGGGTTCCACTCCACCCCCGGCGGCCCGCGCCGGGGTCCTCTTTGACGTTGACGGGACGCTGATCGACTCGTCCTACATCCACACCGTCGCCTGGTGGGGGGCGTTCCGCCAGTACGGCCACGACGTGCCCATGGCGGCCATTCACCAACTCGTTGGCATGGGCGGCGCCCGGCTGGTGGACAATCTCCTGCCGTCCGGCCGCGACCGCGGCGAGGATGAGGACATCATGGCCAGCCACGGCGCGCTGTATGCCTCGCACTGGCCCTCCCTCCGCGCCCTCGACGGGGCCAAGGAACTGTTAGGCCGGTGCCATGCAGGCGGGCTGGCCGTGGCCCTGGCATCCTCGGCGAGGGACCGCGACCTCGAGGTGATGCGGTCCGTCCTCGACGCCGACCCCTTCATCGATGCCGCCACCAGCGCGAATGATGCGGAGGAAAGCAAGCCTGCGCCGGACATCCTGGAGGCGGCCCTGGCGGCCACCGGCCTCGATGCCGCAAACGTTGTCTACGTCGGGGACGCGGTATGGGACATGAAGGCGGCGGCGGCGCTGGGGATCCCTTCCATCGGCGTGACCTGCGGTGGAATCCAGGCCGGCCAGCTGCGTGACGCCGGCGCGGTGGAGGTCTACCAGGGACCGCGCGACCTGCTGGAAAACCTGGGCTCAAGTGCCATTGGCCGGCTGCTCGCGCTCCAGCCGAACGCCTGACAGCACCCCGCTTGACGGCACCCACGCCTGGCGGCGGTCATAACGGCTGGCCGCCGGGCACCGAATCCTCGTTGCCGGCGATGGCGGGCTTCGTCCACGACACCACCACCTTCACCGAGCCGTCGTCATTCCGCTCGATGTCAGTGGCCACCTCTGCTGCGGGCGCGCCCATTTCCGCGATCCGCGCGCGGTAGGTGCTGACCAGCTCAGCCAGGCTTTCTTCCGTCCATTCACCCGGACGCATGCGGGTGGAGATCTCGACTGGTTCCGGCTGGTACAGCGACATGGCGTTCCTCTTTCCCGTTGTCTTTTGCCTGCCCTTCCTACGCTAGGAGCAGTCGACGGCGGTCACAAGGTTTTCATCAGCATGCTTACTTTTTCCCCTAAAACAGATAGCGTCGAAGAAAGGGTGCCTGCAGGCGCCCTTCGCACGCCCCCGGAGAGAGCCCGGCGGCAGGACAGAGTGAAAGGGAGACTGTGAAAGCACTGACGTGGCAAGGAAAACGGTCGGTAAGCGTTGAAGAAGTACCCGATCCCGTCATCCAGGAACCGACGGATGCGATCGTCCGGATCACCTCCACAGCCATCTGCGGCTCGGACCTGCACCTCTACGAAGTCCTGGGGCCATACATGCACAAGGGCGACGTCATCGGCCACGAGCCGATGGGCATCGTGGAAGAAGTGGGAAGCGGCGTCACCAACCTCCGCAAGGGCGACCGCGTGGTGATTCCCTTCAACATCTCCTGCGGTTCCTGCTTCATGTGCAGCCAGGGCCTGCAGTCGCAGTGCGAAAACACACAGGTGAAGGATAAGGGTTCCGGCGCGGCACTGTTCGGTTTCTCCGAGCTGTATGGATCCGTACCCGGCGGGCAGGCGGAATTCCTTCGCGTCCCGCACGCGGACTATGGCCCCATCAAGGTGGGCAGCGAGCTACCGGATGAACGCTACCTGTTCCTTTCCGATATCCTGCCCACGGCGTGGCAGGGCGTGGAGTACGCCAATGTCCAGCCCGGTGGCACCTTGACGGTTTTCGGGCTGGGGCCCGTAGGCCAGTTCGCCACCCGGATCGGGATCCACCGCGGTTACCGGGTCATTGGTGTGGACCCGGTCCCGGAGCGGCGTGAAATGGCCGCCCGCCACGGCGTGGAAACCCTTGACTACAGCAAAGGCGTCGCCGACGAACTGCGGGAGATAACAGACGGCAGGGGCCCGAACGGCATCGTGGACGCCGTCGGTATGGAGGCGCACGGTTCCCCGGTGGCCGGCTTCGCCCACCAGGCCCTTGGCCTCCTGCCGGACAAGCTCGCACAGAAAGCGATGGAGACTGCCGGCGTGGACAAGCTGGCCGTGCTGCATACCGCAATCGACGCGGTCCGCCGCGGCGGCACCCTGTCGCTGAGCGGCGTCTACGGCGGCGAAGCCA
Organism: Arthrobacter sp. FX8; assembly: GCF_026723805.1. Classification (NCBI taxonomy): domain Bacteria; kingdom Bacillati; phylum Actinomycetota; class Actinomycetes; order Micrococcales; family Micrococcaceae; genus Arthrobacter; species Arthrobacter sp. FX8. The sequence continues at coordinate 3,014,650 of NZ_CP113505.1, read as the reverse complement.
GCCCCATGCCACTGATGACCATGTTCGACAAGCAGCTCCAGCTGCGCATGGGTCAGTGCAATGTCCGTAACTGGACGGACCAGCTCATCCCGCTGGTGGAGGACGACGCCGATCCGCTTGGCGTCATGGACCTGGTCACCCACCGCTCCGGCCTGGAGGGTGCGCCCGCCCTGTACGAAAAGTTCCAGAAGAAGGAAGACGGCTGCATCAAGGTGGTCCTCAACCCCGGCGCCTGATGCCCGGGTGTCTGTACACACAAGCAGGGGCGGTTACGGAAATCCGTAACCGCCCCTGCTCCTGTCCGGACAGGCCGGAAAACTCCTAGGTGAGCTTCACCTGGCGGTTCATGTCCTTGTAGAGCAGGTAGCGGAACTCACCCGGGCCGCCGGCGTAGCAGGCCTGCGGGCAGAAGGCACGCAGCCACATGAAGTCGCCGGCCTCCACCTCCACCCAGTCGTTGTTCAGCAGGTACATGGCCTTGCCCTCCAGGACGTACAGGCCGTGCTCCATGACATGGGTTTCCGGGAACGGGATCACGCCGCCCGGCTGGAAGGTCACGATGTTGACCTGCATGTCATGGGCGAGGTCGCTGGAGTCCGTGAAGCGGGTGGTCTTCCAGACGTCGTTGGTGTCCGGCATGGACGTGGGCGCCACGTCCTTTTCGTTGGTGACGAAGGACTTGGCCTCATAGGCTTCCAGGCGCTCGTAGGCCTTGCGGATCCAGTGGAAGGACACGATGTCGTCGGAGATGTTCTCCAGCCCCCACTGCGCGCCGGCCGCCAGGTAGGCGTAGCCGCCCTCCTCCAGCTGGTGCAGCTCGCCGTCGAGGGTCAGGTTGACCGTGCCCTTGGTGACGAAGACGACGCCCTCAACGCCTTCCTCGAACTCCGCCTTCGGCGCCCCGCCGCCGGGAGCGATTTCCACGATCAGCTGCGAGAACGTGGTGGCGAAACCGGAGATGGGGCGGGCAATGATCCAGGAGCGGGTCTTCGAGAAGCCGGGCAGGTTGGACGTGACGATGTCCGTCAGCACGCCCTTGGGGATGACCGTGTAAGCCTCGGTGACGATGGCGCGCTCGGTGGTGAGGTGGGTCTGCGGCGGCAGGCCGCCTTGCGGGTAGTAGTACTTGCCCATGAACGAAGGTCCTTTTCTTAGGAGTTTGACGTGGTGGCGAGCCGCGGGTGCGCCAGCGCGGTGAGCTGCGGAATCCCGACGCCGGCAAGCGCCTGGACTTCATCCGCACCGACTGCGCCGCACTGGACGCCGCGGAGCACGAAGGCGGCCAGGGCCCGTGCGGTGGCGGGCTCGTCCATGACGCCGCCTTCGGTCCGCTCCACATAGTTCCGCAGGCGGGCGGCGGCGGCCGGCAGGCCCTCGCGGTAGAACGCATAGGTGGCGGCAAACCGGCTGGGAAGCTGGGCCGGATGCAGGTCCCAGCCCTGGTAGTAGCCGCGTTCCAGCGACCGGCGGACCAGGCGCCCGTGCAGCTGCCAGGCGTTCTCCACGTTGTCGCCCACCGGGATGATGTTGGTGGACCCGTCGGAGAGCCTGATGCCGGTGCCGGCGACGGCCAGCTGCATGACCTCCTTGGCGAAGTCGGCCACCGGGTGCTCCATGGACTGGTACTCGGCAGAGATCTGCAGCGACGCCGAGTAGTCGTAGGTGCCGTAGTGCAGCCCGCTGATCCGGCCCGGCACGGCATGCGGCAGCTGCGCCACCGGGGAGGTGCCGTCGGGGCCGAGGATCAGCTGTGGCGTCTCCACCTGGACCTCGAAGCGGAGCCGTCCGGCGGGCAGCGAGTGGACTTCCTCCAGCCGCGACACCGCGTAGTCCATTGCCTGGACCTGGGCCACGGTGGTGACCTTGGGCAGGGTCAGGACCAGGCCCTCCGGCAGTTCGCCGGCGGCGGCGAGGCCGGAGACAAACAAGTCCAGGGTGCGCAGCCCCCGCGCACGGGTGGCCGCCTCGAAGCACTTGAAGCGGATGCCGATGAACGGGGGAGCGGACCCGGCCGAGACGGCGGCGGCCACCGCGGACGCCGCGGCAACCGCGGCGGCGTCCTCGGCGTCGTCGCCCCGGTCCCCGAAGCCGTCCTCAAAATCGAGGCGCAGGTCCTCGATAGGTTCGCTGGTGAGCTTCGCTTCCACGCGCCCGGCGACTGCTTCGGCGAGGCTGCCTTCCTGGCCCAGGAGCCGGCCCAGTGCTTCCAGGCCGCCGTGGGCGTTGGCCACAGCCAGCGCCTGGGCGCCCCAGTCGGCAGCGAACGACGGCGTGAACCGGTCCGCGGGCACGTAGACCGTATGCACGGGCTGGCGGGAGCCGTCGTCGCCCGGGTAGTTGCGCTCCAGCAGCCGGTCGGTGGCGGCCAGCTGCCCGTCGATGTGCGCGAGGTCCCCTGCGGACAGCGAGGGCCTGGATGCTGCGGCCATGCCTCAGCCCACCAGTTCGTAGGCCGGCGTGGTGAGGAAGTCCGTGTACTCGTCGGAGAGGCAGATGTCCGCGATCAGTTCGCTGGCCGGCTGGTAGTAGCGGCGGAACGCTTCATCGCCGAACTCCGTGCGGAGCCGTTCCGTCTCCTCGGCGAGGATCCGCTCCACCAGTTCCCTGGTCACGGTGTTGCCGGTGTCGGCCAGGACGGACTTGTTGCGGATCTGCTGCCATACCTGTGAGCGGGAGATTTCCGCGGTGGCGGCGTCCTCCATCAGGTTGTGGATGGCCACGGCACCGTTTCCGGACAGCCAGACGGCCGTGTAGGCGACAGCCACGTAGAGGTTCAGGCGCAGGCCGGCCTCGGTGACCTGGCCGTCGGCGGAGGAAACGTCCAGCAGCTGTTCCGCCGTGACCGAGACGTCCGGGCGCTGCTTGTCCACCTGGTTGGGCTTGTCACCCAGCACCGAGTCGAAGACTTCGCGGCAGGTGGGGACCAGGTCCGGGTGGGCAACCCAGGAGCCGTCGAAGCCGTCGTTTGCCTCGCGGGTCTTGTCCGCCCGCACCTTTTCGAAGGCAGCCTCGGTGACTTCCGGGTGGCGCCGGTTGGGGATCACCGCGGCCATGCCGCCCATGGCGAAGGCGCCGCGCTTGTGGCAGGTCTTGACCAGGAGTTCGGTGTAGGCACGCATGAAGGGCGCGGTCATTACCACGGACGCGCGGTCCGGGAGGACGAATTCCTCGCCGGCGTCCCGGAAGTACTTGATGATGCTGAACAGGTAGTCCCAGCGGCCGGCGTTCAGGCCGGAGGCGTGGTCCCGCAGTTCGTACAGGATCTCGTCCATCTCGAAGGCGGCCGGGATGGTCTCGATCAGCACGGTGGCGCGGATGGTGCCCTGGTGCAGTCCCAGGAAGTCCTGCGCGAAGACGAACACGTCGTTCCACAGCCGGGCTTCAAGGTGGCTCTCCATCTTGGGCAGGTAGTAGTACGGCCCCTGGCCGTTGAGCACCAGCTGCTTGGCGATGTGGAAGAAGTGCAGGCCGAAGTCCACCAGCGCACCCACGGCCGGCTCGCCGTTGACCAGCAGGTGCTTCTCCTGCATGTGCCAGCCGCGGGGGCGGGCCACCACCACGGCGAGCGGCGCGTCGGTGCGGAGGCGGTACTCCTTGCCTTCCTCCGAGGTGTAGCTGAGGGTGCCTTGGGCGGCGTCCCGGAGGTTCAGGATGGCGTCGATGACGTTGGCCCAGGTGGGTGTGCTGGCGTCCTCGAGGTCCGCCAGCCACACCTTGGCTCCGGAGTTCAGGGCGTTGATGGCCATCTTCGCCGGCGAGGCGGGCCCGGTCATCTCAACCCGGCGGTCCTGCAGGGCTGCCGGTGCGGGCGCAACCTTCCAGTCGCCGTCGCGCACGTCCTTGGTTTCCGGCAGGAAATCCAGCTTGCCGGTTTCTGCCACCCGCTGCCGCTTGACGGCGCGGGCCGCCAGCAGCTCGTTGCGGGTGCCGGCGAACCTGTTGTGAAGTTCCTCCACGAAGGCCAGTGCCTTGGGCGTGAGGATCTCCTCTGCGCGTGCGATGGGCCGGGGGTCTGTGACGGTGATGGCCATTTCTGGTCCTTTCCTTTGGCTGGACGTCGGGCGGTCAGGCGGAAGCCAGTGCTGCTGCTGGTTCCAAGGCGGAATCGGCCGGTTCAGCCGTTGCAACATGTGCGGACCGGGCGGCCGCGGCCACCGCTGCGGCAACGTCGGCAGCCACATGGGGATCGAAGACGCTGGGGATAATGTAGCTGGCATTCAGCTCATCGTCAGCCACGCGGTTGGCAATGGCCTCCGCGGCGGCCACCAGCATGTCCGGTGTGATGTCCGAGGCTCCGGCGTCCAGCAGGCCGCGGAAGAAGCCGGGGAATGCCAGCACGTTGTTGATCTGGTTGGGGAAGTCGCTGCGGCCGGTGGCCACCACGGCGGCGTGCCGGGACGCGATGACGGGATCGATCTCGGGCGTGGGGTTGGCCATGGCGAACACGATGGCGTTCTCCGCCATGGCTGCCACCTGCTCCTCGCCGATCACGTGCGGTGCACTGACGCCGATGAAGACGTCCGCGCCCACGAGGGCCTCGTGCAGGCTACCGGCAAAGCCTTCCCCGTTGGTGTTCGCGGCGATCCACCTGCGGTGCTCATCCCCGTAGGTCTCGCCGGAGTGGATGGCACCGGAGCGGCCGGCGGCGATGATGTGCCGCGCACCCTGGGCTTTGAGGAGCTGGATGATGGCGGAGCCGGCGGCGCCGACGCCGGAGACCACGATCTTGACGTCCTCCAGCTTCTTGTCCACTACGCGCAGGGCGTTGACCAGGGCTGCGAGCGTGACGATGGCGGTGCCGTGCTGGTCATCGTGGAACACGGGGATGTCCAGCTCCTCGCGGAGCCGGTTCTCGATCTCGAAGCAGCGCGGGGCGGCGATGTCCTCAAGGTTGATGCCGCCGTAGACGGGGGCCATGGCCTTGGCGATCATGATGATTTCTTCGGTGTCCTGGGTGTCCAGGCAGACCGGCCACGCGTCCACGTTGGCGAACTGCTTGAACAGGGCAGCCTTGCCCTCCATTACGGGGAGGGCTGCGGCGGGGCCGATGTTGCCCAGGCCCAGGACGGCCGAACCGTCGGTGAGGACGGCGATGGTGTTGCGCTTGACCGTCAGGTTGCGGGCTGCCGCGGGATCCTCGGCAATCGCCAGGCAAACGCGGGCGACGCCGGGCGTGTAGGCGCGGGAGAGGTCGTCCCGGTTGCGCAGGGCTACCTTCGGGACGACCTCGAGCTTGCCGCCCAGGTGCATCAGGAACGTGCGGTCCGAGACGTGCTGGACCGTGACGCCGTCGAGCGCGTCCAGGGCGTCCTTGACGCGGGCGGCGTGGGCGTCGTCGGTGGTGTTGCAGGTGACGTCCACCACCAGGGTCTCGTGGTGGGATTCGCTGACGTCCAGGGCGGTGATTGCTGCGCCTGCGGCTCCCACGGCTGCGGCGAGTTCGCTGGTGGCGCTGAAGCTTGACGGTGCTTCCACGCGCAGGGTGATCGAATTTCCGGGGCTGGGGTTCGCCATTGAATGTCCTCCTGTTGGGCCTTGGGCCGGGTGCTGCTCGGATCCGAATGTTTTCGTATTATGGATATTATTATCTACTTTATGGAAACACAACCCCTCCGATTGCGACCGGAGGCCAACGTCGCCGTGGAAACCCGCGTGCTGTATCTTGGGTGTTCTAAGCAATTCTTTTCACGATGCGGATAAGAGTTGTCGGATTCCGAGCCGTAGGAGACAACGGAATGGCAGAAAAAGCCTCTGGTGGGGTGCAGTCGGTGGAGCGCGTCTTCGAACTGCTGGAACTCATCACCGATGCCGGCGGCGACGTCACGCTCAGCGAGCTGTCGTCCTCCACGGACCTGCCGCTGCCCACCATCCACCGCCTGCTGAGGACTTTGGTGTCGCTGGGCTACATCCGGCAGCTGCCCAACCGGCGCTACGCCCTTGGTCCCCGGCTCATCAGGCTGGGGGAGGGTGCCAACAAACAGCTGGGTGCCCTGGCCCAGCCGCAGCTGAAGATCCTGGTGGACCGGCTGGGGAGACCTCCAACATGGCTGTGCTGGACTCGGACATGGTGATCTACGTGGCCCAGGTGCCGTCGCTGCATTCCATGCGCATGTTCACCGAAGTGGGCCGGCGCGCCCATACCCATGCCACCGGCGTGGGCAAGGCCATCCTGGCCCAGCTCGACGACGACACGGTCCGCGGCATCGTGGCCAGGGCCGGGATGCCCACCCCTACCGCCAAGAGCATCGGAGACGTGGACGAACTCCTGACGGACCTTAAGCTCATTCGCGAGCGGGGATACTCCATTGACGAGGAAGAGCAGGAACTGGGTGTCCGCTGCTTCGCCATGGCAGTACCCAACGCGCCCACCCCCACGGCGATTTCCGTATCCGGTCCCGTGTCCCGGGTGGACGAGGACTTCGCCGACAAGGCCGTGCCGGTCCTCCGCGAAGCGGCCGAGGCCATCTCCCGCGAGCTCAACCGCACCTGACGCACCTGCCCTGCGCGGGCGGTGCCAACCACGCGCGACGGCGGCCCCTCCTTTCCGGAGCGGGCCGCCGTCGTCGTTTGCGTGGAAGGTCAGTGCTCTGTTGCCTTGCCGGCTGACTGGATGGGGACTTCCTTACCGTCGCAGTCGATGAGCTTGCCGTTCTCGAAGCGGTCGCCTTCGGCCAGGCACCGGAGGTCCTCCGAGCGCACCAGCCGCTCCGTGCCGGCCACGAAAACGGACTGGTTGTCCGAATTTCCGGCCCGGAGATGGTTGAACAGCAGGTTCAGCAGGATGGCCATCACGGCGGCCGAGCTGATGCCGGAGTGGAAGATGGTGCCGAACCAGGACGGGAACTGGTCGTAGAAGGCCGGGGCGGCGATGGGGATCATGCCGAAGCCGATGGAGGCGGCCACCACGATCAGGTTCATGTTGTTCTTGTAGTCCACCTTGGACAATGTCCGGATGCCGCTGGCCGCAACTGTGCCGAAGAGCACGACGCCGGCACCGCCCAGGACGGGGGTGGGCACCGCGGCCACCACCCGGCCAAGGACCGGCAGCAGGCCAAGGACCACCAGGATCACGCCGCCGGCGCTGACCACGAACCGGCTCTTGACGCCGGTGATGGCCACCAGTCCCACGTTCTGCGCGAAGGCGCTCTGGGTGAAGGAGTTGAACAGCGGGGAGACGGCGCTGGACAGCATGTCCGCCCGCAGGCCGTTGCCGATCCGCTTGGAGTCCACCTTGGTTCCAACGATCTCGCCCACGGCAATGATGTCTGCGGAGGTCTCGGTGAGGGTGACCAGGATGACGATCAGCATGGAGATGATGGCGGCGAGTTCAAACGTGGGCGGTCCGAACGCGAAGGGGGTGGGGAAGGCGACGATCCCGCCCTGGCCCACCTTGGAGAAGTCGGCCATGCCGAACGCGACGGCAATCAGCGTGCCCAGGACCATCGCCAGCAGGATGGACAGCCGGGAGATGGCGGCGCTGCCCACCTTGCTCAACAGCAGGACGATGCCCATGGTGGCTGCTGCCAGGCCGATGTTCGCAACGCTGCCGTAGTTGGGCGCCTTGTTGTTGCCGCCCATGGCCCAGTTTGCGGCAACCGGCATCAGCGTCAGGCCGATGGTGGTGATCACCGTGCCGGTGACCACCGGCGGGAAGAACCGGATGATCTTCGAGAACAGGGGGTGATCAGCAGGCCGATCAGGGAGGCCGCGATGACCGAACCGAAGACGGCCTGGATGCCCCCGCCGCCGTGGACGATAGCCACCATCGTGGAGACCCCTGCGAAGGAGACGCCCTGGACCAGCGGCAGCTGCGAACCGAAGAAGGGGACGCCGACCGTCTGCAGGATGGTGGCCAGGCCGCCGACGAAAAGGCAGGCCGCAATGAGCAGGCCAATGTCCTGGGAGTTCATGCCTGCGGCCGCGCCGATGATCAGGGGCGGGGCAATGATGCCGCCGTACATTGTGAGGACGTGCTGGAAGCCGTAGGCAAACATGCTTCCGATCGGGAGGCGCTGGTCCTCGGGGCGGGCGGGCCGTGCGCCTTTTTCGGCGGCTGCAGTGGCCAGTTTCTTCTTGGTGTTCATGGCAGACTTTCTTGGTTCATGGCAGACGTCATCGTCTGGCTAACGTTGTCTGGCTAACAGGTGAAGCTGTGGGGTGGCCTCGACGGGCCCAGCCGCCAATGGTGGTTGGGCCCGTCGAAACCTGTTGTCGTGCTTTAGCAGAAGCCGGCGATACCCGACCAGGCGGCCGGGGCCGCCGCAGCGTCCTCGCGCTGGACGGTGGCCTCGATCAGGCCGTACGGGCGGTCGGCCGCGTAGAAGACCTCATTGGGGTTGTCCAGGCCGAATGGGGAAAGGTCCACCAGGAAGTGGTGCTTGTTGGGCATGGAGAACTTGATCTCGTCGATTTCGCTGTGCGCCTCCAGGACCTTGGCGCCCATGTCGAACAGGGTCTGCTGCAGTGCATGGGAGTACTTTTCCGTGAAGCCTTCGAGCAGGAGGCCCTTGACGTCGTCGTAGCTCTTGTTGAAGTCCAGCGCGCTGAAATCGGTGCCGGTCTTGAAGCGCCAGCGGGCCGAAACGTCCGTTGCAAGGATGCGGTCGGTGGTCTCGGGAAGCGTGGTGTAGCGGTCCCGGGGGTAGCCGACAAAGCCGGACTGGGTGGACTTGAGGACGGTGAGGTCCTTCAGCCCGGAAATCAGGTGGCTGGTGGCCCCGTCACGGACCAGGACGGCGGTCCGGACTTCCTGGCCGTTGCGGACGAACGAGTGGTCGTGTTCGCTGCCGTGGGCCTGGATCCGGTTCCATGCGTAGGACTCGGCTTCCCAGCGGCCCCCGGTGACCCAGTCGAAGCTGGACGTGAAGTGCTCGCCGAGGCGCAGCAGGAACGCTTCCGGCGAGCCGATGCCCTCACGGGCGAAAGCGTAGATGGTGTTTTTCTGGGTGTCCGTGGCCACCACGTGGGCGTTGTCGCCCTCAAGGTGGGCCGCGGCAAAGTCGCCCCGCAGCTGCGAGGTGACGTTCAGGTCCTCGATCTCGTGGCGGTTGGTGTCGCGGGTGATCTTGACGACGCGCACTTCTGCCTTGCCGTACTGGTTTTCGCCGAGGATGATCTTGCTGCTCATGGTCTTTTCCCAACTTCCGGTAAGTGGAACCTAGGTTCCATCACTGAAATTAAGCGCGCATTTCATGCGCGTTTCCGATGGAGCCGACCCAACAAAAAAGAGCCGGCATCCGTTGATGCCAGCTCATTACGACCCTGCCTGCTGCTCCCAGGTTACGTGACGTGCGCCACGAGTTGCCTAACAGCGTACCTCCGCAAACCGGTGGTGTACATCACAAGGCCAAAAATCATTTTATGACTGCCGTATGCCCAGCCGGCCCCGGAGCGCCATTGACGGCACCGTTGACGGCAAGCTGCTCCACTACCTACACTTTTCATATAGCAATAAATAAATTCCGAGATACGGAAACGCTATAGGAACAGGAGGAGCAGATGAACCCCCAGGAACAGAACCAGGTTGTGGAATTCCCGGCGCCGGGCCAGGAGTTGTACCTGCCCTTCGGAGCCAGTGATCCCGACTTCTACATTCCGGCCGACCACGAGCGGCGGTCCGGAGGCATTTCACGCTGGCTCCGCGCCCTTCCGGTGTTCGGGCGCCGCTGACCCCGGCCGCCGCTGACCCCTGGCCGGGCGTCAGGAGCCGGGGCCTCCGGGCCACTGCTTGCCCGCCCAGGGGTCGTAGTCCGCGACGAGCTCCTCCTGGGGCGGCCGGTCCGCCTCGGGTACATGCTGCAGGTTTACCCGCACCCGGTACCAGAGCGAGCTGGATCCACGCATCCCGTCCACAAGGACATCGGCGGGCTGAAGGGCCGCCACGACTCCGGCGTGCCGGGACCTCCATTCATCGAGCGCGGCGAGCGCCTCGGGCTTGGTCCTGGTCCGGGCCACTTCGATGAGCGGCATCACCGACTGCCGGCGTCCGGATCCGTTGCCGCCGCGCGGTGCCTTCTCTGCGGGACCCAGTTTTTCGGCAAGGGCCAGGAGTCCATCGAGCCTGCCCACCGCGCCGTCAATACCCGCATGCGGATCGCCGATCTCGGCGAACCGCTCCAGGACGGTGGGCACCGTGAACTGTTCCGGCCTGGCGGTGCGCACCTCTTCCCAGGTAAGCGGCGCCGAGACCCGGGCATCGGGCAGCGGCCTGACTGAATAGGCGGAGGCCACGGTGCGGTCCTTGGCGTTCTGGTTGAAGTCCACGAACACGCTCTCGCCGCGCTCCTCCTTCCACCACCGTGCCGTGGCGAGTCCGGGAGCGCGGTTTTCCACCTCCCGGGCCAGGGTTTCCGCAGCGAGCCGGACATCGCGGTAGGACCACTCCGGGGCAATGCGCACCAGGATGTGCAGCCCCCGCGAACCGCTGGTCTTCGGCCACCCCTCCAGGCCCACGTCCGCCAGGACCTCCTGCGCCACGTAGGCCACGTCCACGATCTGCGGCCAGTCCACTCCCGGCATGGGGTCCAGGTCCACGCGGAGTTCGTCCGGGTGTTCCAGGTCCTCTGCCCGGACCGGGTGCGGGTTCAGGTCAAGGCAGCCGAGGTTGATCACCCAGGCCAGGCCGGCCGCATCGCGGATCACTGCCTCCTCCGCCGAGGTCCCGGACGCGTAATGCAGCGTGGTGGTGTCAATAAAGGGCGGGTGGTTTTCCGGGACGCGCTTCTGGAAGAACGGCTCCGCGTCGATCCCCTTGGGAAACCGCTTGAGCACCATCGGCCGCCCTCCCGCACCCCGCAGCGCTCCGTCCGCCACAGCCAGGTAATAGCGCACCAGGTCAAGCTTGGTCAGCCCCGGCTGGGGGAATACCACCTTGTCCGGGCTGGAGATCCGGACCTCAACACCCTCGATATCCAGGACTTCGGCCGGCGTCTTTGACGGAGTCATGCCGCCACGGTAGCAGCGGCCAGTATCCCTGTCAGCCGTTTATCAGGCGTCGTGCCGCGGCGGAGTGCTCCGCGATGAGCCCCGCCACGTCCAATCCCGGAACCTGGCCGTCCACCACACGCCACTGCCCGCCGACCATCACCCGGTCCGCCCGGTCCGCGGCGCACAGGAGGAGGGCGGCCACGGGATCGTGGCTGCCGGAGAAACGCAGGTCGTCGAGCCGGAAGAGTGCCAGGTCCGCCTGCATCCCGGGTGCCAGCTGGCCCAGTCCGGTTCTGCCCAGGACCGCGGCGGATCCGCGGGTGGCCCAGCCCAGGGCCCGTTCCACCGGTACGTCGGCCCCGTACCGCAGCCGCTGGAGGTAGAGGGCCTGCCGCGCTTCCAGGATCATGTTGGAGGCGTCATTGGATGCCGAACCGTCAACGCCCAGCCCCACCGGAACTCCGGCGTCTTCCAGTTCCAGGACCCGGGCGGTGCCTGACGCCAGACGCATATTGGAGGTGGGGCAATGCGCCACCGCGGTCCCCGCGGCACCCAGCCGGGCGATCTCCGCGTCGCTGAAATGGATGCCGTGGCCCAGCCAGGTGCGGTCCGTCAACCAGCCGACGCTGTCCAGGTAGTCCACCGTCCGCAGCCCGAACATCTCCCGGCAGAAGTCCTCCTCGTCGAGGGTTTCTGCCAGGTGGGTGTGCAGCCGGACGTCCAGCCGCCCGGCGAGGGCCGCGCTTTCGGCCATGATCTCCTTGGTTACCGAGAACGGGGAGCACGGCGCCAGCGCAATCTGGATCACCGCGTCATCGCCGCGCTCGTGGTACCGGCCCACCAGGCGCTCGCTGTCCGCCAGCACCACTTCCGGGGCCTGCACGGTGGACTGCGGCGGCAGGCCGCCGTCGTCCGTTCCCAGGGTCATGGACCCGCGGGTGAGGGTGGCCCGCATGCCCAGCCGGCGCACCGCCTCCACTTCAATGTCAATGGCGTCCTCAAGGCCCGCGGGAAAAAGGTAGTGGTGGTCGGCAGCGGTGGTGCAGCCCGAGAGCAGCAGTTCGGCAAGGGCCACCGTGGTGGCCAGTTCCAGGTCTTTCGGCGTCAGCCGGGCCCACACCGGATAAAGGTTCTGCAGCCACGGGAACAGCGGGGCGTTGGCCACCGGACCCCAGGCCCGGGTGAGGGTTTGGTAGAAGTGGTGGTGCGTGTTGACCAGGCCCGGCAGCAGGACGTGGCTGCCGGCGTCGAACGTTTCGGTGCAGGGCGCGGCCGGCTTCTGCCCCGCTGCCAGGACTTCTTCAATCACTCCGCCGTTGACCACCACGCCACCCGAGGCGTCAAGAGTGTTGGCGGTGAAGGCGGCCAGGGGGCTCCGGATCCACAGGCGGGAGGCGGGCGCTGGATGGGGCTGGGGCATGGGATGTCCTGTTCTGGGCGCAGTGGCAGTTGTTCCAGCTCAGTGAGGCCCTGTCTGCTGATCCAGGTGCCCGCCACCTGCAGGCAGGACGGGTGGGATCAGACTAGGAAAGGGCCTCCACCTGCGTCAATGGAAGTGATTGTGACTGCGTGGCGGCATCCGCCGTGAAGGCGTCGAAACATGGATTTCACATTGCGAAATTAAATTTCCAGAAAACTATGGCGCAGCCCACAAAGCGGTGCTAATCTCGATTCTGCCAAAGGCGGGCGCCCCTCCTCGGGGAAGCTATCTACCAGGCGCAACTTAACCTTCACAGCACATGCTGAAGCCTGGTAACCGTTCGCACCTGGTTCTACTGGTACTGCACGGCATCAGGCTTCCCGGCAAAAGGAAGTCGCATCATGAGTACCACCGTCACGGCCGAACAATTTCTGGCCCGCTCCATCCGGCTGGCAACGGCCAACGTCCTTAACAGCGGAGGCCCGTTCGGCGCCATGATCGTCACGGCGGACGGCCAAACGTTCGACGGCGTCAACCGTGTCACAGCGGACAACGATCCCACCGCCCACGCCGAAGTCACCGCCATCCGCACCGCCTGCCGCGAACTGGGCACCTTCGACCTCAGCGGCGCAGTCCTGTACACCAGCTGCGAGCCATGCCCCATGTGCCTGGCGTCCGCACTTTGGGCCCGGGTGGGCCGCGTGGTCTACGCCGCGGACCGCCACGACGCCGCCTCCGTCGGCTTTGACGACGCCGTCTTCTACGAATACTTCGAAAACCAGGACAGGGACTCCCTGATGCCGGTATCCAAACTGGAGCTGGGCGATCCCCAGGCCCCGGCACCACTGGAGCCGTTCAACACCTGGAACACGCTCGAATCCAGGATCGACTACTAGGCGGCTGGGATGACCATCCTGGACCATTCCCACGAGGAGCATCCGGCTCCAACCACCAGCACCCCCGGCGGGCGCCGCGCACTTCGGCACAGGGACCGCACGTCCCGCTGCCGCCGGCCCCGGAATCCTTCCTGGACCGCTTCTTCCAGGTCACCCGGCGCGGCTCAACCCTTGCCCGCGAATTCCGCGGGGGCCTGGTCACCTTCTTCACCATGGCGTACATCGTCATCCTGAACCCCCTCATCCTCGGCGGGTTCAGCGCGGACAACGCCCCCACCGACGTCGCCGGGGGCTGGCTATCCGCAGCCCAGGTGGGTGCCGTCACCGGCCTCACTGCCGGCGTCATGACCATCCTCTTTGGCCTCATCGCCAACCTGCCCTTCGGACTTGCCGCCGGCCTGGGCATCAACTCCTTCCTGGCCGTCTCGGTGATCCAGGAAGTCACCTGGCCCGAGGCCATGGGCCTGGTGGTGATCAACGGCATCCTGATCGTCCTCTTCGGCGTCACCGGCGCCCGGACCGCCATCTTCCGGGCAGTGCCCAAGGAACTGAAGGCCGCCATCACCGTGGGCATCGGCCTGTTCATCGCCTTCATCGGCTTCGTGGACTCCGGCTTCGTCCGGCCCACGGCAGGCGGTCCGCCGGTCCAACTGGGCGACGGCGGCTCCATCACCTCGGTACCCACGCTCGTCTTCGTCATCGGCCTCCTTGCCATGGGGATCCTGGTGGCGCGCAAGGTCCAGGGCGGCCTGCTCATCGGCATCGTCGGCACCACCGTGCTGGCCGCCGTCGTGGAAGCCGTCCTGAAGCTTGGCCCGGCCAGCGCCACCAACCCCGGCGGCTGGCACCTGAACACCCCCGTCCTGTCCGGCCGGCTGGTCTCGGCACCGGACCTCGGTTTGGTGGGGCAGTTCGACCTGTTCGGCTCGTTCGCCCGGATCGGCGGCCTGGCCGCCACCATGCTGGTGTTCACGCTGGTGTTCACCAACTTCTTCGACGCCATGGGAACCATGACCGGCCTGGCCAGGAGCGCCGGCGTCGCCCGCAAGGACGGCACGTTCCCGCGGCTGAAAGCGGCCTTCATCGTGGAAGGCTTCGGCGCCGTGGCGGGCGGGGCAACCTCCGGTTCCTCCAACACCGTGTACATCGACTCCGCCGCCGGCATCGGCGAAGGGGCACGGACCGGCCTGGCCTCAGTGGTCACCGGCGTGCTGTTCCTCGGCTCGATGTTCCTCACCCCGCTCACCAGCGTGGTGCCGCTCGAGGTCGCGGCCGCCGCCCTGGTGGTGGTGGGGGCGATGATGATGGCGCAGATCCGGGAGATCAAGTTCACCAAGTTCACCGTGGCCCTGCCGGCATTCCTGACCATCGTCACCATGCCGCTGACCTACTCGATCGCCAACGGCATCGGTGTTGGCTTCGTGAGCTGGGCCGTCATCGGGGCTGCGTCAGGCAAGGCGAAGAAAATCCATCCGCTGATGTGGGTGGTGAGCATCGGGTTCCTGGTGTACTTCGCCCGCGGTCCGATCAACCACCTGCTCGGAGGCTGAGCTTGCGCCAGCCACACCGGGGGCCGGGCCAACCCTTGGCCCGGCCCCTGCCAGGACCGACAATGGACACCACCGCCGCGCGGAAGAAGGAGTGCCGCCATGCTTGACCTGATCCCTTCGCTGGGCCCGTGGCTGCACCGGCTTGCAGACGGGCAGTTCGCCGTTGCCACCATCGTGGCGGCGTCCGGTTCCGTGCCCCGGCCGCTGGGAACATCCATGCTGGTCACCGAATCCGGCGAGGTGCTGGGCAGCCTCTCCGGCGGCTGCGTGGAAGGCGCCGTGGTGGTGCTCGCCCAGGAGGCAATGGACGACGGCGGCCCGCGCCTTGAGTCCTACGGGTTCAGTGCCGCCGACGCCTTCGCCGCCGGGCTCACCTGCGGGGGACGGCTGGACATCCACATCCAGCCGGTGCCCGCCGCGGTTCCGGGCGAACCCGCCCATCCGCTGCGCACTGCCCTGCTGCAACTCGCCGAAGCCGGCCCGGACCAACCCATGGCCCTGGTACGGCTGCTGGGCAGCCCGGGAGGCGCCGCCGTCGTACTGCACCACCCCGCCACGGCCGGCGTGGCCGCATCCCCGGAGCTGTCCTTCCTCCAGGGGGAGGCGGCACTGCAGGTGGAGGCCATCCTGCGCCTCGGTGGCACCGGCCTGGTCAGTATTCCCGGGGCAGGGGACTGTCTGCCAGACCGGACAGGGCAGCCTATGGACGGGTCCGCCGTCCTCGTGGAGTCGCGGCTGGCCCCGCCGCGGATGCTGGTGTTCGGCGCCAACGACTTCGGCGCGGCACTGGTACCGGCTGCGAAGCTGCTGGGCTACCACGTGACCCTGGTTGATGCCCGGCCCGCCTTCGCCAGGCAGCCCCGTTTTGCCGCCGCCGACCAGGTGGTGGCCGACTGGCCGCACCGGTACCTGGCGGCGGAAGCGGCTGCGGGCAGGACGGACCACCGCACCGTGGCCGCCGTCCTGACCCATGATCCGAAGTTCGACATCCCGTTGCTGGAAGCCGCGCTGGCCCTGGACCTCGCCTACGTTGGCGCCATGGGCTCCCGCCGGAGCCACCTCCAGCGGGTGGGCGAACTCCTCAGCGCGGGTGTCCCGCCGGAGCGGATCGCCCAGCTGCACTCACCCATCGGGCTGGATCTTGGTGCCGCCACCCCCGCCGAAGTGGCGGTGTCCATCACCGCGGACATCATCGCAGCCCGCAACCGCGCCGCCAGTTGCCTGCCGCTGCGCGAAACCTCCGGCACCATCCACCCCCACCCCGCGCCCACGCCGGCGCCTACAGACTCTGACAAGCAGGAGATCGCATGGACATGAACACCATTGAGGCGGTGGTCCGCACCACCGACCCCGCGGAATGGCGCGACGGCGACGCCTGGCTTGCCGGCGGGACGGTCCTTTTCTCCTACGGCAGCTACGCCTTCGGGCCCCAGCCGCTCAAACGGCTCCTGGACCTCGGCGCCGCAGGCTGGACGCCGATCACCGTCACCGACGACGGGATCGAGCTTGCCGCCACCTGCACCATCGCCGGGCTGTACAGCCTTCCCGGGCTTCCGGATGTGTCGGACCGCGGCTGGCGGGCGCTGGACCTGGTCCGGGCATGCTGTGACTCCTTCGTGGCTTCCTTCAAGGTGTGGAACATGTCCACCGTGGGCGGCAACCTCTGCACCTCGCTGCCCGCCGGGCCCGTCATTTCGCTGTGCGCCGGACTGGACGGCACAGCCACCCTCATCGCACCGAATGGCGGCAGCCGCACCCTTCCGGTGGCGGACTTCATCACCGGCGACGCGAAAAACGCCCTGGCACCCGGTGAGCTGCTCCGCAGCGTCCACCTCCCGGCGTCGGCCCTTTCCGCCCGCGTGGCGTTCCGCCGCCTGTCCCTGAGCAACCTGGGCCGGTCCGGCGTGCTGCTCATTGGAAGGCTCGACGGCGGCACCTCCCTGGTGCTGACCGTCACCGCCGCCACCAAGCGGCCCGTGCAGCTGCGCTTCGACGCGCTGCCGGACGCGGACCGGCTGGCGGCCGGACTCGATGACCATATTCCGGCGGAGCTCTACCACGACGACATCCACGGGCTGCCCGCCTGGCGCCGCGACATGACGTACCGGCTGGCCGAGGAAATCCGCGGCGAGCTGGCAGCGCCGCAGGGAACGCCGGGACTGGCTGTGTCCGGGGACTTCTGGCCGCCCCGGACCGGCGGGATGCCGGGGCCCGGGCCCACAACTCTTTCGAAAGGGGCCTGAGCATGGCCATCGAGATCAACGGAATTTCCGCGGACGCGGCACCCCGTCCCGGGCAGTGCCTGCGCACGTTCCTGCGGGAGCAGGGAAACCTTGGGGTAAAGAAAGGCTGTGACGGCGGCGACTGCGGTGCCTGCACGGTGCACGTGGACGGCACCCCGGTCCACAGCTGCATCTACCCGGCTGTCCGGGCGGAGGGCCATGCCGTCACCACTATCGAGGGGCTCGCGGGTGCCGGCGGCCCCGACGGGCAGCTCCACCCGGTGCAGCAGCAGTTCCTGGAGCGCCAGGGCTTCCAGTGCGGCTTCTGCACGGCCGGCATGGTGATGACGGCCGCCACCTTCACAGATGAACAGAAGGAGAACCTGCCCCGGAACCTCAAAGGCAACCTCTGCCGGTGCACCGGCTACCGTGCCATCGCGGATGCCGTCTGCGGGGACGCCGGGCACCCGGATCCCCAGGGGCCGGGCTCCGGCATCGCAGGGGACGGGCAGCCGGATCCGGAGCCGGGCCGGCTGGGCGATGACGTCCCGGCGCCGGCCAGCCGCGCGGTGGTCACGGGCGCTGCCCGGTACACCCTGGACGTGCCGCCGGAGCAGCTGAGGGAACAGCTGCAGGGCCTGCTGCACCTGAAGATCCTGCGTTCGCCCCATGCCCACGCGCGGGTGGTGTCCATCGACAAGGCTGCGGCGCTGAGGGTTCCCGGCGTGGTAGCCGTCTTCACCTCCGAAGACGCCCCGGAACAGCTGTTCTCCACCGCACAACACGAGCTGTTCACGGACGATCCCGATGACACCCGGGTGCTCGATGA
This sequence comes from Arthrobacter sp. FX8, assembly GCF_026723805.1. Taxonomy (NCBI): domain Bacteria; kingdom Bacillati; phylum Actinomycetota; class Actinomycetes; order Micrococcales; family Micrococcaceae; genus Arthrobacter; species Arthrobacter sp. FX8. The sequence continues at coordinate 2,996,807 of NZ_CP113505.1, read as the reverse complement.
CGTGGTCCGGTTCATTGGGCAGCGGGTGGCCGCCGTCGTGGCTGAATCGGTGGGCGACGCGGAGGCCGGCGTCCGTGCCCTCCGGGTGGACTATGAGGAACTCCCGGCGGTCCTCTCACCGCAGGTTGCACTGCTGCCCGGCGCCCCGCTGGTCCACGGTGGCAAGGATGCTGCAGGCTCCCGGATCGCCCGGCCTGAGCGGAACGTGGTGGCGGAGCTCCACTCGGAGCTGGGCAGCGTGGCCGACGGTTTCGCCGCCGCCGACTTCATCCACGAGAAGACCTACCAAACCCAGCGGGTCCAGCACGTGGCACTGGAAACCCATGCTGCCATCGCCTCGGTGGACGCGGAAGGACGGCTGCAGGTGCGCACCTCCAGCCAGGTCCCCTTCCTGGTCCGCCGCACCCTGTGCCGGATCTTCGGCCTGGAAGAGGACAAGGTGCATGTGGTGGCCGGCCGCGTGGGCGGCGGGTTCGGCGGCAAGCAGGAAGTGCTCACCGAGGACCTCGTGGCGCTCGCGGCCCTCAAGCTCGGGCGGCCCGTCCAGCTGGAACTGACCCGCACCGAACAGTTCACCGCCACCACCACCCGGCACCCCTTCACCATCAAGCTGAAGGCCGGAGCCAGCAAGGACGGGAAGCTGACGGCCCTGGAGCTGGACGTGGTGACCAACACCGGCGCCTACGGAAACCACGGCCCCGGCGTCATGTTCCACGGCTGCGGCGAATCGCTGGCGGTCTACAACTGCGCGAACAAGAAGGTGGACGCGCATTCTGTGTACACCAACACCGTGCCGTCCGGAGCTTTCCGCGGGTACGGGCTGAGCCAGATGATCTTCGCCGTCGAGTCCGCCATGGATGAGCTCGCCGCCGGGATCGGCATGGACCCGTTCGAGTTCCGCCGCCGGAACATGGTCCGGGAAGGGGACCACATGCTGTCCACCCAGCCGGACCCGGAAGAGGACGTCCATTACGGCAGCTACGGGCTGGACCAATGCCTGGACCTGGTCAGGGACGCCCTGGACCGCGGCCGCGAACGCTACCGGCAGGCCGGCCTTGAGGACCTGGGGCCTGACTGGATGGTGGGCGAAGGCACGGCCCTGTCCATGATCGACACCGTGCCGCCGCGCGGCCACTTTGCCCATTCAAGGCTCCGGCTCCTGCCGGACGGAACGTACCAGGCCGACGTCGGGACCGCCGAGTTCGGGAACGGCACCACCACGGTGCACGCCCAGCTTGCCGCTACCGCCCTCTCCACGGAAGCGTCCAGGGTGGCGGTGCGGCAATCGGACACGGACTTGGTAGAGCACGATACCGGCGCCTTCGGCTCGGCCGGCACCGTAGTGGCCGGCAAAGCCACCCTCGCCGCAGCAGAGGAACTGGCCGTCCGGATCCGTGCATTCGCCGCCGGCATCCGGCAGACCCAGGCGTCCGCCTGCGTCCTTGAGGACGACGTCCTGGTGGTCGACGGGACTCCCGTGGCACTGTCTGAACTGGCCCAGGCCGCGGAGAGTGCCGGCGTCGAACTCGCCGCCGAGGGGCGCTGGGGCGGGACCCCGCGCTCGGTCGCCTTCAATGTGCACGGCTTCCGGGTGGCGGTGAACCGCGGCACCGGCGAGCTGAAGATCCTGCAAAGCGTGCAGGCGGCCGACGCCGGCGTGGTGGTCAACCCGCGGCAGTGCCGCGGCCAGATCGAAGGTGGTATCGCCCAGGCCCTTGGCGCCACGCTCTACGAGGAGGTGGTGGTGGACGACGCCGGAAAGGTCACCACGGACATCCTGCGGCAGTACCACATCCCTACTTTTGCGGACGTGCCGCGCAGCGAGGTGTACTTCGCGGACACCAACGACAAGATGGGGCCGCTGGGGGCCAAATCGATGAGCGAAAGCCCCTTCAACCCGGTGGCGCCGGCGCTGGCCAACGCCATCCGCAACGCCACGGGCGTGCGCTTCGCGTCGCTGCCAATTGCCCGGGACCGCATCTACCTGGGGCTGAAGGAGGCGGGGCTGGTGCCCAAGCTCGAGCACGCCCGGTCATAACGCCGGGGCCCTGCCCGCACCGTGCGTGCGGAAGGCCCAAAAGGTGTTCGCAGCGGGGCAACCTGACTGCGGGTTGCATCGTTGCATATAGTCAGGGGATGGAACAGCGGATTTTAGGCAAGACCGGACGGAACGTCTCCATCGTGGGGCTCGGCACCTGGCAGCTCGGCGCGGACTGGGGCAACGTGGACCCGGCACAGGCGCAGGCCATCCTCGCCGCCTCCGTGGAGGCCGGGGTCACCCTCTTCGACACCGCAGACGTGTACGGCGACGGCAAGAGTGAGCAGGCTATCGGGAAGTTCCTGGCGGACAACCCGGGCCTCGGCGTCACGGTTGCCACCAAGATGGGCCGCCGGATGGAACAGCGGCCGGAAAACTACAGGCTGGCCAATTTCCGCCAATGGGTGGACCGCTCAAGGAAAAACCTGGGCACGGACACCCTGGACCTGGTCCAGCTGCATTGCCCGCCCACCCCGGTCTACAGCAACAACGAGGTCTACGACGCCCTGGACACCCTTGTGGCCGAAGGCGCCATCCGTAACTACGGCGTCAGCGTGGAGCGGACGGACGAGGCCCTCGAAGCCATCCGCCACGAGGGAACTGCCTCGGTGCAGATCATCCTGAACGCCTTCCGGCTCAAGCCGCTGGACGAGGTGCTTCCGGCCGCCAAAGCGGCCGGGGTGGGCATCATCGCCCGCGTGCCGCTGGCGTCCGGCCTGCTGTCCGGGAAGTACTCGAAAGAGACCACCTTCGCGGAGAACGACCACCGGAACTACAACCGCAAGGGCGAGGCGTTCGACGTTGGCGAGACTTTCTCCGGCGTGGACTACGAACTGGGCCTGAAGGCCGTGGCGGAGTTCGAACAGCTGGTGCCGGAGGGCGCTACCACCGCGCAGGCGGCCATTGCGTGGATTGCCGCGCAGGACGGCGTCACCTCGGTGATCCCCGGCGCGCGCAACGTGGATCAGGCCAGGGCGAACGCCGCTGCGGCCACGGTCAGCATCAGCGAAGAGTTCGACGCCGGCGTCCGCTGGATCTACGACCACTACTTCCGTGAGGCCATCCACCCCCGCTGGTAAGGCAGCACCTGAGGGCGGCAGGGAGTTGAACGATGACCAAGACGTCGGACTACCGGGCGGTCCTGGAAGCGCTGCCGTCGGCGCAATGGGAGGCGTACCTCCGCGCCGAGTCAGGATTGCCGGGGCCGCGCGGCAACCTTGAACTGGTTGCGGCGTTCGCCGACGTGGCGGATCCCGGCCTGATCCGACGGCTCGTTGACAGTCCGGACGAGTACCTTGCCATGTGTGCTGCTGTCGGCCTCGGCCGCCTGGTTGCCGCGGGTGACCAGCGCGCCGCGGAAACACTAAGGGTCATGGCGGAGGACGGGCGCTGGCGGGTTCGTGAAGGTGTTGCCATGGCCCTGCAGCGGCTGGGAGACGCGGACATGCGGGCACTGTGGGCGTTGGCCAGGGAATGGGTGGACGGGAAGCACCTGGTCCAACGTGCCCTTGCAGCCGGGGTCTGCGAACCACGGCTGCTCCGCGTACCGGAAGATGCAGCCAAGGCAGTGGAAACCCTCGACCGGATCACGGCGTCGGTCGAAGGAACCGGCCCGGAATCGCGGAAGCTGGATCAATTCCGCGTGCTGCGCCAGGGGCTCGGCTATTGCTGGAGCGTTGCCGCGGCCGCTTCCCCTGCCCTGGGCTTCGCGCGGCTGGAGCGGTGGGCAGCCAGCCAGGACAAGGATGTCCGCTGGATCGTGCGCGAAAACCTTCGGAAAGCCCGGCTGTCCCGCGCGGACGCACCGGCAGCGGAACGCGTTGCGGCGGTCCTGGACCACTCCGGCGGATGACAGCGCCAGCAATTCAAGCCTTCGTTGAGCGGCTGGCCGCCGTCGAGGCCGGGCCGGTCTGCAACAACTTCTTCAACCGTTCCGTCCCGGCGAATGAGCTGCGCCGGCGCAACCTTGAGATCTACCTGCAGGAAATGCTGGACCGGCGGCCCAGGGTACTGCTGGTGGGTGAGGCCCCGGGCTTTAGGGGCATGCGGATCACGGGCGTGCCCTTCACCAACAGGACCATCATCGAAGGTCCCGTCAACAGGTTTGGACTCTTCGGCCCCGGCAAAGGCTATGTGCTGCCGCCGGACGCCGCGGGAATAGCCGCCGAACCTACTGCAACGGTGCTGTGGCAAGTCCTCGAAGAAGTGGACTTCGTACCGCTGCTCTGGAGTGCTTTCCCCTGGCACCCCCACCAGCCCGGCAAGCCCTTGTCCAACCGCACACCAAAACCCTCGGAAACCAAGCTCGGAACATCCTTCTGGCAGGAGCTCGCGGAGATCTTCGGGATCAGCTCCATCGTGGCAGTGGGAAATGTGGCCCAGCACAGCCTGCAGCGCAGCGGCCTGGCTGCCCCTAAGATCCGGCATCCTGCCCATGGCGGCCGGTCCGGCTTCAAGCGGGGACTCGAGGAGTTGCTTGAGGGAAGGCTGCAGGATTGACCTGACTCTTCACGGCCAGAATGTCGGACCCCCTTGCCATGATGGGTTTATGGGGAAGGCGGCGGTGGTGAGGGCGTTCGAGGAGATTCGCGCTGCCCTTGCGGTGCTTCAGGCTGAGGTGGATGGGGAGGGTTCGTTGCCGTTCTCGGATATTGATCCGCTGGCCGGTCTGGCCGATGGCTGCCTGGATATTCTTGCCGGGGCCCGGGAGGTGGAGGCGCGGGTTGCGGGGTTGAAGGCGAAGGCTGCGGTGGGGTACGCGGAGGCTGCGCATGCTGTGGCGGGGCCGGACGTGCCGGTGGTGGCGCAGGAGATGGCGGTGGCGGCGGAGATCGGGTGCGTGCTGGCGTTGGGTCCCCGGGCGGCGGCGTCGTTCCTGGCCACCTCCCACGCCCTGACCAGCAGCTTGCCGCGGACTTTGGAGGCGTTGCAGTCCGGGACCCTGTCATGGCAGCACGCGATAGTGCTGGCCGACGAAACGGCGTCCCTTGATGCGGCCGGGGCGGCGGCGTTGGAGGCGCATTTCCTGCCACCCGATACACCGGACCCGGACGCCCTTCCCCCGGCCAGGGGGTGCCCGGTTGGGGAGCTGCCGGCGCACCGGTTCCGGGTCAAGGCGCGGACCTGGCGGGAGCGCCACCACGCCGAATCGATGGAGAAGCGGCATGCCAGGGGTGTGGCGGAGCGGCGGGTGGAGTTCCGGGCGGACCGGGACGGGATGGCGTGGCTGGGCGCGTACCTGCCCGCGGATCAGGCCCAGGCTGGGTGGAACCGGCTCACCGTTGCCGCACGGGGTTTGCAGGGCCCGGCCGAGGACAGGACCATGCCCCAGTTGCGGGCCGACAATTTCACCGCAGCGATCCTCGGCAGCGGCGACACCCGGGGCGGCAGCACCAGCGGCAGCGGGACCAGCGCCGCATCGGGAACTGGCCACCAGCCGCCATCGGTCCGCGCCGAGGTCCTGGTTACGGTTCCGGTGTTCGCGCTGATGGGCCTGACCGATGAACCGGCGATGCTGGACGGGTATGGTCCGGTGCCGGCGTCGATGGCGCGGCGACTGGTCGCGGACGGGGCGGCCTCGTTCTACCGGGTGTTGGTGGATCCCCGGGACGGGGCGCCGTTGGAGATCGGCCGGAAGAGTTACCGGGTTCCCAGGGCCATGCGGGCCTGGCTGCGGATGCGGGACGGGAAATGCCCGTTCCCGGGCTGCAGCAACACCTCCCTGGACACGGAGGCCGACCATCTCCTCGCCTGGCACCACGGCGGCACTACCGGAATCAGCAACCTGGGACAGCCCTGCCCGAAACACCACAGGCTCCGGCACACCACCGGCTGGAAACCCACCCCGGCCAGCACGAACGAACCACCGGGCTGGACCTCGCCCACCGGCCGCCACTACACAAGCGAACACCAGGACTGGGAACCACCAAGGTGGCCGGAACGCCCACAGCCGGGCAGCATCGACATCGTTCACCACGGCACGTCCCCCTGGGAGGATGCCCTTGAGAAGTTCCTGCACGCCCATGCCTGACCACCCTCGGTTGCTAACGGAGAAGCCCCAACTGGTCCGGGGTATCCACATCCTCACCCGTTGACTGGTCGCTGCAATCCACCTCATCCACCAGTTCCGGATGCGCCCGCAGGAAGCCGCGTGCGCCGGCGTCGCCCTTCACTGTTGCACACACCGCTTCCCGCAGGGTCACGTCGATGAGCAGGGGATGGCCGCGCTGGAGTTCAGCGTCCCCGCCCTCGCCGGGGCCGTCGCGTCGGCGGTAGGCGGCAGCGGTAATCCGTCCGGGGCGGTGGCGGTCCAGCAGCCGCTCCACGGTTTCGGAGGTCAGGCCCGGCTGGTCCACCAGCGCAACCAGCAGGTGGTCCTGCGGAGCCGCGGCCTGGTTCCCGAGCAGGAAGGAGCTGCCCATGCCTGACTGCCATTCCACGTTGGTCAGCACTCGGCAGTGGTCCAAACGGGCAGCAGCCTCAACATCAGCTGCTCCCGCCCCCAGGACCACCACAACTTCCCGGCAGCCGCCGTCGAGCAGCCTGCCTGCGATGGCCTCAACCAGCGGCCGACCGCGATACGGCAACAGGGCCTTGGGACCCAAACCCAGCCGTGTCCCGCCTCCGGCTGCCAGCACAATGCCCGTCACCGTGGGGCCAGCCGATTCCGCTCCGCGGGCATCCATGCTCGTCATAGCTGCACTGTAGTGCTTCCGAGGCGGTGGCCTTTTACACACCAAGTTCCCGGGCACGCCGCAATGCGCCAACGGCTCCAGCCACGAGCTCCTGCACGATCCCTGCGGCCGGGAGAATGCTGCTGACCAGCCCCGCGGACTGGCCGGTGAATGGTACATACTCCTCCATCCGCCCCTCCCGGATTCCCGTTCCAATTTCTTCCTGGAGCCGGGCCGACTGGTGCACCGCTCCAGCCCGGTTGGGTTGCCACTGATCTATGAAAGGGGTCCGCAGGGCGCGGGGAACCACATCGAAGGCACCGCTCCCCGGTTTCGTGAAGATATCGTCCCAGACCTCCACCTTGACGGCGTCCTGGGCTTCGGCGGCTACCAGGGAGCGTTTCCAGCCTTCGCTGATCGATGCTTCTGTCGACGCCAGGAAACGCGTCCCGATATTGGCTCCCTGGGCGCCCAGCATGAGGGCAGCCGCCAAGCCCCTGCCGTCTGCAATTCCACCCGCAGCCAGAACCGGCAAGGGATTCACCGCATCCACCACCTGCGGCACCAGGACCAACGTGGAGATACTCCCGCCGAACCCGCCGGCTTCAGCTCCCTGGGCAATGATCACGTCCGCGCCGCGGTCCGCAGCCAGCCGGGCCTGCTGGACAGTGTGGACCTGCTGTACAAAAAGGCCACCCGCTGCATGCACCTTTGCCGGGAACCCGTACGGATCGCCCAGCGCCATGGAAATCACAGGCGCCTGCATCTCCACAGCTATGTCGAAGGACTCGGGGTGGCCCTGCAGCCAGGGCTGGGTGAAGTTCACCGCGAAAGGCCGCCCGGTGAGCTCCCGGATTCGCCGGATGCTGCCGCGAAGATCCTCGGCGGTGCGAAGTGCACCGCCGAGGCTGCCCAAAGCGCCTGCGTTGGAAACAGCAGCAGCCAGTGCTGCATCGCTCCCGAAGGGCCCCATTCCCGCCTGCATGATGGGGTAGTCAATTCCGAGGAGTTTACAAAAAGACGTCCGCAGCATCGGACTCCACCGCTGCTCCTTCACACAACAGGGACGGGCTTACAGGGCAAGTACAGACCGCAGCTGCACCGTCGTCAATAGGCCCAAAGGCCTCCGGAATTTGGCGCGGTTCCCCGTCTCAGGCGTCGCCGCCCGCGCCACCGGTGGTGCCGGCGTTGACGTCCAGGAGTTTGTAGCGGTCCAGGGCATACGACGGCGCGCCCTCCTCAACCTCGCCCCTCGCCGCCAGCATTTGCAGCACTTTCACCACGATGGAGTGGGTGTCGTTCTTGAAGTAGCGGCGCGCTGCTGCGCGGGTGTCGGAGAAGCCGAAGCCGTCGGCGCCGAGGGTGGCGAATTCGTTGGGGACGAACTGCCGGATCTGGTCGGGGACGGCTTTCATGTAGTCGGAGACGGCGACGATGGGGCCGGTGGCGCCTTCGAGTTGCTGGGTGACGAACGGGGTGCGGGCGGGTTGGCCGGGGTTGAGGAAGGCTTCTTCTTCGGCGGCGAGGCCGTCGCGGCGCAGTTCGTTCCAGGAGGTGACGGACCAGACGTCGGCGGAGACGTTCCAGTCGTCGGCCAGGACGCGCTGGGCTTCGATGGCCCAGGGCACGGAGACGCCGGAGGCGAGGATCTGGGTGCGGGGACCGTCGATCTTTGCCGGGGCGAGCAGGTAGATGCCCTTGATGACGCCTTCGATGTCGAGGTTTTCGGGTTCGGCGGGCTGGACGATGGGTTCGTTGTACACGGTGAGGTAGTACATGACGTTCTTGTCCGTTGAGTCCGGCCCGTACATGCGTTCGAGGCCGGAGCGGATGATGTGGCCGATTTCGTAGCCGTAGGCGGGGTCGTAGGTGAGCACGGCGGGGTTGGTGGAGGCGAGCAGGGGGAGTGGCCGTCGGCGTGCTGGAGGCCTTCGCCGGTGAGGGTGGTCCGGCCTGCGGTGGCGCCGATGATGAAGCCGCGGGTCATTTGGTCTGCTGCGGCCCAGAAGGCGTCGCCGGTGCGCTGGAAGCCGAACATGGAGTAGAACACGTAGACCGGGACCAGGGCACGCCGTGGGTGGCGTAGGAGGTCCCGGCTGCGGTGAAGGCTGCCACGGCGCCGGCTTCGTTGATGCCGGGGTGGATCAGTTGCCCGGCGGGGGATTCCTTGTAGGCCAGGACCAGGTCGCGGTCCACGGAGAGGTAGTTCTGGCCCTCGGGGTTGTAGATCTTCGCGGTGGGGAAGAACGCATCCATGCCGAACGTGCGTGATTCATCCGGCACGATGGGCACAATCCTGCCCCCGAACTTTTTGTCACGGAGCAAATCCTTGAGCAGGCGGACGAAGGCCATGGTGGTGGCGGCCTGCTGCTTGCCAGAACCCCGCCTGGCTACCTCGTAGGACTTTTCATCCGGAAGCTCCACAGCACTGTATCGGCTGCGGCGCTCGGGAACCGATCCGCCCAACGCCCGCCGCCGTTCAAGGAGGTAGGCGATCTCGGGTGCATCCAGGCCCGGGTGGTAATAGGGAGGCCGGTATGGGTCGGCGTCCAGTTGTTCGTCCGAGATGGGGATCCGCAGGTAATCCCTGAAGTCCTTGAGATCCTCGACCGTCAGCTTCTTCATTTGGTGCGTGGCATTCCTGCCTTCAAACCGCGGTCCCAGGCCGTAGCCCTTGACGGTGTGGGCGAGGATGACGGTGGGTTTGCCCTTGAATTCGGTGGCGGCTTTGTAGGCTGCGTAGACCTTGCGGTAGTCGTGGCCGCCGCGTTTGAGGTTCCAGATCTGGTCGTCGGTGAGGTCCGCGACGAGGTCTTTGGTCTGCGGGGTCTTGCCGAAGAAGTGTTCGCGGACGAACCCGCCGGATTCGGCCTTGTAGGTCTGGTAGTCCCCGTCGACGGTTTCGTTCATGATTTTCACCAGGGACCCGTCGGTGTCGCGGGTGAGCAGGTCATCCCATTCCCGGCCCCAGACGACCTTGATCACGTTCCAGCCCGCGCCGCGGAAGAACGCTTCGAGTTCCTGCATGATCTTGCCGTTGCCGCGCACCGGCCCGTCCAGGCGCTGGAGGTTGCAGTTGATCACGAAGTTCAGGTTGTGCAGGTTTTCGTTCGCCGCCAGCTGCAGCAGGCCGCGGGATTCGGGTTCGTCCATTTCGCCGTCGCCCAGGAACGCCCAGACCTGCTGGTCCGAGGTGTCTTTCAGGCCACGGTTGTGCAGGTACCGGTTGTTCTGGGCCTGGTAGATCGCGTTCATCGGGCCGATGCCCATGGACACGGTGGGGAATTCCCAGAAGTGCGGCATCAGGCGCGGGTGCGGGTAGGAGGACAGGGCGTGGCCCTCGCGGGACTTTTCCTGCCGGAACCCGTCCAGGTCCTCCTCGGAGAGGCGTCCTTCCATGAACGCCCGGGCGTACATGCCGGGGAGGCGTGGCCCTGGAAGAAGACCTGGTCCCCGCCGCCGGGGTGGTCCTTGCCGCGGAAGAAGTGGTTGAACCCGACCTCGTACAGGGTCGCGGCACCGGCGTAGGTGGAGATGTGCCCGCCGACGCCGATGTCGGGCCGCTGCGCCCGGTGGACCATGACCGCGGCGTTCCACCGCATGTAGGCCCGGTACCGGCGCTCGTACTCCTCGTTGCCCGGGAACTGGGCTTCCTGGTCCACCGGGATCGTGTTCACGTAATCGGTGGTGGTCACCATCGGCACCCCGACGCTCTGCGCGCCGGCGCGCTGCAGCAGGCTCCGCATGATGTATTGGGCACGCTCGGTGCCCTGTTCCCTGATCAACGCATCCAGGGACTCAACCCACTCGGCAGTCTCTTCCGGATCACGATCAGGCAGCTGGTTAGTCAACCCGCTGAGGATATGGGAGGTATCTTCTCCTGCAGCCACGGCAGCCTCTTTTCATCTTCGAATGCTCGGCTTGAGTTTTCATATTACGAGAAAACATTATTGCTAGATGAGATTAGTCAGACGCGGGGGTATGGTCAATGCGACCGGTGCCCCTGAGCCCGCAGAGTGCGCAGGCCGGGAGGAAGAAACAGTTTGTGACTGCCCGCCCATGCCGGCATTGCTTGACGCCCCCGTGACGCAGGTCATACTCTTATTTCACTATTCAATATCTCGATTCCGCAATGTGGAATAACAGAAACGACCCAAGGTCGGCCTCACCACACGGAATCCACCAAAGAATTGAGACCCCTATGCAGACCCCTCCATCGGCGGGCGTTGACGCGGACCTGGACCTGACAGCGCCGTCAGCCGGGCCGGTCCACCCGGCCGGCAGTGTCGAAGCCCTGTGCGAATCGGCCAGCGCGGCTTCCGGCAAGAGCATCAGCCCTTCCCTCTACAATGCAGACCTTGCCCCCACCAAACGCACGGGCCGCAGCTGGACGAGCTACAGCATCTTCACCCTGTGGGCCAATGACGTGCACAGCCTGGGCAACTACGCCTTCGCCATTGGGCTGTTCGCTTTGGGGCTGGGCGGGTGGCAGATCCTGATGGCACTCGGCATTGGTGCCGCGCTGCTGTTCGGCCTCCTTACCCTTTCCGGCTTCATGGGGGTGAAGACCGGCGTCCCCTTCCCGGTCATGAGCCGCATCAGCTTCGGCATCAGGGGCGCCCAGATCGCCAGCCTCCTCCGCGGCGCGGTGGCCGTGGCCTGGTTCGGCATTCAGACGTACCTGGCGTCCGTTGTCTTCCGCGTCATGCTCGTGGCCGTGTTTCCGGGCCTCCACGACCTGGACCAGGACTCCCTCCTGGGGCTGTCCACGCTGGGGTGGATGGCATTCGTGGCCCTCTGGGTGGTCCAGCTGGTCATCGTCAGCTTCGGCATGGAGATGATCCGCAAATACGAGGCCTTCGCCGGCCCCGTCATCCTGGCCACCATGGCCGCAATGGCTGTCTGGATCTTCGTGGAGGCCGGCGGAAGCATCGCCTGGTCCTCCAACAAGGCCCTGGAAGGGCCGGAAATGTGGCTCACGATCTTCGCCGGCGGCGCCCTCTGGGTTTCGATCTACGGCACCTTCGTCCTGAACTTCTGCGATTTCACCCGCTCAGCCGTCTCAAAGAAGGCCGTGGTCCGCGGAAACTTCTGGGGCATCCCCATCAACATGCTCGTGTTCGGCGCCATCGTGGTGGTCATGGCCGGTGGCCAGTTCAAAATCAACGGGACCATCATCAAGAGCCCCTCGGATATCGTCCAGACCATCCCCAACACGCTCTTCCTGGTCCTTGCGTGCCTTGCCCTGCTGATCCTGACCATCGCAGTGAACCTCATGGCCAACTTCGTCGCCCCTGTCTACGCCCTGACCAACCTGTTCCCCCGGCGGTTGAACTTCCGCAAGGCAGCAATGGTCTCCGCCACCATCGGCCTGGTCATCCTGCCCTGGAACCTCTACAACAACCCGCTGGTCATCGTGTACTTCCTGGGCGGCCTCGGTGCCTTGCTCGGCCCGCTGTTCGGCGTCGTCATGGCTGACTACTGGCTGATCCGCCGTGGCAAGGTCAACGTCCCCGAGCTCTACACGGCATCACCGGAGGGCGCGTACTTCTACAGGAAGGGCGTCAACCCCCGGGCGATCATCGCCATGGTTCCGGCCGCCGTCCTTGCCCTGCTGATCGCCTTCGTACCGGCACTGGCTGCCGCGGCACCCTTCGCCTGGTTCTTCGCAGCGGGCATTGCGGCGGCACTGTACTTCTTCATCGCCGACCGCAACCAAAGGCTGGACGACCACGACGGGGAAGCCATCGCCGTCGTCAGTACCCACTGAGCCAGTCACAAGCAAGGACCTACCCAATGCGCATACTTGTCGCCAACGTAAACACCACGCAATCAATGACGGACTCCATCGCGGCCTCGGCACGCAGTGTTGCCGCTCCCGGCACGGAAATCGTGGGAATCACCCCGAGGTTCGGCGCGGACTCCTGCGAAGGCAACTTCGAAAGCTACCTGGCTGCCATCGCCGTGATGGACGCCGTCACCTCCTTCCCGGGAACGTTTGACGCCGTCATCCAGGCCGGCTACGGCGAGCACGGGAGGGAAGGGCTCCAGGAACTGCTGGACGTGCCGGTGGTCGACATCACCGAGGCTGCCGCCGGCACAGCCATGTTCCTGGGCCATAAGTACTCGGTGGTCACCACGCTGGACCGGACGGTTCCCCTCATCGAGGACCGGCTGAAGCTGGCCGGCCTGGACGCAAGATGTGCTTCCGTCCGTGCCAGCGGAATGGCGGTCCTGGAACTCGAGGAGGAACCGGAACGCGCCGTTGAGGCAATCATCAACCAGGCCATGCTGGCCGTCACTGAGGACAAGGCCGAGGTGATTGTCCTTGGCTGCGGCGGGATGGCGGGGCTGGACGAACAGATCCGGCAACGGGCAGGCGTTCCCGTAGTGGACGGTGTGGCCTCGGCCGTAACCATCGCCGAATCGCTGGTCCGGATGGGCCTTTCCACCTCCAAGGTGCGGACCTTCGCTGCGCCGCGTCCCAAGACCGTCATAGGCTGGCCGCTGAACAAGCCGGCCGTGCCGGTGCAGTTTTAGGCCAGGAGACCGCATGACCACTTCCCTTCCCACAGCACGCGTCGCCGTAGTGACCGGGGCCGGCTCCGGCATTGGCCGGGAGGTTGCCCGGCAGATGCTGGCCGACGGCTACCGCGTGGTGCTGGCCGGCCGCCGCGAGGCCCAACTTGCTGAAACGGCGGACGGCCACGCGGACGCCCTGGTGGTGCCGTGCGACGTCACCCGGCGCGACGACGTCGAACGGCTTTTCGAGGCAGCGCGCCGGAAGTGGGGGCGGGTGGACGTCCTGTTCAACAATGCCGGCGTGTTCGGTCCCGCCGCCGGGGTGGATGAGATCAGCCTGGAAGACTGGAACGCCACCCTTGCCGTGAACCTCACCGGGTCCATGCTGTGCGCCGCCGCGGCGGTAAGGACCATGAAATCGCAGGAACCGCAGGGCGGCCGGATCATCAACAACGGCTCCATCTCGGCGCATTCACCGCGGCCGCGGACGGTGGCGTATACGGTCACCAAGCATGCCATGACAGGCCTGACCAGGAGCATCGAACTGGACGGCCGGGGTTACGGCATCACCTGCGGGCAGATCGACATCGGCAACACCGCCACCGACATCATGGACACCATCGGCGTCGGCTCGGGGGCCCTGCAGGCAGACGGCAGCCGCAAGGTGGAGCCCATGTTTCCGGTGGCGGACGCGGCCCACGCAGTACTGATGATGGCCAACATGCCGGCCTCGGCCAGCGTGGGGTCAGTAGTGGTCACCGCTGCGGGCATGCCCTTCATCGGTCGCGGCTAAGGCTTCTGCCGGGCCGGAGCAGCGCGAAGGGCCGGAGGGGCTAGAGGGGCAGCAGGGCTGACAGGTCCGCGCGCAGCCCGGACGCGGCCACCTTGCCGGCGCTGACTGCGTCGGCCCACTCCATCTGTCCCGTCACCATCGCAAGCCAGGTGGCGGCGTCGCACTCAATCACGTTGGGCGGGGTGCCGCGCGTATGCCGCGGGCCCTCAACGCACTGGGTGACGCCGAACGGCGGGACGCGCACCTCCACGGAGTTTCCCGGTGCACGCGCCGTCAGCTCCTCCAGCGAGTACCTGACGGCAGTGGCCAGGACGGTTCGCGGCAAGGGAGCGTCCGACGACGGCTGGGCAGCTTCCAGCCATGCGTTCAGTGCTGCTTTGCCTTGCTGGACGTCAATACGACGGCGGGCTACGGCCATGCGGTCAGCCTTCCTTTGATGTCTGGTGTGGGAAGGGGTGTCAGTCCAGGAGGGCGGAAACAGCAGGGCCCAGGCGGATTTTCCCTACCGGCCGTCCGCCGCCCATCACCGGTTCCACCACCTGCTCCAGGACGCTGGCAACTCCCGGGATCTCCACGGCCCCCGCCGCGGCGAGCAGCGTCAGGGCCACCAGCGAGGTGGCCCTGATGTTTCCGTCCAGGATCTTGACGGCCACGGACACGCCCTGCGGAGTGGCCATGGCCAGCACCCCCTCTGCCCCGATCTTGGCGATGATCTCCAGCTCGTCCATCACCAGGGTGTTGGCCTCGCCACGGCCCTGTACCGCCCATGGGTAATCGAGCATCGAAGTGGCGATGGTGGCGGCCCTGGCGCTGAAGCTCTGGTCCCCGGGAGCCTTGGCGAGCTGGGAGTAAGCCCTGGCCAGGCCTTTCAGGGAGACAGCCGCCACGGGGGCGCCGCAGCCGTCGATCCCCAGGTGGGCGATCTTCTCACCCGTGTATTCCTCCACAACGGTGCGCACGCGCTGCTGCAGCGGGTGGTTCGGCTCCAGGTAGCTGTGCGTGTCCCACCCGTTTTCCGTGCAGGCCCACAGGAAAGCGGCGTGCTTTCCGGAGCAGTTGTACGCCAGCCGCGACTTGCCCTTTTCGGAGCGCACCAGCCAGTTCCGGGCCGTTTCATCCTGCGGCCAGGCCTCGGGGCACTGCAGCTGGTCTTCACGGACTCCGGCGGCCTTGAGCATGCCCGCCACCACGTCCATGTGGTCCAGGGAGCCCGTGTGGCTTCCGCAGGCAATGGCCACCTGGGCGCCCCGCAGCGGAACCCCGGACTGCATGGCGGCCAATGCCTGGAACGGCTTGAGCGTGGACCGCGCGAAGATGGGCGTGTTGATGTCTCCGAGTTCGGTGACCACCGAGCCGTCGGCGGACAGGAGCACGGCGGAACCGATGTGCCGCGACTCCACAAAGCCGCTGCGTTCGATCACGGCCAGTTCGACGGCGGAGTCAACAGTGAAGGTGGCATGCGGATTATGCGGCATACTGCCAGTCTATGGGCCAGCCCCGCAGAAGCCCGGGCACTCCGGGCTGCGGCCTACTGCACGGTGACCATTATCGACTGCCAGCCCGACGCACCGTCAGGCACGGGATCTGCGCGCTGGTCGGTTTGGACCGCCCCGGTCCCGTCGGTTGCCCGTACCTTGATGTAGTGGGGGCCGGGCGTGGCGTCCCACTCATAGGACCACTGGCGCCAGGTAACGGTGGACGCTTCGGCGGAGAGGGTGGCTTCCGCCCACCCGCCGTTGTCGATCTGGATTTCCACTTTGCTGATGCCGCGAGTTTGGGCCCATGCGGTGCCGCCCACCGCGACTTTCCCGGCCGGCACCTTCGCGAAGGACTTGGGCACGTCCACGCGGGCCATCGTCTTGATGGGGCCGCGCTCGGACCAGCCGCGCTCGGTCCAGTAGGCCTTGCTGTCCGCGAAACGGGTGACCTCCAGGTCCACCACCCATTTGGTGGCGGACACAAACCCGTACAGTCCGGGGACCACCATCCGCACGGGGTAGCCGTGCTCCAGCGGAAGCGGCTCACCGTTCATGCCGATGGCCAGCATGGCGTCCCTGTCATCCTGCAGGACCTCAAGGGGAGTGGAAGCGCTGAAGCCGTCGATGGACTTTGACAGCACCATGTCTGCTCCGTCTTTGGGCTTGGCGCGCGCCAGCACCTCACGGATGGGCAGGCCCAGCCACTTGGCGTTTCCGGCGAGGTTGCCGCCCACTGGATTGGACACGCAGGTGAGCGTGACGTGGGATTCGATGAGCTCGGCGTCGAGCAGGTCCTGGAAGGTGAGCGTCACTTCCTGCTCCACCAGCCCGTGAACGCGCAGTTCCCAGTCGTCAACGTTGATTTCCGGCACGCTCAAAGCCGTATCGATCCGGTAGAACTCGCCGTTGGGCGTCAGCCACGGCGGGACGCCGGGGACCGTGGACTGGACCCCGGCCGGTACGGCGGCTGCAGCTTTCGCCGGCGTTGGCAGGCTCAACGCTTCACGGGCCTGGGCCACATTGCTGCGCGCCGCAGCCAGCAGCCGCCCACCGGTGGCGGCGATGCCCGCGGCTACGGCCGTGATCCCGGCAGTGGCGAAGAAGCGCCGGCGGCTGGTGCCTTCGCCCCCAGGCCGTTCGCCGCCGTCGGACGCTGTATCCGCCGGCGCTTCCGGCCACGCCTTCAGCCCCCACAGCGGCACCATCAGGCGGTGCAGGACCACCAGTCCGGCCAGGGTTCCCAGCACCGAAGGGATGGCGTCGGCGGGCCCCACGCCGGCGCGGGTCACCACGCTGGCCACGATCACGGCCCCCATGAAGAGCACACCCAGGACGCCGAGGGCCCATTTCCGGTAGGCCACCACGCCCAGGATGCAGGCGAGCACCGCAATGGTCAGGCCCATGCCCACGAATAGCGCTGTCTTGTCGTTGGTGCCGAACGTGGCGATCGCAAAGTCCTTGAGCCACGGCGGCGTGAAGTCGATGAAAGTGGACCCCAGGGCAAAGAGGGGGTGGCGCGGGCGGTAAAAAATGCGCCAATCAGCTCCGCAACGGCAAGTACGACGGCGGCTGCCACCACGCCTGCCAACGCGGCCATGGTTCCGGCGCCTGTCATCCTGTTTCGCAGCTTTGTCATATGTATGGTTCGGAGCGGGCGGGACTCCGGATTGACCAGGCGGGGGAGGACACAGCTTAGGAGCGGGGAGGGTGCACAAAGTACCCTTGGACACTGTGAAGGTACTCGTCATTGGCCCCGGAGGCCGCGAACACGCCATTGTCCGCTCCCTGCTCGCCGACCCCAACGTGTCCGAGGTCCACGCGGCACCTGGCAATGCCGGCATCAGCAAACTGGTTCCCACCTACGAGATCAACGGCAACGATCCCGACGCCGTCGCCGGGCTGGCCGCACGGCTCGGTGTAGACCTCGTGGTGGTGGGCCCGGAAGCTCCGCTGGCCGCAGGCGTATCGGACGCCGTCCGCGAAGCCGGGATCCCCGTCTTCGGACCCAGCAAGGCAGCAGCCCAGCTGGAGGCCTCGAAGGCCTTCGCCAAGGAGGTCATGGCGGAAGCCGGCGTCCCCACGGCGATGGCCATGGTGGCCACCAACGCCGAGGAAGCAGCATCGGCACTGGACACCTTCGGCGCCCCCTACGTGGTGAAGGACGATGGACTCGCCGCGGGCAAGGGTGTTGTTGTCACCCGCAACCGCGATGAAGCTTTGGCACATGCCCAGTCCTGCTTCGACGCGGGCGGCTCCGTGGTCATCGAGGAGTTCCTGGACGGCCCGGAGGTTTCCCTGTTTGTGCTCTGCGACGGGCAGAACACGGTGGCGCTCTCGCCCGCCCAGGACTTCAAGCGCATTTTCGACAACGACGAAGGGCCCAATACCGGCGGCATGGGTGCCTATACCCCGCTTGAATGGGCCCCCGAGGGGCTGGTGCAGGAAGTCCTTGAACGCGTGGCCCAGCCCACCGTCAACGAGATGGCCCGCCGCGGCACCCCTTTCGTCGGCGTGCTGTTCGTCGGCCTGGCCCTCACGTCACGCGGCACCCGCGTGATCGAGTTCAACGTCCGCTTCGGCGACCCGGAAACCCAGGCCGTCCTCGCCCGGCTCAAGACCCCCTCGGTGCGCTGCTGATGGCCGCCGCCAAGGGCGAACTGGACAAGGCTGAGGAGCTGCGGTGGTCCAAGGAGGCCGCCGTCGCCGTCGTCATTGCCTCCGAAAACTACCCGGACACGCCCCGCACCGGTGATCGGATCCGTGGCCTCAAGAAAGTGGAAGCGCTGGACGGCGTGCACGTTATCCACGCCGGAACCGCCCTGGACAAGGAAGGCAAGGTGGTGTCCGCCGGCGGCCGTGTCCTGGCGGTTGTCGCCCTGGGCAGTGACCTGGTGGAGGCGCGCGAGAAAGCGTACGACGGCGTGGAGCTGGTTCAGCTGGACGGGGCGCAGTTCCGCACCGACATCGCCCGCAAAGCCGCCCGTGGCGAGATCAAGGTTCCTTACGGCGCCACCGGTTCGATGCCCATCGTGAAAGCAAAGGCCTGACATGACTGAAAACCGAGAGAACCGCGGCTACGCCACCAAAACACTGGATCTTCCCGGCTGGACCCACGTCTACTCCGGCAAGGTGCGCGACCTCTATGAGCCCGCCGACGAATCCATCCTGCAGCGCGTTGGGCAGGACTGCGTACTGGTGGTGGCCAGCGACCGCATCAGCGCCTTTGACCATGTGCTGTCCAGCGAAATCCCGGACAAGGGACGCATCCTCACGCAACTGAGCCTCTGGTGGTTCGACCAGTTGGGCGTGGAACACCATGTGCTCGGCTCCACGGTGGAGGACGGCGTCCCGGCCGAGGTTGAAGGCCGGGCCATGATCTGCAAGAAGCTGGACATGTTCCCGGTGGAATGCATCGCACGCGGCTACCTCACGGGCTCCGGCCTGCAGGAGTACAAGGCCTCCGGAACCGTATGCAACATCCCGCTGCCGGAAGGGCTGGTGGACGGATCCCGGCTGGAGCACGCCATCTTCACGCCGTCGGCCAAAGCGCTGATCGGGGAGCACGATGAAAACATCACCTACGACGCCGTAGTGGCGCTGGTGGGCGACGACATCGCGGGCCGCCTCAGTGAGTTGACACTGAAGATTTACACGACGGCGGAAAAGATCGCCCGGGAGCGCGGCATCATCCTGGCGGACACCAAGGTGGAGTTCGGCTACGACGCAGCCTCCGGGTCGATCACTCTGGGCGACGAGGTGCTGACCCCGGATTCCTCGCGTTTCTGGGACGCTGCCACCTACAAGCCGGGCCAGGCCCAGCCGTCCTACGACAAACAGTATGTGCGGGACTGGCTGACATCGGCGGAGTCCGGCTGGGACAAGGCCTCGGACACGCCGCCGCCGGCGCTCCCCGCTGAAGTAGTGGAACGGACCCGCAGCCGCTACGTCGAAGCATACGAGAAGATCACGGGGAAGGCGTTCTCCTAGAACAACCGGAAGCCAGGTAAGCCCGCACTGCGGGTTTACCTGGCCTGGTCAGCTGGCTTTCGCAGCCGCAGCGGCGGCGCGTTTCTGCGCCAGCTTAATCTCGAGGATCGCGTCCAGCGCCTGTTGAACCCGGTCCTGGGCGCCGGCAGTGGCGAAGGCCTTTTGGGCTTCCTCGAGATGCACCAGTGCTTCGTCCGTATCACCCGCGGCCTTGAGGGACTTGCCCAGGAGGAGGGAAACTTCACCCGCGGTGTGCTTGGCGAGCTCCGCGCGTTCGGCGTGGATTTCCCGCAGCTTTTCGACGGCGGCCACAATGTCCCCGGTCAGGTACAGCCAGCGGGCACGGATGAAGGCGACCTCCAGCTGATCGGACTTGTTCCCACCCACAATCGACAAGGCCAGTTCGGCACGTTCGATTGCCGACAGGGTCTCCGGCTCCACGATCCCCGAGGAAAGCCGGACGGCTGCGGAGGCCTTGTTGAACCGGGCCCACAGTTCGATGTCATTGGCGGGGGAGAGCAGGCGTGCTGCCCGCTCATGGTGTTTGACGCCTTCCGTGTAGTCATGCCGCATGAACGCAACGTTCCCCACAACCCAGGCCACCTCGCCGGCGAGCTGCGTCATGGAAAGCTCATCCACGTGGTCGATCATGGCCTGGCAATACTTCCAGGCCTCGTCGAGCCGCCCGCTTTCTGCAAGCGCCCCGATCAGCGCGTGATGGGCGTTGATGATCAGGGTGGATCCCTTGGGAAGCTGCCTGCAGAGGTCCACTGCCTGGATCCCCTGGTCCACGGCAAGGCTCAGCTGGCCTTGTCCCTGGTAGATACCCGCCAGCATCTGGTGTGCCCGTACGGCAAGGCCGGCGGATTCCCTGGCCATGGGGTGCTCCAGTAAGTGCTCCATGATCTTCTGGGCTTCGCGCCAGTTTCCCTGTTTGATGAGGCATTCGGCCTGCATATAGGTCATGTTCCACCAGGCGCTGGTGTTCCGCCCCTCGAGGGCAATCTTTGCGGCCGTGGCAGCGTGGCTTGCCGCCAGTGGATAATCACGAAGGTCCCACGCCTGGCGGGCATAGAGGCCTGCCAGCACGTACTCGGCGTCGCTCACGGAAATTGGCTGGCTCCAAGCCTCCAGCGCCTTGGGGGCCAGTTCCAATCTGCGTGCCAATTCTTCAATTACTTCGGCTGTCGGCTCCCGGCGGCCGGTTTCCAGCAGCGAAATGTAGCTGGGTGAATACAGGTCCTTGCCCAGTTCGGCCTGTGTCAGTCCACGCTCCAGGCGCTCCGCGCGGAGCTTTTCTCCGAACCCGTTGCCCACGCGTTTCCTCCTTCTGGACACTTGGGCTGCCGAATGCTTGACAGTCCCTGTGGAAAATATTTTACAATGTGTGTCAACAAGGACAGTGCTGGCTTTGTAACGAATCCGACTCGTATTGAGGAACTTATATGTTGAAGAAGATCGCAACCGCGGCCGTCCTGGCTGGGGCCCTGGCTTTTTCTGCGGCGGCTCCGGCCGTCCTGGCTTCAGGTTCCGTCGCCGATAATTCGGGTGTGTCGGTAGCTGTTGGTAACTGGCCTGATCCCGCCTCAGCAAAGGTGAAGAAGGACAAGAAGACCGATACTACCTACACAACGTACGTGGGCAACTGGCCTGATCCCGCTTAAACAGCTTCCTCACACAGGAGGCGGGAGTGGCCCCGGAGCAACAGCTCCGGGGCCACTCGTTTTAACCCCGGTGTGCCGGGCCGTGACCACATCGAGACAAAAAAGAGGGCCTCCGCAAGGAGACCCTCTTTTCGTTATGGTCGGGATGACAGGATTTGAACCTGCGACCTCTTCGTCCCGAACGAAGCGCGCTACCAAGCTGCGCTACATCCCGATCCGCTGCAAAAGCAACTTTACAAGGATAGCCGATTCCGGGTCCCGATGCGAAATCCTGCCCGGTCCGGGGCGGGACGCGGGTCAGACCAGGGAGTCCTTCCACGCCCCATGCAGGTCGGCGAAGCGTCCGCCGCCGCCGATCAGTTCCTCCGGCGTGCCGTCCTCCACGATCCGCCCGTCGTGCACCACCAGGACACGGTCCGCCGTCTCCACCGTGGACAAGCGGTGGGCGATGATCAACGCCGTCCGGCGTCTGGCTTCCGTGCCGGCCAGCAGGCGGGCCAGTCCGGCCTGCACCAGGCGCTCGGACGGGATGTCCAGTGAGGAGGTTGCCTCGTCCAGGATCAGCACGGCCGGCTGCGCCAGGAACGCCCTGGCAAAGCTGATCAGCTGCCGCTGGCCGGAGGAGACCCTGCCGCCGCGCTTGTTGACGTCGGTGTCGTAGCCCACGGGAAGTTCAAGGATGAATTCGTGGGCGCCAACTGCCTTGGCGGCCTCTTCGATTTCGGCGCGTGATGCCTCCGGCCGGCCCAGGGCGATGTTGTCCGCCACCGAGCCGCTGAACAGGAAGGCCTCCTGGGTGACCATGACGATGTTCCGGCGGAGGTCGGTGGTGGCCAGGTCGCGGAGGTCCACGCCGTCCAGGGTGAGCGTTCCCGAGGTGACGTCGTAGAACCGGGCGATGAGTTTGGCCAGGGTGGATTTTCCAGCGCCCGTTTGTCCCACCAGCGCCACTGTCTGTCCGGCCGGGATGTGCAGGTCCAGGCGCGGCACCACCAACGGACCGTCGCCATAGCGGAACTCGACGCCGTTGAAGTCGATGCGTCCCGTGGCGCTGGGCAGGGCCACCGGGTTCCTGGGTGGCCGGACCGTGGGAACCTCTTCGAGCAGTCCGGACACCTTCTCCAGTGCTGCCTGCGCGCTCTGGAATGAGTTGTAGAACATGGCCATCTGGTCCACCGGCTGGAAGAACCGCTTGGTGGACAGGATGAGGGCCAGGAGCACGCCCACTGCCAGGCCGCCGTCCAGCACCCGGAATCCGCCGAAGAGCAGGACCACGGCAACGCAGACGTTGCCAATCAGCACCAGTCCCGGTTGGAAGATGCCGTTGAGGTTGATGGAGCGGACTGTGACCAGGCGGTAGTCCTCGGCGAGTTTCCCGTAGCGCTCCGAGTTCTCCTTCTCCTTGCGGAAGGCCTTGACGGCGCGGATGCCGGTCATGGTCTCCACGAAATGCACGATCAGCCGGGCGGAGACCACGCGGGACTCCCTGAAGGCAATCTGCGAGTGCTTCTGGTACCAGCGAGAAAGGAAGAACATCGGCACGCCGGCGGCCAGCACCAGCAAACCGCTCCGCCAGTCCAGGGCAAAGATGGTGACGGCGGTGAAGGCCATGAAGAGCATTCCCGAAGCCAGTGAACTGACCCCCGAGTCGAGGAGTTCGCGCAGTGCTTCAAGGTCTGAGGTCTGCCGGGCGATGATCCTGCCGGAGGTGTATTTCTCGTGGAACTCCAGGCTGAGCCGCTGCGTGTGCCGGAAGACGCGCACCCTGAGGTCCAGCAGCATCGCCTGGCTGAGCCGCGCCGTGGAGGTGACGTACAGGGCGGTGAGTCCCGCCGTCGCAATGGCTGCCAGAAGGTAGGCGACGCCGGTGAACACCAAGGGGGCGTTGTTGCCGGCCTGGAGGGCGGGAAGGGCATGGTCGATCCCGAACGCGATCAGTGCCGGGCCGGCCACCCGCGCGGTCTGGGACAGGACCACCATGGCGATGGTCAGCCAGAACCGCGCCCGCACGGGACGGATCAGCGATCGCAGCAGGGCAAGTGACCGCCGTCGTACTGCCCGGCTGTCGCTCTTGCTGAGGTGGGCATTGTCTTCATTTGCGGTGCCGAACGTTGCAGTGCTCATCGGGACACTTCCTCAGCATTGTCTTCAAGTGCCGACAGTTCAGAGTCCAGGTCCCGCGGCTCCCGGTCCAGGCTGGCGATGACGTAGCGGTAGTGCTGGTTATGGGCCAGCAGTTCGGTGTGCGTTCCGACGGCGGCGATGCGGCCGTCCTCCAGCAGGGCCACCCGGTCCGCGAGGGCCACGGTGGACGGCCGGTGGGCCACGATCAGGGTGGTGGTATCCTTCAGGACCTCGCGGAGGCGGGCCTCCACCAGCTCCTCGGTGTGGACGTCCAGGGCTGACAGCGGGTCGTCCAGGACCAGGATCCGCGGACGGGCGGCGATGGCACGTGCCAGGGCGATCCGTTGCCGCTGGCCGCCGGACAGGCTCAGGCCTTCCTCGCCGATCAACGTGTCCACACCCCCGGGCAGGGAATAGGCGAAGTGCGCCTGCGCCACATCGAGGGCCTCGTCCAGGACCGCCTCTGTGCGGGCCGGGGCGCCGAGCAGGACGTTGTCCCGCACGGAATTGAAAAAGAGCGTGGTGTCCTCGAAGGCCACCCCCACGATCCGGCGCAGCTCCTCCACACCGAAGTCCCGGATGTCGACGCCGTCGATGGTGATGGCGCCGCCGGTGACGTCGTACAGGCGCGGCACCAGCTGGATCAGCGCACTCTTGCCGCTGCCGGTGATGCCCACCAGGGCCATGGTTTCGCCGGGCCGGATGTCCAGGTTGATGTCCTTGAGAATGGGCTTGTCCGGGGCGTCCTCGAAGGCGAAGGTTGCGTTGTTGAAGCGCAGTGCCCCGGCCAGCTCAGCCGGCCGGCGGGGCTGGGCGGGACTGGTGATGGTGTTTTGCGTGTCCATCACTTCGTAGTGGCGGTCGACGGCGGTCTTGGCGGTGAGTGCCATGGCCAGCAGCATGCCGGAGAATTCCACGGGGGAGGCGATGACTGCCGCGGTGGCGAAGAACGCCACCAGGGAGCCGATGCTCAACTGGCCGCTGGCGCACAGCATGACCCCGACCACCAGGCCGGCTCCCAGGGCGAGTTCAGGAAGCAGGGTGACCACCATGGTGAACGTTGCCTGGTGGCGTGCCTTCTCGATCTCTGTCTGGCGCAGGCCCTCTGCCTGCTCGTTGAAGTTTTCCAGGGCTTCCCGGCTGCGTCCGAAGGCCTTGAGCACGCGGATGCCGTGGACCGATTCCTCCACGGTGGTGGCAAGGTCGCCGGCCTGGTCCTGGCTTCGCCGCGCCACCTTGCTGAACCGGGTGCGGAACCGGAAGCTGTTGATGGTGATGGGAACGGCGGCGGCCAGGAAGATCAGGGCCAGCTGCCAGCTCATGGCGAACATGGCCACGACGCCGATGATCACCGTCAGGGTGGTGACCACCAGCATGATGGCGCCAAAAGCCATCCAGCGGCGCAGGAAGTTCAGGTCCGTCATGGCCCGGGACAGCAATTGGCCGGATCCCCACCGGTCGTGGAAGGAGACGGTCAGGTCCTGCAGATGGTTGTAGAGGGACACCCGCATGCGGGTCTCCACGGTGGTGGCGGGGTTGATGACGAACTGCCGGCGCAGCGCCACCAGTCCGGCTTCTGCGATGCCCAGGACCAGGATGACGGCAGCCGACACCCAGACCGCCTCCGGCGTGGCCCCTGGCTGCAGCGCGGTATTGACCAGGACCCGCAGCACCTGGGGGATGGTCAGCGCCACGACGCTTGCGAGCAGGGCGCACAGAAGTCCCAGCAGGAGCCTGGGGATGATGGGCCGGACGTGCGGATAAAGACGGCTGATGGATCGGAAAAATGGAGTCTGCTTGGCCATGCCCGCTTCTCAAGCTCTAAAACGAATGTAGTTTCCTCTAGCAACTACCCTATGCCATTGGCGTGAGGCGGTTCACAGGGATTTGCGGTGCTGGCCGGCTGCTTGCCCAGTTATTGCAGACCGTAATGCTTTCGGTTCAGTTGGGGGAGGTAAGGGTCAGCAGGACGGCCTCGGGTTTGCAGGCGATCCTTACCGGGGCGAAGCGTGAGGTGCCGATGCCGCCGGACACGTTGACCGGCGTCGTGCTTCCGTTGCTTGACCAGTCGTTGAGGCCCTTCGCCCGCCATGTGGGGAGGTCGCAGTTGGCCACGAGGGCGCCATACCCGGGGATGCACAGCTGGCCCCCGTGTGTGTGGCCGGCCAGCAGGAGGTCCGCGCCGCTTTCGGTGAAGTGGTCCAGGACCCGCTGGTACGGTGCATGGATGACCGCGATCCTGAGGTGGTCCTTGGCATCCTGGCTGACCGTTCCACGGGGCCAGCCGGCGTACCGTTCCCGGTTCAGGTGCGGGTCGTCGACGCCGGAGAAATCGAAGCGCATGCCGTTGAGGACCAATGACTGGTGGCGATTGGTCAGGTCCACCCAGCCGCTCATGCCGAAGCCGGACCGCAGGCGCGGCCAGTCGAGGGCAACCGGCTTGGGCTTCGCCTTGGACGGCCCCAGCAGGTAGGACGCAGGGTTCTTTGGGCTGGGCGCGAAGTAGTCGTTGGACCCGGGGACAAAGACGCCGGGGAACTGCAGCAGCGGTTTCAGGGCATCCAGCAGCGGGTCCACAGCCTTCACGTGGCTGAGGTTGTCGCCGGTGTTCACCACCAGGTCCGGCCTGAGGTCCGCCAGGGACCTTAGCCAATCAGCCTTCTTCCGCTGCCCCGGCACGAAGTGGATGTCGCTC
This sequence comes from Arthrobacter sp. FX8, assembly GCF_026723805.1. Classification (NCBI taxonomy): domain Bacteria; kingdom Bacillati; phylum Actinomycetota; class Actinomycetes; order Micrococcales; family Micrococcaceae; genus Arthrobacter; species Arthrobacter sp. FX8. The sequence continues at coordinate 2,970,833 of NZ_CP113505.1, read as the reverse complement.
AGGTGCAGGATGCGGAACGGACCGCGGCCGGGAGGGAGGATGGCCAGGGTTTCCTCCCGGAGGACGAACTGGTTCTTCTCCCACAGGCCGTAGCCGAAGGCTGCCATTCCGGCCGCGGCCCCGGCGCCTGCAGTGACGGCAAAGCCGCGCCCGATTGCGCGGGCGCGGCCTGCCAGGCTGTCGATGCTCATGCGTGCTTAGCCGTTGCCCTTTCCATTCCCGTTGCCATTGCTGGTGGGGGCGGGGGCCGGCGCCTGGGTGGCGGGCGCCTGCGTTGCCGGCGTGGACGGTACGGGAGCCTGGGTGGCCTGCGGGGTGGTCCTTCCAGGCGAGGTAGTGGTTGTTCCGTTGACCATGTTGCTCGGCGGTGCCGGGAACGGGTTGGTGCCGTATGCCGGGGCGATCTTCGCCATGTAGTTGGAGAACATGGGACCGGCGATCATGTAACCATCGATGCCTTTATAGAACTTGCCGTTGACCGTGATGTTCTGCCCTGCACGGTCCTGTGCTCCCAGCGGGTCGCCGAACCAGGCGGCCGTTGCCAGGCCGGTGGTATGCCCAACAACCCAGGTGGAGCCGTTGTTGTTGGACGTACCGGTCTTGGCACCAATGGGGAAGCTGGTCTTGGTGGAAATCCGGGGCTGGATCAGCGAACCGGAGCCCCTGTTCAGCACTTCCTGGAGCGCGTAGTTCACGCCGCGTGCAACCTCCGGTTTGATGGCGTCACGGCAGCTGCTGGACTGTGCCGGGAGCTGCTTGCCGGTGGCGTCCGTCACCGAGGTGATGGCGATGGGCTCGCAGTACTTGCCGTCGTTAGCGAAGGTGGCAAACGCGCTGGCCATGGTCAGCGGAGAGGTCTGCGTGGACCCCAGCAGGTTGCCCAGCGTCATCATGTTCACCTTGGGGTTCGGCTCGCTGCCGTCCGCTGAGGGCAGGCCGCTGTGCAATCCCACCGCATCAGCGATCTTCTGGATGCCGCAGAAGTCCAGCTGTGCCGCGGACGCAAACGTCACCGTGTTGATCGAGTTGTAAAGGCCCTCCAGGACCGACAGCGGCTTGTACCACTGGGGCTCGGCGTTCTGGAGGTCGTCAGCCGCGTCCAGGCCCGCGTTCTTCTGCGCCGTGCTGTAGGCACCCTGGACCTTGCCGCAGGTGTTGCGCCACGGATAGCCGATCGGGTAAACGCGCTGGGCCGCGTTGACCATGGTGTTCATGGACTTGCCCTCGTTGAGCCACTCGGCAAAGGTGAACGGCTTCATGGTGGACCCGGGCTGGGCGCCGCCCATGCCGTTGAGGTCGTTGCCGTCCTTATCCAGCTTGTCCACGTTGAAGTTGAGCTGGGAATCGAAGCCCTGGCCGGGCAGGAATGTGGTGTTCTGGGCCATTGAGATGATCTTGCCCGTACCCGGCTGCACCGACACCATGGAGGCACCCCACTTGTCGGGGTTGGCGCCGGCGGCGGCATTGGCCTGCTCCTGGGCCGTGGCCTGGGCCTTGGGGTCCAGTGTGGTGGTGATGGTCAGGCCGCCGCCGTAGATCAGCCGCTGGCGCTCCTTGACGTCCGCGCCGTAGGCAGGGTTGTTCTCCAGCAGGTGCAGGATGTAGTCGCAGAAGTACGGGGCCGAGGCCGCGTAGGCGCAGCCCTGCTTGGGCTGGGTCACCTTGGGCTCCACCGGGGTGGCGACGGCGGCGTCGTGTTCCGCCTGGGTGATCTTCTTCTGGTCAAGCATCAGTCCCAGCACCAGGTCCCTGCGCTGCTTTGACTTCTCGGGATTGATGATGGGGTCAAAGGCGGAGGGGCTGTTCACCAGGCCGGCCAGCAGCGCTGCCTGGGGGAGCGTCAGGTCCTTGGCGGTGGTGCTGAAGAAGTACCTGGAAGCGGCCTCGATGCCATATGCATCACGGTTGAAGAACACGATGTTCAGGTAGCCCTCAAGGATCTGGTCCTTGCTGAACTCCTTCTCCAGGGCGATGGCGAGCTTCATCTCGCGGAGCTTGTCACCAACACCCTTGTTGACGCCGTTCAGCTTGATCTGGTCCTCCTCGCCGGCGGCGGCGAGGTTGGCGTTGAGAACGTTGTTGACGTACTGCTGAGTGATGGTGGAGGCACCCTGCTTGTTGCCTCGGATGGTGCTGACCAGCGCGCGGAGGATACCGGTGGTGTCCACGCCGCCGTGGTCATAGAACCTGCTGTCCTCGACGGCGAGGATGGCGTTCTTCATGTTCGGTGAAATCTGGTCCAGCGGAACCTTGGTGCGGTTCTCGGTATAGACGCTGGCGATCTCGCTGCCGTCGGCAGCCAGGATCCGGGTGGTCTGGCTGGGGGATCTACCTTCAGCTCCGCCGGAAGGGAATCGAAAAAGTCGATGGAACCGCTTGCCGCGCTGCCGGAGACGGCCGCGGCAGGCACCAGGAGGCCTGCCACGAGGACACCGCAAATTGCGCTCACACCAAGGAAAAGAAGGATCTTACCCAGTGTGGTGGCAGTGTCGAATAAGGGGTTCTTGCGAGTCGCCATGTTTTCCACTTTACCGGCAAGGGCTACGCTTTCTTTCATGACCAAATGGGAGTACGCGACGATTCCGCTCATTATCCACGCCACAAAGCAGATCCTGGACCAGTGGGGAGAGGACGGCTGGGAGCTCGTCCAGGTAGTCCCCGGACCTGACGGCAACGGCCTTGTCGCCTACCTCAAAAGGGAGAAGCAGTAGCATGAGCACCCCCGCAGAAGCCCAGTCCAGCGCCGCAGCGGCGCCCGTATCCGCCGTCGAGCAGCGCCTCGCGGAACTCGGCATCACCCTGCCCGAGGTCGCCGCCCCGGTGGCCTCCTACGTTCCCGCCGTCGTCTCCGGGAGCCATGTCTACACCTCGGGCCAGTTGCCGTTTATTAACGGCAAACTCGAAGCTACGGGCAAGGTGTCCGCGGGCACCGAAGGGTACGCCGACGAGCCCACCGTTTCCCCGGAGGACGCGCAGCGCTTCGCAGCGGTCTGCGCCGTCAACGCCCTGGCCGCCGTCAAGAGCGTCATCGGGGACCTGGACCGGATCACCCGGATCGTGAAGGTGGTGGGATTCGTCGCTTCGGATCCCTCGTTCACGGGCCAGCCCGCCGTCGTCAACGGTGCCTCGGAACTGCTGGGCCGCGTCCTCGGTGACGCCGGGCAGCACGCACGTTCCGCCGTCGGCGTTGCCGTTCTTCCGCTCGACTCTCCCGTAGAGGTCGAGCTCATTGCCGAATTCAGCTAAGACCGGACACTTCCCTTGCCGCACCTCGCACGACGCCTTTTTGCACTTCCCCAAGACCTTGAAGGGGCGGCGCAAAGCTGGCTCGAACACGGCGAGCGCACCCCCCGGGCCGCGCGCTACGCCTCATCCGTAGTCCTCCTGCGTGATTCACCCACCGGCCTGGAGACTTGGCTGGGTTACCGGCCCGGCTCCTCGCCGCTGGGCGTCCTGGCGTTCCCCGGCGGGTCCCTTGACCCGGCCGACGACGACGCCATGGGTTGGCTGGGACCCTCACCGCAGCATTGGGCCGAGCAGATGGGAACGGACGACGTCGGGCTGGCCCGCCGCCACGTGGTGGGCGCCATCCGGGAACTCTTCGAGGAGACCGGCGTGCTCCTGGCCGGTCCCGACATGTCCAGCACGGTGGAGGCCACGTCCACGTCCGAGTGGATGCGGGCACGCGTGGCGGTGGCCGACCAGGAGAAGACGCTTGCCCAGGTGCTGGGCAAGCGCGGGCTCTCCCTGCGCACCGACCTGCTCAAGTCCCTCGTCAACTGGCGCAGCCCCGACTTCGCGCACCGCCGCTTCGACACCCGCTACTTCGCCGCCACGGTGCCGCTGGGCCAGGAACCTTCGCTGCTGGACGGCAAGGGCGTGTGGGGCAGGTGGGTCAACGCCGCGCAGGTGATCCAGGAGCGGAACTCCACGGCGCTGGGCGACGAGGCAGGCCAGGAGAACACGGTGGGCCGCCCGCTGGGCGAACTGCTGGTCCCGGGTTCCGAAATCATGCTCGAGAAGATGGCCGCGGCCAACGGCTGCATTGCCTACCTGAGCTACAAGCGCAAGCCCCACGTTTACCAGCCAACCCTGGTTGAAGAGGACGGCAGGCTCATGCTCGAAGTCGAGGCTGCCAAGACCGTGGCGGGGGACCACCAGCGCGAACGCTGACGCTCCACGGAGCCGGGTAAAATCTTCACCAAAGCCACACCGGGAGCAAGGGGGCGCCTTTGCGCGCAACGGTCAAGGACGTAGCGCGCCTCGCAGGGGTTTCGCCAAAGACCGTCTCGAACGTCATGAACGGCATTGTTCCGGTCAGCGGCCCCACCAGGATCAAGGTGGAGCAGGCCATGGCGGAACTGGACTACGTTCCCAACCTCTCTGCCCGGGGACTGCGCAACGGAAGGTCGGGCGTCATCGCCCTGGCCCTGCCCGATCTGGCCACGCCGTACTCCGCCGAGATCGCACACAGCGTGGTGGAGGTGGCCCACGAGCAGGGGTGGAGCGTGCAGATCGAGGAGACGGGGTCCGATCCCACGCGCGAATACGAGCTGATGTCGCGGGCGCGGTCCAACCTCATCGACGGGCTCATCCTCAACCCCGTGGTTTTGGACGAGAGTGCCGTGAAGGTGGGGGTTGCCCTGCCTCCGGTGGTCCTGCTGGGTGAGGTGACGCAGAAACTGGCTGACCGTGTATGGGTGGACAGTGTTGCCGCCGCACGGGACATGACGCTGGCGCTGGGCAGCACCGGCAGGCGCCGTATTGCCGTGCTGGGGGCCGCGGAAGGCAGGGGCTCGGCGGCGGCCGTCCTCCGCACCCGTGGGTACCAGGCTGCACTCGAAGAACTTGGCATTGGCTGGGATGACTCACTGATCATCCCCTGCGAAAAGTGGAGCCCGGATACGGCGGCGAAAGCGCTGTCCACCTACCTTGACTCGCATCCCCTGCCCGAGGCCTTGTTCTGCTTCACCGACTCCATGGCCATCGGGGCCCTCAGTGTGCTGTGGAAGCGGGGCATCAGGGTGCCCGACGACGTGGCCGTAGCCGGCTTCGACGACATCGCCGACGCCAGGTATGCAGTGCCGTCGCTGACCACCGTTTCCTTTGACAAGCGCCAGGTGGCCAGGGAGGCCTTGCGCCTCCTGACCGAGCGCATGGCCGACCGTGAGGGCCCGCAGAAGGTAGTGGCCATCGATTACCGGATCGTGGAACGGCAGAGTACCTCCTAGGCTCCTGCCCTCCGACCGGGATCCTGGCGCGGGAGCCCTAATCGAGAGTGGCGGGTCACTTTGCGAACGCTAACAATTATCCATTGCGGTGGCCATTACATCGATGTAATGTGAGGCGTGCGTCACACCGGGGGCCCCGCGGGGCATGGCTGCCCAGCATGCGGCAGCAACGGTTTGTGGCGCGGGAATGACTTTCAGCGGACCCATCCAAAGGAGTGACGGGTGAAGCAGTTTGATTTTTTCGCAGGCAGGCAGCTGTCGAGACGGCAGCTGTTGTCGGGAACCGCAGCAATGGGCAGCGTCATTGCTGCGGCGGCCCTGGCAGGGTGCGGTGGGAATGCCTCCGCAGCGGCCGCCAGGGACATCCAGTTCTGGCATCTGTTGTCCGGCGGCGACGGCATCAAGATGCAGGCCATGATCAACAAGGCGAACGAAGCCAACCCCGGGTTCAAGGTGCACCCGACCGTCCTTGCGTGGGGCCCGCCCTACTACACCAAGCTCGCCATGGCCTCGGCTGGCGGCCGGCCGCCGGAGTTGGCCATCATGCACGCCAGCCGTGTCCCGGGCTACGCCCCGGGCGGCCTGATTGAGCCCTGGGACCTCTCGCTGCTGGCAGAGCACGGCGTCACCGGCGCCGACTTTGCCCCGCGGATCTGGCAGAAGAGCCAGCAGGACGGCAAGGTGTTTTCCATCGCCCTGGATTCGCACCCGTTCATCATGTTCTACAACACGGACATTGCCCGCAAGGCCGGCGTCCTGGGTGGTAACGGGCAGCTGCAGGAGGTCACGTCCCCGCAGGGGTTCATGGCCATGGCCAAGGAAATGCAGAAGGTCACGCAGGCCCACGGGTTGTCCTTTGGCTACCTCGGCAGCGGATCCCAGATGTGGCGGCTGTTCTACACGCTCTACAAGCAGCACGGCGCGGACATGACGCTGACGCCGGGCCAGCCGATGAAGGTTGACCGGGACGCCGCCATTGAGTCGCTGGAATTCATGGCATCGCTTTTCGACGACACCATTGCGGCAAAGAGCGGCGACATCAGCACCGGCATCGCGGAATTCGCCCGCGGCGGCTCGGGCATGCTGTTCAGCGGCGTCTGGGAACTGCCGACCATGAAGAAGGCAGGCCTCCCGGTGGACGCTGCAACGATCCCCACGCTCTTTGGCACCCCGGCCGCGTACGCGGACTCGCATTCCTTCGTCCTGCCACGGCAATTGAACGTGGACGATACGAAGCGGCGCGATGTCTACAAGTTCGTCAGCGACATCCTCAAAGGATCGCTGTCCTGGGCGGAGGCAGGACACATCCCCGCCTACCAGCCCGTGGTCCAGTCCCAGGCGTATAAGGCCCTCACACCGCAGGTGCATTACGCCAACGCCGCGGACGTCATTGCCTACGATCCCGAAGCCTGGTTCAGCGGCTCCGGTTCCGACTGGCAGACCTACTTTGCCGAAAACGTCCAAAACGTCCTCCTAGGCCGCGACAAGGCAGCGGCCGGATGGGACGCCTTCGAAAAGCGCACCAACACCCTTCTTTCCCGGCCAAATCCGGTCTAACCGCCCGAGCGACAAAGGAGTCCTTCATGAGTTCTTCACCAGCAGCCCGGCGCAGGACCGGGAGCCTCGCCAGGAGCAACCTCAGCGGTTGGGGGTTTGCGGCGCCCTTCCTGGCTTTCTTCGTCGTCTTCCTGGTGTGGCCGGTTCTTTACGGCATCTATATGAGCCTCACCGGCAAGTCCCTTACCGGAGCCAACGACAGCGTGATCGGTTTCGCGAACTACGCCGAAGCCTTCGCCGATGCCGACATGTGGCGTTCGCTCGGCAACACCCTCTACTTCACCGTCATCAGCACGGTCCCGCTGGTGCTGGTCGCTTTGGTGATGGCGGCACTGCTCAACGCCGGCCTGCCGGCGCAGTGGCTGTGGCGGCTGTCCTACTTTGCCCCGTACCTGCTCGCGTCCACCGTCGTTTCGCTGTTCTTCAGCTGGATGTACAACCCGCAGCTGGGCCTCATCAACGATTCCCTGTCCAGGATCGGCATCCCCAAAGTCGCCTGGCTCAACGACCCCAACGTGGCCATGTGGGCCATCGTCATTGCCACGCTGTGGTGGACGGTGGGGTTCAACTTCCTGCTGTACCTGGCGGCCATGCAGAACATCCCGCAGCAGCACTATGAGGCGGCATCCCTCGACGGCGCCGGAGCCTGGCGCCAGCTCTTCTCGATCACCTTGCCGCAACTGGGCCCCACCACCGTGATGATCGTGCTCCTCCAGGTCCTTGCCTCGCTCAAGATCTTCGACCAGGTGTACCAGATGACCGCCGGCGGGCCCGGAGGGTCCACCAGGCCGGTGGTGCAGTACATCTTCGAAACCGGGTTCACCGGCTACCGGCTGGGCTATTCCGCAGCCATCTCCTACATCTTCTTCGGACTGATCGTGGTCGTCTCGGTCATGCAGTTCGTCATCACCCGCCGCAGGAGTGCATAACCATGGCAACCCAGACCATCAGCCGGCCCCGGCCGGGCACCAACACCAGCCAGGAAACCCGCCAGCCCCGCAAGACGATGACCCCGGGCAAGATCGCCACCCTGGTGGTGGCCGCGGCCATCGCGGTCCTGTGGCTGGTCCCGTTCGCCTGGGCCACCGCCACCGCCTTCAAGAGCGAGACGGATGCCGCAGCTCCGAAGGTCAGCTGGCTGCCGCCGTCGGGCTTTACTGCCGACGCATTCGTCAAGGTCTTCCAGGACGGAAACATCCCGCTTTGGACGTGGAATTCCCTCTATACTTCGGCCGCCATCACGGCCATCACCCTGGTGATCTCGGCGCTCGTGGCCTACGCCCTGTCCCGGATCGACTTCAAGGGCAAGAAGGTGCTGATGACGGTGATCATCGCCTCCATCATCGTCCCGCCGCCGGTCCTGATCATTCCGCTCTTCTACCAGATGCTCGCCCTGCACATGGTGGACACCTCATGGGCCATCATCCTGCCCCAGGTCATCCACCCGGCCATGGTGTTCGTACTCAAGAAGTTCTTCGACCAGATTCCCCGCGAACTTGAGGAGGCCGCGGTGATGGACGGTGCCAGCCGCATGAGGATCTTCACCCAGATCATCCTGCCGTTGTCCCGGCCCATCCTGGCCGCCGTCGCCATCTTTGTGTTCATCGGCGCATGGAACAACTTCCTGTGGCCGTTCATCGCCACCAACGACGCCTCGCTGCTCACCCTCCCGGTGGGCCTGCAAACCATCAAGAGCGCCTACGGCATCCAGTACGCGCAGAACATGGCGTCCGCCCTGCTCGCGGCGCTGCCGCTCATCCTCGTGTTCCTTTTCTTCCAGCGCCAGATCATCAAGGGCGTCGCGACGACGGGCCTCGCCGGAACCTGAGCCGGCACCTTCCGCCCATCCAGACCCACACCTGCGAACCAACCACAACCAAGGAGATGTCTCACATGTCCCGCGCACGGATCACCCTCGACCGCGACTTCACCATCGGCGAAGTCCCCCGACGCCTCTTTGGCTCCTTCGTGGAGCACATGGGCCGCTGCGTCTACACCGGCATCTACGAACCGGGCCACCCTGAAGCGGATGACAACGGCTTCCGGCAGGACGTCCTCAAACTCGTCAAGGAACTCGGCGCCACCGTCATCCGCTACCCGGGCGGCAACTTCGTCTCCGGCTACAACTGGGAAGACGGCATCGGCCCCCGCGAAAACCGGCCCCGCCGGCTGGACGGCGCCTGGCACACCGTGGAGACCAATGCGTTCGGCCTCCACGAATTCGTGGACTGGTCCCGCCAGGCCGGCACAGAAATCATGGAAGCCATCAACCTGGGCACCGGGGGAGTGGACGCGGCCCGCGAGATCGTCGAGTACGCCAACCACCCCGGCGGCAGCTACTGGTCCGACCTCCGCGCGAAGAACGGCCACAAGGATCCGTTCAACATCAAGCTCTGGTGCCTGGGCAACGAGATGGACGGGCCGTGGCAGATCGGCCACAAGACCGCAGAGGAATACGGCCGTCTGGCCCAGGAAGCCGCCAAGGCCATGCGTTTCGTGGACCCGGACATTGAACTGGTGGCCTGCGGAAGTTCCAACTCCGGCATGCCCACCTTCGGCGCCTGGGAGCAGACTGTCCTGACCCATGCCTACGACGAGGTGGACTACGTCTCCCTCCACGCCTACTACCAGGAGCACGACGGCGACGTGGGCAGCTTCCTCGCCAGCGCAGTCGACACCGACTATTTCATCGAGTCAGTCATCGCAACCGCCGACGCCGTCCGGGCGAAGGGAAAGCACAAGAAACACATCAACCTTTCCTTCGACGAATGGAATGTCTGGTACCAGCGCGGCCGGGACACCGAGGACCAGCTGCGCAACGTCGCCAAGGCCGGCTGGCGCGAGCACCCCCGGCTTATCGAGGACAAGTACAACGTGACGGATGCCGTGGTGGTGGGAACCCTGCTGAACTCGCTGCTCCGCCACGGCGACCGCGTCAAAATCGCCAACCAGGCGCAGCTGGTCAACGTCATCGCCCCGATCTTCAGCGAGGAGAACGGCCCGGCCTGGCGCCAGACCATCTTCCACCCGTTCGCCCGGATGGCAGAGCTGGCCAAGGGCCAGATCCTGCGGTTGTCCGTGGACTCGGACCAGTACGCCAACAGCCGGTTTGGTGACACGGACCTGGTGGATGTCAGCGCCACCTGGAACGAGGAAACCGGCCGCGTGGCCCTGTTCCTGGCCAACCGCGGCCTGGAAGAGGCCGCGGACGTGGAGGTCAGCCTGCGGGGCTTCGACGCACGGCGGGTGGTCAGGGCGGAGGTGCTCGAGATCCCGGAAGGCGGCGACCGCTTCACCATCAACAACCAGGAAAAACCCGACCGGGTGGGCCTGAAGCCGCTTGAGGGAGCCAAGGCAACAGGATCTGAGCTCCGGCTGGGACTTCCCGCCCTGTCGTGGGCTGTGGTGGAACTGGACGTGGCGAAGAACTGACCCACGTTCCAGGCACAAAAGGTCAGGCACAAAGGTCAGGCACAGGAAAGGCCGCCCCGAGGGGCGGCCTTTCCTGTTGGGCCTGGTTTTGTTGGGCTTGGTATTTCTTGGTTCTGGTTTTTGTTGGTCCTAGCGGGAGCGCTGGCGGAGGCGCTGCATGTCCAGGATGACCACCGCGCGGGCTTCGAGGCGCAGCCAGCCGCGCTGGACGAACTCGGCCAGGGCCTTGTTGACCGTTTCGCGGGAGGCGCCCACCAGCTGCGCCAGTTCTTCCTGCGTGAGCTCGTGGGCCACCAGGACGCCGTCGGTAGCCGGCCGGCCGAAGCGGTCCGCCAGGTCCAGCAGCGCCTTTGCCACGCGGCCGGGGACGTCGGAGAACACAAGGTCCGAGAGGGAGTCGTTGGTGCGGCGCAGGCGGCGGGCCAGGGCCTGCAGCAGCTGGGCCGAAACCTCCGGGCGGGTGCGCAGCAGGGCGTTCAGGCTCTCGTTCTTCAGCCCGGCCAGCCGGGTTTCGGAGACCGCGGTGGCGGTGGCGGTGCGGGGGCTGGGGTCGAACAGCGCCATCTCACCAAAGAGCTCGCCCGGGCCGAGGATGGCCAGGAGCGATTCACGGCCGTCGGGCGAGGTGCGGCCAAGCTTTACCTTGCCGGAGACGATGAAGTACAGCTGGTCACCCTGGTCACCTTCGCGGAACACCGAAGCGCCGCGGGACAGGTCCACCTCGGTGAGCTCGTCCGTCAGCAGCCGGAATGCGTCGTCGTCGAGCGTGGCGAAAAGGGGTGCTCGGCGCAGTACCTCGATGTCCATGAAATCTCCTGAGTAAAAGTATCGGCTGTGGCGCTTGTGCCATTGTTTCAGAATTTTCAACGTTCTGTGACGAACTTGGCAGCCGAAACGCCTGCGGGCAGCCGAATGCAGGTCTGCCGGAGGGCGGTGCACGCCACAGAAGATTGTCAGCGTCCGCCACTAGAATGGGGGTTCAACTGTAAATAAGGAGCCTTTGTGGTCGGCCTGACTGTCCTGGACATCGTCCTGATCCTGGCGCTGCTGTCATACCTGATCTATGGCCTCCGCAACGGGTTCCTGGTCACTGTCGGCGGCCTCGCCGGGTTTGCTGCCGGTGCCATCGCCGCATTCTTTGCCGTCCCCCTCGTCAGCACCTTTGTCGAGGACTCCGGGTGGAGGCTTACCGCCATCATCGCCGCCGCCGTCGTGCTGATGGCCGTGGGACATGGCCTGGGCACCATGGCCGGGCGGCAACTGCGCGGCGTGGTGCGGATCCGTCCCTTGCGGGCGGTGGACCGGCTGGTGGGCGGGGCGCTGAACCTGGTGGTCTCCGCGCTGGTCATGTCCATGCTGGCGTTCAGCGTCAGCTCCCTGGGCGTGCCTTTCGTGTCCCAGCAGCTGGCCGAGTCCAAGGTGATCCGCTTCATCGACGGGCTCACCCCCACCCCCGTCAAGGCCACCATGGCGCAGCTGCGGTCCACCGTGATCGGCAACGGCATTCCCACGTTGATCGAAGGGCTGGACCAGGGCCAGGCGGTCCAGGTGCCCAACACCAGCACCAACACTCCGGCGCTGAACAAAGCGGCGCAGTCCGTCCTGAGGATCGCCGGCACTGCCTACGAATGCGGCCAGAACCAGACCGGCAGCGGCTTCGTGGTTTCCCCGGACCGCGTGGTGACCAACGCCCACGTCGTTGCGGGCGTGTCGCAGCCGGTAGTGGAGATGCCCGACGGCGGTGCGATGCCCGGCCGCGTGGTCTACTTCGACACCAAGCGGGATCTGGCGGTCCTGGCGGTGGACAACCTGCCGTCCCGGCCGCTGCCGCTGAGCCGCGACCTGCCCGGCGGCAGCCAGGCCGCGTTCGCCGGGTACCCGCACGGCGGGCCTTTCCAGTCCAAGCCCGCCACCGTGCAGGACATTGCCACGGTCCTGGTCCCGGACATCTACGGGAACAACCCGTCCCCGGAGGACATCTACCGCCTTGCCGGGGACGTGCAGCCGGGAAACTCGGGCGGCCCGCTGCTGACCACTGACGGCCAGGTGGCCGGGGTGGTCTTTGCCAAGGCAACCTCTGACGCCGAGGTGGGGTTCGCCATCACCATGAACGATCTTGACCCGGTCGCGGAGCAGGCACCCGCATTGTCCACACCCGTCTCCTCCGGGCAGTGCATCCAGAAGTAGCGGCTCCCGGCTACAGGACCTCGGCCAGGTAGTCGATGGCAAGTTTGTAGCCGAACACCCCGGCACCAACGATCACCGCCGCGCAGACCGGCGACAGGTAGGAGTGGTGCCGGAATTCCTCGCGCTGGTGCACGTTGGTGATGTGCACCTCGACGGTGGGCACCTGCACGGCGGCCAGGGCGTCACGAAGAGCCACGGACGTGTGCGTGAAGGCGCCGGCGTTCAGGACAATGCCCACCGCGGTGCCCCGGGCGGCGTGGATGGTGTCCAGCAGGACGCCTTCGTGGTTGGACTGGACGCACTCCACTGCGAAACCGTGCCGCTCTCCGGCGGAAGCGGCCAGCCGCTCCACATCGGCAAGGGTGGAGGTGCCGTACTTCTCCGGCTCCCGCGTACCCAGCAGGTTCAGGTTGGGGCCATTGATGACCAGGATGGTGCCGCGGCCGGCTTCGACAGTGGAGGAGGCTTCAGTCATGCCTGCAAATCTATCGGTTGGCCCTGCCCGCCGCGCATTCTTACGTCCGGATGCGCGGCGGGCAGGGGGTCCGATGGCTGTTTAGAGGGCCGTCGCCTTCAGCAGCAGGGCATGCTCGGGGTTCAGCACCGGCATCGGCAGCCCTACCTCCGCGAGGAAACGGCCGTTGGCCACGGCTCCACCGGCAAGCCACGCCGGCGGTTGCGCCTGGGTGAAGGTGTGCGCGTAGTCGGCGTCCTCCTGGACGGGGGCGAGGACCGCAACCCGGTAATTCCGCTCCGGCTCCAGGCCGGGGAGGCCCATGCGTCCGGGCTGCTCCGCGGCAGAGGTGCGCGTGCCCACGACGGCGAACAGGGCCGCCGTCGTGCTGTCCGCGATGGACCCGTCCGCCACCACGCCGTGCAGCAGGAAGGCATCATCGGCGACGTCCGCGTGGACCCGGCGGCCGCTGTGGATCAGGTCCCGGTGTTCCTTGTACAGGCCCACGATGCGCCGAAGTTCGTCGCGCTCCTTGCCCTGGACGCTCCGGACGTCCCATTCCATGCCAAAGTGGCCGAACAGGGCGGTGATGGCCCGGAAGGACAGGTCGTGCGTGCGGGCGGTGGTGTGCGACGTGGTGGGGCCGATGTGGCTGCCCACCAGCTCGGGCGGGACCACCGCGCCGGTCCAGCGCTGGATGGTCTGCCGTTCCAGCGCATCGTTGCAGTCCGAGGCCCAGATCCGGTCGGTCCGCTCCAGGATGCCCAGGTCCACGCGCGCGCCGCCGGAGGAGCAGCTTTCAATCTCCACGCCGGGGTGTGCCTTGCGGAGCTCGTCGAACAACCGGTACGCGGCGAGGGTCTGCGCGTGGACGGAAGGGGCGCCGGCGTGGCCGTGTTCCACGAGGTCGCGGTTCTGGTCCCACTTCAGGTAGCTGATGTTGTTGCCGGACAGGAGCCCGTCGATCCGGTCGTAGATGTACTGCCACGCGTCCGGGTTCACCAGGTCGATGACGTGCTGGTTGCGCCACTCCAGGGGCAGCCGGCCGCCGTCCTTGTGTGCCTTCGCCGACGGGCCCACGATCCAGTCAGGGTGGGCGCGCGCGATGTCCGAGTCAAGGTTGACCATCTCCGGTTCAACCCACAGCCCAAACTCCATGCCGCGGGAGGTGACGGCGTCGATGAGGGGGCCAGGCCGTTGGGCCACAGGGTTTCGTCCACGTACCAGTCGCCCAGGCCTGCATGGTCGTCCCGGCGGCCGCGGAACCAGCCGTCGTCGAGCACGAAGCGCTCCACGCCGAGGTCGGCGGCCGATTCCGCCAGTTCGGTCAGGATGTCCAGGTTGTGGTTGAAGTAGACGGCCTCCCAGACGTTGAGGACGACGGGCCGCGGCTTGCCGGCGGGCAGGCCGGTGGACGCGGCGGGCAGGACATGGTGGGGACGGGAGCGGAACCAGCTGTAGAACGCTTCGGTAATGCCGTCCAGGCCGTGGTCGGAGTAGGCGGCGAACAAAGCGGGGGTGGTGTAGCGGGCACCTGGTTCAAGGATGACTTCGGCGGGACCCAGCAGCTCGGAACCGCCGATCATGGTCCGGCCGTCGCCGATGGTGTCGGCGAACTGTTCATGGTTGCCGCTCCAGGCCAGGTGGGTGGCCCACACCCTGCCGTGCCGGTTGCCGAAGCCCTTGGTGCCGGCGGCGAACAGCAGGGAGGAATCGTGGCCGGTGCGGCCGTGCCGGCCGGTGCGAACCCAGGTGCCCTGCTGGATGGGGCGGCGCTGGGGATGCCGCTCGCGGCACCAGCGCCCGGTCAGGTCAAGGAGTTCGACGGCGTCCGGTGCCACGGGCAGGACGGTCGCCAGCTCGTCCACCTGGAAAGGCGTGGTTCCCTCATTGGTGATGGTGTGGCGCAGTTCCAGCAGGCCGCCCGCATGAAGCGCAAGGGACGTGGCGACGCTCAGGCCCGTGTCGCCGTCGGCCTGCACGATGGTGGCGCAGGATCCTTCGGTGCTGACGGAGGTGACGCGGAGGCGGGAGGAGAAGTCCCGGCCGGCGCCGCTGTCCGTGATCCTGTGGCCACGCAGGGCCGGGCGCCCGCGCCAGGCCGAGGAAGCCTGGGGGAGGAGGCCCGCGGGAACGCGGACGTCGATCGACGAGGGCGGCACCGCAGCCGTGAGGATGGCCAGGTCCGGCAGGTCTGCGCCCAGCTCGGCGCCCCAGTGGATGACTTCGGCCTCTCCGCTGTCGAAGCTGATCACCAGGCTGGTGCCGGCGGAACGGAGGTGCAAGGGATCCATAGGGAAGTCTCTTTCAGTGTTCAGGGATTGCGTCGTCACGAACGCGCAAAAGGAAAATCACGGGAAGGGGAGGCCGGGTGCCGCCGCCGCGAGGAGGGGACGGCGGCACCCGGCCGGGTGGCTGCGACCACATACGCAGCCACGTGCAGGGGTTACTTGAAGAGGGCGTTGACCTGGTCGTTGGCGGCCGTCAGGGAGCTGGCCTTGGATTTGCCGGAGACCACGGAGTCCATGGCCGGCTTCATGATGCCGTCAACCTTCGCGGCGTTGTCAGCGATCGGGTAGAGGAACGTGGTGCCGTCCTTGACCTGCTGGCTGAAGGGGGTGACGTCCACGCCCTTGGCCTTGAAGGCTTCCACGGCCTTGTCTGCGGAGGTCTTGATGGCGGGGAAGACGACGGCCTTGGAAGCCACCACGTCCTGGCAGGCGGCGGAGCCGAGGTATTCGACCCACTTGATGGCGGCTTCGGGCTTCTTGGTGCCGGCGTAGATGGAGTCCGCCAGGCCGTTGTACATGCTGGCGCGCTTGCCGTTGACACCCACCGGGGTGGGGGCGATGCCCACCTTGACGTCCTTGTAGCCGGTGTACTGGCCGATCATCCAGGAGCCGTTGGCGTTGATGACGGACTTGCCGGCGGCGAAGGTATCGGCCATGCTGGCGCCCACCGTGGTTTCGAGCTTGGGCATGTAGCCCTTCTCCACCAGCCCGGCGAACCAGTCGATGCTTTCCTGAAACTTGGGGTCGTCGTAGTTGAAGTGCTTGCCCCACGGGTTCTTGTCCGTGTGCGTCCAGCCGGTGGTGCCGGTCAGGTAGCTCCATTCGGTCTGGCCCTGGCCGGAACCGGAGCCGTTGAGGCCGAGCCCGTAGACGGCAACGTTGTTCTTGTCGAAGCCGGGCTCGTCGCCGCGCTTGCCGTTCTTGTCCACGGTCAGGTGGGCGATGGTCTTTTCGTATGAACCGCCGTCCTTCGGATTCCACGTCAGGTTGGCCATCTGCTCCGGGGTGACGCCGGCGTCCGCGGCAAGTTTGGTGTTGTAGAACAGCGCGATGGTGTCCCAGTCCTTGGGAAGTCCGTAGCGCTTGCCGTCCTGGCCCACCCAGAGGTCCGCCAGGCCGGAGTTGTAGATGCCGGTGTCGATGTTGTCCTTCTTGACGGCGTCGTCCAGGGCGAGCAGCTGCTTGTTCTTGATGAATTCGGGGTACTTGCCCAGGTGGTCGGTGAAGACGTCCGGGGCGGTGCCTGCCACGAATCCGTTGGTCAGGGTGCCCCAGTAATCGTCCCAGCCGCGCTGGGTGACCTTGACGGTGATGTCCGGGTTGGCCTTGTGGAAGTCGTCGGCGCACTGCTTGTAGGCGGGGAGCTGGTTGGCGTCCCAGAGCCAGTAGTTGAGCTCGCCCTTGCCGGCTTCCGCGGAGCCGCCGCCTCCGCAGGCGGAGAGGGCCAGGACTGCTGCCGCGGCTGCTGCGAGGGAGCCGAGTGCTTTCTTGTTCAGGTTCATGGGGGTCCTTTCAGGGTGCTTCCGGGCAGGCCGCCGTGGCGCGCGCCGGGAGGGGGAATTTCGAGGGAAGGGGTGATTACTTGATGCCGGAGAAGCCGATGGAGTTGACGATTTTCTTGCCGAAGACGGCGAACAGGATCAGGACGGGAAGGGCGGAGACCAGCGTGGCCGCCATGAGGCCGGACCAGTCCGGCGCTCCCTGCGGCGATTGGGACTTGAACACGCCCAGGCCCACCGTGAGGACGCGGACGGACTCCTCCTGGCCCACCAGCAGCGGCCAGAAGTACTCGTTCCACTGGCCGATGAAGGTGAGCAGGGCCAGGGTGGCGATGGGGGCTGCGGCGTTTGGCAGGATGATCTGGAAGAAGATCCGAAGGTGCTTGGCGCCGTCGAGCATTGCCGCTTCCTCCACCTCGCGGGACATGTTCAGGAAGAACTGCCGGAGGAAGAAAATGGCGAACGGGGTCATGAAGATGTAGGGGAGTACCAGCCCCGCCATGGTGTTGAGCAGGCCCAGGTTCTTGATCAGGAGGAAGTTGGGCAGCGCGGTGAAGATCGGCGGCACCATCATGGTGGCCAGGAACAGGCTGAAGACCAGGTTCCGTCCCCGCCACCGCAGCCGGGCGAAGGCGTAGGCGGCCATGGCGCTGAAGAACACTGCGCCGGTGGTGGTGATGGAGGCAAAGAGCACGGAGTTGCGCAGGTAGATCCAGAAGTCGATTTGCGCGCCGGATCCGCCCTGGGCCACTGCCTCTTCGGGGGACTGCAGGCCGAAGACGCGCTGGAATGCGCCCAGGCTGAATTCTGCGGGCAGCAGGTTGGTGGCGTTGCCGGCCAGGGCCCCGTTGGTGGACAGTGCCGTCCGGAGGATCCAGTAGAAGGGGAGGACCGAGACAGCCACGGCGATGGCCACAAGGAACCAGGCGGCGGTGCGGCGCCAGTTGAACGGACGACGCCGGGTGGCGGGCCGGGCGGGTGCGGAGACTTTTGCGGTGGTCATGGAAGTGTCCTTAATCCAGGTCTGATTCGTTGCCCTTGAGGAACTTCATCTGGATGAAGGCCACCAGGGCGAGGATGACGAAGAGGATGACCGCCAGGGCGGAGCCGTAGCCGAAGTCCGATTCCGTGAAGGCCTTTTGGTAGATGTAGAACTGCAGCACCCGGCTGGCATTGACGGGTCCGCCCAGGGTGGTGACGGCAACGGTGTCGAACACCTGGAAGGAACCGATGACGGTGACGATCAGGACCAGCGCGAGCACCGGGCGCAGCAGCGGCATGGTGATCTTGCGGAATGTTTGCCAGGGTGAGGCGCCGTCCAGGTTGGCCACTTCGTAGACGTGGCTGGGAATGGCCTGCAGGCCGGCGAACAGCAGCAGGGCGGTGTAGCCCATGTGCCGCCAGGTGTTGATGAGGGCCTGGGTGGGGATGGCCCATTCCTCGCTGCCGAAGAATGCCACCTTGGGCAGGCCGATGGCGTCGATGAAGTAGTTGACGATGCCGATCTGGTAGTCCAGGAGCCAGAACCAGAGGAGGGCGGCGATCACGTTCGCCATCAGGTACGGCAGCAGAAGCGCGCCGCGGATCACGGTTGATTTGGCTACCCGGTGCATCAGCAGGGCAAGCCCCAGCGCGAGCGTGGTCTGGAGGAGGATGTTGATCAGGACGTACTGCCCGGTGACAGCCAGCGCATTCCAGAACAGGGGGTCCTTGGCGATGGCCTCATAGTTGGCGGCACCGATCCACGTCGGGTCGCCGAGGATGCTGTATTCGGTGAAGCTGAGGTAGATGCCCCGCAGGGTGGGCACCAGGTAGAAAACGATAAATCCGATCATCGCCGGGGCTATGAAGAACAATGCGATCTTCAGGTCGCTCTGTCCCCGGCGCTTCAGCGGCCGGTGCGCTGCGTGCACTGCCGGGCTGGCGTTCCTGGTAAGGGTGGTCATCGTCGACCCTTTCCTGAGTGTGATGGAAGTAACAGGCTGGAAAGAAATCTACACGAGTAGATATTCGACGGCAAGGGCTTATTTCAATGTTTCAAAACCAGGGCAATTACGCCAGTGACTGGATATTGACTCGAGTAGATGCGGATGAAACACTCGGATAAACTTCAATCGGAAGGCAACAATGACGTTCTCCATCGGCATCGTGGGCGCGGGCCAGTTCGGCAGCCAGTTCGCACACCTGTTCAACCTGCATCCCGGCGTCAGTGCGGTCTATGTTGTGGACGAGCTGCCGGAGCGGGCTGAATCCGTGGTCCGAAGGCTGGATCTTGCCGGCGTCGTGCCCGACTTTGACGCCCTTCTGGCCTCCGACGTCGACGCCGTGGCGGTCTTCACCCAGCGCTGGACGCACGGACCCCTGGTGGAGCGTGCTCTCCGCGCCGGCAAGCACGTCTACTCAGCCGTGCCCATGGCGGTTGCCGAAGAGGAGATCGCCCGCATCATCCAGGCCGTCCGGGACACCGGCAAGGTGTACATGATGGGTGAGACCAGCTACTACAACCCCGCCACCGTGTATGCCCGCGAACAGCAGGCGGCCGGCAGGTTTGGCCGGGTCTTCTACTCCGAAGGCGACTACGTCCACGACATGGACCTCGGCTTTTATGACGCCTACCAGTACAGCGGGGGCGAGCGGTGGAAGGAGACGGCAAGCTACCCGCCAATGCTCTACCCCACCCATGCGATCGGCGGGGTGCTGGGGGCCATCCCGGCGCACGCCGTCAGCGTCAGCTGCGTGGGCGTCAAGGACCAGCGGGATGACGGGGTATTCGACAAGGACGTCAGCATGTTCGGCAATGACTTCTCCAACGCCACGGCGCTCTTTGAACTGAACGACGGCGGCGTGATGCGCACCAACGAGATGCGCCGCGTGGGCTATCCGTCCCACATCCGCGAATCGCGCTTCCGGTTTTTGGCACGGAGGCAAGCTTTGAACAGCTCGCCAGGGTCACCGTCTGGCAGGACAAACAGAATGTCCACGACATCTCCGAGCAGATGGAAACCCGGCCCAGCATGTCCCTGGACGATCCCTCACTGGCCAACGTGGCCCCGGAACTCCGGGACGCATTCGTGTCGGGACTCGCTCCCGTCCACGACGCCGGACGGTTGCCTGAGGAGTTCCGCGGCGCACCGAACGGGCACGAGGGAAGCCACCATTTCCTGGTGGACGACTTCGTCACGGCGGTCAATGACGGCACACTGCCGCCCGTGAATGCGTGGGTGGCCGCCCGCTTCACCCTCCCGGGCATCGTGGCCCACCAGTCCGCCCTGCAAAACGGCGTACGGCTTCCCATCCGTGACTTTGGGGATGCGCCGGGTATGAGTGGTTAGCATGGACAGCATGACTTCCCCGGCCGCGCAGGCCTCCCGCGGCGGCCCGGTGACCCGCAAGGATGTGGCGCGCTATGCCGGCGTCAGCACCGCCGTCGTCAGTTACGTGGTCAATGGCGGACCCAAGAAAGTGGCGCCGGCAACCGAAGCCAAGGTCCAGGACGCCATCCGCGTCCTGGGCTACCGGCCCAACGCCGCCGCGCGGGCGCTGAAGCTCGGCTCAAGCGAGACCCTGGGGCTTATCGTCCCGGACATCTCGAACCCGTTCTTCTCACTGTTTTCGCACGCCGTGGAGGATGCCGCCGCAGACCTGGGGTACGCGCTGGTGTTGAGCAACTCGGACGGAAACCTGGCCAAGGAACGCCGCAACATCCGGAACCTCGCCGCCCGGCAGGTGGACGGCGTCCTGCTGGCCAGCGTCCTTTTCGAACCCGATCTCGAGGCGCTGGAAACGGCGGACATCCCGTCCGTGCTGCTCAACCAGGAACGTGACGCCCCGGGCTTCAACAGCATCGGTGTGGACCTGGCGGCCGGAGCCAGGATCGCGGTGGAACACCTGATCAGCCATGGCCACACCAACATCGGCCTGGCCATGGGAACCAACGTCTCCGGGGAGACCGACGGCCGTGAAGTAGGTTGGCGGCAAGCGCTCCAGGAAGCTGGTCTGCCCGAGGGGCCCATTGCCTACAGTGCCTTCACCCGGCCCGGAGGGTACGTGGCCGGGCAACGCCTCCTGGCGTCAGTGAACCGGCCAACGGCCGTCTTCGCCACGTCCGATATGCAGGGGATTGGACTGCTGCGGGCCATCCATGAAGCGGGACTGTCTGTTCCGGGCGACATTGCCGTGGCGTCTTTTGACGGCTCGGCCGACTCTGAATACTCCTGGCCGCCGCTGACCACCGTTGAGCAGCCGGTGGCGGCCATGGCGGAGGCTGCCGTGGCGGCACTCGTTGGAGCCAGCCGGGGGAGGACCCGCGGCACCGGATCTTTCCCACCAAACTGCACGTACGCCAATCCTGCGGCTGCCCCTAGCCGGCCGACTGCATGGCGGGCAGGCGCAGCCTGGTCCGCTCCTGCAGGACCCGCCGGGCCTCCGGGCCAAGTCCGGAATCGCTGATGACCTCATCCACGTCATCCAGGGCGGCGATGGAACTGATGCCCAGCATTCCCCATTTGGTGTGGTCGGCCAGCACCACTGTCTTGCGCGCTGCTGCCATGAAGGCCCGGTCGGTTTCGGCTTCGAGCAGGTTGGGTGTGGTGAAGCCCGCCTCGGCATCCATCCCGTGGACGCCCAGGAACAGCACGTCCAGGTGCAGTTGCTTGAGGGCGCCCGTTGCGATGGGCCCCACCAGGGCGTCTGAGGGCGTGCGCTCGCCGCCCACCAGGATCACGGTGGAGGAGTAACGGGCCGAGCCGGACGAGGCAGCGTGGTGGAAGAGGTCCGCGATCCTGACAGAGTTGGTGACCACCGTGATCCGCGGCCCTCCAACCAGTTCCTTGGCCAATGCCCACGTGGTGGTGCCGGCACCCAGGCCGACCGCCATGCCCTCGTGGACCAGGGCGGCCGCCTCCACGGCGATGGCGCGCTTCTCCGCGGTCAACTGCGTGGACTTCAGCTCGAAACCGGGCTCATGCGTGCTTGCATCCCCCGGCAGCTTGGCGCCGCCGTGGATTCGTTCCAGCTTGCCGCCCTCCTCGAGCAGCTCGATGTCCCGCCTCACCGTCATCAACGAGACGCCAAGCTGGGTGGCGAGGTCCGAGACCCGGACCACCCGCTCCCGCTGGACGGCATCCAGGATTGCTTGGTGTCGGGCGGCAGGCAGCATGGAGGCGGATCCTTCAACGCGGGTGGCAAGGGTGCTCCCAGCATACGGCGACGGCGCCTCCCCGGCTGGGGAAGCGCCGTCGCCGTATTGCTACTTCCGGAGGCTGGCCGCGATCTGCTGCATGATCGTGGGGTCGGACAGCGTGGTGGCGTCGCCCGGGTCGCGGCCTTCCGCCACGTCCTTGAGGAGCCGGCGCATGATCTTGCCGGACCGGGTCTTGGGCAGTTCGGGCACCACCAGGATGTTCTTGGGCTTGGCAATGGGCCCGATTTCCTTGCCCACGTGGTTGCGCAGCTCCTGTACGGTGGCGTCGCCGTTGTTCACGGCATCGCCGCGGAGGATCACGAACGCAACCACGGCCTGGCCGGTGGTTTCGTCCGTGGCGCCCACGACGGCGGCCTCCGCCACGGCGGGGTGGCTCACCAGGGCGGATTCGATTTCTGTGGTGGAGAGCCGGTGCCCGGAGACGTTCATGACGTCGTCCACGCGGCCCAGCAGCCAGATGTCCCCGTCTTCGTCCTTCTTGGCGCCGTCCCCGGCGAAGTAGATGTTTTCGAAGCGGGACCAGTAGGTGTCCTTGAACCGCTGCGGGTCGCCCCAGATGCCGCGCAGCATGGCCGGCCAGGGTTCGCGGATCACCAGGAAACCGCCGTGGCCGTTGGGGACGGACTCGCCCATTTCATCCACCACATCCACGGCGATACCGGGCAGCGGCACCTGGGCGGAGCCGGGCTTGGTGGCGGTGACCCCGGGAAGCGGGGCGATCATCTGTGCGCCGGTTTCGGTCTGCCACCAGGTGTCCACGATGGGCGCCTTGTCGCCGCCGATTACCTTGCGGTACCACATCCAGGCCTCGGGGTTGATGGGCTCGCCCACCGAACCCAGCACCCGCAGGGAGGAAAGATCGTACTTCGCCGGGATCTCCGCGCCCCACTTCATGAAGGTGCGGATGGCGGTGGGAGCGGTGTACAGGATGGAGACCTTGTACTTTTCCACGATCTCCCACCAGCGGCCCTGGTGCGGGGAGTCCGGCGTGCCCTCGTACATGACCTGCGTGGCGCCGTTGATGAGCGGGGCGTAGGCGACGTAGGAGTGGCCCGTGACCCAGCCGACGTCGGCCGTGCACCAGTACACGTCCGTTTCCGGATGCAGGTCAAAGACCGCCCTGTGGGTGTAGGCGGTCTGGGTGAGGTAGCCGCCGGTGGTGTGCAGGATGCCCTTGGGCTTCCCGGTGGTACCGGACGTGTAGAGGATGTACAGCGGGTGCTCCGAATCGTGGCCCCCTGCGGTGTGCTCTGCGCTGGCCGTCCCCACCGTGTCCGCCCACCAGTGGTCCCGGCCCTCGTGCCAGTCCACGTCCTGGCCGTTGCGCTTGACCACCACCACGTTCTGCACCGTGTGGCCATCGTGGGCCAGGGCATCATCGACGGCCGGCTTCAGGGGGCTCGGCTTGCCGCGGCGGTAGGTGCCGTCGGCGGTCACCACCAGCTTGGCTTCGGCGTCGTCGATCCGGGACCGGAGGGCCTCCGCGGAGAATCCACCGAACACCACCGAGTGGACCGCGCCGATGCGTGCGCAGGCCAGCAGCGTGATCACGGCCTCCGGGATCATCGGCAGGTACACCGCAACCCGGTCACCCTTGGCCACGCCCAATGACTCGAAAGCGTTGGCCGCCTTCTTCACTTCCTCGGTCAGCTGGGCGTAGGTATAGGTGCGGGTGTCGCCGGGCTCGCCCTCGAAGTAGATGGCCACGCGGTCGCCGTTGCCGGCCTCCACATGCCGGTCCAGCGCGTTGTACGCCGCGTTGATTTCGCCGCCAACGAACCACTTGGCGAACGGCGGATCAGACCAGTCCAGCGCCTGTGTGAAGTCCTTGGACCACGTCAGCAGCTCCCGGGCCTTCTTCGCCCAAAACGCGGGCCGGTCGGCGTTCGCCTCCCCGTACTCGGCGGCGGTGACAACGGCGTCGGCCGCGAATTCCGGGGAGGGTGGAAAGGCCCGCGTCTCATGCAGCAGGTTCGCGAAGGCGTCGCCCTGGTGGCCTTGCTGTCCTGCCGGCTGGGCGGAAGCGGACGGAACGGTAGCCGTGGAGCTGGGGGTGTCCTGGGACATGTGAACCTCATCATTCATCGATCTTTGCCGCGCGGGACGCCGCCACCGCATTGGCCCGCCGATCGCACGGCATTGGGCTCCAGCCGGGGGCGGGCATACCGCAAAGAGCTGTTCCGCAACCAAGCCTAATGCTTACGGTGCATCCGCTGTGTGCCCCGTCACATACGCGGCCATGAGCGGCATTTTTTATGCGGTGAATGGTCTCTTCATGACTCGCCAGGCACCGCCGGAGGCCTGCCCCAGCTAGTGATCGGCCGGGCCGTTGACTAGGCTGAGATGGAATTGTGACTTCACTTCGGACCTCTCCGGCCGGGCGCAAACAGCGCCTTGCCGGGCCCGGACCGCATGTCAAGACGGCACAGTTTTCGGGTCCGGACCGGGCCCGGTGCCGCCACGCTAAGGAGAGCAGAATGAACCAGCAGAGTTACGGCCAGCGAACGGGTCCGGACACCAAGGCAGGGCCAGGAGCCTCCGGGCCTGCCGTGGGAGGATCCGCGCACGCGACACCGGCCGGCAACGCCGCCAAGGGGCAGGCTGCAGGGCAGAAGGCCGGCTCCGGGAAGATCGACCCGAACGCCAACCAGGCGGTCCTCGGTCCGTTCACCGTGCGCGACCTGGCCGTCTTCGCAGGCACCCTGATCCTCTTTGTCGCGTCCCTGCTTCCCCTCTTCGGCGCCCGGTACAACCTGTGGAACCTCAACAACCTGTTCTTCCTGGGACTGGGCATCGTCCTGCCGCTGATCGCCAGCGCATTGTTCGCGGCGCGCCGCCTGGCACCCGCCACAAGGATCCGCGTGGGGTCGCTCTCGATCGACCAGTTCGCCTCCGTTGTGGCCTCCTTCGCCCTGGCCTTCTTCTTCCTGTCCGTTGCAGGCGGCTACGTCACCAGCCTGCTGGTGGGCCTGATCGGCTCGCTCGTCCTCTTCGCCGCCACCGTGCTGGGCCGGTTCCTGCCGTACCTTTCCGGTGACTTCAAGGACCGGCCAGAGACGCCGGCGCACATTGTGGCCCGCGAGGCCGCGGTCCCGCTGCGGAAGCCGCGCACCCCCAAAGCCCCCAAGCCGGAGTCTGGCTCCAACCAGTCAAAGGGCGGCTTCAAAGGTGCCACCCTGTTCGGTGGGGCCGGTGCAGGTTCCTCCGCCGTCGAGCCGGGATCTTCCAGCCCCAACCCTGCGCCGCCGCGTTCCACCCACACGCCCGCCACTGCCGCCGTCCCCGTGGCCAATGCCGGGGCTGCCGTTGCAGGGACCGGTGCTGCAGCTGCCGGCGCTCCAGCTGCGGGCACCGTCGCGGGTCCGGCTGCCTCGACCCCCGCGGCGCCAACCACCCCTGTATCAACCAGCCCTGTATCGTCCACCCCTGTATCAACCGCCCCCGAAGCCGCTGACCGGGAAGCCGGCACGCCGCATGTGGACGCCGGCCCGCCCACCCAGGCGGCCGACGTCGTCCGTCCTGACTCAACCCCGGCCCCGGCAGCCGAGGAGACCCAGCACGGTGCCGTCCCCGCCGCGGGCGCTCCGCAGGCAGCGTGGGAGCCGCCGGCCGCCACCGCTGTCCACCAGCAGGTCCGTTCCGAGCAGCCCATCGGCGCGACGGTGGACCCGTCCACCCGCCATGACGAGACCGACGGGCAGCCCATCCATGAGGCATTCTGGTTCGCCGTCGCCCAGCACCGCACCGCCTACGACCCCCGCACCGGTGCGCCTGCCTTCGTGATCGAGCCCGGCGGCTGGGTACTGGCGCTTGAGGACCGGGGCCACGAATTCCTGGTCCAGCACACGGACGGACGGCTGGGCGTCCTGCGCGACCTCAGCAACATCGAGCGCGGCTGACGCCGTGGCCGGGCCACGCAGCAAGAACGGGCAGGCCGCGGGGATGCCCGTGGTCTCGTCCGAATCCGTCCTGGCGCTGAAACGGCGGGCACGGCGCATCCACCGGGCCCTGGCCGAAAAATATCCCTACGCCCACGCGGAACTGGACTTCCGCAACCCCTTCGAACTGCTGGTGGCCACCGTGCTGTCCGCCCAGACCACCGACGTCACGGTCAACCAGGTCACCAAAGTGCTGTTCGCACGCTGGCCCAATGCCCGGTCCCTGGCCGAGGCGGACCCCACGGAGCTTGAAACCATCCTCAAGCCCACGGGGTTCTTCCGCGCCAAAGCGAGGAACGTCCTGGCGCTGTGCACCCGCCTGGTGGATGACTTTGACGGCGAGGTCCCGGGGCGGATGGAAGACCTGGTCACCTTGCCCGGGGTGGGCCGCAAAACCGCCAACGTGGTGCTGGCCAACGCCTTCGGCATCCCAGGCATCTCCGTCGATACCCATTTCGCCCGGCTGGCCAAGCGGTTTGGGTGGACCCAGTCCGAGGACCCTGTGCAGATCGAACAGGACGTGGCGGAGTTGTTTGACCGCAGGGACTGGACCATGCTGTCCCACCGTGTGATCTTCCACGGCCGCCGCGTCTGCCACGCCCGGAAGCCCGCCTGTGGTGCCTGTCCCGTGGCTAATTGGTGCCCGAGCTATGGCCTGGGGGAGACCGACCCCGTCAAAGCAGCCAAGCTCCTCAAGTATGAACTTGCGCCCGGCAGCGAGGCGTTGCTGGAGCAGTACCTGTCTGAACAGCAGCGGGCTGCGGAGATCCGGATGGCCTCCCAGGCGAGGGCCACGTGAGCGCAAGGGAAGACCTGGCCGCGCTGGTCCAGCGGGCGGAAGCCGGGACGGCCGGGCCCCTGATCCACGCTGGGCTGCACTGACAGTAGATGCCTCCCGCGCCCGCAGGGCCGCGGTCCTGATGCTTTTCGGGGTGCTCGACGACGTCCCGGCCGCGTCCGGCAAGCCACTGGCGCCGGCGGATCTGGACGTCCTGCTCCTGGAGCGCGCCCACACCCTGGGTTCGCATCCAGGGCAGGTGGCGTTTCCCGGCGGCAGCATCGACCGGGGCGAAACGCCGGTGGCGGCTGCGCTTAGGGAAGCCGAGGAGGAAACCGGACTGGACACCGGCGGGGTGGAAGTCCTCGGCACGCTCCAGGAACTGGGCCTGGCGCACAGCAACTTCCTGGTGACGCCGGTGCTCGGATGGTGGCACTCGCCGTCGCCGGTACGGGTGGTGGACTACGCCGAATCCGCCCAGGTATTCCGCGTCCCGGTCAGGGACCTCCTGGACCCGGACAACAGGGTGATGGCCACGGTGCACCGCGCAGGCCGCACGTTTGACAGCCCTGCCTTCACTGTCAACGGCGTGGTGGTGTGGGGCTTCACCGGCATTGTGCTGAGCGGCCTCTTCGACCAGCTCGGCTGGTCCGTTCCATGGGACCGTACCAGACTGCACCCGATCGGGGTCTAGTTTTCAGGCCTGCTGGTGGCGCAAATCCACCACGATTCCGGTGGCGGCATTCTCGCGCATGGCGTTGATCCCGTCGCGGAGCAGGCTGAGGGACCTGAAGGTTGGTGACACCGCAACGATATTGCCTTCGGCGTCGGTCAGCCGCAGCCGGTACGACTCATCGCCTGCACGGTGAATTTCAAATCTTCCCGCCATGGACGGGGACCTCCCTGGTATGCGTCGTTGCATCAGCGTGTGGACCGGTCTGCATCAGCCCCGCTTCGACTGTAACGTCCGTCACCGGGCGCGCATAGCTACCGCCGGGTAGATTACTTATCGTCTCGACGACAGTAAAAGAGGCAGCACGGGATGCCCTCCGCCCTATTTGGCGAGGTCGTAGGAGTCCACCACGGCCATGCTGACGGGGAACTCCACGGGGATGGGACCGAACAGCAATTCCTTGGCGGCCTTGGCCGATTCCTCGATTGCCGCGATGCAGGCATCGACGCGGTCCGAGGGCGCGTGCACCATGACTTCGTCATGCAGGAAGAAGGCGAGTTGGGCCCCCACAGGTCCGCCGCTGCCGCCGGTTCCTGCCGGCCGCAAGGCGCGCAGCCGCCGTCGCAATTCTGCCAGCCAGCAGGCCGCCCAGTCCGCTGCCGAGCCCTGGACCACGAAGTTCCGGGTAAACCGCCCGCGGGACCGCGCGATCGACTCTGCCCTCCGCTGCTCCTCCGCCGTGGCCGAGCGCTGGCTGAGGAACCACTGCCCGGACGGCGGAGGGCTGCTGCGGCCCAGCCTGGTGGTGACCGTCCCGCCCGCTTCGCCCGCCCGTGCCGCCCGCTCCACAAAGTCCACGGCACGCGGGTAGATGCGGGCCAATTGCGGCATGAGGCGGCCGGCCTCGCCGGAGGTGGCGCCGTACATGGCGCCCAGCAGGGCCATCTTCGCCTTGGCCCGGTCGCCGCCAAATCCCTTGGCGGCGATCCCGGCGTACAGGTCCTGGTCCCGCGCCGCCTCAGCCATGGCCGAGTCCTGCGCCAGGGCCGCCAGGACGCGCGGCTCCAGCTGCGAGGCGTCCGCAACGATGAGCTTGTGGCCAGGGTCGGCGTGCACCGCGCCGCGGACCTGGCGCGGAATCTGCAGCGCCCCGCCGCCGCGGGATGCCCAGCGGCCCGACACCACGCCTCCCACCACGTATTCCGGGCGGAACCGGCCGCCGTCCACCCACGCGTCCAGCCAGGACCAGCCGTTGGCGGTGTGAAGGCGGGAAAGCCTCTTGTACTCCAGCAACGGCTCGATGGCGGGGTGGCTGGACTCCCTCAGCTCCCACTTGCGGGTGCTTTTGACCTCGATCCCGTTGCGGTGCAGGGCGCGCATCAGGTCCTGCGGGGAGTCCGGGTTGAGCCCGGGTGAGTTGAGCATGACGCGCAGCTCCGCCGCCAGCGCCTCCAGTTTCACGGGACGCTGCCCGGCGGGCGGGCGGGGTCCCAGATGGCCGGCCAGGATCTGTTCGTGCAGGTCTTCCCGCCAGGGGACCCCGGCGTGCTGCATCTCGGCGGCCACAATAGCTGCCGCCGACTCCGCCGCGAGCAGCAGCTGGAGGCGGTTCCGGCGGTTTTCCTCCGTGCCCACGCCTGCCAGCGCACTCTGTTGGGCTGCGTATTCGGAACGGAGTTCCTCGAGCGGCGCCCCCGGCGGCGGCCCGGTTGCGGGATCATCGAACAGCGCGCCCTGGTCTGCAGGGGGACGCGGCGGCTGCAGCGACTTAGGCGGAAGAGCGGGATCCTCCACCGGTACCCTGTCCGTGTTCCGGGCGTAGTCGGTGTGCGCGCTGAACTGCGAGAAGGCCAGGATGTTGCCGCACAGGGTGAGGTCGTAGCAGCGCTCCACCTCCACCCCGGATGCGAGCAGCGCCGGGTACCAGTCCTGGGTCCGGTGCCATATCCAGCGGGGCGGTTGGCCACCGGGGCGCCGTGCCTCCAGTTCGCGGACGACGGCGGCAAGGTCGGTGAGTGCCACAACGCGGGGTTCGGGATTGGCCGGCTGGGCGAGGCCCGCCAGCGTCAGTTCCTGGAGCGCCGCGCCGCGGGGTGGGCGGCGAGCAGCAGGTACATGTTCCCATTGTGCCTTGTTGGAGGCTGTGCCTCGTTGGAGGGTTGGGCCTTGTTGAGGTGTCCGCGCTGCAGGTTGTCCACATACGGGACTTGCTCCCTTAACCAGGCCGCACCGCCGCGGCAGAGTGGCTCCATGAGCAGGCACCAGCTGAACGCATCCACATCCGGTCCGGGACCGGCCTCCGGCTCCTCGTGGCGGCCAACGAACACGGCGCCACCATCCCGCGGGGGTCCTGTTGCGGACAGCGGGGAAGCGTCCGAAGCCGCCTGGCTGCCGGAGCATTCAAAGCCTGGCGCTTCAGGGCTCAGGGGTTCAGGGCTAAGGGGTTCAATGCCCGCCGGGATTCGGCCGGATGGTGCGGGAGAGGTTCTGCTGGTGACCTCCTCCGGCGTCCTCCGTGCCGAAGTGGAGCGTATTGTGGCAGCCGCCGGCGCGCACCTGCACGTTGTCCCGGACGCAGTGGAGGCAGGCCGCTACTGGGAGGCGGCAGCTGCCGTCCTGGTGGGCAGTGACGTGCGTGAACTGCAGCCCCGGCGCAGCACGCCTGCGGTCATGGTGGGCCTCGACGGCGAGGGCGACAGCCTCTGGCACCTGGCGGCGGCCCTCGGGGCAGAGCGTGTTGCCGTACTGCCGGATGCCGCCGCCTGGCTGGCAGACCATCTGAGCAGGTCGCGGTCGCCGGGCCCGGGCGGAGTGGTCCTTGGCATCACGGGCGGTTGCGGCGGTGCAGGAGCCACCACCGCCGCCATCTGGATAGCGCAGGCGGCAGCAGGGCTGGGGGTACGGGTCCTGCTGGTTGACGGCGACCCGTGGGGTGGCGGCCTGGAGCTGGCGCTCGCAGCAGAGGAAACCCCCGGGCTCCGATGGCCGGACCTCGCCGAGGCCAGGGGAAGCATCGACCCCCTGCAGCTCTCGGATTCCCTACCCGTTGCGGGAGGCTTTTCCTTCCTGTCCTGGCCTGCCACACGGGAGCAACCCCTTCCCGTCGCCGCCGCAGCCGCAGCAGGTGTGCTTGATGCTGCGCGCCGTGGCTATGAACTGGTCCTGCTCGATGTGGGAAGGGGGCAGAGCCGCTCCATACGGTGGCCTGGGACTGCGACCGGATCATGATGGTGGTACCCGCACAACTGAAGGCAGCAGTGGCGGCCGTACGCCTGATGCAGGAGCTTCCGCCGGTGGAGGCGGCCCTGCTGGTGCGGGGCCGGCCGGGCTCCGCGCTGGACAGTTCGCTGATCGCTGACGCCGTGGGACTGCCGGTCCAGGGCCGGATACCAGAACTCCGCGGCGTCGGCGGAGCCATGGAATCCGGCCGGCTGCTGGACCTGGGGAAGCGCCGGAACATCCGGCGCTTCGCTGCATCTGTGATCGATTGGCTTGGCGATGACCTGCCGGCTGGAGAGTTGGCATGAGCCCGGCGCCGGGTAATCCGTCGGCTCCGGCCGGGAAAGCGGGCAGCGCAGCGGGGGCGGGAGGCCTGGGCTCACGGCGCAGCGTCCGCATCCTGGAAGCAAACCAGGCAGGCCGCCTGAGGCGCAGCAGGGGAAGCGCCGGCAGCGGCAGGACCATCGATTCAGGGCTGCTGGAATCCGTCCGCGAATCGATGATGGCAGAGGCCGGTGCCGTGACGCCGTCTCGGGTTGCCGCGGCAGTCCAGGCCACCGGCAAGCTGTTGGGCACCGCAGGATCCCTTGCCGCCGTAGAGCGGATCAGTGCCGAACTCAACGGGCTGGGGCCGCTGCAGGAGCTCACCCGGGATCCCGCCGTCACCGACATCTTCGTCAACGCTCCCCACTCCGTCTGGGTGGACCGGGGCCGCGGCATCGAGCGGGTCCCCGTCCTGTTCGACGGCGAGGCACAGCTGCGGGCGCTGGCCTGCAGGCTCGTCGCTGCAGGCGGGCGCCGCCTCGATGACGGCTCGCCCTGTGTCGATGTCAGGCTCGCCGGCGGCTACCGTGTCCATGCCGTGTTGCCGCCGGTTTCCACGTCCGGGACGCTGCTGAGCGTCCGGATCCGCAGGGAGAAGGTCTTCAGCATGGAGGAGCTGCGCGCCGGGGGCATGTTCGGCCCGGGAGTGCAGGCGGTGCTTGAGAAGGTCGTGGACAGGAGGCTGAGCTTCCTGATCAGCGGTGCCACGGGTTCCGGGAAGACCACGCTGCTGTCTACGCTCCTGGGATTGTGTGCGGCGGAGGAGCGGCTGGTCCTGATCGAGGATGCGTCCGAACTGAATCCTGTCCACCCGCACGTGGTCGCGTTGGAATCACGGCACGGAAACCTCGAAGGCGGCGGGACAGTGGACCTGGGGGAACTCGTCAGGCAGGCACTTCGCATGCGTCCGGACAGGTTGGTGGTGGGCGAGTGCCGGGGCGCGGAAGTCCGCGAGCTCCTTACCGCGATGAACACCGGGCACAGCGGCGGTGGAGGAACCATCCACGCCAACACGGCAGCAGCAGTCCCCGCAAGGCTCAACGCCCTGGGCGCGCTCGCCGGGCTGGGACCCGAGGCTGTTCGGCTCCAGGCTGCCAGCGCCCTTGACGCTGTGATCCACGTGGGCAGGACGTCCCGGGGGAGGGAAGTCCTTTGCATCGGACTGATCGGCGACGGCCCGGAGGGGCTGACGGTGGTGCCGGCGGTTGAAGAATCGGGGGTGGCAGGTCCCGCATGGCCGGCGCTGGCTGCCCGTTTGGGAATGGACTCCGGGGTCGCCCTGTGACGATCCTCCTCATCGGAGTCCTGGGCGCCGCTGTGGTGCTGCTCCTCAAGCCGCCCCTTGATGCTGCGTCCAGGTTGCGTGCAGCAGGCGGCAGCAGCCAGAAGCCACCGGGATCCTGGCAGGGCCGGATACTGCGCTGGGGCAGCGCAGGCGGACGGGGCCCGGCGAAAGTGCGGGGCCCTGGACTGACCCTGGTGGTGCAGCAGCTGGCGGCGCTGCTCAGGGGCGGCCGGTCACCCGGGCGGCTGTGGGACGAGCTGTGGTCCGTGTACGGCACGCCGCAGGACGGGCAACGGCATGACCACGCCGCGCTCCCATCCCCAGCGCTGTCAGAGGGTTCAACTGCCGTCCTGGCTTCCGCACGCGCGGCCGCGGCAACCGGAGCCCCTGTCTCGGAGGCCATCCGGCGTGCGGTTTCCACGGCGTTGCCTCACAGGGACCGGGAGGCCAGGACCTGGTCTGAGCTTGCTGCCTGCTTTGACATCGCCGAAGCCAGTGGATGTCCGCTCGCCGACGTGCTGACCCGGTTCGTGGCCCAGCTGGAAGCGGAGGATGATGCGGATGCAGCCAGGCAGACCGCCCTCGCCGGCCCCAAAGCCACGGTCCGTCTTTTGACCTGGCTTCCATTGATGGGTCTTGGACTGGGTGCTGCCCTGGGCGTGGATCCATTGGCCACCCTGCTGGGAACACCCCTGGGACTGGCCGCATTGTTCAGTGGCGCGGTGCTCACGGCAGCAGGAAGGGCGTGGTCCGCCAGGCTTGTTGCGGCGGCCGCAGGGACAGGAGTGCCATGACAC
Source organism: Arthrobacter sp. FX8 (assembly GCF_026723805.1). NCBI lineage: Bacteria > Bacillati > Actinomycetota > Actinomycetes > Micrococcales > Micrococcaceae > Arthrobacter > Arthrobacter sp. FX8. The sequence goes on along the minus strand of NZ_CP113505.1, from coordinate 2,937,965 downwards.
CGGGTTTGGCTGCAGGCTTTGCACTGTTCCTGCTGCTCGCCGCAAGTGCCTGGCTTGCCTGCTCCGGCTCTAACCGGTCGCATCACCGGCTCCGCCATCTGTTTCATGCCGGCCCGGGGGCGCAGCAGGTGGCCGAAGCCGAGTGGCCCGCAGGGAGCCGCGGCGAAGGCCTGAAGGACACTGCCATGATGCTCGAACTCGTGGCGGCGATGCTGGATGCCGGAGCCGGCATCGGGCGATCGCTCGAACTGGTGGCTGCCTCGGCCGCGCCGCAGTACAGGGACTCACTGCGGCCGGTGGTCTCGGCGCTGGCCATCGGGGCCGACTGGGAAACAGCGTGGCGCAGCTCCGCCGTCCGGCTCCCCGAAATCCTGGAGCTCCGGGATGCGCTGGGCTTCGCCGCGCTCACGGGGGCGCCATCGTCTGCAATCCTCTACGCCCAGGCAGCAAGGCTTCGCCGGGAACGGTTCCGGGCCGCGGAAAAGCGGGCCGCTTCGCTTGGCGTGAAGCTGGTGGTTCCGCTGGGCCTGTGTTCACTCCCTGCCTTTATCTGCCTTGGCGTCGTCCCCGTGCTGCTTGCCCTGGTTCCCACCGGGTAACCTGCCGCTGCCGTGGCCACCGCGAAGGCCGATCCCTTCCTCCACAACACCGGGACGGCCCACCTTTTCCACTTAGCGCATCCCCTCCCTTACCTGCTCCCGTTGGGCGGGGAAGAGTCAAGACAGCCGGGAAACCACCGGAAACCAATGGAAAGGAAAACCACATGTCCATCCACCACCGCCGTCACTACACGGCAGGAACCTCCGCGTTCGCCGCGTCCGGCCAGAAGCCCACGAAAAAGGACGGCGCCCCGCGCAGCACCAGCAGCATCCCATCCGCTTCCGCCCCTGCCTTGGGCCCAAAGACTTCCCTCCCGGAGGCAGGCAGGATCGTCGAACTCCACCCTGGTTCGGGAAGTCTCCGGCCCAAGACATGGCGCCCCACGGGGCTGCTGGGTTCCCAGGCCGGCATGGCCACCGCGGAATACACAACCATTGTGTCAAGTTACTCGCCCGCTAGAATTTGATGGTGAGCAAATCTAAGGGCACCCGAGCGGCCATCTACTGCCGTATTAGCCGCGACCAGCAGGGGCAGGGCTTAGGCGTAGAGCGGCAGGAGCAGCTATGCCGGGAGCTCGCCAAGTCGCTTGGGCTTGAAGTGACAGAGGTCTACACGGACAACGACATTAGCGCCTACTCAGGCCGCCGCCGGCCCGCATATGAACGAATGCTTGCCGACATTCAGGAAGGGCGCGTCTCCGCTGTACTCTGCTACCACTCAGACAGGCTCATGCGCCGGACCAGAGAGCTCGAACGGTACATCGATATTTGCCGGCCCCGCGGAGTCGTCACACACCAGGTAACAGCCGGGCTCCTGGATCTTTCGAGCGCTACCGGCTTGGCTGTAGCTAAGACTGTGGCGGCATGGTCACAGCACGAGTCAGACCACAAGGGCGAGCGCATCGCCGCGCAGAAAGCCCAAGCCGCAGCACAAGGGAAATTCTTAGGTGGGCGCGTGCCATGGGGATGGCATAAGACTAAATCTGGCATTGAAGTAGAGCCTGTTGCCGCCCAGCACATCCTGGAGGGAACGGCCGCCATCATCGCGGGCAAATCGCTAGTCGGGGTAACGAGGGCATGGGCGGACGCTGGAGCCGCTAGCTTGTCTGGAACGCCCATGAACACCACCCAAGTGCGCCGCGTCCTCCTACGGCCGCGCAACGCCGGACTCATGACCTTTCATGGCGAAGTAGTGGCGGATTCCTGGCCCGCCATCGTGCCTCTAGAGATGTTCCGCCAGTGCGAAGCGATCCTGACGAGCCCCGAGCGCCCCCAGCAGTCAGAGGCCAAGTTCAAGTACCTGCTAAGCGGGATCGCCAAGTGCTTTTGCAGCCGGTATGTGACAGGGTTTGGAGCCGAAGGCCACAGGCGCTCTTACCGCTGCAAGATCCACCAGGAGGGCGGCAAGTACGTTCCGGGGCACGCTAACCGCGCAATGACGCCCCTTGACGACTATGTGCGCGAAGTGACCGCCGAATACATCCGCCGCGACGACGTGCGGCAAGCTCTCATCGCCCGCATGGAGAAGTTGGATGCCACAGCCCAGCCAGTCCAGGGCCAGAGCATCAGCGAGCTACTGAACCGAAAACACGCCCTTGCCCGCCTCTTTGCTCAGGGCTCAATCAGCGAAAGTCAGTTAGTCGAGGGCAGCCGCGAAATTGAAGGCAAGATAGGCCGCCTGGAATCAATGGCCGTAGCCAAGGGCAGCAATCGCGCCGTAGCGGGCGTGATCCTCACTGACGATCCAGGCGCCAGTTTCCTAGCCGCGGATACCGACGTGCAACGGGAAGTAGTGCGGTCCCTGCTCAATATTCAGCTCAAACCCACAGGCCCACACCGGGGCGCATTTGACCCTTCCAGCCTCCAAATATCCCCCCGAGACGACTAAAAACCAGAGGGCAGGAACGACATACGAGGACAGAGAATGACAAGCGTGTAATTTACTGATACGGTGTCCATAGAAGTTGAATAGCTTAACTAGCTGGATGTGCCTGACCGTCCTAGACGGACCCGCATGGGGCTCAGGAAGATAAGGCGAACGGTGAGACCAGTTCAAGCGCCTAGCGTTTGAGAACCCCGACACGGGAGCCGAGTACACAGCACCTCAGATAGGTGTATGTGTCTCGGCTCTTCTTGTTTTCAGGGAGTGGACTCATTGGACGCACCACAAGCGTTACAGCCGAATTTTGATCTAATCCAAGCCGGCGCTGAGAAGTACAAGACCAGCACCCGCACTATCCGCCGCCTCATCGAAGCGGGGAAGCTCACCGAATACCGAGTCGGACGCGTCGTCAGAATCGACATGACCGAACTTGACCGCCTGTTTGCCCACGGCGGTGACAGCGAGTGAAGCCGGAAACCGCCGAACACATCCGCAAAATGGTGGCCGCGTGGCCTGCACCGAAGCCCGAACGCATCGAACGCGTGGCTGTCCTCCTGCGTGGTGGTGCTGCATGACACAAAAACGAGAAAACCCCTGGCGGGCAACCAAGGGGCAGAAACGTTCTCGGGCGGGAACACTCCAAGTCTATCAGCGGCAACCGACAGGACAACGGCAACCGCGCTGGTAACAGGCGTGCATGTCGTAGTGGTGGAAACCACCCAGGACCGACACCGCCGGCGCGTGTACTTCAACCTTCCCAGCGCCCAGCGTGCCGCAGACAGGGCCATCATGGCAGGGCACCCCGCGCACGTCATTCTGTGCCAGCTCATGCCAGTTTCCGGCGGTGAGTCACTGTGACAGACGAAGACCTCAGCGAATTCATTGCCGACGCCCCGGACGTGCGCACCATCGCCCGCAGGGCCAGCGAATGGATAGGGGTACACGCTTCCCGCACCTGCACCGGAACCGCCTACGTCCCCAGGGCAGGAGACCGCCGCTATGAACGATAAATTTGCACCCCTCACAGATGAAGACCTCGCCGCGGCAGGCTTCAACGTCGGTTCTGTCGGATACGTCGCTCCCGTCGGTTTGTTTCCAGACCCCCAAACCGTCGGTTCAGCCGGTTCCGGCGGTCCCGTCGGTTCATTTGAGAGGGTACTAACCGACGTAAGAGCCTGGCTCTCCCGGTTTGTGTGCGTCATGGACGACCTGGATCTAGACCTGCTCACCCTCTGGGCCGCTCACACTCACCTTGCTTTCGAGACGTACACAACACCCCGCCTTGTCCTGGATTCATCCATGCCGGGCTCAGGCAAGACAACCGTCCTCGAACACCTTTCCAGGCTCTGCCTGGAGCCGGTACAGGCCGCATCGCTCTCATCCCCGGCACTCCTAACCCGGATGCTCAACAAATCAATGCGAACCATCCTCATTGATGAAGTGGACAGGTCACTGGATCCCAAGAAACCCGGAGTAGAAGACCTTATCGCCGTCCTCAACTCCGGATATAAGCGGGGAGCTACACGCCCCGTCCTAGTCCCCAGTAAAGGCGGGGAATGGGACGTAAGCGAGATGTCCACCTTCAGCCCGGTAGCAATGGCAGGCAACGCCCCAAACCTCCCAGACGACACCCGCTCACGCTGCATCCGCGTGCTTCTAATGCCAGACCTCGAAGGCCGCGTCGAATCCTCCGACTGGGAAGAGATAGAGGAAGAGGCCCGGGAACTCGGCCGGCGCCTGACCGAAGGCGCGGAAGAGGTACGGGAGTTTGTGCGGACAGCACGCCCGGAACTCCCCGCCGGCTGCATCGGACGAATCAAAGAGCGTTGGAACCCCATCAAGCGCGTAGCAACAGCCGCAGGCGAGCAATGGGCCGCTATCGCGGATGAACTCATCAAGAGGGACATAGCGGAGGCAGAAATGGACAAGGAAGACGGAATAACCCACCTGCCGCCCGCGGTGATCCTCCTGAAGGACATTCGGGACGTATGGGACCCCGCCGACGCCTTCACCCCGTCAGCAGTCCTCATTCACCGGCTGATCCAGCACAACCCGGCAATGTGGGGACAGTTGAGCAGCTACGGCAAGGAACTAAACGCCCAGCGACTCGGCCGGATGCTAGTTACCGCTTTCAAACTCCACTCCACCAGGCAGGGAGATTCCAAGCGCGGTTACTTCCGGGCCAACCTCGAAAACGTGTGGCGTCGGATGGGCATGACCCCTCCAAAAGAAACCGACGGGACTGACGAAACCGCCACAACCGACGGTCACAGTCTCCCAAATCAAACCGACGGAACCGCCGCAACCGCCGAAACCGACGGATGCAAGCTGCACCCCACCCCAAAGCCGAACGTCTGCTTCACCTGCTCAAACCTTCAGGAGGCATCATGACCACCCGCCACGAACTCACAGCCGCAGACGGCACACCGGAGGAACCGCTCCCGGATGTCCCGGCCCTGACAGCCCGCGAGGACGAACACCGATGGATGAATCGCGCCTTACTCGCTGAAGCCCAGCTAGCCGTCCTAAAGGCCGCATACCAGCCCGCCAGCACCCCCACGAATCAGGAGAAGTAGACATGGCACAGCCAGGAGCATTCGGAACCCGCGGCGAAGACTACATCGTCAGGGAAATAGCCGACCTCAAACGCTCCCTCAGGGAACTCGCCGCGGCCAATCCATTCGGCCCTATGGGCATCAGGCCGCAGATGGGCGGCATGGTTGTGGAGGGTTATCAGACAGTCAACGGGCCCCTGACCATCACGGGAAGCCTAGACCTTCCCGCCGGCAGTGTTCCTGACGCCGCCCTCGCTAACCCGGTCCAGACGGACACGGCAAGCAACGGCATCACAAACTACGCCATCGATACGACGGCGACCGTCCGGGCATCTGTGACGCTGACCGTCCCGGCAGGAGGCTTTACTACGGCCATCGTCATTGCCAACGCCACCGCTGCGGGCACCAACTCCGGCAGCACCGCAGATTACCTCTACTGCTCCGCGATTGTGGCAGGAGTCAACGGCGGGGAACTCTACTCATCAGCAGCCCCCGGCCTGGGCGTAGGACTCACGTCCCCGTTCAACCCGACGCTCACGGGACTTACCAGCGGGCAAACCATCACCGTAAGCGTTGCCACCCGCGCCGGCACCGCAACATGGGCAGCCGCCACAGCCAATCAGTGTTCTATCGCCGCGACCGCCATCTTTCTGAAGTAGGAGCCACCATGACCGCACAGACCCCCGAACCCACCACCACGGCACCTGTAAAGACTTTTACACCTGAGCCAGCCACGGACGCCCCGCTGACCTTCCAGGCACCTCCCCCGAGAGCCCGGGAGCCCCAAACCCGATCCCTCGCGGGATCCCCTTCAACGAGCCCATCACGCCCGCCGCAGCCGCAGCCGAACAGGAGAGCTGACATGCCACGCCCGGGCCACGGCATCTACTCAGACAGGACCCTCGAAAGCTGGGACGCCCCAGCAGCAGCGGCCGCACTCTGGGAACGAGCCCGTCACCTCCAGGAACGCGTCGAGTACTGGGAACGCCGCGCCAAATCAGCGGAAGCCCGCATGCTGGCCCACGACTGCAACGCCGACCAGTGAAGAACCAAGGAGCACCCATGAGCGACGACCTCGAAGCAGCACTACGCCGGGCAGTCGGACTCGAAACCGAAGACGACACCACCACAGGCACCACCGCCGGCGAACCACCGGCCCTCAACTCAGACCGCCTACTCACCACACTCACCGCAGCACTCGGCATCATCAACGAAGGGAACTAACCCAATGTTCTACAGCATCCGCTCCACCGCCCGTACCTTCACCAACCTCGGCGTTGAACTCCCCGCCGCCTGCACCCAGGCACTCGAACTGGCCGACGCCATCACCGAAGCGACCACCACCACCGCAGCCGCCGACCTCAACCAGGGCATCACGGACGGCACCGTAACCCCCGCAAACGTCGTCAAGAAACTCCGGGAAGCAGCACAGGCCATGCTCATCGCCGAACGCCTCCCGCAGGCAGCGCAGGCCACAGAATCCGCGCTCACCCTCGCATTCAACGCAGGCATCCGCGACAACGCAGACAACATCATCGAACAGCTCCGGGAACCCTTCAACGCAGCAGCAGCAACCATCACCACAGCAGGCCGGCACTTCCACCCCGAAGCCAACGCCGCTACCGTCCTCGCCGCAGGAGTAGAAGCAGCCACCGCATGGCAGGACCTCACCGAAGCACGCAACACCCTGGCGCAAATCCGCAACGCCCGCACCATCCTGGCCGACCTCGAACGTGACCACACCAACCCGGCACTGTTCTACGTCGCCGGACCACTCAGCACCCAGGACGTATGGAACGTACAGAGCAACTGGGGCGGAGCCGGGGACTTCTTCCACCAGGTAACCCACGAGGGCTACAGCCTCAGCCTCAACACCAGCGAAGAAGCGCAGGCAATCGAACGCGCAGCACTCAGCGCAGCCGAACGGGAAGCAGCAAACACGGCAGCAGCAGCCCGCAGGAAGAACGAAGCTGACCCGCACTCAGAGCCCGCGATCCGCAAAGCAATGATCGACGCAGCACGAGGCTAACGACAACGAGGGTGGGGGAGGTACCCCCACCCCACCCCTAAGGCCCGCCTCCGGCATAGGGCCAGATTCACTCATGACGGGCTGGATCAATCGACCTAGCCCCCTTTGTAAAGGATTTTGGACATGGAACACGAAGCCCCGGCAGGCTTGAAAGAGGCCGGCCTGAGGATGTGGCGGTCTATCGCAGACGAGTACGAACTAGGGGAGCATGAGCTTTCCATCCTCTTAGAGGCTGCCAGGACGGTAGATGCTCTGGACGATCTGGAACGGATTGTCAGGGAGGAAGGCGTCACTAATGTCTCGCCGCAGGGCGTGAGGGCTCACCCTGCCCTTGTGGAGGCCCGGCAGCAGCGCGTCACCCTCGCCAAGCTCGTAGCCTCGCTGCGGATCCCGCTGGATGAGGAAGAGAGTATCGGCCGCACGCAGCGCCGGGTAGGCGTCCGGGCAGTCTCGAGTATCCGGTGAGGCGCCGAACTAGGGAGCACACGTTGGACGGTGGCAGTATCCCGGAAAGCGTGCTGACGTTTGTTCCTGCGGATTGGCCGGGCGACTCGGAGTATCAGCGCTGGACGGCTTGGGATGCCGCCTCTCGGTTGTGGGCTAGGAAGAACCTCCGGAACGGGGAGGACGGCTTACCCAACTTGCTTGTCCGGGCAGCTTCCGCCCCGGACCAGCCGTGGGACGAAGTAAAAGACGCCCTTTAGGACCCGGGGGCTGGGGGCTATACACCCCCGCCCCTGCTTTCCAGTCGCCCCTCCGGCATAGCGACAAATATCCCCCCGAGGTTCTGTTTTTCCGCGGACGTGGACGAAATCAACCACACGCACGAGACAACTGACAGATAGGCTCCCGTCATGACTAACGAAACTCAGACCGAAACTAAGACCATTGAAGACTTGAACAGGACCGCTAAGGCTACCCTGCTCGAAGCGATCGCCGAAGCGGCCTACGATGAGGCCCGCCCGGATGCTCTGGAGGCCCTTGCTAGGGCTTACGCAGCAGTGGCGGCCAACGGGCCAACCAAGGGCGAAGTGCCTGCCTGAACAAATCGTAGGAGACCCGCCCGAACAACCAGGAGATAAGCAATGACGATCCCAAAGGCTAACGTTCGCCCGATTGACCAGGCACGCGCTTTGCGTGCGATCCTCTCTTTCCGCAACTCGGATCAAATGGGAGTTGAAGTTGTAGCCAGGGAAGCAGCAGGCGATAGTGACCCGGAGTCCGTGGCGCATCTTGTTATGGCACTCACGGAAGCAGCCGCACGGTTCATTGACCCCACGCCAGACGCTGACGATCAGATCCGCAGGCAACTTCTGCTATTCGCTCAACTTGAAGCCGAGCAGCACGATTCAGAGGGCGACGACCCTGACAGCTCCAGAGTCGAGACGGACCGGTAAAGCGCAAAAAGAGCCCCGCCAGGTATCGCCCGGCGGGGCTCTAACTGTGAAACAGCACACGCGTGCTAAATGTCCACGTCCGGTTGCTGCATGCCGATGCCCTGCTGCTTCATCCACGCTTGATAGCTGGCAAGCGCCTCTTGCATCGCGTCCCAGACTTCCGGCTCGACGTCTCGGGGATTCTGTTTCATGGAATCGACCATTTGCCGGAACACGGCTATATCGTCCGTGATCTTGCCCTTGATGGCTTCCCGCTGGATGTGGGCCTCATCTTCCGGGCTGAACATGTCTTCCAGTTCTTGGCTCATGCTGCGGCCAGCTTGGATACTTCCGCCAGTGCCGCGGCGATCTTCCCGGCCTCTGCGCCCTGGATGGCGTTGTCTCCGTCGCCGTCAACGTAGAACGTGACGCCCTCGTTTATGGTCCAGTCGGTTGTTATCTTCCATCCCTTGCCCTCGAATGTTGGCCCGGACCAGAGGGCATAGTCGCCGTCGCTGGATGGATCCAGAGTGAAACCGGCCGGCGGCATCGGTACTGGCCCCAGCTCGCCCAGGTACTCTGACGGCTGCATGCCTCTTGCTGCGGCCTGTTCGATGAGTTCCCCGACAGTGTTGGGCATGGTGATTGTGGCAGTCATGGTGAGACCTTCCCCCTATTTGTTTGGTACCCGCATCCCCAGCGGATGCAGTGACAGTAACGCGTGGTGCTGACTTTCAAGGAATAAGACGGACCTAACGGGCTGGCTTGTCATAGTCCCTCACCCCGTCACGAAACCCGCCGCCCCCGCCTCCGTCAGCGACATTCCAACGCCTGTAGCCCGCCCAAGGTATCGGGGCAGGCTGGCGCTCATAGCGGCTGCACGGCCGTGGCAGTCGCTCCGCCCCCGGTAGGGCGGCTAAGGGAGGTGTAAGACACCGGGCCGACGCTGGTTTACGTCTAGGTCAGCAGGAACGACGCAGGCGGAAGCCTGGAACCAGCCAAGGAAACAGTGCCCTTGAATGGATCCCGACCGCCGCCACATCGGACATTTGTCCGACGTGAACAGGCAGAGGGATTTAGGCGACAATCTCAGACATGGGGCAGCCGAAAACATCGGCCAGCGCGGCTATCTCGGACGGCTTGAGCAGCACAGCCCCGGATAGCTTTGCTTCCAGTTCCGGCCCAGCAACGCGGAGGGCTACGGCGGCATATTCCGGTGAGACGCCGGAAGCCTGCATGCGGCTACGGATCAACGCCAGAGTTGCGGCGTAGTACGAGACGGGCGCGCTCATGCCGCAAGCCCGAAGATCAGACCCTCAACGATGGAGGGGACAAAGAAGAAAGCCAACACAATCAGTGTGTGGAAGAGGAATTGCACTGCGCCTTGCACGGCACGGGCTGTATTCTTATTCATGTTGCCGGTCCTATTCACTGGTAACCACGCCCCCGGATTGTTGACGCAATCGCGGGGGTTTACCCGTATTCGAGCGGGTAACTTCAAACAGTGTCCGTCTATGCCATTGCTACCCTGGCCGCCGTCGGGTTCGCCGGGCTGCTTGTGTTCATCCTCCGCAGCGACGAGGTACGTGGTTTCCTGCTCAACCTCATCCGCACCGCGCTGGCGCTGCCGTGACACCTCTGCCGGCGGGGCTGCGAATTCATGGACCCCTCACGGCCGTCGTCGGCAGCAGCGCCGGCGGCAACGATGACCGGAAGACGGCGGACGCCGGTGCAAACGCCCGCGGCGCGGTTACCGCAGAGTTCGCCGTGGCACTGCCTGCCGTACTGGCATTGCTGGCCATGCTGCTTGCAGCAGCCGCCGCGGGGATGACGCAACTGCGCATCGAGGAGGGAGCCAGGGCCGGTGCCAGGGCGCTGGCCCGGGGTGATGACACCGCGGCAGTGGAACGGACGGTCCGGACGCTCGCCGGCGGTTCGGCGGCTGCGTCAGTTGCTGCAGACGGCGAGTGGTTCAACATCACGGTCACGGACCGCGTGCCTGGGCCATTGGGAGCATCCATCCCGTGGACCCTCACCGCGCGGGCGTCAATGCGGAGCGAAACAGCCGGGACGGGAGCCGGCATCGGCGCCGGTGCCCTCAGGGGCTCCACGCATGGCCAGGCCGCCAAATGATGGCCGATGCCGGACGGCCCCACCCTGCCGCCGCCAGGCGCCACACCACCAAGGGCCGGCGCGGGGCGGGAAGGCATGACGGCCGCGAACGCGGTTCGGGCACAGTCCTGGCCGCAGGGCTGGCCCTTGTGGTCATGACGGCCATGGCCGTCATGCTGCTGCTGGCCCAGTCCGCCGTGCTGGCCAGCAGGGCGGCAGCGGCTGCGGACCTGGCGGCCCTTGCCGCAGCGGATGCGCTCCGCGGCATCACCACGGGCGAGCCCTGCAGTGTTGCCGCCGAGGTCGCCGCGCGGCACGCCGCCACGGTCCTTAGCTGTACCGAGGGCGCGGGCCAGACCATTGAGGTGCGGACCCGGCTCGGCGAGCGCCCGCTGCTGGGAGCCGCAACCGGACATGCCCGGGCAGGGCCGCCGCCATAGCGATGACGCCGGCCTCGGGCGTCAGCTCCTCGCCTCCACATCCACACGGGACGTCTCGGAGGCATCCTTGAGCAGGACATCCAGCAGGGTCACCGCGGCGGCCTTGTCCAGCGGATTGTTCTTGTTGCCGCACTTGGGGGACTGCACGCAGGACGGGCAGCCGGACTCGCACTCGCAGGCCTTGATGGCGTCCCGGGTTGCCGCCAGCCACACCATGGCCTTGTCGAAGCCCCGTTCGGCAAACCCCGCCCCGCCGGGGTGCCCGTCATACACGAAGATGGTGGGCACCCCGGTGTCCGCATGCAGTGCCGTGGAGACCCCGCCGATGTCCCAGCGGTCGCTGGAGGCGACGAGGGGCAGGAGCCCGATCGCGGCGTGCTCGGCGGCGTGGAGGGCACCGGGGAACTGGGCTTCGATGAGGCCGGCCCCCGTCAAGGAACGGTTGTCCACCACGAACCATACGGCCTTGGTGAAGAGCTCCCGGGCACCCAGCTCAAGGGGCTCCTCACCCAGGACTTCGTTGGAAATCAAGGCCTTGCGCTGGAACGAGACAACCTGCGTGGTGACCTTCACATCGCCGAAGTGGACGGTTACATCGCCCCATTGCATGGTCCGCACCGTGTCCAGGACCTCGATCTGGGTCACGTCCCGTGCTGTGGTGTAGTAGTCGGGGTTTGCCCGGCGAACCATGACACAGTGGTCGTCTTCGTTCAGGTCCTCCACCACGTAGGTGTCGCCCTGGTGGACGTATACCGCGCCCGTGTGGGCCTGGTAATGGGTCTGGGGCGAGTCCATGGTCCCCAGCAGCGAGCCGGTCTCGGCGTCAACGATGCTGACCGGACCGCCGCCGTCGGCCCGGAGATTGACCATGGCCGCGGCGCTTTGCGAGTGGGTCCAGAACCAGCCGGCGGGACGCCGCCGCAAATATCCCTGCGCCACCAGACGGTCCAGGAGCTTTTCGGCAGTTCCGCCAAAAAGGTCCAGCTCCGCCGGTCCCAGGGGAGTTCCGCTGCCGCGGCGCAGAGGTGTGGTCCCAGCACATAGGGGTTGGACGGGTCGAAGACCGTGGCCTCCACCGAGACATCGAAAATCGCCTCCGGGTGGTTCACCAGGAAGGTGTCCAGCGGATCATCGCTGGCCACAAATGCGGCGATGGCATCCTGGCCCGCCCTGCCGGCGCGGCCAATCTGCTGGAACAGGGAAGCCCGCGTCCCGGGCCAGCCGGCCACCAAGACCGCATCGAGACCGGAAATGTCGATTCCCAGCTCCAGGGCGGACGTGCTGGAAACGCCCAGCAGCTGGCCCGACCGCAGCGCCTTCTCCACCGCGCGCCGCTCTTCCGGAAGGTATCCGGAGCGGTAGGCGGCCACCCGCTGCGGGAGGCTGGGGTCCACCTCGTCAAGGAGTCGCTTGGTGATGGCGGAGATGGTCTCGGCGCCGCGGCGGGATTTGATGAAGGCAATCGTCCGGATCCGGGCGGACACCAGGTTGGCGAGCAGGTCAGAAGTTTCGGCCACTGCCGTCCGCCGCTCCTTGGCCCCGTTCTCGCCCCGGACCTCGGTCAGCGCCGGTTCCCAGAGCGCCACGGTGGTGGCCCCGTGGGGCGAGCAGTCCTCGGAGACCGCCTTCACGGGGGCGCCGATGAGGCGTGAGAAGGAGACATCAGGCTCGGAGGCGGTGGCGGAAGCCGCGATGAAGACCGGTTCGGGGAACGAGGTGCCCGCGCCGTAGTACGCGCAGATCCGGCGGAGCCGGCGCATCAGGTTGGCAACATGCGATCCGAAGACGCCACGGTAGCTGTGTGCCTCGTCCACGATGACGTAGCGCAGCCGGCGGAAGAACCCGGCCCACCAGGCATGGTTGGGAAGGATGCCGAAATGCAGCATGTCCGGGTTGGCCAGGATGAAATTCGCGTGGTCCCGGATCCACCGCCGGGCGGCCGGATCCGTGTCGCCGTCGTACGTTTCCGCCCGTACCGTGGGCAGCCTCAGGGCCCGGATGGCGTTCAGCTGGTCGGCCGCCAGCGCTTTGGTGGGGGAAAGGTAAAGGGTGACGGCACCGTCGTCGTGGATCTTTCCCGGCTCCGCCAGCACGCGCAGCTCGGAACGGTGGATCGCATCCAGCGCCGGCAACTGGTACGCCAGCGACTTCCCGGACGCGGTTCCGGTGGCCACCACAACGTGCTCCCCGGCATATGCTGCATTGGCCGCGTCCACCTGGTGCCGGTACGGCTCGCGGATGCCAAGCGACCCGTACGCCCCGAGAATGTCCGGGTGCACCCAGGCCGGCCACGGCGCGTGGATTGCCTCCCGCGCCGGGATCCTGCGGACATGACGGAGCTGTTCCGGGTCCGGGCCGCGGCCCAGCAGAGGAATCAGGGAGTCATGGGGGTTCACCCCACCATTCTTTCATCCGATGCACCGCGGCAGGCCACGGGTCACCAACGGGAACCCCGCAGCCCGGCTCCGCCGGACGGCCCGGCTCAGCTCAGCGACAGATCCGATCCGTCATGCGATGCCGAAAGCATCAGGACCCGGGCAATGGTGCTCCAGCCGAGGTGCGAATAGAGCTTCTGCCCGTCCACGGACGCCAGCAGGAGTCCGGTCCGGATGCCGCGGCCGGACGCCTGCGCCGCCAACGCCCGCATGATCAGGCTCCCCAGGCCCCTGCGCTGGAATGCCGGCTGGGTGATGATCTTGTCAAAGACGGCGGTATCACCCACCACGAAGGCCCGGCCGCCCGCCGCGACCGCGTCCCCCGAAAGGACTTCGGCGTAATACACGCCGTCCCGTTCGTACGTGGCAAGGCTTAGGTCGTCATCGGAAAGCCACGGGTCCTCCGCGTCCTGGGTTTCCATGTCAACGATCATCATCGCCTGCGAATCCGAGGTGACATTCAGGCCCTGCCGGCCTGCCATTGCCGCATAGCGGGAGGGGTCATTGGTAAGGATGGTCAGCACCCGCGCGGGGGTTTCTGCGGTTCGGGCGGCCAGCGTGGCGAACTCGTCATCAGTAGGTTCTGAGGCGAAGACTTCCCACTCGCCGCTGGTATCAGCACGGAGTGCTGCGGGGAAGCGGCCCTCCTTGGCGGTCTGGTAACCGCGACACCCGGCCCAGCCCGCAACCCACACCTCAAGCAGGCCAGTGATGTCTTCAACAGCGGTTTCCGGACTCATGGCAAGAAGACTATTCCAGCCCGATCGCCAGCAACAGGGGGTAGGGAATCGCTTATGCAATCGTAATGAGGCCCTCCTCCGGGCGTTGTGAAGCAGGACCAGGCTGCCGCTGCAGCCGGTACCCTTAAATGCGTGGCTTTGAACAAAATTGTGCTTTTCTACGGCTTCACCCCCATCACCGATCCGGACGCCGTCCGGCTCTGGCAGCGCGCCCTCTGCGAGAAGCTGGGCCTTACGGGCCGCATCATCCTCTCCAAGGACGGAATTAACGCCACCGTGGGCGGGGAAATCGGCGCCGTTAAGCAGTACGTCAAGACCACGCGCGAATACGCCGGGTTCCGCGGCATCGACGTCAAATGGTCCGACGGCGGAGCAGAGGACTTCCCCGGCTCAGCGTCAAGGTGCGGGACGAGATCGTCTCCTTCGGCGCACCCGGAGAACTCAAGGTCGACGCCAACGGCGTGGTGGGCGGCGGGAAGCACCTCAAACCCGAGGAACTCCATGAACTGGTGGATGCCAGGAAGAAGGACGGCGAGGACGTCGTCTTCTTCGACGGCCGCAACGCGTTCGAAGCTGAGATAGGCCGGTTCAAGGACGCTGTAGTCCCGGACGTGGCCACCACCCACGACTTCATTAAGGAACTGGACTCCGGCAAGTACGACTCCCTGAAGGACAAGCCGGTGGTCACCTACTGCACCGGGGGCATCCGCTGCGAGGTGCTCTCCAGCCTGATGGTGAACCGCGGCTTTAAAGAGGTGTACCAGCTGGACGGGGGCATCGTGCGCTACGGCGAAGCCTTCAAGGACCAGGGACTGTGGGAAGGCTCGCTCTACGTCTTTGACAAGCGCATGCACCTGGAGTTCAGCGACGACGCCAAGACCATTGGCCAGTGCGCCCGCTGCTCCGCGCCGACCAGCAAGTTCGAGAACTGTTCCAATCCCAGCTGCCGCACGCTGACGCTGTACTGCACGGAGTGTGCCGCCAGTCCCGAGACGTTGCGCTGCCCCCAAGGCTGCACCGCCGCCTGAGGACGGTGCCGCCCCGGACGCAGGTGCCAAGCCAGGGTGAGGCCCCGCCGGGACAACCCCGGCCGTCAGAGCCGGTACACGCGGAACGCATAGTTGGCCGCGGTCCTGGCCTCCACCCTGACCGTCAGGACGCTGTCCGTGGACAGGTAGATGACGTTTTCGCGGTTGATGCCGCACCGCAGGCCCAGGTCCACCAGCGTGAGGGTCTCAGTGCGCACCGTGAAGGTCACCCGGCGCTGGCTCCTGCAGGCGATGGCCAGGGTGTAGGTTCCGGTCTTCAGGACCGGTGAGGAGATGGTCCGCACTTCCGCGGGGGCCAGGAGCCCGGCATCGGCCTGGACCACCGGACCGGTGCCGTCGGGGAGCGCCCGCGACACCCAATCGCCCAGGTCCGCCTCGCTGACCGGGTCCTGCTGCAACGGGTCACGGGTGAAGGCCGGCGCCGGGGCGGCGCTGGCGGTGCCCTGCACGGTGCCGGTCCGGGCGTCGTCGTACGTATATTCGCAGCCGGCCAGCGCACCTGCCGCAAGCACCAGCCCAAGGGCGACGGCGGCGGCGGGCTTCGGTGCCAGCGGCGCCCGTGCTCTCCCTCGGGGAAGGGGCGCGGAGATTCTCCGCACACTGGGCATAGTCAGACTTTATGCCCGCAGCGGGCGGCGGACCATAGCCCGAGCGGGCGTTATTGGGCCGGTACCAGCTGGTAGGCGTAAAGCAGCGGAGCGTCCACGCTGGAGCTGCTGATTTCTACCCGTCCGGCAGCCGGCAGGCTGATTTTCGTGGTCTCGCGCCGGCCGTTGCAGGCGGCCCCGGCTTCCGCCACGGGCTTGCCGTCCAGCGTCACCGCGAAGAAGGCCTTCCCCGTCCCGTCACAGACTGCCGTCAGCGTGTAGCTTCCGGCAGGCACCCTTGCGGCCGCCTGCACGATCCGGTCGCGGTTAAGGATCTTGCCCGAGTCCTGGAGCGCAACGGCCGCTGAGGAGGAGGGCAGGGCCGTGGCCCGCCACTTGGGGACATCCGCATTCTCCACGGAGGTCCCGGGCGAACACCCCGCAACGGCCAGGGCGAGGACCGCGGCAAACAGAGTCCCCGGCAGCGGCCGGCGCACCGCAGCGGCTGCCATGCGGGCGCGCGGAAGGAGGGCAGGACGTGAAGGCATGGCTCCACCGTACCGCGCAGGCAGGCCGGACTAAACTTGAGCGGTGCCTAGATCCCCTCACGAGTCCACCGCCGTCAACACCCCCGACGCTCCCCGCAGCGACCTTCCCGGCCTGCTGGCGGCGCTCGCCGCAGACCTCCGCCGCCTCGATTACACGCTCGACGGCGTCGCCCGGCTGCTTGGCCCCACCGCCTCCGCGGCACTGAACCGGGACCAGATCATCCCCGCGCTGCTCGCTGCCGAGCGGGCAGTGCGGCAGGACAACCAAGCAGCGCCGCTTGCCGCCGTCGTCCGTCTGTGGCTCCTTGCCGAGCCCCAGGAACGGGAAACGCTCGACGCCGCCCTGCCGGGCACAGGCGTGGAAGGCCTCCTCGAGCTTGGGCTGGTACAGCCCGTTCCCGGCTCGGGCCTGCTCACCGCCAAGGCCGACCTGCGGCCGTACGGATGGGACAGGAATGACGACGGCAGCGGCGGCGCCGAGCTGTGGGTGGCCAGCGACCTTGCCGCCCACCAGCAGGCCGGGGTGCTGCGGCACGACCACGTCCTGGGCATCGGGCAGGCCTCCACCACCCTGGTGCAGACCACCATCCGCCGCCACACCGAGCGCGCCCTGGACCTGGGAACCGGCTGCGGCATCCAGGCCTTCCACCTGCTCCACCACTGCCAGCACGTGACCGCCACCGACATCTCCGAGCGAGCCCTGGCCTACGCCCGGTTCAACATCCTGCTCAATGCAGAGGCGCTGTCCGTCGATCCCGACCGGCTCGAGGACCGGGTGAGCCTGCGCCTGGGTTCCCTCCTGGAGCCTGTAACCGGTGAGGAATTCGGCCTGGTGGTCTCCAACCCGCCGTTCGTCATCACCCCGCGCAGTTCCGGCGAGGATGCCGCGGACCAGTTCACCTACCGCGACGGCGGCCTCCCGGGCGATGACATCGTCGCCTCCCTGGTGGCAGACCTGCCCGGGATCCTGGCCCCCGGCGGTTCGGCACAGATGCTGGGCAACTGGGAAGTCCCGGCCGGCTCTGGCTGGGACGAGCGGCCAAAGTCGTGGGTGCGGGCGGGAACTGACGCATGGTTTATCCAGCGCGAGCAGGTCAGCCCGGAACAATATGCCGAAACCTGGCTGCAGGACGCCTCGGAATCCCGGGACCGGCAGCACTACCGGGACGCGTACGCCGCCTACCTTGACGACTTCGCCTCCCGGGACGTGGCAGGGATCGGTTTCGGCATGGTGTGGCTGCGGCGCCCCGCACACGGCGGCCCGGCCGCCATCAGCCGTTTCGAGGAAATCAGCTACCCCATCGAGCAGCCCATCGGACCCCACCTGGGTGCCGCCGTCGAACGCAGCGACTGGCTGGCCGCGCATGATCTTGCCGGCACGCACCTGCTGGTGGCCGACGACGTCACCGAGGAGCGCCACCAGCGCCCCGGCGCCGAACACCCGGGCGTGATCCTGCTCCGGCAGGGTGCCGGGCTTCGGCGCACCAACCTGATGAGCACCGAGCTGGCGGGCTTCGTGTCCGCGTGCGACGGCGACCTCACCGCCGGTCAGATCGCCGGTGCCCTGGAGGCCCTCCTGGGTGGGGCCCTGGACGCCGGCGGGGACGGGGAGGAAGGGTTCGACGCCGGATCCTTCCAGGGTGCGCTGCTCGCCGACGTGGCCAACCTGGTCCGCGACGGCTTCCTCGTTCCGGCAGGGAGCCCAGCCTGACGGAGGCCCCCTAAGACGCTCGCCGGAACCCCGTCTTTTCCACATGAATGCGCACGATTCCCCAAAATATGGTGAACTAGGCGAACATGGGCTCATCTGCCCCAGCAACCTTTTTCTGTAGGAGCACAGTGCCAAGCAAGGCCAAAACCGGCAAGAAACTCGTGATTGTGGAGTCTCCGGCCAAGAGCAAGACCATCGCCAAGTACCTCGGCGAGGGCTTCATCGTTGAGGCCTCCATTGGTCACATCCGCGACCTGCCGCAGCCGTCCGAACTCCCTGCCGAGCTGAAGAAGACCTCGGTGGGCAAGTTCGCCGTGGACATTGAGCACGACTTCAAGCCGTACTACGTGGTGTCCCCGGACAAGAAAAAGGTGACCGAGCTCAAGGCTGCGCTCAAGGACGCCGACGAACTCTATCTCGCAACCGATGGGGACCGCGAAGGCGAAGCAATCGCGTGGCACCTGCTGGAAGTGCTGAAGCCCAAGGTCCCGGTGTACCGGATGACGTTCGGCGAAATCACCAAGGAAGCCATCCAGCGCGCCATGGGCAACCTGCGCGACGTGGACCAGGACCTGGTGGATGCCCAGGAAACCCGCCGCGTGCTTGACCGGCTCTACGGCTACGAAATCTCCCCAGTGCTGTGGCGCAAGGTGGCGCGGGGACTGTCCGCCGGGCGCGTGCAGTCCGTGGTCACCCGCATGGTGGTGGACCGTGAACGCGAACGCATGGCCTTCAAGGCAGCCTCCTACTGGGACCTGACCGGCCAGTTCGGTGCCGACTCCGGCTCCTTTAAGGCCAAGCTTGCCGCCGTTGACGGCGCCAAGGTGGCCACGGGCCGCGATTTCAACGACAACGGCGAACTCACTTCCCGGAACGTGGCCCACCTCAACGAGGAACTGGCAACGTCCCTGGCGGCAGGGCTGCAGGATGCGGAGTTCCGGGTCCGCTCCGTTGACACCAAGCCGTACACCCGGCGTCCCGCGGCGCCGTTCACCACCTCCACGCTGCAGCAGGAGGCGGGCCGGAAGCTGCGCTTCTCCTCCAAGAGCACCATGCAGATCGCCCAGCGGCTGTATGAAAACGGCTACATCACCTATATGCGTACGGACTCCTCCGCGCTGAGTGACGAAGCCATCACCGCTGCCCGCCGGCAGGCTTCGGAGCTGTACGGCCCCGAGTACATCCCGCAGTCACCGCGCGTGTACACCGGCAAGGCAGCGAACGCGCAGGAGGCACACGAGGCCATCCGCCCCGCCGGCGACTCGTTCCGCACCCCGGCCCAGGTGGCCAAGCAGCTGTCGGGCGACGAATTCCGTTTGTACGAACTGATCTGGAAGCGCACCGTCGCCTCCCAGATGGGCGACGCCAAGGGTTCGACGGCGACCATCCGCCTGGGTGCCGTGGCCACCGACGGGCGGGACGCGGAATTCTCCGCCTCCGGCACCGTGATCACCTTCCCCGGCTTCCTCGCCGCCTACGAGGAAGGCAAGGACGAGACGCGCGGCGACGACGACTCCGACGAAGCGCGCCGCCTGCCCAACGTGGCCAAGGGCGACTCCCTCACCGCTGCGGACATCCAGGCCGTGGGCCATGAGACCTCCCCGCCTCCGCGCTACACCGAAGCATCCCTGACCGCGGAACTGGAAAAGAAGGGCATCGGCCGCCCGTCCACCTACGCCTCCACCATCTCCACCATCCAGGACCGCGGCTACGTCCGGAAGCAGGGCTCCGCGCTGGTGCCCAGCTGGATCGCCTTCTCGGTCATCCGGCTCCTGGAGCAGCACTTCTCCGACTACGTGGACTACGAGTTCACCGCCGACATGGAAGGCGATTTGGACAAGATCGCCAACGGCCAGGAAGCCGGCGCGTCATGGCTGCGGCACTTCTACTTCGGCGAGGACTCCGACCCCGGCCTGCTGAGCATCGTGAACAACCTGGGCGAGATCGATGCCCGGGAAATCAACTCGATCCCCATCACCGACGACATCACCCTCCGGGTGGGCAAGTTTGGCCCCTACCTGGAAAGCTCGGCGGCAGTGGTGGACCCGAAGACCGGCGAAATCGTCGAATCGGCGCGCGCCAATGTGCCCGAGGACCTGGCCCCCGACGAGCTCACCGCCGCCAAGGCCATCGAACTGATGGAGACGGCGGCGCCGGAGGAACGCGTGCTGGGCACCGACCCGCACACGGGCCACACCGTTGTTGCCAAGAACGGCCGCTACGGAGCCTACGTCACCGAAATCATCCCGGAGATGACCGAGGAACAAATTGCGGCGCAGCCGGTGGAGTACTACAAGAACGGCAAGCCCAAGCCGCCCAAGAAGCCGGTCAAGGCCAAGCCGCGCACCGGTTCGCTGTTCAAATCCATGACCGTCGAATCGGTCACGCTGGACGAGGCGCTGCAGCTCATGAGCCTGCCCCGCGTCCTGGGCGAGGACGCCGAGGGCAACCTCATCACGGTGCAGAACGGCCGGTTCGGCCCGTACCTGAAGAAGGGAACCGACTCCCGGTCCATCGGCTCGGAAGAGGAAATCTTCACCATCACGCTGGAGCAGGCGCTGGAGATCTACTCCCAGCCCAAGCAGCGGGGCGCCCGCGCCGCGGTTCCGCCGCTGGCAGAGTTCGGCCCGGACCCGGTGTCCGAGAAGAACATCGTGGTGAAGGAAGGCCGGTTCGGCCCCTACATCACCGACGGGATCACCAACATCACGGTTCCGCGGGCCACGCCCCTCGAGGAACTGACGCGCGAACAGGCCGTGGAACTCCTGGCCGAGAAACGCGCCAAGGGTCCGGTCAAGCGGACCGCCACCCGCAAGGCTCCGGCCAAGAAGAAGGCAACGGCGAAGAAGTAGCCGGTGGCCGGCGCGTTTGCGCCGGCCACCGGATCGTGATCGGCTAGTCGTATGACTGAACAGCCAGCGCACACGGACCTCCAGCCGCTCAACGACCTCGAAGAGAAGCTCGCCACCGGCGGACAACCCGACGCGAACCCTGTGGACGTCATCCTGTCGTTCCTGAACAGCGAGGTCTACATCATCAGTTCGGACACGGTTGAGGGCATTGACTCCCAGGTGGAGCCCCTGGTCCTTGCCAACGCCGACGGCGACCCCGTCCTTGCCGTGTTCTCGCACCCGAGCCGGGTGGACCAGCAGTACCTGGAAGCTGCACCCAACGTGCTGGGCACCCAGGGCGCCGCCATCATCGCCAACCTTGGCGATGAACTCGGCATGGTGATCAACCCCGGTGCTGCCTATGGTTTCGAGATCAACCCCGAAGGCGTGGCCAACATCAGGCGCGACTTCAAGCGCGCTGACGAGCAATAATGTCCCCATGCGTCTAGGCGTCCTCGATATCGGTTCCAATACTGTCCATCTGCTCCTGGTGGATGCCCACCCCGGTGCGCAGCCGGTCCCGTTCGCGTCCCACAAGCGGCCGCTGTCCCTGGTCCAGTACCTGGAGCCGGACGGCAGCATCAGCGACGAGGGCCAGCACGAGCTGACCGAGTTCGTGCTGGAAGCGTGGGAATTTGCTGCCCGGCACAAGGCCGAGGACCTGCTGGCCTTCTGTACGTCAGCCATCCGCGAGGCCACCAACGGCCCGGCAGTGCTGGCCCGGGTCAAGCACGAAACCACGGTGACCCTCCAGGAACTCACCGGAAGCGAGGAAGCGTCCATGACGTTCTTCGCGGTGCGGCGCTGGCACGGGTGGGGCGCCGGACCCATCCTGAACCTGGACATCGGCGGCGGTTCCTTTGAAATGGCTTTCGGCCAGGACGAGCTCCCCGAAGTGGCCACGTCCGTGCCGCTCGGCGCAAGCCGCCTCACCCGGGACTGGCTCGCCGAGGATCCGCCGTCGGCCAAAAGCGTCAAGGAACTCCGGCGCTATATCAGGGCGACGCTCAAGCCCGCCGTCCGCGGGTTCGACGGCCTGGGCCGGGCCAATGTGGTGGCCGGCACCTCCAAGACCTTCCGCTCCCTGGCCCGGATCGCCGGGGCTGCCCCCAGCGCTGAGGGCCCGTACGTCAAACGGGAACTGCACGCCTCGGACCTGGGCATCTGGACCCAGCGGATCTCGGCCATGAGCTCGGAGGACAGGCTGCACCTTCCCGGCGTATCCGAGGCGCGGGCCCATCAGCTCCTGGCCGGCGCGCTGGTGGCCGAAGCCGCGCTTGAGATGTTCAAGTTCAAGAAGCTCCGCATCTGCCCCTGGGCACTGCGTGAAGGTCTCATCCTCCGGCGCCTGGACCAGCTGGTATTTTCCGGTCCGCTGGAGCCGGCACCGCATGTGGCCGCTTCCCGGCCGGTGGAAGCACCGGTCTAGGGGCCCAACGCCCCCGCTGCCGCGGCCGTTAAAGCGGAAGCACCGGGGCGGGCAACAGGAAAATGGGGGAAAACCTGTCGCCGCGCCGCCGGTGCCCTGGCAGGCATCCCCATGCCTGCCGCATCACTCGCACCCTCAATGAGGTAATAACTACGTTAGGACCGCAAGTTGTGTGCTGCCTGCGGTGAAGATGGGAGTTGCCTGTGAATGCCTGCCTCCTGCAATGATGGAGGCATGAGCAACCGAATCGCATTCCTTGGCTGTGGATCCATGAACGAGGCCATTCTTGGCGGCCTGCTGGAGGCAGGGACGGATCCCGGGGATGTGGTGGCCACGGTCCGCCGCGCGGAGCGTGCGTCCGAGCTGGCCGAGCGCTACCCGGGGATCACTGCCATTGCCGGCGAGGAGGAACCTGACAACAACAGGCAAGCCACCAAGGGGTCCGCCGTCGTCATCCTTGGCGTCAAGCCGGTGGGCATCGCGGACCTTGCCCGGGAGATCAGCCCGGCACTTTCGCCGGACACCGTGGTGGTCAGCGTCGCCGCCGCGGTCTCGATCGCCCAACTCGAGGCAGCCCTCCCGGAAGGGCAGCCGGTCATCCGGACCATGCCCAACACGCCGGCAAAACTGGGGCGCGGCGTCGTGTCCGTCTCGTCAGGAACCCACTGCAGCCCTGGGCAGCTCCAGAAGGTCAAGGACATCCTCCAGGGCGCAGGCACCGTGGTGGAGGTCCCGGAGGAGCAGGTGGACGCGCTCTCCGCCATCAGCGGGTCCGGCCCGGCCTACGCCTTCTACCTCGCAGAGGCCATGGCGTCCGCCGGGGAGGAACTGGGCCTGGACCGGGAGTTGTCCCTGCTGCTGGCGCGCGAAACGGTTGCCGGTGCGGGCCTCATGCTCGCCCAGCCCGGAGCGGACCCGGCAGCGCTGCGCAAAGCCGTGACCAGCCCCAACGGCACCACCGAACGCGCCATCGCCACCTTCGACGAACAGGGCATCCCGGCCATCATTGCGGCCGGTGCCCGCGCCGCAGCCGACCGGGCAGCGGAGATTACCAGGCAGCTCGGCTAGGGCCGCGCGGCGAACCGTTCGAGCAGGTCCACGTGGCCGGAGACGATGAGCATGTCGCGGGAGGACACCTTGGTCTCGGGCCGGGCATAGGTGAAGTCCTCGCCGGGGGACTTCACGCCCACAATGGTCACGCCGTACTTGGAACGGACCTTTGACTCGTCCAGGGTGAAACCCACCGTTTCGCGCGGCGGGTACATTTTCACGATGGCAAAGTCGTCGTCGAACTCGATGAAGTCCAGCATGCGCCCGGAGACCAGGTGCGCGGCGCGGACACCGGCGTCGGCTTCCGGGTAGATCACGTGGTTGGCGCCGATGCGGGTCAGGATCTTGCCGTGGGAGGGCGTAATGGCCTTCACCCACAGGTGCTCGATGCCGAGGTCCACCAGGTTGACGGTGATCAGCACGGAGGATTCGATGGAGGTGCCCACACCCACGACGGCGGAGCTGAACTCCTGGGCGCCGAGCTGGCGGAGCGCATCGATGTTGGTGGCGTCCGCCTCCACCACGTGGGTCAGGAGGGGCGCCCATTTCTGCACCAGGTTCCGGTCCCGTTCGATCGCGAGGACTTCCCGGCCCTGCTTCACCAGCTGTTCAGCCGTGGATGATCCGAAGCGGCCCAGCCCGATCACCAGTACAGGGGCATTGTGGGCGGGGCGCCGGGGGCGTCTGTGGAACTAGCCAATGATCGGCCTCTCTTCGGGATAGTGGTACAACTGGCTGCGCTGGCGCAGGGCCAGGGCAGCGGCGAGGGTAACGGTACCCACGCGGCCCGCGAACATCAGCGCCGTGAGGACGTAGACGCCGGCGGGCGGCACCTCCGCGCTGAGGTTGGTGCTGAGTCCCACCGTGGCGAACGCGGAGATGGTTTCGAACAACACACGGTCAAGTGACTGGCCGCTGATGTGCAGCAGCAGGAAAGCCGACACGGAGACCAGGGTGGCGCCGGCGACGATCACGGAGATGGCCACCCGCATGCTGCCCTGCGGGATGGTCCGGCCGTAGACCTTGACGTCGGCGTCGCCACGGGCTTCGGCGACGATGGCCAGGAACATGACGGCGATGGTGGTCACCTTGATGCCGCCGGCCGTGGAGGCGGAGCCGCCGCCGGCAAACATCAGGGCATCGGTCAGCAGCATGGTGGTGGAGTCCATTTGGTTCTGGTCCACCAGGTTGAATCCGCCCGAACGCGTCATCACGGACGCGAAGAGCGCGTGGGTGATCTTGTCGCCCACGCTCATGGTGCCGATGGTCCGGGCGTTGTCCCACTCCATCAGCGCCCACAGGAACGCCCCTGCCGCCAGGAGGATCAGGGAAACCTGGATGGTGAGCTTGGTGTGGAGATTCCACTTCTTCCAGTTCAGGCCGTTCTGCTGCAGGACCATCACCACGGGGAATCCCAGGCTGCCCATGAAGACCCCCACCATGAGGGGGATCAGGATCCAGAGGTCCGTCTCGTAGGGCACGATCCCGTCCGAGTGCGGCGTGAAGCCGGCGTTGTTGAACGACGAGATGGCATAGAAAATACCGTGCCACACCGACTGCCAGAAGGGCTCACCCAGGGTGAGGAACCGGGGGACCAGCGCGAGCGCCAGGACACCCTCGATGACCACGGACGTGGTGATGACGATCCGCAGCAGGGTGCCCACCTCGCCCAGGCGCCCGGCGTTGTTCATGGACTCCGCCGCGATGATCTTGCCCCGGACACCCAGCCGCTTGCTCACCATCAGTGCCAGCAACGACGCCAGCGTCAAGGTGCCCAAGCCGCCGATGAAGATGCCCACCAGGATCACCAACTGGCCGAAGAAGGACCAGTGGACCGCCGTCGACACCACCGTGAGCCCCGTGACGCACACCGCAGAGACCGCGGTGAACAGCGCCTGGTGGATAGGCGTGGGGGTTCCGTCAGCTGAGGAGACCGGCAGGGACAGCAGGAACGTGAACACCGTGCAGACGGCGGCGAACGCCGTCAGCGCCAGCCGTGCGGGTGTGGTGTTGGCAATGTCGTCAATGAAGTCGCGCAGCCGCGTGAGGACCCGGAGGCCCTCCCGCTCCTGCGCCGGGGGGTGCCAGGTGGCCGGCGTCCGGGGCCTCGACTGGCTCTGGGTCATGTGTGGCTTTTCCTCGGTTGTAACGGCTTCCCCCAGTAGTAAACCACTAAAGCCCGCGTCATGGCCGGGTGGGCGGCCGTGCGGGCTCGGGTAGCCTGTGATTGATGACATACCTGCCCGGCCTCAGCCAGCCCGCGCCGCCAACGATGGTGGCGTGGAGTCCTGACATGACAGCCTACAACTTTGGTCCGGGCCACCCCATGGCGCCGGAGCGGATGGACCTGACGGCCCGCCTTGCCCGCAGCCTGGGTCTGTTCGACCTGGACCATGTTGACGTCGCGGCGCCGGAGGTGGCCTCGGACGCCGACCTGCAGTCCGTTCACTCGCCGGAATACGTGGCGGCGGTCCGCCGTGTCAGCACGGACCCCTCCCGGCCGGACGAGTCCCGGGGGCTGGGAACTGAGGACGATCCCGCGTTCGCCGGCATGCATGAGGCCGCGGCACGCCTGGCCGGCGGCTCCCTGCTGGCGGCATCGCGCGTGCTGGAGGGGTCGGCCGTCCACGCCGTCAACTTTGGCGGCGGCATGCACCACGCGTCCCGGGACCGTGCCAGCGGATTCTGCATCTACAACGACGCAGCGGTTGCGGTGCAGAAGCTGCTCGACGGCGGCGTACGCAAAGTGGCCTACATCGACGTCGACGCCCACCACGGGGACGGCACCCAGAACATCTTCTGGGATGATCCCCGGGTCCTCACCCTCTCGCTGCATGAGACAGGGCTGACCCTCTTTCCCGGGACCGGGTTCGCCAACGAGATCGGCGGCCCGGCGGCAGAAGGAACGGCAGTGAATGTTGCCCTGCCTGCGGGCACCGGTGACGCCGGGTGGCTCCGCGCCTTCTACGCCGTGGTGCCGCAACTGGTGGGCGCCTTCGAACCCGAGGTGATCGTGAGCCAGCACGGCTGCGATTCACACCGCAGCGATCCCCTGACGCACCTCAACCTCAGCGTGGACGGACAGCGGGAGGCAGCGAACGCCGTCGGGCATCTGGCCGAGCGCTACTGCGGTGGCCGGTGGATCGCCACCGGCGGCGGCGGCTACAACGTGCTGGACGTGGTGCCGCGGGCCTGGAGCCACCTGGTGGCCATCGCCGCCGGACGGCCCGTGCCGCTGCGGACGCCCGTGCCCGGGGACTGGCGGCAGTATGTGACGGAGAAGTTCGGCAGGGAGGCGCCGGCCCTCATGGGGGATGACGTGGAGCTGTGGTGGCGGTCCTGGGAAGTGGGCTTCGACCCCAACGACGCCGTGGACCGCACTGTCATGGCCACCCGCAAGGCAGTGTTCCCGCTGCACGGGCTGGACCCCTGGTTCGACTAGGCTCCCTGGCGGCCGAAATAGTTGATGCCTTTCGGGGCATATGTCGCTAGGGTGGGAGGCATGGTGACAGACGACGTATTTGCCGTCATAGCGGAATCCACCCGGCGGGATATCCTGGTGGCCCTCCGGGCAGGAGACAAGGCCGTGGGGGAGCTGGTGGAGGAACTGGCGGCGAGCCAGCCCACCATTTCCAAGCACCTGAAAGTCCTTCGTGAAGCACAGCTGGTCAGCATGCGGGCCCAAGGCCAGAAGCGGTACTACGCGTTGAACCGCGGGCCGCTGGAGGGCATCGCCAGCTGGCTGGAGACGTTCGACGTCGGCCCTGGAGCCAAAGCCGCCACGGCACCGCGTGGCCATCATCAGGAAATCCCGGATCAGGCAGTCCCGGCCCAGGCGGGCAGTGCCACAGCGGGCGCTGCCCACCTGACCGAAGGCGTCGCCGCCGCGGCCCCTCCCTGTCCCGGGCCGCCGGCGCTGCCGGGCCAGGCACGTCGCAGACCCGGGAGGAAGTCCCGGCGCCCGTCCTGGTGCGCGAAGGCGCCGAGCTGAGCCCCGCCGTCGTGATTCCCGGCGGGACGGCCGCCCCGTTGAGCGATGACAGCGTGCCCCAGCAGATCGGCAGGACTGTTGGCCGCGCCGCCACCAAGGCCGCCGACCTGCTGGCGAACCTGCCCAACCTCCCTAAGTTCGGCCGCAAGAAGTAATCCCTGCGGAGCGGTAAGCGCAGCGCAGCCTACTTGGCCAGCAGGCGCACGTGGTCCGGGGTGAGTTCGGACACCTTGCTGACGCCCAGCAGCGCCATGGTCCGCGCCATGTCCTTCTCGAGGATCTGCAGGGTGCGGTCCACTCCCGCCCGTCCGCCGGCCATCAGGCCGTAGAGGTAGGCGCGGCCGATCAGGGTGAAGTCCGCGCCCAGGGCCAGGGCGGCCACGATGTCCGCGCCGCTCATGATCCCGGTGTCCAGGATGATGGCGGCATCGGTGTTGTCCGCCGTGAAGGCCTCCTTGACCCCGGGCAGCAGGTGGAACGGGATGGGGGCCCGGTCCAGCTGGCGGCCGCCGTGGTTGGACAGGACCACGCCGTCGGCGCCGTGGTCCACTACCTTGCGGGCGTCCTCAACGGTCTGGATGCCCTTGACCACCAGCTTGCCCTTCCAGGTTTCGCGCAGCCAGTCCAGGTCCTCGAACGTGAGGGTGGGATCGAACATGGAGTTGATGAGATCGGCCACGGTGCCGGTGTAGCGGGAGAGCGAGGCGAACGTGAGCGGCTCGTGGGTGAGGAAGTTGAACCACCAGGCCGGCCGGTAGGAGGCATCCAGGACGGTCTTCACCGTGAGCGCCGGCGGGATGGTCATGCCGTTGCGGACGTCGCGCAGGCGGGCGCCGGCCACGGCAGTGTCCACGGTCACCATGAGGGTGTCGTTGCCCGCCCTGGCTGCGCGCTCGATCAGTTCCAGCGACCGGTCCCGGTCCGTCCACAGGTACAGCTGGAACCAGTTGCGCCCGTTGGGTGCGGCAGCGGCGACGTCCTCGATCGAGGCGGTGCCCATGGTGGACAGGGTGTAGGGGATGCCTGCGGCCTCCGCTGCCTGCGACCCTGCGTATTCGCCCTCGGACTGCATCATCCGGGTGAACCCTGTCGGTGCGATGCCAACGGGAAGCCGCGAGGGCTTTCCCAGGATCTCCGTACTGAGGTCGATGGCGGAGACGTTCCGCAGGATGCCCGGCCGGAACTCGATGTCCAGGAAGGCCTGGCGGGCGCGGCGGAGCGTGATCTCCTCTTCAGCCGCGCCGTCGGTGTAGTCGAAAGGCGCCTTGGGGGTGCGGCGCTTGGCGATGTCGCGGAGTTCCCAGATGGTGCTGGCCCGCTTCAGCCGCGCCTCCTTGCTGAACTCCGGCTTCTTGAACTGCATCAGCGGCGCCAGGTCCGAGTACTTGGGAATGCGGCGCTTCAGGGCTGCGGGCAGCGCGGACGACGACGGTGCCGGGGCGGGTGCCGGCGCTGCGGGGATGTCGGTGGTGTCCGGCGCCGGGGTCGCCTCAGGGTTGTTGGGCTGGATGGTATGCGTCATGGGTCCTCCTATGGTCCAACCACACTCTAGGTGATGTGGTCCAACCACATCAAGTACCATTGGCCTATGCGTACCCATCAGCTGGTCCTGTCCTGGATCGAGGACCAACTCTCGGCCGGCCGGTTGGCCGTGGGCGGAAGGCTGCCGGCGGAGCGCACCTTGGCCGAACAGCTCAAGGTCTCCCGCACATCGGTCCGCGAGGCGATCCGGATTCTGGAGGCAATGGGAGTGGTCCGCGCGGGCGTCGGGTCCGGGCCGGAAGCCGGGACGGTGGTGATTTCGGACCCCACCGCGGCGCTGGGCTCCGCCCTGCGGCTGCACGTGGCCACCCAGCACCTGCCCGTGGCGGACATCGTGGAAACGCGGGTCCTGCTGGAGTCATGGGCTGCGGCGAAAGCCCCGCAGGACGCACCCGAACTTGACGGGGCGTCCGCGCTCCTGGCGGCCATGGATGCCCCGGACGGACTCTCGGCCAGCGATTTCCTGGCCCTCGATGTCCGGTTCCACCTGGCCCTGGCCAACGCCGCCGGCAATGCGGTGGTCAGTGCCATGATGGGGTCGCTCCGGGAAGCCATCCAGGGCTACGCTGCCGAACTCACGGCCACCTTGCCGGACTGGGAAGCCACAGCGTCGCGCCTGCGCACCGAACACCACGCCATCCTCGCTGCGGTCAGGAATGGCGACGGCGCCCGGGCCGCGGAACTCGTGGCGGCCCACATCGAGGGATTCTACAAAGAGGCCGGGCTGGGCGCGGGATAAACCTGGGCGGAGCGTACAGAAAGGCTCAGCCGTGGACCGTGCTGCGCGGCGCCTTGGCCGGCCCGGTGCTGGCCCGCACTTCCAGCCGCGGCTGGTAGCGGCTGCCCGTGGACGCATTGCCTTCCTTCCGGATCAGCGCCCGGAGCTGGTGCCAGGCCTGCTCGCCCAGTTCGGTGATGGGGACCGCACCGGTGGTGAGGGCCGGCGTCGTGTACCTGGCGAAGGGGATGTCATCGAAGCCGGTCACGGAAATGTCCCCGGGGACGTCCAGGCCGCGCTCATGCAGTCCGCTCATCAGGCCCATTGCCACCAGGTCATTGAAGGCCAGGATGCCTGTGGCCCCGCTCGCCAGGACGGCATCCACCGCTTCGTGCCCGGTGTCGAAGTCGGAGCCGCCCTCCAGCATGGTCACCTCCACCTCGGGGTGGGCGGCCCTGAAGGCCTCCAGGCCCTTGAGCCGCATCTCATTGGAGGCGCTGCGGGGCGGGCCCGCGAGGAAGGCCAGGCGGGTGTGGCCCAGTTCCACAAGGTGCCCCGCGATGTCCTGGACGCCCTGGCCGTAGTCCACCACCAGGCTGGGCACGTTCGGAGTGGAGGTGGTGCGGTTGATCAGCACCAGCGGGTGCAGCGAGGGTGCGATCTCCTCCAGTTCCGCATCGGACATGCGCGGGGCGCACAGGACCAGCCCGTCGCAGCGCCGGCGCGCCTCGCCCGCGAGGATGGACTCCTCGCTGGACACTTCGAATGAGTCCGCGATGAGCACGCGGTAACCGTCCTGGGCGGCTGCCCGGCTCAGGCCGCGGAGGATCGCCTGGAAGGTGGGGTTGGCCAGGTCCGGCACCACAATGCCGATGGTGTCCGTCTTGCCCAGGGCCAGGCTGCGGCCCACGGGATTGGGCTGGTACTTCAGTTCGGCGGCCGCTGCACGGACCCTGGCGGCAATGTCCGGGTCCACGGTGAAGTTTCCGTTCATGACACGCGAAACGGTGGCATGGGAGACTCCCGCCTTCACGGCGACATCTGCGATGCCGATCCTGCCGCTTGCCGATTTCCTGGCCATGGGGAACCCTTCGTTTGCGCCGTCCGCCGGAGCTGCCGCGACCGGTTGGTGCCCGGGCGGCCGGCCGTGATGGCAACCTGCTTTGAAAGACAGCATATACGGGCGTAGGAAAGCGATTTCTATGCTTTTCCCAGCCGTTTTCCCGGACCGCCGGCAGATGTCCTGCGCCGGGAGCGAAGAAAGCGCTTTCCCTCAGCGCGGGAAATGGTTGACGAATGCCCCGCGGGGTTGGTACAACTTTTATAGACAACTGAGAAAACGCTTTCTCGCCTGCTTTTCCAACCGGTGCAGCAGAGTGCCGCCGCTGATCCACAGCCGCCGTTCCCACGGCCGTTCAATGAGCTTTCGAAAGGGACCCCATGGTCAACACAGCCGAGACGACGTCGGCCGCAGCTGCCGCCCAGGCCACTGCCAAGGACGGCGGGAAGACCCGCATCGCCCTGATCGGCACCGGTGGCCGCTCCGAGATGTACATCCGGGCCATCTTCGGCAAGCACGCCGATACCGCCGAACTGGTGGCGTTCTCCGACGTGAATCCCGGACGCGTGGAGTTTTACCAGAAGCTCATCCAGGAACTGGGCGCGCCGGGACCGGTGGCGTCCTTTGATCCCGCGGACCTGACAGCGTTTATCCAGGCCAACGGCATCGACCGGATTATTGTCACCACCCCGGACTACACCCATGCGGACTATATTGTTGAGGGTCTTCGTGCCGGAGCGGATGTCGTGGTCGAAAAGCCACTGACCATCGATGCCGAAGGCTGCCGCCGTATCACCCAGGCCGTCCAGGAAACCGGCCGGAACGTGGTGGTCACGTTCAACTACCGCTACTCGCCCCGCAACAGCGCGCTCAAGGAAATCATCCAGAGCGGCGTGATCGGCAAAGTCACGTCCGTCGACTTCAGCTGGGTCCTGGACACCGTCCACGGCGCGGACTACTTCCGCCGCTGGCACCGTGAGAAGAAGAACTCCGGCGGGCTGCTCATCCACAAGGCGTCGCACCACTTTGACTTGGTCAACTGGTGGATCGACGACGTCCCGGAGCGGGTCTTCGCTTCCGGTGGCCTGAAGTTCTATGGCGACAAGAACGCTGCCGAGCGCGGCCTTGGCCCACGCCCGGAACGGGGAACGCCCGACGCCGATGCCCCCGCCGGCGAGAAGGACCCCTTCGCGCTGGACCTGCGCGAGGACGAGCGGCTCAAGGCACTGTTCCTGGACAACGAACACTACGACGGCTACCGCCGCGACCAGGATGTCTTCACCGCCGGCATCACCATTGAGGACAACCTGGCCCTGGTGGTGGAGTACCAGGGTGGGCCGCGCCTGAGCTACTCGCTGAACGCGCACAGCCCCTGGGAAGGCTACCGGGTGGCGGTCAACGGCACCGAGGGCCGGGCGGAGCTTGAAGTGGTGGAACGCGCCGCCGTCCTGCACAGCACCGACCAGAAAACCGTCGTGGACCCTTCCGCAACCCCCGTGGAGGAAGAGGACGCCGTGCGCCGCAACGGCGAGCGGCTGGTGGTCCAGCGCCACTGGGAGGCCGCCTACGAGGTGCCGATCGTCAACGGCGAAGGCGGGCACGGCGGCGGTGACGAACTGCTGCTGTCGGACCTCTTCAACGGACCGGGCGAGGACCCCCTGGGCCGGCCCTCCGGTTACCTGGACGGCCTGCGTTCAGTGTCCGTGGGCATCGCAGGCAACCGCTCCCTGGAATCGTCCCTGCCCGTCCGGGTCGAGGACCTGGACCTCGGCGTCGACCTTCGCCGCGCCAAGTAGAGGAAAAACCATGAGCAGGATATTCGTGACCGGCGGCGCGGGCCGCCTTGGCCGCAGCGTGGTGGCGGGGCTGGCCCAGGCGGGCCATGAGGTGGTCTCGGTTGACCGTGACGCCGTCCCCGCCGGGCTCCTGCCGGCCGGCGTCGTCCAGGAGACCGCGGACCTCCTGGCGCCGGGCGAGGCACTGCGCCTCCTTCGGGATGCAAGGCCCGACGCCGTCATCCACCTTGCGGCGATCGCGGTACCGTTCAGCGCACCCGAGGACGTCATTTTCGCCACCAACACCCGGCTCGCCTTCGCGGTCATCAGCGCCGCAACGGAACTGGGCGTTGGCAAAATCGTCACCGCCAGCAGCCCCACGGTCCTGGGCTACGGATGCCCGGCGGGGTGGCTGCCGCCGTCGTTCCCGTTGGACGAGCGCACGCCGCCCAAGCCCTGGAACGCCTACGCGCTGTCCAAGCTCATCGCCGAGCAGACCATGCAGATGTTCGCCACGGCGCAGGGAGAGAAGATCCGGTACGCGGCGTTTCGTCCCTGCTTTGTCATCTCGCCGGAGGAATGGGACGGTGCCCCCACCCAGCAGGGGCACACGCTCGCCGAACGCCTGGCCGACCCCGCCCTCTCCGCTCCGGCGCTGTTCAACTACGTGGACGCCCGGGATGTGGCTGATTTCCTGGACCTGCTGCTGCAGAAAATGGCGGACATTCCGAACGGGGAAACCTTCTTCGTAGGGGCAGCCGACGCACTGGCCACCGCGCCCCTGGCGGAGCTGATGCCAAAATTCCTGCCGGGAAGCGAAGCGCTCAGCGCCGGCCTGACCGGAACCAACCCGGCGTTCTCCATTGCCAAGGCCCGGGAACTGCTCGGCTGGCAGCCCAAGCGCAGTTGGCGCACAGAACTCAAGTCCCACCCAACCCTCAACGACGAGGCTTCCACGCTGGTTACCGCCAGCGCCGGAGGCAAGGAGACATCATGAAATTCGACGGCGTACTGTTCTTCCCCGTCACCCCGTTCACGGCCGAAGGTGCCGTTGACGTGGAACTGCTCAAGGAACACATCAGCTCCCGGCTGCCTTTCGGCCCGGGCGGCGTCTTCCCCGCCTGCGGCACCGGCGAATTCCACGCCCTCAGCATCGGGGAGGTCCGCACCGTGGTGGCGGCCGCCGTCGAGGTCGTTGCCGGGCGAGTCCCTGTGGTGGCCGGTGCGGGCGGACCCCTGGGCCACGCCCTCGCAGCCGCCCGGGCTGCCGAGGAAGCAGGCGCCGACGCGCTGCTGGTGCTTCCGCCGTACCTGGTCACCGGCCCCACGGACGGGCTGGTGGCCTACATCGAGGCCGTGGCCAACGCCAGCAGCCTGCCGGTCATCGTGTACCACCGCGGCAACGCCAAATTCACCGCGGCGTCAATGGCCAAGCTCGCCGCCAACCCCAAGGTCATCGGTTTCAAGGATGGTCTTGGCGACGTGGGCCTCGCCCAGGAAATCGTGTCCGCGGTCAAGGCAACGGGCCGCAAGGACTTCGCCTTCTTCAACGGCCTGCTCACCGCCGAACTGACGCAGGGCGCGTACCGCGGTCTGGGCATCCCGCTATACTCCTCGGCGGCTTTCGCCATGGCCCCGGAGATCGCCAAGGCCTACTACGATGCCTACGCTGCCGGAGACGAGGAACGGCGCAACGCCCTCCTTGAGGGCTTCTACGCACCCCTGGTACGCCTGCGGGACCAGACCCCCGGCTTCGGCGTTTCCCTGATCAAGGCGGGCCTCCGGCTGGGCGGAATGCCGGTGGGTTCCGTCCGCCCGCCGCTGGTGGACCCCACGGAGGAACAGCTCGTGGAGCTCAAGGCCATCCTGGCCAAGGGTTACGAGCTGGCCGGGCACTGATGGGCGCACCGGCGGCCGAAGCCGTCCGTACCGTTCCGCGCATCACCGGCCTGTCGACGCGGCTCCTCACCGTTCCGCTGCGCCGCAGCTGGGGCGCAGAGGCGCCGGAGAACCACGTGATCGCCACGGAGGTTCACACGGACGACGGCGGCACGGGCTTTGGTTTCTCCTGGACGCCCACCATCGGTCCCCAGGCAGTCAAGGCGCTGCTTGATCACGACATCGCCCCTTTCATCGCCGGTCTGCCCGCCACCCCCGAGGGCGTGTGGGACGTGCTCTGGAAGCGGCTGCACGAGGCCGGCGGCGGAGGGCTCACCACCATCGCCATGGCTGGTGTGGACCTGGCGCTGTGGGACCTGCAGGCCCGCCGTGCCGGGACATCGGTCACCGGCCTGCTGGGCCAGCGGCAGGAATCAGCCGAGGTTTACGGCTCCGGCGTGAACCTGCACTACACCCTGGACGAGCTGGTGGCACAGGCTGAACGCTGGGTTGCCGCCGGCCACCAGGCAGTGAAGATCAAGGTGGGCAAACCGGACCTCCGCGAGGACCGCGAACGCGTTGCCGCCGTCCGCTCCGTCCTGGGCCCGGACCGCAGGCTCATGATCGACGCAAACCAGCGGTGGGACCTGCCCACCACCTTCCGGGCCCTCGATGTGCTGGCCGAATTCGGGCTGGAATGGCTGGAGGAACCCATCCGCGCGGACGATCTCTGGGCCTACCGCAGGCTCCGGAAGCACTCGCCCGTGCCCATCGCCCTTGGCGAAAACCTGCACACCATCTACCGGTTCCGCGATTTCATAGAGGCGGAGGCGGTGGACATCATCCAGCCCAACATCATCCGGGTGGGCGGCATTACCCCGTTCCGGCGGATCGTTGAGCTGGCACGGACCAACAGCATCAAGATCATGCCGCACCTGCTGCCCGAACTGTCCGGGCAGCTGGCCCTGACCCTGGCGGAGCCCACCATGGTGGAGGACGTCGAGGAGGCATCCTTCGAACAGTTGGGGATCCTGGCCGGCCCGTCGCCGGTGCGGTTCGCCAACAGCAGGGTGGCCCTGGCGGACCGGCCCGGACTGGGCTTCCGCTTCCGGGAAACCCCGCAGCCATGAACTTCCATACGACGAACAGGTACCTGACGTGACAACTGCAACGCTTTCCCTGACAGAGCTCACCGCTGCGGCCACAGCAGCAGCCAGGATCTCGGCCGCAGCCCCTGACGCAGAGCGCGCCGGCTGGCTGAACGCGGTGGCTGACGCCCTGGACGCCAATGCTGCTGAACTGGTGGACATCGCGGACGCCGAGACCAGCCTGGGTGCCCCGCGGCTGACGGGGGAGGTGGCCCGCACCACCGGCCAGCTGCGCCTGTTCGCCCGGGTGATCACCGAGGGTTCCTATCTTGAAGCCATCATCGACCACGCGGATCCCGCTGCCACCCCGCCCAGGCCTGACCTCCGCAGGATCCTCAAGCCCATCGGCCCTGTTGCCGTCTTTTCCGCCTCCAATTTCCCGTTTGCCTTCTCCGTGGCAGGCGGTGACACCGCCTCGGCCCTCGCCGTCGGGTGCCCGGTCATCGTCAAGGCACACTCAGGCCACCTGCGGCTGTCCGAACGCACGGCGGAGATCGTGGCGGAGGCGCTTCGCGGCGCGGGTGCACCGGACGGCCTGTTCGCCCTGGTCCACGGCCGTGAAGTGGGAACAGCCCTGGTCCAGGACCCCGCCATCAAGGCCGTGGGCTTCACCGGGTCCATCCCCGGCGGCCGGGCCCTGTTCGACCTTGCCACCTCCCGCCCCGACCCCATCCCGTTCTACGGGGAACTGGGGAGCCTGAACCCCGTGGTCATCACCGCGGCGGCACTGGAGGAACGCTCCGCGGAACTCGCCGCCGGACTGGCAGGCTCCTTCACCCTTGGGGCGGGCCAGTTCTGCACCAAGCCGGGCCTGGTGTTCATCCCCGCGGGGACGCAGTTTGCCGGGGCCGTGGCGGAGGCCAGCAAGGACAAGCCGGCCCTGGGCATGCTCACCAGCCGGATCGCGGAAGCCTACCCGGACGGGTTGCGCGCCTTCGCGTCAGTCGACGGCGTGGAGGTGGTCAGCGGCGCCGTGGACCAGGACGCGGCCGCCAACGGCGCCGCTCCGGTGGTCTTCTCCACCACCGCCGCCAAGGTGCTGGAACGCCCGGAGCAGCTGCTGGAGGAGTGCTTTGGCCCCACCACCATCCTCATCGAATACACGGGCCAGGACGAACTGTCCGCCGTCCTGGCCAAGGTCCCGGGGAGCCTGACCGGCACCCTGCACGCCCAGCCCGGTGAGGACATCGCAGGCCTGGTGGAGCAGCTGTCCGGACTTGCAGGACGCGTCCTGTTCGAAGGCTGGCCCACGGGCGTGGCCGTCAACTGGGCCCAGCAGCACGGTGGCCCGTACCCGGCCACCACGTCACTGTTCACCTCGGTGGGCGCGACGGCGGTCCGCAGGTTCCAGCGGCCGGTGGCCTACCAGGACGCCCCGGAGGCAGTGCTGCACCCGGCACTGCGTGAGGACAACCCCCTGGGCATCCCGCGCCGCGTGGACGGTGAACTGCAGCTTCCGTAAGCCAAGGGCCGGCAGGACCATCAACTAAGCCCCGGGACCGCAAGGTCCCGGGGCTTACGTGATGCCTGCAGAAGCGCCTTACAGCTGCAGCGTCACCGGCCGGTCCAGCCCATTCACGGTGGCCACAGGCCAGCGCGGGTCCACGGTGAGCACTCGAAGTCCGGATTCCGTGAGCTGTACCGTGTCTTCGATCTTGACGCCGGGGCCGGAAGGGTTCCAGGTGAAGGCCTGGTCCAGCACCACAGTGTCGGTGGCTTCGGATGTCACCCGCGGGTCACGGCCCGCGTAGCCGGCCGGACCACCCTGGTGGTGCTGCTCCCACTGGTCCGCCCCGAAACCGTGCCGCACGTAGGATGCCTGGATCTCGGCGAAAATCCTGTCCAGCCCGACTCCCGGGACGGTGGCGTCAAAAACATCCGCTTCCACCGCCGCGATGCGCGCCTCGGCGTCGCGCTCTTCCTGGGTGCCGGCGTCGAACCTGATCCAGCGGGTGATGTTGGCAACCAGGCCTTCGCGGCGGGCGCACACGACGGCCATGGCACGCCTGCCGAGGGGGAGTGCGTGGCCAACGGGTGCCGGAAGGTGGTGCGGGAGCTGCCGTTGCACAGCAGGACCAGCGGCTCCGCGCCGGCGGCCACCACCCGGCCCGCCAGGGCCGAAACCAGCTCGAATTCCGTGGTGTCGGGGCGGGCGGCAGACAGGACATCGGTCATCATGGCGGCCAGTTCCGCGCTGAGGATGGAATAGCGGGCGCTTTCAGCGGGAAGGAGCCGCTGCCGGGCGGCCCGCAGCTGCGAAGAGACGTCCGCTTCCGCCAGCGGCCGGGAGCCGTTTCCGACGGCGGCCGCGGCCTGGTGCAGGTTCCCGTACCAGGGCACGGTGTGCAGGTTGACGCCGCCGGGAAGCTCCTCGGCCGCGATCCTGCCGGCTTCGTTGTTGAACGTGACCAGGTGGTCGCCGTCCCGGTCCACCAGCAGGGCGGCGATGGGATCGCCGGCCAGGCTGATGTGGACGCGGCTGCCGTCCAGGTACCACGTCAGGGCGGTGTTCGTGGTGAGAAGCACGGAGTCATGCCCGGCGGCGTCGAGAATGTCCAGGACACGCTGGCGCTTGATGGCCCGGTCCGTCCTGGACCCGGGAGCCACCCGCGCCTCCCGCCCGGAAACGGCTGATGTTGTTGTGTGGCTCATGACGGGTCCCCCTGCTGGTTGGTCAAATCTTCGATGTCGGTTGTGGACAGGATTCCGTCGGCCACAAAGACGGTGACGCGCCGCCGCACGGGACTGCCCGGCCGGGCCGTCACGGGGGCGTCCCATGCCAGGGACTGGCCCACTCCGGGGTAGCCGTCCACCCGGACAAACCAGGGATCCGTGGACCCTTCCGGTGCGACGAACACCAGGGTGGCGGGCCCGCCGTCGAACTTTCCTGACCAGGCGAGCCAGGGCGTGACGCTTCCGTGGGCCTCCGCCTCACCGGAACCGGCGGGCGTCCAGACCGCGGCGTCACCGCAAGGGGGCAGGCGCCAGAAGAAGCCACCGTAACCGCCCTCGAAGCGTCCGTTCGATCCCGGGCTGCCCAGGCTGACCGGCTTGTCACCGGCGGGGGACAGCGCGAAGTCGAGGGACAGCCGCCAGATGGAGGGCGCGACGCCGGACCACGCCCAGGAGCGCTCCTCCACCAGGATGGGGGCACCGTCGGGCCCGTTCCAGTCCAGGGTTTCCTGGAGCTTGCCCGCACGCCCTTCGCCGGCGTCGGCCTGCACCGCCGTGGTGGCGGTGCGGACGATGCTGCCATGATCAGGACGCCAGACGTACTGCCCGGCTTCCCGGGTATAGGTGCGGCCGCCCCAGAAATTCACCCCGTCCACGTCCTGCAGCGCCACCCCAACCCCCAGGTGCCACACGTGGTCCAGCGGCTGGTGGTCCGTCACCACGGTTCCGGCCAGTGTCCGGACCGGGTGCAGGTAGGGGCGCGGGGAGGATACTGCCCGGATATGGCTGCCGTCCTGGTAGTCCGCCACCGGTCGGCCCCCAACGGTCAGCGTCCGGACCGGCGGAAGCGGGCGGGCCCAGGGGACGCCGAGTTCGGCGAACGTTGCCTGCGCCTTGACGGCGCGGGCCATCAGGTCGGTGATGCCCGGGACCACGGGGTGGGCGTCGTCGCCCCCGCCCTCCCAGGTGACGTACCGGGCGTCGATCGGGGCCGGTGCCGGAGAGGTGCGGATGGCCTCCAGGACGGCAGTGAACGCGCCGGTGTCCTCAAGGGCGCAGAGCAGGGGAGCCCCGTGGCCCGGGCCTCGAGCAGGTTCTCCAGCAGGTCCGTCCGCGCGTAGGTCTCCCGGCGCTCGCCGTCGGGCGTGGTGATGACCACCTCATCGCTGGTGTAGGAAAGGGTGATGTCACCCAGGGTTCCGTGCACGGTCACCGTGGGGTCCAGCTGTTCCGGGGCGCAGAGCGTGAGGGCGCACAGCAGCGTGGTTCCCTGGGAAGTGCGGACGCGCAGCACGGAGGTGTCGTCGCTTTCGGTCTGGTTGGCCCGGTACAGGTCCGTTTCCACGGAGGCAATGTCCGCCAGGGTGTGTGCCCCGGCCAGATGCAGGGCGGTGGCCACTGCGTGTGCCAGGGCATTGGTGGCCACGCCGTCCACCACGTCCACGCCGTCGAGGCTGCGCTTCCCGGCCCAGCGCGAGCGCTTGAAGTATGCCGTGGTCCGGAGCCACTGGCCGGTGGCGCTGATGCCCAGGACGGTGCCGATGTCCCCGGCGGCCACCAGGTCCCTGATGGCGGGCAGGGCGTGCGATCCCAGGCTCTGGAAGCCTACCTGGACCAGGCGGCCCGCTTTCCCGGCGGCTGCCAGCACGTCCTGGAACTGGGCGAGGGATGCTACCGGCGGCTTTTCCACATACACGTCCTTGCCCGCTGCCAGGGCGGCGAGGGCCAGGGGAGCATGGGTCTGGATGGGGGTGGCAATGATGACGACGTCGACGCCCGGCTGGGCGGCCAGCAGCCCGTCCATGTCCGGGTACACAGCCACCGAACCGGCCAGGCTGCCGGGCTGCGGCGGGTTGGGATCGGCGACGGCCACCAGTTCAAGGGCGCCTGCCTGTTCAAGGCGGGCCAGGTTGGCAAGGTGCCGCTCGCCGAAGCCGTGCACGCCCACCAGGGCCACCCTGGGGAGGTCTGTGGACGGGGGCTGCCGGTATGTGGATTCCGCCGAATGCTGTGTGGTCACGTGGGTCCTTGGGGAGGTTGTGGAAGAGGGTCAGAAGGCCAGCGTCTTGGCCAGGAACTCAAGGGCTTCGTCCTGCATGGGCGCGGTGAAGACGTGCCCGCCGGGCCAAAAGCTGCCCGTGTACCTGTCGGTGCCCCCGTACAGGGATTCCAGTATCCGGTGCGCCTGGCGCATTCCGTCTTCCGGAAAGAGATCGTCGGCCAGGGCGTACTGCACCAGGAACCGGGCGGCTCCTGCGCGGGCGGTGAGTTCGGGCCAGTCGCCCAGCTTCCACAGCCCGGGAGTCTGCAGCAGCCACGAATGGGCGTCCAGGTAGGCCGGGAGCAGGGACTCGAAGGTGGTCATCATGCAGGACACCACGGCGGCCCGGATACGCGGACTAAGGACTGCCAGGGCCAGGGAACGGCCGCCGCCGCCGGAGAATCCGATGCAGCCCAGCCTGTCCTGGTCGACGTCCGGCAGGGACGCCAGGATGTCCAGCGCGGCGAGGTCGTCGTGTGCCACCATGCCTGCGAGGCTGCTGCCGAGCAGCCCTGCGGCCTTGGCCACCGTGTCCTCGTGAAAGCCCGCAGCGGCGTTGTAATCGTCCGCGTCGGAAGGTACGACGCCGTCGTCCCGCCATTGTGCCCGCCGCGCGTCCAGTGCGGCGGAAGTGCGCCAGGGGGAGCAGAAAGGTCGAATTTGCGGCTGCCCCAGGCGAAAGAGTCATGGGCCAGCACAGCGAAGCCGCGGCGAGCGGTGTCGGTGGCCAGGGCGTGGCCGTCGTAGTGGCCGGCGCGGGCTGCCGCCGCCGACGGATGGTTGTCCGGCAGTTCCACCAGCCGGTCGGCGCCGCCGAACTTGTTGCCGCCGTGGCAGTGCAGCGCCAGGACCCCCGGCAGGGGCCCGGAGCTTCCGGCCGGCCGGACCAGCCAGCCCGTGGTCCGTGGGCCGAAGCCCAACTGCCAGCTGAGCTGGGAGGTGGTGGCGCCGTCGTGCGTTTCCTCCCAGTGCACGGTTAGTCCGGAAGGTGCGCATGCGCCGGGAACACCCAAGGCGTCCGAGAACTCCTGCGCAGGAGGGGCGGAGGCCTGATGCCGTGGATGGTTCCGGACGTAGGCAGGCCAGTCTTCATAGCCGGCAATGGCACTGGGGCGTGCTGTCGGGGTCATCCAGCCTGCCTCCTTTCGGCGGTGATTCTGCTATTACAGCGCGGTCGGTCCGGTTCACGCGAGGTTCTGATTAACCTCGGAGATCATGCCCTTGGCTGCGTCCCTTGGGGAGATCTTCCCGAAGAGTACATCCGTGTTGTAACGGTTCAAAACTTCCAGGGTTGCGGATGATC
Organism: Arthrobacter sp. FX8; assembly: GCF_026723805.1. Classification (NCBI taxonomy): domain Bacteria; kingdom Bacillati; phylum Actinomycetota; class Actinomycetes; order Micrococcales; family Micrococcaceae; genus Arthrobacter; species Arthrobacter sp. FX8. The sequence goes on along the minus strand of NZ_CP113505.1, from coordinate 2,896,403 downwards.
CTGCCGGGAACGGCTTGGGGGCCTCGACCTTCAGGGCGGCGATGCGGTCCAGGTACGCTGCCTCCTTCTGCTGTGTTTCCTTCAGCAGTGGAGTGATGCCCGCCTTCAGTTCGGTGTTGGCAGGCATGCCCCGGTCGCTCTTGATCTTGGACGCTGCATCCATGTTGTTGACCAGATAGTTGATGAAAAGGGCCGCTTCCTTGGGCTGCGCGGACTTGGACGAGATGGCGTATTCCATCGAGGACCGCAGCCAGGCGCCAGGCTGTTTGCTCTCACCCGGCAGCTTGGCCATGACCAGGGGTGCACCCGAGTAGGACGTCATCTGGTTGCTCCAGGAAATCTTCATGCCTTGTTTCCCCTGTCCCATCAGCGTCAGTTCCGGCTGCGCGGAACCGTCCTCAACGGTCTGGGACGCGGAGGGGGCGCCTCCGGTTTCCATCAGCTTCTTGTTGAGCTCAAACCACTTGGCGAGCGTGTCCTCGCTGATGCCCATTTTCTTGCCGTCGTCCGTGTAGAGCTCCTGGCCATTCTGGCGCGCCCAGACGGCAAGGAAGGAGTCGTTGGCCATGGGGGTCGTGCCGAAGGTGCCGGCGGGCGACTTTTTGGTGATTTCCGCGGCGATCCGCGCGTAGTCGTCCCAGGTCCAGGTTTCGTCGTCCGGCAGCGGCACCCCGGCGGACTCGAAGACCTTGGGGTCCAGGACCATGGACATGGAGTTGACGCCCGCCGTAATGGTGTACTGCTTTCCGTTGATCTTGCCCAGGTCAACGGTCCCGTCGGCGAACTTCGAGGTGTCGATCTGGTCCTTGACCTTGTCGAGGTCCAGGAGGACGCCGCGGCTGGAGTATTCGCTGGGGTAGGCGCCGCTCATGGCGATCACGTCCGGGGTGGTTCCGCCGGCGATCTGGGTGGCCATCTTGTCCCAGTAGGAACTGAATTCGGTGTTCTCGCCCTGGACCTTGATGGTGGGGTTGGCGGCTTCGAAGGCTTTGATGACCTCCATGGTGGTCTTTGCCCTGGAGTCGTTGCCCCACCATGCGAACCGGATCGTGACGGGATCCTCCGCAGTCCCTACTTTCCCGGCCTGCGGGCTGTTGCCGCAGCCGGTAAGAACAATAGCCAGTGCGGCGGCGGCGCCGGTGATTCCCATTACCGATTTCCTGAGACCAAACCTCATTGTTGTCCCCTCATATTTGGTAGTCACGTCCCCCTGCCACATGTAACAGAAAACGTTTTCTCAAAAACTAACAAAGGGCTGTACAGGAGTCAAGAAACCGTTTACTTTGGTACGGAGCCGCTTTCTAAAACGACGCTCCCGGCGGGCGGAACCGCTCCAGCCCTGGCGGGCATGCAGCGGGCCCGCAAAGGGAGTCCCGATCCCCCATCGCCTGGCGATGACCGAAACGTGGAGGCCACGATGACCGAAGGAGACCACATGGCCGCAAAACATATTCCCAGGACGCGCCGTCCGGCCCAGTTGCCGGCCGCAGCGTGCCTGCTGTCCGTGACGGAGCAGCAACCGTGAGCGCCATCAGCGAACTGTCTTCGCTGAGCCGGCGGAAGGGCAAAGCCACCGCTGAGGAGAAGAAGGCCAACGGGCGGGACAACAAGGCCGCCTACATCTTCCTGCTCCCGTGGCTGGTGGGCCTGGTGGCTATCACCATCGGCCCCATGTTGATGTCCCTCTACCTGTCCTTTACGGACTACAACCTGCTGCAGCCGCCTGAATGGACGGGGCTGGACAACTTCACCAGGATGCTCAGCGATGCCCGGCTGCACAACTCGTTGCGGGTTACGTTCACGTACGTCCTGGTGGGTGTTCCACTGCAGCTGGCTGTTGCACTGCTGATCGCGCTCGTCCTGGATAAGGGGCTCCGCGGCCTTCCGTTCTACCGCTCGGTGTTCTACCTTCCGTCGTTGCTGGGCGGTTCGGTGGCCGTCGCCATCCTGTGGAAGCAGATCTTCGGTACCACGGGCTTGGTCAACCAGGTGCTGGCCATGTTCGGGATCCAGGGTCCCGGCTGGATCTCGGATCCCAGCACCGCCCTGGGATCCATCATCCTGCTGCACGTCTGGACCTTTGGCGCTCCCATGATCATCTTCCTTGCGGGGCTGCGACAGATCCCAAATATGTACTATGAGGCGGCCAGGGTGGATGGTGCCACCACGCTGCAGCAGTTCTGGCGGATCACCATGCCGATGCTGAGCCCGATTATCTTCTTCAACCTGGTGCTGCAGATCATCGGTTCGTTCCAGTCCTTCACCCAGGCGTTCATCGTCTCCGGCGGCAACGGCGGACCATCCGACTCGACGATGTTCTTCACCCTGTACCTCTACCAAAAGGGCTTCGGCCAGTTCGACATGGGCTACGCCTCAGCCATGGCGTGGGTGCTGCTGCTTATCATCGGCGTCTTCACCGCCATCAACTTCATCGCTTCTAAGTATTGGGTTTTCTATGACGACTAAGCTTGAGACGCTGCCCACCCCGGAGAAGAAGTCCGGGGGCGCCGGCAAGCCTACGAACCGCAAGCCCAGGGTCCGCGAGTCCCGGGGAACCCTGGCCTTCAGCCGTGCCCAGCGCAGCAAATCGCTGATGAAGCACGGCATTCTGATCCTCGCCGGCACGCTGATGATCTACCCGCTGCTGTGGATGGTGGTGTCCTCGCTGCGTCCGAACGAGATGATCTTCCGTGAACCGGGCCTGTGGCTGAACAGCCTGGAAATGAGCAACTACACGTCCGGATGGTCGGCCCTGACCCATCCGTTCGGCCACTACATGATCAACTCCGCGATCGTCGTGATTGGATCGATCCTGGGCAACCTGGTCTCATGCTCGATGGCTGCCTACGCGTTCGCCCGCCTGCAGTTCACCGCCAAGAAGCTGTTCTTCGGCATCATGCTGCTGACCATCATGCTCCCGTTCCACGTGGTGATCGTTCCGCAGTACATCCTGTTTTCGCAGATCGGCTGGGTGAACACCTTCTGGCCGCTGATCGTCCCCAAACTGCTCGCCACGGATGCGTTCTTCGTCTTCCTCATGGTGCAGTTCATCCGCGGCATCCCCAAGGAGCTTGACGAGGCCGCCAGAATCGATGGAGCCGGCCACCCGCGCATCTTCCTTCGCGTGATTCTGCCGCTGATGGTGCCGGCCCTGGCCACCACCACCATCTTCACCTTCATCTGGACCTGGAACGACTTCTTCGGCGCCCTGATCTACCTCACGGACCCGGACATGTTCACGGTTCCGGTGGCCCTGCGGGCCTTCGTGGATTCGCAGTCGGCCACGAGCTGGGGCTCCCTGTTTGCCATGTCCATCGTGTCCCTGCTGCCGGTTTTCCTGGTCTTCCTCTTCGGCCAGCGGTTCCTCATCAAGGGCATCGCCACCACCGGAATCAAATAACGGCAGGCCTCGCCCGTCGCCGCGGTACCCCCTGCACTATCTGTTCGAACGGCCCGTCGCCAGCGACGGGCCGTTCGTGCGTCACGGGACGGGGGCATTTCGTCCGCATCTTGTAATACAAGTAACGAACTTGTAGCATTAGGTACAGAAAGCGCTTTCGCGGACTGTGGCCGGCCTTCGAAACCTCGACGGCCATGCCACCGGCCAGCCCCAACATCACCGCACCTGGATCAAAGAAGATCGGAGTTACACAGTGCCGCTATTTCCCCGTCCTGCATCCGCTGCCAAGCAGCCGGCAGGGGTACCACCTTCACGCCCATTGCGCCGAACCCGTACAGCAGGTGCGGTCGCCGCTGCCGTCGCCGCCGTCCTTGCCCTCAGCGCCTGCGGCGGGGGAGCCGCTCCGCAGAACGCTGACGGAACCGTTGAGCTTCGCTTCTCCTGGTGGGGCGGCGACAAACGCGCCCAACTGACGCAGGAAGCTATCAAGCAGTTCGAAGCCGAAAATCCCAAGATCAAGATCAAGCCGGAGTTTGGGGACTGGAGCGGCTACTGGGACAAGTTGGCCACGCAGGTGGCAGCCAACGATGCCCCGGACATCATTCAGATGGACGAGAAGTACATCACGGAGTACTCCAGCCGCGGCGCCCTTCTTGACCTGTCCAAGTACGACATCGACACCTCCAAGCTGGACGAGGCAGCACTCAACGCAGGCAAGGGCGAGAAGGGGCTGACGGGGATTGCCGCCGGCATTAACGCGGCCACCATCCTGGCCAATCCTGCCGTCTTCCAGGCTGCCGGGGTTCCGCTCCCGGACGATAGCAAGTGGACCTGGGACGACTTTGGCCGCATTGCCGCTGAGATCACCGCTAAGTCGCCCAAGGGGACCTACGGCGCTGCAGCCTATGGAACTGACGAGGCGTCCCTGGGTGTCTGGCTTCGGCAGAACGGCAAATCCCTGTATACCTCCGATGGAAAGCTGGGCTTCGAGCCGAGCGATATCGCCGAGTGGTGGGCATTCCTGAAGCAGCTGAGCCAGAAGAAAGCAGTCCCATCCGCGTCCGAGGTAGTGGAAGCCGAGGCTGCCCCGCTTGACCAGAGCGGATTGGCAACAGGCAAGAACGGCATGGCCTTCTGGTGGTCCAACCAGGCGCCGGCCCTGGAAAAGGCAAGCGGCGGGGACCTGAAGATTCTGCGGTTCCCCACCAAGACCGGCTCTGCCGCTGATGCAGGCCTCTGGTACAAAGCGTCGCAGTTCTGGTCAGCTTCCTCGCGCACCAAGCACCCGCAGGAAACGGCCAAGTTCATCAACTTCCTGACCAACAATGTCAAAGCCGGCGAGGCCCTCCTCGCTGACCGGGGTGTCTACCCCAACTCCGACGTGCGGGCCGCGATCCAGCCGAAACTCACCCCGGCCGATGTCAAGGTGGTCAAGTTCATCGACCAGATCAAAGACGAGCTCGGCGAGGCGCCGGCGCCGCCGCCGAAGGGAGCCGGTGCCATCCAGGAGATCATCAAGCGTTACACCTCTGAGGTCCTCTTCGAGCGCTTGTCCCCGGATGATGCCGGCAAGAAGGCCACCGACGAGATGAAGTCGGCCATCAGCAAGTAGGACTCCACACCGCCAACACGGCTCCGGACAACATGGGTGGGTGCCTCCCCACCCAGATGTCCGACGGCGGGTGGCAGCTCCGCCCCGGCGGGAACCGATGGTTCCTTTCCGGGGCGGAGTTGTTAAAGCGCAGTTGTACGGCTGCCGGCTTGCTGCGCCTGGCTTTCAGTTACCACTGCGACGCCGCCGGCAGGAACTGTGCCCGGAAACTGCTCACCGGTCAGCAGGTCCACACCGGCGGCTGTGACGGCGGCATCCGCCCGCGTGTGGTTGATCGCGAACAGGAAGCTGCGCCCGTCGGCGGACCGGCGTCGCACCACTTCCACCCCGGGATCGGCAGTGGCAACGGGGGATACGCCTGATTCGGCCAGCAGTTTGTCAACCAGGGCCTCAATCCCGTCGGCATCGGGGAACGTGGCCAAGTACCAGGCAGCCCCGGAACCCACGGGCCGGCGGGTGAGGGAAGGGACGCCCTCCAGCGGGTATTCGGTGAAGGTCTGGATGGCCTCGGCGCCGGCAAGGTGCAGGTGTTCGCTCCAGACGGATGACACAGTGCCGTCGCCCAGCTTCAGCTGCGCCCCGGCCAGCAGCGGATGGAACTCCTCCACCCTTACTCCCAGGAGCTCACGGAAGGCGCCCGGATAGCCGCCCAGCCGCACATGGTCCTGCATGTCCACGATCCCGCTGAAGTAGCTGACCAGCACCGTTGCGCCGGAGTCGGCCGCAGCGGCGACATTGTCAGCGGACTCATCGGACACGGCGTACAGCGTGCACACCAGCACCAGGTCGTAGCCTTGCAGTGACGTTGACGGATGCACCAGGTCCACGGAGACTCCGCGCAGGACCAACGACCGGTGGAACGCCCGCAGCAGGTCCAGGTACTTCACGTCGATGCTCGGCTTGGAGTCGATCTCAGTGGCCCACCAGGCCTCGTAGTCGAACACAATGGCGGTACGCGACTGGACCCGCGAACCGCGCACGGGTTCGAGGCGTTTCAGTGCCGCGCCGAGCTCCACCACCTCACGCCACACCCGCGTGTCCCGTCCGCCGTGCGGGACCATCGCTGAATGGAATTTCTCGGAGCCCACATAGCTCTGCCGCCACTGGAAGAACATCACGGCGTCGGCCCCGCGTGCCACGTGCGACAGTGAATTGCGCAGCATCTCGCCGGGCATCTTGGGCTGGTTGCGCGGCTGCCAGTTAACGGCCGACGTCGAATGCTCCATCAGGATCCACGGGTCGCCCCCCGAGATACCACGGGTGAGGTCCGCGCTGAACGCGAGTTCCAGGTGGCGTTCCGGGTCCGCGGCCACAAGGTAGTGGTCGTTGGCGATGACGTCCAGGTCTTTGGCCCAGCTGAAGTAGTCCATGGATTTGGTGGCACTTGAGGCCATCAGGTTGGTGGTGCAGGGGATGTCCGGGGTCACCTCGCGAAGGACGGCCACCAGCTCCCGGTAGTAGTCCATCAGCGCCCACGAGTTGAACCGCTGAAAGTCCAGTTGCTGGCCCGGGTTCAGGGTGGACGGGGCGACGGCGGGCGGCAGGATTTCGTCGAAGGAGCCGTAGTTCTGGGACCAGAATGCCGTGCCCCAGGAGGCGTTCAAGGCATCGATGCTCCCGTACCGGCGTTCGAGCCAGGCGCGGAAGGCGGCTGCGTCCTCTTCCCCGTAGAACTCCGAGACGTGGCAGCCCAGTTCGTTGTCAACGTGCCACAGCGCCAGCGCGGGGTGATTCTTGTACCGTTCGGCGAGTGCGCGCGTGATCCCGGCGGCGTAGCGGCGGTACACGGCCGACGACGGCGTGTAGTGCCGCCGTGAGCCTGGTCCCAGCACGGTCCCGTCAGCCGTTACCGGCAGGATTTCCGGGTGTTTGCGGACCAGCCAGGCGGGAGGCGCGGCGGTGGCGGTGGCCAGGGCCACTTTAACGCCGACCCCGGCGAGGTTGTCCATGACTTCGTCCAGCCAGCCGAACTCGTAGTGCCCTTCCGCGGGTTCCAGCAGGGCCCAGGAGAAGATGCCGACGCTGAGGAAATTCACGCCCGCTTCCTGCATGAGTTCCAGATCCTCCAGCCGGACACCCGCGGGCCATTGCTCGGGGTTGTAGTCGCCCCCGAATGCGATGCCCCCGACGTTGCTCCAAACTTTGGACGGGCGGGTGCTTTCCTGCTGTGTCATGGGACTCCTTTGTCGACTGAGGTGCTGCCTTACAGTAAGGAAACGCTTTCTTGGAAAACGCTTGCCTGAGGGCTTGGAAAACGCTTGCCCATTGATCCGAATGCAGCTATTGTATCGTTTCAGAAGCCATGTTAGCCAGCTCACTACTTACGTTGTAGACCGAGCCAGGCCAGGCACCCGTAGAGCAAGGAGGCTCCCGTGATCAACAGAAGGCATTTCCTCACAACCGTGGCCATCGGCACCGCATCTGCCGCAGCCCTGGCAGCCTGTGGGAACGGAGGCAGCTCGTCCGGCCAGACCGGATCCGCTGAAAAACCCGTGACCATCAACTACACCTGGTGGGGCAACGACGACCGCGCCGAGCGGACCCGCAAAGCCATCGCCCTGTTCGAGTCGAAGAACCCGGACATCAAGGTCAACGGCAACTTCACGGACTTTGCCGGCTACTGGCAGAAGCGCGCCACCGAAGCGGCAGGCGGCGGCCTGCCTGACGTGATGCAGTGGGACCTGTCCTACCTGCGCGATTACGGCCAGCGCAACCAGCTCCTGGACCTGGGCGCAGTGAAGATCGATACCTCCGCGTTCGAGAAATCACTCCTGCCGTCCGGCCAGATCAAGGGCAAGACCTACGGCATCCCCACCAGCACCAACGCCTTCGCGGTCTACTACGATCCCGCCAAGCTGGCCTCCCTGGGCATCGCCGAACCCACCGGTAAGTGGACCTGGTCCGAATTCCAGGCATTCCTGAAGGAAGTTGGGGACAAAGGCAACGGCACCCTGTACGGCTCCACGGACTTCACCGGCGTGTGGTGGCAGTTCAACATTTGGCTCCGGCAGAAGAACATCCAGGCTTTCACCAGCGACGGGAAGCTGGGATTCAGCAAGGACGACCTGAAGACCTGGTGGAACCTCAACTCGAAGCTGCGCGGCACCCAGGCCCTCGTGCCGGAAGACCGGGTAACCCAGCTCAAGCCCAAGTCGCCGTTCGGCTCCAACGTCAGTGCCGCCGAGGTTACCTGGGACAACTTCATGGCCGGATACCTGGCCGACAGCGGTGCCAAGCAACTCAAGCTGGTACCGGTACCCTCGGACGACCCGAACAACCTGGGCCTGTTCCTGAAGCCGTCCATGCTGATGGTGGCCAGCGCCAAGACCAAGTTCAAGGACGCTGCCGCACGCTTCATCGATTTCATGGTCAACGACCCCGAGGTGGGCCAGATCTTCAAGACCTCCCGCGGCGTTCCGGCCTCCAAGACCCAGCGCGACGGCACCACGTTCGATGGCGCCGACAAGCTGGTGGTTGATTACGAGAAGTCCATCGAGCAGTACCTCAAGGACGCACCCGAGCCGCCCATCGTCGGTTTCGGCACGCTCGAAGCGTCGTTCGGCCGGATCGCCTCCGACCTCAACTACGGCAAGCTCACCGTTGACGGTGCCGTCGACGCGTGGTTCAAGGAAGCCGAAGACCTCATCAAGCAGAATGCCTGATCCGGCCAGTGCCGATCGAGTGTTCACGACTGACGGATTGAACTCGTGACTCAAAGCCCAACCCTGAGCAGGCGCCAGGGGCACTCCGGTACCGCGCTGCCGCGCAAGTCGCGGCAGCGCGGGGCGGATGCCCGCGCCGGTTACACCTTCCTGCTGCCCTGGCTGCTGGGTTTCATCGCCCTGACGGTCGGGCCGATGATCTCCTCGCTGTACCTGTCGTTCACCAACTACAACCTGTTCGAGCCGCCCAAGTGGATCGGCTTCGACAACTACGCCACCCTCTTCCAGGACGAGCGGTTCCTGCAGTCCGTGGGCGTGACCCTGTCCTACGTGGTCTTCGGCACCCCGCTCAAGCTCGCCGCGGCCTTGGCGGTGGCGATGCTGCTGAACAGCAAGCGCCGCGGCCAGGGCTTCTACCGGTCGGCTTTCTACGCCCCGTCCCTGATTGGGGCCTCGGTGTCCATCGCGATCGTCTGGAAGGCCATGTTCGGCGATTCCGGACCCGTTGACCAGGGCCTGTCCTTCTTCGGGATCAACATCGGCGGCTGGGTGGGGAATCCGTCCATGACCATGCCCATGATGATCCTGCTGACCGTGTGGCAGTTCGGCGCCCCGATGGTGATCTTCCTGGCCGGCCTGAAGCAGATCCCGGGCGAACTCTACGAAGCAGCATCGATGGACGGTGCCGGTCCTGTCCGGAAGTTCTTCAACATCACCTGGCCCATGCTCTCCCCGGTGATCTTCTTCAACCTCCTGATGGAAACCATCCACGCGTTCCAGATCTTCGCGTCGGCGTACATCATTTCCAACGGTGAAGGCGGCCCCGCCGGATCCACCCTCTTCTACACCCTCTACCTGTACCTGCGGGGCTTCAGCGACTTCCGGATGGGCTACGCCTCAGCCATGGCATGGTTGCTGGTGATCGTGGTAGGCATCATCACCCTGATCTTCTTCCGCACGTCCAAGTCCTGGGTCCACTACAGCGGTGATGCAAAATGACAACCACGGCAACCCCCGTCCAGCCGGCCCCGGGCGCCACCGCCCCGGCCTACAACCCGAAATCCGAATCCAGCAGCGCAAAACGCGCCAAGAGCACCATCTTCCACGCCGCAGCGCTCGTGCTGACCTGCGTGGTGCTCTACCCGGCCCTGTGGATGATCGCCTCCGCGTTCAAACCCAACTCGGAAATCGGCGGCCAGAACACCTCGCTGTGGTCCAACAACTTCAGCCTTGACAACTTCGCCACCGCGATGGACGGCATCGGCGGGGTCTCCACCCTGCAGTTCTTCACCAACTCGCTGATCCTGGCCGTCGGCGCCGTCGTGGGCACCATCCTCTCAGCGAGCGTGTCCGCCTACGCCTTCGCCCGGATCAAGTTCCCCGGACGCAGCGTGTTCTTCGGCATGATGATCGCCACCTTGCTGCTGCCGTTCCACGTGGTGATCATCCCGCAGTACATCATCTTCCAGCAGCTCGGACTGGTGGACACCTACGTCCCCCTGCTCATCGGCAAGTTCCTCGCCGGAGACGCGTTCTTCGTGTTCCTCATGGTCCAGTTCATGCGAAACCTCCCCGCCGAACTCGACGAAGCAGCCCGCATCGACGGCGCCGGGCACGTCCGGATCTTCACCTCCATCATGCTGCCCCTGATGAAACCGGCCCTGATCTCCACCTCGATCTTCTCCTTCATCTGGAGCTGGAACGACTTCCTGGGCCCGCTGCTCTACTTGAACACCCCCGACAAATACCCGCTGCCCCTGGCCCTGCGCCTCTTCGTGGACCAAACCCAGTCTTCGGACTACGGCGCCATGATCGCCATGTCCGTCCTGGCCCTGCTCCCCGTGCTGATCTTCTTCCTCATCTTCCAGCGGTACATCGTCGAAGGCGTTTCCACCCAGGGCCTCAAGGGCTAACGGTCAACGGAGAGAAAAATGAGCATCATGGACAGCACCACACCGGCAGCCCACCAGCACGAGCCCATCCCGGTGAACAGGTTTGCCCTGTTCTCCGAAACCCTCCTGGCAGGACTGCTGGTGCTGGTGCTGTCCATCCCGCTGGTCACTATCCCCGCCGCCTACGCCGCCGGCATCGCCCACCTGAAACGCCACCTGGCGGGCCGGGATGATTCGGTCCGCGGACTCTGGAGCCTCTTCAAGGAGGCCCTGCCGGGCAGCTGGAAGCTGGGCCTCACGACGGCGGCTGCCGCCGTCGTGATTGTCCTCAACCTCCTGCTGGCCTGGGTGGGGCAGCTTCCCGGCCGTGGTGTGGTGCTGCCTGCCACCCTGGTCCTGGCGGCCGGGGCGGCGATCGTGCTGCTCCGCACCGCCTCCGCCTGGTCCGACGGCCAGCCCACCGGCGCCACCGGCAACAACATGTGGCACCAGGCCCTCCGTACCGGCAAGGACATCTCCCTGCGCGACTGGACCGGTTCGCTGCTCCTCGCGGCCGCGCTGTTCTGCGCCGTGGTGTTCGTCTGGATGCTTGCGGCGCTCTTCGTGGTAGTCCCCGGCACCCTGATCCTCGCCGCGGCCGCAGTCAAACTCCGTTCCCACCGCACCCTCCGGTAGCTGTGCCTTCCCGACGAACCCGTTCCGGACCCGCCGCCAGTCCCGGTACCACCCGGGCCCGCTGGTACCACCCCCTCAGCCAACACAATTACCGTCTGTTCCTGGCCATGCAGCTGGCCGGGAGCCTTGGCGTGTGGATGCAGCGGCTGGCGCAGGACTGGCTGGTGCTGCAGCTGACCGGAAGCCCCGCGGCGGTGGGGGCCGCCGTCGCCCTGCAGTTCCTGCCCATGCTGGTGGTGGGCCCGCTGGCCGGACTGGTGGTGGACCTCTTCCCCAAGCGCCGGATCATGATGGTGTGCCAGTCCGTCATCGTGCTCCTGGGCCTTGGGCTGGCGGCATGGGCGGCAAGCGGCACCCTGACCGTCTGGGTGGTCTACGGCAGCTGTATCGCCCTGGGCGTCACCGCCGCAGTGGACCAGCCCACCAGGCAGGTCTTCGTCAATGAAGTGGTGGGCGACGCCGCCCTGCGCCCGGCGATCGGACTCAACAACGCCCTGTCCCAACTGGGCGCCATGGCCGGGCCTGCGCTGGGCGGCATCGTGATTGCGCAGGCAGGACCGGCGGCCGCGTTCGCTTTGAATGCGTTGATCGGGGTTGTGGTGCTCGGCCTGATTGCCGGCATCCGGTTGCACGAACTGCACCCCGGCGCACCGGCCGAAAGGGGCCGGGGCCAGGTCCTTGCCGGCTTCCGGTATGTCCGGGAGAGGCCGCGCCTGCTGCTCCTTATTGTGTTGGCCGGGCTGCTGGGCGCCTTTGGCATGAACGGGCCGGTGGTCCTTGCCGCCTTTGCCGAGCGGGTGTGGCACAACGGGGTGGAAGGCTTTGGCCTGTTCAACACGGTCAGCGCCTTGGGCGCACTGGCAGGCGCACTCCTGGCGGCACGGCTGGGCAACATGGGCCGAAAGGGCATCGTGGCCGCGGCGGCCCTCTTCGGGTTGTCCCAGCTGGTGGCCGCGCTCATGCCCACCCTGGTGCTGTTCGTGGCGATGCTGCTGGTGGTGGGTGTGATGACGCTGCTGTTCCTGACCTCCGCCGCCACGGCCGTCCAGCTCGAAGCCGGTCCCGCTATCCGCGGCCGGGTGATGGCCCTGTATTTGCCGCTCCTGCTGGGCGGGCATGCCTGCGGCGGCCTCCTGGCCGGCTGGCTGACCGAGCAGTTCGGTGTCCGGGCCGGGCTGGTGGTCACCGGCTGCCTGGGCATGCTGTCCGCCGTGGTCATCGGCTTCCTGCTCTGGCGGCACGGGCGGCGCACCCGTCCTCCCGTGGCAACTACCGGGCCGTAAACGTCCAGGTGCCGGTGTGCACGCGGAATTCCCTGGCGGCGCCGGCCGCTGCGCGCAACGGGACGGAAGGTACGACGACGGCATCCGCGGAGGGCCCCTTCACCCCGTAGGCGCCGTCGGGCAGCCGGACGATTGCCGTGGTTCCGGGTGGAATGGTGCATTCCAGTTCCACCAGGCCGCCGCGCCGGTGCCAGCCGGCCTGAACGTATCCGTTGCCGGTAGGGACGCTGCCGCGGGCATGCTCCAGCCGGCAGAGCGGTGGTTCGACCACTACTTCGGTGCCGCCGGCCACGGCGTACCGGATGCCGAGCAGGTGCTCAAGGATCTCCTTGAGCACGGACGCGGACCAGGCATGCGACTGGCTGTAGTCGCTGCCGTCAACCAGGTCCCACGCCTCCCACGTGAAGGTGGCCCCGCGGTCCAGGAGCCGTGCCCAGCCGGGCTGCCCCTTGCCGGTGAGCAGGTCCAGCACGGCGTCAGTCATGCCCTGGTCCACCAGCGCGCGGACCAGCCGGTGGACCGTCATGGGTCCCTGCCGCATTCCGATTCCGGCAATCCGGGCGGCATCCGCAGCCGCATAGGCGGGGTCAGTGATGCCGAGCGACAGCGGGAAGGACGTGGCGTGCTGGGAAGCGTGGGAACTGGGTGTCCCGTCCTCGTGGAGCCCGTCCACCATCACCCCGCCAACGCGCAGCCGGCTGCGGATCGCGCCGGCCAGGGTGCGGGCCATGCCGGCATAGTGGGCCGCCGCGTCCTGTTCGTCGGCCGCGCCGCAGAGCCGGGCGGTGGACACCAGGGCCGAGTAGGCCTGGGCGTTGACGGTGGTTTTGGCCGCGCAGTCCATGTCGTAGCCGAACCGGCCGGGCGCCGGCCAGTCGACGATGCCGTGCAGGTAGGGTCCGGAGCCGCCGCCCAGCCTGGTGACCAGTCCCGCCGTCGGGCCCTCCGCAGGAATGTACCGGAGCGCATAGTCGGCCGTGTCGCGCAGGTGCGGCAGCAACTCCCGGACCAGGGCAAGGTCACCCGTGCGCAGGTGGTACTCCTCCGCCCATTCCGGCAGCATCAGGGAGAAATCGGGGATGTCGCGCTTCCCGTCGCCGTTGGGATAGACAGCGTTGTAGCGCCCCTTCTCCTCCCCGTCATGCCAGTAGCGGCAGGCTGACCAGGCGAACTCCCGCAGCGCCTGCGCCGTATAGGCGTGTTCGCCGAACAGCGCCATGGTGGCATAGGAAATGTTCGCGGCGTCGGCCAGGAACTGGCCTTTTTCCCGGGTGGGAGTGTCCACGAACTGTTCCTGGATGCCATGCAGCGCAGAATCGCGGAGCAGGCCGAACACCGCGTCCAGGGTTGGGTCCGAACTGCTGAAGCTGCCCTCGGCGGGGTGGCTGGCATGGACGATGGCGGCGCCAACGCGTGAGACTTCCGCGGCATCCACGCCGGGAAGCTCCAGGTAGCGGAAGCCCAGATGCACTGAGGCCCGGTACTGCTGGGGCCCGGAAGCCTGGGTGTATGGGAAGGACATGTCGGTGTTCTGGCTGGGGGTCTTCCCGGCGTCCACCCTGCCATCGGGGCGCAGGACGTAGCCGGCCCGGAGCATCACGGTGCGCCCGGGCACCCCGTCCAGGAAGTCCACCTCCGGCCGCGCGGCGATGACCTGGCCAAAGTCGGCAACCATTGTGCCGTCGTCGGCCGTCAGGAACTGCCGTGGCGCCACGAACCTTCCGGCAAGGAAGGTCCTGCGGGGGTGCAGCCGGGGAAAGTCCGACGACGGGTGGCCGGCAATGGGGATGGCGGCCGGCAGGTCAAAAGCCGCGTCAAGGGACGCGGCTGCCTGTCCGTCGAGGTGCTCGACGGGATCGCCCTCGTCGTTGCGGTAGCCGGCCTGGCGGTACGGCGCCTCGCCGGCGGACCAGCCAGGGCCCGAGGCAAGGATTTCCCGGCGCCCGTCGTCGTAGTCCACGGTGAGCCGGACCAGGAGGCCGGGGATGCCGGCGGCGCGGCCTTGGCCCGGGCCGTACCAGTGAAGCAGGGCCGTCACCGGCACGGGCGTGTCCGGGGGTGTCCGGCGAGGAGCTCCGTAAGGTCGGCGGCGTCGTAATAGCCCTCGCCGGGATAGCCGAACGAGGTGGTGCTGAGGCAGTGCGTTCCTGCCACGGAGAACTGGGCGTGATGGTGGGCTGCGGCGTAGAGCCGGGCACGCCGCACGGTCCCGCCGAGCGTGAAGGTGGTCCGGAACAGGGTCCACTCATCCGGCTGGCGGTGGAGGGTGGTTCGGGGCCAGTGCGCCAGGCATGCCAGGGCCTGGTCAGCGTCCGTGTCGAAACGGTGGTCCAGCAGCAGGTTTTCGCGTCCGCCGGCCGTCCCGGCGACGCGCAGGGAGGCGTACTCGGCCTGGCTCCGCGGGCCCTGGTGCAGCGCAAGCATGGCTGCGCCGCCTTCGTCAACAGGGACGTCAACCGCCAGCAGTTCGGCGCCGTCCACGGCGACGCGGATGATCCGGCCATCATCGCTGACCGCAAGGTTCCGCCAGGCGCCGCCGGACGCCGCGTTGGTGGCCTGGGCGCTGGCTATTAATGCCGTCTCCGGAGCCGCGGGGAGGGGATCTCCCATGCCGGGGCGTGGCGGAGCACCACTTCCCCCGTGGCACCCAGTTCCAGCAGCAGGCCGGTTCCGGGGCAGCTGCTGCGCAGGAGCAGGCCGGCCCGGCCCATCACGGGGCGTACCCGGGCCTCAAGCCGGAAGCTGGGCAGCGCAGGGCAGGGAACAGGGAGGAAGGGGGAACCTGCCACCCGGAGTGCGTGGTCGAGCACTTCCAGCGGGGCCCGTCCACCCGGGGCCCGTCCCATCCAGCCGGCCCGCCACGAACTGTCCGTGAGGCCGGTGCTGAAGGGCTGGAGGGCGGACCAGGGACCGGGGACACCGGTGGCGTCCCGGATGCGCACGCGCCAGGCGTAGTCGGTGTCCTCGTCAAGGCGGGAACCGCCGTACGGAACCCCACGCTGGGAGGAGGCCGGCACCTGCCCCGAGTTCCACAGCACGGCGCCCAGGGCATCCTGGACCTCAAGCTCGTAGCCGGTCTGCCGCGCAAGGGCGGGATCGCCGTCGTCGTCCTGCCCCAGCTGCCAGCTGAACTGAGGTGACAGTGCGGCGGTCAGGCACGAGGCAAGCCCGTCCGTCAGGAGGTTGATGGCGTGGAGCTGCCCTGCGTCTTCCGAAATCGCTGCGGCCTCGCGGTCTGGGGCTTCCTCCACGCCCCTCATGAGGCCGGGATTTCGAAGGAAGTTGGTTTGGCGGCAGCCCAGGGGAGGCCAAGCTCACTGAACGTGGCATGCTGCCGGCCCGCGCGCTCCAGGGCGTCCTCGATGCCAACCACCACGGCATGGGCTGCATCGCCTTCGCCTTCCCATCGGACATGCGCTGGATCGATGGGAACGGGACGCGGTGCTGTCCTGACGGCCTCAAGCACCAGCATGAACGCCCCGCTGTCCACCAGGCTGCTGATCAGCGGAACGCCGTGGGCCCGGTGGGCCAGGAGGTTCTCCGTCAGGTCGTCGCGGCCGTAGGTCTCCTCCGTGCGCCCGGACGCCGTCTCGATGGTGAGCCGGTCCTCGGTGTAGTGGAACACCGCACTGCCGGCCGAGCCCTGAAGGGTGACATAGGGCTCCACGGATTCCGACGCGCAGATGGTCAGGGCGCAGGTGATCGGCAGGCCCGTAGCGGTGCGGATCCGGATCACGGACGTGTCATCCGACTCGATGTCGTTGGCACGGTACAGCTCGGTCTCCACGGAAGCGAGGTCCGCGGTGGTGCGCGCCCCGGCGATCCGCAGCGCGGTTGCCACGGCGTGCGCAAGTGGATTGGTGGCAACACCATCCACCACGTCCACCCCATTAATGCTCCGTTTTCCCGCCCAGCGGGAGCGCTTGAAGTAGGCCTTGTCCCGCACCCAGCGGCCGGTGGCGGAGATGCCTTCCAGGGTTCCGATGGTTCCGGCGGCAACCAGTTCTTCGATGGCTTTCAGGGCGTGCGAGCCGAGGCTTTGAAAGCCGATTTGTACCTCCCGGCGCGGTTGCGATGCCGCCGAACACAGCCGGTTGAAGTCCACGAGGGAGGCCACGGGAGGCTTCTCCAGGTACAGCTCAGCGTCCGTTGAGAGGGCGGCCAGGGCCAGCGGGGCATGGGTCTGGATGGGCGTAGCCACAATGATCAGGTCCAGGTCCCGGGTCGCCTCGAGGAGGTCATCGAGCCCCTGGTAAACAGCGGCCGACGGCGGGACGGCGCCGGGTGCCGGCGGCTGCGGGTCCGCCACGGCCACCAGTTCAACGCTCCCGGCCGCCTGGAGGCGTTCGAGGTTCCGAAGGTGATGGGTGCCAAAGCCGTGCACCCCCACCAGGGCAATCCTTGCCGCAGCAGGTGCGGTGACTGTCCCGGCGCCGCCGCCGGCGGCTTCCGTTGCTGTTCCCAATGGTTCTCCGTTCTGCCCGGGCACCGGCCTGCGGGTACCAGCATCGAGGTGCGCAGCAGTCCAGCAAGCGCTTTCCACCTTTTAGTGTGCGGTATGCACGCGTCCCCCGTCCAGCTATGTAACGATTCAAAATTCCGCTTGACCCGGGTGTGGAGGGAGGGCTAGATTTTCGAGGAACCGATTACTGGCGTGATGCGGACCACTTTCCGCTTCGCCTCTGCAACGATGGAGAAGGGGGATTGCGGCATGCTGTCCGGAACCTTGAGTGCGCGCGCCTACTCATTTTTTGACACGCTCGTATGGATAGCCTGCCTCAATCTGCTGTGGATCGCCTTCACCGTTCTGGGTCTGGGGGTCTTCGGTGCTGGACCGGCTACTGCCGCCGCCCAGATTGCGGTGCGCAAGCGGGCCGCTGGGGACGCCGCTCCTCTGCTGCGTGGCTTCACCGCCGCATACTTCCGGAGCTTCCGCAGGGCGAACATGCTTTCACTCCCGGTCATGGCCATCGCAGCGGCGCTTGTCCTGAACTGGAACTACTTCTCCCGGGGCGCAGGCCTCTTTTCGCAGCTCATGGCGGCCGGCATTTTCGTTGCGGCGATCTTCGTGGCCGGTGCCGCCTGTTACGTGTTCCCCATGTATGCGCGGTATGAGCTCCCAATGACGCAGTACCTGCTGGTGTCCTCCCGGTTTGCGGTGCGGCACCTGGCGGGAACGGTGATCCTGCTCTTTGTTTCGGCCGCGGTGGTTTATGCCAGCGGCAGCCTTCCGGGCTTGATCCCGTTCTTCAGTATCGGCGTCTGGCTCTACCTCACCGGCTGGTTGTGTGACCGCTTCTTCACCGCCAATGACGAGGCCGTAGCCGCTGTGGCGGAACCAGCCGTCCCGCCAGCCCTCCAGCAGGCCTCGACTGCCTGACTTCCCCGGGCAGCCGGCCGCTTGCATTGATGTGGCCCAGACCTGCCCGGACACGTGAATGAAACGTATCAACAAGGGGCGGAACAACCCCCAAGTACCCCAACGAAGTGGAAAAGGAAGAATATGATCCGCAGGAAACTTTCCCTGGCCGCCGCCGTCGTCACCGCCACGGCACTGAGTCTCACGGCCTGCAGCGGGAGCAACACTCCCGCTGCGGACCTCACCTCGGTCTCCATCATGGCCCCGTTCCTGGAGGCGCAGCCGCCAGCAGCGGACGGCGCGGTCCAGAAGAAGCTGGAAGAACTGACCGGCAAACAGGTCAAGATCAACTGGGCCCCCAACGCCTCCTATGAGGACAAGACCAACATCACGCTGGCCGGATCCGACATCCCGCAGGTCATGGTGATCCAGGGCAAGACACCCGGCTTTGTGAAGAACGCCCAGGCCGGCGCCTTCTGGGACCTCACGGACAAGCTGGACAAGTACCCCAACCTCAAGACAACTCTTCCGGACATCCAGAAGAACGCCAGCGTCAACGGCAAGGTCTTTGGGGTATTCCGGGGCCGCGCCCCCATGCGTACGGCCGTCATGTTCCGGCAGGACTGGCTGGACAAGCTGGGTCTCCAGCCGCCCAAGACCGTGGAGGACCTGTACAAGGTGGCCAAGGCCTTCACCGAACAGGACCCGGACGGCAACGGCCAGAACGACACCTACGGCATCACCATCCCTAAGTGGGGTGCGCTGGGCACCAACAGCCCCTACGACGTGATTGAGGAGTGGTACGGCGCGGGGAACCGCTGGACGGAGCGGGACGGGAAACTCATCCCCAGCTTCGAAACGGACGAATTCCTCGAGGCGGACCGGTTCATCAAGAAGATGGTGGACGAAAAACTCATCAACCCGGACTTCGCCACCTTTGACAGCACCAAGTGGAACGAACCGTTCTTCAACGGAAAGGGCGGCATCATTGTCGACGTCGATTCCCGGGTGAGCGTGCTGATCAACCTGTTCAAGCAGGCAGACCCCAACAACTTCCAGAACAAGGTGGGCTTCGTGGGCAACCTCGAAGGACCCGACGGCGAACTGCACGCGCACCCCACCGACGGCTACTCAGGATTCCTGGCCATTCCCAAGGCCAGTGTCAAGAGCGAGGCCGAGCTGGACAAGGTCCTGCAGTTCCTGAACACCATGAACGGCAAGGACGTGGCCGTCCTGCTGAACAACGGCATCGAAGGCGTGAACTTCACGGTGGAGGACGGCAAAGCGGCCACCATCAAGCCCGAGACCGCTGAGGGCAAGGCTGTGACCACCGATATCAAGAGCTACGCGCAGCTTGGCATGAATGTGGCGGGCAACCAGTTCTACCCGGTCAAGCAGCCCACCGACTACGAGCAGCAGGTGTTCGACAAGCGCACCGAAGTGATGGCGGAAGACTTGAAGAGCGCCGTCTACAACCCGGCCGCCCCCTACGTCTCAGAAACCTACGTTGCCAAGGGTGCGCAGCTGGACAACATTGTGGCCGATGCGCGCATCAAGTACCTCGCCGGCCAGATCGATGAGCAGGGCCTCAAGGACGCCATCAAGCTGTGGGGCACCAGCGGCGGCAACAAGGTCAAGGAAGAGATCAACAAGCTGTGGCAGGACAACAAGTAAATGGCAGCCCCTGTCATTGACACCCTCGCCGGGGAGCAGACGCGCGGGAATGCCACCGCTCCCCGGACCGGGGGCAGGTTCTCTGTCCATTTCGCCCACTACAAGTGGCTGTACCTGCTGCTCCTGCCCGGAGTGGTGTACTTCGCGGTGTTCCGCTACGCCCCCATGTACGGGGTGTCCATCGCGTTCAAGGATTACGTCCCGTTCCTTGGCGTGAACGGCAGCCCCTGGGTGGGGTTCCGGAACTTCGAGGACTTCTTCGCGAACCCCGACTTTCCCCGGCTGCTGGGCAACACCCTGATCCTGGCCTTCCTGAACCTGGGCGTGGCCTTTCCGCTGACCATCATCCTGGCGCTGCTGCTCAACGAGGTCCGGCTGTCCATCCTGAAGCGTACGGTCCAGACGCTGGTGTATATCCCGCACTTCCTGTCCTGGACCATCGTGGCATCGCTGAGTTTCCTGCTGTTCGCGTTGGATCTTGGCCCGCTGTTCCAGCTCCTGAACAACGTCCTGGGCACCCACATTGATTTCCTGTCCGACCCCGCGTGGTTCCGGCCCCTGATCGTGCTGCAGGAAATCTGGAAAAACACGGGCTGGGGGACCATCATCTTCCTGGCGGCTCTGTCCACCGTGGACCAGGACCAGTATGAGGCGGCGATCATCGACGGCGCCGGCCGGTTTCGGCGGGTCTGGCACATCACCCTTCCCGCGATCCGTTCCACGATCATCGTGATGCTGATCCTGGCCATCGGGCAGATGCTCAACACGGGCTTCGAGCAGATCTACCTGATGACCAATGCCCTGAACCGGGAAGTGGCGGATGTCTTTGACACTTACGTCTACTTCGTGGGCATCACCCAGGGTGCCTACAGCTACTCCACCGCGGTGGGCCTGTTCAAATCCCTGGTGGGCATCGTGCTGATCTTCGGCACCAACGCCCTGGCCAAGCGATTCAACCAGAGCGGACTGTTCTAGCCATGAAAATCCACAACACCCGCGGCGGCCGCGTCTTCGATGCCGTCAACTACGTCTTCCTGTCCCTGATCGGCATCATCACGCTGTTGCCGTTCGTCTACGTCTTCGCCGGGTCCTTCGCCAACGAAGCCGAGATCACCCGCCGGGCCTTTTTCGTGTGGCCGGAGCAGTTCACCCTGGGCTCCTACGAATACATCTTTGCCACCCCGGCGTTCATCCGCGCTCTGGTGACCACCATCCTGGTCACCGCGGCGGGCACCCTGGTCCAGCTGGCCTTCACCGTGACCATGGCCTACCCGCTGGCCAAGAAAACCCTCCGCGGCAGGAACGTCATCCTGTCCCTGGTGGTTTTCGCAATGGTCTTCTCCGGCGGCATGATCCCTACCTTCCTGCTGGTCAAGGACCTGGGCCTGCTCAACACCTACTGGGCCCTGATCCTGCCCGCGGCCATCAACCCGTTCAGCCTGATCATTATCAAGAACTTCTTCCAGGAACTCCCCGCGGAGCTTGAGGAATCAGCCAAGATGGACGGCGCCACCGAGATTGGGATTCTCTGGCGGATCCTGCTGCCGCTGTCCAAACCGGTCCTGGCAACGTTCGCGCTGTTCTACGCCGTGGGCATCTGGAATGACTTCATGTCGCCCCTGCTCTACCTCAGCGACAACTCCAAGTGGACGCTCCAGATGTACCTCCGCCAGGTCACCGCCGCCTCGGACCTGCTGGGAACCGGCAACGTGGACCCCAACTACATTCCGCCGGAACAGGGCATCAAGTTCGCCGTGATCGTCGTGGCTACTTTGCCCATCCTTATTTTCTATCCGTTCCTGCAAAAGCACTTCGCCAAGGGCATGCTCATCGGTTCCGTGAAAGGCTGATCCGCCCGTTGAGGAAAGACACCATGAAGATCCTGCTGGCCGGAGATTCCACCGTGGCCAACTGTCCCACCCATGAGTTCCCCATGAGCGGCTGGGGTGCACACCTGCCTCCGCTCACGTACAGGTGGGGAGCGGTCCACAACTTCGCCAAGGGCGGGGCCAGCACGGAGTCCTTCCGCGATGACGGGCTGTGGGCGGCGCTGCTGGCGGAGGCCGGTGAAGGCGACGCGGTGCTCATCCAGTTCGGCCACAACGACCAGAAGAAGCAGCACCTGGCCGCCCGGACCGGCTACGCGGCCAACCTGCGCGCCATGGTGGGGGAGGTCCGGGACCGGGGCGCGGCTGCGGTGCTGTGCACCTCCGTGGAGCGGCGGCACTTCCTGGACGCGCCGTCGTCGGACGCTGTCCTGGCGGAAAGCCTGGAGGACTATCCGGAGGTGGTCCGCGAACTCGGCCTGGAGCTGGCGGTCCCCGTCGTGGACCTGAATGCCTGGACCCGGCGCCTGTACCGCCGGCTGGGGCCGGACAGATCCCGGGAGCTCTTTTGCCACTTCGGGCCCGGGGAGCACGCACATTGGCCTGCCGGCCTGGCGGACAACACCCATTTTTCCCAGTCCGGGGCTGCGTTGGTGGCGGGGGAAGTGGCCCGGCAGCTTGGTTCGCTGGGATACGGCGCGGCCGGCACCAAAGAGTTAAGTACGACGGCGGGACGCGGCTAGGTGGGCACGACGGGCTTGGAGACGGGCATCCTCTACAGCAACCCGCTGGCAGGACCGGATGACGTGGCCGGTTGGGTGGCGGAAGGGCCGCTGCGGATGGGGAGCCATGAAGGAGCCCTGGAGCTGTCCGGCGCACTGGACGACCAGGAGTTCGGCGACCACGCGCATTGGACGGTCTGGTGCCCCCGGGACTTCCCGGACGGCATCCGCATCAGCTGGGACTTCCGGCCGCTCGCGGAGCCCGGCTTGGCCATGCTGTTCCTTGCAGCCACAGGACAGGCCGGGCTGGACCTGTTCAGCCCGGCCCTTGCGCCCCGGACGGGCTTCTATCCCCAGTACCACTCCGGCGACATCAACACCCTGCACGTCTCCTACTTCCGGCACAAGCACCCGTCCGAGCGTGCCTTCCGTACCTGCAACCTGCGCAAGAGCGCGGGATTTGAGCTGGTGGCGCAGGGTGCGGACCCGTTGCCGCCCGCGGAGGATGCCGCCGGCTTCTACCGGCTGGAGGTGGTGAAGGACGGGCCCCGGGTGGCATTCTCCATCAACGGCCTGCTCCTCTTTGAGTGGGACGATCCCTCGGGAAGGGTGCTTGGCGGCGGCCGGATCGGGTTCCGGCAGATGGCTCCGCTCCGGGCTGCCTACCGGAACCTGGTGGTGGAGAGGCTTTAGGGACAGCGCAAAACTTGGGGGGACAGCGCAAAAGCGGACGGCCTCGAAGGGCCGCCCGCTCCTGGCAATACCTGGTTGTTGGAGTGCTGGCAGACTACAGTCCCAGGACCCGGTTGAGCAGGTTGGCCAGGCCGCTCAGGCCGGTCCCGCCGTCCAGGAGTCCGGTGATGGCGCACAGGAGGTTGCCCACCAGCTTGCCTGCGCCGGACTGCGCCACGATGTCCAATACCACCTGGTTCAGGTCGACGTTGAGTCCCAGGACATCGAGGTGAAGCGGGCCGAGGACAAGGTTCACCACGTCGCAGCCGCCACCGCCGCCGCCGGCCATGGTGGTGGGTGCAGCAGCGGCGGTTGTGGTTACCGTCTGGCTCACCTGGGTGGCCTTGCCGGCGAGGTCGGTGAAGGTGCCCTGCACCAGGCCGGTCACCATGAGCTGGCCGTCCTGGGCATCGAAGCCGGTGGGAGTGAAGGAGCCCGCAAAGCTGCCTACGCCCTCGATGGTCTGGTTGATGGTGCCCGTAACGCCGGCAACCTTTGATGACTGGGAGGCGGCAGAAGGAGCCGCGGGTGCTGCTGCCGTGGCCGGGCCTGCCATGCCAAAGAGCATGGCGCCGGAGAGGGCGAGAGCGGTGATTGAAGCTGAGACCTTGGTTCGCATTTTCGGTAAATCCTTTCAGCGCCGGGTGGCGGCGCAATGAATCCTCCGAGGCTCCGCCCCCATGGAGAACCCCGGCGGAACTGTTTATTTCAAATGCAGTTCATTTCAAATGCAGCCTCGACGGGCCGCGACACGTGGCGTTTGACTGGTGATCCAGGCCACGGGCACGTCGACCAACCTATTAGTAAGCATGCTGATCAGTCAAGCCCGTCGGAGGGCAGGCCCGTGGTCCGGGGAGTGGCGCGCGCCTGGCTGTCCATGCGTGGGGCAAGATAGAGGGGTTCAGCAACTGCCCACTGGAGGGAGGCGGCGTCATGGAGCCCGTAACGGTCGACGGTGGCAAGGGCACCGTGGAATTGCGCACCGATGGCATCATCCATCTCATTTGGGAACCTCGTGTCCGGATAGAACTCCAGGATGCGCAGGCGGCCATGGCGACGGTGAACCGGATAGCCGGGGATGGCAGCTACCCCATGCTGGTGGATATGGCCACCACGGAGGCCGTCAGCAGGGATGCGCGGTCGGTCTTCTCCATTCCATGTGCGGCCAACCGCATCGCGCTGCTCGGGGCAAGTCCGGTGGACCGGATCATCGCCAACTTCTTCCTGGGAGTCCATATTCCACCCTGCCCCACCCGCTTTTTCACTTCGCGGGATGAGTCCATGAAGTGGCTGCAGCAGGGCGGAAACTAGCCTGGCCGGTGGGGTTGTCAGCCGGCGGTCGGTGCCGTGCTCTGCCGGATGACAAGCTCAGGCGTGAAGACCACTGACCGGTGGACGGGGTTCTGGGACTCCACTTCCTCGGCCAGCAGCTCGATGGCTGTCCGGCCCAGCAGCTCGGTGGGCTGGCGGATGGAGGAGAGCGGCACCACGGCGGAGACGGCAAAATCGATGTCGTCGTAGCCGATCAAGGCTACGTCCTCAGGAATGCGGAACGTATGCGTCATGGTCAGTGACTGCATGACACCCAGGGCCAGAAGATCGTTGGCGCAGAAGATCCCGTCCGGCAGGTCCGCCCGGCCGCGCTGCACCAGCATGTCGCCCACGCTGCGTCCCGCAAGGACCGTCTGCCCCTTTGAATCCAGCACCTCCAGCGTGGCGTCCGGTTCCTCTTTCACGGCCCGCCGGGCACCCTGGAGGCGGTCCGCCACCTGCCGGATGGAGGTGGGGCCGCCAACGAAGGCGAGCCGGCGGCGGCCGGTGTCCAGCAGGTGCCGGGCTGCGAGGTACCCGCCGGCGTCGTCATCCACTGCGACTGAACTGAACTTTGATTCGTCAGCCAGCCGGTCCACCAGTACCGTGGGCACCCCGCGCTCGCGGAGGAGGTCCAGCCGCTCCGTGATGTCCCCCACCGGCGAAATCAACAGGCCCTGGACACGCTGCTCCTGGAAGAGGTCGATGTAATTGGCCTCCCGGCCGGCGTTGTGGCCGCTGTCGCCCAGCAGGACGGCGCTTCCCTGCAGTGCGGCAGCGTCCTCGGCGGCGCGGACCACGGAGGTGAAGAAGGGGTTGCCGACGTCCAGGACAATGAGTCCGATGGTGCGGCTGTGGCCCGCGCGGAGTTGCCGGGCGGCGTCGTTTCGGACAAAGCCAAGTTCATCGATGGCGCGCAGGACCCGTTCCTTGGTCCGTGCCGACACCCGGTCCGGATAATTCAGGACGTTCGACACCGTCCCCACGGCCACGCTTGCATGGTTGGCCACGTCCTTGATACTGGCTGTGCGGTTCATCGATTCTCCGTGCTGACTTGCCCGCTGCAGGAGGTTCCGTGCGGGAGATCAAAAGTTCCTGTCATTGCTTGACAGCTGCTCAAGTCCAAGAGTACTTTGAATCGTATTAATGAAACGATTCAAAGATCAACGTTTGAAAAAGGAGTCCCAATGAGGGTGTGCTTCCGTTCCTCGGTGCAGCCGGCGCTGATCGATGAATACCGTCGCCGGCACGCCGCGGTGTGGCCGGAGATGCTGCATGCGCTCAAGGAAGCGGGATGGCATAACTACTCCCTCTTCCTGGCGGAGGACGGCCTCCTGGTGGGCTACGTGGAGTGCGACGACTTTGACGCCGTCCGCGCCCGCATGGCCCTGACCGAAGTCAACGCCCGTTGGCAGGCGGAAATGGCAACCCTCTTTGCAGATTCCGGCCAGGCGCCCGACGAAGGGTTCCAGGTCCTGGAAGAAGTTTTCAACCTTGACAGCCAGTTGGCCGCACAGCCCTCGGCGGGCTGACGGGCTGAAGCAGGCAGCCCGCCGTCGAATCCGTCGGGCACCACCACCAGCACGGCTCCAGCAGCGGGGCACCCATCCACAACGCATCAGACAGACGCTCAGACACCGGAAAGAACCATCATGAATGACGTAGCAAAGGCGCTGGGCAGGCTCGGGGAGCTTGCCATCGAGGTCCCATCGTGGGCTTATGGAAATTCAGGCACGCGGTTCAAGGTGTTTGGCACACCCGGTACGCCGCGGACGGTCCAGGAAAAGCTGGCCGACGCCGCGAAGGTCCACGAGTTGACCGGGCTGGCTCCCACCGTGGCCCTGCATATCCCGTGGGACAAGGTGGACGACTACTCCGCACTGAAGGATTACGCCGCCGGACTGGGGGTGGGGCTGGGCACCATCAACTCCAACACCTTTCAGGATGATGAGTACAAATTCGGTTCACTGACCTCCTCCAACGAGTCGGTCCGCCGCCGGGCCATTGACCACCACCTGGACTGCATCGACATCATGCACGCCACGGGTTCGAAGGACTTGAAGATCTGGCTGGCGGACGGCACCAACTACCCGGGCCAGGACGACATGCGCGGCCGCCAGGACCGGCTGGCCGAGTCCCTGCAGGAAATCTACGCGGCCCTGGGGGATGGGCAGCGGCTGGTACTGGAGTACAAGTTCTTTGAGCCGGCTTTCTACCACACCGATGTTCCGGACTGGGGCACTTCCTACGCCCAGACCCTGGCCCTGGGTGAGAAGGCGTTTGTCTGCCTCGACACCGGCCACCACGCGCCGGGCACCAACATCGAGTTCATCGTGATGCAGCTGCTGCGCCTGGGCAAGCTGGGTTCCTTCGACTTCAACTCGCGCTTCTATGCCGACGACGACCTGATCGTGGGTGCTGCGGACCCGTTCCAGCTCTTCCGCATCATGTGCGAGGTGATCCGCGGTGGCGGCTTCGGCAAGGATTCCGGTGTGGCCCTCATGCTGGACCAGTGCCACAACCTGGAGGAGAAGATTCCTGGCCAGATCCGTTCCGTCCTGAACGTCCAGGAAATGACCGCCCGCGCCCTGCTGGTGGACACCGCGGCGCTGGCCGAGGCGCAGCGCGCCGGCGATGTGCTGGCCGCCAACGGCATCTTCAACGATGCGTTCTACACCGACGTCCGCCCGGTCCTTGCCGAGTGGCGTGAATCCCGCGGCCTGCCCGCGGACCCGATCGCTGCCTTCAAGGCCAGCGGCTACCAGAAACAGATCAACGAGGACCGCCTTGGCGGCCAGCAAGCCGGATGGGGCGCATAACCAGCCATGAGCAACAAGACTGTTGAAGACCTGATTTCCCGTTCCAACCGCCTGGGTGCGGACAAACGGAACACCAACTTCGCCGGTGGCAACACCTCCGCCAAGGGCACGGAGAAGGACCCGGTCACGGGCGAGGATGTACAGCTTTTGTGGGTCAAGGGTTCCGGTGGTGACCTGGGCACGCTGAAGGCACAGAACCTGGCGGTGCTCCGGTTGGACCGGTTGACCGCCCTGAAGAACGTGTACCCGGGTGTTGAGCGTGAAGACGAGATGGTGGCGGCTTTCGATTATTGCCTGCACGGCAAGGGCGGCGCCGCTCCGTCGATCGATACGGCGATGCATGGTTTGGTGGACGCCGCGCATGTGGATCACCTGCACCCGGACTCCGGCATCGCCATTGCCACCGCCGTTGACGGGGAAGCACTGACCACCAAGATCTTCGGCAACAAGGTGGTCTGGGTTCCCTGGCGCCGTCCCGGATTCCAGCTGGGCTTGGACATCGCCGCCATCAAGGACGCCAACCCGCAGGCCATCGGCACCATCCTGGGCGGCCACGGCATCACCGCCTGGGGCGCTACCAGCGAAGAAGCGGAAGCCAATTCCTTGTGGATCATCGAACAGGCCGAAAAGTACATCGCAGAGAACGGCACGGCCGAGCCCTTCGGCGCCAAGCTGCCCGGATATGCGGCCTTGCCAGAAGCTGAGCGCCGCGCCAAGGCCGCAGCCCTGGCGCCTGTGATCCGCGGCCTGGCCTCCACGGACAAGCCGCAGCTGGGGCACTTCAGTGACGACGCCGTCGTCCTGGACTTCCTCGAAGCCGCCGAGCACCCGCGCCTGGGCGCCCTGGGCACCTCCTGCCCGGACCACTTCCTGCGCACCAAGGTCAAGCCGCTGATCCTGGACCTTCCGGCCGACGCCTCCATTGAGGATTCGATTGCCCGGCTGCAGGAGCTCCACGCCGGCTACCGCGAGGACTACCAGGCCTACTACGACCGCCACGCGGATGCCGATTCGCCGGCGCTGCGCGGCGCCGACCCGGCCATCGTGCTCGTGCCCGGCGTGGGGATGTTCTCCTTCGGTGCCAACAAACAGACCGCCCGGGTTGCCGGCGAGTTCTACATCAATGCCATCAACGTCATGCGCGGCGCCGAGGCCATCTCCACCTACGCACCCATCGAGGAATCCGAGAAGTTCCGGATCGAATACTGGGCGCTGGAGGAAGCCAAGTTGGCCCGGATGCCCAAGCCCAAGTCGCACGCCACCCGCATTGCGCTGGTGACCGGCGCGGCATCCGGGATCGGCAAGGCCATCGCCAAGCGCCTCGCCGCGGAAGGCGCGTGCGTGGTCATCGCCGACCTGAACCTGGAGAACGCGCAGAAGGTCGCTGAGGAACTCGGCGGCCCGGATGTCGCGGTCGGCGTCCAGGCCGACGTCACCGACGAAGCCCAGGTCGCCGCGGCGATCGACGCCGCCGTGCTGGCCTTCGGCGGCGTGGACCTGGTAGTCAACAACGCCGGACTGTCCATCTCCAAGCCGCTGCTGGAAACCACCGAAAAAGACTGGGACCTGCAGCACAACGTCATGGCCAAGGGCTCCTTCCTGGTGGCCAAGGCCGCCGCCAGGGTGATGATCGCCCAGGGCCTGGGCGGGGACATCATCTACATCTCCTCCAAGAACTCCGTGTTCGCCGGCCCCAACAACATCGCCTACTCCGCCACCAAAGCAGACCAGGCCCACCAGGTCCGGCTCCTCGCGGCCGAACTGGGGGAGCACGGCATCCGCGTCAACGGCATCAACCCCGACGGCGTGGTCCGCGGCTCCGGCATCTTCGCCGGCGGCTGGGGCGCCAAGCGCGCAGCGGTCTATGGCGTTGACGAGGAGAAACTGGGCGAATACTACGCCCAGCGCACACTGCTCAAACGTGAAGTCCTGCCCGAGCACGTAGCCAACGCGGCCGCCGTCCTCACCAGCAACGAACTGTCCCACACCACCGGCCTGCACATCCCCGTGGACGCCGGAGTAGCCGCAGCCTTCCTCCGATGAGTGCGGCTGTGATTGCCGCCGTCGACATCGGTGCCTCCTCCGGGCGGGTCATGCTGGGCCGGGTCTCCCCGGACTCGGGGGTATCGCTGGAGACCGTCCACCGGTTCCCCAACGGTGTAGTGGAGCTCGACGGCGGCCTCCGCTGGGACTTCGACGCCCTGTTCGCGGAGGTCCTTGCGGGCCTCCGCGCCGCGGCTACGGCGGCGGCGGCGCAGGGCGAAACAATTGCCAGCATCGGCATCGACACGTGGGCCGTGGATTACGGCCTGGTGAACAAGGCCGGCGAGCTGGTGGCACAGCCCTTCAGCTACCGCGATGACCGGAGCAGGGCCGCCGTCGCGCCGGTGCACGCCAAGCTGGACCCTGCACGGCTCTACCGGACCACCGGGCTGCAGTTCCTCCAGTTCAACACCATCTACCAGCTGGCCGCCGAGCGTAACCTGGCCGGGCTGAAGGCCCTGTTGATCCCGGACCTGATCGCGTTCCTGCTCACCGGGGTGCGCCGGACCGAGGCCACCAACGCCTCCACCACAGGGCTGTTCGATGCCGTCGCGGGGGAGTGGGCCACCGATTTCTTCACCGCCCTCGGGCTGCGGAAGGACCTGTTCCCGCCGCTGATCCAGCCCGGGGAACCCTACGGGTACCTCCTGCCGGACATCGCCGCGGCCCTGGGACTGCCGCGTGAAACCACGGTGGTGGCGGTAGGTTCGCACGACACTGCGTCCGCCGTCGCCGCAGTCCCAGCGCAGGGCGAAAACTTTGCCTACATCTCCTCCGGCACCTGGTCCCTGGTGGGGCTGGAGCTGCAGCAGCCCGTCCTGACCGAGGCCAGCCGGGAAGCGAACTTCACCAACGAACGCGGCGTGGACGGCACCATCCGCTACCTGCGCAACGTGGGCGGACTCTGGCTCCTGAGCGAGTGCCAGCGGACCTGGGCGGGCGAGGGTTTCCAGCCTGACCTGGCCGCGCTGCTCTCCGCTGCCGCAGCCCTGCCTGCCGGCGGTCCCCAGGTCAACGCCGACGACCCCTACTTCATCGCCCCGGGCGATATGCCCGAGCGCATCCGGGCAGCAGTCCGGCGAACCGGGGACGTCCTGCCCAACGAGCCCGCGGCGATCACCCGCTGCATCATGGACAGCCTCGCAGCTGCTTATGCCAGGACCATCACCACGGCCGAACGCCTGGCAGGCCGTGAGGTGGACGTGGTGCACGTGGTGGGCGGCGGCTCGCAGAACACCCTGCTCTGCCAGCTCACCGCCAACGCCACCGGCCGCCCGGTCATCGCCGGTCCGGTCGAAGCCACCGCCCTGGGAAACGTGCTCATCCAGGCCCGCGCCGCCGGGGCTGCCACCGGGGGCCTGCCACTCCTGCGCGGAACCATCGCCGCCGGAACGGACCTTCGACGGTACGAACCCCAGGAGCTGACACTGAACGCCGCCAGGAATTGAACTCCTGGGTGTCCACAGGCCCAGGCAGCGGGATGCCGTCATCGTGCGCTAGAAATAGAGGAGCGTCCCGCTGGGGCGCCAACAACCGAAAGCAGGACGGACAACGATGCCCCTCTTCGACCTACCCCTGGCCCAGCTCCGCAGCTACACCTCCGACGTCACCCCGCCGGAAGACCTGGATGCGTTCTGGGATGCCACCCTGGCGGAGGCCCGTGCCTTCCCGTTGAACCCCGCGTTTGAGCCGGTGGAGAACTACCTGACGCTGATCGACACCTTCGACGTCACGTTCGCCGGCTTCGGCGGGGCACCGGTCAAGGGTTGGCTGCACCTTCCTGCCAACCGGGACGAGGGGGCCCGGCTACCGGTGGTGGTGAACTACATCGGCTATTCCGGTGGCCGCGGCCTGGTCAACCAGGACACGCGCTGGGCGCAGGCCGGGTACGCGCACTTCATCATGGACACCCGCGGCCAGGGGTACGGCGGCACCCTGGGCCACACCGCGGATCCCCACCCCTCGGCGGGGGATGTGGCGCACGCAGGCCTGATGACCCGGGGCATCGCGGCCCGGGAGGACTACTACTACCGCCGGGTCTACGTGGATGCTTTCCGGGCGGTGGAGGCGGCCCAGGCCCACCCCGCGGTCGATCCGTCCAAGGTGGTGCTGGCCGGAGTCAGCCAGGGCGGCGGCCTGGTGGTGGCCACGGCAGGGCTTACCGCGGGACGGCTCGACGGCGTCATCGCCGCGCTGCCCGACGTCCCCTTCCTCCAGGACTTTCCCCGCGCCATCGACATCACCCCGCGCGGGCCGTACCCGGAGATTGCCCAGTTCCTGGCACGCCACCGGGACCGCTATGAGTCCACCCTTGCCGTCCTCAACTACTTCGACGGCGTCAACCTGGCCGGCCGCGCCACCGCCCCGGCACTGTACTCCGCGGCGCTGATGGACGACATCTGCCCGCCGTCCACCGTTTTCGCCAGCTTCAACGCCTACGGTTCCGGATCGGGCGCCTCCTCCGCCAGCGGGGCGGACAAGGAGATCGAGGTGTACCGGTTCAACAACCATGAAGGCGGCCAGGAACATCACTGGATCCGGCAGCTCCAGTACCTCCGCAAACTCCTCGGCTGAGCCCGGGCAGCGGGCCGGTAAAGCCTAAGCTTGTTCGCGGATCCGCACCTTGTGCGTCCGGATCCGCGAACAAGCCCGGGATGGAATGTGACGGAAGCCGATTTTGCTCCCGCGGCGGCCCGGGTTTATGGTCTTTTCCATGACTAACCGTTGGTATGCGTATTTTTCGTTGGCTCTGGAGGGGCCCGCGTCTAACTGACACGCATCCAGCATTCCTTCAGAGCCAACAGGGCAGAGATTATTCTCTGCCCTTCGCCGTTTCTCCGGCGGGTTCTGAAATCCGGGCCCGCTTCCCATCTGGAACAGGACCCGAACATGAGCACCGCAACAGCACCGGCACAAACCACCTCAAACCAGCGCGCCAGCGACACTAAGTCCACGTCCAACCTGCGCGTCAGCGAGTTCACTCCGCTGCCCACTCCTTCCGACCTTCTCGCGGAACTGCCGCTGGACGCCCGGGCCGCTGCCGTCGTCGAACGCGGCCGCGATGAAGTGCGCGCCATCATGGACGGCGTGGACGACCGCCTGCTGGTCATCGTGGGTCCCTGCTCCATCCACGACCCCAAGGCAGGGCTGGAATACGCCCGCCGGCTGGTCAGCCAGGCGGAGAAGCACAAGGAAGACCTGCTGATCGTCATGCGGACGTACTTCGAAAAGCCGCGCACTACCGTGGGCTGGAAGGGCCTGATCAACGATCCACGGCTGGACGGCACCCATGACATGGTCACCGGCCTCCGCACCGCCCGGCTGTTCCTGCAGCAGGTCACCGCGCTGGGCCTCCCCACGGCAACGGAGTTCCTCGAACCGATCAGCCCCCAGTACATGGCGGACCTGATCTCATGGGGTGCCATCGGTGCCCGCACCACCGAGAGCCAGATCCACCGCCAGCTTGCCTCCGGCCTCTCCATGCCCATCGGCTTCAAGAACGGGACCGACGGCGGCCTCCAGGTGGCCATCGATGCATGCGGTGCCGCGGCGGCGGCGCAGGCCTTCCTGGGGATCGACGGCGACGGCCGGGCTGCGCTGGTGGCAACGGCTGGAAACCCGGACACCCACGTGATCCTGCGCGGCGGCCGCAAGGGACCCAACTACTCAGCGGCCGATGTGGAACGCGCCTCCGGTGAACTGGCAGGCAAGGGGCTGAACCCGCGGCTGATCGTGGATGCCAGCCATGCCAACAGCGGCAAGAGCCACCACCGGCAGGCTGAGGTGGCCCTGGAGATTGGCGCCCAGCTGGAGCAGGGCGGGGCTGCCGCGCGGGCCGTGGCCGGCGTGATGCTGGAAAGCTTCCTGGTGGGCGGCGCGCAAAACCTGGATGTTGCCGAGCACGCGGCCGGACGCGCGGAGCTGGTGTACGGGCAAAGCGTCACGGATGCGTGCATGGACTGGGACGTTTCCGCGTCCGTCCTTGAGCAGCTGGCGGCATCGGCACGGAAGCGGCGGCAGTCAGATTAGGGGCTGAAATAGGGGAAGCACTACTTTCACATCTGCCACATGAACATCTAGAGTATCTTTTTAGGTGGTTGGTGGATGGCTCAGCATCGTAACACCGCATTGGCACGTACCTGGGGTCACTGTTGTCCATCCGTCAGCAAAGGAAAATAGGGAAATGTCGGCAGAACAGAACTTCTCCAACGCGAAGTTCCTGACCGTGGCTGAAGTAGCCGAGGTCATGCGGGTCTCCAAAATGACTGTTTACCGGCTGGTCCACTCCGGCGAAATGCCGGCGGTGCGCTTCGGCCGCTCCTACCGGGTCCCCGAAAACGCCGTCGAACAGTACCTCAGGGGTGCTGTCGTGGAAGGCCACACCGAAACCGCCTGAGACTGCCTGTCCTGAGCGGCTCCCGATAAGCGGTACCCTGTTAAGGAACGTTTTACGTCATTGTAAGAATCTGTCAGTTGTTCAGTTCGTAGCTTTGTCCACGGACATTCTCCATCAGACAGGTACTGCATCTAGTTTGTAAGGAACTTTCGTGGGTTCAGTTATTAAGAAGCGTCGCAAGCGTATGGCCAAGAAGAAGCACCGCAAGCTGCTTCGCAAGACCCGTCACCAGCGCCGCAACAAGAAGTAGCGATACTTCAAGCAGCGTGGAAATGCCCGTCGCCTTCCAAGGCGGCGGGCATTTCGTTTAACCCGGCAAGAGGTAAGAATTATGCCCGCGGGCCGCGGATGCGGGCGAAGCCCTTCCAGAGGCCGTAGATGGCCCCGCCGAAGGTGGCCGCCTTGAGTCCCAATGTCGCGGCACGGCGGCCTGCGCGGAAATCGTAAACCGGCCAGTTGCGGTCGCGGGCGTGGCGTCGCAGCCTGGCGTCCGGATTTATGGCCACCGGATGGCCCACCAGCGACAGCAGCGGGACGTCGTTGTAGGAGTCGCTGTAGGCCCAGCAGCGCTTGAGGTCCAGGCCCTCATCATCGGCGATGGCCTGCACGGCCACGGCCTTGGCCGAGCCGTGCAGGATGTCTCCCACCAGCCGCCCGGTGTACAGGCCGTCCGAGACCTCCCCCACGGTCCCCAGGGCTCCGGTCAGTCCCAGCCGGGTGGAGATTACGGTGGCCACTTCGATGGGGGTGGCTGTCACCAGCCAGACGCGGCGGCCCACCCTCAGGTGCTGTTGCGCCAGCGCTTTGGTGCCGGGCCAGATCCGGGACGCGATCATCTCGTCATAGACTTCTTCGCCCAGCGCCTTGATGTCATCCACACTGATGCCTACGGCCAGGGTCAGGGCCGAGTCCCGGACGGCATGGACATCGTCCATGTTCTCGCCGCGGGCCACAAACTTGAACTGCTTCCAGGCCATACCCGCCGCCTGCCTCAGGGTGAAGGCTCCCCGCTGGTGCATCTTGCGGGCCACATGGAACAGGCTGGCACCCCGCATCAGGGTGTTGTCCACATCGAAGAACGCCGCCTCGCCGGGCTGCGGCGCAGCAACCGGCCGTGTGACTACGGCGACGTATTTCTCCTGGGGCATGGAGTTGAGTCTAGTCAATCCACTGGCCCGCCGCCGTCGGCGTCAGCCTCACGCCGGGAACGGCGATACCGTTAAGCCATGGCTACACCCCGCGTCGTCCTGGTCACCAAAGCTGACTGCCACCTTTGTGAGGAGGCGCGCGACGCCGTCGGCCGGGTCACTGCCTCATTGGGCCTTACCTGGAGCGAAGAGCTGGTGGACAACCAGCCTGAACTGCGGGAGCGCTACGCCGAAGAGATCCCGGTGGTCCTGGTGGACGGCGTGCAGCGCGACTTCTGGAAGATCGACGAGGTCCGGCTGGCACGCGTGCTGCAGCGCGCCATGGGCCGGTAGGGCAGTGGCGGCAGTTTCTGATGGTCCTGGTTTTGAAGGCATGAGCGGCAGGGACCTAGAGTGGACTCACAACGCGACGCAAGGGAGGTGCGGGTGACATCCCTGGGTTCTTCGCCCCAGTCTGTCCCGGACCTTCCGGATGCCACGGGCGCATTGACCAAGCAGATACCTCCTGCCGCCGTGGCCCGGCTCACCATCTACCTCCGTGCCCTGAACACATTGCTGTCCGAGGGCGTGGAGCGCGTTTCCTCCGAATCCCTGGCAGAAGCCTCCGGCGTCAGTTCTTCAACCCTCCGCAAGGACCTCTCCCATGTGGGGTCCTATGGCACCAGGGGCGTCGGTTATGAGGTGCAGTACCTCAGCCGCCACATCGCCGCCGCGCTCGGACTGACCCACGACTGGAAAGTGGCCATTGTGGGCGCCGGCAACTTGGGCAAGGCGCTGGCACGCTACGGCGGCTTTGAGTCGCGCGGGTTCGATGTGGTGGCCATCTTCGACGCCGACCAGATGGTGGTGGGCAACGAGGTGGGATGGCTGCGCGTCAGCGACGTGGCAGACCTGGAGACCGTCCTGCACCGCACCGGGGCCAACATGGTGGTCCTGGCCCTTCCCGCGGCCGTCGCGCAGGGCGTTTGCGACCGTGTGGTGGCGGCAGGCGTGCGCAGCGTGCTGAGCTTTGCACCCGTGATGCTGCAGGTTCCCGAAGGGGTCAATCTTCGCAAGGTGGACATGGCCACTGAACTCCAGATCCTGGCCTACCACGCCCAGCGGGCCCAGACGCCCGGGCAGACGGCCTAGGGTTTCCCTGGAAGTTTCCCCCGGCCCAAGTCTTGGCGGACCCGTTAAAGCAGGTGGCCCGGGATGCGAATGATGCATCCCGGGCCGCGTGCAGTGTCAGCGGGCGGAGTGGCTACCGCCCGTACGGGTTGCCGAAGCCGCCCGAATAGGGGTTGGCGAAAGGCTGCTGCTTCCGGAAGTACGGGGCGGCTGCCGGAAGGTAGAGCAGCACGATGGCCGCAATTCCCAGGAGCGTTCCGATGGTGGCAAAGCTGGGGGGACCAAAGAGTCCGAAGACGGACAGTGCAGCGAAGACCGTTCCCAGGATGCGGGCCCAGTTCTTGCCCTTTCGGACGAAGAAGGCCACCAGCAGGTAGAGGGCCACGCCAATGATCGCGAACACCACCAGGGTGCCGGCGATGACCCCCTTAATGTCGTCATAGGTGACTCCACTGGCGCCTCCGGCCGCCATCTGGTCCTCGAATGTCCGCCGGAACACCGGATCATCCAGCTGCGTCAGCCCGGTCAGCAGGGAGATCACGAAGATCACTGCCGACGCGATCAACAGCCAGAACGAGATGTTCACCAGCTGCGGGACGCCGTTGCCTCCGGCCGGCTGCGGCTGCTCCGACGGGTACTGGCCGTAGGGGGACTGCCCGTAGGGCGGCTGGCCGTACTGGGGTGCATTCTGCCCGAACTGGGCGCCATACTGCGGCGGGTTCTGGCCGTAGCCCGGGGCCTGCGGCGCATTCTGGCCGTACTGGGGCTGATTTTGGCCGTACTGCGGCGCTGCCGGCGGCTGGTTCTGGCCGTACTGGGGCGCGTTCTGCCCAAATTGCGGGGCGTTCCGGCCATACTGCGGCGCATTCTGCCCGTAGCGGGGCTGCTGCTGGTCTCCGGACTGGGGGCTGCCGGCCTGTTCATGCCCCGGCTGGTCGTTGCTGGGGTCTTGGGGCGACGGGGGCGGGACGGGAGGAGTACTCATGGCGTTCCTTCTGCAGGTCGGGATCCGGGTAGGCTGCCGGGAATCAGTCCTCTGCCTTCCCCCAGCATGGCTTAAGTCCACCGTACCCCCGGCGGGCGGCGTTGTGGGTGATTCAGCGGGTATTGGCGCAGGTGGTTGCCGTTGAACAGGGAACCCCGGCGCCAGGCCGGGGAGGCCTGGTGCCGGGGTTGTGCCCTGGCGGGCGGAACTACGCTGCGGGCGCGATGAAGGCGAGTTCGAGGTTGATGGCAACCTTGTCGCTGACCAGCACGCCGCCGGCTTCCAGGACGGCGTTCCAGGTGAGGCCGAAGTCCTTGCGGCTGATGGTGGTCTCGGCGGAGACGCCGGCGCGGGTGTTGCCGAACGGATCAACGGCAACACCGTTGAATTCGGTTTCCAGGGTCACCGGGCGGGTGACACCCTTGATGGTCAGGTCGCCGGTGAGCTCGTAGCTGTTGCCCTTGGCCACCAGGCCGTTGGATACGAAGGAGATCTCGGGGAACTTCTCCACATCGAAGAAGTCCTCGCCCTTGACGTGGCCGTCGCGGTTGGCGTCGCCGGAGTCGAAGCTGGCGGTCTGGATGGTGGCGTTGATCCTGGACTCAGCCACATCCTGGCCCAGGTCCAGCGTGGCGGCGGCCTCTTTGAACTGGCCGCGGACCTTGCTGATGCCGGCGTGCCGGACAGTGAAGCCGATCTCGCTGTGGGAGTTGTCCAGGGTCCAGGTGCCGGTGGTGACGTCTGCGGGAAGTGCCATGATGTTGCTCCTTGTAAAGGTGTATGTACTGAGGTCCTGCCGTTGAACCTTCATCTGTTGAAGCCTCAACTAACTTGCTGCATCCAGTATAAACATGCATTTGCATGTTTTGTTCCCGTCCACGGAACATTTCTTCAAGAACTTAAGTTCTACTCTTTGTAGAAGGAGCGGCCCGAGATTTCGGATCGCACGCCATCTTTGAGAAACTGGTAAACATGCCCCAAGCCACTGTCCATCTGCTCCGCCACGGCGAGGTCCATAACCCCGAGGGCGTTCTCTATGGGCGGCTTCCCGAATTCCACCTCTCCGAACTGGGGCAGGAGATGGCCCGGACGCTAGCCGAATACTTCCGGCAGCGCGCCGAACGCGGCGCCCGCATCACCTACCTGGCCGCCTCCCCACTGGACCGCGCGCAGGAAACGGCGCGGCCGACGTCGGAAGCCCTGCAGCTGCAGGTCCACACCGACGAGCGGATCATCGAAGCGGAAAACTACTTTGAGGGCATGAAGGTCACCAAGGCCGAACTCCGCCGGCCCAGGCACTGGCCGCACCTGGTCAACCCGCTGCGCCCCTCCTGGGGCGAACCGTACAAGGAGCAGGCCGCGAGGGTGGCGGCCGCGGCGCAGGACGCCCGGCTGCGGGCCATCGAACTTGCTGCCGGCGACTTCGGTGCCCACGGCCCCGAGGCGATCCTGGTGAGCCACCAACTGCCGATCTGGGCTGCCCGGCTCAGCGCCGAAGGCCGGCCCCTGTGGCACGACCCACGCAAGCGCGAGTGCACCCTGACGTCCGTCACGTCCCTGGTGTTCGACGACGACGGCTCGCTTTTGCGGGTCGAGTACAGCGAACCCGCGGCGTCCCTTCTTCCCGGTGCCGCCAGCACCCCTGGAGCCTAGAAGTGAGCAACAACAACCTCCCCTCCCGCCGCAGCATGCTCGCCGCCGGCGGCATGGCCCTGACCGCACTGACCCTGGGCCTCTCCGGCTGTGCCCAGGAGGATGCGCTGGCCAAGCAGGCCAAGGCAGGGGACAACAAGAACTATGTGGCCGGCGACGGCTCCGTGACAGAGTTCGCCGCCGGGGACCGCAAGGAAGCCGTGCAGATCCAGGGTGCGCTTTTCAACGGCACTGCGGTAACCCCGGCCGACTTCCAGGGCAAGGTGAGCGTCCTGAATTTCTGGTTCGCCGCCTGCGCGCCGTGCCGCGTGGAAGCTCCCCTCCTGGAAGCGCTGCACCAGGAGTTCAAGGACCAGGGCGTGCAGTTCTTCGGCGTCAACCTCCGGGACGAGAAACCCACGGCGGAGGCGTTCGAAAAGACCTTCAACCTGACCTACCCGAGCTTTGACGACAAGGACGGAAGCGTCCTGCTGTCCGTGTCCGGCCTGGTACCGCCCGGCGCCGTGCCCACCACCCTGGTCCTGGACAAGCAGGGACGGGTGGCCTCGCGCGTCCTCGGCGAGATCGAGAAGGGCACCCTGAAAGCCCTCATCACCGCCGCCGTGGCCGAGTAGGGCGGGCCGGGAGCATGAACAGCCCCTTCGCCGAAGCCATCCTCAGCGGCTCCATCCTGCTGGCCATTCCGGTGGCACTGCTTGCCGGACTGGTCTCCTTCCTTTCCCCCTGCGTCCTTCCCCTGGTTCCTGGCTACCTGGGTTACGTCACGGGCCTGAGCGGCGTGGACCTGCAAAAGCAGAAGCGCGGCCGGATGCTGGCCGGGATCGGGCTCTTCGTCCTGGGCTTCTCGGTGATCTTCGTCCTGCTGGGCGGCGCATTCGGTCAGTTGGGCACCCTCATTACCGGCAGCCAGAATGCCTGGATCACCCAGCTCCTGGGGGTCCTGGTGATCATCATGGGCATTGTCTTCATGGGCGGCTTCAGCTGGCTCCAGCGGGACGCCAAGATCCACGCCAAGCCGCCCGCCGGGCTCTGGGGAGCACCGCTGCTGGGCCTGACCTTCGGCCTGGGCTGGGCGCCGTGCATCGGCCCCACCTACTCGGCCGTGCAGCTCCTCAGCCTTTCCGGCGGCTCCTCGGCCGCCAAGGGCGCCTTCCTGGCATTCGTCTACAGCCTGGGACTGGGCATTCCGTTCCTGTTGATCGCGCTGGCCCTGCGCCGCGGAATGGGCGTCATGGCGTTCTTCCGCAAGCACCGCGTTGCCATCCAGCGGACCGGCGGCGGAATCCTGGTGGTGCTGGGCCTGCTGATGGCCACCGGCGTATGGGGAGCCTGGGTGACCGGGCTGCAGTACTGGTTCCAAACCGACGTGAAGTTGCCGATCTGATGAGCGAGCGTGTGAACGTAAAGAAGAAGCAATCCGCCCCCGTAGCGGAGGCAAAAGCCCAGGCCGCCCTTCCGGCCCTGGGCCCCAAGGGCATGCTGCGGTGGGCCTGGACCCAGCTGACCAGCATGCGCACCGCGCTGTTCCTGCTGCTGCTCCTCGCCGTCGCCGCCGTCCCCGGATCCCTGTTCCCGCAGCGGCCCGCCAACCCGGCCGTAGTGACCCAGTACATCAAGGACCATCCGGACTACGGCAAGCTGCTGGACTCCCTGCAGCTCTATGACGTCTACTCCTCGGCCTGGTTCTCGGCGATCTACCTCCTGCTGTTCATCTCGCTGATCGGCTGCGTGGTGCCGCGTGCCATCGCCCACTACAAGGCCATGCGCTCCCAGCCGCCACGGACGCCGCAGCGCCTGTCCCGGCTGCCGGAATACGGCACCCTGGTGATTCCCGCCCGCACCGGCATCCCGGCGTCGGAGGCCATCAACAGTGCGGCCGGACTGCTGCGGAAGCGCGGCTACCGGGTGGAGGTCAGGGACGCCGACGGCAACCGCCCGTCCCTGGGGGCCGAGCGCGGCTTCCTGAAGGAAGTGGGCAACCTCGTCTTCCACACCTCGCTCATCGGCGTGCTGGTGGCCGTGGCCGCAGGCGGCCTGTTCGGCTACAGCGGCCAGCGCATCCTGGTGGAAGGCGACACGTTCGTGAACACCCTGGTGGGCTACGACCAGTTCAACCCGGGCACCAACTTCCAGTCCAGCCAGCTGCAGCCGTACTCGCTCCAGCTGGACAAGTTCAACATCACGTTCGACCGCGAATCCAAGGGCAAGTTCGGCCAGCCCATCGACTTCGCCGCCACGGTGACCACCAAGGAAAACCCGGACGCTCCAGCCAAGCAGGAAATCCTGAAGGTCAACGATCCCGTGACCCTGGGCGGCACCAGCATCTACCTCACCGGCAACGGCTACGCACCGGTGGTGACCGTACGGGACGGCGCCGGCAACGTGGCCATGCAGGGCCCGGTGGTGGCCAAGCTGCAGGGCGATAACTACTACTCGTCCGTGGTGATCAAGGTTCCGGACGCCCAGCCGGACCAGCTGGGGTTCGTGGGCTTCTTCCTCCCCACCGCGTTCGTGACGGACAAGAACGTTTCGTTCAGTGCCGACCCCGAACTGTTCAACCCCCAGCTGACCCTGAACTCCTACTACGGGGACCTGGGCCTGAACACCGGTGCCCCGCAGAACGTCTTCGAACTGGATGTCAAGAACCTGACGCCGCTCAACGCCAGGAACCTCGCGGCCGGCGGCATCACGCTGGCACCCGGCTCCACCTTCACACTGCCGGACGGCAAGGGCACCATCAGTTTCGACGGCGTGAAGCGGTACATCGGCGTGGACATCCACCACAACCCCGGGCAGGTCTACGCCCTGGTCTTCGCTTTGCTGGCCGTGGCCGGCCTGATCCTCTCGCTCTACGTCAACCGCCGGCGCGTCTGGGTACGGACGGGCACCGCCGCGGACGGCCGCACCATGGTGGAATACGGACTCCTGGCCCGCGGCGAGGACCACCGCCTCGCGGGCGAGGCGGCAGCGCTCCGGAAACTGTTCTCCGCCGAGTGGCAGTTGCCGGAAGACACCGAAGACACGGGCCAGTCCCAGCAAACTCCCAGCCGGCGGGGCGATAATGTCGCAGGCTCCGCCGCTAATGCCGCAGGCTCCGCCGCTAATGCCGCAGGCTCCGTCACCACCCCAGCAGGCCCCACCGGGCCCGAAAAGGACCAGTAATGCCATTTGGAATCAATGAAACCATGGGCCAGTACAGCGAACTCTTCATGCTGCTGGCGGCGGGTACCTACACGGTGGCCTTCATCGCCTTCGCCTGGGACCTGGCCAAGAGCAGCAAGGCGCTGCGCGCTGTGGACCTCAGGGCCGCGCAGGCCGGTGCTGCCGCCAAGGTCCCCGTAACCGCCGGCGTTGCTGCCGGAGCAGGGGCGCGCGAAGGATCCCGCGGTGTTGAGGCCCGACTGGACGGGCCGGCCGGACGGGCCGAGCGCCCGTCGTCGTCCGCCGCCAAAGCCAGCGGTGCAGGAACCGGAGGCTTCATGACTGCCGACGGCGACATGAAGTACGCCGCCGAGCGCCGGGTTCCGGCGCGTGTTGCGGTGGCCGTGACCACCCTTGCTGTCGTCATCCACGGCGCCGGCGTGGTCACCAGGGCCCTGGGCGCAGGCCGGGTGCCGTGGGGCAACATGTACGAATTCCTCACCACCGGCGCCTTCCTGGTGGCGGCCGTGTTCCTGCTCTCGCTGATCCGCCGCGACCTCCGCTTCCTGGGCACCTTCGTGGTGGGCCTGGTGATCATCATGCTGGTGGCTGCCTCGGTGGCGTTCTGGACCCCCGTGGGACACCTGGTTCCCGCCCTGCAGAGCTACTGGCTGGTCATCCACGTTTCCATCGCCGTGCTCTCCTCGGCGCTGTTCACCCTGACCTTCGCGATGTCCGCACTGCAGCTGGTGCAGACCCACCGGCAGAAGACCGTGGCCGCCGGCGGTGCCGACAAGCTCGGCTTCATGCGTCTGGTGCCCTCCGCGCTGAGCCTGGAAAACCTGTCCTACCGCATCAACGCCATCGCCTTCATCGGCTGGACCTTCACCCTCATGTTCGGTGCCATCTGGGCGGAAAAGGCCTGGGGCCGGTTCTGGGGGTGGGACACCAAGGAGGTCTGGACCTTCGTGATCTGGGTTGTCTACGCCGGCTACCTGCACGCCCGGGCCACCCGCGGCTGGACCGGAACACGGGCCGCCTGGCTGTCGATCGTGGGCTACCTTTGCGTGATCTTCAACTTCACCATCGTCAACCAGTTCTTTAACGGACTCCACTCCTACTCCGGCCTTTAAACAAGGGCCTTTCGGCCCCTAAAACGGGGGTTTCCGGGTCCTAAAACCGGGGGCGCAGTCGAGAGACGGCAACGGTCCGATAAATAACCATTCGATGTAGCAACAGGGGTGTTCCCCGGTCCTTCGGAAATGCTACGTTGGTGACGTTCCCTGTGATGAAGCTTGCAGGTGGACCACCAGCCTTTCGAGGTACCCCAATGAGCTACGCTCTCGCCGTTGACGTCGGGACCAGTTTCACGGCAGCTGCCGTTGTGCGCTTTAACCAAGGTCCCAACGCCGTGCCCGAATGCCTGCCCCTGGGCACGCGTGGAGCGTCTGTGCCCTCCGTGGTGTACTACCCGGAGGAAGGCGCGGTCCTGGTGGGGGAGGCGGCAGAACGCCGAGGACTGGACTCGCCGGAACGCGTGGTCCGGGAATTCAAGCGCCGGATTGGCGACGACGTACCCTTCGTCCTGGGCACCCTGGTCCTGCGGCCGGAGGACGTCTATGCCACCGTTGCCCGCTGGGTGGCGGACCGGGCCACCGAGCGTGAGGGGGCCCGGCGTCGGCCATTTTCCTGACCCACCCCGCAGCCTGGGGCAACCACCGGCTTTCCGTCGTCCGCGACGCCCTCGCCGCGCATGGCCTGGAGAACGTCACGCTCCTTCCCGAACCCGAGGCCGCAGCCCTGCATTACGCCTCCCAGGTGCGCGTGGAGGAAGGCAGCACCATCGCCGTGTACGACCTCGGCGGCGGCACGTTCGACACCGCCGTGCTGAGGAAGTGCGGCAGCAGCCGCTTTGAGCTCCTGGGGCACCCGGAGGGCATCGAGGACCTGGGCGGCGCCGACTTTGATGCCGCAGTGTTCCGGTACGTGGCTGCGCACACCGGGAACGCCCTGGACGATCTGGACACTGGCGACCCGGCGGTGCTGGGGGCCCTCACCCGGCTCCGCCGCGAATGCGTCGAGGCCAAGGAAGCACTCTCCGCGGACAGCGAATCCACCATTCCGGTGCTCCTGCCCGGCATCCAGCAGCAGATCCGGCTGGTCCGTTCAGAATTCGAGGCGCTGATCGAAGAGCCCGTACGGGAAACAGTGGAGGCGCTGGAGCACTCCCTGGCCCAGCTCCACCTGGTACCGGCAGACTTGTCCACGGTGCTGTTGATCGGGGGATCGTCCCGGATCCCCCTGGTGGCCCAGGTGGTGTCGGAGGAGCTGGACCGGCCTATCGCTGTGGATGCCGATCCCAAGTCCTCCATCTGCCTGGGGGCGGCAGTGGCAGCCGTCCTCGCCCACACGGCCGCAGTGGCGGCAGCAGCTGACCCGGCAGAAACTGAAGCGGACGCCCGGGAGGCGCCGGCCGCCGTCGTACCCTCCGACGTGCCGCCCGCTCCAACCGGCCCAGGCAGGCCCAGTTGGTCGCGGAAATATACGACGGCGGCAGGCGCCCCGGCAGGGCCAGTCGCCGTCCGCGGTGCCCGGCGCGGGGCGCGGGGCGCGCACGCGCCGAAGCCCACCGTCCGCGTGACCGCCGTGGCCGCGGCTGCTGCGGTCCTGACGGTCCTCACGGCAACGGCCGCGCAAAGCCCGGACGGTTTCGGAAGCCTGACTGCCATGTTCGTGCCGCAGGCCGGTGCCAGTACCACGGGAGGCTCCGCCGGCACCGATGCCGGCGGTTCGGACGCCGCCGGTGCAGGGGAGTCAGCAACCCCGGCCGCGGTGGCCCAACCACTCGCGGGCATCGAGGCCAGCGCCAGGAAACCCCTTGCTCCAGGGACCGGACTGGAAGCATCTGCCACGCCCCCGGCGGGCAGGCGGCAGGCAACGACGGGCCGGCGGCTGGAAGCAGCGCGATTGCCGACGGACCTGTCGTCGCAGCGGCGGCAGCCCCCGATGCGCTTGCCGGCTCCGGGGGACAACGGGCGGGTCAGGCGTTGCTCCCGAGGCCGTTACGGTGGTTCCCACGCCCGCTTCCGACACCCCGCAGGCAGGCGGTTCCGCCGACCCTACACAGAGTGAAGGCACCCCAACGCCCACCGACTCCGGGACGGCTGACCCGACGACTCCTGCGGCGACTGATTCGCCCACGGCAACTGAATCGCCTACACAGGACGACACCAGCCAGCCCACGCAGACAGAGAGCCCAAGTGCCACAACTGCCCCGGATCCCTCGATGACACCAACGGAGGTGGCCGTGGAAGCTACCGGCAGCCCAGCGCCGCAAGTAACACCGCTTGAACCCGAAACCACGTCCGCCGCAGCCGCCGTTGAAACGGCCACGACCGCCGCTCCGGGGGCCTGAGATGGACGGGCAGCTTCAGGACGGACAATTCCAACGGGAGGAACAACCCGGGGCGGCGTCCACGGGACCGGACCAC
The DNA here is from genome assembly GCF_026723805.1 of Arthrobacter sp. FX8. Classification (NCBI taxonomy): domain Bacteria; kingdom Bacillati; phylum Actinomycetota; class Actinomycetes; order Micrococcales; family Micrococcaceae; genus Arthrobacter; species Arthrobacter sp. FX8. Next base: position 2,851,469 of record NZ_CP113505.1, on the reverse strand, counting down.
CAGGGGCACCCGCTGCACGCTGCCGAGCAGATGGCCAAGCAGCTGAAGGGTGCCAACGCCGTGGTGCGGGAACTGCTGCTGGCGCTCTCGGTGGGCTTCGCCTTGCCGGGGCCGCTGCCTGCGGACCTGCAGCAAAAGTTCGGCAGCGGCGGGGCGGAGGACCTCGATGTCCTGGTGGACCGGGCCGAGGCCGCGGGACTGCTTGGGCCGGACGGCACCGTGGTGGGGACGGCGCAACATGCACTGCTGGCTGCCACACCCATTGCCAAGGTGCACGCGCTCCAGCGTGAGCTCGTGGGCGTCTACACGGCCGCCGGACAGCGGTTGGGTAATCTCGCCCGCGAGCTTGCCCGCGGCGGGCTCACCGACCCCCGGGTGGCTGCTGAACTGGAGCTGGCCGCGGACAGTGCGTTGGAGCATAACCCCCGGCTCGCATCGCAGCTTTACGAGGAGGCCCTCCTGGCGGGCGCCGATCCGGTAGCGACGGCAGCCCGCCGCGCGCAGGCGGCGGCCGGTGATGGTGAGCTTGATGCGGCTGCGCGCATCATTGACACCCTCCTGGTCAGCGCCGACCCGCGGGATGTGCGCCGGGGTGCGGATGTGGCCGCCTCCGTGTGGGCGCAAAGGGGCATGCTGGCCCGCGGGGCCGATGTTTACAACTGGTTGGGCCCCGAGCGTGTGGGCGTATCAGCGCCCCTCGCCGCCGTTGTCCTGATAGGAGTCGGAGACCGGTCTGGGGCGGAGGCGTTCTTCCAGCCCGCCGCGCCGGCAGCTTCCCCCACCCTTCTTGCCGCCACGCTGGTCCAGACGGGGCAGGGGGTCTTCGCATCCCTGGGGGAGAAACCACAACAGGGCATCTCCGTGCTGATCCATGCCTCGGACATGCTGAACTCGGCAGGCATATCGCTTCCGCTGCCGGAAACGCCGGCTGCGCTGGCAGCCTTGCTGGCCCTGCACACCGGTGAGCCGCACCTGGCGGAAACCGTCTGCCGGGCAGCGGCCGCTGCCGGGCAGGGAGGCAATGCCGCACAACCCAGGCTGCTGCTGCTGCAGGCCTGGGCGGACATGATGCAGGACAAACTCGAGGATGCCCGGCTTGCCGCCACGGAAGCCGCCAAGGCCAACCATTGGCCGCTGGTCCCGCGCGACGAGTTCATGTGCGCTGCACTTGAGGTGGGGCTAGCCCGGCGGAACGGTGACGTGCCGGAGCTCCTCAGGGCGTGGGAGCGGGCCCGCGAGGCCATGCTCCATACCTCGGTGGACCTCTACAACCTCCTGCCGTGGGGGAAATGCTGATTGCTGCTGCCCGCCTGCGCGAAACGCGGCGCGTGGCGCACTACCTGGAAGAAGCCTGGAAGCTGCTGGGGCGCCTGGACGAACCCGCGCTGTGGGCCGTTCCCCTGCACTGGGCCGGCGTCCAGGCCGCACTGCTGAATGAAAGCCCCGCCGATCTTGCTCCGCATGCCACTGCACTGGCCCGGGCCTCCGTCCACAGCCAGCTTGCCGCAGTCTTGGCCACCGCGGGAAAGGCCTGGGTTTCGGTGCTCGCCGGCCGCTTCCGTACTGCCGACGTGGAGGGCGCGGCCCGGCTGCTGGGCGCTGTAGGAATGCCCTGGGAGGGTGCAAGGCTGGCCGGCCACGCTGCCGCACGTGCTGACGAGCGGCGGGACATGATGCGCCTGCTGTCCTGCGCCCGGGACCTCCACCCGCAGGGCAACCCGGCCGGTGCCGCGTCAGGGGCCGCCATCCAGGCAGGAACCCCCGCCGACAACGGCGGCAGGGCGCACCAGCCGGACGGCTCCGGACTGAGTGAGCGGGAAAAGGAAGTTGCCAGGCTGGTGCTTGAGGGCAAAACCTACCGGGAAATCGGTGAGGCCATCTACATCTCGCCCAGGACGGCAGAACACCACATTGCCCGGATACGCCGCCGCCTGGGCGCCGAAAACCGGTCTGACCTGCTGGCCCGTTTACGGGTGGCCTTGGGCGTTGAGAATTCCCAGCACATGAACCCGCAACAGGAGTAGTCCCTAATGCCCCTAGCCGCGGACCCGGGAGCACCCCGGTACGGCTTCCACCGGTAGGGGGAATGCGCCCGATGCCCAGTCTCCGGCAGCGAACCTAGTTTTGAAGCAGCCAGACACGTTCCGCCGGATGATCCGCAACTCGACGAAGATGTGAGGACCACTCATATGCCAACACTCGCAAACGACCTTGTTCAATTCCTGATGCACCTCTTTGGCAGCCGCAAGGCAATCCAGGCGTTCCTGGACAACCCGGAGAAGACGCTGGCCGAACACGGCCTGGGCAACGTGTGCTTGGCCGACGTTGACGCTGCAATGCCTGTTGTCCTCGACTACGCTCCCATCACCGTCAACGCCTCGTCGTTCGAACGCGAATACAACACAGGCGGCAGCAGCGCATGGGCGGGCGCAGGTGCGTCGGCTGGCTCTGTGTCAGCGGGTTCTGTGGGGGGCGCAACAGCCATCCACGCCGGAAGCCAAGGAATGGTACATGGCATCCCGAACTACGACCAGGACGACCACGCCCACGCAGTACAGCAACTGCACAACGTGATAAACCACTTCTCCTACACCACCAGCACCACCACGGTTGACGACCGGGACACCATGACCGACCAGTCCGTCAACCAGAACATCTGGGCGCACGGAGACGTGGAGCAGTGGTTCGACAACGACGCCGTGGTGGCCACCGGGGACCGGGCCGTCGCCGCCGGCGATGACGCCGATCTCAGGGACTCGAACAACATCAGGGATTCCTACAACACCGATAACTCCACGGATAACTCCACGGACAACTCCATCCACGCCGGCGGGGACGTCGGCATCGGCAATGAGGAGACTGACATCTCGGACTCCTTCAACACCGACGTCGGCCTGGATGTTGACGATTCCTTCAACGACAACTCGGACAACTCCGACTACTCGGACCATTCGGACCACTCCGTCAGCACCGATACTGACCTCGATGTCCGCGACTCGTTCAACGACAATTCCGACAACTCCACCCAGGCCTCGGTGGAGGTGGAGGACTCCTTCAACCAGGACAGCTCCAGCACCACGACGCTGGAAGATTCGTTCAACCAGGACAACTCCACCGCCAGCACAGTGGATGTCAACGTGGAGGACTCCTTCCAGGACAATTCGGCCACGAGCATCGTGGAGGACAACGTGGTGGTGGCAGACAACCAGTTCGATTTCACGGAGGACAATTCCAGCCACACCGATATCGACCAGGACAACCACACCACCATCGACGATTCAGTGGTTGACGACTCCACCGTCCTGTAACACGCTGTTTCCGGGAGGCGAACCGCCCGGCAGGAGGCATCCCACCTTCTGCCGGGCTCTTCCCGTATTACCGAAGGCGCACTGGACACATTTTCCGCACTGGAACGAGGGGCACGCTGTGGCAGAAGCAGGACCGGCAAGGGCAGCGGGGCCCATGACGGCCGGCCAGCTGGTGAGGCTTGTTGACGAGGGCCTGCAGCTGGTGGGCGGCGGGGAGCGTGCGGACCTGCGCAGGAGGCTGGAGCAGGCCATGGCACGGCTGCAGGATCCCAGCATCCGGGTGATTGTGGTGGGGGAGTTCAAACAGGGGAAGAGCAAGCTCATCAATGCCCTGGTGAACGCGCCGGTGTGCCCGGTGGATGACGATATTGCCACCTCGGTTCCCACCATCGTCCGCTATGGTGAACCGGCCTCGGCCGCCGTGCTGGTCCCGGCAGCTGAAAAGGCGCCCGGGGAGGCTGCCGCCGACGGCCGGGAAGGAAACGTTGAGCGCCGGCCCGTCGACCTGGCAGAACTGCCGGCCCTCGTCTCGGAGCAGGGCAATCCGGGAAACAGCCTGAAGCTTGCGGCCGCGGAGGTCTGCCTGCCCCGACGGATCCTCACCGGTGGGCTCACCATCATCGATTCCCCTGGGGTGGGCGGCATGGGCTCCACCCACACCCTCACCACCCTTACCGCCCTTCCCACCGCGGATGCCATGCTGCTGGTCTCGGACGCCTCCCAGGAATACACGGAACCGGAACTGCGGTTCCTGCGCCAGGCCATGCGGATTACGCCCAGCGTTGCAGCCGTCCTTTCCAAGACGGACCTCTACCCGGACTGGCGCCGCGTAGGGGAACTGGACAGGACACACCTGGACCAGGTGGCACCGGACATTCCCCTGTTTCCCGTCTCCGCGGACCTCCGCCTTGAGGCCTCCCGGCTCCAGGACAGCGAGCTCAACGCGGAATCGGGCTTTCCCGGCCTGGTGGCCCATCTGCGCAACGATGTGGTGGGCAAGGCGCAGCGCATCCAGCGCCGCTCCGTCAGCCAGGACCTGCTGTCCGTGACGGACAACCTGCGGCTGTCCCTGCAGTCCGAGCTTGAGGCCCTGGAGAACCCTGCGGGTACGCCGCAGATGCTCGCGGACCTTGAGCAGGCGAAAACAGAGGCGGACGACATGCGGAAACGGTCTGCGCGCTGGCAGCTGACCCTCAGCGACGGCATCAACGACCTCATTGCCGACATGGAATACGACCTCCGGGACCGCCTGCGCCGGATCCAACGGGAAGCCGAGTCGGCCATCGACCAGGGCGATCCCGGGCCGGTCTGGACGGAATTTTCCCAGTGGCTCGAAGATTGCGCCGCCGCGGCGGTGTCGGACACCTTTGTCTGGACCAGCGAGCGGTCGCAGTGGCTGGCGGCGCAGGTGGCGGAACATTTCGCTGCCGACGAAGTATCGCTGCCCGTCCTGCACGTTGCCGATTCAGGGGACGCGCTGGATCCGGTCGACCAGATGGCGGAACTGGACCCGGGCCGGGTCAACCCAATCCAGAAAGTCCTGATCGGCATGCGCGGCTCCTATGGCGGCGTTCTGATGTTTGGCCTCCTCACAGGTATTTTCGGGATGGCCCTGATAAATCCCCTGTCGGTGGGCGCCGGACTGCTGCTGGGGCGCAAGGCCTACCGGGAGGACAAGGAAACGCGGCTCAAGCGGCGCCAGGGCGAGGCCAAGGCGCTGGTGAGGCGCCAGCTCGACGACGTGACGTTCCAGGTGGGAAAGCAGCTCAAGGACAGGCTGCGCCTGGTCCAGCGGACCATCCGGGACCACTTCACCGACATCGCGGACGAGTACCACAGGTCATTGTCGGATTCGGTGGCCGCGGCCCAGAAGGCCGCCAAATCGTATGCCGAGGAGAGGGAAGGGCGGATCCGGGAGATCAGGGCCGAACTCAAAAAAGTGGATGCGCTGCACCGGGCCGCGGAAGCCGTGGCCGCGGAGGTCATGGCCGCCGGGACCCGTGCCGGGGCGGGCGTTGGATGACGCCGTCCACCACGGCCGGGGCAGCCGGACTGATCCGGGAAGCGCTGGAGGTCTACGGCGACGACACCCAGGCTGCCGAAGCGCTGCGCGGCTACGCGCGGCGGCTTGCCGAGCCATTGCGGATTGCCATTGCCGGCATGGTGAAGGCAGGAAAGTCTACGCTCCTCAACGCCATCATTGGTGAGGAGATCGCGCCGACGGACACCGGCGAATGCACGCGGATCGTCACCTGGTACCGGCACGGCCACACTCCCCGCATCACGCTCCACCCCGTCACTGGGGAGCCCCGGAACCTGCCGTTGAAACGCGTGGACGGGCGCCTGGTCTTCGCCCTCGACGGCGTCGAGGCGGAGGAAGTGGAACGGCTCGACGTCGAATGGCCTGCGCCGGCCCTGCAGGCCATGACGCTGATCGACACCCCCGGCATCGCTTCCGTGTCCCAGGACGTGTCCGCACGGTCCATACGTTTCCTGACTCCGGAGGATTCGGCGTCGGAAGCTGATGCCGTCATCTACCTGATGCGCCACATGCACGCGTCCGATCTGAGGTTCCTGGAATCATTCCGCGACACCGCGGCGGGCCGCTCGGGTACGGTCAACGCCATCGCGGTGCTGTCCCGTACCGACGAGGTGGGAGCCGGACGGATCGACTCCCTGTTGTCCGCCGGCAGCATCGCGGAAAGGTACAGCCGGGACCCCAACCTCCGGAAGCTGGCACTGGGCGTTGTCCCGGTGGCCGGACTCCTGGCCCAAAGTGCCCGCACCCTGCGCCAGCCGGACTTTGAGGCCCTCCAGTTGCTGGCCACCCTGGACCGGGCCGCGCGCGAACGGATGTTGCTGTCCGCCGACAGGTTCCGCCGGTCCGGGGAACCCGTGGCACTGACGGAAGAGGCACGGTCCTCACTGCTGGAGCGCTATGGGCTTTTCGGTATCCGGCTGGCCGTGGTCCTTATCCGCAATGGCTACCCCGAGCCAACGCCCCTGGCCCATGAGCTGGCCCGGCGCAGCGGCCTGGATCCGCTGTTGGAGGTGCTGGACCGGCAGTTCCAGGCGCGGGCGGAAGCGTTGAAGGCCAGGACCGTGCTGGTGGCGGTGGGGAACCTCCTGGACAGCCGCCCCCGCGAGGGAACGCAAGAGTTGGCGGCGTCCCTGGAGCGCGTCCAGGCCAACGCGCATGAGTTCCGCGAACTCCGGCTGCTGGCGGCCCTGCGCACTGCCGGAGTGGACCTGGCTCCCGAACTGGCGGCGGAAGCTGAACGGCTCATTGGCGGCCGCGGCGCGGCGGCATCCCTGCGGCTCGGCATGGCGCCTGACTCCGGTCCGGACGTGCTGGCCGCTGAGGCGCGGCGCTGCCTGGCGCGGTGGCGCAGGGTTGCTGAAAGCCCGCTGACGGCCAGGTCCGCTGTTGAAACGTGCCGGGTGGTGATCCGCAGTTGCGAGGGTGTCCTTGCGGATTTCGCAGCCAGGGACGCCCAGGCGCAGTCAGCGTAGGGCTCAGGCCTGCGTGGCCTCCCGCTTCAGCCAGGAGCCGGCGGACGGCAGGAACAGAAGCACCAGCCCGGCGAACGCCAGGAGCAGGCCGGCACCCCACAGCATCACCACGTAGCTGCCGTCGGCGCCGTTTGGGACCAGGAAGGCGGATGCCAGGAGCAGGACGGGAAGGTGGGCGGCCAGCAGCAGGACCAGGACCCAGCGGGCCCAGTTTTTGCGGCCCAGCGCCGCGGCCAGGACAGCAGCTTCAAGCACGGTCACCAGCAACAGGGCGCCGATGCTCCCCCAGAAGACGATCTCCGCCGCGGTCCCTACCGACCCGGCGTCGCTGCCCGCAGCCATGTCCGCCACTACGCCACGGAGCCGCTGCAGGTTGGAATCCCGGGCCACGAAGGATCCCAGCAGGACGGCCAGGCCCGCCACGAAGCTTAAGATCCAGAGCGTGCGGGCCGTCCGGACAACCTGGGGTACCGGGGGAATGACAGGGATGGGCGGCGGCGCGGAGTAGGACAGGCCGGGCCTCGGTGGGGGAGCCGGCACGCGCCGCTCTTCTCCGCCGGGTTGGAACGCCATAAGCGTTATTTCAGTCCGTCGGTATCGTGTTCATCGGTGCCGCGCTGGCCTTTGCCGCCGTCCTCCTTGGCTTTTGCGTCCAGCTCGTCCCGGAGTTTCTTGAGGCGCTCCGTTTCGGCCTGCTTGCGGCGCCGTGCCTCAAGGTTGCGGAGGAAGTCCGGGTCATCGTCCGGAGCCACGGGATGCGGGTAGCTGGGCCGGGGCTGCTCAGTACCGCGCGGCCTGCCAATCAGCAGCCACAGGATGGCTCCCAGGACGGGCAGGACAATCTGGACGATGATCCAGGCCGGTTTGGAAATCCCGCGGGTCAGTCGGCCCTCAGTGCGAATCACGTCCACCAGGCCATACACGAAGATGACGAGGACTGCGACGGCCAAAGCCACACGGAAGAGCATGCCATTAAGTCTATCGTCAGGACGCGCAGGGGCCGCTGGCGGAGGCGGCTAAACTTGAATAGTGGCCTTTTTGAAATATTCCCTGATCCGGCTGGCAATCTTCGTGCCCCTGTTTGCCCTGTTCGCGCTTCTGCAGGTGGGGGTGCTGATGTCCGTGATCTGCGCCGCGCTCATTGCCTTTGCCATCAGCTACCTGTTCTTCCAGAAGCAGCGCGACGCTGCCGCCGCGGCCCTGCAGCACCGCTTCTCCGGGAAGGCCAAGCCGCTGCGCTCCGCCGGCGAAGTCCAGGACGCCAACGCCGAGGACGCCCTGCTGGACGCCAACCCGGACATCACCATCAACAACGCCAAGGGCAGCAACAACAACAAGCGCTAGAACCCGTGGCTGAGGATCAGCCCCAGTGAGAACAGCACGCTGTAGCCAAGGTTGATCAGGCCGGTCTGCTTCAGGACCGGGATCAGGCTTTTGCGCTTGCGCCCGTTGATCATCAGCCAGGCCGGCATCAGGCAGGCCGGAATGAGCAGCAGCACGATCAGGATCCACGGCCGGCCCGGTGCCAGGATCACCACCAGCAGGATGGCGACGGCGAGCATCAGCACGTAGCTTTCCCGCGCATGCTTGTCGCCCAGCCGCACCGCCAGGGTCTTCTTGCCGGCCTGCATGTCGGTGGGGATGTCCCGGACGTTGTTGGCCATGAGCAGCGCCGTGGCGATCAGGCCGGTGCCGATCGCTCCGATGACCGCGGACAGGCTGATGTGGCCCGCCTGCGTGTAGGTGGTGCCCAGGGTGGCCACCAGGCCGAAGAAGACGAAGACGAACAGGTCGCCCAGGCCCATGTAGCCGTAGGGGTTCTTGCCGCCGGTGTAGCCCCAGGCGGCCATCACACAGCCGAGCCCCACCAGGATCAGCCACCAGGCCTGGGTGAGGACCACCAGGACCAGGCCGAACACCATGGCCAGGGCGAACGTTCCCAGCGCCGCCCACTTGACGTGTTCAGGCTTGGCGGCGCCCGAGCCCACCAGCCGCAGCGGACCCACGCGGTCGTCGTCGGTCCCGCGGATGCCGTCCGAGTAGTCGTTGGCATAGTTCACGCCCACTTGGAGCAGGAGCGCCACCAGAGCCGCAAGGATGGCGTTGGGCAGGAGGAACGAGTCCATTTCGTAGGCGGCGGCGGTGCCGATCAGCACTGGCGCGATCGCTGCCGGCAGCGTCCGGAGTCGGGCGCCTTGGATCCATTGGGCGGCTGTTGCCACGGTTAGTACCTCGTGTTGTTTCGGTAAGACGGCAGGATGGAACGTGCGCACCCGCCGCGGTGGTGCAGGTCCAACTCTACTTTCCCCCGTGCAGGGCGCTGAGCTCGGCGGTCATGGCGAGCCGGTCCGGTTTGCCGTTGGGCAGCATCCGCAGGGCCGGTGCGGTGAGGACGGTCTTGGGCGCCAGGACGCCCAGTTGCTGCTGCCACAGTTGTTGGAGCACGACGGCGGCGTCCCCGGCTTCCTGCCCGGACGCGCCTTCGGGGGTGAGCGCCACGTAGGCGGCCACGGCCTGCCCCCACTCCGCGGACGGCACACCGGCCACGAAAGCCGCGGCGACGGCGTCGGATTGTTCCAGCTGCTCCTGGACGTGACCGGCGGAGACCTTCACGCCGCCGGTGATGATGACGTCGTCGGCCCGGCCCAGCACGGTGAGCCGGCCGTCGTCGTCAATGGAGCCCAGGTCGCTGGTGCGGTACCAGCGCACGCCGTCCTCCTCGAAGAACGTCCCGGTTTCCTCGTCCGGCGCCTCGATGTAGCCTGCGGCCACCGTGTCCCCGCCCAGCAGGATCCGGCCGTCCTCCGCCACGCGGACCGAGACGCCTTCAAGGGGGTAGCCGTCGTAGACGCAGCCGCCGGAGGTCTCTGCGGAACCGTAGGTGGTGATGACCCTGGCCCCGGCGTCCCGGGCGGCTGCCAGCAGGGCCGGCGGGGCCGGGGCGCCGCCCAGCAGGATGGCATTGAAGCGGCGCAGCACGGCGAGCGTGTCCGGTGACGGGTGGTCCAGGAGCCGCTGCAGCTGGGTGGGAACAAGGGAGGTGAACCGGATTTTGTCCGTCAGTTCCAGCGCGGCGGCCGTGAACGCCTCCGGGGTGAAGCCGCCGGACATGTCCATGACCCAGGGCCGGGTGCCGGCGAACAGGGAGCGCACCAGCACCTGGATGCCGGCCACGAACTGGACGGGCAGCGCCAGCAGCCACTGGCCCTCGCCCTTGAGCCGGAGGGCGGTGGCCATGGAGGAGGCCGCCAGGGATTCCACGGTCAGCACTGTTGCCTTGGGTGTGCCGGTGGAACCTGACGTGCGGACCACGGCTACGGCGTCGTCGCAGCCCGGCGTCTCCACGTGGCCCACGACCAGGCTGCCGTCCGGGCCCAGGGACAGTTCGACGGCGGGGCCCTCACCATGGAGGGCGGCCGCGAGGGCTTTCAGGGCGGGTTCGATATTCAGTGGCCCGGTGGGGGCGGGCGCCGGTGTTGCTTCGCTGTTCATTGCCGTCCTGCCTTAGAAGTAGTGCGGGAAGCGTGACCAGTCGGGGTCGCGTTTTTGCAGGAAGGCCTCCTTGCCCTCCACGGCTTCATCCGTCATGTACGCCAGGCGGGTGGCTTCGCCGGCGAACACCTGCTGGCCGGCCAGGCCGTCGTCCGCGAGGTTGAAGGCGAACTTCAGCATGCGGATGGCCTGCGGGGACTGGCGGGCGATGTCCGCGGCGTACTCCAGCGCCACTTCCTCGAGCCGCGCGTGGTCCACGGCCTCATTCACTGCACCCATGCGAACCATGTCCTCTGCGGAATATTCGCGGGCCAGGAAGAAGATCTCCCGGGCTGTCTTTTGCCCCACCTGGCGGGCCAGCAGCGCGGAGCCGTAGCCGGCGTCGAAACTTCCCACGGTGGCGTCTGTCTGCTTGAACTTGCCGTGCTGCCGGGAGGCGATGGTGAGGTCGCTGACCACGTGCAGTGAATGTCCGCCGCCGGCGGCCCAGCCGTTGACCACCGCGATGACCACCTTGGGCATGGTGCGCATGAGCCGCTGGACTTCCAGGATGTGGAGCCGGCCGGCGCGGGCGGGGTCGATGGTTTCCTGCGTCTCGCCGTCGGCGTACCGGTAGCCGTCCCGGCCCCGGATCCGCTGGTCGCCGCCGGAGCAGAAGGAGTGGCCGCCGTCCTTGGGGGAGGGGCCGTTGCCGGTGAGGAGCACGGTGGCCACGTCGGGGGTCATCCGGGCGTGGTCCATGGCGCGGTAGAGCTCGTCCACGGTACCCGGCCGGAACGCGTTGCGGACCTCGGGCCGGTTGAATGCGATGCGGACCGTGGGCAGGTCACGCACCCAGCCGCCGTCGGAATCCCGCTCCACCTGCCGGTGGTAGGTCATGTCCTGGAAGTCCTCGAAGCCGGAGACCACCCGCCAGCGCGTGGGATCGAAGACGTCGGACACCGGGGAGGGGATCTGGTTGCTCACCGTCCAAGTCTAGTAATCGGCATCAGCTGATGCAGAACTCGTTGCCCTCGGGGTCCGCCATGGTGTGCCAGGAATGGGGCCCCTGCCGCGCCGACCACAGGAAGGAGGCGCCGCGGGCCTCAAGCTCGCGCCGCACTTCGTCCTTGTCCCGGCCGTCCAGCCTGACGTCCCAGTGCACCCGGTTCTTCACCGTCTTTCCCTCCGGGACCGACTGGAACAGCATGCGCCGCGCAGGCGCCTTGGCCTCGATCTCCTCCGGCGGCCGGATGGCAGCGCCGTCCTTCCACACCAGGTTCCCGCGGTGCGTCATGGTCTGGTCCTCCGCGGCGAAGCCCTGGTCGACCATGGAGCGGATGAACCCGGCGTCCTGCGGTTCCACGGCCCACTGCAGGGTTTCCGCCCACCAGTCGGCGAGCTCGTGCGGCCTGGCGGAATCAATGACTATCTGGATATTCAGTCCCATCCGTCCACCGTACGGCCGCATGCAGCGGTGCGGAAGATGTTGTGGAGCGGGCCTATGCCTGGATGTTCTGCATCTGCTCGAAGAGTTCCGGCGGGATGGCGTAGACCAGGATTACCGCCAGCAGGTTCTTGGCGGCGTGCACGAAGTAGGAGAACATCACGTTCTTCCCCGTCCACACGTAAACGAACACCAGCGTGGCGCCCATGGCCAGGTAGGGGAGCAATGCGGTGAGGGTGATCGCTTCCTGCCCCACGATGTGGAGCGCTGCGAACAGCAGGACGGACAGGGCACAGCAGATCCAGATGTTGAGGCGCCTGCTGAGCTTGCCGATCAGCAGGTGGCGGAAGATGTATTCCTCCACGAACGGGCCCACCACCACCAGCAGCGGAACCATGAGCCACGCGGGAACCTGCTGCATGAGCGCCTGCAGGCCCGCCTGGTTCGCGGAGGTCTCCACCTGCCCGTTGGCGGCCACCACAATTGCGGTGAGGATCATCATGGCGATTACGGCCGCCGGCACCATCAGCAGCGTGAACCAGGGCCGGGTTGCCAGGACCTTGAGGTCCCGGACCACCACTTTGCGGGCGGCCAGCAGCGCCAGTATTCCCACCGAGGCATAGAACAGCAGGTTCACGGCGTAGGTGGCGGCGGCGGGGGACGGTGCGATCTGCCGGACGAAGGGAACCACCAGATCGCCGGCAACCGCGAAGAACCCTGCGATGGCAACGTAGAGGCACAGCGTGGCCAGGTCCATGGGGGAGAAGCGGTACAGCTGGGGCTGTGGCGCGGGCGGTACGCGGTGGACTGTTGCCATGCTTTCAGCCTATCCCCCAACCAGGCAGCAGCAGGTGCCGGTATCCGGGCTGACGGAACGGTGAGAATCGCGTAAAGCAGTCTTTACCGGGGGACCGGCGGCCGGAAACATCGGCGGCGGAGGATGGGCCCATGCCCGTCTTTCCGCCGGCCGAAAGGATCTGTCCGTGATCACCAAGAACCTTTTCCTGCAAGGCATTTACCACTTCCAGGGCGTGGGAATGGAGAAGCCCGTCCCCCTGCACAGCGAACTCTCGCACTACGTCCCGGACGGGGTGATCAACCAGGCGCTGTACTTCCGCGGCGGCAACTCAAGCAGCGAACTGATCGCCGTGGTGCTCATGCGCAACGGCGTTCCGATGCGGTACTTCCCCATCGGAGCCAGGAACGAGGTCCATGTTCCGCTGCGCGTGGTGGAGGACATCGACGGCGGCTCGGTGATTGAGCTGTACCTGGCGGCGCCCGAGGGAGTCCACGGATCCGTGGTGATCGACCTGGGGATGGTGGAACACTGATGGGCAGCATGGCGGAGCAGACGCAAACCGGGGCGCAAGCCGCAGCCCGACCCAGGCCCCGGTCCCGCGCAGGGGACAGTCGCCGGCGCCTCGTGGTCATCGGCAACGGCATGGCCGGCGCCCGGGCGGTCGAGGAGATCCTGGCCCGGGGCGGTGCGGAGCAGTTCAGCATCACCATGTTCGGGGACGAGCCGTACGGAAACTACAACCGGATCATGCTCAGCCACGTCCTTTCGGGCGAGGAGAGCGACGCGGACATCTTCCTCAACCCCCTGTCCTGGTACCAGGACAACGGGATCACGCTGCACGCGGGCGTCCGGGCGGACAGGATCGACCGGTTCGCCAAGCACGTGTTTTCCAGCGACGGCCGGGTGACGCCCTACGACACGCTGATCATCGCCACGGGAAGCCGCTCCCACCTTCCTCCCCTGGACGGCCTTTACACCCCCGGCGGGTCGGTGAAACAGGGCGTCTTCGGCTTCCGCACCATCGATGACACCCGCAAAATGGCTGCCCACGCACAGCAGGAACATCACCGGCACGCCGTGGTGATCGGCGGGGGCCTGCTGGGGCTGGAGGCCGCTGCCGGGCTGCGCAGCTTCGGGCTGGGCGTGGACGTGGTCCACTCCGGCGGCCACCTGATGAGCGCACAGATGGGGCCCGACGGCGGTGCGGTGCTCCGCCGGAGCGTTGAGGCCCTGGGCATCGGGGTGCTGACCGGCTGCCGGACCACGGCCGTCCTTGGCAGGGAGAGGGTGACCGGCGTCAGCCTCCGCGGCCGGCCGGACATTGCGTGCGACATGGTGGTGGTGGCGGCCGGGATCCGTCCCAACGTGGACCTGGCTGTCCTCAGCGGGCTCCCGGTGGAGCGGGCCATTGTGGTGGATGACAGCCTGCGGGTCCAGGACGAGGACGACATCTACGCGGTGGGGGAGTGCGTCCAGCACCGCGGTGAGGTGTACGGGCTGGTGGCCCCGCTGTGGGAGCAGGCGGTGGTGCTGGCCAACCATGTGACGGGGACGGACACGGGCGCCGCGTACCTGGGCTCGCGCACCGCCACCAAACTGAAGGTGGCCGGCGTCGAGGTGGCTTCCATGGGCCTGCACGGGCCGGAACTTGAGACGGACGAACACATCGTCTTTTCCGAGCCCAGCCGCGGGGTCTTCAAGTCCATCGTGGTGCGGGACAACAAGATGGTGGGCGCCACGCTGCTGGGGGACAGCCGCAAGGTGGCCTACCTGACCCAGGCGTTCGACCGCGGGCTTCCGTTGCCCGAGGAACGGCTCGGGCTGATGTTCGATCTTGGCGCGCCCGGGGAGGAGACCGGAGTCGCGGAGCTCGACGGCGAAGCACAGGTCTGCAACTGCAACGGCGTCAGCAAGGAAGACCTGGTGGGCGCGGTGAAGGGCGGCTGCACCTCGGTGTCCGGGGCCATGGAGGCCACCCGTGCCGGCAAAGGGTGCGGCTCCTGCAAGCTCCTGGTGCGGCAGGTGGTGGAGTGGGCGGCCGACGGAGCGGTGGAAGAGGATCCCGCTGCCGGCTACTACGTTCCCGGCATCCCCCTGGACAAGCAGGCCCTGATGGCAGAAGTCCGGGCACGCGGCCTGCGGTCGGTTTCGGCCGTGTTCCAGGCGCTGGCGCCGGGCGGCGCCGAGGATGCAAAGTCGAAGATGGGCCTGGCTTCGCTGCTCAAGATGATGCTGGGGGACCGGTACATCGACGAACGCGACGCCCGCTTCATCAACGACAGGGTCCACGCCAACATCCAGCGGGACGGCACCTTTTCCGTGGTGCCCCAGATGAAGGGCGGCGTGACGTCGGTCCAGCAGCTGCGCCGGATCGCAGATGTTGCGGAGAAGCACAACGTCCCGCTGATCAAGCTCACCGGGGGGCAGCGCATCGACCTGCTGGGGATCCGCAAGGAGGACCTGCCGCAGGTGTGGGCGGACCTGGACATGCCCTCCGGCTATGCCTACGGCAAGAGCTTCCGCACCGTGAAAACCTGCGTGGGAAAGGACTTTTGCCGCTACGGCACCGGCGACTCCACCAAATTGGGCATCGAGATCGAATCCCGCTTCCAGGGCCTCGAGGCGCCCGCCAAACTCAAGCTCGCAGTCTCCGGGTGTCCCCGGAACTGCGCCGAATCGCTGGTGAAGGATGTGGGCGTGGTGGCAGTGGAGGGCGGCCGCTGGGAGATCTATGTAGGGGGAGCCGCCGGTGCCCACATCCGCAAGGGAGACCTGCTGGCCACCGTGGACGATCCGGAAGAGGTGAAGGTCCTCACCGGCCGTTTCATGCAGTACTACCGCGAACAGGCCAACTGGCTGGAACGGACCTATGCCTTCGTCCCGCGCGTGGGCATCGAGCACCTGCGGGCCGTGATTGTGCAGGACGCAGAGGGGATCGCGGGACGGCTTGACGAGGCGATGCAGGCCTCCGTGGACAGCTACGTTGATCCGTGGCAGGAACGCGATGACCCGCGAACGCCCGGCCAGTTCAGGACTTCGCTGCCCCTGACCGTCCTCCCTCAGGTGCCGGTCCGATGAGCGGCGCCGGAACAGGTGCCGGCGCCCATGTCCTGGGACCGGTGGACCAGATTCCGCTGGGCGAGGGAAGGGCCTTCGGAGTCGGGAGCGAACAGGTGGCCGTCTTCCGGCTGCGGGACGGTTCGTTGCGGGCGGTCTCCGGGGTCTGCCCCCACCGCGGCGGCCCTGTTGCGGACGGCACCGTGGACCGGCAGGTGGTGATTTGTCCGCTGCACCAGCACGCGTTCGACCTCACGTCGGGATGCTCCACCACCGGAGCGGAACCCCTGCGGACCTACCGGATTTCCCTGGATCCGGAGCAGAATCTGGTGCTGGAGACGGCTGAGATGTAGTGCGCGTCACGTACCACTCCGGACTGTCTTGTAGGATGGTCAGGTCGCGTGAAGCTTCGGCAGTTCGACGATCCGCCCACACATCTGCAGGTTCAACGGCCCAGAGGCCGAATTTTGTGAGCTTGATCATACGAAGTCCGGATGCGGCCAACCCCCAACCCACAAGGAATCGTTGTGCCTCAAAGTACCCCCACAGATCTCGAGAACCGCACGGCCCCATCCGTCGCCGTCGACTCATCCCTCAGCGCCGAGGGCTACAGCAAGACGCTGGGCCGGCGCCACGTCACCATGATCGCCATGGGCGGCGCCATCGGCGTCGGCCTCTTCATGGGAGCCGGCGGCCGCCTCGCCTCCACCGGCCCGGCCCTGATTTTCTCCTACGCCATCGCCGGCGTCATCGCCTACCTGCTCATGCGGGCCCTGGGCGAACTCATCATGTACCGCCAGACCTCCGGCTCCCTGGTGAGCTACTCCGGTGAGATGTTCGGCCAAAAGGGCGCCTACCTGTCCGGCTGGATGTACTTCATCAACTGGGGCATGACCGGCATCGCCGAGCTCATCGCCATCGGCCTGTACTTCCAGTTCTTCTTCCCCAATGTCCCCGTGGAAGCCTCGGCCATCGCCGCCCTGGCGCTCCTGGTGGCCGTCAACCTGCTGAGCGTCAAAGCGTTCGGCGAGTTCGAATTCTGGGCCTCCTGCCTCAAGGTCGGCGCAATCGTCATCTTCCTGGCCGTGGGCACCTTCATGGTGGTCACCAACGCCAAGGTGGGCGACGGCCACGCGTCCGTGTCGAACCTCTTCGCGGCCGAGGGCGGCATGTTCCCCAAGGGCGCGCTGGTGATGGTCCTGGTCCTCAATGCCGTCATCTTCGCCTACAACGGCATCGAACTGGTGGGCGTCACCGCCGGCGAGATGGAAAAGCCGGAACGCGAAGTGCCCAAGGCGATCCGCGCCGTCGTGCTGCGCATTGTGGTGTTCTACGTAGGGTCCGTCCTGCTTCTGGCCATGCTGCTGCCGTCCGACCAGTACAAGGCCGGCACGTCCCCGTTCGTGACCGTCTTCGGCCAGATGGGCCTGGGCTGGGTGGGCGACGTCATGAACATGATCGTCATCACCGCCGCCCTCTCCTCCTGCAACTCCGGGCTGTACTCCATCGGCCGGGTCTTCCGCACCATGGCCAACAACGGCCACGCCCCGCAGTGGCTCACCAAAATGTCCAAGCGGCACGTCCCGTATGCAGCCATCCTGGCCATCGCCGCGTTCTACCTCGTGGGCATCCTGCTGAACATCTGGCTGGGCGGCTCGCACGCGTTCGACCTGGCGCTCAACAGTGCCTCCATCGGCGTGATCTTCTGCTGGGGCTCCATCTTCGCCAGCCAGATCGTGCTGCGGCGCCGCAAGGGCGTCACTTCCACCCTGCCCATGCCCGGCTCGCCGTGGACCAGCTGGGCGGGCATGCTGGGCCTGCTCGCCATCACCGTGCTGATCGGGTTCGACACCATGACCAGCAAGGACGGCGAGGTGTTCTACCTGGGCCTGTGGACCCTGGCCACCATTCCGTTCTTCGCGCTGGTCCTGTGGCTGGGCTGGCAGAAGGTCAAGAACAACCAGCCCAAGAGCCAGCTCTTCAGCTAGCCCTTCCGGCCCCAGCAGCACGGACGACGGCGGGACTCCCCTTGGCGGGAGACCGCCGTCGTCCGCGTTTGGGCCACTTGGCCTTGCTCCGTCCAGCCAGGCGGCCCGTCAGCCGCGAAGGTACCTGGCGAGGTGATCCTCAATGCGCTGCCAGGCTTCGGGCGAGGACTCCGGGTCCGGTCCCACGCCCATGACGCGCATCAAGGGCCGGAGGAGGACCGGACCCAGCTCTTCATCATTGAGGAACGCGTGGCCGGCCGCAGGGAATTCCTTGACGCTGTGCTCGATGCCCAGCTGGTCCAGGGCTGACTCCAGCCGTGCTGCGGCTCCCTTCAGTGACTTGTCAGCACCGCCATAGTTGGCCACGATCGGACAGGCTCCGCGCAGCGCTTCCACCAGGTCCTCCTGCTGCTTTCCCGGAAGCCGGCCGTAATTGACGGAGGCGGCATCGAACCCGTCACGGGCCACCAGCAGGGCGAACCCGCCGCCCATGCAGAAGCCGATCACCCCTGTCCTGCCGTTGCCGAGTTCCGATTCCGCAAGCCATTTCCGGGCCGTGGCGATGTCGATGAAGGGCCGGCCCCTGCGGGCCGCCATGGCTCGCATGGTTCCCACCAGGCACCGCCGCCGTCCGCCGTCGCTGAACAGGTCCAGGGCCAGCGTGAGGTAGCCGGCACGGGCCAGACGGTCCGCGTGCCGACGGGTCTGGTCATCCAGGCCGAACACCTCATGGATCATCACGACGGCGGGAAAAGGGCCTTGCCCGTCAGGTACTGCCAGGTAGCCGCGCAGGCCGGGGGAACCGCCCGCGGCGGCGCTTTCGTCGCCCAGCTCAACGATGGTCATCGGCCAAGGCTAACCGCACGCCCTGCGGAAGTCCCGCCTTTCGGGTTCCAGCCCTGATGGGTTGTGGGAAGGATGGCCTGCAGCGCCGGGTCGGGGCAGACTGGGCATGTGAGCGAACCATGGGTGCTGCACGTGGACCTGGACCAATTCATCGCTGCCGTCGAAGTGCTCCGCCGGCCTGAGCTCGCGGGCAAGCCAGTGATCGTGGGCGGCCGAGGTGATCCCACCGAACGGGCAGTCGTGTCTACGGCGTCCTACGAAGCCAGGGCCTATGGCGTCGGCTCCGGCATGCCGCTGCGCATCGCCGCGCGGAAAGTGCCGGACGCGGTCATCCTTCCCGTGGACCACGAGGCGTACCTGGAGGCATCGGAGAAGGTCATGGCAGTGCTGCGCTCGCAGCCCGGGTCAACGGTGCAGGTGCTCGGCTGGGATGAGGCGTTCGTCGGCGTCGAGACGACGGATCCGGAGGCCTGCGCCCGGCAAATCCAGCAGGCCGTCCTGGCGGAAACGCGCCTCCACTGCAGCATCGGGATTGGCGACACCCTGGTCCGTGCCAAGGTTGCCACCGGATTTGGCAAGCCCGCCGGCATCTTCCGGCTGACGGAAGGCAACTGGCTTGACGTCATGGGGGGCCGTCCCACGATTGAGCTGTGGGGCATTGGTGCAAAGGTCTCCCAGCGCCTGGCCAAGCTGGGCATCAAGACTGTCGAGGCGCTCGCAGCCGCGGACCCCGGTGACCTGGTCCCCGAGTTCGGTCCCAAGATGGGTCCCTGGTACGCCCAGCTTGGGCGGGGTGACGGAGCGCGGGTGGTCGACGATACTCCCTGGGTGGCCCGGGGGCACAGCAGGGAGACCACCTTCCAGCGCGACCTGACGGATGCGGCGGAAATTGACGACGCCGTTAGGGAGTTGGCCGCGCGGGTGCTGGAGGATGTTGCTGCCGAGGGGCGGCCGGTGATTGGCCTGACGTTGAAGGTGCGGTACGCCCCGTTCAGCACCACGACCTACGGACGGAAGATCCCCGCGACGTCCGATCCGGGCGAAGTACTGGCCCGGACCTTCGACCTCCTGGCGAAGATCGAGCCGGGCCGGCCCATCCGGTTGCTCGGCCTCCGGGCCGAGATGACCATGCCCGAGGATTCGCGAAAGGGGCACACGCCCACCCGCAGTGGATGGTGAGGGCTGGTGCAGCACGCCGTTCGCTGCGGCCGCACCAGCAAGGAACTAGTCCCGCTTGAACTCGTCCTTCACACTCTCGCCGACCTTCTTGGCATCGGCTTTGACCTGGTCGGCCTGGCCCTCTGCCTTCAGCCGGTCATTGTCGGTCGCGGTTCCTGCAGCTTCCTTGGCCTTGCCGCCAAGGTCCTCTGCCGCGTTACTGATCTTGTCTCCGAGGCCCATGGTTCCGGCCTCCTTTCGTTTCCGTCGATCAACCGTGCTCTCTCACAATATGCAAAGCTTGCTTACTATTTCAAGCCCCTGGCCCTGGGCGTGCTGTTCCTTGTCGGTGCCGGCCGTTAGGCTCGGGCCATGGATAAAGTGCGAGGCAAGGGGGTGGCCAAAGTGGCGCCGCCCCGGCTCTCCCCGGTGGAACTGCAGGGTCTTGAGGACCGCCCGGACCTCGAGTTCCGGCGTGGCGGGAGGCATGAGAACGTCCGGTTCAGCCGTCCCGCCGCCGACGGCCTGGACCTGGGCGGTGCCGTCTTTTCCGAGTGCGTCTTCGAGGCCGCGTCCTTCAACGAGACCCAGCTGCGCGGTGCCTCGTTCCGCGACTGCATCCTGGCCGAACTGTATGCGCCCGTCTTCCGGGGCGCACGGAGCACCTGGCAGGAGGTGGAGTTCCGCAATCCGCGCCTGGGCTCTGCCGAGCTCTATGAAAGCGGCTGGCGGTCCGTCCGGATCGACGGCGGCAAGCTGGACTTCCTCAACCTCCGCGGCGCCAAGCTCACGGATGTGCTGATCACCGGCTGCATCATCAATGAACTTGACCTTGGTGCCGCCGTGGCAACCCGCGTGAAGCTTGTGGACTGCACGGTGGGATCGCTGGACCTGGCTGGAGCCAAGCTGAAGGACTTTGACCTCAGGGGCACGGAATTCCGCAAAATCAGTGGACTCGGCAGCCTGGCCGGCATGGTGATTGACGATTACCAGCTGGGACTCCTCGCGCCACTCCTTGCCGCCCACCTGGGGGTGACAGTCCTGTAACTGGATGCGCATGCACAGCATCGCCGTGTACCATTTACAGAACGAACGGTCGGTAAGTGGAGGATTCCGCTGTGCCGGCCGCCGATGACAGTGCTGTTTATCGCGTGAAGGGTGTTTCCATGGCTGCAACCGCAGGTCCGCAGGCTTTCCTTGTTGGCGGGGTCCGAACGCCCGTGGGCAGGTACGGAGGCGCGCTGTCCGCCGTGCGCCCGGACGACCTCGCCGCCCTGGTGCTCCGCGAGGCCGTGGAACGCGCCGGCCTGGATCCCGAGAGCATTGACGAAGTAATTCTCGGCAACGCGAACGGCGCGGGGAGGAGAACCGGAACGTGGCCCGGATGGCCACCCTGCTTGCCGGGCTGCCGCTGCACATCCCGGGCATAACGGTCAACCGGCTCTGTGCCTCCGGCCTGAGCGCCATCATCCAGGCCAGCCATATGATCAAGGCCGGCGCCGCGGACATCGTGATTGCCGGCGGGGTTGAGTCCATGAGCCGGGCACCCTGGGTGCAGGAGAAGCCCACCGCCGCCTTCGCCAAGCCGGGCCAGATCTTTGACACCTCCATCGGCTGGCGGTTCACCAACCCCCACTTCCAGCACGGCGGGCTGTCCCGCGACGGCAAGATGACCTACTCCATGCCTGAAACGGCAGAGGAAGTGGCCAGGGTGGATGGCATCTCCCGCGAGGACGCCGATGCATTCGCCGTCCGCTCGCACCAGCTTGCCCTGGACGCCATCGAAGCCGGCCGCTTCAAGGACGAGATCGTTCCCGTGACCGTCAAGACACGCAAATCCGAAACGGTGGTGGATACGGACGAAGGCCCGCGCCCCGGCACCAGCATGGACGTTCTTGCAGCGCTGAAGCCGGTGGCGCACGGCGGATCCGTGGTGACGGCCGGGAACTCCTCGTCCCTCAACGACGGCGCCTCGGCGATCATTGTGGCGTCGGAGGCAGCTATCGAGCGGTTGGGCCTGACACCCCGGGCGCGCATCATCGACGGCGCGTCTGCCGGCTGTGAACCCGAGATCATGGGCATTGGTCCTGTCCCCGCAACCCAGAAAGTACTCAAGCGCAGCGGCCTGGGCGTCGGTGACCTGTCCGCCGTCGAACTTAATGAAGCCTTTGCCACGCAGTCCCTGGCCTGCATCCGGCGCCTGGGGCTGGAGCCGGAAATCGTGAACCGCGACGGCGGAGCCATCGCCCTGGGGCACCCGCTTGGTTCCAGCGGCTCACGGATTGCCATCACCCTGCTGGGACGGATGGAGCGTGAGGACGCCCGAATCGGCCTTGCCACCATGTGCGTGGGCGTCGGCCAGGGCACCGCCCTGCTGCTGGAGAAAATCTGATGGCGGCCTGGGTGGACTTGGCGGCGGAAGAGTTCACCGCCCTTTTGGTGGAGGAGCGGGACGACCGCGTGGTGGTGCTGCTCAACCGGCCCGAGGTGAAGAACGCAATTGACCAGCAGATGGTGGATGAGCTCCATGTTGTCTGCACAGCGCTGGAACAGAACCCCAAGGTGCTGATCATTGCCGGCGTGGAGGGTGTCTTCGCCTCCGGCGCGGACATCGCGCAGCTTCGCGAAAGGCGTCGGGACGATGCCCTGCAGGGGATCAACTCCACCATCTTCGTCCGGATCGCCAAGCTGCCCATGCCGGTCATTGCCGCACTGGACGGTTACTGCCTGGGCGGCGGGGCGGAGCTTGCCTACGCTGCGGACTTCCGGATCGGCACCCCCAACGTGCGGATCGGCAACCCGGAAACCGGGCTGGGAATCCTCGCCGCGGCCGGTGCCAGCTGGCGGTTGAAGGAGCTGGTGGGCGAACCGATGGCCAAGCAGATCCTGCTGGCCGGCCTTATCCTCGGCGCCGATGAGGCCAAAGCGGCCAACCTCATCACCGAAATCCACGATCCCGCGGAGCTTTTGGATGCAGCCCACGGCCTGGCCAACAGGATCGGGCGGCAGGACCCGCTGGCCGTCCGCATTACCAAATCCGTGTTCCACGCCCCTGCCGAGGCGCATCCGCTGATCGACCAGCTTGCCCAGGGCATCCTGTTCGAATCCCAGGCCAAATTCGACCGGATGCAGGCGTTCCTGGACCGGAACGCAGCCAAGAAGGCCAACGCCGCCTCCGCCAATCCAGCCGACGGAAAGTAGACCATGAGCAACATTGAAGTCCCCGCCAACCTTCCCACTTACGTGGGAGTGCTGGGCGGCGGCCGCATGGGCGCCGGTATTGCCCACGCTTTCCTGATTAAGGGCGCCGACGTGCTGGTGGTGGAGCGCGACGACGTCTCCGCCCAGGCCGCCCGGGAAAGGGTGGAGTCTGCGGCCGCGAAGAGCATTGAGCGCGGCGGTGTGGACGCCAACTTCGAAGAGCTGGTGTCGCGGCTCACCGTCAGCACCGACTACGACTCCTTTGCCGGCCGTCAGCTGGTGGTGGAAGCCGTCCCCGAAGACTGGGACCTCAAGGTGACGGCGCTGCGCGGGATCGAGGAACGGCTGACGGAGGATGCCTGCATCGCGTCCAACACCTCGTCGCTGTCCGTCAACGGCCTGGCCCGTGAACTGAAGCGGCCGGAGAACTTCCTGGGCCTGCACTTCTTCAACCCCGTGCCGGCCTCCACCCTCATTGAGGTGGTGCTGGGTGAGCGCACGTCTCCCGAACTTGCCGCCGCGGCGAAAACGTGGGTGGAGGCACTCGGCAAGACCGCCGTCGTCGTCAATGATGCCCCGGGGTTCGCGTCATCCCGGCTTGGCGTGGCCATCGCCCTCGAAGCCATGCGGATGGTGGAGGAAGGCGTGGCGTCCGCTGAGGACATCGACGCCGCGATGGTGCTCGGCTACAAACATCCCACCGGACCGCTCAGGACCACGGACATCGTGGGCCTGGATGTGCGGCTGGGCATCGCCGAATACCTGCACTCCACCCTGGGCGAGCGGTTCGCGCCGCCGCAGATCCTCAAGGACAAGGTGGCCCGCGGTGAACTGGGTCGCAAGACGGGCAAGGGCTTTTTCGACTGGCCCAGCTAGAGACGCTGCCTAGTCGAAGAAGCCCACAATGTAGCCGATGAAGTACAGGAGGCACAGCAGGACCACGACGCCGATAACGGCGATCCACAGGAACTGCGTGCCCTTCCCGGGCCCGCGCTCCTCATGGCCCTGCGGGCCGACGGTGGATGCTTCCCCCGGCGGAGTTTCGCCCGGCGGAACCCCGCCGCCCGGCTCGAGGCCGGTGATCTTGTCGTCCTCGGGATCCGGGTTGGTTCCTGACACAGTAACTCCCTCGCTCGACGCCGTGGTGCTGCCCCCAAGCGTAACCCGCCTGCCGGCGGCCCTAGGCTGGTGCAGTGACTTTCCTTGAACCCCTTACCCTGACCGGCCGCTACGTAATCCTGGAGCCGCTCGCGGAGGAGCACCACGACGGCCTGGTGGATGCGGCCAGTGACGGCGAGCTGTGGAAGCTTTGGTACACGTCGGTCCCGGCTCCGGACGCCATGGCGGCGGAGATCCGGCGCCGCCTGTCCCTGCAGGAGCAGGGATCAATGCTCCCCTTCACCACCCGTATGATCGACGCCGCCAGCGGCGGGCCGGGCCGCATCATCGGCATGACCACCTACATGAACATCGACCCCGCCACGCCGCGCGTGGAGATCGGCTCCACCTGGAACGCCGCCTCCGCGCAGGGCACCGGCACCAACCCGGACTCCAAGCTCCTGCTGCTTCGGCACGCCTTCGAGGTGGTCGGTTGCCCGGCCGTGGAGTTCCGCACCCACTGGCTGAACCACCAGTCGCGGGAGGCCATCGCCCGGTTGGGCGCAAAGCAGGACGGCGTGCTGCGCAGCCACTCACGGACCAGCGACGGGAACCTGCGGGACACCGTGGTGTTCTCCATCCTGGACCATGAATGGCCTGCCGTCCGTGCCGGGCTTGAGTACCGGCTGGCCCGGCGGACGTAGTGGTTTGGCCTGATTACTGCACGGCCAACGGCGCCGAACTAATGGCGCTCCTCACCGCTGACGCATAAGCCCGGTGTCCGGCGGCGTTTGGGTGAAAGTTGTAGTCGGCAGCGAAGTTGTTTGGGTCCAGTCGAAGCCACGGATCCAGGGAGTTGGCGGCATGCCCTGCGAACCGTGCCGTGACGTCGACGTAGCGGGCGTTGGTGCCGTAAAGGCCATTAGCGGTGTCCACGGCACCGGAAATGGTGCCGTTGACCGTCAGCGTGGCCTGGTTGATCAGCATTTGGTTGGTAACGGGAATGGGAGCGAAAGCGCTCGACGGCTCGAAGAGCAGCGGATAACCCAGCACTACGATCCTGGCGTTTGGGGCTGCTTGATGAATAGCGGAGTATGCCTGCACCAGGCCTGTCGTCAGGAAGGCGAGTGCTGCCGGCGATGTGGCCTGCGCAATTGCGGCCTGGCACGCCGTATCCCCATAGAAGGCGCACACACCCAAAACCCGGGAGAAGCTCAAATCGTTGGCTCCGGCCGTGATGGAAACGAGTTCGGTATCAGGGCTGAGCTTGCCGGAGCTTACAAGGCCCTGGAGCTGCTCCTGGACGGTGGGCGTGTAGACAACAGGATCGTAGGTGGGGCTGGCCGTCGACAGGACGGCTCCATGGCAGGCGGCATTCTCCACAAGGTCAACACGGCCGATCTTCGCCACGATGTCCACGTAGCCCGGATGGCTCTGCCAACAGGACACGCCGGCAGGGCGGAGGGCTGCGCCCGCCCCTGTTCCAGCGGTATAGGAATCTCCCAACGCGACATAGTCGATTGGGGAGGCGCTGCCTGCGCCGGAATGGCCGCAAGGCCCAACGCCATGGCCATGCTGGCAAGGCCGGCCGCTATAGCCGGGAGTCGGCGTCGTAGTACAGCATTTCCCACTGGGGTCCCCTTTGAACATCAGTCACATGAAGTAGCTAGTGCCCGCAACAGTATTGCCCAGCGGGTGGAAGCCAGGAGGCCTTTGTACCCTTCCCTGTTGTGACCTTTTGTGCTGCAGCATTCAGGAGCTTGTGGTTAGCTGTGCGGATGAGTGAGCGTGGCAGGCCCATGGACTGGGACGGAGCTGTCAACGCGTGGCACATTTCCGGGGGCATCTACCGGATGGGCCGGCGTGAATGGCTGACCGGGGCGGGATGGAAGCAGGTGTTCGACGACGGCGTCCGCACGGTGGTGGATCTCCGTAACACCGCGGAGGGGCGGCGCCGGGACAACGACCCGGTGGTGCCGGAGGAGGCGTGGACGGGGATCGACATGGTGCAGGCACCCACGGAGGATCCGGATGACCCGCGCTTCACCGCAATTACCGGACCCTACCTGAATGATCCCGCGCATTACGCCGCGAATGCCCGTTTTTCCCCGAGAAGCTGGTGGGCGTCTTCCGGAGCATCGCCCTGGCCGCGCCCAAGGGGAACGTCCTGCTGCATTGTGCCGCAGGCCGGGACCGCAGCGGGCTGGTGGCCGCCATGGTCCAGGACCTCGCGGGGGACTCCGACGACGCGATCGCCGAAGGGTACCGGCGGGCTGCCCGCGGCATCAACGAGCGCTACCGCACGCACGGTCCGCCGCACAGCCGGGAACGCTGCCTGCCCGAATCGGAACTGGCTCCGCTGCTGGAGCAACGCGGGCTGGCGGTGGTCGCGTTTGTCCGCGGCCTGGACACCCGGAGCTACTTGCTGGCGAACGGATTGAGCCCTGCGGAATTGGATGCCGCTTCCGGCCTTGCACGCCAAAAGGATACTCTTGTGACTTGAGTGACAGGTGTGGTTGCTGTGACCTGTGCGACCGCGCCGTCATCCCAGCGCGTGTAAACGCAGATGCGGACGAGCGGAACGGCGATCCCAATGAAAAGAATTACTGCCACAGGAACGGTAGCCGGCGTGGCACTGGCCTTGGGCCTCGCTGCCGGGCCCGCTGCGGCCTTCCCGGCACCCGCCGGCTCCGAAAACCCGTCGCCGGCTCCGGGAACCTCCGCAGGGACGTTCACGTCTTCCGGTACAACACCAGGCGCGGGCACAACCACCCTGTCAGAGGCAGCGCTGGACGATGCGGTGCAGCGGGACCTCAAGCTGACTCCCCAGCAGTTCGAGGCCGCGGGCGAGTTGGGTGCGCAGGCGGCTGCCGCGGCTGTTCAGTTGCGCCAGGTCCCGGGCTACGCAGGAATCCGGATCGACGGCCGCACCATCATCGTGATCGGATCCGGCGATGCGCTTGGGAGGGCGGTTGCCGCCCTTGCCGGCAATACATTCCCCATGTTGCTCGAAGCACCCGCGGCGGAGCCGCCCACGGCGGCGCCGGCGCCCTCACCCTCGACGGCTGCGGACGGCTCCAGGGCACAACTGGCAGTGAACACGGAGCAGCTGTTCCAGGCATACCTCCGCGACGTCGGCCCGCAGGGTTTGCAGGCCGTCATGTCCGCGGGGGAAAATTCGTGATCCGAACCGGCGGAATCAACACGCCGGAGGCGCTTTCCGCCGTTTCCCCCGCAGCCGGGGCAGACGCAGCCGGCAAGAGCACCGGCAAGGTTTCCCTGAACAGTTCGTGTCCCGTTACGCCAACGTGGAGCTCGACGGCGGGACTCCGCTGAAGCCCGAGGCGGACGTTCCCGGCGGCATTGGATACCAGACGGACATCGGCTTCGTCTGTTCCACAGGCTTCTCGGCATTCGACCCCGCCGGGCTTCCCACCGTCCTGACTGCCGGCCACTGCGCATCGGATGGTGCCGCCAAGACAGCAACCCTGGAATTCCAGGGGTACCGGCCGGGCCCCTGGGAAAGTTCGGCTTCAGCCAGTTCGGTGGCCCGGGCAACTCACCGGTTCTCGATCCCAGTACGCCTTCAGGCCCTGATTACACCGCCATCACAGACCCCGGGAATGTCGGAACGGACATATCTGTCATCCAGTCACTAAGACAGGACATCGATCCGCTTCCTGCTGCCAGTACCTGGGGCGACCCTTCAGCGCCCGGGCCGGACGTGAAGATCGTTGGTTCGGCGGACCCGGTGGTTGGGATGCCTGTTTGCCGGTCCGGCAGATCCTCAGGCTGGTCCTGCGGAACCGTCGACGCAGTGGGGATCTTCCTGGTGCCAGGACCTGACTATAAGAAGAACGCCAACGACATCCGGGCCTTTGATGGCTTTCTGTCCTACGGAGTACAGTCCAGCGGCGGTGACTCCGGCGGACCATACCTCAGTGGGAACTACGCCCTGGGCACCCACTCCGCGGGGGATACGCCGGATGCGAATGGCAATGTGGTGCAGAATTTTGCTGTCGCAGCAACCCTGCGGGACAGCCTGGCTGTGCTGCCCGGCTACCAGCTGGAACTGTTCCTCAACAAGCCTGCCATCACGGCACCAGCGCCCGGCGAAACCTACAAGCCCGGCCAGGTCCTTTCCGGCCAGGTTCCTGCCGCGCCCGCTTCGGCCGTCGCTGCCGGGTCCAGCGTCAGGATCACAATCCAAGGGAAGGACCCGTTCGACGTGCCCGTGGACGCGGCCGGAAAGTGGAGTTTCACGGCTCCGCAGAGTGCGGACACGCTACGGTTCACCGCTGAGACGGTCAATGGGTTCAGCCGGTCCGGGGTCAGCAGTTTCGAGTTCGCGGCCGCCACAACGGGACCGCCGACAGCAACGCCGACGCCGACTGCGCCGACAGCAACGCCGACGCCGACTGCGCCGACAGCAACGCCGACGCCGACTGCGCCGACAGCGAGCAATCCAGTGCCAAGCAGCCCTGCCCCTGCTCCAACCACACCTGCTCCCATCGCCCCTGCCCCCGCCGACCCGTCGCCTGCCCTGCCGACTGAAACTCCCGCCGTCGTACCTCCGCCGGCGGCCAGCCCGACTCCCAGCGCACCACCTGCGGACCTTGCCAACACCGGTGGACACGATGATCGTGGCGCCGGCGGCCTGGCCTACACCGGAGCGTCCGGGTTGATTACCGCAGCGGCCTGGGCGGCGGGAGCCCTCGCCGTCGGACTCCTGCTCATGGTCCTTGTCCGCCGGCGGAACAGGCGTGCATCACGGTAACCGGACCCGGGCAGGGCCCCGCCAGGGGCCTGCCCGCAGCCATAGCGCTGTGGATGGTAACTGCGTGGTTAGTCGTGCTCGTCGCACTTCTCCTTGCCGCCAACCACCTGGACGGCCAGTTTCAAGGTGTTGTCGGCCAGGCTTCCCCACGCGTAGACGATGGTGTTCTTCCCGGCTTCGACGGTGATGTCCGCTGGGCCGATCACGGGATCGGTGGTTCCGGCGGCGGCTACCGCTGCTGAAATGGTCCCGGCCTTCAGCTTCAGGGTGGCCTCGTCCGGGTTGCGGAGGTCCTCGATCACTGCCGATCCGCCGGCCAGCACATCCACGGCGGGGGCTGCGGCCACGTGCCGGACCGTCAGCTTGCCCTTCTTGTCGTTGCGGGGCGCCTTGGTGTCGTTCGTGAAGAGCGATGCGGTGGGTGCCCCATCAGCGCTGAGGTGCGCCACGGCAGTGTAGTTGCGGCCCTCGTCGAGTTCCACGTCGACCGGCCCGATCACCGGGTTCTCCGCACTGGTGGCATCCGATGCCGTGATGGCGATCCGGTAGTCACCGGCAGCCAATTCCAGCGGGCCGGCCAGGGTCCCTGGTGTGAAGTCATCGAGGGTGAGCTCGCCGTTCACCCACACGTCGACGGTCAGGCCGGGAACCCCGTGCAGGACGGACAGCAGGGCGGGATCGTCATGGTGGTGCCGGCCGCCTGCCTGGGCGGGGGCGGCGAAAGCCAGCGAAGCGGCAAGGGAAAGCGCTCCAGCGGCGTAGGTCATTTTGCGCATGTCGAACTCCTTGAGGGAAGCCCGGTAGCCGGGCAGAGGATGCTTACGCGCTTACTACCGCCGCAACACCGTCCCTGGATGCACGGCCCGGCATCTTTTTTAGATCAGCTTTTTCTTTTCATCAGCAGGTTGGTGATGCGCAGGGTGCACAGCCGCTGGCCCGCCTCGTTGGTGATCAGCACCTCGTGCGTGGCCAGGGTGCCGCCCAGGTGGATGGGGGTGGCGGTGATGGTGATCTGGCCTTCGCGTGCGGAGCGGTGGTGGGTGGCGGAAACGTCCACGCCCACCGCCGTCTTGCCCATGGTGCTGGCGTGGATGACGGCAGCCCAGGATCCCACGGCCTCGCCCACGGCAAGGGAGGCGCCGCCGTGCAGCAGTCCGAAGGATTGCCTGTTGCCCTCCACCGGCATGGTGGCCACCACGCGTTCAACGGACTCCTCCAGGATCTTCACGCCCATCTTTTCGTCCAGCTCGCCGAGCGTGATCTTCCACAGCTCGTGCGCATCGGGCTGGTTCCCGGCAGCATCCATGGGGGTTGGGGCGCTCATACGTTCTCCTTTGGGTGGCCGAATTCAGTCCCGGCCTTCTAGTGTGCAGCACGGCACTTCATGTATGGTGAATATATTACCGAACGGACGGTCAGTAATGACCCGTCCTGTTTGCCTGCCCCCTTGTTGGAAGGACCGTCAACGATGACCACCACCGCCACAGCTCCCCAGGCCACGGTCGACACCGTGGAGACAGTGCCCAGCTTCATCATGGATGCATGGTGGACGCCCGACGCCGGGTCGTCGGCTTCGGCAGTCCCCGTCCGTGATGCGAGCACCGGGGAGATCCTGGCGAAGGTGAGCACGGAGGGCCTGGACCTGGCCGCCGTCGTGGACTACGGCCGCACCACCGGCCAGGCTGAACTGGGCAAGCTGACCTTCCACCAGCGGGCGCTCAAGCTCAAGGAGCTGGCGCAGTACCTGCAAGCCCGGCGCGAACACTTCTACACCTTCTCGGCCCAGACCGGTGCCACCAAGCTGGATTCCATGATCGACATCGACGGCGGCATCGGCGTCCTCTTCACGTTCGGTTCCAAGGGCCGGCGCGAGCTCCCCAATTCCCAGGTGGTGGTGGACGGGCCCATGGAGGTGCTGTCCAAGGACGGCTCCTTCGCGGGCGAGCACATCTACACCCGGATCCCCGGCGTCGCCGTGCAGATCAACGCGTTCAACTTCCCGGTCTGGGGCATGCTCGAGAAGTTCGCGCCCGCCTTCATCGCCGGCGTGCCCACCATCGTCAAGCCCGCCACGCCTACCGGCTACGTGGCGGCCGCCGTGGTCAAGGCCATCGTCGAGTCGAACATCCTGCCCAAGGGCTCGCTGCAGCTGGTCTCCGGTTCGGTCCGCGGGCTGCTGGACGTCCTGGACTACCGCGACCTGGTGGCCTTCACCGGCTCCGCGTCCACCGCACTGTCCCTGAAGTCCCACCCCAACGTGGTCCAGGGCGGCGTCCGCTTCACCTCGGAAACCGACTCCCTCAATGCCGCCATCCTTGGCCCCGACGCGGTGGAGGGCACGCCGGAATTCGACGCCTTCGTCAAGTCCGTGGTCACCGAGATGACGGCCAAGGCCGGGCAGAAGTGCACGGCCATCCGGCGCGCCATCGTGCCGCAGGAACTCGTTCCGGCCGTCTCCGCCGCCATCGGCAAGCGCATCGCCGAGCGCGTCGTCCTCGGTGACCCCCGCGCTGACGGCGTTACCATGGGCGCCCTCGCCTCCGTGGAGCAGCTGAACGATGTGCGGGCGGCCGTGCAGTCCATGCTCGACGCCGGCGGTGAGCTTGCGTACGGAACGCTGGATTCGCCGTCGGTCACCTCAGCCGACGGAACCACCGGTGTGGTGGAGGGCGGGGCATTCATGGCGCCCGTCCTGTTGAACTGGCAGGACCCGGAAGCGGAGGAAGTCCACTCTCTGGAGGCCTTCGGTCCCGTTTCGTCCGTGATCGGGTACAAGGACATTGCCGACGCCGTCCGCCTGGCCGCCCGCGGCAGCGGCTCGCTTGTTGCCTCGGTGTGCACCAATGATCCTGACGTGGCTCGGGAACTGGTCACGGGAATCGCAGCGCACCACGGACGTGTCCTGATGCTCAACCGCGAGGACGCCCGCAGCTCCACCGGGCACGGTTCGCCCGTGCCGCACCTGGTGCACGGCGGTCCCGGCCGCGCCGGCGGCGGCGAGGAACTGGGCGGCATCCGCTCGGTGATGCACCACATGCAGCGCACCGCCATCCAGGGTTCGCCCAACATGCTCACCGCCGTCACCGGTGTGTGGCACACGGGCGCGGACCGCAACTTCACGGTGGAAACCGAGGGGACGCACCCGTTCCGGAAGTCCCTGGAGACGCTGCGGATCGGTGATGCCGTCCGCTCGGACCTGCGGCAGGTCACCCTCGAGGACATCACTGCTTTCGCCAACTCCACGGGCGACACGTTCTACGCGCACACCAACCGGGAAGCCGCCGAAGCCAACCCGTTCTTCCCGGGCATCGTGGCCCACGGCTACCTGCTCCTCGCCTGGGGAGCCGGACTGTTCGTCGAGCCCGCCCCGGGCCCGGTCCTGGCCAACTACGGGCTGGAAAACTGCCGCTTCACCACCCCCGTGGCCGCAGGTGATTCGATCCGGGTGACCCTGACCGCCAAGAAGATCACTCCCCGTGAAACGGACGAATACGGCGAGGTGGCCTGGGACGCCGTGCTCACCAACCAGAACGACGAGATCGTGGCCACTTACGACGTCCTCACCCTCGTGGAGAAGTAACCTCCAACGCCCCATCACGTTCCGTTAGGAGGTGATGGGGCGTTTTGGGTTTTGGTGCGGGAGGTGGTGGGGCGTTTGGGGGAGGGTCTTTTCCGGCATCCCGGGCGTAAGATTCTTCCCGTAGGAGGTGGCCCACATGAACCTTAAACTGAGCACAGCCACAACCATCCTGCCCGTCGATGATGCAGCCCGCGCCCGCAGTTTCTACACAGAAAAGCTCGGGCTCCCGCACCGCGGCAAGGCGGACGACGGAAGCGAATTACTCGGCACCGACGGCGGCCCCCTGCTGCAGCTGATGCCGGTCGCGGACGGCAAGCACTCCGATCACACTGCGCTGAGCTTTGAGGTCCCGGACATCGAGGCAACTGTCAGGGACATGGAAGCCAAGGGTGTGGTGTTCCAGGACTATGACCTGCCTACGCTGCGGACGGAGAACCACATCTGCACCACGGACTCGGAGAAGTGCGCCTGGTTCATGGACACGGAGCACAACATCCTGTGCGTCCACCAGAACCTCACCAGCGCCCTCGAGTACCAGGTCTAGGCGAGTACCAGGTCCAGGCGCGGCAGCTGCAGGCAAGGCCAAACTGAAGCAGCAGAGGTGTCCCGGTCGGATCGGGGCACCCCTGCTGCTTGTCTTGGTTCGCCGGCGTCAGCTTTCGGCGCCGCCGTGCAGGCTGTCGTCGCTGCTGTCATCCTCGCGGCCGGTGCCGTGGCCGTCCTCGCTGCGGTCGGAGAGGTCCATGTTGCCGCGGGCCTCGTCCATGGTGGGGCCGCCGGAGGGAATGCTGTAGGTGTCCGGGCGGACGCCGTGCGACTGTTCCTCGATCAGGGCCTGCTCCTCGCTGAAGCGGATCACGTTGGCCTCGTCGCCGGCGTCGCCGGGAACGTCCTCGCGCATTTTTGAGGGGTCCGGGATGATGAATCCTGCGTCGGGCTCTTCCTTGGGGTGGCTCATATTCTTTTCCTTCCTATCGGGTGGTTGTGCTGGCAGGCCGGTCGCTCAGGTCCACCTTGATATCCAAACTTTGATCGCCGCGCTTGACCTTGAAGCCTACGGTGTCCCCTGGGTTGCGCTTGCGCAGTTCCGCCAGGAGCTTCTCCGGGGTGGTCAGCTCCACGCCCTCCATGGACTGCAGGACGTCGCCCGGCCGGATCCCCGCGCGCCCGGCAGGACCGTCACCGTCGGCAGCGAGCACCACGACGCCGGCCCCTTCCTGGATTCCCAGCTGGTCCGCAATCTGCGCCGTCAGCTCGCCTGGCGTCAGCCCCAGGTAGGCGTGTTTTGCGGTGCCGTTGGCCAGCAGTTCTTCGGCGACGTCCACGGCGGTGGCGGCGGGAATCGCGAAGCCCAGTGACACCGCGCCGGCTGACGGCGGGATGTAGGCCTCGCTGATCCCGATCACCTCGCCGCGCATGTTGATCACGGCGCCGCCGGAGTTGCCGGGGCTGATGGGCGCGTCCGTCTGGATGAGGTCCACCAGGGAGAGGCTGTTGGACGCGGATCCGGGGATGGAGCGGTGGAGTCCGGAGATGATGCCGGCGGTGGCCGTGTTTTCAAAGCCGAGGGGTGAGCCCAGGACCAGGGCGCCTTCGCCCACCTTGGGCAGGTTGCTTTGATAGGCGGGCTTCGGCAGGCCGGTGCGTTTGGCCTGCACCAGCGCAAGGTCCGTCACCGCGTCGCTGGCCTTCACCGTTCCTTCCACCCGCTGACCGTCCGCGAACCCCACCTCAACGTTGGTGGCGCCGCGGATCACGTGCTCGTTGGTCAGGATCAGGCCGTCGGCCGAGTACACCACCCCGCTGCCCAGGCCGCCCTCCGTGAAGATGGTGACAACCGACGGCGACAGGTTTTCCACGAGTTGCGGCAGGTTTCCGGCCGCTGTCCCGGAGTTGCCGCCTTCCGTCCCGGCCGAACCGGAGGTGGAGGGAGCGGGCGTGGAGTTGGCGGAGGCCGACGGCGACGCCTGGTTTGGGGAGGTGCCGCTGGGGGCCGGGGGGCTTGGCGTACCGGTGCAGCCGCTGAGTGCCAAGGCGGCCGCCAGGGCGCCGCCGGCAAGCACTGTCCGGGGGCGCCGTGAACGCCGTGGATCTGTGGCCTGGCCCATCGGTACCTCCTGCGGATGCTGGTTTTCTACCACCGTAGCCGGGGAGCAGGAAAATACCAAGCACGCTTATTATTGATGCCTGGGCCGGCCCGGCTGCCGCCTATGCGTCAGCATGCAGGCCGTCGAACGCCATGGTGATGACGTCGTCAGCCAGCCGCTGCGGGGACAGGGAGCCGCCCGGCTTGTACCACTCGACAATGGAGTTGATCATGCCGAACAGGAGCCGTGAGACGGTCCGCGGGTCGATGTCCTGGCGGAGCGAGCCTTCGTCGCGCGCGGCGGAGATCAGGGCCGCCACCTTGTGGTCGAAGGTGCGCCGGCGTTCCAGCGCATCCCGTTCGATGTCCGTATTCCCGCGGAGGCGCAGGAGCAGCGTGACGAAGGGCAGGCGGTCCACCAGCACCGCCACGGTCTGCCGCAGCACAAACTCCAGCCGCGCGTCGGCTGCCCCGGAGGTAGCCTGGGGCTGCTCCAGGATGGCCTCGAGGCCGCCCAGGGCGTGGTCCAGGGCAAGCTTGAGGAGGTCGCCCTTGGACGGTACGTGGTGGTAGATCGCAGACTTGGAGATACCCAGGTTCTCGGCCAGGATGCCCATGGAGGTGGCATCGTACCCGTGGCGGTTGAACACGTCGACGGCAATCAGCAGCACCGACTGCTGGTCATACCCGGGCCGGCCGCGCTTTGCAGGAGCATCTGTGGAAGACATAGCCGCCATTTTCTCATGAACGTTCGGTAATCGGCCGGAGCCCGGCCACCGGGTCCAGCAGCGCTGGAGCCGGTGGCCGTCTAAGCGGCCCCGGCCGACCGTGGAGAACTGACTCCTAGCCCTTGGGGCGCAGGTCGTAGATCCGGCGCAGCTTGCCGTTGGACCGCTCCAGCGAGCCCGGCTCCACCACGTCCACCGTGCACGAAGAACCCACGTGGATCTTGATCTGCTCCTTCAAGGTGCGTGCCGCCGTCGTGCCCTGTTCAATGCTCACCGCGTCGCGGCGCTCGATGCGCACGGTCAGCTGGTCCATCCGCTGGCCCTCGGGGCGGGTGAGTTCGAGCTGGAAGTGCGGGCTGAGCTCAGGGATCCGCAGGGCGATTTCCTCGATCTGGGACGGGAAGAGGTTCACGCCGCGCAGGATGATCATGTCG
Organism: Arthrobacter sp. FX8; assembly: GCF_026723805.1. Classification (NCBI taxonomy): domain Bacteria; kingdom Bacillati; phylum Actinomycetota; class Actinomycetes; order Micrococcales; family Micrococcaceae; genus Arthrobacter; species Arthrobacter sp. FX8. The sequence continues at coordinate 2,815,978 of NZ_CP113505.1, read as the reverse complement.
TCGCTGCGGCCGGTGATGCGGCCCATCCGGCGGTGCGCTGGGCGGGCCGTGCCGGGCAGCAGGCGGGTGAGGTCCTTGGTCCGGTAGCGGATGATGGGCAGCGCTTCCTTGGTGAGGGACGTGAACACCAGCTCGCCGTGTTCGCCGTCGCGCAGGACGTTCTCCTTGCCCGCCACCGGGTTGAAGGGGTCGATGATTTCGGGGCGGAAGTGGTCCTCCCAGATGTGGCTGCCGTCCTGGGTCTCCACCGCCTCGCCGGCGACGCCCGGGCCCATGACCTCGGACAGCCCGTAGATGTCGCATGCCTTGATGTTCATGGTGACCTCAAGTTCATGCCGCATCTCCTCGGTCCACGGCTCGGCGCCCAGCACCGCATACTTCAGCGATGTGGAGGCGGGATCGATGCCCATGTGGGCCATGGCGTCGGCGATGGTGAGCAGGTATGTGGGCGTGGCCAGGATGGCGTCCGGCTTGAAGTCCTGGATCAGCTGGATCTGGCGTTCGGTCTGGCCGCCGGAGATGGGGATGACGGTGCAGCCCAGGGCTTCGGCCCCGGCGTGGGCGCCCAGGCCGCCGGTGAACAGGCCGTAGCCGTAGGCGTTGTGGACCTTCATGCCCGGGCGGATGCCGGAGGCGCGGAAGCTGCGGGCCACGAGCTTCGCCCAGTCTGCCAGGTCCTGCTTGGTGTAGCCCACCACGGTGGGGCGGCCCGTGGTGCCCGAGCTCGCGTGGACGCGGGCCACTTCGTGCTGCGGTACCGCGAACATGCCGAACGGGTATTCCTCGCGCAGGTCGTCCTTGGTGGTGAACGGGAAGTTGCCCAGGTCGCTCAGTTCACGCAGGTCGTTGGGGTGGATGCCGGCGTCGTCGAACTTGCGCTTGTACAGCGGCACGCGCTCGTAGGCGTAGGCCACCGTGTGCTGCAGGCGGCTGAGCTGGAGGGCCTCGAGCTCATCGCGGGAGATGGTTTCCTCGCGGTCCAGGCCGGGGTCGATGCCGGCAGCGGCGGGGGTTTCGGGGGCATGCAGGGTCATGGTTTCCTACTTCTTGGGAATGGTGCGGCTGCGTCCGCGGAACTCGGCGATGAGCTCGCCCGGGGAACTGGGTTGGGTTTCGGAAGCCGGCGCGGCGGCGTCGGCCGCGAAGATCTGGATGTCGTACAGGCCGCTTCGCCCGGCACTGGAGCGGCGGTCTGCGACGGCGGTCAACACCTGGCCGCGGAAGGCGGGCTTGAGGAAGTTGATGTCGACGCCGGAGGCCACGGTGATGGTGCCTTCCTCGCCGGGTGCAGGGTGGATGGGGTTGCACGCGAGGGCGAAGGCGGTGTCCCCGAACGCGAAGATCATTCCGCCGTGGGCCATCCCGAAACCGTTGAGCATTTCCTGCCGGAGGGTCATCCGGATGGTTGCATGGCCGTCGCTGAGGGCGAGGACCTGGATTCCCATCCATTCGGAGGCGTAGTCGTTTTCCAGGATGGGGTGGGTGGCCCCGGAAAGTGTTGCTTCAGCCATGCGTCATTGCCTCCAGCTTTATTTACCGAATGTTCATTAGGTAATCCCATGAGGGGGTCCGGTGTCAAGGGCAGCGTGCGTTGGCCTGGAAGGCATCCGGGGTGGAATGCCCGACGGCGGCGCGCGCCACGGGGCTTGAAGTGCAAGGATGGGAGGACCTGCACCAGCAAGAACAGCAAAGGGCGGACCATGGCCAAAGGCATCTACGTCAGCGCAACCACCCCCGGCTCGGGCAAGTCCCTGGTAGCCCTGGGCCTGGCGGACACCCTGCACCGGCACGCGGACCGGATCGGCTTCTTCAAGCCCGTGGTCCACGGCCCCTCGGCAGCCGAGGACCCCATGGTGGCGCTGATGAAGTCCCGGTTCGCCCTGGACGAGGACCGGTGCCGCGGCGGCCTGACCTACGGGGAGGTCCGCACGCTGCTCGCGGAGGGAAACCGGGCCGAGATCGATGCCAGGTGCGTGGAGATCTTCGCCGACATCGCCCGCCTCTGCGACGTGGTGATCGTCGAAGGCACAGACCTGGTGGGCCAGGACTCCGCCGTCGAGTTCGACCTCAATGCCCGGCTTGCCAACAACCTGGCCACGCCCGTGGTGGCCGTTGTGGGCGCCAAGGGGCGGACCGTTCCGGAGACCGCTGCCGCCGTCGAAGTGGCGCGCAAGGAACTTGCCGCGGAAAAGTGCTCGCTCCTGGCCATCATGGTCAACCGGGCAAACGCCGATGACCTGGATGCCATTGCGGCGGCCCTGAAGCCCGGTGCCTCCGGCCGGCCCGTGTACATCCTGCCGGAACTGGAGGAGATCGCCCGGCCCACCACCGGGGAGGTGGCCATGGCGCTGGGCGTGCGGCAGATCGCCGGCACGCCGGACATGGAACGCGACGTCAGGGACATCAAGGTGGCCGCCATGAATGTGGGCAACTTCCTGAACGTGCTGGATGAAGGCGCCCTGGTGATCGTGCCGGGGGACCGGGCGGACGTGATGGTGGCCTGCCTGGCATCCTCCTTCTCACCCGAGTTCCCGGTGGCGTCGGCGCTCATCCTCACCGGCGGCCTGGCCCCGGATGCCAACATCTACCCGCTCCTGGCGCAGGCACCGTTCCCGGTGTTCGCCACCGGAGATGACACCTACCAGGCCGCCCGCCGGGTCTCCGAGGTCCGCAGCGAGATCTGGTCCGGGCACCGGCGCAAGGTGGCCTCCGCCCTGGGGCTCTGGTCCCGGCGGGTGGATGAAGCCGAGCTGGTGGAGCGCCTGCACCTGCCCAGGCCCGAGCGGATGACCCCGCTGCGGTTCCTGCACGACCTCATCGAGCGGGCCCGGTCGCAGCGCCGCCACGTTGTCCTGCCGGAGGGAACCGATGTCAGGATCCTGCGCGCAGCCGAAATCCTGCACCGCCGCGATGTCTGCGACCTGACGCTGCTGGGCCCCGAATCCGCCGTCCGGGAACTGGCCGCCGCGAACGGCATCGACCTCACCGGGATCAACGTCATTGACCCTGCCACCTCCGAGCTTCGGCTCACGTTCGCAGAGAAGTACGCCGAACTGCGGGCGCACAAGGGCATGGACCTGCCCAAGGCGCTGGAGATCATGCAGGACGTGAGCTACTTCGGCACCATGATGGTCCAGCTGGGCGTGGTGGACGGGATGGTCTCCGGCGCGGCGCACACCACGGCGCACACCATCCGGCCGGCCCTGGAGTTCGTGAAGACCCGGCCGGGCGTGAAGATCGTGTCCTCGGTGTTCCTGATGCTCATGCCGGACCGCGTGCTGGTCTACGGCGACTGCGCGGTGAACCCGGACCCCAACGTGGAGCAGCTGGCGGACATTGCCCTGGCCTCGGCCGAGACCGCCGCCCAGTTCGGCGTGGAGCCGCGGGTTGCCATGCTCTCCTACTCCACCGGAGGCTCAGGATCGGGCGAGGCGGTGGACGAGGTGCGGCAGGCCACCGAGCTGGTCCGCCGGCGCCGCCCGGACCTCGCCGTGGAGGGCCCCATCCAGTACGACGCCGCCGTGGATGCCTCCATTGCCGCGTCCAAGATGCCCGGCTCCTCGGTAGCGGGGCAGGCCACGGTGTTCATCTTCCCGGACCTGAACACCGGCAACAACACGTACAAGGCGGTGCAGCAGAGCTCGGGTGCCGTTGCCGTGGGCCCCGTCCTGCAGGGGCTGCGGAAGCCGGTCAACGACCTCTCCCGCGGCTGCACGGTGGAAGACATCGTGAACACCGTGGCCATCACAGCCATCCAGGCGCAAAGTACTGCGAAAGCCCAGGTGCAGGAACAGGCGCAGGTCTCCGCAGAGGCACCGGCCTCCTAGGGCACCACGCAGAAAAAGTACGACGCCGGCACTTTGGTAAGTGCCGGCGTCGTACTTGCCTGGCGGCTGGGAAGGCCTAGGCGGCTGCCTTGACCTTCAGCGGCTCGATCTTGCCAATGACGAACAGGTAGTTGGCTGCGCCAATGAGGGAGATCGCGCCGATGACGGCCAGCGGCGCCACGAAGGATCCGGTCTGGTCCACCAGCACGCCGATCAGGATCGGCGTGAAGATGCCGGCCAGGTTGGATGCGAAGTTCTGCAGTCCGCCGATGGAGCCGACGTGCCGTGAACTTGGGGCAACGTCCGCCGGCAGGGACCAGATGCCGGTTGCCGCCACGGTGAGGCTGGAGTAGGCGACGGACAGGAGGGCAAGGGCCATCCAGGCTTCCGGGACCAGTGCGGCAAACATGATGACGGAGCCGCCTGCCAGGCCGCCGGCGATGGCCGTTTTGCGGACCTTGCTGACCGGGGACCCGGCGCGCACGGCACGGTCGGCCAGGTAGCCACCCAGCCAGCCGAACAGGACGGCGCAGATGCCGGGGATGGCGCCGAAGAAGCCGAGCTTGAGGAGGTCGAAGCCGCGTTCCTTGACCAGGTAGCTGGGGAAGAACGTGATGAAGAAATAGATGGCGCTGTTCAGGCAGAAGAAGCCGAACATCATGCTCAGGATGGTGCGGTACTTGAAGAGCGAACGCCAGGGAGTTTGGCTGCGCTTTCGTCGTCGCTTGCCGCGCCGCGGGCGCCGCCGTCCTGGATGTAGCTGACTTCGGCGGCGTTGGCGCCGGCGTGCTCCTCCGGGCCGCGGTAGTACTTCCACCACACGGCGGCCCAGATGATTCCAAGGACACCGATGATGATGAACACCGCGTGCCAGGAGGTGAAGGCGACGATCAGGGTGACGATCGGCAGGGCGATGACGGCCCCGACGCGCGAGCCGGAGTCCCAGATGCTGGTGGCGAAGGCGCGTTCGCGGACCGGGAACCAGGTGGCCACCACCTTGGCGGCTGTGCTGGGCGCCGGGCTTTCACCCACGCCGAGGAGGAAGCGCGCCGCGAAGAGGGACCAGAAACTGGATGCGGCGGCGGTGACCATGGTGAAGACGGACCACCACACGGCGGCCAGTGAGAACGAGCGGCGCGGGCCTACCTTGTCCACGTACCAGCCCGCTGCGAGCTGGAAGAAGTCGTAGGCCCAAAAGAAGGCGGCAAAGATCAGGCCCTGTTGGGTGGCGCTGAGTTCAAAGTCCTTGCCCATGAAGGGCAGTGCGACGCTGAGGCTGGAACGGTCCAGGTAGTTGATGCTGAGGCCTATGAAGGCAAGCCAGATGATCACCCAGCGTTTGCGGGTCATCAGGCGGGGCTGCCGGGCTGGAGTGCCAAGGGTTGTTTTACTTCCGAGCGTAGTCATGCGGTCTCCTTCGACATATACATGGCTTCGGGTGCGGTGCGCACGGGCGGGAGGGGAGACGCGGAAGATATCAGCGCCAAAATCATATAGGAATCGGGTTAATCATATAGATTTTGTGATCCAGATCAAGTGTTGCTTTTGGAAAGCCTGCGGAGAAGCTGCCGGCGGCGGGTGGCTTATGATTCCCCCAGCAGCTTCACTCCAACCGGCGCCCGTGCAACCGGGTGCCCCGGTTCAACCCGGTCCACTCCAGTTCAAGAGGTAATTGCGTGCCCCCACGTCAACCATCCGAAGTTCCGCGCGGCAAAGCAGCCGTTCCCGACGTCTACACGGCCATGCGCGCCTCCATCCTGGACGGCGGGATTGCTCCGGGCACCCGCATCAACATTGATGCCGTGGCCCGCAGCCTTGGCGTCTCGCAGACCCCGGTCCGTGAGGTGCTCCAGCGGCTCGAGGGCGACAACCTGGTGGTGTACAACCCCGGCCGCGGCTACAGCACCACCCCGCTCCTGGACCTGCCGGAACTGCGCTCGCTGTTCGAGTTCAGGCTCCTGGTGGAGCCCTGGGCGGCGCGTGCGGCGGCGGTGGACCGCCTTGCCAATCCGGCCGCCGCGCTGGAAAAGGAGCTGGCGGGCTTCCGGGGCACCATGAAGCGCAGCAAGGACCTGAGGCAGGATCTGGTGGCGCACGACACCCGCTTTCATGACACCATCCTGGCCGCCTCCGGAAATCCTGTGGTCCGGCACGCCTTTGCCCAGACGCACTGCCACCTGCACACCTTCCGGCTCTACCCGGCAGATGTGGACGGCGCCATCACGGTGGCTGAGCATACGGCCGTGCGTGAGGCGATCGAAGCCTGCGATCCGGAGCGGGCCGAGGCGGCCATGACCACCCATATCCGCAACTCCTTCGACAGGTTTGCCCAGGCCTTCGAAGGTGAACTTGCCCCCTGGAGGACAGCGGCCCGCCGCGCAGGCGGATCATCACCGGCTAGCCCAGTGCGGCGCAGCCCCGGCCCTGCAGGGCCGGGGCTTTTGTGTGCCCGGGCAAGCGAATGCCTGCCGGGCAGGTCTTGACCTGGATCATATGTCCTATATGATTTTAGAAATTCGTATAGGAATCGAATCTTTCCCCTCCCAGCAGTCGTAAACCGAAAGTTGAGTTCCATGCCTTCCATCACGTCCATCAAGACCCAGGACGTACGTTTCCCCACATCCCTCGAACTTGACGGTTCCGATGCGGTCAACGTCGACCCTGACTACTCCGCCGCCTACGTTGTCATCCGCACCGACGCGGGCGATGAGGGCCACGGCTTCATCTTCAGTTGCGGCCGCGGCAATGAAATCCTCACGTCCGCGATTGACGCCTACGCACGCCTGCTGGTGGGCCGCGACATCGACGAGCTGATTTATGACCTGGGCGGCGCGTCCAGGCTCCTGGTCCACGACTCCCAGCTCCGCTGGCTGGGACCCGAGAAGGGCGTGACCCAGATGGCCTGCGGCGCCCTGGTCAGCGCTTTGTGGGACATCCGTGCCCGCCGCGAAAACAAGCCGTTGTGGCTCCTCCTTGCCGAAATGACACCGGAGGAACTGGTCAGCGTGGTGGACTTCACCCACATCCGCGACGCCCTCAGCCCCGAGGAAGCCCTGGAGATCCTCCGCGCCGGCCAGGAAGGCAAAGCCCAGCGCATCGAGTCGCTCCGGAACAACGGCTTCCCCGCCTACACCACCTCCCCGGGCTGGCTGGGCTACAGCGACGAGAAACTGGTCCGGCTGAGCAAGGAGGCGGCCGCGGAAGGCTTCTCCATGATCAAGCTCAAGGTGGGCGGCGACATCAACGACGACCGCAGGCGCATGGCCCTGGCCCGTGAGGCGGTGGGCGCCCTGCCCATCGCCATTGACGCCAACCAGCGCTGGGAAGTCTCCGAGGCCATCGAGTGGGTCAACCAGCTGGCCGAATTCACCCCCTACTGGATCGAAGAGCCCACCAGCACGGATGACATCCTGGGCCACGCCGACATCCGCAAGGGTGTCACCCCCGTACGGGTGGCCACCGGAGAGGCCGTGGCGAGCCGGATCGTCTTCAAGCAGCTCCTCCAGGCCGGCGCCATCGACGTCCTGCAGCTGGACTCCACCCGTGTGGCCGGCGTCAACGAGAACATCGCCATCCTGCTGCTGGCAGCCAAGTTCGGGGTCCCCGTCTGCCCGCACGCCGGGGGAGTGGGCCTGTGCGAGCTGGTCCAGCACTTCTCCTTCTTCGACTACGCCGTGGTGGGCCGCAGCCAGGAAAACCGCATGATCGAATTCGTGGACCACCTGCACGAGCACTTTGCCGAACCCGTCCGGATCATCGACGGCCGCTATGCCGCCCCGGCACTGCCCGGCACGGGCGCCGAGATGCTCAACGCCTCCCGCGCCCGCTGGGAATTCCCCAACGGCGCAGGCTGGCAGGAAGTGGGCAACCGGGCCGCCGTCACCGGCGGATCCCTGACCGCGGCGGCAGGAGCCGGCCGATGACCGCGGCCCCCCACGCAACGGCCGTCCTCGCCGGACCCACCACCGCAGGGGAGCTCGACGCCGCCGTCGGCGCCGCCCACCGTGCCTTCGAACAGGCCCGTTTGGCGGACCCGCACCGGCGCGCCGGGTGGCTTGAAGCCATTGCCGCCGGCCTGGAGCAGGACGCTGCGGGACTTGTGCAGACCGCCGTGGCCGAAACACACCTCGGGACGGCCAGGCTGGAAGGGGAACTGAAGCGCACCGTGTTCCAGCTGCGGCTCTTCGCGGCGGAAATCCGCCTCGGGGAGCACTTCGACGCCACCATCGACCACGCCGACCCCAACTGGCCCATGGGCCCGCGCCCGGACCTTCGGCGCTACAACGTCCCGCTCGGCGTCGTGGGCGTCTTCGGCGCCTCCAACTTCCCCTTTGCGTTCAGCGTGATGGGCGGGGACAGCGCGTCGGCCCTGGCGGCCGGCTGCGCCGTCGTCCACAAAGCCCACGACGCCCACGCCGGGCTTGCGGCCCGGACCGCGCGGAACGTGATCGATGCGCTGGAAGGTGCAGGTGCGCCGTCGGGCCTGTTCTCCATGGTGACCGGGCGGCAGGCAGGCGAGGCGCTGGTGGACCACCCCCAAGTGAAAGCCATCGGTTTCACCGGCTCCACCGCGGGCGGCCGCGCCCTGCTCGACCGCATCGCTGCCCGCCCGGAGCCCATTCCGTTCTTCGGTGAACTGGGCGGCATCAACGCCGTCTTCGTCACGGGCAGGGCCTGGGCCGCGCGGCGGGCGGACATCCTCGCCGGCTATGCTGCCTCGTTCACCCTGGGCATGGGCCAGTTCTGCACCAAGCCCGGGCTGCTGTTCGTCCCCGCGGGGCAGGCCGATGACGTTCGCCGCGAACTGGCGCAGGCCCTGGCAGGTTTCACGCCCGCCCGGCTGCTCAGCCCCCGCCTGCACGACGGGTACAGCGATGCCGTCAGCCGGCTCCGGGACACCGACGGCGTGGACATCCTGGTGGAAGGCGACTTTGCCGAGGAGCCGGCCCCCACCGTCCTGCTCACCACTGCCGACGAGGTCCGGAAGAATCCGGAACTGCTCCGCCAGGAGATGTTCGGGCCGGCCAGCCTGGTGGTCGCGTACGACGACGAATCCGGGTTGCCGGCCCTGGCCGGGCTGCTGGAAGGGCAGCTGACCACCACGCTCCAGGCGGAAGCGGACGACGACGTCGCCGCGCTCGCTGCCCGGCTGGCGGACATCAGCGGCCGGGTCCTGTGGAACGGCTGGCCCACCGGAGTTACCGTCAGCTACGCCCAGCACCACGGCGGGCCATACCCCGCCACCACCTCGGCCACCACGTCGGTGGGCACGGCGGCGGTCCGCCGGTTCCTGCGGCCGGTGGCATACCAGGACTTTCCCGCGGACCGGCTGCCCGAACCCCTGCAGGACAGCAATCCCTGGCAGGTTCCGCAAAGGGTGGATGGCGTCTGGCAGCGCCCATCCGGCGCCGCAGCCGGGGTTGTGGCCACCCAGGAGGACAAGCAATGAACGCCACAGGCCCGGAAGACGTCCACGCCATACTCCCCGAGGACGCGGACCAGGCCCTGCTGATCGGGCGGGTCTGGGATGTGGAGAGCGGGGGACCACGCGTTGTGGCCGTCAGCGGGGGCAGCGTCTTTGACCTGCACCGCCTGGCCGGAACGGTCGCGGATCTCCTGGAGCTGCCCGATCCCGCTGCCGCCGTCCGCTCAGCCCTGGCAGATCCCGGCCTGGCGGAACCGCGTTGGGACACGGCCGGCGTCGTCAAGGCGTCCCTGGAGGGTGACAGCACCCGGACCCGGTTGCTGGCCCCCGTGGACCTCCAGGTCATCAAGGCCTGCGGCGTCACGTTCGTGGACAGCATGATTGAGCGCGTCATCGAGGAGCGCTGCGCCGGCGACGCCGGACGCGCGGCCGGGGTCCGGGAACTGGTGGGCCGCGCCCTGGGTGGAAGCATTTCCGCCCTGCGGCCGGGATCGCCGGAAGCCGCCGAAGCCAAACGCGTCCTGATCTCCGAAGGCCTGTGGTCGCAGTACCTGGAAGTGGGGATCGGTCCGGACCCGGAAGTCTTCACCAAGGCCCCGGTCCTCTCCTCGGTAGGCCTGGGCGCGGGCATCGGCATCCCGGCCTTCTCGTCCTGGAACAACCCGGAGCCGGAGCTGGTCCTGATCGCCACCTCCGGCGGCACAGTGGTGGGTGCGACGCTCGGCAACGACGTGAACCTGCGTGATGTTGAGGGCAGGAGCGCGCTGCTGCTGGGCAAGGCCAAGGACAACAACGCCTCCAGCGCGCTGGGACCGCTGATCCGGCTGTTCGACGGCCAATTCACCCTGGATACGCTGCGCGGCGAGGAGATCCTGCTGCGCGTCGAAGGCCCGGACGGCTACCTGCTGGAGGGCCGGAACAGCGTGTCCCGGATCAGCCGGCCCTTCGAGGAGCTCGTGGCGGCGACGCACGGGAAGCACCATCAGTACCCGGACGGATTCGCACTGTTCACGGGGACCCTGTTTGCGCCCACACAGGACCGCGACGTGCCCGGACAGGGCTTCACCCACAAACACGGTGACCGGGTGACCATCCGCAGCCGGCACCTGGGTGCCCTGATCAACCGGGTGGGGCCCTGTGAGGAACTGCCGGAGTGGTCATTCGGCCTGCGCCGGCTGTTCGCATACCTGGCCGCGCAGCAGCAGGAGGCGCGGGCCTAGCTGTGGTGCAACAACGTACGACGCCGGCACTTTGGTGAGTGCCGACGTCGTACGTTGTTCATGGGGTGCTTTGGTGCCTGCGGTGCTTAGCTGTTGTCCGGCTTGGCCAGGCTCTCCTGATCCTCTTCCTTGGCAGGCTCGTCGGAGAGGCCCTGCGGGGTGAGGTCCAGGTCCTCCCGGTTCTCGGGCGCCTCCGGCGCTTCCCCGGTTTCTGCGGCCTTGAGGTTGCCCGTGTCGTCCAGGGCCGGATTGGCGCCCTCCACTCCCGTGGGATCACCCTTGCCGCCGGATCCCGTTCCGGCGTTGAGCGGGGCGGTGCTGCTGGATCCCGTGTTGGTGGGGTCGTTCTCGTCGATCGAATTGGGCTCGTTCGTCATGGAATTGTCCTCTCGGCGTGGTCCAGCCTTGTCCGCCGACCATAGGCACAGCGGGGCCTGATCCGCAAGGAAGGGCCCGACCCGATGTTCCCCTCGGCTAACATCGCTGGCATGCCCGGTACAGCCATCACCACTGCCTTCATCCCTGTCCGCAACCCACACGCCGCGGCCGACTGGTACCGCCGGTTTCTTGGACTCAGCGTCGCGGAGGCGAACACCTTCTCAGCAGTCCTCACCGCTGCGGGAACCGCGTCCGTCACGCTGATGGGCCCGGACAGCGGCATCAAGGCCGCCCCCGGGCTGGCGTGGGCAACCTGCAATTTCATGGTGGACGACCTGACTGGAACGCATGCCGTGCTGGCGGAAAGCGGTGTTCCGGTCGGTGCCATCGAGGGGTCTCCGGAGGTATGCCTCTTCTTCACGGCGCAGGACCCGGACGGCAACACGCTGCTGCTCACCGACCGATAGCGGCTCAACCTATAGTGGGGGTTGAACTGCAGACGCCAGGCTGAGGAGGCCCCGCATGCTCGTGCTCGTCATCAACTCCGGTTCGTCCTCCCTGAAGTATCAGGTCCGTGACGTGGCAGCCGGAACGGTCCTCACCGAGGGGCTGATCGAGAAGATCGGCATGGGCAACGGCGGCGGCGGGGACGGCGAGATCGAGGGCCCGCGGGACCACGCGGAGGCGCTGGAGCAGGTGGACGCGGCCATCCACCGGGAACTGGGCGGCCTTGAGCTCGGTGCGGTGGGGCACCGGGTGGTCCACGGCGGCGAGCGGTTCGCCGAACCCGTCCTGGTGGACAACGAGATCACCCGCGCCATCGAACGCCTCAACCCGCTGGCGCCGCTGCACAACCCCGCCAACGTGCTGGGCATCCGCGCCATCACCAAAAAGTGGCCCAAAATGCCGCAGGTGGCCGTGTTCGACACCGCCTTCCACCGCACCCTGCCCGAGCACGCGTGGCGCTACGCCGTCCCGGACGAGCTGTACACCAACCACGGCATCCGCCGCTACGGTTTCCATGGGACCTCCCATGAGTACGTGGCGCGCCGGTCGGCCGCCCTGCTGGACCTTCCCGCTGAGGAGTTCGACGGCGTCATCGCGCACCTGGGCAACGGTGCCTCCGTGACCGCCATCCGCGGCGGGAAGTCGGTGGACACCTCCATGGGCTTCACCCCGCTGGAGGGCCTGGTCATGGGCACCCGCTCCGGCGACCTTGACCCTTCCATCCTGGTGTTCCTTGGCCGCGCCGGCTGGACGCCCGAGGACATCGACACCATGCTCAACCGGGAATCGGGGCTGAAGGGCCTGGCCGGCAACAACGACATGCGCTCGGTGGTGGAAGCCTCCGAGTCCGGGAACGAAAAAGCCACGATGGCGCTCGCGGTGGCATCCTACCGGCTGGCCAAATACATCGGCGGCTACCATGTGGCCGTCGGTGGGGCCAAGGCTCTGGTGTTCACCGCGGGGATCGGCGAGAACTCCTCCCAGTTCCGGGCGCAGGTGGCGGACCGGCTGGGCGCCCTGGGCATCGAGCTCGACGGCGGCCTGAACTCCCAGCGGTCCAAGGAACCGCGCGTCATTTCCGCGACCTCGTCCGCGATTCCCGTCCTGGTGGTCCCCACGGATGAGGAACGCGCCATCGCAGAGGCAACGGCCGCCGTCGTCTCCGCCGGCCGATAAGCCCCATGGCCGCCATTTCCCTGCCGATCCGCACCGAACGGCTGGTCCTCCGCCGTTTTGACGGCGGTGACCTTGAGGCTTTCCATGCCTACCACTCGTTGCCGGAGACCGCCCGGTTCCTGCCCGGCCCGGCCAAGAGCTACACCCAGTCGATGGAGCGGGTGGGCCGGTACGCCAACTTTGCCTTCGAGAAGGAGGGCGACTGGGTGGCCCTCGCCATCGAGGCAGCGAATGAGCCCGGGCTGCAGGGGAGGTGGTGCTCAAATGGCTGCCGGGACTCGGCCAGGGCGAAGTCGGGTGGACACTGGCGCCCGGAGCACGCGGCAAGGGTTACGGCACGGAGGCCGCCCGGGCCATGCTCCATCTGGGCTTCGGGGAACTGGGCATGCACCGGATTGAAGCCCGGCTGGATGAACTCAATGTGGCGTCGGCGTCAGTGTGCGGCCGGCTGGGCATGCGGCTGGAGGCGCGGCACATCGACAAGTGGCATTACAAGGGCCAGTGGGCCACCGAGCTCATCTATGCCATCCTGGCCGATGAATGGCGCATCGGTTCCGGCGGTGAGCTTTAGGCCCTGCCCTTGAGGATCAGGTTCCAGTAGATCTTCGGGAACAGGTCCCGGTCCACAACCCATGACAACTTGCTTTCGTTCCAGGTGGGCACCCGCGGAATGGTGGGCATGGGGCGGTAACGGTCATCGAACTCGGCGAACACCACCGTGTCCCGTGACACCGTGAACGGGCACACCGAGTAGCCGTTGTACTTCGCCGGCAGCCGCTTGCCTTTCCGGGCTGCCACCAGGTTCTTGGCCACCACTTTGGTCTGCTTGCGCAGCGCCCCGCCGGATTTGGAGTTGGTGGTGCCTGCGGCATCGCCCAGGGACCACACGTTGGGGTAGCGGAGGTGCCGAAGGGTCTGCCGGTCCACCTCCACGAAGCCGCCCGTGTCACCGGCGGCCGGCAGGTCCGTGGCCTTGAGCCAGTCCGGGGCCGACTGCGGCGGGACGGCGTTGAGGACGTCGTAGTGCAGGTTCTCCACGGTACCGGCGGCAAGATCCCGGATGGTGGCTGTCTGGCCTGCAGCATCCACGCCAACCAATTCGCTGTTGGTCCGCAGTTCGATGCCGTACTCCGCAATCTTGCGGTCGAGTTCGCGGTCCACCTCCGGAACCCCGAAAACGGTGGGGTAAGGCTGGACCATCACCACGCGGATCCGGTCCAGGAGGCCCTGTTCCCGCCAGGAGTCGCAGGCCAGGTACATGGGTTTCTGGGCAGCGCCGCCGCACTTGATGGGGCCCGCCGGCATGGTGAAAACGGCGGTGCCGGACGTCATGCTGCGGAGCAGCGTCCAGGCCTTGGACGCCAGTTCGAACTCGTAGTGGGAGGCGCCGGAGGGCGAGTGCACGGCCTCGGCCAGGCCCGGTACCGCGTCCCAGTCGTATTGCAGCCCGGGGCACACCACCAGCTGCCCGTAGGCCACGGTGGAACCGGACGCCAGGGTGACCGTGTTGGCGGCGGCGTCAATGCCCGCGGCGGCGTCATGGATCCACGTCACGCCCTGGGGCGTCACGGATTCCTGCGAGCGGATGGCTTCCTGTGCCTGGGCGCGGCCTCCTGCGATATGCGAAAACAGCGGCTGGTAGAGGTGATGGTCCTTGGGCTCGATCACAGCCACGTCTTTAACGCCGTACCGCTGCAGCCGGGCCGCCAGGGAGATGCCGGAGTTTCCGCCGCCGATGATGACTACCTCGTGCTGGGCAGCCACGGCGCTACTTCTTCTCGGTCAGCGCGGATGCCTTGTGCGCCGCGCGGGCACCCGTCTTGTCCGACTCCACCACATACTGAGGTTCGTCCTCACTGGCGCGGTGCGTGTTGCCGTCGAGTTCAAAGTCGCTGGTCTTTTTTCGACGATTTTGCCGTGCGTCTTGCCCTGCGAAGTGTTCCACTCCACATGCGTTCCCTTGCTCAATGACATGCCTGCTCCTCTGGGATCCCTGTGGAAAACAAGTGCCCTCCAATAGTAAGCATGGTTAGCTTATGGGCGCATTGACAGGGAATTCCTCTGTCACCGCCTCTGAGCAGGTGGGCGGCGGTCCCGTCGCGAAGGGAACCAGCCCTGAAGCAGTGCCTGCCGCAGGGCTGGCGAAGGAAAGCGTACGACGGCGGGACGCGCCCGCCGTCGTACGTTTCAGTCCTGCTTCAGGCCGGCTCCGGGCAGCAGTTCTGTTGCGCCCAGGGAATCGGCGATGAAGGCGTAGTCCCAGGCCCTCTCGCGCCACTGCACGTACCGTCCGGACGCGCCGCCGTGGCCACCGTCCATCTCGATCTTCATCACGATAGGTTCGGACCCCGTGGTCTTGTTCCGCAGTTCCTGCACCCACTTGGCCGGCTCCACGTACAGGACCCGGGTGTCGTTGAAGGACGTCACCGCGGCGATCTTGGGGTAGGCCACCGCCCGCACGTTTTCGTAGGGGGAGTAGGACTTCATGTAGGCGTAGGCCAGCGGGTCCGTGATGGGATTGCCCCACTCCTCCCACTCCAGCGCAGACAACGGCAGGTCCGGATCCAGGATGCTGGTGAGCGGGTCCACGAACGGCACCTGCGCCACGATGGCCGCGTACTTCTCCGGTGCCATGTTGGCCACGGCACCCATCAGGAGTCCGCCGGCCGAACCGCCCAGGGCGGCGATGCGGGAGGGATCCACCCAGCCCGAGTCCGCCAGCCAGTCGGTGGCGTCCACGAAGTCGGTGAAGGTGTTCTTCTTGGTGAGCTTCTTGCCGTCCTCGTACCAGTGCCGGCCCAGCTCGCCGCCGCCGCGGATGTGGGCGATCACGAACACCACACCGCGGTCCAGCAGGGACAGCCGTGCTACTCCGAAGCCGGGGTCCATGCTCATCTCGTAGGAGCCGTACCCGTACACCAGGCCGGCCGCCGTCGAATCCTGTTTGACGGCCTTGTGCCGCAGGACCGACAGCGGGATGCGCGTGCCGTCACCTGCGGTGGCCCATTCCCGGGTGGCCACGTAATCGCTTCCGTCATAGCCACCCAGCACGGGGCTCTCCTTGCGGAGCAGCAGTTCGCCGGTGGGCTGCTCCGGGGTGGGCAGGACGAAGTCGTAAATGCGGGACGGCGTGAAGTAGGACGTGTAGCCCAGCCGGATCACGGGTGCCTCGTAGTCCGAACCGCCCACCCCCGCCGTGTACAGCTCCTCGTCGAACGCCGGCTCCACCGGCGCCTGCTGCGCAGGCGTGCCCAGGCCGGCCAGCCCCATCACCTGGACGCGCTCGATGGTGTCCTTGCGGATGGACACGACCAGGTGCGTGGCGGTGACACCGGCGCCGTTGACGCGGACGTCGCCGGAATGTTCCACGACGGTCTGCCAGGTCTGTTCTGCCAGCGGCTTGTGGAGTTCTTCCGCGTCAGCCAGGGAGACCATGGAGTTGATGGCGCCGTGGTTGTGCGTGAGCAGGATTTTCTCGGTTTTCCCGTCGGGGCCGTCGAGCAGGAAGGGCTCGGCCTCATACAGGATGCGTTCATCCCGCGAGATCACCGTGCTGACGGTTCCGGTGGGGTCGTCGAAACGGAGCAGCCGGGTTTCGCTGTACTCCGAGCATCCAATGCCCAGCACCAGGTAGCGCCGGTCCGCGGAGAGCTCGAAGCCCAGCCACATGGCGGGGTCGTCCTCCTGGTACACCACAACGTCGTCGGCCACGGGTGTGCCCAGGACGTGCGCCTTCACCTGGTACGGGCGCCAGGACTCGTCCACCACTGTGTAGAAGATACGGGTGCCGTCCGGGGAGAACGCCACGCCGTAGAAGATGTTTTCGATGGCATCCGGCAGCAGTTCACCGGTGCGGAGGTCCTTGATCCGGAGGGTGAAGCGTTCGTCTCCGGAGTTGTCCACTGCGTAGGCATAGAGGGTTCCGTCAACCGTGACGGCGGTGCCGCCTATGGAGAAGAACGGCTTGCCTTCGGCTTCCACGTTGCCGTCCAGCAGGATTTCCTCGCCGGGGATCTGCAGGCCGGGTTCCACGGCGGGCGGAGTCCAGTCCGCCACCTTGTCTCCGGTGTCCTGCGCCTTGACCCGGCAGTGGATGCCGTATTCCTTGCCCTCCGCGGAGCGGCTGAAGTACCACCAGCCGTCCTTGCGGTGTGGAACGGAGAGGTCTGTTTCCTGGGTGCGGCCCTTGATCTCCTGGAAGATGGCCTCGCGGAGCGGCTCCTGGTGCGCGGTGACGGCTTCCTGGTACGCGTTTTCGGCCCGCAGGTGCTCCACGACCTCCGGCGATTCCTTGTCCCGCAGCCACTCGTAGTTGTCCACGAACGTCTCCCCGTGGTGGGTGCGTTCGGTGGGGATCTTCTTGGCAACCGGGGGCGCCGGGGTGGCAGTGCCGGTGGAATCCTGCAGGGAGGTGGAGGTCATGGATTCAATATATAGACCAGCCCGGACAAGTCGGCAGGCCGTTCGCTACCGGGGGAGAAGGGACGCCCCGAATGGGGCGAAAGACTCTGGGATCCTACCCGCGGTTCCCGGCACCCTGAAAGGGTCCCGCAGGGAAAAGGAGAAACCATGACCCCCGAATCCGGACCGGCTCCCCGCGCCAAAGCATGGCTGGCGGTGACCCGCTGCATGGGAACGTCGTGCGTGATGCTGGTCCGCAGGCAGGTGCATCTTCCCAAGGAAAACGTGGGCCGGGTGCTGCGCTTCGCTGACGGCAGCACCTCGCGGGTCTACCGGGAGACCGCCGTCGACCGGCAGCCCGGTGAGCCCTGCATCCTGGTGGTGGCCTTCACGCTGCGCCTGGTCCGGGGCCGGGCGCACCGGCTATTCGAGGCGGAAAGCCTGGTGAATACCCCGCTCTTCGTCGGGTTCCCGGGCTTTGTTTCCAAGCTGTGGTGCGCCCACGACACCTTCGGTGCCTACCGCGGCCTGTACGAATGGGACGGTGCCGAGCGGGCGCGAAGCTACGCTGCGGCCCTCTGGCGGGTCCTGGAACTGGTCAGCGTCCCCGGGTCCATCAGCTACAAAGTGGTTCCCGGGCTGCGCCGCGACGAGGTGCTCGCAAACCCCGCCCGGATGCAGGAAGCAGCAGCCACCCAGGACCACGCCTGGTGGCGGCTTCTCGGCCAGGCATGACGGCCGGGCGGGTATGGCAGGCAGGCAACGCACGACGGCGGACACCGACCTTCTGGTGGTAGGCGCCGGTCCCGCCGGGCTCACCACGGCCCTCCAGGCGCACGCCCACGGAGCCACGGTCCGGGTGGTGGACCGGCGCGAACACCGTGTCAGGCCGTCCCGGGCGATGATGCTGCATGCACGGGCACTGGAGGGCCTTCGCCCGCTGGGCGTGACCGACGTGTTGCTGGACCGGGCCGACACCACGCCCCTGGCACGCATACACTTCGGCCGGCGCGTGGTCGAAGCCCGGTTGGGCCACGCGGACCTCCCGGATACCGCCTTTCCGCACCTGACCCTGGTCCGGCAGGCCGACGTCGAGGACGTGCTCTGGCAGGCACTGCAGGCCAGGGGCGTGCCGGTGGACTGGGGCGTGGAGTTCTGCGGACTGGGACCGGAGGGCACCCTGGATACCGGCGGTGGCCCGGGGCCTGGTCTGGTGCATGCGGAGCTTCGCGACGCCGGGGGCGGAGCCGGCGGCCACGCTTCCCGGTTCCTGGCCGGATGCGACGGGCAGTCCAGCACGGTCCGCGGCTTCACCGGCGCGCAGTGGCGGGGTGCCCCGTACCGGGTGGAGGCGGTCCTGGCAGACCTGGAGCTTGATGGCGCCCTGGACCCTGGCCTGCTGCACGTGGCCGTCGGGACCGGGGGACTGGCCTTCCTCTTCGCGCTGGGCGAGGGCGCCACCTGGCGGATGCTGGCCACCCGGCCGGCGCTGCCGCAATCCACCGCCGGCTTCGGACAGCTGGGTCCGCCCGTTCCGCCGGATGAAGTGGCCCGCCTGCTCCGGGAGTCGGGACTGGGTGCTGCCGTCCGGGACGTGCGCTGGTCGGCCCAGGTTCCGCTTCAACACCGCCTGGCCAGCACGTTCGGAAACACTCCGCTCTTCCTCGCCGGCGACGCCGCGCACGCCCACTCGCCTGCGGGCGGGCAGGGCATGAACAACGGCATCCTGGACGGCCTCAACCTCGGGTGGAAGCTCGGTTTCGCCTCGACGGCAGGCGGGCCGCTCCCGGAACTGCTGGCAACCTATGGGCACGAGCGGCGGCTCGCGGCCCGGCGCGTGCTGGCGCTGACGCACGTCATCTTCTTCGGCGAAGCCTCGCCGCACCCGGTGGCCCGCCTGGCCCGGAGCCTCCTTCCCGCGTTCGCTCCGGTCCTGCCGGTGCTGCTCCGCCGGCAGTGGCTCACCTCCCAGGGCATCAGGCTGTTGTCCCAGCCATTCGTTCGCTACCGGAACAGTGCCATCTCCCGGGACGGCACGCCGCGCGCCGCTGGGTGGCCGAGGCCCGGCGAGCGGCTGCCGGATGCGCCCGTGACGGTCGGCGGGCGGGCGGCCCGCCTTCACGAACTGACCGCCGTGCCCGGCGTCCACCTTTGCTGGAACGCGACGTCGGCCCTGGTGCCTTTGGCGGGAGCCCCACCTTGCGGTCACAGACGGGACCCGATCCCCTGCTCCATGTCCACCGCCTCGACAGCCACCCGGGCCGGGGCGTTGTGGCGGTCCGCCCGGACGGATACGTCGGTTTCCGCTGTGGGGAGGCAGGCTCCGCCCAGCTGCGCGACTGGCTGCGGCTGGTCGGCGCCGTCCCGGACCAATCAACGCTGTACTAAACGGCGCCGGACTGGAGGGTAGTTGCCGGCGGGCCGCAGGCGTATTCTGTTCAGTTCAAGGCACATCCGCCCAGCGTGAGAGGGGAAGTTCCATGACCATCCCGCCAGTGCACGAACCCGAGCCGTTTCCGCCCGAACCCGGTCCGGAGCCCACATCGCCGGATCCCACCCAGCCGCGCCCGCCCGGCCCGCCGTCTCCCAATCCGTTCCCCGCGCCGGCGCCCCCAGGCCCGCTGCCCGTCCCGGATCCAGGGCCCGCACCGCTGCGTCCGGACCCCACCAGGGACTGACCGGAGAAGCCAGAACCTAGTCCGGAAGGGGCCTCTTGCACAGCAGGAGCTGTGCAAGAGGCCCCTTCCGTGTGCCCGGGTAAAGGCGGAAATCCGAAGCCTGCAGGACCGAAAAATTCTTCAGGAATCGGCACCCAAACCCCTTGCGGACCTGCTTCCACGGTGCTAAAAAATCTATGTCAGCGAATATAGATCGACTGACGTGGATGTTGGATCAACTCTCACGAGGAGGGAAGCCATGTTGATGCGAACCGATCCGTTCCGCGAGCTGGACAGGCTAACCCAGCAAGTCCTCGGAACCACTGCACGTCCGGCGGCGATGCCGATGGATGCATGGCGCGAGGACCAGGAATTCGTCGTGGCCTTTGATTTGCCGGGTGTCACGGCGGACTCGGTGGACCTGGATGTCGAACGGAACGTCCTGACGGTGCGGGCGGAGCGTCCCGATCCCGCTGGCAAGGATACCGAGCTGATTGCCGCTGAGCGGCCGCGCGGCGTCTTCAGCCGCCAGCTGATTCTTGGCGACACCTTGGACACAGAGAAGGTGAAGGCCAGCTATGACGCCGGTGTCCTGACGCTGCGGATCCCGGTCGCCGAAAAGGCCAAGCCGCGCAAGATCGAAATCGAAACGAAGGGGGAAAAGCAGGAAATCGCTGCCTAGACCTTAAGGACCGGGAGGCGGCCATATCTGTTGACTGCCTTTTTGGGGCGAATCGCCATTCTGTGCACGCCACAGCGCCAAACAGCGCAACGGCAGCGTAGGCCCTGACCTCCCGACACGGCGGCCCCCGGCTTTGGCCGGGGGCCGTCCGCATGTCCGGGCGGTCCACGTCAAGGGTCAGGTGCCCAGTTCCAGCATCAGCGCCGGCAGTTCGTCGGCAAGTTCACGGGCCAGGAACCCCAACGGGCCCAGCCTGCTGGCCAGCCTGTCTGCCGCGGCTGCGTGCAGGTGGGTACCCCAACAGGCTGCCTGCGCGCTGCTGGTTCCCCGGGCACGGACCCCGGAAATGGCTCCGGCCAGCACGTCCCCGCTGCCGGAGGTGCCCAGTCCGCCGTACCCCGTGGTGATCTTCCACAGGTCCGGTTCGTCGGGGTTCAGCCCTGGCGGCTGGGTGATCAGCCCCTGGCAGCTGACCACGGCGTCGAACCGTTCGGAGATTTCGGCCAGGTCCTTCTCGAGGTCATCCGTGTCCCGCCCCAGCAGGATGCCGGCCTCCGTGGGATTCGGTGTGAGGATGAGGCGGCCGCGCCACGGGTCCAGCTGGTCCTCCAGGTGTACCAGCGCGGCCAGCGCGTAGGCATCGAGGACGACGGCGGCGCCTTGCCTGCTGCCGGCGCCACCACCGGGGTTGCCGCCACCGCCGTGGTCGCCGCCGGCCTCGCGCTTAAGCAACGCCTCCAGCAGTTCACCGGCAAGGTCGGGGTCGTCCAGGCCGGGCCCCACCAGGAGGGCATCCGCCTGGTCCACGTAGGAGTGGATGCTGTCCAGTTCCGGTTTGACCGAGCCGCCGGCAGTCTCTGGCAGGCCGATGGAACCGCACTCGGGCAGCGCCACCCCCAGCTGGACGGCCACCGACCCGGCAACGGCCAGGGTCAGCTTTCCGGCGCCCGCGCGCAGCGCTGCGGTGCCGGCCAGCAGGGCGGCGCCGGGGGTGGCCCGGGCACCGCCCACCACCAGCACTGAGCCACGGGAATACTTGTCCGCGCCCGGTGCCGGCAGCGGCCAGTCCCGCAGGAGCGACGGCGTCACCAGGGTGGCGCCGGAGGATTCACCGCGGCCGGACACTGGTGTCTCCGGCATGCTCGGTGACGGTGACGCCCTGCTCGGCCAGGTGGTCGGCAACGTTGAAGCTCTCCAGCGTCCACGGCCCAACGCCGGAGGGGCGGACGAACCGGGTCACCGAGGCGTTGAGGATGGCCTCCGTGGCTGCCAGGTCCAGCAGTTCCTTCTCGCTCAGCCCCTCCAGCACGTACCGGAACAGCATGATCACGGCGTCGTGGCACACCAGCATCACCCGCTGGCCGGTGCCCAGGCCGTTCAGCTCTGCCAGGACGGACCGCAGCCGCAGCGCCACGTCCGCCCAGGATTCCCCTCCCGGCGGCCGGTAATACAGTTTTCCCAGCCAATCCCTGCGTTCGGATTCCTCGGGGTAGCGGCTCTCCACGCCCAGCCGCGTGAGCCGGTCCAGGATGCCGAGTTCGCGGTCGCGGAGCCGCTCGTCCGTGCGCACCTGCAGCGGCCAGCCGGCTGTTTCCACCGCAATTTCAGCGGTCTGGCGGGCACGGGCATAGGGGGAGGACACCACGGCGTCAGGGCGGAACTCCCCGGCGGTCCGGCCCAGGGCGATACCCAGCGCCTTGGCCTGTTCCCTCCCGGTTGCCGACAGGTCCACGTCTGCATCACGGGCCGGAACCTCGATGACCTCCACTCCGGCCGCACGGGCCTCGGTGGCCGCCACGTTGCCCTCGCTCTCGCCGTGCCGGATCAGGAGCAACTCCACGGCCCCGGCCTGCTGGACGGCCTCCGTCAGGCCGTCGTCGTTTGCTGATTCACCCTTCAAGAAACCACCCCGTCCTCGCCGTGCCCGAAATGCCGTGCCGATTGCAGGAACACTACCAACGGTGTACCCAGGGGGCGGCGGAAAATAACGGCCGACGGCGGCCGCGCACCATGGGTGCGCGGCCGCCGTCGGCGCAGCAACAGTGCCGCGGGGGACCCGAAGCTACGGCTCCGGCGTCAGGACCTTGGAGAACACCGTGGCTCCGTTGGCGTTGCGAAGGCTCACGGTGAAGCTGTTGTCCGCATCCAACTGGACGTGCCCGAAGAACTGGTTTTCGCCGCCGCGCGGGGACTCCCCGGCAAAGCGCCCTGCCTTCGAGAACACCACCTCGGGCCCGAACGTGCCGTCCATCGTGTTGGGGCCGAATGATCCCGCGGCGATGGGCCCGGCCACGAACTCCCAGAACGGATCGAAACCGGTGAAGGCTGCCCGTTCGGGGGAGTAGTGGTGGGCGGCGCAGTAGTGCACATCGGCGGTGAGCCACACCGTGTTCTTCACGCCGTTGCGCTTGAAGGCGCTCAACACCGCGGCAATTTCCAGCTCACGGCCCAACGGGGCGCCGGCGTCGCGGTTGGACAGGCTCTCCTGGTTGACCGGGCCGTCCGGCACCACGATGCCCAGCGGCAGGTCCGCGGCGATCACCTTCCAGGTCGCCTTTGACTTCGAAACTTCGCGGATCAGCCAGTCCACCTGCTCCTGGCCCAGGATGGAGGTGGCGTAAGGCTCCTTGCCGTCCGTGTTGGGCGATTTGAAGGTGCGCATGTCCAGGCAGAAGACGTCCAGCTGCGGTCCGCGGCTGATTTTCCGGTAGATCCGGGCGGGCTGGTACTGGCCGGCGTCGTCGAACGTTCCCGGGCGCCAGACGGCCGAGCTGTCCGCGATGGGCATGTTTTCCTGCCATGCCTGCCGGCCGCGGGCAGCCAGGGTGTTGACGTCCCGCACCGTGTATCGGGAGTCATCGATGATCTGGCCGGGGTACCAGTTGTTGTGGGTCTCGTGGTCGTCCCACTGGGCGATCACGGGGACGTCAGCGAACATGGCCCGCATGTTGGCGTCCATGGAGTTGTACCGGTGCCGGCCGCGGAACTCGGTGAGCGTTTCGGCCACCTTGGAGACCTCCTCTGTAACCAGGTTCCGCCACACCTGGCCGTCCTTTTCCACCACGCTTTCGGCGATGGGCCCGTCGGCGTAAATTGTGTCGCCGGAGTGGATGAAGAAGTCCGGGCGGGTCTGGTGCATGGCCCGGTAGCCGCGCATCCCGCCGATCTCCTCGTTGATGCCCCACCCCTGGCCAGCGGTGTCGCCGGTCCACACAAAGCTTTGCGCAGACGACGCCGGGACGTCGCCGCCGCTGCTGGTGCCACCGGTGCGGCCCGTGCCGTTGATCGGTCCGGCGTCCGGCGCCGTGCGGAAGCTGCCGCGGACCGTCTCGCCGGCCGCCCCGCCGTCGTCCTCGAAGCTGATGTCCAGTGCGAAGCGGGTGTTGGACGGCAGGTTTCCCGCATGGATCTTGGCGGTGAAATCGGACGCCTGGGTGGCCCGGGGCCCGCGGAGCACCCGCTCAAAGGCGCCGCGCCCGCGCAGGACCTGGCCGCCGTCGTCCACGGCCCGCAGGACTGCCGTCATCCGGCCTGCGCCGGACGCGCGGGACCACAGAACGGCTGAATCGGAGGTGACGTCGCCGGTGGCGATGCCGCTGGGCAGGGTCAGGCGGTTGCGGACCAGCGCAACGCCTGACGGTGTGGTGCCTGCCTGGGCAGCGGCCGGGACGGATGCGAGCGCGGCGGCCAGGACCGACCCCTTGACGACGGTGCGGCGTGAAACGGTGGCGCGGGAGTTCTCAGTCATGCCCTCAGGTTCGCTCCGGCGGGCGCACAGACTCTGTCCCGCTGGTGAACCCCGGGTAAGCCGCTGCTGAACAAGGCGTGGCGGCCGCGTCCGGAGCGTATTGCCGCAGTGGCGACGCGCAAATTCCGCTGCGACGCCCAAAGTCATCGGCGCACCCCAAATATCGCCGCGCCAGGGAATATGCGCGTCGCCAGTGAATAAGCGTGTCGCTGGCGTGCCCTAAGGCCTCGCGAAGTCGCCGATCCGGCCCTCCCGAAGTGCCGCACCCACGGCCGCGATCCCTCCATAGTCCGGAAACAGTACGGACTGCCCGGCAACGAATCCGGAGCCCGCCGTCGGAAGCGTCATGGTGCCAATGGCGTTCACATCAAGGTTGCGCAGGCTGTAGGCCAGGATCGCTGCCTGGACGGGATCGAAACCCTTGTCCACGGTGAGGCAGCAGGAGGCGAAATCAACCAGCGACCGCACCGCGTTCACGTCGTTCAGGGCACTGCCCCCGGTGAGGCGGGCCAGGATGGCACGGAGCATGATCTGCTGGTCGCGGACCCGTTGGAAATCGCCGTCGGAGAACGCGTAGCGCTCGCGGGAAAATTCCAGGGCGGCCTGTCCGTCCAGGTGGTTCATGCCCTGGGTGAAGACGTGCTGGGTTTCGATCGAGGACTGGAAGGACATCGGCACATTGACGTCGATGCCGCCCAGGCCGTCCACCAGGAGCTTGAACCCGCCAAAGTCGAGCATCAGGGTGTGGTCGATGGTAATTCCCAGCAGCTGCTGCACCGTGGCGGTTTGCAGGTCGATCCCGCCATACTGGAGCGCGGAATTGATCTTGGCGCTGCCGAAGCCGGGGATGTCCACCCAGTTGTCGCGGTTGATGGAGACGAGGTAGAGGTTCCGGCGGTCGGCAGGGACATGGACCACCATCAGGGTGTCCGCCCTCTGGTCTGAGGGTTCACCGGTGGCTGCAGTGTGGGCGGCGGCGTCGCGTGCGGGAGTGTCACGGATGTCGCTGCCGATGACGAGGATGTTCATCGGGGTGGCGGGCAGGTCCGGGATCGGGGCAGGCGGCGGTGGGGGCGCAGGAGCGGGCGGGGGAGTTTCAGAGGGGGTCGGGGTGGGCGTGGGCGTCGGCGTCGGGCTGGGCGACTCGGTTTGGGTGGCTGCAGGCTGTGCTTGCTGGCCGGAGCGGCTCAGGCTGAAGACCGCGACTCCGGCAGCCACCACAAGTGCCAGCACCACCAGGGCGGCGACCCAGCGGCGGCGGCCCAGAGCCGCCAGCCAGGCCGGCCGGTGGGAACCGGAGGAACCCGGCGGCAGGGAACCGGAGTTCCCGGAGTTACCGGGCCCGGATGGATCAGAACCGCCTGGGATGCTCATGACGCCTCCACCTCATTGTGTTTGGTGGGTTCAGTGTGCGTCGGGCAGGCCCCGGTTGGCTACAAGGTTATCCAAACTGTCACCTGCGAAGGTTCCATCCGGTTCGGCGTCGAGCTGCTGTAACGCTGTTCCGCTAGGGCGACTGGGGCGCGGTCCCGGGGACCCGGGCGTTAAGGCGGGCATGGCGCAGGATGGAGACAATGGCGGGGGCCAGTTGGTCCTCCATCTCCCGGTACACCTCCGGCGCACGGCGGTACGGGTCCACGATGTCGTTGTCTGCGGCGTCGGCGGGGAGCGAAAGGTGGCGCACCCCGGCGGCCCGTGCCGGCAAGCCGCGCCACAAGGCGGCGTTGGCAGCCAGCCGGGCGTCGTCGTCGGACGCGTTGCTGCCGGGCAGCGCACCTGGGGAAGATTCGACGGAGGCCCGCTGGGCGTCCGTCCCGGAGGCCCGCTGGGCCAGGACATCAAGCATCCGGGCGAACTCGCGGATGGTGAACGTCCGCTTGAGAAGGGAGGCATCAAGCTGCAGGACCTCGCCGCGGTGCCCGGACGTCATGGTGAGCACCAGGTCAACACCCCGCAGGATCCTGGGCGTGAGCTGCCGTGCCGCGAACCCTTCGGGATCACCGCCAAAGGTCCGCACGATGTCCGCTGAAATGGGCTGCATGGGTTCGCCCACCAAGGCGCGGGTGCCGGCGCTGGACACCTGGAAACCGCCCGGCACCACCTGGTCGAGTCCAGCCTGCAGCAGCCGTTCGGCCACCGGCGAGCGGCAGATGTTGCCGGTGCAGACGGTCAGGATTCGTACTGGTGCGGAAGTGTCCAAGGAGATGTCTCTTTTCCCAGCTGCTGGCGGATCCGGTCCGGACCCGTGCCTTTCAACTTAACACGCAACGGCGCGGCGGCGGGCTCCCGGGCCGGGTGCCGCCGCCGCGCCGCAGGACTGCCCGGCGGCCGGAAGTGCCGGTTACAGGGTGGCCAGCAGCTGCTTCATCTGCGTGATCTCCGCCTGCTGCGCGTCCACGATGTCGTGGCCCAGCTTCACGGCGTCCGGGAATTTGCCGGCGCTGATCTCCTGCTGGGCCATGTCGATGGCGCCCTCATGGTGCCCGATCATCTGCTCGAGGAACAGCCGCGCGGCCTCGGTACCGGTGGCAGACTTCAGCTTCTCGATGCCGTCGTCGTCCACCATGCCGGTCATGCCGTGTCCGGAGTGGTCGCTCATCATGGTGGGCACGTTCCACCCGCTGAGCCAGCCGGTCATCTGCGCGATCTCCGGTGCCTGCGCCGCCTTGATCTTGGTGGCGAGCGCGGTCACCTCTGCGGGCATGTCCGGCTTGGCCAGGATGATGCCGCTCATCTCCACCGCCTGGGCGTGGTGCGGGATCATCATCTGGGCAAACATGATGTCCGCCTGGTTATGGTCGGCGTTGGCGCTGGGCATGGTGCCGGCGCTTGGCATCGTGCTGGACATGGGGTTGGAGCTGCCGTGGTCCATGGGCATGCCGTTGCCGGAGCCGGCATTGGCCGCGCATCCTGCCAGGCCGAGGGAAGCCGCCAGGGCAGCAGCAATGGACAGGGTTTTGATAGTGGTGTTCATGGGTCCTTCAGGGATGTAGTGGAACTGGGCCGGGGTACAGGGCGCAGTCCGGTTTACGTCCGGCTGATGGAGAGGTCGCACGGTGATGGGCTGGGCGGCAGGTACCCGTAGGAAGAGCCTGGGTTGCCCGCCGCCGGCAGCAACGGAAGGACGGCAAGGGTTGCCTGCGGCGGGAGGACCGTCACGGGGCCGCCGGGGACCGACGGCACGCAGGGCGCCCCCGACTCCTGCGCCCCCGGGCAGGAGTTGCCGCAGGTGCCCGGCGCCAGGGCCGGCGGGTCGGTGGAAGCCGGGGCGGCCGCGTGGCCGGCGTGGCCGGGATGGTCCCCAACCGCGGAATGCACGACGGCGGCGGCCCCGGCCGGTGCCGCGGGGGAGTCAGCGCTGTGGGAGGCCATGCTGTGCGACGCCACGCTGTGCGTATCCATGCCCTGGGCAACAGGCCCGTGCGAGGCATGCCCGGCGGTCAGCACGTGCATGCCCAGCAGCCCGGCGATGACGGCCAGGGTGGCGGCCAGCAGCCAGGCTGCGCGGAGGAAGGACGCCACGGCGCGGGTGGTCATGGCTGTCCCTCCTTCCGATCTGTCCATGCTGTTCAACGTACCTCAGACGGGTTCAGTTTCAGGCGCCGGAGCAGCTGGGCGTTCAGGGCCACCACGATGGTGGACGCGGACATCATCACAGCCCCGGCAGCCGGGGACAGAACCACCCCGGCGAAAGCCAGGACGCCCGCGGCCAGCGGCACGGACAGGATGTTGTAGCCGGTGGCCCACACCAGGTTCTGCCACATCTTGCGGTAGCTGGCGCGGGACAGGTCCACCATGGACAGCACTGCCCGGGGGTCGTTCCCGGCCAGCACCACGCCTGCCGATTCCATGGCGACGTCGGTTCCGGCGCCAATGGCGATGCCCACCTCCGCGCGGGCCAGCGCCGGCGAGTCGTTGACGCCGTCGCCCACCATGGCCACCTTCAGCCCGCGGCCCTGCAGCTCGGCCACCTTCTTGTCCTTGTCCGCGGGCAGGACCTCGGCGAACACTTCGTCAATGCCCAGGTCCGCCGCCACGGCCTGCGCCACCTGGTGCGCATCACCGGTGACCATGGCCACCTTGACGCCCCTCCGTTGCAGGGCGGACACAGCCTGCCGCGACTCCGGCCGCACCGCGTCCTCCATGCTCACGGCACCCAGGACTGTGCCGCCGTCGACAACGTGGAGCACGGCGGCTCCGCGGTCCATCCACGCCCGGGTGCTTGAGGCCAGGGCCTCGGGTTCGACGACGCCGAGCTCGCGCAGGAGCGCAGGCCCGCCCACGTGCACGGTGCGGCCGTCCACGCTGGCCCGGACGCCCCGGCCCGGCAGGGAGGTGAAACCGGTGGCTTGGGGCAGTGGCAGGCTCCGGGCCCTGGCGGCGCGGACGATGGCCCGCGCCACGGGGTGCTCGCTCTCCGACTCGACGGCGGCGGCGAGGGCCAGCACGGCGTCCGCCCCGACGCCGCCGGCCACGGCAACGTCCTTCAGCTCCGGCTCACCGGTGGTCAGCGTGCCGGTCTTGTCGAACAGGACCACGTCGATGGTGCGCATCCGTTCAAGCGCCATCCGGTTCTTGATCAGCACCCCGGCCCGGGCCGCCTGCTCCGTGGAAATGGCGATCACCAGGGGTATCGCCAGACCCAGGGCGTGCGGGCAGGCGATGACCAGGACGGTGACGGTGCGGGTGACGGCGTCTGGAACGCTTCCCAGCAGTGTCCAGGCGATGAAGGTCAGGACACCGGCGCCGGCGGCGAAGTAGAAGAGGAAGGCCGCTGCGCGGTCTGCCAGTGCCTGGGCACGCGACGACGACGCCTGCGCCTCTTCCACCAGCCTCTGGATCCCGGCCAGGGCGGTCTGGTCGCCCACGGCGGTGACGCGCACCCGGACACTGCTGTCCGTGGCCACGGTTCCGGCCACCACCGGGTCGCCGGCGCCGCGTGCCACGGTTTTGGATTCCCCCGTGATCATGGACTCGTCGAACTCAGCCTGCCCGTCCATCACGGTTCCGTCCGCGGGCATGCGGGCGCCGGGGCGGACCAGGACCAGGTCGCCGGTCTTGAGGTGGGAAACGGGGACGGTTTCCGTGCCGCTGTCCGTAATGCGTTCGGCCTCGTCCGGCAGCAGAGCCGCGAGGGCATCCAGGGCGCCCTGCGCCGACCCGAGGGCACGCATCTCGATCCAGTGGCCCAGCAGCATGATGGCCACCAGCAGCGCCAACTCCCACCAGAAGTCCAGGTCGAAGCCGCCGATGCGCAGGCTGGTGACCCAGGAAGCGGCAAAGGCCACCGTGATGGCCATGCCGATCAGCAGCATCATTCCCGGAGCGCGATCCTTGAGCTCCTGCAGGCCGCCTTTGAGGAACGGCTGGCCGCCGTACAGCAAGATGACGGTGCCCAGGACCGGCGGGATCCAGGCGGAACCGGGGAATTCGGGCGGCATGTAGCCCAAAAGGTCGCCCATCATGGGGCTGAAATAGACCACCGGAACGGCCAGGACCAGCGTCAGCCAGAACCGGTCCTTGAACATGGCTGTGCTGTGCCCGGCGTGCTGGCCGTGCGTGTGGACGGTATGGTCGTCGTCGCTGTGGCCGCCGTGTTGTCCATGCCCGGCGCCGTGCGCCGGCGGCTGGGTCAGGGTTCCGCTGGGTGGCTGGTGATGGTCGTGCGGGCCGCCGTGGTGCTGCATGTCGTGATGGTCCTGCATCATTCCTCCTTCGAGGAAGCCGCTGCCAGGCGATCGGAATTTCCGACGGCGGCAGGGCGCTTTGTGCCTCAGGCGCGGGCAGGGTGGTGGCCGGTTCCGCGGCGCCGGCAGGCGCAGCAGCTGCAGCCGGAGGAAGCGAGGGGGAGCTCGGGGCGGTTCCCGGTGTTCATGTCAGTTCCAATCCGTTGAGGGAATCAAGGGGCGCTGGGGTTGAACGGCTGTGAAGGCCGGTGTGGGCACCAGCCGGGACATACCACTTCACTGACAACACCACCAATATACCCCCTAGGGGTATAAGTGGCAAGGGTCCCTACTCTATGTGTCCGCTGCATCCATAGGGCATCCCGCCCTACCTTCCGGCGCGTGGGGCGACCATACTGGGAGTAGTGACGAGAGCCCGCTCCCACAGGGGGCTGGCCGGTGTGCGGGAGGGTGGACCTGTGATGGAGCTCAGCGATCTATACACGTATTCGAGTGCGCTCGGAGACAGTGAAAGCGATGCGGGCATCTTCAGGGTGGAGATGGGGCCTGCAGGCCCAACCTTCCACTGGTCGGACGGGATGTTCCGGCTGCACGGCTACCAGCGCGGCGATGTTGTCCCCAGCATGGAACTGATCTTGTCCCACAAGCACCCGGATGACCGGGAGCGGTGCGAGGAGATCCTGGCGCAGGTATCGACCACCGGCGGGTTCTTCTGCATGTACCACCGGATCGTCGATGCCCGCGGCCGGACCAGGCGTGTGCTCACCTCCGGCGAGGCGATCCTGGCCGCTGATGGAACGCTGGCGGCGTTCGAAGGCGTGACGGTGGACCTCAGCCGGACGCTGCAGCGCGAAACTGAAGAGGCTGCGCGCGAGGCCGTGGTGGGTGCCACCGCAACCCGCACGTTGATCGACCAGGCCAGGGGCATCCTCATGGGGCAGCTGAAGCTCGGCTCCGACGACGCCTTCCAGATGCTGGTCAGCACCAGCAGCCACCGCAACGTCAAGCTGGTGGTGGTGGCAGCGGAGTTGGTGCAGCTGGCCAACTCCCCGGAGGCCCGGACTTACCTCGACCGGGCCGTGCGGGCCATCCAGTTGAACAGCCGGGCAGAACGCATGAACGGCCGGGCAGACCGCGCCGGGGGCCGCCGCGCCGGGTAGCCGGTACCCGGTAGGATACGTGGAGGTGCGCCGGGAAGTCTGGTCGGCATGGATTTGCCGAACCCGGATTTAAGGACGCCTTCATGACCTCCACCCCGCCCACGCCCAGCAGGAACAAGTTTTTCGGCTCCACCGTCTTCGCCCGCGGCAGCTACGCCGAAGCCCTGCGCATCGGGGAGATCCTCCGCAAGGAAACCGTGGGTGGAGCCCTCCTGGTCCTGGCTGCCGTGATTGCCCTCATCTGGGCCAACTCCCCGGCGTCGAACAGCTACTTTGCCCTCCGGGATCTCAGGGTGGGTTATGAGCCGTGGCACCTGGACCTGAGCCTGGGGGCCTGGGCAGCGGACGGGCTGCTGGCCATCTTCTTCTTCCTCGTGGGCCTGGAACTCAAACGCGAATTCGTTGCCGGCGACCTGCGGCAAGTCAGCAAGTCCATCGTGCCAGTGGCGGCCGCCGTGGGCGGCGTGGCTGTCCCGGCGGTGATTTACGCCGTCGTCAACCTCGCCAGCCCGGAAACGCTGCGCGGCTGGGCCATCCCCACCGCAACGGACATTGCCTTTGCCGTGGCGGTCCTGGCCATCATCGGATCCCACCTCCCCAGCGCCCTGCGGATCTTCCTGCTGACGCTGGCCGTGGTGGATGACCTGATTGCCATCACCATCATCGCGTTCTTCTACTCCAGCGACATCCAGGCCGCGCCGCTGCTCCTGGCCCTCATCCCGCTGGCCGTCTACACCTTCCTGGCCCAGAAGTACCGCCGGTTCTTCGGCCGCCACGCAGTTGCCGCCTGGCTGATCCTGCTGCCGCTGGGTGCCGCGACCTGGGCGCTGGTGCACGCCTCCGGCATCCACGCCACCGTGGCCGGGGTACTCCTGGGCTTCGCCATTCCCGTGATCCGGTCCCGGGCCTCCGGCGGCCCGGAGGCAGGGCCCGGACTGGCCGAGATCTTCGAACACCGGTTCCGTCCGATTTCCGCCGGCGTGGCCGTTCCCATCTTCGCGTTCTTCTCCGCCGGCGTGGCCGTTGGCGGGTGGGAGGGCCTGGGCTCAGCCCTGACGGACCCGGTGGCGCTGGGTATCATCCTGGGCCTGGTCCTGGGCAAGCCGGTGGGCATCATGGGCACCACGTGGATCCTGACCAAGGCCACCAGGGCCAGTCTGGACAGCTCCTTCAAATGGATCGATGTGTTTGGCGTGGCGCTGCTGGCAGGGATCGGGTTCACCGTGTCCCTGCTGGTGGCGGAGCTCAGCTTCGGCCATGGCAGCCTCCATGACGACCACGCCAAGGTGGGCATCCTGGCTGCGTCACTGATCGCCGCGCTGCTGGCCACGGCTGTGCTGCGGACCCGGAACCGGCAGTACCGGGTCGCCGAAGAGCTTGAGAGGGTGGATTCGGACCACGACGGCGTCCCGGACGTCTACCAGGAACGCACCTGACCCTTCGCCGGGCTTCAGGCGGGGGCGAGTGGTTTTGCCTGGGTCTTGGCTGATACCTGGGTTCCCGTTTCGGCAGGGGCTTCCACGTGGCGGATCTCCAGGGCCTCGGGGTCCAGCAGCTTGCGGGTGCCGGTGCGGGCGTCCAGGATCCAGAAGAGTTCCAGGTGCGGGACGACGTCCGTCACCCGTCCCTTGTGGAAGAGCCTGCCGCGGTGCCATGCCTCAATCTGGTCCCCGATGCGGAGCTGGGCGGTACGTACTCCTTGTGCCTCCATGTGGGCTGCCTCCTGCTGTTGTATCCCCGTAAGCACAGCTTGCCCTGACGAGGTTGCCGGAGTGTTTCCGCCCGGTGTTTTTTCTGTGTCAGCAGGGGCGGGCGCACCGATCAGAAGCTTGTTCGTCCATCTGTGCCCTGTAGCTTCGGATGGGCGGACAAGCTTCTGATACGCAGCTGAGCGCGGCAGGCCGGAGCTCAGTCCTCGATCGGGAACGCGACGGCTTCGCCCACAACCCGCAGGCACAGCTCCATGCCGGGCCGCGCGATCGACGCGTTCCAGTGCCGGATGGTGATCACTTCGCCGCCGCCGGGGTAGCGGTGGTCGGCGTGCTCTGCCACTTCCTGGGGCACGTTCAGCTTCAGCCGCACCGTGGTTTCGGGCCCGAAGTAGTCGGTGTCCACCACCACGCCGCGGATGGGGCCGTCTTCGGCGATGCGGATCTGTTCCGGCCGCAGCATCAGCTGCACCCGTCCCTGCGCCGGCGGCCTGCGCACCGGGATGCCGCCCAGGGAGCAGGTGGCCAGGGACCCTTCCAGCCAGGCGTCCAGGATGACGGCGTCGCCCAGGAATTCAGCGGTGGCGCGGTCTGCGGGGCGGGTGTACACCACAAAGGGGTTGCCGATCTGGGCCAGCTTGCCGCCGCGCATCACGGCCACTTGGTCGGCGAAGGAGAGGGCCTCGGCCTGGTCGTGCGTGACCAGGATGGTGGTGACGCCGGCCTCGGCCAGCACCTTGGCCACGGCGCGGCGGGTGGCCACGCGGAGCCCGGCATCCAGGGCGGAGAAGGGCTCGTCCAGGAGCATCAGCTCCGGTTCACGGGCCAGCGCCCGGGCCAGGGCAACCCGCTGCTGCTGGCCGCCGGAGAGCTGGTGCGGCCGGCGCTTGGCCATGGCGGCATCCAGGGACACCATTTCCAGGAGTTCGGCAACGCGTGCTGCCACGGCCCGCCTGCCGCCTTCAAGCTTTGCCGCATCAAGGCCGAAGGCAACGTTCTGGCCAACGGTGAGGTGCGGGAACAGGGCACCGTCCTGCGCCACGTAGCCGATCTGGCGCTTGTGCGCCGGCAGCCAAGCGCCCTCACCCGCCACCAGAGTCCCGTTCAGCGAGATGCTGCCGGTGTCCGGATGCTCAAACCCGGCAATCAAGCGCAGGAGCGTGGTCTTGCCGGAGCCTGACGGTCCCACGATGGCGGTGGTTCCGCCCTTGGCCACGGACAGGTTGACGCCCCTCAGGACCGCCTGCGATCCGAAGTTCTTGGTAACGTCCGTGATCTGCAGGTGGCTGTTGGTGGTTGCGGCCACTGAGGGTGCCACCCGCGGCTCGGGCAGCCTGCGGGTCGATGGTGCTGTCACTGTCCGGCTACTTTCTTGGACTGTTGGAAGAGGAGATAGGTCATGGGTGCGGAAAGCAGGATCATCAGCAGGGCATAGGGTGCGGCGCCGGCGTAGTCGATTTCGCTGCTCTTGCTCCAGAACTCGGTGGCCAGGGTCCGGGTGCCGTTGGGGGACAGGAGCAGCGTGGCGGTAAGTTCGTTGGCGATGGCCAGGAACACCAGGGCAGCCCCGCCCGCGGCGGCCGGAGCCGTGAGCCGCAGGGTGACACGGATGAAGGCCAGCAGCGGCGGCTTGCCCAGCGCCTGTGCCGCCTCGTCGAGTTCCTTGGGCGCCTGTGCCAGGCCGGCCCGGAGGTTCACCAGGGCCCGCGGAAGGAACAGGAGAACATATGCGGCCACCAGCACTCCCGCCGTCTGGTAGATCCCCGGTACCAAGCGGATGCTGACGGTGACGAAGGCCAGGGCCACCACGATGCCGGGCATGGAGCTGGTGACATAGTTGGACAGTTCCAGGGACTTGCTGAACCAGCCGGGCCTCCGGACCGCGAGGTAGGCCATGGGGAAGGCGACCACGATGGTGGCTGCGGCGCCGAGGAGCCCGTACCAGAACGTGGCAAGTAGTGCGGGGAGGAATTCGGAGGCGGTCCAGGCCTCGGCCCCGCCGGCCAGGATCCACTTCAGCACGTAGAACAGCGGGAGGCCGAACGCCAGGGCGGTCAGCGCCAGCAGGAAGAGCTGGGCGGGGACGTGGTAGGCATGCAGGGGGAGCCGCAGAGCCTTGGCCTGCACGCCTGAACCGATCCTCGCGTAGCGTGCCGTGCCGCGGCTGCGGACTTCGGCCACCAGCAGCAGCAGGCAGAAGAACACCAGCACGCTGGCCAGCATGTTCCCGGCGGCGCCGTTGAACGTGGACCGGTACTGGGTCATGATCGCGGTGGTGAAGGTGTCGAAGCGGATCATCGCGAATGCGCCGTATTCGGCCAGCAGGTGCAGCCCCACCAGCAGCGCGCCGCCCGTCAGTGCGATCCGCAGCTGGGGGAGCACAACCCGGAAGAAGGCCCGCCAGGCGCCCAGTCCCAGCGCGGCGGCCGACTGCTCTATGGCCGGGTCCAGCCGGCTCAAGGTGGCTGCCGCCGGAATGTAGACCAGCGGGAAGTAGGAGAGGGTGGAAATCAGGATCCCCGAGCCCAGGCCGCCCAGCGACGGGATGGCCGACACCCAGGCGTAGCTGTTCACGAACGCCGGGACGGCCAGCGGCGCGGCCAGCAGGACTGCCCAGATTCGGTGGCCGCGCAGTTTGGTCCGTTCCACCAGCCACGCCCCCGCCACGCCAAGCAGCAGGCACAGCGGGATGGTGGCAGCCATCAGGAGCAGGGTGTTCAGCAGCAGTTCGCCCACCCGGGGCCGCAGGATGAGGCCGACGGCGGTGTCCCACCCGGTTGCCACCGTCATGTAGGCCACGTACCCCAGCGGGATGAGGGAGAAGAGGGCGATCAGCACCGCCACGACGGACACCGCGGAAACGCCGAAAGGCGGGCGGGGGCGTGTGCCCCGGCCCGCCGTCGTCGTGCTCCGCCGTGGGGGAGCCGATAGATCGGAGGTCACGGAATTACAGTAGTCCTGCCTGGGTCATCAGATCGCTGACCTTCTGGGAGTTGAGTTTCGCAGCGTCCACCTTGGGGGCCTGCAGG
Source organism: Arthrobacter sp. FX8 (assembly GCF_026723805.1). Taxonomy (NCBI): domain Bacteria; kingdom Bacillati; phylum Actinomycetota; class Actinomycetes; order Micrococcales; family Micrococcaceae; genus Arthrobacter; species Arthrobacter sp. FX8. Next base: position 2,780,372 of record NZ_CP113505.1, on the reverse strand, counting down.
TCCTTGATGGGAACCAGCTTGTCGTTGGCAGGCACATCAGAGCCGATGGCGTACTCGAAGGACGTGCCGTTCTTCAGGACTTCCTGCCCCTTCTTGCCGGTGATGAACTTCAGGAAGGCCTGCGCGGCTGCTGCGTTCTTGGACGACTTGAGCACGCCGCCGCCGGAGACGGACAGGAAGGCGCCAGGGTCCTCATTCTTGAAGTAGTAAGGCGTGACGTTGTTGGAGTTCTCGCCGGTCTTGGCCTGGTCGCCGTAGTAGTAGTAGTGGTAGATCAGCGCGGCATCCACTTCACCGGCGTTCACTGCCTTCATGGCCGTGCTGTTGCCCTTGTACGCCTTGGAGTTGTCCTTCATGGCCTTGAGCCAGTCCTCCGTGGCGGACTCGCCCTTCAGTTCCAGCAGTGCGGAGACAATGGCCTGGAAGTCCGCGCCGGTGGGCGACGCAGCCCAGCGGCCCTTCCATTCGGGCTTGGCCAGGTCAAGCATGGACTTGGGCAGCTGGTCCTCGGTGAGCTTGGTCTTGTTGTAGACCAGGACGGTGGAGCGTGCGGCGATGCCCGTCCACTTCCCGGTGGAGGGGGTGAATTCGGAGGGGACCTGGGCCAGGGTGTCCTTGTTGACGTCGGCGAACAGGCCGGCGTTCTCCACCTGGGTCATGGCGGGGGAGTTTTCGGTGAGGAACACGTCCGCGGGGGACGCCTGGCCTTCCTGGATGATCTGGTTGGACATCTCCGTGTCATCGCCCTGCCGGAGGGTCACCTTGATGCCGGTTTCGGCCGTGAAGGCATCCACCCATTCCTTGGTGAGGCTCTCGTGCTGGGCGTTGTACACCGTAATCCCGCCCGCGGCGGCGCCGCCGGAAGCGGAAGACGAGCCGTTGCCGGCGGGGGTGGCGCCGCCGCAGGCGGTCAGGCCAAGAGCGGCGGTGGCGGCGAGTGCGATGCCGGCCAGCGCGCTGTTGCGGATCTTCATTGAGGCTGCTTTCGGTGGGGAAAAAGTCTGCTTGAACCTAAGTCCTGATGGGCGCCGGTAAACGGTGCCTATGTCAGGAAACTGTAGGGTAGGCAAACCTAAGCTCCAAGCCGGAAAGCGCTTTAAGTGATGAGGTTCACATCAATTACGCAAACAAGGCGTGACGTAATTCTGATGGTCCACTAGGTGTTCGGGTTGGGGTCGTGGACGTCGTGCTCCCCTATGTCCGCGGCACCCAGGAGGCTCTCCCCGGGGGCGTTTTCGGACGGGTGGAGCCGGACGCTCAGCTCCGGGTGGTGCAGGTCCAGGGCGGGACGTTCCGAACGGATCCGGGGCAGCGAGGTGAAGTTGTGCCGCGGCGGCGGGCAGGAGGTGGCCCACTCCAGCGAAGCGCCGAAGCCCCAGGGATCGTCCACGGTGACCTTCTTGCCGGCGCGCCAGGTGATGTAGACGTTCCAGAAGAACGGGATGAGGGACGCTCCAAGGAGATACGACCCGATGGTGGAGAACTGGTTCATTCCGGTGAAGTTGTCCTCCGGCATGTAGTCCGCGTACCGGCGGGGCATGCCCAGGACACCCAGCCAGTGCTGGATGAGGAACGTGGCGTGGAAGCCCAGGAACAGCATCCAGAAGTGGATCTTGCCCAGGCGCTCGTTGAGCATGGTGCCGGTGAACTTGGGCCACCAGAAGTAGAACCCGGCGAACATGGCGAACACCACCGTGCCGAACACCACGTAGTGGAAGTGCGCCACCACGAAGTAGGTGTCCGAGACGTGGAAGTCCATGGGCGGCGAGGCCAGGATAATCCCGGTGAGGCCGCCGAACAGGAACGTGGCCAGGAACCCCATGCTCCAGAGCATCGGCGTTTCGAAGGTCAGCGACCCGCCCCACATGGTGCCGATCCAGTTGAAGAACTTCACGCCGGTGGGCACCGCGATGAGCATGGTCATGAAGGCGAAGAACGGCAGGAAGATCGCGCCGGTGACGTACATGTGATGGGCCCACACCGTCACGGACAGGGCTGCGATGGCGATGGTGGCGTACACGATGCCCTTGTAGCCAAACAGGGGTTTGCGGCTGAAGACCGGGAAGATCTCCGACACGATGCCGAAGAACGGCAGCGCAATGATGTACACCTCCGGGTGGCCGAAGAACCAGAACAGGTGCTGCCAGAGGATGGCGCCGCCGTTGGCCGGGTCGAAGATGTGGGCGCCGAACTTGCGGTCCGCGCCGAGCGCGAACAGGGCGGCGGCCAGCGGCGGGAATGCCATGAGCACCAGGATGGCGGTGACGAGGGTGTTCCAGGTGAAGATGGGCATCCGCCACATGGTGAGCCCCGGGGCGCGCATGCAGATGATGGTGGTGATGAAGTTGACGGAGCCCAGGATGGTGCCGAAGCCGGACAGTGCCAGGCCGAAGACCCACAGGTCACCGCCGATGCCTGGGGTGAACGTCGTGTTCGACAGCGGCGCATAGGCGAACCAGCCGAAGGACGCTGCGCCCTGCGGGGTGATGAAGCCGGACACCGCGATGGTGGAGCCGAACAGGAAGAACCAGAAGGCCAGCGCGTTCAGGCGCGGGAAGGCCACGTCAGGGGCGCCGATCTGCAGCGGCATGATCACGTTGGCGAACCCGGCAAACAGCGGGGTGGCGAACATCAGCAGCATGATGGTGCCGTGCATGGTGAACAGCTGGTTGTACTGTTCCTTGGTCTGCAGGATTTGCATGCCGGGCTCGAACAATTCGGCACGGATCAGCAGGGCCATCACGCCCCCGGCGCAGAAGAACACGAAGGACGCAATCAGGTACATGTACCCGATGGTCTTGTGGTCGGTGGAGGTGATCCAGTTGACGATGATGGTGCCTTTGGAGCGCCGGACCACTGCCGGTGCGGCCGTGGCTGCGGTTCCGCCCATTCTTTGGCCTGTGGTGGTCATGTTCGGTGCCCTCCTTTACTGTGCTGCGTCCGGGGCCTGCGGTGACGGGGCCGACATCGGTGCCCTGTTGTAGTCGGCGCCCAGGTTGCCCGTGTTGCCCTTGGCCTTCAGGTCCGCGATGTGGCTGTCATACTCCTGCTGGCTGACCACCCGGACCTTGAAGAGCATCTCGGAGTGGTACTCGCCGCAGAGTTCGGCGCACTTGCCCATGTATTCGCCCACGCGGTTGGGGGTGATGTTGATGTAGGGGTTGTACTGTTCGTGGCCCGGATACAGGTCGCGTTTCTGCAGGAAATCCACCACCCAGAAGGAATGCTGCACGTCGCGGGACTGCAGGTGCAGTTCCACTTTCTTCCCCACCGGCAGGTAGAGGGTGGGCAGCCGGTCCGGGGTGCCCCAGTCGCCCGTCAGGTGGGCCTGCTGTCCGGCGTCCTCGTGAACCTGTTCCTTGACGTAGTTGAAATCCCAGGACCACTGCTTGCCGAAGACGTCGATCACCACGTCCGGGTTGGGGTAGCGTGCATCGATGGCCCGCTGTTCCCGGTCCGTGAAGACGAACAGGACGCCGATGACGATCAGCGGGATGGCCAGGTAGAACACTTCCAGCGGAAGGTTATAGCTCAATTGCGCGGGGAACCCTACGGTGTTCTTCCGGCGCCGGTAGGCAACGATGACCCAGATCATCAGTCCCCAGGTGATGATGCCCACCACCAGTGCAGCGATCCAGGAGTTGACCCACAGGTCCGTGATCAGCGCGGTGTTGTTGGTGGTGTCACGGTTGCCGGGCAGGAAGCCGCGGGACACTTCGGCGGAGCAGGAGGCCAGCAGCGGCAACACACCAAGGCCAGCGCCCAGTCCTGCCAGGCGCCGCATGCTTTGGTTTTTGAATGGTTTCCTACCCACCTGTGGTCCCTCCGGCATGCTCCAGAAGCCCAACTGCATGAGCCCACTGCTGGCCCCGGGACCAGCAGTTGTGTGCCCCACCCTACGCCGGGGCGGATGCTGATGGGAAGAGGTTTTCGGGGGGCTGCGCTAGCGGCTGCCGGCCCAAACGGACACTGCTCCCGAATGGCCGGTCACGATGCTTTGGTACACCAGGAACAGTCCCGCCAGTACGCCCAGCACCGAGGTGGCGGGGAGCAGCCAGCGGGACTCCAGAAGCCCGCGGAGACCGTGGAAGGCGGGCCGGCGTGTCAGGAGCGTGGGGAAGGCTGCGGTGATCTGGGCACCCACGGCCACCAGGAACAACACTGTGACGTAGCGGAGGAAACTCCCCTGGTGGGCGTGCTCCTCAACCAGTTGTGACGCGCCCCTGGCCTTTTCCAGCTGTTCCCCCGCTTCGGCGGTAAGGACGGACAGCGGAACCAGCAGCAGTGCCAGGACTCCCATGGGCCAGGCCAGGTAACGCCTGGTGCGCCGGAGCAGGGCGAAAACCACTGCCGAGACCCCGGCCAGCGGAGCCAGGACCACCACGCCGTGGATCAACAGAATATGGGCCGGAAGGCCGGCGATCTCCAGCACGGGAAACTCCTGATCAGTAGCGGGCAGCGGAATGTGGGAAGTGGCTGGGTTCGAGAAGGGCTAGGCGATGCCGGTGGTGCCCAGGAGGCTTCCCACTGCGAACGTGAAGGCCATGGCAAGCGCCCCGCCAACCACCAGCCGGATGGTGGCCTTGCGCTTGGAGCTGCCGCCGATTTTGGCGCTGACGGTGCCGGTCAGCGCGAGCGCCAGGATGACGGCGACGAACGTGACCGGGATGCGCGCCCCTTCGGGCGGGAAGATGATGGCCAGCATAGGCAGCACGGCGCCGACGGTGAACGCGATGGCGGAGGCGAAGGCTGCGTGCCAGGGGCTGACCACTTCCTCTTCGTCGATGTTCAGTTCGGCAGACAGGTGTGCCTTCAGTGCGTCCTTTGCCGTCAATTCTTCGGCAACTGTCCGGGCCGTGGCTTCGCTGAGTCCCTTTGCCTGGTAGATGTGCGCAAGCTCTGCCAGTTCGCCGTCGGGATCGTCTCTGAGCTCCTGGCGTTCCTTTTCGATCAGTGCCCGCTGGCTGTCGCTTTGGCTGCTCACGGAAACGTATTCGCCCAACGCCATGGACACGGCGCCGCCCACCACCGCCGCGGTGCCTGCCACCAGGATTGGCGCGAGGTCGTTGGTCACCCCGGCCACGCCCACCACAGTTGCCGCCACGGAGACGATGCCGTCGTTCGCGCCCAGGACACCGGCCCGCAGCCAGTTCAGGCGGGATGTCACGCTGCTGTCGTGCGGTTCGTTGCGGCTCAGCTTGAGAGTTTCAGACATGCTGGCAGTAAAGCACTGCAGGGACCCCTCTGCCACGAAGGTTTGCATCCCCTAACCACACGGGCATGCCTGGTGCAGACCCTGTACCAACTGCAATCCTGGGCGTACCTTAAAACAAATAAGTTTACTTACTAGTCCTGAAAAGGCAGGATCCAGGCCTGGACGCTCCATGAGCAGGCAACGGGAGAAGGACGACGGCGATGGACACCTACGGCAATGACGGCAACGGAGGCGCGGGCGCAGGCAGGCGGACGTTCGGCGTCGAGGAGGAGCTGCTCCTGGTGGACCCCGCAAACGGGGAAGCCGTGCCGATGGCCGGAGCACTCCTGAACCTGTACGTCCGCCCCCTGCAGGCCGGAGCCGGGCCCGTCCTGGCCGCTGAGTTCCAGCAGGAAATGATCGAGGTGGTCACCCCGCCCCACGCCACCCTGGCACGGCTGGAACAGGACATCATTGCCGGGCGGGGCATCGCCCGGCAGGCGGCAGGGGACATCGGCGTCAGGGTGGCCGCGTTGGGCACCTCGCCGCTCCCGGCCGACCCGCATCCCGTACAGCTCCGGAGATTCAGGGCAATGACGGAGGAATACGGGCTGACCGCCAGGGAACAGCTCACCTGCGGGTGCCACATCCACGTTTCGGTGGAGTCGCCGGAGGAAGCCGTGGCCGTGCTGGACCGGATGCGTATCTGGCTGCCGGTGCTTATCGCCCTCAGCGCCAACTCACCGTTCTGGCACGGCCAGGACAGCGGCTACGCCAGCTACCGCTCCCAGGTCTGGAACCGCTGGCCCTCGGCCGGTCCGCTGGACATCCTGGGGACCCCGGACGCCTACCACCAGCTGGTGCACGACATGGTGAGCACCGGCGTCGCCCTGGACGAGGGCATGGTCTACTTCGATGCCCGCCTCTCGCGGCACTACCCCACAGTAGAGATCCGCGTGGCCGACGTGTGCCTGCGGCCGGAGAACACCGTCATGCTGGCGGGAATTGCCAGGGGCCTGGTGGAAACGTCCGCGCGGGAATGGCGCGAGGGCATCGAGCCGGTGTCGGCGCCCTCGGCGCTGCTTCGGCTGGCCGCCTGGAAAGCAAGCCGGTGGGGGCTGCGGGGAGAACTGCTGGACCCGCATACGCACCGCCCGGCGTCCGCGCTCGCCGTCGTGAATTCCCTGCTGAACCACATCCGTGGGGCGCTGGAAGACATGGGTGACCTGCCCCGGGTGGAGGCCCTGGTGGACGCGGTACTCAACACCGGCACCGGCGCCGTGCGGCAGATGGAGGTGCTGCACCGCACCGGCGACCTGGAGCAGGTAGTACAGGATGCGGCTGACTGCACTGCCGGCTCCTCCTGGGAGCCGCGTCCTGGACGCAGGCGTCAGTAGGTGGTGGCGTTGGGCAGGATCAATGGCGGCAGCGGTGTCTGGTTGAAGTCGAAGGCGTTGGCCAGATCGCCCAGTTGCGGGTTGTTCTCCCGGACCCCGGGGCGGTTGTCGGGCCGGCCGTCGGTGGCGGGGTCGATCCTTTCGCCGCCCAGGAAATCGTCCTCGATGAATTTGAAGTAGGCGTCCTGGCTGAGGATCTGATGGTCGATGTAGCCCTTCTTCGCGTAGGGGCTGATGACCATGGCGGGGACGCGCAGGCCGTAGCCGCTGTTGTCCACCGCAGGTGGCTGGACATGGTCATAGAACCCGCCCCAGTCGTCCCAGTTCAGGAAGATGGCGGTGCTGTCCCAGTCCGGGCCGCTCATGATCGCGTTGACCAGCCCGGCAACATACTGCTGGCCGGTGCTGACCTTGGCCGGGGGATGTTCGCTGACCTCGTCGCTGGGTGCCACCCAACTGACGGCCGGCAGCCTGCCCTGCCTGGCGTCGTCGTAGAAACCGGCAAGCGGTTTGATGTTGCCTTGCTCGCCGTCCTCCTTGACCGTGTCGAAGTACGGCAGCGGATTCCACCGCCCCGGCGTTTCGGCATCCTGCTCAACGGGGGCGCACGTGGCGGCATCGTTGCGGCAGTCCGGCTCGGTGCCGCTGAAGACGTAGTAGGCCCACGGCACATTGTGTTTGTGGAGCAGGTAGGTCAGGTCGGTCCAGGCGTAATTGGGCTGTTTCAGGTTCTTGGCTGCTGCTGCCAGCTTCTCCTTCAGCGCGGCCGGGAATGGTGCTGCGTCGACGGCGGCCTTGCAGGTGGCGTAGGAATCGGTGCGTTTGCAGCTGGCCGTTGCCAGCTGCTGGGTTTGGACGGCAAGGTCGGGGCCACTGCCTGCCTCCCCGAGGGCGTCGCGGCAGGTCTGCAGGTCCTGGTCTGCCTGGCATTCGCCGATCAGGCTGTCATCGAACTCCGCCTTTTCAGGTTCATTGTCCAGGCCATCCAGTGCATCCACGCACGACGACGGCTCCCCGGGCTTCGTGCACTTGGCCGACCACTCGGACACCATGTAGAGGTGGGCCTGCAGGCTTCCGGCTGCGGCGGAGGTGAACATGTGGTCCTGAAGCACGAAATTGTCGGCGTATGTCCAGTAGGTCGGCAGCTGTTTTCGGTCGTGGTAGCCCATCACGTCGGTGCGCCTGGTCTTGTACGTGCAGTCGGTGGCGGTCGCCTCGCAATGGGCAACGCCCTTTTCCGCCTGGGCCACGAACCCGTCCATGGCACCGTTGTTGATGTCTGCCGCCGCGTCGGCCGGACTGTGCGGGCCGCCGTCGTTGCTGTCTGATGAATCGTAGAACGGCGCAACGCAACCTCCGCGCGCCGGGTCCGGCAGGCAAACGGCAGGCTTGCCGTCCTGCATGGGAATGCCGTCGGCACCCGGGTAGGTGCCGAAGTAGCTGTCGAAGGACCTGTTCTCCTGGGTAATGATCACCACGTGCTTGATCTTGGAGATCCCTCCGTTGGTTCCGGACGAGGTCCCGGGGCGCAGGGCAACGGGAACCACGACGGCGAGCAGCACCAGGGCCGCCACGGTCAAGGCGGCGGCCGGGACACCGGGCCGTCGTCCCTGCCCCGGGAAGCCCATCTTAGGAAGCCTGCCGGAAGACATCGCCGCCAAAGGCCTGCACGCCCGGGTCGCCGGCCATCCCGAGCCGCGGCAGGTGGAAGATGTCCTCCATGGTGGCCAGCAGGCTGTAGTGGTTGTACGGCTGGTCCGATGTGGCCCCTGCCGGGCTGAACGGGGACAGCACCAGGGCACCCACCTTGCCGCCGGCTGCACCGCCTCCGGGGCTCCCGGCGTCTCCGGCGGACGGCCCGGCCGTGTCGCCCTCGGCCTCGTCGAAGGTGATGACCAGCACGCCGTCCTGCTTGTATGCGGGGGAGGACAGGATGGCCGGCACATGGGCCTTAAGCCACGAGTCCACGGCCCTCAGTCCCCCGCGGGTGCCGTCGGCGCAGGATTCGTCATGCCCGTCGTGGCAGAGGTTGGGCGTGATGTAGGCAAGGTTTGGAGTGGTGGCTGCGGATTTCAGGTCTTTTGCCAGCGCCGAAAAGTTCACCACGTTCTTCACGCAGTCCGGGGACGACGTGATGGCGTGGAAGTAGACGAAGGGGTTGTGGTGCGTGGAGTACATCTCGTCGGCGGTCGCCCGGATGTGGTTGTCGGGTTCGCCGGGGACCGGGTGCTCACAGGGCTGCTGCATGTCCTCCATGTACCCCTTCCACGTCTTGCCAGACGCGCTCAGCTGCCCGGCGATGGTCTGTGCCTGGTCCGGGTAGAGGCAGCCGTTGCCCTGCAGGGTGCCGTCCCCGTCGCTGCCCGTGGTGTTGAACTCCGTGTAGGTGCGGCAGTCCTGCTCCGTATTGTCGTTGGGCCGCTGGCCGGAAATCTGGGCCAGGTAGTTGGGCAGCGAGTTGTGGGCGATGCCGTAGTAGTTCTGCAGCAGCACGCCCTTCTTCCGGAGGGTTCCGGACAGGTAAGGCGCGGCGGAGTTGCCACCCCACACGGAGTCGTAGCTCTTGTTCTCCAGGTTGATCACGAATACGTGGCCGGGGGCTCCGGCGGCCGTGGGGGTGCCCTGCGGATCGACGGCGGTGCCTGGGGTCTCTGTGGGTGTTGGTTCCGCGTCGGGGCTTTCGGATGGCGTGGCGCTTTGGGAATCGGGAGGCGATGCCGGTGCTGGACCCTGGCAGGCCACGAGCCCGAACAGCAGCAGGGTCAGCAGTGGCAGCAGCGCGGGTGAGGGCCGCCGCCGAACAGCGGTTGAGCGGGCTGATATTCGGTACACACGCGGCCCCTGTCGTCGGTCTCTACAGCGCCCCAGCGTTGACGCCACTCTTGCATACAGATGCCGAGTTGTGCAGGGGCAATCGCTGTGAGTTGGCAGTGAATCAGGTTCCGGGTTGCCGCCGGTGCCGGGTTCAGGTGAACTTTCGGCGGTATACGGCGGCGGCGACTGCGCTGGCTGCCACGAGAAGTCCCGCCAGCCAGGCCAGGGCCGTCCAAATGCCGCTGCCCACGGCTTCCTGCGCCAGCAGGGCACGGATGGCATCGACGATGGACGTCACCGGCTGGTTCTCGGCGAACCAGGCCACCGGGCCGGGCATGGAACCGGTGGGAACAAAAGCGGAGCTGATGAACGGCAGGAAAATCAGCGGGTAGCTGAAACCGCTGGCCCCGTCCACGGTTTTCGCCAGCAGCCCGGCGATCACGGCGATCCAGGTCAGTGCCAGCGTGAAGAGGGCGAGGATTCCGACGACGGCGAGCCAGGCGGCCACGGAGGCTCCGCTGCGGAATCCCATCAGCAGGGCAACGCCCACCACGGCGGCCAGTGCCCCGAAGTTGGCGGCCAGTGACGTGAGCACGTGGGCCCACAGGACGCTGCCCCTGGCCACCGGCATGGAGGTGAACCGTTCGAATATGCCGCCCTGCAGGTCCAGGAACAACCGGTAGGCGGTGTAGGCGACGCCGGACGAGACGGTGATGAGCAGGATCCCGGGGAGCAGGTAGTTGACGTACGGGCCGCCGGAGCCGGTGTTGATCGCACCGCCGAACACGTAGACGAACAACAGCATCATGGCCACCGGTGTGACGGCGGTGGTGATGATGGTGTCCGGGCTGCGCAGGATATGGCGGAGCGAGCGTCCGGCCAGGACCCGTGTGTCGCTAAGGACATTGGTTGTCATGGCAGTTCCTTTCGTGCGCCGGTGGTGCTTTCGGAGCCGTCCTTGGCCGGGTCCCCGACGAGGGCGAGGAAGACGTCCTCCAGCGAGGGCTGCTTCTCGACGTATTCCACCGTGGCGGCCGGAAGCAGCCGCTTGAGTTCGGCCAGGGTTCCGTTCCTGATGATGGTGCCCTGGTGCAGGATGGCTATCCGGTCGGCCAGGTGTTCGGCCTCCTCGAGGTACTGTGTGGTGAGCAGCACCGTGGTTCCGCGGGCAGCAAGTTGGCGCACGGTCTGCCAGACGTCAAGGCGGGCCTGCGGGTCCAGGCCGGTGGTGGGCTCGTCCAGGATGATGACCGGCGGGCTGCCAACCAGGCTCATGGCGATGTCCAGTCTCCGGCGCATCCCGCCGGAGTAGGTGGACACCCTGCGGTTCCCGGCCTCGGTGAGGGAAAACCTGGCAAGGAGCTGGCCGGCAATCTCCCCAGGGCTCCGCAGGTGCCGCAGCCTGGCCATCAGCACCAGGTTCTCCCGGCCGGTCAGCACGTCGTCCACCGCGGCGAACTGGCCTGTGAGGCTGATGGAGCCGCGCACCCCCTCCGGCTCCGCGCCGGCGTCGTACCCGTTCACCAATGCGGTGCCCGCATCCGCCCGCAGCAGCGTGGACAGGATGCGCACCAGCGTGGTCTTCCCGGCGCCGTTGGAGCCCAGGAGCGCGAAAATGCTTCCCGGCGCCACGTCGAAGTGGACGCCCCGCAGAACGCGCAGGCCCTTGAACGACTTTTCGATGCCCTGTACCCGGATGGCGGGTGCCGGGGCCTGGTCATGGGTCATGGCCGGTCCTTTCCCTTGGCGGTGGTCAGGCGCCGTCGGCGGCGGCCCGGTTGATGGAGTCCGTCAGGCGCTGCCGCTCCTTGCTGATCCACTGGCCGTCGGAGTAGTTGCTGATGAAGGTTTCGGCGAACTCCACCGGATCGTCCCCCACGATGTCCCGAATGGCCGTACCGTCAGCGGCGGCCCCTTCCACCAGGTCCGCCAGGTCTTCGAGCATTTGCATGAGGACGTCGCCCTTGACGATGGCCCCGGCATAGGTGAAATAGCGCTCAAGGGCGTCAATGGTGGTGCGGTAGCTGCCGGGCAGCTGCTCTTTGCGCGCCTTGTACTGGCGCCAGCGCTTCTTGTCGTCGAACGGGCCGGTGACTTTCTCGATCCATCCCTGCGTCATGGTTGTTCTCCTTTTTCCTGTGGCTGGTTCTTGTTGTGGTGAAGGTGCTCTATCCGTTCGGCGATGAAGCTCCAGGTGCTCCAGAACTCGTCCAGGTAGGCGCTGCCTGCCGTGTTCAGTGTGTAGACCTTGCGGGGTGGCCCCTTTTCGGATGGGACCTTTGCGACGTCCACGAGGCCGCGCTGTTCTAAGCGGACCAGCAGCGCGTACACTGTGCCCTCGACAATGTCGGCGAAGCCCTCCTCCCGCAGCCGGGCCGTTATTTCGTACCCGTAGGCGGGCTGCGCGGCGAGGATGGCAAGGACGATGCCCTCCAGGGTGCCCTTGAGCATCTCGGTCATTTGCTTGCCCATTGGGGGCTCCTCATTACTACTTAGTGATGCTGACTACCAGTAGATAGTATCACTGAGTACCAGGAGTGCAAGGGCCTCGTAGGTCTTTCTGCCCTAGCACCCCGCTGTTGCCGGGCGTTGACTTAAACCGCGGGAAGCTGGGGCCTGCGGGGCGGACACGCACAGGGCGTGCCGCCCGCAACAGAAAGGAAAGTTCAGTGAAAAAGTGGTATCGGTGGCAGGACTACGTAACAGTCGCCGCCGGTCTCTTCACCGCTATTGCGGTCCTGTGGACGCGGCAGCAAAGCATGTCCACCACGCTCATGCTCCTCTTCGGCGGGCTCCTGGTGGTCAGCGGCGTCATCAACCTGGCCATGCCGGGAATGCCGGCGATGGAATGGGCACAGGCCGTGCTGGCCGCTGCGCTGGTCCTCTCGCCGTGGGTGGGGTCCTACACGGGCGCGACGGGCGCTGCATGGACATCGTGGATCGCCGGGGCAGTAGCGCTGGTGGTCACCGCGGTGGCCATTAAGCCCAGCACGGAAGCCCATCACAATCTCCGCATCTCGCATTAGCGGAGGCATCCGCCATGACTGAAGTGCTGCGTTACGAAGTGGGCTCCGGAACAGTGCTGGTTGAGACTGCGGACGACAGCTACGGCGTGGACCATCCTGCCCGCAATGAACAGGGGATCCTGGACACAGGCAGGCGGCTGGAAGACGCTCTTGCCAGCGTCCGCCCGGCCGCCCGCGCAGCACTGGAGGCCATGGCGGAACTCACCCCCGAACAAATAGAGATCGAGTTCGGGGTGAAGCTCGCGGGGGACGCAGGGGCGGTGATTGCAAAGAGCAGTTCCGACGCCCATTTTGTCCTTCGAATGTCCTGGAGCCCGGCGGCTGGAGCCCTGCCCGGGGAAGAAATCACGCATAACGGGTGATGACTATGGTTGCGTTTCATGACAGGTCCGACGCCGGGCGGCGGCTGGGTAAACGGCTCGCCCCCCTGCGCGGAAAGGACGTTGTGGTGCTGGGACTGCCCCGGGGCGGCGTCCCGGTGGCGTTCGAGGTAGCCAAGGCCCTGGACGCGCCGCTGGATGTGATCGTGGTGCGGAAACTGGGGGTTCCGTTCCAGCCCGAGGTGGCCATGGGAGCCATCGGGGAGGGAAATGTCCGGGTCCTGGATCCGCGCACCATTTCCATGGCCCGGGTGACCCAGGAGGACCTGCAGCAGGTTGAACGGCATGAACGCGCCCTGCTGGAAAGCAGGGTGGCGCGGTTCCGCCAGGGGCGCCGGCGCATCGACCTCACCGGCCGCACGGCCATCATCGTGGATGACGGCATCGCCACCGGCTCCACCGCCAGGGCGGCCTGCCAGGTGGCCCGGCAACTCGGTGCGGCAAGAGTCATCCTTGCCGTTCCTGTTGCCCCCGCCCGCGCCGTCGTGGAGCTCAAGGAACCGGACGACGTCGTCTGCCTGCTTTCACCCCAAAACTTCCAGGCCGTGGGCTACTACTACCACGACTTCTCGCCCACGGAGGATGGCGAGGTGGTGCAGCTGCTCGACGCCGCCGCGTCCCCGCCCCGCCACCGCGCCGAGGAAGGGGAAGACGGGAGCCTGGAAGAGAATGTTGAGATTCCGGCGGGAACGGTGACACTGCGGGGCAGCCTCTACCTGCCCGCCAGGTGTGACGGCACGGTCCTCTTTGCCCACGGCAGCGGCAGCAGCCGGCACAGCCCGCGCAACCGCTTCGTGGCCTCCGTCCTGCATGGGGCCGGCCTTGGCACCCTGCTCCTTGACCTGCTCACACCCCAGGAGGAAGTCAACCGGGCCAACGTGTTCGATATCGCCCTGCTGGCCCAGCGCCTCTCGTCCGCCACCCATTGGCTGGAAGCGCGCCACGACGGATCCGCCGGCCGGATCGGCTACTTCGGCGCAAGCACCGGGGCCGGCGCCGCTCTGTGGGCTGCAGCCGAGCCCGGCGCCCAGGTTGAGGCCGTTGTCTCCAGGGGCGGCCGGCCGGACCTTGCCGGGCCGCGGCTTCCCGCCGTGAAGGCCCCCACCCTGCTGATCGTGGGCGGGGCGGACACCCAGGTGCTGGCCCTCAACCGCCAGGCCATGGCGCAGATGCATGCCCCCACGCGGCTGGAGATCGTTCCCGGGGCCACCCACCTGTTCGAGGAACCGGGCACCCTGGCCATGGCGGCCACCCTGGCCGCGGACTGGTTCCGGCAGTACCTCCTGCCGTCCCCGGTGGGGCGCGCCCGGCCGGAGGCCAGGGAATGACGGCGGCCCAGGGCAACCGGGATGAACACGGCGGGGAACGGGCGGCGGAAGAAGCCCAAATCCGCAGCCTCGCCCACCCGCTGGCCACCGCCGACGACCTCGAACCGCTGGTCCGCCTCGCCGCCCCGGCCCGTTTCGTGTGCCTGGGCGAGGCATCCCACGGCACCCAGGAGTATTACCACTGGCGGGCGCTGCTGAGCCGCCGGCTGATCGAAGAGTACGGCTTCACCTGGATCGGTGTGGAAGGCGACTGGCCGGACTGCTGGCGCATCAACCGCTGGGTCCGGGGGAATCCGGACAGGAGATGGACGCGCGCCGGCTGCTGGCCGGATTCGAACGGTGGCCCACGTGGATGTGGGCCAACCACGAGGTGGCCGAATTCCTCACCTGGCTGCGCGAATGGAACCTCCGCCTGCCCGAACACCAGCGGACGGGCTTCTATGGCCTGGACGTCTATTCGCTGTGGGACTCGCTGCGGGAAATCTTCGCCTGGCTGGAGGCCAACGCCGCCGACGCCCTCCCGTCCGCCCTGCAGGCCTGGCACTGCTTTATCCCGTTCCGGGAGGACCCGCAGCGGTATGCCATGAGCAACCGGCTGGTGCCGCAGTCCTGTGAAGCGGACGTGGTGGCATTGCTGGCGGAAGTCCGGCGGCGGACGCTGGGCCGGATGCAGGACGATCCGGCGGCCTTCGACGCCATCCAGAACGCCATCGTGGCCACCAACGCCGAGCGCTATTACCGGACCATGGTGCGCGGCGACCAGCAGTCCTGGAACATCCGCGACCACCACATGAGCGACACCATCGAACGCATCGCCGCCCACCACGGGCCGGCATCCAAGGGGCTGGTGTGGGCGCACAACACGCACGTCGGCGACGCGCGGGCCACGGACATGGCGCTTGACGGCATGGTCAACGTCGGCCAGCTGGTCCGCCAGCGCCACCCGGGACAGGTGGTGCTGGCCGGGTTCGCGTCCTACTCCGGGTCCGTTACGGCCGCCGAATCCTGGGGTTCGCCGGAGTGGACCATGGATGTTCCGGCCGCAGTGCACGGGAGCCACGAGGACCTCCTCCACGAGGCGCTGGGCGAACCGTCGGTGCTGGTGTTCGGGCCGGAACGGGCCGGGCGGTGGCTGACGTCCTGGCGCGGGCACCGGGCCATCGGCGTGGTGTACAACCCACGCCGGGAGAGGGGCAACTATGTGCCCACCCGGATGGGCGACCGTTACGACGCGCTGTTCTGGCATCCGCGGACCGAGGCCCTGCGGCCGCTGCACCACGAGTACCAGCCCGGCGAACCGGAGCTCGAAACCGAGCCCTCGGGGTTCTAGCCCACAGCGGTTCCACCCATAACAAAGGAACATGATGGACCAGAGGAGCACCATGGCCACCGGAACCGAGGGGTCCACGCGCTGGCCTGCCATCACCAAGGACGTGGCAGCCTTCCCGGTCCAGCCTAATTTGGCCGATTATGATGCCGCCCGGCGGGACTTCAGCTGGGACCAGGCACGGCAGGCGCTGGCTGGGCTGCCCGGCGGCCGCGGCCTCAACATTGCCTACGAAGCCGTTGACCGCCACGTGGCGGAAGGCCGCGGCGGCAAGGAAGCCCTGCGCTTTGTGCAGGCCGACGGCGGCACCCGGTCCATGAGCTACGGCGACCTTGCGGACCAGACCAACAGGTTCGCCGCCGTACTTCGAAGCCTTGGGGTGGGGCGGGGCGAGCGGGTCTTCTCGCTCCTGGGCCGCAGCCCCGGGCTGTACGTGGCCGTGCTGGGCACCTTCAAGAACGGCAGCGTCTTCTGCCCGCTCTTTTCCGCCTTTGGCCCCGAGCCTGTCCGGCAGCGGCTGCACCTGGGGGCCGGCCGGGTACTGGTGACCACCAAAGCGCTCTACCGCAAAAAGGTTGCGCCGCTCCGGGACACCCTTCCCGAACTCCGCCACGTCCTGCTGGTGGACGCGGACGGCAGCCCCGAACCGGGAACCCTGGACCTGGCCCGGCTCCTGGCTGGGGCTGACCCAATCGACGCGGTCGCGGACACCCAGCCGGAGGACATGGCCCTGCTGCACTTCACCAGCGGCACCACGGGCACGCCCAAGGGCGCCATCCATGTCCATGGCGCCGTCGCGGCCCACTATGCCACCGGCCTCTACGCGCTGGACCTGCACCCCGATGACATCTACTGGTGTACCGCCGATCCCGGCTGGGTGACCGGCACGTCCTACGGCATTATCGCGCCGCTGGTGCACGGGGTCACCGCCATCGTGGACGAGGAGGAGCTGGACGCCGACCGCTGGTACCGCATCCTCGCGGAGCAGCGCGTCACCGTCTGGTACACCGCCCCCACGGCCCTGCGGATGCTCATGAAGGCAGGCGCGGAACGAGCCGCCGGGCATGTCCTCTCCGCCCTGCGCTTCATCGCCAGCGTGGGGGAGCCGCTGAACCCCGAGGCAGTGGTGTGGGGCCAGGACGTGCTGGGCCTGCCGGTGCACGACAACTGGTGGCAGACCGAAACGGGCGGGATCATGATCGCCAACTACCCCGCCATGGACATCCGTCCGGGCTCCATGGGCCGGCCACTGCCCGGCATCGAGGCCGCCCTGGTGGCCCGGGACGCCGACGGCAAGCCCGTGCTCCGGGACGGCCAGGCGGTCCTGGTTACCGAGCCGGACGCCATGGGGGAGCTGGCGCTGCGGCCCGGCTGGCCGTCCATGTTCCGCGGCTACCTCAACGAGGAGGAACGGTACCGGCGGTGCTTCGCGGGCGGCTGGTACCTCACCGGGGACCTGGCAAAGCGCGACGGCGATGGCTACTTCTGGTTCGTGGGCCGCGGCGACGACGTGATCAAGTCCTCCGGCCACCTGATCGGGCCCTTCGAAGTGGAAAGCTGCCTGATGGAGCACCCGGCCGTCGCCGAAGCGGGCGTGATCGGCGTGCCGGACCCCGTGGCCGGCGAAGTGGTCAAGGCCTTCGTGGAGCTCAAGCCTGGCAACGAGCCCACGGAGGAGCTGCAGCTGGACATCATCGGGTTCGCACGGAAACGGCTGGGCGCCGCCGTGGCACCCCGGCTGCTCGACTTCACCGCCACCCTGCCCAAGACCCGCAGCGGCAAGATCCTGCGGCGGCTCCTCAAATCCCGCGAGCTGGGGCTGCCCGAAGGCGACACCTCAACACTCGAATCACCGGCAGGACCGGCCATGACACTGAAGGACCAGCCGTGAGTACCCTCAAGAACCAGGCCGTCCCGGACGCGGAGCATGCCCTCCACCTGCTGCGGCAGATGCTGCGGGTGCGCCGGCTCGAGGAAAAATGCATCGAGCTGTACAGCGCCGCCAAGATCCGCGGCTTCCTGCACGTCTACATCGGCGAGGAAGCCGTGGCGGCCGGGGTGATGGAAACCCTGGCACCCGAGGATGCCGTGGTGGCCACCTACCGCGAACACGGGCACGCCCTCCTGCGCGGCGTCTCCGCCGGAGCCATCCTGGCCGAAATGTACGGCCATGCCGAGGGATGCTGCCGCGGGCGTGGCGGATCCATGCACCTGTTCGACGCCGCCACCCGCTTCTACGGCGGAAACGCGATCGTGGCAGGGGGCCTGCCGCTTGCCGTCGGCCTGGCGCTCGCGGACCGGATGTCCGGGCGCCAGCGGGTCACCGTCTGCTTCTTCGGCGAAGGCGCGGTGGCCGAAGGCGAGTTCCACGAAAGCATGAACCTGGCAGCGCTGTGGCAGCTGCCGGTGCTGTTCTGCTGCGAAAACAACCTTTACGCCATGGGAACCGCGCTGGGCCGTTCCGAGTCCCAGACGGACATCGCGCTCAAGGCCGCCGGGTATGAGATCCCCGCCTGGGCCGTGGACGGCATGGACGTGCTCGCGGTCGAGGAAGCAGCGAGGCGTGCCGTGGACGCCGTCCGGTCCGGCGGCGGCCCGCACTTCCTGGAACTGCGCACGTACCGCTTCCGCGCCCACTCCATGTTCGATCCGGAGCTGTACCGGGAGAAAGCCGAGGTGGCGCAGTGGATGGAACGGGACCCCATCAGCCTGCTGCAGGGTGCCATGCGGGCGGCGGGACGGCTGCCGGAGAAGGACTGGGTCGCACTTACGGCGGACGTGGACGCGGAGATCAGCACCGCCGTCGGGTTCGCCGAGAACGGGACGCCGGAACCGGTGTCCGAACTGGCGCGGTTCGTGTACAGCGACCGGGCGGAGAGTGACAGTGGCGATGTCAGTGCCGGCGACGGGGCCGGGAAAGGCAGGGCGGAAGGATGAAAACCACCTACCGGGAAGCCATGCGTGCCGCGCTGCGCGAGGCCATGCAGCGGGACGAACGGGTGTTCCTCATGGGCGAGGACGTGGGCCGGTACGGCGGCAGTTTCGCCGTGAGCCTGGGGCTGCTGGAGGAATTCGGGCCGGAGCGGATCCGCGATACCCCGCTGTCCGAGTCCGGCTTCGTGGGGGCAGGGATCGGGTCTGCGCTGGGCGGGATGCGGCCCGTCGTCGAGATCATGACCGTCAACTTCAGCCTGCTGGCGCTGGACCAGATCATCAACAACGCGGCCACCCTGCTGCACATGTCCGGCGGCCAGTTCAACGTGCCCATCGTCATCCGGATGACCACCGGCGCCGGCCGTCAGCTCGGGGCCCAGCACTCGCACAGCCTGGAGGGCTGGTACGCCCACATTCCGGGGCTGCGCATCCTTGCCCCGGCCACCCTGGCCGACGCCCGCGGTATGCTCTGGACCGCGCTGCAGGACCCGGACCCGGTGCTGATCTTCGAGCACGGTTCCCTGTACAACATGGCCGGCGAGATCGACGACGATGCCGGCGCCGTGGACATCGACAAGGCGGCGGTCCTGCGGCAAGGGAACGGCGGCGGGCAGGGCCTGACGCTCATCACCTACGGCGGCACCCTGCCCATGGTGCTGGACGCGGCCGGTCAGCTGGCCGGGGAAGGGATCGACGCCGACGTCATCGACCTCCGCTCCCTCCGCCCGCTGGACATGCACACCGTCCTCGCCAGCGTGGAAAAGACGCACCGCGCCGTGGTGGTGGACGAAGGTTGGCGCAGCGGCAGCATCTCGGCCGAGATCGCGGCCAGGATCGCCGAGCAGGCCTTCTTCGACCTGGACGCGCCGGTGGAGCGGGTGTGCAGCCTGGAGGTCCCTGTCCCGTACGCCAAGCACCTGGAGCAGGCCGCGCTGCCGTCCGTGGAGCGGGTCATGGCCGCCGCGCGAAGGGCCGTGGGCGCCGGTGGCTGAGTTCCGGATGCCGTCCCTGGGCGCGGACATGGAACACGGCAAGGTGGTGGAATGGCTGGTCAAGCCCGGGGACTACATCCACAAGGGTGACCTGGTGGCGGCCGTGGACACCGACAAGACCGTGATGGACATCGAGTCGTTCCAGGAAGGCGTGCTGGCCGAGTTCCTGGTGGACATCGGCGACACCGTGGACGTGGGCACCCCAATCGCCCGGATCACCGCCACGCCCGCCGAACTCCCGCCAGCCCCGCCCGCGGACCGCGAGGCAAAGGCAGCACCCCGGTCCGGCACCTTGCGCACACGCTGGGGGTCGACGTCGGACGCATCAGCGGCAGCGGCACGGACGGCGAGGTGACCAGGGCCGACGTCGAACGCGCCGCTGCGGCGCCCAGCACCCGGGCGCCGGAGCCGGCAACAGCACCCGAAACGCACCGGGTCCGGTCGTCGCCGCTGGCACGGCGGCTTGCCGCCGAACTCGGCGTCCAGCTGTCCGCGGTCACGGGGACGGGCCCGGGCGGTGCGGTCACCGAGGAGGACGTGCTCGCCGCCGTTCCGCCCCGGGGACGGCCAGCTAAGGAAGCCGGTGCGGAAAAGCCCGCGGCAGCACCGCCGTCGGAAGCCCAACCGGTGGAAGCCCCAACCGTCGAAGCGCCGCGCGGAACCCCGGAGGAGGAGCCACCCGGGCGGAAACGGACGACGGCGGCCGGCGGCAAGGCGGAAAGCCTGCGGCAGGCCATCGGCGCGCTGATGTCCCGCTCCAAGAAGGAAATTCCGCACTACTACCTGTCCACCACCCTGGACCTGGCGGCGGCGATGGCGTGGATGCAGGCGGCGAACCAGCAGCGCCCCGTGTCATCGCGGCTGGTGCCGTCGGCCCTGCTGCTGAAGGCCACCGCGCTGGCGGCGAAGGAAGAACCGGACATGAACGGGTTCTTCACCAAGGGCGCGTTCCATCCCAGCAGTGCCGTCCACCTGGGCGTCGCCGTTGCCCTGCGGCACGGCGGGATCGTGGCCCCGGCGGTGCACCACGCGGACACCCTCAGCCTGGACCAGCTGATGGACCAGCTGCGGGACCTGGTCGGCCGGGCCAGGGCGGGGCGGCTTCAGCGCGCGGAGATGGCCGATCCCACCATCACAGTGACCAACCTCGGGGACCTCGGCGTGGAAAGCGTGTACGGGGTGATCTACCCGCCGCAGGTGGCCATGGTGGGCTTCGGCAAGGTGCTGGAGCAGCCGTGGGCGCACAACGGGATGCTCGGCATCCGGCACGCCGCCATCGCCACCCTGTCCGCGGACCACCGGGTCAGTGACGGGCTGCGCGGCGGGCGTTTCCTGGCCCGCATCGACGAACTGCTGCAGGCGCCGGAAAAGTTGTGAGCAGCGGGAGCCGGACGGAGGAGGAGCCATGAACGAACAGGATGCGCGCCAGGCGGTGGAGGCCGCCATCGGCAAAGTGGCGCCCGACGTGGGTCCCGAGGACCTGGAGGGCAGCGCCAGGCTGCGCCAGGACCTGGAACTGGACTCGCTGGATTTCCTCCGCCTGGTGGAGGTCATCGCGGAGAGCACGGGAGTGGACATCCCGGAGGCCGACTACCCTGCGGTAGCCACCGTGGACGGCCTGGTCACGTACCTGGCAGGGCACGGGTGAATACCCGGAAGAAGCGCCGCCGTTGGGGCCGCCGCCTGGGGATCGCGGCGCTGGTTGTCCTGGGGCTGGTCCTGGTCTCGGCGATGGCCAACGCGGCCCTGGAGGCGCAGGAGAAGGCAACCATGCCCGGCTACGGTGAGCGGGTGGCGGTGGCCGGGGGATCGTTGAATGTGGTCCGCAATGGAAACGCGGCAGCACATCAGGGCCCGCCTCTCATCCTGCTCAGCGGCCTGGGAACCGCCGCGCCCGGCCTGGACTTCACCCCGTTGATCCGCGAACTCGGCGACTTCGATGTGATCGTGGTGGAAGGGTTCGGCTATGGCTACAGCGACATGGAGGCCAGCGCGCGGACCAATGAGAACATCAGCAACGAGCTCCATGAGGTCCTGTCAAAGCTCCAGGTCCGGCAGCCCTATGTCCTGGCCGGCCACTCTATCGCCGGGTTCTACCTGCTGGACTATGCCAACCGTTACCGCCCGGAAGTCTCAGCGGTGGTGGGCATCGACGCGACAATTCCCAAACCGGGGGACCATCCGGTGGAGGAGCCGCAGCCCGGCATCAACTGGGCGAAGCTGGTGGCCGCAACGGGGCTGGTCCGCGACGTTGCCGCCGTGGCGCCGGGCCTCTTCGATCCGGACAGCAACGCCTATTCCGACGAAGAGCTGAAGCGGATGCGAACCATGATGATCTGGAACTTCGGCAACTCCGCGGTGGCCGATGAAACGGCCCGCATCGCAAACAACGCTGCGGCGCTCCGCGGCGTCACATACCCCGCAGACCTTCCGGTCCTGGCCTTCATCGCTGATGAACAGAATGACAGGACAGCCACTAAAACGGCCGCGGCTGAAGACCTGCTGAGGAACATCACGCGGCACCAGGTGCTGCCCCTTGAGGGCGGTCATTACCTCCACTGGACGCAGTCCGGGCGGATGGCGGCGGAGATCCGGCGGTTCGTTGCCCCCGGCGGCTAACGGCCGGCTTTATCCCGTGGCGTGGTCGCTGCCCCGCATTCGGACGGCAACCACGGCGCCGGAGGCTGCGGTAAGGATCGCGACGGCGGCGATCGCGGCGGGGATGCCGTAGAAGTCGGCGAGGACACCCGAGAGGAGGGCACCGACGGCGAATCCGCCGTCGCGCCACAGCCGGTAGACCCCCACGGAGCGGGCCCGCCAGGCCGGGTGGGCCACGTCTCCGATGGCGGCCAGCAGGGTGGGGTAGACCATGGCGGTACCGAGGCCCAGCACGACGGCGGCGGCGAGCCACGGCCCGAAGCTGTGCGCTGATGCGACCACTCCCAGTGCCACGGCCTGCACCAGCATGCCGGCCGCGATGAACCATTTCCGTCCCCACCGGTCCGACGCGGCGCCGGTGGCCAGCTGGGCGGCACCCCAGGCGGCGGGGTACGCGGCCGCCAGGATGCCGATCTGGCCGAGGTCCAGGCCTGCGCCGGCGAACAGGACGGGGAAGAGGCCCCAGGCCAGGCCGTCGTTGAGGTTGTTGACCAGGCCGGCCTGGCTGGCTGCCGAAAGGGATCGGTCCCTGAAGCTGGTGAGGGTAAACACCTGGCCCGTGGAGAGGCCGGCATGGGCGTTGCTGTGGACGCCGACGTGTTGTGAGGCCTCAGCCATGGCATGGTGTTGGGTCTCCCGGACAGCCACGACAGTCAGGCCCAGTCCCAGGGCAATGAACGCGGCACCCAGCAGGAACGGGGCCGGGCGGAGGCCGTAGGCAGTTGCCAGGTAGCCGGTGGCCAGCGCGGTGGCGGCCACGCCCAGGTAGCCCGCCGCCTCGTTGAATCCCATGGCCAGGCCACGCTGCCTGGGGCCGACGAGGTCCATCTTCATGATCACGGCCGTGGACCAGGTGAGGCCCTGGCTGATGCCCAGCAGCACGTTGGCCGCCACGATCCAGCCCCAGGACTGGGCGAAGATGAGCATCAGCGGTACGGGCACTGCCACCAGCCAGCCCGCCACGAGGACGGGTTTCCGGCCGTACCTGTCCGAGAGCGTGCCGGCGAAGTAGTTCGTCGCGGCCTTGGACAGGCCGAAGGCCAGGATGTAGGTCAGCGCGCCCGTGTACAGGTCCAGATGGAACGTCCGGGATGCGAGCAGGGGCAGGACGGTGCGTTCCTGGCCCAGGGTGCCGCCCACCAGCGCGTTGACAGCCACCAGCAGCATGAACTGCGCCAGGTTCTGCCGCAGGCCCAGCACGGCACCGGCTGTTCCGGTGGCATGGCGGGGGAGGGTCCTGCCCGGCATGGGGTGCTCCGTTCGTGGGGACGTAAGGTGGCCCGGGCGTGCGGGGGCACGCCCGGGCCGGGTCCGGACGCGCGGGGGACGCGCCCGGACCTGAACCCGGGCAGGAGGGGGTCCTGCCCGGGTGGTCTTGGGTGGAGTGGCTAGGCGGCGGGGACGCTGTTCTGCCAGGCGTTCCAGGCGGCGTAGCTGCCATCGAGTTCGACGACGTCGTACCCGGCCCGGCGCAGGGCGCTGGCGGCGACGGAGTTCCGGACGCCCGACTGGCAGTAGGACACGATGGTGACGCCGGCCGGCAGTTCATCCAGGTGCCACATGAGGCGGCCGCCGCTGAGCTGGTACGCGCCCGGGACATGCCCGGCCTTGTACTCGGTCTTGTTGCGGACGTCCAGGAGCATCGCGGCGTCGAACTTCCCGAGTTCCTCCGGCTGGATCAGCTTGGGAGTGAAGGTGGGCAGGCCGTCCATGCCGGTGACGTAGCCGGCCACGTTGTCGATGCCCACCCGGACCAGATGGTCCCACATGTCCTGGGCCTGGTCCCGGTCCTTGGCAAGGAGCACCAGCGGGTTCTTGTCCGTTTCCGGGTTGACCACCCAGGCGCCGTAGCTGGCCACGGACATCCCGGCGGGGACGTTCAGGGACCGGGCCACCGTGCCGCGGTGGACTTCGTCATTGGAACGGGTGTCGATGAAGGTCAGCGTGTCCTCCGCCAGGCCATTGGCCACGACGGCGGCGTCCAGTTCCTTCAGCGGAGCGCGTTCGCCCATGACGGCCGGCCCCACGCGGTTTTCGCGCTTCATGCGGCCGAAGTAGGCGTGGGCGTCGGGCTGGCCGTCCAGGAGTTCATCGATGAAGCCCTGCTCGTCATTGGCGGCGAGGTACGGGCCCCACCAGGCGTAGAGGCGTTCGTAGCCCACGGTGGAGGACGGGATGGCGCCGAGGGCCTTGCCGCAGGCGCTGCCCGCGCCGTGCGCGGGGTGGACCTGGACGTAATCCGGCAGGGTCAGGAACTTGTCGCGCAGGCTGGCGAAGAGCTGCCTGGCGCCCACGAAGCGGGTGTCCACGCCGCCGGCTGCTTCGTCCAGCAGGTCAGGCCGGCCCAGGTCGCCGGAGAACACGAAGTCGCCTGAGAGCAGGTAGCCGGGCTGGTTGCTGAACGCGCCGTCGGTCACCAGGAAGGACAGGTGCTCCGGGGTGTGGCCCGGGGTGTGGACCGCCTTGATGGTGATGTTGCCCAGGGTGATGGTGTCGCCGTCGTACAGCCGCTCGCCGTCGAATTCGTACTGCCAGTCCGGGCCGCCCTCGCCGGAGACGTAGATCCTGGCGCCGGTGGCAGCGGCAAGTTCGCGGGTGCCGGAGAGGTAGTCGGCGTGGATGTGGGTCTCGGTGACGGCCACGATCTTCATGCCGTTTTTCGCGGCGAGTTCCTGGTAGACGGCGATGTCGCGGCGGCCGTCTACCACGATGGCTTCACCCTTGGCCTGGCAGCCGATCAGGTAGCTGGCTTGGGCCAGGTCTTCGTCGTAAATGCGTTCGATAAGCATCTGGTGCTCTCCTTCGGGTGAAAGGGGATGGAGGGGTTCTGAATCAAGTATAGATACCCCCGGGGTATAACGCAACGAGGGGAACTGATGTGGCCGCCGTTGGCTCAGGCGTGCTGGTGGCCGGCTTCGGCGCGTAGTTTGTCCATGTCCAGGTTCTTGACGGCCTGGATGACTTCCTCGAGGCCGGTGGCGTTGAGTGCTCCAGGCTGGGAGAAGACGAGGGTCTTGTCCTTGAAGGCCATCAGGGTGGGGATGGAGGTGATGTTTGCTGCGGCGGCGAGGGCCTGTTCGGCTTCGGTGTCCACCTTGGCGAAGGTGATGTCCGGGTGGCGTTCGGCGGCGGCGCCGTAGGTGGGGCGAACATGCGGCAGGGCCTAGGTGGTGGGGAGTCCGGCGCGGGTCCACGCGGTCATGCCGCCGGCCATGGTGTCCGCCTTGTAGCCGACGCCGTTGAGGGCTTCAGCGACGGCGGCACTGCGGTTGCCGCTGCGGCAAATGGCGATCACGGGCACGGCCGGGTCCAGTTCGGACAAGCGGGCCTGCAGCTCGCCCATGGGGATGTGCAATGCGCCGGGGATCATCCCTTCGGCGACTTCGAAGTCCTCGCGGACGTCAAGGATCCGGGCGGTGGAGCGGCGCTGGTCGGTTTCGGTGATGGTGATTTCAGCCATGGTGGTTCTCCTTTGAAGTGGTTTCGGCTGGGTTGCCGGGTGGTGTTGCTTGCCTGGCGGACGGGCTCGCCGGCGTGGCGCCATGCGGCCATGCCGCCGCGTACCGAGTAGGCGTCGTACCCCTTGGCGGCCAGGAGGCGTGCTGCTGAGGCGGACCGTACTCCGGAGGCGCAGACGGCGATCACGGGGCGGGTCTTCTGGATCCCGGCGGTGCTGGCCTGCAGCCGGTCCAGGGGGACGTGCTTGGCCTGCGGCGCCCGGCCGGTCCGCCATTCCTGGGCTGACCTGACGTCGATCAGGGTGGCCCCCGAGCCCAGGAGTTCCTTGGCCTGCGCCACGGATACCGTCTTGTAGGGCTTGCTGAAGGCTTTTTTGAGGGAATCGATGAGTCCCATGGTGTTCTCCTCTTGGTGGGTCAGGCGGTGACCGTGCCGGCGGTGACCCATGCCGCGACGGCGAAGATGAGTACCGCGAATGAGATGCGGATGTGCTTGTCATGCAGGCGGCGGGCCAGCCGCGCGGCGACGACGGATCCCAGGATTGCCGGGACCGCGAACGCCAGGGTGGTGGCCCAGTCGACGGTGTAGCCGGCGGCGTGGGCGCTGAAGCCGGCAGCGGAGTTGACCACGATGATTGCCAGTGACGTTCCGACGGCCTGCTTCATGCGCAGGCCCAGGAAGATGGTCAGCGCCGGGGTGATGAGGAAGCCGCCGCCCACGCCGAGCAGCCCGGTGAGGAACCCGACGAGCAGGCCAACGCCTACGGCCTTCGGGGCGCAGGAGCGGAACGCCCGGTGCGGCCCCGTGCTGCAGGACCCTTCGGTTTCACGGGGTTTCATCAGCATCCGGATGCCTGCGGCCACCATGATTCCGGCGAACGCCAGCATCAGGAGGTTCGGGTCCAGCAGCTTGCCCACGGCCGCGCCGGCCCAGGCCGCCGGAATCCCGGCGCCGCCGACCAGGGCGATCACGGGCCAGTTCAGGCCCTCCCGGATCCTGGGGAGCAGGGCCGTGAGCGAGGATACGCCCACCACCAGCAGCGACGTCGGAATCGCCTGGGCGGGGCTCATGCCCACGCCGTACACCAGGGCCGGAACGGCGATGATGGAGCCGCCGCCGCCCACGACGCCCAGGACGATGCCGACGACAAGCCCCAGGCCCAGGGCCGGAATCATGCCGCGGCGTCCTCTTCTGCTGCCGGAACGGGAAGCTGGAGGATGGCGCTTTCGCGGGTGGGCTCCTTGGCGGCCTTGTTCCACGGCATGGCCGAAAGGGCCTTGCCCATGGCGCAGGTGTTGGTTGCGGCCGAGAACGTCAGGCCGGTTCCGATGGCGCCGGCAAGCATGCGGACCTTGGGGGAGACGAACTTGCCGCCCACCAGGCCCAGCATCACCAGGGAGCCTGCGGCCAGGCGGACCTGGCGCTCCAGGTCCCAGCGGTCCTTGCCCTTGACCACGTCGCCGCCCGCGGCGGCGAAGCCCGGAACGCCGCCGGTGAGGACGTAGGCGGTGTCGAGGCCGACGGTGGCCATCCGCTGCCGTGCCTGCTCGGCGCGGACGCCGGACTGGCACACCAGGACCACGCGTGAACCCAGCCGGGCGGCGAGCTCATCGGTGTGCTCCGAGAGCAGCGGCAGCGGCACGTTGTAGGAGCCGCGGATGTGCATGGACCCGAATTCGGCGGCGGAGCGCACGTCGATGACCACGAGGTCCTGGTGCTCCGTGAACCAGGACCGGAGGGTTTCGGGGGCAAGCGCTGTAACGGCGGTTGCTTTTGAAGGGGAAGTCATTGATGCCTCTCGGAGGGGATGGGCTGGATACCCCACCGAGTATCACAGATACCCCCGGGGGTAGTCAAAACACCCGGAGGGGTATACAGTTGACGGGAGCACCCCATCAATGGAGACCCTTCTTATGGAACTGAACCCAACCGAACTCACGCCCGTGATCAACCGCCTCAAGCGCGCCCAGGGACAGCTCGCCGCCGTCACCCGGATGCTTGAAGAAGGCCGGGACTGCAAGGACGTGGTCACCCAGCTGGCCGCCGTGTCCAAAGCCCTCGACCGCGCCGGCTTCGCCATCATTGCCACCGGGCTGGAGCAGTGCATCACGCAGAAGGACCAGACCATGGACCGGAAGGACCTGGAGAAGCTCTTCCTCTCCCTGGCCTAATCAGCCTGCAATATCAGCGGACCGTCGAATATCCCGAGGAGCACCATGACGTACACCCTGGCCACCACCGTGTCCCTGCCTTGGGCGGAAGCGCTGGAGCGCACCCGCGAGGCCCTTGCGGCACAGGGCTTCGGGATCCTGACGGAAATCAACGTCCGGTCCACCTTCGAAGCCAAGCTGGGCGCCGAGGCCGCGGACGCCGTCGGGGATTACGTCATCCTGGGCGCCTGCAATCCGGCCCTTGCCAGCCGTGCCCTCGCAGCCGAGCCGGAAATGGGTGCGCTGCTGCCCTGCAACGTGGTGGTGCGGCGTAAGGCCGATGCCACCGAGACCACCGTCGAGGCCATTGACCCGCAGGCCATGGTCCAGCTCAGTGACGCTGCCGCGGTCAAAGAGGTTGCGGACGACGCCGGCGCGCGCCTTCGGAAGGCCCTCGCCAGCCTGGGGTGAGGCAGGCGAAGTCCGCACCAGACTTCTTGTGGCGACGCGCTTGAACACCTGCGACGCGCATATTCCCCAGCGCTCGGGCTATTCGGGCAGCGCCGGGGAATGTGGGTGTCGAAAGTGAGCGTGGGCAGCGGGAAGCTCTCGGGAGCGGTGGCGGGTCTCCAGCTGGACCACATCGCGCGCGAAGGAATACGTGAGCAGCGCCAGCGCCACCGCCGGGAAGGCGGCAGCCCACGGGATACCAGGGAGAAGCGCCACCAGCAGCGCCAGCGGTTGGAAGGCTCCGATGGCCTTGCGGGAAACACTGGGCGGCAGCGGCTCACGCAGGTGCGGCCTGAAGAACGCGGCGGCCGTGAACACGTAGTACATGCCCCCGATCGCCAGTGTCCACGGGCCCGCCACCGCCGCGGCCGCGATGGACAGCACAAGCACCAGCGCGGCGTCGGTGGCGGCATCGAAGCGTGCTCCCGCCGGGGACGCTGTCCCGGTCCGCCTCGCCACGGCGCCGTCCAGCCCGTCCATCAGGAAGGCGACGCCGCCCAGGACCGGCACCAGGAAACTGCTGCGCCCGGTGAACAGTTCCGGGACGGCCACCACGGCGCAGAGTGCCACCAGGACGGCACGGAGCAGGGTGACGCGGTCTGCCGGAGTTGAAAAGCGCGGGATGCGCTGCAGGACAGAGCCGACGGCGGCCGCGGTCACCAGGGCACCCGCACACAGGCCGGCCATTTGGAGGACCGGTCCGGAGGCGGACAGGGATGACAGCCACAAGGCCGGGAGCGCGTAGGCGGCCAGGGTTGCCACCGCGTCAGGCATCGCGTGCCTGGACATCGCCCATCCGGCTGCGCCCATCTGCCACCTCCCCCGCATGCTGGCAACGGCTCCGGCGATCGTCACGGCCGGCGACGCCCGGGACGGACCCCCGTGCCGCCGTCGGCCCTTCTCCCGCGGCCGCTACGGACCAGGCCCGCCAGGGCCAGCAGCGATCCCGCCCCTTCGGCGACGGCGCTGAGGGTTTTCGAGAAGAACCATACGGGATCGTACATTGCCGGAATCGGACCTATGGCCGGGATGTCCACGTATCTGTAGAGCATGACGGCGGCGAAGGCGCTCAGTGCCACCGCCAGGGCGAGTGCATAGGCGGCGCGGCTGCCGCGGACCAGGACATAGAGGCCGGCCACCAGGGCCGCCGCGGCTTCGAGCAGGAACAGGGTGCCCTGGCTGATGGTGCCCGGCTGCGCGGCCTGGTAGCCCGGGGCCAGGAAGAGATGGACGCCGGCATCGATGAACAGCGCCAGGGCGGTCAATAAACGTAGAGCCACGTCTATGTATACGCCCGAAGTTCCCTCCCGGTTCACCCCGGACCCTTATATCTGCGGGTTTTATGGGGAATATTTAGGGGCATCCGCAGTCTTGCCCCTGTAGCGGGCAGCGAAGCCTGCGGCCCTACGAGTAAGGAGAATGACAATGACCCTTCCCCAGGAACTCACGCCGGGAACATGGCTCCTGGACATGTCCCACAGCGAGATCGGCTTCAGCGTCCGACATGCCGGAATCAGCAAGGTCCGTGGCCGCTTTACCCAGGCCAGCGCCGAAGCCAGGGTGGGGCGGTCCCTGGAGGAGTCCTCGGTGCATGCCACGGTGTCCACGGCAAGTTTTGACTCCGGTGACGCCAACCGTGACGCACACGTGAAGGGCGCGGACTTCTTCGACGTCGAAAAGTATCCCGAAATGACGTTCCGCGGCACCCACATCGAAGGGGACGGGGAGGAATACACCCTGACGGGGGACCTGACCATCAAGGGCGTGACCCGGCCGGTGGAGCTTGAGGTTGAGTTCACCGGCGTCGCCGTGGATCCCTTTGGCGCCACGCGGGCAGGATTCTCCGCGGAAGCCGAAATCAGCCGCAAGGAGTTCGGGCTCACCTGGAACGCCGCGCTGGAAGCCGGCGGCGTGCTGGTCAGCGACAAGGTCAAGATCAACCTCGAGGCGGCTCTGGTCAAGCAGGGCTGACAGGCCGGACCGCGGCAAGGAAACGTCAGGCAACCGCCGTGGACCTCCGCCTGGTCCCCCGTGTGCTGTTCCTCCGGGCTGCGTGGCGGAAACGGGACCGCTGGGACGCCGCCCGGATCGCCGCACACCAGGACCATGCCCTGACGGAACTGCGCCGGGCGGCCTACGCCGGCTCGGAGTTCTACCGCCGCCACCATGCCGGCCTGCACGACGCTCCGCTGGACCGGCTGCCGCCCGTGACCAAAGCAGACCTGATGGAGCACTTCGATGAGGCCATCACCACCCCGGACCTGACGCTGGCGGAAGTGGAAGGCCATCTGCGGTCGCTCGTCGAGAGCGGTGGGGACCCCGGACTGCCATGGAAGGGCCGCTGGTGGGCGGCGGCGACAGCCGGGACCACCGGCCGGCGCGGAACGTTCGTCTGGAACCGCGCGGAGTGGGCTACCGTCCTGGCCTCGTACGCCCGCGCGAACGACTGGGCAGGGTTTACCCTGGGGCTGACCCGGCCGCTGAAGGTGGCCCTGGTCAGCTCGCGGGTCCCCACCCACCAGTCAGCCGTCGTCGGCGCATCGGTGCGCTCCGGAGTGGTCCCCACCCTTCGCCTGGACGTCACCGCACCCATGGAGGAGAACGTCGCCGCCCTCAACCGGTTCCAGCCCCGGGTCCTCGTCGGTTACGCCTCAGCGCTCAAACCCCTGGCCGCGGAACAGCTGGCAGGGCGGCTGCACATCGCGCCGCAGGGGGTGATGTCAGCCTCCGAGGTGCTCAGCGCCCAGGCCGCAGCGGAACTGGAATCCGCGTGGGGCAGCGCCCCTTTCGACGTCTACGCCGCCACCGAAACGGCGGGGATCGCATCCCCCTGCACCTACCGGAACCGCCACGTTTACGAGGACCTCCTCATCATCGAACCCGTGGACCAGGCCGGCAACCCCGTCCCGGCGGGGACAACCGGGTCCAAGCTCCTGGTCACCGTCCTGTTCTCCCGGACCGTGCCGCTGATCAGGTACGAGATGTCGGACACCGTAAGGCTCGGCGGCAGGGGCTGCCCCTGCGGACGCAGTTTCACCGTCATGGAGGATATCGAGGGGCGCATCGAGGACGTCCTGCAACTGCCGGGCAGGACCGGCACCGTCAACGTGCACCCGAATGTCTTCCACCAGGTCCTGGACCAGGCGGCCGTCGCAGGCTGGCAGGTCATCCAGGAACCGTCCGGGCTGCGGGTGCTGCTGGCCGGACTCGCACCCGGGCAATCCGAGGAAGGCGTCCGGGCTGCGGTGACCGCCGCCCTTATGGCTGCCGGCGCGGCGCACATGCCCGTGGACATCCGGCTGGTGGAGCGGCTTGAACGGACCGCCCTGGGGAAAGCACCATTCGTGCGCGCCTGGAAAAACCGGCCCTAAGGTGCCCCCGGACGGAGGCAACCGGCCCGTTGACGCCCGGCCTACACCGGTTCCGGCCGCACCTTCACGTTGCCCAGCGAGCGGATCAGAGCGACGGCGGTGATGGACCCGGCCGCCATGATCGAGGCCAGCACCACCACCTGGAACCGGCCGGCCTCCAGGGGCGAGGCGCCGCCGAAGATCGCGCCCACGAACGCGCCGGGAAGGGTGACCAGCCCGGTGGTCTTGGTTTGGTCCGTGGACGGGATCAGGGCCGAGTGCACTGCCTGCCGCGACTGGAGCAGGGTGGCCTGCCGGGGCGTCGCCCCCAGCGCCAGCCAGCCCTCCACCTGGTCCCACTGCTCCAGGACGGCCTCGAAGAAACGGCGTCCGGCCAGGGTGGCGATGGTCATCGAGTTGCCGATCACGATCCCGCCCACAGCCAGCAGGTACCGCGGCGCGAATTCGATGGCGCCCGTTCCAAACACGACGGCCACCGTCACCAGGATGCCGGCAGCCATGGTCACCGCCACCAGGGCGAAGCGACGCCAGGACCAGGTGAGCCTTCGTGTTGCCGTCACGGACGCTACGGTGAACATGACCAGCAGGGCCACCCCCACCCACAGCGGGTTGCTGATGACGCCGCCCAGCACCAGGCTGATGGCCACGAGCTGGGCTGTCCCGCGGAGGATGGCCAGGGCAGGGGAGAGGTACGACGGCGTCCGGGCGCCCCAGAGGATTCCCACCGTGAGTGCCGCCAGGATGGCAAGGGCCACCAGGGTGGGCAGCAGGGCGGAAAGGGCGGGCATGCCGCCAGCTTACTGAGCTACCGCGGCTGCCCCTGCCACGCCCGCTCACACCCGGCAGGTTTTGCTCGAGCGCCCGCCCACGTCTGACCCGCAAAGGCAGCGGGTTGGTCAGTATGGCCGGAGGGGATAAGACTGTGGGTATGGCACGGGGAACGCTTCGGATCTTCCTGGGTGCGGCAGCGGGGGCCGGCACCACGTACTCCATGCTGCGTGAGGCGCAACAGATCCTGGCCGGCGGCAGGGACGTCGTGGTCGGCATCGCCGTCGCGCACGGGAGGCCTGACACCGGGCAGCTCCTTGACGGGCTCGACGTCGTGGCGCCGCGCCTTCTGCCCGACGGCAACGGGGCGGAGGTACCCGAGCTTGACCTGGACGCTGTGCTGGCAAGGAAACCGGAGGTGGCCGTCGTCGACGAGTATGCGCACGTCAATGCTCCGGGCAGCAGGAATACCCGACGCTGGCAGGACATCGAGGAGCTTCTGGCGGCGGGGACGGACGTGCTGACCACGCTTGCCGTCCAGCATGTGGCATCGCTGAAAGACGTCGTCGCCGCAATCACCGACGAACCAGACGGGGAACCGGTCCCGGACGCCGTGGTGCGGCGGGCAGACCACATCGAGCTGGTGGACATATCGCCCGAACTCCTGCGCCAGAGGGTTGCTGACGGGAGCGTTGTGCCCAGGGACAGGATCGACGCTGCCCTGGCCAACGAATTCCGGCTGGGCAATCTCATTGCCCTGCGTGAAATCGCCTTGATCTGGCTGGCGGACCGGGTGGACGAAGGGCTGGCGGGCTACCGGAAAAGCCAGGGGATCACCGCCACCTGGCCGGCCCGCGAGCGGGTTGTCGTCGGACTCAGTGGAGGCCCCGAAGGGGAGCTGCTCATCAGGAGGGCGGCCCGGATCCTGTCCCGGGTCAACGGCGGGGACCTGCTGGCGGTTCACGTCCGGCGCGCCGAAAGCACGGCCGCGACGCGAGGGCAGCTGCTGGACGCGCAGCGGCGCCTCGTCGCCGACCTCGGCGGCACCTGCCATACGGTGTCCGGTGAGGACGCAGCGGGGTCCCTCCTGGAATTCGCCCGCAGCGTCAACGCCACCCAGATCGTCATCGGCGCCTCACCGGGGACGCTCCGGAGCAGGATCCTCGGTATCGGTGCAGGCGCCAAAGTGGTCCGGGGCTCGGGCGATATCGACGTGCACATCGTCTCCCTTCCCCAGGGCGGCCCTGGACTGCCGGGGCCATCTCCCGCGGCGCTCAGCGGCAGGCGCACGCTGATCGGCTTCGTCCTGGCTGTGGTCCTCCCGGTCCTGGTGACCGCGGCGCTGTCCCGCAACCCGGAGCTCAACCTCGCCACCCACGCACTGGTCCATCTGACCGGGGTGATGGCCGTGGCGTTCATCGGCGGCCTGTGGCCTGCGGTGCTCGCCGCCGTCCTGGACTCGCTGCTGCTGAACTACTTCCAGACGGACCCGGTGGGAACGCTCAATATCAGCGACCCGCAAAACGTCTTCGCGCTGCTGGTCTTCCTCAGTGCCGCGGTGGCCGTGTCACTGGTGGTGGGACTGTCTGCAAGGCGCGCCCGGGAAGCCGCACGGGCCCGCGCGGAAGCCGCCACCCTCGCGGACCTCGCCCACGATGCCCTCCTGGCCGATGACACCGTTGCAGCGTTCATGGGCAAGGTCCGGGAAACCTTCCAGGTCCGTTCGGCCGGGCTCTTCACCACATCCGGGGACAAAGACGCAGCATGGGAGCTCCAGGCGTTCTCCGGGGAGGCGCCTCCTCCCTCCCCGGACACGGCAGGGTTGACGGACAGCGTGGAACTCGCCGACGAGCGGACCGCCCTGGTCCTCTCCGGACGCACCCTCACCGCCGGGGACCGGCTCCTCCTGTCCGCCCACGGCGCCCACCTCCTGTTGCTGCGCCAGCGCCATGCCCTTCAGCGGACGCTGCAGAGCACCGCGAAGATGGCCGAGGGCAACAACGTCCGCACGGCCATCCTGCGGGCGGTCAGCCATGACCTGCGCACGCCGCTGGCGGGGATAAAACTGGCCGTAACGGCCCTGCGGCGCCAGAGCCGCAGGCTTCCCGATGAGGTGCAGGCCGAGATGCTCGAGACCGTCGAGTCCTACACCGAGCGCCTGGACGCCCTGATCGCCAACCTCCTGGACATGTCCCGGATCTCCAGCGGTTCGGCTGCGCCACTGACAGCGCCCGTCACGTGGCGTGATGCAATCGAGGACGCGCTGCGCGGCCTCCCGGCGGACCGGATCCGGGTGGAGCTTCCCCGGACATCCCTGCGATCTATGCCGACCTGGGGATGTTGGAGCGGGTCATCGCCAACATCGTGGAAAACGCGCTTAAATACGCGCCGGCGTCCGACGTGGCCATCGTCGGCGTTTCGACGCGAACCAGGGGAGTGGGCGACGCCGGAACCCCCTTTGGCGAGTTGCACATCGTCGATCACGGGCAGGGCGTGCCCGCTGCCGCCGTCGAGGGGATCTTCCAGCCCTTCCAGCGCCTCGACGACGCCCCCGCGGGACTCGGGATGGGGCTTGGCCTCGCCGTCGCGAAAGGCTTCACCGAGGCCATGGGCGGTCACCTGCTGGCCGAGCCGACCCAGGGCGGGGGACTGACAATAGTCATCCGCTTGCCCCAGGTTGCCGCACCGGACGTTTCCACCCCTCGCCGGAAAGCAGGCACCAGCACCTCATGAGGACAGTATTGATCGTTGACGACGAGCCGCAGTTCCTGCGTGCCCTCCAGGTCAACCTGGAGGCTGAGGGCTACCGGGTGCTGACCGCCCTGGACGGGATGGCCGCCCTGAAGCACGCGGAAGGCGGCCATCCGGATGCCATGGTGCTGGACCTCGGACTGCCGGACATCAACGGCGTGGACGTGATCACCAGGATCCGCCGCACCAGCAGCATGCCCATCATCGTGCTTTCCGCCCGGCACGGGTCCGTGGACAAGGTCCGGGCCCTGGACGCCGGGGCGGACGACTACGTCACCAAGCCGTTTGGCCTGGACGAACTCCTGGCCCGGCTACGCGTTGCCGGCCGCCGGAGCGGCACGCTGGACGTGGCGGACGGCGGGGCCGCCATCGATGTGGGTGACTTCCAGGTGGACCTGGCCAACCGGAAGGTGACCCGGGCGGGGGACCCGGTCCGGCTCACCCCGCGAGTGGGCCATCCTGGAAATGCTGGTGCGGAATCCCGGCCGGCTGATAACGCAACAGCAGATGCTCGCCAGGGTCTGGGGTCCCGGCTATGACAACGAGACCCACTACCTGCGCGTCTACATGGGCCAACTGCGGCGCAAACTGGAGGCGGATCCCGCCCGCCCCCGCCACCTGCTGACCGAGGCCGGCATGGGCTACCGCTTCGAGCCGTGACCTGCCGCCGGACCGCTCCGGCCGCCGTCGAACATCACGCGTAAAGGAAACATCAAGAATTCCCTTTCTGGCGCTTCCGCCAATTTCGCCGGTGCTAGCTTCGCAATGATCGCGGTGCAACGGGCAGCGCGGAAAGGCAGACATGACCACGTTGAGCAGGCCCCCGGCGGATCCTTCCGCCACCCACCCGCACGGAAGGGAGGCGCTGAAGGACTGGCTGCTGTTCGGGCTGCAGGACAGCAAGGGCACCCACCAGGGCCCCGGCGGTGTTCCCACCCAGCACGAAAAAAGCACTCGTGGTGGCAGGTCATGTGCCTTACCGGCGTGGACTACTTCTCCACCCTGGGCTACCAGCCGGCCATCGCCGCGCTGGCAGCCGGTGTCATCTCCCCGCTGGCCACCCTGGTCCTTGTGGCCGTGACACTGTTGGGTGCCCTGCCGGTCTACCGCCGGGTTGCCGGTGAAAGCCCCCGCGGTGAGGGCTCCATTGCCATGCTGGAGCGGCTGCTGCCCCGCTGGGGAGGAAAGCTCCTGGTGCTGGTCCTGCTCGGGTTCGCCGCCACCGACTTCATGATCACCATGACGCTCTCGGCCGCCGATGCCACCGCACACCTGATCGGCAATCCTGTTGCCCCCGGTTGGCTCCAAAACCAGAACGTCCCCGTAACGCTTTTCCTGCTGGCCCTGCTGGCTGCCGTGTTCCTGCGCGGGTTCAAGGAAGCGATCGGCGTCGCCGTCTTCCTGGTTGTCCTGTACCTGGGCCTGAATGCGGTGGTGGTGGTTGCCACCCTGATGCAGGTGGTCTCCCACCCGGTGGCGATGGGCGACTGGTGGACGAATCTGTGGGTGTCCCACGGCAACCCCCTGATGACGGTGGCCATCGCACTGCTGGTGTTCCCCAAACTGGCGCTGGGCCTGTCCGGCTTCGAAACCGGCGTTGCCGTGATGCCGCAGGTCCGCGGAGCGGCGGATGACACGGAGGAGAACCCGGCCGGCCGAATCCGCGGAGCCCGGCGCATGCTCACCACGGCTGCGGCGATCATGAGCGTGTTCCTGCTGACCACCAGCTTCATTACCGTTGTCCTGATTCCGGAACAGGAATTCCAGCCCGGCGGCCAGGCGAACGGGCGTGCCCTGGCCTACCTGGCGCACGAATACCTGGGCGTGGGCTTCGGCAGCGTCTACGACATCAGCACCATCGGCATCCTCTGGTTCGCCGGTGCCTCCGCCATGGCCGGCCTGCTGAACCTGGTTCCCCGCTACCTGCCCCGCTACGGCATGGCCCCGGAGTGGGCCAAGGCTGTCAGGCCCCTGGTGCTTGTGTTCACCCTGGTCGGGTTCCTCATCACCTTCATCTTCAACGCCGACGTCGACGCCCAGGGCGGTGCCTACGCCACCGGCGTCCTGGTGCTGATGACCTCCGCAGCGGTGGCCGTCACGTTGTCGGCGCGCCGGCGCGGGCAACGGAACCTCACCTTCGGCTTCGGTGCCATCTCCGTGGTGTTCGCGTACACCACGGTGGCCAACATCTTCGAGCGGCCCGAAGGCATCCGGATCGCGGCGATCTTCATCCTGGGCATCATCGTCATCTCCCTGCTGTCCAGGGTCCGCCGGTCCTTTGAGCTGCATGCAACCCGGGTGCACCTGGACCAGCAGGCCCTGGAGTTCATGTCCAGCACCCTGGACGGCCCCATCGCGATCATCGCGCACGAGCCGCTGCGGATGTCTGCAGAGGCATACCGGGACAAGCTTGAGTCGGCCATCGAGGTCAGCCACCTCCCGCTGGCAGGCGATGCCCTGTTCCTGGAAGTGATCGTGGATGACTCCTCCGACTTCGAAACGGAACTCTACGTCCGTGGCGTGAACCGCCACGGGTACCACATCCTGGAAGTCCACGGGCCGGTTGTTCCCAATACCATCGCCTCGGTACTGCTGCATATCAGGGACGTCACGGGGCTCATGCCGCACATCTACTTCCGCTGGACTGAGGGGAATCCGATCACCAACCTGGTGCGGTTCCTGTTCCTGGGCGAGGGCGAAATCGCGCCGGTGACCAGGGAGGTGCTGCGCGAGGCCGTCCCGGACGTCACCCAGCGCCCGTGGGTCCACGTCGGCTGACCGGGGGATACGTCGTCGTCCCGTCCCTGTGCGCAGGGGCGGCCACATGGGGCACTGTTGCCGCCACCCGCGCGGCGTCCGCCAGGCTGACCGGGACGTCCGCGCGGAAGGCGGCCTCGGCGTCGTCCTCCCGCACGCCCGCCGCCAGCACCATCACATGCACCATGTCGCCGTAGGAATCGTTGCAGGCCAGGATGTCGCCGGGCACTCTGTGCCCCTGCCCGCCCGTCGAGGGCCACGGCTGGAAAATGACCCACCACCCCTCGCCGTCCTGGTCGGGGAAAAGGTAGCCGCCGGCCGGGTGGAGGGCGCGGCCGTTCAGTGCGCGCCCGCCGTAGCCCTCCACGGCCTCGGCTGCCGCGGCAAACCTGACCCTGCCACGGTCATCAGGCGCCTCATCCCATCGCATCTCCGCTCCTCGCCGTCGCGTGCATGTGCTGACCTGCCTCCATCAAAGGACGGTGCACGCGCGGCCGGGGCGGCAGGGCCGTTTTATTGACGGAATATTTACAGCCTGTCCCGCCGGGGAGGTGCCTGGCCCACCACCGCCGTGGTCGGCCACCATAATGGAACCCATGCACAGCCCCGTCACCATCCGCCCCATGTGCCCCGAGGACTGGGACGCCGTCCACGCGATCTACGCCGCCGGCATCGCCACGGGGGAGGCGACGTTCGAGAGCGAGCCGCCCACCTGGGAGGCGTTCGACGGCGGCCGGTTGCCCGGGCACCGGCTGATCGCCGAGGACGCGGGCCGGGTTCTGGGCTGGGCCGCCGTGACGTCCGTTTCGTCCCGGGAGGTCTACCGGGGCGTCGTGGAGCACTCCATTTACGTGGCGCCGGAAACGCACGGCCGGGGCGTGGGCAGGCTGCTCCTCGGTGCACTGATCGATTCCACGGAGGCGGCAGGAATCTGGACCATCCAGTCCAGCATCTTCCCGGAGAACACGGCCAGCCTGGCGCTGCACCGGAAGCTCGGCTTCCGGGTGGTGGGAACCAGGGAACGGATCGCGCGGATCAGCCACGGCCCCAAGGCCGGGCACTGGCAGGACACCCTGCTCCTGGAACGCCGCAGCGCGGTGGCCGGGACGGAGTAAGGCCTACCTCGAAGGCAGCGTCAGGATCTCGGCGCCGTCCTCCGTGATGGCGATGGTGTGCTCGGTGTGGGCCGTCCTGCAGCCGGTGGCGCTCCTTAGCGTCCACCCGTCGTCGTCCGTCACCAGCTGGTCCGTGTCCGCCATGATCCAGGGCTCCAGCGCGAGCAGAAGCCCGGGCCGCAGCTTGAAGCCGCGGCCGGGCCGCCCGGTGTTGGGCACGTGCGGGTCCTGGTGCATGGTGGAACCGATGCCATGGCCGCCGAACTGCGTGTTGACCGGATACCCCGCATCAATGAGGACGCGGCCGATGGCGTACGAGATGTCCCCGATCTTGGCTGCCGGCCCTGCGGCGGCGATCCCGGCTGCCAGGGCGCGTTCGGTCGCCTCGATCATGGCCACGCTCTCCGCCGGCCGTGATTCGCCCACGATGAAGCTGATGGCGGCATCCGCGGCCATCCCGTTCTTGACGACGGCGAGGTCCAGGGTCAGCAGGTCGCCGTCAGCCAGTGCGTAGTTGTGGGGCAGCCCGTGCAGCACAGCATCGTTGACGCCCGTGCAGATGTAGTGGCCGAAGGGACCCCGGCCGAAGGACGGCGCGTAGTCCACGTAGCAGGATTCCGCCCCCGCGTCGGTGATCATCTCCTTGGTCCACTGGTCGATGTCCAGGAGGTTGGTGCCGACGGTTGCGCGGCTTTTCATCGCCTGCAGGATGTCAGCCACCAGGGCGCCGGTCTCCCGGGCGCGGGCCACCTCAGCCGGGGTGAGGATCTCGATCATGGTGCGCCCTTCGTGTGCGGCGGTTAGCTCCAGGTGCCATCCTATTTGCCCGTGCGCAGAAGGGTGCAAGGGGCTCTTTCGTACAGCGGAATGTTGGGGTTGCCAAAGACATAGATGAGTGTAAATATTTACGTGTGTCTATGTCTTTGGAGTTGACCCCGGTCCAGGCGGTGGCGTGCTGCGCGCCGCTGGCCCGGGAGCCTTTGTCCCTGCCGGAAGCTGAAGGGATCGCCCCCTTGCTGAAGGCCCTGGCGGATCCGGTCCGGCTGCGGCTGATGTCCATGGTCGCCTCGCATGAGGGCGGCCAAGCCTGCGTCTGCGACCTCAACGATGCCTTCGAGCTGTCCCAGCCCACCATCAGCCACCACCTGAAGATCCTGCATGAGGTGGGTCTGCTGGAGCGGGAAAAGCGCGGCGTGTGGGTCTACTACCGGGCCCGCACCGAGGCCCTGCAGAACCTGGCCGCCCTGATCGGCGGGCCGGCCGCATGACCGGTCTGGCCCGGCGTGCCACGGCAGAGTTCATCGGCACCGCGTTCCTGGTCATGGCCGTGGTCGGCTCGGGCGTGATGGCCTCCAGGCTGTCACCGGACGACGTCGGCCTGCAGCTTTTGCAGAACAGCCTCGCCACGGGTGCCGCGCTGGTGGCGCTGATCATGGCACTGCAGCCGGTGTCGGCGTCGTTCAATCCGGTGGTGACCCTGGTGGAACGGGCGCTGGGGATGATCGACACCACCACGGCGGCCGGCCTGGTTGCGGGGCAGATCCTGGGCGGCCTGGCCGGCACGGTGGCCGCCAACCTGATGTTCGGGCTGGACGCCGTCAGCTGGTCCACGCACCAGCGCACCGGCGTCCCGCTCTGGCTGGGGAAGTCATTGCCACGGTGGGCCTGCTGCTGGTCATCTTCGGCACCGTCCGGTCGGGCCGTGCTGACCGCGTGGCGTTCGCCGTCGGCGGCTACATCACGGCCGCCTATTGGTTCACCAGCTCCACCAGCTTCGCCAACCCTGCGGTGACCATGGCGCGCACCGTCACGGACACCTTTGCCGGCATCGCACCGCCGTCGGC
The DNA here is from genome assembly GCF_026723805.1 of Arthrobacter sp. FX8. Taxonomy (NCBI): domain Bacteria; kingdom Bacillati; phylum Actinomycetota; class Actinomycetes; order Micrococcales; family Micrococcaceae; genus Arthrobacter; species Arthrobacter sp. FX8. Next base: position 2,739,597 of record NZ_CP113505.1, on the reverse strand, counting down.
CCCTGCCTTCATCCTGGCGCAGCTGCTGGGCGGCGCCGCCGGATTCCTCCTGGTCCGCTTCCTCTACCTCTCCTTTGCTGCTGTTTCCGCCGCCCCGGCGGCCGACCGAAAGGTGCTCTCATGAGCCACAAGGCAAGCTCCGCATCCCTCCCCGTGGCCGTCATCGGCGCCGGGCCCGTCGGCCTGGCCGCGGCCGCGCACCTGCTGGAACGCGGACTGGAACCCATCGTGCTCGAGGCCGGGCCCACGGTGGGTGCCGCCATCCGTGAGTGGGGCCATGTGCGCGTCTTCTCCACGTGGAAGTACAACCTGGATGCCGCCGCCGTGCGCCTGCTGGAACGGGCCGGCTGGGCAGCGCCCCGCCCCACCGCGCTGCCGTACGGCTCCCAGATCGTCTCCGACTACCTGGAACCGCTGGCTGCCACACCGGAACTCAAGGACCGGATCCGGACCGGGGCGAAGGTAGTTGCTGTCAGCCGGCAGGGCATGGACAAGGGCCGCAGCCAGGGCCGCGACGCCGCCCCGTTCCTCCTGCGCATCCAGGACGGCAGCGGGGAAACGTCGGAGCTCCTGGCCCGCGCCGTGATTGACACCTCCGGAACCTGGACCACGCCGGCGCCCTTGGGAGCTTCCGGCCTGCCCGCCCCGGGTGAGGCGGAAGCCCGGGCCGCCGGGCTGGTCACCGGGCCCCTGCCGGACGTGGCCGGCGGCGGATTCGCCGGCCGCCGCACCCTTGTCATCGGCTCCGGACACTCCGCCGCCAACATGGTCCTGGACCTGGCCCGCGTGGCCCGCGCCAACCCGGGAACGGAAGTCTTCTGGGCCATCCGGGCCGCCACGCCTGCCCGTGCCTACGGCGGCGGGGACGCCGACCAGCTGCCCGCCCGCGGCCAGCTGGGCGCCCGGCTGCACACCGCCGTCGACACCGGTGCCGTCCAGCTCCTCACAAACTTCCACACCGGCCGCCTCGAAGCCCGTGACGGCAAGGTCACCGTGCACGCAACGGATGGCCGCAGCCTCACCGTGGACAGGGTCATCCCGGCCACAGGGTTCCGGCCGGACCTGTCCATCCTGTCCGAGCTGCGGCTGGACCTGGATCCGGCCGTCGATGCCCCCAAGGCCCTGGGCCCGCTGATCGATCCTGACTTCCACAGCTGCGGCACGGTTCCGGCCCATGGCGCCAGGATCCTGGAACAGCCGGAAAAGGACTTCTACCTGGCCGGCATGAAGTCCTACGGCCGGGCGCCCACCTTCCTCATGGCCACGGGCTACGAACAGGTCCGCTCCATCGCCGCAGCCCTGGCAGGTGATACCGAAGCCGCGGACACCGTGGAACTCGAACTGCCGGAGACCGGGGTGTGCTCCACCAGCCTCCCTACCGAGGCCGGTGACGCCGCTGACACCGCCGGGGACTCCTGCTGCGGAACGCCCGCGCCGGTGCCCGTGACCATCGGCTTCGCCACGGGCCTGCAGCACGGACGCACCGCCGAACCTGCCAGCCTATGATGTGAACACCGGCTGATGTCCAAGGACGGGAGGCCCCGATGACGGAACCGGACAGTGACCCCGTGAAGGCGGACCTGCTGTGGATCGCGGCCGACTTCCGGAGCATCGTCCTGGGCGCCAGCGATGACGAGCTGGACCTCCCGTCCTTTGGAACGCGGTGGACCAACCGGCAACTGCTCTTCCACATGGTCCTGGGCCAGAACATCACGCTGGCGGGCATACCGCTCCTGGGGCTGTTCTCGCACCTGCCGCCCCTGGCCTCCCGGACCTGGAGCCGCCTCCTGGATTCGTGCGCCCGCCCGTACAACTGGGTGAACTGGGCCGGGAGCGCCGCCGGGGGCCGGGTCCTGAAGCCAGCCGGCATGCTCCGGATGATGGACCGGACTACGGCGGTGATCGTGAACTGGTACGGCCACGCCAACCAGGATGCGCTGGGTCGCGGCATGACGATGCCCACCGCGTGGGACCCCTATTTCATGCCGTGGATGAGCCGCCGGGACGTCCTGGAGTGGGCGCCCAAGCACTACCGTCACCACCGCGCGCAGCTCAGCCTGACCACGCTGCCGTCCCTGCCCCCAGGTAGGTAGCGCGAACTCACCCTCGCACCGGGCCTGCGCCATTTTGCTGCGACGCGCCTCTTCATTTCCGACGCGCACATTCCCCTTCGCGGCCCTGATTTGGGCTGCGTGGGGGAATTTGAGCCGCGAAGATGAAGTTGCGCGTCGCTGAAGCCAGCCCGGCCGGTGGCTGACCGGCTCAGTCCGTGATGTCGGTGCTCGTGCTCAGCTCCTGCCACTGCTCCAGCTCGGCGCGCTGGGCTTCCGCCACCTTGCCGAACGCGCCGAAGGCGTCGGTGCCCAGGACCAGGAGGCCCGGCGGGTTGGCGGATTCGACGACGGCGATGATGGCCCGGGCGGCCTTGTCCGGGTCGCCGGGCTGGTTGCCGTGGGCGGTGTCGTGTTCCTTGCGGCGCTTGCCGGCCGTGTCCGCGTAGTCGTCGATCGCCGTCGAGGACTGGGTCAGCGAGCGGCCCGCAAAGTCCGTCCGGAAGCCGCCGGGTTCGATGGCGGTGACGTTGATGCCCAGCGGTTTCAGCTCGTTGCGCAGAGACCCTGACATGCCCTCCAGCGCCGCCTTGGTGGCCGCGTAGTAGCCGGAGCCGGCGGGGGTGATGCGGGCGCCGATGGATGAGATGTTCAGGATGGACCCGGCCTTGTTGGCACGCATGCCCGGGAGGACTGCCTTGATCATGTCCACGGCCCCGAAGAAGTTGGTGTCGAACAGGCGGCGGATGTCGCCGTCGTCCGCTTCCTCCACGGCGGCCCGGTAGCCGTAGCCGGCGTTGTTGACCAGCACGTCGATGCTGCCGAACTTTTCCTCCGCCGCCTTGACCGCCGCGCTGATCTGCGTCTTGTCCGTGACGTCCAGCGGGAGTGCCAGCGCGGTGTCCGGGAAGCCGGCGGTGACCTCCTGCAGCGTTTCCACCTTGCGGGCGGTGACGACGGCGTTGTGCCCGGACGCGAGCACGGCTTCCGCCAGTGCCCGGCCAAGTCCGGTGGAGCAGCCTGTGATGAGCCACGTTGCCATGGTTTTTCCTTTCATAGGGGGTTGGAGAGTGAGGCGGGCGCCGGCATTTAAGCCCGGTGCCGCCGTCGTGCCTGTGCCGTCAGTTCATGGGCGCCGTAGCTGTTGTCGTCCGGGTTGACGGTGACGCCGGGCGCCACCAGCTGGTCGATGCGGTCCAGCACCTCGGGCGCCAGCTTGGTGTCCGCCGCGGGGAGGTAGGACTCCAGCTGCTCCATGGTGCGCGGACCCACGATGGCGGAGGTAACGCCGGGGTGGTTGATCACGAACGCGATGGCCAGCTCGATCATGGTGACGCCGGCCCATTCGGCCACCTGGGCGAGCTCCTCCACGATGTCCAGCTTGCGCTGGTTGGCGGGCTGGGTCATGTCGAACCGGGCGCTGGGGCGGGCACTGGAAGTGGGCCTGGATGCCGAGTCCTTCCGCCACCGGCCGGAAAGCCAGCCGCCGGCCAGCGGGCTGTAGGTGAGGGTGCCCATCCCGTGCCGCTGCACGGTGGGCAGCACATCCTCCTCGATGCCGCGGGTCAGGATGGAGTACGGCGGCTGCTCGGTGACGAACCGCTCCAGGTTCCGTTCGCGGGACGCCCACTGCGCCTCCACGATCTGGGACCCGGAGTAGGACGAGGAGCCGATGTAGCGCACCTTGCCCTGGCGGACCAGGTCGGTGAGGGCGCCCAAGGTTTCCTCCACATCGGTGTCCGGGCTGGGCCGGTGCACCTGGTACAGGTCGATGTAGTCGGTGTTCAGCCGGCGCAGCGAGTCCTCTACCGCGCGCATGATCCAGCGGCGGGAGCCGCCCCGGCGGTTGGGGCGGTCCTCATCCATGGGCATAAAGAACTTGGTGGCCAGGAAGACGTCATCGCGCTTTCCCGCGAGCGCCTCCCCGACAATCTCCTCGGAGGCCCCCGCGGAATAGACGTCCGCGGTGTCGACGAAGTTGATGCCGGCATCCAGCGCGTGGTGGATGATGCGGGTGGCGTCGGCGCGGTCGTTGTTGCCCCACGGGCCGAACATCATGGCACCGAGGCAGAGGGGGCTGACCTGCACACCGGTGCGGCCAAGCGGGCGGTATTCCATGCTGGTTCCTTCTCTGTGGTTCTTTGGCTTCTAGGCTTCGGGGATGACCATGGCGAACCGCTCGGGGCGGGCCACGTCCGGGTCGGGGCCGCTGCGGACGCCGGTGTCCAGGGCGTCGATGGCGGCGAGCTCGGCCGCGGAAAGCTCGAAGCCGAACACGTCGAAGTTCTCCGCGATGCGGGCCGGGTTGGTGGACTTGGGGATGGCGGAGCGGCCCTGCTGCAGGTGCCAGCGGAGCATCACCTGGGCGGGGGTCTTGCCGTGGGCCTGCGCGACGGCGGCGATCGCCGGGTCCCGCATGACGTTTTTCCGGTTCTCGCCCCAGCCCGGGTAGAACGTGATGCCGCCGATCGGCGACCACGCCTGGGTGAGGATGCCGTGCTCGGCGTCCGCCGCCTGGACGTTCCGCTGGGCGAAGTAGGGGTGCAGTTCGATCTGGTTGACGGCAGGGACCACGTCGGTTTCCTCGAGCAGCTGCGCCAGGTGGTGAGGCATGAAGTTGCTGACGCCGATGGCCCGCACCCGCCCGTCCTTGAGCAGGGTCTCCAGCGCCTTGTACGCGGCGATGGTCTTCTCGAACCGGTCCGGGGCGGGCTGGTGCAGGATGAACAGGTCCAGCTGCTCCACGCCCAGCTTGCCGGCGGCCTTGTCCCAGGCGTGCAGGGCCCGGTCGTAGCCGTAGTCGCTCACCCAGATCTTGGTCTCGATGAACACGTCGGCCCGGTCCAGGCCGGAGCGGCGGATGCCCTCGCCAACCTCCCGCTCGTTGCCGTAGGCGGCGGCGGTGTCGATGTGCCGGTAGCCCACCTCGAGCGCTGTCTGGACCGCCGCCGTGGTCTCTTCCGGGGGACTCTGGAAGACGCCCAGGCCGAGCGCCGGCATTGTGATTTTGTTGTTGAGCGTGAGTTCCATAACCATGCCTTTCACGGTATTGGGGTGGACGGGTTTGTGGGAGGGGCTGGCAGTCCCTCCCTTGGGATATTTGCCCGGCGTAGCGTGGGAGCCATGACGAACAGCGATGACGTGCGGAAGTTCCTGACCTCCCGCCGCGCCAGGATCACACCGGACGACGCCGGGCTGCCCGCGTACGGCGGCAACCGGCGGGTTAAGGGCCTGCGCCGGGAGGAGGTGGCCATGCTCGCCGGAATGAGCATCGATTACTACATCCGGCTGGAGCGGGGAAATCTGTCCGGAGCGTCGGACAGTGTCCTGGAGTCCCTGGCCCGCGCCCTGCAGTTGGACGACGCCGAGACCGCCCACCTTTTCGACCTGGCCCGCGCGTCCACGGCTGCTCCGCGGGCGCGGCGCAAGCGGAGCCCGCAGACGGTGCGGCCCAGCGTGCAGCGGGTGATCGATGCGATTACGGCGGCGCCGGCCTGGGTCCGCAACGACCGTGGCGATGTGCTGGCGTCCAATGAGCTGGGCCGGGCCCTGTACCTGGAGATGATGACCGACGGCGGCACCCCACCCAACAGCGCACGGTTCACCTTCCTGAGCCCGAAGGCGCGGGGGTTCTTCGCCGACTGGGAGCGCGCCGCTGACGACATCGTGGCCGTGCTGCGGTCCACGGCCGGGAAGAACCCGTACGACAAGGACCTGTCCGACCTGATCGGGGAGCTCTCAACGGGCAGCGAGGAGTTCCGCGTCCGCTGGGCCCGGCACGACGTGAAGTACCACCGCACCGGCCGCAAACGACTCCACCACTCGATCGTGGGGGACCTGGACCTGGCCTACGAGGCGATGGAGCTCCCCGCGGATCCCGGGCTGCGGATCAACATCTACACCGCCGAGCCAGGCAGCCCGTCCGAGGACGCGCTGAAGGTCCTCGCCAGCTGGGCGGCTACGCAGGCGGCGGCCGGGGTTCCGGCCCAGGAGAAGGCCACCTGAGCCAGCCTGCGCTGCGCAAACCCGTTCTCGACGCGCATATTCGGTTGTGAACCCCACATCCGTCCTCGACGCGCATATTCGTAAGCGCACCCCATATTTGGGCCGCGCCAGGGAATGTGCGCGTCGTCAGCGGCTTTGCGCGTCAGGACTGCGCGTTGATGAACCCAATGATGATCGCCGTCCACCAGCAGAGCTGCGAGACCACCAGGCATGACATCAGGTGGACGCGCTGGCCAGTGGATAAATCCTTGAACGCAATCCTGGCAGGGAGCCGCGCGAGCCGCCGCATCAGGGGGATCAGCATGATTCCGTTCAGGCTGAGCACCAGGACCGCCGCGAGCTTGACCTCTGTCATCGGGCTGTCCAGGTGCGGACTCAGGAACACCCCGGTGGCAAGCATGCCCGCCAGACCACCCCAGATCAGGGGTGTCGCTGCCCCATCGAGTCGAATGATTTCGCCGAGTGTCCGCCGGCCGATCAGCCACAGGAATCCATGCCAGTCGACCAGGATGATGGCGCCGAAAGCCACAACGAGGAAAAGGTCATGCACCACCAGATCGACGTCGTGGACGAAGCCGTCAACGCTGACCGCGGCTGACAGCAACACGGACAATAGCCACGCCGCGATGGCAACACCGGACAGGGCAGCAACAAGGCGCCGCGTGGACCGCTCGGATTCACGGTGCAGCCTGATGGTGCGTCTGCTGACGGGGACATAACTCATGACATACCTCTGCGAGACCTGTCAGCGATGGCCGTCCCAGCCGGGCCCGGGCGTAGCTCCAACATAGCCCCGTCGCGTGGCCGTCAACAAGGAAAATTCACCCGCTGATGCACCGCTCCTGGCCCCGCTTCGGTGCACGGCTGCCGTTTTCGACGCGCATATTTGTCGTCGCCACGCATGCTCCCTTGCGACGCGCGTATACGGGGCGCGGGAAGGGATATGCGCGTCAGAGGCGGTTTTGCGCGTCGATAACGGCAGAGCGCGTCCGACGGCGGCCCACACCTGCCGCCGCCAGCTTCCGTTCCAGCGTCCCGGGCACCTTGAGGTCGGCCCAGTCCCAGCGCACCACGTTGCAGCCCAGGGCGCGGATCCGGTTTTCGCGCTGCTTTTCAGCCACAACAGCCTGGGATGCGGTCAGGCCCTTGAGGAACTCGGACTTGAGGTACTTTTCCTCGCCGTCGAATTCGCCAACAACCCTGGACTCCTTCCAGTAGAAATCCGAGTAACCAACCAGCCCGTCCGCGTCGGAAAACCGCTGTTGGAGGACCGGGGGTTCGAAGCCGGCCACATGGATCAGCGCCCGGCTCCAGGACTCCCCGGCCGAGCCTGAAGCGGGATCGGCAAACTCGATGGCCGCCCGGATTCTCCGCGTGGCAGCGGCGGAGTAGACCGATCCCATCCCGCTCTCCAGCTCAGCCTTGGTGATGGCAGGCAACTGCCGGCGCGGATCCAGCCGGAGCACATGGTCCAGCGGCACAACGGCCTCGGCGAAGGGGCTGAAGGCTGCCAGGTCCAGGACGGTCCGGATGCGGTCGGTGACCAGGAGGCCCTCCAACCGGACCACCTTCAAATCCGCCCGCGCCGCAAAGTGCCGGCTGACCCCGGCACGGGACCGGCCGCCGTCGTTCTTCAATGTGAGTGCCTGGACCGGGTGATGAAAGCCGATGGTGGGGATTTCCCACACGCTTGCCGCGGAATGGCGGCCGAAAACTGTGGGCTTCTCGAATGCTTCCGCGGCCGCCTGGATGCGGAGCCGGTACTGTTCCCACGGCTTCATGGCCCGCCACGCTGGGCCGTCGATGTAGATGCCGTGCCGCACCCGGACCAAAGCGCCGGACCGCACGCGTTTGGCGAGATCGTTGGCACTCAACCCGAGCAGGTTGCGGTCGCGCGACAACAGCAACGGTGGAAGATCGGTCATGCAACCACATTGCCCGGCACACCTTCGCTGCAGGAGTGGAGTGTGCCGCTATGTGGAAAAGCCCCGGTGGCGCGCCCGCCCATATTCGACTCGCATGCTCGCCGGCGCACCCAACATACGGTCTGCGCAAGGGAATCTGCGCGTCGAAAACCGGTCTGCGCCCAACCCGCTACATAGCGGCCGGCTCAACCGAGGCGCGGGAGAGGGACCGCCGCCGCTTGATCCACCGTTCCGCCGCACCCATGGCCCGGGTGGCCCCTGCCCAGTAGAGGACGCCGCAGGCCAGGGACGCCAGCACGGCCAAACCCTTGTCCGCGCGCTCGAAGAGGTCAACGGAATCAAACAGGGGATACACCAGCCAGTGGGTGACGTAGATGTAGAGCGAAGCGCTCGCCAGCAGCGCCATGATCCGGTGGAGTCCCCGGGGCACCCGCAGCGTGGGCAGCCAGAGCAGGATGAGGCAGCCGGCCAGGATGGTGGCGCTGCGGTACGGGTTGTCGAAGGAGGCCGGAGCCGCCAGGACGGCCAGAACCGTAACGGCTGAACGCTGCCACAGGGTGCGGGACGCGGCGGCCGCCCAACCCAGCCCGAACAGCCACAGGACCGGCCCCTGCCCCGGGTACCGGCTCTCCACCAGGCCAAAAAGCAGGGGCAGATCCACCAGGACCAGGGCCACCCCAAACGCCCACGGCCAGCGGCGCGCCGCCCGGTCAACGGCCGGCACCGCCAGCAACAGGGCCAGGCCCACCAGGATGTGGACCAGGACCTCTACGAACCAGAACCGCGAGTAGTCGCTCCACCCCGCCGGCCCCACCAGTGAGTTCAACAGGAAAACGTTGTGCAGGGCGTACTTGTCCGTCACGGCGAAGGCCAGCGCGATCACGGCAACGCTCGGCACCACGATCCGCGCGACGCTGCGCAGGTGCCGCCGGAACCGTTCCGTACGCTCCCCCGACAGCTGGAAGCGGGCGAAGTTGTAGCCGGCCACCGCCATGAGCACGTGGGCCGTGCCTTGCCAGTGGAAGAACCCAATATGCGTGGAGACGATCGCGATGATGGCGACGGCGCGCAGCACTATCCCGGTCTCCATCGGCGCGAGCAGCCTCCGCCGGGCACTGCGCACCCAGGTGCCGGAAGCAGTGCCGGAAGGCCCAGCACTGCCGGAAGGCCCGGCACTGCCGGGAGGCGCGACGGCGGCGGGCACCACGTGCGGCGATGGCGACAGTTCGCAGACCGGCATCAGGTGCCAGCCCCCGGGAAGGTAGCCCAGGGCCCGCTCCAGCCGGACGGACGCCACCACATAGGACAGTGAATCGCCGCCCAGGGACACGAACGAATCGGTCCCGGCGACGTCCTCCACCTCCAGCACCTCGGCGAAGATGCGCCGCACGTCATCCGAGCCCGCGTCCACAACCCCGGCCGGGCCGCCGTCGTCCGCTTCTCCTCCACGGGCGAGCGCGGCGACGGCAGGATAGTCCGGCTTTCCGTTGCCCAGGCGCGGAATGGCTTCCACCGGGTAAAGGTCGACGGCGGCGCGCGGCAGGCCCAGGTCCTGCGCCAGGGTTTTGGCGAGCAGCGCCACGTCGTGGTCGCCTTCGATGGCGGCCACCACGGCGTCGTCGGAGCCTGCGGCCGCAGCCGTCACCCCGAGGTCCGCCAGCATCCGCTCCACCTGGCCCAGATCCACGCGGAGCCCCACGATCTTCACGAACCGGCTGCGCCGGCCCACAATCTCGTAGAGCCCGTCCGGGCCGCGGCGGGCCAGGTCGCCGGTGCGGAGGTCGGTGACCACCCGGCCCAGGCTGAGGTCCGCCGGCTGTTCGGCGTACCCCAGCATCACGTTGGGGCCGGAGTACACCAGCTCGGACGCGCCCAGGCCGGGGACGGGCTCAAGCCGGAAGGACCCGCCCGGGATCGGGACGCCGATGGCCTGTGGTTGCTCCATGGCCTGGTCCGGCGGCAGGTAGGCCATGCGGGCGGTGGCCTCGGTCTGCCCGTACATGACGAACAGGTCCCATCCTTGCCGCCGGCCCTGTTCGGCATAGGCGCGCACGCGGTCGGGGGCCAGCCGTCCGCCGGCCTGGGTGATGTACCGCAGGCTTGGCACATCCATGTCCTTGAAGCCCACCCGGTCCAGCAGGTCGAAGGTGTACGGCACTGCCGCGAAGGATGTCACCTGTTCCGTGCGGACCAGGTCCCAGAAGCAGGGGTCCACCACCGAGAGGTCGGTCAGCGCCAGGGATGCACCCGCCAGGAGGTGGCTGTTCACCACGCTCATGCCGTAGCAGTAGGAGAGGGGCAGGGTGGTGGCCGCTGTGTCGCTGGGGCGCAGCTGCAGGTACTCCGCGATCGCGGCGGCGTTGGCCTGGATGCCGTCGGCGGAAAGCCGGACGAGTTTGGGGGAGCCGGTGGACCCGGACGTGCTCAGCAGCAGCGCGAGTTCCGGGTGCAGGTCGTGCCGGGTCTGCTGCCGCCGGACATCCAGGACCGCTTCGCCGTTCGACGCGCTGACAACAACGTCGGGGTCGTAGGCCGCCACCAGTGCGGCCGCGGCAGAGTCCCCCGCGGGCAGGATCAGTAACGGAGTGCCGGAGGACAGGGCCGCCAGGTAGGACACCAGGGCCGGCAGGGTGTTCCCGGCTTCCAGCGCAATGAGGCGCCGGGCCGGCCCGAACGCGCGGACCATGTCCTCCACCTGCCGGGCCAGTTCCCGGTAGCTCAGCGACCGGCCGTGGGCGCTGACGGCTGGGCGGTCGCCGAAGCGGGCCAGGTCCGCGGCGAACGGAACCCCGGCGAGCTTTGTCTCTGTAGTCACCGGAGAACCATAGAAGGGTAACCTAACCTAACTCAAATGGATTAGGAAAGATTTTTGTGCCGTAAAGCCGTCGGTTAGTGGTGTTCCACCCAGCAGGCCAGGATCGTCGTCGAAAGCTGGTAGGCCAGGGCGTTGCGGGTGATGCTGTCCGGCCCCAAGGCGGGGGAAGACCTGACGCGTCTACGTGCAGCACGAAGCTGTCCTTCTGGAAGACGGCGGATCCGTCGGCCGTTTCGTATGCCGGAAAACCAAGATTTGCCAGGCCGTCGATTGGTGTTGCGCCTTTTGCGAGGGCCTGCATTGCGGTGAAGTACTTGAGTGCCGCCGCCTTGTCCGCCGTTTCCTGGACAGAAATGACCAGCGATCCCTCGGCCAGATGGTAGGTGCAGGTGAAGGTGCTGTCCGCCCAGATGTCCACGGTGTGCGGGTTCGAAGCCAGGTCCAGGATGGACCGCAGCCTCTCCTTCGGCTGGTCGCCGCAAACCATCAGGGCAGCAGCGCTCGGCCCGCCCGCCGGCGGACCAGGGGATGCCGATTCCTGGGCGTGGTGGCCGCCGCCGTCGTGGCCCACCGCCGGTGACGTTGCCGGCGGGGCCGCCGTCGAACTGTCTGGAGCTGCGGTGACGGATCCCGCCGCTGTTGCACAGCCGGAAAGCAGCAGGGTGCATAGGGCCACGGAGGCCAGCAGGGACTTGTGCTGTTTCATGGCGCATCCAATTCTGCCGGCCCCTGGGAGTGGGGTGCGCGGCTGTTGTCAGGCTTTGAGCTTGGCGTAGATCACGTAGTTGTCATCGAAGAGCCCCGTTGCGGGGTCGTAGCCGTCGCAGGTGATGAGCCGAAGCTCTGCACCGGCAGTGTTGCCGTAAACCTCGAGGGTGGGGAATTCGTTTTTGGAGTAAAGGGCCCCGTGGTCGACGGTGAAGACGGCAGTGCTGCCATCGGCCCGTGAAACGTTGACCTCGGCACCGGGCCCGAGCTTCCGGAGGTCAGCAAACACACCCTTGTGCCCTCCGAGGGCGTTGACGTGGCCCAGGATCACCGAGGGGCCCCGTTCGCCGGGCGTGGGGGAACCGTTGTACCAGCTGGCCGGTGCGCCGTTGCCCACATCCTCCGGCACTTTCAGCGAACCGTTCTCCTCCAGTCCCAGGTGGAGAAGGTCCGTCCGCACCCCGATGGAAGGAATGCTCAGGACAGCAGGAGGCGAGGCATCCAGCACGGCCGGCGGCTGCGGCGCAGCCGGGGCCTCTGGTGGAGAAGGGGCTGCTGGTGGAACAGGGGGCGCCGGTGCTGTTGATGTAACCGCGGGGGAAGCCACTTGTGGTGCGGAGGCGGAAGGGGAAGGCCTGGGGTCTGAAGTAGCGGCGCTCCCGGCGGCACAGCCCGCCAGGGAAAGCGCGAGCAGAACCCCGGCCACCGCAGAGGCCCCGGGACCTCCACGGCGGCCGAAATTCCTTGATGTCACAGAATTGATCCGTTCAGCCTTGGCTATGCTGCCGCGTTCCGGCGGCGGACGGCGTAAGCTCCGCCTGCGAGGGCAACCAGGGCCAGGCCGCCGCCGATGGCGAGGGCGCCTGTGTCGGTGCCAGAGCCGGGTTCAGAGGGGATGCCGGTGTTGGCGCCGCCTGCAGGCATCTTCATTTGGCCGGCCGTCAGCGTTCCGCACAGGGCGGGGGACGTAGCCGCCAGCGGCAGTGATGGAACCAGATCACTCTTGGCGGCCTGGCCTGCGGCGCTGAGGGTGGCGGGGTCAAGGCCGTGGACCACAACCACTGCCGTTCCGGATTCCAGGGCCGCCTTGGTTTCGGCGTTCAGTTCGAACGTGCGGTCCACCGTATAGGAAGCGCCCTGTCCGGCGACCTTCAGGTCAAGGCCTGCTGCCTTACTGGTATCGCCGCTGGTGGAAAGGGTGGTGACGATGCCACCGTATGAGGGTGCGCCCTCGGTGGTGGAGATGACTTTGTCGCCGTCCTTGTCCGCAGAAGGGTCGGGGCAGACGCCCTTGGCCCCGCCGTGGATGTGCTGGACGTGGGGGTACGGCGCATCCATGAAGGTGGCGGGCAGGCCCGACACCTTGAGGACGACGTGGGCCTGGTTGCCCATGACATCAACTGTGACGGTGCCCGATCCGGCGCTGCCGTTGATCTGCTTCAGCGTTGACTGGTATGAGCCGTCGGCGGCCATTGCAGGGGAACCGGACAGGGCGAGTGCGGCGAGGGCAAGGGTGGGGACTGCCATAAAGCGAAGTGACTTATTCATTCGGAAAATCTCCTCATTCACGTCCGTGTGATGTTGGCGTCCCCAGAGAGGAGACACCGGTACTTCGCGGCGGCACCATCAGCGGATGGGTGTGGACGTGGCCTGATTCACTTTTTCCGTGTGGTCATTGCTCTTTTGATGGAGGCTGTGGCGGTCACTTCACCATCAGCGTTCCCGTCATTCGGGAATGGAAGCTGCAAACGAACCCGTACTCCCCGGGTGAGTCGGGCGCTTTGAAAATTGCGGTTTCACCGGGATCGACCGCAACGTCGAACCCGCCATGGTCCTTTGCCGTCACCGTGTGCGGGGCGCTGTCGGCGTTCGTCACCGTCACCATCGATCCCGGTCTGACCGTGGTGGGGACCTCGAACTTGAAATTCCGTATCGTGATCACCGAAGTGGCGGCTTGCGCCGATCCCTCCGCCGACGATCTGGGGGAACCAGCTGAAGGCGTGGCAGGAGTATTCCCACTCCCGGCAGCGCACCCGGTGATCCCGCCCAAGGCGATGGCCACGGTGACGGCCCGGATCCAAGAAGAAGCTTTCATGGCAATCCCTTTCAGGAGGGATGCGTCCGTTGCCCGCCGGATGGCGGGCCTTCAGGAAACTACCCTGTGCGCCCTATTCGTTGCCCCCGGCCTCCAGGATGGGGGGTCAGTTCGCCACCGTAAAGGGCACAACCATCACCCCGGAGTTGGTGGAGCCCAGCTTGTCGTCCCGGCAGGACGTCCGCAGGTGCAGCTTGTGCACGCCGTTGGCCAGGCCACGGGTGTCGATCGCGAGGGGAGCGGCCCCGAAGGGCTCGGGTCCGAAGGCGCCCGCCGAGTCCCAGAGGACCAGCCCCGGGTTGGCCGGAACCGCGTGGAAGTCCGGGTCTACCGAGATGAAGGAGTGGGTAGCCGGCCGCGAGCCGTCCGTGTGGCTGGTCAGGCCCACGAGGGGAGCCCAGACTCCCGACACCGGTCCGTCGGGAAGGGGCAGGCTGCGGACCGAGGACTCGCAGTATCCGGCGTGGGTGTACCAGCCCTTGCCCCGCAGGAAGGGGTCCCTGGTCACATCGGAGGCGGACTTGCCGTTCTGGATGTTGACCTGCCAGTTGAAGTTGGCCCTCATTTCGTTGCCGTCCGGCTCGGAAACGAACCCGCGGAAGCGGACCTCCTGCGTGCCTGAGTGGTTGAAGCCGGAGATGGGTGCGGAGAAGGTGAGCCAGCGCTCGCAGGTGCCGGTGCACGTGAAGTCGCCCCCGCCGGCGCCGGCCGGCCCCGGGCAGCTGAAGTCCGGTGCCGCGGCCCGCAGGTAGCATTTCTGGACGGTGGTTTCCCGGTCCGAGGTTTTGAACACCATGGCCACGTAGTCGGCGGTGCCCGGGTTGTCGTGAAGGATCACCCGGACGTTCACGGTGAGGTTGCCCGAGCTGATCGTTTCCCGTTCCGGGACGCAGGCCCCCAGGTGGAGGTGGCCGGTGTTGGTGACGGAGTTGTTGGCCTGGTCAGCGTCCGGCATCCACCACGACTGCGTATCCACGAACTGCCGGGTCTCCGCGTACACGGTGCCGTCGGCAGGCGGCGCACCCATGCACAGCCCGGCCGCAGCCCTGGCGGTACCGGGACTCAACCCGGTCATGGCAATGAAGGCCAGCGCAACAGCAGATACCAGGGCAAGGAACCGTCTCAAGAGCATCCATCCTTCACGGAGAAACTGCGCGCATTGCTGTCGCCGGCATCGGAACGCCGAACCATGGGATGTTTCGTTATTTGGGCCCGGTAGGGCGTGGAAAGTATAAGACCGGACTCATCGCCAAAACCAGAGTTGACAGGCCATTACGACGGCGGCACGCACCTTTTGCGGGACCTGATGGGGCGTTTGGGGAAAGGGTGCAGGAAGTGATGGGGGATCGCGGGAAAGGGGGCAGGAAGTGATGGGGCGTCGCGAGGGGGAGGGGGACGCTTGACGAGGTCCGGCGCTCCCGCATATCCTGAACGAACGGTCGGTAAATAATTCGGCACGTCCCAGACGGTCTTTGCATAGGAGCAACCATGGCAGCGCAGAACCTGCAGTCAGTGCCCGCTGAGCTAACCCCGGAAGAAGAAGCCGCAGGCCAGGCCCACTTCGACCGGATCATCGCCGAGGACTCGCGCATCGAGCCCCGCGACTGGATGCCCGCGGCCTACCGCAAGACCCTGCTGCGCCAGGTGTCCCAGCACGCGCACTCCGAGATCATCGGCATGCAGCCGGAGGCCAACTGGATCTCCCGCGCCCCCAGCCTGAAGCGCAAGGCCATCCTCATGGCCAAGGTCCAGGACGAGGCCGGCCACGGGCTCTACCTCTACTCCGCCGCCGAGACCCTTGGACAAACAAGGGACAAGATGATGGACGACCTCATCGCCGGCAAGGCCCGCTACTCCAGCATCTTCAACTACCCGGCCCTGACCTGGGCGGACATGGGCGCCATCGGCTGGCTGGTGGACGGCGCAGCCATCTGCAACCAGGTCCCGCTGTGCCGCGCCTCCTACGGACCCTACGGCCGCGCCATGGTGCGCATCTGCAAGGAGGAGTCCTTCCACCAGCGTCAGGGCTTCGAGATCCTCCTCGAACTCTCCAACGGCACCCCCGAGCAGAAGCAGATGGCCCAGGACGCCGTGAACCGCTGGTACGCCCCGGCCCTGATGATGTTCGGCCCGCCGGACGACGATTCCCCCAACTCCAAGCAGTCCATGGCCTGGAACATCAAGCGGTTCAGCAATGACGAGCTCCGCAGCCGCTTCGTGGGCATGATGGTGGAGCAGGTCAGGGTCCTGGGCCTCACCCTCCCCGATGACCAGGTCCGCTTTAACGAGGACACCAGGAAGTGGGAGCACGGCCCGCTGGACTGGCACGAGTTCCAGGAAGTCCTGGCCGGCCGCGGTCCCTGCAACGCCCAGCGCCTTGAGCGGCGGAGGGCAGCGCACGACGACGGCGCCTGGGTCCGCGAGGCAGCGGCGGCTTACGCAGCAAAACAGTCAGCAAAGCAGCAGAAGGAATACGCAGCATGAGCCCGCACGGCAACCCGGAAACCCCGGCCAGCTCCGCCACGGAGATCAACCGCGAAGCCCCCAAGGCATCGCCTGCCCCCACCGAGCATCATGACCGGAGCGCCTGGGGCCTCTGGGAGGTCTTCGTCCGGTCCAGCCGCGGCCTGAGCCACGTCCACGCCGGATCCCTGCATGCCCCGGATGCCGCCATGGCCCTGCGGAATGCACGGGACCTCTACACCCGCCGCAACGAGGGCGTCTCCATCTGGGTGGTCCCCGCGGACGCCATCGCCGCGAGCGACCCCGACTCCAAGGGCTCGTTCTTCGAGTCCCCGCAGGGCAAGGACTACCGGCACGCCACGTACTACACCAAGAGCGAAGGGGTGAAGCACCTGTGAACACCCCCGAAACCAGCACCCACGAAGCCACAGGCCACGGCGACATCTCCACCGGTGTGGCCGGCGGCGACTCCAACGCCTCCGCCACCCGCATCACCCCCGGCAACGCCCTGCGCCCGGAGGATATCGCACTCGAGGTCCGCACCGGCCTGGTGAAGCCCTCGGAGGACATCGCCGAGTACGCCCTCCGCCTGGGCGACGACGCCCTCATCCTCGCCCAGCGCCTGGGCCACTGGATCTCCCGCGCCCCGGAGCTTGAGGAGGACATCGCCCTGGGCAACATCGCCCTGGACCAGCTGGGCCACGCCCGCAGCTTCCTCACCTACGCCGGCGCCGCGTTCACCAACGAGGACGGCTCGGCCAAGTCCGAGGATGACCTGGCCTACTTCCGCCGCGAGCACGAGTTCCGCAGCGTCCAGCTGTTCGAGCAGCCCAACGGCGACTTCGCGGCCACCATCGCCCGCCAGTTCGTGGTGAGCTACTACCAGTACGAGCTCTACCGCCGCCTCACCGGATCCACCGACGCAACCCTGGCCGCCATCGCCGCCAAGGCCGTCAAGGAAGTGGACTACCACCGGGACCACAGCGCCCAGTGGGTCCTGCGCCTGGCCGGCGGCACCGAGGAATCCCGCAAGCGGATGATCCACGGCCTGCGCCTCATGTGGCCGTACGTCAACGAACTGTTCCAGGACGATGACCTGACGCAGCGCCTCGCCCAGGCGGGTGCCGCCGTCGCCCCTTCCTCGCTGAGGGAGGACTTTGACCGCCTCACCGCGGAAATTCTCACCGAGGCCGAACTGGAAGTCCCGGACGTGCCGGCAGCCCCGGGCGGCGGCCGGTACGGCAAGCACTCGGAGTACCTGGGCTACATCCTTGCGGAGATGCAGGTGCTGGCCCGCGAGCATCCCGGGGCCAGCTGGTGACAGCCATGTACATCTCGGACTTCGAAAGCCGCACCCGGACCCCGCAGCAGCGGGCCTGGGACATCGCGGCCACCGTGGTGGATCCGGAGATCCCGGTGCTCACCATCGCGGACCTGGGCATCCTGCGCAACGTGGACGTGCAGGGCAACAGCGTCACTGTCACCATCACGCCCACGTACTCGGGCTGCCCGGCCATGGACGCCATCCGCGACGACGTCTACGCCGCCTTCAAGAAGGAGGGCTACCAGGACGTGCACGTGGACCTGGTCCTGGCCCCGGCCTGGACCACGGACTGGATGACGGAGTCCGGAAAGCAGAAGCTGCAGGAGTACGGCATCGCCCCGCCCACCGGGCACAGCAAGGCCGGCGGCCATTCCGGCCCGGTCCGGCTGAGCCTGGCCGTGAAGTGCCCGCAGTGCAACAGCCTCAACACCAAGGAACTCACCCGTTTCGGTTCCACGTCCTGCAAGGCGCTGTATGTGTGCCAGGACTGCAAGGAACCGTTCGACTACTTCAAAGTCCTGTAAGGAAGCCCCATGCCTGTTGTCCGCCAGACCGCCGCCGAAGAGGCTGAGCTGACCGGCCGCCGTCGTCCGTCCTTCCACACCCTCACGGTGAAGGAGGTGCGCCGGCTCACCGATGATGCCATCGAGGTCAGCTTCCATGTGCCGGCGGAGCTCGCCGGCAAGTTCGACTACCTGCCCGGCCAGTACGTGGCCCTGCGCACCACGCTGCCGGATGAGAACGGCGAGCCCAAGGAGATCCGCCGCAGCTACTCCATCTGCGCCGAGCCGCGCAGCTTCGCCGACGGCACCAGCGAGATCCGCGTGGCCATCAAGAAGGACCTGGGCGGGCTGTTCTCCACGTGGGCCAACGCCGAGCTGAAGGCGGGGGACACCCTGGACGTGATGAGCCCCATGGGCGCGTTCGTGTCCAAGCACGGCCGGGACGGTGTGGCCGTGGAGCAGAACGTCATGAACTCCATGAACCACCCGGAGGACCTGGCGGGGGAGCCGGGAAACTTCGTGGCCATCGCGGCCGGGTCCGGCATCACCCCGGTGATCGCCATCGCCCGGACACTGCTGGCCGCCAACCCGGACACCCGGTTCGACCTGATCTACGCCAACAAGGCCGCCATGGACGTGATGTTCCTGGAGGAGCTGGCGGACCTGAAGGACAAGTACCCTCAGCGGCTGGCCATCCACCACGTGCTCTCCCGCGAGCAGCGGATCGCGCCGCTGCTGTCCGGCCGAATCGACGCGGAGAAGCTGCAGCAGCTGCTGGGCACCGCCCTGCACGCGGACGATGTGGACGAGTGGTTCCTGTGCGGGCCGTTCGAGCTGGTGCAGCTGTGCCGGGACACCCTGGCCGAGCGCGGGGTGAAGCCGGAGAACATCCGGTTCGAGCTCTTCACCTCCGGTAAGCCGGACCGCCCGGAAGGGCAGGCCGGCCGTCCCGTGGTGGTGGACGAGTCCAAGGAGACGTACAAGATCACGTTCAAGCTGGACGGCCTGCAGGGCGAGGTGGCCAGCCCCACGCACGCCCGCGAGTCCATCCTCAACGCCGCGCTGCGGGTCCGCCCGGACGTGCCGTTCGCGTGCGCCGGCGGAGTGTGCGGCACCTGCCGGGCCAAGGTGGTCGCCGGCAGCGTGACCATGGACGAGAACTACGCGCTGGAGCAGGATGAGCTGGACAGGGGCTACGTGCTGACCTGCCAGAGCCACCCCACCAGCAAGGAAGTCACGGTCGACTTCGACGTCTAGGTTGTTACTCACTAAAGGAGCCCCATGATTTCCCTTTCCATCAGCAACGGTGTTGCAGAAGTCGTCCTGGACGCGCCCCACAAGCTGAACTCGCTGGATGAGCAGGCGCTGCGGGATTTAGCACAGGCGTACGACGACGCTGCTGCCGCCGCCTCACGCGGTGAGGTGCGGGCGCTGCTGCTGAGGGGAGAGGGACGCGCCTTCTGCGCGGGCAGGGACATTGCGGGGGTTACCCCGGAGAGCGACGACGCCGCAGCGTACCTGGGCGGGCTGGTGGAGCCGCTGCTGAAGAAGATGGCTTCCTTTCCGGCTCCTACGTTTGCTGCGGCGCAGGGGGCCTGCCTGGGCGTGGGGCTGGGGCTGCTGCTGGCCACGGACGTGGTGTACGTGGCGGAGAACGCCAAGTTCGGCTCGCCGTTCGCCAAGCTGGGGGCCACGCTGGATTCGGGCGGGCACTGGTACTTCACCGAGCGGCTGGGCATGCACCGGACGCTGGACCTGATCTACACGGCGGACCTGATCTCCGGCGCCGAAGCGGTGGCGCAGGGAATGTTCAGCCGCGCCATGCCGGCTGATTCTTTGCTGGAGTCAACGCGGGCCATTGTCTCGCGCGTTGCCGCCGGCGCCACCGAGGCGTTCGTTGCGTCCAAGGAGCTGGTGGCGCACATCCGTGACCAGCGGCTGGGCCTGTGGCAGGCCATGCAGGAGGAAAACGAGGAGCAGGCACGGCTCTGCAAAACCGACGACTATGCGGAGGGTTTCCGGGCCTTCCAGGAGAAGCGCGAACCGAAATTCACCGGCGGCCACTGATTACACCTCCTCGATTGGTCCGCAACTGTCCTTTCCGGGGCCGAAAACGGCAGTTACGGAGCAATCGATGGGGCTGGAGGTCCGCCGCCGCATTGGCGCCGGGCCTCCAGCCGTCTAACGGTTGAAACTGCCGGGGCAGGTACCCCTACCGGGCCGCCATCTCCGATTCCAGTAGCTCGTAGGCCGGTGTGGTGAGGAAATCGGTGTAGTCCTCGGACAGGCAGATCCGGGAAATGATGCCGGACGCCGGTCCGTAGTACCGGTTGAACAGATCGTCGCCCACCTCGTTCCGGAGCTTTTCCGTTTCCTCGACCAGCAGGCGCTCAACCAGTTCGCGGGTTGCCGTGTTCCCCGTGTCGGCGAAGACTACCCCGTTGCGGATTTGCTGCCAGACCTGCGACCGGGAGATTTCCGCCGTCGCGGCATCCTCCATCAGGTTGTGGATGGCAACTGCCCCGTTCCCGGACAGCCACACTGCGGTGTAGGCGACGGAAACGTACAGGTTCCCGCGAAGACCGGCTTCGGTGGCGTCGCCGGGTGCCGACTCGATGTCGAGCAGTTGTTCGGCGGTGACGTGGACCTCTGGGCGGGTCCGCTGCACCTGGTTGGGGGCATCTCCCAGGACCTGGTCGAATACCTCCATGCAGATGGGAACGAGGTCCGGATGCGCAACCCAGGAGCCGTCGAATCCGTCGTTGGCCTCGCGGGTCTTGTCCGCCCGCACCTTCGCGAAGGCCTCCTCGGTGACTTCCGGCTGGCGGCGGTTGGGGATGACGGCTGCCATGCCGCCCATGGCGAAGGCGCCGCGCTGGTGGCAGGTTTTGACCAGGAGTTCGGTGTAGGCCCGCATGAAGGGAACGGTCATCGATACCGCTGCACGGTCAGGCAGGGTGAATTTCGAACCGGAATCGCGGAAATACTTGATGATGCTGAACAAGTAATCCCAGCGCCCCGCGTTGAGGCCGGAGGCGTGGTCCCGCAGTTCATACAGGATCTCGTCCATCTCGAAGGCCGCGGGAATGGTTTCCACCAGGACGGTGGCCCGGATGGTTCCCTGCGGGATGCCGAGGGCGTCCTGTGCGAAAACGAAGATGTCGTTCCACAGCCGGGCTTCAAGGTGGCTTTCCATCTTCGGAAGGTAGTAGTAGGGGCCGTGGCCGTTCTCAAGGAGCTGCCTGGCGTTGTGGAAGAAGTGCAGTCCAAAATCCACCAGGGCGCCGATGGCGGGCTTGCCGTCAAATTCCAGGTTCCGCTCCTCCATGTGCCAGCCGCGGGGGCGCATGATGACGACGGCGGTGGGCGCATCGGTTCGAAGGGCGTACGTCTTGCCCTCGGGGGACGTGTAGGCCAAGGTTCCGCGTGCGGCGTCGTACAGCGAGAGTTGGCCGTCGATGACGTTGAACCAGGTGGGGCAGCTGGCGTCCTCCAGGTCTGCCAGCCATACTTTTGCCCCCGAATTCAGGGCGTTGATCGCCATCTTGGCGGGGGAGCAGGGGCCGGTGATTTCCACCCGGCGGTCCTGGAGGGCGGGCGGCGCCGAGGCAACGGTCCAGTCGCCTTCGCGGACGGCTGCTGTCTCCGGCAGGAAGTCCAGGGCTCCGGTCTTTGCGGCTTCTGAACGGCGCTCCTGCCGTGCAGCAAGGCGGGCATCGCGTTCGGCGGCGAAGCGTCCATGGAGTGCGGCGAGGAACTCCAGGGCTTCCGGTGTCAGGATTTCGGCGGCGCGGTCAAAGGGCAGGGCAGCGGTTCGGGTCAGGGGCATTGCTTGGTCCTTTCGAGGAGTTTCACGATACGGACATTATGTTCTGTCAGATGAAAAAACAAGAGCTTCAGAATAATCGGTCAGACCATTGACTAGCGGTCAGACCAATACATACAGTTTGTCCACGAGGCAATATCTCAATCTCACATTGTGGAATTCCCGCTCGGCGTTTCTTATCCCATTCATCGCGCCCCACCCTCCCCGCTCCAAATACAAAGGAGTTTTTTGTGAGCACTTACCAGCAAGTCGTGGACCCCCTCTGGGGTTCACTCGGCCTGTCCGCGCTCTGCGCGGCGTTGCCGTTGATTCTCCTGTTTGTCCTGCTGGGCGTCTTCCGGGTGAAAGCGGCCAAAGCCGCGATCGCCAGCCTGGCGCTGTCCATCATCCTGGCCCTGATGGTCTGGCGTATGCCTGTGGACCAGGTCTTCAACGCCACGGCAGAAGGAGCCTTCTACGGTCTGTTCCCCATCCTGTGGATCCTCATTAACGCGCTCTGGCTCTACAAACTCACGGTGGCCACGCCTTGGTTTGATGCCCTGGGCCGGACCATCCGCTCCATCTCCAACGATCTGCGGATCCTGTCGATCCTGATTGCGTTCTGCTTCGGCGCGCTCCTCGAATCACTCGCCGGTTTCGGCGCCCCGGTTGCCATCACGTCGGCGATGCTGATGGCCGCCGGCATGAAACCGCTGAAATCCGCCATCGTCTCGCTGTTGGCCAACACCGCGCCGGTGGCCTTCGGTGCCATGGCCGCGCCCATCATCGCCCTGAACGGCGTGACCGGCCTGTCGCTGCACGACCTGTCCTCGATGGCCGGCCGCCAGACCCCTTCATCGCCCTCATCGTGCCGCTGCTCCTGGTCTTCATCGTGGACGGCAGGCGCGGCCTCAAGCAGACCTGGCCCGTTGCACTGGTGGCCGGCGCAGTCTTTGGCATCTTCCAGTTCATCACGTCCAACTTCATCGCTGTGGAACTGACCGACGTCGTGGCTGCTGTGGCTACCGTGGCCGCCGTGCTGCTGATGCTCCGTGTCTGGCAGCCGCGGGAAATCATTGATATGTCCGGGCAGTCCGGAGGGTCAGGCGATCTTGAGGAAGGACGTCCGTCCGGCCCGTCATCCTCAAGCCGCGGTTCGGCAAGGATACCGGCATCCGCATCGGTTACGGAGGCTGTCTCCGCGGCTGCGACCACCCGGGTCGCGGTGCGGCCCAGCGCCACGGAGCGGCCCGTCCGCCGGGAAATCTGGATGGCTGTGGCGCCCTACCTGATCATCATGGCCGTCTTCTCCATCGCCCAGATCCCCGCAGTCAAGGACTGGCTGAGCGCCAACGGAAGCGTCAGCTTCGCCTGGCCGGGCCTGGACGTCGTGGACGCCGGCGGGAAGCATGTTGCCGCGCAGAAGTTCAAGTTCGACCACCTCAAAGCCACCGGAACCCTGCTTCTGGTCTCCGGCCTCATCACCATGATCCTGTACCGCCTGTCGGCAGCCCAAGGTCTGCGCATTTACTGGGAAACCCTGAAGCAGCTGCGCTGGACCATCCTCACGGTCACCACCGTCCTGGCCCTGTCCTTCGTCATGAACCTGTCCGGACAGACCACCTCCCTGGGCCTCGCCCTCGCGTCCGCCGGCGGCTTCTTCGCCTTCCTCTCGCCGCTGATTGGCTGGATCGGTGTTGCCCTTACCGGATCGGATACCTCGTCCAACTCACTCTTCGGGCAGATGCAGGCCACCGCCGCCGCGCAGACCGGCCTCCCGCCGGTGCTGATGGCTGCCTCCAACTCCTCGGCCGGCGTGATGGGCAAGATGCTTTCGCTGCAAAACCTGGCCGTCGCCTCAGCGGCGGTGGGCCTGGAGGGCGCCGAGGGCACGCTGTTCCGCAAGCTGATCGGCTGGAGCCTGGGCCTGCTGGCCCTGATCACGGTGCTGATCGTCCTGCAGTCCACCCCGGTACTCGGCTGGATGATCCCCTAGCCGGCGCCACCCTTGCACACCGGGAATACGGCCGGGCGGAGCGGTTCCGCCCGGCCGGGTGCCCAAAGAACCCACCCTAGAAAACAAAGAGGTTTCCTTCCCATGAGTACAACTACAGCTGTCACAGCATCAGCAGCGCTTTTGGCTGCAAGCGCTCACACCTCCACAGACCTGGATGAGCGGGTCAGGGTAAGCACGGACCGTTCCGGCTACGTTCCGCCGAGCCTGCCCGACGGCGTCGTTTATGCCACCAGTGCCGAAGAAGTTGTGGCAACCATGAAGCTTGCCGCGGCCCACAATGTCCCGGTGGTTCCCCGGGGAGCCGGAACGGGCCTTGCCGCCGGAGCTTCCGCGCAGGCCGGGGAAGTAGTCCTTGACCTGGCCCGGATGAACCGGATCCTGCACATCGATCCCGTGGAGCAGTTGGCCGTGGTTGAACCCGGAGTCCTCAACGCGGAGGTGAATGCGGCCGCGGGGGAGCATGGACTCTTCTATGCGCCGGACCCGGCCAGCACGGCAATCTGCTCCATCGGCGGCAACATTGCCACCAATGCCGGCGGAATGTGGTGCGCAAAATATGGTGTTACACGGGAATCCGTGCTCGCCCTCCGCGTGGTCCTGCCCGACGGCCGGGTGCTGCGGACCGGGCGGAACACCATCAAGGGCGTCACGGGGTACGACCTGAACGCGCTGATGATCGGCTCCGAGGGAACGCTGGGCGTGGTGGTCGAAGCTACGCTCCGTCTGCGGCCCAAACCCATCCAGACCGCCACCGTCGCCGCCTATTTCCCGGACGTGGACGCCGCCGCGCTGGCAGCATCCGCCATCATCGCCGCCCGGCTGCAGCCCTCGGTGCTGGAACTCATGGACGGCCCCACGCTGGAAGCCGTCGATACCGTGCATGGCACCAACCACCGGTCCAAGGGCGGCGCCTTCCTGCTGGCGCAGACTGACGGGTACGGCGCGTTCCTTGAGCAGGACGTCCTCCTCAAAGCCATTGAACCCTTCGCCAGTCACGTCGAGAAAGCAGTGGACACGTCGGCAGCGGACGCGCTCGTGGCCACCCGGCGGGAAGCGATTCCCTCCCTTGAGACGTTGGGCCGCGTGTCCATTTGCGACATCGGCGTGCCGCGGAACCGGCTGGCAGATGTCTTTGCGGGGCTGGAGGACATCTCCCGGAAGACGGGGGTCCGGATCTTCAATGTGGCCCACGCAGCGGACGGCAACCTGCACCCGATGATCGTCGTCAACCCCGACCAATCCATCACGGAAGGACCGGCCAAAAAGGCCCTTGGCGACATGTTCTACCTGGCACAGCGCCTGGGCGGCACGCTGACCGGGGAACACGGCGTCGGCCTGCTCAAGCGCGATTGGCTCGAGGACGAGCTCGGCAGCACCTCGCTGGAACTCCAGCGCGCCATCCGCAATGTCTTCGACCCCCAGGGAATCCTCAATCCCGGCAAGGCAATCTGAGCCGGACAACCCGTCCCATGGTTCCTTGATCCGCTTCTGTCCTGCTGCGCCGGTTCTCCGTGGCGCAGCAGGACAGGGCAGGACAGGACAGGACGCAGGTGCTGGTTGTTAGGGCAGGATGGATCCATGACCAAACCTTCGGTGGCACCGGGATCCAGGCGGACTTACGACGTCCTGGTAGAGGATATTGAGGCGGGGCTGCGCTCAGGCCGGTTCAAAATCGGGGATCAGCTGCCAGGTGAACGGATACTGGCGGAAACCTACGGCATTTCGCGCGCTTCAGTGCGCGAAGCCATGCGCCTGCTTGACGCCATGGGGGTCCTTCGAAGTTCCAACAGGTCCGGCCCCAAGTCTGGCTCGGTCATCGTTTCCGAGCCGTCAGCCGGCTTGTCCGCCACCCTACGCCTGCACATTGCCAGCAGCCGTCTTCCGGTTGCGGAGATCGTCGAAGCCCGGATTCTTCTGGAAACCTGGGCAGCCAGGACGGCGGCCCTGCACGACGACCCGGCCGGGATCCAGCGGGCCAGGGAACTGCTCGAGGCCATGGATGCCCCGGACATCGATCCGGAAACATTCCACGCCCTCGACGCGGAGTTCCACCTGGCCCTCAGTGCCATGGGCGGTAACACGGTTATCGAAACGATCATGGAGTCGCTCAGCGGCTCAATCCGTGGCTACCTCAAGGACGCCCTGGATGCCCTTGGGCAGTGGCCCATGGTGCTGGAGCAGCTGAGGGCCCACCACCACGGGATCTTCGATGCTGTGGAGGCAAAGGACGCCGAGCGCGCCGCGGAGCTGCTGCGGAGCCATATCGCATGGCTGTACGAACAGACAGCTGACAGGGTGCGCTGAGTTACTGCCGCACCGGCATGGACGGCAGGTCCGCTTCCGGGCCCGCCTCGCCGCCCATCGCGGCCACCAGGCGCTCGCGGGCGCGTCCCAGGTGCTGGTCCAGGAGCTGGGCGGCCTCTTCGCCTTGTCCGGCCTCGATCAGCTTCAGGAGCTTTTCGTGTTCAGCCTGGATCAAAGTGGTGTCCAGGAGGTGCAGCGACTGTACCCGGGACATGCACAGGCGTACTTCGGCCACGAGGGACGAGTACATCCTGCTGATCCGCTCGTTCCCCACGGCGTCGATCAGGCTGGTGTGGAACCGCATGTCCGGTTCCACCACGTCCAGCGGCGCTCCGGTGGCCAGCGCAGCGATATCCCGGTTGGCCTGTACCGCCCCAGCGGGCACTGTTCGTGCGGCGGCGAGCCGGCGAAGCACTTCGCTCTCCAGGTACGCCCGGGCCAGGTAGATATCCCGCACCGATTCCGGTCCCAGGTCCGCCACCCGGGCGGTCTTGTGCGTGCCGCGAACCAGCAGGCCCTCGGCCACCAGCTTCTCGATGGCTGCCTTCGCGGTGGGGCGAGCGACGTCGTAGGACGTAGCCACGTCGGTCTCCGTCAGCGCGTGGGCGGAGGGTAGCTCACCGGAGAAAATGCGGAGCCGCAGATCCGAAGCCACCGCTTCCACAATCGAGACAGCTGCAATACGGCCGGCCACAGATCTCCGTTCCAACAAATAAGTTTCGAGCAAACAAGGGGCGTCTCCGTCCCATTTTGCCAGACAAGTATTCATCGCTCTTGACGGACATGTGTACTTGTTAGACAATCGATGAGTCGTCACGCCGATGTGGCGCCGCTCACCATCTGGAGTCCAATGTTTCAGCAGATCCTTGACCCCATCGCCGGGTCCCTCCTGCTTTCCGCCCTGTGCGCGGCCCTTCCCCTGGTCCTGCTGTTCGTCCTGCTGGGCGTCTTCCGGGTCAAGGCCGCCAAAGCTGCCATCGCCAGCTTGGTCCTGTCCTTCGTCCTGGCCGTCGCAGGTTGGCAGATGCCCCTGGACCAGGCCCTCAGCGCCACCGCCGCGGGCATCTTTTACGGGCTGTTTCCCATCCTGTGGATCCTCGTCAATGCGCTCTGGATCTACAAGCTCACCGTGGCCACGCACTGGTTCGACGCCCTGGGCCGGACCATCCGCTCCATCTCCAACGACCTGCGGATCCTCTCGATCCTGATTGCGTTCTGCTTCGGTGCGCTCCTCGAATCGCTGGCAGGCTTCGGCGCGCCCGTCGCGATCTCCGCAGCCATGCTGATGGCCGCCGGCATGAAACCGCTCAAGTCCGCCGTCGTCTCGCTGTTGGCCAACACCGCCCCGGTAGCCTTTGGCGCCATGGCCGCGCCCATCATCGCCCTGAACGGCGTCACCGGCCTGCCGCTGCACGACCTCTCTTCGATGGCCGGCCGCCAAACCCCCTTCATTGCCCTCATCGTGCCGCTGCTTCTGGTCTTCATCGTGGACGGCAGGCGCGGCCTCAAGCAGACCTGGCCCGTTGCGCTGGTGGCCGGCGCCGCGTTCGCCGCCGCGCAGTTCATCACCTCCAACTTCCTCGCCGTGGAACTGACCGACGTGGTGGCCGCGGTGGTCACGGTGGCTGCGGTGCTGCTGATGCTGAAGGCCTGGCAGCCGAAGGAGTCGGTGCGCGTGGAAGGATCGGTACAGGATGTGTCGGTTCCAGCCATGGCCGGCCGAGAGAGTGCGGTCGGCAACGGCACGCAGGTAAGCACGACGGCGGGTGCCCGGCAGGGGAGCGTTCCGGACCGTTCCGGAGTCCCCACGGACAATTCCCGCCCGGCGCCCCGTGAGGTGTGGCTCGCCGTCGCACCCTACCTGATCATCATCGCCGTGTTTTCCATCGCCCAGATCCCGTTCATCAAAACCTGGCTGGGGCAGGTGGGCACCGTGACGTTCGCCTGGCCCGGCCTGCACATTGGGGACTCGGAGGGCAAAGCGGTAGCGGCCACCAAATTCAAGCTGGACCACCTCAAATCCACCGGGACGCTGTTGTTGCTCTCCGGCCTGCTCACCATGGCGCTGTACAAAATCCCGGTTGGCAAAAGCCTGCGCGTCTATTGGGAAACCCTGAAGCAGTTGCGCTGGACCATCGTCACGGTCACCACCGTCCTGGCCCTGTCTTTCGTCATGAACCTGTCCGGACAGACCACCACGCTGGGATTCGCCCTTGCCTCGGCCGGCGGCTTCTTCGCCCTCCTTTCGCCGCTGATCGGCTGGATCGGCGTGGCCCTCACCGGCTCGGACACATCATCCAACTCCCTCTTTGGCCAGATGCAGGCCACCGCCGCCGGGCAGACCGGACTCTCCCCGGTACTGATGGCCGCCGCCAACTCCTCGGCCGGCGTCATGGGCAAGATGCTCTCCCTGCAGAACCTGGCCGTCGCCGCCGCCGCGGTGGGGCTGGAAGGCGCAGAGGGAACCCTGTTCCGCAAGTTGATCGGCTGGAGCCTGGGCCTGCTGGCCCTCATCACGGTACTGATCTTCCTGCAGTCCACCCCCTACTCGGCTGGATGGTTCCCTGATGCAGAAACTCGAATTTTTCCGGCAGGCCGTGGCCGATCCCGCACAGGTGAAGACCCGTGCCATCGACCTGCACGCCAACGCCCATGACGCCTCGCACTTCCTGCTCATCCCCCAGGCGGTGGCCGTGGCCAAGGACGCCGCGGAGGTGGGCGCGCTGCTCCGGGCCAGCGCGGCGCAGGGCGTTCCGCTCACCCTTCGCTCCGGCGGCACCAGCCTCAGCGGACAGGCCGTCACGGACGGCGTGCTGGTGGACGTGCGCCGCAACTTCCGGGATATTGAAGTGCTCGACGGCGGTGCGCGGGTCCGCGTGCAGCCGGGAGTCACGGTGCGGGCCCTGAATGCGCGGCTGGCGCCCTACGGGCGCAAGTTCGGGCCGGACCCTGCCAGCGAGGCCGCGTGCACCATCGGCGGCGTGGTGGCGAACAACTCCTCGGGCATGAACTGCGGAACGGTGGACAATGCGTACCGCACACTCGAGTCGCTCACCGTGG
This sequence comes from Arthrobacter sp. FX8, assembly GCF_026723805.1. Taxonomy (NCBI): domain Bacteria; kingdom Bacillati; phylum Actinomycetota; class Actinomycetes; order Micrococcales; family Micrococcaceae; genus Arthrobacter; species Arthrobacter sp. FX8. Next base: position 2,710,522 of record NZ_CP113505.1, on the reverse strand, counting down.
TGCTGCCGTCCGGGACGGTAATTGACACCGGGGCAATGGACGCGGACACCCGGCTGCGGACGCTGGAAGCGGAACTGTATGACGGCTTGGTGCAGCTCGCGGCAAGGGTGCGGGGGAACAGCGATTCCGTGAACCGCATCAGGCAGCAGTTCAGCATGAAGAACACCATGGGCTACGGCCTGAACTCCCTGCTGGACTATGAGCGCCCGGTGGACATGCTGGCGCACCTGATCGTCGGCAGCGAAGGCACCCTGGGCTTCGTGGCAGACGCGGTGTTCCGGACCATCCCGCGGCTTTCGCACTCCGCCACCGGCTTGCTTGTCTTCCCGGACCTGCAGGCCGCCAACGCCGCATTGCCGGCGCTGGTGGACACCGCCGCCGCCACGGTGGAACTCCTGGACGCGCTCTCGCTCAAGGTGGGCCAGACGCTGAAGGGAACTCCCGCCGTCGTACGCGACCTTGCGGTGCGCGAACACGCTGCGCTGCTGGTGGAATACTCCGCCGGGCAGCCGGACCAGGTTGCGGCACTGCGTGAGGTGGGCGAACGCGCCCTCGCCGGCCTCAAGCTGGCGGCCCCGGCGCAGTTCACTGCTGATGCGTCCGCCCGCGCCCAGCTGTGGCACCTGCGCAAGGGCCTGTACGCCTCCGTGGCGGGTGCCCGGCCGCAGGGGACCACGGCACTGCTGGAGGACATTGTGGTGCCGGTCCCCGTCCTGGGCCGCACGTGCCGTGAATTGATAAGGCTGTTCGACAAGTACCGGTACGAAAACAGTGTGATCTTTGGGCATGCGAAGGACGGCAACGTCCACTTCATGCTTACGGACGGCTTCGCCACGGCGGAGGAGCTGGACAGGTACAGCGCGTTCACCGAGGACATGGTGGACCTGGTCCTGGGGGAGGGCGGCTCGCTCAAGGCGGAGCACGGCACCGGCCGGGTGATGGCACCGTATGTGCGGCGGCAGTACGGGGACGAGCTGTACGGCGTAATGCGCCGGATCAAGGAGCTGTTCGATCCCGCCGGCATGCTCAATCCCGGCGTGCTCATGGACGATGATCCCAAGGCGCATCTGCGGCACATCAAGACGGCGCCGCCGGTGGCTGAGGAAGTGGACCGCTGCGTCTCCTGCGGGTACTGCGAGCCGGTGTGCCCCAGCAAGGACCTGACCCTGACGCCCCGCCAGCGCATCGTCACCCTGCGCGCCATCGAGGCCGCACGGCTCGCCGGCGACACGGCGTTGGTTAAAGAGCTGGAGCGGGACTACGACTACGAGTCCGTGCAGACCTGCGCCGTGGACGGCATGTGCCAGACGGCCTGCCCCGTGGACATCAACACCGGCTTGCTGGTCAAGCGATTGCGCCGCGAGGACGCCGGTCCGGTGGCCAACGCGGCCTGGAACGCTGCGGCCAAGCACTGGGGCGGGGTCACGCGCGGGGCTTCGCTGGCCCTGACCGTGGTGGACAGGCTACCGGCCCCGGCCGTCGTGGCGCCCAACAAGGCGGCGCGTGCGGTGCTGGGCACGGACACGGTGCCCCTGTACTCGCCCGAACTGCCCGGCGGCGGTTCCGTACGCAAGCGCCCGACGCCGGACCGGGCACCGGACGCCGTCTACTTCCCGGCCTGCGTGGGGACGATGTTCGGGCCCGCCGGTGCGGGTTCCCAACCCGGTGGTCCCGCTGGCGGACGGGGCGTCCAGTACAGCCTGGAGCAGCTGTGTGAACGGGCCGGGATCACGCTGCTGATCCCGGAGGGCATCGATTCCCTCTGCTGCGGGACGCCGTGGTCTTCGAAGGGAATGGGGGCCGGCCAGGCGACCATGAAGGAGAAGACCCTGGCGGCGCTGCGGGAGGCAACCCGGGACGGCGAGCTGGCCATCATCTGTGATGCGTCGTCCTGCACCGAGGGCCTCCGGCAGGTGGTGGAAGCCGACGACCCGCTGGTAGGTCAGCGGCCGTTGCGGATCGTGGATGCCGTGGACTTCGTCGCCGAGCGCATTCTGCCCAGGCTGCCGGAGCACGCAAAGCTCGAGTCCCTGGCCTTGCACCCCACCTGCTCTTCCACACGGATGGGGATCAACGGTGCCTTGGAATCGGTGGCCCAGGCCGTGGCGGAGAAGGTGGATGTGCCGGTGAACTGGGGCTGCTGCGCGTTCGCGGGGGACCGCGGAATGCTCCACCCCGAGCTCACGGCATCCGCCACCCGGAAGCAGGCTTTGGAAGTGGAGCAACTGGACGCGACGGCGCACGCCTCGTGCAACCGCACCTGCGAGCTGGGCATGACCCGCGCCACGGGCCAGGACTACCGGCACGTGCTGGAACTGCTGGAAGAGGTCACGCGATAGGGAACCGGTACCTTCCCGCCACGTGCTCTCCCGGACAGCAGCGGATCGACCCGCTGCTGTCCTACCCGGATCGGTGCGGTGCCCAGCAGCTGCTGTGCACCGCCGTCGGGGGAGTCCGTGGGGATGATCAAGAGGCTTGCAGAATTCTTGATTAAACCTTGCAAGGCAATTGCAGAAATATTAATTCGCGTTCGCAAGAGTAGGCGCAGCCGGACAAAATTCGGTTGATGCGCGCTGCCGGTCTCAAGTAGGCAGCCCCATCTGGAAACTTATTCTGGGGGCACAATTGTCTGAGGTTTTGAACGCTGATGTCGATGGTAAGGAAGAGAACGGTTTCAGCCGTCGCAGGGTAGTCGCGGGCGTTGCCTGGTCGCTTCCCGTTATCGCCACGGCCATCGCGGCTCCGGCTGCCGCGGCATCACCAGGGCCAACCGTGTCCTCGTCGGTCACATGGGGGCTAGTTGGGCCAAAAACTGCGACAGGTCCCTTAGGCTCACTCGCGATTCAGGCGCCGACGAGCTTTGCTGTCCAAACCGGAACTGCTTTTGCCGGAGGTTCCCTCTCCTACACAATTGCGATCAAGGCTGATAAGACCGAGCAGAATGCGTTGGTGAATATTTCCTCAGTTTCGTCAGCAGCTGGCACGGGCTCTCCAGTTACTATCAAGCAAGGCGACAAGTCAGCTACCTTTAGTGGAACTCTGACTGCCGCCCAGGGCAATCAAACACTCAGTGTTGTTCTGAACGGATTTACCTACACAAGGCCTAACAAATCAGGTCAGTACACGTACACGGCTACGCTTTCGGTCAGCGGAATCGTCCCGTCGGTGGTTTCCACACTGACTGTCACGTTCCCGTGATCTGGCACCACTCCCGCCACGTCGCCCAGGTCTGCACCCAACCGCGTGCCCGCGTCGCCCTGCTGCACCTCGATGCAATCCAGCCGGTGGTGTTGGAGGGTCCGGCCGCCGTCATCTGGGACCTCATCGATGGCCAGCGCAGCGAGCAGGACATCTTCGCTGAGCTGGAAGCCACCTTCGAGGACCAGTCAGGACAGATGCAGGCGCAGGTGGAAGGCTTCCTGGCGAGCCTCGAAGCGCAGCGCCTGATCGAGGCTGCCCGCGGCGTTTCCCACTAACGGCATGACGTCCGCGGGGCTCTCGGGGAGCGCACAGTCGGCGTGGCAGCAGCGCCTGTTCGAGGAGTTGGCAAGGGGCGGGGACCTGCTGTGCCTGAAGGTCTTGGGGCAGCGGTTTGTGGTCCGCTGGGGCCCTGCGGTCACGTGGCAGCAGCGGGCAACAATGAGCTTGGCCTGGGCGCGGTGCATCAGCAGCAGCCCTGAGCCCCTGCTGCCGCCGGAGCCAATGGAACCCACCGGAGTTAGTCAGTTCACGGCCTCAGTCACCTGCGCCTCCATGAAGTACGGGGACGGCACCTTCCATATTGGAACCGCGTCCTTTGAGGAGCTTGCTGAGAACCTCACGTCACGGCTCACGGTGTCGGCGATTCTGGCCAATGCCGGTGAACTGACCATGCTCCACGCCTGCGGGGTTGCTGATCCGGGCACGGGGGCCGTGGTGGCGCTGGTGGCCAAATCCGGGACAGGGAAGACCACCGCAGCTTCCGTGCTCGCCAGGACCTACGGCTACGTCACGGACGAGACAGTAGCCGTCGCCTGGGACGGCTCCGTGGTCCCCTACCCCAAGCCTTTATCGGTCAAGCAGGAAGCCTCTGCATCCAAGCGCCAGATAGGGCCGGACGAGTTTGGTTTGCAGCCAGCCCCGGCCATGCCCTTCATCCAGTGCATCGTGCTCTTGAACCGCGTCCAGGGGGCGAATCCGGTGGCTCCAGCGCTGGAACGGGTGCCACTGGCCGAGGCCCTGCTCGCGCTCATCCCTGAATCGTCCTCGCAGGCAGAATTCGTGGATCCGCTGCAATCGCTGTGCCGCCTCATCGAGAGTGTCGGGGGAGTGTGGCAGGTGACCTATTCGGAGGCCGCGGACCTGCCGGCCGTCCTGGAGCCCCTGTTCCGGCTGCAGGCAACCTCGAAATCGGCGTGGGAACCCGCCACAGAAGAAGTTGCCAGACGAGGACCCATTCCGGCCGGCAGGATCAGACGCAGGACCCCAAAAGACGCTGTGAAAATCGGCGCCGAGCTGCTGGTCATGCTGGACAACGAGATAGTGCGCCTGACCGGTATCGGACCCGCGGTCTGGGAAGCCTGCGCCGGGCCGGTAGGGCTGGACGACGTGATGGACCACGTAGGGAAGGTGCACGGCGAACCCGAAGGTTACCGGGCCGCCGTCGCAACAGCCGTAGAACACCTCATCGCCAAGTCGGTATTGGAGCGCGGCGAAAAGTAAGACCGCCTGCAAGGCGCGTACAAAGACCTGAATCTGAGGAATCATCATGAGTACAACAACCACGCCCCCGGAAGTGTCTCCGGGCCTGGACCTGGCGGACTACCTGAACATCCTGAGGGTGTACTGGAAAGCCATTGTCGCCTTCACCCTGCTGGCCACCCTGGCAGCTGCGGGATGGACCGTCCTGCAGCCAAAGATCTACTCCTCCGATTCCAGCGGCATCGTGGTCACGCCGGGCTCGGACAACGTGAGCCTGGCACTGGCCGGCGACAGCCTGGCCAAGGCCAAGGTCAAGAATTACGAATCCGTGGCAAAATCGCGGCTCGTCGCGGACCGGGTCATCCAGGCCCTGGACCTGAAGACAACTGCCGATGCCCTCCTCGGCAGCATCAGTGTCAAGGTACCGCTGGACACGGCCGAGATCAGGGTGACCGCACAGTCCACGGATCCGGCAACTGCGCAGCGGGTGGCGGATGCCTGGGTCAACGGACTGGCCGCCCAGGTGGAGGCTATCGAGACGGCGCCCTCCGCCGGCGCATCCGGGTCGTCACCGAGTGCAGAGACGGCTGTCCGCGTTCTCCCGCTGGGCAAAGCCGTGCTCCCCACCAGCCCCACATCACCCAACACCAGGCTCAACCTGGCGCTTGGCGCCTTCGTTGGCTTGGCCCTTGGCGTGGCTTACGCGCTGATACGCCGGCACCTGGACCGGCGCATCCAGAAGGCTGCGGACATTGAACGGCTGTTCGGCGTTCCTGTGATTGGCACCCTCCCTGTGGACCACCGCCTGGATGGGAAGAGCACCATTGTGGACGCCGGCACCGCCGCGCAGTTCCATGACGCCGGCGGCGCCATGGCCGAGGCTCTCCGCGAGCTGCGCACCAACCTCAGTTTCCTGGACGTGGACCAGCCACCACGGATCATCGTGGTCACCAGCTCAATGCAGGCAGAGGGCAAGTCAACGGTGACGGCCAACTTGGCGGTCACCATGGCGGCAGCAGGTGAAAACGTAGTAGTGGTCGACGGCGACCTCCGCCGGCCCACGCTGGTGGACGTCTTCAATCTTGTTCCCGGAGTTGGGGTAACCGATGTGCTCACGGGCACCGCCCAGCTCGCCGATGTCCTCCAGCCCTGGGGTGCGCTGCCCAACCTCTCAGTCCTGGGATCAGGCCGCATCCCGCCGAATCCCAGCGAGCTGCTGGGCTCCCGGGCCATGAAGAACATGCTCAGCACCCTGGCCAAGGACGCTGTTGTCCTGATCGATGCACCGCCGCTTCTTCCGGTGACGGATGCTGCTGTCCTCTCCCGCGTGGCCGACGGTGCCATTGTGGTGATTCGGACCGGCAGGACCACCCAAGAGCAGTTGGACCAGTCCCTGGGGAACCTTGAGAAGGTCAAGGGGCGCGTCCTGGGAGCCGTTCTCAACTACGTTCCCATCAAGGGAAGGGACGCCTACTCCTACTACGGAACATATTCCTCGGCGCCCATCCCGCCGTCTGCGGGAACTGAGCCCGTAGCCGGCAGGCTGGGCGCCGATACCAGCGACGTGCTGGAAGCCGTCCCTGGCAGCCGCAGGACCAGGATCTAGGGGTCCCATGACGTTCACCGGACACCAAACCCAACTAAGCATCCCGGAGGGCGTGCTCCTCGGCCACGCCCTCGTGGCGCGGTTGGCGGACAGTTTGGGAATACGGGTCTTCTTTATCAAAGGACCAGTCAGCGTCATGCAGGGGCTGCGTCAAGCCAAAATATCGGCGGACGTGGACGTTTTTGTGGATCCCTCCAAGCTGGATGAATTGCTGCAGGCTGTTTCCGATCGGGGCTGGCGTAAACGCCCCGTCGATCCGGACAGTATGACTTCACCGAAGCACTCGATCACGGTCCATCATACGGAATGGCCTTGCTGTATCGACATTCATTTCCATTTTCCGGGGATGGAAAAACCCCACAGGGACTGCTTCGAGTCCATGTGGGAGAACACCCATACGATCGAACTTGCAGGACAGCAGTTGAAGGTCCCGGTAAGAGAGCTTGGGACCTTGTTTGTGGCCCTACACGCCTTGAGATCACCCGGCGTGGCTGCATGCCGCCAAGAGCTTGAGTACCTTGCCGAGTTCACGCGGCTGGAATCCCAGTCGCAGGCGCTCTTGGAGCTCGCTACAGCCACGGGCGCCCTGGCCGCCGTCCGGCCCTTCCTTGAAGGTCTTCTCCCCGAATCAATAACCCCTGCATGGCCGGAGCCCACTTTGGAGTGGCGCAACCGACTCATGGCGCAGGAGCCTGGGAGCGCACGGCTGATTGCTATTACGCAGGCTCCATGGCGTGATCGGCCGAAGATTCTGTGGCGGGGTGTCTTCCCGCAAACAGAGGTTCTCCTCAGCCGGAACATCTACGCTGACATGTCGCTTCCAGGACGACTGGCTCAGTATCGTGACCGGTGGGCCAGGTTTCTTCGTGCAGTTCCGCGCCTTGTCCGCGACCTTCGTCACCTCCCCTGAGGTTGCCATGGGTGAGACTATGCATCGTGGCAAATTCCCCTAGTTGGCTGGTGTTTGGGCCTTCCGATTCCGCATCCGATTGCCGATTAGCACACCAAATTTGTTAAGGTTCAGCTATGACTAAGGGGAAAGCTATTACCAAAGCCGTCATTCCTGCTGCCGGATTGGGGACACGCTTCCTGCCCGCCACCAAGGCAATGCCGAAGGAAATGCTGCCGGTGGTTGATCGCCCGGCCATCCAGTATGTGGTGGAGGAAGCGATTGACGCAGGCCTCACGGACCTGCTGATGATCACGGGCCGCAACAAGCGCGCCCTGGAGGACCACTTTGACCGCGAGCCGGGCCTGGAGGCCGCGCTCGAGGCCAAGGGGGACAAGGACAAGCTGGGTCTGGTGGAGTACGCCTCCAACCTGGGCCCCATCCACTATGTCCGCCAGGGCGAGGCCAAGGGTCTGGGCCACGCCGTGCTGTGCGCCCAGCAGCACGTGGGCGACGAGCCGTTCGCTGTCCTGCTTGGTGACGACCTCATCGACGAGGCTGAGACCCTCCTGAGCACCATGATGGAGGTGCAGCAGAAGACCGGTGGTTCTGTGATCGCTTTGATCGAGGTTGATCCGTCGCAGATCAGTGCCTACGGCTGCGCAGACATCACTGCCGTGGACGGCGAGGACTACGTGCGCGTCAACAGCCTGGTGGAGAAGCCGGCCGTCGGCGAAGCTCCGTCCAACCTAGCCGTGATCGGACGCTACGTGCTGCACCACTCTGTGTTCGGGGTTCTTGAGAACACCGAACCGGGCCGCGGCAACGAGATCCAGTTGACAGACGCCCTGCAGACCCTTGCCGCCGGCGAGGGCGAGGGCTCCGGCGTTTACGGCGTGGTCTTCAAGGGCCGCCGTTACGACACCGGCGACAAGCTCAGCTACCTCAAGGCCGTGATCACCCTCGCATCCGAGCGCGTGGAGTTCGGCGAGGACCTGAAGACCTGGATGAAGAACTTCGTCGGCTAGGCCCGACTCTCTATCGCTTTTTGGAGGCCCGTTGCCGGAAGGCGGCGGGCCTCCTGCGTGTTTTGGCCGCCAAGGCTGCCAGGAGGCCTCCCATGACAGCTCCTGACGTGTTTGTCACGATGTCTGACGGGCTTGCAAAGCGGTCGTGAAGAAACATGAGCTGGCCCAGCTCGATGCAGCCCGAAACCAGCAATCCAAATGCCCCGATCTGCCACCAACGTTTTTCCGGAAATGCGAGTGCACTCACAAAACCGACCGGTACGAATAGGACGACGTTGGCGGCGGCCTCGATAAATTTGTAATTGAACCAGCGGGGAATGCCGTGGTGGTGGAGGAAATCCAACACAAAGGCTAGCTGCCCTGAGACTGGTTGGTCTACGGGTGTTGGCCAAAATGCGACAAGCGCCAAAGGCACCGCCATGGCCGCGAGGATTAGCTGCCACAGCCTGTGGTTGTAGAGGTGCTTCAAAAAAGCCTCAGGACGTCCGTAGAAGGGCAAAGGCAGCTGTGGCTAGGGCACAGGCCGCGAGAAGTACGAGGAGGGCGTAGCCCAGTACCTGTGGCCGGGGGAGTGGAACAGAAAAGTCGTATTCGCGTGGTGCTCTGCGCCAATGTCTCCCCATAGTTCAAATAGATACCACACAAAGCAAAAGTGGGTGCTTCTCCGTTTCTGGAGAAGCACCCACCTTCATTGGTGCTAAGAGCTGTTGTTGTTAGGCAGCAACCTCTGCCTTGGCGCGGCGGCGAACCACCACAACGGAGGTCGCACCGGCGGCCAGTGCGCCCGCGCCCACCAGGGTCCAAAGGATCAGGCCGGAGTCGGCGCCGGTGTTGGCGAGGCCGCCGGTGTTAGCCAGCGGAGCACCGGCGGCGTTACCGCCGGTGTTGGCCAGTGAAGCTGCCACGGTAACCGTTACGGGCCCGACGGTGACACCGGACTGGGTGCCGGTAGCGGTGATGGAGTAGGTCCCGGCTTCGCTGATCGCGATCGGGAGTGCGACAGCGCCCTGGGCGTCTGCAGTAGCTGACAGGTTCTGAGCCTCGGTGACGACGGCGATGCGGGCGGCAACCGCACGGTTACCAACGCCAGCGCCGTTGGAAGCGGGAGCCTGGCCGGGCGTAACGCGGATGATCAGTGGCTCGCCAGCACGGAAGCCCTGGCCGCGGAAGATGAAGGATTCGCCCGGGCCAACGACACCGTCAGAAACGGCTGCCTGAGGCGGAAGAGCAGGGTAGGTTGCGGCCATGGCAGGAGCCGAGCCAATGAGTGCGATGGAGCCCGCAAGCGCGAGTGCAGCGAAAGTCTTCTTCATGAGTGTCCCCCGGAGACGTTTAAGTTTTTGATACCCGATTTAGGGGAAATGTCCCCTCTGCACGAGACCGTGTGCAGAACTACGGATAGATATCCCAAGAAAGACGGTACCATCCTCAACCAGCAGTCACCAAGCTCAATCAAGTCGGTTTACATAGTGTTAACGCCACTGTCACTGTCCTTGCGCGCAAGACTCATTCTGCGTGGGCAGGACAACGTCCTTTACAGACTGCACACTGGGTGTGACAACCAAGTCAGGTTCGGAGTGCTGAACTATTTTCCCGAAAGTGAACTCAACGGTCTTGCTTTCTCCGGGTGCCAGCTGCTGAGCAACAACGCCCACGGGCCTATTCGCGTGCAGGTACGGCGCAAAGGGTGTCTTTTGGCCGTCCACGCTGGCTGATTCGACGTTTGCTTGGACAGGCCCGTATACCACGATGTTCGTCTGTATCGTCCCTGGCCTTACCCCGAAGACACCTCCTCCAGTCACGTAGGCGGGCAGCGACGTGGCCGCATCCCCAGCGGCTGTGTTGCTACTAATGATGCGAATGGTTGTCTGTTCGTAGCCGTCCGCCGGGCATTCCTTCACGAGCTGAACAGTGCGCTTCACGTAGTAGTCCATCTTGGCTCCAGTGCCGTCGTTGAAATAAACCCCAAACTGAGCGGGAGCCACGCTTGGTCCAGAGATAGAACCGCTCAGAGGGTATTTTGAAATTACAGACTGCTCAGCGCCGTTGGAGGACCATGCTAGGACACGACCTTCTTCAGTGCCACGGATCATCCCGTTGATGATTCCCTTGGCTTCTCCCTTCCCGCTCGAGAGGGCGGAAAAGACTTCTTGGGCCACGCCCGCGAAATAGGCGTCTTGCAACTTTGGTTGCTGGATTTTGGCGTACACGTCTGATAACAAAGTCTGCACAACATTGCTTCCGGTCAGTTCGGTTGGAAGCCCTGCCGCTTTCACAGCTGCAAGTTCAGGCCCATTGACCTGAACTGGGCCCGTTGCCTGCAGGATGTAACTCAGGACCACAGGGTCGATGGAGAGGACACCATCGACCCGCTGTCCCGTTTTCCTTTCCCACATTGCTTGGGCAGTGCTGGCGGCCGTGGGGAAGTCTGGAGTCAGATTAACATCCTGCATGTATTTGCCAAGCCGCGCTGAATATATCTCTTGCTGTTGGGTGTCTACTGGCAAGGAGGGGGACATTATTCCGATATCGTTTGCGCTGCTTTGGGCGCCAAGAGAGAGCTTGCCCTTATCAAGTCCTAGGACCGCAAGGGCGCCAGGTATGCCGCCAGATGCCCGGGCTTCAGCATTATTCTGAATGATAAGCAGATAGTTCCTCGGGCCATCCACACCCAACATTCCGGGAGCGACACTAGCCGCATCGGCGGCAGACTCAAGCGCAGAAGTTGCCTGTTTGAGTTCCCCGCTAGCTTGCAGCAAGGGGCTTGCGACTTGCTGCAGCAGTTCGGAGGTGTCAATTCTTTCCAGTCTCTCCCAGCTTGCACGCACTGCGTAGGCCGAGGCTTTAACACTTGGAGCTGCGGCTTTTAGAGGCTCTAAATTAGTGCCTGAGGTACTGGGCATTAGGGTCTCCCAGTCGAGGGAGTCGTACACGCTGACCAGTGGGGTCAAACCCAGCCTCGCAACATCGTCAGCCGAATTGGCGACCTGGGCAATTGCGCTGAGGTTCGGACCCAGCCACGGTAATCCCGATGTAAGCGTCCAAAGTGGATCTTCCGCTGAATGACGAGCGGCAGCAGTGTGGTCTCGAATTTTGGAGAGCGTGCTCGTTGCCGCTGCTGCATTTGAGGCTAGGATTTCTTCCTTTAACTGGGGGACCAGGGACGTTGCCGTTTCCAGATCCGTTCTTATTGCGGCGGCTTTGAAGGCTAGCCAAGCCGCTCCAGCACCAACAAGCGCACAGAGAATAAGAAGTGAAAATGCAACTCTGAGCAGCCTTCCTTGTTTTCCCTGTCTGGCGCGTTGGGCCAAATCTGCAGGTTGATCAGTCGACAGCGCCTGTTGAGGATATTTGTCAACCATTGTCAGGGGCGGCCGAGTCCACGATACGACCATCCGGCGGCTCGCCACTTGCTGGCATCCAGAATATTCCTGCCGTCAAGAATTCTGGGAGTTGAGACCAGAGCCGCCGCTTCGTACGGATCGAGGTCACGGTATTCCCGCCATTCGGTCAGCAGGAGGAGTGCGTCTGCTCGATGCAAGGCATCATTGGTGGACTCTTCATAGTGCAGCTCCGGGAAACGTCGGGCAGCATTGGAGAGGGCTTCCGGATCTGTAACTGTCACGACCGCGCCCTGCAATTGTAATTGGGCAGCTATGCTTAGTGCCGGCGAATCACGGACGTCGTCGCTTTCCGGCTTGAACGCGGCCCCTAAGACCGTGATTCGTTGTCCCATAAGTGACCCACCGAGCAGTTCCCGAGTGAGTTCCACTACCCGGGTCCTTCGCCGCATGTTGATAGCGTCAACTTCTCTAAGGAAAGTCAGTGCCTGGTCAGCGCCGAGTTCCCCGCCCGGGCCATGAAGGCCCGTATGTCCTTTGGGAGGCAGCCTCCACCGAACCCGATTCCGGCGTTGAGGAACTTTCGTCCTATCCTGTCGTCCATACCGATGGCATCAGCTAGTAGGGTTACGTCAGCGCCAGCGGCATCGCACAACTCAGCCATAGCATTAATGAAGGAAATCTTGGTTGCCAAGAAAGAGTTGGCAGCGGTTTTTACCAGTTCAGCTGTGGGAAGGTCTGCAACAATCCTTGGTGTCCCCGCTTCGAGTGGAACGGCGTAGACACGATCCAGTACCTGCACGGCATTATTATCTTCAGAACCACCATTGACGCCATATACGAGCCGGTCAGGGTGAAGCGTGTCCGAAACGGCGTGCCCTTCACGGAGGAATTCTGGGTTCCACATCAAATGGGCAGTAGGTTCCGCTTCGCAGACTATTCGCGCGAGTCTCTCAGCTGTGCCGACCGGTACCGTCGACTTACCTACGACGACGTCGCCCGGAGAAAGGTGCGCGACGAGTGCCATCGTGGCCGCATCAACATAAGTCAGATCGGCACCGTTTTCTCCCTTTTTTGGGGGGTGCCCACACAGATGAAGTGCACTTCACTTCCTTGTGCAGCCGACATGTCAGTTGTGAATGACAGTCTTCCGGTCGACTGTACTTCCTTGAGGAGGTCCTCCAGTCCGGGTTCGTAAAAAGGAGCCCGTGCCTCAGAAAGCTCAGAGATTTTTCTTTGGTCCACATCGATGCCAACGACTTCGTGCCCGAGTTTAGCCATGCATGCTGCATGCACCGCCCCGAGATAACCACAGCCGATAACCGAAATGCGCATTTTTTGCCTTCCCAGTACCAGGATTGGCGGATTTTCCGCCATAGATTTAGCCGGAGGTGGTCAGACCGCACCGGTGCTTTTGAACACTGCCTTGAAAGTCTTGAAAAGGATGATGATGTCGCCCATTAGGGACCAGTTCTCTACATAATAGAGATCCAGACGAATGCTCTCTTCCCAAGTGAGATTCGACCGGCCACTTACCTGCCATAGACCGCTCATACCTGGGCTGACATATAGCCTGCGGTGTGCCGCATCGTCGTAAAGAGCAACTTCGCGTTCACGTTGGGGCCTGGGCCCCACGAGACTCATGCTGCCGTTTAGGACGTTGAGGAGTTGAGGCAGTTCGTCGAGAGAATATTTACGAATCACTTTACCGACAGAAGTAATTCGTGGATCATTGTCTACTTTAAACAGTGGTTTGTTGGCGGATCCCTGCGCGCGAAGAAGGTCGGAAAGTTCCGCGTCAGCATTTACTCGCATCGATCTGAACTTGAGCATGCTAAACGTTGAACCGCGCAGACCAATTCTCTCTTGCCGGTAAAAAATTGGTCCTCGATCTGTTAGATACACCAGCGCAGCAACAACCACGAACAAGGGCGATAGGCATATCAATAGAGCACCAGAGATGGTTATGTCAAAAGTTCTCTTGGCAACTTTCTTCCCGCCGGTCAGCTTAGGTGTTGATACGTGTATTAGTGGCAATCCCGCCACAGGCTGGGTATGAATTCGCGGCCCCGCAATGTCTGTAAGTGCCGGAGCAAGGATCATTCCAATGTCTTGGGCGGCCAATTCCCATCCCAGGCGGCGCAAGTCAGTGGGATGCAAGTTGACGCCGGCGGAAACGGCTACCGCATCAACGCGGGCCGCCTTGATAGCGCCAAGGATTGAATCGAAATCCGATTCTTGACCCAGTATGGGGAGGGACAGATCGCGGGTTGCGCTGCCGCTGAATGCGTATCCTGGAACGTGTGCAGCTACGGGTAGATATCCTGCCGCCGGAGCACTCTTCAGGGACTTGGCCAAATGCTCCGCCGAATGCGGACCTCCGATAATCAGAACTCGGGAACAGCTCTCTCCGCGGCGACGTTCAAGTGCCAAGTGTTGACGCACCAGCCAGCGCGCCACTATGAGCCCTGCCACCCCTGCGGGAAATGCGAGCCCGACAAAACCTCGGGCGGTATCTATGCGAGTGGCATATGACACGACAGCCACGCAGCCGAACAGCCAAACAGAAGCCGCCAAGACCCTCTTGTACTCTTCGGAACCAGATCCCAGGATCTTATACTCGCGCGAACCCCAGATGGTGAGCATTGTCCACCATGCAAGGGCAAGGCCGGCTGAAAGTACAAGGTAATCGGTATCTCGCAAACTGCCATCGCTTAGATCGGAAAATCCAAAGCGCACTGCGTAGGCCCCTAGTACCGCCCATACCACTACGCAAGCGTCTACGATACCGAGCCGGAATCTGTAGCGAGCACGCCAATCGCGCCTGTTTGATGCCATGTCCCCCGGCCCCTCTTCCACATCTATATCACCCGCATACTAGCTGCCCTAAGTTGCCTTTGCGTAAATTACCGCTAGGCGACGCTTAATCCAGGCGCCGATACCTAGGCTGGCCGAGTGGCATCAGTCACAGATTTCTAACATGGTTTGTGCGCGAATGACCCGTCCGTCACAATATGTGTGACGAGTCGCCGAAGCAGGCTCTCGCTGGTGAGTGCGAACGCCATCACACACTCTTGGAGCGCCGGGGATTTCCCGGCGGACGTCAAGAGCTTGGCCCATGGACTGATCGGGGCGCAGCCGGCCCCCTTCTCGCCACAAGTCTTGGTCTCGGATGCCATGAACGTCCCAGTTCTGCGCATCATACATAGGGGGAAAAATGAAAGTTGTAGTTACTGGGGTGGCAGGCTTCATCGGAAGCAATCTTGCCAAGACCTTGCTAAAGCTTGGTGATATCGACGTGGTCGGAATTGATTCGCTTACTGACTACTACCCTGTTGAGAATAAATTACGAAATCTCCACGGGCTGCAAAACGACCGTTTTGACTTCATCGAAGGCGACTTAGCCACCATCGAGCTCTCGCCAGTCTTGTCCGGCGCCTCTGCCATATTCCATCAGGCCGGTCAGCCGGGCGTCAGGAAGTCGTGGGGAGAAGAGTTCGGGCTTTATGCGACCCAAAACGTACTGGTCACGCAAAGGCTTCTGGAGGCTGCAAGCGGACTAGAATGCCTTGAGGCGTTTGTCTATGCATCTTCTTCATCAGTGTACGGAGACGCAGAGAGCTATCCTACTTCGGAGCTGGATCGGCCGATGCCGATGAGCCCGTACGGGGTAACGAAGCTTGCCGCCGAGCATCTAACTACTCTGTATGGGAAGAACTTTGGCGTTCCCACGGTCTCGTTGCGTTACTTCACTGTGTACGGTCCTGGTCAACGGCCAGACATGGCTTTTAATAAGTTCATTAAAGCCGCGATAAATGATGCGCCAATACCAGTTTATGGCGATGGAACCCAGATCCGAGAGTTCACTCACGTGTCAGACATCGTAGAAGCGAATATCCGTGCGTGGCAACAACGTCCTCCGGCCGGCTCGGTAATCAATTTGTCGGGCGGTTCATCGGTCACGGTAAACGAAGTTTTATCCAAGATCGCCGATATCTCAGGCAAGAACCTAAACGTTGAGTATCTCCAAAAGGTGGCCGGTGACGTCTTTCGAACGGGAGGTAGTACCGACCTTGCAAGAAAATTGTTGGGATGGCAGCCGCTGATCGGAATCGACGAAGGCCTCCGTTCTGAATATGAGTGGATGAGTGGTCTCTTAGCGTCTGACAGGAAGTCCCCAATTGCACGATGAAAGCGCCACTCTCAAGGGAACTGGCGTCCCGCTAGGAACAGCTGACAGTGCTGCCGCAGTTCAGTTCGGCCGTAATTACCGAACCAAGAAGAAATTTGTCTTTGTGGTCAACAACGACCGATTCTTCCTTACCCATCGAGCGAGTTGGGCAACCGCACTTGCCGCATCTGGTGGGGGAATAATTGTTATCGCCCAGGACACCGGGCATTCCGCAGCAATCCGAGCCTTAGGGTTTCAGTTCATCCCGCTGCATTTCGGCCGCGAATCTGTTTCGGTCCAGGAAGCTGCAAAGACGGCGTCTAAGCTATTGCTCTTGTTGCTGCAGCTTAGGCCTCATGGGGTCTTTCTGGTTGCTACGGCGGCGTATTCTCTGGGCTGGCCCGCAGCCTTGTTGTTGCCGCAGACTAGGTTCATCAGAGTCATAACAGGTGCGGGCCGCGCCCTCACTGCCGATTCGGCTTCCTCCGGAGCCACGGGTGTCGTCAGGAGGGGTCTCGGGATATCGGCTAGATTCCCTAACGTGCATTCGCTCTTCCAACTGGAATCAGACCGGGATCGCTTCGTTGCGGAACGACTGGCTGCCGCTGCCCGTAGCCACGTAGTCGCCGGCACAGGAATAGACACAAACACTTGGACGCCTCCGGAGACGTATGAGCGACCTTTGCCAGTTGTGTTGTTTGCTGCGCGGTTGTTCCGCGAAAAGGGAATTTACGAGTTTATCGATTTGGCGCGCGATACGCCTAAAGGTCTTGCTAAGTTTGTAGTTGTTGGTAAACCAGACACGGGCGTCAACTCAAGTGTCACTGATGAGGAACTGAAGGCTTGGCAAGCCGAAAAAATCATCGAATATCTGGGCGAATCAGACGATATGCTGGGCACCTATAGGGGAGCCGACATTTATGTGCTTCCTTCCACACATCCTGAGGGTACACCGAGGAGTCTAATTGAAGCCGCAGCCTGTGGCGTCGTTGCAATTGCTTCCGATCAGCCAGGATGCCGAGCCGTTGTGAAGGACGGAGAGACTGGCCTCATTGCACGAATTGAGGAGACGGGGAGTTTTCAAGCTGCGCTTGAGCGGTTGCTTAATGATTCTGATTATCGCCAATTCTTGTCGGACGGAGCTCGAGACCGTGCCGTGAAGGAATTTTCTTTGCATGGCACGCTAAGCCGGATCTATCCTATCGCAGGAGTGGAACCCTGATGGAAAAAAGCAAAGACACTCTAAACAACAAAGCTCATGGTCCCGACGTCTTGGCAGTAATACCGAGTATTGGGGGTGCTGGCTATGACGCCGTTATAGAACTCCAAGATAAATTGAATAGCATTGAGCCTATTTCTTGCCTTGTTATCTCTAACTCGCGGAGTCTCACAGCTCACTTACGGTCACTCGATGTTTCAGTCGCAACTGACGGCAGCAACAGAGGTTTCGGGCACTCTGTCTCGATCGGAGCAGCAACCTCAGAAACATGGGATTGGCTGTTGATTGTAAATGATGATATCAACTTGGAAGTGGACCTGTTCAGGGCAGCGATCATGGGGACGCTAGAAACTCAAGGGGTCGTGAATGAGATCGTCTACTTCGACATTGATAGAATTCGGCGCATTCCTCAACGTTTGCAAGTCTTCTTGCAGGTTTCTCTTCTCGGCAAAGTGTTGCCTGTTCATGAAAAACATCTTCATGCGGATTCAAATTCATACCGATCATTCAGTTGCGTTGCGATATCACGAAGAACCTTTGAATTGAATGCTGGGTTCGATCCGGACCTTGTCTTCACATACGAAGATGCTGATTTTGTTTCTCGTGCCATACGCACTGGTGCGAGACAGCGCTGCGTAACCGCAAGCGGAGTTACCCATTCACACTCCGTGAGTAGCGGCAAATATATAGATGCCGTGCTTCCGGTTGCCACATATTCGGCGGCAAAATACTTGGACAAGCTGGGGAGTCCGCGCCTGTTAAATACCCTCATTATTCTTGCTGCTCTCGCACTCCGAATACTTTTCGTTCCGGCGACTCGCTCACCTAAGAGCAAACATCTTAAGGGAATCCTCTCTTCGTGTATTGCAGTAATCAATCGAGGGCGCGTACAGCCTCAACTGCCCCTCTACTCTGAATTGTAGGAATCTTTATGGTGCAAGTGGCTTCTAGCGGTATGGCTCGGGGAAATACCGGGATAGGTGTGGTTCAGCGCAATTTGTATCCACATCTGATCAGTTGTTGTGGACCTCTTCGGTATTCTCCCATTCGCGACTTGGGACGTCGTCCCTGGCAACGCTTGGTTGGTCTATTTAATGGCTTCCGCCCCCTCGCGATGATTATGACGTGTTTCTGTCGATCGTTCCCCCTTTACCTTTTGGGCTGTCGGGTCGAGTCGTGAGTGTTGTGCACGACCTTCGTTGGCTACGGACGCGAGGATTTATAAGCCGTCTTTATCGCATGTGGGACTTGAAGCGCACTGTTGCCAGATCTGATGCTCTTATTTGCATAAGTCAGCGCACACACGATGACCTTGTGGCAGCGCTTCCTGCGGCGGAAGGCAAAGCGACTGTCGCTTGGCTGGGTCCAGGGCTTGTCCAAACTACATCGCTAAATCCACGAGACACAGGAAACCTGTTGTTAATTGGCGGTGCGGCACATAAAGAAAATGAAGCCGCGGCAGAAATGTTAGCTCGGATCAAGCCTCTGTGGCTTAAAAGCGTCACGGGCATTGGTGTATCGACTGAGGTAAAAGCCATTATCGACCGGGAGTTCGGGCCAGATTTTGGAACATGGATGAGCAACGTCTCCGACGACGAGGTCTTACGTGCCTACAGACAAGCGGAGTTCTTCATGCTTCTTAGCCAGGACGAAGGGTTCGGTCTGCCCTTCGTTGAAGCCCTGGCTTCTGGCTGCCAGGTGATTGCACTCGATCAACCCCTTACGCGTGAACTCCTCGGTGACGCCTGTACTTACGTCAGTAGAGACCACGCGAGTGACTCTCTGATCCTCGCCGAAAAACCAGCCATTTCCGTTGAAGCAAGGATGTCCGTTGTTAATCGATTCAGCTGGAGCAATTTCGGCGACGCTGTGGTCGGTAAACTCCAAGTCGATGATCTGGCTCAATAGGAATGGAAACGATAGCTAATAAGGGGGTGATGTCAGCCCAGATCCAGTCCCTGTTTCGGCGTATGTTGTCAGCGGCGACCGGTCCATTAGTCAGCTTTCTCGTCCTGCTCGCACTTCCACTTTGTGGTGCAGCGTTTCTTCCAACGGACCAGTTCGCCATGTGGACTATTCTTAGCACGATCACGACTGTGGCGCTGAGTCTTGACTTCGGTGGTGTTGCGCTGACATCAGCGCGCTTCGGTACTATTTCGACCGTCCGCCTAGTCGTGCAATCGAGCGCATTGTCTTCTGTCGGCGCGTTGGTTGTTGGGATTGTTTCCGCTTTCTTATGGATCCCATATTCTCAGACTGCCTCAGCACGGGCGTTTAGCTTTGAGGAAGGCTTGGCGGCAATCGCTCTTTGCTCTCTAGCCGCCATCTTTAGGAGTACTCTCGCGGTCCTGGCGCAGACAGCTCTACACCTCAACCAGGCATACGCGCGTATGTTTCTTACTGCAGGCCAAGCTTTTCTCTGTTTTGGAATTGCCCTAGCATTCCTAGTTTCTCGTCCATCAGCGTGGGCTCTCCCAGTTGGTTGGTCCGTGTCATCTGCCGTCGTACTCATCATCGGAGTTATTTGGATGGCGTGGAAAGGAGCATTCCAGGCCACAGTGAGCGGCCAAGGGCATAATCCGACTTCGACTTTCACATTCGTTTGGTCTCGAACTTTAGCTAGTTTGCTTGGGTCCGCCATTCTTCAAGGAGATCGTTGGATCATCGGGGCAGTTGCGGGGCCGGAGTTTCTAGCGGCGTATGAAGTGGCCTGGCGGGTTGCTGCCCTTCCTCGATTTCTGATCCAAAACTTAGCCATCGCTGTAAGCGGCGACGCAGGGCATCTCTATCGTACGGCGCCTCGGAGAATTCCGCGCGTCCTCCGCAGTTCGACGCTGATATGTGCAGGCATCGCTATTTTGGCGTCTGTTGGGGTGAGTGCCTTCTACTTCGTTGTGGCTGAGCCACTGGGCGTTGACGTTTTGCCTACGGTCTTTTTCTCGCTTTTGGGTGCGTTCACTCTTATTGGCATAACAGCGCCGCTTTCCTTCTTGGCAGTTGCCATCGGGTTGCCGACGCTAGATATCGCATATCTAATTTTGACCGCATCGATTTTTTCAGTTGCCGGAATCGCATCTTTGTACCTGCATTCGGCAATACTTTTTGCGGTTGGCAATGCACTGTCTATATCTGTGGGTGCGTTGTGGTATCTGCATTATGGCAGTTCCAAAGTCTATGAGCGCTGTCGCCATGCTGCCCGAGCCGCCACTTTGAGAATGATTGAATCAACGTGAGCCGACGAAGTTTAGAAAGAGGATCCAATGCTTCCTTCTGCAATTAAAAAGTTTACCCCGTACAGAGTCTACAAAGCGGTGATGAAGCGAGTCTCACCTTTTGCGCATCTCGTTAGGGCTGGGCGTGTCGCTATTGGAACTGGCTCATACGGTACCCCGGAGGTTGTGACATATGCTGGAGATAAGTCCACTCGCCTTCTTATCGGGAACTATTGCAGTATTGCGTCTTCCGCGACTTTTCTTCTCGGCGGTAACCATCCAATGGATCGCGCCTCCACTTTTCCTATTCGTCTCCGCCTACTCTTGGATGACTCTGCTGCCGATGGATTTCCATCCTCAAAGGGAGATATTGTCCTGGACCATGGTGTGTGGGTCGGCCATGGTGCTCTCATTGTAAGCGGAGTCACAGTAGGCAGGGGTGCGGTTGTTGCCGCTGGTGCTGTGGTTACTAAAGATGTGGCACCCTATGCCATCGTGGGTGGTAATCCGGCGCGCTTCATTCGCTATAGGTTTTCAGAAGAACGGATTGCTGAAATCGAGCAGTCACGGTGGTGGATTCTAAGTGAGGCGGAAATGACCGCCAAAGCTGAAGAGTTGAACGGACGTATTTATACTTCCTGATCGTCTACATCGCCGGGTTAGTTAGTGAGTGCTGTTTGTCACCTTCGCTCGTGTGGCTCTACGCCAACGTCTTTTTAGAACTGGCTTCATCCCCGAGTGTTGATGCACGAAAGGGGCTCGCGCCAGTTTGTTCCGTCGTCGCCCACTGACTTTGCAATGGCCGCGCTGGCGGGTGATTGGTGTAGGCATAGTGGTGGGTGTGTTCCTGCCCGGTCCGAGCGAATGCCGTGACTCGAACGTGCGGTCGCCGTCTGGGTTGATGCGTCTCTTCTTGTTTCGTCCTGAAATTATCCGGTGTCGTAGATGTCAGGGCTGCGGCCCTGACGGCGAGATTGTGTGAGGATACAAGCCAGGAACAGGACGACGATCCTTGTCTGAGGCCACCGGGGGAGTCTGCTGCCACCAGTCTCTGCAAAGTGCCCGCGTCATTTCGGTGTGGTCTTGCGTCTCTCAGCGATGGGTCGAAAAGTGTGCTATTTTGTGGGCTTGACGTCTAGTGGTCATTGCAACTCCTGAGTTTTTAGTAGTTGCCACTGGCAGATATGAAGCGACCACGAAAGTCACGGGTGCCCCTCCAAAGAAGGCTCCACGGGCTCACATTGATTAGCCGGTGAAACTAGGGAATGGGCAATTCCGAAGCGAGCCGGATTGTCGGAATCAGCCGTAGTTCCGGCACTCGATGGCGGCACGGTCACACGGTTCTTCTGAAGTCCGGCGACGTCAAAAAGATCGCCTACCCCCGTCTAAGACCATCCGAGATTTCTGCCCGATTTCTCTCCGAGTCCGAACTGATCATAATGGCGGACCTCCAGTCGTCATCGAGACTGATCAGCCACTCGCTGCCCAAGTCGCGGTGTCGTGGCGACACAGTTGGAGGAATATGGCTCTTAGAGTCCAAGCTCCGGAGTTCTTGGCCATGCCCCCATGTCCAAGCCCTAGGACCATAGAGAAGTCGTGGTAGTGCATTCCAGCTGAGCCGTTATGTGGAGGACGACCTCCGCGGGTCTGGTCAACGGGCAAGCGGTGGCCGCAAAAACGGGCCGGACCCACAAGAGCTTGCCTTGGCAAGTGCGGCGACACGTGCCACGGATCTATGATCACGGCCTACCCGGAGCGTCCTACGCCATGAATGCTTATTCGACCCTGTACAGGCCTCTGGACTACCTGGCCGACCGGCCGACCCGGAAGGGATGATCGCCAGTCCATAAGCTCCTGCTGGGCCTATATCTTGCCGGAGTTTCAGTGAGCGTGCGTCCGGTGAAGGGTCAAATACGAGAAGTGGCTGCCCGTTCGTCCGTCTTGTTCTTCTCAATGTCCTTCGGAGATGAGTAGTAACCGTAGCTGTACGAGTCTGGACCTTTCGCCGGAATCCTGTTCATAACAACGCCGATTACGTTTGCCTCAACCATGTCAAGCGCCCGCAATGATTTTTCCAAATCGTGAAGCTTCACCTTCTGTGTGCCAACTACAACTACCACACCACCCACATGCTGGCTGAGCACGGCCGCATCTGTCACGGGCAAGAGAGGCGGCGCATCGATCACAACCACATCGAAGACCTCTTCCAGCCGCTCGACCAGTGACTTCATGGCACTGGATCCGAGGAGTTCACTTGGGTTCGGCGGGATGCGCCCAGATGTTAGTACATAGAGGTTTTCCCCACCCCATGGTTGCAGCAAATCGTTGACATCGGCTGACCCTACAAGGGCTGTTGTGAGCCCTGCGTTCCTCTCAAGTCCAAGATAATCGTCAACCATGGGGCGGCGGAGATCAGCATCGATAAGGCAGACTGTCTGACCCGCTTGTGCGAGTGAAATTGCTAGATTCGTCGCAGTCGTGCTTTTGCCTTCACCTGGAAGCGAGGATGTGACCAAGATGGTTCTCGCCTGCCCGGCTACGTTGGCGAATTGAAGATTCGTTCTCAGTTGCCTGAAAGACTCGGCCCTTGGGCTTTGGGCTGCTACTTGGGTAAGCAGTGGCTTTTTGGCAGCGTCTTGATCGAATGTAATCCCACCAAGCAAAGGTGCATCTGTAACGCGCCGCAAATCCGCCTCGGTCCGGATGCGATAATCGAGAAGGGTTCTCAAAATCGCGAGGGCAAGCCCAAGGAATAGTCCCGCCACTACACCAAGGGCGAGATTCAGTTTCGTATTCGGGCCTGAAGGCGTTGTGGGAGCCTCCGCCGGCCTAACGATCGACAGCTTTACGGGCGATGTTCCACCTGTTCTTGGCTTTTCTAAGGAGTCGATCGCTTCAACTAAGCTGTCGGCCACTGCCTGAGCGGTGGCTGAGGCCTGGACCGGCGACGAATCTGTAACAGCGATGTTGATTATCACAGTATCCAGATCGGCGCTGGCTTTCACTCGAGATGCGAGTTCTGCGCTCGTGGTCTGGAGGCCCAGCCTGTCGATCACGGGCTGAAGTACCAAGGGAGTGGATACGGTCCGGACATAGGATGCCACTCGGGCTTGGCTGAAAGTATTGCCTTGCTGAAGCTCTTGAACCGTGCCCGAGTTTTGGATGGCCACAAAAAGTTGTGTCTCGGAAGTGTACGTCGGCTTGACCAGGATGGTCGCTCCGCCGCCCCCGAGTAGACCCAAGAGGGAGAACGCGGTTATCCAGATCCAGTTACGGCGCAAGATTCGAAAATATTCGCGCAGATCCAATGAAGGTCCCCCCTGGGTGAATGATCGGGACCTGCCTCGTGGCACGCCACCAAGAACGGCAATTTTAGTGCGGTGCAATCAATTATACCGGCTGAAGTCAGTACTCGCGGGACAGGGGGAGCCCAGTCAATCGCTGTGACCGCAGGAAGCCGGTTCGTTTGCGCCATGATGCACGGCCGGGCTTCAGTAGTCGTGGTAGTTAACGTCTGGGTAGGGCTCGCGCTCTGCCTGCAGCAGGCGGTTGCTTAATGTTCGTTGGACCAAAAAGGCACCCCGCCCAGCATTCGGATCGACTGTCAAGTTCGTCCCTTTCCACTCCAGCAACCCGGAAGCCTAACTGACAGGTATGAGGATTGCCGTAGGCTGTGGCCATGGGGCACATTTCTTACAACAAGCTGGCAAAGATAGTTTCGAGCTTGACGCGGGACACTGTCCTAAACGGGTTTGTAGCGTCCAAAGCAGTTCCTCGTCCACTGCGGTGGAGGCTCCTGCGGGCCCTTGGTTTACAAATTCAGTCATCGGCCATTTCTGCCGGTGGCTTCTATGGTGGAACGAATATATTCATTGACCACGGGACGTTTCTGAATTACGGCGTGTTCCTGGACAATGCAGCGCAGATAACTATTGGCAGATCCTGCCAGATCGGGCCGCAGGTTATGTTGCTGACTGGAACACACCAGATTGGTGGACCAGCGCAACGCGCCGGACGGGCGGTGGGCAAACCCGTAGTAATCGGCGACGGGGTATGGATCGGAGCGCGCGCAACGATCCTCCCTGGCGTGACGGTTGGATCCGGTTGCATAATTGCAGCGGGCGCGGTTGTGATCGGAGACTGTGAGCCCAACGGGCTATACGCTGGAGTGCCGGCGGAACGCAAGTCGGAGCTGCAGTTGTAGTTGCTATTCCCATTGCCGCCGCCCCGCTCGGCCACTTACCAGTTTTGCCGGGTGAGCGCCAGACTTATCTGAATCGAAGTGACGTGGTCGCAGCTAACTGGGGCTTGACGTCCACGGTCACCGTCATAGTTCTGGAGGTGGCGTATCACCCGGGACACTGCATAGGACAAACGGTGGGGGTCGGAAGGGCAATTTCCCCCGGTTAGCGGGGGAACCTCGTATCTACCGACATCATGGAAGAGCGCTGGCTACAATCAGTCCCCTAGACAAACGCACACTGCTTGCCGGAGGTACGGAGAAACAATGTCGGAATGGCTCGAAGTCGGCGCGGACAACTATGTACTGGTCACTGAAGGATCCCTGCTGAATACGGGCCTCATCATCGGCTCACAGCGCGCAATGGTTGTCGACACTGGGTGCGGTCCCCGGCAGGGGCGCGAAATTCTGAATGCGGTACGCGAGAAGACGCACCTGCCCCTTGTTGTGGTCAACACGCACGCCCACTACGACCACTTTTTTGGCAACGCTGTCTTCGCAGAACAAGGAGTCACGGAGTTCTGGGCTCACCAGAACTGCACCACAGAGATCGACCAGCGCGGTGACGTGCAGCGCCGGCACGTCGGAACGCTGGAACCGGAGATGGCATCCGGCGAGGGGGACAACGTCGAACTCGTCGTTCCCAACGCCATCGTGAAGAACCAGCCCGTCCTCGTTGACCTTGGTGGCCTGACCGCAACCCTCTTCTACCTGGGCCGCGGGCATACGGACGGTGACCTTTTGGTTGGCACACCAACCACTCTCTACGTGGGCGACCTCGTGGAACAGGGTGCCCACCCCTCTTTGAAGACTCTTACCCGGAGGAATGGGCGGACGTGCTCCGGCACATCTCGGCGCTGCGCCACCGCTACGAGTTCCTTATTCCTGGGCACGGAAAGCCCTGCAGTGATCAGTTCGTCAAGACGATGGCCAACACTATGACGACGGCCGTCCGGCAGGCCTGGCAGTCCATTCGGGATACCCCCAACGACGCGACCAAGGCGATTCCCGTCCTGCCATACGGCCCCGAGCAGTCCCGGTGGTTCATTAAGCGGCTGCGGGAGACCCGGCTCAAACCCCAGGAAGCCTCGTAACAATACGTCTTTCTTGAGGAGATCTTGAGGTTGGGCCCCAGGGATTTCCACGATGGTGATGGGCACGCGGGCAGGAACGCTGAAAGTGAAAGATAAGCTTACTTTCCTTTGTTTTGCTGGCCGCCCTCGCGACTGAATGCTCTTCTGGGCGCACTTACAATGTCGCAGATCATCGGTCTAGAGGCTTAGGGTCCCCTTTCGACGTGACTTGTCAATGGACACGTCCCGTGATTGGGTCATGGCGATGGGGATCACTTTGACCAATGGAGGCTAATGTGGCTTTTTCGGACTACGCCCTGGCGCTGAGCGCTTTACTGGGCACCCTGCTGGTTCCCTTCGCTGTCCTGTATCAAATGTTGCGGCTCAAGCGCCGCGCACTCCGGATCCCCGTCCGGCCCGCACCCCAAGGTAACCAGCGCTGACCATGCCGTATGTCGACATCAACCCCCACAAAGGCCGTCCCAAGTGGGTGGGGTACATCATCCTTGCCGTTCTCCTGGTGCTCACCGCAGCTGTGGTTTCAGCCGCGCTCATCCATCACTGACCAGCGGATACGAGGCAGGAGCTCCTGATCGGACCCCCTAGACTTACTGATTGAACCAGTGCCGCAGAACCGTTTGCCGAAACGTCCGGGGGACAGACATGCCAGATCCGGCGGATCAGAATGCAGGCGCCCAAGCAGAGGATGCAGGGCAGCCGCAGCTGCGCCGACGCCGCGACCTTCGTCGTGCCGACGGCTCACTTCAGGATGCCTGGACAGGAACCATGCCAGCAGTAACCCCTTCCCCTTTCAGTTCCAACGACGCCGGGACGCCGGCTACACGGCGCACGTCCTGGGCGGAAGCGGCTGCCGCAGCCGACGCCATCAAGCCGTCGCGCGCACCATCGCCTGCAACCGCCGCTCCTGCGCCACCGGCCAGGCAGCCAGCCGCGGATCCCATCGCGTCTGTTCCTTCCGCTGAGCCCGCCGCTGCTCCCGGTGACGTGGCTTCCGAAGCTGCCTCACCGCCGTCGGACGCTCCTTCTTTCCGCCGCAGCCGACCGACTGTTTCGGACGCGATCGCCGACAGCCCCATGCCGGACTTCATCAGCTCGCCGGGCCTGTTCGTCAAGGAGCAGAAGCCCCGCCCGAGGGGTGGCATCCGCGGTGCGCTGTACAACCTGACCGGGGGCGCATGGAACCTGGGTCCCGGACCAAAGCAGCGCCAGGAAGACGACCTGGCCCGCCGCATTTCGAGGCAACTCCAGGGCAGCTACAACACCGCGGTCCTGAGCCTCAAGGGAGGGATCGGCAAGACCTCCACCACCGTGGGTGTGGGCCTGACCCTGGCCGAATACCGCGGTGACGCGCCCTGCGCCATCGACGCCAACCCGGACTCGGGCGACCTCGTGGAGCGCGCCCTAGGCGAGGGCATCTACCAGCAGGCCAGCCCGCGGACCATCACGGACCTGTTGGAGAACATCGAGTCCATCGACTCGCTGACGGCGCTGGCCCGGTACATGCACCACGCGGGAAGGCTGCACCTGATCGCAGGGGAGCAGGACCCGGAGGTCTCTGACTCCCTGACCGCTGAGGAGTACCTGCGGATCCGCAAGCTCATCGCCGGCTACTACTCAGTCGCATTGACCGACTGCGGCACCGGCGTGACCCACAACGCGATGAGCGGCATCCTGCAGTCGGCCGACAACCTGGTGATCGCCGCCGGGTATGCCGTTTCAGGGGCCAAGCGGGCCCGTAGCACCCTGCACTGGCTGGCCAGCCACGGGTACGAGGACCTGGCACGGAACGCCATTGTGGTGATCACAGACAAGGACGAGGTGTCCTCCCGGGTGGACAAGGATGCCATCGAGGAACACCTCTCCGGGATCTGCCGGGAACTTATTGCCGTCCCGCATGACCGTGGCGTGGCCGACGGTGATTTGGTGACCCTCGATGTGCTGAAGGCTGAGACCCGGCGGGCTTATAAGGAAATTGCCGCCGCGATCGTAGATGGGTACCGGTAGCGGCGCGCGTTTCTCTTTCACCTGTTCAATAGCTGCTCACGGGAACATAGCCGGTCTTATTCGCCCCTTACAATTAGCGGATGGGGACATTACCGATTGAACGGCTGCACGCGTGGTGGATCAGCATAACGACGCCTGCTGTACTGCTTTGCGACAACTGCAATCAGGTTGGTGAAACCTTCCCCGCAGAGGGTGGCTATCGGTATTGCTCACCACAGTGCGCGGCGGCGGGGGCTGGGCTTCTGGCCGCCAAGCCTGCCTCGAATGGTCTGCTCCTCGAACGCTTCAACTCGCAGTCCCCCAAGGAGTTTGCCGTCATGGCCGTCTCGATACTCGGCGTAGCGATGTTCGCCATCTTCTTCCTCCGTTAGCTCATGACGATTCTGGGCGCGATATTCGCCATCGCATATCTGATTGGGCTCGGCAAGTACGGGATGCGCGGCCTGCTGACAGTGACTGTCTGCGCGGCCCCGTTCAGTAGTTCCGCGATGATAGCTTTCGGCGGCAACGGTGTGACTCCGTTTTACGTCGGCGTCATCCTCTACATCATCGTCTCGCTGGCTGAAACTCTCAGGAGCCCGGTCGAGAGGGCTCCTTTCCAGAGCCGCTCTGGGGTCCTCGCCGTACTCGTTTCTGTTGTGGGCTTGACTGCGATTGCAGGCCCGACATGGTTCGCTGGCCTTCCGGTCATCGCACCCGGAGTCGGCCTGGACCAGCAGGTGGGGACGCAGACTCCATTGACCTATTCGATGTCTGGGCTGGCGCAGTTCGGCTACCTAGCGCTTGCCCTGCTGCTGGTCCACCTGAATCAACGCCACCAGTTGATCAGCCGCCGCATGATTACCATGGCGCTGGCCATTGGAGTCACTGTTGCCCTGGCCGCGTATGCCTTCAGTGTTGTGGGGATTACCTGGCCCAAAGCCTTTTTCGATAATTTCCCTGGCAACTTCTATGCCAAGGGTTCGAGTCGGTTACGCGCCCAGTTCGCGGAGCCGTCCCAGTTGGGGGCCTTTTCCCTGGTGGCTTTCGCTTATTTCGCCACCGCTACGCTGACGGCGCGAGCCCCCAAGCGGGTGCTGGCCCACTTGGCTTTCGCTGGCGGATCCGCCCTGCTGCTGGTCGCCAGCTACTCCGGCACAGCCATCGTGGGGCTCGTGATCACGGCTGCTTTCGGAGCGGTCATCGGCGTGGTGGTCTGGATCAGAAACGGTGCCCGGATACGCCCAGTCATGGCCATTTCCGGATGCGTGATGGTGATCGTTGCCATTCCGCTGTCCGAGTACCTCGTGAACTTCGTAACTGAGGCGGTCGATGGTAAGTACGGCGGGACCTCCTTCCGGAACCGAGGACTCGCAAACGACATCGCCTTCAGGATCTACAACGAGACGAACTTCATCGGTGTTGGGATCGGGAACAACCGTGCCTCATCACTGTTCCCGATGCTGCTGAGCACTATAGGCATTCTCGGTGTGCTGCTGTTCCTCGTCTTGATTTGCCGCTCCATCTTCACGAGCGTCGCTCTCATGGATCGCCGGCCTCTCGCGATGGGCCTCTTGGCGCAAATGGCCGCGGCGTTCACGTCGCTGGCTGACTTTTCTTCCCCGATCATGTGGACACTGATCGCCGCCTGTTATGTGGCACGGCCACGACCGGAAGAGATGGTCCCGCAGATCGCCGCTTTGAATGGTCAGCGACCTGCGGGCAGTAGTCTGATTAGGCGTAGCACCTCTGCATAAAGGCGACGACATCCGCGGGCCATACGCCGTGCGGGTCGAGGTGTCCGAGCGGGTGCGCCTGGACGGAAACCTCTGTGGCCGTCCCACCAACCAGCGTGGCAAAGGTGTCCGCGTTCCCAGCCTTAGCGACTGAGGTGTCGGCGCTGGATGCGTAGAGCCGGTACCTGAGATCCGTGTACGCCGAAGCGGCGTAGAGGTTCGGGTCATTGCCGCTCGTCGCAGTCCCGTAGCTTGCGTCCGACCCGGATGCCTTGAAGATCGAAACGCCTGAAGCGTGCGCCTTCGTTGCTGCGGATGAGAGGGTGAGCGTGTATGGGCCGGTGCCAGCAACCGAGCTGACGGTGACTGTTTCTTGGTTCGTGCCGGAGTCCACCGTAAGGACTGTCGATGCTGGGAAGGACACGGTGGAAGACAGCGTTATTGCGCCGCTGGACGATGCTGCGGCGAGCGTGCTGGACGCCATGCCGTAGGCGGTCTGGATGACGAAAGCGTATTGGCCGGCGTCGTACATGTTGGCGAGGTTCGTCACGGCATCGAAGAGGCACGCGCCCTTCACCTTCCCGGCAAAAAGGTTGGCCTTGGCGATGGTCAGCAGGGACGCCAGGCCGCCCATGGATCCGCCTGCCATGACGACCTTCGAGACAGTCATCTTCCCGACCATGTAGTTGTAGGCGTTCACGGTGTCGGTGAGCGATGCCGCGTTGCCCCACGACCGTCCATGAAGGTTCGACGCGATGACCGCGTACCCGTCTTGGATGAACGCCTGGATCAGGGGATAGGCCCAGTACCCGGGCGTGATCTGTTCGGTCTGGGAGTCGGGGTGGGACCAGATGACAAGGTTGGTTGCCCCCGCGGGGAGCCAGTAGCGGACGGCGATCCCGGCCGAGTCTGTAGCGTCCACATAGGTTACGGCTTTAGTTTGGCGTCCGAGCGTCATGAGAGGCCCCATTTCGTTGCAAGGTACTGGGTGTAGTTGTCGATCTGGACGCGGGTGAGGCGGCCGGACAAGACATCAACCTGGGCGATGTCCGAGACTCCCAAAGGGGCAGAACCGTCTACTGCTGCACCGATCGCGAACCCTCGCAGGACGCTTGTGCCGTGCGCCTGTGTGGCGAGCCCGGCGACCAGGTAGCCGTCCGTGTAGAACGACGAGGACCCCGTGTCGAACTGGGCGATGGTGATGTGCCACTGGTCATCGTTGACGGGCTTGCCGCCCGTGGCTCCAGCGGAGGCGCCGAAAAGCGCGATGGAGCCGCTGGTGTCCACCTGCATAGAAGGACGGTTGGAAGATGCCGGGGAGGCCCAACCGGTCAAAGCCCCATTGGCCGCCCGTGAGCCGGTTGAGCTGACTCGGTAGAGGGCAGCGATGGTGAGGGGCTGGGCGTAGCCTGCCCCGCCGTTCTCGAAGTTGGCACCGAAGTCAGAACGCGCCATATAGGACGTGGCCCCGAGGCGAACCGTGCGGAGCCCGTTGAGGCTGTTCGCGGTGACCGTGGGCTGTGCCCCCGTCGTGGGCTGGGTGAGATCCTGGAGACTTACTCCGGAGTCAGGCCACACAACGAGGCTGGAACCGTTGGCACCAGTCAGAGTTGAAGCGTCGTAGGAAGAGATGCGGTTCGCGTCCCTGCCTGGGTGGAATGAATCGAGGTGCCGGCCCCGATAGTCCTTCATGTAGCCCATGCCCATGGTCTATGCCTCCGATACGATGTCGAGGATTTCGCCGGTCGTGGAGTCAACCTTGATGACCACCTGGCGGCTGGCGATGGGGTTGCCGTTCTGGTCAACGAACCGGACATAAGTGGCGCTGAGGCTCTGCGGGCCTTGCACCAAAACGCAAGCACGCCCTGGGGTAATTCCAACTACGTTGCCGGCGTCTTGGTGGTGACCGGCATGCTCGTCATCGGTCGCGCCCAACTCCTGCGGCGCGGCCGATGGTTGGCTTACATGATTGCCCTCTTGGGATTTATTGCGGCCGTACTTACCCTTTCGCGAGACGGCGTAACGGCGCTGGCGGTGGGTATCGCCGCGGCTCTGTGGGTGCTACCGGAGAAGCCTGTCGCCAAGTTCTTCATGCGGGCGGCCGCGCTCACGCTCCCCGTCGTCGCCTGGTACGCCGTTGACGTTATCCAAGCTCAGCGCGCTCAAGTTAATGCTCAGGTGTATGAAAACGTGGACACCCGGTTTGGCCTATGGTCGCTCGCGTGGAAAGCGTTCCTGGACTCTCCGTTTAGTGGGTCCGGTTGGGAGCACTTCCGAACGATATCGGCCAACCTGGAGCAGCAGACGTTCGCTCACAACTTGTTCCTGTCCTACTTACAGATCGGTGGGCTGGTGTTCGGATTGCCGCTGGTTATCATGCTGATCAGGCTCTGGATCCGGAGTAGCCGCCGTTTTCGGCCCATCGGCCCGGCCCTGCTCGCACTGTTTGCGATCTCCCAGACTGACCCCTACACCGAGGGATCTGTTGGTGGGATCACCGTGTGGCTAGTAGTCGCGTTCGCTTTCGCGCTCCCAGCTTGGGCGCGCACTGACCAGTCCGATGTGTCGAGCGAGCCGGAGGATGACGCTTCCCCCAAAAAGGCACGTATGGGGCGCTCCCCCGGGAGAGTTTTCTACCCCCTGAGCGAGCGCCCAAACAGGAATCATCGCGGTTACTTGGCGCCGAGGCGCGCCACGACGCGTTCTCGGTAGTCGAGCTATCCGGAGACGCTTGGGTGCGTTGTATCGGTGCTGATCAGGTCGCCGTTGCGTGCATCGGTGTAGCTAACCCAGCGGTCGTACATGTTTAACACCCGAAGGTTGTTCGACTCTGCCAGGGTGTGGATCACGTCCGAGTAGGGCGTCAAGCCTGCCGCCGCGTCGAAGTAGTTTCCGATGGCTGGCGGGCTATTTGCACTAACTCCGAAGACATCTTGATAGCCGTGATGATGCTCTGGAGCCGGCTAATGTGCTGAGCCGCGGACACGCCGGTGGAGCCCATAGGGTCCCTTAGCGCATAGTTGGTACCAAGCACCAGAATGAAGAGGTTGGTCCCGGCAGTGTCGCCGAGCTGCGGGCGCAGCGCGAGCGTCGCATCGTCCTTCCACCCGGTCAGTACCCAGTCGTCAGTGCTGGACCCGGAAGGGCCGAAGTTGTCCATCACAAAGCCGTTGCCGCTGGTGCAGTCGAAACCGTGCAGCACAAAGCCGGTCCCGGTCATGGTGACCTTGATCGTGTGCGCGCTGTTCGCCAACCCGGACCATGTGACGGACCCGATGGTGGTACCGCCGGCAGGTCTGACAGCGGAGTTCGATGCAGGCGCTGCACCGTCGGGAAATTGCCGCGGCAATCGTGGACGGGTACCGGTAAGACAAAAGAACTGCCCGCCTCCGAGGGAGGCGGGCAGTTACCTGGCTACGCTTTCAGTTCTTCTACACAAGCAGGCCCTCGGGAACGCTGACGTGCTGCGCCCTGCAAAGATGCTGCTGTCCAGGTCCGCAACGGATGACTTGCCCACGAACCCCATCGCGCCCTTGAGCTCGTCCTGGAGGATTCCGAAGACCCGGTCCACCGCCGGCTCCCCACCAGTGGCAAGGGCGTAGGCAAACGGGCGCCCGGCCAGTGCCGCCTTGGCGCCCAGCGCCACTGCCTTGACGATGTCGTGGCCGCGCCGGATGCCGCCGTCGAGATAGATTTCCGCCCGGCCGCCGACAGCGTCCGCGATGGAGGGGAGGACATCGATGGTGGCGGGCTGGGAATCGAACTGCCGGCCGCCGTGGTTGGAGACGAAGATGCCGTCCGCGCCCTCGTCCACGGCCCTGGCGGCGTCCTCGGCGTCCATGATGCCCTTGATCACCAGGTTGCCCTTCCACTCGGACCGGAGCCTGGCGAAGTCCTCCCAGGTGGCGCCCGGGTTCTTGTTGGTCGCCATCCAGTTGTTCATCTCGTCCATCCGCAGCGGGCGGCCGTTGATCTGGTAGTTCCCGTAGGTCATCTTCCGGCCGGTGAGCCAGCGCCACAGCCAGGCCGGGCGGGTGGCGGCATTGAAGTAGTCCGCCACCGGCGGGCGGGGCGGCATGGACAGTCCATGGTGCAGGTCCCGTTCCCGCTTGCTGGAGGACCCGACGTCACCTGCCACCACCAGGGTCTCAACCCCCACGGCCCGGGCCCGGTTGATGTAGCTGGCGGTTTCCTCCGGATCCCTCCAGAAGGCGATTTGCGCCCACAGGTTGTTCGGGGCCACCTTGGCCACCTCCTCCAGCGAGCAGCCGGCCCACGCGCTGTGGATGAAGATCGACCCCGCCCTGACCGCGGCCCGGGCAACCGCAGGATCCGAACCCGGGTGGAAGATGGTGAGCATGCCCATCGGTGCCACCATCAGCGGCAGCGCCAGGGAATGGCCCAGCACTGTGGTGGACGTGTTCAGCCCCCGAAGGTCCACCATTGACCGTTGGCGAAGCATCAGGGCATCGAACCGGTCCTCGTTGGCGCGCATGGTGGTCTCGTCCAGCGCGCCGCCCTCCAAATAGTCCGAGATCATTTTCGGAAGCTGTTTCCGGGAAGCCTTGCGGTAGTCATCGATGCTGACAATCCATTTGTTTCTCAAGGGTCCTGCTCCAATGTGAAGGTCTAAATTACTTTCGCCAAGAATTGTTTGGTGCGTTCATGCCGGGGGTCGCGCAGGACGGTCCGGGGGTCGCCCTGCTCCACGATGCCGCCCCCGTCCATGAAGATCAGGTGGTCGCCCACTTCCCGGGCGAAGCCGATCTCGTGCGTGACCACGATCATGGTCATCCCGCCGTCCGCGAGCTTGCGCATCACGTCCAGCACCTCGCCCACCAGCTCCGGATCCAGGGCCGATGTGGGTTCATCGAACAGCATCAGCCGTGGCTCCATGGCCAATGCCCTGGCGATGGCCACGCGCTGCTGCTGGCCGCCGGACAGGGACGCCGGGTAGGCATGCACCTTCTCGGAAAGCCCCACCCGCTCCAGGAGGACGCGGGCCCGGTCCTGGACGGCCTTCCGGTTCTCCCTCTTCACCCTGACCGGCGCTTCGCAGATGTTCTCAAGCACCGTCATGTGGGGGAAAAGGTTGAAGCTCTGGAAGACCATGCCGATGTTCTCGCGCATCCTCGCCGCCTCGGCGTTGTTCTGCGCGTGCAGCCGGCCTTTCCTGATCTTCACGCCAACCGGCTGTCCGTCCACAAGGATGTATCCGCCGTCGAGCGTTTCCAACTGGTTGATGCAGCGGAGGAACGTCGATTTGCCCGAGCCGGACGGCCCGATAATGCAGGTCACACTGCCCTTGGGGATGGTGAGGTTGATGCCCTTGAGGACTTCGAGGTCGCCGAAACTCTTGGTGACCCCCTGCGCTTCGATCATCACGTCACTCATGGCCGGGCCTCCTCTGGTGTGGTGCGGGCGTTCGCCGCCCTGGGCTTGCGGGGCCGCCGGGGGCTGCGTCCTGAAGTGATTCCGCCCCGGTTGAAGTGCCGTTCAATGAAGAACTGCCCAAGGCTCAGAACGCTGGTCACCAGCAGGTACCACATGCTTGCGGCGATAAGCAGCGGAATGGTTTTGAAGTTGGCGCTGTAGACCAGCTGCGCTGAATAGAGCAGCTCGGGGAAGGCCAGGACGCTCACGAGGGAGGTGGTCTTCAGCATGGAGATGGTCTGGTTGCCCGTTGGCGGGATGATGATCTTCATTGCCTGTGGCAGGACGATCCGGGAAAGTATCGCGAACCGGCGCATGCCCAGTGCTGTGGCCGCTTCCGTTTGTCCACGGTTGACGCTCAGGAGCCCTGCCCGGACGATCTCGGACATGTAGGCACCTTCGTTCAGGCCCAGGCCGAGTATTGCCGCCATGAAGGGGGTGATCAGCACGTTGGCATCCACCGAGAAGAACTCAGGCCCGAACGGCACGCCCACCGCAATCCGTGGGTAGATGGCGGCGATGAAACCCCAGAAGAGGAGCTGGACGAAGACCGGAACCCCGCGGAAGAGCCAGACCAGGAACGCGGCGGTCCCGGCCACGATGGCGTTCGGGGCGAGCCTGGCCAGCGCCAGCAGGACGCCGACGACGATTCCCACAGCCATGGAGATGGCCGTCAGTCCCAGCGTGCGCAGGAGGCCTGTGAACAGCCGCTCCGAGGTGAACCAGCCGAAGACCACGTTCCACTCGAAGCGCGGATTGGTGACGAGGGAGTAGCCGACCAGGAAGATCGCGAACAGGACGATTGCCGCCGTCAGCCACAACCCTCCGTGGCGCTGGTGCGGACGGC
The DNA here is from genome assembly GCF_026723805.1 of Arthrobacter sp. FX8. Lineage (NCBI taxonomy): Bacteria > Bacillati > Actinomycetota > Actinomycetes > Micrococcales > Micrococcaceae > Arthrobacter > Arthrobacter sp. FX8. The sequence goes on along the minus strand of NZ_CP113505.1, from coordinate 2,675,043 downwards.
CCAGGAGAAGCTGGCGGTCCAGCGCGTCACCGGCGGGTGCCTTGGCGTCGGGTTCCGTGGCTGTGTTGGCCATGTGGCTACTGCGCTTTGTTGAAGGCGAAGTCAGAGATTGCACCGGTGCCCACGCCCCACTTGTCGAGGATTTCCTTGTACTTGCCGCTCTTCGCGAGAGACTCCATGCCCAGCTGCACCGCCTTTTCCATGCCCGCGCCCTTCTTGAAGCCGATGCTGACGGGGGAGACGTCCTTTTCGCCGAGCAGTTCGATCTGGCCGCCCTGCTTGATGGCGTAGCCCAGGGTGGGTCCGTCGATGTAGACAGCATCAATGCGTCCGGCCGTCAGTGCGAGATTGGGGGCCTGCATATCGGGGTAGGTCATGGCCTCGATGGCTGGGCTGCCGGCGGCGGTGCACGCCTGGGACAGGGCAGGCAGGCGCTTGAGGTCCTGGAATGAGCCCTTCAGCACGCCAACACGCTTCCCGCAGAGTGTGTCCAGCGTGAGGTGCTGCGGGTTGCCCGGAGCCACACCAATGCCGCTGCCTGACTGGTAGTAGTCCACGAAATCAAGCACTTTCATGCGTTCCGTCGAGGGGGACATCTGGGAAATGGCCATGTCGAACTTGCCGGCAGCAATACCGGGGATGATGCCGTCGAAGGGGCCGCTCTTGACCTCCGTCTTCAGGCCCAGCGTCTGGCCCAGGGCCATGGCAATTTCCGGGTCAATACCTTGAATGGTTGTCCCGTCGGCGGCCATGAAGTGCAGTGGAGGCGAGCTCTGGCTCATGGTGACGGTCAGGGTTCCCCTGTCCCGCGCCTCCTTGGGGAGGGCTGCGGCGGCAGCTTCGTCGACTTTGACGGCCTCCGCGGAGCTCGAGCTTTTAGGGGCATCGGACTGGGCTGAGCTGGTCATTTCGGGGTTGGAGCACCCGGAGAGAAGCACGCTCGCCATGGAAACTGCGGCGACGGTCACCAACATCGATCGAAACTGAATCATCTACACGCCTTCGGAAGTGGGGGAGGAGGGGTGGTAGGAGAGCTTCCAACCTTGATGGGCAGCTTGGCTGTGGTACAGATCACTTCGCTGTCCGGTATCATGTACCGTACATCATGCACGATTTTCTGCAAACACCCTTTTCGCCGTGTTTGGTTTGTGACGACGCGCTCGTGGAAGTGGTGTTACGGCTGCATGCGACTGACCGAAAAATTCACATAGGATTCCGAAATGAACGCCGCTTCACCTGAAGAAGAAGTCCTGATCCCCGGCAGGCCCATGCTGGTCGACCAGGTGTTCGAGGCCATCCTGTCCCTGTTGCTCGACGACAAGATCTCCACCGGATCGCCGTTAAGCATTGACGGATTGGCCAAGCGCTTTAAAGTTTCTTCGACTCCCGTGCGGGAAGCCCTGGCACGCCTGGAAACCACCGGCATGGTCAGGCGGGAAGCCCTGCGCGGCTACAAGGTAGCGCCGGAGCCCACCGCCAGCGACATCGCCGCGCTTCTGACGTCGCGTCAGATCCTCGAGCCTGCATGCACCAGCATCGCCTGCACCAACTCAACACAGGATCTCGTGGCGGACCTGGAAGGGTTCCACCGCGACCTTGAGGCGTCACGCCATGGCGGCGACACCTTCGCGGGATACCGGGCCTACTGGAAGGCCGACGAAAACTTCCACCGGCGGATCGTGGAGGCAACGGACAACGAGTTCCTGCTCCGGGCCTACGGGTCCATCGAGGGAAGCATCCAGCGCTTCAGGCTGATGGTGCACAACGACATGAGCGGTGACCACACGGTGCAGGAGCACCAGGCCATCATTGATGCCTTCAAGGCCGGGGACTGCGCAGCGGCGACGGCCGCGATGAACAACCACATCGAGGGGATCAGGTCCCGCTCGCTGAGCTTGAAGAAGTTCGGCCAGCAGTAGGTCTCTCCCGGCCCTTTTGTACGGTGCCGCTGGCTCCCTGGTGCGTGCCGCCGTCGTACTCCTGCCGCGCCCTAACCCGCCGCCCTGCTGCCCTTTGCTCCGGGTGCATGAATAATACGGAGTGCTGGGAACAGCGGAAGTGCGGCCCCAGGCGCCTGCCTGCGGACGACGGCGGGCGAAGGAACTGGACATGACGAGGTCACACCGGAGCGAACGGCACGAGCCCGAAACGAGCGTGGAGCTGAACCCGTTGTTCAGCCGGCCGGGGGAATCCACCCTCTTTCCGCGCTTCACCATCCCGGACGGGGAGTCGCTGCCGGGCACCGCCTACCAGGTGGTCCACGACGAGGTGATGCTGGACGGCAATTCCCGCCTGAACCTGGCCACGTTCGTGGGGACCTGGATGGAACGGGAAGCCTCGCAGCTTTATGCGGAAGCGTTCGACAAGAACATGATCGACAAGGACGAGTACCCGCAGACCGCGCTGATCGAAACCCGGTGCTGGCGGATGCTCGCGGACCTGTGGAACGCGCCGGATCCTGCGGCGGCCATCGGCACCTCCACCATCGGCTCCTCCGAAGCCTGCATGCTGGCCGGCCTGGCCCTCAAGCGCCGGTGGCAGCACCGCCGCCGCGCCGAGGGCAAGCCCACGGACGCGCCGAACATCGTCCTTAGCTCCGCCGTGCAGGTGTGCTGGGAGAAGTTCTGCAACTACTGGGAGGTGGAAGCCCGCTACGTTCCCGTGTCCAGGGAACACCCCACCCTGGACGGCCACGACCTGGACCGCTACGTGGATGAGAACACCATCGGCGTGGCGGCCATCATGGGCGTCACCTACACCGGCGCCTACGAACCCGTGGAGCAGATCTCCGCCGCGCTGGACCGCATCCAGGCCGCCACGGGCCTGGACATCCCCATCCATGTGGACGGCGCCTCCGGGGCCATGGTGGCGCCGTTCCTGCAGCCGGAACTGGTGTGGGACTTCCGGCTGCCCAGGGTGGCCTCCATCAACACCTCCGGCCACAAGTACGGCCTGGTGTATCCCGGCCTGGGCTGGATCGTCTGGCGGGACCAACAGTCCCTCCCCGACGACCTGGTGTTCCACGTCAGCTACCTGGGCGGGGACATGCCCACCTTCGCCCTGAACTTTTCCCGGCCCGGAGCCCAGGTGCTGCTGCAGTACTACCTGTTCCTCCGCCTGGGCTTCGCCGGCTACAAGTCCGTGCAGGCCAGCTCCCGCGACGTCGCCCTGTACCTCTCCCACGAGATCGGGAACATGGACGCCTTCACCCTCTGGAGCGACGGCTCCGACATCCCGGTCTTCGCCTGGCAGCTCACCGACGGCCACACCAGGAACTGGGACCTGCACCACCTCTCCGAACGCCTGCGCATGAACGGCTGGCTGGTCCCGGCCTACGCCCTGCCCGAAGGGCTCAGCGGCATCACGGTGCAGCGGATCGTGGTCCGCAACGGCTTCACCCGGGACCTCGCCTCCAGCTTCCTGGACGACCTCAAGAAGGAAGTGGCCTACCTGGACGCCCTGACGTCGCCCATGCCCACCGACAAGCACCGGGAAGCGTTCCACCACTAGGTATCGCTGCCCGCAGATTGAAGTATCTGGTTACTGGTCCAATTTTCCGGCCAGGCGCATAACCTTCATCCATGCTGAACACCATGCTTCGGAGCCTTCGACCCAAGCCAAAATGCAAGGTTTGCGGCTTGGACCTGCCTCCAACTCCCTCTGCGCTGTTTTGCTCCCGTGACTGCTACGACCGCTATCAGGCCATGGATCACACATCCCGCCACTAGCCCGTTGCCGGGAGGAGCGCTCCATGTGCCGGTTGTTCGGGCTCCATGCCGGATACCGGCCCGTCCGCGCCACCTTCTGGCTCCTTGACGCCCCGGACAGCCTGTCCGAGCAGAGCAGGAAGGAGCCCGACGGCGCCGGGATCGGCACGTTCGATCCCGACGGCGGCCCGCGGGTCACCAAACGGCCGCTCGCCGCATGGGAGGACCACGCCTTCGCCCGGGAGGCCAGGGAGCTGCGGAGCACCACCTTCCTGGCCCACGTCCGGTACGCCAGCACCGGCGCGCACACCCTGGTGAACACCCACCCGTTCGAGCAGGACCGGCGGCTGTTCGCCCACAACGGCGCCTTCCACAGCCTGGACCGGCTCGACGAGCGCCTGCGTGAGTACGGCGTGGCGGACCTGGTGCAGGGCCAGACCGACAGTGAGCGGCTCTTCGCCCTCATCACGGCAGAGAGCCGCCGGGCCGGCGGGGACGTGGCCGAGGGCATCTCCCGGGCGGTGGGCTGGGTGGCCGCCGAACTGCCCGTCCTGGCCCTCAATATCATCGTGACGACGGCCACCGACCTCTGGGCGCTCCGCTACCCGGCAACCCACCCGCTGTACGTGCTGGAACGCGACCCCTTAACTGAACCCGCTCCGGTGGCACCGCTGGACGCCAGAAGCCCCCGGATCCACTCCCGAAGCACCGAACTGGCGGCTGCCCGCTCCGTGCTCTTCGCCACCAAACGGATGAACCAGAACCCCGGCTGGCGTCCCATGGCACCGGGCGAGCTGGTGCACGTTGGCCCGGACCTGGCGGTGACGTACACCTTCCCCTTCCCGGACCAACCGGCCCACCCGCTCACGCTCGCCGACCTGGAACCGTCCGCGGCGGCGTCGCAAATGTCCTGACGGTGTATCTCGGGAAGGCGCGGCTTACGTGGACGGCGCCGCGGCAGCCTTCTTCGCCAGCGCCTGGGCCATCTTCTGGATCCTGGCACCGTAGCCGCCATTGATGGCGGTGTCCTTGATCTTGTTTGCCTGGGCATCCAGATCAGCCGGGGCGGCGTTCTTGAGTGCGGTCAGGTCCGCCTGGAGGTTTGCCGGGAGCTTGGCGAACAGCTTGGGGTGGTTGATGAGCTGGTCGGCCACCTTCTGGAGCCCGGCGCCGGGATTGTCCGACTTGAACGCGGTGCGCAGCTCCTGGCGCAGGCCGGCCAGGCCGGTGGCGGCCTTCTCCAGCGCTTCGGCGCGCTTTTGGATCTCGGCGCCGTACCCGCCGGACAGGGCGGTGGTCTTGATCTTGTAGGCATCCTTAACGCGGTCCGCAGTGGCGGCGTCCTTGAGGGCTGTCACGTCCGCCTGGAGGACAGCGGGGAGCTTGGCGAACAACTTGGGGTGGTTGACCAGCGCCGCGGCTGCTTCCGCCGCACGGTCCCCGGCGGCCTGCGGGCTGTCAGCGTTCAGGGTCAGGAAGGCCTTCAGGCCGCCGGCGCCCTTTGCTGCCTTGACGTCGCTGGCTGCTGTGGTTGAGGTTGCAGACACGGATGTTGGGCTGGGGGATGCGGACGCGGCACCCACGCCCGCGGCGGCCATGGCACCGGCGGCCAGTATTGCTGCCGCTCCGACGCCGATGCGGGCCCTCATTGACGGAATTGATGGCTTCACCACGGTGTGTTCCTCCAAATGTGCGCGTGGGTCCACCCGACGGGTTGGACCGGCAGGGTTCACTGTAGGACCGCAGGCTGGGGAAATGCTGAATGCCGCTCCTGCACCTTTATCCCTACCTTAATCCGGGACGCGGATTATGCTCGGCCTATGAAGATGCGTGATCCCCGGGCGAAGCCTGTTCCTGCCGGCAAACTGGGTTTTTGGCAGCAGCGGACGTGGCTGTGGATTGTCGCCGCGGGATTCGACGTGTACATCCTTGGTTTCGTCATCGGGTTGCAGCCGTCCGGCCCGCTCTGCGGCAGCCCGTTGCTTCCCAACAGCCGCGCTGCCGAACTGGCTGACCTGGAAGAGGCCGGCAGAGGGGCCGCGGCCACGTGCTACCGGACCATCGACTCCGATTCCGTGCCCGTGTGGAGCCTCATGGCCCTGGGAATCGGCCTGGTTCTGCTGGGAGTGGTGGTCCGGATAGTCCGCATCCGGCTTTTCGCCGGCTCCGCCGACGCGGTGAAGGCCAGCTAGGTGCGGTAGGCACCCAAAGACAGGAAAGCTCCCGGCCTGCGCCGGGAGCTTTCGTGTGTTTGCCGAAGGGACGGATGGTGCCCGCTACTCCGCGAGCTTGGCGACGGACTGCGCCCAGATGAAGAACTTGTTGGTGCCCAGGTCCTTGACGGTCTTGATGTTCAGCGCCTCTTTGAGCTTCTGCGCGTCGCTTTCGGACAATCCCTTCAGCGCCTCCACGGGCGCCTTCGCCAATTCGTCGATGCCCTTGTCGAGGTACTCCTTGTCGAACTTTGCGTTGATTCCAGCCATAGTGTCCTCCTGGTGCTCGGATGGGTCCTGACTGTGCTCTGGGGCACAGTGGTCATTCAACCACGAACCGAGGCACGCGCCGCCGTAGGCGGCTTCTTGACCGTGGCGAGCAGGAAAACGCCGGCGACGGCGGTGGCCCCCGACAGGAGGAACAGGAGGATTGCCAGCGGGGGTGCTGCGTCCGCCTCGCCCAGGATGGTGATGCCGATGGCGACGGCGACGAGGGGGTCGATGACGGTCAGGCCGGCCACCACGAGTTCGGGTGTTCCCCTTGTGTGGGCGTTCTGGACCAGGAAGCTGCCGGCCAGGGCGGCGATGAGCAGGCCTGCCAGGCATGTCAGCGACAACCACTCGAAGTCGCCCTGGAACAGCCGGGCGATGACGGTCTTGGCCAGGGCCGCGACGAACCCGAAGAGGATCCCGGCTCCGGCGGTGAACACTACGGCACCCGACCGGTGGCGCCACAAGGCGAAGGCCACAGCAACACCGGCCAGGACCACGGCGAGCACGATCAGGATGGTGATCAAGTGCCGGTCGCTGACCTCCACGTCCTCCGCGGACAGCGCCGCCACGGCAACGAACACACCCACGCCGCCAACGCATAACGCCACTGCGGTGAGGGCCCGCCGCCCGGGGGACCGGCGGGTCATCCGGGCCGTTGCCAGGGTGGTGACCACCAGGGCGATGGCGCCGATGGGCTGCACCACGATCAGGGGCGAGAACCGCAGGCTGGTGAGCTGGAGGAGGATGGCGGCGCCGAGCATCCCCGTCCCGGCCAGCCACACCGGCCTCCGGACCAGGGCCTGCAGGCGTCCGCCGCCCATGCTGCCCGCCGCGCGCCCGGCTGCAGCCGGCTGGTCTTCCACGGCGCGATGCTGGAACAGCGTTCCCAAGGCAAGCAGGACGGCGCCGGCCGCGGCAATCGGGATGCCCAGCCAGTGGTAGGACGACAGCGCGGACACGGCCGCAGCCTGCTGGATCATGATCAGACCTTACCCAACCCGGACGCGGCTACCCACCCGGGGTGACCACCCGCCGTCGGGCCTTTTCCCTCTACAGCTTGCCCGGCTACAGCAGGCTGGGCCGGCTGGCGAGGATGTAGTCCACGGCCGCAGGGCCGGTCATGCACAAATCCGGCCACTCGTTCCGGCCGCCGCGGTGCCGCTGCAGGTACCCTTCCTGCCGCACCGCTGCCCACAGCGATGCGGTGGGGCCGGGCTTCCTGGCATTGAGCAGGCACCAGCTCAGGTACAGCCCGTACACCTCGTCGTCGCTGAGGCCCGGCTGCTTTGCGGGGACGGGGACAAGGCATTCGGACAGGAATTGTCGATGATTCGGGGCGCTCATGTTTGGCCCTTCAGCCGGGTGCGGCCGTATGCTCACACATGCTGCATTCGTAGCCGCGGGTGCCCTGGATGGGTCCGCTCCCGGCATTCCTTTGGGCCCGGAAATTAGGCAACCCCTCGCCGTGCGCCACGCCGCCCCCAGCTTGCTTATTACTGGGTCTACACCTAAAGTCTACAGTGTAGAGAAATTGTCGACATGGTTTTAGTCAAGGGATCAGAGTTTGCATGGCCGCTACGGCTGCTCACACATATCCCAGGAGAACTACATGGCCCCCCTTCTCCTCCCACCCCACGTTTGATTTTCCCTGCCGGGCACTCACAGCTCCCCGCAAACCCGCCCGGTGCACTGTGCAAGGCTCCGGGTTTGAACCGCTGTAGCCGAACGGCGAACAACTGCACCTTGTTTGAAAAGAGCCACCATGGCGCAATCACAGTTCGACCAGTTCCTCACCGAAGCCACCTGCCCGGACCACGAGTCCGGGAGCAGCCTTGACGACGACACCCTGTACGGCCTCTACACCAGCTGGTGCAACCTGTCCCAGCAGGAGCCGCAGGACGAGTACGTCTTCTTTGAGGCGATGAGCCGACGCGTCCGCCCCGACGCCTGCCTGCGCATGACCGGACCGGCGGCCGCCGACTACATCCTGTGCAGCTACCGAGCCGTGGTGTGACAGTCCTCGTCACCCAGGCCTCCAACAGCTACGTGCCCAGGCACACCCTCCAGCCCCACGGAAAACGCCCCTGGTGCGTCCGCTGCGACACGGACTTCCACCTGTTCGTTGACTCGCCGCCCGTCCTGAACCCCCGCGCCTCAACAGTTGCTGTGGCCATCCACTGTTCCCAGTGCCGCCATTCCCGGGTCCTGGAGACCACGGCAGAGCACGTGGCGGCGCTTCCCGCGCACACCCCCATTCCGCATGAAACGCAAGGAATTTCACACCCATGATGAACAACACCCATACCCCGCACGGCCCCGCCGCCGCCCGCGAAGCCCGTGCCGCCGTCGAGCATTTTGACCTCACGCCCGCCGGCCTGGCCGACGCGCCTGCCCAGCAGCTGGACCTGGACAGCCTTGTCCACACCGGCAACAGCTAGGAACCGGCGCATGGGCACGCCGCGGTCGCCCGACGCCGACACGCAGGTCACCGTCCATAGCGCACCTGCCGCGCTGGCCACTTTAGGGTAGGAACCGCTCGATGGATTTGAACTTGAAAAGGACTGCCGGTGCACGCCGCAACCGACCAACCACCCGCCGCTGAACCCGCGCGCCGCCCGATGCACCTGCCCGGCATGCGGCCCTGCCTTACGCCCCGGATTGTCGCCGCCGGCGGACTGACCTCACACGTGTACCTCCTTGCCGGCCCTGCGGGTTCCCCGCGACCGGTCTTCGTGCTGCTCCACGGCATCGGAATGTCGCACCGCTATTACCGGCGGCTGCAGGCGCTGCTGGCCCGGCACGGGGACACCTACGCCGTGGACCTCCCCGGCTTCGGCGGCACCCCCACCCCGGACCGGCAGCTGTCCGTGGCCGACTACGCCGCACACACGGCTGCGGTGCTGGAAAAGATGGGTGTACCCCGCGCAGTGCTGGTGGGGCACTCCATGGGCACCCAGTTCGCCACCGAGCTGGCGGTCCAGCGGCCGGACCTGGTGTCCCATGTGGCGCTGCTGGGCCCGGTAGTGGACCCGACCCGCCGGACCGTCCTGGAGCAGTCCCTGGCCCTTGGCCTGGACGGGCTGAAGGAGAGCCCGCTGGGCAATGCCATCGTGTTTACCGACTACATCCGGTCCGGGCTCCGCTGGTACCTGACCGAGCTGCCCGTCATGATGGGCTACGACCTGGACGCGCGGCTGGCCCTGGTGAGCCAGCCGGTCCTTGTGGTCCGAGGTTCACGCGACCCCATCGCCCCGAGGGACTGGTGCGAGAAGCTGGCCGCGACGGTCCCCAACGGCACCTTCCTGGAAATTCCCGGCAAGCCGCACATCGTCCAGCACGGTGGCGCTGCCGGGACCGCGGCGGGGATCCTGGGGCTCGCCCGGAGTTAGTTCCCGGCGCCGGCCGCGGACCGTAGAAGGCCCCCGTCCCGGAAACTCCGGAACGGGGGCCTTCTGCGGGTGCGGAGAGGTTCAGCCCGCTGCCGTTGCTGATGCTCCGGGTTCCAGCGTGTACTGCTTGGGCAGCTTCAGCGACCGTTCGGCCATCACGTCACGCAGCACGTTGGGGTAGTCGGTGATGAGCCCGTCCACACCCACGTCCATCAGGGCGCGCATGGTGGGCTTGTCGTCCACCGTCCAGGGGATGACCTGCATTCCCTTGGCGTGGGCCCGGTTCACCATGTCCACGGTGACGTACGGGACGTAGCCGGGATCGGTGACGGTTCCGTTCTGCGGTGTGCCGTGAACCGGCGAGACGGCGTCGAAGCCCAGGGACGCGGCTGCATCGACGAGGTCACCGCCGAAGTCGTCGGCGTCGATGCCGCCCAGCCAGGGTGAGGCGCCGGGCATGCCGGCCTGCAGGAAGTCCTTGTTGGTCAGGGCCACCGTGCGGATACCGGGCTGGCGTTCCTTCACCACGCGCAGGGCGCCCCAGTCGAAGCTCTCGATGGACACCCGCTCGGCCATGTTGGCGGCGTTGATCTCACGCAGGGCCACGTCCACGAACTGTTCACGCGGCGCCGTCTGCTCGGGAGCCCCTGCCTCCACCTTGGTCTCGATGTTGAACTTGACCTGGCTGGCGCGGTACTGCCTGGCCAGGTCGAAGACCTCGGCGAGGGTGGGCATCTTGGCGCCGGGGGAAGCCTGCTGGCCGGGGAACTGCGGCAGGGTCTTTGAGCCGCAATCAAGGCTGCGGACCTGGGCGAACGTGAGGTCCTTGATGTATTTGCCCACGTAGGGGAACTGCGGATCCCCGGGGGTGACGGGTGCGGTGTCCTGGCACTTCTGGCCGCTGATCTTGCGGTCGTGGGTGATGACTTCGCGGCCGTCCTTGGTGATCTGCAGGTCCAGTTCGAGGGTGGACACGCCCGTTTCGATGCCCTTGGCGAAGGACGCCAGCGTGGACTCGACCGTCAGGCCGATCCCGCCGCGGTGGGCCTGGAGGTCAAAGTGGTTTTCGGTGCCGTTGGGGTTGGTGTCCGCTGCGTGGGCCGGGAGGGATGTTCCCATGGCCAGGCCGGTGCACACGGCGGCTGCGGTCAGCAGCTTTGCATACTTCATCAGACAAGTCTCCAAATGTGGGGGAGGGGGCCCCGGGGCGGGGCCTTCGCCACTGTTCCCACCCACGGCAAATGTCCGGCGACGCCCAGGCAAACTGCACGTGGCCGTCGCGCGAACGGGAAACCCGCTGCTCCAACCGGCTGACCAGCCCAGACGCCTGCCTTTGGAACGTGATCCATGACGCCATCTGGCGTTCACCTACCTGCCAACAGGCATTAATTACCGCTAAGTAACTTGGGGACCTCTTGCTACGACCCATCTTTGAGAGGCTCCCCCAATGAGCACGTCCCCTACCCGAGGCATTCTCACGGCCGCCGCAGCCATCATCCTGGCGGCGTCGGCACTCGGCGGCACCGCCGTCGCCCAGGCAGCAGGCAACAGCAACGCCAAGGCCGGCAACGAATCCGGCGACCATAAGGAAGCCGACACCGCCCTGGCCGAAGCCTTCACCGGCGTGGACCGGGGCACCAAGTGGCAGCAGACCTCCAAGCTGAAGCTGAATTTCCCCACCTACCACACCGAGGGCATGGCCTACAGCGCGGACCACATCTTCCTGTCGGCCGTCCAGATCACCGAGCCAACCACCAAGTTCCCCACTCCGCAGGGAGGATTCGACCGCACCCCGGGCAAGGGCATCGGCCACCTCTTCGTCATGGACAGGGCCGGCAACCTCCAGAAGGACATCATCCTGGGCGAGGGGGACATGTACCACCCCGGCGGCATCGACTTTGACGGCACCAACGTCTGGGTCCCCGTGGCCCAGTACCGGCCCGACAGCAGTGCCATCATCTACCGGGTGGACGCCACCACCCTGGACGTGCACAAGCAGTTCGAAGTGGCAGACCACTTCGGCGGCGTCGTGATGGACAAGAAGACCGGCCACCTTGTGGGCAACACCTGGGGATCGCGCCGGTTCGCGGAATGGGACCTCCAGGGCAAGCAGCTCTCCACCTGGGAAAACCCCAACTACTTCATCGACTACCAGGACTGCCAGTACGTGCCCGACTCCAAAATGCTCTGCGGCGGGATCACCAACCTCCCGCAGACCCCGGCCGCCGGCGGCACCGGTGCCACCTACGAACTGGGCGGCATGGCGATGATCGACCTGAAGTCCCGCAGCGTGAGCCGCGACGTGCCGTTCCAGCAGTGGTCCTCAGCAGGCCACGTGGCCACGCGCAATCCCTTCAAAATGACCGCCGACGGCGGCCACCTCACCATGACGGTGGCCCCGGACAACGGCGAAGAAGCCAATGGCACCGAAATCCTCACCTACGAAGCCACCGTCACCCCCGCCCCGTAGCCCGCAGCACCAGGAACGAACGGATTCAACCATGCCCCAATCACGACGACGGTCCACACCAAGGCGCGTGGCCGCGGCCACCGGCGCCACGGCCCTGGCTGCCTCGGCACTGACGGCCGGGCTCTTCGGCCTCGGCGCGGCGCCCGCCACCGCAGGCGATAACACCGCGACGCCCATCAAACACGTGGTGGTGATCTTCCAGGAAAACGTCTCCTTTGACCACTACTTCGCCACCTACCCCAACGCCGCCAACACCCCAGGTGAAACCCAGCAGGGCTCCGGCGCGCCGACGGCCGCCTTTACAGCCTCCGAGGACACGCCCAAGGACATCAACACCCTTGCCAACGCGGGGCTGCTGGCACCGAACAACCCCAATTCCATCCAGCCCGCCCGGCTCTCCCCGATGCAGGCCGTCACCTGCGACCAGGACCACGGGTACAACGCCGAACAGAAGGCCTTCAACGGCGGGCTCATGGACAAGTTCGTCCAGTACACCAGCCGGGACGCCTGCGGCACCAACCAGTACGGGCGCCCCGGGCTCACCATGGACTACTACGACGGCAACACCGTGACCGGCATCTGGAACTACGCCCAGAACTATTCCATGAGCGACAACCACTTCAGCACCGTCTTCGGCCCCTCCACCCCGGGCGCCCTCAATCTGGTGTCCGGGCAGACCCAAGGCGCCAAGGAATACACCGCAGACGGACAGCCCGCTGCCACTCCGGCCACCGGGAGCACCGCCGTCCGCCAGCCCGACGCAAACGGGGTGGGGACCGTGATCAACGACCCCGACCCCGTCTACGACGACTGCTCCAACAACAGCCACGCCAAGGCGAACAACCTGGCCGGCATGACCGGCACCAACATCGGCGACCTGCTCACCACCAAGGGCGTCTCCTGGGGCTGGTTCCAGGGCGGGTTCACGCCCACCACCCCCGCGACGGCCACCGGACCGGCGTCGTGCCTGTCCACGCACACCAACGCCGCCGGTGCCGGCGTGACGGACTACTCCCCGCACCACCAGCCGTTCCAGTACTACGCCTCCACCGCCAACCCGCACCACCTGGCGCCAGCCACGGACGCGGAAATCGGGCACAACGGGCAGGCCAACCACCAGTACGACCTGACCGATTTCACCAAGGTGCTAAATACGGACAATATGCCCGCCGTGTCCTTCCTCAAGGCCGGCATGTACCAGGACGGCCACGCCGCCTACTCCGACCCCGTGGACGAGCAAAACTTCATCACCGCCACCGTCAACCAGATCCAGCAGTCCAAGAACTGGGACGACACCGCCGTCGTGCTCGCCTACGACGACTCCGACGGCTGGTACGACCACGTGGCCGCGAAGGTGAAGAACTCATCCAACACCGCGGATGACGCCGCCTGGTGCCAGGACGCCGCGGCCAGCGGAGTCCCCATGGCCGGTGGCTACGCAGACCGCTGCGGCCCGGGCCCCCGCCAGCCGCTGGTGGTCATCTCCCCGTATGCGAAGAAGAACTTCGTGGACCACACCGAAACGGACCAGGCCTCCATCCTTCGCTTCATCGAGGACAACTGGAACACCGGCCGGATTGGCGATGCCTCCGCTGACGCCGCTGCGGGTTCGCTGGGTGCCATGTTCAACTTCCACCACCAGCGCAACGACAAAGTCCTGCTCAACGAACAAACCGGAGCCATTGACTCGGTCAGCCATATTCCTCTTCCCTCTGCACAAAACTAATAATCATGCTTACTATTGTGTGGCGCGGGCTGTCCGCTGGGGGCAGAGCACCCGCGCCGCACCGGAGGTCTCTCAAGCATGGACAATGAAATGCGTCCCCTCACTGATGAAGAACTGATGTCGGAACAGGCCACCGCGCTTCCGGACAAGGAAGTTGCATCGGTCCTGGACCTGAACGCTGACCTGGACCTTGGTATCAACGCCGCAGCACCCATCGACCTGGCCGTAGCCGCCAACGCCAACGTGGCGGCACCGATCGACGCAGCAGCCTCGGCCAACATCCTGTCCTTCGGCTCGGACGCGCAGGCACTGTCCAGCCAGGACGCCGCCATTGACCAGGGCATCACTGCCGACGCGAATGCGGACTCCACGCAGGACAGCGTCATCGGCCAGGCTGATGGCACCGCTGACGGGGGTACCACCGATACCGGAACCACGGACGGGACCACGGACGGAACGTCCGGTTCGGTAACGGTCCCCTCGGGCACCGGCGGGCTGACGGATGCAGCGGGCGCCCTGAACGGCAACCTTCTGAACGTCGATGTAAACCTGGACGCCGACGCCGCCATCGCGGCACCCATCAACGGTGCCGTGGCCGCCAACGCCAACGTTGCCGCTCCCATCGACGCGGCGGTGGCCGCGAACATCGGCTCCATCGACAGCCAGGCCTACGCCATCTCGGACCAGAGCGCCACCATCTCGCAGCACATCGACGGCGAGGCCAACGCCACGGCCGATCAGCAGTCCGACCTGCAGCAGTAAGGCAGATGACCCAAACCCACGGCGGGCCGCCTCCCGAGGCGGGCCCGCCGTCGTCACGCGCCACCCTTGCCCAGGACCCGCCGGACCAAGGCAGCTCGACGGCGGGCGGCCACCTTCCAGCCCTGGCCGACGGTGTGCAGCTGCTTGGCCCCGCCGAGGGATCCGGCTACCGCGAACCGCCCGCCTTGGTTCGGCGCGCCGACGGCCAGACCCTGCAGCTGACCAGGCTCCTGTATTTGGTGCTGGAGGCCGCCGACGGGACGCGGGACCTTGAGGGCATCGCCCGGCGCGTCAGCGAAGGCTCCGGACGGCTGGTCAGCGCGGACAACGTGCGCACCCTGATGGATTCGCAGCTGCTCCCGATGGGCCTCCTCCGGCTCGCCGACGGCACCCAGCCCGAAGTCAGGAAGGCCAACCCGCTGCTGGGCCTGCGGTTCCGCTATATCGTGTCCGACCCCCAACGCACCCGCAGGATCACGGCCCCGTTCGCTGTCCTCTTCAACCCGCTGATCGTGGTGGCAGTAACGGCGGCGTTCCTGGCCGCCTGCTGGTGGGTGCTCATGGTCAAGGGCCTGGGCTCGGCCACCCACGAGGCGTTTGCCCAGCCCGCTCTCCTGCTGCTGATCCTCGCCGTCACCATCCTCTCCGCCGGCTTCCACGAATTCGGCCATGCCGCCGCCACCCGCAAGGGCGGGGCAACACCCGGGGCAATGGGCGCCGGGCTGTACCTGCTGTGGCCCGCGTTCTTCACGGACGTGACCGACTCATACCGGCTGGGCCGCGGCGGCCGGATCCGCACGGACCTGGGCGGCCTGTACTTCAACGCCATCGTGGCAGTGGCCATCATGGGACTGTGGTGGGCTACCGGCTTTGATGCGCTGCTGCTGGTGGTGGTCACGCAGATCCTGCAGATGGTCCGCCAGCTGATCCCGCTGGTGAAGTACGACGGCTACCACATCCTGGCCGACGCCACCGGCGTGCCCGACCTTTTCCAGCGGATCAAGCCCACCCTCCTGGGGATCCTTCCGTGGCGGTGGGGCAACCCTGAAAGCAAGGTGCTCAAGCCCTGGGCCCGGGCCGTGGTCACCGTCTGGGTCCTGGTGACCGTTCCGGTGCTGCTGTTCAGCATGGTGATGATGGTGCTTTCCCTGCCGCGGCTGCTGGCGACGGGCTGGGCGAGTGCGGTCAAGCAGCAGGAAATGCTGGCGGCGAGTCTGTCGTCCGGCGACGTTTTGGGCGCGGCGGTGCGGGCACTGGCGGTTGTTGTGGTGGCCGTGCCGGTGCTGGGCGTGCTGTACATCGTGGTGCGGCTACTGCGGCAGCTGGTGACCGGGCTGTGGCAGAAAACGCGCGGCAAGGCGGTGCAGCGCACCGTTGCCATGGCCGCCGTCGCGGCTCTTCTGGCAGGGCTCGCCTGGGCATGGTGGCCCGACGGCGGGACCTACCGTCCGGTCCAAGCTTACGAACGCGGGACACTGGGGGACGCCACCCGCGCAATCCTTCCCCAGCGTGAGCGCGGGGCGCTCCGGCAGGGAGCAACCGGGCAGACCGTTGCGCTGTGGCCGGCCGGCGCCACCAAGCCCACGCGGGACAACCCGCAGCTGAGCATGGTGCTGGTACCCGCAGATGCCTCTGGTACCGGGGCGTCCTCCACCGGCGGCGCTTCTTCCGCTGCGGCGCCGTCCTGGGTGTTCCCGTTCGACCGGCCCGCCGCCCCGGAGGGCGACGGAAACCAGGCGCTCGCGGTCAACACCACCGACGGCTCGGTGACGTACAGCGTGGCGTTCGCGCTGGTGTGGGCCGAGGACGGCAATCCCGTCACCACCACCAACGAGGCTTATGCGTTCGCCAACTGCACGGGCTGCGCCGCGGTGGCTGTCGGATTCCAGGTGGTCCTGGTGGTGGGGCAGGCGGACGTCATCGTCCCGCAGAACCTCTCCGCGGCGGCGAACTACAACTGCCTGGACTGCCTGGCCTACGCCCTGGCCAGCCAGCTGGTCCTGACCCTGGACGGGCCGCTGGATCCGGCCAGCAAGCAGCAGCTCGAGGCGTTGTGGGCGCAGATCGCCGAGTACGGCCGGAATCTCCAGGACGTGCCGCTCTCCGATATCCAGGCCACGTTGAACGGCTACAACGAGCAGATTACGGCCATCGTTAAGGGCACTTCCGGGACGTCGTCCTCCGGGCCGACATCTCCGGCATCAGCAGGACCCTCCCCGGGGCCCACGACGTCCAGTTCCCAAACCGAACCCACCGTCCCGGCCCAGCCGACGGCCCCGGCCGGCGCGCCCAACCCGGCTCCGACTGAGGTGGCCACAGCGCCGGCGGGCCAGGACGGGGAAGGCGGGCAGCCGACGTCGTCCGTTGACGAGGCAACGCCGGCACCCACCGTGGATTCCGGCGCAGGGGGACCCCCGCACCAATCCCCACTTCCAGCGCCGGCTGAGCCGTTCACTTCAGGCCAGCATGCCTTTCCTTCAGCGGCATATTGCTATGGTGCGGGCCGTGCTGCAGCTGGAGGGCGCAGTGGATGAGCGGGAAATGGCTGAATGCCTGGGGCGTGTTGCCCAGCTGGCGGTTGTTGCGGGGGTCCCATTCCTCACTGAGCAGGCCCACGTCGTTGCGCAGCGAAAGCAGGCGTTCAAACAGGTCCACGGCCTCGTCCCGGCGGCCGATGCCCAGCAGCGCGTCGGCGAGCCAGAAGGAGCATGCCAGGAAGACGCCTTCGGTGCCAGGCAGCCCGTCATTGCTGGCCTCGGGGTGGTACCGCAGGACGAACCCGTCCTCGGTCAGGTTCTTCTGGACCGCGTCCACCGTGCCCACGACGCGGGGATGGTCATGGGGAAGGAACCCGACGCGGGGGATCAGCAGCAGGCTGGCATCGAGTTCGCTGCTGCCGTAGGACTGGACGAAGGTGTTGCGTTTTTGGTCGAAGCCGTGCGTCATGACGTCGTCGTGGATCTGCTTGCGCAGTGCGGCCCAGCGCCCCCGGGTCCGGGAAGGCCGGATTCCTGGACGGCCTTGACCATCCGGTCCGCGGCCACCCAGGCCATGACCTTGGAATGGGTGAAATGGCGCCGGGGCCCCCGCATCTCCCAGAGCCCGTTGTCCGGCTGGTCCCACGCGCCCTCCAGGAACTCCATCAACGCCACCTGGATATCCCAGGAATCATCCGTGGTGCCGGGGTCCGCGGCCCGGGTGAGGGCCAGGCCGTCCAGGACCTCTCCCCACACGTCCAGCTGCAGCTGCGGGGCCGCGGCGTTGCCGGTCCGGACAGGCTTGGAACCTTCGAACCCTCCAAGCCACGGCAGCTCGGCCTCGGGCAGCCGGCGTGTCCCGTCCAGCCCATACATAATCTGCAAATCCGCGGGGTTGCCGGCCACCGCACGCAGCAGCCATTCCCGCCACGCTGCTGCTTCATCCTTGTAGCCGCAGGCCAGCAGGGACTGCAGCGTCAGGGTGGCGTCCCGCAGCCAGCAGAAGCGGTAGTCCCAGTTGCGGCTGCCCCCGGGGTTCTCAGGCAATGAGGTGGTTGCGGCGGCCACGATGCCTCCGGTCGGGGCGAAGGTAAGTGCCTTGAGGGTGATCAGGGACCGTTCCACCGCGTCTTTGTAGTCGCCAGCCATGGAGTTCCGGCCGGTCCATTGCTCCCAATACTCCTGCGTGGAGGCCAGCGCCTTCTCCGGCTCGGTTTGGTCCGGGACGGCCTTGTAACTGTGTGCCCAGCGCAGGACGAACGGGATGCGGTCACCGGCGTTGACGGTGAATTCACTGACGGTCCGCATGTCCTTGCCCTCCAGCGGCGCGGGGGTGCTGAGGTAGGCGGCGTCAGGGCCCGCGATGGCGCTGATGCCGTGGCTGGTCCGCCGGACCCACGGAACGATCCGGCCGTAATCGAAGCGCAGGGACAGTTCGCCCTGCATGGCAACGCTCCCCTTCAGGCCCTCCACCATGCGCACCACGTCAGCGGAACCATCGCGGACCGGCATCAAGTCCGTTACCCTGACGCTTCCATCCGCCGTGTCCCATTCCGTCTCCAGGATCAGCGTGCCGGGCCGGTAGCGCCGCCGGGTGCAGTCACCGGCTCCGGCCGGGGCCAGCCGCCACCGCCCCGCCTCCGGCGAGTCCAGCCGCCACCGCCCCGCCTCCGGCGAGTCCAGCAGGGCCGCGAAGCATGCCGGTGAATCGAAGTTTGGCATGCACATCCAGTCGATGGACCCGCTGCGGCCCACCAATGCAGCCGTGTGCAGGTCACCGATGATCGCATAGTCTTCGATCCTTGCCATCTGTTCCTCCGGGGTTTCGTATCCGACATGGTGCGGCTTCCCGCCAGTTGGGAAGCCGGGAAGCTATCCGCCCACCTGGTCCACGGTGAATGCCGCCAGGAATCCCGCGGCGGCGATCAGGCCGGTAAGCAGGTGGTGCTCCTCGAAGGCCTCGGGAATCATTGTGTCGGCGAGCATCGCCAGGATGGCGCCGGCCGCAACGGCGGTGATGAAGGCGACCAGTTCCCCGGGGGCGTTCTGCAGGACCAGGAACCCGACCAGCGCGGCAAAACCGGAGAGGACGGCGATGCCGCCCCACACGCCGAACACGTAGCCAGGCCCGCGGCCGGCCCTTTTCATCCCAGCTGTGCTGGACAGTCCCTCGGGGACATTGGAGATGAAGACGGCGGCCAGCATGGCAGGGCTGACCGCGCCCGCTGTCACCAGCCCCACCCCCAGGACCACCGATTCCGGGATGCCGTCCAGCAGCGCGCCGATGGCGATGGCCGTCCCGCTGCCCGGCTTTTCCTTTTCGGAGGGCTGCTTGCCGCCCGACCGTTTCCGATGCTTCGCGCCCTTGCTGGCCAACACGGCATTGGCAGCCACATACACCAGGGCGCCGCTGGCGAACCCGGCGATGGTGGGCCACAGTCCGCCGCCGTTGACGGCCTCCTCCACGAGCTCAAACGACAGCGCAGAAATCAGCACACCGGCGCCGAACGACATCACAGAGGACACCACCTTTGGCGGGATCTTCCATTTCCACGCCAGCGCGCATCCCACTACCAGCGCCCCGCCGGCGATGGTGCCCCACATCCATGCCTGCAGCCATGCCGGCATTAGGCACCACCCGCCGTCGAACGCCCGCTTCTCCAGCGCCGTGCGTTCCTCGCCGCCCGGACCGCCGCAAAGGCCAGGCCCGCGGCCGCGCCTGACGCCGCCACGGCAAGCATCCGCCGCGCCGCACGGGTGCTTTCCAGCACGGCCCGGGCGTCGGGGCCCGGCTCCGGCCTTCTGCCGGTGGCGTCGTTCTCATCCAACTCCCAGGCCGACGCGGGAGGAAAGATCCCCGACGGCAGTTGTTCCTGCCGCAGCTCCCGGCGTACGGCCAGCCGTTCCCGTACCTCCTGGTTGGGGGCGGGCACTGCACCCTCCGCCGCCAGGGCTGCGGGGAGGTCGATGATGTACGGCTCTCCATAGAACGCCGCGGAAGCCACCGAGTCCAGCCATGCATTGGTAGGTGCCGCCACGCCGGCGCGCGCGAAACCTGACTGCAGCATGTCCCGGATATCCGCCAGCCCCCGGCCTTCGGTCTCCCGTGCGACCTCGAAGATCACCGCCTGCAGCAGCGCTTTATGCCTCCCGCCGGGGTCCTCGGCGCTCGGATCCTGGCCTGTGGGGTCAGGGTCAAGTGGCTTTGCCCCGGAGGGGTTCGCGTTGCCTGGGCTGGTGCTCATGGGCTTCCTTTCGGTCCTGTCATGGTTGGCGGGTACCTGCTTTTACTGGACCCGGTAAGGGCGGGCGTCGGCAGCGCGGAAGGCCAGCCCGTTGCCGGGGACATCCGACGGCCATACCCATCCGCCGTCCGGGTCAAGCGCTCCGTCAAAGAACAGGTTTTCGATCCGGACGTGGTCGTGGAACCACTCAAGGTGCCGGGAATTAGGGGTGGCTGCGGCGACGGCGGCACTGAGGTGGGGTGCGCAGTGGCCTGAGATTTCCAGTCCGTGGGCGGCCGCGACGGCGGCCACGCGCAGCCATTCGCTGATCCCGCCGCACCTGCTGACATCGGCCTGGAGGCAGTCGACGGCGTCCGCGCTGCACATGCGCCGGAAGTACACCAGTCCCGTTCCGTACTCCCCGGCGGCCACGTCGGCGTCGACGGCGGCGCGCACCGCCCGCAGTCCGGCGAGGTCGTCGCTGGAGACGGGTTCTTCGAACCAGGTGACGTGCTCATCTGCTGCTTCCCGCATGACCCGGACCGCTTGCTTGGCGCTGTAGCCACCGTTGGCGTCCACGAACAGTTCCGTGCCGGGCCCGATGGCGGCACGCGCCTGGCGGATGCGCTCCAGGTCCCGCGCGACGTGCGTCCCGCCGTCCTGGCCGATCTTGATCTTCACCCGGGGGATGTGCTGGCCCTGGGCCCAGCCCTGGAGCTGGTCCCGCAGCTGGTCGTCGGAGTAGGTGGTGAACCCGCCGCTGCCGTACACGGCCACGGAATCCCGGACAGCGCCCAGGAGTTTATGCAGCGGCACCTCCAGCAGCCGGGCCTTCAGGTCCCACAGGGCACAGTCGACGGCGGACACGGCATAGGATGCCAAGCCGGTCCGGCCAGGGTTGCGCACCGTCCGCGCCATCGCAGCTGCCGCGGCCGGCACGTCCAAAACGTCAATGCCCTGGACGGCCGGGGCCAGCAGGCCTTCCACCAGGGCCGCCGCCGGCACCGGGGCGTAGGTCCAGCCCAACCCGGTCTTCCCGCCGCCGTCCGCTTCCACCAGGACCAGGGTGGTGGAGTCCCAGCTGTAGGTGCCGTCCGCTTCGGGTGCGTCGGTTGGAACCGTGAAGGCGCTTGCCCGGATGGCGGTGACCGGGGTGGCGGCGGCGGACACGGTTCAGCCCTCCTTGTGCGGCAGGAATTCCTGGATCTTGGTCTTGACCCCTTCCTTCACCACGCCCCAGGCGCTGTCGTCACCCTTGACCATGGCCTCCGCGGTCTTCCGCGCCTGTTCAAAGGTGGCGTGCGGCGGGATCGGCGGAATATCGGGGTCGGTGCGGACGTCCAGGAGGGTGGGCCGGTCCGCGGCGAGGGCCTTCTCCCAGGCCGGCCCCACGTCGTCGGGGTCCTCAACGTGGATGCCCTGCAACCCCAGGCTCTCCGCAAAACCCGCGTAGTCGACGTCGGGCAGGGCCTGGGACTCGCGGAAGGCCGGCACCCCGCCCATGGCCCTCATTTCCCAGGTGACCTGGTTCAGGTCATTGTTGTGCAGGACGGCCACCACCAGCCGGGGATCATTCCATTCGCGCCAGTAGTGTTTCACCGTGATGAGCTCCGCCAGCCCGTTCATCTGCATGGCGCCGTCCCCGGCGAAGGCGATGGCGGGCCGGGCCGGAAAGGCGAACTTGGCGCCGATGGCGTAGGGCACACCGGGGCCCATGGTGGCCAGGTTACCGGACAGCGAGCCGCGGACGCCTTCCCGGAACTTCAGCTGCCGCGCGTACCAGTTGGCTGAGGAGCCGGAATCGGCGCTGAGCATCGCGTCCGCCGGCAACCGGGTGGAGAGTTCGGCGAACAGCCGCATGGGGTTGACCGGGTTGGCGCTGACCATGGCTTCGTCGTGCATGGTTTCCCACCAGCGGCTGATGTTCGATTCCAGGTTTTCCCGCCAGGACCGCTCCTGCTTGCGGGCCAGGTGCGGAATCAGGGCGCGCAGGGCGGCAGCGGCGTCGGAGACGATGTTGAATTCGTTGGTGTAGCGCAGCCCGATCATCTTGGGGTCGACGTCGATCTGCACGCCACGCGCCTGGCCCGGTTCAGGCAGGAACTGCGTGTACGGGAAACTGGATCCCACCGTGAGCAGGGTGTCGCAGTCCCGCATCATCTCGTAACTGGGGCGGGTGCCCAGCAACCCGATGGAGCCGGTGACGTAGGGAAGGTCATCGGGCAGGGCGTCCTTGCCCAGCAGCGCCTTGGCCACCCCTGCTCCCAGCAGTTCAGCCACTTCCCGGACCTCCGCGGCCGCGCCCCGCGCCCCTTGTCCGATCAGGATGGCCACCTTGGAGCCTTCATTCAGGAGTTGCGCGGCACCGCGGATCGAGTCGGTGTCAGGCTGGATGTCGGGCCAGCGGACACCGACGCTGGAAGGGACCATCTTGAAGTCGTGGGTGGGGGCGGCATACTCGAGTTCCTGCACATCGGCCGGGATGATCACAGCGGTGGGTGCCTGTTGGGCCTCCGCGATCCGGATGGCGCGGTCGATGACGTTGGGCAGCTGCTGGGGGACGGTCACCATCTGGACGTAGTCGGAAGCCACGTCCTTGAAGAGAGTCAGCAGGTCAACCTCCTGCTGGTAGGAGCCGCCCATGGCGCTGCGTGCCGTCTGTCCCACGATGGCCACCACCGGAACGTGGTCCAGCTTGGCGTCGTAGAGGCCGTTGAGCAGATGGATGGCTCCGGGCCCGGAGGTGGCCATGCACACGGCCACGCGGCCGCCGAACTTGGCGTAGCCCACGGCCTCGAACGCGGCCATCTCCTCGTGCCGTGCCTGGATGAATTTCGGCTGGTTGCCGGCCTCGCCAAAGGCGGCCAGGATGCCGTTGATACCGTCTCCGGGGAAACCGAAGACCTTGTCCACACCCCACTCACCGAGGCGTGCGAGCAGGCAGTCGGCCACTGTGGTTGCCATGATCAGTCTTCCTTTGCGCTCATCGTGGCGCCGCGGCGGGCGCCTTGGACCAGGACGCGGGCGGCGCGGGCCGCCAGCGCCATGATGGTCAGGGCGGGGTTGGCGCTGCCCTGGGTGGGCAGCACGCTGCCGTCCGTGACCAGGAGGTTGCGTACCGCGAAACTGCGGCAGTTCCGGTCCACCACACCGGCGTCCTGGGTGGCTGCCATCCGGGCCCCGCCCACCAAGTGGGCATAGCGGTTGATGGTGATGACTTCCTCTGCCCCTGCAGCGGTCAGGATTTCTTCCATGACCTGCTGTGCTGCGGACATCAGCTGCCGGTCGTTGTCGCACTGGCCGTAGCTGAAGCGCGCCACGGGAATGCCGTGCCGGTCCGTCTCGTCAGCCAGCGTTACCCGGTTCTCCTTCAGGGGGAGGAATTCGCACAGGGCGCCCAGGCAGGCCCAGTGCGGGTAGTCGCTCATGTAGCGGCGGAGGGTGGACCCCCAGTGCCCTTGCGCGGCAACATGCTCGGCCCAGGTAATGGGCAACGGGGACACGCACTGGATGGAGAATCCCCGCTTGTATGGCTTTGCCGGGTCCGTTTCGTAGAAGTCCTCCGTGCTGACTTCGGGGGAGGAGCCTTCCACATCCGCACCTCGGCCTGGAACCGCCCGGCGGTTTGGGGCGCGCCCTGCACCATCAGGTACCGTCCCACCTGGTCGAAGTCGTTGCACATCCCGTCCGGGAAGCGCGGCGTGGCGGAGTTCAGCAGCAGCCGCGGGGTTTCGATCGAGTAGCCGGCCACGGCCACCAGGCGGGCCCGCTGGAACTTCGTGACACCGCCCTGGACATATTCGACGCCGGTTGCCAGCCCGCTGCGTTCGTCAAAGCCGATCCGGGTGGCCATCGAGTCGGGGCGGATTTCGGCGCCGTGGGCCAGCGCGTCCGGGACGTGCGTGATCAGCGGGGATGCCTTGGCGTTGACCTTGCAGCCCTGGAGGCAGAATCCCCGGTAGATGCAGTGCGGCCGGTTGCCGAACCTGCCGTTGGCGATGGCCACCGGACCCACCTTCGCGGTGATGCCGCGGGCGTTGGCGCCGCGCAGGAACAGCTCGCCGTTGCCGGACACAGGATGCGGCCGGTGCGGGTAGCCGTGCGGGTCGCCCCACGGCCAGCGCTCCCCGGCGACCGGCAGTTCCGCTTCGATGTCTTCGTAGAACGGCCGCAGTTCCGCGTACTCCAGAGGCCAGTCGGCGCCCACCCCATCAGCAGTGAAGGTCCGGAAATCGCTGGGGTGGAAACGTGGCGTGTACCCGGCGAAGTGGACCATGGAGCCGCCCACCCCCCGGCCCGAGTTGTTTGACCCCAATGGCACGGGATCAGTCCCGGCAATAACCCGTGGTTCGGTCCAGTACAGGTGGTGGGATCCGGCTTCATCGCTGACCCAGTCCTGCTCGGGTTCCCAGAACGGACCCGCCTCCAACGCCACCGCCCGCCACCCGGCCCGTGCCAGGCGCTGCAGCAGCGTGGAACCTCCTGCTCCGCAGCCCACGATGACCATGTCCACCTCATCGGTTTCGGCGTACCGCCGCATGTTCTCCCGCAGCCGAAGGTTGCTGCCGGGTCCGGAAGGGAGCAGCCACGCGGACTCATTGCGTTCGCGGACCCTGTTCACCGGTCTGCCCCGTGGCCTGCGTGGTGGGTTGGCCCGTGGGTGGGGTCAGCATCGGGGCGGATGTCGCGCACCTCGAACGGCTCCAGGCGGTTCACACCCAGGTTCTTGTAGCCGCGCGGGTAGGCCGGTCCCGCGAAGCCGATTTCGTCCCAGGCCAGGGGATGCGAGTAGAAGGCGGTGCAGGCGTACCGGGTCCAGAGGCTCCACACCCGGTCCGCCGGCAGGCCGTGCCAGAGTTCCCGGTGCAGATTGCAGATGTCCTGCAGGAGCCCGGCCTGCTGCTCTGGATCCAGGCCGGCAAAGGTGGAGCCGGCACGGGAGTGCGCTTCACGGTCCAGCGCCGCGAGCGTTGCCCGCCACGCTTCGCCGTCCCTCGGCATGTTGTCATAGTGCCAGCCGTCGGTTTGCTCATCTGCCAGGCGGGCGTCCACCATGTTCACCACCGGCACCCGGGGCTCGCCCTGCTGGCCCAGTAACTGGTCGAAGAGGGCGCGCGCTGCGGCCTCCTCTGCGGGCGTGAAGAAACGGACGTCCGGCGGCATACCCAGGCGGGACTCGACGACGGCGGCTGTCGCCCGGTCCCAATGGCCCGCCTGGGCGCGGGTGCTGAAGCCGGGGTAGCGGCCGCCGCCGTCGGACATGTCCAGTGGGAGGCTGCTCATGGTTCCCGCCTCAGGACGGAGGCCAACACCCCCATTCCGCCCACCAGGGTGACCAGCAGCGGCGCGAACAGCGGCGGACCCATCTCCAGGTTGTAGCGCAGGTTGGACAGGCCGCCCGGTTTCTGCCGGATGCCCTGCAGGTGCAGCCAGGTTCCTTGCAGCCCGTTGGCAATGATCGCGGCGCTGGCCAGCGGGAGGGCGGTCTTTGCCATGCGGCGGCTGAATACGCCGGCTACTCCCGCGGCGGCACCCAGCGGGCCCAAGGCAACGGGAACCCACATCCACTTGTTGCCGAAACTGGCCTTGTCATGTTCCAGATAGATTTCCGCCGCCGTGACCAGGGCACCGGCAGCCGTCAGGCCTGACAGGGAGCGCTCAAACCTCCCCGTCTGCACATTCCGTACAAGCCGGTCGATGCCATTCACCGTGCTGCGGACCGGATCTGCCGGGTGTTGCGTCTTCATGATTCTCCTTCGGGCCGCCTGCGAACAGACGAGGGAAGCTGGCAAACTTTGCGGGACAGCAACCACTAGAGGAAACTGGTGCCCATGGATACATCTGCCGGATCTGCGTTGATCCCTGAACCTTCAAGTCGGGAAGTCGAAGCGGTGATGGGCGCCGCCGACACTCTTCTGCGCGTGGTGGCCCGCTCTGTTGCTGAGGTTGAGGACATCGTCAATACGCCACAGCTGCGGGTGCTGGTCCTTATCCATACCCGCGGACCACAAAACCTCGGCGGCGTCGCCGCAGAGCTTGGCGTGCACGCATCCAATGCCACCCGCATCTGCGACCGGCTGGTAGCGGCTGACCTGCTGCGGCGCCGTGAAGACCCCGCGGACCGCCGATACATCCGGTTGGAGTTGACCAGCAAGGGCAAGGAACTGGTCAACTCCGTGTTGGAACACCGGCGGCAGGCCATCGCAGAGGTGATTTCCAGGATGCCTGCGGGCCGGCGTCCTGCGCTGGCCGCCGCGCTGGAGGCCTTCGCAGCCGCCGCCGGCGGCCAGGGTACCTCCGACGGTCGCTTTACGTTGGGAGCCGGTACGTGACGTGACCGGATCCTGGTGCGGCAAGCCATGTTTTCATTGAAACCCAATATTTGCGTTTGCGCAATAGTTGGCAAAAGTGGGATGTCTTCTCTGCTGGACCCGGATCGGCGGAGGGAATCCTTCAGGCTGGCTTGATGCCCCACTGTCCGGTGTGGGATTGCCCGGGGTCCAGGGTGATCAGGCCTTCGCCGGAGTTGAAGGCGTCAGGGGCGCACGTCATGGGCTCCACGCCCAGCCCGGTCCGGCGGCGGTCCCGTTGGGGGAGGGTGTCCCCGGTGAAGATCTCCAGGTAGGGGTATGTGTCGTCCACCCACAGCTCAACTCCTCCGGAGCGGTCCGGGCGCAGCAGCCTTACGCGGGCGCGCCCATCCCCGCCGCGGAGAAGGTCGGTGTAGGCCACGTCGATGTGCCGGCCACCAAGTTGCTGGAGTTCCCGCAGGTCGTACTTTGTGCCGTCCACACGCTCGTGCCCGGTGGGGATGCCGCGTTCATCCACGGGCAGGTACGTCCGCCCCGGCACCTGGACCAAGGCGGTGTCGATAGCGCCCGCGCGCACCGTTCCTGTGCTGAGGTAAGGATGCGCCCCAGTCCCGTAGGGGCACGGCGAGTCGCTCCGGTTCACCGCCGTGCTCCGCACCGTCAATCCGTCCGGACCGAGTTGATAGTCCAGGCGGCAGTCGAGGACCCAGGGCCAGCCTTGGCAGGCGTGCAGGGTGTAGGCGAAGGAGATGGAGTCGTCGGTCTGCTCCACAACCGGGGCATTCCAGTTCCGCCAGCGGGTCAGTCCGTGGATGGCCCCGCCTTTGTCCGGCTCGCTCAGGTCAAGCTGGAGCCGACGGCCTTCCCACTCATAGCTGCCGGCCTTGATCCGGTTCGGCCAGGGAATGAGCGACTGACCGCGTGCGCCCGTGCACATCTCATCCGGTCCATACCCGTCCAGCAAGGGGCGGCCGTCCAGCAGGTAGTCCCGCAATGCCCCGCCAACCTCCGTGAGGTGCGCGGTTTGCCCGCCGTACCGGATTTCGTACTGGAGCCCGGACGGGTGCCGGTGGTCGATGGTGGCTTCTGTTGGTTCCCGGCGGAGAATCATCGCTGGTCGCCTCTGCCGCCGCGGGACTCTTGCAGGTCCAGCACAACCTTGACGTCGTCAGGCCTGTGATGGAAGGCCTCAGCGTAGTTTTCGAGGGGTACCCGGCGGCTGATGAGGCGGCGCAGCCAGTCGGGGTTGGCAGAGGACAGGGCCTTGGCGCCGGCATCGTAGTGGCGCCGGTTGGCGTTGACACTGCCGAAGACCACGCCGTTCATCAGCACTTCCTCGCGGTTGAGGGCGCCGACATCCACTTCCGTTTGGTTCCCGGTTCCCGAGACGCCGGTCAGGCAGGTGATGGCGTCCTGGGCGCGGCAGCGCAGTGCGTCCAGGACCACGGGGGTGACGCCCGTGCACTCAACCAGGACGTTCGGTTTCAGGCCGGAGTCCGGCAGTGATTCGCTGTGGTAGATGGCTCCGAGGTCCCGGACCAGCTCCGGCTTGGGCCCGTCCTTGACGATGTCGAAGACGTGGACTTCCAGGCCCTGCTGGACGCCCAGAAGTGCGGCGAGCAAGCCAACGGGTCCGGCTCCGGTCACCACGGCGATATGAGGGTCGAAGAAAGCCCGCTGCCCGATCCTGGTGATCTGTTCCCAGGCCTTGGCCACGATGGTGGTGGGCTCCAGCAGCACACCCACGTCTTCCAGCCCCGCCTCCAGTTTCACTATCGACTGCGGGTCGGCGCGCCATTGCTGGCGCGCGAATCCGTCCAGGCCTTTGATGCCGTGCTCGGTGTACTTGCCGTTCAGGCACATGTCCCACTCGCCGGCGGCGCAGGCTTTGCAGGGTTCGGGATCGGGCCTGCGGACAATGCCCACCACCAGGTCTCCCTCGGCGAGGCCGGAATCCCGCGGAGCTTCCCGCACCCGGCCCAGGTTTTCATGGCCCAGCACCAGGTAGTCCTGACCCGGCGGAGCCTCGCCGTAATCTGCCGCGATGATCTCGGCGTCGGTGCCGCAGAGGCCAACCGCCAGGGCATCCACCAGCACTTGTCCTTCACCCGCTGCCGGTTCCGGAATGTCGCGCAGGTGAAGGGAGTCCTTGACTCCCGGGGTCACTGTCAGCGCACGCATGATGTCTCCCTTTAGCCGTGGTTGTCCTGGCCAGTGTCTCGCTTTATTTGCGATGACGCAACAGTGTGGGGGAAGCAAGCGCTAACGTCCATCGAGCCCGCTCAGCAGCCGGGCAGCCAGTCGGCTTTCGCACTCATTGTTCTGCCGCATGGCCGCCGCGGTTGATATCCAGCATGATCACGACCGCGAGGAGAACCACGGAGATGGAGGCGGAGGCGAGCGTATCTGTAAACCAGTGATAGCCGAGGTAAACGCGGCTTGCTGCTTCCAGTGTCAGGCCTCCGGCTGCAGCGCTGAAGGCAACGATTACGGAAACCGTGCGGGAGGAGCGGGAATAGAGCAGGTATGCGCCGATCAGCAGAAAGTTTGAGGCACCGACGACGTGCCCGGAAGGAAACGATGAAGTGGCATCGGCGCCCAGCATCATCAGTGCCGCTGGGGGACGGGAACGTCCCACGGCGTGGGCGATGACCTCCGTAATGATGACCCCCGTGAGCATCGACCCGGCGAGCAGCAAGGGGCGCCAAAGGCGGCGGGTTAAAAGGGCCCAGGCCGTGGTGGCGAGCAGTGTTATCAGCGGAAGGGCGACCGGGCCGAACACAATGGCGAGTCCCGCCAGAACCATGGTGGCAGCACTGGTCCGGTGATTCACGAACCACTCGGTCATGGGCCCGTCAGCCGCTGTGACGCCATTGCCGTGAAGCACTTCCCCCAGCGTCAGCAAAAGGAAGCGGCGCCGGCCAGGGCCAGCGCAAGTGACACTGCGCTCAGGACGAGGAACCGGCCTGGGGGAACAATGAATCCGTGGCCTAAGCGAAAAGCCAAGGATTGAGACTGCGACTCTTTTACATCAGGGCGGACATCGTCGTAATCGCTTGCCACGGCGGCACCCATTCCTCCTGCTGGACTGGTTCCTCGTCGTTGGGGAACTTTCGCGGTTTGGGAAGTGAAGCTCGTGAAAAAGCCACCGTTGCTTCACCGAGTATCAATGAACGATAGCGCAATAATTGTAATTGCGCAATGGAATACGGGGCTGGCCCGCCCCCGTCAGCGGAGCATTGACGGTGGTGGCGAGGGAAAAGGGCCGCCTGGGTATTTTGGGGCCGCGGCGTTCATGAGGTGGGCCCACTGGGTGCCGGCGATGTTTGCTCCGTCCAGACCGGCGTAGTACTTTCCGTTGATGGTGATGTGCTCATTTGCCCATTCCGGCCCGAATCCTTTGTAGCTTCCGAACCATGAGGCGGTGGCGATGCCTGTGGTGGCGCCAACGGTCCATGTCTGGGTGTGTCCGTCGGTGGTGCCGGTTTTGGCGAAGATGTCCTGTTCCTTGTTCACGGGAATGTTGTAGCCCGATCCTTTGGTCAGTACTGGCTTCAGGGCGTACGTGACGCCGGCAGCGACGTCCGGGTCGATGGTCTGGGTGCAGTCCGCGGCTGGCACCGGGTAGTGGTGTCCGCCGGGTCCGGTGACCGTCTCCAAGGCGACGGGTCTGCAGCGGATTCCTCCGGCCGCGAAAGTTGCGTAAGCGGTAGCCATGTCCAGCGGCGCGACATCCTGGGTGCCGATCAGGTTGGCGATACTGGAGAGGTCGTAGGGCTTGTTGGTGTGGCCGTCCTTGATGCCCGCCGCTGTGGCCATCTTCTGGATGTTGCAGAAATCCAGCTGCGTTGCTGACTGGAACGTGATGGTGTTGATTGAGTGGTACAGGCCTTCCAGGACACTCATCCGGTAGTAGTGGTAGGGGTCGTCGTTGGGCAGGGGTGTCTGGCCGAGGGCGGGATCGTAGGACCCGGCCGTCGTGCCGCAGCTGTTTTTCCATGGGAAGCCGGCCTTGTAGGTGCGGACCGAGCCGTCCAGCCGGACAGCCATGGACCGGCCGGAATTGAGCCATTCAGCAAAGACGAATGGTTTCATCGTGGAACCGATCTGGAAGCCGCCGGCACCATGGAGCGGCTTACCGCGGCTGTCCGTTTCTGGGAGGGCGAAGTTGCCCGTGTAGTGTCCGGGCCCAGGCGCAGGGTTGTATATGGTGTTTTGGGCCATGGCAAGGATCTTGCCCGTCCGGGGCTGGACGCTGACAAGGGCGGCCCCGCGCTGCAGGGGATCCGCCGGGGGAAGCGAGGCATTGACCTGTCCCTGGGCCACTTTTTGCAGGTCCGGGTCCAGAGTGGTGTGGATGGACAGCCCACCCTGGTGCAAAAGTCTGCGCCGGGCCGTCTCGTCGGCCCCGAAGGCGGGGTCGTTGAGAATCAAACGTTGGACGTAGTCGCAGAAGTATGGAGAAGTCGCCGCGGCGCATCCTTGGACGGTTGGCTGGACGTTCAAGGCGAGGGGCGCGGCGGTAGCCTTGTCGTGCTGGACCGTGGAGATGTAACCCTGTTGGAGCATTTGGTCCAGAACTTCATTGCGCCGGGCCACCACATGGCCTGGTTCGGTGATCGGATCGTAGTACAGGGGCCTGTTGACCACTCCTGCCAGGGCGGCGGCTTGGGTAAGGCTGAGGTCGCTTGCGGGGACGCCGAAATACTCTTTGGCTGCCGACTGGATGCCGTAGGCTCCGTTGCCGAAATACACCAGGTTCAGGTAGCCCTGAAGGATCTGGTCCTTGGAGTACTTGTCCTCGAGGCTGACGGCGAGTTTCATCTCCCGAAGTTTGTCGCCGATGGTCCTGGCCGCGCTGGACTTGACCTCGTCCGCCCTGCCGCTGGAGATCAGCGCCTGGATGAGCACGTTCTTGACGTACTGCTGGGTGATGGTCGATGCGCCCTGCCGGCCGCCCAAGGTGTCCACGTAGATGGCCCGGAGAATGCCCGCTGGATCGATGCCGCCGTGCTCATAGAAACGGGAGTCCTCGATGGCCACGATCCCGTCGCGCATAAACGGTGATACCTGCTCCAGTTCCACCGGCACGCGATTCTGCGAATAGAACGTGGCGATGACCGACCCATCTTTAGCCAGCACCTCCGAGTTCCGGGCCGGGGGTTCAGATCCAGCACTGAGGGCAGCTGCTCGAAAAGCTTGGTGGATGTAGCGGCCAGGGATGAGCCCAACGCCGCCGCGGGGACCAGGAGCCCGGTGACCAGGAAGCCGCCGATGACGCAGGCAGCCATGAAGGCGGCAGCCTTTCGCCACAGTTTGTCTCTAAGGAGCATGCAGGAGAATTCCTTGTCGTGTCGTCACTGCACTTCGATCAAGGCGTCGCATGGACAGGGGTGCCTGGAAGCAACCCCTCGTGGGTCTAGTGCCGCTTGTCTCGGAATGATTGCCAATGTGCAAACAATGCTATGTCCCGAATCTGCATCGACAGGGCTGAATCCGGTAACAGGAGGGCAACAATTCAGAAAAGTGGAACTTGCTAAGTGGGTAGTGATTGCGTTGGCGCAAGTGCTGCGCCACACTGAGGGAGGGGATATACCGGGGAAGCCCACGGATGAAGCCCTAAAGCTAACCACGGTGGGGCAGGGGAAAAGCTGTACTGGGCTGCCAGGCGACCTGCGCCATCTCCGCCGCATTGTCACCTGCAGATCTCATGCAGGCTTCTGTTTTGACCAGCCGGCAGCATCTCAACGCCAGGGAAAGGAACATCCATGAAACCCGCCCACGGCACCATACGGTTTTTCCGCCTCCTGCCCGTCCTGGTGATCTCGGCCCTTCTGGCTACCGGCTGCTACAACCCTTCCGAAGGGGACCGCGATCCCATTGCGCTCGGTTCCGACTTGAACTTTGCCGGGCTGGAGTTGCGAAGCGTTCTGCTTGTGACATCAGGGCAAAATGAACCCGCACGCGTGTTGGGAACGATCATCAACACCACGGCTGCTGATATTGAGATGGTCCTGGCCGACTCCGACGAGCAAGTCCAGGTCAGGATCCCGGCAAGCGGGAACAAGGAGTTTGACCAGACGCCCCTCATTCTCAACAGTGCCGCGGAGGCTCCCGGGGCGCGCACTGACCTGACAGTAAGCGTGAAGGGGCAGGAAACCAGAATCAACGTCCCCATTCAGGACGGGACTTTTGACCAGTACCAGCCTTATGTTCCTTCGCCCAGCCCTTGACGCTGGCAGCAGCCCTGCTGGGCAAGACAGGCGACCGCCCCTCCCGGGCGATCTCTCAAAGAGGAGGTATCCAATGAGGTTAAGACTCTACGCGGCGGCTGGAATGACCGCAGCGGCGCTGACGCTGACGGGCTGTACGGGAAACCCGGCACCGGGGCCCGGTTCCTCCACTGCATCACCGGACGCATCCAAGGCAAGCCTGTCGGGCGGCGGCGGCCTGGCCGCGGTTCCCGGCGTGGTCAGGGAGGTCGAACCATCCGTGGTCACCATCAGGACTGCTGTCGGCCTTGGCAGCGGTGTCATCTACGACGGCAATGGATCCATTGTCACAGACGCCCATGTCGTGGAGGACCAGCAAAAACAGCCCTTTAAGAACGTTGAGGTCCAGTTCGCTGATGGCTCTCAGTCCCAAGGCACAATAGTTGGCGTTGACGACGTCACGGACCTTGCTGTCCTCAAGGTCGACCGCACCGGCCTTCCGGCCGCAAAATTTGCTGCAACAGATCCGGAGGTGGGTTCGATGACCGTTGTCATCGGAAGCCCGCTGGGGTTGGAGGAAACCGTCACTGCCGGAATTGTCTCGAGCCTGCACCGGAACATGCCGCCGTCGAAGGAATCACCCCACGGCGCCATCGACCTGCTGCAGACCGATGCGCCGATTTCCCCCGGTAATTCCGGCGGTGCGGTGGCGAATGCCGGCGGACAGGTAATCGGTCTTTCCGAGGCTTACCTTCCACCCAGCACCGGAGCCGTAGCCATCGGGTTCGTTACGCCATCTTCCACTGTCACCGACGTTGCAGACCAGCTGTTGGCCAGCGGATCGGTCAAACACGCCGCCCTCGGTGTGGTCCCCACCGACATCACGCCGCAACTCGCCCAACGGTTCTCCCTGCCCACGACGGCAGGGGCGCTGATCGTGAGCGTTTCGCAAGGAAGCCCAGCGGAACAAGCCGGCATGAAGGCAGGAGACATCATCACCAAGTTCGCCCAGGCAGACATTGGAAACGTGACGGACCTGCTGGTGGCCCTCAGGAAACAGGACCCCGGGCAGCAGGTGGACGTCATCGTGCAGCGCGGCTCAGCATCCCAGAACCTGCACGTCACCCTTGGCGACCTGGCTAAATGACTTATTGCGCTAACGCAATAGTTGCGTGAAAATAAGAAAATGCTGCTCGGGTAAGGGTCGCCAACTCAAGGCGTAAAAGCCTGCAACGTCAGGTCGGCTCTGTCCGAACAAGTCCCGCTCGTTCCGCCGCTTGGCGGAAAGCGAACCCCGACGAGGTCCGCGGGAGAGCAGTAGCTTTACTGGGGGGGCGGTCTGATCAGCCATATCGCGAAGGAGCATTTCCAATGGCACAGAACGTCAAGTCAGCAACGGCAGTGGGCAATGCCCGGTGGAAGCGGTTGATTCCCGTCGCCATTGTCGTCTACATCATTTCGTTTATGGACAGGACCAATATCGGGTTCGCCCTGAACGGACTCCATCAGGACCTGGGCATCGACGCCGCCCAGCAGGGCCTGGCTGCAGGCATCTTCTTCATCGGCTATCTCGTCCTGCAAATTCCAGGCGGCCACCTCGCCGAGCACTGGAGCGCGAAGAAGTTCGTCGGAATCATGGTGCTCATCTGGGGCGTACTGGCCGTTCTTTCCGGATTCATCCAAAATTTCACGCAACTGCTGGTGGTGCGCTTTTTCCTGGGTGTCGCCGAGGCCGGAATCTGGCCTGCGATCCTTGTCCTGATCAGCCACTGGTTCCCGGCCGCTGAGCGGGCACGGGCCTACGCATTCTGGATGATGAACATCGCCATCGCCTCCATCATTACGGGCCCCCTCTCCGGCTGGATTCTCTCCTTCTCGGACTGGCGGTGGCTGTTCATCATCGAGGGCATCTTCCCCTTCGTCATCGCCGCACCCCTGTGGTGGGCCCTGATCGCTGACCATCCGCGCGAGGCGGCATGGTGCTCGGTCCAGGAGCGTGAGTACATCGAGAATGGGCTCGCTGCGGATGCAAGGGAACATCCTCAGCAGGAGAAACTGGGCCTGCGCCACGTTATGTCCAACACGGTTGTGTGGCGGCTGACCTTGGTGTACTTCCTCATCCAGATTGGCTTCTATGGCATCAACATCTGGCTGCCGCACGTGATCAAGACAATTACCTCCGGATCGTCTATGGAGGTGGGGCTCATCACCGCAGTTCCGTACGTGCTGGCGATGGTCGGCCTCTGGTACAACGCCAAAGCGGCCGACCGTTCCGGCCGCTACTCCACTCACGTGCTGCTGTCGATGGCAGTCGGTGCTGTTGCGCTGGTGGTCTCGGTAGCAACCGGAGACAATATGCCGTTCCTTGCGGTTACCCTCATTAGCATCGCCGTCGCCGGGGCCTTGGCCTACGACGGTCCATTCTGGGCTTCAGCGTCCCGGGCCATGCCGGTGGCCGTCGCCGGCACCGCTATGGGACTGATCAATGCGGTAGGAAACCTCGGCGGATTCGTTGGACCCTACGTTGGTGGTTTCCTGCAGGATGTGACGCACGGCAGTTTCCTGGCCACGTCCATCTTCCTGGCATGTTGCCTCCTGGCTGCAGGCCTGGTGATGCTGACATTGCGGCGAAGCGGTGACAGGCCGCTGTCCGGTGCCCGGCTGCAGGGTGCCCTCTCCGGCGGGGCAGAGGCAGAAGCAACCAGGAGGAAAACATCCTGACGGGCGCCCTTGCAGCACGGGCAACTGCGCCGGTAGCGGGATGCCGGTCGCAGCCTCGTCACTGGTAGGCGCTCGTCACGGTAACTCAGCGGTGAAGGTGGGCCATTCCGAGACATGACCCACCCCCGCATCAGTTGCGCCAGTGCAACGGATTGTGGGTTTGTGGGGGAGAGGAGTCCGCATATCCACGCGAACAACTAAGGGCCGGGGAGGGTTCCGGAGGGGTGGGTGTTGGGGGATAAGCCTCCAGGAGGAGGGGATTTTCCTTTCGTTGCGTAGGCCCACCCCGCGCCCGTTCCCGGGATTGCGGGAGTCATGATTGGGTAGGCCGTGCTGCATAAGGGGTGCCCGGGACCCTTATGGCTGCCCGGGCGGTTCATGTACTTTGGTCCTGCCGGAGAGTCCTGAGCTGGCAGGATTCGCATTTTGGGGAATCGGCTGGGGACCCAGTTGCGCTGGCCCTCGTCCAGGGCCGGCCGCCCGTCAATCTCCCTTGCCGAATCCAAGGAGCCCCCCGTTGCACAAGCGCACTGTCCCGGTCATCGCTGCCGTTTTTCCGGCACTCTTCCTCTCCGCAGGGCCAGCCCCGGCCACCGCGGGCTATGACGAGGAAGTCCTTAACACCTACGTGGATTGCCCGCTGGAGCGCATCGGCACCCAGCTGGTCCGCTGCGACAACCTCACAGGAGCGGGGGTGAATGCCCCGTTCTGGATACCCGAGCAGAAGTAGGCAGGCGATCTCAGCCGTCGTCATCTCTGCCGCTCCGGGTTGGCGAAGACGCCTGCGCAACCGATGGTTGCGCTTCGGGTGCTGCGTCGTTTAGGCTCTTAGCAACCAATGGTTGCGAAAGGAACTGGACATGCACAACAGCATTGAGCGGGAAATCCACATTGAAGCGGCGCCGGAGATTGTTTTCGAGGTCATCAGCACCCCCGAACACCTGCGCCAATGGTGGCCCGATGAGGCCGCCTTTGACCCCACCGCGGGTTCAAGCGGGGACATAGTCTTCGGCGACCGGACGGCGGCAGATGCAAAAGTGGTGAAGCTGACGGTTGTGGAGGTCGAGCCGTCGCGGCGCTTCTCCTTCAGGTGGGTTTACGACGAAGCCGCGGCATCGCCGGAAAACTCCCTCCTGGTGACTTTTGAGCTGATTCCGCAGGGCTCGGGGACACTGCTGCGCTTTACGGAGGCAGGGTTCCAGGACAAGGGATGGGAGCAAGCTGACGTCGAGCTTAACTACAATGACCACGTCCGGGGCTGGGACTACTTCCTGCCACGGCTTGTGGCCTACATCGGCCGGCTGGTCGCTGCGCAATGACCATCGCTATCGACGACGATCTCTGGTCCGCGGTGGGTGATCCCACCCGGCGGAAGATGCTCGACCTGATCCTGTCCGAAGGCGGCGGCACGGCCACGGGCCTGAGCACCCGGCTGCCCGTGACCAGGCAGGCGGTGGCGAAGCACCTGGAGGTACTGCACCGTGCGGGGATGGTCTATGTCAGGCCCGCAGGCCGGCAACGCGTTTATGAGGTGAACCAGGCAGAGCTTTCCCGCGCCGTTGCCCAGTTGTCGTCGGTCAGCGCTGCATGGGATGCCCGGCTCCAGAGAATCAAGAGCATGGCCGAAGCCATTCAACGAAGCAGCCGGGATCGGGAAAGTCAGCGGCCCCTGCCCTGAAGC
Source organism: Arthrobacter sp. FX8 (assembly GCF_026723805.1). Taxonomy (NCBI): domain Bacteria; kingdom Bacillati; phylum Actinomycetota; class Actinomycetes; order Micrococcales; family Micrococcaceae; genus Arthrobacter; species Arthrobacter sp. FX8. Next base: position 2,637,877 of record NZ_CP113505.1, on the reverse strand, counting down.
AGAATGGCTCCTTCGCCGGTCAGCTCGGCTGCGGATCCCTGCCGCCCCGCAAGGGTGGAGATCAGGGCCGACGCGCTGCCCAGCACCTGGGCGCCGGTGCCGTGCCTCCAGCCCGTGTCCTGGGTGGAGAAGGCAAGCCCATCGATCAGGCCCGGTTTCAGTGAACGCTGGGCCTGGGGCGTGGTGAGCTGGTCCAGGACGATGTTGGCACTCTCCGGCTCTATCACATGGTCGATCTTCAGGGGCCTGTAGATGTCCTCCGCATGTATGACAAGGTGGCTCAGCGGTGCTTCAGGGCCGGCGCCTGGAACCCCGAAACGCTCCGCCTTCGTGCGCCGAAGGGCTGACAGCAGTTCATCCTTCGGGCGGGTGTCCCGGGTGGCCCAGCGGTCCGCCATCCTGTCGAACGCGAACCCGGCTGCGGCCATATTGATGAAGAACCGCGGTAGGGACATTTGGTAGGGCATCAGGAGATGGACGACGACGTCCCTCACCCGCCAGCCACCGCACAGGCTCGGTGAGTTCCAGCGTTCGTCGTCGAGCCTTTCCAGGGCGCCGATGAGGCGGTTCCGTTCGGCGTCGATCAAGGCATCAAAGTCCGTCATTACGTTGGGTTCCTGTTCCCTTGGGCGGTCCGGGGGTGCTTGATCACGCGCCCCTTTGCTGGATCCGCTAGCCAAAGTGTATGTGGGGTGTGTCGTAAGGAGCGTGAACCACACCCCGGCCGGACACGCACCGGCTCCCCGCCGAATAGTCGGTGGGGAGCCGGTAACGCGTCACCTATCCCAGTCCTGAGGAGAGGGTGTCTCTGAACGAGACAGTACCGATCAGGTTCCCCGCCACGTCGGTCAGGCTCTGTGGTGGGGCGTACGCCGGCAGGCCCGCAGGGACACCCGCGTTGAGTGTGCCCGCGCCTGCGCTGCCGTTAGGCGCATTGCCGAGTTTGATAACCATGGCGTTGTTGGCGGCATCCCAGTTGAGGGTTGAGCCTGTTCCCTGGGCTCCAAAGGTGGCCGCGGCGCCGTTGAGGTAGTCCCCGCCGAGGGATACCGTGCCGACGGAGCAACCGGGGATCGTGACACCCAGTGTGTCATTGCCCGCATTATCAGTGATCGTTGCAGTGCCCGACAATTGGGAGCCGGTCCAGTTGGTGCACACCTTGGCCAGGTCCAACTTTTCCGAGAATTTGAGGGTAATGGTGTCGCCAGCGTCCGCTGAGGCCTGGCGGGTATTGGTCGAGCCGCCGTTGAGCAGCTTGACTGAGGTAACTGTGGGCCCTTGGGTGTCCTTGACCGCGGTGGCCGTGACCGTACTGCTGTTTCCTGCCGCATCGCTTGTGGTGGCAGTGATAGTGACCGTGACCACCGGTACAACCGTGGACGTCTCCTTGAGGCCCGCCAGGTTGAGGCCGCCGGTTGTCCATGGCGTCCCTGATGCCGTGGCCGGGACGCTGGTGGTCGAATCGCTGACGCTCAGGCTGACGGTCAGGCCAGGATCATTGGTGCCGCTGACCTTATAGCCGCCCACGTTGCCCGAGTAGATGTACGCCGGGGTGTCAATGGTCAGCTTCGGTGCCACAGTGTCCTTCAAACTGGTGGGGCTCGGTGTAACGGCCGAACTGCTGTTGCCTGCGGCGTCCTTGACTGTGACGGCGTAGGTGACTGTTCCATCCTTGAGCGGCGTGAGGTTCAGGTTCAGTGACCAACCCGTTCCGGGGTCAGTGGCCGTGCCAGTGACCGGAGGGGCAGTAGTGGTGTCCGTGGCCGCAACCGTCACAGTGGTCCCGGTTTCGGCGCTTCCGAAGACCCGAACGGAGGAAACGGTGGTGCTGTTGACGTATACCGGCACGCCCACGCCCTGCGCTGGCGCAGGAGCAATGGTGTCCTTAATGCTCGCCGCCGTCCTGGCCGTGCTGGTGTTTCCGGCAACGTCCGTGGCCACCGCCGAGTAGGTCACTGTGCCCTGGTTCAGGCTGGTCAAGTCCAGGCTCGCGGTCCAATTTCCGGTCGCGTCAGCCGTGGCGGTCGCGGGGGAGCGGAATGGGCGGAGCCGGTGTCGCCGGCGGTCAGCGTGATCTTGGCCCCTGCCTCCGCCGTTCCGGTGACGGGTACGGCGGCAACGTTGGCGGAGTTCACAAAGCCCGGCACGCTGAGCCCCGGCGCGGCAGGCGCCTGGGTGTCGATCCGCACCGTCTCGCTCTGCGCCGTGCCGGCATTGCCGGCGTTGTCGGTGGCGAAGTAGGAGACCGTGTGCGTTCCGTCGCCGCTCACCGGGATGCTGGTGACGCTGCCGCCCACAGTTTGCTTGGCGCCGCCGTCGACCGCGTAGGTAATGGAGGCGACGCCGGATCCAGCCGTCCCGTCGTCGGCGGTGATGGTCACGGTGACCGGGCTGGTGCTGTTCCAGCCGGCGGCGTTGGGGGTGGGCGAAATGCCGGACACCGAGGCCACCGGGGCGGTGGAGTCACTGCTGACGCCGGTGCTGCGCGGGCTTTCCGAACCCGTCCACAGCGCGATCGTGGGGGTGACCGTGTAGTACCAGATGCCGCCCGGGACATTCTGTTCGGTGCAGGTGAGCGTGGTGACGGTCCCCGCGCAACCACCTGTTGCCGGTGTTCCGGTGCCGCCCGTGGCCGCCGCGTACCTGGTGACGGTGTACCCGGTGGCCGCCCGGCCGTTGACCGTGGTGCCGGCCGCCCAGCTGACGCTGAGCGAGGCACCGTTGGCGGTGACGGCGGGCTTGGACCCCGCGGACAGCGCGTCGGCAGCGGCGGCCGCGTTGTTGCTGCTGGTGGTGGAGGCCCAGAAGGCATAGGCCGCGGTACCCGTGCCCAGCAGGAGCAGGAGCGCGGTGATGATCCAGGGCACCCGGCGCGACGGGCGGCCGAACAAAGCACGGATGGCGAGGCTCATTTGCGCACCTCCGCCGTGACGGGAAGGTGGAAGGTGGCGCCCTGGCAGGCTGCGAGAGAGGTGGTATCCATGGCGGCCGATCCTGGAAGGGTGAGCAGGGTGGACGAGTTGGCCGGAACGAAGGTGGCCGGGGACAGTGGTGCCGCGCTCCCCACAAAGCTGACTCCGGTGGTGGTGCAGCCGGGGTGTGCCGCGTCCGCGGTGGCGGCCCCGTTGGCCGTGACGCTGTAGACCTGCACGGCGTAGGGGTTGGGGTTGGTGAGGCGGAGGACGACGTCGGCAGTACCGCCGGGAACAAGCGTCGACTTTGGGTTGTCCCCGGCGACGAGCGCGTCCACGGTGACGGCCTGCATGGTGGCCGCGGCTGCGGAACCGGTGCCGGTGCCCGCGGTGCCCCAGTACGCGTAGGCGGTTCCGGCGCCGGCAGCGGCCAGGAGTCCGGCGAGGGCCGCTGCCCTGACCGCACGACGGCGGGTGGTTGGGTTGGCGGTCATCTCAGTTCCCCTGTCCTGATCCTGAGTAGCTGAGCTGGAGCGAGGCACCCTTGCAGCCGTCCTGGTTGGCGGAGGTGTCCAGCATTCCCACCCTGGGCCACACCGACGGTGGCAAACGGAGCCCGGAAAGGGAGCTGCTGCCCGCCGGAACGGAGACCGGGTAGGGGCCGCTGTACTGCGTGACCACGAAGTCCGCTGCGGTGCAGGAAAGGTTCCTGGCCACGGCGTCCGCGCTGCGGGTGACGCCTGCCACCGCCACGGACATGTTGGTCAGCGAGAGCGCCTTATTGTTGGGGTTGCTGATTTGCAGGTCCAGGCCGGCCGACGTGCCGGGGGACAGGGTGCCGGGGACGTTTCCGGAGAGGACGAACTGCTTGATGGTGGAGTCCAGGACCAGCTGCACGTTGGCGTAGGCGTACTGGGCCTTCCCGGCGGCATCCTTGCCCGTGCCCATGAGGTAGAGGCTGTAGCTGCCGTTCGGTGAAGCGGCCGTTGTTGCCACCTGCAGGGTGGTGGAGGTGCCGGTCACCGGATTGGGCGAGAACGTTGCGGCGGCGCCGGAGGGCAGTCCGCCCAGGACGCTGAAGGTGACCGGCCCGGACAGGTTGTTCCGGGTGATCTGCAGGGTGTACACCGCGGTGGAACCGGGCGGGACGGTGAGGGAATCAGGGGAGGCGACGACTGTCAGTCCGGAGGAGATCTTGTAGTTGACGGTGATGCCGGCCGTGACGCTGCCGGAGACCTTGCCGCTGGTGCCAGTGATGGTCAACGAGCTGGTGCCCGCCGGGGTGGTGGCTGCCGTGCTGACATTCAGGTTGGAGGTTGACGTGGTGCCTGAGCTGAGGGTGACGGACGACGGCGTGAAGGCACCTGCTGCTCCGGCCGGCAGTCCCGCGGTGGTCAGGTTGACCGCACCGCTGAAGCCCCCGGTGGACGTCACCGTCACCGTGTACGCCGCGGACTGCCCCTGCTGGACCGACTGGCTGGCGGGCGAGACCTGGACCGTGATGCCCGCTTTGGTGCTTTGCGTTGCGGCGAACAGCGCCCCCGCGCTGGCCAGCATCACCGCAAGCCCGATCAGCGCCACCTTGATGGCCTGCCGCAGGCGATGCCGCGGTTGCCCGTCTTTGTTGTGCACCCCGTGCCCCTTCCACTTTGGTGCGATTGACGACGGGCCGGGGACGGGATTTTCACCCGTCCCCGGCCCGCTCGTTTGTTAGTTGCTGCCGACGGTCACAGTGATCGTGGCGCCCTTGCAGGCGTTCTGGTCCGTGTCAGGGAGATCGCTGAGCGTCAGCGTTCCGGTGCCAAGGCCGGTGGTTGCGCCGGCGAGGACAGTGGTGGTGGTCGTCGGTGCCGTGGCCGTGAACCATTCCGGCAGGCAACCGGAAGCGCTGGTGGTGACCACCGGCGCGGCAAGCGTCACCGGGGTGCTGCTGGTGTTCGGATTGGTGGCCGTGTAGGTGATGGCCTTGGGCGTACCGGGGGCGACGCCTGGCGCCACTGTCACGTTGATCGTGACGGCCTGCGTGCCGGCCGCCGCCGCTGCCGATCCATTGCCGGAGCCCGTGGTGCTCCAGTAGGCGTAGGCGGCACCGCCGCCAACAGCCACCAGGGCGGCGGATGCGGCAACAGCGGCGATCTTGTTCTTCTTGGTCATTGGGCGCATGGAAAGACTCCTTGTGAATGTGATTGAGAACCCGTTCCCCCATGAGCGGCCCCATCCTGGTGCCTTTCGGTGGATCGATGACCCAATGTTTTCGGCTGGAGCTCTGCCCAACAACACGTACCGGTACTCGAATTTTCAGGGGAGTGTGAATTCCACTACTGGGATTCGTGCGCCGCTACTCGGGTGGCCAAAGTCAAAGCGGGTGCCAATGCCCCCCAGTCCGCTGTCCGCAGCCGGCGGGCGACGACGACGGCCGGACGTATGCTTTTGCCGTCAGTAACGATGTATCGCTGGAGAGGAGTTCCGGATGCTCGACGGTCCCAGCGCAGGGGTCAGCATCGGCGCGTTGGTGGCGGTGGCCGTTGCCCTGTATATCGTGCTGGTGGTGCGCCGCAGGAAGTGACCCGCGACGCGCTTCCCGATTTTCGACGCGCATATTCCGTGGCGCGGCTCGAATGTGGGCGGCGAAAGGGAATGTGCGCGTCGTGGGCGAATATGCGCGTCAATCAACGCAGGGACGCGAGCGTACGACGGCGGCCGCGTCCCGCCGTCGTATGTCCCACTTGGGGTGCGGGGGCCGGCGGCTTTTTCGGATCGACGCTGATCCGTGCCTCCGCCGCAGGCCCCTGGTCTTGTGTGGAAAGTTGAGTTGGATGCCTGGCGGCGCCCTTGCTTAGCGCCGCCAGGCTTCTGAGACCGTCGGTGTTATCCGACGCAGGCGCGGGTTGACTGGGACCCAGTACCCAGGTGCATCAGCGATGCGCTCCCGTCCTTCACGCATCACTTTGGAGGGAACGCCTCAAGGACGTCCCCGGATCCGGTCAAGAATTCATCAAGGTCGGCTCAATATTGGCCGCTTGATTTCGGTGCGCGGCAGCGAGGAAGGCCGGCTTACCGCGTATCCACGTCCTCGAACACCAGGAACGTCTGCGTGTCCAGCACTCCGGGCATGGTCTGCAGCTGGTCGAAGATGACGCGGCGCAGGTCGATGTTGTCCACGGCCCGGACCAGCAGGATCACGTCGAAGTCGCCGCCCACCAGCGCGATGTGGTGCACCTCCGGGATGGCGCCCAACTGGTCGCGGAGTTCCCGCCACGAATCCTGCTTCAGCTTCAGCGTCACGTAGGCGGAGGACTTCAACCCTGCCTTGATGGGATCCACCAGCGCGGTGAACCGGGTGAGCACGCCGTCACCGGTCAGGCGGGCAATGCGGGAATAGGCATGCGCCCGGGAAATGTGCACGTTTTCCGCCACCTGCGTGACGGACATGCGGCCGTCCCGGGTGAGTTCGCTGATGATGCGCCGGTCGATCTCATCCAGCGGAACCTCGGCCGCCGCATCCTTGCCCGCCATCGTGCCCACGGCTCCCGTCGGTAGTCCACCTCACGAATACAAATCGTCTTCCATAGTAGGCAGATTTGAGGAGAGTCTCCGTGGCCGGAGCGCGCGGGAATACAAAACCGGCAGCAGGAACGCCGCTGGAACGAATGATGTTCAACCGGTCGGCCTTTCCCGGGCCGTCCGGGGTGTGGATCAGGACCCGTGGTGGCGGGTCCCGGTCCCCTCCGCTGCGCCGCGGATGAAGTCGCAGTCGCCGGGGGAGAGCACGGTTTCGCCGTGCCTGTCCTGTTCGAATTCGACTCCGGTGCTCTTCATGATGGCCGCCGCGACGGTGCGCGGAAGGATCTTGCAGCCGGGATTATCAACCAGCCATTGCCGCGTGTCCGGGTCGAGCCTGTCCCACAATTTGGCTATTTCCATAGCTAACGCCCCCGCCTGTCACTGCTGTTAGGAAAATGCCGCAGTCCCGGATGTCCCGGGACGGTGCGTACCCGCATCATCCGAGTGTGGGCCTTCGGGAGACAGGGGTCAATGCACTTCTTTCCGTTGGCCGCCAGGCTTTCGCGCCCGGATGGAAGCATGAGCAGTTTCCCAGCCCGCCATTTTGTCCACGGCTCCGGTCGGTAATCCACGTCACAGTTACAAATCGTCTTCCAAAGCCGGCACTTCAGGGCAGCTTCTCCACGATTTGCGCAGGTGCTGGATACGAAACCTCGCCCGGGACAATACTGGGAGGGAATAGTGGCTACCGAAGGACGGACCAATGACGATCTCCGCAGACCACACCGCGCCGGACACCGCCAGCACCGAGCCCGCAGACGATGCGCTCACGGAAGCTGTGAAGAAGTTCGGCATCACGGTGGAGGACTACATGCTCCCCGCCCGGCACCAGATCCAGATGGTGGATCCGGACGGCCGGCTCATCCCGGACAGCGAGCAGGGCACCCAGCCCGGCCACGAATACCCTGTGCCCGGCGATGACGAACTGCTGGCAGCGTACGAACGCCTCGTCGTCGGACGCCGCGTCAACGACCAGAACTCCGCCCTGGTCCGGCAGGGCCGCATGGCCGTCTACCCCTCCAGCCACGGCCAGGAAGCCTGCCAGGTGGCCGCCGCCCTCTGCCTGTCCGAGCGTGACTGGATGTTCCCCACCTACCGCGACGCCGTGGCCGTGATGACCCGCGGCGTGGACCCGGTACAGGTGATGACCATCTTCCGCGGCGACTGGCACGGCGGCTACGACCCCCTCAAATACAAGGTGGGCATCCAGTGCACGCCGCTGACCACCCAGTTGCTGCATGCCGTGGGCGTGGCGCACGCCGCCAAGCTCCGCGGCGAGGACACCGTGGTGCTGGCCATGTGCGGTGACGGTGCCACCAGCGAAGGCGACTTCCACGAAGCCCTCAACTTCGCCGCCGTCTTCCACCTGCCGGTGGTCTTCTTCGTCCAGAACAACAAGTACGCCATCTCGGTGCCCCTGGCGCACCAGTCCGTGGCGCCGTCGCTGGCGCACAAGGCCGTGGGCTACGGCATGGCCGGCGAACGCGTGGACGGCAATGACGTGGTGGCCCTCCTCGCCGTCCTGGACCGCGCCGTGAAACTCGCCCGTGAAGGCTCCGGCCCGCTCCTGGTGGAAGCCAACACCTACCGCATGCAGGCCCACACCAACGCCGACGACGACACCCGCTACCGGGAAAACAGCGAGGTTGCGGAGTGGCGGGCCAAGGATCCCGTCAACCGGATGCGGACGTACCTGACGGACCGGGGGCTGCTGGATGACGACGCCGAAGCACGCATCGCTTCCCACGCTGAAGCGGTTGCCGCCCAGCTGCGCGAGGGCCTGAGCGAGGACGTGCAGGTGGACCCGCAGGAACTGTTCCGCCACGTCTTCGCCCGGCAGACGCCGCAGTTGAAGGAACAGTCCGCCATGCTCGCCGACGAGCTGGCCCGCGACGCAGCAGCTACTGATTCACAGGAGGCCGGCAAGTGAGCCCCACCATCACCACCTCGTCCGAAGCCAACGGCAACGTCAGTGCCGCCACCGCCCGGGCCGCAGCCTCGGCCGCCGCGTCCGCCGAAGCCGCGGGTCCCCAGCCCGTCACCATGGCCAAGGCCCTCAACACCGCCCTGGCGGACGCCATGCACGCTGACTCCTCCGTCCTGGTGTTCGGCGAGGACGTGGGCATGCTGGGCGGGGTCTTCCGCATCACCGACGGCCTGACCGCCACGTTCGGCGAGCAGCGCTGCTTCGACACCCCGCTGGCCGAATCCGGCATCGTGGGCATGGCCGTGGGGATGGCCATCAACGGGATGCGCCCGGTGATCGAGATGCAGTTCGACGCGTTCGCCTACCCTGCGTTCGAGCAGATCGTCAGCCACGTGGCCAAGATGCACAACCGCACCAAGGGGGCCGTGAAGCTGCCCATGGTGATCCGCATCCCGTACGGCGGCGGCATCGGGGGAGTGGAGCACCACTGCGACTCCTCCGAGTCCTACTACGCGCACACCGCGGGCCTGAAGGTCTATACCCCGGCCACGGTGGCGGACGGCTACCGGATGCTGCGCGAAGCCATCGACTCCGACGACCCCGTCGTCTTCATGGAGCCCAAGAAGATGTACTGGACCAAGGACTCCGTGGACCTTCCCGAGCTCCGCCGCCTTCACGAGGAAGGTGCTTCCGCGGAAGGCACGACGGCGGGACGCACCTCCGAAGGCCGTGCCGCCGTCGCACGTCCCGGCACGGACGCCACGCTGATTGCCTATGGCCCGTCCGTCCCCACCGCGCTCGCCGCCGCCGAAGCGGCCGCGTTGGAAGGCCGCTCGCTGGAGGTCATCGACGTGCGGACCATCGTCCCGTTCGACGACGACACCGTGTGCGCGTCCGTCCGCAAGACCGGCCGGGCCGTGGTGATCGCCGAGGCGCACGGCTTCGCGTCCGTGTCCTCCGAGATCGTGGCCCGGGTCCAGGAACGCTGCTTCCACTACCTGGCCGCCCCCATCCGCCGCGTTACCGGATTCGACGTCCCCTACCCGGCACCCAAACTCGAGAAGTACTACCTGCCCGGCGTGGACCGCATCCTCGACGCCGTTGACGACCTTCAGTGGGAGAACTGACCATGAGCGAACCACGTGTGTTTTTGCTGCCCGACCTCGGCGAGGGCCTTACCGAAGCTGAACTCGTCTCCTGGCACGTTGCCGTGGGCGACGAGATCGCCGTCGACCAGCCGATTGCCGAGGTGGAGACCGCCAAGTCCGCCGTGGAGGTACCGTCCCCGTATGCCGGAATCGTCACCGAACTGCACGGCCAGCCCGGCGAGACCCTGGACGTGGGGAAGCCGCTGATTACGGTGACGCCTGTTGGTGCTAATGCCGGGGCCGCCGCGGATGATGCCGCCCCCGCCCCTTCGCCGGCCCAGCCGGAAGTCCAGCCCACAGAGACCGAGCTTGCCGAGCCCAAGCCGGCCAATGCGGCAGCCGAAGCCTACCGGGAAGAAGAGAAGGCCGGATCCGGCAATGTGCTGATCGGTTATGGAACTCCCGGCGGACACGGTGTTGCCCGGCGCACCCGTGCCCGGAAGACCGCCGTCGCCCTCGCTGAGCCGGCTGAACCGAAGCCCGCCGAGGACGACCTCACCCTCCTGCACACCCGCGTCCCCGGCAAGCTCGGCGCGGTGATCTCGCCGCTGGTCCGGCGCATGGCCCGGGAGCACGGCGTCGACCTCGGGGACATCTCAGGCTCCGGCGACAGCGGCCTGATCATGCGGCGCGACGTTGAGGCTGCGCTGCGGACCACTGCACCGGTGGAAGCCCCCGCAGCCAAGCCCGAGGAGGCCAAGCCCGCCGAAACGCGGCCGGCCACGGCGCCCCGGGAAGCCACCCCGGCCAACGGCGTGGACGCCCGCACCGGGCTTGGCATTGCCGCCCGCACCCCGGTCCGTGGGGTCCGCAAGGCCGTGGCCGCCAACATGGCCCGCAGCCGGTCCGAGATCCCGGAAGCAACCGTATGGGTGGATGTGGACGCCACCGCATTGCTGGAGCTCCGCGAGGGACTTAAGGCCAACGGCGCCGAGGCTCCTGGCCTGCTGGCATTCATCGCCCGTTTCGTCACCGCAGGGCTGAAAAAGTACCCGGAGCTGAACACCCGGATCGAAGCCGCGGAGGACGGGTCGCAGGAGATTGTCGCGTTCGACGGCGTCAACCTGGGCTTCGCGGCGCAGACCGACCGGGGCCTGGTGGTCCCGTCCGTCCGCGGCGCCGAGAAGCTCAGCGCCAGGGAGCTCGACGGCGAGATCCGCCGCCTCACCCAGGTGGCCCGCGACGGGAAGGCGACGCCCACCGAGCTGGGCAGCGGCACGTTCACCCTGAACAACTACGGCGTGTTCGGTGTGGACGGGTCCGCGGCGATCATCAACCATCCGGAGGTGGCCATCCTCGGCGTCGGCCGGATCATCGACAAGCCGTGGGTGGTCAACGGTGAGCTGGCGGTCCGCAAGGTCACCGAACTCACGCTGACCTTCGACCACCGCGTCTGCGACGGCGGCACCGCCGGCGGCTTCCTCCGCTTCGTGGCAGATGCCATCGAAAACCCCACGTCGCTGCTGGCCGACATTTAGTGGCCGCTGTTTGAGGGACGAATTCTTGGTGCGATTCGTGGCGCCATTTTCTCTAATGGAAATCTGAATTAGGGTAAGAGGCACCACGCGGTAAACCTTTGTGGGCCTTTCCAGGGGCCGCCCCTGGCGGGGGTATATATGTGCCATCTGGAAACGAACCAAGGAGATTCTGATGTTGCTTTGGATAGCCATTATCATCGCGGTCCTCTGGCTTCTGGGCCTGCTAGCCAATATCGGCGGGGGACTGATCCACATACTTCTGGTTGTCGCCGTGGTGGTCCTGATCTTCCATTTCCTGCGTGGCAGGACCCGCGCCTGACATTCCTGCAAAGGCCCGTCCGTCACACAAAGGCCCGGTCCCGGTACTCGGCTAGCACCCGCGATCCAGGGCCGGGCCTTTGCGTGGGCTCGTGCGGTGCCCCGCACCCAAAATGTCAGGGAATCATCATCCTGTAGACACCCGGCAGTCAGCTTGCGCAGGAAGGATATGAGACAGGGGGATCTGTAAGCCAAGAGAAAAGGATGAGTCGTGACAAGTCTTGACCCCCATGTCGTTGGATCCTGCAGTGAGCTCGTTTCCGGCGATGCGATCGAAGCTTTCTACCAGAACACGTTGATTCATCGGGGCCCGGTGACGGACACAGACCCGGAATACGGGCGGTTTTGGATTCTGGACACATTGACGGGAAGCAGGTGTCTGCTCGATATCTTCGAACTCGAAATTGTCCGTATTCCGCCGCCTATGGCCGAGTCAGGGACAGGGCTTTTTTCCCGTAACGCGCACCAAAAGGAAACCGGCGCAACCTCATACTGGCGCACGGTATCCCCATTGGGCTGACGGTCCTCCCCGTAATCAACCTAACGCGTAGCCCCCTCAAGGCCCTGAACGGAAATATGAGTACCCACTACTCGTGACCGAATGCGCGGCTTGTCCGTAGGCTGAATTGACTAGGGGGACCAGGCTCCCGTCCAAGGTCTTCTGGGAGGAGCGAAACTCTTGAAGAGGATTCAGCATCGTGCATGGACTTGCGTCGTCCTCGTCTTGGTTATGACGCTTTTATCAGCTGTGGCATGCGGCGACCTCAGGCGTGCTCCAGGTTCATCGCCGCCCCAGGGAGCCGAACCGGAGAGCACGGTCTCCGATTCTGCGCAGGCGGCGACGGACGTCCCTTCCGCGGCCTCTGAGTCAGCACAGCCACCAACGGAGGAGCCTTCGCCTGGTTCGGTACCGCCCCTTGTCCTCGATCGACCCTCAGACCCTTCTGCAGCCTCCCTGTCCGTGCCAGTGGGAGACCTGCCTGGCTGGAGGCAGGTTTTTGTTGAGGACTTCGCCGAAGGAGACGTTGGCACTGGCGGATTCCCGGGCCCCGTCTACGGCACGCGCTGGAGCGCGAACTACGCGGACGGCACGCCGGACACAGCCGCCCAGCAGCAAAACAAGGGCGAACGGACATCCGGGTATTTCCCGTCGAAGGTCCTGAGTGTCCACGATGGCGTCCTGGACTTCTACCTGCATTCTGAAAACGGCGTGGCAATGGGTGCTGCTCCGTCACCGAAACTGGATGGGGCCAGCCAGCGGCCGTACAACAGCTTGGTGTACGGGCGCTATTCGGTCCGCTTCAAGGCCGATGTCCTGCCGGGATTCAAACTGGCATGGCTGCTGTGGCCGGACAGCAAGCGATGGCCCGAGGACGGCGAGATCGATTTTCCCGAGGGAGACCTGTCAAAGCTCATCTACGCAGCCGTACACGGCGTGGAGAACGGCGTGCACCGTTGGGACGCCCTGCGTCCGGAAGTACCGTACGGGGACTGGCATATCGCTACTACTGAGTGGCGTGCCGACGGCATCGAATTCTTCCTTGATGGAAATTCGATCGGTGTGTCCAGGTCGTTCGGACTGAACACACCCATGCACTACATCCTGCAGACCGAGTCCTGCTCGCCAAAATGCCCGCTGCCCGAGACCAGCGGCCACGTCCTGGTCGACTGGGTGTCCATCTGGGCTAAGTCCTAGCCACGGCGAAGGCTTGGACTGACCCAACCAGCCATGGCACGACGGCGGCCCCGCGCCGTCGTCGTTCCTTTCAAGTTTTTCGGCACAAGGGTCTTTACGCACTGGCCACATGTTATTAAAGTGGGTTGGGTCATAGTCCGGATGGGCGCCGGGGGCGTCCGGGAAGGGGAGTGCATCACCACTGACCGTTACCTACAGACAAATGACCACTACGTTGAAAGCCCCTCCTAGGAGGGGCTTTCCCTTGCCCGGAACAGGACAGGAACCGGCGATGGCTACTCCACGAGTTGACCCAGGCGGGCCCGGAGGGCACGCCGCTCCGCCTCATTGCCGGTGAGGATCAGGGCTTCCTGGAACGCCACCCGCGCCTCCTCCGGGTGCCCAAGCCGGGCCAGGAAGTCGGCCCGCGCCGCGGCAAGATACGGGTACCGGGCGAGCTGCGGCTCGGCACCGAGCGCATCCAGCTCCGCCAGGCCTTCCGCATAACCCACGGCGAAGCCCAGCGCGATGGCCCTGTTGAGCTGGACCACCGGGGACGGCCACCTTTCCATCAGCAGGTCATACAGGACCAGGATCTCCTGCCAGTCGGTGTCGGACCAGGATCCGCTTTCATCGTGCACAGCGGCAATCGCGGCCATCAGGGCGAACCTGCCGGGAGGCCGCGAAACCAAGGCCTCCCGCAACAGCCCAACACCTTCCGCGATGGCACGCCGGTCCCATTTCGACCGGTCCTGGTCCTCGAGCAGAACCTGGTCGTCGTGCTTGTCTACCCGGGCGTCCCTGCGGGCGTCCGTAAGCAGGACCAGGGCCAGCAGGCCGGCAACATCGGGGTCAGCGGGTAGCAGGACCCGCAGTGTCCTTGCCAGCTCCAAACCGCGTTCGGCAAGGTCGCGGCGCATCAGGTCCGAACCTGACGGGGAGGTGTGCCCCGTCGTGTACACCAGGTACACCACCGACAGCACCCCGTCCACGCGTTCGTGCAGCTCAGACACCGGCGGTACCCGGTAGGGGATGCCGGCGGCGGCAATCTTCTTTTTCGCGCGGGTGATCCGTGCCGCCATGGTGGCTTCCGGGACCAGGAACGCGCGCGCCACATCGGCGGTGGACAGTCCGCACAGCAGCCGCAGCGTCAGCGCCACCTGGGCTTCGAGCGCCAGGGCGGGATGGCAGCAGGTGAAAATCAGCCGGAGCCGGTCGTCCGGGATGTCATCAGCGTCCGGCGCGTCGTCGCCATACTCCTCAGGTTCCAGCAGCTTGGGCAGGGCCCGCTGGAGGGTGGCCACGCGGCGCCGCATGTCCAGGGCCCGCCGTCGTGCCGTAACCGTAAGCCAGGCCCCCGGATTCCTGGGGATTCCGTTCACGCCCCACGTGGACAAAGCACTGGCATACGCGTCCTGGACCGCCTCTTCGGCGGCGTCGATATCCCCGGCAACACGCACCGTGGCCGCCAGCACGAACCCCCATTCGCGCCGGTGGGCGTCGGCCACCGCCGCGGCGACCTCGGAGCTGGCGGCGTGCGGCATCAGCTGACCACCCGAACGGGCCAGACCTCCACTCCAACCCCGGCGGGTACCTCCTTGGCGATTTCGAGGGCTTCATCCAGGTCGGCTGCCTCCACCAGGTAATAGCCGCCCAGGGTTTCCTTCGACTCCGCGAACGGACCATCCGAGACCAGGAACCCGCCCGACCCATCACGCCGGACGGACGTCACGGTCGAGGATGGCTGCAGGGCGGCCCCGTTGATCAGGTTGGAATCGCGCCGCTGCATGAACTCCTGGTAGCTGGCGCTGATCGACTCGCCTTCGGCCTGCCGCGCTACCGCCTCATCCTGGAAAATCAGGATCAAATACTTGGACATGTCGTGCTCCCTTCGCTGTTGGCCGGAGCCCTTCAGTGGAGCCCCTACCCATACGACGCGCACCGGAAGCGAAAATCGACAGCAGCGCGGGAATCCCCTTCCATTTCCAAGGTACCCCGCCGCGGGGGCCTTGCCGCAAGGCCCCGGGGGTGCCGCATACTGGCGATCGACTATTCGTGGATTGAGGGGGACGGCATGCATGACGTGGTGATTGTGGGGAGTGGGCCCACGGGGTTGATGCTGGCGGGCGAGCTGCGGCTGGCGGGGGTGGACGCCGTTGTCCTTGAACGGCGGGAGTCCCAGGAGTTGGCGGGCTCCCGCGGGGGCGGAATCCATTCCCGCACCCTTGAACTGCTGGACCAGCGCGGCATCGTGGACAGGTTCCTTGCCGAGGGCAAAACGATTAACGCGGCCACGTTCGGCAACACACCGCTGGACTTAGGCGGGCTGCCCACCCGGCATCCATACACGCTGGCGCTGTTCCAGAACCACATTGAGCGGCTGCTGCTTGAGTGGGTGGAGGAGCTGGGCGTGCAGGTCCGGCGGGGCGTGGAGGTCACCGGCGTGGAGGCGGACGACGGCGGCGTGGACGTTCAGCTTGGCGCGGGCGGACCGCTGCGGGCCCGGTATGTGGTGGGCACCGACGGCGGGCGCAGCACGGTGCGGCGTTCGGCGGGCATCACGATGGCGGGCCCGGACGCGACCCGGAGCAGCCTGATTGCCGAGGTGAAGGTGGCGGGGGAGCCTGTCCAGCAGGGAAAGGTGGACGCCCGCGGCATCCACGGCCTCTACCCGATGGGGGACGGCACGGTCCGGGTGGTGGTGACCGAGGCTGCGCTCGGTCCAACCACCGAGCCCACCCTGGCGGACCTGCGGCAGGCGCTGACCGACGTGTTCGGCACCGACTTCGGCGTGCACAGTCCCACCTGGCTGTCACGGTTCACCGACGCCACCCGCCAGGCGGAGACCTACCGGAAGGGCCGGGTGCTGCTGGCCGGCGACGCGGCGCATGTCCACTCACCGACAGGCGGGCTCGGTATTGGCCTCGGCGTGCAGGACGCGGTCAACCTTGGGTGGAAGCTGGGGCAGGTAGTGCGGGGCCTCTCCGGTGAGGAACTGCTGGAGACCTACCACGCGGAGCGCCACCAGGCGGGGGAGCGGGCGCTGAAGTACACCATGGCGCAGTCGCTTTTCCAAAAATCAGACCCCCGGCAGGAGGCGCTGCGCGACCTGCTTGGCGAGGTGCTCCGCGTGGAGGGGGCCGGGGTTCCCATCGCGGCGCTTGTGACAGGGCTCGACGTGGCCTACGACCTGGGCGCCGGCCATCCGCTCCTGGGTCGCCGGATGCCGGACCTGGAAGTCACCACTGCCGAAGGTCCCATCCGGGTCTTCGAACTGCTGCACCAGGCGCGGCCCCTGCTGCTGGACTTCAGCGGGCAGGAGTTGGGTGCGGGCCTTTCCAACGGCAGGGTGCGGCATGTTCCGGCCACGTACGACGGCGGCTGGCAGCTTCCCGTGCTGGGTGCTGTGGGTGCGCCCGCCGCAGTCCTGGTGCGGCCGGACGGGTACGTCGCCTGGGTGGGCGCGGGCTCAGCAGACAGGCTTGCCGAGGCCCTGGACACTTGGTGCGGCAGGGCTGGCGGCTGACCTCTCAGCGCAGGTTACTGCTTCGGCCCGGCGATGTTCACCAGCCACTGGACACCGAATTTGTCGGTGCACATGCCAAAGGTGTCACCCCAGATGGCTGTGTTCAACGGCATTGTCACCGTGCCGCCGTCGGACAACTTCTCCCAGTAGCCCCTGAGTTCCGCGTCGTCACCGCCGCTGAGGGAGATGCTGAACGTGTTTCCGGGCGTGTAGTCCATCCGCTGCGGGGTGTCCGACGCCATCAGGGTCAGCCCCGTTGGGGTATCGAGTTGTGCGTGCATGACCAACTGGTCTTCGGAGGGATCCTGGCTGGCCTGGAATTCCGCGAACGTGCCGATGTTCAGTTCACCGCCAAAGACGTCTTTGTAGAATTCCATGGCTTCACGGGCATTGTTTCGAAAGCTCAGATAGGGATTGAGCCGGGTGGGCATACGGGGACTCCTTTTGTGAGCGGGACTTCGTTGTCGGCACGCGTCATGCTAACAGGGCCCTCCCCAAGCGGGAAGGGGTGGGGTGAAGCCTCAGTCGTCGAAGTGGGCCTCAGCTGTTCCAGGGCCCGAGAACCGGTCCACCAGCGTTTCGGCGAGTTCGTTGAGCTTTTGGTTCCGGGTGCTGGAGGCGTTGCTGAGAAGGCCGAAGGCGGCATCCTTGCTGCAGTTGTTCTGGGCCATAATGATGCCGCAGGCCAGGTCGATGGCGGTCCTGGTGTCCATGGCCGACTTCAAGTGCTCGGCCCGCTGTTCCGCAGCCACGATCCGGACTGCGAGCCGCAGGGCCTTTCCCGCCATCTCGGCGAACCGGAGCCCATCAGACACCGCCTGCTCAGTGAAGCACCCCGTGGAGGGGGCAAAGAAATCCAGGACTGCCCCGGCGTCGTCATTCATCTTCATGGGGATGCCAAGGGCACTGGCAACCCCCGCGGCAGAAAGGGCGCTCCGGTATTCCGGCCACCGCAGGTCGGACGAAACGTCTCCCAACAGGACGGGAACTCCGCTTTCCAACGCTTCCACGCAGGGCCCGTCTCCCAGCGTTTGTTCAATCCGGTCAAGCACCGCGGCCCTGCCGCTGCTGCCGCCGATGGTGGCCGTACGCTTGCGCCGGTGCAGGGTGACAGCGCATTCGATGGGCACTCCGGTAGTGCTGGTCATGCTGGCTGCCGCGAAGCCGGTGAGTCCATCCAGCACCGACTTGATGTCCTCCGTCCCGGCGATCAGATCCACAATCCCTTCAAAGTCGTCCGCCATGTCCTGGTCCACCATCTTTTCAATGTAGAAGCAGCAGGAATCAGCCACAAGGGCGGGATCAGCGCACCGATACCAGCCTTCTCCAAGCCCGCGCACAGCGCAGTTATGGAAACGTTATATATGCTTGCTTAGTGGTTTTTAGGTCCAGCAGCGGAAATTTGTCAGTACCGGAACGCCCGTCGGCGCCCCAAACGGGGCTGATCGCGGGGCGCAAGCATGCCCTGGATGGGCTCCGGAGCATCGCCGTGGCGGGCGTGTTCTTTTTCCATACCGCCACCGACTCCATGCCGGGTGGATCCATCGGTGTTGACGTGTTCTTCACGCTGAGCGGCTTCGTGATCACGCTGCTGATCATGAAGGAACGGATCGCCACCGGCCGGCTCCACCTGGGCGTCTTCTACGCCAAGCGCCTGGCCCGGCTTTGGCCGGCGCTCCTGGCACTCTGCGCGGTGATCGTCGCCGTCGGCCTTCTGTTCCCGGCGTCAGGCTGGGGCGGCCAGGCGGGGTTCGTCCTTCCCGCTGCCGCGTACGTGATGAACCTGGCGCACTTTGGCATGTTCGGCGAGTCCATCGCGGGTGAAACCCTCGGCCCCACCTGGACCCTCGCCGTGGAAGAGCAGTTCTACCTGGTGTGGCCGCTGCTCCTGCTGCTGATGCTCCGCTTCTGGAAGGTCCGTACCTCAGCCTTGGCCACCGTCGCCCTGGCCGCCGTCTTCGTACTGAACCGGTTCCTGCTGGTGAACGCGGGCGAGCCGCTGGACCGCATCTACAACGGACCGGACACCCGGGCGGACGAACTGCTGATCGGCTGTGCGCTCGCCTTGATGTTCACGGCCGTGCGGGACGGTTCCCGGCTGCACCGCGCACTGGTGTCCGCTGCCCGCTGGGCTGCACCGCTGGCCGGCATCTCCCTGGTGGCAGCGCTGTTCCTGCTTAAGGAGCCGGACACCCCCGGCGACTGGTTCAACCTGTTTTGGACGTGGGGGCCCGCGGCGCTCGCGTTGTTGTCCGCGGTACTGATCGGTTCCCTGGTGCTCCAGCCGGCCGGGTTCCTCTCCCGTATCCTCAGCCACCCCTGGCTGGCCCGCCCCGGCCGCGATCTGTCCTACGGCCTGTACCTCTGGCACCTGCCGGTCTACCTGCTGCTGATGCCCCTGATCCCGGCGCTGCCGCTCCGCATCGCACTGACCGCAGCCCTCACGGTATTGCTGGCGTACGCGTCCTTCCGCTTTGTTGAGCGGCCGCTCCGGGGATGGGCGAACAAAAGGTTGGAGGCCGCCGTCGACCGTTCAACGCCTGCAGGTTCCCTTCCCGGGACTCCGGGCCGCGCGCGTTCGGCGCCTAATGCTTCCAAGCAACCAGCGCAGGAACCCGAGCCTGCCGGCCAATTGACCAACTGACGCCTGACCAACCGACGCCGGAAGCTGCAGGTCAGTCCTTTCGGATGCCGGGCATACCCATGGGCTCCGGTTGAGCGGTGCTGGAACAGTCCGGGCAGCACGCAGTGTTTTCGGCTTCTTCAGCCACCACGTGGGGAACGGCGCAGCAGGCGTCCCCGCGCCACGCGTTGACGCCTTCACGCACCGCAATGCCGGCGATCACCAGCGCCGCGCCGGCGTCTGCCCACCACCAGCCCAGGGTGCTGTTCAGGACCAGGCCAACCAGCAGCACGGCGGAGAGGTAGGTGCATAGCAGCGTCTGCTTGGAATCGGCCACCGCTGTCCGTGATCCCAGTTCCCGCCCAGCCCTGCGTTGGGTCCAGGACAGGACCGGCATGACGGCCAGGCTTAGCGCCGCGATCACGATGCCGGGCACCGAGTGCTGGGCTTCTCCCGCACCCGCCAAAGAGCGGATGGCATTCACAGCCACGAATGCGGCCAGGGCGAAGAATGAGATGGCGATGATGCGCAGGGTCAGATGCTCACGCCGCTCCGGGTCCTTGGCGGAGAACTGCCAGGACAATGCCAGTGCGGAGGCCACCTCGATCACCGAATCCAGGCCGAAGCCGATCAGCGCCGAGGAGTCGGCCGCGCCGCCCGCCCACAGGGACACGACGGCCTCGACGACGTTGTAGGTGATGGTTGCTCCCGCCAGAAGCCGGATTCGCCGGCTCAGCACCCTGCGGCGTTCCACGGTGGGGGAGTTAAGCGCAGCGGTCATGCGAAGCACTCCCCATTCGGGGCGCAGCAGGCTGGGTCAACCGCGAGGACAACATTGATGAGGTCCTTGATAGCGTGGCCGATCCGGGCGTCCGCCAGTTCATAACGGCTCCGCCGCCCGTCCGGCACCGCAACCACCAGTCCGCAGCCGCGCAAACAGGTCAAGTGATTGGACATGCTCTGCCGGGACACCCCTAAGTTGTCCGCCAGGTCGGAAGGATAGGAGGGGGCGTCTGCAAGTGCCAGCAGGACTCGGGCGCGGGTAGGGTCCGACACCGCATAGCCAAAACGGGCCAGCACAGGGGCGTGGGTGAGGGTCTGCATGGGCTGGAGGGTTTGCACGGTTTTAGAGTACATCCATCACTGTATTCAGGTGAAGATGAACTGTAATCCCAGTCCCGCGACAAGTTTTTCGGCTTGAACAACCGCCGCTGCAGTGGAGGGGGCGGTTCACTTTCGGTGGCCCACCGGCAATTGTCGGACCCCCTTGTCATGATGGGTTTATGGGGAAGGCGGCGGTGGTGAGGGCGTTCGAGGAGATTCGCGCTGCCCTTGCTGTGCTTCAGGCTGAGGTGGACGGGGCGGGTCTGGAGGCGTTCTCGGATGCTGATTCGTTTTTGGATGCTGAGCCTTTCTCGGTTCCTGATCCGTTGCGCGGTTTGGCGGATGGGTGCCTGGAGATTCTCGCCGGGGCCCGGGAGGTGGAGGCGCGGGTTGCGGGGTTGAAGGCGAAGGCTGCGGTGGGGTACGCGGAGGCTGCGCATGCTGTGGTGGGCCCGGACGTGCCGGTGGTGGCGCAGGAGATGGCGGTCGCGGCGGAGATCGGGTGCGTGCTGGCGTTGGGTCCCCGGGCGGCGGCGTCGTTCCTGGCCACCTCCCACGCCCTGACCAGCAGCTTGCCGCGGACTTTGGAGGCGCTGCAGTCCGGGACCCTGTCATGGCAGCACGCGATAGTGCTGGCCGACGAAACGGCGAGCCTTGATGCGGCCGGGGCGGCGGCGTTGGAGGCGCATTTCCTGCCACCCGATACACCGGACCCGGACGCCCTTCCCCCGGCCAGGGGGTGCCCGGTTGGGGAGCTGCCGGCGCACCGGTTCCGGGTCAAGGCGCGGACCTGGCGGGAGCGCCACCACGCCGAATCGATGGAGAAGCGGCATGCCAGGGGTGTGGCGGAGCGGCGGGTGGAGTTCCGGCCGGACCGGGACGGGATGGCGTGGCTGGGCGCGTACCTGCCCGCGGACCAGGCCCAGGCTGGCTGGAACCGGCTCACCGTTGCCGCACGGGGTTTGCAGGGGCCGGCCGAGGACAGGACCCTCTCCCAGCTGCGGGCCGACAGTTTCGCCGCAGCGATCCTCGGCAGCACCAGCGGCAGCGGGACCAGCGCCGCATCGGGAACTGGCCACCATTCGTCGCCGGTCCGCGCCGAGGTCCTGGTTACGGTTCCGGTGTTCGCGCTGATGGGCCTGACCGATGAACCGGCGATGCTGGACGGGTATGGTCCGGTGCCGGCGTCGATGGCGCGGCGACTGGTCGCGGACGGGGCGGGCTCGTTTTACCGGGTGTTGGTGGACCCGCGGGACGGGGCGCCGTTGGAGATCGGCCGGAAGAGTTACCGGGTTCCCAGGGCGATGCGGGCCTGGCTGCGGATGCGGGACGGGAAATGCCCGTTCCCGGGCTGCAGCAACACCTCCCTGGACACGGAGGCCGACCATCTCCTCGCCTGGCACCACGGCGGCACCACCGGAATCAGCAACCTGGGACAGCCCTGCCCGAAACACCACAGGCTCCGGCACACCACCGCCTGGAAACCCACCCCGGCCAGCACGAACGAACCACCGGGCTGGACCTCGCCCACCGGCCGCCACTACACAAGCGAACACCAGGACTGGGAACCACCAAAGTGGCCGCCAGGGTTCCTGCCCGGCGAACGAAGCCGGGCCCGCGAACGAAGCCTCCTCGGCGAACGATGCCGGACCCGCGAACGAAGCCTCCTGGGGAAGCACGCCTTCAGCCCCATGCCGTGTGAGCCGCCGCGCCGGTAGACCGGCCTGTAGTCCTGCTACCCCAGCGGGTTGGCCGATTGGCAGGTCTGGTCGCTGCCCGTCTGGGCCACCACGCCGCCTGAGGAGTCGGCGGACGACGGCGGTGCGGCGGGTTTGGTGCCGGCGGCAAAGTCCGTGCCCGCGTACAGTTGCACGCCCTGGATGTTCGCCACCTGCTGCACGTTGCCTGCGGGCAGGCCGAACAGCGCTGCCACGTCCGCGGCCACGTCCTCGAACCCGGCCGAGTAGTAGACCATGGTCTTCTCCTGCGCCTGGGCCTGCAGCTTGGTCAGGTTGGTGAAACCGGCCTCAGAGAGCAGCCCGGCAATGGCATTGCTCCGCCCCGTCACGCCGGTGCCGTTGGCAATGGAGACGGGCTGCAGCGACTTGTCGTAGGCGGGTGCCGCGGGAGTTGCAGGCGCCTGCGTGGGGGAGGCGGAGGAGGGCTGGCTCAGGTCCGGGCTGCTTCGGAGCGCGGCGAAGAAGTTGGAGGCTGTCGGCTCATTCAGTGCCAGCCGGTTGGGGTCCGCCGGCGCCGGCACCGTGGGCGTGGTGATGAAGTTGATGTTGGCCGGGTCGATGTTCTTCAGCCGGTTGGCGATGGTCAGCAGCGATGGGATGGAGGACAGGCCCGAGTCAACGGTCAGGTTCCTGGTGATGGTATCGGCAATGGTCAGGGTTTTCTGCGGATTGCCCAGCGTGCCCTCGGACTTGAGCTTCCGGCTGAGCGAAGCCAGGAAGCCCTGCTGGGCCTGGATGCGCCCCAGGTCCCCGCCGTTGGCGAAAGCGTGCCGGGTCCGCAGGAACGCCAGCGCCTGTTCGCCCTGCACCTGGGACGTTCCGGCAGGCAGGTTCAGCCCGCTGTCCGGATCGTGCACGGCATCGCTGACGCAGACCTCCACGCCACCCACGGCATTGGACAGTTCCTTTACCGCGTTGAAGTCGGCCATCATGAAGTGGTCCACCTCCAGGCCGGTCAGTTTGTTCACGGTGTCCACGGCGCAGCCGATGCCGGCCTGTGCCATGGCGCTGTTGATCATCACGTCCTGGCGGGCGGGATATGCCTGCTTGGTTTTGGGGTCCGTGCACGCCGGCACGTCCACCAGCAGGTCGCGCGGGAAGCTGACCACGTTGACGTGCTTGTTGTCCGCGGAAATGTCCAGCAGCATCATGACGTCGGACTGGCCGTAGCCGGAGGAGTCCTCCGCGCTGCCGTACTGGCTGTTGCTGCCGTCCCGGGTGTCGGAGCCCAGGACCAGGATCTGCATCCGGTCCGTGCTGTCGTTCACGGTCCCTTCGGTCCGCTCCCCACCCGCCGTCAGTTCAGACGTTGTGATGTTCGACTGCAGGCGCCACGCCCAGTAGCCGCCGAAGGCCACGGCACCGACAAGCAGCGCGGACACCACGGCGGTAACGGCCTTGAGCCAGCGCGGGACACGGCGTACAGGCCGACGGCGGCGCAAACTGGCGGCGTACAACTCGCCTTGGCCGGGGTAGGCGCCGGGGGCGGAGCCAACCTGATCCGGGTCGGGGGATTTTCTGGAACCGAACACGAAAAAATGACCTTCGGGAGGGGACAGGTTTCGGCTACCCTACAGGCCCAAGCTGGCAATTCCCCAAGAACGGCAGCCTGCAGCCGCGCCGTCCCGGTCCTGGCGGCGGCAGAGGGCGTACTCTTTTTCTCGGCGGGTACCCGCCCCGGAGATGGGCCCGGCCATGGGGAAAGCCCTGCTGTGCAGGCTGAGGAACGGACAGATGAATACAGGACAAAAGCAGCGCGTGGCGGGCCGTCCTGCCCGGCGCGGGCTGGGCAAAGTGGCGGTGTGGCTGGTGGATGACTCCCCGGGACGCCTCCGGCCGCTGATCCTGGCGGTGGTCCTCACGCTCTCGGCGATCGGACTCGTGGAGGTGGCATCGGCGTCGTCCGTGGAATCTGTGGCGGCAGGAAACAATCCGTACGACCTGCCCCTGAAGCAGGCCATGTGGACCGTGGCTGGCGTGGTGATCATGCTGGTGCTGGCCCGGATGCCCGTGCGGCGGATCCGATGGCTGGGTTGGCCGCTGCTGATCGGCTCCCTTGTTGCCCTGGTGCTGGTGTTCACACCGCTGGGAATGTCCGTCAACGGCAACCGGAACTGGCTGAGCGTGGGAGGTTTCACCGCGCAGCCCTCCGAGTTCGCAAAGCTCTCGCTGATCGTCTGGGCCGCCGCCATCCTGGACCGCAAGCAGGCCCTCCTGGGGCAGTGGAAGCATGCGGTCATTCCGTTGGCACCCGCAGGGGGACTGATCATGCTGATCGTGGCGCTGGGGCACGACCTGGGCACCACCATGATCATCATGATGATCCTCGCCGCCACCATGTTCTATGGCGGAGTCCGGATGAAGGTGTTCTCGGTTGCGGGGCTGGTCTGCGCGGTGGCAGCGCTCCTGCTCGCGGCCACCAGCGGCAACCGGATGGGGCGGATCTCATCCTGGCTGGGCATGGGATCCGACGAGGACGCGCAGGGAATGGGCTACCAGGCGCAGCACGGCGCGTACGCCCTGGCCTCCGGCGGCTGGTTTGGCGTGGGCCTGGGACAGAGCCGGCAGAAGTGGAACTGGATCCCCGAAGCCCACAACGACTTCATCTTCTCCATCCTCGGCGAAGAACTCGGCCTGGCCGGAACCCTGCTGGTGCTGGGGCTGTTCGCCATCCTGGCCATCGCGGTGTTCAAGACCATTGCCCGCACCACGGACACCTTCTCGCGGATCGTGGCCTGCAGCGTGATCACCTGGATCCTGGGACAGGCCGTGATCAACATCGCCATGGTCAGCGGACTGCTGCCGGTGATCGGCGTGCCGCTGCCGTTCATCTCCTATGGCGGATCGGCCATGGTCTCCTCACTGGCGGGCATCGGGGTGATCCTGGCGGTAACGCGTCCGGAAGGTGTACACCCTCACCCCACCCGGTCCCGTCGCGCCGGACCCGGCCGTCCCGTGTCAGCCCGGCCCGTGTCAACCCGAGCTGTGTCCGGCCGGGGCGTGAAGCAGGCCCGGGAGCATGCGTACCAGCGGTAGCGCCGGCGGGACAACTCCTCCGGCGCCCATGACTGCCATCCGCTTCATCCTGGTCTTCGGGGTGGTCAGTGCGCTGATGGACATGGTCTACGAAGGGGCGCGGAGCGTCACCGGCCCTTACCTGGGTGCGCTGGGCGCGTCCGCGCTCCTGGTCAGCGTGGTCACGGGGGCTGGTGAAGCGGTGGCCTTGGTGCTCCGCCTGGTGTTCGGGCGGCTGGCCGACCGGCCGGCGCTGCGATGGACGCTCGCACTCAGCGGTTATGCCCTGACCGCGCTGTCCGTGCCGTTGCTGGGGATCACCGATGCGCTGTGGATAGCCTGCCTGCTGGTCCTGGCGGAAAGGCTGGGCAAGGCGGTGCGGAGCCCGGCGAAGGACACCATGCTGGCCGAGGCCGGTTCAGCGATGGGGCAGGGCAAGGCGTTCGCGCTGCACGAGGCGCTGGACCAGGTGGGGGCGCTGGTGGGGCCGCTGCTGGTGGGGGCGGCCCTGGCGCTGTCCGGCAGCTACGGTCCCGGGTTCCTGCTCCTGGCTGTTCCGGGGCTTGCTGCCATGCTGATTCTGTTCCGCCTCAGGCGACGCGTTCCCGACCCCGGTGTCTACGAGCCTTCCGCCGCGCCGCCAGCCCCACCCACCCCCGTTCCCGCCAGCCCCGTTCCCGCCAGCCCCGTTCCCGCCAGCCCCGTTCCCGCCAGCCCCGTTCCCGCCCAGGACACAATTGCTGGGAAGCCGGCCCCAATGCCGCGCCAGTACTGGCTCTACGCAGCCTTCAGCAGCCTGACCATGTTCGGCTATGCCACGTTCGGCCTGCTGTCGTTCCATCTGGTGGCCACCGGACTCCTGCCGCCCTCATTGGTCCCGGTGCTTTACGCCGCGGCCATGGGAGTGGATGCCGTGGCGGCATTGGTTTCCGGCTGGCTTTTTGACCGGGTGGGGTTGAAGGTTCTCCTGGCCCTTCCGGTCCTGGCCGCCGCGGTCCCGTGGCTGGGCTTCAGCAACAGCACGGCGCTTGCGGTGGCGGGGGTGCTGCTGTGGGGAGCAGCGATGGGTGTCCAGGAAAGCACCATGCGGGCCGGGGTGGCGGGCCTCGCTCCGGTGGCCCGGCGGGGGAGTGCTTACGGGATGTTCACTGCCTGCTACGGCCTTGCCTGGCTGGCCGGCAGTTTCGTCATCGGCCTGCTCTACGAGATCTCAGTTCCTGCACTTGCGGTTACCGTCACGGTGGTCCAGGCCGCGGCCCTGGCGGTCTTCGCCGTCGTGCGTCCGCACGCCTCCGGCATGGAAGGCCAACTGCCGTCTTCGGGGAACGAAACTACCTAGGCGACCGCCCCGGCAATCTCGGGGCACTCAACGCAGCGGACGTCCGCAACCAGGGACCCGGCGTCGTCCTTTTGGAAATGGGTGACGTGATTGGTGGTCCTGCCGCAGGTGGGGCAGAAGCTCTGGCTTTGTTTTGTCCACATGCATGAATAATACGGAACGCCCCTACAAAGAGAAGATCGCGGGCCAAAGTATGTGGATCGCCGCAGTTTTCCTTTACCGGATCTTGACCAAAGCTGCTGGCGATCCTTCAGGAAATGCTGAGTTTCGCCGCATAGCTTGGGCTCATCAGGCAGTACGGAAGGAGCGCAGGACAATGACCATTACCGATTACTTTGTGGCTCTCGGCGGCATGCTGGCTTCACTCGGAGGTGCAGGGCTGGTGGCGGCCGGCCTTATCAGGGCACGGGCACGGCACTAGGATTTTCGCCGCAGTTCCTACGCGATTGCGGGGGCTCGAACCGTGTTCCGGGCGTGCCGCTGGGCAGTGACCTCAGGATGTTCTCCGCAACGCTGCGGACCTTCAGGTTCCGGTGCCGCGAGGTGCCGGCAAGCTTGCTGAACGCCTCCGTGTATGAGCAGCGGTTCTGCGCCATGAGCACGCCGCAGGCCACGTCGATGCTGGTCCGGCTCTCCAGTACCTGTTTCAGGTTGTCCCCGGCGCGGATGACGCCGTGCACGTCGAGGGCCAGCTTCAGGCTGTGCGATGCGACCTCGCCAAACCAGGCTGCCTCGTTGATCACCTTGGCGTTGAAAACGTAGTTTGCCGGTCCCAGGAACACGAGGGCTCCAGCCGAGCCCGGCTGCAGTTCCAGGGGAACGGCAAGCGCTGAGCCGAAGCCTTTGTCCAGCAGCCGCCTGCGGTACGCCTCCCAGCGGGCGCCGGCCTGGTTGATCACTGCCGGCGCCATCAGCGGCGAACCAAGAGCGGTGGGGCTGTCCCCGTGCTCGTCCTCCGATGCCACGCTGGCCGCGGCCGGAGTGCTGCCGGCGGTGGCAAAACAGGACCGCTGCCGGTGCAGGACGGCGGCGCACTCCAGTGCCCTTCCGGCGGAAGTGCTGATCCAGCGGGCGGCAGCATCGGTGAGCTTCTGCAGGGACCCTGCATCGCCGTCGGCCCCTGTCACCAAATCCAGCAGGAACCCCTGCCGTTCGGGCTCCACATTGTCTGCCGGGCCAACCGCCACCCTGCACCCCCGTCTCGTCACGCCCCTTGGCCGTGGCGCCGCGGGTTGGATAGAAACTTATTGGGCCGGGACGGTGTGCGGCACGAGTAGCCGGTACTCTACTTTTCCCGTGCCGCCCGCCCGGGTACTTGCCTGCTGCTTTTCAACGTTGTGGAGGTGGCGGGGGAACAAGTGGGCTACCATGGGTTTGTTAGACAGCCAAGCAAGTAGGATATCGAAGGAATTCGCATGAACCCGCATGGTGCAAGCGAAGGCTACTGGTACCCACCCGTCGAGGGCGTCGAGCCCGGGGCTGTTGATGTCATCAACGCGCTCCGCGAATTCCGGACCTCGGAGAGCGCTATGAGAAGGCGCACCCGCTCGTCCGCCGCAATGGGGGAGACGGACCTCCTGGCGCTGCGGTACCTCATCGATGCAGAGGCTGCCGGCGTGGGAATCCGACCCACGGAACTTGCAGCCCGCCTGTGCATCACGTCCGCCTCCATGACCAGTCTTGTGGACCGCCTGGTGTCCGGCGGCTACGTCACCCGGGAGCCCCACCCCTCGGACCGCCGTGCCGTCATCCTGCGGCCTACTCCCGGCGCCGACGAGGAAGTCCGGCACAACCTGAACCAGATGCACAAGCGCATGCTGGAAGCCGCCGAATCGTTGTCTTCCGAAGAAATCAAGGCCGTCATGCACTTCCTGGTGCGCATGCGGGAAGCAGTGGACGCCGTCAACTCCGGCCCCGGCATTACCGGCCGGTAGACAAAGAGATAATCCTAGTTAGACTAGCTACATTGTTAGTTAACTACCGGACGGCGGATTGCATGACTGCAGTACTTGAACCTCAGGCGCCGGGGCAGTCGACCCGCGTTGAGCATTACGAAGAACTCCCGCTTCAGCCCGCGCCCTCTGTGATTGGCGACCCCGCGGCACCCTTTCACTGCGGCGCAGCGATGGCGGCCGGCCCCGTACCGATAGCGTCGCTGGGGTGGGCACCATTGGAGCTTGGCTCGGCGGAATGGTCCTGCGCATGCGGTTACAGGATCGTCGACGGCGGCACTGCCGGTGATCCGCTGGAGGCCGTCCAATTGGCTTCCGCAAGGGTGGAGAGCCTCCAGTGGGAGCTGGATGCGGCGCAGGAGCGGTTTGAGCATGCAGTCCAGAGCGCCGCGAGGCTGGGTGCAGGGCAGGAGGACCTGGGCAGGGCCGCCGGCCTCACCGTTGAGGAGCTTCAGGACATCCTGGTTGCCAAGGACCAGCTCCGGTAAAACAAAAACTGCCCCACCATCCCGAAGTGCAGCCATCCGTTTGTTCAGATGCAGCTGCACTTCGGGCTGTTGGAGCGGAAAGAGAAGCGGTGGTCGGCCTGCTCTGGCCCGAAAAATGGGCGCGGCGAGCGGCCGGGAAATTTATGCGGCCAGGCGGCCGGCCGTGTGACGCGGATGTCGGCGGTCAGCCAGCACGCTGATGGTGCAGGGAGCCTGTTCCGGATCGATTTTGGCTGGAAGGTGCCTTGTTTCAGAGGCGGCGCGGAGCATTTCCAGTGCTTCCTCGTCCACCCAGGCGCTGGAAACGTCCAGTTCCAGGTCCAGGCCTCCCCTGAGGGAGTTGGCACGCTTTGCCACTACATAGAGGGCGTTGACGCTGTGAATGGTGATATGCCCCGTTGCAATCACCTTGGCCTTGCTGTGGTCCAGATCCACCCGGACTACGATGTTCAGCTTAGAGTTCAAGTTGTAAAGCCTTCCCCGGCATTGGCTGCGACGCTGCAGCTTCTTGCATGGCCCGTTTGCATGAGCCTCAATTAGATTAGGCAACAAATGTGACCTGCGCAACACGGGGGGCCTTTATTACACCGAACGTAGTTTCCTACCAGTTTGAGGAGTGCCATGAGCATCGACCCCGCAGGAAAGCCTTCCGTCCTCTTTGTCTGCGTCCACAACGCCGGCCGGTCCCAGATGGCGGCAGCGTTCCTCACCTCCTTGTCCAGGGGAGCCGTCGAGGTGCGCTCCGCCGGTTCCCAGCCGGCCGACAAGGTCAATCCGGCGGCGGTGGAGGCCATGGCCGAGGTAGGCATCGACATGTCCGCAGAGGTCCCCAAGGTACTCACCACCGAGGCAGTGAAAGAATCGGACGTGGTGATCACCATGGGCTGCGGTGACGAGTGCCCGTTCTTCCCGGGCAAGCGTTACGAAGACTGGGTCCTGGAGGATCCGGCCGGCAAGGGCGTTGAGTCCGTCCGTCCAATCCGTGATGAGATCAAGGCACGCGTTGAACAACTGATCACCGAACTCCTGCCCGCGCAGCACGCGGACGCCCAGTAGTACCGCCACCGAAGGACAATCCATGAGCAAAGAACAGCTGATCATCATCGGCTCCGGCCCCGCCGGCTACACCGCCGCCATCTACGCCGCCCGCGCGGGCCTGAACCCCCTGGTCCTGGCCGGCTCCGTCACCGCCGGCGGCGCGCTGATGAACACCACTGAAGTGGAAAACTTCCCGGGCTTCCCCGGCGGCATCCAGGGCCCTGAGCTGATGGACGGGCTGCAGCAGCAGGCGGAAAAGTTCGGCGCGCGCATTGAGTACGACGACGCCACGTCCGTTGACTTGAGAGGTTCCGTTAAGCGCGTGGTCACCGGCGGCGGGGAGACTTACGAGGCTACGGCCGTCATCCTGGCCACCGGCTCTGCGTACAAGGAACTCGGCCTGCCTGAGGAGAAAAAGTTCAGCGGCCACGGTGTTTCCTGGTGTGCCACCTGCGACGGGTTCTTCTTCCGTGACCAGGACATCATCGTGGTTGGCGGCGGCGACTCCGCCATGGAGGAAGCCACCTTCCTGACCCGGTTCGGCAAGACCGTGACCGTGGTGGTGCGCAAGAACGAGCTGCGCGCCTCCCGCATCATGGCGCAGCGGGCCAAGGACAACCCCAAGATCCGCTTCGCCTGGAACTCTGCCGTTACCGCCATCCACGGCGACGGCAAGGTCACCGGCGTAACCCTCACAGACACCCGTTCCGGTGAGACCCGGCACCAGGACGCCACCGGCATCTTTGTGGCCATCGGACACCTGCCGCGGACCGAACTGGTGGCGGGCCAGGTGGACCTGGACGAGGAAGGCTACATCAAGGTGGACGCCCCCACCACGTGCACAAACCTGCCGGGCGTCTTTGCCTGCGGCGACGCCGTGGACCACCGTTACCGGCAGGCCATCACCGCCGCCGGCACCGGCTGTGCCGCCGCCCTGGACGCAGAGCGGTTCCTGGCCGCACTGGAGGACGCGGCCAGCATCGCCACCGCCCTCGTGGAAGAACCCACGCACAGCTAAGTACTCCTGCCCGGGCACTCACTGTTGCCCGGGCAGGCTTCATTCCGCGGGTCAGACGACTTCGGGAAGCCGTCCGGTTAATACTGAAACTGGAGCTGCGGACCAGCGTTCACGCTCCGGCTCGTAGGAGATCACCATGGACGCGTCGTTCTCGCGCGCCTCGTCGATGGCCAGCAGCAGGGCGTCTTCCATATGCCTGGCATATTCCAGCCGTTCGGGCAGGGACCCCTGCAGCCCGCCGTCGTCAATCAGCACGTGGCCCTTGCCGTCCACGATCACTTTCAATGAATACCCGCTGTCCTCATGCAGGGACCCGCGGGTAGATGAAATCTCCGTGACTCGATCTGCCCGGACCAGCCCGTTGCCCAGCGTGCGGATCCACACTTCGCCCATGAATTGACCTCCCCTTGGCTGCGGGCGCGGATCAGCGCCCATAAGGCGAACGCTACTCCTCCGCGCGGCTTTTGTGACCCCCGAATCCGCCTGCTGCGCCAGCGGATATGGCAACCAGCGGCCGCCGGATTCAGCTATTGTTGTGCGAGAAAACCCGCACTGGGTATGTGAGTTTTGGAGGAATGCATGTGGTCGAAGTTGGATGCGTACCTCTTTCCGCTGCCGATCACTGCCGTCTGTCCGTCGGGGACCTTTGAGCTGGACGTTGCCTCAGGAAGCATGAACTGGTCCGAGGGCATGTTTGGCATTCACGGGCTGCAGCCAGGTGAGGTGGTGCCCACTTTTGACGTGCTGATGGCCCACAAGCACCCGGGGGACCGGGAACCGGTGCGCGCGCTGTGGGCGGACCTCCTTGAGGGCGGTGGCCAGGGTGCCCTGCTGCACCGGATCATTGACGTCCGCGGCAGGGAGCGGCGCGTCTTTTCTGCGATCCAGGCCGTCGCCGCGCCTTCCGGGCGCGTAGAGCTGGCCCGCGGCTTCATGGTGGATGTGACCCAGAGCCTGCGCATCGAGTCCCAGCATGCCGCGACGGAGGCCATCGAGGGTGCGTTCGGGCACAAGGCGGTCATTGAGCAGGCGAAAGGCATTGTCATGGCCCTGCACAGTGTGGATGCCGAATCGGCGTTCCGGGTGCTGGCCGCCAGAAGCCAGCACGCCAACGTCAAGCTGCACCTCGTGGCGGAGGAGTTGACCAGCGCGGCGGCAAACGGGAAGGCCAGGGAAGTCCTGGAGGGTTACTGATTCCCGGTTATCCCATGACCTGCTGGTTCACCCACCGCTCCAGCGACGGGACCAGCAGCAACACCGCGACGCCGGCCACCATCAGGACGTGGACGAACACATTCCACGCCGTGGTCCCGACAGTTTCGCCCCCGCCGATGGCTGCGAACCAGAAGGGCGCCAGGGCCACAAGCCCAAGTGCAGCCGACGCGAGGGCCGCATTTTCCCACCAGCTCCACCGGGCAAACAGTCCCCACGTGGCCACCAGGAACCCCAAGACGGTCAGCAGCGCAAGCACCATGGTGATGTTCCACCAGATACCTGACGTGTTGACCCCGCGGGTGGCGAAGGTGGGCGTAATCCACAACCAGCTGCTCCCGGCCATCAAGAGGGCGATGCCGCCCAGGGTGCGAAGCGTAAACATCTTCCACCACCTCCTTCAGCCAGCGTGGTTGCCCTGGGCGTCGGCGAAACAGGGCCGAAGGGCCCGCCGTTGTCCGGTTCGTGGGTCCGTGGGTTCTCGGCGGCTGGGCGGTAGGGCTGGGCGGTGGCAGGAAGGCGCCGCCGGGGGACCTTCGGCACTTTCGGGCATGGTCCCTATGCCGGACCCTGTTGCCATGGCGGACAGGACAACCACCAGCCGCAGCGGCAACCTTGGCTCAGCCATCGTCAACGCCCTGCTGCTGTACGGGATCAACATGTGGCCTGGGTGGCAGGTGCTGCCGTTCCTGACAGCCGACATGTCCCGCGTCCTTGACCTCATCAACGCGTCCCTGATCGCGGGCATCATCGTCAACCTCGTCTGCGTGGTGATCCACGCACGTACCCTCGTGGCGCTGGGCAACCTGGTGGTCATAGGCGTCGGGGTTGCCGCCATGCTGCGCCTGTGGGAGGTATTTCCCTTCGACTTCGGCACCGGCTGGTCCGGCTGGCCGGTGCTGGTGCGGGTGCTGCTGGTGCTCGGCATCGTGGGCTCGGCCATCGGGGCGGTGGTGGAAGTCGTCAACCTGTTCCGCGCCCTGGCCGGGTTGGAACCAAGGGCCCGTTGATCCACTCTCCGCGGAGGCCACTGTGAGTCCCTGTCCGCTGCGTCACACTGCAGCCTCCCCAGGGAGGGGGCGGCCATAGGATAAATCTGATGACTTCCCCGGACCCCTCCCAGCCCTTCAGCCTGCGCAGCATTGCGGTCGCCGCTTTCGGACCCACACTGCTCTTCGGAATTGGGCAGGGCGCCATCCTTCCGGTGGTGGCATTATCTGCCCGCGAGTTGGGCGCTTCGGTGGCAGTGGCGGCCCTGATCGTCACCCTCATCGGACTGGGATCCTGGTTCTTCAACCTGCCGGCGTCGCTGGTAACCCTTCGCTTCGGTGAACGCTGGTCCATCGTGGGCGCCGCCGTCGCCGGTGGCCTGGCGCTGGCAGCCGCCGCCACCTCCGCCCTGGCCCCGAACGGACTGTGGCTGCTCGCCGTGGCGATGGCCGTCGTCGGGATGTCCGGGGCGGTGTTTGGCCTGGCCCGCCAGAAGTACCTGACGGAGGCGGTGCCGGTGGCCTTCCGCGCCCGGGCGCTGTCCACGCTGGGCGGCGTGAACCGCATCGGCGTGTTCATCGGCCCGTT
The DNA here is from genome assembly GCF_026723805.1 of Arthrobacter sp. FX8. Lineage (NCBI taxonomy): Bacteria > Bacillati > Actinomycetota > Actinomycetes > Micrococcales > Micrococcaceae > Arthrobacter > Arthrobacter sp. FX8. The sequence goes on along the minus strand of NZ_CP113505.1, from coordinate 2,604,223 downwards.
CGCGGGCGCGGCGGTGATGCAGTTCTTCGGCATCGCCGGCGCCTACTGGGTGGGGGTGGTGGCCATGGCGGCCGCCGCGCTGCTGTCCCTCACCATCCCGGACCTTGCGACGCCGGATGTCCCCTTGGGCGGGGACGCGGGCCCCCAGCCCACGCTTCGGAGCGTCGCGGTGTCGCATGCCGGCGTGTTCCTTTCGCTGGGCGTGGGCATCCTGCTGCTCAGCGCGCTGCGGTCCTCCCGGCAGGTGGTGATCCCGCTCTGGGCCGACCACCTGGGCATGGACGCCACCTCCGCATCCCTGATCTACGGGCTCTCCGGTGCCATCGACATGCTGGTGTTCTATCCCGCCGGGAAACTGATGGACCGGAAAGGGCGGCAGTGGGTGGCGATTCCCTCCACGCTGCTCATGGGGACTGCGCTGCTCCTGATCCCGCTCACCGGTTCCTTCGTGGGACTGCTGCTGGCGGCGCTGCTGATCGGCTTTGGCAACGGCATCAGCTCCGGCCTGGTGATGACGCTGGGCGCCGACTTTTCGCCGGACCGGGGCCGCGGCCAGTTCCTGGGCCTCTGGCGGTTCATGGCGGATGCCGGCTCCACAGGCGGCCCGGTCCTGCTGTCCGGGGTGACCGCCCTGGCCTCCCTGGGCCCGGGGATCTCAGCCACAGGCCTGCTGGGGTTCGCGGCGGCGGCCGTGTTCGGCGTCGTCATTCCCCGCCTGAAGCACCGCCGCAACTACTGACCGCCGGGACGCCACCCCAAGGCTGGCGTCCCGAACCGGTTCCCCGGGTCAGCGAACGATCTTGAAGTTGAACTCCGGCGTGCCGAGGGCGCCCCAGAGGCGAAGCCAGACAGGGAGGAGCATCTCCGTGCCACGGGCGGTCGAGATGTCCCCGAGGTCGATGACGTCCTGGTGCCCGAAATCCTTCAACAGTTCCGTGACCATGTGCTTGGCGTCCGCGTCGTTTCCGGAGACGAAGACAGTGCTGGCCTCGGGAAGGGTGTCCGGACGCGCCATGAGGTCGGCATTGAGGGTGTTGAGGGACTTCACCACGCGGGCGGTGGGGAAAGCGCGCTGGATCTGCTCACCGAGTGAATCGGTGTCCTTGACGAACAGGGTGGGCGGCATGCCCTGGCTGAAATCGAGCGGGTTGGCGATATCCAGAATGACCTTGCCGTCAAGGTTCTCCGCGCCTACCTGTGCCAGGGCATCCAGGGATCCGTTGCCGTTGGTGGCGTTGACGATGAGCTCCGCCCCGACGGCGGCCTCTGCGTAGCCGGCCAGCGTGACGCCCGGGTTTGCTGCAGCCCAGGTGGCGAAGGGTGCGTTGCCCATGGCGTCGGCCTCAGTGCGGCCGAGCGTGGCTTCGGGGCTGCGGGTGCCAATGGTCACGGTATGTCCGAGCTCTGCCAGGCGGGTGGCGATGGTGCGGCCGACAGTGCCGGTTCCGAGGACAGCAGTCTTCATGGTGGTTCCCTTAGCTTCTTATTTATCGGGTCGGATCTGATGTGACGGATCGTTCTCATTAGTTTGTGACGGATCGATCCGTCTGTCAAACTAAAGGCGGTACATTTTTTGGCTTGGGTTTTGGAAGGGTGGGGTTTGCCGTGGCGCGCAAGAGCGGCGAGGAGAACCGGCGCAATGTGCTTGAGGTGGCCACGCGCCTGTTCTACCAGCGGGGAATCCGCGCGGTCGGGATGGATACGGTGGTCAAGGAATGCGGGGTGGGAAACGCCACCATTTACCGCCAGTTCCCCACCAAGGACGCTCTCGCCACAGCGTTCGTTCAGGGACGCGCGGACGCCTGGTTCGAGCGGATGCGGCAGGCGGCCGGGGAACGCGACGACGCCCGGGAGAAACTCACTGCCGTTTTTGAGGTGTTGGCCGGAGATACCGCCGGTGCTACCTACCGCGGCTGCCCGATGCTGAACACGAACACCGAGTTCCCGGAGGGCAACCACCCGGCCCATCTGGTGGCGGCAGCGCACAAGCAGCAGGTGCGGGACTGGTTCCAGTCGCTGGCAGCCGACGCCGGTGCGCAGGACCCTGGCGAGCTGGCCGAGGAGTTGCTCATCGTCCTCAACGGGGCCTATGCAACAGGCGCGGTTCTCGACGGTGCCCGCTACGGCAAGCGTGCCCTGAACCTGGCCCGGCGCCTCGTGGACGACGCCTGCACCCAGCGCTAGTCACGGTGAAGCTGGTCGGGGCTAATACGCCAGGTCCAGCTGCGGCTCCACTTTCCCCCGGGCCGTCATTGCGGGAAGTGTCGCAGGAGCGCGTTATTCTCGACACATGAGTGATCCCGGCGCTGAAGCCCGCATCAGCCCGCTGCAAAAAGCCGTGTGGTGGGCGCAGGACTATGTTTATGCCGCGGGCTGGCAGGTCCGCGGATTCCTGTCGCGCGTGCAGCCGGAGTCCTTCCGCAACGGCACCCGGCAGCCCGTGCTGATCATTCCCGGCGTGTACGAAAACTGGCAGTTCATGATGCCGCTCATCCAGGCCATCCACGACGCCGGGCATCCCGTGCACGTGGTCACGGTGCTGCAGCGCAACAAGATGAAGGTCCCGGACGCTGCAAAGCTGGTGGCCCAGCACCTGGAGGAGGCGGGACTGCGCGATGCCATCCTGGTGGCGCACAGCAAGGGCGGCCTGATTGGGAAGTACGCCATGCTGTCCCTGGACCCGGAGCACCGGATCGACCGGATGATCGCCGTGTGCGCACCGTTTTCCGGCTCGCGCTACGCCCGGTACATGCTGCTGCCCAGCCTCCGGATCTTCTCGCCGCGCAACGCCCTGACCCTCCAGATGTCCCGTGAACTGACTGTCAACAGCCGCATCACGTCCATCTACGGGCCGTTCGATCCGCACATTCCGGAGGGGAGCGTCCTTCCCGGTGCCACCAACATTGAACTCCCGGTGGCGGGGCACTTCAGGATCCTGGGCGACCCCGGAACCGCGCGGATCATTGTGGAGCAGCTGAACCTTCCGGCCTGACGCCGGCCGGTGTCTGTGTTGCCGTGGATGCCCTGGTTGCTGCGATGCTCCTGGCGATGAACGCTGCGTCCGTGCCTACGCCGTGGACCATGGAGGACGCCAGCGACTGCTGGAAGACGGCGCCCAGGAAGTAGAGCCCCGCCTGCGCCCTTGCGACGCCGCGGTCCTGCTCCGGCTCGCCGTCCGGGCCGAACACTGGCAGACGGAGCCACTCCAGCGCGGGCCGGAAGCCGGTGCACCACATGACGTTGGCAACCTCAAGGGTCCGGCCGTCCGCCAGCAACGGGCGGCCGTCCCTGACGCCCTCCGTCCTGGGGACGCGTTCGACGCCGGCACGCACCAGGTCCCGGTTTTTCACCCTGACCAGTGGTCCGCTGTGCGCAAGGATTTGTGGGCGGGCCTTGCGGCCCATCGGCGTGTTGAGCGTCAGGACGTGGGAGAAAGCGAAGAAGACCGCGAGGGTCAGTGGCCTTGCTGCCACGGCGTCGATGGGCCAAGGAATCTCGCCGGGATGCCTGCCTGAGAGATATGTCGTGCGGCTGGTGGCCAGCTCCAGGGCAATGTCCGCGCCCGAATTGCCCCCGCCGACCACCAGGGCCGGGCCCGGGGCGAGGTCTCCTGGGTTCCTGTAGCTTGCCGCCGTGAACTGCTGGATGTCCGGGTTGAGGTGATGTGCGAATGCCGGGACTTTGGGCTTCCGGTCCCAGCCGGCAGCCACCACCACGTTGTCCGCCTCGAACTGCCGGCCGCTCTCGGCTTCAATGACGAAGTGATGTCCGTTGCGGCTGAGGCTGGTGACCCGGACGTTGTTCCGGATCGGCAGCGCAAATCTTTCCGCGTAGCTGCGCAGGTAACCGGCAAACTCCTCCCGGGACGGGTAGGACCACGGGGGAGCCGGGTAGCGGCTGCCGGGAAGGGCGTCGTACCGGGCCGGGGTGAACAGCCGGAGGGAGTCCCAGCGGCTGCGCCAGCTGTCCCCGGTACTGGCGTTTTCATCCAGGATGACGTAGGGGCGCTTGAGGCGGGACAGGTGGTAGCCCATGGCCAAACCCGCCTGGCCGCCGCCGATGACGACCGTATCGAAGTGCTCTGACATGACGCCTGCCCTTCCGCACCGGACTGCTGTGAGCCTGCCACGGCGTTGCGGCTTTTGCCGCCGCCTTGCGGGTTCGCTACTGCCTGTCCGGGCTTCCTGCTAAGATTCATCCGAATATACTTCGGATGAAATTAGGGTAGGCCTCCCGATGGATGCAGTCAATGCCCCGGCCCGCCGCTATCACTCGCCGCTCCGGAAGGAACAGGCGGCGGCCACCCGCGACGCCGTGTTGGCTGCTGCCCGTGAACTTTTTGTGGGGGAGGGCTACCGTTCCAGCACCGTGGCCGGCATCGCACGGCGGGCTGGCGTCGCCGTCGACACCATCTATGCCACCATCGGCCGAAAACCGGACCTCCTGCGGGAAGTGGTGGAAACGGCCATCTCCGGGACCGGCCAGGCGGTGCCCGCCGAGCGCCGCGACTATGTAATCCGAATGCGGGAGGCGAAGGCGGCAGCCGAAAAGATTTCCATCTACGCCCATGCTCTGGCCCGCATCCAGCCGCGCCTGGCTCCGGTATACGTGGCGTTGCGCGATGCCGCCGGCACGGATCCCGACTGCGCAGCACTGTGGCAGGAAATCTCGGACCGGCGCGCGGCCAACATGCTGAAGTTCGTTGAGGACCTTGCCTCCACCGGGGAACTGCGGACGGACCGGCCTGCCGAAGAGCTCGCCGACGCCGTATGGAGCATGAACGGGCCCGAATACTGGGTGCTGCTGGTGGACCAGCGCGGGTGGAGTCCGGATAAGTTCGCCGAGTGGTTGACCGATGCCTGGTGCCGGCTGTTGCTGGAGCAGAAATAAGCTGCATTCCGATAGAAGTGCAGGTCAGGTGCTGGTTGAAATTTCAAATAACTTGAGCTTTCGTTGACGTTTTACCCCCTCACTTCCTGAGCTTGGCACGGCAATGTTGTCCCCAGCTAGACAAAACGCACACACAAAAAGTCTGAGGGGACATCATGAAGAACAGCACTCTGATTAAGGGAACCGCAGCCATCGCCGTTGGCGCAGCACTGTTGCTGGGCGGCGGGGGAACCCTGGCCAACTGGAACGACCAGGCAACTGCAGCGCCCGGCAACATCGTTTCCGGTGACCTCAAGGTTGGCCTGAACAGCACTCCCGGTGTCTGGACTGATCGTGCAGGAACGGACATCACGGCCAAGATCAAGGACGGCTCATATTTGGTGGTTCCCGGTGACCTGCTCACCTTCAAGCAGGACCTCGATGTGACGCTCACGGGGGCCAAGATGGCTGCGAACATTACTGCAAGTGGTGCGAACGCCGTGAATGGCTTCGTAGGGGACAGCGTCACCGTCTCTGCTCCGACGCTTTCAATCGGCACTACTCCTGTTGCGAACCCGCTCACCACCTCCAAGAAAGTCACTGCGACCATTACTTTCGAGTTCAAGTCGGCAACAACCTCTCGGGTGGATGTCAACAAGACCTACAACTTCAACAACGTCGAGTTCAACCTTTCCCAGGTTCTTCCGGCAGGCGCCTAACAGTGCCGAGGCGGGTGGCCTCAAGGTCACCCGCCTGGATTGACCGAAGCCCGGAATCAGGACCAGGAGGAACCATGCGCACCAAGCGCAGGCTGCAGGCGGCAGCGCTGACCGCCGTTGCAGTGGTCCTGGGACTGTTCACCGTTCAGGGAACCTACGCGTTGTGGAGCGCGGCGGCATCCGCCTCCCCGGGACCATCACGTCGGCGTCGTTCGATACGGCGCTGACGGCGGTCAACACGGGACAAACAACCACAATGACCCTTGCTGACGGTTCGGCTGCCACCTTGACCCTTTCTCCCGCAGGGACACTGGGCCCGGGCACCTCGGTCTACGGCGGCGTGGTGGTCACCAACAACACCAACGCCGGCGGCCAGTTCAACACGGCGATCACGGCAGGCCAGCCCACCATCGCAAACGTCAGCGGCGGAACCCTCGCCGGTTACGTCACGGTCAACGCGAAAACTGCGGCTTCCTCCGCGGAATGCAGCACCGCCACAGGCTTCGCGTCAATCAGTACCGCAGGGCTTGTCTCGCCCACGGTTGCCAAAGGCGGTTCCACCGTCTTCTGTTTCCAGGTGAGCCTGAGCACCAGCGCCCCCTCCACAGTGAAAGGACAGGCAGTGAACATCTCGCTCCAACTCACCGCACGTCAGCTCTGCGGGGTGCCCAGTGGCTGCTGACCTGACCGAACGCCTGCTGGGCGGCGAAGCCGACCGGACAGAACCGCGGAGCGGGACTCGGGCGACCACCCCGCAGCGTGGACGAAGGCGCACCGCCGCCTGGGCCGTCGTCGGACGTTTCCTGAGCATGGCAGCCATGCTGGTGTCACTGTTCGCCGCCCTGGTCCTCATCGTGGTTCCGGTGGCGACGGGTTCGCAGACCTATACGGTGCTGACCAAATCCATGGCGCAGAAGTACCCGCCGGGCACGTTCATGGTGATGAAACCTGCCCCGTTTGATGAGCTGAAATATGGCGACGTCATCACTTTCCAGCTTTACTCAGGCCGGCCCGATGTGGAGACGCACCGGATCGTGGGGTTCGGGTCCACCCAGCAGGGCGAGAAGACACTGATCACCAAGGGCGACAACAACGGCGCCAACGATGAGAACCCCGTCCGCGCCATCCAGGTCAAGGGCAAGCTGTTCTACGCAGTCCCGTACGTGGGTTTCGTGGCCAACTTCCTGGGGAATTCCGACCGTGGGACCTGGACAGTCATCGCTGCCGTGGCACTCATCGGCTACGGAGCCATGACCGTTTACAGGTCGGTCCGCAAGACCCGTTCCCGGGACAACGCGGCTGCCGGGGCGATGTAGATGGCACGGTTCGGGAATGTTCCCGGTGCGGGCCTGGCCGCCGGGGCCTTCATCCTCACGGTGCTGCTGGGCATAGGCGGCGCCTCGGCCTCGGCCCTTTGGCAGCAGAGCGCCACGGCCACCATGACTGTCACTGCCTCCGGCGCGTGGCCGAACCAGTTCTCGGGATTCACCTGCACCAATGACAACCCGCGGCAAACCGCAACCTTGTCAGCGGTGGGGACGACGGCGCCAACGACACTCACCTACGCCGCACTCCAGTCGAACGGCACGTATGGGCCCTCCTACAACGAGTCCGTAAGCCTGGGAACAACCAGCACCATCACCCTGACCATCAACTCGCAGATCGTGCTGGCCAACAGGACCACCACCCCACTCACCATCCGTGTCACAGCGACATACGCGAACCAGGTGCAGACCACCGCGTCAGCCACCGTGTCACTGGAACAAGGAAACAACAGCAACAAAGTCACCTGCTTGTCCACGACCTTCTAGGCGCCGGTCCACCGCCAGCCCGACGGAAGAAGGCGCCGCTGCTAACACCCCCACGCAGCGGCGCCGCCTCCCGCCGGGCTGGGTTGCCCGTCCAGCTGTGGTTCAGCCCGCCCTTGTCACGACGCGCATGTTCACTTTCGACCCGCAATTGCCTTTGCGCCCCGGATATTTGGGCCGCGGAGGGGAATATCCGCGTCGAGAACAACTACGCGCGTCGAGAACAACTACCCGCGTCGAGAACCAACTACGCGCGTCGAGAACAACCCTGCGCGTCGAAGGTGAGTTCCCGCGCAAGGTGCGTGCCGCCGTCGTGCCTTCCGGTCTGTGTCCGCCCGCACGCAGCCGCGGCCCGTCCGTACACTGGCACCATGTCATGCCGTATCAGCGAACTGGTCCTGAACTGTGCCGACCCGGAACTGCTTGCGCGGTTCTGGAGCGGGGTCCTGGGTTATGTGGAGATCGACCGGGAGGATGGTGCGATTGAGATCGGACCGCCCGATGCCGGTTTTGGCGGTCTGCAGCCCACTATCTTCCTGAGCCCCAGCAGCAATCCGCGGGTGGGGAGGCTTCCGCTGCATATCGACGTCAACCCCGTGGACCGGGACCAGGACGCGGAGCTGGAACGCTTGCTGGCCCTCGGCGCACGGCCGGCCGACGTGGGGCAGACCGGCGACGAGCAGTGGCACGTGCTGCAGGACCCGGAAGGCAACGAGTTCTGCCTCCTGCGCAAGCGGCTCGATCCCTGAGACCTCCGCCGGAGAGGCTGCAAGCGGGAGAGCAGTGGGGGTACCGGGCGGCGCCCACTTCAAGACGCCGCCCGGGCACCTGCAACTATCCCGGGCATGGCTCAAGCCAGGGGGTATCAATTCCTCAAGATTTGCTCAAAACCCCGCTGCCGGCGGCCGCGCCGTGCTACTGGGCGCGTCCCGCCGTCGTGCCGCGTAGGCGAACAGGGAGGTGGTGGCAACGGTGGCCAGGTATCCCGCGATCACAATCAGGGAGATGCCCGCCCAGAAGTAGTTGGTGGTGCTGGCCTCCTGCCACGGACTGGGCGCAATCCGGATCAACGAATACACCGCCACCACGGCCGAGGCCAGCCCGATCAGCACCGGCAGCGTAAGCCAGATCCGGGCGGATCCCACGTGCTCGCCGAACCCGTCCCATTCGTTCCATGAACCACGGCGGAGGATCAGCCAGCCGGCAGGGATCATGAACGCCCCCACCAGCAGGAACGCTGCCACCACGTCGGCCGGCCGGTGCCATTGGTTGATCAGCGTGGACACCCCCGAGGCGATGGCAAAGGTGCCGCCAATGAAGCCGGCCATGGGGCGCCAGCGCGGCGACGCCATCAAAAACACCGCAGCCGCCGCGGACGCGGCCAGGGTGGTGTGCCCCGACGGCAGCGAATTCAGCTCCAGCGTCAACACGCCTTTGTCCGGGCGCGGCGGCAGGAGGTCCTTCAGTACCTGGGTTGCCACGTTGGCGCCGACGCACGCGGCCACGGCGATCCCTGCCTCCGTCCAGTGCCGCCGGATCACCGTCACAAAAAGGACCACGACGGCGGCCATCACCAGCGAGATGGTGGGCAGCAGGTCCAGGAACCGGGTGGCGGCCTTGCCGGCGGGGCCGTGGATCTCCACGGCCTCCACCAGCGCGGACTCGTCAATGAACTGTCCGGTGGTGGTCTGGACGAAGAAGTAGTAGGTGGCAACCAGCCCGGCAATGCACGCCAGGGTGGACAGCACGAACAGGAACGCCGAGCCCGGGGCAGGCCGGGCCGGGGTCCTGGTGGGTAGTTGCCGTGAAGAAGTCATCGCGGTTAAGGGTGACACAGAAAGCTGGAAGACCTCTCAAGCGTTGAAACTGGCTCGCACTAACTGTCGTTTTCAGGGCTCAAAACGACAGTTACTGCGAGCTAGTTGGGCCGCGGGGGTTGATTGGGCCGCGGTGGGTGGGTTGGACCGGGTCCAGCCGGGGGATGCTCGCCGCGGCCACCAGCAGCGCCAGCACACCCAGCCCGAACGGAAGCGCCGTGGCCGTGGCGATGCCGCCCACCAGCAGCGGCCCGCCGGCGTCGCCCAGTTCGCGTCCCAGTTCCGCCGAGCCCATGGTCCTGCCCATCCGTTCGGGGGTGTGGTGTCCGCCAGGTGGGCGAAACCGAGGGGGTCACCGCGCCGATCCCAACCCCGATGAACGCCGCGGCAACGAAGATGGTGACCACTCCCGGGGCGGCCGCCACCAGGCCGACGCCCGCGGCAATCAGCAGCAGGCCCGTCGTCGTGCCCCTGTTGTCCGTGACGGCGTGCCGGTCCCGCAGCCGCCCGATCCACGGCTGGGTCAGCACCGAGCCCAGCGCCACCACGCTCACCGCCGCCGTCCCGGCGAAGGCGTCCAGGCCGTGCCGGGTGGCCAGCGCCGGAAGGAAGCCGACGGCGGCACCCAGCGCACCCGTTGAGGCAGCCAGCACCAGCGTGGGGACCAGGAACCGGCGCTCGCCCACCTGCCGCGCCAGGTCCAGCACCGTGTACCGCTTTCGCGGCAGCGGCGCCAGATGCGGCACGGACACCAGCACCCACACCGCAGTGACAGCGGCCAGCGCCGACAGCGTGCCGAACAGCAGCGGGAAGCCGCCGGCCAGGATCAGGCCGGCACCCAGAGGCGGCCCGATGATGTAGCCCAGGCTTTTCCAGGACCCGTACCGGCCAAAGTAGGTGCCGGCCTTCCCGCCGCGGGCCATCCTTGCCACCATGGCGGACGACGCCGGCGAGAAGGCCGACGCCGCCGCTCCCTGTCCCAGCCTGGCCAGGGCAAGGATCAGCGGGTCAGCTGCGCCAAGGCCGATCAAGGACAGGGCGGCAAAAGCGAAGAGGCCGCCGACGACGACGGGTTTGGCGCCGATCCGGTCGCTGAGCGCACCGAAGACGGGCTTCAGGAAGACCTCGGCAACGTCGTAGAGGGCCAGCAGGATGCCCAGGTTCAGCAGGGTCAGCCCGATGTTTCCGCTCTGCGCGCCCAGCCCGGCCGCGATGCTGTGGGCACCGAAAGCGGTGACGAACCCCGCTGCATACAGCGGTGCCGAGGACGAGCTGGCGGCCTTGCCGCTGGACTGGGGGTGGCCGGTGCTCATAGTGGGGACTTTAGTACCTTCATAAATTTGTGAAAACTTCGAAGACTTGAACCATGAACACCGTTGTCCACACAGCGAACCTGCACAAGCACTTTGGGCACGTCAGGGCCCTTGACGGCCTCGACCTGGAAGTCCAGCGCGGTGAGATCCACGGTTTCCTGGGTCCCAACGGCGCCGGGAAATCCACCACCCTGCGCATCCTGCTGGGGCTGGCCAGGCCCACGTCCGGCTCCGCGTCCGTCCTGGGTTTCGAGCCCTGGACACAGGCGGTGGAGCTGCACCGCCGGCTGGCCTACGTTCCCGGCGACGTCCGGCTCTGGCCCAACCTCTCCGGCGGGGAAACCATCGACCTGCTGTCCCGGCTGCGCGGCGGCACCGCCGACGGCGGTGCGTACCGGCGTCGAAAAGCCCGGCTGTGCCAGGTCTTCGACTTCGATCCCGCCAAGAAGGGGCGCGCCTACTCAAAAGGCAACCGGCAAAAAGTGGCCCTGATCGCGGCCCTCGCCACCGAAGCCGAGGTGTACCTGCTCGACGAACCCACCAGCGGCCTTGACCCGCTCATGGAGGAGGTCTTCCGCAGGGAGCTGCTCACCGCCGTCGACCGCGGAGCCACCGTGCTCCTCTCCAGCCACATCCTCTCCGAGGTGGAGGTGCTGTGCCACCGGGTGAGCATCATCCGCGCGGGCAGGATTGTCGACGGCGGGACGCTGGACTCCCTGCGGCACCTCACCAGGTCGGAGGTGTCGTTCGCCGCTGACGGTTTGGACCCCGAGGCCCTGGCCCGCCTGGGGGCTGTGCATGACTTGACGGTCGACGCCGGGCGGATCCGGTTCAGCGCCGACACCGACCGGATCGCGGAGGTGCTTCCCGCCCTGGGCGCCCTGGGCGTTCAGGGCCTGACGATTGTTCCGCCGTCCCTGGAGGAACTGTTCCTGCGCCACTACGGCGACAGCGCCGGTACCGCCGGGCCACAGGCTGATGCGCCCGACGGCGGACATGGCTCCCGGCGCCACCTGCTCGGCGCGAGGGGGCGGGGCTGACATGGCCGTCCTCCTGGTCCTTTGGGGCCAGCGGCTGCGCCGGGACCGCTGGCAGCTGGTGAGCTGGGTGGCGGCCATCGGGGCGTTCGCCTGGTTCGCAGCCGCCGCAGTGACCCAGACCTACGGCAACGTGGCCAGCCGCACGGAAATCCTGCAGGTGGCCATCGCCACGCCCGCCATCCTGATGCTGCGCGGCCTGCCCCGTGGCGCCGACCAGGGGCCTTCACGTTCTTCCTCATCTACGCGTTCCTTGCCCTGCTGGCAGGCCTGATGAGCACCTTCCTGGCGGTACGCCACACCCGGGCGGACGAGGAGACGGGGACGGCGGAACTGGTGGCCGCCACGCCTGCCGGCCGCCTGCTGCCCAATACCGCCACCCTGCTGCACGGCGTCACAGCCAACATCCTGGTGGCGCTCGCGGTGTTTGGCGGATTCGCCGCCCAGGGGCTGGACGCGCAGGGTGCCCTGACCGCCGGAGCCGCAACGGGCGCCGCCGGCCTCGCCTTCCTGGGCGTGGGACTGCTGGTGGCCCAGTTCATGGGGACTTCGCGCGGTGCGAACGGGGTCTCGGCCGCGCTGGTTGTCCTGGCCTATGTCCTGCGTGGGATCGGGGACGCCACCGGAACGCCCGGCGCCGACGGGACCACTATGACTGAAGGGGCAGCCAGCTGGTTCTCGCCCATCGGCTGGGGCCAGCAGACGTTCGCGTTCTCTGGAAACCGTGCCTGGCCGCTGCTGCTGCCGGTGGGGCTTGCAGTCGGCTGCCTCACGGCCGCCTGGCTCATCCTCCGCACGCGGGACAGCGGGGCCAGCGTCTGGGGTGCCAGGCCGGGACGCGCCGCCGCCCGGCCGGGGCTGCGAAGCCCCGTGGCCCTGGCGCTGCGGCTGCAGTCCGGGTCAATCATCGGCTGGGGGTTCAGCGGCCTGGCCCTCGGGCTGCTGGCGGGGTCGCTGGGAAAGGCGATTGCCGCCGTCGACACCCCTGACACCAACATCACTGCCGTGATGCGGGCCATGCTCCAGTCGCAGGGCACATCACTGACCCAGCTCATGGTGTCGGTACTCTTCTCGATGGCCGGGGTCCTGGCGGCGGCGTGCGCCCTCCAGGCGGTGATCAGGCTGCGGCAGGAGGAAGCCGCCGGATCCGCCGAACTCTTGCTGGCCGCACCGGTGGGCCGCGTCCAGTGGCTGGCCGGCTACCTGCTGCTGGGCGCGGGGGCCGTGGTGCTGGTGGTGGGACTGGCCGGGGTGGGGGCGTGGGCCACGCTCACCGGTTCCGGGGATACCTCAATGCCGGCCGATGCGCTGTGGGAAACCGCGCTGGCCCAGCTGCCCGCAGCGTTGATCTACCTTGCCGTTCCGGCGCTGGTGTTCGTCCTGTGGCCTGCCGGGACCACCGCCACCAGCTGGGCGTTGCTTGCCCTGGGCGTGATGCTGGGAATCTTCGGGGGCATGCTGGGGCTGGACCAAAGCCTGCGCGACCTGTCCCCGTTCACCCACACACCGGTACCGCACGGGGACGCCACGGACTGGAGCGGCGCATGGTGGATGCTGGCCATCGCCGCGGCTGCCGCCGCGCTGGCCATTGCGGGCATGCGGCGGCGGGAAGTGGGGTCGGCATGAGCACCCGAGCTGAGGTGGCGGCTGCCCGGGACACGCTGGCCGCCGCGGCTTCCACCGCCGCCGCTGCCGAAATAACTGCCGCTGCCTTCGCCGCCGCCGGTTTCCCCAAGATGCCGGCACGGACCCTGCTGGCACTGGTGTCCTCCGAGCAGGGGAGCCTCACGGCTGCGGAACTTTCGGAGCGGCTGGGGGCCAGCGCCGCGGCGGTCTCCGGGGCTGTGCGGTACCTGCAGACGGTGGGCTTCGTCCATCGCGTCTCCCAGCCCGGCAGCCGCCGCGACCTCTACGCCCTGCATGAGGACGAGTGGTACGTGGTGTCCATGCGGAACAGCCCCATCTACGAAAAGCTGGCGGCCCTGACCGACGCCACGGCGGAAACCCTCCCGGAGGGATCAGCGGCCCGGGCCCGGGTGGCGGACATGGCCCGGTTCTACCGGTTCCTCAATGCGCGGATGCCGGCCCTGCTGGACGACTGGGAGCGCGAACGGGCCAGGGAGGCCACGCCGTGACCATCATCGACAACGCCGTGTACGTGAACGGGCTGCGCACCGAGGACCCGGAAGACCTTGACGAGACCTACTTCCTGCTCCGCCAGCGGGAGGGGATGGCGTGGATAGGGCTGTACCGGCCTGACGCAGAGGAACTGCAGTCGGTCGGCGAGGAATTCGACCTCAACGCGCTGGCCATCGAGGACGCACTTGCCGGCCACCAGCGGGCCAAGCTGGAGCACTACGGCGAGTGCCTGTTTTTGGTGCTGAGGCCAGCCCGGTACCGTGACGACGAAGAAAGGGTGGACTTCGGCGAGATCCACGTCTTCGCCGGCGACGAGTACGTGGTGACCGTCCGGCACGCCGAGTCCCCGGATTTGGCCAAGGTCCGCCGCCGGATGGAGTCCATGCCGGAATTCCTGGCCCTGGGACCGGACGCGGTGCTCTACGGGATCCTGGACCAGGTGGTGGACGAATACGAGCCGGTGGTGGCGGGCCTGGAAAACGACATCGACGAAATTGAGGATGACCTGTTTGGTGCGGATCCGGACGTATCCCGCCGCATCTATGAACTGTCCCGGCAGGTCATCACCTTCCAGCGGGCCACGAGTCCGCTGGCGGGGATACTGCAGGCCCTGATCGCCGGAGCCCCGGACCGCGAACAGTCAACCGAGCTTCGGGACCACTACCGCGATGTCCTGGACCACGTCCTCAGGATCAATGAACGCGTGGCATCCTTCCGGGCCCTGCTCCAGAACGCGCTCGCCGTCAACGCAGCCCTCGTGGCCCAGCGGCAAAACGATGAAATGCAGCGGATGACAGAGTCCAGCTTTGAGCAGAACGAGCAGGTCAAGCGCATCTCCTCCTGGGCTGCCATCCTGTTCGCCCCCACGCTGGTGGCGTCCATCTACGGCATGAACTTCGTCAACATGCCCGAACTGGCGTGGACCTATGGCTACCCCTATGCGCTGGGCGTGATGGCGGCCATGGGGCTGGCCCTTTACCTGGCGTTCAAGCACAACAAGTGGATCTGACTTTCCTTCGCTGGCCCTGCGCCTCCACGACGCGCAAAATTCGCAGTGAGGTGCGGCTACAGTAAACGGCATGCTTGACGAACTCCTGGCCAGCGCGCATGTGGTCAGCCTGCCCATGCGCGTGAAGTTCCGGGGAATCATGGAACGCGAGTCCCTCCTGCTCCGCGGGCCGGCGGGCTGGGGCGAGTTCTGCCCCTTTCCCGAGTATGGCGACGCCGAGGCATCGCACTGGCTGGCCGCCGCCATCGAGGCGGGCTGGCAGGGGTTCCCGGCCCCGCTGCGGGACAGCATCCCGGTGAACGCCACCGTGCCGGCTGTCTCCGCGGACCGGGTGCCGGACGTCCTGGCCCGGTTCGGCCGCGTGGACGCCGTCAAGGTCAAGGTGGCGGAGCAGGGCCAGTCGCTTGACGACGACGTTGCCCGGGTCCGTGCCGTGCGCGCCGCTTTGCCGGACGCGGCCATCCGCGTGGACGCCAACGGCGGCTGGGACGTGCCCGGCGCCGTGGAGGCGTTGACCCGGCTGGCGCCTGTTGGGCTGGAATACGCAGAGCAGCCGGTGCCTTCCATCGAGGGCCTTGCCGAGGTCCGGTCCCGGCTTCGGGACGCCGGGACGCCGGTGTTGATCGCGGCCGACGAAAGCGTCCGCAAGGAAACCGATCCGCTCCGGGTGGCCCGGGCGGGCGCGGCGGACCTGATCGTGGTCAAGGTGGCACCGCTTGGGGAGTGCGGCGCGCCCTGGACATCGTGGCACAGGCCGGACTCCCCGCCGTCGTCAGCTCCGCGCTGGACACCTCCATCGGCATCCGCGCGGGCCTTGCCCTCGCCGCCGCCCTGCCCGAGCTGCCCTACGCCTGCGGCCTGGGAACGGTGTCGCTGTTTGACTCGGACATCACCACGGACCCCCTAGTGGCCGACGACGGCGCCATCCGCCTGCGCGACGTTGCCGCCGACGCCGGGCTGCTTGAGCGGTTTGCGGCTCCCGCGGACCGGCGGGACTGGTGGCTGGACAGGCTCCGCCGTGTCCACGCCCTCCTCACCCGAGCGACTGCTGAGTAGCTGCCGTTTTCACGCCCCAAACGGCAGTTAGCCGGCATTGGATGTCGCTGCAGGGTGGCGTCCTGCGGGTGATTGCCGGAGGGTTGCGTGGCTCCTATCATGGTTCCACCGGTTCCTCCCTGCACCGAACAGGGACGTTATTTAAGGTCGCAAGTGCCATGGTGAAGATACCTTTCAGGCATCAGGCGGATGAATCGAAAAAGCGGGAAAACTCCGGGGAGCATCACCGGCTGCACCTGGCGGAATGGCTGAGGCGGGAGGACGAGGGCATCGAGCGTGCCTCCAGCAGTATCTTCCTCAGCAGCCATGACCGGCCCCTTGCCCCGCAACGGACCTGCATCCAGGGGCATGAGATCCTGCCGGGGGAGGACCACTGCTCGCACGGGCATCCCGTGGGTTGAGGAAGACGGCCACCAATCGGGGAGTGGTGTTTCCTCATTTTGCCGGCGCGCACAGCCGGTCAAGGGCCTCGTTAAGGGTTGACTCGATTTGGCCGACCAGGAGTTCGCGCATGTTCTGGGTGGACTCATCCTCCAGCTCTGTCGGAAGCGGCGGGGTGGTGACGGTCATCGCGGCCTGGTAGCGCCCGTCGCTGCTGCTGACCGCCACAGTCTGATAGTCCCAGAAGAGCCCCCTGCCCGCGTAGCGCGGCTGGGGCGAGCAGCCATCTGCGTGTTCCCAGAGGCCCAGCCCGTACGGCGAGAAGACGGTCTTCGCCGTCATCGCGCCCAACGACGCGGCGGAGATTGCCCGGCCCTGGAAAAGGGCCGCCATGAAGTGGTTCATGTCCTCCACTGTCGAAACGGCGCCCACGGCCGGCGAACCGGCACTGAAGATGTTGTCAGTGGTATCGATCCGCTCACCCCGGAGGGTCACATAGCCGTGGAGAAGCCCGGATTCGAGGGGGTCGAGGTGGTCCAGGGTGGTGCTCTTCAAACCAAGCGGACCAAAGATCTCCTCACGCATGACGCTGGTAAAGGGCTTATGCCGCAGTTCCTGGATAAGCAGGCCGAGTGCGAGGTAGTTCGTGTTCGAGTACCTAAAGGAGCCGACGCTGGACCCATCCCACGGGAGGGTGCCGGCCAGCTGCAAACCCCGCTCCATCGTCATCGTCCGGGAAACACTTGGGCGGAAGTCGACGTCGCGCGGCAACGCATCGTTGGCCTCCGGCATGCCAGACGTGTGGCTGAGCAGCTGTCTCACCGTGATGGGGCCCGGAGGCTTGAGTGCTGTGAAGCCGGGGATGACATCGTTTACGGGGTCGTCCAGGCCGATGAGGTGGTCGTCGACGAGTTTGAGTACTGCCACGGCCGTCATCGTTTTGGTGACGCTGGCGATCTGCACACGGTCGGTGGCCTGTGCCGGGGTCCTCGTTTCAAGGTCGCGCATGCCAAAGGCCTTGGACCACTCACCTTCCGGCCATTTGACCTGCACGACGGTGGCCACCGCGCCGTCGTTCATGAACAGCTTCACCTGGTTCTCAAGGGAACCGAAGGGGTTGGGGGAGCTTGGGGAGGGGACGGGCTCGTCCGGGGTGTAGGTGCAGCCGGTCACGGCGAGGACGGCGGCGAAGACCGCCCGCCGCCAGGCAGGTCTGTTCGTGCTCATGCCGGGGCATCCGCTCTGGACAGGGTGACGTGTTTGGGCCGCCTGCAGCACCGTGTCCGGCCAAACCTCTGATGGCGCCGTCCGCCCAGCACTCCAATTTTAAGTCCGCCACCGCCAGCGGGAAGCAGCCGCGGCATGTTCAGCCAACCCACGGAACGGGCGGTACCACCTGCATTGACGGATGAAACGTTCCTGCAGGTCACGGGCGGTTCACCATAACTTCATCCAATTGATGGCTTCCTGTAGGAACCGGCTGGAAGGGTGATCGGGCACCCCAGCGAGAATTCTTGGAAGGTTCCCATGTCTGAAACTGCCCGCAAGTTCACCCTGCTGCCCATGCTCGGCCATACCAAGGGCAAGCGCAGCCCCGTCACCTGCGCGCTCAAGTGCGACAACGCCTGCGCCGGCGACGTCTGCAACACCAGCTCCAACAGCTACTTCCGCGACATCGCCTCCGCCACCCTGTCCCGCCGCGCCGCCCTGGGCATGGGAGCCGCCGGTGCACTCGCCGTCGTCCTCGGTTCCGCGGTGAGCTCCGCCGAACCCGCCTCCGCTGCGGGCTTGTCCAAGGCCGCCAAGGAAGGCTTCGGCAACTCCAAGCTGCAGTTCATCGCCATCAAGCCCGTGGACAAAGCCGTCGACGCCTTCACCGTTCCGGAAGGTTTCACCTGGCAGCCGATCATCCGCTGGGGCGACCCGCTGTTCGCTGACTCGCCGGACTTCGACCTCAACAACCAGACTGCCGCAGCCCAGGCCCGCCAGTTCGGCTACAACAACGACTACACGGACATCGTGGAAATCCCGGGCAGCAAGGGCCGCCGCGCGGTACTGTTCACCAACCACGAATACACCAACGAGAACATCATGGTCCCGGCCGGCTACGACGCCGCCGAAACCCGTGCCATCGGCCGCGCAGCGCACGGCCTGGCCGTGGTGGAACTCGAGCGCAAGAACACCACCAAGCCGTGGAGCTACGTCAAGGGCGCCCCGCTGAACCGCCGCTACCTCTCCGATACCACCTACGAACTGACCGGCCCCGTCGCCGGCTCGGCCCTCGTCAAAACCGTCGCCGATCCCTCCGGCCGCGCCATCAAAGGCACGTTCGGCAACTGCTCCGGCGGCACCACCCCCTGGGGCACCATCCTCTCCGGCGAGGAAAACTTCAACGGCTACTTCGTGGCCGGCGGCACCTCCGCCAGCGACAAGCGCTACGGCCTCACCGCCAAGCCCACCGCCCGCAAGTGGGAGCTGGACGATCCCCGCTTCGACACCCGCAACGCCGGCTACGAAAACGAAACCAACCGCTTCGGCTGGATCGTGGAAGTCGACCCCTTCGACCCCACCTCAACGCCCAAGAAGCGCTCCGCGATGGGCCGCTTCAAGCACGAGGGTGCCAACGTGATCGTGGCCGAATCCGGTCACGTGGTGGCCTACATGGGCGACGACGAGAAGTTCGACTACCTCTACAAGTTCGTCTCGGCGGAGAAGTACCGTGAGGGCGACCGCAGGCACAACATGGACCTGCTGTCCCAGGGTGACCTCTACGTTGCCAAGTTCACCGGCAACTCTCCCGCGGCAGAAATCACCGGAACCGGGGCGCTCCCCTCCGACGGCGCGTTCGACGGCACCGGAGAATGGCTGCCTCTGGTGGTCGGCGGCAAGTCCGCCGTCCCCGGCATGTCCGTCGAGGAGGTCCTGGTGTACACCCGACTGGCCGCGGACAAGGTGGGGCCCACCAAGATGGACCGGTGCGAGGACGTCCAGCCCAGCCTGCACACCGGCAAGGTCTACGTGGTCTGCACCAACAACTCGGACCGCGGCACCGGCACCAAGGAAGGCGCCACCGAAGTCAACCCGCGCACGCAGAACCGCGACGGGCACATCGTGGAAATCACCGAAACCGGCGACCAGACCTCCACCAAGTTCAACTGGACCCTCCTGATGGTCTGCGGCGACCCCGCCCAGGGCGACGTCACCTACTTCTCCGGCTACCCGGTGGACAAGGTCTCGCCCATCTCCTGCCCGGACAACGTGGCCTTCGACTCCGTGGGCAACCTCTGGATCTCCACCGACGGCGCGCCGTCCGGCATCGGCTACAACGACGGCCTCTTCAAGGTCACCCTGGACGGCGCCGAGCGCGGCAAGGTGGAGCAGTTCCTCTCCGTTCCCCGTGACGCCGAAACCTGCGGCCCGGTCATCCACGACGACGAGCGCATGGTGTTCGTCTCCGTGCAGCACCCGGGCGAGGAAGGCACCTTCGAGGCGCCGCACTCCTACTTCCCGGACTACGTCCCGGCAGGCACGACGCCGGCACCCGGCCAGGTGCGCGCGCCCCGTCCCGCGGTGGTCCAGGTGTTCCGCGGCTGACCCTTCGGACGCCCCATCACCTTCCGTGGGTTTTTCGGCGACGCCCCATCACCTACCGGCCCACAGCGGCAGGAGGTGATGGGGCGTCGGGTGTTTTGGTGCGGGAGGTGATGGGGCGTCGCGGGGTGGCAGACTGGTTGGGTGACTTTGCCGAACGAACCTGCCCCGGAGGCCGCCCCTGGATTCCCCGACCGGGATGACCCGAAAGCCCAGTTGAGCGCCCTGGCTGCGGCGCGGATCGCCGTCGACGTCCTGCTCGACGGCGGCGTGCGGCACGCGGTGGTGTCGCCTGGTTCCCGGTCGGCCCCCATGGCGTACGCCCTGGCCGAGGCCTCCGCGGCCGGCCGGGTGGACCTGCTGGTCCGGATCGACGAACGGTCCGCCGGGTTCACGGCCCTGGGCCTGGCCCTGTCCACCGGCTCGCCCGCAGCCGTGCTCACCACGTCCGGGACCGCCGTCGGAAACCTGATGCCGGCGGTGATGGAGGCCAACCATGCTGCCGTACCGCTCATCGTCCTGTCCGCGGACCGGCCGGAGGAGTTGCGCGGAACCGGCGCCAACCAGACCACCGTGCAGCCGGACCTGTTTGGTGACCAGGTCCGGTTCGCGGCCGACATACCCGCGGGAACCAGTCCGGAGCGGGCCATTCAAACCGGGCTTTCCGCGGCAACCGGCGCCTTCCCGGACCTGCCGCCGGGCCCTGTGCAGCTGAACCTCGCGTTCCGCGACCCCCTGGTCCCGTCCCCCGAAGAAGGTCTGCCGGAAGCGGTGGAACGGACGCGCTACCGGGTGGGCACCGAGCCCCTGGTCATGAACCTGCCCCCGGCAGCGGACAGCCTGCCGGAGCGGCGCACCGTGGTGCTGGCAGGGCACGACGCCGGCCCGGTGGCCGAGGCGTTCGCCCGCGCCCACAACCTGCCGCTGCTCGCCGAACCGTCCTCCAATTCCCGGTTCGGACCCAACGCGGTGGGCCCGTACCGGCTGCTGCTGGAGCATTTCGGACCCGGATCGGCGCAGCCGGTTGAGCGCGTGGTGCTGTTCGGCCGGCCCACCCTGTCCCGTCCCGTGGCCGCGCTGCTGGCCCGCGACGATGTTGAATCCGCCCTGTACCAGCCGGTTCCGGTCGCGTGGTACGAGCCTGGCCGGCGCACCGAGCTGCCGCTGGAGAACCTGGCCGACCTTGCCGATTTCGCCGGCCGGGGCACCTCCGCCTGGCTGGACTCCTGGCTCCTCGCCGGCTCGGCTGCCCAGCATGCCCTGGACCAGGTGGTCTCCGCAGAGGCCGCCGCCACCGGCCCCTCCGTTGCCTCACAGGTCTGGAAGCATGCACGCGGCCAGCTGCTGCTCGGGTCCTCCAATGGCATCCGGGATGTGGACCTGGCCGGCGTGCCCGCCACTGATCCGTCCGCCACCGTCTACGCAAACCGGGGCCTTGCCGGGATCGACGGCACCATTTCCACAGCAACCGGCATCGCGCTGGGCGGCCGGCAGGAGACCACCGCCCTCATGGGCGACGTGACCTTCCTCCATGACGCCGGCGGACTCCTCCTCGGCGCGGGGGAGGAGCAGCCGGACCTGCGGATCGTGGTCCTCAATGATTCCGGTGGCGCCATCTTCGGGCTGCTGGAGCACGGGGGAGTCGAGGAGGGCGGCCGGTACGGGGACGTCGTCGAGCGCCTCTTCGGTACCCCGCACTCAGTGGACATCGCGGCACTCGCCGCAGCGTACGGCGTCGCACATTCACTGGTAAGTACGACGGCGGGACTCGCCGAAGCGCTGGCCCGGCCTGTGCAGGGGCGCAGCATCGTGGAGGTCCGGACGGACCGCCGGTCGCTGCGGCAGCTCCACGGCCGCATCAAGGAAGCGGTGGCCGCGGCAGTTGAGGGCGTGCTGGCCAGCCGGTAAGCGCCTGGGGGGCGTGCGCACGTCCTCGACGCACATATTCCCTCTGGAAGCACAAATTCCCTGGCGCTACCGAGATAACGGCAGCGCCAGGGAATCTGGGCTTCGAAAGCGGACGAAGCTACAGCACGCGGCTGAGGAACTCCTTGGTGCGCGCATGCTGGGGGTTGGCGATGATCCCGCGGGGATCGCCCGACTCCACCACCACGCCGCCGTCCATGAAGGTCAGGGTGTCGCCCACTTCGCGGGCGAAGCCGATCTCGTGGGTGACCACGATCATGGTCATGCCTGACTTTGCCAGGTCCTTCATCACGTTCAGGACGTCGCCCACCAGCTCCGGGTCCAGGGCCGAGGTGGGCTCATCAAAGAGCATGAGCTCAGGCTCCATGGCCAGCGCCCGGGCGATGGCCACGCGCTGCTGCTGGCCGCCGGAAAGCTGGGACGGGTAGTGGCCTGCCCGGTCGCCCAGCCCCACACGGTCCAGCAGCTCAAGCGCCCGCTTCTGGGCCTCGGCCTTCGGCTGGCCCTTCACATGCACCGGTGCTTCCATGACGTTCTGGAGCGCGGTCTTGTGCGGGAACAGGTTGAACCGCTGGAACACCATGCCGATTTCCCGGCGCTGGGCGGCGATTTCCTTGGTCTTGAGGTCGTGGAGCCGGCCGTTGACCTCGCGGTAGCCGATCAACTGACCGCCCACGGAAATCCGCCCGGCACTGATCGTTTCCAGGAGGTTCACGCAGCGCAGCATGGTGGACTTGCCGGAACCCGAAGGCCCGATCACCACTGACACTTCGCCCTGGTTGACGGTCATGTCGATGCCCCGGAGCACATGGTGGTGCCCGTAGTACTTGTGCAGGCCTTCGATCTTGACCAGCGGCTTTTCGGCTGTGATCGTCATCGTGCACTCTCCTCGGGGAAGTCCGTCTTCATTGAGTGGTGCGCGTCAGCACCCGCACCGGAGGCTTTGGCAGCAGCCGGGTTGACGCCGGCTGCCGGGGCCTGGTTGTCCACGCCCCTGCCGTAGTAGGCCTCAAGGTAGTGCTGGCCGACCATCAGGATGCTGGTGACCAGGAGGTACCAGAAGGCGGCAACGATCAGCAGCGGGATCGGCAGGTAGATGCGGTTGGCGAGGGCGTTGGTGGCGAAGGTCAGGTCCAGGGTGAACGGGACGGCGAGGACCAGCGAGGTGGTCTTCAGCATGCCGATCGTTTCGTTGCCTGTGGGCGGCACGATGATCCGCATGGCCTGCGGCAGGATGATCCGCCACATGATCTTGCCCTTGGACATGCCGAGCGCCTCCGCGGCTTCCTGCTGGCCCCTGTCCACGGACTTGAGGCCGGCCCGGAAGATTTCCGCCAGGTAGGCCGACTCGTTCAGGCCGAGGCCGAGGATCGCGGGGATCAGGCCTTTGCTGGGATCGGAGAGCGCATAGCTGAACAGTTCAGGACCAAACGGGATCCCCAGCGTGAAGGCCGGGTAGAGAACCGTAACAAGGCCCCAGAACACCAACTGCGTGTAGACCGGTGTTCCGCGGAAGAACCACACCCAGACCCAGCTGGACCAGCGGAACACGGGGTTGTCGGACTGCCGCATGACTGCCAGCAGGATGGCCAGGACAATCGCCAGAACCATCGACGCCACGGTCAGCAGCAGGGTCCAGCCCACGCCCTGGACAACCTTCACGTCCAGGATGTAGGTGCCCACAATGTCCCAACGGAAGTTGGGGTTGGTGAACAGGCTCTGAAGAAGGCCTGCGACCAGGAGGAGGATGATGGCGGCGCTGATCCACCGGCCGGGGTGGCGCACCGGTACTGACTTGTTCAGTACCGGTGTGTCCCGGTGTTGATGATGTTCCATATGCACGCCTGACTTGTCGTCGGTAACGCGAAAACTCAAGACTTGACCGCCGGGTTGACCTCGGACTTGGTGATGGCGCCCTCAGAGTTGCCCCAGCCCTCAAGGATCTTCTTGTAGGAGCCGTCTTCCATCAGCTTGGTGACGGTCTTCTGGATGACCTCTGCCCAGGCGGTGTCAGCCTTGGCCACAGCAATGCCCTGGGGAGCGGAATCGTAGACGTCGCCCAGCTTCTCCAGCTGGCCGTTGGTCTGGGTCAGCGCGTAGCCGATGATGGGGGAGTCGGCGGTCATGGCGTCGATGCTGCCGTTCACCAGTCGGGTGGTGACATCCGTCTGGTTCTTCAGGGTGACGATGTCAATGGGCTTCTTGCCGTCTGCGACGCACTTCTTGTTGCGGTCGGAAAGATCGGGGTCTTCCTGGACGGTGCCGGTCTGCACACCGATGGACTTGCCGCAGACATCATCCAGGGAGAACTTCTTGGGGTTGCCCTTCTGCACGGCCCAGGCGGTGCCGGCGTTGAAGTAGCTGACCATGTTCACGGCGCCCAGTCGCTCCGGGTTGATGGTGAACGAGGAGATGCCCAGATCGTACTTGGGGCCGAGGGCCGGAAGGATGCCGGTGAATTCGGCAGTCTGGACCTGGACCTTGAGGCCCAGCGTGGCGCCGATGGCCTTGGCGATGTCCACGTCGTAGCCCACGGGAGTCTGGCCGTCCGGACCCAGGAATTCGGCCGGTGCGTAGCTGGTGTCGGAGCCTACCGTGATGGTGCCCTTGGACTTGATGGTGTCCGGGACCATGGCAGCGAGGGCGTCGTCCTTCTTAACCGTGGACGGATCAAAGCTCGCGCTGGCCTTGCCTGAGGACGTGGCCGCGCCGGAGGGACCCGTTTCCGAGGCGTTCGTGCATGCTGAGAGGGCCAGGGCGCTGATGGCGATCATGGTGGCAGCGGTCAGCTTGGAAGTGCCCAGGAGGGTACGGGGAGTCTGCATTTCTTACCTTTTGTTGCAGGGGCTATGAGGTACTAACGCGGCTTATAGTGTAACGCTCAACAAGAGAGGTACGTCACACGCAACTAAGTTTCACTATTGGATAACTGTAGCGGGGGCAAAAGCAAGCCTTTAGGAGCGGGAAGAGTCTGTGATCCCAGACTTCGTACCCAGTCCGGAGAAGAATCAGCTCTTGATGCCCAGCGATTCCAGCATGGGCCGGAACTTGGCCCACGTTTCGGCCAGCTCGGCTTTGGGCTGCGAGCCGTCAACGATGCCGCAGCCGGCATATAGCCTCACGGTGTCGGTCGACTCGATGACCGCACCGCGCAGGGCGATGCCCCATTCGCCGTTCCCGGCGGCATCCAGCCAGCCCACCGGCCCGGCATAGGGGCCGCGGTCAAGATGTTCCAGCTTCCGGATCAGTTCGCCCGCCACCAGGGTGGGGGTTCCGCAGACAGCTGCCGTGGGATGCAGGGCGTTGATCAGGGCCAGGCAGGTGGGCACGTGGCCCTCCACCTCGGTGAGTTCCGCCTTGACGTCCGAGGCCAGGTGCCACACGTTGGGCAACTCCAGGATGAAGGGCTCATCATGCGCATTCATGGCCTCCGAGAACGGCGCCAGCTGCCTGGTCAGGGACTGGATGGCAATCTCGTGCTCATGCCGCTGCTTCTCGGAGCCGGCGAGCACGCGCGTAGCGTAATCCATGGGCGGACCGTCCTCGCCGTGCGCGTCGCGGCGGTCCAGGGTGCCGGCCAGCACGCGAGCCTGCGCGGTGCGGCCCTCCACCTGGATCAGCATCTCGGGCGTGGCCCCCACCAGCCCGTCCACGCCGTACGTCCAGCATTCGCGGTACCGTGCGGCAAGTTCGCGCAGCACGTCCGCGGCATGTACGCCGGAAGGAATTGTAGCCACAACGTCCCGCGCCAGCACCAGTTTCTCCAGTGCCCCCGTGCGGATCTCGGCAACACCGGCGGCCACGGCCTCCATCCAGGCTTCCTCACTGAGGGAACCGGTGTGCAGCGTTGCGCCGGCCGCCAGGAGGGGGCGTACGACGGCGCCGCGGGCTTTGCCGGGCACGCCGCCCAGGGAAGCGTCCCCGGCGGAGTCCGCTGCCGCCGTCGTGCCTTCAACGTCCGGGTCTTCGGCGGAAGCACCGCTGAGCCAGCGGTCCAGTGCGGCGAGGGCCGACTCTTCGGTGAGCTGGCCGTCGTCGAACGTCAATTGCGTGAGCCATGCCTGGTTGTCCCGCACGCCCACCACGATCTCCGGCACGATCAGCCGCGACTCGTGGGCGGAAGTCTTGGAAAAGGCAAAGGAGCCGAAGGCGACGGGGCCGGTGCCGGGCAGCTCCACGGAGTCCGCGACCTCAGCCTCGAGGACCAGGTGCCGCCACCAGATGTCCGCCTCCAGGAACCGGTCCGGCCCGGTGGCAGTGAAGCGCGCAATCTCGCCAAACCCGGCCAGCCCGGCTTCCCTGCGGGTCCAGCACAGGACATCGTCCCTGACCAGAAACGAAGGCAGCCCCCGGGGAACGCTTTGCCATCCAGGGGGACTGTCAAGGTGCGGAACGTGCTCGTCATGATGAGACAACACTACTCCCGCGTACACGGTGGCCTCCCCGGCACCCTGAAGCAGGCTTGAGTGGGCAAAAAAGGGCTGGTCAGCACGCACGGGAACATTTGAGACAATGTCATGGTGAACCGAGCATCCTTGGATAAGCGTCCGGACGAAGTAGCCACGATGTTTGACGACGTCGCACCGAAATACGACGTCGTCAACGATGTCCTCTCCATGGGGCAGACCCGCCGCTGGCGGAAGATCGTGGTGGAGGCGATGGAAGTCTCCAAGGGCCAGCGCGTCCTGGACCTCGCGGCCGGAACGGGGACCTCCAGCGAGCCATATGCCGACGCCGGCATAGACGTGGTGGCCTGCGACTTCTCCCTTGGCATGCTCAAGGTGGGAAAGCGCCGCCGCCCGGACATCAACTTCATTGCCGGTGACGCCACCAACCTGCCGTTCGCTGACAACACGTTCGATGCCACCACCATCTCCTTCGGCCTCCGCAACGTGAACGAGCCCAAGAAGGCGCTGCTGGAGATGCTGCGCGTCACCAAGCCGGGCGGCCGGCTGGTCATCGCCGAGTTCTCCCAGCCCGTGGTCCCGCTGTGGCGCACCATGTACACCGAATACCTGATGCGGGCCCTGCCGGCCATCGCGGTCAAGGTCGCCTCCAACCCCGACGCCTACGTCTACCTGGCCGAGTCCATCCGTGCCTGGCCGGACCAGGACCACCTGGCCGCCTGGCTGCAGGAGGCCGGCTGGGAGAATGTCACCTACCGCAACCTGACCGGCGGCATCGTGGCAGTCCACCGCGCCTTCAAGCCCGCCTCGCCGTCCAACGGCGGCGCTGCCGCCATCGCCGCGCACAAGGGCCCGGTGGCCAAGCTGCGCCGCAACATCGTCCGCTGACCTGTGAAGGTACTGATTGTCGGCGCCGGCCCTGCCGGATCCACCGCCGCGTACTACCTCGCCAAGGCCGGCCTCGATGTCACGGTCCTGGAGAAAACCAGCTTCCCGCGCGAGAAAGTCTGCGGCGACGGACTCACGCCCCGGGCCGTCCGCGAGATCCAGAAGCTCGGCCTGCCGCACCCTGAGAACGACGGCTGGCGGCGGAACAAGGGCCTGCGCCTGATCGCCGGCGGCCGCACCATCGAACTGCCCTGGCCCGAGGTGTCCGACTTCCCGCAGTACGGCCTGATCCGCACCCGGCTTGGCTTTGACGAGGAACTGGCCCGGCACGCCCAGGCCGCGGGTGCCACCATCCTCGAGCGGCACAGCGTCACCGATGCCCTCCGGGACGACGACGGCCGGGTCACCGGGGTCCGCGCAGCGCTCCTTGACGAGTCCGGACGCAAGACGGGACAGACGCACGACTTCAGTGCCGACGTCGTCCTGGCCGCCGACGGCAACTCCACCCGCACCGCCGTGTCCCTCGGCATCCAGAAGCGCGACGACCGGCCGCTCGGCGTCGCCGTCCGCACCTACTTCACCTCGCCGCGGACGGACGACGACTGGATGGAAGGCTGGCTGGAACTTCCCGGCCGTGACGGCAAGCTGCTGCCCGGCTACGGCTGGGTGTTCGGCGTGGGCGACGGCACCTCCAACGTGGGCCTGGGCATCCTGAACTCCTCCAAGGAATTCGGCAAGCTCGACTACAAGCAGGTCCTGCGCGAATGGACCGCCGGCATGCCCGCCGACTGGGGCTTCACACCGGAAAACCAGGTGGGGGAGATCCGCGGCGCCGCGCTGCCCATGGGCTTCAACCGTACCCCGCACTACTCGCCGGGACTCCTGCTGCTGGGCGACGCCGGCGGCATGGTGTCCCCGTTCAACGGCGAGGGCATCTCCTACGCGATGGAGTCGGCGCGTTTTGCCGCGGAGTTCATCATCGACGCCTCCTCGCGCTCCACGGCAGCAGGCGGAACGTACGACGCCGACGCGCACCTTTCGCGGTACGCGGACTACGTGCGGGACCAGTGGGGCTCGCACTTTACCCTCGGCCGGGCCTTCGCCGCGCTGATCGGCAAGCCGGCCGTCATGAAACTCGCGCTGCGGACAGGCATGCCAATCCCAGTGCTGATGCGGTTCGTGGTCAGGCTCCTTGCCAACCTCACGGACCCCACCGCCAAAGGCTTCGAGGACCGGGTGATCCGCGTCCTGGAATCGCTGGTTCCGGCCACGTCCAATACCCCGTCAGCTCCGAATCAGCGGTATCCGCAACAAAAAGTTAGGGTTAACCCGTGACCAAATCCGCAGACCACAGCTGGACGCACGCCGGGCACGGCCTGCCGGACTCCGAACCCAGCCTCAACACCACCGCCATTGCCACGGGCCTCCAGCTGCCGGCAGGCTTCGCGGCCATCGCGGGGGACGCCGAGCTGGGGCCGGCCATCACCAACAACCTGGCCAAGGTGGAGAAGAAACTCCGGGAAGCCATCGCCAATTCGGATCCGCTGGCTGACGCAACGTCGCGCCACCTGGTGGAAGCCGGCGGCAAGCGCATCCGGCCGCTGCTGACCCTGCTCTGCGCCCACCTCGGGGACGCATCCTTGCCCGCAGTGGTGCAGGCCGCCGTCGTGGTGGAACTGACGCACCTGGCAACCCTGTACCACGACGACGTTATGGACTCCGCGCCGTTCCGCCGCGGCGCCCCTACGGCCCACGAAGTATGGGGCAACTCCGTGGCCGTCCTGACCGGGGACCTGATCTTTGCCCGGGCCTCCATCCTGGTGTCCGAACTCGGCGGGCGTGCGCTGGGCATCCAGGCCCGCACGTTTGAGCGGCTGTGCCTGGGCCAGCTGCACGAAACGGTGGGGCCCCGCCCTGACGAGGATCCGGTGGAGCACTACCTCTCCGTGATCGCGGACAAGACCGGCTCGCTGGTGGCAGCTTCCGGCCAGTTCGGTGCCATCTTCTCCGGCGCCGACGAGGCCTTTGAGGACATCCTGGTGGAGTACGGCGAGAAGGTGGGCGTCGCGTTCCAGCTGGCCGACGACGTCATCGATGTAACCGGCGTGAAGGTGAAGTCCGGCAAGTCGCCCGGAACGGACCTGCGTGAAGGCGTTCCCACCCTGCCCGTCCTGCTCCTGCGCAAGGCTGCCGCTGACGGTGACCAGTCCGCCGTCGACCTTTTGACGCTGATTGACGGTGACCTGTCCTCTGATGATGCACTGGCTGCCGCTGTGGCCGGGCTGCGCGAGCACCCTGTCACTGCTCAGTCCTGGGTGGTGGCACGCCGCTGGGCCGACGAAGCCATCGCTGCCCTGGCCCCGCTGCCCGAGGGCGTGGTCAAGGAGTCGCTGTCCAACTTCGCGCTGGCCGTGGTGGACCGCGCCAGCTGATCCTTGGTTTTTAGGAGCCCGGTTCCCCTGGTTCATCCAGTTGGTGCCGGGCTTCTTCTTGTGCCCCCGCTTAACGGGACAGCCCCGGTCCTCAACAACCGAAGCTGCTGTGAACCGGGGCCATCTCTCCGTTCGCATCAGACCCGCCGGAGGCGTTTAGCGGATCCGTGAATAGCTTATGACAGCTTTGTCATAATGCGCAAGTCCCTTGTTACTGCCGGTGTCAAAGATTTTTCAGGGCTGCCTTTGCGGCCGTCGTGGGGCACATTGAGGGCCGCCCCCTGCATACAGGGCTGAACCCGCGGCGGGTCCGTGTCGAAGTGCCCCACGACTGCAGGTTCTCCACATGGCGCGGCCCGGAACTGTCGCTTGCGGCAAGGTGCAGGGGACCGTGGAGCCATGGATATTGAGGCTTTTCTCCGTCGCCGGCGAGGGGTGGCCCGGACTGCAGCACTGCACCGGGCGGGATTCTCCAGAACGCGGCTGGACAAGTTCCTGGCGGCAGGCCTCATCGTGAGGGTCCGGCGGGGTGTTTATGGCCTGCCGGTGGAAGGCGGCGTGCTCGGTTTGGCGCTGCAGCACAATGCGCTCGTGACCTGCCTTTCCGCTGCCCCCGTTTATCAGCTGTGGACCCTGGAGAAGGCGGGTGTGGTCCATCTGAGCCCTGGGCACAGGAAGGCAGTGCCGGGCACCCTCACCCACGGCCGGATCCGCCACCCTGTCCATCCCTGGCTGCCGGTGGCAGGCCTGGCCGACGTCCTCATCCATGCCCTGCACTGCCTGCCGGAACTGGAGGCGCTGGTAATGGTCCAGTGCGCCGCGCAACGCGGTGATGTGACGGTGGACTTCCTGCGGCGCAAGCTTCCCGGGAACCGCAACGCCCGTGCCCGGTCAGTCCTGGATCACGTAATTCCGCGGGCGGACTCGCTCCTGGAAGTCTTGGCTAACTACCACTTCCACAGGGCCGGCCTCCATGTCCGCCGGCACGTGGAGCTCCCGGGGGTGGGTGAAGTGGACTTCCTGATTGAGGATTTCCTGGTGGTGGAAACCGACGGCGCCAGCCACCTGGAGGCAAAGCAGGTTAAGAAGGACAGGGCACGCAACAATGCCACAGTGGTTGGCGGGCGTCTCTGCCTGAGGTTCGGCTATGCGGATGTGGTCCACCATCCCGAGGTGATGGTGGACCAGGTCCTGGCGGTGCTGGAACAGAGCCGGCGGGGATCATTCAGTGCGCGGTGAGTTCCCGCGGTCGCGGGGCACTTTGGCCGCGACAGTTGGCAAAACAGGCTGGGATCACGGCGTGTCCGTGTCAAAGTGCCCCAGGACCGCAGCAGTGCCCCAGGACCGCAGCAAGGCAGCCCAGCCGAAGCGGGGAGTCCCTACTCTTCCTCTTCGTCCTCGAACGCCCACTCGAACATGTCGAAGACGAATTCGGAGAAGGTGCCTTCCTCGGACTTCCACTGGCCGCGGGCATTGTTGCGGCGGTACACGATGGGATCGGGGACGCTGAGGTCTCCTACGCGGAAGCCCCAGGTGAACTGTTCCTCTTCGTCCTCGAGGAACATGAGGAAGCCCTCGTCGTCGACCTCGAGCTCTTCGGGGTCCCAGAAGTAGTGGTAGGCCTCCATGAGGTCCTCGCAGCCGCCAAGGGCCAGGTAGAACTCGCGCAATACCAGGGGGATCTGGAACTGGTGCCCGGCGAGGGCCTTATCCAGTTCCTCAGGGGTCAGGCCGTCCTCTTCCTGCCATTCATCCTCGAGATACTTCGGAACAAGCGCACGGAACTTCTCGAGGAACATGTCAGTCATGCTCATATCCTAGCCAATGCGGAGCACCCCAAAATGACACCGGGGCAGCACTCACAGCCCTGGATCGGTGCCGCGCCGGTGCCACCCGCGGACTGCGAGGGGGCCTGCCAGGAACGCCGCCACGCCAGGACCCGGAACGTGAAAACCACTGCCGCGATGGCGGCCGCCGTCAGGACGTTGAACACGCCGAAGACCCAGAGCACGGCAGTCATGGCAGCCCCTACAAATGCCGGCAGCGCGTAGATGTCCTTGGGGTTGAACAGTTCGGGAACCTCATTGGCGGTGATGTCCCGCAGCAGCCCTCCGCCCACCGCCGTCGTCACCCCCAGCAGCACGGACGCCACCGGGTTAAGGCCCGTTGCCAGCGCCTTGAGCGTGCCGGTCATGCAGAACAGGGCCAGGCCCGCGGCGTCGAAAAGGATCAGCAGGGACGTGTAGCGCTGCACGCTGGAGAACAGGAAGAAGACCAGCACCGTGGCCAGCAGCGGCGGGGCCAGGTACGCCGGATTGGTGAAGGCGGCGGGAACAATGGCCAGGATGATGTCCCGGATGACGCCTCCGCCGAGCCCCACCAGGGAGGCGAGCAGCAGCGATCCCACGATGTCGATCTGCTTCCGCGCCGCCAGCAGCGAGCCCGAGACGGCAAAGAAAAACACGCCCAGCAGATCCAGCCACACCGGGGAGTTGTCAAAGGCGAATGTCATGAGGCGTCCCCGGTATTTCAAAGAGGGCGGACAGGGCGGCTCCAACGTTACGCTAGCCCCTATGAACAGCCCCATCATGATCGCCTGTGCCCATGGGACGTCCAACACACAGGGGGCCGCGGAGGTCAACGCCCTGCGCGCCGCCATTGCTGAACTGCGGCCAGGCCTCGACGTCCGGGAAGCCTATGTGGACGTCCAGCAGCCGGACCTGGTGGATGTGGTGGCGGGCCTGCCGGAGGGGAGGCCGCCGTGGTGGTTCCCTTGCTGCTCAGCGTTGGATACCACGTGAAGGTGGACATCGCGCGGGCCGTGAAGAGCCGTCCGGGCAGTGCGGCCGCCGCACCGCTGGGCCCCGACCCGCGGCTCGCCAGACTGCTGGACCAGCGGCTGCGCGAAGCCGGGACCACGGACAACGACGTCATCGTCCTTGCCGCCGCCGGCTCGTCCAACCCCAACGCCGCCGACAGCGTGGAGGAGTTGCTGCGCCAGCTCCAGGAGCTCCGGTCCAACCGGATCGTGGCCGCCTACGGTGCATCGGCCAAGCCCTCAGTGCCCGACGCCGTCGCGATGCTTCGGGAGGAACTTGAAGGAGGTGCCGGGGCGGGGGAGTCCGCCGGGGCCGTCGACGTCGGCGGAAGGGTGGTGATTGCCTCCTACCTCCTGGCGCCGGGCTTCTTCCACGACCAGCTGGCCAAGGCAGGAGCCGACGTCGTGACCGAACCCCTGCTGCCGTCCCCCGTGCTCGCCGAGATCGCGCTGGACAGGTACGACGCCGCCGTCGCAACGATGAACGGGACCCCTGCGGAAGCACCGGCAGCGGCACCCCTGGAAGCCGCCGCACCGGCCCCGGCCGCACCCGCCACGGATGCACAGGAGGGTGGCATCTTCAAGGCCCTCCGGCGTTTCGTGACGAAATATTTCCCTAGGTGACTTAGCGTTTCCGGCCCTTTGTGACGCAATTCGGGCGGGACCTACAGTCGATGCATGACTGATACAGCTCTAGCCGGAGCGTCCGCGGACTCCGCTGCCACCAAGCGCCCCGCCCGCCCGTCCCGTCCTGCTGCGAAGCCGCACGGGCAGTGGAAGGTGGACGGCAAGACGCCCCTGAATGCCAACGAAACCTGGAAACAGGAAGACGACGGCCTGAACGTGCGCGAGCGTATCGAGACCATCTACGCCAAAGAGGGCTTCGACGCGATCCCCGGCCAGGACCTGCACGGCCGGTTCCGCTGGTGGGGCCTGTACACCCAGCGCAAGCCCGGGATCGACGGCGGCAAGACCGCAACGCTTGAGCCGCACGAGCTCGAGGACAAGTACTTCATGCTGCGCGTGCGGATCGACGGCGGCGCCCTGACCACCGAGCAGCTGCGCGTCATCGGCCAGATCTCCGTGGACTTCGCCCGCGACTCCGCCGACCTCACCGACCGCCAGAACATCCAGCTGCACTGGATCCGCGTGGAGGACATCCCCGAGATCTGGAACCGCCTGGAAGGCGTGGGCCTGTCCACCACCGAGGCCTGCGGGGACGTTCCCCGCGTCATCCTGGGCTCGCCCGTGGCGGGCATCGCCAAGGACGAGATCATCGACCCCACCCCGCTCATCGAGGAGCTGGGGGAGCGGTTCATCGGCAACCCGCTGCTGTCCAACCTCCCGCGCAAGTACAAGACCGCCATCACCGGCCACCCCAGCCAGGACGTGGTGCACGAGATCAACGACTGCGCCCTGGTTGGCGTGAAGCACCCCGAATTCGGCGCCGGCTACGACCTGTGGGTGGGTGGCGCGCTGTCCACCAACCCGATGCTCGGCAAGCGCCTGGGCGCGTTCGTGAAGCCGGAGCAGGCCGCGGACGTGTGGCTGGGCGTCACCAGCATCTTCCGTGACTACGGCTACCGCCGCATGCGCACCAAGGCCCGCCTGAAGTTCCTGCTGGCTGACTGGGGTCCGGAGAAGTTCCGCCAGATCCTCGAGGACGAATACCTGGGCTACAAGCTGGCCGACGGTCCCGCCGCGCCCAAGCCCACCGCACCG
Organism: Arthrobacter sp. FX8; assembly: GCF_026723805.1. Classification (NCBI taxonomy): domain Bacteria; kingdom Bacillati; phylum Actinomycetota; class Actinomycetes; order Micrococcales; family Micrococcaceae; genus Arthrobacter; species Arthrobacter sp. FX8. The sequence goes on along the minus strand of NZ_CP113505.1, from coordinate 2,570,292 downwards.
GGCGACCACATCGGCGTGCACGAGCAGAAGGACGGCAAGTTCTTCATCGGCGCCACCCCGCTGGCCGGCCGGCTGTCCGGTGCCCAGCTGGTCAAGCTCGCGGACACCCTAGAGGCCCGCGGCTCCCGGCGCCTGCGCACCACCCCGCACCAGAAGCTGGTGGTCCTGGACGTCGAGAAGGAACAGGTTGAGCCCCTGGTGGCTGAACTGGACGCCCTGGGCCTGTCCGCCCGTCCGTCCGTGTTCCGCCGCGGCACCATCGCCTGCACCGGCATCGAGTACTGCAAGCTGGCCATTGTGGAGACCAAGCACACCGCCGCCACGGCCGTGGCCGAGCTGGAGCGCCGCCTGGCCGACCTCGCAGGCTCGGGCCAGCTGCCGCAGGCACTTTCGCTGCACATCAACGGCTGCCCCAACTCCTGCGCCCGCATCCAGACGGCGGACATCGGGCTGAAGGGCATGATGCTGCCAACGCCCGACGGCGACCCCTCCCCGGGTTTCCAGGTCCACCTGGGTGGCGGGCTGGCTTCCAACGACCGCGAGGAAGCAGGGCTGGGACGCACCGTCCGCGGCCTGAAGGTGTACGTGGACGACCTGCCCGACTACGTGGAGCGGGTGGTCCGCCGGTTCGTGGCCGACCGTGCCGAAGGCCAGACCTTCGCCGAATGGGCCCACGCAGCAGACGAGGAGGCATTGCAGTAATGGCAAAACACCTGGCACCCGCACCCGCCAAGCGTCCCGTGGAGGAGCTCAAGGCGCTGGCTGAAGCCGGCGCTGCCGAGCTCGGCTGGGACGCCCCTGCCCGCGATGTCATCGCCTGGGTGGAGCGCAACTTCGAACTGCCCGCCGTCGCCGTCGCCTGCTCCATGGCCGACGCCGTCCTGCCCGCCCTGGTGGCGGACCAGATGCCCGGCGTCGACGTCCTCTTCCTGGAGACCGGCTACCACTTCCCGGAAACCTACGCCACGCGTGACGAGGTGGCCGCGAACCTCCGCGTCAACGTGGTGGACGTGCTCCCCGAAAACACCGTGGAGCAGCAGGACCGGCTCCTGGGCAAGGACCTCTTTGCCCGCGACGCCGCCCAGTGCTGCGCCCTCCGCAAGGTGGCCCCGCTGCAGCGCACCCTGGCCGGCTACGAGCTCTGGTTCACCGGCGTCCGCCGCGACGAAGCCCCCACCCGGACCAACACGCCGCTGATCGGCTGGGACGAGAAGAACGGCCTGGTCAAGGTCAACCCCATGGCCGCCTGGACATTCGACCAGCTGGTCCAGTACTCCGACGACAACCTCCTGCCCGTCAACCCGCTCCTTTCCCAGGGCTACCCCTCCATCGGCTGCCAGCCCTGCACCCGCAAGGTGGCACCCGGCGAGGACCCCCGCGCCGGCCGCTGGGCAGGAACCGACAAGACAGAATGCGGACTACACGTATGAGCACTTCACTTACCGAGGAGACCCAGGTGACTGACGCCGCCGTATCCACGCGCCTGTCCAGCCTGGACACCCTGGAGTCCGAGGCCATCCACATCATCCGCGAGGTTGTTGCCGAGTTCGAGAAGCCCGCGCTGCTGTTCTCTGGCGGCAAGGACTCCGTGGTGATGCTGCACCTGGCCACCAAGGCGTTCTGGCCCGGCAAGGTGCCGTTCCCCGTGCTGCACGTGGACACCGGCCACAACTTCCCCGAGGTCATCGACTTCCGCGACCGCACCGTTGAGCGGCTGGGCCTGAAGCTGGTGGTGGGCTCCGTCCAGGAGTTCATCGACCGCGGCGAGCTGGCCGAGCGCGCCGACGGCACCCGGAACCCGCTGCAGACCGTCCCCCTGCTGGACGCCATCCAGCAGAACAAGTTCGACGCCGTGTTCGGCGGCGGCCGCCGCGACGAGGACAAGGCCCGCGCCAAGGAGCGCATCCTGAGCCTCCGCGACGAGTTCGGCCAGTGGGACCCGCGCAACCAGCGCCCCGAGTTGTGGAACCTCTACAACGGCCGCCACACCGTGGGCCAGCACGTCCGGGCCTTCCCCATCAGCAACTGGACCGAGCTGGACATCTGGCGCTACATCGAGCGCGAGAACATCGAGCTGCCGGGCCTCTACTACGCCCACGAGCGTGAGGTCTTCGCCCGCGACGGCATGTGGCGCGCGGTGGGCGAAGTGTCCCAGCCCCGCGACGGCGAGGAAGTCATCACCAAGACCGTCCGCTACCGCACCGTGGGGGACATGTCCTGCACCGGTGCCGTGGAATCCAACGCCTACACCGTGTCCGATGTCGTGGTGGAAGTCGCCGCCTCCACCCTGACCGAACGTGGCGCCACCCGCGCAGATGACCGCATCTCCGAGGCCGCCATGGAAGACCGCAAGAAGGACGGGTACTTCTAATGACCACCGAAGCAGTTCTCCCGGCAGACCTGGAAACAGCCCTGCCCACCACGCTCTTCCGCTTCGCCACGGCAGGATCGGTCGACGACGGCAAGTCCACTCTGGTGGGCCGCCTCCTTCACGATTCCAAGGCCATCCTGGCTGACCAGCTCGACGCCGTCGCCCGCACCTCGGCCGACCGCGGCTTCGGCGGCGACAAGGGCGGCATCGACCTGGCCCTGCTGACCGATGGCCTGCGCGCCGAGCGCGAACAGGGCATCACCATCGACGTGGCCTACCGCTACTTCGCCACCGACCAGCGCAGCTTCATCCTGGCCGACTGCCCCGGGCACGTGCAGTACACCAAGAACACGGTGACCGGCGCGTCCACTGCGGATGCCGTCGTCGTGCTCATTGACGCCCGCAAGGGTGTGCTGGAGCAGACCCGCCGGCACCTGTCCGTGCTGCAGCTGCTGCGCGTGGCGCACGTGATCGTGGCCGTGAACAAGATCGACCTGGTGGACTTCAGCGAGTCCGTGTTCCGCGGGATCGAAGCCGACGTGCAGCAGGTGGGCCGCGAACTGGGCCTGGGCGCCGACGGCATCAGCGACCTCCTGGTCATCCCGGTCTCCGCTCTCGACGGCGACAACGTGGTGGAGCGCTCCGAGCGCACCCCCTGGTACACCGGCCCCGCACTGCTTGAGGTCCTGGAGACCCTGCCCGCCGCCGATGAACTGGAAAGCCACCTGGAAAGCTTCCGCTTCCCGGTGCAGCTGGTCATCCGGCCGCAGGGCGCCCTGGCCCCCGACGCCGTCGCCGCCGGCCTGGATGTGGAGGCGTTCCGCGACTACCGCGCCTACGCCGGCCAGATCACCGAAGGCTCCGTAAAGGTGGGGGACCAGGTGTCCGTGCTGACACCGGGCCAGGCACCGCGGACCACCACCGTGGTGGGCATCGACTTTGCCGGGGCTTCCCTGCAGGAAGCCGCCGCCCCGCAGTCGGTGGCCATCCGGCTGGCGGACGAGTTCGACGTCGCACGCGGTGACACCATCGCGGCCGCCGGCACCGTCCGCGAGGCTTCCGCCGACCTGTACGCCGCCCTGTGCTGGCTGTCCCCGAAGCCGCTCCGCGAAGGCCAGAAGGTGCTGGTCAAGCACGGCACCCGGACGGTGCAGGCGATGGTCCGCAGCGTCTCAGGCAAGCTGGACCTGGCCACCTTCAAGCTTGAAGGCGCCTCCAGCCTGGAACTGAACGACATCGGGCACGCGCAGCTCCGGCTCGCCGCCCCGCTGCCGCTGGAGAACTACCTGCACCACCGCCGCACCGGCGCATTCCTGGTGATCGACCCGCTGGACGGCAACACGCTGGCCGCCGGCCTGGTCAAGGACCACCCGGGCGACCACGAGGACGAGCGCTACAGCATCTAGGTACTCCTTTCGAAACCGCGGCTTGTTCGCAGATCCGGACCGTGAAGGTTCTGACGCGCGAACAAGCCGCGGTTTTGCCGTCTCGTAAGGTTGTCAGAGGAGGCGAAAGCATGGAGACCATCAGCCCGAAGCTCCTCAACTGGGCGTCCATCCTGGATGACAAGACCCGCGAGCAGGCAGTGATGACCGCGGCCCTGCCGTTCATCTACCCGCACCTGGCGCTGATGCCGGATGCGCACCTGGGCATGGGCGCCACCGTGGGCTCGGTCATCCCCACGCTGCGTGCCATCATTCCGGCGGCCGTTGGCGTGGACATCGGCTGCGGCATGATCGCGGTCCGCACCCAGTACTCCGTGAAGGACCTGCCCAAGGACCGCAAGCGCCTCCGGGAGGACATCGAGCGGGTCATCCCCTTATCGGCAGGGCACAACAACAAGCAGGTCCTTCCCACGGCGCAGCCGCGGATCGCGGAGCTGAAGCAGCGGGCCGCGAAGGCCGGTTTCAACCCTGCCCAGTACGTTCCCAAGTGGGAGCTGCAGCTGGGGTCCCTGGGCTCGGGGAACCACTTCATCGAGGTCTCCGCAGACGAGGACGACGGCGTGTGGCTCTTCCTGCATTCGGGCTCGCGGGGCATCGGTAACAGGATCGCCCAGCACCACATCGGCGTCGCCCGGCATATCAGCCGCAAGAACCAGATTTACCTGCCGCACCCGGACCTCGCGTACCTGGACGAGGGAACCCCGCAGTTCGAGCGGTACATTGCCGAGCTGCGCTGGGCCCAGCACTTCGCCCTGCTGAACCGGGAGGAGATGATGGACCGCGTAACAACCCAGTTCAGCCACTGGGTGGGCGGGCCGGTCCGGGAACGCGAGCGGATCAACTGCCACCACAACTTCACCGAGCAGGAAACGCACTACGGCAAGTCCGTGTGGGTGTCCCGCAAGGGCGCCATCAAAGCCGCCCCCGGAGATCCCGGACTTATCCCCGGGTCCATGGGGACGGCGTCGTATGTTGTGGTGGGCCGTGGCAACCCGGCGTCGCTGAACTCCTCACCGCACGGGGCGGGGCGTGAGTACTCCCGGAACGCTGCCCGGAAGGCCTTCACGCTGGAGGAGCTGAAGCGGGCCATGCGGGGCATCGAGTTCCGCGCCTCGGAGGCCTTCATTGACGAAATCCCGGCCGCGTACAAGCCGATCGACCAGGTCATGCAGGATGCCGCGGACCTGGTCACGGTGCGGCACAAGCTGCGGCAGCTGGTCAACGTTAAAGGCAACTGAATCTGCGAAACAGGGCAGGAGTGCGCCAAATGTGACGCTAGATGAACGTGCGTGACCCCCGTTTCCGCGTCGTTGAACGGGTTTGGGCCACTCCCTATGGTGAAACAATGACTAGTTCCAAGCCCGGGATGACCCGCATCGTGGCAGGCGAAAGCGCGGTTCCCACGCGCAGGCGCGCCGTCGAGGCTGCCTTGGCCATTGGGCTGGTCCTGCTGATCGCCGTCGGCGCCATCGTGGCCTCGAACATTTCCCGCAACAGCGAGGCGCAGGCCGCCGAGCCCACCCCGGCCGCGGAACTGAAGCTGGGCTACTTCGGCAACGTCACCCACGCCGCGGCCCTGGTGGGCATCAAGGGGTTCCTCGCGCACGCCCTGGGCAGCACCAGGCTCAGCACCGAAACCTTCAACGCCGGCCCGGCAGCCATCGAGGCCCTGAATGCCGGTGCCATCGACGCCGCCTACATCGGCCCCAATCCGGCCATCAACTCGTTCGCCAAGAGCCAGGGACAGTCCGTGCGGGTGATTGCGGGCGCCGCGGCGGGCGGTGCACAGCTGGTGGTCAGGCCCGGGATCAACTCCGCCGCCGACCTCAAGGGCAAGACGCTCGCGTCCCCGCAGCTCGGCGGCACGCAGGACGTCGCGCTCCGGGCCTGGCTCAGCAAGCAGGGCTACAAGACCAACGTGGACGGCAGCGGCGATGTCGCCATCAACCCCACAGACAACGCCCAGTCCCTCAAGCTGTTCCAGGACGGAAAGCTCGACGGCGCGTGGCTGCCTGAGCCGTGGGCCTCACGATTGGTGCTCCAGGCCGGCGCCCAGGTGCTGGTGGACGAAAAGGACCTGTGGGACGGAACCGGCACCGGCAAGCCGGGCGAGTTTCCCACCACCATCCTGATCGTGAACCAGAAGTTCGCCGCGGACCACCCGGACACGGTCAAGGCGCTGCTGAAGGGGAACGCGGAATCGGTAGCGTGGCTCAATTCGGCGCCGGCCGGCCAGAAGGCGGAGCTCATCAACTCCGCCCTGCAGGAAACCGCCGGGGCAGCACTGCCGGGAGATGTCCTTACCAGGTCGCTGGCCAACATCACCTTCACCCTGGACCCCCTGGCCGGCAGCTACTCCAAGCTCCTCCAGGACGGCGTGGAGGCCGGCACCACCAAGAAGGCCGACATCAACGGCCTCTTCGACCTCCGTGCCCTCAACCAGGTCACCGGCGGTACCGACAAGATTTCTGCGGCCGGACTCGGCCAGGACTGACCCACCCCCACTACCTAAGGACGGCACCATGCCAGTCGTACTGGAACACCTGGGCAAGCGCTTCGGCGACGGCGCCCCGGTACTGGACGACGTCAACGCCAACATCAAGCAGGGCGAGTTCGTTGCCCTCCTCGGTGCCTCCGGCTGCGGCAAATCCACCCTCCTGAACATCATCGCGGGACTCGAAGCGCCGACGTCGGGCGCCCTGGAAGTACCTAGCGACGGCGCCGCCTTCATGTTCCAGGACGCCGCCCTCTTCCCGTGGCTCACCGCCCGGGAAAACATCGAGCTGGCCCTCAAGCTCCGCGGGGTGGGCAAGGCCGAGCGCAAGGCCAAGGCCCAGGAGCTCCTGGAACTGGTGCACCTAGGGACGGCGGGGGACAAGCGCCCGCACGAGCTCTCCGGCGGCATGCGGCAGCGCGTCTCGCTGGCACGTTCGCTGGCCCAGGACCGGCAGCTGCTGCTCATGGACGAGCCGTTCGCCGCGCTGGACGCAATCACCCGCGACCTGCTGCACGACGAGCTGGAACGCATCTGGAAGGAAACCGGGCGCACCATCGTCTTCGTCACCCACAACGTCCGCGAGGCCGTCCGGCTGGGCCAGCGCGTCCTGCTGCTGTCCTCGCGCCCCGGCCGCGTGGTCCAGGAATGGGCCGTCACCGAGGAACACCGAACCGACGCCGGGCTCGCCGGCCAGCTGACCGGGGTCATCACCGCCCGGCTGCGGGAGGAGATTCGCCGCCATGCCAAGTAAGTCCCTGTCCGGCTCCGCGCCGGTGGTTGAGCCCGACGAAACCAAAACCCGCGAGCCAGTCCATGCCGCCCTGACCCGGACGTCCACCGGCAACGAGGACCTCCGGGAGCTGGAATCCGGCCTTGACTCGCTGCAGTCCGACGCCGACCGCAAACACCGGATCGACTGGAGCCGCATCCTCCTGCCCGTAGCCGCGCTGCTGGTGCTGGTGCTGGTCTGGCAGTTCTACGTGTCCCTGGGCGTCAAACGGCGCGACCTGGTTCCCGGGCCGCTGGACGTCCTTGGCCAGCTGGGCGTTCTCTGGGGCGACGGCAAGTTCCAGGAATCAGTCTGGACGTCGCTGCAGCGCGGCGTGGTGGGCTTCCTGATTTCGGTGGCCATCGCTACGCCGGTCGGCTTGCTCCTGGCCCAGGTGGCACCGCTGCGGCGCGCGTTTGGACCGCTCATTTCGGGACTGCAGGTCCTGCCCTCCGTGGCCTGGGTCCCCGCGGCCATTATCTGGTTCGGCCTTACCGACGCCACCGTGTACTTCGTGGTGTTCATGGGCGCCATCCCGTCCATCATCAACGGGCTCATCTCCGGCGTGGACCAGATCCCGCCGCAGTACCGCCGGGTGGGCACGGTGCTTGGCGCGTCCCGGCTGCAGATGGCCCTGCAGATTGTCCTCCCGGCCGCGCTGCCGGGCTACCTGGGCGGCCTCAAACAGGGCTGGGCCTTCTCCTGGCGCTCCCTCATGGCCGCGGAGATCATCGCTGTGGGCGGCACCATCGGCTTCGGCCTGGGGTCGCTGCTGGACCAGGGCCGGACCCTGTCCGATATGGGCGTGGTCATGGCCGCCATCCTGCTGATCCTCGCAGTCGGCATCCTGATTGAGCTTCTGGTGTTCGGCCCCATCGAGAAGCGCCTCCTGCGCCGCCGCGGCCTCCTGGCCGGCAGCACCCGCTAAGTCAGCCCGCACCCAGGCACCCTGAGAGCCCGAAGGCGAGTCCCGCCGTCGGGCTCTCTGCTGTCCTGTGCTCTTCTGTCCTGTGCCCTGACTGTTCTGCGCCCTGCTGTCCTGGGCCCTGACTGTCCTGTGCCCTGACCTGACGGAACCGGGGCACTTTGACACGGACACGCCGGGTTTCAGGGCCGGTTCGACGCCGGAACGCGCCAAAGTGCCCCGGGACCGCCGGCGCCCACCAGGACGGGCCGTGGCAGACTGGCCGGATGACCGCCAGCTTCGAGTGCCGCACCGCGTCCCCGCTCCCCGTGGAGCAACTCTTCGACCGGGCGCGCAGCATTGACATCCACTTGGAGTCGCAGCGGTCAGCGGGCGAGCGGGCGGTGGGAGGGGTGACAACCGGGCTTATCGGGGAAGGCCGGGAAGTAACGTGGCGAGCCAGGCACCTCGGCATACCGCTCACCATGACCAGCCGCATTACCGCCTTCGATTACCCGCGCAGTTTTACCGACGAACAGGTCAAGGGCCCCTTCAAGGCCTTCCGGCACGTCCACGAATTCGCGCCTACTGCCACGGGAAGCCTGATGGTTGACCGGGTGGAGTTCACCGCCCCGCTGGGGGTCCTGGGCCGCGCCGTCGAGCGCCTGTTCCTGGCCCGGTACCTGGAGCGCCTCATCGTCCGCAGGGGCAGGTTCCTCGCCGCCGCGGCTAAACGTTTGTGACGCAGCATTACCTTACGTGAACTGGTGTTGCTCGGCCTTTGTGGGCGAATGTGACGCGGACCTACCGTTGATTCATGGCAATTCAGGACATTTACCCCACGGCGCTGCGGCTGCTCGGCCGCCCGGTGCTGGTGGTGGGCGGCGGCCCCGTTGCCGCCCGCCGCGCCAAGGGGCTGCTCGACGCCGGGGCCGTGGTCACCGTCGTGGCTCCGGTTGCCTCGCCCGCGCTGCTGGAGATGGCCGGCGCCGGCCTGCTCACCTGGGAAGCGCGGCCCTACCTTTCCAGCGACGTCGACGGCGTGTGGTTCGTCCAGACCGCCACCGGCGATTCCGCCGTGGACGCCCAGGTGTCGGCCGACGCCGAGGCACAGCGCGTTTGGTGCGTCAACGCCTCCAACCATGAAGCTTCCGCCGCCTGGACTCCCGCCGTTGCGGAGGTCGACGACGTCAAGATCGCCATCAACGCCGGCGGCGACCCGCGGCGGGCCATGGCCGTGCGCGATGCCGTGGCCACCGCCCTCGAAACCGGCGACCTGCCGCTGCGCCGCCGCCGCGCACACCAGGGATCCGTCGCGCTGGTTGGCGGCGGTCCCGGCGATACGGGCCTCATCACGGTCCGCGGCCGCCGTCTCCTGGGCCAGGCCGACGTCGTGGTCGCCGACCGCCTGGGCCCCCGCGGACTGCTCAACGAACTCGCCCCGGACGTCCGGATCATCGAAGTCGGCAAGACCCCCGGCCACCACCCCGTTCCGCAGGCTGGGATCAACCGGATCCTCGTCGAGGAAGCCCTCAAGGGACACCGCGTTGTCCGGCTCAAGGGCGGGGACCCCTACGTGCTGGGCCGCGGCGGCGAGGAAGCCGAATACTGCCGCCAGCACGGCGTCGAGGTTGAAGTGGTCTCCGGCGTCACCTCGGCAATCTCCGTTCCCGCAGCAGCCGGCATTCCCGTCACCCACCGCGGCCTGGCCAAGGGCTTCAGCGTGGTCACCGGCCACGAGGAACTCTCCGAGGTACCCGCCCGTCCGGACCACACGATCGTCCTGCTCATGGGCGTCGGCCAGCTGCGCGAATCCGCGTCCGCGCTGGGCGAAGCCGGCCTGCCGCAGGACACTCCGGTTGGTATCGTGGAAAACGGCTATTTGCCGGACCAGCGCGTCACCATTGGCACGCTCGGTTCCATCGCCGACCAGGCCCAGGCGGCCGGCGTCGCAAATCCTGCCGTGATTGTCATCGGTGACGTGGTGCGCGTAAGCCCCTTCGCGCCGTCGCACTTCAAAACCGCTGACTACAGCACCACCACCCCGAACAGCCCCCGCAAGACCGTCCTCACCACCTAGCCCCACCCAACTGACTGGCAGTTGTTGTCGTTCTGAGCCGTCAAAACGACAACAAATGCGAGCCAGTTGGGCCGGAACGAAGAAAAGGAACACAGCCGTGTCATCCAGCACCACCGTAGGATCTGCTGCGCGTCCGCTGCGCGTCGCCGTCGTGGGCTCCGGCCCGGCCGGCGTCTACGCCGCCGACATCCTCACCAAGAGCGAAGCCGTCAAAAGCGGCGAGCTGACCGTCAGCATCGACCTCTTTGACCGCTACCCGGCACCCTACGGCCTGATCCGCTACGGCGTGGCCCCGGACCACCCCCGCATCAAGGGCATCGTGAACGCCCTGCACAAGGTGCTGGACCGCGGCGACATCCGCTTCTTCGGCAACGTGGACTACGGCACGGACCTCACCATCGAGGACCTCCGGACCCATTACGACGCCGTCATCTTCGCCACCGGCGCCATCAAGGACGCGGACCTGAACATCCCCGGCATCGAGCTGGAGGGCTCGTTCGGCGGCGCCGACTTCGTCTCCTGGTACGACGGCCACCCCGATGTCCCGCGCGAATGGCCGCTCGAGGCCAAGGAAATCGCGGTGATCGGCAACGGCAACGTGGCCCTGGACGTGGCCCGCGTGCTGTCCAAGCATGCCGACGACCTCCTCACCACCGAGATCCCGGACAACGTCTACGCGGGCTTGAAGGCTTCCCCGGTCACCGACGTGCACGTCTTCGGCCGCCGCGGACCCGCCCAGGTCAAGTTCACCCCGCTGGAGCTGCGCGAGCTGTCCCACTCCAAGGACGTGGACATCATCCTGTACCCGGAGGACTTCGAGTTCGACGAGGAATCGGACCGCCAGATCCAGACCAACAACCAGACCAAGACCATGGTGGGCACGCTCACCAACTGGATTGCCGAGCAGCCCGAGGACGTCTCCGAGCTCAAGGCGTCCCGCCGCCTGCACCTGCACTTCCTGCACAGCCCGGTGGAGATCTATGACGACGCCGAGACCCCGGGCAAGGTGGCCGGCATCAAGTTTGAGCGCACCGAGCTGGACGGCACCGGCAACGCCCGCGGCACCGGCGAGTACGTGGACTACCCGGTCCAGGCCGTCTACCGCGCCATCGGCTACTTTGGTTCCGCCCTCCCGGACGTGGAGTTCGACCACAAGAAGGGCGTTGTGGTGAACGACGGCGGCCGCGTCCTGGACTCCGACGGCAACCACGTGCCGGGCATCTACGCCACCGGCTGGATCAAGCGCGGGCCGGTCGGCCTCATCGGCCACACCAAGGGCGACGCCCTGGAGACCGTCACCTACCTGCTGGAAGACCGCGAAAACCTTCCCGTCGCTTCGGCACCGGAGGAGGACGCCGTCACCGAACTCCTCGACGCACGCGGCGTGAAGTTCACCAGCTGGGAAGGCTGGCTGGCGCTGGACGCGCACGAACTCGCACTGGGTGCAGCTGCCACTGAGGCCGGGGGATCGCACGGCGTGGAGGTCAAGCGTGAGCGCATCAAGGTGGTGCCGCGCGAGGACATGGTGGACATCTCCCGCGACGGTGTGGCCGCGCAGGTCTAACGCACGGATTCAACGCACCATCAGACAGGAACCGCGGGGCCATTGGTCCCGCGGTTCCTGCTTTAATATGCCCTAATCCTGTTGCTTACCAGCGCCGCCAACGGCCATCAGCTCCAGGCGCCGCAGGGTCTCCCGGTTCCGCGCCGAAATCAACGGGTCCCGCAGGAATTTCGGCATCAGCCTGCCGGGCCCGCGGATGGCATCCTCGGCGATGGTCACCAGGCACTGGTCGCCCCGGTCCTCCAGCGTGATCTCCACCTTGGCCTCGCCCATCGGCCAGCCCCGCGCCACCAGTTCCAGCGAGCGGCCTGGCTCGACGGCCGCCACACTGGTGCTGTCATCAATCACCAGCGGCCAGGCGCCCACGGAGTGGTGCAGCCGGGAACCCTGCCGGGGCCATTCGGCGTCCACGTCCCTGATCCGGGATGCGCCCACCACCCAGCCGGAATACAGCCAGCCGTCGGCGATGACCCGCCAGACGTCGGCCGCGGGGAGGTGAACAGCTGCGAGACGGTGGACATGGAGTTCCTTCCGGTTCCGGTCATGCTTTGGTGGGGTGCTTCGGCGGACCCCGTCGGGTGTCCGGGGTCCTTCAAGTGTCCGACGGCGGGAGGTGCGGGCCGCCGTGCGGCCCGGTAGGACGGCTTCCGCAGGCGGCGGGTCCAGGCGTACGTCCGGGCGCCCGGCGGCTGGTTCTCAAGGGGGTCGAAACGCAGCGGGATGTCCGCGGGGTCCGCACCCGCGTTCAGCCGCAGTTCACCGCACGCCCGCCACGGCCCTCCGGGTTTGGCCCAGGACAGTCCCAGCACCCATTCGCCGGAGGCCGGCGACCCCGAAGGCAGGTTCAGCGTCCGCAGTCCCAACAGCACCGGGCCCGTCCGGCCGCGGTACGGCATCAGCGTGGTCAGGGTGGCTCCCGCAATGTCCAGCCGCGGCATCAGGAGGAACCTGCCCGGCAGTCCCCAGCCGGTGGAGGCAAACAGGACGTCCGCGGGGTTGGTACCGGAGGCAGCGGCAGGGGTCGAGGAACCGGCGGAAGCACTGGTCGGCGAAACCCGGAGCGCCAGGCCCAGGATGTCCGGCAGCGCCTGCGGCAGGCCCAGGGACCGTGAAAAGCGGGCCACCACCGGGTCGGTCCCCGGGGAATCGAGCCAGTCGATGCCGCTGGGCTGTGCGGGGTTGCCGGTCCTGGTGAGCTGTCCGGCCAGGCCCAGGCCCTGGGGGTGGATAGGCCGGTCCGGCCGCGCGAGTTTGAGGAGCCGGAAGAGGGCGGCAAAGGCCTGCCCGGCACTCCCGGTGACGGTGGAAAGAACGCGCGGCTGCTGGGTCATACTTCCTTCCTACCCATAAAGCGGCGGACTACATGCGCCCGAACCGGGCCCGGATCAGCGCGAAGATCCCGTAAGCGATGAAGCCGGCGCCAATGGCCACCAGGAGGGTGGGCCCGAACGGGTGGTGCTGCAGGGCCTTGAGGCTGCCGTCCAGGCCGGTGGATTCCTCGGGCCGGTGCTTGGCCGCGGCGATCACGAACAACAGGCCCGTGAGGTCCAGCGCTATCCCTTTGGCCACATGGCCGGTGACGCCCAGGCTGTCGATAAGCCTGCCGCGCCGGGTGCCGTCGAAGTGGAACAGCTCCTCCTTGAAGCCGCGACGGATTCCCTTGACGATGAAGTAGATGCCGATGCCCAGGATGGTCAGGCCCAGCGCCACCAGGACCCACGGCCCCAGGGGGTTGGCCATCAGGCTGGCACTGAAGTCCCGGGTGTTGTCTCCCGAGTCGCTGCGCTGGCCCAGGGCGAAGCCGGCGAACGTAAGGCCCACACTGCCGTATGCGATGGCCAGGAATCCCGAGGAGACCAGCTTGGCCAGCCGTTCCTTGCGTGCCAGGCTCCGTGCGCGCAACGTCGCTTCGCTGGCCTGCCACAGGGCAAGGCCCAGGCATGCCGCCACGCACCCCCACATGACCACGGGTCCCCACGGGTTGTCCGCGAGCTGGGCGATGGCGCCGGTGGGTTCGGCATCGCCCGGATGGCCGAGGGCGATGGCAACGGCGATGGCCCCAACGATGATGTGCAGCACCGCCATGACGGCAAATCCGGTGCGGGCCAGGACGTCCAGGGCCTTGTGGTTGGACGCCTCCTCGACAGCGTCTGCTGCCTGGCTGAGGGTGGAATCGCCGTCGGACATGGTTCAGCCGTTCATGGGCCCTTCGGCCCTCAGCTTCTCCGCGCCCGGTCCCTCCACGTGCACGGTGCAGCGGACCACCAGCTGGCCCGGGGCGTTGTCCAGTTCCACCAGGGAATCGTCCGCGCTGAGGACGGTGAACACCTCGGACCCGGTGACCGCCTCCACGCCCTTGGCTTTGGCGGTTTCCCGCGCATTCCTGAGCGCCTCGCGCTGCAGGCCGTCCACGTAGCCGCCGTCACTTTCACGGGCGGGGTCCCCGAAGGCCCAGCCGAACAATGTTCCTGTTTTTCCCATGGCGACGATATTACGCGGTTGCCCCCGCCCGGGACGGGGTTTCGTAATATTAGTAAGTGTGCTTACCATGGGCGCACCATACCTCGATGGAACAGGCAAGCGAAGTCCGCTGCACAGCGGCAAAACCCGGAACCAGTTCACAACGTTAGGAACGCACATCATGGCAGGAAACCTCATTGCCCGTTCAGTTCACGACCTGACCGCGGCAGCATGGTTTGGCGGATCACTCATGGGCGCCATCGGACTCAACGGCGCGGCGGCCCAGGCCAAGGACCCCGCCGAGCGCACCCGGCTTTCCAGTGCCGGCTGGATGAAGTGGGCGCCGTTCCAGACGGCGGCTTTCGCCTCCCACCTGGTGGCGGACCTCGCCATCGCCTGGGAGAACAAGGGCCGCATCGCCAAGCAGGAGGGCGTGGCCCGCGACACCGTCATCAAGACGGCGGTCACCGTGGTGGGCGCCGCGGTGACCCTGTACTCGGGCATCCTGGGCAAGAAGGTGGAAAAGCTTGCCGGTGAAGGCGCCGAAGGCGCAACGGAGCCGCACGGCGCGGCCTCGGACGAATTGAAGACGGCCCAGCAGCAGCTCAAGCTCCTGCAGTGGGCCATCCCCGGCTTCGCTGCCCTGGTGATCATCCTCGGCGCCAAGCACGGCGAGATGCAGCGGCCCAAGAACGTGTTTGCAGGCCTCCGCGGCGAGTAGGGCGGACGCGCAGTAAAGCTGACGACGGCGGCCCGGCACGTAAGTGCCGGGCCGCCGCCGTGTCCGGGGTGCTTGGGGCGGAGTCCGCTAGACCGGTTGCGTATTGGCCGGGGGCAGGTCCGGGTTCATGTCCTTCAGGTCCGGGTCCTCGGCTGTCCACACTTGGATGATGGCCCAGGCCACCGCCGCCAGCGGCACGGACAGGACCGCGCCCACGATCCCTGCCAGGATGGTGCCGGCAGTCAATGCCATGAGGATCACCAGGGCATGGAGCTGAAGTGACTTGCCCATGACGACCGGCTGCAGGAGGTCGCCCTCCAGCTGGTTGACCGCGACGACGACGGCCACCACAATGAGGGCCACCACCGGCCCGTTGGCAACAAGCGCCACGAGGGCGGCCAGGATGCCTGCGACCGTTGCCCCCACCAGCGGGATGAAGGCGGTAATGAAGACGATGATGGCCAGCGGAATGGCCAGCGGTACCTGCATGATCAGCAGCGCCGCACCGATGGCCACTGTATCCACCAGGGCCACGATCGCGGTGCCGCGGACGTAGCCGCCCAAAACCTCGAGCGTGCGGCGTCCGGACCGGCGCAGCTTGGCTTCACGCTGGCCGGAGAAGGGGCGGAGGAAGAAGTCCCAGATCTTGGCGCCGTCCTTGAGGAAGAAGAACAGGATGACCACCATGAGGCTGGCCCCGGCAATAAATTCGGTCACCACGGACAGCCCGGTGACCGCGCCGGAGCGGACCTGGCTGCTGGTGGCAAACTGAACCACCGCCTCCCGTGCCTGGTTGAGCTGTTCCTGCTCGATGGGGATGGGCCCCGTCAGCAGGAACTGCTCCAGCTCGTCGAGGCCGGAGGAGGCCTGCGCCGCCAGTTCGCCCCACTGGTTCCGGACGGAGAAATAGATGACGGTGGACACGCCGGCCAGGATCACCAGCAGCGCCACGAACGCCATGCCGGTAGCCAGGCCGCCCGGTATCCCGCGGCGGCGGAGCATGTTCACGAACGGGCCGATCGCTGCTGCCAGGATCAGGGCGATCAGGGCGGGGATCACCAGGAGCTTGATCTGCATCAGTGCGAAGACGGAGACGGCGACCACCAGAACAACCAGCAGAACCTGGGCTGCGCGGGTGCCTGCCCTGCCCAGGCCGTCAGACCAGAGCGCGCCCGGCGGCCTGGAGCCCGATGCTTTCCCGATGGTGCCTGCGCGCTGACCCTGGCGGGCTGCACCGCCCGGCCGCCCGGCATCGGCATGTGCCCCATCGGCAGCCGCTGCACCGTCCTGCGCCTGCCGGAGGGGCTCGTTGCCCAGCTCTTGATCACTAAGGCGTGTTGATCGCGCCATGGGTACTCCTCATCGTCCGGAGGGTGCCCTGCGCCACGGGATGCGGCGCAGGGCAGAACAACCTTCGTCAGATGGTAAGCCTACTGATGGTTTGGGGGTGCGGAAACCCCGGAGCGGGCCCTTCCCCGCAGGGTGTGCCGCCGGGACTACTCGGCCAGCCACTCCGCGCAGGAGTTCAGGTTCCGGTTCACCGTGGCGACGGCAGCGTCCTCATCGCGCCGCTCGATCGCAGCGAGCAGCGTCTCGTGGCCGTCCCGCGGAAGCCCGTTGAAGCCGGGCCGGCGCTGCTGTGTGAGGAGATCCTGGTGGAACGCGGTTCCGAAGCTGGCGTAGAGCTCGTGCAGCAGCGGGTTCCCGGACGCCCGGGCGATGCCTTCGTGGAAGTGCCAGTCGGCGTCCGCCCAGGCTTCGACGTCCCCGTTGTTCCAGGCCTGGTCCCGGTTGGCGAGCAGGGCACGCAGGGCCGTGACGTCGTCGTCCGTGGCATTGCGGGCGGCCAGCCGGGCCGCCTGGGTGTCCAGGCCCAGCCGCACCTCAAGGATGTGCTGCTCGGTGTGGTCCTGGTACATCCGCTGCGCGGCGCCGGACATCTCGCTTGTGGCGCGCACATAGGTGCCGTCCCCGCGCCGGACCTCCAGCATGCCGCCGTGGGCAAGGGCCTTGACCGCTTCACGGAGGGTCCCGCGGGAGACGCCGAGCCGGGCCATGAGTTCCGGTTCGGGCGGGATGCGCTGGTTCAGGGCCCACTCGCCGGAGTGGACCATCCCGCGCAGCTTGGCCGTGACTTCGGCGGCGAGCGGCGGCCGGACTGACGGGCTCAGGGACATGGCGTTACTTCCTTCCATCCGCAGCCCGGACCGGAGCTGCCCCTGCGGGCTTTCCGGTCATGGCGCGGCCGGTAATCAGGTGGGATACCACAATCTGTACCAGGGCCAGTGCCAGCAGCAGCACCAGCGGCAGGATCCAGCCGCCCGTGGCGCTGTGCAGCAGGCCCATGCCGAACGGGCCCACCGTGGCCAGCAGGTAGCCCGACGACTGGGCCAGCGTGGACAGTGCAGTGGTTTCGGCGGTGCTGGTGCCGCTGCGGCTGATCATGACCATCACCAGCGGGAAGATGCCCAGGCCAAAGCCCAGCAGGACGGCGGGGACGGCTGCCAGCTCCACGGGAAGGACCAGGAGCGCCAGGATTCCCACGGCCATGGTGATACTCACCAGGTAGAACGCCGGGCGCAGCATCCGCGGGCGGGAACCGATGGCGATCAGCACCATGCCCGCCGGAACCGAGACCAGCTGCATGAGCCCGAACATCAGTCCGCTGTCCGAGGCACTCAGGCCCATGGTGGTGAGCATGTACGGAAACCAGCTGAGCAGGGCGTATGCGAGCAGGGCCTGAAGGGCAAAGATCGCGGTGAGGAGTTGACCTTTGCGGGTCCGCAACAGCGGCCAGGGGGACACGCGCAGGCCCGTGGCCGGGGCGGCGTTGCGGTGCGCGTGCAGTGCCACGGGCAGGAACCCCAGGAAGGCGGCCACGGCAGCGATGCCCACGGCGCCCACCGCGGCGGACGGGGATCCGAGGGCTTGGGCCAGGGGTACGACCAGGACGGAGGTCAGGGTGCCACCGGTGGTCATGGTCACGGTGTAGACGGCGGTCATGAGCGAGGTGCGGGAGGCGAAGTGCTCGCGGATGAAGGACGGCATGGCCACGTTGCAGATGGCCAGTCCGGACATGCCCACCACGCTGCCGGCCACGAGCATGCCGGTGGCGGGGATGCCGCGCAGCAACAGGCCGCCGGCCAGCAGGGCCAGCGACAGCAGGATGGCTTTCTCCACACCCACCTTGCCGCTGAGCCAGGACGTCGCGGCGCCGGCCACCGCGAAGCAGAGTGTGGGAATCGACGGAATGATGGCCGCCACCAACGCCCCGTAGCCCAGTACCGACTGGAGGTCGTGCAGCAGGGCTGACGCCCCGGTGATGCCCGCGCGGAGGTTCAGCCCGATCAGCACCAACGCAATGACACCGAACACGACGGCGGAGCGTGGCTTGGCAGGCGCCATGCCGGGTGCCGGCGCGGCGGGGGCTGCGGTGGGCGCCTGGATGCTTGCGGGCGGGGAAGCGGGGGAGTGGCGGACATACCCTCCACACTAAAGGTTAGACGTTTGATGTTTGCGCTTTTGTGGCCAACCTCTCCCGGTCCGGCGCCGCTGCAATAGACTGCCAACGGACTGTCGGAGGGCCTGGCGCGGACCAGGTGGTGCGGAAGGACGGCTGTGGAGGCTTCCCGGGGACTCGAGATCGAGAAAAAATACGACGTCGACACTGGCGCCGCAGTGCCCGCATTGGAGCAGGCGGCAGGGGTGGCCCGCATGGGCAAGCCGCATACCGATCTCCTTGAAGCGGTCTACTTCGACACGCCAAAGCATTCCCTCGCCGCCCGGCGCATCACCCTCCGCCGGCGAACGGGCGGGAAGGACGCCGGGTGGCATCTGAAGCTGCCACCCCAGGCCGCCGCCGCAGCCGGGGAAGGCCCGCAGCAACGCACGGAACTGCACGCACCCCTGGGCCGCCCGGACGTGGTCCCGGACGCCCTGCTCACCCACCTGCATGCCTACCTCAGGGGTGCCGTCCCGGTGCCGGTGGTCCGACTGCACACGCGGCGCACCACCTACCCCCTGTACGGTGACGACGGCGTGCACCTCGCCGACCTCGCCGACGACCAGGTCACCGCCGAACGGCTGCAGGATGGGGCCGCAGCCACCCGGCAGCAGTGGCGCGAGTGGGAACTGGAACTGGTCCACGGCGACCCAGGCCTCTTTGGCCCGGTGGAGGAACTGCTTGCCGCTGCCGGCGCCCGCCCCGCAGGCCATGCCTCCAAGCTGGCCCGCGCACTGGGACCGGGCAAGGCGGCCGGAACGCGGACCGCCGGCAGCGGGGACGCCGCCGGCCCCGCCGGCGACGAAGGCAGCCCGGCGCTGCTGGCGGGAAAGCGTGCCCCCGCAGCCGCCGTCGTCACCGTGTACGTGGGGGCGCAGATTGAGCAGATCCTTGCCACCGACGCCGCTGTCCGGGACGAGGAGCCGGAGGCGGTCCATGCCATGCGCTCGGCAACGCGCCGGATCCGCTCGGTCCTGGGCGCCTACGGGAGGCTGTACCGGGCGTCGCCGGTGCGCAAGCTGCGGAGCGAACTGAAGTGGCTGGGCCAGCTGCTGGGCCGGCCGCGCGACGCTGAAGTCCTGCGGGAGCAGCTCCGCGGAGAGCTGGCCGGGCTGCCGCCCGGGGACGGTGTTGCGGGAGCAACGGCAGGGCTGGAACAGCGCACGGCCGCCGATTACGACGACGCGTACCGGCTCCTGCGCGAAGCCCTGGGAACGGAGCGCTACTTCCGGCTCCTGGACAAGCTCGAGGACTTCCGGGACAACCCACCGGTGCGGGCCGAAGCGGTTACGCCCGGCCGGCGGGCGGCGGCAAAGGCGGTGGACAAGGCCGCCAAACGGCTGCGCCGCTCACGCAAGGCTGCCAAGGGGGCACGGCGCGGCAGGGAACAGGAACTTGCCCTCCACCGTGTCCGCAAGGACGCCAAGCGGCTGCGCCACGTGGCCGAATCAGCCGCGCTGGTGCATGGCAAGCGTGCGGGCAAGGTGGCAAAGGCCGCCCGCCGGCAGCAAAAGATCCTGGGCAGGTTCCAGGACGCCGCAGTGGCCCGCGACCTGCTTGCCGGTGTCGCCGCCGACAACACCGACGCGGCCGCCGCAGGCATCTATGCCCACCTGCTCAGCCGGCAGGAAGAACGGATGCTGGCAGCCCGGGCCGGCTTCCGGAAGGCCTGGAAGAAATCCCGCGACCTGTTGGGGCACGGCGTCATCTGACCCGGCAGCAGGGCGCTGCCGGCCCCTTTTCCGCCTCCCTGCCTACCGGCCCTGGCGGGCCGACAACCGGGCCACGGCCAGGGCGAGCCACAGCTGCACGCGGTCGGCGGTGACCGCGGGGTCGTACCCCGTCAGTTCGGTGATCTGGGCCAGCCGGTAACGGACGGTGTTGCGGTGCAGCGTGAGCTCCTCCGCCACCGCGGCCACCGAGCCGTTGTTGTTCAGGTAGCTCTCCAGCGTGGCCATCAGCTCAGAGCCGTGTGCGGCATCGAAGGACCGCAGGGGGTTCAGTGATTCGTGGGCCATATCCGCCAGCGGCACATCCTCGCTGGCCAGCAGCAGCGACGTCAGGCTGAGCCGCTCGGGTTCGTTGACGGGCAGGCCGTGGCTGGCGGCGTCCCGGGCCTCGAAGTAGCTCCAGCGCAGGCCGTTCGGCTTGGTGTACGCCCCGCCGATGCCGATCGTGGCGTGGATCCCGGCTTCGGCGAGGTGGTCGCTGAGCTTCCGTGCCAGCGCCGGCGCCGTCCCGCCGTCGTCATTGACCACCAGTACCAGGTCCTTGCCCACGACGGCGGCAACGGCCTTTTCCAGTTCCAGCGGCACCGAGGTGCTCCCCAGGGCCTTGCCATGGGCGGCCGAAACAGCGAGCAGCACCACGTTCTTGCGGGTGCTGTTCACGCCCACGCCGGCCAGGCGGCGCTGCGCCTCGCTGGTCTCCAGCGCGCCGTGGATCACGTCTTCCAGCACCTGGCCGCAGAGGGCACGCTGGGCCTGCCGCTGCTTGACCATGTTGTTCAGCTCCACGCTGATCAGGTTCTGCGCGTAGCCAATGATCCCTGTGTCCTCGAACGGCTGGCGCACCCACAGCGTGCACGCATCGCGCCGCCCGGTAGGGACGGGATAGCTGGACCAGGTCTCCGCCGACGGGCTGGCGGTGCTGCTGTTGTACAGCTGCGCCGTGAACTGCGTGAGCGCGATGTCGGTACGCAGCATGCCCCCCAGGTTCTTCAACAGCTCGGAAAGTCCGCCGCCGGTCAGCAGCGCCCGCGCCAGCACCTGGTGCCCTGCGATCAGCCGTTCCAGCTTGGCGTAGTGGTCCGCCGACTGCGCGTCCGCCACCAGCTTGGTGATGGCAATGAAGGGAGTCTCGTACGGCACCTCCACCACGGGCAGGCCCCAGCGGTTGGCCTCCGCCAGGAGGGCCGGCGGCACCGCCTCATGCGAAAGGCCCACGCCGAAACCGATGCCCACCGCGCCGGCGCGCTGCACCTGGCGGACAAAACGGCGCTGCTCAGGGGCAGAACGCAGCCGCAGGCCGGTGGTGAGGACCAGCTCGCCGCCGTTGAGGAACCGCTGGGGATCCTCCAGCTCCGTGACGGCAACCCAGTTGATGTCCTGGTTCCAGGTAGTCTCCGCCACGCCCGCCTTGGACAGCTTCAGGGAGGACACGCCCACCAGGGCAGCAAGGGAAATGGCCATGAAGCAAGGATAAACGTGAGCTGGGCAACCGCACTAAACCTCTTTGGCAAGGGTGTGCAGGTGGCTATTCACCCCGCTTGGGCGCTGGCATAGGCTCAAGGCAGTTCCATCCATCCGTCGTGGTCTCCGCCCGGCCGCCGATGGCCCTTACGAAAGAGGTTGCACACCGTGGTCCAAACCTTGCAGAACTTCATCAACGGGAAGTTCGTCACCCCCGCCGGCACCACCCTGCTGGACGTGGTCAACCCCACCAACGGCGACGTGGTGGCGCAGGCCCCCGTTTCCGTGCAGGCGGACGTCGATGCCGCCATGGCGGCTGCCAAGGACGCCTTCAGGACCTGGAAGCATGTCACCCCGGGCCAGCGCCAGCTGATGCTGCTCAAGCTCGCCGACGCCATCGAGGCCAACAGCGACGAGCTCGTCGAAGCCCAGCACCGCAACACCGGCCAGGTCCGCTCCCTGATCGCCTCCGAGGAAGTGGCTGCCGGCGCCGACCAGCTCCGCTTCTTCGCCGGCGCCGCCCGCATCATGGAAGGCAAGTCCGCGGGCGAGTACTTCGAGGGCCACACCTCCTACGTCCGCCGCGAACCCATCGGCGTAGTGGCCCAGGTGGCGCCCTGGAACTACCCGTTCCTGATGGCCATCTGGAAGATCGGCCCCGCGCTCGCGGCCGGCAACACCGTGGTCCTGAAACCGTCGGACACCACCCCCGAATCAACCCTGGTCCTGGCACGCCTGGCCGGCGGCATCTTCCCGGCCGGCGTGCTGAACGTGGTGCTCGGCACCGGCGAAACAGGCGCCATGATGGTGGAGCACAAGGTCCCCGGCCTGGTGTCCATCACCGGTTCCGTGCGCGCCGGCATCGCCGTTGCCTCCGGTGCCGCAAAGGGCCTGAAGCGTGCGCACCTGGAGCTCGGCGGCAAAGCCCCGGCCATCGTGTTCAAGGACGCCGACATCAAGAAGAGCGCCGCGGCCATCGCCGAGTTCGCCTTCTTCAACGCCGGCCAGGACTGCACCGCCATCACCCGCGTGCTGGTGGAGGAGTCCGTGCACGACGACGTCGTGGCCGCCATGGTGGAGCACACCAGGACCCTGCACACCGGCTCGCAGAACGACGAAGACAACTACTTCGGCCCCCTGAACAACGTGAACCACTTCAACGCCGTCACGTCGGTGGTGGAGAACCTGCCGGCCAACTGCCGGATCGAAACCGGCGGCCACCGCGCGGGGAGAAGGGCTACTTCTTCGAACCCACCATCATCACCGGAGCAAAGCAGACCGACGACGTGGTGCAGAAGGAAACCTTCGGCCCGGTCATCACGGTGCAGAAGTTCAGCACCGAAGAAGAGGCAGTGGCCATGGCCAATGACGTGGACTACGCCCTGGCCTCCAGTGTCTGGACCACCAACCACGGCACCGCCATGCGGCTGAGCCGCGACCTGGACTTCGGCGCCGTCTGGATCAACACCCACATCCTGCTCACCGCCGAAATGCCGCACGGCGGCTTCAAGCAGTCCGGCTACGGCAAGGACCTCTCCATGTACGGCGTGGAGGACTACACGCGCATCAAGCACGTGATGTCCGCCCTCGACGCGTAAAACCACCCACCGCCAGGCTTCAAAGAAAGGCCTTCCCATGACCACCACCGCATCAGACATCACCTACCGCCTGGAGCAGAAGCGCAACGTCCAGGCCGACTTCCCGGGCCCCAAGTCCGTGGCACTGACCGAACGCCGCAAGTCCGTGGTGGCTGCCGGCGTCGCCTCCAGCGTCCCGGTCTACGTTGCAGACGCCGACGGCGGCATCATCCACGACGTCGACGGCAACTCCTTCATCGACCTCGGCTCGGGCATCGCCGTGACCAGCGTGGGAGCGTCCGATCCCGCCGTCGTCGGCGCCGTCAAGGAAGCGGTGGAGCACTTCACCCACACCTGCTTCATGGTCACCCCGTACGAAGGCTACGTGGCGGTCGCCGAGCAGCTGAACCGCCTCACCCCGGGCGACCACGAAAAGCGCACCGTCCTCTTCAACTCCGGCGCGGAAGCAGTGGAAAACGCCGTCAAGGTGGCCCGCCTGGCAACCGGCCGGGACGCCGTCGTCGCCTTTGACCACGCCTACCACGGCCGCACCAACCTGACCATGGCGCTGACCGCCAAGGCCATGCCGTACAAGACCAACTTCGGACCGTTCGCTCCCGAGGTCTACCGCATGCCCATGAGCTACCCGTACCGCGAGGAAAACCCCTCCATCACCGGTGCCGAGGCCGCCAAGCGTGCCATCACCATGATCGAGAAGCAGATCGGCGGCGACCAGGTGGCCGCGATCATCATCGAGCCCATCCAGGGCGAGGGCGGCTTCATCGTTCCCGCCGAGGGGTTCCTGCCCGCGCTGGCCGCCTGGGCCAAGGAAAAGGGCATCGTCTTCATCGCGGACGAGGTCCAGTCCGGCTTCTGCCGCACGGGCGAATGGTTCGCAGTGAACCACGAGGGCGTCGTCCCGGACATCATCACCATGGCCAAGGGCATCGCCGGCGGCATGCCGCTGTCCGCCATCACCGGCCGCGCCGACCTGCTGGACGCCGTCCACCCCGGCGGCCTGGGCGGCACCTACGGCGGCAACCCGGTGGCCTGCGCCGCGGCGCTGGCCTCCATCGGCTCCATGGAGGAGTACGACCTGAACGGCCGTGCCCGCCACATCGAGGAACTCGCGCTGGGCCGGCTCCGCGGCCTGCAGACTGAACTGGCCGGCTCCGGCACCGCCGTGATCGGCGACGTCCGCGGCCGCGGCGCCATGCTCGCCGTCGAACTTGTCCAGGCAGGGTCCAAGGAGCCGAACCCGGAACTGACCAAGGCTGTTGCCGCCGCCTGCCTCAAGGAAGGCGTCATCATCCTCACCTGCGGCACCTACGGCAACGTCATCCGCCTGCTGCCGCCGCTGGTCATCACCGACGAACTGCTGAACGACGGCCTGGATGTCCTCGCCGCCGCCATCAAGGCCAACGCCTAACCGGAACGACTCCCTCCGGCAACGCAAAGAAGGTGGGCTCCCGGTTGGGAGCCCACCTTCTTTGTCATCGGACGCTTTCTAGGCGGCCTGGCGGAGCGCTGCCCGGCGGGCCACCGAGTTCCTGCGCGCCGTCCGCAGCATGTCCAGGGTCAGCAGGAGCAGTGCCAGCCACACCACCCCGAACCCCATCCAGCGCGCCACGGTCATGGCCTCCCGGAACACCAGCAGCGCTACCAGGAACTGCAGCACGGGGGCAAAGTACTGCAGCAGCCCGATGGTGGTCATGGGCAGCCGCCGCGCGGAGGCGCCGAAGAAGAGCAGCGGAACGGCGGTGATCACGCCGGACGCCAGCAGCAGCCAGAAGTGCCCGGGCCCCTGGGAAGTCAGCGTGGAGCTGCCGTTCGCGGCCAGGACCACCATCGCCACGGCGGCCAGCGGCGCCAGCACCATGGTCTCCACGCTGAGGCTGGTGATGGCGTCCACCCTCGACCCCACCCGGTTCTTGACGAAGCCATACAGGCCGAAGCTGAACGCCAGCGTCAGCGCAATCCACGGCAACTTCCCGTAGGAGTAGGTGAGGACGCCCACGGCCACGAAGCCCACGCCCACCGCGGCCCACTGGAGCGGACGCAGCTTCTCCTTCAGGACCAGCACGCCGAGGAGCACCGAGACCAGCGGGTTGATGAAGTAGCCCAGTGACGTTTCCACCGCCTGCCCGGTGGTCACGCCGTAGGTATAGGTCAGCCAGTTGATGGCGATCAGGAAAGCAGCCAGCGCCAGGGAACCAAACACGCGGCGGTCCTTCAGCGCCGCAGCCAGCACCCCCACGCCCGGGTGACCGTGATCAGGAGGGCGCAGAACAGGAGCGACCACACCACGCGGTTGGCCACGATCTCGACGGCGCCGGCCGGCATCAGGATGAAGAAGTACAGCGGGAGCAGCCCCCACAAAACGTACGCGCCGATGCCGAACAGCATTCCCGCCGTCGAATCCCCGGCGACTGCCTTGGGACCCGCGGGCACCGCATCACCTGCCGTGGAGCGTGACGTGGGGGAGGTGGCTACGGGGGTTCCTTCTGGCATGGGCACGCTTTCCATAACAGCAGCCCGCGGGCAGGTATTCCGGGACGCAGGCGGGAAAACCGGAAAATAGTCAGTAGGCTTTCTTTCATGACATGTGCCCGTACCCCGCAGCCGGCCCCATGAGGCTCCGGCGCAGCAACGCCTCGGGCCGCGGCTACCGCAGGGTACCGGCAGGCAAAGGCTTCAGTTACCGGGACCTGGACGGCTCCACCCTGCCGCCCGGTCCCGTCCGTGACCGGCTGGAGAGCATCGGCATCCCGCCCGCGTGGACGGACGTCTGGATTGCCCCGTTTGAGAACGGCCACATCCAGGCCACCGGGGTGGACGCGGTGGGCCGTCGCCAGTACATCTACCACCCGGAGTGGCGTGAGCGTAAGGATCGGGTGAAGTTCGACCGGTCCCTCCAGCTGGCCGAATCGCTGCCCGCGGCACGCCGCATGGTCACCATGGACCTGCGCAGCGATGGCTTCACCCGCGAGCGGGTCCTGGCGGCCGCGTTCCGGATGCTGGACAGCGGATCCCTGCGCGTGGGGTCCGAACGCTACACCAATGAAAACGGCAGCCGGGGCCTGGCTACCCTGCTGTGCGCCCACGTCCAGGTCCGCAAGGACCGCATCCTGCTGCGCTTCCCGGGCAAGAGCGGCAAGGACTGGGAATCGGAGATCCGCGACCCGGACCTCGCCGTCGTGCTGCGCCTCCTCAAGCGCCGCGGGCCCAACGCCCGGCTCCTGGCCTACAAGGAGGGCAGGACCTGGCGTCCGGTCACCAGCGCGGACATCAACGCCTACGTGAAGGAGCGGACCGGATCGGACTTCACCGCCAAGGATTTCCGCACCCTTCGCGGGACGGTGGCCGCGGCGGCAAGCCTTGCCCGGACCGGCCCCCAGCGCACGGCGGCCAAACGGAAACGGGCCATCAGCCGGGCCATGCACGAGGCCGCGGAGACGCTGGGCAACACACCCTCCATCGCCCGGAAGAGCTACGTGGACCCCCGCGTCCTGGACCACTTCCATGACGGCGAAACCATCGATCCAAAGCGCCTGGACTCGGCGGAGGCCGAACTCCGGGCACTCCTGTACCGCGAAGGCAAGGTGGTGGCCCTGGCCGCCAACTAGAATGGGGGACTGTGCGCTGCATGACGCGGCGCAGTCTCATAAAACGTGAGCAGGACCAGTTCAGAAGGGCTCCCGGTGTCCAACAAGAGCGAAACCGCCAACCGTCCCCTCCGCGTCGCCATCGTCGGCGCAGGACCGGCAGGAGTCTATGCTGCGGACATCCTCACCAAGTCCAGCGGGGTGAAGGACGGCGACTTCCAGGTCAGCATCGACCTCTTCGAGGCCTACCCCGCGCCCTACGGACTGATCCGTTACGGCGTGGCCCCGGACCACCCCCGCATCAAGGGCATCGTGAACGCCCTGCACAAGGTCCTGGACCGCGGGGACATCCGGTTCCTGGGCAACGTGACCTACGGCCGGGACCTTACCCTGCACGATTTCCGGGCCTTCTATGATGCCGTGATCTTTTCCACGGGCGCCGTGAAGGACGCGGACCTGGACATTCCCGGCATCAACCTCCAGGGCTCGTTCGGCGGCGCCGACTTCGTGTCCTGGTACGACGGGCACCCCGATGTTCCCCGGGAATGGCCGCTCGAGGCCAGGGAAATCGCCGTCATCGGCAACGGCAACGTGGCCCTGGATGTGGCCCGCATGCTGATCAAGCACCCCGAGGAGCTGCTGAGCACCGAGATTCCGGACAACGTCTACCAGGGCCTGAAGTCCTCGCCCGTCACGGACGTCCACGTTTTCGGCCGCCGCGGACCGGCCCAGGTTAAATTCACCCCGCTGGAACTGCGCGAGCTGAGCCACATGGACGACGTGGACATCGTCCTGTATCCGGAGGACTTTGAATTCGACGAGGCCTCGGATGAGGCCATCCGCAGCAACAACCAGGTCAAGACCATGGTGAACACGCTCACCAATTGGCTGGTTGAGGAGCACGCGGAGTCGGAGAGCCCCTCCTCCCGCAGGCTGCACCTGCACTTCCTGCACAGCCCCGTGGAAGTGCTCGACGACGGCACGGGCAGGGTGGGTGGCATCAAGTTTGAGCGCATGCAGCTGGACGGGACCGGCAACGCCAAGGGCACCGGGGAGTACGTCGAATACAACGTCCAGGCTGTCTACCGGGCCATCGGCTATCACGGCTCCGCCCTGGACGAACTGGAGTACGACGCCAAGCGCGGCGTCATCCCCAATGAGGGCGGACGCGTCCTGGATGCCGACGGGAACCCCGTCCCGGGCATCTACACTACGGGCTGGATCAAGCGCGGACCCGTCGGGCTCATCGGCCACACCAAGGGCGATGCGCTGGAGACCATCGGCTTCCTGCTGGAGGACCGGCCGAACCTCCCCGCTGCACAAAACCCGGACCCGCTGGCCATCATCGACTTGCTCGAGGAACGCGGTATCGAATACACCACCTGGGAAGGGTGGAACAAGCTCGACGCCCATGAGGCTGGACTCGGGGCCGCTTGGACCGGACCCGAAGGCCTGGACCACGTGGTGCGCGAACGGATCAAAGTGGTGCCGCGCGAGGACATGATCCGCATCTCCCGCGGCTGACTCCGGCCGCACTCCACCAGCAGGTGGTTACTTAGGGAGGGCCATGAGCAGGAACGTCATTCAAACCACTTTTGACGGCTTCATGAAGGGTGCGGGATTCTCGAAGCACAGCGGATCCTGGTACCGCGACACCGATGACGTGATCACTGTGGCCGAATTGCAGAAATCGCAGTATGGACTGCAGTACTACGTGAACATTGCACTGTGGCTGCGCCCTCTGGGAGAGGCGAAAACCCCCAAAGAGCAGGCCTGCCACTTTCGCAGCCGCCTCTCACTGCTTGTTGGAAGCGCGGACGGGCAGCTGGAGGCTCTGGCCGTGAAGGGGCCATCTGATGGGTCGGGCGGGCCCTGGTTGTAAACCTGGCCCTGTGACCTCTGGCCTCAGAGCCGTATTCAAGTTAGTCTGATTAACATGAATATGGCGGGAACCCGTGCCTACGACTCCCGGAAGCGTGCGGCCTCTGCCGCCGCAACCGGGCGCCGGATCCTGCAGGCAACGCTGGACCTCTTCATGGAGGGGCCGCTCGCCGGCGTGACGCTGAACGCCGTTGCTGAACGGGCCGGGGTGACCGTCCAGACCGTCATCCGCCGCTTCGGCGACCGCCCGGGCCTGATCCACGCCACGGCGGAATTCGCGTCAGCGCAGGTTGCCGGCCAGCGCGGTGCCGCTCCTCCCGGCGACGTACCCGCCGCCGTCGACAATCTCCTGGAACACTACGAAACCACCGGCGCCCTGGCCCTGAAGATGCTGGCCGAGGAGGAAACGTCCCCTGTCCTCGCAGAGATCACCGAAGGCGGCCGGCAGCTCCACCGGCAGTGGTGCGAACGCGTCTTCGCGCCCTTCCTCGCAGATGACTTCCTGCCGGACGGGGTAGAGCGGAAGCGCCGCCTTGCCCAGTTCGTCGCCGTCTGCGACGTCTACACCTGGAAGCTGCTGCGCCTCGATGCCGGGCTCAGCCGCGACCACGTGGCCCACTGCCTGCTCGAAATGCTGGAACCCTTCATCCGGAGGCCCTGATGTCCACCGTCCTTGCCTACACCTCTCCCGCCATCGGCCACCTTTTCCCCATGGTCCCGCTGCTCCAGGAGCTGAAGGCCCGCGGCCATGGTGTCCACGTCCGTACCCTGCGCCGGCAGGTCCCGCTGCTCATGGAGGCGGGGTTCCATGCCGGACCGGTGGATGACCGGATACTTGCGGTCGAGGCCACTGACTACCGCGCCAACAACGCGAAGGCGGCCCTGGCTTCCAGCGTGGAGACCTTCACGGCCCGCGCCCGGTTCGACGCCCCGGACCTGCAGCAGGCCATTGATGACGTTCGCCCGGACCTGCTGCTCATCGACATCAACGCCTGGGGAGCCCGCATCCAGGCCGAATCCTCGGGGCTGCCGTGGGCCACCTTCAGCCCCTACACCCCGCCGCTCCAGTCGAGGGGAACGCCGCCGTTCGGACCCGGGCTTGCCCCCATGTCCGGCCCGCTGGGGAGGGCCCGTGATGCACTGGCCCGCCGCCTGGTGACCGGCGCCGTGGAAAAGCTGATGCTGCCGCACATCAACGCGCTGCGGGCTGAGCTGTCCGCCGGCCAACTGCCACCCGTCAGCGGTGCGGACGAGATGTTCCGCACCGCGCTGCTGATGCTTGTGGCCACGTCGCAGCCGTTCGAGTATCCCCATCCGGACTGGGGGCCGGACGTGCGGATGATCGGCGCGCTCGGCTGGGAACCGCCCGCGGAGCCTCCCTCCTGGCTCGGGGATGGCCAGGACCCCGTGGTCCTGGTGACCACATCCTCCGAATACCAGGCCGACGAAGCCCTGGTACGGGCGGCGCTGGCCGGCCTGGCCGCTGAACCCTTCACCGTGGTGGCCACCCTGCCGGCAGCGGACACCGGGTCCGCCGGGGCGCACCGGGCATCCGGCGCCGAAGCCTTTGCGTCCGTCCCGGCCAATGCCCGGCTGGAACACTTCGTGCCGCACGGTCCCGTCCTTGACCGCGCCGCCGTCGCCATCACGCACGGCGGCATGGGGGCGACGCAGAAGGCGCTCGCCAAAGGGGTGCCCGTGGTGGTGGTTCCGTTCGGCAGGGACCAGCACGAGGTGGCGGCGAGGGTGGTGGCCGCCGACGCCGGGGTGCGGCTGAGCCGGAAGCACCTCACCCCGGAAAGGCTCCGCGCCGCCGTCCACCAGGCCCGGACCAAGGCGCCGGGGGCGCGGCGGGTTGCGGAGGGCTACGCTGCCGCGGGTGGAGCAGTGGCAGGGGTGGATGCGCTGGAGGAACTGGTACGGCTAGACTAGCCGCGCCAGAAGCCTGCACTTTCCGGGAGTTCGATGACGAACCTGCTCCAGCCTGAACCGCGCCAGCGCGCCGCGCTGGCAGGTCACGAGCGCCTGGACGGTGCCATTCCAGAGATGCCGGGCCTGGGCGATGCCACGCCCGAAATCCCCGGCCTGCGCAAACTCATCAGGGAATCGTGGCTACGGTCCGCCGGCTTCAAAGCCAATCCTGACAATGCGGCCGCGCCGCTTGCCTTCGACTGGGACGAGCTGGAGGACTACCGCCGGCAGCACCCCTTGCAGCGATCATGCCGGTCATCAACAAACTCCTGGTCCAGCCCAGCCATGACAGCGGCCTCCTGGTGGCCGTAGGCGATGAGGTGGGCAGGCTCCTGTGGGTGGACGGCGACCCCACGCTCCAGCGCCGCGCCGAAGGCATGATGTTCGTCCCCGGTGCCGACTGGTCCGAGGCCAGTGTTGGCACCAGTGCCCCGGGAACGGCCCTGGCCCTGGGCAAGGGGATCCAGATCGCCGGCGCCGAGCACTACCAGCGGGCCGTCCATCCCTGGAGCTGCACCGCCGTCCCCTTCCACGACCCCGATTCAGGCGCCGTGCTGGGCGTCGTGGACATCACCGGGACAGCCACCGCGGTGGCGCCGCATACGCTGTCGCTGGTGGAGGCCACCGTGGCGGCCGCGCAGGCGCAGCTGCGGGTGGAGCGCCTGCAGCGCGCGGCGGAGCTGGCCAGGAAGCCCGTACGACGGCGGTCCCCGGCGTCCGCCGGCAGGCAGGGCCAGGGTGCCAAGGAAGGCAGCCTCTACCGGAACAGCCTGCAGCTGCTGGGCCGCGACCAGGCGCTGCTCAGCCTGGGCGGCAGGACGGTTTCGCTGTCCGCCCGGCACAGCGAGATCCTGGCCCTGCTCAGCACCCACCCGGACGGGCTCACCGCGGAGGAACTCAGCTCTCTGCTGTATCCCGGGGACGGCCCTACCATGACGCTGCGCGCCGAGATGGTCCGCCTGCGCAAGGTCATCCAACAGCTTTCCCCGGACGCTGTTCCCGGCTCGCGCCCCTACCGGCTGCCTGTCGACCTGGTGCCGGACACCGGCCAGGTGCTTAGTTGCCTGCAGCGCGGTGCACACCGGATTGCCCTGGAGATTTACCGCGGCGGCGTGCTCCCGCGCTCCGAGGCGCCCGGCATCATCGAGCTGAGGAACAGGGTCTCGTCCCTGCTCCGGGAGGCCGTCCTCACGGATGGAAGTGCCGAGTCCCTGCTCAAGTACGCCGCGCTTCCCGAGGCAAGTGACGACGTCGGAATCCGCCGCGCCGCGCTCCGCCTCCTGCCGCCGCGCTCACCCAAGCGGGCCGCCGTCGTGGCCGACCTGGAACGGCTGGAAGCCGAACTGCGCGCCTGACAACGCCCCCTGTGACACCGGCCACAGGCCTGCAACCTGGCTGCAACCTGCCAACTCCTACGCTGTCTCCAACGGCGAACGGCCCCTGGGGCCCGCCTTCTGCACAGCAAAGGAGCTAAGCACATGACCGTTTACGCACAGCCGGGAACCGACGGTTCGAAGGTCACCTTCAAGGATCGGTACGAAAACTGGATCGGCGGGGAATGGGTGGCCCCCGTGAAGGGGCAATACTTCGACAACATCACTCCGGTGACGGGCAAGGCGTTCTGCCAGGTGGCCCGCGGCACGGCCGAAGACATCGAACTGGCGCTGGACGCGGCGCACAAGGCGGCACCGTCCTGGGGCAAGACCTCAGCAGCGGAACGTGCCGCCATCCTGAACAGGATCGCCGACCGCATCGACGAAAACCTGGAAATGCTCGCCGTCGCCGAAACCTGGGACAACGGCAAGCCGGTCCGGGAGACCCTGAACGCGGACCTGCCGCTGGCGGCGGACCACTTCCGCTACTTCGCCTCAGCCGTCCGTGCCCAGGAAGGCAGCCTCTCCCAGCTGGACGAGAACACCACCGCATACCACTTCCACGAACCGCTCGGCGTGGTGGGCCAGATCATTCCCTGGAACTTCCCCATCCTCATGGCCGTCTGGAAGCTGGCACCCGCGCTCGCCGCCGGAAACACGGTGGTGCTCAAGCCCGCCGAACAGACGCCAAGCTCCATCCTGGTGCTGGTGGAACTCATCGGGGACCTGCTGCCCGCCGGCGTGCTGAACGTGGTCAACGGCTTCGGCGTGGAGGCCGGCAAGCCGCTGGCCTCCAGCTCCCGGATCCGGAAGATCGCGTTCACCGGCGAGACCACCACCGGCCGGCTGATCAGCCAGTACGCCAGCCAGAACCTCATCCCCGTCACCCTGGAACTGGGCGGCAAGAGCCCGAACATCTTCTTCAACGACGTTGCCCAGGAGAACGACGCGTTCTACGACAAGGCCCAGGAAGGTTTCGCGCTGTTCGCCTTCAACCAGGGCGAAGTCTGCACCTGCCCGTCCCGGGCGCTGGTGCAGGAGGACATCTACGACTCCTTCATGGCGGACGCCGTGGCCCGGGTAGAAAAGATGGTCCAGGGCAACCCGCTGGACACCGATACGCAGGTTGGTGCACAGGCCTCCAACGACCAGTTGGAGAAGATCCTGTCCTACATTGACATCGGAAAGCAGGAAGGCGCCAGGATCCTCACCGGC
Source organism: Arthrobacter sp. FX8 (assembly GCF_026723805.1). Lineage (NCBI taxonomy): Bacteria > Bacillati > Actinomycetota > Actinomycetes > Micrococcales > Micrococcaceae > Arthrobacter > Arthrobacter sp. FX8. Next base: position 2,537,166 of record NZ_CP113505.1, on the reverse strand, counting down.
GGCGCCCGCGCCGAACTCCCGGGCGATTTGGCGGGTGGCTTCTACGTCCAGCCCACCGTGTTTGAGGGCCACAACCGGATGCGGATCTTCCAGGAGGAGATCTTCGGGCCCGTGGTGGCGGTGACCAAGTTCAGCGACTACAACGACGCCATGGGCATCGCCAACGACACCCTCTACGGGCTGGGCGCCGGTGTCTGGTCCCGCAACGGCAACGTGGCCTACCGCGCCGGCCGGGAAATCCAGGCCGGCCGTGTCTGGGTCAACAACTACCACGCCTACCCGGCGGGTGCCGCCTTCGGTGGCTACAAGTCCTCGGGCATCGGCCGTGAAAACCACGCCATGATGCTGGACCACTACCAGCAGACCAAGAACCTGCTGGTCAGCTACGACGAAAACAAGCTGGGCTTCTTCTAGGCCAGCACTACCCCCGCCACAACGACTCAAGGATTTCGCCAATGACGACGACAATGCAAGCAGCAGTAGTAAACGAATTCGGTGCCGACCTGTCCGTCCAGGACGTCGCCATGCCGGTACCCGGGCCCGGCCAGGCACTGGTCAAGGTCTTGACCACCGGCGTATGCCACACCGACCTCCACGCAGCAGAGGGGGACTGGCCGGTCAAACCCGCCCCACCGTTCGTTCCCGGCCACGAGGGCGTGGGAGAGGTGGTGGCACTGGGTGAAGGCGTCACCGACCTCCGCATCGGAGACGTGGTGGGCAACGCCTGGCTGTGGTCCGCCTGCGGCGACTGCCAGTACTGCCGCACCGGCTGGGAGACCCTCTGCGAGGCCCAGCAGAACGGCGGCTACACGGTGGACGGGTCCTTCGGGGAGTACATGCTCGTGGACTCACGCTTCGCGGCGCGCATACCGGCGGGATCCGACCCCGTCGAGGTGGCGCCGGTACTCTGTGCCGGCGTCACCGTCTACAAGGGCCTGAAGATGACCGAGACCCGGCCGGGGCAGTGGGTCACCATCTCCGGCATCGGAGGGCTGGGGCACATCGCCGTCCAGTACGCCGTCGCCATGGGCCTGCGGGTGGCCGCCGTGGACGTCGCCGACGACAAGTTGGCCCTGGCCAGGGCCCACGGAGCGGAAGTGACCGTCAACGCGCTGCATGAAGATCCGGTAGAGGTGATCCAGCGTGAAACAGGAGGGTGCCATGGGGTGCTGGTTACGGCGGTGCATCCGTCAGCGTTCGGACAGGCCATTGGCATGGCCCGCAGGGGCGGCACCATCGTGTTCAATGGACTGCCTCCGGGGGACTTTCCGGCGCCGATCTTCGACATCGTGCTCAAGGGGCTGACGGTCCGCGGTTCCATCGTCGGAACCCGGCAGGACCTTGAGGAAGCGCTGGATTTCTACGCCAGGGGAAAGATCCGCCCCACAGTGTCCGTCCGGGAGCTCTCCGAGGTCAACGCCGTCTTCGATGAGATGAAGCACGCCAAGATCGACGGCCGCGTGGTGCTGAGGTTCTGATGCCGGACCACGGGATGGACGCCGCCGTGACGCTGCCCGGGGAAGACTTTTCCCGGGTGGCGCTCACGCCGGCGGCCGTGGACCTGCTGCGGATGCTCTGGGACCGGCACGGACCGCTCATGTTCCACCAGTCCGGAGGCTGCTGCGACGGGTCCTCACCCATGTGTTACCCGGCAGGGGACTTCATCACGGGGGACTCGGACGTCCTGCTGGGGCTGTTCGACCTGTCCGACGGCCTGCAGCCACTTCCGCTGGAGTTCTGGATGTCCCGGGAACAGTTCAATTACTGGAGCCACACCCACCTGACCGTGGACGTTGTACCGGGCCGGGGGAGCGGCTTTTCGGTGGAAGCGCCGGAGGGCAAACGCTTCCTGATCCGGTCAACGCTGATGGACTGGCCTGCCTAGCAAGTTCGACGCTTTACGCCTCGGGGCTCTCCATTAGGAGGGCCCCGAGTGCGTTGGCGGAAGAATATTCGGCGCAGAGGCCGTCTCACTATTCGGGACGATTGGGGCCGTCCAGTGGATGGACACTATCGTTGATAGGTCTGTTTCCATCACAAACCAGGATTGTGACCCCCTTATGAATCTTCTGCGGACAAAATCCATCGAGCAGTCGATTGCCGACGCCGATGAGCCAGGGCGCAAACTCAAGCGTTCCCTCAGCACCTGGGACCTCATGATCATGGGCGTCGCCGTTGCTGTGGGCGCCGGTATCTTCTCGGTGGGCGCCAAGGCCGCTGCCAACTTCGCGGGCCCCGCCGTCACCGTCTCCTTCGCCATCGCCGCCGTCACGTGCGCGCTGGCCATCATGTGCTACGCAGAGTTCGCCACCGCCATCCCCGTGGCCGGATCGGCCTACGTCTTCACCTACGCCACCATGGGCGAACTCCTTGCCTGGATCATCGGCTGGAACCTGATCCTCGAGCTGTTCACGGCCGCCGCCGTCATCGCCAAGTACTGGGGCATCTACCTCAGCAAGGTGTTTGCCCTCACGGGCCTCGACATCCCGCCGGCCCTCTCGCTGGGCGGCGTGGACCTCTACTGGGGCGCCTTCCTGATCGTGGCCATCTTCACCGTGCTGCTGGTGCTGGGCACCAAGCTGTCCGCCCGCGTGGGCAACATCTTCACCCTGATCAAGATCGGCGTGGTGCTGTTCGTGATCGTGGTGGGCTTCACCTACGTGAAGCTGGAGAACTACAGCCCGTTCGTTCCCGCCGCCCAGCCCACGGCAGGCACCGGCGCCGCGGACGTCCTGAAGCAGTCCTTCTTCGGCTTCCTGACCGGTGCCGCGCCCGCCCAGTACGGCACCATGGGCATCTTCGCCGGGGCCGCACTGGTGTTCTTCGCCTTCATCGGATTCGACGTGGTGGCAACCTCCGCCGAGGAAGTCAAGAACCCGCAGAAGACGCTGCCCCGCGGCATCTTTGGCGGCCTGGCCCTGGTGACGCTGCTCTACATCCTCGTGTCCCTGGCCCTGACCGGCATGGTGTCCTACACCCAGCTGGCCGAGGCCAAGAGCCCCACCCTCACCACTGCCTTCGAGGCCGTGGGCGACACGTCCGCCGCCAAGGTCATCGCCTTCGGTTCCCTGGTGGGCCTGACCACCGTGATCATGGTGCTCCTCATGGGCCTGTCCCGCGTGGTGCTGGCCATGAGCCGCGACGGACTGCTGCCCCGGTCGCTGTCCAAGACCAGCGACAAGCGTTCCACCCCGGCGCGCCTCCAGATCATCTGCGGCGCCGCGGTTGCCCTGGTGGCAGGCCTGACCAACGTGGACCTGCTCGAGGAAATGATCAACATCGGCACGCTGTCCGCGTTCGTGGTGGTCAGCCTGGGCATCCTGGTGCTCCGCAGGAAGCGCCCGGACCTGAAGCCCGCCTTCCGCGTCCCGTTCGGCAAGGTACTGCCGGTTGTCTCCGCGGTGCTGTGCCTGTACCTGATGACCAACCTCGCCGTGGAGACCTGGATCTTCTTTGTCTTCTGGCTGGTCATTGGCCTGGCGATCTACTTCGCGTACGGACAGCGGCACTCCCGGCTCAACGAGCGCTTCGCCGAGGCCAACGCCAGCGTCAACGGCGCCGCGGGTTCCGCTGCAGCCCCCGCCGCCGAACGGGACGACGAGGATGAGCTGAGCCGCACCTGACAGCCCGCGACCACTCCTCCTGAACTGCCCGCCCGGCCTGTGCCGGGCGGGCAGCCGCATTTCCGGCAGCCGCGTTTCAGGGCGCCGCGTACCGGCCCACCCATTCCACGAGCGGCCGGAGCTGCCGCCACCGTTCCGCGATCCGCTCCTTCGCGGCGGGTGTGGAGACCCACTCCGGCCGGCCCACCTCGACTCCGGCGGAGAGCGATTTGTGCTTGAGCAGTTCGGCGCGGGGATGGTCTTTGTCGAATCCCCGCGGGACGGTTTTCAGCGTCTCGCCCTCGATGGCAAAACCGGCGCCGGCCACGGCATCAACAATGTCCTGCAGGGCGGCGCCGCTGGCGGAAGCGTCGGCGGCCGCGCGGAACCGTGCCAGCTGGGCGGGAGTGTGGGAGTGGTAGCCCCCACCGATCAACAGCCCGTCAGCATTGATTTGGAGATAGAAACCCACGCCTTCCTGGCGCGCAGCGAATGCTCCCTGGGCAGTTTTGTAGGGCGACTTGTCCAGTGAGAAGCGGACGTCGCGGTTGGGGCGGAAAAGCTTGGCCGGTCCGAACTCGGGTTCCAGCTCGGAGAGCAGGAGGGTGAGTGGTGCCTTGACTGATTCCTCGTACGTTGCCTTGTGTGCCAGCCACCAGTCGCGGTTGTTGTTGTCCTCCAGCTGTGCGTAGAAGCGGAAAGCTTCGCTGGGGATGCCTGCGAAAGTGTTCATCTACGGAGCGTAGGGCTGCCGCCCGCAACCAGCCAGATCTACGCCGCCGTATGTGCAAAAGCGGCCCGACAGCAGAACACCCCGCCACGGAGGCCCGTGACGGGGTGTTCTTTCGGTTCAGCCGGCAGGAAGCCTGGTCAGCCGATCTTGTTGGCGGACTCTGCATCCGAGGCCGGAGCGGAGGGGGCATCCCCTGCGCCGAGGTTGGCGCGCAGCTTGGCGCCGAGTTCGGCATCAACGTTGGTCCAGTACTGGATGGCGCGTTCCTTGATGCCCGGGCTCTTGACGCCGCCCACGGCACCGGTGATGGTCTCCAGGAAGCGGGCCTTTGCTGCCTCGTCGTAGACCTCGCGGTACAGCGCGCCGGCTTGGACGAAGTCGCTGTCCTCGGCGTGGAGGGAGTGCGCGGCAAGGGTCAGCTCGCCGTCGTTCTCCCAGCCGCCGGCCGGGTTCTGCGGCTCAACGGCAGCCGGGCCGCCCACGGAGTTGGGTGCGTAGACAGGCACGGAGGGAGCGTTGAACAGGTAACGTCCGGCACCGTCCTGGCTGTAGTTGTTGACCTGGTTCTTGGGCTGGTTCACCGGGATCTGCGCGTGGTTGGTGCCCACGCGGTAGCGGTGTGCGTCCGCGTAGGAGAAGATGCGGGCCTGCAGCATCTTGTCCGGCGAGGCGGCGATGCCCGGCACGAAGTTCGACGGCGCGAAGGTGGCCTGCTCGATCTGCGCGAAGTAGTTCTCCGGGTTCCGGTTCAGCTCCATGGTGCCCACCTTGATCAGCGGGTAGTCGCCGTGCGGCCACACCTTGGTCAGGTCGAACGGGTTGAAGCGGTAGGTCTTGGCATCCTCGTACGGCATGACCTGCACGTGCAGGTCCCAGGACGGGAAGTTGCCCGCGGCGATGTTCTCGGACAGGTCGCGGATGTAGAAGTCCGCGTCGGAGCCGGCCAGCTGTTCGGCCTGCTCGGAGCTCATGGAGTTCACGCCCTGGTTGGACTTGAAGTGGTACTTGACCCAGAAGCGCTCACCGGCTTCGTTGATCCACTGGTAGGTGTGCGAGCCGTAGCCCTGCATTTCGCGCCAGGAGGCCGGCAGGCCGCGGTCACCCATGAGCCAGGTGACCTGGTGGGCGGACTCGGGGGACAGGGTCCAGAAGTCCCACTGCATGTCGGCGTCGCGGAGGTGCGTGCCCGGCAGGCGCTTCTGGGAGTGGATGAAGTCCGGGAACTTGATGCCGTCGCGGATGAAGAAGACGGGGGTGTTGTTGCCCACGAGGTCGTAGTTGCCCTCGGTGGTGTAGAACTTCACGGCGAAACCGCGGGGGTCGCGCCAGGTGTCCGGGGAGCCGTTCTCGCCCGCGACGGAGGAGAAGCGGATCAGCATCTCGGTCTCGACGCCGGGCTGCAGGAACGCGGCCTTGGTGTACTTGGAGATGTCTTCGGTGGTCTTGAACGTGCCGAATGCGCCGCCGCCCTTGGCGTGCACTACGCGCTCCGGAACCCGCTCGCGGTTGAACTGCGCGAGCTTTTCAACGAGGTAGTGGTCGGTCAGGATGATGGCACCATCGGCACCAACTGACTTCGAGTGAGCGTCGGATGTAACCGGCGCGCCTGACTGGGTTGTGGAAACGGCAGTCATTGTTCTCCTATTTCTCTTTTTCTTGCGAGGGACTGTGGGGAGGAAGTTGCTGGGCCTGCTGGCATTCCTGGCAGATGCCCTGGTACATGACGTCCGCGATCTGGATGGTCATGGGCTTGGCGTCCGGGTTCCAGTGCGGCGTGAGGCAGGGGGCGTGGCCGACGGCGCAGTCCACGTCCTCCACCCGGCCGCAGCTGATGCAGATGGCGTGGTGGTGGTTGTCGCCCACGCGCGTCTCATACAGGGCAGGGGAGTGCGGCGGCTCGAAGCGGCGCAGCATGTGCAGGTCCGTCAGGTCGCCGAGGACTACATAGACGGACTGGGCCGTCAGTTCGGGCAGCTCGGCCCGGGCGGCGGCAAGGATGCTTTCGGCAGGCGAGTGGGGGTGGCGTTCGACGGCGGCAAGGACGGCCAGCCGCTGCTTGGTCACCCTGCGGCCGTGGGCGCGCAGGGCTGCAGCCCACGCTTCCTGGCCGTCAAAGTGCTCCATCATGGCTCCATTGAAACACTTATTTTTAGCAACTCACAATAAGGCGTGGCTTACCTTCCCGTGTCGCCCGCTAGTGTTACGGGGGTGGGGAAACTGCTTGCCGATGTCACACCGCTCAGGGAAAGCCCGGCATTCCGCCGGTTGTGGCTCGGATCGGCGGTGTCCGCCGTCGGCAGCCAGCTCACCCTGGTGGCAGTGAGCCTCGAGGTGTACCGCCTGACGCAGGACAGCTTCTACGTGGGCCTGCTGGGCATCTTCGCGCTGGTTCCCCTCGTGATCGGTGGCCTGATGGGCGGCTCCATCGCCGACGCCCACGACCGCAGGCGGATTGCCCTGCTGGCCACCACCGTACTCTGGCTGACCACCGGCCTGATCGCACTGCAGGCCTGGGTGCAGCTCGGCAACGTGTGGGTGCTGTACCTGCTGGTGGCACTGCAAAGCGGGGCCCAGGCCATCAACCAGCCGGCACGCAGCGCCATCATCCCCACGCTCATCCGCAAGGAACTCCTGCCGGCCGCCAACGCGCTGAGCATGCTGACCCTGGGCCTTGCCATGACCGCGGGGCCGCTGCTGGCCGGTCTCCTGGTGGCGTGGCTCGGGTTCGGCTGGACCTACACCATCGACTTCGTGAGCTTTGCCTTCGTCTTATGGGCTGTCTACCGGCTGCCACCCATGCCGCCCACCGGTGGACACAGCAAGGCGGGGATCCGCTCCGTCATCGAGGGGTTCCGGTTCCTTGGTACGCGGCCCAACCTCCGCATGACCTTCATCATCGACCTCATCGCCATGGTCCTTGCCCAGCCGCGGGCGCTGCTGCCCGCAGTCGCGGCCCTCATGATCGGCGGCGGCGAGGCAACCGTGGGCATCCTGCTGGCCTGCACCGCCGTCGGGGCCTTCCTGGCCGGCTTGTTCTCCGGTCCGCTGGGCAGCGTGCGCCGCCAGGGGACCGCCGTCGTCGTTTCGGTGATGGGCTGGGGCGCGTCCATCGGGGCGTTCGGCCTGGTGGTGCTGCTGGCCGGTCCCACGCCGGACGGGGCAGTGACCCTGTGGCTCCTGCCCGCCGCCGTCTGCTGTGCCCTTGCAGGCATTGCCGACTCCATCAGCAGCGTCTACCGCAACACCATCCTGCAGGCCGCGGCCCCTGACCACCTCCGCGGCCGGCTGCAGGGCGTGTTCATCGTGGTGGTGGCCGGCGGCCCTCGAATCGGGGACCTGCTGGCGGGTGGCGCGACTAAGATTTTGAATGAGGGCTGGGTCCTGCTGCTCGGCGGTGCGCTGTGTATTGCGGGGGCCTTGCTGGCGGCGAAACTGCAGCCGGGCTTCCGGACGTACGATGCGCGGAACCCGGTTCCCTAGCCGGCCGTTCCTTTTAACGAGGAGGAAACGTGCACAACCATCACAACGGACTGAAGACCGCGGCACTGTTCGGGGTGCTGTGGGCGGTGCTGCTGGGCCTTGGTGGGCTCATCGGCGTGGGGACACGCAGCTCGGCCCCCATCTGGATCATGGCCCTGATCGGCGTCGGCACCACCTTCTACGGATACTGGAACAGCGACAAGATTGCCATCCGGGCCATGCAGGCCATCCCGGTCTCCGAAGCCCAGGCGCCGCAGCTCTACCAGATTGTCCGCGAGCTTTCGATGCGCGCCAACCAGCCCATGCCGCGCATCTATGTGTCGCCCACCATGAACCCCAACGCGTTCGCCACCGGACGCAATCCGCAAAATGCCGCGGTCTGCTGCACCGAGGGCATCCTCCAGCTCCTGGACGCCCGTGAACTCCGCGGTGTCCTGGGACACGAACTGATGCACGTCTACAACCGGGACATCCTCACCTCATCCGTGGCTGCCGCCGTCGCGGGCGTCATCACGTCCGTGGGGCAGATGCTGCTGTTCTTTGGCGGCGGTGACCGGCGCAACGCCAACCCCCTGGCCATGATCGCCATGGCACTGCTGGCGCCGTTCGCGGCGTCGCTGATCCAGATGGCCATCTCCCGCACCAGGGAGTACGACGCCGACGAGGACGGTTCGCAGCTCACCGGCGATCCGCTGGCGCTCGCCTCGGCCCTGGCCAAGATCGAACGCGGCGTCACCATCGCGCCCCTGCCGCAGGACCAGCGGCTGGTCAACGCCTCCCACCTCATGATCGCCAACCCCTTCCGCGGCGGCGCCATGAACAAGCTGTTCGCCACCCACCCGCCCATGCGGGACCGGATCGCCCGGCTGGAGCGGATGGCCGGCCGGCAGCCGGCCGGTTGCCCGCCGTCGGACCTGTATGCCGACGCCCTGCCTTCAGCAGCGACCCGCGCCTTCGCCGGCGACGCCCACCTTCATTTTCGCTGCGCAGATTCCTTGGCGCCCCTGGTATTTCGGGTGCGCCAAGGAACCTGCGCAGCGGTTAGCCTTTGGCGCGTCGGGAACGACGGCGGGGCGGGGCCGGCATGGGCGGTCCCGCTACGCGAAGAGGCCTTCGCCGATGAAGCCGCCGGGCTTCACGCCGCCCGGCACCGCGAAAAGTCCGGAGCCCGTGTGCTTCAGGTACTCCACCGCCAGGGTGTCGCCCTTGGCCATCGCCATCTGCATGGGGACATAGTGGGTCCGTGGATCGGTGACGAACGCAATGAAGAACAGCCCGGCGTCCAGGTGCCCCAGGCCGTCGGAACCGTCGGTGTAGTTGTAGCCCCGGCGCAGCATCCGCACGCCGCTGTTCTGGCTGGGATGTGCCATCCGCATGTGGGAATCGAGGGGGATCAGGGGTTTTCCGCCCTTGCCCTGCCGCGCGAAATCGGGCTCGGTGAACTCCCCGCCGCCGGACAGGGGTGCACCCGTTCCCTTGGTCCGGCCGATCAGGCCTTCCTGTTCGCCCAGGGACGTGCGGTCCCAGATCTCGATGTGCATGCGGATCCGGCGGGCCACCAGGTAGCTGCCGCCTGCCATCCAGGCATCCTGGGGCCGGGCGGCCGCTGCCCACACATGCTGGTCCAGCAGTTGCTGGTCCTCCACCTTCAGGTTGTTGGTGCCGTCCTTGAACCCGAAGAGGTTCCGCGGGGTCTGCTGCGTGCGGGACGTGGACGAGGTCCGGCCGAAGCCCAGCTGGGACCACCTGACCCGCACCTTGCCGAAGCCGAGCCGCGCCAGGTTCCGGATGGCGTGCACCGCCACCTGGGGGTCGTCCGCGCAGGCCTGCACCACCAGGTCGCCGCCGCTGCGGGCGGGGTCCAGGTCGTCGCCGGGGAAGTGCGGCAGGTCGGCCAGGGCCTCGGGCCGGCGCCCTTCCAGTCCGAAGCGGGCCACACCGTCCTTTTCGAACAGGCCGGCGCCGAAGCCGAAGGTCAGGGTCAGCTTTCCCGCGTTGAGGTCCAGCGCCTCGCCGGTGTCCTCCGGAGGGGCGCCATAGGGTCCGTCCACGGCGCCGGTTGCGCCCGCCGGGCGGCCCTCGGTCAGTGCTTCCGCAGCCCGTGTCCAGTCCTTGAGCAGCTGGACCAGTTCCTCACGCTTCGTCGTGGTGACGTCGAACGCGGCCATGTGCAGGCGGTCCTGGGCGGGGGTGGTGATGCCGGCCTGGTGGTCGCCGTGGAAGGGGACCACCGGGCTGTCGGCGGCCGGCGGCGCGGCAGAGGCGGCCACGGCGTCGTGCCCCAGGAAGCCTGCGGCGAGCCCCGCTGCCGCACCGCCCAGTCCGGCGATGCCAAACAGGCCGCGCCTGCTCAGGCGGGCTCCCGCCGTCGGCTGTTCCCGGTCCCCGCCATCCTGCGCCGCCCCAGGTGAAGCGGCAGGTTCATCCGGCGCGGAGGCCTCCGGCGGCCGGCCGCCAAAGGGGCAGCCGGTCACAGGACCACCGCCGCCGTCAGCCGGGACAGCGGTTCGCCGAGCGCGTCAACCAGTGACGCCAGCCGCTGGACCTGCTCAGGGGCCAGCTTGTCGTAGGAGGCGAAGCCAGTGCCCTGGGCGTGCGTGGCCAGCTCCGCCTGCAGTGCGGCGAATTTCTCATCCAGGGAGGAGGCCAGGGCAGCGTCCTTCCGAAGCAATGCGGGCTTCAGGCTTTCGAAGGCGATGCGGGCGCCGTCGACGTTCGCCTGGAAGTCCCAAAGATCCGTGTGCGACCAGATCTCCTCCTCCCCGGTCACCTTTCCGGTGGCAACCTCGTCCAGCAGTTCCTTGGCGCCGTTGCCCAGCATGTCCGCGGAAATCTCCAGGGTGCGGGTGCGCTCCACCAGGTCCTTGGTGTCGGCCACCATCCGGTCTGCGATCGAGGACCGTTCCGGTGCCGTCAACGCCGTGTAGTCCGCCGGCGGGAACAGATCCTTCTCGGCACGGTGCCAGCCGGTCCACTCCTGGCCCGGTTCGAGATCGGCTTCACGGGCATCAAGTTGCGGGTCCAGGTCCCCAAAGGACTCGGCCACGGGCTCGATCCGTTCCCAGTGCTGGCGCGTTGCCGCGTACAGGGAGCGCGCCTCCTCCGCGTTGCCGGCCGCGAAGGCGGCGGCGAACTGCTGGGTGCCGGTGAGCAGCTGCTCGCTCTGGTCCTTGACGTAGGAGGCGTACTGCCCGGTGGCGGTGTCCAGGAGGTGCTGGAAGTCCGTGTCGGCCGACGGCTGGTTTCCGGACTGGGTGACTTCCAGGGCGCCCCTGATCCCGTCGCCTTCCATGCCCGGCTTGCAGGCTGTCGTGTAGGTGCCTGCCGGGGCGGTGACCACCAGGTTGCGGGTCAGGCCGGGGCCGATGTTCTCCACCTCGCCCAGGATGCGCAGCCCGTCCGCTGCCAGCAGGTAGAACTCGGTGACCTCCGTGCCCTCGTTCTTCACGGAGAAGCTGAGGTTTCCGCTGGGCACGCTGCCGGCCGAGACCTTGCACTCGGTATTTGAGCTGACAACCTCGATGGCGCCACCCGAGGTGTCCGCTGCCTTGGTGTTGTCCGTGCAGCCGGTGAGGAGCAGCGGGACGGCCACGACGGCGGCAGCAAGGGCGGCGGGCTTGTTTCGGAAGACGTACCGGGGTGTTTTGGGCAGGGTGAAGCCGGGCATTGGGTTGTCCTTTGGGTGCGGGTGCGGAGGTCTTTTGGCGGTCAAGCAGTCGGTCAGGCAGCGGCCGGGGCTTTGGCGGCGTGGTTGTTGCCGGCCATGGTCCTGCCTGGCGGCACCGACGTGAAGTGGGTGCGCAGGTAGAGGAACAGCACGGGCAGTACGTACACAAGCCACGCCGCGGCTTCCAGCCAGGTGGTAGCCGGGGAGAAGTTCAGGGTGCCCTTGAGCAGGGTGCCGTACCAGGACGACGGCGGTACCGCGGCGCTGATATCGAACGCCAGGGAGTGCAGGCCCGGAAGGAGCCGGGCCTCCTGGAGATCATGGACGCCGTAGGACAGCACGCCGCCGGCGATGACGATCAGGGCGGCGCCGGTCCAGGTGAAAAAGCGGGAGAGATTGACCTTCAGGACGCCGCGGTGCAGCAGGTAGCCCAGGCCGGCCGCGGTTGCCAGGCCAAGCAGGGCGCCCAGCAGTGGCTGGGTGGTCTCACCGGTGGCCTTGGCCGCCGCCCACAGGAAGAGGGCCGTTTCCAGGCCTTCCCGTCCCACGGCGATGGCTGCCACCACGGCCAGGCCCCAACCGGCCCCGCCTGCGGACCGGTCAACGCGCGACTTCAGGTCGCTGCCGAGTGTCCGCGCGGTGCGGGCCATCCAGAAGACCATCCAGGTGACCAGGCCGACGGCGAGGATGGACAGGCTGCCGCCAATCGCCTCCTGCGCCTCAAACGTGAGGCCCTTGGGGCCGAAGGTCAGGAGGGCCCCGAACCCGACGGAGACAGCCACGGCCGCCGCAACGCCTGTCCACAGCCGGGGGATGAGGTGGCGGCGGTCCGTCTTGGCGAGGTAGGCCATGAGGAGGACCACCACCAGGGTGGCTTCGAGTCCTTCGCGCAGGCCGATCAGGTAGTTGGCAGTCATGGAGGTTCTTTCGCTCAGGTAAGCCTTACTTAGGCAGGCCTAAGGATGAGATTACCCGGCGCCGGCAATTACGCAAACTAAACGTGCTGTAATTTCGCTTTCGTTACGCATGGCGGGGCCGCAGCGGAATCGGCGACCGGCTCCGCCGCCCGCGACACGCAAAGCCGCCCGCGACACGCAAAGCCGTCCGCGACACGCAAAGCCGCCCGCGACACGCAAAGGCCGGCGCCCCCGGAATATCGGGTGCGCCGGCCGTTAGGCGTAGCGGAGGAAATTATCCGCGTCGAATTCGACGGCGGGGAGGGCTAGCTGCGGAAGTTCACAAACTGCAGGTCGGCTTCCTCGAAGTCCTTCAGCAGCGCCATGGTGGCCTGCAGGTCATCGCGGGACTTGGAGGAGACCCGCAGTTCGTCGCCCTGGATCTGGGACTTCACCGATTTGGGCGCCTCGTCCCGGATCAGCTTGTTGATCTTCTTGGCCAGGTCCTGCGCAATGCCTTCCTTGATGGAGGCTTCCAGTCGGAACTCCTTGCCGGATGCGTAGGGCTCGCCGGTATCCAGCGACTTCAGTGAGATTCCGCGGCGGATCAGCTTGGACTGCAGTACGTCCAGGACCGCCAGGACGCGTTCCTCGGAGTTGGCCTTCATGAGGATCTTCTCGCCGCTGAAGTCCACCTCGGCCCCGACGCCCTTGAAGTCGTAGCGCTGGGCGAGTTCCTTCTGGGCCTGGTTGAGCGCGTTGGCCACTTCCTGCTTGTCCACTTTGCTTACGACGTCGAACGTTGACTCGCCTGCCATGACTCTCCTTTGTTGATGGGGCGCCCCGTGCGGAACAGGGCCAGGATCACTGGAATCCAGCCTAGTACGGATGCCCGGACCGGTGGGGGCCGCGGATTCACAGTTCCCTCTCAGCGGACGCACCGGGGGAACGAAGGCGCGCTGGTGAGAGTTGGAGCAGTTGTACTGAAGTTCGAGAGGAACACCATGCACCGCAAGGCCGCCCGTTATGTCACCCGGACCACATCAGCAGCAGCGGGGGCGGTGGCCACGGCGGCGACCTCGGTGGCGGCGGCGGCGCTGGCAGCCTCCATCATCTTCAGCCCGGTGGCCGACGCCTCCTCCCGCATGGACGGGGTACGGGCGGACCTTCAGCGGGCCGTGCAGCTGAACCAGATCACCGAGGAGCAGGCCCTGAGCTTCGAGGCCAAGCTGGCCGGACGCATCCTGGGCCAGGAGGCATAAAACAGCGGTTTTCCGGCGCTGTTCCGCGGCTTTTGGGGCTGCCCGGGACTCGATTCGATTCTTCGGCGGAAGTTCTGTAAAGTTGTCTTGCCCGCGGTTACTGAAGCGGAACGGACGGAAACGGACGCTCCGAACACTGCATCAGCGGGTACTTCTTTTGAAGTTCGGCAGATTACCCGAGCGGCCAAAGGGGGCTGACTGTAAATCAGCTGGCAACGCCTACGGGGGTTCGAATCCCTCATCTGCCACCCAAGGAAAGCCTCCGGAACCACCAGGTTCCGGGGCTTTTTCGTGTCTTCAGGCAGGGTCGGAGGCCGCCTGGAAACGGTGCCAAACCGTCGTCGACACCATGGGGGTGCGGGCGTAGTCTGACAGAATCGGCGCACGTGCCCCGATGCCCTGCGTCGATAAATCCATCGATGAAGGAGGATTCAATGAGTGCTGTACGTGAATTCATGACCACGGATGCGCGATGTATCCGTGAAGGCGAGTCCCTTGTGGACGCCGCCCGGATGATGCAGGACCTGGACTGCGGCGCCCTCCCCATCTGCGGGGATGACGGCAAGTTGAAGGGCATGCTCACCGACCGCGACATTGTGCTCAAGTGCGTCGCCGCCGGCCGTGACCCGGGCCAGATGATGGCCCGCGACCTCGCCTCCGGCAAGCCCTACTGCGTCGACGCCGACGCCAACGTCGATGCAGCCATCGACATGATGGAAAAGCACCAGGTCCGCAGGCTCCCGGTGATCTCCGACCACAAACTGGTGGGCATCATCAGCCAGGGCGACATTGCGCGCAACTACTCCGAACAGCGCGTAGGCGAACTGGTGGAGCACATCTCGGAGCGCCACGGGATATAGCGCCGGCGACATGTCATGGCCTTGTCCGCGGATCCAAGCCGTAAAGGTTCGGACCCGCGGACAAGCTTTTGATAACCCGGGTCAGCTCCCGGGTTCACGTGCCTTCAGTTCAGTGCGATCAGCAGCATCTGGCTGGTGCCCGGGATGCAGGTCTGCAGGATCGCCCGGGGAAACCGCCGAACACCGCAATCACGTCGTTGGTGGTTCCGGGATTGGGGACCGTCCCGCGCCCCGTTACCGTGAAGGTTCCATAGCCCGGGATGCTCACCGTCTCACCCACGCTGATCCCGGAGAACCGGGCCCAGCCGCCGCAGAAATCATGCTCGGTGATGAACAGTGAATAGCCGTCATTGGGGGTGAAGTGGATCGGCCCGATGCAGGCGTCCACCATGGACTGGCCGCCGGAGCCGGCAACGTAAATGGTCCGGATTGCAGGCGCTGCGGGGACGGGAGCCGGAGCAGGTGCCGGTGCGGCCGCTGGAGCCGGGGCCGCGGCAGGTGCCGCGGCCGGAGCCGGGGCGGGTGCGGCCACTGCGATGGCCGGACCGGTCAGCAGGAGCGTCTGGCCAGGGTAGATGATGCTGTAGGCGCTGAGCCCGTTGGCCGCGAGCATGGCGTTCATGTCCACGCCATGGCCGGCAGCAATCGCGCCCACGGTGTCGCCCGGGACCACGGTGTACACGTTGGGGTCACCGGCAGGCGCGGGGGCCGGTGCGGGGGCCGGTGCGGGCGCAGGTTCGGCTGCTGCCGGTGCGGGGGCAGGCGCCGGGTCGGCGGCCGGCGCAGCAGCCTGTGCCGCCACCGCCGATGCCGCACCCGGATCGCTTTGTCCGGATGCCACGGCGTCCGTGGCTGTTTCGGCTGCGGCGCTTGGCGACGGTGGTGAGGCGGCCTCTGCCACCTGGGCCGCCGCCGTCGTGCTTCCGCCGAGGGTAGCGGGCGGCGCTGCCATGGCGCCCACGCCTACCGCGGCCACAACGGCCGCCGTGGCCATGCCGGCCCATAACTTGTTGCTGATGACCGGCCGGCCGCTGTTGAGGTCAGTCCGTGGTTCGTCGGTGGCGAAGCTTCTGCTGGTGCCCTCGGGGGAGGGGATGAAAGGCTGTTTCATGGAGTTGGCCCATCTGGGTTCGGTCCAGCCAGGTTGTGCTGCTGCACACCGGTGCGCCGGACGGATGGCGAAGTCATTGCACCGCCGGCCCCGGCAGTTGCCGGAGCCGCAGGCGGCACAGGGTGGAGGCATCCGCATACCCAGAAAATGCGGAACTCCGCGTGAAGGCAGGAACGTCCGGAAGCCACCCGGGGGACCTGCCAGTGCGTGTTGGTCCTAGGAATCCCGAGTCTAGGAATCGCCCCAAGGCCGGGGCACCAGTAGGAATTACCCGAGTTTTCGGGGCCGGTACCCGCCCGCGGCAGCGAAGCTACTCAGCATCCGGAAGCCCAATACTTGCCACCGGCCGTGACCTGGAGGGCGCAGGCCAACCACCAAACGGAATCTCTCAATCCCCGCTTCTACGGCGTCCGGCGTTCCCGCAGCTCGGCGATTTCCCGGCGCAATGAGGCAATCTCGGCCACCAGTTCCGTCACTTCAACCCGCAGCGGCTCTTCCACGGCCTCCGCCACCGTTTCCGCTGTATCCTCAACCCGCTGGACGAGCCAGGAGGCAATGGACGCCGTCACGACACCCAGCACGGCGATGCCGCTCATCATCAGCGCCGTGGCCACCAGCCGGCCGATGGGCGTCACCGGGTACATGTCCCCATAGCCCACCGTGGTGATGGTTGCGGTGGCCCACCACAGGGCATCGCCGAACGTGGTGATCTTGGCGTCCGGCGCCCATTGTTCGACGTCCAGCACAGCCAGCGCACCGACAAAAACCAGCAGCGCCGCGGACCCCGCCACATACGTGACCACGCGGCCGCGCAGCGTTTCGCCCACGGTACGGTGCAGGACGGACAACAATGTGACCAGGCGCAGCAGGCGCAGCGGCCGGAAGAACGGCAAGGCCACGATCACCAGCTCGTGCAGGTTCCGGATGAACCACTGCCGCCGGTCAGCCGAGAGCCACAGGTTTGCCGAGTAGTCCAGGACGAAGACGAACCAGGTCACCCACATGACCGCCTCAAGCCAGTCCGCCCCACTGCCCTCGACCCTGCCGATGACCTGCCAGGCGTATGCGCCGAGAAATACCAGTGCCGTCGCCATCAGGGGCCACTCCGCCAGGGCCCGGTAGCGTTGCTGCGTCATGCAGAAAATCCTAAGGGGATGGACCGCGGCACAGCAGGCCAAAAGATGTTACCGGCGGGTAACATTGAGGCATGCACCTGCTCCTGAGAACACTGCTTCTGCTTTTCCGGTCGAAACGGCGGCCGCCGCTCACCGTATGGGAACCGGCATCCCTGCCATTGCGCGTCCTGCCCACGGACATCGACATCGCCATGCACGTCAACAACGGCATGTACCTGTCCCTGATGGACCTGGGCCGGTTCGACCTCATGGTGCGCAGCGGCGTCTGGAAGCGGATGCGCCGCCGCGGCTGGAGCCCGGTGGTGTCGGCGGAAACCATCTCCTTCCGCAAATCCCTGCAGCTGTGGCAGGACTACGCCATCGAGACCCGCATCATCGGGCTGGACACCAAGGCGATCTTCTTCGAGCAGCGCATGGTGGCCGACGGCGAGATTTACGCACGTGCCTACATCGCCACCCGGCTGGTCACCAAGACCGGCCCGGTCAGCCAGGAGGAGATCATCGCGGAGTTCGGGACACCGCCCGGGGACCTGGTGCTGCCCGAGTGGATCCATGAGTGGCGCGCCTCCAGCGCCCTGCCCGGCAGCCGCACGCCTTCCCCGCACCTGTGGGATGCCAACCGCTGAACCCCCGTGCCGGCGTCGTCCTTGCCCTATTCCCGATGACGCGGGGAGCGAACACGGGCGACAGCCGGGGCCCCGGCGCGTAGCGTGGACACATGGCTACCCTCGACATCACAGGTGAACAGTTCGCATCCACGATCGAAGGCAACGACATTGTCCTGGTCGATTTCTGGGCAGAATGGTGCGGCCCCTGCAAGCAGTTCGGCCCCACCTACGCAGCAGTTTCCGAGAAGCACCCTGACGTCGTGTTCACCAAAGTGGACACCGAAGCAGAGCAGCAGCTGGCGGCGGAGGCAGGCATCACCTCCATCCCCACCCTGATGGCCTTCCGTGAAAAGGTGCTGGTGTTCTCGCAGCCCGGCGCCCTGAACGCCCAGCAGCTGGAACAGGTGGTGGACGCGGTGAAGGCACTGGACATGGACGAGGTCCACGCCCACGTGGCCCGCCAGCGGGAAGAAGCGGCAGCGGCGGCCAGCCAGCCTGCCGGCCCCCGGGACGGTACGCAGGACGGCACCCAGATCCCCGACCTCTAAGACTCTGACAGCACAAAAATGCGGGACCTCCCACTGGAGGTCCCGCATTTTTGCGTTCAGGCTGCGTCAGACGCGTTCCAGCTTGACCGGTTCGGCCAGCAATGCGCTCAGCGACTCGTTCAGGTCCTGCACAGCGGTGCCCTTGGAGTGCTTGTCCAGGTCCTCCTCGGACGCCCACTGTTCGGTCAGGACCAGCTTCTCCTCCGTGGCTTCGGTCAGCTCGTAACGGATGCAGCCTGGCTCGTTCACCACCTCATCGATCGCGATTTCCAGGGCCAGCTTGACGCGGAAGAACTCGCCGTCGTTGGGAATGAACGTTGCTATCAGGTCAATGGGTGCACTCATGCCTTTCACAATACCGGGGCTGCAGGTGGCGCCCCGTTGTGTTGCGCCCGTTTCCCCGCCTGTCTTCCTTCTCCTGCAGGGATCCTGTTGGTAGCGTGCCATCATGCGTGCTTATACAGCCGGGGACACTGACGTCCCGCTCCTGGAGGAAACCATCGGCGCGAACTTCGAGCGCGTGGCCGCCCAGTTCCCCCTCCATGACGCCTTGATTGAGGCCGCACCGGTGCCGGGCGCCGATGCCCGCCGCTGGAGCTACACAAAGATGAACGACGACGTCGACCGGCTGGCGCGTGCGCTCCTCGCCCTGGGCATCGCCAAGGGGGAGCGGGTGGGCATCTGGAGCCCCAACTGCGCCGAATGGACGCTGCTGCAGTACGCCACCGCCAAGGCCGGCGCCATCCTGGTCAACGTCAACCCGGCCTACCGCAGCCATGAACTGGAATTCGTGGTCAAGCAGAACGGCATGCGCATGCTGTTCACGGCGCCGTCGGACAACAACAGCGACTACGTGGCCATGGCGCGGCAGGCCCTGCTGACTTGCCCGGACCTGCGGGAGCTGGTCTTCCTGCCGGACCACGGCCTGGAGGGGCTGACGGCCGGGAGCCCCCAAAGCGATGCCGAACTGACGTACGCCGAACTGCTCAAGCGGGCGGACGACGTGAGTCACGCTGCCCTGAAGGCCCGCATGGCCGAACTCCACCCGCACGATCCCATCAACCTCCAGTACACCTCCGGCACCACGGGGTTCCCCAAGGGTGCCACGCTGACGCACCACAACATCCTGAACAACGGTTTTGCGATCGGCGAGCTGCTGGGCTACACGGAGCACGACCGCGTGGTCATCCCTGTGCCCTTCTACCACTGCTTCGGCATGGTGATCGGCAACCTCAACGCCCTCAGCCACGGCGCCGCCACCATCATCCCGGGCCGGGGCTTCTCGCCCGCCGCCGCACTTGAGGCCGTCCAGGACTTTGAGGGGACGTCCCTGTACGGGGTGCCCACCATGTTCATCGCCGAGCTGGCGCTGCCCGACTTCGGTTCCTACGATCTGTCCACGCTCCGCACCGGCGTCATGGCAGGTTCGCTGTGCCCCATCGAGGTGATGAACCGGGTCATTTCGGAAATGAACATGGTGGATGTGGCCATCTGCTACGGCATGACCGAGACCTCGCCGGTTTCCACCATGACCCGCAAGGGCGACACCCTGCAGCAGCGCACCGAGACCGTGGGCCGGACCATGCCGCAACTGGAGAGCCGGATCGTTGACCCTGCCACGGGGAGGAACTGGAGCGCGGGCAGATCGGTGAGCTCTGCACCCGCGGCTACGCGGTGATGGCCGGGTACTGGAACCAGCCTGACAAGACGGCCGAAGCCATCGACGCCGACGGGTGGATGCACACCGGCGACCTCGCCCGGATGGACGACGACGGGTACGTGGTGGTGGAGGGCCGGATCAAGGACATGGTGATCCGGGGCGGGGAGAACATCTACCCCCGGGAAATCGAGGAGTTCCTGTACACGCACCCTGCCATCCAGGACGTCCAGGTGATTGGGGTTCCTGATCCCACATATGGGGAGGAGCTGATGGCCTGCATAATCCTCAAGCCGGGCGCGGAACGGCTGGACGCCGCAGCGGTGGCCGAGTACTGCCGGGGGAGGCTGGCCCACTACAAGATCCCGCGCTACGTGGAGGTGCGCGAGAGTTTCCCCATGACGGTCTCAGGGAAGGTCCGCAAGGTCCAGATGCGCGAGGAAGCGGTGGCCCGGCTGGGGCTCTGACTAGCGGGGCTGCTGCACCAGGTCGAATCGGACTTCGCCCTCGCAGATCGAGGTGATCCGGATGGTGTAGCCGTCAAATGTGGCTTCCTGCCCGAGTGCCAACCCCGGAAAGTCTTTCGATGCCGGGCTGCTGACCTCGAACAAGGCTACCGACAGGTCCACCGTCGGCGGGTCATTCTTCAGGTGTGTGCTGGACAGTCGCACGAGCGGTGTGGCATCCGAGCCCCGCGGGGAATCCGGCAGAAGCGGAAAAGAGCCATTTGCAGACGGGATGATCCGGTAAATTCCAGTGTTGGTGCAGCTTGCCGTTGACGTCATGGCTGGCTCCTTTGATGCTTGGGGTGAGTGCTGTTGGGACGGCTCTGCGGAGGGGAGCAGCCGCTCAGAGAGAGTGCCAGAGGCAAAACCGTGCAAGCGAGAATGCGGCCACGAAGCCGCAGGGCTGGACGCGGCATCAGCGCGCCACCGTGGCATCGCTGAAGAGCTTGGTGAATTCGTCCTGCGAGATGTACATGCGCGGCTCGGAGGGGCCCCATGGGTTTTGAAGGATGATGTTCCCCCGCTCGTCAACTCCGGTAACGAAATAGGCGTGGCCGGCACGGTATCCGTTGGGCGCCTCCTCCGGCGTTTCACCCAGTGTTGTGACCAAGGCCGGACGTCCGCGGCCGGCCGCCTCCCACAGCTTCCCGGCGTCGTCGGTGCGTTCCACGTCCGGTCCTGCCAAAAACTGGAATGCGTCGGGACCCCAGTTGCCTTCAATGGCGCGGTAGTTGCCTGGCGGATACGCCTGGTCCGGGGGCGCCCCTTCCGCTGTCCCGTCGTTTCTGTCGTCCTCGGTGTAAACCTGTGCCAGCGCTTTCTCGACATAGGCAGGCCAGTTGCCGCCAAACCCTGCTTTGGCTCCCATCTGTGCGCCCTTGCTGTTTGCCGGCAGGTCCGAGGTGACGGTGATCCACTGCTCCTCTCCGTTCTTGTCGAACAGCAGGACGGAAACCGTGCCGTTGCCGTTGTCCGTTACGTGCTCGCGGGCCCAGCCCGAATCGGCATTGATCATGGCCCCGGCGGCGGCCAAAACCACGCAGTCCCCGTACTGCCCCTGCCTGATGTCGTCAGTGCCCGGGCGTTGTCCGACCACCGGCCACTTGGGTTCCATCCACCGGTTCGTGCTGCTGGCGTCAGGGCCATCAGGCCTCGCTGCATCTCCCATGGCCTGCCCGTCCGGCTGGGCCCACGGTATGAGGTCCTTCAGGCGCCCCACCTGCTCTGCTGACGCCTTGGACAGGAGCTGGTCCAGCAGTTGCTGACGTTCGAAAGGCGTGGTTCCCTCCCAGTTGAACAGTCCCCTGCCGTCGGTCGCCGCGCCGCTGCCCAGGCTTCGGAGCTCATCATCGGTTAACGACTCCAGCAACTGGTTCAGCTGGGCAGGTTTGAGCCCGGTCAAGGCGTCGCGGAGCTTGTTGACGTCCGAATCGTTGCCCACAAAGAAGTTGTCGCCCGACGCAGCGTCCCTGACCAGGCCCTGTAGCCTGTCCAGTTCGGGCGCGGCAAGGTTCGCTTCGCCGCGGTCGGGGTGGCGCGCCACAGAATGCTCCCCGCCGGTCAGGTAATCGGACGTCGCATCCCCGGCGGCCTTGCCGGGAGGGCCCCCGGCCGTACTGGTCCGGCCTGACGCGCCACCGGCGCCGCTGGCGCGTTCCTGCTCGTCCGCGTGCTGTGCGGCTGCCTTCCCTGCGTCCGCAAGGGCCTCAATGACGCGGCCCAGCAGGAGGCTGTGCGTGCCATTCCAGTCGTTCCGGAACCTCTCGGCGTCGGCCCCTTTCCAGGTGCCCGGCTCGCCCATGTTCCTCGACAGCGCCGTGGCAGTGGACATCAAGCGCGCGGAAGAGGCGGTAAGGGCCTTTCCCAGGGCGCGAAGTTGGGCGACGTCCGCCCCATAAATGCCTGCCATTATTCCCCCAAATATCCAGGCTCAAGCTTACGCGAGGCGCGCCGCCGGAGGCATGGGGAGAACTGCCCGCTAGCTACTGCGGCCGGTTGGGCGGCGGGATAGCCGTAGCGCCACAACGGCCACGACGGCGCCCGCCGCCAGTGCGACCAAGGCCAGGACCGCTGCCCCGTTCCTTCCGGCCATGGGGGCCTGTCGCGTCCTGCCGCCGGTGACCTCGTTGGCGGGAATGTGCCACTCGGACGGGGCCGGAAGGATCCCCTGCGGCAGTTGGGTCTCGCGCAGTTTCCGTCGGGCGGCCAGCCGCTCCCGCACCGTCTCATCGGGGGCAGCCTCCAGATCGTCGGCGGCGATGGCTGTTGGGTAGTCGATGATGTAGGGCTCACCGTAGAACGCCGACGACGCCACGGACTCCACCCAGGTGAACGGTGGTGGGGCAACGTCCCGCGCGGTGAACGCGGTCAGCAGCATCTCCCGGATTTCCTCAAGGCTCTTGCCCGTGGCCCCGCGGCGAGTCACGTCGAAGATGGCCAGTTGCAGCTTCAATTTGGCATCCCCGTCAGGATCGTGCGCCTCCGGGTCCACCACCGCGGGGTCTTGCCCGGTTGGATCCACGTCCAGGGGTTCCCCGCCGGCGTAGTTGGTGCGTCCAGGATCGGAGCTCATGGATTCCTCTCAATCGTGGTCCGGCCGTGCCTGGCTGGACGCCACACCGTAGCCTTACCCATCGCGGTCCGGATCAAGCACCCGTTGACCTGCCGTGGCAAGCCTCAGTGCCCCCGGTGGTCCTGGATGGTCATCCGCGGGCCAAAAGTGGGCTTGCGGTAACCGGTGCTCTGGATCATCCGGACCACGCGCTGCCGGTGCCCCCGCCAGGGTTCCAGCAGCCGGAGCATCCCGGCGTCGTCCGTCCTGCGTCCGGTGAGCGCCGCCCCCACGTAGGCGGCGAGGTGGTAGTCGCCCACGGAGATCGAATCCGGGCAGCCGTGGGTGCGCTGCACAACCTCGGCGGCGGTCCATACCCCGATGCCCGGAATGACCTGCATCTTCCCGGCAGCCTCCGCGGCCGGCAGCGCGGCGAGCCGTTCAAGTGCGGCGGCGGAGCGCAGCGCGCGCATGACGGTGGCTGAGCGCTGGGGACCCACGCCGGCCCTGTGCCACTCCCAACTGGGAACCTGCAGCCACTGCGCTGCCGTTGGCGCCACCACCAGCCCGGCCGGGGTGGACGTACCGGCCCGGGGCGCCGGGGTTCCGTACCGGTGCACCAGGTAGCGGTAGGCGCGCCGCGCCTCAATGACCGTCACCTTCTGCTCCAGGATGATCGGCACCAGCTGGTCCACCATGCGGCCGCTGGACGGCAGCCGCACCGCCAGGCTGCGCCGCCGGGCCTCCCGGACCATGTGGGGCAGTGTGGCATGGAAGGAGGGTTCGTCGAAACCCCGCCAGTCGTCGTCGTCCCCCAGGAGCCGGGGCGCTGCCCTGACGGCGGCCGCGGCGCCGGGACCCCAGGCCTGGATGTCCACCAAGGGGCCGTCTGCTGCCTCGCCGCCCGCCGGGGCGAGCCGCATGGTTGCCGGACCGGCCGGCGTCGTAAACGCATTCCAGATAACGTCGCCTTGAACGCAGAAGGAAGGATCACTGTTGCCCCGCAGAAGAGGCGCAAGCGTGCGGGAAAGGCTGTACGGGGCCTCCGGATACCACCGCAGGGACACGTCCGCCGCGGCTGCCACCCGGGGAGGTGCCTCTGCGATCGTCATGCCTTCAATCGTCCCACGGACCACTGACAGCGGCGGGACAACCAGCCGGCCCATAAGCCAGCCGGGGGAGGAAAACGGCCGGAAGCAAAGGTAGAACGGCCCTAATTCGCCGCCCGGGCAAAACCTAGAATCCACCCTGTGGCGCGGAACAGACTGCGCCGCAACCCGACACGGCAGGAGGGCCATGATGGGCGGAGTGGTGCATTTCGAAATCCCCGCGGACGACCAGGACCGGGCCAGCAAGTTCTACCGGGAAGCCTTGGGCTGGCGGATCGAACCAGTGCCAGGGATGGACTACAGCATGGTCATCACCGCGGACATGGATGACAACGGCCAGCCGGTGGCCGCCGGTGCCATCAACGGGGGCATGATGGCCAGGGAGGGGAGATCACCAACCCGGTGGTCACGGTGGACGTCCCGGACATCAATGCCACCCTCAAGAGGGTGGAGGAACTGGGTGGATCAGTGGTGGTACCGAAGAACGAAATTCCCGGCATGGGCTACACGGCCTACTTCAGGGATTCCGAGGGCAACGTGATGGGCCTCTGGGAGAATCTCCCGGCCGAAGGGGACGCCCAGCGCGGCTGACAGCCTTCGCTGTACGGTGCCGTTTCACGGGTGCCGGTCCGGGGCTGCCGTTTCACGGCGGCCCGGCCGTTTCACGGCGTGCCGGAAACCAGCCACAGCGCCAGGACGGCCAGCGGCACCGTCAGCACCACGGCCACCAGGCCCGCCAGGGCGAACCCGCCCCACCGGATGGGGACGTTCAGCACCCGCAGCCGCTCATGCCAGAGCAGGGTGGCCAGCGACGCCCACGGAGTCACCAGCGGCCCAAGGTTCACTCCGATGAGCAGTGCCGCAAGCCTTGCCGGCGATCCCGCCACCGGTTCCAGTGCCAGGTAGGCGGGCAGGTTGTTGGCGGCGTTGGCGGCACCGGCACCCAGCCCGGCCAGCTGCAGGAGCGCAGGCAGGCTCTCACCGGAACCGGCAACACCCGCCAGCAGTGCGGTCAGGCCGTGCGCGTGCAGCGCTTCCATGAGCATGAACAGGCCCACCGTCAGCATCAGCGGCCGCCATGGCACCATTGACCACCGCAGGACGGACGGCCGGCGGCGCAGGAAGACCACCAGGAGGAAGGCCGCGGCTGCCAGTGCCGGATACTGCACCGGCACTCCGGACACCAGCGCAGGCAACAGGACCAGGAGCGTGACGGCAGCGGCCTTCAACAGGGTGCGGTCGCGGATGGGATGCGCAGGCTGCGGCCCGTATGTTCCGCGCAGGTCCCGCCGGAAAGCCAGCCACAACAGGACCAGGGGGACCAGCAGGCCCACCAGGGCAGGCGCCCACACCAGCCCCGCAAAACGCCAGGGGCTCAGGCCCAGCCGGTCCTGGGCCAGGAGGTTGGTGAGGTTGGAAACGGGAAGCAGCAGTGAAGCGGTATTGGCCAGCCAGATGCTGGTCAGCGCAAACGGCAGCGGCGGGATCCGGGCATGGACGGCCAGCAGGACCACCACGGGCGTCACCAGCACCGCCGTCGTATCCAGGGACAGGAACACAGTGGACACCGTGGCCACCGCCACCACCAGCAGCCACAGCTGGAAGACCCGGCCACGGCCCAGGGCCGCCAGCCTGTCCGTCACCACCCGGAACAGTCCTGCCTCGTCCACCAGTTCGGTGACCAGGGACATGGCCAGCACGAAGGCCAGGATGGGAATGGTCCGGGAAGAAAGCTCCCCGAACGCGGGCAGGGGGAGCGCACCGAGTGCCAGGGTGGCTATACCTGCTGCCAGCGTTCCGCCGGGCAGCAGGTAGCTCCGGGCGGCTTTCAGCCATGCGAACTGCTTCACCGGCCTATCCTCGCATCCCGCACCGGGGCGGGCGCGCAGGAAGCGGTAGCTTAGTACCTATGAAGTACGCCCAGTCCATCCTGGACCTCATCGGCAATACCCCGCTCATCAAACTCAACCACGTGACCGACGGCCTCAAGGCCACCATCCTGGTCAAACTTGAGTACCTGAATCCGGGCGGATCCATCAAGGACCGCATCGCCGCGCAGATGATCGAGGACGCCGAGCGCGAGGGCAAGCTGAAGCCCGGCGGCACCATTGTGGAGCCCACCTCCGGCAACACCGGCGTGGGCCTGGCCCTGGTGGCGCAGCAGAAGGGCTACAAGTGCATCTTCGTGGTCCCGGACAAGGTGGGCGAGGACAAGCGTGCGGTGCTGCAGGCGTACGGCGCGGAAGTGGTGGTCACGCCCACCTCCGTTCCGCCGGACAGCCCGCAAAGCTACTACGGCGTCTCGGACCGCATCACCCGGGAGACGCCGGGCGCCTACAAGCCGGACCAGTTCTCCAATCCCGCCGCCCCGGGCAGCCACTACAAGACCACCGGCCCGGAGATCTGGCGCGATACCGACGGCAAGGTAACGCACTGCGTTATCGGCGCGGGCACGGGCGGCACCATCACCGGCACCGGGCGGTACCTCAAGGAGGTTTCGGCGGACCGGCCGGAGTCCGACGGCGGCGTGGTCAAGATCATCGGCGCGGACCCCGCGGGCTCGGTCTACTCCGGCGGGACCGGGCGCCCCTACTTCGTGGAGGGCGTTGGCGAGGACATGTGGCCGGCCAACTACGACAAGTCGGTCCCGGACGAGGTGATCGCCGTCAGCGACGCCGATTCCTTCGCCATGACCCGCCGGCTGGCGCGGGAGGAGGGACTGCTGGTGGGCGGCTCCTCCGGGATGGCCGTGGTAGCCGCGCTGCAGGCGGCCCGGGACCTGCCGGAAAGCGCCGTCGTCGTGGTCATCCTCCCAGACTCAGGACGCGGCTACCTGGCCAAGATCTTCAACGACCAGTGGATGCGCTCCTATGGTTTCCTCTCCGGCGGCGAGGAAACCTCCGTGGGGGAGGTCATCAAGTCCAAGAACGGCGAACTGCCGGACCTGGTGCACATCCACCCCAACGAGTCTGTCCGCGACGTCATCAACATCATGAACGAGTTCGGCGTCAGCCACATCCCGGTCCTGTCCCAGGAACCGCCCGTGGTCATGGGCGAGGTCCTCGGCGCCGTGGACGAGCGCACACTGACTGCCAAACTGTTCCGGGGCGAGGCCAAGCTGACGGACAAGATCTCCGAGCATATGGGACCCAAGCTGCCCGTCATCGGATCGCTGGAAACCATCTCTGCCGCCAGGGAACTGCTGTCTGACACGGACACCCTGATGGTCACGTTCGTGGGTGCGCCCGTTGGCATCCTCACCCGGCACGACCTGCTGGCCTACCTCAGCAACTGATCTGCGTTACCCGCAAAGGAGCACCATGTCCCTGCCTGAAAACCAAGGTTTCAACACCCGCGCCGTCCACGCCGGCCAGGACTTCGAGCCCCGCACCGGAGCCGTGGTGCCGCCGCTGCACTTCAGTTCCACCTATGCCCAGGACGGGATCGGGGGACTGCGCAGCGGCTACGAATACGGGCGCGGCGGAAACCCCACCCGGGACGCGCTGCAGGAACAGCTCGCGTCGCTGGAACTGGGCACCTCCGCCTACAGCTTCAGCTCCGGCCTGGCCGCGGAGGACGCCCTGATCCGCGCGCTGACCCGCCCCGGGGACCACATCGTGCTGGGCAATGACGCCTACGGTGGCACGTACCGGCTGATCAGCCGGGTGCTCGGCGACTGGGGAATTGGCAACACCCCCGTGGACATGGCCAACCTGGACATGGTCCGCGACGCCGTGGCCTCCCATAAGACCCGCTTCCTGTGGGTGGAGACCCCCTCCAATCCGCTGATGAAGATCACCGACATCGCAGCGCTCGCGGACATAGCGCACGACGCCGGGGCCCTCCTGGTGGTCGACAACACCTTCGCGTCCCCCTACCTGCAGACCCCGCTCGCCCTGGGTGCGGACGTGGTGGTCCACTCCACCACCAAGTACATCGGCGGCCACTCCGACGTGGTGGGCGGCGCCGTCGTGGTGAAGGACGCCGAACTGGCGGAAAAGATCGGCTTCGTCCAGTTCGCCGTGGGCGCCGTGTCCGGGCCCATGGACGCCTTCCTGACCACCCGCGGACTGAAGACCCTGGGCGTCCGCATGGACCGGCACAGCGAGAACGGGCAGGCCGTGGCGGAGTGGCTGCTGGAACGACCGGAGGTTGAGGCCGTCCTGTATCCGGGCCTGCCCAGCCACCCCGGCCATGAGCTCGCCAAAAAGCAGATGCGGAAGTTCGGCGGCATGGTCTCGGTGCAGTTCAAGGGCGGTGAGGCGGCGGCCCGGAAGGTGGCGGAGTCCACGTCCGTGTTCACGCTCGCCGAATCCCTGGGCGGGATCGAGTCGCTGATGAACTACCCCTCCGAGATGACCCACGCGTCCGTCAAGGGCACCGAGCTGGCCGTCCCGGTCAACCTGCTGCGGCTGTCCTGCGGCATCGAGGACGTGGAGGACCTGATCGCGGACCTGGACCAGGCGTTCTCGGCCATCCCGTAACCACGAAAGGGTCTGGCTTTCTTGAGGAAAGCCAGCTAGGGTTTTCCCTATGCCTCTTCGATCCGACTGGTCCCAACGCAGCTGCAGCATGGCCCGCGGCCTGGACATCCTGGGCGACCCCTGGAGCATCCTGGTGCTGCGCGAGGTCTTCTTTGGGAATGGCCGCTTCGACGCCATGAAAAGCCGGCTGGAAGTGGCGGACTCGGTGCTCACCAAACGCCTGGCAGGCCTGGTTGAGTCCGGGCTGCTGGCCAGGAAGGCCTACGACGACGGCGGCCGCACACGCCAGGAGTACGTCCTCACCCCCAAGGGTGAGGACGCCCTGCCGGTGCTGAACGCGGTCACCATGTGGGCGGAAAAACACCTGCCCGCGCCGTCGGACCAGGCCCACCTTTACGTGATCCACACCGGCTGCGGGAAACCCACCACCTCGGCGGACACCTGCACCGAATGCGGCGCGCGGCTGACGGCGGCCAACACCAGCTGGCACAGCCGGTCCAGGTCCGATCAACCCATCCGGCTGTCCACCGCATCCGGGAAGGGAGCGGCATCGTGAGCACCCTGCCCGAGGAAACGGCCGGAACTCCCTCGCAGACCACCGTTCTTCAGGCACCCGGACCTCGACGCCGCCTGCACCCGGCCTGGATCGTCGCCGCCGTGGCATTCCTTGCCTTGGTTGGGGCAGCCGGATTCCGGGCCGCCCCGGGCGTCCTCATGGTGCCGCTCCAGCAGGAGTTCGGCTGGTCCACCACCGTGCTCTCGGCGGCCGTCAGCATCAACCTGGTGCTGTTCGGCCTCACGGCTCCGTTTGCCGCCGCCCTGATGGAGCGGTTCGGCATCCGGGCCGTCACATCAACAGCCCTGGTCCTGATCGGCATGGGCAGCGCGCTGACCGTGCTGGTCAACCAGTCATGGCAGATCCTCCTCACCTGGGGGCTGCTGATCGGGCTCGGCACCGGCTCCATGGCACTGGTCTTCGCCGCCACCATCGCCAACACGTGGTTTACGAAAAACCGGGGCCTGGTCATCGGCATCCTGACGGCCGGCAGCGCCGCCGGCCAGCTGGTCTTCCTGCCCTTCATCGCCCTCCTCGCGCAGGATCCCGGGTGGCGCCAGGCCTCCCTGCTGATCGCTGCCGGGGCGCTTGCCGTGGTCCCGCTGGTGCTGAAGTTCCTCAAGAACTCGCCGGCCGACGTCGGGGTGCTGCCCTACGGCGCGGAAGGGCCAGCCATTGAAGAACAGGCTGGTTCCCCGGCAGCGGCTCCGGAAGGCGCCCCGCGCAGCAACGCCGCCGTCCGGGCGCTCCAGGTCCTCAAGCGCGCCAGCAGGGTGCGCACGTTCTGGGCGCTCGCGGCCGGTTTCGCCATCTGCGGCGCCACCACCAACGGTCTGATCGGCACCCACTTCATCCCCTCCGCCCATGACCACGGCATGCCCGAAACCACGGCCGCGGGCCTGCTGGCCGTCGTCGGAATCTTCGACATTATCGGGACCATCGCCTCGGGCTGGCTGACGGACCGCTTCAACCCCCGCGTCCTGCTCGCCGTCTACTACCAGTTCCGCGGCATCGGGCTGCTGGTGCTGCCGCTGCTGCTGAATGCACACGTGCAGCCCAGCATGATCGTGTTCGTGGTGATCTACGGATTGGACTGGGTGGCCACCGTTCCGCCCACGGCCGCCATCTGCCGTGAAACGTTCGGTGCTGACGGCAGTGTGGTGTTCGGATGGGTCTTCGCCGCCCACCAGCTGGGCGCCGCCGCGGCGGCCATCGCGGCCGGGGCCTTGCGGGATGCCACCGGCCACTACACCTACGCCTGGCTGGGAGCCGCAGCCATGTGCACCATCGCTGCGGTCATCAGTGCCACCATCCGCCGGCACCACAGTTCGCGGGAAGCGGAGCCGGCAGCGGCTTGATCTGGGGCGCGGCTAGGCTGGTCGGATGGAACCCGTCGCACCCGCCCCTGTCCGTCCCGTTGCCCTGGTCACCGGCGTGGGACGGCTTGCCGGCATTGGGGCCGGCATTGCCCGGCAGCTCGCGGCGGACGGCTGGGACCTGGCCCTGTCCTACTGGGCCGACTACGACGCCCGCATGCCGTGGGGGAGCGAACCCGAGGACGTGGTCCGCCTCACCGCCGAGCTGGAAGCGATTGGCGCCAAGGTCCAGGTCTTGTCGGCAGACCTCCAGGATCCCGGCGTCCCGGACAGGCTGGTGGCCGAGGCCGGGCAGCTGGCGGGCCCGCTTCAGGGCCTGGTGCTCAGCCACGCTGAATCGGTGGATTCGGGCGTGCTGGACACCAGTATCGAATCCTTTGACCGCCACTTCGCCGTCAACACACGCGCCAGCTGGCAGCTGATCGCCGCCTTTGCGCGGCAGGCACCGGACGACGGCGGCGCGATCGTTGCGCTGACCAGTGACCATACGGCGTTCAACCTTCCGTACGGTGCCTCGAAGGGTGCCCTGGACCGGATCGTCATCGCCGCCGCCCGCGAGCTGGGTCCGCAGGGGATCTCGGCCAACGTGCTCAACCCGGGGCCGGTGGACACCGGCTGGATGTCCCCGGAGGTCCGCCGGGAGCTCACCGCGCGCCAGCCCACCGGGAGGCTCGGCACCCCGGCCGATGTCGCCGGCACCGTCGCGTTCCTCCTGTCCCCGGCCGGCCGCTGGGTATCCGGGCAGCTGATCAAGGCGGACGGCGGCTTCTCGGCCTGAGTGCCCTGCACCCCCTTCGCGCCGCGCCCTCCCAACTGACTCGCAGTAGATGCCGTTTTGGGCCCCCAAAACGGCATCTACTGCTAGCTGGTTGGGGGAGGGGTCAGTGGAAGGCGTCCAGGCCGGTGATGTGCCGGCCAAGGATCAGGGTGTGCACCTCGTCCGTGCCCTCATAGGTGCGGACCGACTCCAGGTTCGCGGCGTGCCGCAGCGGTGAATAGTCCGTGGTGATGCCGTTGCCGCCCAGGATGGACCGCGCCTCCCGGGCCACGGCAATCGCCTCGCGGACGTTGTTCAGCTTGGCCAGCGAAATCTGCTCCGGCCGGATGCTTCCGGCGTCCTTCAGCCGGCCCAGGTGCAGCGCCAGCAGGGTGCCCTTCTGGATTTCCACCAGCATGTTCACCAGCTTCTCCTGCGTGAGCTGGTAGCCGGCCAGCGGCCTGCCGAACTGCAGCCGCTCCTGCGAGTACGCCAGGGCGGTTTCGTAGGAATCCCGGGCGGCGCCCATGGCACCCCAGGCGATGCCGTACCGGGCCTCGTTCAGGCAGGTGAACGGCCCACGCAGCCCCCGCGCTCCCGGGAGCAGGGCCTCGGGACCCAGCCGGACGTCGTCGAACACCACATCGCACTGGATGGAGGCGCGCATGGACAGCTTCTGCCGGATAGGCGTGGCAGTCACGCCGGGGGTGCCCGCCGGAACAAGGAAGCCGTGGACGCCGTCGTCCGTCATGGCCCAGACCACCATCACCCCGGCCACTGAGGCGAGCCCGATCCAGCGCTTGGCACCGTTGAGCACCCAGCCGGCGTCATCCCCGCTGCCATCCCGCTCCGCGAAAGTGGCCATGGAGGCGGGATCTGAACCCGCCGTTGGCTCGGTCAGGGCGAAGCACCCGATGACCTCCCCGGCCGCCATCCGGGGCAGCCACTCCTGCTTCTGCTCCTCGGATCCCCAGGTATGGATGGCCGTCATGGCCAGCGAGCCCTGGACGGACACGAAGGTGCGGATGCCGGAATCGCCGGCCTCCAGTTCCATGGCCGCCAGGCCGTATTCGACGGCGGACCGGCCCGGGCAGCCATAGCCGTCCAGGTGCATCCCCAGGACGCCCAGCTCACCCAGTTCCGTCGCGAGGTCGAGGGGAAAGACGGCGTCCTCGTACCAGCGGGCGATGTCCGGTTTGATCCGCTGCCGGGTGAAGTCGCGGACCTTTTGCCGGAGCTCCAGTTCCTCCGCGGACAGCAGGGAGTCGAGGTCCAGGACGTCCGACGGGCCCGCGGTCACGGCTTCACCAGTCATTTCTTCACCTGGAAGTATCCGCGGGTGGACGGCATGAAACGGCACGCGGCCGCGAGGACCACGCCCAGCGCCAGCAGCAGCACCCCGCTCACAAAGGCGCCGCCGACACCGAAGATTTGGGTGTCGCCGTACGCCGGGTCCCACATCTGGACCGCCGAAATGAAGAAGGCGGCGGTCAGGAGCAGCGCGCCGGCGAGGGGAGGATGCCGCGGAACCAGAGGTTGCGCGCCGATGCCCGCAGGGTTCCGCGGAAGTACCAGAAACAGGCGAAGCCGGTCAGGGCGTAGTAGAACGCGATGAAAAGGCTGATGGCACTGATGGAGTCCGCCAGCAGGTTCTCGCTCAGGAAGCTCATGGCCACGTAGTAGGCCGCGGCGGCGCCTCCCATCACCTGGGTGGAAAATCCCGGGGTCTGATTGCGCGGATGCACCTCTGCGAACTTTGCCGGCAGCGCGCCGTGGACCCCCATGGAGAGGGTCCCGCGGGCCGTGGGCAGGATGGTGGTCTGGGTGGAGGACAGCACCGAGGCAAGAACCGCGACGACGATCAGCCAGCCCCACGGGCCCAGCACCACGTCCTTCATGGCCAGGAACACATCGTCCTGGTTGGCCTCGTTGCCCAGGCCGATCCCTTCCGAGCCCACGGTGGCGTACATCATCACCAGCAGTGCCACGGAAACGTAGATTGCCACCAGGACGAACGCCGAGATCACGGCGCCGCGGCCGGGTGTGGTGGACGGGTTCTCGGTCTCCTCGTTCACCGCCAGGCAGGTGTCCCAGCCCCAATAGATGAACAGGGCAAGGAGGGCGCCGTGTACTACGGCGCCGGGGTCGGCAAAGGCGCCGGCCGGGTTGAACCATTCCAGGTCAAAGGCCTGCCCTTCCGGTGCCCCGCCCACGATCCGCACCACGATGGCCAGTGCGAAAATGCCCAGCGCAATGTACTGCACGTAGGTCAGCACGCGCTGGACGTGCTCGCCGAGCCGGATCCCGCGGTAGTTCACCAAGGTCATGAGGATGATGAACAGCAGCCCCGTGCCGGTGACCAGCAAGGTGTTCTCCGCCAGCGATCCGTCGCCCACCAGCAGCCAAAGATACTTCCCCGCTACCTGGGCGAGGTTGGCCAGGACCACGATTCCGGCCAGGGCCACGCCCCAGCCGCCCAGCCAGCCTGCCCAGGGGCCGAAGGCCTGGCGGGACCACGTGAAGGTGGTGCCGCAGTCCGGGATGGCGCTGTTCAGCTCGCGGAACGCGTAGGCGATGAACAGGACCGGGATGAAGCCCAGCAGCAGGATCAGGGGAGTGTAGTTGCCGTTGACTGCAACGATCAGGCCCAGGGTGGCGGCGAGGGAGTACACCGGCGCGGTGGAGGCCAGCCCCAGCATCACGGAGTCGCCCAGGTCCAGGATGCCGGCCCGCAGTCCCTTGGCCGGCACGGTGGTGCCGGTCCCGCGCCCGGGGCCGCCCGTCGTCGTCATGTCCGTGCTCATGCTGTCACCGGTTTCATAGAACGATTCCTGCCTTGGTGGAGTCGGCCACCGCCGAAAGCGGCGCCGGCGCGTCAATGGTGTTGGGGACGAAGCGGCAGAAGTAGTCCGTGACCGGCCCGTCCGATTCCCGGATGCCGCAGCCCACGGACTCGCCGTCCACCACCCAGAGGCCCAGCACCGGATGGTTGCCGTCGAAGTCCGGCAATGGGTGGTACTGCTGGTAGCACCAGCCCTCCCGCCCGTAGCCGCCGGGCTGCTCCAGGCTGATCCCGTCCGCGTGGATCCGGATGTTGTCGCCTTCACGGCCGTGGAGGGGCTTGCCCACCCACTCCTTCAGCGGCCCCGGATCCGTGAGGTACGCGGGCAGCAGGTTGGGATGGCCGGGGTACAGATGCCACAGGGCGGCCAGCAGGGCCTTGTTGGAGAGCAGCATCTTCCAGGCGGGTTCCACCCAGCGCGGGTTGTGCGCCCGCTCCAGCAGGCGGGGCCCGAACTCCTCCTTCATCATCAGCTCCCAGGGATAGAGCTTGAAGATGGTGTTGATCAGGAAGTTGTCCAGGTCCACGAAGCGGTTCAGGTTGGGGTCCCAGCCGATATCGGACATGTTGATCCCGATGGTGGTCCACCCCGCCTGGCCGGCGACGTCGCGCATGTACGCGGCGGTCATCCAGTCCTCGCCGGATTCCTCCACCTCGGAGTGGGCCACGTGGAGGGTGCTCATGCCGGTGCGGTACTGGAATTTCTTCCACTGCCGGATGAGGGCCTCGTGGATGCCGTTCCACTGGTCCTTCTCCGGAAACACGTCCTGGAGCCAGAACCATTGGGCGACGGCGGCCTCGATGAGTCCGGTGGGGGTGTCGGCGTTGTATTCGAGCATCTTGGCCGGCCCGCCCCGGCCGTCGTAGATGAAGTCGAACCGGCCGTAAACATCCACGTCGCCGGCCTGCAGCGATGCGGCCGCCAGTTCCAGTGCCTGGGGACCGATGCCGATGCTGCCCATGGCCCCGGTGGCCAGGAACTTCGCGGCTTCCAGGCACATCCGGTGCATCTCCTCGGCCGCCACTTCAAGGGTCTCCACCTCGTCCATGGTGAACTCGTAGTACGCGGATTCGTTCCAGTACTCGATCCGGCGCCCGTCGTCCATGGTGGTGGTGGAGAACACCAGGCCCTGCTCTTCGATCTTCTGCTTCCAGCCCGGCCGGGGTTCGGACAACATCCTCTTCATCCGTCAGCCCCCCGAGACCTTGCCGCCGCCACCGCTTGAGCCGCTCTTGGCGCTGGAGCCGAAACCGCCGCGGCTGACCGTGCCGCCCTGGCTGCTGTACCCCGTGGAGGCCTTTGCGCCGCTGGGGACGGTCCGCGTGTAGTTGGGCGCGGTGGACCGGTTCTGGCCAATGGGCGGAACACTTGCCCCGCGGGAGTAGAAGTACCAGGCGTAGATGCCGCCCCCGCGGCCCGCAGAGCTATCGCATTTGGTGTCCGCCACGCGCTCGCCGGTTTCGTCGTTGAAGCACACCTGCGCGTACTCGGGATCATCCTCATTGCTGGCCACCACGGCAGTGATGGTCCCGGCCAGGAGGGCTGTCACGCCCAGGCCCACCATCACGGTACGCCGCTGGGAACGCTTCTTCCGTGCGGCCGCGTCATTGAGCTGCTTTTCCCGCTCCCGCGCGAACGGGTCGACAGGGGTGACCGGTTCATTGAGGAGTTCGGGGCGCAGGTCCGGCTTGGGGACCTGCCAGGGCGGAGGCTTGGCGGTGCTGCTGCCGGTTCCCGGTTGCGGCCGGCCGGACGCGCCGTGCTCCACTTCGGAAGCGATGTCCGGCTCCTTGCTGGGATCCTCGTTCGGGTCCATGGTGTTTGAATCCACAGCGTCCCCTTCAGTTGTCCACGTGAATTGGGCACAGCGCTGCACCCCCAATTGCAATCCTCGGATCAGCGTAATCCCTGGGCAGGCCGGCTGCGAGTAAAACCGCGCTCGACGGCAGGGGAGAACTGCCCATCCCCGAGCCGCAGGGAGCCCGCCGCGGGGGAACCCTAGACTGGATGCCATGGAATCTGGTTCTGTCCTTGCTGTCTGCCGCGTCCACCAGCTCATCGCGGACCAGGGAAACGTTGGCGTGACGGCCATCGACAAGCGCCCGGCGGACGGTCCGGTGAAGGTCCACAAGCTGGGCCTGCGGGGAGACATCCAGGCCAACCGGGTGCATCACGGCGGAGAGGATCAGGCCGTCTACGCCTATTCCCAGGCCGACGCCGACTTCTGGGCGCGCACCCTGGGACGCGAGCTGCCGCCGGGCATGTTTGGCGAGAACCTGCGGGTGGCCGGCATCGAAGCCACCCACGCCGTCATCGGGGAGCGCTGGAAGGTTGGGGCCGACGTCGAACTCGAGGTCACCTCGCCGCGCGTCCCCTGCGCCACGTTCCAGCGCCGGATGAAGGAACCGCAGTGGGTGAAGCGGTTCACCGAGGAGGGGCGGGTGGGGACCTACCTGCGCGTCATTCGCACCGGCAGCATCCGCGCCGGCGACCCCATCCAGCGGACCTTCGTGCCGCGCCACGGCATCACGATCGGCCAGTGGTTCAGTGAGCCGGACGCGGAGGTCATCGAGGCGCTCCGCAATGCAGAGGCCGACGGCGAGATCCGGCTCCAGGACGAATACCACACCAAGTTTGGGCTGCTGCTGCGGCGGCTGGGGCAGTAGCACCCCTGCCCAGGGCGGGCTGTGTGCGCAAGCTCACCGCCGTCGTCGGGCATTGAATTGGCGGTCAATGGCGTCCGTACCTTACACTTGAAATATCCCCCACTCCGGAAATCCCTTATTCCTGCCCAATTTTTGAGGCAGGACTGGCAAGTGTTGGGGCCCGCACAAGCGATGCGGGCATTTTCATAGGGAGAGCCGGCTAAAGAAAACGCTGTACAGACTGCTGGGATAGCAGCCAAGAGATGCAGCGCGAAGTCCTGCCACGGGATTGCGAAAGCGCCGGACTTCTGTGACCGGCCGGTCAACGTTTGCCCGGCATCAATCGGCACGCGTACTGCGGCTCCGCTCACCTCGGGTAGTGCCGCCTGGCCCCCTATGGATGAGGAATATCCCCCTATGCCCGAAAACCAGAACGAAACCACCGCCGTTGTTGAGGATGCCCCCGTGGCTCCCGCCGCCGAGGCTCCCGCAACCGCTCCCGCCGCCGAGGCTCCTGCCGCTGCGGACGCCCCTGCCGCTGAGGCAGAAGAAAACACCGTGAAGTTCGCCGACCTTGGCATCGACGGCCGCGTCCTGGCCGCCCTGCAGGACGTTGGCTACGAAAAGCCTTCCCCCATCCAGGCAGCAACCATCCCGCTGCTGCTTGAAGGCCGCGACGTCGTGGGCCTCGCCCAGACCGGCACCGGTAAGACTGCAGCATTCGCAGTACCGGCACTGTCCCGCCTGGCCGAGCTCCACGACCTCAACGGCCCGTCCCGCAAGACCCAGGCCCTGGTCCTGGCACCCACCCGCGAGCTGGCCCTCCAGGTGGCCGAGGCCTTCACCTCCTACGCCAAGCACATCGACGACTTCACCGTCCTGCCCGTCTACGGCGGCTCCGCCTACGGGCCCCAGCTGGCCGGCCTGCGCCGCGGCGCCCAAGTGGTTGTTGGTACCCCCGGCCGCGTGATCGACCACATCTCTAAGGGTTCCCTGGACCTGTCCGAACTCCAGTACCTGGTGCTGGACGAGGCCGACGAGATGCTGCGCATGGGCTTCGCCGAGGACGTTGAGCAGATCTTCCAGCAGACGCCGTCGGACCGCCAGGTGGCACTGTTCTCCGCCACCATGCCGAGCCAGATCCGCCGCATGTCCAAGCAGTACCTGAACGATCCCGCCGAGATCTCCGTCAAGTCCAAGACCACCACCGGCGCCAACACCCGCCAGCGGTACCTGCAGGTCATGGGCCCGCACAAGCTCGACGCCATGACCCGCATCCTCGAGGTGGAAGACTTCGACGGCGTCATCGCCTTCGTGCGCACCAAGATGGCCACCGAGGACCTTGCTGACAAGCTGAAGTCCCGCGGTTTCCAGGCCGCCGCCATCAACGGTGACATCCCGCAGCAGCAGCGCGAGCGCACTGTTGACGCGCTGAAGGAAGGCCGCATCGACATCCTGGTGGCCACCGACGTCGCCGCCCGTGGCCTTGACGTGGAACGCATCAGCCACGTCATCAACTACGACATCCCGCACGACACCGAGTCCTACGTGCACCGCATCGGCCGCACCGGCCGTGCAGGCCGTTCCGGTGACGCCATCCTGTTCATGACGCCGCGGGAGAAGTACCTGCTGCGTTCCATCGAAAAGGCCACCCGCCAGCCGGTGGAGCAGATGCACCTGCCCACGGCCGAGACCGTGAACACGTTGCGCCTGGGCAAGTTCGCCGAGCGCATCACCGAGACCCTCGCCTCCGAGGACGTCGCGGCGTTCCGGGACCTCATCGCGTCCTACGAGGAGGAGCACAACGTTCCCGCAGCAGAGATCGCTGCCGCCCTTGCCGTAATGGCGCAGGGCGGGCAGCCGCTGCTGGTCAAGGAACTGCCTGCCGCTCCTGAATTCCAGAAGCGCGAGCGCTCCAAGGACGGCTTCGGCTCACGTGGGCCGACCCGTGCGCTGACCGAGGGCAATGCCACCTACCGGATCGCGGTGGGACGCCGCCAGCGCGTCATGCCCGGCTCCATCGTGGGCGCCATTGCCAACGAAGGCGGCATCTCCTCCGCGCAGATCGGCGGCATCGACATCCGCTCGGACCACTCCCTGGTGGAGCTGCCCGCGGACCTGAGCCCCGACCAGCTGAAGGCCCTGTCCCGCACGCGGATCGGCGGCGAGCTGATCCACCTCGAACTGGACAACGGCCGCAAGCCGTCCGGTGACCGCGGTGCCTACCAGGGCAGCCGCGGCGGCGACCGGGGAGGCAACTTCAAGGGCAACGGCGGGTTCAAGAAGGAATTCCGCAAGAACGACGGCGAGCGGTCCTCCGCTGACCGCGGCGGCCGTTCGTACAGCGAGCGCTCCTTCAGCGACCGCGGCCAGTCGGGCGACTCCCGCTTCGGCGGCCACGGCGACGGCTCCCGCAAGCCCCGCAGCGGCAGCGAGGGCGGGCACCGCGACTTCAACCGCAAGGGCAAGTGGTAAACCCCCGGCGTTGAGGAATTGACGACGGCGATGGGCCGGCTTTCGAGCCGGCCCATCGGCGTTTAACCGTACTGGTGTGGGACTCGCCACATTCGGGCTCCGGCACGGTGGCGAGGGGCCCTGGGATGGCGCCTGCCGCCGTCGTCCGCCCTGCTTCCCATCACCCCTCCAGCCCCGGAATTCCGCGGAAAAACATGCTTCCGCAGCCCGGAAAAGCACTTGCCCGACCGTCCGGAAGGGGCTCCGGTCGCCGATTTGTTGGTGCGTAAATCTTCCGGTAGAGTATTTACTCGTTGCCCCCCTAGCTCAGTGGTAGAGCGCGTTCTTGGTAAGAACGAGGTCACCGGATCGATTCCGGTGGGGGCTCTGAATGAGGGCCTGCGTCAAGGCGGTTTGACCGGCTTGACGCAGGTTTTTCTCATTCGTGGCGGTGTAGCTCAGTTGGTTAGAGCGCACGACTCATAATCGTGAGGTCGGGAGATCGAGCCTCCCCACCGCTACAGGCTAAGCCCCCGGGATCCATGGATCCCGGGGGCTTTTCTGTTTGCTGCAAGTCCATCCATCTCTAGCGGCGTCTCGACTTCAAGGCACTTATCTAAGCGGCCGGTGTTGACTGCTCAGCATGCTTACTATTAGGTTGGACTGAGCAGAAAAGTGGCATATGTCACGCCATATTAGGGCCCGTCAGGGCACAACAGGCTGCTTGGCCTGTAGATAAAGTACCCAGCCGCTGGCTTTGACTCCCCAGCTGCTGGACGAGGCGGGTGGTTCCTTACGGCGGCCGCCCGCCTCACCACACCAGGAAGCTCCGTGGACGCCCTATTGGGAAGGTGGAAGCATGGGCACTACGTCATCTGACGGGCACGAGGGCTGGATTCTGCCTTGGTGGGGCTTCATCCTCGGCTTATGCCTGCTTATTCCAACCCTGGTGCGGTTCGATTGGGAAGGCTGGACCGGGGTCGATATTTTTTTCGCGGCAACAGGCACGGTTCTGGTCATCGCCTGCGTGAGCAGGCTTGGGATCATCCTGAGCCGTGCGCGGCACTATCGGGTGAAATCAGAAACTGAAGGGCGTGACGCTCTGTAGGCCCCGCAGGTCGAGATTGAGCCATGTCGTTCACCTACTTATCGATTTCTGCCGCGATTATCGTGGCCTCGCTGGTGCTGTACGATCAGTGGCTCATGGCAGACCAGCGGGGCAAAACCAGGCAGTACAAGAAGACACGCCTGATCAGCATGTGGATCGGCTTAGCCATGGGTGCGGCCTTCCTCTTCCTCTTCCTTTTCGTCCAAACAGACTGAAGATTCATCCTGCATGTCCCACACACGGGGCCGAGGGGCCGCTGAACGTCCTGTCTGCCCCCTTGGCCTTCCCCAAACCAATACCTGTCTGCGGCGGCCAAGCCCCCGGAATCCGCAAGGTTCCGGGGGCTTTCCTGTTTCCCGGATCCGCAGTAGCTTGGCAGCAATTGGCGGACGGGGGATCGGTGGACTTTTTCACGGCGGTGATGCAGCCGTTCCGGTGGCTGGTGTCCGCCATCATGGTGGCTTTCCACGACGGGCTGGCCGCCGTGGGCATGCCGGCGGCGGGCGGCTGGACCTGGACGCTGTCCATCATCGGGCTGGTCCTGGTCATCCGCGCAGCACTAATCCCGGTGTTCCTGGCCCAGGTGAGGGCCCAGCGCAGGATGCGGCTCCTGCAGCCGGACCTGAAGGAGCTCCATGACAGGTACAAGGGCAGGACAGACCCTGCGTCCCGGCAGGCCATGGCCCAGGAACAGATGGCCCTTTACAAAAAGCACGGCACCAACCCGTTCTCTGCATGCCTGCCGCTGTTGATCCAGGCACCGTTCTTCCTGGCGCTTTTCCAGGTGCTGTCAGGAGTTTCCAATGCATCCCGCCAGGGTGTGGGCATCGGGGTGATGGGCCACGACCAGGTGATCCAGTTCGACTCGTCCAGCATCTTCGGGGCACCTCTGTCAGCCTCCCTGCTGCACGGCGCAGGCGACCCGGCCGCCGTGGCTGTGCTCGCCGTCGTCATGATCCTGGTGATGATCGCCAGCCAATTCCTGACGCAGAAACTTGTGGCCGCACGGACCATGGACGGCCAGGACAGCGACAGTCTCCTGATGCGCCAGCAGCAAGTCCTGCTGTACGTCCTGCCCGTGGTCTTCGGCGTGGGCGGGATCTTCTTCCCCATCGGAGTCCTGGTCTACTGGACGGTTTCCAACCTCTGGACCCTGGGACAGCAGTACCTGGTGTCGCGGCAGCAGTAAGGCTTTGCCGGATGCTGCGGTCCTAGCCTTGTTCGCAATGACCCGAGTAGAAGGCACGGATGTGCGAACAAGCCCAGGAATGCCGCAAGCAGCGCCGAAAACCTATGCGGGCCTGATATCCGGCGGCAGAATGGGGCCATGGCGAAGCTGATCTACTCCGCAATCATGTCCCTCGACGGCTACACGGCAGACAAGGACGGCAACTTCAACTGGTCCGCGCCGGATGTGGAGGTCCACGGTTTCATCAACGACCTGGAGCGGGATGTGGGCACCTACCTCCTGGGGCGGCGGATGTACCAGGTGATGTCTGTCTGGGAAACCATGGGCACGTCCGGGGATCCTTCGGTGATCCAGGACTATGCCCGGATCTGGCAGGGGGCGGACAAGGTGGTGTACTCGACGACGCTGGCCATCGCTCCCACGCCCCGCACCAGGCTGGAGCGGCAGTTCCGCCCGGAGACGGTGCGGGACATGAAGGCCGGCACGGACAGGAACATCAGCATCGGCGGCCCCACGCTGACGGCACACGCCCTCAACGCCGGCCTGGTGGACGAATGCCAGTTCTTCATCACCCCGGTTGCCGTGGGCGGCGGCCTGCGCTTCCTGCCGGACGGACTGGAGGCCCGGCTGGAACTGCTGGAGGAACGCCCGTTCGGAAACGGCGTGGTGTACCTGCGCTACGGAGTCCTCTGAACCGCCGGCGCACCCGTCCTGGGCTGGACCGCGAAGAGGGTGAACAACAGGGCCACCAGCGCGGTGCCCACCAGCAGGAGCAGCCCGATCGAATAGCTGCGGGTCGCTGCGTCATAGGCGGCGCCCATGACCAGAGGGGGAAGTATCCGCCCAATCCGCCAGCGGCGCTCACGATGCCGCTGATGCTGCCCACCTTCCCCGCCGGTGACAGGACGCCGACCCACGCAAACACGCCGCCCGTTCCCAGACCCAGCGCCGCCGCCATGGCAACGAATGTGGCACCGGCGGGGACTTCGCCGTCGGGCCGCATGTTCACCACCCAGCCCAGGACCGCGACGGCGGCAAGGGCGGTGAGGACTACCGGTTTCGGGCCCAGCTTGTCAGCCAGGACCCCGCCCACCGGACGGGCCAGGACAGCGGCCAGGGCAAACCCGGCGGTCCGGGCGCCGGCGCCGGAGGGATCGAAACTGTACACGTCCCGCAGATAGGTGGGCAGGTAAGTGGCGAAGGAAACGAAACCGCCGAAGACCACGGCGTAGAGGAAGCACATCTTCCAGGTGACTGCCGTCCTGGCAGCGTCGAGGAGTTTGGGCAGCACCGGCAGGTGGCTGGGCGCCCAATCCGGGGATTCCTTCATGGCGAACCACACCAGCGCCGCCATCACGGCCAGGACGCCGGCGATCAGCAGGTGCGTCTGAAAGTATCCGATCCCGGCCACAAGCCGGGGATTCAGAAATGCCGCCAGCGCCGTGCCGCCCATCCCGGCGCCGAAGACACCGGTGGCGAACCCGCGGCGGGCTGGTTGGTACCAGGCGCTGACGAACGGGATCCCGACGGCGAAAACGGTCCCTGCCACGCCGAGCAGCAGCCCGGCCCCCAGTACCAGCGCGAAGGAACTCAGGAGGCCGCCGACCGACACCAGGAGGAGGGGAGGGATGGCGGCCAGGAGCACGAAGGTGAACATGGCCCTGCCGCCGTACTTGTCCGTGAGCGTGCCCACCACGATCCGTCCCAGCGAACCGACGAACACCGGCATGGCCACCAGGATCCCGGTGCTGGCCGGCGTCAGGGACAGGTTCTGGACGTAGAAGGCGCCCAGCGTGGCCACGGAGTTCCATGCCCAGAAACCTGCCACGGATGCCGCCGTCGCCAGCGCAAGGTTCAGCGCCCTCCAGGTGCCCGGCGCTGTGGTCATTCCGGCCACTTCCTGCTCCTCACCATGATCCAAACGCACCGCCGGTCAGCGGTTGCGGGTGTCCCTGTCCGGCGTGCCAACGGCGGACCAGCCCCGGCCCTTCGTTTCCCTGTCCCGCGAGCGGTAGACGATGTACGGGCGGAAAAGGTAGTGCAGGGGTGCCGTGAATGCGTGCACCAGGCGCGTGAACGGCCAGATGACGAACAGCGCCATGCCCACCAAGGTGTGCAGGTGGAAGGTTAACGGCGCAGCGGCCATCGCCGCGATGTCCGGCTGGAAGATGAACAGCGACCGGAACCACGGCGCCACCGTTTCCCGGTAGTTGTGCCCGTGTTCTCCATCGAACACACTGGCCAGGGTGGTCCACAGGCCAAGGACGATGGCCGCGGTCAGCACCACGTACATGGTCTTGTCGTTCCTGGTGGTCGCCATGAAGACCGGGCCGGTGGTGCGCCGCCGGTAGATCAGCAGCGCGATCCCGCCCAGCGTTCCCACCCCGGCGATGCCGCCCACCAGCAGGGCGTTGAAGTGGTAGAAGTCCTGGCTCATGCCCGCCGCCGCCGTCCAGGCCATCGGGATCACCAGGCCGAAGAAGTGCCCGGCGATGACCGCAAGCAGCCCGAAGTGGAAAAGCGGGGAGGCGATCCTCAGGAGCCGGGATTCGTAAAGCTGGGAGGACCGGGTGGTCCAGCCGAACTGGTCGTACCGGTAGCGCCACACCAGCCCGCCCACCAGCACCACCACCATGACATAGGGCAGGACGCCCCACAGGACGGTATCCCAGGCGTTGAGGACGACGGCGGGTCCCGGCTCCGCCACGGTGGACGCCTTGAGTGCGGGCATGGTCAGGCCCTCCTGACCGGCAAAAGCCGCGGGTCGTAGGGATCCAGTCCCACGCTTTCGGAGGGTGGACCGTATCCGGCCATGCGCATCACTTCC
This sequence comes from Arthrobacter sp. FX8, assembly GCF_026723805.1. Classification (NCBI taxonomy): domain Bacteria; kingdom Bacillati; phylum Actinomycetota; class Actinomycetes; order Micrococcales; family Micrococcaceae; genus Arthrobacter; species Arthrobacter sp. FX8. Next base: position 2,493,201 of record NZ_CP113505.1, on the reverse strand, counting down.
TGCTCGTCCTGGGGTGACTTCCCGGGCAAGGTGGCGCAGATGGCCGCCAGGATCGTGGCATGCGGCAGGTTGTCCCGAAGCAGCCCCAGCCGAAGCATCTCCAAGCTGGCCCGGTAACGCTTCAGCAGGGTGCGTCCGGCCGCGGAATCCACCCGGGCAGCGAATTCCAGCACCATGGGCAGGTAGTCGGGAAGTTCCCCGTCCAGGTCCACCAGGGCGCCGCTGTGCCGGTAGGCCTCCTTGAAGAAGCCCAGCACCTCACCGCGGCGCCGGGTGTCGCCATCGGTCCAGTAGCTCAAATGCAGCGGGTGCCGCCGGCCGAGATCGAACTCGCGGACATATTGGGCCTGCAGTTCCATGGGCGGGGTGGCCTCGAGAAGGTCCAGTACCGGCGCAAATGCCGGCAAAGCACCGGGAAACTCGGAAAGCGCTGCCCGGACCAGGGGAACCCGCTGCACCAGGTCCTCATCGGGATAGGACAGGCACCAGGCCGCTGCCAGGTACACCACCTGGTCGTGGCGGTTCACGGCCGGTCCTCCGCAGCGTCGAGGGTATCCGCTTCGTGCCCCTTGTCCGGGAACAGGCCGGGCGGCGCCCCGCGGCCGTCCCAGTTCAGCAGGTTCACCCTGCCCTTCAGGCCCGTCCCCGCGGAGACCTCGTCACTTGTCTGCCGGTCGCGCAGGGCGTGGAAGGTGTCCACGGCCACCGGGACGGGCCTGCCGCTCGCCTCCCCGAAGGGTGCCGAATCCTGCATGCCAGGGCCGCCGTCGAAATCCAGCGAGCAGCCCATCTCCTCCAGGTCGTGGGCCTGCTCCACGTGCGCCTTGGGAATGACGTACCGTTCGTCGTATTTGGCAATGGCCATCAGCCGGTACATCTCGTACATGGTCTGGCCGTCCATGCCCACGGCCTCGGGGATCGAGTCGTCCGGGTCGTTGCCGAGGCTGATGCCGCGCATGTAGGAACGCATGGCGGCCAGCTTCTTCAGTACGGCCGTGACCCGGTCCGCATCGCCCGCGGTGAACAGTTCCGCGAGATACTCCACCGGGATGCGCAGCGCATCAATGGCGCCAAAAAGATTGCCGTGGTCCTCGCCGTCGTGCCCCTGGTCCCGCAGCAGGTCCACAACGGGTGAGAGCGGCGGCACATACCAGACCATCGGCATGGTGCGGTACTCGGGGTGCAGCGGGAGTGCCACCTTGTAGACCTTGGCCAGGGCGTAGACCGGCGAGCGCCGCGCGGCGTCGATCCAGTCCTCGGGGATCCCCTGGGCGCGGGCCTCGGCCTGGACGGCGGGGTCGTTCGGGTCCAGCAGCACGTCCATCTGGGCGTCGTAGAGTTCCTTGGGGTCGGTGACCGCGGCCGCCGCGGTGACGGCGTCGGCGTCGTACAGGAACAACCCCAGGTACCGCAGCCGGCCCACGCAGGTCTCCGAACAGACCGTCGGCAGCCCCACCTCCACCCTTGGATAGCAGAAGGTGCACTTCTCGGCCTTGCCCGTCTTGTGGTTGAAGTAGATCTTCTTGTACGGGCAGCCGGTGACGCACTGCCGCCAGCCACGGCACTTGTCCTGGTCCACCAGCACAATCCCGTCCTCCACCCGCTTGTAGATCGCGCCGGAGGGGCAGGACGCCATGCAGGACGGGTTCAGGCAGTGCTCGCAGATCCGCGGCAGGTAGAACATGAACGTCTGCTCGTAGGCGAACTTGATCTTGTCCTCGGACTCGCGCCGCACCTTCTCCACGATCGGGTCCAGGTGGCCGTTTTCGGTGGAGCCGCCCAGGTCGTCGTCCCAGTTCGCGGACCACGTGATTTTCGTGTCTTTGCCGGTGATCAGGGACTTGGGCCGGGCCACCGGGAAGTCGTCGCCCAGCGGCGCGTCCACGAGGGTCTTGTAGTCGTAGGTCCACGGCTCGTAGTAGTCCTTGAGCTCGGGCTGGACGAGGCTGGCGAAGATCCCCAGGAGCTTCTTCACCCGGCCCCCGGCTTTCAGCACCAGCTTGCCGCGCTTGTTCAGCACCCAGCCGCCGTGCCACCTCTCCTGGTCCTCGTAGCGGCGCGGATACCCCTGCCCGGGCCGGGTTTCCACGTTGTTGAACCAGACGTACTCGGTGCCCGCACGGTTGGTCCAGGCCTGCTTGCAGGTCACGGAACAGGTGTGGCAGCCGATGCATTTGTCCAGGTTCATGACCATGCCCATTTGAGCCATGACACGCATCAGTACTGCACCTCCTGGGAACGACGGCGGACGGTGGCAACCATGTCGCGCTGGTTCCCGGTGGGGCCGAGGTAGTTGAACGCGTAGGCCAGCTGGGCGTAGCCGCCGATCAGGTGCGAAGGCTTGACCAGCAGCCGGGTCACCGAGTTGTGGATGCCGCCGCGCCGTCCCGTGGCTTCAGACTTCGGTACGTCGATGGTGCGTTCCTGTGCGTGGTGGACGTAGACCACGCCGGCCGGCATCCGGTGGCTGACGATCGCCCGGGCCACCAGGACCCCGTTGATGTTCAGGCACTCCACCCAGTCGTTGTCCTTGACCTGGATCGCCTCGGCGTCGGCGGGGCTCATCCAGACCGTGGGGCCGCCGCGGGAGAGCGAGAGCATGAGCAGGTTGTCCTGGTATTCGGAGTGGATGGACCACTTGGAATGCGGCGTCAGGTACCGGACCACCACTTCCAGCTCCCCATTCCGGCCCAGTTTGGGTTCGCCGAAGAGCCGGTGCATGTCCAGCGGCGGCCGGTAGATGGGCAGCCCCTCGCCGATGTCCGTGATCCAGTCGTGGTCCAGGAAGAAATGCATCCGCCCCGTCAGGGTATGGAAGGGCTTGAGCCGTTCGATGTTGATGGTGAACGGGGCGTAGCGCCGGCCGCCCGTTTCGGAGCCTGACCATTCCGGCGACGTGATCACGGGGACCGGTCCGGCCTGGGTCTGGGCGAAGGTGATGAACTTTTCCTCGGAGCCCTCGGACAGGTCCGCCAGCTTCCTTCCGGTGCGGACTTCGAGGTCTTTGAAGCCCTGCACGGACAGCGCACCGTTGGTGGTGCCGGAGAAGGCCAGGATGGCCTCGGCCATTTTCGCGTCGGTGTCGATCGCCGGCCGCCCGTCCGCTGCGCCGCCGAGCATCACGCCGTTGGAACGGCTGAGCCGCTCCAACGGGCCGGCGAGTTTGTACGTGACGTTCTTGACGGTGAAACCGAGCTTGTCGGCCAGGGGCCCGACGGCGGCGAGCTTGTCCGCGATGGCCGTGTAGTCCCGCTCCACCACCGAAAAGGCGGGCATGTTCTGGCCCGGTACGGCGGGAATGTCCGTGTCACGCCAGTCCCGCACGATCCCCCGGGCTGGGCCAGCTGGCCCGGGGTGTCGTGCTGCAGCGGCACGCTGACCAGGTCCCGGCGGACGCCCAGGTGGGTCTTGGCCATCCGGGAGAACTCCCCGGCCAGCAGGTGGAACATCTCGAAGTCCGTTTTGGTTTCCCACGGCGGGTCGATTGCTGGGGTGAAGGCGTGCACAAACGGGTGCATGTCCGTGGAGGACAGGTCGTGCTTCTCGTACCACGTGGCGGCCGGGAACACGACGTCGGAGAGCAGCGTGGTGGAGGTCATCCGGAAGTCCGCGGAGACCAGGAAGTCCAGCTTTCCTTCCGGCGCCTTTTCGTGCCACTTCACATCCTTGGGTTTAAGTCCCTCGGCATCCGTGCCCAGGACGTTGTTGTGGGTGCCCAGCAGGTTCCGCAGGAAGTACTCATTGCCCTTGGCGGAGGAACCGAACAGGTTGGAGCGCCACAGGATCAGCGTGCGCGGCCAGTTCTCCGGGGCGTCCACGTCCTCGATGGCCGGGTTCAGTGTCCGGTTCTTGAGTGCGTCCGCGATATAGCTGGGGGTGTCCTTGGCGGTTCCGGCGGCGACGGCGGCCTCCGCCTCGTCGGCGAGGTCCAGGGGGTTGCGGTCGAACTGCGGGTAAAACGGCATCCATCCAAGCCGCGCGGACTGGGCGATGGCGTCCGCGGTGTGCAGGCCGTCCAGGGCGCCGGTGGACAACGGGGACTTCAGCGCATCCGCTGAATATCCGTCCTGGCGCCACTGGTCCGTGTGCATGTACCAGTACCCGGTGCCGATCATGGTGCGCGGCGGCCTGGACCAGTCCAGGGCATTGGCCAGCGACACCCAGCCGGTGATGGGGCGGGTCTTTTCCTGCCCCACGTAGTGCGCCCAGCCGCCCCCGTTCCGTCCCATGCAGCCGGTCAGCATCACCAGCGCCAGGATGGCCCGGTACGTGGTGTCGCCGTGGAACCATTGGCAGATGCCGGCGCCCATGATGATCATGGACCGGCCCTTGGACTGCTCGGCGTTGCGGGCGAACTCGCGGGCCACCCGGATGCAGGCCTGGGCGGGTACGGAGGTGATCTCCTCCTGCCATGCCGGGGTGTAGGGCGTGGCGGCGTCGTCATAGCTGGCGGCCCAATCCCCGGGCAGCCCGTCGCGGCCCACTCCGTACTGCGCGAGCATGAGGTCGAACACCGTGGTGGCCAGCTGGCCTTCCACCTCGATGACGGGCACGCCGCGGCGGAGCACGCTGCCGGTGCCGTCCGCCTGCTCGAAGCACGGGAGCAGGACCTCGGCGCTTTCTCCCGAGACCTCCCGCAGCGACAGCGCCGGTTCCATCCCCTCGAGGTCCAGGTTCCACTTGCCCTCGCCGCTGCCGGAGTAGCGGAAGCCCAGGGACCCGTTGGGGACGGCCGGACGGGCGGCCTTCTTGTCGAACAGGACGGTGCGGAACGCAGCGTCCTCTGCCCCGGACTCCGCCGGGATGTCACGCGCAGTGAGGAATTTTGACGGCGTCAGCGCGCCGTCGTCGTTCCTCACCAGCCGGACCAGGAACGGAAGGTCCGTGTACTGCTTCACGTAGTCGGTGAAGAACGGCACGTCCCGGTCCACGAAGAATTCCTTCAGCATGACGTGCCCCATCGCCATCGCCAGGGCAGCGTCCGTTCCCGCCTGGGCGGGAAGCCATTCGTCCGCGAACTTGGTGTTGTCCGCATAGTCCGGGCTGACCGTGACCACCTTGGTGCCGCGGTACCGCACCTCGGCCATCCAGTGCGCGTCCGGAGTTCGGGTGACCGGGACGTTCGATCCCCACATCATGAGGTAGCGCGCGTCCCACCAGTCACCGGACTCGGGAACGTCGGTCTGGTCCCCGAACACCTGCGGGCTGGCGACAGGCAGGTCAGCGTACCAGTCGTAGAAGGACGTCATCACCCCGCCGATCAGCTGGATGAAGCGCGTACCGACGGCGTGCGAAACCATTGACATGGCCGGGATGGGGGAGAAGCCGGCGCAGCGGTCCGGGCCGTAGGTCTTGATGGTGTTCACGTGGGCGGCGGCGGCAATCTCGATCGCTTCCTGCCAGGAGACCCGGACCAGGCCGCCCTTGCCGCGGGCCTGCTGGTAGCGCCGGCGCTTGTCCGGGTCGGCCGCTATCTCGGCGAAGGCCAGGACCGGGTCGCCCAGGCGTGCTTTCGCTTCCCGGTACATCTCCACCAGTACACCGCGTGCGTAGGGAAAGCGGACCCGGGTGGGGGAGTAGGTGTACCACGAAAAGGCTGCCCCGCGCGGGCAGCCTCTCGGTTCGTATTCGGGACTGTCAGGGCCCACCGACGGGTAGTCGGTCTGCTGGGATTCCCAGGTGATGATGCCGTCCTTGACGTACACCTTCCAGGAGCAGGAACCGGTGCAGTTCACCCCGTGGGTGGAGCGGACCACCTTGTCGTGGCTCCACCGGTCGCGGTAGAAGATGTCGCCCTTGCGGCCCCCTCCCGGAAGACGGCCCTGCCGTCGTCGGTCTGGTCCCACCGGGTAAAGAAACGGCCCAGCTTCAACATTGCTTCTGATGCGGGTCCATCTAACCCCGCACGGGGTCCGGCAGCCATGCCCCCAAGCTAGGCGGGAGCCGGAAACGCGGAACAGGGCACAAAGGCCCTGTTCCGTGGACCATGGCTGCTCCGAATCCCTCCCGGGGCGGGCAGAATGGGTGCATGACACGCATCGCCATCATCGGCGGCCACGGGAAAGTGGCCCTCCTCCTGTCCCAGCTCCTCACCGGCGAGGGCCACTCCGTCACCTCGTTCATCCGCAATCCGGACCATGCGGACGACGTCGCCGCCACTGGCGCCACGCCGTCGGTCCTGGACGTGGAAAATGCCACGACGGCGGCCATCGCCGATGCCTTGGCCGGGCATGACGCCGTGGTCTGGTCCGCCGGGGCTGGCGGCGGCAACCCCGGCCGCACCTACGCGGTGGACAGGGACGCTGCCATCCGCTCCATGGATGCGGCGGCCCAGGCAGGGGTGGACCGGTACGTGATGGTGTCCTACTTCGGTGCGGGCAAGGACCACGGAGTGCCGGAAGACAACAGTTTCTTCGCCTACGCCGAAGCCAAGGCGGCCGCTGACGAGTACCTGCGCGGCAGCGGGCTGGCGTGGACCATCCTGGGCCCCGGGGCACTGACCGACAAGCCGGGGACCGGGCTGATCGACGTGGACCCGTCGCCGGATGGGGACCGTGACACGTCACGTGCCAACACGGCGATCGTGGCCGCGGCGGTGCTGGACCTGCCCCAGACCGCAGGCCGGACCATCGAGTTCCGCGACGGCACGCTGCCGGTGGCAGCGGCCCTGGAACCGGGCGCGTAGACCCCGGCGGGCAAGGGGCGCGTGGCCTCGGTTATGCCGGGGCGACCGGCGCGGCCAGCTCCAGGTCCAGGTCCAGGTCCAGGGAATTCTGCTCCACGTAGTCCAGGGCGCAGCGCACGGCACCCACCGTGACGATTGAGTCGCCCAGCGGGGAGACCGCCACCCGCGCGGGGGTGGCGGTGAAGTCTTTCAGGCGCTCGCTGATGGGTGCAAGGAGTACGCCCGCGGAATCGGCCACCCCGCCGCCGATCACCACCAGCTCCGGATTGAGCAGGGTGGCTACGGTTCCCACCACCCGTGCCATCCTGTCCGTCAGCCGGTCCATGATGCCAAGAGCCACGGCGTCGCCCTGTTCCGCCGCCGCAAAGACCTGCTCAGCTTCCAACCGCCCGTGGGGGACGGAGCGGAGGGCGGTGGGGACCGGGGTGGCCAGGGCTTCGGCGGCCCAGGTCCGCGCCAGGTGGGCGATGCCGTAGGTGTCGCCCACGCCTTCCACCAGGTCCAGGTACGCCAGCTCCCCGGCGCTGCCCCGCGTTCCGTGGACCAGCCGGCCGCCCTCCACGATGCCCGAACCCAGCCGTTCGCTGGCCAGGATCACCACCACGTCGTCAATTCCCGCGGCCGCCCCCTGCCAGCGTTCGCCCAGGGCCGCAAGGTTGGCGTCGTTTTCCAGCAGCACCGTCCAGCCCCGGGTTTCCTTGAGGGCCGCCCCCAGTCCCAGGTCGAACAGCCCCCAGAACTTCTGCGTGGCCACCACCTCCCCGTGCCGGTCCACCGGTGCGGCAACTCCGGCGCAGACGGCCAGTACCCGGCCGGGCTCCGTTCCTGCGGACCGCAGGGCCGCCTGGGCTACGCCGTCGATGAAGGCTATGCGTTCCCGGGAACCAACGTCTCCCGCCTGGAAAGGCCGGCTGGACCGTCCCAATGTCTTGCCCCGGAGGTCGGAAACCACCACGGTGACCTTTGAATAGCCGATGTCCATGCCCAGGACCACGCCTGCGCGCTCGTTGAGTTCGAACCGGCGGGCGGGGCGGCCCTTGTGGTACCCGCCGAACTCGCGCTGGTTTTCCCGCTCCAGGACCCAGCCGCGCCGGACCAGGTCCTCGCAGACGGCGATGGTGGTGGCGCGGGTCAGGCCCGTGGCGGCCATGACGTCCGTGACGGTCACCGCGGCCGAGGCGCGGAGGAATTCGAGCACCGCGCCGGCACTGACCCGCCGCAGCAACTGGGGAGTCGCCGGAACCAGTTCAGGCATGCTGTTGACCTTCCTGAGCAAAGCACCAGATAATACTTGGGGAAGTAAATTTAGATTCAATATAAATGTACCTGCTGCAAAGAAAAGGACCACCCCTTGTCCACCACTGCCACGCTGGCAACCCTGTCCGACTCCGACCGTCCGGCCGACCCCAACTGGTGGCGCCAGGCCTCCGTATACCAGATCTACCCGCGCAGCTTTGCCGATTCCAACGGCGACGGCATCGGTGACCTGAAGGGCATCACCGCCAAGGTCCCGTACCTGAAGTCGCTGGGCATCGACGCCGTCTGGCTGAGCCCGTTCTACCCCTCCGCGCTCGCCGACGGCGGCTACGACGTGGACGACTACCGCGACGTGGATCCCAAGCTGGGCACCCTGGACGACTTCGACGAGATGGCCAAGGCCCTCCACGAAGCCGGCATCAAACTCATTGCCGACATCGTCCCCAATCACTCCTCCAACCGGCACAAGTGGTTCCAGGAAGCCCTGGCCTCGCCGAAGGGTTCGCCGGCCCGCGACCGCTACATCTTCCGTGACGGCAAGGGCTCCAACGGTGAGTTCCCGCCGTCGGACTGGGACTCTGTGTTCGGCGGCCCCGCCTGGGAGCGCATCACCGAACCGGACGGCACCCCGGGCCAGTGGTACATGCACATCTTCGCCAAGGAGCAGCCGGACCTGAACTGGTCCAACCGCGAGATCCGGGATGACTTCCTGAAGACGCTGCGGTTCTGGTCCGACCGCGGCGTGGACGGTTTCCGCGTCGATGTGGCCCACGCCCTCACCAAGGACCTCACCGAGCCGCTGCTCTCCAAGCTGGAACTGAGCGCCGCCAACACCGGAGTGGACGGATTCGACGACGGGACGCACCCGTTCTGGGACCGCGACGAAGTGCACGAGATCTACGCCGAATGGCGCGAGGTGTTCAACGAGTACAACCCGCCGCGCACCGCCGTCGCCGAAGCCTGGGTGCACGCCACCAGGCGTGCCCGCTATGCCAGCCCCCAGGGCCTGGGACAGGCGTTCAACTTCGACCTGCTGCAGGCCGACTTCGACGCCGCCGAGTTCAAGGAGATCATCACCCGCAACCTGGCCGAGGCTGCCGCCACCGGCGCCTCCTCCACGTGGGTGTTCTCCAACCACGACGTGGTACGGCACGCCACCCGCTACGGGCTGCCGCAGGTGGCCAAGGAAAAGGCCGGCGCCAAGGGCCAGGACGGCAAGGACTGGCTGCTGGCCGGCGGCCCCAAGGACCAGCTGGACGTTGACCTGGGCGAGCGCCGTGCGCGGGCCGCCACCCTCCTGATGCTCGCCGTTCCCGGCTCCGCGTACCTGTACCAGGGCGAGGAACTGGGCCTGCAGGAAGTGGCCGAGATTCCCGAATCGGAACGGCAGGACCCGTCCTTCTACCGCAACAAGGGCGTGGAGATTGGCCGCGACGGCTGCCGCGTGCCGCTGCCCTGGAAGGTGGAAGGCACCTCCTTCGGCTTCGGCGACGGCGGCTCCCACCTGCCGCAGCCGGATTGGTTCAGCAAGTACGCCGTGGAGGCCCAGGACGGCACCGAAGGTTCCACCCTGGAGCTCTACCGCGAGGCCCTGAAGCTCCGCCGTGAACTGCAGACGGACGAGGACCTCGAATGGGTTGACAACGGCAACCCGGACGTCCTGCACTTCAAGCGCCCCAACGGGTGGCAGTCCGTGACCAACTTCGGGAACACCGCTGTCGACCTTCCGGCCGGCAAGGTGCTGGTCAGCAGCGGCCCGCTGGAGGACGGCAAGCTGCCGGCCAACACCACCGCGTGGTTGCGCTGATGGGCGTGAACCGCCGGCGTGGGCGGGCCTGATGCAGGAGGTCATCTACGGATGCATGGGACTGGGCGGCAGCTGGTCTGACGAACCACATGGCAGCCACCATGTGGACCAGGCCGCCGCTGCCGTCCAGGCCGCCCTGGACGCCGGGATCACCCTGTTCGACCACGCGGACATCTACCGCAGCGGCAAGTCCGAGGCGGTGTTCGGCGAGGTCATGGCCGCCACTCCGGGTCTGCGGGAACGGATCCGGCTGCAGACCAAATGCGGCATCCGGCTGAACGAACGCGGCCTTCAGACCCACTACGACCTGAGCCGGGACGCCATCCTGGAACGGGTCAACGGCAGCCTGGAACGGCTCCGGACGGACTACGTGGACATCCTCCTGCTGCACCGCCCGGACCCCCTGGCGGACCCCGCGGAGGTGGCCTCCGCCGTCGGGCAGCTCATGGACGAAGGCAAGGTCCGGCAACTGGGCGTGTCCAACATGTCCGCAGCGCAGATCGAGGCGCTGCGGGACCGGCTGGAGACCCCGGTGGTTGCCAACCAGCTGGAAATGAGCCTGCTCAAGCGGGCATGGCTGGAAAGCCAGGTCCTGGTCAACCACCCGGAGCACCTGGACTACAGCTTCCCGCACGGGACGCTTGAGTATTGCACCCGGAACAACATCACCCTGCAGGCGTACGGCGCCCTGGCCCGCGGCGTCTACACCGGCGCCGAACCGGACAGTCCCACCTCAGCCGATGCGGCAACGGCCGAACTCGTGGCGGGGCTTGCGGGGGAGTACGGCACCTCCGGCGAGGGTGTCCTGCTGGGCTGGCTGATGAAGCACCCGGCCGGAATCGCGCCGGTCATCGGGACCGTCAACCCGGACCGCATCCGGGCCTGCGGCGACGCAGCCCGGGTGGCGCAGGCCCTCACCCGCGCCGACTGGTACAAACTCTGGGTCACGGCTCGCGGGAGCAACATCCCCTGACCCTTCCCATGCGGGCAGCAGCAAGGGCCGTTGTGCAGGTCACAACGGCCCTTTCTGCTGCCCGCATTTAACCGGAGACACAGTCATATCCCGTTTAGTTCGTATTGATCCTCACAAGCTGGCCGATTTCTTCGCCTTGCCGCTTGCGGGGCGGATACTGTAGAAAGCATGACGTCTACCATCGCCGCCGAAACTGTTAGGCCGGAACGCAATATCCCCGCAGAGATCGCCCGTTCCTGGCTGCTGGTCAATGCCATGAAGCCGGAGCTGTTCGACCAGTCGGCCGTTTCCCGCGCCGATTCGATCATCCTGGATATTGAAGATGCGGTGGACCCGTCCCAGAAAGACCAGGCCCGCGCCAACGTGATCGACTGGCTGACCGGCGGCGGCAAGGCCTGGGTGAGGATCAATGACGCCACCAGCCCGTTCTGGGCTGATGACCTTGCCGGGCTGCGCGGCACCCCGGGCCTGCTGGGCGTCATGCTCGCCAAGACCGAATCCGCGGACCAGGTCACCGAGAGCTTCCACCGCATGGACGGCAAGACCCCCGTGATCCCGTTGGTGGAATCCGCCCTGGGCATCGAGGAAGCCAACCATATCGCCAAGGCCCAGGGTGCGTTCCGCCTGGCCTTCGGTTCCGGCGACTTCCGCCGCGATACCGGCATGGCCGCCACCCCGGAGGCCATGGCCTACCCGCGGGCCAAGCTCGTGGTCGCCAGCCGGGTGGGCAACCTGCCGGGCCCCATCGACGGCCCCACCGTCGGCACCAACCACCCCATCCTGCGCGAGCAGACCGGGATCACCGTGATGATGGGCATGACCGGCAAGCTTTGCCTGGCCATTGACCAGACGCCGGTGATCAACGAGGTCATCAGCCCCACGCCGTCGGACGTCGCGTGGGCCACCGACTTCATGAACGACTTCGAAGCCAACGGCCGCGTCATCCGTGACGGCTCCGACCTGCCCCGCCTTGGCCGCGCCGAGAAGATCATGAAGCTCGCCGTAGCCTTCGGGGTGCAGCCCGCGCTGTAGCACCCACCCGCCACTTCAGGAGACCCCGTGACCGATACCCGCTATCTGGTCCACGGGGTCTTTTGGGATGCGCTGCCGGGTTCCAGGGCGCCGGAGGGTTCCAGGGCGCCGGAGGGTTCCAGGGCCGCGGACGACGGCGGCGGCGCGGTTTTGCGCCTCCAGTCACCGGAGGGGGACTTCCGTCAGCTCAGCCTTAGCCCCGGCCGGCGCCTCGGCTTCGAGGTGGTGGAACCGGGCAGGTCCTGCCTGGGCCACATCCGGGTCCAGTCGGCAACCTCGCGGAGCCACGTCCTCTGCGCCTCCGCTGCCCCGGCCCTGCGGGGAAAGCAGTGCGAGCGGTGCTTTGTGCTGGACGAGTCCCGGCTCATGCACGACTTCCACCGGGGCGGCAGGGTCACTCCGGGCCTCCGTGACTACCTGATGCAGGAACACTGGCTGTACATTGCCACGTTCGCGGGCGGTGCCACCAAGGTGGGAACGGCCTCCGGCCCGCGAAAGTGGAACAGGCTCGCGGAGCAGGGGCCGCTGCGGCCGCTTATGTTGCCCGGGCCCGGGACGGCCGGGTGGTGCGGATCCTGGAGGACCTGGTGACAGCCGAGGTGGGCCTGACGCAGCAGGTGCGGTCCGCAGCCAAAGCGGACGCCCTCCTGCAGCCGCTCCCGGAACGGGACCTGCAGTCCGCCAACGCCCGCGCGGCCGGCGAGGTGCGCACACTGCTGGCACGCACCGCCGTCGACGGTTTTGTAACTGTGGAGGAGCAGTGGGCGAGGCCGGCGCACGCTGAAGCCCTCTACGGGCCCGCCAAACGCCATGCCTACCCGCACGCGCTGGACCAGGGGCAGCACGGCTTCACGGTCACTGCCCTGAGCGGGGCAAATGCTCTGGCCCGGCTGGATGGAACGGACGCCGCGTTCGTGGTCAACCTCTCCCAACTGGCCGCCCGGACCATCATCCTGGGCGGCTACGCCTCGGAGGTCCCGGCGGTGCAGGAATCCCTGTTCTAGCGGGATCCGGCAGGCCCGGCGGGTAGACTTGCACGGTGCTGAACGAATTCTGGGCCACCGCGCCAACCCGTTACAAAGTCCTGGTCTTCGGCGCGATGGGACTGATCGCCGTCGGCATCATCCTGAACATCATCGGCAACACCGGCGGCAACCAAACGCTGGCCTGGGCCTCCCTGCCGCTGATCGGACTGGGCCTTGTCCTGCACGTCGTGGGCATCGTGGTCCGCGGCCAGGCCATCCGGAAGAACCTGCGCCGGTAGCGCCCGCCGTAACGGTTGCGGCGGGCCTTTTCTGCCCGCCAACACGCGGGCGATAGGCTGGAATCCATGACTATCAATCCGGATCTGCAGGGCCGAAGCTACCCTGCCGCAGAGGTGTACGACGTTGGCCGCGAGAAAATCCGCGAGTTCGCCCGCGCCGTGAAGGCCACCCACCCCGCGCATTTCGACGTCGACGCCGCCGAGGCGCTGGGCCACACGGACCTGGTGGCGCCGCCCACCTTCGCGATCATCATCGCCCAGCGGGCCGACGCCCAGCTCATCGAGGATCCGGAATCCGGCATCGACTTCTCCCGCGTGGTCCACGCGGACCAGCGCTTCACCCACCACCGGCCCATCATTGCCGGGGACCGCCTCGTCGCGGAACTGCATGTCGACGGCGTCCGGGCCATGGGCGGCGGTGCCATGATCACCACCCGCTCGGAGATCTTCGCCCTCGGTTCCGGCGATTCACGGGAACCGGTCACCACCACCACGTCATCCATCCTGGTCCGCGGAGAGGGACAGTAACCATGAGCCCCAGCTTCAATGAACTCAGCGCCGGCCAGGAAATCGGCAGCCGCACCATCGAGGTCACCCGCACGGACCTGGTCAAGTACGCCGGTGCCTCCGGCGACTTCAACCCCATCCACTGGAACGAGGCCTTTGCCACCAGCGTGGAGCTGCCGGGCGTCATCGCACACGGCATGTTCACCATGGGCTCAGCCGTCCAGCTGGTGACCGACTGGGCAGGCGACCCCGCCGCCGTCGTCGATTTCCAGACCCGCTTCACCAAGCCGGTCCTGGTCGCGGACACCACCGGAGCGGACCAGCCCGGCGCCACCATCGAAGTCAGCGGCACCATCGGAAAGCTCGACGCCGACGCACGCACCGCCCGCGTTGACCTCACCGTTGTCTCCGCAGGGCAGAAGGTCCTGATGAAGGCCCAGGCCCTCGTCAAGCTGTCCTGATGCGCGCTTGGTGATGATGGGCAGCACCCGTTGACCTCCGCTCCCAAAACCGAGGCTACCGCCGCCCAGGTCACCCACTGGCGCAACGCCGTCGTGGTGGCCTATGGCGCCAGTGGCCTGGCGTTCGCCTCCTGGGTGTCCCGGCTGCCCGCCATCCGGGACGCGCTGGACCTGAGCCCGGGCAACATCGGCGTGATCCTGCTGTGCATGACGCTGGGCTCCTTCGCCTCTGTCTCGGCCTCCGGGCTGATCGTCCTGCGGTTGGGGTCCAAACGGACCATCCGCACTGGCAGCATCATGGTGGGGGCCGGGCTGCTGACCGCCGGTTTTGGCACAACCGTGCTGGCAAGCCCGGTGGCAACGGCCATAGGCCTGGCCATCATCGGCCTGGGGACGGGGAGTTGGAACACCGCGTCCAATGTGGAAGGCGCAGCCGTGGAACGTGCAGTGGGCCGGCACATCATGCCCCGGCTCCACGGTGCGTTCAGCCTTGGCACGGTGGCGGGTGCGGGGCTTGGTGCCGCTGCGGCGGCAGTGTCCCTGCCAGTGTTCTGGCACCTTGCGGCGGCGGGGGCCGTGGTGGCCGTGTCGGTGGCGACGGCGGCGTCCTGGTTCCGCGCCGACGTCACCCCGGTGGCGGGGGAGCGCACCTACTCCCCGGACAACTTCGAAGACCCCATCACGGGCCCCATCCCCCTGATCCGCGCCGGGAGCACGGCGGAGGCGCCGCTGGACAACAAGCGCAAGATCGCGCAGGCGTGGCGGGACCGCCGGACACTGCTGCTGGGCGTCCTGGTGCTCGGCCTCGCCCTTGCCGAAGGCGCCGCGGGGGACTGGGTGGCCCTGGCCCTGGCGGACGGCCACGGCCAGAGCGATGCCGCCGGCGCCGCCGGATACGGCCTGTTTGTCACGTTCATGACCATCGGCCGGTTCGCCGGGACGCCGCTGCTGGACCGGTTTGGGCGGGTACCCGTCATGCGCTGGTGCGCTGCGATGGCTGTCCTGGGCCTGGCCGTCTTCGTGTTCGCCCCGGCGCCGTGGCTCGCCTATGTTGGCCTCGCCGCGTGGGGCCTGGGTGCGTCCCTGGGCTTCCCGGTGGGCATGTCCGCAGCAGCCGACGATCCGGCGAAGGCAGCGGCCCGGGTATCGGTGGTGTCCACCATCGGCTACGGGGCGTTCCTGTGCGGGCCGCCGCTGCTGGGCCTGCTGGCCGAACACGTGGGCATCCTGCACTCGCTCCTTGCCGTGGTGGTGATGCTGGCCGTGAGCTTCGTGCTGTCCCCGGTGGCCCGGAAGCCCGCCTAGGTTTCCCTAGTATTGTTGATGGGTGACTCCCACCCTGCTTTCCTCCCTGACCACGTCCGCCGTAGGCGGCCCCGCCGGCAAGTTCATTGAGGCCCGGACCGAGGCAGAGATCATCGACGCCGTCCGGTCCGCGGACGCGGCCGGCGAGCAGGTCCTGATCATCAGCGGCGGGTCCAACCTCCTGGTGTCCGACGACGGGTTCCCCGGGACCGTTGTCAGGATCGCCTCGGAGGGGTTCACGGTCAACGCCGAGGACTCGTGCGGTGGCGTGGCAGTGGTGGTCCAGGCCGGCCATAACTGGGACAAGCTCGTGGAGCACGCCGTCCGCCACGCGTGGTCCGGGATTGAGGCATTGTCCGGGATCCCCGGCTCAACGGGTGCCACGCCGGTCCAGAACGTGGGGGCGTACGGCTCTGAGGTCTCGCAGACCATTGCCGCCGTGCGCACCTGGGACCGGGAACGCAACGCCGTGCAGACCTTCACCAACTCCGAACTGAAGTTCGGCTACCGGGATTCCATCCTCAAGCAGACCACCGTCAACGGCTCGCCCCGGTACGTGGTGCTCACTGTGGAATTCCAGCTGCCGCTGGGACGGATGAGCGCGCCCATACGCTACGCCGAACTGGCCCGTTCCCTCGGGGTGGAGGTGGGCAAGCGCGCCTACGCCAACGACGTCCGCCGTGAAGTGCTCCGGCTGCGTGCCTCCAAGGGCATGGTGTGGGACGCCGCCGACCGTGATACGTATTCCACGGGTTCCTTCTTCACCAACCCCATCGTCCCGGCCGCTGTCGCGGACACGCTGCCCGAAGCAGCGCCGCGGTATCCGGCAGGCCAGGACGGCCTGGTGAAACTTTCTGCCGCGTGGTTGATCGACCAGTCTGGGTTCGGCAAGGGCTTTGGCCTGGAACCGGATGGCGTGGCCGGTGGCCGCGCCTCACTGTCCACCAAGCACACCCTGGCCATCACCAACCGCGGCTCAGCCAGCGCCGCCGACATGGTGGCTGTGGCACGGGAGGTGCGGGCCGGCGTCGAACGCCGCTTTGGCATCCAGCTGCACCCGGAGCCGCTGCTCATCGGACTGGAACTGTAGGCATCCCGGAACTGTAGGCATCCCGGAACTGTAGGCATCCCGCCACCGCGGTCCCCGGCCTAGGATGGGCGCATGGCTGCATCTGGTTCCGTGCGCGACCACAGGATGATCGGCAGGCTCCGGCTGGTGTCGCAGCGTCTCACCGGGGACGGTGCCGCCTCAGTACCGGAACTGGTCCGGTGGATGACCGCCATGCAGGCGCAGGACCTGCCGGCGGCGCTGTGGGCAGTGGGGGTCCGGGTACCCGGTGCGGGGATCGCCGACGTCCGCGCTGCCATCGATTCCGGGAGTGTGGTCCGGTCGTGGCCCATGCGTGGAACGCTGCACCTGGTTGCCCCCGAGGACCTGCGCTGGATGCTGGACCTCACCGCCGAGCGGCTTACCCGGAGCATTGCGGCCAGGCACCGGCAGCTGGAGATTGCCTGGGCTGATGTTGAGAAGGCGCGCGACCTGGCGCTGGACCGCATCCTGGCCGATGGTCCCGTCAGCCGATCCGGGCTGTTCAAGGTTTTCGACGCCGGCGGCCAGCCAACGCAGGGCCAGCGCGGCATCCATCTCCTGGGTACGCTGTGCCGGCACGGCTGGCTGGTGCCGGGGCCGCTTTCGGGTAACCAGCAGCTGATCGCGGCTTTCGACGAGTGGATTCCGGCGTCCCGCCTTCCTGGGCGCGAGGAGGCCATCGGTGAGTTCATGGTTCGGTACTTCCGGAGCCATGGCCCGGCCACCGTGCGCGACTTTGCCTGGTGGACCCAGCTGCCGCTGACCGAGGTGCGCGCCGCGTTCCAGCACGTGCAGGGCCAACTGGTGGAGCTGGACATCGATGGGACCAGCTACTGGCTCTCACCGGAGGTGGCGTCCCTCCTGGATTCCGGTGTTCCCGGTGGCCGCTCCCTTCACCTGCTGCCCGGGTTCGATGAGTTCGTCCTCGGCTACACGGACCGGACTCCCGTCCTGGCGCCGGAGCATTCGGACCTGATAGTTCCCGGCGGCAACGGAGTCTTCAAGAAGACGGTGGTTGCGGCGGGGAATGTGGTGGGCACCTGGGCGCTCCAGGGCACGGGCAGCAGTGCCGCCGTCGTGCCCGAATTCTTTGACGAGACCCGGCAGCTGGGGCCGGCAGCCCAGGCAGCCCTCACCAGGGCCGCCCGGCGGTATCTAACGTTCCTTGCCACGTGAGCGGTGCTGCCCCGCATAAACGGTGCGGGGCAGCAACGGTATTGCGGGCAAGGGCCGCTCAGGCTACCGACAATCCACATGGCGGTGGGGGCGGCTGTCACCATGCCTGCACGCCAGCGACGCTTGAACGATGAAAGCCGAGACAGTACGTGCCCTGGTTTACGATCGCTGGCCTGAAGGAGCCGTTGCATCCACCGCACAGCTGGCCGCTGCCGGGCTGGATGACCGGGTGGTGACAGCAGCAGTGAAGAGCGGTGCCCTGCTCCGCGTGCGGCGGGGAGCATATGTCCTTGCCGCACACTGGAACACCATAAAACCGTGGGACCGGGACCAGCTCCGAATCATGGCGCACTTTGAGTCGACCTCGGGACGGGCCCGGTACAGCCATGCGAGCGCGGCACGGCTGCACGGCTGCCATGTGTGGAACGCCGGATCCCTGGTCCACGTGACAACGCAGTACTCCAATTCGCGGGCCAGCGCCGGCAAGGACGTCCAGACCCACCGCCTCCCGCTCACAGAAGAAGAACTGGCTTCATTGTGGACGCCCGACGGACGCGAAATCCTGGCCACTTCCATCGAAAGGACCGTCCTGGACTGCGCCCGGACCCTGCCCCTCGACAAGGCTGCCGTCATCGGCGACCACGCCCTCCGCAAGGGGGCATCATTGGCCACAATGAGGCGGTTGCTGGAGGAAAGCCATGTCACCCGCGGGGGCAGGCGCGCTTCGGACCTGCTGCAGGTTCTGGATGCGAGATCGGAATCGGCCGGGGAGACCAGGACCAGGCTGCTGCTCTGCTCGTTCGGTCTGGCCACATTCAAGCCACAGGTGGAGATCACGACGACTGCGGGCCTCTTCCGGGCAGACTTCGCCGATGCTGAAACCCGGGTGATCGTCGAATTTGACGGCGCCGTCAAATACACGGACCACAAACCGACACAGGAAGTGCTGCTCGCGGAGCGTTGGCGGGAAAATGCGCTTGTGGAGGCCGGGTGGCGGGTCTTCAGGCTGCACTGGAATCACTTGGACCGGCCCGGGGAGCTCCGTGCCCGGCTGACGGCGTTCCTCGGACAGCCCGGAACACACAAACGGCCCCTGCCCGCATGAACGGCGCTGGGGAGCACCGTTCATGCGGGCAGGGGCCGCTTTAAGGGCAGCTCTAGGGCTTACAGGTTGCCGGTGGCGATGTTGAGCATGCGGCGCAGCGGCTCGGCGGCGCCCCAGAGGAGCTGGTCGCCCACGGTGAAGGCGCTGATGTACTGCGGGCCCATCTCCATCTTGCGGATGCGGCCCACCGGGATGTCCAGGGTGCCGGAGGCGGCCACGGGGGTCAGCTCCGCCATGGAGGCTTCCTTGGTGTTCGGAATGACCTTGGCCCACTGGTTGTCCTCGTCCAGGAGCTTTTCGATTTCGGCGACGGACAGGTCCTCGCGGAGCTTGAGCGTCAAAGCCTGGGAGTGCGACCGCATCGCGCCGATGCGGACGCACAGGCCGTCCATGATCACGCGATTTTCCTCCGAGGTGCCCAGGATCTTGTTGGTCTCCACCCCGGCCTTCCACTCTTCCTTGGACTGCCCGTTGCCCAGGTCGGCGTCGATCCAGGGGATCAGGGACCCGGCCAGGGGAACGCCGAACTGGGTCGCGTCGATGTCCGTGCGCTGGTGGGCCAGGACCTTGCGGTCAATGTCCAGGATGGCCGACGCCGGGTCGTCCAGTTCCGTGCTGACCTCGGCGTTGAGCGTGCCGAACTGGCTGAGCAGCTCACGCATGTGCCGGGCACCGCCGCCGGACGCCGCCTGGTAGGTCATGGAGGTGCCCCACTCCACCAGGCCGTTCTTGAACAGGCCGCCGAGGCCCATCAGCATGCAGGAAACGGTGCAGTTGCCGCCGATGAAGTCCTTGGTGCCGTTGACCAGGCCCTTGTCGATGACGTCGCGGTTGATGGGGTCCAGCACGATGATCGAATCGTCATTCATGCGCAAGGTGGAAGCGGCGTCGATCCAGAGGCCGTCCCAGCCGCGGCTGCGCAGTTCGCCGTGGACCTGCTTGGTGTAGTCGCCGCCCTGTGCGGTAACGATAATCGGCAGCTTGGCCAGGGTGTCGACGTCGAACGCGTCCTCGAGCTTGCCGGCGCCTTCAGCGAAGGAAGGCGCGGCACCTCCCGCGTTGGAGGTGGAGAAGAACACCGGGTTGATGTTGGCGAAGTCGCCCTCGTCCTGCATGCGCTGCATCAGGACGGAACCGACCATGCCGCGCCATCCGACCAGGCCGACGGAAGGGGTAGCTGCTGTAGTCATTGGTCCAGTTTAGACTTCGGAACCGGCAGGTCGCAGTCGGTTACGTCACGCCGCCGGCAGCCCGGAAAGGTACGACGGCGGCCTGCGTGAGGGGCCCGTTGTCCCGGCAACGCCTTGCGGGTCATTTGCTGACGTGTCCTGTTCCAGGTTCGGGTGCCTGCCGCTTCTTGCGCAGCTCGTTGGCCTGGTCCCGGCAAGCGGCCGGGAAAGTTCGGTGTATCAAGGAACTGCCAGCTCCTAGAATCAGTGGGTGAACCTTTCGCATCTCGGCGCGCCGATCGGGCCGATGATTCGTGTCCACGGCGGGTTCGCCAACCGGGTGTACCGACTCGACACTGACCAGGGGTCGTTCGCGGTGAAGGAGTTGAACCTCGTCGACCGCCGCTGGACCTATCGCGTCGAGGATGTGTTCAGGTTTGAGCGGGCTGCGTTCGCTGCCGGCATTCCGATGCCAGAGCCGATCTCGGCCAGCCACCATACACTCGTTCACCGATGGGTCGAAGGCGAGAAGCTGCCCGAAGCGCCGGTGTCGGCGGAGTACGCGTTTGAGATCGGTGAGATCCTCGCGCGCGTCCATCCACTCGACATCCCGTGGACGCAGGTGCCGGTCGAGGACCCGGTGCCACGGGACTGGCCCGAACTCGCAGTGCGGGCGGCGGCGACCGGACAACCGTGGGCCGACGAGCTCGCTTCTCACGTCGAGACGTTCCTCGAGATTGCCCGCTTCGTCGACACCTGCGAACGGCCAGGCCCCGTCGTACTGACCCACAGGGACATCCAACCATGGAATCTGCTCACTAGAGAGCGTCGGCCGGTGGTGCTCGACTGGGAGCTCTCCGGCATGCTCGACCTGTCCGGTGAGCTCGGCTCGACCGCGCTGAGCATCGCGAAGGGGTGTGGTTTCGACGACATCAAGCCCAGCATTTTCCGCTCGGTTCTCGAGGGCTATGTCGCGGGGGACGGAACCCTGCCGCCTTCAGGTCCAAGCTGGTTTGTATTGATGATCGGCGGCTGGCTGGGGCACACAAGGTGGAACATCCTCCGGTGCCTCGCCGGTGTCGAGGCGGGCACCGGCCCTGACCTCCCGCTGTCGCACGAGGCTGTGCGCAACGGGGTGCGCGGCCTCCCCGACCTGTTCGGCCGACTTCCGGAGCTCGAGGCGCTGCTCGTTTGACAGCAACCTGCGTCGGTCCGTGGTACGCGGCGTAAGGCGCGCTCCGGATTCCGCTCGGTGCCACCGGCCCCTTGCGGGCAGCACCAAGTCAATGAAGTGAGCGGCGCCGACGCCACTTTTTTCGCGGATGAAGATCTTCACGGCAGACAACCAGAGGCATCGCCTTCTCGCCGCTGTGCCGGGACCGCTTTCAGGGCTCCCGCTGCAACTCACAACCCTGGCATAACCGAGCTTGTGGAGCGCATCGCGATTCCTCGCCACACCTAAACCACTTCCTCGCCGCCCCAGCGTGCCAGCGCGACGATCGCCTCGCGCAAGGCGAGCCCCCGGTCGGTCAGCGCATAGGCCCGGGTGTTGTGCCGGAGGGGCAGACGGGACAGTACGCGGGCGGCCTCAAGCTCGCGCAGGCGGGTCGCGAGAATGTTGGTCGGCACTCCGAGGTCGCGCTGCAGATCGCCGTAGCGCTGTGGCCCGTCGAGCAGCCGCTCTACGATGAGCAGGGCCCACCGTGCTCCGACGACGTCGAGGGCCGCGGCGAGGTCGCTCACTCGGTCGCGTCGGTGTCCGGCTTCATCCAAAACGGCGAGTAGTGGTAGCCGTCGGGGTCGTCGAACTGGCGCTGGTACATGAAGGGGTAGTCGTCGGTGTCACCGATCCGCCCGCCGGCTGCGCCGGCGCGTTCGGTGAGCTCGTCGACCGCCTCGCGGCTGCCGAGGTCGAATGAGACCGTGATCTTCGAAGGAGTGTCGGGTCCGCCGACCAGCTCCTCGGCGCCGCCGACGCTTGCGTACATCTCGCGGCTTCCGAGCATGACGTACTGCTCGGGCGCAATCTGGAAACATGACACGTTGTGATCGGACATCTCGGCGTTAAGGGTCCAGCCCAAGGCGGTGTAGAAGGCGGTTGCGCGCTCGACGCTCTCAACCGGGCAGGTGATGAAAAGGCTCATGCGGCTCATACTTGCAAAATGCAAGTACATCGTCAAGCCTCTATGTGTGGAGATAGTGGTCCATGATCCGTCGCCGCCATTCTTCACGGAAAGGGTCTGTACGGTGGGATCCTCGCGGCGGGCGAAGAGTGACGCCGCCCTCTAGGTTGCTGCCAAGGTGCTGCTTGATAACCATGAGGTTGGCTTCGGGATCAGTGAGCCAGTCCGCGCCTTTCCACGCCGGAATGTTGTTGATCTGGCTGCCCAGCTGTGTCGATTGCTGCTGCAGCAGGTCCGCGGTTTTGCTGAAGTGCTGCGCGAGGGTGCGCAGTGGATCGACGTCGGCACCCCACAAAGTCCCTGCCACCAGGATTCCCCCAATTTTCATCCCGCAGCAGTTCAGCGCGCTGCAGGCCCCAGCCTAAGGCAGGATCACTACGGCCGCGTTGGGTTGTCCTGCCCATGCACGGCAGTATGCACTAACCCCGGTCCGACTCCTCCAGCACGGCAGCCTTCCGTGCCCGCAGCGCGAAGAACGCGCCGAAGGCGAAGGCTTGGGTGACGACAACCAGCACGATTGCACCGGCGATCTTGTTGCCGCCCAGGATCATGGTCAGGCCGACGATCGCGGACAGGAGCGCCAGCAGGGGCAGCAGCATGTAGCCCAGGACAAACAGGGTTTCGGGTTTCTTCAGCATGTTCCTAGCCCTCGGTCCGTGACCATTTGGTGAATCGGTAGCGCGTGCCGTTGGCGGCTGTCAGCCAGCCGTCCGGCGGGACGGAGGCGGACGCCACCCAACTGGGACCAAGCTCGGGAGCGAACGTGTCGCCGTCGGCCTTCATGTCGATGGTGGTGACCACGGCAACGTTGGCGAGGTCCGTGGACTGGCGGAAAACATCGCCGCCGCCCAGGATCCAGACCGTTTCGCCGCCGTCGACAAACTGCGACTCAAGGAGCGCGTCATCCAGCGAGGGAACCACGACGGCGCCCTCCGCCTCAGGCGTACTGGCCCAGCTTTTCTGCCGGGTGATGACGATGTTCGTGCGGCCGGGCAGGGGGCGGTACTTGTCCGGGAAGGACAGCCAGGTCTTGCGGCCCATGATGACCGGGTGCCCGGTGGTGAGGCGGGTGAAGTGCTTCAGGTCCTCGGGCAGGTGCCAGG
This sequence comes from Arthrobacter sp. FX8, assembly GCF_026723805.1. Classification (NCBI taxonomy): domain Bacteria; kingdom Bacillati; phylum Actinomycetota; class Actinomycetes; order Micrococcales; family Micrococcaceae; genus Arthrobacter; species Arthrobacter sp. FX8. The sequence goes on along the minus strand of NZ_CP113505.1, from coordinate 2,470,084 downwards.
GCATGTCCCCGTCCTTGCCGATGACGCCGTCGGACGTCTGAGCCCAGACCAGGCCGACGCCGGTGATGGAGGCGGCGAGCTCCTCCGTGAAGGACTGGGGATCGGTGAAGTTTTCGGTGCTCATACGGCGATCGGTGCCTTGATCGTGGGGTGGTGCTTGTAGCCCACCACCTCAAAGTCCTCCAGCGTGTAATCGAAGATCGAGGCCGGCTTGCGGGCGATCTTCAACCGCGGGTATTCGTACGGCTCGCGTTCCAGCTGCTTGAGGACCTGGTCCATGTGGTTCTCGTAGATGTGCACGTCGCCGCCGGTCCAGACGAATTCGCCGGGCTCAAGTCCCACCTGCTGGGCCACCATGCAGGTGAGCAGTGCATAGGAGGCGATGTTGAACGGGACGCCCAGGAACATGTCCGCCGACCGCTGGTAGAGCTGGCAGGAGAGCTTGCCGTTGGCCACGTAGAACTGGAAGAACGCGTGGCAGGGCGGCAGCGCCATGTCGTTGAGTTCGGAGACATTCCAGGCGGAAACAAGGTGCCGCCGGGAGTCCGGGTTGGACTTGAGGTTCTCGATTAGTTCGGCGATCTGGTCGATGTGCCCGCCGTCCGGTGTGGGCCAGCTGCGCCACTGCACACCATAGACCGGGCCCAGGTCGCCGTCCTGGTCCGCCCATTCGTTCCAGATGGTGACGCCCTGGTCCTGCATCCACTTGATGTTGGTTTCACCGCGCAGGAACCACAGGAGTTCAACGGCAACGGACTTGAAGTGGACCCGCTTGGTGGTGATCAGCGGGAAGCTCTTGGCCAGGTCAAAGCGCATCTGGCGGCCGAAAACGCTGGTGGTTCCGGTTCCCGTGCGGTCCGACTTATGGGTGCCGGAGGCCAGGACATCGCGCAGGAGGTCTTCATAGGGAGTAGGGATGCTCACGCCCCAAGTCTACTGGCTGCCTAGTCGTCGAAGGGCTTGAACTGCTCCACCGCCACGACCCGTTTCTTTCCGCCGTTGGCCACGTGGCACACCACCACCTCGCCGGGGGACAAGTAGGGCTCGCGGCCGGGCAGGAGCTTCGCCAAGGGTGCCGGCGTATGGGTGGCCACCTGCTTGAGGACGGTGGGCAGTGCCGGCCGGTGCGTGCAGACAACCACGGGCCGCTGCTTATCGAAAAGGGATTCGATGACGGCCGCGGTCTTCTTGGGACTGCGCTGGTGCTTGTGTTCGGTCAGGCCTTCCGCCAGCTTCACTTTCGCCCCCGCCGCCCGCGCGTAGGGGGCCACGGTTGCCACGCAGCGCAGCCATGGGCTGGTGACCACCCGCATGGGCTTCCACACATCCAGGAGCCGGCCGACGGCCTGTGCCTGGCGGTTGCCTGTGGCCGCAAGCGGACGCTCGCCCTCTGCCTTGCTCCAGGATGAGCGCGGCTTGGCTTTGGCGTGCCGGAGCACCAGCAGGGGCCACGTGTCCAGGGTGCCCGCTTCGTGCGCGTCCCGCAGGTGTTCAAGAGGCGCGACGTCGGAAGGGTTGGACAGCAGGCCGGCCGCCTTTTCTGGGGCGCACCACATGACGCTGTCCACCTCCTTGCCGTCCGGAACCAGGGTGTTGCCGTTGACTTTGACCGCCCAGTAGTAGACCTTCTTGAGGCCCGACGCCACGTGGTAGTGGATAGGCGGCAGCGGTATGCCCAGGGGCGCGCGGAGGCCGATCTCCTCCCACACCTCACGGACGGCGCATTCGGGAATGGTCTCGCCGTTGTCGATCTTTCCCTTGGGCCAGGACCAGTCGTCATAGCGCGGGCGGTGGATCAGCGCGACTTCCAGGAGGTCCTTGTTGACCCGCCACGGGATGGCGCCCGCAGCGGTCACGGCTACGGGTTCCCCCGGGTGGTCAGTCTGGTCGGCTACGAGTGCATCGCTCGACAACGCGGCTGCCTATCGCCGGCTCAGGCTGCGTTGACGCGGCCGGGACGCCAACAACCAGGACTGGACATCCTCAAGCGGCTTCCCGTCCTCGGACAGGTGGTGCCGGTTCCAGCGGCCCTCGTTGTCCAGGTGCCAGCTGGATGTTTCCGGCGCCATGTAGCGCTTCATGAGGTCCAGGACATAGGCGATGTCGTCCGCGCTGGCCAGCTGGACCAGCGCCTCCACCCTGCGGTCCAGGTTGCGGTGCATCATGTCGGCCGAACCGATGTACACCACGGGATCCCCGCCGTTGGCGAAAGCGAACACCCGGGAGTGCTCCAGGAACCGGCCCAGGATGGACCGGACAGTGATGTTGTCGCTCAGCCCGGGAACGCCGGGGCGCAGCGAGCAGATGCCGCGGACCACCACATCCACCTTGACCCCCGCCTGCGAGGCGCGGTAGAGGGAATCGATGATGGCCTCATCGACCATGGAGTTCACCTTGATCTGCACATGTCCCGGCACGCCGGCCCTGGCGTTGCGGATCTCGGTCTCGATCCGGTCGATAAGTCCCGACCGGACGGAACGGGGTGCCACCAGGAGCCGTTTGAAGGTCGATTTCGGTGCGTAGCCGGAAAGCTGGTTGAACAGCTTGGACAGGTCCTCGCCCACCTGTTCGTTCGCCGTCAGCAGGCCCAGGTCCTCGTAGTAGCGGGCGGTCCGCGGGTGGTAGTTGCCGGTGCCGATGTGGCAGTAGCGGCGGAGCCCGTCCACTTCCTGGCGGACCACCAGCGACAGCTTGCAGTGCGTCTTCAGGCCCACGATCCCGTACACCACATGCACGCCGGCCTGCTCCAGTTTGCGGGCCCAGGAGATGTTGGCCTGCTCATCGAAGCGCGCCTTGATCTCCACCAGGGCCAGGACCTGCTTGCCGGCCTCGGCGGCATCAATCAGCGCGTCAACGATGGGGGAGTCGCCGGAGGTGCGGTACAGGGTCTGCTTGATGGCCTGCACCTTGGGATCCGCCGCGGCCTGTTCCAGGAACGCCTGCACCGAAGTTGAGAACGAATCGTACGGGTGGTGCAGCAGGATGTCGCGGCGGCGCATGGCGGCAAACACGTTCGCCGCCTTGGAGGTCTCGGACTCATTCAGGTACCGGGACGTGTGCGGCACGTGCTTGGGGTAATGCAGGTCCGCGCGGTCGATTCCGGCGATGACGGACAGGCCGCGAAGGTCCAGTGGAGCCGGCACCGAGTAGACCTCGGATTCCTCCACGCCCAGCTCGCGGATCAGCAGGGCCCTGATGTTGGGGTTGATGTCGTTGGCCACCTCCAGCCGGACGGGCGGGCCGAAGCGGCGGCGCAGGAGTTCCTTCTCCAGGGCCTGCAGGAGGTTTTCGGCGTCGTCCTCCTCCACCTCCAGGTCCTCGTTGCGGGTGACCCGGAAGGTGTGGTGTTCCAGCACCTCCATGCCCGGGAACAACTTGTCCAGGTGGACGGCGATGACTTCCTCCAGCGCAATGAACCGGGCCACCCGCCCGGGCACCGCGCCGGCGCGGGGGCCGTCGATGGAGATCAGGCGGGGCAACTGGTCCGGCACCTTCAGGCGGGCGAAGAGCTCCTTGTCGCTGACGGGGTTCCGGACCACCACGGCCAGGTTCAGTGACAGGCCCGAAATGTAAGGGAAGGGGTGGGCAGGGTCAACGGCCAGCGGGGTGAGGATGGGGAAGACTTTTTCCGCAAACATCACGCTCAGCTGCTGCTTGGCGGCGTCGTCCAGTTCGTCCCAGTGCATGAGGTGGATGTGCTCGTAGGCCAGGGCCGGGCGGATCTGGTCAGCGAACACCTGGGCGTGCCGTGCCTGGAGCCGGTGGGCTTCCTCGCTGATCCGCTCCAGCACCTCGACGGGGCTCAGGCCGGCGGGGGAGGGGACGGCGAGTCCCGTGGCGATACGGCGCTTGAGGCCGGCCACGCGGACCATGAAGAACTCGTCCAGGTTCGACGCGAAAATGGAGAGGAAGCTGACGCGTTCCAGCAGGTGCAGGGTGGGGTCCTCGGCCAGTTCCAGGACCCGCGAATTGAAGGCGAGCCAGCTCAGCTCGCGGTCCAGGAACCGGTCAGGCCGGATGTCGCCTTCCGGCTGCAGGTTCGGCGCGAATTCAGGGATGTCAATGCGGTCCTGGGTGGCCCTGGAGGCCGGTACCTCGGAGGAGCCGAAGCGTGCCCGTACAGGCGCCGCAACATCCTGGGACGTAGCTGTTCCGGAGGGTTCCGGGTTCATGGCTTCTCCTTTAGCTGGCGCGTTGGTGCCGGCGCTTCCGCCCCGCGCGGTTCCCTTTCAACCTTACAAGCATTCACCCACGCCACGGCCCCTGTTCCTCCCGGGCGGGGGATTCTTCCGGCTGTCCTGCCTACCCCGCCGCCGGGCCATACATGACGTCCATGTCCCAGCGCGTAAAGCCGAGCCGCCGGTAGAGGGCGACGGCCGCGGCATTGTCGGCGTCCACATAGAGCATGACCCCATTCAGCCCGGAGTCGCGAAGGTGCCTGATACCGGAGATGGTCAATGCCTTGCCCAGGCCCATGCCCTGGGCTTCGGGTGTCACGCCCACCACATACACCTCGCCGATGGCTGGGTGCGAGCCGTGCCGGGGGTGGACTTTGGTCCAGTGGTAGCCCAGCAGGCGGCCGGCCCGGTCCTCCGCCAGGAAGAACCCGGCCGGATCGAACCAGTCCTCCGCCATGCGCGCCTCGAGGTCCGCCCGGGTGAGGTTTCCCTGTTCCGGATGGTGGGCGAAGGCAGCCCTGTTGGCGGCCAGCCAGGCGTCCTCATCCTTGCCCGGCACGAAGGTGCGGATGGCCACCCCGTCCGGGAGGCCTGCGTCGGGAAGCTCCGCGCCCGCCGTCGTCATCCGCATCTTCCACAACTCACGCACCGGCGCGTAGCCGTACCGCGCAGCAAGGTCGGCAGCTGCCTCGTGGTTGCCGTGGGACCAGGCGTTCAGCCCGCCAAAGCCCCGGACCTCCTTGAGGGCCCCCACCAGGCGGTCCGCCACGCCCTGGTTCCGGTAGGAGGGGTGGACGGCGATCTCCAGGATGCCGTGGCCGTCCGGCTCCTCAACCACGACGGCGAAGCCCGCCAGGTCCTGTCCGGTCGCCGGATCGGAGTCCTCGTCGGGTGCATACAGGGCCAGCGTCAGCAGGGTGTGCTCCGCGGAGTCCCCGGCGCGCATGGTCACCAGGGTCTGCTCGGAGATGGAAGGGTTTCCATCCGATTCCTCAGCCGCGGCCAGGAGGTCGCGGCAGTCCTTCAGGAGTTGCTGGTCAACTCCGCCCCGGACGACATGGACGGGCCACTTCTGCGGATGCGCTGGAGTCATGAGCCAAGGCTATACGTCAATGGCGCGCCGGGGCTCAGGCCTCGGTGAGTTCGTCTTCCTGCTGCCGGACGAGGGTGAGGCGGTAGCCGACGTTCCTGACCGTGCTGATCAGGTTCTCGTGGTCCGCGCCGAGCTTTGCCCGGAGGCGCCGGACGTGGACGTCCACGGTGCGGGTGCCGCCGTAGTAGTCGTAGCCCCAGACTTCGGTGAGGAGCTGCTGCCGGGTGAACACGCGGCCTGGATGCTGGGCCAGGTATTTCAGGAGCTCGAACTCCTTGAACGTCAGGTTCAGCGGGGCGCCGTTGACGCGTGCCGTGTAGCTTGCCTCGTCGATGATGACGCCGGCGGCGCGGATCTCACTCGGAGCGTCTTCCTGCTCGGGGACTGCCCGGGCAACGGACAGCCGGATACGCGCCTCCACTTCGGCGGGTCCGGCGGAATCGAGGACGATGTCGTCAACGGCCCACGCGGAGGAAACGGCGGCCATGCCGCCTTCTGTGAGGATCAGGACCAGGGGGGCGCTCAGCCCGGTGGCTTTCAGGAGCTGCGTGAGTGAACGGGCGCCCACCAGGTCCTTGCGGGCATCCAGCAGGACGATGTCGCAGGGGTCTGTCTCAAGGAGGGCCGTGGGCTCGGCCGGGAGGATGTGGACCCTGTGGTTCAGCAATTCGAGGGCAGGCAGGATGTCCACCGAAGAACCGGTGCTGTTGGTCAGTAACAGGATGTGCGACATTGTTCCTCCAAGGGCCGTCCGCGCATCATTGGGCGACTGAACCGGATTCTCACCGGCCGGTACTGGCTTCCTGCACGAGGCTCTGGGCCGTCAGCACGCCGCCGGCCAGCTACCTCAGCAGGGAGCGTAGCTGAACCTTGAGTATACCCGGCGGCCTCCTCCAGGCCACAGATCCAGGCCGCGGACGGGAGCGTTTTGCGACATATGCCCTTCACATAAGGCAGGATTGAAGCAGGGCGGACCAGCCCTGCCATGAGGGGGCGGACCAGCCTTCCGGCCAACGCCAGGATGGGAAAACAGCGCAGTGAGTGCACCGACGAAGCACAGGCCGGGCCCTGCATGACGGCGGACCTGCAGGCACCCGTGCGTTCGCTGGGTTCCTGGACCATCGGCGTTGTCGGCATCGCCGGCCTGGCCGCCATCATCGCCGGGGTCTATGCCTCGCCTGAAGCACTCGTCGCCGTCGGTGTCGCCATCGCCGCCGCAGTGGGGATCGGGTGGCCGCATTTCCTCCGCATCCCCGCCAAGAAGACCCTTGCCGCCGTCATCGCCCTGCCGGGCGCAGGCGCTGCCGTGGCGGCCGGCGTGGCGCCGGCCCCGGGCTACCTGGACTGGACGCCGGCCTTCGTGGCGCTGGGAATGATGGCGGTGTTTGTGGTGCAGTTGGTCCGCGGTACGGGACAGGCCCAGCGGCTGGAGTCCACACTGGGCTGCTGCGCCGGTGTCCTGCTGTCCTGCCTCGGCGCCGGCTGGGTTGCCGGAGCGCGGTTCAACGGCGTCCGCGAAATGCTGCTTGTGGCGGCAATCAGTGCCGCGGTGGCCCTGCTGGCCGGCCTTATCCGCTGGCCGGACAGCATCATTGCTCCGCTGGGCATTGTCCTGGCGGGCCTGGCCGGGCCGCTCGCCGGACTGGTCCTGTCGGACATCGCCGTCCTGCCGGCCGCGGTCTTCGGCGTGGTGGTGGGCGCGGTCCTGGCAAGCTTCCGCAGACTGGCCACGCTCCGCGGCGCCCCGCTGAATTTTGCGGCCGCACTGAGCATGGGCCTGGCCCCCGTCTCAGCGGTGGGATCCCTCGCTTACTTCATAGACAAACTACTCATCTACTAACGGGTTAGGATGGCACCATGTCCGTACTTGCTTTTGAAATCTTCTTCCTTGTCCTGCTCGGCATCGCGAGCCTGTCCATGGCCTGGTTCGCCGGATTCGTGGTCTACCGCCTCTTCAAGGGCCAGAAGTAGCCACCCCTCTTCCGGAGCCGGCCGTATCTCGAGGTAGAACAAATGCCCATTGAGATTCCTACAGATCTGACCCCTGAACTCGTCCCCCTTTCGTGGCTCATTGGCGAGTGGGAGGGCCGCGGCCGGCTGGGCAGCGGCGACGAGGATTCGGAACACTTCCTGCAGCACGTCTCCTTCACCCACAACGGCCTGCCGTACCTGCAGTACCGGGCCGAGAGCTGGTTGACCGACGACGAGGGCACGCGCCTGCGGCCGCTCACCGTTGAGACCGGCTTCTGGGCGCTTGAACGCAAGCAGCTGGATGCCGACGGCGGCCCGGGCCTGGTGCCTGCCGACATCGTCCCGGTGTTGAAGAGTGCCGATGAGGTGGAGGCGCTGCGCAACAAGGACGGCGGCTTCGACATCTCGGTGTCCATCGCCCACCCAGGCGGCATCACCGAGCTGTACTACGGCCAGATCAAGGGCCCGCAGATCCAGTTGACCACCGACATGGTGATGCGTGGCAGCCACTCCAAGGAGTACAGTGCGGCCACCCGGATCTTTGGCCTGGTGGACGGCAACCTCCTGTGGCGGTGGGACGTGGCGACAGGCGGCGAAACCGGCAAGGGCCTTGAAGCCCACGCCTCCGCGTTCCTGCATAGAGTCTCCTGAACAGGAAAGAAACCTCATGGAAGACGGCACGGATCAAGCACGAAAGCCCAGCGGCTACGGCGACCTCAAGGCCGTCTTCTTCAACGGCACCCTGAAGAAGTCGCCGCAGACATCCAACACGGACGGGCTGATTGCCATCAGCCGCCGCATCATGGAAAAGCAGGGTGTCAGCACCAGGGTGATCCGTACCGTGGACCACGACATCGCCAGCGGTGTCTACCCGGACATGACCCAGTACGGGTGGGCCACGGACGAGTGGCCGGATCTCTATCCCGCTGTCCAGGAAGCTGACATCGTGGTGGTGGCGGGCCCCATCTGGCTCGGTGACAACTCGTCGCAGACCAGGAAACTTATCGAGCGCCTCTACGCCCACTCCGGCCAGCTCAATGACAGGGGCCAGTGGGCCTTCTATCCGAAGGTGGGCGGCTGCCTGATCACCGGCAACGAGGACGGCATCAAGCACTGTTCCATGAACATCCTCTACAGTCTTCAGCACATCGGCTTCAGCATCCCGCCGCAGGCCGACGCGGGTTGGATCGGGCCGGTTGGTCCGGGCCCAAGCTACCTGGATGAAGGCTCCGGCGGCCCGGAGAGCGACTTCACCAACCGCAACACCACCTTCATGACCTGGAACCTCCTGCACCTGGCAAGGATGCTGAAGGATGCGGGCGGCTACCCGGCCTACGGCAACCTGCCCAACGAATGGAACGCCGGTACCCATTTCGATTTCGAAAATCCGGAATACCGTTAGCCTCCAAGGACTTCTACTTCATATGACTACGCCCAGCCCCTTGTTGTCGCGCCCCGGCGCCGTCGAGGCCGGCGGCCCTGACGCCGGAGTCGCCGCCCACTACGGCGAGCCGCTGCGCGAGCAGCGCGCGCTCGCTGCCGGAACCGCCGTCGTCGACCTTTCCCACCGCGGCGTGGTCACCGTCACCGGCCCGGACCGGCTGAGCTGGCTTAATACCCTGTCCTCCCAGCAGGTGGCCGCGCTGAAGCCGGGGGAGTCCAGCGAGCTGCTGCTCCTCAGCGTCCAGGGCCGCATCGACTTTGACGCCCGGGTTGTCGACGACGGCGGGACCACGTGGCTGATCGTTGAGGCCGCCGAGGCAGCGCCGCTGGCGGAGTACCTCAACCGGATGAAGTTCATGCTGCGGGTGGAAATCGCCGACGTCTCGTCCGACTGGGCAGTCGTGGGCAGCACCCGTGCCGTCCCGGAGTGGTCCGCCCGCCTCGCCTGGCAGGACCCGTGGCCGCACGTATCCGCCGGCGGATACTCCTATGCCACCGTGTCGGAGGAGAACCATCCGGGGCTGGAGCGCCCCTGGTTCGAGTACCTCATCCCGGCCGCCGAACTGGAAGAGGCCGTCGCGGGGCGGTCTCTGGCCGGTGTCCTCGCCGCGGAAGCCCTGCGGGTCGCCGCCTGGCGCCCCCGGATCGGTGCCGAGACGGATGACAAGACCATCCCGCACGAGCTTGACCTGCTGCGCACCGCGGTGCACCTGGCCAAGGGTTGCTACAAGGGCCAGGAGACCATCGCCCGCGTCCACAACCTGGGCCACCCGCCCCGCCGGCTGGTCTTCCTGCAGCTGGACGGCTCGCAGCACACCCTCCCCGCCGCCGGCAGCCCGGTCATGGCAGGGGACCGGAAAGTCGGGACCGTCACCTCCGTGGCGCAGCACTACGAGATGGGTCCTGTGGCCCTGGCAGTCATAAAACGTTCCGTGGCCGCGGATGAGATACTGACCGTCCTGGACGGCGATGAGCCGTATGCCGCCGTCCAGGAAATCATTGTTGCCCCGGATGCCGGCCAGGTGGTGGGGCGCCAGACCGGATTCCTGAGGGGGCCACGCTGATGACCGAGCACACCGGGACCACGCCTGCCGGCGTTGGGACGACGGCAGCGGAAGGGCACGACGACGACGCGCTGGCTTTGGCGCAGGCGCTCTTCGAGGCTGCGCGTGAGGGGAGCGACGCCCTGCTGGGTGCCTACCTGGACGCCGGGGTTCCCGCGACCATGACCAACTCCGCCGGTGACTCCCTGCTCATGCTGGCCGCCTACCACGGCCACGCCGGCACCGTTGGGCTGCTCCTGCAACACGGCGCCGACGCCAACGCCGCCAACGACCGGGGCCAGACCCCGCTCGCAGGCGCCGTATTCAAGGGCTACACGGACGTGGCCCGCGTCCTGCTTGACGCCGGAGCGGATCCGGACGCCGGTGCGCCCTCGGCACGTGCCGCGGCGCAAATGTTTGCCCGCACGGAGATCCTGGACCTGCTGGGCTAGCTCTGCCCGGGTTCCGCCCGGCACCAACAAAAACTCCTGAAGGATGACCGAGTGGAAAACGTAGCAAAGCCCTGGCCGGCACTGTGGTCCCTGGTGATCGGGTTCTTCATGATCCTGATCGACACCACCATCGTGTCCGTGGCCAACCCCCGCATCATGGAGGGGCTGGACGCCGACATCAACTCGGTCATCTGGGTGACCAGCGCCTACCTGCTGGCCTACGCCGTCCCGCTGCTCATCACCGGCAGGCTGGGCGACAGGTTCGGGCCCAAGAAGCTCTACCTCTCCGGCCTGGTGGTCTTCACCCTCGCCTCGCTGTGGTGCGGCCTCTCAGGCGACGTCCGGATCCTGATCGCCGCCCGTGTCCTCCAGGGCCTTGGCGCCGCGATGATGACGCCTCAGACCATGGCCGTGATCACCCGGATCTTCCCGCCGGACCGCCGCGGCTCAGCCATGGCGGTCTGGGGCGCAACAGCGGGCATGGCGACGCTCGTCGGGCCCATCCTTGGCGGCGTCCTGGTGGACGGCCTGGGATGGGAGTGGATCTTCTTCATCAACGTGCCCATCGGCGTCGTGGGCTTCATCCTGGCGCTGCGCAACGTCCCGGCACTGAGCACCCATCCGCACCGCTTCGATATTCCCGGCGTCCTGCTGAGCGCCGTCGGGCTGTTCCTTCTGGTGTTCGGGATCCAGGAGGGCGAAACCTACAACTGGGGCACCATCACCGGGCCCATCAGCGTGTGGGGCCTGATAATCGCCGGCATCGTGGTGCTGGCTGTCTTCGTCCTGTGGCAGCGGTTCAACAAGGGCGAGCCGCTGCTGCCGCTGGCGCTGTTCCGGGACCGCAACTTCTCGCTGGCCAACATCGGGATCACCACCGTCGGCTTCACGGTGACCGCCTTCAGCCTGCCGCTGATCTTCTACTACCAGCTGGTCCGGGGCCTAACCCCCACACAGTCCGCCCTCATGATGGTGCCCATGGCACTGATCTCCGGCGGGCTTGCACCCGTGGTGGGCAAGCTGGTGGACCGCGTGAACCCGAAGTTCATCACGGCCACCGGGCTGGTGCTCATGGCGGTGGCGCTGCTGTGGAACTCGGTCCTGATGCAGCCGGATACGCCCATCCTGATGTTCCTGCTGCCCAGCGCCGTCCTGGGCTTCGCCAACGCCGGCATTTGGGCCCCGCTGAGCACCACTGCCACCAGGAACCTGCCGCCGCGCCAGGCGGGTGCCGGTTCGGGCGTGTACAACACCACCCGCCAGATCGGCGCGGTGCTGGGCAGTGCGGCCATCGCTGTGTTGATCCAGTCGCGGCTGGCCGCCGAGCTTCCCTCGGGAGGGCCGGGCGGGTCCGCCGGGGAAGGACTGGCAATGGGTGGCTCGCTGCCCGGGTTCCTGCACGCCGGATTCTCGACCGCGATGGGCCAGTCCATCCTGCTGCCCGCCGGAGTGATCCTGGTGGGGGCGGCGGTGGCACTGTTCTTCGCCAAGCCGCAGCCGGTCCAGGGCTGGGGGACGCAGGGCCAGGACCAGGCGTCAGCGAAGGTGGACGCTGGTCTGGATTCCGCCGGCTGAGAGGCCAAGCTGCCTGGCCAGTGCCAGGCAGCCGGTGTTGCTGACGTCCGCACGCCACTGAAGCGTCAGCCCGGCGGCGAGGGCCTCGTGCGCCGCGATGGATGCGGCCAGCGAGCCCAGGCCGCGCCGCCGCCATTCCGGGTCCACCAGTACACCCATGTTGGCCAGCAGGCCCTCCCATTCGCCGTACGCACCGCAGGCCAGGGGCACGCGCCTGCCGTCCTGCTCACGCACGATGGTGTAGCGGTTTTCGAGGTCGGAGAGCCCCACTTCGTTGACGTCGTCCGGCGGGCAGCGGCCCTCCAGTTCAATGGCCTCCGGGTTCCCGTGTGAGACCGTGAGTTCCCCGGAGGGCTGCTGCAGCGGCAGGTCGTCGGCGAAGAACAGGGCGGCAGCGCCGAGCCCATGGCCGCCCCGGTCCCTGGTCAGTTTCAGCAGCGTGACGTGCTGGGCCATCTCCTCGTCCGGAATGTCCGTTGCGGCTTCGATGACGCTCTGCGGGCCCACCAGCGCGGAACTGCCAAACAACCGGACGAACTCGACGGTCCGGGCCGATTCGTCCGCCCGGACGATCCGTGCCCCGGAGACCAGGGCGTCCCCGAACGCGTCGTCGTCAAGGCCCAGCCGGCGTGCCCACGCCAGCTGGATGATGGCCGCTGAGCCGGGATCGAGTGTCATGGTCCCAGCCTAGGGCGGCCCACTGACTTAGCCGAACAGGACCGCGGCTTCGTCGTAGCGGTTTTGCGGGACGGTCTTCAGCTGGCCCAGGGCCTCTTCGAAGGCAACGTGCCGGATGTCGGTGCCCTTGAGCGCCACCATGGTGCCCCAGTAGCCTTCCACCACGGAATCGATGGCAGCCATGCCAAGCCGGGTGGCCAGGACCCGGTCGAAGGCCGACGGGACGCCGCCGCGCTGGATGTGGCCCAGGATGGTGGCGCGGGTTTCAATGCCGGTGCGTGCCTCCAGTTCGGGGGCGAGCTGGTCCGCGATGCCGCCCAGCCGGGGACGGCCGAAGGTGTCCAGGCCGCGCTCGGAGTGCGGGCTTTCCATGTGCTCGGGTACGAAGCCTTCGGCCACCACCACCAGGGGCGCGCGGCCACGATGATGGGCTTCCTTGACCCATTCGGTGATCTGCTCGATGCTGACCTTCTGCTCCGGGATCAGGATGGCGTGCGCGCCTGCGGCCATGCCGGCGTGCAGGGCGATCCAGCCCACGTGCCGGCCCATCACTTCGGCAATCATGCAGCGGTGGTGGGATTCGCCGGTGGTGCGGAGCCGGTCAATGGCTTCGGTGGCGATCTGCACGGCAGTGTCGAACCCGAAGGTGTAATCGGTGGCGTCAAGGTCGTTGTCAACGGTCTTGGGGACGCCGACGATCTTGAGTCCGGCGTCGGTCAGGCGCTTGGCGGCGGCGAGTGTTCCCTCACCACCGATGGCGATGATGGCGTCGATGCCCAGCCGGTCCATGTGGGCCTTGATGGCCTCCGGGCCGCCGCCGTTTTCGAACGGGTTGGTGCGGGAAGTGCCAAGGATGGTGCCGCCCTGCTTGGCGATGCCGCGGACCATGGTGCGGGGGATGTCGATGATGTCCCCCTCCACCACACCCCGCCATCCATCGCGGAATCCGACGAATTCCTGGCCGTGGACGGCGATGCCCTTAAGCACGGCGCCTCGGATCACGGCGTTCAGTCCGGGGCAGTCGCCACCGCTGGTGAGGATTCCAATTTTCATGTTCGGCTCAAATCCTGGAGAGAAGGTTTACAGGCAGAGCGCCACGCTGAGCTCACCTAGAAGTGTAATGGGGTGTGTGGGGTACGACACAAACCGGTTACATGGGGGTGCCCGGGCCGGGCAGTGCCGGGACAGGAAAGGCCCCTGCTGTCGGAGAGTGTCCGCGAAAGCAGGGGCCGTGGTCCTGGCCGATTTCTGGTGCCGGCGCCAGTGTGTCCGGCGCCGGCGACTTGGCTGGTCAGGGCCGGTTGAGCGACCGGCGGTCCAGGAACGTCTGGAGCAGGATCTCGTTGCGCTGGTCCGGGAGGATCACCCAGGCCAGGAGGTAGAAGATCACGGCAGGTCCGGGGAGCAGGCAGAACAGCAGGAATGCGATGCGGACGTAGGCGACGTCGACGTTGAGCTTGGCCGCGATGCCGCCCAGCACTCCGCCGAGCCACCGCTGTGGGCCGCGCTGCAGGCCAAGGCCCCTGACAATGCTGAAGAACTTATCCATGGTTCAAGACTTCCCTGTAGTTGATGCGTTGTCACGTTTGCGGGCTGAGAGCAGGCCGCCGGCCACCAGGGCCACACCTGCGCCGATCATGAGGCCGATCAGGACGTAGGTGCCATTGAGTGTCACGATGCCCAGCTGCGCCACGATGATGAGTGCGGCCAGCGCCAGGACGATCAGTCCCCACACCACCGTCCCCACCCTCGCCGGTGCCGGTCCGGCGGGGTCTTGGCCCGCCGTCGTCGGAATGTTGCTGCTGTCCATGTCAGTTGCCTTCCTGGATTGTGACGTTGCTGAACGTGCCGTCGATCCGCACCACCAGGTGGTTGCCGGGCTTGTCCGCGTTGTAGCTGCTTTCGCGGGTGGTGGTGCCGCCGCGCTGGCCGGTGGCCTCGTTAAGGTTTCCCATGGTCATGTCCGCCTTGATGTCGACGGGCAGGTTCTGCGGGATCACCACGGTCACGTTGCTGGCGGTGATGTCCAGGGGAACCACGACGTCGGACGTCAGGGGGCGGTGGGTGACAGGCCCGTGAGGTCCACGGTGCCCCGCCCGGCGGTGATGTCGATGCCGCCGCGTGCCTCCTCAATGCTTGCCGGGTTCCAGTCCACCTGCTGGAAACGCATCCGGCCGTCGTCCAGCGTGTTGTAGATGCCGCCGGTAACCAGGGCGATTACGGCAAAGAGGCTCAGGACGCCGGAGGTGCGGCCGCGGAAACCCGCCACCAGGATGCCCAGGCCTAGCACTGCTGCCGCGCTGGCCCACACGATGGCGTTGGCGGAGCCGCCCAGGTCGATGATGTTTGCGGCATCCAGCGCCTTGAGGCCACCGCCCACCACCAGGGCCGAGCCCGTGGCGATGGCGACGGCGGGAGCGCCGGGGCCGGACGGCCGGGGCTTTGGCGGTTGCGGGGGCACCCACGGTGCGGGGTAGCTGCTTCCACCGGGAACGCCGCTGCCCGGCCCGCCTGTGCCCGGCCCGCCGCTGCCCGGCCCGCCTGTGCCCGGCCCGCCTGGGCCTGTGCTGCCTGAACCGGAGCCGTTTGGGCCGGCGGAGGTGCCTCCGACGGGAACACCGGTTCCGATAGGAGTGCCGTGTCCGCCCGGGCCATAGATACCGGTGGACGCTGAGCTGGTGGGGCCGCCGCTGTACCGGGGCGCCGCCGGGAAGCCGGGCGCCGGCCCGGAGGGCGTGCCTGCGGAGAACGACGAGGTGTAGTCCGCGCCCGGGCGTCCGGCCGGGTGGCCCGCGCCGGGGGCTGCCTGCGTGTGGCCGGCCATGGTGGGGTGGGACTTGTTGCGCTGGGAAAGGTAGTAGACCAAATAGATTGCGCCGGCCACCCAGAAGACGGTCCAGAGCAGTCCGCTGAGGCCGTTATGGCTCCAGCCCCAGAAGCCTCCGCCCAGGCCGGTGAGACCCAGGACCGTGGCAATCAGGGAGCCCGTCATGCCACTGGACCAGCGTCCGGCGCCGGCTTCCTGGACGTGGATCCGGCCGTCCGGTTCCGGCAGGAACGCCCATGCCAAGCCATAGAAGAACACGCCAATGCCGGCCAGGAGAGTGAGGACAATGAAGGCGCCGCGGATGATGATCGGGTCCACGTTCAGCCGGTGGGCGATTCCGCTGCAGACGCCGCCGACCCAACGGTCGTTGCCCCGGTAAATGCCGTTGCTGCGGATCCAGCCGAAGAAGTCGGTGGAAGGAGTTGGGGCGGTGGGGCTGCTGCGGTAGGCATAGCCCTGGGTGTTATCAGCGGGATCAGGGCCCGGTCCGGCACCCGGATCAGCTGAGGGACCGGCGCCAAGACCACCTGACGGGCCGGCCGCGGGACCGGCACCCGGGCCAACCTCAGGCTCCGGAGGCGTTGCAGGGGAGGACGGCAGCGGCTCCGTGGGCCGCTCGCTGTCGGATCCGGGGATGGCCCCGGCAGGGTGTTCGTCGTCAGGGGAGGGGGTCTGCGAGTTCATACCTCGATCCTCCCGTCCGGGCCCGTCGCCGCTCTACTGGGGGATACCCTGAACGGCCCCTGAGCTGTCCCCGGTAAGCGGCCGGATACGGTCCGGGCAACCCTGATCCGTGTTTGGATTGATCCATGACAACCCTCCCGGTGCGCCCGCCCCTGGCACGGAGCAGCGACCGTGTCATCGCCGGCGTCTGCTCCGGCCTCGCCGCGCACCTGGGCTGGCCGGTCAAGAATGTCCGGCTGGGCATGGTCCTCGCCTCCTTCGCAGGCGGGGCCGGCCTGGTCTTCTACGCATGGCTCTGGATCATGGTGCCCACCGCGGACGAGGCCGCGCGCCGCAACGCCCGCCGGCCGGCGTCGCCCATTGCTCCCGCCGTCAGCCAGCTGGGACCGGGCCAGCCGCAGCAGGCCCAGCCGGCGCAGGAGACGGCGTCCGACGGCGGAACACCAGCAGGTGCCGATGGGCCCGTTCCGGCCGGAGCGGGAGCCTCCGGAGAGCCCCCTTGGTTCCGGGCGCGCGGGATGCGGTACGGCAAGGAAATCCTGCTGGGCTGCGGGCTCCTGCTGGTGGCCGGCATCATGATTGCCCAGATGCTGGGCGTGGACGTGTCCCTGGGGACGCTGATCCCGGCTGCAGCTGTGCTGGGCGGCGCGTCGATCGCCTGGATGCAGCTGGATGAGACGCGCCGCGCAGGGCTGGTGGACAAGACCAAAGCGGACCAGGCCGGCGGGTGGGGCAGGCTCGCTGCAGGACTGGCGCTGGTGGTGGCAGGGGTCCTGGTGATGGTGTCCGGCTCGGGCTCCTGGGAACAGACCTGGCTGGCGCTGTTGGCGTCCGTGGCCGTCCTGGGCGGCGTGGTGCTGGTCCTGTTGCCGTGGGCGCTGAAGTTCTGGCGGGACCTGGAATCGGAACGAGCCGGCCGGATCCGGGAGACGGAACGGGCGGAGATCGCTGCCCACCTCCACGATTCCGTGCTGCAGACACTGGCCCTGATCCAGCGGCGCGCCGGCAACGAGCATGACGTGGTCCGCCTGGCCCGTGCCCAGGAACGCGAGCTGCGCGGCTGGCTGTTCCAGGACCCCGGCCGTGAAAGCGGTCAGCTTTCAGACCGGATCAAGGCTGTTGCGGCGGAGGTGGAGGACCTGCTTGGCAACGCCGTGGAGGTGGTCACCGTGGGTGACGCCGCCATGACCGAGGCGCACGAAGCAATGGTCCAGGCAAGCCGGGAGGCCATGCTCAACGCCTCGCGGCACGGCGGCGGAACCGTCTCGGTCTACCTTGAGGCATCGGACGGGCAGGCTGAGATCTTCATCAAGGACAGGGGACCCGGTTTCCAGCTGGGGGACGTCCCGGCGGACCGCCTCGGTATCAGGGAATCGATCATCGGCAGGATGAAACGGCATGGCGGCTCGGCGGCCATCCTCAGCACGGGGGATGGTACCGAGGTCCGCCTGAGGCTGCCGGCTGCAGCAGAACACGCGGAAGGAAAATCATGAACACGACCCAGGGGACAAGTACCGGAAGCGCCCGGCCGGCAAACTCCGTGAGGGTGGTCATCGTGGACGATCACGCCATCTTCCGGTCCGGGCTGAAAGCTGACCTCGACGCCGGCATCCAGGTGGTGGGGGAGGCCGCCACCGTTGAACAGGCCATTGCCGTGATCGCCCAGCAGCGGCCCGACGTCGTTCTTCTCGATGTCCACCTGCCCGGAGGACTGGGCGGCGGCGGCCGGGAAGTCATCGCCGGCTCCGCCGCGCTCCTGTCCACCACCCGTTTCCTGGCATTGAGCGTCTCCGACGCTGCGGAGGACGTGGTGGCCGTCATCCGCGCCGGTGCCCGCGGATACGTCACCAAGACCATCTCCGGTGCCGAGATCACCGACGCCGTGTTCCGGGTGGCCGGCGGCGACGCGGTCTTCTCCCCACGCCTTGCCGGGTTCGTCCTGGACGCCTTCGGCACCGCTCCTGCGGATATTGCCGATGACGAGCTGGACAAGCTCTCCGCCCGGGAACTTGAGGTCATGCGCCTCATCGCCCGCGGCTACAGCTACAAGGAGGTGGCCAAGGAGCTCTTCATCAGCATCAAGACGGTGGAGACCCACGTGTCAGCCGTGCTGCGCAAGCTCCAGCTCTCAAGCCGCCACGAACTGACCAAGTGGGCAGCCGAGCGCCGCCTCCTCTAGACGCCCCATCAGATCCTGCGCCTTAAACCCAAACGCCCCATCATCTTTCGGGCCTTAAAACCAAACGCCCCATCAGATCCTGCGCCTTAAACCCAAACGCCCCATCACCAGGTGATGGGGCGTTTGGGTTGTTCCTGCGGAAGGTGATGGAGCGACTACTGGGCCTTGCCCAGGAAGTCCTGCAGGCGCTGGACGCCCGTGGCGAGGTCGTCGTCGCCCAGGGCGTAGGACAGGCGCAGGTAGCCCGAGGGGCCGAAGGCTTCGCCGGGAACCACTGCCACCTCAACCTCGTCAAGGATGAGCGAGGCCAGTTCCGCGGAGGTCTGCGGCGTGGCCGTACCGGACGCGGTCGGGAATTCCTTGCCCAGCAGGGCACGGACGTCCGCGTACACGTAGAAGGCGCCCTTCGGCGTCGGGCATTCCACTCCGTCGATCGCGTTCAGTCCTGCCACGATCGCCTTGCGCCGGCGGTCGAACGCAACCTTCATTTCGTCCACGGCGGTCAGCGGACCCGACACGGCGGCGAGGGCGGCGATCTGCATGATGTTGGACACGTTGGAGGTGGCGTGCGACTGCAGGTTGGTGGCAGCCTTGATGACGTCGGCCGGGCCGATCATCCAGCCCACGCGCCACCCGGTCATGGCGTACGTCTTGGCAACGCCGTTGAGGATGACCACCTTGTCGCCCAGTTCGGGGGCCGCGGTGGCGATCGACGTGAACGGCACGCCGTCGTAGGTCAGGTGCTCATAGATTTCGTCCGTGACCACCCACAGGCCCTTGGCGGCGGCCCACTTGCCGATTTCCGCCACCTGCTCAGGGGAGTAGACGGCGCCGGTGGGGTTCGACGGCGAGACGAACAGCAGGATCTTGGTGCGGTCCGTCACGGCTGCTTCGAGCTGTTCGACGGTCACCAGGTAGTCCTGTTCGGGGCCGGCGAAAACCTCCACGGGGACGCCGCCGGCGAGCCGGATGGCCTCCGGGTACGTGGTCCAGAACGGGGTGGGAACGATGACTTCGTCGCCCGGATCCACCAGGGTGGCGAAGGTGTTGTAGACGGCCTGCTTGCCGCCGTTGGTGACCAGGACCTGGGAGGGGTCCACCTGGTAGCCGGAATCGCGGAGGGTCTTCTCGGCGATGGCCTTCTTCAGCTCGGGCAGGCCGCCGGCGGGGAGTAGCGGTGGAACTTGGGCTGCCCTGCAGCCTCGATGGCCGCCTGCACGATGTAGTCCGGGGTGGGGAAGTCGGGTTCACCCGCGCCGAAGCCAATAACGGGCCGGCCAGCTGCCTTCAGCGCCTTGGCCTTGGCATCGACGGCCAGGGTTGCGGATTCGGCAATTGCGGAAATGCGTTGGGAAACGCGGGCGGCAGACATGGCAGGTCCGTTCTTCGCTTGCAGCCGGGTGGCTGGAATGTGGGATTCGACGAGTTCTACTCTATGCTGTTCACCGGACCCTCCGGGGAGCCGGTTTTGATTTATGACTGCCCTGCGCAGCACCTTTCAGGCCGGACTTCGGACGGACCGGGCCGGGCTGGTTTTACCTACGCGAAGTTCTTGCGTAGACTGGTTCACCGGTGTTGAAACACGGATGATGACGTGCGCCCCAGTTCAAGCTGGTGTTGGGTCGTCAAAGAGTGGAATTCACTCCATAGGGTAGTGGCGCAATTGGTAGCGCAGCGGTCTCCAAAACCGCAGGTTGCAGGTTCGAGTCCTGTCTGCCCTGCGCAAGCTGCTCCGGGCGAAAGCCCGGGGCAGGCGCAGCAACCATGGTTCTGATCAGGGCCGGGTAATCCACCATTGCAAAGATGAGCGAGGACCAGGTGACCGAAACAGCTGCCAGCAGCTCCAAGGGCCGCCCAGCTAAGAAGGAAGCCAAGGCAAACTTCTTCGCCCGCATTGCACTCTTTGTCCGCCAGATTATCGGCGAACTGAAGAAGGTTGTTGCCCCCACCCGCAAGGAACTGATCAACTACACGCTCGTGGTGCTGGTGTTCGTGGCCATCATGATGGTCATCGTCAGCCTGCTGGACATTGGTTTCGGAACCGCTGTCAGCTGGATCTTCGGCGGTACCGGCCCCAAGGACAGCTAAGGCTGCACAGTCCGCAGGCCGCGTGTTCCATCCGGGAAACCGGAAGGGATGCGCCGGTGTGCGGGATTGAGCCATTTAAATAGGCATGTTAGGCAATGAGGAAGCAGGAGACCAAGTGTCTGAGCAGGAGCTCGAGGTAACCGAGACGGGGCTGGAAGAATCCCCGGACGTCACGGCAGAAGCCGGTGAAGAGTCCGAGGTTGAGTCCTCCACGCCCGAATCCGACGACGCCGCCTCCGACGTGGTAGTTGCTGCCGAAGGCGATGCATCAGACGCTGACGGGGAAGACGAGTCCGCCGACGCCCTCGCCGCCGCGGCAGCAGCTGCAGCCGTGGATCCCGCTGAGGAGTTCAAGGCCAAGCTGCGCCGCCAGGAAGGTGACTGGTACGTCATCCACTCGTACGCAGGTTACGAAAACCGCGTGAAGGCCAACCTTGAAACCCGCATCCAGACCCTGGACATGGAAGATTACATCTTCGAAATCCAGGTGCCCATGGAAGAAGTCGTGGAGATCAAGAACGCCCAGCGCAAGGTGATCAACCGCGTCCGCATCCCCGGCTACGTCCTGGTCCGCATGGACCTGACCGACGCCTCCTGGGGCGCCGTCCGCCACACCCCCGGCGTCACCGGATTCGTGGGCAACGCCCACAACCCGGTCCCGCTGCGCCTTGACGAGGTCTTCTCCATGCTCGCCCCTGTCTTCGAAGAGGAACAAGCCGAGAAGGGCAAGCCGGTCAACAAGCAGAACCAGGCTCCCGTGGCCGTCGACTTCGAGGTCGGTGAATCCGTCATCGTCAAGGAAGGTCCCTTCGAGACCCTTCCCGCCACGATCTCCGAGATCAAGCCCGAGTCCCAGACCCTCGTGGTGCTGGTCTCCATCTTCGAGCGCGAAACGCCCGTCACCCTGGCGTTCAACCAGGTCACCAAGATCTGAGAATCCTAGAATTCGTCCCGGCGCCGCCCGCTTAGCTGCACCGGAACGGCCGGCCGCCTTGCCATGGCGGCCAAAAACCTGAGGCACGCTCCTGTGCCCCAGGACGTTATTGAGAGAAGGACCCTACATTGGCTCCCAAGAAGAAGGTCACCGGCCTCATCAAGCTGCAGATCCAGGCAGGTGCCGCCAACCCGGCCCCGCCGATCGGTCCTGCGCTTGGCCAGCACGGTGTCAACATCATGGAATTCTGCAAGGCGTACAACGCTGCGACGGAAGCCCAGCGCGGAAACGTCATCCCCGTGGAAATCACGGTCTACGAAGACCGTTCCTTCACGTTCATTACCAAGACCCCGCCGGCTGCAGAACTCATCAAGAAGGCTGCAGGCGTCGCCAAGGGTTCAGCAACTCCGCACACCGTCAAGGTTGCCAAGCTGACCCAGGCCCAGGTCAACGAGATCGCCTCCACCAAGATGGAAGACCTCAACGCCACCAGCCTCGAAGGCGCAGCGAAGATCATCGCCGGCACCGCCCGCTCCATGGGCATCACCGTCGAGGGCTAACCACCCTTCCCGCTGTCCAGCGTCAGGTAGTTGACGACGACGGGCGGCACCGCCGGGACACCGGCACCAAACACATTGAAATGTTGGTCATCCGGGCCGGATAACGAACCGGATCACCGACTGTGGCAGGGCCCAGCGCGGTCCGCAGACCACAACTGCACAAGGAGAAATAAGCAGCATGGCAAAGCGCAGCAAAGCATATGAGGCAGCAGCCGCCAAGATCGACGCGGAGAAGCACTACGCGCCGTTCGAGGCAGTAACGCTGGCCAAGGACACCAACCCGTCCAAGTTCGACGCCACGGTTGAGGTTGCCTTCCGCCTCGGCGTTGACCCCCGCAAGGCCGACCAGATGGTCCGCGGCACCGTCAACCTGCCCCACGGCACCGGTAAGACGGCCCGCGTCCTGGTCTTCGCCACGGGCGACAAGGCTGAGGCCGCAATCGCAGCCGGCGCCGACTTCGTTGGTTCCGACGACCTGATCGAAAAGATCGCCGCCGGCTGGACCGACTTCGACGCCGCCGTTGCCACCCCTGACCTCATGGGCAAGGTTGGCCGCCTCGGTAAGGTCCTGGGTCCGCGTAACCTGATGCCGAACCCCAAGACGGGCACCGTGACCCCCGACGTCACCAAGGCCGTCAACGACATCAAGGGTGGAAAGATCGACTTCCGCGTCGACAAGCACTCCAACCTGCACTTCATCATCGGCAAGGTTTCCTTCGACGCCGTGAAGCTGGCCGAGAACTACGCAGCCGCACTGGAAGAGGTCCTTCGCCTCAAGCCGTCCGCATCCAAGGGCCGCTACATCCAGAAGGCCACCGTGGCCACCACGTTCGGCCCGGGCATCTCCGTTGACCCCAACGTCACCAAGGTGCTCACCGAGGCGTAAATCCTCAGCAGCGTCCCGTGCCTTCCGGCACTTCTGAAGGGACCGTCCGGCTACCAGCCGGGCGGTCCCTTCAGGCGTTAAAGGCCGCTTGCGCACCCTCGACAGCCGTCCACGGCTGGCTACGCTTGGGGAATGACGCAGCCGAACGCCCTGGTGATTTCCGCCGTCGTTGTTCCTCCGTCAACCGAGGGCGGCAGCGACTTTCAGGACTTCAACGACTGCCAGTCAATGCGGGAAGCGCACGAACTGCAGACATGGGGCGACCTTGACCGTGGCTACACCTACGCGGAGGAGGTGGAACACTGGCGCGGCACCGCATACGAGGCGCGGCACCTCTTTGTCGCCCGGCTGGGCAAGGAACCGGTGGGCATGTGTTCGGTGACGCTGCCCCTGCGGGAGAACACCGCCACGGCAGGGATCAACGTCCTGGTGGCGCCGGCCTTCCGGCGGCGCGGGCTGGGGCGGCGGCTCCTTGACCACGCGGAGAAGGTGGCCCGCGCCAACAACCGGACGTCGCTGGATGGCTACTTTGAACTCCCTGCCCGCCTGGTGGATGACGCGGGTCCGCTGGTACCTGCCATGTCGCGGGCCGGGGGACTTCCTTTGGCTGACCCGGCCACCTCCTTCGCCCTGTCCGCCGGGTACCGGCTGGAACAGGTGGAGCGTTCCAGCCGGCTCGACCTCCCCGTTCCGGGACAACTGCTGGCGCGGCTGGAGGCTGATGCCCTCAGCCACGCCGGCCATTATGGGCTGACGGCCTGGGACGTGCACTGTCCGGACCCGTTGATCGCCCGGTACGCCGCCCTGCGGGCACAAATGAGCACCGATGCGCCCACCGCCGGGATGGACTGGGAACGCGAGGACTGGGACGCCGCCCGCGTCCGGGACGATGAGCAGGCGCTGGCCAGGAGCGGCGTGCACTCATCCGTGGCGGCGGCCCTGCACCCCCGCACCGGTGAGCTGGTGGCCTATACCGTCCTGACCTGGCGGCCGCTGGTGCCGGGGTCGCTGCTCCAGCAGGACACCCTGGTCTCGGAGGAACACCGCGGCCACCGGCTGGGCATGCTGGTCAAGGTGGCCAACCTCCGCCGCGCACAGGAAAAGTGGCCCCGGGCGCGCTCGGTCCTGACATGGAATGCCAGCGAAAACCAGCATATGCTGGCGATAAATACCGCACTTGGATTCAGGCCCGCTGGCTATGAAGGTGAGTGGCAGAAACGGCTGGGATGATGCCCGAATGGCAATAGACGTAAAGATCGAGCAGCTTTGGATCCCCGACTCACTGGACACCCCCGACGCAGCGGACTTCCTTGCCGCCGTCGAAGTCGGCCGCAAGGTGCGGATGGCCACGTGGGGCAGCGACGATCTGGCTTACGGTCCACTGGAGAAGCTGCTTGAGTTCGCGGATCCGTATGAGCGCCAGCTGATCCTCGTGGCCAAGGTGGATGGCACCATTGTGGGAACGGTGGACATTGCACTGCCGCTGACTGACCACCTGGACCTCGCCGAACTCACTTTGGACATCCTCCCCGAGTACCAGCGGCAGGGCGTGGGACGGCGGCTGCTGGAGGCAGCCGAACAACTGGCAAGGGGGAAGGGCGCAGCATGATCCTGGTGGACACCAACCACCCCGGCGCGTCCCTGTCTGAGTTTGAACAGGCCCTGCTGGTTCCCGGTACCGGCCAGGGGTTCGTGCCGCTGGAGAGCCGCGAAGTGGAGTTCGCGCAG
Source organism: Arthrobacter sp. FX8 (assembly GCF_026723805.1). Taxonomy (NCBI): domain Bacteria; kingdom Bacillati; phylum Actinomycetota; class Actinomycetes; order Micrococcales; family Micrococcaceae; genus Arthrobacter; species Arthrobacter sp. FX8. The sequence goes on along the minus strand of NZ_CP113505.1, from coordinate 2,445,765 downwards.
AAGACCGGATACACGCTGCAGCACATCGAGCAGTTCAGCTCCTGCCGCTTGCCGCTGGACAGCAAGCTGGTGGCGGACCTCCAGGCTGAGGCCGACGAAGCAAACAACGGCAGGTACAGGCTGCACCACTGGACCGACCGCTGCCCGGAACGCTGGCTGGAGGCCGTGGCCGTCCTGGAAAACCAGGCCGGGGCCGATTTGGATCCCTCGCTGGACGCGCCCGTTGAGCAGGAGATGGTGTTCGACGGCGGCATCCTGCGGGAGGCGGAGGACGTCGCCATCGCGCAGGGCCGCAGAACGGTGGTCACCGCCGTCGAGCACATCGCCACCGGAGCCCTGGTGGGACTGACCACCATCACCGTGCTGGCGCACCGGGCCGACGTCGTGTTCCAGGACGACACCCTGGTGCTGCAGGAACACCGCGGCAACAAGCTGGGCCTGCTGATTAAGGTGGCCAACATGGAGCGGCTCAGCGAGCAGTTTCCTGACGCCCGCATCATCTACACCTGGAACGCGCCGGAGAACCGGTACCTCCTGACCGTCAACAGGCAGCTCGGCTTCCAGACGGCCGGCGTCACCGGGATCTGGCAAAAAGAGCTCCCCACGTTGCACACCAGTACCAGCTGAGCCCCCGATTTGGCGGAGCGGCAACGCCTCGCGTAAGCTGGGAGTACCAAAGACCGTCGGTTGTTGGAAATCCACTCTCCTGAACATGGCTCAACTCTGCAGTTGTGCTCCGGAGGCCACAGTGGGTTTCCGGACGAAGGACCCTCAACGCAGGGCGGCCGGCGCAGGTGAACGAAGCAAAGCTCCGCGGTTCAGCCGTGTTGAGCCAAGCCCCGTGCATCTGCGCGGGGCGTTTATAGTTTTAGCTCTCTTGAGCGGGGACCGTCGAATACCGGCACTATCCCCGGAAGGAGGGTTATGGCAACGCCTACCAAGGTTTCAGCAGTAGCTGAGATCACTAACGATTTCAAGGAATCGAACGCCGCTGTCCTGACCGAATACCGCGGGCTCACCGTTGCACAGCTCAAGCAGCTGCGTGTTTCTCTCGGCCAGGACACCAAGTTCGCGGTCGTCAAGAACACCCTGACCGCCATTGCAGCCAAGGAAGCCGGCGTCGAAGCATTCGACGGCCAGCTTGCCGGCCCCACTGCAATCGCGTTCATCAAGGGTGACGCAGTTGCCGCTGCCAAGAGCCTGACGGATTTTGCCAAGGCCAACAAGCAGCTGGTCATCAAGACCGGTTACTTCGAGGGCAAGGCGCTGGACGCCACCGAGGTTGCCGCACTTGCTGCCCTCGAGTCCCGTGAGCTGCAGCTCGCCAAGGTTGCAGGTGTCCTCAAGGCACCGGCCGCCGCAGCTGCACGCATCATCGACGCACTGCGCCTCAAGCTTGAAGAAGAGAACGGTGCACCGGCAGCTGCCGAAGCGCCCGCCGCTGAAGAAGCCCCCGCCGCTGAAGCTGAAGCTGCCGCTGAAGCTCCCGCTGCCGAAGAGAACTGATTCTCTTACCCCCACCAGACTCCGGTGCCCCTCAGGCCATGCGCCATTGCGGACACCACAACAGGAAGGACGCCTACCATGGCGAAGCTCAGCAACGAAGAGCTCATTGAAGCTTTCAAGGAACTGACCATCATCGAGCTCTCCGAGTTCGTCAAGCTCTTCGAAGAGACCTTCGAAGTTACCGCCGCTGCTGTTGCAGTTGCCGGCCCCGCCGGTGGCGGAGCTGCTGAAGAGGTTGAAGAGAAGACCGACTTCGACGTCATCCTCGAAGCTGCCGGCGACAAGAAGATCGCAGTCATCAAGGAAGTTCGCGCCATCACCTCCCTCGGCCTCAAGGAAGCCAAGGACCTGGTTGACGGTGCCCCCAAGGCTGTCCTCGAAGGCGCCAACAAGGAAGCTGCCGAGAAGGCCAAGGAGCAGCTCGAGGCTGCAGGCGCCACCGTTACCCTCAAGTAACAACGCCTTTTCCTCAGAAAACCCCGTCCACTCCGGTGGGCGGGGTTTTCTGCCTTAAACGGGTCTCCCGCGTTACGCGGGGTCGCTGATATCCGCCACAACCGCGTCCAGGGCTGCGGTCAGGGCATCGGCGTCAACGAACGCACTGTAGCCATGGGCGCCGGCCCCCATGGAGATCCGTCGCCCAGTGATCGTGGCGTCGGCATAGACCGGCCACGCGGTGGTGCTCCCCAGCGGAGTGATCGTGCCCCGCTCATAGCCGGTTGCCTCCAGCGCGGCAGCGGCGGGCGGGAGGGACAGCTTGTTGACGCCTACCAGGGCGCGGAGCTTGGGCCAGGAGATCTGCCGGTCGCCCGGGACCAGGGCGAACAAAAAGGTGCCGTCCTTGTGCTTGACCACCAGGGATTTGACGATGTCGGACGGGCTGATGCCCAGGATGCCGGCGGCCTCTTCGAGGCTCTTTGCTGCCGGGCGCTGCACCACGTCAACCTGCAGGCCGCGGGCCGCGGCGTCGGCCAGGAAGCGTTCCCGTCCGACGCCGTCCGTTCCGTTTCCGGATGCGCCCGCCATCAGTCGCGGTACAGCAGGAGGGCCTCGCCCTGCCCGCCCCCGCCGCAGAGGGACACGGCGGCTTTGCCCGTTCCGCGCCGTTTCAGCTCATGGGCCGCATGGGCCGCCAGCCGTGCGCCCGAGGCCCCGATCGGATGTCCCAGCGCGATGGCACCGCCGTGTATGTTGCACTTTTCCAGGGGGTAGTCCAGGTCCTTCAGGGACTGTACCGCCACGGATCCGAAGGCCTCGTTGATCTCGATGAAGTCAAGGTCCGCAGTGCTCCACCCGGCCTTGCCCAAGGCGTTCATGATGGCGTTTGACGGCTGGGAATGCAGGGAGTTGTCAGGGCCGGCCACCTGTCCCGGCTTTCCCACCACGGCCAGGTACTCCAGCCCGTTCTCCTCCGCGTAGCCTCGGGATGCGAGCACCAGGGCGGCGGCGCCGTCGGACAGGGGAGAGGAGTTACCGGCGGTGATGGTGCCATCGGTGACGAACGCTGCGCGCAGGCCTGCCAGCGACTCCACCGAGGTGTTGGGGCGGACGCCCTCGTCGGAATCCACCACCAGGGGCTCGCCCTTGCGCTGCTTCACGCTGATGGGTGCGATCTCGCCGTCGAACGTTCCGTTCTTTGCCGCCAGCGCCGCGCGCTGGTGGGACTGGGCGGCAACGTTGTCCTGCGACGTGCGGTCAATGCCCAGCGTGAGGTTCCGTGTTTCCGTGGACAGGCCCATGGACTGGCCGTCGAAGGCATCGGTCAAGCCGTCATGGGCGGCAGCGTCCAGCGCCTGGATGGAGCCGTACGTCCATCCCTGGCGGGACCCCGGGAGCAGGTGCGGCGCGCGGCTCATCGACTCCTGGCCGCCGGCCACCACCACCGCGGCCTCGCCGGCACGGATCATCCGGGCGGCGTCGATCACCGCCGTCAGGCCTGAAAGACACACCTTATTGACTGTGACCGCGGGGACGTTCCAGCCGATGCCGGCGCCGACGGCGCTCTGCCGCGCTGGATTCTGCCCCGCACCGGCCTGAAGCACTTGGCCCATGATCACGGCCTCCACGTCGCCGGTGCCGACGCCGCTGGATTCCAGTGCGGCTTTGATGGCGTGGGCGCCAAGGTCCACGGCGGTGAGACTCGAGAGCTGGCCGTTGATCCGGCCCTGCGGAGTCCGTGCTGCCCCGAGGATGACAACGTCACTGTTGTCGGGAGAGTTGCCCATGGTTTTCACTTTCAGTCCGGTTCCGGTGTAAGCCACCAAGGCTATCGTGACCCTGGTCACCTAACTATTCAAACGCTGGAACCCCTATGTGCATTCCTGAATCAGTTCGTTCCACACGCGGCAGGGGAGAGGTACCCATCGGCAGCGTTGTGCACGACGGCGGCCTCTTGCGTAGGGTGGACGGCGAGGCTTTGCAGGGGCACATGCTTTGCAGGGGGACAGATGGTCCGGAGCCGGGACGGACGGAGCGACACAGTGAAGACGACAACTATCGCCGCAGCCACCGCCGCCACGGCCTTGCTGGTGGGCGGAACGATGGCAGCCTGCTCGGTGTCCACCCCGGCGCCGGCGGAATCGGTCCAGTCGACCGCATCGCCGGAGCAGACCCGGGATGCGGCCGCCAGCAGCCCCCTGGCCACCGGCGGCACGGCAAGCCAGGGTGCCAGGGCGGGCGGAACCCGGGAAGCCTGCGAGCTCTTCAACAGGCTGGTGGCGGATTACTCCGCTGTTGCACCCACTGACTCCAAGGGCTATGAGGACGTGTACCTGAAGGCCCAGGACGCCAAGGACACTGTCTCCGGGGATCTGCAGGGACTGTTTGCCTCCCTGAGCCTGCTGGCCATCGACCACTCATCCGCGGCGGAGGCCGGAGCCAAGCCGGCGCCGGAGTCCCAGGACGCGGTGCGGGACGCCGTCTTCGCCAACTCCGCGGCTTGCACGGCGGCGGGAGTCACGCTCAGGCTCTAGCATCCGGGCGGCGCCCTAGGGGTCCCCAAAAATCAGGTGCTTGCAATCCGGCCGGATGTGGGGTAGACACGTAGGTTATTTTGCCGTATCGTAGATATTTGCGTCTTCCCTGTTTACCTTCAGCCTTCATATAGCGGTGGGCTTTGCCTGGCAGCTGGCAATCAACGTGCCGTAACAACGGTCACAGCATAGTCAGTATCAGGTCCCGGGTCATATAGCGGAACCGGATGGTAGCGCTGCGGAGTCACTCCGCAGGGTGCACAGCGGGGGAGATCTGAAAACGCCTGAAGGTCTGTGGAAGGATCCCTCTTGGTCGCCTCGAGCACCTCTAATAACGAAACCGCTAACACTGCCGACAGCACTGATGGTGCCACTCGCCGGCTCTCATTCGCAAAGATTCACGAACCTCTTGACGTTCCGAATCTGCTTGCCCTGCAGACGGACAGCTTTGACTGGCTGGTCGGCAATGAGCGCTGGCAGGCACGCGTGGCAAAGGCTGTCGAAGAAAACGATCTCAGCGTCGCCACCACGTCCGGCCTGTCGGACATCTTCGAAGAGATCTCCCCGATCGAGGATTTCCAGGGCACTATGTCCCTGAGCTTCTCCGATCCGGAGTTCGCTGACCCCAAGTACACCATGGCCGAATGCAAGGACCGGGACGCAACGTACTCGGCTCCGCTGTACGTCAAGGCCGAGTTCATGAACAACAACACGGGCGAAATCAAGCAGCAGACCGTGTTCATGGGTGACTTCCCGCTGATGACCGAGAAGGGCACCTTTGTCGTCAACGGCACCGAGCGTGTCGTCGTCTCCCAGCTGGTCCGTTCCCCGGGCGCCTACTTCGAGCGCGCCGCTGACAAGACCAGCGACAAGGACATCTTCACCGCGAAGATCATCCCGTCCCGCGGTGCCTGGTTTGAGCTCGAGATCGACAAGCGCGACCAGGTCGGTGTCCGCCTCGACCGCAAGCGCAAGCAGTCCGTCACCGTCCTGCTGAAGGCCCTTGGCTGGACCGAAGGCCAGATCCTCGAAGAGTTCGGCCAGTACGACTCCATGCGGGCAACCCTGGAGAAGGACGCCACCGAGACCCGCGAAGACGCCCTGCTGGACATCTACCGCAAGCTGCGTCCGGGCGAGCCGCCCACCGTCGAGGCTGCCCAGTCCCTGCTGGACAACCTGTACTTCAACTCCAAGCGCTACGATCTGGCCAAGGTTGGCCGCTACAAGATCAACCGCAAGCTGGGCATCGACCGCTCCCTTGGCGACAAGGAAGCTTCTGTCCTGCACGTTGAAGACATCGTTGCCATGATCAAGTTCCTCGTCGCGCTGCACGCCGGCGAGAAGACCATCAAGGGCACCCGCGATGGCCAGGAAGTGGACCTGCGCGTCGAAATCGACGACATCGACCACTTCGGCAACCGCCGCATCCGCGCCGTCGGCGAGCTCATCGAGAACCAGGTCCGCACGGGCCTGTCCCGCATGGAGCGCGTTGTCCGCGAGCGTATGACCACCCAGGACGTCGAGGCCATCACGCCGCAGACCCTGATCAACATCCGCCCCGTGGTCGCAGCCATCAAGGAGTTCTTCGGGACCTCCCAGCTGTCGCAGTTCATGGACCAGAACAACCCGCTCTCGGGCCTGACCCACAAGCGCCGCCTGTCGGCCCTTGGCCCCGGTGGTCTGTCCCGTGACCGCGCCGGCATGGAAGTCCGTGACGTGCACCCGTCCCACTACGGACGTATGTGCCCCATCGAAACCCCTGAAGGCCCCAACATCGGCCTGATCGGTTCGCTGGCATCCTACGGACGCATCAACCCGTTCGGGTTCATCGAAACCCCGTACCGCCTGGTCAAGGACGGCGTCGTGTCCGACGACGTCCAGTACCTGACAGCCGACGACGAGGCCGAGGTCCTGATCGCCCAGGCCAACGCGCCGCTGGACGAGAACAACAAGTTCGCTGAAGACACCGTGCTGGTCCGTGCCCGTGGTGGTGGGGGCGAGCCCGTCCTGGTTCCGGCCGCGGACGTTGAGTTCATGGACGTCTCCCCGCGCCAGATGGTGTCCGTGGCTACCGCCCTGATCCCGTTCCTGGAGCACGACGACGCCAACCGCGCACTCATGGGTGCCAACATGCAGCGCCAGGCTGTGCCGCTGGTCCGTTCCGAGGCCCCGTTCGTGGGCACCGGCATGGAGCGCGCTGCCGCCGTCGACGCCGGTGACGTTGTCATCGCCAAGAAGGCCGGTGTGGTCACCGAGGTTTCCGCCGAGCTCGTCATCATGCTCAACGACGACGGCACCGAGACCAACTACCGCATCAACAAGTTCGCCCGCTCCAACCAGGGCAACTGCTACAACCACCGCGTCCTGGTGAACGAAGGCCAGCGCCTGGAAGTTGGCGGCATCATCGCCGACGGCCCGGCAACGGACCAGGGCGAACTCGCACTGGGCAAGAACCTGCTCGTGGCATTCATGTCATGGGAAGGCCACAACTTCGAAGACGCCATCATCCTCTCGCAGCGCATCGTTGCCGAGGACGTCCTTTCCTCCATCCACATCGAGGAGCACGAGATCGATGCCCGCGACACCAAGCTTGGTGCCGAGGAGATCACCCGTGACATCCCCAACGTGTCCGAGGAAGTCCTTGCAGGCCTGGACGAGCGCGGCATCATCCACATCGGTGCCGAGGTTGAAGCAGGGGACATCCTGGTTGGAAAGGTCACCCCGAAGGGTGAAACCGAACTGACCCCGGAAGAGCGCCTGCTGCGCGCCATCTTCGGTGAGAAGTCCCGCGAAGTCCGCGACACCTCCCTGAAGGTGCCCCACGGCGAGTCCGGCACCGTCATCGGCGTCCGCGTCTTCGACCGCGACAACGACGACGAGCTGCCCCCGGGCGTGAACCAGCTGGTCCGCGTCTACGTGGCCGCCAAGCGCAAGATCACCGACGGCGACAAGCTCGCCGGCCGCCACGGCAACAAGGGTGTTATCTCCAAGATCCTCCCCGTTGAGGACATGCCCTTCCTTGCAGACGGCACCCCCGTTGACATCGTCCTGAACCCGCTGGGTGTTCCGGGCCGTATGAACGTGGGGCAGGTGCTCGAAACCCACCTTGGCTGGGTTGCCAAGACCGGTTGGAAGATCGAAGGCGAGCCGGAGTGGGTCAAGCAGCTGCCGAACCTGCCGCGCGAGAGTGGTCCCACCACTGTTGCAACGCCGGTGTTCGACGGTGCCCGCGAAGAGGAAATCACGGGCCTGCTGGATTCCACCAACGTGACCCGCGATGGTGAGCGCCTGATCAACTCCTCCGGCAAGACCCGCCTGTTTGACGGCCGCTCCGGCGAGCCGTTCCCGGATCCGATCTCGGTCGGCTACATGTACATCCTGAAGCTCCACCACCTGGTGGACGACAAGATCCACGCACGCTCCACCGGCCCGTACTCCATGATCACGCAGCAGCCGCTGGGTGGTAAGGCACAGTTCGGTGGCCAGCGCTTCGGTGAAATGGAAGTGTGGGCGCTCGAAGCTTACGGCGCCGCCTACACGCTCCAGGAACTCCTCACGATCAAGTCGGATGACATCCACGGTCGTGTGAAGGTCTACGAAGCGATCGTCAAGGGCGAGAACATCCCCGAGCCGGGCGTTCCCGAGTCCTTCAAGGTCTTGATCAAGGAAATGCAGTCGCTGTGCCTGAACGTGGAAGTCCTTTCCACGGACGGAACCACAATTGAAATGCGTGACTCTGATGACGCAGTCTTCACGGCTGCGGAGGAACTGGGCATCGATCTGTCTCGCGCAGAGCCCAGCTCCGTAGAAGAGGTCTAGCAGGAGGTTTGCGACGGCGGGTGACCACCCGCCGTCGTACGCCCCCTCCCTCATCCCGCACCAAGACTTCAGAATTTAGAGAACAAGAGAGAACAGGGACCATATGTCCAGCGAATCCTCCTTCGGCCTCATGCAGATCGGCCTCGCCACCGCGGAAGACATCCGCGGCTGGTCGTACGGCGAGGTTAAGAAGCCGGAAACCATCAACTACCGCACGCTCAAGCCCGAGAAGGACGGCCTCTTCTGCGAGAAGATCTTCGGCCCGTCCCGGGACTGGGAATGCTACTGCGGCAAGTACAAGCGCGTGCGCTTCAAGGGCATCATCTGTGAGCGCTGTGGCGTTGAAGTCACCCGCGCCAAGGTCCGCCGTGAGCGCATGGGCCACATCGAACTGGCCGCCCCCGTCACGCACATCTGGTACTTCAAGGGTGTTCCGTCCCGCCTGGGCTACCTGCTTGACCTGGCCCCGAAGGACCTCGAAAAGGTCATCTACTTCGCCGCCTACATGATCACCAGCGTCGACGAAGCTGCCCGCCACGAGGAACTGCCCAACCTGCAGGTTGAGCACGACATCGAGAAGAAGCAGCTGATCGACAACCGCGATGCCGACATCGCCGCGATCGCCCGCGACCTCGAAGGCGAAATCGCACGCCTCGAAGGCGAAGGCGCCAAGGCTGCCGACAAGAAGAAGGCCCGCGACTCCGCCGACCGCCAGATGGCCAACGTGCGCAAGCGTGCCGACGCCGACATCGAGCGCCTCGAGCAGGTCTGGGACCGCTTCAAGAACCTGAAGGTCGCCGACCTCGAAGGTGACGAAGGCCTGTACCGCGAACTGCGCGACCGCTACGGCATGTACTTCGAGGGCTCCATGGGTGCCGAAGCCATCAAGAAGCGCCTTGAGAACTTCGACATGCAGGCCGAGTCCGACCTGCTGCGCGACGTCATCGCCAACGGCAAGGGCCAGCGCAAGACCCGCGCCCTCAAGCGCCTGAAGGTGGTCAACGCGTTCCTGACCACCAACAACAGCCCGCTTGGCATGGTCCTCGACGCCGTCCCGGTGATCCCGCCGGAACTGCGCCCCATGGTCCAGCTGGACGGTGGCCGCTTCGCGACCTCCGACCTCAACGACCTCTACCGCCGCGTGATCAACCGCAACAACCGCCTCAAGCGCCTGCTTGACCTGGGTGCTCCGGAGATCATCGTCAACAACGAGAAGCGCATGCTTCAGGAAGCTGTTGACAGCCTCTTCGACAACGGCCGCCGCGGCCGTCCGGTCACCGGACCGGGCAACCGTCCGCTGAAGTCCCTGAGCGACATGCTCAAGGGCAAGCAGGGCCGTTTCCGCCAGAACCTCCTCGGCAAGCGCGTCGACTACTCCGGCCGTTCGGTCATCGTCGTCGGCCCGCAGCTGAAGCTGCACCAGTGCGGCCTGCCCAAGCAGATGGCCCTGGAGCTCTTCAAGCCGTTCGTGATGAAGCGCCTGGTTGACCTCAACCACGCCCAGAACATCAAGTCGGCCAAGCGGATGGTGGAGCGCTACCGCCCGCAGGTCTGGGACGTGCTCGAAGAGATCATCACCGAACACCCGGTGCTGCTCAACCGTGCACCTACACTGCACCGCCTGGGCATCCAGGCGTTCGAGCCGCAGCTTGTTGAAGGCAAGGCAATCCAGCTGCACCCGCTGGTTTGTGGCGCGTTCAACGCCGACTTCGACGGCGACCAGATGGCAGTGCACCTGCCGCTGAGCCCCGAGGCGCAGGCTGAGGCCCGCATCCTGATGCTGTCCTCGAACAACATCCTGAAGCCCTCCGACGGACGCCCGGTCACCCTGCCTTCGCAGGATATGATCATCGGCCTTTACCACCTGACCACAAAGCGTGTCGGTTCAGCCGGCGAAGGCCGCATCTTCGGTTCGGTTTCGGAAGCCATCATGGCGTTCGATGCCCGCGAGCTGCACCTGAACTCGCAGGTCAAGATCCGCCTCGAAGGCTTCGTGCCCTACGCCGGCTGGGAAGCTCCGGAAGGCTGGGAGCCGGGTCAGCCCGCACTCGTCCAGACCTCCCTGGGCCAGGTCCTCTTCAACGAGACCCTGCCCGAGGACTACCCCTGGGTTGAGGCTGTTGCCGACAAGGGCGAACTTTCCCGCATCGTCAACGACCTTGCCGAGCGCTACCCGAAGGTCGTCACCGCAGCAACGCTGGACAACCTGAAGGATGCCGGTTTCTACTGGGCCACCCGTTCGGGCGTCACCGTCGCCATCTCCGACATCGAGGTCCCGGCCGCCAAGCCGGAAATCCTTGCCGGGTACGAAGAGCGGGCCGCCAAGATCCAGGGCCAGTACGACAAGGGCCTGATCGACGACGACGAGCGCCGCCAGGAACTGATCGAGATCTGGAACAAGGCAACCAACGAGATCGCCCAGGCAATGCGTGACAGCCTGTCCCCGATGAACACCATCAACCGCATGGTGTCCTCCGGTGCACGTGGTAACTGGATGCAGGTCCGCCAGATCGCGGGTATCCGTGGCCTGGTGGCCAACCCGAAGGGTGAGATCATCCCGCGCCCCATCAAGTCCTCCTACCGTGAGGGCCTGTCGGTGCTGGAATACTTCATCGCCACCCACGGCGCCCGTAAGGGCCTGGCCGATACCGCTCTGCGTACCGCCAACTCGGGTTACCTGACCCGTCGTCTGGTGGACGTCTCCCAGGACGTCATCGTCCGCGAAGAAGACTGCGGCACCGAGCGTGGCCTGGTCACGCCGATCGCCGTCGCCGACTCCAACGGTGAACTCGTCCTGGACGAGAACGTCGAGAACAGCGCCTACGCACGTACGCTCGCCGTCGACGTCGTGGACTCCGAGGGCAACGTCCTCGCAGCCGCCGGCACCGACTGTGGCGACGTCGTCATCGCCGAGCTCTTCAAGGCAGGCATCACCGAGGTCAAGGTCCGCTCCGTACTCACCTGTGAGTCCAGCGTCGGCACCTGCGCCCTGTGCTACGGCCGTTCGCTTGCCACCGGCAAGACCGTGGACATCGGCGAGGCCGTGGGCATCATCGCCGCACAGTCCATCGGTGAACCCGGTACCCAGCTGACCATGCGTACGTTCCACACCGGTGGTGCAGTTTCCGCCAGCGGCGGCGACGACATCACCCAGGGTCTGCCCCGTATCCAGGAGCTCTTCGAAGCCCGTACTCCGAAGGGTGTCGCCCCGATTGCTGAAGCAGCCGGCCGCATCACCATCGAAGAGTCCGAGCGCCAGATGCGCCTGGTCATCACCCCGGATGACGGAACGGAAGAGATCGCTTACCCGGTCCTGCGCCGTTCACGCCTGCTGATCGAAGACGGCGACCACGTCTCCGTCGGACAGAAGCTGATCAACGGCCCGGTGGACCCCAAGCAGGTCCTGCGCATCATGGGTCCGCGTGCGGCACAGAAGTTCCTGGTGGACGAAGTCCAGGGCGTGTACCGCAGCCAGGGCATCGGTATCCACGACAAGCACGTCGAGGTTATCGTCCGCCAGATGCTGCGCCGCGTCACGGTCATCGAGTCCGGCGAATCGGACCTGCTGCCCGGCGAGCTCGCCGAGCGCAGCCGGTTCGAGGAAGCGAACCGCCGCGTCGTGTCCGAGGGCAAGACTCCGGCTTCCGGACGTCCCGAGCTCATGGGCATCACCAAGGCGTCGCTGGCCACCGAGTCCTGGTTGTCCGCAGCTTCCTTCCAGGAGACCACCCGCGTCCTGACGCAGGCGGCCATGGAAGGCAAGAGCGATCCGCTGCTGGGCCTGAAGGAAAACGTCATCATCGGTAAGCTGATCCCGGCCGGCACGGGCCTCCCGCGCTACACCGAGGTCACCGTCGAGCCCACTGAGGAAGCAAAGGCCAACCTGTTCACCGGCCCCAGCGCATTCAGTGACTTCTCGTACGACACCCTGGGCGGTGACGGAGCCCCCGAGTTCCACGCCATCCCGCTGGATGACTACGACCTGGGCAACGACTTCCGGTAACCAACTCCGGTAGAGCCTTACGAGGGGATGGTCCCGCACCGAAAGGTGGGGGACCATCCGCTTTCCCCCGATTAAGGCATGGAGCCTGTCCGTGCTAGACTTGTTACCAATTGTTATTGTGGCAGTGGATGAGAGCGCCGGTACCAGCTGAAAAGCTGGACCAGAGCGACGTTTCCGGTTTGCAGGGTTCTTGTGCAACGTATGCCACATTTTTGCATGCCTAGGGACTTGTCCGACGCCAGTCGCCCCCGGGAATGCGATCCGACTATTAAGGCTTCGCCTTCGCCGCCCTGGAGATCTTCTTCAAGGCCCGGGCGGCGGGGCAACGCAACAGGAGAGTGGCCGGAAACAGCCACTCCGGATAAAACGGAGAACACGAGAGTGCCTACGATTAACCAGCTGGTCCGCAAGGGCCGCACGCCTAAGGTCTCAAAGACCAAGGCTCCCGCGCTTAAGGGCAGCCCCATGCGCCGCGGTGTCTGCACCCGCGTCTACACCACCACCCCGAAGAAGCCGAACTCGGCTCTGCGTAAGGTGGCACGTGTGCGCCTCAACGGCGGCGTGGAAGTTACCGCGTACATCCCCGGTGTTGGCCACAACCTGCAGGAGCACTCCATTGTGCTCGTTCGCGGTGGTCGTGTGAAGGACCTCCCGGGTGTCCGCTACAAGATCGTCCGTGGCGCCCTCGATACCCAGGGTGTGAAGAACCGTAAGCAGGCCCGCAGCCGCTACGGCGCAAAGATGGAGAAGAAGTAATATGCCTCGCAAGGGTCCGGCCCCCAAGCGGCCGCTCGTTTCGGATCCGGTATACGGTTCCCCGCTGGTAACCCAGCTCATCAACAAGGTGCTCGTTGACGGCAAGAAGTCCACGGCAGAGCGCATTGTCTACGGTGCACTCGAAGGCGCACGCGCCAAGTCCGGCGGCGACCCCGTTGCAGCCCTGAAGAAGGCCATGGACAACGTCAAGCCTTCCCTCGAGGTCCGCTCCCGCCGTGTCGGTGGCGCCACCTACCAGGTTCCGGTTGAGGTCAAGCCCGGCCGCTCCACCGCACTCGCCCTGCGCTGGCTGGTTGGCTACTCCAAGGCCCGCCGCGAGAAGACGATGACCGAGCGTCTCCAGAACGAAATCCTGGATGCGTCCAACGGTCTCGGTGCCGCTGTGAAGCGTCGCGAAGACACCCACAAGATGGCCGAGTCCAACAAGGCCTTCGCACACTACCGCTGGTAATACTCCCCGGACGCCGCCGGCTCAACAGAGCCGGCGGCGAACGCGTAGTCCATCCCAAAAGGAGACCCCGTGGCACAGGACGTGCTTACCGACCTTAGTAAGGTCCGCAACATCGGCATCATGGCCCATATTGATGCCGGCAAGACCACCACCACCGAGCGCATCCTGTTCTACACGGGTGTGAACCACAAGATCGGCGAAACGCACGACGGCGCTTCGACCACCGACTGGATGGAACAGGAAAAGGAACGCGGCATCACCATCACGTCTGCCGCCGTGACCTGCTTCTGGGAAAACAACCAGATCAACATCATCGACACCCCCGGCCACGTTGACTTCACGGTTGAGGTTGAGCGCTCCCTGCGCGTCCTCGACGGTGCAGTCGCCGTCTTCGATGGCAAGGAAGGCGTTGAGCCGCAGTCCGAGACTGTTTGGCGTCAGGCTGACAAGTACAACGTTCCGCGTATCTGCTTCGTCAACAAGATGGACAAGCTCGGTGCTGACTTCTACTTCACCGTAGACACCATCATCAGCCGCCTCGGTGCCAAGCCGCTGGTCATGCAGTTGCCCATCGGTGCCGAGAACGACTTCATCGGCGTCGTTGACCTGCTCTACATGCGCGCCCTGGTGTGGCCCGGCGATGCCAAGGGTGACGTGACCATGGGTGCCAAGTACGAGATCCGCGAGATCCCGGCTGACCTCCAGGAAAAGGCTGAGGAATACCGCGCGACCCTTATTGAGACTGTCGCTGAGTCCTCCGAGGAACTCATGGACAAGTACCTCGAGGGTGAAGAGATCTCGATCGACGAGCTCAAGGCCGGCATCCGCAAGATGACCATCAACTCCGAGCTGTACCCGATCTTCTGCGGTTCCGCTTTCAAGAACCGTGGCGTTCAGCCCATGCTCGACGCAGTTGTGGACTACCTGCCGAACCCGCTCGACGTCCCCCCGATGGTCGGCCACGATCCTCGCGACGAAGAGAAGGAACTGACGCGCAAGCCTTCCTCGGAAGAGCCCTTCTCGGCTCTGGCGTTCAAGATTGCTGCGCACCCCTTCTTCGGCCAGCTCACCTTCATCCGCGTGTACTCCGGTCACGTGGAAGCAGGCGCCCAGGTGGTCAACTCCACCAAGGGCAAGAAGGAGCGCATCGGCAAGCTGTTCCAGATGCACGCCAACAAGGAAATGCCCGTTGAGGGCGCTACCGCCGGCCACATCTACGCAGCCATTGGCCTGAAGGACACCACCACGGGTGACACCCTGTGTGATGCCAACAACCAGATCGTGCTTGAGTCCATGAGCTTCCCGGAGCCCGTGATCTCGGTTGCCATCGAGCCGAACACCAAGGGTGACCAGGAGAAGCTCTCCACGGCCATCCAGAAGCTCTCCGCTGAGGACCCCACCTTCCAGGTGTCCCTCAACGAAGACACCGGCCAGACCATCATCGCCGGCATGGGCGAGCTCCACCTGGACATCCTGGTGGACCGCATGCGCCGCGAATTCAAGGTCGAGGCAAACGTGGGCAAGCCCCAGGTTGCCTACCGCGAAACCATCAAGCGCGCCGTCGAACGCCACGACTACACGCACAAGAAGCAGACCGGTGGTTCGGGCCAGTTCGCAAAGATCCAGATCGCCATCGAGCCGCTGGACACCGCCGAAGGCGAGCTGTACGAGTTCGAGAACAAGGTCACCGGTGGCCGCGTTCCGCGCGAATACATCCCGTCCGTTGACGCGGGCATCCAGGATGCACTGAACGACGGCGTCCTGGCCGGCTACCCGGTTGTCGGCATCAAGGCCACGCTGATCGACGGCGCGTACCACGATGTTGACTCCTCGGAAATGGCGTTCAAGATCGCCGGCCGTATGGCTTTCAAGGAAGCTGCACGCAAGGCGAACCCGGTTCTGCTCGAACCACTGATGGATGTCGAGGTCCGCACCCCTGAGGAATACATGGGTGAAGTTATTGGTGACCTCAACTCCCGCCGTGGCCAGATGCAGTCCATGGAAGATGCACAGGGCGTCAAGGTCATCCGTGCGCACGTTCCGCTGTCCGGCATGTTCGGCTACATCGGTGACCTGCGCTCCAAGACCCAGGGCCGCGCTGTGTACTCCATGACGTTCAACAGCTACGCCGAGGTCCCGAAGGCAGTTGCCGACGAGATCATCCAGAAGTCCCGCGGCGAGTAGTCCTTCCGGACTTTCAAAGCGAACACCTCGGTTGGGCAGTCCGCCAGCGGACAGCGCAGCCGGTGCAGGTGGCCGGGCCGGCCGGATTTATCCGGCAAGCCGGTCCGGCCCCTGCACGAACAGGCTCAGGGGATTAGTATTAGTTCCTGAATCTGCAATTTCACCAATCCAAAGCCCCCCAAGTAGACTTGCCTGAGTTCTACCGCGATAAGCGCGGCTGGAGGGCAAGCTATTTGAAAACGTTCTAGGAGGAACCTGTGGCAAAGGCAAAGTTCGAGCGGACTAAGCCGCACGTCAACATCGGCACCATTGGTCACGTTGACCACGGTAAGACGACGCTGACGGCCGCCATTTCCAAGGTGCTGTACGACAAGTACCCGGATCTCAACGAGAAGCGTGACTTCGCGTCGATTGACTCTGCACCCGAAGAGCGTCAGCGCGGTATTACCATCAACATCTCCCACGTGGAGTACCAGACCGAGAAGCGTCACTACGCACACGTTGACGCCCCCGGCCACGCTGACTACATCAAGAACATGATCACCGGTGCTGCCCAGATGGACGGCGCAATCCTCGTGGTTGCCGCTACCGACGGCCCGATGGCTCAGACCCGCGAGCACGTTCTGCTCGCTCGCCAGGTTGGTGTTCCCTACCTGCTGGTCGCCCTGAACAAGGCCGACATGGTTGACGATGAGGAACTGCTGGACCTCGTTGAAATGGAAGTTCGTGAGCTCCTGAGCTCTCAGGGCTTCGATGGTGACGAAGCTCCCGTCGTCCGCGTTTCCGGCCTGAAGGCCCTGGAAGGCGACCCCGAGTGGGTCAAGTCCGTTGAGGACCTGATGGCAGCAGTCGACGAGTCCGTTCCGGACCCCGTACGTGACCGCGACAAGCCGTTCCTGATGCCGATCGAGGACGTCTTCACCATCACCGGTCGTGGCACCGTTGTTACGGGCCGCGCCGAGCGTGGAACCCTCGCCATCAACTCCGAGGTCGAGATCGTCGGCATCCGCCCGGTCCAGAAGACCACGGTTACCGGTATCGAGATGTTCCACAAGCAGCTCGACGAAGCATGGGCCGGCGAGAACTGTGGCCTCCTGCTCCGCGGTCTGAAGCGCGACGATGTCGAGCGTGGCCAGGTTGTCGTCAAGCCGGGTTCCATCACCCCGCACACCGACTTCGAGGCCAACGTCTACATCCTCTCCAAGGACGAAGGCGGACGTCACAACCCGTTCTACTCCAACTACCGCCCGCAGTTCTACTTCCGCACCACGGACGTAACCGGCGTTATCACCCTGCCCGAGGGCACGGAAATGGTTATGCCTGGCGACAACACTGAGATGACCGTTGCGCTCATCCAGCCGATCGCTATGGAAGAGGGCCTCGGCTTCGCAATCCGCGAAGGCGGCCGCACCGTTGGTTCGGGACGTGTTACCAAGATCATCAAGTAGTACTTGCTGACCTGAAGGACAGCCCCGCTGCAGTAGCAGCGGGGCTGTCCTTTTCGTTAAGGGGCCACTGGTACTGTTGCACCACTGAAAGGAGTTCATCATGGGATGGCTTATTTTCCTGATCATCGCGGTTGCCGTTGTAGCCGGGGTGTTCTGGACCAGGAAGTACTTCCGGCGCGAGATTGACCGGGCCAAGCGGATCAACAGGGCAAACAAAAACCAGTAGCAACAGCGGCAGCACACCGATCTGCCGGTACTCCTTACTCCTACTTTTCGGTATACTTAAATTCGGGGTATCCTCGTCATATCGACGCCCGCAACGACGAGGACACGCAATGGCTGTTTCAACAATGACGGCGGAATCCGCCACCCCCAGGATCTGGTCCCGCCTGCTCCTGCTCGGGCCGGCATTCGTTGCTGCCATTGCCTACGTCGACCCGGGAAATGTCGCCGCCAACCTGACCGCCGGCGCCAGCTTCGGCTACCTCCTGGTCTGGGTCCTCGTTGCAGCCAATGGCATGGCCGTACTGATCCAGTACCAGTCAGCCAAGCTGGGGCTCGCCACCGGCATGAGCCTGCCCGAAATCCTTGGGAAGCGCCTGGGCACGCGGCGCCGCCGCGCCTATTGGGTGCAGGCCGAGATCGTTGCCGGGGCCACTGACATGGCCGAGGTTATCGGTGGGGCAGTGGCACTGAACCTGTTGTTCGGCCTGCCCCTGCTGACCGGCGGCGTCATTATCGGCCTGGCGTCCATGCTGCTGCTGGCGCTCCAGTCGCACCGCAGCCAGAAATCCTTCGAATTTGCCATTCTTACCCTGCTGGGCGTCATTGCTGTCGGGTTCGTTTCGGGCCTCTTCGTCGCACCGCCTGACGCCGGCGGCGCCCTGGCCGGACTGGTGCCCCGGTTCGAGGGAACCGACACCGTGCTGCTCGCGGCGAGCATGCTCGGGGCCACGGTTATGCCGCATGCCATCTACCTGCATTCCGCCCTTGCCCGCGACCGCCACGGATTCTCGGAAGATCCGGCGGTCAGGACCCGGCTGATCCGAACCACGCGCGTGGATGTCGCCGGCGCTCTGCTGCTCGCCGGCGTCGTCAACATTGCCATGCTGCTGCTGGCTGCCTCCAGCCTTCGCGGCGTGGAGGGTACTGACACCATAGCCGGCGCGCACGCTGCCGTGACGTCCGCACTGGGCCCTGTGATCGGCGTCGTTTTCGCTGTGGGCCTGCTGGCCTCCGGCCTGGCGTCCACCTCGGTGGGATGCTACGCCGGGGCCACCATCATGGGCGGCCTCCTCAAGGTGCGGATTCCCCTGCTGGTCCGGCGGACCGTCACCCTGATTCCCGCGCTGGCGGTCCTGGGCGCAGGGATTGAACCGACGCTGGCGTTGGTCCTGAGCCAGGTCCTCCTGAGTTTCGGCATCCCGTTCGCGCTGATCCCCTTGATCCGGCTCACCGGCAGCCGCAAGGTGATGGGCATCCATGCCGATTCAAAGCCGCTCAAGATCGCCGGGTGGACCAGCGCCACCCTGATCGTGGGTTTGAACTGCGTGCTGATCTTCCTCACGGTGTTGGGACACGGCTGAACCCGCGGCCGCCGCTACGGTGCTGGTGGCGCGCCACTAATGTGGCCGGTGGCGCCGTGCCCTGGACAGCGCCTGGTACCAGTAGAAGGACCGCTTGGGCGTCCGCTCCAGTGTCTCGAAGTCCACGTGCACCAGCCCAAAACGCTGCGAGTAGCCGGCCGCCCACTCAAAGTTGTCCATCAGTGTCCAGACGTAGTAGCCCCGGAGATCCACGCCCTCGGCGTGGCCGCCGGGGGCGGTGGCGTCAAGCGCTGCCGTCAGATGTGCGGCAAGGTACTCCACGCGGTCGGTGTCTTCCAGTGTGCCGGCGATACGGTCGGGTTCGGGGAAGCTGGCACCGCCCTCGGTGATGTACACCGGCGGGAGGGCCGCTCCGTACCGGTCCCGCATTTCCCGCAGCAGGATTCCCAGATGGTCCGGTGCCACAGGCCAGCCGAATCCTGTGCTGTCGAACTCGGAGTAGCCAACCTCGTGGAAGGGCAGCTTGGCGAGTTGCTTGTGCATATCCGCAGGCAGGGGAGTGATGCCCGGCCCCAGGGCCACCTTGACGGGGAAGTAGTAGTTCAGTCCGTAGAAGTCCAGCGGCTGGTGGATGGTCCGGAGGTCCGCATCGGAAATCCTCCCGATTGATCGCAGCCAGGGCTTAGCGTACAGCGGCAGCGAGGGGTATTGGCCCAGCAGGACGGGGTCGGCATAGATCCTGTTCATGAGCAGGTCGTAGAGATGGGCCACCAGCCGGTCGCCAAGCTTCCTGGTGGCGGGCCTGACGGGGGAGTGCAGGTTGGTCAGGCCGATGCCGCCCGCCACGCCGGCGGCCCGCAGTGCCTGCACGCCGAGCCCGTGCGCCAGGAGCTGGTGATGGATGGCGGGAAGGGCGTCAAACATCAACCGGCGCCCCGGTGCGTGCACTCCAAGGGCATAGCCGTTCAGGGTGACCGAGACCGGTTCGTTGAGGGTGACCCACTGCGCCACACGGTCGCCGAACCGCTCGCCGGCAGCCCTGGCATACTCGCCAAACCGCTCCGCGGTGTCACGGTTCAGCCAGCCGCCGCGGTGTTCCAGGGGCAACGGGGTGTCCCAGTGGTAGAGCGTTGCCATGGGGGAGATGCCGGCCTCAAGGAGTTGGTCGATCAGCCGGTCGTAAAAGTCCAGGCCCTCGGGATTGAAGCCGCCCTGGCCATCCGGCTGGATGCGTGGCCAGGACAGCGAGAACCGGTATGAGTCAACGCCCAGTTCCTTGAGCAGCGCCACATCCTCCGGCAACCTGTTGTAATGGTCGCAGGCCACGGCGGGGGAGTGTCCGTCCTGGATGGCGCCGGGCTTCTCCGCAAAGGCATCCCAGCCCGATGGCCCACGGCCCCCGGCCTTGAGTGCGCCTTCAATTTGGAACGCCGCCGCCGCGACGCCAAGCGTGAACGACGGCGGAACGCGTCCGGCCAGTTCGGTCACCGATTCAGTGCCTTCCAGGGTCATGCTCCCTATCATCCAGCGCGTTCGGGTCCGCGGCAATGGCCGGTGACCAGCCCGGACCCGGAGCCGATTCGCATCTGCCGCGGATTTCCGGCATACTAGATGAGTTGTTCAAGCGCTTCTTCGCGTCCCGATCCGGATAATGCCGGGTGCAGGGTCCAAGCTGAAGACCAAACATAACCCACCCCCATGGAACTGCGGATTTATATGTGCGCCCAGCGCGACACGCCCGACCGCGGGGGTCGGTTACGCCGGCAAGGTGAGGAACCCGGATTCATCCGGATTCAGTTTGTGCGGCGGATGGTGGTTACGACCTCAAATGCTTCGGCAGCCATACAACGAGTAAGTGAACAGGGCAGCCCTAAACCGGGGAAGCACAGACTGAAAGAGAGTCAGGCGACATGGCGGGACAAAAAATCCGCATCCGGCTGAAGTCATACGACCACGAGGTCATTGACGTTTCAGCACGGAAGATCGTTGAGACGGTCACGCGCGCAGGCGCAACGGTAGTCGGCCCCGTGCCGCTGCCGACGGAGAAGAACGTGTACTGCGTGATCCGCTCTCCGCACAAGTACAAGGACAGCCGCGAGCACTTTGAAATGCGCACGCACAAGCGTCTTATCGACATCATCGATCCCACGCCGAAGGCTGTTGACTCGCTCATGCGTCTCGACCTGCCGGCTGACGTGAACATCGAAATCAAGCTGTAGGGAGGTGCTGAGAAACTATGACCGCAACCCGTAACGTAAAGGGCCTGTTGGGCACGAAGCTCGGCATGACCCAGGTCTGGGACGAGAACAACAAGCTCATCCCCGTCACTGTGGTCCAGGCAGACTCGAACGTCATCACCCAGCTGCGCAACGCTGAGACCGATGGCTACGTCGCCGTTCAGATCGGCTACGGCCAGATCGATCCCCGCAAGGTCACCAAGCCGCTGGCTGGTCACTTTGAAAAGGCAGGCGTCACGCCTCGCCGCCACGTCGTCGAACTCCGTACCGCAGATGCTGCCGAGTACGAGCTGGGCCAGGAGCTCTCCGTAGAGGTCTTCGAAGCCGGCCAGAAGATCGACGTCATCGGCACCACCAAGGGTAAGGGCTTCGCCGGTGTTATGAAGCGTCACGGCTTCCACGGTGTTGGAGCTTCCCACGGTGCCCACAAGAACCACCGTAAGCCCGGTTCAATCGGTGGCGCATCCACCCCGAGCCGCGTCTTCAAGGGCATGAAAATGGCCGGCCGCATGGGCGCCGTTCGTCACACCACGCTGAACCTCACGGTCCACGCGGTTGACGTCGAGAAGTCGCTGCTCCTTATCAAGGGTGCCGTTCCCGGCGCCCGCGGCCAGGTCGTACTCGTACGCACCGCCGTGAAGGGAGCCTAGTTCAATGGCTAACACTGTCCAGGTCGACCTGCCTGCAGAGATCTTCGACGTTCAGACCAACGTGCCGCTGCTGCACCAGGTTGTCGTTGCCCAGCTCGCTGCTGCCCGCCAGGGAACCCACAAGACCAAGACCCGCGCTGAAGTTTCCGGTGCAGGACGCAAGCCGTTCAAGCAGAAGGGCACCGGCCGCGCCCGTCAGGGTTCCATCCGTGCTCCCCACATGACCGGCGGTGGCATCGTCCACGGTCCCACCCCGCGTGACTACAGCCAGCGCACCCCCAAGAAGATGATTGCTGCTGCACTGCGCGGCGCACTGTCTGACCGGGCACGCAACGGTCGCATCCACGTTGTCGCAGAACTGGTTGAAGGCACCAAGCCCTCCGCCAAGACCGCACTGGCAACGCTCCGCGGTGTGTCCGACCGCAAGAACCTGCTGGTCGTCATCGAGCGCGATAACGACGTTGCCGCACTGTCCGTGCGCAACCTCGCCGGCGTTCACGTTCTGTACGTAGACCAGCTGAACACCTACGACGTTCTCGTCTCTGATGACGTTGTCTTCACCAAGGCTGCCTACGACGCATTCGTTGCCGCTAAGGCAGCTAAGAACGAGGAGGATGCCAAGTGAGTGCAGCCACCATCAAGGATCCCCGCGACGTCGTGCTTGCACCCGTCGTGTCGGAAAAGAGCTACGGCCTGATCGACGAGGGCAAGTACACCTTCCTGGTGGACCCCCGTTCGAACAAGACCGAGATCAAGCTGGCCGTGGAGAAGATCTTCTCCGTCAAGGTCGAATCGATCAACACCATCAACCGTGCCGGTAAGCGCAAGCGCACCAAATTCGGATGGGGTACCCGCAAGAACACCAAGCGTGCGATTGTCACCCTCAAAGAAGGCACCATCGACATCTTCGGCGGTCCGCTCGCGTAGCGGAGACCACTTTAACGAGGAAATAAATTATGGGAATCCGTAAGTACAAGCCGACTACCCCGGGCCGTCGTGGCTCGAGCGTAGCGGACTTCATCGAAATTACGCGGTCGACGCCGGAAAAGTCGTTGGTACGTCCGCTGCCCAAGAAGGGCGGCCGTAACAACACCGGTAAGATCACCACCCGTCACAAGGGTGGTGGGCACAAGCGCCAGTACCGTCTGATCGACTTCCGTCGCCACGACAAGGACGGCGTCAACGCCCGCGTTGCCGAAATCGAGTACGATCCGAACCGCACGGCTCGCATCGCCCTCCTGCACTACGTTGATGGCACCAAGCGTTACATCATCGCTCCCAACAAGCTCTCCCAGGGTGACGTTGTCGAGGCAGGTGCCGGTGCTGACATCAAGCCCGGTAACAACCTGCCCCTGCTCAACATCCCGGTGGGTACCGTTATCCACGCAGTGGAACTGCGTCCGGGTGGCGGCGCCAAGATGGGCCGCTCCGCCGGCGCATCCATCCAGCTTGTTGCCAAGGAAGGCCGCTTCGCCCAGCTGCGCCTGCCTTCCGGTGAAATCCGCAACGTTGACGTGCGCTGCCGCGCAACCGTCGGCGAGGTGGGCAACGCCGAGCAGTCGAACATCAACTGGGGCAAGGCCGGCCGTATGCGGTGGAAGGGCGTCCGCCCGACCGTCCGTGGTGTTGCCATGAACCCGGTTGACCACCCGCACGGTGGTGGCGAGGGTAAGACGTCCGGTGGACGTAACCCCGTCAACCCGAACGGTAAGCGTGAAGGCCGCACCCGCCGCCCCAACAAAGAGAGCGACAAGCTTATTGTGCGTCGCCGTCGTACTGGCAAGAACAAGCGATAGGAGCCTGGACACATGCCACGCAGCCTGAAAAAGGTCCTTTCGTTGACCAGCACCTCTTTGTGAAGGTAGCCAGGGAAAACGAAAAGGGCACCAAGAACGTCATCAAGACCTGGTCCCGCCGTTCGATGATCATCCCCGACATGCTCGGACACACGATCGCCGTACACGACGGACGCAAGCACATCCCGGTGTTTGTCACTGAGTCGATGGTCGGGCACAAGCTCGGCGAATTCGCTCCCACGCGGACATTCCGCGGCCATGTCAAGGACGACCGTAAGGGCAAGCGCCGCTAGGCGCCTGCGTTTACGTCAAAGACGAGAGAAGGAAAGCAATGGAAGCCAAGGCAATTGCGCGCCACATCCGCGTAACGCCTATGAAGGCCCGGCGCGTCGTCAACCTTGTTCGTGGATTGCAAGCGAATGAGGCTCTGGCAATTCTGAAGTTTGCCCCCCAGGCAGCTTCGGAGCCGGTATTCAAGGTAGTTCAGTCGGCAATCTCCAACGCCCGGGTCCTCGCGGACCGCGACGGCGTGGCGTTTGACGAAGGCGACCTCATCATCAGCGAAGCGTTTGTTGATGAAGGCCCGACCATGAAGCGGTTCCAGCCGCGTGCCCAGGGTCGTGCATTTCAGATCAAGAAGCGCACCAGCCACATCACCGTGGTAGTCGCTACCCCGGAGAAAGAGGAGGCTCGCTAAGTGGGACAGAAAGTAAACCCGCACGGGTTCCGACTCGGCATCACCACCGATCACGTATCGCACTGGTTCGCTGACAGCACCAAGGCAGGCCAGCGGTACAAGGACTTCGTCCGCGAAGACATCCGCATCCGCCAGCTCATGTCCACGGGCATGGAGCGCGCCGGCATCGCCAAGGTCGAGATCGAGCGCACCCGTGACCGTGTCCGCGTGGACATCCACACGGCACGTCCCGGCATCGTCATCGGCCGCCGTGGAGCAGAAGCAGACCGCATCCGCGGCGAGCTCGAAAAGCTCACCGGCAAGCAGGTCCAGCTGAACATCCTCGAGGTCAAGAACCCCGAGATGGAAGCCCAGCTTGTTGCCCAGGGCGTTGCTGAGCAGCTGACTTCCCGTGTGGCATTCCGCCGCGCTATGAAGAAGGCCATGCAGTCCGCACAGCGTGCAGGTGCCAAGGGCATCCGTATCGCCTGCTCGGGCCGCCTGGGTGGCGCTGAAATGTCCCGCTCGGAGTTCTACCGCGAAGGCCGTGTGCCCCTGCACACCCTCCGCGCGAACATCGACTACGGCTTCTACGAAGCCAAGACCACCTTCGGCCGTATCGGCGTGAAGGTCTGGATCTACAAGGGTGACGTCACCGCCAAGGAACTGGCAGCACAGGCTGCTGCAGCTCCGTCCCGCGGTAACCGTGGCGACCGTCCCGGCCGCCCGGGTGGCGCTGACCGTGGTGACCGCCGCCGTCGCACCGACCGCCCGGCCGCTGACGCAGCTCCTGCTGCCGAAGCACCGGCAGTTGAAGCAGCACCTGCTGCTGCAGAAGGAGGACAGGCTTAAATGCTTATCCCACGTCGAGTAAAGCACCGTAAGCAGCACCACCCGGGTCGTTCCGGCGCTGCTACGGGCGGTACCCAGGTCTCCTTCGGTGAGTACGGCATCCAGGCCCTGAGCCCGGCATACGTCACCAACCGTCAGATCGAGTCCGCTCGTATCGCGATGACCCGCCACATCAAGCGTGGCGGTAAGGTCTGGATCAACATCTACCCGGACCGTCCCCTGACCAAGAAGCCGGCCGAAACCCGTATGGGTTCCGGTAAGGGTTCACCGGAATGGTGGGTCGCCAACGTCAAGCCGGGCCGGGTTCTGTTCGAACTCTCCGGTGTCAATGAAGAGGTAGCTCGCGAGGCCCTGCGCCTGGCAATCCACAAGCTGCCGTTGAAGGCACGCATTGTGCGTCGCGAGGGTGGTGAATAGAAATGGCAGTAGGATCCAAGGATCTGGCTCCCGCACAGCTGGACGGTTTCGACAACGAGCGTCTCGTTGAAGAACTCCGCAAGGCCAAGGAAGAGCTGTTCAACCTGCGTTTCCAGTCCGCCACCGGACAGCTGGAGAACCACGGTCGCCTGCGCGCGGTAAAGAAGGACATCGCCCGCATCTACACCGTTCTCCGCGAACGCGAGCTGGGCATTCGTGCCGAGGTTGCCGCACCGGTTGTGGAAGCCAAGGAAGACAAGAAGTCCAAGAAGGCTTCAACCAAGAAGGCCGACAAGGCTGAAAAGGCTGAGACCGAGGAGGACGCCAAGTGAGTGAAAAGGACCAGAACGTGACCGAAACTGCTACCGCAGCCAAGGCTGGGCAGCGCGGTTACCGCAAGACCCGTCGCGGCTACGTGGTCTCTGACAAGATGGAAAAGACCATCGTCGTCGAGGTTGAAGACCGTGTGAAGCACGCACTGTACGGCAAGGTCATCCGCCGCACTTCCAAGGTCAAGGCACACGACGAAGAGAACACCGCCGGCATCGGCGACCTCGTAGTCATCGCCGAGACCCGTCCGCTGTCCGCCACCAAGAACTGGCGGCTCGTGGAAATCCTCGAGAAGGCCAAGTAGCACCTGCTGCTTAGCTGTTGCCCCTGCTCCCTCCCGGGAGCAGGGGCTTCCTCGTTTAACGGACAGCGGGCGTGGCCGTCCGTCCCACACAGACGCCCCATCACTTCCTGCATCTTTTCCCGAAACGCCCCATCAGTTCCTGCACGCTTTTCGGAAACGCCACATCACTTGCCGAAACGTACCAGCGGGAGGTGATGGCGCGTTGGAGGATTTCCTGCAGGTAGTGATGGGGCGTAGTGGACTGCCGGACGACGGCGGCGCCTGGACTGGCGGGGGAGTGGCACCTTTGGTGGGCCGAAAGGCTGCCCTGCGTGACGCCGTCGTCCGTCTTGCGGGGTGGTGGGCGGTGGTGATATGGGGACCGGCGAAAAACGTGCTAGGATATTGAGTTTGTATGGCGCCTTTCGCGCGCCGTCATCAACCTCGTAAACAAGCGTGCCACAGCATAGTGCCCCTGTGCGCCCGGGATCCGTCCCGGACCGGATGGGAGCAACTGCTTCTGGCACGGGCGTTTAGGCCTGGTCTGGCAAAATCCAGGCAGGTCAAGAGACACCCCGATCAACCGTTCCGCAAGGCTCATTCCGTAGCAAGATCACGGCCTGAGAACCGGCGCGACGCAAGGAGTAAATAGTGATTCAGCAGGAGTCGCGACTCAAGGTCGCCGACAACACGGGTGCTAAGGAAATCCTTACCATTCGCGTTCTCGGTGGATCCGGCCGTCGCTACGCAGGCATCGGTGACGTCATTGTCGCCACCGTCAAGGATGCAATCCCGGGCGGCAACGTAAAGAAGGGCGATGTGGTCAAGGCCGTCATCGTCCGTACCAAGAAGGAACGCCGCCGTGCGGATGGTTCCTACATCAAGTTTGACGAGAACGCAGCTGTGATCCTGAAGAACGACGGTGACCCCCGCGGTACCCGTATCTTCGGACCGGTTGGTCGTGAACTGCGTGACAAGAAGTTCATGAAGATCGTTTCTCTGGCTCCGGAGGTGCTCTAGTCCATGGCTGCAAAGATCAAAAAGGGTGACCTGGTTCAGGTCATCACTGGCGCCAAGGCTGAGCGCGGCGGCGACCGCGGCAAGCAGGGCAAGGTTCTGCGCGTATTCACCGACACCAACCGCGTGCTGGTTGAGGGTATCAACCGCGTCACCAAGCACACCCGGGTTGGACAGTCGCAGCGCGGCACCAAGACCGGTGGCATCGAGGTCGTAGAGGCCCCGATCCACATTTCCAACGTGGCCCTGGTTGACCCGTCGACCAAGAAGCCGACCCGCGTGGGCTTCCGCCTCGACACGGTGGAGAAGAACGGTGTCAAGAAGACCGTCCGCATCCGCGTGTCCAAGAGCTCCGGGAAGGACATCTAATGACTGAGACTCTCGAGACTCCGGCAACGAAGATCGTTCCTCGTCTGAAGACCAAGTACGCCGAATCCATCAAGGCAACGCTCCAGGATGAATTCAAGTACGAGAACGTGAACCAGGTACCCCGCCTGGTGAAGGTTGTTGTGAACATGGGTGTTGGAGATGCCGCCAAGGACTCCAAGCTGATCGACGGCGCTGTCCGCGACCTCACCCAGATCACCGGCCAGAAGCCGCAGGTTACCAAGGCCCGCAAGTCGATCGCACAGTTCAAGCTGCGCGAAGGCATGCCCATCGGTGCACACGCAACCCTGCGTGGCGACCGCATGTGGGAATTCGTGGACCGCCTGGTCACCCTGGCCCTGCCCCGTATCCGCGACTTCCGCGGCCTCAGCGGCAAGCAGTTCGATGGCAACGGCAACTACACCTTCGGTCTGACCGAGCAGGTTATGTTCCACGAAATCGACCAGGACAAGATCGACCGCGTCCGCGGTATGGACATCACGGTTGTGACCACCGCCAAGACCGATGACGAAGGCCGCGCGCTGCTCAAGGCGCTTGGTTTCCCGTTCAAAACCGAAGCTTAATTAACTACGTAAAAGGTCCGGCCGCTCCGCTCCATCAAGGAGGGAACGGCGGAAACCGTTACGAGGAAGGGCATGAGCCCACATGACAATGACAGATCCTGTCGCAGATATGCTTACGCGCCTGCGTAACGCAAACTCGGCATACCACGACTCCGTGTCTATGCCTTACAGCAAGCTCAAGGCACGCGTTGCCGACATCCTCAAGGCCGAAGGTTTCATCGCCGGCTGGAAGGAAGAGGACGCTGAGGTTGGCAAGAAGCTGACCCTCGAACTCAAGTTCGGTCCGAACCGCGAGCGTTCCATCGCCGGTGTACGCCGCATCTCCAAGCCGGGTCTCCGCGTTTACGCGAAGTCCACCAACCTGCCTCACGTGCTCGGTGGCCTGGGTATCGCAATCCTGTCCACCTCTTCCGGCCTCCTGACTGACAAGCAGGCCGGCAAGAAGGGCGTGGGCGGCGAAGTCCTCGCGTACGTCTGGTAACGGGAAAGGAAGAGAATAATGTCACGTATTGGACGTCTCCCCATCACCGTTCCTGCCGGCGTTGAGGTCAAGGTTGACGGCTCTGTCGTCAGCGTCAAGGGTTCCAAGGGGGAGCTGACCCACACTGTGGCCAGCCCCATCGAGGTTGCCCTGGACGAGAACACCCTGACCGTCAGCCGCCCGAACGACGAGCGCGCCTCCCGTTCGCTCCACGGCCTGACCCGCACCCTGATCGCCAACATGATCCAGGGCGTCACCGCAGGCTACGAGAAGAAGCTTGAAATCGTCGGTACCGGTTACCGCGTTCAGGCCAAGGGATCTGACCTTGAGTTCGCTCTCGGCTACAGCCACCCGGTCAGCGTTTCCGCTCCGGCCGGCATCACCTTTGCAGTAGAGGGACCGACCAAGCTCTCTGTCTCAGGTATCAATAAGCAGCAGGTCGGCGAAGTTGCTGCCAACATTCGTAAGCTGCGGAAGCCGGACCCCTACAAGGGCAAGGGCATCCGTTACGCCGGCGAAGTCATCCGCCGCAAGGTCGGAAAGGCTGGTAAGTAACCATGGCCATCTCCATTAACAAGAAGCGTACGAACAAGAGCAAGGCTGCTGCCCGCAGCCGCCGCCAGCTTCGTATCCGCAAGCGCATTGCCGGTACGGCTGCCCGCCCCCGCCTGGTGGTCAACCGCTCCGCACGCCACGTATTTGTCCAGGTTGTCGATGACAGCATTGGCCAGACCGTAGCAAGCGCGTCCACCCTGGAAGCTGACCTCCGTGCATTCGACGGTGACAAGACTGCCAAGGCCAAGCGCGTCGGCGAGCTCGTTGCCGAACGTGCCAAGGCTGCCGGCGTCGAGGCTGTCGTGTTCGACCGTGGTGGTAACAAGTACCACGGCCGCATTGCCGCCGTCGCTGACGGTGCACGCGAAGGTGGGCTGTCACTGTGACCGAAGCAAACAAGGAAAAGGACACTGTGTCTGCAGATCAGAAGGCGCCCGAAGCCGCAGCTGCTGAGACCACTGCCCCCGCTGCCGAGGACCGCCGTGGTGGCGCCCGTCGCGGCGAGCGTGGCGACCGCGGCCAGGGCCGCGGCGACCGCGGTGGCCGTGGCGGCCGCGACGGTGGCCGTGAAGCCGAGAAGAACCAGTTCGTAGAGCGCGTTGTCACCATCAACCGCGTTTCCAAGGTCGTCAAGGGTGGTCGTCGCTTCAGCTTCACCGCACTCGTCGTCGTTGGTGACGGTAACGGCATGGTCGGCGTGGGCTACGGCAAGGCCAAGGAAGTTCCCGCTGCTATCGCCAAGGGCGTTGAAGAGGCCAAGAAGTCCTTCTTCCGCGTTCCCCGCGTTGGCAGCACCATCCCGCACCGCGTTCAGGGTGAAGCCGCTGCAGGCGTTGTAATGCTGCGTCCGGCCTCCGCCGGTACCGGTGTTATCGCCGGTGGTCCGGTCCGTGCAGTACTGGAGTGCGTGGGTATCCACGACATCCTCTCCAAGTCGCTCGGTTCCTCCAACGCCATCAACATCGTTCACGCGACTGTTGATGCCCTGAAGCGCCTCGAAGAGCCGGCAGCAGTGGCAGCACGCCGCGGCCTGCCCCTCGACGAGATCGCTCCGGCGGCACTGGTGAAGGCCCTCCTCGCCCCTAAGGCAGGTGTTTAGTCATGGCTAAGAACCTGGTCCCCTCCGACGCTCAGTTGGAGATCACTCAGATCAAGTCCGCCATTGGCGGCAAGCAGAACCAGCGCGACACCCTTCGGTCCCTCGGCCTGAAGCGGATCGGACACACCGTTGTCCGCACCGCCGATGCCGTGACCGTTGGAATGCTCAACACGGTTCCGCACCTGGTAAAGGTAGAGGAGGCGAAGTAAATGGCAGAGAACACTGCTGATAAGGCACAGGCTGCTGAGAAGCAGAACGCCCTGAAGGTTCACCACCTGCGTCCCGCGCCGGGTGCCAAGACCGCCAAGACCCGTGTTGGTCGTGGTGAGGCATCCAAGGGTAAGACTGCCGGCCGTGGTACCAAGGGTACGGCTGCCCGCTACCAGGTGAAGGCTGGCTTTGCCGGCGGCCAGTTGCCGCTGCACATGCGCCTGCCGAAGCTGCGTGGCTTCAAGAACCCGTTCCGGGTTGAGTTCCAGGTTGTAAACCTGGACAAGCTCAACGAGCTGTTCCCGGAAGGTGGCGCAGTCACCGTGGAGAACCTGGTCGAAAAGGGCGCAGTTCGCAAGAACCAGCCCGTCAAGGTGCTGGGCACCGGCGACATCACCGTCAAGGTTGACGTCACCGCCCACGCATTCTCGGCCAGTGCCGCTGAAAAGATTGCTGCAGCAGGCGGAAGCACCACCGCCCTCTAGGGGACGGCGCCAGCTGTTGAACTCCCGGTATCCGCGGGCTTCGGCCCCGGATACCGGGAGTTTTTCACATCCGCCGGGCGATATTTTCCTGCCATCCGGCGCATGCGCGCTGGCGCGGATTGTTCGCACGGCACATTGAACCGTTAGACTCGGTTGTCGGGATTTATCAAGTTCCGCACCCTCACTCTTATTGACACCACAGGAGGACGCTTGCTTAGCGCATTTGGCCGGGCCTTTCGCACGCCTGATCTGCGACGCAAGTTGTTGTTCACGCTGGGAATCATCACCATATTCCGCTTGGGTGCTTTCATTCCCTCGCCAGGTGTGAACTACCAGAATGTCCAGCAATGCTTGCAGAACGGTCAGACCGCCGGCGGGCTGTACCAGCTCGTTAACCTCTTCAGCGGCGGTGCGCTGCTCCAGGTGTCCATCTTCGCCCTGGGCATCATGCCTTACATCACGGCCAGCATCATCGTCCAGCTGCTCCGGGTGGTCATTCCCCGGTTCCAGCAGCTTTACGACGAGGGCGCGTCGGGACAGTCCAAGCTGACCCAGTACACCCGCTACCTCACCATCGCGCTGGGCCTGCTCAACGCCACCACGCTGGTGTCCCTGGCCCGCTCCGGGCAGCTGCTTCCCGGCTGCCAGCTGCCGGTGATCCCGGACAACAGCATCATCACCACCATCCTGATCATCATCACGCTGACGGCCGGCACCGGCCTGATCATGTGGATGGGTGAGCTCGTCACCGAGAAGGGCGTGGGCAACGGCATGTCGCTGCTCATCTTCACGTCCATCGCTGCGCAGTTCCCCACCTCGCTGGGTGCCATCTGGACCTCGCAGGGCCCCGGGACCTTCTTCATTGTCCTGGCCGTTGGCCTGCTCACCGTCGCGCTGGTGGTCTTCGTGGAACAGTCCCAGCGGCGCGTTCCGGTCCAGTACGCCAAACGTATGATCGGCCGGCGCACCGTGGGCGGCACCAGCACCTACATTCCCATCAAGGTGAACATGGCCGGTGTCATTCCGGTGATCTTCGCCTCCTCCATGCTCTACATTCCCGGGCTGATCGCACAGTTCAACCAGCCCCGGAACGGCGAGTCGATGCAACCGTGGGTTGAATGGATCAACAACAACCTCACCCGCGGTGACCACCCGATCTATATGGCGGTTTACTTCGTCCTGATCGTGTTCTTCACCTACTTCTACGTCGCGATTACCTTCAACCCTGAAGAAGTCTCAGACAACATGAAGAAGTACGGCGGCTTCATCCCAGGTATCCGCGCCGGCAGGCCGACCGCTGATTACCTGCAGTACGTGCTCTCTCGGATCACCCTGCCCGGCGCCCTCTACCTGGGCTTCGTGGCGCTGATCCCGTTGGTTGCACTGGTACTGATCAACGCAAACCAGAACTTCCCGTTCGGTGGCACCTCGATCCTGATCATGGTGGGCGTTGGGTTGGAGACCGTAAAGCAAATTGATGCGCAGCTACAACAACGTCACTACGAAGGGCTTTTGCGATGACGAGAATGCTGATTATTGGACCTCCCGGTTCCGGAAAAGGAACGCAGGCGGAGCGGATCTCAGAACGCCTCGGCGTTGTGGCCATCTCCACCGGTGACATCTTCCGGGCCAACGTGAAGGGTGAAACCCCTCTGGGCATCGAGGCCAAGAAGTACATGGACAACGGTGACTTTGTTCCGGACAGCGTGACCAACAAGATGGTCCGCGACCGCCTGGGCGAGTCCGACGTCGAGAACGGCTTCCTGCTTGACGGCTACCCGCGCACCACCGCGCAGGTGGACTACCTGGACGAGATCCTCGCCGACGGCGACGAGAAGCTCGACGTGGTCCTGCAGCTGACCGCCGATGACGAGGAGCTGGTCCACCGCCTCCTGGGCCGGGCCAAGGAAACGGGCCGGAGCGACGACAACGAAGCCGTCATCCGCCACCGCCTTGACCTGTACCACGAGCAGACCGAAGCCGTGGTGGCAAAGTACGCCGAGCGCGGCATCCTCACCCAGGTTGACGGGATCGGTCCCATCGACGAAGTCACCAACCGCGTAATGCAGGCCATCAAGGCCGCACAGGCAGCCTGACCCCAGGCGCCCGGTTTATCGAGGCTCCTCCCGGCATCCGGGAGGAGCCTCAGCCATTTGAAAGGACACACCATGGCCTTCGGCCAGCCCCGCATCGAATTCAAGAACAACGCCCAGATGCGCACCATGCATGAGGCCGGCCTGGTCCTCAGCCGTGCACTGGATGCCGCCGTTGCCGCCGCGGTGCCGGGGGTCACCACCAAGCACCTGGATGACGTCTTCGCCGCAGTCCTCAACGAGGCAGGTGCCAAGTCCAACTTCCTGGGCTACCACGGCTTCCCCGCTACCATCTGCACGTCCGTCAATGAGGAAGTGGTGCACGGCATCCCCGGCAGCCGCGTCCTGCAGGACGGCGACATCATCTCCATCGACGGCGGCGCGATCGTCAACGGCTGGCATTCGGACTCCGCCCGCACGGTGATCGTGGGAAACGCGGACCCCGAGGACCAGCGGCTGTCCGACGTCACCCATGCAGCGATGTGGCGGGGGATCGCGGCACTGGCAACCGGCACGCATGTGGGGGACATCGGAGCCGCCATCGACGACTACGTTTCATCTGTGCCGGGCAAACCGCTTGGCATCCTTGAGGACTACGTGGGCCACGGCATCGGCTCCGAGATGCACATGGCACCGGACGTCCTGAACTACCGCACCAACCACCGCGGGCCCAAGATCAAACCGGGCCTGTGCCTGGCCATCGAGCCCATGCTGGTCCGCGGCAGCATTGACACGGCAGTCCTGGATGACGACTGGACGGTGGTAACCACCGACGCCAAGCGTTCCTGCCAGTGGGAGCACTCCGTGGCCGTGCACGAAAAAGGCATCTGGGTGCTTTCAGCTCCCGACGGCGGCGCGGAGCACCTGTTGCCCCTCGGCGTCACCCCCGTGCCGATCCCATAGGCGACGCGCCGATTCCGTAAGCGACGCGGGCCTTCACGCACGACACGCAAAAGCCCTGGCGACACCTGTAAGTGGGTGTCGCCAGGGCTTTTGCGCGTCGGCCAGGTGCTACGACTTCAGCTTCGGCTTCACGTCGCGGTCGTAGATGCTCTGCAGGGTGTTCTTGAGGTCCGTCATGGTGGACTTGACGTCGCCCTGCTGGGTGAGGATCTTGGCGGCGGCCTTGGCCATTTCCTGGTCGGCGCCCGGCAGGAACACCCGGGCGTTGTCCTGGACTTTGGTCACCGCCAGCTGGTCCATGGCGGTCTTGATCTGTGGCGTCTTGGCCAGGACGGCCGCCATGTCCGCGGACTTGCGTGTGGGCATGTAGCCGGTGGCTGCCGAGAACTCCGCCGTGCTCTCCGGCTGGGTGACGAAGTCCAGGAACTTGCCGGCGGCCAGCTGTTCCTCCTTGGTGATCCCGCTGGGGATGCCCAGCCCGGCGCCGCCCGTGGGGCACACGTTCGACTGGGATTTGGGACCGCCCGGCAGGAAGCCAACACCAACGTTGAACTTGGCCGACTTCAGGATCCCCAGCAGCGAACCGGTGGACGAAATGGTGGTGGAGGTCAGCCCGGCCGAGAAGTCATCCGCCGCTTCCTTGGACGAAACACCGGCCCACTTGTCCTTGTAGATGGAGTCCTGCGCCCACTGCAGGGCCGCCACGGAATCGGTGGAGTCGCACGTGATGTTCCATTCCTTGGACCAGCCGCCGCCCCAGCCCCACAGCATGTTCTGCAGCGTCCAGCCCGCGTACCCGGCGAGGGCGGGGTAGATGTAGGCGTACTGCGCGCCCGAGCTTGCCTTCAGCTTGGGTGCCCACTGACTGAACTCGTCCCAGGTCTTCGGGGCACGGTCGGGAATTCCAGCCGCCGCAAAGTGGTCCTTGTTGTAGTAGAACAGCGGCGTTGACCGGCCGTAGGGCAGTGCCCACTGCTTGCCGTCGTATTTGTAGTCATTGACCAGCGACTGCTGGAAGTCGTCCATCTTCATGTCCAGCTGCTTGATAAGGCCGTCAACCGGAATGATGCTGCCGTTGGTGTAGTAGCGGAACCACCAGACATCGGACAGGACCACCACGCCCGGCAGGCCCGACTTAGCGGCCTGGGCGGTCTGGAACTTCTGGGCAATTTCCTCGTAGTTGGCACCGGCGGTGACCAGGTTGACGGTGATGTCCGGGTTCTTGGCGTGGAATTTGTCGATCAGGCTCTTCTCCACCTCCTGGGACTGGCCAGGGTGGCTGGACCAGAAGTCGATCTTGGCGGCGGGCTTCACGCCGTTGAAGTCGATCTCGGCTGCCTGGGAGGTAGCCTGGCCGCCGCCGGTTGTTGATGGTCCGCCGCATGCGGCCAGGGCAGCTGCAGAGGCGGATACCCCTGCCAGGCCCAGGAAATGCCTCCGGTCCAGGTGCAGTGTCATGACGGTTCCTTTCGGTTGTTGCCTTGGTAAAGGTTGGAAAGTACGACGGCGGCCGGCAGCTTAGCCGGTTACGCTGCCCTGGGTGAGGCCCGCAACGATGTAGCGCTGGAGGGCCGCGAAAATGATCAGGATGGGAACGATGACCAGGACCGCCCCGGCCATGAGGACGCCCCAGCCGGCGGCGTTGCTTTCGTTGTTCTGCAGCAGGGTGAGACCCACGGGCAGGGTCATGGTTTCGGGGCGGTCCGTGATGATGAGGGGCCAGATGTAGTCATTCCATTCGGTCACGATCGTCACCAGCGCCACGGTGGCGATGGACGGGACCGAGACGGGAACCACGATCTGCCAGAGCCGGCGCCAGTGGCCGGCACCGTCCACCTCGGCCGATTCCAGGATGGAGGCGGGAAGCGTGCGGAAGTGCTGGCGGAGCAGGAACGTTCCGAACGCGGTGCCAAGGCCGGGGAGGATGATGCCCCACAGCGTGTTCTTCCCGCCGATGCCGGCGATCAGGATGAAGTTGGGCAGGATGGACACCTGCGGCGGCACCATGAGGGCCACCAGGATCAGCAGGAAGATGAAGTTCCGGAACGGGAAGCGGACAAACACCAGGGCATAGGCCGTCAGGATCGCCAGCAGCACCTTGATGGTGGCCCCGGCCAGGGTAACGATGGTGCTGTTCAGGAAGAACTGCCCAAACGGCACCGTGGTCATGGCGGTCCGGTAGTTCTGCAGGTCCAGGCTTTCAGGGAGGATCTTCAGGTCCGTGGTGACGATCTCGCCGGACGTCTTGAAGGAGCTCAGGACCATCCACAGGAGGGGCAGGAACACCACCAGGGTGGCCACGAGCAGCGGCAGGTAGCCGGCCACCACGGTCCGGATGAGGTTGCGGCGGGAGAACGGCCGGTCACGGTGGAGGCTTGGCTCCGGTCCGGCAATGGCGGGAGCTGCGGGGTCGGGGCTGACCGGGGAAAGGGAAGTCACGAGTAATGCACCTTTCGTTCCACGAACCGCAGCTGCAGCACGGTGATCACCAGGAGGATTGCGAACAGGACCACGGAAATGGCTGCCGAGTAGCCGGCCCTGTTGTACGCCCCGAAGGCCTGCAGGTAGGCCTCGTAGATCAGGGTGCTGGTGCCGGTGCCCAGCGGCGTCATGATCCGGATGAGGTCGAAGGCCTGCAGCGAGCTGAGCATGGTGGTGATCAGGAGGAAAAACGTGGTGGGGGACAGCAGCGGCAGCGAGATGCTGACAAAGCGGCGGAATCCGTTGGCGCCGTCCAGGGACGCGGCTTCCATGACATCCGCCGGGAGGGACTGGAGCCCCGCAAGGTACACCACGGCGCAGTAGCCCAGGTTTTTCCAGACGTAGACCAGGATCACCATGACCAGCGAGAGTTGGGGGTCGTTGATCCACTGCGGGCTCTGCTGCCCGATGCCGCGCAGCAGCCAGGCCAGGACGCCGTAGCCGGGGTCGAAGATGAACAGCCACACCAGGCCCACGCCGACGCCGGAGAGTACGTACGGGGCAAAGACGGCCGAACGGGCGAAGGTGGTGCCGCGGACCTTCGCGTTCAGTGCCAGCGCCACCAGCAGGCCCAGCACCATGGAGCCGCCCACCGTGACCACGGTGAACACAGCCGTGGTCCCCAGGACTTTCGGCGCATCATTGCTGGTGAAGAAGGTGACGTAGTTGCTGAGGCCAACCACGGTGGCCGTGGGGGAGCCAAGGGTCCAGTCGAGGGTGGAGTAATAGATATTGCTGAACAGCGGCCGGTAGGTGAAGACGGCGATCAGCACCAGGTTGGGCAGCGCCATGGCCAGGAAGACAAAGAAGTCCCTGCGGGTCCGTGCAGTCCACCGGCGCTTAGGGATTTTCGCGGACCGCCCCGGAGGCCTCTTGGGTTTGGCGGCGGGGTGGGGGGCGAGTTGACGGGTCATGCGTGTCTCTCCCGGGTTGGGAGCCTGCTCGTGGCCGGCCCTGGCTTGATCTAGGGACTACTACACCAGACCGTCAGGGGGCTGAAACCCGCATATGCCCTTGTCAGGGGACTGTTATCCAAGGCTTCGTCGCCCGTTAACGCTGTGTTGAATGCAGTCTCGCACAAAGTCCCGCGATGCGGCAGGGGCGCGCTCACAGAGGGGAGAATAGGGGAATGGGAACCATCACCGACGTGCCGGGCATCCGGGTAGGCCAGGTCCACAAGGACAGCGGGGGCTGGCTGACCGGGGTCACCGTGGTCCTGCCGCCGCCGGGCTGCGTGGGTTCGGTGGAGGTCCAGGGCGGCGGCCCTGCCACACATGAAACGGACGCCCTTGACCCCACCACCCTGGTCAGGGCGGTGGACGCCGTGGTGCTGACCGGCGGCAGCGCCTACGGGCTGGCGTCCGCGGCCGGTGCCCAGCGCTGGTGCGAGGAGAATGGGCGGGGGTTCGCCGTTCCCGGGGGCGTCGTGCCCATCGTCCCCGCTGCCGCGATCTTCGACCTTGGCAGGGGCGGCGACTTCAAGGCACGGCCGACGCCGGACATGGGCTACGCGGCAACGGCCGCCGCGGCAGCACAGAAGGAAGGGCACGTCGTCGAACGCGGCAACGTGGGTGCCGGAACCGGGGCACTTATTGGCAGGGGGCAATACAAAGGGGGAGTTGGCACGGCGTCGGTCACGCTGGAGAACGGGGTAGTGGTCGGCGCGCTGGCCATAGTCAACGCACTCGGGCTCCCGTTCGACCAGACCAAACCTGGCTTTCCAGCGCCAATCAAAGCAGCGACCACGACGAACACCACCCTTGCCGTGGTGGCCACGAATGCCGTCCTTGATGCGGCCGAGTGCAAGCGCACGGCGGCTGCCTCGCACGCGGGGATTGCCCGTGCCTTGAATCCCAGCCACACCCTCGCCGACGGGGACACCGTTTTTTGCCTGGCGACCGGTGCCGTGGCACTGGACCGCTCGGACGAAGCTGCCCGGCAGGTCAGCCTTATTACGCTGCAGAGTGCGGCGGCCGACGTCGTCCGCCTGGCCATCCTGGACGGCGTGGCCAGCGCTGCAGGCGTCAGCACGCCAGCAGGCGAATATGGTGCGTACCGCCCGGCGTAGGCTACTATGGCCGATTTAACTTTTACCGGCCAACGGGGTAGTGTTGTTTGTTGGTTGTCTGGACTGCCACGCCCTTTTGGGCCTGGAGGCGGCAATCGATCCAACAAAAACGTTCGTGGTCATGCCCGGTGCATTCCGGCGGGACTGCGGCAACAACAGTTAGCGGAGGGTATGGCCAAGAAGGACGGGGTCATTGAGATCGAAGGCGTTGTGACCGAGGCGCTGCCTAACGCGATGTTTCGCGTTGAGCTCACCAACAAGCACATCGTTCTGGCACACATCTCTGGAAAGATGCGTCAGCACTACATCCGAATCCTCCCCGAGGACCGCGTAGTGGTGGAGCTGAGCCCGTACGACCTCACCCGTGGTCGTATCGTCTACCGCTACAAGTAAATTGCTGGGCGGCTTCAGCACAAGCTGACCGCTGCTCCAGTTGACCACACTGCTACACGCAAAGGAACGCCATGAAGGTCAAGCCGAGCGTCAAGCAGATCTGCGAAAAGTGCAAAGTGATCCGCCGTAATGGCCGGGTCATGGTGATCTGCGAGAACCCGCGCCACAAGCAGCGCCAGGGCTAATTTCCTTCCCTGAAGGAAATCCTGGGTTGCTAACCCACGCAAGTAAATAAAGGCAGCACAAGCTGATCTGGAACATTGAGCTCGAAAGAGTCCGGACAGCTAACCCCCGGTCGGAGGCTGGGGCCGCATGGAACATGCGGGTGTACTGCCTACGACCTCCGGTTTATCAAGGAGTACTGCCACTATGGCTCGTCTCGCTGGCGTAGACATTCCCCGCGAAAAGCGGCTGGAAATTGCGCTTACTTACATCTACGGCGTGGGCAAGACCCGTGCACACGAAACCCTGGCTGCCACGGGCATCAGCGCTGACGTTCGCGTCAAGGACCTGACTGACGCCCAGCTGGTTGAGCTGCGTGACTACATTGAAGGCAACTACAAGGTTGAGGGTGACCTTCGCCGCGAAGTAGCAGCAGATATCCGCCGCAAGGTTGAAATCGGCAGCTACGAAGGCCTGCGCCACCGCAAGGGCCTGCCCGTACGCGGTCAGCGTACGAAGACCAACGCACGTACCCGCAAGGGCCCGAAGCGTACCGTCGCCGGCAAGAAGAAGGCCCGTTAAAATCCCCGCTCGGGATTTACGGACTTTCCCCAATAACTTTCTGTAGGAGAAAAAATGCCCCCGAAGACTCGTGGCGCGGTTCGCAAGCCGCGTAAGAAGGACAAGAAGAATATCGCGCTTGGCCAGGCGCACATCAAGAGCACCTTTAACAACACCATCGTTTCCATCACGGATCCGAACGGCGCTGTTATTTCCTGGGCTTCCTCCGGTGAGGTTGGCTTCAAGGGCTCGCGCAAGTCCACCCCGTTCGCTGCACAGATGGCTGCTGAAGCCGCTGCCAAGCGTGCGCAGGAGCACGGCATGCGCAAGGTAGACGTTTTCGTCAAGGGACCGGGTTCCGGTCGCGAGACGGCAATCCGTTCGCTGCAGGCCGCAGGCCTCGAGGTTGGCTCCATCCAGGACGTCACCCCCGCAGCCCACAACGGCTGCCGCCCGCCGAAGCGCCGCCGCGTCTAATTCTTTTCCGCAGCAGGAGCTTGCCCGGACCAGCGATGGTCCGGGCAAGCCCAGCGCGTTAAGTCTTCAGACCGAATTTCCACCACCTGTGTTGCGTCATATAGCGGATGCTCGCCGAAAGGAAACCTAAGTGCTCATTGCACAGCGCCCCACCCTCTCCGAAGAGGTAGTCTCCGAAAACCGTTCGCGTTTCATCATCGAACCGCTGGAACCGGGCTTCGGCTACACCCTCGGAAACTCCCTCCGCCGTACCCTGCTCTCCTCCATCCCCGGTGCTGCCGTAACCAGCATCCGGATCGATGGTGTGCTGCACGAGTTCACCACGGTTCCGGGTGTCAAGGAAGATGTCACCGAGATCATCCTTAACATCAAGAGCCTGTCGGTTTCCTCCGAGCACGACGAGCCCGTCGTGGCTTACCTGCGCAAGCAGGGCCCCGGAGTCGTCACCGCCGCGGATATCGCTCCGCCGGCCGGCGTCGAATTCCACAACCCGGATCTGCACATCGCCACGCTGAACTCGAAGGGCAAGTTCGAACTCGAACTGACCATCGAGCGCGGCCGCGGCTACGTTTCGGCAGCTCAGAACAAGTCCGGCGATGCAGAGATCGGCCGTATCCCGGTCGACTCCATCTACTCGCCGGTGCTGAAGGTTACTTTCCGCGTGGAAGCAACCCGTGTTGAGCAGCGCACCGACTTCGACAAGCTGATTGTCGACGTCGAGACCAAGCAGGCCATCGCCCCGCGCGATGCCGTCGCTTCCGCAGGCACCACCCTGGTGGAACTGTTCGGTCTGGCCCGTGAGCTGAACACCGCAGCTGAAGGTATCGAGATCGGCCCGTCGCCCACCGACGCTGCCCTGGCAGCCGACATGGCACTGCCGATCGAGGATCTGGACCTCACCGTCCGTTCCTACAACTGCCTCAAGCGTGAGGGCATCCACACCGTGGGTGAACTCGTTGCCCGCTCCGAGGCTGACCTGATGGACATCCGCAACTTCGGTGCAAAGTCCATTGACGAGGTCAAGGCAAAGCTGGTTGAACTGGGCCTGTCCCTCAAGGACTCGCCTCCCGGTTTTGACCTCGCAGCACGCGCCGCAGCAATCGAAGAGGACGACGCCGCCTTCGGCGACGACGAACTCTAAACCAGACCTTGGCCGGAGGGCAGCACCACGGTGTGCCGCCCACGGCTTCCACATGAGGAGAAACAATTATGCCTACCCCCACTAAGGGTCCGCGCCTCGGAGGCGGCCCGGCTCACGAGCGCCTCATGCTCGCGAACCTGGCAGCATCCCTGTTCGAGCACAAGCGGATCACCACCACGGTGACCAAGGCCAAGCGCCTGAAGCCGTACGCAGAGCGCCTGGTGACCTTCGCCAAGCGTGGCGACCTCGCTTCCCGCCGCCGCGTTCTCGGCCTGATCAGCAACAAGGGCATCGTCCACGAGCTGTTCACCGACATCGCCCAGGCTGTGGAGAACCGCGATGGCGGCTACACCCGCATCACCAAGATCGGCAACCGTAAGGGCGACAACGCTCCCATGGCTGTCATCGAACTGGTCCTCGAGCCGGTTTCCGCCAAGCAGGCCGTCGTAGCCGAGGCTACCTCCGCTGCCAAGCGCGATGCCGACAAGAAGGAAGCTGCTGCTGCACCCGTTGCAGAAGAAGCTCCCGAGGCTGAGGCCGTGGAGACCGAAGCTGCTGAGGCTCCGGCTGAAGAGGCTGCAACCGAAGAGGCTCCCGCCGCTGAGGAAGCTCCCGAGGCTCCCGCCGCCGAAGAGAAGGACGCGAAGTAATTCGCTGATTCTCTTCGCATAGACTTAGGTCTGTGAACCACCAAAAACCCGCGGCCCCCGTTCCAGGGGGCGGCGGGTTTTTGCGTATCCGGCTTGACCTTTCGTACGACGGCGGCCCGTTCAGCGGTTGGGCGCTGCAACCGGGACGGCGCACCATCCAGGGCGTCCTGGAAGAGGCGATCGCCCTGTTGGTACGCCGTCCGGTGCGTGTCACCGTGGCGGGACGGACCGACGCCGGCGTGCACGCCCGCGGCCAGGTGGTCCACCTGGACCTCACCGAAGACGAGTGGCAGAACCTGCCGCGCGGGCACGAACTGGATCCCGCCGTCGCCATGCTGCGCAGGCTCCGCGGGGCATTGAACCGGGCCCTGGGCGATCTTCACGGGGCCGTGGAAGTGCATGACATCTCGTTGGCACCTGTGGGCTTTGACGCCCGCTTCTCGGCTCTCTGGCGCCGCTACAGCTACCGGATCGCAGACGGGCCCGCCCTGTGGGATCCCTTGGAGCGGTATTTCACGTTGTGGCACAAGAATCCGCTGGACGTGGGACTGCTGAACGAGGGCGCCTCGCAGCTGCTGGGCCTGCAGAACTTCCTGTCTTTCTGCAAGCCGCGCGAAGGCGCCACCACCATCCGGGAACTCCAGCGGTTTGAGTTCAGGCGCGGCGAGGACGGCGTCATTGTGGC
The DNA here is from genome assembly GCF_026723805.1 of Arthrobacter sp. FX8. Taxonomy (NCBI): domain Bacteria; kingdom Bacillati; phylum Actinomycetota; class Actinomycetes; order Micrococcales; family Micrococcaceae; genus Arthrobacter; species Arthrobacter sp. FX8. Next base: position 2,403,406 of record NZ_CP113505.1, on the reverse strand, counting down.
CACCGTCCAGGCTGATGCGTTCTGCCACAACATGGTGCGCGCCCTCATCGGCTCCGCGCTGTACGTGGGTGAAGGCGTTGTGGAGCCGGGCTGGCTGCACGAACGGCTGCTGCTGCAGAAGCGGGACGCCAAGTCGGTCCTGGCCGCCCCGCATCCGTTGGTGCTTGAGGAAGTGGCCTACCCCTCGGACAGCGAACTCCTGGCCCGCGCCGAACAGACCCGGGCGCTCCGCGAGCCCTGACTAGAACGCCGGGGGTGGACCCTCGGCCGGCAGCGTCACCGTAAACGTGCTGCCCTGGCCCTCGCCGCTCTCGCAGGCGATCGTCCCGCCGTGCCGCTCCACAATCATTCGGGTGATTGACAGACCCAGACCTGCGCCTGGAATGGCGGCCTTCCGGGCGGTCTCGGCGCGGAAGAAGCGGTTGAAAGCCCTTGCCGCGTCCTCGCTGGACATGCCCATCCCGGTGTCTGTGACGCTCAGCCTGACCCACTGCCGGTCTGCGTCCGCGCTGATGCTGACCTTGCCGCCGTCGGGAGAGTACTTGATGGCGTTGGAGACCAGGTTGTCCAGCACCTGCCCGATCCGCAGCGGATCCGCGTAGGCCCACAGCGGCGAGGGGACATCGGCGGCGATCTCCACGTGGGAGCGTTGCGCCAGGGCCTGGGCGGAACCCAGGCTGGTCTCCACCAGGCTGGCCAGATCGGTCCGCTTGGGGTGGACGTTCAAGGTGGTGGAGGCGGAGGCCGTCAAATCGGCCACCAGGTCCAGCAGCCGTTCCGCGTTGCGCTGCACCACGAGCAGGCGCTGGGCCACCTGCCGGGGCAGGCTGTCGGCGTCGTCCAGGACCAGGTCCACGTTGCCCAGAATCGAGTTCAGTGGGTTCTTGAACTCGTGCGAGACGTTGGACACCAGCTCCTGGTTCGCGGCCAGGGACTCCACCCAGCCGGTGACGTCCGTGTAGACCACCACTGCCCCGGTCAGCCGGCCGTCCTCGCCGACCAGCGGGCGGGCGGCGGTGGATATGGCGCGCTGCTCCGGGCCTTCGCCGGCCCACACCAGGTAGTCGGCGAAGGACTCACCCGCCATGGCCCTGTTGATGGGCCGCCGGTCCCGGGGAGCAGCGTGCGCCGGTCCTGTCCAAAGATGAGCTGGTGCCCCTGGCCGGGGAGGGCGTCGTCAGCGCCTGTGACACGGCGGAAGTTGCGCTGGCGGCTGTTGGACACCAGGAAGTGGCCGGAGCGGTCGACGGCGGCAATTCCGACGTCGGTGGCCTCCAATACAGTTTCGAGCAGCTTCTCCCGTTCCCGGCTTGCGGCCAGCAGTTCGCGGAGTTCACGGTCCTTGTCCGCCAGTTCACGCTGCTGCTGCCGGAGGCTTACGCTCGCGAAGCGGATGGCCAGGGATACAGCGAGCATCATCACGGGAAAGAGCAGGACGGTGGTGAGGTCCGAGGCCGTGACGGTGGGGAAATGGCCCACGGCAGATGGAACCATGATCAGGAAGGGCCCCGCAAAACTGAGCACCAGGCTGCTGCGCGCCAGCATGCCGGAGGCGGAAAGCCAGATGACTGGGAAGACCACCAGTACCGCGAGGCCCGGCAGGAGCGGAGCGGCGCCGTTGCGCAGGAACCCGATCAGCGCGAAGTCCAGCACGGGGATCAGCAGGTATGGGCGGTGCGCCAGGCGTTCCCAGGGAACCAGGAAGCAGCCCAGGAACAAAACCGCGTTCAGGGCAAGGCCGGCCACGTACAAGGGGGAGTGCATGAGTGAGGGCCAGGCGAAGGGGGTGGCCACGGCAATGACAAGCACAAGGAAGGTAAGGGGGAGCTGGCACAGCGCCACTTGGGCGCGGGTTCCCAGCCGCCGGAAGATGCGTCCGGGTCCACGCTGGAACAACGGCTCGGCCATGTTTCTGACTCGTACCCCTTTAGGTCCGGAAAGCAGGCGCCGCCAAGATGTAGCAATTCCCCCCAGTTACCTTGGCCAGCACCCTTTCCCTTGGATAATGCACATGTCTTGTCATAGTAATTGACTTTTCAATTTTCAGTGTCGATTCGGATGTGCACAGCCGGGCTTACTAGTAGCGTATAAATTGTTGGAGCGGGAATGGCATTGGCGCTGGGCCAATGGGGGGCCATCTCCGCCTGGCGCAGGGGTATTAATGGACGATCTTGGTGTAGCGGTGGTTATCGAGGACGACGCCGACGTACGCAACCTCCTTGAAGGTGTCTTGACCCAGGCGGGATTCGAAGTGCATACGGCCGTTGATGGGCGGGCCGGGGTTGAGGTGGTTCGCGCTAAGCAGGCCAATGTTGTGACGCTCGATATTGGCCTGCCGGATATCGACGGGTTCGAGGTTTTGCGGCGAATCCGGAATTTCAGCAATGCGTACGTGGTCATGCTGACTGGCCGGACCGACGAACCGGACCTGCTGTCAGCACTGAATGCGGGCGCGGATGACTATATCGCCAAGCCCTTCAGGCCCAGGGAACTCAGGGCCAGGGTGGCGGCCATGATGCGCAGGCCGCGCCACGAGGTGAACGGGCAGGACGCGTCTACACCACATGGGGGACACGCAGCGGCTCCGGCCGCCGCGCAGCCCGAGCCCGGCGTCCTGCGGCACAACGGACTCCTGTTGAACCACCGGACACGCACCGTGGAGGTTAAGGGCGAGCCGCTGGGCCTGACCCGCAGCGAGTTCGACCTGCTCCACGTGTTGCTGAAGGGCGGTGGTGCCGTGTGCACCAGGGCGGACCTGGTGCGGGCGGTGCGGGGCGATTTCTATGACCGGGACACCTACATCAGCGAGGCGGACGAGCGGGCGGTGGAGGTCCACGTGGGAAACCTGCGGCGCAAGCTCAAAGAGGACCAGTTGTCCCCGCGCTGGCTGCAGACAGTCCGTGGGGTGGGTTACCGGCTGGCGCCGAGGCGGCCGGACGATGCTTAACTGCTAGCCGTTCTCCATGATGTAGGTTGACTGCAGTTCGGACACGGTGCGTGCCCCGTCCTGGGCCACGCCTGCCATCATCGCCTGCCCCTGGACAAAGTCACCCCGCCGGATCAGGCCCTCCAGGAGTTCGGCGAGCTTTGCCAGCCGTACCCCGCCCACCATGGCGGAACTGATTTTGAGGCTGATGACCGCGTCCAGGGCAGAGTCCCCGTCCCGGCTCAGCACCGCTGTTCCCAGCCGGGCCAGCCGCACGTCCCACATGGCCGCGTAGTCCCTGGCGAAGCGCTGCGCCAGTCCGGACCCGGCCAGCTCATCTTCGAGTTCCGCCAGCACTGCGGCATCAACCAACGGCAAGAGAGCGGCCGCTTCCAGTGAGGGGTCCACGCCGGCGGGAGCGGGAGCGGGAGGAAAACCGACCCCGGACAGCGGGAAGTCCGCAGCGGGGCTCTTTCCGCTGGAACCGGGATCGGGACTGTTCATTGTTCAAGGCTACTTCCTGGAAATGCTTCGGGGTCCTGTTTTTCATCATTCTGTGTAAACCTTGAGACAACCTTGCCGCCGCGCTGAGCATCTTTACTGGCCGCTGAAGGTCACCACTGTATTGATTACGGCCGGCCCCAGAATGGCAATGAAGAGGACCGGAAAAATAAAGAACAGCAGCGGGAAAAGGATCATGACGGGCAGCTTCATGGCCTTTTCCTCGGCCCGCTGGCGCCGTTTGACCCGCATGACCTTCGCCTGGACGCGCAGGACCCGGCTGATGGCGATTCCGTACGTGTCCGCCTGCACCACGGCCTGCACAAAGCTGCGCAGTTCCGGGATGTTGGTCCGTTCCGCCAGTGCGATGTAAGACTCACGGCGGCTGCGTCCCACCTGCATGTCCTGCAGGGTGCGGACAAGTTCTTCGGCAAGGGGGCCCTTGCCGTTCTCGCCTGCCCGGGCCATGGCGCCTTCGAAGCCCAGCCCGGCTTCCACTGAAATCAGCATTTGGTCCAGCGTGTTGGCCAGTTCCAGCTGCATCGCCTTCTGCCGCTCCAGGCCCTTGCTGTACAGGAGGAGATCCGGGATGAAGTAGCCCAAGAAGATGACGAAGAGCCCGGCAAGTTTCATGATGGGCGTGGTGCCAATGGTCGCGAGGTAGAGGCCAAATGACGCGCCGACCAGGCCCAGGCCGAGCTTGGCGCTGAGGACCTTTTCCAACGGCATGGACAGCGGCCTGCCGGCCAGTGACAGCAACCGGTCCAGTTTCCGGACGTAGGCGGGCGGCGTCAGGCGGTAGCCGATTCCCGCCAACAAACCTGACGACTTCTTTTTAGTTGCCTCGGGAACCATACGTCCACGGTTGAGGATGGCCACCGTAGCCGTGCGGGCCTTGCGATCTACGGAGAGAATGGACCATGCCAGGTAACCGACGGGGACGGAAACCAGCAACAGCGAGGAAATTATCAGTGGACTCATGATCGCCTCAGAACTTCAGATCGATAATTTTGCGCATCCACAGGCTGCCGATTGTCATCAGTACCACGGATGCTCCGATCATGGCCCATCCAAGCGGGTGGGTGAACATCGAATTCATGTAGCCCGGATTGACCATCATCAGCATCACCACGATGCCGAACGGCATCGCGATGAGGATATAGGCGGAGAATTTGCCCTCAGCAGCGAGCGACTTGATGTGTCCTTTGATCTCGCTGCGCTCGCGGATGGTTTCATTCACCTGGTCAAGCACCTCAGCCAGGTTTCCGCCCACTTCGCGGTTGATCTGGATGGCCTGCGAGATCCACACGAAGTCCTCGTTCTTCATCCGGTCTGCGGTGTCATTGAGCGAGGCCAACAGATCGCGGCCCAGGCTTGTCTCGGTGATAACCCGCCGCATCTCCTCGGCGGTGGGACTCTGGGATTCGGCTGCCGCGGCGTCGATGGCACGAAGGATGCTGTGTCCCGCCCGGAGACCGCCGGAGAGAAGTTGAAGCGTGTCGCCAAGCTGGCTGTCGAACTTGGTCCGGCGCTTGCCTGCCAGGAATCCGAGCACAAGGTGGCCTGCGAAAGGCGCCAGGATAAACAGCAGGACGGAGATCACAGGTACTCCGATCACCAGCCCTACCAGTACTCCCACGATGGCGCCAGCAATGACCAGCACCATGTATTCGGCCTGGTCAAAGCGGACGCCGGCGTTTTCAAGTGCCTCACGGTTGTAGAGACGGACGTTTCGGGTTGCGAGGAACCGGCGCAGGGTACCAACCGTCCCGTCAGCGAGCCGGGTGAGGTTCGACGGCGGATCTGCTTGAAAAGGCCGGCGCCTTTCGAGTGCGATGTCGGGGGTACGGGGCAGCACCAGGGCAACGCCCACCATGATGGGGGCAAGGAAGAGGAGGGTGGCTCCGATGACGATCAACATGCGGTCCTAGTCCTTTCCGGTGCCAGAGGGGTTTGAGCCAGCCGGAGCAGCACCGGACGGGGTAGCGAAGACGGCAGGCGAAACGTGGATGCCAAGGTCCTCGAACCGGTCAATGAAGCGTGGCCGGATGCCCGTCGCGACCGGTTTGCCCAGGAACTTGCCGTGGGCGTCCACTCCGGCGGAGTAATCGAAGACAAAGGCGTCCTGGAGGGTCACGATGTCTCCTTCCATGCCCTGCACTTCGGTGACGTGGGTGATGCGGCGGGACCCGTCACGGAGCCGGGAAATCTGCACGATCAGGTTCACGGCGGAGGCGATCTGCTCGCGGATAGCGCGCAGCGGAAGATCCATGCCGGCCATCAGCACCAGGGTCTCAAGGCGGGCCACCGCGTCGCGGGGCGAGTTGGAGTGAACGGTGGAGAGGGAGCCGTCGTGGCCGGTGTTCATGGCCTGCAGCATGTCCAGCGATTCGCCGCCGCGGACCTCGCCCACCACGATGCGATCGGGGCGCATTCGCAAAGAATTCCGAAGGAGCTCGCGGATAGTCACCTCACCTTTGCCCTCCGTGTTTGGGGGCGGCTTTCCAGCCGGACAACGTGCTCCTGCTGGATTTGGAGTTCCACCGCGTCCTCGATGGTGACGATTCGTTCATCAGCCGGGAGGAAGGAGGACAGCACATTGAGCAACGTGGTCTTTCCGGTACCTGTACCGCCCGAGACGATGATGTTCAGCTTCGCTTTGACACAGGCGTTCAGGAGTTCTGCCATCTCGGGCGTGAGCGTGCCGAAGTCGATGAGGTTGCGCACGGTGAGCGGTACCTTGCTGAACTTACGGATGGTCAGCGAAGAACCGCCGACGGCCAGGGGAGGGATCACGGCATTGACTCGGGAACCGTCTTCCAGGCGGGCGTCCACCAACGGGGATGACTCGTCGATGCGGCGGCCCACCTTGGACACAATGCGCTCAATCACCTTGCGGAGGTGCTCCTCCGAACTGAACCTGGTATCGGCCAGGGTGAGGTGACCTTTGCGCTCCACATAGATCTGGTCCATGCGGTTGACCATGATTTCCGTAACGGCCGAGTCATCCAGCAACCGCTGCAGCGGGCCGTATCCAAGGACATCATCCGCGACATCCTGGATCAAGCGCGTGCGCTCGTCGGGCGACAGTGGAACCTGCTCAGAGTCGATGATCCGTGTAAGTTCATCGCGTGCTGCGGTCTTCAGATCATGCTCGGTGATGGCGGAGTCGTTAAATCGGGCGCCCAAATGCTCAAAGAGGGCTGTCGCTGCCCGTTGCTTAAGTGCTGCGAAAACATCGACTGGTTGCTGAAGTTTTGGCTTCGGCTCTTCAAGACGTGGGCTGGCATCCACGGCAGCCGGCGCCGCCGTCGTCTGCTTTTCCTTGGTCTGCTCCAGCCACTGCACGCGTTGGGCGGGAACTTCGGGACGCGGCACCGCGCGTGAGGGCGTCGATGCCTTGGCAGGGGCAGGCTGGGTGGCCGGCTGGCTTTTCGTCTGCGCGGCATTAATCCGCTCTGAAAGTTTCACTTAGACCACTACCCTTCGGTGCAGTTTGCGCTGGGACTTTGCCCGCCATGCGGGATTGAATCGCTCGACGAGGTGGTTAAGCCCCTTTACCGCCGGGTCCTTTACCGGCTCTTGGAGGACCGGGATTCCCCGGTTAGTGGATAGGGCAACGGCACGCGAACGGGGGATGCTCACGTCAATCGGCGCCCCAATGGTTGACTCAAGGTCCTGGACTGTGAGGCCGTTCTTGGAGTCAGCCATATTGAGCACAACATGGCGGGTATCAGGAATGATATCCAGCTGGCGCAGGATCTCCAGGCCGGAACGAAGGCCCCGCACACTCGGAATGTCCATGCCGGCCACCCAGATCACATCGGTGCACTTTTCCATGGCCGCGAGACCAATCTCCGGGAGGCCAGGCGCGGTGTCCACCACCACGTACTGAAACTGCTGTGACAGCTGTTCGAGCAACCTGCCGATCTGTTCGGGAGTGATCTCGTCAGCATCGACGGGGGTGGGGGGAGCACAGAGGGCATAAATGCTGCTTGGATGCACCGTTAGGAATGCCTTGAGTACCAGAGAATCCTGGCTCGCGGCTGGAGTCACGGCGTCAGTAACTGTGTGCTCCGGGTCCAGGTACAGGCCCGAAGCGACATCACCGAACTGAAGGTCGAGGTCCACAATCACTACGCTCATGGGGGCGATCTTTCCCAGCCCGATGGCGATGTTGGTGGCGATGGTGGTTTTGCCCACGCCGCCCTTTGGCGAGAAGACGCCGATCACCAGGCCCTTGTTGCTCTCAGCTGCCTGCTGGGGTGCGAGTACGCGGTGCCGGCTGGCGAAGGATTGGCTGGCTCGTTCCAGCAGGACCCGCAGCTGTGCAGCGTCGGAATCCGGGGAAACGATGTCTTTGATGCCTGCCCGCATAGCGTACAGAAGGAAGTCCGGCTCGGGCTCGGCTGCGACAATCACGCCGAGCTCCGGGAAGCTGACGTTCAAGATGGTCGAGAATCGAAGTGCTTCTTCCAGAGGCACGTCAGGTCCCAAGATCAGGACCTCAGGCTGCTCCTGGTCGAGGCTCGCGAAGAGCTGGTGCGGGTCCGCGGGGAGCAGACTGGTGAAGAACGTCTGGACTCCACCTTGCAGGCCTCCTGCCACGGCTTGGCGCAATCGGGCGTCGAAGTCGGTGTCGGGAGTGATAAGGACGAAGCGGCTCACTTGTACAGGTCCTGCCGGGTCATGACGCGCGGCCCGCTGTCCTGGGCATCCAGTGGTTCGCGGCTGAGCCAAAGGGAAGCATACTCTGCGGCGAAAACGATCTTGTTCGAGTTCACGTCGTTAACGGCCACCGTGACCATGAGCATCCCCGTGGGCAGGTTTACGTCCTTGGGGTTTGGCTGGGCAGGGTCGGTTGTGGTGGCGGAGGGCTTTGCCGCTGCCGCTTCGGGTGCGCGCTGCACTGCAGTCACCAGCGCCTTATGGATCGAGAGCTGGACAGTTTCCTTGTCCGGCTTCGCCTCGAGCCCGCCATTGGGTAGGGAGATGAAGATGCCTATCGTGTCGCCTGGAGCCAAGCGGCCTCCGATAACCCGCTGCGGCTCAAGCTGGAATGAAACTTCCTGCAGCCCTGGGGGCACGGGCACGGAGCCGGAGGTCTTCAGTTCCTCGGGGGAGACCAGCCGTTCGGACACTACCTGTTCGCCCGGCACAAGGTCAGCAGACGTGACCTTCCCCGCGGATCCGTCAAGGGTGTTCAAGGCAGTCTTTGCGACCGCGGTGCCCGGCAACTGCTGAAGCGACACGGCGGTTTTCAGAGTTTCGATGGATGCGCCGGCCGGCACCTCTTTGTTCACCACCAGGACTCCAACGGGATCGAGGTTTGCGACTGCCCGCTGGTCTGCCCCCTGGGCGTAGGTCACTACAATGACTGCGCCGACGACGGCGAGCAGCACCGCCAATATTCCGGCTAGCAAACGGGACTTCACGGATTTCTCCTGGATCGTTCATGGATCATGGATTGCAGGGCTAACGGAATTCGACGACGGTTGCACCATCAGGGTTGACGTCTCCCAATTTGTAGCCCTTGGCGAGGGAAACGTATTGGACGAAACTTCCGATGATGCCGCGGCACGGCTCGCGGCATTCCAAAGCCGCCGGGACGTCCGGTGTTCGGTTGCGGAAAGTGTAGGGGAGACCTGTGTTGCCGACTTTCCAGCCGGCCACCTTGAATGCCGCGAATGTTGTGAGCCCGTAGACGGCGCCGGATCCGGTGCCTGTCACGGAATTGAAAATTGGCAGCAGCAGGATCACATCCTTGCCCGCGTTCATGTCGGCCGCCCAGCCATTCAGCAGGGTTTCGCAGTTTGAGGGTGGATCAACACCGGTGGACCCACCGGCAGTGCCTGTGCTCGCCTTGATGTCAATTAGCGCACCGCATTGACCGCTGTCCTGCTTGAGGCCGCCGAAGCCGCCTTGTACCGCGGCGCCGGAGGGGCCGTAGTTGCAGTCGGGATTGGCGTTCTTTCCGTGCAGTTGCAGAAGCTGCATTATCGCTGTCTGGCCCCGGACCTGGCAGATGGACACCGTAATGGGAAAGACGGTCGGGCCCTTTTCCGGACTGCCCCACCCAACAGTTGATGGGGCATTGACCTCGGTGGTGTTGAAGCCGAGGGCGCGGGCAAGGAAAAGGGACACCTGGTTCGGCACGTGACCGGCTTCCTGAGACCCGACGGTGGCCGTCACGGTACGGCCGGTTGTGTTGAGGGCGATCGACTTGATATTGCTCCGCCCATCATTGGCGTTGCTGTTGGCCAGGCTTCGCGCGAGAGAAGAGGTGTTTGAGCAGTCGGGGTCGCTGGCGCTTTTCGCACACTTCTGGGCCACAGCGAGAGCGGCCGCATCAGCACCGTTTCGAAGTTGAGCGCGCTCTGCATAAAGCATGGCGACATCTACAGCCATGGCACCGAAGCCCAACAGAACCACCAGCATAATGGCGACGATCACGCTGACGGTGCCGCGTTCGCCGTCGTTATTCTTGTTCCCCAACGTCAGCCGCCGCACAGCATCGCTCCTTTGCCGGACATCGTGAACGGTCCCGCTATTCCCGTAAGTGTGGACAGGGAGTAGGTGATGGTGACGGTGGCCTGGGGACTGGTACCGGTGCTAACCATTGAAGGGCAGGCCGGCCCAAAAACTATGTTGGCATCCTGCAATCCGGGCTTCAGGGACACCGCTGCGGATTTTGCTGCTGACTTGGCTGTCGTTGCATTGCCGGTAATGGCCATCACCCGGACGCCTTCACGTGCAGCTGCGGAAAGCGAGGCCTGAGCGTTGTAGGCACGGCTGAATTCCATAATGCCCAAGAGCAGCATGACAAGGACGGGGGCAACGATGGCAAACTCCACCGCAACGGCTCCACGCTCAGATGCCTTGGACATGGTGGTTGCCTTTCGGAGCGGCGGCTTGCTTACATAAAGCAGTGGCGGCGGCAATGCCACCGCCACTGCTTTAGTCTTAGCGGCATGGGGTCGTAGGCGACCTTTGGCGGAGAGTTACGGGGCGCAGCTTCCGCTGGCGGCAGCAGTGGCGGTAGCAGCTGTTGCGGTCCAAGCCCCACCGCTGACGCGGCACTGGACTTCTTCGAACATCAAGTTAAGCGTGCCGCCGAGGAGGCTGACGGCGACGATGATGACAACGGCGATGAGGCCAACCATGATGCCGTACTCAACGGCGGTTGCACCCTTTTCGTTGGTGTGGAGGCGGGTCGTGATGTTGGTGTAGAGAGAAAGCATTTGAGACTCCTGAGCGAGTGAGGAAGCTGGTCCAGCACCAGCTCTGAAATCAAGTTAGCAACGGGCTCCCGCCTTTCTGCCGGATCTTGGAACATCCTGCGCGAAGGCTTTATGGGGTGTACCTTTCCTGCGCTTTTCCTGCGTTAATACTGGGATTTGGGTACGTAAGCGCGCACAAACGGACCCCCTCGGTTCTGGGTGCCGAGGGGGTCCTGTCTATGGGGCGCCGGAGGCGCGTGGGCGATATCTCAGGGAGTTTCGTGCCCGAAAAAGGGCGGTCAGGGGATACCCAGCAGTAGTTTCAAGTGGACTGTAAGTTCGTCGAACCAGCCCTGCAGCGCCAGGCCGAAGAGGGTAATGACGGCAATCGTTGCTACCGCAATGAAGCTCATGAGCACACCGTACTCGGTCGACGTGGCGCCCCTTTCCTTGGTAAGGAAGACCTGCCACAAGTGGGATCGAACAGCGCGGGCTGGCCGTCGAATCACAAGGTGCCTCCGGAGAACAGCTCCATGATGCTGATCACGGATGGTCCTAGGACCACAATGAACAACGTGGGCAGGATGAAGAAGATCAGCGGGAACAGCATCTTGACCGGCATCTTCATTGCGTGTTCCTCAGCACGTTGTTTCCGTTTGATCCGCATGTCCGATGCCTGGGCCTTGAGTACGCCTGCGATGGCGACACCGTAGGCGTCTGCCTGAACAACCGCCCGGATGAAGCTGCGAACATCTGGCACGTCGATCCGGTCAGCCATCTCCAAGTAGGCTTCCTTGCGAGACCTTCCCACTTGGATGTCCTGCAGTGTGCGGATCAGTTCATCTGCCAACGGGCCGCTGCCGTTGTTGCCTGCACGTCCCATGGCCATTTCGAAACCCAGTCCGGCTTGGACCGCGATCAGCATCTGGTCCAAGGCATTCGGGAGTTCCAAACGGATGGCCTCGCGGCGTTTCTGTGCCCTGTTCCTGATGAGGATGTCCGGTACGAAGTAGCACAACGTCGTGATGGCCAGCATGATCAGGAAGTTGGGGGCAGTGGGGGAGGACAGGAAGAACAGATAGCCGAGGACGGCCCCCGTAAGGGCGAGCAGCGGCTTGATCATGATGACTCGTGCCAGAGGCCATTCTTTCGGACGCCCGGCGCCGGCCAGCTGCTTGTCCAGCCAGCCGGCGTAACCATTCGGTGTCAGCCTCTGGCTTACCTCGGTCAACGTCACGTTGACACTGAATCCTTGACGCTTCACCTTTACGGCCTTGCCAAGATTGGCCTGGATGTTGCGCAGCCCAGCCCGGTCGCCGGTGAAGACGAGGAACGTCATAAGGGTTACTGGCAGCACGATGGCCAGGATGCCGGCATATGCGATCACTTGCATTGACAATCACCTGCTTTCTAGAACTTCGGCTTGACGAGGCTCTTCAGCCACAGACCGCCAAGAGTCAAGAGGATAAGTCCGGCAGCAATCATCAGATAGCCGGGCAAAGTGGTGTAGAACGTTCGGGAGTACAACTCATTGAAGGCAGTCAGGCCCAGGAACATCACAACAGGCAGTGACATCAGGACCAGCGCTGACATACGGCCTTCAGCGCTCAACGCCCGGATCTGTCCGCGAACCTGATTACGGTCGCGAACTGTGTCACCCAGATGATCAAATACCTCTGCCAGGTCCCCACCAACTTCCCGGTGGATTTCAATCGCTTGGGCGATGGCCGCGAAGTCCTCGCTCTGCGTACGCCGGGCCACATCGGCAAGCGACTCTCCAAGGTCACGTCCAATCCGGGTTTCATTCACAATCCTGCTGAGCTCTTCAGACATCGGCATCTGGCTTTCCTGTGCCGCAGCATCGACAGCACGAAGCAAGCTATGGCCCGCGCGCAAGCCGCCGGCCAGCATCTGCAGCGTGTCCGGAACCTGATCGTCGAACTGACGCCGCCGTCTGGCAGCCAACAACTTCAAGGCGAGGTGGAGCAGCACCGGCGTAACGAGCGTTAGGAGAAGAGCGGGTGCAAACCCGCCGAGGAAGAATCCAGTGACTCCTGCAAGGAGGGTAATCACGCCGCCCATGAGCAGGTAGTCACCCGGATCCTTCTTGAGCCCGCATTCGTCCAAGCGATCCCTGCTCAAGAAGCGATTGCCCCGTTCTTTAACGCTCCTGTTGAGGACGCCCACAGCACGTTCAGTGAGTCGGCTCAACCCCGTGGAATGCGGAACGACATCCGGCCGGCGACGCGACATGGGGATGGCGGCGCTGTTCTTGAAGACAACCCAACCGAACAGGACGAGCGCCAGATAGACCAGGAACAGTCCGGCAATAAAAATCGCCGGCGAGACCTCCTGCAACATAACTACCGCCCCTTTGATCTGGGCCCGCTGGCCAATTGGGCACCAAATACCGATGGGGAAATAGGTATGCCCAACTCGGCAAACCGGTCCGTGAACCGGGGCCTCACACCGGTTGGCACCGGTTTGCCCAAAAACTTGCCATTGGCGTCTATTCCAGCTGAATAGTCGAAGACAAAAGCATCTTGAAGGGTGACCACGTCTCCCTCCATCCCCTGGACTTCGGTGATATGCGTGACCCGGCGGGTGCCGTCCCGGAGCCTTGAAATGTGCACTATCAGGTTGATCGCTGAGGCAACCTGTTCTCGAACCGCACGCAGCGGGATATCCATGCCGGCCATCAGCACCAAGGTCTCCAGCCTGGCTATAGCGTCCCTCGGTGTGTTGGCATGCACAGTCGAGATAGACCCATCATGTCCAGTGTTCATGGCTTGCAGCATGTCCAAACATTCCCCGCCGCGGACCTCGCCCACCACGATTCGGTCCGGGCGCATGCGGAGGGAGTTCCGCACTAAATCCCGGATGGAGACTGCGCCCTTACCCTCAATGTTTTGGGGGCGGCTCTCGAGCCGGATCACATGGTCCTGCTGGAGTTGGAGTTCGACGGCGTCCTCTATGGTGACGATCCTGTCGTCCGACGGGATGAATGAGGACAATACGTTGAGAAGGGTCGTTTTACCGGTACCAGTGCCACCCGAAACGATGATATTCATTCTCGCCAAGACACAAGCCCTTAACAGTTCCGCCATCTCAGGAGAGAGGCTGCCGAGGGCGATCAGATTGTTGACGGTAAGCGGGTCCCGGCCGAATTTTCGGATGGTGAGGGCGGGCCCGTTCACAGCGAGCGGAGGGATGATGGCATTGACGCGCGAACCGTCTGCCAGCCTTGCGTCCACTAAGGGTGACGATTCGTCGATCCGCCGGCCGACCTTTGACACTATCCGCTCGATCACTCTGCGCAGGGCGTCATCCGAACTGAATTTCGTGTCAGTCAAGAAAAGGTGGCCTTGGCGCTCGACGTAAACCTGGTCGAAGCGGTTGACCATCACTTCAGTAATCGATGGATCGTCCAGGTAGCGTTGGATGGGGCCATGACCGAGCACGTCGTCTATGATTTCCCGAATCAGCCGCTGGCGTTCGGCACCGGAAAGGGGCACCTGTTCTTCGTCAACGACAATTTTCAACTCATCCCGTACAAACTGATGGAGCTCGGCCTCCTCAAGAGACGAATCCGTAATCCGTGACCCGAGTCGCTCATAGAGGGCTTGGCTGGCTCTTTCCTTCAAGGAAGTCAGGGCGTCACTTGCCACCGCTCCCGTTTGGGGCACTTCCAGCGTCACCACTGCACTTGCGGCGGCTTCTGCAGTCTTGGCTTCCTGGATCTTACCCAGAGTGGCCGGCGCAGGTGGCGCGAGGAAGGCGCCGTCGAAAGGGCTGCTTGGCTTGGACTCCTGGGTTGGCTTGGATTCACCCCGGAGCTGCTGGAACCGATCGGTGAGGCTCACTGTACTACCGCCCTTCTGTGCAGCTGTTTGTGGGTTCGTGATTCCCAGTCGGGTTTGAAACGGTCAACCAGCTTCCGTAGGCCCTTCGTGGCTGGGTCCCGGCTCCCGTCCTGAAGAAGCGGAATTCCCTTGTTGGTCGAGTACGGCAGCGACTTGGATCTCGGAAGTACTACATCAACTGGTGCGTTGATAGTTGCCTCAACGTCCTGCAGAGTCAGTCCTGTCCGGCGATCGGCCATATTCAGCACCACGTGGCGCTGGGCCGGCATGAGGTTCAATTCATCAAGGATTTGGAACCCGGTGCGCAGCCCCCTGATGCTCGGAATATCCATGCCGCAGACCCAGACTGCGTCAGAAGCATGTTCAAGCGTCGCCAGGACGTGTTCCCCCAGGCCCGGTGCGGTGTCCACGATGATGTAGTGGAATTCCTCTTTCAGCTGGGTGAGCAGCCGTGAGACATGTTCTCCTGTGATCCTGTCCATCTCGACAGGATTGCGCGGGGCGCAGAGGGCGTAGATCCCGGCCGGATGGACTGTGAGGTAGGTCTTCAGGACCATGGAGTCTTGGCTCGCTGCCCCCACGACGGCATCCGTAATGGTGTGTTCGGGTTCAAGCAGCAAGCCGCTGGCCACATCGCCGAACTGGAGATCCAGGTCGACAATGACAACCCCCATAGGTGCGGCTTTGGCCAGGCCGACAGCGAGGTTCGTAGCTATCGTCGTCTTGCCGACGCCTCCCTTTGGTGACATCACTGCCACGACCCGACCGCCTTTTCCGTGGTCCGCGTGTTCGGAAGTCCCAGGAGCCAGGCCCCTACGGCGGCCTGCAGCCGCTAGGCTGGCTCTTTCCAACATGACGCGGATGGCGTCGGGATCGGATCCCGGATCCAGCAGGTCCCGGACTCCAGAGCGCATGGCCTTGATGACCACGTCGGAGGTTTCCGGGACCACGAGCACAACACTTATTTCTGGAAATTGGAGATCCATGACCGAGGCCAGCTTCAAGGAATCGTCTACCGGAAGCCCAGGGCCAAGGATTAGGACCTCAGGGGGTTCCCCTACGAGCTGCCGCAGGAAGTCCTGCGGGCCCTCGGGCAGATAGTCGGCTTGGAAGGCCTGAAGGGAACCATGGATGCCTGCAGTCGCAAGCCGGGTCTTCTGCTCGAAATCTGCATCTGGTGTGATAAGGACGAAGCGACTCATCGGAACAACCTTGTCTTGTCTACGACGCCGACTGTGCCTTCAATGGCATTACCGGGTTCTCTGGACAGGTAGATGTTGCCGAACTCGGCGGCAAAAACTATTTTTTCGGCGTCTGCCGAACCCCGGGCCAGTGTGATGAGGTAGGTACCGTCTCCGGTGGCATCCTTCTTGGCAGGGGCTGAGCCGCCGGCGGAAGCAGTGGCAGTAGAATCTGACTTCGCGGCCGTGCCGTTGCTGAACTGTGATGCTGTGACCAGGACTTTGTGGAACGTTAGCTGTGTACCGCTGGACTTGCTGACGACATCACCGGTGGCAGCGTTCGTTGTTGCATCGTCCAAGGAAATGAATAGGCCAACGGTGTCTCCCGCTTTCAGGACGCCACCAACAACGCGCTCGATTGGCAGTTTAAGCGTGATCTCCTGCATCCCCTCCGGCACCTGAACCCTGGACGGGCCAAGCAGGGAGTTAGCGTCGACCAGGCGAGATGAAAGGAGTTGCTCCCCGGGTACGAGGGGAACAGCTGTTACTTTGTCCCCAAGATCGCTCAAGCTGCTGACCGTGTCAGAGGCCAGCGCCAATTTTGGGACTTCCTTCTTGGCAACGGAAGCAGCCAGCTTGTCAGCGGCGGTGCCGGCCGCAACGGGCTTTTCAACGACGTAGACGGATTCTGTTTCGGTGTCGGCGAGAGCCCGTTTGTCTGCATTTTGGACGTACATGACCAGCATCACCGTCCCTATGACGGCCACAAGCAGTGCGGCAATGCCTCCCAGTAGGCGTGTTTTCATTTGATCCCCTTAATAATTTGGTTGATGCCTTTGCTAGTTGATGAGGTGAGCAATAGAGGTCCCGAAATCAGCCCCGGGAGGCCCAGTGAAGGACCCAATAGACTCGAACTTGATGAATTGCCCGATAACGCAACGGGCCTGTCCGGCTGTGCAAGCCAAGGCGCTCGTCATACCCGGGTCGCTGGCTGCGTTACGAAACTCGTATGCATGGTTGTTGCCGAACTTCCAGCCCCAGATCTTGAAGGTGGCGTAGCCGATAATGTTGAACTGGCCGTTCTGGCCTTGGTTCGTTGCGTCATCGAAAATTGGAAAAGCTACTTTGACTTCACCGCCGGCCAGGATGGTGGCCTTCCATTGGAGGAGGATTGTCTGGCAGCCGCTCGGAGGATTGTTTCCCGGATCGGACCCGAGTTCGTTGCTACCCACCTCAGTAGTTGCTTCACAGGGGGAGCTTTGGTCAAGCCATCCCCAACCTCCCGGAATCTGCGTGCCAGAGGGGCCGGTGCAGGTTCCACCAGGTTTGTAAGAGATCTTCTGAACTTCTGCGGTTGGGGTCGCGGTGGAGAGATTGAAGCAGTTGTCCGAGATTGCCAAAGGAAAGCCGGAGCCGCTGCCGGGAGGGTTAAAGCCGCTGTCGCGTGCGCGCCCACGGTTGCTGGGGGCGCGTTGAGCGCAGCAGAGAACATCTGCCGAAGGAAGCCAGCGCCGCTGACGCCATCCCGCGTTGTGGTCCGAACCGTCACTTGGTTAGCAACGTTTTGGTCTACTTCGAATACGGTCGACGAACCATCGTTGGAGTTGCCGTCGGCCATACCTTGAGCGACACCTTCGGCGATTGACTGGGAACATCCTGTTTGATGGCAAGCGTCCAGGACTGCCAAGGCGCCGGCGTCAGCGCCGTTTTGGAGTTGGGCTCGCTCAGCGTAGACCTGTCCGACATCAACTGCCAGGGCACCAGCACCGATGAGGACGAGCATGATGCCAGCCACCAGGACCCCGACGGCACCACGCTCAGCGTCCGGTTTCGGTTTTCCTAACCACCGCATCGCATTGCTCCTACTCCGACTAGGGTGACGCCGCTCCCAAAGAGGCCTGTCAGGGTGTCGGCGGTATACGAGATTTCCACGTTGACTGTCCCGTCGGCTACGCAGGTGGTGGGTGTGAACGTGTAAGAGAACGTGTCTGTGGCGAGGCCGGGAGCGCCGTTGGCCGCCGCCGTTTCTGCTTCCGCCTGGCTATTAGTGATGGCCATCGTCCGGGCCGCTTCACGCGCCGCTTGGGTGACCGAAATTTGAAGATTGAAAGCATGGGCAAACTCGACGATGCCGCCGAGAAGCGCCAGAAGTATTGGCGCCACGAGTGCGAACTCGACGGCGACGGCGCCGCGACTGCGTTCTTCGGCGCGGGATGCTTTGCGTTTCAAGGGGTCCCCCTGTGCTGTTGCAACTGTGGTGAGCGTTCTTGAGGCTGGCGATAAAGAGCTTGTGCCGCGCCCGCGTTGCGCGGACGCGGCACAAGTCCTTGGTGAACTGCCTTTTACTACGGGCCGGTGGTCCAGCCGTCGACCACGACGCCCAGATCCGAGAACCAGTTGCTGAGCGCCTGGCCGAACAGGGCTGCGCCCACGATGATGGCGAATGCTACGAAGGCGATCAGGAGTGAGTACTCCGTTGCAGTCGCCCCTTTTTCAGATTCGAAGCGATCCTTGATGCCGGCGATGAATGCAGTCATCGAGACCATAAGAGAAGTCATTTTATTTCCTTAATTCGGTGAAATGAATGATTTTGATTTCAACGAATCTCCAGCTGCCCCCATAAATCTTTAGCGGCTGGACTTCGCTAAGAAGAGATTCTCACTGGGGGGCATATGGCAACAATGCGTAGTGGTACTCGACTTTCTCGAGAGGCGCGCAAACTATGTACCTGAAAGATGACGGTTGTACTCGGAATAGGATGCGAGTACACGGCCGACTACTTGGAGTGACCTTTTGTGAGGCACGGAGACCTAGGGATGTTCTCTCAGTGCTTCCTAGCCGATGAAGAACGTAACCGCTGCGAGGGCTCCGAGCATTGATGGGCCGTGGGGTAGCTCTGTAGCCTTGTTCCGGCCTTTTCTACTAATCACGAGCACCGCAACCAAGCCATTCAGGATGAAACCGAGGAGCCCGCCGTAAAGCAACTGCCCCCAGCCTAAGTACCCGAGGTAGAGCCCGACGGGCGCTGCGAGTTTCACGTCCCCCATGCCGATGCCGCCCGGGGAAATAAGTCCCAAAACCAGGTAGGCAACAAACAAAATGACGGCTCCGAGGACTGCCCGAAGTAGATCGTCAGATTGCCTACCAAGTGTTCCTGGTAATAAAAGCAGCAAAAGACCGCCGGCGAGCAGCAAAAACACAAGTGCGTTTGGCAGCAGGTGGAGTGAAACGTCAATCCGTGCCAGCTGAACGCCCAGCAATGCAAGGAATAGAAAGGATGGAAGGCTAAAGGTAATTCCAAGATGCAAAGTAAAGGCGATGCACGCTAGGCCGGTGATTGCCGCCGTCGTAATCCGAACCCGCAGGATAGGCACTCCACCGAGTCTCGGAAGGAATCTTGCGATCAGGATCTCGGCGATGGGGGAGAGGGCGCATCCCAGGAGTCCGACCCCAATGACAAGCAGCCAACTGTTGTAGTCCACGTTCGCCACTGACAACACTGTATCCCCCATGTTGGTTGAGCCGGCATGGGCCCCGGTGGCCGTCGGCTAACCCATTTTGACCCTGAAGACCTTAACGCGCTAATCTTGGTAGTCGTTGTGCGTGTCCTATTCCGATGGTGCGTGCCCGCTTGAGAATCCGGTTGCAGGATAACTACTCAACGTGCACATTCGGAACTTCAGGATGACTGGTTACATGGAGCCCTCACCTCTGTTCCGGTAGCGCGCAGACAGTAGGTGCGCGAGCTAGCGACACCTAAACAAGAACGCCAGAACAAGAACGAGGCAAACACCGTGCGTACGTACACCCCGAAGCCCGGCGATATCAACCGCCAGTGGCACGTCATTGACGCCACCGACGTTGTCCTTGGTCGTCTTGCAAGCCAGACCGCAATCCTGCTGCGCGGCAAGCACAAGGCCACTTTCGCATCCCACATGGACATGGGCGACTTTGTCATCATCATCAACGCTGAAAAGGTAGCCCTGACCGGTGCCAAGCTGGAGCAGAAGCGCGCATACCGCCACTCCGGCTACCCGGGCGGCCTGACCTCCGTCAACTATGCGGAACTGCTGGAATCCAACCCGGTCCGTGCCGTTGAGAAGGCCATCAAGGGCATGCTCCCCAAGAACTCCCTGGCTGCCCAGCAGCTCGGCAAGCTGAAGGTGTACCGCGGTGCTGAGCACCCGCACGCCGCCCAGCAGCCCAAGACTTTCGAAATCACCCAGGTCGCCCAGTAGTCCTGGCCACCAAACAACTTATCTATACAAGGAGAATCGTGGCTCAGAACGAAGAGACCACCGAGGTCGTCGCGGCCGAGGAAAACCTGACCAGCTACACCTCTGAGAGCTCAGCTGCTGAAGCTGCTCCCAAGAAGGAGCGCCCGGCCCTGACCGTTGCCGGCGCAGCCGTTGGTCGCCGTAAGGAAGCCGTTGCACGCGTCCGCGTTGTGCCCGGCTCCGGCAAGTGGACCATCAATGGCCGCGAGCTGGCGAACTACTTCCCGAACAAGCTCCACCAGCAGGACGTCAACGAACCCTTCAAGATCCTCGATCTCGAAGGCGCCTACGACGTCATCGCCCGCATCCACGGCGGCGGCATCTCCGGCCAGGCCGGTGCCCTGCGCCTCGGCATCGCCCGTTCGCTGAACGAGATCGACGTCGAGAACAACCGCGCCACGCTGAAGAAGGCCGGTTACCTGTCCCGCGACGCCCGTGTCATCGAGCGTAAGAAGGCAGGTCTCAAGAAGGCCCGCAAGGCCCAGCAGTACTCCAAGCGCTAAGTCCGCATGCACAGAAGCCCGTCCCGCCATTTGGTGGGGCGGGCTTTTGTTGTTTAGGGCTGATGCACTGTTAGGTCATAAATTGTTTCAGCTCCGAGCTTGGTTGGGATGAAGTTTTCATGGATCCACTGAAGGATGGTTTCCGCCTCCTTGCCAACCTTTTGCTCCGCCAACAGCCCGGGCTGGTCAATGAAATAGCCAATGTGGCCCTGAGCCACAAGATTTTGGAACACCTCCAGCGTCGGAGTGGGATCCAGCCCGAGCCAGCCACCTAGAGCGGCTACAGGTCTTCGTGATTCAAGCTGGTATAACGCCGCGTTTTGCGCCGTCACAGTCATAGCAGCCCAGGTCTCATCGCCAGTGTTAGCTCGCAGGAGCTGCACGAGTTCCGGATTAGGCGGGGCACCGAACGCTAGGTGGAGACTCCGGAGATCCTCGCCCTGCCGGGCTGCCTCGAACCTTTTGGATAATGAGCCGTCGAAGGCCGAGGGCGGCCCTGACAACGGATTAGTTCCGCCCTGTGGCGTACTGACTGTGTAGAGGTTGGTCACGGCCGGACCCATAAGTAGGGAGAGTGCAACGGGCAGGAGGATTGCCATTCTAGTTTTACCTTGCGGCAACAACCACAGCAGGCTTGCCGCGAAGCAACCCACAGGGAGCAGCAGTTGCCAACCCGGTGGCCAGTCGTGGCTGTACTCCAAGATTTTGGACGCAAGATAGCCTGTTGCCGCGATAACAACCGAGCCAATCGCCCGGCTGACCAACCGGTGGCGGGAAGTCCAAAGCTGTCGGAGGCCGAGCGGCAGCACAATTGCCATGGGGGCGGCAAACGAGAATGTGTAGTAGGAGTGAACCATCGTTCCGGCCATTGCGAGAACTCCAACTACCGTGATGAGCCAAGTTGATGCAATGAGAGCTGTGGCCGAGGTCTTTTGTCGACTGGACGGGTCTCGCAGTACCAACAGAACCAGCGCGCATGCAAGAGACGGAAATAGTAACCACGCGGCCTCTGGGGCGAAATCGGCACTGAACAATCGTGAAAAGCCAGCGATGATTGTGTTCGGAAGGGACTGGGATTCACTCGGTACAGGCACTCCATCATGATTCGTGAATTGCGCGAAGCGTCCGATGCCGTTGTAACCCATAGTCAATTGGAGGGCGCTGTTGTTGGCGGAACCGCCTATGTAAGGGCGTTGTGATGCTGGAACTAGTTCCACAATCAGCACCCACCAGCCTGCTGTAACCAGAAGTACGGCGAATGCCCCAACTAGCCGCATTATCCGCGCGCCGAGTGGGCTCGTTCCAAGAAATAAGACGGCTAGGATCAAGCTCGGTACAACCAGGAGGGCCTGTATCTGTTTAGCCATAAAACCGAACCCCAGCGCCGCGCCGCAGAGCAAAAACCAGCGCCATCGGCCATCCTCGATTGCCTTGACCGCGAAGTAGACCGCCGCGACAACGAGGAGTCCCATCAGGGGTTCGG
This sequence comes from Arthrobacter sp. FX8, assembly GCF_026723805.1. NCBI lineage: Bacteria > Bacillati > Actinomycetota > Actinomycetes > Micrococcales > Micrococcaceae > Arthrobacter > Arthrobacter sp. FX8. Next base: position 2,381,452 of record NZ_CP113505.1, on the reverse strand, counting down.
GATTGTTGAACCGGGACATGAGTACGACGACAGGAGTTGTGGCATAAACGGCCGCCCCAAGGAGGGCAACGTGTGGTGTCGAAGTTGTCCTGATGGTCTTGTAGATGAGCCAGGTGGTAGTAACTCCCATTAAGGTTTGGGGAAGCAAAATGCTCCACGAACTCAGACCGAAGAGGCGCACTGATAAGCCCATGATCCAGACGCTCAAAGGTGTCTTATCGACAGTCACCAGGTTGCCGGCGTCCGCTGACCCGTAAAACCATGCGGTCCAGTCCATAGCCCCGGCCTGTGCGGCTGCTGAGTAATAGGGATTGGCCCAGCCATTAGCGTCCAGACGCCACAAGTACAGCACGGCTGTCGCGAGGAGAAGCACGCCGAGAGCAGCACCTTCCCTGCGGTCGTTCCATTCTTGGCCTTGCCAGTTCTTCTGCCGGGCATGGCCTCGTTGAGTGGCTTCTGGACGCCTCAGTTCCTCCCTTCGCCCTTGACGTGGGGCCTGCTTCACATGTCCCAGGTGTGCGTCCTGGGAAGCATTTGTATCGAGGGGCAGTGGCGTCATGGTGCCGGAAATTGGAAGAGTTCAGCACCATCCACGTTCTCGGCGGCGTAATGGCTTCGGACCCATGCGACGATCTTTGCTGCCTCGCCTTGGCCCTCCAAAGTGAGCGGGGGCAGGGTTTGAAACGTCAGTGCTCCTACTCGGCCTTCACGAATCATTTGTTGAAAACTTTCTAGTGTGGGGTAAGGGTCCGTGCCATCAAAGCCGCCCAACGAAAGGATTCCACGGCCGCTGGCCAACTGCAGGTTGGCGGCACTTTCAGCTCCAATTGTCGCTGCTGCCCATGTCACCGAGTCATCGACGGTTCGAATTCTGCGTAGCAATCCTGGTTGCGCCGGGTCGCCGGTTATTACCGCTGTGAGTCCAGCGGAAAGACGGGGACCCCTCAGCTTCGGATCCGGATGATCGCCTCTGATGCCAAGGATGCCCGGCCCTGCTGTGACTCCGGCCCCAACATGGGGGGAACCCACGGAATCCACGGACCAGAGAAGCGGGCACATTATCACGGTGCCTATTAAAGCGCCCGTGGTGACTCTCGTCATAAACAAATTTGGGGGCGGAACCAGTAATAACGTCATTGTGAGTCCTCCGGCGACCGCGACAAGTGAGGGTAGCCACGGAAAGTCGGCTACGGAGCGAAATACGGTAACTGTGGCCAGAAACAGATAGGCGATCATTGCCACGGAAATTAGGAGTCTAAACGGCACATGCCTTAGCCGCCGGGTGCAAAACAAGATGCCAGATGCCGCCAACGCCGACAGGGGTGGCGTAGCCGTAAGCGAGTAGTACGGATGAACTATTCCGGACATATAAGCGAGAACCGTAGCGGTCGTAATCAACCAAACCGCAGAAAACACCACAAGGGCATGAGTCGAAGTTAGTTTTGGATTTTTGCGAAAGTACCAGATCGCAACGATTATTCCCACCACTGCGAAGGGAAGGAACCAGGCGAATTGTCCGGAGAATTGGGGTAATAAGAACCTCTGGAACCCTGCGTCCAGCTTGTCTGCGATGGCGGCGGTCGAACTGGTGATGGTTCGGCTTGCATCTGCGCCAGTGAGCCGATCGAGGCCGTTGTATCCCAACGCCAGTTCAAGGGTGCTGTTCGTTCGTGACCCGCCAATAAATGGACGGGTCGCCGGATCAGCAAGCTGAACCAAGAGAAGCCATGTTCCTGCTACTAAAGATGCAGTGCCGCCTGCCATGAACAGGTGCAGCAAGCGTTTAGACAAGCTCGCCCGCGCAAAGGACAAGTACGTAATAACGAGACCTGGCAGAATCAGCCCTATCTGCAATTGCTTTGTGAGAAACCCAGCACCCACAAGTGCTCCCGCAAAGATCAGCCAGCGCAGTCGGCGTTCGTCAATGGCCTTCAGAACGGTGAACGCAACTGCCACCATGATGAGGACCAGCAGCGCGTCAGGGTTGTTGTACCTAAACATGACTGTGCTGACGGGTGTTACTGCCATGAAGGAGGCCGCCAAGAGACCGACGGCGGTACCAAACCGATTCCGAACGAGTAAGTGCAGCAGGAATACCGTGGACACACCCATGAACGCCTGTGGTAGCAATATGCTCCAACTACTGAGGCCAAAAAGTCGTACGGACAGCGCCATAATCCAGATACTCATCGGCGGTTTGTCTACCGTAATGGCGTTGCCGGGATCGAAAGATCCGTAGAGGAATGCCGACCAGTTTTGGGATCCGGCCATGGCGGCCGCGGAATAGTACGCGTTTGCCCAGCCGTTCCTGTCTAGTCCCCAGCAGTAGAGGAAACCAGTCAGCAGGAGAATAGTAGCGAGCGCAGCCCATTCCAAGCGAGGAAATGAGGGGATCTTACGCACGAACCGAGCGGACGGTGAGGAAGGCGTGTCTAAACTTTGAACTGCAGCGGGTGGAGAGCCGCCAGGGATTTTCTCTTGTGCGGGAGTATTCATGGGGCGGACTGACCCTGAGGCCACAAACGTGCGGCAGCTGTAGGGCGAGCTTCCCGTTTGACTCGAAACACCCAGAGGCGTAAGAGTACGAACCGCATCAGGGTTGCAAGAATATTGGCTGCAGTGAGGACTAGGAGTTCCAAATTTGGTGCAGCAATGGCGTTAATCGAGTGCAGTACCAGCAGCGACGATGACGTTATGCTCCAGGCAAGTAAGAACACGAGGAACCCCTGGAACTGTTGGGTAAACAGCTTCTCTGGGCCACTGATACCGAAGGTGAACCTACGGTTCGCCGCTGTATTCCCCACCGCTGTAAGCAGAAGTGCAAGGAAGTTGGCTTCCTGGGATCCAAAGGGCCCCTGCATGGCGAGGTAGAGAAGCGCGAAAGCCAAGGTCGAGGCGACACCCACAAGCCCAAAACGGAGCACCTGTCCAAAGAAGCTCGGCCGGCTAACTTGAGTCATTGGCCGGCGGCCTAGTTCAGCGTAAATTGCCTGGACTGGGATGAGTCCCTTCACAAGGGAGGTGCTTACACGTACCATTCCACGGAGGTCGTCGAGAGCTGTCTGTTTAATGTCCACACGGCTGTCAGGATCGTCTACCCAGTCAACGGGAATTTCATGGATACGAAGGCCTGATCGTTCAGCAATAATCAACAACTCAGTGTCGAAAAACCAACAGTTGTCCTCAATGTGGGGAAGCAGCCTCTTAGCGACATCGGCTCGAATGGCCTTGAACCCACATTGGGCATCAGAAAACCTGACCTGCATGGTGCGTCGGAGTAGAAAGTTGTAGGACCTGGAGATGAACTCACGCTTCGGCCCCCGCCTTACCCGCGCGCTCTGGCCCAGACGAGTGCCGATTGAAATGTCGGAATGGCCGGACAGCAGGGGAGCCACAAGGGGCAGCAGTGCGGCAAGATCGGTGGATAGATCAACGTCAAGATAGGCCAGAACTTTCGCTTCGGAAGCACTCCAAGCGTCTCTCAACGCGTAGCCTCGTCCCTTGACCTCAAGGCGCCGGTATCCAACATTCTGCATGTGCTCGCTGAGTCGAGCGGCAATCACCGGAGTCCTGTCGGTGCTCGCATTATCGGCGATGGTAATTTTCCACGTCGACGGCATTTCATTCGTCAGATATTCGGCGAGCCTTGTGATGCTGCGTTCGAGTACCGCTTCTTCGTTGTAGACCGGTACTACAATTTCGAGCGCCAAGCCCCCATAGCTAGGTGTCATGCATGGATCGTAGGGGCCGCCAAATAGGCGTGGCGAGGGTTTAGAGCAAAGACAGGTAGCAACGAAAAAAGCAGGTAGTCCCAGTAATTGGCCGAGGCAACAGGCAGGTACTCACCAAGTAGATCCGGGCCAGAAGGAGTCGCCTACGCAGGTTCCAATGCACCGATCCTCTACACTTGACCGGTGTCTAGATTATTTGGAACTGATGGTGTCCGGGGGCTGGCCAACGGCCTGCTGACAGCAGAACTCGCCCTGCAGCTGGCCCAGGCGGCCGCCGTCGTGCTCGGCCACGACCGCAACTCCAACGGCTCCCGGCCCCGCGCCGTGCTGGCCCGTGACCCGCGCGCCAGCGGCGAATTCATCGCCGCAGCCGTGGAAGCCGGGCTCTCCAGCTCAGGCATCGACGTCTATGACGCAGGGGTGTTGCCCACCCCCGCGGCCGCTTACCTGGTGGCGGACCTGGACGCGGATTTCGGCGTCATGATCTCCGCCTCCCACAACCCGGCACCGGATAACGGCATCAAGTTCTTCGCCCGCGGCGGCCAGAAGCTGCCCGACGAGGTGGAGGACGCCATCGAAGCCCAGATGGGCAAGGAAGCCGTCCGGCCCACCGGCGCCGACGTAGGCCGCATACAGCGCTTCTCCGACGCAGAGGACCGCTACATCGTCCACCTGCTCCGGACCCTCCCGCACCGCCTCGATGGCCTCACCGTGGTCCTTGACTGCGCCAACGGTGCGGCCAGCGGCTGCTCGCCCCAGCTCTTCAAGGACGCCGGAGCTGACGTGGTCGTCATCGGCGCCGATCCGGACGGACTCAACATCAACGACGGCGTCGGCTCCACCCACCTCGGCCCGCTCAAGGAAGCCGTGATCAAGTACGGTGCCAACCTGGGAATCGCCCACGACGGCGATGCCGACCGCTGCCTGGCCGTGGACCACGAAGGCAACGAGGTTGACGGCGACCAGATCATGGCCATCCTCGCCGTCGCGCTCAAGAACTCCGGCAAACTCAAGGATGACGTCCTGGTAGCCACCGTCATGAGCAACCTCGGCCTGAAGATCGCCCTCCGCGAAGCCGGCATCACCATCGTGGAAACCGCGGTGGGGGACCGCTACGTGCTGGAGGGCATGCGCGACGGCGGCTACAACCTGGGCGGCGAACAGTCCGGCCACGTCATCTTCGCCGACCACGCCACCACCGGCGACGGCCTCCTCACCGGCCTGCAGCTCGCCGCACAGGTGGCCCTGACCGGGAAACCGCTCAAGGAACTCGCCACCGTGATGACCAAGCTCCCGCAGGTCCTCATCAACGTCAAGGGCGTGGACCGCACCCGCGTGGGCAGCAGCGACGTCCTGGCCCAGGCCGTGGCATCGGCGGAAGCAGCGCTTGGGGAAACCGGCCGCGTCTTGCTCCGCCCATCCGGCACCGAGCCCGTGGTCCGCGTCATGGTGGAGGCCGCCGACGAGGAGACGGCCCAGTCCATCGCCGAACACCTGGCCCAGGTGGTCCGCACCGAACTCGCGCTGGAGCTCGCCTCCAACTAGCCGGCGCGGCTCAAAACAACCGCAGAAAAGAGTGGCCCGCCTCCCAACATGGAGACGGGCCACTTTGCGGTTGGAAAGGCTTAGACCCGGTCCTTCAATGCATCCCGGATCTCGGTCAGGAGCGCAACCTGCGGATCCTCTGCAGCGTCCTTCTTCACATCCTTGTTGATCCCAAGCCGGCGGTTGCGGCGCTCAATCATGATGTTCATCGGCATCACCACCACAAAATAGATGGCCGCCGCAATGAGCAGGAAGTTCACCACAGCGGTCAGCAGCACCCCGAACTCGATGGCGTTGCCGTTCAGCTCCACCCTTCCGAAGCTGTCGAAGTTGGGTGCACCCACCAGGCCTGAGACGAAGGGCATCAGCACTTTGTTGACCAGCGCCGTCACCACGGCGCCGAAAGCAGTACCCATGACGACGGCGACGGCAAGGTCAACCACGTTGCCCTTCATGATGAAGTTTTTGAATCCACTAAGCATGGAAACCAACCTAGCGCACCGGCATTACAGGTACGCCGGTGCCGCCTCCAGGCCGAAGTATTCCTCCAGCGTGCCGATGCCCCGGTTCAGCATGTCCGTGGCCGCCTCCACGCCCACGTACCGCAGGTGCCACGGCTCGTAGTAGTACCCCGTGACGGGGTGCAGCATCCAGGGATACCGCACCACGAATCCGAAGCGGTGGCCGTTGGCTTTCGCCCAGGACGCCGCTGGCTGGTCGGCAAAGCACGGCTGGAAGCTGCAGGCGCCCCCGCCGTCCGCGATGTCGAACGCCCACCCCGTCTGGTGCTCCGAGTGGCCGGGCCGGGCACTGGCCGTGTCGGCATCGGCTTGCCCGCGCGCCGCGACGTACCCGTTGTAGGTGGTCACCTGCGTGCTGTACGAGCGGTAGCCGCTGGCCAGGACCAAAGCCACGCCATCCTGCGCGGCGGCCGCGAACATCGCTTCGGCCGCCGCAGCCGTCGTGCTGTTCAACAGCGCCGCCTCGCCCGCGGCGGAAATGGCGACGGCGGGACGCACCAGGTCAGCCGGCACAAAGTCCGCCGGCTTCAGGGGCCGGTGCTTGTTGACGATGACCCACTGGCTGGCCGGGTCATCAAGCGAAAACTGACGCGCCAGGGCCGCCGACGGCGACGGTGACGGTGCGGGGGACGGCACCTCCGGTGACTGGCCCACCGTGGCGGCTTCCGCCGTCGGGCCCGCTGAAGCGGTGACCGCAGCAGGGGAGGGGGCTGCGGAAGAAGCAGCGGACGACGCCGGCACGGCCTTGGGTGCCTCAGGCGTGCACGCTGAGAGGACAGTCAGCCCGGCCCCCGCTGCGAGGAACCGGGTGAAGCTGCGCCGGCTGGGGGACCCGCATTGGTAGCACACCTGTGCTACACCTTCCGGAGGAGCATGCGGCGAATGGAGTGGTCCGCTTCTTTGGTCAGCACCAGCTGCGCCCGCCCCCGCGTGGGAAGGACATTCTCCTCCAGGTTGGGCTCGTTGATCCGCTTCCAGATGTCGCGTGCCGTGGTTTCGGCTTCCTCGTCGGACAGCGTGGCGTAGCGGTGGAAGTAGGACTCCGGCTGCGCGAACGCGGTGCTGCGCAGCTTCCGGAACCGGTCCACGTACCACTCCTCAATGTAGGAGGTCTTGGCATCGACATAGATGGAGAAGTCAAAGAAGTCGCTCAGTGCCAGCCCCTGGCGGCCGTCATGCCGGGGCCGTGCCGGAGCCAGGACGTTCAGGCCCTCCACGATGAGCACGTCCGGGCGGCGGACCACCACTTCCTTGCCGGGCACGATGTCGTACGTGACGTGGGAGTACCAGGGCGCGCGCACTTCCTCGGCGCCGCCCTTGATCTCGCTCACGAAGCGCAGCAGCGCCCGCCGGTCGTAGGACTCCGGGAAGCCCTTCCGGTCCAGCAGTTGCCGGCGCTTGAGTTCGGCCAGGGGGTAGAGGAAGCCATCGGTGGTGATGAGTTCCACGTTGGGGGTGCCCGGCCAGCGGCGGAGCATCTCACGCAGCACGCGGGCGATGGTGGACTTGCCCACGGCAACCGAACCGGCCACGCCGATCACGAACGGGGTGCGCTGGGTCTGCTCGCCCAGGAACGTGGTAGTGGCCGCGTGCAGCTGCCCCGCCGCCTCAACGTACAGGTGCAGCAGCCGTGACAGCGGCAGGTAGACATCCCTGACTTCATTGATGTCCAGGGGGTCACCGAGCCCGCGAAGGCGCAGCACATCCTCTTCATTAAGGGGCTGTTCCATCTGGGCTGCGAGCCGGGACCAGGTTTGCCGGTCCAGCTCCACGAACGGCGAGGCACCCTCCCCGTTCGCTTCATTGCGTTGCGAAGTCACGCTAAAGATTCTGCCCCGCGCCCGGCCCATCACGAAATGAGCGCCCTGCTCAGCGCGGCGGAGCCCGTCACGCAGGCCCCCGTAAAAGCCCCGCCGGGTGGGCCGCCGGTTTAGAGCAACAGGCACGCTGCCGATAGTCTTGTGCCTATGTGTGGAATCGTGGGATACGTAGGCCGTCCGGTTGACGGTGCAATTAACGGTCACAGTGCCCTGGATGTTGTCCTTGAAGGACTGCGCCGCCTGGAGTACCGCGGTTATGACTCTGCCGGCGTGGCAGTGGTGTCCAAGGGCGCCATTGAGTCGCGGAAGAAGTCCGGAAAGCTGAGCAACCTGATTGCCGAGCTGGAGGCCCGCCCGTTGCCTGAGACGGTGACCGGGATCGGACACACCCGCTGGGCCACGCACGGCGGCCCGACGGACCGCAACGCGCACCCGCACCTGGCTGACGGCGGCAAGCTGGCCGTGATCCACAACGGCATCATCGAAAACTTCGCCGAGCTCAAGCTCGAGCTGCTTGAAAAGGGCGTCACGTTCCTGTCCGAGACGGACACCGAGGTCGCTGCCGCGCTGCTGGCCGACATCCTCCGGAACAAGCTGGGCGGGGACACCGCGAACGGTGGCCTGACCCGCGCCATGGAGCTGGCCTGCCAGCGCCTGGAGGGCGCCTTCACCCTGCTGGCCGTGCACGCGGACCAGCCCGACGTCGTCGTGGCCGCCCGCCGCAACTCACCGCTGGTGGTGGGCCTGGGCGAGGGGAGAACTTCCTGGGCTCGGACGTGTCAGGGTTCATCGACTACACCCGCCGCGCGGTGGAGCTGGGCCAGGACCAGATCGTGACCATCACCGCGGACACGGTGGAGATCACCGATTTCTACGGCAACCCGGCCCAGGGCAAGGAATACCACGTGGACTGGGACCCGGCCTCCGCGGAAAAGGGCGGCTTCTCCTCCTTCATGGAGAAGGAAATCCACGACCAGCCCGACGCCGTGGCGCAGACCCTGCTGGGACGTTCGGACATCAAGGGCAAGCTGACCCTGGACGAGCTGCGGATTGATCCGGAACTGCTGAAGCAGGTCAACAAGATCATCGTGCTGGCCTGCGGCACCGCCGCCTACGCGGGCATGGTGGCCAAGTACGCCATCGAGAACTGGTGCCGGATCCCCACGGAAGTGGAGCTGGCACACGAGTTCCGCTACCGGGACCCGATCCTGGACCAGAACACCCTGGTGGTCTCCATCAGCCAGTCCGGCGAGACCATGGACACGCTGATGGCAGTCCGGTACGCCCGCGAACAGGGCGCCAAGACCATCTCCATCTGCAACACCAACGGCTCCACCATCCCGCGCGAATCCGACGCCGTGCTGTACACGCACGCCGGCCCGGAAATCGCGGTGGCGTCCACCAAGGCGTTCCTGGCGCAGATCACCGCCGCCTACCTGCTGGGCCTGTACCTCGCCCAGCTGCGCGGCAACATCTTCTCCGGCCAGATCAAGGACGTCCTCGCGGACCTGAACAAGATCCCCGCGAAGATCCAGACCATCCTGGACAACGCCGGGCCGCTGCGCGAACTGGCCCGCAGCATGGCGAACGAGAAGTCCGTGCTGTTCCTGGGCCGCCACGTGGGCTACCCGGTGGCCCTCGAGGGCGCGCTGAAGCTCAAGGAAATCGCGTACATCCACGCGGAGGGCTTCGCGGCCGGTGAGCTCAAGCACGGCCCCATCGCCCTGATCGATGAAGGCCAGCCGGTGTTCGTGGTGGTCCCGTCCCCGCGCGGCCGCGACTCGCTGCACGCCAAGGTGGTCTCCAACATCCAGGAAGTCCGCGCCCGCGGCGCCCGCACCCTGGTCATCGCCGAGGAAGGCGACGAAGCCGTCAAGGCCTACGCCGAGTACGTCTTCTACGTCCCCGAAACCCCCACCCTGCTCATGCCCCTGCTGACCACCGTCCCGCTGCAGATCTTCGCCGCGGAACTCGCGGCAGCCAAGGGCTACGACGTGGACCAGCCCCGCAACCTCGCCAAGAGCGTCACCGTCGAGTAACAGCCAGCCAATGAACAGCTGAAAGCCCCGGGCCCACTGAACCAGTCAGTGGGCCCGGGGCTTTCACCCTTAACCCTGCCGTGCCAAAACCAGGTGTTTGCGCTGATGGCGGACAACCGCAATTTCCGGGGTCAAACCGCACCCTGCACCCGCTTCCGGCCAGGCGCGCCCCCGTAGAATGAAGCCCATGATCGTTGGCATCGGGGTAGACGTAGTAGACATCGAGCGGTTCGGCCGCCAGCTGGAACGGACGCCGGGCCTGAGGGACCGGCTGTTCGTGCCGGCGGAACGGGAACTGAACACCCGCTCCCTGGCAGCCAGGTTCGCCGCGAAGGAAGCCGTGGCCAAGGTCCTCGGTGCGCCCGCCGGCATGAACTGGCAGGACTGCTGGATCGGCCTTGACCACAACGGACCCACCGTCCAGGTCAAGGGGACCGTCCTTGCGGTTGCCGAGGCCAAAGGCGTCAAGCGCTGGCACCTGTCCATCAGCCACGACGGCGGCATCGCCACCGCAACGGTCCTGGCCGAAGGCTGACCAGGCAGCCGCCGCATGATCAACGCCTACACCGGAACGCAGGTCCGGGCCGCCGAGCAACCCCTCCTGGCCACCGGCCTGGGGGACGTGCTCATGCAGCGCGCCGCACACGGCCTGGCCGGCGCCGTCGTCCAGGAACTCAAGTCCCGGGGCCGCCGCCTGAGCGGTGCCCGCGTGGTGGTGCTGGCCGGCAAGGGCAACAACGGTGGCGATGGCCTGTTCGCAGCCGCCTTCCTTGCCGCCCGCGGAATGCGCACGACGGCGGTACTCACCGGCGATTCCGCCCATCCGGCTGGCCTTGCGGCATTCGAGCGCGCCGGCGGCCGGGTGCACCGGCTCACTGAATCTGCAATCCCGGGACTGGCGGCGGAAGCTGCCGCGGCCGACGTCGTCATTGACGCCGTGCTGGGGACCGGAGCGAAAGGCGGGCTGCGGGGCAGCGCTGCAGACCTGGTCCAGGCTGTCAGTGACGGCATCAGGAGCGGTTTGGTGGTGGCCTGCGACCTCCCGAGCGGCGTGGACGCCGATACCGGCGAGGCAGCCGGGCCGGTCCTTTCCGCTGACCTGACCGTGACGTTCGGGGGAGCGAAGGCCGGCCTGCTGGCGGACCCGGGCGCGGACCATGCTGGACGCGTCCTGGTGGTGCCGATCGGGATCGAGGAGCACCTGCCGCAGCCGTCCCTTCGCCGGCTGGAGGATGCCGAACTGGCCCACCTCCTGCCCCGTCCTGCACGGCGGGCCCAAAAGTACTCCCGCGGAGTGCTGGGAGTGGTGGCCGGATCCGAAGACTATCCCGGCGCCGCAGTCCTGGCGTGCCGGGGCGCCCTGGCCGCAGGAGTCGGCATGGTGCGGTACCTCGGTCCGCCGGCCGTGGCCGACCTCGTCCGGCAGTCCTGCCCTGAGGTGGTGTGCAGCACCGGGAGCGTGGCCGACAACCGGGTGCAGGCATGGCTGGTGGGCTCGGGCATGGGCCCGCAGGACCATGACCAGTTGACGCGTGCCCGCGATGCCATCGCGTCCGGACTTCCCGTCGTTGCCGACGCCGGCGCGCTGCCCGCGTTGCCGGCCATGCTCGCCCCGCACATGGTGCTGACCCCGCACGCCGGCGAGCTGGCGTCGCTGTTCCAACGCCTGGGCGGTGGGGAGGACCGGGAAGCCGTGGAAGCCGGAACCCTCGCCGCCGTACGCCAGGCCGCCAACCGTACGGGAGCCACCGTCCTGCTCAAAGGCGCCACCACACTCGTGGCGGCACCCTGGGGAGAGACCTTCAGCCAGGCGGACGGTACGCCCTGGCTCGCCACTGCAGGCAGTGGGGACGTCCTGGCCGGGGTCATTGGTGCGCTGCTCGCCCAGGCGGGGCCCGACGTCGGCCGCTTCAGTGAGGTGGGCATAGCGGCGGAGGGGCGGTGGGCCGCCATCGCCGCACTGGGCGCCGCGCTGCACGGGCGGGCAGGGCTGGCGGCGTCGGAGGCGGTGACAGGTGGTCCGATCACGGCAGGCGGCGTCGCGAATGCCATACCCGAAATTTGGGGTAAAGTCAGCATGCTTAGTAAATATGGAGCCTGGAAACGTAATAGTCACAGCCAACCACTACGGTAGGCATTAGTTCGCACCAGCAGCGGGGCGTACCGATGCCCTCTGCTGCTGACCACAAAATGAGGAGCACGATGGAAGTCTGGCCTGGAACTGCCTATCCGCTGGGAGCGACCTTTGATGGCACCGGCACCAATTTCGCCCTGTTCAGCGAACGGGCCGAGCGGGTCGAACTCTGCCTCCTGGCTGATGACCTGACCGAAACGCGCATCGAACTGACCGAGGTGGACGGCTATGTGTGGCACTGCTACCTGCCGCACATCCAGCCCGGCCAGAAGTACGGCTACCGCGTGCACGGTCCCTACGACCCCGCCAGCGGCAACCGCTTCAACCCGAACAAGCTGCTGATGGATCCCTACGCCAAGGCCATCCAGGGCCAGATCGACTGGGACCCGGCCCTCTTCTCCTACGAATTCGGCGACCCCGACTCCCGCAACGACGCCGATTCCGCCCCGCACACCATGCACGGCGTGGTCATCAACCCCTTCTTCGAATGGGACGGCGACCGCCAGCTGCGGATCCCGTACCACGAGTCGGTGATCTACGAAGCCCACGTCAAGGGCCTCACCGAGCTCCACCCGGAAATCCCGGACGAACAGCGCGGCACCTACGCCGGCGTGGCCCACCCTGCGGTCATTGAGCACATGAAGAAGCTCGGGGTCACGGCCATCGAACTCATGCCCGTCCACCAGTTCGTCAACGACGGCACCCTGGTGGAAAAGGGGCTCAGCAACTACTGGGGCTACAACACCATCGGCTTCTTCGCCCCGCAGAACACCTACAGCGCCACCGGCGACGTGGGGCACCAGGTCCAGGAATTCAAGGCCATGGTCCGCGACCTGCACCGCGCCGGCATCGAAGTGATCCTCGACGTCGTCTACAACCACACTGCCGAAGGCAACCACCTGGGCCCCACGCTGTCCTTCAAGGGCATCGACAACCAGGCCTACTACCGCCTGGTGGACAACGACCTCAAGCACTACATGGACTACACCGGCACCGGCAACTCCCTGAACGTCCGACACCCGCACTCGCTGCAGCTGCTCATGGACTCCCTGCGCTACTGGGTCACGGAGATGCACGTGGACGGCTTCCGCTTCGACCTTGCCTCCACCCTGGCCCGTGAGTTCTACGACGTGGACAAGCTCTCCACCTTCTTCGAACTCATCCAGCAGGACCCGGTAGTTTCCCAGGTGAAGCTGATCGCCGAGCCGTGGGACGTGGGCCCGGGCGGCTACCAGGTGGGCAACTTCCCGCCGCAGTGGACCGAATGGAACGGCAAGTACCGCGACACCGTCCGCGACTTCTGGCGCGGCGAGCCCTCCACGCTTGGCGAGTTCGCCTCCCGGCTAACCGGCTCCGCCGACCTCTACGAAAGCTCCGCCCGCCGTCCAGTGGCCTCAATCAACTTCGTCACCGCCCACGACGGTTTCACCATGCGGGACCTGGTCTCCTACAACGAGAAGCACAACGAGGCCAACGGCGAGGGCAACAACGACGGCGAATCGCACAACCGCTCCTGGAACTGCGGCGTTGAAGGCGACACCGACGACGACAAGGTCCTGACCCTGCGCGCCCGCCAGCAGCGGAACTTCATCGCCACGCTGCTGCTCTCCCAGGGCGTGCCCATGCTGCTGCACGGCGACGAGCTGGGCCGCACCCAGCAGGGCAACAACAACACCTACTGCCAGGACTCCGAGCTCAGCTGGATCCACTGGGAAGCCATGGACCAGCCGCTGGTGGAGTTCACCGCCTTCGTGAACAAGCTCCGCCACGACCACCCGACGTTCCGCCGCAGCCGCTTCTTCGACGGCCGGCCGGTGCGCCGCGGCGAAGGCGAAAAGCTGCCGGACATCGTCTGGCTCAAGACGGACGGCACCGAAATGCTGCCGGAGGACTGGGGGAGCGGCTTCGGCCGCACCATCGGCGTGTTCTACAACGGCGACGGCATCCAGGAACAGGATTCACGCGGCCGGCGCATCACGGACGACAGCTTCATCATGGCCTTCAACGCCCACGACGATGCCGTGGACTTCTGCCTTCCCAACGAAGAGTACTCACAGTACTGGGAGGTCCTGATTGACACCGCGGCCCAGGCTGACGCGTATGAACCGCTCAAGGCGAAGGCAACGCTGACCCTGGACGCGAAGTCCATGGTGGTGCTGCGCGCCTACTCCGGCCCGGAAGCTGAAGTGGACACGTCCGCTGCCGCTTCACTGGCGTCCAGGGTAGAGCACGAGGAAGCCCAGGAGGAGATGGTGGAGGCCCAGACCAAGGCCGCGGAAGCGAGCGAGGCAAAGGCCGAGGAAACCAAGGCAGCCAAAGCCGAGGACGCCAAGGCTGCGAAGGCGGAGGAGACCAAGGCTGCGAAGGCAACCGAGGCATGAGGACGCCCGTCTCCACCTACCGTTTGCAGATCCGCAGCAGCTTCACCCTGTTCGACGCCGCCAACCAGGTCCCGTACCTGAAGGACCTCGGCGTGGACTGGGTGTACCTGTCGCCCATCCTCACTGCGGAAAAAGGTTCGGACCACGGCTATGACGTGACCGACCCCTCCGCCGTGGACCCGGACCGCGGCGGCCCTGAAGGGCTGCTGGCCCTGTCCAGGGCAGCGCGCGAGCACGGCATGGGCGTCCTGGTGGACATCGTGCCCAACCACGTGGGCGTGGCATCCCCTCCGCAGAACCCGTGGTGGTGGTCCCTGCTCAAGGAGGGCCGCGAATCACCCTACGCGGAAGCTTTCGACGTCGACTGGGACCTGGGCGGCGGAAAGGTCCGGCTCCCCATGCTGGGCTCCGACGCCGACCTGGACAAGCTGGAGGTCAAGGACGGCGAACTCCGCTACTACGATCACCGGTTCCCCCTGGCCGAAGGCACATACAGCGACGGTGATTCCCCGCAGGACGTGCACAGCCGCCAGCACTACCAGCTGATGGACTGGCGCCGCGCCGACGCCGAGCTGAACTACCGGCGCTTCTTCGCGGTCACCACGCTCGCCGGAATCCGCGTCGAAGAACCCTCGGTCTTCCAGGAAGCGCATGCCGAGGTGGGGCGCTGGTTCACCGAGGGCCTGGTGGACGGGCTCCGCGTGGACCACCCGGACGGCCTCGCCGATCCCACCGGCTATCTCCGCTGGCTGAAGGACCTCAGCGGCGGCGCCTACGTCCTGGTGGAGAAGATCCTGGAACCGGGCGAGGTGCTGCCGCAGGAGTTCGCGTGCGAAGGCACCACCGGATACGACGCGCTGGCGGACGTGGACCGGGTCTTTGTGGACCCCGCGGGGCAGCAGGCACTGGACGCACTCGACGCCAGGCTGCGGGGCTCCTCAGAGCCCGCGGACTATGCCGCAATGATCCGCGGCACCAAGCGCATGATCGCCGACGGCATCCTGCGCTCGGAAGTGCTGCGGCTGGCCCGGCTGGTCCCGGAGTCCTACGGCCTCGCCCTGGACCAGGCAGGCGACGCCATCGCGGAGATTATCGCGTCCTTCCCGGTGTACCGTTCGTACCTGCCCGTGGGCGCCGATGTCCTCAAGGAAGCATGCGAATCCGCGGCAGCCCACCGGCCGGACCTGGAAGTGGCGGTGGGAACCCTCCTTCCGCTGCTGCTGGATCCGGCCAACGCCATCGCCATCCGGTTCCAGCAAACCTCCGGCATGGTCATGGCCAAGGGCGTGGAGGATACGGCGTTCTACCGCTACACCCGCCTTGGAACCCTGACCGAGGTGGGCGCTGAACCCACCGAGTTCGCCGTGGGCCCGGAGGAATTCCACCAGCGGATGCAGCGGCGCCAGCAGGACCTCCCGCTGTCCATGACCACCCTGTCCACCCACGACACCAAACGCAGCGAGGATGCCCGGGCACGGATCTCGGTCATCGCCGAGCTGCCGCAGGAGTGGGCGGAAACGCTGGAGAGCCTTCGCGGCCTGGCGCCCATCCCGGACGGCCCGTACGAAAACCTGCTGTGGCAGGCAATCATCGGTGCCTGGCCGGCAAGCCGGGAACGGCTTCAGGGATACGCCGAGAAGGCGGCCCGGGAAGCCGGGAACTCCACCACCTGGACCAATCCCAATGGGGACTTCGAGGCCGCGGTGAAGGCCGCCGTGGACGCAGTCTTCGACGACCCCAAGGTCGCCAACGTGGTGACGGACTTCGTGGCCCGCATCGACTCCTTCTCCGCCGCCAACTCGGTTTCCGCCAAGCTGGTCCAGCTGACCATGCCCGGCGTGCCGGACGTGTACCAGGGCAGCGAGTTCTGGGAACGTTCGTTGACGGACCCGGACAACCGCCGGCCGGTGGACTTTGGTGCCCGGCAGGCTGAGTTGGCAAAGCTCGACGCCGGCACCTTGCCGGACGAGGGCACAGAGGCCAGCAAGCTCCTGGTCACCTCGCGGGCACTCCGCCTGCGCCGGGACCGGCCGGAGCTGTTCCAGGGCTACACGCCAGTCCCAGCCACCGGCGCGGCTGCCGGGCACCTGCTCGCATTCACCCGCGGAACCGATGCCTCCTCCGGCGCCCTCACGCTTGCCACCCGGCTCCCCGCCGGACTGGAAGCCGGCGGCGGGTGGCGGGACACCGCCGTCGACCTTTCCACTGCCATGCGCGACGAACTTACGGGAGCCAGCTACGGGCCGGGCCCGGTTTCGGTGGCAGAAGTGCTGGGTACCTACCCGGTGGCCCTGCTGGTACCCGAAGATGGAGAGAAGGCATGACCCTGGTCAACGTTGGACCTGAGCGCTTCGATGTGTGGGCGCCGGACGTTTCATCGGTGGTTTTGCTGGCCGATGGCCGGCAATATCCCATGCAAAAGAAGGACACGGCGCCGGGATCGGAAGGGTGGTGGACGGCCCCCGACGCGCCCGCGGACGGCGACGTGGACTACGGCTACCTGCTGGACGGGGACACCACCCCCGTCCCGGATCCCAGGTCCCGCCGGCTTCCCGCCGGCGTGCACGAGCAATCCCGGACCTACGATCCCGCAGCCTATGCATGGCAGGATTCCGGCTGGCGCGGCAAGGACCTGCAGGGTTCCGTCATCTACGAACTCCACGTGGGCACCTTCACCCCCGAAGGAACCCTGGACGCCGCCGCGGAGAAGCTGGGCTACCTGGTGGACCTGGGCATCGACTTCGTGGAGCTGCTGCCGGTCAACGGATTCAACGGCACGCATAACTGGGGCTACGACGGCGTCCAGTGGTACACCGTGCACGAAGGCTACGGCGGGCCGGCCGCGTACCAGCGATTCGTTGACGCCGCCCATGCCGCCGGACTGGGCGTCATCCAGGACGTGGTCTACAACCACCTTGGCCCCAGCGGAAACTATCTGCCCAGGTTCGGCCCCTATCTGAAGCAGGGGGACGCCAACACCTGGGGCGACTCGGTGAACCTGGACGGGCCCGGCTCGGACGTGGTCCGCGAATACATCCTGGACAACGCCGCTCTCTGGCTGCGCGACTACCACGTGGACGGGCTCCGCCTCGATGCCGTGCACGCGCTGCGGGACGAGCGCGCGGTGCACATCCTGGAGGACCTGGGGGCGTTGGGCGACGCGATTTCAGCCGGGACCGGGCTGCCCAAGACACTCATCGCGGAATCGGACCTCAACAATCCGCGCCTGCTCTACCCCCGTGACGTCAACGGGTACGGACTGGCCGGGCAGTGGAGCGACGACTTCCACCATGCCGTGCATGTCAGCGTCAGCGGCGAGACCACCGGCTACTACTCCGACTTCAAATCCCTGGCCGTGCTGGCCAAGGTGCTGAAGGACGGGTTCCTGCACGACGGCAGCTACTCCAGCTTCCGCGGACGCCACCACGGCCGGCCCATCAACGCCGCCCTGGTGGACCCCGCGGCACTGGTGGTCTGCAACCAGAACCACGACCAGATCGGCAACCGTGCCACGGGGGACAGGCTCTCGCAGTCCCTGTCCTACGGGCAGCTCGCCGTGGCCGCGGTCCTCACGCTGACCTCCCCGTTCACCCCCATGCTGTTCATGGGCGAGGAATACGGCGCCACCACACCATGGCAGTTCTTCACCTCCCATCCCGAACCGGAGCTCGGGAAGGCCACCGCGGAAGGGCGCATCAAGGAATTCGAGCGCATGGGGTGGGATCCCGCCGTCGTGCCTGACCCGCAGGACCCGGAAACCTTCCGCCGGTCCAAGCTGGACTGGGCCGAGGCCATCTCTGGCGACCACGCGCGGCTCCTGGAGCTGTACCGGGCGCTGACGGCGCTGCGCCGCGGGCATCCGGAGCTGGCGGGGCTTGGCTTCGGCGGGACGGAAGTTAAGTTCGACGACGACGCGGGCTGGCTGCGGTTCCGGCGCGGATCCGTCGAGGTCCTGGTGAACTTCGCGGACTCGAAGGTCCGGCTGGACGAGGCCGCCGGCAGCGTCCTGCTGGCCACGGACAACGGAACCACACTGGACGGCGGGTCCCTGGAACTGGCGCCCTGGAGCGCTGCGATCCTCAAAGCCTGAACCGACGGAAGAGAGAAACTGATGACCTACATTGCAGCAGGCGACCGCTACGAATCCATGCCCTACCGCCGGGTGGGCCGCAGCGGCCTGAAGCTCCCGGCCATCTCGCTGGGACTGTGGCACAACTTCGGCGACGACAAGCGCTTCGAGGAACAGCGGGACATCCTCCGCCGCGCCTTCGACCTGGGCGTCAACCACTTCGACCTCGCCAACAACTACGGGCCGCCGGACGGGTCCGCCGAGACCAACTTTGGCCGGCACCTGCGGGACGACTTCAAGCCCTACCGCGACGAACTGGTCATCTCCACCAAGGCCGGCTACTACATGTGGCCCGGTCCCTACGGCGAATGGGGCTCGCGCAAGTACCTGATCTCCAGCCTGGACCAGTCGCTGCAGCGCATGGGACTGGACTACGTGGACATCTTCTACAGCCACCGGCCCGACCCGGAAACACCGATGGAGGAGACCATGGGTGCCCTGGACTACGCCGTCCGTTCCGGCAAGGCACTGTACGCGGGCATTTCCTCCTATACGCCGGAGCAGACCCTCGAGGCCGCCCGTATCCTCAAGGAACTGGGCACGCCGCTGCTGATCCACCAGCCCAGCTACTCCATGCTGAACCGCTGGACCGAGGACGGTTCACCCAACCTGTACGAGGTCCTGGACCAGGTGGGCGCCGGATCCATCGCCTTCTCGCCGCTGGCGCAGGGCATGCTCACCGACCGATACCTCCACGGCATTCCTGACGACTCGCGGGCAGCCAAGGCGCGCTTCCTCTCGGAGGACTCCATCACCGAGGAAAAACTGGACCGGGTCCGCGGACTGCGGAAGATCGCCCAAGGCCGGGGGCAGACCCTGGCCCAGATGGCCATCGCCTGGATCCTGCGCGACCAGCCCAAGGGCTCGCCCGTCACCTCGGCACTGGTTGGCGCCTCCAGCGTCCAGCAGTTGGAGGACACACTGTCCTCCATCAACAACCTCAGCTTCTCGGATGAAGAGCTGACCGCGATTGACGAGTTTGCGGTTGAGTCGGACATCAACCTCTGGAAGCAAAACGCCTGACGGTGATTCTCTTTACGCAGCGGGACCGGGTGCACTGCGCCCGGTCCCGCTGCGTTGGGTAGTATGAAAAGGCGCCGCGCGGCGCCGAGCCAGCCGGCCGCCGTCGTACTGTCTGCGAAGCAAAACCGGCCGGCTGACGTTTGTCCCCAAAGGAGTTCTGTGTCTTCACATCCCATCCGTGTTGCAATCGTTGGCGTGGGCAACTGCGCCGCCTCGCTGGTGCAGGGCGTCCAGTACTACAAGGATGCCGATCCCGCAGAGACTGTTCCGGGCTTGATGCATGTTGAGTTCGGCCAGTACCACGTGGGTGACGTTCAGTTCGTCGCCGCGTTTGATGTTGACGGCAAGAAGGTCGGCGTTGACCTTGCCGACGCCATCACGGCCAGCGAAAACAACACCATCAAGATCGCCGACGTCCCGCCCACCGGTGTCACCGTCCAGCGCGGCCACACCCTGGACGGGCTGGGCAAGTACTACCTCGAGACCATCGAGGAATCCACTGAAGAGCCCGTGGACGTGGTCCAGGCCCTCAAGGACGCTGCCGTTGACGTTATGGTCTGCTACCTGCCCGTCGGCTCCCAGGAAGCGGCCGAGTTCTACGCGCAGGCCGCGATCGACGCCGGCGTGGCGTTCGTGAACGCGCTGCCGGTCTTCATTGCCGGAACCAAGGAGTGGGCGGACAAGTTCACTGCCGCGGGTGTTCCGATCGTGGGCGATGACATCAAGAGCCAGATCGGCGCCACCATCACCCACCGGGTCATGGCGAAGCTGTTCGAGGACCGGGGCGTGACCCTGGACCGGACGTACCAGCTGAACGTTGGCGGCAACATGGACTTCAAGAACATGCTGGAGCGTGACCGGCTGGAGTCCAAGAAGATCTCCAAGACCCAGGCCGTGACCTCCAACGTTGAGGCCGAGCTGGCTGCCAAGGACGTGCACATAGGTCCGTCCGACTACGTCCAGTGGCTCGATGACCGCAAGTGGGCGTTCGTCCGCCTGGAGGGCCGCAACTTTGGCGACGCCCCCGTGTCGCTGGAGTACAAGCTGGAGGTCTGGGATTCCCCGAACTCCGCAGGTGTGATCATCGACGCGATCCGCGCCGCGAAGATCGGCCTGGACCGTGGCATCGGCGGCCCGCTGCTGTCCGCGTCGAGCTACTTCATGAAGTCCCCGCCGGAGCAGTTCAACGACGACCTCGCCCGCGAAAAGGTGGAAGCCTTCATCCGCGGCGACGTGGAGCGCTAGAACTCCACTCCTCGTTGCCGGCGCTCCCTCACCCTCCGGGGTGGGGGAGCGCCGCCATTTAAGACGCCCCATCATTTCCTGCAGTTTTTCTGGCGACGCCCGCTCACTTTTGGCGGATTTTTCTACGACGCCCGCTCACTTTTGACGACTATTCTGGGGACGCCCGCTCGCATCTCACCGGCGAACGTTCAGTCGATCCCAGCTGAAAGTGAGCCCCGTTCAACTAGTCCCCGTTTGCGAACCCCGACGCCACCGTCGCATCCGCCACAGAGTTCTTCACGGCTCGCCTGATCTTTCTGATAGCGGCAGCGAAGCTGTCCTTCTGATCGGCCTTGTCGACGATGATGACAGTCCACCCGGCCGCTTCGAAGGCCTTGTCCCTGCGCCGATCGCTTAGTCGCTGGGCTTCCATAAGGTGATGGCCGCCGTCGTACTGGATAGCAATTCTTCGCTGCCGAAATCCGAGGTCGGCAGACGACGATCGAGGGTCTCCAGGATAAAGTGCCAGCTGCAGCTCTGGCTCCGGGAGACCAGTGTCAAACATGGCCAACCGGAGGAAGGTCTCGGGCGCGGAGTCCGATCCAACCCGCGCCAAGTCCAGTGCCTGCCGGGCACGCACAACCCCTTGAAGGTTTGGATGACGGGCAACCATGTCCCGTAGTTCCTCAATTGTTGAGTAGGCGCCCTCCCTGCCCTCCAGTTCAGGCCGGGGCAGCCGTACCAGTTGGTCCGCCATAGCCACCAAGTCTGCCAACGGCAGTAGCCGTGACATGTCCAGCCATGTCCGTGCCCGTGTGCTGATCCATATCCCCTCGACGAACTCCACCTCGCCAGGCTTCACAATGAGCCGGTGTCCGTGAATTCCTTTCCTGCGGGCTCCCGGAAGCAGCGTGGGCTTGCTTAGGTGAAGTTCGCTGGAGTCGGACAACCAAGCGGGCAGGAGCGAACTCTGGAGGCGCGCCGCTGTCACATGGGAAATCCATGCGCCGGGCGTCGCCTCCGACAATGCGCGGGCAGCATGCTCGAGGCAGAAGTCCCATGCAGCAGGGCGGTAGAGGCCCCGGCTGATGTGTTCGACGTTGTTGTGACGCAGGCGGTTGTGGTCCAGTCCGGCGCTTCTTGAGCTTTCAAGCGTGAAGGGTCTGCCAGCCAGATGCACAGGCAAGGGAAGGCGGGATCGCATACTGCATTGTCATGCATATGTCGGATACCCGTGTTGAGTTATCCACAGGCCGTGCCGGTTCGCCGTTTTGCCCGACGCTCGCCGCGGAAGGGGGTGAGCGGGGGTTTGGTTTTGTGCTGCCAAAGGTGAGCGGGGGTTTGGTTTTGTGCTGCCAAAGGTGAGCGGGGGTTTGGGGATGTGTTGCCAAAGGTGAGCGGGGGTTTGGTGTTGTGCTGCCAAAGGTGAGCGGGCGTGTCAGGTGAGGCCTACCGGGTTGCCGTCCGCGTCCACGTCCATGCGCAGGGCTGCCGGGACGGCGGGGAGGCCGGGCATGGTCATCACCGCGCCGGTCAACGCCACGATGAAGCCCGCACCTGTCTTGGGCAGGAGGTCCCGGACATGGATGGTGAAGCCCTTCGGGGCACCGAGCCGGGAGGCATCGTCCGTGAACGAGTACTGTGTCTTGGCCATGCAGACCGGCAGCCCGCTCCAGCCGTTCCGCTCGATATCGGCCAGCCGCTTCAACGCCGGAACCGAGAAATCCACGCCGTCGGCGCCGTAGATCTCCTGGGCAATGGTCCGGATCTTGTCCTCCACCGGCAGCCCCAGGGCGTAGAGGTGCCGGAAGCTGTTGGGCCCCTCCGCAGCCTGGAGGACCAACGCTGCCAGTTCGTCGCCGCCGTCACCGCCGCCGCCGCGACCCCACACGTCCGCCACGGCCGCCGCCACGCCTTCGGCAGCACACCAGGCCAGCAGCCAGTCCAGCTCCTCCTGGGAATCGGAGGAGAACCTGTTGATCGCCACCACCGGGGTGACCCCGAACTTCTCCACGTTGCGCACGTGCCGGCGCAGGTTGGCCACCCCTGTTTCGAGGGCAGCCAGGTCCGGCTGGGCCAGCCGGTCCTTGGCCACCCCGCCCTGCATCTTCAGCGCCCGCACCGTGGCCACCACCACCACGGCCGACGGCGCCAGGCCCCCGTACCGGGCCTTGATGTCCATGAACTTCTCGGCCCCCAAATCCGCGCCGAAACCGGCCTCCGTGACCACGATGTCCGCCAGCCGCCGGGCGGTCTGGGTGGCAATCAACGAATTACAGCCGTGCGCGATGTTGGCGAACGGGCCGCCGTGGACCAGGGCCGGGGTGCCGGCGATGGTCTGGACCAGGTTGGGTTTGACCGCCTCCTTCAGGAGCAGCGTCAAGGCGCCCTGCACCCCCAGGTCCGCCACCGTTACGGGTACCCGGTCGTAGGTGTAGCCGAAGGTGATCCGGCCCAGCCGGGAGCGCAGGTCCGCCAGATCCTTGGCCAGGCAGAAGACGGCCATGACCTCGGAGGCCACGGTGATGTCGAACCCGTCCTGCCGCGGCACCCCCTGCGAAGGCCCGCCCAGGCCAATGACCACTTCACGCAAGGCGCGGTCGTTCATGTCCAGCACACGCTTGAACGTCATGCGGCGGGGATCGATATTGAGCGCGTTGCCCTGGTAGATGTGGTTGTCCACCAGCGCCATCAGGGCGTTGTTGGCCGAGGTGATCGCATGGAAGTCGCCGGTGAAGTGCAGGTTGATCTCATCCATGGGCAGCACCTGCGAATAGCCGCCGCCGGTGGCGCCGCCCTTCATCCCCAGGACCGGACCCAGCGAGGGTTCCCGCAGCGCGATCATCACCTTCCGGCCGGCCCTGGCCAGGGAATCCGCCAATCCCACGGTGGTGGTGGATTTGCCCTCGCCGGCGGGCGTGGGGGACATGGCCGAGACCAGCACCACTTTGCCGTAGGGAGCCGGCGCATCGAGCTTGGCCGGATCGATCTTGGCCTTGAACCGCCCGTACTGTTCCAGGGCTTCCGGATTAACCCCGCGGCAGCCGCGATGTCCGCAATGGGACGGATCCGGGCAGCCCGGGCTATCTCGAGATCAGAAGGGAGAGCAGACATCGTTGTCCTTTCCTGCGCAGCTTCATCCTGCCCAGTCCATTCCGGCGCCGGCAGGCGCCGGAGGCCTGCCCCTAAGCTAACAGCACCCGGGGCGCCCGCGAAGGAAAAGGAAAAGCCCATGACAGAAAAGCCGGGCGGGAAACCAGGGCAGGAACGTCACGAAGCGGGAACCACCGGGGCCAGGCGCCGGCCCACAAAATTCTCGACGGCGGCATGGTAGCTTTCCAGCGTGATGGCGGCTGTGCGCTGCCAGCCGGAGTTCTGGGCGCGGATGGCGGCGGCGCGGCCCAGTTCTTCGCGGGTGGCGGGGTCGTCGTACAGGGCTTCGAGGGCATCGGCCCAGTCGGCGGCATGGTGGCCATCCACCAGGAGCCCCGTCCGGCCGTGGAAGATGGCGCGGGACAGCCCGCCGACGCGGGTGGCCACGACGGGCGTACCGCAGGCCTGGGCCTCGAGTGCCACCAGCCCGAAGGATTCGCTGAAGGAAGGCATCACCACCACGTCCGCCGCGCGGAACCAGGACGCCAGCTCAGGTGCCTTAACCGGCGGAAGCTGCGTGACGACGTCGTCCATTCCTGCCTCCGCAACCAGGCAGCGCAGGTTGAATTCCTTGTTGCCGCTCAGGGCGCCCAGGATGGTGACGCGCAGGTCGATGTCCGGCCGGCGTTTGCGCAGCAGCGCCGCCGCCTTGACCAGGACCTGCGGGCCCTTCAGCCGTTGGATGCGGCCGGCGAACACCAGATGGAAGGTGTCCGGGCTGATGCCGTGCCGGGCCCGGGACCGCGCCCGGAATGCCGGCGTGAAGGTGGCCAGGTCCACTCCGGGCGGGGCGATGTCGATGCGGTCGTAGGTGGCGCCGTAGTGGGAAACGAGCTCGGCTGCCTCGGAGCTGGTGTTGGCGATCAGCCGTGCCGCGCCGTCCACGATGCGGTGCTCGCCCACCTCGCGCCGGCGCGGCTCCGGCTGTTCGCCGGATTCAAGGAGCAGGTTCTTGACCTTGGCCATGGTGTGCATGGTGTGCACCAGCGGCACGCCCCACAGTTCGGACAGTTCCAGCCCGGCGATCCCGGACACCCAGTAATGCGAATGGATGACGTCATAGCGGCCGTGGGGCTGCCGGCGGCGGATCTGTTCGATCTCGGCCACCATGGCGTGCAGCAACCCCGGCAGCTCCTCTTTGGGGATCTTCTTCGGCGGCCCGGCCAGGACATTGTGCACGCAGACGCCGGGATCGGGATGTTCGACGGCGGGCTGGTCGGCTGAGGTGGCGCGTGTGAAGATCTCCACTTCCACGCCCGCCTCGGCCAGGGCGGAGGCCAGCTCGCGGATATAGACGTTCATTCCGCCGGCGTCACCGGAGCCCGGCTGTTCCATGGGGGAGGTGTGGAGGGAGAGCAGCGCGACCCTGCGGATCAGTGCCACGGGACCTCCTTCCGGCCGCCGGCGGGTATCAGGGGAGCCGGCTCAGTGCGCATTCGATAAAACATTACTCCTTCCCCTAACGCCCGCCGCCTTCCCAGATCTTCCCCAAAGCCGGGAAAGCCTGCTCATAACCAGCCAGAAGCTTCGCGGCGAGGTCCGGCGAATCCACGAGCGGGTGCCGGGCGAAGGCTTCAAGGGCCGCATCGCGGGCTCCGGTGCCGGCGGCCCGGACCACGAGCCGTTCCACCTCTTTGACCCGCTGGAGCAGCCGCAGCTGCGGGCCGTCCGGCGCCTGCTGGGGCAGGGGCACGGCGCCCCTGGCCGTCACTATGCAGGGAACCTCGACGACGGCGTCGGCGGGAAGGCCTGGAATGGCAGGCTGGGGAGCGGGCGGGGCAGCCGTGGCGGAGGCGGGCGGGTGGCCTTCAGGTGTCCCGGCGGGTGCCGCCGTGTTCCGGGTGTTCAGGACCAGTTGGGTCTCCCCGCGGCCGGCCAGGGCCCGCATGGCCGCCAGCGCCACCCGCTCATAGCCGCCCCCGGCCAGGTCCTCCTCGGCGCGGCGCTCGCCATCGTGCCGGGCCTCGGCCAGGTAGCCCTCTTCGCGGGAGCGCCGCGCCTCCTCCCACAGCCGGTAGGCGTCCGGCCCGGCAGCAGCCAGCCGCGGGTAGAGCTCCCGCTGCTGGCTGTGGATGGTCTCGCCCCGGGTCTGCGCCATGGCCTGCATCGCCTGCCGGGCTGCGTCGCGCTGGTAGTAGTAATACAGGTACTCGTTGGGAAGCATGCCCAGTTGGGCCAGGAACGGCTGCGGGAAAAGGCGGCCTTCCTCGAACGACTGCAGTGCGCCGGCATCCGCCAAAAGGCCACGCAGCACGTCCCGGCCGCCGGACTCCAGGCGGTACAGCCAGCCCAGGTGGTTCAGCCCGTAGTAGCCCACGCCGTCGAGCCTTCCCTCCGGCAACTGCACCCCGGCAGCGGCCGCCGCCCGCTGCACCAGACCGCCGGCAGAATCGCAGATCCCGATGACCCGGTGGCCCAGGACGGGAAGCAGCGCCTCAGTGACCATCCCGGCAGGGTTGGTGAAGTTGACCAGCCACGCGTCAGGGCAGTGCTCCCGCATCAGCCGGGCAAGGCCAAGCATCTGCGGAATGGTCCGCAAAGCGTACGAAATTCCCCCGGCCCCCGTGGTCTCCTGGCCCAGCAGCCCTAGGTCCTGCGCCACCTTCTCGTCCGCAACGCGCCCCGCTGTACCGCCCGGCCGGATCGCGGCGAACACCACGGTGGTGCCGGGCAGTGCTTCGGCAGGATCGGTGGTGGCGTGGACCGGAAGACGGGCACCATCACCCACCGGCATGCTCTCCAGCACGGCGGTGACGGCATCAAGGCGCGCGGGATCGACGTCGTACAGCACCAGCTCGGTGACCAGCCCGGCAAAGCGGCCGGACACCAGGGCCCGGTATATCAGCGGCACCCGGAAACCCCCGCCGCCGGCAATCAGAAGCCGCATACCATGCAGTGTAGGCGGGGTGTCCCGCGGCCTGTCCACGCCCGACCAAGGCCCCTACCGCAGCGGTGCGGCACGGCGTATCCTGCGCACTATGGACGCCATCCCAGCACGCCCCTACGACCCCCTGGCTGCCGTCCGTTCACCCGCCGAACCCGGATTCGACCTCTTGCTGGCCGGGACCGTGTTCCAGGACATCATCTTCACCGGCCTGCCCCACGGGCCCGAACCCGGCACGGAAATCTGGAGCGACGGCATGGGCAGCTGCCCCGGCGGCGTGGCCAACCAGGCCATTGCCGCTGCCAGGCTTGGGCTGCGCACCGGGCTGGCAGCTGCTTTCGGCGACGACGGGTACGGGGACTTCAACTGGAAGATCCTTTCCGGCCAGGAACACGTGGACCTCAGCCTTTCCCGACGCGTCCCGGGCTGGCACTCCCCGGTGACCGTGTCCCTCTGCGTGGACCAGGACCGCTCCCTGGTGACCCACGGGCACTCCGCACCGGTGACAAATTCCGAGCTGATCGGAAACCCGCCCAAGGCCCTCGCCGGAATCGCTGAGGTGGGCCTGGAAGTGGAGCCGTGGGCCCACGCAGCCCACGCCGGCGGGGTAAAGCTGTTCGGCGATGTTGGATGGGACCCCAGCGGGGAATGGGCGCCCGTCAGGCTCGACAACCTGCAGTACTTCTACGCCTTCCTGCCCAACCAGCGCGAGGCCATGGCGTTCACGGGCAAGGACAATCCGTGGAGCGCCTTGTACGCGCTGGCGGACCACGTTCCGGTGGCTGTCGTAACCCTGGGCCCGCAGGGCGCCATGGCCGTGGACTCGGAAACGGGCGAGGAAGAATGGGTCCCGTCGCTTCCGGTCAAGGCGCACGACCCCACCGGAGCCGGCGACTGCTTCGACGCAGCCTTCATCGTGGGCACCCTGGCCGGGTGGCCGCTGGGGGACCGGCTGCGCTTTGCCAACCTGTGCGCGTCCATGGCGGTGCAGGAGGTGGGCGGCTCGCTGGCGGCGCCGGGTTGGGGCGACATTGCCGACTGGTGGAGACGCGCCAACGCCCGCCCCGAACGGCAGACGAGCCAGTGGCTGCGGCGCTTCGGGTTCCTCGCTGACATCATCGACGACGTGCCGCTGTCAGCCCAGCGCAGGGCGGCCGCCACCATCGCGCACTTGTCGGATGCTTAGGCGGCGTTGGAGGCCCTGATTATTCGGCGCGAAGTGCCCGCACTAGAATCACTTAGGTGACCTACCCCGCAACAACCGGTGAATTCAGCGCTGCCTCCGGGCCGGACCCCCGCCACGAGCGGTCGGCCGTGATCGACCTGGACGCCATCCGGCACAACGTCCGCCGGCTTGCTGCCGCTGCCTCCCCCGCGAAAGTCATGGCCGTCGTCAAGGCGGATGCATACGGGCACGGCGCCGTCCCCGTTGCCCGCGCAGCCCTGCAGGCCGGCGCGGCCTGGCTCGGCGTGGCCCACATTTCCGAGGCCCTGGCGCTGCGCGCCGCCGGCATCGACGCGCCGCTTCTCGCCTGGCTGCACACCACGGACAGCAACTTCGGTGCCGCGGTGGCCGCCGGCGTCGATATTGGCTGCTCAGGGTGGGAGCTGGAACGCATCGTGGCCGCGGCCCGTGAGCAGGAGCGGCCGGCACGGGTGCATCTCAAGGTGGACACCGGGCTGGGACGGAACGGAGCCACCCCCGAGTCCTGGGACCGCCTGGTAGGGGAGGCCGTGGAATACCAGGACCAGGGCCTGCTGCGCGTAGTTGGCATCTTCTCCCACCTGGCCGTGGCCGACGAACCGGAGCGGCCCGAAACGGACCAGCAGGTGGCCGCGTTCCGGGAGGC
Source organism: Arthrobacter sp. FX8 (assembly GCF_026723805.1). Classification (NCBI taxonomy): domain Bacteria; kingdom Bacillati; phylum Actinomycetota; class Actinomycetes; order Micrococcales; family Micrococcaceae; genus Arthrobacter; species Arthrobacter sp. FX8. Next base: position 2,353,018 of record NZ_CP113505.1, on the reverse strand, counting down.
GCTGGCCATTGCCGAGGACGCGGGCGTGGATCCCGAGGTCCGGCACCTTGCCAACACCCCCGCCACCCTGTCCCGCCCGGACACGCACTTCGACCTGGTCAGGGTTGGCCTGGGCATCTATGGGCTGTCGCCGTTTGACGGGCAGACTTCAGCAGAACTGGGACTCCGGCCCGCCATGACGCTGCGCACCCTCGTGTCGCAGTGCAAGGACGTGCCCGAGGGGCAGGGCGTCTCCTACGGGCTGCATTACCGCACCAGGACGGCGAGCACGCTGGCCCTGATTCCGGTGGGCTATGCCGACGGCGTCCCCCGGGTCGCCACCGGTGGACCCGTCCGCGTCGCAGGGAAGACCTATCCCGTGGTGGGCCGGATCGCGATGGACCAGATGGTGATCGACCTTGGGCCGGAGGCATCCGGAACTGACCTGCAGGGTGCGGAAGCGGAACTGTTCGGGGACGGCGCCGACGGCGGGCCCACCGCGGAGGACTGGGCACGCGCCGCGGGGACCATCAACTATGAAATCGTGACCCGCATCAGCCCCCGTGTTCCGCGCCGCTTCATCAACGAGGACCAGCCGGCGGGCACCGGCCACGCGGGTAACGGCCACGGCCTGGTGGGCGCGCCCGGCCCGGCGGGGGCCGCATGAGCGCGGCCGGACAGTTGGCTGCCAACTGGGAAAAGACGTTCACGGCGACGACGGCGGAACAGACGCACGCGTTCGGCGCACGTTTGGCGGAGGTGATGCGGGCCGGGGACCTGCTGGTGCTTTCCGGTGAGCTGGGTGCCGGGAAAACCACCTTCACCCAGGGACTGGGCGAGGGGCTGGGTGTCCGCGCAGGCATCATCTCACCCACCTTTGTGCTGGTCCGGATCCACCCGAACCTGCCGGATGGTCCGCGTCCCGGCGGCCCCGACCTTGTGCACGTGGACGCCTACCGGCTGGGTTCCGCAGCGGAGATCGACGACATCGACCTCGAAAACACCATGGACTCGTCCGTGACCGTGGTGGAGTGGGGACAGGACCGGGTGGAGCACCTCAGCGAGAGCCGGCTGGAGATCGACCTCCTCCGTGCCATCGGGCTGGATGCCGCCGGCAGTGGAGCTGGAAGCCTGGACTTCGACGGCGAAGACACCGACGAGCCCCGCACCATCGTGATGCGCGGCTACGGGCCGCGCTGGGCAACTGCCCCCGAACTGGGTGCCCCCGAGCTGGGTGGGCCGGAGCTGGGTGGGCCGGAAGGAAACGCCCCATGCTGATCCTCGCGATTGACACTTCCGCGGTGGCCAGCGCCGCGCTGGTGTCCGATGCAGCCCCCGAAGGCGTGGTGGCCAGCTTCTCCACGGAGGACACCCGCAGCCACGCTGAGGTGCTCGCTCCCGGCATCCACACCCTGCTGTCCGAAGCCGGCGTCACCGGGCAGGACATCGATGCGCTGGTGGTGGGCGTAGGCCCCGGCCCCTTCACCGGGCTGCGCTCGGGCATTGCCACCGCCCGGACGCTGGCGTTCGTCTGGGGCAAGCCGCTGCACGGCCTGATGAGCCTGGACGCGGTGGCCCTGGAGGTAGCCGAATCCACCGCCGCCGTCCCGGAGTTCCTGGTGGCCACCGACGCCCGCCGGAAAGAGGTCTACTGGGCGCGCTACAGCCTGGGTGACGGGCAGCTGCCGCTGCTGGAGGACGGCCCCCATGTTGGTTTCGCCGCCGACCTGCCGGACCTGCCCGCCTTCGGCGCGGGCGCAGGTCTCTACGCCGACGTCCTCCAAGCCGATCCCGAGTTCGCGGGGGAGCAACCCGACGCCCTGTATCTTGGCCAGTTTGCCCTGGCGCGGCTGGCTGCCGGGGAGGCCCTGCTGGACACCACACCCCTGTACCTGCGCGAATCAGATGCCCAGGTACCCGGACCACGGAAGCGTGCACTGTGAGTACCACCCCGGAACCCCACATGGCAGGCGTCACCGTCCGCGACATGACCCTGGGCGATGTACCCGCCGTCGGCGCCCTGGAACACAAGCTCTTCCCCATCGACGCCTGGCCCGTGCAGATGTTCCTGGATGAACTCTCCCAGCCGGAAACCCGCCGCTACCTTGTGGCGGAGACCACCGACGGCATCGTGGGCTACGCCGGGCTGATGTGCATCGAGCCCATCGCCGACATCCAGACCATCGCCGTCGTTCCTGATTACGAGGGGCGGGGAATCGGCAGCAGGCTGCTCACCCAACTCATCGCCGAGGCCAGGCACCGCGGTGCCGCCGATGTCCTGCTTGAGGTCCGCGCCGACAACCCGCGGGCGCAGCAGCTGTACGTGCGGTTCGGCTTCGAACAGATCCACATCCGCCCCCGCTACTACCGCGACGGCGTGGATGCGCTCATCATGCGGCTCCAGCTGGCCGCACCGGAAACTGATGGCCACCAAGCAACGGAAGCAGGCCGGCAATGAACCGCTCACAGCCCCTGGTGCTGGGGATCGAATCATCCTGCGACGAAACCGGCGTGGGCATCGTCCGCGGCACCACCCTCCTGACCAACACCGTCTCCTCCTCCATGGACGAGCACGTCCGCTTTGGCGGCGTCATCCCCGAGATCGCCTCGCGCGCCCACTTGGACGCGTTCGTCCCCACGCTCGATCAGGCGCTGGCAGACGCAGGCGTGAGCCTTGACGAGGTGGACGCCATCGCCGTCACATCCGGGCCCGGGCTGGCCGGCGCACTCATGGTGGGTGTCTGCGCTGCCAAGGCGCTGGCCGTCGCCACCGGGAAGCCGCTGTACGCGATCAACCACCTGGTGGCGCACGTGGGCGTGGGGTTGCTGGATGACCGCGCCAACGGCCGGAAGCAGGAGCTGCCGGAGAACCTGGGCGCCCTGCTGGTGTCCGGCGGCCACACCGAAATCCTGCGGATCAGGACCATCACCAGCGACGTGGAGCTCCTGGGCTCCACCATCGACGACGCCGCCGGTGAAGCCTACGACAAAGTGGCACGCATCCTGGGTCTTGGCTACCCGGGCGGCCCTGCGATCGACAAGGTGGCCCGCGGCGGCAATCCCAAGGCCATCCGCTTCCCCCGCGGCCTCACCCAGCCCAAGTACATGGGCACGGCGGATGAGCCGGGGCCGCACCGGTATGACTGGTCTTTCAGCGGCCTCAAGACGGCAGTGGCCCGGTGCGTGGAGCAGTTCGAGGCCCGCGGCGAAGAGATCCCCGTGGCTGACATCGCGGCCGCCTTCCAGGAAGCCGTGGTGGACGTGATTTCGTCCAAGGCGGTGCTGGCCTGCCGCGAGTACGGCATCAAGGATGTCCTGCTGGGTGGGGGAGTGGCGGCCAACTCGCGGCTGCGGGAACTGACCGGGCAGCGGTGCGCGTCCGCCGGCATCCGGCTGCACGTGCCGCCCCTGGACCTCTGCACGGACAACGGCGCCATGGTGGCCGCCCTCGGCGCACAGCTGGTGATGGCCGGCGTCGAACCCAGTGGAATCGCCTTCGCCCCGGACTCGTCAATGCCGGTTACATGGGTGTCGCTGCCGGCCTGACGGCAGAGCGCCGGGCGAAAGCGAACCGTCGCGGGGCACTTTGGCGGGCTCCGCCGTCGTACATCACGATGGCGGCCGGCGTGTCCGTGTCGAAGTGCCCCACTTCGGCAGGAGCACTACGCGGTGGGGCCGTTCCGCATCTGCTTGACCAGGTCCAGCACCACGGCCTGGAGGTTCCCGCCATTTTCCGCGGCCACGCGGCGCTGGCGCTGGTACCCGGCGCCGCGGCGGATGATCTTCTCGACGTCGGCAAGCTCGTCGGCGCAGCGCAGCTTGGCCGCCACCGGCTCCAGCCGGTTCAGCGTCTCCAGCAGGTGCTCGGTGACCAGCTGTTCCCGCCCTGCGGCGTCCAGGATGATGATGGCGTCCAGGCCGTACCGGGCGGCGCGCCACTTGTTCTCCTGCACGTGCCAGGGCGGCATGGTGGGAATGGTGCCGCCGTTGTCCAGGGTGGTGGAGAACTCGTCCACCAGGCATTGGGTGAGGGCCGCAATGGCACCCACTTCCTCCAACGTGGCCAGGCCGTCGCAGATGCGCATCTCGATGGTGCCAAGCGCCGGCACGGGCCGGATGTCCCAGCGGATCTCAGAGATGGTGTCGATCACGCCGGTGGTGAACATGTCCTGCACGTAGGACTCGTATTCCTCCCAGGATTTGAACTGGAAGGGCAGGCCGGCGGTGGGAAGCTGCTGGAACATCAGGGCCCGCTGGGAGGCATATCCGGTATCCTCGCCGCCCCAGAAGGGGCTGGATGCGGAGAGCGCCTGGAAGTGCGGGAAGTAGTTGACCAGGCCATCCAGGACGGGGAGTGCCTTGTCCCGGCGGTCCAGTCCTACGTGCACGTGAACGCCGTAAATGACCATCTGCCGGCCCCACCACTGGGTGCGGTCGATGAGTTTGGCGTAGCGGGCCTTGTCCGTCACGGGCTGCAGCTGCGGCGGGCTGAACGGGTGGCTGCCGGCGCAGAAGAGTTCCACGCCCATGGGATCGGTGATTTCGCGGACGGCGGCAACGGACCGGCTGAGGTCTTCCTTGGCCTCGGCAGCTGTTTCGCAGATGCCGGTGACCAGTTCCACGGTGTTCAGCAGCAGTTCCTGCTTGATGTGCGGATGTTCGTCGTCTTCGTTGAGTTCCGGGTGGCGGGAAGCAACTCCGCGGAGCACCTGGTTGGCCACGGATGCGAGCTCGCCCGTCTTTCCGTCCACCAGGGCAAGCTCCCACTCAACACCGAGGGTTGACTGCCTCGATGGGGCGAAGTCGATCTTCACACGTTTCCTCACTGTCCGGTTTGCCGCTGGCTGATGCCGCTCACAGGCTGCTGCCGGCAGGCGAACGGGTGGTTCAAGTCTAGTGCAGGGGTAGCATCGTATTGATGGCCCCGTTCCCCACGCGTCACAGACCTGCCAAAACCACTCCCGCCAAATCCTTCCCGCTCCTCCTGGCCCTGTCGGCCCTGGCGCTGGCCTCCTGCACAGCCTCCCCAACCGCAGCCCCGCCGTCGTCGTCCTCCGGGCCCACCGGGGCCCCTTCGGCATCGGCAAGTACGACGACGGCGCCTCCCACCGCTTCTGCCTCACCTGACGCAGGCTCCAGCCCCCTGGGGTGGGGCCCGGAGCAGCGCGACCAGGACGCCGCCGTCGCGGCCGTGGCAGCCATGACTCCGGAGGAGAAGGCGGGGCAGGTTCTGCTCCCGTTCTTCAAGGGCAACCAGGTGGAGGCGCACGCCGCGCTCATCCAGCGGCTGCACCTGGCCGGATCCATCATCATGGGCGACAACGTGCCACGCGATCAGCAGGGGAACGTGGACCTTGCCGCCATGGGCGCGGTGAACCAGCGGCTGCAGCAGGCTGTCGCCGCCGGCGGCCGGCGGTGGCCCGGGATCATCGGCGTGGACCAGGAAGGGGGCGCCGTGGCACGCCTGGGGCAGCCCCTGACTGAATGGCCCACGCCCATGAGCTACGGAGCGGCCGGCAACCCGGCCCTGACCCGGGAAGCAGGAAAGGGCCTCGCCGGCGAGCTGGTGCCGCTGGGATTCGACCTCGACTTCGCGCCGGATACCGACGTGACCATCGGGCCCAGCGACCCAACCATCGGCGCGCGCTCCATGTCCGCGGATCCTGCCGCCGCCGCAGCCCACGGGGTCGCCTTCGCCCAGGGCATGCTGGACGCCGGCGTGCTTCCCACCGTCAAGCACTTTCCCGGCCACGGCTCGGTGACCGCGGACTCCCACCTCAGCCTCCCGGTCCAGCCGGCCGGCATCGACCAGCTCCGGGCCCGGGACTGGAAACCCTTCCAGGCGGCCGTGGCCGCGGGCCTGCCGGTCGTCATGACGGGCCACATCGCTGTGCCTGCGCTGGAGCCCGGTGTGCCGGCGTCGCTCTCCGCACCGAGCTACGCCGCGATGAGGGAGCTCGGATTCAAAGGTGTAGCCGTGACGGACGCCCTCAACATGGGAGCCGTGGACAAGCAGTACCCCGCCGGCGCAGCAGCCGTAAAAGCTTTGGGAGCCGGCGCCGACCTGTTGCTGATGCCCGCGGACGTGGAACAGGCGCACGCCGCCATCCTCCAGGCCCTGGCCGCCGGCACGCTTCCCGCCTCCCGGCTGGATGAGGCCGCGCAGCGGGTGGCCACCATGATGATCTGGCATGCCCGGACCACGCCGCCTGCCGGAACAGCCGGCACAGGTGCCCCGGCCGGAAGCGGTGCGGCGTTGTCGGCGCGGGTTTCGGCGTCGGCCGTGACGGTTGTCTCCGGTCCCTGCAGCGGACCCCTGGTGCCCGGTGCGGTGCGCGTTGCCGGCGGGGGACCGGGGGACCGGGAGCGCTTCGAAGCCGCGGCCGCACGTGCCGGCCTCGCGGTTGGATCAGGACCGCTGGTGAACCTCATCGGCTTCGGCGGGAATCCAGCGGCCGGGGACATTGCCGTGGCCCTGGATGCCCCCTGGCCGCTCCAAAACTCCACGGCTCCGGTGAAGCTGGCGCTGTACGGCCGCACCGACGCCGCCTTTGATGCGCTGGTGGCCGTGCTGGCAGGAAAGGCGCCTGCTCCCGGGAAGCTGCCCGCCGCCGTCGGGCCTTTCCCCGCGGGAACCGGCTGCCCCTGACCTCTGACTCCTGCCCCGGACCCCGGACCGGGGACCCCGCACGATGGCTGGAACGCGTTTAATGGTCTGGTGCCCATTCTGAATAAAGACATGACCCTCTGCATCTCGCTGTCGGCCCGCCCCAGCAACAACGGGACCCGCTTCCACAACCATCTGTACGGGCAGCTGGGCCTGAACTGGATCTACAAGGCGTTCGCGCCCACCAACCTGGAACAGGCCATCGCCGGAGTGCGGGGCCTGGGCATCCGCGGCTGTGCCATCTCCATGCCGTACAAGGAAGACGTCATCGCGCTGGTGGACGAGATGGACCCGTCCGCCAAGGCCATCGACTCCGTGAACACCATCGTGAACACCGACGGCCACCTCAAGGCGTACAACACCGACTACACGGCCATTGAGCAGCTGCTGGCATCCAACGGGGTCCCCACCGACTATTCCGTGCTGGTCCAGGGGGCGGGCGGGATGGCCAAGGCCACCGTCGCCGCGCTCCGGGACGCCGGTTTCAAGGACGTCACCGTCATCGCCCGGAACGAGGCCGCCGGGCGTGCGCTCGCAGGACAGTACGGTTTCCAGTGGCGTGCAGCGCTCGACGGCGGGACGGCGGACATGATCATCAACGTCACCCCCATCGGCATGGCGGGCGGCGCCGAAGCTGACAGCCTGTCCTTCCCCGCGGAGGCCATCGAGGCCGCACGCGTGGTCTTCGACGTGGTGGCACTGCCCGCCGAGACGCCGCTGATCCGGGCCGCCCGCGCGGCAGGCAAGCACGTCATCACCGGTGCGGAGGTTGCCACCATCCAGGCCCTGGAACAGTTTGTGCTGTACACGGGAGTGCGCCCCACCGCGGAACAGGTCCGGGCAGCCGAGGAGTTCATGCGCGCCCAGTAGGCGTTTACACCGGTTCCACCACGATGGCCACGCGGTCCTCGCCGATGCGAGTCAGGACCAGCGTGGCCGTCCTGGCGGAACCCTTGGCGGCGCCCTTGCCCTGCGGGAGGAGCTGCTTCCGCAGCTCTTCCGGGGTCACCGCTGTGCCGCGCTTCTTGATGTCCAGCACGGTGATCCCCTCCTCCTTCACCCAGGCCTTGAGTGCCTTGACGTTGTAGGGCATGACTTCCAGGACCCTGTAAGCCTTGGCGAACGGGGTGTCCAGAAGTTCCGCGGCACAGATGTAGGCAATGTGTTCATCCACCAGGTGCCCGCCGAGCTGCAGCGCCACGTCGGCAACCAGCCCGGCACGGATCACGGCGCCGTCGGGTTCGTACAGGTAACCCTCCACGGGTCCCACCGGAGCGGCCGGGCCAGCGCCGAAGTCCTCTGCGCTGGTCAGCTCGGCGGGCCCCTGGGACCCCAGGACCAGGGCAGCCCGGCGGACCCCGGGCCTGCGCACGGCGTTGAACCAGAGGGTCACCTCGGTCACGTCCCCGGCCACCGACACCCACTGGGCTTCGCATCCCGTGGGCACGGACTCGTGGGGCATGCCCGGGCCCATCTTCACGCCCACCGCCTTCCCCCGGCGGCCAGCGACTCCACGAAGGACAACGGCGGTGAGAAAGCCTCCGGGTCCCAGATCCGCTTGGTCCCCGACGTGGAAGTGACGCGGCGTGCCGGATCCAGCCAGACGCCGTCGATCCCTTCCAGCGGGACCGATGCCGCGTCCGCGTGGACCACCGTGGCATTGGGGAAGGGGATGAGGTTCATGGTGGCGCAGGCGGCGGTGGTTTCATCCATCTCCACGGCGGTGACGGTGATGTCCAGGGAAGCCAGGGCCATGGCGTCGGCACCAAGACCGCAGCCCAGGTCCGCCACGTGCCGGATCCCGGCTGCGGCGAACCGCTGCGCGTGGTGTGCGGCGACGTTCAGCCGGGTGGCCTGCTCAAGGCCTGCCTGGGTGAAAAGCATCTGGCGGGCGAACTCACCAAACTTCGCCTCGGCCCTGGTCCGCAGCCTGGATTGCGTCAGGACGGCGGATACAAGTTCGCCCGGGTGGCCGGCTTTCCGGAGCGCCGAATTGAGCTCAAACGCGTCCTCTTCGCGGTAGGGGCCCAGCGATGCCAGCAACTCCCAGCCTTCGGGGGTCAACAGGGGTGCGATCTGGTCCTGGGGAGCGTGGGGCATGGTTTCCAGCCTAGTGGAGGACGGCTGCCGGGATACGGATACTGTTGAAACCATGGATGACAGCGCAGCCCCAGGGGAGACCGGCGAACATCGACCCAGGGACCGCGGTGTGGCTAGGTTTGCCCGTCCAGCCCTGATCGCCGCGGCCGTGGTGGCCGTGGTGTGCATCGCCCTGTTGGTGATCATTTTCCTGCTGGACACGTTCAACGCCACCGTTTATTCGGTGGGCGGCAACGACATCCACGACAACACGCAGGAGGCGCGGGACATCCGCGGGTTGTACGACGGCGCACGGGCCGGGAGCATTTTCTTCCTCGTTGTTGCCGTACTCACCGCAGCCGGGGCCGGTTGGGTGCTTTACCGGAAACGTCAGCAGGGAGGCGGCGAGGCCGACGGTGGCGAGGACGTGGACTTCGACGACCTGGGCCGTTAGGGAAGCATGTTTGCCGCCCTGGACCGCCGTCGGCCGGAGCCCGAAAGGCTTACGCCGATGACGAAACGTTGGCACTCACCTTGACCGAGTGCTAACCCTTACATAGAGTCTTCATTAGCACTCTCCCTAGGAGGGTGCTAACACATGAAGAGCTGCCAGCCAGGCTGCTGCCGGCACCGCGACGACGGTTTGCCAGCCACGGCGGAAAGCTTTCCAGTCCACGAATTTTGCTGACGAAAAGGAGAGGTCCGAGTGTCGGTCTCTATTAAGCCTCTTGAGGATCGTATTGTTGTCCGCCCGCTCGAAGCCGAGCAGACCACGGCTTCAGGCCTGGTCATCCCGGACTCCGCCCAGGAGAAGCCGCAGGAAGGCGAAGTTGTTGCAGTAGGCCCCGGCCGTTTCGAAGACGGCCAGCGGGTTCCGGTTGACGTTGCCGTTGGCGACGTCGTCATCTACTCCAAGTACGGCGGAACCGAAGTCAAGACCGGCGGCACCGAGTACCTGGTGCTGTCCGCCCGCGACGTCCTGGCTGTCGTCGTCAAGTAACTCTTCCGGATCCCCGTGCCGCCGGCCATGCTCATGCTGGCCGGCAGTGCGGGGTTTCTGTCTTTGAAAGGACAAAACCATGGCAAAGCAGCTTGCGTTTAACGACGCTGCCCGCCGGTCCCTTGAGGCCGGCATCGATAAGCTCGCGAACACCGTCAAGGTGACGCTCGGCCCCCGCGGCCGCAACGTCGTCCTGGACAAGAAGTGGGGCGCCCCCACCATCACGAATGACGGCGTCACCATCGCCCGTGAAGTGGAACTTGACGATCCCTACGAGAACCTTGGCGCGCAGCTGGCCAAGGAAGTAGCCACCAAGACCAACGACGTTGCCGGCGACGGCACCACCACCGCCACGGTCCTGGCCCAGGCCCTGGTCAAGGAAGGCCTGCGCAACGTTGCTGCCGGCGCCGCTCCCGGCCAGATCAAGCGCGGCATCGAAGTTGCGGTTGAAGCCGTGGCTGCCCGCCTGCTCGAAAACGCCCGCCCGGTCGAAGGCACCCAGGTGGCTAACGTTGCCGCCATCTCGGCCCAGAGCGACGAAATCGGCGAACTGCTCGCCGAGGCCTTTGGCAAGGTGGGCAAGGATGGCGTCATCACCATCGAAGAGTCCTCCACCACCCAGACCGAACTGGTCCTCACCGAGGGCATGCAGTTCGACAAGGGCTACCTGTCCCCGTACTTCGTCACCGACGCGGAACGCCAGGAAGCAGTCCTCGAGGACGCCCTTATCCTGATCAACCAGGGCAAGATCTCCTCGATCCAGGAATTCCTGCCGCTGCTGGAAAAGGCACTGCAGGCTTCCAAGCCGCTGTTCATCATCGCCGAGGACGTCGAGGGCGAGGCCCTGTCCACGCTCATCGTCAACCGCATCCGCGGCACCCTGAACGTTGTTGCCGTCAAGGCTCCCGGCTTCGGCGACCGCCGCAAGGCCATGCTGCAGGACATCGCCACCCTCACCGGTGCGCAGGTTGTCTCCCCGGAGCTGGGCCTGAGCCTGGACACCGTTGGCCTGGAGGTGCTGGGTACCGCCCGCCGCATCACCGTCACCAAGGACAACACCACCATCGTCGACGGCGCAGGCTCGGCCGAGGACGTGGCCGCACGCGTTGCCCAGCTGCGCGCCGAGGTTACCCGCACCGATTCCGACTGGGACCGCGAAAAGCTCCAGGAGCGGCTGGCCAAGCTGGCCGGCGGCATCGGCGTCATCAAGGTGGGTGCCGCAACCGAGGTTGAGCTGAAGGAAAAGAAGCACCGCATCGAGGACGCAGTGTCCTCCACCCGCGCTGCCCTCGAAGAAGGCATCGTGGCCGGCGGCGGCTCGGCCCTGATCCACGCCCTCAAGGCACTGGATGAGGATGCCGCCGTCAACGCCCTCGAAGGCGACGCTGCCGCGGCCGTCGGCATTGTCCGCCGCGCGCTGGTCCAGCCCCTGCGCTGGATCGCCCAGAACGCCGGCTTCGACGGTTACGTGGTCACCTCCAAGGTTGCCGACCTGGAAATCAACAACGGGTTCAACGCCAAGTCCGGCGAGTACGAGGACCTGATCGCTGCGGGCGTCATCGACCCCGTCAAGGTCACCCGTGCAGCCCTCCGCAACGCGGCCTCCATCGCCGCGCTGGTTCTCACCACCGAGACCCTTGTCGTGGAGAAGCCGGCCGAAGAGGACGAGCACGCAGGCCACAGCCACTGATCCTGCCCGTCTTCACATACAGAAAACCGGTCCAGCACCAGCTGGGCCGGTTTTCTGTGTTCCGGGTGCTACGTAGCCGCCATCTCGGCGGTTTCGACTCCGCCCGCAGGCTCGTAGACCAACGACACGGCTCCCTTGGGGTAGCTGCGTACCGGCTCGGCGAGGCGGAATGTTGAGGGGACCGTCCCGGCGTCGAAGAGCCGCTTGCCCTGCCCCAGGGTGACCGGATACAGCCAGAGATGAAGGCGGTCCAGCACTTGCGCCTCCAGCAGGGACCGGATGAGGACGCCACTGCCGAACATGTGCACCTGCTGGTACTCGTCCCGGAGTCCGCCCGCCGCCGCGGCATCCGGCAGCACGGTGGTGCCGGCCCATGCCGGATCGGACAAGGAGCTTGACACCACAAACTTGGGTATCCGGTTGAGCGTGTCCGCGATGTCCCCGGACTGCTGGGGCCAGTAGGCGGCAAAGATGTCGTAGGTCTTCCTGCCAAGGAGCAGGGCATCCATCCGCGCTATTCCAGCCGCAATGGCGGCGCCGGATTCGTCGTCGGAGACCGGTGCCTGCCAGCCGCCAAGGTTGAACCCGCCCTCGCTGTCTTCCTCGCGGCCGCCGGGCGCCTGGTAGACGCCGTCCAGGGTGATGAACAGGTTCGCGACGATGTTGCCCATCCACCAAGTCTGGAACGGGGCTCCGGCCCTGTCCAGTGCCGTGGCAGGATGGTGCCATGCTGCTCCTTGAGCTCGTCAACACCGCCGAGGCCGTCACCTCCACCCGCTCCCGGCTGGCCAAGGTGGATGCGCTGGCCCAGCTGCTGGGCCGGCTTGAGCCGGCGGAAATCCCGACGGCGGTGGGCTGGCTGGTTGCCAAGCCCCGCCAGGGACGCGTGGGCGTCGGATGGAGTGCCGTGGCGGCGGCCAAGGAGGAACCCGCCGTCGAACCAACCCTCACCCTGGCCGACCTCGACGCTGCCCTGGACCGGCTGCTTGCCACGGCGGGTACCGGATCGGGCGCGGGGCGCGCGGCCACCCTCCGGACGCTGATGGTGGCAGCCACTGCTTCTGAGCAGGCCTTCATCGCAGGTGTCCTGCTTGGCGAGCTGCGTATAGGAGCCCTGGAGGGAGTGCTGACGGATGCCGTTGCCCGCGCTGCCGGGAAGCCCGTTGCCGCCGTACGGCGCGCTGCGATGCTTTCGGGCGACCTGGGCGGAGCAGCCCTGCTGGCCATCACGGGCACCGAAGCCGAGCTGGACGCCGTCGGCCTGGTGGTTGGCCGCCCCGTGCAGCCCATGCTGGCGGCCACCGCGGCCAGTCCCAGCGCAGCCCTGGAGGCGACCGGGGAGGCCTCGGTGGAATACAAGCTCGACGGCGCCCGCATCCAGGTGCACCGGTCCGGCGACGACGTCAGCATCTACACGCGCAACCTCGCCGACGTCACCCACCGGCTCCCAGAGGTGGTGGACCTGGTTCGCGGGCTGCCGCTGCGGGACGTGATCCTTGACGGTGAAACCCTGGCCCTGGACGAGGAAGGCGGCCCGCGGCCGTTCCAGGAAACCATGGCGCGCTTCGGTGCGGATGCCGCGCGTGAGACGGTGCTGCATCCCTGGTTCTTCGACGTGCTGCATATCGATGGGCGGGACCTGCTTGATGAGCCGCTGTCCGCCCGGATCAGTGAGCTCGAGCGGATCGCGCCGGAGCACCGGATACCGGGGAGGTCACGGCCGATCCCGCCGTTGCGGAACGGGTGTCGCAGGAGGCGCTTGCCGCAGGCCATGAAGGCGTTGTGGTGAAGGCCATCGGTTCCACCTACGCGGCCGGCCGGCGCGGAGCCAACTGGGTGAAGGTCAAGCCGGTGCTGACGTACGACCTGGTGGTGCTCGCCTGCGAATGGGGGTCCGGGCGCCGCACCGGGATGCTGTCCAACCTGCACCTGGGCGCCCTTGACCCCGCTGGGGAGTTCGGAGAACCCGGCGGCTACGTCATGGTGGGCAAGACCTTCAAGGGCCTCACCGACGAACTGCTGCGATGGCAGACGGAGAGGTTCCAGGAGCTTGAGGTGCGGCGCACGGCCGGCACGGTGTGGGTTGAGCCGGTCACGGTGGTGGAAATCGCCATCGACGGCGTGCAGCAGTCACCGCGCTATCCCGGCGGCATCGCCCTGAGGTTTGCCCGGGTCAAGCGCTACCGGGATGACAAGGCTGCGGCCGAAGCAGACACGATCCAGACCCTGCGCGCCCTGCTGCGGCCGTAGCGCACCGTGAATGCGGAGGCTCCTTAGTTGCGGGCCCCGCTCCGCTGGCGCCTCAGGTTCCGTGCCACCCCGTGCGGCACGCGCCTGGAAACCATGCGGTAGAAAAGCAGTACCGCGAGGGCGGCCACCACGATGCCCACGAGGTTGAGCAGCAACTGGAGCGCCGAGCCCGCAGCCTTCTGGTATTCCCCCAGGACCAGGGCCACCGCAACGTACCCTGCCGCCGGAACGGTGGTCACCGAGATGAAGACCCCGATCAGGGCCGCGGAGCGCCGGCCGATGATGGAGAGCATTCCCGCGATGCCGGCCAGGACGGCAACAATCAGCGAATACGGACCCGGATGGTAGATGAATTCCACCGCGGAACCCTTGTCCAGGGCATCTCGCGGGAAGAGACCGAGGGGCACCGACAGCCACGCCGTCAGTGCCGCCAGCAGCATGGCCACGGGGAACCCGACACCCAGGGCAATGGCAGCACGGCGGCCAAGCTTCCACTGCCGGGTGGCAAGCGAGACGGCGAGGGCGGCCAGCGGTCCGAACTCGGGACCTACCGCCATGGCTCCCACAATCGCGATGGGGGAGTCCGTCACGATGCCGATCCCGGCAAGCTGGGTTGCGAGCACCAGGAAGGCGAGGAAGTTCCATGTCAGGCGGGAGTCCTCTCCGGTTTGCCGCGTCACGTCGTCCCAGATCACTGCGTCCGCACCGTCCCCGGGGGCGGCCCGCTCCGCCCGGTCGGCTTTCTTTGACAGGACTAATTCCGGCGTGGACATGGCAATGGATCCAACGTCCTGGACCTTCAGGATCTCCAGCTTCTCGAGGAGTTCCTCCACTGACTCCCGGGCGATCAGGACCTCGATAACGTCGCCTTCCGGGACCACCGACGCACCCGCAACCAGCGCAACCTCTGCCGCGCCCCGCTGGTCCCGGCACGTCTTCAGCGTCACGGCGGACAGCTCGCCCGGCACGCAAATCCGCAGTTGGACAACCACGCCGTCTCCCTTCGATGATTGGGCCCAGCATAGTCCGAACAGGTGCGTTGATTGGCCGTTGCTGACCGGCTTGGCTAAGCTTGATGCTTTGGCTGGCGGGCGTCCTGAGAGGTTCTAGTGTCGATAACGGAAACGTCGAAGGCACCTGAACCCCCGTCCAGTGCCGCGAACAGGAAACAGTCCAGTTCCGTGAACAGGAAACGGAAGCCCACTTTCCGCCCCGAGGTCCAGGGGCTCCGGGCCCTGGCTGTCCTGATGGTGGTGGCGTACCACGTGTGGCTGGGCCGCGTGTCCGGCGGCGTGGACATCTTCCTGCTGATCTCGGCGTTCCTGCTCACGCTTTCCTTCGTCCGCAAAGCCGAATCCGGCCACCCTTTCAAGCTGATGGCGCACTGGCTGCACCTTTTCAAGCGACTGCTGCCGGCCGCCGTCGTGGTGATCCTTGGAGTGCTGGCAGGCACCTGGCTGATCCTGCCGCAGGGCCGCTGGCCACAGGTGCTGGACCAGGCCTGGGCGTCCCTCCTTTACCGGCAGAACTGGCTCCTGGCAGACAATGCAGTGGACTACTACGCGCAGGACCACGCCGGAGCCAGTCCGCTGCAGCACTTCTGGTCCCTGTCCATCCAGGGACAGGTCTTCATTCTGTGGCCACTGATCTTTGCCGCGACCGCTGCGTTGCTGAACCGGCTGCGCCGGGTTCCCCGCCTGCAGGGGCTGACCTACCGAGGGTTGCTCGGCGCAGTCTTTGGAACGGTTTTGGCGGTGTCGCTTGCCTACTCCATTGACCAGACCGCCGGCAACCAGGCCTACGCCTACTTCGATACGCGCGCCCGGCTTTGGGAGTTTGCGCTGGGATCGTTGCTGGCACTGGCGCTGCCCTACGTCAAGCCCGGCCGCGTGGTGCGGGTGGCCCTGGGCTGGGCCGGACTGGCAGCCATGGTGTCCTGCGGGCTGGTCCTGACCGTCGACCGGTCCTTTCCCGGGTACGTGGCACTCTGGCCCACACTGGCCGCGGCGGCCATCATCATCGCAGGGCAAACCGGCAGCCGGTTCGGCGTAGACCGGCTCCTCAGCAGCCGCCCCGCCGTCGCCCTGGGTGACAACTCCTACGCGCTCTACCTCTGGCACTGGCCGGTCCTGGTGCTGGCGCTCGCGGCCACCGGCGTGGAGTCACCCAACCTCAAGCAGGGACTGGGCATCGTCGCTGCCTCCATCGTGCTCGCTGTCCTGACCACCCGCTTTGTTGAAAAGCCGCTGCGCGACTGGCATTGGCCCAAGCTTCGCGCCTGGCGGACCGCCGTCGTCATTGTTGCCTGCGGTGCCTTGCTGGCTGGTCCCGTGGCGGTTTGGCAGACATCGCTCACCGCAGAGGAAAGCGCGACGGCGGCACAGCCCCGTGAGCTGACGCCGGGGGCCCTGGCGCTCACGCCGGAGAACGAAAGCACGCCCGCGCCCAGGGCCAGGACCATCCCCGGGCCCACCGCCCTGGACAACGACTGGGCCGGGATCGACTCGCCCTGCACAGGTGCCAACGCCACGGGCGATCCCATCCTGGAGGGGTGCCGGCAGGAGCTTCCGGAGGAACCGTCCACCCGGCGCATCGTGGTGCTGGGCGACTCCCATGCCCAGCAGTACCTGGCAGCGCTGGCTCCCGTGGCGGCCGCGCGTGGGTGGGAATTGGTCACCCTCCTGATGCCCGCATGCCGGTTCGGCGCCGAATCGGAGACCAGGAATGCCGAATGCAACGCCTACAACAAGGCCAGCTCCGCCTACGTCCTGGAACACCGCCCGGATGCGGTGTTCACCGTGGCAACGCTGACCCATGAGGATGCCCCGTTCGAAACGGAGGTGCCGGGGTACCTTGACGGCGTCAAGCCGTTCGCCGACGCGGGGATCGAGATCGTGGGAATCCGCGACAACCCGAGATTCACCTTCAACATGCCCCAGTGCGCCCAACGGAACGGCGCCGGCGCGGCTGCCTGCAATCCATCGCTCGCCGAGTCCCTGGTGGAGCCATCGCCACTGGAGAACTACCGCGGCAAGCTGCCCGGGCTGCACCTGATGGACATGAGTGACTTCATCTGTGCCCGGGGCGTTTGCCCTGCGGTGGTGGGGAACGTGTACGTCTACAAGGACGACAACCACCTGACCAGAACCTATGTGGAGACCATGATCCCCATGTTCGAGCAGCGGCTGCTGGCTGCAACCGGCTGGAGCTGAGCCGGCCCTAAGGGTGGGTGGGGGCGTGCGGTTGCTCACATTACCGGTGTGGAATAGGGGGATCGGCGCCGAGGTTCTAATATTTACTCAACACTTTCTGCCCCCGGAACGCCGTCCTGCACGGTGGTCCCGCAGGATCGTCTGCACAGGCCAGTTCCGTAATAACGGGCTGGTCATCGGCTGCAACCCCTACCCGTGACCCAGCAACCAAGGTAAGAGGCGCACTCATGACCGAGCCCGAACACAACCCCTTTGGCTTCATCGGCCTGACCTACGATGACGTCCTGCTCCTGCCGGGCCACACCGACGTGATCCCGTCCGAAGCAGACACCTCCTCGCGGATCTCCAAGCGGATCACGGTGCAGACCCCGCTGCTTTCCGCCGCAATGGACACCGTGACGGAATCCCGCATGGCCATCGCGATGGCCCGCCAGGGTGGCCTGGGCGTGGTGCACCGCAACCTGTCCATCGCCGACCAGGCTGACCAGGTGGACCGGGTCAAGCGGAGCGAGTCAGGGATGATCACCAACCCGCTCACCATCCGTCCCGAGGCCACGCTGCGGGAACTTGATGACCTTTGCGCCCACTACCGCGTCTCCGGCCTGCCCGTGGTGGACGAGGACAACCGCCTGCTGGGCATCGTCACCAACCGCGACACCCGCTTTGTCCCCGAGTCCGATTTCCCGCTGCGGCTGGTCAGCGACGTCATGACCAAGATGCCCCTGGTCACCGGACACGTGGGAATCAGCCGCGAGGAAGCCTCGCACAAGCTCGCAACCAACAAGATCGAAAAGCTCCCGCTGGTGGACGAGCAGGGCCGGCTCAAGGGCCTCATCACCACCAAGGACTTCACCAAAGCCGAGCAGTACCCGCTGGCCACCAAGGACGACGAGGGCCGGCTCCGCGTGGGTGCTGCCATCGGCTTCTTTGGTGACGGCTGGGAGCGGGCCATGGCCCTGGTGGACGCCGGCGTCGATGCCCTGTTCGTGGACACCGCCAACGGCCACTCCCAGGGTGTGCTGGACATGATCCGCCGGCTCAAGTCCGACCCCGTGGCCGCCCACGTGGACATCATCGGCGGCCAGGCTGCCACCCGCGAAGGCGCCCAGGCACTGATCGACGCCGGCGCGGACGGCATCAAGGTGGGTGTTGGTCCGGGCTCCATCTGCACCACCCGCGTGGTGGCCGGCGTGGGCGTCCCGCAGATTACCGCCATCTACGAATCCGCCAAGGCTGCCATGCCGGCCGGCGTGCCGCTGATCGCCGACGGCGGCCTGCAGTACTCGGGCGACATCGGCAAGGCACTGGTGGCCGGAGCCGACACCGTCATGCTGGGATCGCTGCTGGCGGGCTGTGACGAGTCCCCGGGCGAGCTGATCTTCGTCAACGGCAAGCAGTTCAAGTCCTACCGCGGCATGGGCTCCCTGGGCGCCATGCAGTCCCGCGGCAAGAACACGTCCTACTCCAAGGACCGCTACTTCCAGGCGGACGTGTCCGGCGACGACAAGCTGATCCCCGAAGGCATCGAAGGCCGCGTTGCCTACCGCGGGCCGCTGTCCTCGGTGGCGTACCAGTTGGTGGGGGGCCTGCGCCAGACCATGTTCTACACCGGCGCACCGACCATCCCGGAGCTGAAGGCCCGCGGCAAGTTTGTCCGCATCACGTCTGCCGGACTCAAGGAATCGCACCCGCATGACATCCAGATGACCGTGGAGGCGCCGAACTACGGTTCGCGCTGATCCCGGTGGCTTAATGCTGCGGAAGGAGGTGGGGAATTCCCCGCCTCCTTCCGCATTTAAGCCCCTATACCGCCGGCTGCAGTTCCGACGTCAGCTCCTCAAGGGTGGGCGGATTGGCGCCAGGGCGGCTGACCGTAATCGCGGCAGCCTTGGATGCCATCCTGCCCAGGGTTTCCAGGACGGACGGCGCCAAGCCATCGGTGCTCCGGCAGAGCAGGCCGTAGATCAGGGCCGCCATATAGGAATCACCGGCTCCGATGGTGTCTGCCACTACCGTTTGGACGGACGGAATGTGCACCCGTGTGGCGGGTGTTGCCAGCAGCGAGCCGGCTGAACCCATGGTGACCACAGCCAGGCCCGCACCAAGTTCCAGGATCCGCGCCGCGGCGTCCTCGAACGTCACCCCCGGGTAGAGCCACCGGGCATCCTCGTCGCTAAGCTTCAGCACGTCGGCTAAGGGGGCCAGGTCTTCGAAAACAGCGAGGGCTTCCGCGTGGCTGCCCAAGAGTGCGGGGCGGATATTGGGATCGTAGGAAACCAGGCATTCACGGTGCGCCCGTTCCAGGAGGCTCTTGACGGAACCGGCTCCGGGCGCCAGGAAGCTGGCGATCGAGCCGGTGTGGAGCACCTTGGGAAAGGTGGCGGGGTGCACCGGCGGCAGCTCCCAGGAAACGTCGAATTCGTAGCTGGCGGACCCGTCAGCGCTTAGCGTGGCGGTGGCGGAAGCCGTGCGGCCCGGTGATTTCGACCCTGGCAGCAGCGCAACTCCGGCGCTGCCCAGGTGGCGCTCGATCAAGGCGCCGCGTTCGTCGTCGCCTATTGAGGTCAGGAGGCTGGTTCGCACGCCCAACCGTGCCAGCCCGTAGGCGACGTTGGCCGGGGAACCGCCGGGGTGCTCCGCCGTTCCTTCGGAGGTGCGGACGACGTCGACGAGTGCTTCGCCAACCACGATGACATCGGGAGTGGAGGCGCTGGTGCCGGAGCCACTGGTGTAGGACATGGGAGCAAACTTTCGTGAAGACGGGCGCGGACCTGCCGCCCGGGGCAGGCGAGCAGGTCCGCGAACAGGAAGGGGAGTGAAGGAAAGCGGTCGAACGCGGATCAGGCCGTGGCGGCGCCGGTCATGATGGCCACCGCGTCGGTCATGCTGTGCGACTTCGGGGTGATCGTGGCGGCGCATTTGCCGAGACGCTGGATGTGGATCCTGTCGGCAACGTCAAACACGTGCGGCATGTTGTGGCTGATCAGGATGACTGGAAGGCCGCGGTCCCGCAGATCCCGGACCAGCTGGAGGACCTGGTTCGACTCCCGCACGCCCAGTGCCGCGGTTGGCTCGTCGAGCACCACCACCTTGGAACCGAACGCTGCTGCCCTTGCCACAGCCACGGCCTGGCGCTGTCCGCCGGAGAGGTTCTCCACTGGGACGGTGACATCCTGAAGGGTTGAAATTCCGAGGCGGGTGAGCTCCTCCTTCGCCTTACGGCGCATCCCCTTGGTGTCCAGGACCCTGAAGATGGACCCGAGCGGTCCGGCCACCCGTTCCTCCCGGCCCAGGAACAGGTTCGAGGCCACGTCCAGGGCCGGCGAGACCGCCAGGTTCTGGTAGACCGTTTCGATTCCATGCGCGCGGGCATCCTGCGGACGCTTGAAGTGCACCGGCTGGCCGGAGACCAGGAGCTCGCCCGAGTCCGGAACCTCGGCCCCGGTGAGGCACTTGATGAGGGTGGACTTGCCGGCGCCGTTGTCGCCGATGATGGCCAGCACTTCGCCCGGATACAGCTCAAGGCTGACACCGTCAAGGCCAACCACCTTGCCGAAGGTCTTGACGAGGTTCCGCGCCTGGAGGATCGGCTGCCGGGTTTCGGTCTTGGGGGATTCAATGCCGGTGGAGGTCATGACTTCACCTTTCGGATCCACTGGTCGATCGACACAGCGATGATGATGAGGACGCCGACGGCGAGGGTTTGGAACAGCACGTCCAGCCCGGCCAGGGAAAGCCCGTTGCGGAAAACGCCCACGATCAGCGCACCGAGGAGGGATCCCCAGACGGAGCCGCGGCCGCCGAAGAGGCTGGTCCCGCCAATCACGACGGCGGTAATGGAGTCCAGGTTCAGGTCCACCCCGGCGTTGGGGCTTGCTGCGTTGGTACGCCCGATCTGGATCCAGGCTCCAATCGCCAGCACCGCGCCGGCCGCGAGGTAGACGCTCATCAGGACGCGGTTGACGGGGATACCGGCCAGGCGGGCGGCTTCCTTGTCATCGCCGACTGCGTACACGTGCCGCCCCCACGCCGTCTTGCCCAGGATGAAGGCGACCGCCACATAGAGCAGGAGCATCATGACCACGCCGGTGGAGATACGAACGGGCCCAACGGGGAACGTGCTGCCCATCCAGGTCAGGAGCCCCGGCATGCTCGAGCCACGGACCGTGGAGCCGCCCGAGTAGAGCAGGGTCAGGGCGATGAAGATGTTCAGGGTTCCCAGCGTCACGATGAATGGAGGGAGCCGGAACCTGGTCACCAGGAAGCCGTTGACAGCCCCGGCGGCAAGTCCGACGACGAGCCCCGCCACCAGTGCGATGGGTCCCGGCATGCCGTTGTTCACAGCCAACTGCGCCACCACCATGGAGGCCAGGATCATCACGGCGCCCACGGAAAGGTCGATTCCGGCGGTGAGGATGATGAGGGTCTGGGCGATGGCCAGGGTTCCGACGACGGACACCTGCTGGGTGATCAGGGACAGGTTCTCGAACCGCAGGAAGCGGTCATTGAGCAGGCCGAACACCACCACCGCCACAATCAGGACGATGGCCGGGCTCAGTGCCGGGTAGCGGTGCAGCACATTGCGGATGCGGCTAAGGGGAGTTTGGCGGTCGAGGAATTCCTCGGCCAGGTCGGTGGGCCCGGTAACCGGCGGGCCTGCGGTTTGTTGCTGGGTCATCGTTGCTCCTGTCACAGTTCCGGCTTACTTGCCCCAGCAGATCTGGGTGGCGTCCGTGGTCGTGATGCTCTTGACGCCGTCAGCCGCCTTGTCGGTGACCAGTTCGACGCCGGTGTTGAAGAAGTCCAGGCCGGCAGAGTTTTCGGGCTTCTTGCCGGTCTTGGCGAGGTCCACGATTGCCTTGACGCCCAGTTCGGCCATCTTGACCGGGTACTGCTGCGCGGTGGCACCGATGATGCCGGACTTGACGTTGTTCACGCCCGCGCAACCGCCATCAACGGAGACCACCAGCACGTCCTTTTCCTTACCTGCAGACTTCAGGGCTTCAAACGCGCCCGCGGCGGCCGGTTCGTTGATGGTGTAGACGACGTTGATGTTCGGATTCTTGGAGAGCAGCGTTTCCATGGCGGTTCGGCCACCGTCCTCGGCGCCCTGCGAAGCCTGGTTGCCCACGATCTCGTACTCGCCGCCCTTGCCGCCGGTGTACTTTCCGGTCTTGGCTTCGTCGCCGTTCTTCTTCTTGTCGGCGGTGTCAACGCCCAGGCCGGTCAGGAAGCCCTGGTCGCGGTTGTAGTCAACCGAGACAACCTTGTCGTCGAAGAGGTCGATCAGCGCGATGGTGGCCTTCTTGCCGCCCAGCTGCGCCGCGGTCCACTTGCCGATCAGCTCGCCGGCGGCGAAGTTGTCGGTTGCGAAGGTGATGTCGGCGGCATCGGCCGGGTCCGGCGGGGTGTCCAGTGCGATGACGAACAGCCCGGCGTCCTTCGCCTTCTTCAGGGCGTCGACGACGGACGGGCCGTTGGGCGTGATGAGGATGCCTTTGTCGCCCTTGGAGATGGCGTTTTCGATTGCCTGGATCTGGGTGTCTTCGTCGCCGTCGGCCTTTCCTGCCGCGAGCTTGAGGTCGATGCCGTCCGTAGCAGCCGCCTTCTTCGCACCCTCCTGCATGGAGACGAAGAACGGGTTCGACGTGGTCTTCACGATCAGTGAGACACCGATTTTCTCCGAGGAAGTACCGTCGGTGGAGCCTGTTGCGGAAGAGTTGCCCCCGCAGGCCGAGAGGCTGAGGGCGCCCAGGGTCAGGACTGCGCCGATGGCGAGGGAACGAGTAACAGTGTGCCGCGGGGTTTTGGAACTCAACATTGAATCTCCTGGTCTCAGGGCACTTAGCGTGCCTGACAACGATGTCATCGCTCATGTAATCAATGTCACAGGGTAGAGTCAAGTGTGAATCAATGATGAAGAGCGAGGTATTGACAACGATGTCTAATCGTTACCAGTCCGAGGTCAGCACGAACCGACCCACCATGCGCCATGTGGCCGCCTTGGCTGGCGTTGGGATCAAGACTGTTTCCCGGGTGATGAATGACGAGCCCGGCGTTTCGGAGGCCACGCGCCAGCGTGTCCTGGGAGCTTCCCAGCAGTTGCACTACCAATTGGACATGGCGGCGGGGAGCCTGCGTCGCGCCGGCCGAAAGACCTTGTCCATCGGGTTGCTGCTGCCCAGCGTTGCCAACCCTTTCAGCAGCGAAATCCACCGCGCACTGGAAGACGCCCTCGCCGAGCGCGGAATCGCCGTGTTCGCTGCAAGCCTCGACGACGACCCCGAGCGGGAGAAGGCCCTGGTGGGAGCGTTCCTCGGGCGCAGGGTGGATGGCATGGTCCTGACACCCATTGCCAGGAGCCAGGCCTACGTCATCCCCGAGCACTCCCGGGACCTGCCCCTCGTCTTCATCGACCGCGAGCCGGTGGGGATCGAGGCCGACGCTGTGGTAACCGACAACGCTGCCGGCTCTGCGCGGGCTGCAGCCCATCTCCTCCAGCACGGCCATACCAAACTTGCCTACCTGGGTGACCGCCCTGATATCCAGACTGCCCGCGATCGCCGCAGGGGCTTCATGGAAGAACTCGGCCGGGCGGGCGTCGCCACCGGTTCTGTTCCGGTTCGCGATGGCCTGCACGACGAAGAATCAGCGCGGCTCGCTGCCCACGAACTCCTCGCGTCCGACAACCCGCCTACTGCCATCTTCTCCAGCCAGAACCTCGTGACGTTCGGCGTCATGAGGGCACTGCGTGAACGGGGAGCCAGCCACCGGGTGGCGTTGGTGGGCTTCGACGACTTCACACTCGCCGACATGATGGACCCGGGCATCACCGTCATCGCACAGCATCCTGACCGGATCGGGAAGCTCGCCGCTGAGCGGTTGCTCGCCCGCATGGACGGCGACGACAGTGCTCCCCAGGCTTATGTTGTCCCCTCGGAACTGATCGTGCGCGGCTCGGGCGAGCTGCCGCCGTCGAACTGACCCACCACAGAAAGAAGGAAATCCATGACCAAAACACTGTATGCAGAATTCACCGTCAAGCCCGGAAGCGAAGGACGCGTCGCGGAGATGATGCGGGAACTGACGGAGCGCGTTCGCCGCGAGCCGGGCAACGAACATTTCCTTCCGTATACCCGGGAGTCCAACCCGCGTGAGTACTTCGTATTCGAGGTGTACCGGGACGACGACGCTTTCCAGGAGCACATCACCGCCGAATACGGAGCCACATTCAATGCCGAGCTGGCGCGGCACATCGAAGAGGACGGGTCGGTCCTGACCTGGCTGCAGCCGGTGGAATAGTTTCGCTGGGGGCTTCAGCATGCCCAGCCACCGGATGCCGCCGGCTGGGCATGCTGAAGCCTGCTTTCTCAGCCCCGGGCCTTCCCTCCGGCGTTGACCGCCTTGAGGGACGCCAGGAACATGGCCTGTTTCATCGGTGTGACGGTGAGCGACTTCAACTGCGCAACGCCGCCCTCGGCGAACAGCGCTACCTCCTTGGCTCCGTCCGCAGGGAAGACCTGATCGGTGATTGTCCGCAGTCCGCCTTGGGCGAAGACTTCCACCGAGGACCTGTCCACGTAGATCCGGAGGGTCACATTTCCCTGGGCATCCACGCTGACCGGTGCCGAATCGACCGAGGCAAACAGCGGATGGAAGCCGACATTGCCCGAATTCGCGCGATCGACATAGACCTCTTTTGTGGCGGCGTCGTAACCGACGGCTGTGGACGATGATCCGTTTCCGAAGAGGGTGATCCCGGACTTGGCCGCAGTGCCGGGAGCGAAGGTCACATCGATCCGCTGCACATCCCCCGACGCCGCGGAAGGCAGGGCATGCGTTCCGGGAGTGATGGTCCCGCCTGCGGTATTCCGGTAACTGGGCGCAGAGGCCAGCCCGTCCACCTGCTTCACTGCCTGCTGCGTCAGCCGCGGGCCGTCCGGCGTTTGCGTCAGGCCGATCTCGCGGGGCAGCGACATCGCGCTGCGCCATGGGAAAGTGGGAATGCTGTTGGCGTAGTCCCAGTTGTTCATCCAGCCGAGCATGACCCGCTTATCTTCGGGCATGTTGCCGAAGGAAACCGAGGCATAGTAGTCGCGGCCATAGTCCAGCCAGTCATAACTGTTGATGCGCGGCCGGGCCGGCTGCGGGGAAGCGGTGAACTCGTCGGCCAGGATGTGTCCCCAGCCGAACCGGTTGTTGTCCACGACCCTGATCTGCGCTTGGCGGCCGCGGAATTCCGCCACGTTCCACGACGCCCAGTCCAGCACCTCACTGTTCGCGCCGGTAGCTGTGCGCACCACCTCGCCATCCACCACCAGGTTCACTGTGGTTTCGTCCGAGCGCGGCACCGCAGCCTGGTCGGTCAGCATGACATGGTCAGCGGTGAGGTGCCCCCAACCGCCGGTCGCCTGGTCAACGATTCGAAGCCGGGCCTGCTTGCCCGCGAATTCGGAGACATCCCAGCCCTTCCAGTTGAGCGCGCCGGCGTCGTCCCCGGCAAGGGTGCGCACCACGTTCCCGTCCACCAGCAACTGGGCCTCCAGTACTTGCCCGGAGTCCGGGGAACGGTGCCCGCCGCCCACCAGCATGCTCACAAAGTTCCGGGAGAGCGTGAACTCGGGGGAGGTCAGGCTGCCTTGCCGGTCGTCACCCGGGGCCGCGCCTGTTTCGAAGGTGTTGATGCGTTTAGCGCCGATGTAGTAGTCGCCTCCCGTCGTGGCGGGCTGATACGACGGCGCGAGGTCGCCCGTGCCGGTCCAGCCGGCGTCGGCGAGGGTAGTGCCGTCCGGGACCTCGAAGCCATTGAACAGCAGGTCTCCCGGCGGCGGCGTATTGTCCAGCTTGTCGGAGACCCGCGGATGCTGGCCTCCACCCACCAGGAAGTTGATGTAGTCGCTGTCTACGGTAAAGCCAGGCGAGGACATGGACCCCAGGGGCCAGTCGCCGTCGTTGAAGGAATTTATCAAGCCCGCGCCTACGAACCCGCCAACGAGGTTTTGGCCCGGCAGGGTTCCGGCTGCCGGAGCGTCAGTGAAGGGTCCGTTCTTCCAGTTGCCGGGTTCATTGCTCACGGCCCACCCGTTGTATGTGCCGTCGTTGAATCCCGCCACGGGGGTTCCAGGGGGTAGCGCATCGCTGGGTTTCGTGGTCTCCGAGGTAAACGTGACGCCATCGAAGCTGCCCACGAAGTACTGACCCGCCGAGCCGCCAGCCACCCCGCCGGGATTGATATTGACCACCATGACCCATTTGACGTTGTTCGGGTCTCCGTCAACGGCCAGCGGGAAGAGGTCGGGGCATTCCCACAGTCCGCCCGTGGCATTGGCGGGCCCGAATTCGCTCAGGGCCGTCCAGTCCTTGAGGTTGGTCGACTTGTAAAGCAGTACTTTGTGGTCCAGGGCCTCAACGGCCGCCATCACCCAGTAGCCGCCTTCGGCAGTGCTGTACCAAAACACCTTTGGGTCCCGGAAGTTGGCGGAGTTCCGGTTCAGGACCGGGTCCGCGCTGTATTTGGTCCAGGTTTGTCCGTCATCAAGGCTGTAGGCCAGCGACTGGGCCTGGAGCCCGCGGTGCGGCGAGGCATCTTTGTAGGCACTGGTGTAAATCGCAATCAGCGGCGGGTTCTCCGTAGTCCCCAGACCGGATGTATTGTTCTTGTCCACCACAACGCTGCCCGAGAACACGTCCTCCTGGGTATCCGTGGAAATGGCGAGCGGCTGCTCCTGCCAATGAACGAGGTCAGTGGAGGTGGCATGTCCCCAGGACATGTTGCCCCAGGTGTTTCCGGACGGGTTGTGCTGGAAGAAAAGATGGTAGATCCCTTTGTGGTAGACCATTCCGTTGGGATCGTTCATCCAGTTCTTGGCCGGCGAGAAATGGTACGCCGGCCTGTAGGTTTCCTGGCCCAAAGTGCTGCCCGTGGTGGGCCCGGGGGAGGATTCCCGTCCGACTTCCCTGCAATCGCAGGTCCGGCGCCGGCCAACGCTCCGGTCAATATCAAACCCGTCAGCGTCAGGGCCGAAAGGAGCCGCGTGCTTCCCTTTTGTTTTCTGTGCATTTTGAGGTCGCCCTTCATCGCGCGTTCAGTTAGACAACGATGTCAATACGTGACGGAGCGTAGGTTAAGTCCACGAGACAAGTCAACGAACTCCCGCGGCCGGGCATCGGTAAGGACCTGGCTGCTTTCGAGCCCGTCTGACCGGCACGGCGCTCGACACCGTTGTCATGACAGCGGGCAAGAGGTGGGAACGGACCTGCAGAACCAGCCCCAGCCGGCCTGCGGCAACGGTTGTTGGCTGCGCCGAACGCCCTTCCGGGCTACCGCAAACTTTCGGTGCGCGCCCTAGGCTTGAGGTATGCCCCCATCACGCCATCCGGCGGAACTGAGCCCGAAGAGCGAACCCCACCGGCGGCTTGCCATACGGCCTTACGCCCGCGCCGTGGCCCAGGTCTTGCGGGTCAGTTTCCGTGCATCCCCGGGCGCGGTGATCATGAAGGTGCTCGGCTCGCTGATCTCGGCCGTTCTTCCCCTGGTCACCACCTACTTTGCGTCCCTCACCACCACCGCGCTGGCCGCAGCCTACGCGGGCGACGCCGGAGCCGGACGCGTTGCGATCGTCTACGTCATTGTCACCGCGGCGCTGGGACTCTTCTGGGGCGCCTTCAACAG
Organism: Arthrobacter sp. FX8; assembly: GCF_026723805.1. NCBI lineage: Bacteria > Bacillati > Actinomycetota > Actinomycetes > Micrococcales > Micrococcaceae > Arthrobacter > Arthrobacter sp. FX8. The sequence goes on along the minus strand of NZ_CP113505.1, from coordinate 2,325,469 downwards.
CGTTGACCGGTACATCCAGCAGTTGATGAGCTTCAAGGTGGGCGCCATTGTGGGCGACCAGATGTATCAGCGCTTCCTCGCCCTCGAATTCTGGCGCTATGACGACAAAGAGACCGTGGACCTCTACGACCGCGCCAAACGGTTCTCCGACTCCTATGCAAGGGTCCTGGACCGCATTGCCGCTATCTTTACGCAGCTCATCTCGGTCATCCTGGCCATCGGCGCCCTGCTGTTGGTCAGCTGGTGGATCGCCGTGATCGTCCTGGTGGCGATCGTGCCCAGCGTGTACCTGCAGTTCAAGCTGTCCAGGGAACAGATTGCGCACTGGAACACGCAGGTGGACTCACGCCGCCAACGCCGGATGATTGAAACCAACCTCCTCCGGCCGCAGCACATTGCCGAGATGCGGCTGTATGGCATTGTCGGTTTCCTCATGGACCTACGCTCCCGGCTTCGGGACGCAGACGAGCGGCGGCGCCTTGACTACCAGCGGCGCTACATCCCCAAGCAGCTGGCCGCCGATGCACTCCAGTACGGTGCGGAGGTGGTGTCGCTGATCTGGGTGGTGGGTCAGATCATTGCCCGCGCCCAGCCCGTGGGCCAGTTCCTCTATGTGCAGCAGATCGTCAGCCGCGCCCTGTCCACCGCAAACAACCTGGTGTCCTCCTTGAGCTCCATTGATGAAGACCTCGCCAACCTGAAGGACTACGAGTTGTTCATGGCAATGCCGGTTCACTCGGAGCACGCGCCGCCGTTGCTGGCAGCGCCGAAGGAAGTCGAGCTGAAGGACATCCGCTTCACGTACACCGGCAGTGACATCGAAGTGATCAGGGGCATCAGCCTGACCATCCGCCAAGGCCAGCACATTGCCATCGTGGGGGAGAACGGTGCCGGCAAGTCCACGCTGATCCGCATCCTGGCCGGCCTTTACCGTCCGGACTCCGGCCAGGTGCTGCTCGACGGCGTGGACCTCGCCGCCGTTGACGTCACCTCCTGGCACCGCCACCTGGCGGTGCTGAGCCAGGAGTTCCTGAAATACGAGTTTGCCACCGCGGCGGAGAACATCTACTTCGGCGACGTTGACTCGCCGCGGGACGATGACCGCATCCGCAAGGCGGCCGCGGATGCCGAGGCGCTCGACTTCATCAATAAGCTGCCCAACGGCCTGGACAACCACGTCAGCAACTGGATGGAGGACCCGCGCGGCCGGAAGGGCAGCGGCCTTTCCGGCGGCCAGTGGCAGCGCCTTGCCATGGCCAGGAACTTCTACCGGGACGCGTCCTTCATGGTAATGGACGAGCCCACCTCCGCCATTGATGCCCTGGCCGAACACCGCATCTTCACCCGGCTCTTCGCGGACCGCAGCAGCACCATCATCGCCATCAGCCACCGGCTTGCCACCATCGAGAAAGCCGACATCGTGTACATGCTGGAGGACGGCGAAATCGTGGAGCAGGGCACGCACAAGGAACTGGTGGCCCTGCGCGGCAGGTACTTCAGGATGTTCGAATCCCAGCTGACGGTAGAGGAACCTACAGCAAACTAGGCCTCCAGTACGGTGGTGCGCACCCTCGCGACACTGGGCTTGGGCGGGACGCTGCTGAAACCGAAGGTCACGGCGGGCCGGATGGGGGCCAGCGCGCCGGCGTCGGCGCCTTCCCATGAAACGACGGCGGAGGTCACGTGGTGCAGGTCCGTCACCCCGTAAAACTCTGCCCTGCCGCTGCCCGCCGTGCCGTAGGTGCGGGCACCGCGGGCTGCCAGGGCGGCCAGCGGACTGACTGCGGAGAGCCAGCGTGGATGGACTGCAAGTCGCCTGGGAAGTGCCTTCAGCGCGGAACCGAGGTAGGTCCTCGCCCCGGTGACTGCCTGGATTGCCAGCGGCCCGGCGTCGACCGCCAACGCGCCGCCGGACAGTCCGGCAGCAACGTCCACCATGCGCACCTCATCAAAGCTGTAGGTCGACGCTATGAAGCCGGCAACGTCGGCGGACGGCGCAAGCAGCAGGCGGTGACCTGAGGGTTCCTGCACCATGACGTCCGAGAAGGTCCCGAAAGGGGACTCCTGCCACATGCCAACCACCGCGCGCAGTCCGGATGTGGTGCCAATGCCGGCGATGTGCCCGTCGAAGATCCAGCGTCTGCCCATCATGCCACTGTAGCCACCGGCCGGGACCAACGGGGCTGCTGGGATAACCTAGAGCAGTGACTTATGAGATCGAGATCGGCCGTGGCAAGCGTGGGCGTCGTGCCTACTCCCTGGATGACATTGCAATCGTCCCCAACCGTCGCACCCGCGACCCCAAGGACGTTTCCGTCTCCTGGCAGATCGACGCCTACCAGTTCGACATGCCGGTGATCGCGGCCCCGATGGACTCCGCCATGTCACCGGCAACGGCCATCGCGCTGGGCAAGCTGGGCGGCCTGGGCGTCCTTGACCTCGAGGGACTCTGGACCCGGTACGAGGATCCGCAGTCTGTTCTGGATGAAATCGCTGCGCTCCAGGACGAAACCAACAGCCCAGCCGTCACTGGCAGGATGCAGGAGCTGTACCGGGCGCCCATCCAGCCGGAACTCATCACGTCCCGCCTGGCCGAGATCCGCGAGGCCGGCGTCACCGTGGCCGGATCGCTCACCCCGCAGCGCACCCAGGAGCACTACAAGACGGTCGTGGCCGCAGGCGTCGACATCTTCGTCATCCGGGGCACTACCGTCTCCGCCGAGCATGTCTCCAAGAACCACGAACCGCTGAACCTGAAGCAGTTCATCTACGAACTCGACGTCCCCGTCATCGTGGGCGGGGCGGCCGGCTACACCCCGGCGCTGCACCTCATGCGGACCGGCGCGGCTGGTGTGCTGGTGGGCTTCGGGGGCGGCGCAACCACCACCACGCGGCGCGCCCTGGGCATCCACTCGCCCATGGCGTCAGCCATTTCCGACGTCGCGGCCGCCCGCCGGGACTACATGGACGAGTCCGGCGGCCGCTACGTGCACGTCATTGCCGACGGCGGCATGGGCACCTCGGGTGACATCGTCAAGGCCATCGCCATGGGCGCCGACGCCGTCATGCTGGGCAGCGCGCTGGCGCGCGCCGAAGAGGCACCCGGCAAGGGCTGGCACTGGGGCCAGGAGGCGCACCACCTGGAACTGCCGCGCGGTGACCGCGCCAACGTCGGCACCGTGGGTCCGCTGGAGGAAGTCCTCTTCGGGCCCGGCCACCACACCAACGGCACGTCCAACCTCATTGGTGCGCTGCGCCGCTCCATGGCGACCACCGGTTATTCGGACCTCAAGGAATTCCAGCGGGTCGACGTCGTCGTATCGCCCTACGCAGGGAACTGACGCGTTGGACGGGGCAGGGTGGGCGCCGCCCACCCTGCCCAAAGCACGCCGCCAGCAAGTAGTGTGGGTTTACAACCGGCACTAGAGGCACTGGAGGCGTTCAATGAAGAGTGTTCCTGCAAACGGCGGAGCCCTTGGCCCCGAAGCCAGGGAAGCATCCATCCAGCGGTTGCGCGCCACGTCCGAACCGGGCCGGGAACTGGACATCCTGATCGTCGGCGGCGGCATCGTCGGAGCGGGAGCCGCTTTGGACGCCGTGACCCGGGGGCTGAGCGTTGGCATCGTCGAGGCAAGCGACTGGGCTGCCGGCACGTCGTCACGGTCTTCGAAACTCATCCACGGCGGCCTGCGGTACCTGGAGATGCTCGACTTCGCCCTGGTCAAGGAGGCCCTGCAGGAACGCGGGCTGCTGCTCTCCGAAATCGCCCCGCACCTTGCCCGCCCGGTGCCCTTCCTGTATCCGCTCACCAAGCCCTTTATCGAGCGGCCTTACGTGGGCGCCGGCATCGCGCTCTATGACCTCATGTCCATCTCCAGCGGACACAGCCGCGGCGTGCCGTTCCACAAGCACCTGAGCAAGCGCGGCACCCTGCGCGCCGCCCCCAGCCTGAAGAATGATGCCTTCGTGGGATCCATCCGGTACTACGACGGACAGGTGGACGACGCCAAATACGTGGCAAACCTGGTGCGTACCGCTGCGTACTACGGCGCCCACGCCGTGAACCAGATGGCGGTGGTGGACTTCCTGCGCGAGGGCGAGCGGGTGGTCGGAGCCAAGGTGGAGAACCATGAGGACGGGACGCAATTCAGCATCCGGGCCAAGCAGGTCATCAACGCCACCGGAGTCTGGACGGACGAAACCCAGGCCATGGTGACCGACCGGGGCCAGTTGAAGGTCCGTGCCTCCAAGGGCATCCACCTGGTGGTTCCCCGCGACCGCTTCCAATCCACCGTGGGCCTGATCCTGCGCACGGAAAAGTCGGTGCTCTTTGTCATCCCGTGGGGACGGCACTGGATCATCGGCACCACGGACACCGACTGGCACCTGGACAAGGCCCACCCCGCGGCCTCAAGCAAGGACATCGACTACGTCCTGGAGCACGTCAACCAGGTGCTCAAGCGCCCGCTGACCAGGGAGGACGTTGAAGGGGTCTATGCCGGACTCCGGCCGCTGCTTGCCGGTGAAAACGATTCAACCGCCAAGCTGTCCCGCGAGCACGTTGTGGCACACCCTGTCCCCGGCCTGGTGGTGGTGGCCGGCGGCAAGTGGACCACCTACCGGGTCATGGCCAAGGATGCGGTGGACGAGGCCACCCGCACCATGGACGAACGGGTCCCGCCGAGCTGCACGGAAACCATCCCGCTGCTGGGCGCCAGCGGCTTCCGTGCGGCCTGGAACCGCCGGAACCGCACCGCGGAGGAATCCGGGGTCCATGTGGCACGGATCGAGCACCTGCTCAACCGGTACGGCTCCATGACGCCCGAGGTGCTGGCCATCATCGAGCAGAACAAGGAACTTGCCGAGCCCATCCCGGGAGCGGATGACTACCTGCAGGCGGAGGCGGTCTATGCCGCAACCCATGAAGGGGCCCGCCACGTGCAGGACGTCCTGACCCGGCGGACGCGCATTTCCATCGAGGCCTGGGACCGCGGCGTGTCCGCTGCCCCTGTTGTCGCTAAACTGATGGGTGACGTCCTTGGCTGGAGTGACGCGCAGCGTGAAAACGAGGTCCGCCACTACATTGCCCGCGTGGAAGCCGAACGCCTCAGCCAGCAACAGCCGGACGACGAATCCGCAGACGCCGCCCGCCTGGGCGCGGAAAACATCGTGCCCTTGCGCTGAGGGGCCGTTCGCCCTGCACTGCTGACAGAAGGGATACGCCTTGGCGGAACCACTGGACCCGTATGACGCCCACCTCACCACTGCCGACATGGTGATCCTGGAAATGGAAGCGAAGGACAAGACCGACGCCACCACCCAGTTGGCGGAACGGCTGCACGCAGCCGGGCGGATCTCGGATCTTGACGGGTTCCTGAAGAACGTCAATGCCCGCGAGCACCAGCTTGCCACGGGGCTCCCGGGCGGCATCGGGCTGCCGCATGCGCGCAGCGAGTTCGTCTCCCAGACCTCGATCGCGGTGGGGATCGCCAAGTACGGCCATGCCCTGGACTTCGGCGCCGCCGACGGTCCGGCCACGGTGATCCTGCTGATTGCCACCCCCGCCAGTTCCTTTTCCGACCACCTGGAAGTGCTGGCCACCCTGGCACGGTCGCTTTCCAAGGAATCCTTCCGCGAATCGCTGCGGCGCGCCTACGACGCCGAAGTGATCGCCGAACTCATCAACTCCAGCCTGGTGTTCTTCGACCACTAGGAACGCCCGGACCAGCATCCGGCCAGGGCCGGCTCCTCCCTGGGGCGGCCGGCGCCGGCGTTTAGTTGTTCTACAGAAGTACGAAGTACGGTTAAGACGTGTGGAAAACAGCCCTTAAACCCCGATGGATCGCAGGCTTTATCTTCGCGATCGCGCTCTCCGGGGTCTTCGTGCTGTTGAGCCAATGGCAGTTCGGACGCTCCACCCAACCCGAAGTGCCGGTCAATCCGGCCACCGAACAGGTCCAGCCGCTGACAAGCACGCTCCAGCCTGGCGAGTTCTTCCACGGCAGCGTCGCGGACCAGATGGTCACCGCCCAGGGAACGTACAGCGCTGACAAGCAGGTCCTGGTTCCGGGCCGGCTTCACGACGGCAAAAGCGGCTACTGGGTGGTGTCGGCCTTCGCCGTCAACGGCGCGCCCACACTGACGGGAGCCGCCGCAACACCGCAGACCTGGATCCCGGTGGCCCGCGGGTGGGTGGCTGACCCGCGGGACGCGGCAGCACCGCCGTCGGGCCCGGTTGAACTGACCGGACGGCTGCTGCCGTCCGAGGCGCCGGTGGCCGGAAAGGCGCCAAAGCCGGGGGAGGCGTCGGCGGTTTCCGTGGCCGAGCTCATCAACTACTGGGACGTGAGCAGCTACCCGGGCTTCGTCTCGGCCACCGCAGAGGTGGTGGGCGGCCAGGACGTGAGTGCCGCGGCCGTACCCGGCAACCTCTTGCCGCTGGACATCGGCCCCCAGCCGCCGGCACAGCACATCAACTGGCTCAACCTCTTCTACTCCATCGAGTGGGTCGTCTTCGCCGGCTTTGCCCTCTTCATCTGGTGGCGGCTGGTCAAGGACGACTACCACCGGGACCTCGAGGAGGCCCTCGATGACGCCGAAGGTTCCGAGCAGGACGAACCGCACGAACCGCACCAGCTTCCCCCGCACCAGCCTGACCAGCACCAGCAGCCTGACCAGTCCCAGCAGAAGGTACAGCCATGATTGATCCGAAACCGGCCACCCCGTCCCCGCAGGCTCCCGGCGGCAAGACGTCCGGCAGGAAGCGCCGCTTCGGCGGCACCGAGGCCCAGATCCGGTCGGCCCTGAAGTTCTATAAGGTCATGGCCTACCTCACCGGCACCATGCTGCTCCTGCTGTGCGCTGAACTCGTGGCCCGGTACGGCTTCGGGCAGTACCTGTTCGCCGGCGGCACCAACGCCGTGACCGGCCAGCCGTTCGGTTTCGGGTTCGCGGACGCCGAGCCGCCGGGAGTACTGAACGGCGTGAACGTCTCCGTTACGGTCCTGATCGTGCACGGCTGGATGTACGTCGTCTACCTGATCTCCAACTTCCGCTTGTGGTCCCTCATGCGCTGGCCCTTCCTGAAGCTGGTCCTGCTGGCCCTTGGCGGCGTGGTGCCGTTCCTGTCCTTCATCGTCGAGAAGAAGTTCCACGCCGAGGCGGAGGCCGAACTCGCTGCCAACCCGCAGGCTCCGCAGCGGTACTAGCTGTACTGCCCAGGGACGTTGGTTCGGTGAATGTGATGACTCGCTGGAGTCGTTGAGCCAAAGGTGAGGACCTCCGGTTGCACAGTGGAGTTGCTTAGACAACCGCTGCAGCGACCAGGAGGTCCTCATGTCCCACGCTAATGCCGCTTTGACTCCGCGCCAACGTTTACGCGTCGCGCGTCTGGTCGTTGACCACGGCTGGCCGGTATCCCGGGCTGCCGAGCAGTTCAACTGCTCCTGGCCGACCGCGAAACGGTGGGCGGCCCGTTACGCCGCGATGGGTGAGGCCGGTATGGCTGATAGGTCCTCCCGCCCGTACCGGGTGGCCAACCGGACGCCGCAGCAGCTGGTGCGCAAAGTTGTGCACCTGCGCTGGAAGCAACGGCTGGGACCGGTCGCGATCGGGGCGAAGCTGGCCATGCCGGCCTCGACCGTGCACGCGGTCCTGGTCCGGTGCCGGCTGAACCGCCTGCATCACGTGGACAAGCGCACCGGAGAAGTCATCCGCCGCTATGAGCACGTGACTCCCGGAGCGATGATCCATGTGGATGTGAAGAAGCTCGGCAACATCCCCGACGGCGGCGGCTGGCGCTACGTCGGGCGGCAGCAAGGCAAGCAGAACCGTGCTGCGACTCCGTCAAAGCCGCGCAGCAGACACCGTAGCCCGCTGATCGGGACCGCCTACGTACACACGGTCATTGACGACAATTCACGGGTCGCCTACGCGGAGATCCATGACGATGAAACAGCGGCCACCGCAGTAGCAGTCCTGCAAAGGGCTGTGTCCTGGTTCGCTGCCCGCGGCGTCACCGTGGAACGGGTTCTCTCTGACAACGGGGCGGCCTACAAATCACATCTCTGGCGGGACACCTGCCAAGAACTGGGGATCACGGCAAAGAAGACCCGGCCATATCGCCCGCAGACCAACGGCAAGATCGAACGCTTCCACAGAACCCTTGCCGACGGGTGGGCCTTCAAGCGCTTCTACGCCACGGAATCAGCCCGCAGAAACGCCCTCCCGGCATGGCTGCACCACTACAATCACCACAGGCCCCACACCGCAATCGGAGGCCACCCGCCCATCAGCCGCTTAACCAACCTGCCTGGGCAGTACAACTAGCCCTCCGGGCTGCCGGCCGCTGAGGTGCCTGGCCCCTCGCGGCGGCCGCCCGCCGTCGTACGTCTGCTCCGTCACAGCACGGCGTCTCAAGGTGCGCCGGTGCAACGGCGCCAAGTAGGCTATTACGGTGACTACTCCCACTGCATCCCAAACTTCCCAGAAGCCGGTGCTGGTTGTTGATTACGGTGCCCAGTACGCGCAGCTGATTGCCCGCCGCGTCCGGGAAGCGAATGTGTATTCGGAAGTGGTTCCGCATACCTACACCACCGAGCAGCTCCTGGCCAAGAATCCCGCCGCCATCATCCTGTCCGGCGGACCTTCCAGCGTCTATGCCGACGGCGCCCCGAGCGTGGGTGCCGACCTCTTCGAAGCCGGCGTCCCCGTCTTTGGCATCTGCTACGGCTTCCAGGCCATGGCCAACGCCCTGGGCGGCAAGGTGGACAAGACCGGCCTGCGGGAGTACGGATCCACCGAAACCACCATCCTCGGTGACAGCCGCTCGGTGCTTGAGGGCATGCCCCAGCACCAGAAGACCTGGATGAGCCACGGCGACTCCGTCCACCAGGCGCCGGAAGGCTTCGAAGTCCTGGCGACGACGGCGGGCGCGGAGGTAGCTGCCTTCGCCAACGAGGAAAAGGGTCTCTTCGGCGTGCAGTGGCACCCGGAGGTCAAGCACTCCGCCTACGGCCAGCAGGTGCTGGAGAACTTCCTGTTCAACTGCGCCAAGCTCGAGCCCAACTGGACCACCGGCAACATCCTGGAAGAGCAGGTGGAACGCATCCGCCAGCAGGTGGGGGATGCACGGGTCATCTGCGGCCTCTCCGGCGGCGTGGACTCCGCAGTGGCGGCAGCCCTGGTCCAGCGTGCCGTAGGCGACCAGCTCACCTGCGTGTTCGTGGACCACGGACTCCTGCGTGAAGGCGAAGCGGAGCAGGTGGAGCGCGACTTCGTGGCCGCCACCGGCGTGAAGCTGTACGTCGCCAACGAACAGGAACGCTTCCTCTCGGCCCTGGCAGGCGTCAGCGATCCGGAAACCAAGCGCAAGATCATCGGCCGCGAGTTCATCCGCGCCTTTGAGGAAGCCGAACTGGCCATCATCGCCGAGGCCGCTGCCCACGGCGAGAAGATCAAGTTCCTGGTCCAGGGCACCCTGTACCCGGACGTCGTCGAATCCGGCGGCGGCGAAGGTGCCGCGAACATCAAGAGCCACCACAACGTGGGCGGCCTCCCCGAGGACCTGCAGTTCGAGCTCGTTGAGCCGCTGCGCGCCCTGTTCAAGGACGAGGTCCGCGCAGTGGGTGCCCAGCTGGGGCTGCCGCAGGAAATCGTTGGCCGCCAACCGTTCCCCGGCCCCGGCCTGGGCATCCGGATTGTCGGCGAAGTGACCAAGGAGCGGCTGGACCTGCTGCGCAAGGCAGACGCCATTGCACGCGCCGAACTCACGGCAGCCGGCCTGGACAACGAGGTCTGGCAGATGCCCGTCGTCCTGCTGGCGGACGTCCGCAGCGTGGGCGTCATGGGCGACGGCCGTACCTACGGCCACCCCATCGTGCTTCGCCCCGTCTCCTCCGAGGACGCCATGACGGCCGACTGGTCGCGGCTGCCCTACGATCTCCTGGCCCGGATCTCCGGCCGGATCACCAACGAGGTGGACGGCGTCAACCGGGTGGTCCTGGACGTCACCAGCAAGCCGCCGGGAACCATCGAATGGGAATAGCATCCTAAGTGGCCGGCCTCCGCCAGCGGGGGCCGGCCGCTGCTTTTCCCGGATGAATCCCGGCAATTTCCCGTGCTCCAGTGTTGCGGTCGCTCAAGTCCGGCGCCGAAGCGGCTACTCTCGAATCTATGCCGGTATGGTCCAGGACGTCACGTGCAAGCGCAGAAAAGAAGGCAGAAGTGTCAGTTGGTCAAGGCCACCCGGAAGGCTCGGAAGAGCTTCGCAAATGGCTGTCCGGGCTTAAACCCGTTACCGGCGCGGACACGATGCTGCGCTTCACCAAGACACCCGAAGGCTCCATCGACCTTACGTCGGCACACCCTCCGGGCTCGCCCAGCTCATGGCCGGGCGCCGCACACGCCTGTCCACCCTGATCCGTGACCGGCAGCAGTATGTGGTGGCGGCCCGCGCTTCGCGCAACATCCGGTCCAAGATCTTCGAGCTCGCCAACGACCGCGGCATCGATGCCGGCTACCTGTCCGCCGGCACTGTGGTGTGGACGTCAGCCGTCGGCGGCAAACCCCAGCGGGTGTCCGCTCCGGTCATGCTGACCGCCATCTCCCTCACGGTACGGCCGGGGAGGACGACTTCGAACTGCAGCTCACCGAGCAGGCGCACATCAACCCGGCCCTGGTGCGGCACCTGAAGAACATCCACGGGATCGTCTTTGACGTCAACGCCGTGACCCGCCTCGCCTACAGCACCGCCCGGTTCGACCCCCAGCCTGTCCTGGACCGGCTGGCCACCCTGATCCGGCCCATCCACGGCGCGGAAACCCAGCACAACCTGCTCGTTTCCACGTTCGCCGACCTCTCCGGCAACCTCGACGATCCCTGGATCAACGACTCCCATCCCCTTGTGTCCGCGCTGGCAACTGCTGCCGGCGGCGAAGTGGTGGACGTGGAGGAACCCGACCCCTCCCGCTTCCCCCACCTGGACAACAGGCACCCCAAGGACGAGCTGCTGCTGCTGGATGCGGACACTGACCAGCAGTACGTCGTGGACGCGGCCCGCGCCGGAGACTCCCTGGTGGTCAGCAGTCCGCCCGGCACCGGGCAGACCCAGACGGCCATCAACACCATCGGTGCCCTGGTGGACGCCGGCAAGACTGTCCTGGTGGTGGGCGACCGCCGCGCCAGCCTCAACGAGGTCTCCGGGCATCTGGAGTCGCTGGGGCTGGAGTCCATCCTGTTCCAGCTCTCCGGAAACGTCACGGCGCAGCAGCTGAAGGGCCAGCTGCTCCGGGCGATCGTGCGCAACGAAAAGTCACTGGAACCCCAGCTCGGGAACCTCCACAACACCCTGGTGGAACACCGGCACGCCCTCATGGACCACGTGGCGTCGCTCCACAACGTCCGCGAGCGTTGGGGCTGCTCGCCCTACCAGGCCATGCAGTCACTCGCGGAGCTCACCTCCATCCACCCCGCGCCCGCCACCACCGTCCGGCTCAAGCGCAGCGTCCTGGACAGCATCCGGGACCGCGAGGAGCTGGCCGGCAGGCTCAGGCGCGCCGCGGAACTGGGCAGCTTCAGTAAGGCGGCCACCACCAGCCCCTGGCACGGGGCCCGGCTGCTGACCCGCAAGGAAACGGAGGAAGCGCAGGACCTGGTCCGCTCCGTCGCCAAGAGCCTTCCCCTCCTCCGCGACCGCATGGACGCCGTTGCGGAGCACGCCGAAATCCGCCTGGGCGAATCATTCGCCGAGTGGGGCGAGCAGCTGGAACTGCTGGTCGCCGTCCGCGGAAGCCTGGACAAGTTCACCCCGGACATCTTTGACCGGCCCGTGACGGACCTAATTTCCGCCACCGCGCCGTCCGCCTGGCGGCGTGAGCGCGGCATCGAGCTGACTGCCATGCAGCGCTCAAGGCTGCGCCGGGTCGCCAAGGAATACGTGCGCCCGGGCGTCCACATCGCAGACCTGCACTCATCCCTGGTGCTGGTGCAGGAGCAGCGCGCCCTGTGGGCGGGCTACGCCACCACGCAGCGGCACCCCGCCGTACCTTCCGGCCTGGCCGAAATGATTGCCATGTACCGGTCCCTGGACGGCGAACTGGCACAGCTGGGTGAGGCGCTGCGGCACACGGAAGGCGGCGGCTCGCTGTCCACCGTTCCCTACGCGCGGCTGATGGAACGCCTGGAGCGCCTGGTGGCGGACACCGACACGCTTAAGACCCTGCCCGAGCGCACCCTCCTGGTCGAGAACATGCGCGAACACGGCCTGGGCGAGCTCCTGGCCGACCTCGCCGAGCGGGAAGTCCCGGAGGGATCCGTTGCCGCCGAGCTGGAGCTGGCCTGGTGGCAGTCCGCGCTTGAGGCAATGATCAGTGGTGACGACTACCTGGCCATGTCCGACGGCGACGCGCTGCGCCAGCTTGAGGCAGAGTACCGGCTGGCGGACAACGCCCACGTTGCCAGCGGCGCCGCCCGCCTGCGGTGGGACCTGGCGGAACGGTGGCGCACAGCCATCGCTGCCCAGCCCCGCCAGGCCGACCTGCTGCGGAGCCTGCTCAAGGACGGCCGGGTCTCCCTGCCGGCCCTTACCGCACAGGCTCCGGACCTGATCGGCACCCTGGTTCCCGTCTGGTCTGTCAGCCCGTACCTGATGACGGGCCTGCTTCCGGCGGAACAGCACTTCGACGCCGTCGTAATCCTCGATGCGGAAGCCACCTCGCTTCAGGCTGTCCTGCCGGCAATCGCCCGTGCACGGCAGGTGATTGCCTTTGGCGACTCGCGCATTGCCACGCCGCGGACCTTCACCGTCGGGGTGGAACGGCTGGCGCCCGGCGAGTCGGCCCACCACCGGGTGGAAAGTGCCTTCACGGCATTGTCTGCCGTGCTTCCGGTGTGGCGGCTCAACGTGGTGTACCGGGCGGTGGACGAGGACCTGGTCCTTCAGCTGAGCAAGAACTTTTACGACGGCGGCCTGCGCCGGCTGCCGGAAGGCCAGTCGGCCACGGGGCTGGACCGGTCGCTGCTGGTGGAATACCTGCCGGACGGCACGGGCCTGCCCAGTGCCGGCGACGAAGGCGTGGAGTCCGTGGTGGCCGAGGTCAACCGCGTGGTGGAGCTCGTCTTCGAACACGCCCGCCTGCGCCCGCGAACGTCGCTGGCAGTGGTTACCGCAAGCCTGCGGCACGCCGCCAGGATTGGTGAATCCATCAGGCTCCAGCTGTCCAACCAGCCGGGCCTGGCCGGCTTCTTCGGCGCCGGGCCGGAATCTTTCCGGGTAGTTGACCTTGAACGCGCCCAGGGCCTGGTCCGCGACCACGTCATTTTCTCGCCCGGATTCGGGCGGACCCCGCACGGCCGCGCCCTGCACAACTTCGGGCCGCTCTCCGCGGAGGGCGGCCGGGAGAAGTTTGCCCTGGCCATGACCCGGGCGCGCCGTTCCATGCACGTGCTCACCTGCTTCCGGCCGGAGGACCTGGACCACACCAGGCTCACCCACGGGGCGGTGGATCTTTATACGCTGCTGGACCGGGAAATTTCCGGCAACACCGATCTCGGGACTCCCGCGTCCCGTGCCGCGGCCAGCGAGCAGGCGCTGGGAGCGGACCCGCTGGTAGCGGACCTGGGGGACCGGCTGCGGGCCCGTGGCGCCAGGGTCTGGCACCAGTACGACGGCGCCATCGACGTGGTTGCCGCGGCGGATCCCCTGAACACCATGGGCCAGGACGACCCCGACCTCCCGCGGCCCGTGGCCATCGAATCCGACGGCACGGCCCAGTACCGCACCATGAGCGTGCGTGAGCGCAGCAGGCTGCGGCCGCAACTGCTGGAACGCCTGGGATGGCGGTACATGCCGCTGTGGACCATCGAGGTCTTCACGGACCCCTCGTCCTGCGCGGACCGCATCGCCGGTTACCTGGGACTTGAGAAGATGGTGCTTCCGGGCCGGACCACGTCCAGCACAGGATTCCTGGACGATGACTTCAACCACGCACTTCACGGAATTGATGGGGCGCCTGCTGCCGGTGTTTCCTACCTGCCTTCCGAGGCTGTCAGCCAAGGCCGGCGCGCCCAGGGGACAAGGGAAGCGGGTGCCACGACGAGAGAAGACCAGCCTGGGAAAGACAGGCCCGAGGAAGACATGCGCCAGAACGAGAACAACACCCGGAACACGAACGACCTGAACAGGAACGACGACCTGGATAAGAACGGCGGCTCGAACAGGAACGACGACCTGGACAAGAACGGCGGCGCGAACAGGAGCGGGGCCGCAGCCGGAACTGACCGCGGTGCCGCTCCCGCGGATTCCGCAGCGCCGGTGCCTTCTCCGGGGCGCGGCCGGCAGCGGGGGCACCGACGAGATCCTCCCGAGCAAGGCGGCGGAAGACGACGCCCGCAGCTGGGGTGACCGGGAGGACGATCACGATACCTGGTTGAAGGAACAGAAACCGCCGCACTGGGGCTGACCCACATCATCCGGGCCACGCTTGAGGTCAGGGCGGCCCGACCAGGACGAAGAACAGCCTGCCCTGGGTGGAGGCGCCGGCCAGGCGCAGTGATTGTTCGGCGGTGGCTGCCACCACGATCAGTCCATCGGTCTCGGTGGTGCCGAGCCATTGACCCCCTTGGCCGCCGTTGTTCGAGGTCCACAGCACCGGGACGGCAGACGCCAGGACCTCAGAGGGACTCTTCTGGTCGAACCCGTTGGCTGATGTCAGCACAATGTTGACCAGCTGGCCGGGGAGACCAGCTGGATGGATGAGGCATCCGCCATCCGCAGGGGAACCGCGGCCGAACCGGGGGCGTCCCTGCCAGGAGCCCGGGGCCCAGCAGCTGGGCGTCGGTGAGGAGCTGGCCCTTCCGCAGCGGCGCTGCGAGCTGCTTGCCTGCGGTTGCGGATCCATCCCGGAGGAAGCCGTCGGTCACCATCCCGGGCGGCACCTGGACCTGGGCCAGGTCTGCTGCCGTTACCGTTGTTCCCGCGGGCAGGTCCCGGGCAGCGGACAGCGCCGTGACGGTGGTGAGCGGGGCGGGAGTGAGTTGCTGGACAGCGATTGCTGCAGCTGCGCACAAGAGCAGGGCCGCTACGAGGCGTCGGTTGCGGCTGAGCCAGCCGGCAAACCGCGAGTGCAGGGGACGCCGTCCGGGGCGGCGGGGGATGTTACGGGCACCTGCAGCATGGACATGGCTGGGGAACCGGAGACCGTCGCGGCGACGTCGGAAGAGTACTGGCATGCGCCCACGCTAGGTGACGCCAAAGCGGCACGGGAGCCCGGACGGCGGCTATGTGGACAAAGGCGGCCGGACGCAGGGAGCGTCCGGCCGCCGTCGTAAAGTCCTGGGCTGCTTAGCTGGCGGCAGCTGCTGCCGGCGCCGACGCGGCGGGGGTGGCAGCGGGCGTCGCTGCGGGTGCGGGGGAGACGGAGCTGCCCTTGGAATCGCGGGAATCCGTGCGGTAGAAACCCGAGCCCTTGAAGACGACACCGACGCTGTTGAACTTCTTGCGCAACGTGCCCTCGCATTCCGGGCAGGACGTCAGGCTGCTGTCCGAGAACGACTGGACAATGTCGAAGGCGTGGCCGCAATCCTTGCAGGCGTAAGCATATGTTGGCACTGGTGCTCCTCCTCTTGGGCAAACGAGAGGTCCCGTGCTGCCACCGGGTAAACCGTTAGCAGTCGCAGGGCCTGAGTGCTAATTCTATCACTGTGCCCGAATGGACGGGCTCAGGCGTTGCCCGCCAATGGCCGGTATCCGGACGGGGCCAGGACGGCCGGGACCGGTCGGTCGAACTTCTCGGCCGGTATCCGGCCGGCGGGCAGCAATTCGTCATCGTAGATAACAGCGGCCAGGGGAATTTCCTTCCCTGCCGTAGCCAGGTGCCCCAGGAATTTGTCGTAGTAGCCTCCGCCCTGCCCGATCCTGTTGCCGGCAAGGTCCACTGCGGTGGCCGGAATAAAGAGCACCGCTGCGCCACCGGCCGTTTCCGGCCCGTGACGGTGCCCCGTGGGCTCCAGGATTGGTGCATATTTGCTGCGCTCGAAGCTGGTCTCCGGCGTCCAGAACACCCAGCTCAATTCGCGGCCTTCCTCGCACACCGGAAGCAGTACCTGATGGCCGCTGCGATGCAGGGCGTTGATCAGGGGCAGGGTGGGCGGTTCGTGTCCCACGCCAAGGTATACGCAGGCTATCGAGGCGTGCTTCCCTGTGACCGTCCCCGCCCATGCTTCCCCATGGACGGCCAGGGCCGCGCCGGCAGCTTCGAGCTGCGCCGGCGTCAGCGCTGCCCGCCGCCGGCGGTGGGCGGCCCTGATGCCGTCCTTGACTGCGTTGGTCTCCTGCAGCATGGTGTCCTTCCTGCAATGCCCCGTATTGGGAGGTTCTTCCCGCACCGGCACGGGCTTGCCGCTCCGGTGGTTACTGAAATGCTTGACGCTGACGTTAGATTAGACCGGTGAACACCAGTAACCCCAGAGTCCGCAAAGCCGTCATTCCCGCCGCGGGCCTGGGCACCAGGTTCCTGCCAGCCACCAAGGCGATGCCCAAGGAAATGCTCCCCGTCGTGGACAAGCCTGCCATCCAGTATGTGGTGGAGGAAGCCGTCCACGTGGGCCTCCACGACATCCTGATGATTACGGGCCGCAACAAGCGGGCCCTGGAAGACCACTTCGACCGCGTGCCGTCCCTTGAGTCAACGCTCGAGGACAAAGGGGACACGGAGAAGCTGGCGTCCATCCAGGCGGCCAGCCAGTTGGGTGACATCCACTACGTCCGGCAGGGCGACCCCCACGGCCTGGGCCATGCGGTGCTCCGCGCAAAACAGCACGTGGGTGACGAAGCCTTCGCTGTCCTGCTGGGAGATGACCTGATTGACGCCCGCGACGAACTGCTCAGCACGATGATTGACGTCCAGGCCAAAACCGGCGGGTCCGTCGTCGCCCTGATTGAAGTGGAGCCGTCGGAGATCAGCGCCTACGGCTGTGCGGACATCCAGGACATCGACGGCGAAGACTACGTCCGCGTCAACCGGCTGGTGGAAAAGCCGTCACCCGAGGAAGCGCCCTCCAACCTGGCCCTGATCGGGCGTTATGTCCTGCACCCCGCCGTCTTCGGCGTCCTTGAACACACCGAACCGGGCCGGGGCGGGGAAATCCAGTTGACGGATGCCCTCCAGGAACTTGCCTCCGGTGATGGTGAAGGGCACGGGGTGTACGGGGTCGTGTTCCGGGGCCGGCGTTACGACACCGGCGACAAACTCAGCTACCTCAAGGCCTGCATCCAGCTCGCCATCGACAGCGACGACCTGGGCCCGGGCCTGCGGGAATGGCTGCCAGGTTTCACCTCGGACCTTTCCCGCTAGCGCCATGCGCAGTGGTCCCATCTGGCCGGTCACCCTGGAGTGCGGCGACTTGGTCCTGCGGCCCATCCGGTACCGCGACAAGAATGAATGGATGGAGGTGCGCTCGCGTAACAGTGAGTGGCTGCAGCCGTGGGAGGCCTCCAATCCGGATCCGGGCGGTGGGCTGCCCGATTACCGGCACATGGTCCGGTCGCTCAAAGTGCAGGCCGCGCAGGCCACAGCTTTGCCCTTCCTTATTACCGAGTGGAGGTCGGGCCTCAGCAGCCCCGCCATCGTGGGCCAGTTGACCGTGTCGTCAATCGTGTGGGGTTCGGCCATGATGGCAACCCTTGGCTACTGGGTTGACCAGGCACGGGCTGGACGGGGGATCGCCCCCACCTCCGTGGCGTTGGTGACGGACCACTGCTTCAGGACCCTCGGCCTGCACCGGATGGAAATCAATATCCGGCCCGAGAACGGACCCAGCCTGCGGGTGGTGGAAAAGCTGGGATTCCGGGACGAGGGGTACCGGCCCCGTTTCCTGCACATCAACGGCAAATGGGCCGACCACCGTTCCTTCGCCCTCACCGCGGAAGAAGTCCCGGAGGGCCTGCTGGGCCCCTGGCTGGCCTCGCGCCGGTCATAAATCCAACGGTTTGCCAGAGGGGGCACGACACACCGGGGCTAATGCGGCCTGAGCAGGCATGATGCTCATACGGTTTTGAGTGTGGACTTCCCCCTTAGCAGCTCAGTGATCCTCGTGGTTGCCGTCGCGCTCTGGATTGTATGGGTTGCCCCTTACGTCCTCCGGAACCGCCGGCACCAGTTCCAGCCTGCCGTCGACTTCCTGGCAGACGCCCCCGCCGATGAGGGGCCGGATCCGCACGCCGGCCTGGTCTTGAACGTCGCCGCCCAGCAGGAGAAAGCCATGGAACCCAGGAAGAGTCCGGCACCCGGTGCCGGCGCTGCCAGCACCCCGCCTCCGGCCCGGCTCCGCATCCGCTACGGCCGGACCGCGCTGGCCCTGGTGGGGCTGCTCTCCCTTGTCACGGCATTCATTTCCGGGATCCTGGCTGCCTTTGGCATCGGTTCGCCTGCCCTTCCGATCCTGTGCACGGTGCTGACTGTCGGGTCGGTGGCGCTGCTGCGTATGCTCGCCGTCCGCGACCGCAAGGCAAAGGTCAATGCTGCGTTCCGCTCGGCCATGAGTGCGCCTGCACGCCGCCCGGAGACGGCCGACGCGATTCCCCCAAAACCTGAGGCCGCCCCCGCGCGGCCGGACAGCCCGCTTTTCGATGCCGAGGCAGGCCAGGCCGGGATCAAGCGGCTCACGGCAGTTGAGCTTCGTGAAGCAGCCCTCGCCGTCGCGGTGGCTGCCGGCGATACCAGTGCTGCAGAGGCGGCCCCGGCCACTCCGGCGGGAACCCCTTGGGAGCCGGTGGAAGTCCCCAAGCCCGTTTACGTGGACGCAGCCAAGGCAAAGCGCCCGGAGCCGCAGCCTCTTGAACTTCCTGAGGCGCCCAAGGCAGTTGGCAAGCCGTCCCTGAAGCAGGGCGCTGCCGGGGTGCAGGCAGCGGAGTCCGCGGAAGCACAGCAGGTGGCCGATCAGCAGTTGACCAAGGCGCAGAGCGCGCTGAGCAACCTCGACGACGTTCTTCAGCGCCGGCGCGCGTAAAGTTTGGGCGGCGCGCCTTGGGATCCCGCGGCCGGCCGGAGCGTCAATTGGCGTTGGGCCGGGAAAATTTGTAGCCTAGGGACACCGGTTCCGCACCATCCTGGAACGCCTTGCAGGTTGCGGCCGATTCCGGGGCTATAGCTCAGTTGGTAGAGCGCTTCGTTCGCATCGAAGAGGTCAGGAGTTCGAATCTCCTTAGCTCCACCATTTGCAGGCGTGTTGCCAGAGCCAGAACACCTGGTTTGCCTTCCTTTTCAAATGCAGGTGCCCACCGCCGGGGCGATTCCTGTCCGCGGGTGGACTCCGCGGATCCTTCCCTCGCTCGTCCCTTCCCGTGGCCCTGATGCAACGAGCCGCTTCCGCAGACCGGGCAAAGGGCGCCAACGTGGGCGAACTGTTGCGCGGAGGCTTTCCGGTGCCGCCGCATACGCTGGGCGGGCGCCTCACGGAAGCCGGTGTCCTGGCCGGGCCCACGGATGTCACTCACCTGCGCTTCGAGGAACTTTGCGGCAATGCCCGACGGCGGGGCGTTGCCGCCGGCGGAGAAGGAGCGGCACCGCCGGCGTGTGCTGGCCCGCGCCGCCAAACGCAGTGAGCTGGAAGGTAGGTCCGCAACCCGCACCCTCGTGAACGGGCAAACAGTGGTGGTGGACGGAACCGCGGGACGCGTTACCGTTCCCATAGGCAAAACGCCCCCGGATGCAGGCCCGATCCGATGGGTGGGGGCCTAGAGTGGGCCTCATGGGAATCATCATCGGACTTCTTGTCCTCTGGCTCATCCTGTCCATCGTCGGCTTCGTCGTGAAGGGCCTTCTCTGGCTCGCCATCATCGGCCTGGTCCTCTTCGTCGCCACCGGCGTCTGGGGCTGGCTGAAGCGCAGAACCAACGCCTGACCGTCACCGCCTGCCCGGACCGGCTGTCACCGGCCCGGGTGGGCGGTGGGCGTTAGCGGTCGAAGGACCCTGTCTTTTTCCTCCTGCCGGCGTGACCCTTGCTCCATGAGCCTCACGAAGAAGGAAGGGCACCCCCACAGCTGGCTCCGCCGGTCGTGCGCAACTTTGCCATCAACCGTGCCCTGCACCCCGACCGCCCATGGATCCGGGCCACCCGGATCAGCGTCGGTCTTGTCGTGCTGGCCGCAATCGTGCAAAAGACCTTCGACGCCACCCTGCCCGGCAACGACGTGGATGTCCCGCAGCTGTATTCGGAATTCACTGTGCAGGGAAATCTTGTCTTCGGGCTTGTCCTGATCATTTCAGGGGTGCTGCGGCGACGCCGGCCGCCGCTGTGGTGGGACCAGATGTTCGGCGCGCTGGTCCTGTACATGGTCATGACGGGCATCATCTACATCGTGCTCGTGGCTCCGCCGGAAGAGCCGTGGTGGACATGGGATTTGTATTGGCCGCAGGTTGCCCACCACCGCCTGGCCCCGCTGGTGGCGGCGCTTGACTGGATTCTCGTCACCCGGACGGTCCGAGGTCCCTGGTGGCGGCCCCTCGCCTGGCTGGGCTATCCAGTGGCCTTCCTTGCGTTTTCGTGGATCCGGGGCGGCCTTGACGGATGGTACGTGTACGACTTCCTTGACCCAACCCTCGATGGCGGATGGGTGAGGGTGCTGGGTTCCACCGGCCAGGTTCTGGTGGCATTCCTGGTTGTTTCCCTCATGGTGCACGCGGTGGGCAATATGCGGGTGGCGCTGGCCACCGGACGGCTGCCCGCGACGGTGATCCCGCCCCGCTAGATCCAGCCCTTCCTCTTGAAGATGCCGTACATAAGGCCGCCGGCAGCCACCATGAGGAGCAGCGCCAGGGGGTAGCCGAAGGACCAATGGAGTTCGGGCATGTTGTCAAAGTTCATGCCGTAGATCCCGGCCACGAATGAGGGCGCAAACAGGATGGCCGCCCAGGACGAGATTTTCTTGACCTGTTCGTTCTGCTCGGCGCTGGCCTCGTTCTGCCGGTTGGCTGTCAGTGTCCCGTCGAGGGTCAGGGCGTTCTGCAGCAAGTCCCGGAAGGAGTCCGCCCGGGAAATCACCCGCTCAACGTGGTCTTCCACGTCACGCAGGTTATGCCGCAGCTCGCTTTCCACTTCGTACTTCTCGAAGCCGCGCTTCAACTGGTCCAGCATCTCGGGCAGGGGGTGGATGGCGCGCTGGAACTGGATGACCTCCCGGGCCAGTTCGTAAATGCGGCGGGACACGGAGGAATCGCCGCTGAACAGCTGGTCCTCGATCTCGTCAATGTCGTTTTCCAGCCCCGCCACCACCGGGGCGTAGTCATCCACCACCCGGTCCAGCAGGGCATACAGCACCGCTTCGGGACCGTGCCGCAGGAGATCAGGCCGCCCCTCCAGCCGCTGCCGCACCCTGGCAACGCCGGCCGTTTCCGCATGCCGCACCGTCACCACAAAGTTCTTGCCGGTGAACACGTGGAGTTCGCCGAATTCCACGGTTTCGTCCTCGTCCACGTACCGGGCGGGCCGCAGGACGGTGAAAAGGTTGTCGTCGTAACGCTCCAGCTTGGGCCGCTGGTGGGCCGAAACGGCATCCTCCACTGCGAGGGCATGGAGTCCGAACTCGCTGGCCACGGCCGCCATTTCCTCCGCCGTGGGCCGGTAGAGGCCGATCCATGCCATGCCGCCATGCAGGGACAGGGTCTCAAAGGTCTGCTCAAGACTGTCGGGCTCTGCATGGCGGACGCCGTTGACGTAGACGGCGTTATCGATGATGGTCATTCAGGAAATCCTAGCCGCCGGAGCTGCGGCACTGCTCAGGCCGCTGATGAGGGGCTCGGTCCGGTAGGGGATATGGGTGTGCAGGGCCAGCACGGTCTCTGTCCGGATGACACCCTTGATCCGCAGGACCTGCCGCAGGGACGACTGGAGGTTGTGGGTGTCCGTGGCCACCACCCGGCACCAGACATCGCCGCGGCCGGAGATCTCGTGGACTTCCAGGACCTGCGGGATGAGCCGCAGTGCTGCCACGACGCCGTCCAGCTCCCGGTGGGAGACCTCAATGGTCACAAAGGCCACCACGTCATAGCCCACCGCCTCCAGGTCAACCTCGCGCCCGCCCGGGCGCAGCACCCCGCTGCGCAGCAGGCGGCGAACCCGTGACTGGGCCGTGTTGCGGGCGATGCCCAGGGACTCGCCCAGCTCACCGATCTGGATGCGGGGATCCCGGATGAGGGCCAGCAGGATCTTCAGGTCCGTGGGGTCCAGTTTGTTCAAGATCGTCACTCTCCATCATTCGTGGATCCATAAGTTGATGATTTTGCTCAATTATCCCTGCAAGGTCGAAAGATATGGCGCAGCGGTACCGCATTCTTGAACCATCACAGTTGTATCCGCGCCGGGCTCCCACAAGGACCACCCGCCGCGGCGACCCCTAAGGCGGCACAATGACGGTCTTCAGCGAACTGCGCATGCGCCCGGCCACGGCCAGCGGATGGAATGCCACCACTACGGCGCGGCTGGTGATTTCCGGCGCGGTCATCTTCATGCTCCTGGTGGGCGCCAACCTTGCCACCCCGCTGTACCCCCTGCTGCAGGCCAACCTCGGGCTGTCCAGCCTCGACGTAACGGCGGCTTTCGCCAGCTACGTCCTGGCCCTGGTGGGGACGCTGCTGCTCGCCGGGCACTGGTCGGACCATATCGGCCGCCGGGCCGCCCTCCTGGTCGCTGTCCTGACCGGACTGGCGGGCGGCTGGATCTTCGCCGAAGCGGGCACGCTGGCTGCCCTGTGCGCCGGACGGGCGCTGCAGGGAATGGCGGTTGCGCTCGCCACGGGGGCCAGCGCGGCAGCCCTTCGCGAGCTGCTCCCGTCCCGGCCGGAGTGGGCATCGCGCTTTACGCTGCTGGCCTCCTCGGGGGGCGTAGCGGCGGGTCCCGTCATCGGCGGACTGCTGTCGCTGCTTCCCGGTGCAACCACGGCTCCGTACGTCGTCCATTCGCTGTTGCTGGCCGCGCTCCTTGTCCCGCTGTACCTGATCCGCGCACGCCCGGCCATCATGGTGCCGGCAGTGTCCCGCCCGCTGCACGTCCTTGCCCCGCGCCGTCCCTCCGTTTCACGGCAGGCGAGGGGCGCTTTCTGGCTGGCGTCCGGCGTCGGCTTCCTGAGCTTTGCCGTGTTTGGCTTCTCCCTGTCACTGGCCCCGGGCTACTTCGCGCAGGTCCTGGGCACGGACTCCCGGCCACTGATCGGCGTGCTGGCCGGCCTGCCGCTGGGGGCGTCAGCCCTGAGCCAGCTGGTGACCCTGCGCGGGCGCCTGGCCGTGCCTGCGGGGCTGGCCGTCCTGGGCGTCTCCGTCATCCTGCTGGGAGCCGCCGGCGCATGGCACAGCCCACTGCTGCTCGTTGGGGCTGCCGTTACCGCCGGCCTGGGGCAGGGCATGGCCTTCCGGATGGTTTTCAACGAGGTGGCGGGCAAGGTGGAGCCGGCACGCCACGCGCAGATCATCAGCACCGTGTACGTCATCACCTACCTGGGCAGCGCCGTGCCGGTCCTCGGCCTGGGCTGGGCCAGCGCCGTGTTCGGAATGGCGGCAGCGGTGCAGGGATTCGTCCTGCTGTGCGGCTCGGCGGCACTCGCCCTGTCAGCCGTCACCCTCACCGCTTCCATCAAAGCAACGAAACAGGGGTCCGTCTGAGCCGGGTGGATCTACAGCGGCGCTAGTCCGGAAGCGGGCCGTGGTTGCCCTGGATGTGTTCAAAGACCAGCGTGGTTTCGGTGTGGCCCACCACGGGATCGGTAGCCAAATTGTCCAGGACCCAGTCCCGCAGGTCTTCGGTGCTTCCGACGGCGATGTGCAGCAGGTAGTCCACCGAACCTGAGGTGTGGAAGGTCGACAGCACGGCGGGCAGGTGCGGCACGCGCGCAGTGAAACGGTCGATCTGGTCCCGGTCGTGGGCACGGAGCCGTACGGCCACCAGGGCCTGCACCGACCGGCCGATGGCCGACAGGCTCAGCTTCGCCTCGTAGCCCTGCACAATCCCGCGCTCCGAGAGGGCGCGGGTGCGCATCAAGGCGGTCGACGGCGCAATACCCACCATTTCGGCGAGCTGCTTGTTGGAAATCCTGGCGTCTGCCACGAGGGCCGCAAGGAGGCGCTCGTCAATGGCATCCAGCGGCTCCAGGTGCGCCCCGGGCCTGGTGTTCCTGGCATTCGTACTCACGGCGGTTCCTTCCACACGGTCCTTAGTTCATCCTAGACCGCAGAATCTCCACCATCGGCTCCACAGGCACGCGTCCTGCCGAACATCCGCTCTATCCTCGAAGCTGCTGGAGCGTGTTAATTCGAGTGCGGCACCGAGTCAGGCAGCGGCCGTTTCCGCGCGGGAATGGACGACGGCGACAGTTGCGGCAGTGAGGCACGCCAGGGCGATCACGGCTCCAGCCAGTGCGTTCCAGCCCCAGGCCTGGAAGACCAGGCCACCTGCCCAGCCCAGGAGGCTGGAGCCCAGGTAGTAGGCCAGGTTGTAAAGGGACGCTGCCTGCGCGCGGCCGGTGCTGGCGATGGCGCCCGTCCAGCCGGAGCCGATGCTGTGGGCTGCGAAGAAGCCGCCCGTGAACACCACCAGCCCGCACAGGATCAGCACCAGGGACGGGGTGAGGGTCAGGGCAAGGCCGCCAACAGCCAGGCCAAGTCCGCCCAGCAGCACGTTCCGGCGCCCGTATTTCGAGGTCATCCCCGCTGCCCAGCGGGAGGAGAAGGTGCCGGACAGATAGGCCAGGAAGATCAGGCTGATCACGGTGGCCGGCAGCCCGAACGGGGCGCCCGACAACCGGAACCCCAGATAGTTGTAGACGGCCACGAACCCGCCCATCATCAGGAAGGCCTGGGCATACAGGGCCAGCAGCCGGATGTTCCTAAGGTGGCCCCCGAGCGTCCGGACGGCGCTCCGGAGTCCGGCGGCCCGGGCAGGAACAAAACCCCTGGCCCGGGGCACCAGGACAAGGAAGGCGACGGCGGCAATCGTCGCCAGCACGGAAACTGCCAGGGCTGCCGACCGCCACCCCCAGAGTTCGCCGACAGGGCCGGCCACGAGCCGCCCTGAAAGTCCCCCAGGGTGGTCCCGGCAACATAGCTTCCGGCGGCAAGCGCGGCGTGCGCTTTGCTGACCTCCTCGTTGAGGTAGGCAATGGCGATGGCGGGGATTCCGCCCAGCGCCATCCCCTCCAACAGCCGGAGGACCAGCAGCATGCCGAAGCTGGCGGACAGGGGCACCAGCAGTCCCAGCACCGTGGCCGCCGTGATGCCCCACATCATCGCCTTCACCCGGCCGATCCGGTCCGCCAGGAAGGACCAGGGGATCACGGTTGCGGCCAAACCCACGGTGGCCAGGGAAATGGTGAGGGCAGCCTCGGCGGCAGTGACGCGCAGATCGGCCGCCAGGAGGGGCAGGACCGCCTGGGTGGAGTAAAGCTGCGCGAACGTTGCAACCCCTGCGCATGACAGACCGGCCAGGATCCGCCCGTAGGCCCTGGACCCTTTGGGATGGCCGTTCCACGGAGGGGAAGCCGCCGTGCCGGAGCTCGCTTTCTGTGGCATCAAGCAAGCGTAGTCCCCGGGCAATGAATGCTTCCAATGCATATTTTATGCCAAACTGATAGCAATATCGGATTGCTTCCCGGTTTCGGGAAAGCTCGGGAACCGGCAAGGGAGCAGCCATGGAACCGGACCGGAAACAATTGGCCCAACTTCTGCCCCTCATGCCGGTACTCGCCGAGCTGGGACGGACCGAACACGTCACGGAGACGGCCGAACTCCTCGGATTACCCCAATCGACGGTGAGCAGGGCAGTGGCAAGGGCCAGCGCCGCCGTCGGCACCGAACTCCTGGTCCGGGACGGCCGCGGTGTCCGCCTGACGCCCGCAGCCCGCACCCTGCTGCCCTACATCGAGCAGGCGCTCGCGGAGTTCCAGGCCGGCCTGGACCTGGTCCGGAACGAGTCCGAACTGGTCAGGGGCACCGTGTCCCTGTCTTTCCAGCACACCTTCGGCGAGGCTACCCTGCCCCTGCTGATCAGCGCCTTCCGTGCCCGGCATCCCGGGACCGGGTTCCGGCTCAGCCAGGGCGCCCGGAGCGCATGCCTTGAAGAGCTGTCATCCGGGGAAGCGGACCTGGCCCTCACCGCTCCCGTGGCGCCGGCGGGCAAAACCCTCGATTCGGCCCCGCTGTACCGGGAACCGCTCCGGCTGGTGGTGCATCACGCCCATCCCCTGGCCAGGCAGCGGATGGCCCGGCTGGCCGATATCCGGACGGAACCGTTCGTGGCGCTGGGAACCGGATACGGGCTGCGTTCGCTGACGGACGCCCTGTTCCGCGAGGCGGGATACCGGCCGCGGATCGCCTTCGAGAGCCAGGATTCACACACGGTCCGCGGACTGGTCTCGGCAGGCCTGGGCGTCAGCATCCTGCCGCCCGGCGGCGACGCCCCCGGCAGGACGCTGCGCCCGGAAACCGGAGACCTCGGCTGGGTGGAGGTGCCGCTGGACTCGGAGCTGGCCTTCCGGGAAGTCGGAGTGAGCTGGCGGCGCCGGAAACCCGAAACCGAACCCGTTCCCGCCAGGCTCTTCCGCGAGCTGGTGGTGGCCCAGGGGCCACGCTTGTTGGCCGGGCTGGTCACCAGGGCGGGCCGCTGACCCGGGGAACCGGATGACGACGGCGGGTGGCGGCCGCGCCTCCGCGGAAGGCAGGCGCGGCGCCCCAAAGCCAGGCCACGCAAGTACCCTTGTGACGTGACGAACACCCAGAACCCCTCCACCAGTCCCGACCAGCACGCCACGGACTCGCCAGGCAACCCACTGCACGGCGTCACGATCGGCCTGGACATCGGCGGCACCAAGACACACGGCATCCGCTTTGAAGACGGAGTGCCCGTCGCGGACGATGCGGCGGGGAGCTCCAACGTCCAGAACGTCAGCCGCGACCAGGCAGCACGGAACCTGGCGGAGCTTTTCGCCAGGATCGGTGGCGGCCGCGTGGACCGGGTGTACGCAGGGTCCGGCGGAATCGATACCGACGAGGACGCCGCCGCCCTGGCGGCCCTGATCCAGCCACTCGTCCCGGAGGCCCGCATCACCGTTGTCCACGACTCCCGCCTGCTGCTGGCCGCGGGCCGTGCCAGTACGGGAGTTGCGGTCATTGCAGGTACCGGCTCGGCTGCCTGGGGACGCAACGCCGACGGCGGCGAGGCCCGGGCGGGCGGATGGGGCTACCTGCTGGGGGATGAGGGCAGCGGTTACTGGCTGGGCAGGGAAGCGGTCCGGCACAGCCTGCGCAGGATGAACCAGGGCCTGCCGATTGACCAGCTCACGGCATCCCTCCTGGCATCCTGCGGCCTGGACCACCCCAACAAGCTGATTGCGCTGTTCCATTCCCCGGACACGGGACGGCGCTTTGGGCCCAGCAGGCCAGGCATGTCGTGGAAGCGGCCGCTGCCGGGCACCAGGACAGTGCAGCCCTGCTGGAGCAGGCCGGCCGCGACCTTGCCGCCTTGGCCGGGCAGGTGCTGGGCCAGCTGAAAATTGAAGGTCCGGTGATCCTGGGCGGCGGCCTGGGCATGAACGTGGCACCGCTGCAGGAGTCATTCCGCCGGAACCTCGAAGCAGGCGGCATCACTGACGTGAGGGTCCTGGACCAGGAACCGGTGTTCGGCGTCCTGCAACTCCTGGCCGAACCGGCCTGACGGCCGACAGGAACCAAACCGCGCTTGCCCGTCAGCGGGCCAGGCGGCGCGCTTAGTCGACGGCGCGCTTACGGGGCGTCAACCGCACGCCGGGCAGCGGGGGAGCGGGAATGCGGCCGGCCTCCGCCCCGGCCTCCGGACCGTGGCCTGGCACCAGTCCATACCTGGCCGCAGCCGTTTCGGCATCCGGCAGCCCGGCCTGCGCTTCCCAGTCCTCCCGGGCCTGCTCCACTTCGTCGTGGGTGCGGCCCACAAAGTTCCACCACATCAGCAGTTCTTCACCGAACGGCTCACCGCCAATCAGCAGGAACCGCGTGCCGGGGCGGGCCTCCATCCGGAGTTCGCTTCGGCCGGTGCCCAAGTAGCCCAGCGGCCCCGCCGGCAGGTCCTGCCCGTCCACCGCCAGGCCGCCGTCGAGCACCAGGATGCCGTGCTCAAAGGCGGGGTCCAGTGGCAGTACCGCGTCCCCTTCGCAGGAAACGTCCGCGCCAACGATCGGCGAAAACATCGTCGCGGGGGACACGACGCCCGCAAACCCACCCACCATGACGGTGGCGGTGAAGCCGTGGCCGGCGACGCGCGGCAGTTCCCGGTGCTGTTCGAACGCCGGCTCCCGGTTTCTCTCCCCGTCGGGAAGGGCCACCCAGAGCTGCAGGCCCCGCTGCAGCGGCAACTCCCCGCCGTCGGGAAGCACGGCGAATTCAGAGTGCGAGACCCCGTGCCCCGCCGTCATGATATTCAGCTCCCCGGGGCGCACTACCACGTCGCTGCCAACGCTGTCCCGGTGTCGGATGTGCCCAGCCAGCGGCCACGTCACCGTCTGCAGCCCGATATGGGGATGGGGGAGGACAGACATGGCGGTACGGTCCGGCCCGAAGCTGTCCAGGAAGCACCACGCGCCGATGGTGGGCAGTCCGCGCTGGGGCAGGGTGCGCTTGACGTTCATGGCGCGCACCCCGCCCAGGGGCACCTCACGTTCGGGCCACAGCTGCAGGCACGGGCCCGACGTGCCTCCGGCAGGTGCGGGCGGACAAACTTCCTGCTGGGGTGAAACTTCCAAGTTGGTCACGCCTCCACTTTAGGCCCGCCCGGCTTCGGCTACCCATCCACGCCAAGCGGGGTACCGAATGATTACAGTAGGGATTCCTTTGCGGGGATTAGGGCCTCATCTGCTGAAGCCGGCCCCCGTTTGGGTTACCGTAACTATCAGCGTGCTGATGGCAATGTCGCGGTGCTGACAACAGCCCGTCCAAGAGAACAGGTAAGTCCGCACCATGGACCAGGCGATGATCGAGTTCCAGAGCGTTACCAAGCAGTACCCGGGCGGCCAGCCGGCGGTGGACGGGCTGTCCATGTCCATTGCCAAAGGCACTGTGACGGTCTTCGTGGGTCCTTCCGGCTGCGGTAAAACAACATCGCTCAGGATGATCAACCGCATGGTGGAACCCACGTCAGGGACCATCACCGTGGACGGCCGGGATGTCACCACGGTGCCGGCGGCCGAACTGCGCCGCTCCATGGGCTACGTCATGCAGTCGGCAGGGTTGCTGCCGCACCGCTCGGTCCTCGACAACATCGCCACCGTTCCACGGCTGAACGGCGTCTCCAAAGCTGACGCCCGGAAGCGCGCAGAGGAGCTCCTGGACGTGGTGGGCCTGGCGCACTCCCTGGGCAAGCGGTACCCGTCCCAGCTGTCCGGCGGCCAGCAGCAGCGCGTTGGCGTTGCACGCGCGCTCGCCGCAGATCCGCCTGTTCTCCTCATGGATGAGCCGTTCAGCGCCGTGGACCCCGTTGTCCGGGACGAACTCCAGCAGGAACTGCTGCGCCTCCAGAAGGACCTGGCCAAGACCATCGTGTTCGTAACCCACGACATCGACGAGGCCACCATCCTGGGCGACAAGGTCGCCGTCTTTGCCACCGGCGGCAAGCTGGCCCAGTACGCCACCCCGGAGGAAATCCTGCGGGCGCCGGCCAACAACTTCGTCGCATCCTTCGTGGGGCGGGACCGCGGCTTCCGCCACCTGGGCTTCACGCCGTCCGACGGCGTGGCCATCCATCCCGTGCCCACGATCGTCCGCTCTCCGGACGGATATGAGTCTGATGCCAGTGCTGCCGGTGGCTGGCAGTTGGTGGTGGATGCGGACAAACATCCCCTGGGATGGTCGGCA
The DNA here is from genome assembly GCF_026723805.1 of Arthrobacter sp. FX8. NCBI lineage: Bacteria > Bacillati > Actinomycetota > Actinomycetes > Micrococcales > Micrococcaceae > Arthrobacter > Arthrobacter sp. FX8. The sequence goes on along the minus strand of NZ_CP113505.1, from coordinate 2,295,607 downwards.
CCAGGGACCGAGACCGAGCTCGTTCCGGGTGGGTCGCTGTTCCGTCCGGGAGAGAGCCTGCGGCGGGCCCTTGACGCGGCCCTGTCGTCCCCGTCGGGCCTCGGTGTCGCCGTTGATACCGATGGCACGGTATTGGGCGTGGTCCGCGGCGGTGAGGTCCTGGCGCTGATCGAAGAGGCGCGCCAGTTGCGGCAGGCTGCCCTCTGATGGAATGGTTCCTGGCCAACACCGGCATGATCCTGGAACGCGGCGGCCAGCACCTGGTGCTGGCACTCGTTCCCATGGCCCTGGGCCTGCTGATTTCCATTCCGCTGGCGCAGTTGGCACGGCAGAACAGTGCACTCCGCTCCGTGGTCCTGACGGCTTCCTCTCTCCTGTACACCATCCCCTCGCTGGCGCTGTTCATCATCCTGCCCACCATCCTGGGCACCCGGATCCTGGATCCCCTCAACGTGGTGGTGGCCCTGACCATCTATGCCGTGGCACTGCTGGTGCGCGCCGCCCTGGATGCCTTCGATTCCGTGGACGCAGACGTCAGCCAGGCCGCGCAGGCCATGGGCTTCAAGCCGCTGGCCCGGTTCCTGCAGGTGGACCTGCCGCTCTCCCTGCCGGTCCTGTTCGCCGGGCTGCGGGTGGTGTCCGTCAGCAACATCTCGCTGGTGAGCGTCGCCGCCCTGCTGGGTGTCGGCAACCTGGGCATGCTCTTCACCGATGGCCTCCAGCGCGACTTCGTCACCGAGGTGGTGGTGGGGATCGTCGCCATCCTGATCCTCGCGCTGCTGATGGATGCCGTCCTCGTCCTGCTGGAACGCATCCTCACTCCGTGGGAACGGGCAGGAACGCGGCGGGGCCGCAGGGATGAAGGCGGCACTGCGCCCGCCGCTGCGGAGCGCGCCACCCTGGCGGGAGAAGCAGCGTGAGCAACGTCTTTTCAGATACCTTCGCCTGGCTTTCCGACCCCCTGCACTGGTCCGGAAGCATGGGCATCCCCGCCCGGATGTTGGAGCATCTGCAGTACACCGGACTCGTCATGCTGATCGCCACTGCCATCGCCGTTCCCGTCGGGCTGTTTGTCGGCCACACGGGAAGGGGACGGGTGGCAGTCGTCGCCCTGGCCGGAGCCCTGCGCGCGCTGCCCACCCTGGGCCTGCTCATCCTGTTCGTTCTGCTGGCCGGCATCGGGCTGATGCCTCCCATCTGGGCGCTGGTGATCCTCACCGTGCCCCCGCTGCTGGCCGGGACGTATGCCGGCATCTCCAGCGTGGACCGGAATGTGGTGGACGCGGCCCGGGCCATGGGAATGACTGAACTGCAGGTCCTGTTCCGGGCCGAGCTGCCCAACGCACTCACCGTCATGTTCGGCGGTTTCCGAACCGGCGTGCTGCAGGTGATCGCCACCGTCTCCGTCGTTGCCTACATCAACCTAGGTGGCCTGGGCCGCTATCTCTTCGACGGCCTTGTCCTTAGCGACTTCCCCCAGATGCTGGGAGGTTCCCTCCTCATCGCGGCGCTGGCGATCGCCGTCGACCTTGTCCTGTCCCTGTTCCAGAGGCTGTTCCTGACCCAAGGGGCCTCGAAGCTGTCCTACCGCAGCCATGAGGCTGCGGTTGATCTCACAGACCCCGTTGTTGCGGAGACTGTTGTTCAAGGAGGTAAGTCATGAAAGATAGCCGTCCCCAGCGCCTCGGAAGGCGGGCGTTCAGCGGTTTGGCCGCCGGGCTTGGCCTGGCAGTGGCATTGTCCGCCTGCGGGGGGTCGTCCGATCCGCTGAAGAACCCGCCGGCCACCAGTGGCAGTGCATCGGGTGGGGCGACCTCCCTCGTGGTGGGTTCAGCCGACTTCCCGGAGAGCCAGATCATCGCCGAGCTGTATGCCGGTGCATTGAACGCCAACGGCATCACCGCCACCACCAAGCCGAACATCGGCTCCCGCGAGGTCTACTTCAAGGCCGTCCAGGACGGCTCGGTGGACGTGGTGCCGGACTACAGCGGCAACCTGCTGCTGTACGTGGACAAGGAAGCCAAGGAGGTCTCCGCCGGTGACATCGCCAAGGCACTGCCCGGCAAGCTGCCGGACGGACTCGGCGTGCTGGACGTGTCCAAGGCCGAGGACAAGGACGCCATGGTGGTCACCAAGGCAACGGCGGAGAAGTACCAGTTGAAGTCCATCGAGGACCTGGCCAAGGTCTGCAGCGAGATTGTAGTGGGGGCTCCGGCCACGTTCGCCGAGCGCGCGTACGGCCTGCCCGGACTGAAGAAGAACTACAACTGCGTCCCCAAGAAGCTGGAGCCCTTCAGCGACGGTGGCGGCCCGGTGACGCTCAAGGCGCTGCTGGAGAACCAGGTGCAGGTGGCCGACATCTACACCACCACGCCGTCCATCGCGGACAACGACCTGGTGGTGCTGGAGGACCCGAAGAACAACTTCATCGCCCAGCAGGTCCTGCCGCTGTACAACAAGGCCAAGATGACAGACAAGGCCAAGCAGGCGCTCAACTCCGTGTCCAGCACGCTCACGACGGATGACCTGATCAACCTCAACCGGGCAGTCAGCGGCAGCCAGAAGCAGGACGCCAAGGCGGCAGCAACCGCCTGGCTGAAGGACAAGGGCATCGTCAAGTAAATCGGTTCCCTGTCCGCACGGGCAGGGTACGGACTGTTGATTAACGACGGCGGCTGCCGGACCTGCGGGGTCCGGCAGCCGCCGTCGGCCGTGTGGTGGACGTCTCAACGGGGATGCATCCTTCCTGTGGCATATTTGAGGGATGGCAGAATTCAGGCAGTCCACGAAGCTCAACAACGTCCTCTATGACATCCGTGGACCGATCCTGCAGGCCGCCCAGCAGATGGAGGCGGAGGGCCATCGAATCCTCAAACTGAACATCGGCAACCCGGCGCCGTTTGGCTTCGAGGCGCCGGACGCCATCCTGGTGGACATGATCCGCCACCTGCCCCATGCCCAGGGCTACAGCGACTCCCGCGGCATCTTTTCGGCACGCACCGCCGTCTCGCAGTACTACCAGACCCGCGGGATCCAGAATATCCACGTGGATGACATCTACCTGGGCAACGGTGTCAGCGAGCTCATCACCATGTCCCTCATGGCCCTTCTTGACGACGGCGATGAAGTGCTCATCCCCACGCCGGACTACCCGTTGTGGACCGCGTCCGTGGCGCTGGCCAGCGGCAGGCCGGTGCATTACCTCTGCGACGAGGAATCCGGCTGGCAGCCCGACCTTGACGACCTGGAAGCGAAGATCACGCCGCGCACCAAGGGCATCGTGGTCATCAACCCGAACAACCCCACGGGCGCCGTCTACCCGGAAGAGACGCTGAAGAAAATCGTCGCCCTCGCCGAGAAGCACGGCCTGGTGATTTTTGCCGACGAGATCTACGAAAAGATCCTGTACGAGGACGCCGTCCATGTGAACCTCGCCAAACTGACCGGTGACGACGTCCTGTGCCTGACGTTCAGCGGGTTGTCCAAGGCGTACCGCGTCTGCGGCTACCGGGCCGGCTGGATGGCCATCTCCGGGCCCAAGAAGGATGCCGCCGACTACCTCGAAGGCATCAACCTCCTGGCCAATATGCGCCTGTGCGCCAACGTCCCGGCCCAGCACGCCATCCAGACGGCGCTGGGCGGCTACCAGAGCATCAACGACCTCATCCTCCCCGGTGGCCGCCTGCTGGAGCAGCGCAACAAGGCATACGACATGCTGAACGCCATCCCGGGCGTCAGCACGCAGCAGGCCCGGGGTGCCCTTTACCTCTTTCCCCGGCTCGACCCGGAGGTCTACCACATCCGGGACGACGAAAAGTTTGTCCTTGACCTCCTGAAGGAACAGAAGATCCTGGTGTCCCACGGCCGTGCCTTCAACTGGGTGCGCCCCGACCATTTCCGGATGGTGACGCTGCCCAACGTCAAGGACATTGAAGAGGCCATCGGCCGGATGGGGGACTTCCTAACCAGGTACCAGGGGAACTAGCCTGTGCTCACGGGCCTACCGGTCCGTGCAACCTTGCGGAAAGGACTCCCATGGCCCGCGTCGTCGGCTTCGACCAGCATCCTGCTGAAACCCTTCGGGCCGGGGAGGGGTTCTCCCTTGCCGCAGTGGACCCGGACTCGACCCCCGGGTACAGCGGCAACAAGGCTGACGGCCGGCTGCTGCTGGCGGAGATGGACGACGAACTTTCCGGGTTGCAGGAAAAGCTCTTTGCCGAATCCCGGTTCGGGGGGACCAAGCGGATCCTATTGATCCTGCAGGCCATGGACACCGCCGGCAAGGGCGGAATCGTCAGCCATGTCATGGCGGCGATGAACCCTCAGGGCGTCCAGTTCAAGGCATTCAAGGCGCCCACCGACGAGGAGAAGTCCTACGACTTCCTGTGGCGGATCGAAAAGGAAGTGCCGGCGGCCGGAATGGTGGGTGTGTTCGACCGCTCCCACTACGAGGACGTTCTCATCCATCGCGTCCACGGATGGGCCACCCCGGACGAGATCAAGCGGCGCTACGTGGCCATTAATGAGTTTGAAACACGGCTGGCCGACTCGGGGACGAAGATCATCAAGGTGATGCTCCACATCAGCAGTGCGGAGCAAAAGGAGAGGCTGCTGGCCCGGCTGGATGATCCTTCCAAGCACTGGAAGTACAGCAGGGGAGACCTGGACGAGCGGGCCCACTGGGAGGACTACATGGCCGCATACCAGGCGGCCATCGACGAAACGAGTACGCCCAACGCGCCATGGCATGTTGTTCCGGCCAACAAGAAGTGGTTCGCCCGGATCGCGGTCCAGCAGCTGCTGCTCGGCGCCTTGTCCGGCCTGAAGCTGGAGTGGCCCAAGGCCGAGTTCGACGTAGCTGCCGAGCGGGAGCTGGTGGCCCGTTCCTGAGGGCCGGCCCTGGCCGTGGTCCTGCTTCAGCTTCCCTGTTTGGTTTTCCCCGCTTCCGGGTTTGCCTAAAGCGGCTGGTCCCGGGCTGCAGCCAGCCGCTTCCGGGCGCCCTCCAGCCACTCCTCGCAGCGTACCGCCAGCGCCTCACCTCGTTCCCACAGGGCCAGGGACTCCTCCAGGCTTGCCCCTCCTGCCTCCAGCCTGCCCACCACTGCTATGAGCTGCTCCCGCGCTTCCTCGTAGCTCAGGGCTGCGGCGTCGGACTCAGGTTTCTGTTCGGTCATGACTTCTCTTCCAATTCCTGGTGGTGGTCGGGGTTTCCTGATTGTGACCCGCCGGCCCCGGTGGACATGGCCCCGGTGGACATGGTGCCGGTAGACGTGGCTCCGAAGCGCCCCTCTGCCACGCGGATGGACAGGGCGGCCCCCGCCGGCGCTTCGGCAGGACGGCGGACAACGGCGTGGCCGGCCTGGGCGATCCGGGCGGCCTGGTCTCCTGCCAGTTCGACGACGGCGTACCCCCGGTCAAGCGTCTTTTGGGGCGAGAGGGCCCGGACCTGGGCTTTCAGGTGTTCAAGCTGGTCCGCTGCCCGCACCACGGTGGAGCTCACGGCCGCAGAGGACCGCCGCAGCAGCCGCTCGATTTCCTCGGCCCGGACGGAGACCATTCCTTCGGGTGCCGCCATGACGGGCCGGGAATGCAGGGCCGCCAGCCGGTCCGACTCCCGGTCCACCAGCCGGTCCATGCACCGCCGCAGTTGTTCCCGCGCCTGGCGCACGCCGGCGAGTTCTTCCGAGACTTCGGGAACGATCCGCTTGGCGGCGTCGGTGGGGGTGGAAGCCCGGAGGTCTGCAACATCATCCAGCAGCGGCCGGTCGGCCTCATGCCCGATGGCACTCACCACGGGCGTGGCGGCGGCAGCCACTGCCCGGACCAGTTCCTCGCTGTTGAACGGCAAGAGGTCTTCCAGCGCCCCGCCGCCCCGGGCGATGACAATGACGTCCACCTCAGGCCGGGCGTCCAGTTCCCGCAGGGCGCGGACCACCTGGGCCACGGCGGTATTCCCCTGGACAGCAACCTCGCGGATCTCAAACTCCACCGCCGGCCACCGCAGGGCTGCGTTGCGCAGGATGTCCTTCTTGGCGTCCGAATCCCGCCCGGTGATCAGGCCGATGCGGTGAGGCAGCAGGGGCAGCGGTTTCTTCCGTGAGTCGGCAAACAAGCCCTCAGCCGCCAACGCCTGGCGCAGCCGCTCGATCCTGGCCAGCAAGTCGCCCAATCCCACGGGCCGAATGTCCCGCACCAGCATGTTGAGCCTGCCCGTCTTCAACCAGAACTCCGGTTTCAGCAGGGCCACCACCCGTGAACCGCGCTCCAGCGGCAGATTCTGCCGTTCCAGCACCTTGGTCCACACCGACGCGGGAAGGGACACCTCTGCGTCCACGTCGCGAAGCGTGAGGTAGGCGTTGGTGCCGCGGCGGTTCAGCTCGATGACCTGGCCTTCCACCCATGCCGACGGGGTGCGGTCGATATGCGCCTTAAGCTTCTGCGACAACAGCTGCAGCGGCCAGGGGTTGTCCGGGCTGGTTTCCGCCGCTGTGGCCGGCAGGGTAGTGGGCGCCGCACCCGGAAGGGAGGCCTGGTCAGACATGCGGACGCCGTTGGGAGGCTGCTGGTGCTGCGGGCATGCGGTCCTTCATCTGTTGTGGGCGGTCAATCAACCTTATCCATAAGGTGTAGCACCGGGCACTGACAGGGACGGCCCTTCCACCCTGCCTAGGATGGGGTAAGGCCCCCAACCCCGAAGGACCTGTTGTGCGCACTTTTGTTTCTGCCATCGCCACCGTGCTGGGCATCCTCCTGGCCGCCGTTGCGGTTCCCGCCATGTGGGTGGACCGGAACATTGTCCAGGAAGACGGGTTTGTCCGCCTTGCAGCTCCACTCGGCAAGGACTCAGACTTCCAAAGGAAACTCGCTGCGGCGGCGGTGGGAACGATCGATACCGGATCTGTCCCCGGTTTCCTGTCCGGGCTGGTCCAGCCGATGCTCGAGAAGGCGGCGGAGTCCCTGACCGGGCTTCCCGGCTATCCGGCGGCGTGGGAGGAGACGCTCCGCCGGAGCCACCGCCTAAGTTTCGCCGACCCGGCGGCCAGTCCGCAGGGCGGTGCCTCGGCATCCTCGTTAACCCTCGACGTCGCCCCGTTGGTTGCCCTCGGCTCGGAGGAGATCTCCCGCACCACCCGGCTTCCCCTCGACCCTCCGGAGCAAACGCTGATCAATGTCGGCCAGCCCGTTCAGCGGCAATGGACCGAGCGGCTGGCCACGTACGCACCCATGGGCTACATCCTGGCCATCGGTTCAGCCATAGCGTTCCTGCTGGCTCTCGTCGCGGCACGGCGCCGCTGGACCGTGCTGCTGGCAGCCGGACTCGGCGGACTGGCCCTTGCAGGGGCGTGGGGCTTGGCCTTACAGCTGGGTTCGGCCCGTGCCCAGGCCACGGACACCGGCAATGCGGTGGCCAACATGTTCCGTGACGAGTTCCTGGCCGCCGCGGGCACCGATTTCCAGACGTGGATCGCAGCGGCCACGGTGACAGGTGGCGTTCTTATGGCAGCAGGCGTTGTGACCTTGTTCGCATCCCGGAAACGGGCGCGGGCCAGCCGGTAGCATGGAGGGATGACCACCTCGGCTGTACCCCTCTCGATGCCAACCATTCCACGCAGGCGCCGCTCGCCTGAGGACGTAGCAGCGGCAGCCCCCGTGAACGGCACCAAGAAGGTGCTGTTGGCTGCCCCCGTGGCTACTGTGCAGGCGTTGACCGGGCCGTGATCGCCGTCGAAAAGGCACTGGAACACTACGGGCCGCCCGTGTATGTCCGCAAGCAGATCGTCCACAACGTCCACGTGGTCAGCTCCCTGGAGGAAAAGGGCGCCATCTTCGTGGAGGAGACGGACGAAGTGCCCGAAGGCGCGCTGGTGATTTTCTCCGCCCACGGCGTTTCCCCCGCAGTGGTCGAATCCGCCGAAGAGCGCGGCCTGCGCACCATTGATGCCACGTGTCCGCTGGTTACCAAAGTGCACAAGGAAGCCGTCCGCTTCGCCAAGGACGATTTCGACATCCTCCTGATCGGCCACGACGGGCATGAGGAAGTGGAAGGCACCTCCGGTGAAGCGCCGGAACACATCCAGATCATCAACGGTCCCCATGAAGTGGACAAGGTAACTGTCCGTGACCCCGAGAAGGTCATCTGGCTCTCGCAGACCACGCTGAGCGTCGACGAGACCATGGAGACCGTCCGGCTGCTCAAGGAGCGGTTCCCCACCCTGCAGGACCCGCCCAGCGATGACATTTGCTACGCCACCACCAACCGGCAGGTCGCCATCAAGAAGATCGCACCCAAGGCGGACCTGGTGATCGTGGTGGGCTCGGCCAACTCGTCGAACTCCGTCCGCCTGGTGGAGGTGGCACTTGAGTACGGCGCCAAAGCCTCCTACCGGGTGGACTTCGCCAACGAGGTTGACGAAGCCTGGTTCGAGGGCGTCGCTACCGTGGGCGTCACATCCGGGGCTTCGGTTCCGGAAGTCCTGGTCCAGGACGTCCTCAGGCTCCTGGCAGACTATGGCTACGGCGCGGTGGAGGAAGTGGTCACGGCAGAGGAAGACCTCCTGTTCTCGCTGCCCAAGGAACTCCGCGCAACCCTGAAGCAGGCCGGCGACGTCAGCCGCGCCCTTGGCGGACGCCGGCCCCGCAGCTGAGTCCCCTGCATTATCAGCAGCCGGACGCCAACCAGACGTAAAAGACGGGCCGGGCAGTCACACGACTGCCCGGCCCGTCCTGCATCCGCGGCCCGTTGTCAGGCGGCCTCGCCGTCGCCCTGGAGTTCGGGTGCCACCAGCGAGCGCGGCGTCACCTCCACAACAGGAGGTGTCACCAGGCCGGACTCCTCGAGCGAGTTGAGCTTCCGGGCAGTGGGCAGCACCCTGGCTTCCAGGGTGCCCACCATGGCGTTGTAACGGTCCACCGAAGACTTGAGGGAAGAGCCCAGTTTGGTGACGTTTTCACCCAGGGTGCCCATCCGGTCGTACAGCTGCCGCGCGAGCTCGAACAACTCACGTGCACTGTCCGTCAGGACGTCCTGGCGCCACGTGAATGCCACCGACTTCAGCACGGCCAGCAGGGTGCTCGGCGACGCAAGGACCACGTTGCGGGACAACGCGTAATCCAGGAGCCCGGCGTCGGCAGTCAGTGCCGCCGCCAGGATGGATTCGGCCGGAATGAAACAGACCACCAGTTCCGGAGAGTTTCCCGGGATATCCCAGTATTTCTTGGTGCCCAATGCGTCAACGTGCGCCCTCAGGGCCTTGGCATGCGCCGCCAGCAGCGCCTGCCGGTTCCGCCCATCACTTACCGACTGGAGTCCGGAGGGCTGGCCGGCGCGCGGATCCACCGCACCCAGTTCCTGTGCCTCAAGGTAGGACGACAACGGGACTTTGGCATCCACCACCAGCTGCTTGTCGCCCGGCAACTGCACCACCAGGTCCGGGCGGACAGCCGAGTCCTGGCCGGCGCTGTGCACCTGTTCCACAAAGTCCACGTGGCGCAGCATCCCCGCGGCCTCCACTACACGCCGCAGCTGCACCTCGCCCCACTGGCCCCTGGCGCTGTTGGAACGCAGGGCCGATTCCAGGGCATGCGTGGACCGGATGAGCTGTTCATCGGAAAGCCTTGCCTCCTGCAGCTGCTGCGCCAGTTGGCCGTACTGTTCCACCCGGTCCCGCTCCAGCAGCGCCACCTGCTGCTGGACAGCGGACAGCTTCTCCGCCACCGGGGCCAGGGCGCGCAGGACACTGCCGTCCTGCGTCCTGGCCTCGCCCAGCTCACGGTTCTGCACCGCCAAAAGCCGCCGCTCGGCGTCGGCCGCTGCCAGCTGCGCCGTGACCTCCGAAAGGCGGGACGACACCTGGTCAAAGTCCGCCTCCAAGGCATGCGAGTTCCTGCGCAGGGAGAAATAAGTGGCCGCGGCGCCGGCAAGCGCACCAAGCAGCAGCATGAGAAGGGCCAGAATCAAGGCAAAAGCATCCATGGCTTCACTGTTGCACGGGCCTCTGACAATCAAAGGCAATGACATTCCCCGGTAGGGGCTGCCGGGGCCGGACGGGTAGAATCAATGCTCGTGGCTCTAACTATTGGCATCGTCGGACTGCCCAACGTCGGCAAATCAACCCTCTTCAACGCGCTCACCCGCAACCAGGTCCTGGCCGCGAACTACCCGTTCGCCACCATTGAACCGAACGTTGGTGTAGTGAACCTCCCGGACCCCAGGCTCCAGAAGCTCGCCGGGATCTTCGGCTCGCAGCGTGTCCTGCCTGCCGCCGTGTCCTTCGTCGACATCGCAGGCATCGTCAAGGGTGCATCCGAGGGGGAGGGGCTGGGCAACCAGTTCCTGGCCAACATCCGCGAGGCTGAAGCCATCGCCGAGGTTGTCCGGGTCTTCGATGACCCCGACGTGGTGCACGTCGACGGCAAGGTGGATCCCCGCTCGGACATGGAAACCATCAACACCGAGCTGATCCTCGCCGACCTGCAGACCATCGAAAAGGCCATCCCGCGGATCGAAAAGGAAGTCAAGATCAAGAAGCGGGAGGCCGCCGAGCTTGCGGCCATCAAGGCCGCGCAAGCGGTCCTGGAACGGGGTGACACCATCTACTCCTCCATCAAGAGCGACAAGCTGGAGATGGAGCACCTCAAGGAGCTGGGGCTGCTGACGGCCAAACCCTTCATCTACGTTTTCAATGCGGATGAAGCCATCCTGGGCAGCCCGGAAAAGCAGGAGGAGCTGCGCGCCATGGTGGCCCCCGCGGACTGCATCTTCCTTGACGCAAAGCTCGAAGCAGACCTCGTGGAACTCGACGAGGAAGAGGCCCGCGAGATGCTCGAGATGAACGGCCAGGACGAATCCGGCCTGGACCAGCTGGCGCGCGTCGGCTTCCACACCCTGGGGCTGCAGACGTACCTCACTGCCGGGCCCAAGGAAGCGCGGGCCTGGACCATCCGGCAGGGGGACACGGCACCGCAGGCCGCCGGCGTCATCCACTCCGACTTCCAGCGCGGATTCATCAAAGCCGAGGTGGTCTCCTTCAACGACCTCGTGGAGGCCGGCTCCATGGCTGAAGCAAAGTCCCGCGGGAAGGTCCGCATCGAAGGCAAGGAATACGTCATGGCCGACGGCGACGTGGTGGAGTTCCGCTTCAACGTCTGACCGGCCGGACGGCTTATCCTGAGTCTGTAGGGCGTGATCGTGGCGACCCAGTCCCCTCCGGAGAGGGAAAACACAAGGAGGCGGCATGCCGGTCCGGCGTCTGATGCAGTTGCTCATCGCCGTATTGGCGGCTGCCCTGGTTCTTTCAGGCTGCTCAGGCACCAGTGCCCCCTCGGTGGTGGTGGGGGAGGCGAAGCGCGGCGGCAGCGTGACGGTGGCAGAGGTCAATGCCTTCTCCTCGTTCAACCCCTACAGCGCCAACGGCAATACCGACATCAACTCGAAGATCGGTGCCATTACCCACTCCGGCTTCTACTACCTCGATGACAGCTCCAAAGTTGTCCGCAATGACAAGTTCGGGCACTTCGAAAAGGTCTCCGACCAGCCGCTCAAGGTGAAGTACACAGTCAACGAGGGCGTCAAGTGGTCGGACGGTGCGCCAATTGGCGCGGCCGACCTGCTACTAAGCTGGGCCGCCGGGTCAGGCTACTTCGACGACGTCGATCCAGCGGCCGGGAAGGGAACCAAGTACTTCTCCGTGGCGTCTGACACCACCGGGCTGGCAGGCACCCAGTTTCCTGAAATCGGCTCGGACGGCCGGTCCATCACCATCGAGTACGCAGCACCGTATGCCGACTGGGAAGTGGCGTTCGACGTCGGCCTCCCGGCCCACGTCGTCGCCGCCAAGAGCGGGCTGAACGATGAGGAGGACCTGGTTGATCTCCTCAAGGACACCCCGCGGGGCAATCCGGAAAAGCCGGCATCGAACCCCGCGCTCAAGAAGGTCAGCGACTTCTGGAATACCGGTTTCGATACAAAATCCATTCCCGACGATCCGGCACTCTACCTGTCCAGCGGCCCCTACATTGTCCGCGACATCGTCCCGGAGGTTTCAATGAAGCTGGTCCGGAACCGGGACTACGTCTGGGGTTCCGAACCCTGGCTGGACGAGATCAACGTCAGGTTCACCGGGGCAGTGCCGGCCGCAGTTGATGCCCTGCGCAACGGGCAGGCAGACATCATCTCGCCCCGGCCCTCGGCTGCCACGGACAATCTCCTCACGGGCCTGTCCGGCCAGGGCATCATCGTTGAACGGTACAAGCAGTCCGGCTACGACCACCTGGACCTCAACTTCGCCGGACCGTTCGCCGACAAGGACGTCCGGGAAGCGTTCCTCAAGACGGTTCCACGGCAGGCAATCGTGGACGCAGTGCTGGGAAACCAGGTGCCGGACAGCAAGCCGCTGGACTCGCAGGTCTTCCTGCCTGGACAGCCCAAATACGAAGAGACGGTAAAGAACAACGGCTCCTCAAACTACGCCAAGGTGGACATCGACGCCGCAAAGAGCCTCCTGAAGGGCGCAACCCCCACTGTCCGGATTCTCTACAACCGCGACAATCCCAACCGTGCCAGGGCGTTCACCCTGGTCCGCGACTCGGCCGTCCTGGCAGGATTCCGGGTGGTGGACGGTGGCCAGGGGAGTGCCGACTGGGCAGCTGCCTTGAGCCGTGGCGGCTATGACGCCGCCTTGTCCGGATGGATTGGGACCGAGGCCGGCGTGAGCCGGGTGCCGCAGATCTTCCGCACCGGGGCAGGCAGCAACTTTACGGGCTATTCCGACGGCGACGCGGACAAGGTCATGGAACAACTGTCCCAGACCACGGATCTGGGCAAACAGGACGAACTCCTGGCCGAGATCGACAAGCACGTCTGGGAGGACGCGTACGGGCTGCCCCTCTACCAAACCCTCGGCACAACTGCCTTCAACTCCAAGGTGGCCGGCGTGAAGACCAGTCCCGGCCCCCTCGGTGTGTGGTGGAACGTATGGGACTGGCGTCTGTCCTGACGCAGCCGCGTTTCCTTTAGGTCTTCCGGCCCTTGCGGGGAGCCGCGCCAGCCGATTCGCCGTCTGGCTTACTGGCGAGTAGCATGTGACGTGCCTAACTATCCACTGTGGCCTGGGGCATTTGACTGCGCCGGTCACGGTTTGGCAACGGAGTACCAGTATCTGGACTTTGTGCGGTTAGGCTAACCCGTATATGTAGGTTTCGTCACAGCGGTGTGCTGCGTCCGGCCTGCGGGGAAGCACAAGATTCCCCTATACATCTCTCCCACAACTCATAGGAGGCGGAATGCGTTTTACGCGCACTTCCAAAGCATTGGGCATCGTGGCAATCGCCGCGCTTGCCTTGACCGGATGCGGCACCGGTGGCGGTGGCAGCAATGAGGGTGCCAGCAATGCTGCCGGCGACCCGAACAAGGTCATCACGGCCTACAGCAACGAACCACAAAACCCGTTGCTGCCTGCCAACACCAATGAGGTCTACGGCGGCCGTGTCGTAAACCTGCTGTTCGAAGGCCTTCGCAGCTACGACGCGAACGGCAAGGCAGTCAACGCGCTGGCCGACTCGATCGACTCGTCGGACGCGCAGAACTGGACCATCAAGGTCAAGCAGGGCCAGAAATTCACCAACGGTGAAGCCATCACGGCCAAGACCTTCGTTGACTCCTGGAACTTCGCGGCAAACTCCAAGAACCTGCAGAACAATGGCTTCTTCTTCGAATCCATTGCCGGGTACGAGGATGTCTCCGCCGTCGATTCCGTCAAGGGTGCTGACGGCAAGACCACCACCACGCCCGCTCCCAAGGCCGACACCATGTCCGGCCTGCAGGCGACCGATGATTCCACCATCACGGTCAAGCTCGCCCAGCCCGAGGCCGACTGGTCCCTGCGCCTTGGCTACTCCGCCTTCTACCCGCTGCCCTCCGCGGCTTTGAAGGACCCCAAGACCTACGGTGAAAACCCCGTGGGCAACGGCCCCTACAAGTTCGAGAAGCAGGGTTCCTGGGTCCACGACCAGTCCATCACGCTGGTCAAGAACGCTGATTACAACGGCACCCGCCCCGCCAAGAACGGCGGCGTGACCTTCAAGTTCTACACCGACCCGGGCCCCGCGTACACCGACCTTCAGTCGGACAACCTGGACATCACCGACGTCCTGCCGTCCAACGCCCTGAAGACCTACGTCAACGACTTCCCGGACCGGAACGCCACCAAGCCCGTAGCCACCGATTCCACCCTGAACATCCCGGGCTACAACCCGAACTTCCAGGGTGAAGCCGGCAAGCTGCGCCGCCAGGCTCTGTCCTACGCCATCAACCGCGAGGAAATCGCCAAGGTGGTCTTCAACGGCACCCGCACCCCGGCCAAGGCCTTCGCGCCGCCGGTCATCGATGGCTTCAAGGAAGGCATCAAGGGCAGCGAAGTCCTGAAGTTCGACGCCGCCAAGGCCAAGGACCTGTGGGCACAGGCTGAGAAGATCAAGCCGTACGACAACTCCAAGCCGCTCCAGATCGCCTCCAACACCGATGGTGGCAACAAGGAATGGATCGATGCCGTCGCCAACGGCTTCAAGAACAACCTCGGCATCCAGGCTGAAATCCAGCCCTTTGCCAAGTTCGCCGAAGTCCTGAACCTGCGCAAGTCCCAGCAGCTGCCGGGCCTGACCCGCGCGGGCTGGCAGGGTGACTACCCGTCGCTCTACAACTTCCTGGGACCGGTCTGGGCCACGGGCGCTTCCTCCAACTACGAGAAGTACTCGAACCCTGAGTTCGACAAGCTCCTCAAGGAGGGCCTGGCCGCCAAGAGCACCGACGAGGCCAACGCCAAGTTCAACCAGGCACAGGAGATCCTGTTCCAGGACCTGCCCGGCCTGCCGCTCTGGGACCAGGCACGGCCGATCGTGTGGAGCAACAACATCGTGAAGGCCGAAACCGGCTGGAACGGTGAAATCCTCTACTACGGCATCACCGCCAAGTAGTCCCAGATCTAACTTGCCGTCAAGGCTGATGGGGGTTCCGGTTACGTCCGGGCCCCCATTGGCTTGCAAGCGGCAGGAAGGCACTCATGAACGCGTTTTCTCCTTTACCGGAAGGCAGGTAACACTGTGCTCCGGTTCATTCTGCGCCGACTCCTCCAGGTGATCCCTGTTTTCCTCGGCACAACCCTCTTGGTCTACTACATGGTGTTCGCCCTGCCCGGTGATCCCATTGCGGCCTTGTTCGGCGACCGCCAGCCCCCGCAGGCGGTCATCGACACCCTGCGCAGCCAGTACAACCTCGACCAGCCCTTCTGGGTCCAGTACGGCCTGTTCCTCAAGAACCTCTTCACCTTCAACCTGGGCAATGACTTCACCGGCCAGCCGATTGCGGCAAGCCTGGCGCGGGTCTTCCCGGTGACGGCGATGCTCGCCATCGAGGCGCTGGCCATCCAGGCCATCTTCGGGGTCGCGTTCGGCGTTTTCGCGGGCCTGCGCCGCGGCGGCTGGTTCGACTCCACGGTGCTCGTGGCATCGCTGGTGGTCATCGCCGTCCCCACCTTCGTGTTGGGCTTCGTCTTCCAGCTCGTCTTTGGTGTCCAGCTGGGGTGGGCCAAACCCACCGTGGGCGCCAATGCCAACTGGGTCACCCTGCTGCTGCCGGCAGTGGTCCTGGGACTCGTCTCCTTTGCGTACGTCCTCCGCCTGACCCGGGCATCGGTGAGCGAAAACATGAACGCCGACTACGTCCGGACGGCAACCGCCAAGGGTCTGTCCCGGCCCCGGGTGGTCCTGGCGCACATCCTGCGCAACTCGCTGATCCCGGTGGTGACCTACCTGGGTGCCAACCTTGGCGGGCTGATGGGCGGTGCCATCGTGACAGAGGGCATCTTCAATGTCCCTGGCGTGGGCAACAAGCTTTACCAGGCCGTCCTGCGCAGTGAAGGTCCCACTATCGTCTCCATCGTCAGCGTGCTGGTGCTGGTGTTCGTGGTGGCCAACCTGCTTGTCGATCTCCTGTACGCCTGGCTTGACCCGAGGATCCGCTATGACCAGTAATAACAGCCACTTTGTGGCACCCATCGACGAGACACCTCTGCAGGCAACGGACGCCGTCAAGACTGACCAGGCCCCGCTCAGCCTGTGGGCTGACGCCTGGCGCAAGCTCCGCCGTCGTCCGTTGTTCATCATCTCGGCACTGCTGATCCTTGCCCTGATCGTGATTGCGCTGTTCCCGGGCCTCTTCACGTCAACCCCGCCCAACGAGGGCTGTGAGCTCGCAAACTCCGAGGCAGGCCCCACCGCCGGGCACCCGTTCGGCTTCACCTTCCAGGGCTGCGACGTCTATTCCAGGGTCATCCACGGCACGCAGGCCTCACTTTCCGTGGGCCTGCTCTCGGTACTCTGCGTCCTGGTCATCGGTGTGACCCTTGGCGCCCTCGCCGGATACTACGGCGGCTGGATCGATGCCGTGCTGGCCCGCCTGGGCGACATCTTCTTCGCACTGCCGCTGGTGCTGGGCGCACTGGTGATCACGCAGCTCCCGCTGTTCCGCGAGAACAAGAGCGTATGGACCGTGGTATTCGTTATCTCGCTCCTGGCGTGGCCGCAAATGGCCCGCATCACCCGGGGCGCTGTCATCGAGGTGCGCAATGCGGACTTCGTCACCGCTGCACGGGCGCTGGGTGTTTCCAAGTTCGGCGCACTGATCCGCCACGTCCTGCCGAACGCCCTGGCCCCGATCATTGTCCTGGCAACGCTGGAACTTGGCGTGTTCATCGTTGCGGAAGCCACCCTGTCCTTCCTGGGCATCGGCCTACCGCAAAGCATCATGTCCTGGGGCAATGACATTGCAGGTGCCCAGGCATCAATCAGGACCCGGCCGGAAATCATGCTCTACCCGGCCGCCGCGCTCTCCCTTACGGTGTTGAGCTTCATCATGCTGGGCGACGCCGTGCGTGACGCCCTTGACCCGAAGAGCCGTCAGCGATGAGAGATAAAGAGATGACAACTCCAGACGTCCGCATTGATGAGGCCGGCACTACCGGCGTCAGGCCGCTGCTCGAAATCCGTGACCTGGCCATCACCTTCAAGACCGGCGGCGGTGAAGTCCAGGCTGTCCGGGACGCCCACCTGACCATCATGCCGGGCGAAACCGTGGCAATCGTGGGGGAATCCGGCTCCGGAAAGTCCACCACTGCCTTGGCGGCCATCGGGCTCCTGCCCAACAACGGCAGGGTCTCCGGCGGCCAGATCCTGCTCGACGGCGAGGACATTGCCCACGCCAGCGAGCAGCGCATGATCGAACTGCGCGGCAACACCATCGGCATGGTCCCGCAGGACCCCATGTCCAACCTGAACCCCGTGTGGAAGATCGGTTACCAGGTGAGGGAAACTCTGAAGGCGAACGGCCGTCCCAGCGGGCCGGACGACATCGCCAAGGTGCTCTCCCAGGCAGGCCTGCCGGATGCCAAGCGGCGGGCCAACCAGTACCCGCACGAGTTCTCGGGCGGCATGCGCCAGCGCGCGCTGATCGCGATTGGCCTGTCCTGCCAGCCGCGCCTGCTAATCGCGGACGAACCGACGTCGGCCCTCGACGTCACCGTCCAGCGGCAGATCCTGGACCACCTGGAAACCATGACCAACGAGCTGGGCACCTCGGTCCTGCTGATCACCCACGACCTGGGCCTGGCAGCCGAGCGCGCGGACAAGGTCGTGGTCATGTACCAGGGCCGCGTCGTTGAAGCGGGACCGTCGCTGGAACTTCTCCGCAACCCGCAGCACCCCTACACCAAGCGGCTCGTGGAGTCCGCTCCGTCGCTTGCCAGCCGCCGTATCCAGGTGGCCAAGGAGCAGGGCGTGGAGACGGCGGACCTCCTTGCGCCCGCCGCTGAAACGGTGAAGTCCGATACCTTCCTGCAGATCCAGGACCTGCGGAAGGTGTACAAGCTCCGCCAGGGGCTGGGCAAGACAACGGACTTCGCCGCCGTCGACGGCGTGAGCTTCGACGTCCGGCGTGGCACCACGACGGCGATCGTGGGGGAGTCGGGTTCCGGCAAGTCCACAGTGGCCAAGATGGTGCTCCAGCTTGAGAAGCCGACGGACGGCAGGATCCTGTTCGACGGCGTCGACACCTCCGCCCTGAAGCCTGCCGAACTGTTCAAGTTCCGCAGGCGGGTGCAGCCGATCTTCCAGGACCCGTACGGTTCGCTCGATCCGATGTACAACATCTACCGCACCATCGAGGAACCGCTGCGGGTCCACAAGATCGGCGACCAGGCCAGCCGGGAAAAGAAAGTCCGGACGCTGCTGGACCAGGTGGCGCTGCCCCAGTCCGCCATGCAGCGGTATCCGAACGAGCTGTCAGGCGGGCAGCGGCAACGCGTTGCCATTGCCAGGGCGCTGGCGCTGGACCCCGAAGTCATCATCTGTGACGAGGCTGTCTCTGCGCTGGACGTGCTGGTGCAGGCCCAGGTGCTCAACCTGCTTGCCGACCTGCAGGCCAACCTTGGACTGACCTACCTGTTCATCACGCATGACCTTGCCGTCGTCCGGCAGATCGCAGACCACGTGTGCGTGATGGAGAAGGGCCGCCTGGTGGAAACCGGGTCCACGGACGACGTCTTCGAAGCGCCGAAGCAGGACTACACCAAAGCGCTGCTGAACGCCATCCCCGGTGCGAAGCTGATGCTTCCTCCTGAGGTGGCGTAGCGGAACGTTTTCGCTGAACGGCTTGAGCCGGGATCTTCGGGTCCCGGCTCAAGCTGTTTCACTGCTCCACTGCCGGTTTCCGGTCCAGTCCCAGTTCGCGCAGCCTGTGCTCAAGAATCCCACCGAGCGCCACACGGCCTTCGGCGTTCATGTGGACGGCATCCGCCAGGTCTTTCGCCAGTCCGTACCGGGTGAGCCAGTCGCCCACGGAAACAAAGGGAAGTCCGTTGGCTGCTGCCACGGCACCCAGCAGAGCGTCCACCTCGCTGCGGCGCCCACCGCCGTCGTTTGCTCCCCGCGCCAGGGTGCCTATCATGGCAATCCTCGTGCCGGGATAGCGGGTCCGCAGTTCGGCAAGCAACCGCTGGGCGTTTCCTGCGATCTGCGCGTTGCCGGCGCCCCCGGCGGCGTCGTTCCCGCCACCCTCAATCACGATCAGTGCCGGCGTTCCGGCGGGAAGCAGCCAGTCCCCGCGCTGCAGGGCATCGATGTAATTGCCCGTGGAGCCGTTCGCCGCCACGAAGCCTGTGCCGCCGCGGCCGCAGAAGTAGACGTTGTAGCCGGCAGCGGCGAGGCCCAGGCGCGGCCAGCCATCCGCGGGTTCCGACTGTGAATCGCCAATCAGCAGCACGGTCCTGCTGATGTCCGGAACCACCGCCTCGAGCCGTCCGTTTCCGGGATTGCGGATCCGGGACGTGGCCACCACGGCCGGTTTCGCTCCTGCGCCGCCGGCTTGCCCCGCGGCCGCCTGTCCGTCCGCCGGCTGCCCGGCTGCCGCCCGTGCCAGGCCGCCCTGGGGAGAGTCCCCGGACAGTGCACAGCCGGCGAGTCCGAGCACTGCCGATACTGCGACCAGGCCGGACACAGCGGCGGCGGCAGCCCGGGCGGCACCCCGCGGTGTGCTGGCCTTGGCTGGGGGCATCGTTGGCTCCGGCGGTCTCGGAAGTGGGCTGTGTCACAGTCATCATGCCACGTACGCGGAAGTGGGAGTGAACTTAGTCACATGCCGGATCGGTTGGGCCTGATCGCGGCATTCCCGGCGCCGGCAAATCTGCCGGAATTTAGGCCAACAAATGGCTGGGCGGCTAGAATAGAGGAAGGCGCCCTGTGCCAAGGGCCTTGTCCGTCGTGCGTTCCAGTTGGAAATGTCGCGATACAACAGCTGACTCCACTGAATCGAGCCATTACGCATGTCTGAAACCACCACCAACACCGCGGTAGCCACTGCATCGCGCAGTGACCTGCGCAACGTCGCGATTGTGGCCCACGTTGACCACGGCAAGACCACCCTGGTCGACGCCATGCTCAAGCAGACCAACTCCTTTGCCGAGCACAACCACCTTGAGGACCGGGTGATGGACTCCGGTGACCTGGAGCGCGAAAAGGGCATCACCATCCTGGCCAAGAACACTACGGTGGCCTACAACGGTCCGTCTTCCAACGGCGAGACCATCACCATCAACGTCATCGACACCCCCGGCCACGCCGACTTCGGCGGCGAGGTGGAGCGCGGCCTGTCCATGGTGGACGGCGTCGTCCTCCTCGTTGACGCTTCTGAGGGCCCGCTGCCCCAGACCCGCTTCGTGCTGCGCAAGGCCCTTGCCGCGCACCTTCCCGTGATCCTGCTGGTCAACAAGACCGACCGCCCCGATGCCCGCATCGACGAAGTGGTCCACGAGTCCATGGACCTGCTCCTGGGCCTGGCCTCCGACCTTGCCGACGAGGTGCCGGACCTGGACCTGGACAAGGTCCTGGAAGTTCCCGTTGTCTACGCCGCCGCCAAGGTTGGCCGCGCATCGCTGGAGCAGCCCGCCAACGGTGCCGCCCCGGACAACGAGGACCTTGAGCCGCTGTTCAAGACCATCATCGAACACATCCCGGCTCCCACCTACAACCCCGAAGGTGTCCTGCAGGCGCACGTCACCAACCTGGACGCTTCCCCGTTCCTGGGCCGCCTGGCGCTGCTGCGCATCTACAACGGCACCCTGCGCAAGGGCCAGACAGTTGCCTGGGCCCGCGCCAACGGTGAACTCAAGAACGTCAAGATCACCGAACTCCTGGCCACCAAGGCGCTGGACCGCGTTCCGGCGGAATCCGCCGGACCGGGCGAAATCGTCGCCGTCGCCGGCATCGAGGAAATCACCATCGGTGAGACCCTGACCGACGCCGAGAACCCGCAGCCGCTGCCGCTGATCACCGTGGACGATCCCGCGATCTCCATGACAATCGGTATCAACACCTCGCCGCTGGCCGGCAAGGTCAAGGGCGCCAAGGTCACCGCCCGCCAGGTCAAGGACCGCCTGGACAAGGAACTGATCGGTAACGTCTCCATCAAGGTGCTCCCCACCGAGCGTCCGGATGCCTGGGAAGTCCAGGGCCGTGGCGAGCTGGCGCTGGCCATCCTGGTTGAGCAGATGCGCCGTGAAGGCTTCGAACTGACCGTTGGCAAGCCGCAGGTTGTCACCAAGACCGTTGACGGCAAGATCCACGAGCCGATGGAGCACATGACCATCGACGTGCCCGAGGAATACCTGGGCGCCGTCACGCAGCTGATGGCTGCCCGCAAGGGCCGGATGACCAACATGGCCAACCACGGCACCGGCTGGTGCCGCATGGAGTTCATCGTTCCCGCCCGCGGCCTGATCGGCTTCCGCACCCGGTTCCTCACCGACACCCGCGGCGCCGGCATCGCAGCGTCCATCTCCGAAGGCTACGAGCCCTGGGCCGGCCCCATCGAGTACCGCACCAACGGCTCCATGGTTGCTGACCGTGCCGGTGTTGTGACCCCGTTCGCCATGATCAACCTGCAGGAACGCGGCTCCTTCTTCGTGAAGCCCACCTCCGAGGTGTACGAGGGCATGATCGTGGGCGAGAACTCCCGCGCCGACGACATGGACGTCAACATCACCAAGGAAAAGAAGCTCACCAACATGCGTGCCGCTTCCTCCGACACCTTCGAGAACCTGACCCCGCCGCGCGAGCTCACCCTCGAGGAATCGCTGGAATTCGCCCGCGAGGACGAGTGCGTCGAGGTGACCCCGGAAGCCATCCGCATCCGCAAGGTCATCCTGGACACCAACGAGCGCGCCAAGGCCAACCGCGCCCGCGCCAAGGCATAGCAACGCCTGAACGCCCAGAATGCCACCGGTATTGCACCGGTGGCATTCTGCGTTGCCGGGCGGCGCGGCCAACCCAGGCCTCGATGCGCAGGGACGGCGTGGGCGCACTGGGCGCCTACTTCGGCGCCAGGGTCCGTTCTCCACATAGCCGTTTCCACCATCTGCGGATGCTCCCCGCGAGGCGCAGGCTTCAGACATGCAAACTATTTCTGAAGCACTGGCTGCCTTGGGCGGCGTTGCGGGCACCCGAACACTGTTACTGGCCGGCGTCTCCCGCCGATGCCTGGAAGCCGGACTATCAGACGGCTGCGTCCAAAGGATCGCCCGCGGCGTATTCGCCCTTCCGGATGCTGACCCCGTGCTTGTCCATGCGGCGCGCCATCACGCCGCACCTGGTTGCGTCACGGCCGCAGTGGCTTCCGGGTTATGGGTGATCAAGGCTCCGGATAGGCCGCATCTTGCCGCCCGCCATGGCAGGCCAATAGCCGGCTGTGTGGTGCACCGCAGCGACCTTCCGTTGACTCCTCTGGACGTCGTCTGCCAGTCTCTCCGCTGTCTGCCCCCTCTTGAGGGACTGACTATCGCGGAGTCCGCCGTCAAGAAAGGCCAAATCCAACTCGCGGAGCTGCGGGCGCGGTTTCCGGCCGCCCGTGAAAAGGCCCTGTTGAACCTGGTTGGCAGAATCCGACCCCAGTCCGGCTCCATCATCGAAACCATCGCCCGGTATCTGCTTGAAGAAGCGGGGCTTACAGTCGAGTTGCAGGTGCACATTCCTGGCATGGGCCACCTGGATCTCCTTGTTGATGGGCTGCTGGGCATTGAGGCGGACGGCTATGCCCATCACAGCAGCCGGGAGGCCTATCGGGAAGACAGGCGGCGTTGGAATGTCACCGTCATCAGGGGTGTCCCAACTCTCCGGGTGACGTTCGAGATGCTGGTCCGCGACCCCGCGGAGTTCGTTGGAATCGTCCGTAAGGCACTTGCCATGTACGGGACGGCGCGATGAAGCCCGGGATCAGCGCGCAGGAGCAGTCCGGGCGCACCGGGAGCGGCAGTCAGCGCACGGCCGGGCGGCGCGGGGGAGCAGGCGGGACCTCCTTGGCGGCCACCACCTGCCCAAGGGGAATAACGACGTCGGCCTGCCGGGTGCGGACGGTACAGGAACCGGCGTCGCACGCCAGCAGGTGACCCAGGGCGTCCGTGAGGCCTCCTTCGATCCGGTAACGCACCACCACGCGGATGCCGGGCGCAGCCGAGGCAAGGAAGCGGGCGGGTGCGGGTAGTGGCTGACTCACCAGTTCATACTAGGTGCGCCGGCTAGGTTCGCGGGAACGGGCTGGGGGATAATAGGCTCAGATGTCAACAGTCCGGCCGTGCTGCCGGATGCAAGAGCCGGCGGGAAGCCGGAACCCAACGTGGAGAGGCCAGGGACGTGACGTACGTAATCGCGCAGCCGTGTGTGGATGTTAAGGACAAGGCATGTATTGAGGAATGCCCGGTCGACTGCATCTATGAGGGCGAGCGTTCGCTGTACATCCATCCGGACGAATGCGTTGACTGCGGCGCCTGTGAACCGGTGTGCCCGGTGGAGGCCATCTACTACGAGGATGACACCCCCGAGGAATGGGCCGACTACTACAAGGCCAATGTTGAGTTCTTCGATGACCTCGGGTCCCCGGGTGGCGCGGCCAAGGTCGGCAACACGGGCAAGGACCACCCCATGATCGCCGCCCTGCCGCCGCAGAACCAAGACCACTGACGCGGACGCAAGCCGTGACCGCAGCAACGAATTCGTTTGGCCTGGATCTGCCCGACTACCCGTGGGAGGCCATGGCGCCGTACCTGGCGAAGGCTTCGGAGCATCCCGGCGGAGCCGTGAACCTGTCGATCGGGACACCTGTCGATCCCACGCCGCAGCTGATACAGGATGCACTGAAGGCGGCCGCGAATGCTCCGGGATATCCCACGGTGCACGGCACCCCGGCGCTCCGGGAAGCCATTGCGGGCTGGTTCGAGCGCCGGCGCGGCGTGTCCGGCCTTGATCCCCGGAACATCATGCCCACGGTGGGGTCCAAGGAACTCGTTGCGTGGCTTCCGCTGCTGCTGGGCCTCAAGCCGGGGGACGTCGTCGTACGCCCCAAGGTGGCCTACCCGACGTACGATATCGGCGCCACCCTCGCAGGCGTCACCTCCGTGGCAACGGACAACCTGGACGAACTCGATGACGCCACCCGCTCGCGCGTCCGCCTCATCTGGGTCAATTCCCCCGGGAACCCCACGGGAAGCGTCCGGGGCATCGAATCCCTTAAGGCGCTTGTGGAACAGGCGCGTGAGCTGGGTGCCGTGGTGGCCTCGGACGAATGCTATGCCGAACTCGGATGGGGGGACTGGGACGTCCAGCGCGGCGGCCGGCGCGTTCCCAGCATCCTGGACCCGCAGGTGGCGGGCGGCTCCCACCAGGGCCTGCTTGCCGTGTACTCGCTGAGCAAGCAGTCCAACCTCGCCGGCTACCGCGCGGCATTCGTGGCCGGTGATCCGGACCTGATGCCCAACCTGGTCAACAGCCGCAAGCACGCGGGCATGATTGTCCCTTACCCGGTCCAGGAGGCCATGCGCGTGGCCCTGGGGGACGACTCCCACGTCGAGGCCCAAAAGGACCTGTACAGGGGCCGGCGGGAGCGGCTGGTGCCCGCCCTGCTGGACTTCGGCCTGGAGATCAAGGATTCCGACGCCGGCCTGTACCTTTGGTCGACGGCGGGGGAGGACACGTGGGACACGGTGGCCCGCCTGGCTGACCGCGGCATTGTGGTGGGACCCGGCGTCTTCTACGGGGACGCCGGCAACGGCTATGTCCGCGTTGCCCTCACCGGATCCGACGAGCGGATCGATGCGGCCGTGGCACGCCTGGCCGGATCGGGCTCCTAAGGGTACGTAATAATCGTGTGACTCGCCCCACATCCGGCGCGTTTTAGGGTGCATTTGACGGCTGCGGATTAGTGACACCCGCCAAGGGGCGGTACTTTTAAGTGACTATCAATGGTGGCTTTCTACAAGAAGGCAGCCCGGGTGTTGGAACCTGTCTCCTCAGGCTTCGTGCGCGGCTCACCTGATGTTGGATCAAGCTTTCGACAGAGGCCCAGAAGCCTCATGAAGGGGACTCCATGACTGAGACCAACAATGCTGCGACCCTGCTCCACGCAGGTGGCGAGCTGAAGCTCCCGCGCATCCAGGTTGTTGAAGGGAACGAGGGTTACGACGTCTCCAAGCTGCTGAAGCAGACCGGTGCCGTGACCTTCGACCCCGGCTTCATGAACACCGCAGCAACCACCTCGGCAATCACCTACATCGATGGCGATGCGGGCATCCTGCGCTACCGCGGATACCCCATCGAGCAGCTGGCGCAGCACTCCAGCTTCCTTGAGGTGTCCTACCTGCTGATCTACGGCAACCTGCCCACGCCCACCGAGCTGGACGAGTTCGACCAGAAGATCCGCCGCCACACCCTGCTGCACGAGGAGCTCAAGGGCTTCTTTGGCGGCTTCCCCCGCGACGCGCACCCCATGCCGGTGCTGTCCTCGGCGGTGTCCGCGCTGTCCACGTTCTACCAGGACTCGCTGGACCCGTTCAACGCCGAACAGGTGGAGGTCTCCACCATCCGGCTCATGGCCAAGCTGCCGGTCATCGCCGCCTATGCCCACAAGAAGTCCATCGGCCAGCCCATGCTGTACCCGGACAACTCGATGAACCTGGTGGAGAACTTCCTGCGCCTCAGCTTCGGCCTGCCCGCCGAGCAGTATGAGCTGGACCCGGTCATCGTCAAGGCCCTGGACCTGCTCCTCATCCTCCACGCTGACCACGAGCAGAACTGTTCCACTTCCACCGTGCGCCTGGTGGGCTCCTCCAACGCCAACCTCTTCGCGTCCGTTTCGGCGGGTATCAACGCCCTCTTCGGCCCGGCCCACGGCGGTGCCAACGAGGCCGTGCTCAAGATGCTCCGCCAGATCCAGGCCGAGGGCCTCAAGCCCGAGGACTACATGGAGAAGGTCAAGAACAAGGAAGACGGCGTCCGCCTCATGGGCTTCGGGCACCGCGTGTACAAGAACTACGATCCGCGCGCCAAGATCGTCAAGGCCACGGCGCACGAGATCCTCAGCAAGCTCGGCGGCAACGACGAACTGCTGGACATCGCCATGCGGCTGGAAGAGAAAGCGCTTAGCGACGACTACTTCATCCAGCGCAAGCTCTACCCGAACGTGGACTTCTACACCGGCCTGATCTACAAGGCCATGGGCTTCCCCGAGAAAATGTTCACCGTCCTGTTCGCCATCGGCCGCCTGCCCGGCTGGATTGCCCAGTGGCGTGAAATGATCAGCGATCCCAACACCAAGATCGGCCGTCCGCGCCAGCTGTACATCGGCGAGCCGGAGCGGGACTACCCGGTCCGCTGAAACCGGCCATAACGACGGCGGCCGCCCACCTTTCCAAGGTGGGCGGCCGCTTCGCGTTGTGCCACATTCAAGGGGACTACGAGGCGTAGCCCTGGGGGTTGTTTTTCTGCCAGCGCCAGTGGTCCTCGCACATCTGGTCCACCGTCTTGGTGGTGGACCAGCTCAGGTCCGCCAGGGCGGACGTGGCGTCGGCCCAGAAGGCGGGCAGGTCCCCTGCCCGGCGGCTGGTGATTTCGTAGGGGATGGGCTTGCCCACAGCCTTCTCGAAGGAGCGCAGGACCTCCAGAACGGAGGAGCCCTTGCCGGAGCCGAGGTTCCAGCGGAAGACGCCCGTCCGGCCGGCAATGTGGTCCAGTGCCGCGACGTGCCCTGCCGCCAGGTCCACCACGTGGATGTAGTCGCGCAGGCAGGTGCCGTCCGGGGTGTCGTAGTCGCCGCCGAAGACCATGAGCTTCTCGCGGCGGCCCACCGCCACCTGGGCGATGAAGGGAACCAGGTTGTTGGGGATGCCCTGGGGATCTTCGCCGATGCGTCCTGAAGGGTGCGCGCCCACCGGGTTGAAGTAGCGCAGCAGTGCTATGTGCCAGCGGGAGTCGGCTGCGCCAAGATCGGAGAGGATGTCCTCGATCTGTTCCTTGGTGCGCCCGTAGGGGTTGTTGGCGCCGATTTCCATCTTTTCCACATAGGGGATGGGGTTGTGTTCGCCGTAGACGGTGGCGGACGAGCTGAAGACAATGGAGCGGACGTCGTGCCGGTCCATGACGCGGATGAGGTTGAGCGTGCCCACCAGGTTGTTGTAGTAGTACTTGAGCGGCTGCTGCACTGATTCGCCCACGGCCTTGAGCCCGGCGAAGTGGATGACGGCGTCAATGCCGGCGCCGGCGAAGACCTTGTCGACGGCGGCCTCGTCCACCAGGTCGACGTTGTGGAACTCCGCGGTCTTGCCGCTGAGCTCAGCCACGCGGCGCAGTGACTCCTCGCTGGAGTTGACCAGGTTGTCGATGACGGCCACGTCGTGGCCGGCTTCCTGCAGGGAAAGAACAGTGTGGGAACCGATGTAGCCGGTACCCCCTGTGACCAAGATTTTCATGCCTCAACGCTATCCCACGGGAAGCGGTCCCCGCCCCTGCGTCCCGGATGGCGGGCGTCGACCTGACGGTGGAGGCGGCAGTGGAAGCACAAGTGTGCTAATAAGAATGGTGCCCAAAATAGTAGACGCGGATGCCCGGCGTCAGGATGTTGTCCAAGCGGTTCTGCGTATCATCGCCGTGGATGGGCTGGAACGTGCCTCGCTGCGCGAAGTGGCGGACGAGGCCGGCCTGGCAGTCGGTTCCGTCCGGCACTACTTCGCTGGCAGTGATGAACTGCTGGCCTTCTCGTTCGGCACCGTGGTGGACCGGGTGGTCGGCAGGCTGGAGGCACTGCTGCCGGGCGTGCAGGAGGCTGCCCAGGCCAGCCCTGAACAGCGGCAGGCGGTTCTGACCCTCCTGGGCGGCATGCTTCCGCTGGATGAGGAATCAGCTGTGGAGGCCTGCGCCTGGCTTGCCTTCAAGAACGCGGCGCGGATCAGGCCGTTCCTTGCCGCCGAGGCCGACCGCAGCCACCGCGAGGTGGCCGCCATCGTGGGCGTAGTGGTTGCATCCCTGCTCCCCGAAGATGAACCGCAGGAGAACCTGGTGGTGGAGGCGGAACGCCTTCTGGCCACCCTGGACGGCCTGTGCATGCATGCCCTGCTGCAACCGGGCTGGATGACAGCGCAGATGTGCCGCGACGTGCTTGAGCGGCACCTGGACGGACTGGCACGGTAGGCGCCCGGGTCCAATCCTGCACTACCGGGAACTGGCTGCGGGAATAGACTGATAGCCGGGTACTGCAGAGCGGGTCATGCCGCCCGGCATGGGAAGGCCAGGGAAGGACTTTGGATGCATCACGCAAGCGGTTCAGGGTGGCAGATCACCACCGACACGTCCGGGCCAATGATGATCGCACTGTACGTCCGGGATGCGGCCGGCTTGAACGGAGTGGGACAACCGATGCTGTCCCATGCGTCGCCGAAGGTCCGTTCGGCTGACCACTCCCACCTGACGGCCGACGTTGGTGGCATCAGCGCGCTGAAGACCGAGTGGGAGGCCTGGTGGGAGCAGCTGCTGAAGGCCCATCCGCACACATCGCCGGAACTCTCCCCGCCCAGTTTTGACGCGTTCGGCAACTCTCCGGCCCTGCAGCGGGTCCTGCAGGCCCATTTCGGCTCCGCCCTCACTTGGGCCAGGGAGCGCAGGAGCGAATACGCCGAGCTCGAGGCCGAACGGGTGGCCTCCGGAACGGACCAGCTGCTTGAGGACATGGTGGACGACAGGCTGATGGAAGTGGGGCGGGACTCGCGGGACTTCAAGCTGACCATCATCGAGCTGCCGCTGGACGAGCAGCGGGCCTGGTACCTGGAGCCCGACAAGATCATCATGAGCCAGGATTTGATGGGGCAGCCGGACCTCCTCCGCAGCTACGTACAGCCGGTGCTGGAAATCCTGGTCTAGCCGCCCTTAAGGCAGGACGACGGCGGCCCTTCAGCTGCCGCCGTCGTCCTGCCGTACGGTGATGCGCACCTGTCCCTCCGGGGCCCCTGAAGCCTGCCATCCGTCCCCATCGGGACGGTGCCAGGTCCGGCCTGCCACCTCCACCTGGGTGACGGCCAGGTCCTTGGCGTTGGCAACCGCCCACTGGGCAACCGACCATGCCAGCGCGCCGTCGGCGTCCACCACCAGGGTGGCCCCGTCAACCTGTGAGTCCACGCCGCCGTAGGCCTGGTCCAGGTCGGTGGCCACCGATGCGGTTGTCCCGCCGGCCGCCGGGGAGCGGAGCGTGCACTGCACTCCGGCCGGCGTCTGTCCGGTGAGTCCGGAGGCAAAGGCCCGGCCCATGTCCTCGTGCTGGGCATATGCCTTGGGGTAGGCCGACTTCTGGACCCGCTGAGCAGCATCGGTGATGTCGAGCGCCTCGTAGCCCGGAATTTTCACCAGCGCGTCATAGAAGGCATTGACGGCATAGTAGGGGTCCATGATCTCGGCCTCCGTGCCCCAACCCTGGGACGGACGCTGCTGGAAAAGCCCCCGCGAGTCCGGACCGGCCTGGTCGCCGTGCCCGATGTTGCGCAGCTTCGACTCCTGCATGGCGGTGGCGATGGCAATGGTGGCGGCGCGCGCCGGCAGTCCCCGCCTGACGGCCGCCGCGGTGATCAGCGCGGCGTTGGCCGCCTGGTCCGGCGCAAGTTCACCGGTCCGGTTGCCGGCCGCAGCGGTGCAGCGCTCCGAAACGAGGGTTTCGGAACGCTGCACGAAGAACACTGCTGTGTAAATTCCGCCCGCTGCCAGTGCGAGGGTGAGCAGCAGCACCGCCAGGCGGCGCAGGCCGCGTCTGCGTGCCACGAAGGGATCAGTTGGCGTGCAGGGCGTCGTTCAGTTCAACGGTCTGGCCCTTGCGGGGCAGGGCCTCCACCGCCCCCGTGGTGGAGTTGCGGCGGAACAGCAGGTTGGGCACGCCGGAGAGTTCGGCGGCCTTGACGATCTTGGTGGTGTCATCGCCCACCTCGTCCTTGGGGCCCGGAACGCGGACCCGGGTGCCTGCCGTGACGTAAAGCCCGGCTTCCACCACGGAATCATCCCCGATGCTGATGCCCACGCCGGAGTTCGCACCGAGCAGGACGCGCTCACCGATGGTGATCTTTTCCTTGCCGCCGCCGGACAGGGTGCCCATGATGGAGGCGCCGCCGCCAACATCGCTGCCGTCGCCGGCCACGACACCTGCGGAGATACGGCCTTCCACCATGGAGGTGCCCAGGGTGCCGGCGTTGAAGTTGACGAAGCCCTCGTGCATGACTGTGGTGCCGGCGGCGAGGTGGGCGCCCAGGCGGACCCGGTCGGCGTCGGCAATCCTGACGCCGGAGGGGACCACGTAGTCCACCATGCGCGGGAACTTGTCCACGCCGTAGACGGTGACGGCGCCCCGGCGGCGAAGCCTTGCGCGTGTCAGTTCGAAGCCTTCGACGGCGGCCGGGCCGAAGTTGGTCCACACCACGTTGGGAAGCTTGCCGAAGATGCCGTCCAGGTTGATGGTGTTGGGCTGGGCCAGGCGGTGCGAGAGGAGGTGGAGGCGGAGGTAGGCGTCCGCGGTGTCCGCCGGGGCTTCATCGAGGTTGATCTGGACAAAGACCACCTTCTGCTCGGTGCCGCGGTCCTCGTCAGTGCCGTTCTCGGCGATCTGCACCAGGGTTTCATCCGCGTTGTCCACCGTGCGGAGGTTCTCCGCCGCAACTCCCAGTGCCGGCGCGGGGAACCAGACGTCCAGGACCGTGGCGTCGCCGGTGGCAATGGTGGCTACGCCAAAACCGTAGGCGGAACGGTCATCAGCGTTGGAGGTCAGGGTTTCGGGCACGGCAGAGGAAGCGGTCTCAGTCATGTGCCCCAGTCTATCGAGGGCGGGGCATGGGGTTCGAACTAGACTGGCTTCGTGACTGCTGAAACCGCCCCAGACTCTTCCGTGTCCACCCTTGACCTCCGCCAGGACGTGGCGCTGCTGACCGCAGCGCTCATGGACATCAACAGCGTGTCCGGCAATGAAAAGCAGCTCGCGGACGCCGTTGAGTCCGCCTTGCTTGGGATTCCCCAGCTGGCCGTGGTGCGCGACGGCGACGCCATCATCGCCCGGACCGAACTTGGACTCGCCGAACGTGTGATCCTTGCCGGCCATCTGGACACAGTGCCGCTTCCGCTCACCGAAGGATCCCGGGGCACCGTTCCCTCCAGCTGGGAATCGGGTGTTCCGGGCGAGGGCGTCCTGTACGGCCGCGGGGCCACGGACATGAAGGGCGGGGTGGCGGTCCAGCTCGCACTGGCGGCAGGATTGTTCGACGGCGGCGCGCAGCCCAAGCGGGACGTCACCTTCGTCTTCTATGACCACGAGGAAGTGGAGGCCGTGAAGAGCGGACTGGGACGCCTGGTCCGCAACCACGGCGACCTGCTGAAGGGGGACTTCGCCATCCTGCTGGAACCGACGGACGGCACGGTGGAGGGCGGCTGCAACGGCACCAGCCGGTTCGAGGCAAGCACGGTGGGGGAGGCCGCCCACTCGGCCCGCGCCTGGATGGGCAGCAACGCCATCCACGCCGCGGCACCGATCCTTGCCCGCCTGGCTGCCTACGAACCCCGGACCATCAATGTCGACGGGCTCGATTACCGGGAAAGCCTCAACGCGGTGAAGATCAACGGCGGCACGGCCGGGAACGTCATCCCGGACCGCTGCGTCGTCGAGATCAACTACCGGTTCGCCCCGGACAAGACGCCGGACCAGGCCGAAGCCCACGTCCGGGAGCTGCTGGCGGGCTTCGACGTGGTCCGCACCGATGCCGCCGCCGGCGCGCGGCCCGGACTGCAGCACCCGGCTGCCGCCTCGTTCGTGGCCGCCGTGGGAGCCGAGCCCAAGCCCAAATACGGCTGGACCGACGTCGCCCGCTTCAGTGAGCTGGGCATCCCGGCGGTGAACTTCGGCCCGGGGGACGCGCTGCTGGCGCACAAGGACGACGAGCACGTCCACGCCGACGCCATCCGCAAGTGCCTGGCCGCCCTGGAGAGCTGGCTCGCTGCCTGACGGTCCACGAACAGGAAAGGTCCGGAACTCCCCACGGGAGCTCCGGACCTTTCCTGTTGTGGGCTCTTGGAAGCTACGGAGCCGCAGCTTCCAAAACATCGGGTTCGGCCTTCGCCATGCCCCCGGCTGCCTTCTTGGAGCCGCGGCGCTCGATCCATACGGCAAGCCGCGAGACCGAGATGTTGATGGCGATGTAAATGGCCGCCGCCACGAAGAAGATGGGGAACAGGTATTGCGTGCCAAGGAAGTCCGCCATGACCTGCACCGCGCGCAGCAGCTCGCCGTACGCCACAATGTAGCCCAGCGAGGTGTCCTTCAGCAGCACCACCATCTGCGCCACGAGGGATGGCATCATGCGGCGGATCGCCTGCGGCAGCTCGATCAGCATGCGGGACTTGTAGCTGGTGAGGCCGATGGCCAGGCCGGCTTCCCGTTGTCCCTTGGGCAGGGACTGGATGCCGGCGCGGATGATCTCGGCAAAGACCGCAGCGTTGTACAGCACCAGGCCGGCCACGACGGCGATGAACGCCGAGGTGCCGAACCCGAGCAGGATGAAGAGCATCATGAGGACCACAGGCATGCCGCGGAGGAATTCCAGGATGATCCTCATGGGAATCCGGATGAATGCGGCATCCGAAATGCGGAGCAGGCACAGCAGCAGGCCCAGCGGGAACGCGATGACTGCCGCCAGTGCGGCTGCGGAAAGCGTGGACCCCAGCCCTTTACCGAGCAGTTGCCACACGTCGCCGCGGGTGAAGATTTGCCAGCGGCGCGCCTCGAAGATGCCCTGCTGGGCGAGGATCGTAACCACCCAGGCCAGCAGGCCGAGAATCAGCAGGCCGCCGATGATGGAGGCAATGAGGGAAACCCGGCGCGCTTTGGGGCCGGGGACGTCGTAGAGAACCGAGCTCATCGGGCAATCGCCACCTTTCGTTCCACCGTGTTGGCGAGGATTCCCAGCGGAACGGTGAGGAGCAGATAGAAGAACGCCGTGCCCAGCAGGACGGTGATGACGGCGTCGCCGTTGGCGTTGGCCAGCTGGCGGCCGTAGCCGAACAGCTCCAGGACGAAGAAGGCGCCGGCCACCGAAGAATTCTTGACGAGCGCGATCAGGATGTTGATCAGCGGCGGGATCACCGTCCGCAGGGCCTGGGGGAGGATGATGAGCGAGAGCACCTGGCCGAACTTCATGCCGATGCTGCGCGCTGCCTCGGCCTGGCCGACAGGCACGCTGTTGACACCTGAGCGGACAGCTTCGGCGATGAACGCGGCGGTGTAGGTGCTGAGGGCGATGATCGCGGCGATCTCGAACTGTTCGAACTTGACTCCGATACGGGGGAGCACGACTGCTGCAAAGAAGAACGCGATGGTCAGCGGGGTGTTGCGGAGGACTTCCACGTAGACGGTGCTGAAACCGCGGAGTGCCGCAACCGGGGAGACGCGTGCCGCGGCCAGCAAAGTGCCAAGGATCAACGCGAAGATACCGGAGACGACGGAAAGGAAAAGAGTGCGGAGAAAACCCTCCCAG
Source organism: Arthrobacter sp. FX8 (assembly GCF_026723805.1). Taxonomy (NCBI): domain Bacteria; kingdom Bacillati; phylum Actinomycetota; class Actinomycetes; order Micrococcales; family Micrococcaceae; genus Arthrobacter; species Arthrobacter sp. FX8. The sequence continues at coordinate 2,262,194 of NZ_CP113505.1, read as the reverse complement.
TACAGGGGCAGGTTTTCAAAGATGACGTCCATAAGATCCTTCGGCTGTAAGCGTGGACGGATTGAAGGCTGTGCTGCCGGGGCCGTTGAGGGGCCCCGGCAGCATGGCGGACGCTACTTAGTAACGGTTGATGGCCGGGAGGCTGGGCGCGGTCTTGATAACCGAACCTGCGGTGGCTTCCCACGCCTTCTTGTACGAGCCGTCCTTCCCGAAGGCTTCCAGCTGGTCGTTGATCCAGTTGCGGAACTCGGTATCACCCTTCTTCAGGCCGATGCCGTAAGGCTCCTTGGTGAAGGTTTCCTCTGAGGCGAGCTTGAAGGCATCCGGCTCCTTGTCAACGAAACCGGCGAGGATCACGTTGTCCGTGGTGACGGCTTCAACCTGCTTGTTGCGAAGCGGCTCCAGGCAGGCGGAGTAGGTGGCGGCCGGAACCAGTTCCGCGCCGTACTTGTCCACGATGGTGGCGGCCGGGGTGGAGCCCGTCACGGAGCAGACCTTCTTGCCCTTGACGTCCTCGGGCTTCTTGATGGAGTCGTTGTCCTTGTTCACCATGAGGGCCTGGCCGGCTTCGTAGTACGGGCCGGCGAAGTCGACAACCTGCTTGCGCTTGTCGCTGATGGTGTAGGTGGCAATGACCAGATCCACCTTGCCCTGCTCAATGAAGGGCTCGCGGTTGGCCGAAACGGTCTCGGACCATTCGATCTTGTCCGCGGCGATGCCCAGCTTGGCGGCGATCAGCTTGCCGATTTCAACGTCGAAACCGACGGGCTTGCCGTCCAGGCCAACCTGGCCGAACAGTGGCTGGTCGAACTTGGTGCCGATCTTGATGGTGCCGGCGGAGGACAGCTTTGCCATGGTGGTTCCGGCAGCGAACGACGGCTTCTCAACGGGGCTGGGGTTGCTGGAGCCACCCGAGTCTCCGCCGCCACAGGCGCTGAGGGACAGGGCGAGGGCAGCGGTGGCCGCCACGACGAAGGATTTCCGCCTGGACATAAATGCCTTCATGACATTCCTTTCATTGGTGGCCGTGGGTTTCCGGCCTGGATGCGAACTGACGTGTGATGGTTCGAATAACTCAGTGGGTGAGGAGCTTGGACAGGAAGTCCTTGGCGCGGTCGCTCTTCGGGTTGGTGAAGAATTCCTCCGGGGTGGCGTCCTCCACGATCTGGCCGTCCGCCATGAAGACCACGCGGTCGGCGGCCTTGCGGGCGAAGCCCATCTCGTGCGTGACCACAATCATGGTCATGCCTTCCTTGGCCAACTGGACCATGACGTCCAGGACCTCGTTGATCATTTCGGGGTCCAGTGCGGATGTGGGCTCATCGAACAGCATGACCTTCGGCTTCATTGCCAGGGCGCGGGCAATCGCCACACGCTGCTGCTGGCCGCCGGAGAGCTGGGCCGGCAGCTTGGGCGCCTGGTGGCCCACGCCCACCCGTTCGAGCAGGGCCATGGCGTCCTTTTCCGCGGCCGCCTTGGACACGCCCTTGACCTTGATGGGCCCCAGGGTCACGTTCTCGAGGATCGTCTTGTGGGCGAAGAGGTTGAAGGACTGGAAAACCATTCCGACGTCGGCACGGAGCTGCGCGAGCTCCTTGCCTTCCTCGGGGAGGACTTTCCCGTCGATGCTGATGGTTCCGCCCTCAATGGTTTCCAGGCGGTTAATGGCCCGGCAGAGGGTGGACTTACCGGATCCCGAGGGTCCGATGACCACAACAACCTCGCCCTTGCGGACCTGCAGGTTGATGTCCTTCAAAACGTGCAGCTGGCCGTAATGCTTGTTTACGGCGTTCAGGGAGACGAGGGCATCGCCGGGCACATGAGTAGTCATAGGAACGAATCTAGCGAAGAACCGTGCGTTATGACGCCAATCACCCCAAGTTCCTGCTGATCGTGATTCAAGAGATACCTGGAGTGGGAGGTTAGCCTAGGGGAATGAGTATCAACGCAGATCCGGCCAAGAATTCCCAGCCCCGCCGTAAGGGGCCCCTTGAGCTGCGGCGCAAGCAGGCGGCCGTGGAGATGTCGGACCAGCACCTGCTTGATACCAAGGGTCCGGGCCAGTTTGTCCACACCGATCCGTGGCGGGTCCTGCGGATCCAAAGTGAATTCGTCGAAGGTTTCGGTGCCCTGGCGGACATTGGAAAAGCGGTCAGCGTTTTCGGCTCGGCGCGGACCAAACCGGGCAGCCAGTACTACGAGATGGGTGTGGAGGTGGGCCGCAAGCTCGCCGAAGCCGGAGTCGCGGTAATTACCGGTGGCGGGCCGGGCTCCATGGAGGCGGCCAACCGGGGGACGGTGGAGGGCAACGGCGTATCGGTTGGCCTTGGCATCGAGTTGCCGTTCGAGCAGGGCCTGAACCAGTGGGTGGACCTGGGCATCAACTTCCGGTACTTCTTTGCCCGCAAGACGATGTTCGTCAAATACGCGCAGGGCTTCATTGTGCTCCCCGGCGGGCTGGGCACCCTGGATGAGCTGTTCGAGGCCATGGTCCTGGTCCAGACGCGCAAGGTGACCTCGTTTCCCATCGTGCTCCTCGGCGTCGAATTCTGGGGACCGATGATCGACTGGATCAGGGGCACCCTGGTGGCCGAAGGCATGGTCTCGGAAAAGGACCTGGACCTGATCCAGCTCGTGGACGATCCCGCGGAGGCGGTGGACCGGGTCCTGCATGCAGGCGTGACACCGTCCCTGAACGGGGAACAGCGGCCGGAGTAGCTGCAGGCCAAAGTCCGGGCCGCCGGTCTGGCACGATGGAACCGTGAGCTTCTTCCTCGTTTTCCTGGCCGTCGTGCTGGTGGCGGCCGTCCTTTGGGCCGGCCTGGGCCGGCGCGCCCGCAAGACCGGCGGGGCTGCGCTGCCCGCCCTTTTGGACGGGGGATTCGACGAGCCGCCCGCCAACCTGCCGCCCGTGCTGCTTCCGGAGCGTGCCGCTCCGGAAGACGTTGAGCAGATCCGCTTTTCGCTTGGCCTGCGCGGCTACCGGATGGACCAGGTGGACCAGGTCCTGGACGAGCTGCGGGACCAGTTGACCGCAAGGGACACCGAGCTGGCGGAGCTGCGTATCCGGCTGGCTGCCATGGAGCAGGCGGGGGAGCAGGCTTCCGACGGCGGACCCGCGGCACCCGGCGGGAGGGCACCTGAAGTGCCAGGCAGCGGGAACGCCGGGAGTGGGGAGGCCGACGAGGTTGCCGTGCCAGGACAGGGCGGCCTGTGAGCACGGTGGCCCCCGCAACGCTCCGCCCTCTGCCGGCACCCTGGCCCGGCGCCTGGCCTCAGCCGTCCGCAACTGGCCGTGGTGGCTCCAGGTCACCGGCCTGTATGCCGCCGCACGCCTCGTTTCGGCCTGCATCTTCATGGCCGCGGCGCTCCACCAGGGCGTCAACCCCTGGTTCCCGCCCAAGCCGGATTACTGGAACTTCATCAACATCTGGGACGCCCGCTGGTACGCCCAGGTCATCGCCAACGGCTACCCGTCAATCCTTCCCACGGATGCCGCCGGCAATGTGCAGGAAAATACGTGGGCTTTCTACCCGCTCTATCCTGCACTGGCCGGTGGACTTAGCCGCCTCACCGGCCTGAACCCTGCCGCCTCGCTGACCCTCATCGCCATGCTGGCCGGCTGGGCGGCCGCCCTGGTGGTCTACACGCTCTTCCGGCAGAAGGCCGCACACGTGCCGGCCATGTGGGGGGTAGCGTTCTTTTCGACTTTTCCCGTCTCCGCCGTGCTGCAGGTCCCGTATGCCGAGCCGCTGTCACTCCTGCTGCTGGCCGCGGCCCTGCTGCTGGTAGTACGCCGGCAGTACCTCTGGGCCATCCCCGCGGTGTTCCTGCTGTGCCTGTCCCGGCCGGTGGGCGTCCCCTTCGCCGCCATGGCGGGGCTGCTGCTGGTCTTCCGCGCCGCCGCGCACGTCCGGAAGGGGCGGCAGCGCGGCGCGGATGAAGCAGCCCATTCCCTCCGGGACCTGGCGGCACTGACAGGGCTCACCGCCGTCGCAGGCGTTTCCGCGCTGGCCTGGCCCGCCGCCGCCTGGGCAGCGACGGGCGACCCGCAGGCCTATACCAAAACCGAGACGGTGTGGCGGGGCCAGGACCTGGTCCCGTTCCAGCCGTGGTTCGACACCGGCGTCGAACTCTTCGGCCCCGTGCTGGGCCTTCTGGCCCCCGTGGTTTTCGTGGCACTGTTCATTGCCATGCTGTTCCTTCCCCCGGTGGTGCGGCTCGGCGTCGAACTGCGGCTTTGGTGCGCCTGCTACATGGGTTACCTGCTGATGTTCCTCCATCCGCAAACCAGCACCTTCAGGATGCTGCTGCCGCTGTTTCCACTGGCCCTGGGGGCGGCGTTCCTGTCCCGTTCCAGGGCTTACCGGGGCACGGTGGTGGTGATGTTCCTGCTGCTTCAGATGGTCTGGATCGTCTGGCTCTGGGCCTGGGCGCAGCTTCCCGGCGGAGGGGATTATCCGCCCTGACAAATCAGGCTTCCGCGCAGGTCAGCCGGGAAATAACAGTTGCCGGAAAATGTCCATCGATTAGCTACGTACGGGTAATTCCGCGATAATGATAGGTAAGCAAGGACAAAAGCATTCAGAAAACGCGCAGCCTTGGCGGTGGCACCACCACCCCGCCATAGCGGCCTGATCGACATGCGGACACAGCCCGCCCGGGCTGATCAGTCCTGGGACAAAATGGAGGGGAATTCCTCATGGCGGCTATGAAACCACGCACCGGCGACGGCCCAATGGAAGTCACCAAGGAGGGCCGCAGCCTGATCATGCGCGTCCCGCTCGAAGGCGGCGGGCGCCTGGTGGTCGAACTGAACGCTGCCGAGGCAGCCAACCTCAAGGAATGCCTGGTAGGCGTTACCGAATAGTCGTACCGGACAGGGTGCGCGGCCCGCGGGCTGCGCACCCTGTCCTTTGGGACGCTTACTTCTTGACTGCCACCAGCAGGCCATCGCCGGTGGGGAGCATTGCCGACGCCAGCCTGTCGTCGTCGCGGATTGCCCTGCCCACCTGCCGCAGGACCACCGTGGTGGCCTCCCGGCCCGCCGGGTTGGCAACCTTGTCCTTGTCCAGCGCGTCATTGATGACCAGCAGCCCCGCGGGTTTCAGCAGCCGGATGGCCTGCTCCACATAGCCCGGAAGGCCCGGCTTGTCCGCGTCGATGAAGACGAGGTCGTAGGCGCCATCGGTCAGCCGTGGCAGGACGTCGCCCGCACGGCCGGAAATGGTGCGGGTGCGGTTGGCGGGACTGCCGGCCTCCGCAAACGCTTCGCGGGCGGCCCTCAGGTGCTCCACATCCACGTCGATGGTGGTCAGGACTGCGTGCGGTCCCAGGCCCCGCAGCAGGCAGACGCCGGAGACGCCGGCGCCGGTGCCGATCTCGACGGCGGTCTGGGCTTTGGAGGCGGCGGCCAGCACCGTCAGGACGGCCCCCACGCCGGGGCTGATGGCGCTTACCCCCAATTCAAATGAACGTTCCCGGGCCCGAAGCATAACCTCATCCTCAGCGGGCAGATCTTCTGCATAGGACCAGCTGCTGGATTTGTCGGCGCTCATGAATTATCGCTTTCTGGGCGTAAGGGGGAATGTCTCCTCAAGCCTACTGTGTTCGGGCCGGCCGGCCGGGAAAGCGGCCGTTGCGCCGAAGGCTGAAGTTTGCCAATGGTCAGGAAATTCCCAGCCAAGTTTGACATGATTGATATCCGCTCATCCAAAAGGTGACCGGCGCCGAATCAGAGATGTCAACAGTATCCGGGCGTTAGCATTCCACGAGGGGAGTGGACGATGTCATCTTCAGTTGTGGCACCTGTCCCTGCAGTAAACAATCCCGATGATGAGTGGGTCCGTCCCACCTGGGAAGAAGTGGTCACCAACCATTCCGCAAAGGTGTACCGGCTGGCGTACCGCCTGACCGGAAACAAGTACGACGCCGAGGACCTCACCCAGGAGGTGTTTGTCCGCGTCTTCCGGTCGCTGGAGAACTTCAAGCCAGGAACACTCGATGGCTGGCTGCACCGCATCACCACCAACCTGTTCCTTGACCAGGCCCGGCGCAGGACCCGCATCCGGTTCGACGCCCTCGCGGAGGACGCCGAGTCCCGGCTGCCCGGCCGTGAGCCGGGGCCGGAGCAGAGCTTCGAGCTGAACAACCTGGACCTGGACGTACAGGCCGCGCTGGAGGAACTGCCGCCGGACTTCCGTGCCGCCGTGGTCCTGTGCGACCTCGAGGGGCTGTCCTACGACGAAGTCGCCGAGGCCCTGGGCGTGAAGCTGGGCACCGTCCGCTCACGCATCCACCGCGGCAGGACCATGCTCCGTGAAAAGCTGGCCCACCGCGACCCCCGCCCGCAGCAGTCCCGCCGCAAGCTTGCGATGCCACGCATCGCCGGCATCCTCTGAACGGCACATGAAGTCCCAGTTTCCTTTCGGCGGCAGGCATCAGCGCAGCGGCAGCCACCTTGAGGCCTGCCAGGAGTGTGCTGCGGCCGTGCGCCGGGAACGGCAGTACCTTGAGCGTCTGCGCGATGCTCCCATTCCGCCCGCCAGCCAGGACCTGACGGCGCGGCTGCTGACCCGCACCCACGAATTGGCAGCCCAGCCGCCCGCCCCTGCCCATCAGGGCGGGACCTCCCGTGTGGCCGCCCGGGCACTTGCATTCACCGCGGGCGGAACCATGGCAGCGGCCGGAGTGCTGGCCGTAGGGGCCTTCACGGCAGCGGGAGACCCTGCGGCCGGGGAACGGGCGGGGACCGAAGCAGCCTTTTCGCACGTCTCGTCCCAGACCCCTGCGGACGGCCGGACCTTGACCGCCGCGCAGCTGGCCACGTTGCGTTCCGAGGGGTGGGCCTGCCCCGAACTGCAGGCCATGGGATTCCATGTGGAAGCGGCCAGGGCGCTGGTGGTTGACGGGCAACCTGCAGTGGAGCTGCGGCTCACCGACGGTACCCATCACGCCACCGTCACGGAACAGCACCCGGTTGATCATCAACCGGCCGGCAACGCCACACCGGCTCCGGGCGGCCCGGCGGGGAGGGCACCGCCGGCCAAGGTGGTCCAATGCAGGTTTCGAGCACCTCTCCCTGGTCCGCCACCTACCGGGCAGCCGGCCTCACCATCACTTACCGCTCCGATCTGCCCCCCGAGCAGGCAGATGATGCCCTGCCCATGCTCAAGCAGTACGCCGATACCGCGGCGGAAGGGGTTGCCGCCGCCGTGCCCGACACCACAGTGACGCCGGCACCGGAGCCCCTGGAGTCGCGGCTGGAGCGCGGGATCAACAAGATAGCTGCCCTGTTCACCCAGTAATGCAGACTGTTTTCCCGTCCGCCGGACGGGAATCGTCACTCGCAGCCCGGAGAGGGTAATCTTCCTAAAGTGTTTGGAATCAACGGCCCGGAGTTCATCCTTCTGCTGATCATCGGCGTGCTGGTGATCGGCCCCCAGCGGCTGCCGGAATATACCCAGAAGCTGGCAAACCTGGTCAAGGAACTCCGCCGCATGGCTTCCGGGGCGCGTGAACAAATCAAGGAAGAAGTGGGCATCGACATTGACGATGTCGACTGGAAGAAGTACGACCCCCGCCAGTACGACCCCCGCCGCATCATCAAGGAAGCACTGCTCGACGACGACACCAAGCCCGTCAGCGCAAATGCTCCGGCCGCCGTGGCAGCAGTTTCCGGCGCCGCGGCCGTGGCGGATGCAGCCCCGCAGCGGCCCGAAAGAGTCGTGCAGAGGCTGGCCCCTGGCGATGCAGCCCCTTTCGACACCGAAGCCACCTAGGGTTTTCGGGCCCGCCAGTTCCGGCCCGGTCAGCGCGGCTGCAGTCCCAGCTTCATCCCTGCAAGGCCACGGGGTTTAGCGGCCAACTGCCCTGCGATGCCGGCCAGCGCCACAGCGCCCGCCGAAGCAGGTTGGCCCAGCACGATCGGAACCCCCGAGTCCCCGCCTTCGCGCAGCTGGATGTCCAGGGGAATCTGGCCCAGCAACGGTACCTCCGCCCCGACCGTGGCGCTGAGGCGTTCGGTGAGGACCGCCCCGCCGCCGCTTCCAAACAGTTCCATCCGGCCGCCGTCGGGCATCTCCAGGTAGGACATGTTCTCGATGACGCCCGCGATCTTCTGACCCGTCTGGGTGGCGATGGCGCCAGCGCGTTCGGCAACGTCCGCCGCCGCCGCCTGGGGCGTGGTGACCACCAGGATTTCGGCCTTGGGCAGGAGTTGGGCCACGGAAATGGCGATGTCACCCGTACCCGGCGGGAGATCCAGGAACAGGGCGTCCAGGTCGCCGAAGTAGACGTCGGTGAGGAACTGTTCCAGGGCCCGGTGCAGCATGGGTCCCCGCCAGGCAACCGGCTGGTTGCCGGTGACGAACATGCCAATGGAGATCACCTTCACGCCGTACGCAACCGGGGGCAGGATCATGTCGTCCACCTGGGTGGGTTTCTGGGTGATGCCCATCAGCGCAGGGACGGAGAAGCCGTAGACGTCTGCATCCACGATGCCCACACGCAGGCCTTGGGCAGCCAGGGCCGTGGCCAGGTTGACGGTGACCGAGGACTTGCCCACTCCGCCCTTGCCGCTGGCCACGGCGTAGACCCTGGTAAGGGAATCGGGCTCATTGAAGGTGATTTTGCGCTGGCCGCCGGCGCCGCGCAGCTTCTCCTTGAGGGCATCGCGCTGGGCCTGGTCCATCACCTTGAGCTCGACGTCGACGGCGGTGACGCCGGGGACTGCGAAAAGGGCCTTTTGCGCATCGGCGGTGATGGTGTCCCGCAGCGGGCAGCCGGCAATGGTGAGCAGGACCGCCACGCTCACCTTGCCGTCGTCGGAAACCTGGACGGAGTCCACCATGCCCAGTTCGGTGATGGGGCGCCGGAGTTCGGGATCGATCACGGTGGCGAGGGCGCTGTTGACGGCCTGTGCCAGTGCCGGTTGGGTGGAGTCAGCGGGATCGATGGGGGCGCTCATGGGAGGAGCCTCGGCTTTCGTACGGATGCGGCGGCGGGCCTGCCGGAGGGCGGCCTGGCGGTCATTGGGCAGAGTGGCCCGGTTTCACCCGGGGGATCTGCTGGGTGCGCGGGCTGCGTTGCCGGTCCCGCTGTTCGCGCAGCTTGTCCTTGACCTTGTCCCGTGGGGATTCGTGCGAACCGGGGCCCGTGTCATCGTGGGTCCGCAGTTCCTCCTGGGCTTCCAGCAGGTCTTCAAGGAGTGAGCGCAGCTCGGCGCGGACGTAGTCGCGGGTGGCTACCTCGCGCAGGGCGATCCGCAGGGAGGCCAGTTCCCGGGTCAGGTACTCGGTGTCGGACAGGTTGCGTTCGGCGCGCTGGCGGTCCTGCTGCACCGAGACGCGGTCGCGGTCATCCTGCCGGTTCTGCGCCAGCAGCAGCAGGGGCGCGGCGTAGGAAGCCTGCAGCGACAGCATCAGGGTCAGCAGGGTGAAGCCAAGGTCCCTTGAATCGAACTGCCACTCGACGGGCGCCCACGTGTTCCAGCCCAGCCAGAAAATACAGAACACCGTCATGTAGACCAGGAACTGCGGGGTGCCCATGAACCGGGCAAAGCCCTCGGTGGCGTGGCCGAATGCGTCCGGATCCGGGGAGAACTTGGGCAGGATCCGCTGCCGGGCGCTCAAGGGAGTATCGAGACTGCCTTTTGATTCCGCGTTGGCCAGGTTCCGCTGGCTGGGGTTCTTCGGGGCGCTGTTATCAGCCAATGCGGCCACCGAGCTTTCTTATCGGGGCTTCGCCATCATGGGCGCGCCAGTCGTCCGGCAACAAGTGATCCAATACGTCATCAACAGTCACCGCCCCCACAAGCCGGCCGGCGTCGTTGACCACCGGGAGGGAGTTGAGGTTGTAGGTGGCCAGGGTCCGTGCCACTTCGCTGATGTGGGCCTGGTCGGACAACGGCTCGAGGTTCTTGTCCACCAGGTTTCCCAGAGCCTCGAACGGCGGGAAGCGCAGCAGCTGCTGGATGTGCACCACACCCAGGAAGCGGCCGGTGGGGGTTTCCAGCGGCGGCCGGGCAATAAAGATCGACGACGCCAGCGCAGGGGAGAGCTCCTCCCGCCGGACGTGGGCCAGGGCTTCGGCAACCGTGGCTTCCGGCGGCAGGATGACCGGTACCGGAGTCATCAGGCCGCCGGCGGTGTCCTCGTCGTATTCAAGCAGGCGGCGGACGTCCTCCGCGCCTTCGGGTTCCATCAGCTGAAGGAGTTCCTCTGCCTGGGCGGAGGGGAGTTCGCCGAGGAGGTCGGCGGCGTCGTCGGGGTCCATCTCCTCGAGGACGTCGGCGGCGCGCTGGACATCCAGCGCGGAGAGGATTTCCACCTGGTCGTCCTCGGGAAGCTCCTGGAGGACGTCGGCCAGCCGCTCGTCCTGCAGTTCGCTGGCCACTTCGAACCGGCGCTTGTCGCTCATCTCCTGCAGTGCCTCGGCGAAGTCAGCGGGCTTGAGGTCCTCGTGGTTGGCCACGAACTGTGTGGCTGCCTGCGGCTCGGTGCGTGGCCCCTGCTGGGCGTCCGCCCAGTCAATGATCAGTGTTTCGTTGCGGCGCAGCCGGCTCAAGGGGGACAGTGAGTGGCCGCGCCGGACAAAAAGCTTGCTGACGAACCAGTCGCGGGACCGGTGCTGGTCGATGGCGATGTCCTCGATGGTGGCGTCCCCGCTGCCGTCACGGAGGGTGACCCTGCGGTCGAACATCTCCGCCACCACCAGCGTTTCGGCTCCGCGCTGTTCAAACCGGCGCAGGTTGACCAGGCCCGTGCAGATGATCTGGGTCTGGTCGATCGAGGTAATGCGCGTCATGGGCACGAAGACGCGCTTCTTTCCCGGTACTTCCACCACGATGCCCACCACGTGGGGGCTCCCTGGGTTCCGCGGGACAGCACAACAACATCGCGCAGCCGGCCCAGCCGGTCGCCCAGCGGGTCGAAGACATCGAGGCCCAGGAGGCGCGCCACGAAGACGCGAGTAGGTGTTGTGCTCACCACTACAGGCTACCGAGTCTGCTCTCTTTTAGCTGAATTTACAGGCAGCACCCACCTTGATGGGCAAGAATGGGGTTATGTCGAACATTTTTGGTCCTCCCAGGGCCGGCGCCGCGAACGGACCGGACGATGCCCGGGCTGTTCCCACCGGCGACACCGTTGGCTCGTACACTTCCTACCTCGACGCCCAAAAAGCGGTTGACTACCTGGCGGACCAGCAGTTCCCGGTCCAGATGGTCTCCATCGTGGGCAATGAACTGAAGATGGTGGAGCGGGTCACCGGGCGTCTCAGCTACCCCCGGGTGGCGCTGTCGGGGGCGTTGAGCGGCATGTGGTTCGGCCTGTTCGTCGGCGTCATGCTGTCCTTCTTCGCACCCTCGCCCGGCTACTTCTCGATCATGACGTCGGTGCTGATGGGTGCGGCGTTCTTCATGCTCTTCGGCATCGTCACGTACGCCATGCAGCGCGGCAAGCGGGACTTCACGTCCACCAGCCAGGTGGTGGCAACGAGCTATGACGTGATCGTTGCGCCGGAGGCCGCCCACGAGGCGCGGCGCCTGCTGCAGCAGCTGCCCATGACGCGTTCGGACGCGGCAGCGGGCCAGCGGCCGTACACACAGCACGACTACTACAACCAGCCGTACCAGCACCAGCAGCAGCCGGGGCAGCAGCAGGGCCCTGCCCGTCCCGCCGGATGGAACGATCCCTACGGCCAGCGGTCCGCCGGCACAGCCGCCGAGGATGGATCAGCCCAGGACGGAAGTGGCTACGCAGGCGACGCCGGCCAGCAGCACAGTGGCCAGCAGCACAGTGGGCAGCAGCACGGCGGGCAGCAATACGACGGCGGCCAGCACCAGCCGGCGCAGCCGGCAAGCCCGGTCCGGGCCGTCCGCTACCCGGACCTGCCGGATGGCCGCCCGCAGTACGGCGTGCGCCTGCCGCAGGGTCCCGGCGCCGGACAGCCAGGGCCAGGACAGCCAGATCCCCGACAGCCTGCGCCAGGACAGAACGCGGAACACCAACCCGACGCCCGGCATGGCCAGGACGGGGACCAGCACCACGGCGACCACCGGGAGTAGGACGGCCGGAGCAGCCAAGGTCCAGGAAGCCTGAAAGCCAAGGAAACCTGAAAGCCAAGGAAACCTGGGAGCGCCAACGCAAAGAGCGGGGCCGCCGGAACGAATCCGGCGGCCCCGCTCTTTGCTGTTTCCGGCCGGGGTCAGGCTTCTTCGGTCCGGTAGATGCCGGCCATCCAGTCCTCCACGTCTTCCGGTTTCCGCGGCAGGGCGGCACTGAGGTTCACGGGGCCGTCAGCGGTCATGAGGATGTCGTCCTCGATCCTGATGCCGATGCCGCGGTATTCCTCGGGAATCGCCAGGTCTTCCTTCTTGAAGTACAGGCCCGGTTCGATGGTGAAGACCATGCCTTCGGTGAGGATGCCGTCCAGGTAGAGTTCGCGTTTGGCCTGCGCGCAGTCGTGCACGTCCAGTCCCAGGTGGTGGCTGGTGCCGTGCGGCATCCACCGGCGGTGCTGCTGCCCCTCGGGGCTGATGGCCTCCTCCACGCTGACCGGCAGGATGTCCCATTCGGCCAGGCGTTCTGCCAGCACGGTGGTGGCGGCGGTGTGGATGTCACGGAACTTGGTTCCCGGCCGGGCAGCGGCGAACCCGGCGTCGGCAGCATCAAGGACTGCCTGGTAGACCTTGCGCTGGATGTCGCTGAAGGAGCCGCTGGCCGGAAGCGTCCGGGTGATGTCTGCTGTGTAGAGCGAGTCGGCCTCGACACCGGCGTCCAGGAGCAGGAGCTCGCCGGCGTGGATGCGTCCGGTGTTGCGGGTCCAGTGCAGCACGGTGGCGTTGTTGCCGGATGCTGCGATGGTGTCGTAACCCAGTTCGTTGCCCACTTCGCGGGCGCGGGCGAAGAAGGCTCCCTCCACCACCCGCTCGCCGCGGGCATGCGTCAGTGCCCGCGGAAGGGCCTTGACCACTTCTTCGAAGCCTTCGACGGTGGCCGCCACCGCGATCTTCATTTCCTCGATTTCCCACTCATCCTTGAGCAGGCGCAGTTCGGAAAGGGCCTCACTGAGCTTTTCGTCCAGGGCATCAAGGACGCCAAGGTCCAGGTTCTCAGGGTCCCTGGCCGTGTTGTACCGGGCCGTGTCCACCAGTGCGTCAATGTTCTCGTCCACTTTGCGGACCAGGCGGATGGAGATTCCGCCGATCTCCGGGGCGCCCACATCCTTGGTGATGGCCGTTTCCAGTTGGTCGATGTGCGCGGTGGCCAGTCCCAGGCGGGCCTCGAATTCCTCCAGGGTGGGGCGGGCCCCAATCCAGAACTCGCCGGAGCGGGAATCGGCGTAGAACTGTTCGGTGTCCCTGCCGGCCAGCGGCCGGAAGTACAGCGTCGCGCGGTGGTTCCCGCCGTCGTCGCCCGTTCCTTCTGCCACGGGTTCCAGGATCAGGACGGCATCCGGTTCGTGGTCCAGGCCCAGCCCGGTCAGGTGGGCGAAGCCGGAGTGCGGGCGGAAGCGGTAGTCGCAGTCGTTGGAACGGACTTTCAGGGGCCCCGCGGGGATGATCAGGCGTTCGCCGTTGAACAGGGCGGAGATCGCCTTGCGCCGGGCAGCGGCGTATCCGGCGACGGCGTCCCGCTGCGGAAGCTCCTGGCTGGACGGCGCCCAGTTGCTGGCCATGAAGGCCTTGAAAGCGTTGGAACTGGGCCGCTGCGAGCGGTTGTTGACGCGCTCCTCCAACGGCTGGGAAGCAGAGTTTTGGGTGTTTTCGGCATCGTTCACGGCACCATCGTCTCACCAGCATCCCGGCTAAGCGAACAGGACAGCCGGGTCCCGGGGCCGTGGTCCACTACGCTGGACCAGTGAGGATTGACCTGCATGCCCACTCCAATGTTTCCGACGGTACCGAAACGCCCGCCGATGTCATGGCGTCCGCCGCGCGTGCCGGCCTTGATGTGGTGGCCCTGACCGACCACGACTCCACGGCAGGCTGGGCGGAGGCGGCAGCGGCCGCAGCAACCTGCGGGGTGGCACTGGTACCGGGCATGGAGGTTTCATGCCGGACGGAGGAGGGCATCAGCGTCCACCTGCTGAGCTATCTGCATGATCCCACCCATCCCGGCCTCCTGGAGGAAATCACCAAGGCCAAGGATTCCCGCCTCACCAGGGCCGAACGGATGGTCACCATCCTGGCGGAGGACTACCCGCTGACGTGGGATGACGTGATCCACCACGTGGCACCCGGCGCCACCCTTGGACGGCCGCACATCGCAGACGCCCTCGTCGCGGCGGGCGTGGTGGAGGACCGTTCGGAAGCCTTCGCCTCCATCCTCACCTCCCGGTCCCGGTACTTCATCCCGCACTATGCTCCGGACCCGGCCACCGCCGTCGAACTCGTCCGTGCCGCCGGCGGCGTGCCCGTGTTCGCCCACCCTGTGGCGTCCGCACGGGGACGGATCGTGGGGGAGCGGACCTACCGCGACATGATCGACGCCGGGCTGGCCGGCCTGGAGATCGACCACCGGGACAACCCGGAAGAGGGCCGGGACTTCCTGCGCAGGCTCGCGGCCAAACACGGCCTGCTGATTACCGGTTCCTCCGATTACCACGGCACCGGCAAGCCCAACCTGCTCGGCGAAAACCTCACGGCACCCGACATGCTCGCGCGGATCGAGGCACTCGGCACGGGAGCCGCCGTCGTCCGGCCCTAGCTGGGCTGGAACGAGGCAACGGTGGCGTGCGCGCCCAGCCGCTTGGCCATGATGTCAATGGCGGGCTGGTTCTGGTCCACGCACACGAACTTCCGGCCAAGCTTGGCGGCAACGGCCCCCAGCGTTCCGGAGCCGGCGAAGAAGTCCAGGCACCAGTCACCGGGCCGGCTCGAGGCGGCCACCACCCGCCGGACCAGGCCCTCCGGCTTCTGCGTGGGGTAACCGGTCTTCTCCTTGCCGGTGGGTGAGACGATGGTGTGCCACCAGACGTCGGTGGGCAGCTTTCCCAGCTCGCGCTTGGCAGGCGTTACCAATCCAGGCGCCATGTACGGCTCGCGGTCCACCTCGGCGCTGTCGAAGTGGTACTTCGCCGGGTTCTTGACGTACACCAGGATGTTGTCGTGCTTGGTGGGCCACCGGTTTTTGGCCCGCGCGCCGTAGTCGTAGGCCCAGATGATCTCGTTCAGGAAGCATTCGCGGCCAAAGATCGCATCAAGCATCACTTTGGCGTAGTGCACCTCGCGGTAGTCCAGGTGCAGGTAGAGGGTTCCGTCGTCGGCCAGCAGGCGCCATGCCTCCACCAGCCGGGGTTCCAGGAAGGACCAGTAGTCGCTGAACGCGTCATCGTAGCGGTGCAGGGCGCCCTTGATGGTGTCGTAGGAGCGGCCCTTGAAGCCCACGCGGTCCCCGCTGCCGCCGGCGTTAACCACCATCCTGGTTTCCTGGCGCAGCTGCGGCCTGCCCGTGTTGAAGGGCGGGTCCACGTAAATCAGTGTGAAGGCGCCGTCCGGCAGCGTGGGGAGGTACTCCGCGTTGTCAGCGTGTACCACCAGGCTGCCGCCGTCCGGCGCCCAAACAGTGTCAGTCATCGGGGCAGTTAGCCCTCTGACGTGCCAGGCTGCGTGCCCGTGTCGGCGCCTGCCACCACTTCGCCGTTGCGGCGGCGGGTGCGGGTCCGGGGCCTGCGGGTGCGTGAAGGCTGTTCGCCGCCCGTTGCGGGTGCGGCAGCCTCGGCCGCGGGAGCGGCGGCGGAGTCCGGCGTCCGACGGCGGCGCTCGCCGCTGCGCGCGGTGTCGCCTCCGCTGCGGCTTCCTTCGCTGCGGGAACCTTCGCGGCTGCCAGTGCGGCTTTCCCGCCCACGGCCGTCCCGTTCCCGGGACCGGCCGCCGTCGCGGCTGCCGCCGCGGCTGTTCTTCTTGCCGGTTTCGCCCAGGTCCTCAAGCACCTCGGCGTCGACGCCAGCCAGGGTCCGCTTGTCACGCGGCAGCCGGCCCTTGGTACCCACGGGGATGTCGAGGTCCGCGAAGAGGTGCGGCGAGGAGGAGTAGGTTTCGACAGGTTCGGGCACATTGAGGCCCAGCGCCTTGTTGATCAGCACCCAGCGGGGAACATCGTCCCAGTCCACGAACGTGACAGCGGTGCCCTTGTTGCCCGCGCGGCCGGTGCGGCCCACCCGGTGCAGGTAGATCTTTTCGTCTTCCACGCACTGGTAGTTGATCACGTGGGTGACGTCCTCGACGTCGATGCCGCGCGCCGCGACATCGGTTGCCACCAGGACGTCCACCTTGTTGTTGCGGAATGCCCGCAGTGCCTGTTCACGGGCGCCCTGGCCCAGGTCACCGTGGATGGCAGCGGCAGCGAAGCCGCGGTCCACCAGTTCCTCGGCCACCTTTGCGGCGGTGCGCTTGGTCTTGGTGAAGATGATGGTCCGTCCGCGGCCGCGGGCCTGCAGGATGCGTGCCACCACTTCGATCTTGTCCATGCTGTGCGCACGGTAGATCAGCTGGCGGATATCGCGCTTGGTCAGGCCCTCGTCCTCAGGGTCCGCGGCGCGGATGTGCGTGGGCTGGGTCATGTAGCGGCGGGCCATGGCGATGACCGGACCGGGCATGGTGGCGGAGAACAGGAGCGTCTGGCGGACTGCGGGAGTTGCCGCGATGAGGGTCTCGACATCCGGCAGGAAGCCAAGGTCCAGCATCTCGTCAGCTTCGTCCAGCACCACGATCTTGACGTTCTTCAGGCTCAGGTGCTTTTGCTTGAAAAGGTCGATCAGCCGGCCGGGGGTACCCACCACAACCTCGACGCCCTGCTTGAGGGCCTCCACCTGGGGCTCGTAGGCGCGGCCGCCGTAAATGGTGGCGATCCTCGCGTTGCGCTTCCGGGAAGCGGTCACCAGGTCACCGGCCACCTGCACCGCCAGTTCGCGGGTGGGGACGATGACCAGGGCCTGCGGGGCTCCCGGGACGGCCAGCTTGGCGTAGCCGGGGTCGTCCTGCCCGATGACCCGCTGCAGGGCGGGGATGCCGAAGCCCAGGGTCTTGCCGGTGCCTGTCTTGGCCTGGCCGATGATGTCGTGGCCGCCCAGCGCCACCGGAAGGGTCATGGCCTGGATGGGGAACGGGTGGGTGATCCCGGCGTCAGCCAGGGATTCCACGATGTCCTCGCGGACGTTGTAGTCGGCAAAGGACTTTTCCGCGATCTCGTGCGGGGTCTCGTCGGAGATGATGGTTTCTTCCGGCTCGATGGTTTCCGTGCCGGTCTCATCGCTCAGGAGCTGGTGGGTATGCAATTCACTCACGGGGGAGTTTCCTTATTCATTTGGGCAATGGCGCTGCCTGCTCAACGGGCCGGCCAGGACTGGCCGTTCCGGAGCACGCTCAGGCGCGCAAGCGATTCCAGTGGAAGCCGATCGCGGGCTATCTAATGCTGGCACTGGTGACCAACGGGCAAATCTCAAGATCGCGTAGGGGCGGGCTTGTTGGTTTCAAATCAAGGAAATCAACGACCGGGCATCCATTTCTACCCTCTCAGTCTAGCTGCAAGGTCGCAGAAACACGTTTCGGCCCGCCTGCCGCGGCCGCCGCCGCTTACGGGATCAGCTCGAAATGGATCTCGCGGGTGGTGATGTCCGAGGAAACCAGCCGGACCCGGACCTTGGTACCCGACTCCAGCTCGCCGGCGCACCGGGCAGTGACCGCGGGCTCGGCAATCTGGATGATGCCCGAACTTCCGGTGCCGTTTCCGTTCTTCCCGTTGCCGTTTTTCACCGTCCCGGTCCCGTTTCCATTCCCGTTTCCGTTTTGCGGCCGGGAGCCGGAAATCACGATCGCATCGAACTCCTGCCCGATGTGGTTCAGCAGCAGCGCGGCCTCAACGGTGTCCAGGGCCAGTCGTTCCATCCTGGACGCGAGCTGGTCCGATCCGGCCATGATGCCCGGCAGGAGCGGCAGGGCTTCCCGCGCCCAGTCCGGAACATCCCCGCCATTGCTGAGGGCCTCGCAGATCACCAGCACAAAGCGGTCCACCAGGCGGCGGAGCGGCGCGGTGGTGTGGGCATAGGCCGCGCCGATGGCAGACTGCACGCCGTCCTCGGGGACCGTTCCGTCAAAGGCGGTATAGGAGGCGCCCCGGAACAGCATGCCGGCGGAATGCATGATGGCCAGCTGGCGGGGATCGGTGGGATCCAGGGAACGCAGGTATTCGCCGTAGCTGACTTCACCGTCCCAGGGCCTGCCCAGCACCTCGGTCTGCAGCCGGAAATGCTTCAGCGACCGTTCGTCCGGGGCGGGCATGGTGCGCAGGATTCCCACCTTGCCCTCCAGCATGAGCTGCGCGGCGGCCATCCCGGTCATCAGGGAAATCTGCGCGTTCCAGTCCTCCACGGGAAGCTGCGGTACGGCAGCAATGCGGTAGCCGCCGTCGGGCAGCTGGACAATTTCCTGCTCGGGCATGTTGAGGCTGGCCCCGCCGCGTTCCCGCTCCAGGGCCACCCGCTTCAGGCCCACCTCGCGGAGGAGCCGCAGCACCGGCGAGGCCGTCCCGGCGTCGAGGTCTTCCTGCGCACCCTTGTAGCTGAGCTTGTCGCGGCTGCGGACCCGCGCCCGCCTGACGCCCACCGACACAACCGTTGCGTCGCCGTCGAGCGTGAAGTCCCATACGAAAGCCGAACAATCCTGGCCCGGCAGCAGGCTTCCTGCCCCCTCGCTGATCACTTCCGGGTGCAGCGGAATCCGGCCGTCCGGAGCGTAGAACGTCTGGCCGCGGCGCCGGGTCTCGGCGTCCAGGGGACCTCCCGGCGCAACAAACGCCGGCACATCGGCGATCGCGTACATTACCCGGTAGCCGTTCCCGTCCGGTTCGATGAACACCGCCTGGTCCAGGTCCGTGGAGGAGGCCGGATCGATGGTCACGAACTGGACGGCGGTCAGGTCGTAGGACGGAAGCTTCAGCGCTGCCACAGCGGCCCGGGCATCCGCCACTGCCTCAGCCGGGTACGGTCCCGGCAGTTCAAGTTCGGTGCGCAGCAGGCCCAACGCCTCTTCCAGGGCGTTCCTGTGGTCATGGACGTTTGGAGCCAGCCGATGATGTGACACAAAAGTCAGCGTAGCTCCAAGTCCGCCGATATGGCATCAGGCGGCGGCGTCCAATGCGTCGAGGAGGGAGGCGGCAGCGGCGGCGGGATCGGAGGCCTCGGTGATGGCGCGCACCACCACGATCCTGCGCGCACCGGCTTCCGCCACCTGGTGGACGTTTCCGTGGTCAATGCCGCCAATGGCGAACCAGGGCACGGGGTCCGCCGCCTGCCGTGAGGCCTCGGCGGCATACTTCACCAGGTCAGTGCCCACGGCGGACCTGCCGGGTTTGGTGGGGGTTGCCCAGACCGGACCCACGCAGAAGTAGTCCAGCCCGGCTGGTCCGGCAGTTGCTGCCAGGGCGGCGTCCACCTGCCCGGTGGTGTGGCTGGAGAGCCCGATGGCGGCGTTGCCGTTGACCAGCGTGCGCGCCGCCGCCAGCGGCAGGTCCTTCTGGCCGATGTGGAACACCGGTGCCCCGGAGAGGACGGCGATGTCCGCACGGTCATTGACCGCCCACAGCTTTCCGTGCCGTACCGCGGATTCCTTCAGCACCGCCAGGAGGTCCAGTTCCTCGGCCGCCTCGATGGTCTTGTCGCGCAGCTGGATGATGTCCACGCCACCGGCGAACGCGGCGTCAACGAACTCCGCGAAGTCGCCGCGGTCCCGGCGCGCATCGGTGCAGAGGTACAGGCGGGCTGCCTTCAGGGCGTCGTTGTCCCGTGAATTGACGACTTCGGTGGCTGGAGCGTGGTGGCCGGCGGGAAAGGATGGGGTGGACACATTCATGCGTGCAAGCCTAGTTCCTCTAAACTGGGCTGGTACTGCGGGAGCCCGCGGCGGCTGTCACAAAGCGCCGGGCTGAGAGGGCGTCAGAGCCGACCGCTTGACCTGATCCGGTTAATGCCGGCGTAGGGAAGGAACCCACATGCGTACCCCCTTCACCCATCACCCCGGGTCCGCCCGCAGCTCCATTCCCTCCACCCTCCGGGCCGACGTTGCCGTCATCGGCGGGGGAGTGGTGGGGCACGGCATTGCCTGGGAGGCGCAGCGTTCCGGGCGCTCGGTGGTCCTCATTGATGACGCGCCCGGTACCGGCGCCAGCTGGGCGGCGGCCGGCATGCTGGCTCCCGTCAGCGAACTGCATTACCAGGAGGAAGAGCTCCTGGAACTGATGCTTGACGCATCATCGCGCTGGCCCGGGTTCGCCGCCGGGCTGGGCAGGGCAACGGGCGCGGATTCCGGATACCTGACGACGCCGACCCTCGCCGTGGGTGCCGACGCGGCCGACCGCCGGGCGCTGATGGACCTGCGCACAGTCCAGCAGGCCAACGGGCTGGCGGTGGAACCCCTGACCGTGCGGGAGGCCCGGAAGCGTGAGCCGCTGCTCAGCCCGGCCATTGCGTGCGCACTTGATACCCCGGCGGACCACCAGGTGGATCCCCGGCGCCTGGTGGCCGCCTTGCGGCTGGCCCTGGCCGGCGCGGCGCAGGAGCAGCCCCAGCTGGCGGTTGCCGGGGCAGTGGAAGGTTTTGCCGTGCCGGAGCGGGCAGCCGGGCTGCTGTGGGAGGGCGGAACGGTTTCCGGGGTCCGCCTGGCCGGCGGCGGCACGGTGCTGGCAACGGAGACCGTGGTGGCCAATGGCCTGCAGGCGGGGGCGCTTGACGGCCTGCCGGACGGCCTTGAGCTGCCGCTGCGGCCCGTGCACGGGGATATCCTGCGCCTTGCCGTTCCCCGCCACCTTCAGCCCTTGGTGACGTCAACGGTGCGCGGCCTGGTCCACGGCATCCCCGTGTACATCGTTCCCAGGCAGGACGGGACCGTGGTGATCGGAGCTACGCAGCGGGAGGACGCCCTCTCCGATGCCGTGAGTGCCGGCGGCGTCTACCAGCTGCTGCGGGATGCGCAGGCTCTGGTGCCCGCCGTCGCTGAACTCGAACTCCTGGAATGCACCGCCCGCGCCCGCCCCGGTACCCCTGACAACGCGCCGCTCCTGGGCCGGGTGCCGGCCGCTCCGGGCGCCGGGGGAGGACAGGCCGGGCACGTCCCCGGACTCATCATCGCCACCGGGTTCTTCCGGCACGGAGTCCTGCTCACTCCCGCCGCGGCGGCCATCTGCAGGGAACTGCTGGACGGCAGGGCCGATCCCCGCTGGGGACCCTTCAGCCCGGACCGGTTTTCCAGGCCGGCAACGGCAGCAACAAGCCCCCACATCAAGGAGACTGCGTGAACATCACCCTTAACGGAAACCCGCACACGGTGGCCGACGGAGCTTCGATCACCACGCTGGTCAGCGAGGTCACCGGACGCCCGCTGGCGGACAACGGACAGGCGACCGACGGCGGGAAACTCGGCGTCGCCGTCGCGCACAATGCCCATGTGGTGCCGCGCAGCCAATGGTTCGCCACCGCGCTCGCCGACGGCGACGACATCGAACTTGTTACAGCAGTACAGGGAGGCTGACGCCATGACCGAAACCAGCACCATCAACCCTGCAGGAAACGCCGGTGCCGGCGACGCCCTGGTGATCGACGGCGTCGAGCTGGGTTCCAGGCTCATCATGGGCACCGGGGGAGCGCCCAGCCTCGATGGCCTGGGCGCGGCGCTCCTTGCCTCCGGCACCGCACTGACCACCGTGGCCATGCGGCGCTACTCCACGGCTGAAACCGGCTCGCTGTTCCAGCTGCTGGTGGATCACGGAATCCGGGTCCTGCCCAATACGGCCGGCTGCTTCACGGCCAGGGACGCGGTCCTTACCGCGGAACTGGCCCGGGAGGCCCTGGAAACAGACTGGGTGAAACTGGAGGTCATCGCCGATGAACAAACCCTCCTGCCGGACGCCGTGGAACTGGTCGAGGCCACCGAGCAGCTGGTCAACCGCGGCTTCAAGGTCTTCGCCTACACCAACGACGATCCTGTGCTGGCCCTGCGGTTGGAGAACCTTGGAGCCACCGCCGTCATGCCGCTGGGTGCCCCGATCGGCACCGGCCTGGGGATCCTGAACCCGCACAACATTGAGCTCATCGTTTCCCGGGCCTCCGTGCCCGTGGTCCTGGATGCCGGCATCGGCACGGCATCCGACGCCTCCCTTGCCATGGAGCTGGGCTGCGACGCCGTGCTGCTGGCCACGGCCGTGACCCGCGCCCAGAACCCCACCCTCATGGGAGAAGCCTTCAAGCACGCGGTGATCGCGGGCAGGATGGCCCGGGCGGCCGGGCGCATCCCGCGCCGGGAGCATGCCCTCGCCTCATCTGCCATGGAAGGCCGGGCCGAGTTCCTCTAGGCATCGGCCATTCACCTAAAGGGCTGTGGCCACCACCCGCCTGGGTGGTGGCCACAGCCATATGCCTGGGAGCCTGCCAGCGACGGCTCAGCGCCGCAGGATCGCAGTGAGCCGTTCCGCATCATGGCGCGCCCGCGTACGGCCAAAATAGGCGACGGCGGCGATGGCGGCAGCAATGCCCAGAACGATGGGCAGGACCCAGGGAAGCCAGGTCAGCCCGGGCAGGTAGCCGAAACCGGCCGCCATCAGAATGATCCACACCAGCGCCGCAGCACCCGCGGCGACGCCGGCCGGAAGCGCCGCACCGTACTTGGCGTGCCGCTTGTCATTGGCCCAGACGACGAAGCCGCCGGCGACAGTGGCCAGCACCACAATGGACAGCGAAAGCATGGATCTCCTTGGAACCGGGGACTAGAACTGGCCGAAACCTACGCGCCGAACCTCTTCGGCACCGATTTCCACATAGGCAAGAGCGTTGCCCGGAACGATGATCAGGCGTCCTTTTTCATCCTTCAGGCGAAGTTCGTTGCCTCCGGTGATGGCTTCGCCAACAACCTTGGCCACAGTCTCCGCGTCCTGGTCCGATTCCAGCACGATCTCGCGGCCAACGTTTTGAACGCCGATCTTAATTTCCAAGGGGCCTCCCAGCCTGTGAAGTTCGTCGATGATGTCTTATTTGTAGTCTAGGACTCTTTGGGGAAGCGAGAGATTCCGCGCCAAGCTAAACGGTAGATGAGGTCACTGGCCACGTTGAGGTCCAGGTTGCCGTCCGTTTCCAGCCAGTACCGCGCGCTGACCTGCGCCATTCCGGCCAGTCCGCGGCCAAGGAGTTCGGCCTCGAGGTGGGGGAGCTTGGTGTCCTCGGCAATGACCCTGGCGATGGCGTCGGCGAAGGTCCGGTTGAAGGTTTCCAGCCTGGAGCTGACGTCGGGGTCGTTGATCAGGTCGGACTCGAACACCAGGCGGTGGGCCTGGTCGTCGCTGGCGATGAAATGGAAGTAGGCGCGCATGACGGCCTGGACCCGTTCATCGTTGTCCGTGGTGGAATTCAGGGCACCAAGCATCAACTCGGTCAGGGACGCCAGGTGGCTCTCGAGCAGTGCGAGGTAGAGTTCCCGCTTTGACGGAAAGTGCTGGTACAGCACCGGTTTGCTGACATGGGCGGTCTCTGCAATTTCATCCATGGCCGCGCCGTGGTAGCCGTTGGCCACGAACACCTCCTGGGCGGCGGCAAGCAGCTGTGCGCGGCGCTCATCCCGGGGCAGCCGGGCGGACCGATGGCCTGCGGGGCGGGAGGGAGTTTGCGGTTCGGCGGCGGGCGGGCGGTCAGCCCGTGCTTCAGGGACCACAGTTGTCCTTCTTTCCATTGCAGTTACCTTCACTTTACTGCGGGGTAATATGACCCGGCGGTATCCCGGGGCATACATTGAAGTATGGCTTCGTCTTTCACCGCAAATGTTTCAACCCATTCCCTGGATCCGCTGGTGGAACCGGCCGCCGGCCTCACCCCTGCCGAGGTTGAACGGTACTCCCGGCACCTGATCATTCCCGAGATCGGTGGCCTGGGCCAGCGGCGGCTCAAGAACGCCAAGGTGCTGGTGATCGGTGCCGGCGGCCTGGGCGCCCCGGCCCTGCTGTACCTGGCCGCGGCAGGCGTTGGAACCATTGGAATCGTCGACGACGACGTGGTGGACCTGAGCAACCTGCAGCGGCAGGTGATCCACGGCGTCAGCGACGTGGGCCGGCCCAAGATCGAGTCGGCACGCGATGCCATCGCGGAGCTGAATCCGCTGGTGGATGTCCGGCTGCACAACCTGCGCCTTGACGCGTCCAACGCCCTGGAGTTGTTCCGGGGTACGACCTCATCCTTGACGGGGCCGACAACTTCGCCACCAGGTACCTGGTGAACGACGCCGCGGCCATCCTGGGCAAGCCCTACGTGTGGGGTTCCATCTTCCGGTTCGACGGCCAGGTCAGCGTGTTCTGGGAGAAGCACGGGCCCACCTACCGCGACCTGTATCCGGAGGCTCCCCCGCGGGGTCCGTGCCGTCCTGCGGCGAGGGCGGTGTGTTCGGCATGCTCTGCGCTGCCGTGGGATCGCTCATGGTGACCGAGGCAGTGAAGCTGATCACCGGCGTCGGGCGTTCCCTGCTGGGCCGCGTGGCCCTCTTTGACGCCTTGGGCGGCAGCTGGCGGGAGATCCGGGTGTCGAAGGACCCCGCGGCGGAACCCATCACCGAACTCACTGACTACGAGGCTTTCTGCGGCATCGCTCCCGCCTCGCAGGCGGACACGGAACATACAGTCACCGCTACCCAGCTGGCCACCATGCTGGCGTCGCGGAAAGCCGGGCTCAAGGATTTCGAGCTGGTAGATGTCCGCGAAGCCGGGGAATACGACATCGTCCGGATCGACGGGGCCAAACTGATCCCGCAGGGACGGATCCTTGCCGGGGAGGCGTGGGACGAACTTCCGCAGGACCGGGACATCGTGTTCCACTGCAAGGCCGGCACCCGGTCCGCGAACGTGCTGGCAGCGGCACGGCAGGCCGGCTACCAGCGGGTCAGCCACCTTGACGGCGGGATCCTGGCCTGGGTGCGTGAGGTGGAACCCCAGAAGCCCGTCTACTGACGGGACGCTCCATCACTTCCCGCGCCCTTTTGGAGTACGCCCCATCACTTTCCAGAAGAAAGTGATGGGGCGTTGCCGTAAATAGTGCAGGTAGTGATGGGGCGTGGTCAGGCGGTTTCGCGGCCCTGGTGGTCCACCGGGCATTCGGCCTCGACGGCGGCAGGGGCGGCGGTGGCGGGCTGTTCGACAGTGATGCCGTACAGGGCCTCCAGCGCAGCAACGTAGTCGTCCTGTTGGCCGTTCGCAGCGAGTTCGCGGGCGCGGACCGTGGGTACGTGCAGCAGCTGCTTGACCATGCGGCGGAGGGCGAACTCGACTTCCTCGGCGGCGGCGGTGCAGCCGTGGCGGGCACGGACCTTTTCCATCTCCGCGTCCAGGACGTTCATGGTGTGGCGCCGCAGGGCAACGATGGCTGAATCGACGGAGCGGGCTTCACGCTCCTGCTCGAAGGCCTTGGCGGCACCCTTCACGATGCCGCTGGCCTGGGCCAGCGATTCCGCCTGTTCCTGCGGCGCGGCCAGGCGGACTGATTCCAGGGTGAGCAGTTCCACGCCGTCCAGCTCGCCGACGGCGGGGTCGAAGTCGTGGGTGAGGGCAAGGTCGATGGCGATCAGGGGCTGCGGCGAATCGGCGCGCACCTGGGCGAGCTCGTCGGCTTCGACCCGGGTGTCCGACCCACTGCACCCGATCATGACGTCCGCAGCCGCCACTGCGGACCGCAGCGAGTCCACGTCCAGGGCGGTCCCGCCGCGCGAGGCGACAAATCCTTCGGCCCGGCCGGACGAGGAGTAAACGGAGATGTCCGTGCAGCCGCGTTCACGCAGCAGTGCCATGGTGGCCCCGGCGTAGGCGCCGGTCCCGAACAGCACAACCTTCTTGGTTGTCCAGTCCGGGTTTTCGGAAAGATCGGTGGCAAGGTCCAGTGCCACCGAGACGATGGACAGGCCGCGGGAACCGAGCGCCGTCTGCGCGCCAACATCCTTGGCTGTCTTGGAGGCGGCCTGGAAAAGCCGGATGAGGCCGGCGCTGGCAGTGCCGTCGTGCTGGGCGGTAATCAGTGCCCGCCGCACCTGGCCGGCGATTTCGCGTTCACCCACGACGGCGGAGTCCAGTCCCGCGCTGACGGCGAACAGGTGCTGGGTCACCTCGGGTCCGGTGCGTGTGCTGAAGGAACGTGAGACGAGGGGTTCGGCCAGTCCGCTGGCCTCGCTGATCCGGGCCACGAGTGCCGCCCGGGCTGCTTCGACGTCGTTGGGGTTGGCAGCTTCGCCGTAGATTTCGTAGCGGTTGCAGGTGGCCAGCACCACTGCCCCTGCCACGGCGGGGGATTCGGTGAGCGCGGATGCGGCAATCCCGGAGGAACCGTTGCTCAACTGAGCAACGGTTTCAAGGTCGATGTCGGCGTGTGTAGCCACCAATGAGAAAAGAACCACAGCAGACCAATCATAGCTTTTTCGTTGCCTGGTAGAACAACCACCGGAAAGGATAACCGCCACATTCCACCGTGATCCGCGCCACCTCCCCCTGGCCCGCGTTGCCAGCGACAGGTTGTCGTTATCTTTTGCAGCTCTTTTTCGGCACAATCAAAAGCATGACTCCTAGCCCTGCCGTCTCCGCTGCCGGCGCCCTTGCCGCAGACCATCCACTGATGGACGGCCGCACAGCGGATTCACCGCTGATCACGGCCTACCGCGGAGGCAAGCCGTCCCGCCGTCCCGTCTGGTTCATGCGGCAGGCGGGCCGGTCGCTGCCGGAATACCTTAAGGTGCGCGAGGGCATCGCCATGCTGGACTCCTGCCTCCGGCCGGAGCTGGCCTCCGAAATCACGCTCCAGCCCGTACGCCGCCACGATGTGGACGCGGGCATCTTCTTCTCGGACATCGTCATCCCGCTGAAGCTCGCCGGCGTGGGCGTGGACATCGTTCCCGGGGTGGGCCCGGTCCTTGACATGCCGGTGCGTACGGCGGCCGACGTTGCCGCCCTGCCCCAGCTCACCTGGGAAGCCCTGGAACCCATCCGCGAAGCCGTCCGCCTGACCGTGGCCGAACTGGGCAAGACGCCGCTGATCGGGTTTGCCGGCGCACCGTTCACCCTGGCCGCCTACATGGTGGAAGGAAAACCCAGCCGTGACCACCTCGGCCCGCGGACCATGATGCATGCGGATCCGGAGACGTGGACCGCCCTGGCCAACTGGGCTGCCGATGCCTCGGGCATGTTCCTCCAGGCCCAGCTGGAGGCAGGCGCGTCCGCCGCCCAGCTCTTTGACTCCTGGGCGGGTTCGCTGGGACTGGCCGATTACACCAAGTACGTTGCACCGGCGTCGGCCCGCGCCCTGGACCATGTCCGCCACCTCGGGGCTCCGCTCATCCACTTCGGCACCGGCACCTCCGAACTTCTCGTTGCCATGCGCGACGTGGGTGTGGATGTGGTGGGCGTCGACTACCGGCTGCCGCTCGATGAGGCCAACCGCCGGCTGGGTGGAACCGTCCCGCTGCAGGGAAACATCGACCCCGCACTGCTGGCGGCTCCTTGGGACATCCTCGAGGCCCATGTCCGCGAGGTCATCGCCGCCGGCTCCGCCGCCCCCGGCCACGTCCTGAACCTGGGACACGGAGTGCCGCCCGAAACCGACCCGGACGTCCTGACCCGGGTGGTGGAGCTCATCCACTCCATCTCGCCGGAGTAGCCACATGGGCAGTTCTGCGGCGAGGCCCGGCACGGCACTGGTGGTGGGCGGCGGAATCTCCGGGCTGCTGTCCGCCCGGGAACTCGCCGCGGCCGGCCACGAGGTGACGGTCCTGGAGGCGGGCCCGGCGTGGGGCGGCTGCGTGGGCAGCCACACGGTAGCGGGCCTCACGCTGGACAGTGGCGCCGAGTCGTTCGCCACGCGGTCCGACGCCGTCGCGCGGCTGTGCGCAGAACTTGGCCTGGGCGCAAGGATCGTTCCGCCCCGCCCCGGAGGTGCGTGGGTGCAGCTTCCGGATGGTGCCCGCGAACTTCCCAGGACCGGCGTCCTGGGCATCCCCGCCAACCCCTGGGATCCTGAAGTCCGGCGCACCCTGGGTACCCTGGGCTCGCTGCGGGCCTCCCTGGACAGGCTGCTGCCCGCTTCCGTGGGCGCCGGTGCGGGCGTCACCAGCGTCTCCGCGCTGGTCAGGGCCCGGATGGGTTCGCGGGTGCTGGAGCGCCTGGTCTCGCCGGTGGTGGGCGGCGTCCACTCCGCAGATCCCGGGCTGCTCGACGTTGACATGGTGGCTCCAGGGCTGCGGGCAGGGTTGCGCCGGCACGGTTCCCTCGCTGCCGCGGTTTCGGCCCAGCGGCGCGGGGCCGGTGAGAATTCCGGGGCAGCCGGCGCCGGCACCCCACTCCAGCCCGGCCAAGCAGGAAAACCTGCCAAGGCCGGTTCCGCAGTCGCGGGCCTCGAAGGCGGCATGCACACCCTGGTGGATGCACTGGTGGAAGATCTCAGGCGACGGGGCGTCGCCCTGCTGGCGAACACCGCTGCCACCTCTGTATCCCGCACCCCTGAAGGCTGGCTGGTGGAGGCCGGCGGTGCAGCCTTCCGCACCGCCCTGCTGGTGGTGGCCGTGGATGGCCCGGCCGCCGTCGGACTGCTGGAACATGCCGTCCCGCTGATCGCAGGGAAGAAGCCTGCGTCCGGACCTGACGTCAAGCTGGTCACCGTGGTCCTGGACAAACCGGACCTTGACCGGCGGCCCCGGGGGACAGGAATCCTGGTGGCCCCGCAAACGCCGGGCATCGAGGCAAAGGCGCTGACGCATGCAACGGGAAAATGGGACTGGCTGGCGGCTGCTGCCGGCCAGGGACGCCACGTGGTGCGCCTTTCCTACGGCCGGGTGGACGGCGCTTCGGTGCACCAGCCTGCCGGACCGGATACCGATGACGAGCTCTTCGCAGCCGCCCTGCGGGACGCTTCCGCTCTCCTGGGCGTCCAGATCGCCGGCGGGGACGTGCGCGGATGGGACGTTGTCCGATGGCGCGGCTCGCTGCCGTTCGCAGCCGTGGGGCACCGCGCCCGGGCAGCAGAGATCCGCCAGGCCTGCACCGCCGCCGGTGGCCTGGCAATCGTGGGCGGCTGGGTGGCCGGAAACGGCCTCGCCGCCGTCGTTGCCGACACACGTGAGCAAATCGGCCAATTAACCGCCGCCTAGGCATCGGTGCTGGTCAGCCCGGCGCGTCGGGTTCTTGGCAGTATCCACCCGCACGCCCCGCGGCCCTTCCCGGTTTTCAATCGGCCATCCGTTCTGGTTAGGGTCGATGACTATGGTTCAACACAGGTCCGAGCTTTCCATGTCCCGGACCGGTATCCATGGGGGACTCCGACGCGGTACTGCAGCCGCTGCGTTCGGAGCGGTACTGGTTCTTTCCACCGGCGTGCAGGCGTCCTTGGCTGACGACGCGGTTCCCCCTCCCCAAGACTCCCCAGCGCAGGCGTCCCTGGCCGGAACGGCCGCCGACGGTTCAACTGCCACCCCTCGTGGCAAGGTTCCGGCCATCCCTGCCGTGCCGGGAGCATTGCTGCCGGCCGTGAAGGCTTCGCTCGCACCCGGTTCGACGACGGCGACGGCACAGGCCACAGCGCAGGCTTCGATGACGGGACTGCCGCTTCCGGACGTCCCGCTGCCCACAGTCTCCGGAACGCCTTTGGTGACCGGCGGCCCGACCACCTCGACTGCGGCGCCGGCCGGCGGAGCATCCTCCACGGCAACCCGACCAGGATCCGGCACCCAGCCGGGGCCCACCTCAGCCACCGCGCCAGGGGTTGCCCCCGCGGCCGGTACCTCCCCGGCGGGGGCGCCCCGGCCCCGACGCCTCCCTTGCCTGGAACAGAAGCGGCAGGCCAGGCGTCCGGTTCACAGGATGCCGTAGCAGCCCCCGGCGGGGCGGCAGGTACCGCCACCGGTGGAGAGGCCGGTGGAGATGCGGCCGGCCCGGCCGCGAGTGGGGGAGCGGTTGCGCCTTCTCCCACCCTGCCCACGTCGCTGCCCACCGCGCTGTCCATCAATGCACGCCAGTCCCAGCCCACCCGGGTGCCGCAGGCTGCCGCTGCACCCGCGGGCCCGGGCCGCGCCGTTTCCTCCACCGGCCCCCTGCCGGACATGCCGGATGCCATGGTGTGGTTGGGCGCCGGACTGGTTGGCGTGGGTGCCGCCGCCGGGTTGGTCTTCCTGCGCATGCGCCGCCCCTGAGGATGCGGCGCCGGAAGCCCTCCACGGCAGGCAAACGTGACTTTGCTCACTTCTACGAGTTGTAGAACTCTTCGGTTTCGCCTTGGGGGCAGCGAAGGGGCAAACTTGTAACCATGAGCCACACTTCTGCCGAATCTGTCACTAAAACCGAAGAATCAGCCGAGCAGTTCTTTACCCTCTGGACGGTATTCAAGCGGTCGGAGTCAGTGGTCCGCAGCGCCGATGCCGCCGCCGACTTCGAAGCGCTGCTGGAGCGGCTCGCCGCGGCCGGCGTCACGCACCGGGGCAGCTACGACGTCTCGGCCATGCGCGCCGACGCCGACGTCATGGTGTGGCTCCACGGCCCCAAGCCCGAGGCGCTGCAGCAGGCCATCCGCGACATCCGCCGCAGCCCCCTCTTCGCGGGCACGGAGATCGTGTGGTCCGCCATGGGCGTCCACCGCGAGGCGGAGTTCGCCAAGAACCACACGCCCGCCTACTCGCGGGGC
Source organism: Arthrobacter sp. FX8 (assembly GCF_026723805.1). Lineage (NCBI taxonomy): Bacteria > Bacillati > Actinomycetota > Actinomycetes > Micrococcales > Micrococcaceae > Arthrobacter > Arthrobacter sp. FX8. Next base: position 2,231,519 of record NZ_CP113505.1, on the reverse strand, counting down.
GTCGCTCCGGCCGAGTGGCTGTGCGTCTACCCGTTCGTGCGCTCCTACGAGTGGTACATCCTGCCGGAGGCCGAGCGCGGCAAGATGCTCCGCGACCACGGCCTGCTGGGCAGGGACTTCCCCCAGGTCATCTCCAACACCGTCTCCTCCTTCGCCCTGGGGGACTGGGAATGGATCCTCGGCCTGGAGGCACCCGAACTGGTGGACCTCGTGGACCTGATGCGCCACCTGCGCGCCACGGAGGCCCGCAACCATGTCCGCGAGGAAGTTCCGTTCTACACCGGACGCCGGATCACCGCCGAAGAAGTAGCAGAGGTGCTCGCATGAACCCGCTCGACCCCACAGTTGCCACCGCCGTGAACCCCGTCACCGAGGCCGGGCGCATGGTCCCCAAGAATTACGACGCCGTCCTGCTCGCCTCCTTCGGCGGTCCGGAAGGCCAGGAGGACGTCATCCCGTTCCTCCGCAACGTCACGCGCGGCCGGGGGATCCCGGACGAGCGGCTCGAGGAAGTCTCACACCATTACCGCGCCAACGGCGGCGTGAGCCCCATCAACCAGCAGAACCGGGAACTCAAGGCAGCGCTGGAAGCCGAACTGGCTGCCCGCGGCATCGACCTGCCCGTGCTGTGGGGCAACCGGAACTGGGCGCCGTACATCCCCCAGACCCTGCAGGAAGCGTACGACGCCGGCCACCGCCGGGTGCTGATGCTCACCACGAGTGCCTACTCCTGCTACTCCAGCTGCCGCCAGTACCGCGAGGACATCGGCATGGCCCTGACGGAGACCGGCCTGGACGGCCGGCTGGAAGTGGACAAGGTCCGCCAGTACTTCGACCACCCCGGTTTCGTGGAGCCGTTCGTCGAGGGAACTGCCGCAGGACTGGCCGATGTGCGCGCCAAGCTTGCCGACGCCGGAAGCCCCGACGCGCCCGTCCACATCCTGTTTGCCACCCACTCCATCCCTACCCGGGATGCTGAGGCCGCGGGGCGGTCCGAGGGTGAGCCGCGTGAGTTCGAGGAAGGGTCCGCCTACGTGGCGCAGCACCTGGCCAACGCCGCGGCCGTCATCGGGCGGGTCCAGGATGAAACCGGCCTGACCGCACCGTGGTCCCTGGTGTACCAGTCCCGTTCGGGCGCCCCGCACGTGCCGTGGCTGGAACCGGACATCAATGACGCCATCGAGGAACTCGCCGGGCAGGGCGTCAAGGGCATCGTCATCGTCCCCCTGGGCTTTGTCAGCGACCACATGGAAGTTGTCTGGGACCTGGACACCGAGGCCATGGAAACGTGCGCAAACCTCGGCCTTGCGGCCACCCGCGTCCCCACCCCCGGTACCCACCGCACGTTCGTTAATGGACTTGTGGACCTCATCTGCGAGCGGACGGTGGCCAACAACATCAGCGACCGTCCCGCCCTGACGGATCTTGGCCCCTGGTACGACGTCTGCCGCCCGGGCTGCTGCGCCAACTTCCGCGGCGAAAAACCCACGATTGCAGGAGCCGACACCACCGTGGGCACGGGGCATGACCCTTATCCCTCGGGGGATGCCGGCGAGACGGCGCAGCCGTGACGGTCCGGATTGGAACCCGCGCCAGCAAACTGGCGCTCACCCAGACCCAGCAGACCGCGGACCAGCTCGCCGCCGTCGGGGGTTTCCCGGTGGAACTGGTGCACATCCGCACTGACGGTGACGTCCTCACCGGGTCGCTGTCCCAGATGGGCGGCACGGGCGTCTTTGTTGCGGCCCTGCGCGACGCGCTGCTGCGCAGTGAGTGCGACGTCGCCGTCCATTCGCTCAAGGACCTGCCCACCGGTGCGGCAGTAGGACTCAGCCTTGCCGCCACGCCGCGCCGGGTGGACGTCCGCGACGTCCTGTGCGCCCGCGACGGGTTCAAGCTGGCCGACCTGCCTGCCGGAGCCCGGGTCGGCACCGGGTCGCCCCGCCGCGCTGCACAGCTGCGGGCGGCCCGCGCCGACCTGGACATTGTCGACATCCGCGGCAACGTGGACACCCGCCTGGGCCGTGTTCCCGGCCTGCCAGGCAACTCCACTGACCAAGTGGTCCCCGGGAAATCCTGCGACCTGGACGCCGTGGTTCTTGCTGCCGCCGGCCTTGAGCGCATTGGCCGGCTGGACGCCGTCACCGAGTACCTCGAAACGGACGTGATGCTGCCCGCGGCCGGACAGGGATCACTGGCCATCGAATGCCGTACTGCCGACGCGCCGCCCAAACCGGGATCGGATGAAGGATCCCGTGAGGTCCTGGCCCAAGCCCTCGCTGCCCTGGACGACCCCGACACCCGCCTTGCCGTGACGGCAGAGCGCGCCCTGCTGGCCCGGCTCGAAGCAGGCTGTGCAGCCCCGGTAGGCGCCTATGCCTACCGGAAGGGCAGCATGCTGCACCTGAAAGCCGTGGTGTGCGCCGTCGACGGCACCGCAACGGTCCGGGACAAGCGCGCCACGGACGGACTCACGGAAGTCGGGGCCACCCTGCTGGGCATCGAACTGGCCGAAGCGCTGCTTGCCGCCGGAGCCGCCGACATCGCAGACCTGCAGGCGTCCTGACCCGGCGATGACGCAGCCTTCCCGCAGGTCCGGACCGCAGATTCCACCCAGCCAATCCCTGCTGGGCGGAGCCCGCGTCCTCGTCACGCGCAGCCCGGAGCGGTCCGGTGCCCTGGTGGAGGCCCTGGCCGGAGCCGGCGCGACGCCGGTGCTGCTGCCGCTCATCGACTTCGAACGGGCCCCGGACCAGCACGCGCTCGACGTCGCCTGCGACGCCCTGGCGGCAGGGGCCTTCGACTGGCTGGTGGTCAGCAGTGCCACGACCGTGCATGTCCTGATGGAAATGGCCGCCGAGCGTGGCCTTGGCCTGGGCCAGTTGGTCCCCTCCGGTACCCGGATCGCCGCGATCGGCCCCGCCACGCGGAGGCTGCTGTCGGCGGGCGGGCTGGATGCCGCCCTCACCCCCGCCGGCGAACAGTCGGCCGCCGGCCTCCTCGCGGTATGGCCCGGCGGCGGCAGGATCCTGCTGCCGCAGGCGGACATCGCAGCCGGCACACTGGCAGAGGGCCTCGCTGCCGCAGGCAGCGCCGTCACCGCCGTAACGGCCTACCGCACCGTCGACTATCCGGCGGCAGCCGACCGCAGGCTCGCCGTGCAGCCGGAAGACGGCGACGCCGGCCAGCACCCGCCGTCGTACTCCCTCCTGACGCCCGAAACGGCCGCCGCGGACATCGCCGAAGGGCGCATAGCGGCCGTGATCGCCGCCTCGCCGAGCGCCGTACGCCGTATTTCCGCCCTTGGTCCCCTGGGCGGCTGCCGGCTGGTGGTGATCGGCCGTTCGACGGCGGACCAGGCTGCTGCCCTGGGCCTGGACGTGGCTGCGGTGGCGGCTGAGCCCACACCGGACGGGCTGGTGGCGGCCGTCGCGAAGGCCCTCAACCCGCCCTGACCGCCCCGCCCCGGTATGCCCCCTCAAGCTTCAAGAACAACGCGAAGGACAGGACCCATGACTTTCCCCAACCAACGCCCCCGCCGCCTGCGCACCACCCCCGCCATGCGCCGGCTGACCGCCGAAACCCGCCTCTCGCCGGCGGAACTCATCCTTCCGGCCTTCATCCGCGAGGGACTGACCGAACCCAACCCCATCACTTCCATGCCGGGGGTGGTCCAGCACACCACCGACACGCTCAAGCGGGCCGCGGCGGAGGCCGTTGAGCTCGGCCTGGGCGGCATCATGCTCTTCGGCATCCCGGAAACCCGTGACGCCGAAGGCTCGGCATCACTCGACCCGGAGGGAGTGCTGAACAAGGCCATCCGGGACGTCCGCGCCGAAGTGGGCGATGACCTGGTGGTCATGAGCGATGTGTGCCTGGACGAATTCACCGACCACGGCCACTGCGGAGTCCTCGACGCCGACGGGTACGTGGACAACGACCGCACCGTGGAGATCTACGCCAGGATGGCCGTTGCACAGGCGGAGGCCGGCGCGCACATGCTGGGCCCCTCGGGCATGATGGACGGCCAGATCGCCGCCATCCGGTCGGCCCTGGATCAAGCCGGATATGCCAACACCTCCGTCATCGCCTACGCCGCCAAGTACGCCTCGGCGTTCTACGGGCCGTTCCGCGAAGCGGTGGACTCACAGCTCAAGGGCGACCGGCGGACCTACCAAATGGATGCCGGCAACCGCACCGAAGCCCTCCGCGAGGTTGAACTGGACCTCGCCGAGGGCGCGGACATCATCATGGTCAAACCGGCCATGAGCTACCTGGACATCGTGGCCGACGTTGCCGCGATGAGTCCCGTCCCGGTGTCCGCCTACCAGATTTCCGGTGAATACGCCATGATCGAGGCCGCCGCCGCCAACGGCTGGATCGACCGCCGCGCAGCCATCACCGAGTCCGTCCTGGGCATCCGGCGGGCCGGGGCCCACATGGTCCTCACGTACTGGGCCGCCGAACTGGCCGGCTGGCTGAAGGAAGCCCGGTGACAGCCGGGCAGGCCGCGGAACCCACCGCGCCGGTGGGGAGGACCGCATCCTCCTCGGCCTGAACACCTTCGGTGACGTTGGCGAGGCTCCGGACGGCAGCCAGCAGCCGCACGCCCAGGTCCTGCGCCAACTGCTGGAACAGGCGGAACTTGCCGACGCCGTCGGGCTCCATGCCTTTGGCGTGGGGGAGCACCACCGCAAGGACTACGCGGTGTCAGCGCCGGAAGTCTTCCTGGCCGCCGCTGCCGCCCGCACAACCCGCATCCGGCTGGGCTCCGCCGTAACAGTCCTGAGCTCGGATGACCCCATCCGTGTCTTCCAGCGCTTTTCCACTGTGGACGCCATTTCGAGCGGCCGCGCCGAAGTGATGCTGGGGCGCGGATCCTTCATCGAATCCTTCCCCCTGTTCGGCCTGGACCTGGCCGACTATGAGGTCCTGTTCGAAGAGAAACTCGAGTTGTTCGACAAGGTCCGCGCGCAAAAGCCCGTGCACTGGGAAGGCCGCACCCGGCCCGCGCTGCACGGCCTGAGCGTCTATCCGCCCCTGGAGCACCACCTGCTGCCCACGTGGATCGGGGTGGGCGGAACACCAGAATCGGTGCTGCGCTGCGCCCAGTACGGCTATCCCATCATCTTTGCCATCATCGGCGGCCAGCCGCGCGGCTTCCGGCCGCTTGCCGACCTCTACCGGGAGGCGATGGCCAAGTACGGGCACCCCATGCAGCAGATGGCCACGCACTCGCCCGGGCACGTGGCCGACACCGATGAGCAGGCCCGGGAAGAACTGTTCCCGCACTGGCTGAAGCTGCGCAACAAGCTCGGCGCCGAACGCGGATGGGGACCGGCCGGCCGGGGAGAGTTCGACGCCCTGTGCTCCGCGGAAGGCGCCCTCTACGTCGGATCGCCGGAAACGGTGGCCCAAAAAATCGTCCGGCTGAAGCGGAACCTGGGTGTGGACCGCTTCGACTTGAAATACAGCAACGGACCGCTGCCGCACGCGGCCATGATGCGTTCAATCGAACTGATGGGCACCGCGGTGGCGCCCCGGGTGGCAGAGCTGCTCGCCGGCTGACTGCGCTTCCGGCTAACTGAGAGAATAGAAACCATGACTTCCAGCAATCCTCGCAACGAGGCACTCTTCGACCGCGCCCGCCAGCTGATGCCGGGCGGAGTCAATTCGCCGGTCCGGGCCTTCGGCTCCGTCGGCGGGACGCCGCGCTTCATGGTCTCCGCCAAGGGGCCCTACCTGACCGACGCCGACGGCAAGGATACGTGGACCTGGTCTGCTCCTGGGGCCCGGCGCTGCTGGGGCACGCCCACCCGGCCGTGCTGGATGCCGTCCACGCCGCCGTCGACCGCGGCCTCTCCTTCGGCGCTTCCACCCCGGACGAAGCGAACCTGGCCGAAATCGTGAAGGAGCGCGTCCCCGCCGTCGAGCGCCTCCGCATGGTCTCCACCGGCACCGAAGCCACCATGACGGCGGTCCGGCTGGCCCGCGGGTTCACCGGCCGCAACCTCATCATCAAGTTCGCCGGCTGCTACCACGGCCACCTCGATGGACTCCTGGCCGCTGCAGGCTCCGGCGTGGCAACCCTCGCCCTGCCCGGTTCCGCCGGCGTCACGGAAGCCACCGCCGCCGAAACCCTGGTGCTGCCCTACAACGACCTCCAGGCCGTCAAGGAAGCCTTCGCCACGCACGGATCCAATATCGCGGCCGTCATCACCGAAGCGGCGCCCGCCAACATGGGTGTGGTCACCCCCGCCGAAGGGTTCAATGCAGGGCTTTCCCGGATCACCCGCGAGCATGGCGCGCTGCTCATCGTCGACGAGGTCCTGACCGGTTTCCGCACCGGCTACTCCGGCTACTGGGGCCTCACCGGAGGCGCGCCGGATGCCGAGGACCCCTGGACTCCGGACCTGCTCACCTTCGGCAAGGTCATCGGCGGCGGAATGCCGACGGCGGCACTGGGCGGACGTGCCGACGTCATGGACTACCTGGCCCCCACCGGCCCGGTCTACCAGGCCGGAACGCTTTCCGGGAACCCGGTGGCCATGGCGGCAGGGGTGGCAACCCTGACGCACGCCACGCGGGACGTTTATGCCTTCATCGACGTCCGGTCCCTCGAACTGTCCTCCGCGCTGTCCAACGCCCTGGATGCCGCCGGGGTGGACCACTCCATCCAGTTCGCCGGCAACCTGTTCTCGGTGGCCTTCGGAACCTCGGCCCACGGCGTCCACAACTACGCCGACGCCCAGGCCCAGGAGGCGTTCCGCTACGCGCCGTTCTTCCACTCCATGCTGGAGTCCGGCGTATACCTGCCGCCGTCGGTCTTCGAGGCCTGGTTCCTCTCCGCCGCGCACGACGATGATGCCATGAACCGGATCTACGACGCCCTTCCCGCGGCAGCCAGGGCCGCAGCCGCCGCCCAGGGGTAGGAACAGCGAAAAGGCGCGTCCCGGCGTCGTGAACCTGCCGCCGGGACGAAAAATCCCCGCCTTCCGGACAAATCCCACTGCATGCGAGGGGAAAGTCCGGGAAGCGGGGATTTTCTGTCTGTGCGTGCCTTCGGCCCTAGAGGACGTCCGAGAGGAAGCCCTTGAGCCGGTCCGTCTTCGGGTCGGTGAAGAGCTGCTCCGGCGGACCGGACTCCACCACAACACCGGCGTCCATGAACGTCACGGCGTCGGACACGTTGCGGGAGAAGCCCATTTCGTGGGTTACCACCACCATGGTCATGCCGCCCTTGGCGAGGTCCGCCATCAGCGACAGCACGCCCTTGACCAGCTCCGGGTCCAGGGCAGAGGTTGCCTCGTCGAAGAACATGACCTCCGGCTTCATGGCCAGCGCACGGGCGATGGCCACGCGCTGCTGCTGGCCGCCGGAGAGGTTGGCCGGGCGGGATTCGGCCTTATGCCTCAGGCCCACCAGGTCCAACTGCTCCAGTGCCTCACTGCGCGCCTCCTCCTTGGAGAGCTTGCGCAGCTTCCGCAGGGCCAGTGAAACGTTTTCCTCCACCGTCTTGTGCGGGAACAGGTTGAACTGCTGGAACACCATGCCGATCCGGCGGCGCAGCTCGTCCGGGTTGTCCTTCAGGACTGACCGCCCGTCCAGCAGGATGTCCCCCTGGTCCGGTTCGATCAGGCGGTTCATGACGCGCAACAGCGTGGACTTGCCCGAACCCGACGGTCCAATGACGGACGCCGTGGTGCCCTGGGGAACGTGCAGGTCGATGCCCCGCAGGACGTGGTTGCTGCCGAAGGAAAGGTGGATGTTCTTGGCGCTCAGTGTTCCCGACGCAAATTCGCTCATGCCTGGGCTCCCTTTCCAACGACCGCTGCGGCCTCGTCCGGTTCTTTCTTTTCGGGCCTGCCGGTGCGCAGCCGGGCATCGATCCAGTTCACGAAGTGGGTCAGCGGGATGGTCAGCGCCAGGTAGAAGACGGCTGCCGCCACGTAGGGCGACAGGTTGCCGGTGGTGGCCGCCGCATCCTTGCCGATCTGGAAGATCTCGCGCTCACTTGCCAGCAGTCCCAGGAGGAAGACAAGGGATGATTCCTTGATCAGCGCAATGAACTGGTTGACCAGGGCCGGAAGCACCCGCCGGATGCCCTGGGGCACCACTACAAGGCGCATGGACGCACCGTAGCCGAACCCCAGGGCGCGGGAAGCCTCGAGTTGTCCCTTGTCGACGCTCTGGATGCCGGAGCGGAAGATCTCGCCGATGTAGGCGCCGGACATCAGCGAAAGCGCCGCGACAGCCATCGGGTAGGGGCTCGTGGAACCCGTGAATTCGCGGACGATCGGCCCGAACCCGAAGCCGATGACCAGGATGGTCAGGACCGGCGGGAGGCCGCGCAGGATGTCCGTGTAGATCCGCGCGACCCAGCGCGCTGCTGCGTTCCGGGAGATCCCCATCAGGGCGAGCAGCATCCCCAGGGCTGTCCCGATGATGCCCGAGATGATGGCCAGCACGAGGGTATTCGGCAGGCCGACGGCGAACATCTTGGGGATGACTTCGCCCATCGCCTTCCAGTCAAGGAAGGTGTCAGCGAGTTGCTTGAGGATATCCATGGAACGCCCTGGTTACTTGGCGGCCGGGATCTGGACGGCCTTGCTGCCCGGCTTCCAGCCCTGCGGGGTCTGTTCAGCGGCGGTGGGGCGGTCCTTGTACCACTCGGACGTCAGCTTGGCCCAGGTACCGTCCGCGATGACCGCGTCCAGGCCGGAGTTCAGGGCGTCGATCAGGGGCTGGTTGTCCTTGTTGACGGCGTAGGCGGTGAAGTTCTGGGTGTTCACAACCTTCTCGGCGATCTTGGTGTTGTCGCCTTCCTTGACCTGACCGGTTGCCTGCTGGGAGGGTGCCACCCAGGCGTCAATCTGGCCGTTCTTCACGTTGCCGTACACGGTGTTGTAGTCCGGGAAACGGACCGGCTCCAGCTTGAGGGTGTTGGTGACGTAGTCGTCCTGGACGGTGCCCTGGACGACGCCGATCCGGACGCCTTCCTTGAGGTCGGCGAAGCCGTTGACCTTGGAGCCGTTCTTGGTCACCACAGCCATGTAGCCGAAGTCGTAGCCGTTGGTGAAGCCAACGGTCTTGCGGCGGGCGTCGGTGGTGGAGATCGAGGAGGATCCGACGTCGAACTGCTTGTTGGCCACCTGGGACAGCAGGGCCGAGAAGTCGGTGGAGGCGAACTCAACCTTGAGGCCCAGCTTGTCGGCAATGGCGCGCAGCAGCTCGTTGTCGTAGCCGGTGAACTTGCCCGAAGGGTCGATGAAGATGTTGGGCGGGGCGTCCGAGAGGGTTCCCACGCGCAGGGTGCCCTCGGTGATGAGGCCCAGCTTGGTCTTGTCGATCTTGTCCACCGGGGTGACGTTGGCGGTGGTGTACTTGTCCAGCGTCTGCTGGTCGCTGCCGGCGAGGGCATCGGTGGGGGTGCCGCTGGGCTGGGAAGACCCGCCGCCGCAGGCTGCGAGGGAAACCGCGAGGGCAAGTGCAACGGGAGCGGTAGTGAGCCACTTCATCGCTTTGATTTTCATCAGGTTGTCACTTTCATATGAGTCATAAGTCGACCGGGCCGCAAGGCAGCGCTGTGGCGCCTGGCACCTGCCCGGTGCTGGTCGAGCCGTCCCGGGCAGGGGTGACCGCAAAACTTTATTGTCTCACTAGCGTGAAGTGAGGGTCCTTGCCGAAGAAGCGCGAGCCCAATCTCGGTTCTGCCAAATGAAATTCTGCCCTTTATGAGGAAGTTGGAGCAGCTTGCGCGCGGTTACCCTCTTCCGGTGAAGGATGCAGGTGCAGAGACTCCCCGGTTTGTGAAGCAGCATGACTGTGACATGCCTCCCAGTTTGGAGTGGCGCGGCTGCGCCTAGAAGCCACCTGCGGTTGCATCCTGCGGCGGCAGCACCGGCCAGTCACCCTCGATCACGGCGGCCGGCTTTGTCTTTCGGAGGTACCCCTGGAAGTCCGCCGCCTGGCTGACCGCCCAGTCCACCTGCAGTTGGTGCAGCTGGCTTGCCGGCATCACCAGCTTGGGGAACTTGCCCGCCATCGCATCGAGGACCCGCAGGGTGGCAAGCGCATCCGCGGCCGAAGTGTGGGCATTGTCCAGGACCACGCCGTACTCCTCGCACAATGCGGTGAGCGTGCGCTTGCCCTTGCGGAACCGGTCAACCTGCTTGTTCATGATGTAGGGGTCAAGGACCGGGAAGCGGCTGAGCTGGGGAATCCCATAGCGGGCGGATTCAGCGGCAAGGACCGTGAAATCGTAGCTCGCGTTGAACGCGATCACCGGGATGGCGGAATCGAAGAGCTCCTGGAGCACCGCGGCGACTTCACGGGTGACCTCGTGCGCCGGGCGGCCGTCCCGCCTGGCCTGTTCGGTGGTGATGCCGTGGACGTCACTTGCCTCGGTGGGGATTTCCACGCCGGGATCAGCCAGCCACTCGTGTTCCTTGATGATCTGGCCTTGGTGGTCCACCACGGTGATTGATGCGGTGACGATTCTTGCCGCCCGCGAATTGCGGCCGGTGGTTTCCAGGTCGAAGGCTGCGCGGGGAAGGGTGTTCCAGGAACTCATGCTTCAACGCTAAAGGGACCCACTGACAAATCCGTGGAACGCCACTGCGGCTAGATTGGATCAATGCGGAATGAGTACGTCCAAGCGGTCCTTGCCGTCGTAAGGCTGGTACCGCCAGGGTCCGCAGTGTCGTACGGGGATGTGGCCGAGCTCCTGGGTTCGGGCGGACCGCGCCAGATCGGTTCCGTCATGAGCCACCATGGCGGCGGCGTTCCCTGGTGGCGCGTCCTGAAGGCCAGCGGCCACGCGCCCGAGGGGCATGAGGCCGAGGCCCTCCTCCTTTACCTTGAAGAGGGCACCGCGCTCCTTGGCGACTTCAGTTCGTACCTCCGGACCGGGGAGGGCCGGTGGCGGGTTGACCTGGCGGCCGCCCGCTGGGCACCCACGGAGAGTGATTTTGACAGTATCGACGCAATTGCCGGGCAACTTGAGCGCAGCCTCCACAGATTGTCGGTGGCTGATGATGGAATGATTTTGTGACCGTAACAATTCCTTTGACCGGCCCCTGGGACCCGCACCGGCAGGCGCCGGGGGCAGGCCAGCCCCACACGGGGCAGGAGCAGGCTTTTCCCGACGCAGGGACCCCGGACAGCGGCAGTGGCCTGCCTGCTGTCCCTGCCCTCCGGTTGCTGCCCCCGCGACGGGTGCACGTGGAAGCCCTCCGGCTCACGCCGGACCAGCAGGCCGCAGTTGACGTGGCACAGGGTTCCGGGCCCGTCCTGGTCCCGGGCGCACCGGGCACGGGAAAAACCACCGTCCTGGTCGAGGCCGCCGTCCAGCGGGTCTTCCGTGACGGCGTCGACCCCGAGCGCATGCTGATTCTCGCGCCCACCCGCCTCGCTGCCGATTTCCTGCGCGACCGTTTTACCGCCCGGCTGGACAGGAGCCTCAGCACCACCCCCGCCAGGACGTGGGCCTCCTACGCCTTCGACCTGATCCGCCGTGCCAAGGCCGAGGGCGTCATCCCGCTTTCCAGGCCGCCACGGCTGCTGTCCGGCCCGGAACAGGACCTCATCATCAGGGAACTCCTCGAAGGCCACAGGCTTCCCGGCCTTGAACTGCCCTGGCCCGCCGATCTTGAGGGGGCACTGGAAACCCGCGGCTTCCGCCAGGAAGTGCGGCAGCTCTTTGACCGCATCATCGAATCCGGCCGCACGGCCGGGGACCTTGTCCGGTTGGCGGATGAATGCAACCGGCCCGATTGGAAAGCCGCAGCTGCGCTGTATGCCGAGTACCGCGACGTCCTTGACCTGCGGATGCCCGAGGCCTTCGATCCCGCCGGGATCATCACGGCCGCCCGGCAGATCTTCCAGGACGCCCCGGATTTCCTCGCCGCGGAACGTGCCCGGCTGCAGGTTGTCCTGGTGGACGATATCCAGGAAGCAAACCCCGCTATCTTTGAGCTGCTGGCAGATATCGCCGCCGGCAAGGACTGCTACGTGACATCGTCCCCGGACACGGTGGTCCAGGGTTTCCGGGGAGCCCGTCCCGACCTGGTGGCGGAGCTGCCCCGGCTGCTGTCAACCCGGACGCCTGTCCTGGAGCGCCCGCTGTGGCACGCCCACGGCCTGGCGCCCAGCCTGGCCGAGGCGTGGCAAAACGTCGCGGGCCGCATTTCGCAGCGCGCAGGCGGCCAGCTGGCACGGCGCCTTGAACCGCCGGTGTGGCCTGGACAGGCCGAAGGCCCCGCGCGCCCCGGACCTGCCGTTCCCGGGAACGTCGAGGCCCATCTGGTCCCCACTCCGGTGCATGAGCTCCGGTATGTTGCACAGCGGATCCTGGACCAGCACATCAACCACAACCGCGGTCTCGCGGATATTGCAGTCATCGTCCGCAACGGCGGCCAGGTCAGCGAGTTGCAGCGTTATCTCTCCGGGCAGGGCATTCCGGTGCGGGTGCCTGTGGCCGAATCGGCGGTCCGGGACGAGGTGGCTGTCCGGCCCCTGCTGGATGCTTTCGCCATTGCGTTGGATCCCAAGCTGCTGACACCCGAGGCCGCAGTGTCACTTCTCACCTCCCGCATCGGTGGTGCCACCTCCATCGAACTGCGCAGGCTCCGGCAATCGCTGCGGCGCGAGGAACTCCTGGGCGGCGGGGGCCGCGCCAGCGATGTGCTGCTGGTCGAGGCACTGCTTGAGCCCGGCGCGCTGGGTGCACTGGGTATCGAGGGCCGCGCCGCCCGCCGGACTGCCCGGATGATCCAGGCCGGGCGGGAAGCCGCCCACCTGCCCGGTGCCAACGCCGAGTCGGTGCTGTGGGCGCTCTGGAACTCCACGGGGCTCTCATCGGTGTGGACGGCCACCGCTTTGTCGGGCGGCCCGCACGGGGCCCGGGCTGACCGCGACCTGGACGCCATGATGGCGCTGTTCCACACAGCGGAGCGCTACGTGGACCAGATGCCCGGCGCGGGCCCCGAACAGTTCCTGGAGTACCTCCTGAACCAGGAGCTTCCCATGGACACCCTCGCCGCCCGCGCCCAGGTGGATGATGCCGTGGAGTTGATGACCCCCGCCAGTGCCGCCGGGCGGGAATGGCCCGTCGTGATCGTTGCGGGGCTGCAGGAGGGGGTGTGGCCCAACACAAGGCTCCGCGGTGAACTGCTCGGCAGCACGCTGTATGCGGATGCCGTGGAACATGGTCCGGAGTATGCCCTCCAGCGGGACCCCTTGAGCCGCCTCCGGGACATCCGCTACGACGAACTCCGGAGTTTCTCCACGGCGGTGTCCAGGGCACGGGAGCTGCTGGTCTGTACGGCAGTCTCGTCGGAGGACTGCCAGCCGTCATCCTTCCTGGACTTCGTTGCGCCCCTGGACCCGGGGGAGGAGGGGCGGGCGTTCACCCAGGTGGAACGGCCCATGACGCTGCGCGCCCTGGTCGCCGAGCTCCGGCAACATGTCCAGTTGGAGGGGACAGCCCAGGCAGCGGAAGCCGCGAGGGTTCTGGCGCATCTCGCTGCGCAGGACCCTGCCGTGGCCGGAGCGCACCCGGACAGCTGGTGGGGACTTGCCCCTTTGACCTCCTCGGAGGCGGTGGTCCCGCCCGGCGGGACGGTGTCCGTTTCCCCCTCAAAGGTGGAGACCGTCCAAAAGTCGCCGTTGGACTGGTTCGTCCAGGCAGCCGGCGGGGAAGCAGCAACGGACTTCGCCCGGAGCCTGGGCACCCTGGTGCACGCGATCGCGCAGGACATGCCGGACGCGTCCGGATCAGAGTACGTTGCTGAACTCGTGCGGCGCTGGCCTGCGCTGGGTATGAAGGACAACTGGGAGGGAAAGCTGGACTTCCAGCGTGCTGAAGCCATGGTGCGCAAGCTTGCGCAGTACGTGCTTTCGATGAGGAGCGGAAACCGCAGCCTGCTGGGCGTGGAAAAGGACTTTGAAGTGGCCCTTGGTCAGGTGGCAGTGGACGATGCTCCGCCGCGTGAAGCGGTGCTCCGCGGCCAGGTGGACCGTTTGGAGATCGACGCCGAAGGGCGGCTGGTGGTGGTGGACCTCAAGACCGGGAAGCGGCAGCCAGGCAAGGACGATCTGTCCCGCCACCCACAGCTCGGCGCATACCAGGCGGCAGTACTGGCGGGCGGTTTCGATGCCGGCGCTGACGGGGACCGCCCCAGGTCCGGCGGGGCCGTGCTGGCACAGCTGGGGACTGGAGCCATCAATCCAGCCATCCAGCAGCAGGAACCACTCGACCCGCAGGAGAACTGGGCATTGGACATGGTGGAGGAGGCGGCCGCCGTGATGGCCGGCAAGGAGTTCGTTGCACGGCATGACCCTGCCAAGGGCAGCCATGGCGGCCATGGCTGCCGGCTACCTGAGGTGTGCCCCCTGTGCGCGCGCGGAAGGCAGGTGACCGAATGAGTGGGGTGCCGGCAGCCGCGGAAGCCGCTCCGGCGGTGCGCTTCAGCCCCGAAGAACTGTCTGCGCTGCTCGGAGAAAGAAATACCCCAACGCCTGAGCAATCAGCGATCATCTCCTCGCCGCTTGCTCCGCGGCTGGTCATCGCGGGAGCCGGATCGGGAAAAACCGCCACCATGGCGGACCGGGTGGTCTGGCTCGTGGCCAACGGGTGGGTCACCCCTGAGGAGGTCCTGGGCGTGACCTTCACCCGGAAGGCGGCCGGCGAACTTGCCAGCCGGATCCGGTCAAAGCTCCTGGCCCTGCAGCGTCTTGCGGCGAAGGAGGCCGGGAAAGGCGTCTTTCCGGAGGCCCTGGGCAGCAGTGACGCCCTTGAGCCCAAAGTGTCCACCTACCATTCGTTCGCCAGCGGCATCGTCTCCGACTACGGGCTGCGGCTCGGGGTGGAGCGGGACGTGGTTCTGCTGGGCGGCGCGCAGGCCTGGCAGCTGGCCAGTGAGGTGGTTGAGGCCTACGACGGCGAATACGCCCACTTCCGGGCCGCCAAGTCCACATTGGTGAAGGCCGTCATTCAGCTGGCGGGGGAATGCGCGGAACACCTTCAGGAGCCTGAGGACGTCGAAGCGTGGCTCATGGCCCGCCTTTCGGAGTTTGATTCACTGCCCTACGTGGCCGGAAAGAAAAGGAACCCGCCCAAGGCGGCACTGGACCTGGGTGGAATGCTGCGGACCAGGGCAAGCGTCGCTGACATGGTGGGCCGCTACGCCGCAGCCAAACGGGCCCGCGGCGCACTCGATTTCGGCGACCTGGTGGCCCTCGCCGCCAAGGTGGCGCAGGAGGTCCCGCTGGCTGCCCAGATGGAGCGCCAGCGGTACAAAGTGGTCCTGCTCGACGAGTTCCAGGACACCTCATACGCGCAGTTGGTGCTGTTTTCCCGTCTGTTCGGCGGCGGCCACGCCGTGACAGCGGTCGGGGACCCCAACCAGTCAATCTATGGTTTCCGTGGCGCTTCCGCGGGCCAGTTGTTCCACTTCGTCCGCGAATTTCCCGTCCGGACCAGCGCACCGGACGAGGCACCGGGCTGGGCGCCTGCCCCCACCTCATACCTCACAACGGCCTGGCGGAACGGCCGGTCGATCCTGGCCGCAGCAAACGTCATGTCGCAATCCCTCGGCCGGTCAGCGGCCCACAAGGGACCTGCCGGGGACAGGGCAGCAGCTGCGGACGTGCCCCCGCTGCAGCCGAGCCCCCATGCCGTGGACGGAACGGTGGTGCTGGGCCGTTTCGCCAGCGACGTGGAGGAAGCTGCAGCCCTGGCTGACGATGTCCTGAAATACCGGGTGACAGACTTCGAACTGAAACCTGACGGTGTGCCCGAGCCGCCGGCCCTCGCCGTGCTGTGCCGCAGGCGCGCCCAGATGGAAACCGTCCGGCGGCAGTTCGAGGCCCGGGGGATCCCTTACGAAATCGTCGGTCTTGGCGGACTCCTGGACACCCCGGAGATTGTTGACCTGGTGGCCACCCTCCGCGTGCTTGCCGATCCGGGGCGGTCTGATGCCCTGATGCGGCTGCTCGCGGGTGCCCGATGGCGGATAGGTCCTGCCGACCTCATGGCCCTGCGCGATTGGTCGAGCCAGCTGGCAAGGAGGCGGGGGCGGGCTGCGCAGGAGTTCGACGCCGACACCCGGGACGGTGACAGCGATGAAGCAGGCGTCCCCGTCCTCGAGGGTGACCTTACCGACGGCGCCAGCCTGGTGGAGGCCCTGGACTTCCTGCCGCGTGACGGGTGGACGTCGCAGAATGGCCGCATCCTCAGCGCTGCGGCCCGCAGCAGGCTGGCCCGGCTGTCTGCCGAGTTGCGGCAACTGCGCGGATACCTCGGCGATGACCTCACCACGCTCCTGGGCGAGGTGGAGAGGGCCATGCTGCTGGACATCGAAGTGGCAGCGCACCCGGGGATCAGCATCCACCAGGCCCGCCGCAACCTCGATGCGTTCCAGGATGCCGCCGCCGGGTTCCTGCGCACCTCCCAGAGAGTGGATATCCTCGCTTTCCTGTCCTGGCTGGAGGCTGCTTCAGCGGAAGAAAACGGGTTGGAAGCGCCTGCCAGTGACGTGAACCGGGAGGCCGTGCAGCTGTTGACGGTCCACGCTTCCAAGGGCCTGGAATGGGATGTTGTGTTTGTCCCCGGGATGAATGCCGGCGCCTTCCCCAGCGACAGGGACTCCCGCTGGAGCAGCGGTTCCGCCGCGCTGCCCTGGCCGCTGCGCGGGGACCGGGCCGACCTTCCGCAGTGGGACCTCGACCAACCGGACCAGAAAGGCTGGCTGGACGCGGAGAAGGACTACAAGGCCGGGGTGCAGGCCCACGGCGAATCGGAGGAACGGCGGCTGGCGTACGTCGCCTACACCAGGGCCAAGCATGTCCTGTGGGTGTCCAGTGCCGCCTGGGTGGGCTCACGGGCGGGGCGGGCGGAGATGTCTCCATTCCTTGCGGAGCTGGAAGTCCTGGCGCAACCGGCTGACGGCGCGGGAAGTCGGGAGGCTGTGGTCCACCCGCTGTCGCTGGAGGAGGCAGCGCTGCCCCTGCAGAGTCCGTTGACACTGGAAACAGAAGAAGCAACCTGGCCGTACGACCCCCTTGAAGGGCCCGTGGACCCACGCAGCGGTGAGCGCCTTCGGTTGGCCAGCGGGCGAAGGACGGCCATGGAGTCGGCGGCCCAACGGGTGCTCGGCATCCTGTCCACCGGCGGGGGAGCGCTGGTGCCCGCGGAGCGGTCCGGGCCGCAGCCCGGCCTGACGGGAGCAGCGGCCGGCTGGGCACGCGAAGCCGCGTTGCTGCTGGAGCGCAGGGCCAGAAGATCCAGTGGGCAGGATGTGCACCTGCCTACCCACATCTCTGCTTCCACCCTGGTTGACCTCGGGGATGACCCTGAGGCGGTGCTGGGGCGCCTGCGCCGGCCGGTGCCCCGGGAACCGGGCATGTCGGCCCGGAAGGGCACCGCTTTCCATGCTTGGGTGGAGGAATATTTTGGCAGGGCCGGAATGCTGGACCTCGGCGAAGCGCCCGGTTCGGACGACCATATCGATGCTGCCTACGATTTGGATGAGATGGTGGCTACGTTCAAGGCTTCCCCTTGGGCTGAGCGGAACCCGGCCTTCGTCGAGGTCCCGGTGGAAACCAGGGTTGGGGAGGTTGTGGTGCGGGGCCGGGTGGACGCCGTATTCCGTGACGCCGATGGCCGCTGGGACCTGGTGGACTGGAAAACCGGCCGCCGGCCGTCCGCGGAGCAGCTGAAGACCCGTTCGATCCAGTTGGCGGTGTACCGGCTGGCGTGGGCACGCCTGAAGGATGTTCCCCTGGAGGACGTGCGGGCTGCATTCTTCTACGTGGCTGACAACGCTGTGGTGCGGCCGCACGATTTGGGGTCGGCCGACGAGCTGGAAGGAATCGTTGCCGCTGCGCTTAGCCGGCCTTGAGTGGGACTGCCACGTAACCAGGCCTGGCCAGGCTCAGCCCTGTTTGACGTTAATGACCGAGATGGCGGCGGTGGATGTATCGTCCGGACCCTTGGTTCCGGGGGTTTCGGCGCCCGTGGCCTCCGCGGAACCGGCTGCAGTGGGCTGCTCCGCCGGGACGGGGGCAACGTGCACTGCAGGTTGGATGGAGACTGCCGGCTCCGCTGGCGTAGTGGACCCGGCGGGGACCGGAACCACCGTAACGGCGGGAGTGACGGCGGAACTGCCGCTCCCGGAAGCCGCGCCTGTTCCGGATCCGGTGGCGGCTGCGGGAACGGATGCGCCTGCAGCGTCCGGGCTGCCCTTGACCGGAAGCGGCTCCACGCTGATCGGCTGGCCGCCGTACTCGGCGATGTCGCTGGCCAGGCTCTCCAGCATGTCTTCCGCCTCGGTGACCATGTCCTGGTCACCGGTGGCGAGGCCCTTGACCAGGTACTGAGCCAGGGCGAATTCGGCGGACAGGGCGGCCCGGCGCAGGAGGTGCTGGTCCGGCACGTCGCGTCGGCTGGATGTGTACGCCTTCAGCACGGCGTCAATGAAGTCCTGTTCATTGGAAGCCACCAGCCAGGCGAAGTCATCGGCCGGGTCCCCGATGCGCAGGTCGGTCCAACCCGTTACTGCGGTCACCCTGCCCGCCTCCACCAGCAGGTTGTCCTCATGCAGGTCGCCGTGGACCACGCAGGGGTTGAACCGCCACAGGGACACATCCTCCATGGCGTGTTCCCAGCGGCGCAGCAGTGCGGCCGGGATCTTGCCGGTGGTGGCTGCCTGGTCCAGTTCGTTCAGCCGCCGCTGGCGGAACTCGTTGGGGGTGTAGCTGGGCAGGTCGGCGTTGCTGACCAGTGAGCGGGGCAGATCGTGGACCGCGGCCAAGGCGGAGCCGATCTCCCGGGCCAGGCCGGCAGGCCCCGACGTCAGCTCCTCGACGCTGCGTGTGGTGCCGGACAGGTGCGAGTATACGAAGGTGGTCAGCGTTCCCAGCCGGACGCTGCCGGCCACCGTCGGCATCAGGAACGGCAGTTCGGCGCGCACGGCGGGAGCAAAAGCCCGGAGTACCAGGAATTCCGTTTCCAGCCGCGCGCTGGCTTCCGCGTGGCGCGGCGACCGGACCCGCCAGCGCTTTCCTTCGGAATCGAGGAGCAGGGCCGAATCGAAGTCCGCGGGGTCATCCGGCGCGGAGCTAACGGCCGTCGGGGTCAGTCCGGGGACTGCCGCGGTTGCTATTGCCGCCAGTTCAATCGGTTTTCTTCTCACCGTTCCACGGTAGATTGCCCGCCCTCCCAGACAGCGGTCCGGCCGCGGCGAGTCTTGAGATAGCTGCAAATAGGGGGCTTCCCTGCGGCGGGGCGGTACCTCCCGAAATGTGAAATGTCGGAAGCAGTCAGTACGGTGGAACCATGAGCCATGCGGAGTCTGTCATACCCGTCCACCAGGCGGCGCCGGAACGGCTGCCGGCGAACCATCTGGTGGATACCCTGCTCCCCGTAAGGCCGGCCTTGGTGGACCGCGGATCGGCCGCGCGCGCCAGGCCCGGCATGATCGATGATCTTCTGTCCGGCCCGGATGCGCTGGCTGCGGTCCTGTCGAGGCGCCAGGGGCTGGTGCAGGGCGGCGACATGATGCTGACCGGGGCCAGGGAACTCCTGGCACAGCTGAAAGCAGCAGGAGCCGCGCCGGAACTCGTGGTGTACCTGGGCTCGGCGCTGCCTGCCTCACACCTTCCGGCCGGGACCGAGCTGCTGCTGTTCGTCCTTCCTGAGCCCCCGGAACCCGGGACCGCCGGTATCCCCGCGGATGCTGAGTGGGCTGGATTCCGCGACGTCGCCGCAGGCTTGACGGCCACCTCCACAGCCTTGTTCGTGGAAGCCAGCGCCATCGCAAACTGGCACGCTGCCCACACGCATTGCCCACGCTGCGGCACCCCCACGGAAGTGGTGGCCGGCGGCTGGGTGCGCCGGTGCCCGGCGGACAGTTCCGAACACTTCCCCCGCACGGACCCCGCCATCATCGTCACTGTCGTCGGCCCGGACGGCCGGCTGCTCCTGGGCGGCGGCGGCCCCGTGGACGCCCGGAACTACTCCACCCTCGCCGGGTTCGTTGAGCCTGGCGAATCCCTTGAAGAGGCCGTGGTGCGCGAGATCCAGGAGGAGGTGGGCGTGCGGGTCACCGCCTGCCAGTACCTCGGCTCCCAGTCGTGGCCGTTCCCCGCCTCCCTTATGCTTGGATTCACCGCCGTCACCGAGGACGCCCAGGCAACGCCCGACGGCGTGGAGGTCACCAGGGCCCGCTGGTTCAGCCGGGAGGAACTCCAGGAAGCGGTGCTCAGCGGGGAGATCACCATCTCCACCAGGCTCTCCATTGCCCGCTCGCTTATTGAGCACTGGTACGGCGGCCGGATCCAGGACCTCACTGGCGCCTAAGTTATTCCATCCACCAGACTCCAGCACGCGGTAGTCGAGAAACAAAGCAGCAGAAGTGACTACAGAGAATTTTGACGGAGCAGCCTCGCTGGAGGACCGGATCCTCGGCGGACTGGACGCCGAACAGCGTGAGGTGGCCAGCACCTTGAATGGCCCGTTGTGCGTCCTGGCCGGCGCGGGCACCGGAAAGACCCGTGCCATCACCCACCGCATCGCCTACGGCGTGCACTCGGGGGTTTACACTCCGCAGCGCCTGCTCGCCGTAACGTTCACGGCCCGGGCTGCGGCAGAGATGCGCAGCCGCCTGCGGGACCTCGGCGCCGGCAACGTGCAGGCCCGTACCTTCCACGCCGCTGCCCTGCGCCAGCTGCAGTTCTTCTGGCCCCAGGCGGTGGGTGGAACACTGCCCAACCTGCTGGACCACAAGGCCCAGATGCTGGCAGAGGCCGCCCGGCGGCTCAGGCTCAGCACGGACCGGGCCTCCATCCGCGACCTTGCCTCGGAAATCGAATGGGCCAAGGTGTCCATGCTGACACCGGCCAATTACCTGGAGAACGCCCAGGGGAGGGGCGCGCCCGGGGGTTCGACCTCACCACGGTCGCCCGGGTCTTCCAGTCCTACGAGGACGTCAAGACGGACCGCAACGTGATCGACTTTGAGGACGTCCTGCTGATCACGGTGGGCATCCTGCAGGAGGACGAGAAGGTGGCCGCCACGGTCCGGGAACAGTACCGGCACTTTGTGGTGGACGAATACCAGGACGTCTCCCCGCTGCAGCAGCGGCTCCTGGACCTGTGGCTCGGCGGCCGTGACGAACTCTGCGTGGTGGGTGACGCAAGCCAGACCATCTATTCCTTTACCGGCGCATCGCCCCGGCACCTCCTGGACTTCAAGACCCGATACCCCCAGGCCAACGTGGTCAAGCTCATCAGGGACTACCGCTCCACCCCGCAGGTGGTGAAACTGGCCAATGACCTGCTGGCCGCCCGCCGCAGCGGCGGGCCCACCGCCGACGCCGCGTGGGCATCGCCCCTCCAGCTCGTGGCGCAGCGCCCCGCCGGGCCCGCGCCCCAGTTCACCGAGTGCACGGACGACGAAGCTGAAGCCGCCACGGTGGCGCAGAAGATCAAGGCACTGCTCGACGCCGGCACTCCAGCCAGCGAGGTGGCCATCCTTTTCCGTACCAACGGCCAGTCCGAGGCTTACGAGCAGGCGCTGGCCGCGGCAGGCATCGGCTACCAGCTGCGTGGCGGCGAGCGCTTCTTCGCCCGCAAGGAGGTAAGGGACGCGATCCTCCAGCTGCGTGCCGCCACCCGGGCGGTTTCCGAATCGGACACACCGGAACCCCTGGGTCAACTGGTCCGGGACATCGTCTCCTCCCTCGGCTACACCGACTCGGCACCGCACAGCGGGGGTGCCCTGCGCGAACGCTGGGAGTCCCTCGCGGCACTGGTGGCGCTCGCCGACGAACTGGTGCAGTCCCGCGGCCCCCAGTTTGGCCTGGCTGATTTCGTCAACGAACTCCAGGAGCGTTCCCTCGCCCAGCACGCGCCCACCGTGCAGGGCGTTACGCTCGCCTCGCTCCACGCGGCCAAGGGCCTGGAATGGGATGCCGTCTTCCTGGTGGGGCTCAGCGAAGGCCTGATGCCCATTTCCTTCGCCGATTCACCGGAATCGGTGGATGAGGAGCGCCGCCTCCTCTATGTCGGCATCACCCGCGCCCGTGAACACCTTTCCCTCTCGTGGAGCACCGCGAGGACCCCCGGCGGCCGGGCCAACCGGAAGCCGTCCCGGTTCCTCGACGGCCTGCGGCCGGACTCGGTGGCAAGCTCAAGCACCCGGGGGAAGGGCGCGCTTCCGCGCCGCAAGGCTGCCGCCCCCGCCGTGTGCCGGGTCTGCGGGAGCATGCTTGCCACCGGAGCGGAACGCAAGGTTGGCCGCTGCAACGCGTGTCCCCCCAGCTACGAGGAGCAGACCTTTGATGCGCTCCGCAACTGGCGCCGCGAGGTGGCCCAATCCGCGGACGTCCCGGCCTTCGTCGTCTTTACCGACGCCACCCTCACTGCCATCGCGGAGGCGAGGCCGGCGTCGCTGGAGGAACTTGCGGGCCTGGCCGGCGTTGGCCCATCCAAGCTGGAAAAGTACGGGGAGGACGTCCTCCGGGTCCTCGTCGAAAGCTCGGTCCTGTGAAACGCGGAGCCAGCGGCGGTGCCCGGCAGGCGTCAGTGCTGACCACCTCGAACGGTTCTCCGGTGGAGGTGCGGCGCTCTGCCCGGCGCACCCGCACGGTGGCGGCGTTCTGGGAAGACGGGACGGCGGTGGTTGCCATTCCGGCCCGCTTCACTGCGGCGCAGGAGCGCGAGTGGGTCCACAAAATGCTGGCCAAACTGCACAAGCAGGGGCAGCGGCAGGCGGCAGCCGGGCGGCGGCGTCCTGCCACAGATGAGGCCCTCGCAGCCCATGCGGCCACGCTGTCCACGCAATACCTCGGTGGCCGGTCAGTGCCCACATCCGTCCGTTGGGTCAGCAACCAGAATTCCCGGTGGGGTTCGGCCACGCCGGCCGAGGGGACCATCCGCCTGTCTGACAAGCTGCGGCCCATGCCCCAGTGGGTCATCGACTACGTGCTGCTCCACGAGCTGGCCCACCTTCTGGTGGCCTCACACAACGCTGCCTTCTGGCAGCTGCTGGAGGCCTACCCCGAAACCCAGCGGGCCAAGGCCTTCCTCGAGGGTGTTTCCTTCGCCACGTCGCGGGGAATGGACAAAGATGCCGACCAGCCTGACGTCGGCCCGCTTGACGCTGACGTAGTCCAATAGCGGGCAAATCCGGCGAAAAGTCTGGCGGGCCAGGAGGCCCTGGCCCGCCAGCAATGTCTCAGCCCTTGGGCTGGTCCGTTCCGCCGTCGTCGTCCTTGCTGCCGGTGTCCCCGGCGCCGCCCTGATCACCGGAGGTGTCGTCGAAACCGCCGTCCAGCAGTTTCTGCAGCGCGTCATCCACCTCGCTGTCGCTTGCCTCGGCAAGCTTGCGGCGGGAGCTGAAACCCTTCGGATCATCCAGGTCCTCGGCCGTGGGCAGCAGGTCGGGGTGGTGCCAGATGGCGTCACGGCCCTCGATCCCGCGTTCCTCCTTCAACGTGGCCCACAGGGTGGCCGCGTCCCGCAGCCTGCGCGGACGCAGCTCGAGTCCCACCAGTGAAGCGAAGGCGTGTTCGGCGGGACCGCCCGTTGCCCGCCGGCGCCGCACTGTTTCGCGCAGTGCCCCGGCGGACGGCAGGACCTTCTCCGTGGCGGCCGCGGTCAGTTCATCCACCCAGCCCTCCACAAGGGCCAGCGCGGTCTCGAGCTTTTCCAGTGCCTGTTCCTGGGCGGGAGTCCGCTGTGGCATGAACACGCCCTGCGACAGGGCCTCCTGGATGCCTTCCGGGTTGCTGGGGTCAAGGTCGCGGGCGAGTTCCTCGATGCGTGAGGTGTCGATGTGGATGCCGCGGGCGTATGCCTCGATGGCGCCCAGCAGGTGTCCGCGCAGCCAGGGAACCTGTACGAACAGCCGGGCGTGCGCGGCTTCCCGAACGGCCAGGAACAGCCGGATGTCGTTCTCGGGCAGGGACAGGCCCTCGCCGAACGCGGCGACATTGGCCGGCAGGAGTGCCATCTCAAGGTCGGCCAGCGGGACGCCGATGTCGGTGGAGCTCACCACGTCCTTGGACAGGGCGCCGATGGCCTGCCCCAGCTGCATACCGAAGATGGCGCCGCCCATGTTCTGCAGCATCGAGGAGGCTCCGCCCATCATGGACTTCATTTCCTCGGGCATCTGCTCCGTCATGGCGGAGGAGAGCGCATTGGCGATGCTGTTGGCCACGGGTTCTGTCAGCCGCTTCCAGGTGCCCAGGGTGGCCTCCACCCATTCCGCGCGGGACCATGCCTTGCCGATCAGACCGGTGGCGGGCAGGTCGGTGACGGGGTCCAGCCACATCTCGGCGAGGCGGAGGGCTTCATCCACCTCCCGGGACTGCTGGGCAGTGACGGACGGGTCCGCGCTGCCGGCCGCAACCCGCCGGGCATTGTCGTGGGCCAGTGTCCAGTTGACGGGCCCTTCGGACGGTGCGCTCATCATCGCCTGAACCTGGGAGAACATCTGGGCCAGCAGGTTGGGGTCGTCCGGCAGGCCGGCCGCCTTGGCCAGCTCGGCGGGATCGAAGTTTTCCATCCCCTTGCCGCCCATTAGGTTCTGCAGCATTTCGGTCAACGGATCCTTGGGGGTGTCGTCGCCGTTGGACGGATTGAGTGGGTTGGAGGTCATGGTCCCGCCGATCGATGGTGTGACTGTTGATCAACCTTCACGGTACCCCGGTGGGGGTCGGCTGTCTGCCGCCCGCCGCCGTCGTTCGCTCTAGGCAAAGCGCCCCGTCGCACCACCACCGCGTACTGTTGGTGGGGTGACTACAACCCGTGGCGGCCACCCTTCAGAGGACCACGTTCCCGATCTTCCCCCTTTCTCCAATCCCGGTCCGTTTGGTGCCGGCAGCCCGCCCGAAGGCTCCGGGGCCGGTGGCGGCCAGGCAGTTGAAGGCAGCGGCCCCGGCGCGTCCGACGGCGGCGGCACGGCCAGGCGGCTTTCCACCATGATGGTTGCCGGGCTGGCGGCGTTGGGGCTGGGAATTGCCGTGGGGACGCTTCCGGTGCCGTATGTCATTGAATCGCCCGGGCCCACCTACAACACGCTGGGGGAGAGCCAGGGACATCCGGTCATCAACGTCAGCGGCCGCGAAACGTATCCGGCTGCCGGGAGCCTCGACCTGACCACCGTGTACGTTGACGGCGGCCCCAATGGCCCGGTCAGCATCCTCAACGCATTCTCGGCATGGCTGGACAACTCCAAAGCCGTGTACCCGGTGGAGCTGATCTATCCCACGGGCACAACGAAGGAAGAGGCCCAGGAACAGAGTGCGGTGGCCATGGCCACGTCCCAGGAGAACGCGGTGGCCTCCGCCCTGAATGAACTCGGGATTCCCTTCAGCCAACAGCTCCAGGCCGCGGACCTGTCCAAGGATTCCGCGTCCGCCGGCAGGATCCAGCAAGGGGACATCCTCAAATCCATTAACGGCAGGGACATCACCGCCCTCAGTGTGATCCAGGATGAGCTGGCCTCGGGCAAGGGTGCCCCGGTCTCGGTAACGGTGGAACGCGCCGGCCAGCCCGTCACCGTCCAGGTCACGCCCAAGGACAACGGCCAGGGCCGTTTCATCCTCGGTGTCATGTTGAAGTACCTCTTCAGCTTCCCCTTCCAGGTCCAGATCTCCCTGGACAAGGTGGGCGGGCCCAGTGCCGGGCTCATGTTCTCGCTGGGCATCATCGATACGGTTACGCCGGGGGACCTCACCGGCGGAAAACATATCGCGGGTACCGGCACCATCTCGCCTGACGGCAAGGTGGGACCCATCGGCGGCATCGGGCAAAAGATGCGGGGTGCGCGTTCGTCCGGTGCCACCCTTTTCCTGGCGCCCGCCGGCAACTGCAACGAAGTGGCCGGCCACGTTCCCGACGGCCTCCAGGTGGTCCGCGTGGAAAACCTCTCGGAAGCCCGGCATGCCGTGGAACTGGCCGGAAGCGGCCAGGACACATCCGCGCTCCCGGCCTGCGCCAGCAAATAGACTGGGCGCAACTAGACTCACAGGAACTAAGCTTTACCGCCACTCGTGGCACAGTTGACGGACGAAACCAGCCGTTTGACCGGTACCGTACGTCGCTCGCACGCTTCGAATATTTCGACGACCAGCTATGAGGTACCCAGTTTGTCCCGTCCCGCCAGCACCATGTCCACCGGCAGGCCCCCTTCACGACGCGGCGTGCTGACGCCCACCCTGATTATTGTCGCCCTGGTGGTAGTGGGCTTCATTTTCTTCGCCAACGTCTGGACCGACGTCCTCTGGTACCGGCAACTGGGCTTCATCGAAGTCTTCGTCACCGAGAACCTCGCCAAGATCGCCACCTTCGTGGCCGGCTTCGCCATCATGTTCGCGGCTGTCTTCTTTTCGATCCGCATTGCCTACAACGCCCGGCCGGTCTACGCGCCGGACTCTGAAATCAGGGACAACCTCAACCGGTACCAGGCGCAGCTGGAGCCGGTCCGGCGCATCGTCATGGTGGGCCTGCCGGTCCTCTTCGGCCTGTTTGCGGGCAGCGCTGCGGCGAGCCAGTGGCAGAAGGTCCTGCTGTTCTTCAACCAGGTTGGCTTCGGCGAGGCCGATCCGCAGTTCAACATGGACATCAGCTTCTACCTGATGACCCTGCCGTTCCTCGGTTTTGTGACCGGGTTCCTGATCAGCGTGGTGGTGATTGCGGGCATCGCCGGCATCCTCACCCACTACCTGTACGGCAGCATCCGGCTGATGGAGCGCGGCGTGTTCACCAGCCGCGCGGCACAGATCCACATCGCCGTGACCGGCGCCGCCTTCCTGGTGCTCCTCGGCGTCAACTTCTGGCTGGACCGCTACTCTTCCGTCCAGAGCAACGGCGGCCGCTGGGCCGGCGCCCTCTACACGGATGTCAACGCCGTCATCCCCACCAAGGCCATCCTCGCCGTGGCTGCCGTGCTGGTGGCCATCCTGTTCATCGTGGCCGCCGTGATTGGCCGCTGGCGCCTTCCGGTGATCGGTACCGCCATGCTGATCATCACCTCCATCCTGGCCGGGGGCGTGTATCCCTGGGTGATCCAGCAGTTCCAGGTCCGCCCGTCCGAGCAGACGCTGGAAAGCAAATACATCCAGCGCAACATCGAGAACACGCGCAAGGCCTACGGCCTGGACGGCATTCAGGAAACCCGGTACGACGCCACCAACACGGCCAGTACCGGCGCGTTGGCGCCGGACGCCCAGACCACTGCCAACATCCGCCTCCTGGACCCGAACCTGATTTCGGACGCGTTTGCTCAGCTGGAGCAGTACCGCCCGTACTACCAGTTCCCCAAGGCCCTCAATGTGGACCGCTACGAGGTGGACGGCAAGATCCAGGACACCGTGATCGCCGTGCGGGAACTGAATCCCACGAACGTGGCAACCAACCAGCAGGGCTGGCTGAACCAGCATGTGGTGTACACCCACGGCTATGGGGTTGTGGCGGCCAAGGGCAACAAGTTCACGGTTGACGGCAAGCCTGAATTCCTCCAGTCCGGCATTCCGTCCACCGGCGTGTTGGGCAACGATACAACCTACGAGCCGCGGATCTACTTCGGCGAGTCCTCGCCCGAATACTCGATTGTCGGCGCACCCGACGGCGCCACCCCGCGCGAGCAGGACCGCCCTTCCGGCAAGGAAGGGGAGGGCGAAACCCAGTACACGTTCAAGGGGAACGGGGGGCCCAATGTTGGATCCTTCTTCAACAAGATCCTTTACGCCATCAAGTTCCAGTCCTCGGACCTGCTGCTTTCGGACGGCGTGAACCCGGCGTCGCAGATCCTGTATGACCGCAGCCCCCGCGAGCGTATCCAGAAGGTGGCACCCTACCTGACCGTTGACGGCGGCGCTTACCCGGCCGTGGTGGACGGCAGGGTCAAATGGATCGTGGACGGCTACACCACCAGCCAGTACTACCCGTACTCGCAGCAGAAGCAGCTCTCGGATGCCACCACTGATTCGCAGACCAGCTCCGGCCGCGCCGTGGCCCTGCCCAACAGCACGGTGAACTACATCCGCAACTCGGTCAAGGCCACTGTGGATGCCTACGACGGCTCGGTCACCCTCTATGCCTGGGACGACACGGACCCGGTCCTCAAGGCCTGGCAGAAGGTTTTCCCCTCATCCCTGAAGCCGTACTCGGAGATGTCCGGCGCGGTGATGAGCCACGTCCGCTACCCGGAGGACCTCTTCAAGGTCCAGCGTGAGCTGCTGGGGCAGTACCACGTGACGGATCCCACCAGCTTCTACAAGAACAACGACGCATGGAGCGTACCTGCCGATCCCACGGTGGATACGGACGTGAAGCAGCCGCCGTTCTACATGTCGCTGCAGATGCCGGACCAGCAGAAGCCTGCGTTCCAGCTGACGTCCTCGTTCATCCCGCAGATCGTCAACGGCAATGCCCGCAACGTCCTGTACGGGTTCCTCGCCGCTGACTCGGATGCCGGGAACCAGGCCGGTGTGAAGGCGGACGGCTACGGCAAGCTCCGGCTGCTGCAGATCCCGCCGGAAACGCAGGTGCCCGGTCCGGGCCAGGCGCAGAACAAGTTCAACTCCGATCCCACTGTTTCGCAGGCACTGAACCTGTTGCGGCAGGGTGCGTCGGACGTGCTGAACGGCAACCTGCTCACCCTGCCCGTCGGCGGCGGCATCCTTTACGTCCAGCCTGTCTACCTCAAGTCCACCGGTGAGACGTCCTATCCCACCCTGCAACGCGTGCTGGTGGCCTTCGGGGACAAGGTGGGCTTCGCGCCAACGCTTGACGCGGCCCTCAAGCAGCTATTCGGTGGTGACTCCGGTGCAGCAGCGGGTGACTCCGCCAACAACGGCCAGGTGCCGGCCGGCCCGGCAGCGCCTGCGACACCGGCCGCAGCGGACGCGAAGGCCCAGCTGAAGGCGGCCCTGGACGAGGCGAATGCGGCCATCCAGTCCGGCCAGTCGGCACTGGCGGCAGGCGACTTCGCTGCCTATGGCGAGGCGCAGAAGAAGGTGGCGGCCGCGCTGAAGAAGGCGATGGACGCAGAGGCCAAGATCCCGGTCACCGCTCCGGAGGCAAGCCCGGCCCCCGCTGCTTCCAGCTCACCCTCGGCAACGCCGTCCCCGTCAGCGGGCCGGTAGCAGGACGGGCACAGCAGCACGACGGCGGCAGCCCGGCATCCGAGCCCCATGGGGGCAAGGTGCCGGGCCGGCGTAACGGACGTCACGCCGCTTCGATTTGGCCTGCGGTTCACCTCCCGGTAAAGTAGTTCTTGCGACGCGGGGTGGAGCAGTTCGGTAGCTCGCTGGGCTCATAACCCAGAGGTCACAGGTTCAAATCCTGTCCCCGCAACTGAGGAAAGGCCCGGACATTGGAAACAATGTCCGGGCCTTTTGCTTTCTCCGCTGGAGCCGCCGGGACCGTCGTCGAACCCCAAGGGGGCCTGGTGGAAGTGTGGTCAGGCCGGCCGTGAAAGTAGGGTAGTGTTGATCAAGCGACGCGGGGTGGAGCAGTTCGGTAGCTCGCTGGGCTCATAACCCAGAGGTCACAGGTTCAAATCCTGTCCCCGCAACTTATGAAGGCCCCGACCGGCAGTTACGCCGGCCGGGGTCTTTCTTTTCCTTGGATGCGCACAGTTCCTAGTATTCTCTTTCGAAGGGTCCCGCGATCTGCGGGCTGCCCCAGTCATTCTTGAGAGGTATGTTGTTCGATGGCCACACCCACGAAGAAACCCGGCGCCGCGACGGGTAAGCGGTCCCGGCTCTACTGGGCGGTTCCTGCTGTCCTCGTGGCGCTGGTCCTGGTGGTTCTGGCGGCCAGGCTGGTCGTGGGACTGCCCGCCGTCGCGTCCTTTGTCACCGACTACCCGGGCCAGTCGGCACTGCCGGCCGGCGCCCCGGTGGGATTCCCCGCGTGGCTCGCCTGGCAGCACTTCCTCAACGCCTTCTTCCTGCTCCTGATCATCCGCACCGGATGGCAGGTGCGGACCACTACACGGCCCAGCGGGCACTGGACCCGGAACAACAAGGGCCTGATCCGCACCAGGAACGCGCCCACCAAGATCAGCCTTGAACTGTGGTTCCACCTGACGCTGGACGCCCTGTGGATCCTGAACGGGCTCGTCTTTGCCGTGCTGCTGTTCGCCACCGGGCAATGGATGCGCATCGTCCCCACCAGCTGGGACGTCATCCCCAACGCCCTGTCGGCCGCGCTGCAATACGCCTCGCTGGACTGGCCCACGGAAGACGGCTGGATCAACTACAACGCGCTGCAGCTCCTGGCTTACTTCGTGACGGTCTTCCTCGCCGCTCCGCTGGCGTTCATCACGGGCCTGCGGATGTCCTCCGCCTGGCCAAAGAAGGCTGCCGGCCTGAACAAGGCCTACCCGATCGAATGGGCCCGCGCCGTGCACTTCCCGGTGATGATCTACTTCGTGGCCTTCATCGTGGTCCACGTCTTCCTGGTGCTCACCACGGGTGCACTGCGGAACCTGAACCACATGTACGGGGTCCGGGACGACGACGGCTGGTTCGGCTTCTGGGTGTTCCTGGCCTCCGTGGCCGTCATGGCGGCCGCGTGGTTCCTGGCCCGCCCGGTCTTCCTGCGGCCCATCGCCTCCCTCATGGGCAAGGTCAGCCGCTAAGGCCACCCGGCACCCCACAGCCGGGGCGGCTCAGCCGTCCTTGAGCTGCTGGTAGGCAGCCAGCGCCCGTTCCCGGGACTGAGGAAGCTCCACAAGGGGTTCCGGGTAGTCCGGGACCCCGGTCTTCCAGGGCTCGTGGATGGACTTGTTGTCCAGGTCAGCGAGCTCCGGAACGAACTCGCGCAGGTACCGGCCGCCGGCGTCGAATTTCCTGCTTTGGGTGACGGGATTGAAGATCCGGTAGTACGGCGACGCGTCCGCGCCGGAACCGGCCACCCACTGCCAGTTGGCCGGATTGCTGGCGGCGTCGGCGTCCACCAGCGTGTCCCAGAACCATTGCTCTCCAATCCGCCAGTCGGCCAGCAGATTCTTCACCAGGAACGAGGCCGCGGCCATCCGCACCCGGTTGTGCATCCAGCCGGTCTGCCAGAGCTGCCGCATCCCGGCGTCCACCAGGGGGTAACCCGTGCGTCCCTGCTGCCAGGCCGCGAGCTCACTCCTGCCCGGCTGCTGCCAGGCGAACCGGTCGAATTCGGCCCGGTAGTTGCGGGTGGCCAGGTCCGGGTTGTTGTACAGCAGCTGCCAGCAGAATTCCCGCCAGCCAAGCTCCGAGCGGAAAATTCCGACGTCGGCCGGCACCTTATGCGGGAAACGTTGGCGGATCTCACGCCACACCCGGAACGGGCTGACTTCGCCGAAACGCAGGTGGGGTGACAGACGGCTGGTTCCCTCGATGCCGGGCAGGTTCCGTCCGGTTCCATATTCCTCGGCAGGGCCGTCCAGGAAGTCCGCCAGCCGGTGGCGCGCGCCTTCCTCGCCGGGAGTCCAGGTGGCGGAGAGGCCGCCGCTCCAGTCGGGGGAGGAGGGGAGCAGCCGCCAGCTGTCGAGGTCGTCGCCGGCCTGGAGACGGCCGCCTTGAGGGGGTCCCGGGATCCGGGCCGGAGGCTCCTGGGGGTCCCGGACCTCCTGGCCGGCAAGGCATGCCCGCCAGAAAGGAGTGAACACCTTGTAGGGGCCGCCGGAGCCGGTCTTGACCGTCCAGGGCTCGAACAGGAGGTTTGCCTGGAAGCTTGACGCCTCCAGGCCGTTCTCCCCGGCCCACTCCTTGACCGCGGCGTCGATGCTGCGCTCGGGTTGACCGTACCGCCGGTTCCAGAACAAGTGCGTTGCCCCGGCGTGCACAGCCACTTCCTTAATCACCCGCCCGGCCGGCCCCCGGCGAAGGAGCAGCCGCGAGCCGCGGGCCTCGAGGGAGGAAGCCAATCGTGCCAGTGAGTGGTGCAGCCACCACCGGGTTGCACCGCCCAGCGGCCGGATGCCCGCAGATTCTTCATCCAGGACGTACACCACTGTCACCGGCAGGCCCAGCGCGGCGGCGGAGTTGAGGGCGGGGTTGTCATCCAGGCGAAGGTCATCGCGCAGCCAGACCAGGGCGGTCTCTTCAGAGGAGGTCATGGCACCACGCTACACACTGCGGACATGGCGGTGGCCGGGACCACGGGGTCCCGGCCACCGCCTGGTTTCGACTGTGTGGTGCTGGCTGGCCTTAGAGCTTGTCGAAGTCCGCTTCCTCCACGGTTGCCTCGGACTCCGCGGCGTTGGCGGCGCCGAGGGCAGGTTTGGCGCCGCCGGCCTTCAAAGCGGCCAGCCGGGCCTCGATCTCCGTCTGCTCGCCAAGGTCCTCCAGCTGGTTGAACTGGGCATCCAGGCTGGACGCTGCCAGTTCCTCCTGGCCGCGGACCCTGGCCTCTTCGCGGCGGATCTTTTCTTCGAAGCGTCCCACTTCGCTGGTGGGGTCCATGATGTCGATGCTCTTGATGGCGTCGTGCACCTGGGACTGCGCCTCTGCCGTCTTGGACCTGGCCACCAGTTCGTTGCGCTTGCTGGTCAGCTGGTTGAGCTTGTTCTTCATCTGGTCCAGGCCGGTCTTCAGCTTGTCCACCACCTCGCGCTGGGAGGCGATGCTCGGCTCTGCGCCCTTGGCTTCGTTCTCGGCCGCCATCTGCCGCTGCAGGGCGACCTTTGCCAGGTTGTCGAACTTCTCGGCGTCGGCGACGTCGCCGGCGGCGCGGAACTCGTCAGCCTTGCGGGAGGCGGCCAGTGCCTTGTTCCCCCAGTCGCGGGCGTTCTTGACGTCTTCGTTGTAGTCGTCTTCCAGCATGCGGAGGTTGCCGATGGTTTGCGCCACGGCGGACTCGGCTTCGGCGATGTTGTTGGTGTAGTCGCGGACCATCTGGTCCAGCATCCGCTGCGGATCCTCGGCGTTGTCCAGCAAGGAGTTGATATTGGCCTTTGCCAGCTGCGCGATCCGGCCGAAAATGGACTGCTTAACCATGGTGTTTGCCTTTCGTCCTGCTCTGTGTTGACCACTGACGTCCGTGAACAGTGGTGTCGTGCTTCTGTCCGCCCGCCGGGTTCTCCAGCGTGTTCCGACGGAAGTGTTTAGAAACTGCCGGAGTCTCCGCCGCCGAAATCACCGCCGCCAAAGCCGCCGTCCCCGCCGAAGCCGCCGCCTCCACCGCCATCACCCCAGCCGCCGCCGCCCCAGCCGCCGTGGCCACCGTTGAGGATTGAGTTGATCAGGATGCCGCCCAGGATGGCGCCGCCCAGTCCGCCGCCGCCTCCGCCGCCGAACATGCCGCCACGGCCGAAGCCCTGGTTGGCATAGCCGTCAAAATGCTCGACGTCGGCCTGGGCCAGCTGTGCGGCCTGTGCTGCCAGGGCGTGGGCCTGCTGCGCGTAGGTAAGCGCGGTGACGGGGTCGGTGCGGGCAATGGAGAGTGCGTAGTCGAGGTTCCGCTGCGACTCCGCAAGCCTGGTGCGTGCCTCGGTGCCCACCCCGCCGCGGCGCGCGGTGATGTAATCGGAGGTGGCACTGATCTGGGCCTGGGCGGACATGATGGTCTGCTGCAGCGACGCCTGTGCGCGGCGGGCCTGCTCCTGCTGGTCCCGGATCCCGGTCAGGGCCTGGTCCAGGGACTGGTGCGCGGTTTCCACCCTCTGCAGGGTGGCGATGGGGTCAATCTTTCCGCCCTGGATTTCGGTCTTCACCTGGGCAAGGGCGGCCTCCACCGCTGCCACTGGACCGGCCAGTTCGGCGTGGGTGCCGGACTGGATCATGGCCTTTGCCTGGGCCAGGTCCTGGGACGTATCCACCACCGCCGCTTCGAGGCCGTTGCGGGCCTGGTCGAGATTGGCGGCGACCTTGGCGATGGCATCCAGCAGGACGTTGGTCTGGTGCAGGCTTTCTTCGGCTGCGCGAACGGCCACTGCCGCCAGGCTGCTCTCGCCCTCGCCGAGCTTCTGCTGCGCGGTTTCGGAGGCGTTCTGGACGAACGCCAGCCGTTCCTTGGCCTGCACGATGTTGTCCGAGACCTGGGTCAGCGCACTGTCGGCGTACTTTGACCGCATGGCGGCAAGGGACTGCTCCGCGCTGGCGATCTTGGCGTCCGCTTCGCGGGCTCCGTTGTTGACCGCCGCAAGGGCCTGCGGTGCGTTCTTCTCCAGCTCACGCAGGGAGTCAAAGTCGGCCTTCTGCTCCTGCAGGGAGGCCAGGGCGGCTTCCGAGCGCCGGATGATCTCGCCCAGCCAGGTCCGCTGCTGCTCCTCGGTGTCCGGAATGTGGTCGTCCAGCTGCTGCTGAAGCTTGAAGGACTCCGTCATGTGGGCCTTCGCTTCCGCCAAAGCTTTGGTGAAGTTTCCGACGGCGGCATCACCGTACTGTGCCTGGGCAAAGCCGAGTTCCTGCTCGCTGGACTTGATGGCGTCATCCGCTTCGATGAGCAGGGATCCGCTCTTCCGGCGGAGTTCCTCCACGCTCAGTGACGCCAGCGGGTCCAGTTCTGCGCCCTGGGGGCCGTAGCTTCCACTGGACGCGTCCTTGCCGGCGGCCTTCTTTCGCCGGTTCCGGTAATACAGGTACGCGCCGCCGCCGGCCACCACCACGCCGGCACCCACCAGGATGCCCGCGCCGGCCCCGTCACCGGATGGCACATTGCCGCTGCCGCCGCCGGCAGCATCGCCGATGGCTGAGGCGGTATCTATGGCAGCCTGCGCGAAGTCGCGCTTGCCCGCCCCGAGGTTGGCGGCGACAGCGTTCTGGGTGATGTTGCTGCGCTTGGAGTAAATGGAACTGGCGGAATTGGGCGAGAAGTAGTACTTGCCCTGCTCGGTGGCGATGGCAAGAATGGCGTCTGCTTTGCCCATTCCCTTGGCCTGCGCCACCGCATTGCTCCAGGCTGCGGGATCAGTGGGGTTCTCGAACGACTTAACCGTGACCACGTACAGGTTGTACTTGTGGTCCTTCAGCAGCTTCTGGATGGCGTCCTGGACCTCGCCCTTCCGGCTGCCCAGGACGTTCGCGTCATCAACAATGTTGGTGCCGGAGGGGATGGTGACCGGGTTTTCGGCCCAGGCGGCGCCGGCGGGTACCGCCAGCAGCCCGGCAAGGCCGATCACGGCGAGGAAACGTTTGAACTTTGACCGCATGTGCAACCCTTCAGCACGCCTGACACCGATTCGGGACGAATCAGTCGTCGAATCCAACAGCGCCCCCACGCTTGGTGTGAAGCCGCAGGTCGCTGTGGCAATTCATCTTTGATTCTATGGTGCACCCCACAGCCAGTCCATGACGGCGAATATGCCCCCAGCGAAACGCCCCGCCCTCCAGAAGGACATGACCGGAACGTTCAGGAAGCTCTCAGCAAACATCCGAGCTTGTTCCAGCGGGACGGTCCATAGTTAATGGCAGACGAGGATGAAAGGAAGTCCCATGACTGAGAATCAAACCCCAGGACCGGTCCCGGAGGACAGCCACGCGGGCAACCGGAACCCGTGGCAGCGGCAGGGCCAGCAGCAGGACGCGCAGCAGCCCGGTGACCGGCAGGTGGCCACTCAGTATGGGAATGGGAACGGGACCGCGGACCAGGAGCCCGGCGGCTACAGCGGTGCGGAGCAGCGCGACCACACCCAGGAGTTGCCCGGAGCTCCACGTCCGGTGTATCCGCAGCGCCAGCCGTTTTACGGCCAGTCCGGACATTACGGCCAGCAGCAGCACCACGATGGCCAGCCCGTTCACGGCGGGGGCCCCGGCACGCCGAACGGCAGCGCCGGCTACACCCCCAATCCCAAGGACGCGCCGCGCCGGAAGGCAACCTTTGGCGTCGGTACCCTCGTGGCCAGCATCCTCGCAGCAGGCCTTGTGGGAGGCGGCGTGGCTACGGTGGGTGCCGGCGAACTGTTTGGGAACACCGGGTCCAGCACTTCAACCGTCGGCAGCAACAGCCAGCCCGGTACGGTCATCGTCAACAACAAGGACGACGTCAACGCCATTACCGCGGCTGCCGTGAAGGCCTCGCCCAGCGTCGTCACCATCAGTGCCACCAGCGGCAGCTCAGGGGGCACGGGTTCGGGCATCGTCCTTGACGACCAAGGCCACATCCTGACCAACACCCACGTGGTGACCCTCGATGGCCAGACCGCCAATGCCACCCTCGAAATCCGGACCAGTGACGGAAAGGTCCTGACGGCAAAGCTGGTGGGCACCGACCCCCTGTCCGACCTCGCCGTCATCAAGGTGGACGACACGTCAAGCCTGACCCCTGCCACCCTGGGTGATTCCTCCAAGCTGAACGTGGGTGATACGGCCATCGCCATCGGTTCTCCGCTGGGGCTGACCGGAACGGTCACGGACGGCATCGTGTCCACGCTCAACCGGACCATCAGCGTTGCATCGTCCGCAGCCCCGAAGGGCGGCGACAACAGCCAGGGCGGCGACCAGGGCTTCCAGTTCGCCCCTCCGGGCGGCGGCCAGAGCCAGCAAAGCGCGGGCGAGGGATCCATCGCCATCAACGTCATCCAGACTGATGCTGCCATCAACCCTGGCAACTCCGGCGGCGCCCTGGTGAACAGCAAGGGCGAGATCATCGGCGTCAACGTCGCCATTGCTTCCGCGGGCTCCGGGACGTCCACTTCCCAGAGCGGCAACATCGGCGTGGGGTTCAGCATCCCGATCAACAACGCCAAGCGCGTCGCCCAGGAAATCATCGACACCGGCAAGGCCTCGCACGGCCAGCTGGGTGTCAGCGTCAAGGCCAAGACGTCGGGTGCCTCCTCCGAATTCTCGGTGGGGGCCGACGTGGCAACCGTTGACCCCAACTCTGCCGCAGGAAAAGCCGGTATCAAGGTCGGTGACGTCATCACCAAGTTCAACGACCTCACCATCGGCGAACCGAACCAGCTGACCGCGGCCGTCCGCGAACAGCCGGCGGGCTCCACCGTGAAGATCACGGTCCAGCGCAGCGGCAAGGAACAGACATTCGACGTCACGCTGGGTGCCGCAGCCAGCTGAGGCCAGGCAGCAACATCGTGCAGCAATGACGACGGCGGCGTTCCCATCCAAGGGGGCGCCGCCGTCGTCATGCTGAGCCACGGTGAGGGCCTGACACAGGCGTTAACGGAAGAGGGCGCAGGGGCGCGCCGATATGGTTAGCTAGGAGCTACCCGCCTGCCGGGCATTCCGCGGCCATGACCCACCCGGCTGGCTGTCCACAAGCATGGAAGGCTGCTGTAAACACAGTGGAAGAGACATTGAAGATCGTAGTCCTGGTCAAACATGTACCGGACGCCCAGTTCGACCGTCATCTCAACGGTGAGGGCAACACGGTGGACCGCGACGAAAGCATTCTGTCCGAGCTTGACGAGTACGCCCTCGAGGCAGCGCTGCAGCTGGCCGAGGCGAGGGGCGGGAGCAAAGCGGGCAACCAGGTCATCGCCCTGAGCATGGGACCCTCCGGAGCCGTCAACGCCGTCAAGAAGTCGCTGCAGATGGGCGCCACCGAGGGCGTTCACCTGACGGACGACGCCCTGGCCGGCTCGGACGCCGCGGCCACGTCGCTTGCGCTCGCAGCGGCCGTCCGCCACCTGGGCGACGTGGACCTGGTCATCACCGGCATGGCCTCCACCGACGGTGAAACCTCGCTTGTCCCGGCGCAGCTGGCGGAGCGGCTCGGGCTGCCCCAGGTGACCTTTGCCTCCACGCTGGAGGTCGACGGCGGCCGGCTGACGGCCCGCCGCGACGCCGACACCTCCTCGGAGACCGTAGAGGCGCCGCTGCCCGCCGTCGTATCCGTGACGGACCAGATCAACGAGCCCCGGTACCCCAACTTCAAGGGAATCATCGCAGCCAAGCGCAAGAGCATCACCACACTGTCCCTGGCCGACATCGGTGTGGACCCCGCCCAGGTCGGCTTCGCCGGTTCCTGGACCAGCGTGGCCAGCGCGGAACAGCGGCCGCCCCGGACTGCAGGGACCATCATCACCGACGAGGGCGACGCCGGCATCAAGCTGGTTGACTTCCTGGCCGCCCAGAAGCTGCTCTAAGAGGGACATCGACATGGCAAAAGTACTCGTATTCATCGACAACCCCGGCGAATCGCTCAAGAAGAGCAGCCTTGAGCTGCTGACCCTGGCCCGTTCCCTGGGCGGGGGCGCCGTGGCGCTCAACGGAGACCTTTCCGACGGCGCCGCAGCCACCTTCGCCGAATACGGCGTGGAAAGCATCCTGCGCCCGTCTGCCCAGGACCTGGATGACTTCCTGGTGGCACCCAAGGCCGCCTACGTGGCCGCCGCGGCTGAAGCCAGCGGCGCTGGCATCGTGCTGCTGGACAACTCGCCCGAAGGCAAGGAGATCGCGGCGCGGGCGGCTATCCGGTTGAACGCCGGGGTCATTACTGACGTGGTGGCCGTGGACCCGGACGGCACTGCCCACAAGTCCGTCCTGGCCGGCTCGTACAACACGGACTGCAAAGCCACCACCCCGGTTTCCGTGCTGACCCTGAAGGCCAACAACGTCACCCCGGAACCTGCCCCTGCACCCACAACGCCCGAAACCGCGACGGTTGAGGTCCCCGCGGTGGCTGCAGCCGCCCGGATCACGGCCCGTGAGCAGAAGGTGGCCAGCGGCCGGCCCGACCTCACGGACGCACGGATCGTGGTTGCCGGCGGACGCGGCATGGACGGCGACTTCGGCCCGGTGGAAGAGCTGGCCGATGCCCTCGGTGCCGCCGTGGGCGCCTCCCGTGCCGCCACGGACGCGGGCTGGATCAGCCACGATGCCCAGGTGGGGCAGACCGGCAAGACAGTTTCCCCGCAGCTGTACATCTCCGCAGGCATCTCCGGCGCCATCCAGCAAAAAGCCGGAATGCAGACGTCCAAGGTCATCGTTGCCGTGAACAAGGATGCCGAGTCCCCGGTCTTCGAGATTGCGGATTTCGGCATCATCGGCGATGTGTTCGAAGTCCTCCCGCAGGCCACCGCCGAGATCAAGAAGCGAAAAGGCTGAATCGTTGACTGCCTCCCACGGGCAGGCAGGGAGCCCGTTCAACCCGGACATACACCGGGTTGGGCGGGTGCTCTGTTTTGCGGCCCACCCTGACGACATCGATTTTGGCGCAGCCGGCACCGTTGCCGCCTGGACGGCGGCCGGCGTGGAGGTCAGCTACTGCATCATGACCGACGGCGACGCCGGCGGCTTCGACCCGGCGCACCGCGCGGACATCATCGCCATGCGCGACGCCGAGCAGCGCCGTGCCGCGGAACTGGTGGGCGTCACCGACATCCACTACCTTCACCAGCGGGACGGGTACCTCGAGCCGTCGCACGAGGTGATGAAAGGGGTGGTGCGGCTGATCCGGGAACTCCGTCCCGACGTCGTCCTCGCCATGCATCCGGAACGGAACTGGCAGCGGATCCAAAAGAGCCATCCCGACCACCTGGCCGTGGGGAAGCGGTAACACGTGCCGTGTATCCCGCGCTCGAGAACCCGTTCGCCTACCCGGAACTGGCCGAAGCCGGCCTGGCAGCCTACAAGCTGCCGTGGCTGTGGCTTTACGCCGGACCCGAGGAACGGGAGAACCACTTCGTGGACGTCACCGCCCAGGTGGACGCCAAGCTGGCCGCCATCCATGTCCACGTCAGCCAGCATCCTGACGTGGCTGCCATGGAAGCCGCCGTCCGGCAGGGTATGCGGCTCAATGCCGCACGGGCCGGGCTGCCGGAGGGGCACAGCGCGGAAGCCTTCCACGTGGTGGCAATCAACGGGCCCGGGACCATCGCAGGCTTTTGAGTTGGAAAGCGCCCCCGGTTCCTTCCTCAGGAAGGAACCGGGGGCGCTTTACTGTTTGACGGCTGATGCCGGGGCCGGGTCAGGCTCCCAGCGGGGCTGCCGCCACCGTGGGCAGGGTGGGGGCCTTGGACCCGCCCGCCGGCTCAACTGTGATTCCCAGTGAAGCGGCCGAGTGGATGCCCTGGACCACCGCAGGCTTGGACAGGGCCTGTTCGTCCATGAGGCCCTGCGACACCGGTGCGGAGCCGTCCTTGGGGATCAGCCACATCTGGTAGACCTTGCCCGCCGGGGGAGCGGGCACGCCGCTCATCTTCACTACGGCCGCGTCCTCCGACGCTGAAATCAGGAGGGTGGCCTTGCCGCCGCCCACCACGTTCACGGAAGCTTCGCGCAGGTCCCCGGCCCTGGCCACCTGGTTGACCGGATCGTTTTGGTCGGCAATGTAGGCGCCAACGCCCACGCCGCCCAGGGCAATGGCTGCTGCAGCTGCCACGCCGACCAGCCAGCGCCGGGCGCCGGAAGCGCCGCGCCGGTCCTCCCGGCGCTTGCGGGCCTGCGCCAGCTCATCGCGTGCTTCCGGCCCTGCAGGCTTGCCTTCAAATGGGGTTGGCGGGGTGCCTGCGGCCGGTACGGCTCCACCGGGCAGCCCCTCCTGCCCGGGGAATTGGGCAGGAAGCTGCGCAATGATCCGCTCGAAGAGGTCCGACGGGGGTTCTTCCTCCACCCGGAAAGTGCGCGCCAGCGCCTCGCGGGACTGCCGGACGCGGTCCAGGAAGGCCAGGCGCTCCGCTGCCGGGGCCGAGGAGATGTACTGGTCAATGGTGTCGCGTTCCTGCTCCGTGACCGCATCCAGGGCGTAGAGCTCGGCCAGGTCAACGGCGCGGCCTGACGCAAGGTCCATGGCGACAGCGTCGCCGAAGGAACCCGAACGTCCACTGCGCCCTTCGTCCATACCGCTCATCTCAACTCACCCCCAAACAGGTCTTCAATCGGATCAGTCCATCGCGGATGCGGGACTTGATGGTGGGCACGGCTGCGTTCAGCCGTTCGGCGACCTCCCGGTAGGTGAGGCCGCCGTAGTAGGCAAGGCGCACGGATTCCTGCTGTGTTTCGGTCAGCGTCCCCAGGCAGCGGACCACCGCCTCAGCCTCAAGCCGGCTGCCCACTTCGTCGGAAACACTGTCGTGGTCGATGTCCTGCGTGCTGGCCCCGTACCTGGCTTCCCTGTCGGTGGAAGACTGCGACGAGCGCACCTTGTCCACGGCCCGCCGGTGCGAGATGGTCATCAGCCAGGAAAGCGGGCTCCCTGCCTGCGGATCGAACTTCGCCGCGTTCTGCCAGACCTGCAGGAAGACCTCCTGGGTGGTGTCCTCGCTGAGTTCGGGATCGATCAGGACGCGCCGTGCCATGCCGAAGACCCTGCGGGACGTCAACTGGTAGAACTCGGCGAACGCCGCCTGGTCTCCGCGGGCGATGCCCGCGAGCAGGATTGACAGGCGTTGGCTGAGGTCTGCCGGCGGGTCAGTCACCGCGGCGGAGCCCTCGGAATTTGGCGCGTTGGGAGTTTCCATTAAGTCCAAGCATAAGTCTCCGGGCGGCGAATCCTGAGCACTGCCGTGCCGGTTGCGGCTTGCCTGCCTGGATCCTGACTCCAGTAGTGTCACCTGCCGCTCCTTGCTCCGCTCGAATGTCGTCAAGAGTCATTCGAGGCCGGAGGCGGGGCGGATGGGACGGCGGCTGAAGAATTTGCATGGCTCCTGGGAGGGGGCGCCGGTCCGGACGACTGCTACAGCCTGGCCCCCGGAAAACCTTGCTGGCGCCAGGCCTCATACACGGCAATCGAGGCGGCGTTTGCGAGGTTCAGGGAACGCAGGGCCGGCAGCATGGGCAGGCGCACGGTGGCCGTTACATGGGGATCGGTCTTCAGTTCCGCCGGCAGTCCCACGGATTCACGGCCGAACATCAGTACATCACCGGGACGGTAGGTGATGTCCGTGTAGCTGGTGGTGCCGTCAGAGGTGAAGGCGTAAACGTTCCCGGGCTGAAGGTGCTCCCAGGCGGCTTCGATCGACTTGTGCACAGTGACGACGGCGAGGTCGTGGTAGTCGAGGCCCGCCCGGCGGAGTTTTGCGTCAGAGAAGTCGAACCCCAGGGGTTCCACAAGGTGCAGCTCTGCGCCGGTGATTGCGGCAAGGCGGATGGCGTTGCCGGTATTGCCGGGGATTTCTGGGGCATGGAAAAGGATGCGGAACACCTCCCCATCCTAGCGATCCGTTCTTAGTGCATTCCCCGCAGCAGCCTTGCGAGGACCGGAACGTTGACGGTGTTCGGGGCAGGGCCCGATGCCAGGAACTCCTTCAGGCCGCGCACCATGCCGGCGGCATTGACGATCTGGACGGTCTCCAGGGCGCCCGCGGGGCGCCGGTGGTGGTCGATCACGGGTTCGTGGAGGTTGCCGTCCGGGCTGTGCACCACGGTCCATCCGGTGACGTTCAGCTCGGGAAAGATGTCCTGCATGGCCCACACCACGCGGGCGAGCTGCGGTGGTGCCACCGCGCGGCCGCCGTGGTTGAGGGTCCGGCCGTCCCATGCATAGGCGCCCTTGGGCAGCAGCATGGAGTTGACCAGGGCCAGCCGGTAGCCGGACAGGACCGCGTGGTCGATGTGGCTGTTGTCCGCGGGCGACTGCAGGCCGTTGATGAGCCGCGCGGCCGGGATGGCCGGAAGCACCTGCCGGGTCAGCAGCTGAACGGTGCGCATCTCGCGCTGGATGCGGGCCTCGGCACCGAAGATACCCCGTTTCCGCGGCATCCCGTGTACCTGTTGGCGGGCCTGGGCAAGGGGAATGAGCGGGACCGCGGAGCCGGCTGCCTCGTACGGCGGAACGTAGACCGGCGGGTCGCCTGCGGTGTTCCTGCCGTTGTCCGGCCTGCGGACGGTGGCAGAGGCCCGGCTTCCGGCGGCGGGCGCATCAAAGTGGGCGCCGCCGTCGGACGTGTCACGGACCGCACCCGCGCCATAGGTGCGGTCGTAGGCTTTCCGGCGCTGCGGATCGATGAGGGTCTCGTACGCGGCGGTCACCCGGCGGAAGGTTGCGGCGTCACCCCCGTGGTCCGGGTGTGCCGCCCTGGCAGCGCGCCGGTACGCCACCTTGATTTCCTTTTCGGTGGCGGTGACGGCCACGCGAAGGACCTGGTAGTGGGAGCTGCTGCTCTCGGTCAAGATCTTCCTTTTCTTGATGCGCGGCGTCTTAATTCTCCGCAGGGAAAGCAAAGTGCCCGCCCAGTCTAGCCAGCACGGTTGATGGGCCTGCCGTAACAACGAATGTCCGGGGCTTCCAGGTTCCCGGCGGACGGCGTCTAGACTCTTGCCTGCGCGGCCGGACACCGGCCGAAGGGGATGCGACGGACTGGAGACGGATATGCCGACGACGGCGGGACGGGCCGGCAGGGCATGGAACCGGGGAGTGCAGCCCGCCATTGCAGGCCTGGTTGCGGTGCTTCTTGGCGGCTGCAGCGTGGACGTCCGGGATCCTTCCGTGCCTGCTGCCCCTGCCAGCACGCCCGTTCTGTCCACGCCAACCATCACCCCGGGCCACGACGCCGCTGCAGTGGCGGGACGGGACCTGCCCTTGCCGCCGGTGGCACCTTGGCGCCCGGGGTGCCGGTGGGAATTTCTGACGGGCTGAAGGACGTGCCCGGCTGGAAGGTCACCAAGGACAACGTGTCGGGCGCCAGCGAATACGTTAAGGCGGATGGGTGCGTTGTCGCCGCACGGGTC
This sequence comes from Arthrobacter sp. FX8, assembly GCF_026723805.1. NCBI lineage: Bacteria > Bacillati > Actinomycetota > Actinomycetes > Micrococcales > Micrococcaceae > Arthrobacter > Arthrobacter sp. FX8. The sequence continues at coordinate 2,187,957 of NZ_CP113505.1, read as the reverse complement.
AGTACGGGCCAGGGGCCGCTGGTCCGCGGCGATGACCGTGAATCGTCTGTCGCCCTTTTCCAGTACCTGGACGCCACCATCCAGCCCTCGTACCTGAAGACCGGGACTTTGCGGTGGGGTGGTACCCCCGAGGCTCCCGGCAAGAATGTGGAAGTGCTGGCACTGGAGCAGACGGCTCCCGGCGGAAGGTCCACCGCCGTGCTGGCGAGGGTCTTCGGCACCGCAGGCTCCTCGGCCTATATATCCGTGTCCTGCCCGGATCCGGCCACCTTGGCCACGGCGCGCGACGAGGTGGTCCGCTACCTGCCGTTGCTGCCTCCGTCTGCTTGAGCCCGGACAGCGTGCATGCACGGGCCCTGTTGCAGGGCTGGGGCGCGGGGTCCGGCTCGTAAAACCGCCGGCGGCTGGAGGGCTCAGCTGCCGGCGGCTTTGGGTGTGCACAACGCTCCGCGCCGTGAGTAATGCTGTGCGCTGTCTGTAGTGCTTGCGCCTGGCCGGCGCCAGCGGCGTCAGGCAGCAGTTCGGCTGGTCCCCATCGACAGCCGGTTAAGGGCCAGCGCGCCGACCAGCAGCCCGAAGTCCCGGAGGGCCACGTCGTAGAAACTTCCCAGCAGGAGCAGGTTGACGATGATCCCTGCCAGCCACGCCGCCACGAGCAGCGAACCATACTTCGGCCGGACAGCCACGACGATGCCCGCGATGATCTCCACTGCGCCGACGATGTACATGAAGGTCTGGGGCGGCAGCGGCACCACCGCTGTTGCCTGGGGCGCCAGGTAGATGGTCCAGTCAGTCAGGATGTTCGTGAACTTGTCCAGGCCGAAAAGGACCGGAGCAACGGTGAAGACGGTACGCAGCAGCACGAACGCCTGCCGGGCCGCCGGCATGGTGGTTGATGCGTGCTGGGCCCGCACTGCCGACGCTGATTTCATGGTGTTCTCCTTCTAAAAGTAGGTATGCCCATTTTAGAAAGCGCACGTTCTATAATCAATAGATCTTGACTTTGGATTGGTGGGCATTATGTACCGACTTCCCTGGGCTGACAGGATTGCTGCCGTTGCCTCGCTGACGGACGCCAAGAGGCTGCATCTTTTCGAGCTCGTGGCATCATCACCACGGCCGCTGGGGCGCGACGATGTTGCCGAGGCCGCAGGCATGGCCCGCAGCACAGTGTCATTCCACCTGGACAGGCTGGTCCAGGACGGTTTGCTGGCCGTGGAGTTCCACAAGCCCGCAGGAAGGACGGGACCGGGCTCCGGCCGCCCCGCCAAGATGTACCGGACAGTGGGGAGTGAAATCGGCGCGTCGGTGCCGGACCGGAACTATGACCTCGCCGGGGAACTCATGGCGACCGCCATCGAAGCATCCCAGGCCGACGGCGCGCCTGTGGCTGAGTCGCTCCGCGCGGCCGCCTTCCTGAAGGGCCGGGAACTGGCGGAAGCGGCGGGGGACCTGGAAGAGTTCCTGACCGAATCGGGCTACCAGCCAGAGCACGACGGCGAGGGCGGTTACCTGCTTCCCAACTGCCCGTTCCACCGCCTGTCGCGGGCACATGCGGCAGTGGTGTGCGATATGAACGGCGCCTTCCTGCGCGGGGCCGCGGTGGGGTGTGGCAGTCCGGAAGAGCGCGTTGCCCCGGCTGCCGGCGCCGGCCATTGCTGCGCGAGGATTACCGGCGGGGACTGACCGGCTCCCCGGGGATGCGGCGGCAGGCCACGATAGAATTGGAGGATGCCCGCCTACCTCGACCATGCCGCCACCACTCCGCTGTCCGCAGCGGCGCTCGCCGCCCTGACGCGTGAACTGGCCCGGACCGGGAACCCGTCGTCGCTTCATGGATCGGGACGCCGGGCGCGCCGTGCCGTTGAGGATGCGCGCGAGGTGATCGCAGCGGCCGCGGGAGCCCACCCCTCCGAGGTAATTTTCACCTCCGGAGGCACCGAATCGGACAACCTCGCAGTGAAGGGCATGTACTGGTCCCGCGTGGCAGGGGACCCACACCGGCGCCGCATCCTTTGCTCCGCCGTCGAACATCATGCGGTGCTGGACACCGTCGAATGGCTCGAACGCCACGAGGGTGCCGACGTGACCTGGCTGCCGGTGGACGGCAAGGGTGTCCTGGACCTCGACGTCCTCGAAGCCGAGCTCGCGCGCGACCCCGCCGCCGTGGCCCTGGTGACCGTGATGTGGGCGAACAACGAGGTGGGCACCATCCAGCCCATCCACCGGGTGGTTGAGCTGGCCCATGCCGCCGGCGTCCCCGTGCACTCGGACGCCGTCCAGGCATTCGGCTCCGTCCCGGTGCACTTCAAGGAATCGGGCCTGGACGCGATGTCCATCTCCGGACACAAGATCGGCGGCCCGGTGGGCGTGGGCGCACTCCTGCTGGGCCGCGCTGTAAAACTGACGCCGGTACAGCACGGCGGCGGCCAGGAACGTGATGTCCGCTCCGGCACGCTGGACACCGCCTCCATCGCTGCCTTCGCTGCCGCCGCGGAGGCCGTCACCGCCGGGCTGCCGGCGGAAGCGGCGCGGATTGCCGCACTGCGTGACCGCCTGATCGAGGGCGTCCGGGAAAGCGTTCCGGAGGCCGTCCTCCGCGGGGCACCCCACGGCGGCCGGCTGCCAGGCAATGCCCATTTCACGTTCCCCGGCTGCGAAGGTGACTCGCTGCTGTTCCTTCTTGACCTGGCCGGCGTCGAATCATCCACCGGCTCGGCGTGCACCGCCGGCGTGCCGCGGCCATCCCACGTGCTGCTCGCCATGGGCCTGGACGAGGAAACGGCACGCGGAGCCCAGCGTTTCAGCCTGGGGCACGCGTCCACCGAGGCCGACGTTGATGCTTTGCTGAGGGCGCTTCCGGAGGCTTATGCGCGGGCCCGCCAGGCCGGCATGGCCGGGCACGAGTCCTCCATTCAGACAGCAGGAACCGTGGCGCGGCAGGCGCTGCGCGGCGTGTGAACGCGCCACCCGACGTTCTTCGTGCCCATACCGGCCTGGATCGTGCCGGCCGATTTGCCTGCCACCGTAGAATAGATAGGCGAAGATCGTTTCCGCTGCCGGTGGGTCCCAGCCCGGCCCGGAAGAACATATCCCCCAACAGAAGGCCAGCATGCGAGTACTAGCAGCCATGAGCGGCGGAGTGGACTCCGCTGTTGCCGCCGCCCGCGCGGTGGAGGCCGGGCACGACGTCGTCGGCGTCCACCTGGCCCTCTCGCGCATGCCCGGCACCCTGCGCACGGGCAGCCGCGGCTGCTGCACCATTGAGGACTCCCGGGATGCCTGGCGCGCCTGCGACGTTTTGGGCATTCCCTATTACGTGTGGGATTTCTCGGAGCGCTTCAAGGAAGACGTCGTCCAGGACTTCATCGATGAATACGCGGCCGGCAGGACGCCCAACCCCTGCATGCGCTGCAACGAACGCATCAAGTTCGCGGCCCTGCTGGAAAAGGCCATCGCCCTGGGCTTTGATGCCGTGTGCACCGGCCACTACGCCAAGGTGATCGAAGACGCCCACGGTAACCGGGAACTGCACCGCGCCGCGGACTGGGCCAAGGACCAGAGCTACGTCCTTGGCGTCCTCACCCACGAACAGCTCAAGCACTCCATGTTCCCGCTGGCCGACACCCCGTCCAAGGCCGAGGTGCGTGCCGAAGCGGAGCGGCGGGGCCTGTCTGTCGCCAACAAGCCGGACAGCCATGACATTTGCTTCATTCCCGACGGCGACACGGCGGGTTGGCTTGCGGAAAAAATCGACATGACCACCGGCGACATTGTCGACGAGACCGGCGCGAAGGTGGGGGAGCACCCGGGAGCCAACGCGTTCACGGTCGGCCAGCGGCGCGGACTAAAACTCGGAACTCCCGCTGCCGACGGCAAGCCCCGCTTCGTCCTGGAAATTCGGCCCAAGGAAAACAAGGTGGTGGTGGGTCCCGAGGCGCTGCTGGCGATCGACGAGATCCGCGGCATCAAGGTGTCCTGGGCGGGACTTCCGATCGCCGAGGTGAAAACGGGAGCTGAGTTCGACTGCTACGCCCAGGTCCGGGCGCACGGGGACCCGGTGCCGGCCACTGCCAGGATGGAGCCTGCCACGGACGGAGCCGGAGGCCAGCTGGTGGTCCGGCTGGTGACGCCCCTGAGGGGGTGGCCCCCGGCCAGACAGTGGTGCTCTACCAGGGCAGCCGGGTACTGGGCCAGGCCACCATCGACACCGCCCGGTCGCTGCAGCGCGCCGCGCTCTAGCCACACCATCCCAAAGCACCGTCCCGGTTGTCGCCGGGGCGGTGCTTTGGCGTTTCCGGCCGATTCCTGTCCCTCAGGCGCCTGCATCCGCAGTCCGACCAGTGGGCAGGGGTACCAATGAGATAAATTTTGTGTTTCAACTCACAAATTGGCCGTCCCGAGGGCTGACTCTCTGATTGAATCTAGGGATCAGCCCTGTGCTCCGGGGCAGGGGCACACACGCCCATGTGCCCGGAGCGCACGTTCTCATCGGACAGAAAGCTCACAGATGACGAAGAGCAACAAAGCCCTGCATGGCGCGATCGCGCTGGCAGGCATTTCCGCGCTGGCAATGACGGCCTGCACAGGCCCGTCCGGAGGCGGAAGCAGCACAGCATCGGGAAGTGCAGGCAGCATCATTGCTTACGGCACCACCGACAAAGTCACTGCCCTGGACCCGGCGGGGTCGTACGACAACGGTTCGTTCATGGTGATGAACCAGATCTACTCCTTCCTGATGAACTCCAAGCCCGGCGGCGCCGAACCTGCACCGGACCTGGCCGAATCGGGTTCCTTTACTAAACCCACGGAATTCACGGTCAAGATGAAGAGCGGCCTTAAATGGGCCAATGGGCACGTACTGGACTCCAAAGACGTGAAGTTTTCGTTCGACCGCCAGGTCAAGATCGCTGATCCCAACGGGCCTGCATCCCTGCTGACCAACATCCAGTCCATTGCCACCCCGGATGCCACCACAGTGGTGTTCACCCTCAAGCAGGCCAACGATCAGACCTTCACCCAGATCCTGCAAAGTCCCGCGGCCCCCATTGTTGACGATGAAGTCTTCCCGGCGGACAAACTCCTCAGTGACGAGGAGATCGTCAAGGCCAAGGCCTTCCACGGCCAGTACGTTATCGACTCCTACAACAAGAACACGCTGGTGAGCCTCACGGCTTGGCCCGATTACGACGGTGTCCTCGGCAAACCGGCCAATTCCGGCGCCACCATTAAGTACTACACCGACCAGACCAACATGAAGCTGGAAGTCAAGGGTGGGCAGATCGACGTTGCCAACCGCAGCCTCAGCGCCACGGACATTGACGACCTCAAAAAGGACTCCAACGTCAAGGTCAACGTCGGCCCCGGCGGCGAGATGCGGTACATCGTCTTCAACTTCGACACCATGCCCTTCGGCGCCAAGACTCCCGAAGCAGATCCTAAGAAGGCGCTGGCCGTGCGGCAGGCCATGGCCAACCTCGTTGACCGCCAGGCCATTTCCGACCAGGTCTACAAGGGCACCTATCTGCCCATGTGGTCCAATGTTCCGTCCGGTTTCCTCGGCGCCAACGAATCCTTCAAGCAGGCGTACGGCGACGGAAGCGGCAAGCCGAGCCTGGACAAGGCGAAGAAGGTCCTCAGCGACGCCGGCATCAGCGGTCCGGTCAATCTCAAACTGCAGTACAACCCGGACCACTATGGCAAGTCCTCGGGTGACGAATATGCCATGGTCAAGGACCAATTGGAGAAGAGCGGCCTCTTTACCGTAGATCTGCAGTCCACCGAGTGGGTCACCTACAACTCGGCATCGAAGAAGGACAGCTACCCCGTCTTCCAGCTTGGCTGGTTCCCGGACTTCAGTGATGCGGACAACTACCTGACCCCTTCTTCCCTAAGGGCGGCTTCTTCAACAACCACTACTCCAACACCGACGTCGAAGCGCTGATTGCCAAGCAGTTGGTCACTGCCGACAAATCGGAGCGTGTTAAGACTATCCAGGACATTCAAAACCAACTGGCCAAGGACATTTCCACCCTGCCGCTGCTGCAGGGAGCCCAGGTGGCCGTTTCAGGGAAAAACGTGAAGGGCGTGGATTCCACATTGGACGCATCCTTCAAGTTCAGGCTCGGGACCGTTTCCAAGTAATCACCAATCCGCCAGCTTAGGAGGTGGGGCCTGCGCGGCTCCGCCTCCTAACTGTTGGCCCCACATCTTTCGTTTTCTTACCAAGCAGGGACAGCATGGCCACAATGATCGATGCGCCGCCGCCAACGGTAGCGCCGCCCAAATCCAAATCCGCGGGAGGTGGCCTCGGGAGATACATCCTGATCCGCTTCCTGCTTATCTTTCCGACGATCTTCATCCTCGTCACCCTGGTCTTCTTCCTGATGCGGATCACAGGCGATCCCATCACCGCATCCCAAGGCGGACGCCTGCCGCAGGAGCAGATTGATGCGTTGATCCACCAGGCTGGTTATGACCGGAGCCTGTTCATTCAGTACGTCGAGTACCTTGGCAACATCGCCACAGGCAACTTCGGAAGGACCATCTCAGACGGGCGGCCCGTCATCGAGATGCTGACCACTTTCGGGGCCGCCACGCTGGAACTGAGCATCAATGCCTTGATCGTGGCGCTGCTGGTGGGGATTCCGCTGGGGATGTTTGCCGCCCACAAACGCGATAAGGTTCCGGACGCCCTCCTGCGGTTGTTTGCCATTCTTTGCTACGCCACTCCTGTCTTCTTCGCAGGTCTGCTGCTGAAGCTGGTCTTTTCCGTAGGCTTGGGCTGGTTCCCCGTCGCGGGCCGTGCATCCACCACAACGGAACTGGCGATGGGCAGGCTGGCAGCGCCCAGCCGGATCTACTGGCTGGACGCCCTGCGCAGCGGTGACCTGGCAGCTTTTGGCGACATCGTCCACCACGCGGTTCTGCCTGCCGTCGCCCTCGGCCTGCTTACAGCCGGTGTTTTCCTGCGCCTGGTCCGCACCAACGTCATTGGCACCCTGGGCAAGGATTATGTTGAGGCCGGCCGCTCCCGTGGAGTCAGCGAATTCCGGCTTGTGACAAAGCATGCCTACAAGCCGGCCCTGATCCCCATCATCACCGTTATGGGCCTGCAGATCGCCTTGATGCTCGGCGGCGCGGTGCTGACGGAAACCACTTTTGAGTGGAAGGGCCTTGGGTATCAGCTGGCGCAGTACCTGACGGCGCGTGACTTTGTTGCGGTCCAGGGGATAGTCATGCTTCTGGCCGTCATCGTTGCGGTCACCAATTTCGTGGTGGACATTGCTGCCGCCCTGATTGATCCGCGGGTGAGGTACTGATGAATAACGAAGCCCTGCCCCATCCCAAAAAGCCGCTGCTCGACCGCCTGCCGGTGGCGTCCCACATCCGCCAAAGCGTTGGCCTGCAGCGCACGATGCTGCTGATCGGCGTCGTGCTTTGTGTTGTTTTTGTGGTGGCTGCTGTTTTCGCGCCGCTGCTGGCGCCCTATGGTTTCTCCCAGATTTCCGATGAAGCAGGCTCGTTTCCGGCCCAGGCGGAACCCGGTGGCAAGCACCCATGGGGGACGACTGTTGGAGGCTACGACGTCCTGTCACGCGTGATCTGGGGATCACAGACAGCCGCAGCGGTGCTTGTGGCCGCTGTCGTGATGTCAATCTTCCTCGGGGTATTTCTGGGGCTCGTCAGTGGCTACATTGGTGGCTGGCTGGACCGGGTTCTTGTGGTGGTTGCTGATGCCATCTATGCCTTTCCGACCCTCCTCGTAGCGATCGTTATGTCCATCGCGATCAATAAGGGGCAGTCCGGATTCTGGGGTGGAATCCTCGCCTGCGGGCTGGCGATCACCGCAGTGTTTGTCCCGCAGTACTTCCGGGTGATACGTGCCGAAACCATACGGCTGAAAGCCGAACCGTTCGTGGAATCCGCCCAGGTGGTAGGTGCCTCCAGCGCCAGGATCATCGGCCGGCACATTTTCGCCAACGCCACCAGGACCCTGCCATTGATCTTCACCCTCAACGCATCGGAAGCCATCCTGACCTTGGCAGGGCTGGGCTTCCTGGGCTTTGGCATTGAGCCGAGCTCCGCTGCGGAATGGGGATTTGACCTGAACAAGGCACTTTCCGATGCCTCCTCGGGCATCTGGTGGACCGGTGTGTTCCCTGGCTTGGCCATAGTCCTGACGGTCGTCGGACTCACCTTGGTCGGGGAGAGCATTAATGACCTGAACGACCCGCGCCTGCGCGGACGCAAGCGTGCCGGCGGCACGGCGCCGGCCCCGGTGGCCAATGAGGCCATCGCTGCAGAAGTGAGGAATTCATGACAGGCAACATCGAATCGTCGCCGGTACACCAGCCCGACGCCGGCCAGCACGTGCTCGACATCGACCACCTGCAGGTCACGTTCGCCACGGACGCAGGCGACGTCCACGCAGTCAAGGACGTGAGCCTCAACGTCAGGAAGGGTGAGGTCCTTGCCATCGTGGGGGAGTCCGGCTCCGGCAAGACCGTCACGGCCAAAACCATCCTGGGCCTGCTCCCGGAAACCGCCACGAGTTCCGGCGCGGTCCTGATCAACGGCACCAACATCATCAGCCTCAGTCCGCACCGGCTGCGGCAGATCCGCGGCCGGGATGTGGCCATGGTGTTCCAGGAGCCGTCCACGGCCCTGAACCCCGTATTCACAGTGGGCTGGCAGATCGCCGAGGGGATTCGCGCCCACGCCGCCGTGGATGGCGGAGGCCGCGTCTCGGCAAAGGAGGCCAAAGCACGGGCAATCGAGGCGCTCCGCAAGGTGGGCATCCCTGACCCGGAACACCGCGTCAACTATTACCCGCACCAGTTCTCCGGAGGGCAGAAGCAGCGTGTGGTGATCGCCGCCGCGCTGGCGCTGAACCCCGGACTGATTGTCGCCGACGAGCCCACCACCGCCCTCGACGTCACCGTCCAGGCCGAGATCCTGGAGCTGCTGCGAGACCTTCGCGACAAGTACGGCACGTCCATAGTGCTGATCACGCACAACATGGGCGTGGTGGCTGACCTGGCGGACCGCGTGGTGGTGATGTACCAGGGCGACGTTGTGGAGGAAGCCCCGGCGAAGACGTTGTTCGCTGAACCCCGCCAGGACTACACCCGCAAGCTCCTGGCTGCAGTCCCGCACCTGGGCCGGAATTCCGCGTCCGCAGGCCTTACCGAACGGCGCCACCAGGATGAGGAAGTCCTTGTGGCTGCTGACAACCTGGTCATCGAGTATCCGGGGCGGCTCGGCACCCCCGCCTTCAAGGCCGTGGACGGCGTCAGCTTCACCCTGTCCAGGGGTGAGGTTTTCGGCCTGGTGGGCGAATCGGGGTCCGGCAAGACCACCATCGGGCGGGCGATCGCCGGGCTCAACCGGACCACCGGCGGCAGCCTGAAGGTGCTGGGCTATGAGATGCTCAACCTTCGCGAACGCACTTTCAAGCCGCTCCGCAAGGACATCGGCTTCGTGTTCCAGGACCCCGCCGCCTCCTTTAACCCGCAGCTGACCATCGGGGAATGCATCGCCGAACCTATGGTCATCCACACAAATCCAAGCCCGGCCCAGGCGCGGAAACGCGTCGGTGAGCTGCTCGAATCAGTCCAGCTGCCGGCGTCGTACGCGGCCCGTTACCCGCACGAACTGTCCGGCGGCCAGCGGCAGCGGGCATCACTGGCGCGGGCGCTGAGCCTGAACCCGCGGCTGCTGATAGCGGATGAGCCGACGTCGGCCCTGGACGTTTCGGTGCAGGCAAAGGTCCTGGAGCTGTTCAGGGACATCCAGGAGGAGTTCGGCTTCGGCTGCCTGTTCATCAGCCATGACCTGGCTGTAGTGGACATCCTGTCCTCGTGGGTGGGCGTGCTGTACAAGGGCAAGCTGGTGGAGCAGGGGATCGGAAGCCAGGTCATGGGGAACCCCCAGCATGACTACACGCGCCGGCTGATCGCCTCCCTGCCCGTGCCGGACCCGGCCGAACAGGCCAAACGCCGGGAGGAGCACCGGGCACTCCTGGGCATCTGACCCTCCAGGCCCGCAGTGTGGGGCGCCGGTGCCGGCGGACGGCCGCACCGGCGCTTCACACCCGCGTCGATTCCGTCGGCTCCCATAGACTGGAGCCATGACGCAGCACAACCCCAGCACTCCTGGCTCCGACGATTTTGATCCCTCCGCCAGCTCACTGGCTGGCCACGTGGACGATTCGGTGATGGCTGAACTGCTGTCCATCCGCTCCAGCATCGACAACATTGATGCCACCCTGGTGTACCTCCTGGCCGAGCGATTCAAGGCCACACAAAAAGTGGGCTTCCTGAAGGCAACACACCGCCTTCCGGCCGGCGACCCAGGACGTGAAGCAGCCCAGATCGCGAGGCTGCGACGCCTCGCCGAGGACGCCCACCTTGACCCGGCATTCGCAGAGAAGTTCCTCAACTTCATCATCGGCGAGGTGATCCGCCATCACGAGGCCATCGCCGAGGACCACCAGGCCTCGTCGGGCCAGCAGCCGCAGACTTCCGCACTGGCGTGAGCCGGGAACAGCACCAAAGGGGCCCAGCCCCGCGTCCGGCCGCGGCTCCCTTCCAGGAGGTCACAGCCAGGGAAGTGACGGCCACCGGACTGGGACCGTGGCCGGGCGAGGACCCGCTGGAAGCCGCCCGGATCATCCGCGGCGAGCTCGGCAGCCCGCACCTGCCATTCCTCGCCGAACTGCCCGACCGCGGTGTCGGCTCAGACGCCCTGGGCCGTACGGCCTCGTTCCTGGAAGAGCTGGCGGTGGACGTCCAGCCCTACGGATGGCGGCTTGTTGACCGCCCCGGCAAGGACATGCAGCGTGCCGTGTCGGCGCTGTCCACCGACCTGAATGTCCTCGCCGACGTGGCCGGGGGCGAGGACGTGTCGGCGGGTGAACTCAAGGTGCAGCTGGTGGGGCCGCTCAGCCTTGCCGCCGGCCTGCACTTGCATAACGGGGAGCGCGCCCTCCTGGACTACGGAGCCCGCCGGGACGTGGCCGCGTCCCTTGCCGCGGGCGTCGGCGGTTACCTTCGCCGGGTTGCGGCGGCCGTACCGGGTGCACGCCTGGTGGTGCAGGTGGACGAGCCCGCCATCGCCGCCGTGCTGGCCGGAACCATACCCACGGCGAGCGGTTACCGCACCCTCCGCGCAGTGCCGGCATCGGAAGCGCGCGAATCCTGGCGCCTGGTCCTGGACGCCCTCCGCTCGGCCGGTGCCGCTGAGGTTGTTGTCACATGTCCTGAAATCGAAGCGCCGATCGAGCTGGTCCTGGCGGCCGGTGCGGACGGCGTCGCCCTGCCGCTCAAGGCACTGACCAACCGCCAGTGGGAACAGCTTGCCGCAGCACTGGAGTCAGGGAAACAGTTCTGGGCCGGTGCGCTGGACGTCCCCGCCGGCGCCCCGCTGCCCAGGGTCGCCGACTGCGTGGAGTCAGTATGGCGTCCGTGGCGCCAGCTGGGTCTTCCGCCGTCGCTGCTTGGCGCCATCCGGGTGACGCCTTCAGCAGGACTGGCAGGCCACACACCTGCGCAGGCCACCGCCGTCCTGGGCCGGCTGATCCAGGTGGCCGACGGCCTGAACCAGCAGGCGCTGGGATAGGGCTACACCCTGTTCTCCCAGCGGTCCGGCTGGGCGTAGCGGGGCAGGAAGCTTTGGGCGGAACTGCCGCCAGTGTAGGGCCGCAGCCGGTAATCGAAGGCGCCCGCGTACACCAGCACCAGGCCGATCTGCGGCTGGATGACCTTCACCTGGATGCGGTGCCGCCCGTTGCTTCCTTCCGCGGGATCCCACCACTGTTCGGCGTACGCCTTGGCGTCCAGGCCTGCCGGAAGCGGGACCCGGAGCGGGCCCAGGAAGAGCCGCGACGCCTCTGAGACACCGCGCAGACTTCCGGCAGCGGTGACGCTCAGGTTCAGGTCGGTCACCAGGCGCCGGTATCTGCCCACGTAGTCCACCAGCTGGGTGGTGCCACCCCGGTTGGTGACGCTGGTGGTGTCCTGGAAAAGCCGGGTGCGCGCCGGGAACCGGATCTCGCGCCGGGCGGTAAGGCTGGAACGGCCGAACGGATCCTGGTGGGCGTGGTTCTCGATCCGGAACGGAACGTTCTCCCCGTACTCGGGGAAGAAGGCCTCTTCGCCCCCGGTGACCCTCAGCAAAGGGCGCAGCCACCGCTGGCGGCACCCCACGACGTCGAACGTTCCTTCCCCTACGCCGTACTGGCCGGATCCCGGGACCAGCGAGAAGTACTCCTGGAGCTCGGGCTGCAGCCGGGAGAATTCCCGGCCCAGGGCCTGCTGGTAGATCGGGACGTTCATGAAGTGGACCTCCTGTTGCCGGGGGAGACGATAGCCTCCGGATTCACAATCTACCGGCAGCCTTGAGCCGGATGTACATGTCCGCCAGCCGGGGCGGCAACTCGTGGGGCTCGGCGTCCACCACTTCCACCCCGTAGCGGCGCAGCTCGGCTGACACCGCCGCCCGCTGCAGGAGGGCGCGCTCGGCCGCGGCCGCGCGGAACACCGCCGTGGCATCGTTCCGTTCCCGGAGCATGGCGCCCAGCTGCGGGTCGCGGACAGCCGCCACCACCACAACATGCTGGCTCGCCAGCCGCTCCGCCACGGGAAGCAGGCCCTCCTCCGGCGCCCCGCTGTCCAGCGACGTCAACAGCACCACCAGCGACCGGTGCGCCGAAACAGCACGGACCTGGGCCGGGACCGCAGGCCAATCCATCTCAATCAGCTCGGCCTCAAGCGGAGCCATGGCCTGGACCAGCCGGCCCAGGATATTGCCCTGCCCGGCAGAGCCCGCCCGCGCCCGGACCCTGCGGTCGAAGGCTACCAAGTCCACCCGGTCGCCACCCCGTTCGGCCAGGACACCCAGAAGGAGCGCAGCCTCTATCCCAGTGTCCAGGCGCGATTCGTCCACGATCCTTGCTGCGGCGGTACGTGACGTATCCAGGACCATCACCACGCGCCGGTCCCGTTCCGGGCGCCAGGTCCGGACCACCACGGAGGAGCGCCGGGCAGTGGCGCGCCAGTCGATGGAGCGTACGTCGTCACCGCGGACATAGTCCCGCAGGGAATCGAACTCGGTGCCCGCGCCCCGGACCTGGACTGCCGCCTTCCCATCAAGTTCACGCAGCTTCCGCAGCTTTGACGGCAGGTGGCGTCGGGAATGGAAGGGCGGCAGCACCCGCACCGAGCCCGGACAGTCAATGGTCCGCTGGCGGGCTGCCAGGTGCAGCGGACCAAAGGACCGAAGCGTCACGTGCGGCGCTGAGAGGTCACCCCGCCGGACCGGCCGGAGCCGAACCGCGAACCGCCTGCCTTCCCCGGCCGGGACATCAATGTCCTGGACGGGGTTCCGGGCACCGGCGGAAGGTTGCCACCCGTCCCGGAACGATCCCCGAAGCCGCCTGCTGCCGCCGTTACGGATGGTGAGCGCCGCCTCCACCACATTGTTCAGGGTTACGTTCTCCGGTTCGGCACGCACCAGATTGACCTGCCGGAGGGGTGCCGCGGCCAGCAGGTCCGCGCCCAGCAGCGCTGCAAGCGCGGCGATGGTGGCTAGGATTGTCAGCCAACCCGGGAACAGCAGTACCGGCACGAGTCCCAGCAGCACCACTGCGACGAACCGCCCGGAGATGGCCATCAGCGCGGAACGGGGACGGCGGCCAGGATGCTGCCCAGGACGTCGTCCACCCGCACCCCGTCCATCTGTGCCTCGGGTTGCAGCGCCACCCTGTGCCGCAGGCAGGGCAAAGCCAGTGCCTTGACGTCGTCAGGGGTAACGAAAGGACGGCCGGAGAGCCACGCCCACGACCTCGACGTGTTGAGCAGGGCGGTGGCTCCCCGGGGTGAGACACCAAGCTGGAACGAAGGCGCTGACCGCGTGGCACGCACCAGGTCAACGATGTAGCTGATAATTTCCGGTTCCACCGCCACCCGGCCCACTGCCTCCCGCGCCCGTTCCAGGTCCTCCGCGCCGGCCACCGCCCGGACGCCGGCGGCCGCCAGATCCCGCGGATCGAACCCCGCGGCATGGCGGCGGATGACTTCAATCTCATCCCTGCGTTCAGGCAGCGGCATGGTGAGCTTCAGCAGGAACCGGTCCAGCTGTGCCTCAGGCAGGGAATAGGTCCCCTCGTACTCCACGGGGTTCTGGGTGGCCGCCACCAGGAATGGCGAGGGCAGCCGCCGGGAGACGCCGTCCACAGACACCTGCCGCTCCTCCATGGCTTCGAGGAGTGAAGCCTGGGTCTTTGGAGGAGTCCGGTTGATCTCGTCCGCCAGCAGGAGGTTGGTGAAGACCGGTCCTTCCCGGAAGCTGAACTCGGAGGTGTGCGAGTCGTAGACCAGGGAACCGGTGACGTCACCCGGCATGAGGTCGGGGGTGAACTGCACCCGCTTGGTGTCCAGGCTCAGCGCGGAGGACAACGCCCGGACCAGCAGGGTCTTTGCAACTCCGGGGACGCCCTCCAGCAGCACATGCCCCTGGGAAAGCAGTGCAATCAGGAGGCCGGTGACGGTGGCATCCTGCCCCACCACCGCCTTGGCCACCTCCCGGCGGACCGCAAGCAGCGCCTGCCGAGCGCCGTCGTCGTCAACCGTATTAAGGACCCGCTGGCCACTGCTCTGTTCGCTCATCGGATCTTGACCTCTTTCTCGAGTTTGTCCAAGGCCTGCGACCAGGCAACCAGCCGGGCCTCGGTTGCGGGGCGTTCGTTGATCAGCGTGCGGACTTCAGTGGCGTCCCGGTTCAGGAGCCGGGCTGCTGCCGAAATCGTGTCCTCGGCGGTGGCGCCTGGTCCCATCCGCAGCTTCCCGGACAACCGGACCAGCAGGCCGGCCCGGAGGTTGTCCCGTGCCTGGTCGATGGCGCGCGCGTCCTGGTAGAGCCGGGCACGTCCCTCGGCCGTCTCAACAGCCTTGACCACCACCGGCAACGGCTCGAATACGAGCGGCCCGTGCCGCCGGCCCCGCCACACGACGGCCGTCACCGCCACCAGGAGCAGCCAGGGGCCCAGGAAGCGGGCCCAGGCCGGAGCAATGTCATCGAGGGTTTTCCCGGATCCGTTGGATGCTGCGTCCTCAATCGAGGGCAGGTACCAGACCAGGTCAGGCGACGCGCCGAGCAACCTGGTGGCAAGCGCGGCGTTTCCCAGTTCGTCCAGCCTCCCGTTGCCCAGGACGGCCGTGCTGCCCAGCACGGCCAGGCGGCCATCGCCGCTGATGGCAAGCATTCCGGCGGTTCCTGCTGTCCGGAAACAGGACGTGCCGCCGTCGTACACAAATCCTCCCTGTCCCGTGACCTGTCCCGCAGCTTCCGCGTCAGGGTGGGAACACCCGGCATCAAGGATCGGGAAGGCATCGGGAACAACGCCGGCCTGGTGGATGCCGCTGTCAAGGGCGGTGAGCGTCTCCAGCCGTGGGGAGAGCACCACCACCCGGTCTGCCTCCGCTCTCAGGTCGGCCAGCTGCTGCGCACCCAGGATGCCGTTCCTGTCGTAGAGCAGGAGGGTGGGGGAGGAGCCGGAGCGCAGGTCCGCCAGCGCTGCATCGAACCGGCCGGGTGTGTGAACGGAAACCCCGTGCCGGCCCAGGATCTGCGCCAGCGCCCTGGCCCCTTCCGGCGCGGCATTGTGGACCGAGAGGGGAACGGCGTCACCCTTCGGAGCGAGTTGCGTGCCCACGACAAGTGCCAGCCCCGCAGCCACCACCATTGCCGCCGCGGTCAGGCCGCGGTGCCGCCGCAGCCAACCCCGAATCCTCCGGTTGTCAGCCACGGATCCGGTGGCCGGTTGCTTGCCACCGTCCGGTTCCCTGCCCGCGTCCCGGGGTTTCTCGCCGATGGCGGGAAGGCCGGTCACGGCGTCACCGCCGCAGTGCCGGCGGTGGCGGGCTTCATGGCGTCCAAGGCGGTATCAAGCTCCACCATCTGCCGGTAGTCCCCGCTGTCGGCCGCCCTGTTTCCGTAGCGGACCCCGTCGAAAGTGGCCGCTGCCCGGGCAAGGCGCCCGGACTGGCTGTTGAACGGAACGGACAAGGCCCGGGCCGCTTCGTCGGCAGTGCGGCCGGGCTGCGGGTCCAGGATGGCCCGGTCCTCCGCACTCCGGACCACCGCGCGGAAGCGGTCGACGACGGCGTCCCCCACTTTCCGGCGGCGGCCGCCGCTTCCGCACGGGCCCGGTAGTCGGTGGCACCAAGGGTGGGTTCCCGTTCGAAGACGTCCCTGGCCTGCCGGGACCGGGCGTGCAGGCGGGGGCGGGCCAGGATGATGGCAGCCGCGATGATGGCGGCAATAACGAGGGCGATGACGGGGCTTGGCACCGGGGCAGCGTCTCCCTGGGAGCCGTCCAGGGACTGCAGCCAGTCCAGGAAGTTCCGCCACAGGGTGCCGAGCCATGAGGGGGCGGCATCACGGTACTCCCGTTTGGCCAATTCCTCCTCCGCCCAGCGCCGTGCCTCCCCGGCACCCGGACGCACGGGTGGCTCAGCCGCCATAAGGCCAGGCTCCAGGCGAGGCTCCATATCCGGGATACGGGCGGTTGTTGCCGGGGTGCGCGCCCCGGCCCGGGATGCCGTCAGGATCAGCGCCGTTCTCCAATTGGTGCAGCAGCGCAATGTCCAGGCCGTCCCGGCGCATCCGCAGGTCCATGTAGAGCAACGCCATGACTGACGTCTGGAAGGCGTAACCGACCGCGCCCACCAGGGCACCGACCACCGCGGTGAAGATGCCGACGGCCACGGCGAGCGTTGCTTCCTGCCCGCTGCCGCCGTGCGGCGAGACCACCCCGGAGAGGACCGTTGGCAGGATGCTGGCCGGGATCAGGACCACCTGGGTGATGACGGCCACCAGGATCCCCACCACCAGGGTGATGCCAAAGATCCGCCACCAGTTGCCCCTGGTCAGTTTCCAGGACCGGCGAAGGCCGGCAAACGCCCCGAGTTCTTCGATAACGACGGCGGCGGGCGCCACCATGAGCTTGACCGCCACCCAGAGGAACCCGGCGCCGAAGGCCAGCATCAGGGGGATGACCAGCAGGGCTCCCGCGCCACGCACGTTGGAGAACAGGAGCACGACGACGGCGACGAAAACGATCGCCGTGGCCAGCACGGCTGCAACCAGCAGCGCCGCCAACCTGATCAGTGACCCAAACCTTGGACGCGCCAACGACAGCATGCGCCGGAAGCCGGTGGGCTGGTTAAGGACGGACCGGGCCACCGGGACCACCATGGCACCTTGGAGGACAACGGTGATGAAGACGGACAGGATGGACAGCAGGACGAAGGTGGCCATCAGCCCGAATCCCAGGGAAGCGATATCGGTGTTGCTCGCCGTCCGGGCCCAGGCTTCGATGGACCCTGACGACGTCGCGAAAACTCCCGTTAGCACCGCCGCGAGGATGGCTGACAGGGACTGCGCCAGGAGGCCGGCGCCGAGCATCGCCTTGGCGTTGCGCCTGATGGCCTGGAAGGAACCGTCCAGGACCTCCCCGAACAACAACGGCCGCAACGGAATGATCCCGGGTTTGGGCGGGGCTGCATACCTGGGCTGCGCTGAGGGCCAGGCGCCGTAGGAACCGCCGGAATACGGCGACCGGATATCTGGGGGTCCGCCGTAAGGCTGGCCGCTGTATCCCGGGGTCCCGTAGGACTGGCCGCCGGATGGGAAAGCTCCGGGGGACGGGGCGCCAGGGTACGGGGCATTTCGGGGCGGGTGCTGTCCGGGCTGCTGTTGCCACTGCGGTTGCTGCCGCGGCTCGGTTCCCGGCCAGGGGCCTGCTTGCCGGCCCTCGGGCGGCGTCCAGGGCTGGTCCCACTGCTGTTCCCGGGCGGGCGGCACCGGCCCGGGCCCGCCTGCGGAAGCCGGCCCGACGTCGTCGTGTCCAACGCCTGGCTGCTCCTGCGCCGGCTCCCCGGGCCCCGACTCCTGTGGTGACACTGATTCCTCCCCCAATACCAGTCCGCCTGCTCCTGCGCCGGAAATGCACCCGGCAAAAGGGCGCACCGGCCACGCGGGGCATGACCCCAAGACTATAGTTCCGGCGCCGGACGGCCTAGTGCCCCGCCATGCCGGAAGCCGCTCAACAGGACAAACCCATCCCGATAAGGGAATATATAGCTATGAAGGCACGCATTCTGGTGGTAGATGATGACGAAGCGCTGGCCGAGATGATTGGAATTGTCCTCCGTAATGACGGCTTCGAGCCGGTCTTTTGCGCCGACGGCGCCCAGGCCCTGGACGTGTTCCGGTCATCGCGGCCGGACCTGGTCCTGCTCGATCTCATGCTTCCCGGTATGGATGGCATCGAGGTCTGCCGCCAGATCCGCGGCGAGTCGGACGTGCCCATCGTCATGCTGACCGCCAAGTCCGATACCTCAGACGTCGTCCGCGGGCTGGAATCCGGGGCTGACGACTACGTGCCTAAGCCGTTCAAGCCTGCCGAGCTGGTGGCACGCGTGCGTGCCCGCCTTCGCCCGGGGGACCAGAAAGCCCCCGAAACGCTGCGCATCGCGGATATCACCATCGACGTCGCCGGGCACACGGTCAGCCGGGGCAATGAGCGGATCTCCCTGACGCCGCTGGAGTTCGACCTCCTGGTGGCGCTGGCCCGCAAGCCTTGGCAGGTCTTCACCCGGGAACTGCTGCTGGAGCAGGTCTGGGGCTACCGCCACGCCGCTGACACCCGGCTTGTCAACGTCCATGTCCAGCGCCTGCGGTCCAAGATCGAGCAGGACCCGGAAGCTCCGGAAGTCGTATTGACGGTGCGTGGTGTCGGCTATAAAGCAGGGGTCTGACCCCGCCGCGCAGGACGGGGAACCGGATCAGCGCGTAACCCCGGACTCCGCGGATGCCGTGAAACAGGACGGCGCCGTCCAGGATGCGCCGGAAGCCGGCGACGCCGCCACTCCCGGGCTGCGGCACATGGCGTTCCGGGCAAGGATCTGGCAGCGGCGTGCCCTGATTGTGGCGCTCCGCGTCGCCCGGCTCGTCCGGACGGGAGTCCGGCGCTTCCTTCCCGGTCTGCGGTACCTTGGGCGGGCCTTGCAGCGGCGCTGGCGCCGGTCCATTCAATTCCGCACCGTTCTCACCACACTGATGCTCGCCGTGACCTCGTTCGCCGTGGTCGGTGCCTATCTGTCCAACCAGATTGCCAACAACCTGTTCCAGGAGCGGCTGACGCAGGCGGAGTCCGAGACCCGCTACAACGTCAAGCAGGTTCAGGAAACGTTCGACGGCGCCCAGGTCACCGACCAGTCCAGCGTCATCACCCTGGTCTACGACACCCTGAACGCGGTGGAGGGCCGGGGCTCAGTGATCCAGCGCCGGTACGTCTTCGAGGCGATGCCGGAGCAGACCAAGCCCCGCAACCGGTGGGTTGAGTCGCGGGCATCCGACCAACTCACGGTCAGCGTCATTCCCCCTGAGCTGCGCAAGGCCGTCCAGCAGTCGGGGAAGGACCAGTACTGGGCTTCCACCGTCATCCCCGTGGGCACCGAGGACCGGCCGGGGATCGCGGTCGGCAACAAGGTGACCTTCAACGGCACTGTCTACGAGCTTTACCTGATCTACGACCTGAACACAGCGCAGCAGACGCTTAACGAGATCCAAAGCGTCCTGTGGGCCGGCGGTGCGGTGCTGGTCCTCCTGATTGGCGCTGTCGCCTGGTACGTCACCCGCAACGTGGTGAGCCCGGTCAGCCATGCCGCGATGGTCTCGGAGAAGCTCGCCGCCGGGCAGCTGCAGGAGCGCATGGTGGTCAAGGGGGAGGACGAGGTGGCCCGCCTTGGCGCTTCCTTTAACCACATGGCCGCCAGCCTGCAGGAGCAGATCACCCAGCTGGCGACGCTCTCCCAGATGCAGCAGCGCTTCGTGTCCGATGTGTCGCACGAGCTCCGGACGCCGCTCACAACCGTGCGCATGGCGGCAGAGGTCCTGTACGACGCCCGCGATGACTTCGACCCCATCAACAAGCGGTCCGCAGAGCTCCTGTACAACCAGGTGGAGCGGTTCCAGTCCCTCCTCTCCGACCTCCTCGAAATCAGCCGCTTCGACGCCGGCGTGGCCGTGCTGGATGCTGAACCCGAGGACCTTCTCCAAGTGATCTCCCACGTCATTGAAGGCGCCGCGCCGGTGGCGGCTGAATACGGTTCGGAGATTGTCCTGACCGCTCCCGAGGGCGCCGTGGTGGTGGAGATGGACGCCCGGCGCATCGACAGGATCCTGCGGAACCTGATCCTGAACGCGGTGGAGCACGGTGAGGGCAAGCCGGTGGCCGTCACGGTCGCGGTCAATGAAACTGCCGTGGGCGTTGCTGTCCGCGACCACGGGATCGGGATGGACCAGGCACAGGCCGCCAGGGTTTTCGACAGGTTCTGGCGAGCCGACCCTGCCCGCGCACGCACCACGGGCGGCAGCGGGCTGGGATTGTCCATCGCCATGGAGGATACGAAGCTGCACCACGGCTGGCTGCAGGCCTGGGGCAGGAAAGGCGACGGCGCCAACTTCCGTTTGACCCTTCCCTTGCGCCAGGACGGTGGCATCAGCGAGTCGCCCGTCCAGCTGGAGCCAAAGGACGTCACCAATCCCGGAGCGCCGGGGAGCGTTCCCGCGGAACAGGACTACAAAAACATGCTGGTGCTGCAGGCGGGAGCGGCCCGGCCTGCTCCGGTGCGCGCGCCCGAGGAGACACCATGAGGGCCACCGTGCGCCTGGCGAAGTACCCGGCGGCACTGCTTGCCCTGCTGATCGTCCTCTTGTCCGGCTGCGCACGGATCCCCACGTCCGGTCCGGTGGGAAAAAGCAGCGAAAGCAGCGCCGGCAACGTCAGCGCTCCCGTGTTCCTCCCGGCAGCGCCGCAGCCCGGGGCATCACCCGAGACCATCATCGACTACTTCTACCGGGCAGGCAGTGGCTACGAGGACGACTATGCGGTGGCCCGCCAGTACCTGACGCAGGCCTCGGCTGTGTCCTGGAAACCGGACAAACGCGCGCTGGTATACCGGGAGGCGCGCGTTGTGCCCACGGGCACGGAAAACGTCTTCAACTACGAGCTCGATGTGTCCTACACGGTGGACGCCGACGGCATAGCCACCCAGTCGCCGCCGGGAACCGTGGAGCGCATCCCGGTGACGGTGACCCAGGTGGATGGAGAGTGGCGGATTTCGGCGATTCCCGACGGGACCGCCATTGCCGAGGAAACGTTCAAGGTGATCTACGGTGCCTACCCCATCTACTTTTACGACCCCACCTTCACCTATGCCATCCCGGACGTCCGCTGGTTCCTGAAGAACAAGACGGTCAAAGCAATGACCAGTGCCCTGCTGGCCGGGCCCGCCCCGTACCTGCGCGGCGCCGTCGCCAGTGCCTTCCCTTCCGGGATCAAGCTCGCCCGGGAATCCGTGCCGGTGGTGTCCGGGGCCGCACAGGTGGACCTGACAGCCAAGGAGCTGACGGAAACATCGGCGGAGGACCGGCTCCGCATGCAGATGCAGCTGACCCTGACGTTCCGCAGCCAGCCTGACGTGGTCAATGTTGAACTCCGTGCCAACCAGGACCTGGTCCGGGTGGAGGACAACGGGTCCGTTCTTCCTCCGGTGCTGGACAGGACCGTGCCCTCACGCCAGATCGCCATCAGCGGCAACGAACTGGTGCGCTATGAAAACAACCGCGTCTCGCCGTTGCCTGACATGCAGCCGGTGTCTGCGCTCAACCCCCGCTATCCGGCGGAATCCCCGGTGTCACAGACGGCTGCCTTCCTCAATGAAGGCCGCACCACGCTGTACAGCATCAATCCCGGCCAGCCTGCGCGCGCCTTGACTACCCGGAGCACCCTCACCCGCCCGTCCTTCAGTGTCTCCGACTGGGTATGGACGGCCGGACCCGGTGCCACCGGAGCCACGGAAGTAGTGGCTTTCCATCCCACCGGAGTGGCAGAGGGCGCCGCCGTTCCGTCCGTGACGCTGGCACCCTCCTGGCTTGCCGGCCGCACGGTCAAGGAATTCCGCGTCTCACGCGACGGTGTGCGCGCCCTGGTCATATCCGAACAGAACGGGAAGTCCAAGGTGCAGGTGACAGGCATGATCCGCGCCGCCGACGGTACGCCGCGCGAACTGACCGCGCCCGTCACCCTGGTATCCGGCACCGACCCTGATCAAGGGGTGTGGGTGAATGGCATTACCGTTGCCGTCATGAAGGGGGCTTCGGGTTCCAACGTCACACCGGAGCTCCTGTCCCTCACCTCCGGCCAGCCGCAGCAGCTTGCCCCGTGGCCGGGCCTGGTAGCCATCAGTGCCGGGAATGGCGCCGACGACATTTATGTCCAGTCCGGGGAAGGGATCTTCCAGCGCCTCGGCAATGGCTGGTCCCCGCAGATCAAGGGCCCTATCGACCCCGCGTTTCCCGGCTGACACCCTGTTGGCGGTATCGCCAGGTTCTGCCTCCGCCGTCCCGATGGGGCCTGCCTTATGCACATAGCCCGGGCTGGCCCTCCAACTGTGACTGGGCTTCAGGCGACAGTGGAACCATGAAACGGCTCATCCGCAGGAACGGCGCGGCCGGTTCCGGCCACCGGGGGACCCGGAGGGTGGATCCGGACCTTCAACCGCCCCCGCCCTGGGCGGCGCTGCACCGGGGTGAACACGCGGCCGCCCTCCTTCGCCTTGCCGACTGGCTGGCCGGCGCCGTGGCGGATCTGCTCGCCCTGGCCGTCCCTGTGGACTGTGTCTGCTGCGGGGCCGAAGACAGCACCCTGTGCCCATCCTGTGCCAGCCGCATCCGCCAGCTGACCAGGCAGCCATTCCGGGCCGAAAGCGGAGCTCCGGCCCTTATGGATGTCGCCGGCTCCGTCGTGCTTCCCGTCGTTGCAGCGGGGGTGTACCGGGACGAGCTGGCGCAGGGACTGCTGTCGTTCAAACGGCACGGCCAGCCTCAGCTTGGCAGAAGCCTTGGCCGGGCGCTCGCATGTGCAGTCAGGGCCGCCGTCCCTGGCCCCGGCCGATGCCTCCTGGTCCCCGTGCCCACCAGCACGCCGGCCTACGTCAGCCGGGGCTTCAGCCCGGTCCACCTGCTCCTGAAGTCGGCGGCACGGCAGCATCCAGGGCTCGACGTCGCGGATGTGCTGGGCAAGACTCCAAGGCCTGGCCCCGTCCTCCCCGGCACCCGCGGATCCGGCAGCGGAAGAGGTGTGGCCGGCCAAAAAGGCCTGGGGAGGGGAGCCCGTTCCCAGCGCGTCCGGGGGTCCATGCGGGTCAAGCCCGGGGCCCGGGCAAAGGTGGCAGGGCGCCCCTGCATCATCGTTGATGACGTCCTCACAACCGGTGCCACGGTGGGCGAAGCAGCCCGCGCACTGCACCTGGCCGGCGCTGTGGTGAGGGGCGCCGTCGTGCTTGCCGCGACACGCCCGCCCGATACCCAGCAGCCGGGCTGCCGGGCCGCCGCGCCGCGTGAAAGCCCGCATGACTTAGAAAAAATAAACCGGGAAAGGATGAATAACGGGTGGCTATGAACTAACGTCTGAGGTGGGTACCAAGAACAGAATGTACCTTTCGATGGCGGCTCGGAGAGGGGCTCGACTGTCACACAGCCCGGCCCAGGGAAGCGCCGCCGTCGTGTCACCGAAGTCATTTGGAGGGCACCATGGAGTTTATGATCAGCGGACGAAATCTGACAGTTTCAGACCGGTTCCGCGAGTATGCCGGGGAAAAGATCGCGAAAATTGAATCGCTGGGCGACAAAGTCCAGCGGGTCGACGCGAAAGTCTCCAAGGAGACCAATGCCCGGCAGACCGGCGACCAGCTGACCGTCGAGGTGACAGTCCTGGGCCGCGGACCCGTAATCCGTGCCGAAGCAAGCGCCGCAGACAAGTTTGCTGCCTTTGACCTCGCCTACAACAAACTGCTTGAGCGGCTCCGGCGGGCCAAGGACCGCAAGAAGGTCCACCACGGCCGCCACACTCCCAAGGCTGTCCGTGAGGCCACCGCCTCACTCGAGCCCGCCAGTGCCCATGAACCGCTGTATCTTGAGGCCAACCACCGGAATGAAGCGGTGGCAGCCCCCGAAGACAAATCGCCGTACGATGTTGACAACGACATCCCGGCCGGAAACTCACCGGTGCTGATCCGGCGCAAGGTCTTTCCCGCCGCATCCCTCTCCCTCGACGACGCCGTAGACAATATGGAGCTTGTGGGCCACGACTTCTATCTCTTCGTGGACAAAGCGACCAACACGCCCTCCGTCGTGTACCGCCGCCGTGGCTGGACCTATGGGGTCATTACGCTGGACCATGAATGCGAGCCGGGAGACACCGTGGTGGAGGAAAAGATTCTTGCCTACCGCTCCGACGACGCCGCCGCCAACGCTTAGGGTGGACCAAACCACCAGCAGAGAGGACTGAATTGTCAGCAACGCTGAGCCTTCACCAGGCACGGCGGATCGCATTGGCAGCGCAGGGACTCCATAAAGTACGGCCCACCGGCCCCGTGACAGCACGGGCGGTGGGCCGTACTTTGCCCGCCTCCAGCTCGTCCAGATCGACTCCGTGAACGTCCTGGTCCGCAGCCATTTCCTGCCCTTCTATTCCCGCCTTGGCAACTATGACCGGGACATCCTGCAGCGCATGTCTGCCAGCCACCCCCGCCGGATGCTGGAGTACTGGGCACACGAAGCGAGCTACATCCGGCCGGAGCATTACCAGGATCTGCTGCTGTGGCAAAAGCGCTCCTGGGTGGGCGCCTCCCGGCTGGATCCCGGGCTCCGCAACGACGTCGCAGACCGGATCCTGGCGGTCCTGGCCAGGTCCCGGCCCATGACGGCCTCCGAACTGACCGCCCGGATTGGCCACGTTGAGGAAAAACAGACAACCGACTGGGGGTGGAACTGGAACGCGGTGAAACGGGTCCTTGAACACCTCTTCGAAGAAGGGCTGGTATCGGCAGCCTCGAGGACCGGGCAATTCGAGCGCAGGTACACGCTGACAGCCAAAGTCCTCCCACACCCTGCCGAAGCAGGTGGGGAAGTCGACCCAACAGCTGCGCTCCGCCGGCTGACCGAAGCGGCGGCCCGGGCGCATGGGATCGGAAGCATCCGCTGCTTCGCCGACTACTTCCGGACGCCCGTCAAGGCAACGGCGCTCGCCGTTGCGCACTTGGTGGAGCAGGGCAGGCTGGAACCGGTCAACGTGCCGGGGTGGGGGAGGGACGTGTTCCGGCATGTTGAGGCTGTACTGCCGCGGCGTGCCACCGGCCGGGCCCTGTTGAGCCCGTTTGATTCCATGGTCTTTGAACGCCGGCGCCTGCTGGAACTGTTCGGCTTCCATTACCGGATCGAGATCTACACCCCGGAGCCCAAACGGCGCTACGGCTATTACGTCCTGCCGTTCCTGCTGCGCGACAGGATGGTGGCCAGGGTTGACTTGAAGGCGGACCGGACGGGTGGCCGTCTGCTGGTGAGAGCCGCGTTTGCCGAGCCGGACGCACCCGCGGACACCGCCGTCGAACTCGCTGCCGAGCTGAGGCTGATGAGCCAGTGGCTTGGCCTGCCGGATGTGGAAGTGGGGCCGGCAGGAGACCTCGCTGCAAGGCTTGCCCATGAGCTGGCACGGCTGTAAGGAGTATCCGCTCTCAGGGAAAAGGGGGCACCGGCCGCGTGTCTCTCCCGTAGACTGAACACGCCAGAATTCGGCGGCATCAGACTGGGAGCATCTTCACGTGGCATCACTTATCGAAAAAATTCTCCGCACGGGTGACAAGAAAACACTCCGGCAGCTGCGGAACTATGCCGATTCCATCAACGCCCTCGAAGACTCATTCAAGACCTTTACCGACGCAGAGTTGCGTGAGGAGACTGACCGTCTCCGCGAACGCCACCAGGACGGTGAAAAGCTCGAAGACCTGCTTCCGGAGGCCTTTGCCGCCGTGCGCGAAGCGTCCTCGCGGACCCTGGGGATGCGCCACTTCGATGTCCAGCTGATGGGCGGCGCTGCCCTGCATTTGGGGAACATCGCTGAAATGAAAACCGGTGAAGGCAAGACCCTGGTGGCGACCGCTCCCGCCTACCTGAACGCCCTCACCGGCAAGGGTGTCCACGTGGTCACCGTCAACGATTACCTGGCCGAATACCAGTCCGAACTCATGGGCCGTGTCTACCGCTTCCTCGGCCTGACCAGCGGCGTCATCCTCGCCAACCAGGATCCTGCCGTGCGCCGCCAGCAGTACGCCGCGGACATCACCTATGGAACCAACAACGAGTTCGGGTTCGACTACCTGCGCGACAACATGGCCTGGGACCGGAACGAATTGGTCCAGCGCGGCCACAACTTCGCCATCGTCGACGAAGTCGACTCCATCCTTATCGATGAAGCGCGTACGCCGCTCATCATCTCCGGCCCTGCCCAGGGGACACCAACCGCTGGTACAGCGAGTTCGCCAAAGTGGTGCTCCGGCTGCAGCCGGAGAAAGACTACGAAGTCGATGAAAAGAAGCGCACGGTCGGCGTCCTGGAGAGCGGAATCGAAAAGGTCGAGGACTACCTTGGCATCTCCAACCTGTACGAATCCGCGAACACGCCGCTGATCGGGTTCCTGAATAACGCCATCAAGGCCAAGGAA
This sequence comes from Arthrobacter sp. FX8, assembly GCF_026723805.1. Lineage (NCBI taxonomy): Bacteria > Bacillati > Actinomycetota > Actinomycetes > Micrococcales > Micrococcaceae > Arthrobacter > Arthrobacter sp. FX8. The sequence continues at coordinate 2,161,325 of NZ_CP113505.1, read as the reverse complement.
CTGTTCAAGCGGGACAAGGACTACGTCATCCTGGACGGCGAAGTCCTGATCGTTGACGAGCACACCGGCCGCATCCTGGCCGGGCGACGCTACAACGAAGGCATGCACCAGGCGATCGAGGCCAAGGAAGGCGTCGAGATCAAGGCGGAAAACCAGACCCTTGCCACAGTCACCCTGCAGAACTACTTCCGCATGTATGACAAGCTTTCCGGCATGACCGGCACCGCCGAGACTGAGGCGGCCGAGTTCATGAGCACCTACAAGCTTGGCGTGGTGGCCATCCCCACCAACCGGGACATGCAGCGGATAGACCAGCCGGACCTCGTGTTCAAGAATGAGGTTGTCAAGTTCGACGCCGTGGTGCGGGACATCGCCGAACGCCACGAAAAAGGCCAGCCTGTCCTCGTGGGCACCACCAGCGTGGAGAAGAGCGAGTACCTGTCCAAGCTGCTCGCCAAGGAAGGCATCCGGCACGAAGTCCTGAACGCCAAGAACCACGCCCGCGAAGCCGCCATTGTCGCCCAGGCGGGCCGGAAGGGCGCGGTTACCGTGGCCACCAACATGGCCGGCCGCGGCACCGACATCATGCTCGGCGGCAACGCGGAGTTCACCGCCGTGGCCGAGCTTGCCAAGCGCGGGCTGGACCCGGAGGAGAACTCGGAAGAATACGAGGCAGCCTGGCCTGCGGCACTTGAAGCTGCCAAGCAGTCCGTGAAGGACGAACACGAGGAAGTCCTGGACCTCGGCGGCCTCTATGTCCTGGGCACCGAGCGCCATGAGTCACGCCGCATCGACAACCAGCTCCGCGGCCGTTCCGGCCGCCAGGGCGATCCCGGGGAATCCCGGTTCTACCTCTCGCTGACAGACGACCTTATGCGGCTCTTCAACTCGGGAGCCGCGGAACGGCTTATGAACAGCTCGGTCCCGGACGACGTCGCGCTCGAATCCAAGCTTGTCTCGCGTGCCATCGCGTCCGCGCAGGGCCAGGTGGAAGGCCGGAACGCCGAGCAGCGCAAGAACGTGCTGAAGTACGACGACGTCCTGAACCGTCAGCGCGAAGCGATTTACAGCGACCGCCGGCGCATCCTTGAGGGCGATGACCTGCACGAGAAGGTGCAGTTCTTCATCGAAGACACCATTACGGCGCTGATCGACGCCGCAACGGCGGAGGGGAACGGTGACGACTGGGACTTCCACCAGCTGTGGACCAACCTCAAGACGCTCTACCCGGTCAGCGTTTCGGCGGAAGACATCATCGAGGAAGCCGGGGGCAAGTCCAGGGTCACCGTGGAGCTGCTGAAGGAGGAAATCCTCTCTGACGCCCGCCTGGTGTACCAGGCCCGCGAGGAGGTCATCGGCTCCGAAAGCATGCGCGAGCTCGAGCGCAGGGTGGTCCTGTCCGTCATCGGACGCAAATGGCAGGAACACCTCTACGAGATGGACTACCTGAAGGAAGGGATTGGCCTGCGCGCCATGGCACAGCGCGATCCGCTGGTGGAGTACCAGCGCGAGGGCTTCGCCATGTTCCAAAGCATGATGGAAGCCATCCGCGAGGAAAGCGTTGGATTCCTCTACAACCTTGAGGTGGAAGTAACCCCCGCCCAGGATGTAGTAGTACAGGATGCCGACGGCGGGCATACCGAGCACGTTGACCCCCAGGTTCACGCCGCCGGCCTCGAAGCCCCCGAGAAGCCTGCGCAGCTGCAGTACACGGCTCCCTCGGAAAGTGGAGGAACCCAGACACGCGTGGAAACGCGCGCCGGAAGCGGTCGCTCCGGCAATCCTGCCAAGGCAGCTGCCCAGGATGCAGCCAAACGCCCCGCGAAAAAGAAGAAGCGCTAGCAGGACAGCTGCAGGTACCCGCCGGCGGCGGCAAACAGGGCAGGGACGGACGCGTCCCTGCCCTGTTTGCGCGTCGTCTGTTCCGTACCACCGCACGCCCCAGGTATTTCGACGGGTCAGCCGATGACAAGTTCAACAACCCGCCACACCTGCTTGCTGCGCTCAAGCCGGACAGCTACGGCACGGGCCCGCACATCATCCACCACTACAGCACTGGCCTCGTAGATTCCGTCGGCCACTTCACAGACCCGCACGGAGCGGACTGTTGAATTCCGGTGGAGCCGGGCCAATGCAGGATTGCCGGTCCTGGTGAGCTCGCGCCTGATCAGCGCTGCCCGGTGCTGCAGCGATGCCAGGCAGCGCGGGTCCAGGCGCCGCGCCAACTGCTGGATGGGGCGGATGCCGGCGAGGACCTCCATGGAAGCCTGAACTGTCCCGCGGGTAATGGCCCTGACCTCCGCAGCCTCGCTAACTGGCCGCAGCGATGGAGGGGTTGCCCCGGTGGATTGGCCGGAGCGGGTTGGCGTCGACACAGGCAGCGGCTTTGCGGGACCGGCCCCTCCCTGCCTGGACTCGGTGGCCGGACCTTTAACGGCCCGGATAGGTGTCACTGCGGTCATGGCGTTCCCCTTGGTTGGTGTGACTGGTGATTAGGCTTGCTTCTGGTTCGACGTGATGTTGGTACTTTGACCGGTTATTGGTGCGAGTGGGTCACTTACAGCGGCTACGACGCTGCCGGCGCCTGGAGTATCTGGCCTGGAAGCAGGACATCCGGGCTTCCACCGATCAGTGCACGGTTCGCGGCATACCAGCGCGGCCATTCAAGGGCGATGTCCACATCCGATGCCTCCGGGCCCAAGTGGGTGGCTACGATGTCCCACAGCGTGTCGCCCGCGAGGACCGTCACTGCCTTTGCCGGGCCACCCCTGCCATTGGCACCAGGGCCACTGCCGCCCCACTCCGGCGCGGTCCTGGTTTCCGGTCCGGCCAGGAGGCCGGGCTCCACCACAGGGGGAGCGGGCTGCCAACCGGGGTCGATCGGAGTGACGGTTGGCGGCGTAATGGAATTCGTTGCCGGCGACGGCCCTTCCTGGCCGGCTGGCGCTGCTGCAACCGGGAGAGGCGGGTTTTTGACGCGCACACCGCCCGGGCTGTCGCTGACCCTGGGCAGCGGACCATCTTGGGGAGCCGCCGGGTCTGACGGAGCCGACGACGCCACGTGTGCCTGTGTAGGCGTCCACTCGGGCCCGGAAGCGCTTAGGACCGCCGCATGTGCGGCGACACCTGACGCGAGTTGTATTGAGAGTGCCGCGACAACTGCCCTCCGCATGAAAGCGGGCGAGAGCCTCCGGGCGGCCGCTGCGGCCCGCCGTCGTCCCAGGCGTTCCAGCAGAACGGATGCCCCGGCGGTCAGGATCGAGACAGCCCACCAGAGTAGAAGGCCGATGCCGGTGGCCGCTGTGGTCCCACCCAGGAGGAGGTCCACGGATTCGCCCTGGTGCCGGGCCATGGATTCCTGCCACTGGGACAACAGGCCCGTTCCGAGGAAGCAGAGCAGAATGCCGAGTACTAACAGGGCCAGGACCATGCAGGCATCCGACCATTGGATTTTGTCTCCCCGGCCCATTAGTACTCCTTTGATAGCGTTTGATGCTGTTTATTGATGTTTGAACCAGTTTGGACCGCGATCAAAGTATTTGTCCATACGTTGGAATGAAAAAGACGGCGCATTGACGGGCCGGACAGGGGGACCCTACGCTGGCGGAATGCGCTGGGATGCACTCTTCAATGACATGGAAAGCCAGCTTGCGGAGGCTGAGCGGCTGGCGCTGGACAGTGAGGTCAACGAGCGCGCGCGGGCAGAAATGGTGAGCCTGCCCCTTGAAAGCAGGTTGCGCGCCGCTGTTGGGTACCGGATCGGTGTTCAGCTCATCTGCGGCGAAACGGTGCACGGGGAACTGACGCATGCTGGAGCGGATGCACTGGTCCTGGATGAAGGCCAGCACCAGGTGCTCATCCCCTATGCGGCGGCGGCACGCTACGTTGGCCTGGGCAGGCACGCATTGGCGGAGACTTCACCGGTCCGCCGGTCGATCGGATTGGCGCATGCCCTGCGTGGCCTGGCGCGCGACCGGGCGGAGCTCTCGGTGACGATTGGTGGTGGAGCCGGGACCAGCAGGCTGGCAGGCGTGATCGACCGTGTTGGCAGGGACTACATCGACCTGGCCATGGTCAATACCGGGGAGCCCCGGAGGGGTCACAGTGTAGGCCAGGTTTCAGCAATACCTTTCACGGCCCTGGCCATGATCAGGTCATACAAACCCGGGGGAGCTAGCGGCGTCAGACGGACTTCGAGCGCGATTCCTGGATCATGCGGCTGGCCTCGGCGTAGCGTTCCTCGATGTACTGCTCCAGCATCTTCTCTTCGACCCGCCATTGCCCGCGGCCACCCACCTGGATAGCCTTCAGCTCACCGCTGCGGACCAGGGCGTAGGCGGCAGGGGAATTGATCTGGAGCTGCTCCGCGACGTCGGCGAGTGTGAGGAACCTGGGCATGTATCCATTTTGCCATCAAGTGGCTCATTTTGTGGCTGTTATCCACAGATTGGCGCCATTTAGACAAATGACTTTTGTTCACCGGGCCATGCGGTAACAATGAGGAGTCCGGCCAGAGAGGACAGGTTCGGTATACCTGGGGGGAGAACGGCATGGTTCCTGATTCAAGTGCAACTGCAGCGCGGCTTAAGCGTCCATCGTGGAAGGACCCCCGGCTGCTGGTTGGCGTTCTCCTGGTCCTGGTGTCCGTCGCCGGAGTCGTCTTCCTTGTCGGAAGTGCAGACCGCACCACCGAGGTCTACGCCGCACGGGACGGCATAGCCGTTGGTGAGCGCCTGACGCCCGACAATGTAGTCCGCGCCAAGGTCCGGCTGGGCGATGCCGAACAGCACTACATCACTGTCGAGGCCGGCCTGCCCCAGGACGTGGTCGCGATGCAAAGAATCGCAAAAGACCAACTGGTTCCCAGGGCAAGCCTCGGTACGGTGGATCGGCTGGACCGGAAGCCCGTCGCCCTCAGCGTTGAGCAGACTTTGCCGTCACAGGCAGTTGCCGGTGCCCGCGTGGACGTCTGGGTGGCACAGCCGGATGCGAAGAATGGATTCAGCGAGCCCAGGCTGATCCTTCCCGGAGCGGAAATTGCAGAGGTCTCCACGGGATCCACCGCTCTTGGATCGTCAAAGACCACTGTGCTGATGGTCCTGGTGGAGGACAAGCAGATGCCTGCGTTGCTGGGGGCCCAGGCAAACGAGGCCAAGATCTCCGTGGTGTGGAATCCGGGCGGCGCCCGATGCACATTCCCGTTGTCACCGTCGGCCAGAGCCGCGAGGACCTGGTGGGCGGGCTCGAAAGACTCCACGGCCCGGTCACGGTGGTTCGCAGGTGCGCTGAACTTCCCGAACTGCTTGCTGCCTGCCAGAGCGGGCTGGCGAGGGCGGCAGTCGTGGCAGAGGGTTCAGAGGGGCTGACCGCGTCCCTGGTTGACCGTCTTGGAGCTGTTGGCGTGGCGATCGTCGCGCTGACCGATAACGCGGAGGAGGCAGCCAGACTCCGCACGATAGGTGTCGCTTCGGCGCTGTCGGGCGTTGAGTCCGCGGAGCTTTCGGAAAGGATCGCGGACGCCGTCGCCCAGCTGACCGGCGCGCTTCGTCCGGCGAACCTCAGCGCGGCCGCCGATACCGCTGCTGCACTGGCAACGGATCCCGTTGTGCCGGCGTTGGACGAGGAGGGGCGCGGGGCCGGGCAGCTGATCGTTGTTTGGGGTCCCGCCGGATCTCCGGGACGTACAACGGTTGCTGTGAACATCGCCGGTGAGATGGCCGCCGACGGCCGGTCAGTCCTGCTGGTCGACGCCGACACGTACGGCGCCAGCGTGGCGGCAGTGCTGGGACTCCTGGATGAGTCAGCCGGGCTTGCCCAGGCGTGCAGGCTTGCAGACCAGGGCCTGCTGGACGCCGAGGCACTGCGGAAGGTGGCCGCCACGGTCGCCACCACGGCCGGGACGTTCCGGGTGCTGACCGGCATAACCCGGGCCGATCGGTGGACGGAACTCCGCGCCCCTGCCCTGGGACTGGTCCTTGAGCGGGCCCGGCAGATTGCCGATGTTGTGGTGGTTGACACCGGGTTTTGCCTTGAGGCGGATGAGGAACTGAGCTTTGACACCACGGCGCCTCGACGGAACGCGGCGACACTGCGTCCGCTGGAACTGGCGGACACTGTGTATGCCGTCGGCGCTGCTGATCCCGTGGGTGTTCCACGGCTGGTCCGTGCACTTGCCGAGCTGGAGGGCGCAGTCCCGCACGCATCGCCCACAGTCGTAATGAACAAGGTGCGTTCGTCGTCCGTGGGAAGGGCCCCCGAGCGCCAACTGCGGGATGCGTGGGAACGGTACGGCCCCGCGTCCAGCCTCAAGGCATTCCTGCCTTACGACCCTGTCGCCGCCGACGCCGCACTCCTGGCGGGATCACTGCTGCTCGAAGCGTCGCCCGAATCGACCCTCCGGCGCGCTATCCGGGAACTGGTTTGTGCACCCGACCAGCGAAAGTCCAAATCATCTGTATTTTCTTCCACACCGCGGCGAACGGCAAAGGACTAGGCTCGCCATAAGAGCTGCAAAGGTGCGGCGAGAATCTCTGATGGAGGCGTTGTCGATGTCGTCTGGATCCAGTGTGGAGGACCAGCCCCTCTCCATTGAAAGCCTTGAAGGCTTCATGGGGGACTACTACCAGCACCTGGCTGAGGAGGATGCCCGAAGCTACCCCCGCGACGTACTGGAGTCCCGGGCCGAGGAACACCGCCGGACAGCATCAGTACGGCAGCCCGGGCAGGCGAAGATCTCGATCATCGACGAAGAGGACAGCAGCGTCATCTTTGTCGTCACCGACGACATGCCGTTTCTTGTCGACTCCGTGAACTCAGAACTGGTCCGGCAGCACGCCGCCATCAAGCTTGTGGTCCACCCGCTTTTCGTGGCCACCAGGAACCGGGAAACGGGCGAACTGGTCAAGGTCAACAGGGTCCCCGCGCACTTGGGCATATCAAGTGGGGATACCGCGGCAATGCCAAACCTCTCCCACCTCATCGCGCAGGGTGAGAACGCGTCGCACATGGAGTCGTGGATCGCCGTCGAAATCCAACGCGTCTCCGACGACGTGAAGGCGTCCCTGCTCGCCGGCCTGACCCGCGTGCTGAAAGATGTGCGCGCCGCCGTTGAAGACTGGCCCAAAATGCGCCAAAAGGCCCTGGAAATCGCCGAAAGCCTGGACCGGGTGGCCAATCCCGCCCAGATTGCCGAACTGCGGCAGGCCAAGGACTTGCTGCGGTGGCTTGACGAAGGGAACTTCACGTTCCTCGGCTACCGTGAGTACGACCTTCTCAACGTGGACGGCGAAGACGTCCTCGAACTGCGCGAGGACAGCGGCCTCGGGCTGCTGCGCGCGGCCGCCGACTCCCCGCACATCCAGCACCTCACTGATACCGGCCGTAAGAAGGCCCGCGAAAAGCGTGCACTGGTCATCACGAAGGCCAATTCACGGTCCACCGTCCACCGCTCGGCCTACCTGGACTACATCGGCATCAAAAGCTTCGACGCCGCGGGCAACGTCAACGGGGAGCGCCGTTTCATCGGTCTTTTCGCCACCAGCGCCTACGCCGGCTCCGTCCGCGATATTCCCATTGTCCGGGAGAAAGTGGATGCCGTGCTGCAGAGCGCGGGTTTCCCGCCGGACTCGCACTCGGGCAAGGACCTCCTGGGAATCCTCGAAACCTACCCCCGGGATGAACTTTTCCAGATCGAAATTCCCGACCTTGCCGCCACCGCGCTGGGAATCCAGAAGCTGCAGGAACGGCGGCGTACCCGCCTGTTCCTGAGGCCGGACATCTACGGCCGGTTCATGTCCGCCGTCGTTTACCTGCCGCGCGACCGTTACACCACCAACGTCCGGCTTCGCATAGAACAGGAACTGCGGGAAACGTTCCAGGCGGTCTCGATTGATTACGAAGCCCGTATGACGGAGTCCGCCCTCGCCAGGCTGTTCTTCCGTATTCGGCTGCCCAAGGATGCCGACGTCAGCCACGTCAACAGCGATGAGCTGGAAAAGCGGCTGGTCCGGGCCGCAAGGTCATGGAGTGAAGGCATCGCGGAAGTCCTGCGTGAAGGGCGGGATGCGACCGAAGCCAAGGAACTCGCCGCTGTCTGGGCCGAAGCGTTCCCGGCCAGCTACCGCGTGGACTACGAAGTAGAGGACGCGCTTGAGGACATTGCGCGTTTCGAAAAGTACGGGGCCGCCGCGGAGCGGAGCACCGGCGCGCGGCAGGAACGGCCCGGCGTCCACGTGTACCTTCCAGAAGGGGCCGGCGCCACCCTGGAAGAGGATGCAAGGGTCAAGCTCTACATGCTGGAGCCCAAGAGCCTGAGCCAGATTTTGCCGTACTTCCATAATCTCGGACTCGAGGTCCTGGATGAACGGCCGTTTGAAATCGAAACAGCAGACCACCGCGACTTCTTCCTGTACGACCTGGGTTTGAAATACCCGGCCGGCGTGGACCCGATGTCAACCGGAGAGCTTCTCGCGGAATCCTTCGGGGCGGCTGTCACCGGCGCTGCGGAATCGGACAGCTTTGACCGGCTGGTGCTGAGGGAGGGCCTGCACTGGCGGCAGATCACCGTACTGCGCGCCTATGCCCGTTACATGCGCCAGATGGGCAACAGCAGCTCCTTCGGCTTCATGGCGGACACGCTCCTCGCGAACCCCAACGTGACAAGGGGCCTCACGGCGCTCTTTGCCGCCCGCTTTGACCCGGCCTTGACTGACGGAGACCGGTCCGAGGCACAGGCCTCCGTGGGACGGGACCTGGCAGCATCCATCGAAAAGGTGGCAACGCTGGACGCCGACCGCGTGCTGCGCACCTTCGTCAACCTCATTGAGGCCACGCTTCGCACCAACTTCTACCAGGACAAGCCGCACCTGAGCTTCAAGCTGGATCCCGCGCGGATCGAAGGACTGCCCTTCCCGCGGCCTATGTTTGAAATTTGGGTTTACTCCCCACGAGTTGAGGGTGTGCATCTTCGGTTCGGCAAGGTGGCGCGTGGCGGATTGCGCTGGTCTGACCGGCGGGAGGATTTCCGGACGGAGGTCCTGGGCCTGGTGAAGGCGCAGACGGTCAAGAACGCCGTCATCGTGCCAACCGGTGCCAAGGGCGGCTTCTTCGCCAAGCAGCTTCCCGATCCCGCCACGGACCGCGCCGCCTGGATGGCCGAGGGCGTCGAAAGCTACAAAACGTTCATCCGTGGGCTGCTGGATCTAACTGACAACCTTCTCACGGAAGGCGGCGGCGAACGGCTCGTGCCGCCGTCGAACGTTGTCAGGCATGACGACGACGACTCCTACCTGGTGGTCGCGGCGGACAAGGGAACGGCTACTTTCTCAGACATTGCCAACAGCCTTTCCGCGGAGTACGGCTTCTGGCTTGGCGACGCCTTCGCCTCCGGCGGCTCCGTGGGGTACGACCACAAGGCCATGGGCATCACGGCCCGCGGCGCCTGGGAATCGGTCAAGCGGCACTTCAGCGAGCTGGACCTGGATACCCAGACCGAGCCGTTCACGGTGGTGGGTGTGGGGGACATGTCCGGTGACGTGTTTGGCAATGGGATGCTCCTGTCCCGGCACATCCGCCTGCTGGCTGCCTTCGACCACCGGCACATCTTCCTGGACCCGGAGCCGGACGAGGAGTCCTCGTTTGCGGAGCGGCAGAGACTTTTCGAGCTGCCCCGGTCCTCGTGGGACGACTACGACAAGTCGCTGATCAGTGAGGGCGGCGGGGTCTTCGCCCGGCAGGCCAAGTCCATTCCCGTGTCCACGCAGGTTCGGACCGCGCTGGGGCTCCCGGCGGACACCACTGAACTCAGCCCTCCCGAGCTGCTGCGTGCCATCCTGCTGGCGCCTGCCGACCTTCTCTACAACGGCGGTATCGGTACCTACGTCAAGGCGAGTTCCGAATCCAACGCATCCGTGGGGGACAAAGCCAACGATGCCATCCGCGTCAACGGCCGGGACCTGCGCGTCAAGGTGGTGGGTGAAGGCGGAAACCTGGGCATGACCCAGCGCGGACGTATCGAGGCAGCGTTGCAGGGCGTCATTCTCAACACGGACGCGATCGACAACTCCGCCGGCGTGGACTGCTCGGACCACGAAGTGAACATCAAGATCTTCGTTGACCGGATGGTTGCGGCTGGCAAACTGCCGGCCGGTGAGCGGGCCGACTTCCTCGCCTCCATGACCGATGAGGTGGGCCGGCTGGTCCTCGAAGACAACATCGACCAGAACATCCTGCTGCTGAACGACAGGACCCGCGTCGCGGAGTGGAGCCCGAGCTACGAGCGGCTCATGGACTGGCTGGAGAAGAGCGCCGACTTGAATCGCGACCTGGAAGCGCTGCCCAGCACGGCAATGCTCCGGGACCGGCTGCAGCAAGGCCAGGGCCTGACTTCTCCCGAGCTTTCGGTGCTGGCCGCCTACGCCAAGATCGAGCTTGCATCGGCGCTGCGGGACAGCGACCTTGCCGATGACCCGTGGTTCCGGCAGACGCTGCGTTCCTACTTCCCGCACCAGGTGCGCGAACGCTTCGACGCGGAACTGGACACCCACCCCCTGCGCCGCGAGATTATCGCCACCGTGGTGGCGAACGACATGATCAACCTGGGCGGCATCACCTTCGCCTTCCGCGTCATGGAGGAAACCTCGGCCAGTGAAGTGGCCGTGGCCAAGGCATTCGTGGCGCTGCGCGAGGTGTACGAACTGGATGCGATGGTGGGCGAGCTGAACAGCCTGCCTGCCTCGTTCCCCACGGAGCACTGGAGCACCGTCCACCTGGACATCCGCCGGCTTCTGGACCGGGCTGTCCGGTGGCTGCTGAGCCAGGAGAGCGTTTCACGCCCCATCGCCGACGTGGTGGCCGAGTTCAAGCCGCTCATGGATCCCATGCGGGCCCGGCTGCTGGACTACCTGCGCGGCGACGACCGCGAGCGGGTGGCGGAATGGCTGGCGAAGGGCCGCGAGTGGCAACTGCCCGAAGGCCTTGCCCTGCGCTGGGCAGAACTGTTCGAGAGCTTCGTGCTGCTGGACATCGCAAAGATCGCCCGGACCCGGAAAGACCCGGTGGAGCAGATCGCCGCCGTCTACTACACGGTGTTCAACCGGTTCCATGCCGACTCGCTGCTGGAGCGGATCAGCAGCCTGCCCCGACAGGACCGGTGGCAGGCGCTGGCAAGGGCTGCCCTGCGCGACGATCTGTACTCAACGGTGTCGGACATGACGACGGCGGTGCTGGACGCTACGTCTGCCGCCGACGCCCCCGATGCACGGCTCAAGGACTGGGAGGCACAAAATGCCGAGCAGCTGGGCAGGGCAAAGAGCATGTTCGACGAGGTGAATGCACTCGAGGCCGACGACATGGCCTCGCTGTCGGTAGCATTGAGGCTCTTGAGGTCAATCGTCCGACGCTAGCAATCCGGCGTCGCAAATGGAGGTGCAGTGGCAATCTTTACGGACCCTATCAGGGAACATGCTGATTTCGGGCCGGGCGATGCCGAATGGCTGCACCTCCTGGTGGGGGACTGGCAGATGGTCGCGGACTTGGCGTTCGCCGACCTGGCGCTCTGGTTCCCCCACCCGGAGCTTGGCTACATCGCTTTGGCGCACGTACGCCCGTCCACCACGCACACGGCGTTCCACAGCGACTTCGTCGGCGAGGGAATCCGGTCAGACCTGCAACCGCTCGTGGACAAAGCCTGGAACTCCCGGTCCATTGAGCGCTCCAGCGAGACGAACTGGAACAGCGAGATGGCGCTGCGGGTGGAGGCCGTCCCCATGGTCCGCAACGGCCGGACCCTTGCGGTAGTCACCACCCATATGGACCTCTCCAGTTCACGCATGCCGTCACGGCTGGAGTTGACCTACCGCCAGTGCGCCTACGACCTCCTGCGGATGGGCACGCTTGGGTTGTGGCCCGACTTCGCCTCACCTACCGGCTCCCGCCGGGGCGCGCCCCGCGTAGGGGACGGCCTCATCCGGCTGGATGCCGATGGCGTGGTCCAGTACGCCAGTCCCAACGGAGTGTCGGCCTTCCGGCGCCTGGGTGACGGCGAATCCCTGGAAGGGCGCTCGCTCGCCGAAGTCACCGCCGGCCTGCTCAAGGACCGGCGCATGGTCGATGAGACCCTGCCGCTGGTTGTCACCGGACGCATGCCATGGCGCAGCGAGATCGAGTCCCGCGGGGTCAGCCTGTCCCTGCGGGCCATTCCGCTCCGGGACGAACAGCAGCGGTTCGGCGCCCTGGTTCTCTGCCGTGACGTCTCCGAATTGCGCCGACGCGAAATGGAGCTGGTGACCAAGGACGCCACCATCCGGGAGATCCACCACCGGGTCAAGAACAATCTCCAGACCGTGGCTGCGCTCTTGCGGATGCAGTCCAGGCGCATGGTCAGCGATGAGGCGAAGCAGGGCCTGGAGCAGGCGATGCGGCGCGTTGCCACGATCGCGCTGGTCCACGAGACATTGTCGCAGGGCCTGACGCAAAGTGTTGATTTCGACGAACTGATCGGGCGCCAGTTCCGGCTGTCTGCTGAGGTGGCCTCCCCGTCGCAGCAGGTCCGGACCGAACGGTCAGGGACCTTCGGTGAACTTCCCAGCGATCTTGCCACCCCGCTGGCCCTCGTCATCAACGAACTGGTGACCAACGCTGTGGAGCATGGCCTTGAAGGAAGGGCAGGAACAGTCTGGCTTGTTGCCGACCGGTCCGAAGGGGACGACGGCGAAGAACTGACTGTGACCATCGCCGATGACGGGGTGGGGCTTCCGCAGACTCCGCACGTTGAGGGGCTCGGGCTTCAGATCGTGCGCACGCTTGTCACCAGCGAGTTGGGCGGGACCATCACGTGGGAGCGCCGCGAGGGCGGCGGGACTGAGGTCAAGATCCGGCTCAGCCTGGCCGGGAAGTAGAGGGTGCCGGTCCGGCCACAGATCCAAGGCCGGACGGTGAGTAATACAGACACCGTAGAACAGACAGAGGCCCCTGGACGATCCATGTGGATTGTCCAGGGGCCTCTATTCTGCGGTTGCTAGGTCCGATGCTGACCGGCCTGCGGTGCCGTGCCTTCCTAGGAGGCGCGACGTGCGCGGGCGGCGCGCCGTTTAAGCGCGCGGCGCTCGTCTTCGCTCATGCCGCCCCATACGCCGGCGTCCTGGCCGGACTCGAGGGCCCACTGCAGGCAGGTGTCTACGACAGGGCACCGGCGGCAGACGCTCTTGGCTTCCTCGATCTGCAGGAGGGCAGGTCCTGTGTTCCCAACGGGGAAAAACAGTTCCGGGTCCTTGTCAAGGCACGCTGCGCGGTTACGCCAATCCATGCTGATCAGTTGCTCCATTTCTGGGAAATGCCTTTGTGAAATTATTCACTAGTGGCTACAAAGGAAAGGGGCCCTCAGGGCCCCCTTGGTCATCTGCATCAAGCCTGTCATGTTAACGCTGTGTAAACAAGGGGTAAGAACGCTTGATATCCGCTGAAACCTGAGCGATGCATCACAGTGTCGGCTCCCGCCCTCACCAGTGTCCGACTATGTCCGGTAGGGTGCCAGTGTGTCAAGACCCCCGGTAAACCCAGCAGGCGCCCCCCTTCTCCTGATGAGCCCCGTGACGGTGCTGACCCTTCGGCCGGCGATCGTCCGGCAACCGTGCCGGCCGCGGCCAAGGTGGTGGCCATTGTGACTGCTGCAGAGGCGACGGCTTTGCTGGCAGCCGCCGGGTGGTACGCCTACGAGATGCTCAGCGGGAGCCCCGTGCTGTCCTTCTGGGGTGCCGTCTTCACCTTGGGGCTCCTGCTTGCTTTCTCCGCGTGGCTGTTTGCCGTGTCCGTCTTTTTGTACAGGGGCTATCGCTGGACCCGGGCGGCCGCATTGGTGGCCCAACTGTTCGTCCTGACCATAGGCGTACCTGCCATAACCAGCGGCCTGGTCCTTGCCGGGTTGGCGATGCTGGTACCCGCTGTTATCGCCATCGTCCTCCTTTTCTCCAACAACGTGATCAACCATGCCTCCCGAACCGGAAGTGCTCCGCCCACACTTTGACCTGCAGCGCGGGCCCTGGCCGCCCCTCCGCGGGACGGCGTTCGACGGGCAACCGGCATGCTCAGCCTGTCGCGCCCGCCCAGGCCACCTGAACGGGGCAGGACCGCCCGCCGGAGATGAGGACGCCACGCCCCGGCGGAGCGTTGGACTCAACTTCGAACCTGATCCCAAACAAGTCGCCATCCGCCAGCGAACGTGGCCCCAGCAGAAGTCCGGCGCCGGCGCCCCTTGCGTTCATGACCAGCGGAACGCGTTGGAAAAGCAGTGGGCTGAAGGCAGCAGTGACCATCAGGGAGTGGCCCAAAGCGGCCAGCCGCTCCAAAGCCCTCAATGCCGGAAGGGCCAGCAGATCAACGTCGTCAACCAGCAGCACGGTCTCCCGCGAAAGCCCCCGCTCTCCGCCTGCATAAGCACGTCCCGCCAAAAATCTTCTGCGCCTTCTGCCGGTACCGGACACGTGCACCACTGCTGCCCCGGGTTGAGTGCTGCCAGCGCGAGCAGGGTATTGCTTTTGCCGCTTCCCGGGTTGCCAAGAATGGCGGTGACTCCGCTGCCAGGCATCCGCAAGGACGCCGGAGCGGGTTCGTCTCCGGCTACGCCCAGGATGACGTTGCGTGACCGGCGGGGCGGTTCCGATAGTTCGGAGCAGTGCGTACCGCCAGGCGGGTCCTGGTCTGGGGACCGCAGGGCTCGCTGGGGTGTCCCCGCCGCCGACATGACCGCTGCGACCTGCCGGACCGTGATTTTCGCGGGGAGGGGTTCAATGCGGAATGGAGTCGATGCGGCTGGCGGATATCCGGCGCCTCTCCGGCCTGTGCCAGCCTGCAGATCGGGGGTGCGGTAGAACTGGCAGGCAACGGGGTTGCCGCCCGAGACAGGGCCGAAGGCTACAGCCCTGCCCTTGACGGCCGGAACGGCAGGCATCCGCGGCCACAGGGCGCGGTTCTCCCCGGTGGAGCAGGCTGGAAAAAGAAACGATTGGGAAGCGCACCAAAGAACCTGGCGGTGACAAGCTCCCGCTCCCCATGGACCAGGAGCGTTATCCCTGCCCTGGCGCCGTCGCGCACGAGGTCCAGAACCAGATCTTCCGCCCAGGCCAGCGGTCCGGACCGGAATGCCGAAACCCAGGATCCCCAGCCGATGATGACGAGGACGAGAGGTACCGGATTGGAGGCGGGTTGACTCAACCGCTGCCCCAGTTCACGGACGAGCCGCTCCAGGATGCGCACTCCACGCCGCAGATCGTGCAAGGCGGCGTGGGCGCCCACCCGTGCTTCACCTGCCAGCGGGCAAAGACTCCCGTCCGCGTCCAGGACATAGAAATGGGCTCCATCAGGACTGGCCATTAGTTCATGGACAGTCAATTCCAGTGCCGATCCGGCCCCGGAAGTTGGACTGCCAATGAAGGCTGCGTGACCGTGCTTGGCATGGCTCCAAAGAAGGGGCTGAAGTTCTTGTTGCTCGGGAACATCCATCAGGCCGAGGCAGATCTGGCCCGCCACAGGGACGGGTTCCAGGGCCAGTGAGTCAGCGGTTCCCGAATCCGAGGATGGCGCGTTCGGGTCGGGCTTTTCCAGTTCAGTCGGCAGTGGAGGTGCGACAGGCCTTCTCGGTGCTGGTTTCTGCTGGGCAGCGCACAGGCTCCTCACCAAGGCTGCCAGCGGTTCCACTGCCTGTGCGGGGGTGGGTGCAGGGGCTCGTCTGTCGCCTGGTTCGGCTGCCTGGCAGGCGAGATAGTCCATTGTCCGCTGGACAGACACGGCACTTGCCTGTTTGCGATCGGAGACTGACGACAGGGACGCGGCCTGGAACTCCTCGGCCGGCTCCGTTCCGCGCGCCAGGAAGGCGCGGCCGGGGGTATTAACACTGATGGCCGAAGCGTCCCTGGAATTGACGATGTCGACAGATTCCATGTCGGACTGCACGCGAAGTGCAATGTTCGAGGTGACGTTTGCACGGATGTCAGCTGTCAACGCTCCCTGCGGCCTCTGAGTGGCCATGATCAAGTGGATGCCCAGTGACCGTCCGATCGATGCTATCCGCAGCAGCTCACGAAGCACTTCCGGCGCGTCGTCAACCAGCATCCTGAACTCATCGATGACGATGACGAGGTGGGGGAGCACAAAATCCTTGGCCGCCGGTGCGGAGCGGTACGTGGAGACGTCAGGGACGCGGGCCGCGGCGAGGCAGCTCTCCCGCAGCCTCACTTCGGCGCGAAGCGATGTCAGTGTCCGCTCCATCTCGGAATCGGAAAGATCCGTCTGCAGTCCCACGCAATGAAAGAGCCCGCTGAGCGGACCAAGACCTGAACCGCCCTTGAAATCGATGAAGAAGAAGTTGACCCGGTCCGGCGGATAGGACAAGGCCAGCGCCAGGGCCATGCTCCGGAGCAGTTCCGACTTCCCTGAGCCTGTGGTGCCTGCCACCACGAGGTGCGGACCGTCGGCCAGGAGGTCGAAGGTCTTCGTTCCCGACCTGCAAACGCCCAAGGGTACGGGCAATCCGATGTTTCGGGCGCTGCAGTCCCATCTGCTTGCGGTAGCCGCGAGCGTCAGTGGCAGGACTTCGTCAAGGCTGCAGGAAGCGGGAACGGTCTTGGCCTGTTCCTTGTCACCAATCAGGGCACCGGCGAGGTGCCGGCAGAAAGCGGTAAAGACTTCGTCCGGGACCAGGTCAGGGACAAACACAGTACCGCGGTGGTTCTGCACCACGGTTGATGCGCGCTCGGACAGGAGGACGTCAGGTGCAGGCCAATCGCCGTCTTCAGGCAGGAAGTGAAGAACCTGCCACCCCCGCTGGAGCGCTGCTTCCCGGAGCGACTTTTCCACCACCGCTCCGGAGTTATCCCCCCGGATCAAAAGGACTCCCCGCCCGCAGCCCTGTTGCTCGCTGCCGTCCACTGCATTAAGGGCGGCGGACAGTGTTGCAGTGAGCGTCACTCTGCTGAGATACCGGGCTGCGAGGGGTAGGGCTTCCGGCAGCCCGTGGACGACGACATTCATCGTGCCCGTGCGCGGGTATGCCGCAAGTTGCATGAGAAGGGAGCGGAGGGTGCCATCGGTGGCAAAGCGCGGGCCGCCCAGGGTGGTGAGCGGGACGTCCGGGTCCAGAACGACGGGGACGATTCCTGCCCGTGGGATGGTCGCGGCAGCACCGGGCGGTTCGATCCTGACATTGTCCGGCTGTTCTGCCTGTCCCAGCCGCAGCCACACCCCGTCGCCGGGGGAATCCGGGCTGGACGTCCCTTCAGTCCGCCGGGCCGCAAGAGCAACGATGGACAGGGAAGGGGCGCACCGTCGTCGGCGTTCCCTGTCATCTTCAACAGCCGACTTCAGGGCCGCGGACAGGTCCCGCCTGTGCCGCCGTCCGCTGACCGCGGGCACCAGGACCGAAAACACCGAAACCGCGGAAAAGGCCAGAAACATCCACATGCCGGTGAGAAAGGCCAGCAGTACCCCAAGTGCCAGTGGGAGAATCGCGGTCAGAAGGAGTGCCGCGCGGTTTCCTGGATCAGGGCGGCCGGACACCACGATAGGTTCCGCCACCGACTTTCCTGCTTCCGAGAGGACTCTATGGGGCACATCTGCAAACACCAGCGATAGGTTCGATTGACCGCACCTGATGGTTGAGTCCGTTGAGATAACCGTGTTCCGTATCCTTTGGCCGTCGACATATGTCCCGTTGGCGCTGTCCAGGTCAACCAATATGATCTCCGTGTCAGTGACCACCACACTGGCATGTTCACGGGACAACTCCGGGTCCGGGATGACAATCCGTGTGCCGCTTCGACCGATGGTGTAGGTGCCACGCCGTAATGGCACAACGGTTCCCGCTGCTGCTCCGCTGTCGATGGCGAGGACCAGGGGAGGGACGGCATCGGCAATTGGCGGGCGCCGTGGCCGCCTGCTCGAAGGTGGGGTGCCGCCGTCGACAAGGATTGCCGCCTCTACGAGCGGCGGCACGCCGAGGACCAGGGAACGCAGATCCTGCCCGTCCACTCTGACTGAGCCCGCACCGTACTTCCGGACCAACTGTTCGTGAATGACGTACCCTGCCGTGCCGGCCGGTGCATCAATGGACAGTTCCACGGGTGGCTGGGGACGCGGTGATCCCGGTCCGCCCACCAGAGTGCAATTAAGCGTCATGGGTAGTTGGTCCCTCGTGCATGCACCCACGCTAGCCACCGGGCTCAGTGCGGGGCATTGGCTTCTGCGCCTATGTGGATAACCTGCACTGGGATAACGGGGTCCTTCGCCTGCCCATCGGGACTCCGTGTGCCGGGTCACAGCGGGAATGCTGATTCGACGGGCCCTGCAGTCACTCGGGTAGGCTAGAGCAGCAGACACTGCGCACCATTGCGCTGCCCGCATTCGAACCAGGAGATTTTGTGACCGCTGACCTCGTCATCGTAGGGTCCGGCTTTTTTGGCCTGACAATCGCAGAACAGGCCGCCACTGAGCTCGGCCTGAAGGTCGTTGTCATCGACCGCCGCCACCACATCGGCGGAAACGCGTACAGCGAAAAGGAAGAGCAGACCGGGATCGAGATCCACCGGTACGGCGCCCACCTCTTCCATACCTCGAACGAGCGGGTGTGGGAGTACGTCAACCGGTTCACCACCTTCACTGACTATGTGCACAAGGTCTATGGCGTCCACAAGGGCGAGGTCTATTCGCTTCCCATCAACCTGGCCACCATCAACCAGTTCTTCCGGGCCAATCTCACCCCCGGCCAGGCCCGCGACCTCATCCAGGAACAGGCAGGGGAACTGGCGGGAACTGACCCCCAGAACCTGAACGACAAGGGCATCCAGCTGATCGGCCGCCCCTTGTACGAGGCCTTCATCAAGCACTACACCGGCAAGCAGTGGCAGACAGATCCCAAGGACCTGCCGGCCGGTATCATTTCCCGGCTGCCTGTGCGCTACAACTATGACAACCGGTACTTCAATGACAAGTACGAGGGCCTGCCGACCAACGGCTACACCGCCTGGATCGAAAAGATGGCAGAGCACCCCAACATCGAGGTGCGGCTCAATACCGACTTCTTCGACGAGTCCCACGAGTACAGCAAGAACAAGGTCGTGGGCAACATTCCTGTCGTCTACACCGGCCCGGTGGATCGGTACTTCGACTATGCCGAGGGCGACCTGTCCTGGCGCACCATCGACTTCGAGGAAGAAGTCCTTGAGATGGGCGACTTCCAGGGCACGTCGGTTGTGAACTACAACGACGCAGACGTCCCCTACACCCGCATCATCGAACCGCGCCACTTCCACCCGGAGCGCGACTACCAGACCGAAAAGACGGTCATCATGCGCGAATTCTCGCGCTTTGCCGAAAAGGGCGATGAGCCTTACTACCCGGTCAACACCTCCGCGGACAGGGAACGCCTCCTGAAGTACCGAGACCTCGCTGCGGCCGAAAAGGACGTATTGTTCGGCGGCAGGCTGGGCACCTACAAGTACCTCGACATGCACATGGCCATCGGCGCCGCTCTCAGCATGTTTGACAACAAGATCCGGCCGCACTTCGAAAGCGGCGTACAGCTTGAAAGCGGGGGAGTCGACGCATGAGCGTCCCTACCGACAACAAGACGAAGAACACCGTGAGGGCTGACGCTGTTAAGGACCGGGGAGCGTGGCAGACGCTTCAGCGTGTGATCCTGCCCAGTGCCAGCCAGATGGACACGGTGCCCCTCTATATGGACATGGGCACCGCGACGGGCATTCAGTTGCCCACCGCCGGCGACCGCGACGGTAAGACCGCGAAGCCCCGGACCATCAGCAGCCCCACCAAAGAAGCGCACGTTGAAGACTTCCTTTCGCGGCACTCAACGTCTGTCCGTTCCGGCGAACGGGTGTCTTTCGGCACCTACTTCAACGCTTTCCCCGCCAGCTACTGGCGTCGGTGGACGACAGTAGACAAGATCCGGCTCCAGGTCCGGACACAGGGCGCCGGCTCGGTTATCGTCTACAAGTCGAACGCCCGCGGTTCCCTGCAGCGGGTGGACACCCGCCGGGTTGAAGGCAACGCGGAGAGCACGTTTGAACTTTCACTGGCGCCCTTCGGCGACGGCGGGTGGTACTGGTTCGACCTGCTGGCCGGAACCGAGCCCTTGATCATGCTCGACGCGGAATGGCAGGGTCCGGCGGTCGAAACAACGCCGGGGTCCGTCACGCTCCAGATCACCACCCTGAACAAAACGGATTTCTGCCTCAACAACCTGCGGCTCCTTGCCGACAGCGAAGAAGCGCTGGCCCACGTGCAGGAAATCCTGATTGTTGACCAGGGCACACAGAAACTCTCCGACGCTGAGGGGTTCGACGACGTCAAGCGTTCCCTCAGGGGCAAGCTCCGCATCATCAATCAGTCCAACCTGGGCGGTTCGGGCGGGTTTGCGCGGGGCATGTTCGAGGCTGTCGAGAACGGCAGCGACTACGCCCTGTTGATGGACGATGACGTCGTTGTTGAGCCTGAGAGCATCATTCGCCTTCTGACGTTCGCGGACCGGTGCAAAACTCCGACCCTCGTCGGAGGGCACATGTTCGACCTCTACAACCGGACGGTCCTGCACACCTTCGGCGAAGTGGTAAACCCTTACCGGTTCCAGCCTTCGCTACCCAGCGAGGACATGATCCTGGGCCACGACTTCCTGTCGTCCAACCTTCGCCAAACCCCGTGGCTGCATCGGCGTTGCGACGTCGATTACAACGGCTGGTGGATGTGCCTGATCCCCACCCAGGTAATCCGGGAGATCGGACTCTCACTCCCGCTGTTCATCAAGTGGGACGATTCCGAATATGGGCTGCGGGCCAAGGCGGCCGGATACCCCACGGTGTCGTTACCGGGCTCAGCTGTCTGGCACGTGTCCTGGATTGATAAGGACGACCTCGTTGGCTGGCAGGCCTACTTCCACGCCCGCAACAGGGTGGTGGCCGCCCTCCTTCACAGTCCCTACGAGTTCGGCGGCAGGGTCATCAAGGAGTCGCAATACGCTGACATCAAGCATTTGGTGTCCATGCAGTACGCCACCGCCCAGGGCCGGCAATGGGCCCTGGAAGATGTGCTGAAGGGGCCGGAAGCCTTGCCAGGGCTGTTGTCAGCGAAACTGCCGCAGATCCGCGAGATGATGTCCGCGCATTCGGATGCTGTCTTCCGTCCTAATCCGGAAGACTTCCCGGCCCCCAAGATGGATAAGCCTCCCCGCCGGGGCCACGGTCCCTCGAAGCCGGGAAAGCTGACACTTCTGCCCTGGGCTGCCAAGACCGTCGTTCGGCAATTGGCGAGCCCTGTCCATGGCACCAGCGCAGAGCGCCCGCAGACAACTATCGCCCACCAAGACAACCGGTGGTGGCGCATGGCGCAGTACGACAGCGCTGTAGTGTCCAACGCTGAAGGCACCGGAGCCTCCTGGTACCGCCGGGATCCCAAGGAACTGAGGAAGATGCTGGCCGAAAGTGCCCGTCTTCACTCTGCCCTCCTCAAGGACTGGCCGGCCCTAAGCAGGAAGTACAAAGCAGCAGTCTCGGACCTCACCTCCATGGAGTCCTGGAGGAAGACGTTCGAACAACATACCCAGAACGAGATCAAGTGAGCGCAATCGCATCCGGTGAGTTGACCACTCCCGGACTGGGGGTGGCCTGCGGGACATCAGGCAGTCAGGCTTCCTTCTTAAGCTGCTGGTACGGAAAGAACTCAAAGTGCGCTACCGAGGGTCGGTCTTGGGCCTGCTCTGGTCGTATGTGAAGCCCGGCGTGCAGTTCATCGTCTTCTATGTGGCCCTGGGAGTCTTTCTCGGACTGGAACGAAGCTCACGGAATCCGGAGGGGCTGACAAACTATGCGGTCTACCTGTTTTCCGGAATTGTCCTGATCAACTTCTTCTCAGAGGCCCTGGGCAATGCGGCCAGGTCCATCGTCAATAACGGAAACCTCATCAAGAAGATCTATCTTCCGCGCGAGCTCTTTCCTGTGGCGTCAGTGTGGGTTTCTGCTGTGCACTTCTTCCCGCAGCTGGTGGTGCTCATCGTCGGTTGCCTATTCGCCGGTTGGCATCCCAACGTGTTTCAATTGCTCGCTGCGGTGGCCGGCTTTGCTATCGTTGCCCTCCTTGCGACGGGCCTGGGTCTTCTGTTCGGCGCGGCCAACGTCTACTTCCGTGACTCCGAGAACCTGGTGGACATGCTCCTGATGGTTGCCACCTGGGCATCGCCCGTCATGTATGCATGGTCCATGGTGCAGGAGAAGCTGGGAGCAGGATGGTTCGCCGTCTACCAAGCGAACCCGATCACGATCGGCGTAGAGCTTTTTCACTACGCGTTTTGGTTCCCGACGACTGACGGTTCCGTCTCCATGCCCCCCAATCTGTTTAGTATTTGGCTGCTGGTTGGGCTGGGTGTTGCCTTGGCGATCCTCGTCTTGGGCCAATTCACTTTCCGCCGCCTTGAGGGCCGTTTCGCGCAGGAGCTCTAAGTGGTCAACGCAATTGAAGTTTCTGACATCAGCAAGCAATTCGTCCTTCGTCATACGCGATCCATCAAGGAAGCCGTCGTTTGGCTCGTGAAAGGGCGCAAAGGGGATCTTTCGGAGAAGTTCCACGCACTAAAGAACGTTTCTCTCAACGTCGAGGCGGGGGAAACTGTGGCGCTGCTGGGCCTGAACGGCTCCGGCAAGTCCACTTTGCTCAAGCACATTTCCGGAGTCATGCTTCCTGATTCAGGAACGGTAAAGACAAGGGGCAGGGTCGCAGGACTGATCGAAGTCGGCGCGGGCTTCCACCCGGACCTCTCCGGACGCGACAACGTGTTCCTTAACGGCGCCATCCTGGGAATGACTGAGCAGCAGATCAAGGACCGGTTCGACGATATCGTCGAGTTTTCCGAGATCGGGCAATTCATCGATACAGAGGTTAAGTTCTATTCCTCCGGCATGTACTTGCGGCTGGCGTTTTCGGTTGCTGTCCACACAGACCCGGAAGTCTTTCTTATTGATGAGATCCTTGCGGTCGGAGACGAACCTTTCCAGCGCAAATGTATTGACAAGATCCAGGAACTGGCCCGGGACGGTAAGACCCTGGTCGTGGTAAGCCATGACCTGGACCTTGTCTCCCGGATTTGTCAGCGGGGTGTTCTCCTCAAACACGGAGAAATGATCTACGACGGCCCGATACGCGAGGCCGTCGGCCTGTTGCGTCATTGAGCCAAGTAACCTTATGTCGCGGTTAGCATCCTAACCGGCCGCGATGTTTCAACGGGCAGCAGCGGCATGCAGAATACCCGCGCTCCAGTAGCCGTACGGAGGACTCTTGTCTTGGTTTGAAGCAGTACCGCAGTGTGTCCTCGCGGTGGCCCTGCTGACTATCCCCGGTTTCGCCGTCGGCATGGCGGCCCGGCTCGGCGCAGCCCGGGCCGCCGCCACAGCTCCCGGGATAAGCGTTTCAATAATTGCTGTGGCTGCAATCGCAGCACCCTTCGCTGGAATCGCATGGTCGCTCCTGCCGGTAATCGCCGTAACCATTGGGGTGGCTGCCGTAGCTTTTGCGCTGTCCCTCCTGCTCAGGAAGCGGGCCGGCGCGGGCGATGCGAAATTGGAGGACAAACCGGGACACTGGATCGTGGCTTCTGTAGCGGCGGCGGCCGTCGCAGCCGTCCTCATAGGTGGCCGTCTGCTGCGCGCTATAGGATCCCCCGAATCGTTCTCCCAGACGTTCGATAATGTCTTTCATCTGAACGCTATACGGTACATTCTTGACACCGGTTCCGGTTCGTCACTTACTTTGAGCGGAATGACGGGTGGTAGTTCCTACCCTGCTGCCTGGCACGACTTGGTATCCTTGGTCGTCCTCATCGGGGGAGGGGAGATAACCTCCTCCGTAAATGTAATCAATCTTCTGATAGCCGCCTTCGTATGGCCTTTAGGCTGCATTTATCTTTCGCACGCTATCTGGGGGCGACGTCCTGCCGTGAGTTTCGCGGCCGGCGTACTCTCCGCTGCCTTTGGTGCCTTTCCTATCTCTCTGCTGGATTTCGGCGTTCTTTACCCCAATTTCCTTGCGCTCGCGCTTTTGCCCTTGGTGTTTGCTCTAGGCCTCGAGTCAATGGGTTTGTCCGCCATCTCGAACCGATCCAAGCTGTTGAGCCTTCTTCTGCTGCTTGCCGTGCTTCCTGGTATGGCGCTTGCCCACCCGAGTGTCGCCATGGCGTGGCTGGCGCTGATGTTGCCGCCGGCCCTTTACGTCTATGCCCTCGTTTTTGCCAATGCGCTGAAGTTTAGGAGAGGCAGAGCACGCATTCTGGTGGCGACGGTATTCTCCATTGCTTTACTTACCGGCATCGCTTTGATCAAAATGCTGTGGGATGTGGTACGCCCTCCGGCGGAAACCGCCTTTTGGCCGCCGGTAGAGTCTACAGGCCAGGCAATTGGAGAGGTGATCTCCAGCTCAGCTATCGGCCGCCCCGCAGCGTGGGTGATCATGCTTCTGACGCTCATGGGCATTTATTTGACCATCCGGTCTAGCCGGCAGCTGTGGCTACTGGGATCCTATGCCGTCGCAGCATTTCTCTTCGTTGTAGTCAGCTCCTTTCCGGCCGACGACTTCCGGCTCTTTCTCACTGGCATCTGGTACAACGACCCGCCCCGGCTGGCGGCACTCCTACCCGTGGTGACCATCCCGCTCGCGTGCCAAGGCGCCGTCTTTGTGTGGACTCAGCTGACCACCATCCTGGCAAGCTCTACCGGATTGCTGAGGGGTCGTTCTGTTCGAAGCACGGCGCCTGCAAAGGGGGAAGGACATCACAGCCGGAACTACTGGTTGCCCTAGCGGCTACCGCGATGGTCTTTGCTTTGATTGTGGGTACTCAACGCGGCAATGTCGGCCAAGCCGAGGCATCTATGGCTGGATCTTACCGGTTGTCCGAGAATTCGCCGCTGATATCGAGCGACGAAATGGCGCTTATCAAGCGTTTGCCGGGCGAAGTGCCTAAAAACGCCCTTATGGTGGGAAATCCTTGGAATGGAAGTTCCCTTGCGTATGCCTTTGCCGACCGGAAGCTCGTCCAACTTCACATCCTCAGTGCTGTTCCCCAAGGCGCAGCTCCATTGCTCAACGGTCCCACTCCAGCCAAGGGCGACCCCGCTGTATGCCCCACAGTTGAGCGCCTTAAGATCGAGTACATCCTCGACTTCGGGCACCGGGAAGTCCATGGAAGAGACAGCGGCTACAAAGGATTGGACGCCCTGATAGGTGCCGGGCTAGCTACGCTCGAAGACTCACAGGGTGAAGCGAAGCTCTACAAGCTGGATTTATGTCCTGCTGTTTGAGTTAGGGCGGTCTTTGCAGTGCGTCCGTGGTGCCTCGGTGTGCCCAGTCGGTAAGTTGACAGTTGACACCTGCTGGTGGGTGGACTCGCTCCGAGGCTGCGGTGGGCCCGGTGAGTGTTGTAGAAGTTTAGCCACGACTGCAACGCATCGGTCCGGGCCTGGTTTGAGATGCAAGTCTCTCGGTGCTCCCGGCCTTTCTGGAAGGTGCGGTTGAAGCGTTTTGCTTTGCCTTTTGCAGAGATGGCGGCATCTATTCAGGATGTGCTTGGCCCCCAACGCGGCCAGCGCGTCGTGGAAGTCCCGAGCGAGCAGGTAGGCGAAGGCGCTGTCAGTCATTACGCGTGTTACCGGAGCAGGGTTGGCTGTCTGGCGGCTCTTGAGCGGGCGAGGAATCTGGCGCCGGTTGGGCTTTTCTCGTCGGGCAGGACCCGGCGTAGGCGAAGCGGGGGAGCAAGCAACCGCGGCGAGGACGTAGTAAGATCCAGGTCTGCCCGAAGGGCAGTGGGTGGCCCGGCTTTGGGAAAGGTCTGTCTGCTGACCGCCGCTGTCGGGAATACGGTCGACTATCCTCGGCGTGGATGTGAATCATGTGTCCGGGATGTCACGTTCATAGCGGTGGTCCTTGGCAGGAGAAGCTCGGATCCGGGTCGCATAGCCGGGGCATGCCGGCGCGGGCCAGAATCCTACAGACCGTCCGGGCACGGGACACGCAGCGCAAGACGAGGCCGTCGGCCCCTCCCGATACATCACCCGCTTGACAGGAATGTGGCCCGGGTGGCGAGAGGGCACTACTTTGGACGGGAACTCCGGTCCTCAAGGTCTTCCCAGCCGTGGAAGCGGTATCGGCTTGTCCAGTGGTGGGAGCGGGTCCCTTGAGAAGCCCAGTCCCCTGGCCGCGTGGGCGACCGCGCGTCCGGTGACAACACGCTTTCATGATGATGCGTCTACCTGTCGGTGACGGTCGATAGGCGAGCCTTTGTGACGGCGGCGGAGTTCAGCGGTCGATGCAACGGTTTATGGTTCTGTCGCCGGTGAAGTCCGTCTAGCCAGGTGCTCCATTGGACTCTGCCAACCCAGGACTTCGCGGGGGCTGCGATTAATTTCGGCCGCGACCTTGGTGAGGTGTTTGGGGCTGTGGACGTCGAAGTCTGTTCCTGTCGGGAAGTACTGCCGGAGCAGGCCATCACTATTCTCGCCTGAGCCGTGCTGCCAGAGGGTCGCTGGATCACAGAAATGCATCGGAATCAGCGTCTGCCGCGTAAGACTCTGGTGGCAAGCCCTTTCAGTCCCCTGAACCCACGTCAAAGAATGGCTCACGGGAGTGGGCTCATAGAAGGAGCCAGCCGATCGCGCAGATTCCCAGAACCGTGGTTTCCGCCAAGTGTACGGATCTAAGAGGTCCTCAACCATTCATGATAACCACCATTCTGCTCAGTACATCTAGGCTGCTGAGAGTAGGAACGGCCGTCGGTGGATTTCACTTGCGGGATACTGACGCGCTGCCTAGCGGAGAAGTCGAACATAGTGGATGAACTACATTTTCCGGGGCGCATTTTGGGCCGGCGTGGTCAACATCCGTGTCTGCAGCGCTGGCTACACTCAATTTCATAAAATCGTCGCCCGTGTCATCGTGTACGTCTGCAGCACAACCACGCCCCGTGGCTTTTACACGCGGCCCGGCAGCGAGACTTTTGGTTAACCCTGGAACTGGGTTGCGTAAGTCGCACGCCCAAGTCGGTGGCTGGATTTAGGGATAAGAGAGAGCCGTGTTCCTGACGAAGTATCGTCGGAGGGCTCTGCCTTGATACGCGGCAACTAGTATTTCAGAAACCGCGACTGCCCACGCTACTCCGGTGACATCGGTGAACAACGCCGCCAACACAATAGCAGGCGCGCCGCAGACGGCACCGAGAACGGTTGATTGGACAAGGATTCTTCCCTGTCCCACGGACACGAGGCAAGCCAACCCAAGGATCTGGGAAACTGCCACTGACAAAAACATCAATCCCACAGCAGCGCTCAGTGAACTCGGGAAAATAACTAAACCGTTGGACAATATCTCGCTTGCGACCGGACCTAGTAGGAAGATGCCCATTCCGCCAAGAAATCCAAACAAGGGTGCAACCTGAGCACTCCGCACGAGCCTATGCTTTAGGTTTTCGGGACCCCCTTCGGGGATCCAGCCCTGAATGAATTGAAGGAGCGGGGAAAGCGCCAAAACGCCGTAGCGAAAAATTCTATCCGCCATGAGGTAGACCCCCAGCTGCGCGGGCAGGAATAGATTGATCGCCACTAGTGGCAGGTTCACGTATAAGCTTCCGGTCGCGGCTGTGACGACGCCGTGTCTCTGGTGCGCCAACCGGCTAAAGGCTTCCCTTACCCTGAAGTTTGCCGTAATACTTGCCTTCGCAGGTTTAACTATGACCGTGCAGGTAAGGGCCAGAGCAAGAATATTGAAGAGCAATTGTATCGCTACCAGCCAGATGATCTCGCGGGTTAGAGCCAGGACTGCCAGGCCGATCAAAGTCCCACCAAACTGCGGGAGTGCATCGAGGAAAAATAGCCTCTTGGGCTTGGCTTCACCTATGAAGTACCAGTTTCCGCCAAGGAACGGCAGCAAATACGCGATCGAGGCCAGCACAACGAGAGGCACATGTTCAGGTTGCAGGATGATCATGACGGCTGCCATCGCCGGGGCCGCGATCAAATATAGGTAGCCTCGACTAACAAGCGAATCAACGAAGAGCTGGGGTCGAAGTGCCTTGTTCATCGAGGCAACCATCGACGGACCGGTAGTGCCCCAACCGAAGGCAACAAGGATGCCGAACATGATCGACACAGATTGGGCCATTGCCTGAACTGCCCAAAGCTGTGCTCCGGCGATCCCGGTTATCACCGGAATTGACACAAGCCCAACGATCGTTCCGACGCCAACTGTTAGGGAAAAACTTGCAAGACGTGCCAAGGAGGCCATGATCGGTTTCGCTGACAAGATTTCTCGCGTTCCTCGAGTTTGAACAGGCCAAGTACCCAATAATAGTTCACCACGCGGTGGGGCCAGGATTGCCTGATGGGCCACGTGATACTAATCCCACCTTCGGAGGCAGCGCTGTACAGCCCCGATTGGTGGACTCGCGGGATGGAAGCAGAGGGCTGCTGCTTCGCAGAATGTCCGCACATCTCGCCACACTAAGAGGCGCTGAAGCCGCTAGTGCTGTCCAAGGCTCTGTGTCAGCTACATAGGGAAGTCCACATTACGGCTCAACAAAATGGCCGGAAGTCTGCTTCGTGGTACTTGCAGGGGCGGTGAGACGTGCCAGCATCATGGTGCTTGGGTCATGGTCCATTAGAATTGGTTGACGACAGAGCCGTTTGAGCGGGAAAGTTCGGGGCGTTCGGCTTTGCCTGCGGATCGTACTCGGGCTGTCGTGGTGGGCATGAATGCTGCCGAGTATGCAGCCCATCTTTCCGAATATCTCGAGTTTCAGCTCGGATGCTGACAACTGCGGCGGCGGGCGCTGCAAGATAAACAGCTACACGATGAATTGAGGAAATTTTCATGACGCAGGGAGAGGAGAGCGTTCGCGTCGCCGCGATTATAGCGGCGTATAATCCCGATAAGAAGGTCATTGATGTTTTTAGGGCCGTTGTTGGGCAGGTGGATTTGGTTGTTGTCGTAGATGACAGATCAAATGATTCCTCCACAATGCCAGTTTTTGAAGAATTACGGTCTTTGGGTGCAGAAGTAATTCATTCACCAAACAACGCCGGCATAGCCAGAACGCTCAATATAGGTATAAGCAGGTGTGCAGCGATCGGCCGGTTTGACTATTATCTGACCTTGGACCAAGATTCCATACCGGACCAGGATTATGTCAGCAATGCTTTGAAGGCGGACAGGCTTGCGCGTGAGCTGAACATACCAGTGGGGTTCGTAAGTGCTGCGACATATAACAACAGCCCAGTCCTCGGAAACGGAACCTTACTCGGATTCGAGCAGCCCTTCGATCCATGGCAATCGGGAATGTTAATACCCCGCTCGACCTTCAACGCGGTAGGGGGCTTGGATGAGAAGCTCGTTATCGACGCAGTCGACTCTGAATTTACGCTACGAGTGCGGAAGGCCGGCCTTGCAGTTCTTTGCGGCAGTGGGTGCAATATGGCGCACTCTCTGGGACAACAAAGTACGGTTAGTTTTTGGGGAAAGAAGAGGCTCTATACGTACCATTCGCCGGTACGTGTCTATTACATCACTCGAAACAATTTATTAATTTTCTTCCGTTACTTCTTGGCGGACCCAATTTGGGTTGCGCGTAAAAGCTACTACGAGCTGGTCAACCATTCTCGAAGGATTCTTTTTAGTAAAAATAAGAAGGAAATTTTACGGGCCATGCTCTTCGGAGTCCGCGATGCCTCAATGTTTCGAAATGGTATTATTAGGGCCAGCGACATGCAGAAGTTGAGCTAGCCTGTGTTTTTTGGTGGGGTGAAGGGGAATAAATTGAACGATCAGGTTCGGACGGGCTTTGGTGTTGTCGCCCTAGCGGCCTACAAACCTGACTGGAACCTGTTCCGGCGTCAACTGCAATCGATTCGCGATCAATCGCATGATGAGTTCCTATGCTTAATTTCGGCTGACGGTGGCTGTGATGAAATCAAGGCTTTCGTCGATGAAACTGTTATGGGCGACACTCGGTTCCAGGTTATCGGATTTGATGAGCGTTTGGGATTCTATGGAAATTTCGAACGAGTTCTAGAGCATGTGCCGGTGGATGCCACCTGGATTGCTCTATCGGATCAGGACGACTTTTGGTATCCAAAAAAGTTGGACACGTTGATTCCCTATCTTACTCACTATTCACTGGCGACTGGCCAAGCTCGTGTAGTCACCGAGACGGGTGCTGTCCTCGCTGAATCCACTAATCGATGCAACGTCCCGCCAGCGCATCTTCTCGTTGACAATCAGATAACCGGGGGCCTTTCCGTCTTCCGGAGGGAACTACTTGCTACCGTTCTTCCGTTTCCTCGTTTGAGCAATCCATCCGAGAACCACGACCATTGGATTGGGCTTTGCGCGGCCGTCGCTGAAGGGGCTTATATTGCTGACGCATTAGTACAGGACTATGTGCAGCATGGAGGGAACGTTCTGGGTGAGCCGGACCGGAGTTTCAATGTAAAGCGTTCGATCGATAACTTCCGAAGAATGGGTCACAAATTCGAAGGTGCGGGTAATTTGTCATCGCTTTTGCGCGTGATGATGAACATCAAGTTCGGCTGGTCTCGTACCATGGTCCTTGAGCTTCGAGGGAGAGCGCCGCAACGCCTCCAGGCATTGGAGCCGCTCCTGGAAGTTGTGACGCCCAGAAAATACTGGATCAAGAAGCTGGCAGTTCTATGGTCCGCCGTTTCAAGCAAGCACGTCTCGATACCCTCAGCCATAACGTTTGCAGCAGGCGCTGCCGTGGCATCGGTACTTCGGCGATAACCCCGCTGGTCATCGCCGGCTTCTATTTCAATTTCGCGGCATCTTGTGGTCGAATGCGGCCAGAATGACCGGCGACTGCATCCCGGATACCAGTAAGCCACGCGCGCACGAACGCGATGCGGCGTGGCCCAAATGCGACGCGGACAATGTTGCTCTCGACTTCCATCCAAAGGCGTCGCAACATCCAAATACGATTCGTAGAAAAGTAGCGGACGACCATGAGCCAGATATTTCGGGTTATGTAATAAACGCGAACAGGAGAGTGATGGATAATCTGAAGATCCTGACCGTCAACCCGCAAAGGGCGCCCCATTATAGACATAGGCCGTGTTTCTCCAAGGGAGTGTTCGATGTCGCAGCCGACGCCGACAGGGGTTGAGTAACCTGCTGCACGGATCCGGAGATTAAAGTCGGTATCAACGCAGTCTATGAACAGGCTCTCATCGAAAAGCCCGACGTCGTCCAATACGCTGACTGGAATAAGACAACCCGACTGCATCGGGTCAAAGGCCTGGACTACGTCTTCGTTTCCATGGAGCCTCTTGACTGGTTTTGCGTTGTGCGACTCCGGTGAAACCAGGCCAACTCGCATTCCTTGGGCAGCCGCATTACGGAAGCTGCGAAGTGCATTTTCCACGTAGTTCTCGCCGAGTGTCGAATCTTGGTCCATAGTAAGGATCCAGTCGGGCTCCCATAGGGTGCGCGCCTGCCGGATGCCCTCGTTGAGCGCACTGGCAATTCCTGAGTTCCGCGGCTGGCGGAGAACTGTTATGCCGTCTTCTTCCAGAACGCTAAGAATGGGCGACGCATCCTGATTGGAGCCGTCGTCCACGACCAATATGTAGGGTACAAGATTCCGGAGGAGAGTTACACGGGAGATGATGTCAACTGAGGGGTTATAGCTGGTGACGACGGCGGCAACTTTATGCTGGGGTCCTGCTTCAAACATGGGTATCCGTTTCGCGATGTGTGGCGGATTTAGCGCGCAGCAAACTCAACCTTTGACAGTTGCGGGCGATTTGCGCCGCCGCCTGCTTCGAAGCGCCAGAGTGACGAGGTTGGCTAGGAACGCGGCGCGGGCGCGGACAATCTTACTAATTCCGCGCATTTTTCTGGGGGTCAGATTCTCATTGTGCAGCCGGTGAAGTATCGTGTCATCCTCAAGATAGGCGATGCTCTTTGAAAAATTACCGCACATTGCCAACCACTGGTCGTGGGATTCAGACATATGAGACGGGAAAGGGAGCGCCAACTCCTTCAAATTTGACTTGAAAGCCATGGCGCAGCCCCAATGCAGTCTATACCCAATAACAATTCCCAGGAGATTCCTAAAATGTTTCTGGGAATCTCTGCTGCGAAGCCTGATGTCATGAAAACGACCCGATTCACCACCAAAATGCTTGCAGTTTGTTACCACCATGGATTTGTCGGCCAGAGCGGCGAGCATTTTGTCCAGCCGGCCTGGGACCCATATATCATCTTGATCGGATAGAAAAATATAATTTCCGCTGCTTAGCCATATCGCTTTTTCAAATGTTCTCACATAGCCAAGATTTTGCTTATTGCGATGAAGGACTACCCTCGAATCTTGAACAGCCTCAATCCGTGCGACTGTGTCGTCCGTGGATTCATCATCTACTATGAGCAGTTCGTCATTTGGTCCGAGCTGCGGCAGTATGGACTCGATCTGCTCTGCGATGAATTCGGAGCCGTTATAGGCGGCCATGCAGACGCTGACCCGGACATTTTCTGTCATTAGTCGGAAGCCCTTCTTCAACTCACGGACAGGAGAATCACGCGGTAGCAAATACGTGAGGTCTATAAGAGTTTACCCGTATTCCTGACGAGACTCCGTCTGCGGGTCTTCGACGGTAGAGGCCAGGCCGGGTTCCTGCACGAAGAGGCGTTGCTGGTGTCTGCCTGTCCGATACACCATCCTTGCCGGGGCAGCAGGAGCCTCTGCTGTATACGTTCTCCGCGATCAGAAGCGTGGGAAGCCAGCGGGTCCCGACCCAGGAGCTTACCGAGGCGGATGGGCTATGGTTGATGGGTTCATCTTCACCTTTCGACAGGAAGTCCAATGACCGTTGCTGCTGTGGTCGTCTCATACAACAGGAAAGACCTCCTCGAAAAATGTCTTGCTGCCCTCGAGGGGCAGACACGAGCACTCGACGAAATCATTGTGATCGACAACTCGTCCACCGACGGCGCTCCTGAACTGGTGAAGGAATTGTTTCCAAAGGTGAAACTCTTTGACACGGGCTCCAACGTCGGTGGAGCAGGTGGCTTTGCGTGGGGCGTTGAGTTGGCGATTGCGCACGGACACGAGTATGCCTGGTTGATGGACGATGACGCCGAGCCGGAGCTGGACGCCTTGGAACCGCTGATCGAGCTTGCAGGAAGCGCTTCTGAGCCCTACTCCTTCCTGGCATCTATGGTCACGCTGGGTGGAAACACCATCAACACTGGGAACCCGCCTGTATTCAGCAACGACATCAGCCGCCAGGTGAGTGCGAACCTCAAAGGTGCGATCGCAATCGATGCAGCGACTTTCGTAGGCGTTTTGGTAAATCTTGACGTCGCCCGCCAAACCCACCTGCCGCAAAGGGATTATTTCATCTGGGTTGACGACACCGAGTACACCTTTCGCTTGTCTCGTATAGCCCCGGCTGTGATGGTGCGGGAGAGCAGGATCAAGCATCCCCTCAGCAAGTCAGGGTCAAAAGACATGGGCTGGCGTCTGTTCTACTTCCTTCGAAACAAGCTTTGGCTGATCCGGACAGATCCCCAAATGAGCATCCAACGAAAGGCATTTGAGATTCTGGGTTATGTCGGCGCCGCATTGCTCCAGGGGCCGCACGCGGAAGACAAGAAGTTGTGGATTCGAAGCGTAGTCCGCGGGGCATATCAAGGCCTCGTCAAATCCGCACGTAAGGAACTTCCGGGCACTTTGTTGGATGAATTGAGCCCTACAGAACGCGACACAGCCCTCGAACATAAAAGTATGAACGTTTAGTGGAGTATGTGGGCGCCGGCAGCCTAGCTATGCAAAGACTGGCCGGCATCTTCAGCGAGGCAGGTTTCTCGGCCTATCTGTGAAGGCTGGACAACGGTGGGACAGGCTGATCCTCTCTGCGACTGAGTAGGCTCTGTCATCTCAACCCTAGGGTGAAACTGTGAGAAGTGGATCATTCGCCTTGTCTACGAAACTTTGTAGATAAGGGTTTCTTGTCCCGACCATGTCAGCTCCTTTTCCAGGCTCAAGCAGGACCCGGAAAGTTCTTGCGACGCAGTGATGTGGGTGAGGGAGGGAAACGACTCCTTGAGGTCGCATGGATCGATGTGGACGATTGTTCTGTCCGTACCGTTATTTGAAAACGCCGGCGGTGCCCCTGGCGTCCAGAAGAACTGGATAAAGCCGCCACCTCTGTTCCAGTCGTTGGCAAAGCGCTGTTCGGGGTCCAAGACGGTCCACTTGCTAGCGTCCGGGCCGGAACGTTGAACTCCCGTAAGTGACGGTACGCCGTTAGCGAGCAGCAACGTGTCGACCGAGGGCCGGTCAGAAGCCCAAAGCGAACCTGCCGCGCGGCTTACTTTGCCTTCAGAGTAGAAATATTTAGCCGTTGTCGATGCACGCAGGTCACCCAGCCCAAATATCAGGGGATTCGATCCAAAAACAGGGATCGCCATCAGGGCTGCTGCAATACCCACAGAAAAGGCGGACTTGGGAAAGCTGGTCACAATGAAGACCACGACGGCGACGCCAGCAGCGGCAAGCAGAACTTCTTTCCTCGACATGGTAGGAAGGTAAGAAAGTTGAAGCTCGGATCCTGCATACGCTGTCACCAATCCTGTTGCCAGAGCCGAAGCTATCGAGAGGCGCCAGCGACGATTGTCCGGCAGTCGGGACAGTAGCACACCGACTAACAGCGCCCCCAAGATTCCGCAAACCTGTGCTGCCCTGGCAGGCTGCACGTAGTTCAGCAGGGGAATCTTCGCGCCCATGGGCCCGAAGTTGAAAGAGCACCATAAGAGCCATAAACCACCCGAGAAGGCAAGCACCAGGGCCACGACATTGTCGCGCCACCTGCCCATGGCAGAGATGCCGAGCCATATCACGACAGCCCAGACGAACGTCACTGTGAAGGCCGTTGACATCTCGCTCTGGTTACTGCCAAGAGGCACTGCATCCTTGAGTTCGCCGAGAGCTGGCGCGCCGAAAAGAAATCCGAATGGCTGGGCTTCACCGGTCGACCGTCTCGAACCCGGATAGACGGTGTTCAGCAGCCCATTGATGCCCTTTTCATTTTCCAGCAGCGTGCCGACGCCGAAGATCAGTGCGACACCAGCGGTGAAGCCAACGGCTTTAATTTTGGCAGCCACCCGTCCTTCCGGGACAGGATCCAGAGAGCACTTGCGGCAAGAACGGGCAAACCGAGAACGAGTGACCAAGGAATGTAGAAACTAGGGATGCCGGCAAGGAGGATTCCGCCGACAACCGACTGCAAAAGCGGTAGAGCTGACCGTTTAGATTTGAAGCCGCAGTAGGCGGAGAGAAGCAAACTCGAGCCCGCAACCGTGTAGGCAATGAGCTGAATAGGCATCATCGTCCACCAGGATGCGGCGGGGGAGAGCGCTATCAGGAACGCTGCCAACCAGCCCATATTGCGGGACGATCCAACCTGTTCGAACCATTTAGGGAGAAAGAGGAAGAGCGCGACGGCAGGAAGCCACCAATGGGCTGCGAAGACCATCTCGTCTGGAAGTATCGCCGCCGCCCGAAGCATTGTGGAATCAAAGTAGACGAATGTTTCAAAGAAGCCGCCAGATGGGTACCTGTGAACAACATCGGCGGGGGCCGCAAGGTAGCTTGTCGTTGGCGCTGCACCCGTAGCCATGATCGAAATCGCTATAGGAGAAAACGCGTTGAACTCGTCCGAGCGGATGACGGAACTTGACCCTATTTGGTATCCCTCGGGGTGGGAGGGATCTTGTCGGAGTTCTGCCACTCCAATTGAAGAGGTCGTAGCGCCGGTGATCACCAGGAATGCATATACAGCGATGACGGCCATTCGCGCCATTCGGTCGGAAGCTGACACCCAACGCCAGGCATGCAAGCTGATGCTTTGAAGTCTGGACGACATCTGGGGTGACATTCTGCTCTTCCTTCTTGCCTAACGACTGCTGTTACCTGTGCCATAACCCGGGCGCGACGCTGCACAGACAATTTCGACCGACTTGCATGGGATCCCTGCCGCCCATAGATCGCGGCTGGCGCCCAGACCAAGGGGTCCAAAGGTGAAATCACCGGCTATGGCTCGATGCCGCAGAATGATGTGTTGTTGCTCCCCAAATTTCTGAAGCGCCGAATTAACCCCCGCGCCCCCGGCGAGGGCGCCACGTATGCAACGGCAACGCAAGTATAACGTCATGGAACCGGTCGAAGCCGTCGGCGCGAATGCCGCCTCGACCTCTTTGCCGGTAGCACCCCATGGACAGCCACCCGGTATGATGGCTTGAGCCCGACTGCAACCTGCGGGGGTATACGGAACTGGGAGTGGCTTGCAGACAACAGACAGTGCGCGATCAGTGAAGCATCGAGCACAGAAACTCGCTTCCCGGATCTCAGGGATCGTTGAGCGCAGCCACCTGATCAAGTTCCTGCTCGTTGGAGGCGCTTCCTTCGCAGTAGATCTTGCTCTACTGGCCCTCATGCATGAAGTCTTCGGAGTGGACCTCTGGATTGCCACGCCCATCGCTTTTGTCGCCAGCTTGGTGTTCAACTTCGCCCTCCAGCGCTCCTTTACGTTCCGTGCCAGAAACCGGAGCCATGTGAGCCTGCTCAAGTATCTGGCCCTGGTGGTTTTCAACATCGTGGCAATAGATGTCATCGTGAACGGCTTCGACGCCTGGGGAATTTCCTACGGAATAGGCAAGGCGTTCGCGACTGTACTGACCACATCTTGGAACTTTTGGCTCTATAAGGTATGGATTTTCAGGCATGAGCCCGGATAAGTTCCTGCTCGTGCAGGAACTGTGACCGCTGAAGGCACGGACTAGCACTCCTCAAACGACCATCTGGCTCACGTTCGGACTAACCGCTGGCGGGCATCCGCTGGAAGACAAGAAAAGGATCTACCTGGCACATGGCCATTGATGTATTGCTTCCCTACTATGGGGACGTCGACCTGATGAAACTCGCTGCCCAGAGCGTCATGAGCCAGCAGTTCGAAGACTGGCGGCTCATCGTGGTGGATGATGGGTTTCCAAGCCCGGAACCTCAGCGCTGGTTCGAATCCATCTCCGACCCTCGGGTGAGCTACCAAAAGAACGAAAAGAACCTGGGTGCCAACGGAAACTACCGCAAGGCCCTGGACCTGGCTGAAGCCCCCATCGTCGTCGTCATGGGCGCTGATGACATCATGCTGCCGAACTATCTGGCAGTAGTATCAAAGGCTTTCGAAGCCTACCCACAAGCCAGCGTGGTGCAGCCAGGGGTCCAGGTGATCGACGAGAAGGGCCGAGTCGCGTCGCCTCTGGTCGACATCGTCAAGAAGGTCTATGCCCCGAGCGTCAAGGAACCGGTCCTCCTGCAGGGCGAAAGAATGGCAACCAGCCTTATGCGGGCAGACTGGGCTTACTTCCCGTCCCTTGCTTGGCGCACGGACGTGATTCGCCGCATCGGTTTCACCGAGGGGCTGCACGTCGTCCAGGACCTCGCACTATTGCTGGATATTGCTGCTGAAAACGGATCTATGGTGGTTGATCCAACCTTGGCATTCCTTTATCGCCGTCATTCAGCCTCAGACTCATCAGTTAAGGCTCTGGATGGGAGGCGCTTCGATGAGGAGCGGGCCTTCTTCGAGGGCCAGGCGCGCCGATTCCGCGAACTCGGCTGGCAGAGGACAGCTCGCGCGGCTGCTTTCCATACGACGTCGCGTCTGAACGCCGCTACCCTGGTCGCGCGTTCCCTGGCGATTGGGAAGACCGATTCCCTGCCCCGGCTGTTGAAACACGTTATCTCTTAGGAGACTTAAATAATTCAGGTGGCTGCAGGCATTGACCGGCAGCCACCTGAATAGTTTAAGCAGTGGTTTCGGGCGGCCTTCCCGCGCTTGGCACCTCGTTGCCCGGTACAGATTGATCGCGTGTTTGGCCTTTTTCCAGTTCCTGTACTTTGAGCCGCAGAATTCCTACTTCTTCGGCCAGGACACGGATCTCGTCCTCAGCCTGGGACTGCTCGAAAGACAGATGAAGGCAGACCAGGACGAGCAAAAGCAATGCCATCGCGAAAAGGAGGTTTGAAGGCACTTGAACGCCGAGCACGCCGCTGGCCCAGAAAAGTAGCTGTGGGAACGCAACAAGGACCAGCATTCCAACACCGATGATGATCCAGAGGACTGCGTACTTTTCCCTCAGATGACGCCGGCGGAGCATCTCGAAGATAATGAGCAGAATGACCAGCACAAAGATGAAGCCAACAAGCGTGGCCATGTGAACTCCTAGTTGGATGACGGTACGTTTTTCTTGCGCGTCAAAGCGAAGAGGAGGGCAAAAGCTGACCGGCCGAGGTAGATGGCTGCCTTCAATGGGTCGTGGCTCGGCGTCCCGCCCTGCCGCTCCCGCATTGACACTCCAACCTGGCGCACGGTGCACCCGGACCGGATCGCAACAACCAGGGAATCAATGGTATCCCCGAGGTACTCCGCAGGGTAGTGGTCAACGTATTGCCGGATGGCCTTTGTGTTCGCAGCGCGGAACCCTGACGTGACATCCGTGAGCCGGGTTCCTGCGACCCTCGATATCGTCCACGCCAGGACGTTCATGGCCCACTTACGGGGCCCGCGGACTGTGTAATTGCCCTTATCGGCGAAGCGGGCACCGATGACGATGTCTGCTTCCTGGAGCCCATCGAGGACGGCTTTTATATCCCGGGGATCGTGCTGGCCATCCGAATCCACTTGGATGACCTGGGTGTAGCCGTGCATCTTTGCGAATTTGAACCCGGTTCTCATGGCACCGCCAACGCCCATGTTGAACGGTAGCTGCACAACCAGCGCGCCTGCATCACGGGCTACCTGTGCCGTGTCGTCCCGTGAACCGTCGTCAACTACCAGGACATCGCAATCCGGGCCAAACTCGAAGACCTCACGAATCGTGTTGCCGATGGCCTCCGATTCGTTCCAGGCCGGCATGATCACAAGGGTGTGCTGCGTCTGATCTACAGGTCTCATGCCTTATCGTTTTCCAACTTCAGATAGGCTGCCAGCCGCTCGTCGGCATCAGGTATGTCGAAACCCGTAGAGCGCGTCTTTGCCAAGTCGAGCGTGCTGGAAAGTGGCCGCGGGGCCGCTGCCTTGTCCTTGAAATATTCGGCAGTGGTGATGCCAGTGACGTCACTGCCGGATGCCCCGCACTGCTCGAACACATCCCGCGCAATATCCGCCCAGCTCCTGACGGGCCCGTCATTGCTGAAGTTATACAAACCATAGGTTGCATCCGACTCCAGCAAATGTCGAATGAAAGCCGCAATGTCCTGGGTGAAGCTCAGGCGGCCTGTCTGGTCATTCACGACGGAAGGCTTGACCCCTTTTCGCGCCAGGCTGGCCATGGTGCGGACGAAGTTATTTCCTTCTCCAATAACCCAACTGGTCCGCACAATGTAGTGGCGGGGAACCACGCTGACTACCGCGTCTCCGGCGGCCTTTGTCTGCCCATAAACGCCCAAGGGAGAGCAGAGCTCGTCCTCGTCGTGGATATCGCGGCTACCGTCAAAGACATAGTCCGAGGAAATATGGACCAAAGTGAGATCATTCTCGACGGCGGTGCGCGCCAGTTGCGCTACGGCCGCGACGTTGATGGACCAGGCGGAGGCCCGCCCATCTGCGCTTTCCGCCGCGTCGACAGCAGTGTAGGCGGCGACGTTGATAATCGTCGAGTAGTTCTTCCAGTTCCTGCTTTTGAAACTGTTCGCGTTGGTGAGATCGAACTCAGCGCGGCCTGCAAACTCAACCGAGGTATCGCCGTCGTACTGGGCACGAAGTGCCTTGCCCAGCTGCCCCCCGGCACCTACCACAAGGATCTTCTTGGCTGCCATCGGGACCACGTCGGCCATCCGCGGGTGCGCTTTGTCCTTGTCAGAGAGTTCCGCCTGGGTGAGCGGAATCGGCCACTGGATCGCAGCCGTCTCATCGGCGAGGTTAAGGAAGGTGTATTGACCTTGAGCGTCCGCGGACCAGTGGTCGTTCACCAAGTACGTGTAGGCGGTATTGTCCTCCAGCGTCTGGAACGCATTGCCGACTCCGCGGGGGATGAAGATTGCCTGGCTCGGGTCGAGTTCAGCCGTGAAGACCGCACCGAACGAGGGGCCCTCCCGAAGATCAACCCACGCCCCGAAGATGCGGCCGGTGGCCACCGAAATGAATTTGTCCCACGGCTCGGCATGGATCCCACGGGTGGTTC
Source organism: Arthrobacter sp. FX8 (assembly GCF_026723805.1). Lineage (NCBI taxonomy): Bacteria > Bacillati > Actinomycetota > Actinomycetes > Micrococcales > Micrococcaceae > Arthrobacter > Arthrobacter sp. FX8. The sequence goes on along the minus strand of NZ_CP113505.1, from coordinate 2,121,038 downwards.
CGGCCTTTTCGTTGTAGGAGATGTTGTTCTGCACGGGCCGGAAGTCAGGCAGCCCGAGAGCAAGCATCTTTTCCCGCTGCCAGTTCTCCTTGAACCATCCCCGGTTGTCGCCGTGGACCGGGAGGTCGTAGAGAACGACGCCGGGAATGGGGGTTTGGTGGGCAGCAAGCTTCTTCGAGAACTCCAGCGACATGGATTACTGGCCCTGTTCCTTGTATTTTGCTTCGGTGGCAGCCTTCTGCGGGCGCCACCAGTCTTCGTTATCCCGGTACCAGGCGATTGTGTCTTCGATGCCCTCGTCGAAGTTGGAGAACTGAGGTTTCCACCCGAGTTCGTCGCGCAACTTGGTGGAATCGATGGCGTAGCGGAGGTCGTGACCTGGCCGGTCGACCACATGGTCGTAGGCATCCGGGGCCTGTCCCATGTGCTTGAGGATCAGCTCTACGACGTCTTTGTTGTTCTTCTCGCCGTCCGCGCCGATCAGATAGGTCTCGCCAATCTTTCCCCCGGCGATGATTGCAAGCACAGCGGAGGAATGGTCGTTGGCGTGGATCCAGTCCCTGACGTTCTCGCCCTTACCGTAGAGCTTGGGGCGAATGCCGTCGATGACATTGGTGATCTGCCGGGGGATGAACTTCTCCACGTGCTGGTACGGACCATAGTTATTGGAACAGTTGCTGATGGTGGCCTGCAGGCCGAAGGAGCGTACCCATGCCCGTACCAGCAGATCGGAACCGGCCTTGGTTGACGAGTACGGGCTTGAGGGGTTGTAAGGCGTTTGTTCGGTGAAACGCTCCGGGTCATCCAGCTCCAGGTCTCCGTAAACTTCGTCCGTGGAGATGTGGTGGAAGCGTTTGTTGTGCTTGCGCGCTGCCTCAATGAGCGTATAGGTGCCGATGATGTTGGTGTCCAGGAAAGGGCGTGGGTCGTGCAACGAGTTGTCGTTGTGCGACTCGGCAGCGTAGTGAACAACGACGTCGGAATCGGCAACAAGACCATCTACAAGGGCTGCGTCCGCTATATCCCCCCGGACGAAGGTGAAACGTTCCTCCGGAAGGCCCTTCAACGACTCGAGGTTACCTGCGTAGGTCAGCTTGTCCAGAACCGTTACGTGGTCGTCGGTGTTTTCCAAAACGTAGTGGACAAAGTTCGAGCCAATAAAGCCGGCTCCGCCGGTTACGAGAAGTCGCTGCATAATTCCCTAGACTACCGGATTTGCTGCTGCTCCTAGCGAAGGGAAAGATGGGGACATGCGCGGAATAATACTGGCCGGCGGAACCGGCTCCAGGCTTCATCCCATCACGCTGGGTGTCAGCAAGCAATTGGTACCGGTCTACGACAAGCCGATGATCTACTACCCGCTGTCCACGCTGATCCTGGCTGGGATCCGGGACATCCTCATCATTACCACTCCCCACGACGCGGAGCAGTTTGAACGCTTATTGGGGGATGGGTCCCGGTTCGGCGTCTCCATCACCTACAAGCAGCAGCCTTCTCCTGACGGACTGGCCCAGGCATTTGTGCTCGGTGCGGACCATATCGGTGATGACAGCGTTGCTCTGGTCCTGGGTGACAACATCTTCTATGGCCAGGGCATGGGCACTCAGCTGCGCAGGTTCAAGACCATCGACGGGGGAGCAGTCTTCGGATACTGGGTCAAGGATCCGTCTGCTTACGGGGTGGTGGAATTCGATGACGATGGCAAGGCTTTGTCCCTGGAAGAGAAGCCCGCGGCACCCAAGAGCCACTACGCAGTTCCAGGGCTCTATTTCTATGACAACGATGTTGTTGACATCGCCAAGAACCTCAAGCCGTCCGCCCGCGGTGAACTCGAGATCACCGACGTGAACCGCGTCTATCTGGACGCCGGTAAGCTGCAGGTCGAGATCCTGCCCCGGGGAACTGCTTGGCTCGACACCGGGACCTTCAACGACCTAAACGATGCCTCCAATTTCATTCGGACGGTGGAGAACCGGCAAGGCTTGAAGATTGGAGCGCCCGAAGAGATCTCGTGGCGGCTGGGGTTCCTGACCGACGATGAACTCCGCGAAAGGGCCGAACCCCTCGTCAAGAGCGGTTACGGCTCATACCTGCTCGAGCTCCTCGCCGAAAAGTAGATTTCTACAAACAGAAGAGGGTTGAAGCGGCTGCTTCAACCCTTTTCTGTTCTGAATCCAAGAGCTCAACCGCTGTGGCTCCTGCTGCCCGCAGCAGGAGCCACAGCGGTTACCGACGCACTGTGCTTGCGCTGGCCCCAGTTGTGGGGCTCCAGGTGATGGACCCGCCCTGGTAGTTCTGGAAGCAGCCTCCGTTGGCCAAGGTGCAGGAAGTTGCTGCGATGGGATAGCCGAGGAAGCTGTTCTCGTAGCCAAGGCTGGCGTATTTTGCACGAATCGCTCCACTGCTGGGTTGAGCCCCCGTTGCCTGCGACCACAGCATCGCTCCGCCTTGGAAATTCTGGTAGCAGCCTCCGTCCCTGATGCCGCAGACCACACCGCCCGTAGGGTATCCCAACTCGCTGAGCTCGTAGCCCATGGAGCCCCACTTGGATCTGATGGGTCCGTTGGGGCTTATCTGCGCGCCCGTGGCGGGAGACCAGAGAATAGCCCCGTTTTGGTAGTTCTGGTAGCAACCACCGTCTTTCAGGCCGCAGACCTGGTTACTGGTGGGGTATCCGAGAGAACCGTTTTCGTATCCTGTCGCAGCCCAGAGTGTGCGGATGGGCCCTGCAGGGCTCGGCTGGGCGCCCGTGGCCGCCGACCAGAGAACGGCGCCATTCTGGAAGTTCTGGTAGCAGCCTCCTCCGACAAGTCCGCAGACTTGGGTTGCGCTGGGGTAGCCAAGTACTCCGGACTCGCGCCCCTGAGCTTTCCATGAGGCAAAAATTGGGGACATGACCTGCAAGACGCCTCTGCCGGAAGTCCACGTAAGTGAGCCGTTCTGGAAATCCTGCGAGCAGCCTCCGTCGGGTAGCCCGCAAACTTCGGTTGCGGTGGGGTAGCCCATGGCACCGTTCTCAAAGCCGGTTCGAGCCCATTCATTTCTGATGGGACCAGCCTTGCTCAGCTGCGCACCGGAGGTCGCTGACCAAATAATGGCCCCGCCTTCGAATTCCTGGAAGCAGCCGCCGTTCACGAGCCCGCATGTTTGAGGTCCGGTGGGATATCCCATCAGACCGCTCTCACCCCCTTGCTGAAGCCACAACGTGCGGATAGGTCCGTTGGGGCTCAATTGGGCTCCAGTGGAGGGTGACCAGACGGTGGCACCCTTTTCGAACAGTTGCCGGCACCCCCGTTTTTCAGTCCGCAGGATTCATCCTGAGTGGCATACCCGAGCGGTCCAGCTTCCCGCCCGGAAGTGCGCCAAGCCGACTCCATGTCGCCCCAAACGATGTGCGTTCCGGTGGCGGTGGAGCTGGCGATGCTCCCTGTTTGAAAGCGCTGGAAACAGCCGCCGTCCCGCAGCCCGCAAAGCGTGTCGCTGGCGGGATATCCCAGGGGTCCCGCCTCGAATCCGGTCTTCTGCCAAGCCGTTCGAATGGGACCGTTCAGGCTGAGGTTGGCTCCGGTGCCGGGCGACCACAAGATCGCACCCGACTGGAAATTCTGGTAGCAACCTTGAGCGGAAAGGCCACATACCTGGCCTCCCAGTGGATAACCCATGGGTCCGTTTTCAAATCCCGAGTTTGCCCATGCCGTTCGGATGGGGCCTCTCACGCTGATTTGAGCGCCAGTGCCCGATGTCCAGATGATCGCCCCGTTCTGGAAGTCCTGAAAGCAACCGCCATTCTTCAGGCCGCATACGACAGCAGACGTTGGGTAGCCCAGTATTCCGTTTTCGAAACCGGATGCTTGCCAGACGCCACGGATAGGGCCCGTAGGGCTTGGCTGTGCTCCGCTGGCAGGCGACCAGATCACAGCGCCATTTTGATAGTTCTGGTAGCAGCCGCCGTCGCGCAGACCACAAACTATTGCCGATGTCTGGGCCCCCAGCTCCGGCGTGCGGGCTCTGACGTCACTAATACCCTGACTTGCTGCAAGCGGAATAGCGGTCCCAGCGAATGCCTTGAGTCCCGCATAGTCCCCGTTCCAAACGTTGGAGTCCCCAGCAAACGGCCCGGTGCTGCTGTACTGCCAGATGCTGTAGGTGTCCCAACTCCCTGTCGGAATGGCGCCCGCATCGTTGGTTGCCGAGTACGGGTAGGCCGCAACCCACAAGGGATAGTCCCCAAAACCGGTGGGATTGCCCAGGCACTGGTTCCACCAATTTGTATTCGTATAGATCATCGGCAGTCTGCCGGTGAGGGACCTCATCGTGTTTCCGAAGTCCTGGACCCAGGATGTCAGTTGCGCCTGGGACATGCCATAGCAGGTGTTGCCAAAGTAGAAGCCGTTGATCGTCCGACCCTCGTAGGGGTTGAACTCGAAGTCGAGAACCGGCGGCATCGTATAGCCGTCGCCGGACCATCCACCACCGTTGTTCACGAAATAGCGCGCCTGATCGGCGCCGGAAGACCAGTTGGGGATCGCGAAGTGGTATGCGCCCCGGAGCATCCCCACGCTTCGTGCGCCTTGGTACTGTGAGCCAAACAGATCATTCGTGAAGTAATTGCCTTCAGAGGCTTTCACATACGCGAACCGGGCACCCATGTTCCACTGCTGCTGCCAGTCGACGCTGGTTTGGTGTCCACTGACGTCAAGCCCCTGTATCCCAAAGGAGGGCATCCATGTGCCCTCTGTTGCGAGCGATTCGGCGCTGAGCTTCTGGGCGGTGGGCGACGGGGTAGCAGAGGTCACTCTCTTGGACCTCTGCCCCATTTCCGCCCCGCCGGGGCCGATGGCCTGGGCCATTGACTGGGGAGTAGCCGACGTCGGCGAACTGGCTGCGATGGAAGGCTGCGGCGACGCAGTGGTTGTTGGTGCCGGCGTCGCCTGTGGCAGCGTAGTGGCAGTTTGGGACGGGGCAGGCGTTGGTGTGGGACTGGGCTCCAAAGCGGAAGCTGCTCCGATCAGGCCAGGGCCGGTCAGCAAGGAGGCAGCTAATAAGCCGGCCCCAAGGGACATCATGATTGGGCGACGGGACTGAGACAGGTTCCGCTTCATATGTGCTCCGGAGACAATGCGGCGCTCCCCCAAGCGCCTCTTTGGATACTGCTCAGGTGATTTCCCCCAGGAAGGCACCTGATAGTGCTATTTCGATAAATAACGCGCTCACCATAGCACCAGTGTTACTGGCGCAACCAGTGATTCTGGTGTTACTTCTGTGAATCCTGTGGTCTTCGAAGCGAAATCTTGAGCCCTACTAAGGGGAATCTTGAGGGTCGTCAGTTATCCACAGGAGTGCTGAATGACTTGTTGCGGCAGGACCCTCTACTTAAGCTGTACCCAGTCGAACTGCCTCCGCTGGGGGCGGCAGTTGTATGGGGGAACATATGGACGCGCTGGGAATTGTCGAGGACGAAGTCCGCGAGCTCATCCGCCGTCGTGGGCTGGACCCACTGAGGCAGGCAGGAGAGGTCCGTAGGCTGGTGGAAGCAGCCGTCACTGACTATGACGAGCGCGCCCTTATGGGGCCTCTTCCACCCCTTGGCCCGTTGGATGCTGCCCGTAGGTTCCTGTTTGATGCCGTGGCCGGCTTTGGAGTGCTCCAGCCACTCCTAGACGATCCTTCAATAGAAGAGATCTGGCTCAACGCGCCAAACGAAATATATGTGGCACGCAACGGGGAGTCAGAGCTGACCTCGCTGAGCCTCTCCGAGCAACACGTGCGTGACCTCGTAGAACGCATGCTCAAAAGCTCCGGCAGACGGCTGGACATGTCGTCCCCTTTTGTGGACGCGGCACTGCCGGACGGATCCAGGCTCCACGTAGTCATTCCGGATGTAACCCGCCGGCACTGGGCCGTGAACATCCGCAAATTCGTCGTGAAGGCCAGCCGACTGGAACACCTGGTCGAGTTGGGAACGCTGACACCGCAGTCGGCACGATTTCTCGGCGCGGCGGTGTCCAGTGGCCTCAACATCCTTGTGTCGGGGGCCACCCAGGCAGGTAAGACAACCATGCTGAACTGTCTGGCGGCGAGCATAGGTAGCCGGGAGCGTGTCATCACCGTCGAGGAAATCTTTGAACTTCAGTTTCCCCTCCGGGACGTGGTGGGTCTGCAGTGCCGGCAGCCGAACCTCGAAGGTGAGGGCGAAATTCCACTCCGTCGCCTGGTCAAGGAAGCGTTGCGGATGCGTCCGGACCGGCTGGTGGTAGGGGAGGTGCGGGAAGCCGAGAGCCTGGACATGCTGATTGCCCTTAACAGTGGCCTCCCCAATATGCGACGAAACGCAATACAAAGTAGGCTGGTCCCATGGCCAGCAAACGAGCAGCGATCTACGCCCGCATTTCTGACGATAAGAGGGGCGAGGGGCTGGGCGTGCAGCGCCAGATTGATGACTGTCAGGCGCTCGCGAAGTCGCAGGACTTTGATGTGGTGGAGGTCTACACCGACAACGACATCAGTGCCTACTCGGGCAAGCGACGTCCTAGTTACCGACGGATGCTCGCAGCCATTGAAAGCGGCCATATCGAGGCTGTGCTTTATTGGCACTATGACCGGCTGCATCGGAGCCCTGTGGAGCTTGAGGAATACATTGCCCTCTGCAACAGACACGGCACTGAAAACCATACAGTCAAAGGCGGGGAGGTCGATCTCAGTTCACCGGAGGGCATCCTCCGGGCGGGTCTGCTGGGGCAAGTGGCCCGGTACGAATCCGCCCACAAGGCCGACCGGGTTCGTCGCGCTCAGGAACAGAACGCAATGGATGGAAAGTGGCTGGGTGGCGGACGCCCCTTCGGGTGGCGGATTGTAGATGGTGCCCCTGTGCTGGACGACGACGAGGCGCAGATTGTAAGAGACGCGCACTCGCATGTGTTGGCTGGCTTATCTCTAGGTTCGTTCATTCAAGGCCTGACAGAACGTGGCATCAAGACCGCGCGCGGTGGTGCCTGGTCCTACGCAACTCTCCGCCAGATGCTCTTGCGTCCCCGTAACGCGGGGCTCGCTGAATGGAAAGGCGCGATAGTGGGTGAGTCGGAATTTCCCCCGATTGTGGAGCGCCACATTTGGGAAGCGACCTGCTCCAAGCTGTCCGACCCAGCAAGGCGACGCTCGGAGAGTAACAAGGTGAAGCACTTGTTGGCTGGCATTGCATTGTGTGAGTGCCTGCGCCCGATGAAGTCGGGCCAGATCACGGACCGCAAAGGTATCAAGCATATGATTTACCGCTGTTCCGAAAGTGGTCCGGGGCATGTGAACAAGCGGATGTCTTACGTAGACGAACACGTGGAGCGCCAAATACTGTTCTTCCTTGCCGTGGCGGCCAACAGGGCGACGACGGCACCGGTGGATCCTGCGGTGATACAGGGCCTTAGGACTGAGGAGGCGGCCCACCGAGAGAACCTGAACCAAGCAGCACGCCTTTTTGCTGAGGGAGTCATTGACGGTGAACAGCTGGCCGTCATGTCCCAAGTCAGCAAAGCCAAGCTGGCTACCGTTCAACAGCAACTGGCAGAATTGGATGAAGCAAGTGCTAGGCGCGAGGAAGTAGACATGCCTGCCGACGTCGACTGGTCCGACACTTCCTCTACCGACGCTTGGTACGCCCTCCACGTGGAGCGTAAACGAGCGTTTATCCGGGACAACTTCATTATCATCCTCCACCGCCACACGCGGGGGAGTGCAAGAGTCTTTGATCCGGGGACAGTTCAAATTGTGGTCAAGTCCACGGGAGCGGTACACGCGACCCCCTCCATGGTTGAGCAATGGAAAGTAGAGTCTGCTGGCTGGGATAAGCCAATGCCCTACGGTGTCATGATTCAACCGGTGCTGGGACCAGAACTCCCGCCGGAACGGACGGCAGCGATCGCATAGCTCCACTGTCTCCGCCACGCTCTCGCTGTTGCTGCAGCAGAAGGTTAAATAAGGGCCTCAAAATGGGCGGGGGCACATAAGTGCCACCCAGCCCCCGCTAGGCCCTCCTGCGCCTTTCCCTGGCTGTAAAGAGAGCGTATGGTGAGGACTGCCAAGGCCCCCGGCGGGAACCGGGGGTCCGGTCCTGCTTGTGATCTCTTAGTTCCGCGACTTCGCTGGCAGGGACAGCACTTCCATGCGGCGGTATAGCGTTGCCCTGGACATGCCGAGATCACGTGCTACCTGCGCTGCTGGCTCGCCTGCCTGAATCAGGCGAGCTGCATTCTTGATCTGGCTGTCTGTGAATTGCGCTTTACGCCCGCCCAAGTCCTTGCCTGCGGCTCGCCGCTTGCTCACACTGTCGGTGATGCGCTCGCGTTTGATCTCAAGCTCCATCTGCCCAAGGGCGGCCATGACTGTGAAGACCATGGCTCCCATGGGAGTGCTGGTGTCCACGTCGCCACCGCCCAGGTTGAGCACGCGCAAGCCTGCGCCCTTGGCTTTGATCTCCTCCGCCAGTTTGAGCATGTTGACGGTGGACCGCCCCAAGCGGTCCAGCGTTGTAACAACAAGGGTGTCACCGTCATGCAAGGCCGCCAATGCTTTGTCCAGGTCCACTCGGGATGCCTTGGCACCGCTCACGCCGTGATCCACGTACAGATCATCTCGCCGCACGCCAGCGGCGAGGAGGTCGACCTCTTGCCTGTCGCTGTCCTGTGCCCTGGTTGAAACTCGGGCGTATCCAATCAGCTTTCCCATGCCTTGCTCCCTCTCAATGTGTCTCACAACAGTGTTTTGCTACACACAAATTAACAGGCACTTGTGAGACATGCAAGCGAGACACTTTGAGGGTGCCTTAGACGGGGATTGTGTCTCACAACCAGAGTGTCTTATTTCTCATGGCTTGCGAGACAGTGGCTCCTGGGGCAAGACAGGATTCAGGGTGTCTTCCTCATATTGCTAAGCCACATGGAAGTTATGACGCTGGCGTTCAGGATTGGTGGAACTACTACCAGCCAGCTTGGTGCATGCAGCGCACTCAGCGCACCCGCCAGCAATGCTGCGGCAATTATCATGAGGCCGGAGATCAGAAGCATCCTGCCTGTGCTCTTTTTGGCTGACATGGCGCTGAGTATACGGAAGGGCGCGCAAAGGTGCTGCTGCCAACCAAGGGGCGAGGGGTGGGGGTAGACCCCCTTGGTCCTTGCTCGCTTCCCCGGCTGTCATAGCGCCTCCGGTTGCGAACGGGTTGAGGAGCTTTCCGGGTGCCGGGACAATGACAACAACGTCCACTTCAACGATGCCAATGGTTTGCGCCGTGTCCTGATGCAGGACCGGTGGTGTTAGCACCTTTCGTTTGGTACGGGTTCCAAGCCAGGATTAGTCCCGAATCAGCCTCAACAAAGGGAAGTGGCGCTATCGCCCGGGGGTATTACGGAGCGTCCCTGCACTTCCGACACTTGGTACCGGCAAGGAAAGGTTGTATTTGACTGCGAAAGCTACGACTGCTGGATGCTCGACGGCGGACCAGTTAACGAAGGGGCCGCGCCGGCCCCGCTTTCGCCTTTCATTCTCACCACGCCTTACCGGTTCCAGGTGAGCCGGGTTGCAGCATGCGGGGTTGCAGTCCTTCGGCAGGGTGATCGAGTTCGTAGCCGGGTTTGTGCCCACCCATTAGGAGGTTCCACAACACGCGGTGGAATGCCCAATGAACCTGGTTGGCTCCCTCGGGGATGAAGCCAACGTACTCACCTTTCTTGCCCATGACGGGACCGCTGGCAATCCAGCATCCGTTGAGTGGAGTGATCTTTGCGGCGAGCCGCTCCAGGTTGACTGCTTCTACGTCGGGCGTCCATCGGAGATGCTCGACTTCGTGAGTGCGACAGAAGAATAGGACCTTATTGCCGTGCTTCATACGGCGTCCGCCGTCGTCCTGGAATGCTCGGCATCCATCCCACGCGCATCGGAGGTCTTTGTTCTTGTAGTACCAGATGTCGTAGTGGGACTGGCACCGCTGGCGCTTCACTGCGACCTCGTTGCAGCCTCGCTGATTGCACTTCCCCAGGGTCTTAGCTCTGCCCAAATATGCCTCCAGGTGGGGTCTTGCATTCCACATTTATTCTCGGTAGAGTCCGTGAAGAACGTCTGTGTTTCCCCGCGATCTAGGGGCGGAGCATAGCCTATCATGCCCAAAAGGGCCCGCCGCATTATTAGGGCTTTGTCCGGTGTGGCCTTCGGTTGGCCCAGCCACGTAGCCCCAGCGGAGTGGCCCGGAAAGCGTCACCAGTGTTGGTGACGCTCGACAGGCACCATGAAGTGCCTCCAATTGGGATCAATCCCCGGGCCTCCGCTGGGAACGCTCGGACCGTCGTATTCCCACCGGTCACTTGGAGCCTCGCTGGCTCCAATGGCAAATACCCAACCGGTGACAGTCCTCCGCCATGCCCACCACTGCTGCCCATCGTCGGCGACATGCATCGTGATGACTGCCCCCTCAGGCAGTCCCTTCTTGGCGAAGGTGTCGGCCCCCAGTAAGTCCAGCATGTCGTCCCGGTATCGGCCGCGTTGCCGGTAATGACCGGCATGGCATAGGTGCAGATAGCTCAGCGCGTTCCTGGTTTCCGCAAATTCGCGTTGGTCAAGTTGCTTTCCTGCGTCGTCCCTACCCTGTAACCCGGCATTGTCAACTAGGCGTTGCTTTTTGACTGCCTCCTCCTGAAGTATGGCGGCCTCTGCCGCCTGACCCTCGTCAAACGCTTTCAGGGCACCGGCCACGGTCGTTGCTCGTGCCATGTCGAACCGGGTTCGCGGCGTTACACCGTTGAGCTTCGGCAAGCTGAGTCCCGTCCGTAGGGCCAGCGCCAATGCGGGCTTCCATACAGATGTCCCAACAGGGACCGTGGCCCGCATGCGGAACGCTGCCGTCTCATAGGTGGCATAAAGGGCGAACGCGTACATGAACGGCAGGAATGCTGCCGTCATGCCAATTGGAAGGGCAAACTTCCTCGCTTCCATGAGGAAGTCGATTCGTGACCACTGAGCGGCGATTTCAAAAGCACTGTGGAGTGCGACGACCAAGGCCAAGAAGACGATCATGGCATTGAAGACTTGGTGGGCGCGGTGATACTCAGGGTTCCCAGCGCTAAAGCCGCTGAGGATGCCCAGTACGACGAACCCGGCCTGTAGGACCAGTTCAGTCGAGAGTTCAAACGGGTACATGTCCAAAACAAACTGCACGGCGACTGGCGCGGCGATCGCGCCAAGGGCAAGGTTGCGGAAGAAGTGTGGTTGAGTCTGTGCACGACGCAGGCGGAAGAGTGAAACAAGGGCGACCGTGATGAACCATACGATGGTGGGCGTGATCAGCTTGGCGTCCCAAACTCCAAACTGGTTCAGTCCCATGATGACTGCCAGGGTGTAGGCCAGTAGAAGGCCAATGGACGTGAGAACCTTCCGGTGAGCAAAGGCTGACAAGGCCGGTCGGAACGCAGCTCTTAGGCTGGGGACTATTAGTACCAGCGCGGCGGCTGTGCAGATAAGGATCAGGAGTGACCACTCGCGGTTATTTACTTCCACGTTAAAACCCTACCGACGAGGGCTGACATCCCCCGTCGGGGGAGCATGTGGTTTCGAGTGTGCCTGAACAATGTCCGGCCTACCGGAATTTACAGGCTCACCAGTTGCTCGCAGCGTGGCACGCGCGCAGATGCGTGCTGCGATATGCAGGCTAGCTTGGCCTTCCCGATGAGTGGGCAATCTTCGACGTAGCCAGGCATCCAGGATGGGGCTGAAAGGCGACTCTGGACGTGGGCCTACCGGATTCTTGCCTTTCATGGTTCAGTTCACTTATGGCATCGCCATCCCCCAAGAAGCCGGGAGCCAACGGTTCAGGCCCTGTCAGCGCAAGCCCTGAGGCGAAGCGCAGGCTTAGGTACATCTTGTACTTTTCGCTTCCCTTTATGGTGGTGTCGCTGATCCTGAACTTCCTGCCCTTCGACGCCCTACCTTGGCAGGTGGCCAAAGCTGTCTTTCTTCTTATTGGAGCGGTCGTTCTTGGCATCTGGGTGACTCGGTTTTCGTTGTGGCAACGGGATGAGTACTGGAGGGAACGCGGCAAAGACCCTAAGCATCCTGAGCGCCTGCCGAACCACACCGCTGACTGAACTAAAGCAGCGCGACCCGTTTCCCTACACTGTGCTCCAGCTATGTCCGGCGTGCCGAAATTACCATTACGCTCCAGATGCTCGCCACTGCTTCAGGACGCTCGGTGTGACCAGCTTGCACTGCGTTTCAAGAAAGTTCGGCCTGCCCGGAATGTGCACCGTCCATGCGAACTCGGCGCACGATGCTGTGACCAAGATCTGCACGTTGCCGCTATTGGCGGGGGACAACATCTCCAGTGCGTTCGTGGTCCCCACCGTTGCATCCTGCATAGACCTTGTAGTGCACTGCAGTAGGCATCCCGATGGGCGTCGGCAAGTGACCCAAATCCTATCGTTGGGGCGCCGCGTGGAAAACGGCATCATCGAGTCGTCACTGGTTTTCGCCCTGGAGAATGGAATCCTGCAACCACGGGCCAACGCCATGCCGGCAGCTGAGAAGTTTTCGCGGGCAGGATACGACCTCGCCACGCTGCTGGATCCGCGATGATCCCGGCGCTGATGGGGGCGGCGCTAGGGATGGGCCTCTTCCTCATTTGGTGGTCCTGTTGGGAAACGCCAGACCCCGGGAACCGCGTGCGAAAGCCCGGCCACCTGGCTGACCTGCTCGCGGTTGCCGGGGTCGACAGGGTCTCAGCCCGCGGTTTGGCCGGTACTTGCTTGGGCCTCGGGGTTTTTGTAGCACTGGTGTTCTACGGGCTTAGCCATTCGTGGCCCATTGCCGGCTGCTTCGGACTTTTCGGCACATGGCTTCCCGTCACCATCCTCAGGTGGCGGGCCAAAAAGAGGACGGCCCTGCTGCGCCAACTCTGGCCTGACGTCGTGGATCATCTGCGCTCTGCGATCCGTGCGGGCCTGCCCCTGCCCGAGGCCCTCATTCAGCTTGGAGAAAAGGGACCTGAGGAATTGCGGCCCATTTTTCGTGAGTTCGGCGCTGACTATCGCGCCGGAGGCCAGTTTGATGGGTCTCTAAACAAGTTGAAGCAGCGATTGGCTGACCCGGTGGCCGACCGCATCGTCGAAGCGCTCCGGCTGACCCGGGAGGTAGGCGGTTCGGACCTGGGGAAGCTCCTGGGCACCTTGGCGGAATTCCTGCGGGAGAATGCCCGGACCCGCAGCGAGCTCGAGGCGCGGCAGTCGTGGACCATCAATGCCGCCCGGCTTGCCGTCGCGGCACCCTGGATCGTGATGATCCTGCTTGCCAGCAGGCCGGAGGCGATCCAGGCCTACAACACGCCTATGGGCGCCGCAGTCCTGCTCGGCGGCTTGGTGGTCTCGCTTGTTTGCTACACGGTGATGTTGAAGATCGGGGCCCTGCCACAGGACGAAAGGGTGCTCCGATGATCGTCATCCCGCCTGCAGCAGTAATCTGCGGTATCGGCCTTGGCCTTGGTTTGTGGCTCGTGATCTTCCGGTCACCTCCCATGCGCGCCCTGACGCTTTCCCAACGCATAGAGCCCCAACTTAAGTCGCAAAACCTGGAGTCGAGGCTCCTGCACGCCGGCGAGCAGAACCTGACACCTTTCGGCCCCCTCGAACGAATTTTCCGTCCCGTCTTCCGGGACTGGCTGTCCGCATTGGGAAGACTGAACCCCACGCCTGGTGCCACGGGCCGGCGGCTGGCCCAGGCAGGAATCAACAAGTCTGCCATCGACTTCCGCGCTGAACAGTTGCTGTGGGCTGCTGCGGGTTTTGTCCTCTCAGCGACTTTCATGCTCATTGGAGCCGCAGCGGGCGGGTTCAGTCCGCTCTTGGCAGCGGCGGTAATTATCGGCAGTACTGCAGCGGGTTTTGTGTTGCGGGACTACTGGCTTGGCGCCCAGGTCCGCCGGCGGGAAGCGCGGATGATGGCCGAGTTTCCCAGCCTTGCCGAACTGATGGCCCTGGCCGTCGGCGCAGGGGAGAGCGCAACAGGCGCATTGGATCGCGTCTGCAGGAGTGCCAACGGTGAGCTGTCCAAGGAATTTTCGAAGATCCTCGCGGAGACCAGGGCCGGCAAGCCGCTGATTCTGGCAATGCAGGAGTTCTCTGCGCGCACCGACCTTGCGCCGCTGGTCAGGTTTGTTGACGGCATCATCGTTGCGGTGGAAAGAGGAACACCCCTTGCGGACGTGCTTCGCGCGCAGGCGCAGGACGTGCGCGATTCGGCCAAGCGGGACCTGATGGAAGCTGCCGGGAAAAAGGAAATCGCAATGATGGTGCCCCTGGTTTTCGGGGTGCTTCCCCTGACCGTGGTGTTTGCTGTCTTCCCCGGCCTGGCCGCCATCAACCTGGGCTTCTGATGAGGAGAAAGACCCGAAGCCCGGACCCGCTGCCATTAGTTAAAGCCCACCTTAGGAACCAGGAATAGGACTCAAGATGAAAACCATGGGAACCCGCTGTGCGATGCTGCTTCTTGGCCTTGCCGCTTTACTGCAGCTCAAGGTGCCCGGGACAGCCGGGAGGGGGCGCCCTATCGGTGCACAGTACACCGAAGGCAGGGAAGACCTTCAGGTGCCTCCGACCATCGGTAACGATAACCCTGAACGAGGTGACGTTCCGGGATGGGTGATGATAACCCTGATGTCCGCCGTCCTGGTTGCAGCCCTGCTGGCGCTCGCGGGCCCCGCTTTGGAGGCCATGTTCAACCAGGCAATGGACAAGGTGGGGAACTGAACCATGCTACCGTCCGCTCACGGACCCGTGCAGCCAGTGCTGCCCAGGCCGGGCGAGCGGGGTTCAGCCGTGGTGGACTTCGTCCTGGTTGGCGGGTTGCTGACGATGTTCTTCCTTGCGATTATTCAGCTGACCCTGGTTCTGCATGTCCGGAACACACTTATTGATGCTGCTGCCTCTGGTGCCCGGTACGGCACACTCGCTGACCGCAATGCCGCCGACGCGCAAGAGCGGACCCGCAGCCTCATCAGCGTGGCCCTGAACGAAGGCTTTGCTGACCAGGTCAGTACGCAGGAAGTAACTGTCCAGGGGATGCGCACCCTGGAAGTGACTGTCCGGTCCCCAATGCCGGTCATCGGTCTGATTGGGCCCCGGGACCTGCTGGAGGTGAAAGGGCATGCGGCTGTCCAGCCTTGATCCGTTCAGCGCCAGCCCGTTGCCCCACCCCGACGGACCACCCCGCGCCAGTGCGCAGTCCTGTTCCAGTGCCCAGTCCCGCTCCAGCGCACAGGCCGGTTCCAATCTGTTCCTGGTCACGGCCCGCGTGGCAGAAGTGCTTTGCAGGGAGCGTGCCGGGGGCACGCACGTGGGCGACCCATCCCACTGCCCCAGGCCTGCTCGCGGGGAGCACCAGCAGCAGGGCTTTGTGCATGAGGAGCAGGGGAGCGGACACGAGCAAGGAAGTGCGGTAGTCGAGTTCACGTTCCTTGCACTTCTGCTGATGGTCCCGCTGGTGTACTTCGTGATCACCGTCGGGCAAATCCAGGGCGGTTCCTTCGCCGTGGTGGGTGCCGCGGACCAGGCGGCGAAGGTTTATGTGGCACAGCCGGATTCCTCCACAGCCCAGGCAGCTGCGGAGCAGGCCGTGGCCCTCGCCCTTTCCGACTTCGGGCACCAGGCAGACAGGGCCCGCATGGCCACGACCTGCAACCCTGCTGACTGCCAGGCCGCCGGAACCACGGTGACTGTCACCGTAAGCCTGAGCGTACCGCTGCCGTTCATTCCGTTCGCCGACGGATTATCAGCCACGGAGGTTGAGGCGTCTTCCACCCAATTGGTAGGCCGGTACCGGTGAAACGCCGGGAATCGGACCAGAGCGGCCAGGTCATGGTGATGATTCTCGGCTACATCACCCTGGCACTTCTGGTGGCGACGGTCGTCGTCGGCATATCTGCCGTCTATCTGGAGCACAAGCGCCTGCTGTCCCTGGCAGACGGGGCATCGCTTGCGGCGGCCGACAGCTACACGTTGGGAGAAGTCACATCCCAGGGTGGAAGCCCCTCGGCTGTCCTTAATCCCGCGCGCGTCCGCAATGTAGCTGCCGACTTCGTCTCGAGGAGCCCAGCCTCGCAGCGTTTCTCAGGCCTCGCCGTCGCCGCTACAACGGGTACACCTGACGGTTCCACCGCCGTCGTGGTCCTCACGGCAGACGTGCACCCACCTGTGGTGAACTTCCTTGTCCCTGATGGCATCCGAATCGAAGCGACGTCCACCGCCCGCTCACGCCTGGCCCGCTGAGTCATGCACCCGCTGAGCCAATGATCCTGGCAGCGCCGGGCCGTACCGCTCCATAGCGTAGGCTTAAACAACCATGGCCAATATTGATTTTTCCGCTGAAATCCGGGCGCTGCGCGCCACCTACGAGTCCATTGAACGCGTCAGCGACGTGGGGACACTCAAGGAAGACATCGCCGAACTCAGCGAGCGGGCAGGGGAGCCGGACCTTTGGGACGACCCCGCGGCCGCGCAGAAAATCACCTCCCGGCTTTCCCACCGCCAGTCCGAACTGGAGCGACTCACCAACCTGGCATCCCGGATCGACGACCTTGAAGTCCTCGTTGAGCTTGGGCAGGACGAGGACGACGCGGACTCGATGGGGGAGGCCGCGACAGAACTTGAGTCCATTAGGAAAGCCCTCAAGGACCTGGAAGTGGTCACCCTGCTGTCCGGCGAGTACGACGAACGCGAAGCCGTGGTCTCCATCCGCGCCGGCGCGGGAGGTGTGGACGCCGCAGACTTCGCCGAGATGTTGATGCGCATGTACCTCCGGTGGGCCGAGCGGCACGGCTACCCCACCACCGTCATGGACACGTCCTACGCGGAGGAGGCCGGGCTCAAGTCGGCCACCTTCGAGGTGAAGGCTCCCTACGCGTACGGCACGCTCAGCGTGGAAGCCGGAACCCACCGTCTCGTCAGGATCAGCCCGTTCGACAACCAGGGCCGCCGCCAGACGTCCTTTGCCGCAGTGGAAGTCATTCCGCTGATCGAGCAGACGGACTCCATCGACATCCCGGACAACGAAATCAGGGTGGACGTGTTCCGTTCGTCGGGCCCCGGCGGCCAGTCGGTCAACACCACGGACTCCGCCGTCCGCCTCACCCACATCCCGACCGGCACGGTGGTTTCCATGCAAAACGAGAAATCGCAGCTGCAGAACCGCGCCGCCGCCATGCGCGTGCTGCAGTCCCGGCTCCTGCTGCTGAAGAAGGAGCAGGAAGATGCGGAGAAGAAGGCGCTGGCCGGCGATGTTAAAGCTTCGTGGGGTGACCAGATGCGCTCCTACGTTCTGAACCCGTATCAAATGGTGAAGGACCTGCGCACCGAGCACGAAGTGGGCAACACGTCCGCAGTGTTCGACGGCGAGATTGACGACTTCATCGATGCGGGCATCCGCTGGCGTACTGACAACCGCAACGCCGAAAAGTAGGCCTGCCGGCCCCGCCGTCCTGCAGCTGATCCAGCGACACGCCCCCGAAAGCAGGTCGAAGCACGGGGGACCCTGCGTATAGTCGAGGGGCCGGGGCCCTACTTTCCCCAAACGAAAACCCGTGCACCGGCTGCAGAACTGGGCTGCATCACAAGAATCAGCCATGCCCTGCAGGGTACTTAGGGCCATGATCCGATTCGAAAATGTCACCAAGGTTTACGACCAGAAAGCCCGTCCGGCGCTGGACTCTGTCACCCTTGAGATTGACCGCGGCGAATTCGCCTTCCTTGTCGGTGCGTCCGGCTCCGGAAAATCCACCTTCCTCCGCCTGGTGCTGAAGGAAGACCGCGCCACCTCCGGCGCTGTTTACGTCGCCGGCCAAAACGTCGCGAAGATTTCCAGTTGGCGTGTTCCGCGCCTCCGCCGGGGCATCGGCGTCGTGTTCCAGGACTTCCGCCTCCTGCCCCAAAAGAATGTCTTCGCCAACGTGGCGTTCGCCATGCAGGTCATCGGCAAGAGCCGCAGCGTCATCCGCGACACCGTCCCGGAGGTCCTGAAGACCGTCGGCCTCGAAGGCAAGGAACACCGCATGCCGCACGAGCTGTCCGGCGGCGAGCAGCAGCGCGTGGCCATCGCGCGTGCCGTGGTCAACCGGCCCGGGATCCTCCTCGCGGACGAACCCACCGGAAACCTGGACCCCACCACGTCCATGGGAATCATGGGCGTCCTGGACAAGATCAACCAGAACGGAACCACCGTGGTGATGGCCACCCACGATGACGACATCGTCAACGAAATGCGCAAACGGGTGGTCGAACTCAGGAACGGCGTGGTGATCCGCGACGAAGCCAAGGCCTTGTACACCTCGATGATTCCCGTCGTCGGCCAGTCCAGGCGCCTTAAGGACGCCAGTGGCAGGGAAACGCCCGACGGCGGCCTGCCGGGCAATGGCGCTGAAGGCGAGGCCCAGCGGTGAGGCTCGCATTCATCCTTTCGGAAATCGGCAGCGGGCTGCGCCGGAACCTTTCCATGGTGGTCTCGGTCATCCTGGTGACGTTCGTGTCCCTCACCTTCGTGGGTGCGGCCGGAATGCTGCAAATGCAGATCAACCAGATGAAGGGCTACTGGTACGACAAGGTCCAGGTGGCGATCTTCCTTTGCAGTGAAGGTTCGACGGCGCCGGGTTGCGCTTCCGGGCCAGTCACCCCTGAGCAGCAACAGGGCTTGAACGCGCTCCTTGAGTCCCCGGCCGTGGCGCAGTACATCAACGACTTTCAGTTCGAGTCCAAGGATGAGGCCTACAAGCACTTCAAGGACCAGTTTTCGAACTCTCCGATCGTCGATTCCGTGACGCCGGACCAGCTGCCCGCATCGTTCCGGATCAACATGAAGGACCCGGAAAAGTACCAGATCATCAGCGAGACGTTTTCCTCCCAGCCAGGCGTGGAAACGGTGATCGACCAGCGCCAGCTCCTCGAACGCCTCTTCTCGGTGATGAACGGTGCGTCCCTTGTGGCGGTCGGCATCGCAGGGGTCATGATCGTCTGCGCCATCCTGCTGATCGCCACCACCATCAGGCTCTCCGCGTTCAGCCGGCGCCGCGAAACCGGAATCATGCGCCTGGTCGGTGCCTCAAAAACCGTGATCCAGCTGCCGTTCATCCTGGAAGGCGTCATAGCAGCCGTCATCGGCGCTGCCCTGGCCTCGGGCACCCTGTGGGCCGTAGCGCAATACTTCCTGGGCGACTATATGTCGCGGCAATACCCGGATACGGCCTTTATCTCATCCGGGCAGACCCTGATCATCGCCCCGGCGCTGATAATCCTTGGCGGATCCTTGGCAGGAATTTCGTCTCTCTTGACCTTACGTAGATATTTGCGCGTTTAGGCTGTGCACACCGCGACCTAGGAATGCCCATGAACCTCATTCACCAAACCTTGCCCCGCCCCCGGCACAGCCGAGGGCGGGCCGCTGCCCGCCGTTTGGGGATCGTCAGCGGCGTGCTCACCGTCATCCTTTCGGCCGGGATGGCCCTTGCCACACCCGTCGCTTTCGCCGACGACCTCGAAGACCGCCAAGCCGCGCTCGAGGCCGAAGCCGCACGCGTCCAGGCATCCCTCGAATTCGTCGATTCCCGGATCGCCAAGGCCGCCAGCGACCTGGTGATCTACCAGGGACAGTTGCCCGGTGCCCAGCAGGCACTCCTTGAGGCACAGGGGCGGGTAGCCGGGGCTGTCAAGGAGGTAGAGGCGCTGTCGGCCCGCGTGGACATGGCCCAGCAGAACAAGGCCAAGATCACCCAGCAGCTGGAGACGGACAAGCAAAAGATCGCGGACACCAAGAAACTGATTGGGCAGATCGCCACCCAGGCCTACAAATCCGGCGGCGTTCCTTCGAACCTGTCGCTCTTCTTCGGCTCCAACAGCGGCAGCAGCCTGACCGAAACCATGGACCTTGCGGACCAGGCCATGCGCAGCCAGAACGCAGCCATGGACAAGCTCAGCCAGCAGAACGCCACCAACGTCAACTCCGAAGCGCGCCTGCAAGCTGTCGAAGCTGAGATCAAGGACCTCAAGGCCAAGGCCGACGCCGCCCTGGAGCGGGAGAAGGCCGCCCGCGACGAGGCTGCGGCCAAGAAGGCCCAAGTCGACCAGCTCATTGCGGACACCACCCGCCTCGATGCCGAACTCCAGGCGGCAAAGCCCGGCATCCAGGCCCAGTTGGCCGGCGTCCAGGCCAACCAGAACCAGGTGGCCAACGAGATCGCCGAACGCGACCGCAGGGCCCGTGAAGCTTGGGAAGCCGAGCAGCGCAGGCAGGCGGCTGCTGCTGCCGCTGCGGCGGCCGCGGCCGCGGCCGCCGCAAACCGCCCGGCCCCGCCCGCGCAGCCGTACGTCCCGCCCGCCGCGGGATCGCCGTCGGCGTTTGGCCTCCGCCACCCCTTCGACGGCAGCATCCCCATCACCTCCGGTTTTGGCTACCGCACCACCCCGCCGGGAACCATCGACTTCTATGGCACCGGTGGATACATGCACACCGGAATCGACTTTGGCGCAGCCTGCGGCACGCCCGTGTATGCGGCAGCTGCCGGTGAGGTCTTCAGCTCAGGCTGGAATTCCGCCGATGGTGGCGGTTGGCGCGTCAAGATCGATCACGGCGTGGTGCAGGGCAATACGCTCACCACCATCTACTACCACAACTCCAGCATCGTGGTTTCGAATGGGCAGAGGGTCTCCCAGGGCCAGCTCATTGCCTACTCCGGCAGCACCGGCAACTCCACGGGTTGCCACGCCCACTTCGAAACCTGGCTCAATGGTGCCGCCGTCGACCCCATGGGATTGCTGTAGGGGCGAAGCGCTGCTGCCGTAGACTGGTATAGCTCCGCGCCGCAGGCCCGGAGGCACCCGACCTGAACCCGAGGAGTTTCCCCGTGCCTAAAGAAAGTGGCCGTAAGGTAGTGGCCACCAACCGCAAGGCCCGGCACGATTACCACGTGCTGGACACTTACGAGGCCGGCATCGCGCTGATGGGCACCGAAGTGAAGTCCCTGCGTGAGGGCCACGCCTCCATGGTGGACGGATTCTGCACGTTCTATAACGACGAACTGTGGATGGAAGCCATCCACATTCCCGAATACAACCAGGGCAGTTGGACCAACCACGCGGCACGCCGGCGCCGCAAGCTGCTGCTGCACCGGGAAGAACTCATCAAGATCTCCCACAAGGTCCGGGAGTCCGGCTACACCATTGTTCCCCTCCAGCTGTACTTCGTGGACGGCAAGGCCAAGGTGGAAATCGGTGTTGCCCGCGGCAAGCGCGAATACGACAAGCGGCAGACGCTGCGGGAACAGCAGGACAACCGTGAAGCCCAGCGTGAGATGCGCGAGCGCAACCGGCGCCGGTAGGAATTATTTCCACGGGTCATGCGTTAGTATGGATAGTCCGGCAGGCTTGCCAGCCGGTTTGGTAACAAAATACGGGGATGATCGGTTTCGACGGTGTTAGTCGCGACAGGTGAAGCGGGCCGAGGATGCAGAATTATCTCGTAAACGCTTTCTGCAAACCAATAAGTGCCGAATCTAAGCGCACTGACTTCGCTCTTGCTGCCTAAGCAGTAAGACAGTCCGTCAGCCCGGGGTTGCTATCGCCCCGGATCCTGACGTCATTTAGATAGCCACTGCTGTTTGCTCCCGTCATCGGAGTAAACGGGACTTTTAGATGACTGGGCCCGGATCAGCCAGCTGTTTGCAGCATGGCTGGGGCCGAGAAAATCCGACGCAAACTGCGCCCGGAGAAGCCCTGACAACACGACATCGGACGGGGGTTCAATTCCCCCCATCTCCACCCACGGGTAAAACACCCCGGTCTTCGGACCGGGGTGTTTTTCTTTGCCCGTCAAGGCAAGGGGACCCGGGCCTAAATGCTCTACCGGGCTGGCCCGGCAAGCCGTTACCTTCGACTGCATGCACAACGATCCACCGCAAACGCCTACCGAAGTCCTGGACGCCGGAGCGTGCTGGGACCTCCTGCGTGGAGTATCCGTCGGCCATTTGGCAGTGCTGGTGAACGGATACCCGGAGGTGTTCCCGGTCAACTACAAAGTGGACCACGAATCGCTGGTCTTCCGGACGGGGAGGGAACGAAACTGCGCGCAGCAGGCGGGCCGCTCGCCGTCGCCCTGGAAGCCGACGGCCATGATGCCGCCAAAGCATGGAGCGTCCTGGTCAAAGGCAAGGCCGTCATCCTCGAGCCATCGGAGGAACTGATGAAGGGAGCAGGCCTTACCCTGTTTCCCTGGCAGGCCGGTGAAAAGGAGCACTTTGTCCGGATAGTTCCCAACTCCGTAACGGGCAGGCGTTTTTCCATCACGTCCCCGTTGACCTGGTGGAGCCACGTGGGGCACACAGCCGGCGCAAAGACATAGGGTTCCAGTGGCCGCGTCGTGGCCCGGCGGCCGCGCCGGGCCCTAGGGCCCTGTCCGGAATGACCGCTTTGCTGGTACCACTGACCTATGATCGGGTCGCCCACCGCCGCTTCTGCCAAGCCACCGTTTGACGCCGTCATCTTCGACCTGGACGGGGTGGTCACCAATACAGCGCTGGTCCACCAGGCTGCCTGGAAAGATGCGTTCGACCGGATCCTGCGTGACCCAAGAGTCCCTGCCGGCGCCAACCGTGCCCCGCTCAGCAGGAATGACTACCTCACCTTCATCGACGGGATGCCGCGGGAGGAGGGGGTGGTACGGTTCCTGGCTGCCAGGGGAGTGCAGGTTGAGAAGGGAAACGAGACGGACGAAGCCGGCGCATGGACCGGGTTCGGCCTGGGTGCCTGGAAGAACGAACTGTTCCTGAAACACCTCCGGACCGACGGCGTCCAGAGTTACCCAGGCACCCTGGATTTGCTGCAGAGGCTAGCGGGCGCGGCAGTGCCCACTGCTGTGGTCACCTCAAGCCGGAACGCCGGGTTGGTCCTGGAAGCGGCGGGCATCCAGGATCTCTTCAGGGTGGTGCTGGACGGAACGACGGCGGCCCGGCTCGGCCTGCGCGGAAAACCGGCGCCGGACGTCTTTCTTGCGGCCGCATCGCGGCTTGGGGTCTCCCCGCCACATGCGGTGGTGATCGAGGACTCCGCGGCGGGGGTTGAGGCCGGCCGCCGGGGTGACTTCGGCCTCGTTGTCGGAATCGACCGGACCGGCAACCGCCGGCAGCTTGAGGCAGCCGGCGCCCATACCGTCCTCAACGACGTGGGGGAGCTGGATCTGGGCCAGGTCATCGGCAACGCCTGGCACCTCGTCTATGAAGGTTTCGACGCCGCACACGAGGGACACCGGGAAGCCCTGACCACGCTGGGCAATGGTTACATGGGCGTCCGCGGGGCGGCGCCCGAAGGCGGCAGCTTCAGCTACGCGGGCATGTACCTCGCCGGCGTCTACAACCGTGTCCGCGCGGAAGCCGGCGGCGAGACGCTGCTGGAAGAACACATGGTCAACGCCCCCAACTGCCTGCCGCTCGACCTGCGCCTGCCGGGCCAGCAGTGGTGGTCGGAGGGCGGAATGACCTCGGTCCGCGAGCACAGGGTCCTGGACCTCAGACGGGCGGTACTGGAGCGGCGGCTGCTGCTGGAGACAGCCGACCACCGCAGGCTGGAAGTAGTGCAAACCCGTTTCGCGTCCATGGCCGAGCCCCATCTGCTGGTCCTTGAGACGGTTATCACCGCGCTGGGCTGGAGCGGTCAGGTGGAGGTCCGCAGCGGTGTCAACGCCGGGGTCCGCAACGCCAACCTCCCCGAACATGCCCAGGGTTCGGACGTCCACATCGCTGACAGGACAGCCTCCCACCGCTCCATCCCTGAGCCGTCCGCGCTTGCTGCCTCCGTCGTCGAAGTGGAAACTACCCAGAGCCTCATCCGCATCGCCGCGGCCTATCGAACACAGGTATTCCCGGAAGCGGAGGGAGTTGAGGAGGGCAGGAAAGGGGCCTTCCATTTCCAGACTCTTCTGCTGTCCCTCAGTGCCGGCGCCGCGGTGCGGATCACCAAGACGGTGGCAGTGGTGACGTCCCGTGACCGTGCCATATCCTCTCCGGAAGCCGGTGCCCGTGCGGTCCTGGCGCGTATCCCCGGGGACTTCGATTCGCTGCTGACGGCGCACGAGGAAGCGTGGCGGCGCGAGCTGCGGCCGTTCATGGTGGAGATCGATGCCCCGGTCCAGGTGCGCCTTGTCCTGAACCTGCACATATTCCATCTGCTGCAGACACTGACACACCATACGACCGAACTGGATGCCGGCGTGACGGCGCGTGGACTCCACGGCGAGGGCTACCGGGGCCACGTCTTTTGGGATGAGCTGTTCGTCCTGCCGGTACTCGCCTCGAGGACGCCTGAGGTTGCGCGTGCCGTCATCGATTACAGGTGGCGGCGGCTTCCCGCCGCCCGGCATGCCGCGGCCCTGGAAGGTCTGGCAGGGGCGAAATTTCCGTGGCAAAGCGCCAGCGCCGGAACCGAGGAAACGCCCAAATGGTTGTACAACGACAGGTCCGGCAGGTGGGTCAAGGACCACTCGCACCTGCAGGTGCACTCCGGACTTGCTGTCGCGTTCAATGCCTGGCAGTACTTCCAAACCACTGGTAACAAGATCTGGCTCCTGCAAAAGGGGGCGGAACTGGTGATCGAGGTTGCCCGTTTCTTCCGCTCACTGGCGGACTACGACCAGCAGGAGGGCCGGTACCACCTTCGCGGCGTCGTGGGACCGGACGAATACCACACCGGCTATCCCGGCAGCGACGGACCCGGCCTGGACGACAATGCCTACACCAATGTCATGGCGGCATGGGCCTGCTCCACGGCAAGGGGAATCATGGCCTTCCTGCGCGGCAGCGAACGTGCCGTACTCATGGAACGCCTGGGTGTCACAGAGGAGGAAACCGCCGGGTGGGCGCACGTGGGATCGGCGATGTATGTCCCCTTTCACGAGGACGGCGTCATTAGCCAGTTCGAGGGCTACGGGTCGTTGAAGGAACTCGACTGGGACCACTACCGGGACAGGTACGGCGACATTGAGCGGCTGGACCTCATCCTCGAGGCCGAAGATGACAGTACCAACTGCTACAAACTGGCAAAGCAGGCCGACGTCCTGATGCTCCCGTACCTGTTGGGACACGACGGACTGGTCAGCATTCTTCGGCGGCTTCAGTATGCATTCACGGCGGAACACCTCAACAAGACGATCGAGTATTACCTGGCCAGGACGGCGCACGGCTCCACCCTGAGCAGGGTTGCCCACGCGTCCGTCCTTGCGGGCCTGGACGCGGACCGGGCTTGGGACAGTTTCCGGGAAGCGCTCGACGCCGATCTTGACGATACCCAGCACGGCACCACGCGCGCGGGCATCCATTTGGGCGCGATGGCCGGAACCATCGACGTGGTCCAGCGCAGCTTTGCGGGGCTCCGGTTCAGCGGTGACACGATCCTGTTTGCACCCAACCTCCCCACCGGGCTGCGCGCCGTTGCCTTTGAGGTCCTCTACCGGGGACACCGCCTCCGCATACATCTCAAGGACGGGGACATGAGCATCGCCTCTGCTCCCGGTGACGCCGGCCCCATCAAGGTGCAGGTGCATGGCAATGACGAGGTCCTTCCTCCCGGGCAAACCCTCCATTTTCCGTTGCCTGTCCGGGCTTCGGGGGTGGTGGTCCGGTGAAGCGGCTGGGGATCCTCACCAGTGGCGGTGACTGCCCGGGCGTGAACGCGGTCATCCGGGGAGCCGTGCTGGGCGGGCACGTTTCGCATGGCTATGGATTCATCGGGTTCCGGGACGGTTGGCGGGGTGTGTTGGAGCAGGACGTTTACCCTTTGCCCCGTACGAGTGTCCGTGGGATCGCCCGCCTGGGTGGAACCATCCTGGGCACGTCCCGGACCAACCCGCTGGTGGGCAATGGAATCGAGGGTGTCCGTGCCTGCGTCCGGCACAACGAACTGGACGGCCTGATTGCCATTGGGGGAGAGGGAACACTGGCAGCCGCCCGGGAACTCTGCTCCCAGGGCATCAACGTGGTGGGAGTGCCCAAGACCATCGACAATGACCTCGGCGCCACCGACTACACCTTCGGCTTTGATTCTGCGGTGCAGACCGCCACCGAAGCCATCGACCGGCTCCGGACCACCGGCGAGTCGCACCACCGGTGCATGGTGGCCGAGGTCATGGGCCGCAGTGCGGGCTGGATAGCACTGCATTCCGGGATGGCATCGGGCGCGCACGCCATCCTGATACCTGAACATCCGGTGTCCCTGGACCAAATTTGCTCGTGGGTGCTGTCAGCCCGTGACCGGGGCAGGGCTCCGCTCGTGGTGGTGGCCGAGGCCTTCGCTCCTGAAGGCCACGAAGCACCGTACGCGCCCCGTGGCCTGGATACTTTCGGACGCCCGCGGCTGGGAGGCATCGGACTGCTGCTTGAAGGAGAACTGCAGCTGCGGACCGGCATCGAAACGCGCGCCACCGTCCTGGGCCACATCCAGCGTGGCGGCGAACCCACGGCCTTCGACCGTGTCCTTGCCACCAGGCTGGGCCTGGCCGCCGTCGAATCGGCAGCCGCCGGCAGGTGGGGCACCATGGTTTCGCTGCGCGGCACGGACATTGTCAACGTCGACCTTGAAGAAGCGCTGGGGGAACTGAAGGTGGTCCCTGAAGCGCGGTACCAGGAGGCCGCCGTCCTGTTTGGATGAGAGGCTACTGTTCCGGCCGGACCCGCAGGACTGCCGAACCGGTAATCCTGTCGGCAGCCAGGTCCTCAAGTGCCTTGGCCGCAGCCTGGAACGGGTAGGCCGTGGTGGTGAGGGTAAGCGAAAGCCTGGCTGCGAGAGCCAGGAACTCACGCCCGTCAGCCCGGGTATTGGCTGTCACGCTCCGCACCTGCCGTTCAAAAAAGAGCTCCCTGGTGTAATTGAGGGCCGGGATGTCGCTTAGGTGGATTCCGGCGATGGCAAGCGTTCCGCCCCGGTCCAGGGCGCGCAGCGCAGCCGGGACAAGGTCTCCAACCGGTGCGAAAAGAATGGCGGAATCGAGCGGTACCGGCGGCTGGTCATAAGCGTCCCCCGCATAATCAGCTCCCAACTCCAGGGCGAGCGACCGCGCGCCGTCAGACCGGGTCATGACATACACGGAGGCGCCCTGTTTAAGCGCCAACTGGGCGGTGATGTGGGCAGAGCTGCCAAAGCCGTAAATGCCAAGGCGGCCACCCACGGGAAGGGCGGCGCGCTTCAGCGCGCGGTACCCGATGATGCCCGAACACAGCAGTGGTGCCGCCTGCTCATCCCGGAAGGTTGGAGGTACCGGGTAGGCAAAGTCCTCCGCAACCGTCAAGTACTCGGCATAGCCGCCATCCCTGTCCCAGCCGGTGAAGACGGGCGACTGGCACAGATTTTCATCACCCCGGCGGCAGTAGTCGCACCTGCCGCAAACCCCGCCAAGCCACGCCACACCCACCCTGTCGCCAGTCCTGAACCGGGAGCAGGCAACTCCTGCCTCAACAACCACGCCGATTGCTTCATGCCCGGGCACAGTCTGCGCACGGTGCGGTGCCAGGTCTCCTTCAGCGAGGTGGAGGTCGGTGCGGCAAACACCGCAGACAGTCACTTCCACCAGGAGTTCGTTGGCCGCAGGCGTGGGAGTGGCACGGAGTCCCTGAACCAGCGGGTGGGTGGATATGGGGCCCGGCCCGTTCACCCACCATGCGCGCACGGTGTCTCCTGCCCGTAATTCCTACTCGAAACCGGCGCGGGTTGCGTCGTCCAGCGAGGTTTGCCACAGCAGTGGTGCGTCCACCGTGAAGCGCCTCCCCGTTATCGACTCCGGCGTGATGCGGATGAAGTGCTCCTGCCCCACGCCCTGCCATGGAAACAGCGCCCGCTTGACGTCATCCAGGTCAGGGCCCGTGGGCGCCGCTTCAACAGCCGTGCCTTTGACCACGACGCTCCATGCGAGCCCGAATTGGGAGCTGACCGCATCTGCTTCGAGGGCCACGGTGGCTTCCGACTGGAGGGCCTGGTGCTTGGTACCGCCGCCGGTGCGGAAAACCAGCGTCCTGCCGTCCACCTTGTAATTGACGGGAAAGACATCCGGATGGCCATCGGCGATGACGGCCAGGCGCCCCACCCCGGTCTGGGCGAGGAGCGTCCAGCACTCGACCGCGTCAAGGATTTCCGGCACAGGCACGTTCGTTTTCTCAGTCATAGGCCACAGCGTAGGCAACTCTCCCGCCTGCCGTAAGGGCATAAAGGCCCGGCCTCCAAGGAAGGACCAATGCCCAAGGAAGGACCAATGGCACTTGGGGTCCGGCCGGCCCAATGGGACGCTGTGGGGACGCCCGGGAAACGCTCATCTTCCGGTGAAAGGTGGCCCATGCTGACCCATCTGTTCCTCAACCGCCTGCTGTGGGCTGTTGCCGGACTGCTGGCGCTCGCCGCTGCGGCAACGGGGCTTTGGCGGCCCGGAATCTACAACAGGGTGGTTGCCGCTGACCTGATCCCCGGCGCCTACTCCCAGGACCTGCTCTCCGTCGCGGCCGGGCTCGCGTTGCTGTACCTGGCCTACGCGGTTGGCCCGCACAGGGCCAAATACCAGATCGTGGCACTGGGGCTCCTTGGCTACCTCTTCTACGCATACGGGATCTACGTCATTGAGCGGACGTACAACGGCCTGTACCTGCTCTACATGGCAGTCTTCGCAGTGTCATTCTGGGCCATGGTCACCGCCGGGGCCACCATGGACCGCGACGCGCCATCCGCCTCCCTTCCCCGTGCACTGAGGCTGGTGTCAGCGGCCGGTGCCATCCTTCAGCCGCTGATCTTCTACCCTCTGTGGATCGGGATGCTCCTGCCCCTGATGCGGAGCGGCGAGCAGATTGACTCCCTCTACTCGATCTTCATCCTGGACCTTTGCTTCATCATGCCCGGGTTCCTGATCCTGTCCTTCCTCACGTACCGGGGCCACCGTACGGGACTGCTGCTTCTCCCGGCCCTGTATGTCCTGGGTTTCACCCTCATTTTCTCCCTGGCGGTGGGTGAACTGGTTAAACCCCTGTTCGGTGCAGAACCAAGCCTGGCCGCCTTGCTGCCCGCCCTTGGGCTCTCGGGGCTTTTCCTGGTGCTCGGAAGCCTGCACATAGCCAAACTCCAGGCAGTGGATCCGCCGGCAGCCAGTCCCGCCGGCCCGCAGCCCAACCATCAGCTGTCCGCGCAAGCCGGCGGCGAACGTCGGAGAATCCGTCCCACACAGTAAGGAGAGACACATGAAAGCCCTCGTCTACGGCGGACCGGGTGACAAGTCATGGACTGATGTCCCCGACCCCCGGATCCAGCAACCCGGCGACGTCATCGTCAAGGTCGATACCACCACGATCTGCGGCACCGACCTGCATATCCTTAAAGGTGACGTACCCGCCGTCGAAAAGGGCCGGATCCTGGGACATGAGGCGGTGGGAACCATCGTGGAAACCGGGCCTTCCGTGACCGGCCTGAAGGTGAATGACCGTGTCATCATCTCGTGCATCAAATCCTGCGGCCACTGTGCCAACTGCAAGACCGGACTCTATTCGCACTGCCTGGGAGGCGAAGGCCAGGAAGGCACCGGGTGGATCTTCGGACACCTGATCGACGGGACCCAGGCGGAGTATGTCCGCGTGCCGTACGCCGAAAACTCGCTGCACCTGCTGCCCTCGGGCGTCAGCGACGAACAGGCCGTCATGCTCTCCGATATCCTCCCCACCGGATTCGAAATAGGTGTCCAGTACGGCCGGGTGAAGCCCGGCGACACCGTGGCCGTTGTTGGTGCCGGGCCGGTGGGCCTGGCGGCGATCACCACGGCAGGACTGTACGGCGCAGCGACTGTGGTGGCCATCGACCTGGACGCCAACCGCCTGGCGAAGGCAAGGAGTTCGGCGCCACGGACACTGTCCTTTCCGGCAGCAGTGACTGGAAGGAACAGGTCCTGGCCCTGACCGGCGGACAGGGCGTCGATGTGGCCATCGAAGCTGTTGGCGTGCCGGCAACATTTGGCATGTGCACCGACATAGTGCGGCCGGGTGGATCGGTGGCGAACGTTGGGGTGCACGGAAAACCGGTGGAGCTGCACCTGGAAAACCTGTGGATCCAAAACATCAACATCAGCATGGGGCTGGTGAATACCAACACGACGCCCATGCTGCTCAAGCTTGTGGCCCAGGGAAAGATCAGGGCGGAGAAGTTCGCCACGCACCATTTCAGTTTCGACCAGTTCCTTGACGCCTACGACACGTTTTCCCGGGCAGCCGAAACCAAGGCCCTCAAAGTGATCATCACGGCGTGAGACCGCAGGCCGCTACAGCCAGTCGGCGGAAAAATCGACCGGCGGCCACCAGCGGGTCCGCGGCGTGACAGCGAAACGGCGGCCGGTGATATCGGTGGGGGTAATGGCCACCAGGTGGTCCTTGATCCCCGGTTCCCAAGGTTCCCTGTCGGCGTCTTCCTCCGGAAGCTTCATGCTGGCTTCATCGAATGGCTGCGGCCTGCCCTTGGCGACAACGCTCCAGACCTGAGTGGCGTATGGGTTGAGGCCGTCCACCTCCAAGGCGGCAACCGAGCCGCTGAGCAGGGCACGGAGCTTGGTCCCCGGCGCCGTGCGGAACAGCAGGGTGTCACCGGCGACCGAAAAATTCACGGGAAAAATCTCGGGAACGTCACCGTTGATGACCGCCAGCCGCCCGATATAGGAGGACCGAAGGTACCGCCAGCACTCCTCAGCGTTCAGTATTTCCGTTTGAGACCCTGCAGGGGAGTCAGTCATGCTCCGATCCTAAAGCCTTGACAGCCGCACCGCACCGCAATGCCCGCGTTCACCCACGGCGTAGTTCCACCGGGAGTGGACCGTGCCCGGCCATTGTTGTCTCCCGTAAGGACCCGTAAAGGGCATGGATTGCCGGAAGCGGCACCAGACCGGAGGTGCGTCATGGAACAGGCGCGGGAACCCATATCCACCGGAGACGAGGACGTCCTGGACTCGTACTCGCAAACGGTCATGCGTGTCGCGGCAGCGGTTACGCCCCACGTGGCAGCCATCGAGATGACCGCGAATAGGGGCAACGGCAGGGTGAGGGTGGGCGCCGGCTCGGCCGTTCTCTTCACGGAGGACGGATACCTGCTCACCAACTCACACGTCGTGGCAGGCACCCGGCACGGTTTTGCGGTGTTTGGAGACGGGAGCCGGATGGAACTGGAACTGGTGGGAGCCGACCCCTTGTCCGATCTAGCAGTCGTCCACGGTTCGCGGCCCAAGGTGCCACCTGCTCAGTTCGGCGCGGCCGAGACCCTGCGCGTGGGCCAGCTTGTGATTGCCGTCGGAAACCCACTGGGCCTGGCGGGGTCAGTCACCGCGGGCGTGGTCAGCGGTTTGGGCCGGGCCATTCCAGTCTGGGCGGGCGGCAACAGGAGGGTGATCGAGGACGTTATCCAGACGGACGCAGCGCTGAACCCAGGCAACTCCGGTGGAGCGCTGGCGGACACGCACTCCAGGATCGTCGGCATCAACACCGCAGTGGCGGGCGCCGGGCTGGGGCTCGCCATACCAATCAATGCCACCACCCGCAGGATCATCTCCGCGCTCCTGTCAGACGGGAGGGTACGCCGTGCCTACCTGGGCCTTGTCAGCACGCCCATCCAGCTCAACCCCAGCGCTGTGATCCGCAGCGGGCTGCGCGAAGGGCTCCGCGTCGTGGAGGTCCTGCCCGGCTCGCCGGCGGACAAAGCAGGCCTTGCCGCGGGTGACATTATCGTCACCGCCGGAGGCCGTCCCGTCAGCAACGCCGAAAGCCTGCAGCGGCTCCTGTTTTCCGATGCCATCGGCGAGCCGCTGGACGTGAAGGTACTCCGCGACGGCACCGAGCTGCACCTCACCGCCGTCCCGGAAGAAATGACAGGCAACGGCGCAGGATAATGCCCGACGCCGGACCGAAGGTCCCCGGGGCACGTCACCTGGGCGGGCCTAAGGACGGAGCGGAGGCGCTTCCACGTCCGCGATGCCCACGAAACGGGTCCCCACGCCGTCGTACTCGCTGCGGACGCACCCGGGGCGGACGGCGGGAACATCGGAAGGCGCATGATGGCTGCATACCACGTAGGTGAAGTCCGGCCACCACTTCTTGGGCCGGGCCGCCTCCTCATAGCCACAGACGGCGCATTCCAGGTGCACCCACACCGGCCGCTTGCCCGTCCGGTTGGCGCGCGACTGCACCAGCCATGGCGGAGGATTGTCGAGGATGGCGCGGAGTTCGGCCTCCGTCATCCACTTCGGCAGGCCGTGGCGCTGCGCCATCTCAAGGGGAACATCAAGGGTTATTGCGGCGTCGCGTCTGCTGATCATCACCTTCCACCATACGGGAGGCCGCCAAATCGCCGGCCGGGCCCCCAACGGGAACAGCGTCGCTAGGAAGCCAGTGCACTGCCAGCGGCCGCGGCAGCAAAGCCAAGGCCCAGGTTAACCGCCACGTTCAGGGCCGCGGCGCCGAACCGTGCTTCGCTGAGCAGGCGGATGGTGGCGGTGGTCCACGAACTGAAGGTGGTAAGTCCGCCGGCCAGTCCGGTGGCCAAACCCACCTGCCATTCCGCGCCCAGTCCCAGCCCGGCGGTCAGGCCGTGTGCCAGACCGATGATGAAGCAGCCGACGACGTTGACCAGCAGGGTGGCCCAGGGCCAGTGCAACGCCGCACGGCCATCGGTGCGGACGCTGCGGATGCTGCTGTGGTGTGCGAACCAGCTGTCGATCCCGAACCGCAGCAGCGCCCCGGCCACGCCAAACACTCCCACCAGGGCTGCCGTGATCATGCCGGGCCCCGGTTCCGGGCGATGAGCCTTCCGGTGCGCCAGCCCAGGCCTGCCGCCGAAAGGCCGAGCAACAGCGACAAGCCCAGGTAAAGGAGCCATACGGGGTGCTCACCCGCGCGTGCCAACTGGCCGGAGGCGAAAATGACCGCGGAAAAGGTGGTGAAGGAACCCAGCAGGCCCGGCCCGATGCCGGCGCGCAGCCAGAAGGCCGTGTGCGGGCGTGCCATCCAGACGGTGGTCAAAGCCGCGAGGACGAAACTGCCGCTGATGTTGATGCCCAGCGTGGCCCACGGGACCGAACCGGGCGCGTCCGGAAACGCCAGGCCCAGCCCGTAGCGCAGCTCACTGCCGATCAGTCCGCCGGCGGCGACAGCCAGCCAGGCACGGGCGGTGGGCAACGCCACGTCAGAGCCCGTCCAGGGCGCAGCCGGCATGCGGCGCGTCGCTGGAGACCCAGAGCGCCGAGGCGATTTCCTCAGCGAAATCGTACTCACGGGCGCCGCCGGGACCACCGATCCGCACCACCAGGGCTCCGCCGAAAGGCCGCCGTCCCACCACCTCGACGTCCGCATCAAGGTCGATGGCCTGGGCGGCCAGGTAGCGCAGCAGTTCCGGGTTGTCGTCGCTGATCCGGGTGATCCTGCCGGTATGTCCCTGGTCCAGCTCGGCGAGGAGGTGCGCGCGCGGCATCAGCACCTGCCCGTCCGCCGTGGGGATTGGATCGCCGTGCGGGTCACGCTTCGGGTCCCCGAGCTTGGCGGCGACCCGTTCGATGAACGTGTCCGATACGGCGTGTTCGAGTTGTTCAGCCTCATCGTGGACTTCGTCCCAGCTGTATCCGAGCCGCTGGACAAGGTATGTCTCGATCAGCCGGTGGCGCCGGACCATGGACAGCGCCAGCCGCAGGCCGGCCTCGGTCAGCGTGACGGCGCTGTAGGGCTTGTGGTCCACCAGGCCCTGGTCCTTGAGTTTGCGGACCATTTCCGAAACCGAGGAATTTGCCACCCCCAGCCGCTGTGCGAGCTGGGAGGACGTGATGGGCTTGTCCTGCCATTCGGTAAAGGAATAAATGACCTTGACGTAATCCTCGATCGAGGAGGAGGGCGCGCTGGTCTTCACGAATCCAAGCCTACCGGCTCTGCAGGCGCCATACGGGATGCGCCGTCATGCCTTGACGGCCCGCCAAGCCAGGGTGAGGTAGGGAAGGTCGATTTCCTGGTCAGGGGTGTAGGCAAGGTGTTCGTGCAGGTACCAGTCCAGGTTGGCCAGGACCTTGGCCCGCGTTGACTCGCCGGCCCGGAGGTAGTAGCTGCGGGATTTAGTGAGTTCCATCAGGTCCGTGGTGTCCACTGTGTCCTGCCAGTGGGTGACATGCCCTTCGAGCCCCTGGAACTCCGGGCCGATGACGGGCTTGTGCCCCGGCCGGTAGACGTCGCCTGCGTGCATGATCCGGGAGAGCCGGTGCACCCAGGGCACTGAGGTGTCCAGCTGGTTCCACACCAGGCCGAGGGTTCCGTGCGGGCGCAGCACGCGGGCCAGTTCGGTGCTTGCCGCCAGGGCGTCGCACCAGTGCCACGCCTGGGCTACGGTGACGACGTCGAAGCTGGCGTCGGGCAGGCCTGTCGCCTCGGCAGTCCCCGGCATCGCCGTGGCAGCCGGGTAGTGTTCCGTGAGCTGGGCGAGCATGTCCGCCGAGGGGTCCACGGCCGTGACGTCCAGCCCCATGTCCAGCAGCAGCGCGGTGAACTTTCCGGTACCGGCACCAACGTCGAGGGCTTCATGGGCGTCGGCGGGCACCAGCCACCGGGCTGACTCCTCAGGGTAGCCGGGCCGGACGCGCTGGTAGTGCCTGCCGCCGTCCTGGAAGCTCTGGCCCAGTTCCCTGCGCCGCCCGTGATCAAGCTTGGGGCCACCCCGAACCACGCGTGGCCTCCTTCAGCTGACGTCCTGCGGTACCTTTCGAATTTACCGCATTCCCCTGACGCGCGGTCAGCCGGCTGAAACAGGAGTGGCGGTTTCCGGCGTCAGTCGTCGATGCAGGGCGCTGCGCCGGCTGTTCCAGGGGTGTTGGGCGCCCAGTGCGGGTAGGTGCGGGTGTCGTTGGCAGGGACCCAGCGGCCTGCGTCCACCACGTAGTCCCAGCCCAGCCCGTTGCTCCGGAGCGCCTGGATGCCGGCCAGCAGGCGCTCGGCATCTTCCAGGCGCGAACCGACGCCGAAGCTGGCGCGGAGGGAACCGGACGGCAGGCCCAGGCGCTTCAGCAGGGGATGGGCGCAGAAGCGCCCGTCACGCAGGCCCACGCCATGCTCTGCCGAAAGGTACGCCGCCACCAGTCCTGCGTCGTAACCCTCGACGGAGAAGTTGACCACCCCGATGGTGTCCGTTTCGGGGTTGGTGTCCTTGAAGATCTGGTGAACCGTGACGCCGTCGATCCGCTGGAGTCCCTCCACCAAAAAGGAGCGGATGGCGGACTCGTGGGCGTGCCAGCGTGCCTGGTCCAGGCCTGCAATGACCTGGGTGGCGCGGGCCAGCGTGGCGGCCCCCAGGACGTTCGGCGAGCCCCCTCATGGCGGGCCGGGCCGGTGGCCCAGCTGACGCCGTCGAGCCTGGCTTCCTTGACGGCGCCGCCGCCGGCGAGGTGCGGGACGCCGGCGTCCAGCCAGTCCGGGCGCCCCACCAGGACGCCGGCGCCGAAGGGCGCGTACAGCTTGTGGCCTGAGAAGGCGAGGTAGTCGACGTCATCCGCGCTGATGTCTATGCGGCGGTGCGGCGCGAGCTGGGCCGCATCCACCACGATCCGTGCGCCATGTTCGTGGGCCAGCGCGGCCAGCGCCCGGATGGGGAGGATTTCGCCGGTCACGTTGGAGGCCCCGGTGACCGCGACCAAGCTGACACCGCCCTGTCCAAGCTCGGCACGTACGGCCTCAAGGGTGCCGGTGATGGTGTCGGCGGCGACGATGCTGCGGTGCGGGACGCCCTGCCACGGCAGGAGATTGGCGTGGTGTTCGATGTCCAGGTACAGCACTTCGCCGTCGTGGCGGCCATCGGTCACGGGAAGGCAGCCGGCCAGCAGGTTCAGCGAATCCGTCGTGTTGCGGGTGAAGATGACCGAATCATCCGGGCGGCCGCCCACGAAATCCCTGACGATGCTGCGCGCGTTCTCGTACACGGAGGTGCTGATCTGGGATGCGTATCCTGCCCCGCGGTGGACGCTGGCGTAGTAGGGGAGGATCTCATTCAGGTAAGCGGACACTACGGACAGTGCCGGGGCGGAGGCGCCGTAATCGAGGTTGGCGTACCGCACGTGGCCGCCCGAAATCAGGGGCGCCTGGATTTCGGCGCCGGTGACGGCAGCGAGCGGCCGGCCGGCTGCGGCGTGGCGTGCATGGGGGACGGCAGCTTCGGCAATGACGGGCTGGGGGAGACGGTGGCAGTTGTCACAGAGACCTCACTTGGTACAGGACTCCGGCATAGTGGAATCCGCGCTTGCCGCATCCGCTCCGGACCGGCCTGGTCGTCACCCGGGGCACCCCACCGCGAATGGAGGGTTGCCGGCCAGCAAACCGGGGTTTTGCGCTGGCACTCGTGACCTGCATAAAAGCGTAGGACATGGGGCGGCCAGGACTGAAGCCGCGGCAATTGTTAAGGGCTTTGTTACGCGCCCCCGAATAAACGACGCCGGGCACCTGCCTTGGGAGGTGTCCGGCGTCGCATTATTCGTTCAAACGTGGAAAGCGCGTGAGTTACAGCAGATCGTCCAGGTACGGGTTCAATCGGTGCAGGACCTCCGAGTGCAGGATTGAGTTCGTGGCCAGGGCGTTCCCGCCGAACGGGCCGTCCTCGCCTTCCAGGGATGTGAACCGGCCGCCGGCCTCCACCACGATCGGCACCAGGGCAGCCATGTCATAGAGGTTCAGCTCGGGTTCGCAGGCGATGTCCACGGAGCCCTCGGCCACCATGCAATACGACCAGAAATCCCCGTAGGCCCGGGTCCGCCAAACGTCCTCGGTAAGGCCGAGGAACTCGTCAAGGTTTCCGCGTTCCTTCCACCCGCCCAGGCTGGAGTAGGAGAGGGAGGCGTCGGAAAGCTTCGACACGTTGGACACGCGGAGGCGGGTGGCGGCGGCAAGGGACCTGCCCATGTACGCGCCCATGCCTTTCGCCGCCCACCAGCGCTTGCCCAGGGCCGGGGCGCTGACGACGCCCACCACCGGTTCGCCCTCATCCACGAGGGCGATCAGCGTGGCCCATACGGGAACGCCGCGGACAAAGTTCTTGGTTCCGTCAATGGGGTCGATGATCCAGCGCCGGGAACCGTGGCCGGTGCTGCCGAATTCCTCGCCCAGGACGGCGTCGCGGGGGCGTGAACGGGAGAGCTGGCCCCGGATGGCTTCCTCGGCGGCCTTGTCCGCGTCGGTGACCGGCGTCAGGTCCGGCTTGGTCTCAACGTGGAGGTCCAGGGCCTTGAAGCGGCTCATGGTCTGGTCATCCACGGAGTCGGCCAGGACATGGGCCAGGCGCAGGTCATCGTTGTAGCTCGAAGCGGGTTGGATCATGGTTCCAAACTACCGTCTGTGGACGGTTCTGCCGGGAGAACGCGTCAGTTGACGCTGCCGAGCTCCTTGGTTTCCTGTGCTTCCATCCTCGGGTCCGTACCAAGCAGGCGCCGCAGCGAGGCCAGCCGGGCCGCGCCGGTGGGACCTGCGTGTCCGCCTGCCACCCAGTCGTCGAGGCCGCAGTTCACTGCGGTTGCGGTGTGCTTGCAGCCCCGTTCGCAGTTCTCGATGCCGGGGAGAGGTCCGGGAAGGAGCGCAGGATGCGGTCAGGGTCCACGTGCGCCAGGCCAAAGGAACGGATGCCGGGGGTATCGATGATCCAGCTGCCGGGAGGCGCGTCCGCCAACCGCAAGGCAAGGGCCGACGACGACGTGTGGCGGCCGCGCCCGGTCACGGCATTCACGCCGCCGGTGGCCCGCTCGGCGCCGGTCAGGGCGTTCACCATGGTGGACTTGCCGACGCCGGAGTGCCCCAGCATAACGGTGACCTTGCCATCGAGATGGTCCCGCAGCGCCGCCACTGCGGCGCTGTCCAGCCGCGCCGAGAGCCCGTCATCGGACCGGGCATCGATTCCCGACGCCTGCGCATCCGCCGTCTTGCTGATGATCACCGGGAAGTCCAGGTGCGTGTAGTTGGAAAGCAGTTCCGCGGGGTCTTTGACGTCGGCCTTGGTGACCAGCAGGATGGGTTCGATTCCGGCGTCGTATGCGGCCACGAGCGCGCGGTCGATGAACCCCGTGCGGGGTTCCGGGTTGGCGGCAGCCACCACGATCACCAGTTGGTCGGCGTTGGCCACCACCGCGCGCTCCACGGGGTCGGTGTCGTCGGCGCTGCGGCGCAGGAGGGTGTGGCGGTCCTGGATCTTCACCAGCCGGGCCAGCGTGTCCGGCGCGCCGGACACGTCCCCCACGAGCGAGACGAAGTCGCCTGCCACAACGGGCGAGCGCCGAAGTTCCCGGGCGCGCGCGGCAATGACAACGCGCTCATTCTCCGAGTCCTCGTCCACTACCGCGGTGTACCGCCCGCGGTCCACCGTGATGATCCGTCCGGTCACGGCGTCGTCGTGGCTGGGGCGGTCTTTGGTGCGCGGCCGGGAGCCCTTCTTGCTGGGACGGATCCGAACGTCCGATTCGTCCCAGGAATCAGTGCTCCGCGCCACTGCCGCGCCCTTCCGGTCCGGCGGCGGACCCTTCTCCCTGGGCCAGCATGCCGGCCCACAGCTGCGGGAAATCCGGCATGGTCTTGGCCGTGGTGCCGATGTCCTCCACCTGGACGCCTTCGACGGCGAGTCCCAGGATTGCGCCGGCCGTGGCCATGCGGTGGTCGGCGTAGCTGTGGACGACGCCGGCGTGCAGCCGGGCGGGCCGGATCACCAGGCCGTCGCTGGTTTCCTCGGCGTCGCCGCCCAGCCGGTTGATCTCCGATACCAGGGCCGCGAGCCTGTCCGTCTCGTGTCCCCTCAGGTGGGCGATGCCGCTGAGGCGGGAAGGCCCCGTGGCAAGGGCACACAGGGCCGCGACCGTGGGAGCCAGTTCACTGGTGTCCGCGAAGTTGCCGCCCTTGATCTCCGGGCCGCCGGTGACGGTCAGGACACCGTCAGCCAGGGTGACCGAGGCGCCCATGCTGGCCAGGATTCCGCGCCACAGGTCTCCCACCTGCTGCGTTTCATCAGGCCAGTTGGGAATCCGTACGGTGCCCCGCGTGGCCAGGGCCGCGGCCAGGAAGGGCCCGGCGTTGGAAAGGTCCTGTTCAATCCGCTGGTCGAAGGCGCGGATGGGTCCCGGCGCCACCACCCAGTGGTTGGGGACGGAGTCGTCCACTGAAACGCCGGCACCGCGCAGGACGGCCACTGTCATGTTGATGTGGTCCAGGCTGGGTACCGGCTTGCCCACGTGTTCCAGGTGCAGGCCGTCGTCGAACCTTGCGCCCACCAGGAGGAGGGCGGAGACGAACTGCGAGGAGGCGCTGGCATCGATCACCAGATGGCCGCCGCGGACTGCGCCGTTGCCTTCCACCACAAAGGGAGCGACGACGGCGCGCTGCCGTCTTCGGCGGAAACGGCCACGCCCAGGGCTTTGAGGGCCTCGATGATGGTTCCCATGGGGCGCTTGCGGGCGTGGGGATCGCCGTCGAACACGCTGGCTCCGTTGCGGAGCGCCGCCAGCGGCGGAACGAACCGCATGACGGTGCCGGCAAGTCCGCAGTCGATCCTGGTGTGGGACGCGGCCGCTGCCGCCGGCAGCGGAACCACCTCCAGGTCGGGCCCAAAGGCACCGTCCCCGGGCACTTCGGTGATGACGGCACCGAGCTGCCGCAGTGCGTCGACCATGAGTGCGGAGTCCCTGGAATGCAGGGGGCCCGCAGCCGGGACGGGCCGTCCGCGAGGGCTGCCAGGACCAGGTACCTGTTGGTCAGGGACTTCGATCCGGGCACCGTCACGGTGGCGTTAACGGGCCGGGACGCAAAGGGTGCGGCCCAGTGCTGGACAGGCGTTCCGGACCCGTCCCGGGTGGCAACTGCTGCGGTCATTCGTGTTTATGCTCCCGTAGCGTGTTCGACGGCGCGGCGCACGGCCTTGTCCGCCTTGTTCAGCTTCTTGGTGGTGGTCCTGCGCGCGTCGGCGGCCAGGTGCGAGGCGTTCCGACGGGCATCGGCCGCCAGGTGCTCGGCGCGCCAGGCCAGGCCGGGCTTGCCGGCGGTGTCCACGGAAGCGAGCAGGGCGCCGCCGCTCAGCGAGAGGTTCTTGAGCAGCTGGTTCCGGCGGCTTTCGCGGCCTTCCTTGCTGCTGATATCCGCGCTGCGCCATTCAACGAAGGTGTTCAGGAGCGAAATCACCGTCAACAGGCCCGCGGAGAGCCGGGAAAACTTGCCAAGGCCGAACAGGACGCCGGCCCCTACCTGGGTTCCGCCAATCACACGTGCGAGGGTGGTTTCGTTCGCCTGGAAGGGAAGCGAGGCTGCAGCCTTACGCAGCAGCGGTGAGAGCTGCTGAGCGGTGTCGTCTGCGTTCCTGAGCTTATCCAGTCCGGCGAGAACGAAACTGGAGGCGAGCATGGGCCGTGCGAGCGTGCGGACAAAGGACATGGATTTCCTCCTGGATGGACGAGCCGCGCCGAGCGGCGGAGTCGGTCCTAGTCTTGCACTTTTGGGGAATATTTGCCCGTGGGAGGCGGTTATGGCAAACAGGTCCGCAACAGGGGCCTGACAATCATTCACCCGAAACAGAGCGGAGTTGGCCCTTGGGGAAGGTGTTGGACGGAACCAGGCAGGCGGGCCCGGTGGCAGTGGACAAGCTGGCCTCGGAACCGCCGGAATACGGCACGCCCCGGGCAGGGAGCCTGACAGTAGACTTGAAGGCAATGAACACCCTGGATCCGGCCGTTACGGCCATGTATGAGGCTACCCCCGGCGAAGCAAACGGCAGGGCCGGCACCGCGCCTGTGCCTGCCGGACAGGCAGGCCCTGAATCATTGGCCGCAGAAGCGGATGCCGAGGATGCCACGCTGGACGTCGCCACGGAGAGCGTGGAGGAGCGCCGCCTTCGCTTTGAGCGGGATGCCATGCAGTACGTCGACCAGCTGTATTCCGCTGCCATGCGCATGGCCCGGAACCCGTCCGACGCGGAGGATCTGGTCCAGGAGGCCTACACCAAGGCTTTTTCGGCCTTCCACCAGTACAAGCCGGGAACAAACCTGAAAGCCTGGTTGTACCGGATCCTGACCAACACGTACATCAACCTCTACCGCAAGAGGCAGCGTGAGCCCCTGCAGTCCAACTCGGACAGCATTGAGGACTGGCAGCTGGCACGGGCGGAGTCGCACACCTCGAGCGGACTGCGCTCAGCCGAGGCTGAAGCCCTGGATCACCTTCCGGATTCGGACGTGAAGCGGGCGCTGCAGGACATCCCCGAAGAATTCCGGCTGGCGGTCTACTTCGCCGACGTTGAGGGCTTTGCCTACAAGGAAATCTCGGACATCATGAACACGCCCATCGGCACTGTGATGTCCCGGCTCCACCGCGGCCGGCGAATGTTGCGGGACATGCTCGCGGAATACGCCGCCGAGCGGGGATTTAAAACGGCCGCAGATGCCTCGGATGCGGCAGGAAGCAAAGCACAGGAGAACAGGAAATGAGCGACTGCCAGGGATTGGGCGATTGCGACGACACCAGGATGCAACGCATCTACGAATACCTTGACGGGGCGCTGACCCGCGAGGACCTCACGGAAATCAAGAACCACCTTGATGACTGCCCTGAGTGCACGGAACAGTATGACCTGGAGTGCGTCATCCGCAATATGGTCAAGCGCTCCTGCACGGAGTCCGCGCCGGACAACCTGAAGAACGCCATCCTGGACAGGATCCACACCATCCGTCCCGTGGAGGCCTAGGAACAGGCACGCGTTGCGCCGGTCAGGGCCGCAGACAGCAAAGGACCCCGGAAGCCGTTTGGCTTGCGGGGTCCTTCGCTTGAACCGTAGTTCCTGGCATTTGCCTAGGTGTTGGGGCGCTTCCCGTGGTTCGCGCCGCCACGCTTACGGTCACGACGCTTGCGTGCACGCTTGCTCATAGCTGGCCTCCTTACTGTTGGTACTCAAAAGAGCTGCCCTCAAGTCTCCCACATGATGTGGCGGCCCGCGAACCGGGTAGGGGCGGATGACCTGCGGAAGTGCGGCAGCAGGCGCCGCCTTAGGACTGCAGGGTGCTGCGGATGGCCGCGCGGGCGTCGTCGAGGGCTGTCCTGACGGTTTCCAGCGTCACAGGGCTGATGGGGCGGCGCATGGCCTGCCGCCGCAGGTCCGCGCAGAGCTCATCATGGAACTTCTGCACCATCAGTTCCACGTCAAGCCGTTGGACGGAGACGGCGATGTCATTCTCGACCCCCGCCAGATCGTCGCGGCGCCGGTTCAGTTCGGCAAGGCCGGCGGCTGTAATGCGGTAGTTGGTGCGCCGCCCGGCCGGCTCGGTGGCCACCAGGCCATCCTCCTCGAGCTTGCCCAGCCGGGGGTAGATGGTTCCGGCGCTTGGCGAATAAGTCCCCGCGAACCTTTCCTTGAGCGCCTTGATGAGCTCGTACCCGTGCTTGGGCCCGCTTTCCAGCAGTGCCAGCAGGTAGAGGCGCAACGCACCGTGTGCGAAGACGGGCGGCATCAGCCTTGCGCTTCCCCGTCGCCGTCAAGTGGTGCAGGAGCGTGGGATATGGACGTCTTGCCGGATACCGAATTGGTCCGGACGAGCATCAGCTGGCCGTCGGGCCCGGCAATGGTCTCCACTTTGCCGTTGGCCAGGAGGCACTGCCGGCCGTCAAGGATCACCGCTCCGCCGGCGGACTTGGCCACGATGTCGACGCCGACGTCGTGCGGCAGCCTGATAGCCAGATCCCCGGACACCGAGTTGGAGCCGAAGTCCCGGGTGAAATCGAGCAGTTCAACGTCGAGGTGCCCGCTGACGGTGTTGGTGCGCACGTTGGTGAAGTATCCGGAGGCGGTAACCCTGCCTGAGACGCTCTTGGCCATGAGTACCCCGCGGTGGTTCCTGACCTCCACGCTGCCGCTGATGGTATTGACCTGAAGCTCGCCGGAGGTACTGTCCGCCATTACGGAACCTGACACGGTGTTAAGCCGGACACGGGCAGAGACGCCCGAAACCAGCCCGTCCCCGCTGACGGTCCCGGCCTCCACCTCCACACCCTGGGGAACAGCGATGGTGATGAGCGCGGAGTTGTCGCTGCTGTGGTTGACCGTCTCCATGAGGTTCTTGAACCAGCCCTGGGCTCCGTGCAGCTGGTGCCGCACTTCGAGCCTGCCGCTGTTCAGTGACACGGCTACCGGATCGCCGTGCACGTCGGCGAACTCCAGCCGCACCTGGGACCCCGCGTGCGCCGTGATCCTGAACCTGCCACGGACCATGCCCAGCTTCAGGGCCGTCACGCCGTCGACGTCCATGGTTTGCGGGTCGGTCACACTCCAGTTTTGCTCGGCCATGGTCCCCTCCAAAAGACGATATATCGCGTAGCCCCTACAACGTATCGCCGCAGGCGGGCAGGGTCAAGATATATCTCGAGCGGGCTACTA
The DNA here is from genome assembly GCF_026723805.1 of Arthrobacter sp. FX8. Classification (NCBI taxonomy): domain Bacteria; kingdom Bacillati; phylum Actinomycetota; class Actinomycetes; order Micrococcales; family Micrococcaceae; genus Arthrobacter; species Arthrobacter sp. FX8. Next base: position 2,077,584 of record NZ_CP113505.1, on the reverse strand, counting down.
CTGGGGGCTTCCAGTCCCAGCCACTGGAACCAGCCGCGGTGCAGCACCAGCCATGCCATGAGGCCATAGCCTGCCTGGCCGGGCGTTCCACCGTTTGCGGCAAGGTCCTGGCGCCACTGTTCGTGGTTCAGCAGGGGCGAGAACGTGTCGACGTAGAGGTGCTTGCGGCGGGTGGTGACATCGGCGAAGGCGGTGTTCAGTTCGTCAAGCCGCCGGTTCTGGGCCGGGTCCAGCGTGGGAGGCGGCCCCACGACGAATACCTCGATCCGGTTCTGTGACGCCGAGTCCAGGATATTGGCCAGGTTCAGCCTGCTCCGTGCGGTGGAAAGACCGAATTCAATGTCCCGCCCGGACAGGCCGATGACCAGCCGGTTCTCCGCCTGGGGGCTGAAACGGCGGCCGGCTTCCTCCAGCCAACGTGCCGCAAGCCCCTCGGTGCCTTCCTGCGGACAGGGGAGGGCGTAGCTTTCCAGGAGCATTCCGTCCTGGGGAGTGCGGGCCAGGACGCGGCCCAGCCAGCCAAGTGCCCGGGGATCCCCCAGTCCGGCCAGCAGTTCGTCTCCTACAGCTGCGATCCGCAGCTTCCTGTCTTCCACGCGTTCCTCTTTACTTCGGTACGGGTTTACTTCGGTACGGCCGCTGCATCGTCGCCGCCGCGGCTGCGGGGGTACGGGGCGGCGCTGTCCATCCATTAAACAGAACTGCCCGGCCGGAGTCTGGTATTTCGACTCCGGCCGGGCAGCCTTACTGCTTACTTCCGTGCAAATGCCTGCTTCAGGAGGACATCCTGTTCCGCAGCGTGCCGCTTCATGGAGCCGGCTGCCGTGGAGGCGGATGCCGGCCGGGACACAAGGCGGACCCGCCGGTCAAGGGCCTCGGGCAGGTGCAGGCCGATGAATGGCCAGGGGCCCTGGTTGGCAGGCTCATCCTGTGCCCAGACCACTTCGGCGTTGGGGTACTTGGCGAGCTCCGCCGCGATCTCCTGGTGCGGCAGCGGGTAGAGCTGCTCCACGCGGATGATGGCGGTGGTCTTGTCGCCGGTCTTCTGCCGGGTGGACAGGAGATCGTAGTACAGGCGGCCGGAGACCAGAAGCACGCGTTCGACGGCGGTGGCCGGCAGCTGCTCATGCTCACCAATGACAGGACGGAAGGTGCCGCTGGTGAAGTCCTCCACGGACGAGGCGGCAGCCTTCAGGCGCAGCAGCTGCTTGGGCGTGAAGATGATCAACGGCTTGCGCGGCCGGTTGTACGCCTGGCGCCGCAGCAAGTGGAAGTGCGAGGCCGCCGTGGTGGGGTTGGCCACAATCATGTTGTCTTCCGCGCAGAGCTGCAGGAAGCGCTCGATCCTCGCCGAGGAGTGGTCCGGGCCCTGGCCTTCGTAGCCGTGCGGGAGCATCAGGACCAGCGAGGACCGCTGGCCCCACTTCTGCTCTGCGGAGGAGATGAATTCGTCGATGATGGTCTGCGCACCGTTGACGAAGTCGCCGAACTGGGCCTCCCAGAGGACCAGGGCGTCCGGGCGTTCCACGGAGTAGCCGTACTCGAAGCCCATGGCCGCGTATTCGGACAGCAGTGAATCGTAGATCCACAGCTTGGCCTGGTCGTCGGAAAGGTTGCCCAGCGGCAGCCATTCCTTGCCGTTGGCACGGTCGTGGAAGACGGCGTGGCGCTGTACGAAGGTGCCGCGGCGGGAGTCCTGGCCGGCAAGGCGTACGGGGACGCCTTCCATGATCAGGGAGCCGAAGGCTGCGATCTCGCCGAAGCCCCAGTCGATGCCGCCTTCGCGGGACATCTGCTCGCGCTTTTCCAGCAGCTGCTTCAACTTGGGGTGGACCGTAAAGCCATCGGGGATCTCGACGTGAGCCTTGCCGATCCGGGCCAGGGTGTCGGCGCTGATGGCCGTGGAGGCCGGTGCGCTGACGCTGGAATCGGACTGCTGGGCCATGGGCCGCTCGATGTCGGACACGGCAGCGGAATCCGCGGTCACGATCGGGATGGGGGAGGTCTGGGCGGCGTGGGTCTCGGCGAAGACCCGCTCCAGCCGTTCCTGGTAGTCGCGGAGCAGCTGCTCGGCTTCTTCCTCGGTAATGTCCCCGCGGCCGATGAGCGACTCCGTGTACAACTTGCGGACGGAGCGCTTGGCCTCGATCAGGTTGTACATCAGCGGCTGGGTCATCGAGGGGTCGTCACCCTCGTTGTGGCCCCGGCGGCGGTAGCACACCATGTCGATGACGACGTCCTTGTGGAAGCGCTGGCGGAATTCGTAGGCGAGCTGGCCGATGCGGACCACAGCCTCGGGGTCGTCGCCGTTCACGTGGAAGACCGGTGCCTGGATCATCTTGGCAACGTCCGTGGAGTACGTGGATGAGCGCGACGACGACGGGGCGGTGGTGAAGCCGACCTGGTTGTTGACCACGATGTGGATGGTTCCACCGGTGCGGTAACCGCGCAGCTGGGACAGGTTGAGCGTTTCCGCAACCACGCCCTGGCCGGCGAAGGCAGCGTCGCCGTGGACCATGATGGGCAGGACGGGGAACGACTCGCCCTGGTCAAGGCGGTCCTGCTTGGCCCTGACAATGCCCTCGAGGACGGAGTCCACGGCTTCCAGGTGGGACGGGTTGGCGGCGAGGTAGACCTTGGTCTCCTTGCCGGTGTCCGAGGTGAAGGTACCTTCGGTGCCCAGGTGGTACTTGACGTCGCCGGAGCCCTGGACGGAGCGCGGATCCTGCGTGCCTTCGAATTCGCGGAACACCTGTGCGTAGGTCTTGCCGGCGATGTTCGTCAGGACGTTGAGGCGGCCGCGGTGGGCCATGCCGATGGCAACCTCGTCCAGGCCGTCATCGGCTGCATCGGACATAATTGCGTCCAGCAACGGAATCAGGGACTCGCCGCCTTCCAGCGAGAAGCGCTTCTGCCCCACGAACTTGGTCTGCAGGAAGGTTTCGAAGGCCTCGGCCGCGTTCAGCTTGGAGACGATCCGCAGCTGCTCTTCCCGGCTGGGCTTGGAGTAGGGGTGTTCCAGCTGGTCCTGGAACCACTTGCGCTCGGCAGGCTCCTGGATGTGCATGTATTCGATGCCGGTGGTGCGGCAGTAGGCATCCCGCAGGACTCCGAGGATGTCGCGGAACTTCAGCATCGGCTTGCCGCCGAAGCCGCCCGTGGGCCATTCGCGGTCCAGGTCCCAGAGGGTCAGGCCGTAGGTGAGGACGTCGAGGTCCGGGTGCTTGCGCTGCACGTACTCCAGCGGATCGGTATCCGCCATGAGGTGGCCGCGTACGCGGAAGGAGTGGATCAGCTGCTGGATCCTGGCAACCTTGTTGATCTCGTCAGCCGGATCCACCTGCAGGTCCGCACTCCAGCGGACAGGCTCGTAGGGGATGCGGAGGGCTTCGAAGATCTCGTCGTAGAAGTTCTGTGCGCCCAGCAGCAGCTGGTGCACCAGCTTGAGGAACTCGCCGCTGCCGGCGCCCTGGATGACGCGGTGGTCATACGTCGAGGTCAGGGTGAGGACCTTGCTGATGGCGTTGTGGGCGATGATCTTTTCGCTGGCACCCTGGAATTCGGCCGGGTAGTCAAGGGCGCCGACGCCGATGATGGCCGCCTGGCCCTTGGAAAGGCGCGGCACTGAGTGCACGGTGCCGATGCCGCCGGGGTTGGTCAGGGAGACAGTGGTGCCCTGATGGTCCTCGGCGGTGAGCTTGCCGTTGCGGGCGCGCTTGATGAGGTCCTCGTACGTGTGCCAGAACTCGGCGAAGTTGAGGGTCTCGGCCTTCTTGATGTTCGGGACCATGAGCAGGCGGGTGCCGTCGGGCTTGGGCATGTCGATGGCGATGCCGAAGTTGACGTGGGCCGGCTGGACCGCAACGGGCTTGCCGTCCACCTCGTCGTAGTACACGTTCATCGACGGGAACTGGGAAAGGGCCCGGATGACTGCGTAGCCAATGAGGTGCGTGAAGGAGACCTTGCCGCCGCGGGCGCGGGCCAGGTTCGAGTTGATGACCACGCGGTTGTCGATGAGCAGCTTGGCCGGAATCGCCCGGACGCTGGTGGCCGTGGGCACCTCAAGGCTGGTGACCATGTTGGTGGCGATGGCCTTGGCAGGTCCGCGGAGGACGGAGACGACGTCCTCCTCCGGCGCGGTGGGGGCCTTGACGTTCTTGGGCAGCTGCGCCGGAATGGGCTGCGAGCCGGTGCCTGCTTCGGTCTTCTTGCCGCCGTCGCGTGCCTCCGTGGCGGGGGCCTTCTTGACCGGCGCAGGGGCTGCTGCAGGAGCGGCGGCCGGGGCGGCGGCGGGTGCCGCCGGGGGAGCGGCAGGGGCTGCGGCCGGCGACGGTGCCGAAGCAGCGGGTGCCGTCTTCACCACGGGCAGCTCGCGCGTAGGAGGATTGGCAGCGTGCGCGGAATTTCCATTGTTGGAAGAACCGTTACCCGAGTCGAAAGATTCAAACAGCGGCCACCACTTGGCGTCCACGGCGTTCTTGTCCTGTTGGTACTGCTCGTACAGTTCGTCAACGAGCCACTCGTTCCCGCCAAATTCCTCTGGTAGACGGTGGCTTGGCTGCTCTGGCACTTGAAATACGCCTCTTCCATGAGTTTGATTTCTCTTTGGCCCCCCGGTGCTTCAGCACTGCGATCGAACCAGTCTCTGCGTCCTCTGAACCCAGACCCTTAGCAAGTCTAGTGAGCATCTTGTGTTAACTGCCAATAAGGGTGACCCAAATCATGAAGTGACGAACACGGGGCTGAATGTGAGCCCAAAATTGCATCTGAATTGCCATCTGATACGCCCGGCTCCTGGAGCGCCAAGGGTCGCCGGGAAGCCCCGCAAAGTGCTGGGGCGGCCGCAGGCCGGGCCGCCCCGGCGGCGGACTGCCGCGCATCCGGCCGGGGCCGCTCCTGTAGACTGAAATTCTTATGGACAGTAAATCTAGGTGCCGGCCTGGGCACTGTCAGCGGAGCTCCACGAGGAGCGCCGCACAGTCCGCCCCCAGAGCCGGCAAACCCCGACAACGCGCCCATCACCAGCCAGCGGCCCAGCTTGCCGCATCCCGTGCGGACCAGTCCTCGGGATCCGCCGACCATCCTCCGCCGGGCCGAAGCAGCTCCTCCCTTTTCCGGTGGGCTGCGCTCCCGGCGGTCCTGCCGCTCCAGGCGGGATGCTGAATGGAGTGGCTCCTCCTGGCAGCAGGCCTGCTGCTGATCGCCGGCACCGGATTCTTTGTGGCCGTCGAGTTTTCCCTCATCGCTTTGGACCAATCCACCGTCCAGCGCGCCATTGACGACGGGGACAGCGGCGCTGTGCCGTTGCTCACCTGCCTCAAATCGCTGTCAACCCAGCTGTCCAGCTGCCAACTCGGCATCACCCTGACCACGCTGCTCACCGGCTACGTCATGGAACCCTCGGTTGGCCACCTCCTCGAGGCGCCGCTGGCCGCCGTCGGACTTCCCGCCGTGGCCGTGCAGTCCATCTCCCTCATCCTCGCCATGGTGCTGGCTACGCTGCTGTCCATGCTCCTGGGTGAACTGGTGCCCAAGAACATGGCGATCGCGCTGTCGTTTCCCGTGGGCCGGGCGCTGGCCCGGCCGCAGCTGATCTTCACGGCGATCTTCAAACCGGCCATCCTTGTCCTGAACGGCTTTTCCAACAAGGTCCTGAACGTTTTCGGGCTGGAAGCCAAGGAAGAAATTTCCGGCGCGCGGACTCCGGCGGAGCTTGCCTCGCTGGTCCGCAGGTCGGCTGCGATGGGAACGCTCGACGCCGGGACTGCCAACTTCATCGCCCGCACCCTGAATTTCTCAACGCGGACGGCCGCGGACGTCATGACGCCGCGCATCCGGCTCGAGACAATCGACGCCGACCAGCCGGTCTCCGACGTGGTGGACGCAGCACGCAGGACCGGGTACTCCCGGTTCCCTGTTATTGGCGAGTCCGCCGACGACATCCGTGGACTGGTGCACGTCAAGAAGGCCGTGGCTGTTCCGTGGGACCGGCGCCGCAACCTTGAAGCGGGCGCCATCATGACCGAGGTACTGCGGGTGCCCGAGACCATCCACCTTGATGCACTCCTGGCCGAGCTCCGCGAGGAAACCTCCAGCTGGCCGTCGTGCTTGATGAATACGGGGGTACGGCAGGCATCGCCACCCTTGAGGACCTGGTGGAGGAAATCGTGGGCGAGGTGGCGGACGAGCACGACAAGGTCCGTCCGGGGCTACTGCAAAGCGCCTCCGGCGACTGGTACTTTCCCGGGCTCCTCCGTCCGGACGAGTTGTCCGAACAGATCCCGGGGCTGAGTGTTCCGGACGAAGCGGCCTACGAGACCGTGGGCGGCTACGTCATGAGCAAACTCGGCCGGATCGCCGTGGTGGGGGACTCCGTCCCGGTGGGCGGCGGAACGCTCAGCGTTACCAGGATGGACGGCCGGAGAATCGACCGCATCTGCTTCCACCCGGTGGATCAACCGGCTGCACAGGACGCCAATGACAGGAGCAAGCCATGAGCGACTGGGCGGGCATCCTCTGGCTGGGCTTGCTCCTGCTGGGCAATGCCTTTTTCGTGGCGGCTGAGTTCGCCATCATGTCCGCGCGCCGCAGCCAGATTGAGCCCTTGGCCGACACCGGATCCAAGCGCGCCCAGACAACCCTGCGCGCCATGGAGAACGTGTCCTTGATGCTGGCCTGCGCGCAGCTTGGCATCACCGTCTGCTCCCTGCTGATCCTGCTGGTGGCCGAGCCGGCAATCCACCACCTGCTTGCCGTCCCCATCGAGACGGTGGGCCTGCCGGCGGAAGCTGCGGACGTTGCGGCCTTCGCCGTGGCCCTGATGCTGGTGACCTTCCTCCACGTCACATTCGGCGAGATGGTGCCCAAGAACATCTCGGTGTCCGTGGCGGACAAGGCCGCGCTGCTCCTGGCCCCGCCGCTGCTGTTCATCTCGCGGCTGGTCCATCCGGTGATTTCAGTCCTCAACTGGTCCGCCAACTACATCCTTAAGCTGATGCGGATCGAGCCCAAGGATGAGGTGACGTCCTCCTTCACGCTGGAGGAGGTGCAGTCGATCGTCCAGGAGTCCACCCGCCACGGCCTGGTGGACGACGACGCCGGGCTCATTACCGGTGCCCTGGAGTTCTCGGAGCACACGGCGGAGGACATCATGGTGCCGCTCGGGAAGCTGGTCATGCTGGGGGCTTCCACCACTCCGGTGGAGTTTGAAAAGGCCGTCAGCCGTACGGGATTCTCCCGGTTTCCCATGCTTGATGACGACGACATGCTCTACGGCTACCTCCACGTGAAGGATGTGCTGTCCATTCCGGAGTCCGCCTACGAACTGCCGATTGCCGAGAGCCGTATCCGCTCGCTGGCCAACCTGGCGCTGGGGGACGAGATCGAAAAAGCCATGTCCGTCATGCAGCGCACGGGATCCCACCTTGCACGCGTGATCGGCCCGGACGGCAAGACGCGGGGTGTGCTCTTCCTTGAGGACGTCATCGAACAGCTCGTCGGTGAAATCCGGGACGCGACGCAGGCCACCGGAATCCGCCGGTTGGGCCAGCCGAACGGAAATTGACCTAAATAGGAATCATTCGCATTTAGGTATAGGCTTGCACTGTCGTCCTCCCCATCTGCGTGAACTGAGGTTTTCCGTGCGCCGTACCGCCGCTGCCAGCTCTTTCCTTGCCGCCCTGACGGGCCTTGGCCTTCTGCTCAGTGCGTGCAGCCCGCAGCAGTCCGGGGCGCCCGCTTCCACGCAGGGGATCAACGTCGTGGCCTCGACGAATGTGTACGGCGACATTGCCAGGAGCATCGGTGGGGATAAGGTCAGCGTGACCGCGATCATCAACAACGCCGGCCAGGATCCGCATTCCTATGAAGCGACCGCCCAGGACCGCCTCACTGTTTCGAAGGCGCAGCTGGTCATCGAAAACGGCGGCGGCTACGACGACTTCCTTCATACCCTGGTGGAGAGCAGCAAGCTCGACGGCGGTTCGGTGCTGACCGCCGTCGAAGTCTCCGGCCTTGCCCACCCGGAGGAGGAGGCTTCCGCCTCGACCGGGCCGGCCGCCGAAGGCTCTGGCGGGCACGATCACGGCAACTTCAACGAACACGTCTGGTACAGCCTGCCGGCCATGGAGCGGATGGCCGACAGTGTTGCGGCGAAGCTCGGCATGCTGGATCCCGGTTCTGCCGCCACGTTCACAGCCAACGCCGGTGCCTTCAAGGCCTCCCTCTCAGACCTGCACGGCAAGCTGGAGGCCCGGAAAGGCGCGGCGGCCGGAGGACAGGTTGCGGTCACCGAACCCGTTCCCCTCTACCTGCTCGAAGATGCGGGCCTGAAGAACGCCACACCTGAGGCCTACACTGCCGCGATCGAGGAGGGCACTGACGTCCCGCCCGCCGCCATGCAGGAGGCCACAGACCTGGTGGCTTCCGGGACAGTGCGGCTGCTGGCCTACAACGCGCAGACCGAGGGCCCGCAGACGGAAGCGCTGAAGAAGGCTGCTGAAGCCGCAGGGGTTCCGGTGGTGGACTTCACCGAAACCCTGCCTGAGGGAAAGACCTACGTGCAGTGGATGACGGACAATGTGAACAACGTCAGCAAAATTCTGGAGTCAAACAGGTGAAATCCGTCGTCAGCCTCAGCGGGGCGTGCCTCAGGTTCGGTCAGCGCACGCTTTGGGAGGATCTGGACCTGGACATCAGGCCCGGTGAGTTCTTCGCCGTGCTGGGTCCCAACGGCAGCGGCAAAACCAGTTTCCTGAAGGTCCTCCTGGGCCTGCAGAAGCTGCACTCCGGACAAGCGTTCCTGGGCGGCCGGCCCGTGGAACGCGGCAGCAACCTGATCGGCTACATTCCACAACAGAAGTCGTTTCCGCAGGACACGCCCCTGCGTGCCCGCGATCTGGTGGCCCTGGGAGTCGACGGGCACCGGTGGGGCATCCGGTTGTCGGCCGGCAAGACAAACCGCAGGGTGGACCAGCTCCTGGAACTGGTGGGCGCCTCCGACTACGCCAAGGTCCCCGTTGGCCAGCTCTCCGGCGGGGAGCAACAGCGGCTCCGCGTGGCGCAGGCACTGGCAACTGATCCGCAGGTCCTGCTCTGCGATGAGCCGCTGTTGTCCCTTGACCTGCACCACCAGCAGGCAGTCAGCACCCTGATCAACAAACAAAGCCGCGAACACAACAGCGCCGTTGTCTTCGTTACCCACGAAATCAACCCCATCATCGACTACGTGGACCGGGTCCTGTACCTGGCAGGGGGACGGTTCCGGGTGGGGACGCCGGAAGAGGTCATGACCACGGAAGTGCTCTCCGACCTCTACGGCACCCAGGTGGAGGTGATCCACGCCAACGGCCGGATCGTCGTCGTTGGCCTGCCCGATGCCACCACCCACCACCACGCCGAGGCTGACGCCCTGGCAGGGGAGGCAGCGTAATGGACGCCGACAGCATCCTCGGTGCCATCTTCAACTTCGACAACTACGGCGAACTGCTGGTCCTGGTCCAGAACTCAATTTGGGCGGGCGCCATCCTGGGGCTCCTTGGCGGCCTCGTGGGCACGTTCGTCATGAAGCGGGACCTCGCTTTCGCGGTCCACGGCATCTCCGAACTTTCCTTCGCCGGCGCCGCCTTCGCCCTGCTGGTCGGTGCGGACGTGGTTTTTGGCTCGCTCATAGGATCGGTGGCGGCAGCGCTGCTGCTGGGCCTGATGGGTGTCCGGGCCAGGGACAAGAACTCAACCATCGGCGTGATCATGCCGTTCGGCCTGGGACTCGGAATCCTGTTCCTGTCCCTGTACCAGGGCCGGGCCGCAAACAAGTTCGGGCTCCTCACCGGGCAAATCGTTTCCGTGGACACCGTCCAGCTCCAGGCCCTCGCCGGGACCGCCGTTGTGGTGATGCTGGTGCTGGTGGCCATCTGGCGGCCGCTCACCTTCGCCAGCGTGGATCCCGAACTCGCCGAGGCGCGGGGAGTCCCGGTCCGCACGCTGGCCCTCGTCTTCATGGTCCTCCTGGGCGTCAGTGTCGCCTTGTCCATCCAGGTGGTCGGCGCCCTGCTGGTGCTTGCGCTGCTGATTACGCCGGCGGCCGCGGCACTGCGGGTCACGTCGTCGCCGGTTGCGGCGGTGGTCCTGAGCGTCGTTTTTGCTGTCACCGCAACGGTGGGCGGAATCCTGCTGGCACTGGGCGGACGGATCCCCATCAGCCCCTACGTCACCACGTTGTCGTTCCTGATCTACGTGGCGTGCCGCGCCATCAGCTCCGTGCGCGCCGCGCGCGGCATCAACGGGCGGGTCCTTACAGCTTCCCGGCAGCCTTAAGGGCGGTGCAGTCAGGGCACAGGCCGAAAATCTCCACGGTATGGTCCACCTCGGTGAACCCATGCTCGGCGGCCGTGCGCACCGCCCACGTTTCGACGGCGGGTGCCTCCACCTCCACCGCCTTTCCGCAGTTCCTGCACAGCAGGTGGTGGTGATGCGCGGTCACCGCACAGCGCCGGTACACGGCCTCGCCGTCGCCATTGCGCAGCACATCCACCAATCCCTCATCGGCCAGTGACTGCAGGATCCGGTAGGCAGTGGCCAATGACACGGACACGCCCTGGTTCTGCAGGATGCGGTACAGCTCCTGCGTGCTGACGAAGTCGTCCAGGTGGTCCAGGGCCGCACTGACGGCCTTGCGCTGCTTGGTAACGCGCTGTTCCCTGCCGCCTCCTGCCGGGGATGGGGCGGTGGAATCAGCCTTGACGCCGATCGGCATGGACGAACTCGCTTCCGTGGGGGGCAAACACCAAGATTACCAGCCGGAGCTTCATGGGCCGGAGTGGAGGCCAGGGTCCGTGGACAGGCTTCCGGGGCGGACCCTAGGCTGGCGCTATGAAGCTGACCAAGTACACCCACGCCTGTATCCGGCTCGAGAAGGAAGGCCGCATCCTGGTCCTGGACCCCGGCACCTTCTCCGAATCAGCCGAGGCGCTGTCAGGGGCGCAGGCAGTCCTGGTAACCCACGAACACGCAGACCATCTTGACACCAAGGCCGTGGTGGCCGCACTCGAAGGAGACCCGGGCCTGGCGCTGTATGCCCCCGGGGGCGTGGCCGGGCAACTGCGCCGGGAAGCCGCCGCCGCGGCAGACCGCATCCATACGGTGGAACCCGGCCAATCCTTCCAGGCCGCCGGCTTCGACATCCGCAGCTTTGGCGGCCAGCACGCCCTGATACACCCGCAGATCCCGGTGGTTGCCAACATCGGTTTCCTGGTGGACGGAAACGTGTACCACCCGGGGGACTCGTTCATCATCCCGGACGGAATCCAGGTCCAGACGCTCCTGGTCCCGCTGCACGCGCCGTGGAGCAAGTCCGCCGAGGTTGTTGACTTCGTCATCGGTGTGCGGGCGCCGCGCGCCTTCCAGATCCATGACGGCCTGCTCAACGACAACGGCCTGGGCATCGTTGAAGGCCATGTCAAGCGGATCGGCGCCAAGTACGGCACCGAATACAGGCACCTGGCCGCCCGCGAGTCCGTGGAGGTTTAGGCCGGCGCGCCGGTCCACTCCCCGGTGTCCAGGAAGCGCGAAATCACGGCCTCGTAGGGCGCCGGATCCAGCCCCTGGGAAGCCAGCCAGTCCTGGTTCCAGTAGTTGCCCGCATACCGTTCGCCGCCGTCGCACATCAACGACACGATGCTGCCCTTGCGGCCCTCGGACAGCATCTGGGCCACCGTCTGCCAGACTCCCCACAGGTTGGTTCCGGTGGAGGGACCTGCATGCAGGCCGGCGAATGAGTTCAGGTGCCGCATTGCTGCCACCGAGGCGGCATCCGGCACCTGGACCATCCGGTCGATCACCGTAGGGATGAAGCTCGGCTCCATCCGGGCCCGGCCAATGCCTTCGATGCGCGAGGGCAGGCCGGTGGGCCGTCCGGCTGCTTCCCCCAGCCAGCCTGGATAGAAGGCCGAGTTCTCCGGGTCCACCACCAGCAACCGTGTGGGATGGCTGTGGTAGCGCAGATACCGGCCGATCGTGGCGCTGGTTCCGCCCGTACCGGCGCCAACCACGATCCACTCCGGCACCGGATGCGGCTCCAGGCTGAGCTGCCCGAAGATCGATTCGGCGATGTTGTTGTTCCCGCGCCAGTCGGTGGCCCGCTCCGCGAACGTGAACTGGTCCATGTAATGCCCGTTGCAGGTGGCGGCTACTTCTTCGGCTGTCGAATACACATCCGTGGCGTTCTCCACCAGCAGGCAGGAGCCGCCGAACTTTTCGATCAGCGCGATCTTTTCCGGGCTGGTGGTGCGGGCCATCACGGCGACAAAGGGCAAACCCAGCAACTGGGCGAAGTAGGCCTCCGAGACCGCGGTGCTGCCGCTTGAGGCCTCCACGATGGTGGTGTCCGCCCGGATCCAGCCGTTGACCAGCCCGAACAGGAACAGGGACCTGGCCAGCCGGTGCTTCAGGCTGCCGGAGCGGTGCGTGGACTCGTCCTTGAGGTACAGCTGGATGCCCCACTGTTCCGGCAGCGGCACGGAGTACAGGTGCGTGTCCGCGGAACGGTTGTTTTCGGCGGTGATGGTGCGGATGGCCTGGTCGGCCCAGTCCCGGTCCGTTCCGCCATCGTTCCTGCCGGTGCTGCCCTCGATCGTCACCTGTCCAGCCTACCCGCGGGCCGGGAACTCCCCGTCTAGAGTGGGACCGGCGGCCGTCCAGGCAGAATATCCCGCGTCCGCCGTCAGCACGCTGCAGAAGGAGCACCGATGAAACCGTTGATGGACGTTGCCGCCCTCCAGGCCAGGCTCGGCGCCGGGCGCCGGACGGTGCTGCTGGACGTGCGCTGGGTCCTGGGCGATCCGCACGGCCACGAACACTATCTCGCAGGGCACCTGCCGGGTGCCGTCTTCGTGGACCTGGCCTCCGAGCTGTCCGACCCGGCGGTTCCGGACCGGGGACGGCACCCCCTGCCCTCCTCCGGACAGTTCCAGGAGTCGGCCCGGCGCTGGGGCGTCAGGAAGGGCGACGTCGTGGTCGCCTACGATGACAGCGCGAACATGGCGGCCGCAAGGGTGTGGTGGATGCTCCGCGATGCCGGCCTCAATGAGGTGTACCTGCTCGACGGCGGCCTGGCCGCCTGGCGTGCCGCCGGCCTGCCCCTCGAACCGGGCCCGGTCCATCCCGCGCGCGGCGACGTGGAGCTGGGCAGCGGGCAGATGCCAGTGGTCGACGCCGGTGCTGCCGCAGCCTGGCCGAGGGATGGGCTGCTGTTCGATGCCAGGGCAGGGGAGAGGTACCGGGGCGAGGTCGAACCGGTTGATCCCCGTGCCGGACACATTCCGGGAGCGGTGAGCGCCCCCACCACCGGGAACGTGGACGACGCCGGGCGGTTCCTGCCGCGGGAAGAGCTGCGGCGGAGGTTTGAATCCCTTGGCGTGGTGGCAGGCCTCCCGGTGGCCGTCTATTGCGGGTCCGGCGTCACGGCCGCCCACGAGGTGGCTGCACTGGAACTCGCCGGGTTTCCGGCAGCCCTGTACCCAGGCTCCTTTTCGGAGTGGTCCAACCGGCCCGGGCTGCCGGTGGCCGTGGGTCCGGAACCCGGGGGCGGCGGAACGGAGGCCCGGGAGGGCGGAAGGCCGGCTGGAAACTCCGCAGGCGGCGGGGGTAGCGTCGCACTATGACACCAGGACGCCCGGTACCACCGCCCCTAGCAAAACCCATAGATCCAGCCCAACCCAACGACCCCTCCAACCCTCTGGATCCCGTATCTGATGCTGCCCCCGCCGCTGAAGCCGGGTCGCTTGCCGGCGCCTGGGGTGCGGTCTCCCGGGAGAGCGGACTGGTGCCGCTGACCGTGGCCCGGCGCGCGCCCAAGCCGGACGACGTGGAGATCGCCATCGAGTTCTGCGGGCTCTGCCACTCCGACGTGCACGCAACCCGCGGAGAATGGGGCGGCCAGGCGTACCCCCTGGTTCCCGGCCACGAAATCGTGGGAACCGTCAGCAGGATCGGCGCGGACGTTACCGACTTCGCCATAGGCGACCGGGTGGGCGTGGGCTGCATGGTGGACTCCTGCCGCGAGTGCGACAGTTGCCTTGACGGCCTTGAGCAGTACTGCGAAAACGGGATGACCGGCACTTACGGTGCCAAGGACCGGCGGAACGGTGACGCAATCACCCAGGGCGGGTATTCCTCGTCCATCGTGGTGGACCGCCGGTACGTCCTGCGTGTCCCGGCGTCGCTGGACCCGGCCGCCGTCGCGCCCCTGCTGTGCGCCGGCGTCACCACGTTCTCCCCGTTGCGGCACTTCGACGTCGGGGAAGGGGACGTGGTGGGCGTCGTCGGGCTGGGCGGGCTCGGCCACATGGCCGTCAAGCTTGCAAAGGCGATGGGGGCGAAGGTGGTGGTATTCACCACGTCAGAGTCCAAGGTGGCGGCCGCGCTGGAGCTTGGCGCGGACGAGGTTGTCCTGTCCCGGGACGGGGAGGCGATGGCGGCCGCGGACCGCACGGTGGACCTCATCATCGATACCGTTGCCGCCCCGCACGACCTGAACCCCTTCTTCCGCACCCTGCGCGTGGACGGGGCATTGTTCCAGCTGGGACTGCCCTCCGAGGCGATGCCGCCGGTCAACCCGGGTGCTCTGATCCGGCGCCGGATCGCCTATGCAGGGTCCTTGATCGGCGGGATTGCCGAGACCCAGGAGATGCTGGATTTCTGCGCTGAACACGGCGTGGTGGCCGACATTGAGATGGTGACCGCTGCCCAGCTGAATGAAGCTTACGACCGGATGGTCGCAGGAGACGTTAAGTACCGGTTCGTGCTGGATACCGGCACGCTGCAGGCAGCCGCTGAGGAGACAGACGCATGAGCACACTGTTCACGAAGATCATCAAGGGTGAGATCCCCGGCCGGTTTGTGTGGCGGGAGGACGACGTTTCGGCGTTCCTGACCACCGGCCCGCTCGCGGACGGCCACACGCTGGTGGTTCCCACCGAAGAAGTGGACCGCTGGACGGACGCGTCGCCGGAAACACTGGCCAAGGTCATGGAAGTGGCACGGCGCATCGGTGCCGTCCAGGTGGACATTTTCGGGGCACGCCGGGCGGGCCTTATCGTGGCGGGCTACGAAATCAACCACCTGCACGTCCACGTGTGGCCATCGCAAAGCATGGCCGACTTCGACTTCGGATCGGCGGACCAGAACCCGGACCCCGCAGTCCTCGACGCCAACGCGGAGAAACTGCGCGACGGCCTCCGGGCCGCCGGGTACGGGGAGTTCGTGCCCGGCAGGTAGGACGCGGGGAAGGCTGGCAGGGAGATCAGTCCCGGCGCGGCGTCATCGCCACCATGCCCGCATAGGTGAAGCCGCCGCCGAAGCCGAAAAGCAGTGCGGGGACGTCCGCCGGGATCCTTCCGGAGTGCCACCATTTGCTCAGCCCCAGCGGCACGCTGGCAGCGGACGTGTTCCCGGACTCGGTGACGTCGGTGATGACAATCCGGTCCGACAGCCCCAGGGCCTCGGCCAGCGGTTCGATGATGCGGAGGTTGGCCTGGTGCGCGGCAAGGACCTGGATGTCGTCCATTGCCAGCCCCGCCCTGGCCACCGTCTCGCGGGCACGCTCCGGCGCTTTGGTCAGGGCCCACCGCAGCACCTCGCGGCCGTTCTGCGAAAACCTGCCCGACGGCGGGGAGATCCGGACAGCATCGGCCATGCCGCCCTCGGACCCCCACACCACCGGGCCAATGCGGGGCGTCTCCGACGGACGCACGACGGCGGCGCCGGCGCCGTCCGCGGTGAGCACCGCCGTCGCGCGGTCCGTCCAGTCGGTCACGGCTGAGAGGGTTTCCGCGCCAACGACGATCGCGTGGGAGGCGCTGCCGCTGCGGATGGCCTGGTCGGCCACGCCGAGGGCGTACTCAAAGCCCGAACAGGCCGTATTGACGTCCATGATGGCCGGTCCCCGGCCGTCCCGTCCCAGGCCCAGCGCCTCGGCCACCCGGCCCGCGGTGTTGGGGGAACGTTCGGCGGCCGTGGTGGTGGCCACCACCACGAGGTCGACGTCCGCGGCCGCGACGCCCGAATCGGCCAGGGCCATCCGTGCCGCCGGAACCGCGAGGTCCACCACTGTCTCGCCCTCGCCGGCGATGTGCCTTGTGACGATGCCGGTGCGCTGGCGGATCCACTCGTCGTTGGTGTCCATCATGCCCTCGAGCTCATGGTTGTCCATGATGCGCGCGGGCTGGGCGTGGCCGAGCCCTGCAATCTCTGTCCCTGCCGGGCCCTGGGCAAGCGTGAGCTTCATTGGATTCCTCTCCTTGGTGGCTGGCCGCCGCTAGGCGGGGCCAGTGCTTTGTTGAGCACGGCGCGGATCCGCTTCTCAGACACTGAATACGCGGTGCCGAGCTCGACGGCGAACAGGCTTACCCGAAGTTCCTCGATCATCCAGCGCACTTGGGTTAACTCGCGTCCTGCCCGCCGTCCGGGCAGCAGCGCCGAGACGGCATCGTCGTAGTCGTCCTCAAGCCGCTGGACGACAGCCATGTTAAGGGCGTCGCGCTGGACGTTGCCGGGCAGCCGCTCCAGCCGCTTCTCGATGGCCGCCAGGTACCGGGGCATCTGGCTGAGCTGTGCGTAGCCCGTGCGTGCCACAAAACCGGGATACACCAGTTGTTCCAGTTGGCTCTTGACGTCGTTGAGCGCGCTGATCAGGGCCAGGCTGGTGGTGCCCTTGAGCTGCTTCTCGATCCGGCGGGTGCTGGCCAGGATGCGCTCCACCACGGCGGTGACCGTGAAGACGGTGTCGATCAGTTCGGCACGCACCAGCTCATACAGCTGGTCAAAGGCCTTCCGGTCCCAGGGAAGGTCCGCGGGCGTGAGCTTGTCGATGGCCGCCAGCGCGCAGTCCGCGATGAGGGCGGATACCGAGCCGTGCGGGTTCTGGCTGAAGGTCAGCTTTTCCGTGTTGCTCAGGTGCTCCAGGACGTAGCGGTCCGGCGCCGGAACCCGCAGGGCAAGCAGGCGGATCACGCCGCCGCGCATCGCGTCGAACTGTTCCTCCTGCGTCTGGAAGACCCGCAGCGACACTGAGGTTCCCTGGTCCACCAGGGCCGGG
This sequence comes from Arthrobacter sp. FX8, assembly GCF_026723805.1. Lineage (NCBI taxonomy): Bacteria > Bacillati > Actinomycetota > Actinomycetes > Micrococcales > Micrococcaceae > Arthrobacter > Arthrobacter sp. FX8. Next base: position 2,060,492 of record NZ_CP113505.1, on the reverse strand, counting down.
TACCCGGTGACGGTGTGGCCTTTGACCATGCTGCTCACCTGGCGTTCGATGGTGCCGAAACTCCATTCCGTCAGGCCTTCCTGCTCCACGAACCCGGCCGCGGCGGAGGTTCCCGGCACCCCGGCAGCCTGCGGGCGTGTGGCTGCTCCGGCGTCGGACGCCTTGCCGTTCCTGCGCTGCTGGGCCTTGCCGCCGGCGCCGGGCGCAGTGGAGGCCGGTGTGGCGCCGAGCGAGTCTGCAATCGCGCGCCGGGTGGCAGGAGCCAGCCTCTCCTGCAGTTCGGCCAGGTCCTTTCCTTCGCCCAGCACCTTGCCGCCGCTGTCCACCACCTTGAAACTCACGCGCAGGTGCGCAGGCACGGCGTCCCAGTTCCAGGAACCGGGCGGGATGATGGCGCCGCGGATCCGCCGCAGCGCGAGTTCCAGCGACGGCTCCAGCTCATCCCGGGCAGGATCGAAGTCCGCTTCGAGGACCGCCACCGCCTGCCGGGCAACATCGGGGGCAGGAACGAAGTTCTTGCGGACCTGCTTGGGCAGCGACTTGATCAACGCGGTCACCAGCTCCACGCGCTGGCCGGGGATCAGCCAGCGGAACGGGGCATCGTCCAGCTGGTTGAGGAACAGGACGGGAACTTCGGCCGTGACGCCGTCGGACGGGTTGGGCGGTGAACCAGGAGCCACGGGGTGGAACTCGTACGTCAGCGGAAGCTCGAAGCCCTTGTGCAACCAGGTCTTGGGGTAGGCCGATTCATCCAGGTCATCGGCGTCGTCACTGAGGAGCAGCGATTTGTCGTAGTCCAGGAGGTCCGGATTCTCCCGGCGGGCATCCTTCCACCATTTATCGAAGTGCCGTTCGGAAACCACGTCGGGGCCGATCCTGGCGTCATAGAACTCGAACAGCGTCTCGTCATCCACCAACAGGTCGCGGCGGCGCATGCGTGCCTCGAGTTCCTCCACCTCATGCAGGAGCGCCCGGTTGCGGTGGAAGAACTTGTGGTGGGTCTTCCAGTCACCCTCCACCAGGGCATGCCGGATGAACAGCTCCCGGGCCACGACCGGATCCACCCTGCCGTAGTTAATCCGCCGCTGGGCAATGATGGGAACGCCATAAAGGGTGACTTTTTCGTAGGCCATGACCGCGCCCTGCCGCGTGGACCAGTGCGGTTCACTGTAGGTGCGCTTCACCAGGTCCGGTGCCACCTGCTCGGCCCACAGGGGATCGAATTTGGCCGCCACCCTGGCCCACAGGCGGCTGGTTTCCACCAGCTCCGCTGCCATGACGAACGTGGGGGATTTCTTGAACAGCGCGGATCCGGGGAAGATCGCGAACCGGCTGCCGCGGGCACCTGCATACTCGCGCTTGCGCTCATCCAGGATTCCGATGTGGCTCAGGAGCCCGGACAGCAGGCTGATGTGGATCCCGTCATGGTTGCCCACGGGATCGGCCAGGCGCTTGTTGTCCAGGGCGATCCCCAGCGGCCGCGCAAGCTGGCGCAACTGCGCGAAGAGGTCCTGCCACTCGCGAACCCGCAGGTAGTTGATGAATTCGGCCCGGCACAACCGGCGGAAGGCCGACGAGGACAGTTCCTGCTGTTTCTCCTGCAGGTAGTTCCAGAGGTTGAGGTAGCCGGTGAAGTCCGAGTTTTCGTCCCGGAAGCGGTTGTGCTTTTCCGCGGCCAGCTGCTGCTTGTCTGTGGGCCGTTCGCGGGGGTCCTGAATGGTCAGCGCGGCCGCCAGGACCATGACTTCGCGGACGCAGCCGCGTTTTCCGGCCTCCACGATCATTCGGCCCAGGCGGGGATCGACGGGCAGCTGGGCGAGTTTCTGTCCGACGGCGGTGAGGCCGCCGCCTGCCCCGGGCTTACCGCCGTTGTCTTGCGGGCGTGGGGGAGCCAGGGCGCCGAGCTCGCGAAGGAGGGTAACGCCGTCGTTGATGGCCCGCGTTTCCGGCGGCTCGACAAAGGGGAACTCCTCAACGTCCTTGGGGCCCTTTGCCACGCCCATGGCGGTCATCTGGAGGATGACGGCGGCGAGGTTGGTGCGCAGGATCTCCGGATCCGTGAACCGGGGCCGGGACTCGTAGTCCTCCTCCGAGTAGAGCCGGATGGCGATTCCGTCAGACACCCGGCCGCAGCGGCCGGAGCGCTGGTTGGCCGATGCCTGCGAGACGCGTTCGATGGGCAGGCGCTGGACCTTGGTGCGGTGCGAATACCGGGAGATGCGGGCCGTGCCCGTGTCGATGACGTACTTGATGCCCGGCACCGTGAGTGACGTTTCCGCCACGTTGGTGGCAAGCACGATCCGGCGCTTGCTGCCGGGGTGGAATACCTTGTGCTGCTCCTGCAGGCTCAGGCGCGCGAACAGGGGAAGGATCTCGGTGTTGGACAGCCTTCGGTTGGACTGGATCCGGGCCTGGAGTGCGTCCGCGGCGTCGCGGATCTCCCGCTCGCCGGAGAAGAAGACCAGGATGTCACCGGGCGCTTCCGCCGCGAGCTCGTCCACCGCATCGCAGACGGCATCCAGGGGATCGCGGTCCTCCTCGAGTTCATCGTCCGAGGGGTCGTCGTCGTCGGCCTTGGGCTGGGACAGCGGCCGGTAGCGGATTTCCACCGGATAGGTCCGGCCGGAGACTTCGACGATGGGAGCGGGTTGTTCCGGGGTCCCGAAGTGGTGGGCGAACCGTTCCGGGTCGATGGTGGCTGAGGTGATGATCACCTTCAGGTCCGGCCGCTGCGGCAGGATCCGCTTGAGGTAGCCCAGGATGAAGTCGATGTTGAGGCTTCGTTCGTGTGCCTCGTCAATGATGATGGTGCTGTACCTGCGCAGCAGTCTGTCCCGCTGGATCTCGGCAAGCAGGATGCCGTCGGTCATCAGCTTGACCTTGGTTGCCTTGCTTACCTCACCGGTGAAACGGACCTGGAAGCCCACCTCCTGGCCGATGTCCACGCCAAGCTCTTCCGCAATGCGCTCGGCCACGGTCCGGGCTGCCAGCCGCCGGGGCTGCGTGTGGCCGATCAGTCCCTTCTCGCCCAGGCCAAGTTCCAGGCACATCTTGGGGATCTGGGTGGTCTTTCCGGAGCCGGTCTCGCCGGCGATGATGGTCACCTGGTTGGCCGCGATCGCGGCCATCAAGTCCTCGCGGCGCTCGGAAACCGGCAGCTCGGCGGGATAGGAGATATGAAAAGTCATGGCTGCAGACAGTCTACTGCGGGAGCCCCGGCTTCCCGTTTGTACTGCCGGCAGGTGTCCGGCGCCTTTGGTTCTGCCCTAGAAAACGCGGAGCGTGTAGTTGATGCTTGGGAGGTCCAGGGCGGACCAGGCTTCGTGGGATTCAGCAGGAGGCGTGTGCCCCCGGCCATCACGCAAAAGCGCTGAAATGGTTGCTGCGGCCACGAGGAGGATCAGGAGGATGAGGAGGGTTATGAGGATTTCCATGCCTCCATGCTTCTCCATCCTGCAACAGGGAAAAAGTGGCAGAAATGCCCAAAAAGACATAATTCCTGCCACAATGGAAGCATGCTCAAATCAGTGGCCGTCATCGTGGTTCCCAACTTCTCGATGTTCGAGTTCGGCACTGCCTGCGAGGTATTCGGCATCGACAGATCCGGCCGGGGAAGCGGCGTCCCGGCCTTCGACTTCCGCGTCTGCACGCCGGAGCCTGGCGACGTCCGGTTGAAGTCAGGCCTGACCCTCAACGTGGGCCTGGGACTTGAAGCCACCGAAGATGCGGACCTGGTCATCATGGCCCCCTACGGGAGGGGCGACGAGTTGCATGAATCCGTAGTCGAGGCGCTGAGGGCTGCTGATGCAAGGGGGGCATGGGTGATGTCCATCTGCTCGGGCGCTTTTGCCTTGGCCCGCGCCGGATTGCTGGATGGGCGCCGCTGCACCACGCACTGGCACTACTCCGGCCAACTGGCTGCCGAAAATCCCGGCGTGCAGGTGGACGAAAACGTACTCTACGTGCAGGACGGCAACATCATTACGTCCGCAGGGACCGCCGCCGGGATCGATGCCTGCCTCCACCTTGTGCGGGTCGAACTCGGGGCCAAGGTGGCCGCCGCGATCGCCAGGGACATGGTGGTTCCTCCGCACCGCGACGGCGGCCAGGCGCAGTTCATTGACCGGCCAATGCCGGCCTGCGGCTCAGCTCCCATGGAGGAGCTGCTGCGCTGGATGGTGGAGAACCTGGACCGCGAGCACACGGTAAGCGAACTGGCGGCACGCGTGCACCTGTCGGCCAGGACGTTCGCCCGGCGCTTCCGGTCCGAGACCGGAGCGACGCCTGCCGCCTGGCTCAATTCACAGCGGGTGCTCCGGGCCCAGGACCTCCTTGAGTCCACGGACCTGAACATCGAAGAAATCGCCAGGGAGTCCGGCTTCGGGCACCCTGTCCTGCTGCGGCACCACTTCGCCAAGGTCCTGGACACCAGCCCGCAGTCATACCGCCGCGCTTTCCGCGGCCAACTGGCTGTGGCGGGGTAGCACCCTTTGCACCCTAGCCCGGGGCGGGCTCGTCGCGGCGTTCCTGGGCGCGGAGTTCCTCGGCCGCTTCCCGTGCGCTGTCCACAAGAATCCGCCAGGGTCCGGTGACGGCCTGCTCGGGAAGTGCTGCCCTGCGTTGCCCTGCCCGGATCGAGTAGATGAACCTGTCCGGTTGGGCTTCCGCAAATTGCTCGGCAGCTGCCCTTGGCGTCTTGGGTACCGAATCCCACGGGCAGGCCTCGACCAGGGGCTGCCATTGGCTGAGGTCGCTGTCCGATTGCGCATCGACCGTCCACACCCGCGTAACCGCAGCTATCCCGCCGCTCCGTTCCACCTTGATCTTCATGGCCTGGCCCCTGGGCTTCCCTGCGGCCCGGCGGCCAGTGACGGTCAGCCGGGGTGGTTAAACCTTGACCTTCACAGTTTCCCACGCCCCCGTTACGGCGTCATGCTCTTTGGACCCCGAACCGAACAGGTCCGCGGCGGCCCGTGCCGTGGCGCGGGCAAAGACGGTGAAGGTTGCGGCCGGCGGCAACGAACCGCTGGTAAGGGTCTCGTACCAGATGCGGCCGGGCGCCTCCCAGGCATTGCCGCCGAGGGCGTCCGCCACCAGGTAGAACGCGCGGTTGGGGATGCCGGAGTTGATGTGGACACCGCCGTTGTCTGCGCTGGTCCGGACATACGAGTCCATGGAGTCGGGTTGCGGGTCCTTGCCCAGCACGTCGTCGTCGTACGCCGTTCCGGGCGCCTTCATGGACCGAAGGGCCTGCCCCTGGACCTTGGATGTAAAGAGGCCTTCACCGATCAGCCAGCTGGCCTGGGCGGCGGACTGGTTCTTGACGTACTGCTCAACGAGGGCGCCGAAGACATCTGACATCGACTCATTAAGGGCGCCCGCCTGGTTCCGGTACGCAAGCCCGGCCGAGTACTGGGTGACCCCGTGCGCCAGTTCGTGTCCAATAACGCTGAGGGACTTGGTGAACCGGTCAAAGACGTCGCCGTCGCCGTCACCGAACACCATCTGGGTGCCGTTCCAGAAAGCGTTGTCGTACAGGTTGCCGAAGTGCACCGTGGCATCGAGCTTCATGCCGCGTCCGTCAACCGAATCCCGGCCGAAGGCGTCGGCATACAGCCGGTGCGTGTGACCCAGGCCGTCGTAGGCTTCATCGGTGGCGGCGTCGCCGGTGGCGCGCCCGCCTTCTTCCCGGACCAGCCTGCCGGGGAGCGTTTCTTCGCCGCCGGCATCGTAGATGGTGCGGTCCACCGGGCCCGGCTTGACCTGGCGCAGCCCGGGCGGGAGGACCGGGACGGCCTGTGCACGTGCTGCCTGGAATGATTCGATGTGGCCAAGGGCCTTCCGGGCCGCGCTTGCCGCCGAAGAGAATCCCGGTGCGTCCTGTTGGGCCAGCCGGCGCAACAGGTAGGGCGGAACGATGGAACAGAACTGAACTTGCATGGCGTACTCCCTCAGCTAGGTGGTTTCAGCCTAAGAGGAGCCTCCGACAATTGACTGCAGGCGGCCGCCGCGAATTCGGTTGGCTTCCGGGTGCTGCAGCAGGCCCGGATGGGTACGGTAGGCGCATGGCTGACACCGAAAAGCACAACAAGCCCGGCTCCACCCTCCTCACGGTCATCATCGCCTTCGTAGCCAATACGCTCGTGGCGGTGGCGAAGTCGGTGGCCGCAGTCCTTTCGGGCTCGGCCTCCATGGCAGCGGAGGCAGCCCACTCCTGGGCGGACACAGGAAACCAGGTGTTCCTGTTCTTCGCCGAGCGCCGTTCAGGCAGGCCCAGGGACAAGAGCCATCCCATGGGCTACGGCCGTGAAGCCTACGTGTGGTCCATGTTCGCCGCGTTCGGACTCTTTACCGCCGGCGCGGTGGTGTCCATCATGCATGGCATCCAGGAGATCATCGAGCCGGAGCCGGCCGCAGATTTCATGGTGGCCTATGTGGTCCTGGCGGTGTCTTTCGTCTTCGAAGGCATCTCCTTTGTCCAGGCTTTCCGCCAGACCAGGAAGGCGGCCCATGAGCTGGACCGGCACACGCTGGAGCAGGTGCTCATCAGCTCCGATCCCACCCTGCGCGCCGTCTTCGCCGAGGACGCTGCCGCGCTGATCGGCCTTGTCATAGCCTTCGTGGGCGTGTTCCTGCACCAGGTCACCGGATCGCCGTTGCCCGATGCAATCGGTTCGATCGCGGTCGGCGTGCTGCTGGCCGTCGTCGCCGTCGTCCTGATCGACCGCAACAGGCGCTTCCTGGTGGGCCAGGGCGTCACCCCCGACATTGAACGGTCCATGGCGCAACGGTGCTGGCGCACCCCGAGATCGCGCGGCTCACGTACCTGCACCTGGAATTCGTCGGTCCCCGCAAGCTGTACCTGGTTGCGGCCGTGGACCTGCAGGGGGACCATCCCGAACATGAAGTGGCGGTGGTCCTGCGCCGGATCGAGCGTGAGCTGGAAGACCATGAAACTGTCGAGGAAGCCGTGCTGACCCTGGCCACGCTTGACGAGGTTGCCCTGCATTTCTGATCCTGCGGCTTCCGCAGCGCAGCAGGAAAGGCCGGAAAACGAAAGAACCCCGCCGCTTCAGTGAAGCGGCGGAGGTTTTCTGTGCCCTCGATAGGATTCGAACCTACGACCTTCTGCTCCGGAGGCAGACGCTCTATCCCCTGAGCTACGAGGGCAATCCGTATTTCCTGCCGTTCCCGGCGGGACGTCCTAGAGCTTAGCAGGAAGGTGGCCCGCAAGGGAAAACCGACACCACGGCCAGGAATGGACAGGCAAAGAAGCGGTTTCAATAGCCGGCGAAGGAGTCCGTCCGGACCCGGCGGGCACCGGCGCTCTTCGCCGCCCGGCGGAGCGATGCAACGCTTGCCGGGGACCCCGAAACATAGACGTCACGGGCGGCGATGTCCGGCACGAGCGCCGCAATGGCCCCTCCGTCCAGCCGGGCTCCCGGGCCGGTGTTTGCGGCAGCGGAGGCCAGGCCGGAGGGCGGCCGGGAACCGTCCGCCAACCGCACCAGCACCCGGATGCCGGCGTCCCGGAGTTCCTCCGCGTAGGCCACTTCCCCTGCGCTTTGGGCCAGGAGCAGGAGCACGGCGTCCCGCTCCCGCAGGCCCCCGGAGGACAGGTATGAAACGAAGGGCGTGATGCCGATTCCCGCCGCGATGAGCAAGACCGGCCGGTGCGGATCGCGCGGCAGGACAAAGTCGCCGCCCACCGCCGTGGCTGCCACTTCGTCGCCCGGCCGCAAGGCCAGCAGCGCCTCCTTTGCCGCAGACAAGGGACCGGCCGTCCGCACGGCGAACTTCACCAGCCGCTCCCGCGGTGGGCTTGTCAGGCTGAACACCCGGCGTCGGCCCTTGCCGTCCGGCCTGGCGTGCGGCAGGTCCAGTTCCATGTACTGGCCCGGAAGGAAGCGCACCGGCCGGGCCGGGTTGAACGTGAACTCGGTGGTGGCGGGCGTCAGCTGCCGGGCGCCGGTGAACCGGAGCTTCACGGCCCCGCGCTGCCCTGCCAGGAAGGCCAGCAGGTTGCCTGCCAGCAGGGCTGCCTCGGGCGAGTTGGCGAACAGGCCCACGTTCCAGGGGACGGCGAAGAGCACTCCCACCACGGTGGCCAGCGCCAGCTGGTGCCTGCGGCGGGGCGGCAGGGTCAGGGGCTCGGTCAGCATGAATCCCACGAAGAACAGGACCGGCCGCTGCGCCAGGGCCTGGTAGATGCCCATGCCCGCCGGCATGCCCGATCGAAGCAGTTCAAGGGTGATGATGGCGGTGGCCACCAGCGTGAACATGGATGCCATCAGCACTTTGCGGGTCCGGTACAGGACCAGCAGCACGCCCGGCACCAGCAGCCACAGCATGGCAGGAGTGGCCGCCCACCACGTAGCGATATTCAGCCCGGTGAGGCCGGTGGCGAAGGCGCCGGCGGCGGCAGGATTGAAGATGTGCCGGCCGCGCCACGCCAAGGCATATTTGGAGGCGGAGGCCAGGACGCATGCCAGTGCCACCCCGGCCAGGTCCAGCGGCTGCAGGGACGGCCAGAACAGGAAATACAGCAGCAGCCCCGTGATGAGGGAGGACTCCGTGTGGGGGTTGACCCGGAAAAGCGCCGCCAGCGCCCGGTTGGAGGCGTAGGTCAAGCCCAGGCACAGCGCCAGGTGCGCGAGTATTTCCGGGATACCGAACGTCAGCCAGCCCAGGATGTTGAGCAGGATGCTGTAGGCGGCCAGGACCGCCAGGACTGTTAGGACAACCCGGTACATGGTGAACCTGCCCACGGCGGTCCCCATCCGGCCGGCCAGGGACGGCGCCGGGGGTGCGGTGTTTCCACGGGGCTCATGAGAACAGCATCCCTTCGAATTCGGCGGAGTAGGCGGCGCTGCCGTCGGAAAAGACGGTCAGCCACGAAAAATCAAAGCTTTCCTGGAGCGTGGCGCCGGGAACAAAGAACAGGGCCGTGGCGAGTGCGTCGGCCACCATGGCAGTCCCCGCCAAGGCCCAGGTGGCGACGGCGGTCCGCACCGGCTGCCCGGTGGTCCCGTCCAGGACGTGGTGGAGTCCGTCCCCCCAGGCGCGGCGGTTGGCAGCCGACGCACACAGGGCGCGGCCGTCCAGGTGGATCGTCCCAATCGCCTGTGCAGGGTTGTAGGGGTGTTCAAGCGCCACGCTGACGGGTCCTGCCCCGCGGGCCAGCAGGTCGCCACTGGCGTCGATGACGAAGGCGCCGATGCCGGCGGCCGCCAGGTCCGCGGCCAGGAGGTCCACCAGCAGGCCCTTGCCTGCGGCGCCGATGTCCAGCAGCACGGGGGCGCTGGCCGTCAGGACGGTTCCGGACCACGTGAGCACCGATTCCCAGGCCGGCGCAGGCAGCGGCGGACCGGCCGGCTGGAGCGAATACGCTGCGTCATACCCCAGGCGCTCCAGGCTGCCGCCAATCAGCGGCGTCATGGCGCCGCCGGTCACCCGGTAGAGCAGGCTGTACAGCTCGCCCAGCGGAGCAGCCTCGTCCGGAAACTGATAACGCCCCGGCTCCCGTGCCAGGTCCGACACCAGCGAGTCGGCCCGGAAACGGGACCAGTCGGCGTCGAACTTCTCGACCGTGTTAAGCACGCGTGCGCGCAGGGACGCGGGCAACGGCAGGGGAGTGGTGATGTCCCAGCCGGTTCCGATCCCCTGGAACAGGAAGTCATCCCAGTCCGTGACGGACACCGCCTACTGCGCCTCCGCCTTGATCTTGTCCACGGCCTGGTTGAAGCCTCCGCTGGTCAGGGAGGAGCCTGCAACCTTGGAAACGTTCAGTTCATCGATGTTCCTGCCCACCACCTGGGCAGCGATGCCACCGGCGAACTGGCCCTGGAACTTGCGGGTGTTCGGATTGGACGGGTGCTGGGTGATCTGCACGTCCGTGACCTTTCCCGCCGCCAGCGTCAGCTGAACGCCCACCGTTTCCGTGCCGTTGGGTGACACGTAGTTCCCGTCCGCGCTGTAGGTGCCGTCTCTGTAATTGCCGCCGCTGCCGGCCAGGGCGGAAGAACCCGCAGAAGGAGTGGACGGGCTTCCCGCAGCGCCCGGGGTGCTGTCCGCCGTGGATGGTGCACAGCCGGCCACGGTTCCTGCGAGGGACAGGCCTGCAAGGCTGGCGAAGATACCCTTGCGGAGCGCGGCGCTGGATATGGCGGGGCTTTGAGGGGTGGAGGGTCTCATGAAGGCTCTCGTTTCACTGTTGGGGCTGTACCGGTCTCTTTGCGCAATGCCGTCTTTGCGCAATCCCGTGCGGCAGTGGTTACGGTCTAATCAACGCCGGATGGGCCGGAATGGTTCACCGCGGAGCCGGGCCCACCCGTCCATGGAGCCGGAAGGGCGGCCCAGGCCGCCAAATTCTTTGCTGTCACTGGCCCCCGGTAGTCTAGAGGGGTGACTCCCGAAGAACTTTCCCTCGCCATATCCGCCTGCCTCAAAGACGCCGTCGCCGCCGGTGATATTGACCTTGCGGCGTCAGCCATTCCGGCTGAGGTGCGCGTGGAGCGGCCCAAGAACCGGGACCACGGCGACTGGGCCACCAACATTGCCCTCCAACTCGCCAAGCAGGCGGGTACCAACCCGCGCGAATTCGCCACCCTCCTCAGCAGCCGGTTGAAGACCATCGACGGCGTCTCCGCCGTCGACATCGCCGGCCCTGGCTTCCTGAACATCACGGTGGACGCCGCGGCCGCCGGCGCCCTGGCAAAGGTCATTGTCGAGGCCGGCGGGGACTACGGCACCAACACGGCGCTCGCCGGGCACACCGTCAACATGGAGTTCGTGTCCGCAAACCCCACCGGGCCGCTGCACATCGGGCACACCCGCTGGGCCGCCCTGGGCGATTCCATCGCCCGCGTGCTGCGGGCGTCCGGCGCCGACGTCACGGCCGAGTACTACATCAATGACGCCGGCTCGCAGATGAACACCTTCGCCACCTCCGTCTACAACCGGCTGCACGGCCTTCCCGTGCCGGACGGCGGCTACCCGGGACAGTACATCGCGGACCTGGGCCACGAAGTGCTCACTGCCCACCCGGACATCCGCGAGCTCACTGAAGTGGCGGCCCTGCCGGTCATCCGCGCCGCCGCCTATGAAGCGCAGATGAAGGACATCAAGGCCACCCTGGCGGACTTCGGCGTCGAGTTCGACGTCTTCTTCTCCGAACAGGAATTGCACGACGCCGGCGCCATTGAAAGTGCCGTGGCCCGCCTTCGCGAACAGGGCCACGTGTTCGACGACGGCGGGGCGGTCTGGCTGCGGACCACGGACTTTGGCGACGACAAGGACCGCGTGATGGTCCGGGCGAACGGCGAGCCCACCTACTTTGCCGCTGACGCCGCCTACTACCTGTCCAAAAAGGACCGCGGCTTCACCGAGAAGATCTACCTCCTGGGCGCCGACCACCACGGCTACATCAACCGGCTCAAGGCCATTGCGGCCGCTGCCGGTGACGACCCCGAGGTCAACATCGAGGTCCTGATCGGCCAGTTGGTGTCCGTCAACGGCGCCAAGCTGTCCAAGCGCGCCGGCAACATCATCGAACTCAAGGACCTGATCGAGTGGCTGGGCAAGGACGCCGTCCGCTACTCGCTGGCCCGGTTCCCCGCCGATTCACCGCTGACCCTTGACCCGGACCTGTTGAAGAAGCACAGCAACGAGAACCCGGTGTTCTACGTGCAGTACGCCCATGCCCGCTCGCGCGGCGCCGCACGCAATGCCGTGGCTGCGGGCGTGGACCGTTCCGCGTTCGACGCCTCGCTGCTGGACCACGCCACGGAAAACGAGCTGCTGTCCTACCTGGGCAGCTACCCGTCCATCGTGGCCAAGGCAGCAGAGCTGCGCGAACCGCACCGCGTGGCACGGCACCTTGAGGCCATCGCCGGGGCCTACCACCGCTGGTACGACGCCTGCCGCATTGCCCCCATGGGCGACGAACCCGTGACCGACCTCAACCGCACCCGCCTGTGGCTCAACGACGCCACCAGCCAGGTGCTGGCGAACGGACTCGACCTGCTGGGCGTTTCGGCGCCGGAACGGATGTGACCCGGTGACGCACACAGCAGCCCAGGCTTCTCCGCTTGCCCCGGAGTGGCTCACTGTTCCGGACGACCTCAATGCCCTCCACGAACCGATGTGGGCCCGCGACGTGGCACGCGACGGGGACGGCGAACTCAGCATTGACGGCATCCCCGTCAGCGAGCTTCAGCGGCAGTACGGCACCCCGCTTTTCGTGATGAGCGAGAACGACTTCCGTGCCCGGGCCAGGGCATTCAGCGACGCCTTTAACGATGCCTTTGCCGATATTTGCGGGGGAGTGGACGTCTACTACGCCGGAAAGTCGTTCCTCTGCACCGCGGTGGTCCGCTGGGTGGAAGAGGAAGGGCTGCGCCTGGACACCGCCTCGGGCGGCGAACTCGCCGTGGCCCACCGGGCCGGAATTCCCGGCGCGGACGTCGCGCTGCACGGCAACAACAAGTCCGACGGCGAAATCCACCGGGCCCTGGACATGGGACTGGGCCGGATCGTGGTGGACAGCCTGGCCGAACTCCACAGGGTGGGCACCATCGCCGAGGCCCGCGGTGAACAGGCCAAGGTCATGCTTCGGCTGACTCCCGGCGTGCACGCCCACACCCACGAGTTCATCGCCACTGCCCACGAGGACCAGAAGTTCGGCCTCTCCATGGCAGCCGACACCACTGACGAGGCCGGGATCTCGGCCGCCGAGGAAGCAGTGGCGGCGGCCACAGCCCATCCCGGCATCGAACTGCTGGGCCTGCACTGCCACATTGGGTCGCAGATCTTCGAACCGGACGGTTTCGCGCTGGCCGCCGAGAAGCTCCTTCGCTTCCTGGCCGCCATGCAGGAAAAATACTCCATCACCCTGCCGGAACTGGACCTCGGGGGCGGATACGGGATTGCCTACACCCCGGTGGACACCCCGCGCCCCGCCGCTGAAATCGCCACGGCGATGGCCGCCGTCGTGCGTTCCACCTGCGCCGAGCTGGGCATTGACGCGCCCCGCATCTCCATCGAGCCCGGGCGCGCCATCGTGGGCAGCACCACGTTCACCCTTTACGAGGTGGGCACCGTGAAGACGGTCCGCGTGGATGCCCCTGCGGCTTCCGCGGACGGTGACGCGGGCAACAACGTTACGTATCCCCGCCGGTATGTTTCGGTTGACGGTGGCATGAGCGATAACGCCCGGCCAGTGCTGTACGACGCGGATTATTCGGCCGTTCTGGCCTCGCGGACGTCCGGCGCGGCGCCGCAGCTGTCCCGCGTGGTGGGCAAACATTGCGAGAGCGGCGACATAGTTGTTAGAGATGTATATCTGCCCGAGGACGTGGCAGCCGGTGATCTGCTTGCTGTACCGGGAACCGGCGCCTACTGCTGGGCCCTCTCGAGCAACTACAACTATCTGGCCCGGCCGGGCGTTGTCGCGGTGCGCGACGGATCTTCCCGGCTGATTGTCCGCGGGGAAACCGAAGAAGACCTGCTGAACCGCGACATGGGAGCCTGAATGACGGAAATGCGAACGCTGAAAGTAGCCCTGCTGGGCTGTGGCAACGTTGGGGCCCAGGTTGCGCGGATCCTCCTTGAGGACGCCGATGCCCTTGCCGCCCGGACAGGTGCCCGCCTGCAGCTCAGCGGCATCGCCGTGCGCAACGTCAACGCCCCGCGCGACGTTGACCTGCCGCAGGAGCTCTTCACCACCGACGCTGACACCCTGGTCAAGGACGCCGACCTGGTCATCGAACTGATGGGCGGCATCGAACCGGCCCGCACCCTGATCCTCTCCGCCCTGCGCAACGGCGCGTGCGTCGTGACGGGCAACAAGGCGCTCCTGGCCCAGGACGGCCCCACCCTCTACGAAGAGGCTGACAAGGCCCACGTCCAGCTCTCCTACGAAGCTGCCGTGGCCGGTGCCATTCCCATCCTCCGCCCCATCCGCGACAGCCTCTCGGGCGACCGGATCACCCGGGTGCTGGGCATCGTCAACGGCACCACCAACTTCATCCTTGACCAGATGGATTCCACCGGTGCCCAGTTCGCGGACGCCCTCGCCGAGGCCCAGCGCCTTGGCTACGCGGAAGCCGACCCCACGGCCGACGTCGAAGGCCACGACGCCGCCGCCAAGGCCGCCATCCTGGCCTCGCTCTCCTTCCACACCCGCTTCGCCCTGGAGAACGTCCACTGCGAGGGAATCACCAACGTCAGCGCTGCCGACATCGCCGCGGCGAAGGACGCCGGCTTCGTGATCAAGCTGCTGGCCATCGCGGAGAAGCTGACCGACGCCAATGGTGAGGAAGGCGTGTCCGTCCGTGTCCACCCCACCCTCCTGCCGCGCGAACACCCGCTGGCCGCGGTCCGCGGAGCCTTCAACGCCGTGTTCATCGAAGCGGAAAACGCCGGCGAGCTGATGTTCTACGGCCAGGGCGCCGGGGAACCCCCACGGCGTCTGCCGTTATGGGCGATCTCGTGTCGGCCGCCCGCCGGCTGGTCCTGGGTGGACCCCAGCGCACGGAAACCACCACCGGCCACGTCCCGGCGCTGCCCATCGAAGCGGCCACCACCAGCTACTACATCGGCCTGGATGTTGCAGACCAGCCCGGTGTGCTTGCCCGGATCGCCCAGCTGTTCGCCGAGCACGGCGTCTCCATCGAAATCATGCGGCAGACCATCCACCGGGATGCGGAATCCAACGTGGAGTCGGCCGAACTGCGGATTGTCACCCACCGCGCATCAGAGGCTGCCCTTGCAGCCACCGTCCAGGCCGTAAAGGGCCTGGACGTCATCAATTCAGTTACATCCGTTCTGCGGGTAGAAGGAGTCTAAGTGGCTCACCAATGGCGCGGCGTCATCCGCGAATACGCTGACCGTCTGCCCGTGACGGAGTCCACCCGGGTGATCACCCTGGGGGAGGGCGGCACCCCGCTGGTCCACGCGCAGAAGCTCTCAGAACTCACCGGTTCCGAGGTCTACCTGAAAGTGGAGGGGATGAACCCCACCGGGTCCTTCAAGGACCGGGGCATGACCATGGCCATGACCGCGGCGGTAGCCTCCGGTGCGAAGGCCGTTGTGTGTGCGTCCACCGGCAACACGTCCGCTTCAGCCGCCGCCTACGCAACCGCCGCCGGCCTGAAGTGCGCCGTCCTGGTGCCCGAGGGCAAGATCTCCATGGGCAAGCTGAGCCAGGCGATCGCCCATGGCGCCACCCTCCTGCAGGTGGACGGCAACTTCGACAACTGCCTGGACATCGCCCGCAAGCTGGGGGAGTCGTACCCCGTCTTCCTGGTCAACTCCGTCAACCCTGCCCGCATCCAGGGCCAGAAGACCGGCGCCTTCGAAGTGGTCGATGCCCTGGGCGACGCACCGGACATCCACGTCCTGCCCGTGGGCAATGCCGGCAACATCACGGCATACTGGAAGGGCTACAAGGAGTATTCAGCCCCCTTCGAATCCGACACGGCCGGCACCCTGCCCGCCGTCGCCACCAGGACGCCCGCCATGTGGGGCTTCCAGGCAGCCGGGGCAGCACCGTTCGTGGCGGGCCACCCGATCACCGAGCCGGACACCATCGCCACGGCCATCCGCATCGGAAACCCCGCTTCCTGGGACGGGGCCGTAGGGGCACGTGACGAATCCGGTGGACTCATCGATGCCGTCACCGACGAGGAAATCCTGAACGCCCACCGCTGGCTGTCGGCCAGGGAAGGCGTGTTCGTGGAGCCCGGCTCCGCTGCCGGCGTGGCGGGCCTGCTCAAGAAGCACGCCGCCGGCGAGGTTCCCAGCGGCAAGACCATCGTCATCACCGTCACCGGGCACGGCCTGAAGGACCCCCAGTGGGCCCTGCGCACGGAAGACGGCAGCGAAGTCCAGCCCGTCAAGGTACCGAATGACGTGGTTACTGTCGCCGCTGAGCTGGGACTGGAAGAAAAATAGCCTTGGACACCACCTCGCAGGCCACTGTCGGACTGCACCTGATCGAGCCCGGGCAGCGCGTCAGCGTCCGGGTGCCCGCCACCAGCGCCAACCTCGGTCCGGGCTACGACAGCCTGGGGCTCGCTCTGGCCCTGCATGACACCCTCACCGTGGAAAGCCTCGACACGGATGAACTCGTGTTTGAGCTCCGCGGCGAGGGCGCGGACACTTTGCCGCGGGATGCCAGCCACCTGGTGGTCCGCGCCATGGACGCGGCCTTCGAGCGGCTGGGCTACCGGCACGGCGGACTGCGGGTGGTTGCGGACAACGTCAACCCGCACGGCCGGGGGCTGGGCTCATCCGCGTCAGCGGTGGTGGCCGCAGTTTCGGCTGCAAATGCCATGGTGCCGGCCGGGGACCAGCGCGGAAAGGATTGGATCCTCCAGCTCACCAGTGAACTGGAGGGCCATCCGGACAACGTGGCACCCGCCATCTTCGGCGGCCTGGCGCTGTCATGGCAGGACAGTGAGCAGTACAGCAGCACCAGTGCCACGGTGGCCACGTCCGTCATCCCCATCGTGGCGGTACCTGACTACGAACTCTCCACCGAGGCAGCCCGCGCCCTTTTGCCGGCATCTGTGGGACACCACGCTGCCGCCATGAACTCCGGCCGGGCGGCGCTGCTGATCCACGCGCTGACGCAGAACCCCGAATTCCTGCTGCCGGGCACCGAGGACTACCTGCACCAGAGCTACCGCGCGGACGCCATGCGGCCCAGTGCCGCGTTGATCGGCGCACTCCGCAAAGCGGGCTACGCGGCCGTGGTTTCCGGTGCCGGGCCCACCGTCCTGGTGCTGGCAAACGGTGAAGACCAGGCAGGCAAGGCCCTCGCCTTCATCAAGGCCTACACGGCGGAGAACACGCCGGACATCGGCTGGCGCGTCCTGAAGCTCGCAGTGGACGTTGAAGGTGCTAAGGTTGAACTGCACCGGCGGTAATTCCGCCTATCTGATCTGCTCCTGCATTCAGTTGCTATTTGATCTACGACTGTGAATGTATTCCGGTGCCGCCTGCTTGGTCTGTCGCAGGAATCTGCAGCATTCAACTGCCCCTGAACCGTCAGTCCGGCGTTGCGCCATGGGCGCAGTGCAAGGTGAATCAGTATCCGGCCCTGCTGGCCGAAATCCAACCGGCAAGGCCGAAATCCCGGCTGCAGATCTGAACTGCAGCCCAGATCAAATCATCGCGCCCAGCTCCCAGTCTGGACGCCGTCGAGGGGGAAGGATCCTTCGTGACCGAAACCACTGAGCTGTCGCCAGCTGTGGAACACTCAACTTCTGCTGCCGAATCACCGGCCGCAACCGCCAAGAGCAGCGGCCTTGCCGGCCTGAAGCTCGCCCAGCTGCAGGCTCTCGCCAGCCAGCTCGGTATCTCGGGTGGATCCCGCATGCGCAAGGGGGACCTGGTCTCGGCCATTTCCGCCCACCGTGCCGGAACACTCACTGCCAAGGCCCCCGCAAAGGCTGCGGCAAAGGCTACGGAATCCGCCGTGGCCCCGGCCGCAGCTGCACCGGCTTCCGCTCCGGAGGCCCCGGCCGCCGAAGCTCCCGCCGCGGAAGGCACCCGTGCCCGTGGACGCGGCCGCAGCCGCCGCGCCGTCAGTGACGGCGTGGTTTCCCCGGCAACCGAAGCTCCCCTTGTGGAAACCCCCGCCGCACCTGCCGGTGCCACCGTCGAGGCGCCGTCGGCCGCCCCTGCGGAAACTGCGGAGGCCACTGAAGGCGCCCCTGAGCGCCGCCAGCCGCGCACCCGCAACCGCCGCCGCAGCGAAGCCGCTGCCGCTGTCCAGGAAGCCCCGGCCGAAACCCCGGCAGAACAGCCCGCCACAGAACAGCGTTCAACCGAGCAGCGTTCAACGGAGCAGCGTTCAACCGAGCAGCGCACCGAAGCCCCCGCAACCGAAGCAGGCGACGCCGGCCAGCGCACCGAACGCCGTGAAGGCGGCCGCACCCGCGGCCGTGACAACACCTCCCGCGACTCGGACGGGGGCCGTGACAACAGCGGCAGCCGCGACGCCGGCCAGCGTGAAGGTGCCCAGCGTGAAGGTGCCCGGGACAACCGCGACAACGATGACAGCGACGGCGGAAGCCGCCGCAACCGCCGTAACCGCCGCGACCGGAACGACCGCAACGACCGCTCCGGTGGCCAGGACCGGGACAACTCCCGCAACGACCGCTTCCGCGACCGCAACGACCGCCGCCGTGGCCGCAACCAGGGCCCGGACGTGGACGACGTCGAAATCACCGAAGACGACGTGCTGCTGCCCGTCGCCGGCATCCTGGACGTCCTGGAGAACTACGCGTTCATCCGCACCTCCGGCTACCTGCCGGGCCCGAACGACGTCTACGTCTCCCTCGCCCAGGTCAAGAAGTACAACCTGCGCAAGGGCGACGCCGTGGTCGGCGCCATCCGTGCACCGCGTGACGGCGAGGACCGCAGCCAGCAGTCCGCCCGCCAGAAGTTCAACGCCCTTGTCCGCGTCACTTCTGTCAATGGCAAGACGCCTGAGGAACTCAAGGACCGCGTCGAATTCGCCAAGCTCGTCCCGCTGTACCCCTCCGAGCGCCTGCGCCTCGAGACGGACCCCAAGAAGATCGGCCCCCGGGTCATTGACCTGGTGGCCCCGATCGGCAAGGGCCAGCGCGGCCTGATCGTTTCGCCGCCCAAGGCCGGCAAGACGCTCATCCTGCAGTCCATCGCCAACGCCATCACCACCAACAACCCTGAGGTCCACCTCATGATGGTGCTGGTGGACGAACGTCCCGAAGAAGTCACGGACATGCAGCGCACCGTCAAGGGTGAGGTCATCGCCTCCACCTTCGACCGTCCCGCCGACGACCACACCACCGTGGCCGAACTCTCCATCGAACGCGCCAAGCGCCTCGTGGAGATGGGCATGGACGTGGTGGTCCTCCTGGACTCCATGACCCGCCTGGGCCGCGCCTACAACCTGGCAGCACCGGCCTCCGGCCGCATCCTGTCCGGTGGTGTGGACTCCGCAGCCCTCTACCCGCCCAAGCGCTTCTTCGGTGCCGCCCGCAATATCGAAAACGGCGGCTCGCTGACCATCCTGGCCACCGCCCTCGTGGAGACCGGATCCAAGATGGACGAGGTCATCTTCGAAGAGTTCAAGGGCACCGGCAACATGGAGCTCCGCCTGTCCCGCCAGCTGGCCGACAAGCGCATCTTCCCCGCCGTGGACGTCAACGCGTCCGGCACCCGCCGCGAGGAAAACCTGCTTTCCCCCGAGGAAGTCAAGATCATGTGGAAGCTGCGCCGCGTCCTCTCCGGACTCGAGACCCAGCAGAGCCTTGAACTGCTCACCAACAAGATCCGGGAAACCCAGAGCAACGTCGAGTTCCTCATGCAGGTCCAGAAGACGACGCTTGGTGCGAAGTCGGATAACGACAAGTAGCTGAGTCAGGGGCGGGGCCGTCGCATAATCTGCGGGCCCCGCCCTTTGGCGTGTCCTACCAGCCACCCGGCGAAACTAGACTTGTACAAGTCGAAAGAGGTTTTAAATGTTTGAGTCCGTACAGGGCCTGCTTGATGAGCATGATGCCATCCAGGCGCAGCTGGGGGATCCTGCTGTCTATGCTGACCAGCGGCTTGCCCGGAAACTGGGGCGGCGGTCGGCTCAGCTCAATGGCATTGTCGAGGCCTACCACAAGTGGGAAGGCATCCGTGATGACCTTGCCGCCGCCAAGGAGATGGCGTCCGAGGACCCCGAGTTCGCCGCCGAGGTGCCTGAACTCGAAGCCGCGATGGAGACTGCCGCGGCCAAGCTGCGCCGCCTGCTGATTCCCCGGGATCCTGACGATGCCCGCAACGTGATCCTTGAGGTCAAGGGCGGTGAAGGCGGCGACGAGGCCGCGCTGTTCGCCGGCGACCTGCTGCGCATGTACACCCGGTACGCCGAGTCGCGCGGCTGGAAGACCGAAATCATCTCCGCCACCGAATCGGACCTCGGCGGGTACAAGGACGTCCAGGTGGCGGTCAAGGGCAACTCCAACGACCCCGCCGAGGGCGTGTACGCACGGCTGAAGTTCGAAGGTGGCGTGCACCGCGTCCAGCGCGTGCCCGTCACCGAATCCCAGGGCCGCATCCACACCTCCGCTGCCGGCGTGCTGGTCCTGCCCGAGGTTGACGAGCCCGAAGAACTCGAGATCAGCCCCAACGACCTCAAGATCGACGTCTACCGTTCCTCGGGCCCCGGCGGGCAGTCCGTCAACACCACCGACTCCGCCGTCCGCATCACGCACCTTCCCACCGGCATTGTGGTGGCCATGCAGAACGAGAAATCACAGCTGCAGAACCGCGAGGCCGGCATGCGCGTCCTGCGGGCACGCATCCTGGCGCACCAGCAGGAGCAGATCGACGCCGAGAACTCGGCCCAGCGGAAGTCGCAGATCCGCACCATGGACCGTTCGGAGCGCATCCGCACCTACAACTACCCGGAAAACCGGATCGCGGACCACCGCACCGGCTACAAGGCCTACAACCTTGACCAGGTCATGAACGGGGACCTGGAGCCGGTCATCCAGTCCGCCATCGAGATGGACGAGCAGGCGCGGCTGGACGCCATCGGCGACTAGTCCGCCCGGCGCACCATCAGGACACGAAATACAGGACATGACATTCGGGCCAGGCCAGTCGCTCGCTGATGCCGTCAGCGAGGCCACCGCCATCCTGCGGGACGCCGGCGTTCCCAGCCCACGCGTGGACGCGGAGCTGCTTGCGGACCACCTGCTGAACGTAGGGCTCGGCCGGCTTCGCGCCATGATGCTCGGCGATGCGCCGGCACCGGAAGGCTACGAAGCCCTCGTGGCCGAACGCGCCGGCAGGACTCCGCTGCAGCACATCACCGGCGTCGCCCACTTCCGCTACCTTGAACTGGCCGTGGGGCCCGGGGTGTTCATCCCGAGGCCGGAGACCGAATCCGTCGTCCAGCTGGCCATCGACCACGTCAAGGACATGCAACGGCCCCGGATCGTGGACCTGGGGACCGGTTCCGGCGCCATTGCCGGATCCATTGCGCACGAGGTACCGGGCGCCGAGGTCCACGCCGTCGAATTCAGCCCGTTTGCGCACGCCTGGGCGGCCAAAAACCTGGCACCGTTGGGCGTCAATCTGGTCCTGGGGGACCTGCGCGACGCCTTTCCGGAACTCAACGGGACAGTCGACGTCGTGGTTTCCAACCCGCCCTACATCCCCGCCGAGGCTATCCCCAACGAACCGGAAGTGGCCCTGCACGACCCGCCCGAGGCGTTGTACGGCGGGGGAGCGGACGGCATGGAACTTCCGACGGCGGCGGCCGCCTCCGCTGCCCGGCTGCTGCGTCCCGGCGGCTACTTCGTCATGGAACACGCGGAAGTCCAGTCCGGCTGGATAGCCGCCATGCTTGCCAGGACCGGATCCTGGACAGCCATCACGACGCACCTGGACCTCAACGGCAAGGAGCGCGCCACAAGTGCCGTGCTCGCGGACCAGGCCATACGGAATGAAAGAATGGGCCAGTGACCACTACTTATGACTGCACCATTGACGACGAACGGGCACGCGGCCTGGAACATGCCCAGCGCGCCATCAGCGAAAAGAAGTGCGTCGTGCTGCCCACGGACACCGTCTACGGCATCGGCGCAGACGCGTTCTCGCCGCAGGCCGTCACCATGCTGCTGGTGTCCAAGGGGCGCAGCCGCACCATGCCCCCGCCTGTCCTGATTCCCCGCATCAACGCCCTGGACGGCCTGGCCACCGAGGTTTCGGCCGAAGCCCGCAAGCTGGCAGAAGCCTTCTGGCCCGGCGGCCTGACCCTGATCCTGCACGCCCAGCCGTCCCTTGACTGGGACCTGGGCGAAACCAAGGGAACGGTGGCGCTCCGGATGCCCGCCGACGAGGTCGCCCTGGAACTGCTGACCCTGACGGGCCCGCTGGCCGTTTCCTCTGCCAACCGCACCGGCCAGGCCCCTGCGCAGACTGCCGCAGCGGCGCGGGAACAGCTGGCGGACTCGGTGGAGGTTTACCTGGAGGGCGGCCCGCGCCCACTGGAAGGCGAAGCCGGCGTGCCGTCAACCATCGTGGATGCCACCGGCCCCATCCTGCGCGTGGTGCGCAACGGGGCAGTGAGCCTGGACCGGTTGCGCGAGCACGTCCCGGGCGTCCTGGGCCTGGGTGAAATCCCCATGGCGGAGAAGGAAGCGGCACCGGCGCAGCCTGCGGCAGGGGAGGACGGGAACGACGCCGGGTCCGCGCCTGCTGCGTCCGGCTCCTCCGCGGTCACGGGTACAGCAGCGGAACCCGCCTCGCCGGCCGGAGACCCGCGGCCTTGATGACGCTGGAGCGCCAACGCATTCCCGTCCTGGACGTCCATGCCACTCCGCTGCGGGTGCCTGAGCTCGTTGCGGAACTGAGCAGCTACGTAGCGGAAGGTTCCACGCGCACCGTCCTGGGCCACAACCTGCACAGCGTCACGCTGGCCTTGTCCGACGCCGGGTTCCGCCGCCTCTACGAGGAAAGCGATGTGGTGCTCCTGGACGGGGCGCCGGTGCTGTGGCTCTGGGGGAGGACCGGCAACGCTGACGGCCCGGTCATGGACTACCGGCTGGGCTCCACCGACTGGCTGCCGGCCCTGGACCAGGTCCGGGGGCTGGAACGGATCGCCGTGATCGGTGCCGGTCCGGACGCGAACGCCGGAGCTGTCAGCCGGCTGAAGGCGATCGTTCCGGGCGCCCGCGTGTCCGGCCTGCCCGGCGAAGGCTGGGGTCCTGCCCTGGAGGAAGCCGCCGTCGCATGGCTGCACCGTGAACAGCCCCAGATGGTCCTGCTTGGCCTGGGAATGCCGCTGCAGGAGGACGTGCTGCAGCGGCGGCTGCGCGACATGCCCCCGGCCGTCTATTGTGCCGTGGGCGGCGCCATCGAGCAGTTGGCCGGGGTCCAGAAGCTGGCGCCGCGGTGGCTTGGCAGGATGGGGCTGGAGTGGGCCTGGCGCCTGCTCCTGCATCCCCGCCGCGTGGCGTACCGGGTCCTGGGCGAGCCGTGGGTGCTGCTGTGGCTCCTGGCCGCGCGCCGGCTGCGGACCAGGGCCTGAACCGGCCGCGGCTGGTCAGAAACCGGGAGAGGGGCGCTGGCTAGAACTTCTGGTCCTCCAGGGGGCCAAAGCCCTTGCCCCGCAGACCCGTGCCAAAGGCGCGCGCCCAGGCCACAAAGCCCGGCAGGTCGCGGCGCTGCAGGAAGTAGCCCAGGTACCCGCCGGCGTCGGCCACAAAGAGCGCACCCGGAAGTACCGGCGGATGAGGTAACCGCGGTTCCGGTAGTAGTAATAGCGCTTGAAGGCGGAGTCGGGGACGATGACATGCCAGCGGGCCCCGTAGACATGCTGCGTTTCCGTGAAGGCGTGCGGATGCGTGATGGCCGTGGTGGTGACCGTCCCAAAACGTATACCGGCCTTGCGGAGCCGGATGGTGAAATCGACCTCGTCGCCGCGGATGAACAGCCGCATATCCGGCAAGCCCACTTTGAAGAACACGTCCGAGCGGATCAGCGCGCCGTTGAAGAAGTGGCCGTCGTCCGGAAGGAAACCGAGCTTCTCCACCTCTGCCCGGTCGTGCGTCACCTTGCCGTCCAGGCGGAAGAAAAAGGACAGCCGGTCGGGATGGCCCGGCGCCGTGACAAGGGGAACCACAGCCTCCAGGTCGCGCGCCTCGGCCTCGCGCAGCAGCGTGGCCAGGCATTCGGGATCAGCCGGCTCGGCGTCGTCGTCCATCATCCAAATCCAGCGGGCACCGCTGGCGACTGCCTTGAGGGCGGCCAGCGCAAACCCGCCCGCGCCCCCGAGGTTGGCTTCGGACCGGACGTAGTCCACATTGCGGTGCTGTTCGGCCACCTCCCGTGCAGGCGTGGTGCCACTGTCCACCAGGCAAATGGTGTCCACGCGCAGGCTCTGCGCGTTGATCGAATCCAGCAGCACAGACAGTTCCTTGGGCCGGTCGAACGTCACGGCGGCAACCGCAATGCGGGGGGTCATGGAGGTCCTTTCAGCATGGCCGCCAGGGAGTTCCCCGCCTGATATGCGCCCGTGTGGCGCGGAGCCATGGTGCCGGTGGCACTAGTATCTTTGACTAGAGTCCACTGTAATACAGCCCTGTACGGCACCGAACACTGCCTGCTGCGCGCTCGGCGACGGAGAAGTTTCATTTATCGAAGAACAGATTCCCGGCCAGTGAGCCCACCGACCACGGACCGGCTGCCAGGGCAGCCGAGCGGCTTCGACACCACCAATCCTGAAACGGCTCCAGTCCCATGATCATGTACATGCTCATGGGGCTGGTGGCTGCCATTGTGTCCTACGCTGCCACGTGGGGCGCCCGCATCGTGGGGCACCGGCTTGAACTGCACCTGCCCATCCGCAGCCGTGACATGCATTCCACCCCCGTTTCCAGGCTTGGCGGCGTTGCGATCTTCCTCGGTGTCATGGTGGCACTGGTCCTCGCCAGCCAGTCCTTTTTCGTCAAGGACATCTACCGGAACAATTTCTCCCCCTGGGGGTCCTCGCCGGTGCAGCGGTGATCGTCCTGGTGGGCGTGGCGGACGACCTGCTGGACATCCGCTGGTGGGTGAAGCTGATCGGTCAAAGCGCCGCCGGACTCACCGTGGCCATCTGGGGTGTCCAAATGACCATCGTCCCGTGGGTGCCCGACCCCATCTACCTCCAGGACGGGACACTCCGCGTGGTGCTGACGGCGGGACTCATCGTCACCACCATGAATGCCTTCAACTTCATTGACGGACTGGACGGCCTTGCTGCAGGCGTGGCCATCATCGGCGGAACGGCGTTCTTCTTCACCGCCTACTGGGTGCACCGGAACGCTGTGCTGCTGGACTACTCGGACCTGGCAACCCTCATTACGGCCGTCCTGGTAGGCGGGTGCCTGGGGTTCCTGCCACACAATTTCTTTCCGTCGAAGATCTTCATGGGCGATTCGGGCGCCATGCTGATCGGGCTGCTCATGGCCTCGGCCGGCGTCGTGTCCACAGGACAGATCTCCTCAGGCCTGTATGACCGTGCCAACGGTATTTCCACCGTGATTCCCATCCTGCTTCCCTTCGCCGTGCTCTTCCTTCCGCTGCTGGACCTGGGCCTCGCAGTGGTTCGCCGCACGGCCCGCGGGCGTTCGCCCTGGTCCGCCGACCGCGGGCATCTGCACCACAAACTGCTGGACATCGGCTACTCCCACCGCACCGCCGTGATCCTGATGTATCTCTGGACCGCCGTGCTGTCCTTCGGCGGCCTGGCCTTTGCCGTCTTCCCCTGGCAGGTCGTTCTCGCCGTCGACATCTTCGCCACCCTGGTGATGGGACTGGTGACCGCATGGCCATACCTTTCCCGCGGCAACGGGGAAACTGCGGCGTAATGCCGGTTCTGAATTATTTCTATCTCATGTAGAATTTAGGGGCAGCCCAAGCTGCCACTCCACCCCCTGCCTCCTGGCCATTTGCCATGTGGTGCCGACGATTGGGATCGAATGACCTCCAACGCCGAGTCCGGACCTGCCTCCGGCAACGGACACGTTGGCGCCTCCGGTCCCACCCGCTCGCTGTGGCTGAACCTGCTTAAGCGCAGCTCGATCGCCGCCGGTGCGGGGCTCGCCCTGTGTGCCATTCCCGCCGGACTCCTCAACGGAGCAAGCGGCGCGGTCTCCAGCGTGCTCGGTGGCCTGCTGGTCATGCTGTTCTTCGGCATCAGCCTGCTGATCGGCCACTTCGTGGGACGCGGGAACCCGTCCGGCGCGATAGGGATGTTCGTAGCCACCTATTTCATCAAGGTAGTTGGCTTCGCCGTCGTCCTGTTCGTCATCGGCGCCCCTGAATGGCTACACGGCCGCTGGTTCATCATCGGCGCCGTGGTGGCGGTCGTCCTGTGGCAGGCCGCTGAGATCCACGGATTCAGCAGGGCCCGCCTCCAGATCTACAACGATCCAGATGACAAGGGAGCAACCCATGCGTGACCAGAAGAAGCCCGCGGCTGCCGCACATGGCAAACGCGGATCCAACGGCTCCGCAGCAACCGATTCCGACGCCTCCACCGATGGCGGCTACAACGCTGGAATGGCTGTATTCAGCTACATCATTGGCGGAATCATCGTCTGGAGTTTGATAGGGTGGGGACTGGATTATCTGTGGGGAACGCGCTGGATTGTGCTCGCAGGCGCTCTGCTCGGAGCCGTCGGAGGTTTCTACCTTTCCCACATGCACGGCCTCACCAGTTCCCGAAAAATTGCTGATGAGCGCCATGCTCCCAGCGCACCGTCCCAGGACGGAAAAGATAGTGCCAAATAATTTCACAGGGGGAACAGCAGGCTGTCAGGCTGCCGGACCCCGCCCAACGCCCAATGATGGACACTGCAGAGAGGAAACGCGTTGATCGCGCTTGCGCTCCCGGCCCAAGATTCAGGAGAGTTCACTCCTCCTGGTATTAACGAAATGCATTTGCCGGCAATCCTGCCGTGGGGTGCCGCAGAAGGATTCTCCAAGCAGATGCTGCTGGTCCTCCTCTCTGTCGTCTTTATCGCAGTCTTCTTCGTGCTCGCCGCACGCAAGCAGCAGCTGGTACCCGGCAAGCTCCAGTTCGCCGGAGAGGCCGCCTACGGCTTTGTCCGCAACGGCATTGCCAAGGACATCATCGGCGGCAGGGACTTCATGAAGTACGTCCCCCTGCTGTTCAGCCTGTTCTTCTTCATCCTGGTCAACAACATCTACGGCGCCATCCCGGTGTTCCAGCTCCCCACGTTCTCGCACGTGGGTGGAGCGTACGTGCTGGCCGGCCTGGTCTATGTCACCTGGATCGCCATCGGCGTGAAGAAGAACGGCCTGCGCTACTTCAAGCTGGCCACCGTCCCCTCGGGCGTGCCGTGGTACATCCTGCCGATCGTCATCCCGATCGAAATCATCTCCAACTTCGTTGTCCGGCCCGTCACGCACAGCCTCCGTCTGTTCGCGACCATGCTGGCCGGCCACCTGATCGTGATGATCGCCGGTTCCGGCATCGAATACCTCATCATGCAGGAGAACGTGCTGCTGAAGGGAACGTCCGTCCTGGTGCTGGCAGGTGCCATCGCCATGTACATGCTCGAAGCCCTGATCATGGTCCTGCAGGCCTACGTCTTCACGCTGCTGACCGCGATCTACATCGAAGGCGCCCTTCACGCCGACAGCCACTAGGCACCCTGCCGGGAGCGACGCTCCGCCGGCCCACCACAGTCTTCCCCTCGCGGGGATGAAGCAACCCAAACAACCTGCCACACAAAGTGGCATCTTGAAAGGAAAAAAATGGAAGGCTCCATCAACGGCTCCCTCAACCTCATCGGCTATGGCCTCTCGGCTATCGGCGGTGGTATCGGTGTGGGTCTCGTGTTCGCTGCCTACATCAACGGCGTTGCACGTCAGCCGGAAGCCCAGCGCGTCCTGCAGCCGATCGCATTCCTTGGCCTGGCGCTGACCGAAGCACTCGCCATCCTGGGCCTGGTCTTCGCTTTCGTTCTCAAGTAAACCTTCAGAACTTCAGCGAACATTCAGAACCGAGTAGATAAGGACGGGTGAAATATGCATCAGCTGATCATCTCAGCCGCCGCTGAAGGCGACGTCAACCCACTTATTCCCAATGCCTGGGAAATGCTGGTTGTCTTCGTGGGCTTTGCCATCCTCTTCTTCATCGTGGTCAAGTTTGTTGTCCCGATGTTCGAGAAGACCTTCGCAGAGCGTGCCGAGGCCATCGAAGGCGGTATCGCCAAGGCTGAAAAGGCCCAGGCTGAGGCGTCTGCTGCACTCGAAGAGTACAAGCAGCAGCTGACCGACGCCCGCACCGAAGCCAACCGCATCCGTGAGGAAGCCCGCGCCGAAGGTGCCCAGATCCTCGCGGATCTCAAGGAGAAGGCGGCAGCAGAGTCTGCCCGCATCACCGCGCAGGCCCACGCACAGATCGAATCCGAGCGCCAGGCGGCCGTTGTGTCCCTGCGCTCTGAGGTAGGCACCCTGGCCACCACCCTGGCAGGCCGCATCGTGGGCGAATCGCTCAACGATGATGAGCGTGCAGCGCGGGTTGTGGACCGCTTCCTGGCAGATCTGGAGTCCCAGAACGCAGGTGCAGCTAAGTAATGGCAGGCGTATCGAGCGAATCGCTGGCAACAGCGCTGGCAGAGTTGGAAGCAAAGCTTCCCACCGCGTCGCTGCAGCTGGCAAAGGAACTCTTCGGAATTCTGGGAATGGTGGACAGCTCGGCTGGCTTGCGCCGCGCCCTGACTGACCCGTCCCGCAACGGTGACGAAAAGTCGGCGCTGGTCAAGCAGCTGGTTGGCGGGAAAGTCTCCGCTGATGCTGCAGACATTGCAGGCGGACTGGCCAGCTCACGCTGGGCAAACGCCCGTGATATCGGCGATGCACTCGAGACTCTTGCCGCAACGGTGGTCATTTCCGTTGCTGAAAACAAGTCGGCCGTTTCTGCCTCCGGAATCACTGGCCTGGAAGAGCTGGAGAACGACCTGTTCTCTTTCAACCAGGCTGTTGCCTCCAGCCATGAGGTACAACGTGCTCTGTCCGAACCACAGGCCAGCGGTGCAGCCAAGGTTGTACTTGCGGAGAAGCTTGTGCCCGGCGCCAGTGAGGAAGCGAAAGTCCTCATTGTCCAGGCTGTAACCCAGCCCCGCGGCATCAAGCCCACCCGGCTGGTGCAGCGGTTCGCCGAGCTTGCGGCCAAGCGGCAGCAGCGCTGGATTGCGACGGTCAGCGTGACCCGTCCTTTGACGCAGACGCAGCTTGCCCGCCTGCAGGCTGGCCTGAATGCCATGTACGGGCGGGAACTGAAGGTCAACCTCAATGTTGACCCGGCACTCATTGGCGGCATCCGCGTCCAGGTTGGTGACGAAGTGCTTGACGCTTCGGTCCTCACCAAGCTGGGCGAGCTGCAGCGCCAGCTGGCCGGCTAGCCGGACAAGCACAACCTAACTGATAGAAACCCCGGTCACCGCTTGCGGTGATCACAAACAGGAGAGCAGGGACTGCAGATGGCCGAATTGACCATCAACGCCGACGACGTCCGTAATGCGCTGAACGAGTTCGCGGCGTCCTACGAACCCGGAAACGCAGAGCGCGTAGAGGTCGGCCGCGTAACCACCGCTGGTGACGGCATCGCCCGTGTTGAGGGCCTTCCCTCGGTCATGGCGAACGAGCTGCTGCGCTTTGAGGACGGCACCCTGGGCCTTGCCCAGAACCTCGACGTCCGCGAAATCGGCGTCATCATCCTCGGTGACTTCACCGGCATCGAAGAAGGCCAGGAAGTACACCGCACCGGACAGGTTCTGTCCGTTCCCGTGGGCGACGCCTTCCTGGGCCGCGTTGTCGACCCGCTGGGCATGCCCATCGACGACCTCGGCGAGATCAAGGCCGAGACCACCCGCGCCCTGGAGCTCCAGGCTCCCGGCGTGACCCAGCGCAAATCGGTGCACGAGCCGATGCAGACCGGCCTCAAGGCGATCGACGCCATGATCCCGATCGGCCGCGGCCAGCGCCAGCTCATCATTGGTGACCGCCAGACCGGCAAGTCTGCCATTGCCATCGACACGATCATCAACCAGAAGGCCAACTGGGCTTCCGGCGATGTGACCAAGCAGGTCCGCTGCATCTATGTGGCGATCGGGCAGAAGGCGTCCACCATCGCCGCCATCCGCCAGACGCTCGAGGACAACGGTGCGCTGGAATACACCACCATTGTGGCTTCTCCCGCTTCGGACCCCGCAGGCTTCAAGTACCTGGCACCGTATGCAGGCTCGGCCATTGGCCAGCACTGGATGTACGGTGGCAAGCACGTCCTCATCGTGTTCGATGACCTGTCCAAGCAGGCCGAAGCCTACCGCGCCGTGTCGCTGCTGCTCCGCCGTCCGCCGGGACGCGAAGCCTACCCGGGCGACGTCTTCTACCTGCACTCCCGCCTGCTGGAACGTTGTGCCAAGCTTTCCGACGAGCTCGGTGCCGGTTCCATGACGGGCCTGCCGCTGATCGAGACGAAGGCGAACGACGTGTCCGCCTACATCCCGACCAACGTCATCTCCATCACCGACGGCCAGATCTTCCTGCAGTCGGACCTCTTCAACGCCAACCAGCGTCCCGCTGTTGACGTGGGTGTCTCGGTGTCCCGCGTTGGCGGTGCCGCCCAGGTGAAATCCATGAAGAAGGTATCCGGCACCTTGAAGCTGGATCTGGCCCAGTACCGCGATATGCAGGCCTTCGCGATGTTCGCATCCGACCTGGACGCAGCATCCCGCCAGCAGTTGACCCGTGGTGCACGCCTGATGGAACTGCTGAAGCAGGGCCAGTACTCACCGTTCCCGATCGAGGACCAGGTTGTGTCCATCTGGGCCGGCACCAACGGCTACCTGGACGACGTTCCGGTTGAAGACATCAGCCGCTTTGAGTCGGAGTTCTTGGAGCACCTGCGCCACAAGTCCTCGATCCTGACCACGCTGGCCCAGACCAACGTGCTGGACGACGACACCGTTGCGGCCCTGAAGTCCTCGATTGTCGACTTCAAGAAGGGGTTCTTCGGCGAGGGCGACAACCTGCTGGTTGGTGCCGGGCATGAAGAGCACGCCCCCATCGACGAGGCCCAGGTTGACCAGGAAAAAATCGTCAGGCAGAAGCGCTAGTTCCACTGACCGGGTGTGCCGGGCCCACGGGTCCGGCGCACCCGCTGCAGGGAACGCTAGGAAAGGATAAGTATGGGAGCCCAGATCCGGGTCTACCGCCAGAAGATCAGCTCGACCACGTCGATGCGCAAGATCTTCAAGGCGATGGAACTGATCGCTACCTCGCGCATCGGCAAGGCCCGTGCGCGCGTAGCAGCTTCACTGCCTTACGCGAACGCGATTACGCGCGCCGTTTCTGCTGTCGCCAGCCAGAGCGAGATCGACCACCCGCTGACCACCGAGCCGGAGCAGATCCGCCGTGCCGCCGTCCTGGTAATCACCTCGGACCGCGGCCTGGCCGGTTCTTACTCTGCCAGCGTGCTGAAGCAGGCGGAAGGCCTCGTCGAGCTTCTTCACGAAGAAGGCAAGGAAGTCAAGACCTACGTCGTCGGACGCAAGGCCCAGGCCTACTTCGATTTCCGGAACCGCGAGTATGCGCGGGTCTGGACCGGGGGACCGACGCGCCCGAGTTCGCGACCGCACGTGAGATCGGCGAAGCTCTGCTGTCGGAATTCGCAACGGAGTTCGAAGAGGGCGGCGTAGAGGAAATCCACGTCGTCTACACCCGCTTCAAGTCCATGGTCACCCAGGAGCCGACGGTCATCCGGCTGCTCCCGCTTGAAGTTGTGGAAGAACAGGCTGCATCTGAATCGGACCTCTTGCCGCTGTACGAGTTTGAGCCGGAAGCCGAGCGGGTTCTTGACGCGCTGCTGCCGCGCTACATCGAATCCCGTATCTTCGCAGCCATGCTGCAGGCAGCAGCTTCCGAGCTCGCCGCCCGCCAGCGGGCGATGAAGTCCGCAGGCGACAACGCGACAGACCTGATCAAGAAGTACACGCGTCTGCGCAACACGGCCCGCCAGGCCGAGATCACGCAGGAACTCTCCGAGATTGTTGCCGGTGCCGACGCTCTTGCGTCCTAGCCTCCACCACCTCGGTTCCCGCGTAACCAGCACCACCACAGATAGACTTAACCCCACGCCATCTACTGAATGAAGTGAGAGAGATGACTGCCACTGCTACCGAACACGTAGCCGCAACGTCCGGTGCAACCGGCCGTATTGCGCGCGTAATCGGCCCGGTTGTCGACGTCGAATTCCCGGCTGACGCAATCCCGTCGATTTACAACGCCCTCACCACCGAGATCACTCTCAACGGTGAAACCAAGACCATCACCTTCGAAGTTGCGCTGCACCTGGGTGACAACCTCGTCCGCGCCATCTCCCTCCAGGCCACCGATGGACTCGTCCGCGGCACGTCCGTGGTGGACACCGGCGCCCCGATCTCCGTTCCCGTCGGTGACGGCGTCAAGGGACACATCTTCAACGTGCTGGGCCAGCCCCTGGACGTTGCCGAGTCGGAACTGGAGATCACCGAGCGCTGGCCAATCCACCGCAAGGCCCCCAGCTTCGCCTCCCTCGAAGGTTCCACCGAGATGCTGGAAACCGGCATCAAGGTCATCGACCTCCTCACCCCGTACATCAAGGGTGGAAAGATCGGCCTCTTCGGCGGCGCCGGTGTGGGCAAGACCGTGCTGATCCAGGAAATGATCACCCGTGTTGCCCGCAACTTCGGTGGTACCTCGGTCTTCGCCGGTGTTGGCGAGCGTACCCGTGAGGGCAACGACCTCTGGGTTGAAATGGAAGAGGCAGGGGTCCTCAAGGACACTGCCCTTGTATTCGGCCAGATGGACGAGCCGCCGGGAACGCGTCTGCGTGTGGCCCTGTCCGCGCTGACCATGGCGGAGTACTTCCGCGATGTGCAGAACCAGGACGTGCTGCTCTTCATCGACAACATCTTCCGCTTCACCCAGGCCGGCTCCGAGGTATCGACCCTGCTGGGCCGCATGCCTTCCGCCGTGGGCTACCAGCCCAACCTGGCGGATGAGATGGGCCTCCTTCAGGAGCGCATCACCTCCACGAAGGGCCACTCCATCACCTCGATGCAGGCCATCTACGTCCCCGCAGATGACTACACCGACCCGGCTCCGGCCACGACCTTCGCACACCTCGACGCGACCACGGAACTTTCCCGTGAAATCGCCTCCCGTGGTCTGTACCCGGCCGTTGACCCGCTGACGTCCACGTCCCGCATCCTGGATCCCCAGTACATCGGCAAGGACCACTACAACACGGCAGTCCGCGTGAAGCAGATCCTGCAGAAGAACAAGGAACTCCAGGACATCATCGCCATCCTCGGTGTCGATGAACTCTCCGAAGAGGACAAGATCGTCGTCTCCCGTGCACGCCGCATCCAGCAGTTCCTCTCGCAGAACACCTACACCGCCAAGCAGTTCACCGGCGTTGAGGGCTCCACGGTTTCCATCAAGGACACCGTTGAAGGCTTCTCGGCCATCTGCGACGGCGAGCTGGACCACGTCGCGGAGCAGGCGTTCTTCAACGTCGGCGGCCTCGACGACGTCGAGCGCCAGTGGGCCAAGATCCAGGAACAGACCAAGTAATATGGCTGAGCTTGAGGTTGAGATTGTCGCAGCGGACCACTTCGTGTGGTCCGGAGCGGCCAAGATGGTCAAGGCCCGCACCAGCGATGGTGAAATCGGAATCCTGCCCGGCCACTCGCCCCTGCTGGCGATCCTGGCCGAGGGTGAACTGGCCATCCAGCCGGTGTCCGGGGACCGTATTGCGGTAGACGTCGACGGCGGGTTCTTCTCGGTCGACAACAACCGCGTGGTTATCGTTGCTGACAACGCCCAGCTGGGCGGCTCGGCTACCGCTGGGATCCGCTAGCACGACCTTGATGGACGCACCGGGTATTCCGTTCATCGCACTGGCAATCGCCTTCGGATTGCTGATCATTGCACTGTGCCTTTCGGGGGTGCGCCGCTTCAACCTGCGGCGTGCCCTCGGCACGGTGGACGCCTCCATTTGCGTTGCTGGAAACAGCTGGCAGATGGGGGTTTGTCGTTATCAGGACAACGACCTTGAATGGTTCAGGCTCATCTCCTTGAGCGTGCGTCCCAAATACACGTTCAAGCGCAGTTCGCTGGAGCTGCTGGGCCGCCGGAAACCCACGGAGGCGGAAGCCGTCAAGGTCCAACCGGACGTGGTGATCGTTGAGCTCCGGTATGAGGGGCAGGACCTGCACCTTGCCATGAAGTTCGACGCATATACGGGTCTTTCATCCTGGCTTGAGGCAGGTCCGGTGATAGGCGTGGGGACCTGGCGCTAGCCGACGTGGATTGGCTTTCAGACATCCGGCTCACGGACGGTCCACTGTATGGGACCGTCCTGGTATTGGGAATGGGCGGCGCCGCCTATCTCCTGGTGCCACCTTGGCGCGCCTCCATGACGCCGGGGCACCGCGCCCGGGCGTGGGCGGTCCGCATCCTCACCGCCGCGGCAGCCGCCTTTGCGCTGGTGGGTACGGTGCACTGGGCGCTCATCAACATCTTCTCCACCTTCCCCGAGGACCTGCCGGACCCCGTCCTGCTGTGGATTGTGCCCGGTGTTGCGGCTCTTCTCCTGGGCCTGCTCCGGCTGCCCCGGAGCAGCTGGGGCGGACGCGGGGGAGGGATCCTCGCCGCACTGCTGGTGGTGCTGCTCTCGGCGATCCAAGTCAACGCGTACTTTGGCCTCAACAGGACCGTGAGCGATCTGCTGGGTACGGCCCTGGCCCGGATACCGGCCCTTGAACAGGACCTTATGCGCCGTCCGGGCGCGTCCGACGGCGTACCCCTCCAGGGGTGGAAGCCGGAAGGGGAGCTGCCGGACGGGGGCGTCCTGCGGAAGTCCGCGATCCCTGGAACGCAGTCCGGGATGAACACGCGTGAGGCCTACATCTACCTTCCGCCGGCCTACTTTGCGGCGAACCGGCCCGCATTGCCGGTACTGGTTCTGGTGGCCGGACAGCCGGGCGGGCCGGCGGACTGGCTCACCGGCGGCGCAATCCGCGGTCACATGGATTCCTTTGCCGCGGCACACGGCGGAGTGTCCCCGGTGGTGGTCATTCCGGATCCCAACGGGTCGCAGTCCGCCAACACCATGTGCATGGACAGCCGCATTGCCAACGCGGACACCTATCTCTCACAGGATGTACCTCAGTGGATCAGTTCCACCCTGGCGGTGGATACCAACCACAGCCACTGGGCTGTGGGTGGCTTCTCCTTCGGCGGCACGTGCGCCGTGCAGATGGGAACCCGGCATCCCGACGTCTACGCCGACGTGCTCGCCTTCTCCAGCGAGGCCGAACCTGCCATTGCCAAGGAGCGGCAGAAGACCATAGACGCAGCATTTCCCGGAAACCCAGATGAATTCACCAAGCAGACTCCACTGGAGATCATGAAACACCAACGGTTTGAGTCCAGCGGCATGTACCTCACTGCAGGCCAGAACGATCCCGAGTTCGTGGGCAACCTCCACACGCTGGCGGCTGCGGCAGAGGCCGCCGGCTTCACTGTGCAGGCACACGAGGTGGAGCACACGGGCCACTCCTGGGATACGTCCTCCAAGCGGTTCGCGGATGCGCTGCAGTTCCTTGGCAGCCAGTGGGGGCTGCAGTGGTGAGTACCAGGAAACCGGAACGCACGGCCGCCCTGATGTGGGCCGCCGTCGGACGTCCGGCAGTCCAGCAGGCGCTGCTCACGCTGAAATCCATGCCCTTCACCCTGGGCGTGCTGGTTGCCTTCCTTGCGGCCGCTGCCCTGACCGGAAGCTTCCTTGACGGGCCGCCGGAGCAGCTCCTGGGCCTAGCCTCGGTCAGCGGCCCCGGCCTGCGCAGCGGGCAGTGGTGGACGCTGTTCACCAGCGCCTTCTTCGCCACCAACCCGCTCGCCTACCTCGCCGCGTCGCTGATGATCGTGCTGCTGCTGGGCCTGGCGGAGCGCAAGCTTGGCCGGCGGGCCGCCGTCGGACTGTTCTTTGGCGGGCAATTCGCGGCCGTCACGGTGTTCCTCCTGGTAACCCAGCTGGCCGTGTATGTGGGCGACGGCTGGCTGGACCGGATGGTGGATGACAGGCTCATCGGTCCGTATGCCCCGGTGCTTATTGCCGGGCTTGCGGCCAGTGCCCGGATCACGCTGCTGTGGCAGCGCCGGCTCCGCACCGTGGTGCTGTCCATTTCCCTGCTGCTGGTCCTGTACGTGGGGCACGCCGAAACCGTCATTGGCCTCATCGGCGCCCTCCTTGGCCTCCTTGCAGGCTGGTGGATCCAGGGGGACCAGGGGCGGCTTCACCGTCACCGGTCAACGGGCCGGGAAACCAGGAACCTCCTGGCCCTGACCGTTGCCGTGTTCGCGGTGGGTCCCATCCTGACCGGAATCACGCGTGCGCCAACCGGCCCGCTGGCTTTGCTCCGGGACGTCGTCCTGAGCCCGATGCCCACGCTGAACCAACTGATCTTCAACTGCGGCGCCACCGTTGACGCCACTTGCCTGGAAACGGGCAGGGCAGGGTTTGCCGGCCCGTTCGGCCTGGCGCTGGCCGTGGTGCCGGTCCTCCTGCTGCTGATCTGCGCGGACGGCATGCGCCGGGGCCGCCGGCTGGCCCTGAACATCGCGCTGGCCATCCAGTTGGCTGTCACCGCCCTCGCCGCGGTCTACCTGGCACTGTTCGCCCTTGTTCCCTCACGCCTGCAGGGCACGCATGCAACGCCGCTGTCCTCGGCCTTCGCACATGTGCTGCCGCTCGTGGTGGTTCCGCTGCTGCTGGCAGTGGTCCTGTGGCTGAACCGGCGGCAGTTCCGCGTGCAGACGCGTCCGGGCGCCCGGCGGACGCTCGCCGCGGTGGTCTGCGGAACCTGGCTGGTGCTGGCCAGCTCATATACCGTGGCCTGGTTCTGGTCCGGCGGACTGTCCCGTGACGGCGGCTTGCTGGGCCTTTTCGCCGAGTTGGCCCGGCAGTACGTCCCGGTGCCCATTCCGCAGAATTTCCGCCGGGTCTTCCCGGAACGCGACAGCGCCGAAGCACTGCTGTTCGCCTACTCGGGACCGGTGTTCTGGCTCGTGGCCCTGGCGGCGGTGTTGTGGGTGCTGGTGGGCCGGCACCACGGCCTCCACTTCGGACGGCAGGACCGCAGCCGCGCCCGGGAACTGCTCCACCAGGGCGGCGGACCCTTGTCCTGGATGGCACTGTGGGAGCCCAACACGTACTGGTTCAGCCCGGACGGCGCAGGCGGCATGGCCTTCCAGCAGCATGGGACCGTGGCCCTGACCCTGGGCGGTGCATTCGGTGACCGCAAGGCCGAGCAGCGGGTCACCGAAGGCTTCCTGGACTACTGCCGCAGCCAGGCCCTGATACCGGCGCTGTATTCCTGCGACGACACCATGTGGCCGGTACTGAGGGAACGCGGCTTCTCCCGCGTGGCCGTGGCCCAGGAGACCCGGCTGGCGCTGAACGAGCTTGAGTTCAAAGGCAAGGAATGGCAGAACGTCAGGACCGCCCTGAACCGCGCCGCGAAGCTGGGCGTCCATGCCGTCTGGGGCTCCTACCATTCGCTGCCCGCAACGCTCCGGCTAAGGCTGAACGAAGTGTCCGAGGAATGGGCGGCCGGCAAGTCCGTTCCGGAAATGGGCTTCACGCTGGGGGAGTGGACGAGCTCGACGACGAGGAGGTCCTGTGCTGCCTGGCCGTGGACGGCCACGGCGTGGTCCACGGCGTGACCAGCTGGCTGCCCGTGTACGACGGCGGGCGGCTGGTAAGCAGGACCCTGGATGTCATGCGCCGCGGCAGTGAAGGATTTCCGGGGGTGATGGAATTCCTGATTGCCTCCGCCGTACTGGAGTTGCGGGATTCCGTGGACGTGATCTCCCTGTCGGGTTCGCCGCTGGCCAGCCGTCCCGATGCCCAGCCGGAGCGGGGAACAGGAACAGGCGCGGAGGGAACAGGCGCCGGGGGAACGGGCGCCGGGGGCCCGGCGGGGGCGAGGACGCAGGGCAACAGGAGGGCGCCCCCGATGAGGGCGCGCAGAACCTGGTCAGGATCCTGGACCTGGTGGGCCACGCGCTTGAGCCGGTCTACGGCTTCCGCTCCCTGGCGGCCTTCAAGTCCCGGTTCAAGCCGGAGTACCGGGCGCTTTACCTGTACTACCAGGATCCGTTGCACCTGCCCGCCATCGGCAGGGCGCTGACCCGCGCCTACCTCCCCGGTCTTTCCCTGGCGCAGGGCGCCCGGCTGGTGCGCAAGCTGGTGACCTGAGGCGGCAGCAACGCCGGCATAAAAAATGGTCCCCGGCAATCCTGCCGGGGACCATTTGATTCGCTGACAGCCGCGGGAAGCGGCCGGGCGGTACTAGACCAACGTTACGCCGGTAGCCTGGGGACCCTTGGCACCCTGGCCGATTTCGAACTGAACGCGCTGGTTCTCGTCGAGGGTTTTGAAGCCGCCGGTCTGGATTTCCGAGTAGTGAACGAAGACATCGCCATCGGAGTCATCCGGGGTGATGAAGCCGAAGCCCTTTTCAGCGTTGAACCACTTGACGGTTCCCTGTGCCATTTATTTCTCCTCATTGTGGAACTTTTAAGACCGGCACACCTCGTGCCGACCTTGGTCACTCCGCGAGAAGAATCCTGATTGCCTTTCCCCGATGGGAGATCCGGCGCTGCAGGAGCTTCGCGCTCGCAACATGTCTTGCGAGCATGAAAAACACCTACACAAAGACTGAGATAAGAATTTCATGCCCGTTCCCGCAGGTCAACGGGCCGGAGGACAAAAAGGACAAAATTTAGGTAAAAAACAGATGTCGCTGAAGCCTGCACCGAATGCCGGACAATTAAGTGCCTAAAGCAACAAAGGCAAAAACTAGAAGAGGCGGGATTCGCTGTCGTCCACTCCGCGCATGGCGTCGTAGTCCAGCGTTATGCAGTCGATCCCGCGGTCGTTTGCCAGCACCTTGGCCTGCGGCTTGATCTGCTGGGCAGCAAAGATTCCCCGGACCGGTGCCAGCAAAGGGTCGCGGTTGAGCAGCTCCAGGTACCGGGTCAGTTGCTCCACGCCGTCAATGTCGCCCCGGCGCTTGAGCTCAATCGCCACGGTGGCGCCGTCCGCGTCGCGCGCCAGGATGTCCACGGGCCCAATGGCGGTGAAGTACTCGCGCCTGATGAGGGAGTAGCCCCGTCCAAGCGTCTCGATCTGCTCGGCGAGCAGCCGCTGCAGGTCAGCCTCCACCCCGTCCTTGATCAGTCCGGGATCCACGCCCAGGTCGTGGGAGGACTCGCTGATCTTCTCGTGGATATTGATGATGAGCCGGTCATCGGTCTTGGCCGACTGCACCGTCCACTGCTCCACCACGCCAAGTTCGAGGTCCACTTCGTCGGGGGAAGAAACCCGCAGCGTGGCAGGCGGGCTCATCCAGTTCAGCGGCTTGTAGGAACCGCCGTCGGAATGGACCAGCACGGAGCCGTCCGCCTTGACCAGCAGGAGCCGGGTGGCGAGGGGGAGATGGGCTTTGAGCCGGCCAACGTAATCAACGGAGCAATGGGCTATGACAAGTCGCACGCCGTACAGACTATCGCGTGGGCTCCGCAGGCCATGTCCGACGGCGGGGCGCCGGGTGCATCGGAAGCGGCGGCAAGGAGCGGGACAGGGGAGTGGGCGGCCTGGGGCAGAATGGATACATGCCGCGTTCCAACCGTCCCCGCCGTCCTGTTTCCGGCAAGGGTTCCGCTTCCGGCAGGGGCGCAGGAGGAAAGAGGAGCGGGGACATTCCCGAACTGGACCTGGAACGGGCACGGGCCGGTATCGCCCGCCGCGAGAGCGCCCCGGACGGCGAGTGGATGGTACGGACCATGACCGCCAGGAATGCTGAGAAGACCTACATCTGCCCGGAATGCTCCACCGCCGTGCTGCCCGGCGTCGCACACCTGGTGGTCTGGAAGGACGACCACCTCTTTGGTGCCGCCGCCGGGCTGGCCGAGCGGCGGCACTGGCACACCAACTGCTGGATGACGCGCAGCTACCGGTACCGCTGACGCCGCCCGCTGTCGCTAAGCTGGCAGTCATGACTTTTGATCCGGCGTCGTACCACTTCACCCAGGCCGGGGGCCCTGTCCCCATCCGTGCCTCCACCGTCCTGCCCGCCCGTCGAGAGAACATCGAGCTGCAGACGGAGGACGGCCACACGCTGGTGGGCGAGCTGGCACTGCCGGAATCCGGCCCCGTCAAGGCAACGCTGATCACGCTCCACCCGCTGCCGACGCACGGTGGCTTCATGGATTCCCATGTGTACCGCAAGGCCTCCTACCGGCTGCCGGCGCTGGCGGGCATCGCGGTGCTGCGCTTCAATACCCGGGGTACGGCCTCCCCCGGGGTGCCAGCAGCGGCGCGTTCGAGGAAGGGATAGGGGAGCGGCACGACGTCGAGGCAGCCGTGCGCTTCGCCGTTGAGCGGGGCCTGCCCAACCGCTGGCTGGTGGGCTGGTCGTTCGGGACCGAACTTGCGCTGATGTACGGCGCCGTGGAGCCGGTGGCCCCACAGATCGAGGGGGCGGTGCTGCTGTCGCCTCCGCTGCACCGCGCCACGGACAAGCACCTGCAGCTGTGGGCCGAATCCGGCAAGCCCCTCACCGTCCTGGTGCCGGAGCACGACGACTTCCTCCAGCCTGCCGAGGCAACCGCAAGGTTCAGCCTGGTGCCGCAGGCCCGCGTAGTGGGCGTGGCCGGGGCCAAGCATCTGTGGGTGGGGGAGAAGTACGCCGCACGGGTACTGAACGACATCGTGGCGCTTGTCAGTCCAGATGCCGCCGCAGCACCGCTGCCGCAGGAATGGGAAGGGCCGGCGGCGACGGCCGGCGCCTAAGCGGCCCCGCAGGGAACGACGTGCGGGGGCCAGCGGGTCAGTGCTGGTCCTGCCGGACGATATAGATTTCCCGGAGCAGCAGCAGGACCGCTGCGGCAGTGGGGATGGCGATCAGCGCACCGAGCACGCCCAGCAGGCTTCCGCCGGCAATCACGGAGATCACCGCCACGGCACCGGGCACGGCAACTGCCTTCTGCATGATGCGCGGCGAGATGAAGTAGGCCTCGAACTGCAGGTACGCGAAATAGCAGATGGCGTAGATGGCGGCCGCCTGCCAGCCCTGGGTGAGGGATACAAGGATCACCACAATGCCTGCGAT
Source organism: Arthrobacter sp. FX8 (assembly GCF_026723805.1). NCBI lineage: Bacteria > Bacillati > Actinomycetota > Actinomycetes > Micrococcales > Micrococcaceae > Arthrobacter > Arthrobacter sp. FX8. The sequence goes on along the minus strand of NZ_CP113505.1, from coordinate 2,019,699 downwards.
CATGCCGCCCACCAGCGGGATGAAAGCGAGCAGGACCACCACGAACGCCAGCAGCAGGGCAAAGGGGATGCCCACGATGGACATCACCACGAAGGCGAAAGTGGCGTTGAGGAGGGCCACGCATGCCTGGCCGATGACGTAGTTTCCCACTGACCGGGTGATCTCCTCGGAGAGGGCGGCCACCCGTTTGCGGCGGGAGCGGGGGCCAGCCTGTAGCCCCACTTCTTCATCGCCGGCAGCGCTGCCAGGAAGTACAGGCTCAGCACCAGGACAATGAGGGTGCCGAAGAGCCCGTTGGCCACGGTGGATCCGAATCCCACCACGCCGCCGAAAATGCCGCCCATGGCCGCCGGGTCATTGACGAACTTGTCCAGTTCCTCGGTGATGCGGTCCCGCACGCCGAACTGGTCATCGAGGCTGCGGAAGAAGTCCGAGTCCATGAAGCTGCGCACCCAGTCCGGCGCCTGCCGCACGATCTCCGACACCTGTTCAACAATGGTGGGGATAAGAGTGGCGAAAAACCCGACGACGGCGCCCATGAGGACAGCCACGGAGACAAGGATGCCGGCGGGCCGGGGGATCTTCCTGTTTTCGAGCCAGCCCACCACGGGTTCAAGTCCCAGGGCGATGAACAGCGCCGCCACGATCCACAGCAGCAGCTGCGTGGTGTGGGAACCGATCCAGTAGACCAGCAGCGCCAGTCCCACGCCCACTGTCCCCATGAAGCCCATGTACAGGGGATGCTGGGGGGACATGCGCGGCCCGGGGTGGCCGAACTGGGGTTCCTCGTCACCGCCGTGGTCCGTCTGGGGAACCTGCCCGGTGTATTCCGGGGGCATTTCGAACCGAAGCCTGGGCTGTGCTCCGGGCAAGGGCTGGCGGAGCCTGCGGACCACCTGGCCGAGTGCAGCCGCTGCCGTGCCCCTGCGGTGGGCTGCCGCTGCCATTCCCAGGGGAGGCACCGTCGCAGGGACAGGGCCCCTGGAATCCCCGGGATTTCCAGTTGCCGCCGAGGATGGGTCCGTCTTGTCAGTCACTGGTTTTGGGGGCCTGTTCCGTGCGTGGCTCCGTGTGCGCGGGCCAATGTGATGATCATCGCAAACACTATCAGCAGGCTTGTCACCGGGAGCCGAAGCCACCGCCCGGAGGTCTTCGGAAGAGGGGCCGGAACGGGCAAAAAGGGGCTCCTGGTAACAAAAAGGTTACTATTGAAGGCAAACCCCCGCTGATGATAGGTGTTTCCCTTGCGTTTAAAGACTGCAGCCGCACTTGTGCTGCTCGGCCTCCTGACACTTTTGGCCGGCATCGGCCAGAGAACCATCTGGGCTCCATCCGAGACGTTCACAGCGTCCGTGCCGGCGGATGCCGCCGGCGCGCCGTTGACGGTCATCGACCAGAAGCTGCGCACCCTGCATGACGGAACCGTCAAGATCACCGTCCAGGGCGACGGCAACTTCATGCTGGCCACGGGACGGCCCGATGACGTGAGCGCCTGGGTGGGCCAGACGGCCCACAACACCATCACCGGCGTCACCGAAGACGAAAAGTCACTCGTGGTTGAGCACGCCGACGGCGAAGGGACCGCCCCCAACCCGGCCGGTTCCGACCTCTGGGTTTCCAATGAGAATGCCAGCGGCGAGCTTGAATACACCTGGACCCCGCCCGCCGACGGTGACTGGAGCCTGCTCCTCGCTTCCGACGGCACCAAGGCCGCCCCGGCTTCTGTCTCCATGACCTTCCCCAACGACACGTCCACCCCCTGGGCGGTCCCGCTGATGGTCCTGGGCAGCCTGCTGATCGTGGGCGGAATTGTCCTGGGACTGCTTTCAGCCCGCCGGAAGGACGGCGAGGGCGGTGACAGCGGCTACGCCCGCCGCGCCCGTGCACGGAACGCCGAAACGCAGGGCCAGGCCCCGTCGTCGTCCTCCTCTTCCAAGGCCACCATGGTGGCGGCCGGCGTGGTTGCCGCCCTGCTGGCCGGATCCGCCACTGCTGCCCAGGCCGCCAGTCCAAGCCCGCTGCCGTCCGGCAGCGCCTCATCCACGGCGAAGCAAGCCGCGGGATCGCCGGTCCTGCTGGACGCCCAGTTCCGCCGGATCCTGGAGCAGGTCTCCAGCGCCACCGACGCCGGCGACGCCGCCAAGGATGCGGCCAAGTTGGCGGACCGCGTGGGTGGACCGGAACTGGAAGTCCGTACCCAGAACTACAAGATCCGCTCCCAGGTGGGCACTTACGAGCCGCGCATGCCCGTACGTTCCACCAAGCTGCTGACCACCGTCGTTACCAGCGATCGTGAGTGGCCCCGCTCGGTGCTGGCCGTGACCCAGGGCGAAGGCAACGTCGTTCCGCAGATCCTGACCCTGGTCCAGCAGTCGCCGCGCGAGAACTACAAGCTCATGGAAACCACGCCGCTGCAGCCGGGCACCACCTTCCCGAACATCAGCCGCGGCGGTACCGAGACGCTTTCCGCAGCGGACAAGAGCGGGCTGCTCTACAGCGGCGAGGAAGCAATGTCCGGCCTGGCCGACAGGCTCACGTCGGCGGACTCGCCGTTCAAGGACAAGCTGGTCGAGGGCCAGTCCTCGCCGTATATCGCCGATACCCTGTCCTACCAGGCTGAGGTGGCGAAGGCAGGCGAAAACGGCAACTTCTCCTTCACTCACAAGGTGGTCCCCGAAAGCACCGTGGTGTTCCGCACCTCGGACGGCGGGGCCCTGGTCCTGGGCCGGATCAACTTTGGCTTCGAGGGCACCCCCAAGGCGGCCGGTGACAAGCTGAGCATCGGCGACGATGCGGCAGCCCTGGCCGGCGGCAAGGAAACCACCACCGGCATGGTGCTGAGCTTCGCGGAATCCATGGCGGTCTATGTGCCGCCGGCAGGATCCACGGACCCGATGAAGCTCGTCGCCGCAACCCGCGGCCTGGTCGGAGCCACCTTCAAGTAGGGCCTGGCTGTATTACCACCGGCAGCGGCCGGAGTGGCTAGAGTGGGAAACATGAGTTCGCCAGCTTCCCGCCCAGTCCCTCCTGCCGCTGCCAACCCGGTTAACCTGCGCGGCGCCGTCGACCTTTCCTCGCTGAAGCGCCCGGCCGCCCCGTCCGGGCCTGCCGCCCCGTCCGGCCCTGCAACAGCGCCCCGGGGCGACCAGCCGGACGCACCCGCCGGCGGCCCCGAACTCAAGGTCAACGTCACCGAGGCAAACTTCCAGCAGCTGGTGGAACTGTCCGCCCAGGTCCCCGTGGTGTTCGCCCTGTGGGCCCCGTACTCGCCCGAATCCGGCAGGATGCTCGAGACCCTTGAGCGCGTGGTTGCCTCGTACGGTGGACGCCTGGTCCTTGGCGCAGCAGACATCGAGGCCTTCCCGCAGCTGGCCCAGGCCTTCCAGGTGCAGGCCGTTCCCACCGCCGTCGCCGTCTTGAAGGGGCAGCCGGTGCCGCTCTTCCAGGGCAGCGCGGAAGAAGAGCAGGTGCGCAGCCTCTTCGACGAACTCCTCAAGGTGGCTGCAGCGAACGGGGTCACCGGAAGCCTTGGCGGGGAAGCGGGCGGGGAACAGGAGCCCGCGCCGCTGCCGCCGCTGCACCAGGCCGCCTTTGACGCCATTGAGGCCGGCGACTACGCCGCCGCAGCTGCGGCCTACCGCCAGGCGCTCAAGGAGATGCCGGCCGACCATGAGGCCAAGGCCGGCCTGGCGCAGGTGGAACTGATGGACCGGCTGCAGTCGTTGTCGGCCCAGGACAGCGAGGCGCTGCGTGCGCAGGCCGCGGATGAGCCGGACAACCTGGCGGCACAGCTCGGCGTGGCGGACCTCGACGTGGCCGGCGGCCACGTCGAGGATGCACTGAACCGGCTGGTGGCGTTCATCGGCAGGAACTTCGGCCCGGAGCGGGAGACCGCACGGGTACGGCTGCTGGAGCTGTTCGACATCGTGGGCGCGGGTGATGAGCGGGTAGCAAAGTCGCGGCAGGCGCTTGCCCGGGTGCTGTTCTAGTGCCGGCCCTGTTCCAGCCGCTGACGCTGCGGTCCATGGAGCTGCAGCACCGTGGCTGGGTATCGCCCATGTGCCAGTACAGCTGCGATCCCGACGACGCCCCGGGCGTTCCGAACGACTGGCACCTGGTGCACCTTGGCGGGTTTGCCACGGGCGGCGCCGCGATGATCCTCACGGAGGCCGCGGCAGTAAACGCCGCCGGCCGGATCAGTCCCCGCGACGCCGGCCTCTACAACGACGACCAGGCGGCGGCCTGGCAGCGGATTATCTCCTTTGTCCACCGGCACGGTACCGCCGGCACCAGGATCGGCGTGCAGCTGGCCCACGCCGGCCGCAAGGCGTCAACGTACTGGCCGTTTTCGGGCAAGCACGGGAGCGTTCCGGCGTCCGACGGCGGCTGGGACACCGTGGGCCCGTCCACCACCGCATTCGAGGGCTATGCGGCGCCTGCCGCCATGACCGTGGAACAGATCCACGGCGTCATTGCCGATTTTGCCGCTGCCGCCGTGCGTGCGGTGGACGCCGGCTTTGACACGATGGAGATCCACGGGGCGCACGGCTACCTCCTGCACCAGTTCCAGAGCCCGCTGATCAACCAGCGTGACGACGACTGGGGCGGGGACGAAACCGGTCGGAACCGGCTCATGCTGGCCGTGGTGGACGCCGTCCGCGCTGTCATTCCCGATTCCATGCCCCTGCTGCTCCGGATCTCTGCCACAGACTGGGCGCCGGGCGGCGTGGACCAGGCGGCGTCGGTGCGGCTGGCCCGCGAGGCGGCCGCCCGCGGCGTGGACCTGGTGGATGTCTCCAGCGGCGGGGCCGTGGCGCACCAGCAGATCAAGCCGGGCCTGGGCTATCAAACCGGATTCTCCGCAGCCATCCGCGAGGAGGCAGGAGTCGCCACCGGCACGGTGGGGCTGGTGACCACGCCCGGGCAGGCGGAGCACGCCGTTGCCACCGGCCAGGCCGACGGCGTCTTCATTGCGCGCGCGGCGCTGCGCGACCCCACTGGTGGCTGCGGGCCGCCTTCGAACTGGGTTACGACATTGCCTGGCCGCCCCAGTACGAGCGGGCCATCCCGCGGCGTGCCTTCTGACCGTGGCGTCCGGCATGGCGCATCCTGGCGGAACGGGGCCGCAAACCAAGGTTGACCGGCAGCTGGAAGCGAAGATCCTGGAACTGTTGGCATCCCGTGCGGACACGGCCACCATCTGCCCCTCTGATGCTGCCAGGGCCGTGGGCGGAGATGACTGGCGCCGGCTCATGGAACCCGCCCGGGCCGCCGCACGCCGCCTGGTGGACGCAGGGCAGGTCCACATCACCCAAGGCGGTTCCGTCGTTGATCCGGGTACGGCCAGGGGTCCGATCAGGATCCGGAAAGTGCCCCCGAACTAAGTACCCGGCCTGCTTCAGCCGAGCAGGTCATCCACGTAGCACCAGCGCCAGTCCTCACCGGGTTCAATGCTGCGCATGACCGGGTGGCCGGCTTCCTTGAAATGGCGGCTGGCGTGCCGTCCCGCCGAGGAATCGCAGCAGCCAATGTTTCCGCAGGCCAGGCACATTCGCAGGTGTACCGGTGTGGTCCCTTCCCGTTCGCACCCGGCACAGGTGGGGTTCGCCGGAACCGGCGACGGCATGGCGGCGGTCAGGTGGTCGCACACGCCGCCCGGCTGGGCAAGTCCTTCGCCGCCGCCCTCTGTGGCGGCGTCGGGTTCGTTGAGGGAGGCATCAAGCATGGACTCCTCCACATCCAGCCGTTCCAGGACCTCACTGAGGACTTCATGCGCGAAGTCCCCGCCACGCCGAAGCTCCAGCACCTTGTCCCGCTCAGCCTCCAGCATGGCCATCCGCAATTGGGCGTAACGCTGGCTGGGGGTGGCCGACTCCGCGGCCGGCCTGCCCAGGCGCTCCCAGGCCGCGAGTCCCCGCTCCTGGGTCCGGCGCCGGAGCATATCCATGACCTCGGGCGGGTCGTTCTCGCGCCGCAGCTGCTCCAGCCGCTCCATTCCCGCCGCGGTGGCCAGCTGCATCAGCGCGGCCTGGTTCAGCGCGTCCTCGCGCCTGTCCGGTCCCGGCAGCCCCAGGACCCGGACCAGGGCCGGCAGCGTGAATCCCTGCAGCACCAGGGTGCCTGCCACCACCACCATGGCCGCCAGGACCAGTACGTTGCGGTGCTCCAGGTCGTCCGGCAGCGTCAGGACGGCGGCAAGGGTAACCACGCCGCGCATGCCTGCCCAGGACACAATGGCCGGGAACTGCCAGGGCGGCGCGGGGTCTTTCCGCTGCACGGAAGGGATCAGCCGGGGCAGGTACGTGGCCGGAAAAACCCAGACGGGCCGCAGCACCAGCACCGCCAGCAGGATCACGGCACAGCCAAGCCACACCCGGCCGGCACCCAGCGAATCGTCCTGGACGCTGTCGATGATGCTCCGCACCTGCAGGCCGATCAGGAGGAACACGGCGTTCTCCAGCAGGAACTGGACGGTGTCCCAGTTGCTCCGGGCGCTTTGCCGCGCGGCGCCGTTGGGCATGGACGGCGCCTTGGTGCCCATCACCAGGCCGGTTACGACGACGGCGAGCACCCCGGACGCGTGGATCGCCTCGGCGGGGAGGAACGCAACGAAGGGTGCCATCAGAGATGTTGAGGTGTTGATGGCAACGTTGCTGATCCGCTTCCTGACTTCGGTGAGGAGGTACGCTGCGGCCAGTCCCACCGCCAGGCCGCCGCCGGCCGCCACCACAAATCCACCCGCCACATCCAGGGCGGAGACGGAGCCCGCGATGGCCGCCACCGCAGCACGCAGGCACACCAGTGCCGTGGCGTCGTTGACCAGTGACTCGCCTTCCAGGATGTTCACGATCCGGCGGGGCATCCCCACCTTCCGTGCAATGGCCGTAGCCGCCACCGCGTCAGGCGGCGCCACCACCGCGCCAAGCGCAATGGCTGCGGCCAGCGGGATTTCCGGGAACAGCCACCACACCACCAACCCGACTCCCACGGTGCCGAAGATGACGTAGCCAACGGACAGCAATCCGATGGAGCGGCGGTTGCTCTTGAAGTCGAACAGCGACGTGCGGAACGCGGCCGCGTACAGCAGCGGCGGCAGCAGGCCGACCAACACCAGTTCGGGGTTCAGCTCGACGGGCGGAATGAATGGCAGGAACGATCCCGCCACCCCGGCCAGGACCAGCAGCAGCGGAACCGGGATATTGAACCTGCGGCCCACGGCGCTGCCGGCGCACACCACAGCAACGATCACCAGCAGGCCCAACGCAATACCCATGGGGCTAGTTTCGCACCCCCGAAGCCCCGGTCCGCGGACTAGGCTGGCAGCATGACTGCTCCGATACCGTCCCCGGCGCCGAATACGGGGCCCGTGGCGGCCCTGTCCATCCGCGGGCTGGCCAAAAGGTTCGGCGGGAAGATCGCGGTGGACGGCATCAGCCTGGAGGTCCCGGCGGGTTCGTTTTTCGGGATCGTGGGGCCCAACGGTGCGGGCAAGACCACCACGCTGTCCATGGCCACCGGCCTCCTGCGTCCCGATTTCGGCACGGCGGTGGTGCACGGGGTGGATGTGTGGCGGCACCCGCTGGAAGCCAAGCGGCTGATGGGGATCCTGCCCGACGGCGTCCGGCTCTTCGACCGGCTCACCGGGGAGCAGCTGATCACGTACGCCGGGCTGCTGCGCGGCATGGACAAAGCCGTGGTGGCCGCCCGGGTAGGGGAGCTGCTGGCGGCAATGGACCTGGCCCAGGACGCCGGGACGCTGGTGGTGGACTATTCCGCCGGCATGACAAAGAAGATCGCCCTGGCCTCGGCCTTGATCCACGCCCCGAGGCTGCTGGTCCTGGACGAGCCCTTCGAAGCCGTTGACCCGGTGTCGGCGGCGAACATCCGGTCCATCCTGGACCGGTACGTCGCCTCCGGTGGAACGGTCATCGTCTCCAGCCATGTGATGGACCTGGTCCAGCGCATGTGCGACCACGTCGCCGTGGTGGCCCGGGGCAGGCTGCTGGCCGCAGGAACCGTGGACGAGGTGCGGGCCGGCGCCTCGCTGGAGGACCGTTTCGTGCAGTTGGTCGGAGGCCACAGCCACACGGAAGGGCTGGAATGGTTGCGCACCTTCTGAGGCTCAAGCTCACGCTGCTGCGCAACGGACTGCGCCGCAGCCCCTGGCAGCTGGTGGGCATGGCCATTGCGGGGCTCTACGCGCTGGGGGTTGTGGCAACACTGATCATCGCCCTTGTCCTCCTGCGCAACGCCGGCCCCGCCGCCGCGCACACCACAATCGTCCTTGGCGGCTCCGCCGCCGTGCTTGGCTGGGGCATCATTCCGGTGGTGGCATCCGCCACGGACATGACGCTCGATCCGGCGCGCTTCACCACCTTTGCCATTCCCATGAAGCAGATGCTCACCGGCCTCGCCCTTGGCGGACTGATCGGCATCCCGGGGTTGGCCACCACGCTCGTGGCCCTGTCCACGGTGGTGACCTGGTCCCGCGGCGTGCTCCCCGCGCTTGCCGCCCTCCTTGGCGCATGCCTGGGTGTCATGACCTGCGTGGTGCTGGCCAAGGTGGTCACCACCGCCACGGCAAGCCTGGCTGCCTCGCGGCGCTTCAAGGACATCAGCGCCATCGCCTTCATGGTGCCGCTTGTCCTGCTGGGCCCCATCGTGGCAGGGGTTGGCCGTGGCATCTCCGCTTCCACCGGATTCCTGCCCGGGTTCGCCGGGACGTTGTCCTGGACGCCGCTCGGGGCACCGTGGTCCCTCGGTGGCGACATCGCATCAGGCCGGCCCGGGCAGGCGGCGGTGAAACTGCTGGTTTCGGTGGCGGTCCTCGGCGCCCTGGCCTGGTGCTGGAAGCTCCTGCTCGAGCGGGCGCTGGTCACCCCGCCGTACGCCGGTGCCGGGAAGCGCAAGGGCGGCCGGCTGGGCCTGTTCGGCGTGCTGCCGGCCACCCCGGCGGGCGCGGCGATGGCCAGGTCGCTCACCTACTGGATCCGGGACCCGCGGTATTCGGGATCGTTGGTGGTGATCCCGCTGCTTCCGGTGGTGCTGGGTGTCCAGGGGGCCCAGACCGGCAGCTATGGCAGCCTTGCCTTCCTTGCCCCGGTGTCGGCCTTCATCCTGGCCTGGTCCATCTCCGCGGACGTCTCGTACGACAACACGGCGTTTGCGCTGCACCTGGCCACCGGGGTCCGCGGGGTGGCTGACCGGCTGGGCCGGGCCCTGGCCTGCCTGACCTTCGCCCTGCCCGTGGTGCTGGTGTTCTCGGTGGGCTACGCGGCATTCACCCGCAACTGGGCCGCGCTGCCCGGCCAGCTGGGGTTCAGCCTGGGGATCCTCTTCACCGGCCTGGGGCTGTCCTCGGTGGTGTCGGCCCGCTACACGGTGACCGTGCCGCTTCCGGGCGACAGTCCGTTCAAGAAGCCACCGGGCAACGTGGGCCAAACCCTTGCCGTTCAGTTCGTTGGAATGCTGGTCCTGATGGTCCTGGTCCTGCCCGAGGCAGCGCTGCTGGTGGCACAGGCTGTCACCGGCAACGTCCTGTTCGGTTGGCTCACCCTCGCCGTGGGGACCGTTTTGGGCATGGTCCTTTTCCTGGCCGGTATGCGGCTGGGCGGCAAGTGGCTCGAGGCGCGGGGGCCGGAGCTCCTGGCGCAGGTTACCGTCAACCGCTGACAGTTCCCGGAAAGGAACAACATGGAAATCGTGATCCTTGGCGGCAGCCGGCAGATCGCCAAACTCGCGGCGGACGCCATAGAGAAACTGATCAGGCGCAAGCCCGGCGCAGTCCTTGGCCTGGCCACGGGGTCCTCTCCCTTGCCTGTCTATGACGAACTGGCGGCCCGGCATGGACAGGGCCTGGACTTCAGCCGCGCCTCCGGCTTTGCCCTGGATGAATACGTGGGCCTGCCCGCGGGCCACCCCGAGTCCTACCGCGAGGTGGTCCGGCGGGAATTCACCAGCCGCGTGAACATTGCGCCCGGGAACGTCCACGGCCCCGATGGAACTGCATCCGACATCCCCGCCGCCTGCGACGCTTACGAGCAAGCCATCACCGCGGCGGGCGGCGTGGACCTGCAGCTGCTGGGCGTGGGCACCGACGGACATATCGGTTTTAACGAACCGGGCTCCTCCTTTGCCTCCCGGACCAGGATCAAGAGCCTGATCGAACAGACCCGCCGCGACAACGCCAGGTTCTTCAACAACCTTGCGGAGGTACCGCACCATGTCATCACCCAGGGACTGGGCACCATCATGGAGGCCAAACATGTGATCCTGGTGGCCACGGGGGCGCAAAAGGCCCGGGCCGTCCGCGACTTCGTGGAGGGACCTGTGGCTGCCATTTGCCCCGCATCCGTCCTGCAGTTCCATCCACACGCCACCGTCCTGCTGGACGAGGCCGCCGCTTCCGGCCTCAAACTGGCAGATTTCTACCGCCACACCTATGAAAACAAGCCTTCGTGGCAGGGACTCTAGCCGCCTTACGCGCGTTGCCGCCGGCGATGAAAAAGTACGACGGCGGCCGGTGCGGGGCCTCCGCGCGGGCGTGCCGCCGTCGAACGCCGGGCCGGGGGAGCGGCTAAGATGGATGCCATGACTAGCATGACGGACCCTCTCGACAACGACCCGATGCGCGAGCTTTCCGGGGCTGGATCGTCCACGGCCACCATTGAGCGCGAGGAACTGCGCCAGGAAGTGGAACCCGGGGACCGGGAGCGCTTTTCGCACTATGTGCGGAAGGAAAAGATCATGGAGTCCGCGCTGACCGGGGAGCCCGTCATCGCCCTGTGCGGCAAGGTCTGGACGCCGGGACGGGATCCGCAGAAGTTCCCGGTCTGCCCCATGTGCAAGGAGGTCTACGAGGGCCTCCGGCCGGGCAATGACGGCGGCAAGGGTCCCGGAGGGGACTCGGGCAGCAACAAGTAGTGACGGAGACGCTCTTTGGCGGTCCCACCCTGCCTCCGGCGTATCCGGAACGCGCAGCCTGGGGAACCGCCCCGAAACTCCGTGCCTGGCAGCAGGAAGCCCTTGACCTTTACCTGAAGAACAGTCCCCGCGACTTCCTTGCGGTGGCAACCCCGGGCGCCGGTAAAACCACCTTCGCGCTGCGCATCGCCTCCACGCTCATCGATTCCGGCGCCGTTAACCGGGTGACCATCGTTGCGCCCACGGACCACCTGAAGCGCCAGTGGGCGGATGCTGCCGCCAAGGTGGGGATCGCCATCGACCCCAACTTCAAGAACTCCGACGGCCAGCACGGCCGCGGCTTCATCGGCGTCGCCGTCACCTATGCCCAGGTGGCCAGCAAACCGCTGCTGCACCGGGCCAAGACTGAAGCTGCCCGGACCCTGGTGATCCTGGACGAGATCCACCACGGCGGCGAAGCCCTGTCCTGGGGCGACGGCCTGCGCGAGGCATTCGATCCCGCCGTGCGCCGCCTGTCGCTGACCGGTACGCCGTTCCGCTCCGACACCTCGCCCATCCCGTTCGTGGAGTACGCCGAGGACCGGGACGGGATCCGGCGCTCCAAGGCCGACTACACCTACGGCTACGGCAACGCGCTCCGGGACCACGTGGTCCGGCCCGTGATGTTCATGGCCTACTCCGGCCAGATGCGCTGGCGCACCAGCGCGGGCGAGGAAATGGCGGCGTCCCTCGGCGAGGCAGCGGTGACCAAGGACATCACCAGCCACGCCTGGCGGACCGCGCTCAATCCCGCGGGGGAGTGGATCCCAGCGGTCCTGGCCGGCGCGGACAAAAGGCTCAGCGAAGTCCGGCGCACCGTCCCGGACGCCGGCGGCCTGGTCATCGCCACCGACCACGAGGACGCCCGGGCCTACGCCGGCCAGCTGAAGAAGATCACCGGCGAGTCGCCCACCGTCATCCTGTCCGACGACGCCAAGGCCTCCAGCAAGATCGAGGAATTCTCCGCCGGCGAAAAGCGCTGGATGGTGGCCGTGCGCATGGTCTCCGAAGGCGTTGACGTGCCCCGGCTGTCGGTCGGCGTATACGCCACCTCGACGTCCACGCCGCTGTTCTTCGCCCAGGCCGTGGGGCGCTTCGTGCGTGCCCGCAAGAGGGGCGAAACGGCGTCGGTCTTCCTGCCGTCCGTTCCCCAGCTGATGGCACTGGCCAATTCCATGGAGATGGAGCGCGACCACGCCCTGGACCGCCCCGAAAAAGAGGACGGCGACGGGCTTTTCAACCCCGAAGACTCACTGATGGAGGAGGCCAACCGGGAAGAAAAGGCCTCCGACAGCCTCACCAAGGGCAAGTTCGAGGCACTGGACTCCCAGGCCTCCTTTGACCGGGTCCTGTTCGACGGCGGCGAGTTCGGCACCGGCGGCGAGGTAGGGTCCGACGACGAACTGGACTTCCTGGGGATCCCCGGCCTGCTGGACGCCGAGCAGGTGGGTACGCTGCTGCGCCAGCGCCAGCACGAGCAGCTGAACCGGAAGAACCGGAAGGCACCGGCCGCCGCCGAAAGCCAGGCCCCGGCCGTTCCCGACCACCGGATGCTGATGGACCTGCGCAACGAACTGGCCAAGAACGTGGCCGCCTGGGCTGCCCGGACCGGGACGCCCCACGGCGTGGTGCACACTAAACTCCGCACGGTTTGCGGCGGCCCTCCCGTGGCGCAGGCCAACGAGGAGCAGCTGAAGTCGCGGCTGCGCAAGCTCCAGGACTGGTTCGTGGGCCGCAAGTAGCGGCACTCCCAGGAATCAGGCGATGTCCGCCCCGCCGAGTTCCATTTCCGCAACGGCGTCTTCCAGGTCCTCGGCGATGCCGGCGGTCAGCGACCGCAGCACCGTGACACCGTAGCCGGCCTGGACGGCGTCAAGCGCGGTGGCCTTCACGCAGTAGTCGGTGGCAATGCCAACCACCACCACGTCCTCCACGTCGTGGCTCTGCAGCCAGTCATCGAGGCCGATGGCGTCCTCATCGGGCTCGAGGGCCTTCCTGGCGGCGGGCAGGCCGCCGGCGTTCCGTTCCCCGGTGGGAACGGCATCCTCCGGGGCCAGCAGCCCCTCGAAACCTGAGTAGGCGGCGGCGAACTGCCCCTTCCGGAAGTAGGCATCGATGTACTCGGTGTCCAGGTCCGGATGAAGATCCGCTCCGCGGGTGCCCGCCACGCAGTGCGGCGGCCAGCTCTCCTTGAAGTCGGGTGTGTCCGAGAAGTGGCTGCCGGGGTCCACGTGCCAGTCCTGGGTGGCAACCACATAGTCGTATTCGCTGTTGTGGGCGTCCAGGTACTCGCTGATGGCGCCTGCCACGGCCGCGCCGCCGGGAACGGGGAGCGATCCGCCCTCGCAGAAATCGTTCTGCACGTCCACGATGATCAAAGCGCGGGACATTGGTGCTCCTTAGTTTTCCTCGTAGAGAGTGGGGATGGCGGCCTCGCCGCGCTGCAGGCGGTTGACCACGGACGGCAGCTCGGCCATGGAGTCGGCGTGGCGCTGCCGGGCCCGCAGCACGCCCTCGTGTCCGGTCCAGCCCGGGATTACCTCGCCGTTCTTCATGAACTGCTGCAGCAGCGGACGGTCGTTGCCGTCGTCCTCCGGCCGGTGGCCCACGCCCACCACCTCTGCGGTGGCGGTGCCACGTTCGTCCAGCTTGCGCAGCGCGTACTTGCGCCCGCCCACGCTTGCCTTGTTCTTGGCCGCCTTGGCCACGGACACGAAGTTGCCGTCGTCGTCGGTGCGGCTGACCAGTTTGTAGACCATGCTGGCGGTGGGCGCGCCGGAGCCGGTCACCAGCGACGTTCCCACGCCGTAGGAGTCCACGGGCGCCGACTGCAGGGCAGCGATGGCGTACTCGTCCAGGTCGGACGTCACCACGATCTTGGTGTGGTCGTTGCCGAGGTCGTCCAGCAGCCGCCGGACCCACTGCGCCTGGGCCACCAGGTCGCCGGAGTCCAGGCGGACGGCGCCCAGGCGGGGCCCTGCCAGGTCAACGGCCGTGCGGACGGCCTTTTCGACGTCGTACGTATCCACCAGCAGGGACGTCCCCTCGCCCAGCGAGGCAATCTGGGCCTCGAAGGCCTCCCGTTCAGTGTCGTGCAACAGCGTGAACGAGTGCGCGGCGGTGCCCACGGTCTTCACGCCGTAGCGGATGCCGGCCTCAAGGTTGGAAGTACTGTCAAAGCCGGCAATGATGGCCGCCCGGGCTGACGCTGTGGCGGCCTCCTCGTGGGTGCGCCGCGATCCCATCTCGATGCAGGGCCTGCCACCGGCGGCGCTGACCATCCGGGAAGCCGCTGAAGCGATGGCGGTGTCGTGGTTCAGGACGGACAGCAGGTAGGTCTCCAGAATGCAGGCTTCGGCGAAGGAGGCCTCGACGATCAGGATGGGGGAGTTGGGGAAGTATGCGTCGCCCTCGGCGTAGCCCCAGATGTCGCCCGAAAATTTATAGTTGGCCAGGTACTCCAGCGTCTCCCGGTTCACCACGCGGGTACGCTCCAGGAACTCCAGTTCAGCGTCGCCGAAACGGAACTGCGCAATGCCCTCCAGCAGGCGTCCGGTCCCGGCGACAATGCCGTAGCGCCGGCCGTCGGGCAGCCGCCGCGCGAACGCCTCGAACACCGACCTGCGGTGCGCAGCCCCTGAATGCAGCGACGCCTGCAGCATGGTCAGCTCATAATGGTCGGTGTAAAAGGACGTGCGGGGATGGTCCCAGCCGGCTGAGGTGCTCACGAAAGTCACTCTAGTCCCCACCGGCTCCCGCGTCTCGCTTCGCTTCGCCGCGGGGCCCTCGCCGGTGTGGGCCCACCCACCGGCTCCCGCGTCTCGCTTCGCTTCGCCGCGGGGCCCTCGCCGGTGTGGGCCCACCCACCGGCTCCCGCGTCTCGCTTCGCTTCGCCGCGGGGCCCTCGCCGGTGTGGGCCCACCCACCGGCTCCCGCGTCTCGCTTCGCTTCGCCGCGGGACCCTCGCCGGCGTGGGCCCACCCTCCCCATAGAATGGACAGATGACCATAAGCGTTGCGCCCGGCCCTGATACACAGGAGGGCATCCGGACCGGCACAGCAGAGTCCACCGACTCCCTGACCGCGCCGGACATTCCCTGGAACCTGGTGATCTGGAACGATCCCGTCAATCTCATGAGCTACGTCAGCTACGTGTTCCAAAGCTACTTTGGCTACTCGGAAACCAAAGCCAACAAGCTCATGATGGAAGTCCACCGGAAGGGCCGGTCCATCGTCGCCTCAGGCAGCAAGGAACAGGTGGAGCGCCACGCCGTGGCCATGCACGGCTTCGGGCTCTGGGCCACGGTGGAAAAGGCCAGCGGCGGCCCGGGCGGCAAATCAGGCAAGTCCGGCGGTCCGGGCCAGGGTAAGGGAAAACGTGGCTAAGGCATTCAAATACGGGCTCAAGGGCATCACCGGCTACCTGGAACCGGCTGAACGGGACCTGCTGCGCAGCCTGATCGACGACGTCATTTCCATGCTCCAGCCTGAGGACCGCACCGGGCAGGACCCGCTGGCAGCACTGATCGGCCTGGACATGGAGGTTGCAGAACCCACGGACCGGGCCGTCAAGCGGCTGTTGCCCAACGTTGTCAAGGACGACGGCGACGCGTCCCTTGAGTTCCGCCAGCTCACCGAGCGTTCACTGCGGGAGACAAAGATCGGGGCCCTGCGCGCCGCGGCTTTGGACCTGGACAAGGACGAGATCGTGCTGACCCCCGAGGGGGCGCAGCACTGGTCCATGGCGCTGAACGATGTGCGCCTGGTCCTGGCCGAACGGCTGGACATCCGGGACGAGGCCGACGCCGAGCATGTGCACCGCATGCAGGACTGGTCCCAGGCCGAGGACGTGGAAAGCTACCTGGCCCTGGTCTACAACTTCACCACCTGGCTCCAGGAGTCCCTGGTCCAGGCCCTGCTGCAGTCCATGGAATCCCGCCGGTGAGCCACGGCGGCCAGGGGAGGCCGTCCGCTGTGACGCAGCAGACATGAGTCGCGGGACACAAGATGATGGCTGACGCTTCCGGGAACACCTATCCTCGAATAATCATGACTACAGCCCCGAGCATGGAACCACCGGCGGAAACACAGCCCACGGACGCCGACAGCGGGTTCCCCGCCGTCGCCCCGGAAACCCGTCCCATCGGCGTCTTCGATTCCGGCGTCGGCGGCCTCACCGTGGCCCGCTCCATCATTGACCAGCTTCCCAACGAGTCGATCCTCTACGTGGGGGACACCGCGCACGGGCCGTACGGGCCGCTCCCCATCGCGGAGGTGCGGGCCAACGCCCTGGGCGTGATGGACGAACTCGTGGACTCCGGCGTCAAGCTGCTCACCATCGCCTGCAACTCGGCGTCGGCCGCTGTCCTCCGGGACGCCCGGGAGCGGTACACCGCCAAGTACGGCATCCCGGTCATCGAAGTCATCCAGCCCGCGGTGCGGCGCGCCGTTGCCGCCACCCGCAGCGGAAGGGTGGGCGTGATCGGCACGTCGGCCACCGTGGGCTCGCGCGCGTATGAGGACACCTTCGCCGCGGCGCCCGACCTGGACATCACCTCCGTCGCCTGCCCGGAGTTCGTCAGCTACGTGGAGGCCGGGATCACCACCGGCCCGGCCCTGCTCGCCGTCGCGGAAGAGTACCTTGCCCCGTTGAAGGCGGCCGGGGTGGACACCGTGGTCCTGGGCTGCACCCACTACCCGCTGCTGACGGGCGTAATTTCCTACGTCATGGGCGCGGATGTCACCCTGGTCTCCAGCGCCGAGGAAACGGCCAAGGACGTGTACCGCGCCCTTGCCACGCACAACCTGCAGCGCACGTCCCCCACCCCGCCCGAGCACCACTTCGTGGCCACCGGCGACGCCGGGCAGTTCGAGGCGCTGGCCCGGCGGTTCCTGGGCCCCGAGGTGCTGTCCGTCCGCCACGTGGACCATGTGGCCGCCCAGTATCCTACGGGCAGCCTGGCGCGGATCACCCCTGAGATGATCGCCGCCGCGCAGGGCGCGCGCGAACGCCCCAGGATCTCCAACTTCGTGGGCGGCGGACTGGCCGACGCACGCCGCTCCGGAGGACCCGCCCTGTGAAGCTGACCATCGTGGGATGCACGGGCTCGTTCCCCGGGCCCGGCTCGCCGGCGTCGTGCTACCTCCTGACCGCCACTGACGGTGAGCGGTCGTGGAAGGTGGTGATGGACCTTGGCAGCGGCGCGCTGGGGGCCATCCAGCGCTACACGGACCTGGAGGACATCGACGCGATCTTCCTCACCCACCTGCACCCGGACCACTGCATGGACCTGTGCGGGCTGCACGTTGCCATCCGCTGGAAGCCCGGCGGGTGGGGGCGCGGCCGCATTCCCGTGTGGGGCCCCGCCGCCACGGCGGACAGGATGGCCACGG
This sequence comes from Arthrobacter sp. FX8, assembly GCF_026723805.1. Classification (NCBI taxonomy): domain Bacteria; kingdom Bacillati; phylum Actinomycetota; class Actinomycetes; order Micrococcales; family Micrococcaceae; genus Arthrobacter; species Arthrobacter sp. FX8. Next base: position 2,002,345 of record NZ_CP113505.1, on the reverse strand, counting down.
CCTATGGGCTTGACCTGGACCCCGGCATGCATGAGGAGTTCGACTTCACCAACTGGACCGAACGCGAATCCGTGACCGTGGGCCCCTTCACCGTCACGCCCTTCGCGGTCAACCACCCCATTGAGGAGGCCTACGCCCTCCGGGTGGAGGTGGTGGAGCCCGGCAAGGACGGCACGTCGGTGTCCCGGGTCCTGACCTATTCCGGCGACACGGATTCCTGCGCGGGGCTTGAGGAAGCCGCCAAGGACGCGGACCTGTTCCTGTGCGAGGCAGCCTTCGAAGAGGGCCGTGACGCCGGCATCAAGGATGTCCACTTGACCGGCAAACGGGCGGGGGAGGCTGCAGCGGCGGCGGGCGCCCGGCGGCTCCTGCTGACCCACATCCCGGTATGGACGTCCCAGACCACGGTCATGGCCGAAGCGCGCCCGGTGTTCCCCGGGGACGTGGCCGTTGCCGTAGCGGGCGTGCACTACACCATCTAGCCGCGCCGGCACCCCGACAAGCCATGCACCGGCACTCGATAAGCTAGGGGCATGACATCTGAAGCAACTGCAGTGCCCATTGTGCGCGCCGACGGCCGTGCCCCGGACCAGCTCCGGCCCATCAGCATCACCCGCGGATGGTCCAATCAGGCTGAGGGATCGGCACTGATCGAGTTCGGCAACACCAGGGTCCTGTGCACGGCGTCGCTGACCCCAGGCGTCCCGCGCTGGCTTAAGGGCGAGGGCCGCGGCTGGGTCACGGCGGAATACGCCATGCTCCCGCGCGCCACCAACACCAGGTCCGACCGCGAATCCGTCAAGGGAAAGATCGGCGGCCGCACCCACGAGATCTCGCGCCTGATCGGGCGCTCGCTGCGCTCAATCATCGACACCAAGGCCCTGGGCGAGAACACTATCGTGCTGGACTGCGACGTCCTGCAGGCCGACGGCGGCACCCGCACGGCGGCCATCACCGGTGCCTACGTGGCACTGGCGGACTCCATCCGGTTCGCCCGCGACAACCAGCTCATCGGCAGGAACGCCCAGCCCATCATCGACACCATCGCGGCGGTGTCCGTGGGCATTATCGACGGGGTTCCCATGCTGGACCTGCCCTATGTCGAGGATGTCCGCGCTGAAACCGACATGAACGTGGTGGTGACCGGCTCCGGCAAGTTCGTGGAGGTGCAGGGCACGGCCGAGGGCGCTCCCTTCGACCGGGCGGAACTTGACCAGCTCCTTGACCTGGCCCTGCTGGGAACCGCCCAGCTCGCTGCCATCCAGCGCGAGACCCTGGCGGAATCCCTGTGAGCAGCCCGGCTCCCCGGCTGGTGCTCGCCACGCACAACAAGGGCAAGCTCCGCGAACTCCGTGAGCTGCTGCGCGGGCAGGTGCCAGGGCTCGACGTCGACACCCAGGTGGTGGACGCGGCGGCGGCGGGTGCGCCGGACGTTGCCGAAACCGGCGTGACGTTCGCCGAAAACTCGCTGCTGAAGGCCCGCGCCGTCGCCGGCGCCACCGGCCTGGTGGCCATCGCCGACGACTCCGGGCTGGCCGTGGACGTCCTGGGCGGGGCTCCGGGCATCTTCTCCGCCCGCTGGGCAGGACGCCACGGCGACGACGCCGCCAACCTGGAACTGCTGCTGAACCAGCTCTCCGACGTCCCGGACGAACACCGTGGCGCCGCATTCGTGTGCGCCGCCGCGCTGGCCGTGCCCGCTGACGGAGGCGGACCCGGGCGCGAAGTGGTGGAGTACGGGCAGCTTGAGGGGATCCTGCTGCGCGAACCCCGGGGGAGCGGCGGGTTCGGCTACGACCCCGTCCTGCAGCCGGCAGGCGAGGACCGCAGCTGTGCCGAACTGTCCGCCGAGGAAAAGAACGCCATCAGCCACCGCGGCAAGGCCTTCCGGGCCCTGCTGCCGTCCATTGTGGCGGCCCTGGAGGCGGCCCGCTAGGGAACCTGCCTGCCCGCAGGCCAGCCAACTTCAAAACGGCCAGCCAACAAAAGAAGGTGCGCATCCCGGCGGGATGCGCACCTTCTTTGCAGCCTGGCCGGCTTTTGCAGTCTGGCCGGGGGAAGGCTGCTACTCCGGCCGGCCGCGGTGGCTGTTGCGGGGAGTCTTCCGCTCCTCGTCCGGTTCGTGTTCCTCGATGAACTCGTCCACCGCGTCCGTGCCGTAGGCCTGTGCCTGGCGCTTGGCGGACAGGCCGCGCAGGACCTCGATGCCGATGGGAATCACCGAGACCAGCACAATGGCGATGAAGATGATGTCCAGGTTGTCCCGGACCCACGGAACTTTGTCGCCCAGCAGGTAACCGAGCAGCGTCACACCGCCGCCCCACAGTGCCGCTCCGATGACGTTGTAGAGGAAGAATTTCCTCCTGCTCATTTGCGCCACGCCGACGATCACAGGAACAAAGGTCCGGATGATGGGGACGAAGCGGGCCAGGATCAGTGCTTTGCCGCCGTGCTTTTCAAAGAAGGCGTGCGCATTTTCGACATTCTCGCGCTTGAAGAGCTTGGAGTTTGGCTTGTTGAAGATGGCGGGACCGGCCTTTGAACCGATGAGGTAGCCGGTCTGGTTGCCGATGATGGCCGAGACCACGATCAGGAGGGCCAAAAGCCAGATGTTGAACTTGATGGTGTCCGTGGCCACCAGCAGGCCGGCGGTGAACAGCATGGAGTCTCCGGGGAGGAAGAACCCCACCAGCAGCCCGGTTTCGGCGAAGACGATGCCGCACACCAGCAGGACCACCCAGGGGGCGAGCGCGGGATCGGCCAGGAAGACCTGGGGGTTCAGCCAATCGGGCAGGAAGGAAGCCATTCTTGGCTGGACCGGTCCCGCACCCACCAGCATGGACACAGCGAGGTCATTCATCACAGGAAAGTTCACCTCTCAAGGGTACTTGACCGGTCTGGGAGGCCTGCGGCGGTAAGGTAGGGGCCGTGGGTTTGGACTTTACGGCGATCGACTTCGAAACGGCCAACGGCTTCCGCGGCTCCCCGTGCTCTGTGGGACTGACGAAGGTAAGGGGCGGGGAAATCGTCGCAGAGGCCTCCTGGCTGATGCGCCCCCGGCCGGTTATGACCACTTTGACCATCACAACGTCCGGATCCACGGCATCACGGCTGCGGATGTTGCCGGAAGGCCCCGTTTTGGGGAGTTGTTCCCGGAGATTGGGGCGTTCATCGGCGACGACGTGCTTGCAGCCCACAATGCCGCCTTTGACCTGGGCGTGATCCGCTCGGCGCTGGAGGTATCGGGCCTGCCCGGTCCCGCCTACGACTACGTCTGCACCGTCATGCTGTCCCGGCGCTGCTACTCGCTCGTCTCCAACTCGCTTCCCTTCGCCGCCGAGGAAGCGGGCGTACCGCTGGTCAACCACCACGACGCCGCCGAGGACGCCCGCGCCTGCGCCGGGATCCTCGTCGACATCGCCGCGCGCAACGGTGCCAACAGCATCGCCGAACTCTTCCTCTCCCTGGGGCTGGCCATGCCGCACCAGCAGGCCTTCGATCCCGCCTCGGGCGACCTGTCGAAGCCAAGCGTGGCGGCCATGGCTGCTGCGTCCGGCAACGGTGCCGCACTGGTGCGCCGGTTCCAGTCCGGCTGGCCCGAGGAAGGGCTGAACCCGGAACCCAACCTGGACGCCGAGCCAGGCCATCCGTTGTACGCGCAGACGGTGGTATTCACCGGGCAGCTCTCCATTGCCCGTCCGGAAGCGAAGCTGCGCTCGGCCAGGTGCGGTGCCCGGACGGAAAGCCGGGTCACCGGCCGTACCACCGTGCTGGTGGTGGGGGATGGCTTCGTTGCCTCAGACCTGCGCTCCGGCAGGCTCACCGGCAAGGCGCGCCGCGTCCTGGAGCTCCATGAGAGGGGACAAGCCATCGAAGTGCTGTCCGAGGGTGAGTTCCTCCAGATGGTGGGCAACGGGGACGCCCTGCACGCCGACCCCGGGGAAACCTGGGACGGCGCCCGCGCGACTGCCGTCAGCGCCTGACGCGGCCGGCACTCAAAGGCGCGCCCGCTTCATGCGGCGCAACACAGCGTGGCAGCCCTGCCACAGGCTCCTAGCCTTGCCATATGGCGTCCCTGTTCGCTTTTCCCAATCCCGTCAACGAGTACGCCGCCCGTGTCACGGCAGCGCTCGTGGTGCTGCTCGCCGTCGTCACCGCCTTGGCGGGCTCCGGGTGGGGGCTGCTGGCCATCTCCATCGGGTTCTGGCTGCGTCTGCTCTTCGGCCCGCGGATTTCACCCCTGGCGCTGCTCTCAGTCAAGGTCATCACTCCGCGGCTGGGAAAGGTAAGACTTGTGCCGGGGCCGCCCAAGCGCTTTGCCCAGGGGATAGGTGCTGCCGTATCCACCGCGGCGCTGCTCCTGTTCGCCGCAGGTGCAGCAGCCGCAGCCTGGACCCTCCTGGGGATCCTGGTGGTGGCAGCCTCCCTGGAGGCCTTCGCCGGGTTCTGCCTGGGGTGCGCCATCTTCGGGTTCCTGCAGCGCCGCGGGCTGGTCCCCGAAGACGTCTGCGAGGCCTGCAACAACATCAGCCTTCGCCGGTTGTGACCTTCACCAACTGATTGGCCATGCCGCGGACCACCCCGGGCGCTTCCAGGGCCCCGAGCCACTGCGCCGGCAGGCAGTCTTCCCCATAGAAGGCGCCCAGGATGTTCCCTGCCAGCGAGCCCGTGGTACTGCTGGGGCCGTCATGGTTCACGGCCAGAACAACAGCGTCCCGGAAATGCCGGCCCGGCCCGGCGTCCGCGTCGTCAGCGGGCAACGTGGCCAGGACTGCATACAGTGCGACGGCGAGTGCCTCCTCCGCCATCCGGCCCCCGCCAAGCACGTGGACCAGTTCCTCCGGGGCAACGATTGCCTTGTCGGCGAGACGAAGGGCGGCCTCAAGCCTCTCCGGGAGCTCCGGCGCCACGTCCGGGAGGGTGGCCGCGTGCGCCGCCACCGCGGCAGCGGCGTCCCGCAGCGCCTCGCCGGACACGAGCTTATGGATCAGGAGACTGAAGATTCCGGCGCTCTGGCGGGCGGAAGGGTGCCCGTGCGTGAGGGAGGCGGCATCGGAACTGAGCTTGTAGACGGCGTCGGGCGCAATATGTGGAATAAGCCCGAACGGCGCCGAACGCATCACCGTGCCGGCGCCTTTGGCCTCGGGGTTGACGGGGCGGACCGACGTGCCCATCTCGCCGGAGGCCAGCCCGGTGATGCAGTCCTGCTCCGGATGCCGGCGCTGCCGCAGCACCTCGTTGCCGTCGATCCAGCGGGGCTGGGGTGCGGGCGCTGAAGCCCCGGCGTCTTCGCCCTGGTTGGCCAGCCAGCGCAGGTACGCCAGCCAGAGGCAGGCGTTCACATCCGCACCCACCCCGTCGTTGGCCCACTCCAACGCCTCCACCAGCCCGTCCACGGTATACAGGGTCAGCTGCGTGTCGTCGGAAAAAGGCCAGGAACCGGACAGAGCGTCAAACCCGGTCAGGCCCCGGGCTCCGAAGCGCCGGCGGATGGCGCCGATGGAATCAGCCTCCACCGCATACCCCAGTGCATCCCCCAGCGCCCCGCCCAGCAGCGCACCATGGATCCGGGACTTGAGGGTGGGCACAGGGGTTCCGCGGTCGATGCTCATGAAGTAAATTTACCGTCCGAAAACCGGTCCCGCCGCCTGGTCCCATCCGTCCCGCCGGCCATTGCGCACGGCTGGTGTCCAGCAAACGCACAGCCTGGGCTGGAATACTGCACGGGTTGCCCGGCGCCGCCCTGCAAGCTGGTGGAAGCCCCGGAACCGGCAGCAGCTGCCGCTTGCAACGCAAAGCCCAGGCCCCAAGAAGCGAAGGTCCCATCATGAGCACCCCTGTCCCCGCCCGCGACGCACTGCAGCCCGGCCCGGCCACCGCGCCCAGCGCTCTGATGCCCCGCCTGGTGGCCGAGGCCTTCGGCAGCCTCTTCCTGGCCGTGGCCGGGCTGGGCGTGCCGCTGTTCAGCATTCCGCAGTCCAGCCCGGTGCCGGCGGCCCTTGCCGCCGGCCTGGCCATCACGGCGGCAATGCTCGCCTTCGGACACATCTCCGGCGGCCATTTCAATCCCGCCGTTACCCTGGGTCACCTCCTGGCGGGACGGATCCGTGCCGGCGCCGCCGCCGCATACGCCGCCGCCCAGGTGGTGGGAGCCCTGGTGGGCGCCCTTGCCCTGTTCGGCATCCTCCGCACCCTTCCCAGCATCCCTGACAGCCGTACTGCCTTCGACACCGTGACCGCGGGCTTCGGCGAGCATTCCATCATTCAGGCCCCGCTCGCCGCCGTCGTGCTCCTGGAACTGCTGGGGGCCGCGATCATCGTGGCTGTCTTCCTTGCCGCCGGCCGCTCCGGCGGCAGCCGCAGCGCGGCGCCGGTTGCCGTCGGCCTGTCCTTTGCGGCCCTGCTGCAGGTGGGCCAGTCGGTGGGGAACCTGCCGTACAACCCCGCCCGCGCCGTCGCCTCCGCCGTCTTCAGTTCCGGCTGGGCCGTGGAGCAGCTGTGGGTCTTCCTGGTCGCGCCGCTGGCCGGCGCTGCCATCGCGGGGCTGGCGTTCCGCATTACCGGAGTGGCTGAGTCCGCTGCATCCGTTGAGGACGGCGCGGACCTCCATGACGACGAGGGCGCCGCCGAGGCCGACGACGACGCCGGGGAGGCCGACGACGACGCCATGGAAAGTGCCGGCACGGACAGGGCTGTGCCCGCAGCGGCCGCCCGGCAGGACGCAGGCGGCGTCAACGAGGCGCAGGAGTTTTTCGAAGGAAAACGGTCCTGACCGCCGCTGGCCGCGGCGTTTTCCTTGAGTGTCAGTGGTTGCCGATAGCTTAGGGATATGCGGTTACTTCACACCTCGGACTGGCATCTGGGCCGTTCCTTCCACGGCGTCGGCATGCTGGACGCCCAGCGCGCCTTCGTTGACCAGCTGGTGGCAGCGGTCCAGCGGGACAGCGTGGACGTTGTCCTGATCGCCGGCGACGTCTATGACCGGGCGCTGCCGGGCGTGGACGTGGTCCACCTGCTTGATGACGCATTGGTCCGCCTGACTGCCACGGGTGCAAAAGTGGTGCTTACCAGCGGGAACCACGACTCCGCCATCCGCCTGGGTTTTGCCTCCCGCCTGCTGGAACGCGGGGGAGTGCACCTGCGCACCAGGGTGGAGGACCTCGCCCACCCGCTCCTGCTGCCGCTGGGCGCGGATGCTGCCGGAAAGGACGCCGTCCTCGCGCTGTACGGCATCCCATGGCTTGAGCCCAGGCTTGTCGCCGAACAGCTGGGGGCTGAAACGCCAAGCCATTTCGAGGTAACCCGGGCGGCCACCGGCCTGATCCGGGAGGACATCGCCCGGCGTGCGGCTACCGCCACCGTCCACTCCGTAATCCTGGCCCACACATTCGCCAGCGGCGGCATCAGTTCGGACAGCGAACGGGACCTCAGCATCGGCGGAGTGGGCGCGGTGCCGCTGGACCTCTTCGACGGCTTTAGCTACACCGCCCTGGGCCACCTGCACGGGCGTCAACAGCTGTCCGGCTCCGTCAGGTATTCCGGGTCGCCGCTGGCCTATTCCTTCTCCGAGGCCGCCCACCGGAAGGGTGCCTGGCTGGTGGACATCGGTCCGGCGGGAGTCACATCCGTGGCAGAGGTCCTGTGGGAGGCCCCGCGGTCCCTCGCCGTACTGCGCGGAACCCTGGAAGATCTCCTGGCGGACCCGGGCCACGCCTGGGCTGAGACCGCCTACTGCCAGATCACCCTGACGGATGCCCAGCGTCCCGCCCGTGCCATGGAACGGCTCCGCGCCAGGTTCCCGGACACCCTGGTCCTGTCCTTCGATCCGCAGGGCGGGGCTGCCGCCCCCCAGGCCAGCTACAGCAGCAGGCTCGCGGGCGCACCGGATGACCTCGCCCTGTGCTGCGGTTTCCTGGAGCATGTGCGGGGACGGGCTGCAGACCCGGCGGAGAAGAACGCGCTCGCCGCCGCGCTGGAAAACGTCAGGCTGCTGGAGGCGTCACGGTGAGGATCCACCATCTGCGCATCTCCGGGTTCGGCCCTTTCGCCGGAACCGAGGACATCGACTTTGACCGCCTCAGCGCCCATGGCCTGTTCCTGCTGAACGGGCCCACCGGTGCCGGCAAGACCAGCGTGCTGGATGCCATCTGCTTTGCCCTGTACGGATCTGTCCCCGGTGCCCGGCAGGACGGCAAGCGGCTGCGCAGCGACCACGCGGAACCTGGTCAGGAACCTTCCGTGACCTGCGAGTTCTCCTCGCAGGGCCGCCGCTTCGAAGTGACCCGCTCGCCGGCGTGGGACAAGCCCAGCGCGCGGGGCAAGAATGGCTTCACGGTCCAGCAGGCAAAGACGCTGCTCCGCGAACGGATCGATGGTGCGTGGGTGGAAAAGTCCGCCCGCAACGACGAAGCAGGCGCGGAGATCATGGCGCTGCTGGGCATGGACCGTGAGCAGTTCACCCGGGTGGTCATGCTGCCGCAGGGTGATTTCGCTGCCTTCCTCCGCTCCAAGGCCGCCGACCGCCTGGACCTGCTGCAAAAGCTCTTCGGCACCCAGCGCTTCGAGGCCCTGGAACAGGAACTCTCGCGTCAGGCTGCCGCCGCCCGGGAGGACGTCGCCGCCCTGTCCGGCCAACTCGGCCTCCTTGCCTCGCGTGCCGAAACCGAGGCCGCTCCGCTCCAGCTTCCTGATGCCGGAGCTCCGCCGACGGACGACGTCCCCGGCCGCCTTGACTGGCTGCAGGCTTCCGTTGCCGGCCGGCTGGCGGAACTCACGGAGCACGCCGCAGCCGCGGCGGCGCTCAGCCAGGACCGCCGAAGTGAGGTGGACAGCGAAGCCGCGCGGCATGAGCGGCACCGGAAACTCCAGGCGGCCACCGCCCGGCGGAAGTCCGTGGAGGACGGGGCCGCGCATCGCGATGAGCTCTCCTCCCGTCTGGCCCGGCACCGCCAGGCCGAGGTCCTCCAGGGGCAGCTGCAGGCCGTGGACGCTGCGGCAGCCAAGGTCCACAACGCGGAAGCCGCTGCAGAATCTGCCCTGACGTTGCTGCGGATGGCTGCCACGGACGACGGCGAACTGGCCCGGCTGGGCCTGGAAACCTTTGGCTCCAAAACACTGGGCTCCAAATCACCGGGCTCCGAAACACTGGGCTCCAAAACATTGGGTTCGGAACCACCCGCCGCCGGAGGCACCGTCCCCGGGGCAGCGGACGAACTGGGCCGGCTGCGTTCGCTGCTGGCCGTCGTCGAGGCCCGGCTGCCGGACGAGGACAGGCTCCAGGACCTGCGGAAGCGGCACCGGAGCCTGGCTGGCCGGCAGGAAGAGCTCCGGCTCACCGTGGAGACGCTGGGGAATCGCGCAGCCCATTTGCAGGACGATCGGGCGGTACTGGCCGACGGTATGGACCAGCTGGAAGCGCGCTCCATCGAGGCGGCACTCCGCCGCAAGGAAGCCGCTGCGGCCGCGGAACTGCTGGACATCGTCCGGCGGCACGGGCGGGCTGCCCAGCGGAGGGACCTGGCCAGGATCCGCCATGACGATTCGCGGGAGGACCTCCTGGAGGCAAAACGTCATTGGCTGGACCTGCGGGAGGTCAGGCTCGCCAAGGCCGCATCCGAGCTGGCAGCCAAGCTGGTTGCCGGCGAGCCCTGTCCCGTCTGCGGAAGCGGGCAGCATCCCCGCCCCGCGGATGGCGGCACTACCGGCCCGGGTCTGGCCCAGGATGAAGAGGAAGCCCACCGCTTATACGAGGCCGCAGAGGCAGCCCATGCCCTGGTTGCCGCTGACCTTGCAGAAGCGGAGCAGGCCGTGGCAGTCCTCGCCGGCCAGGGCGGGACCACCCCTGTTGAAGAGGCACGCGCCGGTGCCGAGGCCGCCCTCGCTGCCGCCGCGGACGCAGAGAAGGCCGCAGAGGAGCTGCAGGACAGGCGGCAACGGCTGGAAGCGCTGGATGCCGGCCTGGGGCAGGCGCGTGCCGCGCTGTCCGAAACAGAGGCAGAGCTGTCCCGGACTGCCGTGTCCCTTGCCGAGGCGGCCGAACAGGCTGCAGCACTGGACAAGGCGCTCGCCGCCCTGCGCGGCCCCCACCCCAGCTTGACCCGTCGGCTGCGGGCACTCGAGGACGCCGCAGCAGTCCTGGACAAGGCCGTCGAGGCGCAGACGCGGCTGGACGCGGCGCGGCTGCAGTCCGCCGAAGCGCAGGAGCAGTTGGAACTGGCCCTGCCGGGTGCGGGTTTCGCCACGGCAGACGACGTCCGCAGCCAGCTCCTTGGCGCCGCCGAAGCGGCAGCCCTGGAAGCCGCCGGCCGTGCAGCCCAGGACGAAGCCGCGCGCGTTGCCGGATTGTTCGAATCCGAGGACATTGTGCTGGCCCTGGCAGAAGCCGCGGACGGCTTCCGGGCAGACGAGGAGCGGCTGGCAGCGCTTCGCCTGGAGGCGGCCACTGCCCAGAATGACGGGCGGGAAGCCGATCTTGCCGCCGGTCTCGCCTCGCGTTGCCTGGAATCCCTGAAAACGATCGCCGCCGACTACCAGGAGCTGGTCCGCGCATCCCGGGAACCGGCGGAGCGGGCACAGATGCTTGCCGGGCTGGCTGACGCCGCAGCCGGCCGGGGTGAGAACACGTACCGGATGAGCCTGAACAGCTACGTCCTGGCGGCGAGGCTGGAGCAGGTGGCCCTCGCCGCGTCCGAACGCCTGGTGGCCATGAGTGATGGCCGCTACCTGCTCCAGCACACCGACGCCAAGGCAGCGCGTGGCGCAAAATCAGGGCTGGGACTTGAAGTGGTGGACCAGTGGACGGGCTTCCGGCGGGACACCTCCACCCTGTCCGGGGGCGAGTCCTTCATGGCGTCGCTCTCGCTGGCACTCGGGCTGGCGGACGTCGTCCAGCAGGAAGCCGGAGGGGTGGAAATCGAGACCCTGTTCGTGGATGAGGGCTTCGGAAGCCTGGACGAACAGTCCTTGGAACAGGTCATGGATGCCATTGAGGGGCTCCGCGACGGCGGCAGGGTGGTGGGACTGGTCAGCCATGTTGCCGAGATGAAACAGCGCATCGGGACCCAGCTGCAAGTGATTAAGAGCCGGAACGGCTCCACGCTGCGGATCTCCGAGACTGCGGACGCCCTCGCCTGACCAGGCCGATATAATGGAGCGCGTTACCGGGTTGCGCGCATCGGGAGGAGGGACGATGCGCACCTATTGAACGAGCCCGGAATTGACACCACAAACTACTCCTTCAACCACCCCCGACACTCCTGCCCGCACCGCCGCAGAGCAGGAAACCTCCAGCCCGGACTCCATGGAACGGGCAGCGAGGGGGCGTTTTTCCCGGCTGCCGCAGCTCGCCGGCAGAAGCTTCATTCCCTTGGGACTTTTTGCGCGGCTTCCCTGGCCATGCTGGCCATGGGCACGCTGACCCTGGTCACCTCGGTCACGGGTTCCTTCGCCGCCGGCGGGGCCGCGGCCGGCGCGGTGGGCCTCGGCTCCGCGCTCGGAGCTCCGGTGCTCGGAGCCCTGGCGGACAGGCGGGGACAACGGCCCGTCCTGCTCCTGTCCGCTCTGCTCAACACCGTGGCGGTGCTGGCCTTGGTCTTCATCGCCAACACCACATCCGAGGCGGGGATTTCCCGCCCGCCGTCCTGGTGGCCGCCTTCGCCGCCGGCGCCACCTGCCCCCAGGTGGGACCCCTGGCCCGGGTCAGGTGGATGGCGCTGACAGCCAATGCCGCAGGTCCGTCGGCGCCGTCCGGTGGCGCTGCCCGTGAGCTGGACACCGCGCTCTCCTACGAGAGCACGGCCGATGAACTGACGTTTGTCCTGGGGCCGGCCCTGGTGGGAATCCTGGCCAGCCTCGTGGCGCCCTGGCTTCCCTTGGCGCTGGCAGCGGCCATGACCATCACCCTTGTCCCTGCCTTCGCGGTGCACCCTACCCATGGCGCCGTACCTGCCACCGGTCGTCCCGTCCGCAGGAAGGGCACGGGCAGGGCACAACCCGTGAAGCTGCCATGGGTCGTTGCCTTGCCGGTTCTGGCCATGGTCTGCATGGGGACCTTTTTCGGTTCCACCCAGGCCGCCCTCAGCGCCTTCTCTGCGGGGCTCGCAGGCACGGAAATTGCGGGCCTGCTGTACGCCGTGATGGGCCTAAGCTCTGCAGTGGCGGCATTCTCGGTTGCCTACTGGCCGCGGCGCGCCGGCCTGGCACTGCGCTGGGTGCTGTGCGCAGCCCTGATGGCGGGGCTGGCGGTCCTGCTGCTGGTGCCGGCATCGCTGCCCATGATGGCGGCGGTCCTGCTGGTCCTTGGACTCCCGGTGGGTCCGGTCATGGTCACGGTCTTCGCCGTGGGCGGACAGGTGGCTCCCGCCGGCCGGCTTGGCACGGTCATGACCGCCCTGGCCAGCGGTATTGTCGCCGGAACGGCCATCGGGTCCTCGATTGGGGGACAGCTGGCCCAACTCCACGGCCCGGCGGCGGCGTTCCTTGTCCCGGTCTGCGCGGCGGCAGCGCTGGCGCTGCTTGGGGCCGGGGCCGCCGTCGTGCTCCGCCGGAGGACCTGACAGGGCCTCGATGCCAGCCTGCCGCCCTCCCGCCGCTACGCCAGTTGGCTCTCGATCCTGGCGGCGCTTGCGGCGATGGCCGCCCCCACCGTTTCCGGATCATGGGCGGAACGGATGTAGACGACGGCGAGGGCGGCCGGGCGCCCGCCGGGCACCCGGACAGGGGCTGCCAGCGAGGAAACCCCGGCAATGACCTCGTCATGGCTGGCTGAGTAACCCCTCCTCCGCGCTTCCGACGCCTCCGGACGGTAGGGGATACCCGTATCCAAGCGGTCCCACTCGGCTTCGGACAGGGCCGACTGGATGGCGATACCCGGCGCGCCTGCGTTGATGGGGTGGCGCGTACCAGGGTGCTGGGCCACGGTGGCGCCCGAATGCCGCGGCTCAACCGTGACGAGCGTGATGCAGTCATGGTGGTCCCACACCGCAACGAACGCCGTCATATCCAGCGAGTTCGCCAATTGGGTGAGCTCGGGAAGGGCGGCGCTCTGCAGGTTGCGCGATACTCCCCGGGCCAGGACTGCCAGGCCGGGGCCGGGCTGGACCCGTCCGGCATCGTCACGCACCAGGAGGGAATGGTCTTCCAGGGTACGCAGGATCCGGTAGGCCACCGAACGGTGGACACCCATGGCGTCGGCCAGTTCGGCGATGGTCAGCGGGCCCGGGGCAGCTGCCAGGATCTCAAGGGCGCGGATGCCGCGCGAAAGGGTCTGGGACGGCGAAGCCTGCGGCTCCGCCGTCCGGGCTGCGGCTGCTGGAGGTGTCATGAAATCCATCCTAGGGGCGAACGCGCGGCCTGCCGTGACTCTTGTCTCATCCGGGCGCACCGGGTATTGTCCTCTATACGAACTCGCAGTTCGAATATAGAACTCAATGTCGGGCACATCCCCTTGAAAAAATCCGCACCCCGTGTCCCGCATCACAATTCCGTAGTACCCTACTAACTAACTGACCGTTCTGTCGGTAATTCTGAAGGCGTCCGGGTGGCACTGCTGCCCAATAAACAATGGAGTTTCAATGACCACACCTTCCAAGGTGGATACCCCCGCCGGTCCCAGCAGCCGGCGGGAGGAACGCAAGGTCCTCGCCGGCACCCTCGTCGGCACCACCATCGAGTGGTACGACTTCTTCATCTTTGCCCAGCTGACCGCAACGCTGCTGTCGCCGCTGTTCCTGGCACCGCTGAACGAGTCCAACCCGGGCCTGGCGCAGATCCTCTCGTTTGCCCTCATCGGCATCAGCTTCCTGTTCCGCCCGCTCGGCGCTGTTGTCGCCGGACACCTGGGCGACCGACTGGGGCGTAAGGCGATGCTGGTCTTCACCCTGGTCATGATGGGCGCCGCGACGGCCCTGATCGGTATGCTCCCCACGTATGCGCAGATCGGTGCCTGGGCTCCCATCCTGCTGATCCTGCTGCGCGTCATCCAGGGCTTCTCGGCCGGCGGGGAATGGGGCGGCGCCGCCCTGATGGCTGTTGAGCATGCACCCATCAGCCGCCGCGGCCTGTTCGGAGCCTACCCGCAGATCGGCGTACCCGTAGGCATGATCCTGGCCACCGGCCTGCTCTACTTCCTCAACACCGGCATGTCCAAGGAAGACTTCGCGGCATGGGGCTGGCGCGTGCCGTTCCTGCTCTCCATCGTCCTGATCGTGGTGGGCTACCTGATCCGCCGCGCAGTCGCCGAGAGCCCCGTCTTCCAGGAGATGGCCCTGCGGAAGAAGGAAAGCAAGGCGCCGCTGGGCGAGCTGATCCGGAACCACAAACTGCCCGTCCTGTATTCCACCCTGATCTTCATCGGCAACAACGCCGCCGGGTACCTGCTGATCGCGTTCTTCATCTCCTACGCGACCAAGACCCTGAAGATGCCCACCCCGCAGATCCTCCTGGCCACCACCCTTGCGTCCTTTGGCTGGCTGATCTTCACCCTGGTGGGCGGCTGGCTGTCGGACCGGATCGGCCGCGTGAAGACCTTCCTCACCGGCTACGCCATCGTCTTTGCCTGGATGATCCCCATGTTCGCCCTCATCGACACCAAGAACATCCTGCTCTACGGCGTCGCCCTGTTCGTCCTGACCATCGGCCTGGGCCTGTCCTACGGTCCCATGTCGGCCATGTATGCAGAGATGTTCCCCGCCAACGTCAGGTACTCCGGCATCTCCATCGGCTACGCCTTCGGCGCCATCCTGGGCGGCGCCTTCGCGGCCACCATTGCCGAGTCACTGCTGCAGGCCACCAAGTGGACCGGTTCGATCGGCATCTACATCATGGTCCTCTGCGTCATTTCGGCCGTCGGCGTGGTGCTGGCCAAGGAAACCAAGGGCCGCCCGCTGGGCGTCAGCAACCACCACTGATCCCCATCGCCCCCGGACGACGTGGGCAGGACAGCAGGCCCGGACCGCAAGGTCCGGGCCTGCTGTGCTTCCGGGCGGCCTAGTGCGCCAGCAGCCTGACCGCGTCGTCGTCGCTCAACTGCCCAAAGTGCCGGTAATAGCTTCCAACAGCCCGGAATCTTCCCGGCAGGTGCAGGCACACCACGGCTTCGCACACCCGCTCAAGCGAGGCTTCGGCGTCGATCGATCCCACGGGAGCTGCCGCCACCACGGCAGCCGCGCCGCCCTCCCGCATGGCTTCGACGGCGGCACGCATCGTAGCGCCCGTGGCCAGGCCGTCATCCACCAGGAGGACGGTCCTGTCCGCCACGTCGATGCCGGTTCCCGGATACAGCTCCACCCGGCGGAGCAGTTCGTCCCGTTCGCGCCTCTCAACGTCATCCAGCCATTCCTGCTGCACGCCGTGGTCAAGGACGCGTTCCAGCAACGGCTTGTTGATCAACCGGACCGTGCGCCCTTGCGCCCAGGCCAGCGCCCCAAAGGCGGTTTCCTCGTGACCCGGAATACCCAGCTTGCGCACCAGGACGGCGCCCAGGGGCAGGCCGAGGGCAGCCGCTGCAGCCGCGGCGACAGGAATACCGCCGCGCGCCAGGCCCAGGACCACGGTGCCCGGCTGTTCCCGGAACTGTCCAAGCGCAGCGGCCAGGCGGTGGCCGGCGTCAGTGCGGTCTTCGAAACGCGTACCCATCTGTCCCTCCCGGCAACTGCGGCCTGCCTGCCCCCAGCGTACTGCTGGATGCCCTGGCGGTTTCAGCCCGGGGCCAGGCTTTCCAGCAAGACCCGGGCCCTGCCTAGACGGACAGGAACGAGATCGCGGCCTGCTTGAAGGCCCTGCTGGTGATGGCGTTGGTGTGGTTCCGGCCCGGGAGGACCAGCTGTTCGACCATGGAACCGGCGCCGCGGGCCAGCGCGGCGAGCCTGGGCAGGATCGCGGCGCGTTCGTCCTTGTCGCCCGCCACCAGCAGCATGGGAACATGGGGGACTGCCTCGGCAGGGTCGTAGGGCTCGGCCTTGATGGCCTCCACCAGGGACAGCAGCGCGAAGATGTTGTTGTTCGGCAGCAGCAATGCCATCTTCAGGAGCTGGGCGGTTGATTCGTCCTGGATCGGTGTCCCGTCCGCAAGGTAGTCCTGGGCGGCGATGAGGTCGAATGCAGCAAGGGGGTCGGAGTCGTTGGGGCCGCCGAGCACCAGCCGGTGCACCAGCTCGGGCTGGGTTGCGGCGAACTCCCAGGCGAGCCTGGATCCCAGGGAGTAGCCCACGACGTCCAGCCCGCTGGAAGGGTCGCCGTCCTGCAGGGGGTGGACGCCGGCGTCGAACGCCGCCTGGAGCAGGTCCGCCCTGATCCTGCTGGGGGAGTAGGAGTCACGGTCCTCCGGCGCGCCGCTGCGGCCGTGGCCGGGAAGGTCCACGGTGATGACCCGGCGGCCGGCCTCGAGCAGCGCCGACACCCAGCCGGTGTCCTCCCAATTGAGCTTGGAGGAGGAGGAGAAGCCGTGCAGCAGCAGGACCGGCCGCAGGCCGGCATCGTTTGCGGGCTCATGGACCGCCACATACAGCTGGGGGTCGGTGCCTTCAACGGTGTGCGCGTGCTGCTGTCCGGTGTGCCTGCCGCTCATGGTGTCAGTTCCCCAATCAGGTACGGCGCCTGGGCGGGCCCGGCGCGTCGGTGCGTCTTCCTTGGAAAGGTACGCACCACTCTACCTGTTGGCAGGCTGGTCCCTGCCGGTGAGGCGGGCCCCGGCAGCACACGCCAGCGCGATGCCGGCAACCAGGGCGAAGGTGCTGAAAAGCTGCACCCGGCTGCTCTCCGCGCTGAGGCCGACGGCGAAAATCACCCCAAGGAGGACCAGGCCCAGGATGGTCAGGCCGGGAAAGCCCTTCATCCGCAGCGGAAGCGGGATTCCGTCCCGGTCTGCCCGGCGGCGCAGGATCAACTGGGAGACCAGGGCGCTGCCCCAGACCACCAGGCATGTCGATCCCACCAGCTGGAACAGGGCGGGCAGGATCCGGTCCGGGAACAACAGCTCCAGGACGGTGGCGATGAAGCCGAAGGCCACCGACACCGCCACTGCGGCCAGGGGCACGGCGGCGCCGTTGAGGCGGGTCAGGATGCGCGGCGCTTCACCGCGCTGCGCCAGGGAGTACACCATGCGGGACGCCCCATAGAGGTTGGCGTTCAGTGCCGAGAGAAGTGCGACGACGGCCACCAAGGTGATTGCGGTGGACGCACCGGGGATCCGGGCCGCATCCAGCACCCCGGCGAAGGGCGAGGCCAGGCTGCTGGACGTGGCGGGGAGGACCGCGGCGATGACGAAGACAGAGCCGATGTAGAACACCAGGATGCGCCACACCACGGTCCGGATGGCCTTGCCCACGCTGCGTTCCGGGTCCTCGGTTTCGGCCGCGGCCACCGAGACGATTTCCGTTCCGCCGAATGCGAAGATCACCACGAACAGGGCCGCCGCAACGCCGCCCAGACCCTGGGGAGCAAAGTTGCCGGTAAGGTTTCCGGCTCCCGGGGAGTCGACGCCGGGCAGCAGCCCCAGGAGCAAAGCGGCCCCCACTGCAAGGAACAGCACGATGACGGCCACCTTGAGGATGGCGAACCAGAACTCGAACTCACCGAAGTTCCGGACACCGGCCAGGTTGATGCCGGTAAACACCACCATGAACAGCAGCGCCAGCGCCCAGACCGGGATCATGGGCCAGACGGAGAACAGCAGCCCGGCGGCGCCCAGTGCCTCGGCTGCGATCACCACCACCAGCTGCAGCCACCACAGCCATCCGATGGTGGCCCCGGCCGTACGCCCCATGGCCCGCCCGGCGTAAACGGAAAAGGCGCCGCTGTTCGGGTTGGCGGCCGCCATTTCGCCCAAGGCCCACATCACCAGGATGATCAGCGTGCCGGCCACCAGGTAGGAGATGAGGACTGCCGGTCCGGCGGCCTGGACCCCGGCACCCGATCCCAGGAACAAGCCTGCGCCGATGGCACTGCCCAGCCCCATCATGGTGAGCTGGCGCGGCTTCATGCTGTGGCTTGCCGGCGTCTTGGGCGGGGCTGCGGCGGACATGGTCCGGCCAGACTTCATCGTCATTGGGATGGTGCACCTTCTGGAGCTGGTTCGACAGTCCGGTCCGGATGGTCCGGGGGTCCTTGTGGGACCTTTTGAATTTACCGGCTTCGAGGAGCCGCCCAAAAACGGTAGGAAGAACCGCCAGGGGAGAAGGGCGGGCGCGCCCTTGACCCTGGACCGTTCCGGCGTCCCCAGGCGGCAGCAGAAACATTTCCCTTTCCTGCGCTGCTGGTCGTAGAATTAGTTTTGGTCAAGTTGACCATAACTCTGAAGAACCGCCGCATCCGGCGATGGGCACGACGAGAGGCGGTGGAACGTGTACTACAGCTCGGCAAACGTGTCTGAGCGGCAGGCCGCGCCGCCGTCGCTGGCCATTTCCACGGTGATCTTCGCCCTGCGGCCCAGTGAAACGTCGGGCCGTCCCACGCTGTGGCTGCCCCTGGTGCGGCGCATCCGTGAGCCCTTCAAGGGGCTGTGGGCACTGCCGGGCGGCCCCCTCAGCCATGAGGAGTCGCTCCAGGACGCCGCGGCCAGGAACCTGCGGGAAACCACAGGCCTGGCGCCCCGCTACCTTGAGCAGCTGTACGCCTTCGGCGGCCTGCACCGCTCACCCACGCAGCGCGTGGTCTCCATCGTGTACTGGGCCCTGGTCCAGCCCACGGAGGCTGCGCTCGCCGACGAATCCGAGAACGTGCGGTGGTTCCGCGCGGACCGCCTGGGCGGGCTGGCCTTCGACCACAACGCGATCGTTGACTACGCCCTCGGGCGACTGCGCAACAAGCTGGCCTACGGCTCAGTGGCGTACCACCTGCTGGGCGAGTACTTCACCCTGGCCCAGGTCCGCGAAGTCTACGAAGCTGTCCTGGACCGCGAACTGGATCCCGCCAACTTCCGCCGGCAACTCAAATCCACCCCGGAAATCGAAGAAACCGGGGAATACCTCCAAGGCGGGAAACACCGTCCGCCACGCCTCTACCGCTACACCGGCCGGCCAGGCCTTGACCCAGACAACAGGAGCACACCATGAGCAGCGTCAACACGGCAATCCAGCTGATCACGCGCGAACAGGCCGAAAAAGGCGCAGCCGAACGCAGCACCTGCAGCCCGGCACTGGCGAGCGGACCCTGGGACTACGACCTGGCCGAGGCACTGGCGGGTGTCCCCGCCTACGGCCCGGGTGCATCCAGCGCCGACCCCGCCCCCGCCACCACCCCGCGCCAGGGCCAGCTCCCCGAGGAATACAAGCGGGCCAGCGACGCCGAACTCGGCGAACGGATCAAAGCCGCCAAAGCCGAACTGGGGGAACGCGCCGTCATCCTGGGCCACTTCTACCAGCGCGACGAGGTGATCCAGTACGCCGACTTCGTGGGTGACTCCTTCCAGCTCGCCAACGCGGCACTCACCAGGCCGGAGGCCGAGGCGATCGTCTTCTGCGGGGTCCATTTCATGGCCGAAACCGCGGACATTCTCTCCACCCCGGAGCAGGCGGTCATCCTGCCCAACCTCGCCGCCGGCTGCTCCATGGCCGACATGGCGGACGCGGACTCCGTGGAGGAATGCTGGGAGCAGCTGGCGGAGATCTTCGGCACCGAGCCCGACGCCGACGGCCGGGTTCCGGTCATCCCCGTCACCTACATGAATTCCTCCGCAGCCCTGAAGGCTTTCTGCGGCGAGCACGGCGGCATCGTCTGCACCTCCTCCAACGCCAGGACCGTCCTGGAGTGGGCGTTCCAGCGCGGACAGCGGGTGCTGTTCTTCCCCGACCAGCACCTCGGCCGCAACACCGCCAAGGCCCTGGGCGTACCGCTTGGGCAGATGCCCATGTGGAACCCGCGCAAGGACCTCGGCGGCAACGACGAACAGGCGCTGCTCGACTCCCGGGTGATCCTCTGGCACGGGTTCTGCTCCGTGCACAAGCGCTTCAACGTAGCCCAGATCGAGAAGGCCCGCGCCGATTTCCCCGGCGTGCAGGTGATCGTGCACCCCGAATGCCCCATGGAAGTGGTGGACGCCGCCGATTCCGCCGGCTCCACCGACTTCATCAAGAAAGCCATCGCCGCAGCCACCGAGCCCACCACGTTCGCCATCGGCACCGAAATCAACATGGTGAACCGGCTCGCCGCCGAATACCCGCAGCACACCATCTTCTGCCTGGACCCGGTGATCTGCCCCTGCTCCACGATGTACCGCATCCACCCCGGTTACCTTGCCTGGGTGCTGGAGGAACTGGTGGCCGGCCGCATCGTCAACCGCATCACGGTGGCTGACGATGTACAGGCCAACGCCAGGACGGCGCTCGAGCGCATGCTCGCTGCGAGGCCCTGATGCGCCGCGGGCCCGACGCGCCCGCCCGCCGGCTCGCCGTCGTCGGAAGCGGCATCGCGGGACTTTACGCCGCCCTGCTTGCCGCAGATGCCGGCGCCGACGTGGTGCTGGTGACCAAAGGCGCACTGGAGCACAGCAACACCTGGTACGCGCAGGGCGGCATCTCCGCCGTGCTCGCCGAACCTGCGCCGGGGGACACCGTTGCCGCGCACATCGCGGACACGCTCCGGGCAGGGGCGGGGCACTGCAACGAGGACGCCGTCCGGCTGATGTGCACGCAGGCACGGCAGGACATCGCCGGCCTCCAGCGCTACGGGGTGGCGTTTGACGCGGGGCCAGCTGGAGCGGGCCACGGTGACGCAAGGCACGACGGCGGCCCGGCCCTTGGGCTCGAGGCAGCACACAGTGCCCCGCGCATCCTGCACGCAGGAGGGGACGCCACGGGCGCGCGCGTCGCCGGTGCACTGATCCAGGCGGTCCTGTCCCTGCGGGACGCGGGTAAGCTGACGCTCCTCACGGAAGCCCACGTCACAGCCCTCACCACCCGCGACGGGAATGTGAGCGGGGTCGAATACCACCAGGACGGCCGCAACCTCAGCCTGGACGTGGACGCCGTCCTGCTCGCCACCGGAGGAGCCGGCCAGTTGTTCGCCCAAACCACCAACCCCGCCGTGGCCACCGCCGACGGCCTGGCGCTCGCCGTCCGCGCCGGCGCAGCCACGGCAGACCTCGAATTCTTCCAGTTCCACCCCACCTGCCTGGTCAGCTCCGCCACCGCCCACCCCGGACGCCTGGACGGACCCCTGCTGATCTCCGAAGCCGTCCGCGGCGAAGGCGCCGTCCTGCTCGACTCCAACGGCCGGCGCTTCATGAAGGCCTACCACCCAGACGCCGAACTGGCACCCCGCGATGTCGTCTCACGCAGCATCGCCCTCCACCTCGCCAAACTCGGTGACCCCAACGGCCACGTCTACCTCGACGCCCGCGCCATCGAACAGGCCAGGGGCAACGGGTTCCTCCAACAGCGGTTCCCCACCCTCACCCGCAAGACCCTCGACGCCGGTATCGACTGGACCCGCGAACTGGTCCCCGTCGCACCCGCCGCCCACTACTGGATGGGCGGCGTAACCACCGACCTCCACGCCCGTACCACCGTCCCCGGGCTATACGCAGCCGGTGAAGTTGCGTGCACCGGCGTCCAAGGGGCAAACCGGCTGGCCAGCAACTCCCTCCTCGAAGGACTCGTCTTTGGCCGCCGCGCTGTCGAAGACTTCCTCTGTGGTGACGCGCTTCCTTGGGTGTCGCCTGACGGCGCTCCTCCGCTCGCTGTCTCGGCCGCTGCCGGCCTCCCCTTGACGCTCGCTTCCGGAGCACCCTCAGTCGACGTTTGTCGGGTCCCCTTGGGTGCTGCCGCAGAAGGCGCGGCGGACCGGCCAGATGGTCCGCTCGGGAGCCTGCCGTCCAACTTCGGCGGGGGCGGGGAGGCCGGGGAGGCGTTTTCGCGGGGCGCCCTTCGCCGCCTCATGACCTCGCATGCCGGGGTTTTGCGGTCCGGGGAATTGTTGGCTGAGGCTGCTTCCACTCTTGACCGGTGGGCCGCCGTCGTCCGTCCCCATGCTGACTCGCCCTCTGCCGGCCCTGCCGTGCTTGAGGACCGGAACCTGCTGCTGGCCGCCCAGCTGCTCGTCGACGGCGCCCTCGGCCGCCGCGAATCCCTCGGGGCGCACTACCGCAGTGATGATCCCGCAGACCCTGAAACCACTTACCCTCCGCGCCCGAAAGCGAGCCTGCTCCATGACTGAACCCGCCGTGATCGACCAGGCAGCCACCCTGCGCCCCGCACTGGACCTCACCCTTCCCGCGGCACCGGTCAGGGAGATCCTGGAACGGGCCTTCGCCGAGGATGCACCCTCCGGCGACATCACCTCGCAACTGCTCATTCCCGCCTCGGCCCGCGCCACGGCCGTCCTCAATGCCCGGGTGGCCGGGGTCCTCAGCGGCGCAACAGTGTTCCGCGACGCGATGCAGCTGGTGGATCCCGCCACCCAGGTGGAGCTGCTCGTGGCGGACGGAGAAGCGTTCGACGCCGGCACGCACCTTGCGAGGGTCACCGGCAGCGCCCGCTCGGTGCTGATGGCAGAACGCGTGGCGCTCAACCTGGTCCAGCGGATGTCCGCCATCGCCACCAAGACCGCCGCGTTCGTCCGGCTCGCCGAGGGGACCCGGGCGCGCATCACCGACACGCGCAAGACCACACCGGGCCTGCGCGTCCTGGAACGGTTCGCCGTACGGTGCGGCGGCGGCGCTAACCACCGGTACAGCCTGTCCGACGCGGTGCTGGCCAAGGACAACCACCTGGCCGTGATGACCGGGGAGACCCGGCAAAGCTCACCGGGCTCCTGCTGGCCGCCAAAGCCCAGCTGGGGCACACCACCCACTTTGAAGTGGAAGTGGACAGCATGGAGCAGATCGAGCCCGTGCTGGCCGCCGGCGTGGACACCATCATGCTGGACAACTTCACGGTTGAAGAGCTGAAGGCCGGCGTGGCCCTCGTGGCCGGTCGCGCCCGCGTGGAAGCAAGCGGCAACGTCAACCCCGGCACCGTCGCGGCGATTGCCGCCACAGGGGTGGACGTCATCTCCGTGGGGGCACTGACGCACACCGTGGCCGCACTGGACCTGGGCCTCGACGTCGAACTGACCGCCCGGTGAGCACGCCATGATCTTCCTCGACGCCGCCGCCACCACCCCCGTCCGCCGCGAAGTACTGGACGCCATGTGGCCTTACCTCACCGGCTCCTTCGGGAACCCCTCCAGCCACCACACCCTTGGTGAGGCGGCAGCTGCGGCGCTCGCGGGGGCGCGGGCAGCGGTGGCCGGCGTCCTTGGCTGCCGGCAGGGCGAGGTCGTGTTCACTTCCGGGGGAACGGAAGCGGACAACCTGGCCGTCAAGGGCATTGCCCTGGCCCGGCAGGCGGCAAACCCGCATTGGAACCGGGTGGTGATCAGCGCCGTCGAACATCCGGCCGTGGAGGAATCCGCGCGCTACCTGGAGCGTTTCCACGGCTTCGTGGTGGACGTGGTGCCGGTCGACGCAACCGGCCAGGTCACCCCTGATGCGCTGGCCGGGGTGCTGTGCCCGGAGACCGCGCTGGTCAGCATCATGTACGCCAACAATGAGGTCGGCACCGTCCAGCCCATCGCCGCGCTCGCAGAACTCGCCCACCACCACGGAATCCCCTTCCATACCGATGCCGTCCAGGCCGCCGGATGGCTGCCGCTGGACACCAAGGCCCTGGGCGTGGACGCCATGAGCATCTCCGGGCACAAGCTGGGGGCGCCCAAAGGCTGCGGCCTGCTCTTCGTCCGGAGCCGTACGCGGCTGGAACCGGTCATTCACGGCGGCGGCCAGGAAAGAGGCCGCCGCTCGGGGACGGAAAACGTGGCCGGGGCGGTGGGGCTGGCCACGGCCCTCACGCTCGCCCACGGCCGGCAGGCCGGCCAGCAGCCAAGGGTGGCCGCCTTGCGGGACCGTTTCATCGCCGCCGTGCTGGCCGCGGTGCCGGACGCTGTCCTGACCGGCCACCCCTCCGAACGGCTGCCCTCCGTAGCATCATTCTGCTTCCCCGGAACCAGCGGCGAGTCTGTGCTGCTGGAGCTGGAACGGAGCGGCGTGGTCTGCTCCAGCGGTTCGGCCTGCGCTGCCGGCTCGGATGCGCCGTCGCCCGTGCTTACCGCGCTGGGAATTTCCGCCGAAGTGGCGCAGACAGCGGTCCGGTTCAGTTTCGACGCATCGGTAACCCGGGAGGAACTGGACGTGGCTGCGGACGCGGTGCGGGCCGCCGTCGCCAGTGTCAAGAACCTGGGCGCGGGCAAAGGCCGCTGACCGTCGCTGCCTGGTCAGCGGTGCCGCGCGCGGCGGAAAATCCAGTGCCGCAGCATGCTGAAGCGCACCGCCGTGGCCAGGAAGCCGGACAACGTGGTGGCCAGCAGTTCGTCCGCCACGGTGGCCTCCGGATTGAACCAGTGCAGCACACCCAGGCTGCTGCCGGTGATCACCAGGGCCACGGCGATCACCACCAGGCCGTTGAGGTGGTCACGGGTGCGGCGCTGCTGGCCTGCGATCTTGAACGTCAGCCGGCGGTTCAAGGCAGTGTTCAAGAGCGACGTGAGGACCAGCGCCACCGCGTTGGCCAGCTGGGCGCCAAGCCATGGCCGCAGCAGCGCGTAGAGGCACAGTGATGCAGCGGTGCAGATGACGCCGACACCGGAGAAGCGGAGCAACTGCCGGATGACCGGATAGCGCAGGACTCCCCGGTAATGCCTGGTGGCAGGCAGGCGCCGGGTGCTGGTCTCCGGTACTGCTGGTGCGGACAGTCCCTCCCTCATCCGGCGGCACCGGCAGGACGGTCAGCGCCGCGGGCAGGGGGCAAGCAGGAGATGCGCACAGGGCGCCCAGGACGAACCGCCATCCGTCAGTACAGCTCGCCCACGGGAATTTCCACTGCCAGCCGGTTGGAGGGCCCGGGCAGCGGGCAGGCCCAGGCCTCGTTGTAGGCGCAGGAGGGGTTGTAGGCGAAATTGAAATCCAGGACGAACATGGCGCCCGGGCCGGTGCCGGCTACGCCGTGGAAGGCGCCCTTGATGGTGTCGATCAGGTAGCGACCCGCCCCGTAGGTGCCGCCGGGCTGGCCTGCCGTGGCATCGCGGAATGGAACGAAGATCCCGCCGCCGTACCCGTGGAGCTTCCACACCGCGAGCTGGCCCATTTCGGGCAAATCGAAGGTGCCCAGCCGGACAAAGTGCACCACGCCGTCGGTCCCGGTGTCGACGCTCATCTCGCGGCCGGCACCCTCTTTGGTCAAGGGCACGTGGAACCGGTAGATGGGATCGTAGTCGGCGGTCTTCAGCCCGGAGAAGCGCGCCTTGCCCGCGGCGGTCAGCGCAGAAGCCGGGTGGGTGGCGAACATCATGTCACGCTGGTGGCGCCAGTACGAGTGTGCCTCGGACGGGCTTTCAACCGAGAGCCGGCGGACGGTGTCGTAGAGCGCAAAGGTCCTCAGCCGCCAGTCGGCGATATCCAGGGCGGAGATGTCCGCCGGGTTGTCTTCGGCTGCGCCGTGCTGCTCTTCCGCCATAACCCCCAGCCTAGTCCCCGGGCAGCGTGGCAGCCGTCCGACGGCGACACGCCGGGTATGTGCCCGGGGGAACGGATGGCCGGCGCCCGGCAGAGGGGGCCACGGAACACCGTTCGCAAGCGCAGGAAACACCGCCGTGCCGGCCCGGAGAGGAGCCGTGCCGCCATTAGGCTGGCTTCCATGACAGGCAAGGAAGTATTGAGCGCTCTTCCCCGGATGTCACTGGTGGCCGCCGTGGTCCTGCTGACGGGTTGCTCCGGATCACCGGCCGGCCCGGGATGGACGGCACAGCCGGCAACCTCCGGGGCAGCAACCTCCGGATCTGCAGCGACCGGGCCAACATCCGGAACGGCGTCGGCGTCACCGGACGCCGGCGGCACCGTCCCGGCCCCTGCCTCCGCAACTGCCGGCGAGCCGCAGGGGGCGGCCACCGCCGCCTCCTGGAAGACATACTCGGATCCTGCCAGGACGGTGAGCTTCGACCTGCCGGCGGACTGGATCGCGCAGTCGGTGGCGCCCGAGGAAGGCGTGCTTCCCGGTGGGCTGAAGATTGAGGTGAAGAAGCCCGACGGAACCTTCGTCGCCGCGCTCCGGACCGGACTGCCGCCGTCGAACGTCGACTGTCCCGACAACGCACGGCACCCGTACACCGTGATCAGCAGCGTGCCTTTTGAGCTCTCCGTCCCGGGCGGGGAGGGAACCATCCCGCCGCGGATGGTCTACCGGGTGATCCAGGGGTACCGCTACTTCGGTTCCTACGGCATCACCAACCTGGTGGGCGGAACAGACGGGCAGGCGTGCGGGCTGCGCAACGTGGTTCGTGGTCCGGCCGGCAAGGGGGACTACTCGTTCGGCGACCTGGTGACCCTCAAAGCCTTTGCGCCGGATGAGAAAGTGGCACCGGCGACGGCCTTCGACACCCTTGGCCAGGCCGCCCAGTACGTCAACGAAAGCGCTGACTTCGCCAACGTGCAGCGGATGCTAATGTCGCTGAAGGTCAAAAACTAGTCCCGCTGCCGGCACTCACAAGTGCGGGGTGTGCGACTTACCTTCCCCCAACACCCCCGGAGAGACATGGAACGCTCTGTTTCCGCACGCCTGGCCTTCAGGACCATCGCCAACACCAAGGTGGCCATGGCCATCGCCGTAGCACGGAACAGCGGCTACTCATCCTTCACGGAGTCCCTCTCCGTCACTGCCGGCGGGGCCGAGGTTCCACTCACGGAAGTTTCCGACCACCACGGCGGCCGGTTCCACTACATGGAGTTTGCCCAACCCACCGACGTCAGCGTGGACTATTCCGCCACGGTGACGGGCCGCGCCGTTCCGGAAGACGCCACCCTGGCCGAGCGGATCCGCTACGTCCGCCCCAGCCGGTATGCCGAGTCGGACCGGCTGCTGCCCACGGCCTATGCCGAGTTCGAAGGGGTCCAGGGAGCGGACCTGGTGCGCGCCGTCCGCGACTGGGTCAACGGTGAACTGCGGTACATCAGCGGCTCCTCCCGCGGCACGGACGGTGCCGTGGAGACCCTCCTCAGCAGGCGCGGCGTGTGCCGGGACTTTGCGCACCTTGCCATCGCGCTGCTCCGCTCCAAGGACATCCCGGCCCGGCTGGCGGCCGTCTACGCACCGGGCCTGAGCCCGATGGATTTCCACGCCGTGGCGGAAGCCTACGTGGAGGGGGCCTGGCACGTCATCGACCCCACGGGGCTCGCGCCGCGGGAGTCGATGCTGCGCATTACCGCCGGCCGCGACTCATCAGACACGGCGTTCCTTTCCACGGTGGGTGGAAGCCTGGTGTTGAACCAGCTGCGCGTCACGGCCGTGGTTGACGGGGACCTGCCCGGCGAGGATCCCTCCCGGCTGGTGGCGCTCGGCTGACTGTCCGTCCTGGCTGTCCACCCGGCCCGGCCGTCCTGTTCGGCCGGCCCATGCGGCAGCGGGAAGCCGCCTGCTACCGCGGAAGGGGACCCAGCGAACTTCGCAGCTTGTCCGTGAGCCGCTTCAGTTCCTTCTGCTCCGCGGCCGTCAGGGCGGGACCCACCAGCGCGGAAATGTCCCGGACGTGCTCGCGGCCGATTTCCTTCTGCAGCTCCCGCCCCTCGTCGGTCAGCTTCAGCAGGATGCCGCGGCCGTCCTCGGGGGCCGGCATTCTGGCCACAAGCCCCCGCTTTTCGAGCCGCTCCACCAGCCTGCTCAGGCTGGACTGGCTCAACAGCACGTTGTCGTTGAGCTCGTTGAGCCGCAGCCAGCCGGACGGGCACCGGGAGAGCGTGAACAGGACGTCGTATTCGTTGACCGCCAGCTTCCGGAAAGCCCGCCCGGACTGCAGCTTGCGCATCACCGCTACCTGGGCGCGGAACAGGGACTCCCAGGTTTCGGCTGCCAGCCGCACCGGAGATTCCGTTCCTCCCGCAGCCATCACGCCTCCGCGGTGGCTTTGTCGGCGTCCTGCGATGCCAGCAGGGCGGCGACACGGCCGGCGTGGGTGGGCGGCTCGGGAACGTGCGCGGGCTTGAGGGCCGCGTACTCCTTGCGGAGCACGGGCAGGACTTCTTCGCCGAACAGGTCCAGTTGCTCCAGGACGGTCTTCAGCGGCAGGCCGGCATGGTCGATCAGGAACAGCTGGCGCTGGTAGTCGCCGAAGTGCTCGCGGAAGGTCAGGGTCTTCTCGATGACTTCCTGCGGGCTGCCCACGGTCAGCGGGGTCTGGGAGGTGAAGTCCTCCAGGGACGGTCCGTGGCCGTACACGGGGGCGTTGTCGAAGTATGGGCGGAATTCGTTTACTGCCTCCTGGGAGTTCTTCCGCATGAAGAACTGGCCGCCGAGCCCGACGATCGCCTGGTCCGCCTTGCCGTGTCCGTAGTGCTCGTACCGCTCGCGGTAGAGGCCGATCAGCTGCTGGTAGTGCTCCTTGGGCCAGAAGATGTTGTTGGCGAAGAAGCCGTCGCCGAAGTAAGCGGCCACCTCCGCGATCTGCGGGGTACGGATGGAGCCGTGCCACACGAAGGGGGCCACGCCGTCGAGCGGCCGGGGCGTGGAGGTGAAGTTCTGCAGCGGGGTGCGGAACTTGCCGGACCAGTTGACGGTGTCCTCGTCCCACAGCTTGCGCAGGAGGCTGTAGTTCTCAATGGCCAGCTCCACGCCGTCCTGGATGTTCTTGCCGAACCACGGATACACCGGGGCGGTGTTGCCGCGGCCCAGGACCAGGTCCACGCGCCCGTCGGACAGGTGCTGGAGCATGGCGAAGTCCTCGGCGATCTTCACCGGGTCATTGGTGGTGATCAGCGTGGTGGCCGTGGAGAGGATGATCCGTTCCGTCTGGGCTGCAATGTACGCGAGGGTGGTGGTGGGTGAGGAGGAGAAGAAGGGCCGGTTGTGGTGCTCGCCCAGGGCGTAGACATCCATGCCGATTTCCTCGACCTTTTTGGCGATGGCCACCGAGGCCTTGATGCGTTCGTGCTCGGTGGGGGTGCGGCCCGTGGTGGGGTCCGTGGTGATGTCGCTGACGCTGAAAACACCGATCTGCATGGCGTGCCTTTCCGTTCCTGGACTTGCTGGGCTTGGCTCCAGTGTAAACCAATTTAGATGCATTTGCATCTATCGCCGGATACAACGCAGCCACGCCGGAAATATTCCGCCGTTTAGTCTGCGCCGGGAGCGGCGCGCCGGCCGCTGACCTTGGGGACCTGGCCGGTGGTCCAGTCCATGAATTCGGCGTCGAGGTCGGCACCCGGTCCCATTTCGGGGCGGGCCTGCAGGTCGCGCAGGAGTGCCTTTTCTCACGCCGTCCCTCCACCAGCCGGTACAGCACCGGGACCAGGATCAGGGTCAGTGCGGTGGAGGACACCAGCCCGCCGATCACCACCACGGCCAGCGGCTGCGAGATGAACCCGCCGCCGCCCGTGATGCCCAGGGCCATCGGCGTCAGGGCGAAGACCGTGGCAAGGGCCGTCATCAGGATGGGGCGGAGGCGCTGGCGTGCGCCGTTGGTGATGGCGTCCGCCACGTTCATGCCGGGCCTGCCGTCGCGCGGCTGCCGGTACTGGTTGATCAGGTCGATCAGCACGATGGCGTTGGTAACCACGATGCCCACCAGCATCAGCATGCCGATGAGCGACGGCAGGCCCAGGGGCACTCCGGTGAGCAGCAGCAGGGCCACCGCGCCGGTCGCTGCGAACGGAACCGAGACCAGCAGGATCAGCGGCTGGACGAGCGACTTGAAGGTGGCCACCATGATCACGTAGACAATGGCGATGGCTGCCAGCAGGGCCAGGCCCAGCTGCCGGAACGATTCTGCCTGCTGGGTGGTGGCGCCGCCGATCGCCGCGGTGACGCCGGCGGGCAGCTGGACGTCCGCCAGGCGCTTCTGGACTTCCGTGTTCACCGCGCCCAGGTTGGAGCCCGACGGCGTGATGGACACCTTGGCGGTCCGCTCGCCATTGCTGGCGGTGATGGAGACGGGGACGTCCACCTGCTCCACGGACGCGATGCTTCCCAGCGTTACAGGCCGGCCGCCTGCGGGCAGCGGGATGTTCCGGACGGCGTCGATGCTGGTGAACTTGGTGCCCTGGCCGATGCGGACGGGAAAATCGTTGGTATCGATCCGGACCGTGCCCGCAGGGATGGGGCTGATGGTCGATGCCAGGACCCCGGCCACCTGTTGCTCGTTCAGGCCGGCGGCGACGGCTTTGGCCCTGTCCACCTTGACCTGCACCACAGGGTTGCTGGCGGCCAGGTTGCTGGCAACTTCGCTGGTGCCGGGCACGCCCGTCATGGCCGCGACCATGGTGTCGCTGGCGGCCTGCAGGTCGGCGCTGCTGGCAGCCTTCAGCGTGATGTCCACGGTGGATGACGTGCCGAAGCCGCCCTGCTGGGTGCCCACCGATACCTTGCCCGAGTCGGGCACCTTCGCAAGCTCTGAGCGAACTGTCTCCTGGAGGCGCTCCTGGTTGGCCTTTTCGTCTGTCACCACTGTGAAGGTGGAGTTGGAGGATCCGGTGGAGGTGAGCGCGGCGAAGCCGGCCTGGGCGTTGCCGGAGGTCACCTGGACGTCCTTGATGCCGTCAATGCCCCGCAGCACCTCTTCGAGGCGGATGGCGGCGGCGCTGGTGTCGGCCAGGCTGGTCCCGGCCGGCAGCACCTGCCGTACGGTCAGGCTGTTCTGTCCCGAGTTTCCCAGGAGGTTCGTGGCAAGCAGTGGTGTCATGGCACCGGTGGCACCGAGCACCAGGACCGCGGCAACCAGGGTGATGACGGGGTGCTTCTGCGTGGACCGGAGGATGGGCAGGTAGCCGCGCTGCAGGCGGCTTCGCTGTTCGGCTTCGTGGGCCTTCGCTTTCGCCTCCTCGGCGATCCGCCGGGCCTCGGGGGAGCCGGCGGGCGCCCTGCCCGCCGCGCCCTTGGGGTTTTTAGGAACCAGTAGGCGAGCACGGGGACGATGGTCAGCGACACCAGCAGCGACGCCAGCAGTGCCATGGTCACGGTCAAAGCGAATGGCCGGAAGAGTTCGCCGGCCAGTTCGCCGACGAAGGCGATGGGCAGGAACACCGCCACCGTGGTCAGGGTGGAGGCGGTGATGGCGCCGGCCACCTCCCTGATGGCGGTGAGGATCGCCGTCGACTTTTCCTCACCGTAGCTGAGGTGCCGCTTGATGTTTTCGATGACAACGATGGAGTCGTCCACCACGCGCCCGATCGCGATGGTGAGCGCGCCGAGCGTCAGGATGTTCAGCGAGTAGCCGGTGGCCGACAGGCCGATGAACGTGATCAGCAGGGACAGCGGAATGGACACCGCTGTGACCAGCGTGGAGCGGGCGGACATCAGGAAGAGCAGGATGATGGCGACGGCGAAGCCCAGTCCCAGCAGGCCTTCCGTGGTGAGGTCCTTGATGGACTTTTCGATGAAGGGTGCCTGGTCGAAGACCGGCGTGAACCTGGCGTTGGAGCCCAGTTCCGCCTCCAGGTCCTTCAGCGAGTCCCGCACCGCATGGGAGATGCCCACCGTGTCGCCCTCGGGTTTCTTGGTCACGGAGATGGCAAGGGTTTCGGCGCCGTTGGTGCGGGTGATGGAGGTGCGTTCGTCATCCTTGAGGGAAACATCGGCAACGGAGCCGATTGTTGCCCCATTCCTGGCACCTGCCAGCGGGAGTGCCTTGATGGCGTCCAGGGAGTCCACCGGGCTGCCAATCTGAAGCGACAGCGTCTTGCCCTGCTCCTGGAGCGTCCCGGCGGGGACCAGCGCGCCGTTATTGGACAGCGCGTCCCGGATGGAGGTGACACCTGTACCCGCCGCTGCCATGGCGTCGGCCCTGGGAAGGATCTCGATGTGCTGGGATGCGCCGCCGGTGACATCGGCGCTGCGGACGCCGTCGATCTTCTGCAGCCGGGGAACGCTCAGGCGCTGCAGGTCGGCATTCAGCTCGCTGAGCGTCTTGTCCGAGGAGACGGCGAGGAAGACGATGGGGAAGTCGCTGATGCTTCCGGCAATGGCCTGCGGCTGGACATCGCTGGGCAGGGACCGCTTGGCATTGGAGATGGCCCGGTCGATCTGGTTCCTGGCCCGGTCCAGGTTCGACCCGTACGTGAACACCATGGTGATCTGGGAGACGCCGGTGCGTGACGTGGAGGAGGTGGATTCCAGCCCCTCCACGCCGTTCAGCGCTTTCTCAAGCGGGCCGCTGACCTGCTTGTCCACCACTTCCGGCGACGCGCCCGGCATGGAGCTGAGCACCGTGATCTGCGGGAACTCAATGGAAGGGATGAGTTCCTGCTTCAGCGATGACATGGTGATCACGCCGAAGACCGAGGCGAACACGGTGATCAGTGCGATCAGGGCCCGGTTTGCCAGGGAAAGGTGCGCCAGCCGGAACATGGGTGGTCTCCTGGGGGTCTAAGTGACTGGTACATGCCCTGGGGGTGCCAGCCGCTGGCCCCGCAGGGTCAGTGGCTGGCGGAAACGCTCTCCAGCTGGAGGGACGCGGCCGTTGCCCGTTCCAGCTCCGCGGCAAGGTCCGGATTCTCATCCAGCTTCACCCCGTAGCCGGGCATCATGTCCTTGAGCTTGCCCTGCCAGCCCTTGAAGTTCTTGGGGAACGTCTTCTGCAGCAGTTCGATCATGATGGGGACAGCGGTTGAGGCTCCGGGCGACGCGCCCAGGAGCGCACCGATGGAGCCGTCGCGGCCGGCAATCACTTCGGTACCGAACTGAAGGATGCCGCCCTTTTGCGGGTCTTTCTTGATGATCTGTACACGCTGGCCGGCGGTGATGAGTTCCCAGTCCCCGCCCTTTGCCTCGGGGTAGTACTCGCGCAGTGCCTCAACCTTCTGGTCGTGCCGCTTGACCACTTCCTTGACGAGGTACGCGGTGAGGTCCATGTTGTCCTTGGCCACGGCCAGCATCGGGATGATGTTCCCGGGCCGGATGGACAGCGGCAGGTCCAGGTAGGAGCCGTTCTTCAGGAAGTTGGTGGAGAAGCCGGCGTACGGACCGAACAGGAGCGAACGCTTCCCGTTGACGTAGCGGGTGTCCAGGTGCGGAACAGACATGGGGGGAGCGCCCACGGAGGCCTGGCCGTAGACCTTGGCACTGTGCTGGGCCGCGATGGCCTCGTCCGTGCAGCGGAAGAACTGGCCGGAGACGGGGAAGCCGCCATAGCCCTTGCTTTCGGGGATGCCGGAGGCCTGCAGCAGGTGCAGGGCCCCGCCGCCGGCTCCGACGAAGACGAACTTGGCGTGGATCTTGCCGTGTTCCCCGGACTTGGGGTACTTCAGCGTCAGGTCCCAGCCGCCGTCGGAGGCGCGGGAGATCCCGGTGACGTCGTGGTTGTAGTTGATTTCGACGCCGTTGTGCCCAAGGTAGGTCACCAGCTCGCGCGTGAGTGCCCCGAAGTCGACGTCGGTGCCCTCGGCAGCGCGGGTGGCGGCGATGCGCTGCTGGGGGTCGCGTCCCTTGACGATCAGTGGCGCCCACTTGGCGATCTGCGCGTGGTCCTCGGAGTACTCCATGCTGCGGAACAGGGGGTGCGGCTTCAGCGCCTCGTAGCGGGTCTTCAGGAACCGGGTGTGGTCCTCGCCGATCACGAAGCTCATGTGCGGGACAGTGTTGATGAAGCCCTTGGGCGAACCGATCAGGTTGTTGTCCACCAGGTGGGACCAGAACTGGCGGGAAAGCTGGAACTGTTCGTTGATGAGCAGTGCCTTGCCGGGGTTGACCGAGCCGTCTTTGGCTGCGGGGGAGTAGTTGAGTTCGCAGAGGGCGGCGTGGCCCGTGCCCGCGTTGTTCCAGGGGTCCGAGCTTTCGAGGCCCGGCTGGTCCAGCCGTTCGAACAGGGAGATGGTCCAGTCCGGCTCCAGCTGCTTGAGGAATGCCCCCAGGGTGGCGCTCATGATGCCGCCGCCTATCAGGACAACGTCGGCGTGTGGGGTCTTGGAAATGAAGGTCACGATCAGTCTCCGATTGCAGCGGCTCTGGCTGTCACAGAATATCCCCGCGCGGCCCGCATACTGAAATTGGCCGGGCCCGTCAAGGCTTTAGCTGGACCTTCGTGAAAACTTCGTTTAAGACCGGCGATGCAGGGTAGCTCAGCACCCGGTCTGACAGGGCAAGCGCGGAGATGGGGAAGGCGATGGGGACTGCCGGCACGGTCGCGGCGATCTGGGCATTGATGGTGTGATAAAGCTCATCCCGTTCCTTGCCGTCAGGCAGTCCCCGTGCCCGGTTGATCTTCGAGAACACCTGGGGATCCTGGTAGCCGAACTCGCCGTTCTTCTCTCCGAAGAGAGGGCCGACGAAGTTGTCCGCGTCCGAGTACGAGCCGTTCCAGCCGAGGATGTGCAGCGCGTGGTCGCCGGCGGACTGGACCTTCTGGAGGTAGCCGTCCGACCAGTCCACGGGGACAGGACGGATATTGAAGCCGACGGCGGTGAGCTGGCGGCTGAGCTCGGCGTAAACCTTTTCCGGCGTGGGCAGGTAGGGCCGGGTGACGTTCATGGGGTAGTAGAACTTCAGTTCCTCGCCCGCGTAGCCGCCCTCCTTGAGGTAATCCTTGGCCTTCAACGGATCGTGCCCGAGTGCCGGGGCGTCATTGTTGAAGCCGCTGATCTTGGGCGGGACAAACTGCGTGGCTTTGGCCGTGTTGTCGATAAAGAACTTCCGGATCAGGGTTTCCTTGTCGATCGCAAGCTCCACCGCCTGCCGGATCTTCTGGTTCTGCAGTACCGGGATGTCCTGGTTCATGCCGACGTACATCACCGAGAACGGGTCGCGCTGCACAATCTGTTTGCCGCGCTTGACCAGTTGGTCGAAATTCCCCACGGTCACGGCGTCATAGCCGTCGATCTTTCCGTCCAGCAGGGCCTGGAGGCGAATCTGGGGATGGTTGTAGGCCTGGAAATTGATGGTGGCGATCTGGCCGCGGTCACCCCAGTAGGTCTTGTTGCTGGAGAGGGTGACACTGTCGCTGCCCCACGCCGCCAGGGTGAAGGGCCCGGTGCCGACGGGGTTCGTGGCGAACCTGGACATGGCCTGGCCGCCCCGGTTCTGGTCCAGGACGTCTGCCGTGCCGGCGGCAAGGGCCCCAGGGGACGCAATGGCGAAAGCCGGCAGGGTCAGGGCCTGGAGGAACGCCGTGAAGCGCTGCGTCAGGTCGATCTGGACGGTGTCGGCCGAGACCGCCGTGCAGCTCTTGAAGATGGACAATCCGGGCTCGTCCGAGTGCGCCTTGAACACGCTCTTGAACGAGCTGCCTGGCGCCTGCCTCCGCAACTCGGCGGGAAACGCGAACCAGCGGTTGAAGTTGGCGCAGACGGCATCGGCGTTGAATGGCGTGCCGTCCTGGAACGTAACCCCGGAGCGGAGCTTGAAGGTGTAGGTCCGGCCCTCGTTGGACTCGTTCCATTCCGTGGCCAGCAGCGGGGTCGGCTTGCCGGTGGTCTGGTCCACGCCCACAAGGCCTTCAAGGATCTGGCGGGTGATGCGCTGCGACTCCACGTCGCTGGACAGGGCGGGATCCAGTCCCAGGGGCTGGGCGGCCGTG
This sequence comes from Arthrobacter sp. FX8, assembly GCF_026723805.1. Lineage (NCBI taxonomy): Bacteria > Bacillati > Actinomycetota > Actinomycetes > Micrococcales > Micrococcaceae > Arthrobacter > Arthrobacter sp. FX8. The sequence continues at coordinate 1,966,825 of NZ_CP113505.1, read as the reverse complement.
CCGAAACTGAAGGTGGCATCAGGCTCCGCCCGCGCGGAACTGGGCGTTCCGGATGTGGGGGAAGGGGACGGCGTCCCGGTGCATGACGTCATGCCCAGCGCCATGAGGACGGCGCCGGCCTTGATGACCGTTCGCCGCGATGTACTGCTGGGCACTCGTTTATCACCTCTGGATGCTGCCGGCTCCGCCCCTTGCGGGCCGGGACCAGTCTAGAGGACAAGGCATGGGGCCAATCCCAGGCACGTCCGGGACGCGCCAGGGCCGGGCCCGCTCGTTGCAGCGGACCCGGCCTTGGTCATGTGGGGAAGAGAGGGCTTACTTGGGCATGAGGACGGAGTCGACCAGGTAGACCGTCGCATTCTTGGTCTTGACGCCGCCGCAGACCACGTTGGCGTTGTCCACCTTGAGGTTGTCGCCGCTGCCGGTGACGGTGACGGAGCCGCCCTGGACCGTGGCGTGCGTGCCGGCAATCTTGTCCGGGGTGATCTGGCCGGGAACCACGTGGTAGGTCAGGATCTTGCTGAGCAGCGCATCGTCCGTCTTCAGGGTCTCGATCGTGGCGGCGTCGATCTTCTTGAAGGCGTCGTCCACCGGCGCGAAGACGGTGAATTCGCCGCCGTTGAGCGTGTCAACCAGGTCCACCTTGGGGTTCAGCTTGCCGGAGACTGCAGCGGTGAGCGTGGTCAGGATCGGGTTGTTGGAGGCGGCGACGGCCACCGGGTCCAGGGCCATGCCCTCCACCGAGCCCGCACCGGTGGGAACCTGCTTGGCGTAGGCGGCGCAGCCTGGGCCAACCAGGTTTGCGGCCGGGTCCATCATGCCGGCCGAGGAGCTGGCCGACGCACTGGCGGACGGGGACGCCATGCTGGAGCTGGGGGAGGATGACATCGGCGCCGACGACGCCGACGAACCGGAGGTGCTGCCGGAACCGCCACATGCGGTGAGGCTGAGCAGAGCGGCCGCTGCAACGCCTGCGACGGTGAAAGTTGTGCGCTTGAAGGTCTGCATTTCAGTTCTCCTTGGATCGTTTTGCCTGCCGCCCCGGATGGGATGTCCGCGGCCTGCAGTCTGCCTTGGGGTAAGCACCTGCCCTTGGCTGGTGTCTCAATGGCTATTCGGCCGTTGGGCAGTGGTGGATGGGTGATCTTTGGAGTTTTTCGATTTGAGGCACTAATCCGGCCCAAGCACCGTCATGCCTTAAACGCAAAATCCCCCGGCCGAAGCCGGGGGATCCCAGGTGCGCAAGGGGGACTTGAACCCCCACGCCCGAAGGCACAGGAACCTAAATCCTGCGTGTCTGCCAATTTCACCACTCGCGCGCGGTTTCCTGCCGGGAACCCTGAAGGTTCGACGGCGGATGCCAGTGTCCATTGTAGCGTTGCCCGGGTACGTGGCTGGGAGGGTGCCTGGACAACTGACAGGGGCGGTTGCCTGCGGGGTCAGTTGTCCAGATTGAGGTCCCGCCGCAGTTTGGCGACGTGTCCCGTGGCGCGGACGTTGTATTGGGCAAGGGAAACGTTGCCAGAGGGGTCCACGACGATTGTGGAGCGGATAAGGCCCTGGTACGTCTTGCCGTAGTTCTTCTTTTCGCCCCAGGCGCCGTAAGCCTCGGCCACCGCGTGGTCCGCGTCGGAGAGCAGGGGGAACGTCAGCGACTCGTTGGCAGCGAACTTGGCCAGTTTTTCAACCGGGTCGGGGGAGATGCCAAGGACGTCGAAGCCGGAGGCCTGCAGCGACGCAAGGCTGTCCCGGAAGTCGCAGGCTTCTTTGGTACAGCCGGGCGTGGAGGCGGCCGGGTAGAAATACACAATGGTGGAGCGGCCGGGCCGGGGAGCCAGGCTGACGTCCTTGCCGGTCGAATCCTGAAGAGTGAAAGCGGGTGCTTTGTCGCCGGTAACGAGTCTTTCAGCCATTGTTTTTCTCCTTGTCGCGGGCGGGACACAACAGCCTAGTAAGCACGTGGGGCGAGTGCTAATCGGCATTTGGCTATACTTGCTGCTATGCCTGATATGGATCACTGGCCCACAGGGCGCCTCCTGTCCACTGCTGCGCGCCTCGTTGAACACTCCTGGAACGAAAAACTTGGCGCCATCGGACTCACCCACGCCGGTGTTATCGCCATCGAGGTCCTTGCCGCGCAAGGACCCATGACCCAGGCGCAGCTTGCCCAGTATGTCCGTGTCCAGGCCCAGACCATGGGCAAGACACTCAGCCGGCTTGAGTCCCACGGCCACATCGTCCGGGTCCGCAGCACCTCGGACCGCAGGAGCCACGTCGTGTCGCTCACCGAGCAGGGCAAGGAAGCCGTTGCCCAGGCCGTGGAGATGGAGCGCTCCGTGCTGGCATCGGCGTCGATCGACCCCGAACTGCTGCGCCAGGAACTCAAGGCCGTAGTGCGCGAACTGGCCAGCCAGTTCTCCACCACGCCCAGCAACGCGGGCGACCTGGTGGACAACGCCGCCAAGTAGCAGTTGGCCCCGCAGGCCGTTTAAGGAAAAGCGCGGTCCCGGCATGGAAAAGCCGGGACCGCGCTTTTTGGTGCCCGACTGCGGGGTGCCCGTTCCGGACGCCGTGAAGCCCTAAAACAAAACAGCCTCCGGTTTGTGTTTCCACAAACCGGAGGCTGTTTTCCCAGTGGTGCACCCCCGGGACTTGAACCCGGAACCCATTGATTAAGAGTCAATTGCTCTGCCAATTGAGCTAGAGGTGCATCTTTTTTGCTTCCATCCCCGGGCTTTTTCTTTCCCGTTGATCTCCGCAACGACATGAAACTCTACACGAACTTTTGGTGCAAGTGAAATCGGCCCGGGTGGCGGTGCCTGAATCACTGGAATGGGCGCAAAACCAGCACGAAATCAGGGTTTTCGTTGTTCGTCAGCAGCCACAAACCTCCCTGCGGGGTCCGAATCACGTCGCGGATCCGGCCGTATCCGCCTGTGAAATAGGCCACAGGGGTGCCCGCCTCTGTCCCGTTGAGCGGCACCGTCCACAGGCGCTGCCCCCGGAGGGCGCCCAGATAGGCAACACCCCCGGCTATCTCCAGTCCGCTGGGTGAAGAATCGCTCGTCGACGGCCACACCACTTTTGCATCCTGGAACTCCGCCCGGTGCGGTGCGCCGGTGACCAGCGGCCAGCCGTAGTTGGCGCCCGGCACAATCAGGTTCAGTTCGTCGTCCACGTCGGGTCCAAACTCGCTGGCCCACAGCCTGCCGGCGTCATCCCAGGCCAGGCCCTGGACGTTCCGGTGGCCCAGGCTGTAAGTGGCGTTGCCGAACGGGTTGCCCGGGGCGGGGCTGCCGTCGGGCGTAAGCCGAAGAATTTTTCCGCCCAGGGCGTTGGGGTCCTGCGGCTGCCCGCGGCGCTGGGCGTCGCCGGTGCCCACGTACAGGAGGCCGTCCGGGCCAAAGCGGATCCTGCCGCCGTTGTGGGTGGTGGCCTTTGGGATTCCTGAAAACACAACCTGGGGCTGGCCGAGCGCCAGGGAACCATCGCCATTGGCCTTGACGGTAAGCCGGATGACGCGGTTGTCCTCCTGTGCGGTCAGGTACGTGTACAGCAGGTGGTCCGTGGCGAAGTGCGGGGACAGTGCCAGGCCAAGCAGGCCCCCTTCCCCGGCGGGGACCACGCCCGGGATTTTGCCAAGCGTTGTGGCTTTTCCTTCCCGGACGGCCTTCAGGAGCGCTGTGTCCCGCTCGGAGATGATGGCGGTGCCGTCCGGAAGGAAGACCGCCGCCCAAGGGATGCTCAGCTGGAGGTCCAGCCGTTCCTGCACCGCCGGTACGGGGGCAGAAGAAGCGGAAGGGGCAGGGGCGGTAGAGAGTGGGGGAACAACGACGGCGGTTTCCGGCGGGGTGCCGCGGCTTGCCGTGCCTGTGGCCGGTGCAGGCGGCCCGGGGGTCCCCGTGCAGGCGGCAAGCGCCAGGGACAGGGCCAGCGCCAGGCACGATGCCAGCACCTTGGATGAGTCCAGGCAAGGAAGGCCCGCCGCAACGCGGCGGGCCTTCCTCCTCTTAGAGCCGTTTGCGCCGGGGCGCGCGGAAGCCGGCGGCCTCCGCGTGTGCGGCAGATTCAAACCAGACTTCCGCCCGGGTCTGCTCATAGTCGGGATGTCCTTCTTCGTAGTAGACCATCGCGGCGGCATCGCCCTTCACGGTGTAGTCCGCCGGTCCGCTCCCATCGGGGCCCGGCGCGGCCGAACCTGCGCCATAGGGCTCATCTGCTGCGAGGTGTCCGGCCGGCTCGACGGCAGCCATACCCTGTGCCTGAGCGCCCTGGGCGTGCCCGCCTTGTGGCGGCGCGCCCTGCCCGGCCGCTGCCACGTCCTGCCCGGCCGCTGCCACGTCCTGCCCGGCCGCGGGCACACCCTGGTCCTGGCCGGAGGGCTGGTGGTGATCCGCCCCGTTCTCCACCAGGGCGGAGGACTGGGTGCGGTCCAGTGTTTCGGCCGCTGCGGCCTGTCCCTCGGTGCCATCGGCGGCTGGCGGCACGGCCGGCTCCTGGTGGGCCGGTGATGCGGACGTGTCGGCGTGGTGCCGTGGCGCGTGCCCGCCGGCCGGCTGCGCTGGCGCCGCGCCGCCGTCGTCCGTGCCTTCCAGTGCAGCCGTTTCAGCGCCGGGAAGCGTGGGGGCGTGCGGTGCCGTGTACTCGTCATGGTGGACCGGGCGGGTCGCCGGGGGTGAAGCCTGCCCGGACGGCGCCCCGGCGGGAGCTCCGGCCTGTGCCGGCTGTTCCGCGGGAGTTCCGGCTGCACCTGCGGCGGAGGAGCCTGACCCGGAGCCGGCCTCGGACCACTGGGTTTCCCACTCGGCCTGGTCTGCCGCCTGGTTCTGTGCCTGGTCCTGGCTGCGACCGTCCCCGTCCTCTGTGCTGCCGGGTGACGTGCTGCGGGGCGACGTGCCGCCTGCCGGAGTGCCGGCGCTGGATGCAGCGGCGGAATCAGCCGGTTCCTCAGCGGTGGGAAGGACGGCCGGTTCGGCGGGCTTTCCGAACCCCGCTGCCGTGGGGATGCCGGTGGTGCCCGCAGCCTGGGCGGAGGCCGCGGCACTGCCGCCTTCGAGCGCTCCATCGGTCCGGACCCTGTCCGTCCCTGCCCCCGGCGATGATCCGCCGCGCTGATTGGCGGACCTGCTGCGGTTCACCAGCCAGCCGATGATGATGATGACGATAACGACGAGAATGATCCAGAAAACAATGTCCATGGCAGGCCTTTCGGTCCAAGTGGCTCGGTGTCCTGTCCCCGACGCTACGTCGGGTCACCACTGCTGTCCAGAGATCCCGCGCCACGCCGGGGGGTCATGGCCGTGAAGCTCCTGCGGCCGGGCGGGACCCGGCATGCGCTGCGCCGAGTCTCGAAATATGAGACGAATGTCCACTATTTGACAACCATTTCCGTGCCTTTTGGCCCAACCTCTGCGCAGACTGTCGTTTCCGCGACGGTCTGCGCCCTAGACTTTCCCCTATGAGTGACGCCCAGACCGCCTCCGAGACCACGCCTGACATCAAACCCCGCAGCCGCGTCGTGACCGACGGGATCCATGCGGCCCCCGCGCGCGGCATGTTCCGGGCGGTCGGGATGGGCGATGACGACTTCGCCAAGCCGCAGGTGGGCGTGGCGAGTTCATGGAATGAGATCACCCCCTGCAACCTCTCACTGAACCGGCTTGCGCAGGGCGCCAAGGAAGGCGTCCACGCAGGTGGCGGGTTCCCCATGCAGTTCGGCACCATCTCCGTCTCCGACGGCATCTCGATGGGCCACGAGGGCATGCACTTCTCCCTGGTTTCACGCGAGGTCATCGCCGACTCCGTTGAGACCGTCATGCAGGCGGAACGGATCGACGGTTCGGTCCTCCTGGCCGGCTGCGACAAGTCCCTGCCCGGCATGCTGATGGCGGCGGCCCGACTGGACCTTGCCAGCGTGTTCCTCTACGCCGGCTCCATCATGCCCGGCTGGGTCAAGCTCGAGGACGGCTCCGAGAAGGAAGTCACCCTCATTGACGCCTTCGAAGCCGTCGGCGCATGCGCGGCCGGCAAGATGAGCATGGAGGACCTCACCCGCATCGAAAAGGCCATCTGCCCCGGCGAAGGCGCGTGCGGCGGGATGTACACGGCCAACACCATGGCCTGCATCGGCGAGGCCCTGGGCATGTCCCTGCCCGGCTCGGCCGCACCGCCCTCGGCAGACCGCCGTCGTGATGAGTTCGCCCGCAAGTCCGGCGAAGCCGTGGTCAACCTCCTGCGCAAGGGCATCACGGCCCGCGACATCATGACCAGGGACGCCTTCGAGAACGCCATTGCCGTCACGATGGCCTTCGGCGGCTCCACCAACGCCGTCCTGCACCTGCTGGCCATTGCCCGCGAAGCCGAGGTTGAGCTCACCCTTGACGACTTCAACCGCATTGGCGACAGGATCCCGCACCTGGGCGACCTGAAGCCTTTCGGCCGCTACGTGATGACCGACGTCGACAGGATCGGCGGCGTGCCGGTGATCATGAAAGCCCTGCTCGACGCCGGCCTGCTCCACGGCGACTGCCTCACCGTCACGGGCAAGACCGTTGCGGAAAACCTGGAAGCGATCAACCCGCCGGACGTGGACGGAAAGATCCTCCGCGCTTTGGACAATCCGATCCACAAGACCGGCGGCATCACCATCCTTCACGGCTCCATGGCCCCCGAAGGCGCCGTCGTCAAGAGTGCCGGATTCGACGCCGATGTCTTCGAGGGAACCGCCCGCGTGTTCGAGCGCGAACAGGGCGCCCTGGACGCGCTGGACAACGGCAAGATCCAGGCGGGCGACGTCGTCGTGATCCGCTACGAAGGACCCAAGGGCGGCCCCGGCATGCGCGAAATGCTCGCAATCACCGGCGCCATCAAGGGGGCAGGCCTGGGCAAGGACGTCCTGCTGCTCACCGACGGCCGGTTCTCCGGCGGCACCACCGGCCTGTGCATCGGCCACGTTGCCCCGGAAGCGGTCGACGGCGGCCCCATCGCCTTCGTGAAGGACGGTGACAGGATCCGGGTGGACATCGCCGCCCGCAGCTTCGACCTGCTGGTGGACGACGCAGAACTGGAAGCCCGGAAGGTGGGCTGGGAGCCGCTCCCTGCCCGCTACACCAAGGGTGTGCTTGCCAAGTACGCCAAGCTGGTGCACAGCGCCAGCCAGGGCGCCTACACCGGCTGACGGGTGATCCCTTCCCAAGTGATGCGGCGCGGCCGCCGCATCACTTGGGGCCCTCGGGATCCCCCTTATTAAGCCCTGCCGCCTGTGCGGTTGGGTTTCGGTCGGTCCTTCCGAGATAGGATCAAAGAGTGGACAACGGGGTCCACATGGTGAGATAGGGTTGTCGCTCGTTGACACCTGTCTCACCGAGAGGGAAGACTGAACGCATGACTTTCGTTACCGCCGGCACCGTCGTCGTCCTTACCAAGCGCGTGGCACATTAGCCTCCACTGGTAACGAACCGTCACGCGCGAAACCCCTCACAGAGCCACCCGGCTGAGGGGTTTTTTTATTTCCCTCAGCCAGAAACCACAGAAGATCCACAAGGAAGAGTCCGATGAGCAAAGGATCGCCCATCAGCCCCTCGCTGATGGCCACCAAGTCCGCTGGAGCCGCCAAGGCTCCGGAACGCGCCGACCGGACGGCTGACCACGCCGCCGTCGTCGCCGACCTTGCTGCCGTCTCTCCTGTCCTTGGGCCGAACAACGTCGTACCCCCGACGGTGATGACCGGCTCGCAAGCAATCGTCCGCTCGCTCGAAGAACTCGGCGTCGACGACATTTTCGGTTTGCCGGGTGGCGCGATCCTGCCCACCTACGACCCCTTGATGGCCTCCACCATGAACCACGTGCTGGTCCGTCACGAACAGGGAGCCGGCCACGCCGCGCAAGGCTACGCCATGGTCACCGGGCGGGTTGGCGTCTGCATCGCCACCTCGGGTCCCGGGGCCACCAACCTCGTTACCGCCATCATGGATGCCCACATGGACTCCGTGCCACTGGTGGCCATCACCGGCCAGGTGTCCAGCGGCGTCATCGGCACCGACGCCTTCCAGGAAGCCGACATCGTGGGTATCACCATGCCCATCACCAAGCACTCCTTCCTGGTGACCGACCCCAACGACATCCCGCACGTCATGGCCGAAGCCTTCCACCTGGCTTCCACCGGCCGTCCGGGCCCCGTGCTTGTCGACGTCGCCAAGGACGCCCAGGTGGGCCAGATGACGTTCTCCTGGCCGCCGAAGATCGACCTGCCCGGCTACCGGCCGGTCACCCGCGGCCACAACAAGCAGGTCCGCGAGGCGGCCAAGCTCATTGCGGCGTCCACCAAGCCGGTACTGTACGTGGGCGGCGGCGTGGTCAAGGCACACGCGTCAGCTGAACTGCTTGCACTCGCCGAAGCAACCGGGGCACCTGTCGTCACCACCCTGATGGCCAAGGGTGCATTCCCGGATTCGCACCCGCAGCACGTGGGCATGCCCGGCATGCATGGCACCGTTTCCGCCGTCACGGCCCTGCAGCAGTCCGACCTGCTGATCACCCTCGGAGCCCGCTTCGATGACCGCGTGACCGGCGTGCTGAAGACCTTCGCGCCCAACGCCAAAGTCATCCATGCGGACATCGACCCGGCCGAGATCTCCAAGAACCGCACCGCCGATGTCCCCATTGTGGGGTCCGTCAAGGAGATCATCCCGGAACTGACCGAGGCCGTACGCAGCCAGTTCGAGGCCTCCGGCGCCCCTGACTTGACCACCTGGTGGGCCTTCCTTAACAACCTCAAGGAAACCTATCCGCTGGGCTGGACGGAGCCTGACGACGGCCTCATCGCACCGCAGAAGGTCATCCAGCGGATCGGCGCCCTGACCGGGCCTGAAGGCGTTTACGTGGCCGGTGTGGGCCAGCACCAGATGTGGGCTGCCCAGTTCATCAAGTACGAGCGCCCCCACGCATGGCTGAACTCCGGCGGCGCGGGAACCATGGGCTACGCCGTACCGGCGGCCATGGGCGCCAAGGTGGGCGAGCCGGACCGGGTGGTCTGGGCCATCGACGGCGACGGCTGCTTCCAGATGACCAACCAGGAACTGGCCACCTGCGCCATCAACAAGATCCCCATCAAGGTTGCTGTCATCAACAACTCCTCGCTGGGCATGGTGCGCCAGTGGCAGACCCTCTTCTACGAGGGCCGCTACTCCAACACCGACCTCAACACCGGCCACGACACCGTCCGCATCCCGGACTTCGTCAAGCTGGGGGAGGCCTACGGCTGTGCCTCGTTCCGCTGCGAACGCGACGAGGACATTGACGCCACCATCCAAAAAGCCCTCGAAATCAACGACCGCCCCGTGGTTATCGATTTCGTGGTGAGCCCCAACTCCATGGTGTGGCCGATGGTGCCCGCCGGCGTGAGCAACGACCAGATCCAGGTTGCCCGCAACATGACCCCGGAATGGGAAGAGGAAGACTGAGCATGAGCCGCCACACACTCTCCGTCCTGGTTGAGGACAAGCCCGGCGTCCTGACCCGCGTGGCCAGCCTGTTCGCCCGCCGCGCCTTCAACATCAACTCCCTGGCCGTTGGCCCCACCGAAGTGCCGGGCGTATCCCGCATGACGGTGGTGGTCGACGCCGACGGCGACCTCATCGAGCAGGTCACCAAGCAGCTCAACAAACTGATCAACGTCATCAAGATCGTTGAGCTGACCCCAGAATCTTCCGTACAGCGCGACCACATCCTGGTCAAAGTACGTGCGGATGCCGCAACACGTCTGCAGGTAACCCAGGCCGCAGACCTGTTCCGTGCCTCAGTGGTCGACGTCTCCACCGACTCCGTCGTCATTGAGGCCACCGGCCACCCCGAAAAGCTCACGGCACTGCTTTCAGTGCTGGAGCCCTTCGGCATCCGCGAAATTGTGCAGTCCGGCACCCTGGCCGTTGGACGGGGATCCCGCTCCATGAGTGACCGGGCGCTCCGCTCCGCCTAGGCACCTGCCCAAGGCGGGCCCCGCGCCCGTAACCGCAGCACCGCAAGACCACTATCTACAACCACTCAAGAGGAGTTACGCAAGTGACTGAAATGTTCTACGACGACGACGCCGATCTGTCGATCATCCAGGGCCGCAAGGTTGCCATCGTTGGCTACGGTTCCCAGGGCCACGCCCACGCGCTCAACCTGCGCGATTCCGGCGTCGAGGTCGTCATCGCCCTGAAGGACGGCTCCAAGTCGACCGCCAAGGCGCAGGATGCAGGCTTCACGGTCAAGAACGTTGCCGACGCCGCCGAATGGGCTGACGTCATCATGATCCTGGCGCCGGACCAGCACCAGCGCGCGATCTACAACGACTCCATCAAGGACAAGCTGACCCCCGGCAAGGCACTGGCGTTCGCCCACGGCTTCAACATCCGCTTCGGCTACATCCAGGCACCGGAAGGCGTTGACGTCATCCTGGTGGCCCCGAAGGCTCCGGGCCACACCGTGCGCCGCGAGTTCGAGGCCGGCCGCGGCATCCCGGACATCATCGCCGTCGAGCAGGACGCGTCCGGCAACGCCTGGGAGCTGGCCAAGTCCTACGCCAAGGCCATCGGCGGCACCCGCGCGGGCGTCATCAAGACCACCTTCACCGAAGAGACCGAAACGGACCTCTTCGGCGAGCAGGCTGTCCTCTGCGGCGGCGTTTCCCAGCTGATCCAGTACGGCTTCGAGACCCTCACCGAGGCCGGCTACCAGCCGCAGATCGCCTACTTCGAGGTGCTGCACGAGCTCAAGCTCATCGTCGACCTCATGTGGGAGGGCGGCATCGCCAAGCAGCGCTGGAGCGTCTCGGACACCGCAGAATACGGCGACTACGTCTCCGGCCCGCGCGTCATCACCCCCCAGGTGAAGGAAAACATGAAGGCCGTCCTGGCCGACATCCAGTCCGGTGCCTTCGCCAAGCGCTTCATCGAGGACCAGGACAACGGCGGCGTGGAGTTCAAGGAACTGCGTGCCAAGGCCGAGCAGCACCCCATCGAGGCTGTCGGCCGCGAACTGCGCTCCCTGTTCTCCTGGCAGCAGCAGGACGTCGACTACGTGGAAGGCTCCGCAGCCCGCTAAGGCTGCCAGCCCAACCACATAGACCGCAACGGTGAGGCCGGGTTCACACTTAACAATGTGAGCCCGGCCTTTCCGTCGGCCTAGACTTGTTTCCATCCCCAGGACTGCAACGCAGAGGATCAGCCGTGTCAAAACCCGTAGTACTGCTCGCCGAAGAACTTTCCCCCGCCACCGTCGAGGCCCTTGGCCCGGACTTTGAAATCCGCCAGACCGACGGTGCCGACCGTTCCCAGCTGCTTTCTGCGATCAGTGACGTAGACGCCATCCTGGTCCGCTCCGCCACCCAGGTTGACGCCGAAGCCATCGCTGCGGCCAAGAACCTGAAGGTCATTGCCCGTGCCGGCGTGGGGCTGGACAACGTGGACATCAAGGCCGCCACCCAGGCCGGCGTCATGGTGGTCAACGCGCCCACGTCCAACATCGTGTCCGCCGCTGAACTCACCGTGGGCCACATCCTGAGCCTGGCCCGCCACATCCCGCAGGCCAGCGCCGCCCTCAAGGACGGCGAATGGAAGCGCTCCAAGTACACCGGCATCGAGCTGTTCGAAAAGAAGATCGGCATCATCGGCCTGGGCCGGATCGGTGCCCTGGTGGCAGCCCGCCTGAAGGGCTTCGACACCAAGATCCTTGCCTACGACCCCTACATCACCTCCGCCCGCGCCGCGCAGCTGGGCGTGCAGCTGGTGACCCTGGACGAACTCCTGGCCCAGTCGGACTTCATCACCATCCACATGCCCAAGACGCCCGAGACGGTGGGCATGCTGGGCGCTGACGCGTTCAAGAAGATGAAGAGCACCGCCTACGTGGTCAACGTGGCCCGCGGTGGCCTGGTGGACGAGGAAGCCCTCTTCACCGCCCTCCAGGACGGCGAGATCGCCGGCGCCGGCGTGGACGTCTTCGCCAAGGAGCCCAGCACCGACCTGCCGTTCTTCAAGCTCGACAACGTGGTGGTGACCCCGCACCTGGGCGCCTCCACCGACGAAGCCCAGGAGAAGGCCGGCGTCTCCGTGGCCAAGTCCGTCCGCCTCGCCCTCGCCGGCGAGCTGGTGCCGGATGCCGTCAACGTTGCCGGCGGCGTCATTGCCCCCGACGTCCGCCCCGGCATCCCGCTGATCGAGAAGCTGGGCCGCATCTTCACCGCGCTGACCCACGCCTCCCTGACCCAGTTCGACGTCGAGGTGGCCGGCGAAATCTCCTCACTCGACGTCAAGGTCCTGGAACTGGCCGCGCTGAAGGGTATCTTCGCCGACGTCGTGACCGAGCAGGTGTCCTATGTCAACGCCCCGGTGATCGCCGAGCAGCGCGGCATCAACGTCCGCCTGATCACCACGCCGGAGACCGAGTCCTACCGCAACGTCCTGACCCTGCGCGGCGCCCTCAGCGACGGCAGCCAGATCTCCGTGGCCGGCACCCTGACCGGTCCCAAGCAGATCGAGAAGCTGGTGGGCATCAACGGCTTCGAGGTTGAGATCCCCATCAGCGAGCACCTCGTGGTGGTTGCCTACACCGACCGCCCCGGCGTGATCGGAACCATCGGCCACATCCTGGGCATGAACAACATCAACATCGCCGGCATGCAGGTGGCGCGTTCCAACGAGGGCGGCCAGGTCCTTGCCCTGCTGACCATCGACAGCTCTGTGCCGCAGCAGGTGCTGGACGCCATCAAGGCAGGCATCGGCGCTGAGATGGTCCGGGAAGTGGACCTGGAAGACTAACGCGACACACCGGCCGAAACGCCGCTGCCGCCCCTCCGCAGGGCCTCGTCCACTGCGGAGCCACGTATGATTGGCCGGTCTGCTTACAATGGCTTGGTCCTGATTCAGGACCGTAGCCGGCAGACCGGCCAATACCTTTTGCACATCCATCCGTCATTGTCCACGTCTGCCCGGGCGGATGGAAGTGTGCGCACGCAATCCAGGTTTCAGGGAGTTCCATGAACGCCGTCCAGAGGTTCATCAGAAGCAGGGTGCTGCTGTTGACCGCGGCCATCTTGATCGCAGCCATGTGCTTGTCGGTCCTCGTTCAAAGCCAGTCACAGGCTGCGCTCAACCGCACGGTTGATGAAAACTCGAGGGGCTCTACGACATCCTGGTCCAGGCCAAGGCACCCTCCGGGGCCCTCCTGCAGCCCGAGATCGCCAACGGCGCCGGCGGCATCGGCTTCGACCAGCTGGACTCCATCCGGAAGCTGTCCGGCACGTCCGTGGCGGCCCCCATCAGCCTGGTCTCGCGGGTCACCCAGAACCTTGAGACGCCCCGGCTCGACGCCATGGACTACCTCGGCTACAACGCCGGGCTGGCCGGCACCGCCACCGCGGACCAGGCGGCGGGTGCCACCTCGCCGGACAAGTGGCCGGCCGCTGAATCGGTCCTGACCGATGCCGCCAAGAAGTACCGGCTGACCGCCAGCGCAGTGAGCTCTGACGGCAACTCGGAGCAGACCCTCTTCAAGACCACCGCCGAGGGCACGCTGGGCAAGGCCCGGCTCGTGGAGGAAAAGGCCCAGGGCGGCAGCAGCATCCGCATCGCCCCGCCGGCGGGGAGACCGGCATCAAATTCCCCGCCCCCGCCGGCGGCTCCGAGCACAATCTCTTCAGCCTTTCCGTCGCCCTCCCGCTGGCTCCCGAGGTCACCGAATCCGTGGTGGCAGTGGACCCGGCCGCTGAACGGGCCCTGCTGGGCTCCGCGGGCGACTTCCTGGCCCCGTTGGAGAAGGCCCCGCCCGCCGACGCACGCGACGCGGGCGCCGTGGGCCGCTACCTGGAAGGCCTCTTCACCAACGGCATCAGCATGGACCAGCTCAAGGAAGGTCCGGACTTCCTGGGCGTCAAGCTCAAGTACTGGGCTCCGCTGATGACCCAGTACCAGCAGGCCAAGCGCACCGGCCAGCTGACCAGCGGCTCGCAGGCCGTCCCGCTGATCGTGCGTTCCGGAACATCGCTGGACCTGAAGTACAACGTCAAGATCGAGGAGATTGACGACGCCGGCAAGGTAGTCAAGGACGTCGGCACCGTGTCGAAGTCCCTGGGCAAGGATTACCTGCCGTTCGTCTCGAAGGACCCGTTCGTTTTGTCATGGCCGGGCTCCACGGACCACTCGTCGCTGCTGGGCAACAACGGCAACTTCAACGCGGGCCTGTACACCCCGGCAAAGTGGAGCACCAACTTCGCCGGCGCCCCCAAATACAACGACAGTGACACAGCGGCCAACGGTGCCGTGGACAAGACCGCTGTTCCCGGCGAATGGGTCACCGTCAACCGCCTTCCTGACAAGGCCGCCAACGGCGCGCCCGTTGACCAGACCCAGCGGAACCCGGTGGACGAGCGGTCCTACCGGGACAACCTGTCCACCGGCCAGCAGCAGGCGGCAACGCCGTTGCCCATGGTGTACGGCACGTTCGACCCCGCCGCTGTCGAGGCGGCCTCCGGGGACGTCAACAAGCTCCCGCTGGGCGGCTACGACCCCACGCCGTTCACGCTGGTCAAGGATGCTGCCGGCAAGGATGTTCCCGCAGCAGACCTGAAGCCCTCGTTGAGCGCCACCGGGCTGGCCAGCCAGTCCGCCGGTGCCATCACCGACTACTACGGACTCGCAGCAGCGCGCGGCTACAAGCAGAACGCCGCCGTCATCGACGCCGTGCGCGTCCGCGCCAAGGCGCCGGGCAGCTGGAAGGACGCCCAGCCCGAGGTGGAGAAGCTCGCCGCCGAGATCAGGGACATGGGCCTGGACGCCACCGTGGTGGCCGGTTCGGCGCGTGAGGACACCAGCATCTTCGTTCCCGGCTACTCCAAGGACGGAGCCGGCAAGGAGTCCGCCCTGGGCACCGTCCAGCAGTCCTGGGTCCGGCAGAACGCTGCCGAAGCCGTGGCCGGAGCGCTGTCCGGAACGAACATCACGCTGCTGTTCCTCACCCTGTGCGGCGCCGCCCTGCTGACGGGGGCCTCCACCGTGAGCTACATCCGGAAACGGCGCAGCGAGGCAGGGACCCTGCGGGCCATGGGCTGGACCCAGCGGCGGATCCGCAGCTGGGTACTTGAGGAATTCGGCGTCGGGGCCGTACTGCTCGCCGCCGCCGGCATCGTGCTGAGCCTGGTGAGCTGGAGCCTTGCCACCGCACTGGTGTGCGCCGCCGTCCTGGTCCTGTACTGCGGCGCGGCCCTCTTCGCCGCGCAGCAGCTCCGCCACCGCGACGTGATCGACCAGGAGCCGCAGCACGACGAACGGCTCATCCCGGTGGATTCGCCGCTGACCTTCGCCAACCGGCAGCTGAGCACCAACAAGTTCAACACGTTGTCCCTGGCGGTTGCGGTCGGCGTCTTCGGTGCCGCCGTCGGCGGGCTGATCGCCCTGCTGATCGACATCCCGCGGGCAGCGGGTGCAAGCGCGCTGAGCGGCCTGGCGGCGGCCAGCGTCACCCTGCCGAGCATCCTGCTGGCGCTTGCGGGGGTGGCCGTGGGACTGGTGCTCACCCTGGTGACAGGCCGCTTCGAGCTCAACGCCAAGCGGCAATACCTTGGCATCCTCCAGGCGATGGGCTGGAACCCTGACATGCTCCGCCAGGTCCGTTTGTTCGAGAACGCACTGGTGGGAACCGTGGCCCTGCCGCTGGGCGTGCTGGGCGCCCTGGGCATCGGCCTGCTGCTGGCACCCTACGCGGCCATCTGGGCCGCCGTAGCCGGCCTGGTGGCTGTAATTTGCTGGATACCTATTGCAACGAAAGTGGTCCAATGACAAACCCGACGAACCTCCAGCGCAGCCGCAGGAGCGGCTCCAACGAGGTCCCCCTGCAGACCCGGGCCAACACCATCGTCAAGTCGGCCGACCACGCCACCCCGCTGGAGATGCGCGACATCACCATCCGCTATGGCGGTGGAAAGGGCGGCGCCGAGGCCGTGAGCGTGGTGGAAGGCTTCGACCTGACCCTGCACGCCGGCGAAATGCACTGTGTGGCCGGCCGAAGCGGCTCCGGCAAGACCAGCATCCTGACCGTCGGCGCGGGACTCACCCTGCCGACGTCGGGCCGCGTTTTCTGGGAAGGCGATTCGCTCGAAAGCATGGGCGACGACGAAATCGCCGACCGCCGTCGTGCACTGATCGGTTATGTGGACCAGGGCGGTGCCCTGATCGACGGCATGAGCGCACTGGAGAACGTGCTCCTGCCTGCCGTTCCGGACGGCGAAGTGGACCAGCGGCGCGACATGGCCAAGGACCTCCTGGACCTGGTGGGCCTTGGCCGGCGGATGCGGCACCGTCCCGCCCAGCTGTCCGGCGGTGAACGGCAGCGCGTGGCGATCGCCCGCGCCCTGATCCTGGGCACCAGGGTCCTGGTGGTGGACGAGCCCACCGCCAGCCTGGACCGTGCCTCCGCCAACCGCATCATCAGTATCCTGAAGGACACCACCTCTGACGGGATCGCCGTCCTCGTGGCCTCCCACGACCACGAACTGGTCCGGCTGAGCGATACCCTGACAGAACTGATCTAGCCCCGCCCACTCCGCACTGAAGGTAACCGTCCGAACGTGACTGCTCCAGAAAAAACGCCGTTCTACATCACCACGGCCATCACCTACCCCAACGGTGTGCCGCACATCGGCCATGCCTACGAGTACATAGCCACCGACGCCATGGCGCGCTTCAAGCGGCTGGACGGTTATGACGTGATGTTCCTGACCGGCACGGACGAGCACGGCATGAAGATTGCCCAGACCGCGGAGAAGGAGGGCGTCACGCCCAAGGAGCTGGTGGACCGGAACGCGGAGGTCTACATGGCTGCGCACGCCGCGCTGGGCATCAGCTACGACCGCTTCATCCGCACCACGGACGAAGACCACTACGCTGCCTCGCAGGCCATCTGGAAGAAGATGGAAGCGAACGGGGACATCTACCTCTCCAAGTACGAGGGCTGGTACTCCGTCCGGGACGAAGCCTTCTATGGCGAGGATGACACCGTGGTCAAGGACGACGGCGTGCGCTACTCGAAAGAGACGGACACCGAGGTGACGTGGACGGCGGAGGAGAGCTACTTCTTCCGGCTGTCCGCCTACCAGGACAAACTGCTGGCGCTGTATGAATCCCACCCGGAATTCGGCGCGCCGCAGTACCGGTTCAACGAGGTCATCAGCTTCGTCAAGCGCGGGCTGGAGGATCTGTCCATCAGCCGGACCACGTTCGACTGGGGCGTTCCCGTGCCCGGCAACGACAAGCACGTCATGTATGTCTGGGTGGACGCGCTGACCAACTACCTCACGGGCGTCGGTTACCCGGATGTGGACTCGGAGAAGTTCCGGAAGTACTGGCCCGCCGACGTCCACATCATCGGCAAGGACATTTCCCGGTTCCACGCCATCTACTGGCCCGCCTTCCTGATGAGCGCAGGGCTGGAGCTGCCCAAGCGGGTCATGATCCACGGGTTCCTGCACAACAACGGGGTCAAGATGTCCAAGTCCCTGGGCAACGTGGTGGCTCCTGCCGATTTCGTTGCCCGCTATGGGCTGGACCAGGTGCGGTTCTTCTTCCTCCGCGAAGTCCCGTTCGGGGCCGATGGCAGCTACAACCACGAGGCCATCGTGGGGCGCATGAACGCGGACCTGGCGAACAACTTCGGCAACCTCGCACAGCGGTCGCTGTCCATGGTGGCGAAGAACTGCGGCGCCTCGGTTCCCACCCCCGGAGAGTTCACGGCTGCGGACCAGGCCATCCTTGACCAGGCCAACGGCCTGCTGGACGCCGCCCGCGCCGCCTTCGACAAGCAGGAATTCAGCCGCGCCCTGGAAGCTGTCTGGGGCGTGCTGCACCACACCAACGCCTACTTCGCCGATCAGGCGCCCTGGGTCCTGCGGAAGACCGACGTCGAACGCATGAACACCGTCCTGTACGTGACCCTGGAGGTCCTGCGGATCGTGGCCATCCTGGCCCAGCCGGTCATGCCCAACGCCACGGCCAAACTCCTGGACGCCCTGGGCCAGGCAGAAGGTGAAGCCCGCCAGTTCGCCGCCATCGCCAGCCCGATCGTCCCGGGAACGGCACTGCCGGCTCCCACTCCTGTGTTCCCCAAGTTCGAGGAACCGGCCGAAGCCTGAGGTTCCGGCGCACGAAAGGGCAGGTGAGGCGGACTTCCGCGCCACCTGCCCTTTCCCGTTCCGGCGCCCGGGCCCGGCCGTCGGCGGGCTATGCGGCGGCAAGCCCCTGGACAGGCGACAGCCGTGCCGCACGCCGGGCAGGAATGACCGACGCCAGCAGGCCGGCGACCACGGCCACGGCCAGTACCCCCAACAACTGCAGCCAAGGGACGGAGGGTGTGACCTCGGCCAGGCTGCCGAGGGCGGACCGCGCCCCCAGCCAGCCATAGACGCTGCCCAGGACAGCACCAATCACTGCGGCGACGCCGGCCACCAGGGCTGCCTCAAGGGCCAGCATGCCCCGCAGCTGGCCTTTGGTAAGGCCCAGCGCCCGGAGCAGGGAGTTCTCCCTGGTCCGTTCGAGCACGGACAGCGACAGTGTATTGGCCACGCCGATCAGCGCGATCAGCACCGCCACCCCCAATAGGCCCGTGACCACTAGGAGCAGTACGTCGATGACCTCATTGAAGGTGACCCGCTCTATGGCGGCGCCGCTGACCGCACCCGCGGACACGCCTGCTGCCTGGGCAACAGCGGACTGGATGTCCTTGATCCGGTCTGCGGACAGCGGTGCGCCGCCGGGAGCGTCCGCCAGGCGCAGCCAGACGGCACTGGCCGCGGGGCCGGTGCCATCGGTCCGCGCACTGTCTGTTGGGGCAACGCCACTGCCCGTCAGGCCCGACTGGCGGGCGGTGTCGGTGGACACCAGGGCCGGGATGTTGCGGGTCCGCAGCACCACGGCTTCCAAGGTGGCCCGTCCGGCGGCGCCGTTGACCTCAACGGATCCGGCCGGGGAGCCTTCGGGCAGGTAGATCCTGCCCGGTTCAAGGGTAATAGTGGTGTCGCGGAGCAGCCGGCCGGCCTCCGCCGCGTCGAGGGCATAGACGGGGCTGTCCATGCCTTCGCCGGCCATGGTGCCTGCTACCGGCAGCAAGGCCGCAGTAGCGACGCCGTCGATCCGTGCTACTGCGTCACGCTCGAGGGCTGTCAGTGCACCCCCGGTGATGGCCATATCCACGGGGTAGGTACCGGCGAGGGCGTCATCAAACGCCTGGCGGGCAGTGGCAGCCCCGGTCATCATGAGGGACACCAGCGTGACGCCGATCAGGAGGGCGGCAGCGGTGACGGAAGTCCGGGCCGGGTTGCGGACGGCATTGAGTGCGGCCAGCTTCCCGGGGACGCCGGCAGGGGAGGCCAACCGTCCCGCCAGGCCCACCAGCTGCGGGACGAACAGGGTGGCGCAGAGCAGGACTCCGACGAAGGAGAGCACGCCGCCGGCGAAGGCCACCACCAGCATCACGCCCGCGGCGCCGAGGGCCAGCAACGGAATACCAAGGGCAAGGGCGGCAAGGCCCAGCACCAGTCGCACTCGGCCGCGCCGGTTCCCGATTCCGGCATCGTCAGCCGGCCGCAGGGCAGCA
This sequence comes from Arthrobacter sp. FX8, assembly GCF_026723805.1. Lineage (NCBI taxonomy): Bacteria > Bacillati > Actinomycetota > Actinomycetes > Micrococcales > Micrococcaceae > Arthrobacter > Arthrobacter sp. FX8. The sequence continues at coordinate 1,947,202 of NZ_CP113505.1, read as the reverse complement.
AGCGGAGCCACGGCCGTGGCAGCTTTCGCGGGAACCAGGGCGGCGCCCAGGGTCAGGAATGTGCCTACTGCCAGCCCCGCAATGACGGACGACGACGGGACGGCCATGGTGGCAAACGCCATGTCCGGCTGCGTCCCGGCCCAGCCGATCAGGGCAGCCATCAGGGCGACGGCGGCGAGCACACCAGCCGCAGAGGACACCAGGCCCACCACCAGGGCTTCGGCCAGGACCGAGTTGCGTACCTGGCTCCGGCACGCCCCCAGGCACCTGAGCAGCGCCAGTTCCCTGGTGCGTTGGGCCACCAGCACCGCGAAGGTGTTGGTCACCACCAGGCCGGAGACAATCAGGGCGACCCCGGCGAACGCCAGCAGGATGATTGTCAGTTCATCCTGGCCTCCGGTCATCATCGCCACCTGGGCGGTGACCTGTTCGTCTGCTGTTTTGACCTGCGCGCCGGCGCCGACGCCGGTGAGCGCCGCCAGCACGTTCTTGCTGGTTGTGGCGGCGTCGATGCCTGAAGCCAGGGCCAACTGGATGGTCCCGTAGCCGGCGCCGGCGCCGGTACCACCTTGCGGGTCCCGGGCACCGGCTGCCAGGGCACTGACGGCCGGTGTCCCGGCGACGATCTGCGGGAGGGCAGAGGTGAAGGGGTCGTTGCTGCCGCGAAGGATCCCGGTGACGGTCATGGCCACGGTTGTGGCGCCGCCGGGGGCCCTGAGGGTCAGGGAGTCGCCGATGCGCAGCCCATAGCGGGCGGGGGCAGCCCCGTCCACCGCAACGCCGTCAGCACTCTCCGGGAGGGCGCCGTCGGTCACGGCCGCGGTTTCCAAGGCCATCGGCGCCAGGTTCCGGGCCTGCGCAAACACCTCCTGGCCGCCGGCGGTGAACTCGGTGTACGCCTCCATCCGGCCATAGGCCTCGGTCACGCCAGGTACCGCACGGACTGCTGCCAGGGCGGCATCGTTGAAGGTTCCCGTGTCCGGGGTGGCGATGAGGCCGGCCTTGCTGTAAGCCTCTCCGAGGCTGGCACCCAGCGAAGCACGGGTACTCGCCCCCATCATCAGGGTGGTGGACAGGAACGCCACTGACAGCATCACCGCCAGGCCGACGGCAATGAACCGGCGGCTGTGGGACTGGAATTGCGAGAAGGCAACGCGCAGCACGATCAGCCTCCCAGCTTGCCGAGGGCAGCGAGGACGGACCCGGCGGTGGGCTCGGCGATCTCGCCCACCAGACCGCCGTCACTCATCAGGACCACGCGGTCGGCGTAGCTGGCCGCCACCGGATCGTGGGTGACCATGATGATCGTCTGGCCCATTTCCCGGCTGCTGCGGCGCAGCAGTGCCAGGACCTCGCCGCCGGCGGTCGAATCAAGGTTGCCGGTAGGTTCGTCCCCGAACACCACGTCGGGCCGGGTCAGCAGGGCCCGGGCCGCGGCCACCCGCTGCTGTTGACCGCCGGAGAGCTCGTGCGGCCGGTGCCGGAGCCTGTCCTTAAGGCCAAGCGTGGCCACCACTGTGTCGAACCAGGCGGCGTCGGTGGCCTTGTTTGCCAGTGCCAGCGGCAGCGTGATGTTCTGTTCGGCTGTCAGCGTCGGCACGAGGTTAAAGGCCTGGAAGACAAATCCGATCCGGTCGCGGCGAAGAGTGGTGAGCTGCTTGTCGTTCAGGGCCGTGATGTCCGTCCCGCCCACCAGGATCCGTCCGGAGTCCGCGGTGTCCAGGCCGGCGAGGCAGTGCATCAGGGTGGACTTTCCGGAGCCGGAAGGGCCCATTATTGCGGTGAAGCGGCCGGCATCGAATGTGACGCTGACCTCACGCAGGGCGCTGACGCGGGTGGCGCCGCGGCCGTACGTCTTGGCCAGGGAGAGGGCCTGCACGGCGGGAGCGGAGGTGATGTTTTGCCTGTTAAAAGCAGTATGGGCATGCGCGGAAGTTGTCATGTTTCCACGCTATGGCCGCACCCGGCGCCCGGGGATCGGCCGGTGGTCTGGTCCTGCCGGGGCCGGCCTCATACCCAGGTCTGAGACGACCGCGCCAGGCGTCAGCCCCCGGGAGTGACAACCCCGGTCTCGTAGGCGAGCACGACTGCCTGGACCCGGTCCCGTGCCCCAAGCTTGGCCAGGATGTGCCCTACATGCGTTTTGACGGTTGCTTCGGAGACAAACAGGTCTGCCGCGATCTCAGGGTTGGATCGCCCTTGTGCCATGAGGGTGAACACTTCGCGCTCGCGGGCTGTGAGCCGTTCGACGGCCTCGTGGTCCTCGGGCCGTTCGTTGCCGTGCGCGCGCAGCAGCGGAGCTACGTGGTCCAGGAGCCGGCGGGTGGTGGAGGGGGCGATGACGGCGTCCCCGCGGTGCACCGTGCGGATGGCTTCCAGCAGTTCCTCCGGCGGGGCGTCCTTCAGGAGGAAACCGCTGGCGCCGGCTTCGATTGCCGCCAGTGCGTACTCGTCCAGATCGAAGGTCGTGAGCACCACGACGCGAAGTTCAGCCCTGGCTGACCCGGCGGGGGCGGAAGCGGCGCGTTCGATAAGCCTGCGGGTGGCCTCGATGCCGTCCATTCCCGGCATGCGCACGTCCATCAGGACGACGTCGGCGGCTGCTGCTCCGAGGGCCTGGAGTGCCTCGAGCCCGTTCCCGGCCTCGACCACGACGTAAAGGTCCGGCTGGGAGTTGATCAGCATTCTGAATCCCGACCGCACCAGTTGCTGGTCATCGACCAGCGCCACTCGGATCGGAGCGGTTGTGTCACGGTCTAGTGGCAATGTCATGCTCAAGCCTCGGTGTAGGGAAGGAAGGCCGAAACCTGGAAGCCCCCGCCCGCGGCCGGGCGGGCCGCCAACGAACCATCGTAAAGGCTGATCCGTTCCCGCATGCCCCGCAGCCCGTTACCGCCGTCTTCCCCGGCACCCACCGCCGGATGGGCAGCAGCGCCCCGGCCGTCGTCGTGCACTTCGAGCTGCAGCCCGCGTGGCTGCCACCGCACCAAAACCCGGGCCCGGGCCCGCGGACCTGCATGCTTGAGGACGTTCGTCAGGGATTCCTGGAGGACCCGGTATGCCGTGAGTTCGGCGCCCGGAGGCAGGGTGCGCCGCGGCGATCCCAGCCGTTCGACGTCCAGCGGCAGGCCGGCCGCACGGAACCCCAGGAACAGCTCATCGAGGTCCACAAGTCCGGGCAACGGGCGGGTGGTGGACTCATCGCCGTGCCGCAGCACACCCAGCAGCCGGCGCATTTCCGCCAACGATTCCCGTGCCGTGGCGGCGACGGTGGCCAGCGTTTCCGTGGCCACGGCAGGGTTGGCTGCCGCTGCGTATCGTGCACCGTCGGACTGGGTGATGATCACGGACAGGGAATGCGCCACGATGTCGTGCATCTCACGGGCAATGTGGGCGCGTTCATCGGCGGCGGCCAGGGAGCGTTCCTGCTGTTGTTCGGTTTCGAGCCGACGGGCACGGTCCGCGAGGGTCTGCAGTTGCTGACGGCGGACGCGTGTCAGGTCCCCGAGGGTCCAACTGAACAACACCAGCATCCAGATCAGTACGGTGTACACGGCACTAATGGTGAGGCCCAGCACGCCCGTTTGGGCCGTGCTGCTGAGGTTTCGGGTGGTCAGCAGCACGCCGCCCAGCAGGCCCAGGCCCAGGACCGACCGGCTGGCCCGGGCAGGACCGTAGGCGGCAACGGCATAGATGATCAGCGGAACAGCCATCAATCCCGCCAGGGGCTCCAGCCCGGATGCCCATAACGCCAGAGATGCCACCACAATGGCGCCCGCCGCGGGCACCGGCCGGGTGCGTCGCCATGCCAGCGGCACCACCAGTGCGCTCGACAGCACGAAGTGCCAGGGTCGGTCCGCGATGAGGTACACCGGGCCGCAGAAAAGCAGGAGCGCCAGCATGAGGACCAGGTCCACCCGGAAGGTGTTGACCCGGAGCCAGTGATAAGCCTTGTGCCGTAATTCCACCCCGAAACTCTATGCTGATGCGGTGGCGGGTGCCTCATGCCTGGGGCTGATCGCTGTACACGTCCGGGACTCCAACGCCGCCGACGGACCCGGTGTCCGGAATATGGGACGGCTTGACCAGCATATGGATGGTCTGGCTACCCTGAAGACATGAGCGCATCCTCCATCGATCTTGCAGTTATTCCCGGCGACGGCATCGGCCCCGAGGTCATTGCCGAGGCCCTTAAAGTCCTGGAAAAGGCTGTTGCGGCGGAGGGCGTGGAGCTCAAGCCCACGCATTACGAGCTCGGCGCCGAGCACTGGCTTCGCACCGGCGAGACCCTGCCGGACGACGTCCTGGCCGACCTGAAGACCCGCGACGCCATCCTCTTCGGCGCGGTGGGCGCCGCCCCCGGCGACACCCGGATCCCGTCCGGCATCATCGAGCGTGAGCTGCTCCTCAAGCTCCGGTTCAGCCTGGACCACTACGTCAACCTGCGGCCTTCCCGGCTTTACGGTACCGTCGGCAGCCCCCTGGCCAACCCCGGCACCATCGACTTCATCGTGGTCCGCGAAGGCACCGAAGGGCCCTACGTCGGGAACGGCGGCACCCTGCGTGCGGGCACCCCGCACGAGGTAGCCACCGAAGTTTCCCTGAACACCGCCCACGGCGTGGAGCGCGTGGTCCGTGACGCCTTCCGACGCGCCAGCGCGCGGGAACGCAAGCACGTCACCCTGGTGCACAAACACAACGTCCTGGTCTTCGCCGGCCACCTCTGGAAGCGCACCGTCGAAGCCGTCGCCCAGGAATTCCCGGACGTCACTCACGACTACCTGCACGTGGACGCCGCCACGATCTTCATGGTCACGGACCCGTCCCGCTTCGATGTCATCGTCACGGACAATCTGTTCGGCGACATCATCACCGACCTCGCCGCTGCCATCACCGGCGGCATCGGCCTGGCCGCCTCCGGCAACATCAACATGGACCGCACCGCGCCTTCCATGTTCGAACCGGTCCACGGTTCCGCGCCGGACATCGCCGGCCAGGGCAAGGCAGATCCCACCGCGGCGATCCTCTCCGCGGCCCTCCTGCTGGACCACCTGGGCTACACGGACGCCGCCCGCAGGATTGAAGCTGCCGTGGTTGCCGACGTCGAAAAGCGTGACGGCACCGCACGCAGCACCACGGCCGTGGGCGACGCCATCACCGCCGGCCTTTAGCCCGCGCCGGGGCATCCGGCATCGGGCGTAAGCTTGTCTCGAATCACCAAATGCCGCCCCGCCGTTCAGCGCTGAACGAGGTGGCGGCCGATCGTGGAGGAACCATGACCCAGACCGCCCATGGCGTCGAATTCACCCGGCAGCCTTCGGCCAACCCGAAGTCCGCCGAAGAGCGTGCAGCCATCCTGGCAAACCCGGGATTCGGCAACTACTTCACCGACCACACCGCCATCGTGGACTACAGCGTGGACGCGGACGGCAACGGCGGCTGGCACGATGCCCGGATCGAACCCTACGGTCCGATCGTCCTGGATCCTTCCGCCGCCGTCTTCCACTACGGCCAGGAGATCTTCGAAGGGTTGAAGGCCTACCGCCACGCGGACGGGTCCATCTGGACCTTCCGCCCGGAGGCGAACGCGGCGCGGCTGAACAAATCCGCCCGCCGTCTGGCCCTTCCGGAACTGCCGGCCGAGTACTTCCTCGGCGCCATCCGCGAACTGGTGGCAGTGGACAAGGAGTGGGTCCCCTCCGGCGACGGCGAGGCCCTGTACCTGCGGCCGTTCATGATCGCCACCGAGGCCTTCCTGGGCGTCCGCGCCGCCCGCGAGGTGTCCTTCCGGGTGATCGCCTCGCCTGCCGGCAACTACTTCGGCGGCGAGCTCAAGCCCGTGTCCATCTGGATCTCCCGGCAGTATGCCCGCGCCGGCCGTGGCGGCACCGGCGACGCCAAGTGCGGCGGCAACTACGCGGCTTCGCTGATCGCGCAGCAGGAGGCCGAGGCCAACGGGTGCAAGCAGGTCCTGTTCCTTGACCAGGCCAACGACAACGCCGTGGAAGAACTGGGCGGCATGAACGTGTTCTTCGTCATGAAGGACGGCTCGCTGGTAACGCCCGCGCTCACCGGGACCATCCTGGAAGGCGTCACCCGGATGTCCGTCATCCAGGTGGCCAAGGACATGGGCCGCGAGGTTTCCGAGCGGAAGATCACCCTTGACGAGTGGCGTGACGGCGTGGCCTCCGGTGACATCACCGAAGTGTTCGCCTGCGGCACGGCAGCCGTCATCACTCCCATCGGAGTCCTCAAGGACGCCACCGAGTTCATCGGTTCCGAGGACGCCAAGGCGGGGGAGACCACCATGGCCATCCGCGAAAAGCTCTTGGGCATCCAGACGGGCACGGAGCCGGACACCCACGGCTGGCTGACCCGCCTGGCATAGCCTGGCAGTTTTCAATGTACGACGGCGCCTGCCGGACTTGGGTCCGGCAGGCGCCGTCCTGCGTTCCGGCCAACAGGCATTCCTGGGCTGGTTCGCAGATCCTGACCTTGAAGGCGTGGTTGTGCGAACAAGCTGCTGACTGTTGCGGGGTGGATGCCGGCACACCGACGCGCTGCGGGGCTGGGGTGGGGCAGCGCCGGATGCAAGGATGGACCGGTGACTTCAGTTTCCGGCCCCCGGCTGCAGCGCAGCTCCGGGCTCACACAGTTCATCCTGGCACCCAACCCCGGCCCCATGAGCCTGGACGGCACCAACTCCTACCTCGTGCGTGCCCCCGGCCATTCCTCCGTGGTGGTCGTGGATCCCGGTCCCCGGGACGAAACGCACCTGAACGCACTGGCCGGGACCGCCGCCGTCGAACTGATTTTGGTGACCCACCGGCACGCGGACCATACGGCGGGTTCCGCCCGCCTGCATGAATTGACGGGCGCGCCGGTCCGGGCGGCGGAGCCCGGCCACTGCCACGGCGGGGGAGTGCCGCTGGTCCATGGAGAGGTGATCCAGGCCGCAGGGCTGGAGATCGTCGTCCTGGCCACGCCCGGCCACACCTCAGACTCCGTCTGTTTCCACCTGCCTGCGGACGGGGACCATGGATCGGTGCTGACGGGCGACACCGTCCTTGGCCGCGGCACCACCGTCCTGGATTATCCGGACGGCACGCTGGGCGACTACCTGGCATCCCTGGACCGGCTCGAAGCGCTGGGGCCCGCAACCGTCCTCCCGGCCCACGGCCCGGTGCTGCCCTCCCTTGAAGCCATCGCACGGGACTACCGGACACACCGGGAAGAACGGCTGGCGCAGATCCGCGCCGCGCTGGACCGGCTGGGCCAGGACGCAGCCGCGGAGGAGGTGGCCGACGCCGTCTATTCCGACGTCGAGCCTTCCGTCCGGCGTGCCGCCGAGCTGTCCGTGGCCGCGCAGCTGTCCTACCTGCGCGGTGGCGGCAGCGCGGGCCAGGCGGCACCGGCGGGACGGTAGGGTAGGAGCCATGCGTATTGCCAGGTTTGTAGTCGATTCCGATCCCCTGTACGGCGTTGTGGAAGGTGAACCGGGCAGTGAGGAAATCACTGTCATCCACGGCGACCCCTTCTTCCATGGCGTGGAGCGCACATCCGTGCGCCACAAGCTGGAGGACGTCCGGCTGCTGGCGCCGATCATCCCGCGGAGCAAGGTGATCGGCGTTGGCCGGAACTTCGTGGATCACGCCCATGAACTCGGCAACGAGGTCCCCGCCCAGCCGCTGCTCTTCCTGAAGCCCAACACCGCAGTCGTGGGCCCCAACGACCCCGTAGTGCTGCCGGAGTTCTCCGAAGAGGTCTCCTTCGAAGCTGAACTCTGCGTGGTGATCGGCCGGATCTGCAAGGACGTGCCGGAAGACCGCGTGGACGATGTCATCTTCGGCTACACGTGCGGCAACGACCTCACGGCCCGCGACGTCCAGAAAACGGACCTGCAGTGGACCCGCGCCAAGGGCTTCGACACCTCCGCGCCGCTGGGGCCCTGGATCGAGACCGACCTGGACACGGAGGACCTGCGGATCCAGGGCAGGCTCAACGGTGAAGTGCGCCAGGACGGCAGCACCAGCCAGATGATCCGCGGCGTGCGCGAACTGGTGTCGGTGGTATCGCAGGCGTTTACCCTGCTGCCGGGCGACGTGATCATGACCGGCACGCCCGCCGGCGTGGGCCTGGTCAAAGAGGGCGACCGCTTCGAGGTGGAAATCGAGGGCATCGGACGGCTTTCCAACCCCATCGTCCGCCGCTAGGCCTGTCCGGCCGGCGGAAGGCCGGACCCGGCCAGGCGGGTAAAGTTGAAGCCACTATGACTATCGCTTCTTCGTCACCCGCCGCAGCCATTCCGCCCGTTACCGCCGAGACGCCCGTCCGGGTCCGTTTCTGCCCGTCGCCCACGGGTACCCCGCACGTTGGACTGATCCGGACGGCCCTGTTCAACTGGGCCTACGCGCGCCACACCAAGGGCACGCTGGTTTTCCGCATCGAGGACACGGACGCGGCGCGGGACAGCGAGGAAAGCTACCACCAGCTGCTCGACGCATTGAAGTGGCTGGGCATCGACTGGGACGAGGGCGTTGAGGTCGGCGGCCCGCACGAGCCGTACCGGCAGTCCCAGCGCGGCGACATCTACCAGGACGTCATCAAGCGGCTGCATGACGGCGGGTTCATCTACGAGTCCTTCTCCACCCCGGAGGAGATCGAGGCGCGCCACCGCGCGGCCGGACGGGACCCGAAGCTTGGCTACGACGGCTTTGACCGGCACCTGACGGAGGAGCAGCTGGCGCAGTACCGGGCGGAGGGCCGGCAGGCTGTCCTCCGCCTGCGCATGCCGGACGAGGACATCACGTTCACCGACCTGGTCCGCGGCGACATCACGTTCAAGGCCGGTTCCGTCCCTGACTTCGCCGTGGTGCGGGCCAACGGTGCTCCGCTCTACACGCTGGTCAACCCGGTGGACGACGCTCTGATGGGCATCACCCATGTGCTGCGCGGCGAGGACCTGCTCAGCTCCACGCCCCGCCAGATCGCCCTGTACCGGGCGCTGTACGCCATCGGCGTCGCCGAGTACATGCCGGAGTTCGGCCACCTTCCCTACGTCATGGGCCAGGGCAACAAGAAGCTGTCCAAGCGCGACCCCGAGTCCAGCCTGTTCCTGCATCGGGAGCGGGGCTTCATCCCGGAAGGGCTGCTGAACTACCTGTCCCTGCTGGGCTGGTCCCTCAGCGCGGACGAGGACATCTTTACGGTGGAGCAGCTTGTGGAGCACTTTGACGTCCACGACGTCCTGGCCAACCCGGCCCGCTTCGACCTGAAGAAGGCCGAGGCCATCAACGGCACCCACGTCCGGATGCTCGAGCCCAAGGTGTTCCGTGACCGCGTTGCGCACTACCTGCGCGAGGCAGGCCTGGTGGGGGAGATCCTGACAGACCGCGAAGAGGAAATCGTCACCGAGGCGGCGCCGCTGATCCAGGAACGCATCACGCTCCTGGGCGAAGCCCCGGACATGCTGGCGTTCCTGTTCAAGGCCGATGACGCCATCGACATCGCCGACGACGCACGCAAAGGCCTTCCCGCCAACCTTCCCGAGGTCCTTGATGCCGCCATCGCCGCGCTGGAACCGGTGGCGGAATGGACGCCGGACAACATCCAGGCCGCACTCAAGCAGGCCCTGGTGGAGGACATGGGCATCAAGCCGAGGCTTGCCTTCGGCCCGGTGCGCACGGCCGTTTCCGGCCGCCGCGTGTCGCCGCCGCTGTTTGAGTCCATGGTGATCCTGGGCAAGGAGTCCTCCCTGCGCCGGCTCCGCGCCTTCCGCGGCTGATGACCGCTCCCAGCCAAGCGGCCCGAGCCGGCATACTGGAGACACCTTTCGGCCGTGTCCGGGGCGTCCTGTTCGACATTGACGACACCCTGGTGGACCTCGAGTATTCGATGACCACCGCGCTGCGCGAGGTCAGCGAACACCTCCTGCCCGGACTGGACCAGGCCGGGTGGGAGCGGTTCGGCCGCATCTTCACCCACGAGACCACCCACTTCTACGACCGCTACCTGGCCGGCGAGCTGACGTTCAACGAACAACGCCTGCTCCGCGGGCGTGCGGCACTGGGACACTTCGGCGTTGACCTGGGCGAGGGCGAGGAGTCGCACCGGTGGCTGGCGGCCTACATGGAGAAGCAGCCCGCGTACGTGAAGCCGTTCCCCGATGTGCTGCCCCTCCTGGACGTCCTGGACAATGCGGGAGTGCCCTACGGCGCCGTGAGCAACAACGTCCATGACTACCAGCGCGCCAAGTTGGACGGGGCCGGGCTGGAGCGGATCACGCACCTGGTGGGCACGGACACGCTTGGCGTGGCCAAGCCCGATCCGGCCATGTACCTTGAGGGCGTCCGGCTGCTGGGCACTGCCCCGGGCGAAACGCTGTACGTGGGCGATAACCGGCTGCTGGATGCGGAGGGTTCGACGGCGGCAGGGCTGCTGGGCGTCTGGCTGAACCGCGTGGGTGAGGTTGTGGAGGGCTTCGAGGGCAGCATGGTTGCTTCCCTGGAGGAACTGCTGGCCTAACCGGACCAGCCGGCCACATAGGCGTTGCAGGCCGGGACCGCGGCCCCCTTTTTGCAGGGCCGCGGTCCCGGCCTGTCTGCGTCAGCTGTCAGGGGGCCCGCAGGCCCGCGGCACGGCGGCGCAGGAGCAGGTAGGCCGCGACGGCGGCGGCCACGAGCAGCGCGATCAGCAGCAGGGCGATGCCCGGGTTGTCCAGCCAGGACGACGGCGACACTGCCGCCACTTTCGTGTGCAGCTCCTGCGTGCCGGCAGCGATTTTCGCGTTGCCGTCCGCCAGCTTGCCGGCGCCTTCCGCCAGTTTGCCGGAACCGTCGTCCAGCCGGCCGTTGCCATCGGCCAGCTGACCGGATCCTTCGGCGAGCCGTGCGGACCCCGATTCCAGTTGGCCCGTCCCACTGCTGAGCTTGACGGTTCCGTCGGAGAGGGCTTCCGTTCCCGCCAGCAGGCCCGGGTTCGCCGGGTCGCCGCCGCCGTTGATGCCCGCGCTGAGCCGGGTGGTGCCGTCCTGGAGGTTGTTGGCGGCGTAGATCAGGCCGGGACGGTCGGGGTCGCCCGGCAAACCGTCCATCCCCACCCGGATCTTCGCCGTCCCCTCGGCCAGCATCGACGTGCCCAGCACCACGCCCGGGTTCTGCGGATCCGTCGCATTGAGCTTTTCCGCCAGGGTGGCAAAGCCCGCCTTCAACCGTCCGGCGCCGTCGTTCAACTCGCCGGCTCCCGTGGCCAGCCTGCCCGTTCCGGTCTTCAGCTGCCCGGCGCCGTCGTCCAGGGCCCCGGCCCCGCCGTTGACCTTTGCTGCGCCGGCGTCAAGCTGTACCGCCCCGGCATAGGCCCTCCGGCCGCCGTCGGCCAGCTTGGCTATCTGGTCCTTGATCACTGCAAGGGGTACCAGGCCCTGCGGTCCGTTCGCTGCCGCTTCGAGCTGGTCCAGTCCCTGGCTGAGTGCGGCGAGCCCGTCGCCCTGTGCGGGGTCGTTGCCGGCACCCGGGTAACCCTTGAGCCGGTTTGCTCCGGCTGCCAGCTGGCCGGTGCCGTCCTTCAGCGCTGCGGTCCCGCTGCGCAGCTTGGTGGCGCCGGCATCAAGATCGCCGGCACCTGCGGCGAGCTGGCCCGTGCCTGCAGCGATCCGGCCCGCGCCGTCAGCAAGGTTGTTGGGTGCGTTTCCGGACGCCGTTGGGGTTAGCGCAGCGGAAAGAGCGACGGCGCCGGACTGAAGCTTCCGTGCGCCGTCGTCCACCTGGTAGACACCCGGTACCAGCTTGTTCAGCACATCATTCTGCAGCTTGGTGGTACCGGCGTGCAGCTTGTCCACCCCTGGTGCCAGCTGGTCGCGGACTCCGGAGAAGATCCGGCCGGCCCCCGACTGCAGGGCCGCGGCGCCGGCATTCAATTCGCTGCTGCCGTCCCTGACCTTGTCCGAGCCGTCCTTCACCTGCGCCGCGCCTTTGTTCGCGGCCCCTGCTCCTGCTGCCAGCTGGCCCGAACCGTCTTTGAGTTGGTTGGCCCCCGCGGCAGCCTGCTCTGCTCCGTCCATCAGCTGCGCGGCACCGTTGGCGATCTGGCCCGTGAGGAAGGTATAAACCGCAAGGAAAAGAGCCAGCAGCAGGGACAGTGCGGTGATGGCGATGGATTGGGACCGGGTTTTGGGCTTGGCTGTTGCGATGGATTCTGTGCGGGTTGTCAACGCTGACACTTCCTAACTGGGCCACCGGGCGACGCTGCCCGGTGGTCGAAACCGTTGGTGGGAGGGCCATCCTGTTTCCTCGTGGGGGTGCCCGGATAGCGGGACGGGAAGATGTTACTGATGGGTAACTTACTCGAGGGTAACCATACGGCGGGAGCGTGGGCAAGGGCCCGCATGGAGAAGTCCATGCGGCTGCCGGCGACTTCGTCGATCCCGATTTGTGCGAGCCGAAAGTCTCGGGTAAAGTAATTTCTCGTGCTGAGGCGCACGGAGCAGGGAAAAAGCCCTGAAAACCGGCCCGAAAGTGCCATTGGGATATGGTGTAATTGGCAACACTACGGTTTCTGGTACCGTCATTCTAGGTTCGAGTCCTGGTATCCCAGCTCTGATTTGAAAGCTGGCTTCAGCTGGAATTCAGTAGGTTTCCACTCGGTTCGCCGATTTGAAACCACGGCAAAGTGTGTGAAATACTCACTGAGCTTGAGCGGCGGAAACGCTGCCGGAAGTACTCTGGCCCCATCGTATAGCGGCCTAGTACGCCGCCCTCTCACGGCGGTAACGCGGGTTCGAATCCCGCTGGGGTCACCATCGAAATGGTCCCGGGCATTAGCCCGGGGCCATTTTTTATGAGCATCAGGCCGGTTCCCCTCCAGCCGGACGAGACCGCCTGTCGTTTCGAAGAAAATCGTCCTGCTGCGGGGGAATTCCCTGCTGGGGACGACACGCGGTGGAACTTCGCGCCCCCTACTCAACTGGCATGATGTAGCTGTGACCTCCCATGACGAGCACGGCCGCCCCATCCCGCCGGTGCCGCACGCCATGGCGGCAGTGACCCTGCTGGAGGAGATCCGCGGCGGCCTGGACGATGTGCTGCTGCCGCTCGCGCTGACGGGCGCGGACCAGGCACGCCGCGAAACGTCGGCCGCAAGGGCGCAGCTGGACGACTACATCCTTCCGCGGTACCGGAGCCTGGACGCCCCCTTGCTTGCCGTCGTCGGCGGTTCCACCGGTGCCGGCAAATCCACCCTGGTGAACGGGCTCGTGGGGCATCCCGTCACGCGGGCCGGGGCCATCCGCCCCACTACCCGCCAGCCCATCCTGCTGCACAACCCCGCAGAGGGAACATGGTTTGAAGGGCAGCGGGTCCTGCCCGGGCTAAGCCGGATCCGCGGTACCCTCGCCGGCACTCCGGCCGCCGCGGGCGCCATGCCGGAGCCGCGCGACGCCGCTTCGCTGGTGCTGCTGGCCGATCCGGCGGTTCCGGCCGGCATCGCACTCCTTGACGCCCCGGACGTTGACTCCATTTCCGACCAAAACCGCCTGCTGGCCGGGCAACTGCTGGCCGCCGCGGACTTGTGGGTGTTTGTCACCACAGCCAACCGGTACGCGGACGCCGTTCCCTGGAAGCTCCTCCTGGACGCGGCGGCGCGGGACATTACTGTGGCAGTGGTGCTGGACCGGGTGCCGCCGGGCGCGCAGGCGGAGGTAAGCGAGGACCTCCGCGGCCTGCTCGACCGGGAGGGGCTCGGTGGGAGCCGGCTGTTCATCATCGCCGAGACGGTCCTTGATCCGCACGGCATGCTGCCTCCCGGCGCTGTCAATGAGCTGCGGGACTGGCTTGGTGCCCTGGCCGCCGATGCTGCCGGCCGGGCCGCCGTCGCACGGCGGACCCTGAATGGAACCGTCCGCGCCCTGGCCCATCGGATTCCGGATATCGCCGGCGCCGTCCGTGAGCAGGAGCTGGCCGCCTCGCGACTTGAGGCCGACGCCGTGGCGGCTTACGCGGATGCCGCCAAGCGGATCCTTGATGCCACCCGCGACGGTGCACTCCTCCGGGGCGAAGTGCTGGCCCGGTGGCAGGATTTTGTGGGCACCGGTGAATTCTTCCGCGCCCTTGAGCAGAATGTGGGGCGGTTCCGGGACAGGCTGGGGGCCTTCTTCCGCGGTGAACCGGCACCGGCCGTCGGGGTTGAGGCGGCCATCGAAACCGGGCTTCAGGCCGTCATTGTGGACGAGGCAGCCAACGCAGCGGAGGACACCGACCAGCGGTGGCGCTCAGACCCCGCGGGGCGGCAGCTGCTGGGTCCGGACGACCTGTCGGGGACGGCGCCCGGGTTCGCCGAACGGGCAGCAGCGGAAATCCGGGCGTGGCAGGAAGCCCTGATGGAGCTGATCCGGACGGAAGGCCAGGGACGGCGGACGCAGGCCCGGTGGCTGTCCTTTGGCATCAACGGCCTCGGCGCCGCGCTGATGATCGTGGTGTTTTCGATGACTGCGGGCCTGACCGGACTGGAGATCGGCGTGGCGGGCGGAACCGCCGTCGTGGGCCAGCGCCTGCTGGAAGCGGTGTTCGGCGAGGACGCCGTGCGCCGCATGGCTGATAAAGCCCGTGAAGATCTGGCCACGCGGTGCCGGCGCCTGCTGGCAGACGAGCAGGAGAAGTTCCTGCAGCGGCTGCCGGAAGGCAATCCCGCCCTCGCACAACGCCTTGCTGCGCAGGCCGGGGAACTGGCCCGGCTGGCGGAGAGCGCGTGAGCCGCCACAGCGGGGCACACGCGTCCTCCAAACTGGACGCCCGGCTCCAGGCGCTCCAGGACGCCCGGGAGCTGGGGGAGGGGGTCCTGCCGGACCAGGCGCTGCAGGACGTGTTCGACGTCCTGGAGCGCGCAAGTTCCCGCCGTTCCTTGTCCGGCGACCACACCGTGGTGGGATTTTTCGGGGCCACCGGAAGCGGCAAGTCCTCCCTCTTCAACGCGGTCAGCGGCGCGGAGATCGCGACGGCGGCGGCCCGCCGTCCGACGACATCGGAACCACTGGCAGGTGTTTGGGGAGCGGCAGGCAGCGAAGCCCTCCTCGACTGGCTGGAAGTTGGAAACCGGCATCACGCCGCGCCGGTGGACGGCTTCGCCGACGAACAGACGGGGCTGATCCTGCTCGATCTGCCTGACTTCGACTCCACCCATGCAGCCAACCGCGGGATCGTGCAGCGGATGGTGGGGATGGTGGACGTCCTGGTGTGGGTGCTGGACCCGCAGAAGTATGCCGACGCTGCCGTCCACCATGGGTTCCTGGCGCCGCACGCTTCGCACGGGGCCGTCACGCTTGTGGTCCTGAACCAGGTGGACCGGCTCCCGGAACACGATGTGCAGCCCGTGCTCGACTCGCTGCACGCAATCCTTGCAGGTGAAGGGCTGGGACAGGTGCGGGTCCTCCCTTCATCGGCGGTGACGGGGGCGGGGATCGGGGAAGTGCGGGCGGCGATCCGGAAGGTGGCCGTCCAGCGCCAGGCCCAGTCCCGGCGGCTGGAGGCGGATATCACTAAGGCCGGGCAGGACCTGCGGCAGGCTTCCGGGGACGGCGTCGCCGCAGGGGTCCGGCCGGCCGCCAGGTCCCGGCTCGCGGGCGAACTGGCTGTGGCAGCGAACGTGCCTGCCGTGGTGCGGGCCGTCGGCCAGTCCTACCGGCTGGAGTCCGTCCGGCGCACCGGCTGGCCCGTCACCCGCTGGCTCTCCAGGTTCCGCCCGGACCCGCTGCGCCGCCTCAATCTCCGCAGGGATTCACCTGCCGGGCTGAACCGGACCTCCCTGCCGGCCGCCGGCGCGCCGGAGCGGGCCCGGACGGACGCTGCCGTCAGGGAATTTGCGGACGCGGCCAGCGAGGGGCTCCGGGACCCTGGCGGGCAGCGATTAGGGGAGGGCCAGGGCCGGCCGGGACCGGCTGCCCGACGCCCTGGACCAGGCCATCGCCGGGACCGACATCGGGGCCAACCGCAAGGCGTGGTGGTGGGGTGCCTTCAACGTGGTTCAGTGGCTGGCGCTGCTGACGGTGCTGGGCGGCCTGGGCTGGCTTGGCGTCCTGGCCGGACTGGCCTACCTGCAGCTGCCGGTGCCCGAAGTTCCACGCGCGGAAGGCTGGCCGGTACCCACCCTGATGATCGCCTTCGGCCTGGTGCTGGGGATATTTTTGGCGGTCACCGGCCGTTTCATTGCGTCCGGTGCTGCCCGGGCGCGGGCTGCAAGGGCACGACGGCGGCTGAACAGCGCCGTGGCAGCGGCGGCGCAGGAGCTGGTGGTGGCGCCCGTGGAGGAGGAGATTGCCAGGCTGGCAGCCTTCAACAAGGCGCTGAAGAAGGCCATGGGGCCGTAGGGCTGCTACCGGCCCATAATGACCTAGCCGCCCGCCAGGGCGGCCGCGGCGTCCCGGACCTTGATGAGGGTGCGCAGGTTGCGGGTGGTGGTTGCGGCCTTGAACTTCGTTTTCGCGCTGATCTTGCTGAAGGGGCTGTCCAGTGTCCCTCCCGCCGGGGCCAGCCAGGCAAGCGCTTCGGGCCCCAGCCGCTGCTGGTCCTGGCTTTCAAGGGCTGACCCGGCCGCCTCCAGTTCGTCAAGGACGGCGGTGTCCGAGGACAGGGTGATATAGGTGTGGGTGGACCTGTCGTCGTCCGGGTAGGGGCAGCCATCCACCAGTTGGGCCACCCGCCCGGCGTCCAGGACCACAACCCACGCTTCATAGCCAAAGGCGGCCCGGAGGCACTTTTCGCATTCCTGTTTGACCGCTGCCGCGTCCAGGGTGCTGCTGAGCACCACGTTTCCGCTGGCCAGCAGGGTCTTTGCGTCCGTGAAGCCGCAGGATTTCAGCGCGTCCCGCAGGTCCGCCATCTTGATATTGATCCCGCCCACGTTGATGCCGCGGAGGAACACCGCATAGCTGCCCATGGGCACAGCCTAGCGGCCGGAGCCCCGGTGGGGCCGGCAGGAGCCTAGTCGTTGTTCTTGCGGAGGGCCTCGGTGAGGATGCGCCCGGCATTGCAGACAACTTCGGCGTGCAGGCGGCCGGGCTGGCGGGTCAGCCGCTCAATTGGACCGGAAATGGAGACGGCGGCAATCACCCTGCCGGACGGACCCCTCACCGGTGCCGAAACGGAGGCGACCCCCGGCTCACGCTCGCCAAGGCTCTGTCCCCAGCCCCGGCGTCGTACTCCTGCCAGGACGGTCGGCGTGAAACGGGCCGACTGCAGGCCCTCGAGGAGCCTGTCGTGATCCTCCCAGGCGAGCAGGACCTGCGCGGCAGAGCCGGCCTTCATGGACAACTGCGTGCCCACGGGAATGGTGTCGCGCAGGCCGATGGGGCGCTCCGCGGAGGCGACGCATACGCGCCAGTCACCCTGCCTGCGGAAGATCTGGGCGCTTTCGCCGGTGGCATCGCGCAGTTGCATGAGTACGGGCCCGGCCGAGGCGATCAGGCGGTCTTCCCCGGCGGCGGAGGCAAGCTCCACAAGCCTGCTGCCGAGCACGAACCGGCCCTGGATGTCTCGGCTGACCAGCCGGTGGTGCACCAGCGCCAAAGCGAGGCGGTGGACAGTGGGCCGGGCCAGGCCGGTGGCGGCTACCAGCTGCGCCAGCGTGGTGGGGCCGGCCTCAAGGGCATCGAGCACCTGGGCCGCTTTATCAATGACACCGACTCCACTAGAATTGTCCATGTAATGATATTGCCGTCTCAATATCTGAGATGCAAATCTTTCGGCTGGCGCAGCGCGGAGCCGTCCTGATTCAGTTGGATCAATCAGCCAAACAGCAGTGAAGGGAGATGGCCATGGCAAAGACATTGGCCGAGAAAGTCTGGGACGCACATGTGGTGCGCAAAGGTGACGGCGATGGTGCCAACGCCCAGCCGGACCTTCTGTACATCGACCTTCACCTGGTCCACGAAGTCACGTCCCCGCAGGCGTTCGAAGGCCTGCGGCTGGCCGGCCGCAAGCTGCGCCGGCCGGACCTGACCATTGCCACCGAGGACCACAACACCCCCACGCTGGACATCGACAAACCGATTGCCGACCTGACCAGCCGCACCCAGATCCAGACCCTGCGCAACAACTGCGCGGAGTTCGGCGTCCGGCTGCACAGCCTGGGCGATGCCGAGCAGGGCATCGTGCACGTGGTGGGCCCGCAGCTGGGCCTCACCCAGCCCGGCATGACGGTGGTCTGCGGCGACTCGCATACATCCACCCACGGCGCTTTCGGTGCGCTGGCCATGGGCATCGGCACCTCCGAGGTGGAGCACGTCATGGCCACCCAGACCCTGTCCCTGAAGCCGTTCAAGACCATGGCCATCAACGTCGAGGGCACACTGCGTCCCGGCGTCACCGCCAAGGACATCATCCTCGCCGTGATCGCCAAGATCGGCACCGGCGGCGGCCAGGGCTACGTCCTGGAATACCGCGGGTCGGCGATCCGCGCCCTGTCCATGGAAGCGCGCATGACCATCTGCAACATGTCCATCGAAGCCGGCGCCCGCGCCGGCATGGTGGCCCCGGACGAAACCACCTACGAGTACATGAAGGGCCGCCCCCACGCGCCGGAAGGCGAGGACTGGGACGCCGCCGTGGAGTACTGGAATACGCTGCGTACCGACGACGACGCCACCTTCGACGTGCAGGTTGACCTGGACGCCAACACCCTGGAGCCGTTCGTCACCTGGGGCACCAACCCCGGCCAGGGCGTGTCCCTGTCCGAGTCCGTTCCGTCACCCGGGGACTTCGGTGACGAAAACGCCAAGGCCGCTGCCGAGCGCGCCCTGCAGTACATGGGACTCGAAGCCGGCACGCCCATGAAGGACATCCGCGTGGACACCGTCTTCCTGGGCTCCTGCACCAACTCCCGGATGGAGGACCTGCGTGCCGCTGCCGACATCATCCGCGGCCGGCAAAAGGATCCGAACATCCGGATGCTGGTGGTCCCCGGCTCTGCCCGCGTCCGGCTGGAAGCCGAGGCCGAGGGCCTGGACAAGGTCTTCAAGGACTTCGGTGCCGAGTGGCGCTTTGCCGGCTGCTCCATGTGCCTGGGCATGAACCCGGACCAGCTGGAGGTGGGGGAGCGTTGCGCCTCAACCTCCAACCGAAACTTCGAAGGCCGGCAGGGCAAGGGTGGCCGCACCCACCTGGTCTCCCCGGTGGTGGCCGCAGCCACGGCAGTACGGGGCACGCTCAGCTCTCCATCGGACCTTGACCCGGCTCCCGAACCCGCCGCCATCCGCATCGACGCAGCCTAGGACAGCACAAATGGAAAAGTTCACCAAGCACACCGGTATCGGCGTCCCGCTGCGCCAGAGCAACGTCGACACCGACCAGATCATCCCCGCGGTCTACCTCAAGCGGATCACCCGGACCGGCTTCGAGGACGCGCTCTTCTCCGCCTGGCGCAAGGACCCCTCCTTCATCCTGAACCAGGAGCCCTACAACGCGGGATCGGTCCTGGTGGCAGGCCCCGATTTCGGCACCGGTTCCTCCCGTGAACACGCGGTCTGGGCGCTGAAGGACTACGGTTTCAAAGCCGTCCTGTCCTCCCGGTTCGCCGACATCTTCCGCGGCAACTCGGGCAAGCAGGGACTTCTGGCCGCGCAGGTTGCGCAGGACGACATCGAGCTCATCTGGAAGGAACTCGAAAACGCCCCGGGAACCCAGGTCACCGTGGACCTCGAGTCCAAGACCGTCGTCTGCGGCAACATCGTGGCGCCGTTCGACATCGACGACTACACCCGCTGGCGGCTCCTGGAAGGCCTCGACGACATCGGGCTGACCCTCCAGCACGAAGCCGACATCACCGCCTACGAGGCGACCCGCCAGGCGTTCAAGCCCAAGACCCTGCCGGCGAAGCTTTCCTAGCCCCGGGGCCACCATCCCGGCGGCGTGGCGCAGCGGGCGAAGGCCGCGCCACGCCCCGCCGCCGGTACCCCCTTATTTCGGTTCGGTAACGCGACCTCCTATGCTTGGTTGGAGCCTTTGCAAGGTTTTGGGGGCTAGTGATCGTGAGGAAACCGGTATATGAGTAGTGTTCTGACAATCCGCGGCGGTGTCCCGCTTACAGGCCGCGTCAGCGTCCGTGGGGCAAAGAATCTTGTCCCCAAGGCAATGGTGGCGGCGTTGCTGGGCAACGAACCCTCGGTGTTGCGGAACGTGCCGGAGATCAAGGACGTGGAGGTGGTCACCTCCCTGCTGCAGCTGCATGGGGTGACCGTGGAGAAGGACCCGGTCAACGGTGACCTCACCCTCGATCCCAAGGCCGCAAAGACGGCGCCGAGCACCGCGATCGATGCCCATGCCGGTGACTCCCGCATCCCCATCCTGCTGTGCGGACCGCTGATCCATGCCATTGGCGAAGCCTTCATTCCCGACCTGGGCGGCTGCAAGATCGGCGACCGTCCCATCGACTACCACCTGGATGTCCTGCGCCAGTTCGGTGCCGTCGTGGAGAAGCGCCCCGGTGGCATCCACATCTCTGCACCCAAGGGCCTGCACGGCGCCAAGATCTCGCTGCCGTACCCGTCCGTGGGCGCCACCGAGCAGGTCCTGCTGAGCGCCACCCGCGCGGAAGGCATCACGGAGCTGTCCGGCGCCGCCACCGAGCCGGAAATCATCGACCTTATCGCCGTGCTGCAGAAGATGGGCGCCATCATCAGCGTGCAGACGGACCGGACCATCCGCATCGAGGGTGTCCGTGACCTCGGCGGCTACAACCACCGTGCCCTCTCGGACCGCAACGAATCGGCGTCCTGGGCTTCGGCCGCACTGGTGACCCGCGGCGACATCTTCGTTGAAGGCGCATCCCAGCGCGACATGATGACGTTCCTGAACACCTACCGCAAGGTGGGCGGCGGAATGGACATCGGCGAGGACGGCATCCGGTTCTACCACAAGGGCGGAAAGCTGAACCCGCTGGTCCTTGAAACGGATGTCCACCCCGGCTTCATGACGGACTGGCAGCAGCCCCTGGTGGTTGCGCTGACCCAGGCCGAGGGCGTATCGATCGTGCACGAGACGGTGTATGAGAACCGTTTTGGCTTCACCGACGCCCTGATCCGCATGGGCGCCAGCATCCAGGTGCACCGGGAATGCCTGGGCAGTGTCCCGTGCCGGTTCGGCCAGCGCAACTTCCTGCACTCCGCGGTGATTTCCGGACCCACCCAGCTCAAGGGAACCGACATTGATGTCCCCGACCTGCGCGGCGGGTTCAGCCACCTGATTGCCGCCCTGGCCGCCACCGGAACGTCCCGGGTCACCGGCATCGACATCATCAACCGGGGCTACGAGCGGTTCACGGAAAAGCTCGCCGGCCTTGGGGCCGACTTCGACATCACCACCACGAAGTAGCGCGGCACCGTGAAGGAATCGGCCAAAAGCAAGGCCACATTTGTTTTCATTGCCAGCATCGCCCGGCCGCTGCTGAACCTGATGATGTCCAAGACGTGGGAAGGCACCGAAAAGCTTCCCGCCGGCGGCTTCATCGCAGCCCCCAACCACTGCACGGAGATCGACCCCCTTGTTGTGGGGCACATGCTCTACAACCAGAAGCGTGCCCCGCACTTCCTGGCCAAGGCCGCGCTGTTCAAGGTTCCCGGCCTGGGTGCGCTCCTGCGCGCCACCAAGCAGGTGCCGGTGGAGCGCTCGACGGCGGGAGCGAACCGATCGCTGCAAGTGGCCCAGGAGATTGTGGCTGAGGGCGGGGCGATCATCATTTACCCGGAGGGAACGCTGACACGCGATCCCGGGCTTTGGCCGATGAAGGGGCATACCGGCGCGGCAAGGCTGGCCCTCGAAGGCGATATTCCGGTGGTGCCCATTGCCCACTGGGGCGCGCACGAGGTGTTCCCCAGGTACGGCAAGCGGTTCCACGTGTTCCCCCGGAAGCACTCACGCGTCGTCGTGGGCGAACCGGTGGACCTGAGTGCGTTCCGCGGCCGCCCGCTGGACAAGGCCACCCTGACGGAGGCGACGGAAGTGATCATGGACGCGATCACGGCTTTGCTGGCAGGCCTGCGCGGCGAGCAGCCTCCCGCCGAACGCTGGGACCCGGCCAAGCGGCCGCAGGCCAAGCACGGACGGTTCGTTGACCGCGGCGAGCCCGAATCAGGAACGGAAGCTCCGTGACCGCTGACGGGAAGCCGGGGGCGGCGGGCACGGTAGCCGTCCTGGGTGCGGGATCGTGGGGGACAACCTTCGCGAAGATCCTCGCGGACGCTGCGATTGCCGCCGGAACGCCGCGCGTCATCAGGCTTTGGGGCAGGCGCGCCGGGGTGGTCGAAGAGATCAACAACTGCCACCGCAACAGTGAGTACCTCAAGGACATCGTCCTGCCGGAGAGCATCACGGCGTCCACAGACGTCCGCGGAGTCCTGGCGGGAGCCGACCTGGTGGTGCTGGCGGTTCCGGCCCAGTCGCTGCGCCCGCAGCTGCGCGAATGGAAGGACATGATCGCTCCCGGAGCTGTTGTGGTCTCCCTGATGAAGGGGCTGGAGCTGGGCACGGACGCGCGGATGAGCGAGGTCATCGCACAGGAACTGGGCCTGCCGCTGGAACGCATCGCAGTTGTCTCGGGACCCAACCTCGCCATGGAAATTGCGCGGGAAGAGCCTACGGCATCAGTCGTGGCATGCGCTGACTCCGCCACTGCAGGCTGGCTCGCCCGGACCTGCACCGCCCCCTACTTCCGGCCCTACACCACGGCCGATGTGGTCGGCGTCGAAATCGGCGGCATCGTCAAGAACGTGATTGCGCTGGCAGTAGGCATCTGTGAGGGCAAGCAGATGGGGGACAACACCAAGGCCTCGGTGATTACCCGGGGACTCGCGGAAACGTCCCGCCTCGCCTTGGCGCTGGGCGGCGAGGCCAAGACCATGGCCGGGCTCGCCGGGCTGGGCGACCTTGTGGCAACCTGTTCGTCCGCGCTGTCCCGGAACCACACGGCCGGGAGGCTGCTGGGCCAGGGCCTGACCCTGGAGGAGGTGGGCCGAAAGATGACCCAGACCGCCGAAGGCATCAAATCCGGCCAGGCCGTCCATGAACTCGCCGGCAAGCTCGGCGTCGACATGCCCATCACTGCCGCCGTCGTCGCGGTGCTGGCGGGCAAGCTGTCCGTTGACCAACTGGGGCCGGTTCTGCTGTCCCGGGAATTGAAACCTGAAGGCGATTACTGACCATGTCCCAAGACACACCCAACACAGGGGAAACTGCCACCAGCCGCAAGCCGCGGGTCGCCGTGCTTTTCGGCGGCCGCTCCAGCGAGCACGCCGTGAGCTGCGTCACCGCAGCAGGCGTGCTGGGCGCGATCAACAAGGACAAGTACGACGTCATCCCCATCGGGATTGCCAAAACCGGCCAGTGGGTTCTTGCCCCGGCCGAAACCACCCAGTGGTCGCTTGCCGCATCATCACTCCCCGAGGTAGTACCTTCCCCGCAGACCGTCACGCTTGCTGAGATCGGCGGGGAACACCAGCTGATCGTGGCGTCCCCCAACGAGGTTCCGCAGGAACTGGGCGCCGTCGACGTGGTCTTTCCGCTGTTGCACGGCCCCTTCGGCGAGGACGGGACCATCCAGGGGCTCCTTGAACTTTCCGACACCCGCTACGTCGGCGCCGGAGTCCTGGCATCGGCCGTCGGCATGGACAAGCACTACATGAAGGTGGTCTTCGAGGCCGCCGGACTCCGCGTGGGACCCTACGTGGCTGTGACCGACCGGCAGTGGCAGCGGGATCCCGAATCCGTCAGGAAGCAGGTGGACCGCCTCGGTTTCCCCGTCTTCGTCAAGCCGGCCCGTGCCGGCTCGTCGATGGGCATCTCCAAGGTTGATTCCCTTGAGGACCTGGACGCCGCGATCGAAGAGGCCCGCCGCCACGACCTCAAGCTGGTCATTGAAGCCGGAATTGTCGGCCGCGAAATCGAATGCGCTGTCCTGGAAGGCAGGGGCACCGATGCGCCCCGGACCTCGATGCCGGGCGAAATCTCGGTGTCCGGGGGGACGCACGAGTTCTACGACTTCAACGCCAAGTATGTGGAGGATGATGCCGCAGCCCTGAGCTGTCCCGCAGACATCCCCGCGGAAGCGATCTCCCGGGTCCGGGAGCTGGCGGCCGCCGCATTCGACGCCGTCGGCGCCGAGGGCCTGAGCCGCGTGGATTTCTTCTACACCCCCGAGGGCGAACTGATCATCAACGAGATCAACACCATGCCCGGCTTCACGCCCAAGAGCATGTACCCGCAGATGTGGGCAGCGTCCGGACTGGGCTACGCGGACCTGATCGACGAACTCATCCACCTGGCCCTGAACCGCAAAACCGGCCTTCGCTGATCCACGCCGGAACCCTCCCGGCGTGGGCCCACCCGCCTGGACCTACCGGCTCTTCGGCAGGTTCTGCAGGTCTTCCTGGCCCACGCAGTTCCGTGCTGACGGCACCTTTTCGGCAGCTGCTGCCAGGTCCGCGAGTACGGTTGCGGAGCTGATTTTGTCCGGGTCCATCAGGATTTCCGTGGCCGGTTCCCGCCCGTAGGTGGTCAGCGTCCACACGGGGTCGCCCTCCTTGATGACCCAGTCGACGCCGTTGACGGTCACGCAGCGGTCCGTCGTAGGGCCCGGCACATTGACGCCGCAGCGGAGGATGACAAGCGACGGGTCGCCCCAGGCTGCGGTGGCCTGGCTGTTGGTCTTCCGCAGCTTTGAATCGCCGATGGCGTCCGGCAGGGCCACCATCATCGGTGCGCACAGCGGATTGGCGGCGTCCCTGGCGGGCGTGACGTCCACCGCGGGGGAGCAGGCGGTCAAGGAAAGGGCGGCAATTCCCCCAACCATCGCCATCCTGGCGGCACGGGCGGACAGGGGCAGCTGGGGATGGTGCATGATCCCAGCCTATCGCCGCCGTCGTCCCCGCCCGGACACGATGTCGGCCGGGCGCGGTAGCGTAGTGGCGTGCCTGAAGACCTCCGTAACCGCGTCGCCTGCCAGCCCACCGTCGCCGGCCTTTCCGAAGCCGAGCTGCTGGACCGGATTTTTCCGCGCCTCCGGATGGCCGGGGGCCACACCGCCAGCACGTTGCTGGGTCCCGGCGATGACGCCGCCGTCGTCGCAGCCCCGGACGGCAGAACCGTCATCAGCATCGACACCCAGGTCCAGGACCAGGACTTCCGCCTCCTGTGGCCCAACGGCTACCGCACCACCGGGTTCGACGTCGGATGGAAGGCTGCGGCACAAAACCTCAGCGACATCAACGCCATGGGCGCACAGGCAATATCCATGGTGGTCAGCCTCACCCTCCCCGTGGACACGCCCGTGAGGTGGGTGGAGGACCTGGCGGACGGGTTGACAGCCGGAATCCGTGAACTTGGCGCCGCGCGTTGCTCCGTGGCCGGCGGGGACCTGGGCCGGGGCCGCGAAATCTCGGTAACCGTGGCGGTGCTGGGGACGCTCGACGGCGGACAGCCGGTCCTGCGGTCCGGCGCCCGGGCGGGGGACATCCTGGCGCTGGCAGGAACAGCAGGCCATGCCGCCGCAGGCCTGGCGCTGCTTGAATCGGACATCGCCGTGGACACCCTCACCCCGGCCGAGCGCGCCTTCGTGGACCTGCAGTGCCGGCCGCGTCCGCCGCTGCATGCCGGGCCTGCAGCCCGGGCGGCGGGTGCCACGGCAATGCTGGACATCTCGGACGGACTCCTGCGGGACGGCAAGCGGCTGGCCGCCGCCAGCAACGTCGCCGTCGCGCTCGATCCGGCCGGCCTGGCGCAACTGGCGGGCCTCCTGGCCCCCGCCTCCGCCCGCCTGGGCGGGGACGGCACGGCATGGGTGCTGGGCGGCGGAGAGGACCACGGGCTCCTGGCCACATTCCCGGCGGGCGTTCAGCTGCCACCCGGATTCACTGCGATAGGCTCGATACATGCACTCGGTACCGACGAAGGCCCGGGCGTCCTGATTGCGGGCCGGGCCGCGGACACCGGGGGATGGGATCACTTTGCACACTAAGGTTGCCGCCAACGCGCTGGCGATGAAGAGGTGGCTGGGCAAGGCTGAAACTGCCCTGGGAAACCACAGCGACCGGCTCAACGCCATCAACATCTTCCCGGTGGCCGACGGCGACACGGGCACCAACCTCTATCTCACCGTGCGCGCTGCCGCCCGCTCCCTGGTGCTCGCCGAGGATCAGCCGGCCCCGGTCGACGTCGGGGAAGTCCTTGCCACGGCCGGGCAGGCCGCCATGGAGGAAGCCAGGGGAAACTCGGGAACTCTTTTTCCGTGTTTCTTTGCGCCGCCGCGGAACCCCTTGCCGGCCATACCCGGTTGACCTCCACGCTCCTGTCGGCAGCGCTGAACCGTGCCCAGATCCGCGCATGGTCCGCACTGAGTGATCCAGTTCCGGGAACCATGTTGTCGGTCATGGAAGCGGCAGCCCGTGCGGCAGCCGCCGTCGACGCCGCCCAGGACGGCGATGACAGCAACCATGCGCTGGGCCTGGCCCTGGACGCGGCGGTGGAGGGTGCGCTGGCCGCCGTGATCCACACCGAGGAGCAGCTCGATGCCCTGCAGTCCGCCCATGTGGTGGACGCGGGCGGCGTGGGCATGCTGCTGATCCTCGACTGCCTCCGCTCCGCCGTCCTGGGCGAGGAACTGCAGAGCGAACTCCTCGATGGCCTGCACGGCTACGACGTCTCCGACCCCCACATCCACACTTCCATGCCGGACGACGACGGCGTGGAAGTCATGTGCACCATCAACCTTTCGCCCCTGAATGCCGCCACCCTCCGGCAGCGGCTGGACGAGATCGGCGAGTCCGTCATCATGAGCCAGGTGGGCAACGGCTCGGATCCCGAGGGCAACTACCGGTGGCGGGTCCACGTCCACGTTCCGGAACCTGACGCGGCCGTGGACATCATCAGGTCGCTGGGGGAGCCGTCCCAGATCAGCATCAGCGAGTTGGCGCTTCCCCGGGACCCGGATGCGGAAAAGGTGAACACCGGCGGGCATGAACGCTGAGCTGGACCTCGCCCTGGAACGCCGGATCGGAAAGCGCTCCGCGGCCGTCATTGAAAAACACCTTGGCATCACCACTGTCGAAGGCCTCCTCAATTACTTTCCCCGCCGCTACCTCATGCGCGGTGAGCTGACTCCCATCAGCGAGCTCCCGCTCAATGAGGACGTCACCCTCATCGCCCGGGTGCTGTCCAGCAGCACGCGGGCAATGCAGGCACGGCGGGGGACCATCACGGACGTCATCGTTTCCGACGACGACGGGCAGCAGGGCCTCCGGCTGGTGGGCGGCAGGGACTACCACGGCAAAGTGCCCGGGACCCTCAAGATCAGCTTCTTCAACGGCTACAAGGCAAAAGCCGAGCTCCTGCAGGGACGGCGGGCGCTGTTCTCGGGAAAAGTCACCAGCTTCAAAGGCCAGCTGGGCCTCACCAACCCGGACTTCCAGCTCCTGGACGATGACCCCTTCGTGCAGGGCACCGGTGACCCCGCGAAACTCGCCGCGATGCCCATCCCCGTGTATCCCGCCACAGCCAAGCTTCCCAGCTGGAGGATCCAGAAGGTGATCGGCACCCTGCTCGAAACCGTGGACCTGGGTGCGCTGCCGGATCCGCTTCCACCTACGGTCGCCGCGAGGGAAGGCTTCCTGCCCGTGGCGGAGGCGTACCGGCTCATCCACGCGCCGGAAATCGCCGCCGACTGGAAACGCGCCCGGGACCGGTTCCGGTACCAGGAAGCCCTGGTGCTGCAATCAGCGCTTGCCAGGCGCCGGGCCCAGCTCGCCGCCGAGGAAGCCACCGCACGGCGCCCTGTCACAGACGGTCTCCTGGCTGCCTTCGACCAGGACCTGCCCTTCACGCTCACAGCCGGCCAGGCCGCCGTCGGCAAGACCCTCGCCGCGGAACTGGCGCAGGCAGCCCCCATGAACCGGCTGCTGCAGGGTGAAGTGGGCTCAGGGAAAACCGTGGTGGCGCTGCGGGCCATGTTGCAGGTGATCGACGCCGGCGGCCAGGCCGCACTCCTGGCGCCCACCGAAGTGCTCGCCGCCCAGCATTACGACTCCATCCGCCGCACCCTGGGCGTGCTCTCCAGCGACGGACTCCTCGGCGGGCCGTCCGGGGGCAACGGGCCGTCCGTGCAGGTCACGCTTCTGACCGGGTCCATGCCCACTGCGGCACGGAAACAAGCCATGCTGGACGCCGCCTCGGGGACCGCAGGAATCATCATCGGCACCCACGCCCTCCTCAGTGACAACGTGTCCTTCTACGACCTCGGCCTGATCGTGGTGGACGAGCAGCACCGCTTCGGTGTGGAACAGCGCGATGCCCTGCGGGCGAAGGCCCGGAAACCGCCGCACCTGCTCGTCATGACCGCCACGCCCATTCCCCGCACCGTAGCGATGACCGTGTTTGGCGACCTTGAGACCTCCACCCTCGACGAACTGCCAAAGGGCCGGGCCCCGATCACCACCTACCTCGTGGGCCTTGCGGAAAATCCCGGCTGGGTGGCACGGATCTGGGCACGTGCCCGGGAAGAGATCGACGCCGGCCACCAGGTGTACGTGGTCTGTCCCAAGATCGGAACAGACGACGACGGCGACTTCAGCCCGGGGGAGGCGGCACCTCCCGGCATGGACACAGAGGAGACGCGAGAGCTCGCGTCGGTCACCGCCGTCGTGGACCATCTTCAGGGCGAGCCCTCGCTGGCAGGGGTGCCGCTGGCTCCCCTACACGGACGCCAGGACCCCGACCTGAAGACGGAGACCATGGCCGGGTTCACCGCCAACCGCATCAAGCTGCTCGTCTCCACCACCGTGATCGAAGTGGGGGTGGACGTCCACAACGCCACCCTGATGGTCATCCTGGACGCCGACAGGTTCGGCATCTCCCAGTTGCACCAGCTTCGCGGCCGTGTGGGCCGCGGCGGACTGCCGGGAACCTGCCTGCTGGTCACCGCCCTGGAACCGGGCCACCCAAGCCGGCGGCGGCTGGATGCCGTGGCGGCCACCACCGACGGGTTTGTGCTCTCCCAGGAAGACCTCAAACTGCGGCGCGAGGGCGACATCCTGGGCGCTTCCCAGTCCGGCGGACGGTCCACATTGAAACTGCTGCGGGTGCTCGAACACGAAGACGTCATCGCCCGGGCCAGGGAGGACGCCCAGGCGATCGTAGGCGGCGACCCGTTGCTGTCCGGCTACCCGGAACTCGCGGACGCCATCGAGAAATACCTCAACCCTGAGAAGGAGGCGTTCCTTGAACGCGGTTAGCAAAGAAAGCGGAGCGGGCGCCGGCGGATCGCGGTGGGCACGGTGACCAGGATTATCTCCGGCGTTGGTGGCGGAACGCCGTTGGCGGCGGTTCCCGGGTCCTTGACCAGGCCTACGACAGACCGGGTGAAGGAAGCTCTGTTCTCCCGCCTGGACGCCTTCGAGGTGATTTCCGGGGCGCGGGTGCTTGATCTATACGCGGGTTCGGGTTCCCTGGGGGTGGAAAGCGCCAGCAGGGGAGCCGCGACAGTGGACCTGGTGGAATCCGACGCCAAGGCCAGCGGTGTGTGCCAGCGCAACGCGGACCTCATTAACGGAGTCCTGGGCCGAAAGGCCGTCACGGTGCACCGCTCCAGGGTGGAACCTTTCCTGGACCGGGCCGCGGAATCTGCGGCCTGGGACCTGGTGTTCCTGGATCCGCCGTATCCGTTGGAGGAAGCCGCACTGTCGGCGGTGCTGCAGAAGCTCGCCGCGCACCTGGTCCCGGGTGCCGTTGTGGTGGTGGAACGCTCGTCCCGCTCCCCGGAACCGCAGTGGCCGGACGGGATGACGAGGTTCGCCGAAAAGAAGTACGGGGAAACCCGGCTGTGGTTCGCCGAGCCGTTCGTGCCCGACGCCATCGCTCCGGATGACCTGGCCGATGTTGCCGGACCTGACACCCAGGGCACCTAGCCCGCCAAGGCGCTCAGCCCGAGAAGGGGTCCAGATCCACTCCCGCCAGGACACGGGCAGGGTGGGGGCCCCGGGCGGTCAGCTCAGCTGTCCACGATTCCGGCCAGGGGCCCTGTGTGCCTGCCAGGATGATGTTGCCCGGGTACCTGCCCTCGAACATGCCCGCTTCCGCAAAGGCACCCACATCCGCCATTGCCGCGCGCATCGCCGCCACCTGGCTCCGGACCAGTGTGAGGGCCGCCTCGTCGCCCACGTTGACGATCAGCAGGCCGTCCGGGCGCAGACGCTCCCTGGCTTCGCGGTAGAAACCGCTGGTGGCGATGTGGGCCGGCGCTTCCGGGCCGGAAAAGATGTCCAGGATTACGACGTCGAACGTGAGTCCCGGATCGAGGGCACCGAGCGCCTCGCGGGCGTCGCCGATGACGGTGGTCAGGTCTGTCCCGTCGGGCATGGGAAGGTGCCGAAGGACAAAGTCGAGCAGCTCACGTTCCAGCTCGACCGCGTACTGGAGCGAACCGGCGCGGGTGGCCTGGATGTAGCGCGCAAGCGTCAGCGCCCCTGCCCCCAGGTGGAGGGCGCTGATCGGCTCGCCGGGAGGGGCGGCCAGATCCACCAGGTGCCCGATCCTGCGGAGGTATTCGTAGAAGATGTCCTCCGGCCGGTCGAGGTTGACGTGGGATTGTTCGGAGCCGCCGATGCTCAGTACATAGCCCCCGTCAGTGAACGCATCGGGTTCGATGGTGGCATGCCGGCCGGTGGTCCGCAGGAAGCGGCTGGCGTGCACGCCGCTGCCGCCGGACATCAGAGCCTTCCGCGCAGGGTGGACAGCCGCGCCGCAGCCTCCTCCAGGACTTCTGTCTTTTTGCAGAACGCGAACCGGAGCAGGCTTCGCATCCGCTTCGCGCCTTCCGCATGGCAGAAGACCGGAACGGGAATGGCTGCGACGCCCACCAGTGCCGGCAGGCGGCGGGCGAGGTCCAGGGCATCGGTGATGCCCAGCGGAGCCGTATCCACATTGACGAAGTAGGTTCCCTGTGGTGTGAAAACGTCAAAGCCCGCCGCCCGAAGTCCGGCGCTGAGGATGTCACGTTTCGTCTCAAGGGCGGCGGCGATGCCCGTGTAGAAACTGTCCGGCAGGGCCAGCCCCTTGGCGATCGCGGCCTGGAAGGGAGTGCCTGAGCTGTAGGTAAGGAATTGCTTGACCGTGCGGACGGCGGAGACCAACTCTTCGGGCCCGCTCAGCCAGCCGATCTTCCAGCCGGTCAGGGAAAAGGTCTTTCCGGCAGAGGAAATGGTGATGGTGCGGGCGGCGGCCCCTGGAAGGGTGGCAACGGGGGTATGGGCCACGCCGAAGGTGAGGTGCTCATACACCTCATCCGTGATGACAATGCTGCCGTGCTTCTCCGCGAGCTCCACCACGCGCTGCAGGACGGCCGGCGGAAAAACGGCGCCGGTGGGATTGTGCGGGTTGTTCAGCAGTACAACGCGGGTCCGCCCGTTGAACGCTGCCTCCAGGGCCGCCATGTCCGGCATGAAGTCCGGGGCAGCGAGCGGCACCGTGACGTGGGAGGCGCCGGAAAGCCCAATGACCGCGCCGTAGGAGTCATAGAAAGGCTCGAACGTCAGGACCTCGTCGCCGGGTCCGGCAAAGGCCAGGAGGGCCGCGGCGATGCCTTCGGTGGCTCCGGTGGTGATGATGACTTCGGTTGCCGGGTCCGGCGCAAGCCCGTAGAACCGTTCCTGGTGTGCGGCCACCGCCTGGCGGAGTTCGGGCAGGCCCTTGCCGGGCGCGTACTGGTTGGCCCCCGCTGCGATGGCTGCCCGGGCTGCCTCCCGGATTTCGGCAGGCCCGTCCTCATCGGGGAAGCCCTGGCCCAGGTTGATGGCCCCGGTCTGGACGGCCAGGGTGGTCATCTCTTCAAAGATGGTGACACCCAGCCCGCCGTCGGGCGCTAGGAGGTTGGCACCGAGCGCCGTACGCTGCCAGGGCGCAGGTGCCAAGGGGGTGGAAAGTTCCCGTGGTGGATGCATCCAGTCATGGTATCCCGGCCTTTCCATGGGGTAGGTTCGGAGCATGAGACGCGCTGTGTGCCCCGGATCCTTCGACCCCATCCACAACGGCCATCTCGAAGTCATCGCACGGGCTGCCGGTCTTTTCGACGAGGTCATCGTGGCCATTTCCACCAACTACGCCAAGAAGTACATGTTCAGCCTGGAAGAGCGGCTGGAAATGGCGCGCGAAACGCTGGCACTGCTCAGGGGCATCGTGGTGGAACCGGTGGGCGAGGGGCTCCTGGCGGAGTACTGCCGCCAGCGGGGCGTGTCGGCCATCGTCAAGGGGCTCCGGTCCTCGTCGGACTTTGACTACGAGCTGCCCATGGCCACCATGAACCGGCAGCTGAGCGGGGTGGAGACAGTGTTCCTCCCGGCAGAGGCCAGCTACGTCCATTTGTCCTCCACCCTGATCAAAGAGGTGTCGTCCCTGGGCGGCAGCGTGTCCGACTACGTGCCCCGCTCGGTGCACCGCCGCATGGTTTCCGGCGAGCCTTCGGCGGATCAGCAGCCAAAGCGGTAGGCTGGATCGGTACTTCGGCGCTTCCTCGTGCCGGTTTGAGTCGCTGCGGCTCTTCAGGCTAAGATGGTACGTCGGTCATATGTTCAACAGGAGTTCTCATTAACAGAGATGCTGGTTCGCCCTTGGCGTTCGACGTCAAGGACCTCGGGCGCAGCCCGGGAAGCATGCGGACACTGAAGGAACATGTACCCGCACCGGGTGATCTTGGTGTGGCGCTCATTGGTGTTCAGGAAGGCTCGGATGTCGAGCTGGATCTGAGGCTGGAGGCCGTACACGAAGGAATTCTGGTATCAGGAACCGTGGTTGCCGAAGTTACTGGCGAGTGCGGCCGATGCCTGGATCCCCTTGCGTATGACCTTGAGGTCAATGTGCAAGAACTTTTCTTCTACGAGGGCATTCAGCTTTCGGATGGAGAAGATGATGAAGAGCAACGTCGAGTCGAGCACGATGTAATCGATCTTGAACCGGTGTTGCGGGACGCGGTTGTCACCAATCTGCCGTTCCAGCCGGTGTGCCGGGAAGACTGCCAGGGCCTTTGCTCCGAATGCGGAGCTCGCCTGGAAGACGAGCCGGGGCACCACCACGAGGTCCTGGATCCTCGCTGGGCTGCCCTAGCTGATATGGCTAAGCCTGACCGGCAAAATTGATTTGTACGTGTTTGTCTAGAGAGAAATGAGTTAGCCGTGGCTGTTCCCAAGCGGAAAATGTCTCGCTCGAATACCCGCGCCCGCCGCTCGCAGTGGAAGGCGACCGCCCCCCACCTGGTGAAGACCGTTGAGAACGGCCAGGTCACCTACAGCCTGCCGCACCAGGCAAAGGTCGTTACCGACTCTGCCGGCACCGCGCTGTTCCTTGAGTACAAGGGCCGCAAGGTCGCTGACGTCTAATCGGCCCAACAGGCTGACTGATGTCTTCAACTGAAGAGCTTCTGAAGCGTCTCGGTGTCACTATTGACGCCGGGACGCTTCGTCTTGCGCTTACCCACCGTTCGTACGCATACGAGAACGGCGGCATACCCACCAACGAGCGGCTCGAGTTCCTGGGCGACTCCATTTTGGGATTCTCCGTCACCGATGCCCTCTACCGGGACAACCCGGACCTGCCCGAAGGCGAACTCGCCAAGCGCCGGTCCGCCGTCGTCAGTACCCGGGCCCTCGCCGGGATCGGCCGCAGCCTTGGCATCGGTGAGTATATCTACCTCGGGCAGGGCGAAAAGCTCACCCACGGCAAGAACAAGGCCTCCATCCTCGCGGACACCATGGAGGCCCTGATCGGGGCAACGTACGTTTCCAACGACATCGAGACCGCGCGCCAGCTGGTCATGCGGCTGGTCGGTCCGCTGCTGAAGGACGCCGCAGTCCTGGGCGCCGGCACCGACTGGAAGACCAGCATCCAGGAACTCGCCGCCAGCCGGCAGCTGGGCAGCATCCACTATGCAGTGGACGGCTCCGGCCCGGACCACGCCCGCACCTTCACGGCGGTGCTGAACATTGGCGGCAAGGCCTACGGCAAGGGCTCCGGCCATTCCAAGAAGGAAGCCGAACAGGAGGCAGCGGAAGACGCCTGGCGGGTGCTCTCCGGAGCCGGGGCCCAGGCTGACCCCAGCACCTCCGCAGGCTCCATAGCCGCCAAGTAGCGCTCCGTGCCTGAATTGCCAGAGGTCGAAGTGGTGCGCCGCGGCCTGGTGAACTGGGTCCGCGGCAGGACCATCCGCGCCGTGGACGTCATCGATCCCCGCTCCATCCGGCGCCACGCCCTCGGGGCAGGGGACTTCATCGGCAACCTCGAAGGCGCCACGGTGGCCGACGTCGTGCGGCGCGGCAAGTTCCTCTGGATGCCGCTGCTGGACGGCACCGCTGCGCTGCCGAACGCCGGGGAGGACACCCGCGTTCCCGCGGTGGCACTCATGGCGCATCTGGGCATGAGCGGGCAGCTGCTGATGCAGGGCCCCGGCGTTCCCGATGAAAGGCACCTCAAGGTCCGTTTCCGGCTCAGTCCCCGCGACGGCATGCCGGACCAGCTGCGGTTCGTGGACCAGCGGATCTTCGGAGGCCTTTTTGTCACCGCACTGGTACCCACGGACGACGGCGGCCCGGGCGGCCTCGCGGAATCCCCCTTCCCCTGATCGCCGCCGAAGCCGCGCACATTGCGCGCGATCCACTGGACCCTTCGTTCTCCTTCGACCTCTTCTACCAGCGGCTTCGGAAGCGCCGGACCGGCCTGAAGCGGGCACTGCTGGACCAGGGCCTGGTCTCCGGTATCGGGAACATCTATGCCGACGAAGCGCTGTGGCGGGCCCGGCTGCATTACGCCCGGCCCACCGATACCCTGCGCCGGGGGGACGCCCGGCGTGTCCTCGACAGCGCCCGCGAGGTCATGCTCGATGCCCTGGCCGCAGGAGGAACCAGCTTCGATTCCCTGTACGTCAACGTCAACGGCGCCTCAGGCTACTTCGACCGGTCCCTCAACGCGTACGGCCGCCAGGGTGAGCCGTGCAAAAGGTGCGCGGCCGCAGGAATCCAGGCGGTCATCCGCCGCGAGCAGTTCATGAACCGTTCGTCCCACACCTGCCCCGTGTGCCAGCCGCGGCCACGCAACGGCCGCTGGTAGCACCGGGCCGCCCAGGCGATGGGCTCAGCGGGTGCCATAGTGTGCTGCCAGCCGCGCCAGGCCTTCGTCGATCGGGACGGCCGGAGTCCAGTCGAGGAGTTCCCGGGTTTCGCGCTGGTCGAACCAGTGGGCGGTGGACAGCTGCTCAGCGAGGAATTTCGTCATGGGCGGTTCGTCCTGCATTCCAAGCCTCAGCCACAGTTTTTCCACTACGGACCCCGCCGCCCTGGCAAACCGCCCCGGGACGGACCACGACGGGGCAGGCACGCCACCGGCGGCGCAGATGCCGGCAATCAGTTCGCCCACCGGCCGTGGCTCCCCGTTGCTGACAACCAGCGCCCTGCCATGGATGTGGCTGATGCGCTCCAGCGCGGCAACAATCGCCGACGCGGCGTTGTCCACGTACGTGGTATCGATCAGGGCGGCGCCCGCATCCAGCAGCGGCAGCCGGTGCCGGGCAGCCCGCGCCAGCACCCGTTCCACCAGCTGCGTGTCCCCGGGTCCCCAGACCACGTGCGGCCGAACGGCAGCAACGCGGAAGTCCGGGGCGTCCGCGGCAAGGGCCAGCAGTTCCGCCTGGGCCTTGGTGCGGGAGTAGTCCCCGTGGGCATGCTCCGGGTCCGCGGGCTCTGCCCCCAGGCCCGCAATGGCGGCGCCGGAATTGGCCACTGACGGCGAGGACACGAAGATTAGGTTCCGCACGCCGGCCGCGCGGGCGGCGAGGAGCAGCCGCAGGGTGCCGTGGACGTTTACTTCGTCGAACTGTGCGGCACGGCCGGTGAAGGAGACCTTGGCCGCCAGGTGGATGACTGCCTCGGCACCCCGGACGGCATCGCTGACCGCGGCGTCATCGGTGAGGGATCCGCGGTGGTCCGTGGCGCCGTCGACCCCTGAGGGACGCCGCTGGAAGGTGGTGACGTCATGGCCCCGGTGCACCAGTTGTCCGGCGACTCCGCGGCCCAGGAGTCCGCTTGCACCGGTAACGAGGACTTTCATGGCGTCCCCGCGCGTCCGCCGGCCAGGACGGAGGCAGCCCACCGGGACAGGCGCGTCCGGTCGATCTTTGCGTTGTGGCGGATATCGGTAGGCTGCGCGGGGACCACCAGCACGGCGGCCACGGAAATGCCCGCCGTGCGCGCGGCTTCCCGGACCTTTCCAGCCAGTTCCGGACCGGCAGGCCCGGCTTTCCGGACGGGCGGGACCGTCTCGACCACGGCGGTGACGGCCTGCGTCCCCGCCGACCCCACGCCAACAATCGCGGCCATCCGGATGCCGGCCACGCGTTCGATGGCCTGTTCGGCGCCGACCGGTGTCACCACCGAACCGGGCGCGGTGACGACGTGCGCAAGCCGGCCTTCCACCCACAACCGGCCGTCGGAGTCGAAGTGGCCGACGTCGCCGGTGCGGTGCCATCCGGCCACGCCGGTGCTGGCTTCCTGGGTCAGCCAGAGCCGGTCGTACATATCCTTGACGTGCGGCGCACTGACCAGGATTTCTCCTGTGATTCCCGCGTCCGTGACAGGAGTTGAACCGGGGGCTGTGCCGTCTGCCGCCAGGGGGATGACGGCCACCCGGGCGCCGTGGACGGGCCGGCCCACGCAGACACCGTTGCCGGCGCCGGGCTTTGTTCCGGATCCGGCGTCGAAAGCCGCGGCCCTGATTTGTTCGAGGCTGATGTCGGTGACGGGGAGCGCTTCCGTCATTCCGTAGGGCGTGTGCAGGGAGGCACCCGGCAGGAGCCGCTGCATCTCCGCAAGGAGCGGTTCGGGAACGGGGGCGCCTGCGGAGAGCAGCAGTTCAACCCGTTTCAGCGCTGCGGTGCCCTCCGCACTGAGTCCGCCGCTGGTGGCGACGACGTTGCGCAGGGCAGCCGGCGAGGCGAAGACCACGGTGGCGTCGATGGCCGCTGCGGCGTCCGCGAGGGCCCGCGCGGTCAGGGTTCGTGGCGCGGTGACATCCATCGCCGGCGTCACGGACACGGTTCCCAGTGCCGGTCCGAGCAGGGCGAAGGGCGCGAAACCCGCCACCAGCCGCTGGCCCGGATGGATCCCGAAGGTTTCGGCCACGGTGTCCCGCATCGCGGCGAGTTGCCGGTGCGTGTACAGCACGCCCTTGGCCGGACCGGTGGAGCCGGAGGTGAAGAGCACGGCGGCGGGGGAGTCCGGGTCCGGCCAGTATGTGCCGTTGCCGTTGCCGTTGCCGTTGCCGTCGCCAGGCCCGGCGGAGCGCACCCTACCCGCCGTTGTTAGTGCGGCCAGGGAGGTTTCCACTCCGAGAATCCGGCGGCGGGCGGCCGGGAGGTCGCGTACGCTGATGCGCCTGGCCGCCCATCCCAGGGCGCGGGCAGCTGCCAGCGCCCTGTCGATGCCGATCAGGAAGTCGGGAGTAGCCCCCTTGACCGCCCGGTTCAGTCCCTTCGTTCCGAGTCCGGCATCGGCCACCACCACTACGGCTCCCAGCCGCAGGCAGGCATACAGGGCCACGGTCAGGTCCACCCCGGGCGGGACCATGAGGCTCACCCGGCTGCCCGGCCTTACGCCTGCCAGGTGCAGGCCGGTGGCCAGGCGGTGGACGTCAGAGTCCAGCTGCTGCCACGTGAGGGAACGGGCCACGGTGCCGTCCGCAGCCATTTCGACGACGGCCGGCTTACCTCCGGCGGGTCCTGCCGCCTGTTCGGCGAGGAGCGTCCACAGTGGCTGGAAACCTGCGCGGGCCGGTGGCTGGGAAGCGGCGTTCCCCACCGCGGGCGAACCGTTGCCGCCGCCGCTGACGCGCCCGGCCAGCCAGTCGAAAACCGCCGGGGCGATGTCGCGGTCCTCCACGAGCAGGTGTCCTGCGCCCTCGTAGCGGTGCACGTCAGCATGCGGGAGGCGGGTGATGAGGTCCTTGAGGTAGCGGTCGGAAAAGATCGGGTCGCGCGGACCCCACAGCATCAGGGCAGGGACCTTCAGGTTCCGGAGGCCTTCCGCCACGCCGCTGAGCGCAGAAAAGCTGGGATGCCAGGCGTCCACGGGAATGTCGGCAACAAAGTTTCCCACGCCGGCCCGCCGCTCGGCTCCGCGGTAGGGGGCCATATACGCCTTCCGGACATCCGCGGGCAGCGGCGGGTGCGCCAGCGAATGCGTCACCCGCAGGAAGGAGTCGGATGTGGTGGTTCCCCATGTGTGCACGGCAGGGTGCAGGGCAAGGCGCAAGGCCGGGGGAATGGACGAGCCTGCAGGCTGGTGAACGGCCGTGTTGGTCAGTACCACGCCGGCCAACTGGTGCTGGTGGGCCAGCGCCCAGCCCAGGCTGACCACTCCGCCCCAGTCATGCCCCACCGAGACGACCGGTCCTTCCAAGGCCACCGCGTCCGTCAGGTCGTTCAGGTCCTGGATCCTGTCTGCCAGCCGGCGGAAGGTGCCCGTGCGTTCGGAGAATCCCATGTCCAGCTGGTCAACCGCCACCACCCGCCACGGATGCGCGGGGTCGCATCCGGCGGCCAGCAGGCTCCGCCACAGGTAGGACCAGGTGGGGTTGCCGTGCACGCACAGCAGGGTCCCGGCGGGAACCAGGCCACGGCCGGCGAGTTCTGCGCCGTTGTCCAGCAGGTGCCAGCGGCGCACCGTGCCCGGCGCGTCGACGCCGGCTGTGGAAGGGACATCAATCTGGCGCGACCACCCGGCGGCCACGCCCGGCCAGTCCGCGATCACCAAACGATTTCCAGCATTGCGGTGTTCAGGCCGGAACCCACGCCCATGCACAGGACGCGGTCCCCGGTATCCAGGGACTGCGACTCGGCCGCAAGCGTCATGGGCAGCGAGGCGGGCCCAACATTGCCCCAGTGCGGGAACGTGATGGGCACCTTGTCGGGGTCGAGGTCAATGGCGTCAATGATGGCCTGTGTATAGGCGTTGCTGACCTGGTGCGTGACGTAGCGGTCCATGGCCGCCCAGTCCCACTCGGGCTGCGCTTCATGCCACGCGTCCACGACCAGCTGGAGGCCG
The DNA here is from genome assembly GCF_026723805.1 of Arthrobacter sp. FX8. NCBI lineage: Bacteria > Bacillati > Actinomycetota > Actinomycetes > Micrococcales > Micrococcaceae > Arthrobacter > Arthrobacter sp. FX8. The sequence continues at coordinate 1,908,102 of NZ_CP113505.1, read as the reverse complement.
CCGTCGAGCAGTCCTTTCGTGTCCGTGCTCATGCCGTCGATGCCGCCCACGCACAATTCATGGTGCTCGGTGCCGGCACGCATCACGCCGCCCACCACGCGGTGGGCCCCGGGGTGCTCATCGGCCGGTCCCAGGACAGCCGCTGCGGCCCCGGATCCCAACGTCAGCGTGGCGAACTCGCGGTTGAAGTCGTCGCGGGTGGTTTCCGGCCGCTGGAGCCGGGCGAGGGTGGCCTCCTGCGTCAGCTGGGCGTCCTCGCCATTGACGATGACGGCGTACCTGATCTGCCCCGAATCGATCATGTTCGCTGCCAGGGTCAGGGCGTTCACGAACCCGAGGCATGCGTTGGCGAGGTCGAAGTTCATGGCCGACGACGGCAGGCTCAGGCCGTGGTGGATCTTCACCGCCACGGACGGTTCGAGGTTGCGGCGCGTGACCGAGGTGTTGATCAGCAGTCCGACGTCGGAGGCTTCGATGCCTGCCTCGGCCAGGGCCTTGGCTCCGGCTTCCACCGCGGCGTCGTCGAACGATGTTCCGGGGGCCCACCAGCGGCGGTGCGTAATGCCCGCAACGCGCTCAAGCAGCCGGGGTGGAAACTTCAGCCGCTTCAGGGTGTGCGCCAGGTGGCGGTCGAAGTCCGTGGAGCTTACGATCCTTGGAGCCTCGACGCTGCTCACCGAGAGCAGCGCGGTGTTGCTGTGGCGGAAGGTTGCATTACCTGCCAATTCAAGCCCCTCTTCGTTTCCGTCGCGCATTCATGCGGTGACTGTACCCACATAAACGCAGGCTCAAGAGCTTAACTATGCCTTTGCCGGGCCGGAACCGGCATATCCGGCCGTGGCGCCGGCCCCGGCTTCCGGGTGCTGCTGCCGGGAATTGTCGGTCCTGCGCAGTAGATTGTAGTGAGCCGGTTCCAGCAAAACTGTCCTATCCGCTCCAGGAGACCTGAAAAGCCTTGCACCTCAAAAGCCTCACCGTCCGGGGGTTCAAGTCCTTTGCCTCTGCCACCACCTTCGACTTCGAACCCGGCGTCACCGCCGTCGTGGGTCCCAACGGATCCGGCAAGTCCAACGTGGTGGACGCCCTGGCCTGGGTCATGGGGGAGCAGGGGGCCAAGACTCTCCGCGGCGGCAAGATGGAGGATGTCATTTTTGCCGGGACGTCCGGGCGGCCGCCCCTGGGACGCGCCCACGTTTCGCTGACCATCGACAACGCCGACGGCGCGCTCCCCATCGAATACAGCGAAGTCACCATCTCACGGACGCTTTTCCGGACAGGCGGCTCCGAATACGCCATTAACGGTGCCGCCTGCCGTTTGCTGGACATCCAGGAGCTGCTCTCCGACTCCGGGCTGGGCCGGGAGATGCACGTCATCGTGGGCCAGGGGCAGCTGGACCGCGTCCTGCACGCCACCCCCGAGGACCGCCGCGGCTTCATCGAGGAGGCGGCGGGGATCCTCAAACACCGCCGGCGCAAGGAACGGACCGTCCGGAAGCTGGAGGCGATGCAGGCCAACCTGCAGCGCCTCACAGACCTCACCGGGGAGATCCGCCGCCAGCTGACGCCCCTTGGCAAACAGGCCGAAGTGGCCCGCCGCGCCCAGCGCGTCCAGTTCGACGTCCGGGACGCCCGTGCCCGGCTGCTCGCCGATGACCTCGTCCAGCTGCAGCAGGCGCTGCAGCAGGACGTGGCGGACGAGGCAGCGCTCAAAGCCCGCCGGACCGCCGTCGAACATGAACTCGAAGCCGGGCGCCGGCAGCAGGCGGCGCTGGAGCAGCTGGCGGCCGAAGCCACACCCCGGCTCAACGCCGCGCGGGACACCTGGTACCAGCTGTCCACTGCACGGGAGCGCCTCCGGTCGCTCGGTTCGCTGGCCACCGAGCGCAGCCGCCTGCTCGGCTCCGACGATGCCGCACCGGCATCCGCCCGGGACCCCGAACAGCTCGAACGCCAAGCCGCCAGGGTGCGGCAGGAGCTGGCCGAGCTCGAACAGGACATCCACGCCAGGCGCACCACCCCGGACACGGCCAGCGCCGCGAAGGCCGAGGCAGAGCAGGCAGCCGTGGCCGAGGACCGGCGGCTCACGGCCCAGCTCCGGGCCGCGGCGGACCGGCGGGAAGGCCTGGCCCGCCTGGCCGGACAAGTGGCGGCGGCCCGGTCCCGGGTGGAATCCGCGCAGGCAGAACTGGGCCGGCTGCGGGAGTCCCTTGCCGCCGGCACGGAACGGCGGGCGCGCGCCCAGGCCGAGTTCACGGCCTTGGAAAACCAGGTGGCCGGCGTGGAGGAAGGGGAGGAATCCCTCGACGCCGATTACGAGGCCGCCAGTGAAGCACTTGATGCGGTCCTTCAGGAGATTGCCCGGCTCAAGGCCGCCGTCAACGAAGGCGTCCGCAAGCGGGACGCCCTTGCCGCCCGGCTCGACGCTCTTAAGCTCGGCCTGGACCGCAAGGACGGTGCCAGGCACGTACTGGAGTCAGGGCTGTCCGGGGTGCTGGGCAGCCTGGCGGCCGGGATCAGCGTGCAGGGTGGTTACGAGGCGGCGGTCGCTGCCGCGCTGGGAGAGGCCTCCGAGGCAGTCCTCGTCCAGGATCAGGACACGGCGGCCGCCGTCCTGAAGGTGCTCAAGGACGACGACGCCGGGCGGGCGTCGCTGCTCCTCGCATCAGCGGTGGCAGGCCACCTGGGTGACCCCGCCACGGAGTCCACGCCGGGAGGAGCGGCCGCCCCCAAAGCAGTGCCGCTGCCCGATGGTGCGCAATGGGCCGCCGACCTGGTGGACGGACCTGCGGAGCACATCCCGCTGGTCCGGCACCTGCTGTCCGGAACCGCCGTCGTCACAGGCATCGACGCCGCGGCTGCGCTGGTGGCCGGGCTGCCCGGACTCACGGCGGTCACCCGCGAGGGGGACGTGTTCACCGCCGTATCCGTTGCCGGCGGTTCTGCCAAGGCGCCCTCCCTCCTTGAGGTGCAGGCGGCGGTGGACGACGCCGACCGTGGCCTTTCGGCGGTCACGGCAGACCTGGAGCGGAACAGGTTCGCCCTGGCCGCCGCCGAGGCGCGCCGCGCCGGAGCGCAGGAGGAGGCGGACGCTGCCCTGGACAAACTGCACGAATCCGATGCCCGCCTGGCCGCCGTGGCCGAACGCCTGGGCCACCTGAATTCGGTCCTGCGCAGCGCCGTCGGTGAGAGCGACCGCCTGGCGGCCTCCCTGGCACGCGCTGCGGAGAACGTTGCCGCGGAGGAGGAGGCGCTCGCTGCCATCACGGCCCGGCTGGCCGCCGCCCAGGAGGCTCCGGTTGAAGAGGAGCCCTCCACCGAACAGCGGGACGCGTTGGCCCGTGCCGCATCCGCCGCCCGTGCAGCGGAAGTGGAGGCGCGGTTATCCCTGCGCAGCGCCGAAGAGCAGCTGGCGGCAACCCGCAACAGGGTGGCGTCCCTGGAGCGCGCCGCCGCCACCGAACGCCGTGCCCGGGAGGAAGCAGCCCAGCGTGCCCGGCGCCGCCGCATCCAGGCCAGGCGTGCGGCCGCCGTTTCCGCCGCGGCGGAACTGGCACTGCGTTACGTGGACGTATCGGTGGACCTCGCCCGGCACGAACGGGACCTGGCCGAGGAAAACCGCGAACAGCGTGACCGTGGGCTTCGGGACATCCGGGAAGCCAACGACGCCCTGGCCCGCGAACTGGCCGACCTCACCGACAACGTGCACCGGGATGAGCTGGCCCGTGCGCAGCAGCGGGCCAGGATCGAGGCGGTGGAATCCCGGTCCGTGGACGAGTTGGGCATCACCCCCGAAGCGCTGGTGGCAGAGTTCGGGCCGCACGTCCCGGTTCCCGTGCCTGCGGAGGAGACCGGCGACAAGTGGGCCGCGCTGCGGGCTCCCGTTGACGCCGGCGGGGAAGAAATCCGGGAAGGGAAGCCGTACGTCCGGCAGGAGCAGGAGAAACGGCTGCGCAAAGCTGAACGCGACCTCGCCAGCCTGGGCAAGGTCAACCCCCTGGCCCTGGAGGAATTCGCGGCACTGGAGGAGCGGCACCAGTTCCTCAGCACCCAGCTTGAGGACCTGAAGGCCAGCCGCCGGGACCTGCTGGACATCATCAAGGAAGTGGACGACCGGGTCCAGCGCGTCTTCGCCGAGGCGTTCGAGGACACCCAGGTCCAGTTTGTCCGGGTTTTTGAGCGGCTCTTTCCCGGCGGCGAGGGCCGCCTGGTCCTCACGGACCCGGGGGACATGCTCAGCACAGGCATCGAGGTGGAGGCCCGTCCTGCGGGCAAGAAAATTAAACGGTTGTCCCTGCTCTCCGGAGGCGAGCGGTCCCTTACCGCGGTGGCGCTGCTGGTGGCCATCTTCAAGGCGCGGCCCTCGCCGTTCTACGTCATGGACGAGGTGGAGGCGGCGCTGGACGACACCAACCTCGGCCGGTTGATCACCATCTTCGAGGAACTTCGGGAGTCCAGCCAGCTCATCGTCATCACCCACCAGAAGCGGACCATGGAGGTGGCGGACGCACTGTACGGCGTCACCATGAGGGGCGACGGCGTTTCCACGGTGATCAGCCAGCGGCTCGTTTCCGAGGTGTAGCAGGACCCGCCGGCGTCCGGCGGCCGCGGGGGCGCCGCATTGGGGCAGGTCAGGGGCGGGCTGCGCGCCCGAACCGGGCAGGCCGTTTGTGAGAAGCTAGGGGAGTGAATGACATCCTTCCCATTGTCCTGTCCATTCTTGTTGCGCTGGTGGTCATCGGCGGCCTGATTCCGGTCCTGCTCAAGACGCGGAGGAACATCACCCGGTACCCCGGCACGCGGGATGCCAACGATCCTGAGGTCCGCTCCGGCGGCAGCACCGCCGTAGCGGACAGCGCCGGACCAATCGAACGCACGGCGCCCGCGGGCGTGGACCTCGAAGGGCTTGACACCACTACGGTTCCGGACGACGCTGCCGGGCTGGAAACCATTCCCGTCGAAACACCGCTGCCTGTCGCGGGCCGCCTCACCCGCCTCCGTGAGCGGCTGGTCCGCTCCAACAACATCATGGGCAAGGGCCTGCTGGCGCTGCTGTCCAGCGACCGGATCGATGAGAGCGTCTGGGACGAGGTGGAGGAGACACTCCTCCTCGCGGACCTGGGAACCGAACCCACCATGCAGCTGGTGGATGCCCTGCGGGAGCGGGTCAAGGTGCTGGGCACCCGGACCCCCGAACACGTCAAGGCCATGCTCCGCGAAGAGCTCATCAAGCTTGTTGACCCCTCCATGGACCGCAGCCTGAACGTCCAGCGCCATGCGGACAGGCCTGCCGTGATGATGGTGGTGGGCGTGAACGGCGTCGGCAAGACCACCACCGTCGGCAAGCTGGCGCGCGTGCTGGTGGCAGAGGACAAGGACGTCCTGCTGGGTGCCGCGGACACGTTCCGCGCCGCCGCGGCGGAACAGCTGGCCACGTGGGGGCAGCGCGTCGGCGTCCCCACCGTGAAGTCGGACATCGACGGCGCCGATCCCGCCTCCGTTGCCTACGAGGCCGTGAAGGCAGGCATTGAGCAGGAAGTGGACGTTGTCATGATCGACACCGCCGGCCGCCTCCAGAACAAGGTGGGCCTGATGGACGAACTGGGCAAGGTCAAGCGCGTGGTGGAGAAGCTGGCCGAGGTGGACGAGGTCCTGCTGGTTCTGGATGCCACCACCGGCCAGAACGGCCTGAACCAGGCGCGGGTCTTTTCGGAGGTTGTCAACATCACCGGCATCGTCCTGACCAAACTGGACGGAACCGCGAAGGGCGGCATCGTCGTCGCCATCCAGAAGGCGCTCGGCGTGCCCGTCAAACTCATCGGACTCGGCGAAGGCGCCGACGACCTGGCCCCGTTCGACACCGAAGGCTTTGTCGACGCCCTGCTGAACTAGCTAAGCCAGCCCAACCAGCTCGCATTAGTTGTCGTTTTGAGCCCTCAAAACGACAACAACTGCGGGCTAGTTGGGTTTAACCCGGAGTGTTTCGCGGGTGGGCAGCCAACCGACGGCGGCCAGGAGCATGACGCCGCCGGTCACGCCGAAAGCCCAGCCGAAACCCAGCCGGTCCGCGAGCAGCCCGGCCGCCACCGGTCCGACGATCGCTCCGACGTCGGACGTCATTTGGTAGACGGCCAGGACCTTGCCGCCGGAGCGTGCGTTCCCAATGACATCGGCGACGGCGGCCTGCTGCGCCGGGCCGAAAAGGCCGGACCCGACGCCGGCAAGCGTCGATGCGGCAAGGAACCAGGGCAGGTCGGAGGTCAAGCCGATCGCCGCAGTCGCGAAGGCTGCCACCAGCAGGCCGGAGATCATCATCGGCTTGCGCCCCAGGGAGTCCGCCAGCCGCCCCGAGAAGGTCAGCGCGGCGGCGTTCCCGGCAGCGAAGACTGCCAGCGCCAGTCCGGCCGCCTGCGGTCCTGCCCCGAAGGCTGCCGCGGCGAACAGCGGCACCGTTGCCATGCGGACGCCAAACGTGGCCCACCCGTTGGCAAAGCTGGACAGCAGGGCCGACCGGTAGGTTCCGGCAGCCACGGCTTCGCCAAAGCGCATGTCCGGCGGACGGTGCTGGGTTTCACCGCCGCCCCGGCGCTGGTGGCTGAGCTGGGTCTGCACCACAAACGCGGCAACGAGCAGGGCCCCGGCGTAGGCAAGGAACGGGACCCGCAGGCCCAGCCCCGCCAGCAGACCGCCCACAATCGGCCCGCACACATTCCCGATCAGGAAAGCGGACGCATAGGCACCTGAGACCCTGCCCCTGCTCTGGGGTGGGGCCAGGCGGACCACCAGGGCCATCGATGCCACCGTGAACATCACGGACCCGGCTCCGCCAAGGCCGCGGAACAGCAGCAACTGCCAATAGTCCTGCGCAAAGGCGCAGGCCGCCGTGGACAAGGCCACGATCAACAGCCCAGCGACATAGACGGGCCGTTCACCGCGCTTGCCGATCAGTGCTCCGCCGGCGGGTGCAAAGGCAAGGCGCATGAAGGCAAAGATCGCCACGATGACGGCTGCCTCGGTGTTCCCTACGCCGAAGGTTGTTGCGAACTGCGGCAATACAGGCGCAACGAGCCCGAATCCAAGCGCAATCAGGAACGCCGCGGCCAGCATCACCTTAATGTCGCGGGGAAGTTTCTCCCGCCGAGGCCTTAGCCGGGCCAAAAACCTCGAAGTGGCGCCGCTTTCGCGGGGTGTTGCCGTCATTGTGAAGGAGTCCTTGCAGGAAAGGGAGCCGGGTGGCTGCGCGGGTGCGGAAACATAACCGTAACAAGGCGGATATGCACCATTTACTTCCTAGAGGTTGTTGTAACAGGCCCGCAATCTAAATCCTCCGCGGGCGAAACACGCCGCCCACAAACTCATTACAGGACGCAAAAAGGCGTTGGCAGGCGGAGTACTCCGCAAGATTCGATGAGAGAGGACGTGCACCATGGAACTTACCGCAGGTCACGTTTGGGTCATGGTGGCGGCAGCCCTTGTGCTGTTCATGACACCCGGTCTGGCATTTTTCTACGGCGGCATGACCCGCGCCAAGGCAGCACTGAACATGATGATGATGAGCTTCATCTCCATCGGCATGGTGGGTGTTGTCTGGGTGCTGTGGGGCGCGTCCATGAGCTCCGGTGAAGGCTTCCTGGAGATCGTGGGCAACCCGTTCGCCACATTCGGCCTTGAGGGCATCACCACCCCTGACGGTCTGATCAAGGTTGGCTACGCCGCCACCTTCGCCATCATCACCGTGGCACTGATCAGCGGCGCCATCGCCGACCGCGCCAAGTTCGGCGCCTGGTCCGTCTTCGTTCCCGTGTGGGTCACGCTCGTCTACTGCCCGCTGGCGTACATGGTGTGGGGCGGCGGACTCTTCGGCCCCGAAGGCGCCATCGGCAAGGCCCTCGGCCCCGCCATCGACTTCGCCGGCGGCACCGTGGTCCACATCAACGCAGGTGTGGCGGCGCTCATCCTCGTCCTCATCATCGGCAACCGCAAGGGCTTCGGCAAGGACCCCAACCACCGCCCGCACAACATCCCGTTCGTCATGCTCGGCGCAGCCATCCTGTGGTTCGGCTGGTTCGGTTTCAACGGCGGTGCAGCCACCACTGCCGAACAGGGGGTCTGATCTGGATCAACACCCTCGCAGCCCCGGCAGCAGCCATGCTCGGCTGGCTGGTCACCGAACGGATCCGCGACGGACACCCCACTTCCCTCGGCGCCGCATCCGGCGTGGTGGCCGGCCTCGTCGCCATCACCCCGGCCTGCGCCAACGTCAGCCCCGTCGGTGCACTCGGCCTGGGCGTCGTGGCCGGCGTAGCCTCCGCCCTGGCAGTCGGCCTGAAGTTCCGCTGGGGCTTCGATGACTCGCTGGACGTCGTCGGCGTGCACCTGGTGTCCGGCATCATCGGCACCGTGGCGCTCGGCTTCATCGCACTGCCCACCGACGGTGTTGGCGGCGGCCTCTTCTACGGCGGCGGACTGACCCAGCTCTGGGCGCAGCTCGCGGCAGCCGGCGTCGCCATCGCCTACTCCGCAGTCCTGACGGCCATCATTGCGCTGGCCATCCACAAGACCATGGGCTTCCGGGTCTCGCAGGAACAGGAAACGGTGGGTGTGGACCTCAGCCTGCACGCCGAGACTGCCTACGAGTTCGGACTGAGCGGACACGGCGGAAGCTTCCAGCCGCTGCACGACATGATCACCGGCAAGGGCCAGGGCGAGTCCCACGCGCCAGTCCAGGGGACGCCGGGCACGCAGAAGTCACAGTCAGCAACAGGTAAGGAAAGCGTGGGGGCATGAAACTGATTACTGCAATCGTCCGGCCGGAAAAGCTCGAAGCCATCAGGGAGGGACTGGAATCCTATGGTGTTCAGGGCCTGACCGTCAGCGCAGCCAGCGGATACGGCCGGCAGCGCGGCTACACCGAGGTCTACCGCGGAGCCGAATACAACGTGGACCTCCTGCCCAAGATCCGGGTGGAAGTCCTGGCCACGGACGAGCAGGCAGACGACATCCTGGATGTGATCATTGCCAGTTCCAATACCGGCAGGGCCGGGGACGGCAAGGTCTGGACCATCGATGTCCATGAAGCAGTTAGGGTCCGGACCGGGGAACGCGGAGTGGCCGCCATCTAGGCACCGGCACGGAACCATAAAGACAGGCAGGGCGGGAACCGAAAGGTTCCCGCCCTGCCTCTTGTTAACGCTGCCGGTGCTGCCGCGGACTGCTCAGTCCTTTGAGCGGTTGGTGGGCCAGGATGCCGGGCCGGCCGAACCGGCGTCGTACTCTTCAAGCGGGACGTCCCCGCGCTCCCACGCCTTGAGGACCGGCTCAACAATCCGCCAGCAGTCCTCTGCAGTGTCTCCCCGGACGGACAGCAACGGATCGCCGGTCAGCACGCCTTCCAGCACTTCGCCGTAGGGCAGGAGATCGGAGGCGCTCAGTTCGGCTTCCAGGGTGACCCGGCCCAGGCTGAAGATGTTTCCCGGACCGTTGACGTCGACGTCGAACTCCAGTGTGTCCGGGCCGAAACCGATCCGGAGCTGGTTGGGGGAGTCCACCCCGGTAAAGCCCTGGGGCAGGTGTGGCACCGGAAGGAAGGTGACCACCGCTTCCTTGCGCTTGTCGCCCAGGGCCTTGCCGGAACGCAGGATGAAGGGAACCCCCGCCAGCGCCAGTTGTCGATGCCCACCTGGATTTCGGCAAGGGTTTCGGTTCCCTTTCCGGGATCCACGCCTTCCTCCTTGGCGTAGTCCGGGACGTCCTTGCCTGCCACGGAACCGGCGGTGTAGCGGGCCCTGCGCGTTGAGCCAGTGAAGGGGGCACTGACGCTGCTGGCCCGCAGGACGGTGGAGACGGCGTCGCGGAGGTCGCGCTCGCCGATGGTGGCCGGAGGTTCGATGGCCATGATCGCCATGACCTGCAGGAGGTGGCTCTGGATCATATCCCGGAGGGCGCCGGCGCCGTCGTAGTAGCGCGCTCGGCCTTCCAGGGCCAGGTCCTCATCGAAAAAGATCTCCACCTTTTCCACGTGCTGCCTGTTCCATACCGGCTCAAGGAAGTTGTTGGCGAACCGAAGGCCCAGGATGTTCAGGACGGTGGCCTTGCCCAGGAAATGGTCAACCCGGTGGATATGGTCTTCGGGGACCAGCCGTGCCAGGGTCCGGTTCAGCGACCGGGCCGATTCCTCGCTGAAGCCGAAGGGCTTCTCCATTACCAGGCGGGTGCCTTCCGGAACCTCTTCCGGCTGGAGCGTCTCGCATGCCTGCTGGCTGATCCGGGGCGGCAACGCAAAGTAAACGGCCACCGGGCCTTCCAGCCCCGCGAGCAGGGCGGCCAGGGCACCCTTGGCCGTGACGTCCACCTGGTGGTACGCCGTCTCCTTCTGCAGCAGCTCGAGGGCGTCCTTTCCGGAACTGTCTGCCGCGCCGGCTGCAGCAGCGAACGATGCCTGGACCCGCTCCCGCCATTGTTCCGGCGTCCACGGATCCGAGCCTGCCCCCACCAGGGTGAGGCCCTCCGCGCGGCCTGCGGCAACGAGCCGCGCCAGGCCGGGCAGGAGGAGCCGGCCGGTGAGGTCGCCCGAGGCGCCGAGGATGAGCAGGGTCTTCACAGTCGTTTGGCTCGTCATTTTGCCAGCATGCCACCTACCGGGCCTGACTTGATACCCTAGATAGTCGAGTCCCGATCATCCACTGAAAGAAGTGCACGTCGCGTGTTCAATTCACTCTCTGACCGGTTGACAGCAACCTTCAAGAATCTCCGCGGTAAAGGCAGGCTCACCGAGGCCGACGTCGATGCCACCGTCCGGGAGATCCGCCGCGCGCTTCTGGACGCCGATGTTGCCGTTCCCGTTGTGCGTGAGTTCACTGGCCGGGTCCGTGAACGCGCCCTGGGTGCCGAGGTCTCTGCGGCACTGAACCCCGGCCAGCAGATCGTCAAGATCGTCAATGAGGAACTCGTCGAGATCCTGGGCGGCGAAACCCGGCGGATCCGGCTGGCCAAGAACGGCCCCACCGTCATCATGCTCGCCGGCCTCCAGGGTGCCGGCAAGACCACCCTTGCGGGCAAGCTGTCCAAGTGGCTGAAGGCCCAGGGGCACAGCCCCATGCTGGTGGCCTGCGACCTGCAGCGCCCTAACGCCGTCACCCAGCTCCAGGTGGTGGGCCAGCGGGCAAAGGTCCCCGTCTTCGCCCCGCACCCGGGTGCCACCTCCACCGAGCTGGACCAGCCCGCCGGCGACCCCGTCGCCGTCGCCCGCGCCGGCGTCGAGGAAGCACGCCAGAAGCTGCACGACGTCGTCATCGTTGACACGGCCGGCCGCTTGGGCGTGGACGCCGACATGATGGAACAGGCGCGCCAGATCCGCCGTGCCATCGTGCCCAACGAAGTCCTGTTCGTGATCGACTCCATGATCGGCCAGGACGCCGTGAACACGGCCCTCGCCTTCGACGAAGGCGTGAACTTCACGGGCATCGTGCTGTCCAAGCTCGACGGCGACGCCCGAGGCGGTGCCGCTCTTTCAGTCGCGTCGGTCACCGGCAAGCCGGTCATGTTCGCCTCCACCGGCGAAGGCCTGGACGATTTCGAACTCTTCCACCCGGACCGGATGGCCTCGCGCATCCTGGATATGGGCGACATCCTCACCCTCATCGAACAGGCCGAAAAGGCCTGGGACAAGGATGAGGCCGCCCGGATGGCGAAGAAGTTCGCCGACCAGGAAGACTTCACCCTCGAGGACTTCCTGGCCCAGATGCAGCAGATCCGCAACATGGGCTCCATGAAGAAGATGCTCATGATGATGCCGGGTGCACAGAACATCCGGCAGCAGCTGGAGCAGTTCGACGAGCGCGAGATCGACCGCGTCGAGGCAATCGTCCGCTCCATGACACCGCACGAGCGGCTGGCGCCGAAGATCATCAACGGTTCACGGCGGGCACGCATCGCCCGTGGTTCCGGCGTCCACGTCTCCGAGGTCAACGGCCTGCTGGAGCGCTTCGCCCAGGCCCAGAAGATGATGAAGAAGATGGCCCAGGGCGGCATGCCGGGAATGCCGGGGATGCCTGGCCTGCCCGGCGCCGGCGGCGGTGCCCGGAAGAACGCCAAGAACGCGCCCAAGAAGAAGGCAAAGTCCGGCAACCCGGCCAAGGCTGCCCAGGAGCGCAAGGAAGCGGAAGCCCGCCGTGCCAACGCCGCCAAGGCGCTGCCTACGGGCGCCGCCTTCGGCCAGCAGGGCGGGGACTTCGACCCGTCCCAGCTGAACCTCCCCAAGGGCTTCGACAAGTTCCTGGGCAAGTAGCAGTTCCCCGGCAACGCAGCGCCGGGTGTCGTTTTGACCTCTCAGAACGACACCTGGCGCTGCTTGCTTGGGATGTCAGTGCCGTGGAATAGGGTTGGGACATGTTCAAGCAGAGGGTAGTGTTCGTGCACGGCGCCGGAACCTTCGGTGCCGCCGCGTGGCCGCGCCAGCACGGCATGGCACTGTCCTATGACGCCCTGTTCCTCCGCCGCCATGGCTTTGACGTCCTCGCGGAGCCACTGGAGTCGTCCTTCGCGGAGGACACCGCCATCATCCTGCGCTCCCTTGCCGATGACGGCCGCGGCGCCGCCGGCGGGCATGTGGTGGCGCACTCCCAGGGGGCGATCGCGGCCATGATGGCCGCCGTCGAACGTCCGGACCTGGTCTTCTCATTGACGCTGGTGGAACCGGCCTGCCTCTCCCTGACAGCGGAACTCCCGGCCACTGCCGCCCACATCAGCCTCATGCAGCCCCTCTTCGACGTGCGCCACCAGCTCAGCGACGAAGACTTCCAGCGCGAATTCGTCCGGCGGGTCTTCGCCACCGACCTCCAGCAGCCCGCCACCACGGAAGAAAAAGGTCCGCCCGCAGGCTGCGGCTCCAGGCCCCGTCATGGGAGGCGCCGCTGCACATTGTTCCCGGGGTGCCCACGCTGGTGCTGACCGGTGGGTGGGAACCGCTCTACGAGGAAATCGCCGGGTACCTCCGGGAGACCGGTGCCCTGCACCGCGTTGCCGCGGGAGGACACCGGCCCCATGACTCCCCGGACGGGGACCGGGCCATCCGGCAGTTCATCAGCCAGGTCAGCCGGAGCCAGCCGGCCCGCGCGTCCTAGCTGTCAGCAGGCACCCGCAGTTCCGGCAGGTAGACCTTGCCGCCGGCGGCAAGGAATTCCTCGCTCTTCCCGCGCATCCCGGCCGCAGCATCGGCCAGTGCCGCCTGCGCCTCCGCGGAACCAAATTCGTCGCGGATGTCCTGGCTGATCCGCATGGAGCAAAACTTGGGCCCGCACATCGAACAGAAGTGCGCCGTCTTGGCAGGCTCAGCCGGCAGCGTCTCGTCGTGGAACGCCTCAGCCGTCACCGGGTCCAGGGACAGTGCGAACTGGTCCCGCCAGCGGAATTCGAACCGCGCCTTGGACAAGGCGTCGTCCCGTTCATGCGCCCCCGGGTGCCCCTTGGCCAGGTCCGCCGCGTGCGCGGCGATCTTGTAGGTGATCACGCCGGTCTTCACGTCGTCCTTGTTGGGCAGGCCCAGGTGTTCCTTCGGGGTGACGTAGCACAGCATCGCGGTGCCGTAACGGGCAATCTCGGTGGCACCAATCGCTGAGGTGATGTGGTCATAGCCCGGAGCAACATCTGTCACCAGCGGGCCCAGGGTGTAAAACGGGGCCCCCTTGCAGAGTTCCTGCTGCCGCTCGACGTTTTCCCGGACCAGGTGGAAGGGAACGTGGCCGGGCCCCTCCACCATGACCTGAACGTCGTACTCCCACGCGCGCTGGGTGAGCTCGGCGAGCGTGTCCAGTTCCGCGAACTGGGCGGCGTCGTTGGCGTCCGCCGTCGAACCGGGGCGCAAACCGTCGCCCAGGGAGAAGGCAACGTCGTACTTCGCGAAGATCCCGCACAGCTCATCGAAGTGCGTGTAGAGGAAGTTCTCCTGGTGGTGGGCCAGGCACCAGCCGGCCATGATGGAGCCGCCGCGGGACACAATGCCCGTCACCCGGTTGGCGGTCAGCGGGACATAGCGAAGCAGCACGCCGGCGTGGATGGTCATGTAGTCCACGCCCTGCTCGCATTGTTCAATGACGGTGTCCCGGAAGATTTCCCAGGTCAGCGCGTTGGCCTCGCCGTTGACTTTCTCCAGGGCCTGGTAGATCGGCACGGTGCCGATAGGGACGGGGGAGTTGCGGATGATCCACTCCCGCGTGGTGTGGATGTCGTCGCCGGTGGACAGGTCCATAACGGTGTCGGCGCCCCATTGCGTGGCCCACTGGAGCTTGTCCACCTCCTCCGCGATGGAACTCGTCACGGCCGAGTTTCCGATGTTGGCGTTGATCTTCACCAGGAAGGCCTTGCCGATGATCATCGGCTCGGACTCCGGATGGTTGATGTTGTTCGGAATGATGGCGCGGCCGGCGGCCAGTTCGCTCCGGACCAGTTCCACATCGCAGTTCTCGCGCAGCGCCACGAAGCGCATCTCCTGCGTGATGACGCCCTGCCGGGCATAGTGCATCTGGGTCACCGTCCGGCCGTCGACGGCGCGGCGGGGCACCGGCTGCGCGCCCTTCCACTCCGCGGAGGCGGCGCCGCGGCGGACGGCCGAGCGGCCGTCGTCGAGCAGGTTGCGTTCCCTGCCGCTGTAGGCCTCGGTGTCTCCGCGCGCCACGATCCACTCCGCGCGGAAGGGCTCCAGGCCGCGGACGGGGTCGCTTCCCGGCCCCGCCGTCCGGTAGGTCCGGAACGGTGCGTTCGGCTGGCCGTTGGGCGATGGCTCCAGGGCAATTTCCGTGACGGGTACCCGGATGCCGGACCCGGCGTCGTCGATATAGGCCAGCGAATGCGACGCCAGGGACCGGGTCACCTGGGACTGGTTCACCTGGGGCGTGGAGCCGGCTCCGGAATCCCCGGTGGACGGCAGGTGGGCAGGGTTCAACTGGGTGTTTTGCGTACTCAAGGGAATACTCACTTCCTTCGCCGGCATTACCCGGACAGGTTCAACGGTCGCAGGCTGCGTCAGCCCGATCTCAGCCCCTGCAAGGGCTCCCGTGTGGTCAGAGAAGAAGCTACCACAGGCCCCCGGAAGGGCGGTGTCACATTTGCGGGTGCTAGCCTGACCGGGCATCGAAAGGAAGCCCGATGGCAGACATCATCTACTTTCGCGGACCCGTCCTGGCCGCACCGGACCGGGTACGCCATGGACTCTGGTCGGTGGACGGCAAGCTCACGTTCAGCCGGCCCGCTGCCCCTCCGGCGCGGGAACTCGACGGCTGGGTGCTGCCGGGGTTCGTCGACGCCCACTGCCACATCGGCCTGGGTCCCGACGGCCCGGTGGAACCCGCCATTGCCCGGGAGCAGGCGCTGGCTGACCTCAACGCCGGAACCCTGCTGGTCCGCGACGCCGGCTCACCTGCCGATACCCGCTGGATGCAGGGCGGCCGGGACTTCCCGGTACTGATCCGTGCAGGACGGCATGTGGCCCGCACACGCCGCTACCTGCGCGGCTTCGCGGCGGAGGTCGAACCCGACGGGCTCGTGGAGGCCGTGCGGAAGCAAGCGCGCGACGGCGACGGCTGGGTCAAACTGGTGGGCGACTGGATCGACCGGAGCGCCGGCGACCTTGCGCCCTCCTTTCCTGCCGCCGTCGTGCGTGACGCTGTGCAGGCTGCCCATGATGAAGGTGCCCGGGTCACGGCACATTGCTTCGCCGAAGACACCCTGGACCAAATGCTGGACGCCGGCATTGACTGCATTGAGCACGCCACGGGGCTGCTGCCGCGCCACCTGCCCCGGTTCGTGGAGCAGGGCGTACCGATCGTGCCCACCCTCATCAACATCGCCACCTTTCCTGATATCGCGGAGCAGGCGGACGCAAAGTTTCCGCGCTACGCCGCCCACATGCGTGCCCTGTGGGAACGCAGGCTGGAACGGGTGGCGGAGGCCCATGCCGCCGGCGTCCGGATCTTTGCCGGCACGGACGCAGGCAGCGTGATCCGGCACGGCAGGATCGCAGATGAGATCCTCGCCCTGCACGGGGCCGGCCTGCCCATGCATGCGGCCCTGGATGCCGCCTGCTGGGCAGCGCGTGCGTGGCTGGGCGCTGACAACCTGGAGGAAGGCGCGCGGGCCGACGTCGTGGTGTGCCGGGACGACCCCCGGACCACCCCGGACACGATCACGGCGCTGGAGCACGTGGTGCTGGGCGGCCGCATCATCCGTTGAGTTATTTGGTTCCGCTACTTGGAATAAATTGAAGCTTCAAGTAATTTTAATATGTGACAGGCCGCCGAAGTGACGGCCTCCAACACAAGGAGCCTTCAAATGACCGACGCAGCCAGCAGCCAGGATCTTCTTCCTGCCGACCTCGCCATGGGCACGGTAATGCTCAAGGTGGGCGACATGAAGGTCATGACCGACTACTACCAGCGCGCACTGGGCCTGGAGGCGGTGGCGGAGCAGGACGGCGGGCTCTACCTGGGCAGGCTCGGCAGGCCGCTGGTCCACCTGGCGCCGGCCCCCGGGCTGCACCTTCCCGGCAGGGGAGAGGCCGGCCTGTTCCACACCGCCCTATTGTTCGAGGACCAGGCTTCCCTGGCGGCCACCATCGCCACGGCAGCCCAGTACGAACCCCGGTCCTTCACCGGCAGCGCCGACCACCTGGTGAGTGAGGCCTTCTACTTCACCGACCCCGAGGGCAACGGCATCGAGCTGTACTGGGACCGGCCGCGCAGCAACTGGTCCTGGAACGGGACGGACGTGGTGATGGACAGCCTGGCGCTTCCGCCGCAGCGCTACCTGGAGCAGCACCTCACTGAGGAATCCCTCGAAGGCCAGCGGCGGACGTCCGCAGGCGTGGGGCACGTCCACCTCCAGGTTGGCGACGTCCAGACCGCCAGGGACTTCTACGTGGGTACCCTGGGCTTCGAGAAGACGGCGGGCTGGCATGGGCAGGCCCTGTTCGTTTCCGCGGGCCGCTACCACCACCACATGGCCATGAACGTCTGGAACAGTCGCGGCGCCGGCCCCCGCAAGGACACCCTTGGGTTGGGCGAGGTGCTCATCGAGGTTTCCTCGGGTGACGACGTCGGGGCGCTGGCTGACCGCCTGAGGGTCGCCGGGGTGCCCGCCCACCACACCGGCGCGGAGCTCCGGTTCGAGGACCCGTGGCGCAACCGGCTCCGGGTGGCAGTCCGCTGACCGGTGCTCCTGCACGGGCCGTGCGCCAGTGCTGACGGGCCAGTGTTGGGGCTCGCGGGCTCCGGCCCGGCGCGTTTGCCGGCGGGCGCGCAGCAACTAGGCTGATTCCGTACGGCCGGGCTGCAACTCCCGGCACGCAGCTCCGCCAACGGAAGAAGGGCACCCGCCATGGGCTTCACCGAGATCTTCGTCGCCACCCATGACGCCGCGCTGAAACGCGCCGGCATCCTTGACCAGGGAAGCGGCTCCGCGGCGGACAGCGGGCCCGGGGGCCAGGCGGTGCGGATCCAGGGCATCAGCGACTTCGAAGTCGAACAGCTGGGCGATCTTGCCGGGACTGCCGTGCACGCCGGCGGGGCCGACTATGAGCTGACCATGGTGGACGTCGCCAGCGATTCGCTCCTTGCCGTGCCGCCGGCCATGGTCCGTGCGCTGGCCGACCTGCTCTCCTATGAAACCGAAGGCGAAGGCAATGTCCTTGACGACGTCGCCGAACAGTGGGCCGGCCAGGAGGATATGCCGTTCGACGCCGGCCAGGCCCGGAGCTACGTTCAGCAGGTGGCGGAGTTGGCCGCCTCGATCGACGATTCCGAGCGGACGGGACTGTACGTCTGGTCGGCCTGACCCCGTGATGCCGGTTTCGGCCGTCCTCCGCCTCCACAAGGGCCGGCCGCGGCGCCGGCGCGGTGGCCCAAGTCGAAATAACGCCGTTCATCTGGCACAATAAACAGGTACTCGATCTGCGTGGCCCCTCTCTCCGCGTCCGGATCCTGTCCTTCGAACCCGCAAGTACGGCCCGCCCCACGGGTGCAGAAAGCCGGGTTCACCCCTTTTCTGAAACAGGAGTGACCACAAAAGTGGCCGTAAAGATTCGCCTTAAGCGCTTCGGCAAGATGCGCGCCCCGTACTACCGCATCGTCGTTGCGGACTCACGCACCAAGCGTGACGGCCGCGCCATCGAGGAGATCGGCAAGTACCACCCCACCGAAGAGCCCTCGTTCATCGAGGTCAACTCCGAGCGTGCGCAGTACTGGCTCTCCGTCGGCGCCCAGCCGTCCGAGCAGGTCGCCGCGATCCTGAAGATCACCGGTGACTGGCAGAAGTTCAAGGGCCTGCCGGGCCAGGAAGGCACCCTCAAGACCAAGGTCGCGAAGGAAGCCTTTGTTGCCCCGGAGAAGGGCTCGGTCATCATCCCGGAAGCCATCACCAAGAAGGCATCCAAGTCTGACGCTGCCGAGGCCCCGGCCGACGCCGAAGCTGAGACCACCGAGGCTGAGTAGATTGCTGGCAGAAGCGCTGGAACACCTGGTCCGCGGAATCGTCGATTCCCCGGATGACGTCAAGGTCAGTTCGAAGAGCAACCGCCGCGGGGACACCCTCGAGGTGCGCGTTCACCAGGACGACCTTGGACGGGTGATTGGCCGCCAGGGCCGCACCGCCCGCGCATTGCGCACCGTGGTGGCAGCACTGGCCGGTGGCGAACCGGTGAGGGTCGACGTCGTCGATACCGACCGCCGCCGCTGAGCGCTCGGCAACATTCAGTTTTGCTCCGGCCCCTTCACCGCCAGGTGGAGGGGCCGGAGTGCTTTGACCAACATGGTGCTTCCACCGGAACCACCACAACCCGGAACAGAGGAACAGATGCAGCTTCAGGTGGCACGGATCGGCAAGCCGCACGGCATTCGCGGGGAAGTCACCGTCCAGGTGCTGACGGACGCTCCGGAGGACCGCTTTGTCCCGGGAACGGAATTCGTCGTTGAGGACGCCGCGGCAGGACGGCTGACCGTGCGGAGTGCGCGCTGGAACAAGGACATCCTGCTGCTCGGTTTTGAGGAGGTGGCGGACCGCAACCAGGCTGAAACCCTCCGCGGCGCCAAGCTGTTCATCGAAACCGAAGAACTGGACGGGGATGATGACGAGGGCTGGTACGAGCACGAGCTTGTCGGCCTGGAGGCCCGGGTAGGGGCGCAGGTTGTGGGCAAGGTGACCGCGCTGAACACCATGCCCGTGCAGGACCTTCTCATGGTCACCACCCCGGACGGCAAGGAAATCCTCATCCCGTTCGTGGAACAGATCGTGCCTGAGGTGAATATCGAGGAAGGCTTCATCCTCCTCACCCCGCCGGACGGACTCTTCGAACTCAACACCGACGAAGCCGCTGCCCCGGAACCGGAAAGCAGGGACTAGATGCGCATCGACGTCGTCAGCATCTTCCCTGAATACCTCGCCCCGCTTGAACTCTCGCTGATTGGCAAGGCCCGCCACGACGGCATCCTGGACCTGCACGTCCATGACCTGCGCAGCTTCACCACGGACAAGCACCGCACTGTCGACGACACCCCGTACGGCGGCGGCGCCGGAATGGTCATGAAGCCCGAACCCTGGGCCCAGGCACTCGCCGCCGTGGCGGAGGAGCGGCCGGATCCGCAGCGCAAGCCGGTCCTCATCGTCCCATCCCCGGCCGGCGAGCGGTTCACCCAGGCCCTCGCCTATGAACTGGCCGAGGAACAGCACCTGGCGTTTGCGTGCGGGCGGTATGAGGGCATCGATGAACGGGTCATCGAATGGGCGCAGGAACACTTCACGGTCCGGCCTGTCAGCCTGGGCGACTATGTGCTGAACGGCGGGGAAGTGGCCGTCCTGGCCATGGTGGAAGCCATTGGCCGCCTGCTGCCCGGTGTAGTGGGCAATCCCGAATCCCTGGTGGAGGAATCCCACTCGGACGGACTCCTGGAATATCCGGTCTACACCAAGCCTTCCATGTGGCGTGACCGCGAGGTGCCGCCGGTGCTCCTGAGCGGCAACCACGGCAGGATCGCCCAATGGCGGCGCCACGAGCAGTACCGCCGCACAGCGGCGCGGCGTCCGGACCTCCTGGAAGGGTTCGACGCCGGCAGCCTCCCGCGTGCCGACCGCACCGAATTGCACAACCTGGGGTATGACATCGTGGATGGCAGGCTGGTCCGCCGGCCGGAAGCGGCAGCCGCGCCGCAGGATTAGTGCCGGGCGAATTGGCGTAACCCTGCCGCTGTGGCAAAATTAACCCTTGTGTCTGCTGGGTCCGCACCTGCCACAGGGGGTAGCGCGGCCAACAGCCGGACAACCGGCCCCATCAACCCTTGAAGCGGCCGGACTATTTTACTTCGGCGGTGAGACCCGGCCTGCCTTCCGGCAGCCGGACTTGCCCGCCGTGACCCAAAGTGAATGACCTGTGGCGTTCACCAGGAGTGCAATCATGCATATTCTCGATTCCGTCGATGCAGCCTCGCTGCGCAACGATGTTCCCGAGTTCCGCGCCGGCGACACGCTCAAGGTGCACGTGAACATCATCGAAGGCAAGAACACCCGTGTCCAGGTCTTCCAGGGCTTCGTCCTGGGCCGCCAGGGCGACGGCGTGCGCGAAACCTTCACCGTTCGCAAGGTCTCCTTCGGTGTCGGCGTGGAGCGTACCTTCCCGGTGCACTCCCCGATCATCGAAAAGATCGAGGTTGTCACCAAGGGTGACGTCCGCCGCGCCAAGCTGTACTACATGCGTGCACTGCGTGGCAAGGCCGCGAAGATCAAGGAAAAGCGCGACTTCAGCTCCGCCAAGTAAGTAAGTTCTGCCCGGACTTACGGCCAGGCTGGAGCGCGGCCGTACCCGGCATGCGCCGGAGCAATGCACCAGCGCCAGGATACGGACCATGCACCAGACAAAACGCCAGCCCCGCAAAATGGGCTGGCGTTTTGTTTTACTGGCCCTGCTCCTCGCCGTGGCAATCAGCGGAGTGGTCCGGTCCCTGTGGCTTGACGTCTACTTCATCCCCTCGGATTCCATGGAGCCGCTCCTGCAGGGCGGGGACCGGATCCTGGTGTCACGCACGGACTTCCAGTCCGAACCCATCCGGCACGGGGACGTTGTCGTCTTCGATGGCCGTGGCAGCTTTGCACCGTTGAACAGCGGCAAGGGTCCGCTGCCGGACGCAGCCGCTGCCGCCATGCAGTGGCTCGGCCTGACCGGCAGCGACACAACCTACGTCAAACGGGTCATCGGCCTTCCCGGCGACACGGTGGCCTGCTGTGACGCCGGCGGCAAGGTCACCGTCAACGGCACACCCATGGATGAGCCCTACATTTTTTCCGGCGACGCGCCGAGCACGCAGAAGTTCAGCACCGCGGTTCCGGAGGGCAGGCTTTGGCTGATGGGGGACCACCGCTCGGTGTCCGCTGACTCCCGCAGCCTGCTCGGTGCTCCCGGCGGCGGACTGGTTCCGCTGGACAGGGTGATTGGCCGGCCGGTCCAGATCCTTTGGCCGCTTGATAGATTTGCTCCAGTAGCACGGCCGCCCGCAGCGGGGCCGACAACACAGAACGGACGGTAAATGCCCGAGAATCACGCGCGGAAACCTGAACCGCGCCATGACGGCGCATCAGAAACGCCCACCGTTCCAGTTCCCTCCGTACCCGGCGACACCCCGGAAACCGCCGCCCCCGTCCATCGGCGGCACAGGACGGCGTCGAAGGCAGCGGCCGCCAAGTCCGGCGGCAATCCCGTGCTCGGCTGGCTCAGGGAAATCGCCACGGTGGTGGTCATCGCCGTGGTGCTGTCCTTCCTTATCAAGACCTTCCTGTTCCGGGCATTCTTCATTCCCTCGGAATCCATGGTGAACACCCTCGACGTGGATGACCGGATCTTCGTGAACCTCCTGGTGCCGGAGCCCTTCGCGCTCAGCCGTGGCGACGTGGTGGTATTCCGTGACACCAAGGGCTGGCTGCCGCCGGCCCCGGCCAAGGCACAGGGACCGTTCACCTGGGTCCAGGACGGCCTGACGTTCGTCGGCCTCCTGCCCGACAACTCCGAACAGCACCTGGTCAAGCGTGTCATCGGGCTCCCGGGCGACCACGTTGTCTGCTGTGACGCCGGCGGTAAACTGACCATTAACGGGACCGCGATTGACGAGACCTACATCAATCCCGCGGAAGTCCCGCAGATCCGCAACTTTGACGTCACCGTACCGGAAGGCAAGGTGTGGGTGATGGGTGACAACCGGAACCACTCTGCC
Source organism: Arthrobacter sp. FX8 (assembly GCF_026723805.1). Classification (NCBI taxonomy): domain Bacteria; kingdom Bacillati; phylum Actinomycetota; class Actinomycetes; order Micrococcales; family Micrococcaceae; genus Arthrobacter; species Arthrobacter sp. FX8. The sequence continues at coordinate 1,885,864 of NZ_CP113505.1, read as the reverse complement.
GATTCCCGTGCGCACATGGAGACTGACGGCGGATTCATCAATCTCAAGGACCTCGAAGGCAAGGCCGCGGTCATCGCCTGGCCGCTGAACAGGATCAAGACCCTGGACAACTACCCGGACGTGTTCCGCAGCGTCCCGGCGGCCCACTGACCGTGCCTTCAGCAGTGCAGGCGTCCCCAGCAGTGCAGACTACCCCGGCAGTGAAGGCGCGCTCCGGCTCAAAACCGGCAGCACGCGGAGCCAAGGCGCCCACGCTGCGGCACGAGCGTACCTTCAAGGCCCAGGGGGTGCGCCTGCTTGCCGGGGTGGATGAGGTTGGCCGGGGTGCCCTCGCCGGTCCTGTCAGCGTGGGAATCGCCGTCGTTGACCTGGAACGCCAGAAGCCGCTTGCAGGCGTGCGGGACAGCAAACTCCTGAGCCCTGCGGAACGGGAACGGCTGGATCCCCTGGTGCGCCGGTGGAGTATCGCATCGGCGGTGGGACACGCTTCCGCCGGCGAGATAGATTCACTCGGCATCATCGCTGCCCTTCGGCTGGCGGGAACCCGCGCGTGGAACAGCATCATCAGCGCCGGCATCATCCCGGAGGCTGTGCTGCTTGATGGAAGCCACAACTGGCTTTCCCCGGCAGGCCAGCTGTCCCTGTTCGACCAGCCCGTGCTGGAGGCCGCGTGTGAAGCCCCGGTCCATACCAAGGTCAAGGCGGACATGCAGTGCCTCAGCGTCGCGGCCGCAAGTGTTATTGCCAAGGTGGAACGGGACCGGATGATGCGGGAACTGCACACCGAATATCCCGATTACGGCTGGGACATCAACAAGGGATATGCCACGGCAGCCCATCGGAACGTCCTACGCGCCGCCGGGCCCACACCGTACCACAGGGTAAGCTGGCGGCTGCTTGGCGGGGAACTGCAGGACGCCGAGGTGCCCGACGGGGACGAGCCGTACGAAGACTGACCCCCGCCACCCGCGGCACCCGTGCCGGACATGGTGCAAGATGGAAGCATGAGTGCTGAGGATCTTGAGAACTATGAAACCGACATGGAGCTTCAGCTCTATCGTGAATACCGCGACGTGGTCGGCCTCTTCAGCTACGTTGTCGAGACCGAACGGCGCTTTTACCTGGCCAACCATGTGGACCTCCAGGCCCGCAGCGCCGATGGTGAGGTCTATTTCGACCTGACCCTCCAGGACGCCTGGGTATGGGATGTCTACCGCTCGGCACGGTTCGTCAAAAGCGTCAGGGTCCTGACCTTCAAGGACGTGAACGTGGAGGAACTGCCCCGCAACGAGGAACTGGCCCTGCCCAAGGATGTAGACCTGGGCAACTAGGGTCCCGCGGGACCCTGACTTCCCCTCCACACCGGCCCCTGTCCACATACGGCAGGGGCCTTCTGTCTTCCGCGGCCCTTCGCCTCCAGGCTGGTTGCGGAGGTACACATGAAATCCAAAGACCTGTTGGGCCGGCGGGGCGAAGACCTTGCCGTGGGCTATCTTGAAGCGCTGGGCATGCTGGTGGTGGAGCGCAACTGGCGGTGCGCCGGGGGCGAGATTGATATCGTCGCCCTCGACGGCGATGCGCTGGTGATCGCCGAAGTCAAAACCCGCCGTTCGCTCGACTACGGCCATCCGTTTGAAGCCGTCGGTCCGGAAAAGCTGGCCCGGCTGCACCGCCTCGCTGCTGCCTGGTGCCGTGACCGCGAACTGCGGATGCCGCTGCGCCGCGTGGACGTCATAGCCGTCGTGGACGACGGCGGCGGGGAACCCGTGGTCGAACACCTCAAGGGGGTGGGGTAATGTCCCTCGGGCGCACCTACTCCATCGCCCTCGTCGGGCTCAACGGCTACATGGTGGAAGTCGAGGCTGACATCGGCCAGACGCTCCCGGCCTTCGTCATTCTTGGGCTGCCGGACGCTTCCCTCAACGAAGCCAAGGAGCGCATCCGCTCAGCCGCGAAGAACGCCGGGATCCCGCTCAGCCGAAGGAAGATCACCGCAAACCTCATTCCTGCCTCACTGCCGAAACGAGGCTCCGGCTTCGATCTCGCCGTCACCATGGCCGTCCTCCGGGCAGCGAACGACATCAAGCCCACGGGGCGCACAGTCTTTATCGCCGAGCTGGGGCTCGACGGGAGGCTGCGGCCGGTGCGGGGAATCCTGCCGGCGGTCATGGCGTCGGTGCAGGCCGGGTATCCGGAGATCGTGGTGGCCCAGGCCAACCTCGCCGAGGCCTCCCTGGTCCCCGGAGCCAAGGTGCGCGGGTACCGCACGCTTGCCCGGCTTGCCCTCGACTTTGGGGCGGACCCCCAGGAACTTGCCCTGGACTTCGAACCGGACGAGGCCGATGACGCCGGTGACGGCCAGGCGCTTCCCGGCCCGTGTCCCGACATGGCAGACGTCTCCGGGCAGGGCGAAGCCCGCAGGGCTCTGGAAGTGGCGGCGGCGGGCGCCCATCATCTGCTCCTCACCGGGCCGCCAGGAGCCGGCAAGACCATGCTGGCGGAGCGGCTGCCGGGCCTCCTGCCGGACCTTGGCGACCACGAGTCCATGGAAGTCACGGCCATCCACTCGCTGTGCGGCCTGCCCGCATCCTCGGTACAGCTCCTGCGCCGGCCGCCGTTCGAGAACCCGCACCACTCAGCCACCGCTGCCGCCATCATCGGCGGCGGGACCGGCCTGCCCCGGCCGGGGGCAGCATCACGTGCCCACCGGGGCGTGCTTTTCCTGGATGAGGCACCGGAGTACGAGCGGCGTGTCCTGGACGCGCTGCGGCAGCCGCTGGAGAGCGGGGAGCTGGTTATCCACCGGTCAGCCGGAACAGCCGCCTATCCGGCCCGTTTCCAGCTGGTGCTCGCCGCCAACCCCTGCCCCTGCGGCAAGGCATCGGGCAAGGGGCTGGACTGCACCTGCACACCCGTGATGCGCCGCCGCTATCTGGCCAGGATGTCCGGGCCCCTGCTGGACCGGGTGGACATCCAACTGCAGGTGGAGCGCGTATCCCTGGCCGAGTTTGGCCAAGCGGGCGCGGAAGAGGGCACTGCATCAGTGGCAGGCCGGGTCCTGGACGCGCGTGCCCGGCAGGCGGAACGGTTACGGTGCTTCGGCCTGGAGACCAATTCCCAGGTGCCGGGGCGCATCCTCCGCGGTGAACTGCGTCTCCCCGCGGCCGCGACCCGGATCCTTGACCAGTCCCTGGAGCGGGGGTACTTACCGCCCGCGGGTATGACCGTGTCCTTCGGCTCGCGTGGACGCTGGCGGACCTGGGGCACCGCGATACGCCGGACCCGAACGACATCGGACAGGCCCTGGGCCTGCGGCAGGCTTCGGCGGCCGCGGCATGACACCCAGGGATGCCGAACGGCTGGCCCGGGCCGCCCTGTCACGGCTCATGGAGCCCCAGGACACCGCGGGCCTGGCCCTTGTCCAGATGGCAGGGGCAACGGACGCGCTGCGCATCGCTGCCGGTGAGGTGGCACCCGGGCCCGACCTGGAGCGCGGGATGACATCGCTGCTGGCTGACAGCGGGGCTGCCGGCAGTTGGGCCGGACTGGCAGCCGCGTTGAAGCGTTGGCGGCCACGGCTGCCCGACCTTGCGCCCGAACGCGACCTGGCCACTATGGCCCGGCTCGGCGGACGCCTCATCATTCCCGGTGATGAGCTGTGGCCGGCCCAACTTGCCGACTTGGGAATCCAGGAGCCCATCTGCCTTTGGTGGCGCGGGCAGGAACAACCGTTGCCGGGTGCGGACAAATCCATCGCCCTCGTGGGATCGCGGGACAGCACCAGCTATGGTGCGTCCGTGACAGGGGACATCGCTTACTCGCTGGCGCAGCGGGGTTTCACGGTGGTCTCCGGCGGAGCTTACGGTATCGACGCTCATGCCCACAGAGCCGCCCTCGCCGGCAGTTCCTCCGCCGTCCCCACCATCGCCGTCATGGCCGGGGGAGTGGACCGCTTCTATCCATCCGGTAATGACGACCTGCTGCGGGCCGTGGCAAACCAGGGTGCGGTGCTGGCCGAGGTACCACCGGGGTCGGCCCCTACCCGCTACCGCTTCCTCCAGAGGAACCGCCTCATTGCTGCCCTCTCCGCGGTGACAGTGGTGGTGGAGGCGCGCTGGCGGTCTGGGGCGCTTAATACCGCCCATCACGCAGAGACCCTGGGCCGAGCCGTCGGGGCCGTACCCGGATCCGTCCACAGTGCCAACTCCGCCGGTTGCCACCGACTCCTCCGGGACGGGGGAGCCGTCTGCGTCACCGACGCGGCTGAAGTGGCCGAACTCGCCTCACCGAGTGGAGCTGCCCTTCCCGATCAGCCCACCGCAGACGCTGCAGTGCAGGACGGGCTGACCCTGGAGGACCTGATCCTGCTGGACGCGCTTCCGCTCCGCTCCACTGCGTCCGTGGAAAAGCTCTCAGCCGTGGCCGGGCTTGGCCAGGACTCCGTCAGGGCAGGACTTGGGAGGCTGGGGCTGCTGGGACTCGCCGTATCGGAGCGGGGAGGCTGGAAACGCGGCAAGGCATGACCGTGTCCACCGGCGGTACCGGCCGGGCAACTGGGAAAGTAGAGGAGTGGACAATGAAGAACTGCCCGGGGAACTGGCCAAGGCACTGGACGCGTTCGCCGGGTACCTGTCAGGGGAGCGCGGGATGTCCGCCCATACCATGCGTGCGTACCTGGGCGACCTGCGCAGCCTCCTGGCCCATGCTGCATCGGAAGGCGTGGCAGGGCTGAAGGAGCTTGAACTGGGGACATTCCGCCGCTGGCTTGGCAGCCAAAGTTCGGCGGGCGCCTCGCGGGCGACGCTGGCACGCCGGTCTGCCACGGCACGGGCCTTCACCGCCTGGGCCGTACGGGAGGAACTCATCACCGCAGACCCGGCCCTGCGGCTGAAGGCACCCAAACGCGAGGGGTCCCTGCCGGGGGTCCTGCAGGCCTCCCAGCTCGCGCGCATACTGGAGGGCCTGGAAAGGGCGGCCGCGGAGGGCGAACCGCTGGCTGTACGCAACCGTGCGATCGTGGAGCTGCTTTACGCCACAGGTATCCGGGTAGGCGAACTCGCCGGACTGGACGTCGACGACCTTGACCCGGACCGCCGGACGCTGCGGGTTATCGGCAAGGGCAACAAGGAACGCACGGTTCCGTTTGGAGTCCCGGCCGCGGTGGCCGTGGACGACTGGCTCCGGCGCGGGCGCCCGGGACTGGTGAAGGACACCAGCGGGCCCGCCCTCTTCCTCGGTGCCCGCGGTGGACGGGTCGACCAGCGGCAGGTGCGCGCCCTGGTCAACGCCCTGTTTGAGGCGCTCGGTGATACCTCCGCGTCCGGGCCCCACGCCCTGCGCCACTCGGCGGCCACTCATCTGCTCGACGGCGGCGCGGACCTCCGGGCAGTGCAGGAGATTCTTGGCCACAGCAGCCTGGCCACCACCCAGATCTACACACACGTCTCGGTTGACCGGCTCCGGAAGAGTTACCAGCAGGCGCATCCCAGGGCCTGATCGCCGAGGTAATCGCACTGGCGTAATTCCATGGCGTACGGCACAATAAGAGTCACGTCCGGCAACTTTCAAGTGCGGCTTGAAGCTCAAACGGCTTCGGACCGCGCGGCAAGCCCGGACACAGCTTAATCTGATACATCTGAATACAGGCAGGGAACCATCGCCGCAGTGCAGGGCGCAGCAGTTCCATCCAGGCCGAGGTCGTTGGGGAAGACGTACCTAGAGCTATGGAGGATGGAATGTCTGTTGCAATGACCCGCGGTGTGCTGTTCGTTCACTCGGCCCCTACGGCGCTGTGCCCCCACGTTGAGTGGGCGGTCGGCGCCGTGGTGGACAAGCGGACGGACCTTGAGTGGACCCCGCAGCCTGCTGCGCCCGGAATGTTCCGGGCCGAACTGTCCTGGACCGGAACCCCCGGAACGGGATCGAAACTGGCGTCCTGCCTGCGCGGTTGGGCGCATCTCCGCTATGAGGTGACGGAGGAGCCCAGCCAGGGCGTGGATGGTGGCCGGTGGTCGCACACCCCCGAACTGGGGATCTTCCATGCCGTCACAGACGTCCACGGCAACATCATGGTGTCCGAGGACCGCATCCGGTACGCCTATGAGTCCGGAGCCGGCGACCCCGCCGCCGTCTACCACGAGCTGTCCCTCGCCCTCGGCGAGGCGTGGGACGAAGAACTTGAACCGTTCCGCCACGCTGCCGAAGGCGCTCCCGTCCGCTGGCTGCACCAGGTGGGCTGACCGCCGTCGTCCACTCTTACCGCGACGACACCACAACACCTCCATAGCGCAAAGGAGGCCCCGCCAAGCGGCGGGGCCTCCTTTGCCATCCGGGGCGACTTCCCCGGGCAGCGCCTAGATGCTGCGGATAGCCACGACGGCGTTGTGGCCGCCGAAGCCAAAGGAGTTGCTCAGTGCCACGATGTTCCCTGCAGGGAGGTCGCGGGCGGAGGTGACCACGTCGAGCGGGATCTCCGGATCCTGGTTTTCCAGGTTGATGGTCACCGGCGCCTTGCGGTCATGGACGGCCAGTACGGTGAGGACAGCCTCAACCGCCCCCGAAGCGCCCAGGAGGTGGCCCATCTGCGACTTGGTGGCAGAGACCGCCACGTCGTCCACGTGGCTGCCAAGGGCCGCACGCAGGGCCGTGTACTCGGGCTTGTCGCCGACAGGGGTGGAGGTGGCGTGGGCGTTGACGTGAACCACGTCCTCAGCCTGGATCCGGCCGTCGAACATGGCCGCCTTCAGAGCGCGGGTGGCGCCAAGCCCCTGGGGATCCGGGGCAGTGATGTGGTAGGCGTCAGCGGTGACGGACGTACCGGCGAGCTCGGCATAGATGCGGGCTCCGCGGGCCAGGGCGTGTTCCTCGGCCTCGAGGACCAGGGCGCCGGCACCTTCGCCCATGACGAAGCCGTCACGGCCGGTGTCGTACGGGCGTGAGGCGCCCTGGGGATCATCGTTCCGGCGGGACAGCGCCTGCATCGAGGCAAATGCTGCCAGGGGCATGGGGTGGATGGCTGCCTCGGCGCCGCCGCACATGACGACGTCGGCCTTGCCCGAGCGGATGAGCTCCAGGCCAAGGTGCATGGCCTCCGTGCCGGAGGCGCAGGCGGAGACGGGGGTGTGGGCGCCGGCGCGGGCACCGAGGTCCAGGCTCACGGCCGCGGCAACACCATTGGGCATGAGCATGGGCACCGTCATGGGCAGGACGCGGCGCGGGCCCTTTTCCTTCAGGGTGTCCCAGGCGTCCAGCAGCGTCCAGACGCCACCGATGCCGGTGGCAAAGGCAACAGCCAGCCGGTCCTGGTCGAATTCCGTGATGCCCGAATCGGCCCAGGCTTCCCGGGCAGCGATGACGCCGAACTGGGTGGACGGGTCCATCCGCTTGGCCTCGACGCGGCTGAGGACATCAAGGGCCGGCGTGCTGCACCGTGCGGCGAAGTGGACAGGGAGTTCGTACTTGGCTACCCAGTCGTCCTCCAGGGTGCGGGCACCGGAGACCCCCTTGAGGGCGTTGCTCCACATTGTGGGCACATCGCCGCCGATGGGCGTAGTGGCGCCCAGACCGGTAATGACTACTTTGCGTGTCATGGGATCACTCTTTCGTCGGTGGGGGTATCCGCCTGCGGCTGCCGCAGGGTCCCGCACAGTTTTGATGATCGGCCAGTCCCGGTCGGGGGTACTGTGCCGGATAAATGCGGCGGGCTGCCGGTCCGGTCAGTCCGGACCGGCAGCCCCGCCAAGCCGTAGGACGGCGAAAGCCCTTGGCTAGGCCTGTGCTCCGGCGATGAAGCTGACGGCGTCGCCAACAGTCTTGAGGTTCTTGACCTCTTCGTCCGGGATGCGGACGCCGAACTTTTCCTCGGCGTTGACCACGATGGTCATCATGGAAATGGAGTCGATGTCCAGGTCCTCGGTGAAGGACTTGTCCAACTCGACGGCCTCCGGGGCCAGGCCGGTTTCCTCGTTGACGATTTCAGCCAAGCCGGCCAGGATCTCTTCGTTGCTAGCCATTGGTGGCTCCTTTTCTTGTATTGCCGGCAGGGACTGCCGGAAACGGTCCGGGCCGCGGTTGCGACCCTTGGGCGTATCTAGGGAAGGACAACTACCTGTGCGCCGAAGACCAGCCCGGCACCGAAACCGATCTGCAGGGCCAGCCCGCCGCTCAGTCCGGGGTTCTCCTGCAGGAGCCGGTGCGTTGCCAGCGGGATCGAGGCAGCGGACGTGTTGCCGGCCTCGGCAATGTCCCGTGCCACTGTAACCGTCTCGGGCAGCTTCAGCTTCTTCACCATCTCGTCGATGATGCGCATGTTGGCCTGGTGGGGGATGAAGGCAACCAGGTCTTCAGCCTGGATGCCGGCAGCATCGAGTGCCTGCTGGGCCACCTTGGCCATTTCCCACACTGCCCAGCGGAACACCGTCTGGCCGTCCTGGCGGAGGGTGGGATAGAGCTCCTGGGCTTCCTCCAGGAGGGCGAGGTCGCCCGTGGAGTCGGACTGCCGGGCGGCGAGGCCGAGGTCGCGGACGTCAAGCAGGGAGCGGGTCATGCCAATGGCGTCCCACTTGCTGCCGTCTGAGCCCCATACCGAGGGGGCGATGCCCGGGGTGTCGGAGGGGCCGATCACGACGGCGCCGGCACCATCACCGAGCAGGAAGGAGATGGTGCGTTCCCGGTTGTCGATGACGTCGGAAAGCTTTTCGGCCCCCACCACCAGGACATACTTTGCGGTACCGGAGCGGACCAGGGCGTCGGCCTGGGCAATCCCGTAGCAGTAGCCGGCGCAAGCGGCGGAAATATCAAAGGCAGGTGCGGGCGTGGCGCCGATCCTGTCGGCCAGGCTGGCTGCGGCGGAAGGCGTCGCGTAGGGGTGTGTCACGGTGGAAACAATGACGGCCCCGAGCTCCGAGGCGTCAATACCGGCCTTCTCCATGGCTTCGCGGGCAGCGCCCTCTGCCATGTCGATCACGCTGACGTCGGCAGCCGCGCGGTGGCGGGTGACGATGCCGGTGCGCTGGCGGATCCACTCGTCCGAGGAATCAATCCACTGGCACACGTCCTCGTTGGTGACGATGACGTCCGGCCGGTAGGCCCCCAGGCCAAGGATGCGGCTGTGCTCGTGGATGGGAACCTGTTTCAGTGTGGGAACGCTCATGCGTTGCCCTCCAGTTCTGCAAAGAGCGCCAGGGCCGCGGAGAGGTCATCAGGAGTCTTCACCGCAACGGTCTTGACGCCGGGCATGCCGCGCTTGGCCAGTCCGGCCAGCGTGCCGGCAGGGGCGAGTTCGATCACGCCGGTCACACCGCGCTTGACCATGCTCTCCATGCAGAGGTCCCACCGGACCGGGCGGGACACCTGGGCAATCAGGCTTTCGACGGCGGCATCACCGTCCGTGACTTCACCGCCGTCGAAATTCGACAGCAGCGGCACCTTGGGCGCCACCGGGTTCAGCTGCGGCTTCAGTTTCTCAAGCGCGCTGACAGCGGGCGACATATGGCTGGTGTGGAAGGCGCCGGCCACCTTGAGCGGGATGACGCGGGCCTTGGCGGGCGGGTTCTCGGCCAGGGCCTTCAGCTGTTCAAAGGTTCCGGCCGCCACTGTCTGGCCTGCCCCGTTGACGTTGGCGGGGGCGGCGCCGGCCGCCTCGATGGCTGCCAGCACCTCGGCCGGGTCACCGCCTACGACGGCGCTCATGCCTGCGGGGGTGACGGCTGCCGCGGCGGCCATGCTGTTGGCACGTTCGCGGACGAAGGTCATGGCTTCCTGCTCCGTCAGCACTCCAGCCAGGGCGGAGGCGGTGATTTCACCCACGGAGTGGCCCGCGAGGATCACCGGAAGGGAGTTGAGTTCGACATCGAAGAGGGAGGCGGCGGTGACCAGCCCCGCGGCAACGATCAGGGGCTGCGCAACCGCAGTGTCCTTGATGGTTTCCTCGTCGGAGGTGGTCCCGTGGGCTATCAGGTCAATGCCTGCGATGTCACTCAGGGAGGCCAGCTGGCCTGCCACCGAGGGAAGTTCCAGCCAGGGGGCCAGAAAACCCGGGGTCTGTGAGCCCTGTCCAGGGCAGACTATTGCAAGCACGTAACCAGCTTTCCAAATTACTGTGTGATCCAGCGGTGTTTCACCGCACCAAGCTCACGGGGTCAGGTTGTAGGAAGTCTACAATGCCTCACGACTGGTTACGGGACGGTTGCCGCTCCGTGGCGGCCTTGGGCGGGGCCGACAGCCGGCCCACCACCAGCGCGGCCTGCAGGACGAACGCCTCCCGCGGCAGCAACGGATCCCAGCCTGTGACGTCGCAGACGCGCTTCAGCCGGTACCGAACAGTATTGGCGTGGACGAAGAGTTCCCGGGCTGTCGCCTCCAGCGAGTGGCCCAGTTCCAGGTACGTTCCCAGCGTTTCCACCAGGCCGTTGGACGCCGCCAGGAGGGGCCGGTAAATGTTCTTCACCAGCGAGCGGCGCGCCGCATCATCGCCGGAAATAACGCGTTCGGGCAGAAGGTCGTCCGCGGCTACCGGCCGCGGAGCGGAGGGCCAGGCGCGCGCGGCGGTCAGCCCCGCAAAGGCCGACTGCGCGGAACCGCTGGCTTCCAGCAGCGAGCTGGCCTCGGGCCCGTAAACCACGGGTCCGGGGGCGAACATGTCGCTGAGCTTCACATAGGCTGTTTCGCGGTCCTGCACGCCGCCAAGGATGAGGATCAGCCGGTCGCCCTGGATGCCCACCAGCGCGTCCTCGGCATAGCGCCCGGCCATCCGCCGCAATTCGCTGACGTAGCTGGCGCTGGGTTCGGAGGGCGAATTGCCCACCATCACGGTGAACCTCTCCTGCGCCTTCCAGCCAAGCGCTGCGATGCGTGAGCGCAGGGCGTCCGTGTTTTCGCCGCGGAGGATCGCATCCACGATCAGGGCTTCCAACCGGGTGTCCCAGGAGCCGCGGGATTCGGCAGCGCGGGCGTACACGTCGGCGGCGGCGAAGGCCACCTCCCGCGAATAGCGCAGGACTGCTTCGCGCAGGGACGGCTGGTCGGCTTCCGGCGCGATGACCGGAACCTGGTCCTCCACCACCTCCACCACGATCCTGATCAGCTGCAACGCCTTCTGCAGGCTGATCGACCGCGTGAGTTCCGTGGGGGCTGTCCCAAAGACATCCGTGAGGATCCACGACGGCGAGCTCGGCCGCTCGTACCAGGTCACGAAAGCGGCGATGCCGTTCTGTGCCACCATTCCCAGTGCCGACCGCTCATCCGCACTGAGCCGGCTGTACCAGGGGAGCGACTGCTCCAGCTTGCGCATGGTGCTGGTGGAGAGCTGGCCGACGTTGGCGCGGAGCTGCTTGAGGGTTTCGGACTTCTCCGGCGTGACCTTCGGCGGGGTCGGTTTCCGCATGGAGGACGGGCTGGCTGGTGCTGGCATTCTTTGAGCATACGGCCACCGTCGCGCAAGCTCCATTTGTGCGAAGGCTACAATCCGCCTTGTCACGGATCACAAGACGTCCGCCCTCGTCCGGTGCCGCACACTACAGACACGACGACGGCGGCCCCCACCTTGGTGAGTGGGGGCCGCCGTCGTCGTGATGCTGCTGGATACGCTGTCCAGCCGGAAGGCTAGGCTTCGCCTCCGGCATTGCCGGTGGTGCCGGCATTGACGTTGAGCAGCTTGTACTTCTCGATGGCCTTGACCGGGGCGTCAACATCCACCTCGCCACGGCGCGCCAGCATTTCAAGGGCACGCACCACGATGGAGTGGGTGTCGTTCTTGAAGTAGCGGCGGGCTGCTGCGCGGGTGTCGGAGAAGCCGAAGCCGTCGGCGCCGAGGGTGGCGAATTCGTTGGGGACGAACTGCCGGATCTGGTCGGGGACGGCTTTCATGTAGTCGGAGACGGCGACGATGGGGCCGGTGGCGCCTTCGAGTTGCTGGGTGACGAACGGGGTGCGGGCGGGTTGGCCGGGGTTGAGGAAGGCTTCTTCTTCGGCGGCGAGGCCGTCGCGGCGCAGTTCGTTCCAGGAGGTGACGGACCAGACGTCGGCGGAGACGTTCCAGTCGTCGGCCAGGACGCGCTGGGCTTCGATGGCCCAGGGCACGGAGACGCCGGAGGCGAGGATCTGGGTGCGGGGACCGTCGATCTTTGCCGGGGCGAGCAGGTAGATGCCCTTGATGACGCCTTCGATGTCGAGGTTTTCGGGTTCGGCGGGCTGGACGATGGGTTCGTTGTACACGGTGAGGTAGTACATGACGTTCTTGTCCGTTGAGTCCGGCCCGTACATGCGTTCGAGGCCGGAGCGGATGATGTGGCCGATTTCGTAGCCGTAGGCGGGGTCGTAGGTGAGCACGGCGGGGTTGGTGGAGGCGAGCAGGGGGAGTGGCCGTCGGCGTGCTGGAGGCCTTCGCCGGTGAGGGTGGTCCGGCCTGCGGTGGCGCCGATGATGAAGCCGCGGGTCATTTGGTCTGCTGCGGCCCAGAAGGCGTCGCCGGTGCGCTGGAAGCCGAACATGGAGTAGAACACGTAGACCGGGACCAGGGGCACGCCGTGGGTGGCGTAGGAGGTCCCGGCTGCGGTGAAGGCTGCCACGGCGCCGGCTTCGTTGATGCCGGGGTGGATCAGTTGCCCGGCGGGGGATTCCTTGTAGGCCAGGACCAGGTCGCGGTCCACGGAGAGGTAGTTCTGGCCCTTGGGGTTGTAGATCTTCGCGGTGGGGAAGAACGCATCCATGCCGAACGTGCGTGCTTCGTCGGGGATGATCGGGGCGATGTGCTTGCCGAAGTTCTTATCCCGCATCAGGTCCTTGAGGAGCCGGACGAAGGCCATGGTGGTGGCGGCCTGCTGCTTGCCCGAACCGCGCTTTGCCACCTCGTAGGACTTCGCGTCGGGCAGCACAATCTCGGCGTGGGTATTCCGGCGTTCCGGGACGGCTCCGCCCAGGGCAGCGCGGCGCTCCATCATGTACTTGATTTCCGGGGCGTCGTTACCGGGGTGGTAGTACGGCGGCCGGTACGAGTCCTTCTCGAGCTGTTCGTCACTGACGGGGATCCGCAGGTGGTCGCGGAACTTCTTTAGGTCATCCAGGGTCAGCTTCTTCATCTGGTGGGTCGCGTTGCGGCCCTCGAAGTGCGGTCCCAGGCCGTAGCCCTTGACGGTGTGGGCGAGGATGACGGTGGGTTTGCCCTTGAATTCGGTGGCGGCTTTGTAGGCTGCGTAGACCTTGCGGTAGTCGTGGCCGCCGCGTTTGAGGTTCCAGATCTGGTCGTCGGTGAGGTCCGCGACGAGGTCTTTGGTCTGCGGGGTTTTGCCGAAGAAGTGTTCGCGGACGAACCCGCCGGATTCGGCTTTGTAGGTCTGGTAGTCCCCGTCGACGGTTTCGTTCATGATTTTCACGAGCGAGCCGTCGGTGTCGCGGGTGAGCAGGTCATCCCATTCCCGGCCCCAGACGACCTTGATCACGTTCCAGCCCGCGCCGCGGAAGAACGCTTCGAGTTCCTGCATGATCTTGCCGTTGCCGCGCACCGGCCCGTCCAGGCGCTGGAGGTTGCAGTTGATCACGAAGTTCAGGTTGTCCAGGTTTTCGTTCGCCGCCAGCTGCAGCAGGCCGCGGGATTCGGGTTCGTCCATTTCGCCGTCGCCCAGGAACGCCCAGACCTGCTGGTCCGAGGTGTCTTTCAGGCCCCGGTTGTGCAGGTACCGGTTGTTCTGCGCCTGGTAGATCGCGTTCATCGGGCCGATGCCCATGGACACGGTGGGGAATTCCCAGAAGTGCGGCATCAGGCGCGGGTGCGGGTAGGAGGACAGGGCATGGCCCTCGCGGGACTTTTCCTGCCGGAACCCGTCCAGGTCCTCCTCGGAGAGGCGTCCTTCCATGAACGCCCGGGCGTACATGCCGGGGAGGCGTGGCCCTGGAAGAAGACCTGGTCCCCGCCGCCGGGGTGGTCCTTGCCGCGGAAGAAGTGGTTGAACCCGACCTCGTACAGGGTCGCGGCACCGGCGTAGGTGGAGATGTGCCCGCCGACGCCGATGTCGGGCCGCTGCGCCCGGTGGACCATGACCGCGGCGTTCCACCGCATGTAGGCCCGGTACCGGCGCTCGTACTCCTCGTTGCCCGGGAACTGGGCTTCCTGGTCCACCGGGATCGTGTTCACGTAATCGGTGGTGGTCACCATCGGCACCCCGACGCTCTGCGCGCCGGCGCGCTGCAGCAGGCTCCGCATGATGTATTGGGCACGCTCGGTGCCCTGTTCCCTGATCAACGCATCCAGGGACTCAACCCACTCGGCAGTCTCTTCCGGATCACGATCAGGCAGCTGGTTAGTCAACCCGCTGAGGATATGGGAGGTATCTTCTCCTGCAGCCACGTCCAACCTCTCTTTGCGCGCATGAATCGGCGCACTCAGGCCAGGCAGGGTGACTGCCCGGCGTACATACGCCGTGTGCGACGTATCGGTTACAACAGCCCGGGCATGTGTGCCGGGCAGCTTCCTAGCGCTCCTATGTCTGCACGGAGTCACAAGGTTGTCGTCCCGCAGCCATAGTTGTCACCAGCCACTCTAGCCCTGACCGCAACGCGATGCGTAGCCGCGGGTCAGGTGCTGCGGTTGTATTTCGTTCGTCATACTGGTTGTGTGACAAAAAGCCCTTGTGACGGGGATGCTGCAGCCGGATGTGACGCAGAATATGCGCAGTCCCGGGGGCGGCAGCTTGAAGCGCAGGCACAAAGGGTGTTGGCTTGGGGAGTAATGGAAATCACTATGCACACTGCATATATGAGGTATTGGAGGAACACGTGAGCGAGGCCGACGCCGCCACTTCGGTAAATGTGGCGGAAAAATTGGGTTTCAAGAACGGGGATCTGATTCAGGAGTTCGGTTACGACGACGATGTCGATTTCGACTTGCGTGACGATATTGAGGACCTCACCGGTTCCGAGTTGCTGGACGAGGACGACCACGAGGTGGCGGACGCCGTCATCCTGTGGTGGCGCGACGGCGACGGGGACCTGGTGGACAGCCTTATGGATTCCCTCACTACCCTGAGCGAAAACGGTGTTGTCTGGGTCCTCACCCCCAAGTCAGGCAGGGGCGGCTACGTCTCGCCAGCAGACATCCAGGAAGCCGCACCCACCGCCGGCCTGCACGTCACCACCTCAGCGGGAGTCTCGAAGGACTGGAGTGCAACCCGCCTTGTCAGCAGGAAGAACAAATGACGGCAGCGGTTGAGGCCGCTTCCGCAGCTGTTCCTGCACTGGGCGCGGAAGCGCCCGACTTCGAGCTTGCCAACCAGTACGGCGAGCCCGTGACGCTGTCATCCTTCCGGGGGCAGAACGTGGCCCTGGTCTTCTACCCGTTTGCATTCTCGGGGATCTGCACGGGTGAACTGTGCGAGATACGGGACAACCTGGCCACATTCGAGGATTCGAACGCGGTGGTCCTTGCAGTGTCCGTGGACAGCAAGTTCAGCCTCCGGGCCTATGCGGCGCAGGAAGGCTACAGCTTCGACCTCCTTGCCGACTTCTGGCCGCATGGGGCCGTGGCCAGTGCTTACGGTGTGTTCGACGACGTCAGTGGCATGGCCAAGCGCGCCACCTTCATCATCGACGCCGACGGCAGGATCCGTTACAGCGTTGTGAATCCCCGCGGACAGGCCCGGGACTTCGCCGAATACCGCGCGGCCCTGGCGGATCTGAATCAGGCCTGATCGACCATGGCGGAACATCGGCGGGGGACGGGCCTTACCGGCTTTGCCAGCATGCCGCCGGTAGCCCCTGCTCCGCTGTCAGGCGATGACCTCGAGGTGCTGGCCAGGATCCGCGACCTGCTTGCCGGTGCCCCGTTCGCCCTGCTGACGGGCGCGGGCCTGAGCACCGACTCCGGCATTCCGGACTACCGTGGCCCGGACTCGCCGCCGCGGCAGCCCATGACCTACCAGGAGTTTGTCCGGGACGCGGCCAACCGGCGCCGCTACTGGGCCCGGAACCACATCGGGTGGTCCCATATGCGGCACGCGGACCCGAACGTGGGCCACTATTCAGCAGCGGAGCTGGAACGCCGCGGTTACCTCACGGGCCTCATTACCCAGAACGTTGACCGCCTGCACCAGGACGCCGGCAGCTCCAACGTCGTCGATCTGCACGGCCGGTATGACCAGGTGATATGCCTCGACTGCGGGCGGACCTACACCCGGCGCCTCCTGGCCGGTGTTTTCGAGGAACTCAACCCCGGATTCCTGGAACGGGCAGCGGCGTCCGGGTTGGTGGAGATGGCGCCGGATGCTGACGCCACCGTGGAGGACCAGGCCCTCATCAGCAGCTTCGTGGTGCCGGTCTGTCCTGCCTGTGGCGGTACCCTGAAGCCGGACTTCGTCTACTTTGGGGAAAATGTGCCCAAGGACCGGGTGGAACGTTCGTACGCCATGGTGGACGGGGCAGCCGCGCTGGTGGTTGCCGGTTCTTCCCTGACGGTCATGAGCGGTCTTCGGTTTGTGCGGCATGCGGCCAAGGAATCCAAGCCGGTGGTGATCATCAACCGGGGCGCCACCCGTGGTGATGACAAGGCGACCATCAAGCTTGAAGCCGGCGTCAGCCAGGCGCTGGGCTACCTCGCGGCCGAACTCCCCGCCCTGTAGGGACACCTCAGGCGGTTCGGTGCGCGGATTCGCGTTTCCGGTCCCCTGTCGGGTAGAGTTTATGTTCGTTGGTTGCGGCAGTCCGGCCGGAAACCGCGTGATTTGGGTCTTTAGCTCAGCTGGTAGAGCGCCACGTTTACACCGTGGATGTCATCGGTTCGATCCCGGTAGGACCCACCAAACTACAAACCCGCTGTCCCCGCCTTACCGGCGGGCGGCGGGTTTTTGCTGCCCGCCCTCCTGCCGTCATTGTCGGACCCTTGCCATACGTTGCAGGAATGGAACATGTCATGGTGCACACAGACAGCAACGGAATACCGACGACGGTGCTGAGCCGGGGCAGGGAATGGGCGGTTGGTGCCGAGCCGGTCAGGTGGTTCGAGCGCATCAACTGGTGGGAAACCAGCCGGCGGATGCCGAAGGGCAACAGTGGTGTGGACGTCGAAGTCCTGCAGCTGCAGGTGCGGCTGGGCAACAACAGCAAGTCAGCGCTGACCACCATGTACCTCCAGCGCGATGGGATCGGCGGAGGCTGGAGGCTACGGGACACGGCAGCGGACGCAGCTTGACGATCAATGCCTGAATACGCAGGCATCACGCCGGCGTTGACTTTCCGGCATTGGAAAACCCTCCACCGCGGCTATTGGGGGATGCCGCGGTGGAGGGCTTGGGATGAATATACCGTGAACTGCTGGAAACAAAAAGTCATGCGCCGTTCGGCTGCTTCACGTTGGATCAGGGCCACGAAAACCGCCGTTCACAGGCCGTCATGGTGGTTGTTGTTCACATGAATGGACACTATGGCAGCGCCGGGCGGCGGGTTGGACGTGGAGGATTTGTGGGATCCCTAGGTTCACGGGAAGGTCCTTGAGGATCAGTCGCCCACCAGTGAGGTCCATAAAACCTGCCTCAACCCGGACAGCAGCGGAAACGTAATTCCAAGCACTATGGAGTTCATTATGCTGAATTGTGACTAGGATATTGAACAACTCTTTCCAGCACGACGATGTGAGGCAGATCATGGAGGACAAGCGGGCAGGCTTCGTGGGCCTGGGGCATATGGGTAATTTGATGGCTTCCAATGCCATCGCAGGGGGCTGGCAGGTCAGCGGCTGGAACCGGTCGCCTGAAGCGCTCACCCGGCTGCAGGACCTCGGCGGGTGTGCCGTTGAGCGGGTCGTGGAGATGCGGAACCTCCCCGCCATCGTGTTCATGCTGCCTGACCTGCCACACATAGAGGAAACAGCACATGACCTGCTGGAGAGCTGGAAGCAGAACCCGCCGGCACCGAATACCGTCCTGCTGGTCATGAGCAGCGTTTCGCCCACCGGCGTACAGGAATTCGGGCGGCGCGTCCGGGAGTTCAGTTCCGGCAACGCACGGGTCGTGGATGCACCCGTGAGCGGAGGCACCAAGGGTGCGGCGGACGGCACCCTCGCCATCATGGCAGGCGCGGACGACGAACAGTCCTTCCGCCGCGTTGAGCCCCTGCTGCGGACCATGGGTACCACAGTGCGCCACCTTGGCCCACTGGGCGCGGGCTCACTTGCCAAGGCCTGCAACCAGTTGGTGGTGGGGACCACGACGGCGGCGCTTGCCGAGGCTGCCGAACTTGCCGAACGCTCCGGGCTGGATCCGGCGGCACTGTTCGAGGTCCTGTCCGGCGGCTTGGCCGCGAGCAGGGTCCTGGAGATCGTGGGCCCGCGCCTGGTCAGCAAGGATTACACCCCCACCGGCCCGGCCAAATTCATGCACAAGGACCTTGGGTTTGTGCTGGATGCCGCCGAGGCGGCGGGCGTGGCAACCCCAATGGCAGCGGCCGGCATCGAGCTCTACGCGGAGCTAAGGCGCCAGGGCCACGGCGACCAGGACCTTGCCGTCGTGCGGCAGGTGGTCTCCAACCTCAGTCAAGGAGCCGCGGGAGCGGCGGAAGGAACAGTTGCACCATGAGTTCTTTGTTTGATTTGACCGGCCGGGTTGCCTTGGTGACGGGGTCCAGCCGGGGGATTGGCAACGCGTTGGCGCGGGCACTGGCCGACGCCGGGGCAACGGTGGTGTTGAACGGTATCAACGGGGAGCGGCTCAAGGATGCCGCGGCGGCGATGGCCGCCGACTACGCTCCGGGCCGGGTTCACAGTGTCGCTTTTGACGTGACGAGCGACGCCGGGGCGGCGCGCGGGGTGGCATGGGTGGAGGAGCATGTGGGGCCGTTGGAGATCCTGGTGAACAATGCAGGGATCCAGCACCGTGTGCCGATGCTGGATTTGGACGTGAAGGATTGGGAACGGGTGATTTCCACGGACCTGACCAGCGCGTTCCTGGTGGGCCGGGAAGCAGCGCGGTACATGATCCCGCGGGGGCGGGGAAGATCATCAACATCTGCTCGGTACAGACGGACCTGGCCCGCCCCACGATCGCGCCGTACATTGCGGCGAAGGGCGGGCTGCGGAACCTGACCCGGGCGATGACGGCGGAGTGGGCCGGGTCCGGGTTGCAGATCAACGGGATCGCGCCGGGCTATATCCATACGGAGATGACGCAGAACCTGGTGGATGATGAGCAGTTCAACTCCTGGATCCTGGGCCGGACCCCGGCCAACCGGTGGGGGACCGTGCAGGACCTGGCCGGGCCGGCCGTGTGGCTGGCCTCGGACGGGTCTGATTTCGTGAACGGGCAGACTATTTTTATCGATGGCGGAATGACGGTGGTGGTCTGATGGCACTGGAAACAGCACTCCCCGTGTCCGGCCCGGCCGTGGTGGCGCACGCCGCCAACGATCTGCGGATCGACGAGCTGGCCCTTACCGCTCCGGCCGCGGATGAGGCGGTGGTCGAGGTGGCGTTCGGCGGGATTTGCGGGTCGGACCTGCACTACTGGCTGCACGGCGCGGCCGGGGAGTCGATCCTGAGGGCGCCGCTGGTGCTGGGCCATGAGATTTCCGGGACGGTGGTCCGGGCCGCGGCTGACGGGACCGGCCCGGCCGCGGGCACTGCGGTGGCGGTCCATCCGGCCACCCCGGGCCCGGGTGCCGCACGTTACCCGGCGGACCGGCCCAACCTGTCCCCGGGCTGCACCTACCTGGGCAGTGCCGCGCGGTTCCCGCACACGGACGGGGCGTTCAGCCGGTACGTGAACCTCCCCACCCGGATGCTCCGGCCCCTGCCCAACGGTGTTGGCCTGCGGACCGCCGCGTTGATCGAGCCGGCCGCCGTGGCCTGGCACGCCGTCTCCCGGGCCGGGGACGTGGCCGGCAAATCGGCGCTCGTGATCGGGTCCGGGCCCATTGGGGCCCTCGCCGTCGCCGTCCTGAAACGCGCCGGCGCGGCCCGGATCACCGCCGTCGACGTGCACCCCACACCACTGGAAATCGCCCAAGCCGTGGGAGCGGACCAGGTGATCACCGCCGGCGATGCGGAGGCGATCGCCGCCGTGGAGGCCGACGTCGTGATTGAATCCTCCGGCAACCACCACGGCCTGGCCTCCGCCATCCAGGGCGCGGCCCGCGGCGGCACCGTGGTGATGGTGGGCCTGCTGCCCACCGGGCCGCAGCCGGTACTGATCTCCCTGGCCATCACCCGCGAACTCGACCTCAAAGGCTCCTTCCGGTTCAACGACGAGATCGATAACGTCATCGCCGCCCTCACCGACAGGACCCTGCACATCGAGCCCGTCATCACCCACGAATACCCCGTGGACAACGCACTGGAAGCCTTCACCATGGCCCGCAACTCCGCCGAATCCGGAAAAGTCCTCCTCAGCTTCGGCCCCCGGAGCGAAGCTACTGTCGAACGGGGATAAACACCCGTGGCTGTTCCGTCCAGGTGTCGGCCATTTGGGACATGGTGCGCCGCATGATCCGGTCAGAGGCTTCGCGCGCGGACGCGGCATCGCCCCTGGCAATCGCTTGCGCCACATCCTCGTGCCACTGGAGGGCGGCCTGGTGCGGGTGGTCGGGCATCAGGCCATGAACGGTGCGGCCTGTCAGGGTCTCGGCCACCTGGCCCATGAGGTTGGCGAACATCTCGTTGCCCGAGCCGGAGAGCAGCAGGGAGTGGAACCGGATGTCCAGTTCCAGGAAGCGTGCAACTTCGCCGTTGTTGCCGGCCTCCCGCATTGCACGGGCAACGTCCACGAGCTCCATCCGCAGCGGTGCAGGGGCATTCTGTGCCGCCAGTTCGGCGGCCGCGGGTTCCACCGCGGCGCGCAGTTCGGCGAGGGAGCGGAGCTGCGCGCCGCGTGCGTCGCTTGCCAGCCGCCACCGGATCACCTGGGGATCGAAAGGATTCCAACGGCTTGCCGGCAGCACACGGATGCCCACCCGCTTGGTGGTTTCCACCAGCCCCAGCGACTGCAGGACCCGCACCGCTTCCCGGATCACCGAGCGGGACACTTTCAGTTCATCCTCCAACTGCTCCGCCAGCATGACGTGGCCCGCCGGGAGATCCCCCGAGATAATCCGGGTGCCCAGGTTGTCGATGGCACGGTGGTGGAGGCTGCTGGTCATGCTGCTAAGCCTAGTTGCTGGCCGACGCCCGGTTGTGCGTGCGCCCGCTGCCGCGGTGGTTCGCAGGGTGGCCAACCTGAACCGGCACCGAAACAATGGTTCCATTACGCAGCTGTTACTTTCGCGTCACAGCG
This sequence comes from Arthrobacter sp. FX8, assembly GCF_026723805.1. Lineage (NCBI taxonomy): Bacteria > Bacillati > Actinomycetota > Actinomycetes > Micrococcales > Micrococcaceae > Arthrobacter > Arthrobacter sp. FX8. The sequence continues at coordinate 1,864,619 of NZ_CP113505.1, read as the reverse complement.
AGAATATATATGCTTTATTCCGACCCCCTGATCTGCCCCGGTGTCTTCCCGCCTGCGGAAGCCGGCAACCGGGGCAAACAATGAATTGGAGTTATTGATGTCTGCAGCACACATCGGTGTCACCGGCCTCGCCGTCATGGGCGCCAACCTGGCCCGCAACCTGGCCCGCAACGGGTTCACGGTTGCCCTGCACAACAGGTCGGTGGAGAAGACCGACGCGCTGCTGGAGAAGCACGGCTCCGAAGGCGACTTCGTCCGGACCGAGACCCTCCAGGAACTTGTTGATTCCCTGGAAAAGCCCCGCCGGGTGCTCATCATGGTCAAGGCCGGCAAGCCGGTCGATTCCGTCATTGAGCAGCTGGAGCCGCTCCTGGAGCCGGGCGACATCATCATCGACGCCGGCAACTCCCACTACGAGGACACCCGCCGCCGGGAAGCCGCACTGGCCAAGAAGGACCTGCACTTCGTGGGCGTCGGTGTGTCCGGCGGCGAAGAGGGTGCACTGAACGGCCCGTCCATCATGCCCGGCGGTTCCAAGGAGTCCTACAAGGCCCTCGGCCCGCTGCTGGAGAAGATTTCCGCGAAGGTCGACGGCGAGCCCTGCTGCGCCTGGATCGGCACCGACGGCGCCGGCCACTTCGTCAAGATGGTCCACAACGGCATCGAATACGCCGACATGCAGGTTATCGGCGAGGCCTTCGACCTGCTCCGCTCCGGTGCCGGCATCGAGCCCGCCGAACAGGCCAAGATCTTCACCGAATGGAACAAGGGGGAGCTTTCATCCTTCCTGATCGAGATTTCCGCCGAGGTCCTGGGCCACGTGGACGCCAAGACCGGCAAGCCGTTCGTTGACGTCGTCGTCGACGCCGCCGGCCAGAAGGGTACGGGCCGCTGGACCGTCATTTCCGCCCTGGAACTCGGCTCGCCGGTGTCCGGCATCGCCGAATCCGTCTTCGCCCGCGCCCTCTCCTCCCAGGCCGGGCAGCGCAGGCTGGGCCAGGAACTGCTGGCAGGCAACGAGGCCGACGTCGAGATCCCGGAAAGCTTCGTTGAGGACGTCCGCCAGGCGCTCTACGCCTCCAAGCTGGTCTCCTACGCCCAGGGCCTGGACATGCTGACCTCGGCCGCCAAGGAATACGGCTGGGAACTGAAGCTGGACGAGATCGCCTCCCTGTGGCGCGCCGGCTGCATCATCCGCGCCGAGCTCCTCAAGGACATCACCAAGGCCTACGCCGCGGACCAGAAGCCGGCCAACCTGCTGTTCGCCCCGGCATTCACCAAGGCCATTGCAGACGCCCTGCCGGCGTGGCGCCGCGTTGTTGCCACCGCCGTCCAGCTCGGCATCCCGGTGCCGGTGTTCTCCTCATCGCTGGCGTACTACGACGGCCTGCGCCGCAAGCGCGTAGCCGCCGCCCTGATCCAGGGCCAGCGCGACCTCTTCGGTGCACACACCTACGGCCGCATCGACACCGAGGGAACCTTCCACACCCTCTGGGGCGAGGACAAGTCCGAAGTTGAAGCGGTGGACACCCACTAGCAGCTGCCGCCGCATGACAAAGGCGGGCAGTTTCCCGGTTCTCCGGGAAACTGCCCGCCTTTTGCTGTGCCTGGTACTTCTAGATCCGGTACTCGATGTCGTATTCGGCCGGATCGACGGCGGGCTTGGTTTCCCGCTGCGCGTCCCGGTGCCTCCATTTGGCCGGAACACCGGTAACGATCGATTCCGGCGGCGCATCCTTCACCACCACGGCGTTGGCGCCGACGGCACTGTCCCGGCCGATGGTGATGGGCCCCAGGATTTTGGCTCCGGCACCGATGGTGACCCGGTCACCGATGGTGGGGTGGCGTTTGATCCGGGCAAGTGAGCGCCCACCGAGCGTGACGCCGTGATAGATCATCACGTCCTCGCCGATCTCGGCTGTCTCGCCAATGACCACACCCATGCCATGGTCAATGAAGAAACGACGTCCGATCGTGGCACCCGGATGGATCTCAATACCGGTCCAGGACCGGCCCAGCTGGGACAGCAGGCGCGCCGGGAAGCGAAGCGACGGGTTCTGCCACATGCGGTGCGTCAGCCGGTGGATCCAGATGGCGTGCAGGCCGGAATAGGCGAAAAAGTTCTCAAAGAACCTCGAGCCGCCGGGTCGTGGGACCGGGCGGCGTCGAGGTCTTCCTTCAGTCTTGCGAAAAAGCCCACAAAGTTCTTTCTACAGGAAACGGGCGGACGGCGGGCTGATCAGCCGCGGATGTCGTCATAGAGCACGGTGGAGATGTAACGCTCACCGAAGTCGCAAACGACCGCCACGATCAGCTTGCCGGCATTTTCCGGACGCTTGGCCAGTTCCAGCGCGGCCCAGACGATGGCGCCGGAGGAGATGCCGCCCAGGATGCCTTCCTTGATGCCCAGTTCGCGCGCAACGCGGACCGAGTCCTCCAGGTTCGCGTCAATAACCTCGTCGTAGACGTTGGTGTCCAGCAGCTCCGGGATGAAGTTGGCGCCCAGTCCCTGGATCTTGTGCGGGCCGGGGGCGCCGCCGTTCAGGATGGGGGAGTCCTTGGGTTCCACCGCCACGATCTGTACGCCGGGCTTGCGTTCCTTCAGGACCTGCCCGACGCCGGTGATGGTTCCACCGGTGCCAACGCCGGCCACGAAGATGTCCACGCCTCCGTCGGTGTCTTCCCAGACTTCCTCGGCGGTGGTCCTGCGGTGGATCTCCGGGTTGGCTTCGTTGGCGAACTGCTGGGCCCAAATGGAGTTCTCGGTGTTGGCCACGATTTCCTGGGCCTTTTCCACGGCTCCGCGCATGCCCTCGGATCCCGGGGTCAGGACGATCTCGGCACCGAAGGCGCGCAGCATGACCCGGCGCTCGGTGGACATGGTCTCAGGCATGGTGAGGATGACCTTGTACCCGCGGGCGGCACCCACCATGGCGAGGGCGATGCCCGTGTTGCCGGAGGTGCCTTCGACGATGGTGCCGCCGGGCTTGAGGGCGCCCGATTTTTCCGCGGCGTCGATGATGGCAACGCCGATGCGGTCCTTGACGCTGTTGGCCGGGTTGTAGAACTCCAGCTTCACGGCAACGGTGGCGTCCAGCCCCTCGCTGAGCCGGTTCAGCCGGACCAGTGGGGTCCCGCCCACCAGTTGCGTCACATCGTCATAGATCCGTGCCATGTACATACGCCTATCTCTAAGGGGTGAATACTGAGGTCAGCCTAACGAGGCCGCGCAACGGAGGCTAAGCGTTAAGCCATGCAGAGTAATATTTCCGGGCCTTGGCCAGCTTGGGGTTGATGATCACCTGGCAATACCCCTGCTCCGGGTGTTTGGCGTAGTAATCCTGATGGAATTCCTCCGCCACGTGGAACCGCGGCAGGCGGCTGACCTCGGTGACAATGGGATGCGGCCACAGCGCCTGGTTGCGTTCGATGGCTTCCTCGAACAGGATCTTCTCCTCCGTGGTCTCGTAGAACATCGAGGAACGGTACTGGGTGCCCACGTCGTATCCCTGCCGGTTCAGCGTGGTGGGGTCATGAAGGGCGAAGAACATGTCAAGGACAACTTCCGCGGGGATAACCTCCTCGTCGAAGGTCACCGCCACCACCTCCGCGTGGCCAGTGGTTCCACTGCAGACCGAGTAGTAGTCCGGATGGGGATCGTGCCCGCCGGTGTAGCCGGACACCACCGAGGTGACACCCCGTGTCTTCTGGTAGACGGCGTCAAGGCACCAGAAGCAACCTCCGCCAAGAACAAAAGTTTTCATGACCTCTTCAATGGTTGACGGCCCGGGATCATTCCCCTGCCGGCCCCGCGCCATGCCGCAAACTGCGGCGGCCGCAAGCCGATGGGGTAAAACTAAGACTATGGAACCTGTGGACACCGACGTTACCGGCCAGGCAGATCACGACGGCGAAGCCTCCTCCGACACGCCGGCTCCGGCCGGTTCCGCGGACGCTCCCACTTTGGCCGAACTGCTCCTGGCAGTTGAGGAACTGTGGCCGGAGTCCCTGGCGGAAAACTGGGACGAGGTAGGGCTCGTGGCAGGCCACCCGTCCGCCGCCGTCACCAAGGTGATGTTTGCGGTTGATCCCACGCTGGAGGTCATCGAGGAAGCCGTTGAGTGGGGAGCCGAACTGCTCATCACCCACCACCCCCTCCTGCTGAAGGGCGTCACGTCGGTCGCCGCCACGTCGGCGAAGGGCCGGGCAGTCCACCGGCTCATCGAGTCGGGAACGGCACTGCTGACCGTGCACACCAACGGCGACTCCGCCGTCGGAGGCGTTTCCGATGTCCTGGCTGACGCCCTGGGGCTCCAGGACGTCGCCCCGCTCACGGTGGCAGCCAACGGGCTCCCGGAGGAAGGCATTGGCCGCGTGGGCGACCTGGCGGATGCCATGAGCCTGGGCGACTTCGCGGCCCGGGTGTTTGGAATTCTTCCGTCAGTGGCCGGGGGAGTGCGGGTCTCCGGCGACAAGGACGGACTGGTGCGGCGCATCGCGGTGTGCGGCGGTGCCGGCGATTCGCTGTTCAATGAGGTGCGCGCCAGCAACGCCGACGTCTACGTCACCGCGGACCTTCGCCACCACCCGGCATCCGAGGCGCGCGAAGCCGCCCTCAACGGACGGCCGTACCTGGTGGACGTGTCGCACTTCGCCAGTGAATGGCTTTGGCTGCCTGCGGCCGCGGCCGCCCTGGGCAACGTCCTGGCTGACCAGGGACACGAGGTGGAGATCCAGGTCAGCACCACCAACAGCGACCCCTGGGACTTCATCCTCACGCCGGGCTAGGCAGCAGCCCGGGATGCGTCGAGGCAGGGAAACGGGGCCACGCGCTAGAGTCTAGGAAGCGCCGGTTCGGTGCCCGGCTACGGCCGGAAGGGATTTATCGGAGGTAACAGTGGCCAAGGCAGCACCGGCGGAACAGTTGAAGTTGCTTGAACTGCAGGGGCTGGACGCCCGGTTGAAGGGCCTCACCAACCGCCGGCGCACGCTGGAAAACGATCCCCGCATCAAGGACCTCGAAGCCGCGCTCTCTGTTGCCAACGGTGAATTGGGAGCAGCCAAGGTGGCCGTGCACGATGCCGAGGCCGCGCTTAAGCGGGCGGAAGCCGACGTCGAACAGGTTGCTTCACGGATCGAACGCGACGAGGCCAGGCTCAACAGCGGCACCGGCCTTTCCAAGGACCTGGTTGCACTGCAAAAAGACATCGCCTCGCTCAACAAGCGGCGCTCTGACCTTGAGGACGTGGAGCTGGAGGTCATGGAGCGGCTGGACAGCCTGCGGGAACGGCAGGCGGCGCAGCAGCAGATTGTCGACGACATCCAGGGCTCCTTTGCCACCATCAGGGCCGAGCTTGACGCGGCCCTCGCGGAGGTGGAAACGGAAGCGGCAGGCCTTCGCGCGCAGCGCGCCGCATTCGCTGCAGGCCTGGAGGCGGGCATGCTGGCGGTTTATGAAAAGACGCTTGCCAAGCGCGGAGTGGGCGCGGCCCGGCTGTTCCACGGCACCTCCGAAGCCTCCGGCATGAAGCTCAGCCCCGGCGACCTCGCGGAGATCAAGGCTTCGGCCGCGGACGACATCGTGTTCTGCCCGGACTCCGGCGCCATCCTGGTCCGCTCGGACGAGTGGTCCTGACCGGGCGGATCAGCCCGGCAGGATGATGTTCAGGGCGTGCGGCCTGCGGGCCGTGCCCGGCACCAGTTCTGCGTCCCACTTCTCGCGGGCAGCCTTCAAAAGGTCCGACGGCGCCGCCGGGGCTTTACCGCGGCGTACCAGCAGGTGCCGCGCCAGTTCCCCCGGGTGTGCTTGGCGAAGTGGCTCACCACTTTGCGGACTCCATCTGTTTCGGTGAAGACGTTGACCGCCACGGTCTGCTCCGGCGGCGGTGCCCAGGCGGCTGCATAGGTGCTGGACCGGCAGTCCACCACCAGGTGCCCCCGGGCGGCGCTGCCCAGGGTTTCGCCAAGCTGCGTCTTCCAGAACGGGGCCAGCCTGCCGACGTCGGGCAGTGCCGTGCCCATGGAGAGCCGGTAGGCGGGGACGCTGTCGCCGAAGCGAAGGGCACCCCACAGGGCCGAGATCACCAGGACGGACGCGTCCGCCTTGCGCCGCTGGGCCGGTGTCAGGCTCCGATAGCCAAGGGCGTCGTACAGGACGCCGGAATAGATGCTGTGTGCGGGCGCTGCCGGCTCGGCGCCCAGGCGAGTATTGCGTTCCACGTCCTCACGCAGTGATGCGCCCACGCCCAGCAGGGCGAGGGCGTCCTGGTGGGCACTGACGGTTCCCAGCGCTTCGAGGACCTTGGCGCGGTAGGGGTTCAATTCCGGAAAGCCGAGCGTGGACCAGTCGACGGCGGGTCCCCGGAGCGCGGGTGTCTTGCCTTCGGAAGGGGGAAGCAGAATCAGCACCGTCCGATCCTACCGGCGCAAAAGCGGGTGGCGGCGCCGGTAGACTGGACGGCGGATGGGACAGCCAGGCGGCCGCGCGTCACGCAAGTGGCTCGAGGAACGTCCGGGCTCCGCAGGGCAGGGTGGTGGGTAACGCCCACTCGGGGTAACCCGCAGGCCAGTGCCACAGAAAACAGACCGCCTGCATTGCCGGCTTTGGCCGGGAAGGGCAGGTAAGGGTGAAACGGTGGTGTAAGAGACCACCAGCTTCCCGGGTGACCGGGAAGGCTAGGTAAACCCCACCCGGAGCAAGGCCAGACAGGACACGTTCGAGGGCTGCCCGCCCGAGTGTCCGGGTAGGCCGCTGGAGGGTGCCGGCAACGGTACTCGTAGATGGATGGCCGTCGCTCCCTTTCCGGTAACGGCAGGGGAGAACAGAACCCGGCGTACCGGCTGTCCCATCCACATTCCGCGTTTGACCTAGGGCGATGCGTTGGGGATGCTGGACCGTGCCCGTTATTCCTGATCCCCGTCCCGCCGCCCGGGCCGGCGTCCCCGGCATCCGTTCCCAGGTCATTGCGCTTGGCGGGTTCCTGGCGCTGTCCGCCGCGGCGTGGGTCATCGCTTCGGTTCCCATCATCCTGAATTCCAACGGGTGGTACGCCGGTTCGGTGAAGGCGCCGTGGATGCCGCCGCCGTGGATGTTCCGGAGCACCTGGATGGCGCTGTACACCGGCGTGGCGGCAGCCGCGTGGCTGGTCTGGCGCAAGGGCGGCCTGACCGGGAGCACCCGTGCAGGCTACATTGTCCAGCTGCTGCTCAACGCGGCGTGGCCGGCGGCCTTTTTGCCCTGTACCCAATGCTCGGAGCTGCCGCCCTCTGGGCTGCGTTCGGGGTTATCTGCGCACTCGCCGGAACCTTGGTATTCCTGATCCTGCGCTTCGGGCCGGTGGACGCCGCCGCCGGCCTCCTGGTGCTGCCGTACTTTTCCTGGCTTGTCTTTTCCGCCAGCCTGAACCTCTACTCAGCCGTCCACAACTGAGTCCGGCAACACCACGGCTGCGGGGCATCCCGGCCATGTGAGTGATTTCACGCAGCGCAAGCGTGTTCCCGGCGGCGGGCCAAATTAGAATGGATCCCGGACGCAGGAGTTCTACCGCCGAAAGTTGCGTTCGCAACCGGCGGTTTTTCTTTGCACGCGATCCAGGCGCCTGGGGGCCATCCCTGCAGGCGCGGGTGCCCCTGGACATCATCAGGTGGCCTACATCTGTGTACGAGGACGTACACGGCTGAACCGAGGAAGGTATTTCTGTGAGCCAGACGTCTGATTCTTGTCTTGATACGTGGATGGGCCGGGAGGCCCTCGCCGAGGCCATGATCCCGGTGATCGGCAGGCTGTACCGCGAAAACAACGTGGTCACCAGCATCCACGGCCGGAGCCTGATCAACAAGTCCACCATGAACATCCTCAAGGCGCACCGCTTTGCACGCCGGATGAGCAAGGACGAACTGCTCCTCGAGGACACCGCGCCCCTGCTGAACACGCTGGCCGGACTGGAGCTGGGCGCTGCCGCGATCGACATCGCCCGCCTGAACCAGAAGTTCAAGGAAGAAGGCAACGGCGCCACCCTGGAGGAGTTCCTCCGCGCTGAGCTCGCCGAAATCGTTGGCAAGCGGGGCGGCGATGACCGCACCAGCACCGACGTCGTGCTCTACGGCTTTGGCCGCATCGGCCGGCTCCTGGCCCGCCTCCTCATCGAAAAGGCCGGTGGCGGCCACGGACTGCGCCTGCGCGCCATCGTGGTGCGCCGCGGCTCCGACAACGACCTCTCCAAGCGCGCCAGCCTGCTGCGCCGCGACTCCGTCCACGGGTCCTTCGAGGGCACCATCCGGATCGACGAGGACGCCAACACCATCACCGCCAACGGCGTGCAGATCCAGGTCATCTACTCCAACGACCCCGCCACCATCGATTACACCGCCTACGGCATCAAGGATGCCCTGGTGGTGGATAACACCGGCCGCTGGCGCGACGCCGAGGGACTTTCCCAGCACCTGCAGAGCAAGGGCGTGGCGCGGGTCCTCCTGACCGCACCGGGCAAGGGAGAGCTGAAGAACATCGTCCACGGCATCAACCACCGGGACATCACAGACTCGGACCGGATCGTCTCCGCGGCGTCCTGCACCACCAACGCCATCACCCCCGTGCTGAAGGCCATCAACGACAAGTTCGGCGTGGTGCACGGGCACGTGGAAACCGTCCACTCCTTCACCAACGACCAGAACCTGATCGACAACTTCCACAAGGGCGACCGCCGCGGCCGCTCTGCAGCCCTGAACATGGTCATCACCGAAACCGGCGCCGCCAAGGCAGTGGCCAAAGCCCTGCCCGAACTGCTCGGAAAGCTGACGGGCAGCTCCATCCGCGTCCCCACCCCGGACGTATCGCTGGCCATCCTGAACCTCAGCCTGGAAAACGGCACCACCAAGGACGAGGTCAACAACTACCTCCGTGAAATGTCGCTGCACTCGGACCTCCGCAAGCAGATCGACTACATCGACTCACCCGAGGTTGTCTCCACCGACTTTGTCGGCTCCCGCCGCGCCGGCATTGTTGATGGACTCGCTACGGTCTCCACGGACAAGAACCTGGTCCTCTACGTCTGGTACGACAACGAATTTGGCTACAGCTGCCAGGTGGTGCGCGTTATGGAGGAAATGGCCGGCGTGAACCCGCCGTCGTTCCCCGCCAAGGAAAGCGCCGCCGCCCTGGCCGCCATCGCGGTCTGACCCTGTCCGCCACGTCCAGCGAATTCCCGGCTGGTTCTCTGGAATCAGCCGGGAAAGGGGACCACACTGGTGGCATGGACAACGAATCGACTCTTCAGCACGACACCACCCTCGAACACGCCCTGGACGTGGCCAAGGCGAACCACAAGGAAGCCGTACGGCTGCTTGAACGCGCCCGCGCCGCACACGCGGCCGGGGATGTCAGCCAAGACCGCGTGCGCCAGCTCGAGGGACTGCTGGCCATTGCCGAGGAAGACCTTCGAAGGGTCACCAGGGAGCAGTAGCCCAAAGGCGGCCGCGCCGGCCGTGTGAGCCATCACTCGTCCTCAACAGTGTGGATATCACCGGCTTGGGGTGCCCTTTGTCCTAGGCTCTTGGGGTGCCTGACTTTCCCCTTCCGGCGTCGACGCCTTGACCGTCCACTGGGCTGCCTACCGCCGCGCACGCCGCCGTTCCCGGCAGGCCTGGGCGCTGCTGGCAACGGCCGCAGTATGCATTGTCGCTGCCCTGTCGTGGTTCTTCACCGCAGGACAGTTTGCAGCCGCAGGGCCGGCGCCGGAGGGCCCGACCGAGGCGCCGGTCTTCGATGCCGCGTGGATGAAACCGGTGCAGGAACCAAACCCTGTACCGGCGGGCAGTGCCCTCTCTGCACTCGACGGCCTCGCCGTGAAGGGCCGGGCACCGAACACCGGCTACAGCCGCGAGGCCTTCGGCCCGGCGTGGCTGGATGTCGACAGGAACGGCTGCGATACCCGCAATGACATCCTGCGACGGGACCTTGCCGGCGTGGTGTTCGCCGAAGGCTCCACCTGCAAGGTAACGGCCGGTCACTTCCGGGAACCCTATACAGGCCAGGACGTGGACTTCCAGCGCGGTTCAGACAGCAGCCGGGCTGTCCAGATCGACCATGTGGTGGCGCTCGGGGATGCCTGGCAGAAGGGGGCCCAGGGCCTGGCGCCCAAGGAACGCCAGAGCCTGGCCAACGACCCCCTGAACCTGATTGCCGCGGACGGCGCTGCCAACCAGCAGAAGAGCGCAGCGGACGCCGCCACGTGGCTGCCGAAGAACACCGCACTGCGCTGCCATTACGTGGCCCGCCAGATCTCTGTGAAGGCCGCCTACGGCCTGTGGGTGACGGCTGCCGAGAAGGACGGCATGAAGCGTGTCCTCGGCTCCTGCCCCCGGCAGGAAACCATCACTGCCCGCTGACGGGGACCTGCCCGGAAGGGATGAGTGGCCGAACTTGTCAGTGGCCGAACGGATCCGGGTCCACGCCGGGCATCCACGTCAACCCCGGCACGCCCCACCCGTTTTTCTTCGCCTGCTTCCTGGCTTTGCGGGAATAGCGGTCAATCAGCCGGTTGACATACAGCTTTCCGTCCAGGTGGTCGTATTCGTGCTGGATTACCCGGGCGAACCAGCCCGTTGCCTCAAACTTCACCGGGTTTCCAAAGCCGTCGAACCCCTCCACCCGGGCCCATTCGGCCCGCTTGAGCGGATACTGCTCACCGGGGAAGGAAAGGCAGCCCTCCTCCTCCTCGTCGGGGTCGGGCGCCGCGCCGGAGACCTTGGACAGTGTCAGCACGGGATTCACCAGTACACCGCTTGGGGGAGCGCCATCGTCGTTGGCGTACTTGTAAACGAAGATTCTCTTGCCCACGCCGATCTGCGGGGCGGCGAGGCCCACGCCATGCGCGGCTTCGTTGGTTTCGAACATGTCGGCAATGAGGGTGCGCAGTTCGTCGTCGAAAACCTCCACCTCGGCCGCGCGCCGGTGCAGGACAGGCTCGCCCCAGATGGTGATTGGCAGAACGGTCATATCAGTTGTCCCTCGGCTTTCGCGGTGTCCCCGGTTTTCCTGCGCGTACCCCCGGTGGGGCACAACAAGGAGGCCGCACCGGATATCCGGTGCGGCCTCCCAAGTTGACGGCTGCATGTGCCGCCCCGTGAGGGTGAGCGACGGGGTTGAACCCGCGACCTCCTGGACCACAACCAGGCGCTCTGCCAACTGAGCTACGCCCACCATGTGCTTCAAGTGAAATCCGCCTTAGCGGCTCCCTGGAAACGCAACTCAAATAGCTTACCTGTTCGGAAGGAGTGCTTTGTCCACTTTTAGCGATTTTCGCCAAATTTCACCGAAACGTGGCGCAGATTACTCCCCGGACTGCCCGGCGGACCCGCCGGTGGTGATCCCCTGGGCGATCTTCTGGGCGGTGGCGCTGTCAGGTCCGGGCGCGGGGACGAAAACGGCTTCGCGGTAGTACCGCAGTTCATCGATCGAATCCTTGATGTCCCCGAGTGCGCGGTGTCCACCCTTTTTGGCCGGTGACTGGAAGTAGGCACGCGCGTACCAGCGGCGCGACAACTCCTTGATGGTGCTGACGTCGATGACCCGGTAGTGGAGATGTTCCACCACGGCGGGCATGTCCCGCGACAGGAACACGCGGTCCGTGCCCACCGAGTTGCCGCCCAGCGGCGCCTTGCGTGGATCCGGAACCCAGGCGGAGATGTACTCCATTACCGCGGCCTCGGCTTCTGCCATCGTCTTGCCGTGCGGAAGTTCCGCCAGCAGCCCCGACTTGGTGTGCATGTCCCGGACGAAGTCGGACATCTGTGCAACCGCGGCGTCGTCGGGTTTGATGACCACGTCAACGCCGTCACCCAGGATGTTCAGTTCCGAATCGGTGACCAGGGCTGCCACCTCGATGAGGGCGTCGTTCTTGATGTCCAGACCGGTCATTTCGCAGTCGATCCAGACGATTCGTTCGTTAGATATAGGCACCGGACCAGCCTACCGTTACACTCCCGGACCCCCTGCCGATGCTAGGATTTCGGGTACGCGGCGGGTCGCCCTTCCGCCCTGAACCATGTCCTGGCCGGCCCGTGCGGCGCGCCGGGCAAACCGCGGAAACGCAAGAAGATTGGACAATCCTGAGATGACGGCGCCTGTGCCCGCAACGGGGGAGATGGCGGCGGCCGGCAGTGCTGGAACGGGCAGTGCCGAGGTGGACAATCCGCGCTCGCCACTGCTTGTCGGTTTCCTGGGGTCCGTGTTCATGCTGTTCGGATCCTTCGGCGTGGGCTGGCTGGCCCCGGTATCGGAACTGCGCCGCATGCCCCTGTTTATCTGGATGCGCACTGAAGCCCCCGGCGTGGCCCTGTCCATCGTCCTGGTGGCGGTGGGGGGCATGCTGCTGGTGCGCGCCTGGCTGCGCCTTGGCCAGAAGGTCCGGGTGTGGGGACCGCAGGCGCGGCGGGCCACCCTGGCCGCGCTTGCGGCGTGGGGGCTTCCCATGATGTTCAGCGTGCCGCTCTTCAGCCGTGACGTCTACGCCTATATCGGGCAGGGGCGGCTGATGGTGGAGGGCTTCAACCCCTACGAAAACGGCATCTCCGCCCTGTCCAACTACTTCCAGCTCGGCGCGGACAAGATGTGGACCGAAGCCCCGGTTCCCTACGGCCAGCTGTTCCTGTGGATTGAACAATTTGTCGTCTGGGCTACCAACGTCCAGCCGGAGGCCTGCGTCATGCTGTTCCGGCTGGTGGCGGTGGCCGGCGTGGTCCTGTGCGTCATCTACGTGCCCCGGCTCGCGGAACTTCACGGCGTCAACCCGCACCGTGCCCTCTGGCTGACCGTGGCGAACCCGCTTTTCCTGACCAACTTCATCGCCAGCGTGCACAACGACTCCCTGATGATCGGGCTGGCCCTGGCGGGGCTGTACTACTCCGCCACCCGCCGGGAAATCCTCGGCATTGTGATCGTGACCCTGTCCATCGCCGTCAAGCCCATCACCATCGTCTTCCTGCCGTTCATCGGCCTCCTCTGGGCAGGGAAGAATGCTGGCTGGCTGCGGAAGGCTGCCTTCTGGGCGTTGACGGCCGGCATCAGCCTCGCGCTCCTGGCCGCGATGAGCCTGGTCAACGGATTCGGCTTCGGCTGGATCAACGGGCTGTCCGCTCCCGGCAGCATCTCCATCTGGTATGCCCCGGTGGGGCTGATCGGCATGGTGGTGGGATCGCTGGCCAACGCGTTCGGCCTGGACGGGTCGGTGCCGGCGGGCTGGGTGTTCGACGCCGGGAAGCTGCTTGCCGTGGGCATCGTCGCCTGGCAGATCCTCAAGGGGGACTACGACCGGCTGATGCGCCGGCTGGCCCTCGGTTTCGCCGCCGTGGTGCTGCTGGCCCCCATCATCCAGTCCTGGTATGTCGTCTGGCTGATCCCGCTCTTCGCCGTGACCGGGATCCGCAACGACTGGCAGGTCAAGGCCCTGTACTTCGTGGTGTCGTTCTTCATGATCTACGCCATTTCGGACCAGCTGGACGTCTTCCCCTACCTGCAGACCCAGGATCTGGGCTTCGCCCTTGCCCTGGCACGGATCGCCGCGGCGCTGACGGCTCTCCTGTTCGCCCTGTACCTGATCTTCTGGGACCCCGGCACCCGCAGGCTGTTCCGCAAAACGCACGAGCCCGTCGTCGAACGTCCCGTGATCTAGCCGTACGCCCATCTGCCAGGCGCACTACTGCGGCGCCGGTACGGCGGCGATCCCGCGCAGGGCCTCCCTGCGTGACAACGCGCTCATGGCGGGTCCCTGCCGGGCGACGAAGGCTTCCACCCACTCCGGCGCCGTCTTGCCATATTCGCGCAGGGCCCAGCCGATCGCCTTCCGGATGAAGAACTCCCGGTCCGCCAGGTTCGGCTCAATGACGGCCGCCAGCAACGCGGTGTCAGTGTCCTTCTTCGCACGCAGTTGCGACGTGATGGAGGCCCTGCGGATCCAAAGCTCGGGGTCGTGGCTCCACAGCCTCAGGGTTGCCGACACCGGGGCCCGGTGCGCCTGCAGCAGCCCGCAGATCCGGCCGGACACGCCATCCGCGAAATCCCACCAGGCGCCGGTGCGGATGATCTCCTCGTAGACGGGCAGCATGTCCAGGTCCCGGGCCACCAGCCGGTGCCCGGTCAGGTCTATGGCCGCATACCGTTCCTCCCGGAAGGTGGAGGTGCGCCAGAGCTCCAGTACCGTGGCGCGCAGTTGCCCGGCAGAGGCGGGCGGAAAGTCAGCCGCAGCCCGGGCCGCGATCCGCCGCACGTCCGGAACCCGGACGCCCAGCGAGGGAATCGCTGACCTCATGTAGGCCTGGGCGCCGGTGGCACGCTCCGGGTTGGCGAGTTCCCGGAGCGCGCCTTTGACGGCGGCGATGAGCTCCTGGTCGGCGGCGGTGTCCATGGGGCCAACTTTAGCCACCCGCCAAGGGCCGGGGTGGGGTACGCTGGTGAGCGCTAACACAATCAGAACCTGGGGGAATCCATGCCCGGCACCGAGATCCACCTCGCCCACGGACCCTACTCCGCCGTCGTCACCCGGCGCGGCGGGGCGCTCCGCGAACTGCGCCACGGGAACCGGGACCTGGTGGTGGGCTTCGGGCCCGAAGGCCCCGTGCCTGACTACCGCGGCGTCATCTGCGCGCCCTGGCCCAACCGGCTGGCCGACGGCACCTACACCTATGCCGGGAAACCGTACACGGCCGCCGTCAACGAACCCGAACGCGGCGCCGCGCTGCACGGCCTGGCCATCCATCAGGCGTGGAAGGTGCTGGAGGCGGCCGCGGACCGGGCGGTCCTGGGCTGCCGCATCCCGTCAGGCCCGGAGTACCCGGCCGACCTGGACCTCAGCGTCACCTACTCGCTTTCCGCTGACGGGCTCCACAGCACCGTCCTGGCCGTCAATGCCGGCCCCGTTGCTGCGCCCTACGGGGTGTGCCCACATCCCTACCTGGTGGCCGGGCCCTCCCCGCTGGATGACTGGTCGCTGGAACTTCCGGCCGCTGCCTACCTGGAGGTCACGCCGGACCGGCTGCTTCCCGTGGGGATGCGGGAGGTGGGCGCAGGTGCCTTTGACTTCCGCTCGCCCCGCCGGCTGGGAGAGGTGAAGATCGACCACGCCTTCACGGACATCTCCCGGGACGCCGCCGGCCTGGCACGCGTCCGGGTGCTGGATCGGTCGGGGACCGGCGTGGAACTGGAATGGGGGGCGGAGTGGCCCTGGGTCCAGGTGCATACGGGGGACAAGCCTGCCGGCCCGGACCGGCTCGGCCTGGCCGTTGAGCCCATGACGTGCCCTCCGGATGCCCTGCATTCCGGCACGGACCTGGTGCACCTGCAGCCCGGCGCATCACATTCCGCGGACTGGACCATCCGGGCGCTGCCCTAGCAGGCCGCCCTTCCGGCCACCGGCAGGGCCGGTCTCAGTTTCCTGCTGCCGTGCCGGCCGGGGAGCCGGCCCATCCGGCGCGCTGCAGCCACGCCGCGCACAGGGACGTCCATTGCCCGGGCCCTGGTTCGCCGGCCGCGAGTCCCAGCCCGTGCCGTCCTTCAGGGAAAACATGCAGTTCCGCCGGAACGCCGGCAGCAATCAGTGCCCTGGCATAGTTCAGGCTGTTGCTGACCGGGACGGCCTCGTCGTCGGCGGTGTGCCAAATGAATGCCGGCGGTGTGCGGGGCGTGACGTTCAGCTCCGCCGAGAGTGCCGTGAGGAGGGCCGACGGCGGTGCGTCGCCAAGGAGGTTGGCCACCGAGCCCTGGTGGGCTTCGTGGGTCAGGGACGCCACGGGGTAGCACAGCACCGAAAGATCCGGCACCGCCGCGGGATTGTCGAGGTCCGGCTTCCCCGTGGCAGCCGCCGTGCACAAGGTGGCGGCCAGGTGCCCGCCCGCGGAGAATCCCAGGACGCCGACGCGCTCCGCGTCCACGGGGAGCCCGTGCTCCCCGTTCCGGATGTGGAGCATGGCTTCCTTGGCGTCTTCCAGCGGGGCCGGGTGCCGGTCCGGGGCCACCCGGTAGCGGAGGACGAAGGCGTGGATCCCCAGTGCGGCAAGCCATTCTGCCACCGGCTCGGCTTCGTGGTCTGCCTGGCGGGCATAGCCCCCGCCCGGCAGGACCAGGATGGCAGGACGCGGGCCCGCGGCGCCGGAACGGGCGGCCACCGCGGTAAGTCCCCGCGGTGCCATCAGGCTGCCGCTTCCGTGCTGCGCCGCAGGGTTACCTCTCCGGTGATGCCGCCGGGAGCGGCCTCCACCTCGCCGCCGTCGCCGTCGGCCGGATTCCGGCCAGTGGCCCTGGTGGCAAGGCGCCCGATGTCTTCCAGGGGCAGCCGGACAGTGGACAGGGCGGGGCGGAAGTCGCGGAGGGTTTCAATGTCGTCAAAGCCGGCGATGGCTGCGTCGCGGGGGATCCGCAGCCCCTCGGACCGCAGGGCTGCTGCGGCGCCGATGGCCATGACGTCATTGACCGCAAAAATACACAGCCTGGGTGCGGCCCCGTCCCCGGACTGGGCTGCTTTGATCCTGGCGGCCAGTTGAAGTCCTGCCTCATATCCACCGGACCGGTTGAAGGCCGTGCGGAGCACCTCTGCCGGCCGCCGCCCGGCGCGCTCCAACCCTTCCTGGAAGCCGCGGACACGGTCGTCGGACGTCAGGAGGCCCTCAGGGCCGCCGATGATCACGAAGTCGCCGTCCCAGCCTTCCGCAAGCCCGGCGGCGAGCTGCCCGGCCAGCTCCTGGTTGGGGACTTTCACCACGTGGTACCCCTCCGGAGCGGTTGCACCCACGACGGGATGTCCCACCACGGCAACCCGGCCGCCGTTGCGGCAGTAGCGGTCAAGTTCGGCAGCCAGTTCGGCGTTGCCCTCCCGGTCCTCTTCCCGGCAGGAACGGGAACCGGCGATCACAATGGAGTCCGCGCGCCGCGCCGCGAAGGCGGCCACTGCTTCCTTCTCTTCGGCCGGGCCGCCTCCGGTGGTGGCGAGCAGCACCATTTTGCGTTGTTCCCGGGCGGCTTCCTGCACGCCCCTGGCGATGGCCGCGAAATAGGGGTCGGCAATGTCATGCACAATCAGGCCGATCAGGCCGGAGCTGGATTTCGCCAGGCCCTGCGCCTGGGCGTTGGGGATATAGCCCAGCGATTCAGCTGCCTGCCGGACGCGGTCGGCAATGTCCTTGCCCGGTTTACGGGCCGAGCCATTCAGCACGCGGGAAGCGGTGGCGGGCGAGACGCCGGCCAGGCGGGCCACCTCGGTAAGGGTACTTGCAGCCACTGCATCTCCTGGTGGTCGGTACGGGCTCAAAGGCTAAGCACATTATGACAGTTCAAACTACTTCCGGAAAGCGCTTGCCAACGGAAAGCGCGCCGTGCATTATTGAAGCAGCGGGAACGCGCTTTCCCAGGCATCTTCAGTACATTGCTCACTCACCGTGGAGGACACATGGGCTACGAAACCAAAACGATCCGCATCGCCATGAACGGCATTACCGGCCGGATGGGCTACCGCCAGCACCTGCTGCGCTCCATCCTGCCCATCCGCGATGCCGGCGGCTTCACCCTCGAGGACGGAACCAGGGTCCAGGTTGAACCCATCCTGGTGGGCCGCAACGAGGCCAAGATCCGCGAGCTGGCGGAAAAGCACAAGGTCTCCGAATGGTCCACCGACCTGGACGCCGTGATCAGCGACCCCACTGTCGACGTCGTGTTCGACGCCTCGATGACCAGCCTCCGCGCCGCCACCCTGAAGAAGGCCATGCTGGCCGGCAAGCACATCTTCACGGAGAAGCCCACGGCGGAAACGCTGGAGGAGGCCATTGAACTGGCGCGCGTCGGCAAGGAAGCCGGCGTCACTGCCGGTGTTGTCCACGACAAGCTGTACCTGCCCGGCCTGGTCAAGCTCCGCCGCCTGGTGGATGAAGGCTTCTTCGGCCGCATCCTTTCCATCCGCGGCGAGTTCGGTTACTGGGTCTTCGAAGGCGACATCCAGTCAGCCCAGCGTCCGTCCTGGAACTACCGCAAGGAGGACGGCGGTGGCATGACCACGGACATGTTCTGCCACTGGAACTACGTCCTCGAGGGCATCATCGGCAAGGTCAAGAGCGTCAACGCCAAGACGGCCACCCACATCCCCACCCGCTGGGACGAGGCCGGCAAGGAATACAAGGCCACCGCCGACGACGCCTCCTACGGCATCTTCGAACTCGAGACTCCGGCCGGAGACGAAGTCATCGGCCAGATCAACTCCTCCTGGGCAGTGCGCGTGTACCGCGACGAACTGGTGGAATTCCAGGTGGACGGCACGCACGGTTCCGCCGTCGCCGGCCTGAATAAGTGTGTCGCCCAGCAGCGCGCACACCCCCAAGCCCGTATGGAACCCGGACCTGCCCGTCACCGAATCCTTCCGGGACCAGTGGCAGGAAGTTCCCGCCAACGCCGACCTGGACAACGGCTTCAAACTGCAGTGGGAAGAGTTCCTCCGCGACGTCGTGGCCGGCCGCGAGCACCGCTTCGGCCTGCTGTCCGCCGCCCGCGGCGTCCAGCTCGCCGAACTTGGCCTGCAGTCCAGCGGCGAACGCCGCACCATCGATATCCCGGAGATCACCCTCTAATGACGTCCCTCATCCTTCCCTCCGAAGACGGCGGAACCAGGGAGTACCGCCTTCAGGGCGGCGCCGCCTGGGCCCGGCCCACTGCGCCCCTGACTGCACGGCGCGCCTATGCGGCCGCCCATGTCATCCCCGAGGTGCTGGCGGACAATACGCCCGGTGCCCCCGCCCGCCTGGACTGGGACGCCACCATGGCGTACCGCCACGAACTGTGGTCCTACGGTCTGGGCGTCGCCGATGCCATGGACACAGCCCAGCGCGGCATGGGCCTGGACTGGGCAGCGACGCAGCAGCTCATCAAGCGCACGGGAGTGGAAGCCGCATCCGTGGTTTCCGCCAACAACCCGGCCACCGCCGGCAAGTCCGTCCGTGACCTCGTCTCCTGCGGCGCCGGAACCGACCAGCTGGACACCGCTGCACTGCCCACCGGCGAAGCAGGCATCCAGGCGGTGCTCGAGGCCTACCGCGAGCAGATTGCCGTGGTTGCCGAGGCCGGACCCAAGGTCATCCTGATGGCCTCCCGGGCCCTGGCCAGGGTCGCCGGCGGCCCGGAGGACTACCTGCGGGTGTACTCCACCCTGCTGCAGGAAGTGGACCAGCCGGTCATCCTGCACTGGCTGGGCACCATGTTCGATCCCGCGCTCGCCGGCTACTGGGGCTCGGACGACGTCGCAACCGCCACCGAAACCTTCCTGGGCCTCATCAGGGACCACGCGGACAAGGTGGACGGCGTCAAGGTCTCGCTGCTGGATGCCGGCCACGAAATTGCCCTGCGGGCGGCACTGCCCGAGGGTGTCCGCCTCTACACCGGGGACGACTTCAACTACCCCGAACTGATCGACGGCGACGGCAGCCACCACTCGGACGCCCTGCTGGGCATCTTCGCGGCGATCTATCCCGCCGCCTCGGTGGCCCTGCAGAACTATGACGCCGGCAACCCGGCGAAGGCGCGGGAGATCCTGGACTCCACCCGCGAACTGGGCAAGCACATCTTCAGCGCCCCCACGTTCTACTACAAGACCGGCATCGCGTTCATGTCCTGGCTCAACGGCAAGCAGCCCGGCTTCCAGATGGTGGGCGGCCTGCACTCCGGCCGCTCCGTATGCCACCTGGCCAGGACCTTCGAACTCGCCGACCAGGCCGGCCTGCTCAGGGACCCGGCGCTGGCAGCCTTTCGGATGTCGGACTACCTGCGGATCAACGGGGTGGGAGTATGAGCGACTTCTCCCGCCTCTCCATCAACAGTGCCACCACCAAGAAGTGGACGCTCGCCCAGGTCGTCGAGGGCTGCGTCAACGCCGGGATCCCCGCCATCGGACCGTGGCGGGACCGGGTGGAGGAGGCCGGCCTGGACAAGGCCGCCCGCCTGATCAAGGACGCCGGGCTGCGTGTCTCCTCGCTGTGCCGCGGCGGATTCCTCACCGCCCCCGATCCAGAGGGCCAGGCGGCCGCGCTCGCGGACAACAAGGCAGCCATCCTGGAAGCCGTGGCACTGGACACCAGGGAGCTCTTCCTGGTGGTCGGCGGCCTGGCCCCGGGGGAGAAGGACGTGGTGGCAGCCCGCCAGCGCGTCGCCGACCGGCTCGCCGACCTGGTTCCGTTTGCGCAGGAAAACGGCGTACGCCTGGTCCTGGAACCGCTGCACCCGATGTATGCGGCTGACCGCGCGCTCATCTCCACCCTGGGCCAGGCGCTGGACCTCGCAGCGCCCTTCGACGCCTCAACGGTGGGGGTCGCCGTCGATACCTTCCACGTCTGGTGGGACCCGGAACTGAAGGCGCAGATCGAGCGGGCCGGCCGGGAGAGCCGCATCGCCTCCTACCAGGTGTGCGACTTCAACATGCCCATCGCCGCCGATCCGCTGCTGTCCCGCGGCTACATGGGCGACGGCGTGGTGGACTTTGCCACCATCGGCACCTGGGTGCGGGATGCCGGGTACACCGGCGACATCGAAGTGGAAATCTTCAATCAGGAGATCTGGGACACGGACGGCAATACCGTCCTGGCCTCAGTAAAGGAGCGCTACGCGGAGCTCGTCCTCCCGTACGCCTGACCTGACCCAAGACCGCGGGCTCCTGCCACGTTCCCAACATGACTGGCAGGAGCCTGCGCCCCACATGGAAAGGACCCGGACCGGCGGTGGATGCCCACCGCGGGTCCGGGTCCCTTTGTTTCTTTGTTACCTGTTGCTGCCCTGGGTATACAGCGAGGCGAACCGCCGGTACCGGGCCAGCACGCCGCCGTCGTCCTTCCCCGGTGGAAGGTTGACGGCGCCAGCAGCCCATGCAGGGAAACGTCCGGTGAGGGCCGCCGCTGCCTGGCGTGCCGCGCCGTCGGCAACATACTCACCCGGCTCCGGCACTGTGACGGGTGTTCCCAGCAGGGCCGCTGCGACTTCCTGCACGGCGGTGGATTGGGCGCCCCCGCCCACCAGGAGGATCCGGCGGGCAGACACGCCCTGGGCCTGCAGCGCCGCCAGGCCGTCGGCCAGGGAGCAGACCACGCCTTCGACGGCGGCGCGCGCCAGGTTGGCCGGGGTGTAGTTGGCACGGGTGATGCCGTGCAGGGTACCCGTGGCGTCCGGCAGGTTGGGTGTCCGTTCCCCGTCAAGGTAGGGCACCAGGGTGAGCCCTCCGGCGCCGGAACCGGCAGACAGGGCCAGCCGGTTGAACTCCGGCAGGTCCACGCCCAGCAGCGCCGCCGTGGCATCAAAGACCCGGGTGGCGTTCAAGGTGCAGACCAGCGGCAGGTAGTGCCCGGCAGCGTCGGCAAACCCCGCCACCAGTCCGGACGGATCTGCCGCCGGTGTTTCCGAGACGGCGAAAACGGTGCCGGATGTGCCCAGGGACATCACGACGTCGCCCAACCCCGCCCCTGCGCCAAGCGCGGCGGCCGCGTTGTCCCCGGCACCCGCTGCCAGGACGCTGCCTGCGGGAGTCCGCCCGGCCGCCTCCAACGGGCCAAGAACCCTGGGGACGGCAGGAACGTGGCCGAGCGCCGCGGACAGGACGTCCGGAAGGTAGTTGTCCTCCGCCGTCGAGTAGTACCCCGTGCCTGATGCGTCGGAGCGGTCTGTGGCCAAGGCGGCAAGCCCTTCGGCGCCGCTGCCCGGGCCGAAGCCGGCGAGCCGCCACGTCAGCCAGTCGTGCGGAAGGCAGACAGCGGCCACCTTTGCCGCATTCTCCGGTTCGTTTTCCGCCAGCCAGTGCAGCTTGGTCACCGTGAGGGAAGCAACGGGGACAGTTCCGGTGGTGCGGGCCCAATACTCGGCGCCGGCGGCGGGATCGCCGCCGCCGGCATCCTTGATGAGCTCCACGGCCGCGCCGGCGCTGCGGGTGTCGTTCCACAGCAGCGCCGGGCGGATGACGGCACCGTCGCTGTCCAGGCAGACCATGCCGTGCTGCTGCCCGCCCACCGAGACGGCGCTGACGTCATCCAGCCCGCCGGCGTCGGCCGCCGCCTTTTGAAGGGCAGTCCACCAATGGTCCGGATGAACCTCGCTGCCGGCAGGGTGCGTGGCCCGGCCCTGGCGGACGAGTGCTCCGGTATCCGCGTCGCGGATCACCACCTTGCAGGACTGGGTGGAGCTGTCGATGCCTGCGACGAGCACCATGGCCTAGTGGGCGCCGAGGAGGTGTTCGATGGCGAGCTGGTTGAGGCGCACGAAGGCAAAGGAGCGTTCGGCTGCCTTGTCGGCGTCGAAGTCCTGGAATGCTGCGGCGTCGGCCAGCAGGTCGGCGGTGGTTTCGCCGGCCTTGAGGGTGGGTTCGCCGAGTTCGAAGACGCCGGAGGTCTTGAGGGCTTCCTGTACCTGCGGGTCGGCGCGGAAGGCCAGGGCGCGTTCCTTCAGCAGCAGGTACATGGACATGTTGGCCTTGGCCGACTCCCACACGCCGTCGTAGCCATCGGTGCGGGAGGGCTTGTAGTCGAAGTGCCGGGGGCCGTCATAGGTAGGGCCGCCGCCGGGGAAGCCGTTCTCGAGCAGGTCCACGGTGAAGAAGGCGCTGGTCAGGTCCCCGTGTCCGAAGACGAGGTCCTGGTCGTACTTGATGCCGCGCTGGCCGTTGAGGTCGATGTGGAAGAGCTTGCCGGCCCACAGGGCCTGGGCGATGCCGTGGGTGAAGTTCAGTCCGGCCATTTGCTCGTGGCCGGTTTCGGGGTTCAGGCCCACGATGTCGCCGTGCTCGAGCTGGGCGATGAAGGCCAGGCCGTGGCCCACGGTGGGCAGGAAGATGTCGCCGCGGGGTTCGTTGGGCTTGGGCTCGAGCGCGATCCGCAGGTTGTAGCCCTTGTCCTTGATGTAGCCGGCGGCGGTGTCCACGCCTTCCTTCATCCGGTCCAGGGCGGCGGCCAGGTCCTTGGAGCCGTCGTATTCGCTGCCTTCCCGGCCGCCCCACATGACAAAGGTTTCGGCGCCGAGTTCGGCGGCGAGGTCGATGTTGCGCAGGACCTTGGAGAGGGCGAAGCGGCGGATCGAGCGGTCATTCGAGGTGAAGCCGCCGTCCTTGAAGACAGGGTGGCTGAACAGGTTGGTGGTCACCATGGGAACTTTCAGCCCGGTCTCGGACAGGGCCGCGCGGAAGTTCTTCAGGATCAGGTCCCGCTCCGAGGCGGAGGCATCAAACGGGACAAGGTCGTTGTCGTGGAACGTGATGCCGTACGCGCCCAGTTCTGCCAGGCGGTGCACGGCCTCCACCGGGTCCAGCGCGGCACGGGTGGCGACGCCGAACGGATCGGCGCCGGTCCAGCCGACGGTCCAGAGACCAAAAGTGAATTTGTCGGCGGGGGTGGGCGTAAGAGTCATGATGCGTCCTTGCGATCGGGCTCCGCGGAGGTGCGAAGCTTTAGTTTATTACCTGAACTATATGAGCCGTCGTAGGGTTGGGTCAAGAGTCCCGGCTGGAAAACAGCCGGAAAATCTGTCGGAACTTGGACGGGGAGGTTTGTGATGGTGATGCCGGCGCCTGCAGTGGCGGGACCCGGAGGCGCTGCCCCCGGAAGCGTGGCGGATGTCCGGCGCAGCAACCTGGCACTGGTCCTTGGCGCAATCGCCGAGTTTCCGCCAGGCGTCCATCCCAGCCGCGCCCAGCTGGCCGGAGCCACCGGACTGACCAAGGCATCAGTGTCCAGCCTGGTGCTGGACCTCCTTGACGCAGGGATCGTCCGCGAAATCGGCCTCAACCCGCAGGGGCGGGGCCGTCCCGGCGTGGGTCTGGAACTCAGCCCCAGCCGGGCGGTCATGGGGATGGAAATCAACGTCGACTACATCTCCGCGGCAGTGGTGGACCTCGCCGGAACCGTCCTCGTCCGGGAGGAAGAGGAACGCGACAACCGCAACAGCCCGGACGGGCCGGTGCTGTCCGCGCTCGCAGCCCTGGCCGCCCGGGTCAGGAGCACGGCGGGGGAGCACGGCGTCGAGGTCCTGGGTGGCGGACTTGCCGTGCCCGGGCTCGTTGACCCGGCCCTGGCGCGGGTGCTCACCGCTCCGAACCTGGGCTGGGTCAATGCGGACCTGGACCTGGAGGCGCTGCTGCCCGAAGCTCCCCTTGGGGTGGCGCTGTTCAATGAAGCCAACGCCGCAGCCCTCGCCGAACTGCGGCACCGGCCGGACGGGGCGTCGGACTTCCTCTTCGTCTCCGGCGAGGTGGGCGTCGGTGGCGGGATAGTCATCGGATCAGAGCTATTCACCGGTCCGCACGGCCACGCGGGCGAGGTGGGGCACATTGTGGTTGACCCCGACGGCGGGCATTGTTCATGCGGCGGGACCGGCTGCCTGGAGACCGTTGCCGGCCAGGACGCCATTTTTGCCGCGGCCGGCCTGGCCCTGGACCGGGGTTCCCGCTCCGCGGACATGTCCGCCCTGCTGCAGGCGCTGCGGGCCGGGGAGCCCCGGGCTGTTTCCGCCGTCGAACGTGCGGGACGCTGCCTGGGGATAGCACTCGCCTCGACGGCGCGGGTGGTCAACATCGAATCTGTGGTCCTTGGGGGCCACTTCGCGGTCCTCGAACCATGGCTGCGTGCCCCGTTGCTGGCGAGCCTGGACAAATATGCGCCAGGGAAATATGCATCCAGCCAGGTGACGATGTCCGCCGTTGGCGAGTCGGGCGCCCTTTTGGGGGCAGCCGGAAGCGTGATCCGCTCCCTGATGGAAGCGCCGCACCGGCTGCACGCGTAGCGCCACGCACAACGCCCCGGTCCGAAGACCGGGGCGCCATCCACTGCGGTGCCCCAGGAGGGAATCGAACCCCCGACCGGCGGATTAGAAGGCCGCTGCTCTATCCCCTGAGCTACTGAGGCGTTGGCTTCCGGCCTGCAGGCCGGCGCCTCAAAAAGTTTACATTGCCCGGCTGCCGGCGGTGTCATCCAGCCGCCACTCATCCTCCACACCGGCCTTTCCCCCGGACGTTGTCCACATAGGCAAACCCGTCCCTCCTGCCCGACGTGGTCCGGCGCGATGCTGGTCATGCCTGCTAAAGGCGCCACCATCCAGACAGGACGTAGACATGAGCGAAACCATCACCATCCGGGGCTTCGTGGCCACCGAGATAACCAGTTCCACCACGCCAGGGGGAGTGGCAACAGCTTCCTTCCGCATCGGTTCCACCACCCGCCGCTTCGACCGCGAATCCAGGACCTGGGGCGACGGGCACACCAACTGGTTCACCGTGCAGGGCTACCGCCAGCTGGCGGGAACCCTGGGGTGCAGCATCAGGAAGGGCCAGCCGGTCATCGTGGTGGGCAAACTGAAGATCCGCACGTGGGAAAAGGACGGGCGGGTGTACCACTCCGCCATCATTGACGCCGATGCCGTGGGGCACGACCTCTCCTTTGGGTCGGCAAACTTTATCCGCACCGCTTCCAGGCCGGCGCTCTCCCTCGTGGAGCAGCCGCCGGCCCCCGATGACGTCCCCGGGCTGGACCAGGACCCGGACGAGCCGGAGGACCGCGAAGATGAACACCCCGGGGATCCCGGCCACCCCGCCGTCGTCATTGAGGACAGCGACGGCGGTCTCGCCTCCCTTGACCTGGAAACGGGGGAACTCGCCGAAGTCTAGGAACCACGTATCAGGTATCAGCGTTGCCCATCCAGTCCCGGGCGGACGGAATGGCGGCACCCCCCGGCCGCCCTCCGTCCGCCCGCCAACACCCGTCCGCCCGCCAACATCCCACATCCGCAGGCCCTTGACGGACACTGCGTCCCAGGGGAGCTCTGGTGCACTGCCCGTTTTCCGGGCCGGGCCGTCCCATCACCCATGGCAGAATGACACCATGCGTCCCATCCCCCGTAAACGGCAGTACAACCGCGCCGGCGCAGCCCTGGCATGTGCAGTGCTGGCCTGCCTCCTGTCCGGGTGCACCGCTGCTCCGTCCGGAACCGGACCTGCAGCCGGTGGCAGCGGCAACCAGCCCTCACCGGCGGCCCCGGCTGCCGGTCCCGGTGCGGACGGACAACCGGTCCAGGCCAAGGACTCCGCGACGCCGGGCAGTAATGCCGGCGGGGAACCGCTGGCCAACACGTCCGGCGGCGCGGTTTCGGCCGCAGCTGCCGCCGCCACCGAAACGGTGAAACGGACGGTTACGGATACCCTGACCAAACTGGCCACGGGAACGCCGAAACCTGCCACTGCCCAGGTCAGCGACGCCCTGACCGGGGCCGGCATCGCGCCGGCCGCGCTTCAGGTCTCGCAAAGCCGCACACCCACCGGGCTGGAGGCGGACGCCATCGAAGCCGCCGTGCTGCAGGGCAAGGACTGCGTCATCGGGCAGGTTCGCGAAGGTGCGGTGACCGTCACAGTCCTTCCGGTACTTGCCAGCGGCAAATGCTTCGTGGGCTCCTGATCCGGCTGAGCTGTCCGCCGCAAATGTGAGATCTGCCCGCCAACCCACTAGATTTGAGACCATGGCGGAATTTATCTACACAATGACCAAGGCCCGCAAGGCCGTTGGCGAAAAACTCATTCTTGATGACGTAAGCATGTCCTTCTTCCCGGGCGCCAAGATTGGTGTTGTGGGCCCAAACGGTGCCGGTAAGTCCACCATCCTCAAAATCATGGCCGGGCTGGACACGCCCTCCAACGGCGAGGCCAGGCTCAGCCCCGGCTACAGCGTGGGCATCCTGCTCCAGGAACCGCCGCTTAACGAAGAAAAGACTGTCCTGGGCAACGTCCAGGAAGGCGTTGGCGAGATCTACGGCAAGATCCAGCGCTTCAACGAAATCTCCGAGGAAATGGCCAGCCCCGATGCTGACTATGACACCCTCCTCGAAGAGATGGGCAAGCTGCAGGAGGCCATCGACGCCGCCGACGCCTGGGACCTCGATTCCCAGCTGGAACAGGCCATGGACGCCCTCCGGTGCCCGCCGGCCGATGCCGATGTCACCAACCTTTCCGGCGGTGAGCGGCGCCGCGTGGCACTCTGCAAGCTCCTCCTGCAGAAGCCCGACCTGCTGCTCCTCGACGAACCCACCAACCACCTGGACGCCGAAAGCGTGCTTTGGCTCGAGCAGCACCTCTCCAGCTACCCCGGCGCCGTCCTCGCCGTCACCCACGACCGGTACTTCCTGGACCACGTGGCGGAATGGATCGCGGAAGTGGACCGCGGCCACCTCTACCCGTACGAAGGCAACTACTCCACCTACCTGGAGAAGAAGCGCGCCCGCCTCGAGATCCAGGGCAAGAAGGACGCCAAGCAGGCCAAGCGCCTCTCCGAGGAACTCGAGTGGGTCCGGTCCAACGCCAAGGGCCGCCAGACCAAGTCCAAAGCCCGCCTGGCCCGTTACGAGGAAATGGCCGCCGAGGCCGACCGCACCCGCAAGCTTGACTTCGAGGAAATCCAGATCCCGCCGGGACCCCGCCTGGGTGGCCTGGTCCTGGAGGCCAGGAACCTCCAGAAGGGCTTCGATGAGCGTGTCCTGATCGATGGGCTGTCCTTCACCCTGCCCCGCAACGGCATCGTGGGGGTCATCGGCCCCAACGGTGTGGGCAAGTCCACCCTCTTCAAGACCATCGTCGGCCTGGAACCGCTGGACGGCGGCGAGCTCAAGATCGGTGACTCGGTCAAGATTTCCTACGCTGACCAGAGCCGCGGCGGCATCGACCCCAACAAGACCCTGTGGGAGGTTGTCTCCGACGGACTCGACTTCATCCAGGTGGGCAATGTTGAGATGCCGTCCCGTGCCTATGTGGCCGCTTTCGGTTTCAAGGGCCCGGACCAGCAGAAGAAGGCAGGTGTCCTGTCAGGTGGTGAGCGGAACCGCCTGAACCTGGCACTGACCCTGAAGCAGGGTGGAAACCTGCTGCTCCTCGACGAGCCCACCAACGACCTCGATGTCGAAACCCTCAGCAGCCTGGAAAACGCGCTGCTCGAGTTCCCCGGCTGCGCCGTGGTGGTCTCGCACGACCGCTGGTTCCTGGACCGCGTGGCCACGCACATCCTTGCCTACGAAGGTGACGACGAGAACCCCTCCAAGTGGTACTGGTTCGAGGGCAACTTCGAATCCTACGAGGAGAACAAGGTCCAGCGGCTGGGCCCCGACGCGGCCAAGCCGCACCGCGTCACCCACCGGCGCCTGACCCGCGACTGACCTGCCGGGCCCAAGGGCTCGTCAACAGGACGCCTGCGGGCCCGTTTGCAGGAAAACGGAAGGCCGGCACCCGGGCTGAATTGCTCCCCGGATGCCGGCCTTTCCCATGCCCGGCGCACCAGCGCCGGATCGCAGACGTGTGCGGATCCTACGTGTGCGACGCCTCGGCGGGAACGCGCACCATGCCCTCCTGCGCCACGGAAGCCACGTGCTGGCCGTCCCGGTTGAAGATTTTGCCGGTGGCCAGGCCGCGTGCGCCCTGCGCGCTGGGGGACTCCTGGACGTAGAGCAGCCATTCATCCACGCGCGCCGGGCGGTGCCACCACATCGCGTGGTCAAGGCTGGCAACATTCATGCCCGGGGTGATCCAGCTGAGGCCGTGCCGCCGAAGGATGGATTCGAGCAGGGTGTAGTCGCTGGCGTAGGCCAGGGCGGCGCGGTGCAGGTTGGAGTTGTCGGGCATCGGCCCGAACGTCTTCATCCAGACCGCGTTGCGGGCCTCCCGCGGGCCGGTCGCGGTAACGTACAGCGGCGGATCGACGTGCCGGATGTCGAAAGGCCGCTCATACGCCCAGTGCCGGGCCACAGGATGGTCGAACTTGCCCAGCAGGTCCGCCGTGCTGGGCAGCGATTCGGGGTCCGGGATGCCCGCCGGCATCGCCGACGCGTGCTCGATCCCTTCGTCCTCACCCTGGAAAGAGGCAATCATGGACAGGATGGGAACACCGTCCTGGTAGGCGTGGACGCGCCGGGCGGAAAACGACCGGCCGTCACGCAGCCGCTGCACACCAAAGGTAATGGGCTTGTTGGCGTCACCGGGCCGCAGGAAGTAGCCGTGCATGGAATGCACAAACCGTTCAGGATCCACCGTTCGAATGGACGCCACGAGTGACTGCGCCAGCACCTGTCCGCCGAACACCCTGTGGTGTGGCTGCCGCTGTGAGGGCCCCAGGAAGATGTCCTCGTCCGTCCGGGCGCCCTCAAGTTCACCGAGGTCCAGCAGTTCGATCAGTGATGAGGTGGGGTCTCCGCTTGGCGGGGCCAGGAGTCCGGCTTCGGCTTCAGTCATGGTCCGACTCTAGACGGCGCCCGGGGAGCCACTCAACCGGAGCGCAGCCGGTAGTGTTTAGGTGTGTCTGAACTTCTCACCTCGTCCTTCCGTTTCGCCGATCCCCGGGATCTCGCCGACCTGAAGACGTTTGCCACCAGGGCCAAAGCCATCGATGACGGCGCCATCCGGCTGCAGGCAGCCGGTTCCGTCCTGGCCGCGTACGTGTGCGTCCTGCGGCCCAGGCTCCTGGGCGAAGCCACCCCCACCATCCTGGGCCTGCGGACCATGGCGCTCGCCGAACCGTCCGGAACAGATGTCACTGTTGCCCTGTCCGCCGTCCTGGACCGGCTGGCACGCGCAGGGGAGGACGACGTCGAATTGCCGGTTCCGCCCAGCACCGTCACCGAATCCTGGACAGGAGTGGGCGCCCCAAGGGGCGGATGGGAGCTGCTGGGCGCTGTCAGCGACGCCGGCCTGAAGGCGGCGGCCGAAGCAGGCATGGCGGAGGTGGCGGGCATCGTGCCGGACAAACCGGGTGCCCTGATTGTCAACAACGCCCGGGCGGCTGTCTGGGGACGGGAACTGGACGCGTCGGGCCTGCCCGCCGGAGCGGCCTTCGCAGCGTTCGCCCTGGGCTTCCTCGCCGACGGCGACCAGAAGCTCTACCGCGCCGGCCGCTGGTTCCGGCTGACCGGTCCGCGCGGCCATGTGCTGGCGCGGACCGGCAGCGGCCTGCTGTAGCTGAAGGCGGCCCGGGCCCCTTCCAGGTTCCGGTCGGCAGGCGTCAGGCCTCGGAAGCGCTGTTCACCATGGACAGCGCCGCCCGCTCCATGTACTCCCACAGCGTGCCTTCGTAGAGCGGCGGCAGTTCCAGGGCGTCTACGGCGGTGCGCATGTGGAACAACCACCGGTCCTTCGCCTCGTGGGTCACCTTGAACGGCATGTGCCGCATGCGCAGGCGCGGGTGGCCGCGCTCCTCGCCATACGTTGTGGGCCCGCCCCAGTACTGCTCAAGGAACATCAGGAACCGGCGTTTTGCCGGGGCAAGGTCCTCCTCGGGGTACATGGGCCGCAGCAGCGGATCGGTGGCAACGCCGTCGTAAAAGACATCGATGAGCTTAACGAAGGTCTCGTGGCCGCCCACCGCATCGTAAAAGCTGTCTGTGTAGGCCGGCTTGCTGAAGGGATCGTTCTGCATCAACTGGGGCCGCTGCTGCCGGTCGGGTCCTGCTTTGGCAGGTTGGGGCTCAACAGGGCGCGGTTCAATCGGAAGCGACATGCTATTCCCCGGCTTTCTGGTCAGTCTTCTTCGTCTCAACATGGGCCGACCCCTGGTCGGTGGTCCCGTCGTCGGACTCGTGCAGCGGAACGTACCGTCCCTGCGAGCGGTTGCCCACGCGGAGGATCTCACCGTTGCGCAGGTACCAAATGGCGCCGTCGTCGGAGCGGACGCGGGTGATCCGCAGACCCATGGACTCCACTACGCCCACCACTTCGCTGGTTTCGATGACGTCACCGATTCCGTACTGGTCTTCAATGGTAATGAAAATCCCGGCCAGGAAGTCGCGGATCAGCTGCTGGGCGCCGAAGCCGATGGCCACACCCAGGATACCCACGCTGGTGAGCAGCGGGGCGATGTTGATGTCCAGGTTCTGCAGGACGTACATGCCGGTGATGACCACCACCAGCACGCCCACAATGCTGTTCAGCAGCGAGCCGATGGTTTCCGCGCGCTGCACGCGCCGTTCGTGGTCCAGGGCCCGGAAGGCCGGGGCCGCCCACCTAAACGTGGGCTTCTTGAAAAAGTTGCTTCCCGCCGCCACCCGTTTGGTGATGCGCGAAATGACGAACGTGGCCACGAGCCAGACGGCGACGCCGATGCCCAGGCTGATGACGATGCCCGGGACGCTCACGCCATCGGGCTGTGTTGTGGCGTTGGGAAGGATGGACAACATGCTGACCATGGGTGGAAGTAGCTCCTTGGGATATTGCTTGGTTCTCTTTCAACACTAGCCCCCGTAGCGTGGGGCCATGCGCATTCTCATCCTCGGCGGAACCGCCTTCCTCTCCAGGGAAATCGCCGGGCAGGCGGTTGCCGCGGGGCATGACGTGACGTGCCTGGCGCGGGGAATATCGGGTGAGCCGCCGCCGGGCGCCCACTGGGTCAGGGCGGACCGCGCGACGGGACCGGCTGCATATTCGGGCCTGGTGGGCGACTGGGATGCCGTGATCGAGGTGGCCCGGGACCCCGGGCCCGCCCGGCAGGCTCTCGCCGGCCTTGCCGGCAGGGCCGGGCACTGGACCTTTGTTTCCAGCTGCTCGGCCTACGCCGGCCATTCCGTCCCGGGAGCGGCGGAAGACGCGGCGCTGCTGCCGGCGCTGCCGCCGGGGGTGCAGTCCACGCCGGAAACCTACGGCGAGTCAAAGGTGGCCATCGAAGAAGCGACCCTGGAGGCCGCTGCCGGCAAGGCCCACCTGTGCCGGGCAGGCCTGCTCAGCGGCCCCGGCGACCCCACCGACCGCTACGGCTATTGGCCCGCCCGCATTGCCAGGAACTCCGGACCTGTGCTGGTTCCGGACATCGGGGAGAACCCCACGCAGGTCATGGATGTCCGGGACCTTGCGGCCTGGATCCTGCTCGCCGCGGGGAAGGGGATCAGCGGAACCTTGAACGCCCTTGGTGACCAGGTGCCGTTTGCGGAACTCATCAGCGCCTGCCACGAAGCGTCCGCCTCCAGCAGCACCACGATTACCGCCGGCGGGGAGTGGCTGGTGGACCAGGGCGTGAACTACTGGTCCGGGCCGGACTCCCTTCCGCTCTGGCTTCCGCCCGGCCACGACGGCTTCATGGCCCGCAGCAACCAGGCTGCCAGGGCCGCGGGAATGGTCCTGCGGCCCTGGCAGGAAACGCTGGCCGCCACGTTGGCCGATGAACGCCTCCGCGGACTGGACCGGCAGCGGAAAGCAGGCCTCTCACCGGCAACGGAACAGCGCCTGGTGGCGATGCTCCAGGGCGAAAGCCGGGCCTGACGCGGATCCGGCAGGGCCTAACCCGCCACCGTCACCGGCTGGTGCTCCACCGGAAAATTCACGCTGCGGGCAATGAAGCAGAGCCGGTTCGCCTCGTGGTGGAGGCCGGCCGCCAGTTCGGCCTGTCCGGCGTCGGCCACCGTCACGCGCGGGTGCAGGACCACCCGCTCGAACTGCCCGCTGCCGTCCCTGTTGAGCCGCATCAGCCCGGTGGCCTCGTCCCGGTAGTCCGTGACCACCACCCCGTTCTTCACCGCCACGTGCAGGTAGGACAGCATGTGGCACTGCGCCAGCGCGGCCAGCAGGAGCTGCTCGGGGTTGTAGCGCCCGCGGTCCCCATGGAACGTCGGATCCGCCGAGCCTTTGAGGACCGGCAGGCCGGGGATGAGCACGTCGTGGTCCCGTGAGTAGCCCCGGTAGGACGAGGTGCCGTCCCCCGGTTGCCGGTCCACTGGACTGCCAGTGAATACCGGTGTTCATCAAGACTCACTGGGGACTGCCGTCCGGAAGCACGTCGGCGGCGCGGGCACGCAGGGCGCGGGCAACGCCGTCGCGGTTCTCCAGCATCATCCGCCGCAGCGCGGCGCTTTCCGCCGGCAGCGACGCCAGGAATGCGTCCGTCCGGTCAATGGTGGCCTGCGTGGTCAGCAGCGCCGGGTAGAGGCCGACGACGATCTGCTGGGCGAGTGCGTGGGTCCGGGTGGCCACGATGCCCGGCACAGCCGCGAAGTACTTTTCGGCGTACGGTTCCAGCAGCGAACGGTCCAGCACGCGCATGAAGCCCGTTACGGCCGATCCCTGCAGCGCATTGGACAGCTCCCCCTTGACCACGATCGATTCCCAGGCCGCGGCCTTCGCCTCCGGGGTGGGGATGGCGGCCTTGGCCAGGGCCGCAGCATTCTGTCCGCTGGAGGTGTTGTCCCGCTCCAGCTCGGCGTCGATGCCTTCCTGTCCCATCCGGCCTCCGGCCACCAGGGACTCCACGAGCTCCCAGCGCAGGTCCTGGTCCACCGCCAGCCCGTCCAGGACAACCGACCCGTCCAGGAGGCCGGCCACCCGGTCCAGCTGGGACGCACTGCGGGCCAGGAGGGCAAAGGACTTGATGAACTGCAGCTGCGCATCGGAGCCGCCCGGGACGTCCGAGGCCAGGTCCCACAGCCGGTCCACCGCCGCAACCGCTGTGGCTTCGCGGTGTTCCTCGGCCACATAGAAATTGAGGGTGGTGGCCAGCTGGCGGAGCTGGACCAGGATCACGGAGGAGTCCGTTTCCGCCGCGACGTTGGACAGGATCAGCTCCACGTACTTCCGGGCCGGCGTTTCGCCGTCACGGGCAGCGTCCCATGCAGAATTCCAGACCAGGGTCCGGGGCAGGCTGCCGCCAAAATCCTTGAGGTGGGCGGTGGCGGTGGCCAGCGACTTGGGATCCAGCCGTACCTTGGCATACGCCAGGTCGTCGTCATTGATAAGGATCAGGTCCGGCTGGTCCATGCCGGCCACTCCCGGCACCTCTGTGCGGTCACCGTCCACATCCAGCTCTTCGCGGTGCACCCGCTCGAGCTTTCCGGCGCTGTCCAGGTTGTAGAAGCCCACGGCCAGGCGGTGCGGGCGGATAGTGGGCCATTCCGGGACCGCGGACTGCAGGATGGCGAAGGAACGCAGCTTCCCGTCGGCATCCACGTCCAGCTCCGGGCTCAGTGTGTTGACGCCTGCGGTCTCCAGCCACTGCCGGCCCCAGTCATCCAGGTCGCGGCCGCTGGCCTTTTCGAGCTCCACCAGCAGGTCGCGGAGTTCAGTGTTCTGCCAGGAGTGCTTGGCGAAATACTCCCGGACACCGGCCATGAACTGGTCGGGGCCAACCCAGGCCACCAGCTGCCGCAGCACCGAGGCGCCCTTGGCATAGGTGATGCCGTCGAAGTTGACCTCCACGTCCTGGAGGTCGTTGATCTCGGCGAAGATCGGATGCGTGGTGGGCAGCTGGTCCTGGCGGTAGGCCCACGACTTCTCCACGGAAGCGAACGTGGTCCAGGCGCTGGTGAAGGACGTGGCCTCCACCGCCGCCAGGTGCGACATGTACTCCGCGAAGGACTCGTTGAGCCACAGGTCGTTCCACCAGCGCATGGTCACCAGGTCACCGAACCACATGTGGGCGAGTTCATGGAGGACCGTGATGGCGCGCCGCTCGATCTGGGCCCCGGTGACCTTGCTGCGGAAGACGTAGCCTTCCAGGATGGTCACGGCACCGGCATTCTCCATGGCACCGGCGTTGAACTCCGGAACGAACAGCTGGTCGTATTTCTCGAACGGGTACGGGCAGCCGAACTGCGCCTCAAAGAACCCGAAGCCCTGCCGCGTCAGTTCGAAGATGTTGTCCGCATCCAGGTACTGCATCAGCGACTTCCGGGCGAAGACACCAAGGGGGATGATGCGGCCGTCCGAGCTGGTGACCTCGCTGCGGACGGACTGGTAAGGGCCCGCGATCAGGGCCGTGACGTAGGAGGACAGGCGCGGCGTGGGCGCGAACGCCCATACGGACCTGGCCGTGCCGTCTTCCGCGGGAGGCGCCACCACGGGGTGGGGGTGGGGGAGTTGGAGACAACGTCCCAGTGGGACGGGGCCGTGACGGTGAAGGCGAAGGTTGCCTTCAGGTCCGGCTGTTCGAAGACGGCGAACATCCTGCGCGAGTCCGGAACCTCGAACTGCGTGTACAGGTAGACCTCGCTGTCCACCGGGTCCACGAACCGGTGCAGGCCCTCACCCGTGTTCATGTACGGCAGGTCGGCCACGACGGTCAGTTCGTTGTGCTCCTGCAGGTCCGGCAGCTGGATCCGGACGCCGTCGGACACGGTGGCGGGGTCAAGGCTGCGGCCGTTCAGGGTCACGCTGTGCACGGTGCGGGTGACCGCATCAATGAAGCTGGACGATCCCGGCGACGCCGTGAACTTCACGGTGGTGGTGCTGCCGAAGACCTCTCCGCCGCGCGTCAGGTCCAGGCTGACATCGTAGGACTCGACGGTGATCAGTTCGGCGCGCTCACGGGCTTCGGCGCGCGTCAGGTTCATGCCTGGCAAAGGAGGTCCTCCAGAGAAGTTTTCGGCTGCCGGCCGGTGGTCCCGGGTCCGGCACTGTGTTGCATTCTTCCATCCTTGGGATCCTTGGCAAGTTGCGCAGCTCACAGCGGCCGGCCGTTGCCGCCTGGGCGGTTGGCCGGGCGGCCGCAGGGGTAGCGTTAATTGCATGGGAAAGCTGCTGGATTCGGTGGATACCAAGGCACTCAGGTTCGCCGTGGGGTTCCCGGTCGTCCTGGCCGCTGCCTTCGCCTACTGCGCGTCGCTGCTGCGCCCGGACCTTCCGGAGCCGGTCGCCGTCCGGTGGACGGACGACGGCGGTGCCGCCTTTGCGCCTTTCGGCGCCTACGTGGGCGTGGGCGCGGCGATCATCGTCATCGCCGGATGGCTGGTCCTGCTGCAGGCGGTGCCCCTCAGCAGGCCGGTGATGATGCGCAGGATCATGATGGGGGCCGGGCTGTTCCTCAGCCTCTTCATCACCTCCGCCCTGGCCGCGGGGCTCATCGGCCAAACCGGGCTGGCCGACGCCCGGCAGTCGCGGGTGGACATGACCGTCCTTGCCCTCGGCAGCGGTGCGGCAGTGTCGCTCGGCGTCGCCATGGCCATGGTGTACAAAGCCGACCGGCAATGGTCGCCCGATGACGACCGTGCGCTGCAGGCCGCCATCACCAGGGAACTGGACCCCGACCTTGCCCTGGACACCGTCCGGCTCTGGGTCCACGCCAGGAGTTCGGTCTTTGTCATGATCGCCATCGCCTCCCTGTTCCCGGCAGCCCTTATCGCCGTGGTGGTGCCGTGGCTGGGCATCCTGCTCGTTGTCCTGGCCCTCGTGGGCGCCGCGTTCCTCTTTGCCCGCATCCGGGCGGACCGGCGCGGGCTGAAGGTCCTGCTGGCCGGGGTGGTGCCGGTCATGAATGTGCCGGCCGGCGCCATCTCCGATGCCAGCGCCGAGGACGTCAAAGCCGCCGACTATGGCGGGTGGGGCTACCGGCACCACGGCGGAACCGCAGCCATGCTGGTCAGCAGCGGGCCCGCCGTCGTCGTGAGCAAGACTGACGGCCAGCGCCTGGCCGTCAGCGGCGGAAGCCAGGCCTCCGCGGCGCGGCTGGCCGAAGTCCTCACCCGCGTGGCCGCGAGGGCCCGGCGCGGCGGAGGGCCGCCGGCCGGGGGCCAGCACCCGGAGGGCGGGCAGTCCTAGTATCCTTATCGGTGTCATTCCGGCCTCCACCGGCGACCCGCCAGCCCCACAACCGAACGGACTTTGCACGTGACCACTTCCCCTGCCTACCCGCGGGTCCACATCGCCACCGACCACGCAGGCATGGAGCTCAGCGCCCACCTGGTGTCCCACCTGACCGGCAAGGGATACGAGGTGGTGGACCACGGGCCCCAGGTCTACGACGCCCAGGACGACTACCCGTCCTTCTGCATCAACGCTGCCCTTGCCGTCGTTGCCGACCAGCAGGCAGGCGTCCACGCCCTTGGCATCGTGCTGGGCGGCTCCGGCAACGGCGAGCAGATCGCCGCCAACAAGGTCAAGGGCATCCGCGCGGCCCTCGCATGGAACCTCTCCACCGCCACCCTGGCCCGCGAGCACAACAACGCCAACGTGGTTGCCCTGGGCGGGCGGCAGCATACGTTCGAAGAAGCCACCGCGCTGGTCGAGGCGTTCCTGTCCGAGCCGTTCAGCAATGATGAGCGCCACGTCCGCAGGATCGAAAAAATCGCGGTCTACGAGGCAACAGGCGAGGTCATCGAGTAGTGCCCGAGGGCCATTCCGTCCGCAGGCTCGCCCGGCAGTTCGGCGATGTCTTCGCCGGTGAGGCACTGGCTGTTTCCAGTCCCCAGGGCAGGTTCAGCGGGGGTGCGGCGCTGCTGGACGGGCATACCCTGCTTGCCGCCGAGGCGCACGGCAAACACCTGTTCCTGCACTTCGACAACGCCCTGGTCCTGCACGTCCACCTTGGACTGTACGGGGCCTGGAGCTTCGGCGGGGACCGCACCTTCGCCGGCGCCTCCAGCATTGGTGCCCCCGGCGCGTCGGGGAGCGGGAGGCCTTCGGTGACGGGGACGACGACGCCGGCGCGCCTTACGCCGGTCCGCCGGCGCCCGTCGGGGCCGTGCGGGTGCGGCTCGCCGGGAGCCATGGCTGGGCGGACCTTCGGGGTGCCACCACCTGCGAAACCATCACCGGGGCGGAAGTCCGCGCCGTGCTGGCACGGCTGGGACCTGACCCACTGCGGAACCTCCGGGGCGATGCCGGGCGCTTTGCTGCCAACGTCCAGGCGCGGACGACGCCCCTGGCTGCCCTGCTCATGGACCAGAAGGTGATTGCCGGCGTCGGGAACGTCTACCGGGCGGAAGTCCTGTTCCGCCGCCGCCTGGACCCCTGGCTGCCCGGCACTGCCCTGCCGGACAACGATGCCCGCAAGCTGTGGCGCGACATCGTGGCCGTCATGGGCGACGGCGTGACGGACGGGCGGATCATCACCACGCCGCCGAAGTACTGGGCGCTTGACGGCACCACCGCCGCCAAAGCCGCCGCGGCCGGCGCGCCGGTGCCGCCCAGGAGCGCCCACTTTCCCGGCAGCGACGATGCCCACTTCGTCTACAAGCGGCACGGCCTGCCCTGCCGCGTCTGCCGCACCATCGTGCTCATCGCCGACCTGGCCGGGCGGAACCTCTACTGGTGCCCTTACTGCCAGCAACCGGGGGAGTAGGAAGGCGAAACACGAAGAA
This sequence comes from Arthrobacter sp. FX8, assembly GCF_026723805.1. Taxonomy (NCBI): domain Bacteria; kingdom Bacillati; phylum Actinomycetota; class Actinomycetes; order Micrococcales; family Micrococcaceae; genus Arthrobacter; species Arthrobacter sp. FX8. Next base: position 1,826,551 of record NZ_CP113505.1, on the reverse strand, counting down.
GGCCCCTCCGGAGAGGGGCCTTCTTCGTGTTGTGGAGGGGACGACGGGAATCGAACCCGCGTAATCAGTTTGGAAGACTGAGGCTTTACCATTAAGCTACGTCCCCGAAGGAAGATCCGTTTTTCGCGGAAACTCCGGGCTGGCTGTTCAAGCCGGATACAACTAAACCTAATCCATGGCCTACGTGTCAAATGTGCAATCGCGACGCGTATCACCGTAGACTTGCCTGTGCACTTACGGGGTGTAGCTCAGCTTGGCTAGAGCGCCTGCTTTGGGAGCAGGAAGTCGCAGGTTCAAATCCTGTCACCCCGACTCTGCGGCCAGGACCGTCAGGCCTGGACATCCATTGCGTTTGCAGAAACCCATCCCACAACCCAGGAGTACTTAGACCGTGAAGAGCGCTGTCGAGAACCTCACCCCCACGCGGGTCAAGCTCAATGTTGAGGTCCCCTTTGAGGAACTGAAGCCCAGCATCGACTCGGCCTACAAGACCGTTGCGTCCCAGATCCAGGTTCCCGGGTTCCGCAAGGGCAAGGTTCCTGCCAAGCTCATCGACCAGCGCGTCGGCCGCGGCTACGTCCTGGAGACGGCCATCAACGACGGCCTCAACGGCTGGTACCAGGCTGCCGTGCAGGAGTCCGGCATCCGCCCCCTGAGCCGTCCCGAGGTGGAAATCACCGAGGTGCCCGATCCCTCCGCGACCGACGGCGGCCTGAAGTTTGCCGCTGAGGTTGACGTCCGCCCCGAGATCGAACTCCCGGACTACTCCGGCATCGAGGTCCAGGTTGCGGCTGCGGAATCCTCCGAAGCTGATGTGGACAAGGCGCTGGACGAACTGCGCGGCCGCTTCGGCACCCTGAAGTCCGTGGACCGCCCGGCTGCCGACGGTGACTTCCTCACCATCGACATCACCGCCACGATCGACGGCGAGGAAGTCGACTCCGCCGCCGGCCTGTCCTACCAGGTGGGCGCCGGCACCATGCTTGAGGGCATGGACGAGGCCGTGACCGGCCTCAGCGCTGACGAGGACGCCATCTTCGACACCACCCTGGTGGGCGGCGACCACGCCGGCGAAGCCGCCCAGGTCAAGGTTGTGGTGAAGGCCGTCAAGGAACGCGAACTGCCGGAAGCGAACGACGACTTCGCCCAGCTCGCCTCCGAATTCGACACCCTTGCCGAACTCCGCGAAGACCTGGCCAAGCAGGCTGCCGACTCCAAGATCGTTGAGCAGGGCGTAGAAGCCCGCGACAAGGTCCTGGACAAGCTCGTCGAAATGGTCGAGGTTCCTGTTCCTGACTCGGTGGTCGAGGAGCAGCTCGAAGCCCACTTCCAGGAGGGCAACGGCCACGGCGAAGGCGAGCATGACACCGAGGAGCACCGCGAAGAGGTCCGCGCCAACACGGCCCGCGCCTTCCAGAACGAGATCATCCTTGACGCCATCGCGGAAAAGGAAGAAGTCAACGTCAGCCAGAACGAGCTGATCGACTACATCGTCACCACCGCCAGCCAGTACGGCATGGATCCCAACCAGTTCGCCCAGATCATCGACCAGAGCGGCCAGGTCCCCATGATGGTCTCCGAGGTCCGCCGCCGCAAGGCACTGGCTGTCGTCCTTGGCCAGGCCACCGTGACCGACACCGAGGGCAACACCGTTGACCTCAGCGACTTCGTCCGCCCCGGCGGCGAGGAAGCCCCCGCTGCAGAAGCAGCCGGCGCTGACGCAACCGAAGCCGCCGAGGCGGAGGTTGTCGACGCCGAGGACGCCACGGCAGACGCCAAGGCCTAGTCCTTAACAACCCGCAGCAACGGCCCCTGGATCCTTCCGATCCGGGGGCCGTTCGCGTTGGACCCGAAACCCCGCAGCGCCGGTTCGGCGATCGTGCGCCGTCAGCGAACAGCCGTCAGTGCGCGAACAAAACGCCGGGGAAACCGGTTAGTGTCCAAGTAGTGATTTTCAGTGATGTCACCGTCACCAGTGAGAGGTAAGTAAACATGTCACAGCACTCAGAGGCCCCCCGGATGGCGACCGTCGATCCTGCAGCCCAGGACAACTACATTTACAACCGCCTTCTCAAGGAGCGGATCATCTGGCTGGGCTCGGAGGTGCGTGATGACAACGCCAACGCGATCTGCTCGCAGCTGCTCCTGCTCTCGGCCGAGAACCCGGAAAAGGACATCTACCTCTACATCAACTCGCCCGGCGGCTCCGTCACCGCAGGCATGGCCATCTACGACACCATGCAGTTCATCCCCAATGACGTCGTGACCGTCGCCACCGGCCTGGCCGCGTCCATGGGACAGTTCCTGCTCTCCTCGGGCACCAAGGGCAAGCGGTACGCCACGCCCAACGCCCGCGTCCTGATGCACCAGCCCTCCGGCGGCATCGGCGGCACGGCCTCGGACATCAAGATCCAGGCCGAGCTCATCCTGCACATGAAGAAGGTCATGGCGGAACTGACGGCCGAGCAGACCGGCCAGACCGTTGAGACCATCCTCAAGGACAACGACCGTGACAAGTGGTTCACGGCTAAAGAGGCCCTCGAGTACGGTTTCTTCGACAAGATCGCCGCGCACGCCGGTTCGGTATCCGGCGGCGGCGGAACGTCCAACGGGTCCTCCGGCGAATCAGCCTCCCAGAACTAACCGGCAACCAGAACACTTCGATCAGGAGCAAAAACAATGAACTACAACTTCGGGTGGTCCGCCGGCAATCTTCCGTCCAGCCGCTACGTCCTGCCGCAGTTCGAGGAGCGCACGCCCTACGGCTTCAAGCGCCAGGACCCCTACACCAAGCTGTTCGAGGACCGCATCATCTTCCTCGGCGTGCAGGTTGACGACGCCTCCGCCGACGACATCATGGCCCAGCTGCTGGTCCTTGAGTCCACCGACCCGGACCGCGACATCACCCTCTACATCAACTCCCCGGGCGGTTCGTTCACGGCCATGACGGCCATCTACGACACCATGCAGTACATCCGTCCCGAGATCCAGACGGTCTGCCTGGGCCAGGCCGCCAGCGCGGCTGCTGTCCTGCTGGCTGCCGGTACCCCCGGCAAGCGGCTGGCACTGCCCAACGCCCGCGTCCTGATCCACCAGCCGGCCCTGTCCGGCGGCCAGGGCGGCCAGGCTTCCGACCTGGAGATCCAGGCGGCCGAGGTCATGCGCATGCGCTCCTGGCTCGAAGACACGCTGGCCCACCACTCCGGCCGCACGTCGGAGCAGGTCAACAACGACATCGAGCGCGACAAGATCCTCACCGCCGAAGAGGCGCAGGCATACGGCCTGATCGACCAGGTGCTTGACTCACGCAAGATCAAGCCCCAGGCAATCACGAGGTAGCAGTACGGAAAGCCGGTGCGGCCCAGCTTCATTTGGCCGCACCGGCCTTTTCTTTCCACCCTTGGGGGCGAATGTGACCTAGAGTGGATGTTGTCACAAACCGGCCCCCGCGGGCCGGCCGAAGATTTCAGCAACGGTGCAGGGCTGCCTGGCAGCAGGATACTAAGGGGTTCACATATGGCTCGGATTGGCGAGAGCACGGATCTGCTGAAGTGCTCTTTCTGCGGAAAGAGCCAGAAGCAGGTGCGCAAGCTCATTGCCGGGCCCGGTGTCTACATCTGTGATGAGTGCATCGAGTTGTGCAACGAAATCATCGAAGAGGAGCTCGCGGAGGTGGCAGACCTCGGCAGCTTTGAACTGCCCAAGCCGCGCGAAATCTTCGACTTCCTGCAGGAATACGTCATCGGCCAGGAGCCCGCAAAGCGTTCCCTCGCCGTCGCGGTCTACAACCACTACAAACGCATCCAGGCGGGCCACGCGCCCAAGTCCGGAAGCCTGGGGGACGGCGGGCATCACGACGACGTCGAAATCGCCAAGTCGAACATCCTCCTCATCGGCCCCACCGGCTGCGGCAAGACCTACCTGGCCCAGACCCTCGCCCGGCGCCTGAACGTCCCGTTCGCCGTCGCGGACGCCACTGCCCTGACCGAGGCCGGCTATGTGGGCGAAGACGTGGAGAACATCCTCCTCAAACTCATCCAGGCCGCAGACTATGACGTCAAGAAGGCCGAACAGGGCATCATCTACATCGACGAGATCGACAAAATCTCCCGCAAGAGCGAAAACCCATCCATCACCCGTGACGTATCCGGTGAGGGCGTGCAGCAGGCCCTGCTGAAGATCCTGGAAGGCACCGTTGCCTCTGTCCCGCCCCAGGGCGGACGGAAGCACCCGCACCAGGAGTTCATCCAGATCGACACCACCAATGTCCTGTTCATCGTGGCCGGCGCCTTCGCCGGCCTGGAGGAGATTATCGGTTCCCGCTCCGGCCGCAAGGGCATCGGCTTCGGCGCCCCACTGAACGACGCCAGCAAGAAGGTGGACTCCTACGGCGAAGTCATGCCGGAGGACCTGCTGAAGTTCGGCCTGATCCCGGAGTTCATTGGCCGCCTTCCGGTGATCACCACGGTGTCCAACCTTGACCGTGACGCCCTGATCCAGATCCTGTCCACCCCCAAGAACGCCCTGGTGAAGCAGTACCAGAAGATGTTCCAGATCGACGGCGTGGAGCTGGTGTTTGACGAGCCCGCCCTGGAAGCCATCGCCGACCAGGCACTGGAGCGTGGCACCGGTGCACGCGGTCTTCGCGCCATCCTGGAGGAAGTCCTGCTTCCCGTGATGTTCGATCTCCCGAGCCGCGAGGACGTCGCCAGCGTGGTGATCACCGAGGACGTGGTCCTGCGCGGGGCCGAACCCACCATGATTCCGCACGTGGCCAAGCGCCGTAAGTCTGCCTGACCGAGAGGACCCTGTGACTGTACCTGCCAAGAACAAAGCCGACTTCTGGTTCGACCCCCTCTGCCCGTTCGCATGGGTCACCAGCCGCTGGCTCGGCGAGGTGGAGGCCGTCCGGGACATCGAGACCGAATGGCACGTCATGAGCCTCGCCGTCCTGAATGAGGGACGCGACCTGGAGCCCGCTTACCGGGAGTCCATGGACAACGCCTGGGGCATGGTGCGCGTGATCATTGCGGCCCGCGAAGGGCACGGCCCGCAGGTCATCAAGCCGCTTTACGACGCCATGGGCACGCTGATCCACAACCAGGGGGAAAAGGACCGCGCACAGGTCATCACCAAAGCCCTCGCCGAGTGTGGCCTGCCCGCCTCCCTGGCCGATGCCGCCACCACCGACGCCTATGACCGGCAGCTCCGGGCCAGCCACGAAGAAGGCATCTCACTCGTGGGCCAGGACGTGGGAACGCCCGTGGTCGCTTTCAACGGAACGGCGTTCTTCGGACCGGTCCTGACCCGCATCCCCCGCGGCGAAGAAGCTGGCAGGATCTGGGACGCCACCACCACCATCGCCGCCTATCCGCATTTCTTCGAGCTCAAGCGCAGCCGCACGGAGAGCCCGGAATTCAACTAGGCGCCGGGCCGCCTGCCATTGGCTGGCCGCGCCAAGGGCCCCGCAGAAACTACCAGCGTGTAGTTCCTGCGGGGCCCTTGTGCATGCCTTGGGGCAGGAGAACAATGGTTCTTACCCACTTCGAAAGAGGCGGGACGCAGGAACCAAAGATCCAGTGATATGTAATTTGACGCAGCCATCGGCAAAGTTGAGTGCAAGCTACCAGTGACGGTGTAGTAAGACCTGGAGTTTCGGAGGATCCTGCCAGACCATCGAAATAACGTCACAAGATGGCCGAAAAGTCGAAGCCCCACCAACGGCAAAACGCTGATGGGGCTTCCCCTTTGCCCGGAAACGGGCCCGTTCGGATGAGACCGGCTGTCAGGCCTTGGCGGGTTCGTCGCTAGCGGCGAGGGCAACGTCCGTGACGGCAAGGTCTCCGTCGCCCGCCACCAACGTGATCTGCCGGGCGTTGGACGCCGCCTTCAGGTCGGCCAGGCCAGCCTGCAGTTGCGCCGTCAGTGCCTCCGGAGCGGTGATCGTCGCGGAGAGGACCTCGGTGCGCTGCTTGACCTTTGCCTCGGACTTGGCCTTGCGGACACCGCTGAGGGCCACGCCCACGGTTGCCAGCATGGTGGTGTCTCCGCCGGGGATCTCCAGCGCGGCCGGCCACGCCGCCCGGTGCACCGATCCGTTGCGCCACCAGCTCCAGACTTCCTCGGTGGCGAAGGGCAGGAACGGGGCGAAGAGGCGCAGCAGGGTGTCCAGGGTGGTGGCCAGGGCTGCCAGCACGGATGCCTGCTCGGCTTCGCCTGCCGCTCCATAGGCGCGGTCCTTGATCAGCTCCACGTAGTCATCCGTGAACTGCCAGAAGAATGTCTCCGTGAGCTGCAGGGCGCGGGCGTAGTCGTAGTTGTCGAACGCTTTGGTGGACTGGGTGACGACGTCGGCCAGTTGGGCCAGCAGGGCACGGTCCAGGGGGTTCGAAAGGACGGAGAGATCGCCGGCCAGCACGGAGTTCTCGGTGGCACCGAGGTTCAGCACAAACTTGGAGGCATTGAGGAGCTTGATGGCCAGGCGGCGGCCGATCTTCATCTGGGCAATCTCATAGGCGGTGTCGGCGCCAAGGCGTGCGGAGGCAGCCCAGTAGCGGACCGCGTCCGAGCCGTACTCGTTCAGCACGTCGGTGGGGACCACCACGTTGCCTTTGGACTTGGACATCTTCTTGCGGTCCGGGTCCAGGATCCAGCCGGAGATGGCAGCGTGCTTCCACGGCGCGCAGTTCTGGAGGGCATCGGCGCGGACCACCGACGAGAAGAGCCAGGTCCGGATGATGTCGTGGCCCTGGGGGCGGAGGTCGAACGGGTAGACCTTGGCAAACAGGTCCTCGTCGCGGCTCCAGCCGCCAACGATCTGCGGGGTCAGCGAGGAGGTGGCCCACGTGTCCAGGACGTCGGCATCGCCCGTGAAGCCGTTGGGCTGGTCGCGCTGCGCCTCGTCGAAGCCGGGGGCGGCGTCAGCCGCGGGGTCAACGGGCAGCAGTTCGTCGGAGGGCAGGATGGGGTTGTCGTACTCCGGGTTGCCCTGGGCGTCGAGCGGGTACCAGACGGGGATGGGCACGCCGAAGAACCGCTGGCGGGAGACCAGCCAGTCACCGTTCAGGCCGGCGATCCAGTTCTCGTAGCGGGAGCGCATGAAGGACGGGTGGAAGTCGATCTCCTTGCCGCGGCCGATCAGGCGTTCGCGGCGGTCCTCGTCGCGGCCGCCATTGCGGATGTACCACTGGCGGGACGTGACCACTTCCAGGGGTTTGTCGCCCTTCTCGAAGAAGTTGACCGGGTGGGTGATCTTCTTGGGCTCACCGTCCAGCAGGTCCGCTTCCTTGAGCAGTTCCACCACGGCTTCCTTGGCGGAGAAGGCCGTCTTGCCGGCGATCGCGGCGTACGCTTCCCTGCCGGCCTCACTGGTGATCCAGTCGGGGGTCTCGGCAATGATGCGGCCGTCGCGGCCCATGATGGCGCGAGTGGGCAGCTGCAGTTCCCGCCACCACGTGACGTCGGTCAGGTCACCGAAGGTGCAGACCATGGCGATGCCGGAGCCCTTGTCCGCTTTGGCCAGCGGGTGGGCCTTGACCTCGAGTTCAACGTCGAACAGCGGGGACTTCACGGTCTTGCCGAACAGCGGCTGGTACCGCTCGTCGTCGGGGTTTGCCACCAGCGCGGCACAGGCAGCCAGCAGTTCCGGACGCGTGGTCTCGATGAAGACCTTGTCGCCGTCTTCGGTGAAGAAGGGGTACCGGTAGTAGGCGCCCGGAACCTCACGGTCCTCCAGTTCGGCCTGCGCAACCGCCGTGCGGAAGGTGACGTCCCACAGTGTGGGTGCTTCGGCCATGTACGCGTCGCCCGCGGCCAGGTTGGCAAGGAAGGCGCGCTGGGACACGGCGCGGGAGGTGTCGTCGATGGTGCGGTACGTCAGGTCCCAGTCGACGGACAGGCCCAGGGTCTGGAACAGGTTTTCGAAGACCTTCTCGTCCTCGACAGCCAGTTCCTCGCACAGTTCGATGAAGTTCTGGCGTGAGACGACGTCGAAATCGCGCTGGTTCTTGGCAGGCTGGGCGGGCGGCCGGTAGTCGGCGTTGTAGGGGATGGCGGGATCGCAGCGGACACCGTAGTAGTTCTGGACACGGCGCTCCGTGGGGAGGCCGTTGTCATCCCAGCCCATGGGGTAGAAGACGTTCCTGCCGGTCATGCGCATGTAGCGCGCCTGCACGTCGGTCTGGGTGAAGGAGAACATGTGGCCCACATGCAGGGATCCCGACGCCGTGGGCGGGGAGTGTCGATCGAGTAGACCTGCTCCCGGGTGGTGTCGCGGTTGAACTTGTAGGTTCCCTCGGCCAGCCAGCGCTGGGTGAGCGCTGCTTCGAGGCCTTCGAGGGCCGGCTTGTCCGGAACGTTGATGGGGGCGGTGGTGGGCGTGTCTGTACCCTGCGTGTCTTCAGCCATTGGGCAATTCTTTCATGCCCGCTTCCATCCCACCCAACCGGTCCCGCCCGGCCGCATGCGAAGGCGGGTAGCATGCGGCGTATGGTCCAACAGCGGGGCACCTTCGGCATCAAGCGCATCTACGATCCACCGGCGGACGACGACGGCTGCCGGGTGCTGGTGGACCGTCTCTGGCCGCGCGGGATGTCAAGGGACAACGCGGCCATCGATGTGTGGCTCAAGGACGTGGCCCCGTCCACCGGGCTGCGCAAGGACTTCAACCACCGCCCCGGACGGTTCGCGGAGTTCAGCGAACGCTACCGGGTGGAACTGGATTCCAATCCGGCGGTGGAGACGCTGCTGGAACTGGCCGCCGGCCACCCAAGGATCACCCTGCTCTACGCTGCCCGCAACACGGAGGCAAACCACGCCCTTGTCCTGCTTGATTACCTCCGGGGACGTCCTGCCGGCTGATCCCGTTAGGGTGGTGCCATGACGAAGGACATGCAGAAAAAAGCGGCACTGGTGACCGGAGCAAGCAGCGGAATCGGGGAGGCCACTGTGCGCGCGCTGCGCGCCGACGGGTGGACGGTCTTCGCCGTGGCACGCCGCGCCGAACGCCTGGCCGCCCTGGAAAGCGGGACAGGCGCCGTGGCGATTCCTGCTGACATTGCAGAGGACGACGACGTGTCCCGGCTCCTCGCGCAGGTCACCGACTCGGGCGGCATCGATACGCTCATCAACATTGCCGGCGGCGCCCGCGGCGCCGACAGGGTAGGAGATGCCAGCACGGAGGACTGGGAGTGGATGTACCGGGTCAACGTCCTGGGCACCATGAAGCTCACCCGCGCCTTCCTGCCCATGCTGCGCGCCAACGGCGAAGGTACCGTGCTGAACCTCACCTCCACTGCGGGACTGGACGCGTACGAGGGCGGCGGCGGCTATAACGCCGCGAAGTTCGCCCAGCACGCCATGACCAACGCGCTCCGGCTTGAAGAGGTGGAGAACAACGTCCGCGTCATCGAGGTGGCGCCGGGCCTGGTGCAGACCGAGGAATTCGCGCTCAACCGCCTGGGGGACGCGCAGGCGGCGGACAAGGTCTACCGGGGGTTGAGAAGCCGCTGACCGCAGAGGACGTGGCCGACGTGGTCCGCTATGCCGTCACGGTTCCGCACCACGTCAACCTGGACCAGATCGTCATCCGGCCGGTGGCGCAGGCAGCCACCCACAAGCTGGTCAGGAAGGGCTGAGCCGGGCGGGGTCTGCCCATCCCGTGGCTGGACCGGTCAGGAACACTAGGAGACCCCGACGGTCAGGGTGGCTGCCACGGCGGCATGGTCCGTCCCGCCAACCCGGTGGACCGAGTAATCCGATGCTCTGATGTCCGGGCTGGTCACCAGATGGTCCAGGGCAATCCCCGGCAGCCGGAAGCCGCGCATGGGCCACGTGGGCACCAGCCTGCTGCCCACGGCGGCAGCCACGTCCACCAGGGGCAGGTTGCCGCCCGTTCCGGCCAACAGGTCCCGGAATTCCCGGTGGTCGTAGGTCGCGTTGAAGTCTCCCGCCAGCAGCAGGGGACCGGATCCGTCGGCAGCCCTGGCCACGGCAGCCAGGTCGCTGCGCCATTGACTGAGGCCTTTTCCCACTGGCGCCAGGGCGTGGACTGCCACCACACGCAGGCCGGCACCGCTGCCGAGGTCAAGGCGTGCCACGGGCATGGCGAACCGCGTGTCCGGGAGGACGCCGGTGGCTGTCAGGTTGTAGGAGGAGTAGATGGCGGAGCCTGCGGCGCGGTCACGGGCCTGGGCAACCCGGTGGGGGAGCAGGTCGTCGAGTCCGGCCGCCATCAGCTTTCGCGCCATTTCGGGTGTGTACTCCTCAACCGCCAACAGGTCTACATGCAAATCACGGACCAGGGCCACGATGCTGCCGGCATCAGCCCCGCCCAGTTCCGTGTTGATGCTCATGGCAACCAGGGAGACCGACGTGCCGGAAGCCCCGGCCGGTGCCCCGGCGGTTGCCCCGGCGGCCGGTGCGCGGATATCGAGCGGGAAAAGCCAGAACACCTGGCAGGCCGCCAGTGCCGTGGCCAGGACCTGCTGCCACCGGCTCCGTCCAGCGAAGGCCATGAGCAGCGCTGCGGCGGCGGGAACGGCGAGCCAGGGCGTGAATGCCACCAGCTGGACACCGAGTACCGGCCAGTCGGCAGGCACCGCGCGGACGGCGGAGACCGCCGCCACCGGCAGGGCAGCAGGGATGAACAGCCACCTGCACGCCGTGGCCGTACGCCTCCATCCCGCGGGGCGCCCGGAAGCCGTCATGACGCGAGTCTAGGCAATGCACGGTGACGGCGGCAGCCCCGGACGGAGAAGATCGCCCGGAAATGGCCCGGCCCGCCCCGAACGGCACACCCCGGCGGAACGGCACTGCCCGCCGGAACCGCGTTGCGCCCGGAATGGCACTGGATGCCGCGGCGATAGTATACTCTGCAGTGGCTATGACCCGGCAATCACCGGTGAGCTTCCGGAAGAACACGCAGGCCGCGCCCCGCAAGGCGGGCCCGCGTCAGTAGAACCGGACGGGTAAGCCCGTCACAGCAGTAATGAAGCGGCCGGGGCGGCGGGTGTTCCTTTGGGAACCACGCGGCGCCGGTAAGTGAGGTGGTACCGCGGTGGGCGTGCAGTCTTCGGGACGGCACGGCAGCCGTCCTCGCATCCTGAACGGAACCTCCGGCCGTGCCGGGGGCTCACCACGCTCAACCCAGGATGTCGAACATGACGTTTTACCCCAAGGCCTCAGCCTCCAGCACCTCCTCCAAAGGCAGCGCCGGCGTTTCCGCCTCCGTGAAGTTCCCGGAGATCGAAGAGCGCATCCTGAAGTACTGGGACCAGGACGGCACCTTCCAGGCCAGCATTGACCAGCGCAGCGCCGACGTCCCCGGCGGGGAGCCGGGCAGCAACGAATTCGTGTTCTACGACGGCCCGCCGTTCGCCAACGGCCTGCCCCACTACGGCCACCTCCTCACCGGCTACGCCAAGGACCTGGTTGGCCGCTACCAGACCCAGCGCGGCAAGCGCGTGGAACGCCGTTTCGGTTGGGACACCCACGGCCTGCCCGCCGAGCTGGAGGCCATGAAACAGCTGGGGATGACGGACAAGACCCAGATCGAGGCCATGGGCATCGACAAGTTCAACGACGCCTGCCGCGCGTCCGTCATGAAGTACGCCGATGAGTGGCGCAGCTACGTCACCCGGCAGGCCCGGTGGGTGGACTTCGACAACGACTATAAGACACTCAATGTCGAGTACATGGAGTCGGTCCTCTGGGCGTTCAAGCAGCTGCATGACAAGGGCCTGACGTACAACGGCTACCGGGTGCTGCCGTACTGTTGGAAAGACGAAACCCCGCTGTCCAACCATGAGCTGCGCATGGACGACGACGTCTACAAGAACCGCCAGGACCAGACCGTCACCGTCACCTTCCCCATCCTTGCGGGGAATTCGGAACTGTCCAAGGAACTTGCCGGCGTGCAGGCGCTCGCCTGGACCACCACCCCCTGGACGCTGCCCACCAACGCCGCGCTCGCCGTCGGGCCTTCCATCACGTACGCCGTGCTGCCCGCCGGTCCCAACGGCATCAAGGCCGCCTCGGCCGACGCCCCGGTCACGGGCAGCTTCCTGCTCGCGGCGGACCTCCTGGGCGCCTACGCCAAGGACCTCGGCTACGACAGCTTCGAGGACGCGGAAGCCGCCGTGGTGTCCACCCACTCCGGCGCCGAACTGGAAGGCCTGGCATACCAGCGGCTCTGGGACGATTTTGCCGACAACGAAAAGTACGGCATGGAGAACGCCTGGCGGTTCGTAGTGGCTGACTACGTCACCACCACCGACGGAACCGGCGTGGTGCACCAGGCGCCCGCCTACGGTGAAGACGACCAGAAAGTCTGCGAGGAGGCCGGCATTCCCGTGGTGCTCTCCGTGGACGAGGGTGCCAAATTCCTGCCGTTGTTCAAGCACGGCGACCTCCACGACATCGCGGGCCTGCAGGTCTTCGAGGCCAACAAGCCCATCACCCAAGTGCTCCGCGCCCAGGGCAGGCTGGTCCGGCAGGCCAGCTACGAGCACAGCTACCCGCACTGCTGGCGCTGCCGCAACCCGCTGATCTACCGTGCGGTGTCCTCCTGGTATGTGGAGGTCACCAAGTTCAAGGACCGGATGTCCGAACTGAACCAGGAGATCAACTGGATCCCGGGGAACGTCAAGGATGGCCAGTTCGGCAAATGGTTGGAGAACGCCCGCGACTGGTCCATCAGCCGGAACCGCTTCTGGGGCAGCCCCATCCCCGTGTGGCAGTCAACGGATCCCGAATACCCGCGCACCGACGTCTACGGTTCCCTGGCCGAGATCGAGGCGGACTTCGGCCGGCTGCCCCTGAACAAGGACGGCGAGGTGGACCTCCACCGGCCGTTCATCGACGAGCTCACCAGGCCCAACCCGGACGATCCCCGCACCCCCGAAGAGGGCCAGTCCGTGATGCGCCGCGTCGAGGACGTCCTGGACGTCTGGTTCGACTCCGGCTCCATGCCCTACGGACAGGTGCACTACCCGTTCGAAAACGAAGCCTGGTTCAACACGCACAACCCCGCGGATTTCATCGTGGAGTACATCGGCCAGACCCGCGGCTGGTTCTATATGCTGCACATCCTGTCCACCGCACTGTTTGACCGGCCGGCGTTCCGCAACGTCATCAGCCATGGCATTGTGCTTGGATCCGACGGCCAGAAAATGTCCAAGAGCCTGCGCAACTACCCGGACGTCTCCGAGGTCCTGGACCGCGACGGGTCCGACGCCATGCGCTGGTTCCTCATGTCCAGCCCCATCCTCCGGGGCGGCAACCTGATCGTCACCGAGCAGGGCATCCGGGACGGCGTCCGCCAGGTGATCCTGCCGCTCTGGAACGTGTACAGCTTCTTCACCCTGTACACGAACGCCGCGAACGGTGGCGCCGGTTACGATGCCAAACTGCGCTACGAGGGCTACCGGGACACCCTGGACCAGTACCTGCTGGCCAACACGGGCGACCTCGTCCGCAGCATGACGGCACAGCTGGACACCTACGACATCTCCGGCGCCTGCGACTCGCTGCGCAGCTACCTGGACATGCTCACCAACTGGTACGTCCGCCGCAGCCGCCAGCGGTTCTTCGACGAGGACCAGGACGCCTTCGATGCGCTGTTCACTGCCCTGGAGACCGTCACCCGTGCCGCCGCGTCGCTGCTGCCGCTGGTTTCCGAGGAAATCTGGCGCGGCCTGACCGGCGGCCGGTCCGTGCACCTGGCCGACTGGCCGGACGCGGACCTCTTCCCCGCCAATCCCTCCCTGGTGGAAACCATGGACCGGATCCAGCAGATCTGCTCCACCGGTTCCTCGCTCCGCAAGGCAGCCAACCTGCGTGTCCGCCTGCCGCTGCAGGAGCTGACGGTTGTGGCACCCGGAGCGGACGCCCTGCAGGGTTTCGCCGCCGTCGTCGCCGATGAACTGAACCTCCGTTCCGTTCGCCTGCTGGACGCCGCCACCGCCTCCCCGGAGGAGTTCGGGATCCAGCAGAAGCTGGTGGTCAACGCCCGCGCTGCCGGGCCGCGCCTGGGCAAGAACGTCCAGGTTGCCATCAAGGGGTCCAAGTCAGGGGACTGGTCGGTGGACGACGCCGGTGTGGTCACCGCCGGCGGGCTGCAGCTGGAACCCCAGGAGTACACGCTTGAGACAGTGGTTGCCGGGTCCGGCGGTGCTGCCGCGGCTGTGGCCGTGCTGCCCGGCGGCGGCTTCGTCGTGCTGAACACGGAAGTCACGCCGGAGCTTGAAGCCGAAGGGCTGGCACGCGACATGGTGCGGGCAATCCAGCAGGCCCGCAAGGACGCCGGGCTCAACGTGAGCGACCGCATCCGTACCACCGTCACCGCTCCCGGGAACGTCGTTGATGCCCTGCTGGCCAACGCCGAACTGGTCAAGGGCGAGACACTGACGGTGGACCTGGTGGCAGAGCCGGGCACCGTGTCCGAACCCGCCGTTGCGGTTGAAAAAGTGGAGGCCTAGGACATGAGCGACGAATTTTCCGTGGAAAGCGTTTACGCCGAACTGCTGGGACGGGCGCCGGAAAACAAGATGGAGCCGCGGCTGGCTCCGCTGTTCCGTGCGATGGACGTGCTGGGCGAGCCCAACAAGGCGTTCCCGATCATCCATGTGACCGGAACCAACGGCAAGACGTCCACATCCAGGATGATCGAGTCCGTGCTCCGCGCCCACGGCCTGAGCACCGGACGCTACACCAGCCCGCACCTGTCCAAGGTCACCGAGCGGATCAGCATCGACGGCCATCCGGTATCCGACGAGACGTTTGTCAGGATCTGGGACGAAATCAGGCCCTACCTGCAGATTGTGGACTCGGAACTCGAAGCCGAGGGGGAGCCGAGACTGACGTACTTCGAGTGCCTCACCATCCTGGGCTTCGCCATCTTCGCTGACCAGCCGGTCAACGTGGCCATCATCGAGGTGGGTTTGGGCGGCATTACCGATGCCACCAACGTCGGCGACGGCCAGGTCTCGGTGGTGACGCCGATTTCGCTGGACCATACCGACCTCCTGGGCGACACCACGGAGGACATCGCCCGCGAAAAGGCCGGCATCATCAAGCCCGGCGGCTACCTCATCAGCGCGGCCCAGCCCCTCGATGCGGCCCAGGTGCTGCTGGAGAAGGCCAAGGCGGTGGGCGTACCGTTCCGCTTCGAGGGCGTTGAGTTCGGTGTCGAGTCACGGACGGTGGCTGTTGGCGGGCAGGTGTTGACTATCCAGGGCATCGCCGGCCGCTACCCGGACCTCATGCTGCCACTGCACGGCGCCCACCAAGCACAGAACGCTGCCGTCGCGGTGGCCGCCTTGGAGGCGTTCTTCGGCGGTGAAAAGGAACTCGACCTCGACGTGCTGCAGGAAGGCTTCGCGGCCGTCACGTCCCCCGGCCGCCTTGAGGTGGTGCGGACCGCACCCACCATCATCGTGGACGCCGCCCACAACCCCGACGGCATCAAGGCCTCCGCCGCCGCCCTGCGGGAAGCATTCACCTTCACCAGGCTGGTTCCGGTGGTGGGCGTGCTCAAGGAGAAGGACGCGGAGGAGATCCTGCGCGAAATCAGGGAGTCGCTGGGCGACATGGCAGTGGAGTACTGCTTCACCCAGTCCAACTCTCCCCGGGCGGTTCCGGCCGCCGAGCTGGCGGAGCTGGCGATCGACCTGGGATTTGGCGAGGACAACGTCCACATCGCCGAAAAGCTGGACGACGCACTCGAATGGGCCGTGGAACGGGCCGAAGCCAATGACGACCTTTCCGGCGGCGTGCTGGTCACCGGCTCCATCACCCTGGTGGCAGAGGCGCGGATCCTGCTCGGAAAAACGGAGGCGTAAGCGTGGCCAGATTGACCAAGGCCCAGCGCGAGTGGCGTCCCGGCATGCCCAAGAAGCGCCGCTCCACCAAGGTGATGTTCGCTTCCACGGTGCTGCTCCTGGAAGCGTTCGTCATGTTCTTCGCCACCCTGGTGGTGTTTGGCCTGCGCCGCGGGGAGTTTCCGCCGGCACTGATCCTCGGCGTGGGGATCGCACTCAGCGTGGTCATGATCTTCGCCTGCGCGGTCCTCAACAGGCCCTGGGGCATCGGCCTGGGCTGGATCCTGCAGCTGGTCCTGATCCTCACAGGCATCTTCGAGCCGGCCATGTTCCTGGTGGGTGGGCTTTTCGCCGCGGCCTGGTGGTACGGAATCCGCACCGGCATCCGGCTGGACCGCGAGGCTGCGCAGCGGGCACGCGAACAGGCCGAATGGGAAGCCGCCCACCCGGACGGGGCCGGTCCCGCCCAGCCCCAGTCCCCGTAAACCAGTCCCCGTAAGCCAGTCCCCGTAGACTTATCCCGAAACCCCACGAACGCATTGGAGCAGTTGTGACTACAGAGCGCACCCTCGTCCTGATCAAGCCCGACGGCGTCGCCCGTAACCTGACCGGCGCCATCCTGGCCCGCATTGAAGCCAAGGGCTACAGCCTTGTTGAGCTGAAAAAGGTCGACGCCACCCGTGAGCTGCTGGAGCAGCATTACGAGGAGCACGTAGGCAAGCCGTTCTACGAGCCGCTGGTGGAGTTCATGCTCAGCGGACCCGTGGTGGCGGCCATCTTCGAAGGCCACCGCGTCATTGAAGGGTTCCGGTCACTGGCCGGCACCACGGACCCCACGACCGCGGCCCCGGGCACCATTCGCGGCGACTTCGGCCGGGACTGGGGCCTGAAGGTCCAGCAGAACCTGGTGCACGGCTCCGACTCAACCGACTCCGCCGAGCGCGAGATCAAGATCTGGTTCCAGGGCTGACAGTCCAAGGACAGCAAAAGGCCCCTGGTTCTTCGGAACCAGGGGCCTTTTGCCGTCCGCAGCTCAGAAGCCTGACGTGCCCGCAAAGACCTGGATGAACGCGAAGAAGATGGTGGCGACGACGGCCACGTACAGCAGTGCCGTGATGATCCAGCCGGAATCACCCAGCACGCGGGCCGCCCCCGCGGGCATTGGGATCACTCCGGCCGTGATGTTCCTGATGGTGGTCCACACAAAGAGCGGAATCATGGCCGCCCAGACGATCATGCAGAACGGGCACAGGATGTGGATCGAATACAGGGCCTGGGACCACAGCCACACCACGAAGGCGAAGCCGAGCGTGACGCCCACCTGAAGCCCCATCCAGTACCACCGCGCGAACGCGGCACCGGACAGCAACGCCATGCCCACGGTTATGGTGACGGCGAACGCGACGATACCGATGAACATGTTGGGGAAACCGAACAGCGAACTCTGCCACGTCTGCATGACCTGGCCGCAGGAGATCCAGGGGTTCACGTCGCAGACGGTGGTGTGGTTGGGGTCCTTGAGGACTTCGAGCTTTTCCAGGACCAGGGTTCCGGAGGCAAGCCAGCCCACGATTCCGGTGATGACCAGCAGCCAGCCGAAGGGCCGGTTCCGGGCCATCCGCGGAACGCCTGCGGCCGCAGTGGCCTGCGGATCCGTGGCCCTTTCCGTTTCATGGGCGCTGACGGGGGAGATGCTGGGCATGGGTGTGGCGTCCTTTTCGTCCGGTGCTCCTGAGCCTGATTGTAACGCCGGCGGCTGGTGCCGCCACACAGGAATGGGAACGGAAGTGCCTGCCTCCGCGGCGATCCGGCGCGGGTATGAGAGAATGAACGTGGCTGGAAGCCGATCCACATTCGGACTCCGGTCCGGTGGTATGTTCCCAAGACCGCCAATGATGGGCAGGGCAGGCTTCGGATTCTTCCGGCACTCCCGCCACTCCATTGGGCGGCACCTGGTTGTGGCACGCAGAACAACGGGTTTTCAGAACATCCACCGGCTCCCACGGGCTGCCGCACCCCAATGACGGTGCGAACCTGGGAGTATCCACGTGACTTCTGTCAACGCCTGCGGGTTTTGACAATATGTGCCCCAATGGGTGCCGGATGTGGCGGTACGTCAGGGGCAGGAGTGTTGCCACATATGGACAATGATCAGGAACTGGCCGTTAACGATGATGCACCGGCTGCCGAGGCTGCTGCTGCACCCAAGAGGGCTGTACGTACCCGCCGGAAAACGGCTCCCAAGACCGAAGAAGCCGTGACGGATGCAGCGGCCACGGCGCCGGAGGCAGCCGCCCCTGAAGTAAGCGGCGACTCGCCGTCGGCGGAAGCCGCCGCGGCGACCAAGGCCCCGGCCCGCCGCACCCGCGCCCGCAGGAAAGCGGACGCCCCCGAACCCCTGCCCGCCTTCGCTGATGACGCAGAGGCAACCGCTGCCGCCGGCACTGCGCCTGTTGATGCTGCGTCCGTTGATGCCCCGGCACCGGCCGTGGCCGGTGAAGACGCTGCCGCAGCACCTGCTGCCACGGCGGACGCCGAAACCAAACCTGTTCGCCGCCGTCGGGTAGCCACCCGCAAGGCCGCGTCCCCGGCTGCCCCGCCCGCGGCGGAAGCCGCGGCAGCGGACGCCGTCGCTGCAGAACCAGCAATCCCGGAAGCCCCGGCACAGGCACCGGCCCGGGAGGAAGCTGCCGCCCAGGAAGCAGCTCCTGCGCAGGAGCAGCCCCAGGAACCCGTCGCGGCCGCCGAGGCTGCCGGAGCCCCCGGGCCTGCCCGGGAAACCCCCGCTGTGGCCAAGGAAGAGCACGCTGCGGTCAAGGAACAGACCGCCCCCGCCGCGGCCGCCAGCCCCTTTGGTTCCCTCTTCCTGGAGCCTGCATCGCCCACATCCGTGCTCTTCCAGGCCCCGGACCTCAGCACCGTGGTCCGTCCCGCAGCACCCGCCGTCGAGGAACCTGAAGAGGAAGAAACCGACGACGGCGACGATTCCTCCAGCCGCCGCCGGCGCCGCAGCCGCGGCCGCAGGGGCCGCAGCCGCGTCGGCGACAAGGCGGACGAGGACATCGAGGGTGGCAGCGCCGAGGCTGACGCCGAGGACGAGGCCGACGAGGACAGCGCCACACAAGCCGAGGACGGCGTGACGTCCCGCCGCCGCCGTCGCCGCCGCCGCGGTGACCAGGACCTGGAGCTGACCGGCGGGGAAGGCGACGACCCGCCCAACACGGTGACGAGGGTCCGTGCCCCGCGCGCGGTCAGTGAAGCGCCGGTCAACAACCGGGTCACCAGCGTCAAGGGCTCCACCCGCCTTGAGGCCAAGAAGCAGCGCCGCCGCGAATCCCGCGACACCGGCCGCCGCCGCACCGTCATCACCGAGGCCGAGTTCCTGGCCCGCCGCGAATCCGTGGACCGGCAGATGATCGTACGCCAGCGCGACGACAGAATCCAGATCGCCGTCCTTGAAGACGGTGTCCTGGCCGAGCATTTCGTATCCAAGACCCAGCAGGACTCGCTCATCGGCAACGTCTACCTGGGCAAGGTCCAGAACGTGCTGCCGTCAATGGAAGCTGCGTTCGTGGACATCGGGCGTGGCCGCAACGCCGTGCTGTACGCCGGTGAGGTCAACTGGGAAGCCGTCAACCTCGAAGGCAAGCAGCGCCGCATCGAGAACGCGCTCAAATCCGGCGACACCGTCCTGGTCCAGGTGACCAAGGATCCCGTCGGCCACAAGGGCGCCCGGCTGACCAGCCAGATCTCCCTTCCCGGCCGCTACCTGGTCTACGTGCCCGGCGGCTCCATGACCGGCATCTCCCGCAAGCTGCCCGACGTCGAACGCAACCGCCTCAAGCGCATCCTCAAGGACCGCCTGCCCGAGCACGCCGGCGTCATCGTCCGGACCGCCGCGGAAGGTGCCTCGGAAGAGGAACTGACGCACGACATCAACCGCCTGCGCGCCCAGTGGGAAGGCATCGAAAGCCAGTCCCAGTCCACCAAGATCCTGGCCCCGGAGCTGCTGTACGGCGAACCGGACCTGACCATCAAGGTGGTCCGGGACGTCTTCAACGAGGACTTCTCCAAACTGATCGTCTCCGGTGAGGAGGCCTGGGACACCATCGAGGCCTACGTCACGTACGTGGCGCCGGACCTGGTGGGCCGCCTCGAGAAGTGGACCAAGGACCAGGACATCTTCTCCGCCTGGCGCATCGACGAGCAGATCCACAAGGCCCTTGAGCGGAAGGTGTTCCTGCCCTCCGGCGGCTCCCTGGTCATCGACCGCACCGAGGCCATGACCGTGGTGGACGTCAACACCGGCAAGTTCACCGGCAGCGGCGGCAACCTCGAGGAAACCGTCACCAAGAACAACCTGGAAGCTGCCGAGGAAGTGGTGCGCCAGCTGCGGCTGCGCGACATCGGCGGCATCATCGTGATCGACTTCATCGACATGGTGCTCGAATCCAACCGCGACCTGGTCCTGCGCCGCCTGGTGGAATGCCTGGGCCGCGACCGGACCAAGCACCAGGTTGCCGAGGTCACGTCGCTGGGCCTGGTCCAGATGACCCGCAAGCGCATGGGGACGGGCCTGCTGGAAGTCTTCGGCGAGCAGTGTGAGGCCTGCGCCGGCCGGGGCGTAGTGACGCACGACGATCCCGTGGAGCACCGCCGCGCCAACATTGTGGCGGCCGAGCACCACGTCCAGCGCGCCGACAGCCGCCCCGAAGCCCGCGGGGAAGCCCACCGCCCCGAAGGGCAGCGGGCCGATGGCGGCCAGCCCGGAGTCCGTCCCGAGCGCAAACGGCGGCGGGGACGCGGCGGCCAGCAGCCCGAGGCTGCCCCGGCGCCTGCTGTCCACGTCCACACCGTCCTTCCGGACCCCACAGACGCAGAGCGGCACGCAAAGGCAGAGGCCACCCGGCTTGCCCTGGCGAACATCGCGGCTGCCGCCCATGCGGCCCACCTGCATGACGATGAGGTGGCAGCCACCCGGCAGGCACCGTCCGCCGAGCCTGCGCAGGCCCCTATTGAAGAGAAGCACGACGCCGATGGCCCGGCACGCCCCGCAGCTGTCCTGACCTTCGGCGGCGAGGAAGTCCCGCTTCCCTTCGTGGAGCACGCTGAGGACCAGCATCCCAGGCCCGCCCTCACGCTGGACCGGCTCGCGGAAGCCTTTGCCCACCTCGGCCAGCCGGCTTCCCCCGTGGAGAACGCGCCCGCCAAGGCCGCAGACACGGTGAAGCCGGCCGAACAGTCAGCGCCCAAACAGTCGGTGCCCGAACAGCAGCCCGGCGGGGGAGCGGAGGCGCGTGCCGCCGTGGAAGCTCCGGCGGAAAAGGACTACTCCGACCACACGCTGGAGCAGTCCCGGCAACGCAGGCCGCGGCGCCACCGCGCTGCCAGCCGTGCCCAGGGTGCCGCAAATGAAACCGTTGTCCAGCACCACGAGAACGTCCAGGCGACAGGCGCGGGGCACTCGCACGCAGCCAAGGCCCCGGACACCGCCAAAGCACAGCCCGCTGCGGCGGAGCCCGGCAAGCCGGCAGGGGAACCGATCATCCTCGGCGTCGGCGTCCCCGCCTCGGAGCTCTAAGCCAGGGCGCAGCCAACGCGCCACCCAGGAAGTCCCCGTCGTGCGGACTGTTCCCCCATGAATCCAGGGGGAACAGTCCACGGGCGGGGACTTCCTGCATGCGCGGGTGCTGTCACCTTTCCGCCGGGTACGCCCCAGCGGCTACTCTGGAACCCGACACGGGGTGCCGCGCAGAAGGCCGGCTGAGATCCACACCCGTTGAACCTGTCCGGCTAGTACCGGCGAAGGGATGTCTGTTGTCTTCGACCCTCTCCATGCCCCTGCCCACAGCGTCCGGCGTGGCCCCCGCGCTGCCTGGGGGCCGCGATGTCCCGCGCGTCCTCTCCATTGCAGGCTCCGACCCGTCCGGCGGGGCCGGGATCCAGGCGGACCTCAAAAGCATTGCCGCCCATGGCGGATACGGCATGGCCGCGATCACGGCACTCACGGCGCAAAACACCCGGGGCGTGCAGTCCGTCCACGTCCCGCCGGCCGGCTTCCTGGCCCAGCAGCTGGACGCGGTCAGTGACGACATCAGCATCGACGCCGTCAAGATCGGCATGCTGGGCGACGAGTCGGTGATCCGCACTGTCCGCCAGTGGCTCGGAAAGGCCCGTCCCGCCGTCGTGGTCCTGGACCCCGTCATGGTGGCCACCAGCGGCGACAGGCTGCTGAAAGAATCCGCCGAAGCCGCGCTCCGGGAACTGCTGCCCCTTGCCCACCTCATCACCCCCAACCTTCCCGAGCTCGCGCTGCTGCTGGGCACGGAGCCGGCGAAGGACTGGGACACCGCGCTGGACCAGGGCAGGCGCCTGGCGGAAGCCACCGGAGCCACCGTGCTGGTCAAGGGTGGCCACCTTTCAGGCCTCGACTGCCCGGATGCGCTGGTCAACACTTCGGGCCTCCTGGGGCCGGACGTGGTGGAAGTGCAGGGGAAGCGGGTTTCCACGCGGAACAGCCACGGGACGGGCTGTTCCCTGTCCTCTGCCATGGCAACAGTCCAGGCCCGTTTGGGCAATTGGGAGGCATCACTGCGAACGGTCAAGCCCTGGCTGGCCGGCGCACTTGAGAACTCCGGCCAATTGGAGGTGGGCCAGGGGAACGGCCCCGTACACCACTTCCACCACGTGCGGCCGGTCCTGGAGGAGGGCGGCTTCGCGGCCCGGTTGTGGTCGGAAGCCCAACAGGACCTGGCGGACATCTACGCACTGGACTTCATCCACGGCCTGGCGTCCGGAGACCTTCCGGAGAAGGACTTTGCCTACTACCTGGCGCAGGATGCCCTCTACCTGAACGGCTACTCCAGGGTGCTGGCACGGGCCAGCGCGCTGGCCCCCTCGGAGGCCGAGCAGCTTTTCTGGGCCGGATCCGCGCAGCAGTGCCTTGAGGTGGAATCGGAACTCCACCGCTCGTGGCTCAGCACCCGCCCGGCCCCGAAGGGCCTGGGCCCCGTCACCAAGTCATACGTGGACCACCTCACGGCAGCGTCGGCGTCGGGCAGCTATGCCGTCCTCGCCGCCGCCGTGCTTCCCTGCTTCTGGCTCTACGCCGAAGTCGGCGGGAAGCTCCACGCCCGGTTCCTGGCCTCGGGCGAACCGGACGGCCATGCCTACGCGGCCTGGCTCCGGACGTACGCCGACGAGGGCTTCGCCGAAGCAACCCGCAAAGCCATCGCCATCGTGGATGCAGCCGGACGGACCGCGCCGGACCATGAGAGGGCGGCGATGGTGACGGCGTTCAAGCAGTCCTGCCGCCTGGAAGTGGAGTTCTTCGACGCGCCGAGGCTGCATTCCTGACCCCCGCGGGCCGGGCCCGGCTATGATGGTGGAGCACGGTTGCGGCGGTTCCTGCCGGGCTGTGGTTACTACCACAGCCGGCCCGCCTGAACCAGCCTCATTTGCGGCCGAAGATGGATTTAGCGTATTCTTGATCTTCGGTGCTTACGCCAACACTTGGGTTACGACCCCACGGCGTTGAGGCACAGCGAGAAACCAAGCTTTTAGCAAGTCGGTTCCGCACGCAAATTTTGTAATAAACGTCGAGAGAAGTGAGTTCCCAAGTGGTGTACGCGATTGTCCGCGCAGGCGGCCGCCAAGAGAAGGTTTCCGTTGGAGACTTCGTTACCCTGAACCGCGTCGCCGGTGGAGCCGGCAGCACCATTGAGCTGCCCGCACTGCTCCTGGTTGATGGTGACAAGGTCACCTCCGCCGCCGCTGACCTGGCCAAGGTAACTGTTACGGCTGAAATCCTCCAGGACCTGCGTGGTCCTAAGATTGTCATCCAGAAGTTCAAGAACAAGACCGGCTACAAGAAGCGCCAGGGTCACCGCCAGGAACTGACCAAGGTCAAGATCACCGGCATCAAGTAACCACCGGTTACTGTTCAGGCATTTCAACAGATTCCCCAGAATTTAGAGGCAGGCATTTCAGATGGCACATAAAAAGGGCGCGAGCTCCACTCGCAACGGTCGCGATTCCAACGCTCAGTACCTCGGCGTCAAGCGCTTCGGCGGCCAGGTTGTTTCGGCCGGCGAGATCATCGTCCGCCAGCGTGGCACCCACTTCCACCCGGGCGCCGGCGTTGGCCGTGGCGGCGACGACACCCTGTTCGCCCTGACCCCGGGCGCCGTTGAATTCGGCACCCGCCGCGGTCGTCGCGTAGTCAACATCGTTGCTGCTGCAGCTGCAGAGTAACAACAAGTTCTGAAACGGTGGAGCGGGCCTGAGGGTCCGCTCCACTGTTCTTTAACCGCATTACAATCGATGTGGCGTCCCCTGGGCCGCCAGGTAAACAGTTTCTGAGGAGATCCACGTGGCCAGCTTTGTAGACCGGGTAGTACTGCACGTATCCGGCGGTACCGGCGGCCATGGGTGCGTCTCCGTCCACCGCGAGAAGTTCAAGCCGCTGGGCGGACCCGACGGCGGCAACGGGGGCAACGGCGGCGACGTGATCCTCCGCGTCGACCACCAGACCACCACGCTTCTTGACTACCACCACGCACCGCACCGGCACGCCAGCAACGGCGGCCCCGGCATGGGTGACTGGCGCGGCGGCAAAAACGGTGAAACCCTCATCCTGCCCGTCCCGGACGGCACCGTGGTGAAGTCCAAGGACGGCACCGTCCTGGCTGACCTCGTCGGCGAGGGCACCGAGTACGTGGCCGCCGCAGGCGGCATTGGCGGACTCGGCAACGCCGCCCTGTCCTCGCAAAAGCGCCGCGCCCCCGGCTTTGCGCTGCTGGGCATCGAAGGCGAGTCCCGCGACATCGTCCTGGAACTGAAGTCCATCGCCGACATCGCGCTGGTGGGTTTCCCGTCGGCCGGCAAGTCCAGCCTCATCGCGGCGATGTCCGCGGCCCGGCCCAAGATCGCTGACTACCCGTTCACCACGCTGGTTCCCAACCTCGGCGTCGTGCAGGCCGGAGACGTGCGGTTCACCATCGCCGACGTACCCGGGCTCATCGAAGGTGCCAGCGAGGGACGCGGCCTGGGCCACCACTTCCTGCGGCACGTGGAGCGCTGCGCAGCCCTGGTGCACGTGCTGGACTGCGGCACGCTGGAATCGGAGCGCGACCCGTTGTCGGACCTCGCCATCATCGAGGGCGAGCTGGAGAAGTACGCCGTCGACATGAGCTACGCAGGCCAGGACGGCGAAGTGGTACCCCTGAACCACCGCCCCCGGCTGGTGGCCCTGAACAAGGTAGACCTGCCCGACGGCAAGGACATGGCCGAATTCGTGCGTCCGGAACTCGAATCCCGCGGCTACCGCGTGTTCGAGGTGTCCGCCACCAGCCATGAGGGCCTGCGCCAGCTGGGCTTCGCCATGGCGGAGATCGTCAAGGCGGCCCGCGACGCCGTCGCTGCGGCACCGCCCAAGGTCCAGCCCGCCGTACTGCGTCCCCGCGCCGTCAACGAGGCCGGCTTCAAGATCCGGCGCGAGGAAAAGAACCTGGAGCCGCTGTTCCGCGTCCTCGGCGAAAAGCCCGAACGCTGGGTCAAGCAGACCGACTTCACCAACGAGGAAGCCATCGGCTACCTTGCGGACCGGCTCGCCAAGCTCGGCGTGGAGACTGAACTGTTCAAGCAGGGCGCCAAGCCGGGCGACACCGTGGTCATCGGCGGGGACGACGGTGTCGTCTTCGACTGGGAGCCCACCATGATGGCAGGGGCCGAGCTCCTGGCGTCACCGCGCGGCACCGATGTGCGGTTCGCAGACATTGGGGATCGGCCCACCCGCAGCCAGAAGCGCGATGAGCAGCAGGAGCGCCGTGACGCCAAGGCCGCCGCCCGGGCCGAGCTCGAGGCGGAACGGAAAGCCGGTATCTGGACCGAATCCGTCAGTGGCCGCCGCGCTGCCCACCCTGTGAAGGAGAGCGGACTGGAAGCGGACGATGACCTCTAGGGGCATGACCGCGGAACCCGCCGGGCGGACGGCGGACAGGAGCGCACTGGCAGGCGCCCGCCGGATCGTCGTGAAGGTGGGCTCCTCGTCTCTGACCAGCATCAAGGGCGGCATCTCGGAGGAATCCCTGACCGCCCTGGCGGACGCACTCGCGGCCAAGCGCAACGCGGGCGCCGAGATCATCCTGGTCTCCTCCGGCGCCATCGCGGCCGGACTGGCCCCGCTGGGACTGGCCAAGCGCCCCCGCGACCTCGCCACCCAGCAGGCCGCCGCCAGCGTGGGCCAGGGGCTGCTGATGGCCCGGTACACCCAGGCCTTCGGCGCGCACGGCGTCACCGTCAGCCAGGTCCTGCTCACGGCCGAGGACCTGATGCGCCGCAGCCAGCACACCAACGCCCTCCGCGCCATGGACCGGCTGCTGAACCTCGGTGTGGTCCCCGTGGTCAACGAGAACGACACCGTGGCCACCCACGAAATTCGCTTCGGCGACAACGACCGGCTCGCCGCCCTGGTGGCGCACCTGGTGCGCGCCGACGCACTGGTGCTGCTGTCCGACGTCGACTCCCTCTATGACGGGCCGCCCGCCCAGGGTGCCAAGCGCATCCCCCTGGTCACGGGCGCGCACGACCTCGAGGGCGTTTCCATCGGCAAAGCGGGCAAGGCCGGTGTGGGAACCGGCGGGATGATGACAAAGGTGGAAGCTGCCAGCATGGCGGCAGGTTCGGGCATTCACGCCCTGGTGACCTCCACGTCCAACGCCGCCGCAGCCCTGAATGGCGAGGACGTGGGCACGTGGTTTTCCGTCAACGGTTCCCGCAAGCCCGTCCGGCTCCTGTGGCTGGCGCACGTTGCCTCGGTGCAGGGCCGCCTGGTCCTGGACGAGGGGGCGGTGCGTGCCGTGCGGCACCACCGCACCTCCCTGCTGCCGGCGGGGATTTCCGCGGTGCAGGGCGACTTTGAAGCGGGCGACGCCGTGGAGCTGGCAGGAACCGACGGCATCGTTGTGGCCCGCGGCCTGGTGAACTACTCGTCGGAGGAGCTGCCCCGCATGCTGGGGCGTTCCACCCGGGAGCTGGGCGAGGCACTGGGCAGCGGCTATGACCGCGAAGTTGTTCATGTTGATGACCTGGTGCTGGTCTGAGCCCAGGGCTCGCCTAAACTTGGAGCATGACTGAAGCCCTGATCCACACTGCTGAAAATTCCGGAACCACTGCTGCGCAGGCGCAGCCGGGTGCCGTGGCAGAACAGGGATCAGCTGCTGCGCCTCTATCCGCTGCGGAGGTTGAAGCGGCTGTCCACGCCCTCGCGGACCGGTCCCGCCACGCTGCCCGCCGGATGGCCACTGCCAACCGTGCCTGGAAGGACCGCGCCCTCCGGGCTGTCGGAGCCGCCCTGCAGGAGAACGTGCCGGCCATCCTCACCGCCAACGCCATGGATGTGGAAAAAGGCAAGGCCAACGGCACCTCCGCCGCGCTCCTGGACCGGCTCACCCTCACCGAGGCCCGCGTGGCAGGGCTGGTGGCCGCCCTCGAGAACCTGGCCAACCTCCCGGATCCCGTGGGCAATGTGGTGCGCGGCCAGACCCTTCCCAACGGGCTCCGCCTCCGCCAGGTCAACGTGCCCATGGGCGTCGTGGCGGCCATCTACGAGGCACGGCCCAACGTCACCGTGGACATCGCGGGGCTGGCCCTCAAGAGCGGCAACGCCGTCATCCTGCGCGGCGGCAGCGCTGCCGAGGCCACCAACCAGGTCCTGGTCCGGGTGCTGCGCGAAGCCCTCGAATCTGTGGGCCTTCCGGCCGACGCCGTGCAGACCGTGGACCAGTACGGCCGCGCCGGTGCCAACGTCCTGATGAAGGCCCGCGGCAGGGTGGACGTGCTGATTCCCCGCGGCGGCCGCGACCTGATCCAGACCGTGGTGACCAACTCCGCCGTGCCCGTCATCGAAACGGGGAGGGGAACGTCCACATCTTCCTCGACGAGTCCGCCGACGAAAACATGGCCGTGGAGATCCTGCTCAACGCCAAGACCCAGCGGCCCAGTGTCTGCAATACGGTCGAGACCCTGCTGGTGCATTCGCGCTCAACCGTCCTGCCCGCCGTGGCCGCCGCCCTGCGTGGCGCCGGTGTCCGCCTGCACGTGGACGGGCGCATCAGCGCCGCGCTGCCCGGGATCGAGACCCAGCCGGCCACGGATGTGGACTGGGGAACCGAGTACATGGACCTTGACCTGGCCGTGGCCATGGTGGACAGCCTCGATGAGGCCGTGCAACATATCCGCACCTGGTCCACCGGGCACACCGAAGCGATCCTCACCAACAGCCTTGCCAACGCTGAACGGTTCATCGCCGAGGTGGATTCGGCGGCGGTGATCGTGAACGCTTCCACGCGGTTTACCGACGGCGGGGAACTTGGCCTCGGTGCCGAGGTGGGCATTTCCACCCAGAAGCTGCACGCCCGCGGGCCCATGGGCCTGACCGAGCTCACCACCACCAAGTGGATCGTCCAGGGCGAAGGCCAGGTCCGCGCATAGCAACGCGGTAACATAGACCAGAACCCGGAAAGCAGCGGAAGGTTCCGCTGCCCGTAAATCCTTGAACATAGGGGAGAAAATGCTGCTCCAGCAGATTGCCACGTCCGTCGCCGCCGCAGGTGAATCAGGCCATGAGGAGCTTGCGCCGCTGTGGGCCGAACCGTGGGTCTTTGGCGTTTCCATGTTCGGCATCCTGGTGGTCCTGATGTTCATTGCCTGGTCCTACACCAACCTGGGCAACCGCCACGCCGCCACGGACGAGCACGCCGATCCGCACCGCCAGCACCCCAATAAGCACGATCGCGGGCAGGGCCACTAAGATTTCCCACAACCTGCACCGCAATGGTGCCCGGGGGCGGCTGCGGCTTGGCGTGATGGGCGGGACATTCGATCCCATCCACCACGGCCACCTTGTCGCGGCCAGCGAAGTCGCGGCGGAGTTCGACCTCGACGAGGTGGTCTTCGTCCCCACCGGGCAGCCATGGCAAAAGTCCCATAAACAGGTCAGCGAGCCCGAACACCGCTACCTGATGACCGTCATCGCCACGGCATCCAATCCGCGCTTCACCGTCAGCCGTGTCGACGTTGACCGTCCGGGTCCCACCTACACCATCGACACCCTCCGCGACCTCCGGGCCCAGCGCCCCGATGCCGACCTTTTCTTCATCACCGGCGCGGACGCCCTGGCGCAGATTTTGTCCTGGAAGGACATTGACGAGCTGTGGTCGCTGGCCCACTTCGTGGGCGTGACACGTCCCGGGCACGTCCTGGACGGGATGGGCCGCGACGACGTCAGCCTCCTGGAAGTTCCGGCCATGGCCATTTCGTCAACGGACTGCCGGGCCCGTGTGGCAGCGAACAACCCGGTCTGGTACCTGGTCCCCGACGGGGTGGTCCAATACATCGCCAAGTACGGCCTGTATTCGGACCCGCCGCCTGCAAGCGCGGATGAAATAACTTCCGAAGCACGCGAACCAGCCAGTACTGAATGAGTTCTCAATGAGTCAGGAACAGCCCCCAATCCGCAGCCGCCGGGAACTCCGGAAGGCCAGGGACGCCCAACAGGCCACCCCGCCCGCCACCGGGCAGCGCCCGCCTGCCGCGAACCGGCCGGCCGACGGCGCACCCGCACCGGCGGGACAGGATGCGACGGCCCGCTCCCGCTCCGCAGTAACAACTCCGCCGGCCCCCGCCGACACGCCTGCCGACCGGACGCCTGAAGACCAGACGCCCACCCAGCGTTCGTCCCAGATCCGCGCCCGCGACCGGGCCGCGCTTCGCACCATCAAGGAACTTGAGGAAAAGGAAGGCCAGCTTGCTGCCGGGGGACCGCCCACCCGGCGCCAGCTGCGGTTGCAGCAACTCAAAGAGCAGGCACTGACGGCCGCCAATCCGATTGTGCCACCAGCCGCTGCGCCCGCCCCCACCGCGTCGTCAGGAGCGGACACTGCTGCCCCGGCCCCTGCAGCGAACACCGGCGCGCCGGTAAAAACTGGTGCCCCGGCGAAACCAGGGCCCGCAGCCGCCGCTGAACGTCCTGCACCGGCTCCAGGAGGCGCCCCGGAGGGGATGACGGTGGAACAGGCACTGGAAGCGCGGGCGCTGATCGCCGCGCAGGCCAGGAACCAGATCGCCAAAATGGAGCACATCGCGTCTGTGGATCCGGAGGCCGTCGATCCGGAGATCCTGGCCGAACAGATCGCCCTGGCGGAGCGGGCCGCGGTCCTGAACCGCAGGGCAATGGCCCGGCAGAAGCTCGCCGAACAGGCGGGGAATCCTCCCGCCCCGGCCAGGGAAGCCGCCGCCAAAGACAAGCCCGGCCCGTCCACCGCCAACAACCTGGCGATGGTGACGCCGCTCGAGTTCGTCCAGGTGCCCGGCGTCGAACGTCCGGTGATGAAGCCGCCGGCAACCTCGCATGTCCCGGTCACCACCAGGCCCGGCACCAAAGTTCCGGGAAAACGCAAACCTGCCAACCGCCCCAAGGCGCCAGCGCCCGAATCCGCCACCGGCCGGTCCCAGGTCATAGCCCGTGCCGAGGCAGCGGCCAAAGCCGCCAGCCGTCCCAAACGGGTATCGCTCCCGGACAACCTGACGGAGAACCCCTCAGAGGATCTCTTCGAGGATCTTCCCCGCGTCCCTGCCCGCGCCGCCCATGGCCTTGACCCCCTGGACGCCGCAACGGCCGGCCTGACAAGGGCGCGGCGGAACCGCATCCTTCAGTTCTGCATCCTCGCGTTCGGGATCCTGGCCCTCATTGCCGGCATCATCCTGATCGTCAGCGGCATGTCCCGCTGACCGCACCGGCATCAACTTTTCACCAAACAAGGAGTCCCGTGACTGCAACAGAATCGTCCATTGCAATAGCCCGTACGGCCGCCAAGGCTGCCGCCGACAAGATTGCGCAGGACATCGTCGCCATGGACGTGAGTGAACGCCTGGCCCTGGCCGACGTCTTCCTCATCGCCTCGGCACCCAGCGAACGCCAGGTCAACGCCATCGTTGACGGCATCGAGGAAGAACTTGCCAAACAGGACCTGCGGCCGGTGCGCCGCGAGGGCCGTTCCGGCGGCCGGTGGGTCCTGCTGGACTACGCCGACGTCGTCATCCACGTCCAGCATGAGGAGGACCGGGTGTTCTACGCACTGGAGCGGCTCTGGAAGGATTGCCCCGTGGTGGACCTGCAGCTCGGGGACGACGTATCCGCCAAAGCCGGCGCAATAGCCGACAGCGAGTAGGCCGCGCCCGCGCCGTGAACGGGTGCGGAGAGTGAATATTCCCGATTTGGAATTTTCGGAATTGCTGTTCTAAGATATTTGAGTTGCTTCGGGGGAGACCCCGGAGATAGCTCCTTGGAGCAGCAACGATCCGGGGCTGTGGCGCAGCTGGTAGCGCACCTGCATGGCATGCAGGGGGTCAGGGGTTCGAGTCCCCTCAGCTCCACCGGCGGGTCCGCCGGAACCATCCTGGTTCCGGCGGACTTTTCGTTTCCAGCCGTTCCCGCGCAGCTTACGAGGGCTGAATGCCTGCAGGACTGCGCGGCGGAGGAGCGCGGTTCCGGGGCCGTTGACCGCCGATTGGCGTCCAGCGGAAAAGTGCATTACTCTGGTCAGGTTGCTCCGGCGAATTCGACCGGAAGGAACAAGAGTAAGGGGCTGTGGCGCAGCTGGTAGCGCACCTGCATGGCATGCAGGGGGTCAGGGGTTCGAGTCCCCTCAGCTCCACCGATACACGGAAAAGGGAACCATCACATTTGTGCTGGTTCCCTTTTTCGTCGTTGTTGGGGGCCTGGTCCTTTTCTCTCCGGATGGGGACCTGCAGCCGGTGGAAAAACCCTTCCCGCGCAGGTCAAAGCGGGGTACAACTGAGGTTGAGGGCACATCGTCCCGCCGCCCGGCCGCTTTCACCCAAGAGCGGGGACGCGGGACAGGCTGACGAGGAGGTCACAGATGTCCCACGCAGATGGTTCCGGCTACAACGGCGATGCTGTTCCAGAGGAATCGCGCCTGACACGCGATACCGCGATCCGGGGCCTGCGAGGCCCGCTCCATACATCGGTGCCGGCATCATCCTGGCCGCCGCAATCCTCTTCCCCCTCATGCCGCAGCTCTACTCCTTCGATGCGCCCAGGCTGGCCGGGCTGCCGTTCTTTTACTGGTACCAGCTGCTCTGGGTGCCCATTTCGGCCATCCTGACCGGCACGGCCTATTGGCTGGTAACCAAGGAAGACCGACGACGGCGGGCTGAGGCACGTCCAGGCGGCCCGCCACGGGCAGGCACAGCCTCCGCCGATGCCGGGTTGGGAGGGGACCGGCCATGAACGGGCGCGAGATCAACTGGATTGCCTTGATCATTGTTGTGCTGCTGTTCGTCGTTGTTGCCGTCATGGGCTTCCTGGCCGCCAAATGGCGCCGCAGCGGAGAGGTGGAAGGACTGCACAGCCTGGACGAGTGGGGCCTGGGCGGCCGCGGATTCGGCACCTGGATCACTTGGTTCCTGCTGGGCGGGGACCTCTACACCGCCTACACCTTCGTGGCAGTGCCCGCAGCGATGTGGGCCACGGGCGCCGTCAGCGGCTTCTTTGCCGTGCCCTACACCATCGTCCTCTATCCGATCATCTTCATCATCATGAGCCGTTTGTGGTCGGTGTCCCACCGCCATGGCTACGTCACCTCAGCGGACTTCGTGGGCGGCCGCTACGGCAGCCGCTGGCTTTCGCTGGCCGTCGCCGTCACGGGCATCGTGGCCACCATGCCCTACATCGCGCTGCAGCTGGTAGGCATCAAGGCCGTCCTCACGGTCCTTGGCCTGGGCAGCTCAGGCAATGTGCTCCTGACCGACCTGCCGCTGATCCTGGCCTTCGTGGTCCTGGCCGCGTACACCTACACATCGGGACTCCGCGCGCCGGCGATGATTGCCGTCGTCAAGGACCTCCTGATCTACCTTGCGGTGATCGTGGCCGTCATCTACCTGCCCATCAAGTTCGGCGGCTGGGACACCATCTTCAGTTCGGCACAGGCCAAACTGGGCACGGTGAACCAGGCCACCGGAAAGCCCGCAGGGGTCTTCATTCCGGGTGCTGCCAACTACTCCGCCTACTGGTCACTGGCACTGGGTTCGGCCATGGCGCTCTTCATGTATCCCCACTCCGTGACGGCGGTGCTGGCATCCAAGGCCCGCAATACCATCCGCCGCAACGCCGCCATCCTGCCCCTGTACTCGCTGATGCTTGGTTTCCTGGCCCTGCTGGGTTTCGTGGCCATCAAGGCGGGCACCAAGCCCATCGACCTGGACGGATCGGTCAATCCGCAGTTGGTGGTACCGCAGCTGTTCCTTGACCATTTCCCGGCCTGGTTTGCGGGGGTGGCCCTGGCTGCCATCGCCATCGGGGCGCTTGTCCCCGCGGCGATCATGTCCATTGCGGCGGCAAACATGTTCACCCGAAACATCTACCGCGACTTCATCCGGCCTGACGTCGATGCCAGGACAGAGGCGAAGGTTTCCAAGATCGTCTCGCTGGTGGTGAAGGTGGGCGCGCTGGTCTTCGTGATCGCCATGGACCAGTCCGCGGCCATCAACATGCAGCTGCTGGGCGGCATTTGGATCCTGCAGACCTTCCCGGCCGTGGTGGCCGGCCTGTACACCCGGTGGTTCGACCGCTGGGCGCTGCTTGTCGGCTGGGCGGTGGGCATCATCTTCGGAACAATCTCCGCATACAACGTGGTCAATCCGGCGACCAAGGCCCATTTTGGCGGCTCTTTGGCCCCCATCCCCGGGACGGACTTCACCGTTTACATCGCGGTGTCCGCGTTCGCGCTGAACCTGATTGTCGCCGCCGTCCTGACCCTGGTGCTGCGGGCCCTGAAGGTCCGCACGGGGAGGACCTCACCCGGCCCACGGATTACGCCGCCGACGAGACAGACCCGAAGGTGGTCCAGATCGAGAAAATCCAGCCTTTCACCCGGCCAGGCGGACCTCCGCCGGTGGCCTGAAGGAAGCCCGGGTCCTCCCCGGGATTAGGCCGCCCTCCTGCCGGGTTACGTCCCGGCAGGAGGGCGCTGTACGTGGAGTGTTGGCGGGAGTAAAACGGCTCACATCCAGGCGGTGCGCCGCAGCGGCGGTTCCTCTCCACCCGGGCGGCGCACCAGCACCTGGTTGACTCCGGTCAGCCCGGTTTCGAAGCCAATGGCGCTGCTGGCCATGTAGAGCCGCCACACCCGGGCGCGTCCCGCACCGGCCAGCTTCACCGCCTCGTCCCAGTTTTCCTCAAGCCGGCTTACCCATGCCCGGAGCGTGAGCGCGTAGTGCCGGCGGAGGGCCTCCACGTCGAGGACTTCGAACCGCGCCGTTTCCAGGGCGGCCACCATTTCGCCGAGGCTGATCATCTCCCCGTCGGGGAACACGTACCGGGGAATGAATGAGTCCGGGTCCGGGCTGGTGGGGCCGGCGTTCCAGGAGATGGCGTGGTTCAGCAGCCGCCCGCCGGGCCGGAGCAACCCGTAGAGGGCTGAGGCGTAGGCGGGGGTCTGGGCGCGCCCGACGTGTTCGGACATGCCGATGGAACTGATGGCGTCGAATGGCCCGTCGCTGACATCCCGGTAATCCTGGACCCGGATGTCCACTTTGTCCGTCAGGCCGGCGTCCGCTGCACGCTTGCGGGCCAGGGCGGCCTGTTCCCTGGAGAGCGTCACGCCCACTACGCTGACGCCGTACCTGGACGCAGCGTGGAGGGCGAAGCTGCCCCAGCCGCAGCCCACATCCAGCACCCGCATCCCCGGTTGAAGCCCCAGCTTGCGGCAGACCAGGTCCAGCTTGGCCTCCTGAGCGGCGTCCAGCCCCGCGTCAGGGCCACCCCCGGGGGCTTCGGCGCCGCCGGGGTGGCCCATACCGCGCAGGAATAGACCAGCGACGGTCCCAGCACCAGGGCGTAGAAGTCGTTGCCGACGTCGTAATGATGCGAGATGGCGGCCGAATCCCGGCGGCGGGAATGCATCCTGCCCTTTTTGGCAATGCGCGCCTCCTCCGGTGGCGGGGCAGGGTTGGGCCCGATGGCGCCGAGCCGGACCGCGGTGCGCAACAGCCGCCAGAGCTCGCCTGCGGTCAGCGGGCGGAACGGCCCGGGCTCGGCGAACTTGCCGGCCGAGCTCAATGCCGTGAACGCCGCGAAGATGTCCCCCGGGGTGTCGATTTCACCTGCCACGTAGGCGCGGCTCAGCCCCAGCTGTCCCGGCGACCACAGAATGCGGCGCAGGGCCTTTCGGGACCTGAACTCCAGGACGGGTGCGTCCACGGGTCCCGCTTCCGAGCCGTCCCACGCGCGCAGGCGCAACGGGATCTGCCCGGTCCCCAGCACCACCCCCAGGGCCTTCTCCAGCCGGGCAGCGTGCCCGGTGCTTCCGTTTCCTGTCCGTTCGGCTGCTCCAGTTTCCATGCGCCTACCCTAAGGCCGCGTTGGCTTCCGCGACTATCATGGGCAGGTGAGTCCTGACCCAACCGACGTGGTGGTCATCGGGGCGGGCCAAGCCGGCCTCTCGGCTGCCTACCACCTGCAGCGCCGGGGAATTGATTATGCCGTGCTGGACGCCGAGGAAGGGCCGGGCGGTGCATGGCGGCACCGCTGGAGGAGCCTGCGCATGGCCACGGTCAACGGAATCAGCGATCTGCCGGGCATCGCCAAACCGGAGATGGATCCGGCGGAACCGAGCTCGGAATTCCTGACCCGGTACTTCGGAAGCTACGAGGCTGAGCTGGGTCTGTCCGTTCTCCGGCCCGTCAAGGTACGGGCCGTCAGGCGCGAAGATGATGACCCGGCTGGGCACTTGCGGGTCGAAACCACACGCGGGGACTGGACGGCCAGGGCCATCATCAACGCCACCGGTACGTGGACCCGCCCGTTCTGGCCCATTTACCCGGGCCAGTCCTCGTTCCGCGGCAGGCAACTGCACGTCGCCGAATACGTCTCCGCGGAGGAGTTCCGCGGCAAACATGTGGTGGTGGTGGGTGGCGGCATTTCCGCCGTCGGGCTGCTGGAAGAAATTTCCCGCGTCACCACCACCAGCTGGTTCACCCGAAGGGAACCGGTGTGGCGCGACGCGCCGTTCGATGCCACAGCGGGCCACGAGGCCGTGGCGCTCGTGGAGGACCGTGTCCGCCAGGGACTTCCGCCGCAAAGCGTCGTGTCCGTGACGGGCCTCATCTGGACACCAGCACTCCGCGCGGCCAGGGGAAGGGGCGCCCTCGACCGGGAGCCGATGTTCACGTCCATCGAACCGGACGGCGTCCGCCGCGCCGACGGAAGCCTCCGCAAGGCCGACGTCATCCTGTGGGCCACCGGCTTCAGGGCGGAACTGGAACACCTCGCCCCGCTTCACCTGCGCGGGCCCGGCGGCGGAATCGCCATGGACGGAACCCGGGTGGCGGCCGAGCCGCGCGTCCACCTGGTAGGTTACGGGCCGTCGTCGTCCACCATTGGTGCCAACCGTGCGGGCCGCGCGGCAGTGACCGGGATCCTGAAGCTGCCTGGAATGGCGACGGCGGCGAAAACGGTAACGTGGGGGTGATGCCCCGGGACGCGGGGCGAACGAAGGCAACAGAAGGCGGCAGGACACCGGTGGCAGCAAACACCCTGGCGGACATTTTCAACGTCCTGCGCCGGCGGCCCGATGTCGAAGCCCCCAACCTGCAGGCCTGGGATGCCACGGACCGGCTGCTGCTGGAGACTGCAGTGCAGCTGGGGCGGGCCGGCGGTACCGTGGCGGTGATCAATGACCGCTACGGGGCCCTGACGCTCGGCGCCTCGGCAGTGCTTGCCCCGGCGGCGCTGCGCGTGCACCAGGACCTGATCACAGGGGAAAGGGCACTGCGGCTCAACGCGGCCGAACTGGGGGACGGGCCCGGGGCGGAGTTTGTCCAGCTGCCCCTGGGGCACCAGCTGCTGGCGGGAGCAGACACCATCCTCCTGCAGCTCCCCAAGACCCTCGCGGAACTGGAAGAAATCGCTGCCGCCGTGGCCCTGCATGCCGCACCGGACGTCCGGCTGCTGGCAGGAGGCCGGGTGAAGCACATGTCGCTGGGCATGAACGCCGTCCTTGAACGGTACTTCGTTTCGGTGCAGCCGCAGCTCGCACGGCAAAAGTCCCGGGTCCTCCTTGCCGCGGGCCCCAAACCCTCCACCGCGGCGCCCCGCTTCCCGGTGGTGGAGCACCTTGCCGGCGTGGACCTGGACGTGGCAGCCCACGGCGCAGTCTTTGCCGGCCCCAGGCTGGACATCGGCACGCGTTTCCTCCTGGCATTCCTGCCCCGGATGAAACCGGCACGGCACGCCGTCGACCTCGGCTGCGGCACCGGAATCCTTGCCGCGATGTACGCGCGGCAGTTCCCGGCAGCCGCCGTGACAGCCACGGACCAGTCCGCGGCCGCAGTGCAGTCCGCCCTTGCCACCGCCCGCGCAAACGGCCTGGCAGACCGCATCAGCGTTCTGCAGGACGATGCGCTGAGCACCTTCCCGGACGCCGCCGTGGACACCGTGCTGCTCAACCCACCCTTCCACGTCGGTGCGGGCGTCCACGCCGGTGCCGGCCTCAAGATGATCCAGGCAGCCGGGCGGGTGCTGGCTCCCGGCGGCGAGCTGTGGACGGTCTTCAACCGGCACCTCGCCTACCTGCCGGCGTTGGAACGGTACGTGGGGCCCACCGTGGTGGAGGGGCGGAACCCCAAGTTCACCGTCACCCGAAGCACCCGCCGCCCCCTCTGACTGGAACGCGCCCGGCCACCGGGAGTCCACCGCCGGGAACCGCGGATCCTGCCGCGCCGCGCCGCCGCCCGCGCATATGGGCGGGGGACCACCCTTAACGTACGATTCAAAGCATCACCATCACGAGGTAGCCGAAGACGTTTAGGGGACACAGTGTCTGAGATCCGCCAATCCTCTCCGAGACGCGGAACCAACTTGCCCAGGATGGGGGATTTCAACCTCACCGTCATCCTTGACGCAATCCGCAGGACGTCCGGTGGCCTGAGCCGCGTTGAACTGGCCCAGATCGTGGGCCTGTCCCCGCAGACCATTTCGAACATCTCGCGCCGCCTGCTGGACCAGAACCTGATTGTCGAGGCCGGCAAGGAGGGTACCGGCCCGGGCAAGCCGCGCACCATCCTCCGCCTCAATCCCGGCGGCATGTACGCCCTTGGTGTCCACCTGGACCCCGCAGTCACCACGTTCGTGGTGCTGGACCTGGTGGGATCTGTTGTCCGGCACTCGCGGATCAAAACCCCTGGCGGAAACGATCCCTCCGCCGTGATCAGCACCATCGCTGCGGAAATCGACCAGCTCGTCGCCGATTCCGGCGTGGACCGCAGCCGCATCGCCGGCCTGGGCGTGGCTGCGCCCGGCCCCATCGACCTGGACAACGGCACGGTCGTGGATCCACCACTGCTGCCCGGCTGGGACAGGGTGGAGCTGCGCGAAGCGCTGGCCGGGGCCACCGGTTACTCGGTACTCGTTGACAAGGACGTCACCAGCGCCGCCGTGGCGGAGACATGGGCAGGCGGGCCCAGCGGCGCCGGCAGCTTCGTCTTCATGTATATGGGCACAGGCATCGGCTGCGGCATCGTCCTGAACGACGAAGTGGTCCGCGGCACGTCCGGCAACGCCGGGGAGATAGGACACATCATCGTCGATCCCGACGGCCCACCCTGCGACTGCGGCCTGCGCGGCTGCGTGAAATCCTCCTGCATCCCGCAGGTCCTGGTGGCGGAGGCGGAAGCAGCGGGCATCCTGGACGGATCCCGCGCGGGTAACAGCGGCGCCGAAGTCCAGCAAAGCTTCGCCCGGCTGTGCGCACTCGCCGACGGCGGGGACGAACGCGCCGCTGCCATCCTGGACAAATCCGCCGTCCTGGTGGCCCGGGCGGTCTCCGTTGTCACCAACACCCTCGACGTGGAACGCGTCGTTTTCGGCGGCCCCTTCTGGAGCGGACTGGCGGAGCGCTACCTGGAGCTGATTCCGCCACTCCTGGATGCCAACAGCGACGTCAGGCTGATCCACCCCATCGAGGTTGTTGGCACGGGCGTCGGGGAGGACGTGGGAGCCATCGGCGCCGCCTCGCTGGTCCTGGAACATACCCTCGCGCCCCGGGCCCAACGGCTCCTGCTGGAAAGCTGAGGAACAGCATGCTTCGCCGGACATCGAAAACCGTCTCCCTGCTGGCCGCCGTGGTCCTTGCCCTTGCGGCCTGCACTCCCGGAAACCCAGCCGAGGGAAACAAGACCATCAAGGTGGCCTACCAGAAAACGGATTCGTTCAAGACCCTGGACACCATGTTCCAGGATGCGAAAAAGAGTTCGAAGCCGCACACCAGGGCGTCACCATCGAACTGCAGCCCATCCAGGCGAACGACGACGACTACGGCACAAAGCTGGCCCTGGCCCTTCGCTCGCCTGCCACTGCTCCGGACGTCTTCTACGAAGACACCTTCAAGGTCCGCTCCGACGTGGACGCCGGGTACCTCCTGAAGCTGGACAGCCGGCTGGCCGGATGGGGTGACTGGGACAAGTTCAGCGACGGCGCCAAGGAGGCCGGGAAAGCGGACGACGGCGGCACGTACGCGGTGCCGCTGGGCACCGACACCAGGGCCATCTGGTACAACAAAAAGGTCTTTGCGGCCGCCGGCATTGGGTTGCCGTGGCGCCCGTCCAGCTGGCAGGACATCCTGGACACCGCAAGGAAGATCAAGGCATCCAACCCGGACGTCATCCCCTTCAACATGTATGCCGGCAAGGGCACAGGTGAAGGGACCGTGATGCAGGGCTTCTATGAGCTCCTCTATGGAACCGGGGCAAGCCTCTATGACACGGATTCGAAAAAGTGGGTCGTTGGGTCTGCCGGCTTCAAGGACTCGCTGACCTTCCTCAAGACCCTTTACGGCGAGAACCTCGCAGTGGCCCCGGCCGAGGCGCTGGACCCGAACATCTGGAAGAAGGTGTTCGGTGAATGGTTCCCGAAAGCAAAGCTCGGGGCAACCGTGGAAGGCTCCTACGCGCCGTCGTTCTGGCAGGCCGGCGGAAGCTACGCGTGGCCGGGCTACGAACAGGACATGGGCGTGGCCCCGTTCCCGACGCAGAACGGCGGCGCCCCCGGCGCGGTCAGCATGTCCGGCGGGTGGACCCTTGCCGTCGGGGCGGAAACCAAGCAGCCCGACCTTGCCTTCAACTTCC
This sequence comes from Arthrobacter sp. FX8, assembly GCF_026723805.1. Taxonomy (NCBI): domain Bacteria; kingdom Bacillati; phylum Actinomycetota; class Actinomycetes; order Micrococcales; family Micrococcaceae; genus Arthrobacter; species Arthrobacter sp. FX8. Next base: position 1,786,529 of record NZ_CP113505.1, on the reverse strand, counting down.
TCACCACGGCACTCAATGCCAAGAACTCGCTGGCCTTCACGGTGGCCAGCTCACAGATCGCCGTCCGGACCGACGTGGCCGCCGACCCCGCCTACCAGTCCGCCAACCCGTTCGTGAAGGACGTGTCCGGCCTGGTGGCCGTCACCAAATTCCGGCCTGCCACCTCCGACTATCCGCGGATTTCCGCTGCCGTCCAGGAAGCCACCGAGGCCGTGATCACCGGCAGCAGGAGCCCTGAACAGGCAGCGGCCGACTATGACACAGCCGTGGCCGGCATCGTGGGCGGCGACAAGACCGTCCGGAAGTAGCGTTGGCGGCCCACCACCGGACACGGCAGCTGCTCCGCTACCTGCCCGTCCTGCCTGCCGTCCTGCTGCTGCTCGTCTTCCTGGCCGGCCCGGTACTGTGGGCCTTCCACGCCTCGCTCACCAACGCCGGACTGACCGGCCGCAACGCAAGGAACCCCCAATGGGTGGGGCTGGAGAACTACCAGCGGCTGCTGGAGGACCCCGTCTTCCCGCTCTCGCTGGCGCTGACGGTCCTGTTTGTCGCAGGCTCGGCAGTCCTGGGCCAGAATGTGCTGGGACTGGCCCTCGCCGTCCTCATGCGCCGCGCACGTCCGATCGTCTCGGCAACTGTTGGCACCGCCGTCGTTGCCGCCTGGGTCCTGCCGGAAATCGTGGCCGCGTTCGCCGCCTATGCCTTCTTCAGCCGCGACGGCACGCTTAACCAATTGCTGGGCCGCTTCGGTGCGGGGGAAACCGACTGGCTCTACACCGTGCCCATGGCCGCCGTGATCCTGGCAAACGTGTGGCGCGGGACCGCCTTTTCCATGCTGGTGTACCGGGCAGCGCTCAACGGCGTCCCGGCAGAGCTGACCGAGGCCGCGCACATGGACGGGGCCGGTGCCTGGCAGCGGCTGGCGTTCATCACGCTGCCGGTGATCCGCGGCAGCATCGCCACCAACCTGATGCTGGTTACCCTGCAGACCCTGGCTGTCTTCACCCTGATTTGGGTCATGACTGCGGGCGGACCGGCCAACGGCAGCACCACGCTGCCTGTCCTGGCCTACCAGGAAGCCTTCAAATTCGGTGACATCGGCTACGGCACCGCCGTAGCGTCCGTCCTCATCCTGATCGGCGCCGTCTTTGGCGCAGCCTATCTCCGCCTCCTCAGTGAGCAGAAGCCGTGACTGCACCGAAATGGGCGGGACGGCGGCTCCCGCAGCAACAGCCCGGCCAGCCCAGCCCCAGCCGTCCACGCCGAGTGCAGCCCAGGCGCGGCCGTACCCGGGGCAACGCGTGGGCGGACGCGGTCCTGGTGCTGATTGGCGCCTGCTTCCTGCTGCCGTTGTTGTGGCTGGTGTTCGGTTCCGTGGATCCGGCCGCCGGACACGGCACCAGGGTTCCGCAGCAGCCCGGCCTGGACAATTTTGCTGCCGTCCTGACCCCCGAACTGCTGTTTCGTCCGCTGTGGAACAGCCTGCTGCTGTCCGCGGGGACCGGAACGGTTACCCTGGCGGCGGCCGTGCTTGCGGCGTACCCGCTCTCCCGCTACCAGTCCAGGTTCAACAAGCCGTTCCTGTACGGCATCCTGTTTGGCACCTGCCTTCCCGTTACCGCCATCATGGTGCCGGTCTACGGACTGTTCGTGCAGCTGCACCTGCTGGATTCCCTGCCCGCCACGGTGCTTTTCCTGGCCGCCACCAGCCTGCCGATGGCGATCTGGATGACCAGGAACTTCATGGACGCCGTGCCTCTGGCCCTGGAGGAGGCGGCCTGGGTGGACGGCGCCTCCAGGCTGGCCGCCCTGCGATCGATCGTGCTTCCGCTCATGCGCCCGGGCCTGGGGGTGGTGTTCATCTTTGTGTTCATCCAGGCTTGGGGGAACTTCTTTGTTCCGTTCGTACTCCTGCTGTCCGAGGGCCGGCAGCCGGCGGCAGTGTCGATCTTCAGCTTCTTCGGCCAGCACGGGGCAGTGGCCTACGGCCAGCTGGCCGCATTCTCGATCCTCTATTCGGTCCCGGTCCTGGCCCTCTACGTCTTCGTGGCACGCGGATCCGGCAACTCGCTGGCCCTTGCGGGCGCAGTCAGGGGTTAGTCGATGTCCTCAAAGACCACGCCGAACGGCAGGGTGTCGTCGAGGTGGGCCTGGTGCCCGGTGGAGCCCGGGTTGTACACCACCCGGACACCGTGCAGCTTTTCCGCCGCAGACTGCATCAGGACAGGCCGGACCGTATCGATGAACATCTGGCTCTTGTCGGCGAGGTATTCCTTGTAGGTGGCTGGAAGCTCGATCATGGCAAAAGGATAGACCTGCAGACCCCGCATGGGGAGGGGTGCCCATTGCCGGGTTCCGGGCGCCGGGCTTGGATAGGATGGCGGGCGGGACACGGCCTTCCGGACCGCGCGCCCATCACCGTCTTCAGGGGAGATCCAGTGCTTTCGACCAGCGTGCCCGCAAGAATCCAGCCTGCGGAGCTGGCCAGGGCGCAGCGGGTGGCCGCCGGCGTCGCACGCAGTTTCGATGCCAAGGTGGTGGGCCAGTCCCGGCTGCGGGAATCGCTGCTGGTGGGCCTGCTGACCGGCGGCCACATCCTGCTTGAGAGCGTACCGGGACTGGCCAAAACCACTGCGGCCCAAACGCTGGCCGAAGCCGTCAGCGCCGAATTCCGCCGGATCCAGTGCACCCCGGACCTGCTGCCCAGCGACATTGTGGGAACCCAGATCTACGACGCCGCCAAGGGAACGTTCCGCACCCAGCTGGGGCCGGTCCACGCCAACATCGTCCTGCTCGATGAAATCAACCGGTCCAGCGCCAAAACCCAAAGCGCCATGCTGGAGGCGATGCAGGAACGCCAGACGTCCATCGGCGGCCAGGACTACCGCCTCCCGTCGCCGTTCCTGGTCCTGGCAACGCAGAACCCCATCGAGCACGAGGGTACATACCAGCTGCCCGAGGCCCAGATGGACCGCTTCATGCTCAAGGACGTCCTGGACTACCCCAGTCCTGCGGAAGAGGCGCAGATCATCGCCCGGATCGACGCCGGCGTCTTCACGCGGGAACAGAAACCGGCGGCGGCCGCTTCCCTTGATGCCATCCTGGAGATCCAGGAACTGACCAGGCGCATCTACATTGACCCGGCGGTGATCAACTACATTGTGGGCCTGGTGTACGTGACACGGAACGCGGCCCAGTACATTGACGCCCGGCTCGCCGGGTTCATCGAGTTCGGCGCCAGCCCCCGTGCGAGCATCGCCTTCAGCCAGGCCGCCCGCGCCGTGGCACTGCTGAACGGCCGCGACCACGTCATTCCCGAGGACGTCAAGGCGCTGGCCCATCGGGTGCTGCGGCACCGCCTGATCCTGAACTTTGACGCGGTGGCCCAACAGGTTCCGGTGGAATCGGTAATCGACGCGGTCGTCGCCGCTGTCCAGACTCCCTGAACCCCTATGGCCGGCCTCCTCCAGCGGGTGAAATCGAAGATGGCCATCTTCGCCCACCGCAAAGCCCGCGGCATGCTCGACGGCGAATACGGTTCGGTGTTCAAGGGCCGCAGCCTGGACTTCGATGACCTGCGCGGCTATGTGCCCGGGGACGAAGTGCGCGACATTGACTGGAAGGCCACCGCGCGCCACGGCTCACCCCTGATCAGGCGCTACGCCGCCGTCCGCCGGCAGACTGTCCTCCTGGTCACCGATACCGGGCGCAACATGGCGGCGGAGGCCCGGTCAGGGGAGGCGAAGAAGGACATTGCCGTGCTCGCCCTGGGGGTCCTTGGCTACCTGGCCCACCGGCACGGGGACCTGGTGGGGCTCGTCTGCGGTGATTCAACGGCCACGCGTTCCCTGCCCGCAAAGGGCGGCGAGGCCCACCTGGAGCGGCTGCTGGGGCACGTGGACTCCCACACGAGCCTCGACGCGGCGGCCAGCCGGATCCAGGAACAGCTCGAGTACACGGCGCGCACCATCAAGGGACGCCACCTGCTGTTCGTCGTCGCGGACGAGATTGCCGCAGACGATGCCATGGCCCAACTCCTCCGCAGGCTGCGCGCCCAGCATGAGATCCTCTGGCTGACCGTCAGGGACGCAGACCTGGCACCATATCCCCTGACCGGTCAGGTTCCAAGCGCGGAGGTGGACTACTGCAGCGTGGCCGATTCCGCCCTGCTGCCATGGCAGCCTGCTGCGTCCGCCGCGGTGAAGGCCGCTTACACCAGGGCCACCGCAGAGCGCGACGCGGCGCGCAGGGCCATGCTCCGGGCCGCGGGGATTACTGAGGGGGAGGTGGCAGGCAGCGGAGACGTCATCACGGGTCTCTTCGCCCTGCTGGAGAGGCACCGGCGTGCAGGCTGATCCCGGATTCTATGGCCCGCTGCAGTACAGCCCCGCCTGGCTGTGGTGCGGCGCAGCGCTCCTGGCACTGGTTTCCGGGTGGTACGCCTACGTGTTTGCCTCCACCCGCAAGGCGGAACGCTCAGCGCGGCGCAGCTCCAAGCCCGGCAGGTCCGCCCTGACCGACCTGCCGGCCCTCAAAGCCGCCTACCTTCAGCGCATCAACGAGGTGGACGAGGCAGCGGCGGCCGGGCATCTCGAGGCACGCGGAGCGCACCAGCAGCTCAGCCTGCTGCTGCGCGGGTTCGTCCGCGATGCAACCGGAGTGGACGCCACCAGGATGACGCACCACGATTTGGCGCGCCACCCGCTCCCGGCGGCGGCCGACGTCGTCCAAGCTCTGTACCCCGCTGAATTCGGCCCCGGTCCGCTGCCGTCCGTGAGCGTGTCCGCAGCAAAAGCATCGGCGGCGGTGCGCTCGTGGAGCTGATGTTCTGGTGGCTGCTGCCGGTTGCGGCCGCTGCCGCAGGAGCGGCGGTATGGGCTGCCTTGCGCAGCAACCGGTTGTCCAACGGACGACGGCGGCCGGTTGCCCACGCCGACAGGCTGACCGCGCTGCCCGAATACCAGGCAGCCCTTCGCCGGCACCGGCGGTGGCTGGTCCTGGCCGGTGCCGCCTGCGCCGTGCTGCTGGTTTCCACTGCGGTTGCGGCGGCCCGCCCCTTGACGTGTCCACCCTCCGTCCGGAGCAGCACAACCGCGACATCATGCTCTGCCTGGACACCTCCGGATCGATGAGCAGTGCCGACGCGGCAGTGGCGGACGTCTTTGCCGGCCTGGCACGGGAGTTCGACGGTGAACGGATCGGCCTGACCATCTTTGACAGCACCGCCATCCAGGTCTTTCCACTGACCGACGACTACCACTACGCCCAGGAGCAGCTCCACCTCGCGAGGGACGCGTTCGACGGCAAGCAGGGCAGCTCCGGATTCTTCGACGGCACATGGAGCGGCAGGGGTTCGTCACTGATAGGCGACGGCCTGGCATCGTGCATCAACAGCTTTCCCGGCTCCGACGCTGCGGGAAGCAACGCTCCCCGGCGCTCGCGGTCGGTGGTGCTGGCCACGGACAACTTGCTCTCCGGTGAACCGATCATGACCCTGGACCAGGCGGCGCGGCTGGCCAAGGACCGATCGGTGCACGTCCACGCGCTGAACCCGGGGGACCTGGACTATGGCAGCGGGACCGGCCAGCCCGGTGCCCAGCTCCGGGCGGCAGCGGAGTCCACGGGCGGCTCGTATTACGCCCTGGACAGCCCTGCTGCCGTGGCCGGAATAGTCACCGCCGTGGAGAGAACTGAAACGGCGGCCATCCAGGGCGCGCCGCGTGCTGTGTTCTCGGAGGTACCTGGCCTGCCGCTGGCTGCTGGGCTGTTGTCCGCCCTGGCCCTGTGCGCAGTCCTGTGGCGGCTGCAGCGGGGCCGCCGCGGCAGCAGGGGTGGCTGCGGCGGGGCGCCGTGGTGCTGCTGGTCATGGCAGCCGCCCTGCGGCCCGGCCTGCCCGGCGGATCGGTCCAGGCTGCCGCCGCCGACCTCAACGTGTTCTTCGTGGTGGACACCACCACCAGCATGGTGGCCGAGGACTACGGCAACGGCAGCCCGCGGCTGGAAGGCGTCCGGAAGGACATCATGGCCATCGCCGGGCAGTTGCCCGGCGCCCGCTTTTCAGTCATCACGTTCGACACCACCGCCCACGTCCGCATGCCCCTCAGCACGGATACGCTGGCACTCGAGACCATCACGGATGTCCTGGAACCCCAGGTGACTGCGTACGCCAAAGGCAGCAGCATCACCGCGGCGAGGCAGGTGCTCGCAGAGAAATTGGCCGCCGCCAGGGACGGCCATCCGGGCCGGCCCCGGCTGGTGTATTACCTGGGCGACGGCGAACAGACCAGCGGCAGGGAACCCGGGGCAATGACATTCGACGGCGGCCTGGTGGCCGGGGGAGCGGTGCTGGGCTACGGGACGGCGGCGGGCGGCCGGATGAAGGAGAACAGCGGACAGGAGAGCACCGGACAGGAGAACAACGGCCAGGAGAACAAAGGACAGGACAACTCAGGGCAGGAGGACGACGGCGGCACGTATGTCCAGGACAACCGCGCCGGCACCAGCGGAGACGCACTGTCGGTCATCGACGAGGGGAGGCTGCGGACCATCGCCGGCCAGCTCGGCGTGCCCTACGTCCACCGCGCCGCCGGCGATCCCGTGGGGGACATGATGCAACAGGCACGCCCCGGCAGGGTGGAACGTGCGGATGGAGACGGCCCGACGGCGGCCGCAGCCGAGCTGTACTGGATCTTCGCCGCCGGCGCCTTCCTGCTGGCCCTGCCGGAGGCGGTGGGCATCGTCCGGCAGCTGCGCGGGTTGCCCCGCATGCGCCGCAGCGGAGGGGACCGGTGACTGCCAGGGCCCGCAGGAAACGCCTGCTCCTCTGGTCGGCGGTGCCCGTAATGCTGCTGCTGTGCGTCGCCGCCAAACTCCTGAGCCTCAATGTTCTTGCGGACCGTGCCGCGACCGGTTTTGCGGCAGGGAATGCGCCCGCCGTGGATGCCGCAGCAGAGGGCCTTGGCCTGGCCAACCTGGTGGAACCGCACAAGGCGCCGTTCGCTGCCGGTGACGCCGCGGTGCTGGCAGGAGACTATGGGCAGGCGAAGGCCCTGTTCGAACAGGCGCTGGGACTGGTCCCGGACGGAGCCGGCGATGAATGCCTGGTCCTGGTGAACCTTGTCCTGGTGACCGAACGCCTGGGCGACCAGCGGCTCCAGGCCGGGGACCCGTCGTCGGCCGTTCCGCTTTTCAACGAAGCACTGGCAACCGCCGGGCAGGCACCGGAAGGCTGCCTGTCCCCGGACGCGGCAGCAGGAGCGGACAGGAGGTTGGCCGAAGCGCGGGAACGGCTGGAAGGAAAGCTTGGCGCCGCCGGACGGCCGGAGGACCCGGAGGATGCGCCGGGAAAGGAATCCCCGCAGGACGGGTCAGCGGCTGCACAGCAAAGCCAGCTGGACCGGCTCCAGGAGAATTCGCGGCAGGCCCAGCGGGAGCGGAACAGCGGGCGCGAACGGGAAGAATACCTGGACAACGGCACTGGCACGGCGCCGGACCGCCCTTGGTAGGAACCCCGCCAGGCGAAGAAAATTCTGCCGCCGCAGGAAACAGCCCGTAAAAGTGCGTCTTAATTCGGCCCCGACTTGTCCCGGCCCCGCCCGGCCCCATAGAGTCATAGACAAGTTACCGCGGTAACGTGTCAGCGATCCTCCGTTCCGGAGGGTGTGGGTGCCCCCATGTGGGCCTGACATTTGCTCACGGACTACTTCATTCAAGGCGTAACAGTCGCGGCTGCGTCCTCGTGGAGTCCCTCCGTGTTCCCCAAACTCAAATTCATTGCCGGTTTCCTGTCCTGTTTCGTGGCAGGGAACCCCCAATGGCCCAAAGCCAAGGACGCAAATGTCACCACCAAGCCTGATTGACGCACATCCCAACCTCTCCGACACCGCTCCGGTGGCGCTTTCCTATGAGCTGTTCCCGCCGCGCTCTCCCGCGGCAGCGGAGACGCTCTGGACCACCATCCGCGAGTTGGAAGCCACTGAACCGGACTACGTGTCCGTCACGTACGGCGCCAGCGGATCCAACCGGGACACCGCCGTCGAACTCATCAACCGGCTCCTGCTGGAAACCACGCTGCGGCCGCTGGCCCACCTCACCTGCGTGGGCAACACGCCGCAGGAACTTGCCGCGATCGTCGGCGAACTGCTGGACACCGGGGTTCGGGGCATCCTCGCCCTCCGCGGAGACCTTCCCAAGGACGCCAGCGCCCCGGCCACGGGTTCGCTCCGGTACGCCCAGGACCTGATCGAACTCATCCGCCGCGTGGAGCAGCGCCGGTCGGCCCTGCTGTGCGCAGGAAAGATCGCAGTGGGCGTGGCGGCATACCCAACCCGGCATCCGGAGTCGCCCAGCGAGGAGCACGACGTCGAGGTGCTGCTTGCCAAGCAGCGGTCCGGCGCGGATTTCGCCATCACCCAGGTGTTCTTCGAGACCAGGCAGTACGCCGACCTCCTCACCCGGGCCCGCCGTGCCGGGGTGACCATCCCGATCATCCCGGGCGTCATGCCGCTGACCAGCCTCCGCCGGTTGAACCGGCTGGGCCAGCTGACGGGCGTGGAACCCGCCCCGGAACTGATGGCCCGCCTGGCCGCAGCGGACTCCGACCTCGAACGCCTCCACATTGGTGTCGACGCCACCGTTGACCTGGCCAACGCCGCCCTTGATGCGGGTGCACCCGGCATCCACATCTACACCTTCAACGAGCACCAGAGTGCCTTGGAAGTGCTGGACAAGCTGGCCCTGCCGCGGCGCAGCCGTCCCGGCACCCGCCGCGAATCGATCGCCCGCAGCCAGCTCGCCAGCTGACCGGCGCCCACCTCACCAGCTTTCCTTCACCCACGCAGCGTTCGTACACGCCGCGTTCATCCGTGCTGCGTTCATCCGCGCACGCCCTCGACATCAGGAGTAACCCCATGACTGAACAGAACACCGCCCGCACGCCGTTTCCGGCAGCTTCACTCCTCGGCTACCCGCGGATCGGCCGCCGCCGCGAACTGAAGAAGGCCGTTGAGGCCTACTGGGCCGGCAGGATCGACGCCGGCGCCCTGGACGCCGCCGCCAAGGACATCCAGCTCAGCATCGCCAAACGCCTGCAGGAACTGGGCCTCACCGAAGCCGCAGCGGTCCCGGGCACGTTCTCCTACTACGACCAGGTCCTGGACACCACCGCGCACCTTGGCGCGGTACCGGCCCGGTTCGGCAAGCTCCTCAACGCCGGGGGCCAGCTGGACATCGACGGCTACTTCACGCTGGCCCGCGGCAACAAGGAACAGCAGCCGCTGGAGATGACCAAGTGGTTCGACACCAACTACCACTACCTGGTTCCGGAGATCGGCCCGGAGACCAAGTTCACCCTTGCGTCCACCGCCAAGGTTGACGAGTTCGCCTTCGCGCTGGCCAACGGCATCGAGACCCGCCCCTACATCGTGGGCCCGGTCACCTACCTGCTGCTGTCCAAAGCTTCCGACGACGCCCCCGCCGGCTTCGCGCCGCTGTCCCGCCTCGAAGACATCCTGCCCGTCTACGTGCAGCTGCTCGAAAAGCTCGCCGAAGCAGGCGCCGGCTGGATCCAGCTCGACGAGCCCGCACTCGTGGTTGACCAGGACACCCCGGCCGTCGAAATCGAAGCAGCCGTGGCCCGCGCCTACGAGGTCCTCACCGCTGCGGCCAACCGCCCGCAGATCCTCGTCTCCACCCCATACGGTTCCCTCGACGGACAGCTTGGGACCCTCGCCGCCACCAATATCGACGCCCTGCATATCGATGTCTTCAAGGGCGCCGTCCCCTCCGCAGCGGCACTCGCCGCGCTGGGCAACAAAACCCTGGTTGCCGGCGTCGTGGACGGCCACAACATCTGGCGCAACGACCTCGCCGCTTCGGCTGCCAAGCTGGATGAACTGACGGCAGCTGCCGGCAGGGTCACCGTTTCCACGTCCACCTCCACCCAGCACGTTCCCCATGACGTCGAGGAGGAGACACAGCTCTCCCAGCAGCTCCGCAGCTGGCTGGCGTTCTCGGACCAGAAGGCCGTGGAGGTCAAAACCCTCGCGTCCTACCTGGCCGACCCCGCTTCCGCCAAGGCCGCCATTGACCAGGCAACCGCCGTGATCGCTTCCCGCGCCTCCGCAGAGGGCGTTCGCCGCGCTGACGTCCGGGCCCGCACCGAGGCACTGACCGCAGCCGACTTCACCCGCTCCGACTATGCGGTCCGTGAAGCGGCGCAGGAGGAAGCACTGCACCTGCCGCCCCTGCCCACCACCACCATCGGCTCCTTCCCCCAGACCTCGGACATCAGGTCGGCGCGCGCCCGGAACAACAAGGGTGAGCTCACCGACGACCAGTACGCGCAGCTGATGAAGGACGAAATCAAGCGTGTGGTGGAGCTGCAGGAAGAGCTCGGCTACGACGTCCTGGTGCACGGCGAACCGGAGCGCAACGACATGGTCCAGTACTTCGCCGAGAACCTCGAGGGCTTCGACGTCACCGTCCACGGCTGGGTGCAGTCCTACGGTTCACGCTGTACGCGTCCGTCCATCCTCTGGGGCGACGTCACCCGCAGCGCTCCCATCACCGTTGAGTGGGCCAAGTACGCCCAGTCCCTGACCAGCAAGCCGATGAAGGGCATGCTCACCGGCCCCGTCACCATCCTGGCCTGGTCCTTCGTCCGCGACGACCAGCCCCTCGGCGAGACCGCCAACCAGGTTGGCCTGGCACTGCGCGACGAAATCGCCGACCTGGAAGCTGCCGGCATCAAGGTCATCCAGGTGGACGAGCCCGCCCTGCGCGAACTGCTCCCGCTGCGCAAGGCGGACCAGGCGGATTACTTGAAGTGGTCTGTTGACTCCTTCCGCCTGGCCACCGCCGGCGCCGTCGACTCCACGCAGATCCACACCCACCTCTGCTACTCCGAGTTCGGCGTGATCATCGACGCGATCGACGGGCTGGACGCGGACGTCACCTCCATCGAGGCTGCGCGCTCCAGGATGGAGGTTGTCCACGACCTCGAGTCGCACGGCTTCGGCCGCGGTGTGGGCCCGGGCGTCTACGACATCCACTCGCCGCGTGTTCCGGGCGAGCAGGAAGTCACCGAGCTGCTGGCCACCGCCGTCAAGCACGTTCCGTCCCGCCAGCTGTGGGTCAACCCGGACTGCGGCCTGAAGACCCGGGGCTACGCCGAGACCGAAGAGTCCCTGCGCAACCTGGTCAAGGCCACGCAGACGGTCCGGGCCGGCCTGCTGGAGGCGGCCAAGTAAGACGGGAAACGACGCAACCGCGGCCGGTCACCCCAGGTGGCCGGCCGCCGTCGTCTGCGTCATCCGCCACCCGCTGACGGCCAGCCACACGGCCGCCACAACAATGGCCACAATGCCCACAAGCGTGGGCAACGAATTGGCTGCCGAAAATCCGGATTCCCCGATGATCCACCCCTGCGCCACATACGCCAGCCCGGACAGCGCCATGAGGTAGCCAACAATCCGGGAGGTGTGGCGGGCTGCGGCCACAGCAACACCAACCAGTACCAAGGCGGCACCCAGCAGGATGCTCTGGTAGCTGCGCATTCCCCATTCCAGCCAGCGGATGCCTTCAGCCGTGGCAAAACGGGGCGGCTTTTCCGGGTCCGGGGCAGCAGCCCACGCGTCCACCGCCTGTTTCAGGGCCACGCCGTCAACTGCCTGCAGGGCCGCGTAGAGCACAACTGCAGCAGCGGCGGACAGAGCACCAAACCGTGCGGCCCAGGCCAACGGGCGGCGCTGGACGCCGAGCGCGGTGCCCAACGTAACAAGTCCGGCCCCCACCAGCGCCATTCCCACGAACTGGCCCAGGTGCACGGCGGTCCAGATTCCGCTGTTCGCATAGGCGGTGAAGGACGCCACATGGTCGTTGGCGTCGTGGGACTCGGCATGCAGGATGCCGGCGAGAATCGAAACAAGCACGCCGGCGAGGAGCAGCGACGAAGCCAGCCGCCAGATGCCACGCCTGTCATCAACCACATCCACGGCCGCCCACCCTCCTTGGTGCCCGGGCGCTGTCGACCGGTCGACGGCCTAGGACTCCCAGACGATCTCGTCGTCCACCACGCCGTCCTGGTCGGCGGACGCCACCAGGACCTCGTCCGTGAAGTGCTCGCCCAGGGTGAAATCCAGGACAAAGTAGCGCTCGGGCTGGCCGGGGTAAATGCCCACATGGCCAAGTTTGAGGGCCTTGAGGAAGACCTCGTTGGTGAGCTGGCTGCGGTCCTGGACACCGAACACCTTGTGCAGGTGCTCGTCCTTGAGGGCGTTGCAGTGGAAGTGCAGATACTCCTGCGGACTGGTGCCCTCCTGCTCAAGTTCCTCAGCGATCATCTCGCGGACCTCGTCCACCAGTTCCGGCAGGAAGCGCAGCCGGTACTCGACTTTGCGGAGCGCGGCTTCATCGAAGTTGTCGTGGGCGTTGATGTTCAGGTCGAGTTCCAGCGGGTGGCCACGCAGCTCATGTTTGGCGGCAAAGAGATGGTCCATGCCGTGGTTGAGCTCGATCTCCCCAAAGTGCTGGCTCGCTACCTTGTTCATATTCTCAACATAGACCCGAAGGGCAGACCATTCCAGCGTTCTGCCCTAATTCACTGCCGTGCGCATCCCGGCAAGGGTTTCGGCCAGGAGGTCAACGAAAAGCTGCACCCGTGCCGTCTTCCGGTCATTGATCAGCAGCGCAAACACGTTCCGGGCCAGCCGGATCTCCGGGACGTCCAGCACCACAACGCCTGCCGGCTTGTTCCGGAGCGCGAGTTCCGGAACCAAAGCGGCTCCCAGCCCTGCGGCGGCCATCTCCAGGCTGGCATGGAAATCGTCGCTGTGCGCCACCACCCTGGGGTGCAGGTTGCAGCCGGCAAACAGACGCTCGATCACCATGGCGTCACTGGTGCCGGGATGGTGCATGATCCACGGCATCTCCGAGAGGTGGTCGGCCGCGACCTTCGCGTCGGCCCGGAAACCCCAGCCGGCAGGCAGCACCACCCGGAAATCGTCGTCGCCAATCCATTGCCTGTTGATGGTGTTGGGCCAGGCGAAGCCGGTCTGGCCCACCTGGAACACCACGGCCAGGTCCAGGTCGCCGCCGGTACGCAGCCCCTGGATGGTTTGGCCGGGTTCAGCCACGGACACCCGCAGGTCGATCCCAAGTTTCTTCCACGCCGGGTTCTTCAGGATCCGCGGCAGGACATACGTGGCCAGGCTGGGGAAGATCCCCAGTCGCAGTTCCTGGCTTTCCGTGGCCTGGGTCCTGGAGGCGGCGGCCATCAGTGCCTCGATATCCGTGAGCACCTTTGCGGCGTGCCGCGTCATGACGACGGCGGCTTCCGTAGGAATCACGGCGCGCGCCGAACGCTGGAACAGGATGGTGCCCGTTTCCCGCTCCAAAGCCGACATCTGCTGGGACACGGCGGAGGCCGTGTAGCCGAGCGTTGCCGCTGCGGCAGCAAACGATCCCAGCCGCGTGACTTCAAGGAGGGTCTTCAGGTGCACCGGGTTTAACACCAGCCCACAGTACTTCACCCATCCACAGCCGGCACGGCACCGAATAGCCAGTTGTATACGCAGCCCAGCGGCAAATGTTCAGCAGAGGAGCATGAATTGTCACCTAACCCAGCAGGAAGTCCAGGCGGGCGGCGGCGCGTCGCCGTGATCGGCAGCGGCGTGGCCGGATTGACGGCCGCCTACGTGCTGAACAGCCAGGACGACGTCACCCTGTTCGAGGCGGACTCACGGCTGGGAGGCCATGCCCACACCCACGACATGCCGCAGCCCGACGGCAGCGTCATCGGGGTGGACACCGGGTTCATCGTGCACAACGAACGGACCTATCCCACACTGCTGCGGTTGTTCGCCGAACTCGGCGTCGAGACCCAGGACTCCGAGATGAGCATGTCAATCCGCTGCGACGGCTGCGGGCTGGAATACGCGGGGGCACGGGACGGCGCCCGCGGCATCATCGCCAAACCCTCCAGCCTGCTCCGCGGCCGTTACCTGCTGATGCTGCTGGAGGTGACCCGTTTCTACCGGAAGGCGAGGGAGTTGCTCAGGACCGCGCCGCCGTCGGCCGTCAGCGGCGAGGTGCCGGTGCCGGAACTGACACTTGGCGCATTCCTGGAACGGGAGAAGTTCAGCCCTTACTTCATCTCCCACTTCATGACCCCCGTGGTCAGTGCAGTCTGGTCCTGCGACCCCACCACCGCCCTGGCCTACCCCGCGCGGTACCTCTTCACGTTCCTGGGCCACCACGGCATGCTGGGGATCAAGGGTTCGCCGCAGTGGCGCACCGTCACCGGCGGCTCTGCCCGGTACGTGGAAAAGCTCGCCGCCACGCTTGCCGACGTCCGGCTCAACACGCCCGTCACTGCCATCCGGCGCCTGCCCAAAGGCGTGGAGCTCGAAACGGCCAGCGGGCCGGAAGAGTTTGACGCCGTCGTTGTCGCCACCCATCCCGCGCAGGCTCTCCGGTTCCTGTCCGACGCCACACCGGAAGAGAAGGAGGCGCTGGGCGGGATGCCGTATTCGGTGAACCACACCGTGTTCCACCGGGACCCGGCAGTCCTGCCTGCCGCGGACAACGCCAGGGCGTCGTGGAACTACCGGCTCCCGGCGTGCGACGCGCGACCCGACAAGGTTCTGGTGAGCTACGACCTGACCCGGCTGCAGCGGCTGCATCCCGTGGACGGAAAGCCGTACCTGGTGAGCCTGGGGGAGTCGGAACTGATTGCCGGCACCGCCGTGCTGGAGCGCATGGTGTACGAACATCCGCAATACACGCCGGAATCCCTCCAGGCCCAGCAGGCCATCGCCGCGCTGAGCAACAACCGGATCGCCTACGCCGGGGCCTACCTTGGCTGGGGCTTCCATGAGGACGGTGCCCTCTCCGGGGTGCGGGCGGCCGAGAAACTGGGCCGCACCTGGCCGGCGGCCCGCGCGGATGAACCGGGCAACTCCTCCGGCGAGGGGGAGCGGGAACTGCTGTCCACGGAACGGGCATGACCATGGACGCCTCGATTTTCCGCACGTCCATCTCCCATGTCCGGCGCAGCCCCTTGAAGAATGCGTTCACCTACCGCAGCTACAGCTGGTTCGTGGACCTGGACCACATGCCGCGCCTGCCGTTCCTGCTCCGGCCGCTGGCAGTGTTTCGCGCCGGAGACCACCTGGGCGATCCCGGCGCAAGCATTCGGGCCAACGTGGAGCGCTACCTGCGCACCCAGTGGGTGGAGCCCGACGGCGGACCCATCCACATGCTCACCAGTGCCAGGGTTTTTGGCTACGTCTTCAACCCGCTCACCCTGTTCTGGTGCTACCGCTCCACCGGGGAACTGCAGTGCGTGGTGGCCGAAGTCCACAACACCTACGGGGAGCGGCACTGCTACCTGCTGCGAACCGATCCCTCCGGGCGGGCCTCGGTGCCGAAGGCGTTCTACGTGTCACCCTTCAACGACGTCGACGGCGAGTACCGGATGAAGCTCCCGGCCCCGGGGGACAGGCTTGCCGTATCAATCATCCTGGAGCGGGAGGGGCACCGGCCCTTCGTGGCCACCATGGACGGACGGCGCCGCCCCGCCACCGTTTCGAACATCCTGGCGGCGGCTTTCGCAGTGCCTGCCGCGCCGCTGCTGGTATCCGCCCTGATCCGGATACAGGGCATTAAACTCTGGGCAAGACACCTGCCCGTCGTTGCCAGACCACCCCACACTTCACAGGAGGCAGTTCAATGACCATGACGGACGATAACGGCACCACCGCAGGCCGTGTCGAAGGCAAGGCCGGCGGACCATCCGCCGGACACGTGCCCGCAGCCTGGGGCGCAACCGGGGTGCCGGCGTCGCCCGCCATCATCAATCCCGACCTGTGGCCAGGTGTTGCCCAACCGCCGTCGGGCATGAAAGCCGGACTGGCCGGCAGGACAGCCGGCCTGCTGTTCAGGGGTGCAGTCAAGCGGCTGCCGCTCCGCGTCGAATATCCGGACGGGTCCGTGCTCGGAACGGGCGGTCCGGAGGCCCCCGTGATGACCATGCTGCGGCCCGACGCCTTCGAGGCACGGATCGGCGACAACGGCCTGATCGGTCTGGGCGAATCCTTCATGGCCGGCGACTGGGAAGCCTCGGACCTCGCCGCGCTGCTCGAAGTCTTCGCGGCCTCCGTGGACACGCTGATCCCCATGCCGCTGCAGAAGCTGCGCTCGCTGTACCTGCCCCGGACACCCCGCCAGGAACGCAACGCCGAACAAAACACCCGCAGCAACATCTCCCGGCACTACGACCTGTCCAACGACCTGTTCTTCAACTTCCTGGACTCCACCATGAGCTACTCCTCGGCATTGTTCCCGGAGAAGGCGGGTCCGCTGTCCACCGTTGCATGGGAGTTCCTGGCCGAGGCCCAGCGGGCCAAGATCGACCGGCTGCTGGACAAGGCCGGCGTGGGCGAGGGGACGCGGCTGCTGGAAATCGGCACCGGCTGGGGCGAGCTTGCCCTGCGTGCCGCCGCCCGCGGCGCCACGGTCTACAGCGTCACGCTGTCCAGCGAGCAGCAGGCGCTGGCGCAGGAACGCATTGAGGATGCCGGATTCGCGGACCGCGTGACCGTTGCCCTGCAGGACTACCGGGCGGTGGAAGGCGAGTACGACGCCGTGGTCTCGGTGGAAATGATCGAGGCCGTGGGGTACGAGTACTGGCCCATTTATTTCCAGACCATCGACCGCGTGCTGGCACCCGGCGGAAAGGTGGCCATCCAGGCCATCACCATGCCGCACGGTCGCATGCTGGCCACCCGCAACGCCTACACCTGGGTGCACAAGTACATCTTCCCCGGCGGGTTCCTGCCGTCCGTCCGTGCCATCGAGAGCGTGACCCAGCAGCACACCACCCTTCGGGTAAGGGAGCGCATGGGGATGGGTGACCACTATGCCGCCACCTTGCGGCTGTGGGAGGAACGGTTCCTTTCCCGGTCCCGGGAAGTGGGGGAGCTCGGCTTCGATGCAGTGTTCCAGCGGATGTGGCTGTTCTACCTCTGCTACTCGCGCGCCGGTTTCCAGTCCGGTTACCTGGATGTCCAGCAGATCGTGCTGGACCGCCGGGAGGCGCAGCTATAGCAGTCGCAGGCGTGGAAGTCACCAGGAGCAAGGGAGATCGGAGGTTCCGGCCATGAGACTGAAAACACTTGCATGGACGACGGCGGCGACGGCCGCCACAGCCGCCGCGGGCGGAGTGGCCACGGATCCGCAGGGCAGCTGGTACCTGCGGCTGCGCAAGCCTGACTGGCAGCCGCCGGCCATCGCCTTCCCGCTGGTGTGGACGGCCCTGTATGCAGACCTCGCGGTGACGTCCGCCGTCGCACTGGACCGGGCTGCTGAACTGGACCGGGCTGCTGAACTGGACCGGGCTGCTGAACTGGACCGGGCTGCTGAACTGGACCGGGCTGCTGAACTGGACCGGGCTGCTGAACTGGACCGGGCTGCTGAACTGGACCGGGCTGCTGAACTGGACCGGGCTGCTGAACTGGACCGGGCTGCTGAAATGGACCGGGCTGCTGAAATGGACCGGGCTGCTGAAATGGACCGGGCTGCTGCCACCCCGGCCGGCACATCCGACCCGGGTGGCAAGGGCTCCCGCCGGGAGCTCCGCGCCTACCGGAGTGCATTGGCTGCCAACCTGGTCCTCAATGCATCGTGGAGCTGGTTCTTCTGGCGCTCACGCAGGCCCTGGCTTGCGGCGGCCGAGGCCGCCCTGCTCGCCGCCAGCAGCGCCGATCTGGTGCGCCGCACCTATCGGCTGAACCGTGCGGCCGGGGTATCGCTGGCTCCCTACGCGGCGTGGTGCGGCTTCGCCACGGCGTTGTCCACCGCCATCGCCAACCTCAACTCCGCCAAGCGGTAGGAAACCCCGGGCAAGCTGGACACACCTTCGCCGCAGGGAGCGGAACCCGGGTCCGTGACCACTACATGTAGTGGTCACGGACCCTTTTCATGCGGAAGGAAACAGGGCGCGACACGCCGCAGCCGTGCGACACGCGGTCCTTTAAATGTGGCTAAGTACTCCACAGGGTGTGGACCCAGCCCGCAAAAAACCCGCGATTCCGGGCATTTTTCCCGCCCCTGCCTGTGGATTAACGGTGCATTAAATGACATACTTGTAATACATCATCTTGGGGTTCCGAAGAGGCGTCTGCACTACATGTAGTATCTACATACAGCTGGACGGGGACACCGGGCCAGCAAGATTTCAACTAAGGGGACAGGGACAATGACCGTAACGGTTTACACGAAGCCTGCTTGTGTTCAGTGCAACGCCACCTACCGCGCGCTCGACAAGAAGGGCATCACCTACCAGAGCGTTGACATCTCCCAGGACGCCGAGGCACTCGAGCGACTGAAGGCACTTGGCTACATGCAGGCTCCCGTTGTGGTCACCGACCAGGACCACTGGTCCGGCTTCCGCCCCGACAAGATCGAGGAACTGGCACTTTCCGCCGTTTCCTCCGTGGCTTAGGAGTTCCGCTTCTCCTGCCGGCAACCAGCAACCAGCTGAGGTGACTCACGTGGCAGCACCAGCAGCACAGCATGACCGCGAGGCCTTACCAATTCACCAGGTTGTTCCCATCCACGCGGCTCAACGCGTGGACGTGTCCCCGCCGGCCGGGCCGCAGGACCAGGCTGAACCGGTCCGCACCGGCAGCCAGCTCATCTACTTTTCCTCAGCATCCGAGAACACCAGCCGCTTCGTCGCGAAGCTTGGCCGTGAGGTTGCCCGGATCCCGCTCTATCCAAAGGACGCACCCCTCCTCGCTACCCGGCCATTCGTGCTGGTGGTGCCCACCTACGGTGGCACCGGGGGAGAGGGGTCCGTTCCCAAGCAGGTCATCCGGTTCCTCAACAACCCGCAGAACAGGAAACTGCTCCGCGGCGTGATTGGCGCCGGAAACACAAACTTCGGGGACAACTACTGCATGGCCGGGGACATCATCGCCGCCAAATGCCACGTACCCCACCTCTATCGATTCGAACTTATGGGAACGCCGGAAGACGTTACCCGGGTCAACCAAGGATTGGACACGTTTTGGACACGACTGTCGCAGACACAGAAGTAACCAGGTCCCGGAAGCCTGAGATGCCCGCCGCGTATAAGGGGCTGGGCTATCACGAGCTGAACGCCATGTTGAACCTCTATGGTCCCAACGGCGAAATCCAGTTCGGCGCCGACCGCGAGGCCGCGCACCAGTACTTCCTGCAGCACGTGAACAACAACACGGTGTTCTTCCATGACCTGGAGGAAAAGCTCGACTACCTGGTGAAGAACCAGTACTACGAGCGCGAGACGCTGGACCAGTACACGATGAACTTCATCCGTGAGCTGTTCAACCGCGCCTACAAGAAGAAGTTCCGCTTCGAGACCTTCCTGGGTGCCTTCAAGTTCTACACCTCCTACACGCTGAAGACGTTCGACGGCAAGCGCTTCCTGGAGCGCTACGAGGACCGCGTCTGCATGGTGGCACTGCACCTGGCGCGCGGCAACGAGCAGCTGGCCCTGCAGATGGTGGATGAAATCATCGAAGGCCGTTTCCAGCCGGCCACCCCCACGTTCCTGAACGCGGGCAAGAAGCAGCGCGGCGAGCTGGTCTCCTGCTTCCTTCTCCGCATCGAAGACAACATGGAGTCGATCGGACGCTCCATCAACTCCGCCCTGCAGCTGTCCAAGCGCGGCGGCGGAGTGGCCTTCGCGCTGACCAACATCCGCGAGGTGGGCGCGCCCATCAAGCAGATCGAGAACCAGTCCTCCGGCGTCATTCCCGTGATGAAGCTCCTCGAAGACAGCTTCTCCTACGCCAACCAGCTCGGTGCCCGACAGGGTGCCGGCGCCGTGTACCTGCACGCGCACCACCCGGACATCTACCGGTTCCTGGACACCAAGCGCGAGAACGCGGACGAGAAAATCCGCATCAAGACCCTCTCCCTGGGCGTCGTCATTCCGGACATTACGTTCGAACTGGCCAAGAAGGACGAGGACATGTACCTGTTCTCGCCCTATGACGTCGAACGCGTATATGGCATGCCGTTCTCGGACGTCTCGGTCACCGAGAAGTACTACGAGATGGTTGACGATTCCCGGATCAAGAAGACCAAGATCAAGGCACGCGAGTTCTTCCAGACCCTCGCCGAGATCCAGTTCGAATCCGGCTACCCGTACATCATGTTCGAGGACACCGTGAACCGGGCCAACCCGATCGACGGCAAGATCATCATGTCCAACCTGTGCTCGGAGATCCTCCAGGTTTCCCAGCCCACCACGTACAACGATGACCTGTCCTACGCCGACACCGGCAAGGACATCTCCTGCAACCTTGGTTCACTGAACATCGCCAAGACCATGGACTCGCCGGACTTCGGCCTGACCATCGAGACGGCCATCCGTTCCCTCTCGGCTGTCTCGGACATGTCCAACATCACCTCGGTGCCGTCCATCGCCAAGGGCAACGACCAGAGCCACGCGATTGGCCTGGGCCAGATGAACCTGCACGGCTACCTGGCGCGGGAGCGGGTCCACTACGGCTCTGAAGAGGGCCTGGACTTCACCAACATCTACTTCTACTCGGTGGTGTACCACGCCGTCCGCGCCTCCAACCTGCTGGCCATCGAAACCGGCCAGACGTTTGGCGGCTTCGAGAAGTCCAAGTACGCGTCGGGGGAGTTCTTCGACAAGTACACGGAGCAGGAATGGGTTCCGCAGACCGAGAAGGTCCGCGAGCTCTTCAAGAACGTGCACATCCCCACGCAGGAAGACTGGCGCGCGCTGAAGGCTTCGGTCATGGAGCACGGCATCTACAACCAGAACCTGCAGGCCGTGCCGCCGACGGGCTCGATCTCCTACATCAACAACTCCACCTCCTCGATCCACCCGGTGGCGTCCAAGATTGAGATCCGCAAGGAAGGCAAGCTGGGCCGCGTGTACTACCCGGCGCCGTACCTCACCAACGACAACCTGGAGTACTACCAGGATGCGTACGAGATCGGCTACGAGAAGGTCATCGACACCTACGCCGCCGCCACCCAGCACGTGGACCAGGGCCTGTCCCTGACGCTGTTCTTCAAGGACACCGCCACCACGCGCGACATCAACAAGGCCCAGATCTACGCCTGGAAGAAGGGCATCAAGACCATCTACTACATCCGTCTCCGCCAGCTCGCGCTGGAAGGGACCGAAGTTGAGGGCTGCGTCAGCTGCATGCTGTAGCTTCAACCAACGGGACAGTACGACGGCGGGCGCCCGCCCGCCGTCGTACGCTTTAACTTAGAGAAAACCCACCCAACGCATAGGGGATGACATGACCGAGAAGGTCAAGCTGCTCAGCCACGTCGAGGCCATCAACTGGAACCGCATCCAGGACGACAAGGACGTCGACGTCTGGAACCGCCTGGTCAACAACTTCTGGCTGCCGGAAAAGGTGCCGCTGTCCAACGACGTCCAGT
Organism: Arthrobacter sp. FX8; assembly: GCF_026723805.1. Lineage (NCBI taxonomy): Bacteria > Bacillati > Actinomycetota > Actinomycetes > Micrococcales > Micrococcaceae > Arthrobacter > Arthrobacter sp. FX8. Next base: position 1,765,052 of record NZ_CP113505.1, on the reverse strand, counting down.
CCTGGAACACGCTGACGCCGGCCGAGCAGCAGCTCACCATGCGCGTATTTACCGGCTTGACCCTGCTGGACACCATCCAGGGCACGGTCGGTGCGGTGTCCCTGATTCCGGATGCCCTCACTCCGCACGAGGAGGCTGTGTACACGAACATCGCCTTCATGGAGTCAGTGCACGCCAAGAGCTACTCCTCCATCTTCTCCACCCTGGCTTCCACCAAGGAGATCGACGAGGCATTCCGCTGGTCCACCGAGAACGAGAACCTTCAGAAGAAGGCGCAGATCGTCATGGACTACTACCAGGGTGACGATCCGCTGAAGCGGAAGGTGGCCTCCACGCTGCTGGAAAGCTTCCTGTTCTACTCGGGCTTCTACCTGCCCATGTACTGGTCCTCCCGCGCCAAGCTGACGAACACCGCCGACCTGATCCGCCTGATCATCCGTGACGAAGCTGTTCACGGTTACTACATCGGCTACAAGTTCCAGAAGGGCCTGGAGAAGGTCTCCGAGGAACGCCGCCAGGAGATCAAGGACTACACGTTCGAACTGCTGTTCGAGCTGTACGAAAACGAGGTCCAGTACACCCACGACCTTTACGACGGCGTGGGCCTGGCCGAGGACGTCAAGAAGTTCCTGCACTACAACGCCAACAAGGCCCTCATGAACCTGGGCTACGAGGCGATGTTCCCGGCGTCCGTCACCGACGTGAACCCGGCCATCCTGTCGGCCCTGTCCCCGAACGCTGACGAGAACCACGACTTCTTCTCGGGGTCAGGTTCGTCCTACGTGATCGGCAAGGCCGTCAACACGGAAGACGAGGACTGGGACTTCTAGTTTCTTCTTTTCAGGATCCGACAGCAAGGGACTCCGCACGCTTTGTGCGGGGTCCCTTGCTGTCATATCCGGCAGTTCATTTGGCATCGAGGTAGGTACGAAGGAATTCGTCTCCCGCAGATGGTGGTTCCCGAAAATAGTCCACGGTCCCCCTCACCGCGGTGGGCATAGGAGGATATGGATGTTGCCGTTCTGTGGCTTGCTGCCCCAACGAACACGGCCAGTGAGGTGCTTCCCAGTCCTGATGTTCGCTTTTGTATCTCCGCCCTGATGGTGAAATCCAGCCGGGCGGCTCGTTCTGTGATGCGGGGGTCGGTGTCCAGCCGCTGGCGTGTTTGAGTCTGTGGTGCCGGGGACAAGGCTGTCCCAGGTTGCTGATCCCGGTGGTTCCGCCGTGATGCCAGGCCAGGAGGTGGTCTGCTTCGTTGTCCAGGGACTGGTTGCTGCACCCGGGGAACGGGCATCTGCCGTCGCGCATTCGTAGCCAGTTCCGCATGGCCTTCGTCAGCCGGTAGCTTGTGCGGCCGATTTCCAACGGGGCCCCGTCCCGTGGATCTATGAGCACCCGATGGAACGAATCCGCTCCATTGGTTAGGAGATTCCGGGCCATGGAGGCAGGGATGGGTCCGAACCCGTCCAGCGTGGCCGGTTCCTCTGTCAGCCCCAGCAGTGAGAAGACGGGAACGGTGATCAGGACCTCGGCCCGGGGCGTAGGGACATCGGCCATGCCGGGTCCTCCGGCCTCAGCCCCGCCGCCGCTGATGCCGTTGTCGCTTCGCAGGACTGCCGTCGCAAATACGTCTGCCCGTAACTGGGTGAGCGTCCGGTTCTCGTGGGGCCCTTGCAGGCCCCGGGCGATGGCGGTAATGCGGTTCCAGATCGCAGCCGCCTGGTCCGCGGGCAGGTAGGCAGACACCCGCGCCATGCCGTCCTGCTCCGGGGTATATTCCAGGCACCTGTCCCGCGCTCCCTTAGCATGGCGTTTTTCGATGCTGTCCGGGTGGTGCCGTTCGCGCCAGGTCCTGGCCTTCCGCCGGAACCGGAAGGCGGGCATCTCGCCGGCCGGGCAGCCGCGGGCAGGATTGGCCGCGTCAGCGCCGAGGAAGTGTGCCTCGAGTACCCGCGCTGCGTCACAGTCAAGGGTGGCGGTCTCGTCCACCATCACCCTGGCGTGTTGCCACGAGACAGTTCCCGCCTGCAATGCTGCCAGGGTGAGTGGCAAGAACGTAGCCAAAGCATGGGATTGCTCCAACAGCATGCCTGCAGCCCGATCGCCGATGGCCAGTACACAGCCCACCTCGGCCGCTATTGCCATTTCCTGCGCCTGGACGGGCATGTCAGGAGGCGCGGCAGATCGCGCGGAATCCGCATATCTGGCCGTTGCCTCCGCCTTCAACGCAGCGACCCGGGCCTCGGTTCGTGAAATTCCGGCAAGGATGTCCAGGCACCCGTCAGCGACGGCGGCCAAGGGGTCGGCGTGCTGGGGGAACCCGTTACGGGACTCAGCCACCTCGGCGCGGAGCAGGGCAATCGAGGAGTCGATCGCTTCAAAAGCCGTTGCCACCGCTTCGCTTCCCATGTACTCATCATCCAAGGGGGTGTGACATTTTGCGGGCCACCACTCCGCGCCAACAACCGCACTTTCAGCACGCACTCGAAAAGCTTTGCAGGCATCCACCGCGTGAATGACCTGCGACGGCGCGGTCTGGCATATTAGTGCCACAAGCCGTAACCAGAAGGGGAATCACGTGGGTGGATGGGGCTACCTGCCGTTTGAGAACGACGACGCGCTGGACTGGCTGGACGAGCTGGAGACCGGAGGGGTCGACGTCGTGCGCCAGGCGTTGGCGAAGGCAGGTCACAGGTATGTCGAGGCACCCGAAGGGGCTGTCGCTATCGCCGCCGCCGAAGTGACCTCCGCCAGCCAAGGCAACCCGCTGGGCGATCTCCCGGAGACCGTGGCGACCTGGGTGGCTGCCCGCGGGGCAGAGGTCACCGCCGAAGACGTGGAGATGGCACTGGAAGCAGTTGAACGGGTTGCCGGGGAGAAGTCCGAGCTTGCTGAACTGTGGGACAACGCTGACGAACCGGAATGGCGTGAATCACTTGAAGACCTCAAGGAACGGCTGCGGACAGCTTTGCGGTAGACCCGCCACTACCGTCCGGGCTCCCTGGCATCAGACTTCAGGAAGAGTGCAGGTATGCCCGTCGGCGTCCATGGGATAACCGCAGAGCGGGCATGCCGGACGCCCGGCACCCACTACCTCCCGGGTCCGTTTGGCGAATGCGCGGGCGGTGCCCACCGGCATCCGCACCAGCAACATTTCGGCCACGTCAGCGGCGTTCCCAGCAAGCAATTCGACGTCTTCATCAGCACCGACTTCAATGATCGGGTAGGCCTCTATCACAACCTGCGCCGTTGTCGGGTCCCAGCCCAAACTCATGGCGCCGGCCCTGAACTGCTCCTGGACTGCCTCGAGCTGGTCATTGTCGACGAGCTCGATGGGAGTACCCGTGGGAACACTGAAGGGATTGCCGTCAAGGGCGATGAGCTCGTCGAGGATTTCGTCAATCTTTTCGGCGAGCTGGGCAGACTGCTGTTTCTCCAGTGCGATGCTCACAATTTGCCTACCTGCACGTACCTGCAGGTAGAACGTTCGCGCCCCTGGAACACCGATGGTGCCGATGACGACCCGGTCAGGCCAGGCAAACTCATGAACACGTGTGGGCATGTCAGTAGTTTAGGCACATCAGGCTTCGTGCGCCGTTTGCCCGGCGGCGCCGCCGACCCGCGCATCGCCGATGTTGGTGCCTTTCGAGGGCCACAAAAGAGGTTGCCATCCACCCAGCCTCAACGGAATTCTCGCCGGCCCCGGTGACAGCAGGGGTGATACCCGGTCCGTGGTTACCGGTGCAGGCGCTCACGCCAGTCTGCGGGTACCTTGTCTGGCGGTGCAGGTGCTGGCTGCTCAGGTGGCCTGGACTGGGGATCCGGAAGCCTTGGACCACGGAAGAACTTCTTCGTGGTGTGATCGTAGAACCATTCCTCCCCGGGTTCGAAAGACCGTACGACAGTGTGGCCGGTGGCGCGCGCGTGGGCACTGGCATGCTGCGAGGGAGATGAATCGCAGCATCCAATGTGGCCGCACTGGGCGCAGCGGCGAAGATGCAGCCACCAGCCTTGGCCGTCACCGTTGAGGCAGTCCAGGCACCCTGATCCGCTGGGCTTGGCGGCGAGGCTGATTCCAGGAGGAGGGCGGTTTTCCTCGGGGTCTTCCATTTCATCCCTCCGGTCCTGCTCAAGTTCGGGTCCCTGCTTGCCTGCCGTCGGAGCCATTCTGGCAGAATTCGGGCGCCCCCGGAATGACAGAATCGAGGTAGAACGGGGTCCCAGACAACTCCGTCCCCGGTGGCGAAGGAACGTCCGGGAGGCAAGGGAGAACCCTTGTCCCCAATGTCCTTGCGCGAGTATCGTGAGCGCCACCGAACCATAGAACCGGAAAGACGGCGGCCATGGATGACCCGGTTCCGATCATGCTGATTGCCACCACCGACGCGACCTCCCGGCGCATGCTCGGAGATGAGTTGCGCCGACGGTACGGTGCCGATTACGAGGTGGTGGCCTGCGACGGCCACGCCCACGGACGGGCGGTGCTGGAGGGGCTCCGTCGCTGGAACCGCCAGGTCGCCCTCATTCTCGGGTGCTACGGTCCGGCTGACCGCGGGGGACTTGATTTCTTGCGGCGTGCCTACGGCTTCCACCCGGCCGCCAAACGCGGTGTTGTGGTGACATGGGGTGACTTCGAAAGCGCCCCGACTGTGTTCCGGGCGGTAGGGCAGGGGTACGCCGAGCTGGTGATCATACGTCCGGAACGTTCACGCGACGAAGAATTCCATGGGGCGATAACCGACGCCCTTGATGACTGGCAGTTGGCCCAAGGGGTGGGGTTTGAGGCGGTCCGGCTGATCGGGGACATAGGCGACGAAAGGACGCATACGCTGCGCGACTCCCTGAGCCGGAACCACATCCCGGTGGGCTTCCACCCAGTTGGGTCCGAGACGGCGGAACGGACGCTGAAGAGCCTGGGCCTGCGCCATCCCGCGCTGCCGGTCCTGGTGCTGGAGTTCACTGCTTCACCAGTTGTCCTTGAGAACCCCAGTGACCTGGAGATTGCCGAAGCGATGGGGGTGACGCGGCCTCCTCCGGCGGACAAGATCTTCGATGTGGTGGTTGTGGGAGCAGGCCCCTCCGGTCTCGCGGCCGCCGTGTATGCCTCCTCCGAGGGCCTTTCGACCATGGTGGTGGAGGGTGAGGCTGTGGGAGGCCAGGCCGGCACCAGCTCGTTGATCCGCAACTACCCTGGCTTTTCACGCGGTGTGAGCGGCGCCCACCTGGCCTACCGTTCATTTCACCAGGCCTGGACTTTGGGCGCTGACTTCCTGTTCCTGCGGAAGGTGGCGGGGCTCAGCGCGGACGGCCCGCTGTACACTGTGTCGATTTCCGATGGGAGTGCGGTGCGGTGCCGCGCAGTAGTGGTGGCCACCGGTGTGGACTACCGCCGCCTCGGCATACCCCAACTGGAGGATCTGGTGGGCAGAGGCGTCTTCTACGGGGCCACAGTCTCCGAAGCGCCGTCGATGGCCGGAAAGCATGTCTGTGTCGTGGGGGGCGGCAACTCGGCCGGACAGGCGGTTCTGCACCTTGCGAGGTATGCGAAAAAGGTGACGCTGCTGGTGCGTGGACCCACCCTGTCCGCCAGCATGTCGGAATACCTCATTTCCCAACTTGAAGCCACCCGGAACGTCGCGATCCGCTTTGGCACCGCAATCGTGGGGGCCCGGGACCAGGACGGATTCCTTGCCGCCGTCAGGGTCGCCGCATCCGGAGCAGCCGAAGCAATCGCGGGCGAGGAGATCGAAGCGGGCGGCTTGTTCGTGCTGATCGGTTCAGTGCCGCGGACCTCCTGGCTGCCCGACACCGTAGAGCGTGACCCGGCCGGTTTTCTCCTTACAGGTGCCAGGGATGTCAGTGACGCCGGGATGGACAGGGCTCCGCTGGCGCTGGAAACCAGCATGCCCGGCATCTTCGCGATCGGTGACGTGCGGGCCGGTTCCATCAAAAGAGTGGCCACCGCAGTCGGGGACGGTGCCACCGTGGTCTCAATGCTTCACGCCTACCTGGCCGAAAACCCCCTCCCGGCCTCGCCCCCTGCCGCTGGCGGGCCGGCCGCACCCGAGGAGCAGCCCGGTGATGTCCGCTTCAACTGAGGCCATTCCACTGATTGCACCGATGCGGTGGCTGCTCTACGTCGCTGCATTCCTGGTGTTTCTTGCCGGGCTCGTGCTGTTCGTGTTTCCGCTCCGGACCGATGAATTCTTTGCATGGACGGTCAATCCGCCCATGACGGCGGTCTTCCTCGGGGCGGCATACTGGTCGAGCGCCGGCTTGGAGGTGGCGGGCGCCCGTTCGGCAGGTTGGGAGTCGGCGAGGCTGGCAGTATGGCCCGTGTTCGTCTTCACGACACTGACCTTGGAAGTCACCCTGCTGCATCTCAACCGCTTCCACCTGTCACCGGACACGGCCCCCACCGCCCAAATAGCCACCTGGGCGTGGCTGGCAATCTACGCCATCGTGCCCGTGGCAATGGCCGTCACCAGCTGGATGCAGATCCGGTCCCGGCGTCCTGCCCCCAAATCCGTAACGGCGGGACTGCCAGTGCTGCCGCCTGCGCTCCGAATGCTCATGGTGGGTATTGCCGGGGTGCTGCTCATTTACGGCCTGGCACTCCTGGCGGCACCCATTCCTGCCGCGAAGTGGTGGCCGTGGCCACTGTCCGAACTCACTGCGAGGGCGATCGGGGCGTGGCTGATCGGTCTTGGGTGGTCTGCCGCGCAGGGCCAGTCGAGCCGCTACCTCCATACCGTCCGGCCCGTGGCCCTGACCTCCGTTGTCTTCGTCATTCTGCAGGCGCTTGCCTTGCTGCGGTACGGCGGTGCCCTGGCATGGCAGAGCGCCCCCGCAATCGGCTTCGTCACCATGCTTCTTGCCATTGGAGTTGCCGGCGGATGGGCACTCGGACTTTCCCGTTCGGCGACTTCTTCCCGGGGTCCCGTTCCATCTGCGTGAGCCTGATCGGCAGCGCTGAAACCTCAGCGCAGACTCATCAGTCCTCCCGCAACAGCGGAGAGGCGCCGGGAGGAGGCAAGCCCGAGGTGATACACGTGCAGTTCCCTGGCTCCCGCTGCACAAAGCACCTGCCACTCGCTTGCCAGCCTGCCGCCGTCGGCCGTCTTCGGCGGCAGCGCCAGGACATACGCACCCACCCGCAAACCGGCGGCCAACATGGCTTCGACCATCACGGCGCCTTCGCTGGGCTCGCCCCAGCAAGGTACGACGGCGGTGAGGTCACCCCGGTGCCCCCAGAGCCTGCTCCTGCGGAGCGCCTCCACCGGAACGAAGGGCCCCGTGGCCCAGGGGTCCGGCGTGGCGTGCAGCGACAGCCGGGGGCGGGAGCCGGTGGCTTCGATCGCTGCCAAGCACTCATCCAGCAGCATCGCCGTGGCATCCCACCGGACCTCCAGAAGGGGAAGGAACGCCGCTGCCCCGGACGCAAATGCAGCTGTCATTCGGGCATCATCGGCCTGCGCGACGGCAGAGCGGACCCGGCTTTGATACCCGGCGGCGGGCAACCCGCGGGCCTCGTACCCGGTGGCGCATGCATCGCAGAAGCACAGCGACAACAGCGCCTGCACCCAGGTTGAGTACTCGGCTCCCTCGGTCTTCTCATGCCGGTTCTGGTGGCTGAAACCCAGCGGACCCGCCGCTTCGAGGATTAACCCATCCGGCTGTCCCATCTCCAGGACTTGGCGCACCAGGGACGCAGCGTAGGAGCGGACCTGAGGCTGCGACGGGCACAGCGCGTACCTGTAGACCTCGTCGAAGGCATTTTGTACGCAGAGGCCGGGGCTGTTTCCGCCCACTGCGCTGGAGTGGGTCAGCACCGTCCACGCGTCCACGGGAAGGCCCTCCGCCTGAAATGCCGCTGCGGCCTCGCCGAATCCGTTCTCCGTCCCGGTCCATTCCCTCGCGTTGCCGGGTATCAGCTGCCGGCCTGCGAAAGCACCGCCTTCCGGAACGTAGAGGGCTGCCGACCGGGCGTCCACGACGCGCCGGGTGGGATGCCGTGGGGTTCCGGCCCGCACCGAGTGGTATGCGGCCGCAAGCGCCACGCGGTCAACGCCGGTGTCCCTGACCCATGACACCGCCTTCGGGTCGCCCAGTAAATCCCATGGATAGAGATAGCCGGTAACCTGCATCACCTGCGGACCTACCACCGGGGGAGGGCAGCCGTGAAGTCGGGGACAAAACGCTGCATGTAGCCCGTGTCATCCCGCGCCGTCATGCGGGCGTCCAGGTACTGCTGGTGGAGTTCAGCCAGTTTCTCCCGGTTCAGCTCCACGCCAAGGCCGGTGCCGGTGGGAACCGGCACGCTGCCGTCCACAAACTTCAGGGCTCCGGGCTTGACCACGTCGTTGTGCCCGTTCCAGGGATAGTGGGTATCACAGGCGTACGTCAGGGCAGGCGTTGCGGCGGCGACGTGGACCATGGCAGCAAGGCTGATGCCAAGGTGGGAATTGGAATGCATGGACAATCCTATTCCGAAGGTTTCGCAGATGGTGCCCAGTTCCCGGGTGTGGCGGAGGCCGCCCCAGTAGTGATGGTCACCGAGGATTACCTGGACGGAATCGAGTTCCACACTCTTTTTGATGTGGTCGAAGGCCACGACGCACATATTGGTGGCAAGCGGCATGGGGGCAGCAGCCGCGACCTGGCCCATTCCCTCCAGGCCCGGCGTCGGATCTTCCAGGTACTCAAGCAGCCCGCTCGTTTCGGCCGCCACCCATTTCGAGGTCTCCACCGTCCAGGCAGTGTTGGGGTCCAGCCGGAGCGGAAGGTCCGGGAACGCTTCACGCAAAGCCCGGATAGCTTCAATTTCATGGGCGGGTGGAAAGACGCCGCCCTTGAGTTTGATGGATTTGAATCCGTACTCGGTGATCATCCGGCGAGCCTGCCGGACGATGCCCTCCGGATCCAGCGCCTCGCCCCAGCCGTCGGAAATGGCCGGGCGTCCATCGTGAGCAGGGTGTTCAGCCCACTTGTAGAAGAGGTAGGCGCTGAAGGGGACCTCGTCCCGCACAGTGCCGCCGAGCAGTTCGCTCACGGTCCTGCCCGTTGCATGCCCCTGGATATCCAGGGCAGCGACTTCGAAGGCGGAGAAGACGGCAGCCCGTTCAAAGGCAGAGAGATTTGGGTCCAGCGCCTGGTTGATGAGCCGCTCCATTGTGGAGGTTTCAAAGATACTGACGCCCTTGATGGCATTGGCGCCGGCGGCGAGGTTGTCCAGGCGGCTCTGGCCGCCGGCACATTCGCCCAGGCCCAGGAGCCCGTTGGCGGTGCGGACTTCAATGACCACCCTATGGACCAGGGGCTCGTGGACGCCGACGGCGTTCAGGAGCGGTGGATCGGAAAAGGCGATCGGTGTGATGGTGATGTCGTTGATCGTCAGGTCTGCCGCGGTGGGTGCCGCGGTGGCAGGAACAATTGAGCTGATATTCATGGAAATTCTTTCGTGGAGGGTTGGGGAGGCCGGGCCTTCCCTAGCCCTTGGTTGCGCCCGAGGTGATGCCGCGGATCATGGAGCTTTGCAGGAAGAGGTACACCAGGAGGCTGGGAATCATGGCCATCAGGGCACCCGCCAGCAGCACGCCGGGTCCGACTGTGGTGTCGTTGCGAAGTACCGCCAGTGCCACGGTCAGGGTGTAGTCTCCGGGGTCATTGGCCGCGATGAGGGGGAGGAGGTACTGGTCCCAGACCATCATGAAGCCGAAAATCCCGATGACGCCCAGCGCCGGCTTGCACAGAGGCAGGATGATGGTGAAGAGCATGCGGAACTCACCCACCCCGTCAAGCCGGGCAGCCTCCTCGATTTCCGCGGGAATCTCCTTCATGAATTCGCTCATGATGAAGATAGAGAAGCCCCAGATGCCCACCGGCAGGATGACGGCAAGGACGGTTCCCCGCAAACTGATGCCCAGCAGCGGGAGGTCACCCAACACCAGGGACAGGGGGATGCCGATGATCTCTTCGGGGAGCATCATGGTCATCAGGACCAGCAGGAGGACCAGGGCCTGTCCCCGGAATTTCCTGCGGCTGAGGCTGTAGGCGGCGAACACGGAAACGGTCATTTGGAGCAGGAGCCCTCCGCCGGCCACCACCAGGGAGTTCAGCAGGTAACCCCACAGACCCTGCTGCTGTGCTGCCTGGAAGTTCTGGAGCGTGAATGTCTTGGGCAGCAGCGAAATCTCGGTCGGGCTGGAGTTCCGGTCAAAAGCGCCGGAGATGATGGCCAGGAACGGCAGGGCGAAAATGCAGAACACCAGTGCGCAGAGCAGCATCCGCAGGACCATGTTGGGTCCAAAACGGGGCGACCATCCCAGGGCCGTGTCGAACCTGGCGGAGGACGACGGCCTGGCCGTGCGGGAGTTCTTTCGGGTCAGTGTCTGGCTCATCGTGCTGCCTTCCTTTTGGCCAGGAGCTGGGTTCCAACGGTCAGGAGCAGGGTGGCCACCAGGAGCAGGACTGCCGCGGCAGAGGCCACGCCAATATCGTTCCGCTGGAATCCCAGGGAATACATGCGGGTCATCCACACCTCTGTTGAGCCGGCCGGGCCGCCTCCGGTAAGTACGTACACTTCCGTGAAGCTGCGCAGGCTGCGGATGGCTGCCAACGTCAGGACGATCACCAGTGAAGGACGAAGGGCCGGCAGCGTGATGTACCGCAGTCGCTGCCAGACCGTGGCTCCGTCCACGCCCGCAGACTCATACAGGGAGCGGTCCACCCCGGTAAGCCCGGCAAGGATGATCACCATGTTGTAGGGCGCGCCGCTCCAGATGCCGACGACGGCGATGGACCACAGTGCCGTGTCCGTACCGTTGAGGAACTGCAGCGGGCCGAGTCCTAGCCAGCCCAGGATGCTGTTGAGGGGTCCGTCCGGTGTGGGGAAGTACAACAGGCGCCAGATTTCGCCCACCACAGCCAGCGCCGTGACGACAGGCAGGAAAATGGTGGTGCGGAGGATCCACAGTGACCGTGCCTGCCCTTCCAGGAGCAGGGCCAGAAGAAAGCCCACCACCAGTGCGCCGAGGGTCTGGGTGACGCCCAGGACCACAGTGTGTCCAAGGGCCTCCAAGAAGCGTGCATCCGTCAGCACGCCAACATAGTTGTCGAAGCCGACGAAAACGTCACCCAGGAACGGCTGCACTTTGAAAAAGCTCAGCCGAATGCCTTCGGCCATGGGGATGAATTTGAAGTAGAGGCCCAGGACGGCGGCCGGCACCAGGAACAACCAGATGGCCATGGTCTGTCTGCCGTTGCGGCGTTTGCTGCGGGGGCCGGTGGCGCTGACTCCGGCTCCGCCGTCAAGGCACCTGCCGGTTTCGTTGGTGTTGCGGTCATGACTTGGCGTTCTGGCTTGTCAGTTCGTTGGTGATGGCCGAGTCGAGATCCTTAAGGCCGGACGCCACGTTATCCGCCGCGCAGTCCGAGAAGATCTTGTTCAGGGATTCGGCGGCTGCCTGCTTGATCGGCACGAAGTTGATGGCCGAGGGGAAGGACTTTGACGAGTTCTTCAGCGCGTCCTGGACGACGGTCCACCGGGGATCGTTGTAGACGGCGGCAGCATCGACGTCGGAATTGACGGGTACGCGGACAATCGGCTGCTTGCCGGCGGTCATGCCCGCCTTTTGCCCGTCGGCGGACACGAGGTAGTCGATAACCTGCTTTGTCTGGTCCTTTTTGCCGTTGGTGGCAGTGACATAGATGTTCTCGCCTTCGGCCAGGACTGTGTTGTCCACCGAACCCTTGGGAGTTTCGATGACTTCGTACCGGTCCTTGCCCAGCGCCGTATCAAACGAGGAGAAGTTGTAGGGGCCGGTGAGAATGATCCCGGTCTTTCCGGTCTGGAAAAAGGGTGACGCAGCGCTGGTGGCCGCCGTCAGTGCGCCCGGCTGCGTGCTGCCGGGCGTGCAGAACTGTTGCTTGATCCAGGTGACGCCTTTCTGGCTTTCACTGCTTGCGGCGGAAGCGGTGTACTTTCCGTTGCCGTTGTCCTTCAGGTAGGCGCCGCCGTCCTGCCAAAGGTACGATGAGGCCCACCAACCCAGGTATCCACGTTCGGTGGATCCCGGAACGGTCATCCCGAAAGTGTCTGCCTGGCCATTTCCGTCCGGGTCCTGTGTAGCAAATGCGGTGGCCAGCGCCGCGAGGTCTTCCTGCGTCTTGGGAACGGGGAGACCCAGCTTCTCGCGCCAGTCCTTCCTGATCATGGTCACCATCGTCTGGCGAGAGAACGGGACCCCGTAAGTAGCCCCGTCCTGGCCCACTGCCTCATTCCACAGGGAGTCGGAGATCTTGTCGCCTCCGTCCACCGCTGACTTGTCCAGTTTCTGCAGGTAGCCCTGGGAAGTGTAGTTGCCAAGAGCCGCGGAGTCGTTGATGACGATATCCGGAAGCTTCTTGGAGGCCGCCCTGGTCTGCAGTTGCTGGTCCAGGTCCGGCACCCCCTGAAAGTTGACCGGGATACCGGTCTTTGCCGTGAATTCCTTGAACAGCGCCGCGTAGGTCGTGGAGGCGTCGGTGCCGGCGCGCGCCCAGACCTCGATGGGCTGGCCGTCATCCTTGGCCGCAGGGGCGGACGACCCGCTGCCACAGCCCGTCAGCAGGGTGGCTGAGGTCACCGCCAATGCCAGAGCCGCACGGGAGCGTGCCTTGAGCTTCGAATCCACTCTGATTCTCCTTTTACATATATGAACATCTGCTATCATGTGAAACATACTTCATGAGAGTATGATTAGCATCACAGGCTGTCAACCATTGGAGGAAACTTGCCGGCAGCACAGAAAGCACAGGCGATCGCCATGACGGGTGGTGCCGGCATGATGGCCACGTTGCTGCGTCCCTACCTTGCTGATGCCGGATATGAAGTCCGGCTGCTGGACCTGGTGGAAGCCCGGAATTTGCGTCCCAACGAGGTTGCCCTGGTGGGATCCGTAACTGATCCAGATTTCATGAACACGTCCCTCAGGGCCACATCCGGGGTTGTCCACCTGGGCGGACTCCACCGGGAAATGACCTGGCAGGAAATCGTTGCCACCAACATCACCGGCACCCAGGTGACGCTGGAAGCAGCCCGCCGCAACGGCGTCGAACGCGTATTGCTGGCCAGTTCCACGCACGCCGTGGGCTTCCACGACCTTGCTGATGCCGCGGCGGATGCTGTACTTCCGCCGCGGCCCGATACGTACTACGGGGTCAGCAAAGTGGCCGCGGAAGCGCTCGGCAGCCTGTATGCGGACAAGTACGGAATGAAAGTGGTCAGTGCCCGGATAGGTACCGGCGGCCAGCGCCCGGGCAACGCCAGGACCCTTGGTTCGTGGCTTTCCCCGGCGGATTCGTTCAGGCTCGTGGAGGCGGCGTTGAACGACCTCGGTGCCCCGGGCCATCACGTGGTGTGGGCTGTCTCGGCCAACACCCGCGGCTGGGCGAACCTCCAGGCAGGACGGCGCATCGGCTACGACCCGCAGGACGACGCGGAGCTCTATGCCAATGAGGTCGATACTTCCGGGGGGAACGCTGAAACGGGACTCCTTGGCGGGTTTTGGGCCAGCGATGGTCATAGGGTAGGTATGGACAACTACCCGCACCTGGCCGCGAAATGAGCTGCCGCAGTCCGGTGCGGCGAAAGGGGGAGCGGTAATGGCACCGCTGGATGTACAGGCCGGCACGCGGGGGACGCGCCCGGCGACGTCAAACTGGTCAAGTCCGCAGAGCGGACCATCGCCATCCTTGAGCTCCTGGCGTCCGCTCCGCAGCCGCTCACCACCGCCGAGATCTTCAAGCAGACCGGGTATCCCCGTTCCAGCCTGCACTGGCTGCTGTTGACGCTCCTGGAGCTCAACTGGATCGAGCAAACACCGGAGGGCGCCTATAGGATCGGCACGCATGCCCTGCTGTGCGGTACGGCGTACCTGGACAGGGATCCGGTGATGGAACACGTTTCGGCCATTCTGGAAAAGGTCCGCAATGCCACGACCTTCACTACCCACTACGCCCGCATCGACCGGTCCGACGTCATCTATCTTGCAACCCGGCAGGCTGTAGACCGGCGCCGGCTGTCCTCAAGGGTAGGGCGCAAGCTTCCGGCCCAAGTGACGGCCCTGGGCAAAGCCATCCTCTCCGAGTACACGGATACGGAGGTCCGGCAGCGGCTTGGCGGCGGGCCCTATCCCCAGCTGACCCCGAACAGCGTCCCTGATTTCGAGGCGCTTCAGGCCGAGCTGACTGAGTTCCGGAAGACGGGCCATGCCATTGAGTGGGAGCAAAACACGGTGGGGCTTTGCTGCGTTAGCGTGGTGGTTCCGTACCGCATCCCCGGGACGGACGCCATGAGCTGCTCCATGCCGGTGGAACTTGCCACAGACGACGTCATCTCGAAAACCGTGGAGACGCTCCACTCAGCCGCAGGTGAACTGGCCCGGACCCTTCGTGCCGCGGGGATCCGGTAGGTCCGGAGTCTGAGCCCAACCGGGCACTTGCGCGACACGAGCAGATCGGTAACCGCTAGTCTGAAACCATGACGATGGGGGACGCAGCGCAGGAGCCGCTGGTTCACATTCAGGACTTCCGGATGGACTTCGGGGACACCACGGTCATCCGGGATCTGTCCTTCGACGTGCACGCGGGGGAGACGTTCGGTTTCCTGGGGTCCAATGGATCCGGGAAGACCACCACTTTGCGGGCGCTGCTGGGCATCTACCAGCCCACCGCGGGGATCCTGCACATAGGGGGCAAAGCCTTTGAGCCCCGCGACGGGGCCCGTCTCGGATACCTGCCGGAAGAGCGCGGCCTGTACAAAAAGGAACACGTCCTGGATGTCATGGTCTACTTCGGCCGGCTCAAGGGCCTGTCCATGGCCGCGGCCCGGTCCTGGTCCGGACACTACTTGGAGCGGGTGGGTCTGGCCGACAAGGCAAAGTCCCGGTTGGACAAGCTCTCCAGCGGCCAACAGCAAAAGGTCCAGTTGGGCGTGACGATCATGAACGATCCCGAACTGCTTATTTTGGACGAGCCGACCAAGGGCTTTGACCCCGTGAACCGGCGGCTGCTGATGGACATTATCGAAGAGCACAAGCGGGCCGGCGCCACCGTCATCATGGTCACCCACCAGATGGAAGAAGTCGAACGGCTGTGTGACCGGGTAATCCTGCTCAAGGACGGAGTCTCCCACGCTTACGGGACGGTGGAAGAGGTCCAGGAAGAGTTCGGCGGCACCGTCTACCGGGTCACCCACGACGGACCGTTGCCCGCATCGGCACTTTTCGACGTCGTCGACGACGTGGACGGGGTCGCCGAACTGGCGCCGCGCCCCGGGTCCAGTGAGGCCGCGGTGCTGCGCGAGCTGGTCGAAGCCGGGGCCGTGGTCCGGTCATTCACGCCGGCCCGGATCTCCCTGGATGAGATCTTCATCAAGGTGTACGGCGAACAGCACGAACTGGCGGAAGGCTGAACATGGCACTGGGACAGCACAACCTTGGGACCGTGATCGCGTTCGAGTTCTTCCGGACCATCAAGAAACGGGGCTTCGTCATCGCAACCCTGGCGCTGCCGGTCATTCTCATCATTATCTTCGCCCTCGTGTACGCGTCCAACGCCAGCACAAAGGACAGCGCCGCCGCCCAGAAGAGTGCGACGTTCGCTTTCACGTACACGGACGCCTCCGGAATCATCATGGCGTCTGCCGCCGAGTTGGCCGGCGGAACAACTGCCAGCGACCCCGAAGCCGCGATCGCTGCCGTGAAGGACGGCGCCTCGGAGGCATACTTCGCCTACCCTGCCGATCCGGCCAAAGAGCCGGTAAAGGTGTACGGTGCGGACAAAGGCACGTTTGAGAACGACAAGTACGTGGCCGTGGCCAAGCAGCTGCTCGCGGTCTCGGCCCAGCACCAAGTCGGCTCACCCCAGCTGACGGCGGCCCTGACCGGGACGGTAAAATTTGACTCCGAAATATTCAAGGACGGCAAGGCCGCCGCGGGCGTCGGCGGGATCATTCCACCACTGCTGTTCCTGGTCATCTTCTATTTTTCGATGATCCTTCTTTCGAACCAGATGCTGAATTCCACCTTGGAGGAGAAGGAAAACCGGGTCACTGAAATGATCCTGACCACCCTGAATCCAACCACACTGATCACCGGCAAGATCATCTCGCTGTTCGCCGTCGGCCTGGTCCAGATCCTGGTGTTCCTGGCCCCGGTCGGATTGGCCTACCTGTTTTTCCGGAACCGCCTGGCCCTGCCCGAGGTGGATCTGTCATCCCTGGTCTTCGAACCCGGCCCCATGATCACAGGGGCCCTTCTCACGCTGGGTGGATTCGCCGTCTTTACCGGGGTCCTGGTGGCCATAGGGGCGATCATGCCGACCGCCAAGGAAGCCGGGACCGTCTTCGGCCCGCTTGTGGCCATGATGTTTATCCCCTTCTACACATTCAGCCTGATCATCTCCAACCCGGGCGCGCTGATCGTGCAGATCTTCACCTACTTCCCGCTGACCGCTCCGGTGACCGCCCTGCTCCGCAACGGGTTCGGCACCCTGAACCCAGTTGAATCCGCCATCGTCATCGTCGAACTCTTCGTCGTCGGCCTTATTATCCTGCGGCTGGCTGTCCACCTGTTCCGGTACGGGTCCATCGAATACGGCCGGAAACTCTCCATCGCCGGAACCTTCCGCCGCCACGACCTGGCCACCAAGTAGGCGCGGCGGGTGGCAGGCATAGCGTAGGGAATCTGGTCCCCTGCGGTGCCGAACACATAGGATGCGAATTCCACTACTGATAGAAAGAATCCCGTGAAGCAGAGTATTTTCGCCCGCGTGGCCCAGTTGGCCAAGGCAAACCTCAATGCCCTCCTGGACTCCGCGGAGGATCCGCAGAAAATGCTGGACCAGATGGTCCGGGATTACTCGGAGAATATCCGCGAAGCCGAGGCCGCGATCGCCCAGACCATAGGCAACCTCCGGATGCTGGAGGAGGACCACAAACGTAACGTCGCCGACGCCAACGAATGGGGCCGCAAGGCTCTGGCCGCGTCCAGGAAGGGCGACGAGTTCCGGTCCGCCGGCAACCTCGCCGATGCGCAGAAGTTCGACAACCTCGCCAAGGTTGCCCTGCAGCGGCAGATGGCCGCCGAGAAGCTCGTGAAAGACGCCGTACCCGGGCTTGCGGCCCAGAACGAAGTGGTCGACAAGCTTAAGGGCGGGCTCGACCAGATGAAGGGCAAGCTGCACGAGCTGACGGCCAAGCGCAACGAGCTGGTAGCCAGATCCCGGACGGCGGCCGCGCAGTCCCAGGTCCACGATGCCCTCAAATCCTTGGACGCCGGTGATCCGACGTCGGCCATCGGGCGGTATGAGGAGCGGATCCGACGCCAAGAGGCCACCGTTCGCGGCCAGCAGGAACTCGCAGCCTCATCCCTCGATGCCCAGTTCGCCTCCCTGGAAGACCTCGGAGAGCAGACCGAAGTGGAAGCACGTCTGGCCGCCCTCAAGTCCATCGACCGGAAGGCCATTGACTCCCAGGCTCCTTGAAGCCCCGGGATCCCGCCGGTCCACCGTCGGGGCATGGCTGACTGCTGGGCCGCGGCCGCCAGGTAATACCGGGCGGTCGCGTCAGGCCGGCGACAGGTCGCCGTCGGCAGCAATGTGCCATGCCGTTTACGTTATGGCCCCACTGCCAGCGGAGGCTTGCGTCTCCACGCTCTGGGCTGCCTGCCCGACGTCAGCCGGCAGCCGGCGTCGGGCTTTGGCCAAGGCAACGAGCAGGGTCAGGACGGTGCCCAACCAGGCAAGCCCGGCGAGAAAAACCAGCCCTATTGCCGCTAAGGGGTGCATGGCCAAAGTTTAGGACGGCGCAACTGGGAGTTGCGGAAGCAACTCCGCACCGAAGAGCTGAAAGATTGTACAAGCCACCCATGGGTCGGAGCTGGGGCGGCCTGGTTCGGGGCGGTGCGCGGCTGGCCAAGTGGAGCCGGCGGGCCGTGAAGAACAAGGCAAGCCAGGCGGCACCAAACACGTAGGGGGCGAGCACGCAGGTCAATCAGGGGTGGCTGGAGTGCACCCCGACTCGACGAAGGGCGCGCCCCGTTCGCTGAGCGCGCCCTTCCCGTAAACGGTGTCAGTGCTTGAATGCGTCCTTGACCTTTTCGCCGGCCTGCTTCACATCGCCCTTGGCCTGGTCCGCTTGGCCTTCCGCCTTCAGGCTGTCATCGCCCGTGGCGTTACCGGCAGCTTCCTTGCCTTTTCCGCCCGCTTTCTCGGCAGCGTTTTCAATCTTGTCGCCTAGTCCCATGGTGTCTCCTCCTCTGGTTGGCAGCCGTTCGCATTCGGCTTCGCTCATAATAAGCATGCTTACCAATGGGTTGGCAAGTGATGGGTATCCACAGCAGCACCGGCCGGGCAACAAGGAGGCGTTCCGGAAGCCCCGCCTGAGGTGGGGACTTTGGTCCCTGTGTTCCCCGTGAAGGGCGGGGTTTACTGGTGCGTTGGGACAGGCGAAGCCTGTCTGCAGAGCGTTGTGGCTCTGCAGGACCGAGCACGGAGATGCCCCGCTAATGAACCTCAAAGACCGTTGGGACCGCCTTGACCCTGCCACGCAGAAGTGGCTGATCGACAACCCGGGGTGCCAGATGCTGCCCAGGACCATCACGGCGGTGATCTCGAAGGAAACCGGGGAGGACCTGGCCACAGGGCAGCACGGGCAGGCGCTCGTCTCCGGTGAGGATCACGACTTCATCCGCTCGAAGATAAAAGGCGCCTCCATGGCCTGACAAGGCTCTTAGCTCTCACTGGGCAGCGCTCCAGCCGAACGGATCGTCGCCCGGGGGAGGCCGGGGATGCTGACGGCGGGAAGGGGTGACAGCCTCAGCGGGTCACCCGTACTCCGGCAACAGCTCCCGTCCAGGGTGCGTCTCCCGCCGCGGGCAGGGACAGGTGTGCGGAAACGTAGCCCTGTTGAAGCGTGATGACTTGGGACGTGGACCCTGGGCAATCCACTGTGAGCTCGACGGGCCAGAGTATGACCTTGGGATTCTCCTGCCGGATGAAGACTTTGGCGTTGGCAGCACCGACGCACGCAGCAGTGACCGTGTACGTGCCCGCCGCGGGGACTTCTTCCGTCGTGCCAAAGCCCCTGCCGGGGCCGTCCAGCGGACCCTTTTGAAAAAGGAGAACCGGGCCCTGCACGGCCAGGAGAAAGCTGTCCAGGTCCTGGTAGTTTCTGGCCTCCCGCTCAAGGATCAGGGGGTCAGTGGGGCGGGTAGCGGATGCCGTCATCCGGGAGGGTTCAGGTGCGGCCGTGCGGTCAGCTTCGGCTGCCGGGGCGTGTGCCGGATCGGGGAAGTCATAGGAGCACCCTGCCGTGCCGGCTGCCGTTACCAGCAGGCACAGGGGAAAGGCGAGCCGGCGCCGGAGGCCTTTCGTTTCCACGGTTCCATGGTGGCCACGCCCGCGGTTCAAATCAACCACGACCCTGCGGAATTCGCCTACCCGGCCCGGCCGTCTTCTCGGCGGCAAGGCGCACCACGGAGGTATGACGGCTCCAATGGTGGAGGCGGCCATCGAATCTGGCGCCAATCTCCATCGGGCTAATCGTGGGCCCCATTCTGATGTGACCGGGTTACAAAGTGTTCGACCCTGCGGTCCGGGACCAGCCAGATAAGGGCCACGATGGTGTAAACGGCGAGCCCGAGCAGGGGCTGGACAGGGGTTAGCGCAATGCCAAGGAGATAGATCAGCGGCGACGCTTTGCCCTTCCAGTCCCGGCCGACAGCACTGGCGAGGGCCCCGTCCTTGCCCTGAGCAGCAATCAGGCGGCGCTCCAGGATGAAGTATGCGATTGCTGCGCACAGCAGGTTGATCCCGTACAGCAGCACAGGGACCTGCGCGAAGCCGGACTCATCCATCCATCGGGTTGTAAAAGGAAACAGCGACAGCCAGAACAACAGATGGAGGTTCGCCCACAGGATGGCCCCATTAACGCGGCTCGCCAAATGGATCATGTGGTGGTGGTTGTTCCAGTAGATTCCGACATACACGAAGCTCAACAGGTAGCTGAAGAGGGTGGGCAGGACGCTGGCCACACCTTCCCACGTTGGTTCCTCCGGGGTATGGAGTTCCAGAACCATGATGGTGATGATGATCGCCAGGACACCGTCGCTGAACGCTTCCAGCCGGTTCTTGTTCATTGGGCATGCTTCCTTCGGGTGACTCTGCGACTTCTTATGTGGCTGCGTGCGACACGCCATGGAGCGCCACTACCCGAGGTGTACAGCGTTCCACTCCAAGAGCCGCCATTCGGCCAGTCCCTCGGTAATAAAGGGGTCTGCAGCGACGAAACGCTCGGCCTCCTGTCGGGAAGTGAAAATGCCCATGGAACTAAGCTCCGGGTCAGCCGTTTGGAATGGACCCAGGGCCACGAGCCCCCCGCCTTCCGCGTGGAACGCCTCGTAGTAGGCCTTGTGGCGCGGGTACGTCTCCATGACACGCGAGCGGTCGATGCCTTCACGGACGGTGTAGATGACGACGCATTCCATGCGGCCGAACTTACCACCTCCTGCACCTGCGGCATGGCAGGAATCCGGTGAGGAGCACCACACTAGGCGGAACTAGACGTGGCGGGTGTAGGAGGAGCCCGAGGGGGTTCGCTGCAGCAGTCCGAAGTCAACCATGTACCTTCGCAGCAGCACCACGTCGTCCGTGTAACTGAGAAGCCGTTCGTTGACCTGCCTCTCAGAGAGTTGTTCTCCGGGCGCCATGACCTCGTCCGCGATCCGGGCAAGGAGTTCCCGCCGTTGCGCCAAGTTTGACGGGTACCTTTCGATGCGTCCAAGCCGCATGAACCGATCTGTCCCGATTTGTGGTTGACGCTTGGGCTGTTGGGCGAGAAGGTCGCGAAAAATCGTCTGGGCCGCCACCAGCCGCCCGGGCGCGTGCTGTTCCACGAGTCCGGACTCAAGCAGACTATCGATGGCCCGGTTTCGCCGCTGTTCCTTCACGTTGGGCAGTACGTCTGGCGCCGCAGCTCCAAGCACGATTTGGGCGTACGCGGTCCTGGCATCGTTGTTGCCAAGCGTCGCCAGCACACGCCGCCAGTGCGGGCCGCTAGTTCCCCTGCCTCCGCCCACGTCCACGCTCCCCTCAACCGCTGGCCCACGCCGCTGCGTCGCGGCGTGCTGGGAGATAGTAGCGCCGATGCCCTGGTTTCAGGAAGCACAGGCGCCGGGGACATGCAGCTGGGGCGCAACGCCCGACGAGGTCTCCCGTCCCATGCCCGGCGATAACCTCGTGCCGAAACCAGCCTTCAACGCCACTAGGGAATCTCACACCGACTCCGGCCGGACATGGACGTCATTTACGATCCCACGCTCTAAGTGGGCGTGTCCGCGCGCCCCTTCGCCAGCTGGTCCGCGTTCCGACGCCGGCTCGAGATGTCCCTTGTCACGTTCCGCGTCGAGTTCAAGGACCAGCCTCCGTTGCGCCACCGGCGGGAATGAGCCCAGTGGCGGCGCAAGCACGGGCCGTCGGTTACCGCTTCCCGGCCTTGGCATAAAGAGCCAGGAGGTCGCGGCTGAATTCGTGGGGCGACGTTTCGCTGGGGCTGTGGCCACCCCTGTAGACGCCGATCCGGGCCCGGATTGACTGGGCGAAGAGGCGGTGAAGCTGGAGCGGCCACAGGTCGTGTTCGCCCACGGCCACAAACTTGGGAAGGGGCGCCTCCGCCAGTTTTTGCCGAAGATCCGGAACGTTCTGCATGAGCGTATAGATGTCCCGGACCGAGGCGCGGCGGGTGAAGCGGAACCGGTAGTTCACGAACCGCCGCCTGCCCTCCGGTACGTGCACCACCTTGCCGCTCCGGATGCCCCAGATCAGCAAGGCAGCACCCACCCGGCCGTTCACCCACGTGCTGAACCGGCCGATGCGGCCCACCCCCTGAAACTCTGGCCTGGCTCCGGCGGACAGCTAAGCAACGTGAGGGACCTGAAGAGCTCCGGCCGCTCCCCAAAGGCGAGTTGGGCAATGATTCCCGCGAAGGAATAACCCACAACATGGACTGGGGTGGCAGTGGTCTCCAGAACTGCAAGGAAGTCGTCCACGAAAAGCCGGTAGTCATAATGCTTGCGTGGCGGCACCAGGTTCTCGGGGCCCGCTGCCGCTGACTGGTACTGTCCCGCCAGGTCGTAGCTCAGTGCGAAGTAACCGGCATTGGCCAGGTCGGGCATCATGAGGGAGAAGTCCTCTTTGGAACCGGTTGCTCCGGGCACCAGCACAACGCTGGGATTGCCAGGATTGCCCAGCGTCATGGCGGCGAGCCTGCCACTGGGGACATCAATGGATCGGTGGACAGCGCCCGGCGGTGGAGTGAACCAGTCAACGTCCCCCAGCTCCGCATCGAGCAAGGCGGCCGCGTCCACCAGGGCGGAGCCAAACTCCTCGGGGTCGACCCCGTACCCGTTCCGGTCCAGCTCTGCCATGGTCCCAACATAGTCCAGTGCCTTGAGTTTATTCAGGGGCAGGACCGGTGGACCGTTCAGCCACACCGCGGACGAACGCGTGAAGGCGCCGGTAGACTTCCTGGGATTCGGGGTAGCGGTAATCCTGTTGCCAGGTGTGTTCGGTGTTGAGGCTGTCCCAAGGGTAGATCAGGGCATCCACTGGAACGTCGTGTTGTTGCAGGCGCTCGATGAAATTCAGGTTTGCCCGGTAGAAGTAGTCACGCTCGGACGTGGTGAGGAACACGGGCGGATGGGTCCCGTCCAGCCACTCGATCGGGGACAGGAAACCCGCGGCGCTCCTCAGCCGCGCCACGGTCCGTGGTGGAGAGGGCCGCTTACGGCCATTGCGTGCTCCCGGACCTGCCGTTGCCCGGGATGCATGTGGTAACAGCATACGGACGAAGTTCAGGCTGAGGACAAATCCGCTGTCGAAGAAGACCGAGAAATCCACTGCGCTGCAGTGTTGGACGAGCCCTTTCAGGTGTCCCGCGGGAACTGCCGGCCGCAGGGCATAATGCGCCGCCAGTTCGGAACGCAGGCTGGCTGCGGTCAGCAGGGCAGCGATCTGTCCGCCGGCCGAGTCCCCGCCCAGGATCAGCCTCTTGGGATTCCCGCCGTACCCCTCGATGTTGGCGGCAACCCACGCCAGGGCGGCATTGGCATCCTCGAGCACATGTCCCATGGCGAACCGGGGCGCGTGCCGGTAGTTGACGTTGACCACCACCATCCCGCCCACTGCCTGGTTGGCGCAGTACTTGGTCAGGGCTGCCTTGTCACCGGATGTCCACCCGCCACCATGGAAGTAAACGTAGACGGGAAGCAGCTCCGCCGCCACAGCCTCTGTACCAGGAGAGTCAGCTGCCGGCTGCAGCGGTGTCAAAACGTCGAGGCGGTGGGCGCGGAGGGCATCACCTACGTAGTCAATGTCGTGCACATATGCCACAGCCGTGATTGGGTCGGTGTTGAACCGCGCCTGCTCCCGGGCACTGACGGCGCGCATCAGGACGCGCCATGTCCATACGGGTACGCGGCGCAACAGGGGCCGGGCGCTCCTGACCGACTGAAACACCCCGGAACGTGCAGCCAATGTCATCCCTGCAATTTTATCGCCGAATGCTGGCCCCTACGTCTTGCCGCCCCCGAGGATCCGCCGTGCGTCCTCCTGGGCCTGAAGGGCCAGGTCAGTGACCACTTCACCCCGCACATGCCCGGCGGCCGACATGATGCTCCGGAGTTCGGAAACCGTCCGCGCCGGGTTTGCCCCATGCGCCACGGCGTGGCAGTTATGGCAAAGCGGAATGAGGTCGGCGATGGGGTCAAGCTGGTATCCGCTGCCAATCATGGCCGGCGGCACCACGTGGTGCACGGCTGTCGCTCCTGTACCGGCCTCACCGTAAGCGGACTCAAAGGAGAAGCCGCAGGCGGCGCACGACGTGCCGTGGAAGGCCAGGCAGGCCCGGCGGGCGTCGGGGTCCCGCTCAAAGCGGTTCACCTGGACATGGCTGACGCCGCCCGGCGGAAAGGTTCCGGCAACCACCTCGGTGGGATCCGGCGTCGTGGGCCCGTATTCCCTCCACAAGCGTTGCAGAACAGGCCAGGACGACGGCGGCAAGGTCACCAGGGAGGGGCCGTTCGCCTTGGCCCAGAGGTCACCGGGAAAGGCCTCCCGCAGGGTCCCGGGGCGTATTTGCTCGCCCAGCGGGAGCAGTGCGTCGAAAGCGACTGCGATGAACCAGTCGCTGGCATCGGAATCATCGCCTGCGGCGGCCTGGTAGGGCTCCGATGCCACCGACCCGTGACCGATGAGGCCGCTGCCTGCATCATTGCCGCCTTGCACCAGGAGCCACGCTTCGGTCCCCGGGAGGATGTCAGGGCAGAAGCCGACGCGCCAGCGGTCCAGGAACCTGCCGGACTGCGCCACCTGCGCGACGACGGCTCCGTAGTCCCAGCGGTGCAGCCCGTTCGTGTCGCAGCCAAGAATTACTGCCGCCACTGCCCACCAAACCCAGCCATTCGCCGTCGATCCCCAAGTCCCTGCAGCGGGATTTAGATCGGTTCCTTGGCCAGCGCCTTGGTCTTGGCGGGCGTTTCCCGCCCCAGCCGTTCATCAAGCGTGACGCGCAGCCTGGCCGCGGCAACCTGGACCCGGTGCTCGGCAGGCGTGGGTTTTTTGCCCGCGGGCTTGGTACCGGTTCGGGGAGTGTGGACAAGGCGGTGTTCAGGCGATGCTGCGCTCATGGTCCAGCCTCCTTGGCACTGTCTTCATCCGTCATTCCATTCTCGCCTAAGTTGTCCGGGCCGTCCACGACGGCACTCTCCTGCCCTGGGCCGGCGTCGGCATCGTCCCCGTTCTCGTCCCCGGACACACTCTTCCAGGCGATGTCGAACAACTCGAGTTCCTCGGTGCGGGCCAGTTCGCTCCTGGCAAGGACTTCCAGCGTCGCCAGGCCCAGCGCCTTTGTCCCTGCATCCGGGTCCAACGCCCGGTCGAGCGCCCACTGGGTGCGGCGCCACCATTCCGCCCGGCTGTCCGCTTCGGTCTTTTGCCGCAGGGCGTCGGCGTCCGCTTCGCGCTTTTGGTCCAGCGCGGTCTTGTCCGCGGCAGTGCGTTGCTTGAGCGTGCGCCAGTTGATGTGGAAGGCCAGCAGGGCTGCGATAAGAACGGCCAGGGGTCCAAGCCCGGCAAGGATGACCCACCAGTCCGCCGGGCCCGAATGGACGACGACGTCCAGCGGGCCGGGGAGGGAACAGGGGTCACCGAACCAGCTTAGGAGGAGGTACGGCCTGTGGCCCGGCCGACACTCCTGCCGCGGCCTTCTCCATCATGCGCCGCGCCGGGAAATGAGGACCGGCCCGTGCGCGTGGTGCAGTACTGCGTGGGCGGTTGATCCGATGGTCTCCCGGAGGATGCCGCGGCCCTGGGAACCCAGCACCACTATCCGGGCTTCCGAGGCGGCTTGCAGGATGGCGTGCGGGACCGAACTGTCCGTGAGTATCCTGCCGTCAACGGAGATATTGGGCGCCAGGGTTCGTGCACGGTCCACGGCGGATTCGAGAACTTCCCGGGCGCCAGCCGCTGCTTCCTTCCCGTCCAGCCGCGTGTAGCCGGCGGGCTCGTGATGGACGTGGACCACCGTAAGGCGTGCGTGCCACCCGGAAGCAACGGCGCACGCGTCTTCCAGTGCCGAGGGGGAACCTGATGCATCGACGGCGGCGACGACGGGTCCGCCAGGATGGGTGTCCTCCCGGATCACGGCCACCGGGCAGGTGGCGGTGGCCGCCAGTTCCAGGCTAACGGATCCCACCAGGAGGCCAAGGAAGCCGCCCAGGCCACGGCTGCCGACTACGAGCATCCTCTTGCCGCCGGAAATTTCGGCCAAGAGCTGTGCGGGTAGTCCGTGGAGCAGGGTGCCGCGGATCTGGACCCCTGGAACTTCCGCTGCAGCATGCGAGACCCCTTCTTCCAGGACGGCCTGGGCGGACTGCTCAAGGCCGCTGCCTGACACACCTGGAACCGGACCGAGGTGCCTGGTCAGCAGCTGCCACAGGGAACAATGCACCACATGAAGCGCGCAGTTGGTGGCACGGGCGTGGCGCGCCGCCCACCGGACGGCTGCCGCGGCGCCATCCGAACCGTCATAGCCGGCCACAATCGAACCCGCATCCTGCATCACCTGGCTGCGCTCCTCATCAGACCGATCCTCGCCGGCGGGACCTTCGGCCCTTTGGCGGCCCTGCCCCTTGGTTTCATCCTGATTCCAGGAATCCATCCTGATTCTAGGAAGCGGGGAGGCATATGGGCACCCTGGTGCGCCGTATTGGGGTGATCATGCTTGTCCTGGCCGCCTCCCTGCTGGGGGTTGCGGCCCCAAGTGATGCCGTGTCCCCGTCAGCCGTCATCGTGGAGGACACAGCGGGGGTGCTTGACCGGAATACGCTGGTCCCCGCCGTCGAACGGATCCAGTTTTACGAGCCCACCCGTGTTGCTGTCTTTACCTACAACGGAAAGGCTGAGGACAACCTCAATGAAGAGGTCCTGAGGTTCGCACGCTCCAGGCACCCTGAGTGGATCAGCGCCGACGGACAGAAGTGGGCCGATGGGCTGTTCATTTTCGCGCTTGACCCGGTGGGCCGCCACGTGGGCACCTATATGGGGGAGGACCGGAAAGTGTCGCTCGAGCAGCGCAGCGATATCCAGGAGGCCTCAAAGGAACTGTTCCGGGACGCGCAGTGGACCGACGGTACTGTGGCCGGCATTCGCCGTGCCGCCGAACTCATCAACCAGCCCTGGTACCGGTCCGCCGCATTCCTGATCACCGCCTGGGTCACCGGGGGACTTGCGGCCCTTGGGGCAGCGGCGTGGTTGATTGTGCGGGCGGTGACCAGGGCTGCCTGCCGCAAACAAATCGAACGGGGGGACCGGAGCTACTCCAACGTCAGCATGGACCTGGACGTCACGGAACTGAACGCCGGGACCATCCCCGAATCATCCCGCTACGGCAGCAGGGTCCTGGAGAAACACCGCACCTTCCTGACCCGCTATGCCGCCGCCACGGAACTCTCCAACCAGGTGCACGCCCTGGCCAAACGGTCCCTCAGCAGGCGGAAAAACCTCAAGCTTGCCCGCCGGTTCGCGGACAGCGCCGCCGAGCTGGATGCCCTGGATGATGTCATCGCCGACAGCAACGCCCTGTTGAACCGTGCCGACACATGGCCTACCGCCTGGGACCGGCAGCTTGCCCCGCTCCGCAAGGACCTGGCCGGCCTTGAGCAACTCCTGGCCAAGCGCCACGGGCAGGGGGACTCGGCCACCGCCTCGGCGCTTCGTTCCTTCCGCGACGAAAGCCTGCGGAACATTGAACGCTGGACCTCGGAACTGGCAGATGGACGGATCACGCCGGAAGAGGCGCTGGACCGGCTCTACGAGGCGCGGTCGCGGCTCTCGGAACTGCTGGAGAACCATGCGGAAACAGTCATTCAGGGATTCGCCAGGAATGAGCGCGAGGCACGGCTGATGCGCGAGCAGATGCAGACGGCCCACGAGGGCCTGGACCACCGCAGGCAGCGGAGCTATGAGCCGAGCATCCTGGGCACGGTGTACCCGTCGTACCAGTTTTTCTCCGTGGCTACCTTCAACTCCGGCTTCAATACGGGCGTCAGCAGCGTCAATTCCGCCAGGGGCGGCGGCAGCACCACAGGGTACGGCAGCAGCGGCGGAAGCTTCTCCGGTTCGGGCAGTTCCTCGAGCTTCTGATGACCGGGGCTTTGGCCGCGACCGTCCTCCACCCTAGGCGGCGCCCAGGGAGCCAAGCCTGTGCGGCCCGCGCCGGACCGCGTGCCGCGCGTGCGGGATGGTGCTGCAGGCAACGTTCGGCGGCGGTGAAGGTATGTCCCGGATCAGGCCGGTTCCCGCACATTCCCGTACCTCTTCGATGGCCGCGGCCGCCGCCCGTTTGTCCGCGAATTGTCCGGATACCGCCAGTACGTGTCCATCAGGCATCACAAGCCGGAACCGGATCTGTGAATCTTCATCGACAAACAGTTCGAACGTACCTGCCATAAGCCTTGCTCTCCTCTAGCGTCCCGCCTCCGTTGATGAGGCTGCATGCCGGCCGACACCGGGCGCGGCAAACCCGGATGCACAACCCCAGCGTGGTGCTTCCGGCCCAGACCACCATCTCAGAGGACCGCGGCGTGCTATTAGGGACCAAAGACCCTGATCGCCGGCTCCGGGGATGCTAGCGATGGCAGCATGCCCCGAAGTTCAGTGCCGAAGGGCCCTGTCCCATTAAGCCGGGCCGCGGAAGACTGGGGAGTTCACGATGTTGCGGTTCCCGGAGGACGACATGACGAAAGATGCACCTCGACCTGGCCGCCCAGGCAAACCAGCTCCCGGATACGCAGGTCCCGGTCCCGAGGAGCGGCTCCGGATAGAGCTGGAGGACGCCGCATCGCGCAAGTGGTGGGCGCGGATCCTGTACACGCTGGGCTCACAGTACGGGCGGACGCAACTGCAGTTTGTGGCCAGGACCGGGGACGGACGCCGGCTCTATGCCAGCGATACGTTTCCCGGTCCGCCGCTGAACCCGACACCTCCCGAAGAGGCGTGGGCTCCCGGCATGCAGGCCAGCCTCAGCCAGCTCCGCCGGGAGCTGGCCCGCGACGGGTGGTCCGAAACCAGCCACGGCGTGCAGCCCTGGGACCTCACCTTCAGTCGCGGCCCCGGAAGATAATGCAGGACCAGGCCCCGGGGCGGCCGAAACCCTGGCCGACTCAGTCCACCGGCCAGATGACCCTGGTCTGCCACGTGGCCGGATCCGGCTGCTGCTCCGGATCGGTCAGGTAGTACTCCCACATGGTGTCGGCAGGGGCAGCGCCCTCGGCTTCCATCCGTTCGCGGATGGCATCGTACGTGCTGCCGAGGGTGTCGTAAGGGCCCGTGTGGATGGCCTCGAACGCGTCAGTATCGGGAAGCGCGCCGCGGGCCACCTCGCCTGTTCCCTGGAAGTTCCCGGCGACGGGGAACCCGGCTTCGACGTCCACCGTGGCGCCGGGAATGCCGTGGTAAAGCGCGAACGGCGGTCCTGCCGGGCTGACGCCCTGCGTTTGCACCGCGGCCATCACCTCACCGAAGGCCCGGCTGAAGAAGCTCGTCAGAGCGTCCATGGGAACCCGTTCACGGACCACGGCGACGGGTTGTTCGGTGACATGGATCTTTCGCGGCTGCTGGCCATTTTCAGTCATGCCCCCAGCCTTGCCATCCCGCGGCCAACGTGACAGGGCCATAGGACTCTAAAGGGCATGCCAGGTCAGGCCGCAGCCTCATACGCTTCGAGCAGCCAACCGCGGACCTCGGCATCGAGTTGGGAACTGTCCGTGAGCTCCAGATGGTGCATCCAGGTTCCTTTCGCCGGGTGGACGACCTGCTTGAAGCGCGGCGAGCCCAGGTTCCGCGGCAGCGCGAGGGACAGGACCAGCGGAACCGGGGAATTCACGTAGACCCCGGGCCGCCACAGGTAGGCGTAGCCCCGGCGCCGGCGGAACGAGATTTGGCTCTTTCCGACCCGGACCTCATGGGGGCCCAGCTCCGCCGCCATCCGCTCCGCTGCCTGGTAGAGCCCAAGGGCGTCCGGAGCGCCGGCGAAGAACCGCTCTACCGTCCACGGCTGCAAAGTAACAGCGTCCCCGCCTATGCAGTACCGTTGCCCGCCCCGGCCGCAAGTCCGGCGGCCCAGGCTGCCGCCCGCTCGGCCTCACCGTCGACCAGCGGGCCCTCGCTGCCTTTGACGTAGAAAGCCATGGGTCCGCCAACGATGCTGGCACCTGCCTCCGTCAGTGCCTTCGTCATCTTCCTGGCAGCGTCGCCGTGGATGAACAGCTTCACCCTCGTATCGAAGGCTGCTGCCTTCACCCCTGCCAGTCCCCGGCGCCCGAGGTCTGCCAGCGTTTCGGTGATCCGGGCAGTCGGCTTCCAGCCGTTGATGGGGCTGCCGACGACGAGCAGGTCACCCGGGTGCAGGGCGTCGGCATCAAAACCGTCAACGTGAACAGCGGCCGCGTCCCGCCCCAGGCGCGATGCCATCGCCTCGGCGATGGTCCTGGTGTTTCCATACGCGGAGTCATAGAGGACGACGGCTTTCATGGAGGCTCCCGGTCCGGATAGGCGGCATGTTGCCCCTCAACCATGCTCCCGGGGCCGCCGGCGGGGCAGGGCCAAAGGTCATGCCGCCGGCCGGGGCCTAATGCCCTAGCCGTACTGCCGGCATCAGGATAGTTTCAGTCTTATGTGTGAGGACCGCTACCGCCCATGTTGAAAGTGTCCTGAATGAGAAAGCAGGCCGTCCCGCCTGCGGCAACCGCCGGCAGCGTTGAGGTCGAGGAACGCGTCGGCTCGCCCGTGCAGAAGGTGTGGGGCTTCCTCCGGCGGTATCCCGTCGTCGCGCTGACCTGCCTGGTACTCCTTGCCGCCCTGGTGCTGCTGCAGTTTGGGCTGGAACTGCAGGTCCGCGTGCTCGCCTCGGCCTACGCTGCCATCATCGTGGTGGCGCGGGCGGCCGGCATGGTCCGGTCGTTGCGGGAGGGACGCTGGGGCATCGACCTGCTGGCCCTGATGGCGGTTGCAAGCACGGTGGCCGTCGGGGAGTACCTCGCGGCCCTGGTGGTGATCCTGATGCTCACCGGCGGGGAGGCACTGGAAAACTTTGCCCAGGGACGCGCCGCGCGTGAATTGCGGTCCCTGCTGGACCGGGCTCCCCGCTTTGCCCACAGGGAAAGTGCCGACACAGTCCTGGAGGACACCCCGATAGGCGAGGTGGTGCCCGGGGACGTGCTGGTGGTCCGCCCCTCCGAGCTGGTACCTGTTGACGGCGAACTCCTGTCCGATTCAGCAAGCATGGACGAATCATCGCTGACGGGGGAGAGCCTGCCGGTGGAGCGTAGCAAGGGGGAGCTGCTGCTGAGTGGTTCGGTGAACGGCGTGGCCGCCATCCGCATGCGGGCGGCGGCCACCGCGGCTGACTCCCAGTACAGCCGGATCATCGCCCTGGTGGAGGAAGCGTCCAACAGCCGTGCGCCGGTAGTCCGGCTCGCTGACCGCTACGCGGTGCCCTTTACCCTCCTCGCCCTGGCCATGGCCGGGGCCGGCTGGTTCCTGTCAGGTGAGCCGCTCCGCTTTGCCCAGGTGCTGGTGGTGGCCACCCCGTGCCCGCTCCTGATCGCAGCGCCGGTGGCATTCCTGGCTGGAACCAGCCAGGCCGCCCACAAGGGCATCATCATCAAGAAC
Organism: Arthrobacter sp. FX8; assembly: GCF_026723805.1. Lineage (NCBI taxonomy): Bacteria > Bacillati > Actinomycetota > Actinomycetes > Micrococcales > Micrococcaceae > Arthrobacter > Arthrobacter sp. FX8. The sequence continues at coordinate 1,733,783 of NZ_CP113505.1, read as the reverse complement.
ACCAGAAGCCTGGAGCAGCTTGCCAAGGCGCAGACAGCGGTGTTCGACAAGACTGGAACACTCACCTCCGGCCGCCCGGTCCTGGACGGGATCCAGGTGGCGCCGGGCCCGGGGAAGCCCTTGGCAGCCGGAAGATCCTGCAGCTGGCGGCCTCCGCCGAGCAGTATTCCTCCCACGTGCTGGCAGCATCCGTGATCGAAGCCGCCAAGGAAGCGAACATTGAACTGCTGCAGGTGCAGCAGGCGACCGAAAACGCCACGCACGGGGTTGAAGCTGTCTGCGACGGCCAGCAGGTGGTGGTGGGAAAAGCCGCCCTGATCCGCAGTTCGGCCAGCGGATACCGGGAAGCAGCAGTCCAGAGTGGCCAGTTGGCAGTCCACGTGGCGGTCAACGGCGAGTACGCGGGTGCACTGATCATGAAGGACCCGTTGCGCCGCAACGCCGTGGCCACCCTGGCGCGCTTGCACAGGCTGGGCGTGCGGAACACCATGCTGCTGACCGGTGATGCCCACGCGACGGCTGCCCACATCGCCGAGGAAGCGGGAATGGGCCACGTCCAGGCCGAATGCCTTCCAGAGGACAAAGTCAACACGGTTGCGGCCATTTTGGAACGACCCGTCCTGATGGTGGGTGACGGCGTCAACGATGCCCCGGTCCTTGCCGCCGCCGACGTTGGGATCGCCATGGGTGCCAAGGGGGCCACCGCGGCCAGCGAGTCCGCGGACGTGGTGATCATGCTCGATGACCTGTCCAAGGTGGCCCTGGCCGTGGCCATTGGAAAGCGGACCGTTGCTGTGGCCCTGGTAAGTATCTGGACTGGGATCGGGCTCAGCCTCATCCTGATGGCCATCGCCATGACGGGTTTCATTCCCGCTGTTGCCGGTGCCCTCCTGCAGGAGGTAGTTGACCTGGCCACCATCCTGAACGGACTCAGGGCATTGCGCGGAGCGGACGAGGCACGGCAACGCGGTTGATGCCGGCTTCCTTCCGCCAGGCCTGCCCGGAGCGGGAGGTGGTGTGGCCGCCGGGCATGACTTTTGGCCCTTCCCAGCGCCGCCCGCAGCCGGGATTGTGGTGTCCATGAACGCAGAAACAGGGGCCAAACCCGTCATTGTAGGTGTGGACGGATCCGAATACTCCTCCGCAGCCCTGCGCTATGCGGGCACGCTGGCAGCCCGCCTGGGCACGCGGCTGGAAGTCATTTCATGCGTCGGAATGCCGGACTACCTGGTGATGTCCCGCCTGGAAGGGGCGGACCGGCAGTTCACCGCCAGGCTTGAGGACGCCGCCGGCCGCCTGGTCGAAGATGCTCTGGGCCGGGCCTTCTCCGGGGAACGGCCCGAAAACATCGACGTGACCATCAAGTTCGGCCCTCCGGCGAAAGTGCTGGTGGAGGAGAGCCGCCGCGCGCAGATGCTGGTTGTTGGAAGGCATGGCGAAGGCGGCCTGCTTAAGTCGTCCATGGGATCGGTGAGCAAGGCGTGCGCGGCCCACTCAACCTGCCCGGTGCTCCTGGTGGGCCAGGAGGCGGACGCTGTGTGAGGACTGCGGAGGGCCTGAGCTCCGAACGGGCAGCGCAGCTCCTGAAGCAGGCGGGCCCCAACCAGCTCCCGGCGGAGAAACCCGTCCCGCAATGGCGAAAGCTGTGGGGGAGATGACGCACTTCTTCGCCCTCATGCTGTGGTGCGCCGCCGCGCTGGCATTCGTTGCGGACATGCCGCAGCTGGCCGTGGCGATCATCGTCGTCGTCATTGTCAACGGGGTGTTCGCCCACATCCAGCAGGAACGCGCCCAGCATGCCGCCGCCAGGCTGCGCGGCCTGCTGCCCGCCGACGTGGTGGTGCGGCGGGACGGGACGGTGCGCAAGGTCCACGCCAGCGAGCTGGTGGTTGACGACGTGGTGCTGCTCAGTGCCGGTGACCGTGTGCCTGCAGACATGGTCCTGCTGTCAGCATCGGCCTGCGAAATGGATGAATCCATGCTGACGGGCGAAAGCGAGCCAGTGCCGAAAGCCGCAGGTGACGCGGCGTGGGGCGGTACCTTCCTGGTCAACGGCTACGGAGAGGCCGCCGTGTCCGCCACGGGAGCCAGGACCAGGCTGGCCGGAATTGCCGCCCTCACCAGCGGAGCGGTTCCTCCTCCTACGCCGCTGTCCCTGGAACTGCGGCGGATTGTCCGCGTTACTGCGGGCATGGCGCTGGGTATCGCAGCGGTCTTCTTCCTGGCGTCGCTGCTGGTGGGCTTTCAGTGGCGGGATTCCTTCCTGTTCTCGATCGGCGTGGCCGTGGCCCTGGTCCCGGAAGGGCTCCTGCCCACTGTCACGCTGTCCCTGGCCATGGGCGCCCAGCGCATGGCGTCCCGCAACGGCCTGGTCCGCAACCTTGAAGCCGTGGAAACCCTGGGCTCAACCACCTTCATCTGCACCGACAAAACCGGGACACTGACGCAGAACCGAATGAACGCCGTCGAGGTCTTCACCCTGGAAGGGACCGTCCACGTGACGGGCCAGGGGTATGACCCGGACGCGCACATCGAGGGCCGGGGAACGGCCAGGGCGGCCCGGGCGGCGCTCGCCGCCCGCACCGCTTCACAGGGCAGGGCCGAGCTGCACGATGGACAGTGGCGTGCACAGGGTGACCCGATGGAAGCTGCCGTGGACGTGCTGGCCCGCCGGCTGACAGGCGCCGGGTCCGGGCCCGCGGCATCGCGCCGGCTGCCGTTCGATCCGGTGCGGCGCAGGGAGTCTGCCCTTGTGGGGCCCGAGCTGTTTTGCAAGGGTGCCCCCGAAACCGTGCTCCCACTGTGTGAATCCGTGCCGGGTCAGGTCAAGGAACAGGTAGAGGTGATGGCAACGCGTGGCCTGCGCGTCATTGCGGTGGCACGGCGGCGTCTCGCGGGAGCACCCGAAACCTGGCAGACCAGCCCTGCCGCAGAACTTGAAACGGACATGGAACTCCTGGGCCTGATCGGACTGCAGGATCCGCCCCGGCCGGATGTGGGCAACGTCATCCGAACGGCGCGGCAGGCGGGCCTGAAGGTCGCCATGATCACCGGCGACCACCCTGCCACGGCGGCAGCGATCGCCCGGCAGATCGGCCTTGCCGGAACGCCTGAATACGTGTTGGAAGGCGCAGACCTTCCGGAGGACGAGCAAATACTCGGCGCACTCCTGGACCGTGACGGAGTGGTGGTCAGCAGGGTCTCGCCCGAACAGAAGCTCCGCGTGGCCAAGGCGCTGCAGGCCCGTGGGCATGTGGTGGCCATGACCGGCGACGGCGTCAACGATGGCCCGGCCCTTCGCGAAGCCGACATCGGCGTGGCCATGGGGCGGAGCGGAACTGACGTGGCGCGGGAGGCCGCGGATTTGGTCCTCCTGGACGACCATTTCGCCACCATCGTGGCAGCCATCGAACAAGGAAGGGCAACCTACGCCAACATCCACCGGTTCCTCACCTACCATCTCACCGACAACGTGGCGGAGCTGACTCCCTTTGTCATCTGGGCGCTCTCCGGCGGCCACTTCCCGCTTGCCCTCGGTGTCCTTCAAATCCTTGCCCTGGACATTGGCACCGACCTGCTGCCCGCGCTGGCCCTTGGCGCCGAACCGCCCGGCCGGCGTGTTTTGGCGCGTCCGCCCGAACGCCGGCACCTGATGGACCGGCAACTGATCATCCGTGTCTTCTGCATCCTGGGTCCCACGGAGGCCGCCATGGAAATGGCCGTCTTCTCCGTTGTCCTCGCTGCCGGCGGGTGGATCCGGGGGCAGGTTCCCCAGCCCGGGCTCCTCATGGCTGCCTCCGGCGCCGCCTTTACCGCCGTGGTCCTGGGACAGCTGGCCAACGCCTTTGCCTGCCGGAGCGCCACCGTGCCGCCCTGGAAGCTGGGATGGGGTACCAACCGGCTTCTGGTATGGGCAGTTCTTGCGGAACTGGCCATCCTTGCGGTGTGCCTGTTCCTGCCCTACCTTGCAACGCTGTTGGGCCAGGCCCCGCCGCCTCCCCTGGGCTTCCTCCTGGCACTTCTCGCGGCCCCCGCTGTCCTTCTTGCAGACTGGATCCACAAAGCGGCCCGGGCGCGCCTGCGGCGGAGCTAGGACCAAAGACTCTGCCTGCCCCGGCGCCACCAAGGCCAGAATCGAGCCATGACCGCCGCTGCAGAAACGTCCCTGGCCGATGTCAGCGTCAAATGGCTTGAAGAAACCGGGATCGCGGACATCCCCTCCGTAGGGGGAAAGAACGCCTCCTTGGGGGAGTTGAGCCGTGCGCTGCAGCCGGCAGGAGTCCGGGTTCCGGAAGGGTTCGCCACCACGGCCACCGCCTACCGCGCTTTCCTTGCTGCCAACAGCCTGGAGCCCCGGATCAGGAAGCACATGGAGGACCACCGCGCCGGGGCAGCAACACTTCGGCAGGCCGGGGCGGCGATCCGCGAACTGTTCCTGCAGGCCACCTTCCCGGCGGACATCACTGCCGACATCCAGGAGCACTACCGGGCCCTCTGCCAACGCACCGGGCAAGACCAAGTGGCCGTTGCGGTCCGCAGCAGTGCCACGGCCGAGGACCTCCCGGACGCCAGTTTCGCCGGCCAGCAGGAAACCTTCCTGAACGTGGCCGGGGAGCGCGCGGTCCTGGAGGCGTGCCGGCGCTGCTACGCCTCCCTGTTCACGGACCGTGCCATCAGCTACCGCGAAATGAAGGGTTACGACCACCTCGACGTTGCCCTGTCCGTTGGAGTGCAGCGGATGGTCCGCTCGGACCTTGGCGCATCAGGGGTGATGTTTTCGATCGACACGGAGTCCGGCTTTCCCGGCGTGGTGGTCATCAGCGCCGCCTGGGGGCTGGGGGAGACGGTGGTCCAGGGCACCATCAACCCGGACAAGTACCAGGTGTTCAAGCCGCTCCTTGCAGACCGGCGCTTCAGCCCCGTGATCGAGCGGCAAGTCGGTGCCAAGGAACGCAAAATGGTGTACAGCCGCGGTGGCGATGCCAGGACCATGATGGTGGAGACGACCGGGCGGGAGCAGAGCTCACGGGTACTGGATGACCGCGAGATTGTCCTGTTGGCCCGCTGGGCCGTCGCGGTGGAGGAACATTACGGCCGGCCCATGGATATGGAGTGGGCCAAGGACGGGGTCACCGGCGAACTCTTCATGGTGCAGGCACGGCCGGAGACCGTCCAGGCCCGCCGGAGCACATCAACTTTCCGGACCTACCACCTTGCAGGGCCCGGGAAGGTCCTGGTCACCGGCGCCGCCATCGGAGATTCGGTCGCGCGCGGCCAGGCGTGCGTGGTGCGGGATGCCAAAGACATCGAATCATTCGTGGACGGCTCCGTGCTGGTCACCCGGATGACGGACCCGGACTGGGTTCCCGTCATGAAGCGGGCCGCGGGCATCATCACGGACCACGGCGGCACAACCAGCCACGCCGCCATTGTCAGCCGCGAACTGGGCGTGCCCGCAGTGGTGGGAACGCGCAACGCTACAGAGGTCCTTCCCGACGGCGGCCAGGTCACCCTGTCCTGCGCGGAAGGCGAAGAGGGCCGCGTCTACGAAGGACTGCTGGAGTTCTCCGTGGAGGACGTGGACATGCACGCCCTCCCGGCCACCCGCACGGACGTGATGATCAACATCGCCAGCCCGGCCGCCGCGTTCAAGTGGTGGCGGCTGCCTGCGGACGGCGTAGGCCTGGCCCGGATGGAGTTCATCATCAACAACCTGATCCGCATCCACCCCATGGCCCTGGTCCATCCGGAACGGGTGTCAGACCCCCAGGAGGCCGCGCTCATCCGGCAGCTCACCAGCGGCTACCAGGACCCGCAGGAGTACTTCATCGACGTGCTGGCCACGGGGATCGCCAAGATCGCCGCCCCCTTCCATCCCAAACCGGTGATCGTCCGGTTGAGCGACTTCAAGAGCAACGAGTACAGCCACCTGATCGGCGGCAGCGCTTTCGAACGTCCCGAGGAAAACCCCATGCTGGGGTTCCGCGGCGCCTCCCGCTACTACAGCAACGCCTACCGGGAAGGATTCGCGCTGGAGTGCAAGGCCCTCAAACGCGTCCGGGAGCAGGCCGGGTTCGGCAACGTGATTGTCATGGTCCCCTTCTGCCGCACCGTGCGGGAAGCGGACCAGGTCATCCAGGCCATGGAAGAGCACGGGCTGGTCCGCGGCGCCGAAGGGCTCCAGCTCTACATGATGTGTGAGATCCCATCCAACGTGGTCCTGGCAGAGGAATTCGCCAAGCGTTTTGACGGTTTTTCCATCGGTTCCAACGACCTCACCCAGCTGGTCCTGGGGGTGGACCGCGATTCGGAGGAACTAGCCGGGTTGTTCGATGAGCGGGATCCGGCAGTAATGTCCATGATTGCCCAGGCGATCAGCAAGGCCCATGCCGCCGGCATCAAGATCGGCATCTGTGGACAAGGGCCCAGCAACCATCCGGACCTTGCGGAGTTCCTGGTCAGCCAGGGGATCGATTCGGTGTCCCTGAACCCGGACACGTACGTGCGGACGCTTCCGGTTATTGCGGCAGCAGAGGCGCGGGCTGCCAACGAACAAGCCGTCTGACCCGCTGCCCAAGGCATACTGCGTGTCCCCGCGTACTGCCCTGGCGGCCACAGGAAAGTGCCTGGCACCCCAGGGGACAGTCTCCCCGGAAGCCAGGCACCGTCGTCGTACCGTGACTCTGCTCAGCCCCTGGTAATGGGGATCTTGGACGCCCCGGTTGCCTGCACCTGCTCCGGCATGGGAGCCCGCACTTCAAGGACCCCGTCCTTGTATGCAGCCGTTACGTCGTCTTGTTTCACCCCGGTGGGGAGGGGGATCCGCCGGACGAAGGAACCGTAGCGGAACTCGGACCGGTAGCTGTCCTTCTCCTTGTGTTCCTTCTTTTCCTGCCGTTCTCCCTTGATGGTCAGGACACCGTCCGTAACCGTCACGTCCACGTCCTTCTCCGGATCGATGCCGGGCAGCTCTGCCCGCACCACCAGCGTGTTGCCGTCCACCATCTCTTCGACCCTGATGGCGGAGGACCCCAGGTCACCCTCGAAAAGCCGTTCGATGACATCGATGGGGGAGCGGCGGTTATCAAACCATTTCATCAGGTCAGTCATTCTTGCCTCCTGCTCATGTGGAAGCCGGACCATCGCGTTGCCCGGCACTTCCACCATCCCCTTTCGATGAATCCGGCTCCAGAGGCAAAGGTCCCAGCCCCGTTCGGCCGTGACCCGCCGGTGGCCGGCGGGTCAGGCGGCCAACCAGTTCGATGGCCAGGCACCCTGCCAGGGCAACTGCAACCGAGACGGCCAGCAGTCCGGCGGGCGGCCACTCAACCCGGAAGAAGTCCTGCGTCAAGGGAACGCTGAACAACAGGACCAGCCCCGCGTACATCCCGGCAAGGACCAACACCTTGATCCGGTTGAGGGGGCGTGATGCCATCACCAGGATCCACGCGGCCACCAGGCCGAGTGTCACCGTTGCCGCGGACTGGGCGGACTCAAGGCTGTGGCCGCCCCACAACTGCCCGTACGCGCTGACCGCCAGGACACACAGGGCCGTGCAGATGCCTGCCGGGACCGCGAAGGCCAGGGCACGCCTCAGGAACCCGGGGGCATAACGCTGGCCGCCGGGCTGCAGGGCAAGGAAGAACGCCGGCAGGCCGATGGTCAGTCCGTCCAGTGCGGACAGTTGCCGGGGCAGGAACGGGAAGGCCAGCAACAGGACGCCGGTCACCACGGAGATGACCGTGGCGTAGACAGTCTTGCTCAGGAAGACCAGGGAGACGCGCTCAATGTTGCTGATGGCCCGGCGCCCCTCGTCCACCACCGCCGGCAGCCGTTCAAAGCGCCCGTCCAGGAGGACCATGCGGGCCACGGCCTTGGTCGCGGGGGATGCCGAGTCCATGGCGATCCCAAGATCCGCATCCTTAAGTGCCAGGACGTCGTTCACCCCGTCCCCGGTCATTGCCACCGTGTGCCCCCGCCGCTTCAGGGCCTGGATCAGGTCCCGTTTCTGGGATGGGGTCACACTTCCAAAGAGGCTTTGCGACTCCACCGTTTCCTCCAGCAGCAGCGGATCCCGGGGAAGCGCGCGTGCGTCATAGGCAACCCCGGTTCCAAAACCCACCCCGCGCGCAAGCGCTGCCACGGTCCGGGGATCGTCACCGGAAATGATCTTGACGGTCACCCCCTGCCGGCGGAAGTAGTCGAGGGTGGAGGCGGCGTCTTGGCGGATGCTCTCCCGGAAGGTCAGCAGCATGACCGGCATCAGCCCGGACGGCAGGCCTGCCTCTGCGGGGCCCGGCGGCAGCGGCGCCGGGAGGTGCGCCAGCACCAGGGTCCGCAGGCCGGTGGAAGCGAGGGCCGCCGCCCTGGCGTGCGCATCAGCAGAGTCAGCGGACCCGAGGACCGTATCCGGCGCTCCCAGGATCCACGTCCCGGACGCGGCGGAGCCAGGCGCGAACGTCACCGAACTCCACTTCCGGGCGGAGGAGAACGGGACGGAATCCTGCTCCTGCAGCGGAACCCGCACGGGAAAGGCCGCGCCGATGGCTGCAGCGGTGCTGCTGGCCTCAGCATTGGCACCAAACCATTCCACCGCCGGCCGCCATCCGGACGCAGGAACCGTTCCGGCCTCATGGACGGCGTCAAACACCACGGAGCCGGAGGACAGGGTGCCGGTTTTATCCAGGCAGAGGACATCCACCCGTGCCAATACCTCCACGGCGGCGAGTTCCTGGACCAGGACCTTCTGGCGGGCGAGCCGGAGGCCGCCCACGGCAAAGGCCACGCTTGTCATCAGGAGCAGGCCCAAGGGGATCATGGCCATGATCCCGGCAACAGCTCCTACAACGGCCGGTATCCACCGCCCCGATCCCATGGCTCCAGCCCATCCGCCCTGGTCCTGCATTTGCGCATTCGTGAGCAGCAGTGCGGTGGGCAGCAACAGCCAGGTGATGACGGTAAAGACTTTCTCCAGGCCCCTGCGGATCTCTGACCGGACAAGGGAGAACCGCCGTGCCTCGGCTGCCAGCCGGTAAGCGAAGGTGTCGGGTCCCACGCGGAGCACTCTGGCCCGGCCGCTGCCGGCGAGGATCAGCGAGCCGGACAGCAGCACGGCACCGCCGGCTTTGGGAACGGGTTCCGACTCGCCCGTCAGCAGGGATTCGTCCACCTCAAGCGGTGCCCCGCCAAGAAGCTCCAGGTCTGCCGTTACCTGGTCCCCGGCGTTGAGCACCACCAGGTCATCAGGGACCAGTTCGTCCGAGGAGACGACTTCCCTGGCCCCGTTCCTGACCACCGTGTTCCGGGCGGCCTGCAGAATGGCAAGCTGGTCAAGGGAACGCTTTGCCCGGTACTCCTGGATGATCCCGATCAGCGAATTGCTGATGGCGGACAAGCCGAACAGCGCATCACGCCACTGGCCAAGGACCAGCAGCAGGATGAAGCAGCCTCCCACCACGCCGTTGAACAGGGTGAACACGTTCGCCTGGACAATCTCCCAGGCGGTCCTGCTGGTTGCCGTTGGCACGCTGTTGACACGGCCGGCGGCAGTGCGCTCCCGCACTTCTGCGGTGGAGAGTCCGTCCCGGGGATGGCTCACGTCCAGTCCCGGGACCGGTCTCCCGTTGTCCCCGGCAATTGTCATGGTGTGGCCAGGCAGCTGACCCGGTCAGTCGGCGTGCTGCTGCTTGTGCACCCGGGTGATCACGGTGGGGCACGGCGGCTGCGACAGCACTGCGTGTGCCGTGGATCCCAGGACGAACCTTTCGAAACCACCCTTTCCGCGGCTGCCCAGGACCAGCAGCCGGGCGCCGGATGCAGCACGGATCAGGGCGTCCGCCGGCTCAAGAACGGTCTCCATCCTGGTGTTGACCACAAGGTCCGGGTAGTCCTGCCGGAGGCCCGCCTCAGTTTCGGCGAGCACGATTTGTTCCTCCTCGACGACGTGGGTGGCGAAACTGCTCTGCGGCAGCCCTGCCGCAATCCAGCGGTTGGGGCCGGTGAAGGCATATAGGACGGTCAGCTCCTCGCCCAGTGCGTCAGCCTCCGCGGCCGCAAAAGCCACTGCCTGTGTTGCTTCACGCGAGCCATCCACGCCCGCCACGATGCCGCGGCCTGCCTCCTGGGCGTCGCCGATGACGGCCACCGGGCACTCCGCGGTGGCGGCGGCCTGGAGGGCCCGGTCCGTCAGGGCGCCGCGCGTGTGGCCGCTGGTGCCCAGGACAAGCATGGAGGCATTCCTGGAATAGTCGCCCAGGGCTGCCCCGATGCCTCCTTCGAGCAGTTGGAGGGTTACCTGCAGTCCGGGTTCGGCTGCGGTGGCTTTTTCACCGGCCTCCTTCAACAGCGCCAGCCCCGATTCACGCAGGACTTCAAGGTAGGGGAGCACTTCGGCGGCCATCCAGCGGTCGTCCACCACATTTACGACGGCGAGGGGGCACTTGAGCCTGTTGGCCCGGGCAGCTGCCCACAACAGGGCGGCGTTGGACGCCGAAGTATTGGTGATGCCGACGGCGATTGGCTTGGCAGTTGCCATGGGGACCATCCTTAGGGGGTGCTGGAGAAGGGGTGTGGTACGGACGTGGAGCGGAGCCGGATGACGTTGCCCTGACCGGCCCGCCTGGTCCGCGTTGGCCTGATCAGCGTTGGCCAGTCGGCGCTGGGCTAGTGGGCGCTGGGTCAGTCGGCGCTGGGCTCCCGGGCCGGCCACCAATGGGTCGGCGCCGCGATGACGAACCTCCGGCCGCTGATATCCTGCGGCGTGATCCGGATCAGGACATTTTTTTGGCCGGGTTGCCAGGGGGACAAGCCCGCCTCCATGGCGTCCTGGACTTCCTCCGCATCGGTTACAACCTTGGCGTGCCCCTTGATGATGACGCTCCAGGCGATGGTGCCGTACTGGTTCATTCCGTCCGCCTCGACGGCTACCACTTTCCGGTCGGCAAGGGAGGCGAGCTTTGTTCCCTGGCCGGTACGAATGAGCAGTGTGCCGTTGGTGGGGACAAAATTCACCGGATAGTTTTCCACTGCGTCCCCCTCGGAGAAGGCGATCCTGCAGAGGGAAGTTGAACGAAGGTATCGCCAGCAATCGTGGACGCCGAGTTCCTTGATGTCAGGTTCTGTGGCTGCGGTATTCATGGCCGTAGCCTAGGACCGGCAAACCTCCCGGGGATAGGGAAGAAGGTCCCGCGCCAGCAAAGGCACCCATCCGGGACGGTCGGAGGTAATTTTCGCCTGGGCCTCCTAGAATTGTGCCGGTAGCGTCTTCATGCCCAAGTGAAGGCGGACTTGCGGCCCGGGGCAGGCATTTCCGTTCCGGACCCCGGACCGCGCCAAGGACCCGCAGCGTGGCAGGTTCTTGCCGCAGGAGGTGGAACGTGAGCACTGAGAAGCCCTGGCGTCCGCCGACTAGGGACACCGTTGAAGACCTGCTGCGGGACTTTTCCGCCCGGGGCGACGAAAAGCTGGATACCCAGGAACGCATCAACGCCCTGCTGGCGGCGGTGGTGGCCCTCGCCGAGGATCTGAGCCTTGAGGCCGTGCTTGACCGCCTGGTCCGTTCGGCCTGCGCCCTGGTCGGCGCACGGTACGGCGCTATGGGCGTCATTGGCGAAGACCGCACCCTGAGCCACTTCATCACGGTGGGTATTGATGAAGACGGAATCCGCTCCATTGGCGACCTGCCGACGGGGCACGGCGTACTTGGCCTGCTCATCCGCGAACCAAAGCCCTTGCGGCTCCATGACCTTGGCCGGCATCCCATTGCGTCCGGCTTCCCGCCGAACCACCCGCCCATGAAGACATTCCTTGGCGTGCCCGTCCGCGTCCGTGACGAGGTGTTCGGCAACCTCTACCTGACGGAAAAGCAAGGTGGCGAGGATTTCACCTCCGACGATGAGGACCTTGCCGTTGCCCTGGCGGCGGCGGCCGGCGTCGCGATCCAGAACGCGCGCCTCTTTGAAGACAGCGGGCGCCGGCAGAAGTGGCTGGAAGCAGGCATGGAGCTCAGCAGCAGATTGATCATGGCGTCCAGCCCCGGGGACGCGGATAACCTGGACGTCGTTGCCGACGCCGCTTTAAAGGTATCGGATGCGGCACTTGCAGTGGTGGCCGTGCCGGCGGGTGGAGGCGTGCTTCGATGCCGGTCCTGCCTTGGTGTGCAGGGTCTCCAGGCAGGCCAGGAATGGAGGGTCTCCCACTCCGTGTGGGACGTGATCGAGGGCGGCGGCTCCTTTGTGGCCAAGGACCCGCGGCAGGTCTTTGAGGCCGGAATGGCCGGGAAACTCGGATCCGTACTCGTGTGTTCCCTGGGGCATGGCAGCAGCGACAACGGCGTTCTCCTGCTGGCCCGCGCACACGCAACTGCCGCCTTCAACCAGGCGGACGCAGAGTCGGGTGCCATTTTCGGGAGCCGGATCGGGCTGGCGCTCGACCTGGCGCGCGTGAACGCACTGCGCGAACAAAACCTGCTGTTCACTGACCGGGAACGGATCGCGCGGGACCTGCACGACCTCGTCATCCAGCGCCTGTTTGCCGCAGGCCTGAGCATCCAAAGCCTGCGCCGCTACACCGTGGACCCGGTGGCGCACGAGCGCATCGCCGCCGTCACCACGGAACTCGATGAAACAATCCGCAAGCTGCGGGACACCATCTACTCGCTCCGGACGGCGGATGAGGAACGCGAACCGCTGACGGGCCGGATCCTGCGGGTGGTCCGGGAAAACTCGCGCAGCTACGCCCTGACCCCCAAGGTGGCCCTGGACGGCCCCGTGGACTCGATCCGGGAGGATGTGGCCGTCCATCTGCTGTCCGTGCTGTCGGAAGGACTCAGTAACGCGCTGCGGCATTCCGGCGCGGACGACGTGGAGGTCACGGTTGCGGTGGGCAAGGACCAGGTCCAGCTTCTCATCCGCGACAATGGCCGGGGCTTCGCCGACCCTGCCCGGGTGAGCGGCCTGGCGAACATGCGCCACCGGGCTGAGTTGTTGCAGGGCAGTTGCATCATTGAGAGCGGGCCAGGCAAGGGCACATCCGTGACATGGACCGCCCGGCTCACCTGATCTGCCGGCTCAGGCAGTGTCCGTGGAGCTCTTGGTGACGTAGACAGCGGCCTGCGTCCGGCGCTCGAAGCCCAGTTTTGCCAGGATCGATGAAACGTAGTTCTTGACGGTTTTCTCGGCCAGGAACAGTTCGTCGCCGATTTGCCTGTTGGTCAGGCCCTGCCCGATCAGGGCCAGGACCTTCTTCTCCTGTGCGCTGAGGCCCTCAAGGCGGGGATCGGTGTGTGCCGTGGACAGTCCGGTAATGATCTGCTGCTCAACTCCCGGATCGAAGAGGGACTCGCCCGCAGCCGCTTTCCGGATTCCGGCCAGGAGGTCATCGCTCCTGATCTGTTTCAGGATGTATCCGGAGGCACCGGCCAGGACAGCGCCTCGAAGGGCCTGCTCGTCGTCGTAGCTGGTGAGTATCAGGCAGCGCAGGCGGGGGTCCAGGGAACGCACGTCCCGGCACACCTCGATTCCCGTGCCGTCGGGAAGCCTTCCGTCGAGGATGGCGATGTCGGGGTGCAGTGCGGGTATGCGGCGCGTGGCCTCAGCAGCCGAGCCGCTTTCGCCCACCACAAGGAACCCTTCGCCCTCCAACAGGTCCTTCAACCCCTGCCGGACAAGTTCGTGGTCATCAAGGATGAACACCCGGACCTGCCCGGGAGATCCTGCCGCCTCAGACCCAGCTTCATGCATCTGCACTGATCGCTCCCAAATCTCCAGGACCAAATCCCGCATTCGTGCGGGGGCGGCCCCCGGGGAGGGCCTGAGCCCATTGTTCCCCAGGAGGCGTCCTGCCGGAAGGGACCTAAGTCCGCCGGCGATCCGCAGGGCGGCACCCGAAGTCTGGGCCCTGTTCCTGTCATGACCTTCGGCCCTACCCCTGAAAGCGCACTTGTTCCATTCTGGGGACGACGCTTGCAGGATGCCCGCAGGAGGGAATGCGGCAACAACAGTGAATGGAGCCGGCATGACTGCCCCTGAAACGCACCCCAGGATCATCGTTGGGGTGGATGGATCAGACGCCTCCATCGCCGCGCTCCGGGTGGCCCGGGCCATGGCGGAGCCCCTGTCAGCGACGGTTGAGGCCTGGGCCTGCTGGGACGTCCCGGCCGGCTACGGGGTTTACCTCGCCGTAGGGATCGAAGGGTTCAAGTACGCGGCCCACCAGGTCCTCCAGCAGGCACTGGAAGAAGCATTCGGGGAGCTGCCGGCCTTCGTGCATGCCCGCCTGGTACGGGGTAAGCCAGGGCCGGTACTCATCGACGCGAGCCGCAACGCCTCCTTGCTGATCGTGGGCAGGCGGGGACATGGGAGCTTTGTCCTTGGCTCCGTCAGTTCGACGTGCGTGAGCCATGCCCACTGTCCCGTGCTGGTGGTGCACGCCCCGGAGGCGGACGGCGCGGGGGACACCGGCCAGGCAAGCGCCCTGACGGGGAGCCCTGACCCGGCGGCCTGATTGCAGGCGCCCTGACTGACCGACCCGGCATCCCGCCGTCGTACGTGTCATCCCGCCCTAGTGGCTGTGCTGGCCGTCCCCATGATGGTGTGCCGCGCCTTCCCCCACCAGTTCGTGAAGCCCTTCGACTGCCTGTGCGAGTGACAGGCCGGGGGATTGGATGATGAAGGGCATCAGGAGGCGGTTCTCCTTGTCCAGGTGCAGGGCGAAAATCCGTTGGATGGCCCCGGCGGCCACGGCGGCAGCAACGCCTTCGGCGGTCCTGAGCTCATCAACCAGGCCCACGATGACCTGATGCTCGGCCAGCATGCCGTCCACCAGCAGCTTCGCTTCCGGCAGGCCGTGGGGCCCGCTGTACAGCGGCCCTTCTTCTGCCAGGGCGTGCGGCACCAGCACCGTGTCGCACCAGTCCAGCAACGCAGCCTGCGTTTCCTGTCCGGCGGCAGGGTCCCGTGCCTCCACGGCCTCCGTCAGCAGTCCCACCAGCGCGTTCAGTTGCCGCAGCATGTCGGCATGGTGGGCTTCCACCGCCTGCAGCGCACGCGCCTCGGAGCCGGCTTCCGTGCCGTTACCGCTGTTGGTGTTCATTCGTTGTTGCCTTCCAGTTGGGCGACGTGCCGGTGGTTGGCCCGCAAGGACCAGCGGAGGTCTTTGATGGCCCAGTACGCTCCGCCGTTCATGACGGCGAAGCCTGCGATGCCCAGGTAGGGCGCCCGGACCACCAGGCCAAGGAGCAGGACGCCCACGCCCGCCGCGAAAAGCAGGAGTCCGCGCCTGACGCGGGTGCGAAGCGACAGTACGAAGGCATCCCTTCCGAGCAGGGCCGCGAATCCGGGGTCTTCCTCCTCCAGGCCATGGCCGATCAGTTCGAGTTCGCGTTTTTCAAATTCAGAGAGCGGCACAGCTGCACCCACTATCCATTGCCTGCGGGAACCGGAACTCAGGTACCCGGCTGGCCGCGCAGGACAGCCAGCCTGTTCCGGTATTCCGCGACGTCGATCTCGCCGCGCGCGAAACGCTCGGCCAGTACGTCTTCTGCCGTTAGTGGCGACGGGGGCCGGGGTGCACCCGGGGAGGGAGCCCGCAGGGAACGGGCCAGCAGGACAATGCCGGTGATGATTGCTCCCCAGACCACCACCATGCTGATGCTCATCAGGACATAGCCCCACAGGCCCATGCCGTCGTTCCAGCCGTACACGTCACGACCTCCGCTGAAGTGGAGGCGGACGCCAGCCGTCCGCCTTCCCTTCCAGTATTGGTTTCTGCCGGTGTCCAGGGCAGAGCCATTAGTCCTGTTCCGGGGCCGGGTACCAGGCTCCGGTCCTCGGCTGCCGGAATGTGCGGAACTTCCGCACCGGGGGCTTATGGCACTGGCGGTGGCGGCGCGGGCACGGTGAATCTGGATGAGCATCCGGTTCCGTTGCAGGAGAGTAAAGCGGAAAGGGAGGATGGCACCGTGGCCGTTGCGGACAGCACGTACGACGGCGGGACAGCCCGCCGTGCGTTCCTCACCCGTTGGGTGGGCTGGGCGACCCTGGGCGAGAGCTTGGGCTTCCTCGCCCCGGTCCTTGCGTGGTTTCTTGCGGCCACTGCCTGGCCGCGCGCGGAATTTGCACTCCTGGTACTGGCCGGCCTCGCCGAAGGAGCTGTCCTGGGATGGTTCCAGGTCCGCGTCCTGCGGAACCGGTTGCCGGGGATCTCCGCGGCCCGCTGGGTCCTGCTGACCGCGGTGGCCGCGGCATTCGCCTGGTCCGTGGGCATGCTGCCGTCCACCTTCGGGGAATGGCAGGACTGGCCGCTTCCGCTCCGGCTGACTGCGGGTGGCGCGGCGGCAATCCTGCTGCTCGGATCCATTGGCACTGCCCAGTGGTTTGAGCTGCGGCACCATGTCCGGCGGGCGTGGCCGTGGATCGCCGGCAACGCCGCGGCCTGGGCGGCGGGTCTTGCAGCGTTCATGCTGGTTGCCCCGCCTTTGTGGCAGCCGGACCAGCCTGCCTGGCTGATCGCGGTGATTGGCGTGGGGGCGGCGGTCCTCATGGCGGCAGTGATGGCCGTGGTCACAGGCCTGGTGTTGCTGCGCCTTATGCCGGATGCTGCAGCCGCGGGGTATGCGCACTAGAAGCCGCGGCGCCGCAAACGCTTGTCCACGGCGACTGCCACGGATGCGAGCAGGGCCAGGCCAAGGATCCGCAGCCACGCTTCGCCGCTGATGGGGGCGGTGTGGAAGAGCCCGTTCATCAGCGGCGCATACGTGAGTGCCAGTTGGCCGGCCGCCTGCACCGCGACGCCGACCAGGAGCCAGCGGTTGCTGAACGGCCTTATCCGCCACGCCGGCCGGGTCAGCGACCGGCAGCTGAAGAGGTAGGACACCTCCACGGCCACGAAGAGGTTCACGGCGGACGTCCGGGCCTGTGCAACAGAGGCACCGACGGCCAATTCATGTTCGAAGAGCCACCATGCCCCGGCGACGAGGAGGGCCGAAACGAGCAGGATCCGCACGGTGAGTGCCCACGTCAGGAGGGGGCGGTCCGGCGGCCGTGGCGGCCGGGACATCAGTCCTGGTTCCTTTGGCTCAAAGGCAAGCATGAGTCCAAGGGCAACAGCGGTGGTCATATTGATCCAGAGGATCTGGGTGGGCAGGATGGGCAGCGTTGCGCCCAGCAGGATGGCCACGAGGATCACCAGCCCCTCGGCCATGTTGGTGGGCAGGGTCCAGACGATGAATTTGGTCAGGTTGTCGAAGACATTCCGGCCTTCTTCAACGGCGGCCTCAATGGTGGCAAAGTCGTCATCGGTGAGGACGATGTCCGATGCCTCCTTGGCCACCTCCGTTCCGGTGCGTCCCATCGAAATGCCGACATTCGCCTGCCGGAGGGCCGGCGCGTCGTTGACGCCATCCCCGGTCATGGCGGCCACGTGTCCGCGGGACTGCAGGGCCCCGATCAGGCGGAGCTTCTGTTCCGGCGAGACCCGGGCGAAAACCGTGGCCCGTTCCACGGCATCGGCGAACTGGTCAGGTGCAATGACGTCCAGCTCCGCGCCTGTCAGGGCTGTTCCGCTGTCATGGTCGGCGGCCAGGCCCACCGCAGCGGCAACGGTCACGGCAGTCCGCACGTGGTCTCCGGTGATCATCTTGACCGCCACGCC
Source organism: Arthrobacter sp. FX8 (assembly GCF_026723805.1). Lineage (NCBI taxonomy): Bacteria > Bacillati > Actinomycetota > Actinomycetes > Micrococcales > Micrococcaceae > Arthrobacter > Arthrobacter sp. FX8. Next base: position 1,716,134 of record NZ_CP113505.1, on the reverse strand, counting down.
GGCACGCCGGCAGGCCGCCACTGCCGCCGCGGCCGCTTCCCGGGGAGGGTCGTGCATGGCCTGGAGCCCGGTCAGGGTCATCCGGCCCCGCAATTGGATGGCGGAGAGAGGCCGGCTGTCCGGGGAAGGCGCATCATGGCCGTGGCCAGCACGCGGAGCCCGCTGTCCGCGAGCGCATGTGCGGCATTGAGCGCGGCCTGCCTGTGGAGGGGCCTGTTGGCACCGTACCTGTCCATTTCCGTGCCGCAGAGGTCAAGGACCCGTTCGGCGGCCCCTTTGACGAACACCACGCCGGCTCCGTGCGGAAGCGTGGAAAGGTGCAGGGTGGCCATGAACTGCCGCTCCGACGTGAACGGCAGTTCCTGCTTCCGCGGGTTGGCCGCCAGGAAGCCGGATACGTCCATCCCGCCCTTCCCTGCTGCCACCAGCATTGCGGCCTCCGTTGGGTCCCCCCGTACGTGCCACCCCTGCCCCTCCCTGCGGACGGTGGCGTCGTTACAGGCTGCACCGCCCAGGAGGGACCACTGCAGCGCAGCGTCCCCGTCCGCCGGGTGCTCCGCTGAATCCGCCACGTGCTGCCGGCCGCCGGTGTGCTGTGCTGCCGACGGGGCGATGCGTCCCTCCGGTCCGTAGCCGGAACCCGTAACGTCATACGTCCCGGAAGGGGTCCAGAGTGCCCGGACTGTCATCTGGTTCTCGGTGAAGGTGCCCGTCTTGTCCGAGCAGATCACCGTGGTGCTGCCCAGCGTTTCCACCACCGGCAGCCGGCGGACCACGGCCCGGCGGCGCGCCATGCGGCGGACGCCAATGGCAAGCGTCACGGTGACGGCGGCAGGAAGGCCTTCGGGGATGGCTCCCACGGCCAGGGCGACGGCGGCAGTAAACATTTGCCCCGGCTGCTCGCCATGTGCCAGCCCGGCAAGGAAGGCCACGGCGGCGAGGGCCAGGATGGCTATGGTGAGCGTCGAGCTGAAGCGTGCCAGTTTGACCGTCAACGGCGTGGCCACCGGCCGGACCGTCCCCATGAGGCGGTGGATCTCGCCAAGTTCGGTTTCGCCGCCGATGGCGACGACGACCCCCGCACCCGTGCCGGCGGTCACCAGGGTGCCGCTGTACAGCATGTTCCTCCGGTCTGCCACCGGCGTGACCGGGGGCAGGACCACCTCGTCCTTGGGCACGGGGTCGGATTCTCCCGTCAGCGCGGATTCGTCCGCTCGTAAGGCGGACAGGCGCACCAGGCGGAGGTCAGCCGGTACCTTGTCGCCGGCCTCCAGCAGCACAAGGTCGCCGGGGACCAGGTCCTCGGATGGAACCTGCCTCCGTTCGCCGCCGCGCATGACGGTGGCGTGGGTGCGGACAAGCGAGTGAAGGGCGTCCAGGGCCGCTTCTGCCCGGACTTCCTGGACGAATCCGATCAGCGTGTTGACCAGCACTACGGCGAGGATGACGCCGGCGTCCAGGAACGCGCCAAGGACCACGGTGACGGCGGCGGCGGCCAACAGGACGTAGACCAGCGGGTTGTTGAACTGGCGCCCCAGCTTGCGGGCGATTCCCCCGCCCCTGGACCGGGGAAGCTCGTTCGCGCCAAACTGGGCGCGCCGGCGCGCTACCTCCGCCTGGCCAAGGCCCCTGGCCGCATCCGTTTCCAGCAGCAGGACGACCTCGTGGACCGGCAGCCCGTGGTGTGCCGGATCAGGGACAGCGTCCGGTTGGCGGCCGGTGGAGGATGGTTCCGGCCGCGGGGCTGCACGTGCCCGCGTCGGGAGGGCCGGGTCTTCGCCATGGTGCCGCGGCCTCACTGCCCCGGCAGGGCATCGAGCGTGGTGAAGCCGTATCCTGCGGCAGCGGTGCGGTCAATGATCCGGGGAGGGCGTCGGCGTCGAGGGTGGTGCCGTCGTCGGGATTGGACCCGATGTGCATGAGGACGATTTCACCGGGCTGCAGGCCGGCCTGGACGCGGTCGGCCACCGACTGCACGCTGGAACCTCCACTGGCGCCTTTCCAGCCCAGGGTGTCCACGGTCCACCTGACGGCCACGTAGCCCAGGGAGTTGACTGCAGCGATGGTGCGTGCGTCCCGCTCGCCGTAGGGGAAGCGGAACAGCGGCCTTGGATCGGCGCCGGCTGCCAGGATGGCCTGCTCGGCACCACGCACCTGTTGGAAGATCTGGTCGTTGCCCAGTCCGGTGAAGCCCGGGTGGGTCATGGAGTGGTTGGCCACCCGGTGCCCGGCGGCCACGATCTGCGCTACGGCCTGCGGGTTGTTCGCCGCCCAGTTGCCGGTCAGGAAAAACGTCCCGGCGACCCCCTTGGCGGCGAGGGTGGGCAGGATTTTGGGCAGTCCTGCCGCGTTGGCTCCGGCATCGAAGGTGAGGGCAACCACCCGGCCTGCCCCCGGGATGACGGTCAGGTCCTGGCCGCGGAGGGATTCCGGGAACGGCGCCGGTTGCGGGGGAGTACCCGGCTCCCGGGGTGGCGTCGGGCCGGCCGGTGGCTCCGTGGGCTGCGGTTCGGGAACCGGCGGCACGACGACCGGGGGCTCGACGGGAGCCTGGCCCGCTTCGGGTGTCTCCGTCTCCTGCGGCCCCGGCGCGGGGGTGGAGACGGTTGGGCTGGCTGTGCCGGGCTGGCTGGAGCCGCTGGGCAGCGGGGAGGGAGCCGTCGGTGATGCCGACGGCGGACCGGCCGAGGGCACCGGGAGCAACAGGGCCAGTGAAATGGCGAGGACCACCAGGGCGGCGGCGAGCGCTATGGCGGGTGTCCGCCGTCGTGCCTCACTGAGCGGCAATGCCATCACCCGTCCCGGAGGTCAGTACCTTTCCCGCCCGGACGTACCGTTCAGGACTCCTTGGAGCTGTGGGCTCCGCTCTCGGGCGTGTGGACCACCAGTACCGGGCAGTGGGCATGGGCCACGATGGCGGAGCTGACGGAGCCCAGGAGCAGGCCGCCGAACCCGCCGTGCCCGCGGCGCCCCACCACGATCATGTCGGCGTCCCGGCTGGCGTCGATCAGCGCCTCACGCGGATGGCCGCGGACAAGGGTCGAGGTGACGTTGGCCGGCATCTCGGCGCCGAAAGCCTGCACCATCGCGTCGTCCAGGACCTTCTTGGCGCCTTCCTCGAAGCCCTCAATGCCCATCATGACGTAGCCCGAGTACACCTGCGGGTACTCCCAGCAGGCGATCGCCTGGACCTTGGCGCCGAGGGGAGTGGCGAGCCGTTGGGCCTGGCGAAGTGCCTCCAGGGACGGTTCCGATCCGTCGACGCCCACCACGATCCTGGCAATTGGTGCCCCGGCTATGCTCATGTCTGCTCCCTCGTCGGACCCTCGCTGTCAGGCCCATCATGCCCGGATGCCTGCTGCGGGGCTAGGGCCGAAGGTCACGGCGCCGCGGGGGCTCCCGCCGGTGGTGCCCCGGCCGGCGGAATCACCGGTCCGGGCCATTCAGGTTCGGTGGCTCCCTGGTCCAGCCGGAATGGTGGATATTCGTCCCGCATCAGCGCTGTGTAGGCAAGGACCCGGTAGATCCAGCGGTCGATGCCGAGGATGAAGTCAAACAGCGGGCGCTGGTAGCGGCCGGTGAACAGCAGGATCACTGCCGCGACCAGAACCAGCAGTCCCAGCAGGGACGGTCCCGCACTTTGCTCATAGGTGGCGCCAACGAAGGTGTTGTCCGCCCGCCACCGCCACGTTGTATTGGTAAACGCGGCCACCAGGAGCAGGTGCGGGATCGAGAGGAGCCACCATTTCACCAGCACCAGCCCGCGGGACAGCCGTTCCGGGTAGTCAACGTCAAAGTCCGCAGGATAATTGGTGCGCTTGAGCGTAAACGGCGGGTAGAGGTCGGTGCCTACGGCGGCGTAGGCGTAGAAGGCCACCCGCCAGTTCCAGCGCATGACACCCACATTGAAGTCGAACAGTGCCCTGGGGTACCGGCCGGTGAACAGGATGGCGAAGCCCGCCACGATGGTGGTGATGACGAACGCAAACCAGAGGAAGAAGAGAAGGATGAAATGCGGTATGGCCAGGAACCACTTGACCAGCCACATCCATCGTGACAGTCCCGGATCGATGTCACCGAAAAGCCTTGCGGGGTAGGCGCGGCGGTCTTCGGCTGCCACGGTGAACGGCTGCGGCGGGGGTGCCACTCCGGGTGCGGCCGGCACTGCCTGCATCCCCGGTCCGGCCATCCCAGGCGCCTGCATCCCCGGTTCCGCCATCCCCGGTCCCGCCATCCCCGGTCCTGCCACCGCCGGGCCGCCCGGTGATGGTCCAACAGGTGACCGCCCGGCATGCCGGCCCAGTCCCATGGCGCCGAAGACGATGAGGGGAATACCGATCACGAGGGCGATGAGGCCGCCCACCAGCAGGCCTGTGGCTGCCGGCCTGATGAGGTCTGAGCGGAAGCCGGCCTGTGCCTGGACATCAACACCGGAGGAGGCATCGGCATTCATCACCACCACTTCCCAGGTGCCCGGGGTGATGTTCCACGTCAGCTCCTGCTCGCCGGAGCCTGAAACGGAGGCCGTCCAAAAGCGCTGGCCGGCCGGCGGCGATGCGGGGTTGCCGCCCGGAACGTCACGGTATTCGGCGCGGAAAGGCCGCTGCCGGATGTTCAGCAGCTCCGAGTGGTGCACACCTGACAGGTACTGTTCGACGTCGGCCTGCGGGCCGATGCCAATGAACACCGCTTTGTCGGGGATCATTGATGCAATCCGCAGCCGCAGGGTACCGATGTCGAAAGGAAGCCTGCCCGGCACATCCTCGCCGATGGCCTCGGCCCGCGGAGAGGTGAGGGCAAAGGAACTGACGGAAAAACGGGATGTGCCGGAGGTCAGGTATCCGTCCCCCTGGATCGATCCCACCGCCGATGCCACGGCTCCTCCCGCCAGCGCGGCCAGTCCCGGAAGAGAGATCAGGATGCCGAGGACCAGCATGATGATGGCGGCGGGTTTTTTCATGGCGTGGAACCTTCCGCTGTAGGGGAGGATGTGGAGCGGGAAGAAGGACCAGCAGGCGCTGCGGCCTAAAGGGGGCTGTGAACGGTGTCAGTACGGGTAATGATCGTGGGGCACGGGAGGTGCCTGAGCACGCCGTGTGCGGTCGAACCGAGCAAAAGGCGCTTGAAGGCGCCCCGGCCGCGGCTGCCCACCACAAGCAGCCGTGCCCCGGCGGCGGCCTCGACAAGGGCGTCCACCGCGTTTTTCCCTGTCGAGCCGCTGGTGCACGGTCAGGTCCGGGTAGTCTTCCTTGAGCCCGGCCACGGTTTCGGAGAGCACGACGCGTTCTTCGTCCACGATGAGGTCCGCGAGCGCCCCCGGCGTCAGGCCGGCGTCGATGATGGGGTCGGGCGCATTGACGGCATAAACGACGGTGAGTTCGTCTCCTCGCGGTCGGCCTCGGCCGCGGCGAAGGCGACGGCCCGCGTTGCCTCGGCAGACCCGTCAACGCCGACCACCACACCGGACCTGCCTTCGAGGTCCTGGGTCCCGACGACGGCGACAGGGACTTTGGCGGCGGTCGCCACCTGGAGTGCGCGGTCGGCGAGGGCCCCGCCAAGGTGCCCGCTGCCGGAGCCGATGACCATCATCGAGGTCTTCTTCGAATACTTGGCCAGCTGGCCGCCCACGCTTCCGGTGAGCAGTTCCGTAGTCGGCGTGACCGTCACGGTTCCTTCGAGCCTGCCGGCGGCGGTCTTGAGCAGTTCCTCGCCGGCCTGCTGGAGGGTTCCAAACCAGGGGTAGGGTTCAGCTACCCACCGGTCGTCGACGACGTGGAGGATCACCAGCGGCAGGTGCGTCCGGTGGGCGCGGCGGGCCGCCCACAGGACCGCGGCCTGGCTTTGCGCTGAGTCGTTGGTGCCCACAGCGATGGGTTTCTGGGATGTCATGGCCGCACTTCCTGGTCGTCTTGAACTGGTCTTCCTGCCTTTCAAGACTGGCCCCGCCGCCACCGGCACTCTAGGGCCAAAAGTCACGGAAGCGCTGTTCAGGCCGCCCTGCGGCCTTGGCGCGCGGCCGGGAACCGCCGTTTGTCCGCTTGGGACGGAAATGCGGTGGCTGTTCACAGGCATACCGTTCCTCAGTATGCTTACTATTATCCGCCCGGAGCCCATGAGAAAGGCATCATCATGACTGAACAGAACGTCCCCGACGATGAGTTGGAAGTTGTGCAGGAAGACGACGTTCTTCTCGACGAGACTCCCGGCGCGGCATCGTCACTGGAGCTCGATCCCGTCAACGGGGAACCTGACAGCTACCCCGGGGCTGCAGAGAACAATCCGGACCGCTGGCAAGAGGACCCGCTGCTGCAGGACGAAGCAGTCTCGGGGGAGGAGCAGGACTTCCTGAGTGACCAGACGCTGCGGGACGAAAGCGCGGAGGCCCGGTACCGCTCCGGCGATGAGCAGGTTCCGCCGGACACACCCACGCTGGGTGAAGCAGCAGCCGACGTCGATTTCGGCGGGAATCCCACCGGCCTGGAAGCAGACGCAAGCGACGACGAGGAAAACTTTGGCGGCTCGCCCCTTAGTGAGTTTGAGCCGGACGACCTGGAACGCTAGCAATCCCGGGGCCGGGTGCGCCCGGGCCCGGTCCGCAGGGAAGGAGACCCATGCACTCCAAGGAGTTGTTGCTCGAGGCGTTTGACCGCCTCCCCGGCCTGGTGGGGCAGGTACTGGACGGGCTGGATGAGGAGCAGCTGCAGCTGCGTCCTGCAGGCCAAGGCAATTCCATCGCCTGGCTGGTCTGGCACATGGGACGGGTGGAAGATGCGCAGGTTGCGTCCGCCTCGGGATTGGAGCAGGTCTGGAAGGCCGAAGGATTCGTAACCCGCTTCGGGCTCCCGCTGGCGGACAGTGATACGGGCTACGGCCACTCAAGCCAGCAGGTGGACGCAGTCCGCGCGCCCCGGGAACTCCTGCGGGAGTATTACCTGGCCGTTCACCGGCAGACTGCCAGGGTCCTGGAAGGTATCGGGGATTCCGACCTGGACCGTGTGGTCGACAGGCGCTGGGATCCGCCCGTCACCCTGGGCGTGCGGCTGGTCAGCATCCTGGGGGACTGCCTTCAGCACGGCGGCCAGGCCGCCTACGCCAAAGGGTTGCTTGCAGCGTCAGATTCCAACGGTGCGTGAACTCGTAGTGCTGGGCACTGCGTCCCAGGTTCCCACGCGGACCCGCAACCACAACGGCTACTTCCTGCGCTGGGACGGCGAAGGGCTGCTTTTCGATCCCGGCGAGGGTACCCAGCGCCAGATGATCCATGCGGGAGTGGCGGCGGGCGCCATCACCAGGATCTGCCTTACGCACGTGCACGGGGACCATTGCTTCGGCCTTCCCGGGGTGCTCTCCCGGATGGTTTTGGACGGCGTGGCGCACCCGGTCCACCTGCATTATCCGGCGTCCGGTGACCAGGTGGTCAGGGCCCTGGTGGGTCTCAGCCCGCCCGGGCTTGACGTGAGGCTCCATCCACATGGCGGCGCCGGTGCCGTGGCGGACAGGCTTGAGGTCCGGCCCCTCAATCACCGCATCGAGACATACGGCTACCTGCTCACCGAGCCAGATGGCCGCACGTTCCTGCCGGAGAGGCTGCGGGCGGCGGGCATCGAAGGGCCCGACGTGGGCCTGCTGCAGCGCGAAGGGGTCCTCGGAGCGGCCAGGCTGGAAGAGGTCAGTATTCCCAGGCCGGGCCAGCGCTTCGCTTTCATCATGGATACCGCACCGTGCCACGGTGCCGAAGAACTGGCAGCAGGCACGGACCTGCTGGTGGCCGAGTCCACGTTCAGTGACGACGACGTCGGCCTGGCCCGGCAATACCTGCACCTGACCGCCGGGCAGGCAGGGGAACTTGCGGCGTCCGGGAAGTCCCGGATGCTGGTGCTCACCCACTTCTCCGCACGCTATGGCGACGGCGTCCCGCACCTCGCGGAGCAGGCACGGGCGCAGGCTCCGGGAACCACGGTCATTGCCGCTGAGGACCTGCAGCACATTGCCGTTCCCCGCCGCCGGCAACCGGCACGGGAAGCAGCGGGCGGAACTACGGCGATAGGGTTAAGCCATGACGGCAGCAGCTGAATCCACGGTCACTTTTGACGGCCGTTTCGCCCGGGAACTGTCGGAACTCGCCGTTCCCTGGCAGGCCGAGGAAGCCCCCAGCCCCGAGCTCCTGGTCCTGAACGACAGGCTCGCACGCGACCTGGGCCTGGACCCAGGGTACCTTCGCAGTCCCGAAGGGGTGCGGCTCCTGGTGGGCAACCACGTTCCGGCGGGCGCCACCCCGGTGGCGCAGGCCTACGCGGGCCACCAGTTCGGCGGCTACTCTCCGCTGCTTGGCGACGGACGCGCCCTGCTGCTTGGTGAGGTCACGGACAAAGGCGGCCGCCTCCTGGACCTCCATCTCAAAGGCTCGGGGCGCACGCCGTTTGCCCGCGCCGGGGACGGACGTGCCGTCGTCGGGCCCATGCTCCGTGAGTACGTGGTCAGTGAAGCCATGCACGCCCTGCACATTCCCACCACCCGCTCGCTCGCGGTCGTGGCAACTGGCCGGCAGGTCAGGCGTGACGGCGTGCTGCCGGGTGCGGTCCTGGCGCGCGTTGCCGGCAGCCACCTGCGCGTCGGCAGCTTACAGTACGCGCGGGCCACGGAAAACTTCGAGCTCCTGAAGCGGCTGGCGGATTTCGCCATCGGCAGGCATTACCCGCACGCTGCCGGCGCCCCAAACCCCTACCTGGAGTTGTTCGCCTCGGTGGTCTCCGCCCAGGCGGACCTGGTGGCCCGGTGGATGCTGGTGGGGTTCGTGCACGGGGTCATGAATACGGACAATATGACCATCTCAGGGGAAACCATCGACTACGGCCCGTGCGCGTTCATGGATGCGTTCAATCCGGCCGCTGTCTACAGTTCCATCGACGTCAGCGGACGCTACGCCTACGCCAACCAGCCGGTGCTGGCCGAATGGAACCTTGCACGGCTGGCGGAGGCAATGCTGCCGCTGATCGACGGGGACCAGGAAAAGGCGGTTGCCCCCGCGGTGGAGGTACTTGGCGGATTCCGCGGACAGTACAGCCAGGCGTGGTCCGGCGGCATGAAGGCCAAGCTGGGCCTGTCGGGAGATGCCGACAGCGACGCCGCCTCCGCCCTGGTGGACGGTGCCATTGCCATCCTGAAGGACGGGCCAGTGGACTACACCTTGTTCTTCCGGAACCTGGGCAAGGCCGCGCGGGGGGACCTCCGTCCCGTGCGCGGCATGGTCCGGGACCTTGCAGCGTTCGACGCCTGGGCGGAGCGGTGGCAGGCCCTGGGGCCCGACGCGGAACTGATGGACAGCGTGAACCCTGCCTATGTTCCGCGGAACCACCTCGTGGAAGAGGCGCTGTCCGCCGCCACTGACGGAAACCTGGCTCCCCTGCAGCAGTTGCTCGAGGCCGTCGGCAGCCCCTTCGCCGAGCGGCCGGGCCTGGAACGCTACGCCGAAGGTGCCCCTGAGGATTTCGGCACCTACATGACCTTCTGCGGGACGTGACTGCCTCAGCGGTACGGTGCGGAAATGACAGGAGGGCGGCAGCCGGGAATACCCGGCTGCCGCCCTCCTGTCTAAGAACAGCTTTTCTGTTTAATACCAGCCTGCTGCTGCCAAAGCGTTGCGAAGGCTAGGCTACGCGGACTGCGGAGTAGCCGCCGAGCCAGCTGATGGAGTGGACCTCGGTGCTGTAGCCGTTGACGCCGCCGCTCACAACCTGGCCGTTGCCGGCGTACACGCCCACGTGGCCGGAGGTGATGATCAGGTCGCCGGGGGCGGGAGCGCCGACGACGGTTCCGTACTGGAAGAACTGCGTCGGGGCCAGGTCGCCGACGGACTTGCCGACGGAGCGCAGGGCCTTCTCAACCATTGCGGTGCAGTCCTGGTTCACGCCGACCTGGCTGTAAGCGGATGCCAGGATGGCAGCGCCGGTCCCGGTGCCGGTGGACGCCGCCGGGGCGGCTGAGGCGTAGGACATGTTCATGCCGGTGTTTGCCGGTGCGGTTGCGGCTGCCGTCTGGACGGGAGCTGCTGCCGGCGCCGGGGCTGCGGTGTGGCCAGCGCCGGGGATCTGGATCTGGTCACCGGGGTAGATGATGGAGGACAGTCCCAGTCCGTTGGCGGCCAGGACGTCGTTGAGGCTGACGCCATGGGCGGCCGCGATGGCCCCGATGGTGTCGCCGGACACCACCGTGTGGACGGTTCCTGCTGCTGCGGCGGGTGCTGCTGCCGGGGCAGGTGCGGAGTATGCCTGGACGCTGGTGTTCTCAGTGGTGTCCGGGCCGGTGACACCTGCATGGGCCGGGGCTCCGACGCCAAAGGCAATACCGGACGCTGCAGCAACGGCAAGCGCCGGACGGCCCAGCGAACGGGCCTGGGACTTGGCGGTTACGGCGAGGCCCTCGAGCACAATGGAGCGGGCCGGAGTCGCGCGGTGACGGGCAGTGGTGGAAATTTTTGACACAGTTGATCGCCTCTCCCATGCCTGCGGGGTGAGCTGTCGGGTTCGGGCTGGAGATACCCGGCCGGTAGCTGGCTCCGCGGGCGGAGGCGCTAACGACTTAACCCCAAGGCCACATGTGGCCGTAGAAACTTGGTTCCCCCGTCCCTGCCAAACGGAAAGCGGTTGAATCCCATGATCAGCGGCAGGGCTCGGCATGCTGACGGGAATGTCCCGTCTGAGAGGGACACCAAACGACCATAACCCGCGCTGCCCCCGATTGTCACATTTGGATAACATACGAGGCTCCCCTCTCAATTGCGCAAACGTCTTGATGTACTTCGCATTTCGGGCGGTGACCTCGACCAATGCAGGCAGGGTCTTTATCGCTGGAAACGGTAACAATGTGGCCACGGACGCGCCCTCGGGGGCCGCGCCGGACGGTAAGCTTCGGGACTATGCCCCTGTTCGTGACCAGCCGAGGGATCCCGCTCCTCGGTGGCGTGCTGGCCATCGCCCTGGCCGCCGCCACCGTGCTGCCGGCCGCAGCGGAGGAGCCGCCGCCCGGCGGATATCCCTCCTGGTCGGATGTGCAGCAGGCGCAGTCGTCCGAAGCGGCAAAAGCTGCAGAAATTGCCACCATCGACGCGCTCTTGACCGGCCTGCAGGCGCAGTCGGAGGCAGCCGGGGACGCAGCCGTACGGTCGGCCGCCGAATACGCTGCCGCGGATGCAGAGCTCCAGTCGGCCACATCACGCCTGGAAACCCTGTCCGCACGGGCCGCCCGCGCAAACGACGAAGTGGCCCGGTACCGGAAGGACCTCGGGGCCCTGGCCGTGCAGTCGTACAAGACAGGCGGGACCAACGCCGGGTTCTTCGTGGCGCTGGACGCCCTGGGGACCAACAGCGTCCAGGGCCTCAACCTCGTCAAGCTCGTGGGGGACAAGACGGCCGCGTTGGTGGTCAAGGCGGCGGCGGCCGGAAAGGTATCCGCTGCCCTGGTGGAACAGGAAAAGGTTGCCAGGAGCGAACGGGAGCGCCTGTCCGGGGAGGCAAAGGCAAAAGCCGGGGCAGCCAGTTCCGCCAGGGACGCACTGGCACGGCAGGTGGCCGAGGAGCAGCGGCACGGCGGCGAGCTAACGGCCCAGCTTGCCGCCCTGAAAGGGACGACGGCGGCGCTTGAGGGGAGTACCGCCAAGGCCAGGCTGCGCTGGCTGCCTACGAGGCGGCCCAGGCGGCCAAGCGCGCCGCAGCGGAGGAGCAGGCCCGCCGCCAGGCCGAAGCGGCCGCCAGGGCCGCCGCGGCGGCCGCCCAGCAGCCCGGGCCGCCCGCACCAGCCGCCCCAGCCGCCGTGGGCGGCAATCCTGTCCCGGTGAATCCAGCCCCTGCCACTCCTGTCCCGGCCAACCCTCCGCCGGCCAACCCTGTCCCTTCCGTTCCGGAGGCGCCGCCAGCCGAGCCGGCCCTGCCCAGCCCGCCCGCCGTCGTCGTGCCTTCCATTCCCGGCGGAGCGGTCAACGATCCGGCAGGGGCGAAAAGCTACGCGTCCGGACGCCTTGCCGCTTTCGGCTGGGGCCAGGACCAGTTCCTGTGCCTGGCCCAGTTGTGGACCAAGGAATCCAACTGGCTGACCACCGCCACCAACGCGTGGTCCGGGGCCTACGGAATTGCCCAGGCACTGCCGCCCGGCAAGTATGCCAGCGCCGGGAGCGACTGGCTGACCAGCTACCGGACGCAGATCGAATGGGGCCTGGGCTACATCCGTGACCGCTACGGGTCGCCCTGCGGGGCATGGAACCATTCCGTATCCCTGAACTGGTACTGACTGACGCGCTAGGCTTTCCCCATGCCAGATTTCGAACGGTTCCGTGCACTGCTCGAAGAGGAGCGGACGCGGCGGATGGCGCTGCTGCCGGCGCTGCGGGCGGACATCGACGCTGCGAATTCGGCCCGCCAGGACTCCAACGTCGACGACGAACACGATCCGGAGGGCGCCACGATCGCCTTCGAGCTGTCACAGGCATCGGCGCTGCTGAAACAAAGCTCGGCGGGGCTGGACCAGATTGAAGCTGCCCTGGCCCGGCTGGCCGCGGGGACCTATGGCATCTGTGCGGTGTGCGGGGAACCCATCGCCGAGGGCAGGCTGGAAGCCCGGCCCTGGACCCCGTTCTGCATCCACCACGCCTCCGCGGGGCGCGCGCGGTGACCGGCACAGCGGACGTGGTGTCCGCTGCGGCGGAATTTGTTGACCGTACCCTCCAGAATGAGGGCGCCTGGTACCGCGCGGACGACGTCGCGCACCGCCTGGGCGGTGTGCTGGCCTCGTATGGTTCCTCCGTGGGCGCCGTCCGTGGAACCGTGCGCGACGCCCTGCGCAAATTCAAGGACCTGGACCACGACGCAACCGTGATGCTGGCCTCTGCCCTCTGGGGACAGCCGGGGCCCGGCTCCCGCCCGGTTTTCGAGCGCCGCCTTGCCGCCGTGGTGCTGCTGCAGTCACGGGTGCGGCTCCTGCAGCATTCGGACCTGACCCGGCTGGAAGGCTTCCTCCGCTCCGCCCACACAGCGGATCTGACCGCGCCCCTGCTCTCCGATGTCCTGATGCCGCTGCTGGCAGGGCTGGGGGAGCGTGAACGGCAGCGGGCCCGCGGTGTGGTGGAACGGTGGAGCGGGGACCCGGACGCCCATCTTCAGGCGGCGGCCGCTGCCCTCATGAAGGAACTGACTTTCTAAAAGCGGACGAATGAAGGAGATCCACATGAATGAGCCGTTTGATCTTGGGCGATTTGTTGCCGCCCAAAACACCGGCGGAACCTATGACCAGGCGTTGGGGGAGCTGCAGGTCGGCCGGAAGTCCGGGCACTGGATGTGGTTCATCTTCCCGCAAATTGCCGGGCTGGGGCAGAGCGCCATGTCACGTAAATACGCCATCTCTTCACTGGCTGAAGCCCGGGCCTACCTGGACCACGAAGTCCTGGGCCCGCGGCTTCTCGAGTGTGCCACGGTCCTGGCCAACCATGCCGACCAGCCGGCCGAGGACATCTTCGGTGGCATCGACGCCAGGAAACTCCGATCCTCCATGACACTGTTCCTCCGGGCAGCACCCGGAGAAACAGTGTTCAAGACTGTCCTGGCCCAGTTCTTCAACGGCGAGCCGGACCCTGCCACCGACGAGCTCCTGGCGGCGCAGGACGCAGCCGGCTGACCACACGGACCGGGGCAGCCGGAGCGCGGCTGGCTGCTAGGGCGTGGGGCTGCCGCCGTTGACGTTCAGCGTTTCGCCCACGACGTAGCTGGACTCCGGCGACGCCAGGAAGACGTAGGCGGGGGCCAGTTCGGCGGGCTGGCCGGCGCGGCCCAGGGGCGTGGACTGGCCGAACTCCGGCAGCTGCTCCTTGGGCTGGCCGCTGCTGACCTGCAGGGGCGTCCAGATGGGGCCGGGGGCCACAGCGTTCACCCGGATGCCCTTGGGCGCGAGCTGCTGGGCCAGGCCCTTGGTGAAGTTGTTGATGCCCGCCTTGGTGGTGGCATAGTCCACCAGGGTGGGGGACGGGTTGTAGGCCTGGATGGACGTGGTGTTGATGATGGTCGAACCCGCAGGCATATGCGGCACGGCGGCCTTGGTCACCCAGAACATCGCATAGACATTGGTCTTCAGGGTGTAGTCGAACTGCTCGTCGGAAATGTCCTGCAGGTCCTCTTGGGCCACCTGTTTCCCGGCATTGTTGACCAGGATATCCACCCCGCCCAGGACCGCCACCGCCGTTTCCACCAGGTCGCGGCATGCCGCCGAATCCTTGAGGTCAGCGGGCACCTTGACGGCCTTGCGGCCGGCCGCTTCAATGATCCCGGCGATGCGCGAGGCGTCCGCTTCTTCCTGCGGCAGGTAGGACAGCACGACGTCGGCGCCTTCCCTTGCAAAGGCGATCGCCGTCGCGGCCCCGATGCCGGAGTCCGCGCCGGTGACGATGGCCCGGCGGCCTTCCAGCCGGCCGGTGCCGCGGTAGGTCTCCTCGCCCAGGTCGGCCTTGGGTTCGAGTTCTGCATCCAGCCCCGGCTCGGGCTGGTGCTGCCTGGGCGGGGAGATTTTTTCGTAGGCCGTCACGGGATTGCGGAAGGTGTACTGGTCAGTCATGGTGGTCCTCCTGGTCGTGCGGACACGGGCTGGTTCGTCGCCCCGGGTACTGAAGCAGCCCGCGATTTGCGCCGTTACAGGAAAGCAAAAAGCTAAGCATGCTTACGGTTCCTAGCCTAGGCAGAGAGGCGGCCTCATGCCAAGCGGCATGGCGGGTCAGTCGCGCTGGACCGTGACCAGCCGGACCTCGGCCAACTGACCGCCGTCGACCGTGGCCTCCATGAACGTGCACGCCGGCTGGCGGCGGCGGTCCGTAGGCGACCCGGGGTTCAGCAGCCGCAGGCCGTTCGGCGACACCGTGTCCCACGGGATGTGGCTGTGGCCGAACACCAGGACATCGGCGTCGGGAAAGAGCGCATCGCACCGCACTTCGCGGCCCTTGGCCGGCCCCGTCTCATGGACCACCGCAAAGCGGACTCCGTCCAGGTTGGCAGTTGCCGTTTCGGGCAGGCGCCGGCGCAATTCGGGCCCATCGTTATTGCCAAAAACACCCAGCAGCCGGTTGCTCCGGCGTTCGAATTCGTCCAGCAGGGCTGCCTCCACCCAGTCGCCCGCGTGGAATACGGCATCGGCATTTTCGACGGCGGACCACACCTGTTCCGGCAGGTCCCTGGCGCGTTTGGGTATGTGGGTATCGGCGAGCAGGATGAGGTTCAACGGCATACCGGAATCCTGCCATGGTGCCCTGTTCCCACGCGGCCACGAGTCGTAATCTGGGGGCTGGGAGGTGATTGCCATGGAGGCAGCCCAAGGCGACCGTATTGTCGTGCACGGCAGGACCGTGGGGTCCTCGGACCGGCATGGGGTGATTCTTGAAGTCCGTGGCGAGGGCGGCAGCCCACCATATGTGGTCCGCTTTGACGACGGGCATGAAACCGTCATGTATCCCGGCGGTGATTTCGCCGTCGACCACGGAAACAAGACCTGACGGGGCCGGCGGGATTCCGCCCGCCCCCGACCCGCCCCACCGCCTGGCCCGCCTGTGCTTCACCTGCGGGTGCTTCACCTGTCAGACTGGAGCGATGGATCTCTTTCCGTCCGCCAGCACGTCCTCCACTGCGCCGCCGCGCACCGGCCCGCGCGACCCGGGCGACGCATGGGTGGAGGGGGAACGCGGCCGGTACTGGGGCAGGTTCGGCGCGGCCGGCGTCCTGGCCTACGACCCCGGCAAAGGTGTGCTGCTGCAGCACCGCGCCGTCTGGAGCCACAACGGTGGAACTTGGGGCCTGCCCGGCGGGGCACTGCACCAGGGCGAGGAACCGGTCGACGGTGCCCTCCGCGAAGCCTACGAGGAAGCTGCCGTCCCGCCGGAGAGCGTGGAAGTGCTGTTCACCTCCGTGCTGGACCACGGCTACTGGTCCTACACCACCGTGGTGGTGCTGGTGCGGGAATCCTTCGAGCCCGTCATCAGCGATCCCGAAAGCATCGCACTGCTCTGGATTCCCACAGCCGAGGTGGACGCACTGGAGCTGCACCCCGGATTCGCGGCGTCGTGGCCGGACCTGCTGGCGCGGCTGGACACCCAGGATCCCTGCTAAGCCTTTCCTGGACTGCCCACCCTGGAAGTTGGACTGACGGACCGGGCTGCCCTGCGGGCGTGTGTAGGTATCCCTGGCGCGAAATTAGGTACCCGGTACTGGTGCTGCCCGCATGTGCAGGCCGTTATGCTCCAAGCTACGGCGAAGTCGGGGCTGCTTGATCTCTGGGCAGGTAAACCGGACAACCACCGTATTAGCCCTGACGTGTCCCATTTTTGGGGCCATCTCCGGTTGGCTGAATCTACATCCCAGCCACGAAGCAAGGTTGGTGAGCCAGTTGTCCATTCCTCTCCTGTCACCGGGTGCCACGTCACAGCCAGGCTTACTGCCGGGCCGGACTCCTGCGGGGGTCCAGATCCCTGCCACTACACAGCGACATCAATATCCTGCATTCTTCGGCATGGTGGCGCATGCGGCGCGGGAGCGCGTCCTCCCGGTACCCGGGCAGCGTGAGGACCAAGATGCCGCGCTCCGCCGCCGGTAGTGCCTTCGCCCGGCTTCGGGGCAGCCGGGCCCAGGATCCCCGCCATGCCCTGGCGCCCCAGGCAGGAGACACCATGACCGCCGTGCTCGATGCCCCCGGACGCAACGGTGGGCGCCTGCGGCCCCGCGATGTGGTCTTCGCACTGGCAGGTGCCGTATCGCTGGTGCTCGCCGCAGGGGCGGCCTCCACCGTGGACCTGCCCGTCAACAGCGACCTCGGGCTCGTTGCCGTCCTGCCCTATCCGTACTGGATGGGGCTCGTGCTGATCAATCTCACCTTCATCGCGGCGCTGCGGGGGACGCCCGGGCCCGGCGGGCCGCGCAGTGATGGTGTGGCTCCTCGCAGTGCTGGTTGTGGAGCTGTTTGGGACCGCAGCGTTTGTGACCGACATACCGCGGGGCGAAGTAGCGTTCAGGCATTTGGGCATTGCCGACGCACTATCAAGCACGCAGGTCATAGATCCTGACATTGACGCGTACTTCAACTGGCCGGGTTTCTTTGCCCTCCTGGCCACGGTCATCAAGGCATCCGGCCTCCAACCGGTGAGCATAGCCCTGTGGGCTCCTGTGTTCGACGTTGGGCTGTGGCTCATGGCCCTGGCAGTGCTTACCCGGACCTTGACCGCTGATCCGCGACGGCGTTGGCTGGTGCTCTGGCTTTTTTGCCTGGGGAACTGGCAGGACCAGGACTATCTGTCCCCGCAGGCCTTCGCTTTCTTCCTGTACCTCATCCTGATCGCCCTGCTCGTCGGACCATTGGCCGCGAACCCCGGCACTTTCCGTGGCTTCCGGCCCGCCGACCTGGCGGTTTGGTGGCGGGGCCGGTCCCCCTGGGAGCAAAGGCCGCAGCACCGGGTGAGCGCTTTCGTGGTGGCCCTCCTGCTTGTCGCTGTGATCTGTGCAAGCCACCAGCTGACGCCCTTCATGATGCTCATTGCCATGGCCGCCCTCAGCCTCAGTGGGCGTCTCTGGTCAAGCCGCCTGCCGCTGATCACTGCTGTGGTGCTTGTACTCTGGCTGGTTTACCCGGCAAGTGCCTATCTCATTGGACACCCGCCCCTTGAGGACGCAGGATTCCAGGGTGCGGTTGCGGCTAATGTCGTTGACCGCGTCACCGGGACCCCGGGCCATTCGCTCGTAGTGAAAGTCCGAATGGTCCTGACCCTCGTGCTGTGGGTCCTCGCGGCGGCAGGGGCGGTACGGGACTGGCGTAGGAAGCGGCTTGACATCCGGGTGGTCCTGCTTGCAGTCACCCCGCTCCTGCTGTTCCCGATGCAGTCATACGGCGGGGAAATGCTCATCCGCGTCTCCCTGTTCGCGCTGCCCTTCGTCGCCCTGCAGGCGTCCTCGGCCCTGCTGCCAAGGGAGGGCGGAACGCGCCTTCCTTTCCTGGCCGTGTTGGCCCTCGTGCCCACCTTCCTGCTGCTGACCTTGTTGATCGAGACCAGCAGGTTCGGGAATACGAAGTTCGACATCTTCACCGACAGTGAGATGGCCGCCGTGGCCGAAGTGGAGCGGATCGCGCCTCACGGGGCGGCCATTATTTCCGCTGCCCACCCAACACCATGGCGCAGCGATGCCTACCTGGAACACCGGTACCGGACCATGGACGAGTTGTGCCGGCGGGACTTGTCAGCAGCGAGCTGCGGCCCAATCTTCTATAACTACGGCCGGCACAACCCTGCCGGCGCCTTCGTGCTGCTCATGCGGTCAACAGAGGCAAGCCTCGAGCTCCAGGGCCAGAGCACCGAACGCAACTCCAAGGAATTGGAAGACTGGCTAAAGGCCCAAGGGGGCGTGGAGCTCATATTCAGTAACGCCGACGCCCGAATCTACCGGTTGCCGTCGCCCTGATCATTTAGTAGCCCTCGCCGTACTCGGCGGTCACCAGGATGGGCAGGTGGTCCGAGTTTCCGCGCGGCAGGGTTTCCACGCTGGTGATGTCCAGGCCCAGGGATGTGGCAAAGTCGAAATGACCCTTGAACACCTTGTACCTGGTGTAGGTCCGCCTGTTGCTCAGCGAGAGGGCGTACCCCGAGTTCTTCATATGCATGTCCAGGTTCTTGGTGAAGAACGGATAGTTGAAGTCGCCCACCATCAGGGTCATCAACCCGTTGCCCATGCTCAGCAGTTCGGCGTGGGCTGCGTGGATCTGCTTCCTGCGCAGCGAGTTCGATGCGGTCAACGGGGCTGCGTGGAACGAGCCGATCACCAGTTCATGCTGGGTTTCGTTGTCCATCACCCGTGTTCCGATGAGCCGCTCATGGGCCGGGGCCAGCACCCGGTCATGCATGGATTTCTTTAAGGCGAAGGATTGCGTGTCCAATGCCGTGAACCGGGTGGTGCGGTAATAGATGGCCAGCCCCAGCCGGTTGCCCTTGGTGACGTCGGCCAGGTGCAGGGGACCAAGGGTCTCCGGCAGATCGCTGGAATCCACTTCCTGGAGGCACAGCGCATCGATGTCATGGTTCCGTGCCAGGGCAAGAAGCTCGCCGCTGGCCTTGTGCTTGCGGAGGTTATAGCTGATGACGCGCATGGAACCTCTTTTGGGTTGCTGACAGGACCAGTTCCTGAGTCTAGTCCGATTGGCACCCGCACCCTCCAACATTTCGTGGCCTTGCCGCAGCGTGCCTTCCACGGCAGGAGGATAGAGTTAGTGCCAATTCACTGAAATTCCGTAAGGGGCCAGCCTTGACTGCAGACCTGTCCGAACTCGCCGGGGGCAACTTCTACTACCAGGACCTTGGCGGCGGCCTGTTCCGGTCCACCATCCACGCCCAGGGCGCCTGGAACGCCCACGAACAGCACATGGCTCCCGCTTCCGGGTTGATGGCAGATGTCCTGGAACGGCACCAGCCGCGCGGGGACATGCGGATGGCCCGGATCAGCTACGAAATCCTTGGGCTGATTCCCGGCGGCGAGTTCCGCATTGACACCACCACCCTGCGGCCCGGCAGGACCATCGAACTGGTCCAGGCCGAGCTGGTGGCCGGGGGCCGGACCGCGATCCGTGCCACCGGCTGGCGCCTGCAGACCAGTGACACGGCAGGGGTGGCCGCCGTCGAGGACGCGGCGATACCGGGGCCCGATGAATGCAAACCCTATGACGGGTCCGCCGTGTGGCCCGGAGGCTACATCCGGTCCCTCGAAATGCGGGTGGCCGAAGGGCACCGGCCGGGCGCCGGGAAAGTATGGCTCCGCACCGACCATCCGCTGACCGACCGGGCGGACAGCGGTGACTTCCCGCGGCTCATGGGTCTGGTGGATACCGCCAACGGCATTGCCGCCCGGGTACCTCCGGGCAAGGACAGCTATGCGTTCCCCAACCTGGACCTGCAGATCCATATGTACCGCAGGCCCGAGGGGGAGTGGCTGGGGCTGGACAACGCGGTGTCGTTCGGCAGCGACGGGATCGGGCTGACCTCCACCGTGCTGCACGACCGGCAGGGCCCGTTCGGCCGCGCTGAACAAATCCTGACCCTGCGCAAATCCTGACCCTGCGCACGTCCTGACAGTACGCGGGCGGTGGCCGGCTGCTGGGTGTCCGCGTGCAGCATCCTTGCTCCTGGTATGGTGCGCGGCGTATATCGCTGAGTATCGTTGTATATCGTTCGCGATCGGCAAAGGAGTTCATCATGCGTGCTTCACACCCCACAGGGGGATTCGGCGGGAACAATCTGGACGGCATGTGGCAGGCCGTGGAGGAATTGCGCGCCCGTTTCGACAAACGGGTGGGAACCCGCGCCGGGAAGGGAGAGGTGCGGGCAGCGGTGCTGGCACTGCTCGCGGAACGGCCCATGCATGGGTACCAGATCATCCGGGAGATCGAGGAGCGCAGCGGCGGCAGCTGGAAACCGAGCGCGGGTTCTGTCTACCCCACGCTGCAGCTGCTGGCCGATGAAGGGTCCATCAGCGCCGAGGAATCCAACGGGCGGAAGATCTACTCGCTGACCGAAGCCGGCCGTGAGGAGGTGGCGGCCCAGCGGGGATCTGCGCCATGGGATCCGGCGGCCTCCATGGGCGGAGGCGGCATCGCTTCCCTTCCCAAGGCCGGGATTGAACTGGCCCAGGCTGCGGCGCAGGTAGGCCGAACCGGTTCAGCGGAACAGGTGCAGCAGGCAGTGGCAGTGCTGGACGAGGCCCGCCGCCGGCTCTACGCCATCCTCGCCCGGGACTGATCGGGTGTCGTCGATCGTCCATGCCAGGGACGACCCGCAGCGCCCGTTGAGGCAGCACCGCGGGCGCTACCGGCGGATCCTGCGCTTCGCCGCCTGGAACCTTGCAACCACGTGGTGGTTTGAGCTGTTCCTGCCGCGGATAGGGCTTGGTGGCGTCGCCGCCCGGACGCGCTCCCGGAGGATGCGGCAGTTTGCCCGGCGGTTCCATAACCTGGCCGTGGAACTCGGGGGCCTGATGATCAAGGTGGGCCAGTTCCTGTCCTCCCGGCTCGACGTCCTACCTCCGGAGATCACCAAAGAGCTCGAAGGGCTGCAGGACGAGGTGCCGCCGGTGGCCTTCCCTGGAATCGCCGCCCTGGCGGGACAGGAACTGGGTGCACCGCCGGACCAGGTTTTCGCCTCCGTGGACGAGTCTCCGATTGCAGCCGCCTCGCTGGGACAGGCCCACCGGGCCCGCCTGAACCCCCTGGATGCCGGGGACACTGGACTGGATGCCGTGGTCCTGAAAGTTCAGCGTCCGGGCATCGGCGCCATCGTCGACGTCGACCTTGCCGCGCTGCGGAAAGTGGCCGGCTGGCTCAGCCACGTCCGGCTCGTCTCCCGCCGCGCCGACATGCGTGCCCTGGTAGAGGAATTCGCCATGATCAGCCTGCAGGAGATTGATTACCTGCACGAGGCAGTCAATGCCGAGCGCTTTGCGGCTGACTTTGCCGGTGATGACCGGGTGGCGGTACCGGAAGTTGTCTGGGAACGGACAACCCGCCGTGTACTCACCCTTGAGGATGTCACGGCCATCAAGATCACCGATGCCCGTGCGCTCCGTGCCGCGGGCATCGATCCCGCCACGGTGGCCCCGGTTTTTGCCGCCATCATGTTCGACCAGCTGTTCACCAACGGCTTCTTCCATGCGGACCCGCACCCTGGGAACATTTTCGTCACTCCCGTCCGTGCAGGCGCAGGCGAACGCCCCTGGAAACTGACGTTCATTGACTTCGGCATGATGGGCGAGGTTACCCCCTCCACGCGCAGCGGCCTGCGGAAGCTCCTGATCGCAGCAGCCGCCCGCGACGGCAAGGGACTCGTGGCGGCGATCAACGACGTCGGCGTCCTGATGCCGTCGGCGGACAGCGTGGGCCTGGAACGCGCCATGACCCAGCTCTTTGCCCGCTTCGGCGGCATGGGCTTTGCCGAGCTCCGCGAAGTCGACCCCCGGGAGTTCCGGGATTTCGCGGTGGAGTTCGGCGACGTGGTCCGCTCGCTGCCGTTCCAGCTGCCGGAGAATTTCCTGCTGATCATCCGCGCCATGTCCCTGACCTCCGGTGTGTGCAGCGCGCTGGATGAACGTTTCAACCTCTGGGACTCGGTGGAACCCTACGCGGCGCAGCTGCTGCGCGACGAGCGCGGCAACGTGGTGCAGGACGTGGCCCGGCAGGCGCTCGATGCCGCCGGTATTGCCTTGCGCCTGCCCGGCAGGCTGGACGCGCTGGCCGGCCGGCTTGAGGAGGGGTCGCTGGAGGTGGCTGTTCCGCGGCTGGAGCGGCAGGCGGCGCGGCTGGAACGGGCGGGACGGCGCGCGGCCTCCGCCGTGGTTTTCGGTGCCCTGCTGGTGGCCGGCGCCATCGTCCGCGCCGACGACCTGGCGGCCGGGAACGCGCTGATGGCTGCGTCGTCCCTTCCGCTGCTGCACGCACTGTGGGCCGGGCGCCGGGTTCGTTAAGGCGGTTGCCGCCGTCGGGCGTAACCTAGGGATGGCCTGCCCGCACCCGACCCAGGAGTTTCGCAACAATGCACCACACCGGTACAGGACTCCGCACGCTTACCGTGGTGCGGCAGGACGTGTCCCTCGGCGCGGGCCGTGACCTTGAATTCGGCCTGGAGCTGCTGGCCAGGGCCAGGAGCGGCGGCATCGGCCCCACCCTGCGGCTGTACCGGCCGGCTCCCACTGTGGCGTTCGGGCAGCGGGACACCCGCCTGCCCGGCTTTGACGCCGCCGCCCGTGCCTGCCGGGACAACGGCTTCGAACCCCTGGTCCGGCGGGCGGGGGACGCGCGGCCGCCTACCACCGTGGCACCCTTGTGGTGGACCATATCGAACCGGACGCGGACGCCGTCGCCGGTTCCAAAACCAGGTTCGGTTACTTCGGTGAGCTCTTTGCGCAGGCGCTGCGGGGCGTTGGGGTGCAGGCGGCGGTGGGGGAAATCCCCGGCGAGTACTGTCCCGGTGAATTCAGCGTGCATGGAACGGATCCAGCGGACAACTCCCGGCGGGTGAAACTGGTGGGTACCGCGCAGCGTGTGGTCTCGGGTGGCTGGCTCTTCAGCTCCGTCATCGTGGTGGAGGATTCCGCCCCGATCCGCAAGGTCCTCACCGACAGCTATGCCGCGCTCGGCCTGGACTGGGACCCGGCAACCGCCGGTGCCGCCAACGACCTGGTGCCCGGCCTTGACGTGGCAGCCGTTGAGCGGTCCCTGCTGGAAACATATGCGGGCCATGCCACCCTGGAAACTGCTTCCTTCAGCAGCCTGGGGGCATGACCCGCACTAAAGTTGCGGCGATGCCGCGCCTTGGACCGGTCAGGCAGCCAGCCGGCTCTTGACCTCGGTAGCAGACGGGTTGGTGGCTGCGGAGCCGTCCGGGAAAAGCACGGTGGGAACCGTACGGTTGCCCCCGTTCAGCTGCTCCACGAGTTCGGCAGTGCCGTCCACCTCTTCGATGTTGACTTCCGTGTAGCCGATGCCCTGCGCATCCAGCTGCTTCTTGAGCCGGTTGCAGTAGCCGCACCAGGTGGTGGAGAACATGGTGATGGTGCCGGATTCGGGAGTGAAGTCCACAGGGATCTCCTATACGTCGCTTGAAAGGTTTCCTTACCGTCAACCGTAGCGTGGCTGCCGGTATTCCCCGGTGCCTGACGCCTGGAACGGCGCTGGATGACAGTTTGTGGCGGGCGGTGGCAAGCTGGTGCCATGTGTGGACGCTACGTAATGGCACGTGCCGTGGGGGACCTGCTGGCTGAGTTCGATGCCGAGCTGGAGAGCGAGGTGAGCATCCCGCCGTCGTGGAACGTGGCACCCACCGATGCCGTCCCCATCGTGCTGGAGCGCCTGGTGGATGACAGTGCCGCGCCCAGGCAGGTGCGCCAGCTGCACGTGGCACGCTGGGGCCTGGTCCCGTCCTGGGCCAAGGACCCCGGAATCGGTTCCCGCATGATCAACGCCCGGAGCGAATCGGTGCTGGAGAAGCCGGCGTTCAGGAAGGCAGTCCAGTCCCGCCGCTGCGCGGTCCCGGCCGATGGCTACTACGAATGGAAGCAGGGACCTGGGAAGTCGAAGCAGCCCTACTACGTGCACCCGGGCACGGACCACGGGCTGGTCTTCGCCGGCCTCTACGAGTGGTGGAAGGACCCCTCCGTTCCCGAAGGGGATCCGGGCCGCTGGCTGCTCTCAACGTCCATCCTCACGGCAGACACGCCTCCGCCGGGGTCTGAATCCACCATCTTCGGGAAGCTGACGGAGCTGCACGACCGCGTCCCCCTGCCCATGGACAGGGACACCATGGAGGCATGGCTGGATCCGCAGGCGGATGACGCCGCCGGACTCGTGGACCTGGTGCGGTCCGGCGTCAAGAATGCCGCGGCCGACTGGCGGGTGGAGTCGGTGGGCAAGGAAGTGGGCAATGTCCGCAATAACGGGCCCGAACTGATCCGCCCGGTCGAAGCCCTGTTCTAGCTGCCCTGTTCTAGCGCCCTGTTCCAGCGCCCTGTTCTAGCGGCCTGTTTTCCCAGCCCTGTTTTTCAGCCCAGCTCCAGCAGCCGCACCCCATGGTACGGCCGGGGATCAGACGGTGACCCTGCCGGCGTCGTCCACTGCCCAGGTGGGGTTGTACGCCACTTCCCAGCGGAACCCGTCGGGGTCGGCAAAATAGCCCGTGTAGCCGCCCCACGGCTGGGTGACCGGCTCGGCAATGATGTCAGCGCCGGCCTCCGCGGCCTCTTCCATGACCCTGTCCACGTCCCCGGGACCGGCGACGTTGTGGCTGAGGGTGATGCAGGGGATGCCGGCGGGAGGGCTGGTGCCCGCTTCGGCCTGCATCTGGCGGACGTCCCACAGGGACAGCACCAGGCCGTGGTTCACCTGGATGAACAGCACTTCCCCGGCAACCTCACGGTGGACCGGCCAGCCAAGGCCATCAACGTAGAAGTCGCGGGATGCCTGAACATTGCGGACTCCGAGGGAGATAAAGTCGACTCTTGGCTCCATGCTTCGATACTGTCAGATGATGGCGACAATTCAAGGAAACGATAGGGATGCCCGGGCCGACAAGGAACAGCTCGCTGCCGTTCGGGTTGCCGTTGATGAGGTGGATGAACAGATTGTCACCCTCATTGCCCGCCGCGAACGGCTGATCAGGATCGCCGGGACCCTCAAGGGTGATGACGCAGAGGTGCGTGCCCCGGGACGGGTGGAGCGGATCATCGAGCACGTCCGGTCCGCCGCAGAGAAAAAGGACATCGATCCGGACATCGTCGAAGCAACCTACCGGGCGATGATCTCCGCGTTCATTGAACTTGAACTGCGGATCCACAAAGAAAACAGCTGACCTGTTCCGGGGGCTGGCGGAGGAGCCCTAAAGGGCTTCCTCCACCGGCACCCCGTGCTGGAACTCCCGGCCGTCCGCCTCACTGAAGGCTGACAGGACATGGCCCTGCCCCAGCCCGGTCAAGGCCGTCGCGGGAAAGCTCCCGGTAATGCTGTTGTCCGAGTGGGACACTCCCGACAGGTCGTAGTCTTCCTCGATTCCCTGGTCCCGGTTGAACGAGTAGCAGGCGATTGCCTCCCCGTTCATGAACTCAATGCACAGCCGTCGTTGCATGGAATAATCCGGCGAGGCTCCCATCAGGCCCACCACATAGGCCCCGGAGTCCGGAATGGTGCCGTCGATGTCGAACCGTGCAACCAGGGTGGAGTCCTGGGTCTTGATGCTTGCCTGCTTCAGGAGTGCGTCATCGGTACTCATGCCATCATCCTGCTCCCTGCCGCACGCTCCGTCCACCCCCGCCTATGTTTTGCTGCCTCCCCGGCGTAGACTGGATTCGTTCGAATACATATTCGAATAAGGGTCACAATCTGCAGCTGCAGGGAGGCGCACGTGGGCATGTTCAGCGAGTCCGTTGACGTGGTGTGCTCCGCTTCCGGGCAGCCGGAATCCCTGACGTGGGCAGGAACGTCATACATCGTCTGTGCCGAACCTGTCCGCTGGTATGAACGCCGGCAATGGTGGGCAGAGGATACCCGGGCTCCGCTGGGAAGCGGACCGGGCGTGGTGGACCACGAAATCTGGCGGGTCCAGGTACTGCCTGCCAAAGTGGCGTCCCGCCCGATGGGGCCAGGAGAACCTGCCGTTGCCGAACCCCTCACCCTTGACCTGACCCGCCATATCCGCAGTGGCCGTTGGCGGCTGCTGCGGATCCATGACGGCCTTCGCCCCAAAACCGCATGAATCCCCACCTCCCATCACCATGAGCTTTACCCACCTCCACGTTTCCACGGCATTTAGTGCCCACTACGGTGTCTCCTGGCCTGAAGAGCTGGCAATGGCGGCCGCAGCCGACGGCGCAACGGCCCTTGCCTGCACCGACCGGGACGGGCTGTACGGCACCATCAAGCACCTCAAGGCCTGCATGGCGGCGGGCATCGACCCCATAGTGGGGGTGGACCTTGCAGTATTTGACGACGACGGCGATCACCGCACACAGGTATCCGGCAGGGTGGTGGTGCTGGCCCGCGGCCACAACAACGGTGCCGGGTACCGTGCGCTGTGCCGGCTGGTTTCCGATGCCCACGCCAGGACCTCGGGGAAAGCCGGGGGAGCGGTGCCCGCCGCGGTCACCCGTGCCGAACTCGCCTCCCGCACCCTTGACCCCCAGACCCTCAAGCCGGTGCTGACCGTCCTGATTGGACCGGATTCCGACGTCGGACGGGCCATGGGTGGCCGGCGCTACCTGCGTCCACGGACCCTGTTCAAGCAATGGCTGGATGCCATGCCCGCTGGAACGGTCGTGGCGGAAATTGTCTCCCAGCTCAGCGCTCCGGGGACTCCCTTCAGCACCGCACATGCAGTCCGCATGCTCAGGCTCGCAGAGGAACACCACGTACCCGCCATCCTCACCAACGCCGTCAGGTACTGTGCCGCAGACGGCGCACCAACCGCCGACGTCCTGGATTCTGCCCGGACCCTGAAGTCCCTTCCGGAACTTGCAGGTGAACCGCTCCTGCAGCCCACCGGGCAGGGCTGGCTGAAAACCTCCGAACAAATGCTGGGACTGGGAAAGGAAATCATTTCCGCTGCCGGTTACGGTGCAGCAGACCTCAAACAGCTGATGGCGCAAACAGAGGCGCTCGCCGACCTCTGCCGGATCGACCCCAGCACCGATATGGGGTGGAAGCAGCCAGTGGTTCCGGAAGCATCGGTTATTGGGATCAGCCAGGATCCGCACGCCGAACTGATCCAGCGCTGCCATGCGGGAATCGGCAGGCGTTTCCCGGGGATCTCAGGAAAACCCGAACAGGAGATGCTGTCCCGGCTGGAGCATGAGCTTGGCATCATCCGGAACCTGGGTTTCTCCGCCTATTTCCTGACGGTGGCGGAGGTATCCCGCATGATCCAGGACATGGGGGTCCGGGCGGCCGCCAGGGGCTCAGGAGCCTCAAGCCTGGTCAACTACCTGATCGAGGTCAGCCATGTGAATCCCCTCCAGCATGACCTGATCTTTGAACGTTTCCTTTCCAACGACCGGGCCACCCTCCCTGACATTGACATCGATGTGGAAAGCGCGGAACGCCACAACGTGTACCACAGGATTTTTGACCGGTTCGGCCCGGAGCGCGTCACCCTGATGAGCATGCAGAACGGGTACCGGGCCCGGGGGCAGTTCGCGACGCCGGGCTGGCGCTGGGCATGGACGACGGCGAGGTGGGGGAGATCGCCAAGCAGTTGTGGCGCTTCTCCGCCCGGAAGTTCCGTGAAGCACTGCAGGAAAAGCCCGAACTCCGGGAGTTCGCCGGCCGGGTGGAGCAGCGCGACACGGACGGGAACCAGCAGCTTGACCTCCTGGTGGACCTGACCGAACGCCTGGACCGGCTGCCCCGCCACATCTCCATGCACCCGTGCGGAGTGATCCTGGGCGATGCCACACTCCTGGACCGCACCCCGGTCCAGCCAAGCGGCCTGGGGCTGCCCATGAGCCAGTTCGACAAGCACGACATGGACCCCATGGGCATGCTCAAACTCGATGTCCTGGGGGTGCGCATGCAAAGCGCCATGGCCTTCGCAGTCCGGGAGATCATCCGCATCCACCCCAGCAAGAAGGACGTGGTGGAGGCAGGAAGGCACCCGGCAGGACCTGACGGAACAGGCCCTGACTACATCGCCGGGGACGGCCGGATCGACCTCAACGCCGTTCCCCTCGACGACGAACCGACATACCAGCTGATCAGGAGCACGCACACCCTGGGCTGCTTCCAGATTGAATCCCCGGGGCAGCGGGAGCTGATTGGAAAGATGGCACCCCGGGAGTTCAACGACCTCATCATCGATATTTCACTGTTCCGTCCCGGCCCCATGAAATCCGACATGGTGCGGCCCTTCCTGGAACACAGGCACGGGTTCGCCCCTGAGGTCTACCCCCACCCGGACCTTAAACCTGTGCTGCAGGAAACCCATGGGGTCACGGTGTTCCACGAACAGATCCTGAAAACCCTCGACATCATGACCGGCTGCGGGCTTGCCAAAGCCGACGAGTTCCGCAGGGCGCTGAGCAGCGACGACGGTGAAGCCAGGGTGGAGGAATACTTCCGGCGCAATGCAAAAGCCAGGGGATACACCCCCGAAGTAGTGGACAAGGTATGGGGGACATTGAAGTCGTTTGCCAGTTTCGGCTTCTGCAAAGCCCACGGTGCTGCCTTCGCCGTCCCCACCTACCAGTCCGCCTTAAGACACACCACCCGGAAGCCTTCCTTGCCGGCTTATGGGAGCACGACCCCGGGATGTATCCCAAACGGCTGCTGGTGGCCGAAGCCCGCAGGCTCGGGATACCCATCCTTCCCCTGGACATCAACCGGAGCAAAGCTGAATACCGGGTGGAGCGGATCGAGTCCGGCCAGGACGCCGGCAGGCTGGGGATCCGGATCAGCCTGAAAGGGATCTACGGGCTGTCCGCAGCCGAATTGAAGCGGATAGTGGCAGGCCAGCCATATGACTCACTGGCAGACCTCCGCGCGCGCTCGCGGCTCAGCAAGCCAAGCATCAGGCGGCTCGCCCAGCTGGGAGCCTTTGATGCCCTGCGCCGGGAAGCCGGGGGAACAGCCAACCGGGCCGACCTGGTGCAGCACCTGCAGCAGCTCCAGTCAGCCACTGGCGCGCGCAAAGGCGCCGACATCCTGGAGGGACAGCTGTCCCTACCCTTGGGCGATATTGAACTGCGCAACATCAAGCCCGGGCTTCCAGCCCCCACGCTGGTGGAAAACGTCCGGGCGGAACTGGACCTCATGGCCGTCGATGTCAGCACCCATCTGATGGAAAGCCACCGTCCCCTGCTGGAAAAGCTGGGCGTCACCACAGCCGATAAACTCCTCAGCCTGCGCAACGGGACCGAAGTGCTGGTGGCCGGGGTGCGGGTGGCAACCCAGACCCCTCCCATGCGCGGCGGACGGAGGGTGGTGTTCATCAGCATCGACGACGGCACCGGCTGCGTTGATTCGGTCTTCTTCCATGAGGCCCAGGAAAGTGCAGGGCCACTTTTGTTTGGCACCCGCCTGCTGCTGATCCGCGGCACCACCCGAAGGACCGGCCCCCGGGGGATCAGCCTGAGCGCAAGCATGGCCTGGGACCTCAGCCGCACCGAGACGCTGCCCTTCCCGGAGTCCTCGCCTGCGGCTGCCCAGGACGGCCCGCATCCCCTGGACGGCATCAGCAGGACGCTGGCGATTACCGGCTTTAACGGGTGAGCGTGCTGTGCGCCGCGTTGGTGGGCTCAACCGGAACCGATAGCATTGACGGTGGCTGGCTGTGGTCCCCGTATGCCACAAGCTATGAAGCCTCAACTTTGAATAGGAGACACCCGTGTCAGATGCCCAGCAGATCACCCTTCTCGTCGATGGCGAAGAGACCAAGGTGACTACCGGGACAACCGGTGCGGAACTCTTCTTTGAGCGCCGTGATGTTGTTGTGGCCCGCGTCAACGGCGAGCTGAAGGACCTGGACCAGGAACTGCCCGAAGGCGCCGAGGTGGAAGGCGTAACCATTGATTCGCCCGACGGCCTGAACGTCCTGCGCCACTCCACCGCCCACGTGATGGCACAGGCAGTGCAGCAGCTGCGCCCCGACGCCAAACTCGGCATTGGCCCCTACATCACCGACGGTTTCTACTTCGATTTCGACGTCGCCGAGCCTTTCACCCCCGAGGATCTCAAGACCCTCGAAAAGATGATGCTCAAGATCGTCAACCAGAACCAGAAATTCGTCCGCCGCGTGGTCAGCGAGGACGAGGCCCGCGAAGCCATGAAGAACGAGCCCTACAAGATCGAACTGCTCGGCAAGAAGAAC
This sequence comes from Arthrobacter sp. FX8, assembly GCF_026723805.1. Lineage (NCBI taxonomy): Bacteria > Bacillati > Actinomycetota > Actinomycetes > Micrococcales > Micrococcaceae > Arthrobacter > Arthrobacter sp. FX8. Next base: position 1,685,743 of record NZ_CP113505.1, on the reverse strand, counting down.
GACGCTGCCGAGGCAGGCGAGGGCGTGAACGTCGAGGTCGGCGCCGGTGACATCACCATCTACGACAACGTGGAGCGCAAGGAAGGCACCACCGTCTGGTGTGACCTCTGCCGCGGCCCGCACCTGCCCAACACCAAGATGATCTCCAACGCCTTCGCGCTGACCCGTTCGTCGTCGGCGTACTGGCTGGGCAACCAGAAAAACCAGCAGCTGCAGCGCATCTACGGAACCGCGTGGCCCACCAAGGAAGCGCTGAAGGCATACCAGGAGCGCATTGCCGAGGCCGAACGCCGCGACCACCGCAAGCTCGGCTCGGAACTCGACCTCTTCTCCTTCCCGGACGAACTGGGCTCCGGGCTGCCCGTCTTCCACCCCAAGGGCGGCATCATCCGCAAGGAGATGGAGGACTACTCCCGCCAGCGCCACGTCGAGGCCGGCTACGAGTTCGTCTACACCCCCACATCACCAAGGGCCACCTCTACGAGGTCTCCGGCCACCTGGACTGGTACAAGGACGGCATGTTCCCCGCCATGCACGTGGACGCCGAACTCAACGAGGACGGCACCGTGCGCAAGCCCGGCCAGGACTACTACCTGAAGCCGATGAACTGCCCCATGCACAACCTCATCTTCCGCTCCCGCGGCCGGTCCTACCGTGAACTGCCCCTCCGGCTGTTTGAATTCGGATCGGTCTACCGCTACGAGAAATCCGGCGTGGTCCACGGCCTCACCCGCGTCCGTGGAATGACACAGGACGACGCCCACATCTACTGCACCCGCGAGCAGATGAAGGACGAACTCACCAAGACCCTGACCTTTGTCCTGGACCTGCTCAAGGACTACGGCCTGAACGACTTCTACCTGGAGCTGTCCACCAAGGACCCGGAAAAGTACGTGGGCGACGACGCCACCTGGGAGGAAGCCACCAGAACCCTTGCCGAGGTGGCCCAGGAGTCCGGGCTGGAGCTGGTGCCCGATCCGGGCGGAGCGGCGTTCTACGGCCCCAAGATTTCCGTGCAGGCCAAGGATGCACTGGGCCGCACCTGGCAGATGTCCACCATCCAGCTGGACTTCAACCTGCCCGAACGCTTCGAACTGGAATTCCAGGCCGCCGATGGCAGCCGGCAGCGGCCGGTGATGATCCACCGTGCGCTCTTCGGCTCGGTGGAGCGGTTCATGGGCGTCCTCACCGAGCACTACGCCGGCGCGTTCCCCGCCTGGCTGGCTCCGGTCCAGGTGGTGGGCATCCCCGTGGCGGAGGCGTTCAACGAGTACATGTTCGACGTCGTCGACCAGCTTAAGGCCGAGGGCATCCGCGCCGAGGTGGATACGTCCTCGGACCGGTTCCCCAAGAAGATCCGCACCGCCAGCAAGGACAAGATCCCGTTCGTGCTGATCGCCGGCGGCGACGACGCGGAGGCCGGCGCCGTTTCCTTCCGTTTCCGCGACGGCAGCCAGGACAACGGCGTGCCCGTGTCGGAAGCGGTCAAGCGGATCACCGACGCCGTCCGCAACCGGACCAGCTAGCGAACGGAAGCAGCACAGTGCAGGAGAACACAGGCGCAGGATATCCAGGCGATGCCGGCGTTACCGACGACTTCGCCCTCGCCGGTGTCCCCGACGCCTTCCAGCGCCTGTGGACTCCGCACCGGATGGCCTACATCAAGGGCGGGCAGCACCAGTTCAAGAATGAGAACGACTGCCCGTTCTGCGTGGGCCCCGCCCGCACCGACGAAGAGGCGCTCATCGTCTACCGCGGCCGGACCTGCTACGTGGTGCTGAACCTGTTCCCCTACAATCCCGGGCACCTTCTGGTGTGTCCGTACCGGCATATTCCGGACTACACGGACCTCACGGTCGAAGAAACCGCCGAATTTGCCGACCTAACCCAGACGGCAATGCGGGTCCTGCGCAAGGTGTCCAATCCCGGCGGCTTCAACCTGGGCATGAACCAAGGGGTTGTGGGCGGAGCCGGCATCTCGGCGCACCTGCACCAGCACATCGTTCCGCGGTGGGGCGGGGACGGCAATTTCTTCCCCATCATCGCCCAAACCAAGGCCATCACCCAGACCCTTGACGAGGTCCGGAGACAAGTGGCCGAAGCCTGGCCCGGGGAGTCGGATGCTGAATAGGCATGCCCGCGGTTTTTTCACCGCACTGTTCACCCCGCTGGCCCGCTGGCTCCTGAAGATCGGTGTCTCCCCGGATGCGGTAACCATCCTCGGAACTGCAGGTGTTGCGGCCGGAAGCCTGGGCTTCTACCCGCTGGGGCAGCTCTTCTGGGGCACGCTCTTCATCACTGCTTTCATCTTCTCGGACGTCCTGGACGGCATCATGGCCCGGATGCAGGGTGTGAAGAGCCGCTGGGGGAACTTCCTCGACTCCACCCTGGACCGGGTTGCCGACGGTGCCCTCTTCGCCGGGGTGTCCGTCTGGTTCTTCACCGGCGGCAACAACATGGCCATCGCCGTGGCCGCCCTGCTCTGCCTTGTCCTGGGCATGGTTGTCTCCTACGCCCGGGCGAAGGCGGAGTCGCTGGGCTTCACGGCCAACGTGGGGATCGCCGAGCGGGCGGAACGCCTGGTATCCATCCTGGTGGTGACCGGCCTGACCGGCCTGGGCCTCCCGCCGGTGGTGCTCCTGGTCACACTGGTCCTCCTGGCGGCGGCCAGCCTCATCACCGTCGTTCAGCGCGTTGTCTCGGTACGCCGGCAGGCATTGGCAGAGCCCACGCCCGCAGATTAGACATGATTAAGCCTGCCGTGCGGCGGGGGACTAGTATATAAGTGCCCGGTCAAGCGACCCGGCAATCCGTGCGTGCACCTCCGGCAGCTGCCGCCGCATGCCCGGCGAAGATCATCTGTCTACCCATAGGGGTTTTTGTGTCTACACCTGATGTAAGCAACGAGGCCGGTTCGTCCGCGAACAGCGTCACGGGCAGCAGCCGCGTGAAGCGTGGCATGGCCGAGATGCTCAAGGGCGGCGTCATCATGGACGTCGTCAACGTCGAGCAGGCCCGCATCGCCGAAGACGCCGGTGCCGTGGCAGTCATGGCGCTGGAGCGTGTTCCGGCCGATATCCGTGCCCAGGGCGGCGTGTCCCGCATGTCCGATCCCGACATGATCGACCAGATCATTGATGCCGTGTCCATCCCGGTCATGGCCAAGGCCCGCATCGGCCACTTTGTCGAGGCCCAGGTCCTGCAGTCCCTTGGTGTCGACTACATCGACGAGTCCGAGGTCCTGACCCCCGCCGACTACATCAACCACATCGACAAGTGGAACTTCAAGGTTCCCTTCGTCTGTGGCGCCACCAACCTCGGTGAGGCCCTGCGCCGCATCAACGAGGGCGCGGCCATGATCCGCTCCAAAGGCGAAGCCGGCACCGGCGACGTCTCCAACGCCACCGGACACATGCGCAAGATCCGCTCCGAGATCGCCCGGCTGTCCTCCCTGCCCGAGGACGAGCTCTACGTCGCGGCCAAGGAACTGCAGGCCCCGTATGAACTGGTCAAGGAAGTTGCCGCCGCCGGCAAGCTGCCCGTCGTCCTGTTCACCGCCGGCGGCATCGCCACCCCGCTGACGCGGCCATGATGATGCAGCTCGGTGCCGACGGCGTCTTCGTCGGCTCCGGCATCTTCAAGTCCGGCAACCCCGCCCAGCGCGCGGCCGCCGTCGTCAAGGCCACCACCTTCTTCGACGACCCCGACGTCATCGCCAAGGCCTCCCGCGGCCTCGGCGAAGCCATGGTGGGCATCAACGTCGACGAGATCCCCCAGCCGCACCGCCTCGCCGAACGCGGCTGGTAACACCCTCCTCGCGTCCTCTTTGGGCGCCTGGCGGCGCTGATCCTCTGCACGCTATTCCCCGCGCCTCGTTTGGCGGCTTTGTCGCTGGTCGGGGCGCGGGGCCCCTTTACGCGCGCTGCCGGATAACCCCCGCCTGTCGCTGGTGGTCGCCTCACCTAAGTAATGACGACGCCGGTTCCTCACCTTCTTTCGGTGGGGGACCGGCGTCGTACTCTTTAAGGTCAGGGGGTTACTCCAGGCCGCGGCGCCTTAGCAGGGGGTCCAGCTGTGCGTCGCGGCCCCTCACGATGCGGAACGATTCCAGCGGGTCGCGGCTGTTGCCCCGGGAGAGCAACTCCTGCCGGAAGCGTTCGCCGTTCGCCCTGGTTAGGCCGCCGTTCTCCTTGAACCAGTCAACGGTCTCTGCGTCCAATACTTCGCTCCAGATATAGGAGTAGTAGCCCGCCGCGTATCCGTCCCCGGCGAAGATGTGCTGGAAGTACCCGGTGCGGTACCGGGGCGGAATCAGGCGATGGGCGATCCCGGCGGAAGCCAGGGCCTTGGCCTCAAACTCCAGCACATCGTCAGGGGCACCGCCCGGTTCCAGCACATGCCACGCCAGGTCAAGAAGGGCAGCTCCCAGGTATTCGGTGGTGGCGAATCCCTCGCCCCAGAGCCGGGATTCCTCCAGCCGGTCCACGATGTCCTGCGGCAGCGGCTCGCCGGTGATGTGGTGGCGTGCGTAGTTGGACACTACATCCGGCCACATGATCCACATTTCGTTCACCTGCGACGGGTACTCCACGAAATCCCGCGGCACCGCGGTGCCTGAAAAGCGCGGATAGGTAACGCTCGACAACAGGCCGTGCAGCGCGTGGCCGAACTCGTGGAAAAGGGTCCGCAGTTCGTCCAGGGTGAGAAGCGTCGGTTCACCCGCGGGCGGCTTGGAAATATTCAGGGTATTGATCACCACGGGCCGGGTGCCCAGCAGCGCCGATTGGTCCACGAGCGAGTTCATCCAGGCCCCGCCGCGCTTCGATTCGCGCGCGTAGTAGTCGCCCAGGAACAGCCCCAGGACGGAGCCGTCCTCGTTGCGGACCTCCCAGATACGCACGTCAGGGTGGTAGCCGTGGAGGTCGGTCCGCTCGTGGAAGGTGATGCCGTACAGGGATGTGGCCGCAAAAAACACGCCGTCGTTAATGGTGCGGTTGAGTTCAAAGTACGGCCGGAGTGCCTGTTCGTCGACGTCGTACTTTTCCCGCCGCACCTTGGCCGAGTAGTAGGCCCAGTCCCACGCTTCCAGCGGCTGGCCGGCAACCCCGGCCAGCGCCGCCGCCTCGGCGTCGGCGTTGCGGATGGCGGCCGGTGCCATCCGGCCCAGCATGGTCCGGACCGCTTCGAAGTCCGGCGCCGTCTGCCGGTCAACCACAAGTTCGGCATAGTTGGCGAACCCCAGCAGACGTGCCTTCTCCGCCCTCAGCCCGGCCATGTCCCGGGCCAGGTCCAGGACATCCAGGCTGCCGCCGTCACTGCCCCTCGCCACGGAGGCTTCGAACAGGCGACGGCGGACGTCACGGTTCTCGAGTGCGGCGAGGGCAGGCTGGTTGCCGGGCTGGATCAGGGTGAGCAGGTATTTGCCGTCGTGTCCGGCGGCGCGGGCTGCAACCGCTGCGCTGGCGACGTCATCGGCCGGCAGCCCCGCCAGGTCGCCCGCGTCATCCAGCAGCAGTGCGGCGGACTTCATTCCTTCCTTGACCCGCTGGCCGAACTCGGTGCCCAGGCGCGCCAGTTCGGCGTTGATGGCGCGCAGCCGCTCCTGGCCCGGCGCATCCAGCTGGATGCCTGACTGGCGGAACTCTTTGAGGTATTCCTCCACCAGGCGGGCCGACTCGGGATCGCAAGTGTCCGTATCGATGGCGGCGAAGCGTTCGAACAAGGCCCTGTTGAGGTACACCTCGTCCTGGTGGGCCTGGAAGCGCGGGGACAGTTCTGTCTCCAGCTCCCGGATTTCCTGCGACGCATCTGCCGACACCAGGGTGAAGAACGCCGCGGCTGACCGGTTCAGCAACTGCCCGGAACGTTCCATGGCCAGGGCCGTGTTCTCGAATGTCGCGGGCTGGGCGTTGCCGGCGATGGCCCCGATCTCGTCCAGGTGCGCGGACAACCCTGCGTTGATGGCTTCACGGTACTGCTCCACGGCGATGGTTTGGAACGGTGGAAGGCCGTAGGGCAGGGGACTGGCGGAAAGGAGCGGGTTCGTCATGGGGTAAACCTTTCACAGCGGGGCACGCTTCTCAATCGGGGGATGGAGGATGCGCTCCCAGCCTGTGTCCCTACAATTGCCGCTATGGGGCCCGGCACGGGCCGCATTCGACGCGACCTGCATGGCACGCGCAAAAGGCAGGGCAATGACGAAGGGACCGTGGCCCATGACCAAGGTTGGCAGCAGGCCCGGGACCGACTTCCTGGGCATTCCGTTCCGATGGCTGGGGCCCGGCGCCATCATGGTGCTGGTGGCGGTGTACGGCGTCTTCTGGTTACTGGCACGCCCTGCCGGCGAACCTGTCCTGGGGCATGTTGGGCAGCTCTTCGGTGGCGAGTCCGTCTTGTTGTATTCGATCGCGCTGGTCCTGGTCAGCACCCTCCCCCACGTCGAGCCGATTTTTGGTGGCATTGACCACGCCGCCATTTGGCACCGCAGGGCGGCGATTACGGCAACCATCCTGTTGCTGCCGCATATTGAACTTGCCGCCAATCCGGGAGCAACCAGCCTGGGCAAGACGTTGGCAGTGGTTGCCATCAGCGGCCTGGCCGCGTTGGTGGTGTGGGCAGTCCTGCCGCGCTGGCGGACGATGCTTCCCGCACCTCTCCGCCGCCTGGTCCTGGCATCTCTTGGAACCCAGCCGGTCCAAATGGCGGCCCGCGTGCTGGGTGGCTACGAGCGGTGGCGGGGCTTCCACCGGCTGACCGGCTTGTTCCTGGCCGCCGGCTTCCTGCACGGCCTGCTCGACGCCAGCGCGTTTGAGGCCGTGCCCGCGCTCCGGTGGAGTTACGTGGTTATCGGCGGGACGGGACTGGGGTTCTACGCCTACCGCGAGCTGCTGTCGCGGCATTTCCTGCCGCACCACGACTACCAGGTTGCGTCCGTCCGGCCCGTTGCGCCGGACCTGGTGGAAGTGGCGCTCCGTCCCCTGGGCCGGCCGCTGGATTTCAGGCCGGGCCAGTTCGCCATGGTCTACCTGGAAACAGCAGAGGGCTGGCAGCGGCACCCATTCTCCATCTCGGGACCGGCAGAGGAAGGTGGAATCAGCATCACGGTCAAGGCGCTGGGCGACCATACAGCCAGGCTTCCGGACGTGGTCCAGCCGGGGATGCCGGCCGTGGTCGGTGGGCCCTACGGACGCTTTGACCGGCACCGCGGCACGTCCCATCAGGCCTGGATCGCCGGCGGTGTGGGAATCACGCCCTTCCTCAGCTGGCTGCGGTCACTGGACGGGGAGCTCCACGAAGACGTCCACTTCTTCGTGACCTCGGCAGGTCCGTCGCCCTTTGCCGACGAGATCACTGCCGCCGCCTGGAATCAGCCACGGCTCACGGTCCATCTGGTGGACACCGAGGCGGATGGCCGGCTCACCCCGGAGGCAGTCCTGGCCGCAGTGGGAACCGAACCACGCCAGCTGTCGGTTTTCATGGGCGGACCGGATCCCATGCTGCGGCAGTTCCGCAAAGCCTTCCGGGCCGCCGGAGTCCGCCGGGCCAACATCCACCGGGAGTACTTCCAGTGGCGTTGACCGGGATGCCGCACCTCTGCCGGTAACCCGGGTCAGTAGTCTTTTTGGTCAGCGCGGCCGGCGGGCAGCGTGCTCCCGGGCCAGGACGGCATAGGTGTCGTCCGGGTTGCCGGGGAGAAGCTGCCGAACTTGCGCTCCGCTGCGGTGCGGATGAGGAAGTCGGCGATGGCGGGGTTCTTCGGCAGCAGCGAGCCGTGCAGGTAGCTGGCCACGATGTTGCGGTAGCGGGCCCCTTCATGGCCGTCGTTGCTGTTGTTGCCCGTTCCCTTGGCTACGGTACCGAGTGGCCGCACACCGCTGCCCAGCGTGGTTTGGCCGCTGTGGTTTTCGTAGCCGAGGACGTCGCCGAACTCATTGGTTGAGACTTTGACGTTGCCGATCAGGCGCTCATCGGTGCCGTGGGTTTCCACGTCCAGGATGCTGATGCCCGGGATGACAGCGCCGGTGCGGGTTTTGAAGAACCGGCCAAAAAGCTGGTACAGGCCGCAAATGACCAGCATCGGCGCACCATCCTCGGCCAGCTCCTTGAGCTGGCCGGCCCGGGCCTGCAGGTCGTCCTGGATCACCAGTTGCCCGCTGTCCTGCCCGCCGCCGCCGACAATGATGTCCACGCCCTCGGGAAAAGGATCGCCCACGTTGTATTCGAGCAGTTCAGGGGTGTACCCGTGCCAGGAAATGCGGCGCTGCAGGACCAGGGCATTGCCCCAGTCGCCGTAGATGTTCATGTCGCGCGGGTACAGCTGCACCACCCGGAGGGTGCCCTTGGACTGGCCGCCGGCCGTCGCTGCTTCTGCAGGATTCACGAGACAACCTCCACGGTGGTGATTTTGGACAGCTCGCGGCGGATGGCCAGCATAGCGGTGTAGGTGCAGAAAATCCGTTTGGGCTTGCCCTGGCCCTCCCGGATAAAGGCTGCCAGGGCGGCCGGGATGTCGGTCTGCACCGCTCCGACCTGGACGTCGTCGTACTGGAGCCGCAGCGCCATGTCGTAGGCGCGCGACCCGCTTATCATTTCCACCCCCGCCCCGCGCAGGGAATCGAATTCCACGTCCCACAGCCAGGACATGTCCCGCCCGTCGGCGTAGTTGTCGTTGATGGCGATCATGGTGGCGTACCCGGCGGCGGGGAAGGATTTCAGTCCCAGCCGGAAACCGCTGGGGTTCTTCACCAGCACCAGGTCCAGCGGCTGGCCGTCCACGGTGAGGCTTTCGCCGCGGCCGAAGGCCGGCGCCACCCGGGACAGCGCGTCCAGCAAAGTGGCGTGGTCGGCGGTGGCGGCGCCACCGCCGCAGATGCTGCGGGCCAGCGTCAGCGCAGCAGCCGCGTTAAAGATGTTGTAGACGCCTCGCAGCTTCATCGCCGTGGTGACCGTCCCGCCGTCGTACTCAAACTCGGCGCTGTCCGCGCCCACTTTGCGGAGCACGACGTCGGCTGCCGGCTTTTCCGGCAGGCCCGCCGGCGCGGGGCTCCCCGGAGCGGCACGCATGTCGTCGTCATTGGGAAAGGTGCCCAGCAGGGAGTCGTCAAGGCCGAAGTACTTGACCTCCTGGCCGGTCAGTGTATCCGCGATCCTGGAAACGCGGGGGTCCTCGCGGTTCAGGACCACGGTTCCTGTGGTCTTGGAAGCGATGTGCTGCAGGAGCTGTGCCGTTTTGTCGATCTCGCCGAAACGGTCCAGTTGGTCACGCAGAACGTTCAGCAAGAGGCAGTAGCGGGGCGGGACGCTGTTCACGAAATGGACCGCATGGGCTTCGTCCAGTTCCAGCACCGCGACGTCCGCGTCCAGCCTGCCGCGCCAGTCCACCTCGCCGAGGAGGGCCGCCGCCACGCCCCGGGTGAAGTTGCTGCCGGTCCGGTTCGTGAAGACCTTCAGGCCCTGGCTCTCCAGCAGTTCGACCACCATCTTGGTGGTGGTCGTCTTGCCGTTGGTACCGCTGACCACCGCCACACCATGGGGCAGCGTGGTGAGCGTCCGCCGCATGAAGCCGGGATCGATTTTCTCGACCACCAGTCCTGGAAGTGCGGACCCGCCGCCCCGCAGCCGGGACACCCTGCGGACCAGCTTGCCGAGCGGAACACTGAAGAAGACCATGTTTTGAATATATCCCAGCAGCGGCATGCAACCTTTGCCGGGGCCTCCGAGTGGCAGCAGCCATGGAGGGAGGGCCCGTATGCTGGAGGGATGACGAATCCCCCTCTGCTGCTCCTGCGCGCGTGGGCTCAGGCCTGCGGATCGGCGTCCTGGCCCTCCAGGGAGACTTCCGCGAACACCTCCGCGCCGCCGAAGCCACCGGCGCGCAGGGCGTGGCTGTCCGCCGCCCGGAGGAGCTGGACGGCCTGGACGGCCTTATCATTCCCGGTGGCGAATCCACCACCATCGACAAGCTGGCGAGGGCCTTCGACCTTGCAGACCCGCTCCGGAAGTACATCGCCGAGGGACTGCCGGTCTATGGCTCCTGCGCAGGGATGATCCTGCTTGCCTCGGACATCGCCGATCCTGCCACCGATCTTTCGGGCGCCCCCCAGCAGACGTTCGGCGGCCTGGACATCACCGTCCGCCGCAACGCCTTTGGCCGGCAGCGCGAGTCCTTCGAAACCGATCTGGAGTTCAAGGGCCTGGAATTCAGCGCCACGGAATCAGGCGTGGCACCCGTGCACGCTGTCTTCATCCGCGGTCCGTGGGTGGAGCGGGTCGGTGCGGACGTGGAGGTCCTGGCGCAGGTGGAACCGGCGGACCCCGGCCAGGCGTCCCACGCCGCAGCGCTGCCCGGGACGGCTAGAATTGTCGCAGTGCGTTCCGGCCAGCTGCTGGCCACCTCCTTCCACCCGGAAGTGACCGGCGAGAAACGCGTACACGAACTTTTTATCCGCATGATCAGAGGAGAAGCGTAAAGCATGTCAGGCCACTCCAAATGGGCAACGACCAAGCACAAAAAGGCGATCATTGACAGCCGCCGCGCAAAGTCGTTTGCCAAACTGATCAAGAACATCGAAGTTGCCGCCCGGATGGGTGGACCGGACCTCGCCGGCAACCCCGGCCTGGAACTGGCCGTTACCAAGGCCAAGAAAACGTCCGTCCCCAACGACAACATTGACCGCGCCATCAAGCGCGGCGCCGGGCTCACCGGTGAAGTGGTGGACTACACCGAAATCATGTACGAGGCCCGCGGGCCCCAGGGCTCAGCCCTGCTGATCGAGTGCCTTACCGACAACAAGAACCGGGCGGCTTCCGAAGTAAGGCTGGCCATCTCCCGCAACGGCGGCACCATCGCGGACCCGGGCTCCGTCAGCTACCTCTTCACCCGCAAGGGTGTTGTGAACCTGCCCAAGAACGGCCTGAGCGAGGACGACGTCCTGATGGCCGTCCTCGACGCAGGCGCGGAGGAAGTCAAGGACAACGGCGAGACCTTCGAGATCCATTCGGAGCCGGGAGATCTTCCCGCCATCCGCGAAGCACTCAAGGAAGCCGGCATCGAGTACGACACCGACGAAGTTGAGTTCGTGCCCTCAATGCAGGTTGAGCTGGATGTGGACGGCGCCCGCAAGTTCCTGAAGCTTGCCGACGCCCTCGAGGACCTCGACGACGTCCAGAACGTGTACAGCAACGCCGACCTCAGCGACGAAGTCCAGGCCGCCCTGGAATCCGAGTGACGTCCCGCCTTGCCGGCTAGTGCGTCCCCGGAGGCTGTGCCGGGCACTTCGATGGGGGCCGGGTGACACTCCGCGTCCTCGGCGTTGATCCCGGCCTCACCCGGTGCGGCATTGGCGTGGTGGATGTTGAGCGGAACCGGCGGGCCAGCATGGTGGCCGTCGGCGTGGTAGGCACGTCCCCTGAGGAGACGCTGGACCGGCGCCTGCTGGTGATCGCCACGGCAATTGACGAATGGCTTGACCGCTACGAGCCGGACGTCCTCGCCGTCGAACGCGTCTTTTCCCAGCTCAACGTCAGCACGGTGATGGGCGTAGCCCAGGCTTCCGGCGTGGTCATCGCTGCGGCGGCCCGCCGGGGAATTCCGGTGGCGCTGCACACGCCATCAGAGGTCAAGGCCGCCGTGACCGGGAGCGGGTCCTCCAACAAGGACGCCGTGACCAAGCTGGTTACCAAGATCCTCCGCCTTGACGCGCCGCCGCGTCCGGCCGACGCCGCCGACGCGCTGGCGCTGGCCATCACGCACGCGTGGCGGGCCGGAAGCGGCGCGGCCGTGGCCACCACAGGTCCCGGCAGTTCATCCCTGACTCCCGCGCAGCGGGCATGGGCCGAGGCGGAGGCGAAGGCGCGCCGTGCACGCTGATTGTCCCTGCTGCTTGCTAGGGTATTCGTAAATATGTTCGGATAGCCGGGCCCTCACTGAGAGGCCGGCGGTACAACGGGAGCCCGGCCTTGATCAGTTTCCTCCGCGGAACCGTAGCGCATGTTGGCCTGTCCACGGCCGTGATAGACCTCAACGGTGCCGGGATGAGCGTCAACGCCACGCCCCAGACGCTCAGCAGGCTGCACGTGGGTGAACAAGGCCAGCTGTTCACCTCCCTGATCGTGCGGGAAGACTCGCTGACGCTCTTTGGCTTCGCCTCCGACGACGAACGCGAGGTCTTCGACATCCTGCTGAGTGTCAGCGGCGTCGGTCCCCGGCTTGCGCTTGCAGTCCTGGCCGTCCACGATCCCGAAGCAATCAGGGTTGCCGCGCACACAGGGGACAGCAAGACCTTCACGAAGGTCCCCGGAATCGGCCCCAAGGTGGCCGGCAGGATAGTGCTGGAGCTGGCTGGAAAGCTCGTCCCGCACGGAACCGCCGCGGCCCCCGGTGCCGCCACGCCCGCAGAAGCTGCCTGGAAGCCCCAGGTGGTGGCCGCCATGACCAGCCTGGGCTGGTCCGAAAAGGACGCCTCCACCAGCATCGACAAAGCCCTTGCGGAGGACCCGGAAGTGTCCTTCCGCGGCAACGTGCCCGAAATCCTGCGCACCACCCTTCGCTGGCTGGGCCAGGACGGCGCCCGGGCAGGCAACCGCGTAGGCACCCGTGGCTGAACCGTCCCTGGTCGCAGCGGGGGAGGAGCCGGAGGAGCGTGCCATTGAGGCGGCGCTCAGGCCCAAGAACCTTGACGACTTCGTTGGCCAGCACCGGGTGCGCAAGCAGCTGTCGCTGGTGCTCCAGGCGTCCCGGATGCGCGGACGGACTGCCGACCACGTGCTGTTCTCCGGGCCGCCCGGCCTGGGCAAGACCACCCTGGCGATGATCGTTGCCGCCGAGATGAACGCGCCGCTGCGCCTCAGCAGCGGACCTGCCATCCAGCACGCCGGCGACCTCGCAGCAATCCTGTCCTCGCTCTCTGAGGGCGAGGTCCTGTTCCTGGACGAGATCCACCGCATGTCCCGGCCTGCAGAGGAAATGCTCTACATGGCAATGGAGGACTTTCGCGTTGACATCGTGGTGGGCAAAGGGGCCGGTGCCACCGCCATCCCGCTCGAGCTGCCGCCGTTCACCCTGGTGGGCGCCACCACCCGCGCGGGACTGCTGCCGGGACCGCTGCGCGACCGGTTCGGCTTCACCGGGCACCTCGAGTTCTACTCGGTTCCGGAGCTGGAACTGGTGCTGCGGCGTTCTGCCGGACTGCTGGACCTGAAGGTCAACTCGGCCGGCTTCGCCGAAATCGCCGGCCGTTCCCGCGGCACTCCCCGTATTGCCAACCGGCTGTTGCGGCGCGTCCGGGACTGGGCGCTGGTGCACGGCGTCGAACAAATCGACGCCAGGACCGCGTCCGCTGCCCTGGACATGTATGAGGTGGACAAAAAGGGTCTGGACCGGCTGGACCGGGCCGTCCTCGACGCACTCATCACCAAGTTCGGCGGCGGTCCGGTCGGACTGTCCACCCTCGCCATCGCCGTCGGTGAAGAAACCGAAACCGTTGAGACAGTCGCCGAACCGTTCCTGGTCCGGGAGGGCCTGCTGGGGCGTACGCCCCGCGGCAGGATTGCCATGGCACCGGCATGGACGCACCTGGGCTATGCCATCCCGTCCGGCGTCTTCGCGCAGGAGCAACTGGACCTTTTCGAGCCCGCCGGGGGCGATGCCGCGGCGGGGGACTGGGCCCCGGAGAGCCAATAGCAGGCTCCCTTCAGCTTTTCCCTTTAGACTGGTATGACGCCCGGCACGTTCGGGTCTTTGTTTCGCGGGTGGCCCTGACGCCCCCGTCGCTTGGGGAAGGAACATGTCAGGCGTTCTGCCTGCACCGCAAACCCGCCCCGGCCGAAGCGAAGCCAACGTCGCCGGAAAACCCAGCTACACCACGCTAAAGAACGGAATTCCCCTTGGATCCAATGTCAATTCTCCTGTTCGTCATGCTCGGCGTATTCATCTTCATGATGTTCCGCCGCAACAAGAAGACGCAGCAGCAGCAGGCAGAGCTCCAGTCGAAGTTTGCCCCGGGCGTGGAGGTCATGACCAGCTTTGGCCTTTTCGGCCGGATCGTGGACATCGACGAGGCCGAGAACAAGGTCACCCTTGAACTTTCCCCCGGCAACCTGGCCACTGTGCACCGCCAGGCCGTCACCAAGGTCGTTGAGCCGGTGGCAGAACCCGCCGCCCAGCCGGCCGACGCCTCCCCGGTGGTTCCGGATGATGCGTCCTCCCTCACCACCCCGGAGTCCGGAAGCACCGCAACAGGTGCCGAGACTCCCGAGGAAACCCTGAAGCGCCTCAACGACGAGGGCAAAAAGGACAGCTAGGCCCGCTGGCCCCTTCCTCCCTCTACCGCTGCGGACCACCGCCGGCGCAGGCAGCAGCCCGCTCCGGCGGTTTCTCCGCGAACAAGAGAAAGATCGACAATGGCACGAACTGGCCGCAAGAAACCAGGGCTCCGCGTCCTGGTCTGGCTTGGTGTAATCCTGGCAGCGCTGACCGCCGTCCTGGCCGGCGGCACCATTGCCGGACAGGCCAGCTGGGCACCCAAGCTGGCGCTGGACCTCGAGGGCGGCACCCAGATGATCCTGGCCCCGAAGGTGGAGGGCGGTTCGGACATCAACGAACAGCAGCTCAACCAGGCGGTGGCGATCATCCGCCAGCGCGTTGACGGTTCCGGCGTCTCCGAGGCGGAAATCAGCACCCAGTCAGGGCGCAACGTGGTGGTCAGCCTTCCCGGCACACCCTCTGCCGAGACGCGCAACCTGATCCAGGCCTCGGCGGACATGAACTTCCGCCCTGTCCTCCTCAACGGCGACGGCGCAGCAGTTCCTGCCGAGTCGCAGACGCCGGAGGACCAGCTGCCCAAGCCGACCGCCGAGCCTGCCAACAGCAGTGACACCAACTGGATCACGCCCGAGATCTACAAGCAGTTCGAGGCGCTCGACTGCAACAGTGCCGCTGCGGAGAAAGCCCAGCGGTCGGATCCCACCAAGCCGCTGGTGACCTGCGAGCCGGCCACGGACAAGTCGCCGGCCATCAAGTACATCCTGGGTCCCGTGGAGGTGAAGGGCAGCAACATCGTCACCTCGTCCTTCCAGCTGCAGCAGGGCGCACAGGGGGCTGTCACCAATGAATGGGCCGTCAACATCCAGTTCGACGCCGAGGGTACAGCCAAGTTCAAAGAGGTCACCGAACGGCTCAACCAGTTCTACGTGGCAGCCGGCGGCCAGTCGGGCACCGACCCCAAGTCCCAGTTCGCCATTGTGCTGGATGACCAGGTCATCTCCGCCCCGCGTTCCCTGGCTGTCATCACTGACGGCCGTCCGCAGATTACCGGTGGCTTCAATGAGAAGACGGCCAAGGCACTCTCCGACCAGTTGAAGTTCGGCGCCCTTCCCATCAGCTTCGACATCCAGAGCGAGCAGCAGATTTCCGCCACGCTTGGTGGCGAACAGCTGCGCATGGGCCTGCTGGCCGGCCTGATCGGGCTCCTGCTCGTGGTGGTCTACTCGCTGTTCCAGTACCGTGCCCTGGGCTTCGTCACCATCGCATCGCTGGTGGTGGCCGGTGCCCTGACGTACCTGGCCATCGCGATCCTGGGCTGGACGGAGAACTATCGGCTGTCACTGGCCGGCGTGGCCGGCATCATCGTGGCCATCGGCCAGACGGCAGACTCCTTCATCGTCTACTTCGAACGCATCAGGGATGAACTGCGTGAAGGGCGCGGCCTGGTATCCGCCGTCGAAAACGGCTGGAAGCGCGCCAAGCGCACCGTCCTCGCCTCCAAGGCCGTTAACCTCCTGGCCGCACTGGTCCTGTACTTCGTGGCAGTGGGCAACGTCCGCGGCTTCGCCTTCACCCTGGGCCTGACCGCCATCGCCGACCTCATCGTGGTGTTCATGTTCACCCACCCCACGCTGCAGCTCCTGGCCCGTACCCGGTTCTTCGGTGAAGGCCACAAGTTCTCCGGCCTCGACCCCGAACGGCTGGGTGCCGTCCCGCTGTACCGCGGCGCCGGACGCGTCCGCACTCCGGAGGACAAGCCCGTGGTGGTCCGCACCAAGAACACAGGGGCGGCTGCCGAGGCCGAGCGCCGCATGACCATCGCCGAGCGGCGCCTGGCAGAGAAGCAGGAACAGTTGGCTGGTTCGTCCAAGACCTCCGCGAAGGAGAACAAGTAATGTCAGGCTTCGCTACTTTCGGCAACGAGCTCTACACCGGGAAGCGCTCCTACGACTTCGTCGGCGCCAAGAAGATCTGGTTCATCATCGCAGCGGTGGGCGTGGCCCTGTCCATCCTTATCCCGGTGGCCAAGGGCGGCTTCAACCTCGGCATCGAATTCCGCGGTGGTTCCGAATTCACCGTGTCCAACGTCAAGACCACCGATGCCTCCATCGGTGAGAAGGCCGTGACTGATGTGGTGTCGGGCAGTGTTCCGCGGGTAGCCAACGTGGCCGGCAACACCATGCGCATCCAGACCGACAAACTGACGGATGACGAGACCCTCCGGATCAAGGAGGGCCTCACCACCGCCTACGGCGTTACCGACAACGAGGTGACCTCCACGTTCGTCGGGCCCACCTGGGGTGCAGACGTGACCAAGCAGGCACTGATCGGCCTGGGAGTATTCGTGCTGCTCGCGGCCCTGCTGATGGCCCTGTACTTCCGTACCTGGAAGATGTCCCTCTCGGCGCTTGCCGGCATGGCCGTCACCATGTTCATCACGGCCGGGGTCTATGCCCTCAGCGATTTCGAGGTCACCCCCTCGGCCATCATCGGGTTCCTCACCGTCCTCAGCTACTCGCTGTATGACACCGTGGTGGTTTTCGACAAGATCCGCGAAAACACGGCCGGGATTGACGCGTCCACGCGCCGGACCTTCGGCGAGGAAGTCAACCTTGCCGTCAACCAGACGCTGGTGCGCTCCATCAACACCATGATGGTGGCCATCCTTCCCGTGGGCGCCATCCTGTTCATTGGTGCCGGCCTCCTGGGCGCAGGAACCCTGCGTGACCTGTCCCTGGCACTGTTCGTCGGAATCCTCATCGGTACAGCGGCAACCATCTTCGTGGCGGCGCCGATGTACGCCTGGCTCCGCCAGGGCGAACCGGAGCTGGTGAAGCAGGCAAGGCGTGTTGAACAGCGCCGCGCAGGTGCAGCTGAACGGGCAGTTCCGGCATCGCCGGCCAAGGCCTGATCAGCAACCACCGGCAGCTTTAAACCACCCAAAGGCCGGGCGGCGCGTACTTTGCGCCGCCCGGCCTTTGCCTGTGCAGGCCCGGTTATAAAAGTCGCTGCCCGGAGGAATAGACTGGGGTAATTAAGACGGTGGTGAGGGGTACTTCATTGGAAGAACGTTCGGCGTCAGCGCCAACGGCACAGGAGGAAAAAATCCTGCCGGCATGCAAGCCGGTGCGGCACCTTCTGCGCGCCCGGGCTCATTGGTACCTGTCGATAACTCAGGATCCCGCCCCACGTTTCCCGGCCGCCGGGAGCGCACACGCTCCCGGCTTGCCCGCCTGACCGGACGGGGAACCGCCACATACTCACCCATCCTTGAGCCGCTGCTGCGGACCGTACGCGCCAACAACCCCAAAGAGGACTTCGACCTCATCCAGCGTGCGTTCGACGTCGCCGAGCGCAGCCACCGCGGGCAAAAGCGCAAGAGCGGGGATCCGTACATCACCCACCCGGTGGCTGTGGCCACCATCCTTGCGGAACTGGGCCTCAGCGGCACCACACTGGCAGCCGCCCTGCTCCACGACACGGTCGAGGACACTCCCTACACCCTGGCGGACCTGAAACGGGACTTCGGGCCGGAAGTGGCCATGCTGGTGGACGGCGTCACCAAGCTCGACAAGGTCAGCTTTGGCGAGGCCGCACAGTCCGAGACGGTCCGCAAAATGGTCGTGGCCATGGCCAAGGACATCCGGGTCCTGATGATCAAGCTGGCGGACCGGCTGCACAATGCCCGCACCTGGCGCTTCGTGTCGGCTGAATCGTCCGCCCGCAAGGCCCGCGAAACCCTGGAGATCTTCGCGCCGCTGGCGCACCGGCTGGGCATGAACACCATCAAGTGGGAACTTGAGGACCTGTCCTTCGCTGCGCTCTACCCCAAGGTGTACGAAGAGATCGTGCGGATGGTGGGGGACAGGACGCCGGAGCGGGAGAAGAGCCTGGGTGTCATCCGTGACCAGATCACTGAGGACCTGCGCGCTGCCCGGATTAAAGCCACCATCACCGGCAGGCCCAAGCACTACTACTCCATCTACCAAAAGATGATTGTCCGCGACAAGGACTTCGACGACATCAACGACCTCATGGGCGTCCGCGTCCTGGTGGACTCGGTCCGGGACTGCTACGCCGCCCTGGGCACCCTGCACTCGCGCTGGAACCCCCTGCCCGGCAGGTTCAAGGACTACATCGCGATGCCCAAGTACAACATGTACCAATCCCTGCACACCACGGTGATTGGCCCCGGCGGCAAGCCGGTGGAAATCCAGATCCGCACGCACGAAATGCACCGCCGGGCGGAGTACGGTGTTGCGGCGCACTGGAAATACAAGGACCAGCCCAACCGCACCGCCGTCGGTCCCGGAAGCCCGCGCGACGGAGACATGGGGTGGCTGCGCTCACTGGTGGACTGGCAGCAGGAAACGTCCGATCCCGGCGAGTTCCTGGACTCACTGCGTTTCGAAATCAATGCGCGCGAAGTGTTCGTGTTTACGCCCAAGGGCGAAGTTATGGCGCTCCCGGCAGGATCGACTCCCGTGGACTTCGCCTATGCCGTGCACACCGAGGTGGGCCACCGCACCATCGGCGCCAGGGTCAATGGAAAGCTGGTTCCGCTCAACAGCGAGCTGAACCACGGCGACTGGGTGGAGATTTTCACCTCCAAGGCCGAGGGGGCAGGTCCCAGCCAGGACTGGCAGCATTTCGTCAAGAGCGCCAGGGCGCGCAACAAGATCCGCCAATGGTTCAGCAAGGAACGCCGCGAAGAGGCAATTGACCGCGGCAAGGAACTGCTGACCCGTGCCATGCGGAAACAGAACCTTCCGCTGCAGCGGCTGATGACGCACGAGGCCCTGGCCGCCGTGGCCGAGGAATTCAAGTACGCGGACATCTCCGGCCTGTACGCCGGTGTGGGCGACGGGCATACCTCCGCCCAGTCGGTCATGGAGAAACTCATTGAAAGCCTGGGCGGCAACGAGAGTGCCGATGATGACGTCGAAGAGGTCAGCATCCCCACCCAAGTCAGCAAGGCCCGCTTCTCCGACTCCGGCGTCGTGGTCCGTGGAGTAGGCGATGTATGGGTGAAGCTGGCGCGCTGCTGCACGCCCGTTCCGCCGGACCCGATCCTTGGCTTCGTGACCCGGGGATCCGGCGTGTCCGTGCACCGCACCGACTGCACCAACATCTCCGACCTGAAGGACCAGCCGGACCGGATCGTGGACGTGGACTGGGCACCCACCCAGTCGAGCGTCTTCCTGGTGGAAATCCAGGTTGAGGCCCTGGACCGGAAATCCCTGCTCTCGGACGTGACGCGGGTCCTGTCCGACAATCATGTCAACATCCTTGCTGCCAGCGTCCACACGTCCACCGACCGGGTGGCCATTTCAAGATTCGCTTTCGAGATGGGCGACCCCAAATACCTCAGCCACGTCCTGAGCGCCGTCCGCAGGATCGACGGGGTTTTCGACGTTTACCGCACCACGGGGAACAAGCGCCGGAGCTAGCAGGGCAAGCTTTTCCAAAGCAGCCCGCTTGTGCGGGACCCTTGGGGTGGCCTCAATGGCGCGCACCAGCAGGCGCAGCCTGACATCTTGCTGCGGCCGGGCCAGCAATCCCGCCAGGGCGGGGACGGCCCGTTCGGCATCCACATGCAGGGCGATATCGAGTGCGGTCCGCAGCGGGCTGGAGACCATCAGTCCGCCGAGGCTGATCACATCGAAGGGCCCGAGCTTCACTTCGTGCAGCGTGCAGCCCCGGGTGTTCCGGAGACTGGACACCCTTCGCTTGGCGTCCACCAGCAGCGCCAGCCTCTCCGGTTCCGCTGCGCAGCCGTAGATCCAGGCCGCCGTCATGCGCCCGGCGACAACACGTTGCCGTATGGCCGCCGGGACGATTCCGGCTGCTGCCCTGGCCCGGAGCTGCGGCGATGCCGGTATTCCGGGGAGGGTGTAGCCATGCTGGTGGAAGCGGGCCAACAGCCCGTCGGCCGCCAGGGACTGCAACTCGGGAGCGGCGAAGGGCACGCCGGGTGCGTACAGGTCGGGAAAACGCGGCGGCGCGGCCGCCTCCCCAACGTTTGCCTGGCAGCCCGGCCGTACGCCGGCAGCGGTGGCTTCCCTGCCGGGACCGGCGGCGGAGGGGATTGGAGATGAGGCCATGCCTTCATCCTGCCCCGACGCCGTTAACAGGCACAGGCCCGGCCCGGAGTATGTGGATAACACCCGGACCGGGCCTGTGCCCGTCAGTTCACGACAGAAAAATCAGGCAAGCTCGCTGGCGGAACGCTGGATCTGGTCGAGCCATGCCTGGCGTGCCTCGAGTGCTTCCTGGGCGGCCTTGATCTTGCGCTGGTCGCCGCTCTTCTCAGCCTTGGCAAGGTCTTCCTGGAGCCCGGCAATTGCGGATTCCAGCTGCGAGAGCGCGCTGTTGGTGCGTGCCTTGCGCTCGGGGTTGGACCGCTGCCACTGCTCTTCCTCAGCGTGCCGCACGGCGTCTTCAACCTTCCGCAGCCCGGCCTCGACCCGGCCCATGTCCGCGCGGGGAACCTTGCCGGCTTCCTCCCAGCGGTCACGAACGGACTGAAGGGCTTTCTTGGCCGCTGCCAGGTCCTTCACCGGCAGGATGGCGTTGGCCTCGGCCAGCAGCGCCTCCTTAACCGTGAGGTTTGCTGCGTACTCCTGGTCGATCTCCTCGTTGGCAGCCTGGCGGGACGTGAAGAAGACGTCCTGGGCGGCGCGGAACCTTGCCCAGAGCGCGTCGTCGTCCTTGCGGCTTGCCCGCGGTGAGGCCTTCCACTGATCCATCAGCCGGCGGTACTCACCGGCAGCGAAGCCCCAGTCGGTTGATGTGGAGAGCGCCTCAGCCTCGGCAATCAACTTCTCCTTGGCGGCCTTCGCGGCAGAGTTGTTGCTGTCCAGCTGGGAGAAATAGGCACGGCGGTGCCGGTCGAAAACGGTGCGGGCGGCACGGAACCGCTTCCACAGGGCATCTTCGTTGCTGCGGCCCAGGCGGACGCCGCTCTTCTGGGCCGTCTTCCAGTTCTCGAAGAGCTCGTTCATCCGGGCGCTGGAGGTCTTCCACTGCGTCTGCGCCGGATCCTGGCCGGAGATTTCCTCTGCTTCAGCGACTATGGCTTCACGTGCTGCCAGCTCGGCGGCACGCACGGCGTCGTGCTCCGCCTTTTCGGCCTTTTCCAGCTCGGTGATCTGGCCTGCCAGCGCGTCCAGGCGCGCCTCCGCTGCACGGAGGTCGCCCACCATGTTGCGCTCGGCGAGCTGTTCCCGCAGGTGCGTCACGGTCTTCTGCATGTCGGTGCTGGGTGCCTTAGAGCTGACCCGCTGCTCCAGCAGGACGATCTGGGCCACGACGTCGTCGTACTTCCGCGCGAAGTAGAGCAGCGCTTCGTCGTCGCTGACACCCGGGTACTGGCCCACGGGGTGTTCGCCACCGTCGATGCTCAGGTAGACGTGTCCGTCCCCCTCCACCCGGCCCCATTTGGAGGCTTCGGCAACGGACGTACCAGGTGCAGCCGGAGCCGTAACCGCGGCCGGAGCGGCAGCGGCAGGCTTGGGACGCGACGCGAACGCTGCCGGTGACGGTGCAGACGGCCGCGGAGCGGGGGCAGGAGCCGGTGCCGCGGCAGGTGCGGAGGTCTCCGCTGCGGCGGTCCCTCCAGCCTGGTCTTCAGCGCCGTGGTCCTCGGTGGCCAGGGCCCCGCTGGCCGGGTCCCCGATGGCCTGGCTTTCGGCGGCCTGGGCTTCGTCAGCCTGCCCGTTGCCCTCATCGGAAGCGGCGGCTTCAGGGGTCACGGGGGACTGCCCGGCATTGGCATCAGTACCGCCAACCTCGGCCGGAGCCGCTGCTTCGGTCATGTCTGTTGCTGTTTCGTCGGATTTCTGACTGTCTGTCACCGCTAAAAGTCTTTCGCTTGGAGGGAAATACTCACGTACTGCACCGCGGCCTGGCCGGCCCGGCTTCCTACTTCAGAGAGAACGAGTCTATCGTGACTGGTTGTTTTGGCGCGCCGTCCGTGTCGCCGGCTCCCGGGGTGATGCCTGCGGCAGCGATGTTGGATACAACATCAAGCCCGGATGTCACCTTCCCCACCACGGTATAGCCGCCGGCAGCATCGGCCGGAATGACCGTGTCCTTGTAGACAATGAAGAACTGTGTCCCGTTGCCGTACGCGTTGTTCCCCGTGCGGGCCACGGCGATGGTGCCGGCAGGGTAGGTGTTGTCTGCGGGCGTGTTTTCCAGCGGACCCCACGTGTAATTAGGGTCGCCCTGTCCGTCCCCGTTGGGGGAGCCGCACTGCAGCACGCCGAACTGGTCCGCAGTGGTGAGCCGGTGGCATGACTTGCCGTTGAAATAGCCTTCGTCGCTGAGGGACTTGAAAACGGCTGCTGCCTGCGGAGCCTTGGTCCCGTCCACTTCCACGCCGAGCGCGCTGCCGTTCAGCAGCAGTTCGCCGGTGAACGTCTTGCCCGCCGCCGTGTCCGCGGACGGGATGTTGGGCCCGTTGGTGGCCGGCGCCGAGGGTGTCGCGGAGGCGCTTGCAGAGGTGGATGGTTCCGTCAGTCCCGCCTGCGCGGCGGCATATTCGTCCTCAGTGGGGTTTCCGGCGAAGGCGGTGAGCTGGAGGACGACGGCGAGCAGCACGGCGGCGGTTCCGGCGCCGGCGGCCACGAGGTTGTCGCGTTTCCGCCGCTTCTCCTGGTCGCGCCGGAGCTCACGCTTGGCTTCCATCTGCTGGATGCGCCGTTTTGCTTCGCGTGCACTGCGTGAACTGGCCGCCAAGGGTCCTCCTCGTCGTCGGGCTGCTGGTGCCCGGCGGTTGGCCGCGGGGCGCAGGTGTTAAGGGCCAGGCCGTGCGGGTCCGCCGCATTAGAGATGCACACGGATGACGCATAAACTGGCTGCCGCACATAGTTTATGCATGGCTGGCTGTGCTGCCGCCGAACGACCGCCGTTGCGGGCGCGGCCGGCAGCTCCGGCGCACCTTCCATTCCTAAGGAGAACCTTCCCCATGGCACGCACCGCCTCCCTGTCCGGATTCCCCGAGTGGCTTCCCGAGGAGCGGCTGGTGGAGCTGCATGTGCTCGATACCCTGCGCCGGGTTTTTGAACTGCATGGTTTCACCTCGATCGAAACCCGCGCCGTGGAGACAGTGGGCCAGCTGCTGCGCAAGGGCGAGATCGACAAGGAAGTGTACGGGCTCAGCCGGCTCCAGGAGGACGAGAGCGAGAACCCCGTTAAAGCCGGCAAGGCCGATCCCCACGCGCTTGCCCTGCATTTCGACCTGACCGTTCCCTTCGCCCGGTACGTGGTGGAAAACGCCGGCTACCTGGCCTTCCCCTTCCGCCGCTACCAGATCCAGAAAGTGTGGCGCGGCGAGCGGCCCCAGGAAGGCCGGGCCCGCGAGTTCACCCAGGCGGACATCGACGTGGTCGGCGACGGCGAGCTTCCGTTCCGCTACGACGTCGAGATCGCCTTGGTCATCGCCGAAGCACTCAGTGCCTTGCCCATCCCCGATTTCCGTCTCCGGATCAACAACCGCAAACTGGCGGAAGGCTTCTACCGGGGCATCGGACTCGATGACACCGCAGGCGTGCTGCGCAGTATCGACAAACTCGAAAAGATCGGTCCGGCAAAGGTGGCCGAACTGCTCAAGACCGAGCTCGGCGCAACCGACGAGCAGGCTGCCAAGGCGCTTCAACTGGCTGCCATCCGAACGGAAGATACGTCCTTTGTGGACCAGGTCCGTGCCCTGCGTGTCAGCAACGAACTCCTGGACGAGGGCCTGGACGAACTGGAGCAGGTCATCGATGCCGCCGTGCAGCGGGCGCCCGGCAAGGTACTGGCGGACCTCAGCATCGCCCGTGGCCTGGACTACTACACCGGCACGGTGGTGGAAACCGTCCTGGTGGGCCACGAACAGTTGGGGTCCATCTGCTCCGGCGGCCGGTACGACGCCCTGGCGTCGAAGGGCAACCGCAAGTTCCCGGGCGTTGGCCTCTCCATCGGCGTCACCCGCCTGGTGTCCCGAATCCTGAGCCAGGACCTGGCCAAAGCCTCCCGCTCTGTTCCCACTGCAGTGCTGGTGGCCCTGAACCATGACGACAGCTGGGGCACTGCCCAGGATGTCGCCGCCCTGCTGCGCAGCCGGGGAATCCCCACCGAAGTGGCTGCCAAGGCCGAGAAGTTCGGCAAGCAGATCAAGTTCGCGGACCGCCGGGGAATCCCGTTCGTCTGGTTCACGGACGAGGACGGCACCCACCAGGTCAAGGACATCCGCACCGGCGAGCAGGTGCTGGCCGCCCCCGAAACCTGGATGCCGCCGCTGGAGGACCTGGCAGTGCAGGTTGAGACAACCGCGGCCGCCGCGGCGTCGGTCTAGCCGGGCGCTTGTGTCCGGTGCCGGTGCTGCCGGAACCGCAGCACCAGCCAGCGCCCCACCACGCCGGCGGCAAGGACTGCGGCCATGGTCAGCACCGACGCAGCCGGCAAAGTGAAGGCCAGTACCACGCAGCCCACGAAACCCAGCGCGTTAAGCCACCGGGGAGCGTAGCCGGGATGGGCGGAAAGGGTGAACGCTGACGCGTTGGCTACCGCGTAGTAGACCAGCACGCCGAAGCTTGAGAAGCCCACGACGGTCATCACGTTGGTGGTCAGGAGCAGCAGGATCACGACGGCGGCCACGGCCAGTTCGGCGACGAACGGAACGGTGTGGGGACCGCCCACCCTGGCCAGAGGCCCCGGAAGATCGCGCTCCCTGGCCATGGCCAACGTTGTCCTTCCCACGCCCGTGATCAGCGCGAGGAGTGCGCCCAGGCACGCGGCCGCTGCTCCTGCCTGCACCAGCGGTGCACCCGCTGCCAGCCGGCTGTCCAGCACTGCGTCCAGCAGGGGAGTGCCTGTGGACCCCAACCGCTCTCCGAGGTGGACCTGCAGGAGCAGGGCCAGCAGCAGGTAAATGGCGAATGCGCCCGCCAGGGCCGCCAGGATGGCGCGGGGGATGGCACGCGCCGGATTCCTGACCTCCTCGCCCAGCGTGGCGATCCGGGCATAACCGGCAAACGCGAAGAACATCAGCCCGGCGGCAGGCAGGACGCCCTCCACCCCGCCGGAATGCGCGCCTCCCGGCAGTGGCGCGGGGTGCGGACCCAGCACGGCGGCGGTGCCAACGAACACCAGTGTTGCCAGGACCAGGCACAGCAGGATCCTCGTCAGCAGGGCTGTCCTGGTGATGCCCAGCAGGTTGACGGCGGTGAGGGCCACGACGGCGGCCACGGCAACCGGGACGGCGTAGTCCTGCGCCACATAGCTGCCGAACGTCAACGCCATGGCCGCGCAGGACGCCGTCTTGCCCGTGACGAAACCCCAGCCGGCCAGGAAGCCCGGCCATTCGCCCAGCTGTTTCCGGCCATAGACGTAGGTCCCGCCGCTGGTGGGGTACTTGGCGGCGAGGGCTGCCGATGCCACGGCGTTGCAGTACGCCACCAGCCCGGCAACAGCCACGGACAGGACCAGCAGATTCCCTGCCAGTGCCGCGGCCGGGGAGAACACCACGAACACCCCGGCACCCAGCATGGAGCCCAGTCCGATGGCGGTGGCATCAAAGGTTCCCAGCCTGCGTTGCAGCTGCTGCGGTTCGCTCATGCGGCGGCAGTCCCTTTCCAGCGGGTAAACTCGGACGGGATCGTTCCCGCAACGATCATATTGACTTCCCACTGTTTTCCCGCAGAAAGGCGTGCTGTGCTGCGCACACATGACCTCGGATCCCTTCGCTCCGAGCACATTGGACAAACCGTAACCCTGGCCGGCTGGGTGGGCCGCCGCCGTGATCACGGTGGTGTGGCATTCGTGGATTTGCGCGACGCTTCGGGCGTGGCCCAGGTGGTGGTCCGCGAGGAGGAAGTGTTCCACGGACTGCGCAATGAATACGTCCTGCAGATCAAGGGCACCGTTTCCAGGCGTCCTGAAGGCAACGAGAACCCGGCGCTGGCCACGGGCGAAATCGAGGTCATCGCCGAGGACGTCACCGTCCTCAACACCTCCGACCCGCTGCCGTTCCAGATCGACGAGCACGTGGAAGTCGGCGAGGAAGCGCGCCTCAAGCACCGCTACCTGGACCTGCGCCGTCCCGGCCCCAGCCGCAACCTGCGCCTCCGCTCCGAGGCAAACCGGGTGGCGCGCGAACTGCTCCACCATGAGGGCTTCGTGGAGATCGAGACGCCCACGCTGACACGTTCGACGCCGGAAGGCGCCCGTGACTTCCTGGTTCCGGCACGCCTGGCTCCGGGGTCCTGGTACGCGCTGCCGCAGTCCCCGCAGCTGTTCAAG
The DNA here is from genome assembly GCF_026723805.1 of Arthrobacter sp. FX8. Lineage (NCBI taxonomy): Bacteria > Bacillati > Actinomycetota > Actinomycetes > Micrococcales > Micrococcaceae > Arthrobacter > Arthrobacter sp. FX8. Next base: position 1,659,192 of record NZ_CP113505.1, on the reverse strand, counting down.
CAGCTGCTGCAGGTGGGCGGCTTCGAAAAGTACTACCAGATTGCCCGCTGCTACCGGGACGAGGACTTCCGCGCGGACCGCCAGCCGGAATTCACCCAGCTGGACATTGAGGCCAGCTTCGTGGACCAGGACGACGTGATCCGGCTGGGCGAAAACATCGTCAAGGCGGTGTGGCAGCTCATCGGCGTCGACATCCCCACGCCCATCCAGCGGATCACGTACGCCGACGCGATGGCGCGCTACGGCTCGGACAAGCCGGACCTGCGCTTTGGCCAGGAACTGACCGAGCTCACGGATTTCTTCAAGGACACCAACTTCGGCGTCTTCAAGGCACCCTACGTTGGGGCCGTCGTCATGCCCGGCGGCGCGTCGCAGGCACGCCGTGCCCTTGATGCCTGGCAGGAGTGGGCCAAGCAGCGCGGCGCCAAGGGCCTGGCGTATGTCCTCTACAAGGAGGACGGCGAGCTCGCCGGACCGGTCGCCAAGAACCTCACCGAGTTCGAGCGCGCCGGCCTGGCTGACGCCGTGGGCGCCAAGCCCGGGGACTGCATCTTCTTCGCCGCGGGTGAGAAGACGCCGTCGCGGGCCCTGCTGGGTGCTGCACGCGTGGAGATCGGCCACCGCACCGGCCTGATCGATCCCAACGCCTGGGCTTTCTGCTGGGTGGTGGACGCGCCGATGTTCGAGCCCGCAGCAGCCGCTGTTGCCTCCGGTGACGTCGCCGTCGGCGGAGGGCAGTGGACCGCAGTCCATCACGCATTCACCTCGCCCAAGCCCGAGTTCCTTGACACCTTCGACAAGGATCCGGAATCGGCGCTCTCCTACGCCTACGACATCGTGTGCAACGGCAACGAAATCGGCGGCGGCTCCATCCGTATCCACCAGCGGGACGTGCAGGAGCGCGTCTTCGAGCTGATGGGCCTGGACAAGGAGGACGCCCAGACCAAGTTCGGCTTCCTGCTGGAGGGCTTCAAGTACGGCGCCCCGCCGCACGGCGGAATCGCCTTCGGCTGGGACCGCGTGGTCTCGCTGCTGGCGGGCGTCGAGTCCATCCGCGACGTCATCGCCTTCCCGAAGTCCGGCGGCGGCCACGACCCCCTCACCGATGCCCCGGCCCCCATCACGCCGCAGCAGCGCAAGGAGGCAGGCGTGGACTTCAAGCCGGAGGCCAAAAAGCCGGAAGTGAAGAAGCCCGAAGAGAAGCAGTAGCATCACGCACGCTGCCGCAAGGCAGCGGCCAAGGAGGTTCCCCGGATCACCGGGGAACCTCCCGCCTTTAACGAAGGAGCTGTCAGTTGTCCGCCCAGGGCAAAAGTGAACCCGCACCACTGGACCTCGAAGCCGCCATGGATGCCGCCTGGCCGGCCCTGGAACGGTACGACGCCGGGGGCTGGGTCCTGCGCGCAGCAGGCGGAGTGACCCAGCGCGCCAACTCCATCTGGCCGCGTGCCGTCACCGCGGATTTGCAAGGTGACAGCCTCCGGGGCCTGCTCGCCGACGCCAGGTCCTGGTACCGCAGCCGCCGGCTGCCGGTCATCTTCCAGCTGTTCGACACCCCCGCAACAGCCGCGCTGCACGACCTGCTCGACGCTGAAGGCTTCACCCGGCAATCCGGGACCGTGGTCATGACCCGCGGCCCGATGACTGGAGGAACCGCGGACGCTGCCGTTGAAGTTTCCCGGGAACCCTCCGCGGACTGGCTGCGCGTCTGGTGGGAGGTGGACGGGCGCGGCGGGGAGGACGCCCTCGCCATCGCCCGGGAAATCCTGCTGGGCTGTCCTTCGATTTACGCGCTTGTCCGTGACGGAGCCGGGCTGCCCGCCGCCGTCGGGCGCCTCGCCCTTCCCGCCGGAAGCGCCCAGGGCGGGCTGTACTGCATGGCCACCCGGGCTGAAGCGCGCCGCCGCGGCTACGGAACTGCTGTCCTCCAGTCCTTGCTGCAGGCCGGTGCGGAGCAGGGGGCGGGGAAGTACTGGCTCCTTGTCACCGCCGCCAACCATGGGGCGCAGGCGATGTATGCCAACGCCGGGTTCACGGAAGCCGGGCGTTACCTGTACCGGCAGGAACGCCCCCGCCGCGCCCTGACAGGCTGCTGACCACGCAGCAGCCGTGCGCGCTATCCGGATGCGTCGGTCACCGTGATCCGGACCGAGCAGGCGTCCACCGCGGCCTTCTTCAACACGGCGGCCCGGGGCTCGGCGACGTCGAGCCACGCGAGGCGTGGCAGGCGGGCGTAGTCACGCAGGGCCGGTTCCTGGAGGACAAGGTCGGCCAGGGGCCGGTCGCCGCCGGGCACCAGGTACTCGAAGGCCGCACTACGGAACACGTCCGCCGCCTGGCCGGCCACGGCCGCAACCAAAGCGTCCGCCTGGTTGGAACGGCGGCGGGCAAACCGCTGCTGGGACTGTCCGCCCGCAGCCGTACGGGACTGGACGTACCTGGTGCCTGCCTTGGATGCCAGCAGGATGCCTTCGCTTGCCACCCCTATGCCGTAACCGCCGCGCCGCACCAGCAGCAGGCCCAGCCGTCGCGGTTGGGCCGCAAGGGCGGCCAGCCGCTCCAGCGCTCCGCTGCCGCGTCCCGGGCGTCCGTCGGCCGGCCACGGCGCCTGCAGGAGCGCTTCGGTGCCGTCGGCCGCCACCAGGCGGAGGCCGTCGTCGTCATCCTGCAGCCGGTAACCGCCATGCGAGGCGCCGAACCGGTCGGCCCAGCCCGGCAGCCGGCTGCCGGGCACGAACGCGGTGCGGACGGACGGCGGCCCGTCGTGGGCAACGGTGGCAGGCATGGGAGGTCCTTTGGTGTCAGGGCCGGGCGGAAGACGGAGGCGAAAAGCAGCGGTGGACTGGAAGTAGCCTATCTATGTGGATGATCTCTTCGGGCACGGACCAGAAAACGACGACGACGACGGTCCCGTCTCCGGGGCAAGCACCGGTTCCGGGGGCCAGGGTTCCAGGGGGCAGGGTTCCCGTAGCCAAGGTTCGCCGCGCAGTCCGCTGGCCGTCCGGATGCGGCCCCGCACCCTGGACGAAGTGGTGGGCCAGCAGCACCTGCTCGGCCAGGGTTCGCCGCTGCGGCAGCTGGCCGCAGGCGCCGGGGCGGACAGTACGGGCCCGGCCGGTCCCACCTCCCTCATCCTCTGGGGGCCGCCCGGTACGGGAAAGACCACGCTGGCGCACGTCATCGCGCGCGGACCGGGACGGAAATTCGTGGAACTGTCCGCCATCACCGCCGGCGTCAAGGACGTCCGCCGCGTCATGGACGACGCCCTGACGGCCAGGGACCTGTACAAGACCACCACGGTGCTGTTCCTTGACGAGATCCACCGCTTCAACAAGGCCCAGCAGGACGCGCTGCTTCCCGGCGTCGAAAACCGTTGGGTGGTCCTGGTGGCTGCCACCACGGAGAATCCTTCCTTTTCGGTGGTCTCGCCCCTGCTGTCCCGCTCCCTGCTCCTCACGCTCAGGCCGCTGACGGATGCCGACATCGAGGGCCTCCTGGTGCGGGCCGTCGAGGACCCGCGCGGGCTGGGCGGGAAGGTCCGGCTCAGCGACGAAGCGCTGGAACACCTGGTCCGGCTGTCCGGCGGGGACGCGCGAAGGGCGCTCACTGCATTGGAGGCTGCGGCCGGCGTCGCCTTCGGTGACGCGGACGACGTCGAACGTTCCGTGGGGGAGGAGGGTGCAGCTGCTGAGCCCGTCACTGCTGAGCCGGTCACCGTGGAGTTGCGCCACACCGAGCGTGCGCTGGATGCGGCCGCCGTCCGCTATGACCGTGCCGGTGACCAGCACTACGACGTGGCCAGCGCATTCATCAAGTCCATCAGGGGCTCGGACGTGGATGCTGCCCTGCATTACCTTGCCCGGATGCTTGAAGCCGGGGAGGACCCGCGGTTCGTGGCGCGTCGGATCGTCATCTCGGCGGCAGAGGATGTGGGCATGGCCGACCCCACGGCGCTGCAGACCGCCGTGGCCGCGGCGCAGGCGGTGCAGCTGATCGGGATGCCGGAGGGACGGATCATCCTGGCTGAGGCCGTGGTCCACCTCGCCACCGCGCCAAAATCGAATGCCGCCTACATGGGCATCAACAAAGCCATCGCGGACGTGCGCGCGGGACTCGGCGTCGGCATTCCCGCGCATCTGCGGGATGCGCACTACCCGGGCTCCAAGCAGCTGGGACACGGCGTGGGGTACAAGTACGCCCACGACGCCCCGCACGCGGTGGCAACGCAGCAGTACCCGCCGGACGACCTGGTGGGCCGCGACTACTACCAGCCCACCGGCAACGGAGCGGAACGGGACATCGCCCAGCGGCTGGAGCGGTTGCGGAAGATTGTGCGGGGCAAGTAGCCGCCATGGTAGGCTGGATGTTCGTCTGGCAAGGCACGGACGCACAATCTCCCCAATTCGTTGAGAAGGTTATGCCCTGCGCCCAGTAGCAAAAGGCAGCGGTTGGCCGATGCTCTCCATCGTGGAGGCCAGTAACACTGACACACCGCAGATATTGGAAGGACACTAGTGGCTAACAACACTCGTGCTCGCCGTCAGGCCCGCCTCTCGCGGTCCCTCGGCATCGCTCTGACCCCCAAGGCCGCCAAGTACATGGAGCGCCGCCCGTACGGCCCCGGTGAGCATGGCCGTGCCCGCAAGAAGCAGGACTCCGACTACGCCGTACGTCTGCGCGAAAAGCAGCGTCTGCGCGCCCAGTACGGCATCCGCGAAGCTCAGATGACCCGTGCCTTCGAAGAAGCCCGCCGCACCAAGGGCCTGACCGGTGAAAACCTCATCGAGCTGCTCGAAATGCGTCTCGACGCCCTGGTCCTGCGTGCCGGCTTCGCCCGCACCATCGCCCAGGCCCGCCAGCTGGTTGTGCACCGCCACATCATGGTTGACGGCGTCCGCGTTGACCGCCCGTCGTTCCGCGTCGGCGAGGGCCAGCTGGTCCACGTCCACAGCCGCAGCGAGACCATGGTTCCGCTCCAGGTTGCCGCAGCCGGCGCACACCGCGACGTCCTGCCTGCCGTTCCGGCCTACCTGGACGTCAAGCTGGAAGCCCTGCAGGCACGCCTGGTCCGCCGCCCCAAGCGTTCGGAAATCCCGGTGACCTGCGAAGAGCAGCTCGTCGTCGAATTCTACGCACGCTAAATCACAGCAGCGTATCCAAAGAGCCCGTGGCACGCGCCGCGGGCTTCTTTGTATGTAAGGTACTTGGGGGACATCTGCGCAACGGGCATTCCGTCACGCCGCGGATGGGGCTCAATCACAGAATTTCGAGGAGATGAACGTCTATGACTGGTGGCGATATTGCCGGCCTGATCGCTGCCGGGGTGTTCGCGCTCCTGGTGCTGCTGCTCGCGGTCCCCATCCTGAAGCTGGGGAAAGTCTTCGACGAAGTGCGGACTGCCATCAGGTCCATCAGCGACGGCGCCACGCCCCTGATGGATGAGGTAACGGCCACCGTTTCCACCACCAACCAGCAGTTGAAGAAGGTGGACGGTATCGCGTCCAACGTCTCCGACGCATCCGCCAACATTTCCGCCCTGTCCTCGCTGGTGGCCGCCACGGTGGGCTCGCCGCTGATCAAGGTTGCGGCGTTCAGCTACGGCGTGCGCAGCGCCGTCGCCAACCGCCGGAAGCCCGCTGCCGGCCGCCGCAGCCGCTAGATTCGAAGAGAACGAATATGAAAAGAATTGTCTGGATGGGAATCGGCGTGGCCATTGGGGTCATTGCCTTCCGCAAAGTGAGCCAGGCCCAGTCCACTCTTGGGCCTGAGGGCCTCAACCGTGCGGCAGGGCGTCTTGCCGACGGGGTGTACGACTTCGCGGATGCCGTCCGCGCAGGGATGCGCGAACGGGAAACCGACCTGCGGACCGCCCTTGGCGTCGAGTCCGCGGAACTGGTCCGCCGCTGAGCCCGCGGGGCACAACCGGCACCAGCCAACAACCGGCAGGAACCCGATCCGGGAACCTTGCCACCTGAACGAAATTTCCGTGCCGCCCGGCGGGACGGACCAAGAAGGGTAAGAAAACAGCTCATGAAGTCGCAGGAGATCACAAAGCGCTGGGTGGACTTTTTTGTCAGCAAGGGCCACACGGCGGTTCCCTCCGCATCGCTGGTCTCCAGCGACCCCTCCCTGCTGTTCACGGTGGCCGGCATGGTCCCGTTCATTCCGTACCTCACTGCCCGCGAAGAAGCGCCCTACTCCCGCGCCACCAGCGTGCAGAAGTGCATCCGCACCGGCGACATCGAGGAAGTGGGCAAGACTGCCCGCCACGGCACCTTCTTCCAGATGTGCGGCAACTTCTCGTTCGGCGACTACTTCAAGGAAGACGCCATCAAGTTCGCCTGGGAGCTCCTCACCAAGAGCGTTGACGACGGCGGCTACGGCCTTGCGCCCGAACGTCTGTGGGTGACGGTCTACGAAGAGGACGACGAAGCCGAGGAACTGTGGCTGAAGAACACCGGCGTCCCGGCTGAACGCATCCAGCGGATGGGCAAGTCGGACAACTACTGGCACACCGGCCAGCCCGGACCCGCCGGCCCCTGCTCCGAGATCTACTACGACCGCGGTCCCGCCTACGGCGTTGACGGCGGCCCCATCGCCGACGAGAACCGCTACGTCGAGATCTGGAACCTGGTGTTCATGCAGTACCAGATCGAAAACGTCCGCTCCAAGGTGGACTTCGACGTCGTCGGCGAGCTGCCCAAGAAGAACATCGACACGGGCCTGGGCATGGAACGCCTTGCCATGATCCTGCAGGGCGTCGAGAACATGTACGAGACCGACCAGGTGCGGCCGGTCATCGACAAGGCCGCCGAACTGTCCGGCAGGGAATACACCTCCGCCGAAACCCCGGACGATCCCCACCACACCGACGACGTGCGCATGCGCGTGGTGGCCGACCACATCCGATCGGCACTGATGCTGATCTCCGACGGCGTGACCCCCTCCAACGAGGGCCGCGGATACGTCCTGCGCCGCCTCATCCGGCGTGCCGTCCGTTCCATGCGCCTCCTGGGTGTGGAACAGGCCTGCCTGCCTGATCTGCTGCCCGTATCGCGCGACGCCATGAAGGGCGTCTACCCGGTGGTGGAGACCGATTTCGACCGGATCAGCCGCATTGCCTACGCCGAAGAGAAGGCGTTCCTGCGCACCATCGCGTCCGGCACCGCCCGGTTGGAAGAGGCCGTGAAGGAATCCAAGGCCGCCAACAAGCCGCTGTCCGGTGCGGACGCCTTCACGCTGCACGACACTTACGGCTTCCCCATCGACCTCACGCTGGAGATGGCGGAGGAAGCGGGACTCAAAGTGGATGAGGCGGCCTTCCGCGGCCTCATGCAGGAACAGCGCCAGCGCGCCCAGGCCGATGCCAAGGGCAAGAAGGGCGGCCACGCCGACCTCACCGTCTTCCAGGACATCCTGGCCCAGGGCGAGACGGTCTTCACCGGGTACACCGAGCTTGAGGGCGAGTCGCGCGTTCGCGGCCTGCTCAGCGCCGGCCGCCAGGTGCAGCAGGCCGCCACCGGCGACGAGATCGAACTCGTCCTGGCCGAAACCCCTTCTACGCCGAAGCCGGCGGCCAGGCCGCCGACACCGGCCTGATCACCGGTGACGGATTCGTCGTCGAGGTCCTGGACGTCCAGCGGCCCGTAAGGGGCCTGAGTGTCCACAAGGCGATTGTCCGCGAAGGCGAAATCGGCGCTGACTCGCTGGTGCGCGCCGCCGTCGACCGTGAACGCCGCCATGCCGCTGAGCAGGCCCACACGGGCACGCACATCGTGCATGCCGCGCTGCACCAGATCCTTGGTCCGGAGGCCACCCAGCGTGGATCCTTCAACAAGGCGGGGTACCTGCGCTTCGACTTCGCCTGGGGCGAAGGCCTGAGCACCGCCACGCGGTCCGAAATCGAGGAAGTCTCCAACCTGGCCATCCGTAACAACTACGCGGTGGAAACGAAGATCATGGGGCTGGCCGAAGCGAAGGCCATGGGCGCCATGGCCCTTTTCGGGGAGAACTACGGCAGCGAGGTGCGCGTGGTGGAGATCGACGGCGCGTGGTCACGCGAGCTGTGCGGCGGCACCCACGTTGCCAACACCTCGCTGATCGGCAGCCTGTCGCTCCTGGGTGAACAGTCCGTCGGCTCGGGCAACCGCCGCGTGGAGGCTTTCGTTGGCATGGAGGCCTTCCGCCACCTTGCGGCTGAGCGTGCCCTGGTGACCGAACTGACGGACCTGTTGAAGGTCCCGTCCGGCCAGCTCGCCGACAGGATTTCCGCCACCCTGGCCAAGTTGAAGGCCACCGAGAAGGAACTGGACCGGCTCCGCAAAGAACAGCTGGCCGCTTCCGCTGCGCAGCTGGTCAACACCGCCCAGGACGCCGCAGGCGTCAAGGTGCTGGCCCACGACGCCGGCACCGTCAGCGGAGCCGACGACCTTCGCGGCCTGGCCCTTGACCTGCGCAACCGGCTCGGTTCGGCAGCTGCCGCCGTGGCTGTGGCCGGCGTCGCCAACGACCGTCCACTGATCCTGGTAGCCACCAATGAGGCAGCCAGGGAGGCCGGCGTCAAGGCCGGTGCCCTGGTCCGGGTGGCTGCCGGTGTCCTCGGTGGTGGTGGCGGCGGCAAGGACGACGTCGCCCAAGGCGGCGGAACCGACGCCGGAAAGGTCGGCGCTGCCCTGGCAGCCGTCGTCGACGCCATTTCAAGGCGCTAACCACGTTATGACCGATCCTGTTGCTGCCGGCGGCTACCCCCAGGGCGTCAAACTGGGGGTGGACGTCGGCACCGTCCGGGTGGGCGTGGCCGTCTGCGACCGCGACTCCATCCTTGCCACGCCGTACAAGACCCTCGACCGGAATGCCAGGAAAAACTCGGACGTGCGCGTCATCGCCAAACTGGCGGAGGAACTCGGCGCGGTGCAGGTTATCGTCGGGCTGCCCAGGACGATGAAGGGCGAAGAACATGCCTCGGCCAGGATGGCCACGGACTATGCCCTCCTCCTCGCCGCGGAGTTTTCACGGCGCGGTCTTGCCGTTCCGGTGAACCTCGTGGATGAGCGCCTCAGCAGTGTCACGGCCCACCGGAACCTGCACGAAGCTGGCATGAGCAGCAGGGACCACCGTAAAGTAGTGGATCAGGTCGCGGCGGCGGGTATTCTTCAGCACGCCATCGACATGCAGAAAGCCAGGGGAGCGGATGTCGGCTCACGCGTGACAGCGCCACCCCCGTCCGTGGACCTGGGGGCCGGTGGGACGGACGAAACCGTCCGCGCCATCCCCGCAGACACGGCCCAATCTTCAGATAATGGAAGGCAACAGTGAGCCCTGCCAACATTGACGACACCTTCGGCCGGCTGGATACCGGGGCTGGGAGGCCGTTGACCCGCAAGGAACTGCGGGCACGGGAGAAGAGCCTCAATACCGGTGGCCAGGACGCCGTGCCCGAGCAGGCCTATGAAACCGGCGACGTCCCGCCGCCCCCGGCCGCACCGCCTGCGGCGCCGTCGCCAGCAGCGGCGCCCACGTTTGCTCCGCTGCCCGGCGCAGGTGATGTTCCTGCGGCACCGGAGGCACCCCCGTCCATCCAGGACGAAGAGCCCGCAGGTCCTTCCCACGCGGACCCTTTCGACGGCGACGCTGCCGCCCCGGACGCCCCTGCGCCCCTTGGACATCACGACGACGTCCCGCACCATGGCAACGTCGGCGGCCATGACGCCGTCGGACACCAGGACGCTGTCACGCTTCATGACGATGTGCACCATGAAGTCGCCCTGCACCACGACGCCGCCGGGCACCAAGACCACGTGCACCACGCAGCGGACCTGCACCACCCGGACCTGCACGACTACCAGGAAGTGCACGACGACCATGTCCACCACGCCGCCGGATACCACGACGATGCCCACGTGGACGCACCGCACCACGATGTCCACCACCACGACGCGGACCATGGATTGCTGCCCGGCTCATCGGCAGCCCAGGTAGTGCCGCGCCCCTCGAAGAAGGTCCGGCGCCGGCGCAGGCTGCTCGCCCTGTTCCTGACCCTTGCCGTTTTTGTGGCGGCTGTGGCCGTGGGAGCCCAGTTCCTCAAGCCACTCCTGGGCAACGGCAAGCCTTCGGACTTCCCGGGTCCCGGATCGGGTGAGGTCCGGATCACGGTGGCAAGCGGCGAGGGAACCCGATCGGTCGCCACGGAACTGGAGAACCAGCGCGTCGTGGCCAACGCCGACACGTTCATGCAGGCGTTCCATGCCTCCGGCGGCACATTGTCGCCGGGCGACTACACCTTCAAAACCGAGATGAAGAACGCGGACGCGGTCAACATCCTGGCGGGCAAGGACAAGACGAAGGTCATTTACTTCGCCCTTAGCGCGGGCCTCAGGATTGGCGAATCGCTGCAGGCGATCTCGGAGGGCTCGGGGATTTCCGTGCAGCAGCTGCAGGCCCTCAGCAACCAGCCCGCACAGTTTGGCCTGCCCGCCAACGCCAAGAACCTCGAAGGCTACCTGGCACCGGGTGAGTACCGTTTCCCGCTGGGAACCCCGGCCAAGGACATCCTGCAGGCGCTGGTGAAGTCCACCACCGATGAACTCGTGTCGCAGGGCATCACGGACCCCGCCAAGCAGTACCAGGCCGTTATCGTGGCCAGCATTGTCCAGGCCGAGGGCGGACAGGCAGACTACGGTGACGTGGCGGGCGCCATTTACAACCGGCTCAAGCCCAATGACCAGACCGGTGGCTTCCTGCAGGTTGACTCCGCCGTCACGTACGGCCTTGGCACCCGGAGCTTCAACTTCACGGACGAGCAGCGCCAGGACAAATCCAACCCCTACAACACCTACGCCAATCCGGGGCTGCCGCCGGGACCCATCGGTTCTCCCGGCAAGACCGCCATCGATGCGGCCGCCCGGCCCAAAGCCAATGACTACCTGTACTGGGTGACCATCAATTTGGACACCAAGGAAACCAAGTTCGCCAAGACACTGGCTGAACACAACGCGTACGTCGAGCAGTACAACGCGTGGTGCCAGGCCAACGCGGGCCGCTGCACATGACTCTGCGGGCTGCCGTGCTGGGCCACCCGATCAGCCACTCGAAATCCCCGGCGCTGCATCTCTCGGCATACGGGCAGCTGGGCGCGGGCATCAGCTACACGGCCATCGACGTCACAGAGGAGTTGCTGCCGTCCTTCATGCGCCAGATCCGGCACCAGCCGGGCTGGCGCGGGCTCTCCGTCACGATGCCGTTGAAGACGGCGATGCTCCAGGAAGTGGACGAGGTACGGGGAGTCGCGCAGACCCTCGGCGTGGTGAACACCGTTACCTTCGAGGACTCAGCCGGCGGCATCAAGACGGTGGGCTCCAACACGGACGTTGCCGGGATCGTCAACGCCCTGTGCCATGCGGGCACCCCCGCAGCACCAACGGCTGTCATCCTTGGTGGCGGCGGGACCGCTGCATCGGCCATCGCTGCCCTGAAGGAACTGGGCACCGGAACGGTGCAAGTCTTCGTCCGCGATGCCTCACGCACAGCAGATGTCCGTGCAGCCGCGGACAGCCTGGGAGTTGCCCTGGAGGTCCGCCCCCTGGCTGGAGCCGCGCGCCCCACGTCGGAAGCCGACGTCGTGATTTCCACCCTGCCGCCCCGTGCGGCAGACGGACTCGCAGCCGAAGTGGCCGCCTTGAAAGCTCCGACGCCCGGCGTGCTGCTGGATGTTGCCTACGATCCGTGGCCCAGCCTGGTTGCCTCGGTATGGCAGGCCGGCGGTGGCCGCGTGGTGCCGGGGCTGGAGATGTTGCTTTACCAGGCAGTGGAGCAGGTGCGGCTCTTCACCCGTCGCGGGGAAGACGTTAATGCAGCTGTCATAGATGTGATGTGTGACGCAGTCGGCCTTGCCCGGCGGGCGTTCTGACCGCCCTACGTGGCAGGATGGAAATTATGCGTTGGTTGACTGCCGGTGAATCCCATGGTCCGGCTCTGATGGGAATTATTGAGGGCGTCCCCGCCGGTGTGGAAATCACCAGCGGGCACATCGCAGACTCCCTGGCCCGCCGCCGCCTTGGCTACGGCCGCGGTGCGCGGATGAAGTTCGAGCAGGACGTGGTCACCATCCTCGGCGGTGTCCGGCACGGCATCACCCAGGGCGGCCCCGTTGCCATCCAGGTGGGAAACACCGAATGGCCCAAATGGGAGCAGATCATGTCCGCCGACCCGGTGGCCCCAGAACTCCTCGCCGACCAGGCGCGCAACGCGCCCCTGACGCGTCCCCGTCCGGGGCACGCGGACTTCACCGGCATGCAGAAGTACGGCTTCGACGAAGCGCGTCCGGTGCTGGAACGCGCCAGCGCGCGGGAGACCGCCACCCGGGTGGCGCTGGGCACCGTAGCGGCGCAGTTCCTCAAGCACCTCGGCATTGAGCTCGTCAGCCACACCGTGTCCATTGCCAGCGTGACGGTGCCCGAAGGCCGTCCGTTGCCCGTACCGGGCGATGTCATTGCCCTGGATACCGACCCCCTGCGCTGCTTCGACCGTGACACGTCGAACGCCATGGTGGCCGAGGTGGACGCCGCGCACAAGGAAGGCGAAACACTGGGCGGCGTGGTGGAGGTCCTTGCCTACGGCCTCCCGCCGGGACTTGGCAGCTACGTGCACTGGGACCGCCGGCTGGACGCCAGGCTTGCTGCGGCCCTCATGGGGATCCAGGCCATCAAAGGCGTGGAGGTGGGCGACGGCTTCCTCACCGCAGCCCGCCGCGGTTCTGCCGCCCATGACGAGATCGTCCGCGACGGCGGCGGCCGGATTGTGCGCGCCAGCAACCGTGCCGGCGGCATCGAAGGCGGCATGAGCATCGGGGATGTCCTCCGCGTCCGTGCAGCCATGAAGCCCATCGCCACCGTGCCGCGTGCCCTGCGGACCATCGACGTCAGCACCGGTGAACCGGCCAAGGCCCACCACCAGCGCTCGGACGTTTGTGCAGTCCCGGCCGCCGGCGTGGTGGCCGAGGCCATGGTGGCCCTGGTCCTCGCCGAGGCTGTCATCGAAAAGTTCGGCGGTGACTCCGTGGCGGAAACCGCACGCAACATCAAGGGTTACCTGGACAACATCCCGGCATCCCTGGACTCGATCGGCCAGTAGTGCTCCACCGCAGCAGTACCGGATCTGTCGGCGACCGGCCGATTGTGCTCATCGGCCCCATGGCCGTGGGCAAATCGGCCATCGGCCAGCAGCTGGCGCAGCAGTTGGGCGTCCGGTTTGTCGACACGGACGCCGTGATCGTTGCCGGGCACGGATCCATCGCCGAGATCTTCGCGGGCCGCGGTGAACACGCCTTCCGGGAAATTGAGGCGCGGACCGTCGCCCGCGCCGTTGAGGAAGCCGAAGGGACAACCACTGTTATTTCGCTCGGCGGGGGAGCGGTGCTCGACTCGGGGACGCAGCAGCTGATCAGCCACTGCACCGTCGTGTACCTGGAGTGCGACGCCGACACCGTCGCCGACCGGATTGCCCGGAACTCCGGCCGGCCGCTCCTTGCCGGCGACGCCATGGGCCGCTGGACAGCAATGTTCGCCACCCGCAGGCCGGTCTACGAGAAGCTGGCCGACATCACCCTGGACGTCCGCCACGGCTCGATACCCGAGCTCGGCGGCCGGCTGGAAGCAGCACTGCGGAACCACGCAGCTGCCAAACAGGAAGTTGAAAAGTGAACACCCAATCAACAGTCATCAACGTCACCGGCGAGGGTGCCGGCAACAACTACGGCGTCGTCGTCGGGCGCGGCCTGCTTGGTGACCTTCCCGCGCTGCTCGGGGAGCGCGTCCGCCGGGTCCTGGTGATCCACCCCCGCGCCCTGCGCCTCACCGGCGACACCGTCCGCGATGAACTCGCAGCCGCCGGTTTCACCTCCCTCACCGCCGAAATCCCGGACGCCGAAGAAGGCAAGCACATCCAGGTGGCAGCTTTCTGCTGGCAGGTCCTGGGCCAAAACGACTTCACCCGCTCGGACGCCATCGTCGCCGTCGGCGGCGGGGCAGTGACCGACCTGGCAGGCTTCGTCGCCGCCACCTGGCTGCGGGGGTCAAAGTCATCCACATGCCCACCAGCCTGTTGGGCATGGTGGACGCGTCCGTGGGCGGCAAGACCGGCATCAATACCGCGGAGGGGAAGAACCTCGTCGGCGCCTTCCACCCGCCCGCCGCCGTCCTGGCGGACCTGGACACCCTGGACACGCTGCCGAAGAACGAGATCATTTCCGGACTGGCCGAGGTGATCAAGTGCGGCTTTATTGCCGATCCCGCCATTCTTGACCTGGTGGAAAAGGACCCGGCCACCGTGGTTGACCCGCGCTCCGACGTGCTCCGGGAACTCATCGAGCGGGCTATCGCCGTCAAGGCGAAAGTTGTTTCCGAGGACCTCAAAGAGTCCGGGCTGCGGGAAATCCTGAACTACGGACACACCCTGGGACACGCCATCGAACTGGTGGAACGGTATTCCTGGCGGCACGGCGCCGCCGTGTCCGTGGGCATGATGTTCGCAGCGGAACTTGCCCGCAGCGTGGGCCGGCTCAGCGATACCGACGCCGACCGGCACCGGAGCATCCTGGAAGGCCTTGGGCTCCCGGTCACCTACCGGCGGGACCGTTGGCAGGGCCTGCTGGACGGGATGCGGCGCGATAAGAAATCCCGCGGCGACCTGCTGCGCTTCGTGGTGCTTGACGGCATCGCCAAACCGGGGATCCTCGACGTCCCGGACACCTCGCTGCTGTTTGCGGCCTACCAGGAAATTGCCTCCTGATGCAGGGCAACATGAGCGGAACCTCCGACTGGCCCGAGGCCGGCTTCCCGGGTATCCGGATCAATCCGGACACGCTGCTGCCCCAGGTCGTCAACGAGGACGTGGTGCGGGAGGCGTTGGCCGCCTCCACCGACCCCGCTGACCACATCTTCGTGCTGCTGGTTGAGGGCCACGCGTCCGAAGCTGCCGAACTGCTGGCCGAGGCACGCTTCAAGGACCCGGAATCATTCCTGCTCCGTGTGTTCGAAGCCGAGGTGCTCAGCGTCAGCCACCGCATGGACCGTGCCATTGGGTTGTTCCGGCAGCTCCTGGCTGAGGCGCACGGCACGCCGCGGGAGGCCCTGGCCCTGCTGTACCTGGGCCGCACGCAGTACGCAGCCGGCCAAACCTCCGCGGCGGTGGAGTCCTTCTCCAGGGCGCTTGACCTGGGGGTGGCGCAATCGGCGGATGCCGCCCAGATCTATTCATCCACGGTGGCCCTCCAGCGTGCCAGGGACGTCCTGGACCTGGCCTGCTGAGCCGGCCGGCAGCGCCGGCGGAAAGGCCCGCTCCGATTTACCGGTAGAATGGTTGTGGAATTTTTGCATCCACGCGATTTTTGACAAACACGTGCAGGCGGGCCGATGTGGCGTGCCCGCCCGGCATACAGCATCTGACCACGCGGCCAGACAAAGAAACCAGAGGAAACCAGTGGCAACCACTAACGACATTAAGAACGGAACGGTCCTGAAGCTTGAGGGCCAGCTCTGGAACGTCATCGAATTCCAGCACGTCAAGCCCGGCAAGGGCGGCGCCTTTGTGCGGACCAAGATGCGCAACGTGATGTCCGGCAAGGTTGTTGACAAGACCTTCAACGCCGGGCTCAAGATCGAGACGGCCACCGTGGACCGCCGCGACTACCAGTACCTGTACCAGGACGGTGCGGACTTCGTCTTCATGGACACCTCCGACTACGACCAGATCACCGTCTCCGGTGCCACGGTGGGCGACGCCACCAACTTCATGCTCGAGAACCAGATGGTCAACATTGCCATCCACGACGGCAACCCCTCTACATTGAACTGCCGCCGAGCGTCGTCCTCGAAATCACCTACACCGAGCCGGGCCTGCAGGGTGACCGCTCCTCCGCGGGTACCAAGCCCGCCACGCTGGAGACCGGCTACGAGATCCAGGTTCCGCTGTTCATCGAGAACAACACCAAGGTCAAGGTGGACACCCGCGACGGCAGCTACCTGGGCCGGGTCACTGAGTAGTGAGCGCCCGCGGTAAAGCCCGCAACAGGGCACTGGATGTTCTTTTCGAGGCGGAGCAGCGCTCCGTTTCGGCGTTCGACGTGCTTCGTGCGCGCCGGGAAAAGACCGACCAGGTGGTCAACCCCTACACCCTGGAAATCGTCGAAGGCGTGCTTTCCCAGCAGGCAGCCATTGACGAGTTCCTGGAGACGTACTCGCAGGGCTGGAGCCTGGAGCGGATGCCGTCCGTAGACCGCATCATCCTGCGCATCGGCACCTGGGAGCTGCTTTACAACGACGACGTCCCCGACGGCGTGGCGGTCAGTGAGGCCGTCGCGCTGGCCAAGACGTTGTCCACGGACGAGTCGCCGCAGTTCATCAACGGCCTGCTGGGCCGGCTGCAGCAGCTGAAGCCTTCGCTGCTCGCGTAGCCTTTCCACCACGCAACAGGGCCCCGCCATCCGGCGGGGCCCTGTTGCGTGCCAGCGGTTCACATCATCCGGCCACTGCCGCCCTCAGGGACACGATCCGCTGGAGCTGCTGCCTTTCCTCGGCCTGGTGCAGCGGAACATCGCGTCCGCTCAGGATCCGCTGGCGGGTGTTGGCAAGCTGGGTGGCCGCCTTCACGAACTGCTTCATCTGCCGCTTCCTGCCCGAACCCGCAGCCCATGCCAGGACCATGCGCCTGCCGCCGCGGGTGGCCAGCAGCTGGACTTCCGCGGGCGTGAACCATCCCGCAGCGGAATACTCCATCAGCCGCTGCCGGGTAAGGCGGTTTTCGGCCACCCGCAGGAAGATGATGCCGCCCACTGCCAGCACGAAGATCGGTACCTGGACCATGATGTAGTCCAGCAGGAAGCCGCCGCCCATGCTGTTCCACCTGTTGTGCAGGAACATGGCCGGCAGCAGTCCCACGAAGAAGGCGCCGATCGAGGCGCCCGTGTGCCAGCGCCTGGCAGCGAATCCCATGACCAGGCCTGTGGTGCCGGTGAAAATCGCATGGGCGAAGGGGGACATGACACCGCGGAGGAAGAACACCTGGGCGAAGTCGCTGGCCGGGGATGCCGATTCCGCGATGGCCCTGCCGAAGTAGAGGATGTTTTCGGTGAAGGCGAAGCCGCCGGCGATGGTGAACGCAAACACCACCCCGTCCACGGGACCGTCGAATTGCCGGCGCGCCGCGAGGAGGAGGATGAGCAGGCCAAGGGACTTGGCGAACTCCTCGACGATGGGGGCCTGGACGGTGGCCATGTAGGTCTGCAGGTCGGGTTCGTCGGTGAACTGGAAGGCGATCACGAAGAACGGCTGGATGAGCAGGGTCACGGCAACGGACACCGCCGCACCCCACGTGAAGGCAAAGAACAACAGCCGCTTGGGTTCCGGTTCCCACCTGTCGATGATGTGGACCGCAGCCAGGACCACCGACAGCGGGACCAGCGATGCCAGGAAACCAATTAGGAAACCGGCGGCGCCGGTGTTGGACAGCAGGAACGGCACCACCAGGAACAGGCTCAGGAAAGCAAGCACGCCGCCCGCAACCGTCAGGCCCGCCAGCCCGCTGCGGGTCCGCGATGCCCGCAGCGCGGCTTCCTGCGCCTGCGGCGGCACCACTGCAGCCAGCGGGTGGCCCTGGTGTCCGGGGGCGGCGCGGTAGTATTCGGGCTGCACCTGTCCCATCCAGCTGGGATTGGCCTGCCGGGGCAGGGGGCCGGTGGGCCTGCGGTAGGGGTCGTCGGGGAGGCCGGAGGAAGGCTGCTGCGGATACATCGGCATATCCGAAAGCCTAAGCGGGGGCCACCACACCACAAAGGACCGGGCCTCCCGCGCCGTTCGGGTGTGACCAGTACCGCGTCACCCGGGGACCGGCCGGGCAGGGACCGTGTGGTAATTTTGAACAGCAAACATTCCTTTTTAATTCCGTCCTGTGAGGCGGGGAAAGGGGAGACGAGCGTTGACTTCCGTCACCAGCGCACCGGTTCCAGCCAGGGTTGTCCTCAGCCAGGCGGACATTGACCGGGCACTTACTCGTATCGCCCATGAGATCCTCGAAGCCAACAAGGGATCCCAGGACCTGGTCCTGTTGGGCATTCCCCGCCGCGGCTACCCGCTGGCTGTCCGGCTGGCGGAAAAATCGCCGCCGCGGACGCCACCGTTGACGCCGCCGCCATTGTTGGCCAGCTCGACGTCACCATGTTCCGCGACGACCTCTCCCACCAGGGGACACGGCCGCCGTACCCCACCAGGCTGCCCCGGACAGGCATCGACAACAAAGTAGTGGTGCTCATCGACGACGTCCTGTACTCCGGCCGGACCATCCGCGCCGCCCTGGATGCGCTGGTCGATCTCGGCCGCCCCCGGATCGTCCGGCTTGCGGTCCTGATCGACAGGGGCCACCGCGAACTTCCCATCCGGGCTGACCACGTTGGCAAGAACCTGCCCACGTCCTCCGCCGAGAAGGTCCGGGTCCGGCTCGAAGAAACGGACACGTCCGACGCCGGAACCCCGGTCAACGAAGTCGTGATCGAAGGCGGCGCATGAAACACCTCCTGTCCACCGAGGACCTCAGCCTTTCGAACGCCATCCGCATCCTTGACACCGCGGAGGAAATGTCTGCCGTGGGGGAGCGGGAAGTCAAGAAGCTTCCCGCGCTGCGCGGACGCACCGTGGTCAACCTCTTCTTCGAGGACTCCACGCGGACCCGCATCTCCTTCGAAGCCGCCGCCAAGCGGTTGTCCGCTGACGTCATCAACTTTGCCGCCAAGGGATCATCGGTGTCCAAGGGCGAATCCCTCAAGGACACCGCCCAGACCCTGTCCGCCATGGGCGCCGACGCCGTCGTCATCCGGCACTGGGCCTCCGGCGCGCCGCACCGGCTGGCCGCAACCGACTGGATCGACGCCGCAGTCATCAACGCCGGCGACGGCACCCACGAACACCCCACCCAGGCACTGCTTGACGCCTTCACCATGCGCCGGCACTGGGCCCGCCTGGCCGGCACGCGTTCCGATGGGACTGACCTGAAGGGCATGCGGGTCGCCATCGCCGGCGACGTCCTGCATTCCCGTGTGGCCCGGTCCAACGTCTGGCTGCTCCGGACCCTCGGGGCCGAAGTCACGCTGGTGGCGCCGCCCACCCTCCTGCCGGTCGGCGTCGACAAATGGCCCTGCAGCGTCAGCTACGACCTGGACCAGACCCTGGCCAACGGTGTCGACGCCATGATGATGCTCCGTGTCCAGGGCGAACGCATGAACGCCTCGTTCTTCCCCAGCACCCGCGAATACTCGCGCCGGTGGGGTTTCGACGACAACCGCCTCCGCGCCCTTGACGACCTGGGCATGACGGACACCATCATCATGCACCCGGGGCCAATGAACAGGGGCCTGGAAATCAGCGCCGCCGCAGCGGACTCACCCCGTTCCACCGTCCTGGCTCAGGTCCGCAACGGTGTGTCCGTGCGGATGGCCGCACTGTACCTGCTGCTCTCCGGGGATACCCGGGAACCAGCCGCCCACCGGGCACCGGCCTATGCCGCCGCGGCCCCGTCCCCCAAGGAGAGCAACTGATGGCAGGCAACACCGGAACCTACCTCATCCAAGGCGCCGCCATCCTGGGCGGCGACCCCGCGGACCTGCTGGTCCGTGACGGCATCATCGCCGAGATCGGCACCGGCCTTGACGCTGACGGGGCCACTGTCATCGACGCTGCAGGCCTGGTGGCCCTGCCGGGCATGGTCGATGTGCACACGCACCTCCGCGAACCCGGCCGCGAGGACGCCGAGACCGTGGAGACCGGAACACGGGCTGCGGCCCTGGGCGGCTACACAGCTGTGCACGCCATGGCCAACAGCACCCCCGTCGCGGACACCGCAGGCGTGGTGGAGCAGGTCTACACTCTGGGCCGCGCGGCCGGCTGGGTGGACGTGCGCCCCGTTGGCGCCGTCACCGTTGGACTGGCAGGGGAGCAACTGGCCGAGCTGGGCGCCATGGCCGATTCCCGCGCCCGGGTGCGGATGTTCTCCGATGACGGCATCTGCGTCCACGACCCCGTGCTGATGCGCCGCGCCCTGGAATACGTCAAGGCGTTCGACGGCGTCGTGGCCCAGCACGCACAGGAACCCCGACTTACAGCCGGGGCACAGATGAACGAGGGCGACGTCTCCGCGGTCCTGGGCCTCACCGGTTGGCCCGCGGTGGCGGAAGAAAGCATCATTGCCCGCGACGTCCTGCTGGCCCAGCACGTCGGCTCCCGCCTGCATGTGTGCCACGTGTCCACGGCCGGCTCGGTGGAAATCATCCGCTGGGCCAAGGAACGCGGCATCGACGTCACGGCCGAGGTCACCCCGCACCACCTGCTGCTGACCGATGACCTGGTGCGCAGCTACGACCCCGTGTTCAAGGTCAACCCGCCGCTGCGCACCGACGCCGACGTCCAGGCATTGCGCGCCGGGCTGGCAGACGGGACGATCGACGTTGTGGGTACCGACCACGCGCCGCACCCCAGTGAGCACAAGGAATGCGAATGGGCGCAGGCAGCCATGGGCATGACCGGGCTGGAAACCGCCCTGTCCGTGGTCCAGCACGCCATGATTGAAACCGGCCTGATGACCTGGGCGGACTTCGGCCGGGTCACGTCCACGGCGGCCGCGACGATTGGCCGGCTGAGCGACCAGGGCCGGCCCATCGAAGCCGGGGAACCCGCCAACCTCATCCTGGTGGATCCGGCGGCGCGCTGGACGGTGGACCCCTTCCAGATGGCCACCATGGGCCGCAACTCGCCGTTCAAGGGCAGGGAACTCCCCGGCAAGGTGGTGGCCACCTTCTTCAGGGGGCACCCCACCGTCCTTGACGGCAAACTCAACACCCCGCACCCGGACTCCGCCGCAACCCCGGCGGGCGCTGCCTGATGGACAAAATCCTTCCCGGACTTGCCATGCTGGCGGTGGTCGCCGTCGTGTTCGTCCTCCTCGCCGTCGGCTGGCGCAACCGCCTCAAGCGCCAGTCCGACGTCGAACAACTGCCCCAGGTGCCCGCCGTGCCCGGTGAGCCCACCGCAACTGCCGAAGGGCAGTACGTGGCCACGACCACGGCCGGCGACTGGCTGGACCGCATTGCCGTGCATGGGCTGGGGATCCGCACCAATGCCACCCTCGCGGTGTACCCGCACGGCGTGCTCTATGAGCGGTCGGGTGCGCCTGCGCTGTACATCCCCGCAGCCTCCCTCTCCGATGTCCGGCAGGACAGCGGCATGGCGGGGAAGTTCGTGGAGAAGCACGGCCTGCTGGTGCTGGCATGGACGCACGGTGCCCACCAGCTGGACACCGGCTTCCGGACCCGCCGCGCCGCGGACAAGGACGTGCTCTACCAGGCCCTGCAGGATTTGATTTCGTCAGCCCCAGCGGCTGGTGCCACCAGTGGAAAGTAAGACAGTGAAAGCGAATACATTGACAGCAACCACCTCCGCTCCGGCAGCGCCAGCTGCGCTGGTACTCGAAGACGGGCGCATCTTCCGCGGCACCAGCTACGGCGCCACCGGCACCGCCCTGGGCGAAGCCGTCTTCGCCACCGGGATGACCGGATACCAGGAAACCATCACCGATCCCTCCTACGCCCGCCAGCTGGTGGTCCAGACGGCCCCGCACATCGGCAACACCGGCGTGAATGACGACGACGCCGAGTCCCGGCGCATCTGGGTGGCCGGCTACATTGTGCGCGACGCCGCGCGCCGGCCCTCCAACTGGCGCTCCGAACGGTCGCTGGACGAAGAGCTGGTGTCCCAGGGCATCGTGGGCATCCAGGGCGTGGACACCCGCGCCATCACCCGGCACCTGCGTGAGCACAAGACCATGCGCGCCGGCATCTTCTCCGGCGAGGCAGCCAAGGCCACGGACAAGGAACTGCTCGACGCTGTCCTGGCCAGCGCCCCCATGGAGGGCTCGCGCCTGGCCGAGGAAGTCAGCGTGGACGAAGCCTACGTCGTGGAGCCAAAGGACCACGGCTGGGACGGCGAACCCCGCCTCACCATCGCTGCAATCGACCTGGGCATCAAGGCCATGACCCCGGTCCGGTTCGCCGAGCGCGGCGTCCGAGTCCACGTGCTTCCCGCCACCGCCACCCTTGAGGACGTCAAGGCCGTCAACCCGGACGGCTTCTTCATGTCCAACGGCCCCGGCGACCCCGCCACCGCCGACGCCCAGGTCAAGCTGCTCCGCTCGGTCCTGGACGAAAAGCTGCCCTACTTCGGCATCTGCTTCGGCAACCAGATCCTGGGCCGCGCCCTGGGCTTTGGCACCTACAAGCTCCGCTACGGCCACCGCGGCATCAACCAGCCCGTGATGGACCGGCGCACCGGCAAGGTGGAGATCACCTCCCAGAACCACGGCTTTGCCGTGGACGCCCCCTCGACGGCGCCACGCAGGCCCCGGAGGCACGCTACGGGCGGGTGGAAGTGAGCCACATCAGCCTGAACGACGACGTCGTGGAAGGCCTCGCCTGCCTGGACATCCCGGCGTTCTCCGTGCAGTACCACCCGGAAGCCGCGGCAGGACCGCACGATGCCGCCTACCTGTTCGACCGCTTCATCGAGCTCATGGAAGGCACACGGGACGGCCGGAACGCCAACGCGTCCAAGGACCCCGTGGACGCGGCCCACCCGCAGGCGCTGACCACAAAAACGACAACAAGACTGAGGACAAGAAGTAATGCCGAAACGTACAGATCTCAAGAGCGTCCTCGTCATTGGTTCCGGCCCGATCGTCATCGGCCAGGCCGCCGAATTCGACTACTCCGGCACGCAGGCACTGCGTGTCCTCAAGGAGGAAGGCCTGCGCGTCATCCTCGTGAACTCCAACCCGGCCACCATCATGACCGACCCCGAGTTCGCCGACGCCACCTACGTTGAGCCCATCACCCCCGAGGTGGTGGAGAAGATCATCGCCAAGGAACGTCCGGACGCCGTCCTGCCCACCCTGGGCGGGCAGACCGCGCTGAACACCGCCATCGCCCTGGACAAGAACGGCGTACTGGAGAAGTACAACGTCGAGCTGATCGGCGCCAACATCGCCGCGATCGAGCTGGGCGAGGACCGTGAAAAGTTCAAGGGCGTGGTGGAGCGCTGTGGCGCGGAATCCGCCCGCAGCCACATCATCCACAGCATGAATGAGGCCCTCACGGCGGCCGAAGATTTGGGCTACCCCATGGTGGTGCGCCCGTCCTTCACCATGGGCGGTCTGGGTTCCGGCCTGGCCTACAACGAACAGGACCTGCGCCGCATCGTCGGACAGGGCCTGCAGTACAGCCCCACCAGCGAGGTGCTGCTCGAAGAGAGCATCCTGGGCTGGAAGGAATACGAGCTCGAAATGATGCGGGACAAGAACGACAACGTGGTTGTCGTCTGCTCCATCGAGAACTTCGACCCCGTAGGCGTGCACACCGGCGACTCCATCACCGTGGCACCGGCGCTGACCCTCACCGACCGCGAATACCAGAAGCTGCGCGACGTCGCCATCGCCGTCATCCGCGAGGTGGGCGTGGACACCGGCGGCTGCAACATCCAGTTCGCCATCGATCCCAAGACCGGCCGCGTGGTGGTCATCGAGATGAACCCCCGCGTTTCCCGCTCCTCGGCACTGGCATCCAAGGCCACCGGCTTCGCCATTGCCAAGATCGCCACCAAGCTCTCGCTCGGCTACACCCTGGACGAGATCCCCAACGACATCACGCAGAAGACCCCCGCGTCCTTCGAACCCACCCTGGACTACGTGGTGGTCAAGGTCCCGCGGTTCGCCTTCGAAAAGTTCCCGGCAGCGGACAACACCCTCACCACCACCATGAAGTCGGTGGGCGAGGCCATGGCCATGGGCCGGAACTTCACCGAAGCCCTGCAGAAGGCCCTGCGCTCCCTGGAACAGAAGGGCTCGCAGCTGGACTTCAGCTCCGTCCCGGAATGGGAAGTGCCGGAGCTCATCGAGAAGGCCAAGCGCCCCACCACCGAGCGCCTGCACCAGGTCCAGCGCGCCCTCCTGGGCGGCGCCACCGTGGAACAGCTCTTCGAAGCCACCAAGATCGACCCGTGGTTCCTTGACCAGCTGGAGCTGCTCAACGAAATCTCCCGCGAAATCCGCCAGGCCGGCGCCCTGACCGCCGACATGCTCAAGCGCGCCAAGCGCCACGGTTTCTCCGACGAACAGATCGGCGCCCTGACGCACAACCCCGAGGCCGTGGTCCGCGGCGTACGCCAGGCGCTGGGCATCCGTCCCGTCTACAAGACCGTGGACACCTGCGCCGCAGAATTCGCCGCCTACACGCCGTACCACTACTCGGCATATGACGAGGAGGACGAGGTTGCGCTGCACTCCAAGCCGTCCATCCTGATCCTCGGCTCAGGGCCCAACCGCATCGGCCAGGGCATCGAGTTCGACTACTCCTGCGTCCACGCCTCCATGGCGCTGCGCAAGGCCGGCTACGAGACCGTCATGGTCAACTGCAACCCGGAAACCGTCTCCACCGACTACGACGTCTCCACCCGCCTGTACTTCGAGCCGCTGACGCTCGAGGACGTGCTGGAGGTCATCGCGGCCGAGGAACGCACCGGCGGCGTCATGGGCGTGTTCGTCCAGCTCGGGGGCCAGACCCCGCTGAAGCTGGCCCAGCAGCTGGCCGACGCAGGTGTCCCCATCCTGGGAACGTCCCCGGAGGCCATCGACCTCGCCGAGCACCGCGGCGCCTTCTCCCGGGTGCTGGACAAGGCCGGCCTGGTATCGCCCAAGAACGGCACCGCCGTCTCCTTCGAGGACGCCAAGAAGATCGCGGACGAGATCGGCTACCCCGTCCTGGTCCGTCCGTCCTACGTGCTGGGCGGCCGCGGCATGGAAATCGTCTATGACGAGCCCAACCTCTCCCGCTACATCGCCAACGCCACCGAAATCACCCCGGACCACCCCGTGCTGATTGACCGGTTCCTTGAGGACGCCGTCGAAATCGACGTCGACGCCCTCTACGACGGCACCGACATGTACCTGGGCGGCATCATGGAACACATCGAGGAAGCCGGCATCCACTCCGGCGACTCCGCCTGCGTCCTGCCGCCGATCACCCTGGGGAGCAACGTCGTCGAACGCGTCCGCACCGCCACCCGCGCCATCGCTGAAGGCGTGGGCGTCCGCGGCCTGATCAACATCCAGTTCGCGCTGGCCTCGGACGTCCTGTACGTCCTGGAAGCCAACCCCCGCGCGTCCCGGACCGTGCCGTTCGTGTCCAAGGCCACCGGCGTCCAGATGGCCAAGGCCGCGGCCCTCATCGGCACCGGCGTGACCATCAACCAGCTCCGCAGCGCCTACAAGATGCTGCCCGAAACCGGTGACGGCTCCACCCTGCCACTGGACGCCCCCGTCGCCGTCAAGGAAGCCGTCCTGCCGTTCAGCCGGTTCCGGACCCTTGAAGGCAAGGTGGTGGACTCCCTGCTCGGTCCCGAGATGCGTTCCACCGGCGAGGTCATGGGAATCGACAAGCATTTCGACACCGCCTTCGCCAAGAGCCAGGCGGCCGCCAACAACGCGCTGCCCACCGAGGGCAAGGTGTTTGTCTCCGTAGCCAACCGGGACAAGCGCTCGGTGATCATGGGCGTCAAGCGGCTCTCGGACCTCGGCTTCGAGATCGTCTCTACCGGCGGCACCGCCGACGTGCTGCGCCGCAACGGCATCCAGGCCACCCCGGTCCGCAAGGTCGCCGAGGGCAGCAGCGCCGAGGGTGAAGGCACCATCGCGGACCTCATTGTGGCCGGCGAGATCGACATGGTCTTCAACACCCCCTCCGGCGGCGAAGCCCGCAGCGACGGCTACGAACTGCGCGCAGCGGCGACGTCCATCGGCATTCCGTGCATCACCACGGTGGCCGAGTTCAACGCCGCGGTCCAGGCCATCGAAGCCCTGCGCACCTACGAGTGGTCCGTCACCAGCCTGCAGGAGCACGCCGCCGCGCTTGCGGAATCACAGAAGGCTGCGCTGCAGCATGCCTGAGCAGGTACCAGGCAGCAGGCCGGTATCCGCCGCCGGCCGGGAGTCCTTCGGCTCCCGGCTCGGCGCGGCCATGGCCGCCCGCGGCCCGCTCTGCGTGGGCATCGACCCGCATCCGGCACTGCTGAAGAGCTGGGGACTGGACGACGACGCCGCCGGGCTGAGGCGTTTTTCCCTCACCGTCCTGGAGGCGGTGGCTTCGCTCGCTGCCGCGGTAAAGCCCCAGGTGGCGCTCTACGAACGGCACGGATCGGCCGGTATGGCGGTCCTGGAGGAAGTCCTGGCCACCGCCCGGGACGAGTCCGTCCTGAGCATCGCCGACGCCAAGCGCGGCGACATCGGGTCCACCATGGCCGCCTATGCCGACGCCTGGCTCCGGGACGGGTCCCCGCTGGCGGCGGACTCCGTCACGCTGAGCCCCTACCTCGGCTTCGAGTCGCTGCGCCCCGCGCTGGACCTCGCGGCCGAAACCGGGCGCGGTGTCTTCGTGCTGGCGCTGACGTCCAACCCTGAAGGCGCTTCCGTCCAGCATGTTGGCGGTAAGGACTCGGTGGCCCGCAGGATCACGGCCGCCGCAGCGGCCGAAAATGCCCGGTACGGGGGCAGCCTGGGTTCCGTGGGCCTGGTGGTTGGCGCCACCGTTGGCAGTGCCCTGAAAGACCTTGAACTCGACCTCGCTGCCGTCCGCGGGCCCATCCTCGCCCCCGGCCTGGGGGCGCAGGGGGCAACGCCGGCCGACCTCCGCTCCACCTTCGGCGACGCCTACCCGCTGGTCCTGGGAACCTCCAGCCGCGACATCCTTTCGGCAGGCCCGCACCTGGGTGGCCTGCGGGAGGCGGCCCTGCGGACGCTGGACGGGCTGCGGGGACAATAGGCTGCAATTGCCCGGATGCATTGATTCGGGCTGCACCAAAGGGTAGTTTCAGGACAGGTCCAAGGGCGGCCGCCCTTGGATGAAATCCGCCGAATCCGGGGGTGTCCGTGATGGTCCTGCGACCTTTATCCGCATCTGAACGGGCCGACGCCCTGGGCAAGGCAGCGGCAGCCAGGGCCACCCGTGCGGCCGCCAAGGAAAGCCTTCGGAACGGCGACAGGTCCGCGGCGGACATTATCAGCTCCGCCCTGGAAGACGACGCACTGGCCAGGATGAAGGTCTCGGAACTGCTTGAGGCCCTTCCCGGCATCGGGAAGGTGCGGGCCGCCGCCATCATGCAGCAGCTGGGCATCGCGGCGTCCCGCAGGGTCCGGGGCCTGGGCGTCCACCAGCGCCGGGCGCTGGTAGATTTTATTGACGAGCATTGAGGCAGGCGGCGCCTGTCTTTCCCCCAACTGCGGCAAAAGGAATACGTGAGCAAGAAACCTGGACTGACAGTCCTCGCAGGTCCGACGGCTGTTGGCAAAGGCACCGTGTCCACCTACATCCGTGACAACTACCCCGAAGTGTGGCTTTCCGTTTCAGCCACCACCCGGGCGCCCCGGCCCGGGGAAGTTGACGGCGTCCACTACTTCTTCAAGACCAAGGATGAGTTCGAGCGGCTCATCGCCGAAGGTGAACTCCTGGAATGGGCCGTCGTCCATGGACAAAACACCTACGGCACCCTGAAGAGCACTGTGAACCAGGCCATCGCGGAGGGCCGCTCCGTGCTGCTGGAGATCGACCTGCAGGGTGCGCGCCAGGTCAAGGCAGCCGTCCCGGACGCCCAGTTCGTCTTCCTGGCCCCGCCCACCTGGGACGAGATGGTCCGCCGGCTGGTGGGCCGGGGCACCGAAACACCGGAAGAACAGCAGCGACGCCTGGAAACCGCTAAACTGGAACTTGCTGCTGAACCGGAGTTCGACCACACCGTCATCAACGACGACGTCCGCCGGGCAGCGGACGAGCTAGTTTCACTCATGGGGCTGACACCGCATCCACACCTGCCGGAACCGTCAGCCCGCTAGGAATTTGGAGAATTCGTGTCCACGAACCTTGAAGGCATCATCAACCCGCCGATCGACTCGCTGCTTGAGGCAGCCGACTCCAAGTACGGCCTGGTGATCTTCGGTGCCAAGCGTGCTCGTCAGATCAACGCCTACTACGCCCAGCTGCACGAGGGCCTCTTCGAGTATGTCGGACCCCTGGTCGACACCAAGCTGAACGAAAAGTCGCTGTCGATCGCACTGCGCGAAATCAACGAAGGCAAGCTGGTTTCCACGCCGATCGAAGCCGCAGAGTAATCCTGCCGCTGAACTGACTTGCTGTTGACGGAGGTCACGTGCGCATAGTCCTCGGAGTCGGGGGAGGGATCGCCGCCTACAAGGTGGTATCGCTCCTCCGGCTTTTTACTGAAGCCGGCCATGACGTCACGGTGATTCCCACGGAGGCGTCCACCCGCTTCATCGGTACCGCCACCTGGGAGGCGCTGTCCGGAAACCCGGTCAGCAACAGTGTCTTTGATGACGTGCACCTGGTGAACCACGTCCGCCTTGGCCATGAGGCGGACCTCGTGGTGGTGGCACCTGCCACAGCGGACCTCCTGGCGAAGGCTGCCACCGGCCAGGCCGGGGACCTGCTCACCAACACCCTGCTGATGGCCCACGGCCCGGTGCTGTTCGCCCCCGCGATGCACACGGAAATGTGGCAGCATCCGGCCACCCGGGCCAACGTTGAGACGCTCCGCGGCCGGGGCGCGGCCGTCCTGGAACCCGCCTCCGGCAGGTTGACCGGGGCAGACTCAGGTCCCGGCAGGCTTCCGGAACCCCAGGTGATCTTCGACGCAGCCATGGCCCTGGTCCAGGGACGCAGTGATTACCAGTTGCCCCTTGCCGGCCGCACCGTCACCATCAGCGCCGGCGGCACCCGCGAACCGCTGGACCCCGTTCGCTTCCTTGGCAACCGGTCATCCGGCAAGCAGGGAGTGGCCCTTGCGGTCGCAGCGCGGAACGCCGGGGCTACCGTGCGCCTGCTGGCAGCCCACATGGACGTTCCGCCGCCCGCCGGCGTGGAGGTGGTCCGCGTGGAGACCGCCCTGCAACTTCGGGAAGCCGCACTGGAAGCCGCCGCCGTGTCCGACGTCGTCATCATGTCCGCGGCCGTGGCCGATTTCCGCCCGGCGGAAGTCTCGGACACCAAGATCAAGAAACGGGACGACACCGCCGATCCCGTCATCACCCTGGTCCGCAACCCGGACATCCTGCAGGAGCTCGTGGAGCAGCGCAACGCGGGTGCCGGCGAGGCCGGGCAGCTCATCGTCGGATTCGCCGCCGAAACCGGGGACAGCCAGGGCGACGTCCTGGCATATGCGGAAGCAAAGCTCCAGCGGAAAGGCTGCGACCTGCTGGTGGTGAACCACGTAGGAGCGGACAAGGTCTTTGGCCACGACTCCAACTCGGTGGTCATCCTGTCGCGCTCCGGCTCCGAACCACAGGAAGCTTCGGGAACCAAGACAGAGGTTTCGGAAGCCATCGTCCGCCGCATCAGCTTTGAACTGAACCGTGTTTCGGCCACTTGAACCTGTTTCGCCCCTCGCCTGAAGTGTTTCCGGCCACCTTTGCTTAGCACGGGGACATCTACCGACTTCTCCCTGACGGGAGTGCCACCACCAACCAGTAAGGTAGTTGAGTGACTTTACCGCTGCACCTTCCCCACACCCATGGGGCCACGCCCTCCGCGCTCCGGCTTTTCACGTCCGAATCGGTCACCGAAGGCCATCCGGACAAGATCTGCGACCAGATCAGTGACGCCATCCTGGACGCGCTGCTGGCCGCGGACCCCGAATCCCGCGTGGCCGTGGAAACGATGGCCACCACGGGCCTGGTGCACGTGGCAGGCGAAGTCACCACCGACGCGTACGTCGAAATCCCGCAGATCGTCCGCGAGACCATCCTGGGCATCGGCTACGACTCCTCAGCCAACGGCTTCGACGGCGCCCGCTGCGGCGTGTCCGTCTCCATCGGCCAGCAGTCCAACGACATCGCCGGCGGCGTGTTCAACTCCCTCGAGGCACGCGAAGGCCGCCAGGAGGACGACTATGACCTCCAGGGTGCCGGCGACCAGGGCCTGATGTTCGGCTACGCCAGCGATGAAACCCCTTCCTACATGCCCACGCCCATCTGGCTGGCCCACCGGCTGTCCGAGCGGCTCACCGAAGTCCGCAAGACCGGCCAGCTGCCGTATCTTCGCCCCGACGGCAAGACCCAGGTGACGGTCGGCTACGACAAAGACGTGCCCGTTTCCGTGGAAACCGTGGTGATTTCGAGCCAGCACGCGGAGGGGGCAAGCCTGGAGCAGTTGCGCGCCGACCTTGCCGCCATCGTCATTGAACCCGTCCTCGCGGGCGCCAACCTGGACATCTCACGGACGGCAAATATCCTCAATCCTGCCGGCGAGTTCGTCATCGGCGGCCCGGTGGGCGACGCCGGCCTCACCGGCCGCAAGATCATTGTGGACACCTACGGCGGTATGGCCCGCCACGGCGGCGGCGCCTTCTCGGGGAAGGACCCGTCCAAGGTGGACCGCTCCGCCGCGTACGCCATGCGCTGGGTTGCCAAGAACGTGGTGGCCGCTGGACTGGCCAAGCGCGCGGAGATCCAGATCGCGTACGCCATCGGCCAGGCCCGGCCGGTGGGAACCTACGTGGAGACGTTCGGCACCGAGACGGTGGATCCGGCCCGGATCAGCGCAGCAATCGCGGAAATCTTCGACCTCCGTCCGCGCGCCATCATCGATGCCCTGGATCTGAAGCGCCCCATCTACGCCAAGACCGCCGCCCACGGGCACTTCGGCCGGGATGAGCCCGACTTCACCTGGGAGCGCCTGGACCGGGTGGACGACCTGAAGGCATTCTTCAACGCCTAGCCGGCTTCCGCCGGCTGCCGGACGTCCAATGTCAGTGCCCGGTGCTTGGCTGATCCTGTCCAACCCGTCAGCTGAACGGAGGTGACCGCCATGGTTGCTGGCAGTTCCGTCCAGCCGTCCCTGCTCCAGGGCTTTCCTGCACGTCCCGTGCAAGGCGGCGTCACCGTGGCGGAGCAGCTTCCGGTGGCGCGGGTGCTCATTGAGTCCTCGCTGCCTCACCTGGACCGCCCATTCGACTATGCCGTCCCGGCCGCGCTTGACCAGGCAGCCCAGCCTGGGGTCCGGGTCAAGGTCAAGTTCAACGGCCAGGACCTCAGTGGATTCGTCCTGGAACGCGTGGCACAGTCCGACGCCGGACACACCCTTGTACCCCTGGCAAAAGTTGTGTCCCCGGTCCAGGTCCTTACGCCGGCCGTCCGGGAGCTTGCCACGGCGGTCGCTGCACGGTATGCGGGGACGGTCAGCGATGTCCTGCGCCTAGCCGTTCCACCCCGGGTTGCCAGGCTGGAAAAGGACTTTCCGGACTCGTTGGACATCCCCGACGCCGAAGCCGTGCAGGACGTCCAGGGCAGCGCCGGATCTTCAGCCTGGGGCACACTCCGCACAGGTGCCGCTTTCCTGCGGCACCTGGCCGCCGGTGGATCTCCGCGGGCCGCCGCCAATCCGCTGCAGGGCTACGGGACTGCCGGTTGGCCGGCCATGCTTGCCCAGGCCGCCGCTGCAGCGTATTCCTCCGGAAGGGGCGCCCTGCTGGTGGTGCCTGACTACCGGGACCTGGATCGCCTGGAGCAGGCACTCAATGACCTGGTGCCGGACGCTGCCGTAGCCAGGCTGACCGCCGACGACGGGCCCACGCCCCGGTACCGGAACTTCCTGCGCCTGCTCGCGGGCAAGGCCACCATCGCCATCGGTACACGCTCGGCCGCCTTCGCCCCGGTGCAGGACCTGGGGCTCGTGGCGTGCTGGGACGACGGCGACGACCTCCATATCGAGCAGCGCGCACCGTACGCCCACGCACGGGAGGTCCTGCTCCTTCGCGCCGAGCAGGAGGGTACGGCCTGCCTCCTTGCCGGGCACGCGCGCAGCACCGAGGTCCAGCGTCTGGTGGAAGCCGGCTGGGCCGTCCCGGTTGACACCGAGCGTGCCACCGTCCGCAGGACGGTTCCCCGCGTGGTCAGCACGGCAGACAGCTTCGAGCAGGGGCGGGACCCACTGGCCACCATCGCGCGCCTGCCGCACGCTGCCTGGCAGGCCGCCAAGGAAGGTCTTGAGCGTGGCCCTGTCCTGGTCCAGGTTGCCAGGGCAGGGTACGCGCCGTCACTGGTGTGTGAAACCTGCCGGGAGCCGGCCCGCTGCGGGAACTGCCAGGGGCCCCTTGCGCTGGCCGGCACCTCCGCGCTTCCCCAATGCCGCTGGTGTTCCACGCCGGCGCCGGACTGGAAGTGCTCCCACTGCGGCGCCCGGCGGCTGCGGAAAGGTTCCACCGGAGTCCTCCGTACAGCCGAGGAGCTTGGCCGGGCATTTCCCGGCACAACGGTCATCACGTCGTCCGGCGACCAAGTGAAAGCCACGGTGGGGGCGGGAAAGTCGCTGGTGGTGGCGACCGTGGGGGCCGAACCGGTGGCGGAGGCCGGGTATGCCGCCGCCCTGCTGCTGGACGGCGATTCCCTGCTGCGCCGGGAGACTCTCCGGGCGGGCGAAGACACGGTACGCCGCTGGTTCAACGCCGCTGCCCTCGTCCGTCCCGCCCCGGACGGCGGGCTGGTGGTGGTCACCGCCACGGACGCAGCAGCCACCGGCGCGCTGCTGCGCTGGGACCCGGCCGGCTATGCCCAGCGGGAACTGTCCCTGCGCGTGGAACTGCAGCTTCCCCCAGCGGTGCGCATCGCCTCGGTCACCGGGCCGCGCGCCGCCGTCGAACACTACACAGGTGCCGTGGAAGCGGACCTCGCCGGCGCGGGGATAACTATCCGCACCGCCGGTCCGGCGCCGCTGGTGCTCACCGCACCGCCTTCCGGCCGGCGCTCGGCCGAGGACGTCCGGACCCTGCTGTTCTTCCCCTATGGCCAGGCCGCCGCCGTCGTCCGTGTCCTGCGGGTGACCCGCGCAGCCGTGGCCGCCAAACGGGCCACGGACCCTGTGCAGCTGCGCCTGGACGGTGTTGACGTCCTCTAGGCTGGGGACGTCCTGTGACGGCCAGGGCAATGGTGCCTTGGGGACGTCCTCAGCGGCGCCTTTTCGCAACGACCTCGTGTGCCGCTTCCACCAGTTGGCGGGCCGATTCATCCCAGCTGAACTCCCGCGCCCGGGCCCGGGAGCGGCGCGACATGTCCTGCCAGTGCGCGTCGTCCTGCAGCTGCGCAACCGCGTCCGCGAACTGCCCGGGTGACTCCGGGTCCACGTAGGTGGCGGCGTCCGCGCCGACTTCCCGGAAGATGGGAATGTCGCTGGCGATCACCGGGGTACCCACGGCCATGGCCTCGACCAGGGGAAGGCCGTATCCCTCGGCCCGGGACAGGCTCACCAGCGCCGTCGCCCGGCGCAGCAGGCCGTCATACTCTGCGTCCGTCACGCCGTTGTGGAACACCACGGAGGCGCCCGGCGGGATGAGGCTTTCCAGTTCCGCCCGCCGCTCCGGCGTGATCCGGCTCAGCAGGTGCAGCGTGTATTTGGGCAGTCCGGCCATGCCGGCCACCATGGTTTCCACGTTCTTGTAGGGCATGAACGAACCCATGTAAATGATGGTCTTGTCCGCGCCGTCGCCAGGCTGGCGGGGTTCCTGCGCCGGTTGGGGAGCGTTAGCGATGATGCGGACGGGCCGGCGCGTCAGCCGGTACTTGGCCATCAGCGCCTCCGTGGTCCTGCTGATGGTGGCCACGGTGTCGGCCCGGTTGAGGAGCAGCCGCTGCGGCCAGAACGCTTTGTGGTAGAGGCGCCAGAGCAGCCGGACGGGGGCCGGCAGGAAGCCCGGGGGAGCGGGGTACTCATAGTAGATGAGGTCGTGCAGCGTGAGGATCAGCCCGTACTTCCGGCCCCAGGTACCCATGGTCTGCATGGGGCACACCACCACGTCAGCCCCGGTGGCATTGACCTTCCGGGCAACGAACAGCTCCAGCGGCGACAGCGGACTGCTGATGAGCGTGTACGGCACGTCCGGCAGGAGGGCCAGCTGCCGGACGTCGGAAACCAGCATGGAGACATCCGCGATTTTTGCCGTGGCAGCGATCAGGCTGGCTCCGTAGCGGCTGATGCCGTCGTGATGGTCGGTACGGGTGAAACGTGCATCAATGACGATCTTCACGCGGGGTGGTCCTTCAGGAAGCTGCGGATGTGTCGGGCGGCCGGCTCCGGCGTTTCGTAGTGAATCAGGTGTCCGACGCCGGGAATCACCTTCAGTTCCCCGTCCGGAAGCAGTGACAGGAGGCGGTGCTGGCTGGGAAGGGTGGCGATTTCATCCTTTTCACCCGCGATGAGCAGCACGGGAAGTTCCAGTTGTCCGGCCACCTCCGCCACGTGGTTGCTGACGGAGGCCGTGAACGACTCCAGCAGGCTGTCCCGGTCCGCGAAGGAACTGAAGTAGGCGTGGTGCTGGCCGTGGATGAAAGCCCTCAGCTCCCGGTCGCGGGTCTTGGCCATGGCCTCGCTCATGACCCGCACAATCAGCCGGTTGCGCAGCAGGGCCAGGCCCGGCCCGCGGGGGAGCCGTGCCGCCAGCCGGTAATACAGGACTGCCAGCCGCGTCATCACGCCCTTGGGTCCTTCCAGCGCCGGAGCAGCGATGGGGTTGATGAGGATCAGGGGACGCACGGCCTCCGGGTTGTTGGCCACGAAGTACGCAGCAAGGATGGAGCCGAATGAATGTCCCAGCAGCACGGTTTCCGGCCCCAGTCCCTGGGACGCCATAAAGTCACTGATGAACTGCCCGTAGCGCTCCACCGAGTGCGGGTCCCGGGCAAAGGCATCGGAGCTGCCGAAGCCGGGCAGGTCCGGCATGATGATGCGCATCTCCGGCAGTTTGTCCGCGACGCGCAGGAGCCCGTGGTGGTCGCCGCGGAACCCATGGACCACCAGGATGGTGCGGGTCTCCGGCGTTTCCTGCAGGGGCGCATAGGTCCAGAAGGCCACCGTGCCGCCGTCGATGGTCACGGTGGAGGCGGAGGTGCGGGCGGAAAGCCCCGCGCTCAGGTACGCAGGCGCAGGGGAGGTTCCCGGATTTACGGTGTCCATGCGCGGGCCTAGTTGACGTTGTCCGGGTGCGAGCCCGTCCGCTGCCCGCGGTCCAGCGCGTTGATGGCCGCCAGGTCGCGTTCGGAGAGTTCGAAATTGAAGACGTTAAGGTTCTCCCGGATCCGCGCTTCGGAACTGGCCTTGGGAATGGCGATGTTCCCCAGCTGCATGTGCCAGCGAAGGATCACCTGCGCAGGCGTCCGGCCGTGCTCGGCGGCGCAGGCCTGGATCACCGGATCGGCCAGGACCTGGCCGCGGCCCAGCGGGCTCCACGCTTCTGTCCGGATGCCCAGGCCGGCGTGCTTGCTGCGCAGTTCCTCCTGCTGCAGCCACGGGTGCAGTTCGATCTGGTTGACGGCGGGAACCACCTCGGCACTTTGGAGCAGGCGGTCAAGGTGTGCCGGCTGGAAGTTGCTGACGCCAATGGCACGGACCCTGCCTTCGCGGTACAGCGTTTCCAGGGCCCGGTAGGTTTCCGGGAACAGGCCACGGCGTGGGCAGGGCCAATGGATGAGGTACATGTCCACGTAGTCCAGTCCCAGGTTGACCATGGAGTCGTCGAAAGCCCGCAGCGTGGCGTCGTAGCCGTGGTGGTCGTTCCACACTTTCGTGGTGATGAAGACGTCCTCCCGGCTCAGGGACGGCGACAGTTCCCCGGAGCCGCCGCTGCCTGTCCCGTCGCCCAACTGGGAACTGATGCCGCGGGCCACACCGGTTTCGTTCCCGTACATGGCGGCGGTATCGAAGTGGCGGTAGCCGGCGGCGAGCGCGGTGGCCACGAGCCCTTCCGCCTCTGCTGCCGGCACCTTGTACAGCCCAAAGCCGAGCTGGTCTATCAGCACGCCGTTGTTCAGGCTGAGCCGGGGTGAGGTTCTCATGGCAACGACTCTACCCACTTCAGCTGGTCAGTCCCTCGTAATCGACCAGGCGGCGTGCGGTGGCTTCGTCCAGGATCAGGTCGGTGGCCAGCCTCGCTGCCAGGGCGCCGCGCAGGCCGTTGATCTTGGAAACCCCCGACACCACGCAGATCCTGCGGCGCACCTGCCGCAGCTGGGCAAGCGCCGGACCGGTGGACCTTTCGTTCAGGACGATCCCGTCGGAGGACCCGTCGGCGCGGAAGAAGACCGTGGCGACGTCACCCACCACGTCCGAGTTGGCAAGGGCGTTCAGGTCGTCCTCATCGAGGTACCCGCCCGCGTAGACGTGGCTGGGATAGTCGGCGTGCACGGAACCCACACCGAAGATGGCGATGCTCATCTTTGCCTGCAGCTCCAGCACGCGCTGCACGCTGCGTTCATTCCACATTGCCGTCTTGGTGGCGGCGTGGTCGAAGAAGGCCGGAACCGGGAACTGCTCCACCCGGGCTCCGTACGCGCTGCCGAACCTGCGCATGATGTCGCTGGCATAGGTAATGCCCGTGGTGTGCATGTTTCCGGCGCCGTTGAGCTGGACTATCACGCTGTCATGCGTGATTTTCCTGGTGAGGTGCCGGCTGACTGCACTGAGCGTTGATCCCCAGGCCACGCCGATAATGGCGTTGGAATCCACCAGGGGCCCGATGGTGCGCGCCGCCTGCATGGCCACGCGGTCGAGGGTTTCGGCTTCGTTGAGCGTGCCAAGGATGGGAACCACGTGGACATCAAGGTTGTACCGGCGGCGGATGATCCCTTCCAGTTCGGGTCCGGTGTCCAAAGGGTTGCGGATTTGGATCTGCACCAGGCCCGAATCCCGTGCGGACGACAAAAGGCGGGAAACCGTGGACCGTGACGTGCGCAGTTCACGCGCAATCGCGTCCATGGTGAGGTCCTGCAAGTAGTACATTTGTGCAGCTCGGAGGGCATCTGCGTCCCGTGAAAGTGCCATCTCACTTCCATTCTGCACGTTCGTGCATAGTCCTTGACTCCATTTTCCATTTCTCCGAACAATAGAGCAGAACGGCGGCGCTATCCAGTGCGTCCGCATCACACAAAGCCCCAAGGGAGTCGTTTTGGGACCCAAGGATTCAACTGTTCAACCCTCCTCTGTTTCAGTGCCCCGGCCGGGGGCCGGGCGCGCGTCCGTCCACAGCCTGCGGCAACGTCCGCACGCGAAGGTGCTGGTTGTTGGCGGTGGCATCAACGGAGTGGGCACCTTCCGTGATCTGGCACTCCAGGGCGTCGATGTCGCGCTCGTGGAACGCGGAGATTACTGCCAGGGCGCCAGCGGTGCGTCCTCGCACATGATCCATGGCGGAATCCGCTACCTCGAGAACGGCGAGTTCCGCCTGGTCCGGGAGTCCGTGGTGGAACGCAACCGCCTGCTCAGGATTGCGCCGCACTATGTCAAGCCGCTGCAGACAACCATCCCCATCTTCAGCACCTTCTCCGGCATCCTCTCGGCACCGCTGCGCTTCCTGACCCACAAGCAGCAGGGAAAGCCCAAGGAGCGTGGAGCGTTCCTCATCAAGGTGGGGCTTAGTCTCTACGATTCGTTCTCCAGGAACGGCGGGACGGTACCGCGGCACCAGTTCAGGACCCACAAGGCAGCCCTCGGGGAACTGCCCGCCCTGCGGCCCGACGTCAAATACACGGCCACCTACTTCGACGCGTCCGTCCACAACCCGGAGCGGCTGACCCTGGACGTCCTGCAGGACGGCGAAAAGGCCGGACGCGCCGGTAACGCGAGGGGCACCAGCGCACAGAGTGATACGGCCCGCGCCAGC
Organism: Arthrobacter sp. FX8; assembly: GCF_026723805.1. Lineage (NCBI taxonomy): Bacteria > Bacillati > Actinomycetota > Actinomycetes > Micrococcales > Micrococcaceae > Arthrobacter > Arthrobacter sp. FX8. The sequence goes on along the minus strand of NZ_CP113505.1, from coordinate 1,621,402 downwards.
AATTACCTGTCACTCCAATCCATGTCTGCAACCCCCAATCCGGGAACCGGCAGGGGAAGCACTGTCCGCCTTCGCGACGAACTGACCGGTGAGGAATTCGACTTCACGGCGGACATCATCGTCAACACCACCGGGGCCTGGGTGGACCACACCAACCAGGCAATGGGTGCGGCATCCTCGTTCATGGGAGGCACCAAGGGGTCCCACATCGTGCTGGACCACCCGGGCCTCCTCGCCGCCTGCCGCGGCCGGGAAATCTTCTTCGAGCACACCGACGGCCGGATCGTCCTCATCTACCCCATGGGCGACCGGGTTCTCGTGGGCACTACGGACGTTGACGCGGACATGTCGGAGGACGCCGTCTGCACCGACGAGGAGATCCAGTACTTCTTTGAACTGATCAACCACGTCTTCCCCTCGGTCGACGTCACACCAGAGGACATCGTGTACACGTTCTCGGGTGTCCGCCCCCTGCCCAGCCATGACGCCACCCAGCCCGGCTTCGTCTCACGTGATTACCGCATCGAACGCCGCGCGTCCGCACCTGAGGGAGCGGCGCCGTCGTGCTGAGCCTGGTGGGCGGCAAATGGACCACCTTCCGTGCCCTTGCCGAGCACCTGACCAACGAGGTCCTCAGTGAACTCGGCGTGCAGCGCAAGGTGTCCACGGCGCAGCTCCCCATCGGCGGCGGCGCCGGTTTCCCTGCCGACGAAGCTGGCGTGCAGAAATGGATCAAGGCCCACATGGCCGGCGGCCGGGATGCAGACCGCACGGCCGGACTGCTGACCCGCTACGGGACCCGGGCCGAAGAGGTCATCGCCTACCTCGATGCCGAGCCCGACCACGCGCTGCGGTCCACCCGTGAACTGAGCGTCCGTGAACTGGAATTCATGGCGGCCAATGAGCAGGTGGGGCACCTGGTGGACGTCCTCATCCGGCGTACCTCCCTGGCCTTCCGCGGACTGGTTACCGGTGAACTCCTCAACGAAGTGGCGGAAGTCCTGTCCGTCCCGCTCCAGTGGGACGCGGCGGCGCGCGCCGCCGAGATCAAGCACGCACAGGACGTGCTGCAGCGTTTCCACCGCGTGGAAACGCACAGCCTGGTCGCCTAAGGCCAGGTTTCCGGCCGGGGCGTTACAGCGTCCCGGCCACACGGTCCTTCACCAGCGGAGGACCGACAACTAAACAAAGAAATGGAGTCAAAGATGTCTCTAGGAATAGTCTTCCTCTCCGAAGTCTTTGGCACGGGCATGCTGACCCTGTTGGGTTGCGGCGTCGTTGCCAACGTGGCTTTGCGGGGGACAAAAGGCAACAGTGGCGGCTTCCTGATGGTCACTTGGGGATGGGGCATTGCCGTCTTCTGTGGTGTCTTCGTCGCCGCCAAGTCGGGCGCGCACCTGAACCCTGCCGTCACGCTCGGCCTGCTGCTCAATGGCAAGGCTGAATATGCGCCGGGAGTCACCGTAGACTTCGCTTCCACCCTCACCTACTTCGGTGGCGAGATGGTGGGTGCATTCCTTGGTGCCGTGGTCTGCTGGCTGGCCTACAAGCAGCACTTCGACGACGAACCCGAGCCTGCCAGCAAGCTTGGGACCTTTTCCACCGGCCCTGCCATCCGGTCCACCCCATGGAACCTGATCACCGAAATCATCGGCACTTTTGTGCTGGTCTTCGTCATCCTCACCCTCGGCGGTACCCCCTCAGGGCTCGGCCCGCTGGCAGTAGCGCTGCTCGTGGTCGGTATCGGTGTTTCCCTCGGCGGCCCCACCGGCTACGCCATCAACCCTGCCCGTGACCTGGGACCGCGCATCGCCCACGCTGTGCTTCCCATCAAGGGCAAGGGCTCCAGCGACTGGAGCTATTCGTGGATTCCTGTGGTCGGCCCGCTTGTGGGCGGCGCCCTGGGTGGACTCGTCGCCCGGATTGTCCCGATCATCATCACGGCCGCTTCCTGACCCGTACTCATCACAGCCATTAACAAGACAAGGACGTCATCATGAACCAGTACGTAATCGCCATTGACCAGGGCACCACCAGCACCCGCGCCATCATCTTCGACCACAGCGGCGCCATAGTCTCCTCCGGCCAGATGGAACATGAGCAGATCTTCCCGCAGGCAGGATGGGTGGAACACGACGCCGCGGAAATCTGGAACAACACCCGTGAGGTCATCGGCTCGGCCCTCTCCAAGGCGAACCTGACGCGGCACGACATTGCCGCCGTCGGCATCACCAACCAGCGTGAAACAGCCGTCGTGTGGGACAAGACCACAGGCAAGCCGGTGTACAACGCCATCGTGTGGCAGGACACCCGCACCCAGGACATCGTCGACGAACTGGGCAGGGACGGCGGCGCGGACCGTTTCAAACAAAAGGTGGGCCTGCCGCTGGCCACCTACTTCTCCGGCACCAAGATCAAATGGATCCTGGACAACGTTGACGGCGCCCGTGAAAAGGCAGAGGCCGGGGACCTGGTGTTCGGCAACACCGACGCCTGGGTCCTCTGGAACCTCACGGGCGGCGTGGACGGCGGTGTCCACGTCACCGATGTCACCAACGCCTCCCGGACCCTGTTCATGGACCTCGAAACCCTGCAGTGGGACGACGAAATCCTCGGGATCTTTGGCGTGCCGCGAAGCATGATGCCGGAGATCAAGTCCTCCTCAGAGGTTTACGGCACCGTCCACAGCTCGCAGCTGCTGCGGGAAACGCCGGTGGCGGGCATCCTGGGCGACCAGCAGGCCGCCACATTCGGCCAGGCCGCCTTTGAAGCAGGAGAAGCCAAGAACACCTACGGCACCGGCTGCTTCCTGATCTTCAACACGGGCGAGGAAATTGTCCACTCGAAGAACGGGCTGCTGACCACCGTGGGCTACAAGCTGGGCGATGCCAAGCCGCACTACGCCCTGGAAGGTTCAATCGCCGTGACCGGCTCGCTGATCCAGTGGCTGCGCGACAACCTGGGCATGATCAGCAGCGCCCCCGAGGTGGAAACCCTGGCCGCATCCGTCAAGGACAACGGCGGCGTCTACATCGTCCCCGCGTTCTCCGGCCTCTTCGCCCCGTACTGGCGCTCCGACGCGCGGGGGCCATCGTGGGCCTGACCCGGTTCGTTAACAAGAACCATATCGCCCGGGCAGCCCTGGAGGCCACGGCATTCCAGACCCGCGAGGTGCTTGACGCCGTCAACGCGGACTCCGGCGTTCCGCTGACCGAACTGAAGGTCGACGGCGGCATGGTCGCCAACGACGCATTGATGCAGTTCCAGGCGGACATCCTCGGCGTCCCGGTGATCAGGCCCAAGGTCATCGAGACCACGGCGCTGGGGGCAGCCTACGCGGCTGGCCTGGCTGTTGGCTTCTGGAAGGACCTGGGCGAGTGCTCGGCCAACTGGTCCGAGGACAAGCGCTGGGAACCGCAGATGGACAAGGCCGAACAGGACCGCCAGATGCGGCTCTGGAAGAAGGCTGTCACCAAGTCCATGGACTGGGTCGACGAGGACGTGCGCTAGGCAGCACTCTCTGCGGCCCGGGCAGCAGTGAACAGTCCGGACAGCAGTGAACAGGGAGGGCGGCATTGGTGCCGCCCTCCCTGTTCACGGGCTCCGGTCAGGAGATGTCCGGTTCCGAGGCTCAATCGCAGAGTTGGGCCCGCGGTGTCTTCGCGTAAACGCTCCTGCTGACCTCGTAGCCCCTCGCGTCCTGCTCCAGGGCCTCCTCATTGACGCGGGCGAAGTGCCGGGCGTCCAGCTGCCGCACTTTCACCAGATCCATGAATTCCTGGTCGGAACCGCCCACTGCAGTGACCTTCACCAGCCCGGTTCCGGCTGAATAGAACTTTCGCTGATGCCCGGCGTCAGGTGGTTCCAGGGGTTGAATTCATCGATCACCAGCACGTCGTTGTAGCAGCCCGTAGGAACACAAACGTGCTGGTCCTGCTTGAAGACCTGCCCGCAGTCAAGGAAATCCACCTTCGGTGCGTACGCCTGCACATACGGAGGAGTATCTGTCCGGGGCGTGGCCTTCATTGCGATACCGGCCTGCGCCTTCGCGATGCCGCTGATGAAGGTGCTTGGTGCGCCGGCCAACTTGCCGTTTTCGTATTCCTCGGGGTATTCGCCGAACAGCCAGACGGCGCCGCTGGTGCTCTGCGCGAAGAACGCCAGCTCGGATTCGACCAGTTCGCCGTTGTCATAATCGCGGTCCCACACCACCTGCGTGGTGATGCCGTCAATCACTTTCGTCAGCCCTGTCACGGTGCTGACCACGCTGTGCGCGTGGACGCCGTCCGAAGAGGACACCTCCCCAGTGGTTGTGAATTGCATGCCCGGCTTGAGCGGGAACCATTTGTTGTCGATATGCGGTTTTGTCTGGAAATCAGAAGGGTCGAAGTTGATCGCAGAGCCGGGACCGCAGAGCTCCGGTGGTTGTTGTGCCGCGGCCGCGGTGGCGGCGGACGTCACGGTGAGCGTCGCCAGGACAAGCATGAGCGTGGAACCGTATGCGGTGAATCGCTTTTGTCGATGGAACATGGCCGGCCTTTCGTTGTGAGTGGGTTTTGTGCACCCTGCCGCTATCCAGCGGGGGCTGGTTCCGGGTTGGGGCGGCGAGTGCCGCGGGCCGGGCGCCGCTTGGCGAAGCGGAGGTACAGCGACGGCACAATGAAGAGGTTCAGCAGGGTGGACGTGACGAGGCCGCCCAGGATGACCACTGCCATGGGGTGTTCGATTTCGTGGCCCGGGACATTCCCCATGACCACCAGGGGCACCAGGGCCAATCCGGTTGCCAGGGTGGTCATGAGGATCGGGGACAGCCGCTCGGCTGCCCCGCGCAGCACCAGGTCACGGCCAAAGGTCTCACCCTCGTCCCTTTCCAGATGCTGGCAGTGGCTGATGAGCAAAATGCCGTTGCGCGCAGCGATACCCATCACCGTCAGGAAGCCCACAACCGAGCCCAGGGAAAGGATCCCGCCGGACATGAAAGCGGCGAAAACCCCGCCCACCAAGGCGATCGGCAGGGTCAGAAGGGACAGTACGGCGAGCCGCCAGCTCCGGAATGATGTTTGGAGGAGCAGGAGGATCAGGACGAGGGCAGCGGCGGCGAAAATCATCAGGCGGTTCGTGGCCGCCTCACGTTCGGTGTATTCGCCTAGCAGCTGCACGCTGTAACCGGCCGGCAGGTCCAGGGTGTCAAGGCGTTGCTGCAGCTCGCGGGCGACGTTGCCGAGGTCTGCGCCCGATGCCAGGAACGATCCAACTTCAACGCGGCGCGATCCGTTGGTACGGTCAATCTGGTTCGGCACCGGCTGAAGGGCCACGGTGGCCAGATCAGCGAGGCGGACCCGCTGGCCGGTGGGCGTGTCGATCGGCAGGTCTTCGATGCTGGTAACGCTGGACCGGGTGGCGGGAGTGCTCCAGACGTGGACGTCGTAGGCACGTCCGTCGCGGAAGACGTCGCCTACCTCCTCGCCAGCCACGAGCGTGGCTGCCGCACGTCTCACATCGCCAGGTTTCAGTCCGTATTTCTGTGCCTGGGCCAGGTTGACCGTGACCGAGATCTGCGGAACCTCAACCTCAAGGGAGACATGGGCGTCCTGGGTGCCGTGGATGCCGTCCAGGATGTCTTTGACCCGTTGGGCCTGTTCACGCAGCACGTTGAGGTCATCCCCGTAAACGCGGACGAGGATCGGCTCACTGGCTCCCGTGAGGACCTCTTCGATCCGTTCCTTCAGGTAGGTCTGGACGTCCCGGTGCAGGCCGGGATACCCGTTGACAACGTCCTGCACGGCGGCGAGCGTCTCGTCGTAGTTGGCGTGACGGTCAATGCTGATCCAGTGCTCGCCCGCGTTGACGCCAACAATCTCGTCGGCGGTGAAGGCCTGACCAATGTGTGTACCGCAATTCAGGACGCCGGGCACTTTGAGGAACTCCTCGCAGCCGCGCTGGGAGATCCGATATTCCTCCGCGGCTGACGTTCCCGGCTGTGAGACCCAGTGCATCAGGAAGTCCCGTTCCTTGAAAGTGGGGAACAGGGATGAGCCCAGGAGGGGTGCTATCGCCAAACCTGCCAGGGCGACGACTCCAAATCCCGCGTAGCCGTAGCGGGGCCGCTTCATCATGCCTGAAAGGACCGCGTGGTAGCCGCGCTTGAGCACGCGGACGAGGGGAGCGTCACGCTCCTCCAGTTTGGCGTTACCGAGGAGGATCAGTGCCAGGGCCGGAGTGACCGTCAGCGCCACCAGCATTGAGGCGAGTACTGCCAGCGTGTAGGTGATTGCCAGCGGCCGGAAGAAGACGCCCGTCAGTCCATCCAGGAAGAAGATGGGTACTGCCGCCACCACAATGATCAGGGTGGCATAGACGATGGGGCTCCGCATTTCGAGCGAGGCTTTCAACACCACCGAGGACGTGGATTCGCCGCTGCCCCGGGCGCGGTGCTGCCGCAGCCGCCGCATGATGTTTTCGACGTCGATGATGGCGTCATCGACCACGACACCGACCGCAATGACCAGCCCCGCAAGGACCATCGTGTTGATCGAACTGGCGGTGAAATACAGGACCAGGGCAGCTGTGAGCAAGGACAGCGGAATCGCGATGAGGCTGATGAGGGCTGTCCGCCATTGGAAGAGGAAAGCGCCCAGGATCAGGACGACGAGCAGGCAGCCGAGCAGCAGGGCCAGGCTGAGGTTGGAGATGGATTCCTCCACAAAGCTTGCCGGGCGGAAGATGGTGGTGTCGAAGCTGATTCCACTCAAGCCGGGCTGCAACTCATGCAGGGCCTCCTCAACGCCCTTGGTCACGTCCAGGGTGTTGCCCCAGGGCAGTTTCTCGACAATGAGCATGAGCCCATGGCCGCTATTGATGACGGCGTCACCGATGAGTGGCTGGTGGTCTTCCACTACTTGGGCTACGTCGCCAAGGTGGAGGGGCACGCCGTCCTTTTCACGGATCGTCACCTGGGCCAGGTCGGCGGGAGTCTTTATCGGCTGGACGTGCCGAACCCCCATTCTCTGGTTGGGGCTGTCAATAAAGCCCCCGGTGCCGATGAACCTTCCGGGCGAGTACCTAAGCAGGCCTGCGTCGAGGGCGCCGGCGGTAACTTCCATGACCTGGTTGAGGGAAACGTCCTGGGCTTTGAGCTTGTCGGGTTCCACCTGCACCTGCAGCATCTGGAGCCGTTCCCCCCAAATTGCCACGTTGGCCACACCGGGAACCCGCAGGAGGCGGGCCCGGATGGTCCAGTAGGACAGCATGGACATCTCAATGAGCGAGTGCTCAGATGACGTCATTCCTATCTTCATCACGCGGCTCGTGGCGGACAGCGGCTGCAGCATGACCGGCGGGGCCGCCCAGGTCGGCAGCGCCGCCGTCACGGACGCCATGCGTTCCGAGACCTGCTGGCGGGCGTTGAGCAGGTCGGTGCCCGGATGGAAGAGCAACACGATCGAAGACAGCTGCGCAACGGATTTGGACCGCAGCTCGTCCAGTCCCGGCATGCCGCCTACCGCTGCCTCGATGGGAACGCTGACCAGCTCTTCGACTTCCTGGGCAGTCAGGCCAAGGCACGCGGTCTGGATTTCGACCCGGGGTGGGGCGAATTCGGGAAAGACGTCCACGGACGCGGCACCCAGCTGCAGGGATCCGAGCAGCATGACCGCACACGCGATGGCGACGACGATCGTCCTAAACCTGAGGCTGACCCCGATTATCCAGCGCATGTCACTGGGCCGTGTCGAATTCCGCGCCAAAAAGCTCCTCAGCGCCCGTGGTCACCACCGTTGTGCCGGGAGGCGGCCCGTCGCCCAACTGCGCAACATCGGCGTTGATGCGTTCGACGGTGATTGGCGCGCGGACGTAAACCAGGGGCTCGGGGTTGGTGTACACCCAGGTCTTGCCGGTGCTGTCATACAGAATGGCCGCATAGGAGACGGTGAGCTTCCCGGTCTGGGGGTCCGTCGCCACCTGGACGGTGGTAAGCCCGAGGCGTTGGACAGCGTGATCGGTGAGCGTGATGCGGTGAAGGTCCGTTCCCGGCACCGTGGCAATAGCCGCCGGGTCGTTGGCTGACGCCGCTTCGGACACTTGTGCGCACCCTGCAACCAGGAGTGACAGGAACGCCGCGATAATGAGGGCTGCGTGCTTCCTGGCAGGCCCTGCTGGAATTGATTTCATCACACAACCTGGTTTTCAGTAGGTTCATAGATGGCGTGGCCGGCGCTGTGTGCTGGTGCCTTCGGCGCGAAGGCGAGCAGTACGGCGGGTACCACAAACAGGGTGGACAGGGTGGAGGTCAGCAGGCCGCCCCAGATGATCACGGCAAGCGGTTGAATGATTTCCGTTCCTGCCACACCGCCGAACAGGACGAGGGGCACAAGTGCAAGTGCCGTCATCCCGGCCGACATCAACGTCGGACCCAGCCTGTCCCTCGCCGCATGGACCACCAGGCCAGGCATCGGCATTTCACCGCCCCGGGCCTGTAGTGTCCGGACGCGTTCCGCCATCAGCAGGGTGCCCCGGGCCGCGATCCCCAGCACGACGGCGAACGCCACCAGTGCGACCAGGGAATTTACCGCCCCGGTAACCAGGGCGGCAAGCACGCCTCCGGAGAGCGAAAGGACCAGGCACAGGGCGAGCGGGACGGCGAGCCGCCAGCTTCCGGCAGCAGTCTGCAGAAGAACCAGGATGCCCGCCGCGGCAATCGCTGCGAGCAACCAGAGCCACTGGATGTTGCTTTGCTGCTGGGCATACTGCGTGAGGATTTCGGCGTGGTACGACATCGGGAACTGCATCTTTTGGAGGCCCGCATTAATGTCGTTTTGGATGTCGCTCAGGGGCCGGCCCTGGATGTCGGCTTTCACGTCAAGGCGGCGATAGGTGTCATCGTGAAGTATGACGGACTCGTTTCCGACCATATTGACCTGGGCGACGTCGCCCAGGCGGGCATGCCCGCCGCTGGGGGTGTCGATGATCAGGTCACGAACGCTGTCCAGGCTGTTCCGCGTGGACGGGACCCCCTTGACGATGACCGAGAAGACCTTCTGCTGTTCGTAGAGGTTGCCCACTTCGATACCTTGCACCAAGGCGGCCGCAGCGCGTCGAACATCCCCGGGGGCGACGCCGGCCTTCTGCGCCTTGGCAAGGTCAACCGTGACCTCGGCAATGGGCTGCTCGGGGGAACGTCAACATGGGCGTTCGCAATGCCGGCGGTGTGTTCCAGAATCTGCTGCACCTCCGACGCCTTCTGCCGCAGGATCGCGGGGTCCAGGCCGTAGACCCGGACGGCGAATCCGCTGTCCGCAGCGTCCCGGATCGCGTCGAGGCGCTCCTGGGGATAGGTCGATACCTTGCTGGTCAGCCCGGGGTAGCCGGCAATGACCTGCTTGACGGCGGCAGCAGTATCCCTGAAGGACGCATCGTGTGCCACGCTGACCCAAAGTTCACCCGAACTTACGTCACCGACCTGGTCGGAGGTGATGGCCCGGCCAACGTGGCCTCCCACATTGGCCACGCCGGGCACGCCGCGCAGCTCGCCCGCCGCCGCCTCCGTGATCCGGCTCATTTCCTGGTCCGAGGTACCAGCGATCGCGCTCCAGTGCACCACCAGGGTCTTGTCCGCCATTACCGGCACCACGGGGTGGCCGGCTGCCAGCTGGGGCATCAAGGCCAGCCCCGCCAGCGCCACAACGGCGGAAGCAGCGAACATCCATTTAGCCCCTCCCCTCAGGCGGACCAGGAGCCGGCCGTAGCCCACCTCGAGCCGCTTCAGCGACCGGCGTTCCCGCGGCGCGTTCAACGCTCCGGGGAGGACGAACACCAGCGCGGCTGTGACGGCCAGCGCCACGATCATCGAGACTGCCAGGGCAAGCAGGTAGGCCAGGACAAGTGGACCGAAAAGGGCTCCATTCTCACCTGTGAAGAAGAATGCCGGCATCGTGGCCAGCGCCATGATCAACAGCGAGTAGAGAATCGGAGTACGAACCGAGCGAAGGGCCTCCGGAATCAGGCCCGAGCCCCGCTGGGTATCGTGCAGCGCGTCCCCGCGTTTCCTGGCGGAAAGGTTCGCCGCCACCACCCCACTGAGGTCCTCGGCGACGTCGCCCACGATAACCGCGAGGGCGAGCACCATGCCCGCGAACACCATGGAGTTCATCCCGACCCCGCGCCAGTACAGGACAAGGGCCGCCGCGGTGAGTGCCACCGGGATGGTGACCAGGCTGATGACAGCGGCACGCCATGACCGGAAGAACGCCCAGAACATCGCGACGATGACCAGCAATGTGATGAGCAGGCCGACGCCGATTACGCCGACTTCCTCCTCGATGAAGGACGCCTGTCGGTAAACGGTGGTGTCCACCTGTACCCCGGGCAGGCCCGGCTGGAGTGCGCGCAGTGCCTCGTCCACGCCCCGCGTCACGTCCATGGTGTTGGTCTCGGGGAATTTCTCGATCACCAGGAGGAGCTCGGTTTCCTTGCTCAGGAGGGCATCGCCGATCAGTGGCTGGTGGTCCGTTTGAACCGTGGCGACGTCCTTCAGGAGGAGGTTCCCCGCCGGACTGTCCAATGGAACCTGACCCAGGTCCTGGGGAGTGGTGATTGGCAGGACGTGCTGGACGCCGATCCGCTGGTGTCCGGTCTCGAAGAAGCCGCCCGTTCCCGGGGTGGAGGCCTCCAGGTAGCTCAGCGGTGATACCCATACTGAGTTGCCGGTGGTCTTGATGACATCGTCCAGCGTGACGCCTTTGGCTGCAAGCTGACCCGGATCCACCAGGACCTGCAGTTGCTGATCCCGTTGGCCCCAGATGGCCACGTTGGCGACACCAGGCACCGCCAGGAGGCCTGGCTTCATCGTCCAGCGGGCCAGGACAGACATGTCGATGGCCGACATGTCCTTTGACGTGAGCTTGATCATCATCACCCGGCTGGTGGATGAGAGCGGCTGCATGAGGACCGGCGCTGCTGACACGTTCGGCAGTGCGCGGGCCTGGGTAAGGCGCTCAGAGACCAGCTGGCGTGCCCGGAAAAGGTCAGTCCCCGGCTTGAAGACCATCTGGATCGAGGACAGCCCGGGGAGGGACTTGGATCGGATCGCCTCCACCCAGGCAACGCCGTTCAGCAGGTCGGCCTCCATCGGGGAGGTGACGAGCTGTTCCACCTCGGCGGCCGAGAGCCCCAGGGCCTCCGTCTGGATCTCCACCTGCGGCGGGGCGAATTCCGGATAGGCATCAACGGACATGCCCGGCAAACTTGATAACCCAAAAGCGAGAATTCCCGCAGCCAATGCCAGGACCAACAACCGGAACTGGACAGCCCAGCGAATTATGGCGGTCATGACCAGTACCACGGTGATTGCCTGGCCCACAACCCGGGAGCTTCGGTGCGGACCTTTACTTTTGCGGGGGCGAAGCTGCTGTCCGCCAGTTGTCGTGCGGGAAATCTACGCCAAGAACACATTTCGGGCTCCTCGACCTGAGACCGTTCAGTACCCCGCAGACTTGCCATCACTGTGGACCGCAGAGCATAACTTGGCAAGAGTACTTAGCCCCTCAACTTTGCGGCTCCGGCAGTAGGGGGAGCACCCAATTCGGGGGTGGTGGCTTTAGGGGGATGCGGGCTCCGGCGTGTGCCCTCATCGGCTGGGCGGTAATCCGGCACTTGTTTACACTGGGGGTGCGCTAAAGTAGAGCCATGCGTGCGATCCTTCTGCTTAGTTAGCCGCCGGCTCCGGATATCGGATAGCTGAGCGGCAGCCCCTCCCTTGGCGAGGGGCTTTTGTGTGTCCGGGGTATGGCGCCGGGCCGGCAGCAGGAGGATCAGGCCGTTATGGCAGCACCGATGCCGTAACAGAACAGAAGAGGGCAGCAGTGGGCGTTCAGCCGGAGACAGAGACCGGAACAGCAACAACAGTATCGGCGGAGCCTGAGGAGGGCACCTACAGTTTCACCGCCATGGAGGCCAAATGGCCCCAGGTGTGGGAGGACCTCAAGGTCTTCACCCCGGTGGATGACGGGTCCCGGGAGCGCCGCTACGTGCTTGACATGTTCCCGTACCCGTCCGGTGACCTGCACATGGGCCACGCCGAAGCGTTCGCCATGGGTGACGTCGTGGCCCGCTACCTGCGCCAGAAGGGGTACGACGTCCTGCACCCCATCGGCTGGGACTCCTTCGGCCTGCCCGCGGAGAACGCTGCCATCAAGCGCAACGCCCACCCCAGCGAGTGGACCTACGCCAACATCGACACCCAGGCAGCGTCCTTCAAGCGGTACGCCATCTCCGCCGACTGGTCGCGCCGCCTCCACACCTCCGACCCCGAGTACTACCGCTGGACCCAGTGGCTGTTCAAGCGCTTCTACGAGCGCGGGCTGGCCTACCGGAAGAACTCCCCGGTCAACTGGTGCCCCAAGGACCAGACCGTCCTGGCCAACGAGCAGGTGGTCAACGGCGCCTGCGAGCGCTGCGGCACCACCGTGACCAAGAAGTCGCTCAACCAGTGGTACTTCAAGATCACCGACTACGCGGACCGCCTGCTGGATGACATGGACGAGCTGCGCGGCCACTGGCCCGAGCGCGTCCTGGCCATGCAGAAGAACTGGATCGGCCGGTCCGAGGGTGCCCACGTCAACTTCGTGATCGAGGCCGACGGCGGCAAGCCCGCCAAGGAGGTCACGGTCTTCACCACCCGCCCGGACACCCTGTACGGGGCAATCTTCTTCGTTGTGGCTGCCGACGCGCCGCTCGCCGTCGAACTTGTCACGGACGACCACGCAGCTGCCCTGGACGAATACCGTGAACGGGTCAAGGCGCTCTCCGAGATCGAACGCCAGTCCACCGAGCGCGAAAAGACCGGTGTCTTCACCGGCCGCTACGCCATCAACCCGCTGAACGGCGAAAAACTGCCGGTCTGGGCTGCCGACTACGTCCTGGCCGACTACGGCACGGGCGCCATCATGGCCGTGCCCGCGCATGACCAGCGGGACCTCGACTTCGCCCGCGCGTTCAACCTGCCGGTCCGCGCCGTCCTGGACACCGGCGAAGAGGATCCCGCCGTCTCGGGCACCGCCACCTCGGGGAGGGCACCCTGATCAACTCCGGCGAGCTCGACGGACTGCCCAAGGCCGAGGCCATCCCGGCGGCCATCACCATCCTGGAGCGGCAGGGCACCGGCGAGAAGTTCGTGAACTTCCGGCTCCGCGACTGGCTCCTGAGCCGGCAGCGGTTCTGGGGCACCCCCATCCCCATCATCCACTGCCCGTCCTGCGGCGAAGTCCCCGTTCCCGATGAGCAGCTGCCCGTGACCCTTCCCTCGGACCTCCGCGGCGAGGACCTGGCCCCGAAGGGCACCTCGCCGCTGGCCGCGGCCGAGTCCTGGGTCAACGTCGAATGCCCCACCTGCCACGGCCCTGCCAAGCGGGACACCGACACCATGGACACGTTCGTCGACTCCTCCTGGTACTTCCTGCGCTTCGTCTCCCCGCACTACACCGGGGGCCCCTTCGATCCGGAGAAGATCAACGACTGGATGCCCGTGGGCCAGTACGTCGGCGGTGTGGAGCACGCCATCCTCCACCTGCTGTACGCCCGCTTCTTCACCAAGGTCATCCACGACCTGGGCATGATCGACGCCGACGAACCCTTCAGCGCCCTGCTGAACCAGGGCCAGGTACTCAACGGCGGCAAAGCCATGAGCAAGTCGCTGGGCAACGGCGTGGACCTCGGCGAGCAGCTCGACAAGTACGGCGTGGACGCGGTCCGGCTGACCATGATCTTCGCCTCCCCGCCGGAGGACGACGTCGACTGGGCCGATGTTTCGCCGTCGGGCTCGGCGAAATTCCTGGCCCGCGCCTGGCGCCTGGCGCAGGACGTGGCCAGCGGGCCCGGCGTGGACGCCACCACCGGCGACCGCGCGCTGCGGTCGGTAACGCACCGCACCATCGCGGACGCCGCTGAACTGCTGGACGCCAACAAGTTCAACGTGGTGGTGGCCAAGCTGATGGAGCTGGTCAACGCCACCCGCAAGGCCATTGACTCCGGCGCAGGGGCGGCGGATCCGGCGGTCCGCGAAGCCGCTGAAGCCGTCGCCGTGATCCTCAGCCTCTTCGCGCCATACACCGCCGAGGACATGTGGAACCTGCTGGGCCACCCGGCGTCGGTGGCCAACGCAGGCTGGCCCGCCCACGATCCCGCGCTCCTGGTCCAGGACACGGTCACCGCCGTTGTCCAGGTGCAGGGCAAGGTCCGTGACCGGCTTGAGGTGTCCCCGGACGTCTCCGAGGATCAGCTCCGCGAGCTGGCCCTGGCGTCCGACAACGTCCAGCGCGCCCTTGACGGCCGCGGCATCAGGACAGTCATCGTCCGTGCGCCTAAGCTGGTCAACATCGTCCCGGCATAAGCGCTGCACCCTGCAGCACGCACCGGCCGCCGGAAGTTTTCCGGCGGCCGGTGCTGACTGATCCGGACACCGTCTCCAGGAGGCCCCTTGCCCGACAGTAATGCCGCTGCCTGGCCATGGGTCCGTGCACGGCTGTCAGGCCTCCGTCCCGGGGCGCGTCCGGGGACGCGGCGGGCGGCCGGGAGCGCTGAGGTGCGCACAGCCGTCGTCACTGATTCCGCTGCCGCCCTGCCTGCGGACTATGCAGGCAGGCTGCCGCGGGACGGCATCCTGACCGTGACACCCATGCCCGTCATGGTGGGCCGGGAAATCTACGGCGAGGGTGAAGACGACATCCTCGAGACCATCGCCGTGGCGCTGGCCTCCGGAACGCAGGTCAAAACATCCAGGCCGTCACCGGGCCAATTTGAGCAGGCGTACCGCGCGGCCGAACTCCGGGGATTCCAGGCGGTCGTTTCCGTCCATATCTCCGGGGAACTTTCCGGCACTGCCGACGCGGCCCGGCTTGCTGCGGCAAAGGTGGGGATCCCCGTGGAGGTGGTGGATACCCGAACCGTGGGCATGGCACAGGGGATGGCCGTGCAGGCTGCCGTGGAGGCAGCCGCCGCCGGCGCCGACCATGCCGGGGTTGCTGCCGCGGCAGCGGCCCAGGCAGCCCGCACCAAGGTCTTCTTCTACGTCCCCAGCCTGGAACAACTGCGGCGGGGCGGACGGATCGGCGCCGCGGCCTCGCTGCTGGGCACCATGTTTGCCATCAAACCTATCCTTGCGGTCGACGGCGGCAGGATCGTCCCGCTGGAGAAGGTGCGGTCAGGTGCCAGGGCCGTGGCGCGCCTTGAGGAAATCGTGGTGGCCGAAGCGGCGGCGCGTCCGGGAGAGGCCGTGCGCCTGGCCGTCCATCATTTCGGGAACTCCGAAGAGGCGGAGAGCCTGGCCGCGCGGCTGGAAGCGGCACTTCCCGAATGCCCGCCCGCCCAGATCAGTTCCCTCCCGGCAGTCCTCGCTGCCCATGCGGGCCTCGGCGTCCTTGCGGTCATCGTGGGCAGGACGGCCGCCGATGGGGGGACGGACGGCGGACCGGGCGCCGAAGCGCACCTTTCCACATAGCCTCTTTGCCGGCTGCCGGTCGGCGGACCGTGTTCCTAGGGTGGAGCTATGTCACGCCGGGATGCTGGAGCAGCAGGTCAGCAGGCGCGCCATGTGAGGGCGAGGCTCCATGCCACCCTGGGGGAGGGACCTTCCGGGCTCCTGCAGGACGGGGCCGGCCCTGACGGTTTTGAGTACCGGGGTTCCGGTGACGCGGGCGGAGACAAACCCGGCAGTGGCTCCGGAGCTGGTTCCGGTGTGGCGCCTTCGCTCCGGTGGCGGGTGGGGCTGCGCGTCGCCGTGCTGCTGGCTGTTCTGGCCGTGGCCGCGGGAGCCTGGTTTTGGTGGCAGGCCGGGGCGGCCGCGCCCCAGGTCCTGCCGTTGGGCGGCACCGGTTCCGGCGGCGCATCAGCAGCGGCCGGTGACAGTGGTTCCGTCCAGGGCGGGGCCCCAGCCCCACCGGATTCCGGCAGCGGGCAGGGCGGCTCCGCGTCAGCGGGGACGGTGGTGGTGCACGTTGTTGGCGCCGTGGCCAGACCCGGTGTTATCCGGCTGCCGCACAGCAGCCGCGTTGACGACGCCATCGCTGCGGCGGGCGGTGCGACTCCGGACGCCGACGTCAACCGGCTCAACCTTGCCCTCGTGGTGGAGGACGGCCAGAAAATCCACGTTCCGCGGCAAGGGGAACCCCAGGCCTCCGCGGCCGGTGCCGCAGGTCCGGACGGCACTGGGTCAATGGGTGCTGGTTCAGGCACTGCGCAGCAGGGGACGGTACCCGGCCAGACCGGCGGAAAGGTCAACCTCAACACCGCGGACGCTGCCACGCTGGACACGCTGCCAAAAGTCGGGCCGGTCCTGGCCCAGCGGATCGTGGACTGGCGGAAGGAACACGGCCCCTTCAAGAGCGCGGAAGAACTGGACGCCGTCGACGGCGTGGGACCAAAGATGCTTGAGGCCTTGCTCCCGCTGGTGACGGTCTAGGGACGGCCGTGGGAGCGAATTCAGGAAGGGGAGGCCGGGACAAGGGTCAGGGATGGAATGCGCCCGATCCCGGCGGCGGAAAGCAACGGCGCAGTCCCTGGCACCGCTTCATCGAATCCGCGGTGAATGGCCCCGGCCTGGAACCACAGGCTCCGACGCCTCCAGGCGCAACGGAAGCCTCCGGGACCCCTTCTCCGCCTTCGACACCGGCCCACCCACGGACCCCCTGCTTGCCGGCCACCGGGCACCGGCCGCTGCAGGGGCACTGGACGCGCGCCGTGCACCACGTGCGCCAGCGGGTGGCCGATGGCGGCAAGGCCCAGGAAAACGCTGATACCAGTCCCGCGGAACCACGACGCCGCACGGACCTCCGCCTTGCCCTTCCGGCATTATTGGTATGGACCGCCTCAGTGGCCGGGCTCTGGCTGCCGCCTGCGGAGCTTGCAGCACTGTGCTCCGCACTGGCGGCACTTGGCGGCCTCCTCCTGGCCCGCGCGGCCAGGCATCGCACGGCACGAACTGCGCGTCCCGCCGTCGGCCACCAGGAACGGGCCGGGCCGCCCCGCGCCACCGGACGCAGCTTTCCCGCCGCCCTGGGCGTCTCCCTGATGCTGGCCGCTGCCGCCGCAGCCCACGCTGCAACGTCGTCAAGCCAACGGTTCGAGGGTCCCCTCGCCGACGCGGTCACTGCCGGCAAGTCCGTCGTCGCCATTGTGGAGGTGGCCGGAAACCCAAGGGCCATGGCAGGACCGGGCGGGTCGGCGGGACGCTGGGCAGTTCCGGTGTGGACGCAGGAAGTGACCACCGGCGGCATGCTGGTGCGGACACGGGCGCGGCTCACCATCATGGGCGGGCAAGGCTGGGGCGGGGTGGTTCCGGGGCAGACCCTGCGCGCAGCAGGAAAGCTGCGGCCGGCGGAGCCGGGGACCAGGACGCGGGAACCCTGGCCGCCTCCACCGCCCCCGGCAAGGCCATGGGAGGCTCGCTGCTGGAGGGGGCAGCGAAGGAGCTTCGGGCGCGCTTCGTTTCCGCCGCGGTTTTCCTGTCACCCGATGCCCGCGGACTCCTTCCGGGAATGGTCACCGGAGACACCAGCGCACTGGACGAGGGACTGGACAACGCCATGAAGGCTGTGGGCATGACCCACCTAACGGCGGTCAGCGGGGCAAACTGCAGCCTGGTGCTGGGGGCCTTGCTGCTCCTGTGCCGCCGGTGCCGGCTGCCGCGTGCTCCCGCTGCGGCTGGAGCACTTTGCGGCCTGGCCCTCTTCATAGTCCTGGTGGGACCGGACGCCAGCGTCCTGCGGGCCGCTCTCATGGGTGCCATCGGGGTGGCCGCCCTCGCGGGCGGACGCCCAGGGCGCGGACTGAGCTTCCTGTGCCTCGCCGTCATCGGCCTTCTACTGGCCGAGCCTGCCCTTGGCACCAGTTTCGGATTCCTGCTGTCCGTCCTTGCCACGCTGGGGATCATTCTCCTGGGGCGGCGGATCGTCGCCTGGATTCCCGCAGCGGTGCCCCGGTGGATCGCCGCCGCCGTTGCGGTTCCGCTGTCCGCACAGCTGTTGTGCGGGCCCGTCATCGTCCTCCTGCAGCCCCGGTTCGCCACCTATTCGCTGCTGGCCAATGTCGTGGTGTCACCCCTGGTGGCGCCGGTGACCCTGCTGGGAACGGCAGCGGTGCCGCTGGTGGTCCTGCTTCCGTGGGCCGCCACGTTTCTGATCGCTGTGGCTGGAACGTTCAGCGCCGGCATCGCCGCCACCGCCAGGTTCACGGCGCAGCTGCCCGGCTCCGCCCTGCCCTGGCCTGAGGGAGTGCCCGGGCTGCTGTCGATGGTGCTGTTGTCCACCGTTACCCTGGCGGCCGTGTGGGCAGTGGTCCGGCCCCTGCGGTTCGCCTGCCAGGTCCGGAAAGCGCACGCCGTCACGGTGGCACTGATCGGGCTGATGGAGCTGCGGCTGCAGCACATCCGCCGCAAGGGCAGCTTGGACCGCGGGCGCAGACGTGGCAGGCTGGGATACTGCAATAAAACCTCCGGAAGGGACCTTGGATGGCCGTCGCGCAAAAGCGGGCAACACGCTCCCCGGCGTCGAACACAGCCTCCTGGCGGGACGTAGCCCCGGCCTCGATCGTGCTGGTAAGCGGCCCGGAAGAGTACCTGGGCATCAGGGCCATGGACAGGATCCGCTCACAGGTCAGGGCGGCCGCGCCGGACGTCGAATTGAGCCGCATCAACGCCGCCGGCTATGACGCCGGCACCCTGACCATGCAGGTGAGCCCTTCACTGTTCGGTGAGAGCAAGCTCATTGAAGTGGAGGCCGTGGAAGGGATGAACGACGCCTTCCTGGCGGATGCCCTTGCCTACCTGCAGCACCCGGAACAGGACGCCGTCGTCGTGCTCCGGCACGCCGGGGAGCACGCGGCAAAAAGCTCCTCGACGCCGTTAAAGAAGGGTGGCTGGCCGGTCGTTGACTGCCAGCCACTGAAGAAGGATGCGGACAAGGTCTCGTTCGTCATGGCGGAGTTCAAGGCGGCCGGGCGGCGGATCAACCAGGACGCCGTCCAGGCGCTGGTGAATGCCGTGGGGGCCGACCTTTCGGAACTCGCCGCGGCGTGCTCGCAACTGATTGCCGACGCAGGGAGCACCGTCACTACTGAGACCGTGGACAAGTACTACGGCGGACGGATCGAGGCCACCGCGTTCAAGGTCGCCGACGCCGCAATGGCAGGAAACGCCCCCGTGGCGCTGTCGACGCTGCGCCACGCCCTTGCCACCGGTGCTGACCCGGTTCCGCTGGTGGCAGCCCTCGCCTCGAAGCTAAGAACTGTCGCACGGGTGGCCGGCGCCTCCGGATCGCCCGCGCAGATCGCGGCGGAACTCGGGATGCAGCCCTGGCTCGTGGAGCAGGCACAGCGGGACGTCCGGCGCTGGACCCCGGAAGGCCTGGTCCGGTCCATCCAGGCCACGGCGGAGGCTGATGCGCAGGTCAAGGGCTTGTCCCGGGACCCCGTCTACGCCGTCGAACACGCTGTGACGGTGATTGCCATGTCCGTCCAGGGCAGGTAGGCCGCAACGATTAAAGCGTGTGGCCGGTACCTTGCGGTACCGGCCACACCATCAGTTCGTGGGAACTGGAAACCTTAGAGTGCGTTGACCTTCTTGGAGATCGCCGACTTGCGGTTCGCTGCGTTGTTCTTGTGCAGAACACCCTTGCTGACAGCCTTGTCCAGCTTACGGCTGGCAGTAACGAGCGCAGTAGTAGCAGCTTCCTTGTCAGAGGACTCAACGGCGGTGTTGACGGCGCGGATGGCCGTCTTCAGCTCAGACTTGACTGCGTTGTTGCGCAGGCGTGCCTTCTCGTTGGTCAGGATGCGCTTCTTCTGGGACTTGATATTCGCCACGTGTGAACTCTCTTTGTAATGCGGAAATGGTCTAGAGGGCTTTCAGGCTGGCCTTGACTGAGCGGCGTGGGGATACCTATGGCGGCCAGCCATCAGTGACCGTCGACCTGCACGGACACACAGCAATAAAGAATAGCAGGTCAGCGGCGGCACTGGCCATTTGGGTTGGTCAGGTCCAGCCGTGTCGCCGGCGCAGCCCGGCCGCAACTTTCTCAAACCGCGCCGCGTCCAGCACGGCGCCCTCCCGCCGGATGCTGTCAGGGCGGATCTGCAGGATACGGTCCAGGCGCACTTCACTGGGCCTGCCCTGCTTGTCCCAGTCCCCGGAACCGAGGTCCACGTAGTCGCCGGACGTTGAACCGGCAGGCACCCTGTCCCTGCTGGTCAGCATCAGTCCCAGGAGGAACGGGCCGTTATGCCCCACCAGCAGCACCGGCCGGTCCTTCCCCTTGCCGTGGTCCTCCTCGTAAGGGACCCAGGCCCACACCACCTCGCCCGGATCCGGGTCGCCGTCCGGCTGCGGTGCATACCGGACGGCGGACCGCCCGCGGTAATCACCGGGATACCCGGACCCGGCAGGACCTCCGCCGGGAGCCTGAGGCATGGCCCCCGCCCGGCGGTCCCGGCCGGGGCCCGGGGCCGGCGGGGCGGGCCGCCGTTTCTGCAGCATGCGCAGGCCGCGGCGGACGGCGTTTCCCAGGGAGCGGAGATCAATGACCATGCGAAAAGCCTATCGGCGGTGGTTCGGCATGGAACTGCCGGGCGGCGCCCTGCCCGGATGCGGTCCGTGCGTCCCGGACGTGGGACACTGGATGTTCAAGACGTGCAGCTGTTCCGCAGGCGCCTATGGCGTTGCCCGGCGGGTGGCTGCTGAAAAGCCAACAGTAAGGACCCTGCGTGTCTCCCATGGCCCGCACCGCACCGGTGCCCGCCGCGACAGATCCGGCAATCATTCGGAACTTTTGCATCATCGCGCATATCGACCACGGCAAGTCCACGCTGGCTGACCGCATGCTGCAGTCCACCGGTGTGGTCCAGGCGCGTGACATGAAGGCCCAGTACCTGGACCGGATGGACATCGAGCGGGAACGTGGCATCACCATCAAGTCCCAGGCCGTCCGCATGCCCTGGGAGGTGGACGGCGTCAGCTACGCGCTGAACATGATCGACACGCCCGGCCACGTGGACTTCACCTACGAGGTATCCCGGTCACTCGCGGCCTGCGAAGGCGCCATCCTGCTGGTGGACGCGGCGCAGGGCATTGAGGCCCAGACGCTGGCCAACCTGTACCTGGCCATGGAGAACAACCTCACCATCATCCCGGTGCTGAACAAGATCGACCTTCCGGCGGCGCAGCCTGAAAAGTACGCCGCCGAGCTGGCCAGCCTCATCGGCGGCGATCCCGAGGACGTCCTGCGCGTATCCGGCAAGACCGGCGTCGGCGTCGAGGCCCTCCTGGACAAGATCGTCCGCGACCTGCCGGCGCCGAAGGGCAACCCCGATGCCCCGGCCCGTGCCATGATCTTCGACTCGGTCTACGACACCTACCGCGGCGTGGTCACCTACGTGCGTGTGATGGATGGCATGCTCCATCCGCGTGAGCGCATCCAGATGATGTCCACCAGGGCCTCGCACGAGCTTCTGGAAATCGGTGTCAGCTCCCCGGAACCCACACCGTCCAAGGGGCTCGGCGTCGGTGAAGTGGGCTACCTGATCACAGGCGTGAAGGACGTCCGGCAGTCGAAGGTGGGCGATACCGTCACCAACCTGGCCAAGCCGGCGGCGGAGTCCCTCCCCGGCTACGCCGATGCCAAGCCCATGGTGTTCTCCGGCCTGTATCCGCTGGACGGCGCCGACTATCCGGTACTCCGCGACGCCCTCGAAAAGCTCATGCTCAACGACGCCGCGCTGGTTTACGAACCGGAAACCTCGGCTGCCCTCGGCTTCGGGTTCCGCGTGGGCTTCCTGGGTCTCCTGCACCTCGAGATCACCCGCGAACGCCTGGAGCGCGAATACAACCTCGACCTCATCTCCACCGCACCGAACGTGGAATACGAGGTGACCCTGGAGGACAAGAAGGTGGTCCGGGTGACCAACCCCAGCGAGTACCCCACCGGGAAGATCGCCGAGGTACGCGAGCCCATGGTCTCCGCCACCATCCTGGCCCCCAACGAATTTGTCGGCGCCATCATGGAACTGTGCCAGTCCCGCCGCGGCGTCATGGGCGGCATGGACTACCTTTCCGAGGACCGGGTGGAAATCCGCTACCGCCTGCCGTTGGCGGAAATCGTCTTCGACTTCTTCGACATCCTGAAATCCAAGACCCGGGGCTACGGCTCGCTGGACTGGAAGGCCGACGGCGAGCAGGCCGCCGACCTGGTGAAGGTGGACATCATGCTCCAGGGCGAACAGGTGGACGCGTTCAGCGCCATCACGCACCGGGACAAGGCGTACGCCTACGGCGTGATGATGACCGGCAAGCTGCGCGAACTGATTCCCCGCCAGCAGTTCGAAGTGCCCATCCAGGCCGCGATCGGTTCCAGGATCATCGCCCGCGAAAGCATCCGCGCCATCCGCAAGGACGTGCTGGCCAAGTGCTACGGCGGTGACATCTCGCGGAAGCGCAAGCTGCTGGAGAAGCAAAAGAAGGCAAGAAGCGCATGAAGATGGTGGGCACAGTGGAGGTGCCGCAGGAAGCGTTCATCGCCGCCCTGACCACCGACGAATCGAAGGACAAGGCCAAGAAGAAGTGACCACCGCACAGCGGGGGACCCGCTGATGCCCAGCGTTCTTCCCCTCGGCGACCCGGCGCCGTCGGACGGTCTGCTGCCTGCCCAGGCAGCGGACGGTGCGGCGGCCCGGGCTTTCGGGTTGTACGTCCACATCCCGTTCTGCGCTGTGCGCTGCGGCTACTGCGACTTCAACACCTACACCGCCACGGAACTTGGCGGCGGAGCGTCCCAGGACGCATACGCCCAGACCGCCGTGTCCGAGGTGTCGCTGGCGGCTGCTGTGCTGTCACGTTCAGGGCTGCCGGACCGGAAGCTCAGCACCGTCTTCTTTGGCGGCGGCACGCCCACGCTGCTGCCGGCCGATGACCTCGCCCTGATCCTCCGGGCCGCCATTGACCAATGGGGCATTGACGACGGCGCCGAGGTCACCACCGAAGCCAACCCCGATTCCGTCACGCCGGAGTCCCTTGCCGTCCTCAAGGACGCCGGGTTCACCAGGGTGTCCTTTGGGATGCAGTCCGCGGTTCCGCACGTGCTCAAGGTGCTGGACCGGACCCATACGCCCAGCCGGGTGCCGCAGGTGGTGCAGTGGGCGCGCGAGGCAGGACTGGCTGTCAGCCTGGACCTGATTTACGGGACGCCGGGGGAGTCGCTGGCCGACTGGCGGCACTCCCTCGAAACGGCGCTTTCCTACGGGCCGGACCACATCAGCGCCTACGCGCTGATCGTTGAGGAGGGCACCAAGCTGGCCGCGCAGATGCGCCGCGGCGAAGTCCCGGGAATCGACGACGACGACCACGCCGACAAGTACGAGCTCGCCGACCAGCTGATCACCGAAGCCGGACTTGGCTGGTACGAGGTCAGCAACTGGGCGCGGACTCCGGAGCAGGCCTGCCGCCACAACCTCGCATACTGGCGGGGTGACGACTGGTGGGGCATCGGCCCGGGCGCGCACTCACACATGGGCGGGGTCCGCTGGTGGAACGTCAAGCACCCGTCCGCTTACGCGAACCGGCTGTCGCAGGGGCTTTCGCCCGCCGCCGGCAGGGAAACCCTGGACGCGGAAACAAGGAACCTGGAGCGGGTCATGCTGGAGGCCCGCCTCCAGTCGGGACTGGATGTCTCAACGCTGAGTGCCGGGGGACGCCACGAGGTGGCTGGACTGATCGCAGCCGGCCTGGTTGATCCTGCTGCCGCATTCCGCGGACGCCTGGTCCTGACCCTCAAGGGCAGGCTCTTGGCAGACGCAGTAGTCCGCCGCATCCTGCCGGACTAGAGCCGGCCCGCGGGCAGTTGCCCTTACTTGATCCAGCGCAGGTTGTACTGGTAGCGGTGCGGCTGGCCCCGGTTGACGTGGATCCCTGCCGCGACGGAGAAGCACGTGAGCGCCACCCAGATCAGCGTGGCAATGACCGCGAAGATGTTCCCGACGTAGGGGACGAACACCAGGATGTTGGCCAGCACCGCGGCGATGGTGGGCGGCAGGCTGAAGTTCAGCGCTTCCTTGGATTCCTGGGCGGTAAATGGCCCGCGGTCACGGAAGATCAAGTAGATCAGCAGCGAGGGGACGCACCCCAGGATCCCGCCGAAGTGCGCCAGCGTCGCCCACTGGCGGTCTTCGCTGGCCGTAAGCGGCAGGGCGTTGGCGGGGACGCCATGGTACTCGGAACGGCCCTGGCCGTCCCTGTGATCACGTGCGTTTTCTGCCACAGTCTGTTCCTTCGAAGGTGCAAGTGGTGCTGACTACAATTCCGGCGCGGTGCGCAGTGCCTCAGGAAACAAGGAACCGCACTACCAAGAATACTGGTTCCCGGGACGCCGTCCGCCCTTCACGGCACGGTCAGGAAATCGATGACTTCCTCGACCCTGCCCAGCAGCGACGCTTCGAGGTCCGCGTACGTGCGCACGGCGCCCAGCAGCTTCTGCCATCCCAGGCCGACATCTTCCTTGGTGGCGTGGGGCCAGCCGAAGGCTTTCAGGATCCCCGTCTTCCAGTCCTGCCCGCGGGGCACGGCCGGCCATTTGTCGATGCCAAGGACAGCGGGCCGGATCGCCTGCCAGACGTCCACGTAGGGGTGACCGACGATCAGGACGTTGCCTGCGGCGCCCGGGGAGGCCATGACGGCATCCGCGATGCGGGACTCCTTGGAGTCAGGAACCAGGTGGTCCACCAGGACGCCAAGACGGCGGCCAGGCCCCGGCCTGAAGTCCGCGACGGCTGCGGCAAGGTCGTCAATGCCGTGCAGGGGCTCGACGACGATGCCCTCCACCCGGAGGTCGTCTCCCCAGACCTTTTCCACCAGTTCGGCGTCGTGCTTGCCTTCCACCCAGATCCGGCTGGCCTTGGCCACCTGGGCGCGTTGTCCGGCGACCCGAACGGACCCCGAGGCCGTCCTGCCCGCCGCGGGACCGGCAGCGGCCGGCCGGGGGGCGGGTGGCATCAGCCGGATCGGCCGGCCCTCCAGGAGGAAGCCGAACCCAAGGCGGAAGGAACGCGATTTTCCCCTGCGGTCCTCCAGCGCCACCACATGCATGCCGCCGGATTTCTCCACCCGGGTCACGGCACCCACCCAGCCCGACTGCACTTCCTCGAGCACCATGCCGCGCTCCACGGGGACCTCAGGCAGTTCCGTCCGGGCGGGAGCGGATATGCCGCGTGGGCCCCAGTTCCGGTAATCCATGGATTTGATCCGCCTAGCGCTAGTGTTCAACTCCGCAATTTCGCCCGGAGCGGTACCAATGCTAACAACGGGCCGAGGCATAATAGACTGTTAGCACTTAGGCATGTCGAGTGCTAACCCTGGGTTGCATCGGGAGGGGCATGCGCCCCGAACCATGGATGGAGGTGGAGAGTGAGCGAGCCACGCAAGCTGGAAGTACTGCGGGCCATCGTGGAGGACTACGTCCACTCCCGCGAGCCGGTTGGGTCCAAGGCCCTGGTGGAGCGGCATCATCTTGGTGTTTCCAGCGCCACCATCCGCAATGACATGGCCGCACTGGAGGACGAGGGGCTGATCACCGCCCCGCACACCAGTGCCGGCCGGATTCCCACGGACAAGGGCTACCGGCTCTTTGTGGACCAAATCTCGGCTGTCAAGCCGCTCTCGGCCGCCGAACGCCGCGCCATCCAGTCCCTGCTCGAAGGCGCGGACGACCTCGACGACGTGCTGGAGAGGACCGTCCGGCTGCTGTCGCAGCTGACCAACCAGGTTGCCGTGGTGCAGTATCCGCACCTGAGCAGGGCACTGGTCCGGCACATCGAATTCGTCCTGCTCGCCCCGCGCAAGGTCCTCGTCGTCCTGATCGCCAACAGCGGCAAGGTGGAGCAGCGGGTGATCGACGTCGGGCAGGACCTTGGCGACGACGCACTGGCCGAACTGCGCACCCGGTTCCTCGGTGCACTGGGCGGAACACCGCTGCGCCAACTGGCCCAGGCGCTGCCCGCCGTCGTCGCCGCCACCCCGCACCCGCAGCGGCAGGCGGCACACGCATTGGCGCTCGGACTGGAGGGCCTGGCGCAAAACAGCCGGGAGGACCGGATGGTCATGGCCGGCACCGCCAATCTGGCCAGGTCCAACGTCGACTTCCCCCTCAGCATCGGCCCGGTGCTCGAGGCGCTGGAGGAACAGGTGGTGATGCTGCGGCTGTTGAGCGAAATGGCCCAGGACCACCGCGGCGTCGCTGTCAGCATCGGACGGGAGAACCCGTACGACGGCCTTGCCGAGGCCTCCGTGGTGGCCACTGCCTACGGTCCGGACAGCTCGGCGAAAGTAGGCATCCTCGGGCCCACCCGGATGGATTACCCCACCACCATGGCCGCCGTCAGGGCAGTGGCGCGCTACCTTTCCAGGATTTTGGGGCCCTGACTCTTGGCCGCCGGAGCGCGCTTCGGCCGGAAAGCAAGAGCTGGGCCGCCCAACTGAACGCAGTACAACAAGGAAGAGATACGAACTTTGAGCAGCCACTATGACGTCCTTGGAGTCTCACCCGAAGCGACGGGTGAAGAAATCAAAAAGGCCTACCGCAAGCTGGCCCGCACCCTTCACCCGGACGTAAACCCCGGTGCGGACGCATCGGAACGGTTCAAGGCAGTAACTCACGCCTACGAGGTGCTTTCGGACCCCCAGAAGCGCCGGATCTACGACACCACCGGCAATGAGAACGGCACCGACAACGGTTTCGGCGGCGCAGGCTACGCGGGCCAGGGCTTCGCGTTCCAGGATATTTTCGACACCTTCTTCGGCGCCGGCGGCACGTCCGGTCCGGCTTCCCGTGTCCGCCGCGGCCAGGATGCCCTGATCAGCGTACGGATCGACCTCCGCGACGCCGTGTTCGGCGTGAACAAGAAACTCGAAGTGGACACCGCCGTGGTCTGCCCCACCTGTGACGGATCCTGTTGCCGCCCCGGCACCCATCCGGAACGCTGCGACATCTGCGGCGGCAGCGGACAGGTCCAGCGGGCCGTCCGCTCCATCCTCGGCCAGGTCATGACGGCCGCCCCCTGCGGCACCTGCGAAGGTTTCGGCACCGTCATCAAGGATCCCTGCAACGAGTGCAGCGGCCAGGGCCGTATCCGCAGCCGCCGGTCGCTGACCATCAAGGTCCCTGCCGGTGTGGCCACCGGAACCCGGATCCAGCTCTCCGGCCAGGGCGAGGCCGGCCCCGCGGGCGGTCCGGCCGGCGACCTGTACGTGGAGATCCGCGTCAACAATGACGCCACCTACGTGCGGGAGGGCGACGACCTGCACGCCACCCTGCACATCCCCATGACGGCAGCCGCCCTGGGCACGGATGTCAGCCTGGAAACCTTCGACGGCACGCAGGAGATCGACGTCAAGCCCGGTACCCAGTCGGGGGAGATCATCACCCTGCGCGGCCTCGGCGTCACCCACCTGAGGGGCTACGGCCGCGGCGACCTGAAGGTCCACCTCCAGGTGGACACCCCGGCCAAGCTCGACCCCGCGCAGGAGGACCTCCTGCGCCAACTGGCCAAGCTCCGTGGTGAACAGATCACCGAGGGCAAGCTCGCTGCCAGCGGCGGCATGTTCGCCAAGCTCCGGGACCGGCTCGGTAACCTGTAGCGGTGAGCAACCCCGTCTTCTTCACGCCCCCCGGTTCGCTGGCCGGGATGGCGGCCGGCCAACTCTTTGTCCTCGACGGGGCGGAGGCGCGGCATGCCGTCACCGTCAAACGGCTGTCTCCCGGCGAAGCGGTGGACATCGTCGACGGCGCCGGCACCCGGATGACCGGGAAGGTGGTGTCCGCCGCTCCCTCCGCACTCGAGGTGGAATGCGGGACGCTGACCGTCGAAGACAGGCCGGACGTCCGGCTGGTGCTGGTCCAGGCCCTCGCCAAGGGGGACCGCGACGAGCTGGCCATCGAGACGGCCACGGAACTGGGCATCGACGCCGTCATACCCTGGCAGTCCGAACGGTCAATCGTCCGCTGGAAGGGCGACCGCGCAGCCCGGGCCCATGCCAAATGGGAATCCTCCGTGGCCGCGGCCGCCAAGCAGGCACGGCGCGCCTGGATCCCCGAAGTGCGGTCCGCCGTCGACACTGCCGGGCTTTCCGCTGCCGTGGAAGCTGCCGACCTCGCTGTCATCCTGCATGAGGACGCCGTTCGGCCGCTGCGCACCGTCCTTGAAGCATGGCAAGGGAAAGCAGGCTCCGGACCCCGGGAAATCCTGCTCATCGTCGGTCCGGAGGGCGGCATCAGCCAGCGGGAGGTAACCAAACTCTGCGATAAGGGCGCCGTGACCGCCCTCCTGGGGCACCATGTCCTGCGGTCCTCCACAGCCGGCCCGGCCGCCGTCGTGCTTGCCAGCGACGTCCTTGGCCGGTGGACGGCTACCGGACCTTAAAGGACCTCGTGTCCTCGTTCCGGTCCGGTTCCCCGCCGGAGCCGGCCTGGGCCACCCGCAGCATGTAATCGCCCGGCGGAAGGTTCAGGGCCAGGGTGAAGACGCCGGCCTGCCCCTGTTCGGACGCAGCCGTGGTTTCACCCGCCAGGAACGGTGCTTTGCTGCCGCCGTCCGTAGACTGCAGGATCTGCCAGCGGAGCTTCGCCCCGGGCGATGTGCTGCGGCCGGTGATCTTCACGCTCCCGCCGGGCACTTCGGCGTTCTCCTGGGGATCAATGATCCAGACGGGCGCCACCAGGCCCGCGGCGCGGGTCATCAGGGCCCCGAGCTGCACTTTGCCGAAGGCCACGTAGTCCGTGTGGCCGTCCACGAGGATCCGGACCCGGATCTGCTGGCCGGTGTCGATCAGGCCCGAACTGGCGGCGGCAGCGGTTGCCGTGTAGATCAGCTGCTGGATGGCCCGGGCAGCCATGTCGGCATCGAGGTTGCTGTTGAAAGCGTCCGAGGAGACGTCGACGGTGATGACGTCCTTGCCGGAGATTGAGGTGGCAAGTTTGTCCGGGTTCTGCCAGGGCGTGAAGAAGTCAGGGTCCAGCGGCTTCTCGGACATCATGGCCCGCAGGGCGCGGGTGACCGGGTTCTCCTGTTCAGGGACGTCGCGGAATTCCCGGTAAAGAAAGATGTTCCCGCCGCTGCGGCCGATCCAGTAGACCGGCGCCTTGTTGGAGGACTGTGCGGTTTCCAGCGGGGCGCTGGTGGACAGCGTGTCCGGCATGGTGCCGCCCGTTGCCGGCACCGAGGCGATGGTGCCGGTGGGTGAGGGGCCGCCCTCGGCCGTGCAGCCCGCAAGGACCGGAATCAGGACCAGGATTCCTGCAAGGACGGCGGGGCGCAGACGGCCCATCGGTCGTCCTGCCCTTTCGGGCGCAGAGGTTTCCGGCACTGTCCTGCCCTTGTCCTTTCCTGGCGTGGCGGGCCGATCCCCCTGGCGGCCTGGTGTTCCAGCAGATGCTGGATTTCCAGCATTGCACAGCGGCGCGGCCGCCCAGCCGCTCTTTGCCTCCGCGGGCACAACTGCAACGGGAACGATATGAGGCCGATATGAAGTTGATACCTAAGGACGTCCCGGCACCCTCCGGACGGGTTGCAGCCGCTGCTCCATGGCGGCCTGGTATCCGGCCCGGCCCCGCGCTGGCGTAAGATAAAGGGATCGCTGGGGCCAGGAGCACCGTCCAACGGGCGCCGGCATCAGCGAACGCAAACATTGATGTCGATCTTCGAGGGGACCACGGGCCTGCGGGCCAGCACCATGACTGAATCAGCAAATGGTAAGCGCCGGCTCAATACGGGTGAAGGCAGTCCGGGTGAATTCCCGCACTCCCTGCCCGGCACCCGGACTGAAGTAGTCCTCTTTGAGAACTCCGACCAGATGGTTCAATCACTCGGCAGCCATGACGAGGCGTTGCGGTTCATCGAAGAGCAGTTCCCCGCCGTCAACTTCCATGCCCGGGGTAATGAACTGTCCATCAACGGCCCCGCCGGTGATGTTCCCCGGATCATGCGGCTCCTGCAGGAAGTCCGTGGCCTGGTGGCCCGCGGCACGGTTATCACTCCTGCTGTGCTGCAGCAGCTGGTGTCCCTCCTGCGCACGCAGTCACTGCAGAATCCCGTGGATGTGCTCACCCACGACATCCTCTCCAGCCGCGGCAGGACCATCCGGCCCAAGACGCTGAACCAGAAGAACTATGTTGACGCCATCGACGCCAACACCGTGATCTTCGGCATTGGTCCGGCCGGCACCGGCAAGACGTACCTGGCGATGGCAAAAGCCGTCCAGGCGCTGCAGCAAAAAGAGGTCAGCCGGATCATCCTGACCCGCCCCGCGGTGGAAGCGGGGAGCGGCTTGGTTTCCTCCCCGGCACGCTCAGCGACAAGATCGACCCCTACCTCCGGCCGCTCTACGACGCCCTGCACGACATGATGGACCCCGAATCCATTCCGCGCCTGATGGCGGCCGGCACCATTGAAGTGGCACCCCTGGCCTACATGCGCGGCCGGACGCTTAACGACGCCTTCATCATCCTTGACGAGGCGCAGAACACCACGCCGGAACAGATGAAGATGTTCCTCACCCGGCTCGGTTTCGGATCCAAGATGGTGGTCACCGGAGACGTCACCCAGGTGGACCTGCCGTTTGGGACGCGTTCCGGGCTGCGGATCGTTGAGGAAATCCTGCAGGGAATCGACGGCGTGAGCTTCTCGGTCCTGGATGCCGCCGACGTGGTGCGGCACCGGCTGGTCGGGGACATCGTCAACGCGTACAGCATCTGGGATGAAACCCAGCGGAGCCGGCTCAAGCATTCAGCCGGCCGGGAAAAACGGGGGGAACACGCGTGAGCATCGAGGTGAACAACGAGTCCGGCGTCCAGGTGGAGGAGTCGGAGCTCGTGGCACTGTCGCGGTACATTTTTGAGCAGCTCTACATTCATCCGCAGGCCGAACTGTCCATCCTCCTCGTGGATGAGCCGGCCATGGAGAAGCTGCACATTGAACTGATGGACGAACCGGGTGCCACCGACGTGCTCTCGGTTCCCATGGACGAATTGACCCCGGGGACGCCCGACCGGCCCACCCCGCAGGGCATGCTGGGTGACATTGCCATCTGCCCGCAGGTTGCAAAGGTGCAGGCCCGGAACGCCGGCCACTCGCTGCAGGACGAGATGCTGCTGCTGGCCACACACGGCATCCTTCACCTGCTGGGCTATGACCATGCCGAACCGGAGGAGAAGGCAGAGATGTTCGGGCTCCAGCGAGAACTCCTGTCCGGCTTCACGGGCAAAGAAGCACCTGCAGAGACGACCCAGTGACGCAACTGCTCCTGGTCGCGGTGGCATTGGTTTTCCTTGCCGTCGCGGCCCTGCTGACAGCGGCCGAGGCCGCCTTCAGTTTCCTTCCCCGGCACGACGCCGAAGATGCTCTGCACAGGAGCCGCGGCACCGCCATGCGGCGCATCCTTGCCGAGCCCGTGGCCCACACCCGGGCGCTGCGCTTCTGGCGGGTGTGGTTCGAGATGGCCTCCGCGGTGGCCGTCGCCGTCCTGATCTCCAGCCTGCTGGACAACGTGTGGCTTGCCGGCCTGGTGGCCACCGGCATCATGGCCCTTCTTGGGTTCGTGATCGTGGGCGTTTCGCCCCGCCAGCTGGGCAGGCTGCACTCCACTGCCGTTGTCCGCTTCACTGCCCCGATGGTCCGGTTCCTCACCAGCGTGCTGGGACCGATTCCCGGCTGGTTGGTGGCGTTGGGAAGTTCGGCGGCCCCCGGGGCGCCGGGCGGCGACGATGCGTTCTTCAGCGAACAGGAGTTCCGGGAACTGGTGGACCGTGCCAGCGAGTCCGACATGATCGAGGACACCGAAGCGGAGATGATCCAGTCGGTCTTCGACTTCGGCGACACCCTGGTGCGCGCCGTCATGGTTCCCAGGACGGACATCGTCAGCATTGACGCCGGGTCCAGCCTGCACCAGGCGATGTCCCTGTTCCTGCGGTCCGGATACTCGCGGATCCCGGTCATCAACGAGAACACTGACCACATCCTTGGCATCGTGTACCTCAAGGACGTTGCTGCAGTGATCCACCAGCTCCGTGCGGACCAGGAGCCGCCGCTGGTCGAGTCGCTGGCCCGCGAGGTGCGCTACGTGCCGGAGTCCAAGCCTGTGAGCGACCTCCTGCGTGAACTGCAGAAGGAGTCCACGCACGTTGCGATCGTGATCGACGAATACGGCGGCACCGCCGGACTGGTAACCCTCGAGGACCTGATCGAGGAGATCGTCGGCGAGATCGTCGACGAATATGACACCGAGAGCGCGGAAGCCGTCGCGCTGGGGGACGGTTCCTACCGGGTCAGTGCCCGGATGGGCATCGACGATCTCGGCGAGCTCTTCGACCTGGAAATCGACGACGACGAGGTGGACACCGTGGGCGGCCTCCTCGCCAAGGCACTTGGCCGCGTCCCGATCGTGGGCAGCAGCGTGGAAGTGCAGGGCGTATCGCTGCGTGCGGACCGGCTTGAAGGCCGGCGGAACCGGGTCAGCCACATCATTGCGGCGCCGGTACCAAGAGTAGAGACTGACCTTGAAGGCCTCCTGGAAGAGGCCGAAGCAACCCAGCAGGGAGTTCCACGTGAGCAAGAAAAATAAGGCTGCGGCCACGGACGACTTCGGCGGATTCCGCGCCGGATTTTCGGTGCTCGTCGGCAGGCCCAATGCGGGCAAGTCCACCCTGACCAACGCGCTGGTGGGCAAGAAGGTGGCCATCACGTCCGCCAAACCGCAGACCACGCGGCACACCATCCGGGGCATCGTGCACCGCGAGGACGCCCAGCTGATCCTGGTGGATACTCCGGGCCTGCACCGTCCCCGCACCCTGCTCGGCAAGCGCCTGAACGACCTCGTCGCGGATACCCTCGCCGAGGTGGACGCCATCGGATTCTGTCTGCCGGCCAACGAGAAAATCGGCCCCGGCGACAGGTTCATCGCCGCCCAGCTTGCCGCCGTCGGCCGCAAACCGGTGATCGCCATCGTCACCAAAACTGACCTCGTGGACAAGCAGGCGCTCACCGAACAGCTCCTTGCGGTGGCGGCCCTGGGCCGCGAAGTAATGGGGGAGGACGGCTGGAAGGACATCGTTCCGGTATCCGCCACTGACGGCTTCCAGGTGGAAACAGTCGCCGACGTGCTGATCAGCCACATGCCGCCGTCGCCCCCGTTGTACCCGGACGGCGAACTGACGGATGAGCCCGAGGCAGTCATGGTGGCGGAACTGATCCGCGAAGCTGCCCTTGAGGGTGTCCGGGACGAGCTTCCCCATTCCCTGGCCGTGGTGGTGGAGGAAATCGTTCCCCGGGAGGACCGGCCTGACGACAGCCCCCTGCTTGATGTGCGCGTCAACCTCTATGTCGAGCGGCCGTCCCAGAAGGCCATCATCATCGGCAAGGGCGGCAGCCGGTTGCGTGAAGTCGGGACCAACGCCCGCAAAGGCATCGAAGCCCTCCTGGGCACGCGCATCTACCTGGACCTCCACGTCAAGGTGGCCAAGGACTGGCAGCGCGACCCGAAACAGCTGGTCAAGCTGGGTTTCTGATCCACGAAAAGAACGTTCGCAGGAGTGCGGCAGGCAAGTTTTCCAGGCTGGACCACTAAAATGGACCGGATTCTGTATTTAGAGGAAGGTTCACGACGTGGGTCGAGGCCGCGACAAACGCGACAACGGGGCTGACCTGTCAGCCGGACCGGGACCGGTATCCCGCCACGCGAACGGCGGCGCCGTAGGTGCCGCCCGGCACCTCGGTACGCTGCGCGGGATGCCCATCTGGCTCAAAGCCGTCACGGGTGTCATGGCGCTGGTCCTCGTGGCCGGGATCGCCTTTGCCGGTTTTTGGTTCCTCCGGCTGCAGAACAACATCTCCAAGGCGCCGCTGAATGCCGGCGGCGAAAGCACCGAATCCCCCGGGAACGATGCCACGGGCCGGCTGCAGATCCTGATCCTCGGCTCGGACACCCGCGACGGAAAAAACTCGCAATATGGCACAGCCGACGATTCCACGGGCTATGGCAAGTCGGACGTGATGATGCTGATGGACATCTCCGAGGACAACAAGCGCGTCAACGTCATCAGCTTTCCGCGCGACCTGCTGGTGGACATTCCTGACTGCAAGGACAAGAAGACCGGCAAGGACTATCCTGCCCGCACCGGCGTCATGATCAATGAGGCCATGAGCGAGGCCGGCATCGGCTGCGCCGTGGATACCGTCAACAAGCTCACCGGCATGCAGGTGGACCACTTCATGATGGCCGACTTCAACGCCGTGAAGGAACTTTCCAACGCCGTGGGTGGTGTGGAAGTCTGCATCAGCGACGCCGTCTACGATCCTGATTCCCGGCTGCGGCTGCCGGCCGGAACCTCGACCGTGCAGGGCGAGATGGCGCTTGCCTTCCTCCGCACCCGCCACGCCTTTGCCGACGGCGGCGACCTTGGCCGCATCAAGGCGCAACAGGGCTTCCTCTCGGCGCTGACCCGCAAGATCAAGGACGATGGAACCCTGTCCGATCCCGCGAAGATGCTGAAGATCGCGGACGTCGTAACCCAGAACCTGACAGTGGATGACGGCCTTGCCTCTGTCCCCACCCTGCTGACGATCGGCAACCGGCTCAAGAACATCGACATCGGCAAGGTCGCGTTTGTCGCGGTGCCCACCACGCCGGCACCCATCGATCCCAACCGGCTGGTCATCGCCGAACCAGCGGGCGCACAGCTCTTCTCGGCAATGCGGAAGAACGTGGACCTCACCGACCCCACCGCGCCCACCACGCCGTCACCCACTGAATCGGCAACCCCGTCCGCGGCCCCTACTGAGACAGCCCCGCCGGTGCCGCCCTACAACAAGGCCATCCAGCCCGTAACCGTCGCCAACGGAAGCGGCGTCGCAGGCCGCGCCCAGGAAATCGTCCAGGCATTGGTGTCGGGCGGCTTCGCCCAGACGGGCCAGTTCCTGGCCCAGCCCGTGGCCAAGACGGCAGTGTATTACGGCAACGGCTTCGATGACGTGGCAGCAGATGTCGCTGCCATGCTGGGGATTCCTGCCACCCTGATGATTCCGGCTCCCGGCGTGACCGGCGTACAGGTTTACCTCGGCAGCGACTTCACCACCGGCACCGCCTATGAGGCCGGCAGTCCTGCCGCAGCATTGCCCCAGGACATCGTCAACCAGACCGCCGGGGACAAGGTCTGCCA
Organism: Arthrobacter sp. FX8; assembly: GCF_026723805.1. Lineage (NCBI taxonomy): Bacteria > Bacillati > Actinomycetota > Actinomycetes > Micrococcales > Micrococcaceae > Arthrobacter > Arthrobacter sp. FX8. Next base: position 1,586,171 of record NZ_CP113505.1, on the reverse strand, counting down.
GCAGGCGAATCCCGAACTGATCGTGCGCCGGTAGCGACGTTCCATGCCTTGGTACAGCTGCAGGCAGCAGTACCTCCGGCAGGCAACAAAATGGGCCCCGCCGGCAACGGCGGGGCCCATTTCTGTTATGCGGCTACCAGATGCTGACCCGCTCGGCGGGCGGCATCCACATGCCGTCCTCCTCGGTGACGTCGAACGCTTCGTGGAACGGGTCCAGGTTCCTGGCGATCGCGTTGGTCCGGAACTCGTTGGGGGAGTGGGGATCGGTGGCAAGGCGCCGGATGGCCTCCTCCTGCCGGATGACCTGGCGCCAGCCTGCTGCCCAGGAAGCGAAGAAGCGCTGTTCACCGGTCAGCCCGTCCAGGACCTCCGGTTCCTTCCCGTCCAGGCTGATCTGGTAGGCCTTGTAGGCGATGGTCAGGCCTGCCAGGTCACCAATATTTTCGCCCAATGTCAGGCGTCCGTTGACGTGGTGTCCGGGCGCTGCAGCGGGGAGAGCGCATCGAACTGGGCCACAAGCCGCGCCGTCAGCGCCTCGAAAGCCTGGCGGTCCTGGTCCGTCCACCAGTTGCGGAGCGCTCCGCCGCCGTCGAACTGTGAGCCCTGGTCATCAAAGCCATGCCCGATCTCGTGGCCGATGACGGCGCCAATGCCGCCGTAGTTCACGGCGTCGTCCGCGTCGGCGGTGAAGAAGGGCGGCTGCAGGATCGCTGCCGGGAACACGATTTCGTTCATCATCGGGTGGTAGTAGGCGTTAACCGTCTGCGGCGTCATCAGCCACTTGTTCCGGTCCACCGGCTTGCCCACCTCATCCAGGTGCCTGTCGACGTCGGCATTGTGGGCGCGTTCGACGTTCCCCAGGAGGTCCGCGGGGTCGATCTCCACGGCTGAGTAGTCAATCCACTCGTCCGGGTAGCCGATCTTGGCCCGGAAGGCCTCCAGCTTCCGGAGGGCCTCGGCCTTGGTGTCCCCGCCCATCCATGCAACGTCATTAATGCTGCGGCGGTAGGCCTCGATAAGGTTGGCCACCAGGGTCTGCATCCGTGCCTTGTGCGATTCGGGGAAATGGCGGGCCACGTAGATCTGGCCCACAGCTTCACCAAGGGCGGCTTCGACGACGCCAACGCCGCGCTTCCACCGGTCCTTGTTGCGGGGCGTGCCGCTGATCGTGGTGCCGTAAAACTCGAAATTGGCGTCCACAAAGGCTGCCGACAGATAAGGTGCAGCGGCGCCGACGACGCGCATGGCCAGCCACTCCTGCCACGTTGCCACCGGAACTTCGTCCAGGAGGCCGGCGGCACCGGTGAAGAAGTCAGGGGTGCTCACCACGATTTCCGTACGCTTGTCTGCGTCGATTCCCGCGGCGTCGAACCACGTGGCCAGGAGGGGGAACAGCGCATTGGCTTCCTCCGCCGTCTTCAGGTTGTAGGTCTTTTGCGGATCCCGGAGGGTGACATTGTCCCAGTGGTGGGACGCGAGCTTCGTCTCCAGTTCGACAACCCGCCCGGCCGCACCATGGGGATCGGCCACCCCGGCCAGTTCAAACATTTTCTGCACGTGCGCGGTGTAGGCCGCCACGATGGGTGCGAACTTCTCTTCCCGGTAGTACGACTCGTCGGGAAGGCCCAGGCCACCCTGCCCGGTGTACAACAGGACCCGGTCAGGGTTCCCCGCATCGGGGGCCGGGTAGATGTAGAAAAGCCCGCCCACGTCCGCACGGAACAACCGGCCCGCCAGTGCGATGAGGTCAGCTACCGAGCCCGTGGCGAACACGTCGCCGAGCCGCCCGCGGATCGGCTCCATGCCCTTGCCTTCCACTGTCGCTTCGTCCATGAAGCTGTTGTAGAGGCCGCCGATCTTCCGTTCGATCCCGCTGGCGTCCGCGCCCTTGGCCGCCGCCTCCTCGATGATGTCCCGGACAGCGATTTCGGACCCGTCGCGAAGAGCGGTGAAGGTTCCCTCCAGGGGCCGGTCGTCCGGAATTTCGGTGGCTTTCAACCAGGCGCCGTTGACATGTTGGTAAAGGTCGTCCTGAGGCCGGACTGTGTGATCAATGGTGGACAGATCGATCCCCGAAATGGGCACTGCAACTCCTTTGCTCGAACGCCTGCGTCCGGCTGACCACCGGAGGCGTCTGCATGCTGGACTTTACGGACGGTAGTGCCCTTTCATCTTACGCACCCGTGTTACGCTCAAAGAGTGCGTGCAGAGTTCCTTCTCCTTAGCTGCCGCGGCGAGGCCACAGACGCTATCTAGCGCACGGCCCACCCTCGCTGCGGAGTTTGTGTTGCCCGGCCACCCTTTCACTGAAGATCGATAGAAAAGGCCACGAACATCATGCGTAACGCACAAAAGCCCTCCGGAATGCCCGCCCACCGGTACACGCCCTTCCAGGACCTGATCAAGGTTGAACTGCCGGACCGCACCTGGCCGGACAAGATCATCACCAAGGCCCCGCGGTGGTGCGCGGTGGACCTGCGCGACGGAAACCAGGCCCTGATCGATCCCATGAGCCCGGCGCGCAAGATGAAGATGTTCGACCTGCTGGTCCGCATGGGCTACAAGGAAATCGAGGTCGGTTTCCCGTCCGCTTCCCAGACGGACTTCGACTTTGTCCGCCAGCTCATCGAGGGCAACCACATCCCGGACGACGTCACCATCCAGGTCCTGACGCAGGCGCGGGAACACCTCATCGAACGGACCTACGAGTCCCTGGTGGGTGCCAAGCAGGCCATCGTCCACCTCTACAACTCCACGTCCGTGCTGCAGCGGCGCGTGGTCTTCAACCAGGACGAGGACGGCATCCTGGACATCGCACTGCAGGGTGCCCGCCTGTGCAAGAAGTACGAGGAAACACTCGTGGACACGCACGTGACCTACGAGTACTCCCCGGAGTCCTTCACGGGTACGGAGCTCGAGTACGCCGTCCGGGTGTGCAACGCCGTCGCGGATGTCTTTGAAGCGTCCGCCGACCGGCAGGTGATCATCAACCTGCCCGCCACGGTGGAAATGGCCACGCCCAACGTCTACGCCGATTCCATCGAGTGGATGAGCCGGCACCTGCACCCTCGGGACGGCATCATCCTGTCCCTGCACCCGCACAACGACCGCGGAACCGGCGTCGCCGCCGCCGAGCTGGGCTACATGGCAGGCGCCGACCGCATCGAGGGCTGCCTCTTCGGGAACGGCGAACGCACAGGAAACGTGGACCTGGTGACGCTGGGCCTGAACCTGTTCGTCCAGGGCATCGACCCCATGATCGACTTCTCCAACATCGACGACGTCCGGCGCACCGTGGAGTACTGCAACCAGCTGCCCGTCCCGGAACGTTCGCCGTACGGCGGCGACCTGGTGTTCACCGCCTTCTCCGGCTCCCACCAGGACGCCATCAAGAAGGGCTTCGAAGCGCTGGAGCGCGATGCTGCAGCAGCCGGCAAGCCCGTGGACGACTTCACCTGGCAGGTTCCGTACCTCCCTGTGGATCCCAAGGACCTGGGCCGCAGCTACGAGGCCGTCATCCGGGTGAACTCCCAGTCCGGCAAGGGCGGCGTGGCCTACCTGCTGAAGAACGAGCACAGCCTGGACCTGCCGCGCCGCGCGCAGATCGAATTCTCCGGCGTCATCCAGCGCCGCACCGACACCGTGGGCGGGGAAGTCAGCGGCGCGCAGCTGTGGCAGATTTTCCAGGACGAATACCTGCCGTCCGGCCGGGCCGACGGGCAGTGGGGCCGTTACTCGCTGGGGGCCGTCAAGACGGAAACAGACGCCGACGGCGGCATGACGCTGCACGCGTCGCTCACCATCGATGGTGCCCAGGTCAGCCGCACCGGCACCGGCAACGGCCCCATTGCGGCCCTGCTGAACATCCTGCATGAGGACGGCGTGGATGTCCGCGTGCTGGACTACAGCGAACACGCGTTGTCCGAAGGCGGCAACGCCATGGCCGCGGCCTACGTCGAATGCGCGGTGGGGGAGCGGGTGCTGTGGGGTGTAGGCATCGATGCCAACACCAGCATGTCCTCCCTCAAGGCCGTGATCTCCGCGGTCAACCGCGCCATCCGGGACGCCCAGGCCTGATACCCGCCGGTGGTGCCGCCGGTTTCCTCCGGAGGCACCACCGTGGCCTGGCAGCGAGCTGCCGGGCAGGATGGGAAGATAGAGCGTGGTCCAACACTCTTTTGCCTCCCGGGCGTACCGGGACGACGCCGTGGTGCTCCGTACCCACAAGCTGGGCGAGGCGGACCGGATCATCACGCTCCTGACGAAGCACCACGGGCAGGTCCGTGCCGTCGCCAAGGGAGTGCGCCGCACCAGCAGCCGTTTCGGTGCCCGGCTTGAGCCCTTCATGGTGGCCGATCTCCAGTTGGTGTCAGGGCGGACGCTGGACATCGTCACGCAGGCCGTGGCAAAGGGTGCATACGGCGGAAGCATCGCCGCGGACTACGGCAGGTATACGGTGGCCGCCGCCATGACGGAGACGGCTGAGAAACTGACGGACGTCGACGGCGAGGCCGGTACCGCACAATACAACCTGCTGGTGGGCGCCCTCGCTGCGCTGAGCCGCAACGAACATGCGGCTGGCCTCATCCTGGACTCCTACCTTCTGCGCGCCCTTGCCACCGGCGGGTGGGCGCCCAGTTTCACGGACTGCTCCCGCTGCGGCATGCCGGGCCCGCACACGGCCTTCTCCGCGCCCCTTGGCGGCATGGTTTGTGCACAGTGCCGGCCGCCCGGTTCCCCCGCACCCGCTGCAGAGACCGTGACGCTGCTGGCAGCGCTGCTGACCGGGGACTGGACGACGGCGGATGCTTCCCTGCCGCAGCATCGCAAGGAAGCAGCGGGCCTGGTGGCCGCGTACCTGCAGTGGCATCTGGAACGAGTACTGAAATCCCTCAAACATGTGGAGCGTAGCTGACAGTGGCCCTGGGAAAAAGAACAACGCACCGCGCCGGCGCACGCATCCCGTGGTGGCGCCGTACCCGCACCCGTCCGGCGCGGTGGCACCCACTATTCCGGCTGAATTCATTCCCCGGCACGTGGCCATCGTCATGGACGGCAACGGCCGCTGGGCCAACCAGCGGGGATTGCCGCGGATCGAGGGGCACAAGGCAGGGGAGCCGGCGCTGCTCGATGTCATGGCAGGGGCCATCGAACTGGGCATCGAGTACGTCAGCGTGTACGCGTTCTCCACGGAAAACTGGCGCAGGTCGCCTGAGGAAGTCCGCTTCCTGATGGGATTTAACAAGGATGTGCTGCGAAGGCAGCGGAACCAGTTGGACGACTGGGGCGTGCGGGTCCGCTGGGCGGGGCGCCGGCCGCGGCTGTGGGGTTCGGTCATCCGTGAGTTGGAGGAAGCCGAAGAGTTCACGGCGGCCAACACCACCTGTAACTTGACCATGTGTGTTAATTACGGCGGCAGGGCAGAGATCACTGACGCGGTCTCAGCGATTGCCGCCGATGTGGCGGCAGGCAAGTTGAAGCCTGGCGCCATTACCGAGCGGACCATCCAGAAGTACCTGGACGAGCCCGACCTGCCTGACGTGGACCTGTTCCTGCGCAGCTCGGGGAGCAGCGGCTGTCCAACTTTATGCTCTGGCAGTCGGCCTACGCGGAGTTCGTGTTCATGGACACGCTGTGGCCGGATGTGGACAGGCGCACGCTCTGGGCTGCCGTCGAGGAGTATGCCAGGCGGGACCGCCGGTACGGTGGCGCCGTGGACGCCGCCGCTGCTCCCTCGGCGCCCGCTGCCCCGGCGGAATAGCTTCATCCATACGCCCGCAACCAGCGGGCCAGCCGCCTGTAGGCATCGGCCCGGACCGGTTCGGGTGACAGGAAGACGTCGTGCAGCGCACCGTCGATCCGCTCCACGGTTACGGTGCGGCCCAGGGTGAGGGCCCTGGCGCTGATGGTGTTGACGTCCAGGACCGCGTCGGTGCGGCGCATTTCCTCGGACCAGAGGAGCCCGTTCGCGCTGCCCTTGGAAAGCAGTACCAGGATCGGCGCCTGGATCCCCAGGCCGCGGGCCACCTTCGCCTGCCCGGCGAGCACCGCCCTAAGCCAGCCGGCGCGCACCGGAAAGGCCATGCGGGGGCGGTACCGCTCGTCAAGCGGCCACTCGCCGTCGGCAGAGCTGCTGATGGTCCGCCAGTAGTGGCCGCGTTCCGGCAGCCGGAGGACCATCTCAGGGCGGAAGCGGGCCAAGGGGCGCACCATGCTGGATGCAGCGCGCCGCACCAGCGGACTGCCGTGCATTTCCAGCCATGGACTGTTGAGGATCAGCAGCGAAACAGCTTCCGGATGGCGGGTGGTCCACAGGGCTGCCACCAGGCCGCCCGTGGAGTGGCCCATCAGGGCCAGGGGACCCGGTGCGCCTGCATCCCGGATGATGCGGATTGCCTCTTCGATTTCAGCGTCGTAGGCGGCGAGGTCGGCCACGTACCCGCCCGGTGCTTCCGGACGAAGGCTTCGTCCGTGGTTGTGCATGTCCAGGGCATAGAAGTCGTAGCCGGCCGCAGCCCAGAACCGTGCCAGGTCCACGTTGAAGAAATAATCGCTCCAACCGTGCAGGAAGAGCACGGCCCGGCGGCTGCCGCCGGCAGGGTCCCTGTCGGGAGATGGCCGGACGCGCACCAGCGTTGCCCTCCGTTCAACCCCGTCACGTCCGGTGGCCGCGAAGGAGTGTGACTCGAAGTCACCGCCCAGGATGTCCTGCTGCCACTGCATGCCCTCATGCTAAACCGGCACACCGGACCGCGCTGTCCGAACTGCGCTTTCCGAACTGTGCTGTCCGAACTGTGCTGTCCGAACTGTGCTGTTCGAACTTCGGCGTCTCCGTTTTGGTGCGGCGCCCCCGGAGACGGGAAACTGGAGGCATGCGCGTTTATCCCACTTTCTTCAGGCTGGCCTTTTCATGGATGGACGCCGAGCGCGCCCACAAGATCGGATTCAAGGGGATACGGCTCGCACATTCTTCCGGTGCGGGGAGAGTCCTGCGGAAACTGACTGCTCCGGCGCCGTCGCTCCAGACCACAGCCTTTGGCGTCACCTTTCCGTCACCGTTCGGGCTGGCTGCCGGCTTCGACAAGGAAGGGCACGGCATCGAGGCCCTCACGGAGCTTGGATTCGGACACATTGAAGTGGGCACCATCACCGGCCAGGCGCAGCCCGGCAACGAAAAGCCGCGCTTGTTCCGCCTGGTCCAGGACCGGGCCGTCATCAACCGGATGGGATTCAACAACGACGGCGCCTCCGCCGTTGCACCCCGGCTCAGGGCAGCACGCGCCGCGCTCCAGCGGCGGTACCCGGAGGTTCGTCCGGTCATCGGCGTCAATATCGGCAAAACCAAGGTGGTGGAACTGGCCGATGCCGTGGACGACTACCTGGTGAGCGCCCGCAGCCTGGCGCCTGCCGCCGACTATTTGGTGGTAAACGTCAGTTCCCCCAACACCCCGGGCCTGCGGTTGCTCCAGGACGTGGAGACGCTCCGGCCGCTCCTGACAGCCGTGGGGCAGGAAGCGGACCGGGCCGCGGGCCGGCATGTGCCCCTGCTGGTCAAGATTGCCCCGGACCTCAGCGATGAGGACATCGACGACGTCGCGCGCCTTGCCCTCGACCTGAAGCTGGACGGCATCATCGCCACCAACACCACCATTGGCCGTTCAGGACTGTCCTCGCCGGCAGAAGAGGTGGCGAAGTGCGGAGCCGGCGGCCTCTCCGGTGCACCATTGAAGCAGCGTTCGCTGGAGGTGCTGAAGCGGCTCAGGAACGCTACGGGCGACGCCCTGACCTTGGTGTCCGTTGGCGGCGTGGAGTCGGCCCGGGACGTCCAGGAAAGGCTGGACGCCGGTGCAACCCTGGTGCAGGGCTACACCGCGTTCCTTTACGAAGGACCGTTCTGGGCGGCACGGATCAACAAGCAGTTGGCAAAGAACCGCCGCTCCTAGGCGCTGCAGGCAGGTTGCTGCGGGAAAGCGGATCCCGATAAGAACGAAAAGCCCGGCGGAACACCGCCGGGCTTTTCGTTCTTAAGTGGATGCAGGGTCAGGCAGGGTACTGTCCGCGCTGGACCTGGGGCTTGGGCAGCCGCAGTTTCCGGAACTGCAGGGACCGCATGGAGCCGTACCAGACAGTACCGCGCTCCACCTCGCCGAACTTTTCCGCCAGCCGCTTGCGGAGCTTGCGCGACAGAATGAAGACGTCCACGAAGACTGCCAGGAACATGACCCAGAAAGCGCCCAGGACGTAAATCATCATGTCGCTGGAGGCCGGGACCACCAGGGAAACCAGCACGAAGACCAGGGCGCCGAACATCAGGTATTCGCCAAGGTTGAACCGCGCATCCACAAAGTCGCGGGCAAACCGTTTCTGCGGACCCTTGTCGCGCAGCGGCAGGAACTTCTCGTCGCCGGTGTCCATGGCCCGCCGCATCTTGAGGCGCTGGTCCTGGATGGCCTGGCGTTCGGCAGCCTTGGACGCCTTGCGGTCCTCAGGCACGAGCGGGCGCTTGCGGGCAGCTTCCTGGGCCTTCCGGGTGGGGGTAGGGGCACCCTTGCCCGCGGCACTGTTCTGCCGCGCCGCCGTCTCCGCTGCCTGCTGGTCTATGGTTTCCTGCGCCGAGGGCGCTTCTTTTCTACGTCCGAACACCAGAACAGAATACCTTGCAGCAGCCCGCCCGCTGCCTGCCCCCGCGTCTGCGGCGGCAGGCCGCGGAATGTGACGGGGGTAATGTTTTGGCCATGACTTCATCACCCGCGGCCACCCCGCACAGCACCACCGGAACATCAGGACCAGGCCCTGAGGCCATCGGCAGGACGGAAGATCTCCGTGCTGCGGTGGACCGTTCCTTCGATCAAACTTTGGCACGTCTCAAGGACCTCGTGGCCATCCCGGGCATCGCCTGGCCAAGCTTCGACCGTATGCCACTGGAGCGCAGCGCGGAGGCCGTCGCCGAACTCCTCCGGGGTGTGGGGATCGGCGGGGTCCAGGTCCTGTCCGTCAACAAGGCCGACGGCACGCCAGGCGGGCCGGCCGTCGTCGCCCGCCGGCCTGCCGCAAAAGGAAAACCGACCATCCTGCTTTACGCCCACCATGACGTCCAGCCGGTGGGGGACGAGTCCCTGTGGGAAACAACGCCGTTTACCGCCGTCGAGAAGGACGGCCGCCTCTACGGCCGCGGCGCCGCTGACGACAAAGCCGGCATCATGGCACACATTGCTGCTTACGCAGCCGTTTCGGAAGTCCTCGCCGATTCCCTGGGGCTGGGCGTCACCTTCTTCATCGAGGGGAGGAGGAAGCAGGATCGCCCACGTTCCGGACATTCCTGGAGGCGAACCGCGAGCTGCTCCGCGCAGACGTCATTGTGGTGGCCGACTCCAGCAACTGGAAGGTCGGCGTACCTGCCCTGACCACCAGCCTGCGTGGGCTCGTGGATGGCACGATTGAGGTGCAGGTCCTTGACCATGCGGTGCATTCCGGCATGTACGGCGGCCCGGTGCTGGATGCCCCCACCCTGCTGTCCCGCCTGATCGCCACCCTTCACGACACGGATGGGAACGTGGCCATTGAGGGCCTGGTGTCCAGCGACACGGCCGGGGTCGACATGCCGGAGGCGGATTACCGCGCCGATGCCTCCGTGCTCGACGGCGTCCGGCTGGCTGGAACGGGAAGCATCGCCTCGCGGCTGTGGTCCAAGCCGGCATTGTCAATCATCGGCTTCGACGCACCCGCCGTGGACGTTGCCTCCAACACCCTCCTTCCGCGCGCACGGGCAAAGTTCAGCCTGCGGCTGGCGCCGGGCCAGGTTCCCGCGGAGGCCATGGAGGCGGTCCGCCGCCACGTGGAGGCCAACGCCCCATTTGGTGCGAGGGTCGTCTTCACTCCGGGGGAGGCAGGCAATCCGTTTCGGACGGACACTTCCTCTGCTGCGGCAACGGTTGCGATGTGGGCCCTGGGCGAGGCCTGGGGAGTTCCCGCCGTCGAAACCGGAATCGGCGGTTCCATCCCGTTCATTGCCGACCTGACGGACCTGTACCCCGAAGCGCAAATCCTGGTGACGGGCGTGGAAGACCCGGATTCACGGGCACACAGTGCCAACGAGTCCCTGCACATCGGTGACTTCCGCAACGCCATACTGGCCGAGGCCCTCATGCTCGCGCGGCTGAACAGTGAAGGCCTTTCAACCGGCAAGTAATGGGCCTTCCGTCGTGAACGCCGGGCAGGCGGCTGTCAGGGAACAACCGGCGTGCTTTGACGGTTACGCCAGGAGTTAGAGCTACAGGACTGCCGCGCGTAGCATGTAGCTATAGCCCATACCGTATTTGTAGGGGCAGGCGCCGTTACGGCGACGCCGCCAGACCGTCCTAAGAAGGTAGGCCAATGAGCACCGCAACCAACGAAAACAGCACCGCCGCCACCAGCGTGGCCAGCGACGAACTGCCCGTTCACGAGGTCAACCTGACCGATGTCGCTGCAGGCAAGGTCCGCAGCCTCCTGGAACAGGAAGGCCGCACCGACCTGCGCCTGCGCGTGGCCGTGCAGCCTGGCGGATGCTCGGGGCTGATCTACCAGCTCTACTTCGACGAACGGCTCCTTGATGGTGATGCCGTGCGCGACTTCGACGGCGTCGAAGTCGTCGTGGACAAGATGAGCGTGCCGTACCTGAGCGGCGCCAGCATCGACTTCGAAGACACCATCTCCAAGCAGGGCTTCACCATCGACAATCCGAACGCCGGCGGCTCCTGCGCCTGCGGCGATTCATTCCACTAAGCCGGTCATTTCGCCTGATGTCCGCGCCGGGTTTCCTGCCGTCCAAAACGGCATGGGGGCTCGGCGCCGACATGTGGGCGAAACGCCCGGCGGAGCGGTAAGCTCTACACCGAGTAGTAAAACTTTTTTGTGCCCGGAGCGCCGATGGCTGCCCGGACAACAGCAACAAGTAGGAAGGGCCGTCTGTGAGTTCGCAGAACCGAACCGGCAGCCGACGCAAAACGATCACCACGATCTCAAGCTTGGCAATTGCCGGCGCGTTGGTTTTGACCGGATGTTCGCCAGAGGTAGAGAAAGGGTGGATGCCCACTGAACGTGGCACCACCAGCAACACTGACCGCATCATGGACCTCTGGGTCAACTCATGGATTGCTGCGCTCGTGGTGGGCACCATTACGTGGGGCCTGATCATCTGGTGCCTGGTCGCTTACCGCCGCCGCAAGGGAACCGTTGGCTTCCCGCGGCAGACCAGCTTCAACCTTCCGCTGGAAGTTTTCTACCTGACCATCCCCATCTTCATGGTCCTGGTGTTCTTCTACTTCACGGACCGCGACCAGCAGGCGATCGATGACCGTTCACAGCCGGCCGACGTCGTTGTGGACGTCCGCGGCAAGCAGTGGGCCTGGGACTTCAACTACAAGTCCGGCGACGTCATCCAGGAAGACCTGCACGAAGCCGGTGTCCAGGCCCACCTCACCGGCAACACCATCGACAAGGAACAGCTCCCCACCCTGTACCTGCCGGTGAACAAGTCTGTTGACCTCGAACTCAACGCCCGCGATGTCATCCACTCCTTCTGGGTTCCCGCCTTCCTGCAGAAGCGCGACATGATCCCCGGCAAGCCCAACTACATCCGGTTCACCCCCACTAAAGAGGGCACTTACGACGGCAAATGTGCCGAACTCTGCGGCGAGTACCACTCCGAAATGCTGTTCCGCGTCAAGGTGGTGTCGGAATCCGAATTCCAGGCCCACATGGACCAGCTCAAGGCCGAAGGCAACACCGGCCTGCTCGGTGCCGAGTACGACCGCAACCCGAACCTGAACGAAACCAAGTAAGGGGAGCGACGTGGCTACGTACACCCAATCCGCACCTGCGGGAGTCCTGTCGGCTCCCGTGGTACCTAAATCCAAGGGGCGCATCGTCGTCAACTGGATCACCTCCACCGACCACAAGACCATCGGGTACATGTACCTGATTGCGTCCTTCGTGTTCTTCTGCCTGGGCGGTGTCATGGCGCTGCTCATCCGCGCCGAGCTGTTCGAGCCCGGCATGCAGATCCTGCAGACCAAGGAGCAGTACAACCAGCTGTTCACCATGCACGGCACGGTGATGCTGCTGATGTTCGCCACCCCGCTGTTTGCCGGGTTCGCCAACGTGATCATGCCGCTGCAGATCGGCGCTCCTGACGTGGCCTTCCCGCGCCTGAATGCGTTGGCCTTCTGGTTCTTCCTGTTCGGTTCCACCATCGCGGTGTCCGGCTTCATCACCCCGCAGGGCGCAGCGTCCTTTGGCTGGTTCGCCTATGCGCCGCTGTCGAACACGACGTTCACCCCGGGCATCGGCGGTGACCTGTGGGTCTTCGGCCTGGCGCTGTCCGGCTTCGGCACCATCCTTGGTGCGGTCAACTTCATCACCACCATCATCTGCATGCGCGCCCCGGGCATGACCATGTGGCGGATGCCCATCTTCACCTGGAACACCCTGATCACCGCCATCCTGGTGCTCATGGCATTCCCGCCGCTGGCCGCCGCCCTGTTCGCGCTCGGCGCGGACCGCAAGTTCGGCGCCCACATCTTCGATCCCGAGAACGGCGGCGCTGTTCTTTGGCAGCACCTGTTCTGGTTCTTCGGCCACCCGGAGGTGTACATCATTGCGCTGCCGTTCTTCGGCATCGTGTCGGAGATCTTCCCGGTCTTCAGCCGCAAGCCGATCTTTGGCTACAAGGGCCTGGTCTACGCCACTATCGCCATTGCAGCCCTGTCCGTGACGGTGTGGGCCCACCACATGTACGTCACCGGCGCCGTCCTGCTGCCGTTCTTCTCCTTCATGACCATGCTCATCGCGGTGCCCACCGGCGTAAAGTTCTTCAACTGGATCGGCACCATGTGGCGCGGCTCGTTGACCTTCGAAACGCCGATGCTCTGGAGCATCGGCTTCATGATCACCTTCCTCTTCGGCGGCCTCACCGGCATCATCCTGGCCTCCCCGCCGCTGGACTTCCACGTTTCGGACTCCTACTTCGTGGTGGCGCACTTCCACTACGTGGTGTTCGGCACCGTGGTGTTCGCCATGTTCGCCGGGTTCTATTTCTGGTGGCCCAAGTGGACCGGCAAGATGCTCAACGAGCGCCTGGGCAAGATCCACTTCTGGCTGCTGTTCCTGGGCTTCCACGGCACCTTCCTGATCCAGCACTGGCTCGGCGTCGAGGGCATGCCCCGCCGCTACGCCGACTACCTCGTGGAGGACAACTTCACCTGGATGAACCAGTTCTCCACCGTGGCATCGTTCGTGCTGGGTGCGTCACTGATCCCGTTCTTCTGGAACGTCTACATCACCTGGCGCAGCGCCGAAAAGGTCCAGGTTGATGATCCGTGGGGCTTCGGTGCTTCGCTGGAGTGGGCCACGTCCTGCCCGCCGCCGCGCCACAACTTCACGTCCCTGCCCCGGATCCGTTCGGAGCGTCCCGCCCTGGACCTGCACCACCCGGAACTTCGTCAGGTCCACACCGTTGAGTCGCCGGCACCCGCAGCAGCGGTCCTCGGCAACGCCGACCAGAAGGACACCGCACAGTGAAAATCGAATCCTGGATCTTTGGTTCTGGAGTCTTCTTCTTCGTTCCCGTCGCTCTGGTCTACGGATTCCTGACCAACTGGGGTGAGTGGGTCGGCATCCTGGGCATCCTGCTTGTGGGTGGCCTCGCCGGCATGATCGGGGCCTACCTCGGCTTCACCGGAAGGCGCGTCGGTCTTCGTCCCGAGGACCGCAGCGACGCTGAAATCCACGAAGGCGCCGGCGAGCAGGGGCACTTCAGCCCCTGGAGCTGGTGGCCTCTGGTCCTGGGCATCGCCTGCGCCACCGGCTTCCTGGGCCTGGCCGTAGGCGCCTGGGTCATCTTCATCGCAGGTGGCCTCGCCATCGTGGCCCTCGTGGGCTGGGTGTACGAGTACAGCCGCGGTGACCACGCGCACTAAGCAAGCAAACGAATAACGACGTCGGGCCCCACCTTCCGGTGGGGCCCGACGTCGTTATTGCGCTTTTGGAAGCCCCTAGACGGCTCCCTGCGACTCTAAAAGTCCTCGAAGCTCCCGCAGCGCGTTCTCGGCCTGCTCGCGCCCCAGGCCGCCTTCCAGCGCACTGTCGCTAATGGACAGCTCCACCTCACAGCCTTGTGGGAAGTCAGCCGTCATCACCTGAAGCAGGGAACGGGCATCGGCCTTGTCTGCGCCTGCCTTGCTGATGGTCACCGGCAGGCCCGTGTCGGTGACGGCTCGGACAAACACCGCGGCGGAACGTGCATGCAGGCCCGCGGGCGCTGCCACCACGGCCTTTTCTGTTGGCAAAGGGACTCCTTCTGTGAAAGACGGCCCCCTCCGTCTCGTGGCAAAATTTCCAGACCAAATATAGCTGCCTGCACGGATGCGGCGCGAAAGATTGCCGCGGTCCGTGGCTGGTCTAGACCGTTCTAAAATTGAGGGGACACCCAACGGCAGGAGAACGATCATGGCAGCTGGCGCCGCCGCAATCACGGGGGAAATAGACCGCAGCAGCGGAACGGCCATCTACGTCCAACTCCGGGAAATCCTTCGCGCGTACATCGCGGAGTCATGCCCGCCGGGTTCAGCCCTGCCCTCGGAACGGGACCTCGCCGAACGGTTTGGGCTTGCAAGGATGACGGTGCGGCAGGCCATCGATGCACTGGTGGGGGAGGAGGTTATCGAGCGGGTGGTGGGCCTGGGAACCTTCGTCCGGCGGCCGAAAGTCGACCTGCAGGTGAAGCTCACGTCCTACAGCGAAGAAATGCAGCGGCGCGGCATGGTGCCTGCCGCCAAAGTGCTCAGCTTCGAACAGATCGGTGCCAGTGCGTTCCTGGCCCGTGAATTGCAGCTGGACGAGGGCACCCCGCTGGTCCGCTTCCGCCGGCTGCTTCTTGCGGACGGGGAGCCCATGAGCGTGGACGAAAACTTCATACCGGCTCATCGGGTCCCGGGACTGCTGGACGGCGAGCCGCCCACGTCGCTCTACAACGTCCTCAGCGAGCAGTACGGGCTTGTTATGGAATGGGGGGAGGACATGATCGAGGCGACGGCGGCGTCACCGTCCACGGCGCGCCTCCTCAACGTCGAAGTGGGGGCACCATTGCTGAAGATCCAGCGGCATGCCTTTGTGGCCCGGGCAATGGTTGACTACTCGGTCTCCTACTACCGTGCGGACCGGTACAAGCTGTGGGTGCCCCTGCAGCGGCCCGGAGCCAGGAGGGCCCGCAACCACTAGCCGCCCCAACCATCCGTTCCCCTGCGGGGGGCGCGGGCAGCACACCCCAGGAAAACAGGAAAGGCCCGATCCGGATGGATCGGGCCTTTCCTGTTGGAACAGAAGCCTAGTGGGTCAGGCTCTTGCTTCCTTCTGCCGCTTCAACAGCCTCGTGTCCGTGGCCGTGTGCGGCCTCCAGCTCAGCGGGCGTGGCCGGGGCTACGCGGTCCTCGAAGAACCAGCGGGAGAGGAATGCGCGGCGCTTTTCCTTGCGGGTGACCACGCCATGCTCGTTGGGGACCGCAGGAAGGACCTGAGGTGACTCAAAGCCCACCAGCTTGTACCGCTTGTACTCATCCAGGGGCGCGTGCACCTCGATGAACTCACCGTGGGGAAGACGGACGATGCGTCCGGTTTCACGGCCGTGGAGGGCGATCTCCCGGTCCTTGCGCTGAAGCGCCAGGGCAACGCGCTTGGTAACCACGAATGCGATCACCGGACCGATGAAGAACAGGGCCCGCAGCCAGTACGTGACGTCGTTCAGAGAAACGTGGAAGTGCGTGGCGATGAGGTCCGAACCAGCAGCGGCCCACATGACGCAGTACCAGACGAAACCTGCCATGCCGATGGCGGTACGGGTGGGCGCGTTCCTGGGGCGGTCCAGGACGTGGTGTTCACGGTCGTCCTTGGTCACCCAGCGCTCGATCCACGGGTACGTGAACATCACGGTGAACAGGATCCCGGCCGGCACGAGGGCCGGCAGCAGGACGTTGAATGTGAAGACGTGTCCGAAGAAGATCTGCTCCACGTGCCAGTTGCCGAAGGTGCCCGGCATCAACCGGAGTGCGCCGTCGACGAAACCGATGTACCAGTCAGGCTGCGTACCGGCCGACACAGGGGAGGGGTCGTACGGACCGTAGTTCCAGATCGGGTTGATGGTGAAGAACGCGGCCATCAGGGCAATGACGCCGAAGACGATGAAGAAGAATCCACCGGCCTTCGCTGCGTACACCGGACCAAGGGGGTAGCCGACGACGTTGTTGTCGTTGCGTCCCGGACCCGGGTACTGCGTGTGCTTGTGCACCACCACCATGAACAGGTGGGCCACGATCATCAGCAGGATCAGGGCCGGTACCAGCAGGATGTGCAGCATGTACAGGCGGCTGATAATGGCCGTTCCCGGGAATTCCCCGCCAAACAGGAAGAACGAGATGTACGTTCCGATGACCGGAATGGACTTGATGACACCGTCGATGATGCGCAGGCCGTTGCCGGACAGCAGGTCATCGGGGAGCGAGTAGCCGGTAAAGCCTGCAGCCATCGCCAGGATGAGCAGGACACAGCCCACAACCCAGTTCATTTCACGCGGCCGGCGGAACGCACCGGTGAAGAAGACCCTCAGCATGTGTACTGCCACTGACGCAACGAACAGCAGTGCTGCCCAGTGGTGCACCTGGCGCATGAACAGGCCGCCACGGACATCGAAGGAGATGTTCAGCGATGAGCTGTACGCCACCGACATCTCCACGCCCTTCAGCGGAACGTAGCCGCCGTCGTAGTGCGTCTCCGCCATTGACGGGTCGAAGAAGAACGTCAGGAAGGTACCCGACAGCAGCAGGATGACGAATGAGTACAGCGCCACTTCACCAAACATGAACGACCAGTGGTCCGGGAAGACTTTGCGGCCGAACTCGCGAAGGATCCCCGAACCGCCGACTCGTGAGTCGACGAAGTCGGTGATCCGGCCTGTCTTGGTTTTGGCGACGAAAGCCGGCTCAGCTGTTGATGCTGCGCTCATGCGAATCACGCTCCCAGTAACTTGGTCCTACGGGTTCATGGAAGTCGCTGGTAGCGACCAGATAGCCCTCGTCATCAACTGCGATGGGCAGCTGGGGGAGAGGACGGCTGGCGGGGCCGAAGATCACCTTGCACTCCTGCGTGAGGTCAAAGGTGGACTGGTGGCACGGGCACAGCAGGTGGTGCGTCTGCTGCTCGTACAGAGCAACGGGGCAGCCAACGTGGGTGCAGATCTTCGAGTAGGCAACGATGCCGTTGTAGCCCCACTCTTCGCGGCCCTTGGACGGGTTGAGCGATGCGGGATCAAGGCGCATGAGCAGCACAACGGACTTTGCCTTCTCGTTGAGCTTGCCTTCCTCGAGTTCGTTCAGGCCTTCCGGGATGACGTGGAAGGCCGAGCCGATGGTGACGTCCGAAGCCTTGATGGGAGTTCCGTCAGGGTCACGGGTCAGGCGCTTGCGCTTTCCGTCCTGGGGGGCCCACATGGTGTGTGCGAGCTTGTCGTCCGGACGGGGTCCGAGGTCACCGAAGATGGCGACGGCGGGAAGCGGGGCGAGCGCCACAGCACCGAGCAGGGTGTTGCGGATCAGCGGACGGCGCTTGATGCCGGTCTCTTCCACGATGTCGTCGACGATGCGGACAGCCGCCTGGCGGTCCTCCTCGTAGCGGATGGCGTGGCGTTCTTCGGAGACTTCGTGGTCGGGCATCAGGGCCTTGGCCCAGTGCACGATGCCGGTACCGATACCCAGCATGGCAAAGGCAGTACCTACACCGAGCAGGGCGTTCTGGAGCCGGATGGTGGCGATGCTGGAGTCATCACCCAAATCAATGGCGAAGTACGCCACCAGGAAGATCAGGGTTCCAACAACAGAGATGCCAAATAGTAAGGCGACCTGCCGTTCTGCCCGCTTTGCGGCCTTCGGGTCCGTGTCAGCCAGGCGCAAACGATGCGGGGGAATTCCAGGATCCTGGAACTTCTCCACCTCATTCTGACCAGCCGTAGCTACGGTGCCCGAGTGGTTCGGACTGCCGTCACTATGGTTGCCCATAATTCGCCTCATCCTTCTCTCGTCCCGGCGGTTGTGCCGGGTTAGTTTCTAATTTCAAGCTGCTGACTGGGCAGCAGAAGTTGTGTGCTTCCCGCGGAAAGTCAGGACGTCCTGGAAGTCAGCCAGATGGTGAAGGCGATAATGACGCCCAAACCGGCAACCCATACGAACAGGCCTTCAGCGACGGGGCCAAGCGAACCCAGGTCGGCACCGCCCGGCGAACCGGTGGTCTCGATCTGCTTCAGGAAGGTGATGATGTCCTTCTTGCCTTCGGGGGTGATGTTGGCATCGTTGAAGACGGGCATGTTCTGCGGGCCCGTGGCCATGGCCTCGTAAATGTGCTTGCCGCTGACGTCGGCCAGGGCGGGCGCGAACTTGCCCTGGGTCAGCGCGCCGCCGGCTGCGGCGGCGTTGTGGCACATGGCGCAGTTGGTGCGGAAGAGCTCCCCGCCGGCTGCGGCGTCGCCGCCGCCGTTTGTCAGGTCTTCTGCAGGAATTGCCGGGCCGGCTCCCAGCGAAGCGACGTAGGCTGCAAGCTGTGAGGTCTGCTGTTCGTTGAACTGGACCGGCTTCTTCATTGCCTGGGGACCGTTCATCTGCATCGGCATGCGGCCGGTGCCCACCTGGAAGTCAACAGCGGCAGCGCCGACGCCAACCAGGGAGGGGCCATCCTTGGAACCACTGGCGCCCATGCCGTGGCAGGTGGCGCAGTTGGCGGCAAACAGCTTGCCGCCCTCTTCGACGTCGCTTGCGCTTGCGGTGGTGGTGCTCGCCTTGGCCTCATTCATGGAGGTTGCCACGGCGTACAGCCCACCCGTGATGAGGAGCCCCATCAGAAGCAGCGCTATTGCTGCCAGTGGGTGACGCCGCTTTTGTGAGAGTGCCTTCACGTGGTGGTTCCTTTATTCGATCCTGCGCCGGCTCCGGGAGCCGCTACCTGAAATTCTGCCTCTTGTAGAAAAAGAATCAAAGCTGGCTACTTGAGTACGTAGATGACCAGGAAGAGGCCGATCCACACGACGTCAACGAAGTGCCAGTAGTACGAGGTGACGATCGCGGACGTAGCTTCAAAGTGTCCGAACTTCTTCGCGGCAAAGGACCGGCCCATGATGAGCAGGAAGGCGATAAGCCCGCCGATGACGTGCAGGCCGTGGAAGCCGGTGGTCATGTAGAAGGCAGAGCCGTAGGCGTTGGAGGAAAGCGAGACGTGCTCGGAAACCAGCATCGCGTATTCGGTGGTCTGGCCGGCAACGAAGAACGCACCCATGAGGAACGTCAGGGTGAACCATTCGTTCATTCCCCAACGGGCGAACTGAAGGGCACCTCCGGTACGCCGGGGCTGCAGCCGCTCTGCGGCGAAGACGCCCATCTGGCAAGTAAAGGAACTGGCCACAAGGACAATCGTGTTGACGAGCGCAAAGGGGAAGTTGAGCTTGGCTGTCTCTTCAGCCCACATTTCACCGCTCGTGGAGCGGAGCGTGAAGTACATGGCGAAAAGACCGGCGAAGAACATCAACTCGCTGGACAGCCACACAACGGTTCCGACAGAAACCATGTTGGGGCGGTTCAGCGTTGGGTGCGCCGGGGTACTGGGGGCATGGGTCGCAGATGTCACATAGACATTATGTCTGTAAAAGTCCGTGCTGCCCAACGCAAACCGCCTTTTGGGAGGACTTTTTCTACAAAGACGCGAAATTGCCCGGAAAAGTTCCCGGCACCGTTCACATTGGTCAGTGCCTGCCATCGCTCGATAGCATCAGCAGGTGACTTCACAGGCATCTGCAGCGTCCGGCAACACCTGGCCCCGGCTGATCTCGGCACTGATCAAGGGCAATGACCTTACGGCGGAGAACACGTCCTGGGCCATGGACACCATCATGTCCGGCGAAGCCACGCCGGCCCAGATCGCCGGATTCCTGGTGGCCCTCAGCGCCAAGGGCGAAACCGTGGATGAGCTTTCCGGCCTGGTTGAGGCGATGCTGGCGCATGCCAACCCGGTGGAAATTTCCGGCGAGAAGCTGGATATCGTCGGCACCGGTGGTGACCAACTTAACACCGTCAACATCTCCACCATGGCCGCGCTTGTGGCCGCCGGGGCCGGCGCAAAGGTGGTGAAGCACGGCAACCGGGCAGCGTCGTCGTCGTCGGGATCCGCTGACGTGCTCGAAGCGCTCGGCGTCCGGCTCGACCTGTCCATTGCGCAGGTGGCCCGGAACGCCGAAGAGGCGGGTATCACATTCTGTTTCGCGCAGGTGTTCCACCCGTCATTCCGCCATACCGCGGTACCCCGGCGCGAATTGGCAATACCTACCGCATTCAACTTCCTGGGACCGCTGACCAACCCTGCCAAGGTGCAGGCGTCGGCCGTCGGCGTGGCCAATGCGCGGATGGCGCCGCTCGTTGCAGGCGTCCTGGCCCGGCGGGGGAGCAGGGGGCTGGTGTTCCGGGGCAACGACGGCCTGGACGAACTCACCACCACCGGCCCGTCCACCGTGTGGGAGATCCGCGGCGGGGGCGTCACTGAACTGTTCTTCTCCCCGGAGGACCTTGGCATCAGCCTGGCCACCGTTGAGCAGCTTCGCGGCGGTGATGCAGTGGCAAACGCAGGAGTTGTCCGTGACGTGCTTGCCGGCAAGGAGGGTCCTGCCCGGGACGCGGTCCTGGTGAATGCGGCGGCAGGCCTGGTTGCCTTCGACCGTGAAGCGGAAGGCCCGTTCCTGGCGAGGATGCAGAAGGCCTACGCGCGGGCTGCGCAATCGATAGATTCCGGCGCCGCTGCAGCCGTCCTGGACCGTTGGGTGTCCCTGTCCCGCGCCTGAGGACGGCTTGGCGGGTTACTGCTCGAAGCCCAGGGAAAAGGCAGCGTCGAGATCGTGCTGTGAGTACGCCCGGAATGCGATGTGCGTGGTGGTGTGGACCACTGCAGGAACCTTGGAGAGCCGGTCGGCGATAACATCAGCCAGGTCCTCGTGCCGGTGGACGCGCGCCACCGCAATCAGATCCCATTCTCCAGTGACGGAGTACACCTCACTGATGCCTTCGATGGCTGAGATTTCCTCCGCAGTCTCGGGAATGCGGGCGGCGTCAGTCTTGATCAGAACAAATGCGGTGACCACGTTTGTACCCCTTCGATCAGTTCCGCCGCAGCAAGTCACGGCAGGTTTCTCTCTACTGCCAGCCTATTACACGGGCGTCCTTTTCCCGGCAGCCCGCCCTTCGGGCGGAGAGCCCCTATCGGCGGCGGAGACGCGCGGCACCGGCAGCCAGGAGCCGGTAGCCCACGAGGAACGTTGCGAGGGCCAGCGTGGCAACGATGACGAAGGGGAGGACAACCGTCTGTGCGGTCAGCGCGCGCAAAAGCATGCCGCCGATGAGGCTGCCGAGCCAGACCGGAACACCCGCCCGGAGGGCAGACAAAGGGCTGCGCCAGGCGCGGGAAACGACCCATCCCGCTGCCGCGCCGGCAAGGAAGGGCCATGCAGTCAGCAGCACACCCAGGATGGGCTCCTCGCGGTGGTGCGCGTCGCGGCCGATGGCGGCGAACGCAAGGATCAGCACGACATCGGCAGCCGCCGCTGCCAGCACCGTTTTTCCGGACGTTGTAGCTGCCGCCTTCGTTTTCAAGGAACTCATGGTTTCGAGCTTAGCCGTCACGCCTCCTCGAGCTTGACCCAGGACCTCACATGAAGCGGGGGAGCGGAGGCGGAATCGGCATGCAGTATGGTCTCAGCAGGAGCAGAGGTCAGTCCCGCTGTACTGGAGACATGTGTGAATAAAGCTTTGTGGATTTGCAGCCTGGTTGGTGCCGCCGTCGGGATCAGTGTGGGTTTGGCGGTGTTCCATACTCCTTTTTGGGGCTGTGCGCTTGGGTTGGGAATCGGCGCGGTCGTTGGGGCCTCAATGCAGCGCCGCCGTTAGCATGCCGGCAAGGCAGGACCTTGCGGTTGCCTTGACCCCGTCCGGATCACCGGCAGCTGTCCCGGCGTCAGCAGCCCACCGGTCAGCCTCCCCTGGGGCTGGATGATGGTGGGGTCCCTGAGTTCACCAAGCCTTAGTAAGCTCACCGTGGAACCGTAGGCCAAGGGGAGTGAATCTGAGCATGAAGACTGGTGTGACGAAGGGATACACGTACTTACGGACTATGGGGGTGGTGTTGGTAGCCGCGATCGCCGGCGTAGCCACCGCACCAGCCGCAAACGCCGCAGACAAACCCGTCTTGCCCGGGCCTTCAGCCGCAGAGAAATTGCCGGATGCCCCAGCTCCCACCGACCAGTTCATCGTAAAGTTCAAACCCTCAGCGGCCGGCAGCGCCGCGGAGCGGGACGAGACCTATTCCAGGGCTGCGGGGCATGCCTCCATCGGCGTGCGGGAGATCAAGACCACGGCCAGCGACGCCAAGGTGGTCAAGACAAGCCACAGGCTCAATGCCGGGGAGTCCAGGCGCGTGCTGGAGAGCATCGCTGCGGACGACAAAGTCGAATCCGTGGAGCCTGACATTCTCATGCATCCGTCGTACACCCCCAACGACACCTACTACTCCTTGCAGTGGGCTCTGTCTGACCCTGGCGTCGGCATCAGGGTTCCGTCTGTCTGGGACAAAACCACGGGTACGGGCCAGATCGTCGCGGTGATCGACACCGGCATAACCGCCCACAGCGATCTCAACGCGAACGTCATGGCAGGCTACGACATGATCGCCGACCCAACCGTTTCAAGTGACGGCGACGGCAGGGACCCGGACGCCTCCGACCCGGGGGACTACCGGACCTCCGGGACTTGCGGTTCCACCTCATCCGCCCATTCTTCCTGGCACGGAACCCATGTCGCCGGGATTATCGCCGCTGTCGCCAATAACAGTGAAGGAGTCAGCGGCGCCGCTCCGGGCGTGAAGATCGAGCCTGTCCGCGCGCTTGGTGACTGCGGCAGCGGCTACCTCTCGGACGTGTCGGACAGCATTACGTGGGCTTCCGGAGGAGCAGTCTCCGGCGTGCCCGCCAATGCGAACCCGGCGAAAACCATCAATCTGAGCGTCGGGGGAGCGGCGGCCTGCCCTTCCACCCTGCAGGCCGCCATTGACGGGGCGGTCAGCCGCGGCTCATCCGTATTCGTGGCTGCCGGCAACGAAAGCCAGCTCGCCGAAAACAATGCGCCGGCAAACTGCAGCAACGTCATTACGGTCGGTGCCACCAACCAGTCCGGATCCAAAGCCTCGTACTCGAACTTCGGTGCCGCCGTCGACGTCATGGCCCCGGGAGGCGACACCGGTGCCGGCATCCTGTCCACCTACAACGCCGGAACAACCACTCCAGGCGCAGAAGCGTACGGCTACCTGATGGGAACGTCGATGGCGACGCCGATGGCGGCCTCCGTCGGCGCACTGATGAAAGCCGCTGATCCCTCCCTGACGCCAGCCCGGATCGAGGCGAAGCTGAAGGCAACGGCCAGGCCCCTTCCGGGAACCTGCCCAGGAGGCTGCAGCGCCGGCTTGATTGATGCCTTGGCGGCCGTCGCGTTTCCGGCCCCGCAGACTCCGATTGCCGTAAAGGCAGCGTCCCTGAACGGGGCCTTAGGAGCTGCCACTACGGGAGAGATCTATGGGCTCAGGGATAACGGCGGGTACCAGTGTTTCGAGCACGGTTGCATCCTTTATTCGCCGGCGTCCGGGGCTCACGTCTCCACCGGCGCGATTCGAGGCCTGTGGGCGGAGACAGGATTTGAGGCTGGTGGCCTGGGCTACCCGGTGACCGATGAAGTTGGCGGGCTCCGGGATGGAGGTGCCTACCAGAACTACCAGGGCGGCGCCATCGTCTGGTCACCAGCCACCGGAGCGCATATCTCTGTTGGCGCCATCCGTGGCGAATGGGCGGTGTCGGGATTTGAGGGCGGCAAGCTCGGCTACCCGGTATCAAACGAAGTGGGCGGGCTGCGCGACGGGGGTGTCTACCAGAACTACCAGGGCGGCGCCATCATCTGGTCCCCAGCCACCGGAGCGCATATCTCTGTTGGCGCCATCCGTGGCGAATGGGCGGTGTCGGGATTTGAGGGCGGCAAGCTCGGCTACCCGGTATCAAACGAAGTGGGCGGGCTGCGCGACGGGGGTGCCTACCAGAACTACCAGGGCGGTGCCATCGTCTGGTCCCCAGCCACCGGAGCACATATGTCCGTAGGCGCCATCCGCTCCATCTGGGCCTCAACAGGGTACGAATCAGGGCGCCTCGGCTACCCGACAAGTGACGAGTACTCCACGGGCAATGACGGTGGCGTCGCGCAAAACTACCAGGGCGGCGTCATCCATTGGAGCCCAGGCGGTTCCTACATCTCCTGACCCAGCCGGCCGCATGCTGTACTTTCCCGGCGAAGGCGGCCTTTGTCCGTTGCGAAGGCATCGGCGAGCAGGGCAGCGCTCCCAAAGACTTAGTTGACATAATGTAGATTATCGGCGCTTTGGGACTGCTCCGGAGCGGGGCGCACCAAGCCAACCAGCCAGCACGAACACCAGCGTAAAAGCGCTGGTCAAACCGGCGGTCCCATTGTCTTTATTCCGGCGCCCGTCAAGAATGAACCAATGACGGTCTACGTACGTTCACTTGAAACTGCAGTTCCGGAGACAAAGCTCATCCAGTCCGAGGCCCGTGACGTATTTGCCGCGCAGCCTGGCTTGTCGCGCTTAGGCTCGCGACTGGTGAACACCTGTTTTGACGGTGCTGCCATCGAGACGAGGTTTACCGCCGTCCAGGAACTCACCAACACGTCCCGCGCCGAAGAACCGCAGTTCTACGACCAGGAAACCGGGCTCCTGCTGAACCCCAGCACCAAAGTCCGCAACGATATCTTCGCCCGCGAGGCCACCAAGCTGTTTGTGGCGGCCTCGCGCGCTGCCCTGCAGGCCGCCCCGGAAGTCGATTTACTTGACATAACTCATCTCGTGACGGTCTCCTGCACCGGCTTCTTCAATCCGGGCCCCGACTACAAGGTGGTCCGTGAACTCGGCCTTAATCCCGCAGTCCAGCGTTACCACCTCGGCTTCATGGGCTGCTACGCCGCCTTTCCTGCCCTGCGTGCCGCGAAACTGTTTTGCGAGGCGGACCCGAATGCGGTGGTCCTGGTTGTCTGCGCTGAACTGTGCTCGCTCCACGTACGCACCTCCAACGACCCGGACACCATCATGGGCTCGGCCCTGTTCGCCGATGGTGCCGCCGCCGCCGTCGTAACCGCGCGCCCAGGCATGGCGGACACCGCACTGATGAAGCTGGACCACTTCGAGACGGTCCTGACACCGGTGGGTGAGGATTCCATGGCCTGGAACATCGGTGACAACGGCTTTGAAATGGTCCTGGGCAACTACGTGCCCCACATCATCGATGACCACATAGTCGGCGCGCTGCAGCCCCTTCTGGCCAGGGAGCCGGAACTGGTGCCACTCCCCTACACGGCAATCCCCCACTGGGCCATCCACCCCGGCGGCCGGAGCATCCTGGACAAGGTGCAGTCCAGGCTCGGCCTCAGCGACACCCAGCTGATCCCCGCACGGGAAACCTTGCGCAACTACGGCAACATGAGCAGCGCCACGGTGCTCTTCGTCCTCAAGCACATCCTTGAACAACCACTCCGGGAAGGGCCCGCCGCGGAAGAGCGGATCTGTTCCATGGCGTTTGGCCCGGGATTGACCGTGGAAACCGGCCTGTTCACCAAGATTCGGCAGGCAGCAGGCGGCGCTCCGGGGTGGGAGGGCAGCGCGGCAGAGGATGCCTTGGGCCAGCTCCAAAGCCGGACGCCGGCCGAAGCGCCCGTGGCCTGAGAGCGGTCCGCGGAATGGGGATCCTCCTGCGCCGACGAGCCGCCACGGACGTGGAGCAGATGGACAGGCCGGACTG
Organism: Arthrobacter sp. FX8; assembly: GCF_026723805.1. Classification (NCBI taxonomy): domain Bacteria; kingdom Bacillati; phylum Actinomycetota; class Actinomycetes; order Micrococcales; family Micrococcaceae; genus Arthrobacter; species Arthrobacter sp. FX8. The sequence continues at coordinate 1,560,214 of NZ_CP113505.1, read as the reverse complement.
CGATGCCCGTCTCCTGGACAACACGTACCGGCAGTTCGCCGTCATCAACCGGGTGCTGTCCGGCTGGCGGAAACTGTATGCCAGGGAACTCAGGACCATGGCCCCTCCCGACCAGCGCCCGCTAACGGTGCTGGACATCGGCTCCGGCGGCGGCGACCTGGCCGTGATGCTGGCCCGCTGGGCGGCCAAAGACGGCAAAGCGGTGCATATCACGGGCATCGATCCTGATCCCCGTGCGGCCCGGTTCGCCCAGCAACGCCCGTCCATGGCCGGCGTGGAATTCCGCAAGGCGCACAGCGGCGAGCTGGTCAGCGAGGGTGCCCGGTTCGACGTCGTGATCTCCAACCACGTGCTGCACCATCTCCAGTCCGGGGAGCTCAAGCAACTGCTGGCAGACTCGGAAATCCTCGCCGGCCAGAAGGCGCTGCACAACGATCTCATCCGCAGCACCATCGCATTCTCCCTCTTCGGTGTGGCCGCGCTGCCGTTCCGGAAGTCTTTCATCCGGGAAGACGGGCTTACGTCCATCCGCCGCAGCTACACGCGCGCCGAGCTTGCCGCAGCCGCTCCCCCGGGCTGGTCCGTGGAGCACTCATCGGTCTTCCACCAGGTCCTGGCCTACCGGCAGGGCTGAGATGGATGCCGATGTCCTGATCGCCGGCGGTGGTCCCGTTGGCCTCTACCTGGCGGCCGCCCTGCTGCAGGAAGGCGTTTCGGTAAGGGTCTTTGAGCAACGGCAGTCGCGGAACCGGCATACCCGGGCCATCGGCATCCACCCGCCGGCCCTGGAAGCACTGGCCGCGGTGCACGTGGCCTCTGCCATGGTGGAGGAGGGTGTCCGCATCCGGTCCGGCATGGCGGTCAGCCGCGGGAAGACGGTGGGCACCATGGCGTTCGGCGCCGTCTCGGAAAACTACCCCTTCGTCCTGGCACTGCCACAGTTCAGGACAGAGGAACTCCTGGAGGACCGCGTACGCACCCTGGACCCCGCGGCGCTGGTCCGGGGTGCCAACGTCACCGAAGCCAGGAACGACGGCGGCAAGGTCACCATCGCGGTCCAGTCCAGCCCGGATGCCGCGAACCGGCGCGGCAACCACAACGGCAGCGCCACCGCCGCCTTGCTGGTCGCGGCAGACGGGGCCCGGTCCCGGATCAGGGGCGCGCTGGGCGTCCCTGTGGACCGGAAGTCCTATCCCGACCACTACCTCATGGGGGATTTCGACGACGGCAGCAGGTACGGGGAGAAAGCCGTCCTGTTCCTCGAGCCGGAAGGAATCGTCGAGTCCTTTCCGCTGCCCGGCCGGGTGCGCCGCTGGGTGGTGCGGCTTGGACGACCCGCCGAACCGGGCACGGGACCGGATGAGCTGGCGGAACTTGTGCAACGCCGGACCGGGTTCCGTCCTGAGCCGGCCACGAACTCCATGCTGAGCGCGTTCAGCGTCCAATCCACGATTGCCCGGCGCATGGTGGCCGGCCGCTCCGTCCTGGTGGGGGATGCCGCCCACCAGATCAGCCCCATCGGCGGGCAGGGCATGAACCTGGGCTGGCTGGATGCCAGGGCGCTGGTGCCCGTGATCTGCGCCGCACTGGGTGGCGAACCAACGGGAAGGCGGCTTCGCGAATTTGAGGCAAGCCGGCGCCGGGCTGCGGCCGTGGCCCGGCGGCAAGCCGAAATCAACATGATGCTTGGAAGGCCGCTGCCCGGGCCGCTCCTTCGTGTCCGCACTGCCGCCATTGGCGCGGCCGCCGCCGTGCCTGCCGTGAACCAGTGGGCCGCCCGGCGCTTCACCATGCAGTAACCAGGTGAACCGGCAGGAACCAGCGGCTGCAGGGCTACCGGAAATAGCAGTCGTAACTGTCCTGGCTGACGATGACGCCGTTGCGCACCTCAAACACCGACGATGTCCTGGCCCGGATCGTCTCGCCACGGTCCCAGTAGGGCAGATCCATCAGCACGGTGGCCGACCAGTCGGCTTCCACCACCACCCGGCTTCCCTCACAGGTGGTCCGCCGGACCGTGAACTGCTGGTCCTTCACCACCTCGCGGCTTTGGTCCGCACCGTCAAGCACTCCCGCCAGCGGGCGGGTGGACCCTTCCGGGGCCAAAAGGTGCGGAGCCTCCGTCAACAGGAATGATTCCGACAGGAACGGCCGGATGTCCTCCGCACCGCCGCCGGCTTCAAGGACCCGGATGAATTCCAGGACGTGCTCCAGCGGGGATGCCTGCGGGAAAGAATCATCAGCCATGCAGTAGACCCTAGTCCAAGGGTCCTGCGCCGCTCCGCCAGTAGGCTGTCCCCATGACCCAGACTGTTCCCCCAACAACCGCCGGCGCCGACGACATCCGTGAGATTGTTGAGCGGATCCTGTCCGCCGGGTCCCTCCCGCCCATCGTCCAGGCCGGCCACCCCGCCCTGCGCCAGCGTGCCGCCGCCTTCGACGGCCAGCTGTCCGCCGGCCAGTTGGCCCGCCTTATCGGGGTCATGCGCGAGGTCATGCACGAGGCCCCGGGGGTGGGCCTCGCTGCCCCTCAGCTGGGCATCCCCCTGCAGCTCGCCGTCCTGGAGGACCAGTTCGACGTCGATCCCGACGCCGCGGCACTGCGGAACCGGAGCCCGCTGGAGTTCCTGGCCATCCTCAACCCCCGGTACACGGCGGCGGGGACGGGACTGGCGTCGTTCTATGAGGGGTGCCTTTCCCTCAACGGGCTCCAGGCGGTGGTGGCGCGGCCCGACACCGTGGTCCTGGAGTACCAGACGCCCGACGGCGCGGCGGAGCGGCGGACATTTTCCGGGTGGCAGGCGCGCATCGTCCAGCATGAGACGGACCACCTCAACGGCATCCTGTACATAGACCGTGCCCAACTCCGGTCCCTGAGCAGCAACGCCGAGTATGCGGCGCACTGGGCTGAACCCGGCATCAGCAAGGCGCGGGAAGGGCTGGGTTTCGACGACGGGCCGGCAGGCATATCGCTCGGCTGACCTTCGCCGTCACCCGGGGCAGTGACGAACGGCAGGGGCGCAGGGCGTCCCGTCCTAAGATGGTTCCCATGCCTGCCGCGGATCTCCACCTCCTGTGCCCCGTCTGCTCACATCCGCTGGAACACCTGGAGGCAACGGCCGCGCGCCAGCCCCGCCTGGTGTGCCCGAACGGCCACAGCTTCGACGCCGCCCGGCAGGGCTACTTCAACCTCCTGGTGGGCAAGGGCACGCCCTTCGAACCGGACAGTGCCGCCATGGTGGCGTCGCGCTTCAACTTCCTGGGGAACGGCCACTACCTGCCGCTGGCGCGGGCGGTGGCCTCCGCCGTCGTGCCCAACCTGCCGCAGGAAGGTGCCGTGGTTCTGGACTCGGGGACAGGGACCGGGCACTATCTGCGGGAGATCCTCGACACGGCGGCGGCCAGCGGGCGGCACGCGTCCGCCGTCGGCCTGGACATTTCCAAATTTGCCCTTCGCCGCGCTGCCCGGCTCAATCCCGAGGCCGTGAACCTGGTCTGGGACATCTGGCAGCCGCTGCCGGTAGCAGCAAACTCGGTGGATGCGGTCACCGTGGTCTTCGCTCCGCGGAACCCGGCTGAGTTTGCCCGGGTCCTTCGACCCACCGGCGTGCTGGTGGTGGTGACGCCACGGAGCGGGCACCTTGGGGACATCGCCGCCCTCACCGGGATGCTTGGCATTGAGGAGGGCAAGGATGAGCGCCTGGCCGGGGCGATGGCGGGGCATTTCGAGCCGGCCAGCAGCGTCGACGTCGACATCCCGCTGGCGCTGGGCCGGGCCGCCGCCGCGGACCTGGCGTTCATGGGCCCGGCCGGCCACCACCTGGACCTGGGGCAGATCGCTGCGCGGCTGGAACACTCCCCGGAGCCGGTGACAGCCGACGCAAAGTTCAGGCTCCTGGTGTTCAGGCCCAGGACCCACGGTTCCCCGTAACGACTTGGCCACTATCCCCCGGCACCAGCTGTGAACCGGCCCACAGGCCAGGTCCGCGGACTAGGATGAAAAGACAGTTGCTGGCGGGTCCGCGGACGCGGCTCCCCCGTGACGAAGGGGGAAGCAGGAATGTTCGAATGGCTTGGGGAAAACTGGTGGGCGTTGTGGCTCACGGCTTTCCTGGCGTTTGCAGTGATCGAGATGATCACCCTTGACCTGTTTTTCATCATGCTTGGCGGCGGATCGCTCGCCGCACTGGTAGCCGATTTCGCCGGCGCCGAACCCTGGCTCCAGGTAGTCATCTTCTGCATCGTGTCGCTGCTCATGGTGGCCTTTGTCCGGCCCGTGGCACTGTCCCACCTGAAGAAGGGCCCCTCGGAGCAGCGGACCAACGTGGACCGGCTGATCGGTGAGCCGGCTGTGGTGATGGAGGCCGTGACGTCCGACGGCGGCCTGGTGAAAATCGGCGGCGATATATGGAGTGCGCGCTCCGCTGCGGGAGTGCTTCCCGCAGGCCAGACGGTGGTCGTAGCGGCCATTGACGGCGCAACAGCAGTGGTTTCGGTACCGCCCACGGCGGCCACCGGGCCTGATACAGCCTGACAATTGGGGAACAAGGAGTTGTATGGAAAACGCAGGCGGAACCGCACTGGCCATTGTGCTGGTGGTTCTGATCGTCTTTGTCATCATAGTTTTGGTCCGGTCCGTCCGGATCATTCCGCAGGCCCGCGCCGGCGTTGTTGAACGGCTCGGCAAGTACCAGCGGACGCTCAATCCGGGCCTGACCATCCTGATTCCTTTTGTGGACCGGCTCCTGCCGCTGCTGGATCTGCGTGAACAAGTGGTGTCCTTTCCACCCCAGCCCGTCATCACCGAGGACAACCTGGTGGTGTCCATCGACACGGTGGTCTATTTCCAGGTGACCGACCCGCGGGCGGCCACGTATGAAATCGCCAACTACATCCAGGCCGTGGAACAGCTCACCACCACCACCCTGCGCAACGTGGTGGGTGGCCTCAACCTGGAGGAAGCCCTCACGTCGCGGGACCAGATCAACGGACAGCTGCGCGGCGTCCTGGATGAGGCCACAGGCCGCTGGGGCATCCGCGTTTCACGGGTGGAATTGAAGGCCATCGATCCGCCCCACTCCATCCAGGATTCCATGGAGAAGCAGATGCGTGCCGAACGCGACCGGCGCGCAGCAATCCTCACGGCCGAAGGCACCAAGCAGTCGGCCATCCTCACCGCCGAGGGCCAGCGCCAGGCGTCCATCCTGGCCGCAGAGGGCGAAGCCAAGGCTGCCATCCTTCGCGCGGACGGCGAGTCGCAGGCCATCCAGAAGGTCTTCGACGCCATCCACAAGGGAAACCCGGACCAGAAACTGCTGGCCTACCAGTACCTCCAGACGCTGCCCAAGTTGGCTGAGGGCTCGGCCAACAAGCTCTGGATCATCCCGAGTGAAGTTGGGGAAGCCCTGAAGGGAATCGGCAACGCCCTTGGCGGCACCAGCGCGGAGCCTGCCGGCGGACTTTTCGACGAGGCGCCCATCGAGCGCACGCAGCCCTAGGCTCTTGACCAAGACAGGGAGGGTTCGGTGGCTAGCCGCCAAACCCTCCCTGTTTTGGTGCAGACGTGTTAAAGCCCGTATAATTGGGTATTTGTCCGGCAGGAGAAGACCAGCTGGAACAACCAAGCTTCGCAATGCGTTGAATCTTATGATGCAGCACAGTGCACACACTAGTCCGGCGGCGCAACGTCGCCACCGGCTAACGCGGAGATTTCATCCGCGAACCGACCAGAGGGAGAAATCATGAGCGATCGCAGCCTGCGGGGCATGCGCCTTGGTGCGCAGAGCATGGAGACCGAGTCCGGAGTTGAGCCGGCTCCGCGCCAGCGGGTCGAATACCGTTGCGCAGATGGCGAGCAGGTTTTCGTCACGTTCTCCTCCGAGGCGGAAATTCCTCCGGTGTGGGTCTCCAAGACCGGCAAGGAAGCGCTCCTGGTTGACGGCGAAAAGCCGGACACCAGCAATGACAAGGCAGTCCGCACGCACTGGGACATGCTGCTGGAACGCCGCTCGCTTCCTGAACTTGAACAGATCCTCGAGGACCGCCTGACCATCCTGCGGGAGCGCCGCGGAGAGCGCCGCTCGGCATAAGGCCAGCCGCAAAAAAGGGGGCGGCCCCGCACTTTGGTGCGGGGCCGCCCCCTTTTCCTGTGTCCTCAGAAGGCCGCGGAGGGCGGCCCAGGGAAAAGCTAAGGCTGCTTGTTCTTCAGCCTGCCGGTCAAGGTGTTCCAGCGGGCGGCCAGTCCCCACCGGGTGACGTTGACCATCGCTTCGACGACGATGTTGCCGCTCATCTTGGAGGCGCCCAGTTCGCGCTCAACGAAGGTGATGGGGCGCTCCTCGATGCGCAGGCCCAGTTTGGCCACGCGCCACGCCAGGTCCACCTGGAAGCCGTAGCCCACGGAATCCACCTGGTCCAGGTTGAGCTTTTCCAGGGTGGTCCTGCGGAAGGCGCGGTAGCCGCCGGTGACGTCCTTGATCCGCAGCCCCAGCATCAGCCGGGCGTAGGTGCTGCCCACCCGGGAGATCGCCTGGCGGTACAGCGGCCAGTTGACCACGCTGCCGCCGGGAACCCAGCGCGAGCCCATGGCCAGGTCCGCGCCCTTGTCCACGGCTTCCAACAGCTGGGGAAGCTGTTCGGGCTGGTGTGAGCCGTCGGCGTCCATTTCCACCAGGACGTCGTATCCGGCGTCCAGGCCCCACCGAAAACCGGCGATGTAGGCGGCGCCCAGGCCTTCCTTGCCCTTGCGGTGCAGGACGTGGACCTGGGAGTCCTCGGCGGCGAAGCCGTCGGCAAGCTGGCCGGTGCCGTCAGGGCTGTTGTCATCAACCACCAGCACGTCCGACGCCGGAACGGCCTTCCGAAGGCGCTGGAGCGTCTTGGGCAGCGATTCCAGTTCGTTGTAGGTGGGAATGATCGTAAGGACGCGCACGAAGGGCCTTTCCTGGTGGAAGTGGTCGGAGCACCTGATGCCGGGCTGGCCGGCGGCGGGCGCAACTCCCCATTATAGGGCGGAGGATTATGGGTCAGGAACGCAGGGCCGGGCTGGCGTAGAGTTCGGCACCGTCTTTCACGGTCTGCAGGCATACCGGGTCGGAGCCTGTGTCCAGTGCGGGCAGCAGTGGGGTCCTGGCCCGCGGATCGGTGCTCCATGACTGCACCCTGCCGTCAGCCACCTGGACCATCAGCTCCTCCACCTCCCAGACGGCGAAACTGGCCGGTGCGCCGGGAACCAGTTGCCCGGCCATGGGGTTGGCGTGCCGTGCGGCCCTCCAGCCCGCACGGGTGTGCCCCAGGAACGCTGCGCGCGCGGAAATGCGCTGGTCCACGTTGTGGTGTTCCACACAGGCACGCACGCTGGACCAGGGCCGGAGGGGCGTGACCGGGCTGTCGCTGCCGAAACAGACAGGAACCCCGGCTGAATAGAAGGCAGCGAAAGGGTTCATCGACCGGCTCCGCTCCCCCAGCCTCTGCTCATAGAGGCCCCCGGCTCCGCCCCACGCTGCGTCGAAGGACGGTTGGGCGCTGACGGTCACCGAGTAGTGCGCCAGCCTTGCCACGGCCGCGGCATCAGCCATCTCCACGTGCTCGAAGCGGTGGCCCGCCGCCCGCACCCGCTGCTCCCCGACTTCCTTGGCCGCCACGTCCAGCGCCTCCAGCGCGGCGTCCAGCCCGGCGTCGCCAATCACATGGAAACCGCCCTGGATCCCGGCAAGGGAGCAGGCGGCAAGGTGGGCAGCCGCCTGCTCGACGCTGAGGTACAGGCTGCCGCGTTCCTGCCCGGCATCGCTGTAGCCGGCGCGCAGGGCGGCGGTCCTGGAACCCAGCGACCCGTCGATGTTCAAATCCCCCGCCAGTCCGCGGACGCCGCAACCAAGCTGCTCCACAAGGGTCCGGGCCTGCGCCTCGGACGAAACCAGCTCCCCCAGTACGGCAGCACCTCAGGAAAGCGCGCCGCGTCCTTGTCGGCGTCGTTCCATCCTGCGGCCAGCCTCAGGTCCTCAGGCCCGCCGATGTGCGGTGCGCCCATTTCGGCCAGCGCGACGTACCCGTTCGCCGCAGCCTCCGCCAGGGCACGGGCCTGGTGCCGCTTCAGCACTTCCTGGGGCAGCTGCCGGGTTGCCAGCCGCGCTGCGTCGTGGGCTGCCCGCGTGACCCCGGCGCCGCCGTCGTACCCGTCCTTGCCGCGAAGGTCCGCGGACTGTACAAGGGACGTCGAAACCAGGGCCGAGTGCACATCAACCCGGGAAAGGTAGACCGGGCGGCCCCCTGACGCCCGCTCCAGTTCCTCGGCACTGGGCAGGGCGGAGTCCGCCCACCTGGTTTCGTCCCAGCCGTGGCCGAGCACCGGCCCTTCCCCTCCAGCCGCGGCGACGGCGTCCAGCAGCGCGCGTGCCGACGTGGCCGTGCCCAGTTGCAGCGATTCCAGGGCGATCCCGGTTTCCGTCAGATGGATGTGCGAATCGACGAAGCCGGGTGCAACCAGGGCGCCACGGAGGTCGATGATCTCCATGGAACTGTCTGCGATGGAGGATGCGGCCTGCTCAGATCCAACCCAGGCAACGGTGCCGCCGTCCACCAGCATGGCCGTTGCGAATGGATCCGCCGCGGTGTAAACGGACCCATTGCGGTACAGGACCGGGGCGGGCCGGGAGGCGGCATCAGAGTGGGAAGTGGCATCGGGGCGCGGCATGGGGGCAGACTCCTGGGGTGTGGGGGTGCCGGCGTGGGCTGGCCGGGTGTCATCGGGGCTAAAGGACGGAAGAATATGCCACGACGCCGCGGCGGATGAGGTTGATCGCTTCGGCGCAGAGCCGTGCCAGCCGCGGGTCCAGTCCGGGGATCTTGGCAAGCTGGTCCAGAAGGTCCACCACCTGCTTCACCCAGCGGACAAAGTCGCCCGCGGCAAGATCGGTGCCGCTGAGGACATCCTGCAGATGGCGGCCACGGGCCCACTTATACAGCGGCCAGACAAGTCCCAGTTCAGGCTCACCGGTCAGGGGGAGCTTGTGTTCCTCTTCCACATCCTCAAGGACGGACCATTCCTTCACCACTGTGTCGACGGCGGTCTCCAGGGAGACGCTGGGCATGCGCGGCCTCAGGCCCCGGTCCTCGCGTTTGGCCTGGTAGACCAGTACGCTGGCCAGCGCGGCAACTTCGGCGGCGTCGAGGTCATTGAATGCGCCCAGCCGCAGGGACTGCGAGATCAACAGGTCCTTCTCGCCGTAGATCCTGCGCAGCCGCTGGCCGTCCGCGCTGATATTCAGCCGGCCGTCTCCCGCGTCTTCCAGGTAACCGTAGACGGACAGGACGTCGCAGACCCGGTCGAAGGTTTTGGCAATGGTGTTGGTGCGGCCCTGGATCTGGCGGACCAGGCCGTCCGTTTCGCGCCTTAGCTTCCACCAGCGCTCCGACCACCGGGCATGGTCTTCGCGTTCGCTGCACCCATGGCACGGGTGTGCCTTCAGGGCCCGGCGAAGATCCGCAATGCGCCTTTCCTGGTTGGGCAAGGCAGCGGCCCGGCCGAAGTCATGGTTGCGGTTCTGGCCCGGGGCGGGCGGACGGTTCTCTCGAAGCGCGTTCCGGACAGAGGACGCCAGGTCCCTGCGGGACTTGGGCACCTTCGCGTTGAAGGACTTGGGGATGCGGACCCGGGTAACCGGCGCGATGGGACCCTCGAGGTCGTCAGCGCCAATCCTGCGCAGCTGGTTGTCCAGCGTCAGCACGGCCGGGCGCGGCTCGCGGCTGGCGTGGTCCGAACTAAGGACGACGGCGGGCCCCGGGGCACGGCCACCGGGAACGTTGACCACGTCCCCAGGCAGGAGCCGCGCCAGTGAATCGTCGCAAAGGGACTTCCGGACGCGGGACTTGGTCCGGGACGTGGCGTTCTCGGCGTCGGAAAGTTCCCTGCGCAGCCGCGCATACTCGGTGAAGTCACCCAGGTGGCAGGTCATCGATTTTGCGTAACCGGCCAGGGATTCCTCGCGGCTGCGCACCTGGCGGGCCAGGCCCACCACGGAGCGGTCCGCCTGGAACTGGGCGAAGGAGGACTCCAGGATCTCGCGGGCCCTGGCCCGGCCAAACTGCGCCAGCAGGTTGATGCTCATGTTGTAGGTGGGCCGGAAACTGGAATTCAGCGGGTAGGTGCGCCGCGATGCCAGTCCCGCGACCGCCGTCGGGTCTGTACCGGGCTGCCACAGCACCACGGCGTGGCCCTCAACATCGATGCCTCGCCGGCCCGCACGGCCGGTGAGCTGGGTGTACTCCCCTGCGGTGATGTCCACATGCGCTTCGCCGTTGAACTTGTCCAGCTTTTCCAGCACCACGGACCGGGCGGGCATGTTGACGCCCAGCGCAAGGGTTTCCGTGGCGAAGACAGCTTTGACCAGGCCATCGGCAAAGAGTTTCTCGACCACCTCCTTGAAGGTCGGCAGCATTCCGGCATGGTGGGCCGCGAACCCCCGGAGCAATCCGTCGCGCCAGGTCCAAAAGCCCAGGACGTCAAGGTCGTCGGCCGGGATGTCCTGCCCCGCCTCGTCAACACGCTGGGCGATGATCCGCTGCTCTGTTTCGGTGGTGAGCCAGAGGCCGGACGAGACACACTGGGCCACGGCAGCCTCACAGCCTGCGCGGGAAAAGATGAAGGTGATGGCAGGCAGCAGGTCCATCCGGTCCAGGCTGGCGATGACCTGGGGGCGGCTGGCGGGGCGCACTCCCGTGTTCTCGCCGCCACGGGCGGGGCGGTCGTTTCCGCGCCGGCCGCGCTGGCCCCTTCCGCCGGGGCCGGGCCTGCTGCGGAAGCTCTGCCGCATCTCGCTCTGGGCCACTGCCAGCAGGTCCGGGTTGACGTCGAAACCACGTCCCTTGCCGGCGTCGGGGGATGTGCCGGACAAGGCCGGCTGCAGGTCGTCTTCCTCCACGGGCGGAGCGATCTCGTCGAAGGTGGTTTCTCCGGCAAACAGGTCCATGATCCGGCGGCCCACCATGACGTGCTGCCACAGCGGCACCGGGCGGTGCTCGGAGACGATGATGTCTGTGTCGCCGCGGACGGTGTCCAGCCAGGCCCCGAATTCCTCGGCATTTGAAACGGTTGCACTCAGTGAGGCGACCTGGACCTCGCTGGGCAGGTGGATGATGACTTCCTCCCAGACAGCCCCGCGGAACCGGTCGGCGAGGTAGTGCACCTCATCCATGACCACGTAGCCGAGGTCGCCCAGAGTGGCCGAATCAGCGTAGAGCATGTTCCGCAGGACTTCGGTGGTCATGACCACCACCTGGGCATCCCCGTTGATGCTGGTGTCGCCGGTCAGGAGGCCCACATTGTCCGCACCATATTTAGCGGTGAGTTCACTGAACTTCTGGTTGCTGAGCGCCTTGATGGGTGTGGTGTAAAAGGCTTTCAGTCCCCGCTGCAGCGCGAGGTAGATGGCGAACTCCCCCACGATGGTCTTCCCGGCACCGGTAGGGGCAGCCACCAGGACTCCCTTGCCTTGCTGCAGGGAAAGACAGGCCTGCCGTTGAAAGTCGTCAAGCTCGAAGTCCAGGGTCCGAATGAACGCCCCGAGGTAGGTGGCGGCCTCGGCCCGGCGTTCGGCGCTGGCACGGTACCTCTCGGCCGGCGACATTTCTTCAGGATCGATGGGCCCGGCGGAGAAGGGTCCGGTGGTGGAGGACATACCCCAAGCCTAACGGCAGGCTAGAGCTTCTTCAGTTCACTGCTGGGGGTTGCGACGTCCGCTGTGGCCTCGGTTTCCTCGACCTGCCGGGCCTGGCGGCGGTCGCGGCGCTTGTCGTTCATGATGCAGATGCCGATTGCCGCGAAGAACAGCGCCAGCAGCGGTCCGGCAAGCATGAACATCGAAATCGCATCCGCGCCCGGCGCGGCAATGGCGGCCAGGACGAAGACCAGGAAGACTGTAATGCGCCAGGCCTTGAGGATGGTGTGGCCGGATACGAGCCCGGCCATGTTGACGCCCACCAGCACTACGGGCACCAGGAAGGCCAGGCCCAGCATGAGCACCATCCGGGTGACGAACTCGATGTAGGTCCGGGCATCGATGACGCTGGAGGAGCCTGCCGGGGTGAACTGGGTCAGCGCGTGGACCACCTGCGGCACCACGAGCCACCCCACCCAGATTCCGGCCAGGAAGAGCGGGATGGCAGCAGCCATGTAGCCCAGCGTGTAGCGCCGTTCCTTCGATGTCAGCCCGGGCGTGATGAAGGCCCAGAGCTGGTAGATCCAGATGGGGCTGGAGATGACCGCGCCAATGAGGAGCGACATCTGGAGCTTGAAGTCGAACGGTGATGCGATGGTCCCGAAGTTGATGGCGGCAAGGCCGCCGGTCTCATCGGAAATGCGGTTAACCGGTTCGGCCAAGGCCTTCAGCAGCGGATCGTAAAGTATCCAGCCCCCAATGCCGCCAATGACGACGCCGATGGCCGACTTGATCAGCCGGTTCTTCAGCTCCTTGAGGTGCTCCCAAAGTGACATCCGCCCCTCGGGATTGGCTTTACGGGCCCGCGACAGTGCCACGGGAGGTCAGGCGCGGGTCGACGGCGGAACGTCAGTGCCGTCTGTCGGCTCACCGGGCTTCGCCTTGGGGTGGTTCACGATGGTGCCTTCCACCGGACCGTTTGCGTCGGTGGTGTCGGCCTTGCCGTCGTTCTTCATTTCCTTCACCTCGGACTTGATGATCCGCATGGACTGTCCCAGGCTGCGGGCCATGGCCGGAAGCTTGGGGGCGGCGAAGAGAAGCAAAGCTACAACGATGATGATTACGATCGGCCAGGGGCCGTCAAAGAGTCTTCCCACGGGAAATCCTTTCCTCTAAGTACATCCTACTTCTATGTGAAGTCGAGATCTCCGAGCGCCTGCGGCTGGCCCCGGTCCTTTTTACGCTGCACTCGCCGACGGCGGCGTTCCTCGCGCCGGGCCCATTTGGATGCCTCGTAATCATGTCGCATGACGGCGGGCGAGGCAAAAACGGCAGAACCCGGCAGGGGCCCGGACGGATCCGCGGGTTCACCCGCCACCTCGACGGGGCTCAGGTGTCCCAGCTTTTCGCCCGCGGCAGCGAGGTCCTTCACCGTGGCCATGAACTGTCGGAAGAGACGGATGCCCAGCAGGACATAGAACAGCAGGGCAACGGCGACAAGCGCCACCCATATGAGAATCCAGGACCACCAAGGCATGGTGAGAAGTCTATCGGTCGTAGCCGGCCAGCGAGGCCGCAAGCCAGTCCCGCGCGGCGGAAGCCAGCTCCGCAGGGGCCAGAATCCGGGCTGAACCGCCATGCTGGGCCACGAACATCGGCAGCCACGCCGTGTTGCCGAACCGGATCTCTGCCACCAGGCCGCCGTCGGGCAACTCCGCGGTACGCTCCGCGTAGTAGTCCTCCGCCAGCCCCCTCCCCTGCCGGGTGAGCTGGACGGTGACGGTGGTGTCGTCGTCGTTCGGGGTGAATAGCTTGGCCGGGACCCCGCCCTCCGGTATCCCGTGCGGGGCGGCAGGCGCTCCGTTGGGGTGAACGTCCTCTACACGGTCCAGGCGGAAGTTCCGCAGCCCGTCCACCAGGTGGCACCAGGCTTCGAAGTACCAGGTGTTGTCCAGGGAATACAGCCGCAGCGGGTCAACGTCGCGCTCGGTGACGGCGTCACGCTGGGGTGAAAGGTAGGTCAGGTGGAGCTGGGAGCGGGTCTCGATGGCCTGGCGGACCGTGGCATGGGTTGCGGCGTCGGCAGGTGCAACCTCCGGCCCGGCAATGGAGGCAGCTTGCAGCCCTTCCTCGCCTGCGGCCGCCAGGAGCTTCAAGGTAACCGACTCCAGCGCGCCGCCGCCGGGAAGGTCCGGCAGGCCGTTGAGCGTTTCAAGACCTGTCAGCAAAGCGCATGCCTCCGCCACGGTAAACCGGACAGGTTTCTTCAGGTCAAGGTCCTGGGTAATGAAGACGTGGTCGTCTTCCCATTGGATATCGAGCAGGTCGTCCGGATAACCCTCCGGCAGCCCGGAGCAGATGAGGATCCGAAGGTCTGCCTCGAGCTCTTCACGGGTGACGCCGAAGTGCTTTGCGACGTCCTGGATGTGCAGCCCCTGGTTGTGGACCAGGAAGGGGACCAACTGCAGCATGCGCTTGAGCTGGTCCTCAGACGTTCCCTTCCGGGCGGTCCGGGCACGGGCATCGGCGAACGTGTAGTCGGGGACAGGTGCGTCGCTGAACGCGGCGGCCGCCTGGAGCCTGCGCCTCACGGCGGCAGCAAGTTCAGCCGGTTCCACTGCCAGGGCATCGGGTCCGTAGGAGGCCAGCTCTTCGGCAAGCACCTCCGGGTCCCGGTACTCGATGAAGAGCCTGTCGTAGCCCGCACCTGGCCGGCCTGTGGCCTGGTCCTGGGTGGCTTGAAAAGCACGACGGCGGAGGGCCAGCAGGTGCCCCTCCTTGACGTCCACGACGGCGGTGCGCAGCGGCAGTTCCGGCAACAGGTCCAGCTCTGCGCGGATACTGAAGTCCACCGGCGGCGTGTACTGCTCCTTCGCCAATGTGGTCACGGCACTGGTGAAGCGCGACAGGCGGAAATGCCGGGGTGCCTCGCGTGCCCGGTCGTAGCCCATGAGGTACCACTGGCCGAAGCGGCTGCCCAGGCCCCAGGGCTCGACGGTGCGTTCCTCCTCTTTGCCGGTGGTGCCGGCGAGATACGTGAAAGTGACCGGATGCCGGGCGTGCATGGCGGCCACGATGTCATCAAAGGCCTGGCCGGCGGGTTTGATCCGGGGCTGGACCCCGGCCGGCAGTTCCACGTCCGCCATCCTGCCGGCGGCCTGGAGTTTGCGGAGCGCGCTTTGGGCGGCGGTGCCCAGTGCCGCGCGCTCCCATAATTGGGAGGCCAGCAGCAGGACGGTCCACTCGTCGGGCCCCAGCTGGACGTCCGGGAGCCGGTTGGACTCCTTGCCGATCCGGTACCTGGTGGTGGCGGGGTCGTCCTCGCTCCAGCCCATGTCCGTCAGTGTCTCCACGTCGAAGCCCATTGCCCGCAGGTCATTCTTGTCCCGCTCGAACATCCGTCCGAACGCAACGTCATTGCCGGAGGTGTCGTGGTAGACCTTTTCGCGCAGTTCGCTGCGGTGCAGCCCGTAGCGGGTGTTGAGCAGCGCAATCAGCAGGTTGAGGAGTCGTTCGGTGCGGGATAGGGACACGCTCGTTACGTTACTAAACTCCCCCGATGAAAGCAGAAAGCGCGGCAGTACCGGAGGAACTTCCTCCAGTACTGCCGCGCTCCCGGCTGTGTTGGCGCCTGGGTCAGCGCACGGCCACGAGGTCCACGACGAAGATCAGTGCCTCGTTGGGAGCAATCGCGCCACCGGCACCGCGCGAGCCATAGGCCAGCTCGGAGGGGATCTCCAGGCGGCGGCGGCCACCGACCTTCATGCCCAGCAGGCCCTGGTCCCAGCCCTGGATGACCTGGCCGACGCCGACGCGGAAGTCCAGGGGTGCACCGCGGCCCCAGGAGGCGTCGAATTCCTCGCCTGTGGACCAGGCAACGCCGACGTAGTGGGTGGAGACGGTGTCCCCTGCCTTGGCTTCCCGGCCGTCACCCTCGATCAGGTCTGTGATGACGAGTTCCGTGGGGACGTCGCCCTCCGGAAAATCGATTTCGGGCTTCTGGCGGTCAAATTCCCGCTGTCCAAAAGACATGCTTGCTCCTATCCGTAAGTGCTGATGGGGTGCCGCGAGGGACGCGGCGTCCATGTAAGTCTTGCTACTTGACCCCGAGGATGTCCACTACGAAGACCAGGTCGCCCTTTGCCTGCCCCTGGCCGGCGTCGCCGTAGGCCAGGTCCTTGGGGATGACCAGCAGGACGCGGGACCCAACGGTCTTGCCGGCGAGGCCCTGGGTCCAGCCCTTGATGACCCCGGTCAGCGGGAAGGTGGCCGGCTGGCCGCGGTCGAAGCTGGAATCGAACTTGGTGCCGTCTGCCAGGTTGACGCCGACGTAATTCACGGTCAGCGTGTCGGACTCCTTGACGGTGGCGCCGGAGCCCTTGATCAGGTCCTGGGACACGAGGGATGTGGGGGCAGCCGCACCGGCAACGTTGATTTCGGGAACGCCGTCTTTTTCAGTAATGGTCGGCAGCCCGGCCGGCGGCGTCACGGTTTCGCCCTGGGGCTTGTCCAGGACCGGGGTGGGATCGGATGCGGAAAGCACCTTGATGATCAGCAGCTGGGTGGGCCCGGCTTCCGGACTCGGGCTGGGGCTGGCGCCGTCGGAAGGGCTGGGGCTGGCCGATGCCGCGCTCTGCTGGCCGGGAACGGCCAGTGCAAGGCTGGATCCAACCTTGGCGCCCACGAAAGCGTTGTAGATGACTGCGCTGCTGGTCTTGAGCTCGTCATTCAGCTCCAGGCTTTCCGGCTCGTTGGGGAACGTATCCTCGAGCTGGGAGCCGTCCGTGCCGTTCAGGGCGAGGATGGAAATCTTGGCAACCTGGTTGGCCTTTACGGCGTCGCCCTTGCCCTCGGAAGCCACTTTGATGGTTGGCTGGGTCACGGCCAGTGGCTTGTCAAAGTCCACGCCAGGGGCCTTCTTGTCCCCGTTGTCGGTCAGCTTGAGGGAGTCGAACTTTGCAGTCTCCCCGGCGGACTGGCTGCTGGGCTCTGGCTGGGAGGCGGTGCCTCCGCAGGCGGTCAGGAGCAGCAGGCC
This sequence comes from Arthrobacter sp. FX8, assembly GCF_026723805.1. Lineage (NCBI taxonomy): Bacteria > Bacillati > Actinomycetota > Actinomycetes > Micrococcales > Micrococcaceae > Arthrobacter > Arthrobacter sp. FX8. Next base: position 1,543,525 of record NZ_CP113505.1, on the reverse strand, counting down.
GGGAAGGAGGATTGCTAGTAGTCGGCGCACGTAGGAAAACTTTCGTCGGGGCAGGGTGGATACGACACTCCGCATGGCGGCGGAGCATGCCGTGAAGAGGTCCCGTTAAAAGGACCTTATCCAGAATAGACCCTGAAGCTGGACGTCAGCCCATAGAGTCCAGAAGCGCATCGACGCGCTCATCGACGCTGCGGAACGGATCCTTGCACAAGATCGTCTGGTGGGCGCGGTCGTTCAGTTTCAGGTGCACCCAGTCCACCGTGTAGTCGCGTCCCAACTCCTGCGCGCGGCGGACAAAGTCGCCGCGCAGCTTGGCCCTGGTGGTTTGCGGCGGCGCGTCCACCGCCCCCTTGATGACAGTGTCGTCCACGATGCGGCGGACCGCTCCACGGGATTGCAGCAGGTAGTAAAGTCCCCGGCTGCGGGAAATGTCGTGGTACGTCAGATCAAGCTGGGCAATGCGGGGCGCGTCCAGGCCAAGGCCGTGGCGTTCGCGGTAGTTATCCATCAGCTTCTTCTTGATGGCCCAGTCGATTTCGGTGTCAATGCCCTTGGTGTCACCGGATTCAATGGCATGCAGCGTCCGCTCCCACAGATCCAGGATCAGCGGTACATGCGGGTTGTGGGCGCCGTGTTCATTGACGAAGGCCGTCACCTTGGTGAGGTATTCCTGCTGGATTTCAAGGGCGGTGAGCTGGCGTCCATTGGCCAGGCGGACCAATGCCCGGCCACTGAGGTCGTGGGAGATCTCGCGGATGCTGCGGATGGGGTTTTCCATCCGCATGTCGCGCATGATCACGCCCGCTTCGATCATCCGAAGGACCAGGTCAACGGTTCCGACTTTCATCAGGGCGGTCGCCTCTGACATGTTCGAGTCGCCCACAATGACGTGCAGCCGCCGATAAAACTCCGCGTCCGCGTGCGGCTCGTCACGGGTGTTGATGATGGGCCTCGACCGTGTGGTGGCTGAGGACACTCCCTCCCAGATGTGGTCGGCCCGCTGGGAGAACGCATAGGTGGCGCCATGCGGCGTCTTCAGGATCTTTCCGGCGCCGGCGATGAGCTGGCGGGTGACCAGGAACGGGATCAGGATTTCGGCCAGGCGGGAGAATTCCCCACGGCGGGGAATGAGGTAGTTCTCGTGGCTGCCGTACGAGTTGCCCGCGGAGTCGGTGTTGTTCTTGAAAAGGTATACGGTGCCGTTGAAGCCCTCGGCCGCCAGCCGGGCCTGGGCCTCATCAACCAGGTCATCCAGGATGAGCTCACCCGCACGGTCATGGGCGATCAGCTGGGCGAGGTCGTCGCATTCGGCGGTGGCGTATTCCGGGTGGGATCCTACGTCGAGGTACAGCCGCGAACCGTTGGTGAGGAACACGTTGGACGAGCGCCCCCAGCTGACCACCTTTCGGAAGAGGTACCGGGCCACCTCTTCCGGGGCCAGCGGCCTCGAGTCGGGGCTCGAGTAAGAGATCCCGAACTCGGTTTCGATGCCGAAGATTCTCTTGTCCATGTCGTCCTCCTAGGCCAGCAGTGCTGTGATGTCCGCGTCGTTCAGCCTGCGGAAAGCACGCCGGGAGCCGCGGGAGCTTTCGGAAAGCCTGTCCAGAACTGCCACCTCGAGGGCGCCGGGCGGCAGCGGTGCTGCCGGCTGGTCACCCTCCTGGGCAGGCGTGAGACCCTTCAAAGCCAGCCGGACAGCGTCGGCGAAGCCCAGGGACGCCTGCCATCCTGCCTCGATGGTTGACGACACCTTGTCTGCCTGGCCGCCCATGACCACAAAGCTGTGCTCATCGGCGATGGAACCGTCGAAGGTCAGCCGGTACAGGTGGTCTTCGGCCTGCGTGGAGCCCACTTCGGCTACTGCCAGTTCCACTTCAAACGGCTTTTGCTCTGCGGTGAAGACGGCACCCAGGCTTTGGGCGTATACGCTCGCCAGGCCGCGGGCGGTCACGTCCTCGCGGTCATACGAGTACCCGCGGACGTCGGCATAGCGGACGCCGGCCTGGCGCAGGCTTTCGAACTCGTTGTACTTGCCCACGGCGGCGAACGCGATCTTGTCGTAGATTTCGCCGATCTTGTGCAGGGACGGCGATGGGTTCTCGGCGACGAGTGCGATGCCGTCGGCGCAGCTGATGACAACCACCGACCGGCCGCGGGCGATGCCCTTCCGCGCGAAATCCGCGCGGTCCTTCATCAGCTGTTCGGGCGAGACATAAAACTGCTGGGTCATCTCAGGCCTCCCGTCCGGCGATGGTGCGCGCTTCGATCACGCTGCGCGAAGCAGCCGCGAGTTCGGCCTCGGGCACCCGGCGGGCTCCCGTCCTGTCCACTGTATAAACCACGGGCCACAACTGCCGGACGGTATCCGGGCCGCCCGTGGCGGAATCGTCGTCGGCGGCGTCGTACAGGGACTCCACGGCGACGGACAGCGCCTCAGCCGGGGTGAGGTTGGGCCGCCAGAGTTTCTTCAGGGCTCCGCGGGCGAAGACGGAACCGGAACCCACGGTATGGTGTTCGTGTTCCTCGTACCTGCCCCCGGTGACGTCATAGGAAAACAGCCGTCCGACACCGGCGCTGGTGTCGAACCCTGCAAACAGGGGCACCACGGCAAGGCCCTGCAGGGCCATGGGAAGGTTGCCCCGGATCATGGCCCCCAACCGGTTCGCCTTGCCTTCGAGGCTGAGCTGGGTTCCTTCAATCTTTTCGTAGTGCTCAAGTTCAACCTGGAAGAGCCGCGTCAGGTCGATCGCTATTCCGGCTGTGCCGGCTATGCCAAGGACAGAGAAGTGGTCTGCCGGGAAGACCTTCTCGATGTGCCTGCTGGCAATGATGTTTCCCATGGTGGCGCGCCGGTCGCCCGCCATCAGGACACCGCCGCCGTAACTCATGGCCACGATCGTGGTGGCGTGCGGAACCTGCAACGGCGCAGCCCCGGACACGCCGCCCTGGAGGGACCGGCTAAAGGGCAGTAGCTCGGGCCGGTCCCGTTGCAGGTGCTCCGTAAAGGACGAGGTGGCGTTGGCGGCTACCTGGTTGGCGGTTGATTCCTGCACTCATCACTCCTTGAACGTGGTACTTCAACGTCGGTACAGATTCCGGCCGTCCGCGGCTTCCGCCACCTTCCGGGTCCGGGTTACTGGCCGCCCTTTTGCACGAATGCCCGGACGAACTCTTCGGCGTTGGATTCCAGGACGCCGTCGATTTCGTCGAGCAGGTCGTCCACGCCTTCGGTCGACGCCGAAGCCTGCGCCTCGGGCGGTGCCGGGGGTGCCTCGGGGATGTCGTCTTCGACCTGGCTGTCGCGTGACTGCGGCTGCTGCTGCTCCTGGCCTGCCATTGGATTCCCTCCTTTTTCCTCCGGTGGATCCGGCGGATCCTCCGATATGCCCATCCTGCCACGGGACGGGCGTTCCGGCGCGGTTTACGCCGCAGGCGGAGTACTGTTGTGTCCCAGCAGTTCGCCGAGGAACGGTCCCGCTTCCCGGTAGCGCTCAAACAACGCTCCGGTCAGGGCTTTGGTTCCCCTCAGTGGTTCCCTGGTAGGCACCCGCTGAAGCCGTCCGTAACCGGGCACGTCGAAGATGACCGAGTCCCAGCTTGCCCCCACCACATCCTTGCCGAAGCTGCTGATGCACTTTCCGCGGAAGAAGGCCCGGGTGTCGGCGGGGGGCTCGGCCACGGCGGCGGAGATGGCAGCATCGTCCACCACGCGCTGCATCCGGTTCCTGGACAACAGGCGGTAGTAGAGGCCTTTCTCCGGCCTGATATCGGACCACTGGAGATCCACCAGGCCAAGCCGGGCATCGCTCCACTCCAGTCCATCACGCTGGCGATACCCATCAAGCAGGGTAAGTTTCGCCAGCCACTCCACGGAACTGGCAGCCGCGGCCCTGTCACTGTCCAGTTGGGTGAGAACGGCAGCCCACCGTTCCAGGACCTCGTGTGTGTGCCCGTCACCGTCCACGGCGTCACCGACGCCGGTGTCCTGGGCGAGTTTGGCTGCGGCTTCGTGGTACATCCACTGAAGGTCCAGCGCCGTGACCCGCCGTCCGTCCAACAGGCGCAGCTTTGCTGTCAGCGAGGTATCGTGACTCACCGTTTTGAGCGCTGCCACCGGCTCGTAGACTTCGATTTTGGGGGCGAGCCCTGCCTCAATGAGGCTCAGGACCATGGCCGTGGTGCCGAACTTCAGGTAGTTGGACACCTGGCTGAGATTGGCATCACCGATGATGACGTGCAGGCGCCGGTACTTGTCGGCGGTGGAATGGGGCTCGTCGCGGGTGTTGATGATGGGCCGGCGGATGGTGGTTTCCAGGCCGACCTCGGCTTCGAAGAAGTCGGCCCGCTGGCTGACCTGGAAGCCCGGGGTTGAACTGTCCTGTCCTATCCCGAGCCGCCCGGCCCCGCAGACCACCTGCCGGCTGATGAAGAATGGCGTGAGCCCGCGGACAATGTCGCCAAAAGGGACTGAACGGGGCATGAGGTAGTTCTCGTGCGAACCGTAGGACACGGACTTGTTGTCCGTGTTGTTCTTGTAAAGGTTGACCGGCGGGAGCGCCGGGTCCGCCGCCAGCCGGCGCACGGCCGCCAGCCCCACAAGGTCGCCGGCAGCGTCCCAGGCCACAGCGTCCCGTGGGTTGGTGACCTCGGGGCTTGAATACTCCGGATGGGCGTGGTCAACGTACAGCCGGGCGCCATTGCCCAGGACCATGTTCATGAGCAGCGTCCCCGACTCGTCCTGGCCGTCCAGTTCGAGTTCCTCGCGCCCGTAGGCCAGGGCCACCGCCTCCGCGTCAAGCACCGGTGGCTGGTCGGTCAGCTGGGTGGGGTGTGCAGCTCCCCGGTCCACGGTCCAACCCCGGGCATCGTGCAGCGGCTCTTCGTCGGTATAGTCCCAGCGGGTCTCGGCCCCGCCGGCCGCCCGCTGCCTGGTGACCTGGGCATAGGCCTGCACCACCCGCGCGCTCATCATGGTGGCGTTGGCCGAGGGTGCGGAGGGGGCGTGGATGCCGTATTCGGTTTCCGCCCCCATGACCCGCATGGCCCCGCCGACGGGGAGCGCTTCCCCGGCAGCGGGTCCCTTCGCACCCGTCATAGATACTGTCCCGTGGTCGGCATCGTCTCGATGGACTTGCCCGGTTCCTGGCCGGCCTTGCCCTGGACGATGGTGCGGATGTAGGTGATCCGTTCGCCCTTCTTGCCGGAGATGCGTGCCCAGTCGTCGGGGTTGGTGGTGTTGGGCATGTCCTCGTGTTCGCGGAACTCGTCCACCACGGCGCGCAGCAGGTGCTCGATCCGGAGGCCCTTCTGGTGCGTGGTCAGCAGGTCCTTGATGGCGTACTTCTTGGCCCGGTCCACCACGTTCTGCACCACGGCGCCCGAGTTGAAATCCTTGAAGTAGAGCATCTCGGTGTCACCGTTGGCATAGGTGACCTCCAGGAACTCGTTGGACTTATCGGTGGAGTACATGGCTTCGACCGTGCGCTGGACCATGGCGTCAACCGTGGCCTGGACGTCGCCGTTGTGCTCTGCGAGGTCCGATTCGTGGAACGGCAGGTCCGGCGTGATGTATTTGTTGAAGATGTCCGCGGCGGCTTCGGCATCGGGACGCTGGATCTTGACTTTGACGTCCAGCCGTCCGGGCCGGAGGATGGCGGGGTCGATCATGTCCTCACGGTTGGATGCGCCGATGACGATGACGTTGTCGAGGCGTTCCACGCCGTCGATCTCACTGAGGAGCTGGGGCACGATGGTGGTTTCGACGTCGGACGAGATTCCGGTGCCGCGGGTGCGGAACAAGGAATCCATTTCGTCGAAGAAGACCACTACGGGGCTGCCGTCCGATGCCTTTTCCCGGGCGCGGGAGAAGATCAGCCGGATGTGCCGCTCCGTTTCGCCCACGTACTTGTCGAGGAGTTCAGGGCCCTTGATGTTCAGGAAGTAGCTCTTCAGGTCCACGTTCCCGGACCGCTCGGCGGCGCGGGCAGCGAGGGAGTTGGCGACAGCCTTGGCGATGAGGGTCTTGCCGCAGCCCGGAGGCCCGTACAGCAGGATGCCCTTGGGCGCCTTCAGGCCGTGCTCCCGGTAGAGGTCGGGGTGCAGGAACGGCAATTCCACCGCGTCCCTGATCTGCTCGATCTGGGGGCCAAGGCCGCCGATGTCCTCGTAGGTGATGTCCGGAACTTCTTCCAGGACCAGGTTCTCCACCTCGGAGCGCGGCACCTTCTCGAGTGCGTAGCCGGTCCGCGAATCCACGGAGAGGGCGTCGCCCACCCTGAGCTTCTCGGCCTGCAGCGCGCCGGAGAGCCGGACCACGCGTTCTTCATCGGCCCGGCCCACCACCAGGGCCCGGTCCCGTCCCAGCATCTCCTTCAGGGTGGCCAGCTCGCCGGCGCGCTCATAGCCGAGCCCTGCAACGATCAGGAGGGCTTCGTTGAGCAGCACCTCCTGGCCTACCGCCAGCTGGTTGATGTTTACCAGGGGGCTGATGCCCACCCGCATCTTCCGGCCGGCGTTGAAGATGTCCACCGATTCCTCCGTGGCGGCCTGTCCGCTGTTGCCGGGGAAGGCTGCCGCTTTGGGTTGATCTGGAGGATGGTGCCGAAGCTGTACGGCGGCTGTCCTTCCTGGTCAAGGGCGTTTTTCAGCCGGAGAATCTCCGCCTTGGCCGTCTCAAGCATGCTGACCAGCTTGGTGTTGTTCTGCGTTGCCGCTGCCAACTGGCGGTCGATGTGCCTGAGCTTGTCCCGAAGTATGTTGACCTGGCGGTCAGCAACCGAGAGGTCGTTGGCGGCAGACTGCTCTGCCGGTGTACGTCCGGAGTCCTGGTTTGGTGTCTCCATGATGTATCAGCCCCTTCCTGCGCTTCTCTTAAGACATTAGTCCCAAGATGCCGGGTAGGGATGGAGACTCCCGAAATGTGGACTAGTTCGTAACCTCGGGCGTGTCCACCACATTCGTTCCGGCGATGGCGTCCCGGGCTGCCCGCCGCAGCTTCTTGTCTGACACCGCCCGCTCCCCTACAGCACCGGGAGTCCAGGCATTGACATCCTCTTCGTTGAATTCGGTCTTGGACGGCCGCCGCTTGACCGAGATGCCCGTCACACCGTCGGCGAGCCGGCGGGTGACCAGCAGGAACCCGGTGTGGGCCACCATCCGGTGGTCCGGCCGGACCGCGAGACCCTCAAGGTGCCAGCCGCGGACCAGCGATTCCCAGGCGTCAGGTTCAGTGAAGCGGCCGTCGGCGCGGATCGCCTCGGCCGTACGGGAGAGCTGGGTGACCGTGGCTACGTAGTTGATCCAGACGCCGCCGGGCGCAAGCACGGTGGCGACGGCGTCGAGGCATTCCCAGGGCGCCAGCATGTCCAGGACCACGCGGTCCACGGAGCCGGGCTCTTCAGCCTTGACCACTTCCTCCTGGAAGTCGCCGAGCGAGATTTGCCATGCAGGATGCGGGCCGCCGAAGATGGTCTCCACGTTTCCCCGGGCGATGTCCGCAAACTCTTCACGCCGCTCGAAGGAGTGCAGGTAGCCGTTGTCCCCCACGGCGCGGAGCAGGGAGATGGACAAGGCACCGGAGCCGACGCCGGCCTCCACCACGCGGGCCCCGGGGAAGATATCCGCCATGGTCACGATCTGGCCGGCGTCCTTGGGATAGACCACGGCGGCGCCGCGCGGCATGGACAGCACGAAGTCGGACAGCAGCGGGCGCAGGGTCTGGTACTGCTGGCCGACGTTGTTCACCACAACGGAGCCGTCCACCTTGCCGATGATCTCATCGTGGTTCAGGAAGCCACGGTGCGTATGGAAGGCGCCACCGCGTTCAAGCGTGATGGTATTCATGCGGCCACGTTCGTCGGTGAGCTGGACACGCTCGCCTTCCCTGAAGGGGCCGCGGCGACGGGCGGCTCCCACCGGCTGCGAGCCGCTGGCGGCAGCACCGGCTTGCGCTGCTCCGGTGGCGTCGTTGACGGCAGTTTCGCTGCTCATGATGTTCCTCGCTCCTGTAAACCTTTTGTGCCGCGGCCAAAGTGCCCACGGATATTGTGGCCCCTGGCGGCGGCAATGCACGACCGGCAGGTAACTCTACCGGTTCTGGCCCTGCGGGTGCCTATCGGTGCGCTGGCGCCTCCCTGTGATGGCCGCGAGGACAACGTCCTGGGTGAGCAGCCCGGTGACTTTGCCATTGTGGTCCACCACTGCGTAGTGCCGTCCCTCAACCTGCGAAAGAAACTGGATCAGCTCCTGCCCCTTGGACCACTCGGGAACATAGGCTCCCGCAGCCAAGGGAAACGAAATGGCGGTGACTGGCGTCGTATCGGCTGCGGCGTCGGGCACCGAGGCCAATGCGCCGGGGTCCACCACACCCTGCGGCCGGCCGTCCGGTCCGCACACCACCATGGACTTCGTTCCTTCTGCCGCCAGGCGGAGGGCGTCACGGACAGTGCCCGAGGCAGGCACCCCAACGGCCGGCGTCGACAATCCCGCTGCGCTGACCAGCGGCAGCCGTGCCCGCAGCGTGCCCTGCTGGATGGAAGCCGAGGCACCCATCCACAGGAAGCCGCCCACCAGGATGGTGATCATCAGGAGGCTGAAGTCCGGCTGGTCGCCGGCGAGGTAGGGGCGAAGGAGGAACCAGTAAGCGATCGCCAGGACGATGATGCGCCCACCCCAGCCGGCTGCCACGGTTCCTTTCGCCTGGCTCCCGGTGGCCTTCCACACGATGGATTCGACAATGCGCCCACCGTCCAGCGGCAGGCCCGGCAGGACATTGAAGACGGCGATGAGGAAGTTGGCCCACATGAAGATGTTCGTCAGGATCTCGGCGACACTTCCCAGGCTGTTGGTGCCCAGGACCAGCCAGGCTCCGCCGGCGAGGACAAAATTGGCCGCCGGTCCGGCCAACGCCACCAGGACGGACCGGCCGGGGGAAGACGTGAAGCTCTCGAACTGGGTGTGCCCGCCCCAGAGGTTGAGGACGATCTTCTGGGTGGGCCATCCGTAGATTTTCGCCGTGAGGGCGTGCGCGAGTTCATGGACCAGCACCGAGAGCAGGAGCAGGACGGCGTAGGCGAAGGCCACGAGATAGGCGCTCATGCCCAGCATGGGGTTGTTCCGCGCCAACACGGGCCCGTACGCGATGACGGTGAAGGCCGCGATCACAAACCAGGAGTAAGCAAGCACGACAGGAACGCCGGCAATGCGTCCCAGCGGGATGCCGTCACGGCGTCGTCCCGTGGTGCCCGGCGGGGTGCCCGGTTCGGTGTCCCGCTGAGTGCCTGGATCAGCCACGGGAGTCACCAGCGGCGGTGGCGGCCGGCACCGTTGCCTGCGCCCCGGGGAGCAGGGCTTCAAGCTCCACCAGGCCGCGGCCGGCCAGGGAGTCCCAGAGTGCGTAACTGCCGTCGTCGGGCAGTGGAACGATGTGCGGGACAGCCACCGTGGCGACGCCGGAGGCTACGGCCGCGGCCACGCCCGGTACGGAATCCTCGAGGGCAACGCAGTGCTGGATTCCGAGATCAGGATCGCTTTCCTGGAGCAGTTCGACGGCGGTCAGGTAGGCCTCGGGGTGCGGTTTGCCCTGGGTCACGGTGTCACCCGTGACCAGGACTTCAAAGTAGGGGCGGGGAAGGCTGGCCACCACTTGGCGGGCCAGCGGCCCCTCGGACATGGTGACCAGGGCGCAGCGCACGCCTGCCAGGTGCAGTTCTTCGAGGAGTTCCCGGGCGCCTGGGCGCCATGGCACCTGCTGCTGGACGCTGCTGATGACCTGGGCGGTCAGGGCGTCGATGATCTCGCGGATTTCCAGCTCGACGCCTGCCTGCTGGAGCAGGCCGGCGGAGAACGTCAGTGACTGGCCCACCAGTTGCATGGCCTGGTCGTGGCTCCAGGTGCCGCCATGGGCCTCCACCAGGGCACGCTCCGCGGCAATCCAGTATGGCTCGGTGTCCACGATGGTTCCGTCCATGTCCCATAGGACAGCTTTGAGCGGGGAACCGGTGGCAGGAAATCGCATGACGCCAGTCTACGGGGCGTGGCTGGGCGGAGGCTGTGGGCTACGCCCTTGGCGAATATGACGCAGGCGGGGTGCCCTTTGCGCCGGTTATCGGCGATTTGCGGCGCTTCATTCCATGCACGAGTGCGCACCTTGGACGTAGGGTGAAGAAATGAATAGCTTCGAGGGAGACACCGCCGAACAAGGTGCCGGACCCGAGCGGGAACGGTTCCTGCAGCCGGTGGCTGACGGACAGCGCGTAACCGTAATGCTTGCCGCCTTTGAAGGGTGGAACGACGCCGGAGAAGCGGCCAGCGATTCGCTGCGGTACCTGAACAAGTTGTGGGGTGGCAAGAAAGTCGCATCCATTGATGCGGACGAGTACTACGACTTCCAGTTCACGCGCCCCACGGTCCGCAGGAACTCTGCCGGTGAACGCAAGATCAAATGGCCTTCCACCAGGATCTACAAAGCCTCGGCGCCCAACTCCAACGTGGACGTCATCTTTGTGCAGGGAACCGAGCCGTCCTATAAATGGCGCGCTTACACCGCGGAGTTGCTGGTCCATGCAGAGGCTTTGAAAGTGGACTACGTGGTGCTGGTGGGTGCACTGCTGGCGGATGTTCCGCACAGCCGCCCGATTCCGGTCAGCACGTCGTCCGATGACGCCCAGCTGCGGGAACGCATGAACCTGGAAGCCTCGCAGTACGAAGGCCCGGTGGGGATCGTGGGGGTCCTGTCCGAGGTGGCACTGCTGGCCGGGCTCCCCACCGTATCGTTGTGGGCCGCGGTGCCGCACTACGTGGCACAGGCCCCCTCCCCCAAAGCCCAGCTTGCCCTGCTGCACCGCATCGAGGAACTGCTGCAGGTGCCGCTGGACACCCACGAGCTGGCGGAGGAGGCGGACGCCTGGGAGCGCGGCGTCGACGAGCTGGCCACCGAGGACCCGGAAATTGCTGCCTACGTCCGGCAGCTGGAGGAAGCCAAGGACACCGCCGACCTTCCTGAGGCCAGCGGCGAGTCCATTGCCCGCGAATTTGAGCGGTACCTGAAGCGGCGGGGCCAGGACCGGCCCTGACATTAAAGGGACAGGGGCCGGGCCGGGAGGAATCCCGGCCCGGCCCCTGTCTGTTTGCTGACGTGGAGCCGAAGCCTAGAGCTGGATGCCAAGAAGGGCGTCCACCGCGTCCCTGACCAGGCTGCTGTCGGCGGGGCTGGCGGCAGCACCGCCGTCGTTCGCTGAACGTGCCCAGCGCGAGACTGCGGCGACTGCGGCGGGCGCGTTGAGGTCCGCTGCCAGCGCCGCCCGCATGTCGGCCAGCAGTTCGCGGCCCGAACCTTCCGGGGCGTGGTCGAGGGCCTTCCGCCACGCTGCAAGGTCTGCCTTGGCAGCGGTGAAGCCTTCATCCGTCCAGGACCAGTCGGAACGGTAGTGGTGGGCCAGGATGGCAAGGCGGATTGCTGCCGGGTCTTCACCGGCGGCGCGAAGCCTGGAGACCAGCACCAGGTTGCCCTTGGACTTGCTCATCTTCTCCCCGTCGAGCCCCACCATGCCGGCGTGTGCGTAGTGCCGGGCAAGCGGTACCCCGGCCAACGAGTATGCATGGCCGGCACCCATCTCATGGTGCGGGAAGATGAGGTCCGAACCGCCTCCCTGCACAGTGAAGGGCGAGGGCAGGTATTTTTGCGCGATCACTGTACATTCGATGTGCCAGCCGGGCCTGCCCGCGCCCAGGCTTCCACCAGGCCAGCTTGGCTCGCCGGGCCGTTCCACCCGCCACAGCAGCGGATCAAGGGCCTGCCGCTTCCCGGCGCGGCCCGGGTCTCCGCCGCGTTCGGCAAAAAGCTCCAGCATGGTGCTTTCGCCAAGGTGGGAGATGCATCCCAGGGACCAGGCATCAGGTGCCGTTGACTGCTTGCCGGCCGCTTCGACGTCGTAATAGACATCCCCGTCGGGTTCCCCGTTGCTGCCGGGAACCTGGTAGGCCAGCCCCAGGCTGACCAGCCGCTCCACCTCGGGGACGATGAGGCCAATCGACTCCACGGCGCCAACGTAATGGTCCGGCGCCAGGACATTCAGCGCCTCCATGTCCGTCTGGAAAAGTTCAACCTGCTCCGCTGCGAGGTCCTGCCAGTCGACTCCGGTGGCAGTGGCGCGTTCCAGCAGGGGATCATCCACGTCCGTGACGTTCTGCACGTAGGAGACCTCGCTGCCGGCGTCCCGCCACGCGCGGTTCAGCAGGTCAAAGGCCACATAACTGGCGGCGTGGCCCATGTGGGTTGCGTCGTAGGGAGTGATGCCGCAGACGTACATGGACGGCCGTGCTTCCGGTTCCAGCGCCACTTCGCGGCCTGCCGCGGTATCGAACAGCCGGATGGCGGGCATATTTCCGGGCAGGGCAGGAACGGGGCGGGAAGTCCAGGATTTCACAAGCCAAGCCTAGTCCTAGGCGCTGATGACGCCGAAACCGAGCAGGAGGTACAGGGCCAGCCCCAGGAAGATCCGGTACCAGACAAAGAGCCGGTAGCTGCGCGTGGATACGAACTTCAGGAACCAGCCGATGATGACATAGCCCACCACCAGGGCGATCACGGTGGCAAGGGCAGTTTCCGGCAGGCCGAACGGGCCGGAGATGCCTTCCTTGGTCACCACCTTGTAGAGCTGGTACAACCCGCTGCCGAAGACCGCGGGGATGGCGAGCAGGAAGGAGTACCGTGCGGCGGCTTCGCGCGTGTAGCCCATCAGCAGGCCCGCGGTAATGGTGCCGCCGGAGCGGGAGACGCCGGGAATCAGTGCCAGGGCCTGGGCCAGCCCATAGAGGATGCCGTGCTTGTAGGTCAGGTGCGCCAGGTCCCGTTTCTGGGCCCCCACGGCGTCGGCCACGGCGAGGAAGAGCCCGAAGACGATCAGCATGGTGGCCACGATCCACATGCTGCGCAGTACCGATTCGATCTGGTCCTGGAAGAGCAGGCCCAGCACGATGATGGGCAGGCTGCCCAGGATCACCAGCCAGCCCATGCGGACGTCGGGATCCTGCCGCGGCACCTTGCCGGTGAGGGACCCGGCCCAGGCTTTGACGATCCGGACGATGTCGCGCCAGAAGAAGATCAGCACGGCGGTCTCCGTGCCGAGCTGGGTGATGGCCGTAAAGGCCGCCCCCGGGTCCTCCGCGTTGGGAAGGAACTCCCCCACGATCCGCAGGTGTGCGCTCGATGAAATAGGTAGAAATTCGGTCAGTCCCTGCACAAGGCCCAGCAGGGCCGCTTCAAACCAGTTCACGCTAAGACCCTACGGCATGGCGGTGGTGCATCTGCCCGTAAGCTTGCTGCTATGCAGCAGCGTTACGTCGGCAACAGTGGATTGCGAGTTTCCGCCCTCTCCCTGGGCACCCGGTCCTGGGGTGGGGAAACTGACGAACAGGACGCGTCCGAGTTGCTGCGTACCTTCCTCGATGCGGGCGGCCGGCACGTGGACACATCGGCGTCGTATGCGGGCGGGGGCTCCGAGGCCATCCTTGGCTCACTCCTGGGTGATGTGGTGTCCCGCACCGAAATTTCCATCTCCACCAAGGCAGGGATGACGACGCCGGACGGGCGCCGCGCGGTGGACACGTCACGCAATGCGATGCTCACCGGACTTGATGCGAGCCTGGCCAGGTTGGGCACGGAATATGTGGACCTCTGGTTTGCTGAGGCCTGGGACGGCAACGTTCCCCTCGATGAAACGCTGGCTGCGCTGGAATTTGCGGTACGCACCGGCCGGGCGCGGTACGCCGGAATTTCGAACTTCAGGGGCTGGCAGGCTGCGAAGGCCGCAGCCACCAGCAGTGTGCCCCTGGTTGCCGCCCAGGCGGAATATTCATTCCTTCAGCGGACGGCGGAGGCGGAACTGATCCCTGCCGCCGAGGATGCCGGGCTTGGGCTGATGGCGTGGGCTCCGCTGGGCCGCGGCGTCCTCACCGGGAAGTATCGCGGCGGCATCCCCGCCGGGTCACGCGGGGCGTCGGCCAGCGAATCGGCCTACGTCGAGCCTTACCTGGAGGAGAAGCCGTCGCGCATAGTGGATGCGGTATGCATGGCGGCCAACGGCCTGGGCCGGACTCCCCAGGACGTCTCACTGTCATGGCTGCTGTCACAGCAGGGAGTTGCCACCGCCATTGTCGGCGCCCGCACGCCGGTGCAGTTGAAGGAACTCCTGGACGTCCAGCCCGCACCGCTGCCACCGCAGATTGCGCGGGCTTTGGAGGATGTCTCCGCCGCCTTCTGAGTTCCTGCCCCGGCGCGGCTATTCCTCGACGATTTCCAGGTCCTCGTCCTCGTCCACGTCGGCTTCCTCGTCCTCTTCGTCCTCGTCGTCAAAGACCTGCAACGGGGTGACCTCGTTGTAGGCCTCGTACAGCGCGTCCTCGTAAACTTCGAAGGCATCGGCCACTGCGAAAAAAGCTGCCTCAACGGAGGGGTCACCGTCCCCGCGGCGGTTCGATGCTGCTATAAGGTGTTCTTCCAAAGCGGTGGTCAGGGACGAAAGCGCGACACGCGGATCGATGCTCATGACTTCACGTTAGCCGGAAAAGGACGAAAATGGAGAGCAAATGAAGGAACAATTTCTCACCAGCTCGGTCCAGCGGGAACGGGATTATTTGCGGCAGTACGAGTACCTCGTGCTGACCGTCAGCCCTGATGATTCCCTGCCGGAGGCACGCCGCCGCCTGGTGGAACACTCCGAATACGGCAAGTGGGAACTGGAACGCAGCAAGCTGTACGTGGGCGGCGGCAGGCGCTTTTGGCTGCGGCGCCGGGTGATGCAGGTCCAGCGGACCGTTTAGGAGTCGTGCGGTCCAGCGGACCGTTTAGGAGTCGTGTGGTCCAGCGGACCGTTTAGAAATCGTGTGGTCCAGCGGACCGTTTAGTCCTCCAGCGGGCCCAGCCAGGCGTTGGCCACCGTGTTGTGGGCAGACTCGTCGTCGGAGGGGTGGAACATGCCGGCAAGCACGTCGCGGTAGAGCCGTTCCAGTTCCGAACCCCTGAAGTAGCTCGATCCCCGCTGACGCGGATGGCCAGGTCCACAACGCGCCGCGCCGTTTCGGTGGCATTCACTTTCAGACCCACCAGTTTGGGGACCACTGGTTCCCGTGGTCGGCCAGGGCATCGACGTCGGCGGTGACAGCCCTGAGCTGTGGGTAGAGGTTGTCCATGGCCATGGCTGCCTCAGCAACTTTCCAGCGGATGTCAGGGTCCTGCGCGTAGCTGCGTCCGCCGTTCTTGAAAGACGTGCGGCGCTTTACAGTTTCTACACCCACGTGCAGCGCCCGTTCGCCCAATCCGGTGTAGACGGCGGCCAGGAGGCTTTCGAAGCACGCGAAAATCGCGAACACCAGCGGGTCGGCGTTGGGACCCACGGGCAGCTTGCGGAAGATCCGGTCCGGCGGAACGGTCGCACCATCAAGGACAGTGGTGGCGGACTGGCTTGCGCGCATGCCCAGGGTGTCCCAGTCGTCCATGATCCGGTAGCCGGCCGCTTCACGGTTGATGAACCCGTGGACGAGTTCCCCGGCACCGTCCCGGGCTGCGGCGTCCTTTCCGAAAATCCCCAGCCGGGTCCACGCCGGCGAGAGGCTGGTGAAGATCTTGGTCCCGGTGAACGAGTAGCTTCCGTCCGGATAAGGTGTGGCCGCGGTCCGTGAGTCGAAGAGGACTGAGTCGTTGCCGGCCTCCGAATTGCCGAACGCGAAGACCTCGCCCTGCGCCGCTTCCTCGAGCACGAAGGCCAGGGAGTGGTCGCCGCGGGCTGCGAGGACGTGCGCGACGCCGGTCCACACCAGGTGCATATTGACGGCAAGCGCGGTGGCAGGGGCCGCCGTTGCCAGCCTGCGCTGGCACTGCGCTGCCGCCTCGAGCCCAAGCCCCGCGCCGCCGTCGGGTACTGGAACGAAAAGCTTCAGGTACCCTGCAGCCGCAAGCTCCTGCAGGTCCTCGTGGAAGAAGGCGTTGTCCCGGTCGTATCCTGCGGCGCGGCCGCGGATGCGTTCCAGGAGCCCGTCCGGCAGCAGGTCCTCTGGAGTCACGGCAGGTCCCCTCAGTAGTTGGTGAGCAGGGTGTTCAGCACCCGGGCACCGAACTTGAGGGAGTCCGCCGGCACACGTTCGTCCACGCCATGGAACATGCCGGTGAAGTCCAGCTCCTCGGGGAGCATCAGGGGCGCGAAGCCGTAGCCGGTGATGCCCAGGCGGCTGAGCGACTTGTTGTCCGTGCCGCCGGACAGTGTGTAGGGCAGCACTTTTGCACCGGGGTCCTCCTTGTGGAGGGCATCAATCATCGAGTCCACCAGGTTGCCGGCGAACGGGACCTCCAGCGAGACGTCGTTGTGGACGTAGCTGACGTCCACTCCACTGCCGGCAAGCTCGCGCACGATCTCAAGGACCTGCTGCTCCTGGCCCGGCAGCGTACGGCAGTCAACCAGGGCCTCGGCAGACTCGGGGATGACGTTGTGCTTGTAACCACCCTTGAGGAGCGTGGGGTTGGTGGTGTTCTGCAAGGTGGCGCCGACGAACCGGGCCACGGTGCCAAGCTGGTTGAGCAAGAGCTCCGGGTTGTCGGCGTCGAACTCCACGCCGGTGAGTTCGGTCACTCCATCAAGGAACTGGCGGGTGGTGGGCGTGAGTTCAATGGGCCACTTGTATTCGCCGATGCGGGTTACGGCGGCGGCCAGGCGCGTGACAGCGTTGTCCGTGTTTATCTGCGAGCCGTGGCCGGCCCGGCCGTGGGCCACCAGCCGCAGCCACGAGATGCCCTTCTCCGCCGTCTGCAGCAAGTAGGTCCGCTGGCCGCCGATTGTTGCCGAGAAGCCACCCACCTCCGAAATGGCCTCCGTGGCGCCCTCGAAAAGTTCCGGGCGGTTGTCCACGGCATAACGTGCGCCATAGACGCCGCCGGCTTCCTCGTCAGCGAAGAACGCGAAGATGATGTCCCGTTTGGGTTTCCTGCCCTCCCGGGCGAAACCCCGCAGCACAGAAAGAATCATGGCGTCCATGTCCTTCATGTCGACGGCGCCGCGGCCCCAGATCAGGCCATCCTTCAGTTCCGCGCCGAACGGGTCTACAGACCACTGGTCACGCAGGGCGGGGACCACGTCCAGGTGGCCGTGGACCACCAGGGCGCTGGCGGAAGGGTCCTCTCCTGTCATCCTGGTCACGACGTTGGCGCGGCCAGGGGCGGATTCGAAGATCTCCGCCTCCAGGCCCACTTCCTCGATAAGGCCTGCCGCATACTCTGCTGCCGCCCGCTCCCCAGGTCCTGACCCGTCGCCGTAGTTGGAGGTGTCGATCCGGATGAGTTCCTGGCAGATCCGGACAACTTCATCCTCGGGCAGGACGTCAGGCATTGGTGGCTCCTTGGTAGGGAATGACTGGTTGGCACGAGCTGAATCGCTGCCCTCAGCCTACCTACTTGGCTCGATTCGTTGTTCCCGGAAAGTCATGTTAGAGTTTTTCTCGCTGCTTCGGAGAGGCGCGAAACGCTGAAAAGCGCACACGCTTCCCGGAATACCACCTGCGCGGGTGGCGGAATGGCAGACGCGCTAGCTTGAGGTGCTAGTCCTCGAAAGGGGGTGGGGGTTCAAGTCCCCCTCCGCGCACAAGAGTGGTGAGTAGAGTCACCACCGTAAACACCCTGGTCTTCGGACCGGGGTGTTTTTCTTTGTGCTGATTCCGGGCCGGAGCTTCGGGCCGAAGGCGTTTGCAGCACTGAGCGCGCAGGGGCGTTCCGGAAGTTATAACCGCGGCGGCTACTGCGTGCCAGTCTTGAGCGAAACTTGCGGCCAACGTGGGCTGTCATTTAGGAACGGGTTTTACCGTTAAGGACAAGATCCTGACCGCTGGGGCAGGGTCTTATACATGGGGACAGGGCCGGCGGCCATGGCATCTCTGAGACCGGATGCCGCCCCCCAACCGCCGCCGGCCCATACCCCCTGCAGGACGTCAGGCGCGCGCTGTAACCCAACGCGGCGCCCGATGACTTTCCAGGGACGGCAGGCCGTTCGGGGAAACGCCCAGGGGAATGTCATCACGCCAAACGGGCCTTCACGATCTCGCTGATGGCCTTGCCGTCGAAGCGGCCGCCGATTTTGGGGGTTACTGATTTCATCACTGTGCCCATGGAGCGCATCGTCAGTTCGGTTCCGTCCGCCTTCAGGCCGGCGATAACCCCGTCCACTATGGCTTCGGCTTCCTGGCGGGTCAGCGCTTTGGGCAGGTAGGCCTCAATGACCTCAGCCTCGGCGATCTCTGCCTGCGCCCGGTCATCGTGACCGGCCGCCGAATACGTGGCGGCGGTGTCCCGGCGCTTGGCCGCTTCCTTTTGCAGCAGCGCCGTGACCTGCAGGTCGTCGAGCTCGACCGGCGTTTTGCCGGACTTCTCCCGCGTTTCGATTTCGCCCAGGACGTTGCGCACAGTGGTCAGGCCCAGCTTGTTGCCGGCCTTCATGTGGACGATGACATCGCCCTTCAGTTTTTCCTTCAGTGACATGGACCTGACTCATTCCTTCGTTGGTTATGGAGCTGGTTGGTGATTGAGCTGTAGGTACGGCGTGGCTCTTGGAGCGGCCTTATCCCGCCCTGCGCATGGCGCCGGTGCTTGCCGCCGCCGAGTGGACTGCAGCAGGGAGGATCTTGCCCAAGCCTATTCCCGACGTGGCAGTGGAGCGTTGCCGGTTTCAATCTGTCTGGAGCCGTCTGCACGGGGCGGAGGTAGACGCACGGGCGTAGGTTAGTTTGGAAACGCAGTGGCCTGCCCCCGGGCCCCGGAAGGAGCGCCACGTGGACAGCATGGTTGGCAAGTGGTTTCTGAATCAGGCTGAGCGGGGAAACCCTGCCTCCGACGTCCAAGGGGCTGGTACGGAATCCGGCCCCTGGTCTGAAGGAAACCTGGTACGTCCCCTGATTCATGGAGCAACATACTTCTCCAGGCTGCATGAGGAGCTGTCTGCGCTGCAGGCGGGAGACCGGGTATGGTTCACCGACTGGCGTGGCGATGCCGATGAGCAGTTGGAGGCGAACGGTACGACCATTGGCGCGAAGCTCGCCGGGCTGGCCCGGTCCGGCGTGGAGGTACGGGGCCTCGTCTGGAGATCCCATGGTGAGCGCGTGTCGGCCCCTATCAGTGGCCGCTCCAACGAACTTCTCAGCCGGAAGATCAACGACTCCGGCGGGGAGGCACTGTTGGATCAGCGCGTCCGCCTCTTCGGCTCGCACCATCAGAAACTGGTGGTCATCCGCCGGCGTACCGATCCCTCCCTCGATGTGGCGTTCGTGGGGGGACTGGACCTCTCACACAGCCGCCGTGATGACGCCGGCCATGCGGGAGACCCCCAGGCAGTGGAGATGGATTCCCGTTACGGGCAGAGGCCCCCATGGCACGACGCCGCCCTTGAGCTGCGCGGCCCGGTCGTTGCAGATGTGCTGGCGGTATTCGCTGAACGGTGGAACGATCCCCACCCGCTGGACCGGCGGACCCCGTACCGGATGCTGTTGCAGCGCCTGGCCCGGATGCCCAGGCACCCCAAGCCGCTCCCCGAGTCCGCTCCTCCCCCACCTCCGGCAGGTCCGCACGCCGTGCAGCTGCTGCGCACTTACGGCCTGAAGCATCCGCCATTCCCCTTCGCCCCACACGGAGAACGGACCATAGCGAAGGCTTATGCAAAGGCGTTCGCCCAGGCCCGTTCGCTCATCTACATCGAGGACCAGTATCTGTGGTCAACAGAGGTGGCAGCGGGGATCGCAGCCGCCCTGCGACACAACCCCGGGCTGAACGTGATCATCGTGGTTCCCAGGTACCCCGACAACGATGGCTTTCTCAGTGGACCGCCCAAGCGCTTGGGGCAACTGCGCGCCATCGGCATGCTCCGCCGGGCCGCGCCGGACAGGGTGGGCATATTCGACCTGGAAAACAGCCAGGGAACCCCGATCTACGTCCACGCCAAGATCTGCATCATCGACGACACCTGGTTCACCTGCGGATCAGACAACTTCAACCGGCGCTCCTGGACCACTGACAGTGAGCTCACCTGCGCCGTGATGGACACATCCGCCGACGGCATGCTTCCTGCAGACTCCGGCACCCTGCCCACCCGGCCACTCGCCACGGAGCTGAGGCTCCAGCTCTGGGCCGAACACCTGGGCCTGGAGCTGGACGACCCACAGCTCCAGGCCACCACCGCAGGACTGGAGCTGTGGAACAGCACCGCCGATGCCCTGGACCAGTGGCACCGGGCCGGCCGCAGTACGCCCCGACCGCCAGGGCAGGTGCGCCACCATGCCACGCAACCCGTCCGGCCACTCCATCGCCTCTGGGCGGATCCGGTCTACCGCTTCATCGTCGATCCGGACGGCCGCCCCCGGGGTCTCCGCGGCACGGACCGCTTCTAGCGGTTAGGTTGGAGCGGTAGGGATGAGCATCCGGACATGGGAGAAGACGTGAAGGCAATCGTGTACCAGGCAACGGGTCCCTCCTCGGTGCTGCAGCTCCAGGACAGGCCATTGACGGAGCCAGGTCCCGGTGAGGTCCGGGTCCGGCTGGTGGTGTCCGGCGTGAACCCCACGGACTGGAAGTCTCGTGCCGGAACGGGTGGCAGGAAACTGGACGTCACCAAGGTTCCCAACCAGGACGGAGCCGGCGTTATCGACCAAGTGGGCGCAGAGGTGGCGGGTTTCAGCCACGGCGACCGTGTCTGGCTCTGGGACGTGGCGTGGGGCAGCAACGAAGGTACGGCGCAGGAGTACGTCGTGGTGCCGGCCCACAAAGTTGTGGCACTTCCCGACGCCGAATCCTTTGACACCGGCGCCTCGCTCGGGATTCCGGCCCTCACGGCCCACCGTGCCCTGACATCGAATGAGGACGGTCCGGCCACGCTCTCGCCCGGCGCCCTGGCGGGTCGAACCGTGCTGGTCACCGGCGGTGCAGGCGCCGTGGGCCATGCTGCCATCCAGCTGGCGCGGTGGGCCGGTGCCACCGTCATCACAACCGTCAGCGGAGAACGGAAAGCCGAACTCGCCCGCCGCGCAGGCGCCGGGACGGTCATCAACTATCGGAAGGACGACGTCGTCCGCGCCGTTCAGGAGGCAGCGCCCGGTGGGGTGGACATCATCGTGGACGTCAACGCGCCGGCGAACATCGATGCCGACCTGCACGTTCTCAAGACTGGCGGGACCATCTCGATTTACGCGGCCAACCCCGGAGAATCGCTCACGGTTCCGATCCGCGAAAGCATGACCAAGAACGTCCGCTACCAATTCATCCTCACCTACACGGTCACGGACGGGCAGAAAGAGAACGCGGTAGCCGGCGTTGCCGCGGCACTCGCGGCAGGTGCCCTTCGGGTGGGCGAGGAACATGGTCTGCCTCTTACCCGGTTCACCCTTGAGGACACTGCGGCGGCCCACGATGCCGTGGAACAGGGAACCATCGGAAAAGTGCTTATCGACGTCACGCCGGCACCCTGAAAAGCCCCTGGGCCTCACCTGGCCAGGCGGTCCCTGGCAGCATGTTCAACCAGGACCGGTACGAACGCGCGGACCCTGCCTGCATCCAGCAGGCTGTGCTCCTGCTGCACCACATCCTCGATGCGTTCGCGGGGCAGTGCGGGAAACCTTGCCGCAAGCCGGTCCACCACGTCAGTCAGTGCCCGCAACTCTTCGCTTACTCCCATCGGGAAAGTGTCAGGGTTCCGAAGAAGCCCGTCAAGACTTGACTGGCAGGCAGCAGCGCAACACCGTCAACGGACGACGGCGGGCGCCAGGCCGGGTGCGGTATGCCGGCCGGGTGCTCCACGCCGATGCACCCGGGCACGTCCCGCCGTCGTCAATGCGGGTGCAGCCTACGCGAGTGCCGGTCCCGTCCTTGGGGATGGGAACCCGCTGCGACGGGGCGATACTCGATCCGCCGCTTCTCCGTCCGGAGGTCGCGCCGTTCCTGCCGGCGCGCCTTCCTTTCGGGCCGGTCAATGGCAGACAGGATGGTCAGCGCCACGATGACCCACAACAACGCCGTCCCCAACACCAAGGCAATTTCCAGCTCAGTGCTCATGCACACAATTTTAGGCCCCCGGGACCCAAGCCGACCCCTGCAGACCCACACTATGGGGCGCAAATCCGCAGCGCTTACAGCAGGCCCAGCCCCTGACCGCAGCCATGACGTCGGGCACCTGGATTGCCAGCAGCGCGGGGTCCGGCTGCGCCGCGAACGTGTCCCCGCGCCGCAGCTCCGTGCGGGTCAGGACCACATGGGGCCCAGGGGGCGGACCCCAGATTTCGGGTGGGGCCGGACCAAAAGCACCACGGAAGGAGTGCCGTATGCGGATGCCAGGTGGGCGGCGCCCGTGTCGGCGGAAACCACCAGGCGTGCGGCGGCGATGGTGGCCGCTAACTCTCCGAGGCCCAGGACGCCGGCCAAGACGGTGGTCCCCGGGAGCCCCGCAATGCGGCACACTTCGTCAGCGCGTTCCCTCTCCCCTGCGCCGCCGGTGAAAACCACCCGGTGGCCGGCTTCCGCGAGGGCCGCTGCCACCGCCGCGAAGCGGTCCGCCGGCCACAGCCTGCTGCCATAGGCGGCCCCGACATGCAGGACTGTCGCACCGGGGACGGGGCTGGGGACATGCGGCGTATTCAGCTTTACGTCCAGTGGATCCGCCTCGATGCCATGCCACTCCAGGAGCTTTACCCAGCGTTCGCGTTCGTGCAGTTCCGGCCGCCACGGCGGGCCGTCCCGGTGGGCGCTTCGGTGGCCAACCGTATGCCTGGCTTTCAGCGCCTCAATCCTTCCCTGGCTCTCCGGGCCGCTGCCGTGCAGGTTGACGGCAACGTCCACTACGCCGGGTTCCATCGCCAGCGGCTCGTCCAACCCATGCGTAGGGAACAGCTCATAACCGCCCACCAGCCCCAAAGCTTCTGCCAGCCATCCCTGCGCCGCATAGCGCAGCCGGTGTTCGGGAAACGCCCGCCGGATACCCTTCAGGGCAGGTACGGCCACCAGCAGGTCGCCAAGCTTCAGGGCGCGCAGGACCAGTAATTCCGGTTTGCCGTCAGCGGGAAGCGGATCGGTGGCAACGCCCGCCGTCCCGGTGCCGCTCATGCGTCCTGCTTTGCGTAGGCCGTGGCGGTGAGGCTGCGGACATCCTCGTACACCTCCGGCACCCCGATGCCCGCTACCGCAGAATCGTCATGGGCGCAGCGGGGTGCCGTCCAGCCAACCTGGGTCACGTCTATCCCGCACGTGGGGCATGCCGTCACCCAGGAGGCATGCACGCGGTGCAGGCTCCTGCCCAGCGCTCCGGCGTTGATCACGTTCCCGGCCCAAAAGATGCCGACCGTGGGAACGCCCAGGGCCTGGGCAAGGTGCCGTGGACCGCTGTCGTTTGCCACCACAACGCCGGCTTCCGCCAGCAGGGCCACAAGCCCTGCCATGTCCAGTGCGCCGGCTGCGGAATCGACGGCCGCCGATCCGGCCCGGGCCGCGATCGCCTCCGCGAGGTCCTGCTCGCTGCTGTCACCGATAATGACCACCCGCGAGCCGTCCGCTGCGCAGGCAGCGGCAAGTTCGGCGAACTTGTCAGCAGGCCAACGACGGCGGGGGTCGGTGGCGCCGGGATGGATCACCACCAGCGGCTGGCCGGCGGCGCCGTCGAGGGCTTCGTGTGCGGCTCCCCGCCGGCGGGCGCCAGCCGGGCTTCGAGATCGACCGGGAAGGCACCAGCGAACCCGGCCACTTCCAAAGCCCTGAGTGGTTCGTGCTGGTAGTAAAGGTAGGGGACGGTGCGCTCGAGGCTGGCTGCATCGGCAGTCCGGGTCCCGACGGTATGACGGGCGCCGAGCCTTAGCAGGAAGGGGTTTGAATAGCGGCCGCCGCCATGAAGCTGGACAGCCAGGTCGAAGGTGCGGCCCCGCATGTCGGCAAAGAAACGGTCCAGTTCAGCTGCCTCTTCCTGCCCAGGCCTGACTCCTTCGGCGAAAGGCAGGACCACCACCTCATCCACGGGGCTTTTCACCGCCTCCAGCAGCGCCTTGTGGATTGGTGTTCCCAGCAGCGTGATGGTTGATCCCGGATAAGCCACCTTCAGTGCTGCCATGGCCGGGATGGCGAAAATCAGGTCGCCCAATCCTCCGCCGCGCAGGATGACAATCCTGGACACGTCAGTGAACTTCTCCAGCACAGGACCGACGCCCACGCCGATTTGTCCTGCACCGCCGAACTCTGCGGTGAGTTGTTCCACACACTGCCCCTTCCGTCATGCAGGGGGACCAGTACCCTGTCCCCCCACTGCCCACGCGGCCGCAATGCGCTCCTGGAACGTGCGGCTGCTCCTTAAGACCTTTACCCAATAGGCGGCGGATTCACGCTCACTGTTGGGGAATACCCTCCCGATGCTGTACGTTTCATACCCGACAGCCAATCAAAGAAAAGAGAAGCACCTAAAGTGGCAACCGATTACGATGAACTGCGTTCCGACGTCAAGGAATCGCAGGACAACTCACTCGAGCAGCTCCAGTCAGCAAATGCTCCCGACGCCCGCAGTGTTGTGCAGGAGTTGGACGAGGCTGACGGACTGGACGGCGCCGGCGTCCCTGGCGGCGAATTCGTCGCTGAGGAGCTCGTAGTCCAGGTCATCCCGCAGGCTGAGGATGAGTTCACCTGCTATTCCTGCTTCCTGGTCCGCCACCGGTCCCAGATCGCCCGTCAAAAAGACGGCCACAGCTACTGCACTGAGTGCGAAGGCTAGTCGGGAACCTTTCGGGCAGCGATTCGCACGTCCCACCAACGCCGAAGGCACGCCGCAACGGGCGTGCCTTTCGACTTTAAGCCTTCGCCCAGCTGGGGTGCGTAGCGTTGGAGTAGGACATTTACGACGCCAACCGGCAGCCAGGAGGCAATGTTGGACAGCTCCGCGAGCTTGTGGAACACCTTCAGTGCGGCGTTCGCGCAGGCAAATGTACCCAACGTCACCTGGATCGAGATGCTGTTGTCCGTGGCGGCAGCCATCGGTCTGTCCATACCCCGCCGCAGCTGGCGCTACTTCGGGCTCCTCGCTACCACCACCCATGAGCTGGGTCACGCGTTCGCGGCCTTGACGTCCGGTCAGCGGCTGTCGGGAATCCGCCTCAGGCTTGACCATTCCGGAACCACCACCACTTACAGCAGGAGCCGGCTTGCAGCAGCATGGTCCTGCTTCTGGGGATATCCGGTACCGGCTATGGTCGGTGCCGCTTTCGTCTGCTGCGGCCTTGGCGGGTGGGGCCCGGCTGCCATGGCCGTGAGCCTGTTGGTCCTGGCCGCGTCGCTGATCTTCCTCCGCAACCTTGCCGGTTTCATCATCACTGCCGCCGCCATCGCCGGCGCGGCTGCCCTTACCTTCCTTGCACCGGCGCCAGTCGTGGGGCATGTGGCCGTCATCTTCGGTCTTGCACTCCTGGTGGCTGCTGTGCGTGACCTGCTCAAACTCACGAACGTCCACATCCGGCGTCGTGGAAGCCTTGGCAGCTCCGACGCCTACCTTCTGTACCGCGCCACCTCCGTCCCCTCCGGAGTCTGGATTGCTTTGTTCACCCTCCTGGTTGCCGGAGCGTGGCTGGTTGCCTGGCAGCCCGTCTCGGCGATCCTCGCGGAAGGTGCCTGGAACGGATAGCCGGCGAATAGGCTTGTGGCATGAGCCAGGAAACGCACAGCACCCGTGGAGCCTATGTGACCGGCGGCACGCAGTTCACCCGGGACACCAATTACATCGAGGACCGGATCACCAGGGATGCCTCCCCCGGCAGCAAGGGCGAGCCGGGGTGGCCGGTGGAAGCCGGGCGCTACCGCCTCATCGCCGCCCGTGCCTGCCCGTGGGCAAACCGCACCGTCATTGTCCGCAGGCTGCTGGGCCTGGAAGAAGCGATTTCCCTGGGCCAGCCCGGCCCTACCCACGACGCTCGCTCCTGGACGTTCGACCTGGATCCCGGCGGAGTGGACCCCGTCCTGGGCATAGAGCGCCTCCAGGAGGCCTACTTCAAACGGTTCCCCGGCTATCCGCGGGGAATTACCGTGCCTGCCATCGTGGATGTACGCAGCGGTGAAGTCGTGACCAACAACTTCCCCCAGATCACCCTCGACTTCTCGACCGAGTGGACGGAGTTCCACCGGGCAGGTGCGCCGCAGCTCTACCCTGGACACCTCCGCGACGAAATCGACCAGGTAAACAAGCGCGTCTTCACGGAGGTCAACAACGGCGTCTACCGCTGCGGTTTCGCCGGTTCCCAGGAAGCCTACGACTCGGCGTACGACCGGCTGTGGACTGCGCTGGACTGGCTTGAGGACCGGCTGTCCCGGCAGCGCTATTTGGTGGGCGACACCATCACCGAGGCGGATGTGCGCCTGTTCACCACGCTTGCCAGGTTCGACCCCGTGTACCACGGCCACTTCAAGTGCAACCGGCAGAAACTCAGTGAGATGCCGCATCTGTGGGGCTATGCACGGGACCTGTTCCAGACGCCGGGTTTCGGGGACACTATCGACTTCGTGCAGATCAAGCAGCACTACTACATCGTGCACGAGGACATTAATCCCACGGGCATTGTTCCGGCCGGTCCGGACCTGGGCGGGTGGCTGCAGGACCACGGCAGGGAATCGCTGGAGGGCCGGCCGTTTGGAGACGGCACGCCGCCCGGGCCGGTCCGGCCAGGCGAAGAGGTTGCGCCGGGACACGGCGCGTTGCGCTAAACAAACCTCGGGCAGGAAATCGCTTTCCTGCCTACACTGAGGGCATGCAGACATCTCTTGGTTCCGTGGCGCCAGGGTACGAAAACGTCCTGGCCCTGTTTGAGTCGTTCCTCGCTGAGGACTCCCGGTACAGCGCACAACTCGCCTGCTACCACAACGGGATGCCGGTGGTGCGCCTGACGGGCGGCCCCGACATGGCTTCGGAAACCGTGACCGGGGCCTATTCCTGCTCCAAGGGCGTTGCCGCCATGGTCATCGCCCTGATGGTCCAGGATGGCGTCCTTGACCTGGATAAGGCAATGGTCCATTACTGGCCGGAATTCGGTGGCCACGGAAAGGACAGGCTGCTGGTCCGGGAAGCGCTGTCGCATCAGGCAGGACTGATGGGCGTTGAGGGCGGATTCCGCCTGGATGAATTCACCACGTCCGCGGCCGCGGCGCGCCTTGCCGCTGCCGCTCCCGCCTGGGAGCCCGGGCGGCAGTTCGGCTACCACGCCCTGACCATCGGAATCCTTATGGAGGAGTTGTGCCGCCGCGTCGCGGGCGAGTCGCTGCAGGCCATGTACGACCGCAGGATCCGGCAGCCGCAGGACGTGGATTTCTTCCTGGGGCTCCCGGAGGAGCTGGAGCCACGGTACAGGGACGTCCTCTATGAAGAAGATCCCGGCCAGGGCTGGGTTGATCCACTCAGCCTCGAAGGCATGAACAGCAATGAGCCGGTCAGCACCGTCATGGAACTGCCGAACATCCGCGCCGTCCGGGCGGCCGGAATGTCCGCCGCCGGCGGTGTGGGCTCCGCTGAGGGCCTGGCGCGGTTGTACGCCGCTGCGACCACAGGCGTCGACGGGGACAAACCGTTCCTGGCGGCCCGGACGGTGGAGGCCATGACCCGGGAACAGGTGTGGGGCCTGGACCGCTCTTCAGGCCTGGACAACGCGTTTGCGGTCGTCTTCATGAAGCCCCACCCTTCCCGGAACTTTGGCAGCCACCGGGCCTTTGGACACGAGGGCGCCAACGCGGCGCTCGGTTTTGCGGATCCGGCCTACGGGCTTGGCTTTGGCTACATTCCACGCCGCCAGGAGGAGGGCCGGACGCCGGGAAGGGCGCATCGCCTGGCCGCCGAAGTGCGGCGTTCCGCAGCGGGCTTGTCCTGACAGGCGCCCGGCCCTACTGTGGTCCGGATGGGCAACACTCAAGCACGACCGGATGCACGGTGGGCTCGGGGGACCCAACTTCTCAAACAATCGGTGGCGGGGCTCTCCGCTGCCTTTGCGGCGCAGCGCCTGCAGTTGGCTGCCAAAGCCGCGCTTGCCGCGGGCCTGGCGTTCGCCATCGCTCCGCTAATGCCGGGCGCGGCCTCGCACTATGCGTACTATGCGCCGCTGGGGGCCCTGGTGGCCATGTACCACAACGTCGCGGGCTCAGTGAAGCAGGGGGCGCAGGCCCTCGCGGGGCTGGCAATGGGAATCGGCCTTGCTTTCATTCTGGTCAGCCTTGCCCAACCCTCCCCGTTGACGGTGGCCCTGTTCATGGGAGTCGGCGTGCTCCTGGGCGGCTTGCCGGGTATCGGTTCGGGCCGTGACTGGATTCCGACGGCGGCCCTGCTGGTCCTGCTGGTGGGCGGAAGCAACGCGGACGATTTCTCCTTTGGCTACCTGGTCCAGATGGGTGCGGGCGTGGGCGTGGGGATCGCAGTCAATTTTCTGATCTTCCCGCCGCTGCACTTTGATGCAGCGGCTTCAAGCCTCGATGATCTCCGCCTCGCCCTTGGGCGGCAGCTTACGGACATGGGGGCGGCGATTACCGAAAAGTGGCCTCCGGAGCACGAGGACTGGGCGCGCCGGTCGGACGAACTGGCCGAAGCAGCTCGATCGGTGCGGCATCTGGTCAAGGAAGCCGATGCCAGCCGCCGCGCCAATCCCAGGCGGAAGCTGCACCCCAGGGACGTGGACAGGGACTACCGCGACCTGCGGGAACTGGAGCGGGTCACTTTCCATATCCAGGACATGACGGACGTGCTCTCGGACGTCATCTGGGAAAGCGACGCTCCCTACGATATCCCCCTGCAGGACAGTGAACCGCTTGCTGCCGCCATCACGGCCACCGGAGAGCTGCTGGCGTCCTACAGCGGAGCTGACGAACAGACCCAGAAACACCGCTTCGCCGCCGCGAAAGAGGCGGTGGACGCCTGCATGGCGGCCGCTGCAGGCAGGGAGGCAACCCAAGGCACCGTCCCTGCCTCCGAATCGGTCCTCCTCAGCCTCCACCGGATCCTGCGGGCAGTCCGCCCGCAGGACTAGTCCTGGCGCCGGGAACCGGGCTGGCTAGAGCGCGGCAACCGTCCCGCTGAAATGGCAGCGCCCGGAGCGGGGACTCCAGGCGACAAAGCGCGAGTGTTTCCATGCCCCTGATCCGCTTTGTTCGGTGGCGATTTCCAGGGCAACCCGGGAGGGCAGGAACACCGGAGCCTCGAACTCCACGTCCCACGTGAAGGAGTCACCGCGGGCAGGGCCGACATCTGCGAGCGCACGCGAGGCCAAGTACATCCCGTGTGCTATCGAACGCCGCATGCCCAGCGCTTTTGCCGACAGCACGCTCAGGTGGATCGGGTTGAAATCCCCGGATACCGCGGCGTAGGCCCGCCCCGTGTCAACGCCCAGGTGCCACAGGGCCGTCGGGTCCGGCGGCGTGAAATCGGCCTTCGGTGGCAGCGCAGTAGGTTTGTCGATTCCGGGCAGGAACACTCCCTTGGCCAGGTAAGTGGAGACGCCCCGCCAATGCACATCCGGCGAGCCGGCAGGGCGCACTTCCGCTACCACGTCCACCTGCGTGCCGGAACGGTGCCCACGGAGGTTTTGCACCCAAGCGGTCATGTCCAGAACGTCCGTGAAGACCAATGGGGACCTTTGTTCGACGCTGTTGTGCAGGTGGATCATGCCCAGCAGGGGCAGCGGGAAGTCGTCGCGGTTAAGGACGCTCATGGCCAGCGGGAATGCGATCGCGTGGATGAAACCGGCAGGCAGGACATCGCTTGCCGTCTCACCGATCAGGTGCTGGTAGGCCGTGAGGTTTTCCACCCCCACCACCACTCCCCTGACTTCATGGCTCTCGGCCGGGAGGACGGCGGAGTCATGTGTGCCCAGGAGCCTGCGCCGTGCCGCCTGGGCGGCGGCGTTGACGTAGAGCTTGGACAAGGACGGCATCTCGGCCAGGATCACCGGCTGTGCGAGCGTCATGCCCCCACCAGGTTTTGCCCGCACACCCGCAGCACCTCCCCGTTGATTCCGCCTGCGGCGTCGCTGGCGAGGAACGCTATGGTCTCGGCGACGTCGGAGGGCAGGCCGCCCTGCTGGAGTGAGTTCAACCGTCGTGCCACTTCACGGACGGCGAAGGGGATGCGCGCGGTCATGTCGGTTTCGATGAATCCGGGTGCCACCGCATTGATGGTGCCGCCCCGGGACGCGAGCAGCGGGGCGCTGGCACGGACCATTCCCACAACTCCCCCTTGGATGCGGCGTAGTTGGTTTGTCCCCGGTTCCCGGCGATGCCGCTGGTGGAGGCAACAGAAACGATACGCGGCGAAGACCGGAAGTGTTCTGAGGCCAGCAGGGCCTCGTTGATCCGGAGTTGGGCGGCGATATTGATGTTGATGACCTGGTTCCACCGCGCCTGGTCCATGTTGGCCAGCAGCTTGTCCCGCGTAACCCCGGCATTGTGCACCACGATGTCCAGACGTCCGTACCGCTGTATGGCGTGGTCGATGATCCGCCGGCCCGCGTCCGCTGCGGTGATGTCGAGCTGCAATGCCGTCGCGCGTACCTCATTGGCTACGGCCGCCAGCTGGTCTCCCGCTGCCGGAATGTCCACCAGGACCAGCGTGGCACCATCGCGGTGCAGCGTCCGGGCAATCTGCGCGCCGATGCCGCGGGCTGCGCCGGTAACTACTGCCACTTTTCCTGCAAGTGGCTTTTCCGGGTCGGCGGGCAGTGCGCCGTCCTCCGTTGAAACCGTGAGGAACTGTCCGTCCACGAACGCTGAACGGCCGGAGAGGAAGAACGTGATGGCACCGAGCGTGCTGGGGCTGGTGGAAGTGGTGCCATCAGCGAGGAGCACACCATTTCCGGTTGCTCCGGCACGCAGTTCCTTGGCAAGGGATCGCAGGAAGCCATCCACCCCCTGGCGTGCTGCTGCAGCGTCGGGAGTGGCAGCTTCCGCCGCCGGGCGGGACAAGGTGATGATCCGGCCCCCGGCCCGCAGGTCGCGGAGGGAACCCGCGGCATCCAACACAGGCTTTTCCAGGTCCGCCGGGTGCCCGAGCTCATCGAGGACCAGAATGATGGCACCCAGTTTTTCGGCCGGAACGGCGTGCCGCCTGACATCGAGGTCCCAGGACAGCAGCTCGGCGGCAAGTTTGTCCGCGCCGGGGGTGTCGCCCAGAACAACGACAGGCCCGGTCACCAGGGGCTGCCCCGGCTCGTAGCGGCGCAGGACAGCGGGCTGCGGAAGGCCGAGTTTCTTTGCGAGGTTGCGGCCTACGCCGCTGTTGACCAGTTGTGCGTATGTGTCAGCCATGCCGTCCCCTACAGAGATTCCAGGATCGCGACGACGCCCTGGCCGCCGGCTGCGCAGACGGACACCAGGCCGCGCGAAGGACGACCTGTGGACGCCGACTTGGCGTGGAGCATCTTGGCAAGCGTGCCGACAATGCGGCCGCCGGTCGCCGCAAACGGGTGGCCCGCTGCCAGCGAGGACCCGTTGACGTTCAGGCGCGAGCGGTCGATGCTGCCAAGAGCACCGTCCAGGCCGAGGCGGGTACGGCCGAATTCCTCGTCCTCCCACGCGGCCAGGGTGCTGAGGACAGTGGCGGCGAATGCTTCGTGGATTTCGAAGTAGTCGAAGTCCGCCAGCGTAAGGCCTTGGCGGGCAAGGAGCCTGGGCACAGCGAACACGGGGGCCATCAGCAGCCCGTCCTTGCCGTGGACAAAGTCCACGGCCGCAGCTTCAGCGTCCACCACTGCTGCCAGCTTCGGCAGGTCGCGGGCATCTGCCCACTCGTCGGACGCCAGCAGCACTGTGGAGGCACCATCGGTCAGTGGGGTCGAGTTTCCTGCCGTCATGGTTGCATCTGCCCCGAGGTTCCGGCCAAACACCGGCTTCAGGGACGCAAGCTTTTCCAGCGATGTATCGGCCCGCAGGTTGGCGTCCCGCGTCAGTCCGCGGTAGGGGGTCATGAGGTCATCGAAGAAGCCGGACTCGTAGGCGGCAGCCAGATTGTGGTGGCTGTTCAGCGCCAGTTCGTCCTGGGCTTCGCGGGAGATCTTCCATTGTGCCGTTGTGAGGGCCTGGTGTTCACCCATGCTCAGGCCGGTGCGGGGTTCTGCCGTGCCCGGGGCCAGCGGTGCCAGGTCCTTGGGCCGGAGGCGGCTCAGGATCTGCAGGCGCTGGGGAAGTGTCTTGGCGCGGTGAAGGTCCAGGATGACCTCGCGCAGCCCTTCGCTGACTACCACCGGCGCGTCGGAGGCTGAGTCCACGCCACCGGCAATGGCCGAGTCGATCTGCCCGAGCTTGATCTTGTTCGCCAGGCCCACCACCGTTTCAAGTCCCGTGGCGCAGGCCTGCTGGAGATCGTAGACCGGGGTCTCGGCGGAAAGTGCCGAGCCCAGCACGGCCTCCCGGGTGAGGTTGAAATCCCTGGAGTGCTTGAGCACGGCGCCGGCGGCCACCTGGCCCATCCGTTCGTCCTGGAGCCCAAAGCGTGCGATCAGTCCGTCCAGGGCAGCTGTAAGCATGTCCTGGTTGGAGGATTTTGCATAAGCGCCGCCGGCACGGGCGAACGGGATCCGGTTGGCCCCTACGATCACTGCCCTCCTGGTTGCCGGGACCCCGGCCGCGATTGATACGTCGGGTGTGGGGGTGGACTGTCCGTCTGTGGACATGGATGGCTCCTCTGGTCACATGTGGTTACCGATACCCAGCGTACCTGATACGCTGGGTATCGTGAACTTTCAGGACACGCGCTTTCCAGCGACGGTTGAGCTGCCGTCTTCCGCCAGCTCTGACGGCCGTTCGGCGCGCTGGCAGAGCCACCGGGAGGAACGGCGCCGCGAACTCATCAAGCAGGCCCGCCGCGCTGTGCACGCACTGGGCAGCGACGCCTCCATGGAGGACATTGCAACGGCGGCAGGAACCTCGAAGTCGGTCTTTTACCGGTATTTCGGGGACAAGGCCGGACTGCAGCAGGCCGTGGGCGAAGTGGTCCTCAGCCAGATGCAGCACCGCATCCAGGAAGCAGCGCAAAGCGCTGTGACCCCCGGGAAGGTTTACTGGCCATGGTCTCGGCATACCTGCAAATGGCGGACACCAGTCCCAACGTGTACACGTTCGTCACGAGCTATGCCCCCGGCGACCCCGCCAACCCGCCGCACCCGTCGGCGGCAGGCGGCCCGCTGGGCCACTTCTTTGACGCAATTGCGGACATGATCGCCACCCCCATGCGGTCGCACCTGGGCGACGACAGCGAAACCGTCATCGGCTACTGGCCCAAGGCGGCAATCGGCCTGGTGCGGAACGCCGGCGAACAATGGCTCAGCACTCCGGACTCCCCTCCAAACCAAGCCAGGAGACCATGGCGCGCCAGATAACCGCCTGGCTGTGCGTGGGCATAGCCCCCGAACTCACTCCCGCCCCACCGACCACCAAGTTATCCGCCAAAGAAGGACTGTGACATGACTGACGTAGTGGACCGCCCCGCCCGCATGGGGCTTCGCCCCGCGGCGACCCCTGCAGCCAAACCCGCAGGCAGCAGCCCTGCCCCCGCCGTCGACGTCGAGGCACTGGGCCGGCAGCTCCTGGGCAAGTGGGCCGACGTGCGGCTCCAGGCAAGGGACCTGGCCGCCAGGCCGGAACTGCACAAGACCGAGGGCCTGACGCACACCGAACACCGCGCCCGCGTGTTCGACCAGCTCAAATACCTTGTGGACAATGAAGCCGTGCACCGCGCCTTCCCGGCGGCACTGGGCGGTTCCGACGACCACGGCGGAAACATCGCAGGGTTCGAGGAGCTGGTGGTGGCTGACCCGTCACTGCAGATCAAAGCCGGCGTCCAGTGGGGACTCTTTGGATCCGCGGTGATGCACCTGGGCACCGCAGACCACCACGCCAAATGGCTGCCGGGAATCATGAACCTCGAAATCCCCGGCTGCTTCGCCATGACAGAGACGGGCCATGGTTCGGACGTGGCCAGCATTGCCACCACCGCAACCTATGACCCCGCCGCCGGGGAATTCATCATCCACACCCCCTTCCGCGCCGCCTGGAAGGACTACATCGGCAACGCCGCCATCGATGGCCTGGGCGCCGTGGTGTTCGCCCAGCTGGTTACCCGCGGGGTTAACCACGGGGTGCATGCCTTCTACGTTGACCTGAGGGACCCCGCCACCAGGGAATTCCTGCCCGGGATCGGCGGGGAGGACGACGGCATCAAGGGCGGCCTGAACGGAATCGACAACGGCCGGCTGCACTTCACCAACGTCCGCATCCCGCGGACGAACCTCCTGAACCGGTACGGCAACGTCGATGCCGACGGGACCTACACGTCGCCCATCGCCAGCCCCGGCCGGCGCTTCTTCACCATGCTGGGAACGCTGGTGCAGGGCCGGGTGTCACTGGACGGTGCCGCCGTCGCAGCTTCCAAAGTGGCCCTGAAAGCAGCCATCCAGTACGCCACCGAACGCCGCCAGTTCAACGCCTCGTCGCACACGGAGGAAGAGGTGCTGCTCGACTACCAGCGGCACCAGCGGCGCCTCTTCACCCGGCTTGCCACCACTTACGCGGCCGGCTTTGCCCACGAGCAGCTCCTGCAGAAGTTCGACGATGTCTTCTCCGGTGCCCACGATACCGACGCGGACCGACAGGACCTGGAAACCCTGGCCGCAGCGCTGAAGCCGCTGAGCACCTGGCACGCCCTGGACACCTTGCAGGAATGCCGGGAAGCCTGCGGCGGCGCCGGCTTCCTGATTGAGAACCGGTTCGCATCACTGCGGGCCGACCTGGACGTGTATGCCACCTTCGAGGGCGACAACACGGTGTTGCTCCAACTGGTGGCCAAGCGTCTGCTGGCCGACTACGCCAAGGAATTCCGCAGCGTGGACTTCGGCGTGCTGGCCCGGTACGTGGTGAACCAGGCTGCCGGCGCAGCTGTCCACCGCACCGGACTGCGCCAGGTGGCCCAGTTCGTGGCCGACACCGGTTCGGTCCAAAAGGCTGCCATCGCGCTGCGGGACGAGGAAGGCCAGCGCGCCCTCCTTACCGACAGGGTGCAGACCATGGTGGCCGAGGCCGCGGCTGCTTTGAAGGGCAGCAAACGGCTGCCGCAGGACCAGGGCGCCGCCTTGTTCAACCGGCACCAGAACGAACTTATTGATGCCGCCCAGGCGCACGCCGAACTGCTGCAGTGGGAGGCGTTCACGGACGCCCTGCAGCAGGTGGACGACCCCGGAACCAGGAAGGTGCTGACCTGGCTGCGGGACCTATTCGGCCTGTCCCTGATCGAGAAGAACCTGGCCTGGTACCTCATGAACGGCCGGCTCTCCATGCAGCGGGCACGCACCGTGGGCGGGTACATCAACCGGCTGCTGGAGAGGATCCGGCCCCATGCCCTGGACCTGGTGGACGCCTTCGGGTACGGCGGGGATCATGTGCGGGCGGCCATCGCAACGGGCGCCGAGAAAACCCGGCAGGACGAGGCCCGGGCCTACTTCCGGAATGAAAGGGCAAGCGGGCAGTCGCCCGTGGACGAGAAAGTCCTGATTGCCAGGACGGCAGCGGCCCGGAAAGCCTGATCAGCCGCCGGCGCGCAGGCCCGGAAAGCACGACGGCGCCGCTCCCCCTGGCTGGGCTGGGGAGCGGCGCCGTCGTTGTTGCCGTCCTTAGGCGTCCGTGGCGGTACGCTCAGCGGGCCGCAGGCAGCACCGAGCGGTAGACCTCAAGGGTGGTCTCCGTGATGGACTCCCAGGAGAAGTGCTTTTCGGCGCGCTCCCGGCCTGCCTCTCCCATTGCGCGGGCCCGTGCGGGATCGGATACCACCTCGGTGAGGGCCTCAGCGAACTCCTTGACGAACTTTTCAGGGTCCAGGGGCGTGCCGGTGCCGTCGGTCACCTGCTCCAGGTCCACCAGGAGTCCGGTCCGGCCGTGCTCAACCACCTCGGGGATACCGCCCGTGGCGCTGGCCACCACGGCTGCCCCGCAGGCCATGGCTTCGAGGTTGACGATGCCCAGCGGCTCATAGATGGACGGGCACGCGAAGGCGGTGGCATGGCTGAGCACCTGGATCAGCTCATGGCGCGGCAGCATCCGTTCGATCAGGACAACGCCTGTGCGCTGCTTCTGCAGCTCTTCGATGAGCGCTGCGGTTTCGGCTGCCAGTTCTGGGGTGTCCGCGGCGCCGAGGCACAGGACCAACTGAACATCGGCGGGAAGCTTCGCCGCCGCCCGCAGGAGGTAGGGGACGCCCTTCTGCCGTGTGTTTCTTCCCACAAAGACGACGCTTGGCTTGGCGGGGTCGATGCCCAGGGCGCGGACGGCGTCGTCGTTTTCATCACGCTGCCAAAGCTCCACGTCGATGCCGTTGTGGACCACGCGGACCTTTGTGGGATCCACGTTGGGGTAGCTGCGCAGGATGTCCTGGCGCATGCCCTCGGAGACGGCGATGATCGCCGCAGCCGCTTCATAGGCCGTCTTTTCCACCCAGGAGGACAGGGCGTAGCCGCCGCCGAGCTGCTCAGCCTTCCAGGGCCGCAGCGGCTCAAGGCTGTGCGCGCTGAGAACGTGCGGGATACCGTGCAGCAGGGAGGCCAGGTGCCCGGCCATGTTGGCGTACCAGGTGTGCGAATGGACCAGGTCCGCGCCTTGGACGTCGGGCACGATTCGCAGGTCCACGCCCAGGGTCTGCACCGCTGCGTTCGCCCCGCCCAGGTCCTCCGGGACCTGGTAGGACGTCACGGTCGCGCCATGGTAGTCGGCGTCGCGGGGAGCCCCAAAAGCACGAACCTGCAGGTCAACGTGCTTGCTAAGCACCCTGCTCAATTCGGCTACATGCACCCCGGCGCCACCGTAGATCTCCGGCGGGAACTCTTTAGTCACAATGTCTATTCGCACAAGACCCAAGGTAGTCCTTCACGCATAACTGTTCTAGTGTGAAGGAGTCCGGGCCTACCGGACTGTCTTGGGGAGTTACGAAGGCGTACAGGAGCGACCATCATGCCGTTAACGAAAAAGTCCTGGCCATTGTCCTCGCAGGTGGCGAGGGAAACAGGCTGATGCCACTGACGGCAGACCGGGCAAAGCCCGCCGTGCCCTTCGCCGG
This sequence comes from Arthrobacter sp. FX8, assembly GCF_026723805.1. Taxonomy (NCBI): domain Bacteria; kingdom Bacillati; phylum Actinomycetota; class Actinomycetes; order Micrococcales; family Micrococcaceae; genus Arthrobacter; species Arthrobacter sp. FX8. The sequence goes on along the minus strand of NZ_CP113505.1, from coordinate 1,506,425 downwards.
CAGCTACCGCCTCATCGACTTCGCGCTGTCCAACCTGGTCAATTCCCGCTACCTCCAGATCGTGGTGCTGACGCAGTACAAGTCGCACAGCCTCGACCGGCACATCTCCGAGACGTGGCGGATGTCCACCCAGCTGGGCAACTACATCGCTTCGGTTCCCGCCCAGCAGCGCGTAGGCAAGAGCTGGTTCCTGGGCAGCGCCAACGCCATCTACCAGTCCCTGAACCTCATCCACGACGCCAACCCGGACATTGTTGTGGTGGTGGGCGCCGACCACGTGTACCGCATGGACTTCGCCCAGATGGTGGCACAGCACGTGAACAGCGGTGCCAAGGCAACGGTGGCGGCAGTGCGGCAGCCGCTGCACATGGCCGACCAGTTCGGCGTCATCGAAGTGGACCAGAACGATCCCCAGAAGATCGCCGCCTTCGTTGAGAAGCCGTCCTCCACGCCCGGCCTGGCTGCCGATCCTTCACAGTTCCTGGCCTCCATGGGCAACTACGTGTTCGACGCCGATGCCCTGGTGGCTGCGCTGCACGTGGACGCTGAGCGCCTGGACACCAAGCACGACATGGGCGGGGACATCATTCCCTACTTCGTCAACCGCGGCGAGGCCGGCGTTTACGACTTCACGCTCAACGACATCCCCGGCTCCACCGAACGCGACCGCACCTACTGGCGCGACGTTGGCACCATCGACTCCTTCTACGACGCCCACATGGACCTCATCTCCCCGCTGCCGGTGTTCAATCTCTACAACTCCGAATGGCCCATCTACACGCGGCAAAGCATTTCCCCGCCGGCCAAGTTCGTCCGCGGCAAGAACAACACCGTGGGCACGGCGCTGGACTCGATCGTCTCCAGCGGCGTGGTGATCTCAGGCGGCGTGGTGGAAGGCTCCGTGCTGTCCAACGACGTATACGTGGCCACCAGCGGCAGGGTCATCGACTCGGTACTGATGGACAAGGTCCAGGTGGGCGAAGGGGCAGTGATCAACCGGGCCATCCTGGACAAGAACGTCAAGGTGCCAGCTGGTGCCGCCATCGGACTGGATCCGGACCTTGACCGCGCCCGCGGCTTCAAAGTCACCGATTCCGGCATCACTGTCCTTGCCAAGGGCCAGGAAGTCCCTGAGCCGGGCGAAGAGGAACGCCGGCTCGCTGCACGGCACCTCAGCCAGCTGCCCAACGCCGTGAAGGCCGCCACGGACCAGTACCCGAACATGCGCGAGGCCGCGGACAAGGTGGCTGACACGCACGCCGCCGCGGCCGCGGAAGCCGCGCCCGGCGCCAGGGTTTCCTGACCCCGGGCCCTCCCCAAAGGCATCCTGCAGGCCGGGACACCGCTGATGGTGTCCCGGCCTGCGGCGTACGCTGTAAAATTTTCCCAATGAGCTCCCCCGATCTGACCCCTGAGGACATCCAGGCCTGCCTCAAGGTCCTGAACACCATCCACGCCTATGACGAGGAGCACCCGGACTACATCTCGGTACGCCGCGCCACCGGAAAGATGTTCAAGGCCGTCAAGCGCCACCGCAGGGTCACCAAGCGCGACTCGATCGCCGACGCCGACCGGGCCGTCATTGCCCAGACGGCCACCGCCGCACCGGACCGGATCGATGACGAGACCCGCGGCAACAAGCTGGCGCCCTCAGCCACCGGCAAGATTGCGGGCCACCTCATCCGGTCCCGCCCCTGCTACATCTGCAAGCAGCACTACACGCAGGTGGACGCCTTCTACCACCAGCTCTGCCCCGAATGCGCTGCCTTCAGCCACAGCAAGCGCGACGCCCGGACCGACCTGACCGGCCGCCGCGCCCTGCTGACCGGGGGCCGCGCCAAGATCGGGATGTACATCGCCCTCCGGCTGCTGCGCGACGGGGCGCACACCACCATCACCACCCGCTTCCCCAAGGATGCGGCCCGGCGCTTCACCGCCATGGAAGACAGCGGCGAGTGGCTGCACCGGCTCCGGATCGTGGGCATCGACCTGCGCGATCCTGCCCAGGTCATGGCACTGACCGACTCCCTCAACGAGGCCGGTCCACTGGACATCATCATCAACAACGCCGCCCAGACCGTGCGCCGCTCCGGCAACGCCTACAAGCCGCTGGTGGACGCCGAGGACGAGCCGCTGCCCGCGGCGCTTGAAGCGGCCAACGGCGGCCCCGAACTGCTGACCTTCGGCCATGCCCATGACAAGCACCCGCTGGCGCTTGCAGGCAGCGTCACCGAACATCCGGTCCTGGCCGGCGACGCCATCACATCACTGGCATTGTCCACCGGATCCGCATCGCTGGAGCGGATCGCTTCGGGGACCGCCATCGACGCCGGCGGCCTGGTCCCGGACCTTGCCACCATCAACAGCTGGACCCAGGTGGTGGACGAAGTGGATCCCCTCGAGATGCTCGAGGTGCAGCTCTGCAACGTCACCGCGCCGTTCCTGTTGGTCAGCCGCCTGCGCGGGGCCATGAAGCGCTCCTCCGCACGGCGGAAGTACATCGTGAACGTCTCAGCCATGGAGGGCCAGTTCTCCCGCGCCTACAAGGGCCCGGGACATCCGCACACCAACATGGCCAAAGCCGCGCTGAACATGATGACCCGCACCAGCGCCCAGGAGATGCTGGACACCGACGGCATCCTGATGACCGCGGTGGACACCGGCTGGATCACGGACGAACGTCCCCACTTCACCAAGGTCCGGCTCATGGAGGAAGGCTTCCACGCACCCCTGGACCTGGTAGACGGCGCGGCCCGCGTTTACGATCCAATCGTCATGGGCGAAAAGGGCGAGGACCAGTACGGTGTCTTCCTGAAGGATTACAAGCCCAGCCCTTGGTGAAGGGCGTATGCTCACCGCATGAGCAACGAGTCATCTACCCAAGTGCAGAACCTCGAACACCATGAATGCTGGGCCCTGTTGCGTACCGTGTCCGTGGGCAGGCTGGCAGTACTGGTTGAGGGACGCCCGGACATCTTCCCGGTGAACTACACGGTGGACGGCGGCACGCTGGTCTTCCGGACCGGCCAGGGAACCAAACTCTCGGCGGCGACCGGCGACGATGCCGCAGTAGCCGTGGAGGCGGACGGTGTGGACGCCGACACGGGCCTGGCATGGAGCGTGGTGATCAAGGGCACCGCCGCCCTGGTCAAGAGCACCGAGGAGGTGCTGGAGACCTCCCGCCTGTACCTCTTCCCGTGGCAGTCGGGGCGGAAGGACGCATTCGTGCGCATCACCCCGGACTCAGTCACGGGCCGCCGCTTCAAGGTCACTGATCCGATGACATGGTGGACCCAGATCAGCAGCACCGCCAGGACGGCGCCGGAATAGAGCCGGCGGCCCGGGTTCCCCGGCGATGGAAGCCGGGGAACCTGACGTGGCTCAGGCGAGCTGCGTGATCTCCACGCTGACTTTCAAGGCGGACCCGCCGCCTCCGGACAGGATGCCCTTGAGCGGTGGCACGTCACGGTAATCCCGTCCGCGGGCCACCGTGACGTGGAAGTCGCCGGCGGGTTTGTGGTTGGTGGGATCCCAGCTGCGCCAGTCACCGTCCCACCATTCCAGCCACGCGTGCGACTGCCCGGCCACGGTCTCGCCGATGCCGGCGCTGGACCGCGGGTGCAGGTAGCCGGACACATAGCGGGCCGGAATGCCGCAGCTTCGCAGGGCACCGATGGCCAGGTGCGCCAGGTCCTGGCACACGCCCTGGCGCTGGCCCCAGGCTTCCTCCGCATTGGTGGTGACGGCGGTGGAGCCGGACATGTACGTCATCTCCCCCGCATCCAGGCAAAGACGGCCATGGCGGCCTCGTGCGGGTTTTTCCCGGCCACGACGTCCGGGATGATGCCCAGCACTTCGTCGCCCGGCCCGCTTAGCCGGGACTGCGGCAGCCAGTCGCTGAACGCATCCAGCGTCTCCGGGGAGGCAAGGACGTCCCAGCCCACGATGTCCGCTTCAGCCGGGATCTTCTCGGCACGGTGGACTTCCACCGTGATGTTGGAGACCACCTCGAGGTTCTCGTGCGGCATCTGCATGTCGAACGCGGTCACCCTGGTCCCCCAGTAGTCGCGGTACGTGCTCACCGCCGCCTGGGACGGGGACACCTTCACCACGGACTCCAGGACCACCTGCTGCGAATCCGTCAGCGGCGTCATCCGGGCCTCGTTGTAGGACAGGGTCACCCGTTTGTTGTACTTGTAGGCCGTCCTGTGGACGATGCTCAACCGGGTCATGACACTTCTCCCACCCAGGCAAGTTCGTCCGCCTGATTGAAGTACTTACGGGAAATGGCATCCGAGGCCTGGGACACTGCCTTCTGTACACGCTCCATGTGCTCGGGCAGTTCGGACATGAGGTCATCCGTCCGGTGGAACTCAAGGAAGGTCCGGGCCTGCCCCACGATGCGGCGGGCGTCGTTGATGAAGCCCACCCGCTGCGCGGACGGGTCCAGCTTGGCCAGGCACTCGTCGGCGTCCCGCAGCGCGTAGACGATGGAGCGGGGGAACAGCCGGTCCAGCAGCAGGAATTCGGCGGCGTGCTGGTCCCCGAATGCCGCCCGGCGGGTGCGCAGGAAGGATTCATAGGCACCGGCGCAGCGCAGCATGTTGACCCAGGACATGCCGGCGGAGAGCACGTCGCGGGTGGACAGCATCCTGGCCGTCATGTCCGCGCGTTCCAGCGAACGGCCCAGGACCAGGAAGAGCCAGCTTTCGTCATGGCTCACTGTGGTGTCGGCAAGGCCGCTGACCATGGCGGTGCGCTCCAGGGTCCAGTTGCAGAAGCGGTAGGTGCCCACCACGTCCTTGCGGTGCTGGCTCAAGCCGTAATAGGTGGTGTTCAGGCTCTCCCAGAGGCCCGAGGACACGGTTTCGCGGGCACGGCGGGCATTCTCACGGGCAGCACCCAGGGAGCCGGCGATGGACGTGGCGCTGGTCTTGTCGTAGGCCAGGGCATGGAGCAGTTCCGGCAGGCCGAAGTCCTCGCTCTGCGGCCGGGCACCCATGACCGCCAGCAGTTCCTGGGCCACGCTCTTGCGCTCCTCCATGGGGAGGTGGTTCAGGCGTTCCAGGTGAACGTCAAGGATGCGGGCGGTTCCGTCCGCCCGTTCGACATAGCGGCCGATCCAAAACAGGGACTCGGCAATACGGCTAAGCATTCGCGGCTACCTCCAGCGTGCCCGGAACAGTGAAAGGGATATGCCCGACGGCGGCGCGGCTCACTGCTGCTGCTCCGACTGGCGGTCGCGCCAGTTGCTTTCCACCGGCCACACGGAGACCCGTTCACGGACCGTGACGGACTGCCGGGGCACGGTTTCCACCGGCATCTGGGGTGAATCGGCCAGGACCCAGGTGTCCTTGGATCCGCCGCCCTGGCTGGAGTTGACGATCAGGGACCCTTCCTTCAGTGCCACGCGGGTCAGGCCGCCCGGGAGCACCCAGACGTTGTCGCCGTCGTTCACGGCAAAGGGCCGCAGGTCCACGTGCCTCGGGCCGAATTTGTCCCCGCCCAGGGTGGGAACGGTGGAGAGCTGCAGTACCGGCTGGGCAATCCAGCCGCGGGGGTCCGCGATGATCCGCTGCCGGAGGGCGTCCAGTTCGTCCTTGGAGGCATCCGGACCGATGACCAGGCCCTTGCCGCCGGAACCGTCAACGGGCTTGACCACCAGCTCCGCGAGGTTGTCCAGGGTGTACTCCCTGGCCTCCTTTTCCTCCAGGCGGAAGGTGTCCACGTTGGCGATGATGGGTTCCTCGCTGAGGTAGTAGCGGATCAGGTCAGGCACGTAACTGTAAACCAGTTTGTCGTCGGCCACGCCATTGCCCACCGCGTTGGCGATGGTGACGCCGCCGGCGCGGGCGGCATTCACCAGTCCGGGGCAGCCGAGCATGGAATCGGAGCGGAACTGGAGCGGGTCAAGGAAGTCGTCGTCGATCCGCTTGTAGATGACATCCACGCGCTGTTCACCGGCCGTGGTGCGCATGTAGACGCGGTTTCCGCGGCAGATCAGGTCGCGGCCCTCCACCAGCTCAACGCCCATCAGGCCGGCCAGGAGGGTGTGTTCGAAGTAGGCGCTGTTGAACACCCCGGGCGTCAGGACGACGACGGTGGGATCGTCCACGCCCGCGGGTGCGGTCTTGCGCAGGGCGGAGAGCAGGCGGCGCGGGTATTCCTCGACGGGCCGGATGAGCTGCTGGCCGAAGGCCTCGGGCAGGCCCTTGGCCATGGCACGCCGGTTCTCCAGCACGTAGCTGACGCCGGAAGGGACGCGGACATTGTCCTCCAGGACCCGGAAAGTGCCCGCGGCATCGCGGACCACGTCGATGCCGGAGATGTGGACCCGGACCCCGCCTGCCGGCTCGAAGCCGTGGACCTGCCGGTGGAAGTGGGCGCTGGTGGTCACCAGCTGGCGCGGGATCACGCCATCGGACACCACGGTCATCTTGTCGTAGACGTCGTTCAGGAAAGCTTCCAGGGCGCGGACGCGCTGGGCAACGCCCTTTTCCAGTACGTCCCATTCGGCCGCCGGGATGACCCGGGGAACGATGTCCAGCGGAAAGGGCCGCTCCTCGCCCGCGTAGTCGAACGTCACCCCGCGGTCCAGGAAGGTGCGGGCCATGGAGTCGGCGCGCGCGCTGACGTCCGCCAGGGAGAGCTTCCGGAGCGCGTCCGCCACCTGCCCGTACGAGTCCCTGGCCTGCTGCCCCGGGGCGAACATCTCGTCGTAGGCTCCGGTGCGGCCTGCGGCCTCGGAGTAATCCTGGAATAGGTCTGACATGTCCAATAGCCAACCATCTTTTTGTTTCGAATTCATTACTGCCATCCATTCTGGCGTGTTGGCGCCAATGGCCCGGTTCGTACTTTACGGGCACTGTCGGGCACAGTAGGTGAGTGCCAGTCAGCAGAAGCCTTCCAGCGCCGGGCCACGGCGGTTCCGGACCCGGGATTGCCCGGCTGGTTCCGGGTCTGCTGACCGCCGCTGCCGCCGTCGCGGCGGCGTTCCTGGTGCATGGGCTGCTGCCGGCCCTTCCTGCCATGACCCTGGCCGTGGTTCTCGGCGTGCTCGCCGCCAACCTGCCCTGTGCCGGCGGCTGGACGGCGGGCCGGGCCCGCCCGGGACTGGACTTCGCCGGCAAGCACCTGATGCGCGGTGGAATCGTACTCCTTGGCCTGAAGGTCAGTGTCATGGACGTCCTGGGCCTGGGGTGGCTGGCACTGGTCCTGATCGTGGGCGTCGTGGCCGCCAGTTTCGGCGGGACGTACGCGATCTCGCGCCTGTTCCGCCTCCCGCCCGTGACGTCACTGCTGGTGGCCACCGGATTCTCCATCTGCGGTGCCTCCGCCATTGGCGCCATAGCCGCGGTCCGGCGCATCCGGCATGTGGAAACCGTCCTGCCCGTGGCCCTGGTCACCCTTTGCGGGACGCTGGCCATCGGCGTCCTGCCCCTCCTCGCCCAGCCCCTGGGACTCACGGCCGCAGTCTTCGGGGCGTGGACCGGCGCGTCGGTCCACGACGTGGGCCAGGTGGTGGCCACGGCGCAAACCGCAGGTACCGCTGCCCTGGCGGTCGCCGTCGTCGTTAAGCTCACCCGCGTGCTGCTGCTGGCGCCCGTCGCCGCCCTGGCGGGTGCGCATCACCGCAACGGCGTGCGGGCCTTGGGCGCCGAGGGCGTGACAGCGGAAATGCCTCCGCTGGTGCCGCTGTTCGTGGTGGGCTTTGTTGCCATGGTGGGCCTGCGCTCCACGGGCTGGCTGTCCGGCGGCTGGCTGGACCTCGGGGCCACGCTGCAGGACATCCTGTTGGGTGCGGCCCTGTTTGGCCTTGGCTCTGCGGTGCGGATCCGCACCCTGCTCCACACGGGCGGGCAGGCACTCCTGGCGGCCCTCGCGTCCTGGCTCCTGATCGCCGTGTTGGGCCTGGGTGCCGCCTTCCTGATCGCCGGCTGAGCCAATGAATCAGCACCGTGATTAGATAGCCGGGTGTCACATGAGAATCTGCAGCGCCGTGAAGCCGCTGAACGTTCAGCTCTTGTCAGCACCACCAGTTACGACATCTCCCTGGATGTGCGGCAGGCAGCGGATCCGGCGGTCCCCGGGTACACCAGCCGCAGCGTCATCACCTTCACCGCAAATCCCGGTGCCACCACGTTCCTGGATTTCATCGGCAGCGACGTGCACAGCGTGTTCCTCAACGGCAAGGGGTTGCGGGTGGACGACGTGGTGGACGGCGCACGGATCCGGCTGGACAACCTGCGGGCCGAAAACCAGGTCACGGTCACCGGAACAGCGCTGTACAGCCGCTCCGGCGAAGGCATGCACCGGTTCGTGGACCCCGCGGACGGCCAGTGCTACCTGTACACGCAGTACGAGCCCGCCGATGCCCGCCGGGTCTTCGCGAACTTCGAACAGCCCGACCTGAAGGCAACCTTCACCTTCCATGTGATGGCCCCTGCCGGGTGGCACGTTGCCTCCAACGGCGCCGAGGCCAACCGCACCCTGCTGACCAGCGATCCGGCCAGCGCGTGCTGGGACTTCGCCACCACCCTGCCCATGTCCACGTACATCACCACGGTCCTGGCCGGTCCGTATTTCAAGGCCGAGGACCGCTGGCAGGCCACGCTCGACGACGGCACCAGCCTGGACGTCCCGCTCGCCCTCTACTGCCGCGCGTCCATGGCGGACTCCTTCGACACCGCGCAGCTCTTCAGCCTGACCAAGAAGGGCCTCGACTTCTTCAACCGCCTCTTCGACTTTCCCTACCCCTGGGGCAAGTACGACCAGGCGTTCGTCCCCGAATACAACCTCGGCGCCATGGAGAACCCGGGGCTCGTCACCTTCACGGAGAGCTACGTGTTCACGTCGCGGGCCACGGACGCCCAGTACCAGGCGCGGGCTAACACGCTCATGCACGAAATGGCGCACATGTGGTTCGGCGACCTGGTGACCATGCAGTGGTGGGATGACCTGTGGCTGAAGGAATCCTTTGCCGACTACATGGGAACGCTCGGTGTTGACCGGGCCACGGACTGGGACACGGCCTGGGTCAACTTCGCCAACAAACGCAAGGCATGGGCCTACGTGCAGGACCAGCTCCCCACCACCCATCCCATCGTGGCGGACATCCCGGACCTTGAGGCTGCCAAACAGAACTTCGACGGGATCACCTACGCCAAGGGCGCCTCGGTCCTCAAGCAGCTGGTGGCCTACGTCGGCTTCGACGCCTTCATCGCCGGGTCGCGGGAGTACTTCCGGAAGCACGCCTACGGCAACACATCCCTGGCCGACCTCCTCGCGGCCCTGGCTGCCGCCTCGGGGCGGGACCTGTCCGAATGGGCCCGGCAGTGGCTGCAGACCTCCGGAATTTCCCGCTTGTCCCTGGACCTCGGATCCGCCGGCGGGAAGGACGACGACGGCGTGCCGGGCCGGGTGGCCATCGTCCAGGAAGCAGTGGACCCGGTGACGGGACGTGAGGAGCTGCGCCCCCACCGCCTCCGGGTGGGCTCCTACGATTTTGACCCCGACGGTGCACTGGTGCGGACCGGAAGCATCGAAACGGACGTGGCCCGCGCGCGGACCGGGCTCCCCCAGCTCGCCGGGCAGCCGCGGCCGGCACTCCTGCTGGTCAATGACGAGGACCTGACGTACGCCAAGGTGCGGCTTGATCCGGTGTCCGAAGCCACGGTCCGTGCATCCCTGGACCGGATCAAGGACCCCATGGCCCGCGCCCTCTGCTGGACTGCACTGTGGAATTCCGCCCGCGACGGCGAAAGCCCGGCGAGCCAATATGTTGACGCCGTGGCCGCCTTCGGTCCGGCTGAGACGGGCATCGGGGTGCTGCTGAACATCCTGGACAATGCAACTACCGCCGTCGAACGCTACACCCCGGCGGACACCCGTGACAGTGTTCGTGCTTCCTTCCTGGCGGCAGCCATAGCGGAGCTGGACCGGGCGGTCCCGGGCTCCGACGCGCAGCTTGCCTGGGCGCGCACCCTTGCCACCCTCAGCCGGCACGATGCAGCAGCGCTCCCCGGCTCCGCGGCCTGCTGGACGGCACGTTCCCCGTGGAGGGCCTGGCGGTGGACGCCGAGCTGCGCTGGCAGCTCTGGCATGCGCTGGCCGCTAACGGGCAGGCCAGCGCGGCCGGGCTCGACGCCGCGCTGGCGCGGGACACCACGGCCTCAGGCCGGGCCGGACACGCAACTGCCATGGCATCCCGCCCCGACCCGGAGGTCAAGGCAGCGGCCTGGGAGGCCGCGGTCCAGGGGAGTGAGCTCTCCAACCAGCTCCTCACCGCCACCATCACCGGCTTCACCACCGCGCCGCCGGCCTTGTTGGAGCTGTACGTGGAGCCGTACTTCGACTGCCTGCGCACTGTCTGGGATGAGCGCACCATCGAAATCGCCAGCCGGATTGTCCGCGGACTCTATCCCGCAGCGCAGGACCTGGCGGCGGGCACACGCCCCGAAGACCACCCGGTGGTCCGCCGGACGGACGACTGGCTGGCCGCCAACCCCGACGCACCGCACGCCCTGCGCCGGATCATCATCGAGCAGCGCAGCCACCTGCTGCGGGCACTCACCGCGCAGGCCGCCGGGTAATCTGAGCGCTAACGGCGGTGCCAATGGACCCGCCTTGCGCAGTGAAGGCCGGGGCCGGTGCGCACGGGCAGTCCCCGCGCATCGAACCCTAAGGCCAGGGCGCTGCCCGGTTACGGGACCCGGTGGAGCCATTCCCTGGTGCCGAACTTGGCGGCCACCCGTTCCTCGGCGGCCGCCAGTTCGTGTCCCGCCAGCTCTGACGGCGTTGCCCCGTAACGCTCGCTGAAGACCGCCATCATCGCCTCGATGATCGCCGTGCGTGCCAGGCCAGTCTGGCGCCGCAGCGGGTCCACCCGCTTCTTGGCGCTGCGGGTGCCCTTGTCGGAGAGCTTCTCCTTGCCGATCCGCAGGACCTCCACCATTTTGTCGGCGTCGATGTCATAGCTCATGGTGACATGGTGGAGCATGCCGCCATTGGCCAGGCGCTTCTGTGCGGCGCCGCCGATTTTTCCCTGGTCCGTGGCAATGTCATTAAGCGGGATGTAGAAGGCGTTGATGCCAAGCCGTTCCAGTGCGGCCATGACCCACGCGTCCAGGAAGGGGTAGGAGTCGGCGAAGCTGAGCCCGTCCACCAGGGTCTGCGGCAGGTAGAGCGAATACGTGATGCAGTTGCCGGCCTCCATGAACATCGCTCCCCCGCCGCTGATCCGGCGGACCACGTTGATGCCATGCCTGGCAACGCCGTCGGGGTCCACCTCGTTCTGCACGGACTGGAAGCTGCCGATGACCACGGACGGCTCCTGCCAGTCCCAGAACCGCAGCGTGGGCGTGCGAGCCCCCGCGCCGACGGCCTCGGTGAGCACCTCGTCCAGGGCAACGTTGATTTCGGTGGGAAGCACGGTGGGCGCAATGACGTTCCACTCGTGGTCTCCCCAGGAGGTTGCCTTGGCCAGGGCACGGCGGACCGTGACGGCAACGGCGTCCGCGGAGAAGCCGAACAGCACGGCTCCGGCCGGCAGTGCGGCCGTGACGGCGGCTGCGAGGTCCTTGGCGGGCGTGGTGTCCGGCAGGCCGGTCAGTGCGCGGTTAATGTCCTCCAGTGCCTCGTCCGGCTCCAGGAAGAAATCCCCGCTGACGGAGACGCCGGACAAGGCACCGTCCACCACGGCCAGGTCAACCACCACGAGCTTGCCGCCCGGAACCTTGTACTCGCCGTGCAGGCGCTGGTTGCTGGCGGCATCATGGGCAGGAATATGCGGCTCGGTCATGCTTTCCATCCTGCCCCAGAAAACGGGTGCACGGTTAAAGCGGAATGCCCGCGCCGTTGCCGGTGCGGGCATTCCATCAGACCTTGGGGAAGAAATTTACTTCTTGCCGCCGAAGCCCTTGAAGCGAGCGTTGAAGCGCTCGACGCGGCCTGCAGAGTCCATGATGCGCTGCTTGCCCGTGTAGAACGGGTGGGACTCGGAAGAGATTTCGACGTCGATGACCGGGTAGGTGTTGCCGTCTTCCCACTCGATGGTCTTGTTGGAAGACACGGTGGAGCGGGTCAGGAACTTGGTGCCGGAGGCCAGGTCGTTGAAGACAACAGCTTCGTACTTCGGGTGTGTATCAGACTTCATAATGGGACCTTTGTTCGCGCAGCTGGATTTTGCCAGCTGCCAGGTATGAATGGGATGGCTGGGATCTGTTGCATCAGCCGAAGCTGAAAAAGCAGGACAACCAGCTATTCATCATAGCGGATGCGGGAGGGGCTGACGAACCGGTTCACCTGCGGCTTCGCCTACCCCTTCCGCGCCCGGAGCTCCCAGAACGCCACGGCCGAGGCGGCAGCAACATTGAGGGAATCCACACCGTTGCGCATGGGGATTTTGACGGCGAGGTCGACGGCGGCGAGGGTCTGGGGGCTCATGCCGGCGCCTTCGGTGCCGAGCACCAGGGCGAGCCTGTCCACGTTGCGCGAGGCGACGGCGTCGACGTCCTCCGCGTCCGGCGTCAGCTCCAGTGCGGCAACCGTGAAGCCGTGGTCCTTGAGCACCTGGAGGTCGCCCGGCCAGTCCTGCAGGCGCGCCCAGGGAACCTGGAACACCGTGCCCATGCTGACCCTGACGCTGCGCCGGTACAGCGGGTCCCCGCACCGGGGTGAGACCAGGACGGCGTCGATGTCCAGCGCCGCGGCAGAACGGAAGATGGCGCCCACATTGGTGTGGTCCACAATGTCCTCCAGCACGGCCACACGCCGCGCTCCGGCCAGGAGATCCGGCAGCGGCACCGGCGCAGGGCGCTGCATGGCCGCCATGGCGCCGCGGTGCAGGTGGAAACCCGTGATTTCCTCCAGCAGGGCTGCCGAGCCAATGAAGGCCGGGACGTCGGGATATGCCTGGAAGACGTCGCCGAGGTCCGCCATCCACTTCTCCGCCAGGAAGAACGAGCGCGGCTGGTGGCCCGCAGCCAGCGCCCTGCGAAGGACCCTCGACGACTCGGCGATGTACATTCCCTCGGCGGGTTCGCGGAGCTTGCGGAGGTGTACGTCCGTCAGGGTGGTGTAGTCGCTGACCCGCGGGTCATCGGCAGAGTCGAGGTAGTGGAAGGTCACCGGGTGATTATTTCAGCAGGTTGGCGGTCATGACGGCCAGCGCCACGATGCCCAGGCTGAAGATCACCGCGCGGAGGACGCGCGGCGAAAGCTTCCGGCCTACCTTCGAGCCCAGCAGGCCGCCGATGGTGGAGCTGACCGCAATGAGCAGCACCACCAACCAGTTGATCCGGTCGAAGGCGAACAGCAGGTAGGAGATGGCCGCCACCATGTTGACGCCGAGCACCAGGATGTTCTTCATGGCGTTGGCGTTCTGGATGGTGCCGGTGAGGAAGACACCAAGGATTCCGACCAGCAGGATTCCCTGGGCAGCCACGAAGTAGCCGCCGTACACGCCGGCAAGGTACACCAGCACTATGAGGAGGATCCCGTGGCGCTTGTCCCGGACGGCGTGCTCCGGGTTGGCCTCGCGGTTGCGCACCCAGTCCTGGAGCCGCGGCTGGAACACCACCATCAGCAGCGCCAGGACCAGGAGGACCGGCGCAACGTAGTGGAACACCTTCTCCGGCAGGTGCAGCAGGAGCCAGGCGCCGGTGACGCCGCCCAGGACCGACGCCGGCAGCAGGCGCAGCACCTGCCGTCCCCGGCCGGCCAGCTCGCGGCGGTATCCGAAAGCCCCGGCGCCCGTTCCGAAGACCAGGCCCATGGCATTGCTCATGGAGGCGGTGACGGGTGCCACGCCCAGGGCGATGAGCACCGGGAAGGTGACCAGGGTGCCGGACCCGACCACCGCGTTGATGGTGCCCGCCCACAGGCCGGCGATGAACACAATGATGCTGCTGAAGAGTTCCACGGTAGTTGGCGCAGGCCGGCTCTAGCGGCGGGCTGTGGCGGTGTAGCGCCCGGCGTTTTCGGTCACCGACAGCGGCAGGCCGAAGGTGGTGCTCAGGTGCTCTTCGGTCAGCACCTTGGTGATGGGACCGGCGGCCACCACGCCGCCGTCACGCAGCAGCATGGCGTGCGTGAAACCCGGAGGGACTTCCTCGAGGTGGTGCGTGACCAGGACCATGGCCGGCGCGGCCTCGTCGCTGGCGAGTTCGCCCAGCTTGTGGACCAGCTCTTCGCGGCCGCCCAGGTCCAGGCCGGCGCCCGGCTCGTCCAGGAGGAGCAGTTCGGGGTCCGTCATGAGGGCCCGGGCGATCTGGACGCGCTTGCGCTCGCCTTCGGACAGGGTGGCGAAGGTCCTGTTGAGGAGCGGCCCCATGCCCCAGTCGTTCAGCAGTCGGAACGCGCGGCGTTCGTCGTCGCGCTCGTAGCCTTCGCGCCAGCGGCCGGTGACGCCGTAGGCCGCGGTGACCACCACGTTCAGGACGTTCTCCTGTTCGGGGATCTGGGTGGCGAGGGCTGCGGACGAGAGGCCGATGCGCGGGCGGAGTTCGAAGACGTCGACGCGGCCCAGGACTTCGTCGAGGATGCCCGCGGTGCCGCTGCTCGGGTGGAGCCGGGCCGCCGCGATCTGGAGGAGGGTGGTTTTGCCGGCGCCGTTGGGGCCCAGGATGACCCATCGTTCGCCTTCATTGACCTGCCAGTCAACCTTGTCCAGCAGGGTTTTCTTACCTCGGACAACGCTGACGGAGTCCAGTTCCAGAACATCACTCATAGGAGTAGACACTAGGACAAAAAACAAGATGACTGATAACCGGTGTGAAGGCCCCTAAGTGGCAGTCTCCGGCTGGCGCCGGCTTTGCCCTCAACCGCCGTCCTGGGCTCCGGCCGCCGGCACAGTTCCGGAACGCAGCCTGCCGCCCAGGTACTGCCCTGCCCTGTAATACCAGTAGGGCCAGGCCAGCCACGCTGCGCCCGCCGCCGCTGCCCCGGCCGCCATCAGTGCCGTCCGCAGCCACGCCGGCCGCTCCACGGAGAAGCCTGCTGCAGCCAAGGCAAATCCAAACAGCATTCCACCGCCGATGGCGCGCCCCAATCCGGACAGGCTGCGCGGATAGTCCTCCACCCTGCGCAGCCGGGCGTGGATGGCCAGGAACCACGCGCCCTGCAGGGTGATGGACGCGACGGAAACAGCGGTGGAAGTGTTGAAATCAAGCAATCTCAGGACAAGCAGTGCGGAACTGGCAGCACCTGCAGCGCAGGCTGAAACCGTGAGCCAGGTCATTGGCTCCGTCCACACCGCACGGGGCGCCCTTCGGTGGACTTGAAGGATGACCGGAATGGCCAGCACGTTGAACGCAGCGCCGGTGGCGTCGTTGATGGTGCCGAATACGTAAGGGCCGCCCCGGGGACCTCGACGGCGTACATGGCCCCCAGGGTCACCGCGCCCAGGGCCCCGGCGGCTGCCGCGGCGTAGGCGCACACTGCTGCGGTCCTGTCGCCGGGAATCGTGGTTGGCTGGTCCATCTGTGTCTCCTGGTGTCAGGACGCGTCCGTCGGAAACCCAGCCACGATTATGGTAGGCCCGGCAGCAGTGCCGGCGCTATCCGCCTGTCCGCAACGAATTCCGGTCGTCCGGTCGGCGCTGGCTAAGATTGCAGGCATGACTTCGAACGTGACTGCGGTCAGCTATGGCCTCAATGTGACCCCCACCGGGCTGGAGGAGCTGCGTTCCGTCCTTGCATCGCACGGCGCCCAGGTGGTGTCCGAATCGTCTCCGGCGGACGACCGGTACCAGGTCCGCATCCTCGAACTGGCCCTTCCGGACGTGACCGCGGCGGCGCTCGCCGCCCTGCGCCGGTCCGTGGCGGACGCCGCGACCGGAGATTTCGACACGGCGCTTGTTCCAGCCGGTCTTCGGGCCGCTGCCCGGAAGCTGCTGATCATGGATGTGGATTCCACCCTGATCCAGCAGGAGGTCATCGAACTCCTGGCCGCCTACGCCGGCAAACGCGAGGAAGTCGCGGCTGTCACGGAAGCTGCCATGCGCGGCGAACTGGACTTCGCCCAGAGCCTGCACGCCCGGGTGGCGGTGCTCGCGGGGCTGCCGGCCGACGTCGTCCATTCCGTGCGCCACGAAGTGAAGCTCAGCGAAGGCGCCGGGGAGTTGGTGGCGGCGTTCAAGGCGGCCGGCCACATTGTGGCCGTGGTCTCCGGCGGGTTCAACCAGATCCTTGAGCCGATTGCCGCCGACCTGGGCCTGGACTACTGGCAGGCCAATGAACTTGAAATCGTTGACGGCGTGCTGACCGGCAGGGTGCTGGGCGCGGTGGTGGACAGGGCCGCCAAGGAGAAGTACCTGCGGGAGTGGGCCGCGGCGGAGGACATCGCCCTGGAGCACACCGTGGCTGTAGGCGACGGCGCCAACGACCTGGACATGCTCGGCGCTGCGGGGATCGGGGTGGCGTTCAACGCCAAGCCTGCCGTGTGCGCCGTGGCCGACGCAGCCCTGAACATGCCGTACCTGGACGCCGTCCGCCACGTGGCCGGCGTCTGACCCTGCTGGCGCCTTAAATGGCTGTGGCTCCCGCCGCCGGATTGCCCGGCAGCGGGAGCCACGTTCCTGGTACCTAGCTGGAAGGCTGCTGGGCGCCCTTGCCGAAGTAGTCGGCTCCGCCGGCGTACTCGGTGTGGCCGGATTCGACGTCGGCCGTTGCCATGCCGGCCACCACCTGGGCGAACTCCTCCACGGAGTACAGTTTCCCGGCTTCCGCGCGGCGGGCCTCAATGGCGCCCGGGGTGGAGCGGTCCAGGAGCGTGGCGGTGACGGTGCCTTCGATCATGTCGCCGGACACCACCACCAGGGAGATGCTCTTCTCCGCCAGGTTGGGGATCAGGCCGCGCAGGGCATCCTCACCGGCTCGCTTGCTGCGGGCCACGGGCTCATAGGCCGGCATGGTGGGGACGGTGTTGATGAAGTGGGCCTGGTGGCTGGTGACGAACACCACGCGGGATCCTTCCTTCATCAGGGGCACTGCGGCGTTGAGCATGTTCACCTGGGCGTCGCGGTTGAGCTTGAGGGCGTAGTCCTCCCCCATGCCGGTTTCCATGCCGCCGGAGGCGTTCAGCACCAGGATGTCCAGCGATCCGAAGTTCTCCATGGCGGCACTGGCGAGGGCCTGCACGCCCTCCTGCGTGGTGAGGTCGGCGCCGACGGCGACAGCGCGTCCGCCGGCGGCTTCAATTCCCTGCACCACCTTGTTGGCGCGGGGCGCCTTCTGGCGGTAGTTGACCACGACGGCGGCCCCCTCCGAGGCGAGGATCTTTGCTACGTCGGCGCCGATGCCCCGCGATGATCCCGTGACGATGGCCGTCTTGTTGTCCAGCAGTCCCATTCGAGCTTCCTTTGTTCAAAACATCTAAATCGTTGTGGTCTGCAGTCCATCATGCCAGCGGCTGTTGCCGATATCCCTTGTGCGGCTCCGACAAATAAGCGCCGCCCGGCTAGTTTCCTGCAGGGGCAAGGTCCGGACGAGTCAGTGGCCCATGCCCAGGCCGCCGTCCACGGGGATGACCGCGCCGGAGATGTAGGCGGCCTCGTCGCTGGCGATCCACCGGACCACGTTGGCCACCTCGGACGCTTCGGCAAAGCGCCCGGCGGGGATGCTGGCCAGGTAGTCCTTCTGGGTGGCTTCGGGGAGCTCGGCGGTCATGTCGGTGTTGATGAAGCCGGGAGCGACCACGTTGGCCGTGATGCCGCGGGAGCCGAGTTCGCGGGTGAGGGACCGGGCGATGCCCACCAGGCCGGCTTTGGAGGCGGAGTAGTTGATCTGGCCCGGGGCGCCGTAGAGACCGGAGACGGACGAGATCAGGACCACGCGGCCCTTGCGAAGCCGGATCATGCCCTTGGAGGCACGCTTGATGACACGGAAGGCGCCGGTCAGGTTGGTGTCGATGACGGAGGTGAAGTCGTCCTCGCTCATGCGCAGGAGCAGGGTGTCCTTGGTGATCCCGGCGTTGGCCACCAGCACTTCCACCGGGCCGTGGGCAGCCTCCACTTCTTTGAACGCTGCGTCAACGGAAGCCTCATCGGTGACGTCCGCCTTGACCCCGAGGATGCCGTCAGGCAGCTGGGTTTCGCTGCGGTAGGTCACCGCCACCTTGTCACCGTTAGCCAGGAACGCCTGGGCGATGGCCAAGCCGATGCCGCGGTTGCCGCCTGTGATCAGGACGCTGCGGGGCGCGGAAGCTGTTTCAGTCATAGAGGGGCTCCGGATTCTGCGGCAGGCTGCGCCGCGGTAGCGGGTGTGGTTTGGGCTGCCTCCGATCTTAGCGGCAGGCCCGCTGCGGGTTTGGGCAGCACTGCCGATGGTGCGAGAATTGAGGGAAGCCTTTGGAGCGTGATCATTCACCGTGACCCTTGAAAACCATGCGGGACATTCCGCGCCCGAAGAACCGGGCCGGTTCTCCGGCGACACCGAGGTCCACAGCATTACCGACGCTGCCGGCGCGCACTCTGAGGACATGCGCCAGCGGATGATCAAGTACGCCCTGGCGATGGGGATCCGCATGGTGTGCCTGATCCTGATCTTCGTGGTGGACGGCTGGTTCAAGATCATTGCCGTGGCGGGCGCGGTGTTCCTGCCCTGGATTGCGGTGGTCATCGCCAACGGGAGCGACAAGGCTGAGGCCCACAGCGATTTGCTGCTGGATTCCGCTCCCCTGGCCGAGATTGAAAGCCCGGTTCTCCCGGATACGGAAGACCAGCCGGGAAGCGCTGTGCTCCAGGGCGAAGTGGTGAAGGATGAGGAGCCCGGGCCCGGGGAGGAGCGGCAGGCATCATGAGCATTTTCGATTTTGCAGCAGGATCGGACCTGGCATCCGAAACGGCCGCCATCTGCTCACGGAAGGCTTGCAGGGCCCAGGCGTCCTGGCAGCTCCTCTGGAACAATCCCAGGATTCATGCGCCTGAACGCCGCAAGATTTGGCTGGCCTGCGCCGACCACCGGGAATGGCTGGAGGACTACCTGCAGACGCGGGGGCTCTGGAAGGAAACGCTTCCCCTGCGCCCAGGCGACGACGGTTCACCCGAGCAGGACATCTGAATGTACCGCTTCCTCTTTTCCAGCAAATGGCTGGGCTATCTCCTGCTGGCCGCGATCTTTGCCACCGCATGCGTCTTCCTGGGCCGCTGGCAGATGGACCGCCGCGCCGAGACGCTGGCCGAGATCAACCGCGTTGTCAGCAACTACTCGGCCACACCCATCCCCTTCACGCAGGCACGGGACCAGTTCAACCAGCTGGACCCGGCCAAGGAGTGGACCCAGGTTGAGCTGAAGGGCTCCTACGATGCCGCCGGCCAGCGGATTGTCCGCAACCGCCCGCTCAACGGGCAGCCGGGGTACGAGGTGGTGGTCCCCTTCCGCCTGGCCACCGGCGAAACCGTCGTTATCGACCGCGGCTGGCTGCCCATCGGAAACAAGAACCCGGGCAGCCCGGATTCGGTGCCGGCACCCCCGTCCGGTGAGGTCACCGCCGTCGTCCGCCTGAAGCACGGCGAGCCGGAACTTCAGCGCGGGGCGCCCGAAGGCCAGCTCGCATCGATCGACCTGCCCACGTACGCCGCGCAGCTGGGCTATCCCCTGCTCACGGGGGCCTACGGCCAGCTTGCGTCGGAGACGCCGCCGTCCGCCGACATGCCCGTCGCGTTCCCCAAGCCGTCCACGGACGAGGGCACACACTTGTCCTATTCACTGCAGTGGTTCGCCTTCGGCGTGCTCATGTTCGTCGGCTTCGGTTACGCGGCCCGGCAGCAGGCCCGCAATGCAGCGATCGACGCCGAGGAGGAGGAAGAGGCTCTGCCGGACGGCGCCGTGCATTCAGCCGTCCCCGCCTCCCGCCGCCGGCCGGCCCCGCCGCGCAAGCGCAAGAGGGCCACGGCGGAGGAGGAAGAAGACGCCCTCCTGGACGCACAGGGGTACTGAGGCATGACCACGGACGACGGCGGCCCTGTCGCCTTGGTGCGGGCGGCCTTGGTGGGTGCCGGAGTCGGCGACACGGTGCGGACCTTTGAAGCCGGGGTGCCGACGGCGGCGGCGGCTGCAAAAGCTCTGGAGTGCGATCTGGCGGCCATCACCAACAGCCTGGTCTTCGACCTCAACGGTGAGCCGCTGCTGATCCTCGCAAGCGGTGCCGCGCGCGTCGATACAAAGCTCGTGGCCGGGCAGTTGGCCCAGGGCCGGATCCGCCGCGCTTCCCCTGCCTTCGTCCTGGAACATACCGGCCAGGAGGTAGGCGGGGTAGCCCCGGTCGGCCACCCGAAGCGAATCAGGACCCTGCTGGACTTGAGCCTCCAGGAGCACGAAACCCTCTGGGCCGGAGCAGGGGACCACCAGTCAATGTTCAGCATCACCTACGCCCAGCTCCGGAGGATCACCGGCGCCCTGGAGCTGAAGGTGCGCTAGGCCAGGGTGATCAGGTCCAGGTAGTCCTCGTTCCAGAGGTCTTCGACGCCATCGGGAAGCATGACCACGCGTTCGGGGTTCAGGGCTTCAACAGCGCCCTCGTCGTGGCTGACCAGGACGACGGCGCCGGTGTAGTTGCGCAGGGCGCCGAGGATTTCGGCGCGGCTGGCGGGGTCCAGGTTGTTGGTGGGTTCGTCGAGGAGGAGGACGTTGGCGCTGGAGGCCACGATGGTGGCCAGGGCCAGGCGCGTCTTCTCGCCGCCGGAGAGCACGCCTGCCGGCTTGTCGACGTCGTCGCCGGAGAAGAGGAAGGAACCGAGGATGCCGCGCACCTCGGCGTCCTTCATGTCCGGCGCAGCGGAACGCATGTTCTCAAGCACCGTGCGGTCGTGGTCCAGGGTTTCGTGTTCCTGCGCGTAGTAGCCCACCTTCAGCCCGTGGCCCGGGATGACTTCGCCGGTATCAGGGGTGTCCACCCCCGCGAGCATGCGCAGCAGCGTGGTCTTGCCGGCGCCGTTGAGGCCCAGGATGACCACCTTGGAACCTCGGTCGATGGCCAGGTCCACGTCGGTGAAGATCTCCAGCGAGCCGTAGGACTTGCTGAGACCGTCGGCGGTAAGCGGGGTCTTGCCGCAGGGTGACGGGTCCGGGAACCGGAGGGCTGCTACGCGGTCCTGCTCGCGGACGGCTTCCAGTCCGCTGAGCAGCCGTTCGGCGCGCTTGGCCATGTTCTGTGCGGCCACGGCCTTGGTGGCCTTCGCACGCATCTTGTTGGCCTGGTCCATGAGGACCTGTGCCTTCTTCTCTGCGTTGGCCCGTTCACGCTTCCGGGCACGCTCGTCCGTCTCCCGCTGCAGCAGGTACCGCTTCCAGTCCATGTTGTAGAAATCGATCTGGGCACGGTTGGCGTCCAGCAGGAACACTTTGTTGACGGTTGCTTCCAGCAGGTCGGTGTCGTGGCTGATGACGATCAGGCCGCCCTGGTGGTTTTTCAGGAAGTCACGCAGCCAGGCGATGGAATCGGCGTCCAGGTGGTTCGTGGGTTCGTCCAGGAGCATGGTTTCGGCATCGGAATAGAGGATGCGTGCGAGCTCCACGCGGCGCCGCTGGCCACCGGAAAGTGTTTTGAGCGGCTGGTTCAGCAGGCGGTCAGGGAGTGCCAGGTTGGAACAGATGGAGGCAGCTTCGGCCTCGGCGGCATAACCGCCGGCCGCGAGGAATTCGGACTCCAGCCGGTCGTACCGGTTCATGGCCTTGCGCTGGACGTCGGCGTCGTCGCTTGCCATTTCGTCATGCGCCTTGCGGAGTTTCCCGACCACGATGTCCAGGCCGCGGGCGGAGAGGATCCGGTCCCGTGCCAGCTGCTCCATGTCAGGGGTGCGCGGGTCCTGGGGCAGGTAGCCAATTTCACCGCTGCGGGTCACCTTGCCGGCCGCGGGAAGGCCTTCGCCCGCAAGGACACGCGTCAGCGTGGTCTTGCCGGCACCGTTCCGGCCCACCAGGCCGATCTTGTCACCTTTATCGATGCGGAAGCTCACCTGGTCCATCAGGAGCCGGGCACCGGCACGCAGTTCAAGATCCTGGACAGTAATCACAGCAGGTAAGGCCTTTCACAACAGGGAACGCCCTGGTCCGCGCACGTACTACGTAAGGGACGCTGGGGCAGCGTGGCCGGAGAACGGCACAGTCCAGTCTACCGTCCGCCGGAGCAGTGCACTTTCCGCGGGAACCTGCTGCGGGCAATTGCTGCTGATGCCGTGGGCGTCACCGCGGCCTGCGGCCCCGGAGTGTCGGAGAGAATGAGGTCATGGAATTCGATCGGCTGCTCCAGATCCGGCGCATCTACGCCCAGCCTGCCGCGTTGGAGCTGCCCCGGGGACAGGAGATCGTGGCACGCTGGCCGGATGCCGACGTCGTACTGGTCGAAAACCATTGGAACATTCCGGACGTGCATGGTGACGAAACCAACGTCCCGCGCTGGTCCCGGATCAAGACAGAAGCGCTGGTCCTTGGCGTCAAGAAGTCGCTGGCCGTCAAGCCCAATGGGCGGTCAGCAGACTTCATCGCACCCTCCACAGCCAACGGCTGCGCCATGGCCTGCGCCTACTGCTACGTGCCGCGCCACAAGGGCTACAGCAATCCGGTCACGGTCTTCGCCAACATTGGCCAGATCGCCGGAGCCATTGAGCGGCACGCCGTTCGCCAGGGGATCAAGCTGGAGCCCAACCAGTGCGACCCGGAACTCTGGGTCTACGACATCGGCGAAAACAGTGACTGCTCGGTCGATGCACTGATCAGCGACAACGTGGAGGAGCTTGTCACGCTTTTCCGCGAACTGCCCAATGCGAAGCTGTCCTTTGCCACCAAGTTCGTCAACCCGGCAATGCTGGACTGGGAGCACGGCGGGCACACCCGGATCCGCTTTTCGCTGATGCCCGCGGACCTGGCGAAGTCCATTGACGTCCGGACGTCGCCGGTGGCGGAGCGGATGGCCGCCATCAACGACTTTGTTGAGGCCGGCTACCAGGTGCATGTGAACTTCTCCCCCGTCATCATCACCGACACCTGGCTCTCGGACTGGGAGCAGCTGCTGCGCCAACTCGATTCGACCCTGACGCCGGCGGCCAAGGAGCAGCTGGCCGCGGAAGTCATTTTCCTGACGCACAATGACCAGCTGCACCAGGTCAACCTGGGCTGGCATCCGCAGGCTGAAGACGTCCTGTGGCGTCCCGATCTCCAGGAAGCCAAGGTCTCGTCGAACGGTTTCAGCAACGTCCGGTACCGGGCGCGGGCGAAGGCGGGGTACGTCCGGCAGCTCACCACACTGATGGGGAAGTTAACTCCCTACTGCCGCATCCGCTACGCGTTCTAGGGTTCGCTCCCGAGGTACGCGCTGTCCGTCAGGCGTCATGCTTCTCCGGGCCAGGGGCCTCGGCCCGGATCGTTTCCGCGTGCTCGTCGTGGCCGCCCTTGGCCTTGCCGAACGGCAATACTTTCAGCAGCGGTCCTACGACTGCCAGGATTACCAGGCCCCAGGCGAGACCGATAACTGCCGAGCACAGGGTGTCGACCAGCCAAGCCAGGAAGCCGCCCACAACCGCAACCCCGGCCACCGGGTGCTCGAGTGCATGGATCAGGTCATAGGGTGCATGCCAGCCGAGGTCGTGTGCCCCCTGCACCATGATGTGCCCGCCCACCCACAGCATGGCGATTGTTCCCACCAAGGTAATGGTGGTCAGCACGGCGGGCATGCCCCTCACCAGCAGATGCCCAAGGCGCTTGGCGCGGGGAGAGTCCTTGGCAGCCAGATGGACCCCGATGTCGTCCATCTTGACGATGAGTGCCACCGCGCCATAGACAAGCACCGTGATGGCGAACGCGACCATGACCAGGATGAACGCGCGGACCCAGATGGACTCGGCGGCAACCTCGTTCATGGAGATGACCATGATTTCGCAGGACAGGATGAAGTCCGTGGTGATGGCGCCCTTGACCACCTTGGCCTCTGCGTCGTGCCCGCGGTCCACCGCCGGAGCATCCCCGTCCTCTTCGTGGCCGCCGCGGAGTTTGTGCCAGACCTTTTCTGCGCCCTCGTAGCAGAGGTAGGTGCCGCCCAGCATGAGGATGAACGGGATGATTCCCGGGACGAACGCGCTGATGAGCAGCAGGGCCGGGAGGATGATCAGGAGCTTGTTCCGGATGGAGCCCCAAAAGATCTTCTTGATCATCGGCAGTTCACGGGACGGGTCCGAGCCCGACACATACTGCGGGGTGACGGCGGCGTCGTCGATCACGACGCCCGCGGCCTTGGCCCCGGCCTTGGCGGCGCCGGCCGCGACGTCGTCCACCGAGGCGGCCGCAATCCGGGCCAGGGCCGCAACGTCATCGAGCAGGGCAACCAGGCCGCCGCTCACAGCTGGCCTCCGCGCAGCACGGTAACGGACCGATGGGTATTGAGGGCTGGGTGCGAGAAGGGCATGTTGGGAGTATATTGCAGCGGGCGCTCAGCCCTTCTTCAGTTCCTCGGCGAGCATTACGATGATGCCGCTGGGCCCCCGGACGTAGGTCAGCTTGTAGACGTCTTCGTAGGTGGCCACACCGCGAAGGGGGTGGCAGCCGTGCTTCGCCGCGATTTCAAGTGCTGCGTCGATGTCCTCCACTGAGAATGCGACGCGGTGCATGCCGATCTCGTTGGGCAACGTGGGTGGAGTCTCGATCGCCGCGGGGTGGATGTACTCGAAGAGCTCAAGGCGGCCGTGGCCGTCCGGGGTTTGGAGCATGGCGATTTTGGCGCGGTTCCCGTCAAGGCCCACGGCGGTGTCCGCCCACTCTCCACTGACCGTCTGCCGGCCCAGGACGGTGAGTCCGAGATCGGTAAAGAACGCGATGGCCGCGTCAAGGTCACGGACGGCTATGCCGACGTTTTCCAGCTTGATGGGCATGGCCAGACATTACCAAGTCGCAGGGGGTTTCAGGCCACCAAACGGACAACGCGCCGGTCCGGTCCTCAGAACCATGAGATGTAGGACCGGGTCGGGCTCCAGTGAATAACGCCGCCCTGGTAGTTCTGGGCCACGCTTCCGTCATTGCCCGTCGCGTATTCGTTACTGGTGGGGTATCCGAGGCGGCCTGATTCAAACCCTGTGGAGGCCCAGATTGAACGGATGCCGCCAACGGAGATGTGGGCCCCTGTTGCCGGCGACCAGATGATGGCGCCGCCCTGGTAGTTCTGGTACACCCCGCCGTCCCTGAGCCCGCCCACTTCGTCGGTGACCGGGTATCCGAGCCCGCCGTTTTCAAACCCCGTGGCCGCCCAAAGACTGCGGATCGCCCCCACCGAGATGTGGGCCCCTGTTGCCGGCGACCAGATGATGGCGCCGCCCTGGTAGTTCTGGTACACCCCGCCGTCCCTGAGCCCGCCCACTTCGTCGGTGACCGGGTATCCGAGCCCGCCGTTTTCAAACCCTGTAGCCGCCCAAAGACTGCGGATCGCCCCCACCGAGATGTGGGCCCCTGTTGCCGGCGAGTAGAGGATGCATCCGCGTTCAAAACACTGGTATCCGCCGTTGTCCTTCAGGCCGTAGATCTCCGGGGTGGTGGCTGCTCCCAGCCCACCGTTGAGTGACGCCGCCTTCACCGCAATGGGAGTCTGCGCGGGTGCGGGCGCAGCCGTGGTGAAGGTCCATGTCCTGTCCGATGCCAGAGGATTGCCTGCTGCATCCTTTACCCCGGCCACGCCGCCCGTGATGGTTGCCGTGTACGTCGAACCGGCCGCCAGGTCGGCACTGGGGTTCAATGTGGCCACTTTGTCTGTGCTGTTGTACGACACGGCGGCCGGCACCGTCGTCGTCCCCGTCTTCAAGGTGAACGTGTTCGCTGTAATCGTCGAGGCAGTCATGGCCTCCGAGAACGTCCCGGTCACGTTCGCCGCCACTGCCACACCCGTGGCACCGGCAGCGGGAGACGTCGCCGTCACGGTGGGGGCTGCCGTATCAGTGCTGCCGCCGCCGGTCGGATCGTAGTAGTGCCAGTACCGGCTGGTCGCATTCGCATCCGCAAGCACCAGCAGGCCGCTGTTCGCCGTGCCACGGTCGGCACTGTTGAGGTTTTGTTTGGTCGAGGTCACGTTGTGCACATATTGGTCGGCGTCCACGATGCGGGCTGTCTTGGTGGTGGTGAAGCTGATCTTGTCCAGCGGCGTGGACTTCTCGTAGATCGCGCCTCCCGTACTGGTGCAGACACCGGCATCCGTCGTGCCGCTAGGTTTCGGATAGGTGGCGAAGGTACGCAGCCGCTGGGTGCTCTCGTCAATCATCACGATCACGCGGTTGGGACACTCCGCCACGGTTGCGATCGTGTGCGCCGACCACGTGGTTCCACTGAGTGCCAGGAGCTGTATCAGGGGCTGGGATGCTGACGTGTAGGACGTCTTGATAGCGGCGAAAACCCTGCCACCCGAGGAGTCCAGCCACTTCAGATTCATATGGTCATCGCTGCTGCTCTGGCCCGAAACTGCCGCAACGGGGGTGCTCCAGGACGTGGTCGAGGCGCCGTCGACGTGGTAGCTCCAGTACATGCCATCGGTGGAGTCGCCGACCTGCCGGCTCCACATGACGCCCATCTTCCCGTCGAACGCGATAACGGCCGACGTGTCATCCACGGAGACGTTGCTCATCGATGCCGGATGCTGGAAGGGGTTCCCCACGTTTTGCCGTCCGTGGCGGTCACGTTGAGGTAGATCCTGTTTCCCTGCTGCCACGTGGCCCAGACCCTGCCAGTGGTGTCCTTATCGATGGTCAGGACCTCAACTTTGGAGTTGTTGATCTGGGTGGAACTCAGCAGGCTGTACTTTTTGGTGCTCGAGTCATAGCTGTAGCGGCGCAATGTTGTGGGGTAGTTGGGCTCAGCCGGCAGCTCGTCGTTAACGAACCGGTAGCTGGCCACATACAGCGTCTTCCCGTCCCACAACACGTCGTGGTGGGTGCTTGGGCGGGGATCAGTTGCCACACCCGTATCCACCCAGGAACCCGTCGCGGCATTGAACCTGAAGATGTGGAAATCCGACGTGGCCGAACTCCACAGGTTGCCCCACCAGGAGCCGTCGGTGAACCACAGCGAACTGGTGGCCCGCTTGGTGCCCGTGGGACTGTCCGTTCCTGTATGCGATGGACCTTCAACGCCAACATCACCGGTGGCAGCCGACGCCGGGACCGGCACTGCCAGAGCAGCCAGCACAACCAACATCGCTGTCAGGAGGCCGCAAGCCAAGCGATCAAGTCCTAGCAATTGGAAAAGCGCGGCCCTTCTGGAACTACTGCCACGCTCGCCCCTGTGGAAAAACGGACTATAAATCAATTTAGCTCCCCGGAGTCCAATGCCACCGCCAATTATCAGTTCGTTCAGTGTCATTGCTGGGGGCATCCGAAACAATCCCGGGCTCCCCCTAATCCCTGCCCCTACACGGCAAAAGGAACGTATTCTTCGGGTTTCCACAGCAGTTCCACATTGTTATTGCATAGACTTCGATTTTGTGGAGGCCTGCTAAAAAGCATTTTCAGCACGAAACCATTTACGTCTGAATTGACAGTTCTGCTGGATGTTTGCAGCGGTGTATGGACTACCGCTCGTGATCCGTTCCGGCACTTCCTATCGCCTGCGGAGCGCACACGGGTCCACCTCCGTCAACCGCCGGTCTGTACAGCGAATACCAAACGACGGGAGACTATCGCCATGCGCAACCTCACCTTCGCCATGAACATGAGCGTGGATGGCTACATTGCCGCGCCCGGGGACAACCTCGGCTGGGGCGTACCGAGCGACGAGCTGTTCCAATGGTGGTCGGACCGGGTTGCGGTGACCGGGCTGGCGCTGTACGGGCGCAAACTGTGGGAGACCATGAGCTCCCACTGGCCGACTGCCGACCAGCAGCCTGGCGCCACACCGGCGCAGATCGAGTTCGCCCACCGCTGGCGGGAGATGCCGAAGGCAGTGTTCTCCTCGACTATCAGCACGGTCGGCTGGAACACCCGCCTGGTCACCGGCGACGCGGTCACCGAAATCACCCGGCTCAAGGCCGGCGACGGCGGCGCCATGGACATCAGCGGTGCCACACTCGCCGGGGCGGCCATGCGGGCCGGGCTGATCGACGACTACGTGCTCGTCACCCATCCGGTCCTGGTGGGCGGCGGCACGCCGTTCTTCACCGCCCTGGACAACTGGGTAAACCTGAGCCTGGTGGAGACCCGGCCGTTTCCCGACGGCGTGCTGCTGACCAGGTACGAGACCAGGCGCTGAATACCCGACGTCGGGTCAGCATGGCCCCGGGCCAACCAAGCATCTCGCTGCACTCTGTTATGAGGCGATGGACGTTCGTGCAGGATCGTGTTCTTCACCAAAGGCGACCGTCCGGGTATGGATCCGACTGAGGGGCAGCGGCCCATTCAATTGGGCCCATTCGGTGCCTCGAAGGCCTCTGCACCTCGAAACACCGGGACTCTTACTTACCCGAGTCATGAGACAGATCCAGACGGACCAGGGGACGAGTTTGGCTGTCCGCAAGGGGATCGGCTACCGCACCGTTGTGAAGTGCTCAACGACCGGGAACGGGTCGTAGAAATGGTGCAGCAGGCCCTTCCATTGCTCGTAGTCGGCGGACCCACGGAAGTCGTCGGTGTGAGCTTCCATCGAATCCCACTCAACGAGGAGAAGGTACAGGTTTGGGGACTCGATCGACCGCGAAATCGAAAGACTGCGGAACCCCGGCTGCCTGCTGATCAGAGGTCGCGCCACCCGGAATGCCTCTTCGAAATCCGACTCGCTGCCGGTACGGACGGGGAGGATCGCGTGCTCCAGAATCATTCGCTCAGCTTCTCACAGCCGTCCGGTTGACGATCCCTTACGGGGACAGGAAGTAGCGGCGTTCCGGCCGGCCCGGCGAGTTGCGAACCTTAACGTCGGACGTTGGAATCCAGCCGGCACTTTCGTAGGAGGCGATGGCTCTCGTGTTGTCAGCGATAACCCAAAGCTCCATAGAAATCTGCACGTCCAGCGAGTGGCGTCGGACATGATCAAGGAGTTGGCGCGCAAGACCGTTGCCCCAGGCTTCCGGGTCAACTGCTAGATAGAGCACTTCCAAAACATCCAGTCGAGGAACGACGATCGAGAACGCCATCGCGCGATCACCAGTACGGGCCATTAGTAGCAGCGCCCCGTCAAGGGCAAGCGCTGATTCAATACCCGGCAGTTTGTCGTCGACCGCTGGAATTACGGGGAGTTGATCCCGCAGAGCGGTAGCGCGAGCCCAGATTCCGGCCGCGTCCCGTGCGGACGCGCTTCCCTGCTCCGCACGAACGTCTGGAAGTGGTGTTAGGTTCATCCGTCGATCCTGTCACGACGACGAGCAGGGATATCTCAGTGCGCATTGGCTCAGCCTGGGGAAGTGACGATGTACCGCCCGTAAGCCGGTGGCCGAGCGCGCGGCCACGCAAGATTCTTCCCTCGGCACCGTTGCTGGCCTCCCTATGCACGTTTACCCCGCACGATGATTGCACGGTGAAGGTGCGGCGGATTCAAGTGGTCGACGCAACAACGGGCTACTTTCGGGCTCTGTCGCCCTGTGGTTGAAGTCTACGAGAGTACGAAGGGGAGCTATAGAACGGCCCCCTGGATAGGCTGCGCAAAGAGGTTATCCCTCATTAGAAAGATCGCCTGTAGATTCGGTACCGGGACGTCCAAAGAACACGTCCTTCCGCAATGAAGGGGGCGTTGTCGTGGGCCTTGATGGTTACAAGGGAAAACCAATCGTGGAGATAACTGAGCACTGGCGATCGCCCTTAGGTGCCAGCGCCGCCATCGAAGCCATTGCGGGATCGTTCGCTAAGTCACGCGCGAAGGTTGAAATCGACGGCGGAGCGGTACGTATCCGTGCTGGCTCTAATTGGTTTTATAGGATCCTCGGAAACCTCCTTTCAGGCGAGAAAGTTCTTCCAGTTGCCCTGGAGGTTACGGCGACAGCAATCGATGACGGGTGCAAGCTTCAGGCACGCGCTTTTGACACTTTCGGGTGGCGTTTGACGGACCGAACTTTTTCGGCGCAGAACAGTCTTTTAGGAATCGCCTTGAAGATCTACTGAAGAGTGCTGCCACTGCAGGCCACGTTGTGAACCGGAGGATAGGGGCAGACTGACGGGACGCGAGAGAGGCGTCGCCAGTCGGCAGCTGGAGGCTCTTGGCGCGGGAGCCTATCCGTCCGTCGAGAATTGAAAGATTGCTGCCGGAGTGAGGTAGCCGAGGCTTTTGCGTGGCCTGCTGTTCAGCTCGACGCAGACCTGTTTGACGTGGACCTCTGAATGGACGGAGAGATCCGTACCCTTTGGGAAGTATTGGCGCGCGAGGCCATTAAAGTTCTCATTCGCGCCGCGTTGCCAGGGGCTGGACCGCTCCGCGAAGTAGATCCGCAGTCCGGTAGCGGCCGCTAATTCCTGATGACGGGCCATTTCCACGCCTTGGTCCCAAGTCAGTGTCTGCTTCAGGTGAGCCGGCAAGCCTGAGAAGGCAGCGATGATCGCTTGGTTGGTCTGCGCTGCGGTGTGTCCGTGCGGAAGGTTGATGATGATTCCGTAGTGGGTCTTTCGTTCCCGTAAGGTGACCATAGCGGATGCGGAACCAACCCCCACGATGAGGTCACCTTCCCAGTGGCCGGCCTCTTCTTTGGCATCAACCTCTGGCGGTCTTTCGTGAATCATCGTCATGTTCTTCACGACGGAACCATGACCTGATCCTGTCCGCCAGCGGTGCTTACGAATCTTTCGCCCTGTGCGCAGGCGTGGCTTGCCAGCCGTTCTTAGCCCGCCATGATCGCCGAACAATAGTGCTTGGTAGATTGTCTCCGGACAGAGCCGCAGCGCTGGTTCAGCGGGAAATTCCAGCGCCAACCACCCGCAGATCTGCTCCGGCGACCAGTGACTGGTTAGCTTTGTTTGCACCAGTGCGTGCAGGCGTGGATTAGCGTGCAATTTCCGATCCCTCGGCCGACGTCGCTGGCTGCGCGCTTCGTGATCGGCGATATGGGGCAAGTAGCGCCCCCGGGGATCACGGTGCCGGTCAAGCTCCCGTTTGATGGTCGAGGCATGCCTCCCCAGCTCCCTGCCAATTTGCCGCAGAGAACATCCCAAGCGGAGCAGGTCCGCCATTTGAAGCCTCTCGCGCAGGCACAAGTACCTGCCCGATGGTGGTTTGAGGCTGGCCCGTGGCTGTTGCGCCCTCTGGTTCCGAAGCCTTGTCCCGATAACCCTGCTCACGCCCAACATCCTGCAGGCGGCAGCATTGGAAGCACCGGAGCCCACCAACTCCCAATATCGTGTCTCCCGTAACGCGCGTCGCTTTTCTGCTGGAGACAAAGGAGCTGCAACCCTCTCGGCAACGATCCTCGCGGTCCGAATCGCTTCCCGCTCGGCTTTCAGCAGACGTGCTTTTTCGGCTTCCAGTTCTTTTCTCCGTTGGGCTTCCCATCTAACGGTTGTCCCCGGGGACAGTCGTAACGCATCGACAACCTCTGCCAGCGGAAGTCCACTTCGCAGAGCGATGAAACGCCGGTAGACCCACCGGTACCCTGTCGTGTGCTTTACGCCTGCTGATGTTGCAGCAGCCAATACGCTCATGCCGGTGGAGTATGAGGACCAGAACGCTTCCTCAACAGCTGGGTCGACTTGGAAGTGATGGCGCCCGGAGCTTCTCAGGAAGCGTTCGTTCCATTTCTCGGCATTGCGTGACGTGAATCCCAGTTCGACCTGGGCAGCTACGTGGTCGAGGCCTTTGCTGCGGAATCGGAGGTACTCATCACGCAGCCACCGGTAACCCGTCTCCTTACCGACTCCGGTCACCCGTACTGATTCTCTGAAACTCTTGCCCTCCTTTATGAGAGCAAGAAACCTGACACCGGTGGGCGAATCGAACTGTTGATACATCGAAGGAACTCCCTGGATTGGGTGTTGCTTCGATCAACAGAATCAGGGGTGCCCTAACCGCTACACATCAAATCGTCTCAAAACCGGTGGTTTTCTGGACGGTTTCGAGACGTCGGAGCAGATGGGGGCATGAGGACCAAGGTACGCCGGCATGGCAGTGGGATGCGCGCCGGCCAGCTGCGCCTGCGGCGCCTACACGATTCGACGTGAGGCCGGTAGGACGGGGGCCACGCCCTGGCGCCGCCGGTGTCGTCACCTGCTCCTGGGGTTCTCCCCCGAGACCCAGAAGCCGGGATACTCCCGCAACAAAGTCTGACAACCGTTCGGTGGAAGAGGTGCAGCCACCAGTGGATAGGAGCCTCGTCGGTACGATCAACAGTGGGGGCCTCACGCGCCGGAAGAAGCGACAAGACCCGTGACCGAGGGCTCTTTGTGCCCAGCCCGAGGCAGGCGCGGCCCGGTTTAGTAGATCCCCTACAAAATGGGCGGTGTTCCACCCCGGTAGCGTCGGCTGTACATTAGATTCCGCTTGTACAACCCCGACAGGACCACCATGAGCAATACCGAGACCACCCCTAAGAACAGCCCGCGGACGGAGCGCCGCCGCTGGAACGGCACTGACCTTGGGCTGATCGCCGTTTTTGCCGCCCTCGTGGCCGGCGCAGCCCTGGTGCCCGGACTGGCCCTGAACGGCTTCGGCGTCCCCATCACCTTCCAGACCCTGGCCGTCATGCTCACCGGACTGGTGCTGGGCCCCGCCCGCGGGTTCGCCGCCGTCGGGCTTTACACGCTCCTTGGCCTGGCCGGCCTGCCCATCTTCAGCCAGGGCCGCAGCGGCCTGGGCATCCTCGCCGGACCCTCGGCCGGCTACATCATCGCCTTCCCCATCGCCGCAGGCGTCGTGGGATGGCTGGCCACCGTGGTGATCAAACGCACCACCAAGGCCCGCGCCCTCTGGTTCTTCGTGGCTGCCACGGCCACGAGCATCGTGGTTGTGCACTCGCTGGGCATCCTGGGCATCGCGCTGAACTCCAAGGCCACCCTGGAGCAGGCCTTCCTGGGCGACCTGGTCTTCTACCCGGGCGACATCATCAAGAATGTCCTCGCCGCCGCGATCGCCGTCGCCCTTCACCGCGCCTTCCCCGACGTCCTGGTCCGCCGCGTGCGCCGGCGTACCGCCGCGTCCGAAAGCGCCTAGGACCTCCCGCCATGCCCGCAGTGACCTTTGACCAGGCGTCCGTCGCCGTCGAAACGGAGAACTCCGCACAGCCCAAAGTCCTCCTTGACGCGGTGACCCTCCGGCTGGAGGAGGCACGCGTGGGCGTCATCGGCGCCAACGGCTCGGGGAAGTCAACGCTGCTGCGCCTGGTCAACGGGCTCATCCAGCCCACCACCGGCACGGTGACGGTCGACGGCGACGATACAGTGCGTGCCGTGCGGAAAGTCAGGCGGAACGTCGGCTTCGTCTTCACCGATCCCCTCTCCCAGCTGGTGATGCCCACCGGCAGGGAGGATGTGGAGCTGTCCCTGCGCCGTTCCGTGAAAAACGGCCCCGAGCGGCGCCGCCAGGCCGACGCGGCGCTCGAACGGCTGGGGCTCCTGCACCTGGCCGACCAGAGCATCTACGAGCTGTCCGGCGGTGAGCGCCAGCTCATGGCGCTCGCCGCCGTGCTCGCAGTGAACCCTGCGGTCCTGGTCCTGGATGAACCCTCCACCCTCCTTGACCTGCGCAACCGTGAGCTGCTCCGCCGGACGCTGGCCAACCTGGACCAGCAGATCATCATGTCCACCCATGACCTGGACCTGGCACTGGAAATGGACCGCGTCCTGGTCATCGAAGCAGGCCGCGTGGCATTTGACGGCGCCCCTGGCGAAGCCGTGGCAGCCTACCGTTCGTGGTGCCTGCAGGGGCTGAATCCGGCAGGCAGGGACGCCCCGTGAGGGGCCACGGATTCCTCCTGGCCAATTACGTGCCAGGCAACTCCCTCCTTCACCGCGCACCGCTGGCGCTGAAGTTCGGGCTTGTGTTTGCCTGCGGCCTGGCGTCCTTCGTCATCGTGGATTGGCGCATCTCCGCTGCCGTGCTGGCCATGCTCACCGGACTGTTCCTGTTGGCAGGCGCCGGCGCGAGACGGATCTGGGGAGCCGTCCGGCCGCTGGCTCCAGTGCTGTTGGCCATCGGGTTCTTCCAGTGGTGGCAGCTCGGCGGCCCCGCTGCGGCGCGGATCGTCCTGAACATCCTGGTCTGCGTGGTGGCGGCGTCCCTGCTCACCGCCACCACACCCATTCAACAGCTCCTGGATGGCGTTGTCCGGCTGGCGCGTCCGTTCAGGAGGCTCGGCGCCGATCCTGAACGCTTCGCCCTGACTATTGGCATCATGCTCCGCAGCATCCCGTTCATTGCCGGCACGTTCGCCGACGTCCGCGATTCCGCCCGGGCACGGGGCCTGGAGCGCAACCCGCGCGCATTGATCCTGCCCGTGTTCATCACCTCCGTGGCCTACGCCCGCCAAACCGGCGAAGCGCTCGCCGCCCGCGGCCTCGGCGAGGCCGAGGACTGACACAGCCCCCTGAAGATCAGGCTGGCGCCAGCTGCCGGTACTCCAGCAGTGCCGCGGTCCCCATGCCGCCCGCCATGCTGATCATCGCCAGACCCAGGGTTCCCGGCGTGCCGGCGCCCCTCGCCTGGGCCAGCAGCCGCGTCACCAGGACGGCCCCGGACGCACCGTAGGCATGCCCCAGGGCCAGCGCACCGCCGTCGAGGTTTGCCCGCTCGGGATCGATGCCAAGCTGGTCCAGGCAGGCAAGTGCCTGCGACGCGAACGCCTCATTGAATTCCACCAGGTCCACCTCGCCGGCTGACACCCCGGCACGGGCCAGCACCTCCCGCGCGGCAGGGGCAGCACCGATCCCCAGTACCTGGGGGGCCACGCCGGCTGTGCCGGTGCCGCGCACCACCAGGCCGTCGCGTGCTCCCAGCCGGCGTGCACGCTCCAGGGAGGTGATGACGACGGCGGCGGCGGCGTCCGCGTCGAAGCAGGAGTTTCCGGCGGTAACGGTTCCTCCCGGCACGAAGGCGGCCGGGAACCTTGCCATGATGGCGGGGGTCAGGCCGGCCCGCGGCCCGCCATCGACGGAGACGGTCCCGGCAGTGGTGGCCAGTGGCACGAGTTCGCCCGCGAAACGCCCGTCCCGGGTCGCCGTGAGGGCCTTCCGGTGGCTGGCAAGGGCGAAGGCATCCTGGCGGTCCCTGCCGACGCCGTATTCCGCGGCTACCGTTTCCGCGGCGGTACCCATGTCCGGATCGCCGTAGCTGGCCGGCACAAACTGGGCGCGGGCGTAAAACTCCGGGCTGCCGTCGTACCTCCGGTTGGCGCGCAGGGGCGCGGTGCTGGTGCTCTCCACTCCCCCAGCCAGGTAAACGGGACTGCCACCTGCCGCCACGAGCCGGGCGGCGAGGACGATGGCGTCCAGTCCTGAGCCACACTGCCGGTCCACGGTGATCCCGGGTACGGTGACGGGCAGACCCGCCTCCAGCAAGGCCAACCGGGCCACGTTTCCGCCGCCGCCCACCGCGTTGCCGATCACGACGTCGGAAACGGACTCCGGCTCCAGGGACAGTTCGGAGACGAGCGCGCGCAGCACCGGGGCCAGGAGTTGATGTGCCCGCAGGGTGCGCAGGGCTCCGTTGACCGGGCACACCGGGGTGCGGCGGGCGGCGATGATCACCGGCTGGCGGTCCGGCGGCAGGAGCTCAGCGTGCACCGCGTCAGCCACCAAGGGGCCGTACCCTGGGGTCCCGGGTGTTGATCCACTCCAGCAGCAGGTTCCGGCTGACCTTGCCGCGGTCCGTGGTGGGAAGTTCCGGCAGGAGGTAGTACTGCAGGGGCCGCTTGTGCCGGGACAGGATGTCCTCCAGGCCGGCGCGCAACTGCGTGGCCGTCAGCCCGCCATGGGATGCAACCACTCCCGCCACCACGCGCTGGCCGCGCAGATCGTCAGGCACGCCGGCGGCCACCGCTGCCGCCACACCCGGGACTGCCGCCAGGGCCAGTTCCACCTCGTGCGGGTAGACGTTCCTTCCGGCGGTAAGGATCATGTCCGCGCGCCGGCCAAGGATGTGCAGCTCGCCGTCCAGAAGGTAGCCCTGGTCCCCCACCGTGTACCAGTCGCCGAAGGACCGCAGCGCCTCGCCGTCGTCGCCCCACAGGTAACCGTTGCTCACCATGCCGCTGCGGACGCAGATGTTGCCGTAGCCGCCATCCGGAACCTCTCCGCCGTCGTCATCCAGGATCCGGACGTCCACGCCGGGAAAGGGCCGCCCGATTCCCGTACCGCCCGCCGCCGGAACCTGTCCTGCGGCCAGGCCCAGGCCGGA
Organism: Arthrobacter sp. FX8; assembly: GCF_026723805.1. NCBI lineage: Bacteria > Bacillati > Actinomycetota > Actinomycetes > Micrococcales > Micrococcaceae > Arthrobacter > Arthrobacter sp. FX8. The sequence goes on along the minus strand of NZ_CP113505.1, from coordinate 1,470,165 downwards.
GACGAAGCTCAGCTCGGAGGCCCCGTAGTACTCATAAATGGTGGCGTTCGGCGCCCAGCGCCGTGCCGCTTCCAGGGTGCGGGCATCGAGTTTGGAGCCTGCACAGATGATGGTGCGGATTCCGGAGGCGTCCACGCACCCTGTCATCCCCCGTTCGCTGAGCATCCGCAGCATGGTGGGCACCAGGACCAGCCGGGTGACCCGGTCGTGGGTGATGGCAGCGTGGACGTCGCCGACGTCGAACGTCTCCAGTGTTTGGAACTCGGATCCGGCGTAGAGGCATTCGGCCAGGGCATAGAGGTTCAGGCTGGCAGCCAGCGGCCCGGGCGCAAGGGTGACGTCGTCCTGGCGAAGCCCGAAAAACTCGATTGAAGCGTCGAAGGACTGCTGCCATGACCGCCGGGAGCGGGTAAACGCCTTGGGTACAGACGTAGTGCCGGAAGTGAGGCCGATGAGGAAGCTGGAGCCAGGCGGGCCGTCGGCCAGCACGTCGTCCGGGGAGACCTGGGCCGGAACGGCGCATGCCTCCACCCGCCGGACAATATCCTCCTGCAGCGGTGCGGGCCACGAAGGGTCCAGGACCGCGCACTGGCGGCCGCCGGCCACGGCGGCTGCGAACTTCACGGCAAAGTCCACCGAATTGGACTCGCACAGGGTACTGACGGACTTCATCTCCGGCACCAGACCCGCGGCGGCATCCAGCAGCTCCGCCCAGTCCAGTCGCCGGCCCGCGATCACCACGGCAGTGTCGTGCGGCCGTTGCCCAGCCCAGAGCTGGATCTTGTCGAGGAAAGGCACGGACCAACTTTACCGGCCGCCACGGGTTGAGCCCCCGGTCCGCGGGTATTGTGACGATATGAGTTTCAATGACAACGTGCAGCTTGATCCTTCCCAGGTCCAGGACCGTAGGGGCATGGGCACCGGCGTGAAAATCGGCGGCGGAATCGGCGGCGGCCTGGTGCTGCTCGTTGCGCTCCTGCTGGGAATCAACCCGAACATGCTCGGCGGGCTGGTGGACAACGGTGCCGGCGGACAGTCCCAGGGCACGGCACCGGCCTGCACCACCGGAGCGGACGCCGATGCCCGCCTGGACTGCCGGATCACCGGCACGGTGAACAGCCTCAATGCGTTCTGGCCCGGCTACCTGAAGCAGTACAACGTGCAGTACCCCCGCCCGGAGGCCGTGATCTTCAGCGGCGGCACCAACACCGGGTGCGGGGCCGCAACCTCCGAAGTAGGGCCCTTCTACTGCCCCACGGACACTACCGCCTACTTTGATCCCGGTTTCTTCCAGGAACTCGTGGACCGGTTCGGTTCCTCAGGCGGACCTCTGGCCCAGGAATACGTAGTGGCGCACGAGTTCGGCCACCACATCCAGAACCTGCTGGGCGATCTGCAGCGGGCGCAGCAGGACCCGCAGGGACCGGAGTCCGGTTCCGTCCGTACGGAACTGCAGGCGGATTGCTATGCAGGCCTGTGGGCCAAGTACGCATCCACCACGCCGGACCCGTCCACCGGGCAGCCCTACCTGGAACCGCTCACCCAGCAGGACGTCAACGACGCGTTGTCGGCGGCCGCATCAGTGGGCGATGACCGGATCCAGAAGGCAGCCACCGGACGTGTCTCCCCCGAAGGCTGGACACACGGCTCCAGTGAGGAACGCCAGCGGTGGTTCAGCCGGGGCTACCAGACCGGCGACATCAAGCAGTGCGACACCTTCAGCGCCGCCACCCTCTAACCTCGATGGAACGGGGTACGACGACGGCCGGTCACCTTTCGCGGGAAAGGTGACCGGCCGTCGTCGTACTTTTTCTAGATGTTGAAGCCAAGGGCCCTCATCTGGTCCTTGCCGTCATCGGTGATCCGCTCGGGACCCCAAGGCGGCATCCAGACCCAGTTGAGGCGCCAGTCGTCAACGACGCCGTCCAGGGCCTGGCCCACCTGCTCCTCGAGCACGTCGGTGAGCGGGCAGGCTGCGGTGGTGAGCGTCATGTCGATCAGGAGCGCACCGTCGTCATCGGAGTACTTCAGGCCGTACAGGAGGCCCAGGTCCACCACGTTGACGCCAAGCTCAGGGTCGATGACGTCCTTGAGCGCCTCTTCGACGTCCTCCAGGGCCGTGCGGCCCGGCTTGATTTCGGTCATGACAAGTCCTTACTAGGCCTGTGCTGCGGCGGCAGCCGCGATGGTGGCTGCGCCGGCGCCCTTGGCGTAACGGTCGTAGCCTTCTTCCTCGAGGCGGTCGGCCAGCTCGGGGCCGCCCTCCTCGACAACCTGTCCGTCCACGAACACGTGCACAAAGTCAGGCTTGATGTAGCGCAGGATGCGGGTGTAGTGCGTGATGAGCAGCGTTCCCATGTTTCCCTCGGAGTGCGCACGGTTGACGCCCTCGGACACAATCTTGAGCGCGTCCACGTCCAGGCCGGAGTCGGTCTCGTCCAGGACGGCGAACTTGGGCTTGAAGAGCTCCAGCTGCAGGATCTCCACGCGCTTCTTTTCGCCGCCGGAGAAGCCTTCGTTGACGTTGCGCTGGGCGAAGTCGGCGTCGATGCGCAGCTTCTCCATGGCGGCCTTGACGTCCTTGGTCCAGGTGCGCAGGGCAGGCGCCTGGCCGTCGATGGCGGTCTTGGCGGTGCGCAGGAAGTTGGTCATGGTGACGCCCGGAACCTCCACCGGGTACTGCATGGCCAGGAAGACGCCGGCGCGGGCGCGCTCGTCAACACTCATGGCCAGCACGTCTTCGCCGTCCAGCGTGATGGTGCCACGGGTGACGGTGTAACGGGGGTGCCCTGCAATGGTGGACGCGAGGGTGGACTTGCCCGAGCCGTTGGGGCCCATGATGGCGTGCGTCTCGCCGGTCCTGATGGTCAGGCTGACGCCCTTCAGGATCTCCTTGGTGCCCTGTTCCGTCTCAATGCTGACGTGCAGGTCCTTGATCTCAAGAGTTGACATGCTCTTCTTTCTTTTCGCTCGTAAGTCTGGTGCTGCGGGCGCTCAGTAGTTGTCTACTGCTGCGCCGTTCAAAACGTTGGTGACGTCCACGTAGACGTCGTCCCCGTCGAGTTCGACGGCGAAGACCGGCACGGGATCGTAGGCGGGGAGCTGGAGCGGCTGGCCGCTGCGCAGGTCGAACTGGGAACCATGCCCCCAGCACTCGATGGCGCAGCCTTCCACGTCGCCTTCGGACAGGGAAATGTCCGCGTGCGAGCAGGTGTCACCGATGGCGTGGATGTCCCCCATCGAGTCCCGGACCACGGCTACGGGGTAGCCGTCCACCAGGATGCGCAGCGCCTGCTTGACCTGGATGTCATTGGCGCTGCACACCAGCTCACCCTTGGGTTTGCCGCTCATACGTTCCTGCCTGCCTGTCTCTAGTAGTCGATTGCCGCGAGTTCGCGTTCCACGGCATCGGTCAGGCGCTCTTCGAGGGCCGGGACCTTGATCTGCTGGATGATCTCGTTCAGGAAGCCGCGGACCACCAGGCGGCGGGCAACATCCTCGGGGATGCCGCGGGCCATCAGGTAGAACAGGTGCTCGTCGTCGAACCGGCCGGTGGCGCTGGCGTGGCCGGCACCCTCGATCAGGCCGGTCTCGATCTCGAGGTTGGGCACGGAGTCCGCGCGGCAGCCGTCAGTCAGGACCAGGTTCTGGTTCTTCTCGTAGGAGTCGGTGCCCTCGGCCTGCTTCTGGATCAGCACGTCGCCAACCCAGACCGTGTGCGCACCCTTGCCCTGCAGCGCGCCCTTGTAGAGGACGTTGGACTTGCAGTTGGCCACGTTGTGGTCCACGAAGGAACGGTGCTCCAGGTGCTGGCCTGCATCGGCGTAGTAAAGGCCCAGGAGCTGTGTCTCGGCGCCTTCCCCGGCGAAGCGGACGTTGGAGTTCAGGCGCACGATCTTGCCGCCAAGAGTTACGGCAATGTGCTTGTACACGGCGTCCTTGGCAACCTCGGCGTCATGCTGTGCCAGGTGCTTGGCGTCGTCCCCCCAGAGCTGCAGGGAAACCACCGTGAGGTGGGCGCCTTCGCGAACCAGGACCTCAACGTTGCCGTTGTGGTCTGAGGTGCCGTCGTGCTCGATGATCACGACGGAGCGGCTGTTGACTCCGGCTTCGATCACCACGTGGGAGTTGGTCCGGCGGCCTGCGCCGTTGCCGGTCAGGACCAGGCGCACCGGCTCGTCCAACTCGGCGTTCGCCGGGATGGAGATGAGCTGGGCGTCGCCGGCGTTCGCGGAAGCCACGACGGCGGCACGGTCGGCGGGGACGAGGGTGGCGCCACGGGGGCCTCACCTGCGCGGAGGGTCCGCTGGACCACGGCTGCAGGTGCCTCGACCGTAACGCCAAGGGCGCCGGCCTCCGACGGGGTATCGGACAGCAGGTTGGCCAGTTCACGCACCGGGGTGAAGCGCCATTCCTCTTCCCGGCCGTTGGGCAGGGCGAAATCGGCCACGTCATGGCTGGTGAGCCGCTCGGCGCGGGAGGCCATGACCTGTGTGCCGTGGCTGTGGTGGCGGTCCACCTTGGAGGCGACGAGGTGCTCGCCCTCCTCGGTGAAACCGGCGATCGACGGTGCGCCGACGCGCGCCTTTTCGGTAGTTGCTTCGGCAGTCATTAACCGACGGATCCTTCCATCTGGAGTTCGATGAGGCGGTTCAGCTCGAGGGCGTATTCCATGGGCAGTTCGCGGGCGATCGGCTCAATGAAGCCGCGCACGATCATGGCCATGGCCTCGTCCTCGGGCATGCCGCGGGACATGAGGTAGAACAGCTGTTCCTCGCTGACGCGGGAAACGGTGGCCTCGTGTCCCAGCTGGACATCGTCCTCGCGGATGTCGATGTACGGGTAGGTGTCAGACCGGGAAATGGTGTCCACCAGGAGGGCGTCGCAGCGCACGGTGTTGGCCGAGTGCTTGGCTCCTTCCCGGATCTGGACCAGGCCGCGGTAGGCGGCGCGGCCGCCACCACGGGCAACGGACTTGGAGATGATCGAGCTCTTGGTGTTCGGCGCAATGTGCACCATCTTGGAGCCGGTGTCCTGGTGCTGGCCTTCGCCGGCGAAGGCGATGGACAGGGTCTCGCCCTTGGCCCCTTCGCCTACGAGGTACACGGCCGGGTACTTCATGGTGACCTTGGAGCCGATGTTTCCATCGATCCATTCCATGGTGGCGCCTGCTTCGCAGATGGCACGTTTGGTCACCAGGTTGTAGACGTTGTTCGACCAGTTCTGGATGGTGGTGTACCGGACGCGGGCGCCCTTCTTGACGATGATCTCCACGACGGCGGAGTGCAGCGAGTCCGAGGTGTAGATCGGCGCTGTGCAGCCTTCGATGTAGTGGACGTAGGAGTCCTCGTCGGCGATGATCAGCGTGCGTTCGAACTGGCCCATGTTTTCCGTGTTGATGCGGAAGTAGGCCTGCAGGGGGATCTCCACGTGGACGCCCTTGGGGACGTACACGAACGAGCCGCCGGACCAGACGGAGGTGTTCAGCGAGGCGAACTTGTTGTCGCCTACCGGGATGACGGTGCCGAAGTACTCCTGGAAGATCTCCGGGTGTTCCTTCAGCGCGGTGTCGGTGTCCAGGAAGATGACACCCTGCCGCTCAAGGTCCTCCCGCAGCTGGTGGTAAACAACCTCAGACTCGTACTGGGCGGCAACACCCGAAACAAGGCGCTGCTTTTCGGCCTCGGGGATGCCCAGCTTGTCGTACGTGTTCTTGATGTCCTCGGGCAGGTCTTCCCAGGTGGCAGCCTGCTTCTCGGTGGAGCGCACGAAGTACTTGATGTTGTCGAAGTCGATGCCGGAGAGGTCCGCGCCCCAGGTGGGCATGGGCTTGCGGTCGAAATACTTCAGGCCCTTCAGGCGCAGGTCGAGCATCCATTCCGGCTCGCTCTTCTTCGCCGAAATGTCCCGGACTACCTCTTCGTTGAGCCCACGGCGGGCGTTGGCGCCGACATCGTTCTTGTCAGCCCAGCCGTACTCGTAGTTGCCGATGCCGTGGAGCTCGGGATTCTTTTCCAGAATCTCCGAGATCACAGTGTTTTCGGCGACTGCTTTCTCTGATAGTTGGTCCGTCATCACGGCCTTTCTTGCTGATGGTTGATTACTTCGTCCAGGCTGGCGGGGGCTGCCGCCGGCACCGTGGCCGGTTTGGCAGGCAGCCTGCCTGTAGGAATATGTGTGGTGCAGACGTGGCCGCCGCGGGCCAGCGTGGAGAGGCGGCGGACGTCAACGCCCACCAGCCTTGAAAAGACTTCGGTCTCGACGTCGCAGAACACCGGGAAGCGGGCGGCGAGCTGCTGGATGGGGCAGTGGCCCTGGCAGAGCTGCACGCTGGAAAGCGCCGCGGGCAGCGGTGCCTTTGCCTCGATGGACGCAGCGGAGGCCACGAAGTTGTCGCGGGTCAGCGCCGCTGCGAGTGCGGTGGCGCGGTCCCGGATGTCCGGGCCGGCCTGCTCGATTTCGGGTGCGTAGCGCCGCTCCATGTCCGCAAAGCGCTCCTCGGCGAAGGCGCGCACCGCGTCCGGGCCTGCCATCTTTTGCAGCTGCTGGAGCGCAAGGGCGGCGATGTCCAGGTAGTCGTTGCCCAGGCTGGACTGGCCCTGTGAACTGAGGACGTAGCGGCGGGCCGGACGGCCGGCACCCGCGCCGGGCTTGGCCACCCGCTTGACCTCGATGACGCCCGCACGCGAGAGGTGGTCCAGGTGGCGCCGGACGGCGGCCGGGGTGAATCCCAGCATGTCGCCCAGTTCGGCCGCGCTGACGGGCCCGTGCTCCAGGACGGCAGCGAGGACCCGGTCCCGGGTGCGCTCGTCGGCATCAGCCACAGGCCCGGGCGCAGGCACGGGCGCAGGCACGGCAGTAGCGTTGGTCATGGAATACACAACACAATCATGTCGTAATTTAGTCCCGCACTCCAGTAAGGGCAGGCTGACCTATGCCAGGCAGCTGCACAGGCCCGGGGGACGGTGCTAAATACTACATCCCGTAGAATACTGTGGTGCGATCCCCCCAGTCCCCCGTTCTGTCCATCCATGGGCTCATCAAGGACGTCGGCCCCCTTTCCAGCCTGGACGGAAAGATGCTCAGGGTTGTCAGCGGCGTTTCACTCGTTGCCGAGCGCGGACAGGTAACCGCCCTCCTCGGCGCCAACGGTGCCGGAAAAACCACCACCCTCGAATGCGCCCAGGGCCTGCAAAAGCGCAGTGGCGGCACCATCTCGCTGCTGGGCCAGGACCCGGCGGCGGCAGGCGCTGACCTCCGGTCCCGCGTCGGCGTGATGCTGCAGGACGGCGGCCTCCCGCCGTCGGCCCGGCCCCTGCCGCTGCTGCGGCACATCGCCGGGCTGTACGCCCGCCCGTGGCCGCTGGAAGACCTGGTGGGCAGGCTGGGCATCGACTCCTTCAGCCGGACCAGCGTGCGCAGGCTGTCCGGCGGCCAGAAACAGCGCCTGGCACTCGCCGCCGCCCTGGTGGGCAGGCCCGAAGTATTGTTCCTGGACGAGCCCAGCGCCGGACTGGACCCGCAGTCCCGGCAGCTGGTGTTCGACCTGATCGCCGAGTTGCGTGACAGTGGGATGGGGATCATCCTCACCACCCACCTGATGGACGACGCCCAGCGCTTGGCGGACTACGTGTACATCATCGACGGCGGCCGCAACGTTGCCGAAGGGACCGTGCAGGAACTGCTGCAGCGCAGCCCCGTTGCGGACCAGGACGGCGGGCACATCCGGACGCTGGTGTTCGAAGCCCCGCCCGGGCTGGACCTGGCAGCCGCTTTGCCGGATGACGTGGACGTTTCCGAACCCCGTGCCGGCAGCTACACCATCACCGGCGCCCTGACGCCCCGGCACCTCTCCGCCCTGGCCCGGTGGTGGGAGGCGAAGGGAATCATGCCCGCCTCAATGAGCCTTCAGGCGCGTAGCCTTGAAGACGTCTTTTTGGATATCTCGGGAAAGGACATCCGATGAGCACCGCAGCAATGCAGGAGGCCCAGCAGCCGGCGCCCCTGCTGCGCCGGGTCCTGCTGCAGGGCAAGTACGAGGCACTGACAATGCTGCGGAACGGCGAGCAGCTGATCCTGGCAGTGGTGCTGCCGCTGCTGGCACTTGTGGGCCTGACGGTCACCCCGTTCCTGGACGGAATGGGATCCAGCCGCATCAACGTGGCCGTTCCCGGAATCCTGGCCCTGTGTGCGATGTCCACGGCCTTCACCGGCCAGGGCATCGCCACCGGCTTCGACCGCCGCTACGGCGTACTCCGGTTCCTGTCCACCACCCCCTTGGGCCGCGGCGGCCTGATTGCCGGCAAAGTCCTGTCGGTCCTGGCCGTTCTGTGCCTCCAGGTGGTGGTGGTTGGCGTGGTTGCCCTGGCCCTGGGATGGCAGCCGACGGCGGCGGGCTGGCTCCCGGGGCTGGCGCTGCTCGCGCTGGGCGCGGCGGCTTTCACCGCGCTGGGGCTGCTGGTGGCCGGGACAGTCCGGCCGGAAGCCACGCTGGCCATCACCAACCTGCTGTGGATCCTCCTCGGCGCCATGGGCGGCATCGTCATCCCCGCGGGGCGACTGCCTGCCGCCGCGCAGGCAGTCGTGCACTTCCTGCCCTCCGGCGCCCTGGGCGAATCGATGCGGGCCGCCTTCCTGGACGGGGCCGTGAACGGCGGCGCCGCCCTCATCCTGCTGCTCTGGACGGTCATCGCCGGCGCCGCAGCCATCCGTTGGTTCAAGTGGAATTGAGATAACCGTGTCCACGGCTTCACGCCTCCCCCAGCTCGCCGGCCGCCTGGCCTCGCGGCTCCCACGCACCGTGGACGTCCGCATCCGCCGCCTCGCCGTCGCCTCCCTGATCGGCCAGACGCTTCTGGTGGTCACCGGCGGCGCCGTCCGCCTCACCGCATCGGGCCTTGGCTGCCCCACCTGGCCCCGCTGCACCTCCGACTCCCTGGTAAACACTCCGGAGATGGGCATCCATGGCTTCATCGAGTTCGGCAACCGGCTCCTGACGTTCGCGCTGGCCGCCGTCGCCGCCCTGATGCTGGTGTACCTGTGGAACCTCCGGAAGGAGCGCAAGGACCTCTTCCTCCTGGCACTGGGCCTGCTGGCCAGCATCCCCGCCCAGGCCGTGATCGGCGGCGTCACCGTGCTGACCAACCTCAACCCGTGGGTGGTGGGCCTGCACTTCCTGGTCTCCATGGCGCTGGTGGTCTTCGCCACCCTGCTGGTCAACCGTGCCTTCGGGCGGACCGGCCGCTTCCTTGCCACCCGGCCCGCCGCCCTGCCCGCACCCCTGCGCCCGGTGACGGCCGCCGTCGCGCTTTTCTCCGCCGTCGCCGTGATGCTCGGTGTGGTGGTCACCGGGGCCGGCCCGCATGCCGGTGACGCCGATGCTCCCCGCAACGACCTGGACTGGGATTTGTTCTCCCACATCCATGCCGTGCCCGCGTACCTGGTGACTGCCGGGACTGTAGTGGCCCTGGTCCTGGTCATCAGGCGCCGCATTACGGGCCCCTTCCGGACGGCCGTCCTGGCCCTCCTGGGCGTCACCGTGCTCCAGGCGGTGATCGGGTTTACGCAGTACTACAACGGTATTCCGGCGCTGCTGGTAGCGGCCCACATGCTCGGCGCGGCCCTGCTGATGGCGGCATCGACCAACGCCTGGGACATCGCCCGTTCCAGTGCCGTGGACTCATCCAGGGCAGCGAAGTAGGCGCCCGCCCACCCGTACAGCGCGCAGGCGCCCCGGCCCGGGATGGGGCCGGGGCGCCTGCGTTTACCGCCTTTGTATGTTTCGCCGCCTTGCAGGCGTCCCGGGAAATTACCGTTCAGCGAAGGCGTTGATCCGAAGCCCGGACCCGCCGGCCGGGTCAAGGTTCCGGATCCCCGTGGCGGTGATCTGCAGGACCTGCGCGGTGGCAATGTCGTAGAAGAGGCCCGTTGCCTGCACCTTTCCCTCCACCAGCGCCGGGCCCGTCACCGGGTGGTCCTGCAGCTTGGCCAGTTGCACGGCCACGTTGACCATCGCCAGTTGGTCCACCCGGGCGTAACCCGCCGCCGCCGCCTGCCGGCCCACCGGATGCCCTTCCAGCAGCTCCGTGTAGCTGGGCCGGGCGTGGTCCAGCCACTGTCCGAATGCCGGACCAAGCGAACTGTTGTCTTCGCCGCCGGCCTCTGCGAGCAGCGCCTTCATGGCGCCGCAGTTGGAGTGCCCGCAGATGGCGACCGACTGCACTCCCAGGCCGTTGACGGCAAAGGACAGGGCAGAATCCGTTGAGGCGTCCTGGCCATTGCCGCACACCACGTTGCCGATGTTCCGCAGCGTGAGCAGGTCCCCCGGGCCGCTGCTGGTGATCAGGTTCGGATTGACGCGCGAATCGATGCAGCCCACGAACAGGCTGTCCGGGTTCTGTCCTTCCGTCAGGTCATGCACCAGCGGACGGACCTGGTGCGCAAACCGGCGGTGGTATTTGTTGACGCCCTGCAACAACGGCTCCTTCCTTGGCGGAAGGGGCAACTCGGTGGCTTCCTCGCGCCGGGGAGCCTGGTGGGCGGCGTCCCGGAACACCGTGTTGCCGTGCTCCTCAAGGTTCACCGTGCCGCCGGCGGCCTGGTGCTGGAGCTGCCAGGCCAACAGGGCTTCCCGGAAGGAATGGTCAACATAGTCGGCGTTGAGCTCCACCACCACGTCCGCGCCGGCGGGCACCGACTGCAGGACGCCGTTGAGCTTTGGCAGCGCGAAGAAGCTGCATGATCCCGCGATGGTCACCCGCCAGGGCGACGGCGGTGCGGCGGGACGGTGCGCCTGGATGGGGGCCCGCAGAACACGCCACAGCACACTGGCAGCGGCGAGGGCCAGGCCGATCATGACTCCTTCCAACAAGTTCAGGAACACCACGCAGATGAGGGTAACCGCGTAAATGGTGAGGTCTCCCGTGCGCAGGCTGGTCCGGATGTCCGCCACCTTGATCAGCCGCGCGCCGATAACCACCAGCAGGCCGGCCAGGACGGCCAGCGGGATCAGCTGGATCAACCCGGCAAAGAGGGCAGAGAAAGCCAGAACCCAGACACCGTGCAGCACTGCGGATGTCCGGGAAGCCGCTCCCGCTTCCACATTCGTGGCGCTGCGGACAATGACGCCCGTCACGGGCAGGCCGCCCAGGGACCCGGAAACGATGTTTGCGGTGCCCTGCCCGATGAGCTCCCTGTTCAGGTTGGTCCGCGGACCGGTCTGCATCTTGTCCACGGCCACGGCCGACAGGAGGGACTCGATGCTGGCGATGAGGGCCATGGTCAAGATGGCAAAAGCGAACGCGCGCCAGTTGCTGTCCGGAAGCTGCGGCAGGGCGATGGCATCGAAAATGGAGCCATCAAGGGAGATGCGCTCAACACCGGGGGCAAAGGCCACGGCCAGTGCGGTTCCTGCCGCGACGGCGGCCAAGGGGCCCGGAACACGCCGGACCGTGGCGGGCAGAAACTTCCAGCACAGCAGGATTGCCACGACGGCCAGTCCCAGCAGGGCCGCGTGCAGTTCCAGGTTGGTGATGGCTGCCGGCAGTGCCGCAAGGTTCTCGAGGGCCGAGCCTGCCGGCCGGGATCCGAGAAGCACGTGGACCTGCTGCAGGATGATGGTGACACCGATGCCGGCGAGCATGGCTTTGACCACCACCGGTGAGACGGCCAGGGCGGCCCGGCCCACGCGGCTGATGCCCAGCAGGAGCTGCACGGCGCCCGCGGCCGCGGTGATGGCGCAGGTCACCTGCCATCCGAACTCCTGGACCAGCCCGGCCACGACGACGGTCAGCCCGGCCGCGGGTCCGCTCACCTGCAGCGGTGAGCCGCCCAGGCTTCCGGCCACGATCCCGCCCACGGCTGCAGCGATGAGGCCTGCCATGACGGGGGCTCCCGACGCGGCTGCGATGCCGAGCGAGAGCGGGAGGGCCACGAGGAACACCACCAGGGATGCGGGTACGTCGGCGCCCAAATGGGCAGCAAACGGCGGGCGGCGGAAGGTGAAGCGGCCACGGCTTCCCCGGCCTCCCGGCGGGCTGTGGCTGGGGGCGGGAATTGTGGAGGGACGGACTTCCATGGATTTTTCCTTTGATCGAGGGAAGGGTCCACCCCACCGTAAGCAGCTGGTCATGATGGATGACACTTAAAGTGACCGATATGACAAAAATGTCATATCGGTTTCGATTCCGTGCACGCGCAGCCTGCGCGGGTTAACGCAAACGGCGGCCCCCACCACTCAGGTGGGGGCCGCCGATGGGCTTGGGCCGGGGATGTGCGTCGGCGATCTGCGCCCCGGGGCCTAGCCGGCCATGATTGCATGCCCGACGAACGGGTCCACCGCCAGCGCGATGAACAACAGCGTCAGGTAGCTGATGGAGCCATGGAAGACCTTCATGGCGCGCTTGTCCGGGATGTCCTCGCTGTGGGCGCGCGAATACAGGGCATGGGATTCATAGAGGAACCACGCGCCGGCCAGGACTGCGGTTACGGTGTAGACCCAACCGGCCCCACCCGCAGGAATCATTAGCAGGGAGCAGGCCACCATGGCCCAGGCGTACAGGACCACCTGGACGGACACCACCTTGGCGCCGGCGATGGCACCGAGCATGGGGACGTTGGCGTTCCGGTAGTCCTCGCCGTAACGCATGGACAGGGGCCAGTAGTGTGGCGGGGTCCACAGGAAGATCACCATGAACAGGACGACCGCCGGCCACTCAACAGAGTTGGTGACGGCAGCCCACGCGATCAGCACCGGGAAGCAGCCTGCTGCACCGCCCCAGACAATGTTCTGCGCCGTGCGCCGCTTGAGGATCATGGTGTAGATGACCACGTAGAAGAAGATGGCACCCAGCCCCAGCCAGGCGGAAAGCGGATTGGCTCCGAACCAGAGGATCACGATCGAGGCGGCACCCAGCAGCCAGGAAAAGACCAGCGCCTCGCGCGGGGTGACTTCACCGGTGACCAGCGGCCTGTTCTCCGTGCGGTGCATCAGCTTGTCGATGTCGCGGTCGATGTAACAGTTGAAGGCCCCGGCGCTGCCCGCAGCGAAGGCACCGCCCACCAGCGTGGCGAGGATCAGTCCGATGGATGGGAAGCCCCGCTGGGCGTAAATCATGGTGGGCAGGGTGCTGACCAGCAGCAGTTCGATCACGCGCGGCTTGGTGAGGGCGAGATACGCCTTGGCCTTACGGGCAAACCCGGCGCCGGAGGCCCGGGATGCGTTCAGCGGCGTATCTGTTGTGCTCACGGTGGCAGTCACCCGTTCTGTGTGGCAGTTGAGGCTGGCAGTGCAGCTCCGGTCGAGCGGCCCGGACCCGGGCACGGCAAGAAGGGAGGAAATGCTTCAGGTGCGTGCAACAGTCGGGAAACCCCGGACGGCGATAGGGATGCACGCCCGGCGTTGGCCTCCGAATATCATACCGCGCCGCGGGCGCTGTCCCGGCCCCGCCATATGCGCAGATGATTGCTCACGGGCCCATTCGAGCAGATTAACTCAACCCTTCGTGACGGTGATTCACAAAAGGGGAAATTGCGTCCAAAACGTGAGATTTGGGCCGCCCGCAGAATGGATAAGAGCTAAGCTGTCAACAGATCAGCACGCAGCAAGAAAGCGGTGGAAAACGCATTCCCGCTGCTGTCCGTGACTGAATGCAAGGATCAACGTTTCGATGGTGAACGGCTGGTACACACCGCAGCAGGCGCCACGCAGTGCGCCCTTAAACGGAACCGGTGTACAGCCGCCATCAGCACAGAGAGGGGCCCGGTTTTCGTGCCACATTTGGAAGAGCAAGAACTGTCATGGACCAGCTTGGACCAGCGCGCCGTGGACACCATCCGCGTCCTGGCCGCCGATGCCGTAGAGAAGGTGGGCAACGGCCACCCCGGAACCGCCATGAGCCTGGCCCCCGCCGCTTACCTTCTTTTCCAGAAGCTGATGCGCCATGACCCGCGCGATCCGCAGTGGCTGGGCCGCGACCGGTTCGTCCTGTCCCCCGGCCACACCTCGCTGACCCTTTACATCCAGCTGTTCCTCTCCGGCTACGGCCTGGAACTGAAGGACCTGGAGGCGCTTCGCACGTGGGGTTCGCTGACCCCGGGACACCCGGAGTACAAGCACACCGCCGGCGTGGAGATCACTACCGGACCGCTGGGCCAGGGCCTGGCCTCCTCGGTTGGCTTCGCCTACTCCCAGCGCCGCCAGCGCGGCCTGTTCGATGCTGATGCCCCCGCCGGCGAATCGCCGTTCGACCACACCATCTGGGTCATTGCGTCCGACGGCGACCTCCAGGAAGGCGTCACGGCCGAGGCTTCCTCGCTCGCCGGCCACCAGGAACTCGGCAATCTCGTGGTCATCTACGACGAGAACCACATCTCCATCGAGGACGATACCGACATCGCCTTCACCGAAGATGTCCTGAAGCGCTATGAAGCCTACGGCTGGCACACCCAGCGGGTGGACTGGACCAAGACGGGCGAATACAAGGAAGATGTGCAGGAGCTGTACTCGGCCCTGCTCGCAGCGAAGGCTGAGACCTCCAAGCCCTCCATCATCTCCCTGCGCACCATCATCGGCTACCCGGCGCCCAAGAAGCAGAACACCGGCAAGATCCACGGCTCCGCCCTCGGCGCCGAGGAAGTCGCAGCGCTGAAGGAAGTCCTGGGCTTCGACCCGTCCAAGTCCTTCGATGTGGACCAGGAAGTCCTGGCCCACGCCCGCTCCGTAGTGGACCGTGGCGCCGCCGCCCGCAAGGAATGGGAAGAGTCCTTCAATGCCTGGCAGGCAGCCAACCCTGAAGGCGCGGCTCTGCTGCAGCGCATCGAGGCCAGGGAACTTCCCGAAGGCGTGGACGCTGCCCTTCCGGTCTTCCCGGCAGGCAAGGACGTTTCCACCCGCGCAGCATCGGGCAAGGTACTGAACGCGCTGGGCCCGGTACTGCCCGAACTCTGGGGCGGCTCCGCCGACCTCGCCGAGTCCAACAACACCACCATCGAGGGCTCGCCGTCCTTCGTGCCGGCCTCCAAGCAGACCGGTGCCTGGTCCGGCAACCCCTACGGCCGCGTGCTGCACTTCGGCATCCGCGAGCACGCTGCTGCCTCGATCGTGAACGGCATCAGCCTGGCGGGCAACACCCGCGCCTTCTCCGGCACCTTCCTGATCTTCAGCGACTACCAGCGCCCCGCCATCCGGCTCGGCGCGCTCATGGGTGTTCCGTCGCTGTACGTCTGGACCCACGACTCCATCGGCCTGGGCGAAGACGGCCCCACCCACCAGCCGGTGGAACAGCTCGCCTCGCTGCGTGCCATCGTTGGCCTGGACGTGGTCCGCCCCGGCGACGCCAACGAAGTGGCAGCTGCGTGGAAGACCATGCTCGAAAACCACAGCAACCCTGCCGGCATCGTCCTGACCCGCCAGAACATCCCCACTTGGGAACGTGGCGCGGGCGACGCCGACGGCGACACGTTCGCTTCCACCGCAGGTGTTGCAAAGGGCGGCTACGTCCTGGCCGAGGCCTCGAAGGACGGCGCCACGGTTCCGGCCGACGTGATCCTGATCGGCACCGGCTCCGAGGTCCAGTTGGCCGTCCAGGCGCGCGAAGCCCTCCAGGCCGAAGGCATCGCAGCCCGGGTTGTCTCCATGCCGTGCGTCGAGTGGTTCAAGAAGCAGGACGCCGCCTACCGCGAATCCGTCCTGCCCGCCGCCGTCAAGGCACGCGTTTCGGTGGAAGCAGGACTGGCCCTGGGCTGGCGGGAATTCGTCGGCGACGCCGGCCGTTCCGTGAGCCTTGAGCACTACGGCGCTTCCGCGGACTACAAGCGCCTCTTCCAGGAGTTCGGCATCACGGCAGAAGCAGTGGCTGCCGCAGCCAAGGACTCCATCTCCAGCCTCCAGGCCTGAAACCCTCATCTTTTAGGAGATACAAGAAATGACTACTCCCACCCAGCAGCTCTCCGACGCCGGAGTCTCCATCTGGCTCGACGACCTTTCCCGCGGACGCCTGCAGACCGGCACCCTCCGCAAGCTCATTGAAGAGAAGAACGTGGTCGGCGTGACCACCAACCCGTCCATCTTCCACGCAGCCATCACGTCCGGCACCGACTACGACCACATCATTGCCGGCAAGGCTGCAGAAGGCGCCAGCGTGGAGGACACGATCTTCGAGATCACCACCACCGACGTTGCCGATGCCTGCGACCTGTTTGCACCCGTGGCTGCTGCCACCAAGGGCGTTGACGGCCGCGTCTCCATCGAAGTCGACCCGCGCCTTGCCTGGGACACCGCAGGGACCATCGCCGAGGCCAAGCACCTCTCGCAGCGAGTCAACAAGGACAACGTCCTGATCAAGATCCCGGCAACCATCGAGGGCCTTGAAGCCATCACGGCAACACTGGCCGAGGGCATCAGCGTCAACGTGACCCTTATCTTCTCGCTGGAGCGGTACCGCGCGGTCATCAATGCATTCCAGTCCGGCCTGGAACAGGCCAAAGAGAACGGCCACGACCTTTCGAAGATCCACTCCGTTGCCTCGTTCTTCGTCTCCCGCGTGGACACGGAAATCGACAAGCGCCTCGACAAGATCGGCACCGACGAGGCAAAAGCCCTCAAGGGCAAGGCCGGCGTGGCCAACGCCCGCCTGGCCTACCAGGTCTACGAAGAGCTCTTCGCCACCGAACGGTGGGCGCTGCTGGCCGACGCCGGGGCTCTCCCCCAGCGCCCCCTGTGGGCTTCCACCGGTGTGAAGGATCCTGCTTACCCGGACACCCTTTACGTCACCGAACTCGTGGCCCGCGGCGTGGTGAACACCATGCCGGAAAAGACGCTGGATGCCACCTTCGACCACGGCGTGGTTACCGGTGACACCATCACCGGCACCTACGCCGAAGCAAACGCAACCCTCGACGCCCTTGAAAAGCTCGGGGTCTCCTACAACGACGTCGTGGCACTCCTTGAAACCGAAGGCCTGGACAAGTTCGTGGCCAGCTGGAAGGAACTGCTGGCCGACGTCGAAGGTGCCCTGGCCTCTGCACGGAAGGCTTCCTAACACCTATGAGCACTCTCAGCTTCGACGCCACCGGCGCTGCCCAGCACGCGCTTGAACAGCACCTTCCCGCCCTGGTGGAGGACCGGGTCGCCACGCGGATCTTCGCCAAGGACCACACCCTGTGGGGTCCCGACGCCGAATCGGAGTCGGCAATCCGCCTTGGGTGGGTGGAGGCGGCAACAGTCTCACAGCCTTTGGTCAAGGACATCCTGGAACTCCGCGACGCCCTGCGCGCGGAGGGAGTGAGCAGGATCGTGCTCTGCGGCATGGGCGGATCCTCGCTGGCCCCTGAGGTCATCGCGGGCACCGCCGGCGTCGAGCTGACAGTGCTGGACAGCACGGACCCGGACCAGGTCCGGGCTGCCCTGGCGGACCGGCTGGGCCAGACCGCAATCGTGGTCTCGTCCAAGTCCGGCTCCACCCTGGAGACCGACTCGCAGCGCCGGATTTTCGAGCATGCCTTCACCGAGGCCGGCGTGGACGCCAAGAGCCGGATCATCATCGTGACGGACCCGGGTTCGCCGCTGGACAAGGCCTCCCGCGAAGCCGGCTACCGCGCCGTCTTCAACGCCGACCCCAACGTGGGCGGCCGCTACTCCGCGCTTACAGCGTTCGGCCTGGTTCCTTCCGGCCTGGCCGGCGTGGACATCCAGGCATTCCTGGACGAAGCCGAGGAAGCTGCCGAGATCCTCAACGACGACGCCCCTGAAAACATCGGGTTGGCACTGGGCGCCGCGCTGGGCGGAACCAGCCCGCTGCGGAACAAGGTCGTCATCGCCGAGGACGGCTCCGGCATCGTTGGCTTCGCGGACTGGGCTGAGCAGCTCATCGCCGAGTCCACGGGCAAGCTGGGAACCGGGATCCTGCCGGTCGTCGCGGGGCCGCAGGCCCCGGAGGTAACCTCCGGTGCCCCCGACGTCCTGGTGGTGCGGCTCGTCGCCGCGGATGCCGACGTCGAACCCGGTGACAACCAGGTGGCCATTGCCGGCGGCCTTGCCACCCAGATGATGGTGTGGGAGTTCGCCACCGCCGTTGCCGGGCGCCTGCTGGGGATCAACCCCTTCGACCAGCCCGACGTTGAGGCCGCCAAGGTGGCAGCGCGTGGGCTGCTGGACGCCCAGCCGGAGCCCACGCCTGCGGCATTCGTCGACGGCGCCATTGAGGTGCGCGGCGGGGACTGGCTCGGAAACGCCGCCACGGCGGAGGGCGCCGTCAAGGCCCTGCTGGGCACCCTGGCCGCGGACAGCTACCTGAGCGTACAGGCGTACTTCGACCGGCTGGCGTTCGCCGGGCTGGAGGGTATCCGGGACGAACTTGCCGCCGCGACCGGCCGTCCGGTGACGTTCGGCTGGGGTCCGCGCTTCCTGCACTCCACCGGCCAGTTCCACAAGGGCGGTCCCGCCATTGGCGTGTTCCTCCAGGTCACCGCCACCCCCGCCGAGGATCTGGGGATCCCGGACCGGCCCTTCAGCTTTGGCGAACTCATCGCCGCACAGGCAGCAGGCGACGCCCAGGTCCTGGGTGGGCACGGACGTCCCGTGCTCCGCCTCCACCTCACCGACCGTGCCGCCGGCGTGGCGCAGCTGCAGGACATCGTCGCTGCCCTGTCCACCCGCGCATCCGCTACCGAAAGCTAAGGCGCAGAAGCAACCATGCCAGAAACTGAATACGGCAGGAAGGGCGCGGGCCGCGGGCGTAATCCGTTGCGCGATCCGCGTGACCGCCGTTTGAACCGGATTGCCGGTC
Source organism: Arthrobacter sp. FX8 (assembly GCF_026723805.1). Classification (NCBI taxonomy): domain Bacteria; kingdom Bacillati; phylum Actinomycetota; class Actinomycetes; order Micrococcales; family Micrococcaceae; genus Arthrobacter; species Arthrobacter sp. FX8. Next base: position 1,451,380 of record NZ_CP113505.1, on the reverse strand, counting down.
CGTCGTCGTTGGTGCTCTTTGGGGTCACGGGTGATTTGGCCCGGAAGAAGCTCATGCCTGCGGTGTATGACCTTGCCAACCGTGGGCTGTTGCCGCCGAGTTTCGCGCTGGTGGGTTTTGCCCGCCGGGAGTGGGACAAGGAAGATTTCGCCGCCGAGGTGAAGGCCTCGGTGCAGGCCCATGCGCGGACGCCGTTCGATGAGGCCGTGTGGAACCAGTTGTCCGAGGGCATCCGGTTTGTCCAGGGCGAGTTCGACGACGACGCGGCCTTTGAACGCCTTGGTGAGACCATCAAGGAACTCGACGACGTCCGGGGCACCCGGGGAATCACGCGTTCTACTTGTCGATCCCGCCCAAGGCGTTCGAGCAGGTCTGCCGGCAGCTCTCCAAGCACGGCCTGGCGCAGGCCGAGGGGGACAAATGGCGGCGCGTGGTGATCGAAAAGCCGTTCGGTCACGACCTACAGTCGGCCAGGCAATTGAACGACATCGTCGAATCGGTGTTCCCGCCGGACGCGGTGTTCCGGATTGACCATTACCTGGGCAAGGAAACGGTGCAGAACATCCTGGCGCTGCGTTTCGCGAACCAGTTGTTCGAGCCGTTGTGGAACGCTAACTACGTGGACCATGTCCAGATCACCATGGCCGAGGACATCGGCACCGGCGGCCGGGCAGGATATTACGACGGCGTGGGCGCGGCCCGCGACGTGATCCAGAACCACCTGCTGCAGCTGCTCGCTTTGACGGCGATGGAGGAGCCGATCTCCTTCAACGCCGATGACCTGCGGGCAGAGAAGGAAAAAGTCCTCGCCGCGGTCAAGCTCCCGGAGGACCTGTCCACGCACTCGGCCCGCGGGCAGTTCACCGGCGGCTGGCAGGGCGGCGAGCAGGTCCAGGGCTACCTGGAGGAAGAAGGCATCCCCGCCGATTCCACCACCGAAACCTACGCCGCTGTCAGGGTGGACATCCACACCCGCCGCTGGTCCGGAGTGCCGTTCTACCTGCGGGCCGGCAAGCGCCTGGGCCGGCGCGTGACCGAAATCGCGGTGGTCTTCAAGCGCGCCCCGAACCTGTTGTTCCGTGACCACGGGGAGGATGACTTCGGGCAGAACGCCGTGGTGATCCGGGTCCAGCCCGATGAGGGCGTGACCATCCGGTTCGGTTCCAAGGTCCCGGGCACGCAAATGGAAGTCCGCGACGTGACCATGGACTTCGGCTACGGGCACTCGTTCACGGAGTCCTCTCCGGAGGCGTACGAGCGGCTGATCCTGGACGTGCTTCTGGGTGAGCCGCCGCTGTTCCCGCGGCATGAGGAAGTGGAGCTGTCCTGGAAGATCCTTGACCCGTTCGAGGAATACTGGGCGTCCCTGAGTGAGCAGCCCGAACCCTACGCCCCCGGTTCCTGGGGCCCCGCCTCGGCCGATGAGCTGCTGGCCCGTGACGGACGAACCTGGAGAAGGCCATGATCGTTAACCTGCCTGACACCACCACCTCGAAGGTGTCCAAGAAACTCATGGCCCTGCGCGAGCAGGGCGGCGTGATCGCGCTGGGCCGGGTCCTGACCCTGGTGGTCGTGACCAAGTCCGGACTCGAGGAAGAAGCGATCGAGGCCGCAAACGACGCCAGCCGGGAACACCCCTGCCGGATCATCGTCCTCGCCGACGCCGGGAAGGACGCCGAAGACCGGCTCGACGCGCAGATCCGGGTGGGCGGGGACGCCGGCGCCTCGGAAGTGATCGTGCTGCGCGGCTACGGCCAACTGGCCCACGAGTCCGAGTCCCTGGTGGCCGCGCTGCTGCTCCCGGACGCCCCAATCGTGGCCTGGTGGCCGCACGGCGCCCCCGCGAACGCGTGCGAGACCTCCATCGGCGCGATCGCGCACCGCAGGATCACCGACTCCGCGAACGAACCCGACCCCCAGGCCGCACTGGAACGGATCCACCGCACCTACAAGGCCGGCGACACCGACCTCGCCTGGACCCGGCTGACCAACTGGCGGATCCAGCTCGCGGCAGCCCTGGACGAAGTGGACTCCTCACCGGTCACGGCCGTCGCGGTCGAAGGCGCCTCGGACTCACCCTCCACCATCCTGCTGGCAGCCTGGCTCACCCTGACCCTGGACGCACCCGTGACCATCGTCGCGGACCCGGCAGGGACCGGCATCCGCCGCGTCCGCCTCAGCCGCCCCGGCGGCGACGTCCAGCTGTTCCGCCCCGGACTTTCCGTCGCCGAACTCACCCAACCCGGCCAACCCGCCCAACGGATCTCCCTCCCACGCCGCAGCCTCCGCGACTGCCTCGCCGAAGAACTCCGCCGCCTCGACCCGGACGAAGTCTTCGGGGAAGTGATTACTATGGGACTGCCACGTACCAATCTAAGGAGCGTCCGACCCAGTGAGCGTTGACCCACGAGTAAGCATCCATCCAGATTCGTCCGTCCTCATGGCCGCCATCGCGGCCCGCCTGATCACCAAGCTCGTTGACGTGCAGGACAAGTACGGCGAAGCCACCGTGGTGCTCACCGGGGGAACCGTGGGGATCGGCACGCTGAAGGCGGTTGCGGACTCACCGGCAGCGCCCGCCGTCGACTGGTCCAAGGTCAACTTCTGGTGGGGCGACGAACGATTCGTCGGGTCTGCCGATCCTGAGCGGAATACCAGGCAGGCGTTCGACGCACTGCTGTCCCACATCCCCGTCAATCCGGACCGGGTGCACTCCCCTGGTTCTTCGGATGAGTTCGGCACTCCGGAGGAAGCCGCCGAGGACTACGCCCGCCAGCTGCGGGAAGCCGCAGCAGACGAACACGCGGCCGACATGTCCGACGACCGGCCGGAGGAGCCGTCCTCGCTCCCCCGGCTGGACGTGGTGCTGCTCGGCGTGGGGCCCGACGCACACATCGCATCGCTGTTTCCGGAACAGGCCGGCATCCGCGAAAAGGAGCGCACGGTGGTTGGTGTCAGGAACTCCCCCAAGCCGCCGCCGCTGCGGATCTCGCTGACCCTTCCCGCCATCAATACGGCGGCGGAGGTTTGGATGGTTGTGGCCGGTGAGGACAAGGCAGGAGCTGTGGGGCTGGCCCTGGCCGGGGCCAACCCTGTGCAGGTACCGGCGTCCGGCCCCCGTGGAACGTCCCGTACCCTGTGGTTGATTGACGAGAATGCAGCCTCACGTGTCCCGCAGCAGTTGGTCCGGAAGGACGCCGCGGGCGCGTAGCTTTTCCAGCGCTCCGGCCAGGACGTCTTCGGCGTCCTGGGCGGAGCGCCGTTCTTTAACGTATTCCAGATGGCTCTTGTAGCCGTCGTCGAAAGGGTCGTCAGCAGCCGCGGCCCGTCCGTCCCTGGTGGCGGGTCCGCCACAACGCCTGCAGTCCCACGTCGCGGGAATCTGGTCCTCGGGCATCTTCAGGAACACGGGCTGCGTCTCATGCCCCCTGGCACACCAATAGGACACCCGGATACGGGGAAGAGGGCGCGGGGACGAGTCGTTGGACTGCAGGCTCGACCCGGACCCTGCAGTAACCCCGGCGCGGGTGCCCCGGAAGCCTGATGACGGATGGACCATTACGACTCCTGCCTCGAAGCGGACGCCGGGGACCTGCAGCTTAAACAAGACTGTGGCCGCCGGGTGAACCGACAGCCACAGTCTAATTGGCAGGCCTACCGGGCGGCAGGGCCTAAAGGACCTTGTACAGCAGGGTCAGGAATCCCCGGTCCCGCTGAACCGCATGATCAGGCCAAGGGCGATGATCACCACGCCCCACGTCACGCCCAGGATGATGGTGAAGCGGTTGAGGTTCCGTTCTGCCACGCCTGAAGAGCTGAGGCCCGAGCTCATGCCGCCGCCGAACATGTCGGACAACCCGCCGCCGCGTCCCTTGTGCAGGAGGATCAGCAGCGTCAGCAGGAGGCTGGTGATGCCCAGGAGGATCTGCAGAATGACATGAAGAACGTCCACGACGGCCTTTCAGAAGTTGGGATTGCGGGAGTTTTCGCTGGCTGGAGACTAGTCCGCGACCAGGTGGCTCTCGAACCTGACAATATTAGCAAACTCGGCGGGGTCGAGGCTTGCGCCTCCCACCAGCAGGCCGTCCACGTCGCGTTCCTGCAGGATCGCTGCCGCGTTGTTGGCCTTTACCGAACCGCCGTAGAGAAGGCGGGTCTTGCCGGCTGTCCCGGCACCGAACAGCGATTCCAGCTCGGCGCGGATGGCGGCGCACATTTCCTGTGCGTCCTCCGGTCCTGCCACTTCACCGGTGCCGATGGCCCAGACGGGCTCGTAGGCCACCACCAGTTCGGCGGCCTGTTCGGCCGTCAGGCCGGACACTCCGGCACGGAGCTGCTGCAGCGTGTGGTCGACGTGGGTTCCGGCCTGGCGGATCTCAAGGCCTTCGCCGACGCAGAGGACCGGGGTGACCCCGTGCCTGAAGGCGGCCTTGACCTTGGCGTTGAGGACGTCATCGGATTCGTTGTGGATGGTGCGGCGTTCGCTGTGGCCCACCAGGACGTACTTGCAGCCGAGCTTGTTCAGGAACTGCCCGGAAATGTCGCCGGTGTAGGCTCCTGAGTCGAACTGGGACAGGTCCTGGCCGCCGTAGGCGACCTGCAGGTCGTCGCCCTGGACCAGGGTCTGGACACCGCGGAGGTCAGTGAACGGCGGGAAGACGGCCACCTCGACGCGGCTGTAGTCGTGCTTGGCGTCGGAGAGGGTCCAGGCCAGCTTCTGCAGGAGCGTGATGCCCTGGACGTGGTCCATGTTCATTTTCCAGTTGCCCGCGATGAAGGGCTTGCGGTCGAAAGCGCCGTTCGTTGACGTAGTCACGTAATCTCCAAAAAGTTCTTGATATGTGTGCGGCCGGCAGGCTGCCGCGGGCAACCTGCCGGCCGGAGGACTGCGAAGTCCGTTTACTGCTGGGAAAGCAGCGGTGGTTCTACCGGCTTGGCCCTACCGGTCCAGGACGCTGAGGCCGGGGAGTTCCTTGCCTTCAAGGTATTCCAGGCTGGCGCCGCCGCCAGTGGAAATGTGTCCGAACTGGTCATCACTGAAACCCAGCGTGCGCACAGCGGCAGCGGAATCCCCTCCGCCCACCACGGTGAACCCGCCGGTTTCGGTGAGGGCCTGGGCGATTGCACGGGTGCCGGCCGAGAATGCCTCGAATTCGAAGACACCCATGGGGCCGTTCCAAAAGACTGTCCGCGCGCCCTTGATCCGTTCGGAGAAGGCAGCCGCTGTATCCGGCCCAATGTCCAGGCCGATGCCCTGGGCGCCGAAGCTGCTGCCTTCAATGGCGTCGGCTGCCACGGTCTCGTGCCTGGCGTCGGCGGCGAACTTCTCTGCCACCACAACGTCCGTGGGGACAACGAATTCCGTGCCGGCATCGGCCGCGCGCTTCAGGTAGTCCTTGACGACGGTGATCTGGTCCTCCTCAAGGAGGCTGGAGCCAACCTTGTGGCCTGCTGCCGCCAGGAACGTGAAGAGCATTCCGCCGCCCACCAGGATGGTGTCAGCCTTGCCGATCAGGTTGTCGATGACCGCGAGCTTGTCCGAGACCTTGGAGCCGCCGAGCACCACCACATAGGGGCGCTGGGTGTCGGTGGTCAGCTTTCGGAGAACTTCCACTTCGGTGTGCACCAGGTCGCCCTGGTATGACGGAAGCCGGGTGGCGACGTCATAGACACTGGCGTGCTTGCGGTGGACGGCGCCGAAGGCGTCATCCACGTAGGCGCCGTTGCCGCCGGTGAGCGCCACGAGCTCATCCGCGAAGGCTCCGCGTTCAGCGTCGTCCTTGCTGGTTTCGCGGGCGTCGAAGCGGACGTTCTCGAGGACCAGCGCTTCACCGTCCTGCAGCGACGCGGCGGCTGCCTTGGCGGCATCGCCGACGGTGTCGGCTGCAAGGGTGACCTTGAAGCCTGCCAGTTCGGCGAGGCGGTCCACTGCGGGGCGGAGGGAGTACTTGTCTTCCGGGGCGCCCTTGGGGCGTCCGAGGTGGGCTGTTACCAGCACGCGGGCACCGGCGTCCGTGAGCTTTTGCAGCACTGGCAGGGAGGCCTTGATACGGCCATCATCAGTGACTGTAGAGCCGTCGAGCGGCACATTCAGGTCACTTCGAACCAGAATGTACCGCCCGCGGACACCTTCAGCGATCAGTTCGTTGAGGGTGTGAGATGTCATGTGTCTAACCCTAGCCCAGCTTGGATGCGACAAGCTCCGTAAGGTCTACGAGGCGGTTGGAGTAGCCCCATTCGTTGTCATACCAGGAAACAACCTTGACCTGGTTGCCGATGACCTTGGTCAGGCCGGAGTCGAAGATGGAGGATGCGGGGTCGCCGACGATGTCGGAGGACACGATGGGCTCGTCCGTGTAGGTCAGGAAGCCCTGCAGTTCCTCGGATTCGGCGGCGCGCTTGAGGGCTGCGTTGACTTCCTCCACGGTGGTCTCGCGGGAGACGGTGACGGTGAGGTCGGTGGCCGAGCCGGTGGGCACGGGAACGCGGATGGCGTAGCCGTCCAGCTTGCCCTTCAGCTCAGGCAGGACCAGGCCGATGGCCTTGGCGGCGCCGGTGGAAGTGGGGACCATGTTGATGGCGGCAGCGCGGGCGCGGCGCAGGTCCTTGTGCGGGCCGTCCTGCAGGTTCTGGTCTGCGGTGTAGGCGTGGACGGTGGTCATCAGGCCGCGTTCGATGCCGAATTCGTCGTTGACCACCTTGGCCAGCGGGCCGAGGCAGTTGGTGGTGCAGGAGGCGTTGGAGATGATGTGGTGCGTGGCGTTGTCGTACAGGTTGTGGTTCACGCCCATCACGATGGTGATGTCCTCGTCCGAGGCGGGAGCGGAGATCAGGACCTTCTTGGCGCCGGCATCGATGTGCTTCCGGGCATCGGCGGCCTTGGTGAAGAAGCCGGTGGACTCGATGACGATGTCCACTCCCAGTTCGCCCCAGGGGAGGTTGGCGGGGTCGCGCTCAGCCAGTACCTTGACGACGTTGCCGTTGACGACGATGTTGCCGTCCTTGACCTCAATGGTTTCCTTCAGGCGGCCGCCCACGGAGTCGTACTTGAACAGGTGGGCCAGGGCTTCGGGGCTGGTGAGGTCGTTGACTGCAACGATCTCCAGGTCGGCGCCCTGTGCCAGGGCTGCGCGGAAGTAGTTGCGGCCAATACGGCCAAAGCCGTTGATACCAATACGGGTCGTCACTTTTTCAGTCTCCTTGGTGCTTTCAGAAGCACAACTAGTTGAGCGGGCTATCAAGCCAACTAACAGATCCCGCACGCCATTGGGCAGAGATGATTTACAAACGGAGGGCGACCAGCCTCATTGCTGAAGGCTAACCGCCTTCCGTGACCTATCTTACGTTTAACTGGGTCCGCCCCCGCAAGTGCGGGGGCGGACGGTCCACATTGCGGGTGGTTTAAGTCCGAATGTGAAGTTTGTTACAGCAGGGTATGGTGCCGCCCACTACGCGAGGGTGATGAGTCCCGTGGCGTTGGTGCGTGCTGCCTCGAAACGCTTGGCAACGTCCGCCCAGTTGACGATGTTCCAGAAGGCCTTGACGTAGTCGGCCTTCACGTTGACGTAGTCCAGGTAGAAGGCGTGCTCCCACATGTCCAGCATCAGCAGCGGGGTGGTTCCCAGTGCCGTGTTGCCCTGCTGGTCGTACAGCTGCTCGATGACGAGGTTTCCGCCGATGGGCTCGTAGGCGAGGAAGCCCCAGCCCGATCCCTGGAGGCCCAGGGCAGCGGCGGAGAACTGTGCACGGAAGGCATCGAAGGAGCCGAAGGCGTCATCGATCGCGGCAGCCAGCTCACCCTCGGGCTTGTCGCCGCCGTCCGGGGAGAGGTTCTTCCAGAACACGGAGTGGTTGATGTGGCCGCCGGTGTGGAACGCGAGGTCCTTGGAAAGCCGGTTGATGTTGGCGAAGTCGCCCTTTTCGCGCGCCTCGGCCAACTGGGCGAGGGCGTTGTTGGCGCCTGCCACGTAGGCGGCGTGGTGCTTGCTGTGGTGCAGTTCCATGATCCGCGCGGAAATGTGCGGTTCGAGGGCGGCGTAGTCGTAGCTGAGTTCCGGCAATACGTACTCGGTCACAAAATCCTCCAATATCGTGGACCCGTCAGGCCCGGTTGGTAACTCTCGGATTGTGCATCCGGGCAGCTGGTGCCCGGAATTATTTTTGATTCTATGGGGCGGTTACTCGTCCAGCATTTCGGGCGTCACATTGGCGTCCGTTCCGGGAATGCCCAGGTCAAGGGCGCGCTTGTCCGCCATGGCCAGCAGCCGGCGGATCCTGCCGGCAATAGCATCCTTGGTCATGACGGGGTCGGCCAGGCGGCCCAGCTCGTCCAGGCTGGCCTGCTTGTGCGCCACCCGCAGTTCGCCTGCGTACTTCAGGTGGTCCGGAACATCGTCGCCGAGGATTTCCAGTGCCCGGTCCACCCTTGCCCCTGCCGCCACCGCTGCCTGTGCGGAACGGCGCAGGTTGGCGTCGTCGAAGTTGGCGAGCCGGTTGGCGGTTGCCCTGACCTCCTTGCGCATGCGGCGCTCCTCCCAGACCATCAGGGCGTCGTGGGCTCCCATGCGGGTCAGGAGTGCGGCGATGGTGTCACCGTCGCGGATCACCACCCGGTCCACTCCCCTGACTTCCCTGGCCTTGGCCTGGATGTCCAGGCGGCGGGCCGCGCCCACCAGGGCCAGGGCGGATTCGGGCCCCGGGCAGGTGACCTCCAGCGATGATGACCGGCCGGGCTCCGTGAGGGAGCCGTGGGCCAGGAAGGCCCCGCGCCAGACGGCCTCGGCGTCCGCCGCGGAACCGTTCACGACGGCGGACGGCAGCCCGCGCACGGGGCGTCCGCGTCCGTCCAGGAGGCCGGTCTGGCGTGCCAGCGCCTCGCCGTCACGGACCACGCGGACCACGTAGCGGCTGGCGCGCCGGAGTCCGCCGGCGGAAACGACGATGATTTCGCTTTGGTGTCCGTAGACCTCTGCGATGGCGGCACGGAGCCTGCGCGCCGTCGAGGCCAGGTCCACTTCCGCCTCGATGACGATCCGGCCGGAGATGATGTGCAGTCCCCCGGCAAACCGGAGCATGGCGGAAACCTCAGCCTTGCGCACTGATGACTTCTTGATGTCCAGACGGGACAGTTCTTCCTTGACTGATGCTGTCAGTGCCATGGCACCTTCCTAACTGTTCCCAAAAATGTCCTGGTACGCCGTCGCCAGCCGCAGCGGCTCGTGGACAGGGCGGCGTCCCGACGCCCCTACTTTACCCAAGACCACCTCTGCGCCGAGCATGCCGGCGGCCTTCTCGAACTCCCGGCGGTCCGTTATGGAGGTGGGATCGGCCAGGACCACGTCCACGCTGAACTCCGGCGCGTAGCGCCGCAGGACGTGGAGATGGTCCGCCGCCGTCATGCCCGTGGTTTCCTTGGTGTCCGTGGCAAGGTTCATGGTCAGGCAGCGTTTGGCGGGGGTGCTGCAGAGGGCCTGGCGCATCTCCGGCAGGAGCAGGTGCGGCAGGACGGACGTGTACCAGGAGCCCGGACCCAGGACCACCCAGTCCGCCAGTTCGATGGCCGTCAGGGCGTCCGTGCAGGCCGGCGCCGCTTTCGGCAGGAGGCGGACCTCCTCGAGTGAGCCTGCCACGGCACAGCGGGCCTGGCCGTGGATGGTTTGCAGCGCGGTTGAGCCGTCAGGTGCGGTCACGCGCACATCACCTTCAATGGTGAGTGGCACGGTGGACATGGGCAGGACCTGGCCGCGGGCGCCCAGCAGGGCACCCGCCCATTTGAGCCCTGCGACGGTGTCCCCCAGCAGTTCCCAGAGCGTGACGATCAGCAGGTTCCCCATGGCGTGCTCGTCCAGCGATCCGCCAGGTCCCTTTGCGGCGCGGAACCGGTGCTGCATGACATCGCGCCAGGTACGGCCCCAGTCGGTGTCGTCGCAGAGCGCAGACAGCGCCATGCGGAGGTCTCCCGGCGGAAGGACACCGTACTCCTCGCGCAGACGCCCCGACGACCCGCCGTCGTCCGCCACTGTGACCACCGCGGTGAGTTCGGAGGTGAGCAGGCGGAGCGCGGACAGCGAGGCCGCAAGGCCGTGGCCGCCGCCCAGGGCCACCACGTTGGGGCCCTTGTCCTGCTGGCCCGAGCCCTTGCCGGCGGCAGGCGGCACCAGGGGCAGTGCTCCGGTGAAAAGTGCCATTATTCGCGGCCCAGATCCCGGTGCGCGGTGGTCACCGTGACCCGGGGGTACTGCGCAAGTTTCTTGGAAAGTTCCACGGCGACCGCAACGGAGCGGTGCTTGCCGCCCGTACAGCCGACGGCGATGGTGGCGTAGTGCTTGTTCTCCCTGCGGTAGCCCTCCAGGACGGGTTCGAGTGCCAGGACATACCGGTCCACGAAGTTCTTGACGCCTTCGGCCTCGAGCACGTAGTCGCTGACGTCCTTGTCCAGGCCCGTCAGCGGGCGCAGCTGCGGTACCCAGTGCGGGTTGGGGATGAACCTGACATCGGCCACATAGTTGGCGTCCACCGGCAGGCCGTACTTGAAGCCAAAGCTCATGACATTCAGCCGAAGCGCCACCGGACCGGTTTCGCTGAACAGTTCGGTGATGGCGGTGGCCAGCCCATGGACGTTGTAGTTGGAGGTGTCGAGGACGACGTCGGAGCTGTCGCGCAGTTCCTGCAGCAGCTCACGTTCGGCAGCGATGCCGTCCAGGATGCGTCCGCCGCCCTGCAGCGGATGGGGCCGCCGCCCCTGTTCGAACCGCCGGACCAGGACGTTGTCGCTGGCGTCGAGGAACAGGACGCGGAAGGTGACACCGCTCGCGGCGAGTGCGCCCAGGGCTGCGCGGATGTCCGCGAAAAGGCCCTTGCTGCGGACGTCGATCACCACTGCCAGCCGGGGGATGGACTGCGGGGCGTGCGAAACAAGCTCCGCCAGCGTGCCCAGCATCTGGGGCGGGAGGTTCTCCACGACATACCAGCCATGGTCCTCCAGGGCGTCCGCGGCGGTGCTCCGCCCGGCGCCGGACATTCCGGTGACCACCAGCAGTTCCGCTTCGAGCGGTTTGACGGGCTCCAGCCCGTCCTGATCCGCTCCGGATCCCGCCGTCGTGTCTGCCATGAAGCCTGCCCCGTTTCCTCGTTGTCCACCGGCAGCCGTGATGGCACTGCCCGTCCTTTACCCTAGCTAAATTTCCGGGAACTCCGCTAAGTCTCGATGATTTCGCCGGTGGTCATGTTGATCGCGGGCACGGCAACGGCCTCGGGCCCGTCAGCGGCGAAGTGGTTCACGATGGCGCTGGCGAGTGCCGGACCAATCCCCTTTGCCTGCGAAAGCTCTTCCACGGTTGCGGCCTTCACGCCCTTGACCGATCCAAAGTGGGCCAGCAGGGCCTTGCGCTTGGAGGCGCCCAGGCCCGGAACAGCGTCCAGCGCGGACACGGTCATGGCCTTGCCGCGCTTTTGCCGGTGGAAGGTGATGGCGAAGCGGTGCGCCTCGTCACGGATCCGCTGGAGCAGGTACAGCCCCTGGGAGGTTCGGGGCAGGATGACGGGAAAGTCGCTGTCCGGAAGCCACACCTCCTCCAGCCGCTTGGCCAGGCCCACCACGTAGACGTCGTCGATGCCCAGGTCCTTCAGGGCGCGGGCCGCTGCGTTCACCTGTGGCTGCCCGCCGTCCACCACCACCAGGTTGGGCGGGTAGGCGAACCTGGCCTTGGGTGCAGGAGTGGTGGTGTCCAGCACGGCGGCGTCCACGTCCGGTTCCAGGCCGTCGGATGCCAGGACGGATTCGTCCACCTGCGCGGACTTGTCCTGCAGGTAGTGGCGGAACCGCCGGGTCAGGACGTCATGCATGGCCGCCGTGTCGTCGGCGGCCGCGGGGCCGGTGATGGAGAACTTGCGGTAGTCCGACTTCTTGGGCAGCCCGTCCTCCACCACCACCATGGATGCCACCACGTTGGTGCCCTGGACATGGGAGACGTCGAAGCATTCGATCCGGAGCAGGGGCACGGGCAGGTCCAGTGCCTCCTGGAGTTCCTGGAGGGCCTGGGACCTGACGGTGAGGTCCCCGGCGCGCCGCGTCTTGTGCAGCTTCAGCGCGTGCTCGGCATTCTCGCGGACGGTGGACATCAGCGCCGCCTTGTCTCCGCGCTGCGGCACCCGGATGTCCACCTTGGCGCCACGGATGCCGCCCAGCCATTTGGCAAGGTCCTCCGCGTTGCTGGGCGCCACGGGCACCAGGACTTCGCGCGGCAGCCGGCCATGGGTGTCGCCGTCCTCGCCGTAGACCTGCTGGAGCAGGTGCTCCACCAGGTCCGGAGTGGTGAAATCCTCCACCTTTTCCACCACCCAGCCGCGCTGGCCGCGGATCCTGCCGCCGCGGACGTGGAACACCTGGACGGCGGCTTCCAGCTCATCCTCATGCAGGGCGAAGACGTCTGCATCCGTGTCCTCGGACAGCACCACGGCGTTCCGTTCGAAGACCTTGCGCAGGGCCGTGATGTCGTCGCGGAGCCGGGCGGCGTGCTCATAGTCCAGCTTCGCCACGGCGTCGGCCATCTGCTTTTCCAGCTTGTTGATGAACCGCTTCGCCTCGCCTCCCATGAAGGCGCAGAAATCCTCGGCAAGTGCCTTGTGGTCCTCCGGCGAGATCCGGCCCACGCAGGGCGCGGAGCACTTGTCGATGTATCCCAGCAGGCACGGCCGCCCGCTGGCCTCCGCCCGCTTGAAGACGCCGGCGCTGCAGCTCCGGACCTGGAAGACGCGGAGCAGGGTGTCCATGGTCTCGCGGATGGCCCCGGCGGTGTACGGGCCGAAGTAGCGGGTCCCCTTCCGCTTGTCCCCCCGCATGACCTGTACCCGGGGGTACTTCTCGTTCATGGTCACGGCGAGGTAGGGATAGGTCTTGTCGTCCCGGAACACCACATTGAACCGGGGCTTGAATTCCTTGATCCAGGTGTATTCCAGCTGCAGCGACTCGAGTTCGCTGCCAACGACCGTCCACTCGACGCTGCTGGCCGCGTGCACCATGGCATAGGTCTTGGGCAGCAGTCCGGCCGGGTTGGCGAAATACGAATTCAGCCTGGACCGCAGGCTTTTCGCCTTGCCCACATAGATGACCCGGCCGTGCGGATCACGGAACCGGTATACGCCCGGGTTGGTGGGGATTTCACCGGTTTTGGGCCGGTAACTTGCTGGATTTGCCACCTATCAAGTCTACTGAGTCGCGCCGGGTCTCCCTGCCAGCCGGCCAGGACGGGGTCCGTTCCGGCTGTCCCTGGCCGGCTTGCCGGCTATTCCGGGGTCTTGCTCTGGTTGTAACTGGCCGAACGTTCCTGGCCGCTGAGTTCGGCGATGGCGTCCATGATGCGGTCCGTGACCTCGCGGCGGGCAGGCAGGGAGTGGTCCGGGCCGGTCTTGTCGAAGTACAGCGGCTCCCCCACCTTCATGGTGAAGTGCTGCGGCCTGACCCCCTTCTCGCCGGCGCGCTGCAGCTTCTCGGTGCCGATCAGGCCCACGGGAATCACCGGCGCCCCGGTAGTGAGCGCCAGCCAGCCGACCCCGGTGCGTCCCCGGTAGAGGATGCCGTCCCGGGAACGGGTTCCCTCAGGGTAGATGCCGATGCCGCGGCCTGACTCCAGGATGTCCAGCAGTGTCTTGAGCGCCTGGACACTTGCGGCCTGTTCGCCGCGCTCCACCGGAATGGAGCCCACGGATTCGAAGAACGCCTTCATGACCTTGCCCTTGACGCCGCCGGTGGTGAAGTATTCGGCTTTGGCGAAGAAGGCGACCGGCCGCGGCATCAATGCCTGGACGATCACGCTGTCGAAGAAGGACAGGTGGTTGGGAGCCACGATAAACGGGCCGTCGGAGGGGACATTGTCCAGCCCGACGACGGTGGGCCGGCAGGTGCCGGAGATCAGGTTGCGGGTGGTCCAGCGGACGGCATCAAACATTTCCATCGTTGCTCACCCCGCTCATTGCCGCGACGTGGACGGCCTGCAGACGCTCGATGACCGCGACCAGCTCCTCATCGGTGCTGACGACAGCCACGGAGCCGGCTTCCTCCAGTTCCCCGTCCGGAGCGAACCCCCATGCGACGCCGATGCAGTCCAGTCCGTTGGCGATGGCCCCGGACACGTCCTGGGCGCGGTCCCCCACCATAATGGCGTGCTGCGTGTCCAGGTCCCGCAGGGCGGCGGCGATGATCTGGGTCTTGCCCACGGGAACACCGTCCACTGCCGCTTCGTCATCGCCGGAGCCGTGGATTCCGTGGAAGAGGCCGTCGATGCCATGATGCGCCAGCACCGTATGCGCCAGACGCTGTGGCTTTTGGGTGGCTACTGCCACAGGCCGGCCCGCTGCGGCGAAGGATTCAAGGATCCCGCGGATGCCCGGGTACAGCCGGCTTTGGGCGATTCCGGTGGCCACGTAGTGTTCGCGGTACCGGCGGACCACCTCTTCCAGGCGGTCCGCCGGTACCTTTGCCACGTTGAGCAGGGAATCGCTCAGCTTGGGGCCGATCATCGCGTTGAGCAGGTCCTGGCCGGGAACCGGGAGCCCCAGTCCGCGGAGGGCCGCGGCAATCCCCTCGGTTATGCCACCTTCCGGGTCGACAAGAGTGCCGTCCAGGTCAAAGATCACGGGCACTGTTGTTGAAGTCACCGGGTTAGTTTCTCATGACAGCAGGAGTGCCTGAAACTCGCATTCCCCGTGAGGAATATTTCGGTGGAATTTCCTCCGGTCAGCCGAGTATCTCGGCCAGGAACTTCCCGGTGTGGCTGGTGCCGGACTTGGCCACCTGCTCCGGCGTTCCAGCCGCGACAATCTGGCCGCCGCCCGAACCGCCGTCGGGCCCGAGGTCAACCAGCCAGTCGGCACTCTTGATGACGTCCAGGTTGTGCTCGATGGTGATCACCGTGTTCCCCTTGTCCACCAGCCCCTGCAGGACCATCAGCAGCTTGCGGATGTCCTCGAAGTGCAGGCCAGTGGTGGGCTCGTCCAGGACGTAGATGCTGCGGCCGTTGGAGCGTTTCTGCAGCTCCGCCGCGAGCTTGACGCGTTGCGCTTCACCGCCGGAGAGGGTGGTGGCAGGCTGTCCGAGGCGGACATACCCGAGTCCCACGTCCACCAGGGTGTTCAGGTGCCGTGCGATGGGCGAGAAGGCCGCGAAGAACTCGGCGCCCTCTTCGATGGGCATGTTGAGGACGTCGGCGATGGTCTTGCCCTTGTAGTGCACCTCCAGGGTCTCCCGGTTGTAGCGCGCACCGTGGCACACCTCGCAGGGGACGTACACGTCAGGCAGGAAGTTCATCTCGATCTTCAGCGTGCCGTCGCCGGAGCAGGCCTCGCAGCGGCCGCCTTTGACGTTGAACGAGAAACGGCCGGGCAGGTAGCCGCGGACCTTGGCCTCGGTGGTTTCGGCGAAGAGCTTGCGGATGTTGTCGAAGACACCGGTGTACGTGGCCGGGTTGGACCGCGGCGTGCGGCCGATGGGGCTTTGGTCTACATGGACCACCTTGTCGAGGTGCTCCAGGCCCTGGACCGTCTTGTGCCGTCCGGCCACCTGCTTGGCGCCGTTGAGCTTGTTGGCCAGCACCTTGTAGAGGATTTCATTGACCAGGGTGGACTTGCCCGAACCACTCACGCCCGTCACCGCGGTGAAAAGACCCAGCGGGAAGGCTGCGTCGACGTTCAGGAGGTTGTTCTCCCGTGCGCCCAATACCTTGATCTCGCGCTTCTTGTCGTACTTGCGCCGCTTCCGGGGCACCTCGATGGCCTTGCGGCCGGACAGGTAGTCGCCGGTCAGGGACTCCTTGTTGTCCAGCAACTCCTTGTAGGTCCCCGAGTGGACCACCTGGCCGCCATGCTCGCCCGCGCCGGGTCCGATGTCCACGATCCAGTCGGCCACGTGGATGGTGTCCTCGTCGTGCTCCACGACGATCAGGGTGTTTCCCATGTCGCGGAGCCGGGTGAGGGTTTCGATGAGCCTGCGGTTGTCCCGCTGGTGCAGCCCAATGGAGGGTTCATCCAGGACGTAGAGGACGCCCACCAGGCCGGAGCCGATCTGGGTGGCGAGCCGGATGCGCTGCGCTTCGCCGCCGGACAGGGTGGCCGAGGGGCGCTCCAGGTTGAGGTATTCCAGCCCCACGTCCAGCAGGAAGGTCAGGCGGGCCTGGATCTCCTTGAGGACCTGGTGGGCGATCTGCGCCTCGCGCCCGGTCAGCACCAGGTTGTTGAGGAAATCCGCGCAGTCCCGCATGGGCAGGGCGGCAACCTCGGCGATGGACTTGCCGTTGATCAGCACCGACAGGGATGCCGGGTTGAGCCGCGCGCCGTTACAGGCGGGGCAGGGAACCTGCCGCATGTACTCCTCGTAGCGGTCGCGGGCCCAGTCGGAATCGGTCTCGCCGTGCTTGCGGTGGACGTACTGGATGGCGCCTTCAAACCCGGTGCTGTACTTGCGTTCGCGGCCAAAGCGGTTGCGGTACTGCACCACCACCTTGTGGTCCTTGCCGTGCAGGATGGTCTGGCGCACGTCCTTGCCCAGCTTCTCCCACGGCGTGGTCATGGAGAAGCCAACCTCCTTGGCCAGGCCCTCGAGGAGCCGGTTCCAGTACTCCGTGGTGGCAGTACCCAGTGACCAGGGCGCGATGGCTCCCTCCGACAGGGAGAGTTCCGGGTTGGGAACAATGAGTTCCTCGTCAACCTCGAGGCGCGTGCCGATGCCGCTGCAGGCGGCGCAGGCGCCGAAGGGGTTGTTGAACGAGAAGGAGCGCGGCTCGATTTCGTCGATGGCCAGGGGGTGCTCGTTGGGGCAGGCGAGGTTCTCGGAGAACGCCCGGATCCTTTCGGGGGCGTCCGCGTCCACGTCGACGAACTCCGCCAGGACCCGGCCCTCGGCCAGTCCCAGCGCGGTCTCGATGGAGTCGGTGAGCCGCTGGCTGATGCCTTCCTTGACCACCAGGCGGTCAACCACCACTTCGATGGTGTGCTTGAACTGCTTGCCCAGCTTGGGCGGATCGTTGAGCTGGACGAGGTTGCCGTCCACCCGCGCCCGGGAGTAGCCCTTTGCGGTGAGTTCCTTGAAGAGGTCCACGAACTCGCCCTTGCGGCCACGCACCACCGGCGCCAGGACCTGGAAGCGGGTTCCCTCGTCGAGTTCGAGGAGCTGGTCCACAATCTGCTGCGGCGTCTGCTTTGACACGGGTTCACCACAGACGGGGCAGTGCGGCCTGCCGACGCGCGCCCACAGCAGGCGCATGTAGTCGTAGATCTCGGTGATGGTTCCTACAGTGGACCGCGGGTTCTTGCTGGTGGATTTCTGGTCGATGGAGACAGCCGGGGAGAGCCCTTCGATGAAATCGACGTCGGGCTTGTCCACCTGGCCCAGGAACTGGCGTGCGTAGGCGGACAGCGATTCGACGTAGCGGCGCTGGCCTTCGGCAAAGATTGTGTCGAACGCCAGCGAGGACTTGCCGGATCCGGAGAGGCCGGTGAAGACGATCATGGCGTCGCGCGGCAGGTCGAGGTCCACGTTGCGCAGGTTGTGCTCCCGCGCGCCCTTCACCACAAGGCGGGAGAGGTCCGGGCGCTGCGGGGCGGCGGCGGCAGGGACCGCGAAGGACGTGGAGGGGGCAGGGGTTTCTTCAGCTACGGCTTTAGGCACCCCATTATGCTAATCGAAAACTTTTTCGAACACTCGCGGTTCCGCCGTCAGGGAACATCGTAGGCGGCCGCCAGGATTTTCACGGCCTCGGCAAAGCTGGCCCCTTGGGATTTGGCGACGGCGGCGTATGCGGCGGCTGCGGCGGACAGGCCGCCCAGGCGCTCGTCACGCGCGGCAACCACCGTACCGTTCCGGCCACGGGTGGTGACGATCCCGGCGGCCTCCAGTTCCTTGTACGCCCGGGCCACGGTGTGCGGGGCGACGTCGAGCTTCTCCGCCAGGGCCCGCACGGCAGGCAGCCTGGTGCCCGGCGCCAACGCGCCGCTGTCCGCCAGATGGATGACCTGAAGCCGGAGTTGCTCGAACAGCGCCACGCTGCTGGCCGGGTTGGGGCGCCAGGATCCCGGGAAGTCGCCTGCGGCGCTCACAGGCCGCCCTCCAGGATGCCCGCACGGCCGTCGCGTTCGGCGAACTGTGCGTTGTACAGCCGGGCGTAGTAGCTGTTGGCGGCAAGGAGGCTGTCATGCGTGCCCTGCTCGACGATCCGTCCATGGTCCATGACGAGAATTAGATCAGCGTTCCGGATGGTGGACAAACGGTGGGCAATCACGAAACTGGTCCGCCCCTGGCGCAGCCGCTGCATCGCCTGGCGGATGAGCACCTCCGTCCTGGAATCGACCGAACTTGTGGCCTCATCCAGGACCAGCACACTGCGCCCGGCGAGCTGCGCCCTGGCGATGGTGATGAGCTGCCGCTGCCCCTGGCTAAGCTGCTCGCCGCCGTTCTCCAGGACTGTGTCGTAGCCGCGCGGCAGGGACCTGATGAAACGGTCCGCGTGCGTTGCCTCCGCGGCGGCAACTATGGCCGCATCCGCAGCGCCTGGCAGCCCGTAGGCGATGTTTTCCCGGATGGTCCCGGCAAAAAGCCAGGAATCCTGGAGCACCACGCCGAACCTGCCCCGCAGCTGGTCGCGGGGAATTTCCGCGATGTCCCTTCCGCCCATGGTGATCCTGCCGGACGAAGGTTCCAGGAACCGCATCAGCAGGTTCACCACGGTGCTCTTGCCCGCGCCCGTGTGCCCCACGATGGCCACCGCCTGGCCCGGTTCCACCGTGAAGGTGAGGTTGCTGACCGCCGGAACGGAACCGGGATAGCTGAAGGTGACGTCATGGAAGACGATGCGGCCGGCGGCGGGAGCGCCGGCCGCTGCGCCGGCCGGTTCCTGGAGGTCTTCCCCGGCATCGAGGAGCACGAAAACCCTTGCCGCCGAGGCTGCGCAGGACTGAATAACGTTGAGCAGGCCGCCGATTTGCCCCACCGGCTGGGTGAACAGCCGGCTGAATTGGATGAAGGCCTGGACGCCGCCGATGGTCATGGCGCCTGCGATGACCTGCAGCGCACCCACCACTGCGACAGCAATGTAATTGAGGTTGGACATCAGCACCATCAGCGGCTGGACCACACCGGCTGAGTACTGGGCTTTGGCTGCCGCCCGGGCCAGGCGGCCGTTGCTGCGGCTGAAGACCTCCGTGGCCTGCGCCTGCCGGCCAAAGGCCTTGATGACTTCATGCCCGCTAATGAATTCCTCCACGTGCGCGTTGAGTTCGCCGGTCTCCTTCCATTGCCTGGCGAAATGCTCCTGGGACCGCCGGGCCACCAGGACGGTGATCCAGGTGGAAACGGGGACGCTGGCAATGGCAATGGCCGCGAGCAGCGGCGAGATCCACAGCATCATGGCCAGCGACCCGCACAGCATCAGGACGGACACGATGAGCTGGGTCAGAACCTGGTTCAGGGCCTGGGCAATGTTGTCGATGTCGTTGGTGGCCCGGCTCAGGACATCCCCGCGGGAGCGTTCCCGGAAATACGTGGAGGGGAGCCGGTGCAGCTTGTCCTCAAGCGCTGCTCGCAGGCCATACATAAGTCCCTGCACCGCACGTGCCGTCAGAGCGCCCTGGATCCAGTTGAAGAGGGAAGCGAAAACATACATCAAGGCCACGGCTGCCAGCAGGACTCCGAGGCGCTGGTCCAGGCTTCCCTGGAAGATGCCCTGCACCACCATGTCCGTGGCGTCGCCCAGATACTTGGGGGCGGCAACGTTGACCCCTGCGAAGGCGCACGTTGCCGCCACGGCCCCCAGCATCTGCAGCCGGAACGGGCGCAGCAGGCCAAGGAGCCTGCGGGCGGTCGGCCAGAACCTGTGCGCCGATTCCGCGGATTCCTCCACCGCCGTCACAGTGTGCCGTCCAGCGCGAGCTGGGAGTCTGCGATTTCCCGGTAGGTGGCGGACGTTTCCAGCAGCTCCCTGTGCGTTCCCTGCGCAACCAGCCGGCCGTCGTCGAGCACCAGGATGAGATCCGCGTCTTCGACCGCGGAAATGCGCTCGGCCACGATGATGACCGTTGCGGCGGCGAGCGCCTGGTCAAGTGCGCGCCGCAGCCTGGTGTCGGTGTCATAGTCCAGCGCGGAGAAGCTGTCGTCAAAGAGGTAGAGGGGCGCTTTGCGCAGGAGGGCCCTGGCGATGCAGAGCCTTTGCCGCTGGCCGCCCGACAGGCTGGCGCCGCCCTGGCCGACGGGGGTGGCAAGTCCAAGCGGGAGGTCGCGCATGAAACGCATGGTCTGGGCAGCCTCCAGGACAGCCCACAGTTCCTGGTCCGTGGCGTCGGGGTCCGCCATCCGCAGGTTGTCTGCGATGGTTCCCGTAAAAGGTGGGAGTGCTGGGGCACGATAGCCATGGCAGCGCGGAGTTGGTCCAGGGGCAGGTGGCGGATGTCGTGGCCTGCAAGGGTGATGCGGCCGTGGGTGGGGTCCAGGAAACGCGGGATCAGGTTCAGCAGCGTGGTCTTGCCGCTTCCGGTGGAGCCCACGATTGCTGTGGTGGTACCGGGAGCTGCCGTGAAACTGATGTCCGCGAGCACGGGCGCTTCTGCTCCCGGATAAGAGAAGGCAACATCGTGGAACGCCAGCGTTGCCTGCCGCCCCGGCAGCACGGCGCCGGGCGGCGGAGGCGCGGCTGCCTTGTCACTGGCTGCCTTGTCGCTGGCTGCCCTGTCGTTGGCCGCTCGGTCACTGGCCGCAGTGTGATTGCCCGGATCGCCGACGGACGGCTCGGTGTCAAGGACCGCCTGGATGCGTTCCGCGCAGACTGCCGCCCGCGGCGCCGTCATGAGCACGTACATGGACATCATGATCGCCAGCAGTATCTGCATGATGTAGGCGATGAACGCCGTGAGCGCCCCAAGGTTCATCTGGCCTGCCTGGATCCGGTGCCCGCCGAACCACACCACCGCAACCGAGCTGGTATTGACCACCAGCATGATGGTGGGCAGCATCCCCGCCACCAGGAGCGCGGACTGCAGGTTGTTGGCGGTGAGGCCGGCGTTGGTTTCCGCAAACCGCCGGACCTCATGGCCCTGGCGGACAAAGGCGCGGATGACATCCACCCCGATGATCTGCTCGCGAAGAATCCCGCCGGACCGGTCCAGCAGGTCCTGGCCCTCACGGTAGAGCGGAATCAGCCGCCTGACAATCAGGTACATGATCAGCAGGAGCAGGGGCACGATGACGATCACCACCAGGGACAGCGCAACATCCTGCTGCACGGCCAGGACGATGCCGCCTACGCCCATGGCGGGCCCGGCAAAGAGCATGGTGAAGACAAGCACCGCGAAGGCCTGGATCTGCTGGACATCGTTGGTGGCGCGGATGGTCAGGCTCTGTGTTCCGAACAGGGCCACGTCCTGGGAGGACAGGGACTGGATCCGGGTGAAAACCTCGGCCCGCAGGCGGTGCCCGATCCTCATGGCCACCACCGCCCCAAGGTAGCCGGCAGCAATGGCGGACGCTGCCTGCACCACGGCAATGACGGCCATGAGCACGCCAAGGCGCGAGACCACCCCCGGCTCCCCTGCGACAATCCCGTCATCGATAATGGCGGCGTTCACGGTGGGCAGCAGCAGGTTTGCCGCCGCCTGGATCAGCTGAAGGAAAACGATCGCCCATACATACGCGTATTGACCGGCAAGCTGCCGCTTCACGAGTCCGACCAGCAAAATACCCCCTGTAAATGCATGGGCCGAAGAGGGGGCCAGCGGCTTGACCCCTAAACCACAGTCGTCATTGTAAGCCAGATCACTTTTCACTGCTGTCACAGCCTGTGACGGGCGTGGAAAACCCGTGGGCCGGGTACCGGTTAGCCGGCTTTGCGGCCCACTGCGAAGATGCGGCGGAAAGGCAAAACGGTGCCGTGGACCCCGCGGGGGTAGGCGTCCCGCAAAGAGGCCGCGTACTCGGTCTCGAAACTCCTGGCGTCCTCCTCGCCCAGGGCGGCCATCACAGGCCGCAGTGCCGTGCCCCGGACCCATTCCAGCACGGGGTCCGGCCCCGGCAGGACCTGCAGGTAGGTGGTTTCCCACGCATCCGCCGCGCAGCCGGCGTCGAGCAGGATCCGCAGGTATTCCTCCGGCTCCCCCACGGCCTCCCCGCCCCGCAGCACACCGTCCAGCTTTGCAGCCCAGCGGTCCGACCCCGCGATGTCCCGCATCAGGGAGTGCGAGGGGGCGTTGAAATTTCCGGGTACCTGCAGGGCGAACCAGGCCCCCGGCCGGAGCACTTCCAGCCACTTGCGCATCATGTCCTGGTGGCCCGGAACCCACTGCAGGGCGGCGTTGCTGACCACAACGTCCGTCTCCGGACTGGGCATCCAGCCCTCGATGCCGGCCTGCTCAAAGCGAAGGGAGGGCTTCTCCTCCGCCAGTGCCGACGCCTTTGCCAGCATGTCCGCGGAGGAATCCAGGCCCAGGACCCGGGCGCCCGGCCAGCGGTCAGCCAGGGTTGCCGTCAGGTTCCCTGGCCCGCAGCCCAGGTCGACCACGCGCTTGGGCCGGTCGGCATGGATCCGGGCCGTGAGATCGAAGAACGGCCGGTTCCGGTAGTCGCCGAACTGGACATACTTGGCGGGGTCCCACTTCATGAATCTCTCCAGCTTCTGACGCGCACACGGGCAAGGCGTAGCCTAACCCGCCAGGGACTCCGGATCCGGCCGCAACGTGGCACTAAGGTTGAAGTCAATGAAACTCGTTGACCAGCTGATCGATCTGCCCGCCCCCGCCCCATCCGCCGCCGTCGACCCCGACGCCCTTTACACCCGGTTCGTGGAGTGGACGGAAAGCCGGGGCCTGTCGCTGTACCCGGCACAGGACGAGGCCATCATGGAGCTGGCAACCGGGGCGAACGTCATCCTGGCCACGCCCACCGGGTCAGGGAAGTCCCTGGTGGCCATTGCGGCGCACTTCCAGGCCATGGCCCAGGGCCGCCGAAGCTATTACACGGCACCGATCAAAGCCCTGGTGTCCGAGAAATTCTTCGCGCTCTGCGACATCTTCGGAGCAGAGAACGTGGGCATGATCACCGGCGACTCCGGGGTGAACCAGGATGCTCCCATCATCTGCTGCACCGCCGAGATCCTGGCCAACATCGCGCTCCGGGAAGGCGGCGCAGCCGAACTCGGTGCGGTGATCATGGACGAGTTCCACTTCTACTCCGACCCGCAGCGCGGCTGGGCCTGGCAGGTCCCCCTCATGGAGCTTCCGCAGGCCCAGTTCCTGCTGATGTCCGCCACCCTGGGCGATGTCACCCGGTTCGAGGAGGGGCTCACGGCGCTGACCGGACGTGCGACCACCACCGTCAGTTCCGCCGAACGGCCCATTCCGCTGCACTACTACTACCACCAGACACCCGTCCACGAGACGCTGGAGGAGTTGTTGTCCACCCGGCAGGTGCCCGTCTATGTGGTGCACTTCAGCCAGCTCGAAGCGATCGACCGTGCCCAGAACCTGATGAGCATCAACGTGTGCACCCGGGAGGAAAAGGACAAAATCGCGGAGCTGATCGCCAACTTCCGGTTTGCCGCGGGCTTTGGGAAGACGCTGAACCGCCTGGTCCGCCATGGGATCGGTGTGCACCACGCCGGGATGCTGCCCAAGTACCGGCGGCTGGTGGAGCAGCTGGCGCAGGCGGGGCTGCTGAAGGTCATTTGCGGCACGGACACCCTGGGCGTGGGCATCAACGTCCCCATCCGGACGGTGCTGCTCACGGCTTTGAGCAAGTACGACGGCGTCCGCACCCGGCTGCTCAACCCGCGTGAGTTCCACCAGATTGCGGGCAGGGCAGGCCGTGCGGGCTACGACACCGCCGGGACAGTGGTGGTGCAGGCACCCGAGCACGTGACTGAGAACGTCAAGGCGATGGCCAAGGCCACCGCCAAGTTCGGCGATGACCAGAAGAAGCTGCGCCAGGTGGTGAAGAAAAAGCCGCCCGAGGGTTTCGTCTCCTGGGGTGAGCCCACGTTCAAGCGGTTGGTGGAATCGGTACCGGACCCGCTGACGTCCAGCTTCACGGTAACGCACGCCATGTTGATGAACCTGATGGAGCGGCCCGGCGACCCGTTCGCGGCGGCCCGGCGGCTGCTCACCGAAAACCACGAGCCGCGCGCTTCCCAGCTGCGGCTGATGAAGAAGGCCCTGGGCATTTACCGGGAACTGCTGGCCGCCGAAGTGATCGAACGCATCCCGCCGGAGGAGCAAGGCCCCGATGGCCGTTCCGTCCGGCTGACCGTCCATCTGCAGCCGAACTTCGCGCTGAACCAGCCGCTCTCCCCTTTGCGCTTGCCGCACTGGAGCTCCTTGACCCGGAGTCGCCGTCGTACGCCCTGGACGTGGTGTCCGTGATCGAGGCGACCCTGGAGAAACCGCGGCAGATACTGTCGGCGCAGCAGAAGAAGGCGCGCGGCGAAGCGGTGGCCGCCATGAAGGCTGAGGGCATCGACTACGACCAGCGGATGGCCATGCTGGACGAGGTCACCTACCCCCAACCGCTCGCGGAGATCCTGGGCGAGGCGTTCGAGGTCTACCGGAAGGCCGCGCCGTGGGTGGGCGACTTTGAGCTTGCACCCAAGTCGGTAGTGCGCGACATGTACCAGCGGGCGATGAACTTTGGCGAATTCGTCCAGTTCTACGGCCTGGCCCGGTCCGAAGGAATCGTGCTGCGGTACCTTGCCGATGCCTTCAAGGCGTTGCGCCAGACTGTTCCGCAGGACATGCTTCGCGAGGACCTGGAAGACCTGATCGCCTGGCTGGGTGAGCTGGTGCGGCAGGTGGACTCCAGCCTCCTGGACGAATGGGAGGAGCTGGCCTCCGGGGCGGCGCCGACGCCGCATGACGCGCCGCCTCCCCCGCCGCCGTCGCTCACCTCCAACATCCGCGCCTTCCGGGTGATGGTGCGCAACGAGATGTTCCGGCGGGTGGAACTGTTCGCTGACGAGGACGCCACGGCGTTGGGCGAGCTCGACGGCGGTTCCGGGTGGGGTGCCGAACGCTGGGAAGACGCGCTGGACGACTACTTCGACGAACACGATGACATCGGGACCGGGCCCGACGCCCGCGGTCCGGGCCTGCTCATGATCACCGAGGAACCCGGAACGTGGAAGGTGCGCCAGATCTTCGATGACCCGGCGGGCAACCACGACTGGGGGATCTCCGCCGAGGTGGATCTTGCGGGCTCGGATGCCACCGGGACAGCGGTGGTCAAGGTGACGGAGGTTAACCGGCTCTGACACCGACCTGGCCGGGGCAGCCGTCCCGGCGCCGGCGGTAAGCTCGGAGAATGAGTGCAATCCGCCCCGCAACCCGCCACGACGTGCCCGCCATCCTCCGAATGATCCATGAACTGGCCCATTACGAGAAGGAACCCGACGCCGTCCGGAACACGCCCGAGCGCCTGGAACAGGTGCTCTTCGGCGACAACCCCCGCGTATTCGCGGCCATGGCCGAAAACGCGGCGGGCGAGGTGCAGGGCTTCGCGCTGTGGTTCCTGAACTACTCCACCTGGGAGGGCGTTCACGGGATCTACCTGGAGGACCTTTACGTCAGCCCGGAAGCCCGGGGCGAAGGCCACGGCAAGGCGCTGCTGCAGCACCTTGCGGCGATCGCGGTCGAGAATGGCTACGCACGGGTGGAATGGAGCGTGTTGGACTGGAACGAGCCCTCCATCAACTTTTACCGCCGCCTGGGTGCGCGCCCCATGGACGGCTGGTCCACCTTCAGGCTGACCGGCGAATCACTGGACCGGTTCGGCCGGGCCACGTCCCGCGACTCCCTTCCCGCTTCTGCCCGTGGCTGACGCGCGCCGGGTCCAGGCGACCGCCGTCGGGCATGACATCAGGGCCCGGCATGAATTCCGTGGCATGCGCACGGTGGAGCACTACTTCACAGTCCCGCTGGACCATTTTGCTTCGGAGGACCATGCCCTGGCCGGCGGCCAGCCTCGCGGCGAAACCATCACGGTTTTCGCCCGGGAGTACGTGTCTGCCGCGCACAGCGAAGAAGCCGCCGCGCGGCTGCCCTGGCTCCTCTTCCTGCAGGGCGGCCCGGGCGGCCGCGGCAACAGGTGGGGTTCCCTGGGTGGCTGGAGCAAAGCCGCGGCGCAGGACTTCCGCATCCTGATGCTTGACCAGCGCGGCACGGGCCTCTCCTCGCCCATTGACCGGAACACCCTGCCCGGCCGCGGAAGCGCGGCGGAGCAGGCGGCCTACCTGGAGCACTTCAGGGCGGACTCGATCGTGGCGGACGCGGAGTTGATCCGCCACGCCCTGGAATCACCGCCCTGGACGATTTACGGCCAGAGCTACGGGGGCTTCTGCGCGCTTACCTACCTGTCCTTCGCACCTGCGGGCCTGCGCGAGGTGCTGGTAACCGGCGGCCTTGCCCCGCTCACCGGTTCCGCGGACGACGTGTACCGGGCCACGTACCAGCGGGTTGCGGCCCGCAATGACGAGTACTTCCGCTGGTATCCCGAGGACAGGAACGTTGTGAAGCGGATTGCCCGCCACCTGCGCTCCACGCCGGAGTTCCTGCCCGACGGCGGCCCCCTCACCGTGGAGCGGTTCCAGATGGCGGGGGCGTTCCTGGGCGGCAACACGCGCGTGGACAGCCTCCACTACCTGCTCGAGGACGCCTTTGTGGACACGGCGGCCGGACCGCGCCTGTCCGACGCGTTCCTGGAGCAGCTCCAAGGCGTCATCTCCCGCCGGTCCAACCCGCTGTACGCGCTGATGCACGAATCCATCTATGGCCAGG
This sequence comes from Arthrobacter sp. FX8, assembly GCF_026723805.1. Lineage (NCBI taxonomy): Bacteria > Bacillati > Actinomycetota > Actinomycetes > Micrococcales > Micrococcaceae > Arthrobacter > Arthrobacter sp. FX8. Next base: position 1,424,587 of record NZ_CP113505.1, on the reverse strand, counting down.
GCCAGGCCACCGATTGGTCAGCGTGGCGGATGCTCGGCGAAAACCCCTGGTTCCGGCCGGATGCCGACCCGCTGCTGCTCACCGGGGAGATGGTGTATCCGTGGTACTTCGAGCAGGACCCTGCCCTCCGGCCACTGCGGGAAGTGGCGGAACTGCTGGCCGGCAAACAGGACTGGAAGCCGCTGTACGACGCGCGGGTACTGGCCCGCAATACTGTTCCCGTGGCTGCGGCAGTCTACTCGGACGACATCTACGTGGACCGGGAGCTTTCGCTGCGGACCGCCGCTGCGGTGCGCGGGCTGCAGGTCTGGGAGACGGCGGACTTCCATCACGACGGAATCGCCGACGACGGTGAGCGGATTTTTGCCCGCTTGCTGGGCATGGTGCGGTCAGGCGGCCGCTGACCGGCGGTGTGACAGGCGCGTGGCCACCGCTGCGGCCAGGACGGCCGCCCCGATGGTCCCGCCCAGAAGGTTCAGGCCCAGGTAGCCGGCAACACCCAGGACAAGTCCCGACACCGCGCCGCCCAGAGCCCCCGCGGCCCCCATCAGCATGTCGGAGACACCCTGGACCGCCACCCGGGCTTCCTGCCCCACGCTTTCCGCCAGGAGCGTGGAGCCGGAAATCGTGGCCGCAGACCAGCCCATGCCCAGCAGGACCAGCCCGGTGGCCACCGCGGCGGTTGAGGACTGGCCGAACCCGGCAACGGCCACCGCCGCGATCAGCAGCATGAAGCCGATCATGATGGTCTCCATCCTGCCCGCCCTGTCGGTCAGCCAGCCCATGACCGGGGAGAGCGCAAACATCCCGGCGATGTGAAGTGAGATGGTGAAGCCTATGATGACCAGCACGTCCCCCTCGGCAACGTGCCCGGCGTGCGGACCGGGTCCCTCCACGAGGTGCTGGAGGTGCAGCGGCGTCATCGACATCACGCCGACCATCACCGCGTGGGCTGCCACGACGCCCGTCACCGCCAGCAGTGCTGTCCGCGATCCACGGATGGCACGAAGCCCCCGGCTGAGCGAACCCGGGGAGGCAGCTGCGGCGGCCGCGGAGACAGTGGGTGGGGCGTCCATGGGAGGGGCTTGCGAGGGGGCGGCGGCAGCGACCCCGGTTCGCGCTGCCGCTGACGGCGGAACGGCTCCACCAGGGCCGGCGGCCGCACGTTGGCGTGCCAGCAGCAAGGGGTCGGGGCGAAGGCCTGCGAACAGGATTACAGTGGCAATGAGGAGCCCGGCCCCGGAAATCACAAAAGGACCAGCAACCGGAGGCAGGCCCAATGCTGCCCCCACGGCTGTGCCCGGCTGGATCAGGTTGGGTCCGGCAACGGCGCCGACAGTCACGGCCCAGACCACGGTGGACAGCGCACGCCCGCGGTGTTCGGCAGGAGCGAGATCGACGGCGGCAAACCTTGCCTGCAGGCTCGCGGCCGTGCCCACCCCTATGCCTGCCGATCCAAGCAGCAGCAGGACGAAGAGTCCGGAGACAACGGCCAGCACCATCAGCACGGCGCCTGCCAAAGCGGCCGAGAGACCGGCCACCTGCCCGGCCCGGCGTCCGCGCCGTTCCGCCAGCGATGCCAGCGGCAGTGCCGCGGCCGCGGCCCCGAGGGTCATCACCGTGGCAACGGCACCCGCCCAGGCGCTGGAACCGGAGAGTTCCACGGCCAGGATTGAGCCTATGGAGACGGTTGATCCCGTCCCAAGTCCACTGAATACCTGGGCCACGCTCAAGAGCACAACAGTGCGCCGCTGCACGTGGCGCACGTCCTGCTCCATCACAAGTGTGCGGGCCATGTTCAGAGCATAGTCCCGGCGCGGCGCACGCCACAGGGGTTTTTGCACGCTGCCTCAGGAAGGGAATGCCGGATCCCGGCCGCGCGTGCGGCCGGGATCCGGCGGATTGGAGCGGGCGGGGGCGCCTAGTCGACGTCGCTGTGGCTCCTGCGGACGTCTTCCTCAAGCCGGGGATCCATCTTGGCAGCCTGCGCCTTGGAGCTGACCAGGCTGGCGACCACGGCGATGATGATGGTGCCCACAATGACGGCAAGGGAGACGAACGTGGGAATCTCCGGCGCCCATTCGATGTGGTGTCCACCGTTGATGAACGGCAGCTCGTTCACGTGCATGGCGTGCAGGACCAGCTTGACGCCGATGAACGCGAGGATGAAGGACAGTGCGTGCTTCAGGTAGATGAGCCGGTTCATCAGGCCACCGAGCAGGAAGTACAGCTGCCGCAGTCCCATGAGGGCGAAAAGGTTGGCCGTGAAGACAATGAAAGGGCTCTGGGTCAGGCCGAAGATGGCGGGAATGGAGTCAACCGCGAACAGCAGGTCCGTGAGGCCGATGGTGATGAAGACGATCACCATGGGGGTGAACACCTTCTTGCCGTTCACCGTGGTCCGCAGCTTGCCGCCGTCGAACTTCTCGGACATGGGGATGACCTTGCGGATCCTGGCAATCAGCGGGTTTTCCCGGTCTTCTTCCTCTTCGCCCTCGTCCTGGGCCTGCTTCCAGGCCGTCCACAGCAGGAATGCGCCGAAGATGTAGAACACCCAGCTGAACTGTTCGATGACGATGGCGCCGAGCATGATGAAGATGCCTCGCAGGACCAGCGCGATGATGATGCCCACCATCAGCACTTCCTGCTGGTACTTCCGGGGCACGGAGAACCTGGCCATGATGATGATGAACACGAACAGGTTGTCGATGCTGAGGCTGTATTCGGTGACCCAGCCGGCCACGAACTGGCTGCCGAACTCGGCACCCGTGAAAGCGAACATGGCACCGGCAAAGGCCAGGGCGAGGCTGACATAGAAGGCTACCCACAGACCGGCTTCCTTCATGGACGGCTCGTGCGGCCGCCGGACCACCAGGAGGAGATCGATCAGGAGAATCAGGCCGAGGACGACAAATGAGCCGACCTCGAACCAAACAGGCAAATCAAGCACAGGGAAGCCTTTCGCAGGGTACACAAAAATGGTGTAAGTCTCTCCGGCCTGCCTGTGCACTTGGTGCTGATGCGGCGGCCCGCTACGCCCGGCAGGGCAACTGTGCCCTGCGTGTTGACGATCGTAGCGCTTGGGATACTCCCCTACGTGCCATTAACTGTACCCCAGGGGGCTGACCGGCGCGCCCCGGGACGCGGGCGCACGTCGCTGGATAACGTTTTCCCCCAAACCGTTGACGGCCGCCGGCACGCTTGCAATAATCACGTTCAGGCGAGAAAGCGGTTTCTCGCTTCGACCCGGCGTCCCGGCGTCATTCCCAGAAATCAAGGTTGGTCAATGAAGACTCCTCATCGCACTGGCGTGGTGGCCAAGGCCCTTGCCACCGCCGCTGCGCTGGCCATGCTGGCCAGCGGCTGCTCGTCCTCCCCTCTTCATCGTCGGGCGACGGCGGAAACGTCACCATCCGCTTCACCTGGTGGGGCAACGACCTGCGGAACAAGCAGACGCAGCAGGTGATCGATGCATTCCAGGCTTCGCATCCCAACATCACCGTCAAGGCTGAGCCCGGGGTGTGGAGCAGTTACTGGGACAAGCTGGCCACCACCACGGCCGCCAACGATTCACCGGACGTGATCCAGATGGACCAGGCATACATCGCCGAGTACGGCGGCCGGGGCGCGCTGCTGGACCTGTCCAAGCAGGGCAACGTCGACACGTCCAAGATTGACCAGGACGCCCTGAAGTCCGGCCAGGTGAGCGGCAAGCAGTACGGCCTGAGCACCGGGCAGAACGCCAAGGCCGTGATGATCAACACCAAGATGTTCCAGGACTACGGGGTTCCCATCCCGGATGACAAAACCTGGACCTGGGACGACTACGCCCGGACCGCCGCCCAGATCGCGGCGGCTGCGGGCAAGGCCGGCCAGACCAACTACGGCAGCTCCTACTCCCTGACCGACTCCGACCTGAACACCTGGGCCATGCAGCACGGCGAGTCGCTGTACTCGGCGGATGGCGGCCTCGGCTTTGACGAGGGCACGGCAGCGTCCTTCTTCCAGAACGTGTTGAACCTGCGTAACAAGGGCGCCGCCCCACCGGCCAACATTGCCACCGAGGACATCAGCGCCCCCGTGGAACAAACCCTGTTCGCCACCGGCAAGACGGCCATGTCGTGGTGGTGGACCAACCAGGTGAATGCGCTCCAGTCCGCACTGAAGACCGAGGTGAAGATCCTGCGGGCACCCAGCTCCACCGGCAGCGCCAAGGACAACGGCATGTCCTACAAGCCGTCCATGTTCTGGTCAGTTTCCTCGCGCAGCAAGCACCCCAAGGAAGCCGCAGAAGTGGTCAACTACATGCTCAACAACCTGGATGCGGCCAAGACCATCCTGACTGAACGCGGCTTCCCCACCAACTCCGAGGTCCAGACGGCGATCGACCCGCTGCTGACCCCTGCGGACAAGGCCGCTGCCGCGTTCCTGAAGGACATCAAGCCGGACCTGAAGAGCGGTCCGCCGGTACCTCCCACCGGTTCCTCCGGCGTGCAGGCGCTTATCCAGCGGTACAGCACTGATGTCCTGTTCGACCGGAAATCTCCTTCAGATGCAGCGAAGGGCCTGATGCAGGAAGCAAAGGGAATGATCGACTCCGCCAGGAAGTAAGGCAACAGCACCACAGCAGAGAAAGCGCGACGGCGGGCACCCGGGGTGGGTGCCCGCCGTTTCCGGTCATGGCTGCGGCTGCCTGGAAAGCAGCGCCTAGGCGTGGCCGGCCGCCTGCATCTGCCGCAGCTCCTTCTTCAGGTCGCTGACTTCGTCGCGGATGCGGGCCGCCACCTCGAACTGCAGTTCAGCCGCAGCGCCGTGCATCTGTTCCGTCAGCTGCTCGATCAGGCCCACCAGGTCCTCGGCCGGTGCAGCGGCCAGCCCGTCCGCACGCACCTGCGCTGCGCCCTTGGCGCCCGACTTGCTGCGCTTGGCACCCTTGGCCAGCCGGTTGTTGTTCAACAGTTCCTGGGTGTCGGCGTCCTCGCGGGCCAGCTGGTCCGTGATGTCCGCGATCTTCTTGCGCAGCGGTTGCGGGTCAACGCCGTGTTCCTTGTTGTAGGCCACCTGGATGGCGCGCCGCCGGTTGGTTTCGTCGATGGCGTTGGCCATGGAGTCAGTGATCCGGTCCGCGTACATGTGCACCTGGCCCGACACGTTGCGGGCGGCACGGCCTATGGTCTGGATGAGCGACGTTGAGGAGCGCAGGAAGCCTTCCTTGTCTGCGTCCAGGATACTTACCAGGGAGACCTCCGGCAGGTCCAGTCCTTCACGGAGCAGGTTAATGCCCACCAGGACGTCGAAGCTGCCGAGGCGCAGCTCCCGCAGGAGTTCAACGCGCCGCAGCGTGTCAACGTCGGAGTGGAGGTACTCCACCCTGATGCCGTGCCCCAGGAGGTAGTCCGTCAGGTCTTCGGCCATGCGCTTGGTAAGCGTAGTGACCAGGACCCGCTCATCCTTCTCCACCCGGGTGCGGATCTCGCCCAGCAGGTCATCGATCTGGCCCTTGGTTGGTTTGACGATCACTTCGGGGTCGATCAGCCCGGTGGGGCGGATGATCTGCTGGACGAAGCCGTCGGCCTTGCCAAGTTCGTACTTGCCGGGGGTGGCGGAAAGGTAGACGGTCTGGCCGATCCGTTCCAGGAACTCATCCCACTTGAGGGGCCGGTTGTCCATGGCGGAGGGCAGCCGGAAGCCGTGGTCCACCAGGGTCCGCTTCCGGGACATGTCGCCTTCGTACATGGCACCGATCTGCGGGATGGTCACGTGGGATTCATCCACCACCAGCAGGAAGTCGTCCGGGAAGTAGTCCAGCAGGCAGTGCGGCGCAGATCCGCCGGGGCGGCCGTCGATGTGCCGCGAGTAGTTCTCGATGCCGTTGCAGAAGCCCATCTGCTGCATCATTTCGAGGTCGTAGGTGGTCCGCATGCGGAGGCGCTGTGCCTCCACCAGCTTGTTCTGGCCCTCCAGGACCGCCAGCCGCTCCGCGAGCTCGGCCTCGATGGTCTTGATGGCGCGGCTCATCCGCTCCGGCCCGGCCACGTAGTGCGACGCGGGGAAGACGTACATCTCCGTCTCCTCCCGGATGACATCGCCCGTCACCGGATGGAGGGTGTAGATGTTTTCCACTTCATCCCCGAAGAACTCGATCCGCAGCGCCAGTTCCTCGTACATGGGGATGATCTCGACCGTGTCGCCCCGTACCCGGAACGTGCCGCGGTGGAAGTCCATGTCGTTCCGGGCATACTGCATGGACACGAACTTGCGCAGCAGGGCATCCCGGTTCATCTCCTGGCCCCTGCGCAGCGTGACCATCCCTGCGATGTATTCCTCCGGCGTTCCCAGGCCGTAGATGCAGGACACGGTGGCCACCACGATGACGTCACGGCGGGTCAGGAGGGCATTGGTGGCGGAGTGGCGCAGCCGTTCGACTTCCTCATTGATGGAGGAGTCCTTTTCGATGAACGTGTCCGTCTGCGGGACGTAGGCTTCGGGCTGGTAGTAGTCGTAATAGGAAACGAAGTATTCCACCGCGTTATTGGGCAGGAGTTCGCGGAACTCGTTGGCCAGCTGGGCGGCGAGGGTCTTGTTCTGCACCATTACCAGGGTGGGGCGCTGCACCTGTTCGATGAGCCAGGCAGTGGTGGCGCTCTTACCGGTACCCGTGGCACCGAGCAGCACCACGTCCTTCTCGCCGTTGTTGATCCGCTCCGTCAGCTCCGCGATGGCCGCCGGCTGGTCGCCCGCGGGCTTGAATTCGCTGATGACCTCAAAGGGCGCTACAACACGGTTGATCTCCTGCGCAAGGCTCATGGATCTAATCTACAACCGGGCACCGACACTGGGCGGTCCCGTCCGTTACAGGCGAACAGCCGCCCGTCCAAGGACCTGCCTCAGGACGCGTACGACGGCGGCACCCACCCTGTTGCCTCGGCCCAGGCGGACATGCGCGGCCAGGCAACGTCGGTGAACCAGGGCTCCTTGGCGTCCGCGTAGGCCCTGGTGGTGGCGGAGTCCGCGAAGCGTCCTGCCAGGTCCGCCTTGTGCGCTTCGTAAAGCCGGACCGCGGAGGGGTCAGTCCGCAGCCAGTCGCGGAACATCAGCGCGTAACGCCACCCGGCCGAGCCGGCGGCCCGGACATGGACGTTCACGGCCCGGCACGGGTCCGCATTGGCGTGGAACCGCTTCTGCCATCCGGCATGATCAGGGGCGTTGGGCTTCGGGGTGTCCGATTCGGCTCCCCGTACTGCCGGGAAGCCGGCAGCCGCCAGGAGCGGTGCGATCCTGTCCGCGGTTTCCAGGTCGGGCACCGCCACTTGCAGGTCGATGACGTCCTTGGCGGCCAGGCCGTGAATGGAGGTGGAGCCGATGTGGTCCACGGCCAGGATGAGGCCGGGCGCAGCCGCTTCCAGCCGGGCCGCGATCCGGGCCGCCTGCCGTGCCCATTCCTTCCGGTGCGGCTCCAGCACCGGTCCCCCTTCCGCGGTGCTCGGGTCCCGGCCGCCAGGTTGCGCGCAAACGGCACCAGCCGCCCGTCCCAGAGCCTGTCTACCTGCTCAAGCAGGTGCTGGATGGTGCCGGAGTTGTCCAGGACGACGTCGGCAACGGCCAGCCGTGCCTCCCGGGTGGCCTGGGCGGCCATCCGCGCACGCGCCGCTTCGGCGGTCATGCCGCGCTGCTCCTGCATGCGTTGCATCCGCACCTCGTCCGGGGCGTCCACCACCAGCACCAGGTGGAAGGCGGCCCCCTGCCCCGTCTCCACCAGAAGGGGGATGTCCTGGACCACAATGGCGTCTTCCGGCGCCGCTGCCGTGATGGCGGCGGCGCGGGCGCGTACCAGGGGGTGGACGATGGCGTTCAGCGCAGCCAGGCGCTCCTGGTTGCCGAACACCGCCCCGCCGAGCCGTGCGCGGTCCAGCCGCCCGGCGCCGTCGAGCATGTCCGCGCCGAACTCCCCCACAATCCGCTCGAGGCCCTCGGTGCCGGGCTCAACCACCTCCCGTGCCAGCGCATCTGCGTCCACCAGCACGGCGCCACGTTCCTTCAGCCGCGCGGCCACCACCGATTTCCCTGAAGCGATCCCGCCCGTCAGCCCGATTTTCAGCACCCCGCCAGCCTACTAGTCCCCGGCCGCAGGTCCGCCGCCTGGAAGCAGGGAGGTGAGGCCGCCGGCGGGTGGGCCTAGACTGGGGCGGATGCAAGAGCAAGACAGCCGGTCAGGCACCTACACCACGCTGGCGGCCGGCCGGGACTTCCGGCACGAACTCGAGATCAAGCGCTCCCGGTTCATCACGGTCCTGCGGAGGGCCGGCACGGAGGCTGCGGCCCGTGACCTGGTGGCGGACCTCCGCCGGGAATTCCACGACGCGCGCCACCATTGCTCGGCGTTTGTCCTTGGGCCGGACCGCACCATCCAGCGCTCCAGCGACGACGGCGAACCTGCCGGGACTGCAGGCATCCCCATGCTCGAAGCCCTGCTGAAGAGGGAGACCGCACCCGGGGTGACCGACCTCAGTGACACCAGTGCCGTCGTCGTGCGTTATTTCGGCGGCGTCCTGCTCGGCGCCGGTGGGCTGGTCCGGGCCTACTCCGAGTCGGTTTCGGCAGCCCTGGACCTGGCGCCCCTGGTCCGCCGCAGCAGGCTGCGGATCTGTTCCACGGCGGTACCGCACGCCGCCGCAGGGCGGCTGGAGAACGACCTGCGTGCCACCGGCGCCGTCATGGCGGAGACCAGCTACCAGGACCGGCACACGGTGCTGCGGATTGCCGTGCCGGACCACGCAGCCGCCATAGCTGCCGCAACTGACCGCGTCCTGCAGCTGACGGCAGGGTCTGCCACGCTCACGCCCGGTGGAACGGAATGGGTGGATGAGGCCATCACCTGAAGTGACCCTGGTGGACGTCGATGAAGCCGTAGCGGACCAGCTGCTCCAGCTGGCCAAGCGCGACGCCTCCCCGGATGAAGTGGCTCCCCCACTGGGCGGCCCCGGCTGGAACCTGGAGCGCACCGCCTGGTTCTACAGCTACCATCACGCTGCGGCCGCCGGGTTGGGAGGCCCCGCAGCGGAAAAGTCCTGGGCCGTCTTCAGCGGCAGCCGGATTGCCGGCTCCGTGCGCCTCAAACGGAACGCTGGTGCCGACGTGCCTTCCGCGGAAACCGGGATCTGGCTTGGCCGGAGCTTCCGTTCGCGCGGGATCGGCACCGCCGCCCTGGACCTGGTCCTGGCGGAGGCCCGCCGGGCCGGCCTGAGGCGCGTCACCGCGCGTACCCTGGCTGGGAACCACCGCGCCCAGCGGCTGCTCGCGGCAGCCGGGGCGGCACTGACCTCTGACGGCGAAGGGACGGTCCTCGCCGTCGTCGACCTGTAGGCCCGGCTGACCGCAACGCCCCATGCGTTGTCTGGCAGCTGCCAGCCAGCTGTCGCGTTAAAGCACAACGGCCCCCGCTTTCGCGGGGGCCCTTGCGTCAGCCCGGAATCCGGGCCGGCGGCAATTAGTTGCCGGTCAGCTTCTCGCGCAGGGCAGCAAGTGCCTCGTCCGAAGCCAGGGTGCCGGCACCGGTGTCGGTGGCAGCAGGCTCGGAGGAGTAGCTGGTGGCGCCGGAATCGCCGTCACCGGACGTTGCGGCAGCAGCGTCGTCAGCAGCGTGCTGGGCAACCTGCTTCTTGTGGGCTTCCCAACGGGCCTGGGCGTCAGCGTACTGCTGCTCCCAAGCGGCGCGCTGGGTCTCGTAGCCTTCGAGCCATTCGTTGGACTCGGGGTCGAAGCCCTCGGGGTACTTGTAGTTGCCCTCTTCGTCGTACTCTGCGGCCATGCCGTACAGAGCCGGATCGAATTCGGTGCTGTCGGCGTCGACGCCCTCGTTGGCCTGCTTGAGGGACAGCGAGATGCGGCGGCGTTCCAGGTCGATGTCGATGACCTTGACGAACAGTTCGTCGCCAACGGAGACAACCTGCTCGGCCAGCTCCACGTGGCGCACGGCCAGCTCGGAGATGTGGACCAGGCCTTCGATGCCGTCTTCGACGCGGACGAACGCACCGAACGGAACCAGCTTGGTGACCTTACCCGGGACAACCTGGCCCAGGGCGTGGGTGCGGGCGAAGGTCTGCCACGGGTCTTCCTGCGTAGCCTTGAGCGACAGGGAGACGCGCTCGCGGTCCAGGTCGACCTCGAGGACCTCGACGGTGACTTCCTGGCCAACCTCGACAACCTCGGACGGGTGGTCGATGTGCTTCCAGGACAGCTCGGAAACGTGGACCAGGCCGTCTACGCCGCCCAGGTCCACGAAGGCACCGAAGTTGACGATGGAGGAAACAACGCCGGGACGGACCTGGCCCTTTTCCAGCTTGTTGAGGAAGGTGGAGCGGACCTCGGACTGGGTCTGCTCCAGCCATGCACGGCGGGACAGGACCACGTTGTTGCGGTTCTTGTCCAGCTCGATGATCTTGGCTTCGATCTGCTGGCCGATGTACGGAGCCAGGTCGCGCACGCGGCGCATCTCGACGAGGGATGCGGGCAGGAAGCCGCGCAGGCCGATGTCGAGGATAAGACCACCCTTGACAACCTCGATGACGGTACCGGTGACGACACCGTCTTCTTCCTTGACCTTCTCGATGTCGCCCCAGGCACGCTCGTACTGAGCGCGCTTCTTGGAGAGGATCAGGCGGCCTTCTTTGTCTTCCTTGGTGAGCACCAGGGCTTCGACCTGATCGCCAACGGAGACGACGTCTCCGGGGTCAACGTCGTGCTTGATGGAAAGCTCGCGGGAGGGGATGACACCTTCGGTCTTGTAACCGATGTCGAGCAGAACTTCGTCGCGGTCGACCTTGACGACGGTACCTTCGACGAGGTCTCCGTCGTTGAAGTACTTGATGGTCGCGTCGACTGCTGCGAGGAAGTCCTCAGCGGTACCGATGTCGTTAATGGCGACTACGGGGGTACCGGGCTTCTCGGTGGAGGTGATGGTCATGTAGTAGGGGCTCCGTTGTGGATAGTTAGTCGGTCAGGCAAACCGGCGCGCCCGCGTTATGGAACGCAGGCGCGATTCGCGGTGAATCCGACGGATCCTCCGGGTCATCCTGATTTTGTGGATTGCTTTCAATGCGCCCCGCGAGGGGACGCAAGTGCGTGCACGTGGTACACGCCCGTTTATTCTAGTCGCTGCCCGCAATTCGGGTCAAAGCGGGCAGGCGCAGTACGCCGGTGGCGCGTTCACCCAGGACCGGACCCCATGCAGTCAACCGACCTCAGAAGTGGGTGAGGCAGTGCGTCGCCCGTTCGACGGCGAACATCTGCATGGCCGTCAACGCCGAACCTGCCGTGTGCTCCCGGATTTTGCCGGCTGCCGCCAGCGTAACCGGACTGACCCCGCCGACGTAGATGGACGACAGGGCGGACACATCGAGGGTCAGGTCCGCCTCCGCGGTTTCCGGCAGGCGCTCGACGGTGGCCTGGCTGCCGTCAGACGAAAGGGCGTATGTTCCAGCCGTGAGGCCGAGCGGGTCCAGGACTTTCAGCGCCAGGCGGCCTGCAGTTGGGTAATGCCGCCCGGAGAGTGCCTTGGGGACATCGAGGATGCGCAGCCAGAGCATGTCCCGGCTGTCCGAGGAGTCGATGCAGCGGGGATCGTCCAGGGCCCAGGCCAGGGGGTCGTCCAACGGGGCTTCCGTCCAGGACACGCGGTCCACCAGATCGATGGCACCAAGGAACTGCCAGAGTTCCAGGTAGGCATCGTTGCTGCCGGCCAGCAGGTCCACTACTTCCACGGTGTAGGGCTCGGTGTCCCAGCCGAGGAACTTGTAGGAAACGTAGCCGTCAATGTCGCCGCCCGGGCCGTAGTGGAGCGCCACCTTGATGGCGGGATCCTCCTTGCCGTCGCGGCCGAGCGCGCCCGACGCAAGCAGCCGATACCAGTCCTGCCGGCCTACGGACCCCGGAGTCAGCCGGTGCACCTGGTCGAAGACTTCAGGAGCCAGCTGCAGCAGGGCCTTGGGGTCGGCGACCTCCACGGTGCCGGTGGCCTGGTGCCGCAGGCTGAACCGCGCAGTGGTGTCCACCTTGGCAGTGCGTTCAAAGCTAGCCACGCCGTAGCCGAACCGGCCATAGATGGTTCCCTCTGATGCGGTCAGCGCCGCCACCGCCACCCCGTCGTCCTTCGCGAGCTGCAGGTCCTCGCTCATCATCCGCCGCAGCAGCCCCCGCCGCCGGTGCGAGGTGCGGACGGTAACGGCGGTGACCAGGTGGGCTTCCACCAGGCGCCCGAAGCCTACGTTGAGGGTATTGCGCATGGTGCCGAAGGTGGCCACCGGCACGTCCGCGGGCAGCGACGAGGGCGCTACCGGGCCCGTTTGGTAGGCGCCGGTGAGGACGCGCCGGTCTGCCTCATACGTTTCGAGCGTCTTCGCGACGTGTTCCGGGGTGCGGGTGGATTCGTGGAAGCCGAAGGATACGGCGCGGCTCCAGGTTTCCGCCTGGGCGTAACCGTCTTTGCCCCTGGATACAGCACCAAAGCGCCGGATTTCGTAGTTTCCACTCAGATCAGCCACGCACCTGAGCCTAGCCAAGACCTCCGGCGCCTGGCCAGCATCAACACACGTTAGTGCCCGGCGTCGTACCAGCTGGGTCCGACACCGATCTGGACTTCCAGGGGCACGCTCAGGTCCGCGGCTGCCGCCATCTGCTCGGTCACCAGTTTCTCCACGGCGGCCCGCTCCCCGGCAGCGACTTCCAGGACCAGTTCGTCATGGACCTGGAGCAGCATCCGCGATTTCAGGCCCTGCGCCTGCAGTTCGGCATGGACACCCAGCATGGCGCGCTTGATGATGTCCGCCGCCGAACCCTGGATGGGGCTGTTGAGCGCGATGCGCTCGGCGTTCTCGCGCAGCTGGCGATCGGTGCTGGTCAGGTCCGGCAGGTAGCGGCGGCGCCCCTCAATGGTGGCGGTGTAGCCGTCAACCCGGGCCTGGTCCACCACTCCCCGGAGGTAGTCGCGGACGGCGCCGAAGCGGTCGAAGTAATCCTTCATCAGGGTCCGTGCCTCATCAACGGAAATCTCCAGCTGCTTGGACAGGCCGAAGGACGTCAAACCATAGGCAAGCCCGTAGGACATGGCCTTCACCTTGGAGCGCATGGCGCTGGTGACCTGGTCCGTGGGGACGTGGAAGATGTTGGAGCCGACGAAGCGGTGCAGGTCCTCGCCGTCCCTGTAAGCCTGGATCAGGCCCGCATCTCCCGAAAGATGCGCCATGATGCGCATCTCGATCTGGGAGTAGTCGGCGGACAACAGGCATTCGTAGCCATCGCTGACCACGAAGATGCCACGGACGCGCCGGCCTTCCTCGCTGCGGATGGGGATGTTCTGCAGGTTGGGGTTGTTGGACGAGATCCGGCCGGTGGCGGCCACGTTCTGGGCGTAGGTGGTGTGGATCCGGCCGTCCTCCGCCACGGACTTCTTCAACGATTCGAGCATCTGGCGCAGCTTGGCCGCCTCGCGGTGCGCCATGAGCTGCACCAGGAACTCGTGCCCTGTCTTTTCCAGGAGGTTCTTCAGGGAAGCGGCGTCCGTGGTGTAGCCGGACTTGATCTTCTTGGTCTTGGGGAGCTGCAGTTCGTCGAACAGGACGGTCTGCAGCTGCTTGGGCGAGCCCAGGTTGACCTCGTGGCCGATGGCAGCGAAGGCCTGTTCCTGCGCCTGGTCGATCACCCGCGCGAGGTCGGCAAGCTGTTCATCCATCTTGTCCATGTCGATGGCGATGCCGGCGAGTTCCATGTCGGCGAGGACCCGGCTGACCGGCAGTTCCAGGGTGGACAGCAGTTCCTCCGCCTTGCGCTCCTTGAGCTCGTCCTCGAAGTAGCGGCTCAGGGCCAGCACGACGGCGCCGGCCTGGACCAGAGCGTCGGCGGCTGCGGTGTCGTCGCCGTCGAACGACAGTTCCAGCTGCCCGGCCTTGGCCGTGGCGGCGGGGATTCCCACGTTGAGGTGGTGCTGGGCGAGTTCGGCGAGTTCATAGGTGCGGCGGTCCGGCTGGATGAGGTAGCCCGAGATGGAGGTGTCGTCCACCACGCCCTCCAGCTCCAGGCCGCGGGCAGTGAGTGCCTTGAGCGCGGCCTTGAAGCCGTGCATCACCTTGGGTGCTTCGGGGTCGCGCAGCCATCCGGCCAGTACATTTTCGGTTTCGGCGTCCTGGCCGGCGAGGTCGACGTAGACGGCGGCGTCGCCGCGCACGATGGCCAGCGCGGCGGCGTCCTCGCCAATGCGGCCGGGCACGAGGTCCACAGCGAGGGCGGTCCGCTGGCCGGCGCCTGCGGCCAGGAAGGCGGCCAGTTCGGCGGCACCGGCAGGCGTGGTGTAGTGCGGTGTTTCGATGCTGTCGCGTTCGGCGGCGGGAGTGTCAGCGTCGCCGTAGAGGGCAAACAGCCGGCCGCGGATGGCCTTGAACTCCAGCTGGTCGAAGAGGTCCTCAATCGCGGCCTGGTCGGGGCGCGGCTGGTAGAGGTCGTCCAGGGTGACGGGGAGCTCAAGATCGGTGTGGAGCTGGTTCAGCCGGCGGTTGCGCTTCACGGCGTCGACGTTCTCCCGCAGGGCGTCGCCCACCTTGCCCCCGATGGAGTCAAGGTGCTCCAGGACGCCTTCCAGGCCGCCGTACAGGTTGATCCATTTCGCCGCGGTCTTGGGCCCGACGCCGGGCACGCCCGGCAGGTTGTCGGCCGTCTCCCCCACCAGGGCGGCAAGGTCCGAGTAGCGGGACGGGCTGACGAAGTATTTCGCTTCAATGGCCGCAGCGTCCATCCGCGGGATGTCGCTGACGCCCTTCCGCGGGTAGAGCACGAAGACGTTGTCCGTGATGAGCTGGAAGGCATCCCGGTCACCGGAGACCAGCAGGACTTCGAATCCGGCCTTTTCACCCATGGTGGCGAGCGTGGCCAGGATGTCGTCGGCCTCGTAGCCGGGCATTTTGATGGTCTTGATGCCCCACGCTTCCATGACCTGCGCGATCAGGTCGATCTGGCCGCTCATCTCGCGGGGGTTTCGTTCCGCCCGCCCTTGTAGTCGCTGTACTCGGTCTTCCGGTGGGTGGATTCGTCCGAGACATCGAATGCCACCGCGATGTGGGTGGGCTGCTGCTCCTTGATGAGGTTGATCAGCATGGAGGTGAAGCCGTGGATGGCGTTGGTGTGCTGGCCGTTGGACGTGGAGAACTTGTCCGCGGGCAGGGCGAAGAAGGCGCGGAACGCCATGGAGTGGCCGTCAAGGACCAGCAGCCGGGGCTGGTCGGTGATGGGAATCACGGGCGCTTCCGTGGCTGAAACAGACCCACCGGCAGCGGGGGTGGCGGCCTTTGCAGAAGGCCTGGGCGTGGAGGACGAAAGCTGCGCGGCAGCCTCCTCAGCGATGGCCGAAGACGGGAAAGGGGCCGGTTTGGTTGTTTCACTCACAGGTGCCAGCCTAGTTGCCATGACAGACAATTTCACGCCGGGCGCTTTCGCCGAGGAGCTGGCGGCCGCCGGCATTCCCGACCACATGCACGGCTGGCTGGGCCGGTTTGGCGTTGGCGCCCTGGTGGTCAAAATGGGAATCCATTTCCTGGAGATGAGTCCGGAACGGACCGTTGCCACCATGCCGGTGGAGGGCAACACCCAGGTGGCAGGCATACTCCATGGCGGCGCGCACGTGGTGCTGGCCGAGACCCTGGGTTCGTTCTCCGCGGGGATGCACGCCGGTCCCGGCCGGCATGCCGTCGGCATCGAGGTCAGTGCCACGCATCACCGGTCCATTGCGAAGGGCATGGTGACGGGCACCTGCACGGCGATCCATTTGGGGCGCACGCTTGCCACCCATGAAATCGTCATGACCGATGCCCAGGGACGGCGCCTGTCAACGGCACGGATCACCAACATGCTCCGGGACGACGCCGGCTGAGGTACGTGCGTCAGGACCGCGGGCCCGTTCGGCCGGGCAGCAGATAGCGCAGTTCCACGATCCCCCTGCCCATGGTGCGGGACGCAGCCAGCTCAAGCGGCGGCGTCGGTCCTTTTACCGGAAGCAGCCGCTTCCCGCTGCCCAGGACCACCGGGATGACGGAAAGGATGATGTCGTCCAGCAGTCCGGCATCCGCGAACTGGGCCGCCAGGTTGCCGCCGCCCACTACCCAGATGTTCCTGTCCCCGGCCGCGCGCTCGAAGTCGGCCATGAACTCCAGGACATCCCCGCGGACGAACGTGATGTCTGCGCCCTCCGGGGCACGGTATTCGTGGTGCGTGAAGACGTAGCTGGGTGTGTCCGTGTACGGCCACCTGCCGGGCTCGTGCTCCATCAGCCAGGCGCAGGTTTCCCCGCCCATGACGATGCAGCCCACTCCGGACATGAACTCGCCGTAACTGTCGGCCCCGCCTTCGAAACCGTCGAACTGCAGGAGCCAGTCCAGATCGTCGGTTGACGTGGCGATGAAGCCATCAAGGGACGCGGCCACAAAATATTGGATGCGCGGCATGGCCCCAGCCTAGCCAAGCGGCCCAGTCCAGCCAATGGCCCGGGCCATGCCCGGGCTGCGGCTCTCCGGGCTGCAGCTTCCGGGAATGGCTACTTGGAGAAGTACGGAATGATCAGGTACAGCCCCACCAGGACAGCCAGGCCGCACAGGCCGAAGCAAGCATAAGCGAACGAGCGCTTCATGGCCGGGGACGTCTGTTCGGCGTCAGCGGCGATGGCCGTCAGCCGGACGCCGAGCGAGTAAAGGGTCACCACTGTTGCGGCAGCAACCAGCGTGGCGCCGGCAACGGTCAGGAGTTCCAACCACTTCATCGCCGATTCTCCTTGGGGTTGTTGGCTTTGGCGTCGGCCTTGGCTTTAGCCTTGGCTTCGGCCCGGGCGCGGGCCATGGCCTTCTTCTTGGCGAACCGGACAGCCTGGCCGGCTTCCTCCACCTCGACGGCGTTCTGGTGGCTCACGGAGGACTTGCGTGAGTAGAAGAACATGAAGAGCACCGCGGCGCTGCCGGCAATCGCGGCAATGAGCACGCCCACGACGCCGGTCTTCACCAGCAGGGCGGTCAGGGCACCGACGATGCCGGCGGCAGGCAGGGTGAAGAGCCATCCCAGCGCGATCTTGCCCACCATGTTCCAGCGGACGGTGGTCCCGCGGCGTCCCATTCCGGAGCCGATGACGGAACCCGAGGCTACCTGCGTGGTGGAAAGGGCGAAGCCAAGGTGGGACGAGGCGAGGATGGCGGACGCAGTGCTGGTCTCGGCCGCGAAGCCCTGGGCGGGCTTGACTTCGGTCAGGCCGGAACCCATGGTGCGGATGATCCGCCAGCCGCCGGCATAAGTACCGATGGCGATGGCGAGGGCGCAGGCGGCGATCACCCAAAGCTGGGGACCGGACCCGGGCGCCTGGCTTCCGGCGGCGATCAGGACCAGCGTGATGATGCCCATGGTCTTCTGGGCGTCATTGGTTCCGTGTGCCAGGGCCACCAGGCTGGACGTGAAGACCTGCCCCGTGCGGAAGCCGCCGCGCTTCTGGGTGAGCTTGGTGCCCGTCTCGGGATCGTGGCGTGACGTGAGGGCGTAGGCAAGGCGCGTGCAGACGTAGGCGGCAAGGCCTGCGATCAGCGGTGCGAAGACCGCCGGAAGAATGACCTTCTGAAGGAGCGTCTCAAGGTTGACGGAGTTGAACCCTGCGCCGACGATGGCCGCGCCGATCAGTCCGCCGAACAGTGCGTGGGATGAGCTGGAGGGCAAACCCTTCAGCCATGTGACCATGTTCCACAGGACGGCCCCCATCAATCCGGCGAAGATGATCTCCGGCGTGATCTGGACGCCGCCGGACCCTTCGCGGATGATGCCGCCGGACACTGTCTTGGCCACCTCGGTGGAAAGGAAGGCGCCCACCAGGTTCAGGACGGCTGCCAGGGCCACGGCTGTCCTGGGCTTGATGGCACCGGTTGCGATGGGCGTTGCCATGGCGTTCGCGGTGTCGTGGAAGCCGTTCGTGAAGTCGAAAAATAGTGCCAGTGCGATGACCAGCGCCACCATGAAGGTGATATCCACCTGTTGCCCAATCTGCAGAGTCGACGTTCAGCAGTTTCTCTTACCCGGCTGCCTTGGACAGCATAGTTCACCAGTTGTTTGCTTTGGAATGACTTGCGGCGATGGCACAACCGGCGGGAAACCTTATCGATCGTACGCGTACCGGGCAGGAGGTCAAAACACGGGCCCGGCCAGGAAAGAGCGGAGCACGTCCAGCTCCGCGGGCGTGATTCCCTGCCGCGGATGGGGCGACACCGTGAGGATGCGCCTGCCCAGGAAGCGTGCCCATGATTGTGCTTCAGCCTCGAACGCCAGCTGGTCATCCACCCACGCCACCGAGTCGGGTCCGGTCTTCTCGACGTCGCCCTGGATGGCCCGGAGCTTCCACCAGACGGCCCCGCCTGCTGCCCCGTCCGCGGCAAGGTATGGCCAGCCGCTGCCCGCAAGTCCGACGGCGGGACACAGGT
Organism: Arthrobacter sp. FX8; assembly: GCF_026723805.1. NCBI lineage: Bacteria > Bacillati > Actinomycetota > Actinomycetes > Micrococcales > Micrococcaceae > Arthrobacter > Arthrobacter sp. FX8. The sequence continues at coordinate 1,406,102 of NZ_CP113505.1, read as the reverse complement.
ATTGGGGCGCCAGCTCCTCCCAGCTGGTAAGCCAGACACAACGCAGCCCGGGCGTCATGGCCAGGGAGTTGAGCCCCGATACGAGTTCTGCGGCGAAGGTGACGGGCAACAGCCCAGCGTCGGCGCGCTGCCAGGCGGACCCCCAGCCGGTGGTTCCCTCCGGGCCGAACGGGCAGACCACGCCGTCGACATCCAAATAAAGCGTCCGCCGCACGCTGCACCTGCAGGGGCTTCAGCCCTGGTGGAACTGCGGCGGCCTGGGACCTGCATCCAGCGGCGGCGCGATTCTGCCCTCAAGGGCCGCCACTGTGACGTCCGGCAGGACGATGAGCCCGTCCAGCTCACGCCGGGCCCGCTTGTAGGCAGACTGCCGTTCGGCCGGGGTAGCCGCATGGTTCTCGGCAATCATGAGCAGTTTCCGTGCCACGGCAAGCCGTTCGCGTTCGGGGCCGCTGAACTTGCTGTCCCTGATCCGTATGGCTTCGCGCTCGGCCACATCCAGGGCCACCACGAAGTTGTTCACGGCCTGCCGGTAGGCGTCAAGGCCGGCCACTGATGTCAGGTCTTCGGCAGAGGGTGGCCGCAGGCCGTCGGCTTCGCGTTTGGCGCGCAGGAAGGCGACCGTGAGGGGTTCCCGGACGTCCGTCATGAGGGGAAAGTCAATGAGCTTGCCCACGTCGAGCTCATAGTCAAGCCATCGCCGGTTGGTGGCATCGTGGGTGGCCATGAGCGACTTCACGTCGGCCACCGACGCCCTGTCAGCTTCGCGTGCCTGGTTCTGGAGTTTGTCCTGGTTCTGGAGTTTGTACAGTTCGACCCGGCGCCGGTACCGGCGCTCGCCGGCACGCCGCCAGCCGCCTGCCCAGCGGCCGGCCACCGCCATCAGTGGAAACACCATCCACCACTTGTCGTACAGGAACTCCATGAGGGGCCTCACGCATCAATCCTCCCAGCCCGGGGGCCCGGCCTCAAGGCGCAGGGGCAGATCCATGCAGGCTGGCCGGCCGGCACTCCCCCTCCACGTCCTCAGGGTCCTCAGGGTGCCGGCGTGGCCTGCGATGCGTTGACGTTGACCAGCCAGGCGACTCCGTACCGGTCGGTGCACATGCCGAAGATGTCACCCCACGGCGACTTTTCCATGGGGACAGTCACCGCGCCGCCATCGCCGCTGAGCTGCTCGTAGTAGCCGCGAAGCTCCACTTCATCATCGCCGCTGAGCGAGATGGAGATGGCGGAACCCAGGTGGTACTCCATGCTGTTGGGGGTATCAGCGCCCATGAGGACCAGGCCCTGGGTGGTGGTCAGCATGCCGTGCATGATCTTTTCCGCTTCCGCAGGATCCTCGCTGGCCTGGAAGTCACCAAAAGTGCTGAGTGTCAGCTCGCCGCCGAACACCTGCTGGTAGAAGTTCAGTGCCTCACGGGCATTGTCCCGGAAACTTATGTAGGGATTGAGGATTGTTGGCATGGCAGGTTCTCCTTCACAGGGGCCGGAACTGCTTCGGCCGGAACGCGGGCAGACAACATCCTGCCCTATCCGGCCGCCACCCGGTAGGGGAAGTCTCCCCTGTTCATCCCGTGTTCCGGGGTTTGAATGTCAGGGGACGAAACTGTTTCCGTGTCGAGGCATATCCCGCAGGAAAGGGTGCGGCGCGGGCCGCGGGAACGTAGGCTCGGGGCATGGCCCGATTCTTTGATGTGCATCCCCAGGACCCCCAGCCGCGCGCCATCGCGCAGGCAGTGAACATAATCCGCGACGGCGGCCTGATCGCCTACCCCACGGATTCCTGCTACGCGCTGGGGGCGCAGATGGGCAACCGGGAGGCGCTGGACCGGATCAGGAGCATCCGGCACCTGGACGACAAGCACCACTTCACGCTGGTCTGCCGCGATTTCGCGCAGCTGGGCCAGTTTGTGAACATCGGCAACGACGTGTTCCGCAGCATCAAGTCCGTTACCCCGGGCAGCTACACCTTCATCCTGCCCGCCACCAAGGAGGTTCCCAAGCGCCTGCTCCACCCCAAGAAGAAGACGGTGGGCGTGCGGATTCCGGACAACCGCGTGGTCCAGGCGCTGCTCGCCGAACTGGGCGAGCCGCTGCTGTCCAGCACGCTGCTGCTGCCGGACGAGGAAGAGCCGCTGACCGTGGGCTGGGAAATCAAGGAGCGGCTGGACCACCAGGTGGATGCCGTGATCGACGCCGGGGACTGCGGGGCAGAGCCCACCACCGTTATTGATTTCTCCAGCGGGGTGGCCGAGGTGGTCCGGCGTGGCATGGGCGACCCGTCCCGCTTCGAATAAACCTGCTTCGAAGTAACCCGGGCCGCACCTGCGGTCCCGGGGCACTTTGGCGGCGCCGCCGTCGTAATTTCCGACGGCGGCCGGCGTGTCCGTGCCAAAGTGCCCCGTTTTGGAGGGCGCAGGTCAGTCGTTGTTGGCGTCAGTCTGCTTTTTCGCCCGGCTGGGCTGGACCCGGGGCGGTTCGCCCGGCATCTTGGGGTAGTCCGGCGGGAAGGGCATCTCCCCCAGGCCGGCTTTGCAGTCGCGGTCCCACCATTCCAGCAGCGTGTCGATGGTCCCGGGCTTGGCGTTGAAGCCAGCCCAGGGGTCTCCCACCGTCTTCAACCGTTCCGGAACCGTGAGGATGGTGAAGTTCTTTGGATCCGCGTGTTCCAGTTCCTCCCAAGTGATGGGGCAGGACACGGGGGCGTGGGGCAGGGCCCGCGGGCTGTAGGCGCCGGCGATGGTGCGGTCGCGGTTGGCCTGGTTGAAGTCCAGGAACACCCGTTGGCCGCGTTCTTCCTTCCACCACGCCGTGGTTACTTTGTCCGGGATCCGGCGCTCCACTTCCCGGGCAGCGGCGATGACCGCGTGCCGGACGTCCAGGAATTCGCGTGTTGGTTCGACGGGTGCGTAAACGTGCAGGCCGCGGTTGCCGGACGTTTTGATGAAGCAGGTGAGGCCTGCCTCGGCGAGGACGTCCTTCAGCACCAAGGCGGCGGGAACGGCGTCGTCGAAGTCCGTGCCCGGCTGCGGGTCAAGGTCGATCCGCAGCTGGTCCGGGTTGTCCGTGTTCTCCGCCCGGGAGGGCCAGGGGTGGAAGACCACGGTGTTCATCTGTACGGCCCAGACGGCAGCTGCCGGTTCGTCAAGGACCAGCTGGGGGTGGGACCTGGCGCTCGGATACACCACCTTGACGGACCTGATGAAGTCCGGCGTGCCTTTTGGCGGGTTCTTTGAGAAGAACATCTCGCCTTCGATGTTGTCCGAGTACCGCTGGAGGGACACGGGCCGGTCCCCGTTGGCGGCGATGAATGCCTCCCCCACGTCGCAGATGTACCTGGCGAGGTCCAGCTTGGTCAGGCCCAGGTCCGGCCAGAGGACGCGGCTGGGGCTGGAGATGCGCATTTCGCGCCCGCCGTTGGGACCCGGGACAGTGATGGTGGTCTGTTCGCTCGCCATGGGGACAACGTACACCCGGCCGCCGGCAGACACCGGCATATCCGCCGGCCTCCGGCATGATGGAGCCATGCCCTCATCCGATCAGCAGCTCATGGTCGCCGTCGGTGACGCCTCGTTTTCCGCCGTCTACGCCCGTCCCGGGAAGCCCACCGCCACTGTGGTGGTGGCGCATGGTGCCGGTGCCGGCAAGGACCATCCGTTCCTCCGCGGCTTCAGCGACGCCCTGAACGGGCTGGGCCTGGCCACCCTGCGCTTCAATTTCCCGTACCTGGAGGCAGGGCGGAAGTTCCCAGACCGCCCTCCGGCTGCCATCGCCGCCTGGCGGGCCGCCATGGACACAGCCCGCGCCCAGGCGGAGGCCAACGGCGGCAGCGGCCCCGTCTGGGCGGCGGGCAAGTCGTTCGGCGGCAGGATGGCGTCCATGGCCGTTGCCGACGGCATGGAGGCCACAGGCCTGGTGTACCTCGGCTACCCGCTGCATGCCCCCGGCAAGCCGGAGAAACTCCGGGATGAGCACCTGTACGGGATCACGGCGCCGATGCTGTTCCTGCAGGGAACGCGCGACACGTTTGCCACGCCCGACATCCTGGCGGGCGTCGTGGCCCGGATCGGATCCAACGCGGTCCTGCAGTGGGTGGAGGGCGGTGACCACTCCTTTGCCGTGGCGGGAAACAAGCGCCCCGCCGATGAGGTGGGTGCGTCGCTGGCGCTTCCGGTGGCGGAGTTCATCGCCGGGCACGGCTGACGCTGCTAGGCAGCGTCCTCGTGCCACCAGCCTTCCCAGGCGGCGGAGGTGAGCCGGCCTTCCGGGAACGTGCCGGTGTCGGTGTTGCGGGACCCGCTGGCCTCACTGCGTCGGCCGTCCAGCAGGAGGTTGAGGCTGTTCAAGAGAAACATGGTGTGTCCTTCCGTAGGGGAATGCGGACCACGTTGTCCGCGTACTTAAGAGCGTAGGGAAGGCATGTTTCAGCACGTCGACGCGACGTTTCGGCTGTGTATCGGAGTTCTCACGCAGCCTTCTCCGGCCGGAAAGAATCGGACGTGGTTTCAGTTCCGCTTGTTGGTCCGTGCCGTGGCGGGAGCCGACCAGGGGTCCTCCGGCCAGGGATGCCTGGGGTAGCGGCCCCGCATTTCGGCGCGCACCTGGGTGTACGGGCCGGACCAGAACGATGTGAGGTCGCCGGTGACCGCCAGCGGCCTGCGGGCCGGGGACAGCAGGTGGAACAGGACCGGGACACGGCCGCCCGCCAGGCGCGGGGATTCAACCAGCCCGAAACACTCCTGCAGTTTCACCGCCACCACGGGCGCGGCGGAGTCCCCACCTGGTTCCGGGTAGTCGATCCTGACGCGGGAGCCGCTGGGGACCTCCAGGTTTTCCGGCGCAAGCTCGTCCAGCCGGGCCGCTTCGGGCCAGGGCAGCAGCCGGCGCAGGGGGTGGGCCAGGTCGATTGAGGTGACCGGTTTCCCGGCCGCCAGGTCTTCCAGCTCGGGCCCCAGCCACCCTTCCAGCCGCCCAAGCAACGCCCCGTCCGACACATCAGGCCACGGCGCCCCCACCTCGCGGTGCAGGAAGGCGAGGCGGCGCCGCAAGGAGGCCGCCGCCGTCGACCACGACAGGGCGCCAAGGCCGCTTGACCGCAGCGCGGCTTGCACGGCCCTCCTGCCCTGTTCGGCGGTGGGGCGCACGGGGGTTACGGAGAGTACGACCGCTCCCAGCCGCCTGGTCCTGCGCGCGCTCAGCCGGCCGCCGCTGAATTCCGCGTCCACACTGTCGGACAGCAGGTGGGACGCCGCCGCTTCGGCAATGCCAAGGGTGATGGGGGCTGCGGCGCGGATCACGGCGCCCGTACCGGCCGCGTCCCTTCCCTCGGCGCGGGACACGTCGGCCACGGCCAGCCACTCGTGGCCTGACAACGTGCTGCCTGCCGGCAGCCCTGCCCTGGTCCCGGACGTCAGCAGGTACTGTCCGGCGCCGTCGCTGCCGGGCACGCGGCGGGCCACGCGGTCGGGAAAGGCGAGCGCGACGACGGCGCCCGCAGCTTCGTTTCCAGCGGCAAGGATGGCGGGAGGGGCCGTGGCGCCGTCCTGTTGCCGACCCGCCAGGGCGCCCAGCCGCCTGGACTCGTCCGCCCAGCGCCTTCCGGCCGGGCCTGTGTCGGCTTTGAGCTGGGCCAGCAGGCGGGTCAGGTCCGCTCCGGGTGCGCGGTGGTCCCCGGAGAGCGCGGCTACCACCCCGGCGGCGAACCGGTGTCCGGTGGAGGTGCCGCCGTCGAGCACTGCCCGGGCAAGCCGTGGATCGGCGGGGATGCCGGCAAGGGCGCGGCCCGTTGCAGTCACGTGGCCGTCACCGGACACTGCGCCCAACTCCCGGAGCACCTCAACGGCGTCATCCATTGCCTGGCCGGGCGGTGCGTCCGGCAAGGCAATCCCCTTCCCCCGGGGCGCGCCCCAGCAGGCAAGGGTCAGGGCGGCGCCCGTCAGGTCCGCCACCTTGATTTCCGGCGTCACGTGGGCGGGAGCGGCACCATATGCATGCTGCGAGTAGCAGCGGACCACTGTCCCCGGGCCTTGCCGTGCGGCACGCCCGGCCCGCTGGTCGGCTGACGCCCTGGAACAGGACACGGTAACCAGCCCGCTCATGCCGCGGCCTGCGTCCCGCCGCGGTTCCCGGGCCAGTCCGGAGTCTATGACCAGCCGGACGCCGGGCACTGTCAGGGAGGACTCGGCAAGATCGGTCGAGACGATGATCCGCGGAAGGTCCCCGGGACCACGCCCCGCCACTGCCCTGTCCTGCTCGGCTGTCCCCACCTGGCCGTGAAGTTCCAGCACGTCAACACTGCTGCCCAGCCGGCTGCGCAGGACCGCTGCAACGTGCGAGACCTCCCTGGCCCCTGGCAGGAACACGAGCGCGTCCACGGACCCGTCGGCCGCAACGGCACGTTCATGGGCGTCCGCGGCTGCCGTGGCCACATAATCCAGGAAGGTGCGCGCCACTCCCCTCGCGTCCAGCCGGGCGGCGGGCGCCGGGAGCCACTGCACGTCCAGTGGATGGTTGACGGAGGGGCAGTCGACGACGGGTGCGGGCCCGGCGCCCTCGGCATCCCCCAGCAGGGCTGCGAACCGGGGCGCGTCCAGGGTTGCGGACATGGCGACGACGGCGAGGTCGCCGCGCAGCGCACGGACCTCAGCGAGCATGCCGACCAGGAGGTCTGTTTCCAGTCCCCGCTCGTGCACTTCATCCAGGACGACGGCGGCAGTGCCCTCCAGCCCGGGATCTGCCAGCAGGCGTCGCAACAGGATGCCCGGGGTGACGAACTCAATCAGGGTGTCCGGGCCCGCCTGGCGTTCCCCGCGGACGGTGTAGCCCACGCGGCCGGCCATCCGGCTGCGGTCGAGCGCAGAAAGGCGCCGGGCGGCGGCACGGGCGGCAACCCGCCGCGGCTGGGTGACGACAACGCGGCCCCGCCGGCCGTGGAGGTTCGCCAGCAGGGGCGGTACGAGGGTGGTTTTTCCCGTTCCCGGCGGTGCCTGCACAACGGCGGCACCCGGGATACCATCACTTCCCAGTGCCTCCCGCAAAGCGGAAAGGGATCCTTCGAAGGCGAGTCCGGCACCGATCGCGCGGAGGTCGAAGGCGTCGGCGGCGGGGCGGCCCTCAGGAGGATTCATCCATCCATTCTCCCTTGGCCGGGGAGCTGTTTGCCGCTGCGGTCAGGGCTTGCCCTGGCCTTTGCCCTTGCCTTTGGCTTCCTTCGCGGTGTTCTGATGCTCCGGCCCGGGGCCTGCGGAGCGGAGTCTGCCGGGACCGGCGCCGGAGCGGCGGCCGGAACGGCGGGTTCCACGGGAGCGGCTTGGTTCTGCCCGGTGCCGGCAAGGGCGGGGTCTGGCGAAACGGCGCCCGGCGCTGTGTCAGGGGATGCTGCCGCGGACGCTGCTGCCACCTGCGTGGCGAGATCTGTCCGGACCACCGACAGTGCATTCTCGATGCTCCGGTACCGCGATGCCGAAAGCCGGCCATTTGCTGCCGCATCGCCCAGGTCCTTCTCGAGGGCCTGCAGGGCAGCCAGCGCCCCATCCATCCTGTTCTCGGCGGCGGCCTGGCTGATACTCAGCACCCGGATCTGGAAACCGCGCAGGACGTTTTCGTCTGCATCCCCGGAACGGATGCCGGAGGCGCCGGCAACCAGCGCCGCCGCAACGACGGCGCAGCACAGGAGCATCAGGGCACGGACTCCGCGGCGACGCCGGGGTGCGGGATGCGGGGCCCGTTGCTCAGGAGTCAGCACCGGGTCCGCCGGTGCCTGCGCCTCAAGCGGCATGCCTGCCCCGCAGCGGGACTGCGGAGGCGGTCCGGACGGGGAGTACAGTCACGGAGGCGAGCTCCGCTGCCGGGGTTGCCACGGGAGCGCTCCGCCGCTGGGATCCTGGCCGGGCCAGGAGATGCCGGATGCCGATGCGCAGTCCGGTGGCGAACAACAGGCCGATCCCCACTCCGAGGAGCACGTGCCCGGCCAGATAGTGCTGTGCGGCTCCCGGGCCGCGTTCTGCCGCCACCGCCGCACCGCCAACGGTCAGCACCAGTGACAGGGCCGTACCGAAAATTGCGCCCATAGCTCCTGCTCCCATCCCATTTAATCAGCAAGCTTACTAGTAATGCTCAGCAAGCTTACTACTGGATGGAGCTAAAGCAAGGGCAGGGAGGCGGGGTCCCGGGGGCATCGGCAATGCCCGGTGGATTGGGCGCGCCAGTCAGCCGGCCGCTTCGAGCAGGCGCTCCGCGGGGGCGAGTCCTGCATACCGGCCCTTGAAGAACAGCAGGGGTTCGGCGTCGTTCCGGGCACTGAGGTGCCGCACGGCAGCCACCGCAATGGTGTGGTCGCCGCCGTCGTATTCTGCATGGAGTTCGCAGTCCAGCCAGGCGAGCGCGTCATCCAGCACCGGGTTCCCCAGGGGCGAGGATGCGTGGCTGACGCCGGCGAACTTGTCCGTCCCCGAGCGCGCGAACTGGCCCGCGAGGTGCTGGTGTTCGGCCGGAAGGATGTTGATGGTGAAGGACCCGGCCCTTCTCAGTGCAGGCCAGGTGGTCGATGTCCGCGCCGGGCTGAAGGTGACCAGCGCCGGCTCCAACGAAAGGGATGCGAAGGACTGGCAGGTGAACCCGGTGGGCCCATCGGGGCTGGAACCCGTAATGATGGTCAGGCCGCTGGCAAACGTGCCGAAAATGTCCCGGAGCCGGCGCGGAGCAAGATCTGAAGTGACTGTCATGGAAATGGCCTCTCATCTGGATCGTTACCTCACCAAACCATCAGCAAATCGGCTCATTCAAGCCGCCTGAAACGCACCGACCCGCGGCGAAACGAATTGTCATGCCCGTACTTCCGGCGTCATCGGCGCGTGGCTTCAGGGACGCTGACGTGTCCTTGTTTGACGCAACAGAAGGACGTAACCAGCACTGGCCGGTCGGGACAGCCCCGGTTAAGGCCGCAGGTCCAGCGCGGCCAGCAGCCGGCGGACCGAGCCGCCCAGGTTCCACTCGACGCCCAGCTGCTCCAGTTCCGCGCGCCGGTCGCCCGTGACGGGCTGCAGGCGGGCGCCCGCCTGGTCCAGGGTGGGAAGCTCCAGGTTCCGCACCAGGCGTACGACGGCCGGGGCTGCTTCCAGGTACGCGGAGGCAGCGGAGAGCTTGGCCCGGACAGGTGCCGACACGCCCGTGCCCGGCTCGTCAGCAGCCGCCAGCAACCCTTCCAGGGTTCCGTACTTCAGCAGCAGCGACGCTGCCGTCTTCTCGCCGATGCCCGCCACTCCGGGCAGGCCGTCGGAGGCGTCTCCGCGGAGTGTGGCGTAGTCGGCATACTGCTGGGGCAGCACCTTGTATTTGGCCACCACGGTTTCTTCCGTGATGACTTCGAGGTTCTTCATGCCGCGGGCGGTGTAAATCACCCGGACACCCCGTTCGTCGTCGCACACCTGGAACAGGTCGCGGTCACCCGTGACCACGTCCACCGGGAAGCCGGCATGGCTCGCATAGGTGCCAACGACGTCGTCGGCCTCGTGGTGTGCCGCGCCCACAATGGCGATGCCGGCCAGCTCCAGCACGCGGCGGATCATCGGCAGCTGCGCCTGGAGGCCCTCCGGAACCACCTCGATGTCGGCGCCGCCGGAAACTGCCTCGGCCACCCGGTGGGCTTTGTAGGTGGGGATCAGGTCCACCCGCCACTGCGGCCGCCAGTCGTCGTCCCAGCAGGCCACCAGGTGGGTGGCGTGATAGTCGGTGCTGAGCCTGGCGATCATGTCCAGCAACCCGCGGACCGCGTTGACCGGCGTTCCGTCCGGGCGGCGGATGCTGTCCGGCAGGCCGTAAAAGGCGCGGAAGTACAGGGAGGCAGTATCGAGCAGCATGAGTCGCCGGGGCATACCTTGATCCTGACACGGAATCGGCCGCCTGGGCAGCAGCCGCTGGCTGTTACCGAGGGTGTTACGGTTCGCCGGTGAGCGGCGGGCGGTCGATGACGCGGGGGATGTACTCGAGCAGCTGCAGGCGTCCGTCGAAAATCCTGCTGTCCACCATCTCCAGGGCGACGTCCGGATAGCCGTCATAGATGCGTTCACGTCCGGTACGCCCGGTGATCAGGGGGAAGACGACCAGCCGGAACCGGTCCACTAGACCCGCTGCCACCAGGGAACGGCAGAGGCTGAGGCTGCCGAGGGTGCTTAAGAGTTCGTCGTGGGTCCGCTTCATCTGCCGGACGGCCTCGACCGCGTCCCCGGCCACCAGTTCGGAGTTCGGCCAGCGGAGGGGTGCGGCCAGGCTGGAGGAGAACACGACCTTGGGAACGGCGGCAAGACCCGTCAGGGAGGTGCTTTCGTCCTGCGAATATCCCGTGCCCCCGGCGGCAGCATCTTCCGACATCCCCGACATGAGGCGGTAGGTGTTGGCCCCCATCAGGTAGGTGCGGTCCCCTCCGGCCTCCTGCTGCAGCCAGGCCAGATATTCAGGACCTTCCAGGCCCCACCAGCCAGGCCATCCCTCGCCCGAGGCGAAGCCGTCCAAAGTGATGATCATGTCCACCATCAACTGGCTCATGGCGGCCATGGTATTCCCGCCCGCGAAGCCCGGCAAGGGACCAGTGACCCGGACTCACGGACCAGCCCGGACCGCAGAACCGGTCAGAACCAGTCGCCGTCGGCGTAGGCGCTGCGGACGTGCGCCCGGAGGTACTCCCCCACCACCGCGGCACCCAGGTCCCCCACCTCCGGCGCCACGACCCTGCCGTCAACGCGCTGCGCCATCCGCCGGATGAAGCGCTCCAGGCCGGGGTCGTTGCCCAGGCGGAAGAACGTGGTCTGGACGCCCGAACGGCCAAGCCGGTCCAGTTCGGCAACGGTGGCGCGGATGGTCCCGGCGTCCGGCGGCCAGTTGAACCAGGAGTCCCCGTCCGGCAGCAGGTGCGCCGTCGGTTCGCCGTCGGTGACCACCAGCAGCACGGGCTGCATGGAGGGGTGCCGGCGGAAAAAGCGCCCCGCCAGCAGCAGGCCGTGGTGCAGGTTGGTGCCCTGTTCGCGGAGGGCCGGCAGGGCCGTGAGTTCCCCGATGTCCATGGACTGCGCGTAGCGGCCGAACGTGATCAGCTGCAGCCTGTCGCCGCGGAACCGGGTGGAGACCAGGTGGTGCAGTGCCAGCGCGGTCCGCTTCATGGGAACCCACCGCCCCTCGGCAGCCATGGAGAAAGAAACGTCCACCAGCAGGACAACGGCGGCCTGGGTACGGGCCTCGGTCTCGCTCACTTCGATGTCGCCGACGGCGAGCCGCAGTCCGCGGGCCGGAACGCCGCCGTCGGCCATGGTGCGCCGGATGGCGTTGGTCATGGTGCGGGTAACGTCCCAGGGCTCGGCGTCCCCGAACTCCCATTGGCGGCTGGAACCCGTTTGTTCCCCGGCGGCCCCGGCCACCCTGGTGTCACGGTTCCCCTGGCGCCCGGAGAGCTGCCTGGCGGTGTCCCGCAGCAGTGATTTCCCCAGCCTGCGCATTGCCTGCGGTGACAGCCGCAGGTCGCCGTCGGCACCGCGCCGCAGGTAGCCGCCGTCCTGCATGGCGCGCTCAATCTCGGCAAGCGTGCGCGCACTCACGGCTGCGTTCTCGCCCAGCTGGCGGGCAAGGGCATCAAGGTCAAGGTCATCAAGCCGGGAGCCGTTGTAGGACTGGGACAGTTGCTCAGACAGTTCGTCAAGCTCGGCGATGTCCTGCAGGACACCTGTCCCGTCACCCAGCCCCAGGCCTTCCTGTCCTTCGAAGCGTTCCGATCCCGTCCAGTCCTCCCCGGGACGCAGCGCCTGCAGGGTGGCGTCGAGCTCGCTGAGCTGGGCCATCAGCTCAGGAGAGCCGAAGGCCTGCGCCGACAACCGCATCAGCTCCTCACGCTGTTCCGGGGACATGGACTGCAGGAGCCGCTGGGCTGCGGCGGCCCGCTGCGCCAGGGCATCCACCAGTTCCTCGACCGATTGCGGATTGTCCGGAAAGAACTGGCCGTGCCTGGCCATGAACTCCTGGAAATCGGCTTCCGTGTCCTCGCCCCGCCGGTGTTTGCCCAGCAGCTCATTGAGGTCCCGGAGCATTTCGTTGACTGCCTCGCGGTCCTCATCGGTGGCGCTTTCCAGCGCCTGCTTCATGCCGGCGAACCGCTGTTCCAGGACCTCCCGGCCCAGCAGGTCCTTGATCCGGTCGTACGCTTCCCTGGCCGCGCTTGACTGCCAGTCGTAGGACGCAAGCTCGTTGACGGCCGCCGCTGTGGAGGGCGGCAGGTTCTGCAGCTGCATCTCGCGGAAGGCGCGTTCGGTGTTGTCCATCATGGCGTCCCGTGCCAGCTGCTTGCGCTCCTCCAGGGTGGCGGTGTCCAGGAGTTTCTTCACTTCATCCAGGGTGCCGTCCAGCCGGTGGCGGCTGAGCAGATCACGGCGCCGCTGCTGGACGCGCCGGGCGAGATCGTCCAGTCCGTCGCGGTTCCGGCCGCCGCGCCGCAGGAACTCCTGCAGGGCATGGCGGGGCGAGTAGCCTTCCATCACGTCCTGGGCGACGGCTTCGAGCGCCTCCGCCAGGTCAACCGGCGGGGCCAGCGGGTCCGGACCGCCGGTGTACCGGCCGTACCTTGCGGACCGCTTGTGGATGGCCATGGTGCCTCCCGTGCCTAGCCGTAAATGGTTTCCTCGTCGTCGGATTCCTTGGAGATCCGCCGTCCGAGGTACAGGCCTTCGAGCGCCAGTTCGACGGCGGCTGCCCGCTGCCCGTCATTCGTCGCACCCAGGCGCCGGCCGATTTCGTCATACAGGCCTGATCCGTTCAGGGCCGGGAGGTTGCCGAGGAACTCCTTCGCCGTGACCTGCTCCCCGGTGGTGACGGTCCGGTGGCCGTCCAGGGCAGCCACGAGCGGACCCATGTCCAGGCCCTGGAAGTGCGCCCTGACAGCTTCGGCGGTGGCGGTGCGCAGGAGGTGGTCCAGGACGCCCTGTTCGCGTCCTTCCTCGCCCGATTCGAACTCAAGCTTCCCGGTCAGGACTTCCACGGCGGGCTCCAGGTCAATGATCCGGGCCACGGCCTGGTCCTCGCCCCGCAGGCTTGACCTCCGCAGCGCGGCCGCGGCCACCGTCTCTGCCCCCGCGATGGCGAACCGGGCGGAGACGCCGGATGTTTGGTTGATGGCCGGAGACTGCCGCAGCGCCCGGGTATAGCGGGCCAGGATCTCCAGGATGAAGGGAGGAACGTCCGCCACCAGCCGGCCCTCCTGCCGGATGACCGAGACCTCGTCCTCCAGTTCAATTGGGTAATGGGTCCGGATCTCGGCGCCGAAGCGGTCCTTCAAAGGGGTGATGATCCGGCCCCGGTTGGTGTAATCCTCCGGGTTGGCGGACGCGACCACCAGCACGTCCAGCGGCAGCCGCAGGACGTAGCCGCGGATCTGGATGTCGCGTTCCTCCATGACGTTGAGCATCGCCACCTGGATGCGCTCGGCCAGGTCCGGCAGTTCGTTGATGGCGATGATGCCGCGGTTCGAGCGGGGAATGAGCCCGTAGTGGATGGTCTCGGGGTCTCCCAGGCGGCGGCCTTCGGCGACGCGCATCGGGTCCACGTCGCCAACCAGGTCGGCCACCGAGGTATCCGGCGTCGCGAGCTTTTCCACGTAGCGCTCGGACCGGTGACGCCAGGCGATCCGGAGCCGGTCCCCTTCGGTCAGGGCCCGGGCGCGGGACTGTTCGGTAATCGGTTCAAAGGGGTGTTCGTTCAGCTCCGAATCCTCGATCACCGGCGACCACTCGTCCAGCAACCCGGCCAGGGTACGGAGCAGGCGGGTTTTGCCTTGCCCCCGTTCACCCAGCAGGACAATGTCATGCCCCGCAATCAGGGCCCGCTCCAGCTGCGGAATCACGGTCCGGCCGAAGCCGTACAAACCCGGCCAGGGGTCGCGCCCCGCAGCCAGGGATGCGAGGAGATTGTCGCGGATCTCGTGGCGCAGGTCCTTGTGGACATGGCCTGCCGCACGCAGTTCACCAACGGTAAAGATATCGGGGCGATCAGTCACCCCTCTACGGTAGTCCCCGCCCTGCGGCTAATCGAGAGTTTCCTCCAGATTCCTCGAAGCAGCGTGACGATGCGGCGTGGCCGGCCAAGGGAGCCAGCCGGCGTCCCGGCCCGTGCCGGCGGGGCGCAGGCAGGCAGCGGGGCGTTAGGCTGGTTGCTGATGACTGCTGAGAGTACGTTGATCCTCCTGGTGCGGCACGGCGAAACACCCACCACGGGTACTGTCCTGCCCGGCAGGGCCCCGGGACTGCACCTTTCCGAGCGCGGCCGTGCCCAGGCGGACGCTGTTGCCGAACGCCTTTCCGGCCTGCCCGTCCAGGCCATCTACTCCTCTCCCCTGGAGCGTGCAAAGGAAACCGCGGAACCTGCGGCGGCACGGACAAGCATGGCGGTGACGGAAGAACCCGGACTTCTGGAGTGCGACTTCGGTGACTGGACCGGCGCCGCGCTCGCCGGCCTTGCGGGCCTGCCGGAGTGGCAGACCGTCCAGCACAATCCGTCGGCCTTCCGGTTCCCCAACGGAGAGGGCTTTTCCGGGATGCAGGCCCGGATGGTCGGCACCCTGGAGAACCTTCGCGCAGCCCACCGGGGCGGCGTGGTGGTGTGCTTCTCCCACGCGGACCCCATCAAGGCGGCCGTGGCCCACGCCCTGGGCACCCATCTGGACCTTTTCCAGCGGATCATGATCAGCCCGGCGTCGGTCTCCGCGATTTCCTACGTGGACGGCCGGGCGCCGGCCGTGCTCACGGTGAATTCGACGTCGGAACCCCTGAGCGGGCTGAGGTCGCCGTGATGCCGCGCGGAGTGTCATCGGATGGATGGCCGCGGGACGCGGCCGCACGGGGCATGTGGTGTCCGGCCGGGAACTGACCCTCCTTAACGAGGGCCGCGTGGAACTGCTGGGCCGCATCATGAGCGGCAGCAACGCCACCTTCCTGGTGGAGGTTTCCTGCGCGGATGAGTCCGCCTGGGCGGTCTACAAGCCCGAAGCCGGGGAACGGCCGCTCGCGGATTTCGACGCCGGCCTGTACCGCCGGGAACGCGCAGCCTATCTGCTCAGCGAAGCACTGGGGTGGGGCATCGTTCCGCCAACAGTTGTCCGATCGGACGCGCCGCTTGGGGTGGGCTCCCTGCAGTGGTTCGTCGAAGGGGACCTCGAGGAGCACTACTTCACCCTCTACGCCGACTCGCCCGGGACCCACGCCGCGTTGGCCCGGATCGCCCTGTTCGACTACGTGGCAAACAATACGGACCGGAAGAGTGGGCACGTACTGCGCAGCACTGACGGCCACATCTGGGGAATCGACCACGGCCTGTGTTTCTCTGCCGCGTTCAAGCTGCGCACCGTGATCTGGGACTTCGCCGGCGACCCCATTCCGGACGACTTGCTTGAGGACATCAGTCCCCTGGCCACCACGGTGCCTGCCGATGTGGCCGGGCTCCTCGACCACGCCGAAGTGGCAGCCCTCCGGCGGCGCGTCCAGCGCCTGCTTCAGGACAAGGTACTTCCCGTTGACCACACGGGCATGCGCTACCCGTGGCCCTTGATCTGAGTCAGCTGCGCCGGGAAATCCCGGTCCGGCCGGCGCTCACTGGGCCTCCGGACGGCCTTGCGCTGCGGCCGCGGCCGGGGCCGCCTGCTCCAGGTAGGCGCCGATGTGCTCCAGCAGGTAATGCTGTCCCAGCACCGTGGGGTGGTCGCCGTCCGGGCCGATGAGGTCGTCAAAATCGTCGCTGATCCAGCCCTCGGCGATGGGGTCCACGAACTCCCCGCCTGCCTGCCGGGCAGCGGCCCTTAGCTGGTCGCTGATGTCCACGAGGGCGGGGTCCGGGGTTGCAGAGTACGACGGCGGCCCCACCACGATGATCTTCGCTTCCGGGGCAAGGGCTTCCGCACGGTCCATCGCGGCCAGGGCGGCGCCGCCAACGTCTGCGGGCGCAAAGCCAAGGTCATTCTCTGAACCGAAAAAGACCACGATGCCGGTGTCCGGTGTCACGAAGTCTTCGACCTCGGTGCCGAAAGTTCCGTCAAGATCACCTGTGCTGAGGTAGCCGCTGCCATTCTCGGCGGCGTTGACAACCTCCAGGCCGGCGCCCAGCGGGTCCTTGCGCATCAATGCCGGCCACGCCTGCTGCGGCGAAGTGCCGTGACCGGTGCTCAGCGAGTCCCCCACTACCACTACGCGGACCGGCGCGGCGGCGGCCGGGGGCTGGGTGGGGGCCGTACTCCCTGAGGTTATGGCCAGGACCAGGCCAACTGCTCCCGCCGCTATCACGCGGCCGGGATGCCGGTACACAGGATGTCCCTGAAGCAGCACGCCGTGGTGCATCGGTCCACCTCCTGCCAGCAAATCGTCGCGGGCCGGAGGCGGCTGCGCGCCGCCAATCCGTCCCCTGTCCGTATCCCATCGTAGGCAATGGTGGGAATACTGTAGGGCCAAGGTGACCAGGATCAAAGGATGCACAGCGACTGCACAGGAACTTTAGGGGCATTAGGTATCCCTGGGCTTGGGCCGCATCCGCCATATGCGGCTGCCTGCGGCTACTCTTTTACCCGTGCAGCAGCAAACCGCGGGGTGGGACCCCGCAACCAGCCTTTCCGAGCAGGCACCCGGCGTGTATTTCGCTGAAGGGCCGGCGTCCAACTGGATAGTGGTGCGGGACGGCACGGGATTCATCCTCATTGACAGCGGATATCCCGATGACCGCCGCCATGTCATCGCGTCGCTGCGCCATCTGGGCCTGGAACCTGCGGACGCCCTTGCCCTGCTGGTCACGCACGGCCACGTGGACCATACCGGCTCCGCGGCATTCTTTTCCGAGTCCTTCGGGACCCCTGTCCTGTGCGCTCCCGCGGAGTTGGCGCATGTGCAGGGGAAGGAGAAGCACCAAGTCACCCTGGGCCAGGTCCTCAGGCGAGCGTGGCGGCCGCGTGTGTTCCGCTGGATGGTGCACGCCATCAGGGCCGGCGCGCTGGCGGCCAGGCCCGCGACGCAGGCGGAGGCCTGGGACGACGCCACACTCAAAGCCCTGCCGGGCAGCCCTGTTGCCATCTCCGTGCCCGGGCATACGCCCGGCAATGCAGCAATCCTTCTTCCGGCTGCGGGTGCCATCGCCGTTGGAGATTCGTTTGTCAGCGGCCACCCGCTCAGCCGGACGTCCGGTCCGCAGATGCTGCACGCGATGTATCACTCAGACCGGGCCGCGGCGCTGGCCTCCGTGCGGACCCTGGCCGGCGTTGATGCCCCGGTTGTCCTGCCCGGCCACGGGCCGGCCCTGCGCATCCAGCTGGACGAAGCGGTAGCCGGCCTGGTCAGCCAGGCCGGCTCGGCAAGTCCGGGCGGGCGCCGTAAGTAAGGCCGCATCCGGGCATCCCGGTCCCGGAAGGGGCCCAGGGGCACAAGCTAGAACTTTCCGTACCGTGCCCGGGCCATGGAGTACACCCCGTAACAGATGAGCCCTGCGGCGATGGCGCCCAGCAGGAACACCCCATAAGGCTGCGAGCCCAGGGTCTTCAGCCCGCCGTCCAGGCCGGAGGACTTGGAAGGGTCGGCAGTTGCGGCCGCCACGATGATCAGCACGCCAACGACGGCGAGCACCACGCCTTTGGCTGCGTAACCGACTGTTCCGAGCCACTTGACGGCGGTCCGGGCGTTGCCCGGGTCCTGCAGGTCCTTCATGAACTTCCGGGTGATGCCGCGGTAGGCGTAATAGACGCCGGCGCCGATGATTGCCAGCCCCACCGCTATCACAAGAACCACGCCTGCGGGCGCTCCCATGAGCTTTGCCGTGAAGTCACTGGCGGACTGGCTGGAGTTCTTGCTGCCCCCGGAGGCGAAGACGGCGAAGGTGAAGGCAAGGAAACCGAAGACCACGGCCTTTCCCCCGGCGCTGGCGGCAGCCTTCAGCTTCTTCTTGGAGTCTGTCTCGGAGCGCGCCCCAATAAACGCCTCACTGAGCATCCACAGGGCAAGCGCAGCGCAGGCCACCGCCCCGACCCACAGCAGGATGCCGCCGCCGGGCTTGGAAGCCAGGGATCCGATCGCCCCGGACTGGTCGGCTTCACCACCCTGGCCCCGGTCCACCTGCAAGGCGATGGCTCCGATCAGGATGTGGACCAAACCGATGAAGACAAATCCGGCACGGGCCAGAATACGGACCGCGGGGCTGCGGCTCGCCGACGCGGCCTCGGATACTGCCTTGTTCGCTCCCTGCGACGCGTTGCCCATGGCCGGCCCTTCCTCAATATGTAGTTGGTCTTCTGTCCCCGCTCGGCGTCCCCCGCCTGCCTGCGTCACGGAATGCTTTAGTGTAAATCCGTCCGCGCTGTCCTGACAGGTCCCCTCAAGTTCCGGCCAGGCACGGTTGGCCACTACAGTCGAAGCGGTGCATGCCAAACAGAACGCTGAGCAACTGACCTCGCTGGACCTCCCGGGTTTTACGGCCGACCAGGCCGAAGACGGCTTCGTCCGGGTGCGGGGCGCCCGGGAGAACAACCTGCGCAACGTCAGCGTGGATGTGCCGCGGGATGCCATTGTGGCGTTCACTGGAGTATCGGGCTCCGGCAAGTCGTCCCTGGCCTTTGGCACGATCTACGCCGAGGCACAGCGCCGGTTCTTCGAGTCCGTCGCGCCATATGCCCGCCGGCTCATCCAGCAGGGCCACAACCCCAAGGTGGAGCAGATCACCGGGCTGCCGCCCGCCGTCGCCCTCCAGCAGCGCCGGGGCACAGCCACTTCCCGGTCCACGGCAGGGACCGTCACCACGCTCTCCAATTCGCTGCGCATGCTGTTCTCCCGCGCCGGCAGCTATCCCGCCGGAGCTCCCCGTTGGACTCGGACGCTTTCTCCCCCAACACCGCGGCAGGCGCCTGCCCGGAATGCCATGGCCTTGGCACCGCCCACACCGTCACTGAAGCATCACTGGTTCCGGATCCGTCACTGAGCATCCGCGACGGCGCGATCGCCGCCTGGCCCGGCGCCTGGCAGGGCAAGAACCTGCGGGACATCCTGGCCCACCTGGGCTACGACGTCGACACCCCTGGCGGGAACTGCCGAAAAAGGACCGCGACTGGATCCTGTTCACCGAGGAACAGCCCGTGGTGGAAGTGACGCCGCAGCGGGACCGCGTGGCCAAGCCGTACAAGGGCCGGTTCTGGAGCGCCCGGAGCTACGTGATGCACACACTGCTCGATTCCAAGAGCCCCGCCATGCGGGAGAAGGTGCTGCGCTTCATGGAAACCGGACCGTGCCCGCGGTGCGGCGGAACGGGGCTTCGGCCCGAGGCCCTTGCGGTGACCTTCGCCGGGCACACCATCGCCGGGCTCAATGCCGTGCCCATGACCGAACTGGCGGAGATCATCCGCCCCACCACCCTGCTGGCCACGGCGGGGACGGCATCGCGGAAGCAGTCATCCGAATCCAACGAAGTGGCCGTGGCCATCACCCGGGACCTGCTGCAGCGCATCGGCGTGCTGTTGGATCTTGGCCTGGGCTACCTGGCGCTGGGCCGGGCCACGCCAACGCTCTCGCCGGGCGAGATGCAGCGGCTCCGGATTGCCACCCAGCTCCGGTCCGGGCTGTTCGGGGTGATCTATGTGCTGGACGAACCGTCGGCCGGCCTGCACCCCGCCGACGCCGAACCCCTCCTGGCTGTCCTGGACCGGTTGAAATCGTCCGGAAACTCCGTGTTCGTGGTGGAACACAACATGGATGTGGTCCGGCGCGCCGACTGGCTGGTGGATGTTGGTCCCCGGGCGGGCGAAGACGGCGGGCAGGTGCTCTACAGCGGGCCCGTTGATGGCCTCGACGCCGTGGCAGGGTCGGTGACCCGGCCGTTCCTGTTCCCAAACGGTTCAGCAGGGTCAATGGACGACGGCGGCGCCGCCAGGGGTGCGCCGCGGAAACCCTCCGGGTGGCTGGACCTGCGCGGCATCAACCGGCACAACCTGCGGAACCTGGACGTGGCCTTTCCGCTTGGTGTCCTGACAGCCGTCACCGGCGTATCCGGCTCGGGAAAGTCCACCCTGGTCAGCAAGGTCCTGGCGGACGTCGCCGGCACGTCCGGGCAAGCCGGCGACGACAACCTTGAACCAGGTGACGAGCCCGGCGCGGACCGTGACGAAGAGGGTGTGGGCAGTGTGGGGCGGGTGTCCGGGCTGGATCGGATCGACCGCACGGTAAAGGTGGACCAGAAGCCGATCGGCCGCACGCCCCGCTCCAACCTGGCAACATATACAGGCCTCTTCGATGCCGTCCGCAAGGAGTTCGCTGCCACCGGCGCTGCCAGGAGCCTGGGTTTCGGGCCCGGACGTTTTTCCTTCAACGTGGCCGGCGGACGGTGTGAAACATGCCAGGGCGAGGGCTTCGTCGCGGTGGAGCTGCTCTTCCTCCCCGGCAGCTACGGTCCGTGCCCCGAATGCAACGGCTCGCGCTACAACCCCGAAACCCTGGAGGTCACCTACCAGGGCAGGACCATTGCGGACGTGCTGGGAATGACGGTCAATGCCGCCGCCGGTTTCCTGGTGGGGGTTCCCGCCGCCGCGCGGTCCCTGCAGACACTCCAGGAAGTGGGCCTGGGCTACCTTCGCCTGGGCCAGCCCGCCACCGAGCTGTCCGGTGGTGAGGCGCAGCGCATCAAGCTGGCCACCGAGCTGCAGCGCGCCCGCCGCGGCCACACGCTGTACCTGCTGGACGAGCCCACCACGGGACTGCATCCGGCCGATGTCGAACTCCTGATGGCGCAGCTCAACCGCCTGGTGGACGCCGGCAACACCGTGATCGTGGTGGAACACGCCATGGATGTGGTTGCGGCCGCGGACTGGGTAATGGACCTGGGACCGTCCGGAGGCGACGCCGGCGGGAAGCTCGTCGCCGCCGGCCACCCCGCCGCCGTCGCACGTTCAGCCAACAGCCGCACAGCGCCCTACCTGGCAGCCGCGCTCCGGGACCGGAAGGCCGGGGACGGAACGGTAGCGGGCAACGCCCTTGCCCCGGACCGCGCAGAGGCGTAGGACGGAGGAATGCGTTCCCGGCCGGCCATGCCCCCTCACACTGTGCTCCAAGGCAGGGTGGCGGTGGTGACCGGCTCCAGCCGCGGGCTGGGGCTTGCCATGGCCCGG
This sequence comes from Arthrobacter sp. FX8, assembly GCF_026723805.1. Classification (NCBI taxonomy): domain Bacteria; kingdom Bacillati; phylum Actinomycetota; class Actinomycetes; order Micrococcales; family Micrococcaceae; genus Arthrobacter; species Arthrobacter sp. FX8. The sequence continues at coordinate 1,384,951 of NZ_CP113505.1, read as the reverse complement.
GTGCTGGGCCTGCATGGCGCGGTGGTGGTGCTGGCATCCAGATCGGACGACGGCGTTGCTGCCGCCGTCGGGCGTCTGCGCCTGGAAGGCATCGCGGCGGACGGAAGGCGCTGCGACACCGGCGACCCGGCGGACGTTGACGCACTCCGGGACATGGCCCTCAGCCGTGGGACGCTGGACATCTGGGTCAACAACGCCGGCACGTCGGGGGTCTACGGACCGACGGCATCGACGCCCGTGGATGACTTCACACGGGTGGTGCGGACCAACATCCTGGGCACGTTCCACGGCGCCAGGGCGGCCCTGCCGGTGTTCCTGGAGCAAGGCCATGGTGACCTGGTGAACCTCTACGGCCAGGGTGACCGCGGACCCGTGGCGATGCAGAACGCCTACGCGTCGAGCAAACGGTGGGTCCGCCAGTTCACGGAGACGCTGAGGCTGGAAACCAAAGGTACGGGGGTCCGGGTGCACGGCATGAATCCCGGCCTTGTGGAGACGGCCCTCCTGGGAAAGGTCACGTCGCAGGCCGGGTACGAACATCGTCTCGGGGCACTGCAGGTGGTGGTTGGCCTGTGGGGGCAGAGCGCCGACCAGGCCGCACAGCCAATCCTGGACCTTGTGACGTCCGACAAAGCGGAATACCGGTTCCTGACCAGGAGGCGGCTGGTGACCCACGGGCTGCACAACATCCTGGCCGGCCGCCTGCGGCGGACAAACAGGATGCCCCTGGAGGTCACCGTGGTGGACACAGACCGGGAGCCGTGACAGGGCCGCTCCCCTCCCCGTTCCGCGCCCGCGCGCCGTTAGGGAACCGAGACCTTGCCAATACAGGCTTGTGACGCGGAACACACTATGCTCGACAGCACCATCGGGATCGCGGGAAGAGGCACCATGAGCATCGACACTGAGGTTGGGTCCATCCACAGCACCGGGGATGCAGCGCTGGTCACCGCGGCAGCGAATGCCATCACCACAGCCGTTGCCACCGCCATGCAAAGCGTCCTGGAACGTCACGCAGCCTACAACTGGGTCTGGACCGACGAAATCCGCTGCCGGGGGTGCGGAGCCAGCCTGCCAATACCGTACCTTTCCAGCACACGGGCCAATGCCGACCTCGTCTTCGAGGCCCACCGGTCCGCGGAAGTCGGAACCCTCCTGGCCACGGGTTCGGAGTCCCCGAACCGCCGCTGACCGGTCGCAGCGGCACCCACGGACCGGCACTCTCCTGCCGGACGCCTGGCCGCACCCTTCCGGCATCTGCCAGGCGCCGCCGTCGTACGCCCTTCATCGTTGCTGCAGGCAAATATCGGCCCGGCTCTGGACTCTTGACCGGGGCCCAACGAGACTGGCTACAACAGCTGGCCAGGCGCAGATTCCGAAGGGTCGGACAAATGGCCGGCTGCATTCATTGGGGTTTTACCGTGAAGCGATTTTCGCGGCATTGAAAGGACCTGGCCATGCCGGACTTTGCACCGTTCTTCCCGTTAATTTCCACTGTTTTGGGCGTACTTGTTGCCATTGCCTTCATTTGGGTGGCGACGAAGCTCATGTGGAAGGTGGCTGAACCCAACGAGGCCCTGATCATCTCCGGACTGACCCGGGGAACCCTTGAGACCCGGGCCGGAATGGACTTCAAGATTGTGACCGGCAAAGGCGCCCTGGTCCTTCCCGGCCTCCAGACGGTGCGGACCCTGTCGCTGACACTGAACGAAACCGAGCTCAAGGTTTCCTGCGTGACGTCACAGGGTATCCAGGTCATTGTGGAGGGCGTCGTCATTTACAAAATAGGTGACGCACCGCCATTCATTGCAAATGCGGCCCGCCGCTTCCTGGGCCAGCAACCCAAAATGGAAAGCCAGGTCTACAACGTCTTTGAGGGCCACCTCCGCTCCATTATCGGCAGCATGACCGTGGAGGAGATTATCCGCGAACGGGACAAGCTTGGGTCCCAGGTCCGCAGCGCCAGCGGAGTGGAGATGGAGAAGCTGGGCCTGGTGGTGGATTCCCTGCAGATCAAGGACCTGCAGGACCCTACCGGCTACATCCAGAACATCGCCAAGCCGCATATTGCCCAGGTGAAGATGGAGGCCCGGATTGCCGAGGCCACCCGCAACCGGGAGGCGGCAGAGAAGGAAGCGGAAGCTGCGGCCCTGATCGCGGACGCGCAGAGCGTTTCGGCGATCCGGCAGTCCGTGGCGCAGGCCAACGCGGAACGCGCCAGGGCCAACGCAGCCCAGGCCGGCCCGCTCGCCGAGGCCACGGCCCGGCAGCAGGTGGTGGTCCAGGAAACCGAAGTCGCCAAGCTTGAGGCGGACCGTGAGGAGCAGAAGCTGCAGACGAGTATCCGCAAACCCGCTGATGCGAAGGCCTACGCCAAACGCACCGATGCTGAAGGCCAGAAGGCGGCGGATATCAGCGCTGCGGAGGCGCTGGCACGCCGCACCGAGCTCGAGGCGCAGGCGAACGCGCGGCGTACGGAACTCCAGGCCCAGGCGAATGCCACCGCAGCCGCCGCCGCAGCAGGAGCAACCAAGGTCACCGGCGAGGCTGAAGCCGCCGCCACCAGGGCCAAAGGCGACGCCGCGGCGTCCGCCATCAAGGCCAAGGCACTGGCCGAAGCGGACGGCATCAAGGCCCGGGCCGAAGCGCTGGGCACCAACCAGGACGCGGTCATCTCCCAGCAGCTTGCCGAAAACATGCCCGCCATCATCGCCGCTGCAGCCGAGCCTTTCTCCCACGTGGGCAACATGACCGTCCTCAACGGCGGCGAAGGCGTCAACAAGATGCTGGGCGGCATCCTGGCACAGGCGGGCGACTACCTGCCTGCCCTCGCATCAGCGCTCCGGAAGGGCGAAGACACCAAGCGTCCGCTGAAGGCTCCCGGTGCATAGGCCCGCCCATGCGCAAGGACGTTGACCGGAGCCTGACGGGGAAGATCGGCCGGGTGACCGGGCGCATCGGCCCGGGCACCATCGGGGAAGTCATGCTGCCCTACCTCGGCGGCATCATGGCGTTCCACGCCCACCCGTTCGACAAAACCAGCGACTTCCCGGTGGGCAGCGAGGTGCTGGTGATCTACTACGAGCCGCCGCAAACGGTGTATGTGGACGAGCTGCCGGACGTGCTGAAGCACGCGGAGTAGGTCCTTTCACCGTGCCCTCGTTCGCGGTGTAGCTACCGCCCGCCCTCCATTTTCCGGCTGCGCTGTTCCTCAGCCATGGGTCCGTAGGGATAAACGCCGGCCTCTGGCTGGCTGGCCTGGGTAAGCCGGTCCACTTCATCGGCACTGAGCTGCAGTTCGGCGGCGGCGAGGTTGTCAGCGAGCTGTTCCGTGGTCCGCGCCCCCAGAATCACCGAGGTAACAGCCGGGCGGTCCGCCAGCCAGGCCAGGGCCACCTGGGACGGGCTCACGCCGTGGGCGTCGGCGATGTCCTGGACGGTGTCGATGACAGCCCACGTGCGCGGGTTGTCGTTGCGCGCCTGCCACGCCTCCATGCCGCGTTTGGGGTTTTCCCCCAGGCGGGTTGCACCGGTAGGCTGCTGGTCGCGCTTGTACTTGCCCGAGAGCCAGCCTCCGCCCAGGGGCGACCACGGCAGCAGGCCGATTCCTGCGTCGAGGGCTGCCGGAACGATCTCGAATTCGATGTCGCGGACCAGCAGGCTGTACTGGGGTTGCAGACTGACGGGCGGGTTCCATCCCAGGTTGCGTGCAACGTGGACAGCCTTGGTCAGTTGCCAGCCAAGGAAGTTCGAGAAACCGTAGTAGGCGATTTTGCCGCGGCTCACAGCGTCGTCCAGGAAGCGGAGGGTTTCCTCCAGCGGGGTGATCGGGTCCCAAGCATGCATCTGGTACAGGTCGATCTGCTCCACGCCCAACCGGCGGAGGGAATCATCAAGGGCGCGGGTCAGGCGCCGCCGTGAGGTTCCGACGTCGTTTGGTGCCGTCCCCATGGGAAAGCGCCCCTTCGTGGCGATCACCGCCCTGTCCCTCACGTCGGGGCGCTTGGCCAGCCAGCGGCCGATGACTTCTTCGGACACTCCCGCACTGTAGACGTCCGCGGTGTCGATGAAGTTGCCGCCCGCGTCGAAATAGCTGTCAAGGATGGCATGGGATGTCTCCTCCGTCGCCTCCGCGCCGAAGGTCATGGTTCCCAGTGCGTAACTGGTGACCACGGCGCCGCTGTGGCCAAGGGTTCGATGCTGCATGGCTTCTCCTCGTATTCAGTGGTTATGGGGCGGAAAGTGGCGGGCAGCCGCGTCCCTGGTGGTGGTGCGGATCCGGTACAGGCTTGTGGTTGCCGTGATGTAGAGGTCCTGGCCGTCGGAACCGCCAAAGCACAGGTTCGAGACCGTCTCGGGCACTGGGAGGGTGTCCAGGAGTTCGAAGGACGGTGAGTAGACCCTTATGGATGGGCCGGCGGAGGTCCAGATCCTGCCTTCGACGTCCACCCTGAGGCCGTCGGCCGGGTGGCCGTCCTCAAGCTCGAGCGTCCCTGTCCTGGCGCTGCAGCGTCCCTCATGGACGATGTACGTTGCGATCCGCAGGGGAACGCCATAGCGGGAACCGGCCGTATCCGCGACGTAAAGAACGGACTCGTCGGGCGAGAAGGCAAGCCCGTTGGGGTGCACCAGGTCGGTGATTTCGGCCGTCATCGATCCGGAATCCGGCTCGAAGCGGAAGACATTGCAGCCACCATATTCCTGCTCACCCTCGTGGCCTTCCCTTGTCCCCGGCAGAATTCCATAGGGCGGGTCCGTGAACCAGATGCTTCCATCGCGGGCGATGACCACGTCATTGGGTGAGTTCAGCCGGTGACCCTCGAAGGAATCCACCAGGCCCGTCACTATGCCTTCGCGGTCGCGCTCCACCCGGCGCTGCCCGTGGCTGCACTGGACCACGCTGCCGTCGGCGTCGAGGGTGCGGCCGTTGGTGAACTCGACGCCCACCGCGTAGTCCCGGGTGGCCCCGGTGGCGGGATTGAACTCGAGGATGCGGTTGTTCGGGATGTCGCTCCACCGCACGGTTTTCGAGGACGGCACCCACACGGGGCCCTCTGCCCAGACCGAACCCGTGAAAAGGCACTCGAGCCGGGCCGTGGTTAGTTCGTCAGCCAATGGAGCTCCTTTGCGTTCCAGGTACCTGCCGCCGGCTTGCCGGCAAGGGGACGGCGTCCCGGCCCGGGGGCCACGGATCCCACAGGCCCGAACTTACCCTAGCCCTGTCGTTGGGTCTGCGGGACGCGCAGGCTGCCGTACCTTTCCATCCGGTGCCACCGAAGGTGCACTCCGGCCACTGCTGTGACGACGGCCTGGATGACCACCAGGTACATGAGCTGCCGGTAGACGAACTGCTGCAGGGGAAGCGTCCAAAGCGGGCCGAGCCGTTCCCTGTCGAGCCGGAACGCGTAAGCAGCCATAAGGAATTGAACCGCCAGGAACACGAGCCACAGCACCCCGATCCGCAGGGGGTCAAGGAAGATCAGGCCGTACAGGGCAAAGACATCGACGACGGGCGCGAAGAGGGGAAGCAGTACCTGGAGGACAAACAGGTAGCCGAGCCCGCGCCGGCCGAGCTTCCCGGCCGCGCCTTTTTGCAGCACAGCCCCCCGGTGCTTCCACATAGCCTGGAGGGTGCCGTAGCACCAGCGGTACCGCTGGCGCCACAGGGCGCCGAGGGTTGCGGGCGCCTCCGTCCAGGCCCTGGCATCCTCCTGGTACACCACGCGCCAGCCGTCCCGGCACAGTGCCATGGTCAGGTCGGTGTCCTCAGCGAGCGTGTCATCGCTGACACCGCCGACGTTGCGGAGGGCCTCGATCCGGAAGGCCCCAATTGCCCCGGGAACGGTGGGCATGCATTCGGCGACGTCGAACAGCCTGCGGTCGAGGTTGAACCCGACAACATACTCGATGTGCTGCCACGCACCCAGGATGCCTCCCCGGTTGGCCACCTTGGTGTTGCCGGAGATCGCCCCCACGCGGGGGTCCGCGAAGGGCTGGATGAGGGCGCGGACTGTATCCGGTTCGAAAACGGTGTCACCGTCCACCATGACAACAAGGTCGTGGCCCGCGGCCTGGATTCCGGCGTTCAGGGCGGACGGTTTGCCGCCGTTCTCCTTGCGGATGACGGTCACGCCGGGCAGGCCGAGAGCCTCCACGATGTCGGCGGTCCCGTCGGTGGAGCCGTCGTCCACCACGATGACTTCCACCGGATGCGTGGAGGCAAGGATGGACCGGACCGCGGCTTCAATTCCGGCGGACTCGTTGTAGGCGGGGACAATCACCGTCACCGGTTCGATGACCGCCGGCCCCACCATCACGTCGACGCGGCGCCTGCCCCGACCAGGCGTGGGGAGGCGCCGCGCTGCGCGGCTGTGGCGGGCAGCGAAGAACATCACCAGGACGGCGCGCACGAAAGTCACGGCGCCGGCGGCAACGAGTCCCCACGAGATGGCCGTGACGACGAAGTCGCTGAGGCGGATGCCCCACACGAACGCAGAGCCGCGAACCTGTTCCACGCTGGATGCGGGGCGCATGCTGTCAATGCCCACCGCATCCCCGACCGTGGTGACGCGGTACCCCTGCTCCGAGAATCGGGAGAGGGCGGAGTCCAGCGCGGCGACGGACTGTTCCCTGTCGCCGCCGCCGTCATGCATGAGAACCACCTGCCCCTGCGGCCCGGACGGCGTGAGATTGTCCTCGATCGCTCCGGCGCCCGGCGTTTGCCAGTCCTTGCTGTCCATGCTGCTCAGCACGGTGAGGTATCCCTCATCCGCCAGCCCCCGCAGCGCGGACCACATGCTGTCCGTAATGGCCCCATTGCCGGCGGTGTAGGGCGGCCGCAGCAGGGACGCGGCCTGGCCGGTGACGCCCACAATCGCGTCCTGTCCGCCCTGCACCTCAAGTTCCCGGCGCCAGTCGGGAGCTGGGCCGAGGTCCGTGTGCGTCAGCGTGTGGACCCCCACTTCATGGCCTTCGGCCACGATGCGGCGCAAAAGATCCGGGTTGTCCACCGCTGCGGAGCCCACGACGAAGAAGGTCGCATGGACATGGTGTTCCCGGAGGACGTCGAGGATGCGGGGCGTCCACAGGGGGTCAGGGCCGTCGTCGAACGTCAGGGCGACCGTCCGGTCCGGCGGCCTGACGGACGTTACGGTCCCGCCACGGGAATCCAGCACCGGGCCACCGTGGGAAACGGCATCCGGGACATTCCCGGCGGCCTGGTTCACGGGCACCTGGTCCACGCCGGCACCGCCCAGGTGGTGCAGGTATCCCTGCACCGCCAAAGCCAGCCCCAGCGCCATCAAGGTGGCCAGGAGGACGAACCAATGGGCCCTGACATTCGCGGGCACATTGCTCTTTGCGTTTCTGGTGCCCTTGTTCCGGAGGGTCATGTTACTGGCGGGAAGGGGCCGACGGCCGCGTTGCCTGGCCCGGTGCAACACCGCTGGACCCCGGCGCAACACCGCTGGTACCCGGGGCCGTCCCGCTGGAGCCGGGGGCGGTTCCAGCGGCACCGGGGGCCGTCCCGCTCAGTCCGGGTTGAGTGGACGCAGCAGGAACCGGAGCAGCAACAGGGGCGGAAGTCGCGACGGCGGTACCGCCCACCGGGGGTGCGGCCGGTGCGGCGGCCAGGGCCACCGGCACTGCCGCCGGGGACTGCTCAACGGGCGGAGCGGCGGGGCCGGACAAGGCTGCGGCAGTGTGGGAATCAGCCGCTGGTGAAGACGGCGGAATTGACGGCTGGTCGTGGGGGCCTGCCGCGGCGGGCAGGGGCAGGAAGGGCGCGGAGACCCCGGAGCCGCCAATGAACGCGGCAAGCACCAGGACGACGTATCCGGCCACCAGCCCGAGAACCCCCAGGCCAATCAGCTGGACCCGCCGGAGGCGCCGTCCTGAGGCATCAACAAAAACGGGTCCGCGCGGGGAACCTGCGGGCAGCTGATCGGAAGTCTTCTCAGGGGCTTTCATCGAGCGTCAACCTTAGGGGACCCGGATTGGCTACCACAAAACCCGGGCCCCCGGCCCCTGGCCAACGGCGGGGTGGAAATCCAGGGGCGGGCCGTCACCATTCCACCCCGGCGCCGGCAAAGGCGGGCACCACTTTGGCCGGTCAAAACGAAAACGGCGTTCGAGTGCCACAACCATGGCATTGGTGTCGGATAGAATGCCCTCTCGGCGAGTCCCACTCGCCTCGATACCCGCTAAAGGGCGGAGGTTGACAGCAGAATACAAGGGGAAGCAATGAGGCATGCCGCGGCTAAGGTCCGGGCGCACGGCACCAACGGCTCCGGGGCCAGACGGGACATCCAGGGCCTCCGCGCACTGGCCGTTGGGATCGTCGTCATCTACCATCTTCGGCCTGAAGCCCTCCCGGGCGGGTTCGTAGGAGTCGACGTGTTCTTCGTCGTCTCGGGCTTCCTCATCATCGGCTCCCTTGCCAGGGAAGCGTCAAAGAACGCGTCAATCTCCGTCCCCGAGTTCTACGCACGGCGCATCCGCCGCCTCTTTCCGGCGTCGGCCGTTGTTTTGGTTGCAGTCCTGGCCGGGGCAATGCTGCTGCTTGCCCAAAGCCGCTGGCAGAACATCTCCTCCGATGTCCTGTTCTCGCTGCTCCAGGTACAAAACTGGCATCAGGCCCTGTCCGCAGTCTCATACGCCGGCGCAACGCAGGAAGTGTCTCCCCTTCAGCACTTCTGGTCCCTTGCCGTCGAGGAGCAGTTCTACCTCGTCATCCCGTTCTTCTTCCTTGGCCTGATCTCCGCGGCGCTCGCCACAGGCAAGCCGCCCGGCCGCTTCATCGTCCCGGCGTTGTCCGTGACTGCCCTGGCGTCGTTCGTCTACAGCATCTACCTGAGCGACCATGAACACACCATCGCGTACTTTGCCACGACGACGAGGATCTGGGAACTCGCCGTCGGCGGGCTCGCCGCTCTCCAGCCGGCACTGCCGAAACCGTCCGGCCGGCTTGCAGCGGTCAGCGGGTGGCTGGGCGTCTCTGCCATCGTCGTCCCCGCTTTTCTCTTCAGTACTGACATTGCCTTCCCCGGCAGCATCGCCGCCATTCCAGTACTCGGGACCGCCATCCTCTTGCGCACTGGCCCTCCAGCAGCAGCCGTTCCGTGGTCCGCTTCCAGGTTCCTTGCCATCCGGCCCATGACGCTCGTCGGAGACGTGTCGTATTCCCTGTATCTGTGGCACTGGCCCGTCATCGTTTTCGCTGTCGCGCTGTTGGGCCGCACGCCACGCATCAGGGAAGCGCTGCTTCTCGCCCTGCTCAGTCTTGTCCTCGCCGTAGCCTCCTACCACCTGGTGGAACAGCGCTTCCGGCACCGCTCAGGGCATGCTGGCTGGAGCGTGTACCGCCGGACTTACGCGATGGCGCTGTGCGGCGCGATGGTGGTGTCCGTTGCAGCGTGGGCGCCGTGGCAGGTAATTGAGATTAAGCGCGCACAACTGTCGACCGAACTGTCGGACCACGATTACCCCGGCGCCCAGGCGTGGTCCACCCGCCCCGCGCCGGTACCTGCCGGCCTCCCCATCCGCCCTGATCCCTCGGTCGCCATGCAGGATGTACCTGCCACCAGCGCCGGCGCCTGCGGCGTTTACGACCCCGCAGTGGTGCCTGACACTGATTGCTGGTTCGGTTCGGTGGCACAGCAGGATGCGCCTGTTGTTGTGGTTGTCGGGGATTCACACGCCGGCCAGTTTGTTGACCCCCTCATTGCCGTATCCCGGAAGATCCCGCTGAGAATCCACGCCCTGGTGCGGAACGGCTGCCCGTTTGCCTTGACTCCGCCGCGGTCCGAGACCACCCTCTACGCCAACTGTTCGAACCAAAATTCCATAACAGCCGAAAGAATCGCAGCAGGAAAACCGGACCTCGTCCTGGTTGCCGGGATGCGCGAGTCCGGTTACAAAAAGGCTCTTGGGTGGTCCTGGGCGCCGGATGCCCCGCTTGTCGAGGGTTATGTTCAGACCCTTTCCCGGCTGCGTGCTGCGGGACTGCGGGTCGCGGTCGTCGCGGACCTGCCGTATCCACAGGGCAACCCGGTGGAATGCATTCAAAAGTATGCCGACCACGGCGCTTGCGCCACGCGTGCCTCGGAGGCCCTTGCGGGCGGGGATGACGCGCTTGTGGGGCGGCCCGCCGGGTTGGAGGCATTGAAATTGTCGACCTTTCCAGGCTCTTTTGCCGGGACGGCCTTTGCCCGGCTGTCATCGGGAACGTCTTGGTCTATCGGGACAACCACATGACCAATACCTTCGCGAAGTCACTGGGACCGGACCTCGCCGTCGCCTTACGCCTGGGGTAGGTGTCTGTTGCGGTTCCGGCAATCCCACAGACGGCGGCGGGGCCCGCTGACAGCCAGACTTCAATAGCGGCCAGGGATTTCGACGGCGGGACTGATGACCCAGGCGCAGGCTTTGGTTAGGATCAAGGTTCCACGCTCAGTCGTTTGAGGCCTTGGCGCCCGCCGTGCCCCCGGGAGCGCCAAGGAGGCAGAGAGGCCACCATGGACGTCACACAGGCTGCTGAATATCCGCTCGATCCCTTTCCCCACTACGAACAAATGCGTGCAGCCGCTCCTGTCTTCCAGGACGGCCGATCGGGGAGCTGGCACGTATTCCGGTATGACGATGTTCAGCGGGTGCTGTCCGAGCACGCTACGTTCTCATCCCGCATGGGCGGTGAAAATCCGTCCGGCTCCGGCCAGCTCTTCGCCTCAAGCCTCATCACCGCCGATCCCCCGAGGCACCGGCAGCTGCGCTCCCTGGTGACACAGGCTTTCACGCCAAAGGGCGTTGACGCGCTGGCTCCACGTATCGCCGGCCTCACGGACGAACTCCTGGAGGGGATCGCGGCCCGCGGGAGCGGCGACCTGATCAAGGAATTGGCGTACCCGCTGCCGGTCATCGTGATTTCCGAGCTCATGGGCATCCCGGCGGAGGACCGCGAGCGTTTCAAGCAATGGTCCGACGTGATTGTCAGCCAAACCCGCACTGGCCCGGCCAGCGACGGGCAGGACGCAACCGCCTCAGAGATGATCGAATACTTCCTGGCCCTCATCGACCAACGCAGGAGCCGCCCCGGCAGGGACCTGATCAGCAGCCTGCTGTCTGCCGAGATTGACGGCCAAAAGCTCACGGTCCCTGAACTGCTCGGCTTCTGCAGCCTGCTGCTCGTCGCCGGCAATGAGACCACCACCAACCTGATCGGCAACGCCGTTCTATGTTTGTCCGAGTCGCCGGGCTCTCTCGAGCGTGTCCTTAAGGAGCCGGCCCTGCTTCCCCAAACCCTCGAAGAGGTACTGCGGTTCCGGTCGCCGGTCCAGTCCATGTACCGGGTGACGGTGGCGGAGACGATTTTGGGCGATCAGCGAATCCCGGCCGGGGCACCGGTTGTTGCCTGGATCGGGTCCGCCAACCGCGACGGGCAGCAATTCGAGCGGCCGGCGGAGTTCGACATTGACCGCAACCCCAACCGTCATCTGGCGTTCGGCCACGGCATCCACTTTTGCCTCGGCGCGCCCCTTGCCCGGCTGGAGGCCAGGATTGCGCTGGAGGCACTGCTGGCCCGCTTGCCTGGGCTCTCCTTGGCTCATGAAGCGCAACTGGAGCGGATGGAAAGCACCATCGTTTACGGACTGAAGGCACTTCCCGTCAGGTGGCAGCCTGCCTGACGCACGGACGGCCGAGTCCACGGGGAGACCCCGTATGCACCTGAAGCCGGCACTGCGACCGCCAGCCGCCCGGCATCATTCGGGGGTGCCCGTTTCTGCGGCGTAAGCGGTCGCCTGGGCCCGCACCTGACGGATGTAGGCATCGGACTGGTTGTAGGAGTGGATGGCGTCTGCCCACCCCTGCGGGGTTGTGAGGTCCCGGCCGTGGGCGCACAAATATGTGGCCGCGCTGAGGGCGGCGTCGTCGATGTTGGACGGGTCCGCTGTTCCGTCCCCGTTCCCGTCCCTTCCTGCAAGCCGCCACGTGGAGGGAATGAACTGCATCGGCCCCACCGCGTGGTCCCACCGGGCGTCGTCGTCAAGGGCGCCGCCATCCGTATCTACGATGGCGGCGAATCCATCGCCGTTAAGGCTTGGTCCCACGATGGGCCCGCTCGCATGGCCGTTGCTGTCCAGGCGGCCGCCGCCATAGGTTCCATGGGCTGATTCGACGAAGCCGACAGCAGCCAGAGTATTCCAGCCGATTCGACACATCGGGGTGGCGTCATTGGCCGTGGCGGCGGCACCAACGTAGGCCCGCAGGGCCCGGGCAGGGATACCGGTCTGGGTGGAAGCCTCCAGCAGCCACTGGGCGTCCGGGCTGCGTGTTACGTTGACGGCGGTGTCGATGCCGGCGGGGCCGAGTGCGAAAGTTGCCCCTGCCCGCGGCGGTGCGGAAAAGGCCACCCGGGCGTCCGCGCCCGGCTGCCGGATGAGCCAGAAGGAGACAGCAGTGCTGATGCAAACGACAAACAGGCTGAAAACAACAAAGCGTTTTACACGGAGCACTGACTAATCAAACCATCAACCGCGAGGGCTGAAGGACGAGCCGGTTCCCAACCCACCATGCAGCGCCCGGGAACATCGTCGGATCCATCTTCTTCAGCACGCAGTATCGGTACCATCAGGCATGGGCAGGAAGAACTACCTCATCGAAGGCGGCTCAGGAACCGGCAAGACCGCTGTCTGCGACGAGTTGCGCCGGCGCGGTTATCACGCAATCAACGGTGACCGCGAACTGGCCTATCAAGGCGATCCTGAGACCGGTGAACCACTCGCCGGCATCACCGGCGTCTCCGTGCACCATCACCATCTCTGGAGGGTGGACGACGTGAAGGCCCTCACCGAAGACCGGCGGGAGGCGGTGACGTTCTTCTGCGGCGGATCCAGGAATCTCTCAAAGTTCATTGAGCTTTTTGACGCGGTGTTCGTTCTTGAGGTGGACCTCGAAACGCTTCGCCGGCGGCTTGATGCGCGCCCAAAGGACGAGTGGGGAGGGCGCCAGGCTGAACGGAAGCTCATAGAACGCCTTCACGGAACACGGGAAGAAATCCCGTCCGGTGCCATTGCGATCGACGCTACTGCACCACTCCAGAGCGTGGTGGATGACATCCTCCACAGGACCGGAACAGGTTCCGGGAGCTAAGCAGGCGGTTTACGAAACCTGCGCGCGATGGTTGTCTGCAAGGACGGCAAGGTCGCGGATCAGGCGCTGTACCTCATGTTCCCGCCTGCTGGAACGCGAGGTCTGTTGAACCGTGCTGGGTCTTGCCAAGGGCCCCACAGGTGGAGCGGGCACCGGCCGCGTCACCGTATGTTCGTCCTTGGCGGCCGGCGGATTGCTTGTGCTCATGCGGCCCCCCTTGGCCTGGTCAATTGGGGGACTGTCCCCCAAGTCGTAGCTGTACGGCCACTTTAGGAAGCCCTGCGGCCACGGGGAAGATATTTTGTCCACTACAGGGATTTATTGTTTCAATCTTGAGCTTGGCTTCATTGTCGGCTGTCGACCAAGAACCCCCACGGCCTCCCGCCGCGAAGGTGCTGCCAGTGACCGGACCATTGCCTTGAACCGCGGCCATGGCGACCATGGAAAGGTGGGAATGAAGGACAGGCAGCGTGGTCTTGCTTTCACCCTTTGCTTGCCGATTGTGGCCTGGGGAACCGCCGGCTGCGCGTATGAGTACAAAGAGACTGTGCAGAGTCCCATGGCGAGCCCGTCCCCAGTCGCTGATTCCCCTGCCCCCTACGTTGACCCGCTCGTCCTGGAGCGCGAGGTGGGAAACTATGCTGAGCTGGACCGGCTTCTTAAGGCAGTACCCGGGCCTGCGCTCCTTTTCGAGGAGGGACCCCTGGATGGCCCCGTCAGGGGTTTGGCACGATGGCGAAGGTGCCGGCGGCTGGGCTGTACACCGTCACCGTAGCCTGCGTGGGTGGTTCCGGCGCTGTGGTCTCCGTGGGGCAGGAACATCCCGGCGCCCCCTTTCAGCCGGTGGAGCTGTGCCTGAAGTGCGCAGGGGCCACGTCCAGGGTCCTCCCACTTGAGCAGGGGTACGTTTTTGCGCATCTGGTGCTGCCCGTTCCGGGCGATACGCCGTGGACAGGGGCGGTGGGCGGAGTACGTGTCACCGGTCCCGGCGCGTCATCGTTGGGACCGTCACCGGATTCTTTGTTGGACTCCTCCAAAATCGAGTCGCCCAGGGAGAACTAGCGTCTGCTGTGAGGCATATTCCATGTAGACGCAAAGGACCAATTAATGACCATCCAGGCAAACCTTCCCAGCGCCGGCAGCACCGGGACCACCGCGGGCGGAGGCTACGCAATCCTGGAAACCGCCCGCCGGCAGGTTCTCGGGGACGGCATCGGCCTGAACCAGGCCCAGCTCGAAGAGGTCCTCCGGCTCCCGGATGAGGCACTTCCAAGCGCCCTTGAATTGGCCCACCAGGTACGGCTCCGCCACTGCGGGGAGGAAGTGGAGGTAGAGGGCATTATCTCCATCAAGACCGGCGGCTGCCCGGAGGACTGCCATTTCTGCAGCCAGTCCGGTCTCTTTGACTCCCCCGTCCGTGGCGTGTGGCTGGATATCCCGGAACTGGTCAAGGCCGCCAAGGAGACAGCCGCCACCGGGGCCACGGAGTTCTGCATCGTCGCTGCCGTCCGGGGGCCCGACATCAAGTTGATGAACCAGATCAAGTTCGCCATCGACCGCATCACCCAGGAAGTGGACATCAACATCGCCTGCTCGCTGGGCATGCTGACGCAGCGCCAAGTGGACCAGCTCAAGGAGTGGGGGTGCACCGCTACAACCACAACCTGGAAACGGCACGCAGCTACTTCCCCGAAGTCGTCACCACCCACACCTATGAGGAACGGCTGCAGACCTGCGCCATGGTCAAGGACGCCGGCATGGAACTGTGCTGCGGCGCCCTTATCGGAATGGGTGAAAGCCTGGAGCAGAGGGCTGAACTGGCCGCCCAGCTCGCAGCCCTGGAACCCCACGAAGTGCCGCTCAACTTCCTCAATCCCCGGCCTGGAACTCCGCTGGAGAACCAAGGCATCATGGACGGCAAGGACGCCCTCCGCGCCATCGCCGCCTTCCGCCTGGCCATGCCCCGCACCGTTCTTCGGTACGCCGGCGGCCGCGAACTCACCCTCGGCGACCTCGGCACCCGCGATGGCCTGCTCGGGGGCATCAACGCCGTCATCGTGGGCAACTACCTCACCACCCTCGGCCGCCCTGCCACCGCAGACCTGAACCTGCTCGTGGACCTCAACATGCCCATCAAGGAACTTCAGAAAACGCTGTGAAGAGAGCTTTTCCCTCCATGTATTCAGCCGCCGGGAACTTTTGCGGGCACTGCGGCGAGGCGTTCGACGGCGGCAACCACCCGCCGTCGAACGCCCACCAACGCTGCGGCGAACGCATGGCAATGGAACCGCCGCGGTACTGCGCCGCCTGCGGGCGCCGGATGAAAGTACAGGTGACGCCGCTTGGCTGGACAGCGGAGTGTTCCCGGCACGGCGTGGTGGTGGCCTGAGCCGGGGGCTTCGCCCACGTCTATTGACTATGGTGTGGCACCGCGCTATACGTCAACTAAGTCCAGCAGCAGGCCCCGCTTCAGCTCAGCCGGAGGCCGCTGTGACATCACCCCTATCCCCCACCCGCTGCAGGATCCTGCGCGTCAGCAGCCACCCCGGACCCCACCATGGCATGGGACCGCCCGTGGTGCGTCCGGGTACAGAGGCACCACGCCAATGACCCCGTTCTTTACGTGAACCAGCAAACCCCTGCTTCCTGAGGAAGTGCCGCAGTGGACACGATTCCGACAGTGCTCCTTGTCATCGGCGTTGCGTTCGCCTGGATCGGCCTGACCGTCCTCGTGATCGTCCATCTTCGCCGCCGAAGGAACGGATCCACCCTGGTGGCATCAGCGCCGTCTACCACGGTCCACCTTCATGCAAGGCCATGGCACAGCCGCATGCGCCGAAACCGTGCCGCTCCACACCCCCGGAGGGTAAGCCTGCGGCGGGCACGGGGCCGAGGCAATACCCCCCACATCTGATCACTGTCTCGAAAGCAGCGCCGCGCTGGACCCTTGCATACTGAAAGCACCGCCATGGTCCCAGGCACCAAATCGCCTCAAGGAAGCTAAGCCGTGTACCGCCTTCTTCGCTTTGCAGGCCCCGGCAAAGTAGAGATCATCGAGAGCCAGAGCGTTGCCCTCCAGCCCGGAGAGGTTCGGGTCCGCACCCTGTTTTCGGGTATCTCGGCCGGGACCGAGATGACCGCGTACCGGGGCACTAATCCCTACCTGACCTCCGTATGGAATCCCGGGATCCGCCTGTTCCAGCAGGATCTACGTGAACCGCGGCTTGGCTACCCCCTGGACGGGTGGGGATACTCGGAGGTCGGAGAGGTCGTGGAGGTTGCTGCCGTGCCCGACCCGGTCGATGAGGGGAAGGACGCCGGCCGGCCTGTCAAAGTCGGAGACACCGTCTGGGGCATTTGGGGGCACCAGTCCGAGGCTATCCTGCCGGCAAAGACCGTGGCCGGTCACCAACTGCCCGAGGGCATGGACCCGCTCGCTGCCGTATTTGTGCGGGTGGGAGCGATAGCCCTGAACGCCGTCCTGGCAGCTGACCTGGGGGTGGGTTCGACGGTTGCCATTTTTGGCCAGGGCGTCATCGGCCTGCTGGCCACCCGCTTCGCCGTTTGAACGGCGCGACGGTGATCGCAGTTGACGGAACCAGGGTGCGCCAAAACAAGGCACTCGCTTGGGGTGCGGAGGAAGCCTTGGCGCCGGACCCGGATCCCGCAGCCCGGATTCGCGAACTTACCGGCGGCATGGGGTGCGATTGCGCCATTGAACTCAGCGGGAACTACCGCGCCCTCCACGAGGCCACGCGGGCCGTGGGTGCCGATGGCACAGTGGTTGCTGCCGGCTTTTACCAGGGCGGCGCGGCACCACTCCGCCTGGGAGAAGAGTTCCACCACAACCGGGTCCAGATACTCGCCTCGCAAATCGGTTCGGTCCCAAACCGGCTGCGCACCCGGTGGAGCGTTCCCCGCCTGGAACAGACAGTGATCGCTTCGATCGCGTCCGGCGCCCTGGACGCAGCCTCGCTGGTGACCCACCGGTTCGACATCGCAGATGCTGCCAAGGCCTACGAGCTGTTGGATAACAATCCCGAGTCTGCCCTTCAGACAGTTTTGGAGTTCCGATGATCCCGCTCACCGTACAAGAGCAGCACCTGCCCGGTAGCTGCCTGGAGGAGAAATTTGAGAGAGCCGTTGCCTGGGGCTTCGACGGAATTGAGCTCCGCGCCCAAGGCGACCTGGGTTTCCAGAACCGTCTGTCCGAGCTTCGGCGCGCACGGAAGAACGGAGTGGTCATGCCCACCGTATGCGTGGACATGCTTCACTTCATCGGAGACTTTGACGAGGCCCTCCGTCGGGACGCCGTGGTTCAACTTCGATCCCAGCTAAGTGTCATGGCCGAGCTGGGGGCCGGGGCGCCGTAACCCCGGCCTCGTACGGCATGTTTTCAAAACGCCTTCCCCCGTTCATTCCGCCGCGAACCCAGGAGGAGGACACGGCCGTGCTTGTTGATGTTCTCGGTCAACTTGGCGGGCACGCCGCGCGCGAAGGCGTAGAACTCTACCTGGAACCCTTGAACCGGTACGAAGACCACATGGTCAACACACTCGCCCAGGGCGTGGAACTGCTGCGGAAAGTCGGACTCGGTTCGGTCAAGCTTGCCGCAGACACCTATCACATGAACATTGAAGAAGCAGATCCCGCAGCGGCACTGGAGGCAGCGGGCGCTTTCGTCGGCCACGTCCAGGCCAGCGACTCCAATCGACTGGAACCGGGCGCCGGCCACATCGACTGGGCTCCGATCGGCGCCGCCCTCAAGGCCATGGGGTACCAGGGAACAGTGGCCCTCGAGTCCCGGCTTTCCGGTCCCCCCGAACTGGTCCTGCCCCGGGTCCCGGAACTGCTCAGACGCTTCCTCTGAGACGCTGGCCTTTCGGGGGATAATCCATCGGTGGCCGGCGCCTTTGTAGAACGATGCTTTCTTGCCGCCGCTGAACGCCCTCCTACATCCGTCCTGAGGCAAGATCTGCGTCGACATTCGCATCCGCACCGCTCATGTCCTGCGAACTGTCCGAACGCACCGTCTCTTCCTTGGACGCCTGCATTGAGCGCCAGACTGCTGCCCCGGCTGCCAACGCTGCGAGCCCTGCGATCCACCACCACATCCGGAAGGCCGGCTGCCGGGACCTCACCGGGCCGCGTCTCTTGGCTCGTGCGGCCGGTTTCGGGCCAACGCGCTTAAGCTGTCCCTGGACCCGTGGCGTCAGTGTCTCCACACCCCCGGCAAGCTCATCGGCCAACCGGCGCAACAGCGCCTGGAGGCGGGGAGAAGCGGTCTCGATGCCTGCATCCAGCCCGGCCACCGCCCGCTGAAGCGCAGCCTGCACACCAGGCGTGGCCCATTCCCTGCCTCTGGCCAGCTGGCCCATGAGGTTCTCGGAGAGATGATGGACCCGCTCGGTTTCAGTCATTGCAGCTCTGCGCATGGATGCCTCCTTGATGTAATGGATGACGACAGACTAGGGCGCGGAGAAGTGCCCAAACAGGGTCTTTGGAACCAAGACAGGTATCCGGGGCGTCCCGGCGCTCCAGAGGTACAGGGTGCCATGACCAAAGCCCCTACTCCGCCATTGCCTGCGCTATCACGCTGGGAGTTGGGGGTAGCAGCTCCCGGGTCACCGGCGGGCGCGCGTTTGGTCAGGCAGGAGGGTCCCCATGACAACGCAACCACAGCCCGGAGTGCCGCTCGTTTCGGGCGCCGCCGGCAAGGGGTTCTCCTCGTTCACGAGGCGCCATCCCTTGCCTGTTTTCTACCTCCTCGCATTTTTCATCTCCTGGGGCGGAATGGCTGCCATTCTCAGTGCAGGGCACCTAACCGTAACGTGGGCCGCGGCGGCGCTCCCGGCAGGGCCCGCCGCAGCCGGCGTTTCCCTTACCGCCCTTCTATACGGCCGAACAGGGCTTCGGGAACTCGGGACCCGGCTGCGCCAATGGCGGGTGGGCCCCCGGTGGTACCTTTTCGCCCTTCTTACTGGCCCGATCGTCATGGCTACGACGGCGGCCTTGGTCTCGATGATGTTTCCGGGTTACTACGCGGGCACGACCACACTGGAGGGGACAGCGGCCATTATCCTGGGCGGCCTCCTGGTCGGGCTCGCGGTCGGCATCCTGGAAGAGCTTGGCTGGACGGGCTTTGCCCTGCCCAGACTCCGTAGGCGTTACGGCATTCTTTTGACTGGCCTCATCATGGCCCTGCTGTGGGGAACCTGGCACTACCCGATGTTCGCGGACAGCACTGACCCTTCAGGAGCTATACCAAACGCGGTTATCGTGGCGGTGTTCCTGTTTGCCTGGCTGCCCCCATTCCGGGTGCTGATGGTGTGGGTCTACGACCGGACAGGGAGCCTCCCGCTGGCGATGCTCATGCACGCGCCGCTTTCGGCAGGGGCGTTCATCAACTCTTTCATGGCATCAGGTACGGCGACCGGAATGGCGGTCCTGATGCCGGCACTGCTTTGGGGTGCTGCATTCTGGACGATTGTTGCGGTTGTCTTCCTCGTCAAAGCCCGTCGACTTCGGGACGCAAACCCTTAGCGCACCACCTTGCGGTGGCCTGCGTCCAACCGCTGGGTCCACCCCCGCGAATCGAGGTGTTCCAGCAGTGGAACCGCTATCCGGCGCGTCGTTCCGAGGGCTTGGCGCGCCTGGCTGGTGGTAAAGGGCTGCTCCAGGCCGGCGAGGGTTCGCATCGCAAGGGCCGGCGCCGTTGGCAGCAGCACCACGCCGTCACGCAGCCTCAGCAGGCGGCCCGAGCGTTCTGCAGCAGCCAGCTCCCGCGTGCCCAAACCCAGCGCGGCCAGCTCCTCGGATTCCGGGGCCTGGAACGTATCCGTGGTGAGCCTGCGCTCCAGCTCGGCAATTGCCGGTTCGATGGGGCCAAGGTGGCCCCGGCTGCCGGGCAGCCGGATGTGGCCTGCGTCCTGTTCCAGGGCGGCCCCACGGATGACATGGGAAAGCAGCTTCTCGTCGGGCAGGCGAAGCAGGTTGCGGGCTGCCCCCATGGAAAGGCCCGGCGCCAAGGGATCGGATTCCTGCAGCGCCTGGACTGCGCTGCGAAGCTGGTGCTGCCAGGCCTCAAGGACAGGAGCGTGCACCCACCAGTCGTCGATGACCTGCACGCCGGACGGCCCTTCCGGGTCCTGCCCGGACAACAGCCCGAGCCGGCGCAGATGCTCCACCTGCACGGCTTTGCGGGCTGCCACCTCCCCCAGCACGTCACCCGCCGGGTCCATGCCTGCAAGCCGCTGGGCCCAGTGGGCGCCGTCTCCGCGCCGCCGCAAGGCCGGTGGATCGGCGTCGAGGATGCGTGCCCCGCCCAGCACAGAGCGGCTTCCGGGGTCGCGCAGCACCAGCCGGTCGCCCAGGACGAGAGGCAGGTGCCTGTCAAGGACGAGCCTGGCGTGGTCGGCGCCGAAAGGACGCAGCCTGGCCGGCACGGACGCGGTGCCAACATGGACCATGAGCTGCTCCGGCACATCCGTATACGCCACACCGGTGGTCCGTTGGATGCCCACGACGCCGGTGGTGGGCCACGCATCGGGGGTGAGCAGCGCATCACCGCGCCGGATGTCCGTGGCGGAAACGTCGCGCAGGTTGAGGGCCACACGGCTGACTGGCGCCACCGAGGTGTACGAGGTGTCGCGGCTTTGCAGGCCACGGACGACGACGGACCGGGAACCAAGGTGACCAAAGAGGCCCAGCCGGTCCCCCTGGACGATCGTTCCTGCGGCCAGCGTTCCGGTCACCACGGTGCCGGAACCGGTGATCGTGAACGACCGGTCCACCCACAGCCGGACCCGCCCATCTGTGACGGGTTGGGGCACACTGGCCAGGACGCCGTCGAGCGCTGAACGCAGCTCAGCCAGGCCGGTGCCGTCGATGGCGGACACGGCAACGGCCGGGGCATCCCTCAGACCAGTCCCGGCCAGCTCCACCCGGGTGCGTGCCAGGACGTCCGCCACCCGCTGGCTGGACGCCCGGTCCGCGCGGCTGAGGACCACCACACCGTGCTCGATGCCCAGCGCCGCCACGGCGTCCCGGTGGTCACTCGACTGGGCCTGCCAGCCTTCGTCGGCGGCGACGACGAAACACACCACCGGCGCGGGTCCGATGCCGGCAAGCATGTTGCCCAGGAAACGCTCGTGGCCGGGGACGTCGACGAACGCAACATCCTGCCCGGACGGCAACGTGGTCCAGGCGTAACCCAGGTCGATGGTCAGCCCGCGGCGCCGTTCTTCTTCCCAGCGGTCCGGCTCCATGCCGGTAAGGGCGCGGACAAGGGTGCTCTTGCCGGAATCGACGTGACCGGCCGTGGCAACGACGTGCACGGTTCAGCCCGCCCTGCCAACATCCGCAGCCTCGAGGGCTGCCTGCGCCTGCCGAATGGCCTCGAGAATCCGGTCGTCGTCCGCGGCGGGCACGCACCGCAGATCGATCAGGCAGGAACCGTCGTGGACGCGCGGAAGCACGGCGGGATCGCCGGTACGCAGGAGCCGCGCCAGTCCTTCGGGGAGCCGGAGCGCCCACCCGGGCAAGGCAAAACCGGGGGCGCCCCCGCCGCCCACCCTGCCGTCATGCGGCACCACCGCTGCCCCGAGTTCCTGGGCCAGCCGTTCCGTGCGGCGCCGCAATTGCCCGACGTCGGCGTGCAGTGCCTGTACGACGGGCGGCATTCCGCCGGCCACGGTCGCCTCCAAGGCAGCGAGGGCAAGTTTGTCGGCCCGGACGGCCCGGGCAAGCGGGTGGCGGGCCAACCGGGTGATGACCTCCTTGCGGCCCAGCAGCAGGCCCGCCTGGGGTCCGCCGAGAAGTTTGTCGCCGCTGGCGATGACGACGTCGGCCCCGGCCGCCAAAGCGGAGGCAACATCAGGTTCATCAGGGAGGTGCGGGTCAGGTGCCAGCAGTCCACTGCCAAGGTCGGCCACGAGCGGTACTCCGTGTGCCTGCGTCAGCGGGGCCAGTTCATGCAGCGGAACAGCGGAAGTGAAACCGTCTACCCGGAAGTTGCTCGGATGGACCTTCAGCACGCAGCCCGTATCGGCGCCGAGGGCCGCGGCGTAGTCGTGCAGGTGGGTCCGGTTGGTGGTGCCCACCTCGCGAAGCCTTGCCCCTGTCGATTCCATCAGGTCGGTGAGCCTGAAGCCTGCACCGATCTCAACGAGTTCGCCGCGGCTCACCACCACGTCCCGGCCGGCGGCCAGGGCTGTAGTGGCCAGTACCAGCGCCGCTGCTCCGTTGTTGACCACCAGTGCGTCCTCAGCGGCGGGACAGGCGGCGAGCAGTACCGCCCGGGCCCCGGCGCCACGGCGCGAGCGGTTTCCGTCAGCCAGGTCGAGTTCCACGTCAACGTAGCCGCTGGCTGCGATAACAGCTTCGACCGCGGCCGCGGAAAGGGGTGCCCGCCCCAGGTTGGTGTGGACGATGACCCCGGTGGCGTTCAGCACCGGGCGGAGGGTTGTTGCCTTGCGGTCAGCGACGGCGGCCAGCAGGACTGGCTCCACCTGGCCGGGAGGAAGGTCACCGCGCCGGGCCTGGTCCTGGATGTCCCGGACGAGTTCGCGGATCACACGCTCACTCAGCCGTGACCGGGCTTCGCGGACGGGCGGCAGTGCCAGCAGGTCGTCCGTGCGGGGAATCAGGCGGCGGGGATCGACGTGGTCCACAGCCCTCCTCATATCGCGGCATTCACTGCCGAAAGTTGGCGGTGGCGGACGGGAATCGAACCCGCCAGGCCGAGATGCTCAGCCGCACCGGTTTTGAAGACCGGGGGGCCCACCAGGACCCGGACGCCACCGCGCCTCAATATAGCAGGTCGATTCACGGGGGTACGCTAGGCGGGTGAATGAGGCCCAGACGTCAGTCCAGCAACTTGATGAGGGCGCCGTGGGCGCCCTTCGGCTCACCGACTACGCCCACGGAGGAGGCTGTGCCTGCAAGATCCCGCCGGGTGAGCTCGAAGATGCCGTCCGTGGCCTCATCGGCCAGCCGGGCGCAGAGGTGCTGGTTGGCCTGGACAGTGGCGACGACGCGGCGGCCGTCCTGGTGCGCGACGACCTCGCGGTTCTTACCACGGCGGATTTCTTCACTCCCGTTGTCAACGATGCCTTTGACTGGGGCCGGATCGCCGCCGCCAATGCGCTCTCGGATATCTATGCAATGGGCGGCCGGCCGGTCACGGCCATCAACCTGGTGGGCTGGCCCCGCGGCGTCCTGCCAATGGAGCTGATGACGGAGGTCCTCCGCGGCGGGCTTAGTGTGGCGTCGGAGGCCGGTTGCCCGGTGCTTGGCGGACACTCCATCGACGATCCGGAACCCAAGTACGGCATGGCCGTCACCGGCGTCGCGCACCCGGACCGGCTGCTGCGCAACGACGCCGCCCGGCCGGGCCTGCCCATCACGCTGACAAAGCCGATCGGCGTCGGGCTTCTCAACAACCGGCACAAAGCGACCGGTGAAGTGTTTGCCGAGGCGATAGCGACCATGGTGGGCCTCAATCGCGACGCGTCCGAGGCAGCGGTGGCCGCCGGCGTCCGGGCAGCAACGGACGTCACGGGTTTTGGCCTGCTTGGCCATCTTCACAAGATGGTCCGGGCATCGGAAGTGGGCGCAGTGATCGACCTGAAGGCGGTACCGCTGATTGATGGAGCCCGCGAGGCACTGCGCGACGGCTTTGTCTCCGGCGGGACCCGGCGCAACCTCGACTGGGTGCGGCCGCACCTGCAGACCGCACCGGGCATCACCGAAGACGACCTGCTGCTGCTTGCCGATGCCCAGACTTCCGGCGGGCTGCTGGTGGTCGGCGAGCTGCCAGGGCACCCCGTCATCGGCCACACCACTGCCGGCCGGGGCATCAGGATCCGCTGATGCCTGGCGGCCAGGTCAGCTGGCGGTCGTGATCGCGTCGCCGGTTACGCCGGCTGCGCGGCGGGCTGCGAGCCGGGCCTTCTGCGGTTCGATGGTGTACCGCGGGTCCTTGGCAGAGGCCAGCCCCGCTTCGAAGATGCCAAACCGGGTCAGTGCAGAAGCGGCCAGCAACGCCACCCCCGAAGCGGCAGCTGCGACGCGGTTGCGGCCACCCAGCACGGTTCCCAGGCCGCCGGCGACTGCCAACCGCTCGCTCCACTTCAGCATGGTGCCTGCCTTGCCCTGATGAAGGGGCTCGGCTGCCACCGGATCCATCCGGCGCTCCATGATCTTCATGGCAAGCACGTCGCCCACGACGCCAAGCACCGCGAGTTTGCGGGCGGGACCGGTCTCGCGGGCCGGCGTGGTGACCATGGCGAGCCCGGCAGAAGCGAGGCACGCCGAACTGACGAAGACGAACGGCAGTTCCTCGTGCGCAGCGTTCCAGGTGGGGGTGGCGGTGTCGCCAAGCAGCACAGCTGTGTATGCCGCCAATGGTCCGGCGAACACCGCAGCCTCGACGCCCGCCGGTCCTTCCACGGCCTGCAGCACCCTGCGCAAGGGTCCCAGCGGCAGCCGGTTTCCGCTCATCCGGTCGATTTCGGCCACTGCGGCAACGCCCGCACCTGCGCTGAAGGCGCTGAGGATCCAGGAGCCCACGCTCATCGGCGAGGTCACTTTGAAGGTCCGCAGCATATGCAGGAAACGCTCCGGCCTGCCCAGGTCCTTCACCAACGCGACGGCGCCGGCACTCACGGCGGCCAAGGCACCCAGCCGGGCATTCCGGCGAAGTATCGGCCGTCCGGTCAACTGGCCGCCGAGGCCAAGCAGCGCCGAGCCTGCTGCCACGCCGCCCAGGAACAGGTAGATGGCAACGTCATCGCCCCACGGCGCGGGCTTTACGACGGGGCGGCCGTAGTAAGAGGTGAATTCAGGCTCCGGGACCATGGGCACTTCGCGGGAACCGTCCCCGTTGTCCCTGCGGCGGCGCAGGCCGGGTTTGCCGTCCTGCCGGCGGCGCCGGGCACGCTCCGCCGGCCGGAAGCTGTCGAATTCCGAAAGGGTCACGCCCGTCCTCCCAGGAAAGCCAATGCTGCAGCCGCGGCCATGCCCGCTACAGCCATGCCTGCCCGCCGGTACATCTGCGGCAGGTCGGCTGTGGGGACGCGCGGGTCCGGCGGGAGCCCGTACACCTCGGGCTCATCCAGCAGCAGGAAGACCGATCCCGTTCCACCGACGCCGTCGTTCTCGTTCGCACCGTAGAGCCGCGCTTCGGTGAGGCCTTGCGCGTGCAGGTGGGCCACCCGCTCCCGGGCTGTTTCCACCATGTCGTCGTGGTCGCCGAACTTGATGGACGTCGTCGGGCATGCCTTGGCGCACGCGGGCGTCTCATCGGCCACCAGCCTGTCGTAGCACAACGTGCACTTCTGGGCCACGCCCACGTTGGGGTCGGCGGGATGCTTTTCGTGCTGCTCGTCCCGCTGGCCGGCCACCTTCACCGTGCCATTGCTGCGGCGTTCGATCACGCCGAAGGGGCACCCGGCCACGCAGGTTCCGCAGCCGTTGCAGACGTCGTCCTGGACCACCACGGTGCCGAATTCGGTACGGAAAAGGGCCCCCGTGGGACAGACGTCAAGGCATCCGGCGTGGGTGCAGTGCTTGCAGACGTCGGAGGACATCAGCCACCGGAAGTCTGCCGTGTCCGGGGGCGTCGTGTCGGCCTCTGCCAGGTCGGTCGCTGCGGACCCTGCCGTGGCGGGAGGACCAATGCGGGGCATGCCCAAATTGACCAGGGCCCGCCCGGATTCCCGGGCCTCGGTAATGCGTTCCTGGCCTTGCTCAATGAACGCCACATGCCGCCAGGTGCTGGCGCCCAGGGATCCGGTGTTGTCGTAGGAAGACCCCAGCAACTCGAGGTTTCCGTCCTGCGGGTTGTGGTTCCATTCCTTGCAGGCAACTTCGCAGGCCTTGCAGCCGATGCAGATCGAGGTGTCGGTGAAGAATCCCTTGCGCGGATGGTTGTGTTCCCAGTGGGCATCGGCGGTGGGGTCGGTCGGTCCGGACAGCTGGCCCATCTAGTCCTCCGTTGTGGGATCGGTATGCGGGGCGGGTTTGTTGCCTTCCGCCGTCGGATTGGTGACGGCGCTGTTCCCCGTCTCGATGGTCACTCCTGCCCGGGCCTGGTACTCCGCAACCAGGGCAAGCAGTTCCTTCCCCCGCGGACGGCGGCCCGGACGGATATCGCACGAAGCCACCTTGGACTCCTGGATCTGGACGTTGGGGTCCAGGGTCACACCCAGCAGGTCGTTGGCCGCGTCACCACTGACCACGGCATTGCTGCCGACGCCCCAGTGGTAGGGCAGCCCAATTTGATGCACGGTGTGG
This sequence comes from Arthrobacter sp. FX8, assembly GCF_026723805.1. Taxonomy (NCBI): domain Bacteria; kingdom Bacillati; phylum Actinomycetota; class Actinomycetes; order Micrococcales; family Micrococcaceae; genus Arthrobacter; species Arthrobacter sp. FX8. The sequence continues at coordinate 1,358,509 of NZ_CP113505.1, read as the reverse complement.
CCGCCAACAGCCAGGGGCCTCATCCGGTCCGTGACAAGAACCTTCGCCTCGATGGCGGAGCGCGGCGAAATGATCGTGGCCCACCCGTACGGCTCAAGTCCGCGCTCGGCGGCCAGTTCAGGCGAGACCTCGCAGAACATCTCCGGCTGGAGCTCCGACAGGTATGGGAGCCAGCGGCTCATCCCACCCGCCGTATGGTGCTCCGTGAGCCGATATGTGGTGAAGACGAACGGGTAGACGTCTGCCCCGCTGGTGCCGGCGCTCGGTGCGCTGAGGTTGTCCGCGCGGGGGAACACCAGCCGCGCAGGACTTTGCTGCTGCGGATAAAGCGCGTTCGCCACCGGTGATTCCTGCGCCTCGTAATGGGTGGGAAGGGGTCCATCCATGAGGCCCTTCGGCGCGAACAACCAGCCTTTGCCGTCTGCCTGCATGATAAAGGGATCATCACCGCTGAGTGCGGCTGGACCACCGACAGAGGGATCGGGTTTGCTGCCAGGTGCCCGGTCAACCGGGAAGTCCGGCACGTCGTCTCCGACCCACTTACCCTGTTCCTGGTCCCACCAGATGTATTTCTTCCGCTCGCTCCACGGGTTGCCGGCCGGATCAGCCGACGCGCGGTTGTAGAGGATCCGGCGGTTGGCCGGCCATGCCCAGCCCCATTCCGGGGCCGCAGGCCCCTGTTCCTTGCCCGGCTTCCGGTTGGCGGCGTGGTTGACACCGTCAGCGTACACGCCGGTGTAGATCCAGCAGCCGGCCGCCGTGGATCCGTCGGCGCGCAGTTCGGTGTATGCCGAGAGGGGCTTGCCCGCATCCGGGCCGTCCAGGTGGCGGCCGTTGATTTCCGCCAGCACGGCTTCACCATCAGGTTCGCCATGCTCGTCCGTGGGGTAGTCCCAAGTGAGGTCCAGCAGCGGACGGTCCCGTTCGTCCTGCGACCCGGCCAGTTTCTCCCGGATCCGCTGGCCCAGTTCGAAGAAGAACTGCAGCTCGCTCTGGCACTCCCCGGCGGCGACACCGCCTGGTGCCGCCACTGCAGCAGGCGCTGGGTCTGGGTGAAAGAGCCGGCTTTCTCAACGTGGGTTGCGGCAGGCAGGAAGAACACTTCGGTCTCGATGTCCTCGGTGCGCAGCTCCCCGGATTCAATTTCCGGACCGTCTTTCCACCACGTGGCCGACTCGATGAGGTTCAAGTCACGCACCACCAGCCACTTCAAGTGCGACATGGCCAGGCGTTGCATCCGGCCGTGGGCCGAACCCACTGCAGGATTCTGGCCGAGAAGGAAGTAGCCCTCAACTTCGTCCTCGAGCATGCCCATTACTGTCTCGTACGTTCCGTGGGCCCCCGTCAGTCTCGGGAGATAGTCGTAAGCCCAGTCGTTGTCCGCGTTGGCAGCCTCACCCCACCAGGCCTTTAGGAGGCTGATGGTGTAGGCGTCGGCATCAGCCCAAAAACCCTTCTGTTGCTTCGAGCCAATGACTGACAGGTACTCCTCAAGGCTGTCATGGCGTCCGGCGCTGGGCATGGGCAGGTACCCGGGCAGAAGGTTGAAAAGGGTGGGGATGTCCGTTGAGCCCTGGATGCTGGCATGGCCACGCAGGGCCATGATCCCGCCACCGGGGCGTCCGACGTTCCCGAGCAGAAGCTGCAGGATGGCGGCGGCCCGGATGAACTGAGCCCCAAGGGAGTGCTGGGTCCAGCCGACGGCGTAGGCGAAACACGTCGTGCGGTCGCGCCCGGAGTTTTCCGTGATGGTGCGCGCCAGGTACTCGAAGTCCGCGGCGTCGATCCCGCACATGTCCTGGACCATCTCCGGGGTGTAGCGGGCGTAGTGCCGCTTGACGATCTGGAAAACAGTCCGCGGGTCCTGGAGGGTGTCGTCGCGCTGCACTTCGGCGTGCTCCAAAGGTGGGCCGCCGCTGCCAAAGGCGTGGCCGGCGGCGCGGGCCGTGGCATCGGCTCCGTGTTCCGAACCTGGCCCGGGCTCATCGATGGCACCGTCCCCTTTTTCCGCATAGGCCCACGATGACGTGTCGTAGGCGCGCTTCTCCGGATCAAAGCCGGAGAACAGCCCACCCAGGTCCTCGGCGTCGCGGTAATCCTCATGGACCAGCGTGGCGGCGTTGGTGTACGCGCTGACGTACTCCTTGAACCACAGGTCATTGGTGAGGACATAGTTGATCAGCGCACCAAGGAGAACCACGTCGGAGCCTGCACGAATGGGAATGTGCTTATCCGACACTGCCGACGTCCGCGTGAACCTGGGGTCAACGTGGATGACCTTGGCTCCGCGGGCTTTAGCCTCCGCTACCCACTGGTATCCCACGGGATGGCACTCGGCCATGTTGGAACCCTGGATAACGATGCAATCGGCGTTGGCCATGTCCTGCAGTGACTGCGTTGCACCACCGCGTCCAAACGAGGCTCCCAAACTGGGAACCGTGGCGGAGTGTCATATGCGGGCCTGGTTCTCGGTCTGCACCGCCCCTGCAGCCGTGAAGAGCTTCTTGATCAGGTAGTTTTCTTCGTTGTCCAGGGTTGCGCCGCCCAGCGAAGCAATGCCCATGGTGCGGCGAAGCAGCCGGCCCTGGTCGTCCTCCTGCTGCCACGTCCTGCGGCGCGTTTCGATGAACCGGTCCGCCACCATCTCGACGGCCGTGGCCAAATCCAGGTGTTCCCACTCCCTGGAGCGCGGCGCACGGTAAAGCACCTTGGTCTGCCGGCCTGGTGAATTGACCAGTTGCTCGCTGGCAGAACCCTTGGGGCACAGGCGGCCGCGCGAGATGGGTGAGTCCGGATCGCCTTCGATCTGGATGACCTTTTCGTCCTTAACGTAGACACGCTGTCCGCAACCCACGGCGCAGTAGGGGCAGACGCTCTGGACAACGCGGTCGGCAGTAGCTGTGCGGGGGGCAATGGCCTGGGTCTTGGCCGAGGTGACAGCGGGCCCACGGCCCAGCAGATCCCCCGTCGACAATTGACGGATGACCGGCCATTGAAGGAAACTTCGCGGTGCCATTTGTGGAGCATATCCCGAAGCGCCGCGAAAGCAACAGGACAGCGTTCGCGTGTCTTCCGCAGAAACTACGGCGCCGAAATTCAAGTAGTCCCCACAAAAGTCAAGGAGCACGACGACGGGACGCACCGCCGTCGTGCACCTTCCGCCGGTGCCCCCTCCCCCAGGCGGACGCAAAAAGACATTCGCCCCGGTCCGACCGTCCCCGCGTTCAGCTTCATGGTGGAACGATGGACGCATCAGAAGGTAAAGGGAGAGAATTTTGAACCAGTTTGATAACTCCGACGACGGCGCTGAAGGCGGCGAACGCGGTTCGCATGCGGGCGGCACCCCCGCGGCCCTTACGGTCGACCAGTTACTGGAAGAGAGCCGCAGCGGGCTCGTGCGTGTCCACCCTTCGGATCTTGAGCGGGAAATGGCAGCGGGCGCCCTTGTTGTTGACATTCGGCCCGTGGATCAGCGGGACCGGGACGGCGAAATTCCGGGAGCCGTCGTGATCGACCGCAACGTTCTTGAGTGGCGGCTCGATCCTTCCAGCGCCCATCGGCTCCCGATCGCTGACGACCCCGCCCGCCGCATCGTGGTTGTGTGCAACGAGGGCTACAGTTCCAGCCTCGCTGCGCACACCCTGCAGAGGCTGGGGCTGATCCGTGCCACCGACCTGATCGGCGGTTTCCAGGCGTGGGCGGCGTTGCGCAACCAAAGCAGTGAGTAACCGGCCCCGGGCCAGCGTCCAACCGGATTTCACACGCCTTAGCTGATGCGCGCCCGGGTCCAGTCAGCACGTTTTTTCGTAGTTTTTGGCGGCGTCAATTAATAGATTGACACCCTGCGTGGCACGAGTCACACTGTTGCATATGGTGATCGATGTTGCGTACAGCGCGAACAGGGACGTCCCCGACGGACGCATTGGTGCAGGTCGATCCTCCCCAACCTTTATGACTGCAAAGTTGCGGCAACGCCGGTTGCCGCCTCCAACTCTGTGGTCGCCACGAATCGCACACCAGCCAGCCCTCCCGGGAGGAAACCCAACATGACTGCTTCAGTGAACGTCCCCCTCAAGCGCGGAAAACTCGCTGCATCCCTGCCTGCCGAGCAACTGGCGGAAATCACCGAACTGTTCGAGTTCCGGCGCACGGGATATTCCCTCGATGCCCCCTTCTACACGGACCCGACGATCTTCAATATCGACATGGAGGCCATTTTCGGGCAGCACTGGATCTTTGCCGCCAGCACTGCCGAACTGCCGGAACCGGGCGACTACGTCACTGTCGACTACGGGCCCTATTCCCTGATCGTGCTGCGCAACGACGACGGCGGCGTGAACGTACTGCACAACGTGTGCCGGCACCGCGGCGCCCGCGTCCTGACGGAATCCACGGGATCAACGGGAAACCTGGTCTGCGGCTACCACTCCTGGACCTACTCGCCCAGCGGCGATTTGATCCACGCCTCGGCCCCGGGGGAAACGAAGTTCGACAAGAGCTGCTTCGGCCTCAAGCGCGCCCACGGCCGCGAGGTGGCAGGACTGATCTTCGTCTGCATTGCGGACGTGCCGCCGACGGACTTCGATGAAACCGCAAAGATCTTTGAGCCCTACCTCGCGCCCCACGATCTGTCGAAGACGAAGATTGCCTACCAGCAGAACATCATCGAAGAGGGCAACTGGAAGCTGGTCATGGAGAACAACCGGGAGTGCTACCACTGTGACGGCCACCCCGAACTCGCCTGCTCCCTCTTCCCCACCTGGGGCCTCACGGAGGGGCTGATCCCGACGCACCTTGAGGAAGTGTGGGACCGCAACAAGAACGCACAGTCATCGCTCGAGGAGCGCTGCCGCCGCTACGGCCTTCCCTACGAGGTGGTCGAGGAGCTCGACACGCGCATCGCGGGAATCCGCATCTCACGGGAATCGCTCGACGGCGAGGGCGAATCGTTCTCGCCCGACGGACGCAGGCTTTCCAAGAAACTGCTTGGCGACCTTCCGGACTTCCGCCTTGGCCGCTGCTCGATGCACCTGCAGCCCAACAGCTGGTTCCATTTCCTTGGGGACCACGTCATCACCTTCGGTGTCTTCCCCATCAACGAACACCAGTCGCTGGTGCGAACCACCTGGCTCGTGGCGGACGACGCGGAAGAAGGCGTCGACTACGACCTGGACAAGCTCACCTACACCTGGAAGCAGACAAACCTGCAGGACAAGGCGTTCGTGGAGCTGTGCCAGAAGGGTGCCGGCAGCCCTGCCTACCAGCCCGGCCCCTACATGAAGAGCGAATACCAGGTGGAGGCCTTCATCAACTGGTACGTTCAGCGCGTTCAGGAGCACTTGGCATGACGGAACTCCTTACTGAAACGGTAGTCCAGGAACCCCAACGCATCCGTGGCCTTGAGATGCCGTGGAACAGGGTAATGGGCAGCGCCGAGGCACCCGCCCGCGCTGCACGTGCTTTGGGTCCCTGGCATCCGCAGGAGTTCATGGCGGAATGTGTGGAGACCGTACCCGAGGCCGGGGGCATGATGACCTTCGTGTTCCGCCGCTGCGACGGCGCACCCCTGGCATTCAGGGCCGGCCAGTACGTGAATATCGCCTTTCCCGTGAACGGCGAGGACCAGGAACCCGTGGACCGCAGCTACTCAATCTCCAGCTCACCCACGGAACCCTGGACCTTCAGCGTCACCGTTAAGCGCGATCCCGGCGGACTGGTTTCACCATGGGTGCATGACAACGTCAAACCCGGCACCGTCCTGGACATGCTGGGACCCGTGGGGGCATTCCACCTGCCCGATGCCGACCGGCGCGCACGGTACCTCTTCCTGGCTGCCGGCGCGGGCATCACTCCGATCATGTCGATGCTGCGGACCATCCACTCGCTGCCCGGTACGGCCAATGTGGTAGTGCTCTACCACGGAGCGGAAGCCGGCGGCTTTGCCTTCCACCGTGAACTGGCCTACATTGCGTCGGTGGACTCGCGCGTCAAGGTCTTCTACGCCCTTGGCGACCGCGGCCGGCCCGAGGAGTGGGATGGCTTCAGCGGAAGGCTGTCCTCGGCCATGATCGACGAGGTCGCTCCTGATGCCAACGGCCGCCAGGTGTACGCCTGCGGCCCGGAAGGTTACCTGAACACCGCCACCGAGCTGCTTAAGAAGGTCGGCGTCGACGACACCTCCATTTACATGGAGTTCTTCTCGGGGGATCGCCAGACACTCCTTGAATACCAGGCAGAAATCGCGCTCGCTTCGGACATCGCGGAGGAGATCGCCGAGGAAATCGCCGATTCCGCCGAGGACTACTTCGACAGCCAGCCCAGCGCGTTCGGGCTCTACGAGCCCGGCTACGACGACGAGGGAACCTTGAAGGCCACGGGGCTGCCGCTGGAAACGGTCGACCCGGGCAAGGCGGCCGCCGAAGGCGGATCAGATGCGGAACCGGAGGCCGCGTCCCCCGACGCCTCGAGCTTTGACACTGTGGGAACGGGCAGCCTCACGTTGTCCTTCATGCGGACGGGCATCAATGTACGGATCGGCCCGGACGAACACATCCTCGGAGTGGCCCAGCGCGCAGGCGTCCGGATCGGCGCGAACTGCAAGGAGGGTATGTGCGGCTCCTGCAAAGTCGTCAAGCTTTCCGGCGAGGTGGAGATGAACCACCAGGGCGGGATCCGGGCACGTGAGATCACTGCAGGCAAGTTCCTTCCCTGCTGTTCAACCGCGCTGACCGACATGGTAATCGACGCCTAGCCGCACGGACCGGGCCGCCCGGCACATCAATCCACCCCCTTGCTTCACGAAAACTGACAACTCTTGCCCCACGGAAGGTCTGATGCAGCCGGCGTCAGGCCTTCCGTGCCAATTCGAACACCAACCATAGGAGCCATGCCCATGTCAGCCAACAAAGCCGTTGCGTACAAGGCACCCGGGATTGTCGAAATCATCGATACCCCCTACCCCACCTTTGAACTGCAGGCCGGCCCCGGGGTCAATCCCGTCAACGTCGGCCGGAAAGTCCCGCACGGCGTCATCCTGCGCACCGTGAGCACCAACATCTGCGGGTCGGACCAGCACATGGTTCGCGGCCGCACGACCGCCCCGGCCGGCCTGGTCCTGGGTCACGAGATCACCGGGGAAGTCATCGAGACCGGGCCCGACGTCGAGTTCATCAAGGTCGGGGACATCGTCTCGGTCCCGTTCAACATCTCCTGCGGGCGCTGCCGGAACTGTAAGGAGCGCAAGACCGGGATCTGCCTGAACGTGAACCCGGACCGCCCAGGATCCGCTTACGGCTACGTCGACATGGGCGGCTGGGTCGGAGGGCAGGCGGAGTACGTCCTGGTCCCTTATGCCGACTGGAACCTGTTGCGGTTCCCCGACCGCGACCAGGCCCTGGAGAAGATCCTGGACCTGACCATGCTCTCCGACATCCTCCCCACCGGATTTCACGGCGCCGTCACGGCAGGTGTCGGCGTCGGGTCAACCGTCTATGTTGCCGGGGCCGGACCCGTAGGACTTGCCGCGGCGGCAAGCGCCCAGCTGCTGGGGGCCGCCGTGGTCATCGTAGGGGACCTCAATGAGGATCGCCTCGCCCAGGCCCGGTCCTTTGGCTGCGAAACCGTCAACGTGGCCAACGGCGACCCGGCCGACCAGGTCGAGCAGATCCTCGGCGTTCGGGAGGTCGACGCCGGTATTGACGCAGTCGGTTTCGAGGCCCGCGGGCACGGGCATGGCGCCAAGGAAGCGCCGGCCACCGTGCTCAATTCGTTGATGGACCTCACCGCCGCCGGCGGGTCCGTGGGCATTCCCGGCCTTTACGTCACCGGAGACCCGGGCGCCGCGGACGAGGCGGCCCAGAAGGGTTCACTGTCCCTGTCCCTGGGCACTGGCTGGGCAAAGTCCCTCTCCTTCGCGACCGGCCAGTGCCCGGTGATGAAGTACAACCGGCAACTGATGATGGCGATTCTGCATGACAAGATCCAGATCGCCAAGGCGGTCAACGCCACAGCCATAGCGCTCGATGATGCACCGCGGGGGTACGCGGAATTCGATGCCGGAGCGGCCACAAAGTACGTCCTGGACCCGAACGGCTACCTCAGCAACTAGATCCGGGCAGGAAGCGGGCTGCCTGGGCAGGCTACCTCGTGTGAGGTCCGCCGGTTCGTCACCGGCGGACCCGCTCCCCCTGTCCGGTATCGCTCCCCCGCCGCCTGCGGTTCTCCGGCCGGTTCAAGTGACGGTGAGCTCCGTGTACATCCCTGCCCAGTAGTGGCCCGGGAGATTACAGAACAGTTCATACCGCCCGGGCGGCAGGTCAAGCGTGACCCAGCCGCTCGTGGACGGCAGGATCCCCTCTCCTTCACCTTCGGCGCAGGCAGCGGAGGCCTCGCCCAGGCTGCCGGCCTCGTCGGCTCTTCCGTCCCGGCCCACGGGGCGCGTTCCTGCGCTCTGGGTGCCCGCCACGGGGACGACCAGCATTTCATGGGGAATGGTGCCGGCGTTGACGACCAGGAAGGACACTTTGCCGTGGACCACGGTGGCCCGGTCCGCGGTCAGGCGCATGCTGCCGCGCATCATTCTGGGACCGGCCATCATGGTCCCGCCCCTGTCGATGGTAGTGACGTTCACGACGGTGCCCGCGAAACTCGGCGCCGCACAGCGGGTGGTGCCGGGATTCCCTGCTCCGCCCGGATTCGGGGCACCGCCCAGCAGCGCGATCCCCTGTCATGGACAACGCGCTCAGCAGTACTGTCGCGATAGCCCCGATCAGGATCTGCGTGCTGCGGGAGAGTGTCTTCACGGCCTGCGTCGGAGAGCAGCCCGGCGTTCATTCAGCTCGGTAGCGTCGATTTCCCCCGCGCGAAACGTTCATTCAGGATCCGCTCAGCCTCATCATGAGCAGACCCGTAGTATCCCCCGTGCCCCTGGCGTCCGCCGCGGACCAGAAGAATCACGACCGTCACCACACCACCCCAGAACAGCAGCATCATCAGGGCCATGACAATCCAACCGCCCACACCCCAGTCGCCATACCATCCGTACATCATCCCCGGACCCGCCCCTTCAATCCCTGCCGTTCATTCCAGCTTTGCGCGGTCACCGACGGGCGAACAGAGCCATTAGTCACCTGGTTTCGGGCCTTCCCGAAGCCACGGGATTCCCTGGCCTCCCGCCCGTCGCGACGGCGCATTCCGCCGGATCGTCCATCTGTGCTGTGTTCAAACCAAGCCTTGAACAGCAGGCACTTTCTCATCTGGTTGACATGCAGAGCCGGTCAAGGGTCTCGTTCAGGGAGGACTCGACCTGGCTGTCCAGGAGGTCACGCCTGTTCCCGGTGGACGGGCCTTCGAGTTCGGTGGGCAGTGATGGCGTTGTGACTGTCATCGCCGCCTGGTAGCGCCCGTCAGCGCTGCTGACTGCTATGGTCCGGTATCCCCAGACTGAGCCCCTTCCTTCGTGCCGCGACTCTTTCGAGCATCCGTCCGCCTGCTCCCACAGGCCCAGCCCGTAGGGGCCAAACCCGGGCCTGGTGTTCACCCTGGAAGGGCTCCTGCCCTTGGATACCCTCCACGCCTTTACGGTGGGCAGGCAGGGTTGTTTCGGACGCTCGAAGCAGTGACAAACACAACGGGAAGGGCGCGCTCACTGAACGGAGCGCGCCATACATGGCACGCCTCTTCACTGGCAAAGCGGTTACGGTGGAGATGCTGCGGGAAATGGAGACCAGCCCGGTTTCGCCCCGACGGACTGGGCCTGTGGGAGCAGGCTCCGCAGCCCTGCACAACTGACCAAAGACCTATTCTGACTGTCTTGGCACCGTCGAATCAAGGGCACAACAAAGCCTCGGACCAGCAATGGTCCGAGGCTCCCCAGATGCGCCTAACGATCGATGCGGACGCTGAGATCCAGGTGGATGTTCTCGGCCATGAGGCGGTCCTGAAGGTACTGGGCGAGGCTCGCATCGGTCGCGGTGTGCGGGCCTTTCGGCGCAGCCCCGCGGAACAGGGCCTGGGTGTTCGTTGACTTGATAACGTCCAGCGGCGTCCACCGGAGATGTCCGTCGGTCATCCGCTCGATGTCGGTGCGGAAGGTGCGCCGTTGGTCGTCTCGGACCGAGGCGCGCATAGTGAAGGGAATGAAAGCAGTGGGCAAGAGGGTCCTTTCGAACGAGGCAGCCAACCGTCGGCGCCTCACTGGGAACAAGCCCAAAACCAGCACTGGTATTCCCTCTAAGCCAGAATGAGGTGGGCGTCACTGACGGACGTCAAGGTCCCGCTTGTTGGGGGCAGGACCTTGAATGGGGACAGGGCCGGCGGCCGTGGCAGCTTTGAGACAGGATGCTGCCCTCTAACCGCCGCCGGCCCAGCCTTTCCCGGGCATCTGCGTGGGAGGGCTCCTGCGCCGATGATACCTGCGTGCCAAGAATCATCTGGGGCCCGGGCCTCGGCTGGAGCTGACACCGGAGCTTGAAAGACGACGCCCCGGACGCTTAGCTTTTGGCGTCGAGTCCGGCCTGCGAAATGAGCTCGCTCAGCCACGGCCGGTGTTCGCGGTGGAAAGTGATGCCCTCCGGCAGGCCCTGCACCGATGGGCCCGAGGGGGTGATGTCAATGGTGATCCGGCCCCCGGCAAGGGGCGCATTGGTAATGTGCAGATCCCCGTACGATGCCGGCAGAGCAGGATCCATCCAGAAGCCGCCCCGCGACACGTGGGCGTCGTACCGCATCAGGCTGGTGATCAGCATGATGGGTGTGGTGGCCGCCCACGCCTGGGGTGAGCAGGCCGTGGGGTACGGCACCGGTTCGGTTACCTGTTCCCGGCTGAAACCGCAGAACAGTTCCGGGAGCCGCCCGTCGGAGTAGTCCGCCGCTTCAAGCAGGGCCGTGGCGATCCGTTGCGCCTCCTCCACGAAGCCGTAACGCATCAGGCCCGCCGCGATAATGGCATTGTCGTGGGGCCAAACAGACCCGTTGTGGTAGCTTGCCGGATTGTAGGCGCCCATGTTCGTGGCAAGGGTCCGCACGCCCCATCCACTGAACATTTCAGGCGACATCAGCCGCTCGGCCACCATCGGCACCTTGTCATCATCAATGATGCCGTGCCACATGCACTGGCCCATGTTTGAGGCGCAGGCATCCACCGGGCGTTTCCTGCCGTCCAGCGCTACCGCGAAGTAGCCGCGTTCCGGCAGCCAAAACGCCTCGTTGAACCTCTTCTTGAGCGCCGCCGCCTCATCGGTGAGCTGCGCGGCCAAACCCGCGTCGCCGCCGTCGTACGCCATCCACGCCCGTGCCTGCAGCGCAGAGTACACCAGCGCCTGCACCTCGCAAAGGGCTATCGGCGGCTCGGCAAGGGTGCCGTCAGCGAAGTTGATGCCGTCCCACGAGTCCTTCCATCCCTGGTTTAGCAGGCCGTGGTCATTGAGGCGGCAGTACTCGACGAAGCCGTCGCCGTCCTTATCGCCGTAGTTCCGGACCCAGTCCAGGGCGCGGTCCGCGTTGGGCAGGAGGGCTGCGATGGTTTCCTTGGCGAAACCCCACCGGCTGACGGAGGCCAAGGTCATCACGAACTGCGGAGTGGCGTCCACGCTGCCGTAGTAGACCGACTTTCCGCCCAGAGCCAGCCCGGAAGATACCCCAAGCCGTACCTCGTGGAGGATCTTCCCGGGTTCCTCCTCACTCACCGGGTCCACCACCTTGCCCTGGCGGTCGGCCAGGGTCTGCAAGGTGCCAAGAGCCAGTGACGGATCCACAGGAAGGGCCATTTCTGAAGCCCACAGCGAATCGCGCCCAAAAAGGGTCATGAACCATGGCGCTCCTGCGGCCACCACAATCCGCTCCGGATACGCAGGGTCCTCGATCCGAAGTGCGCCGAGGTCGTCGTAGCTGCGCCGCAGCGTCCGTTCGATGGACCGGTTGGTCATCTGCAGCCTGGGTATCTTCGCGACCCATTCCTGGTGCCGCCGATCACTCTGTGAGGTGCCGTGCCGGACAGGGCGTGAAACGTCCTTTTGCCCGGCCGGTGCAACGCTTAGCCGCGTTGTCCAGTGGCCGTAAGCGGGCACCACCGCCTGGTACGTGAGTGCGCCGGCGGTGGCCACGGCCGCGCGTCCCCGCACCAGGACAGCCTTCCGCAGGTCCTGCCATGCCGCGCTGATAATCAGGGAATCACCGTCGGCTCCACGGACGACCTCCCAGCGCCGCTGGACCCTCGCCTCCTTCACCTCGAACAGGTCCGCGAAATCCGAATCGACGCCAACGGAGACGCTGCACTCCACAGGGTTTCCGGAGTAGTTGCGAATGGTGATTTCCTCTATCACGCCGTCAGCGACTTCCCGCAGGCGCTCCACGATCAGAGGGCTGTCCGCGTATCCGTCCCCGCGCGGAACGCGGCCGATGAACAGTGCCCGGTAGGGTTCTTTCGTTTCCGCGGCCAGCGGCTCAAGCGACTGGCCGTTCACCGTCATGCTCCACCCGGACAGGATCCGGGTGTCCTCGTGGAATACACCGTGGGGAAGTTCCGAATGGATGTCGCCGTTGGCGGCGGAGATGCAGAAACATGACCCTTCCACCAGCGTTACGGTTCCCGCCCCCACCGGCCCCGCCGCTGTGTCCGCATTCCATCCAGCCATGTCCGCTCCTCTGACGGCTACGACCGTTCCCGGCGGAATAGACGATACGCCGCCGCCAGGGCTCATGAAAGGGCCGTCAGCAGGAGTGGCAGGGCGTCATCCCGCACATCCTCGACAACGGACTGGAGCGACGTCGACCGCATGAAGACCTGGGTGGAACTCCCCCGGACGGCATCGCCGGCGGGACGCGAGTTCATGGGGACGAGCCCCAGCCGTTTCAGACTGGTCCTGGTGAGGCTGGGGCATGTGGCTGTCCCGTGAGTATTGGAGGACTGCTGACTTCACACCCGTCTGCAGGCCCTTAGGAATTGTCAATAAATGTTGACGCTAGCGATTTCCGTCAACTAATGTTGACGCATGGAGGTGGACCGGATGAAGACATTGGTTGCATCAATGGACGGCAAGGGCCCCGCTGACGCGTTGCGCGCGGTCGCTGAGCTGCAGAAGGAGGTTGGGCGCACCGAAGCGTCCCTGGTCAGGAAGGCCCGGCAGGCCGGCCTTTCTTGGGAAGCCATTGCCCTGTGCCTGGGCGTAAGCAAACAAGCCGTCCACCGCAAGTACGGGAAGCGCTAAGCGCTGCTCCTCAGTCTTTCTACCGGCTCGTCCCCGCCGGATGGGAGCAAACTTTGGCAGGACAGACAGGTGCCCCATCTCCCGCGCCGAAGAAAGTAGCCGTCCGAGGAAGTTCCCCACCACAATCAGCAAAGTCTTGTTGTGCCCGCTCCCCCGGCCCTTGCACCGGTGCTGGCCATCCCGAACCAACCCGACACAGCCGGAAACGAAGCCGGCTGTTCGCTGTTCAGCTTTTTGATTCGGGGTCGACTGCCTGGCTCTTTGCCGCTGCTGGCGACCGGGAGGGGCGGATGCGAGACGGTGGCGAGGGCCCTTCGACACGGACGTGCAGCTCGTTGTCCCCGCGCAGAATGGCGCGGAGCAGCCGCCGCTCCTCCCATCTGAGTGACCTGAGCGCGTGACCGCGCCGCAGTAGCAGACCCCCGTTCGGGGTGGCGTACCACTTCTGCAGATCTCCCAGCTCCTCGGCTCGCAGCAGCGCGACCGTGCTGCCCGCCGCCGAGTCGATCATGCTGACAAGCGACGAAGGTCCCGTCAGATCGGTCGAAACGACTCGCCGCTCGCTCTCGGCGAGGATTGTCTTTTGCGCTGCGCGTGTCACGACGAGGGGACGGGACGGGCCGTCCAACAGCCCGGTCAGCACGTCCGCCGCAGCGTCAGGGCGGCCCGTTCTCCGCGCCGCCGCCTGCATCCGCTGCAGGCGGCCCGGCTCCCGCAGCAGCTCGTCGATCTTCCAACCGATCGTCGCGGGAGTGTTGCAACGGACCGCCGCCCCCTGCTCCATCAGGTAATCCCCGTTGCGAACCTCCTGCCCCGGAATGGGGTTCACAAGCACCATGGGCAGCCCTGCAGCCATGCACTCCGCCGCCGCCAGACCGCCCGGCTTGCCCACAAACAGGTCGGCGCGGCGCAGCAACTCGGGCATCTCCGCCGTGAAGCCGAGCACGCGGTAGCGGTCGCCAGCGGGCGCCACTAGCTGTTCGATACGCTGCCGCAGGGCATCGTTGCGTCCGCACAGAACCGTGGCCGTGAAGGATGAGCGCATGTGCAGCGTCTGCCGCACGACCGAGACGGCATAGTCTCCGCCAGTCGCGCCCGCCGAGATCAGCAGCATCGGGGGCTCGTTTACATCGCGCGCAGGCGCTACATCCAGCTGGCTGGCGATCGGGATGCCCGTGGCCGCGACGCGGTCGGGGGCAAACCCAGCGCTATCAGCTCCACCCTGCCCTCTTCCCTGGCCAGGAAGAGCGCATGGAACGCCCCCGTAAGCCATAGGCCCTGGAAGTCGTAGTCCGTCATGACGACGGCGGTCCGCGCGTCAATCACGCCGCGAAGGAGCAGCGACGCCAGCAGTTGGGCTGGCAGGAAGTGCGTGCACAGGATTGCGGTCGGCCGGAATCGCTTGATCGCACCGATCACCGGAAGAGCGTTCACCCGTGTCCAGGGATCAACTGGGACCCGGCGCCGGAACGGACGGTCGTTGATGTCGTAGCCCCACTCGACCAGCCAGGGCAAGTCCTTGACCAGGACGAAGTAACCCTTGCCAAGCAGTGAGCGGTAGAGCACGCTGCTCACCTGCAGCACGTCGAGCACCTGCACCTCATCAATGTCGGCGCGCGCGGCACACGCCTGCCGCAGCGCCGCCGCGGCGCTGTTGTGCCCCGCTCCTACCCCTGCTGACAGGATAAGTACGCGCTCGCTCCCAGCGGCGTCGGGGCCTCGTGCCGAGGTTCTGCGCATGAAACGAGTCTAACCGGCCCGACCCTATCACCACCGCCTGACCCAAGTAGTACTCGATCGGCATGGGATTGGTTCTCCTGTTGACGGCCCTGCAATCCTGGGCACCCTCAGGCTTTCCGGCAGGAGTAGTGTTGGAAGCACCGTCCATGACCTAGCCCTCTCACGTCTGCCACAACTTGAGCGATTGCTTTCTGCTTTCTGAACGTGTCTGTGAATCTCAAAAAGTCGTTATTTCTGGTGCTGAACCTATAGGCGAAGTGAGGTGCCCTCCAGTAAGCGAAACAGCTACCTGACCTGTTCAACGCGTGACATATCCGAATATCAGTTAGGCCCTGGACAGAACCGCTGGGGCCTAACTGCTCCAATCAGGACTCACTCGCACCGAACGGCAGGTACGCCCGCAGCAGGCGGAACGATTCGGTCATGAACGGCCAGGGAGAGCCCGTATGCACTTCTGAAAGGTGGCACAAATATTGTTGGTTCGCTTCGACGCCTACTGACCACAGCCTTCAGGCACAATGGCGTCATGTGCGGCAGATACGTGATATCCAAGGCCACCGGCGACCTTCTGAGCTACTTTGATGCCAAGAGGTAGAAGGTGACCCGCCTCCTCCGAGCTGGAATGTGGCGCCGACACAGAGCGTGCATATCGTGGCTGAGCGCCTGGACGAGGGCTCCATCGAGCGGCATCTGCTCGTGGCCCACTGGGGTCTGGTCCCCTCTTGGGCGAAAGACATCAAGATCGGCAAAAAGCTGATCAATGCCCGCAGTGAACTGGAGAAGTCGTCATTCCGCAAAGCGGCGGTCAAACGAAGGGCAATCCTGCCAGCTGACGGATACTTTGAGTGGCAGAGCACCTGCTGGGCTCTCTGCCGGAGCCAACCCTGACACCCCGGGTTGTCAGCACGAGGGTAAACAGCGTCCGTAACAACGGACCTGAGCATATCGAGCCGGCCGAGTGATCGAGGCGTAGAGCACCACGATGCCGTTCCCGCATGCCCCGATGTGGCTTATGGCTGGCAGGCTTCGCGTCCCATGTAATTGTTTTTGCATGGCGAAATTGGCCGGCATTGAAAGGTCAAGGATGCCTTCAAGGAGTAACAGTTCTATACGGGAAGGGCGCGCGCTCAGCGAACGGGGCGCGCCTTCTTCGTGCCCTCTGACCTTCCTGCGTTGAACTTGAAATAGCGTGGCACCAGGCCACTGGCTGCCTCCGCTCTCCGGCCGTCCCTGCGGCGGGAGGAGGATGGAGTTAAGAGGTGCCCGGAGGGCCGTCCGCCATGTCGAAGAGGTCAAGGACCGCTGCGCCCTCCTCCAGCAGGGGGTCGCGATCGGCTGGCTGCGCCACGAGCCGGGTTACGTCGCTCATAAGGGTCTGCACATACTGCCGAACGACGGCGCGGTGCGCGGCGTCTCCGAACCAGGCGAGATCACGGCACACCCGCAGCAACGCCCTGACGACGCGGGGTTCGTTCGATCCGTAACGCCGAACCTGTCCGAGGGCCAGATCGACGAGATAGGCGAAGTCGCGGGCCGGGATGTGGAGCCTGACCGTACCTTGGGCGTCTGTCACTGCTCGCGGGCCGTGCTGCCTGAGTGTAAGCGCGGCGAGGATCGTGCCCAGATGGTCGACCGCCTGGTTCGCCGTGTATGGGTCATTAATAGCTGGCGAGAGCGCCTTCGACGCGACGTCCGCGAGCTGTCGGATCCCGAACGCGACGTCCTGCTCCAGGGTCCGTTCGTAGCCGATGCGTACACTCTGCGCTAGTGCACGCCGAAGCGGGGCGGAAGCCTCGGGCACATACGGTCTCCCGCTGCCGTCAGCGACGTCCCATACCCAGGCGATGGGTGCTCCGGCAACCACGTGCCGGCCCACCATGGGCACCATCAGTGCCTTCAGGCCCCGCTCCGCGAGTGCACCGACGAATGGCCCGACATGGAAGGCCTGGACGTATCCCGATGCCGGTGCCGGCAGGGCGGTGGCACCCTGCGGCACGTCCGGCATGGGGATCCCAGGGTCGCCGGGGACGTATGACTGCTCGATCACCTTCAGCGTCGCCGTCTCGACGCCCTTCATGACTTGGTCCACCTGGATCGAATGCGATAGATGGTGGACGAAGAACACGAGCATCACCATGCTCACGAACAGCAGCATCAGCGCGCCGCTAACGGCGAGTCGGGGGTACTCCTCGATGCGTTGGCCGCCTGCGATGCCCACCGTGTAGAGCCCCGCCGTGCTGTACGCGAAGGTCGCGACGAAGGCGCTCAGGGTCAGCTGGTTGGGGATGTCGCGGAGGAAATTCCGCAGGAGCCGAGGGCTGAACTGCGTCGACGCGAGCTGCAGGGCCACCACGGTAAGTCCCAGGACGAGGGCGATGACCGTGACCATCGTGCTGGCGATGCTCACGAGCAGGTTCCGGGCGTCATCGGATGTCCCCTGGAAGAGGAGGACTGCAAGAGGCGACGTCTTGTCGATCTGCACAGCGGAAAGGCTCGCCCCCGCGATGAGCGCGAGCACGACGGCGCATGTCGGCATCGCCCACAGTGCGCTCGCCAGATACTCCCGAAGAGCCACACGCTTCACATGTGCCACTCTCTGCCGACGGTCCTCGGTCGTCAAGGGGCGCTGTGCTGAGTCCGGTCCACCGGAGGTCACTGGTCTTCGCAGGACGGAAGCCCATGGCATCCATGCCCTTGCTGGTCTCCTCAATACCGCCGCCGCCGAACCACCCGAGTTGTTTCTGCCACCCGTGTGCGACGAGTACACCGCGTCCGCTCCGCCCAGCTGCGTGGTGGGGTTGCAAGGCCCTGCGGGCGAATCCGACAGCGCTGGGGCGAGGGTGAGGGGCCGGGTCTGCTGCTGATGCTGCTAGGCGCCCTCGGCTGCGATCCACGCCTGAACCTTGTCTAGATGCTCCCGCTCCTCACCGGTAACTGTCGCCTCGTCGATGTGAAGCGGGGCAGCGACCGCCAAGAGATGGATACCTGTGACGGCGCCACGATACGCCTGCCCGAGCCGCGAGGTGATTCCGGCGCCGAGATCACCACCATGCGCCGCGTACTGCTGGAGGCCGAGATGACGGTCATCAGGTGGTGCCAGAGTTTATGCGTTTGCTCGTCCAAAGTCGGTCGCTGGGGGAGAAGCAAAGCCCAGGAAGGGCCGGAACTACCACCGTAACGGCGCGGTCCGGGTCGCCACCGAAGCGCGACGGCGTGGCCAGGCGCTGTGCCACTTCAACGAGCTCGAGGACACTGATTGGCCACCCATTGGTAAGAATGCTTACTCAATTCGGACGGGAGGGAAAATAGATTGTCTTCAGTGAAACTAGCCTGGGCGACATCATCCCGGGTCCGGGTCGGCATCTCCCCCAGAGATGGACGAGAAACAAGTCCGTGCCACCCCGACGGTGTTGGTGTGCATGGGTTCGCGAAACAAAGCTGTCAGTGTCCGCTGCGCCGGCCCGACGGTTAACCCCGGGGTGAGGTGTCGAGGACCAGGCGGGCGAGTTCCTTGGCGATCCGGACGGCGTCCGGGTGCTTGTCGAGTTGCGAGTTCGCGACCGCTCCGTCGTAGAGCAGGCAGATGCGGGCGGCGACATCGGCGGGGTCCCTAAAGCCTGCTTCTTCCGCCAACGCCAGGAGGGTGCCGGCGAGCCAGTCGCGGAAGGCACGCAAGGCCTTGGCTTCGACGCTGTCCGGGAGTGCCTCGGCATTGGCGTTGGCGAATGCGCAGCCCCTGTAGCCCGGGGCGAGAACTGCCTCCTCCAAGGCATCAAAGACGGCCAGCAGCTTATCAATCGGGTCCTCAAGGCCCAACTGATGGCGAGCGATCCGGTCGCGCCGCCGGTGGTCCCGGCCGGCAAGATAAGCGGCAACAACGTCGTCCTTGCCCGTGAAGTTGTAGAACAGCGATCCCTTTGCAACCCCGGCCTCTTCAATGAGCCGGTCAATACCGACGGTATGGACTCCCTCGGAATAGAACAGCTTGTCAGCCGCATCCAAGAGGCGTTGTCGTGCCGAAACCCGTGCAGAGGCCATACATCCACCATATCAGACAGATCGGTCTAAACAGCGCTTGACAGCTTTGTACAGATCTGTCTAACTGGAAGTGTTAGACCAATCTGTCTAAGGAGTTTCCACCTTGTTCCCCAAGAAAATGTCCGCGCGTCTCGCCTTCCCCGGGCTCGCCGCAGTATTCGCAGCGTTCTTTTTCGCTGCCGGTGCACCGACCCCACTCCTCTCGCTGCGCCAGCAGGAGTGGCACTTTTCAACTGGCCCCCTTGGCATCGCTTTTTCCGCGTACGCCATAGGCCTGTTGGCGGCGCTGCTCGGGGCTGGTTCGCTGTCCGATCACGTGGGCCGTCGTCCCGTCATGCTCGCTGCTCTTGCTGCTGAACTCGCTGCGATGATTGGATTCGTACTCGCTCCAAGCATCACGTGGGTCATCGGTGCCCGCATCCTTCAAGGCATCGCCACGGGCCTGGCGACCAGCGCCTTCAGTGCTGCCATTACGGAGCAGGCACCTGCCCGATTCAAGAAGTTCGCCGGGGGCCTGGCTGCGGGTTCCGTTGCCGGCGGCCTGGGTGTCGGGGCGCTCGTGACCGGCGCTGCCGTTCAATTCACTTCCGACGCCAACACCGTGATATTTAGTGCCCTTACGGCAATCATGGCGCTGGGCCTTGTGTTCGTGGGCTTCACGTCCGAAACAACTCCGAAGTGGCCCGGCGCACTACGCTCCCTCATCCCCCGCATTGGCGTGCCCGCAGCGCTCCGCAGCGAGTTCGCTGCCGGCGTCCCGGTGCACGTCGCGGGCTGGATGTTCCCGGCCTTCTTCCTTGGACTCTCACCTGCGATCCTCCGCCTCCATTTCGCCCTGGACGGCGGACTGGTCGCAGGGTTCACCGCATTTCTAGGTCCTTTCGCCGCTGCCGTCTCAAGTTTCACCTTCAACCGGCACCCCGCCAGGCAGGCCACCATCATCGGTACGTCCCTCACGCTGATCGGGGTCATCGTGGTCCTCATCGGCGTGAATCAAACCTGGCTCGCCGCCGTCTGGATCGGTGCCGTACTCGGCGGGACCGGCTTCGGTGCCTCATTCGGGGGCAGGTCCGCCTGATCGCCCCGCACATCCAGCCGCACCAGCGTGCCGGCGTCTTCTCCGGCATCTACACGGTCGCGTACTTGGCCTTCGGTCTTCCTGTCATCATCGCCGGGCAGCTTGTACCCATCCTCGGACCGGTACCGACCTTCCAGTGGTACGCAGCGGCCATCGTGGCCTTCGCCGTCCCGGCGGTCGTCATCCAACTGGTCCGCCAACGGCGCGATACCGCAAGCGCCCTCACCCCGGCAGCCCCCGCCGCCTGAAAAAGCAACCCCCAAGAACAATCACCACACAACAGGAGCATCAGTGAACCCGACACATCCAAGCAGCACAACGGCCATCCAAGCCCCGCCCGTGGCGTGCCGGGTTGAAGCGGTGGTCATCCCCTCGCCGACTTCTCCCGGGCCAAGGGCTTCTACGCGGGGCTGGGCTGGAGAATCGATGCAGACCTCGACGACGGCAATGGGTACCGCCTGATGCAACTGACCCCCGGGTCAGACGCCCTGTCCTCTTCGGCACCCAGGTCACCTCCGCCCAACCCGGCAGTCTCGACGGACTGCTCCTGGTGGTCGATGACACCGACGCCCGCCCGCACTGCCCTGATGGAGTACGGCGATGGACCGGGCGAGGTCTTCCAAGTCGCCAAACGGTAGCCTCGGCGGTGGTTTCCACATCAGCCTCGGCGGTGGTTTCCACATCAGCCTCGGCGGTGGTTTCCACATCGCAGACGAAGGACGGGCCCCAGGACAGATCCCGGCGGCCGATCGCATGCCTCCTACGCATCATTCCATGATTCGGAAGGCAACCGCTGGATCCTGCAGGAGATCACCACAAGAATCCCGGACGCATCAGCGCCACCGGTACCACGGACACAGCGGATCCCGCCGAACTACTCAAGGAGACCGCGGAGTGGAACATCTCCCTCCGGAGCCGCACTGGCGGATCACGAGCCGACCCCATGGAGGCGGCTTTCCTCTTTAGCGTGCAGGAACCTACCTTGTCCTCGCCGAACACGGCATCACCCGCCAGGACGACTCTTCATCGGCAAACCAACGCAAGCAACAGCGAATTCGTCTACCAGGCATCCACCGCAATCCCTTGACGGCTCAATATGGCGCAGGTTACAGTTTTACAGCAATCCAGTTATACGAATAACTGATACGAATAACGACCGGCCCAAGGAGGTGCCCATGGCACGACCCCGCTCACACTCAGGCCCAACCATGCACGACGTGGCGGCGGAAGCGGGTGTCTCGCAGGCAACTGTCTCCCTGGTCCTGAATTCGGCTTCCGGCTCACGCTTTTCGGACGACACACGAAAACGGGTGCAGGATGCCGTCCAGAAGCTCGGCTACCGCACTAACGCCCATGCCAAAACCTTGCGTGACGGCGTGTCTGGAATCATCGGATTCCTCGGGGATGCCGTGGCCACCGCTCCGTTCGCCGGAAAGATCATCGAAGGCGCACAGGAACGGGCATGGGAAGACGGCCTGCTCCTGCTTACCATGAACACCGGCGGAAACAAGGCCCTCGAGGCAGCGTCGCTGGACTCCATGCTCAGCTACAAGGTGGCTGGGGTGGTGTATGCGGGCATGTACCACCGCCGCCTGGACGTGCCTGAGGCGCTGATGGACGTCCCTTCCGTGGTGCTGAACTCCCAGGACCGAAGGGGCCGCCTGCACAGCGTGGCTCCCGACGAGGAATTGGGGGGCCTCACGGCTACCCGGCATCTGCTGGACGCCGGCCACACCCGGGTGGCGATGATCAACATCGAAACCCTGGAAAGCGAACTCCCCGCCGCCGTCGGACGCTTTCGAGGCTACACCCAGGCCATGAACGAAGCGGGGCATGGCGTTCAGCCGGAGCTGGTGCGCTTCGGCAGGGGCAACGAAGAGGATGGCTTCACCCACGCCATCGAGCTGCTTACGGCTGCGGAGCCGCCCACCGCCATCTTCTGCGCCAACGACCGTACCGCCTGGGGCGCCTACCAGGCCGCCCAGGAACTGCACCTTTCGATTCCGCGTGACCTATCCATCATCGGCTTCGACAACCAGGAAACCCTCGCCCCGCACCTGCGGCCCGGCCTCACCACCCTTGAGCTGCCGTTCGTGGAGATGGGACGCCGCGCCGTGGACCTCATCCTGCAAGGCGCCGAACCCGACGGCCAGGTGGAATTCATCACCTGCCCCCTGATCGAAAGAAACTCAGTGACTCATCCCAAGGAGAAGCCATGAGCCGCATCCTGGCTCGATCCACACCGGCAGCGCCGCCGGCTCCACCGGCTGGACCAACGCGCCGCACTCCCCTGCCACTGCGGCTGAAGAAAATCGCCCGGTCTTGGCAGTTATACGTATTACTAACCCCGGCCCTCATCTATATCGCGGTCTTCAAGTACTGGCCGATGTACGGAGTGCAGATCGCCTTCCGCAACTACAACCCGGTTGACGGCTTCACAGGAAGTCCGTGGGTGGGGCTCCAGCACTTCATCAGGTTCGTCAACTCATACCAGTTCGGCCAGGTTGTGGGGAATACCCTCTGGATCGCGGTCCTCGGCCTGGTGGTGGCCTTCCCCATCCCGATTGTCCTGGCCCTGCTGGTCAACCAGCTGCAGAGCGAACGGTTCAAGAAGTTCACGCAGACCGTGCTGTACTCGCCGGCGTTCATCTCCACGGTGGTGGTGGTGGGAATGATGTTCGTGCTGCTGTCTCCACGGTCGGGCCTGGTCAACAACGCCATCCAGCTGGCCGGCGGCGAGCCCATCTTCTTCATGGGTTCGGCCGAGTGGTTCCGGCCGATCTATGTGATCTCGGATGTCTGGCAGAACGCCGGATTCTCCATGATCGTCTACCTTGCTGCGCTCTCCGGCATCGACCCTGCGCTGCATGACGCAGCCAAGGTTGACGGCGCCTCCAAACTGCAGCGTATCCGGCACATCGACCTCCCGGGCATCATGCCCGTGGTCACGGTCCTGTTCATCCTGGCCATCGGCAATTTGCTCAACGTCGGTTTTGAGAAGGCCCTGCTGATGCAGACCAACCTGAACCTCCCGGCGTCGGAAATCATCCAGACCTACGTCTACCACGCAGGCCTGCAGCAGGCGCAGTTCAGCTACTCGGCCGCCATCGGCCTGTTCAATTCCGTCCTCAACCTCGTGCTGCTGCTGACCTTCAACTGGGTAGCACGCCGGGCCAACCAAGCAACCCTCTGGTGATGCCGCTATGACCCTCCATACCGAACCCCTGTCCACTCCGGCCCCTGCCAAACGAACCAGGCCTGGAACGAATGGGCCAGCCTCCGGGCGGCCCGTCCCTTTCCGCGAAAAGTGGGCGGACAAAGCCTTCAACATCACGGCCATCACCATCCTGACCCTGTCCATCATCGCGGTGGTCTATCCGCTGTACTTCATCGTCATCGCCTCCGTCAGCGACCCGAATGCCGTCTATGAAGGCAAAGTGTGGCTGGTCCCCTCCGGCGTGACGCTGGAAGGCTACCAGCGCATACTCGCCGACAGCCGGATCTGGAACGGCCTCGGCAACACCCTGGTGTACACCGTGCTGGGGACTGCCATCAGCGTGAGCACCATCCTGTGCGGCGCCTACGCCCTGTCCCGGAAAGACATGCCGGGCCGGAAGATCCTGATGCTGCTCTTTGTGGTCACCATGTTCTTCGACGGCGGCCTCATCACCAAATACCTGGTGGTCCGCGACCTGGGCATGCTGGACACGGTCTGGGCCGTTGTCCTGCCGGGCGCAGTGGGCGTATGGAACCTCATCATCGCCCGCTCGTTCTTCGAACACACCATCCCCGGTGAACTGCGCGAAGCCGCCCAAATGGACGGCGCCAACGACTTCACCTTCTTTTTCAGGATGGTCCTGCCACTGTCCAAGCCGCTCATCATGCTGATGATCATGGTCCACGTGGTGGCCCACTGGAACTCGTTCTTCGACGCCCTGATCTTCCTCAACGATGACACCAAGTACCCCCTGCAACTGGTCCTGCGGAACATCCTGATCCAGTCGGACGTCTCCTCCACCGGCACCACCGGCGCGGACATCCAGTCCTACGCTGCCGCCCAGCGGATCGCCGAACTGACCAAATACGCCATGATCGTGGTCTCCAGCCTCCCGCTGATGATCGCCCTGCCGTTCATGCAGAAGCACTTCACCAAGGGCACCATGATCGGTGCCGTCAAAAGCTGACACCCCGCAAAACCAATTCTCGACGCCGTTGCCCCGCACCGCCGTCGTACTCCTCCCTCCACCCAAGCAAAGGAAAACCCATGGCAACCAGCCGTAAACTCGCCGTCGCCGGCGCCCTGATGGCAGGAACGATGCTGTTCACCGCCTGCTCAGGCAACTCCAAGGGCACTGCGGAGATCAAGGATTCCTCCGCGGACTTCGGCTTCCAACAGTCAGGACTGCCGATCGTCAAGGACACCCTGACACTCAAGTTCTCCGGAACTAAAACAGCACTTGCCCCCGACTACAACACCATGTCCCTGGTGCAGCAATGGGAAAAGGACACCAACGTCCACATCGAATGGCAGAACCTTCCCGAAACCGTGTTCAAGGAAAAGAAGAACCTCATCCTTGCCAGCGGCGACCTTCCTGACGCCTTCTTCAACAGCGGCCTGACCGACGCCGAAATCGCCACCTACTCGGCCAGCGGCACCTCATCCCGCTGGAAGGACTGATCGAGACGAATGCCCCCAACCTCTCAAAGCTGCTCGCGGACAGGCCCGACATCAAGGCAGCCATCACCTCCTCCGACGGGCACATCTACTCCCTCCCCTCCATCGAGGAGCTCGGCCTGGTCCAGTTCCCCAACGAAATGGCCATCAACACCGCCTGGCTGGACAAGCTGGGCATCCCGATGCCCAAAACCGTCAACGAACTCCACGACGCCCTGCTGGCCTTCAAGAACCGCGACGCATCCGGCACCGGCAAGACGATCCCACTGAGCTTCATGCCTGGCTCATGGTGCGGGGACATCGTGGACCTGATCGCCGCACTCGGCGGCGTTCCGGACAACATGGACCACAGGATCGTCCAGGACGGCAAGGTTAGCTACACCGCCACCCAGGACGGTTACAAGAAGGCCCTCCAGACCCTGCACCAGTGGTACCAGGAAGGACTGATCGATCCGGAGTCCTTCTCCCAGGACGACAAGGCCTACCTGGCCAAGGGCAAAGCCGGAACGGAAAACCTCGGGTCATTCGTCTGGTGGGAGATCAAGGAAATGGTCGGTGCCGATCGCGCCTCCGACTACAAGCTGCTGCCGGTCCTGGAAGGAGTGGACGGCAAGCGGCGGGCCAGCCAGTCCAACAACCAGGAGATCGCGCGCGGCGCCTTCGCCGTGACGCGGGCGGACAAGTATCCCGCCGCGACCATCCGCTGGGCGGACCACCTCTACGAACCCATCCAGTCCGCCCAGGCCAACTGGGGACCCATCGGCGAAACCCTGCAAAAGGACCCCGCCACCGGGCTGCTCACCCAGATCCCGGCACCGGCGGGCACCAGCGAAGGCGAACGCCGGCAAAAGGTCGCCCCGGGCGGTCCCAAAGCCAACACCGCTGAAAACTTCAAGAACGTCGTAGCGCCCGAACCCCGCGCCGCCGAGCGTCAGAAGACGGTCCAGGAGAACTACAAGCCCTTCGCCGCCAACGACGGGTACCCGCCGGTCCCGCTGTCCAATGAGGAAATCCAGCAGATCAGCACCATCGAGTCCGACGCCGCCACCATCGTCAAGCAGTCAACGGCCAAATGGATCGTGTCCGGCGGCATTGAGAACGAATGGGACGGCTACGTCTCACAGCTTAAGAACATCGGAGTGGACAAGATGGTCGAGGTCTACCAGCAGGCCTACGACCGGTACAAGAGCAACTCCTAAGCCCCCGGCTTTCCCTCCCGGTGCCGGGCGCGGACTCCGCGCCCGGCACCCCAGCCTGCGCCGCCCCGGCCGGCGGCATCACGAAAGAGACCCATGAACACTGTCACGTCCACCCTTGAGACCTTCCGCCCGGCCATGCACTATACGGCCAGGGACACCTGGCTCAACGACCCAAACGGCCTGGTCTTCCACGAAGGCACCTACCACCTCTACTACCAGAACAACCCGTTCGGGAACGTCCACAGCAACATGTCCTGGGGACACGCAACATCCACAGACCTGGTGAACTGGGAAGAGCAGTCGGTGGCCATCCCATGCGATGACACTGAAGAGATCTTCTCCGGGAGCATCGTGGTGGACCACGGGAACACCTCCGGTTTCGGCAACGACGGCACGGCCCCGCTGGTAGCCATCTACACCAGCGCCTACAAGCCGGCCTCAGCCCACCCCGGCATCCAGGCACAGTCCCTCGCCTGGAGTACAGACGGCGGCTACTCATGGACCAAATACGCCGGCAACCCCGTACTCACGCGTGACTCCCCCGAGTTCCGTGACCCCAAGGTCTTCCGCTATGAAGGCCCCGCAGGCAGCTACTGGGTGATGGCCGCCGTCGAAGCCCACGACTACGCTGTCCTCCTCTACCGTTCCGACAACCTGAAGACCTGGGAGTACCTCAGCACCTTCGGGCCCGCGAACGGCACAGGAGGCATCTGGGAATGCCCGGATCTCTTCGAACTTCCCCTGGACGGCGACGCCGGGAACACCCGATGGGTCCTGACCGTGAACATGAACCCCGGCGGCCCCAACTGCGGGTCCGCAGGGCAGTACTTTGTGGGAGAGTTCGACGGCGTCACGTTCAGCTCCGAGACAACCCTCACCGAGGGGATGCAGGACCCTGAGCGCGTACCCGACTACCAGTGGCTGGACTGGGGCCGGGACTACTACGCAGCAGTCTCCTTCAGCAACGTCCCGGACGGCCGGCGGCTGATGATCGGCTGGATGAACAACTGGCAGTACGCCAACCACATCCCCACCTCGCCCTGGCGCAGCCCCATGAGCCTCGTCCGCGACGTCACCCTCACCTTCGTCAACGGACAGCCGCGGCTGGTCCAGCAACCCGCCGCCGAATACACCGCCAATTCGGTTCCCGTTCCCGCTCAGCAGCTGCAACTGGACGGGACGGTTGCGGTCGACGGCGGCACGGCCGTCCAGCAGATACAGGTCACCTTCACTCCGGGAACAGCGGAAGAATACGGCGTTGCGGTCAGGGGCGGCGAGGATGGTGGCGCTACCAGGATTGGCATCCGTCCGGTATCCGGCGAACTCCTTGTGGACCGCACCAACTCCGGCGACACTGGATTCCACGACGCCTTCCCCTCCGTCAGCACCGCACCAATCCAGCCGGGTCCCAATGGGACCTACTCCCTGCAGATCTTCATCGACCACTGCTCCGTTGAGATCTTTGCGCAGGACGGGCTCGTGACGCTGACCGAACTGATCTTCCCTGACCCCTCCGCGACCTCGCTGGCGCTCTACTCGACCGGCGGAACAGCCGCCGCTTCCCTGCAGCTGACGCCGCTCGCCTGAAACATGAACACCTGCACCAAACAACCGCACGGCCCTGACGTCCTTGTGGTCGGCGAGGCCCTGATAGACGTCGTCAACTCACCGGAAGGAGTCTCCGAACACCCGGGCGGCTCACCGGCAAACGTGGCCTACGGGCTGGGTCGCCTGGGGATCCAAACCAGCTTCCACACGTCGATTGGCCAAGATCCCCGGGGGCGCGCGATCGCCGCCCACCTGAACAGCGCCGGCGTCGAACTCTTGCCCGGTGCACACCGCGACAGCCCGACGGCCACCGCAACCGCCACTTTGTCCACCGATGGGTCCGCGTCCTACCACTTCGACATCAGCTGGGACCCTTCAAGGATCGCTCGGCACTTCCTGCCGCAAATCCTGCACGCGGGATCCCTCGCTTCCTTCCTGGCGCCCGGAGCATCGGTGGTGAGGGAACTCATTGCACAGGCTCACCGGCGGTGTCTTATCACCTACGACCCAAACATCAGGCCGGCTCTGCTGGGCTCCGTATGGGAGGCACGGTCGACGTTCGAGGATCTGGCGGCGTTTGCACAGGTCATCAAACTCAGCAATGAGGACGCCGCCTGGCTTTACCCAGAATTGACGGCAGAGGAGGCTGGCAAGCGAATCCTCCGCCTCGGGCCCGGGATGGTGGTCACCACACTGGGTGCAGACGGATCACTCCTGATGACTCCTCACGGCAGTGTGCACGTACCGGCATTCCCCTCACCGGTCGTCGACACCATCGGAGCAGGGGACTCATACATGGCCGCCCTCATTTACGGGCTCCTCGCGCGCGGAACACACGGACTGACGCCCCAGGCCCAGGAAAGACTCGGCCGAACTGCTGCCGCCGCAGCTGCAATCACGGTCAGCCGAAAAGGCGCAGCTCCGCCTACCGCCGGCGAACTGTCGGCATGGCTGCAGCAGGCCAGCATCCCCAGCTAATCTGCGCGCGGCGTGTGGGCCGGGAAATCGTCCCCGCCAGCATCATCCTCGCCCTCAGCCCCGTCATTGAACGAAACCCTCCATGTAGTGGGCGACGGCGGACGAGTTAAAAACCTTTGACACCAACCAACTAACGCGGGTAACTTAGATCACGCAACAAGGTAACGCGAGTTACTACCGATAAGCGCAAACCACTAGCAGCCAACGTCCAGTTCAACGAAGACTTCTGGAGCATCCAATGGCGGACACCGCCTCCCAAAGCCGGGCACGGAACTACTCAGGCATTGCTTCGCCAGGCGCTCACCCCACGCGATGAACCTGAGAGCACCCCGACTCCTGCAATTGCAGCCAGTTGATTTCGCAGTGGTCCCTTTACGCCAACACACGCCCGCTCCACAGGTCCGAGGACCTCAGCCGGCCATGAAAAGAGAAGAATGAACAGCGTTACCACCACCGTTGAGACCTACAGGCCGGCAATGCACTTCGCCGCCAAAGACACGTGGCTCAACGATCCGAACGGGCTTGTCTTCCACGAGGGCACCTACCACCTGTACTACCAGAACAACCCCTTCGGAAACGTCCACGCCAACATGTCCTGGGGCCATGCGACTTCTACTGACCTGGTCAGCTGGACGGAGCAACCGGTAGCGATTCCCTGCGATGACGTCGAGGAAATCTACTCCGGCAGCATTGTGGTGGACGCCGAAAACACCAGCGGATTCGGCGCGGACGGTAAGGCTCCCCTAGTGGCCATCTACACCAGCGCGTACAAGCCGGGCTCCCTCCACGAGGGCACGCAGGCGCAGTCCCTCGCGTGGAGCACGGACGGCGGATACTCCTGGACGAAGTACGCCGGCAACCCGGTCCTGACCCGAAACTCGCCGGAATTCCGGGACCCCAAAGTCTTCCGCTACGACGGCCCTTCGGGCAGCTATTGGGTCATGGTGGCGGTGGAAGCCCATGATTTCACCGTCCTGCTCTACCGCTCACAGGACCTCAAGATCTGGGAATATCTCAGCACCTTCGGCCCGGCCAACGCCACCGGCGGGATCTGGGAATGCCCGGACCTCTTTGAGCTGCCCCTGGACGGTGACTCCTCAGCCATGAAATGGGTCCTGACGGTGAACATGAACCCCGGCGGCCCCAACTGCGGGTCCGCAGGGCAGTACTTTGTGGGAGAGTTCGACGGCGTCACGTTCAGCTCCGAGACAACCCTCACCGAGGGGATGCAGGACCCTGAGCGCGTACCCGACTACCAGTGGCTGGACTGGGGCCGGGACTACTACGCCGCGGTCTCGTTCAGCAACGTCCCGGATGGCCGGCGGCTGATGATCGGCTGGATGAACAACTGGCAGTATGCCAACCACATCCCCACCTCGCCCTGGCGCAGCCCCATGAGCCTGGTCCGGGACGTGTCCCTCGTTTCCGTGAACGGGCAACCCCGGCTCCTGCAGCACCCCGTACCGGAAGTGAGGGCAACTTCGACACCCGGTCCCGAGCAGCGGCTGGCACTGAACGGCCCCGCAACTGTTGAGGGCGGCACAGCAGTACAGCTTATTGACATCACCTTTTCCCCTGGGGACGCCGAGGAATTCGGCGTCGTGGTCAGAGGGCCAGCGGACGGCACGGTCGGGACACGGATCGGGATCCACCGCGGCAGCGGCGACCTGATCGTGGACCGCACCCACTCCGGCGACACCGACTTCCACGAAGCCTTCCCCTCTACCAGCCGCGCCCCCATTGCCGCAGCCAAGGACGGCAACTACACCCTGCAGATCTTTGTCGACCACTGCTCCGTGGAGGTCTTCGCGAACGATGGGCTCGTCTCGGTGACCGAACTGATCTTCCCGGATCCAGCCCAAACTTCCCTCACTCTCTACTCCACCGGCGGCACAGCCGACGCAGTGCTCCAACTCACCAACTTCGAAAAGGCTGATGCCTAATGGAATACCGCAAACTGGGAACCTCCGGCCTGTACATCAGTGAAATCGCCTACGGAAACTGGGTCACCCACGGCGAGCAGATCGACCAGGCCGCGGCGACGGAATGCGTCAAACAGGCACTGGAGTTGGGCATCACCACCTTCGACACTGCCGATGCCTATGCCGGAACCCGGGCGGAGGAAGCTTTGGGTTTGGCGCTAAAGGGAACACGCCGTGAGAGCGTGGAGATCTTTACCAAGGCCTACTTCCCCACCGGGGACGGCCGGAACGACCGCGGCCTGTCCCGCAAACACGTCATGGAGTCCATAAACTCCTCGCTGCGCCGGCTCCAGACTGACTACGTCGACCTGTACCAGGCGCACAGGTATGACTACGAGACTCCGCTGGAAGAGACCATGCAGGCTTTTGCCGATATTGTCCGGGCGGGGAAAGCACACTATATAGGTGTGTCAGAGTGGACGACGGACGAGATACGAGCCGGTGTTGCCCTTGCCAAGGACCTTGGGGTCCAGCTCATCTCCAACCAGCCGCAGTATTCCATGCTGTGGCGCGTCATCGAGCAGGAGATCGTTCCCCTGAGCGAAGAACTGGGCATTGGCCAGATCTGCTGGTCCCCGCTCGCCCAGGGAGTCCTCACCGGCAAGTACACCCCCGGCGCGGCGCCCCCACACGGCTCCCGCTTCCGAGGCGACAACGGCGAACTGAAGAATGACCACCGCTTTCTCAACGAGGACATCCTCACCCGCGTCCAGGAACTGAAGCCCCTGGCCGAAGAGACCGGAGTGTCCATGGCAGCCTTCGCGGTCGCATGGGTACTGCAAAACCCCAACGTCTCGGCAGCCATCGTGGGAGCATCCCGGCCCGAGCAGCTCGTTGACAATGTCCGGGCCGCAGGAGTCAAACTCGACCAGGAAATGCTCCTGAGGATCGATGACATCCTCGGCCCCGTCATTGAAAGAGACCCCGGGAAGGTCGAGTCCTTCAAGCACCGCCCCTAACAGCAGCGGCTGAAGAAACGTCTTGACACCGTTTAGTAACGCGGGTAACTTAGATCACAGCCCGAAAGTAACGCGAGTTACTATACACAGATTCACCCAATTACTTCCGTATTAGCACGGGCAACCCCAGCTCAATGAAGACCTCTGGAGCATTCAATGGCGAAGACCACCTCACCCAACAAACCCGGCACTGCCCGGCAGCGTGGCGTCACCATGAATGACGTAGCCAAGCATGCCGGAGTATCCCGGACAGCTGTTTCATTCGTGCTGAACAACCGTGAAGACGCCAGCATCTCGGAGGAGACCCGGGTCCGCATCGCTGACGCGGTTCAGGCTTTGGGCTACCGTCCAAATGCCGGGGCCAGGGCGCTGGCATCCCAGCGCAGCGATTGGTACGGGATCGTCACCGAGATCGTCACCGCCCCCTTCGCCGTGGACATCATCAAGGGTGCCCAGGACCAGGCCTGGAGTGATGGCCGGTTCCTCCTGATCGCCCCGTCGGAACAGGGTGATGCGGCTGGCCCCAACCAGGGGAGGGAGGACGCCGCTGTGGAGAAGCTGCTGGAGCAGCGGGTGGAAGGCCTGCTGTACGCCGCAACACACCACCGCGGCGTCCACGTGCCCCGCAGCGCACACGAAGTACCCACGGTGCTCGTCAACTGCTTCGACCTGGACGGGAAGCTGCCCTCAATCGTCCCTGACGAACGCGCGGGCGGACGGGTCGCCGTCGAACGCCTCCTCAGGGCCGGCCACACCAAAATCGGTGTGATCAACCTGGACCCGCGCATCCCGGCA
The DNA here is from genome assembly GCF_026723805.1 of Arthrobacter sp. FX8. NCBI lineage: Bacteria > Bacillati > Actinomycetota > Actinomycetes > Micrococcales > Micrococcaceae > Arthrobacter > Arthrobacter sp. FX8. Next base: position 1,326,312 of record NZ_CP113505.1, on the reverse strand, counting down.
GCTGTTGGGCGTTTGCAGGGCGTCCGGGAGGCCTTGGCCGACGCCGGCCTGGAGCTTGATCCGGAGCTGGTGACGGCCGGATATGCGACGGCAGACGGCGGCTACGACGCTGCGTGTCAGATCCTTGACCGGTACCCGGCCAAGGAAAGGCCCACCGCACTGTTTTGCCTCAATGACCGTATGGCCATGGGGGCTTACGACGCCATCAAGGAACGTGGCCTGGCCATCCCCGGTGACATCGCCGTGATCGGCTTCGACAACCAGGAACTCATCGCGGCCTACCTCAGGCCCAAGCTGACTACTGTTGCGTTGCCGTTCGAAAAGATGGGCGCTCTGGGAGTCCAGACGCTCGCCGCCCTTACAGCCGGACAGCCGATCACTGCCAATCAGCAGTTGGTCGACTGTCCGCTGTTAGAACGCTCTTCGGTCTGACCGCGAAATCAACGTCGAAGAGCAAAACCCCAACCCACCCTTCACCTTGCTGATGAAGACAGGAAGAGATAACCCCATCATGACACAAACCAAGTTCCTCAAGTCCGCCCGCATTGCCGCGGCCGGACTGGCGGTAGGCGCGATGCTGCTGACCAGCTGCGCCGCCACCGGCAACAAGTCCGGCGGCACCGACGCCGCGGCCAACGCCAGCGCATTCCTCACCATTCCCCGTGAAGACATGGGAACGTTCGTGCAGAACTTCAACCCGTTCGCGCCGACCGTCAACCCCATGGTCCAGCAGTCCATTTACGAGTCCCTCCTGGTCTTCAACCCGGCCAAGGGGAATACGGTGCCGTGGCTGGCCACCGACTGGAAGGCCGCGGACGACGGAAAGTCCATCACCTTCACCCTGCGTGACGGGGTGAAGTGGTCCGACGGCCAGCCCTTCGTTGCCGACGACGTCGCGTACACCTTCGAGCTTCAGAAGAAGCTTAAGGGCGGCTACGAGTACCTCGACGGCGTCACGGCGCAAGGCAACAAGGTCACCTTCAACTTCAACAAGCCCTGGTCCCCCGCCCTGTCCGACGTCGGCCAGCTCAGCATTCTGCCCAAGCACATCTGGTCCGCACTGGCCGATCCGGAAAAGGATGCCAACGCCAAACCGGTCGGCACCGGACCGTACACCGAGGTGGACAACTTCCAGGCGCAGTCCTTCGTGCTGAAGAAGAACCCCAACTACTGGCAGCCGGATAAGCAGAAGATTGCCGGCATCAAAATGCTCGCGTTCGCGGGGAACGACGGCGCCAACCTCGCCGCCGCCAACGGCGACGTGGACTGGGCGCCCCAGTACATCCCGAATATCGAAAAGACCTTCGTCTCGAAGGACAAGGACCACCGGCACTACTGGTTCCCTCCGACCGGTGCCATGATCAACTGGCAGCTCAACATCACCAAGGCGCCCTTCAACGATGTTGATGTCCGCAAGGCGCTGAGCATGGCCGTGGACCGGGACCAGGTCACCAAGATCGGCATGAGCGGCTACGCGCAGCCGGCCGACTGCACCGGCCTCTCCGGCAACTACGAGACCTGGAAGAACACCCAGGTCAAGGACACCTGCACGTGGACCAAGCACGACGTCCAGCAGGCAAACGACCTGCTGGACAAGGCGGGCTACCCCAAGGGCGCCGACGGCAAGCGCACGCTCAAGGACGGCAAACCGTTCGAGTTCAAGATTTCCGTGGGTGCTACCTCGTCCGACTGGCTCTCCGTGGCCAACGTGATCTCCCAGAACCTGGCGGAGGTCGGCGTGACCGCGAAGGTGGACTCCCCGGACTGGGCTGCCGTCGTGGCAGGGTACGAAAAGGGTGACTTCGACTCCGGCATCGTCTGGAGCGCCAACGATCCCAGCCCTTACAAGTACTTCAACACCACCATGGGCACTGCATCGGTGAAGCCGGTGGGCACTAAGGCCTCCGACAACTACCACCGTTTCGGCGACCCCAAAGCCGATGCCCTGCTGAGCGACTTCGCCGCAGCCACGGACCAGTCCAAGCAAAAAGATATTGCCAACAAGCTGCAGGAAGAATACAACGACGTCGCACCACTGGTGCCGCTGTTCTCCGGCCCGGAATGGGGTGCGTACAACGACACCCGCTTCACCGGCTGGCCCACCCAGGACAACCCGTACGCCACCCTCTCTGTCCGCGCACCCTCCACGGTTCTGGTGCTGACCAGCCTGGAACCGCGCAAGTAGTCCCCCGCCCCTGAGGCCCATCTGGCCCTCAAGGCATCACACGCCCGACGGCCTGGCTCATGCCATCAGCCGGCCGTCGGGCGTACCCACAATCTTGACCACTCCCGAATTGGAGGGAAACCGTGCGCTTCATCCTGCGCCGACTGGGTTTCTACCTGATCGCCTTCTGGGCATCCATTACCCTGAATTTCCTGCTCCCCCGCTTCATGCCCGGGGACCCCGTATCACGCATGTTTGCCCGCTCCCAGGACAGAATGCAGCCCGAACAGCTCGAAGCCCTGCGCAAGCTGCTTGGCGTGGACGACCGGCCCATCTGGGAGCAGTACGCCGGCTACCTCCAGAACATCCTCACCGGACAGATGGGGGTATCGATTACACGCTTCCCCACCCCCGTCACCGAAGTCATCTCATCCCAAATCGGCTGGACCCTCCTGCTTGGCGGGACCGCGCTGGTGATTGCCGCCGTCGTGGGCAACCTGCTGGGCATCCTGGCAGCCTGGCGCCGCGGCAGCGCCCTCGACTCGGCTCTGCCCCCCGTGCTGGTCTTTATCGGATCGTTCCCCTACTTCTGGCTGGCAATGGGCGCCCTGTACCTGTTCGGCGTCGTGCTCGGCTGGTTCCCCATCCGCCACGCGTTCACCGACGGCCTGGAGCCGGCGTTCACTGCCGAGTTCATCGGTGACGTCGGCGCCCACCTCGTGCTACCGGCGCTGACCATCGTGCTGGTCTCCATCGGTGGCTGGATGTTGGGCATGCGGAACACCATGATTGCCACGAACTCCGAGGACTACATCACAATGGCCGAAGCCAAAGGCCTGCGCCCCGGACGGATCATGCTCCGCTACGCAGCCCGGAACGCGATGCTGCCCTCGGTGACCAGCTTCGGCATGGGCCTGGGCTTCGTCGTCGGCGGCGCCCTCCTGACCGAGGTCGTCTTCGCCTACCCCGGCGTCGGCTACCAGCTCCTCAACGCCGTCCAAGGCCTCGACTACCCGCTTATGCAGGGCCTGTTCCTGACCATCACCGCCGCCGTGCTGCTGGCGAACTTCCTGGTGGACATCCTCTACGTCCGCCTCGACCCCCGCGTGCGCAGCAACTGAGCAGTGCGTACCCAGTAACCAAGGGACCGACCATGACCAGCGTTATCCTCCAGCAGCCAACTGAAGCAAAAGCTGCCCGCAAAACCAACCGCGGTTTCATCCACGGACTCATCACCAACAAGAAGGCCATGACCGGCATGGCCATTATGCTCGTCTTCATCGTCCTGGCCCTGGCCGCGCCGGTACTGTTCCCGGACGACCCCTCCCGGATCACCGGGATGGCCTCACTGGAACCAGACAGCGAACACTGGCTCGGAACCACCGCCAAGGGCCAGGACGTGCTCGCCCTGACCATCCACGGCGCCCGAAGCTCCCTGCTCGTAGGGCTTACCGTCGGGTTCGCATCCACTTTCATCGGAATCCTCGTCGGCCTGGCATCAGCCTATTTCGGCAAATTCATCGACGAAGCACTGTCGCTGCTGACCAACGTCTTCCTCCTCCTTCCCGGCCTGCCGCTGCTTGTGATCCTGGCCGCCTTCCTGCCCCCAGGCCTGGGCACGGTCATCCTGGTCCTCACCGTCACGGGATGGGCCGGATCAGCGCGCGTACTCCGGGCACAGGCCCTGTCCATCCGATCCAAGGACTTCGTCGCTGCCGCGGTCGTCTCCGGAGAGCGCGCCGGCCGCATCATGTTCCGCGAAATCCTGCCGAACATGGCATCGATCGTGATGGGAACGCTGCTCGCCTGCGTCATCTACGGCATCGGGGCCCAGGCGGGCCTCGAATTCCTTGGACTGGGCGACGTCAGCACCGTCTCCTGGGGCAACAACCTCTTCTGGGCCGGAAACGAAGGCGCCCTGCTCACTGGAAGCTGGTGGGTCTTCATCCCCTCCGGCCTCTGCATCGCACTGGTCGCGTTCGCCCTGGCCCTCATCAACTACGCCGTTGACGAAGTAACCAACCCCCGCCTGCGGAAGATCCGCAAACCCGCCACCACCGAAAGGGGCGCCGCACAGTGACCGTCTCCCAAACCTCCTTCGGCTCCCATGAACCGGTCCTCGACGTCAAGAACCTCACCGTCAAGTACATCGGCGACTCCCGCTCGACCACGGCTGTGAACGACGTCTCCTTCAGCATCGGCGCCGGCGAGGTGTTCGGGCTGGCCGGCGAATCCGGTTGCGGAAAATCAACCATCGCCAACTCCATCATGCGGCTGCTCAAGGACCCGGCGAAGATCGCCGCCGGCAGCATCTCCTTCGGCGGCAAGGACGTGCTCGCCATGAACCAGGACGAGCTGCGCCGTTTCCGCTGGCAGGACGTCGCCATGGTGTTCCAGTCCGCCATGAACTCGCTGAACCCCGTGCTCACCGTCGGGGAACAGATGGCAGACATATTCACCACCCACGCCGGCTACTCGCGCAAAGAATCCCTTCGACGCGCCGCACAGCTGCTGGAACTGGTGAGAATGGACCCCGCTCGCCTCAAGTCGTACCCGCATCAACTCTCCGGCGGCATGCGGCAACGCGCCGTCATCGCCATGGCTGTGGCCCTGAAGCCGTCACTGCTGATCCTTGACGAGCCCACCACCGCACTGGACGTGGTGGTGCAACAGGAGATCATGGCCCAGATCAAGGATCTCCAGCGCGAACTGGGCTTCTCCGTCCTCTTCATCACGCACGACATGTCCTTGATGGTGGAACTCTCCCACCGGATGGCCGTCATGTACGGCGGCCGGATCGTAGAGACCGCCAAAGCGCACGACATCTACACCGCCCCAGGGCACCCTTACACCCAAGCCCTCATGGGCGCGTTCCCGCCGCTCACCGGCCCGCGGATCCCGCTTAAGGGCCTGCCCGAAGGCGTGAAGTTCCGGAACATCCCGGACCTCGCCGAAATTGCGCCCGGCCACTTCGTGGCACCGTTTGATGCCGACGCCGAAGCCGCCGTCCTTGAAGGAGCAGCACAATGAGCCACGCCGTCCACTCCCCGACACGGCCGGATGTTTCGACCCTGACGCCGGCCCTGGAGGTGCGCGGACTGGGTAAGTCCTTCCACATCGGCGGCCTGTTCTCCAGCCAGGCGGTCCGGGCGCTCCACCGCGTCGACCTGACCATCGGCCGTGGAGAAATCGTGGCACTGGTCGGCGAATCGGGCTCAGGCAAGAGCACCCTGGCCCGCTGTGTCGCCCGGCTCGAAAAACCCAGCGAAGGGGCCATCCTGGTCGACGGCGTCGACGTCCTCAAACGTGACCGTTTCCAGGCCTCACGGGAGTTCCGGTCCCAGCTGCAAATGGTCTTCCAGGACCCCTTTGGCTCACTGAACCCCGCCCACCGAATCGAGCACTTCCTCCGCCGGTCCCTCACCGTCCACGGCAAAGGCGGCACCCGCCAGCGCGGTTCCGAAGAGCAGACCAGGCGCCGTCTAGAAGAGCTCATGACCACCGTCGGGCTTCAAGCCGACATGCTCGACTCCTACCCCCATGAGCTCTCCGGCGGGCAACGTCAACGGGTCGCGATCGCGCGGGCCCTGGCCGTGGAGCCAAACGTCATCCTCGCCGACGAGCCGACTTCCATGCTGGACGTTTCGGTCCGCATCGGCGTGCTGAACCTGATGCGGAAACTGCGCGATGAGCAGGGCATTTCCATGCTCTACATCACCCACGACCTCGCCTCCGCCCGGTACCTGGCGGACCGGACGGCAGTCATGTTCGCCGGCGAAATCGTGGAAGAAGGTGAATCACTGGACCTGCTCGCCAACCCGGCCCACCCCTACACCCAATTGCTCGTCTCAGCCGTCCCCGACCCGGCGCGGGCGGGATCCTACGACCCCATCCACCGCGCCCATCTCCGGCAAGCCGTCATGGCTTCCGCCAGCTGCGCCTTTGAGAACGACCCGGAGCAGCGCTGCTCATCCGAGGAACCCGTCCGGCACCAGGTGGGCGACCCCCTCAACCGCCACTGGGTCCGCTGCCACCTCTACCGCCCGCGCGCCGGTGCCGGCGGCCATGCATTGGCGACAGAACCGGAGCCTGGAGACTGACGTTCCCGTTCCCACGTCCAAAACATCAACATTCACGCACTGGCAGCACCGACGCTGCCCGCCGAAGGGTAACTGATAAAAGATTCACCCGCCGTATCCCGGCGTGCCCTCCTGACCGGAAGCGGGGCCGTTGCCCTCACCGGATCGCTCGCACTCGCAACACCATTCGCCCAATCAGCGGCAGCGGCACCCCGAACGCCCGCGACAACGCACCGGCCAAGCCGCCCTACAAAGGACCAACCCGTATGCGCCCGACTTATCACTTCAGCGTCCCCGACAACTGGAAGAACGACCCCCAGCGGCCCATCTACATTGACGGCGAATACCACTACTACTACCTCTACAACGCCGATTACCTCCAGGGCGGCGGCGGCACATCGTGGCGCCGTGCCACCACCACCGACCACGTCTCCTTCCGCGACCGTGGCGTGGCCATCCCCAAGTTCAGCAACGACAACGGCGACTGCTGGTCAGGCTGTCTTGTCATCGACGAACGAAACACTGCCGGCTACGGTGAAAACGCCGTCATAGCCCTCGTGACCCAGGCACCCCAGGGCCGCCAGGCGCAATACCTCTGGTACTCAACAGACCGTGGGCGTTCGTTCAAACCTGGTGGGACGGCGCCGGTACTTCCAAACCCAGGCGTGCAGGACTTCCGCGACCCGAAAGTCATCTGGGACGCCGACCGCGGGCAGTGGTTCATGGTCAACGCCGAAGGGCAGAAGCTCGGCTTCTACACATCTGCCAACCTGCGTTCCTGGCGGCGGGTCGGCGAATTCGTCCGGACGGACCTGGGGTTGCTGGAGTGCCCGGACCTTTTCCGCATGACCGCCGACGACGGTACTTCGCACTGGATCCTGGGCACCAGCGCCAACGGCAAGGGCCGTGGACTGCCGGCAACATACGCCTACTGGACAGGAGCCTTCAACGGAATCACGTTTACTCCCGACCATGCCGAGCCGGAATGGCTGGACTACGGCTATGACTTCTACGGTGCAGTGACCTACCCCCATCACGACTCCTCCGGCGCGGAGGATGCCACCCTGCGCAGGGCGCTTGGCTGGGCGAACTTCTGGGACTACCCCCACAACACTCCCACCCTGGCGACCGACGCGTACAACGGTGATGACATGATCGTGCGCGACATCCGGCTCAAGAAGGCAGGCGGAAGCTACCACCTCGCCTCAACCCCCACCACCGGCCTGGCCAACCACATCAAACGCACCCACCACCTCGGGGACGTCAAGGTCACGGGAACCCAAGACCTCGATATCAGTTCACTGGCCTATGACCTGACCTGTGAGCTCGTATGGGACCCGGCGGCCCCTCCGTCCAACATCGGCCTTGAGCTCTGCCGTGCATCCGGTGGGGGCCGGCACGTCGCGGCCGGTGCATTCCTCCGCGGCCCGTTCGCCTACGTCAACAGGCGACCCACCATCAACCCCACTGGCGGGGAAAGCCAGACACCTATCGATCCCTCGGCAGGGCGCCTCACACTCCGCCTCCTGGTGGACCGGACCAGCGTCGAAATGTTCGTCGGAGACGGACGGGTGGTGCACTCACACCGCGTTTTTCCCCTGGAAGGTGACAACAACATCCGGCTCTACGCCAACGATGGAACGGCCACCTTCAGTGACCTGACGATCAACGAGATCAACGCGACGACCTAGCCGCTCCCCCATCAACACTGTCCGAGAGACAAACATGGATTACCTCAAAGCAGCCTGCCCAGACTCCCAAAAGCCTTTTGACGCCGTCGTTGTCGGTGAAGCGTTGATCGATGTGGTCACCACCCCGAACAGCCAGGTTGAGCATCCTGGCGGATCGCCTGCCAATGTCGCCTATGGCCTCGGTCTCCTGGGGGTCACCACGGGCTTGCTCACGGCCATTGCACCCGATGAGCGGGGAAGAACTATAGAGAACCACCTCCACCGGGCAGGGGCGACACTTCTGCCAGGATCAAAATCCCTCACCCGCACCGCAACAGCGACCGCAACCCTCGGACCGGACGGATCCGCCGCATACGACTTCGACATCCGCTGGCAGCTGCCAAGAGCAACGCCTGCCTGTTTCCCCCAAATCCTGCACACCGGTTCCATCGCCACCTTCCTCAACCCCGGCGCCGGTGCCGTCAAAACCCTGCTCGAACAAGCCCACAAGCATTGCACCATCACCTACGACCCGAACATCAGGCCATCCCTGCTTGGCAGCCACGCCGAAGCGAAGGCAACCTTCGAAGCAATCGGCGCACTGACCGACGTCGTTAAACTCAGCGACGAGGACGCCCAGTGGCTCTACCCCGCGAAAACACTGGAAGAAACCGCTGAGCACATCCTCCGCCTCGGCGCCGGGCTGGCGGTGATAACCAAAGGTGCTGCCGGCTCCCAATTCACCTCGCCGTCCGCGAGCATCACCATTCCCGCCGTCAAAGCGACGGTGGCGGACGCCATCGGCGCCGGCGACTCCTACATGGCCGCACTGATCCTGGGCCTGCTCACCCGCGGCACCGAGGGCTTTGCCCCCGCCGTCATGGAGCAGCTGGGACGCACCGCAGCCGCAGCAGCGGCCATCACCGTGCAGCGCGCCGGGGCTAACCCACCCACCCTTAACGAACTCACAGCTGCTGTCGAAGCACACGCCTCCACACCACGGGCTTTCGCATGCGACCAGGCATAAACAAAACGACCCTGCGGGCAACAAAAGTAAAGGACGCCGTTTACCCTGTTAGGAGGAGCCAACAATGACGTCTGAAAAGACACCGGGGCACCAAGCCCCTGCGCATTCGCTGCCGTCCAGCAGCAGGTTTGCGCAACTCACCCGGCGTTCCATGCTGGGCCTGGGCGGGCTCGCCGTGGTGGGGGCCCCTGTGGGGGCCTGGCCCCGACTTACCGGCGCTGACATTCCGGGCCGCAGCAGCAAGGCCCTGAACATCGCCATTCTGGGAACGGCAGCGGATGCGGCGGGACGCCAGGGCCTGATCCAGGCTTTCACCGCCGCCCATCCCGACATCCCAGTGCGGCTGCAGGCGATTCAGGGTGCGGACTGGAAGGACTTCTTTTCCAAGATCCTGACCATGGTGGCCGCGGGCACGCCCCCGGATGTGGTCTATGTCGCCACCGAAGGCGCCCAGTTGTTCGCCGACAAGCTGGCCGAGCCTCTGGATGGATATGTCCGCCGGGACGCCGCGGCGATGAGCGACTACTTTAACGACGTTCATCCGAGCCTGCTGGAAGCCTTCATGTACCAGGGAAGCCTGTACCAGCTTCCCCTGGACTGGAACGCGGCGAACATGTACCTGAATACCACCACCTTCGCGCAGGCCGGCCTTGACCGGCCGAGGGACGACTGGACCAAGGACGACTTCAGCGCCACACTGCGAGCCCTGCGCAAGGCCCGGCCGGCTGACTTCACCCCGTACTACTGGACCAACCGGCTTTTCGGCGGGGTTGTCCCGTGGCTTTACGCCAATGACACCAGCTTCCTGTCCGAAACAAAGGCTCCCGGCGGGGACTGGCTTTGGGACCGCTTCTACCCGAGCGATCCTGCCCGTGGGACCCGCGGCGGCGGGTACCAGTGGCTGGCCCCCAACGCCGAGGACGGGCGGGTGGTCGAGACCTTCGACTATCTGCGTGAACTGGTAGCCGAAGGGCTTGGCGTGCGGCCCGAATCCGGGGGCGGCAACGCCCTGGTGGGCCTGTTCGGCAACAACCGCATCGGCACGACGCCGGCCGGTGGCTATTGGGCGCAGGGCCTGCACGAGGCCGGGATGACCGCCGATCAGTTCGACGTGCAGTTCTTCCCGCGCTGGCGGACCCAGCGGCACCAGTTCGGCGCTGCCGGCTACGCGATCATGCGCACTGCGAAAGACAAGGACGCGGCCTGGGAATGGGTGAAGTTCTGCTCCAGCCGCGAAGCGATGCAACTGGCCATTCCCAAACCGAACACCACCCCCACACGCCGTTCGATGGTCAACGAGTCCTTCTACGCCGCCACCGGGCCGCGGCACTGGAAAGTCTTCTACGACACCCTGGACAGGTTCCCCACCTCCGGTCCGATCCCCGCCCCACCGCAGCAGGCGGCCGTCGAAACTGCCCTGATGAAGAACGTCTCCACCGCGGTCAGCGGCAGCTCCGCCGATGTACGGACAGCGATGGGCAACCTTCAACGTGACCTCGAACTGGCCCTGAGGAGGAATTCATGACCACCACGTCCACCGTCCCGCGGCCAACCATGAAGCCACCGGCCGTGCGCCGGTCCTTTGTCGAGCGGCGGCTTGCAAGGATTTTCCTTGCTCCTACGGTGATCGGGATGGCCCTTTTCACCTTCCTGCCGATCATTGCTTCGCTGGTCCTGGCTTTCTTCCGCTGGGACATCATTTCGGCACCACAGTTCGTCGGTTTCGCCAATTTCGCCTCACTGGCACAGGACCCCACCGTCCGCGTGTCCTTCCTGAACACCATCGGGTTTGTGATTGTGGCGGTAGTCCTTCAACTGGGCATCGCCCTTGGCCTGGCCTCCATGCTTCAGGCCAGGATGCCGTCCTGGCTGAGGGTATTCCTCCGTTCCACCTTCTTCTTTCCCCTGGTCCTGTCCGCCGCGTCGGTGTCCATCTTCATGCGGTACATGTTCAACGAACAATTCGGCGTGGTGAATTGGCTCCTGTCACTCGTCGGGATCCCCGCTGTGCCGTGGCTGACAAGCCCCGCGGCGTCCGCCGCCGTCGTCGTCCTGGTCTACTTGTGGCAGAACTTCGGGTTCTCTTTCCTGCTCTTCCTTGGCGCCCTCACCAATATCCCGAAAGAACTGCATGAAGCAGCGAACCTGGATGGTGCCACGGGCTGGAAACAGTTCAGCAACGTGACCCTTCCGCTGATCAGCCCGACGGTGCTCGTGGCGTCCGTCATGGCCATCATCAGCGCCCTGCAGGTCTTCGACCAGCCCTATGTCCTGACCAACGGCGGCCCCGGCGACTCCACCCGGACCGCCGTCATGGTCATCTTCGAATCCGCCTTCCAGCAACTGGAGTTCGGCAAAGCCTCCGCCATCGGCCTGGTACTCACCGTGCTGATCCTTGCCGTCACCGCCCTGCAATTCCGCCTTAGCCGCCGCTTCGTCTTCTACCAGTGAGGTCCCCCATGTCCAGCCAGACCCTGCACACCGGGACCGGCTTGCCTTCCGGTTCCACCGCCGAACCGCCCGCGACCCGTACGCCCCGCCGCTTGCCCTCAGCCAGCACTGTCGGCAGATACGCCGCCTTGGCCGTGGCAGCGGCGCTGACCCTCGGCCCTGTCCTGTGGACCTTGTCCACGTCGCTGCGAACGCCGTCGGAATCGTTCAACCTGCCGCCCTCCATCCTGCCCATCAACCCTGACGTCACCGCCTACCAGGATGTGTTCAAGCAGATCAACGTCGGCCTCCTGGTCCTGAACAGCGCCCTGGTGACCGGCCTGATCGCACTTGGCCAGATGGCGTCGGCCACCCTGGCCGGCTACGCCTTCGCCCGCCTGGACTTCCGCGGTAAGAACGCCATCTTCTCGCTGGTGCTGGCCACCATGATGGTCCCGGTGCAGGTCACCATCGTCCCGGTGTTCATGCTGATCCGTGGAATGGGCCTGTCCGACACCCTGCTGGCCCTGATCCTTCCGGCCATTCCCACAGCATTCGGCACCTTCCTGATGCGCCAGTACTTCCTTGGCCTGCCGAACGACTTCGCCGAAGCAGCAGCCCTGGACGGTGCCGGGCCGTGGCGGATCTTCCGTTTGGTCTACGTCCCCCTGGCGGTCCCCGGCATGGCGATCGTCGGGATCCTCGCCTTCAACTTCCATTGGAACGAGTTCTTCCGGCCACTGATCCTCACCATCAGCGAACAGAATTTCACCCTTCCCCTCGGCCTGGTCACGCTCCAGGGCAACCTCGGCACCGGCAGCATCTCGGTGGTCCTCGCCGGCGTGATCCTGTCCATGCTGCCGGCTCTGGTCGTCTTCATCTTCGGCCAACGAACCCTGCGAGAAGGCCTCACCGCCGGCGCCAGCAAGTAGCGGTGCTGTAGGAAAGAAACACGCCCACGCAGTGGGGTGCATCATCTCGGGACGGCACGGCGAGCACCGCGGCGGCCCGGCCACAGCCCGCGACAGAACCCTCAGAGCGACGAGAATCAAGCTCCGTTTAGACGTTAAAGGCACGCGGAGCTCGTCGTTTAGCTCCATCACAGGCGTCCTAGACTACCCGCCGCTGTTCGGCACGCGGGGCGCGCTTCGACGACGGCGCTGAGGAGAGTGCCGCCGCCAAAGTTCCGTCTGCGCCAAGGCTGGCTTAGTCGACTGTGGAAAGCCTGTACAGGACCACCTGATCGGGGTGGATTCTTGGTGAGGCGACGCCCACCTTTTCCAGTGAACTGCCTGCGAACACAGCGCCCGGAAAAGTCACGTCGTCCTGGACGGTCGCCCGCAGGGACGTCCGCGCAATGGGCACTCCGGCGGACGTTGGTTGGCCCCACCATTCCGGCGGCACCAGTCCGGATGGGGTGGGTCCGGTAAAGACCGGCGCCACCTTATACCTCACTGTCGGGTCGAGTCCGCGGAAGCGGAGGCGCCCGGCCGGGTCCGGGTAGAGGCTGTCCAAGGCGGCTTGCGCGAACATCGCTTCCGAGCGATCCGGACTGACGACTCCATGAATAAACACCTGGGAATCGGGGCCGTCCATGCGGATCACGTCGCCGGTGAGCAGCAGTGCACGTTCGTGTTTGTAGAAGGAGATCCACCGGCGCAGGTGGTCGAGTTCCTCGTCGGTGGCGATGGTAAGGTCCCACTCAACACCGAGGTGCCCGAAGACGGCGGTGCCGGCGCGGAACGCAAGGTCGTGTTGGCGGCCGGTGGTGTGGGAACGGCCTGATGCAATGTGTGATCCCAGGTATTCGGGCGGCAACAGCTGCGTGGTCCAGCGGAGCATTGTCTGCCGGTCGTGGGGATCGATGTTGTCAGACACCCAGACCCTGTCAGTGTGCTCGAGTACGCCGAGGTCTATGCGCGCTCCTCCCGAGGAGCATGATTCAATCTCCAGGTCGGGGTGTTCCGAACGGATCTCCTCCAGCAGCGCATAGAACGCCAAGGTCTGCCGGTGAACACCCGGACGGCCACCCTCCAGCTGGTTTCCAGCCTCAATGAGGTCCCGGTTGTGGTCCCATTTGATGTAGTCCAGCTTGTATTCGGCGAGGAGCGCGAGGATCTGCTTCTTGACGTGCTCGTACGCCTCTGGGATTCCGAGGTTGAGGACCTGCTGGTTGCGTGATTCCATGGGCCAGTCGGAGCGGGCCGCCATGATCCACTCCGGGTGGTCGCGGGCCACATCACTGTCCGGGTTGACCATCTCGGGTTCGAACCATAGTCCGAACTGCATTCCACGTGCGTGGACGCGGTCCACCAGCGGGTGGAGCCCGGCCGGCCACACGTCCGGGGAGACGACCCAGTCCCCCAACCCCGAGGTGTCGTCGCGCCTCGAACCGAACCAGCCGTCGTCGAGCACGAAGCGCTCAACGCCGGCGGCAGCTGCATGTTCCGCCAGGTCGAGGAGTTTTCTTCTTCATGGTCGAAGTAGACTGCCTCCCACACGTTCAGGGTCACGGGGCGATCGGCGGAGACCGGAGAAGTGCGGCTCCGCACATGGGCATGGAAACGCTTGGCGACGGCGTCAAGGCCGGTCCCGTAGGAGGCGTAAACCCAGGGGCACTGATAGGTATCTCCAGGGCCCAGCCGGACCTCGCCCGGAAGAAGCAGTTCCCCGCCACCGAGCAGCTGGTCGCCAAAAAAGCGCTCCGCATAATGCAGGTGGTTTCCGCTCCAGGCCGTGTGCACCGCCCAGACCTCGCCGTGGCCGAAGCCGAATCCGGGAGTTCCGGCGTGCAGGATGAAGGCGCTGTCAGACCCGGTCCGGCCCTTTCGGTTCTCACGCAGGTGCGTCCCTGTGCGCAGGGTTCCGCGCTGTGAAACCCGTTCAAAGTTGTGGCTGCCCGCGAAATCGAGCAGTTCCGTTGCCTCAGCGGGAATAGGGAAGGCCACGGAGACCTCGTCGACCGCATACGTTTTCTCGTGCAAATTGGTCAGTTTCGCCCGGCTGCGCATCAGGCCGCCGGGAAGCAGGTCCAATGTCAGGTCAAGGCGCAACCGTTGCGCGTCGTCGATTGCGCCGACCAGCACGCGACCTGCTCCGGCGGGTGCGAACCCGGTCACTGGTGCGCCATCGAGGGTCACTGTGTGTACCTTGAATTTCGGTGACCAGCCCACACCGTCGAAGGACCCGCGTAGTCCTGGGCGCCCCATCCAGCCTGAGTCCTGTCCGGGCAGGAGGCCGGGCCGGGGCGGGACGTCGATGGTACTCGACCCTGCGACGGGCGTACTGGCGCCCACCAGTGTCCGGGCCTCTTCGGCAGTCAGCACCGGCAGTTGTTCGCCCCAGTGCACGATAGCGGGCAATTGGCCGTCCCTGGCGTCCAGGACCACGGACACTCCACCCGCTGTCAGATGCAGGATCGCTCCAGGGTGGCGGGCGGGCATGGAAGTCCTCATGGGTTCGTGGGCGACGGGACGATGGCCAGGGCTCCCCGTTCGGGATCCCAGTGCACCGGCAAGGGGTCGGACACGATGCCGTCGAACGTGCCGTCGCTGTTGGCGTCATGGCAGGCCATCATGAACCATTGTCCGGACCGGTCCTGGACCAGCTTTCCGCTGTAGAGCGGCGCGGTAGTGACGACAGCGGCGGAAGCGATATCGAAGGGACCACTGGGCTGGCGGGTTTCGAGGCTCCAGATGCCGCCGCCGTCGAACCCCTCAGCCTTCCCGGCGGAAAGTGTCTCCACGCCGCACGAGAACACGAGGAGGTTCCTGCCGTCAAGCACCAGGGTCTGGGGAACCTCGAGGTGCCCGAAGCCGGCGCCGGGCCGGCTGAGGGGTGGCCTGACTTCCCAGGAGGAGAGATCGGGTGAGACTGCGTGTCCGATGACGCCTCGGTTGTCATCCTCACCTTCATTCGCGCGGGCGGTGATCAGCATGTGCCAGCCGTCGCCGTCCGGGTCGGCGAAGACCCAGGGGTCCCGCCATGCCTCTTCCGGCCAGCTGCTGTCCCCGTATCGTTCGTACCAGCGGCCGTCCGCTTCAATCACGACGGCGGGTTGCTTGGTCCAGGTGTAGAGGTCCGGGGACGTTGCAACACCGATGGCCTCGATGTTGTGGGTGTCGTAGAAGCGGGCGCCGGTGTAGAACATCCGCCACATCCCGTCCGGGCCCTGGACCACGCTGCCCGTCCAGGTGGACGTTGCGTCGAACGCCTCCGGATCATCTGGCTGCAGGACCACGCCTTGGGGTTCCCACGTGACCAGGTCCTTTGAGGTCGCGTGGCCGATCCGGGCATTGCGGTGCCGCAGTGCCGGGTCTCCCAGGCTCTTGGGGGCGTGGAGGTAGTACATGTGGAACGTGGCGCCGTCGTCGGCGATCCAGAAGTCCCACACCCATGAGTCTTTGAGGCTGAAGGCCAAGGTAATGCATCCATTCTGTTCGTTGAGGTGGGCCGGTGAAGTCGACGCGGTGCGTCAGCCCTTGATGGCGGAGCTGCTGATACTGGCGACGAACCATCGCTGGAAGATCAGGAAGACTGCCAGCACCGGGACGATAAACATCGTGCCGAACGCCAGTACCTGGCCCCATTCGGGAGGCTGCTGGTTTTGGAAGATGCTTATCGCCAACGGCAGTGGCCGGACGGTCGGGTCTGAGACCATCAGGACTGGCCACAGGTACGAGCCCCACTGGGCGAGAAACGTCAGGATGGCCACTGTGGCGAATGCCGGCTTGGTGATCGGGACGATGACTTGGAAGAACGTCCTGAGAGGCCCGGCTCCGTCCAGCCTCGCGGCCTCTTCGATCTCGCCTGGGACGTCCAGGAAGAACGTGTAGAAGAGAAAATCGAGAACGCGTTGGCTATGAACGGAATCGCCTGGATGATGACAGTGTCCCGCTGTCCCGAAAACATGTAGTACAAGGGAAGAGCGACGGCTTCGAACGGGATGATGGTCAGGATGATCACCAGCAGGAACAGCACCTTCTTGCCGCGCCATTTCATCCTCGCGAACGAGTAGGCCGCCATGGAATTCACGATCAGGCTGCCGGCAACCACGGCCGTGGTGACGACGATCGAAACAAGCGCGAACTGGACGAAGTGGCCGGTGGCATCTGAACTGAGGTGGTCGAAAACGCCGGCGTAGTTGGCGAAGGACAAGTTGGTTGGCACGAAGCCGCTCAGGCCGCTCAGAACCTCTGAGGATGGCCGGAAGCTGCCAACAATCAGGTAGTAGACGGGCAGGAAGAAGAACAGCGCGACAACCGTCAGGATCAGGTAATGGAGTGCTGTTTGCCAGCGGCGGGTACGTTTCACGCTGCTGGATCGCCGGGTCCGCTCCATAGTCTTGGACATCGTCATCAGACCCCTCCCCGCTGGCGCACGGCGGCGCGTTGGATGATTGCGATCACGGTGATGATCAGCATGAAAATGACAGTCATGGCAGCGGCTTGGCCCACGTTGTTGTTATCGAATCCTGTGTTGATGATTTGCGTCATGACGGTCTCGGTGGAAGCACGGTCAACGCTGCCGGAACGGCTCAGCAGGTAGACCTGGTCGAACAGCCTGAACGAAAAGATGGTGGTGATGAGTGCAACGAAGATCAGGGTGTTGCGTATGCCGGGAACAGTGACGTTAAGGAACTGCTGCCACTTGCTTGCCCTGTCCAGCGATGCGGCTTCGTAGAGTTCGGCAGGAACGCTCTGCAGGGCCGCCAGGACAATGATCATTTGGAAACTTACGCTCTGCCAGATCGACATGACAATGATGGAAGCGAGCGCTGTGGAGGGGCTGCCGAGCCAGTCGTGGCTGGACAAAGCGCCGCCACTGATCAGCCCCAGGATGGAGTTCAGGAGCCCCTCGTCGCCGCGGGAGTAGATCAGCCGCCAGATCACGGCGGTCAGTGCCAGCGGGAAGACCAATGGCATGAAGATGAAGGTCCTGAAGACCACCATGCCGCGCAGCTTGCGGTTGACCAGGACGGCCAGGGCCAAGGCCAGAACCGTCTGCACCGGAACAACAATGACGGCGAAGGTGAAGTTGTTCAGCAGTGCATGGCCGAAGGCTGCGGACAGGTCAGGATCGCTAAACAGGCGTGTGTACTGTTCAAATCCTACGAACCGTGCGGGCCGCGGGCTGTTGAGCTGCACCCGGTAGAAGGACAGGACGATCGCGAGCACAAACGGCGCCACGAGGAAGATGGCAAGGCCGATCAGGGCCGGGCTGGCGAACAGTGGACCCGCGAACCGGTGGCCGGTAAGACTGCCGGATGACTTTCGCTTGGCCGGCGCCGCTGCGGGGGCCGGGATATTTCGGGTTTCAGTGGTCATGATGGAGGCTTTCGCTGGGAGCGAGTCCGGCGGGTCCGGCCACCCTGAAGTGGGGCGGCCGGACTGCTGCGGAGGTCTATTTCTTGTAACCGTCGTTGTCGGCGAAGTTCTGGTCGATGGCGCGGGCCGCGGCGCTCAAGGCTTCCTTGGCGTCCTTGCCTGAGTAGATGGCGGCTTCTGCTTTACCGACCTGGTCCGTCACGATGGGGTAGCCGGCGGTCACCGGCCGGGTGACGCTGACACACGTCTCGGTGATCTGGTCTTCGGGACCGCAGGCCTTGCCCAACTGGTTGCCAAGCAATTCCAGTTTCTTGCCGGGACCGTAGAGGCTCGAAGCTGCCAAAGCCGTTTTGGTCGCCGGGGGAGCTCCGTTGGCGTCGGTGTAGATGCGGACGCTTTCGTCGGACATCAGGAAGTCCAGGAACTTCCCGGACGCGGCGCCGTTCTTGGTGGAGGCGCCCATGCCCCACGCGAAAGTACCCGACGCAGTCTTGGTTCCTTTCCCGAAATTAGGCAACGGAATTGACACCAGATCGCTGCCCAGGGTTTTGTAGGTGGGATACGTCCAGTGGCCCACCCAACTCAGCGCAACCCGGCCGTTCGGGAACGCCAGGCCGTCAGCATTCGGATCCGTGTATTTTTTCCACGATGCGAACGTCGTCAGTGACTTGACGTTGGCATCGGAATCCAACGCACCGGCTGCCTTGTTGTCCTTGAGCATCGTGCCACCACCTGACCAGATGACCGGCCCGGCAGAACAGCACGTTCCCCACTCCCCAGCGAAGCCATACTGTTCAGACAGGTCCAGCGGCTTTCCCCCTGGGACGACGGCAGCGAGCTTATCCAGGACCCCGGTGAACTCCTCAGCTGTCCAAGCCTTCTCGGGCGTGGTCGGGTACGCGACGCCCGCAGCATCAAGGAGTTTCTTGTTGCCCCACAGGGCGAGGCCTGCATTCATCATGCCAACGCCGTACACAGCACCGTCAACAGTGTTCTGCGCCTTGATGGAGTCCGTCTGATTGGAGAGTGACTCTTGGGAGACGGAGCCCGTCAAGGGTGCCATCTTGCCGTTGTACACGAAACTGGCCAATGTGGGCCCGTCGAAGTCGAGTACATCCGGCAGGTCGCCCGGGGCCGCCGAGTTGACTGCTTTGGTGTACTGGTCCGAGGGGAACAGCTTGAGATTTACCTTGATCTTGTTCTGGGACGTTTCGAAGTTGGCGATGATCTTCTTCAACGCGTCATTCTCGGCCGCCTGGCCATCTACGGCCCAGACGTTGATCGTGCCCTCACCGGACCCGGCTTGGACGGATGGGCCGGCGTTGCCGGCATCCGGTCCACCGCAGCCGGCCAATGTCAGTGCCGCCACGGAAACTGCAGCCGTGGCTGCAATGGTCCGTACCCCGCGACGGGATTTTGAAATGGTCATCATCATTGATTCCTCTGGGAAATATGGAACTTATGGAAGCGTTTCGATGCCTGGATATCGTCAGGCGGGGCATGAGGAGGGTCACTTCTCACTGCTGCAAATGCAGTCTACGCGGGTAGACTAGTGTCCGCAAGAGATAGTTTTTTCCCTCAAATAAGGTGGATTTGGTCCTTTGCTACTGAGTCCACCCGGGTAGACTCAATCAAACAATGAGGTGAAAGGTGTTCTTGATGGCAAGCATGCAGATAGGTTCCGGAAAAGTCACACGGACTGACGTTGCCCGATATGCGGGCGTCAGCACCGCCGTCGTCAGTTATGTGATCAATGGCGGACCCAAGCCGGTTGCGGCAGCCACAGCCGAACGCGTCCGGGAAGCCATCAGGGCACTTCAGTACCAGCCCAACGCAACCGCCCGCGCCCTGACCATGGGCTCCGCCCGCCTGTTGGGGATCATTGTCCCGGACAGCACCAACCCGTACTTCGCCGAACTGACGGATACCATCGCACAGGCGGCGGCGGCCCGCGGCTACGCCCTCCTCACGGCAAACTCCCGGACCGACGCCGAGACCGAGCGACAGAATACGGTCAATCTCGTATCCCGCCAGGTTGACGCGATCATCCTCGCAACAGTCCTGCCACCGAGCGAGGTCGCGGCAATGCAGGTCCAGGGTATTCGCCGCGTGCTTATCGACCAGTCCAGCATCGTCCATGGCATACCAATCATCAGTACCGACTTTGAGCAGGGAGCCACCATCGGCGTCAAGCACCTGATCGGTCACGGGCATCAAGACATCGGCATATTGGTGGGCAGGGATATTGATCCTGCGCGCCCGGACCCGCGGCAGAATGGCTGGAAGAAGGCCCTTGCCGAGGCAGGCCTGCCGGAGGGGCCGGCCGAACTCACCGACTTCACCCGCCAGGGCGGATATGAAGCAACCCGCCGCCTGCTGGCACTGCCGAAACCGCCCACAGCGATCTTTGCAAGCTCCGACCTTCTTGCCGTGGGCGCACTGCGGGCCATTCACGAGGCCAACCTGTCCATACCGGACGATATTGCCGTCGTTTCGTTCGATGGGACATCCGAATCGGAATTCAGCTGGCCGCAGCTGACCACTGTGCGCCAGCCCATCGACCGGATTGCCGAGCGGGTGCTTGCGGCCGCATTGTCAACGGAAGAACCCGCCGGCGGGATCGAGCTACTCGCCACCGAACTCATTGTTCGCAGATCATGCGGCTGCTGACCCTGGAGCCCAGGTAGCTTTCCTTCAGCTTCCTTCGTTTTTTGCCCTTCTGATTCTCATGGGAATATATCCTGAGCGCACTCAGTTATGAGTGTAGTCACCAACGTGCGGACGCATTGGCAGGTCTTAGCGTCCACGTCGCCCGAACTGTGGCTGGACGGCGGTGATGCTCTGATACATCGAACGCAAAGGACTACCCCGTGACCTTTTCCGCCCTGTGGCAACCACTTACCCTTGGCCGCCTTGACCTCTCCCATCGGCTGGCGCTGGCACCCATGACCAGAAACCGCTCCAGCCCTGATGGCGCGCCGGGTGACTTAGCGGCCGAGTACTACGGGCAGCGCGCCTCCTTGGGATTGATCATTACCGAGGGCACGCAGCCGTCGGCAGACGGACAGGGCTATGCCAACACACCGGGGATCTACACACCCGAGCATGTCGAGGGCTGGCGAGGCGTCACCGAAGCAGTTCACGCCCGCGGCGGGGCGGTGTTCATCCAACTCATGCATGCGGGCCGCATGTCCCACCCGGACAACACTCCTCACCACCGTCAGCCCGTGGCGCCCTCGGCGATCTCCGCAGGCCAGGATATTCTCACGCCGACCGGACCCCAGAAAACGCCGACACCCAGGTCGTTGAGCGTTGAAGAAATCCATGCCACCGTGGCTGACTTCCGCCACGCGGCAGCATCGGCCATCGCCGCCGGCGCCGACGGAGTTGAAATCCATGGAGCGAACGGTTATCTCCTCCACCAGTTCCTCTCCCCCAACGCAAACCACCGCACCGACGCGTACGGCGGATCAATAGAAAACCGGTCGAGGTTCGTGATCGAACTCGCCCAGGCCCTGGCCGATGAAATCGGCGCAGACAGGATAGGTATCCGCCTCTCCCCCGCCATGCCACTGGGTGGAATCAACGAGGGCGACACCGAGAGGGTGCGCGCCCAGTACCGGCACCTGGTAGCCGAGCTCGCGACCCTGAACCTGGCATACCTGCACCTTCACCATGTAGGCGACGACGAACTGCTCCGCTCCCTCAGGAACATATGGCCGACGGCGGTGCTCGTCGTCCGCTACGGACGCAACCGAGAGCAGATAGCCGACGACGTTGCGGCCGGCCTTGCGGACGTGGCCCCATTGGGCCGTTTCGCACTGGCCAATCCCGACATCGTTGAGCGCCTGCGCTCAAACGCTCCGTTGAATCCGGTCGATCCCAGCACCCTTTACGGCGGCGGTGCAGCCGGGTACACCGACTATCCGGCCCTTGCCAACGCCTAACCCCACACCATTCACGCCAACCGGCACGGATGAACATCAACACAAGAAAGTCACGAAATGAACTCGCTTAATGAAGCAGTCGTCCTCGTCACCGGTGCGAACGGCGGCATCGGAACCCACTTCGTCCACGCAGCCCTCGCACGCGGCGCCAGCAAGGTTTACGCCACCGCCCGCACCCCCGCACCTGGGAGGACGGACGCATCGTCCCACTGACCCTTGACATCACTGACCCGGCCTCCATACGGGCCGCCGTCGAGGCTGCGGGCGACGTCACAGTATTGATCAACAACGCTGGAGCGTCCGTTGCAACCCCCGGCATCCTGACCCACACCGACGCCGAGATCCGGACCAATGTGGAGACGAACTTCCTCGGGCCGCTCTTCCTCGCCCGCGCGTTCGCGCCGATCCTGGCAGCGAAGGGGAAATCCGCGATCATCGACATCCACTCCGCCATGAGCTGGTACGCCGTCGGCGGCATCTACAGCGCCACCAAGGCCGCCCTCTGGTCTGCCACCAACTCGTTGCGCCTGGAACTCGCACCGGAAGGGGTGCACGTGGTCGGAGTCCACGTGGGCTACGTCGATACGGCCATGGCCGCGCACTCCACCGACCCCAAGATGGACCCGGCCGATTTGGTCACCGCGGTATTGGATGCCGTCGAAGCCGGTGAGTACGAGGTCCTCGCCGACGAGACGTCCGTGCAACTCAAGGCCGGCCTCAGCGCCCCCATCGAGGCGCTTTATCCCCAACTTGCGTCCGGGAAGTCTTAGTAATTGATCCGCCGTGGTGATGGGCACCATCACCACGGCGGATCTTTGAATGTTTGACTTTTAACTGAGCGTACTCATAATTGATTATAGTCATCTAAAGAAGGAGCATCGCGGCATGCGGGCATTCGTCATTACCAAGTACAAGGAACCCCTCCACGAAGCCGAGGTAGCTGAGCCTGTCGTCGGCGAACGGGACGTGCTGGTCCAGGTGCAGGCGGCCGGCCTGAACCAACTCGACGAGAAGATCCGCCTTGGGGAGTTCAAGCAGATCCTTCCCTACAAACTCAAGCTGATCCTTGGCAACGACGTCGCGGGGACCGTGCTGCGAGTCGGGTCAAAGGTCACGGGATTCAAGCCCGGCGACGAGGTCTACGCCCGTCCACACCAGGATCGCATCGGGACGTTCGCCGAACGCATTGCCGTCGCGGAGGAAGACCTTGCACTCAAGCCCGTGTCCGCCAGCATGGCGGAGGCAGGCTCGCTCCCCCTGGTAGCCCTCACGGCATGGCAGGCACTCGTGGAGCGCGGCCATGTCCAGCCAGGACAGAAAGTCCTCATTCACGCCGGCGCAGGCGGAGTCGGTTCCATCGCCATCCAGCTCGCCAAACATCTCGGCGCGACCGTTGCAACCACAGCCAGCAGCTCCAACGCCGGTTTCGTACGGGACCTCGGTGCTGACATCGTTATCGACTACCGCACCGAGGATTTCGAGCAGCTTCTGAGTGGCTACGATCTGGTGCTCGACAGCCTCGGAGGGCAGAACCTGCAGAAATCACTGCGCATCCTCAAGCCCGGCGGAAAGGCGATCGGAATTGCAGGACCGCCCGATCCGGCCTTCGCCCACGAAGCCGGCCTCAACCCCTGCTGCGCCTGGCGATCACCGGCCTCAGCAGCAAGATTCGGAGGCAAGCCAGGAAGCTCGGCGTCAGCTATGAATTCCTCTTCATGCGCGCCAACGGAAACCAGCTGCGGCAGATCAGCAAACTGGTGGACTCTGGAGTATTGCGCCCCGTCGTCGGGAAAGTTTCCCCCTTCGACCAGGCGCCGGAGGCACTGGAATCCCTGGCGGCGGGAGGCTTCCGGGGCAAAGCAGTACTCACCCTCACCACGTGACCCAGCGCCAGCCACTCAAACCAAGATCCAGGAGAAACACCGCCATGGAAGACACCAGTCCCCCGAACGAGCCCGTTGTCACCTCATACGCCCAGGCACCCGCCAGGACCATCACCGCAGGAGGCGTCAGTTACGCCTACCGCGAGCTTGGGCCAAAAGGCGGCATTCCCGTCGTGTTCTTCGTTCATCTGGCAGGCACCCTTGATAACTGGGACCCCCGCATCATCGATCCCATCGCCAGGAACCGCCACGTCATCACCTTCGACCAGCCCGGCGTCGGCGCTTCCAGCGGACACGTCCCTGGCAGCATCGAAGAAATGGCCGACGACGCTTACACCTTCATCCAGGCCCTCGGATTCAACACGATTGATGTCTTCTCCTTCTCACTGGGCGGCATGGTCGCCCAGGACCTGGTCACCAAACATCCCGATCTTGTCCGCAAGCTCGTGCTGACCGGAACCGGTCCGCGGGGCGGTAAGGACATCGACAAGGTCGTGGGCACCACCTACTGGGACATACTGCGGGCGGCACTGACCCGGTCCGACCCCAAGGAATTCCTCTTCTTCAACCGCAACACCGCCGGCAAGACCGCCGCAAAGGCGTTTGTCCAACGGCTTCAGGAAAGAACGAATCATCGTGACAAACCAATCAGCCCCCGCGCCTTCCAGACGCAGCTGAGCGCAATCCGGAAGTACGGCCGGTCGGCCCCGTCCGACCTGTCCACCCTCACCCAACCCACCCTCATCGCCAACGGCGACAACGACCGCATGGTGCCCTCCAAGCTCTCCGACGAACTGCACCAACGCATCAAGGGATCCCAACTGATCATCTACCCCGACTCGGGCCACGGTGGTATCTTCCAGTACCACGCCAAGTTCACACCCGCCGTCGTCGAATTCCTCTCCCCTGACCACAACACCCGCGAATGTAGGCCCTAATGGGCGCCCCACCGAGCACAACCCCGGCATCTGGCCCGCAACCACAGGCATGGAGACCGCCATCCCGGCGGACTGGAAGATCGACGGCATCGCGGAAGTCACGCGGACCGTAGGAAACAGACTTGTGCCCGCCTTGGTTGGCACCCGGACGCTGAAGGAACTGCGAAACCAGTCCTTCATGCCTTGGATCGCGAAAAATGTGGATACCCCCGACGTGGCCCATGACAACCCGGCAGGCCAGCGGCTTCCACGCATCAATCATCCTGGGATTCGCCGACCCGGCAGCACGCGCCGCATTCTTCACCAGTACCACCGTCCGCAGCCTCTCACCTCACCTGGCGCCAGTGGTCTCCGCCATCCACGCCTACGAAGTTGAAGCAGCACTGACATACGTAAAGGAAGGCGAGATCCTCCCCCGCTTCGAACAGTAAAGACGGCTGCCGGGCAGCCCGGCCCTCCACATATCGAGGATATACTCAATACTGAGTCCAGTCAGTTACGCCCGAGGAGCCATCATGCCCGTCACATCCCCGCCGCTCGGCAGGCGCGAGCGGAACAAACAGGAAAAGCTGGGCCGCATCAAAGACGCAGCCGCAGAGCTGTTTGCTGAGCACGGCGTCGAGGACGTCACCACCCAGCAGATCGCCGACAAAGCCGACATTGGTACCGGAACCCTCTTCCTTTACGCCAAATCCAAAGGCGAACTCCTCCTCCTCGTTCAAAACGCCCATTATGCCGAGGCCCTACAACGGGGACGGGCTGACGCTGGAGCCATCCAGGATCCCCTGGACGCGGTGATGGCCATCGTGCGGCCGATCGTGGAGTGCAACCGGACCCAGATCGATAACGGACGCTTCTACCTCCGGGAAATGGTCTTCGGCGACCCCACGGAGCCACACCACAACGAAGCCCTCACCATCGTGGCCCAAACCGAGGAGGCCATCGCCGCCATACTGGGCCGCCACACAATGGCTGCTGCCGATGCTGCGACGAAGGCGCGCATCGTCTCGGCGATCATGTTTGTCACCATGGCAGCAAGTGTGAATGCCGGATCGGACGTCGATCCGATCGTGCAGGAAATCAGGACACAAATCGCCCTGCTGATACCCCGCTGAGACGGTCCGAAAATCTTTAGGCACGGGGCTGTGTGAACACATAATAGGAACCTTCGATGTCTCCGGCAGCTGGTGAGTTGATCACCCCAGTTGACGTACACCCAACCTGACGCCAGGAAGTCACTAAGAGGTCCTCATGCGAAGTTTTACTTTGCCTGCAACTAGCGTGGGCTTGCGACAACTCGCAGCCTAGGTTGGTGGGGCGGAACAAGCACACGGCGCACCGGAGATCGGGTCGGCTCCGCACTTAGTGCACGACCCGCGCCAGCCCCACTGTTGCCCCTCGGAGCTCGCTGGTTGCTCCGGCACTGCTCAATCTGGGCCGGACAGGCCCCGCAACCACCACCGGTCCAGAAGAGCCTCTTGCGACTTTTTCGAACCAAAACCAGCAAAGTCATGTCGTCCCCGCTACCCCACAAACCTGCACAGGCCCCTCGGCGGCCAGGCCACAGCCCGGCGAACCAACCCGTCAGGGCGACGAGACCAAGTTTTGTCAACACGTCAAAGCACAAAACCCCTCTGACGAGGGGATCTGCCGTGCCCGAGGTGGGACTCGAACTACATTCCAGCCCTTGCAAACACTGGGATCCTGCGAAAACATGCGGAATCCGGGGCAGTCCGAAGGCTGTTTGGCCCAGTACGAAACGAAAAGTGTGGACATTGTCCACACCCCTTGCGGGGGCACCGAAGGACTACCGGGGCACCAGATGCCGGGAAATCTCGGCGGCAGAGTCCAGCAAGGCGATAGTGCCC
Source organism: Arthrobacter sp. FX8 (assembly GCF_026723805.1). Taxonomy (NCBI): domain Bacteria; kingdom Bacillati; phylum Actinomycetota; class Actinomycetes; order Micrococcales; family Micrococcaceae; genus Arthrobacter; species Arthrobacter sp. FX8. The sequence continues at coordinate 1,299,980 of NZ_CP113505.1, read as the reverse complement.
GCGGCGACTCCAACGACGAGGTCGAAGCCTTCATCTGTGGCGAAGCTGTGCCGGTAACCGTTGATCCAGAGCAGGAGCACCATGAGCGTCCACGCGGTCCGTTTGTTTCCATCAATGAGTGGATGGAACCGGGCGACCGACTCCAACAAGGCTGCCGCCTTCACCGCGAGTTCCGGATAAGCCTCCGCGCCCATGACAGTTGTCGCCGGCCTGGCCAACGCCGAGGCCAACAACCCGACATCACGGATATGAAACCCGTACCGATCGACTACTTGAAGCGCATCCTCAATGTCCAGATACGCTGTCACGCGTCCTCAAGGCGCTTCAGCAACTCAGCATCATGACTCATAACAAAATCGAGGCCCTCACTGATTTCACGCCGGCGCGCGTGGCGCTGCAGAACCAACTCGGCCCCCTGCAACAGAAGCGCGGACTTGGACGTGTGTTCCTCGGCAGCCAACTTCTCCAGCCGCCGATCGAGGTCTTCAGGAACACGGAGATTCATAGCCATACGCCTATGGTACCAAAACGGTACCCGCGTCGCTGCTGGACGCCATGTCGGGTAGACAGACCCTGGACCTCAGTGGCTGATCCGGATCGGACATCGTTTGGAGGCGTCGTGCCTCAGAAAACCCTCTCGGGCATCTATCTAAGACAAAACGCGGCGAGACAACTTTCCAAAACATCAAGACACCTGTCCAGACGCCACTCCAACTGGGCTACTTAGGGCGGAGGCAGTGTCTTGAATAGCTGTTGTTTATCGAGACAACCCTTTTGCCTCGAGCTGCGCTGCGATAAGGTGCGTAGACTCCTTATATGCCTGGCGGAGCAGTCGGCCGCCGCATAGGTTGATTCGTATGGACACCGATACAGCTGGAAAGAGAAGAGACAAGATTTAAGGCCCTGAGGGGCTTGAGCAACGGGTATCCGCCGTTGCTATTCTGTCCGGAGCTTACTCAGGGTTAAGCGGAGAGATTGCATATCAGCTTCCCCCATAGCTGTCAGCCCCAGGACAAAGGCGCACAGATCGGGCACCGATACGGTGCCGCCGTGAGCGTTGAAGACCAGCCACAGTTCCTGCAAACTCACATAACCACTCTTCAACAACTCCGAAGCCTCCTCCCGGATTTCCTCCACAGTCCCCGCCCTTCTTCGCTCGCCCGCGCCTTCTGGACTCCTACACGGAAAATACCCGCATGCAGAGGGCGAGAAACCAGTGGGCCGCCGCTAAAAGAACAGCCGTCGGCGGTCCATGCGTGTGGCACCATGGGTAACAGCTCCAGCAGCGGCGGCAACGGTGAAAGAACCAACGCCGCGCCGAAAGGGCCGGCCGCAACACTCAAGGGGCCATCATGGAAGATCCGCGACTCACAGCGCTAAACCTCATCCAACAGGACAAAAACTACCTGGACGAACTCTGGCTAAAGTACTGGGCCAACGGCGGAAGCGCCGGTTCAGTCGAATTCGAGGGCTACCTGCACGGCCTGACCCAACCGGACAGCTTCGACCTACAGATCCTCCATTGGGCGATCGACGAAGTAAGGGCCGCCGCTCATCCCCACCAATAGGTGCTCATCACGACGACATTGAACGCCGCAAAAAGCCGCCATATATTGCCGAGACTCGCACTTTTTTCGGAGGGCTGCCGGCAACAGGTCGCAGAGCTTCGCGCCTATGGCCCGCACTGACCCCGTCATTGGTCCAAAACGGGTGAAAATTACAGGATGAACTATGCGCACTGACAGGTCGCCCAGCTTGAGGGAATCGTTCTAGCCAGCTGCCCGGCGGGAAACGCTGGCCAGGTTTCTTACCCGGCCTGTTGACTCCTGCTGTGGTGTTTGCGGTCTGTGAGGTAGAGCCGGTGGGCGGTGATGACGATGGTCAGCCAGGCGGCCCCTAGTGTCCAGGCGGCGAGGACGTCGGTGAGCCAGTGGTGGCCGAGGAAGACCCGGCTCAGCCCGATGGTCAGGGCGAACAGGGCTGCAGTGGTGATGGCGAGGGTGCGGGCACGCCTGCTCTTAAGTCTGAGGATGATCAGGTAGGCGACGATACCGGCGATCACGACCGCGTTCAGTGAGTGGCCGCTGGGGAATGAAGCGGAGTGTTCGTACGGCGGGACGGCGTCGGTGAGCGGCGGGCGGGTCCGTCCGATGAGTTGCTTGCCGGCGATCGTCATCAGCAGCGAGCCGGCGCCGGCGATCACGATCAGGATCCCGGGGGTCCAGGACCGGCGCCGGATGGTCAGGACCGCCAGTGCGGTGACGGCGAGGATGGGCATGCCTATCGTTCCGCCGATATCTGTGTAGGCGGTGACGAGTGTGTCCGCTGCCGGGGACCTGATGGATTTGGCGAAATCCAGGACGGGGTGGTCCAGGCCGGCGACGCCGTCGGCTTCCACGACGGCCTCGTAGACTTGCGCGAAGATGGCCGTAAGGGATGCGGCCAGGACCGCCCCGACAAGCAGGGTAAGGATCAGGGCGCCGTGGGGTCCTACTGCCTTGCTGACCCTTCGCACGGCCGAGGCCAGCAGCTGTCCGGCCCGGGTGTCCCACCTTGTGAGGTCCTGGGTTCCTACGAAGCGGTCCTGGTGCAGTTCTCCCTGCACACCGCCAGCTGGTGCGTCCTGGTCAATCACGGGTTGCTCCCTACGCTGCGAAAGTGGGAAATACACGGACGATTCTCCGTCCGTGAGTGACCCGGTGGACGGGAATCGTTGTCTTTGTGGCCTCCGGCCGGGCTTTCAGCCGGCGAGAAGTCCGCCCCCGGAAGGAGGCGGACCTCTGGGTTGATGCCGGGTCAGGCGATGCCAGGGAGCCCGGGTGGGGTTTCCTGGGCGGGATTACCGGTTAGCGGTTGGCGCGGCCGTCGTCGTCGATTTCGATGTTTTCCTTGCGGACCTCTTCGTTGACGGTGTGCTGCTCGGTCACGGTTTCCTTGTCGAGCCGGACGCGTTCGACCGGCACTGCCTCTTTTTCCACCACGGGGCGTTCTTCATGGAGGATGATCTCGTGTTCCTCCTCGCTGATCGCAGGGCCGTCCAGGGCGGCACCGCGGTTGGCGTCCGTGATCGGTTCGCGTTCAATGCGGACCTCTTCACGCTCCACCGGGATGGTCTTGGTGACGTTCTCGGTGACGACGTACTTGCGCAGCCTGGCCCTGCCCGTGGCCTGCTTTTCGGTGCCGACGTGCAGCTGCTCCTCCGAACGGGTCATCGCGTCATCGGTCGTGGGACCAGAAGTGTCATGTCCCACCGCGCCGCGCGCGGTCGTTTCCCTGTTGGTGGTGTCCCGATCGGTGGTGGTGCCGGTGGAGGCGGCACCGCCGGAGCGTTCGTAGTAGGTGTAGAGGCGGTCTTCCTCTTCGGGTTCCAGGTGGCCGTCCGGGGCAACCCGGGGGCGTCCTTGACCTCGTCCTTGGTGTGCGCGACCACGATGTCCTTGCCGTCCTGGGTTGCGGTGTCCAGCGGGACGAAGGACTCATGGGTGCCGAACAGGCCGGTCTTGACGGTAACCCAGGTCGGTTCCGAGGTGTCGTCAGCGGCGTAAATCTGTCCGATGGACCCGATCTTGGTCCCGTCAGAGGCAACGACGTTGCCGCCGGCGGTGGTCAGTGCGGAAAGGTTCTCAGTGCTGATCATGATGTTCTCCTTCTCGTGCTGCGGGTAATTCCGGTTTTAACGGTTGGTGGTGCGGGAGTTACGTGTGTTGCGGGAAAGCAGGATGGCAGGGCGATCATGCCGATTCCCAGGATGAAGTGCAGCCAGTTGTCCGCACTGTTGACCGGGACGAAATTGGCGGCGGAGTCATGGCCGATGATGAGCCCGTAGATCCACAGCACAAAGTAGATGACCCCGCCGTACAGCAGGTAGCTGCGTGCCTGTGGGTGGGTGCGGGACATGAGAATTCCGGCGACGCCGAAGAGCAGGTGGACGATGTTGTGCAGAACCGAGACCTGGAAGATCCCGAGGAGGAGCGCTTCTGAGCCGTGTCCGGCGAAGGATAGCGCGTCATAGTTGCTGGTAATGCCCGGAATGAAGCCGAGGACGCCGACCAGCAGGAAGACAGCGCCTACTGCCTGGGCTGCCCTTTGGAGGGTTGTTTTGGTTCCGGTTGCCCGGTTTGTTGCAGTAGCCAAGTGGTTGCTCCTGTGTAATTGGAATGGTTGGTCCGTTGTTCCTGCCCGTGGCGCGGCACTGGCCCTGTTCGTGTCCGCTGTTCCTTTGACTCATGCGCTGCGCGGCCCTGTTCTGTGCTCCTCAGCTGGCGGATGTGTTGTTCCAGCTGGTGGCGGAACTCGTGGTCGTCCTCTGACTCGTTCCCGGTTCCCTCCTGGACGAGGTTCCCGGCGGCAGAGAGGACATCGCGTCCTTCTCGGGTGAGTTTTAGGTAGGCGCTGCGGCCGTCACGGCCCGGTTCCTTGGTCATAAACCTCATGCTTTGCAGGCGCCGCAGGACCTTCCCGAGGCTTTGCCGGGTCACGCAAAGCAACGCCGCGACGTCCGTGGCTGTTGCGGGCTGAAGTTCTGCAACAGCTTCCATCGCATCGAGTGCTGAAATGGTGAGTTTGTACCTGGCGAGCCGCTGGTTGAGCCGGCGTTCGTGCAGCCGGGCCGCAATAGTGACCAGGCGGCGGGTGGTCCAGGGGCCGGGGTTTGGGTCGGACGTGGCCCTCATGTGGCGCGGGCCGCCTGCCAGGAGGTGCGGGTCAGAATCTCCGGGCCGCCGCGCCGGGTTGCGCGGCGGCTTCGGGGCCTTGTCCTGGCCGCTCACGTGTTCTGGACGTTGTCCTTGGCTTCGGCGGCGCGGTCTTTGACGTCACTCGCTGCGCTCTGGCCTTCGTCCTTGACGTTCTGAACCGCGTCACTGGCGGTCGCTTTGACGCTTTCCACGGCTTCCTGGGCTGGTTCCTTCAAGTCCTGAACCACGTCCTTGGCTGCCTCGCTGACCTTGCCGGCGAGCGGCTCCGCTGCTGTCTTGAGCTGCTGGGCGGCTTCACGTTCCTTGGTACTGGCAGGGATCAGGGAGGAGATGAGCATCCCGGCGCCGAACGCGATCAGCCCGGCGGCCAGGGGGTTGCCAGCAGCTTTGGTCTTGACCTGGCCGGGGGCCTGGGAGATCGCGGTGCCAGCGTCGCTGAGCTTGGATGCGACGGTGTCCTTGGCCTCGTGCAGGCTGCCGCCGGTGCTGTGCAGGGCGTCCCCGGTGCTGCTGGTGCCCGAGGAGACTTTGTCCTGAACGGTTGAGACCTTGTCCTGGACGGTGGACGTGGCCGAATCGGCTGCTCCCATGACTTTTTCCTTGACCCCGGTGACGGCGTCCTTGAGACCGGACTTCACCTTGTCGGTCTGCCGGTGGACGATGTTGGACGGGGTGACCTTGTCCGCGACGGCGTCCACGTTGGTGCCCAGCCGTGCGCGGGTTTCTTCAATTTCCTGACGGATTGCATCCGGGTTATCGCTCATCGGTTTACCTCACCTGGTTTTAGGGTTGGGGGAATTTCAGAAAGTGTTTCGCCCGTCTGGGGCAGGCCCTTGATCTGCTTGAGTTCCTTCCGGCCGGTCGAGGCCAGGACGGCGGCGATGATGCCCCAGATCACGGCGACGATCAGTGCGGCCCAGCCAAGGGGCATCAGCGCGCCGAGGGCCCACATCAGGGCCAGGGACAAAAAGACCAGGACGAAGTGACCGGCCACGCCGGCGCCGGCGAGCATCCCGCCGCCCTTCCCTGCCCGGGTGGCCGACTGCTTCGCTTCGGCCTTGGCGAGCTCCACTTCCTGGCGCATCAAGGTGGACAGGTCCCGGGTCACGTCGCCCAGCAGTTCACCCAAGGAAGCGTTGTCGGCCTTCAGGTGCGCTTGGCTCGGAGCCGGTTCGGGGATTTGGCTGCTCACAGGTGGCGTCCTTCCCCTGGCTGGTAAAGGTCATCCTCGAACCGCAAGGGCACGTCGTCCGCGGTACCGGAAGGCAGCGTCGTACTGGAGGCAGGCGCTGCGCCCGTGACAACCGGTTCCTCATAGAAACCGGTGCCGCCGCCTGTCGGGAACGTCTGCTGTGGCAGGGCGGCTGCCTGCGGAGCCCGGGCCGGTGGCTGGGGCTGGGTGGGCCGGCCACCGTTCTGTGATTCCGGTGCCCCTGCGGCGAGGCTGCGGGTAAGTCGTCCGGCCAGAAGGCCGGCGCCTGCGGCAAGCAGCAGGAAGGTGCCCGGCTTGTTGCGGGCGAAGCGCTGCACGTCAGCAAGCACGTCACCGGGCTCCTTGTTCTCAATCCAGGAAGCCACCGATTCGCTGCGCTGGGCTGCCTGGCGGATCAGGTCACTGGCGACACCTTGCTGGTCCGGTGCCTCAGCCATGGTGTGCAGCTGGCTGGAAATGGTCCGGATACCCTCGGCAGCCTTCTGCTGCTGCGTACCGGCCTGGCTGGACAAGCCCGACTTCGCCTGGGACAACAGGTCCTTCGCGCTGGACTTCACCTCGGCGGCGACGTTAGCTGCTTCTTCCTTCGCGGTCTGCGCTACACCCTGCGCCGCCGTAGCGGCATGCCCTGCCACATTCGAGGCCTCTTCCTTCACCGCGTCCTTCTTGGACCCGGCCCCCGTGTCCGAGGTAACGGACGGGGCTGTCTCGATGATCGTGGTCGCCTCCGGATCCTGGGAGGAGGACCCGGTGACGTTGGTCCACTGGTTTTCCGTCATCATGCTCTCTTTCCTTCATGGTCAACTGCCGGGAGGACCAGCACTAACGCAATACTAAGCATGATTACTAATTTTTAGTAAGTACCCTTCCTAGTTTTTTCGTACTGACCGGTCTGTTTGCTTTGGGTGTAGTGTCACTTGTGTGATGGCACACGCTTACGACTTTCCACCCGCCGTCGAAGGCACCTCTGCACCGTCGCGCCTGACTTCCGGCCGCGCAAGGGGCCGCATCCTGGATGCCGCTTACGAACTGTTCTTACAGCGGGGCATCCGCGACGTCGGTATCAATGAGTTGATAACGCGGGCCGGGGTGGCGAAAGCAACGTTCTATGCGCATTTCACGTCCAAGGATGAGCTGGTCCTTGCATACTTGGAGCGCTGCCATCAGGACATGACGGTCGAGGCGATCATGGCCGAAACCGGAAGGCGGACCGAGGACCCTACGGGCCGGTTGATGGCCATTTTTGATGTCCTGGACGGCTGGTTCCGCCAGGACGACTTCCAGGCCTGCGCCTTCGTCAGCACCATGCTCGAAATGGGTCCCGCCCACCCCCTGGGAATCGCATCGATTGACTATCTGGCGCAGGTCCGGGCCTTCATACGCGCCCTCGCAGAGGAAGCCGGACTTGAACAACCCGACGTCTTTGCCCGCTCCTGCCACATCCTGACAAAGGGTTCGATCATTTCAGCGGTCGAGGGAGACCGCGAGGCAGCTATCTTCGCCAAACGAATGGCCGCTTCCCTCATCCGCGACCACGGAGGGGACGCCCCCATGGCCCCCTGACCCCTCAACACCCGCGCACATCGTTCTCCATTTCTTTTGGGCGGTTCCAAGCTGCTGCGGCCCCCTTTATCCACAATTTCGTAGAAGGAACAGGAGCCATGAGAGATGGAAACCCCGGACTACGCCCGTTTTGTTCAGGAATGCATTGCCGCCGATACGGTTGATGACCACATACTCAGCGAAGACCAGTTCTACGGCGTGTACCTGAGCTGGTGCGCGCTGCAGACACAAACCCCCGGACCCTGCGAGTCGTTTTGGGCAGCAATGTCCGAGCAAGGCATCCACGAACGACGCGCGAACGACCACCGGCGGATACGGCCGGGACTTCGAATGACAGGTCCGGCTGCTCTGGACTACATCCTCGCCAGCCAACCAAGCCTGGTCTGATTAAGGCCCCTGGCACCTCAGGAGCTTACCCCTGACGGATTTAAGGCCGACTAAACTCTCGTTGCCGGCGTCCATTGAAATGGGCGCCGCTAGTGAAAGGGACAACCCATGTCAAAGAATCTGAGGATCACCCCCGGCGACCCGTTTCCCGAGGATCTGGAAACGCTGAAAGACGAGAAGCTGCAGGTTCTCGACAGCCAGGTCCAACGCCAACTCGACCACGAAATCGTCGCCGATGGTGAGTCTGACCCGGAGACCGAGTTCCGCCACCACGAGCTTGATACGGAGTTCCAGCAGCGCGAAAACTAAACGCTGCTCGTGGCCCCCGAAGAACCCGTTTGATCTCGCAGTCCCTCCACAGCGGCCTTCATAGCTGTCGAAGCGACGGCTCTTCACCTTAAAGGGGCCCCGCCGCCGAGCTGCTGCAGCGACAGGACCTAAGGCGTTGCCTTTGATTCGCCGCACTCTGCTACACGACCGTCTGAGTGTCCCTTCTGCTCTCCTGCATCTGCAAACCGGCTTGAGAAATGGCGCCTGCACGGGCCCCCCACACCAGGCTTCCGCTTCGCCCTGAAACACCACGTCCAGAGCGCGTGGAGGCCGAAGGTCTAAACTTCGCTCATGCCCGACATGAATTCCTGGCCCACGGGCCGCCTCTTATCAACAGCGGCCAGGCTCGTCGAGCACTCCTGGAACGAGAAACTGGCCGCTGCCGGGCTGACCCACGCCGGAGTCATAGCCCTCGATGTTCTATCCAGAGCCAAGGAGCCCATGAGTCAGACGAAAATTGCCCAAAGGGTCCGTGTGCAGAACCAGACAATGGGCAAGACCTTGTCCCGCTTGCAGGCATGGGGCTACATCCGCCGACAGCCCAGCCCATCCGACCGCAGAAGCCAGGTCGTCTCCATCACCGACCTCGGCACCCGGGTCATTAACGAAGCCCGCGAAGTTGACCGCACCGTACTGACACACGCAGCAGCGGACGGAGACAAACTCCGCAAGGAACTGCAAACCATCGTTCGCCAGCTCGCCTCCCACACCAACGAAATCAAACCGGGCAACCCATAACTACGCGCCTTCGGTGCGAAGCAGTTGACCCCGACATCGATCTCGCTTGTCTCATAACTTAGGTGCTCAAATCCCTAGCGTTCCGAGACGCCTGGCTGGCGTGGTGGGCGGGTCGGCTGCCGTTGCATCCTGGGGAGGTGGCCGAGGCGCGGCACCGAGTGCCCCGCGGCAGTAACAACACCACACCGGGCGTACCGCGGGAACCGGGACGGTCAACCGCCAGCTGCTTCAACCCCTACAACGCGGGATCGCCCCGGTTCGGCAGAGGCGTAAATGGTGTTGAGCCGGCGGTAGAGCGTTCGGGCGATGTAGCGCTTGAGCGATCTGCGAATTTCCCGGTAGCTGCGGCCTTCCTGGGTGGCCCGCGCCCGATCAATCAGCATTCGACGCGACTGAGGGGCAAATTCCATCTTGGCAAGCGAACCAACAAAAGTCATCGCGGGTATCGACACCCACGCCGACACACACCACGTGGCCGTCATCAATGAACACGGCAAACCCCTCGCGGACAAAGAATTCTTGGCCGTGGGATCCGGATACCGGAAAATCGTCGACTTCATCACCTCCTACGGCACCGTCGCCGCCGTCGGGGTCGAAGGAACAGGGTCCTACGGCGCCGAGCTCGCCAGAACCCTGCGGGGTGAAGGGCTCACCGTGAAGGAGGTCAACCGCCCAAACCGGGCCGCCCGCCGGCTCAACGGAAAGTCCGATCCCCTGGATGCCTACCAGGCCGCCAAGTCCGTGCTCGAGGGACGGACGAAGGCGATCCCGAAGGCCAAGGACGGCCCGGTTGAATGCCTGCGGATCGTACGCTCGGGGCGCGCGTCAGCCGTCAAGGCCCGGACCGCGGCCATCAACCAGATCAAGGCACTCCTCGTTTCGGCCCCGGACAGAATCCGGGCGAAATACCGGGCGCTGGCCACCTCCGCGCTGATTACTGCCCTGCAGCGCACGAGACCTTCGGGGCACCTGGCTGACCCCGAGTACGTGACCCTTATGACGCTCAAGTCGTTGGCAGCGCGCTGCCAAGCACTGGGAGCGGAAATCGAGGCTGCTGACGCGGTGCTCAAGGAAATCCTCGATAGCTACGCTCCGCTGCTCTGTGATCTCCCAGGAGTCGGAACCGAGGTAGCCAGCCAGCTGTTGATCACCTTCGGGGACAACCCGGACCGTCTGGGAAACGAAGCCCAGTTCGCCTCGCTCGTCGGGGTCGCGCCAGTACCAGCCTCATCCGGCAAAACAACCCGACACCGCCTCAGCAGGGGCGGCGACCGCAGCGCCAATAACGCCTTGCACCAGGTGGTCCTGGTCCGCATGGGATCGTGCCAACGGACCAAGGACTACGTCGCTAAACGCACAGCCGAGGGCAAGAGCAAACGCGAAATCATGCGCTGCCTCAAACGCTACGCAGCCCGGGAAATCTACCGCCAGATCACCAACCCCCGGCCAGCACCAGACAACTCCGACCTCCGCTGCCTCCGCACCGAACTCGGCCTCACCATCACGACCGTAGCCGGCGAACTCGGCCAATGGGTTTCCATCCTCTCGCGCCTCGAACGCGGACACATCCGTAATGAGGAGCTCGCGGCAACCTACCGACATTGGCTCACCGACCAGACCCAAGTACAGCGCCTCGCGCCTCCTTAGGCGGCGATCGTCAAGACAAATGCTTTACGGGGAGCAGTTACCCGCACTGCATGAGTTCAGGGGGTCCGGACCTCTGCGACGGCACGCCCTCGATTCAACAGCCGGCCGCGAAGCGGACGCCCGCCAACCGGTTGAAGCGCAACGGAAACGAGTGCTTGCCCTGCGAGCATTCAAATGTCCCTGAGTGGAGTGGGGGATGTGTGACCCAGCTCGACGCCTTGGCCCCTGCAAAGAGGCTCGATGCGCCAGCGTATGGAGGTCAGCGTTTGGCGGCCGAACCTTTACCTAGTTACGCAGGAAAACGGCCGAGCCCGAGCCGACTATGAAAAACAGACCCGCAACCATGTACATGAAACCCATCCCTCTGATCGTGGGTACGTCAGCAAAGGTGAAGCCACTTGGCCGGATCCCGCGACTCTCCTTATAGATGGTCGACCAGACGCTTGCGGTGTTGTTGATATCCCTGAAAACGTGCAGCCCAAACAAGAACAAAGACACGCCCGCCCCGATCATTCCTAGGAAGAACCAGTTGACCCTAGTGACCGCGAGGAGCAAAAAGGTACCGAAAAAGAATCCGACGAAACACCAGGAAAAAGTACGGGCCGGCTGAGGAAGCTCTGTAAAGAGTCTCTTGATTGCCCGAACAGTCTTCACTTTGCTCCTTAAAACAGAGTCAACCATTGTCTTTCCGCCACAGTCGGAGCCTATAACTCTCCGGGATCGGTTGTCATGAGGTCCTCAGCCCCTTCGCCCGGCACCCGAGCGCGCTGACACGGCAAAAACAGGCACGGGTCTTTTTCCCTAAGTTGATTGCGAGTCGCCCCGTTCATGCCAAGATGAGCCTGTGATCAACCAGTTGGCTATCCAGGCCGGCAACATCAGTCGTCAGGGGCCGCGATGAATGCGCAGGAACGTCATTCGCGGTTCCCTCGAATCAGGATCACAGTTCTCGAGCTCTTTTTCCTGCTCACGGCGGTCATTTTTGCTGCTATAAATCCCACGCCCGGTCAGCTCATGATCTCCGGCGTGCAGCTCGCGCTCGTCGCGATCGCAATGGCCGTCACTAACCTGAGGAAAGAAGCGGCACCGCCCGAAGTATTTCTTGAGGAGGAGCACTTCGACGGCGGCGGCACCATACCCGTGAAAGGCAAAGCCCTGTCCAAGATGTGGGGAAGCCAACCGGCGGTCTTTTCGGTCTCTCCGCAGTTGCGGATGCTGGTGCTTAGCCCCACGGTGGAAGCTTTGGAATTCAGCCTTGCGTATGGTCTGGGGCGGTTCTTTGGGCCTTGGACTCTCAAGCGAGAGGACGTAGTAGAGATCCAGCATGTGCGGACATGGTTAGCTCCCTACCAAGGTGTCAGAGCGGTACCCGTCGCCGGTCGCCCATGGACATTCGTAACACGCGAACCCGCAACAGTGCTGGCTTGTTTGGAGGAACTCGGCTACCCGAAGGCGACCGAGGCATTCAGTTTGTGGTGATTCCTTCCTTTGACGAAATGTTCAATTTGACGCCTATAGGAGCATCGTCGTAGACACACAGGTTCAGGGGGTCCGGAGCTCTGCGACGGCGCGCCCTGGATCCAACAGCCGGCCGCGCCAGCGGACGCCCACCAAACTGGTTGAAGCGCAGCGGAAACCAGGGCGCTTTGCATCCCCGCGCCTGGCTTTAGGCGGGCAGTGCCGAGAGGCGGACCCAGGGACTGTGGCCCGCCTCTCGCCTGTTTTATGTTTCCTGGTCCTTCCTTATCTTGGCCGTGGCGCGGCAGGCGGTGATGGAAGCGCCAAGTGCTGCCAGGGAGAGCACGAAGTTGATGATGGTCAGTGGTTCCATGATGGTTTCCTTATCGTTGAGCAGGACTTAGTCTGGGAAGGAGCCGGTGGCCGCAACCTTGCGGTCACGACCACCGGGTTCGTAGCTACACCTACTTCCTTGCTTTACGCTTACGCTTCCGAGTTGCCGCTCGGGAGCGTTTGCTCGTTAAGAGCGCGTTCCGCGTGGAGAGCAGAGCGATGATAGCTGTCACCAGGCTCACGACCGCTGTCGCGAGCTTGATCGCATCGTCGATGCTCATGTAGCCACCTCCTTCCTGCCCCGTCGTGCGAAGCCCCCGCTGTCGCAGCCGGTCGAGGGTGGGCCGTCAACCCCGAAGAGTGCGCGGGGAATCCTGCGAAATAAGGGAGCGCTGGCGACCGCGTGGGATTGTCCGTGTACGTGGGTTGATGGGTCGGGCCCCCGGACGGCTACGATGAGCGGCCTTGTACGGAGAACAACCCAGCCAGATGTAAGGGAAAAACAAGCATTTACAGGCCGGAGCGCAGCGAAGGACGATCTCCTGGATGCAGCGCAGCGGAGACCAGGGCTTTGGCCCGGGTTATGCCCATTGGCGGGCAGGTGGAGCCCTTGGCACAGCTCAAAGCTGGGCAGCTTCTCACGAACGTCGCAACACCAATCTGAAAGAGGTGTTGGATCATGCGCAGTTCGACGCGCCGATCGCGGAAAATGGGCCCAGAGGGCTTGGTTGAGAAGAAGCCCTTGTACGTTCAGCTCATGAAAGAAGGCCACTCCAACTCGGCAGCATGCAGGATTCTTGGAATCCACAAAAACACGGGCAGGCGTTGGTTGCATGGACGCAACGGGGTCGAGGGTCTGGTGCAGCAGGGCTTGGACCCGAGACCTGGTAAAGCGGTTCCGGCCTCAACCGTCTCCAGCCGCTATTTGTCAGAGAACGAACGCATCTTCATTGCCGACCGGTTGCTGGCTAAAGCGAGCCTTCGATCTATCGACCGCGATCTCGGCCGGCCACCCTCCACAATCAGCAGAGAGCTGGCCAGAAACCGACCGGACTCTCGTCGCTATCATCCGTTCCGCGCCCAGCAAATGGCACAGAAGAGAAGGCCACGACCCAGGCTGGCAAAGCTTGCTGGGGATGATGAGCTCAGGGACTACGTCGTGGCCTGTCTATCGAAGCCGTGGAGCCCTCAGCAGGTCTCCCAGGCCCTGAGGGAACGGTTTCCTGGAGAAAAGCACCGGCACCTGGCTCATGAAACGATCTACCGTGCGCTCTACCAACTGAGCATCCGCCCCGTTCCGGCGGGGTCTGCTCGCCTGCTGCGTTCGGGTAAGTTCAGCAGGCGACCCAGGTCCAGGACCAAGGTGAAGCCACGCCAGTACATTACTGATGCTCTGAAGATCGGAGACCGCCCAGCCCACATTGCCACCAGAGAGGAAGCTGGCCATTGGGAGGGTGACCTCATCATGGGGAAGGGAAACAAATCAGCGATAGTGACGCTGGTTGAACGCTCTTCTCGACTCCTCGTCGCTTTCGTTCTCCGTCCAGGGAGCAGATCCGACAACATGCGGGACCAGCTCATCGAAGTGCTCGGTGTCATGCCTGCTACCTTGCGGAGGACGTTGACGTGGGACCGGGGATCAGAGATGGCCAAGCACGCCGAGGTCACAGCTGCGCTGGGGACGCTGGTCTACTTCTGCGATCCGGCCAGTCCCTGGCAGCGCGCATCAAACGAGAACGCCAACGGCCTACTTCGTCAGTACTTTCGGAAGGGAGATGACCTAAGCACCATCAAACCGGCGGATGTACTCTTCGCCGCGGCGGAGATCAACAGCCGCCCCAGATCTGTGCTGAATTGGTCCAGCGCATCCGCCAAGTTCGCGACTTATCACGCCGCGGCGGCCAAGTTGGCAGGATCCGGTTCCTCCGTCTCGTAAGGAGATCCTTTACCCAAACGCCCCGCTGCTCGAAGCTTGTCCCGTCGAGCGCTAGTCTCACTCCATGAAGCGTCGGTGGGCACTACTCCTTGCAGTCGGCAGCGTTGTCGCAGTGTTGGCAGTCATTGCTGTGATTGGCGGCGTGTCCCGTGTTCCCCGTGTGTGCCCAGCCATTGGTTATGCCTATACGGGTCCCGTGGAGTTAGTGTTTTCCTCCGCGCCGGCGTCGGTTGCGGCTTGTTTTGGGGAAGGGTGCGTGCCTGAGCCGGTGGCACAGAATGATGAGCGGAAGTGGCTGGTGCCCCAATCCGCGCCTTACCTGATCGCGCCTGTAAGCGTGACTTCGATCCACGTTGAGGCCGCAGCTGCGGTTGGCGGCCAAACCGCGGTTGAACTGCCAGTAGAAACTGAATCCACCGGAGAACATCCCTTCGGAGTTGGATGTGGGGGGCCTTTCAGGTTCAAGCCCGTTCAGGTCACCTTTAACTGAGGACGTTGGCTAAAGGATCCGCCACTGGGAGTCGGGCAAGTGAGATCTTCGGTGTGTTGAGGGCAGAAGTGGCTTCCGCGTGTTGGAAACCTTCCCGGACTGGTGTCCAGGTGCGATGCTAAAGGCGCGAGCACCGCTTATAGCGGTTGCAAAAATTGGGGGACAAAAACATGCAACGGAACAATCCGAAGAATGCAGCGCCATCATATGCCAAGAGAATTTTTCTCCCGGTTTCCGGTTTGGTTGGAGTTGCTGTTATTACACTGCTCTGTGGCTGCTCGACTTCCGATCCGCAGAAGGCATCAAATGCTGCTTCGCCGGCTCGGACGGGAGCCAGTCAGGCTGCTGCACCACCTGACTCCATTCCCAGCGCAAATGGCCGGGACAAGACTGCCGACTTCAAGACAGCAAAGAAGAACGCGCCATGGTTGGGCAAAATCAAATCCGTAACCGAAACCGAAGCGGGCAGGATTCGCATCGAAACCAGCCTCGTGGATCCTCGCGGCGCTGACGGTGGCGAGGAGGCCAAGAGCGCGATCGCCATCTGCGAATCAGTAGTCTCTCTCTTCGGTCCGAGCTACGTGTCGGTTCTTGAGGATGATGGCACCAATTTCGTCCTGTTCGGACACCCCTCGGTACCTAGGGGTGCTTGCGCTGAAGTCTGACTAGGACGAGGATCTATGGATTTAGCTGGGCACATCGTTAGGGAAATTGATCGCTACTGGGCGGATGAGGTGAATATTCTCGGTTACTGGCAGGACGGGCCGGCTACGGTCTGGGTTGTGTATCGCCGCACTATTGACCCCACGGTGGTGCTGGGACGTCGGCTCGCATTTCACTCAGAGGCGGCGGATGGCACCGTTGAGGGCTTTGCACGTGATGTGGCCATAAACATGGCCGAGCCAATTGGTCGTGCCGCCAGCCGTCCTGATCAACACGGGGTTGTTTGGGTGGGCGTTCCCAAGGACCGCCGGATCCCTGAGCCTCCGAGCGAGGTCTTGCAAATCCTGAGGAACAATGAGCCCGGCTAGCTTCCGATTTCCAATCTCCCCGATTTCGAGAGGCTAATATCTGGATCAGAGCGCTGTCCTCGTTCGCTCCACCCAGCCCGTAAGCCGGTCCCCCACGGGCCGTTTCAGAGCAGGGATTCCTGGAGAAGGCCAATGAGTCTTACTCATCCCACAAGACTCGCCTGCAAAATTACCCGGTGACGGCGCCCGAAGGGCCAACCTCACACCCGAGAGAAGTACTGGTATTCGATCCCCGAATCAGCAGGTATGTTCAAGGCAACCCCCTGTTGCAACGTCCATGAGAAACCGCCCTTCCGCACCCGCGAACATGCAAATCGAGCACATGGGGTTGGTACGCAGGATCATGATCTCTGCCCGAGACCTCTCACCATTCGCCTCTATTTAAGAACGGCTTCGACACTGACGGAGGTCTCCGCATCCTCAGACATTGGTGGCAGTCGTGGGCCATGGCCAGCGGTCCGCGGGTGGCAGGTCGCCCGTCGCCTCGCTAAGAGCCATTCGAAGCAGCTCACGTTGAAAATGCGATAGGGGCCGCGCTCCGTGGAGGTACTCGTTGACCTCGTACTCCCGAGCAGAACCGCCCAGACTGCAGTACCGCAACCAAAGTTCCCCAACGGTGATGCCGTAGTAATTCAGACATGTATTCACGTAGCGAATATCAAGCAGCGCTTCGGTATTTATGCTCATGTGTCTCCACCTACCAGTGTGCAAACCCCCAGCGGGGATTTCTGGGAGCGGCCGCAACGAAACCGCGTCCCGCCGCCCGTTGCGAACGCCGCTTGCCGTTACCAGAACTTTACTTTCCGTGGGTCGAAATGATAAGTGGCTGCCAAGGGTTCCCGCCCTCCTTGGTGATGTGTGGTTACAGGCCGTGCATGAGCAGGACGGGCAGCATCTCGGCTGGTCCTGCTTCGGCAACGTGGAGGCGCACACCAAAGGGAAGGGCGATGAAGCGGTGGCGGACCCCTTCCAGTTCGGGCAGTTCAGCCGCCTTCGTCTCGCTGATAGCAGCCTTTTACGCCGTTCTTCGCCGAAAGTCGGCACTCAAGCTTTAGTGCCTGGCTCTGGCGAATGGTGCCTCTGCCTCAGGACATGATGAGGGTCCGCCGCTCAAGGAGCGACGGACCCTCAATGCGTTCCTGGGGCGGAAAGGAATTATCCGCTCCGGGGACCGCTTGCGCTTAGCAGGTCAGCGGCACACGGCCTGTTAGGCCGGTGGAGCTGCTGGCAGAGCAGTCGAAGATGACCGTTCCAATAGGCTGTTCAATAACCAGATGTATGGAAGTGACGGTCAGTGTCGGGTTGACCCCTGTCCAGTTGGGATTCGGGCAGCCGGCCTCGGCACCAGTGACCGTTGTGGGAGCAGTGAGCACCGCAGGGTCGGTGACCAAGGTCAGGTTGCCGTTCTTAATTGCGTCGCTGTCAATGAACGTCGGCGCTGTTGCTGGGCCTACAAGAACCTTGTTCTGACCGGGAGCGACATTGCCGCCCTGATTCCGGCACTGGTAGACGGCCGAACCCGAGGTGGTTACCGTAGCGAGCAGGTCGTCGTTACCGAGGCCGGCGAGCACCGTCCGGCACGTGGTGGACGCGGACGCCCCTGATGTGGTGACGGTACAGACAGGTTCGCCGCCCTTTTTGAAGTGCGGGCTGGCGGCCTGAGCTGCAGACAGCCCCGTCGTGAACACGAGGAAGATGGCTGCCAACAGCATCATCAGTGGTCGAAGGTGATTTTTCATGACTTGCCTCATTGAAAGAGCATGTATCTCTTAAGCCGCAACACTCTTGCGCTGCGGTGACAATGGCCGTCCGTTGCCCCAGCTGCGTGGCCGCAACCGGGCACCCCTCCCAGCACTATGCGCCCTCATCATGAACAACAGCAGCATCCTGACCTCCCGCAGAATCTGCCCGTTGCAAAACAAAGACTACTTAGCTGCAGCACCGCCGTCCACGCCTAAATCCCCCTAAAAAACCCAACTTCAGGGTCATCACTGGCCGGTAGCCGATTCTTCACAAAATCGATATCGGGCGCAGTCTTCGTCAGGACCTGTAACCAGGACAAGGCCTGTTGCTCATCCGAGAAATAGCGGCTCGGGCAGCCGGGTGCTAGGAGGCCACGCAAACCGTGGGCAATGACGCGGTCCACGGGCGTGTTACCCAGGATCGCGAATGCTGTGACGGTCGCCGCTTCACTGAAAAACCGCACCGCCTCCCGACTGACGGACTCGACCCCTGTGATTTGCAGGAGTACCGCGGTGTCTGCGCCGCCGGACCGCGTCAGAAGCTCGTGGCGGACCAAGGCCGCATCCTCTTCGGTAATCCGGCTTCCAGCGCGCAACGTGATCCGCAGGACCCCTCCGCCAAGATCTTCCGTGACCGCAGTTGCGGGGCCTTTACTGACTGGGTGACTGCCTGCCATCGCTGCACCAATAACAGTGCACGGATCGACGAGAGTGTACAACCCGCCGTCCCCGTCATAGACCACTGTCATCAATCAATCCCCCGGAAGTTTCTGGACTGCGGCTACGCCAGCAGTCGGCCGGGATGAGCCGGCACAAACACAAGATACGCGGATGAGTGGTCTAAGTCACCAATAATGCCCATTATTGAGCGCAGCCTCAGAAATGGTCGTTTTTGACCTACCCCGGATCCGTCTCGAGCAGCTGAAGAGCAGTAACCGAGAATGCTGCCGCCGCCGGCGGCCAATGAATAACCGCAACTTCAGCTCTTTCTGAGGGCACTTCCCTCCGGGGCGCGCCCTCAGAAGCCAAATCTGGGCAGGGCCCAACCAGGCGCCGCAAATACCACCGACTGGCTCTGCCCGCCGCCAGCTCGACCGCATCTGATGACCCAGCGTTTCGAGACACTGAGGCTATGAGACACCTAGGAGGAGGAGCCGGCGGGCGGGAGCGCCTTATGGGATCAGCTGGTCACTTGCCGGATCCGAACACGACCGAGTCGAAAACGGCGCGTGCCTCTCTCATCAGCTCCGGATTGATCGATTCGTCGATATAGCCCACCGCAACGACAGCCCGCCGACCCTCCAGGTCAACGACCCGGTAGGTTTCGCGTTCATTCTCAGTCAAGTACCAGCGCGAGCAACCGATATTAGACGTTGAGTGGATGCAAAACTTGCCGCCATTGCAGGTGTTGCAGTCAACGCTGCCTTCGACGTAGTGGTCGAACTCGAAGCCGGAGTAATCGCCCACCGATGCGGCCGGATCGATAAGTCCGCACGTCTTCTGGTGGAATGGCACAAGTTACCAACAACTTACCCACCTCCGCGAGGACGGCAGCCCGGCGCTCCAAGTTAGTCCCGCCTTCCAGGCTGTCCTGGAATCGGTAACTACCGACAGTTAGCGGCTGCAGAAAGTGTCCGATACGCCACGCGCGTAGAGAGATCCTCTTGTGGGCGATGCTACTTGCCGCCAGATCAACCGAGATCAAGGAAGGACTGCGCCACGTCGTAGTTCCCAATTAATCTGGCCAGTCCCACTGGGGTTTGGCCCGCCAAGTTAGTATGCAGTGGATCGGCTCCGAGTGAGCGCAGCAGGTCAACCATTTCCGGCCGCCCGCGCGAGTTGAATACGGCAACGAACAGCGGTGTATTGCCGAAGGTGTTGGTTGCGTCGATCGTTGCACCCAAATTGAGGAGCGCGGCCGCCGCGGAAAGGGCGTGTTCCTGGCAAGCAAAATGAAGCGGGCTAAATCCCTGACTGTCCGACGAATCGGGCGACTCGCCTTCCGCGATCAGGCGCGTCACCTCGCTGGCATCATTCGCAAGTGCTGCGTAATGGAGCGCGGACCTGCCGGCGGGATCCATCGATACCTCGATTCCTCATACTAGGAGACACTGCACCGTAACCGATGTCCTGCCCGGACCTGAAAGGCGTTCGATAAGGGATCCTCTACGGGCGGAGAGGTCGCAGTTCTCCTGGATCATTCCTTTCCGGTTGCTGCTTCGCCTTTCATTGATTCAGAGCTCCGGCCCGGTGTGCCAGATTCCAACGCCTTCAAGGCGCCCGGGAGTGCAAAGACGGTGCTGATGAAGCTGAGGTCGACGTCTAAGTCTGGCCTCGTCTGGCGCCCTTCCAACCCCCACACCTGAGTTCCGTTGCGCCGAACCCATGACATGCTGCGATTGACCCACCGTTCATAGTCCTTGGAAATCTGCGCCATCGAATCTGCTTGTGAGCCCAGCGAGCTGGGCAAGATCGCTTCTGTATGCAGACGAGCAGGAGACCACAAGATGGTGGGCGAAGCGTTGGCGTCCATCAAGGCTTCATCCTCAGCGGGAGCTAACGCCTCCCAGTTCAATCTATTGAAGACCGCGGAGACCGAGCCACCTTGCATGGCTGCATCACTGGGACGTACTGGGATGGGCAAGCCGAGCTGGTGATTGACCACCAGCACACGTGATTGCTCAAGCGCCTCTTCCCGGTTCAATACCGTCAGTGGCGTCGTGATGAGAGGCCATGGATGCAAGGTCACCTTTGCGGGCTCACCCAAATAATCGAGCAGCATCATTTGATCTTCAAGAGTCGCGAAGTAATGAACAGCGGTCACCATGACTGGAGTCTTTCACGCCGTGTCGCAGATTTGAGGACTGTCCGTTAAGCCGGTCTCTGAGCGCCCCGCCGTCACCGCAGCTTCCATCGCACCGTTGCCAGCCCCTGAATGCACGTTTACTCCGCACAAAGAGCTGCACGGAGAAGGCGCCGCAACCGCTCCGCTGCAAACTGTCTCAGCGCCCGTGGGATGCGAGGCAAAGTAGCGGGTAGCGTTCAGCTCATGCCAATGGATAACAAATGACAGAAAGGCACAGCTTCGTGAGTATCTGAACGATGCCCGCGAAGCGGGCCTGTGGAAATGTGAGGGCCTCAGTGATGCCCAGGCACGTACTTCTGCACAGCGTTGAGCTTGAACTCGAATGAATACACTCGGCTGCTTGGCTTGGTCACAAGAGCAGTATCTCCACGAACGCGCCATCTGTCGTGCAAGCGGAGGACAGCTTTTCGACCCACACCGAGCTTTGTAGCCACGGCTCTCGAGCCCCAACCGATCTCAAACAACGCCACCGCGGCATCGCGCTGCTCCTCAGACAGCGAACTGCTCTTAAACATGAAACTGCTCCCGGTAAGTCCGAACTGAATTTTCAGTCCAACTTTCGGGGGAGCAGTTCACGAGCCGGTCGGACCTTCTTGTGGCGCGCGTCGGCGGCCGGCAGCGACGGGTTATCCGACCTTCCCCGCCAGTGCCACGAGCACACCAGCTGTGGCGAAGAACTTGTTGCTCCCCAGGTCGCGGATGGTCTTGATACCCATGCCGGCGAGCAGTTCTTCGTGCTTTTCCGTTAATCCGGCAAGGGCCGAGGGCGGCGCGGCCAGAATTTCGTCGAGAGTCGAGTTCTCGTAGGCCTTATCTAGTGCCTTGCCCAATTCAATAGAAACAGCCATGAACATGTCCTTTCATCGATTACGGAACAACAGCACACCCACCACAGAACCTGCAAAGCAAAAATGGGGCATGCTCGGACGCCGGGTTATTTCCCTGAGCTCCTGCCGGATACGCTATCGCAGCGCACCCACTAAAACATCCAAATCCGGCAATAAATGTGCAAAGACGCTTCACGATCGCCCGGCCGACGCTGGGGGTACGGACATTTAATTTTCCTTACCCCTAAAGAACTGCCGGCTCCTGCCGGGGCTGGCCGTTGCTGGTTGGCTATTAGCGGCGGTCCTGCTGCAGGGCGTCACGGATTTCCGTGAGCAGCGCAATCTGGGGATCCTCGGCCGCCTCTTCCTTGACGTCCGGGGTGATGCCTAGGCGGCGGTTGCGGCGTTCGACCATGTGATTCATCGGGACAACAATGACGAAATAGATGGCTGCCGCCACGAGTACGAAATTGACGATTGCCGTGAGCAGGACACCGAACTTGATGTCGTTTCCGTTCAGGGTAACGACAGCGAAACTGTCAAAATTGGGCGATCCGACCAGAGCCGCAATGAACGGCATGAGAACACTTTGGACTAAGGCCGTGACGACGGCGCCGAAAGCGGCACCAATCACCACGGCGACGGCAAGGTCTACGACGTTGCCCTTCAGGATAAAATTCTTGAATCCGGTCAACATGGTCCTCAACATACTCCACTGTGAAGCCAATTCGGTGACGACCTGCCAAATTACAGGGGAGGCGAAGGTGACCAGCCGGCACTAACTGTTATGTCATCCCTTACGGAGTAAGAAAGACTCGGACGATATGACCTAGGAATGCCGATGCATAGACTCAGTTGCCAGGAATCCTGCAGACACAACTATCGCTCCCGGCAGACCTGCCATGACCGCGCAGGCATCACCCGCGGGGTGCCCGAGATAGCGGTAGAGACTATAAGAGCTGACGGTCGACGGCGGGCTGCCCCGCCTTCGGCGGCGCGGTCAGCGCCCGGTGGTTTCATCATCATCCTCGCCGCGGCGACTCCGATGCTTGTAGAGGTGACAACTTCCAGGCTCGGGATCTGCGTCGGTGCCCTCAAGACCTCGAGGATCCGGGCCGCAAGGCCGGTTGCTTCCTGCGGGCCGGCGAAGCCGTCAACAACAATGAACTCATCACCGGAAAGACGGGCTACCGTACTTGTTGCCCAGGCCGTGGATTCGAGCCGTTGCACTGAGCGTCGGGCAAGTACTCCGTCCACGAGGTCCAGCAGTTCCTGGGCGGCCACGTCAACGGGTTTCACCGCAGCGCTCAGGACCTGCCGTAGCGGGCGCCCCACGCCAGACCAGCGCGCGCTTCCTCAGACCGTTCAGTTCTTCTCGCACAACCTGAGCCCCTCACCGTCGCTTATCCTTCGCTGTAATCCGAATGCTTGCATACAGAAGGGTTCCTCACCATGTCATCGGCTTCAAAGCCCTGAGACCGGCACTTTTTGAGCCTCTACATCGAGAGCCTATTCGCCAGCTCACAATACGCCGGGTCACCAGTAGGCCTCAGAAGGGGCCGTCCCCGGCGCTCAGGAGCCCGGCAAAGCTAATCGTGAGGCGCCCTAGGCGTGTCACCGCAGCACCATCGGCCTCGCCCCGCATAAATGCCACAATTACGGCGCATTCCAATCCCTAGGGAGCTAGAGGGGTGCAACAGTAGCCTCAAGGCTGAACTGACCCGGGGGCCAACCGGCACGTGGTTCAGCGGCAGGGGTGGTTTTCGACAGGGAGTAGGGGCCAGGTTGTGAGAAGGAACGTAGCGCCGGCTACTCATGCCAGCGGCCGTTGGCTTCTGCCGGGGCTGGCCCTGATGCTGTGGGCCATCGTGGCGTGCCAGCCCTCTGTCCCCGGCGAAGCATCGAACGGAGGCCTACCCGGGCAGTCAGGCACGCCGCGGCACATCTTCGTGATCAACTTGGAGAACCAGAATTACGACACAGTCTGGGGTGCCGGATCTGCCGCCCCTTACCTCTCAGTCACTCTTCGCAGGCGGGGAGTTTTGCTGCAGAACTACTACGGCATCGCACACGATTCCCTGCCGAACTACATAGCCCAAATCTCCGGTCAACCCCCTAACGGCAGCACGCGGCGTGACTGCCACACCTACAGCCCGTTCCAGCGGACGGGCGCCGACGCTCAGGGCAGGTTGGAGGGTGACGGTTGCGTGTTTCCCGCGGACATGCCCACATTGGCCAGCCAATTGACAGCATCGGGAAAGACCTGGAAAGGCTACATGGAGGATATGCCGAGCCCCTGCCTGCACCCTGATCTGTACGCAAATGACACCCATGTCAAAGCCACAACGGAAGGCCAATACGCCACCAAGCACAACCCGTTCGTCTACTTCCGTTCCATCACAACGTCACCTGAGTGCACCAATAACGTGGTCAACTTCGAACGTCTCTCCCGCGACCTCGCGTCCGCTGAGACTACCCCCAACCTTGCCTACATCACGCCCAACCTCTGCCACGACGGTCATGATCACCCCTGCGTAGACGGCACAGAAGGCGGACTGCCTGCCGCCGACCAATGGCTCCGCGAGCAAGTGCCGGCCATCTTGGCCTCACCGGCGTATCAGCAGGATGGCATGCTCGTGATCACCTTTGATGAAGCCGAACGCGGCGTCGCGGGCCCCGCAGAAGGAACACCCGGCAGCGTGCCCGGAGGAACAGCAGGCGGACGGATCGGCGCACTGGTCCTCTCCCCTTCAGTACCCCTGGAGGGACTTCTGTCCACCCCTATAATATTACAGCCTGCTGGCAACCCTGGAAAACTTCTTCTCCCTGCCCCGTCTGGGCACCGCCAAGGACCCCGGGATAGCCGCGTTCGGCGCCGACGTCTACGAACACGACTAACGTCAAGACTCACAACACGGCCAATGCTGCGGGTTAACGGGAGCGGGTGTGGACTTGGCTTCCAAGGATTTTCGCCGCTTTGCGGCGTCCTGGTATCCGTTGTTCACGGCGAGAATCCTTTCCAGCACGGTCCACGAGCTGCTCAAAAGCCTGGGAAGACTTTAACAGCGGTGAGCTCGACTCAGCGGCAATTCCTCGATGACCTTCAGCTCATTGGGAGAACGAAAGGCAATTCGCGGCAGACAGCGGAACGTAGGCCACGCCGGGGAGTGAGGAGCCGACGGAGCGCTGCTAGGTAAGTAGGCCTGGCTTTGTACAGGCCTTCCCGACCACGAGGGCCAGTCATAAAATTGAGGAGCTGGGCGACGGTGCCATCGCAGGTCTGGCCGGACCTGGTGCCGCACGCGGCCCCGACCTCTAACCTCGTCCCCACCGGATCCGGACAATGCGCACGAAGAATCACGTTTGGACGCCAGCGGCCCTCGGTTTGATCCTCGCTCTATCCGGCTGCACCTATTCCCCTGATGAGCCCAAACCAGCACCCAGCTCGCCCAGTCCCTTCGCCTCCCTGGAAAATCAGATTCAGCTGTTCATGGATGAGGGCGCCGTGGCCACCGTCGTACAGGTCCGCTGGCCCGAGGGCGAGTGGTCCAAGGCCTACGGCGTGCGCAACCTTGAATCCAGGACCCCGGCGCAGCCCACGGACCGGACCGAGGTCGCCAGCGTCACGAAAACGATGACAGCCGTGACCGTGCTGAAACTCGTGGACGACCACCTCATCGGCCTCGACGATTCCGTCAACGACATCATTCCCGGGTTCACATCCACACTCAAACCCCCGGGGCTCATCACCGTGAGGCAACTGCTCAGCCACACGTCCGGGATGCCCGAGGTCAATGACGCCCTGCCCAAGGATGTCGACTTCCGCCCTGTGCTCTCACAGACACTCACCATGGAGCGGGGCCTGGAGCTGGCAGGCACCCTCCCCTGGACCCCGGCCAGTGTCGGGACCTTCAAGTATTCCAACACCAATTACCTCGCCCTCGGCCTCCTCGTCCAGACGCTACGGCACAAACCCTTCGTCCAGGTCATGCAAGAGGAGGTCTTTGACCCACTCGGCCTCAAGCACACCAGCCTCGACCACCTCGACCCGCACGAGACCGGGCTACTGCACGGCTACGTGACCCTGCACGGTGAACGCGTCGACACCACGGACAACACCTTCACGATCGGCAATCCTGCAGGCGGCGCGGTTTCGACCATGGAAGACCTCAACCTTCTCATGGCCACCATCTTCCAGGGGCGGGCGGTGTCTGCGGCCTCGCTAAAGGAGATGAAGACAAGCCCCGGCTTTGGCCCGTACGGGCTGGGAGTCTGGGAGCACGCGGACGGATGCTCGAAAGAGTCGAGACACGAGGGCCGGGGATCCTTCTGGGACTACCAGACGGTAGCGGTCAGCAGCGCAGACGGGCGATACCAGGCAGCCATGACCGTCACAACTCCACCAATGCCCACCGAATTCGAGGATCCGTCCACCGCGAACAAGCGTGATCTCCTCAACGGCCAAATTGAGTCAACCCTCAATGAGACCCTGGACCGACTCTGCAAGCCCGCCAGCTAAAGGCCGTAAACGTCCCGCTGACGCAGCCTTCGTGATCTTCCATAGCATTGGAGCAATGCGGAGACGCCAAGATGCAGGCCTGTTGATCGGATCCGAGGAGGTCCAGCTACCGATGTTGAGGTAGCTTTTCGGATTGTCGGCGCACAGCAGGTCATGGTGGAAGGCGATGCCTGGGATGGGGCCACGCTACGATCCTTCTGGAATTTCTGCTGATTCATCATCGCGTATCAAGGACCGGTTCAGAGGTTTCAGGAACATAATTGAAAGTGGGCTGGGATACACATTCTCGAAGAGGAGCGGTCATGATCCAGGCCCTGCTGTGCAGGCTCAATATCGGGCACCATTGGCTCGCAGAAACCGACTCCGATGGAGGGTTCCGTCGGCGCTGCACTAAGTGCGGGAGGTATGACCAGAACGCCAAATGGTCGGGGCACCTGACGGCCCGCGACCACCCGGGCAACAAATGGGGCCCGGTTCCTGATTAGCCAAGCAGGCTGCGACACTGGCCGTGACCAGATTGCTCAACCCTCAACGAGACCCTCGGCCGACTCTTCGGCCCCAAATCAACGCCCCGCTGACGCAGCCTTCCGTGGCCATCCGAAGCCTCAGTCAGCTCCCGCATACCGCACGATAGCGGGCATGCTCGATCCAGGCGGTCTTACGGGTGCCAGCCTTGGCAGCAACAGCGGCTTGCGGGGATGGGCGTCGGCTTTCGTAGTCACAGGAACCACCGTGGGAGTAGTAATGGATTCCGCCGTTACCGTGACCGTCGCTGGCCCGGACCATACGGTTCCGGAGTGACCAGCCATGAAAAGTATCAGGACCGGGATCGCCCCCATCGACATCGCAGGGCATGGCCAAGACAGTCCTTTCATTCTCAATCCCCCGTTTAATCGTGGAATGCCTGCCGCCGCATCGTGTCACTCTGGGTGCCACGAGTATCGAGGACTCGACTTTGCAGAGGCTGTGGAGGCGGCAATGATCAGTACTGAGATCAAGCCAAAGCGCAGTTCAGGTTTTCCAGGGAAATCGCGAGGCGGGATTCCGGGGCGGTACCAGGGCCTCCACGGTCACGGGCATGAATTCGTCAAGGTCCATGGGCGGCATGTGTAGGGCGTCGCCGCGGCTGCTCTACGCGGCAGGTAAGGGAGGGCAAGCACGTCGCAGCCCCTCCCCCGTACTCAGGACATGGTCGGACGCATGTGAGCCTCGATGGTGTTGGCCGCGTTTCTGAGTAGGGGTGAACGTGGGCCGACGGAGTCCATGATCTTCGACATCTGGTGGAGGTGCACGCACAGCAGGTCTTGGAAGGGCGACCACGCTCCCCTGGCAGCGCCTCAGTAACTGTGCTGTTCCTCGACCACCGCCTGTACTCCCCCAGATCTCTGTGGCGGTCTCACCCAGAACGGCTGCCAGGCTCTCGGCCGGCGAGCCTAGGGTTCTACTCGTGTCCGCCCCGGCTTCGAGGAGTCGGCCTGCATCGCCTGGCGCCCCGGAGACCACCTACCTGGACACGTCCAGCGGCGGCGGTTCCAAGAGCTGACTGACACCCGCCCTTGGTCTGGCAAGAGGAAGCGTCGTTCCTTGTGCTGGAGCGGCGGGACTCGCGTTGGCACCGTTGATTTCCTTGGGACGCGACGGCCGGCAATTTTTCTTTGAGATTACCCAGCCAGCGGAATAACCGGAACGCCTTCGAGCGTAATGTCTGCAGGCGGGGCTACCACGTGGGCGGTGATACCTTCTACACGCAGTTCATCAAGGAGCACGTGAAGCATGGCGTCTCCCATTTGCCGGGTCAGTTCTCCCTTCGTATCTGTCCAGACCATCGGCCCGCGGGGCGTCAGGTAGACATCGGATACGAAATTTGGCGTGTAGGCCGCTTCCCACGTCTTCGCCGCCTGCTCTTCCGCAAGTCTCTGCTCCGGCGCGAGCTCGCTACCGTACTCATCGATGTGAAAGAACCGCACGGCAGCCCTGCCGAGTGCATCGGCAGCCTTACTAACATCGTCGCTCACCACGAGAAATGCTGGAGATGTTTCCCAGCCGTCGCCGAGACTCGCTTCGTACTTCTCGCCTTGCCGGTCGAAGATGTCCGGCTCAGCAGTCACCACAGGAGCCTCTTCCAGCGCACTGCCACTGGAAGCACCCACTGGCACTGAGGCCGGCGGCTGCTTCGAAGCAGGGGGCTGTGCGCTGGCCGACCCTTCGATTGTTGCGGTTGGCGACGCTGCAGGGACTGCGCGATGAACGTCGGTCACGGCCCCGGTGTTTGGCGAAAGCGAACAGCCCGCCGCAACAAGACAGAGCCACACTATCGCCGACACGGCCACGGGCGCACGCCACCCTGTGCGTGCCGTAACCCCTGTGGTCGGGGAATCGCGCCAATGGGAGGGGTCATAGCCATTGATGAGCGGCAAACGTCTCACCGGCTGGTCGTTGTACTCTTTGGCGGCGGTGTGATGTGAATCAGCAGCATCATGTGAAACGGCAGTTTCTTGTGAGCCGGCAATGTCTTTTGAAACGGCTTCGAGCTTGCCCACGTCGCCGTCCGAGTCCAGTTCCCGACCGTCCTTCCGGACATCCCTGGCCCGCTGCCTCACAGCCATGTCAGCTCTCCCATCGCGGACGAGGATCCGGCTACCTGAACCACTAGTGCCAACCCTAGACGCGCCCCGTCGCCGAAACCCGCTGAACCCCATCAAGAAATGTGCAATTTCTCCCAGCCAAACCGACGGGAAATGCCGTCAAGCATCCTCGTACATCCTCCGATTAAGAATCCCTTAAGAGCTTTGAATCATCCTTGAACACATCGGACCCCATGGATGCAAAACGTAAGCGAAGCAACCAGTACCCAGCCGATGACCAGCCATTGAAATCGCTGATCATGGTCCATCAGCACGCTGATAAATCGTTCCAGCCATATCAACCACATTGATCCGAAGGATGAAGATGTCGCAAACAATTGCTACTAAAGGAATCGCTGCTTCCATGCTCATAACAGGACTGGTGAGCTCGGGTCTGCTCAGTTTTGCACAACCCGCGCATGCCGGATACTGCACATATAACTGCCCAACCGGAAGCTCGGGTACTGGCACCGTCGCTCCGCCCAAAACGCCGGTCATAGGTGTCGCAACATCGGGTGTACCCGGCGGGGCCATCACAGCGACGGCCAACTGGAGCGCTCCGCCTGCCGATTCCGATCCCGTTTTTCGGGCGGAGGTCAATGGCTATCGAGTCCTCGCAAAGCGGTGGCAGCCAGTTTATGACACGAACACTCAAACAACACGATGGGTGGTTGTAGGCAGTACGACTTCAGAGGTTCTCGCCTCATCGGTTTATGCCACTCCCCCAAAAACTCTCTCCATGACTCTTCCAGGAACCGGCACGTACTCGTTCCAGGTCCAAGCGATGAGCGGAGCGGGCGATAGCCCCTACTCGGCTGCTTCAAATCTTGTAACGGGCCAGTAAGCGAATTGCAGCATACTAATACGATGACGGTCGGTCCGGCTCTAGGCCGCGGCCGACCGTCACCCGCGCCCAAGATATGCTGGCACACAAGAGATCAGCGAATCTCGGGTCAAACATCGTCAAATGAGTTGGTCAGGACCGCGGAGCCGCAGTGGGTAGCGCCGTGCCAGTTCCGGTACCGAGCGCCGAGATTCCAAACGAACAAGACTGATTCTTGTTGGCTTAGCAAATGTTCGTTGCGAATTACCTCTTCGGCTCTGGCCCTGCGCATCCTGGAATGGAGCCACCGGAAAGAAACCCTCGTCGTCTGCGGACCCTCCGCAACAGGAAAGACCTTCTTCCTCGAAGCCTCGGCCAGCAGGCCGTCGAAGAAGGGATGCGCGTCGCGGCTTTGACGAGCTCATGCCCAAAACCCTCGCCACCACGACCGTCGACCGGCTCCTGCACCACGCCCACGTCTGCCAAACAACTGGCGATTCCATCCGCCTCACCCAGGCCCTGGCCGGAAAGGGCATCATGCCGCTGAACTAAACCCCAAACCGGTGGCCAGCACACCCCACCCCGAACTCGGGCAAACCTCCTGGCCACCCCTGGGCAGCTCTACTGGCCAGTGGTGGGCAGAAATGCTGGCCATCAATGGGCACTTCCCAATGGCCGTTGACAGCGGGAGGCCGAAATGCCAAGCTCGCCAAGTGACCTCTCCACCCGAGGAGATCAGGCCGGACGTC
Source organism: Arthrobacter sp. FX8 (assembly GCF_026723805.1). NCBI lineage: Bacteria > Bacillati > Actinomycetota > Actinomycetes > Micrococcales > Micrococcaceae > Arthrobacter > Arthrobacter sp. FX8. The sequence goes on along the minus strand of NZ_CP113505.1, from coordinate 1,270,007 downwards.
ACACCATCTATGGCCTCTTCACGAGATTTCGACGTAAGCGATGGATAAGTCCGCGCATCAGGCCAAACGAGTTGCGTTGACGGGCCAGCGTTAGGATCACCTGAACCCAACCGCGCTTTCGGCATTTTCCTGACTTAAGGGAAAGGCCCCGAGGTAGCCCGGGCACTGTGTTGACCCCCAACGCAGTGCCGGGAGGCTAATCGGCCGCGTCGCGGTCTTAACCAGCCCCGTGGATGGTCAGCCTGGTGAACGGGGCCGGGGGCTTAGGCGAGAAACCCCTTCAGTCCTGGACGCGGCAACAGTTCGGTGTTGCCGTCCATGCGACCCGGAAGCGCAAGGTGTGGAGTTTGCCGATAAATGGCGGCGTTTTGTGATCGATCTTTGTCGCACTACTGCACCGGCTGCCTTGAATCTCTAGGGTTTTGAGGCGCAAGGGTTTCGAGACAACGGGCTGGTCGAGAGGTTATACGGAACAGACGACAGCCGGCCCCACCCTCCGGCTTCCCGTGCGGGAGCAAGAGGGTGGACCGGCTAGTTCGGGTCTTACCTGGATGCGGCAGCGGACTTCAGCGGGTGCGTGTTCTGTTTTTACCTTCGTCGGCGAAATTCTGTGGGGACATTCCGATGGTGTCCAAGTCGAGGTCCTTTGACTCCTTGGCTGCGGCGACCGCGGTGACAGCGATGAGGGTTGTCAGGACGATGATGGCGACCAGCGGCCAGGTACCGCCTGACCAGAGGACGAGGGCGCTGGCGATGACCGGGGTAAACCCGGCCAGAAGGATGGCTGCGGTCTGGTAGCCGACGGAGATTCCTGTGTAGCGGACTTCTGTGGGGAACAGTTCGCAGTAGAAGGCGGGGAGTACGGAGTAGACGGCGGCGTGGCCGAGGGTGAGGAAGATGGCTACGCCGGCGATGATCGCGAACGGGTTGCCGGTTTGGATCATGGCGAAGATGGGCCAGGCGCTGACGATGATGACTCCGGCGCCGAAGAAGAACGTGTTCTTGCGGCCGATGCGGTCGGAGATGGCGCCGAAGACCGGGATCATGGCGATGTTCAGTGCCGAGCCGATCATGACGGCCACCAGGCCGTAGGATGCCGGCAGCTTCAGCGTTGTGGCCACGTAGGAGAGCAAGAAGACGGTGAAAAGGTAGTAGTTTCCTGCTTCGGCAAAGCGTGAAAAGAGGGCAATGACCAGGGACCTGCGGTGCTCCTTGAAGACAACCGGGATTGGCGCTTTTTGCTTTTCCTGTTTCTGTTCGGCTTCGGCTTTGGCGGCGAGGAAGGCTGGGCTTTCGGAGGCATTGAGCCTGATGTACAGGCCGACAGCAGCCAGCAGCACGCTGAGAAGGAAAGGCAGGCGCCAGCCCCACTCGATGAACTGGTCCCCTGAGATGGCCTGGGAGATGGCGACGGCTCCGGTGCCCAGGAGCAGGCCGCAGGAGACGCCGATCTGGGGCCAGGCTCCGAAGAATCCGCGGCGTCCCTTCGGGGCGTTTTCGACGGCGATGATCGCGGCGCCTCCCCATTCGCCGCCGACGGCGAAGCCCTGGGTGAGGCGGAGGATGCACAGCAGGACCGGCGCCCAGAAGCCGACGCTCTGGTAGGTGGGGAGCAGGCCGATGGCGGCCGTGGACGCGCTCATGATGAGGAAGGTCAGGATCAGGGTGGATTTGCGTCCGATCCGGTCACCGAGGTGGCCGGAGACGAAGGCGCCGACGGGACGGGCGAGGAAGCCGACGCCGAAGCTCGCGAGTGCAGCGATCTGGGATACGCCGGGTTCGGTGGAGGGGAAGAACAGTGTGCCGAAGACGAGGGCGGCGGCGGTGCCGTAGACGGTGTATTCGTACCATTCGATGATCGCTCCGACGGTGCCGGAGATCAGGCTTCTGCGGCGGATCTGGTTAGGGGTCAGGCCGGCGAGGTGCGCTGTTGTCATGCAGGTTCCATTTCAGGATTGTGGGGCGGCAGGTCAGGCAGTTGTCTCGTCGATGAGTATCGCGGCGCGGGTGACTTCGCGGGCGAGTGACTTTTCGAGGGCCTCTTCGACACCGTCGAGGGTGAAGGTCGCGTCGATCATGGCATCGAAGGGGTACTTGTCTTGGTGCTCCGCGAGGAAGGCCAGGGACTTGTAGAGGTAGCGGCCTTCATAGCGGTCCACGTGCTTGATGGTCAGGGCTTTGCGGGTGACGTAGCCGGGGTCGAACGGGATGGCCCTGCCGGGAGAGAGGTTGCCCATCACCAGGTAGCGTCCGCCGCGGCGGATCTGCCGCAGCCCCTCGGCGAAGGCATCGGGGACACCGGTCAGCTCAATGGCGACGTCGGGGCCCTGGCCGCCGGTGAGGCGCTGGATAGCGGAGATCCTGTCCTCGAGGTCCGGGATTTCTGCCATGTTGATCGTGTGGGCGGCCCCGAAACGCCGGGCCTGTTCGAGCCTGGGTTCGGAAGGGTCGATGACGATGACGGTCGCGCCGCGCTCCACGGCGACGGCGACGGCGTTCAGGCCCAGTCCGCCGGCCCCCTGGATGAGCAGGGTTTCGCCGTACTGCAGGCCGATCTGGTCGATGCCGAAGGTGACCTGGGAGAGGGCGCAGTTGGCGCTGGCGGCCACGGAGTCGGGGATTTCGTCGGGGACTTTGTAGACGTGCTGGCGGGGGTGGATGTAGTAGTGGGTGCCGAAGGCGGCGTGGAAGTGGGGCGCTTCGGTGGGCTGTTTGCCAAAGAATTCGTAGGCGTTGTCGCACAGGTTGGGCTGTCCGCCCAGGCACCTGGCACAGCGGTCGCAGGTTTGGAAGTAGGTGGCGACGATGCGGTCTCCGGGGCTGAGTGGTTGGCCGGCGTTATCGGTGGGACGGCCCTCGCCGATGGCGGCGACGGTGCCGACCATTTCGTGGCCGAGGCCGCCGCTTTTCTTGACGGGGTGTTTGCCGTTCCAGATGTGCAGTTCGGAGCCGCAGACGTTGGCTCTGGTCACTTTCATCAGGATTGCCCCGGGTTCCGGGGCGGGAAGCGGGTACTCGGTGTAGTCGAGTTCGCGTGGGCTGGTCATGACGGCAATGCGGCCGTAGGCGGTTTCAGGCATTGGGGGTCCGTTTCGTTGGACGGCAGTTGCCGGGGGCTCGTGGGCGCCCCCGGCAACTGCCCGCTCGTGTTGTTAGTGGGCTGTCTCGTCCGCGGGTGCTCCGCCGGCGACGGCCGGAATGTGTACGGGGTCCGCGACGTGCTGGTGCTTGCGGGAGAACAGGACCGCGACGCCGGACAGGACACATGGGATTGCTCCGAAGAGGAACGCTGCGGTGGCCCAGTTGCCGCCGTTTGAGAGCAGGGTTGCGGCCAGGGCGCTGGAGATGATGGCGCCGATGGGTCCTACTGCTGCAACGAAGGTGGCTCCGCGGCCGCGGATGCGGGTGTCGTAGCTTTCGCCAACGAAGAACAGGACGCAGGAGTACGGTCCGATGAGGAAGAACGTTCCGAGGCTGTAGAGGGCGACAACAGTCCAGAAGTCGCTGGGTCCGAAGATCATGGCGGTGAAGACGATGCCACCGGTGATCCAGCCGAATGCGATGACGTTGCGCCGGCCGAACTTGTCGCCGAGGAATCCGTGGGTGAGGTAGCCGAGGTAGGCGATGAGGTTGGACATCAGGAGGATGGCCAGGGAGTTGGTGAAGGACACGTTGTGGACGCTGACCAGGACGGTGGTGCCGAGGACGCTGAAGACCTGGACGGGGAAGTAGTTCAGGATGTGCCCCAGCGCCAGGGACAGGGTCGTGCGCAGGCTCCGGCCGCGGAAGACATCAGCGAGGGTGCTGCGGGTTTCGTGCTCTTCGATGCCGAGGGCCGCGGAAAGGTGTTCTGCGTCGGCGTGGTGGCCGGCCTTCTGGAGCTGGCGGATCTTTTGGATGGATTCGAACTGGGGTGATTCGCGCAGCTTGCGGGCCAGAGCCGCGACGATCAGGGACGGGACTGCTGCGAAGACGAAGCAGCCGGCCCAGCCGATGGTGGGGAGCAAGACGGCGGTCAGCGCTGCGGCGAGGATGGCGCCGATGGGCCATCCGCCCTGGACGAGGGAGTAGATGAAGCCCTGCCGCTTCTTGATCCGAGGGTCATCGGACGCGCCGTAGAGTTCGCTGAGGTAGGCGCCGTTGACGCCCTGTTCGGACAGGCCCAGGCCGCTGAGGGACCGGATGGCGACCAGGGCCGCGACGGGAACAATGCCGCCCAGGGCGGTCAGTGCCGAGGCGATGCCGGCTCCGGCGGTGGTGAAGGCGAGCCCTGCTTTGCGGCCGAATTTATCGACGACGGGTCCGGCGAGCAGGCCCAGGGCGACGGCGCCGACGGACATCCAGGTGACCATGGTGGCCTGTTCGGCTTCGTTCAGGCCGAGGTCTTTGCCGAGTTCGGGCAACAGGGTGCCGAAGAGGATAAAGTCGTAGACCGCGAACGCCCAGGCCAGGAAGGCCAGGATGGTCGCGAATTTGATCTGCCGGTTGGTGACGTGCGCCGGCCGCCAAGCCGTGCTGTTTGTTGAGGACATGTTCCAGCTCCATTGATGGGTACTGATGAATGTGATGGGGGTTGCACCTGTTTTTGGGCGTGACTGCCTAAGGACGTGGCGGCAGCAGGGCCGTGCAGTGCGGTGATGCGCCGAATGGTCGGCGCTGTGTCCGGCGGGCCGGACAGTTCCGGCCCGCCGTTAAGGCCGGGTCCTAGGCGGAGTTACCTTCGATTTCTTCGAGGATCGGCAGGAGGAACTTGCGGAACTCGTGGTAGTTTTCGGTGACCGGGAAGTGGCCGAGCTTGGGCATTTCCCAGAACTTGGAGCCCTTGACCAGGTTGGCGGCTTCCTTGGTGTCGGCCGGGGAGGTGTTGGGGTCGTATTCGCCGGTCAGGAAGTAGAGCATGCACTTGCTGGTGTCGATTGCTGCGGCTTCTTCGGGGCTGACGTTGTGGTCGTAGTAGTAGTAATAGAGGTCGCCGGCGAAGATACCGGGTCCGCCGCACTGGTACTCCCACTGGATTTCTCGGACGTTCTCCTCCGGCGAGTACGGGGAGATGTTCAGGAGCATCGCCGCGCCGGTGGAGGTGCGTGAGACGTTGGGGTTGTCGAACTCGCGGCGGATGCCGTCCATGCCAACCTCCACATACTCGGCCGCGGAGCGAAGGGCGCCTTCGACGGAGATGGTGGCGCGGTAGCGGTCGTTGAAGTTGGAGGCCAGGTCGATGGCCAGGTGACCGCCCATGGAGCTGCCCATGTACACGGGCCGGTCCAGTTCCAGTGCTTCGGAGAGCGCGTTGGGGAAGGCCATCATGCGGGACTTGGTCATGTTGTATTCGCGGGTCCACCATTTGTCTCCGTGCGGAGGCAGTGATTTGCCGTGGAAGGGCAGGTCGAAGGCGATGACGCGGTAGCGGGAGGTGACTTCTTCGTCGTTGAGCAGGTGCCGGTACTGGCGGCCGTCGGAGCCGGCGGTGTGCCCAACGATCAGCGGGATGCCCTGACCGGCTTCTTCGTAGTAGACCCGGTATTCGATGTCCTCGACGGTGAGGTAGACGTAGCCACCCTTGATGGGTTCGAACTTTGCCATGGCTGTTACGCTCCTTCGCGGTTGAGCTGGCGGAAGATTTGCATGAGCCGGTTCAGCGCCGGCAGGTAGGCGTAGAGCTGGTGGGTGTTACTCAGCAGCACGCCGTGTTTGGCCGATGAGCTTTGCAGGGACTGGAAGAAGGGCCGCGGATGCTCGGCGGTCATGTCTTTCCACTGCTCGTCGGTGCCTTTGATCCAGATCGCCGCGTCCTGCGGGTCCGTGTCGGCGGGTTCGACCGAGAGGAACTTCCCGTCGTCGTAGGCGGCCAGCCATGCCTTGTCGCCGATGGAGACGTGCAGTTTGCCGGTGTAGTAGCGCATTTCGCGGTTGAACTCGAAGTCCTTGGTCGCGGTCTGCAGCACTTGTGCGAAGTCACGCATGGATTTGCCTTTCATCATTGAAAGCAGGGGTGGTGGGGGTGGCGAGGTATTCATACATCCTCGTGTGGTCTTCGGCGCCGTGACCGGCGTCGAGGACGGACTGCCAGATGGCTTCGCAGTCGTGGCTGAAGCGGGCATCAACGCCCAGTGAATCGGCGAGGGCGGTGGCGATCTTGATGTCTTTGGTCATCAGCCCGATCGGGAAACCCGAACCGAACGTGCCGGACAGCATGAACTGTGCAACCTTGTTCTCTGACGTGTTGCTCCGGCCCGAGGAGGCGTTCAGGACCTGGGTCAGGGTTGCCGGGTCGATGCCGAAGCGTTCGCCGACGCGGAGCGCTTCGACGGTGGCGGCTACCGAGGCGGCAGAGACCAGATTATTCAGGGCCTTGGTCGCGTGGCCGGAGCCGGCGTCACCAACATGGATGACTGATTTGCCCAGGACATCGAAAATATCCGTGGCCTGGTCCAGGTCGTGCCAGCGGCCGCCGACCATGATGGCGAGTTGACCGTTTTGGGCTCCGCGCACGCCGCCGGAGACGGGGGCGTCCAGGTACCGCATGCCCTGCCGTTCGAGCCGTGCGCGCAGGTCGCGGGAGCGGATCGGTTCGGAGGAGGACATGTCGATGAACAGGGTGTTCAACGAGGCGGCCGCGGCCACTCCCCCGGTCAGGACTGCTTCGACGATGTCGGAGTTGGGCAGCATCGTGATGATGATGTCGGCATCCTGCCAGGCTTTTGCGTCCGTGGCCGTCCGTGATGTGGGGTGCTGGTCCTGGAACCGCTGCACGGCGCCTTTGTCGCGGTCGTCCACGATGAGGCTGTGGCCCGCAGCGGCGAGGCGGGAGGCCATGGGGAAGCCCATGTTGCCCAGGCCGATGAAGCCGATGGTGCTCATGCTTCGGCCTCCATCTCTTTGAAGACCTCACGGGCGAGGCGGAAGCTCTCCAGGGCGGCCGGGGCGCCGCAGTAGATGGCGACCTGAAGGAAGACTTCCTTGATCTGTTCCTTGGTGACGCCGTTGCGGACCGCGCCGCGGACGTGGACCTTCAGTTCGTGGGGCCGGTTCAGGGCGCTGATCATGGCCAGGTTAATCAGGCTACGCTGGGCGCGTTCCAGGCCTGGGCGGTTCCAGACATCGCCCCAGCAGTACTGGGTGACAAGTTCCTGCATCGGCATGGAGAACTCGTCCGCGCTGTCCAGGCTGCGCTGGACGTACTCGTCGCCGAGGACCTCCCGGCGGGTGTCCAGGCCCTTGTCAAAGAGTTCCTGGTTGATGGTGGTGGTGCTCATTGTGCTACTCCTTGTGCTGCTTCCTTGGTGGCGTTTAGCGGGGTCTGGTCCCAGACGGCCTGGATGTTGGTGAATTCGTGGACGCCGAGGTAGGAAAGTTCGCGGCCAAAGCCGCTCTTCTTCACCCCACCGATCGGGATGCGCGGGTCCGAGACGGAGAGGCCGTTGATGAAAACCCCACCGGCGTCGATCTTCCGGGCCATGGCCCGGGCCTTCGCATTGTCGGCGGTCCAGATCGCGGCGCTGAGCCCGAATGCGGAATTGTTGGCCTTTGTCAGGGCGTCCTCGGCGTCCTCGGCAGCGATGACGGTTGCCACCGGGCCGAAGATCTCCTCTTTGAAGGCCGTCATGGCTTCGGTGACGCCGGCCAGGACCGTCGGGGCGTAAAAGGAGCCGGGACCGGGGATGCGGTGACCGCCGGTCAGGAGCTCGGCGCCTTCAGCGACGGAGCGCTTGACCTGGTCATCCACGTCCAGGAGGGCCTCTTCTTTGGCCATCGGGCCGACGAAGGTGTCCGGGTCGGTGGGGTCACCGACCTTGAAGCTTTCAACCCGGCGGGCGAGCTTGGCGGTGAACTCGGCATAGACGGGCCGTTCGACGATGATCCGCTTGGCCGAGATGCATACTTGGCCTGCGTTCACCATCCTGCCGGTAGCTGCGGCGTCGACGGCCTTGTGCAGGTCGGCGTCGGCCAGGACGATGAACGGGTCCGATCCCCCGAGTTCGAGGATGACCTTCTTAAGCGCTCGGCCGGCTTCGGCGGCGACGCTCTGCCCGGCGACGGTCCCGCCGGTCAATGCGACGCCCGTGATCCGCGGGTCGTGGATGATCGCAGGGACCTGGTCACGGTCGCAGTTCACGACGGCGAAAGTACCCCTCGGGAGCCCCGCCTCCTGCCACAGGGATTCCAGCGCCAAGGCGCAACCGACCACGTTTGAAGCCGGCTTCAGGAGGTAACCGTTGCCGCCCAGGATGATTGGGGCCGCGCCGCGGAAGATCTGCCAGACCGGGAAGTTCCATGGCATGATCGCCAGCACCGTGCCGGTGGGCAGGTAGGAAACGTAGGCTTCCGGGCCGATTGTTGTTGGCGTGTCGGCCAGCATGGCCGGGCCGTTCTCTGCGTACCAGTCCAGCATGTTCGCGCACTTGGTCACTTCAGCCTGCGCCTGCGTGACGGGTTTGCCCATTTCGGCTGTGATCACCCCAGCGAGCTTCGCCGTGTCTCGGCGCAGCAGTTCGGCAAGACGGCGGAAAACCTCAGCACGCCGGACCGGGGATGTCTCCCGCCACTGGGCAAAACCTTCGGCGGCGGTCTGGACAACCCCCGCGACGCCCCGCGCATCCAGATAGGGATAGGCCGCGACCTCCTCGCCGGTGGCCGGGTTCGTCGACTTGGCGACGGCAACTTCGATGGTGCCCATAATTGTGTTCCTTCAAGTTCGTATGTGATGGGACTAACAACGACTCTAGAAGCCCGGGACACTTTGATAAATAAGAAGTTTCCGAAGTTTCACTTCTCAAAAACAGAAGGGTCTGGAGCGTACTTCGGGCTTCCCGGTTTGCCCTTCTCTCTCAGGGCGGCTTGCGACCGAAGAGGCAGGTATATGCGCCCAGTGCGGTTGAAAAGAATCTCGAAGACTGTCATCATTCTGTGAACGTGATGCTTCGGTGTGCATCACTTCGCTCAGAGAGAATGAGGACGATGGAGATCTCGCAGCTGGAAATCTTTCTTGCCGTAGCGGAGACGGGCAGCATCACCAAAGCCGCCAACAAGCTTCTTCGTGCCCCCTCCAACGTTTCGACGCGTATTCAACAGCTGGAGCGGGAACTTGGTGTCAAGCTCCTGGTCCGGGATAAGCGGCAAAGCTCCCTTTCGGCCGATGGGGAGATCTTCCGCGATCATGCCCAGAAGATCATCGACCTGTGCAACGACGCTAAAGCCTTCACGGCACAGGGCGAGCCCCGCGGCAAGTTCCGTCTCGGCGCCCTTGAAAGCACGGCTGCAGTCCGGATACCACCCATTCTGGCAAGCTTCCATCTCCGCTACCCCGCCGTTGACGTGGAACTCGAAGCCGGCTCCTCGGGAGTTCTGTTCGACCACCTGTTGAACGGGCAACTCACGGCAGCATTTTCTGACGGAAAGCCGGCTGTACCTTCACTCACCGGCATCAGGGCCTTTGCGGAGGATCTGGTCATCCTCACTCCGCAGACTGTCACCGAGATCAATGACGACTTCAAGGCATCCCACCCGACCGCCTTCATGTTTGGCACCATCTGCTCTTACCGCCAGCGCTTTGAGGACTGGCTCGAGTCTCAAGGAATGGTCCCGGGACGAATCGTCGAAATCTCCTCGTACTACAGCATGCTCGCCTGCGTCGCGGCCGGCGGTGGCATCTGCATGATGCCCAAATCCCTCCTCGAAACGCTGCCCGGAGCAAGCCGCGTCCAGGTTCACGGGATAGAAGGCACTCTCGGCACCGCGGAAACCTGGCTGATGTGGCGGCGGGACTGCCGGTCCGCGAACCTCAAAGCCTTCATCACCGAACTCAAGGACCACCTCAACCCGGCAGGGCAGACCGTGTCTGCGGCTGCCTAAGGGCCGTCACCAGGATCCGCAGCGTCGGACCATCGCTACTGAAAAGCCCCGCTATGTTGCCGGCATTGGCGGCGCCCCTCCGGCTGGCTCCGGACAGACAGTACTGCTGCCGCCCCGGCCACGGAATCACGGGAAAGCAGCGAGCTCGACGCCTTCCCTGTGGTCAAAGGCACGCCGTTGCCCGCCGTCATCGATCACCCATACAACGGCCGAATCAGCCGTTTTCGTATCAATCGTCGCCGGGTAGCCTTGGCGGCCGGGCTCCGTCACGACCACCTTGTCTTCCGGGGACAGGCCGGACCAGTCCCGCACGAGGCGGTCCTGATATGCCGTCACGATCTCGGCTCCATAAAAGTAACCGGCATCGACATTCCCAAGCCATCACACCAGGCGTCGAGCACTGCACCTGCCAGTCGACGGATCCGTTCACGGAACTTCATGCGGCACATCCTCTGAGGTGTAGGTGGAGACGTGGCGGTAAACCAGCCGGGGAATGATCTGACGGACGCCTACGTCCAGGAAATGTGGACTTTCCCTGTGCCGGTCGAAATCTTCCGCCTCGTGGTAGGACTCGAGAATCACGATCTGTTCCGGATCCTCCCCGCCCCGATAAAAGTCATAGGAAAGGTTGCCCGGTTCCCTGCGGGTAGCGGCTGCCATTTGCGCCAGGAGACCGAGAACGTCCTCCGTCATCCCCTGCTTGACGCCATACTTGGCGACTACGTTGAACAAAAAACTCTCCCTTGAGCATGGTGTGAAACAGAATCGGGACCTCCGTCCGGTGACACCAGAATATTTGGGCCCCAGACTTCCTTGTAGACGCACTTTGCCAACATTTACTTCTCCCAAAGAGAACACCTCGCACTTAGAAGGATGATTCGAACCGGGCACCGGGGCGAAGGAGCAGAGCCTGGGCCTCATCGAGGCGCTTCGTCTAAACGAACTTCTTAAGGCCGTTTTGGCAGGAGCTGCAGAGAACCAATTTCGAGGCGTCTCGAAACCCTTGCGTTTCAAGACAGTCGACCGGCGCGTGCCGTGAGTGTGTGCCTCGAGCGGTGCGTGCTACAGCATCTGAAGGATCGGCCTAGCGATCGAGGGTGGCATTTAGCGCTGCGAAAAGACGGCCATTTATTGCTGCGGCGCACAGCGCAAAAAGCGCCGAAGACAGCAGACGTGAATGTTGACTCTGTCAACACCATCTTTGACAGGACTACGGCCGGGATGGGACTCCCAGAGGCTCCCACGATCGCACCGAAGAATTGCCTGCACAGAAAATCGGCGCGGTCATGTCGTCTTCGATCTCTCGGCACATGAATAGGTGTAGGCCAGCCTGGGCATACCCGACAGAACCGGAAGGAGGAACAGCATAACCACATGTCAGCAGGCGGAGCGCTCACCAGCCAGGACACTGAGCCCGCCACCCCCCACACCTGCATAGGCTCCGCGGCAGCCAGGCCAACGCCCGCACCCCTAGCGTCAGAGGCGCACCAGCGCAAGCTTTGTCAACACATCAAAGCAAAAAGCTCTCTGCCGAGGGAATATGCCGTGCCCGAGGTGGGACTCGAAACTGAATTCCCGCCCTTGCAATGACCGGGCATCCGCGAAAACATCCGGAATCCGGAGCAGTCCGGAGCCGGTAGAAGACGATCCGAAGCTGAGACTGTGGACAATGTGCACACACCCCGATTTCACCTCCTGCCGACGATCAAACCAGAAGACCGCGCTCTCCGACGAATGGGTACGTTCCTCTTCCCGGTACCACGAGGTGCCGAGGCGCAAAACCCTGCTATGTAGTGATTCACCTACGAGGAAGAATTACGCTGCTGGGCAGACAGGCTTGGCTAGCTTTGGAAGTCTGCTCGCAGTAACCAAACCTGGTCCTCCGAAATTGATGCCTTTGTTCACGCTGGTACTCCGGACACGTCCCGCGCTTGTCAGGTGTGGCTGGAGATCCAGTTCGACAATGGGGTTGCCAGTCATCGATTGGCGGGACGCCTGGCAGCCACAGCGGCTGATAATGTATGTTCCCCGAGACCGAATTGCGGACTTATGCGGGACGGGAAGAGCCATACAAGATCGGTCCCTTGCAGGCTGCAAGGGACCGATCTCTTGTGGATATAAGGCGAATGCAAACACGGATCCTCGAAAAGCTCACACTCAAAAGACCGTCAGACTTCCTCGGGATCAGCACGGAGAACAGGCACCAGTACCTTCGCCAGGCCAAGTTTTCCTGCGCCTTACCCTTGGCTTGGTACCAGATGTCCAGTTTGCCTCAATGGGGCGACGGGCTTAGCTATTCAGGTGCCCATCCCGAGGTGAGCGCCGCCAGCCACATCCAGAGACACGCCGGTGATGTAGCGGTTCTCCGGGTCAGCGAGGAAGAGGATGGCGCGGGCAACTTCGTCCGACTCGGCGAAGCGGCGCATCGGGAGCTGCGCTGCCCGTTTGGCCCTGTTCGCCGCCGCATCCGGTCCTGAGTCTTTTGCGAATTGTGCCCACATGGGAGTGTTCACCGGTCCCGGTGCGATGGCGTTAACCGATATGCCGTCGGGGCCAAGCATCTCGGCGAAGGACCACATGATGTGAAGTACCGCGAGTTTGCTTGCATTGTAGGGCAAGTAGTTGAGGCGGGCTTCTTTGGCTGCCACGGAAGAGAGGATCACGATCGCGCCCCGAGTTCCAGTCCCGCGCATTGATTGTGCGGTTTCCCGGACCATGGAGAACGTTCCGGAGCCGTTGATCCGCATGATGGAGTCGAACTCTTCGGTCGTTGTTTTCATGATGTCGGCCGTCGGGCCCAGGACGCCCGCTGCGTGGACGAGGGCGTCAATGCGCCCGTACTTCTCTGTGGTGTCGCGGACGACTGTGGCGCACTGTTCTTCAGAGGTGATGTCGAGCGGGAAGAAATCGGCCAGCTCCTGGCCTTCCTTTGGCGCGCGGTCGGCACCGATGACGCGGGCCCGTTCGGCGTTGAGTGCGTCGACGACTGCATTGCCGATTCCGCCGCTTGACCCGGTTACCAGAACAACTTGGTCTTTGAGGCTCATCTGACGACTCCGCTCGTCTCTTGCTGCCCTGCGGTTGGCTTATGGGCTGCTCGTTTCATCTTTCCAGGTCCTTAGTTGAGGTGTTGAAGCGCGGGTTGTTTGCCATCCCAAACCAGGGGATGGATCACGTGCCCGTGCTGTTTAGCTGTTGCCGCTCGTGGCGTGGCTTGCCCATAGCCGGCCTTCTTGTTCTTCTGTGGGCAGTCCGGAGGCGGCAAGGATCCGGTCGAGCAAACGCTGGGTATGAACAGCTTCGCGACCGGACGTGAGCGGCTGTTCGCGGTCAGCGACCCGGTCCAGGAAGTGGTGGACGGCGGCGGAGAATCCGAGTGTATCGGTCGCTGTTGCCCAGCCGTAGGCCTCGGCGCTGAGTTCGCGTGATGTGGTGACTCCTTTGACGGTGGTCGACACGGTCTCGGGTGCACGCACTTCCACGGTCTTGCCGTCGCCGTAGGCGTCGAGTTTTTCGTTCCAGGCACCTGCTGTTCGGGCCGCCATCAGTACCCCCGTGTTGCCGGTGCTGAAGCGGATCATGGCTGTGGTGCCGTCTTCTTCCCACGGATCATTACCGGCCGCGTGGGCGGTCACGTCCACGGGTTCGCCGCCGCAGTACCAGCGCAGCAGGTCGACCATGTGGATGGCGTTCTCGAATGTGGCGCGGTATTCCGATCCCGGGCGGTTCTTTTGGGCGACGCAGAAGGTAGCGCCCTTCGTGCCAAACACTTCGCGGCCGGCGGTGTAGACGGGTGCGTAGCGGCGGTTGAAGTCGACCATCAGGATGCGGCCGCGTTCGTCGGCAAGGTCGGCCAGACGCTCGGCATCTTCCGTGGCGGGCGCCAGCGGTTTCTCACAGAACACATCGACGTCGTTCTTAAGGCACAATTGGACGGCGTGGGCGTGTTCGGAACGGGGTGTGAGGACAAAGACGGCGTCCAAATCCTGGGCGTCAAGCATGTCTTCCACGGACCGGTAAGCGGCGCCGAACCCCCAGCGCCGGACCAGGTTGCCCGGGTCTTCGCGCCGGGATACCAAGGCTGCCAGCTCGATATCATCGCGCTGGACGAGTGTGGGCAGTTGGGCGATGGTGGCGATGTTGCCGGCGCCGATAACGCCGACGCGGAGGCGCTGGCCGTTCATCGGGCGTTCTCCATTTCTGCAATTTCCGCGAGCATGACGCGCAGTGCGTTCGCGGATTCCCGGAATCCGTCCTCGGGGGCGGGAAGGTCTTGCGGGTGCCAACGGTATTCGTACTCGATGCTCAACAGGTCGTCGTAGCCGTGTCGCAGCAGGGCCGCGAGGATCTGGGGCCAGGGAAGGACACCGGTGCCGATCACCTGCGATCGAACGGCACGCTCCGATGCGTCGACGCGGGCTGTTTCCGTCGCGCGGAAGGCTGCGTTGGGGTCTGTGAAGACGAGGTCTTTCGCGTGGACGTGACCGATGAGGTCGCCTTGGACGGCAAAGGCTTCCTCGACTGATTCATCGTGGGTGAAGGTGAGGTTGGCCTGGTCGTAGAGGACACGTATGGCCGGGTGGGCAATCTCCCGGACGAGCGCGGCAGTTTCTGCCGCGGTCTGGGTCATGGTGCCGAAGTGGTTTTCCACGCACAGCCGCACGCCGGCCTGTTCCGCTTCGGGTGCCAGGACCTGCAAGGCCTCCCGGAGTTTCTCCCATCTCCGGTCGTGGTCGGTGTCGCCCGGATGCCAGGCTCCGGCGTACACGCGGACCCGGTCGGCGCCGAGCAGATGCGCGGTTTCAATCGCGCCGCGGAATTCGTCGACTCCCCCGCGCCACTCATTCCCGTCGAGGGAGTTAATGGCGGTGGTGTAGGGGTAAGACCGATGATGGGCAGGCCCTCGCCTTCTGCGGCCTTCAGTGCCTCCAAGGCAGCGCGGCGGTCTCCCTGAGGCAGACCTGAGGTGTAGCCGTCCTGGTAGATGACTTCGGCGGCATCGAGCCCCGCGGCCCGAAAAAGCTGTAGCGCCTGGGGAACCGTGTGGTGTGGAGTGCCCAGTGTGTGACCTGCAAGCCTCATTGTTGAATGTCCTTCCTGGAAATGTCTTGTGTGGCCGTCCAGTCCGCTGGACCGACGAGCCGGGGTGGGGATGCGACGCGGGAGCGGTCGACTATTTCCATCAGCAGCCCCCACGGGGTAACGAAGTAGGTCCAGCGGTTGCCCGCCACGCGCGGACTGTCGCCCGCGACTTCCTTGCGCTCCCCCAGTACGCGCACGCCGGGCGTCTCCTGGAGCACGCCGATCGCTTCGTCGACGTCATCGACCACGAAGCACAGGTGGTGCCCGCCGGCGTCGCAATGCCGTGGCGCGGTGACGCGCCGCTCAGCGCTGCTCCACTCGAACAACTCGATGTTCAGGTTTGGGGGAAAACGGAGCATAGCGAGAGTGAGCCGGGCATCGGCAGGGACATCGAAGTTCGCGGGCATGAACTTTTCGTCGGGTCCGCGCTCGGAACGGTACAGCTCTTCGGCACCGAGCACCTCGACGAAGAACCTGATGGCGTCCTCGAGGTTCGGAACGGTCAGCCCGACGTGGTCGGTGTACTGCAACCCAGGCAGCCGCCGACGGGCCCGCGTAGTGGTTTCGGTCATTTGCGTGGTCCTGCCGTTGAGGAGCGCACCAACAGTTCAGGTTCCAGGACGACGTGGTCCACCGAGCCATTAAGATTCTGCTTTTCCGCCAGTTCGATGGCGATGTTTCCCATGTCTGCGATCGGCTGCCGCACGGTAGTCAGGGCCGGGTTGAACCGTGCCCCCAGGGCCAAGCCGTCAAAGCCAATGACCGACACATCCTCCGGCACCCGCACGCCGCTTTGCCCCAAGGCCGAGATCACCGCGAAGGCGACCATGTCATTGGCGGCGATGATCGCCGTCGGCGGATTTTCCATCTCCATGTAGTGTTGCGCCGCCCGGGCTCCTGCGTCCGGATCGGAGCCGCTGTCGAGAACAAGCGGTTTGCTGTCACCCTGCGCGGACAGCTCCAAGTAGGCGTCCATCCGGTCCTGCGCGGTGTGGGTTCCTGCGATGCCGGAGACGTAACCGACGGACGTGTGCCCCAACGACCGCAGGTGCTCCAGGGCCAAGGTGATGCCGCGGCGGCTGTCGACCGTCACCGTTGGAACAGATGAATCCCCTTCGACCCGGTCGATCACAACCACCCGGTGGCCAAAATCAAAGCGCTTCAGGGCCTCTGTGTCGACCTTCGTTGAGGGAGCGACAATCCCGAAGGGCGCGTACATGGCCTGCATCGCGGTGAAGTACCCCTCGGTCTTGGCAGGGTCACCGTTGGTGACGCACAGCAGCAGCTGGTAGCCGCGCTCATCGGCCGCCTGCGTCATGGTCTTGGCGAGTTCTGCAAAGAACGGGTTCGTGATGTCGGGCACGATCAGGGGGACGAAGGTGCTGGTCTTTCGGCGCAGCGCCTGGGCCAGCGGGCTCATGGTGTAACCAAGCCCTTCAGCGACTCGTAGGATGTGTTCGCGGGTTTCGCTTTTCACCGCTTCCGGCCGGGAGAATGCCCGGGACACCGTTGAGCGGTGGACACCGGCAGCCTTCGCGACGACGTCAATGCTAAGGTCGGCCATTTTCTTTTCCTCCGTGCTGGTCGTCATATGCCTGCCAAATCGGGCGCATCACATCTTCGAGCTGGGCCAGCGTAGTCAGGCCCCGGAATCCATCTTCCAGCGTCCGGGCTACGCTGCGCACGAACGGATCGTAAAGGGGGTCGCTGTCCACGTTGATCCTGTCGACCTCCGTGGTGCCGTCCAATGCCGTGAACGCAGCTGTGCCGTCCGAATTAACGGCGGCGAACCCTGCCTCACCGGCCGAGGTAAAGCTGCAATAGCGCTTCAGCGGCGAACCAGGGAAGGCATAGCCGACCTCCACGATGGCCTCGCGTCCCTCCGGGGTGGAAATGATGAGACTGGCGTGATCCTCAACAGCCTGATTGTGAAGAACCGATGAGAGCCGGGAGTCCACATGGGCTGCTGACTCACCGCTGCCCTGAAGGAAGAGGTCAACAAAATGCGGCGCCAGGTTGGCAAGGCAACCCCCGCCGGCCTTATCGGGGTCGAGCATCCAGGGATTGGCGTTCTCGAGATACCGGGATGGTGGGCCGGCAATGAATGTACTTCGTTGGTAAGTGGGTCGGCCTGCCTTGGCAAGCCAGCGCTGTGTGGGCCCGCCGCGCTGGACCAACGGGACAGTGACAGGGACGCCAGCTGCCTCGGCGGCTCGACGCACAGCAGAAAGCTCCGCAAGGGATGTGCCCAGCGGCTTTTCCACGACGAACGGTATACCGCGCTCGATCAGCGCGAGACACTTCTCGGCCATACCGTCGTGGGGGCCGAAGACGTAGGCAAGTCCAACGTCGGGGAGATTAACCAGCTTCTGCCAGTCGGCTTCGACCGGCGCACCCCAGCCTTCGGCCAGGTCCTGCACCTGCACTCGTAGTACGTCGTCGTCACCGACTCCGACCACCTCGTGTTCTTCGGCAATGGCCCGCGCACAGAGCGGAACATGCCAGTGGGAAGCACCCAAAACGATTGCGCGTATGTGTGTCAACCGCAATACCCCCTTGTATGAGATCGGTTGCTGAGATCGGTTGCAATAACACTATGGATGGTGGCAGAGTTTGTCAACGGATACCACATACCGACCCGTGCCGGGCCACCCGGAAAGTCCCGGGCACCCGGCCAATGAGAGGCCATCATGTATAGGAAACTTCGCACCCTGCAAACCATCGAGGAATCGGGCGCCGTGCTTATCGTGCGACTGGAAAACGCCGACGTCGCAGAACGCGTGGCGGAGGCGGCGATCGCCGGAGGCTTCCGCGCCCTGGAAATCACGCTCTCGATCCCGGGCGCCGTTGAGGTGATCAGCCAACTTTCGACCAAGTACAGGACCGATGGAGTAGCGGTCGGAGCCGGAACGGTTCTGGATGAACACTCAGCCTACGAATGCATCCGGGCCGGCGCCGATTTCCTGGTCAGTCCCCAGTTGAATCCGGCAATGATCCGCACCGCCAACCGATACCAGATACCGACCATCAGCGGCGCCTACACACCCACTGAGCTTGTCAACACGGCGGAGGCAGGCGCTGACATTCTCAAACTCTTCCCCACCGAGGCCGGCGGCATCCCCTACGCCAAGTCGGTACTCGCCCCGCTTGCACACCTGCCCATCATGCCGGCCGGCGGCGTCACGGTAGAGAACGTCGGCGAATGGTTTGCCGCCGGCGTGGCCGGTGTCGGCGTCGGAAGCTATGTGACCAAGGCATGGCAGCCGGACGGCGACTTCTCCCGCGTCACCGAAGCCGCAAAAGAGTTCCTCTCAGCGGTAGCAAAGGCACGCCAATGACAGCTCCGCAAGTCTTCATCGTCATTGGCCCTGCCGGCTCGGGAAAGACAACGACTGCCCAGCAAACAGCAAAAGAGCATGGGGCTGCATACCTGGACAAGGACAGGGTCAGTGGACGCTTCGTCGAATTTGCTCTCACCGCGGCCGGGCACGACCCCACCGACCGCGAGTCCAACGACTTCTACCGCGACAACTTGCTGCCCCTTGAGTACGAGACCCTCATGGATGTGGCAGGGATAAACCTGCGCCTCGGTCGATCCGTAGTCCTCGACGCTCCCTTTGGGGCCTATTTCCGGGAACCCGACTACCTACGCCGCGTGGCAGAAGAATTCCAATGGCCATCGCCGAAGATCACCGTGATACGGGTCCGGGTCCCCCGAGACGTTCTACGTACCCGACTCGCCCTGCGGGGCCTTGACCGGGACCAATGGAAGCTTGCGCATTGGGACGAGTACTGGGCCTCCTACGGCAGCTTGGACTGCACATGGTCAGGCGTCACAGTCCTGGATCTCAATAACGAAAAGTCCCTGCCGGTTCAGCCAGAACCCTTGCAGGCCACACGCTCGGTTGATCCCCCACCCCCGCCACTCACTGCCCGTGAGGGTTTCTGACCCAGCTATTTGTAACCCAGAAAATACCGTTGACAGGACTGTCCAGTCTCCGTATTGTAGCTTGCAACCGATCTCAGCAACCGATCTCATTTGTGAGGTCTACTGCAACCGATCTCAGGGAAAGACGCCGGACCAGCTTCTTTCCCACAGCAAGTCAGGCAACGCCTACGCGTTTCGACGGCCGGGCTACGGCCGGGCGAAACCGGGACCCATCCAAAATGGCCCGCGCAAATTCCATTACCCCTCCGCAGCAAACTTGAAAATATGGAGAGTTCAATGAAGACCTCAAAAGAAGCCATCGGCAGTCCGCACCCTACGGGGCTTTCCGAAGCGCCGGGGCGCCCTCGCCGCAACGTCAATATGGTGGCGGGCACGATCGGCCACTTCGTGGAGTGGTACGACTGGTACATCTATGGGCTGCTCGCAGCAGTGTTCTCAACCCAGATATTTCCAAGCGATTCCCCGTTCGCATCCCTCATCGCAGCACTCCTCACCTACGCGGTCGGGTTTGTTGTGCGCCCGCTCAGCGGAGTCATCATCTCTCCGCTGGCTGACCGTTTCGGCCGACGGCGTATCCTCACACTGTCCATCTCCGGCATGGCGATGGGTGCGCTGATCATCGGCCTCACACCGTCATTTGCGACCATCGGCTATGCAGCACCGATCCTTTTCCTGGTGGCACGCGTTCTCCAGGGAATCTCCGCCGGCAGCGAGGCGCAGAGCGCCATCGCCTTCATGGTCGAACACGCTCCCGCAAACCGGAGGGGCCTGTTCGGTTCCTTCTCCAACACTGCCAGCGGCCTGGCGACTCTCGCAGCGACCGGCGCCGCGGCAATGGTGACGTCAGCCTTTGCCCCAGCTGACCTGGCCGCGTGGGGTTGGCGCATCCCGTTCATCGCGGGCGGCCTTCTCGGCGTCGTCGGCCTCATCTTGAGGGCCCGGGCAGAAGAGACCCCCGAGTTTGAAGCAACTGCCCTCGTCGATCAAAAGTCCGCAGCGGCCCGCATGATGGACCTGCTCCGCGAACACCCCAAGGCACTGCTCCAGGCAGCAGCACTCTCTGCCCCGGCCGTGGCCTACTACACCTGGGCCACCTTCCTTCCCACTTACGCCAAGCTGACCAGCGGCCGGGACCTGGCCTCCACCCTGACGGGGAACGTTATCGGACTGGCCCTGCTCGTCGTCATCGTGCCGGTCTGCGGTGCACTCTCTGATCGACTCGGCCGACGCAAAATCTTCCCCATCGTCGGAGCCATCGGCATGATCGTCCTCTTCTACCCTCTGCTCCTTCTGCTGAACCAGCCAGGCTTCGGCGTCTACGTCCTGGTATCGGCCTCCGGTTGGGTGGTTCTCGCTATCTGGCAGGCCGTCTACCCGACCATCCAAGCCGAACTGTTCCCTGCTGCGGTGCGGGTATCGGGCATCGGGTTCGCGCATCAAATCGTGATCGCAGTCTTCGGCGGCACGGCGCCGTTGATCGCCGCTGCATTCGTCGGCGCCGGCCAACCCATGTTGGTCGCGGTCTACATGATCGTTATTGTTGCTCTCTGCCTTATCGTGTACTTCACCCTCCCGGAGACCGGTAGCCGGGCCGGACGCGCCACCGTGGCCCTTGCTGACGCTGAGGTACTCGAAGGCGAGCACCTGCTGCTGGGCACTTCGCCGACCACCCAGGAGACAAAGCGTTCCCGGTAGCCACCCTTGTCCCTGGGACGTTGTGGCGGCTCGACCGGGCAGAAGGGGCGGGTCTACCCCGCTGGCCCGGTCGAGCCGCCCGGCGCGTTTCGATCCCTTCCGCAGGATAGACACCCACGGCGCGTTGTAAGCGGAACACTTCTTCTCCAGAGTCGAAGAGCAGAAAGGATGCCTTCAAGTGAGCCAAATGATTATCAATACTTTCTCCTACCTATGGTCTGCTACGGCGATCGATGCGATAGCTGAATTGGTGGACCACGGGTATGAAACCTTCGAAGTCCCGATCAGCTCACCGCATTGCTGGCCGGATGACATGTCCTACCAGGAGCGTTCGGCGACTCATGCCAGGCTCAAAGAATACGGCGCCAAAATCAGGTCGCTGAACGCCGGCGGGTATGACATCAATCTGGCCAGCCCGGGCGCCAATATGCGACGCAAAAGCATCGAGCACATCAAAGCGGTGATCGACCTGGCCGCAGCCTGGGATGTCCCCGACGTCGTGATATCCCCCGGTACACGGCGCCCCATGATCTCACCGTCACTCGAAAAGACCTACGGGTGGATGTACGAGAGTCTGGAGAATCTCATCCCGCTGGCCAAGCAGGCCGGCACCCGACTACTTTTCGAAAACACCCCCTACTGCTACACCCCTACCATCGAGGACCTGGCAGGCGTCGTCAGCACCATCAACGACGAAGCGGTGAAGATCGTGTACGACGTCGCCAACGCTGCCTACATCCGAGAAGACCCTGTAGAAAGTCTGCGCTCCCACCACCACGCAATAGGACTGGTGCATATATCCGATACGGGCACCGAAACCTGGGGCCATGATCCAATCGGCACTGGAATGATCGACTGGCGCGGACTGGGTAAGGCCGTCAAGGAAACATGTGGAGTCGATAACGTAGTCCTTGAGATCATCCGGGAAGAAAACCCTGTACAGGAATTCAAGAAAGCAATGCAGGACCTCAAAAATCAAGGCTGGGAACTGGAAAGCTGACTTCCCGCATCGCGAATAGCGTTGCGCCCCGAGTAGGTTTTATTTAGATATGCAGGCGGGTTCCAGGTCGGAGTGAACTGCAAAGCGACGCAAGTTTGTAGTCCATGGCTGCCGATCAAAACCCGCAGCCAACAATGATCCCTGTAAGACCCAGTTGAAAGGAATGTGTGCAATGAGAGCACTCGTCAGTGGCGGAACGAGCGGCATAGGCGCAGCTGCATGCGTGAGAATCGCGGAGGCGGCTCTAGCAAGAGGCGAGCACCCAATGATTGCAGTGGCTGGACAGGAAGCCAACAGCAGCCAGGAACAAGTCGTTCGGTCAATCCAGACAATGGGCGGCACAGCCATCGCATTGGCAGGCGACCTCGGTGATCCCAATGTTCCAAGCCAACTGGTGGAAGCTGCGGCAACCAAATTCGGTGGCCTCGACACGTTGATAGCCAACGCCGGAATCGCCAACCCTGGCGCCATCTGTGACGTGTCCCTCGAAGACTGGGACAACATGTTCTCCGTCAACCTCCGAGGCGCCTGGCTTCTAGCTAAAGCAAGCTACCCGCACTTGAAGCAGAGCCGCGGTGCCGCTTGTTTCACCTCTTCAATGTCCGGCCAGCAGCCGCACGCCGGATCCGGCGCTTACAGCCCCAGCAAGGCCGCGTTGACCATGCTGGCCCAAACACTCGCATTGGAATGGGCGCCTGACGGAATCCGCGTAAATGTGGTCTCCCCCGGCATGACCCACACACGCATGACTGAAAAAATGTATGAAGACCCTCAAATCAAAAAGGCAAGGGAAGGTATTGTCCCGCTGGCAAGAATTGGCGAACCCATGGACATTGCCAACGTGATCGAATTTCTTGTCAGCCCGCTTTCTGGTTATGTCACCGGACAAGACATCTGTGTTGACGGCGGCTTCTCCAAGTCTATTCTCAGCCACATTCCTGGTCGACCCAGCTCCAAATCCTGAAGCCCGGGCTGTGCCGGCACCCCCGAAAGTGACGTAGCCGTCGCCCCAATGCGGCAGCCCCACCACCGGCGACGCCATACCCAGGCGATGCCGTGACCGGCAGTAGCGGGCAGAGAACGGTAGCACTCGGGACGATCCCGCTCGGCCGGCCCGGCGGTGACGGCGCCCGCCGCCGTACCGCCCGGGAAGCTGACGGTAGCAGGCCTTGCCCGACGAGTCCCTACTGCCACACCGGTCTCACTAAGTGCGGTGATCCAGCCCGGCGACGACCCTAGAGCCCGTCCGATAAGACGCAAGTGCTTCAGGTAAGAGTCTTCTGGGCGTGTCGCGCCCTCAGTTGCTCTCGGATCCCCAGTGGTCGCTGATCGGAGTTACCGCCACAGCCGACGCGTCGGAAAGTCCGCAGCAGCCCTCAACAGGAGAGCGCCCCACAAAAGGACCCCAACTTGAATCAAGCGGCCAGACCACTTATCCCGGAGCAGCGCCGTCAGGAACTTCTGCGGCTACTGCGGCGAGAAGGCGTACTCAGCATCCGTAGCCTCACCGATTACATGAGCGTTTCCCATATGACCGTCCGACGCGATATCACTGCCTTGGAAAATTCAGGACAAGTCGTCTCCGTACAGGGCGGAGCCCGTCTCGCGGAACGGACAGGCAATGCCTTTCCCGGGGAGCGGGAGTTCACTGCCCAACTCGAATTGCCCCGCAAGCAGGCCATTGCACAACTCGCCGCCCGGTTCGTTGAGGACGACATGGTGATCTTCCTGGACGCCGGCACCACCGGCCAGTCGGTGGTAAGTTACCTCGGCGCGCGCAAGAATCTCACGGTCGTCACCAACAACTTTCACGTCGTGACCAGCTTCTACGCCCACCCGCACATCCAGGTCATTCACACCGGGGGCGCCGTAGATCCATCCAGCGGTTCCAGCGAGGGACGCATCGCAGCCGACACAATCAAAGGCGTCAACATCGACTTGTCCTTCCTCAGCACCGGAACCTGGAACATGCAGCGAGGGGTCACAACCCCATCAATGGACAAAGTGGAAGTCAAACTCGCCGCCCTCCAAGCCTCCACCTCCTCATTTCTTCTGGGCGACAGCACCGAGTTTGGAACGGTCTCAAAATTCCGCGTCGCCGCGATTGGGAAACTGGATGCAGTCGTCACTGACGAACAGCTCTCCCAGGAAATACAGGAGAATATCCGCGATCTCGGTGTTGCAGTCCATGCGGCTTGCCTGAGCAAGCGCAGCTTTCTGTAGGCGCGACCCTTCGAATCGAGGTTATCCAGATAAATCACACCCGACCCGGCGTCAGTCAGGTTGGGGTGCCACAGTCAGACTTGAGTCCAATTCGGACTTCTTGGGTACGGACTTCGAGACGACTTATGTTCCAAACTGGAACTCTTACGCGTCTGGCAAGCAGGCACGGCGGTTACGTGACGAGTGCCGTCCGCAGTCTAGGGAAGCCCTTCCGCAGCACCGCCGTTGCAACCTTGCCGGCAGGGTGATTCCCTGATTGCTCCCGGTCTCGCAATTTGCAAGTCAAACCAGTTGCCCCGAGATGACCCCGTTCTGAAAGCGACGGCTAACTCTTATAGATCCCCCCACGGCGGCCTCTAAAGGCGAAGAACCAACACGAAGCCGCAAGTAGCCGCCCTCGGCCACGACGCAAATATGCACGTTCCAACCTTCTAGCTGGCGGTAAGGTCGCCACCAATGGTCGACGTCGCATCCAGGACAATCGGTGCCGATGTGAGTAGTGGCTGTGGCTCCCCGGGGGCGGAGGTCCTGGGCAGCACCTCTCGGATGGCGTCCAGCGCCAGGAGCCCCAATGAAGCGGCATCCGGCACCCGCCCACAAAAGCACACGTAAGTGTGGACAG
The DNA here is from genome assembly GCF_026723805.1 of Arthrobacter sp. FX8. Lineage (NCBI taxonomy): Bacteria > Bacillati > Actinomycetota > Actinomycetes > Micrococcales > Micrococcaceae > Arthrobacter > Arthrobacter sp. FX8. The sequence goes on along the minus strand of NZ_CP113505.1, from coordinate 1,245,584 downwards.
TGTCCACACCCTCTTTGACAGGACAAATGTCGGCGCATTGCCGCCTCGGGCCGTCCTGAACCTGCTTCTACAAAAACCCTAGGTCGAGGTCGTAGCAGTCATGTCGTTCCCACTCCCCCGGCTACATGAGTAGGTGTAGGCCACCCGGGTTTACCCAATAGAACCGGAACGAGGAACCTCAAGAACCCAGTCACAGCAGGCGGAAGGCCCACCAGCCAGGGACCTGAACCGCCACCCCACACACGTGCATAGGCTCCGCGGCAGCCAGGCCAAAGCCCGCGAACCATCCGTCAGAGACGCCTCAGCGCAAGCTTTGTCAACACATAAAAGCAAAATCGCCTCTGACGAGGGACTATGCCGTGCCCGAGGTGGGACTCGAACTACATTCCCGGCCCCGCAAACACTGAGAACCCGCGAAAACATGCGGAATCCGGAGCAGTTCGATGGATGTACGACCCATTCTGAAGCTGAAAGTGTGGACATTGTCCACACCCCTTTCGGGGGCGCGGTAGGACTACCGGGGCAGCAGATGCCTGGAAATCTGGGCGGCAGCGTTCGGGCCAGCTCGGCCGACACATCCCGCCAACCGATCCCGCAGCGGTATCGGTATATAAGGCCAAAGACCACCCGCCGGTCGTTCCGGACGGGGCGACCCCGGCGACCGATAGAAGCCGGCAGCAACGGCTAAATAGGAGCCCCTTTCCCATCAGTCAAAACATAGAAACACGAGACACCCATCACACATTCCGGGCAACCGCCTCAGGACTTGGGAGACATGCCCTAGCGGCGTTCGAAGGTTCCCGTCAGCCTCGCCCGGCCCAAAGTGTGGGTGGAGAGCGCGGATTGCAGGGCGGCCGCTGTGTCATCAGTGCGAAGGTCCAGCCGCTCAACATCCACGGCATGGACCACCAGCAAATACCGGTGCTGACCGTGCCCGGGAGGAGGGGCAGCTCCCACGAAACCGGCAAATCCGGCATCGTTCTTCAATTGCACTGCACCAGACGGTAACCGGGAGTTGTCCCGGGAACCTGCACCGGCCGGGAGGGAGGTGACGTTTGCCGCGATGTTCACCACACCCCAATGCCAGTAGCCCCCGCCTGGGGCATCGGGGTCGAAAACGGTGACTGCGTAGCTCCTGGTTCCCTCGGGCGCGCCCGACCAAGTGAGCTGGGGCGATTCGTCCCGCCCACCGGCTCCCAGCACGGCGCTGCGTTGGGCTTCCGGAAGAACCTGGCCATCCTCGAAGGATTCGCTGATGACTTCGAAGGACTTGATCCCGGATGTTGGTGCAAATGGATCATACGTTTTCATGGCTGCCTTTCAGTTGCTGTCAAGCTCCGCACCCATCAGTTCGATCGAAACGAGGCCACTGACGGCTCTCATACCGGCGCTGGCCCAATCCTGAATCTGAGTTTGGTGCTAACACGATACGGGTAAACAATGAGCCACGGGACTAAGCATCTGCCCGTACTCCCCCATGCCGTCAGAGTCACTGCAGAAAACGGAAAACGCTGTTCCCGTCCGGGAGAACCGGACAGGTCGGATGATGATCTGCTGTGAAATACGCTTGGCGACGGGATCGGGGTCGTTGAAGTGTGGCGGGAGTGCCACACACAATGCAGACAAGTCCGCGCCGTATTGCACGCTGCCTGTGTGCATGCATCCGTTCAAGATCCTGTTCGTCCCATTCAAGTCCGTCTATTACACAGAACGCGGCTCTCATGCGATTACACGGTGGGATAGTTGGGGCCGCGAAAAAGAGGGCCCTTTTGCAACTGTTGACGGATTGGAGTCGCCACCGCCAGCTTGTCCGAGCCTGATCAGGGTGACGGAATCTGCATTATCGGCATTCTGACTTGGCAGAGGAGAAGCCCAGAAAAGGCCTTCCGGCCTGTAGCTACGACCACGTGCATCTTCCTTGGTCACCGTCGGCCCAAAGCGGGTAAAAGTCAGAAAGGACGGCCGGCGCCACGGCGCGCATCGTTATCAAGTTCTTCTGTGCGCTGGTAACCCGACAAGGGTCCCTCGACGGACTACCACCCGGGATCTGTCTTGGGTGAGAGCATCAAGAGCAACACTTCCATTCATCGGAGACAGTTGTTAACGCCAACCGAAAATAGGGCCAGTTTTGCCGATTGAAAACAGGGCCACGGGTTGCTGTTCTATTGTGCCTGAAGCTGGGTTTTTGTCTTGTTCCGGAGCCGGTAGCTGCTGCCGGTGAGGTTCAGGACTTCTGCGTGGTGAACGATCCGGTCGATCATCGCCGAGGCCACTGTCGCGTCGCTGAAGACTTCGCCCCATCTGCTGAAGGCGAGGTTGCTGGTAAGCACCAGGGAGGCGTGTTCGTAGCGGGATGAGACCAGCTGGAAGAACAGGTTGGCCGAGTCCTGGTCGAAGGGAATGTAGCCGACTTCGTCAACGATAAGCAGTTTGTATCTACGCAGCTTGGCCAGTTCCTGAGGCAGGCGGCCGCGGTCGTGCGCTTCGGCCAGTCTCGATACCCACCCGGTCGCGGTGTCGAACAGGACGCGATGCCCGGCGCGCGCGGCCCGGATCCCGATCCCGACGGCCAGATGGGTCTTGCCGGTGCCAGGGGGACCGAGCAAGACCACGTTCTTGGCTTCCTCCAGGAAGACCCCGGTGCCCAGATGCAACGAGGTTCCGGTCCGCGGCAGGCTGATGGTCGAAGTTGAACTCCTCCAGCAGCTTGTGTCCGGGGAACCTCGCGGCCCTGATCCGCAAGGCGGCCCCGGAAGCCTCACGTTCGGCGACCTCGCGGGAGAGGACAGCAGCTAGGTATTCCTCGTCTGACCAGCCTGCCTCCCGAGCCCGGTCACCGAGGGACCGGTAACCATCGGCGACCCGCGGAGCGCGCAGTGCGCGGGCGTAGTACTCGATGTCCTTCACCGCAGCGCTCACCGGCCTGCCCCGGAGAGCTCGCGGGCATCGTCGGGCATGGCGACGCCGAACAGTTCGTCATAGATCGACAGGTCCCGTTCCTCCACCACCGTGGACCGTCCGGCCTTGACGCTGCGGTGGACCCGTCGGAGGGAGGCGGCCTTGTCCACGTGCCCGGGGTCGGTGAATATCTGGTGCCTGGCCCACCGCCGCTCGTGGCTGGCAAGCAGCCGGCCGTCTGCGCTCACGGTCACTCTTTCCAGGTCGGCTTCGACGTTCACGATCCGCCCGATGGCGCCGGGGTCCACGGAATAGTCGTTGGAGAAGACCCCGCACGTAGTAGTCCCGTGGCAGCCGGACGCTGCTACGGAAGGCGAACTCGGGCGCCACCGGCGTCAACGGCCGCATTGCGTCCCGGCCCCGGACGAAAAGCTCGGCCGGGCGGCCGTGCCGGGTCCGGGAGTAGCGGGCGTTCGCCCGTGGCAGCCAGTCCGCGAGCTGATCGTTGAAATCCAGCGGTGACCGCGAACGTCCGGCCTGGCATGAAGCCCTGGCGGAAGTAACGGTTCATCCGCTCCACCATGCCCTTGGATTCTGGATCCCGTGGCGGCAACTGCCGGATCTCGCAGCCCAGCACGCCGGCGAACGCCGCCGCCGGCTCGGTCAGTCGGCCCTGGCCGATCCCTGATTCGTTGTCCCAGACCAGCTGCTTGGGCACTGCACCGGCCCCCTGCAGCAGCGACCACATCCCGCCCAGCAGATCAAAGGTCGTGCGGGTCGGCAGCATCCTGGCCTGGATGTATCCGGAGAACGCGCTCGTCATTACCAACACCGAAGGCTTGCCCTCCTGTCCGCGACCCAAGGGCAGCGGCTCATGGGGAAACCATAAATCGCACTGCATCGCCTGGCCCGGTTCATGGACCAGTCGGTCCACCGGATCCGCCGGCATGTACTCGGGCCGGAGTCCACGGACCTTGTCCCGGAACAAGGATGCAGAGCCCGTCCAGCCGACGCGTTCGGCCAGTGCCGAGGCCGGCATCGTCGGCGTCTGTACCAACAAGGACCGTACCTGCGCAGCGTAAGCATCAAAACTCGAACCGGCGGGCTTCCGCTCATACTTCGGTGGCCGCTCCGCCTCCAACGCCCGGTCTACCGTCCCCCGGGAGACTCCGAGCTGTTTAGCCAGCTCCCTCTTGGAGATCTTCTCCGTCGCGTATCGGTGGCGTATCCGCGCCCAAACATCCAATGTGATCACCTTCCATAATGGTCAGTGGCCTCATTTTCAGTTGGCGTTATTGGCCCTATTTTCGGTTGGCGTCAACAACAGTTGATTAGTCCAAGCCCAGTCTGCGAATTGAAGTGGCGACTAACTGTTCAGGAAAGCCCGTCCTACGGGCTAGCTCAGTTACCCCGATGATCCTGACGGCTTCACGCGGCGACTCGTAATGTTTGAACGATGCAATTTCCAGTACCGCTCTCCCTACGGTCTCGGCGGCGGCCTCCGCCCCAGAGGCAAGCCTGCCTCGCGCGGGTCCGGGGGCAAAAGGTCGGTCAGGAACTCCCGCGTTGTATTCAGGTGATGTCAAGTACTCAAAATCATCGGCGATGTCCACTTCTTCATGGAGCCAGCGGTCAGTTGCCCGCATAATATCCATAGCGGCGGTCCAGCGTAACCAGGGGCCCGGAATGCGTATCAACGGTGCGATCCGTTGCGCGGGGGAGTCTGCCAACAGCACGCCAGGGTGCGCCCTATTGGCGGGCAGCAAGCATGCTCGGTAAGAACGCTCCAACATTGGAGGCCAGCTCACCTCGATGCCATTCAGGTCTCGTTCAGGAAGGGCCGCTGCGAGAGCCATAACATCAGGATGATCGCCAATAAGGTGTTCGAGATTGCGCACTACAGTCTGTACGAGCTCGGGGTCGGGTGAGGGCCCCATCATCAGCGTGTGTAAACCGAGGACGCCCAGTATCGGGTTCCTGAACTTGCCGTATAGAAGCATCTCGGTGGTGAACCGATCGATAGAATCGGTTCCGTCTCGGAGGCCCGCGAGGGCCGCTTCAGTGGCGGCCGCCTCAATGTCGTCAGGATGCCACATGCTGCCCAAATCCGTCATATGAACCGATAGCCCCCTCGAATCTGGTCCGAAGCTGGTATTAGGGACGAAGACAATGGTTTGCCACCCAGGCGAGAGCCATATCGTCTGATCGACCCATTCAGGTTCTGGCGAACCTCGCATACTGGTGCGCAGGATGTAGGGCCCTGGCTTCAACCTGCCTAGGCATCCCGCGGCGTCGCCACGTTCGTCGTAGATCCAATCGGAAGTCAGCTCCGGCACTTTATTGAACTCACCATCAAGTAGCTCAAGAAGGCCGGTCTGCAAGGGAGCCGGCTGTTGTCCGCCCAAGTTCCTAAGTATGAGAACGACGCCGGCGTCTGGTCCCCCTACTTGGCTCAGTTGGCCGCTAAGCTCATACGCCAGCCTTCCACGGTCTTCATAGGGTGCCCCCGGTTTGTGGACTGGTGCTGCAGTAGCGAACTGCACACTGAGGTCTTGCCTTTCCTCGGAATCAGGTCGAACGGTGATGAGGCGTCTTGTGGATGCTGACCCAATCCGCCCCTCGACCATATAGACACCAGCGGCCAGGGGCTCCCGGTACCAATCGTTCCTACTTATGACGGGCTGAAGGCCGCTATCCAGCACCGTGATCTGAACTCCTGGGGTTGCGCTGGTCAGCGTCAACCATCCCTTCTCAGAGCTGGACATCGCGCGCTCCCGTAACCGTAAATTCTGGGTGTGCCAGTCCTGAGGTGTCCCAGGTGCCAGGAATATACACCCCATAAAGCCCGGGCGGGAGACTAAGCACCCACGGAGTTGGCGCCCCTTCGTACCTCAGGCGTTCACCACCATTAGTGAGGAGCTCCACCGGCTCTGACCACCCCGCAGGGAAACGCAACCTTATCTCATATTTATGAGGGCGCTGCAGTGCCACTGCCGAGCTTTGACGGCTCGGAAAGAGGATCGGACGGGCGGGTTCCTCAGGCATTTGCACCCGCTGCTGAATGCGCTTGCCGGCAGTCGACTGTTGAACAGCCAGATTCACATATCTGGTCAACGTCGTTGAAGAGATGGCCTGATAATCTGGGTCAATGGAGGCCGCCCCACGAAGGCCCTGGAGCACCGCCTTGGTAAAGTACCCACGTCGCTCATCTGCCGGGACTCCTGCTTCCACTGACTCGTAGGCCGGGTCCCCTGGTCCTGCTGCATACCCCATCAGCGAGTAGACCCGTGACCCTAGCTCGGCTGGATCATCGAAGGGAACTACCGACCGGGGGACCTGCGGAAACCAGTTCCGACAACAATCGGCAAAAATGACAAGCTCGCTGAAAATACCGGATTTCTTGTACCAGTCAGCGTATACGCCCAGTTCGAAGTTTTCGTACATCCCGCGCCGGGCGTCCGCGAGCAGTAGGGCACATTCACCACCTGAAGGCATAATGCCGTGTCCGGCGACATAGAGGTAGAGTCGCGACTGTGCCCGGCGCTCCTTGACGCTGCCAATGTCGTCGCTTGCCTTCTCATTTGTCATCTCAAGAAGCCGGTCGATTTCTCTCTTGATGGGGCGACCATCATAGGGGCTATCCATGGCGATAGCAATGTCAGGACTCTTGGCCACGCGCATGTTTTCCAACGAGACCCCGCCGTCGGTCGTTAGCCAGTCGCAAAAGTCTGCGGCATCAACCAGTGGTCCCTCGAGATTGCCCACTCCCGGGTACCGGCTGATACCCACGACAACGGCATAGTGGTATAGGTTCATGGCACGTTCTCTAACAAGTAAGCGATGCTCTCCAGAACGAGCGGATCGTCATCAAAAGCGCCATGAGATAGAGCACCGGCGCGCCGACCTAGTGGCGCATCCAGCGGAGATGGAGAAAGAATTACACGCTCATCGGTAAGGAACTTCCGTCCCGCAGCAAGATCAGTCCGGTTGGAGTAGCTAGAAGCTCTGTAACGCGCCATCCCTATAAGCGGCATAACTCCCGACTTTCCGTCCCTGTCGCGCTCTACAACGCCCGAGACGAAATACAACAAGGAGCGCGGATATGCTGGCCCTAGGAGTTGGTCAGCCTGCTCCGATTCGTCCGTCATAGTGATAACGCGCATCTCGCTAATGAGATTCTCATAGTTCTCAACGCCCGCCGTGAAGCGCTCATAGGTTGCGGCGGGAGCTAGAAGAATCACTCGTATTTTCTGATCATCCGGCCAGATCCGGTACCCTTCCGCGCGGCCCTTGACCAGCTCCGAAAGAAGATTATCGATGTATACAGCTCCCGTGCTGTGGCCGACCAAAGTAATATCCACTTGTGCGTTGCCTGTTAGGGCTTCCGCAATGCCATCTACAAGGAGTCGCCCACCACGGCCGGTGCCGACGAAAGTGTCACTAGTCTCATTCTTCATCGCGGTCCAGACCGCCGCGCCGGCATTGGCTACGTAGAATTCGCGAAGAATCTCCTCGACGACAGTCGGATACACGCCATGATCATCCGAAATGAGAAAACGCCGGATGACACGAGCAAAGACAGCCGCTGCCTTTCGGGCGACAACCACCATGCTGATGACCCCACGATCTCCCTCCCCGTTTGGTGATGGATCGATCTCCGCAAGGGCAGTAGGATCGATGAGACTCGACCTGGATGCCCTCCGCGCAACGGTGGCCCCCTCGCTCCTTCCTCCACTATTTCTGGGTGCCGCTCGGCCACGACCTGTGAAACCGCCGCGCGCAAGTCGCCGTCTACCTGGATGACTCGTTCAAACTGTTGCCGTTCTTCGTTTGCGACCTCGGACAGGAGGCCGTCTTGGAGCTCGTCTCGGTATGGCTCACTCCCGATCAGCCTCTTGGCAAGTTCTTCGTCGACATCCAAAATTTTTGGCGTCATTACTACACCGGCAGCACGCTGCCCCTCCTCTTGCCAGAATTTCCCAACGGTAAACTGCAGCACCCTTCTTAGCAGTCCGTTGAAAAGTTCCTCCTTGAAGATTTCATCCAGGTTGTGGGATATCACCTCCAAGAGGCCGCTCTGCCAAACCATGAACACTGGGTAGGCGCCAGCCCCCTATAGATAGGGGTAAGCCGATCGGCAGTCTCTACTCCGGCAGCCTTATTCACTAGCCCACCGTGTATATGGATAACAAGCTTGCCCTTTTTGCATGCTTTGGACAGTATTTGGCTGATTTCGTCCGGCTTTACTCCGTCGAGTTCGCCATTGCGTGTAGTGGCAATTACATGTTCTTCGGGCATATCCGCCTCATTTCGTGTGGATCCCGCCTCATTTCGTGTGGATCCCGCGGAGCCTTATAAATGGCATCAGAATCGGCCGTGAAAGCTTAAAGATCAAGACTTATAGGCTTGGAGCAGAAGACCGATTGCAACTAACATGCTGAAAACGCGTCTTGGTTATTCGGTGATGCAGGGGGTTTGGCCCGGGCTATGCCTACCGTCCACCACCAGGTTGAGCGGTTGTTGGCTGCTCAGTTGGAGCCACGGCTGGCGTGTCTGCCCCGATCCTCCGATTGCTCGTCACTACTCGGGTGAATGGAGTACCGACCGCGGTCGAACTCACCACGATCTCAGCAAACCCCTCGTCGCCGCGATCGCCGATCCCAACTTGGACATAGAGGTGAAGGAACAGCCTCAGGAAGCCGTTGGCCGGGTCCTCCCCTATGGTGTGGCTGAGACGTGCCTTGATTCTTCCGTGCCTCGACATTTTTTCTTTAGATACAATCACCGTCGTGTTGTCGGGAAGGCTCCGAGAGATGTTCCGAAGCTCATTCGGGTGTTCGTGCTCATGGCGGCCTCGGGCGATGTCAAGGGTAAAAGTAGTCGTCTTTCCACGGGGCACCTCCAGTGCCAGCACTATTTCCGCTCTACGCGGGACGGCGCTCCAAGGTCGCTTAGCACCCGGCGCTTCATAGTCGCCGCTTCGATCAAACCGATTCGAGTCGTCCTGCAGGACAAGAATGCGCCACTCATCGTGCTTCACCCCGAAAATCGCCCCTGAACGTCGTTTCCACCAGATAACTTCACAGGGATGGATCTCGGGACGCCGACTATGCCCGCCATCACCAACCCACGGCCCGTACAGACCAAGCTTCTTCCCTACCAAGGGTGATTTTCTGTCATTGTTATTGGGAAACCAGGGATTGGAGTAGTAAGCCTCGTCCGGCGTAATTTCGCATTCGACGCAAAAACCTGAGGGTCCGCGGGTGCGCGCATGCAGATCCTCCCGCTCCTTCTTCGTCATCTTGACTACTACATCATCCAAGATGTACATGTAGGCAGGATCGGGCGCAATCAGTATGTTGAAATCGGCCTCGGCGCCACTACCCGCGGGGTTGAAGAATGCGTATCGGTCGACCTCTCCGACCAACGTGTGCTTCTTGCCGTCCACAGGCGTGTATCCAGGAACTGAGAAGGGCCCAAAACTTCTCTTCGCTGCGCCCATACCAATGTCGTGCCCGTCCGGGTCCTTCACGGCGATGCCCAACTGTGACTCGCTAATTTTCTTCCAAAGGGCATGGGGGAAAGGAGGGGCAACGCCAGCATTCTCTTGGAGAACAGGTAGATCATCACTGAAAAAGGCAGGCATGATTTACTCCTACAACAGCTAACGGCAGTTTCATTCGTGTAAAGGCGCCCGTTATGCACATGGCTATTGGTCGCCGACAAGATGTGAGCGCCGGACGACGCTCCAGAAAGCGAAAGTCGATCATGTTGCTAATTGGCTGCTGGCGTCGCCCCCGCGCCTGAAGTCCCTGTGCGCCATCGATATAGCCAGGACGGCTAGCCCCGCAAAGACTGCGACAAAAACGCGCTCAAGCTGACCTGAGCCTTCGTCGGGCTCCCAACCTGTGAGCATTTCAATCCACATAGGCCAAACAATCGTGGCGAGTGTCAGGGCTACGAATAGGATGGCGAGAGTAAGTTCCAGATAAGGCTTTGCTTTCATTACGTTGCTCCACTGAATCGGATGCGACCTGCGCAGCACGCACTCCTATCGGAGTGCGATTCGCACTTTGAAAAGTTGAGTGAAAGATTGGGCGAAGCCCCCACGACCCTCAGACGGGCGGAAGCATTCTGAAAGAGAAAGCAGGACGACGTGCACACTCTGGCGACCGGCCATACATGATCCAATCCGATGTCCCCCAGCGCCACATCAATATCATCGAACGGAATAACTTAGCATCTTGGCCCGAGCAATTGGGGATGTCAATAGAGCGCGTTGACTCATTGAAAATCTCGGCGTAGCCGGATTCGTTGCCTCATTGGAATACCTCCGCGTAGCGGCGTGGTTGAGGGTGTTGGCGGCGGTTGCGGGCTATGCCCGTTTTCATGGAGCTAACGATGGCCCAGCGCAAGCTGTGACGAAGAAGAAGGCCATGGCGTATCAGACCGCTGACCGAGCGGGGAAGTCCCGGATCCTGGACGAGTTGGTCGAGCGGACCGGATGGCACCGCGACTATGCCCGTGCGGCGCTGCTGGATGCCCTGGTCCCGAAGATCGTCAGGCCACGGCCGGGCAGAACGCCGGTCTTTGGTCCGGACCTGCTGCCGGCGCTGATCAAGTGCTGCGCGCCCCGGCCGGCTGGCTGCTGGCCCCGATGCTGCTGGTGCTGCGCCGCGATGGAGAGCTTGACATCACCGAGGAACAGGCCGGGCTGCTGATGCGGATGAGCGCGGGCACCATCGACCGGAAACTGGCCGGGGAACGGGCCAGACTGATCCCGAGGGGACGGTCCCATACCAATCCGGGCACGCTGCTCAAACCCCAGATCCCGGTCCGCACCTGGGCCGAATGGGAACGACGCGGTCCCGGGCTTTGTCGAGATCGATCTGGTCGGTCACGAGGGCGGCAACGGCTTCGGCGAGTTCTGCTTCACCCTGACGCTGACCGATGTTTGTACCGGGTAGACCGTGAACCGGGCGGTGCGGAATAGGGCCGCCAGATGGGTCTTCGAGGCCCTTGAGCACGTCACCGCCCTGTTCCCGTTCCCCATCACCGGCACGATTCGGACAACGGCTCAGAGTTCATCAACGAACACCTGCTGGCCCACTGCCACGCGCACCAGATCACCTTCACCCACTCCCGGCCGGGAAACAAGAATGACGGAGCGCACGTGGAGCAGAAGAACTGGGCCCAAGGCCGGGAGCTGGTGGGTTACCTGCGCTACGACACGGCCGCCGAGTTGGACAAGCTCAACGAAATGGCCCAGTACGAGACGAAAAGTGTGGACAGTAACCACACCTCCTTTCGGGGCGCTGGAGGACTACCGGGGCACCGCATGCCTGGAAATCTCGGACGCAACGTCCAACAAGTCGATACTGCCCGCGGCGACTCCGACGACGAGTTCGAAGCTTTAATCCGTACTGAAGCCTGGTGATGGTGTGCAGGGATAAGTCTGGGGCAATGTGCCGGTGCCACGCGTCCAGGAACAGCGGCTCCCGATCCTCCCGGAAGCTAAAAGTGTACTGCCCAAAGCCTGCTACGGCAGGGGTGAAGCCATTTCTGTCGGGTTGAAACTTCACAGAGGATGGAACGTGGCCACAAGCTGGGTCAACTGGTGAGAAGGCTGGACGGCCAGCTCTGCCTGCAGCCTGTCGGCAAACATGGCGTAGGCGCGGAACTGCAGCTGCCCTATTACCCGCGGCTAGGTGCCCCTGCACCAGAAGGCGATGGGCCGATTCGCGGAGCGGCTCGATGGCCGTCGCGGATAAGGCGGCAACGATGGCTCTACCAGGTTCCTCCGCGGCAAGATACCGCTGGGTCATCAGTTCCAGGGCGCTTAGGCGCAGCTGCCGCAGCCGTTCCTGCTCGAAGACTACCCAGTCGTCGTACCAGCCCGGCAGCAGGTCCGCCCAGCTCAAATGGTCCAGGTACGTGTCCGGAACATGGCTTTCTGGTTCTTCATTGATACACGAAACTTGCTGCCGCAGGGCCATCACATCGACGCACACCGACGCCTCAAGCTCAAGGGTGTCCGGCCCAAGGTGCAGAAGGTGTGGGAAGGAGCGCGAGACACACCAGATCGCTTGTGCGCAGGTTTCCGGCAGCCCAGCTTACGCTGCTTTTCCGCCACAGCAGGCCGGCCAGGAAGCTCCGGTGCCGGCGGCCGAGGAGCCCCACGCAGGCGATGGCGGAACCTAAAGGGACCAGTAACGCACCAGTAACGCCCGCCCTGCATGGTTGGCACCAACATCGGTCTTGTGGAGACCGGGAGGTTACAAGGTGGCATTGCACAAGGATCGCACCCGTTCACAAACCCATCGGGCATGGTTGGCAGCCATTCTGTCCCTCGGACTTGCCGCCCTTGTCTCAGGCTGTAGCTGCGCCCCACCAGCCCCGCCGAGGGAGTCGGGTGCCGACAGCCAGCATGTTCCCACGGACAGTTCCGACACAAGGGATACTAGCGACGGGGCAACCGGAAGCGACGGCACCAACGGCGGAAGCACCGGCGGAAGCGACGGCACCAACGGCGGAAGCACCGGCGGAGGCGACAGCACCGGCGGAAGCACCGGCGGAAGCGACGGCACCGGCGGAAGCACCAACGGCGGAAGCACCGGCGGAAGCGAGGGCAACGCTAAACCGGTGGTCTATGAGTGGGGTTTGCCGTCAAGCGATATCAGCGTCACAGGAAACGACGGGCCGGCCTACGGCAGCCTGAGGAGAGGGTGCCAGGAAGGTCAGGACTTCGTTTTTTCGGAGGCCCGTTTCGGCTTTCGCAGCCCCAGGAATGTAGTACTTTTTGCTGCCGGGATAAGAATTTGTTTCGGTGACATCGCCGGTGGCCGGCAATACTTCGAGCACGCGCGCGATGTCTACGGCCTGGACGGGCTTGCCCCCGAAGGCGTTGCCGAATGCGACCTGTACAAATCCGTGAGGAGCGTACTTGAGCAAAAACCCCGCGCCGACTTCCCCTGTGCTGGCGGCCTAGCGCCACCATACCGTGGCCAATACCCCACACTCGATGACCCACTGACACTCGACATCGACGAAAGCACAAGCGGCAAAGAGCCGCCTGTGGTCTATGAGTGGGGTTTGCCGTCAAGCGATATCAGTGTCACAGGAAACGACGGGCCGGCCTACGGCAGCCTGAGGAGAGGGTGCCAGGAAGGTCAGGACTTCGTTTTTTCGGAGGCCCGTTTCGGCTTTCGCAGCCCCAGGAATGTAGTACTTTTTGCTGCCGGGATAAGAATTTGTTTCGGTGACATCGCCGGTGGCCGGCAATACTTCGAGCACGCGCGCGATGTCTACGGCCTGAACGGGCTTGCCCCCGAAGGCGTTGCCGAATGCGACCTGTACAAATCCGTGAGGAGCGTACTTGAGCAAAAACCCCGCGCCGACTTCCCCTGTGCTGGCGGCCTAGCGCCACCATACCGTGGCCAATACCCCACACTCGATGACCCACTGACACTCGACATCGACGAAAGCACAAGCGGCAAAGAGCCGCCTGTGGTCTATGAGTGGGGTTTGCCGTCAAGCGATATCAGCGTCACAGGAAACGACGGGCCGGCCTACGGCAGCCTGAGGAGAGGGTGCCAGGAAGGTCAGGACTTCGTTTTTTCGGAGGCCCGTTTCGGCTTTCGCAGCCCCAGGAATGTAGTACTTTTTGCTGCCGGGATAAGAATTTGTTTCGGTGACATCGCCGGTGGCCGGCAATACTTCGAGCACGCGCGCGATGTCTACGGCCTGGACGGGCTTGCCCCCGAAGGCGTTGCCGAATGCGACCTGTACAAATCCGTGAGGAGCGTACTTGAGCAAAAACCCCGCGCCGACTTCCCCTGTGCTGGCGGCCTAGCGCCACCATACCGTGGCCAATACCCCACACTCGATGACCCACTGACACTCGACATCGACGAAAGCATAAACGGCCCTGCGCCGGGCGGTGCCACGACGCCTCTTAGCGAATCGGCTCAGCTTCCCGTCCCTTCAGATGACCCCGCTGCTTCTTCCTCGCCGACGAACTGATTATGAGCAGGCCCTTCCGGCATCGCCGTCCCTTCGGTAACCGACAGGATGCCGCACACAGTCTCCGCGAGCCCGCTCGCAGGAGCTCGTCGGACTTATCATTGCGAGGGGCTGAAAAGGCTGGTGAAGAACGCGGCGATCTTCTACGCCGCATAGCGGCCGGGCTAGGCAACGTCGGCGTCCTGAGCGCCCTTTTGGTGTATTTCGGCTGGGTCCGCAGTGAGGTGCAGGCCAAGAGTCTAGGCATCGACGAGAGCATACTCGGCATGACACCTGTGGAGTACATGCTCCGCAGTGTTCGGCCGGTTTTGATCTTGCTCATCGTAGTTGCCGTTGCAGGGTTACTATGGGCGGTGGCCGACCAGTGGCTTGAGATGCGAGTGGTAAGCAAAGGACCGCGGGATTCGGTCTTCAGTTGGACTGCCAAACTCTTGCCCACCAGCATTGTGCTTCTTCCGCTCGGCATCTGGTCGATGAGGTCAGTTTGGCCAGCTTTCGCTTTCGTCGCGTTTCCTCTCGCTTTAGCTGCAGGGCTGCTCCTCCTCCTGTACTCAATTCACTTGAAAAGCGCCCTGCCGGGACATACTCCAATGTCCGAATCACGCATCCACTTGTTGCGCTTATGCGCGGGGACGCTCGTATGCGTGGCCCTGTTTTCAACCGCTGCTAATTATGCAACCGTCGAAGGAACTGAATTGGGGCGAACTTTCGAACGCCAAATACCCTCGCTCCCGAGGGTAGTGGTCCATAGCACTCGCTCCTTGAACATCATCGCGCCCGGAGTCGAAGCACGCCAACACACTGAAACCACTGACTTTGGATTTGAATACAGCGGACTTCGACTGCTCGAGCGGACCGGTGGCCGATACTTCCTCGTATCGGATAAGTGGACCCCCAGGTACGGAGTTGTTGTCGTCTTGAAGGATGACGAACAGGGGGTTCGTTTCGATATCGTTCGAGATGTTCGATAGCCCTACAGGCGATCGCAATGCATTCAGCCACCGAACAAGCTCGCACAGTGATAAGAACTGCTTGATGCGACCAGCGAAAACCAATCCGCTGGACGGGCTCGTCCATGTTCGTCAAGTACGCCCCGGGGTCGTTCCATCGCCCTCTTTGAACGAGCCAGAGATGCACTCACTCACGCAGGCGTCCCTCCGCCAATTTCAGCGGCCGATCTGCGGGCAGGCCTTGAAGACGTCTGCTCCAGGCTTGGTTTCGGGCTATTGTCGGTGACGGTCGAAAAGTGAGCCGGATTGTGGGAATCAGCCGTAGCTCGGGGACGCGATGGCGGCTTGGCCACTCGGTTGTTCTGAAGTCCGGAGAAATCAAGAAGGTTGCGCCCATCTCGCATCAGAGGGCGGCGGTTATCTCCGCCCGGTTTCTCTCCGAGTTGGAACGGATCACGATCGCGGACCTCCTGCATGCAGAGCGGAGCATTCGCGCTATCGCCACAGAACTCGGGCGCAGTCCATCGACTGTGAGCCGGGAAATCCGCCGGAACATTTACGAGCCTCGGTAACTACCGTCCTCGCACGGCCCAGCGGAGTGCCGAGTGTCGACGGAGCCGCCAGCGGACGGGAAAGATCATGTCGAACCCAGTGCTGCAACAGTTCGTGCGGGAACACCTGAAACAGCGCTGGAGTCCCCGTCAGATCAGCAACCGCTTGCGCGCCGTTTTCCCTGGACAACCGGAAATGCACGTTGTCCCGGAGACCGTCTATCAAGCCCTGTACGGGCGCGGAGCCTGGATTTGGCCGTGGATCCAGCAGTAGCCCTGCGCACCGGACGCACCGGTCGCCGGCCGCGTCGTCGGAAGGAACACCGAACCAGGCGCTTCCCGGACATGGTCATGATCCGAGACCGGCCGGCAGATGCGATCGGCAGACTAGTACCAGGGCATTGGGAAGAGGACTTAATTATTGGAAAGGGAGGCCGCTCTGCCATCGGCACTCTGGTCGAACGGACCACGCGCTTCATCGTACTCGTACACCTGGCCGGTAACCGCGGAGCTGAGAACCCGCGCGATCGACTGGCCGAAGCGATCGGACCGCTACCGGCCCATCTACGCCGATCTCTGACCTGGGATCAGGGCACTGAGATGGCCTGCCACCAGGATTTCACGCGGCAAACACTCGTCCCTGTGTACTTCTGCGACCCAGCCAGCCCTGGCAACGCGGATTCAACGAAAACACCAACGGCCTGCTCCGCCAATACTTTCCGAAGGGAACAGATCTCAGCGTCCACACCCGCGACGCCGCCGAACTCAATCAGCGACCACGTGAAATCCTCGGATGGCAAAGCCTATTGGAGCACCTGACTAGACTGGTCTCACCTTCGACCAAACCATAAATCGTTGCAACGACCGCTGAACTCCGCCGCCCGCGAAATGGCTCACTTTTCGACCAGCGCTGACAGCTTTAGGAAAGTTAACGACTCCGCTCACGCAAGTAACGTCCCCAGGGCGATCGGAACGGTCACTCTTCGTAGGCACTTGAAGGTATCTTCCACCCGCATAAGATACCCGTGTGTAGGTGCGCTGGACGTCCGCCAGCCAGCAAGGGCCGGATTGCCCATACGCCGTCCATCACCTGTTCTTGGGTCGTGGCCGGGGACCGTGACTAATCAGATATGAGGTCCCACCACAGGGTGGCCGCGCCCACCCTGTGGTGGATGTGCGCCGATCCAGGCTAGACGCCATGATCGGCAGCAGTCACGAGAAGTAGTGCTTGCAGCGCGACGTCGCAGCATCATCTTCGGCAACAACCTACGGATGTTGACGCGATCTGTCAGTCAGCACCAACGGACCCCGTCTTAGCTTCTACCGACCGAGGAGGTTTTGGTGTCTCCACGCTAGGCGAACGAACCCTTCGGCGTGGCGACCTTAGTCTCCGTTGGAGATCTGAACGGGCAACTTCTATGAACGCGTCGTTCGCCATTCGTGCCTTCCGACGTGCATTTACTTTCTCGTCCAGGAGGTCATGACCCGTCGTTTCTGCCTCGTGTTCGTGGCTTTTCCGCGCAAGATTCAAGTAGTCCAGGGTAGTTCTGCGCAGTCGGTCCGCGGCCGAAGACACCTGCGGGCTAGCTAGCAGTTCGATTTCATAGTTCGCCGCAGAAAGCTGTGTGCGTTCTGCGTCCAATTCAGCAGATTCATGATTCCAAACTTCGCGAGACAAGTATCGGAGTTTCCGGGCAGAAGTTAGTAGTGAGAGATAAGCCGACTTTCTTTCGTTTCGTGCAGCTTCAGCGGCCTCTCGGTCACTCATCAGAAATTTCCCTCCGAGGGTGAGGACACCGCCCAAAAGTACTCCGAAGAACCCCCAAAGTGCATCCATCCTATGCGCCCTCCCCAATTTTAGAAGTACTTAAAGGATATAAATTCCATGATGGCAACGAGGCGTTACGCGAGCGTTACCGAGCCACGGAGTGGCTGGCCCACTGATCGTGTAGCGTTCAGCGAGTTGCTTACACATGGCGGTTTGTAGTTTTCGGCTCAGGCCCCTTGTGAGCAGCCGGGCCAACTCAGCCCGCTTCTCTTGAGAATTCGCACATCGACTGCAAGATGCGGTCCGGAGGGTGAGCTCTCCTTAAGAAAAGTAGGGGTCCGGGAGTATCCGGGAAATCTGCAGGCGAGGGTTTTGATTACCGACACCACAGCACGCTGCTCCTGATTGCATTCCATCGTCCAACTCATCATCGAAATGTCTACGGGGCAGCAGCCCTTTTCGGCAGCTTGCAAGATAAGCATGCTTCCTATTATTGTTGAAGTCAATCATCCGCCCGTCCCCACCAGGCATAGTGGTTGCCACGAAAGCCCTGCAGCTCTTTTTCCTATGCTTCAAGCGCACTGATAACAATTCCATTCAGGCCCTCGCGCCGATCCTGTCGTGCAAATACGTAAGCGTCACATGGGACACGGCAACGCTGGAGTCCGTGCATATCCTGGATGCAACCCAAGCCGTAACGGTGCCCTGGAATGCTATCGCCCTTAGGGTGATCCTGGGAGCTGGTCTGCGCCGTCGTAATGGTATTTCTTGTCCGAAGCGGTCGTCGACCCGGGGCTACAGAGTCTTTCCCCACTGCACCAGGAGCCAGGCATCCTTGACGCCGTCGGCCGTGATTGCGGCCTTCCACTCGCCGGTGAACGTCGGCGCGTTGGTGGTGATTTCCGTGCGCTTCAGGTCGCCGGCAAACGCGCCCAGGTCATCCGGGCTCGACCCGTCCGGTTTCGCCACCTGCAGCGCACCCTCGCCACGCGCGATCAGGACGGCGGATTTAACTTCGCGTTGCTCACCCGCCCTCGTCCGGCTCCAGAATGGGTAGTGCTGCGGAGTCAGCTCAATCGTGATGGGACGGAACGTGTCCGCCACCTTCGGCGCGGCCTTGTACGCGGCCCACGCGACGGGAAAGTCGTGGCGCAGCGAGAAAAGCCTTGTGCAGCCGGGTGCCTGGGCCTCGTCGATCTTGCTTTTCATGTCAGCCAGCGCCGGCCTTCCGAGCGTGTCACCGCCCTCGCGGGCTGTATAGCGGATGTGAAGTACGACGTCGGCGATCGTGTCGTAGTCAAACTGCGTTGGGTCGCCGGCGGCCGGGTCCGCTGGCAGCTGGAGCTGCCACTCGCTGATCGCCCCGGAGTTTTCGAAGGGCAGGTAGCGCTCGTCGCGAAGGTTTGTCTCAAATAGTCCCCCGTCGTTCTGCGCGTGGCTGGTCACGATCGACTGCATGCTGCCGTAGTAGTCCTCGAATCGGACGTCCTCAGAGTCCGTGCGGGCGTACTCGCCCTCGCTCAGGGTCCCGGTTTTGCGGATGCTGCTCTTGAGCAGGGTGAGGGTGCAGTTGACGCTGGCGTACGGCCCGGTCACGCAGGGGACGGTGGCCGCCACGTTCTTGATCCGGCGGAAGTAGTGGCTTGGCCCGTCCAGGTTGAACAGCTCCTCCTTGAGCGTCACCGTGCAGCGACCGGTGGAGCGCAGCTCAAGTAGTGCCTGCGGATTCACAGTCAGCAGGCTGACGTTCTTAGTCAGCTCGTATTCGCGGCGGTTGAGCTCGAGGAAGGCGATCTCCATGCGTTTGAGGTCCAAGAACAGCCGCTCGCCGGCCAGCAGCCCTTCCTTACCGGCGAGGTAGCCGAACTGCAGGAACGCTAGGCTCGCATCGCCCAGCTCGTGCTGCAACGCGCGCTCGGCCCTTCGTGCGACGTCGAACGCCATTTGGTAACACTGGGCATAGAGGCCCTTGACCTCGCGCTTCAGGTAGGCGTAGAGGGATTTGTTGGTCCTCTTGCCAGTCTTATTGGCCCCGTCCTCGTTGAGGAAGTATTCGATCTGGGCGGCCTGCTTTATCTGCTCGCGGTGGTTGCGTAGCTCCAGGTCGGCGATGGCCTCGCGGATCTCGGCGGCCCGGATCTGCTTGAAGATCTGCGTGATTTCGCCAGCGGCCTGGTTGCTCTGGAAGGCCCACTCGCGCTCCCGGCGCGCGAAGCCATCGATGCGGGCTGCGCGTCGCGCCTCGAAGTTCAGCCGTTCCGCTACCGCGCGCGCCGCAGACGCTACTGCCCCCGCGGCGTTGCCCACGTTGACGCCGCCGTACTCCACGGTAGTTCCCAGGCCCCACGGCTGAACATGCACCTGAACCGAGGGGACAGCGTGGCCGACGGAACTTACCGTGTTAATGATATTGGCGATGTCAGAGGCGAGCTGCGCACCCTCCAGAAACAGCGTCTCCCGCACCTCGTGCGAGCTCATCAGCTTGCCACCGTTAAGGAACCCGGCTGCCTGGGCAAAAGCGTCCGTCTCAATGTCCACCTCGATGTCGCGCACCGGCATCCCGCCCTCTTCGGCCTGCAGCTTCATCTGTTCCAGGCCAGCCCGGTCCAGGCCGACCAGCGCGGGCACGGCCGCCTGGATCTGTTCCGGCGTCTTGCCCAATTGCAGCTCGAAGTACGCATACTTCTGCAAGAGGATCTGGAGCGACGCCTGCAGCCCCTCCTTCGACTTGACCGCCTCCTGCACTTGCGCGTACCTCACCTGCTCGACCAGGAGCAGGATGGCCTTCTCGTGCTTGGCGCGGAGAAGCGCCAGTGCTTCGCCGTCCTCCTTCTCCATGCTGGCAAGCAGGCTAGCGCCCAGCGCCTTCACCTCCTGGGCCAGCTCTACCGCCTTCTGCAGGAGCACGGGGAAGCGCACCAGGGGCAGCGGCTGGTTCAACCCGTTGACGATGGCAGCGACGTCGAGCCCGGCCGCGGCGGCGCGGGCCAACAGGGCAGGATCGATGGGCGGCTCGAACAACGGAAGTTGCCTGAACACACCTTGCAGGTTCAGGCTGTTGCGGATTTTGTACAGCCGGTCCGCGACGGTGTCCCAGTAACCCAGGAGCTTGTCGTTGCGCGGGACGCCGAAATACAGTGCCTTGCCGAGGCTGCGCACCGCGCCGGTCTGCGGGCTCACCGCTCCGTCCTCAGCGGGCAGCGGCATGAGATCGAACGGTGCGTCGGACTCGACGTCCCGCAGCACGGTGCCGAGCTTGGCAAGGTCCTTGCGCAGATTGTCGTACGTCTGTGGCTTCATGGTCCCCTTCTGCAGGACGGCCTGCGGCCGCGGGCCGAGGATGCTGGCGGCCAGCACATAGAGCATCAGCGCCTCGTCGATCGCCTCCCCTGTGTCCTGTGCAAAGAGCGAGTCGCCCCACGCGATCACGTTGTCGAGGTACGCCATGACCGTCTTGTACATGTACGCCTGCTGCCGGTAGCGTGCTATGACGTGCGGCCGGAACGGCGCGCGCTGCCACGCGTCGATGCTGCTGGCTGTCTCGGCCTGGAGCGTGGCGTCCGCGCCGGTGGCGAGGTTCACCAGGATCTCCTCGAGCTTCTTCACGTCGGTGGTCTGGAACGGTTGTACCTTCCAGAAGCGCTCGGGTTCCGGGCCGGCGCTGCTGTCTGTCGGGTCGAAGATGTAGTGGAACCACCGCTGCGCCTCCGCGAAGCGCTGATTCTTGCTCAGGTGGATCGCCGTTATCAGCGGCGCGTGAAAGAACAGCTCCCAGTTGTAGACGGCGTACGCGCCGCTGCTCGTAAAGTCGAGGTCGCGAACAGGCCGGGGCCGCTGCACGAGAGGCGTCGGGTTGTACCTGTCCATCGCGTTGGCGTAGAGGAGGGGCCGTGGACGGCTTTTCAGGATAGTGGCCTGGGAGTTTGCTGCGACGGGGAATTCCGTCGCGCGGGCCAGTGTCACCTCGGTCCCCGCGGGCACAGTCGCCGTCAGCCCGTTGAACAGGATCAGCTGGGTGTCGGCCGTGAGCTTGACGGGCGTATCCACGAAGAGGAACGCCGGCTGCGCGTCCAGCGTGAGGGATTCGCCGGGAAGGGGGTGTTCTTCATCCCCTTTACCAGCGTGGCGTGCAGCCCGTGCGGCGCGGTCGCTGCCGCGGCACCTGCCGTATGCAGGTGCACGGACGGTGCCAGCTCCAGTTGTGTCCCGTCCGGCAGCCGTGCCTGCGTCGTGGCGCGCAGCGTCATGCCCGACCGCTCCAGGATGGTGATCCCAGCGTCCGCCCCGAGCGCGAACTCGACGCTTTCGGGCAGGGACTCGCGGTCCGGCAGGTACTCGGTGTCCGCGGCCTGCAGCCCGGCCAGGCCGCGCCGCCGGAGACGGTCCTCGAGCACCGTGACGTAGTCGTGGTAGTGCGTATAGAAGCGATAGGAGACATCGCGTTCCTGCACGACGAAGTGCTTCATCTCCTTCGTTTCCACGTAGCGCTTGAGGTGAAAATAGATCTCGCGGTCCAGCATCCCGTGCATGGCACGGCCTGTGGCTGCCATTTCAATATCCATAATGCTCTCCCGCCTCAACGCGTGGGGCCACGGCCGGCCGGGCCGCCCAGGCCTTCCCTCTTGAAGGAATCGACGTTCTGGCGCAGCGCGGCGTTGAAGCCGGCGCTGCCGACGATGTTCATGCCCTTGGTGAGCTGGGTCAGCCCCATCTCGGCCTCCACGTTCCCGCCGGGCACAACCACCACGGCATCGGCAGCGATGCCGCTGCCCGCATTCACCTTCACGATGGCCGCGCCCTGGGCCGTCAGCGCAGGCACTTCGCCGACCCGGATCACGTTGACCGGCGCCAGACCTCGGCTCCCGATGATCTGCCCGTCGAAGAGCAGGCCGGTGCCGGGGTTGGCCATCCAGTCGATGTTGGCTTTCGGCTCGATCAGCGACTTGTTGAAAGGGAATTTCACGCGCGGGTCTAGGGGGTTGACGACCTCCGGGACGGGGTAGATCGGCTTTACGTATTCCTCCCAGAAGTGCGGGTCCAGGTGCCAGATGGGCGCTTCGGGTTCCGGCACCGGCGTGCGGGTGACCCATTCCTCCCACTGCTGGATGGTCCGCTCGGTCACTTCCGGCTCCACAAAGAACACCTGGTGTCCGTCCTGGAAGAAGACCGGCTTGATGAGGGACTCGATCTCGCCGACGCTTGTCTCCAGCGCCTTCTTCACGTCGTTCTGCTCCTCCTCCGAGCCTTGGGCGGCCACCATCGCGTCAGTCGCCACGCCCAGGGTGATCCTGTTGTTGACCGGCAGCAGTGTGAACGGACCGGTGGTGCCGAGGATGGCCGGCGACTCGGGCTTCACATCCGCCCCGGGCTGCCCCGGCCCGGTGATGATGCGCTGGCGGAAGGAGACGGTCAGCTTGGCGCCCGCGCCGACGTACGACGTCGGCCGGCGTCGGGCGTCAGTGGTGTCGACGCCGAACGGGACCGTCGGCGTGGCCAACGCGCCGCGGCTGATTGGTGCGCTGTGCCGGCTGGCCAGATAGAAGGCCTTGTTGATGGGGTTGCCGAGGGTGATGTAGACGCCGGCGTCCTGCAGGTTCGCCGCACTCTCTTCGCCGACGTCGGGCGGCTCCACGACGGCGACATGCACGAACACTGTCTGCGGGTCGAAGGTGTCGAGCTTTTCGGCGCGCACCCGCAACTCCTTGGGTGCCTGGTAACCACCCGACTCGTGGGTCTGCCACTCGCCAGCCATATATTCGCTCCAGTGCAGCTGGGCTTCGACGTCCCGTTTTGTCACCGGGAGCTTGGTCAGGTCGCTGGCGTTGGCTGGCCCGGCGCCTTCGGGCCTGCCGCTCTCCAAAAAGGTCACCCAGAACAGGTAGAGCCGGTCGCGCCAGACGACCGGCGCCAGATGGTCACCCTCGATATCGGCACTGACCGGTTCCCACGACGTCCACATGCGGTTTGCGCAGCGACGATAGAAGTACTTGTGAGGAGTGCTGTGCGTGCGGCCGAAAACATGCAGCGTGTTCTTGGCAAAATCCGGTTTGCTCTCCAGATGCATCGCCACAATCTCGAGCTTCGCCAGCGCGGCCAGTTTGTTCAGGTAAGCGAGAAAAGCGTCGTCCGCCTTGTCCGCGGAGACGTCGTCCTCCATCAGCGCGGACTCCAACTCCTTGAACAGGTGCGTCTTGTCGTCGCGGAACTCCGGCTCCAGCCAGTTCTCGGGGAAGAGGAAGATCTTACGGTTGGCCTCCCACACACGGTAGCGCTTCATCCAGTCCCACTGCTGGACGTTTAAGATGGCGGAGGGGTGTACCTGCCCTTCGAGATTGAGGAGGCAGCGCTGGATAAACAGCTGCACCGATCCGATCGCCAGCCGGATCCGCGACGTCCGGACGACCGGCTCCATGCCCGGATCGATTAGGAAGTACTCATACAGCTCCTCCAGACGCGACAGCTGCCGGCGGTGCATGACGGCCGCGACCAGGGCGTCCCGCTGCCGCTTGCGCAGCCTGTCGAAGATGGGCTGCGCAACCCGCTGCCAGGTCGCCGGGTCAAAGCGCGCCTTGACGGTCTCCTTGATCTCGCGGGCAATCGCGAAACGCGCGTCGTTTGCTGGTGCGCCGGGGCCGGACGTCGGCGCTGCGATCTTCGTCCAGCCTTGGATCGCCGCTGCTGGTGCGCCCAGGCGCTCGACGAGCTTGAGCGCCTCCCAAAGGCGCAGGAGGCGGCGGTCGTCGGCAAAGTTTCGCTCTTCCGCCACGAACAGCGTCTCCGCCGCGGCCTGCACCGTGGCAGGGTCTCGCCGGGCCAGCTTGCCGAGGCGCTCGTACACTTTCGCCAGCCGGTCCGCTGTTCCCGTGCCGTTCGCCTCGAACACGTCGATCAGCGCCTCCGTGCCGCCGGCGAGCTCGCGCTTCAGCACCGCGTACTCGGCCAGGCGCAGGAACCAGCAGAAGCGCTTCGTCGTCGCGGTCGACTCGGGGTCGTTGTCCCCAATCGGTTTTGCCGGGAGGTCGCTGAGGTTCACGTCCCCCCAGCCTGCCGGGTTGGCCGTGATGTGCGCGATCTCGCGCAGCGTCAGGCCTAGGCTGGCAAGGAGCTCCAACGCCGCGCGGAGTAGGGTGTGTGCCGCTTCCGCGGCCTCAAGCCCGGTGGTGGGGTACAGCGCCAGCTGCGCGAGTGGCCCGCGCGGGGTCGTCTCGCCCTGAACGGTGAGGCGGCCTGTGCCCCCGTTCAACGCATCGAGCTCGAACAAGAAGCGGTAGGGCACGGCGGCCTGCAGCTCGGTGTATTCCTTCGCCTCGACGCCGAACTCCGCGTTCGCGCCCGCCGCCGTCTTGTCGAGGAAGTGTGGGTTCGGTAGGTGCTCGAAGGTCAGCCGGGCCTTCGCGCCCGTCTTCTCCAGATTGATATAGAACCGGTACGGTCCCGTGGCCCGGGCGGCGAGGAAGCCGTCAAAGCGGGCGCTGTTTGCCGGTGGCAGGACTTGCCCGCTCCCGCTCTTGGCGGGCCGGAGGGCGGTGTCGGCGCCTGCGAGGCGTTTCGGGGTGTCCTGCCGCGGGGCGCTGCCGTCCGCGGCGACATAGAAATCCGCCTGGACGCCTTCGTCCGCGGCTGCGGTGAACGCGTCGACCATCGGACGCTTTGGAACACCGTCCACCTCCATCGACAGCAGCGCGGTATCGGTAATCAGTCGGTCGACGAGCGCCGGCTCCTCGCCGGTCTCCCCGGCTAGGGTCTGCACCGCGAGTTGGCGGCTCAGCCGGTTCTGCAGCACCGGTAGGACCGCGGCGCCCAGGCGGTTGCGGCGGTCCGAGAGCTTGGCACGGTTCTCCGCAAGGATGGTTTCGTTCTCGGCCCGCTTGGCTTCGATCTGTTGTGGCGTATCACCCGGTTCGATCCTGTTCAGCAGCTTCAGCGGCGTGAACAGCGCCGGGTAGTCCCCGGCGTCCAGGAAGCCGGCTTCGTCGGCCTGGCGCACCTGGTGCTTCTTGAGTACGTCGTCAAAAATGCCTTCGTCGACGCTGCGTCGACGTCTTCCTCCCCGCACCATGCGCAGCACCGTTTCGGTGTTTACCGGTGACAGGAGTAGGCCCAGCTTCTGCTGCAGGAATTCCTCGGTCATCGCCTGGGGATCCGCGGGCACGGCGTGCTCCTTGCGGATCCCGCGGATCCCGTCCGCCAGCGCGGCGAGTAGGGCGAGCACCGCAGGCCGGTCCTGCCCCCGCGGTCCGGCCTCGTCGAAGCGCCGGCGCAGCAGGAAGTCGACGTCCTCGGTCTTGAGCCCGCTGTCCTTCACCTTCTCGGCCACCCTGACGAACTCAAACGTCTCCCCATACGGGTGGTCCTGCTCCAGCCCCGTCAGGGCGTCGCTGCCAGCGGCTTGAACGGGTGCCTGCCGGACAGCGCCTTGAGGGTGATGAGGCCGTGGACGGAGACGCGGAGCGCCTTCGCCAGCATGCCGTAGCGGTGCAGCACCGAGAGGTTGGCGATCGTCAGCTTCGCGCTCCCGAGGGGCTCATTGGCATCCGCCAGGATCTCTGCCACTTCGGCCGCGGTCAGTCCGAGCGCGGACTGGATCGCGGGAAGGTGTCCTTTGACCAGCACGAACTCCAGGGGCTTGCCCTGGCCCTGCTTGGCCACCCAGTCCTCGGCGAGGTAGTGGCCCTGCGGGTGGTCAAAGATTTTGTCGGCCTTGAGCACGCTGCGGGTGAGGAAGAGCTGGGCGTAGAGCGAGTTCTTGCCTTCAGTCGGGATGTCCGTCCAGAGCGTGAGCAGCCGTGTCCGGCTCGGCTGGCCCACCTTGAGCCGCTCATCCAGCGCCTTCAGGTGCGCGAGGTAGATTAGCGCCGTCTCGAGGGGCTTCTTGTCAAAATGGCCCTCCGCGAACGGCTCGTCCGCGGGGATGAAGGTGACCAGCGCCTGGCCGACCTCGGCGAGGCTCCAGCCCAGCTTGCGCCACAACCGCACGAACACGTTCAGCCGCAAGAACACGTCGCCGCCCGCCGGGTCGCCGTCCGCGTAGCGCAGGATCGTCGCATCAAAGCTGCAGCCCGCGTCGGGGTCTGCCAGGACCAGGACGCCATCGAGTGCGAGGCCCGCCAGGCCCGCCATCACGTCCCCGACCGGCTCCTTGAACTCATCCGCGTACGCCTGAACCCGGTCCGCAAAGCCGCCCAGGTCGGTGAGCAGGGCCCATTCCTCCTTGGTCAGCGCCTTGACCCGTGCCTGTTGCGCGGGAGTGAGGTCCTTGCCGAGGAGGTCCTCGTTAGTGGACAGGAACGTCTGGTTCTCCGGCTTGAGGAAGGTCTGTAGTTCCGCGATGCTCGCCGGTAGCTTGTAGAGCACACCTAGCCTGGCCAGGTTTGGGTTCACGAACGTCGTTTTGACGAGCTGCACAAGCTCCTTGTACGTCACACCCAGCCGCCGGGACAGGGCCTTGGCCGAGTTAAGGTCGACGCGCTGACCGTTCTGCGTGGCCTCGGCGGTGGCCTCTTCCTCCGTGTCGTAGCCGTAAAGCTTCCACCACGCGGCCAGCGGGTCCCCGTCGGCGAAGATGGCGCGCTCGGCCGGGGATAGCCCCAGGGACTCGATGAAGATGCCGGCCCAGCCGTACCCGGGCGCCGCCGGCAGGAAGTCCTCGGACGTGCGGAGCGTCTCAAGGACCCGGTGAAGCGGTGTCTCTGCATAATTGCAGAACTCCCGCACGGTCTCCAGCCACAGGTCGAAGGGCAGCGCGAGCGGGTACTTTTCGCCCAACAGCTCCCGGTACGCCTCGGCGATGACATTTTGCGGCTCGGCCAGCAGCTCAGCGCTGGTGGCGTCGCCCGTGTCGTGGGCCGCGTCCTTCGCCAGCCCGCCTGTCGCGACGTAGTATTCGAGGATCTCGTTGACGACGTCGATGTAGGGCAGCGCGACGTTGGTGTTCTCGCACGTCAGCGGAATGTGCGGCAGGTCAGGCCGCCGGCTGGTCAACGCCTCGTAGGGATCGAGGAAGCCCATGCCGGCGTACGTCTTCCCGTTGCTCTCCTCCCAGGCTTTGAGGAAGTTGGCGCGCGGCTGCGGCTCCGCCTCCACGAACTGCAGCAGGTCGACCAGGTAGGCGGCCGGGCTCAGCACGGAGCGGCAGTGATCGCACTCGCAGAAGTCCATCGACCCGAAGAGCTCCTCCATCGTCGGGTAGCCCTTGAGCGCCTCCCTGAGCCCGTGGCGGTCTTCATCGCGGCGCCGCGTAGAACCGGATACAGCCGGCACGGCAAGGTCGGTGGCCAGCTTCCTCGCCACCCCGAAAATGTTGTACGTCATGCTGCTGACCTGCTGCGCCTTGCGCCAGACCAGCCGTTTCACCGCCTCGGCGGGTTCCTCCCCGTATAACTCCAAGTACTTCCTGTCGAACACGCGGTAAAAGTCGTTCTCCGCCAGCGCAGTAATGTCGAACGCAGAGTCGAGACCCAGCTCCTTCAGCACGGGCATGGACTCGTTGGTGGGCGTGATCTGGTACACCCGCTGGAGCTTTTTGATTTCCTGCTTCGCGAGATCGACGTCTGACTGCGCCATGCCCTGGGGCAGCGTCATTCCCGCGGACAGGAACCGCTCGACGGGGGTACGCCCCATCGTGAAGCCCTGCGGCGCGGCGGCCTGCAACAGCTTCACCGTGGCATCTTTTGCGCCGTCCAGCTTGATCTTCTCCGTCTCCACCATGCGGGTCACGACCTCGGTGGGGTAGCTAATGCGGATCTTGCGCGCCATGTCCGCCGCATACGCGTCCAACCGGTCGTCCACCGTCTTGCCCTCGTACGCGGCGGGGACCAGCGCGGCCAGCGCTGCATCGTCTGCCGCCAGGCCTCGCACCTCAGCCTTCCACCTCTCGGCGTCGTACAGGTCCAGGGACACCAAATGTGCAGGGCTCTTCAACTCGGCCGGCTTACCCGCCGCCACCGGCTCGCCCTCCAGCTTGCTCATGAGGTGCTCGGTGACCTTGCCGCTGTTGTTCGCCAGGAAAGCCAGCTTGCCCTGCCACTGCAGCTTGCTGATGGCCTCGTCAGGGATCTTGGCCTCGCGCGCTGCCTTCCACAGCCCCGCAGGGTCGCCGCGGTGCTTGAGAAAAACGCCGGCGAATGCATCTCCCGCCCCCTCAACCCGGGCAGCCTTAAGCAACTCGGCGTAGGACGTCTGAGACCCCGGAGCGGGGATGGCCAGCCGCACCTCCCTGGCGAATTCGGCGAACTTGCCTTTGAACTGGTCAATGTCCTGCCCTGTCATGGCGACGATGCCGTTGTCGGCCAGGTTCTTGAGCGCGACGCCGACATCCTCCGGTTCGACCTGCGCCAGCATATGCTTGTCGCGCGGCAGCCCGGCGCGGAAGAGCCCGTAGAGCGCTTCCCCGCTGAGCTTTACCTCAGGGTCCTGCTCCAGCTTCTGGGCGGTGGCTGCCACGGCAATCAGGCGTGCATCCCACCCGGTCGCGGCGTTCAGCGCGGTCAGGTCACGCTGTTGGGCGTTCTCACGGGCGTCGGCCAGCCGCTCCAACTGACCCACATGGGGAGTCAGCGCCGCCACGAGTCGCCTGTACTCCGCTTCGGCAGCCTGCACGGTTGCAGGGGCAACAAGGTCGGCCCGCAGGACCTGCGTCCCTGCCGGGACGGCGAGCGGCTTGGACAAAGGCACTTCCCCACCTCCGGGCGCCGCTGCCCGCACCTCGAGCATTACCGACCGGTCGTTCGCATCGAACGGGAGCGAGTAATCCCCGGCGGCACCCGTGTTGCCTGACTGCAGCCGCGCAGCTTGGGCGCCGAAATCCAGGCGGTAGAGGCGGATGCCAAGGGCGGTTGCCGGCGCGCCGTTGTCCAGCACAATGCGCCCGTCGACCCTGCACTGGGCCGCGGGCGCGTCCGGTCGCTGCGCGAACAGGTCGAGCCGCACCATCAGATGGCCCAGGGGCTGCGGGTCGGACCTGGCCACGATGGCGCCGTGGTCATCCGCGGCCTCGACCACGAGCACGATCTGCGGCACGGCGGATAGTTCGTCGAACCGGATGGTATAACGCCCGGCCCCGTCGGACCGGTCCAGGCCCAGCCGGATGGACCCGGCGTCGTCCGTGTGAAACGCCGAGACCTGCAGCCCGGCGTACAGGTTGCCGTCCTGGTCCGTCACCTGGCCGGCGATGACGTAAACCCGGGTCCGTACGGGCTGCCCCTCGAACGCGCCCAGCTCCGCCAGAACCTCGTTCATGGCGCTGGCCGTGTCCTTTTTCACCTCACCGGTTGCAGGTATCCCGTTACGCTCCTGGAAGAGGCCCACGAGCTTGGCAGTGATGTCGCCGTATTTTGCCGCCTGCCGCTCGGGGCGCAGGCGTTCTAGGAAGGCCAACCGCTCCCGCTCGGACAGGTCCAGGCTGTTGGCCTCCAGCATCAGCCGGAGCCCGTTCTGCAGGTCGGCGACCTCCGGGCCGTCCATACCGGGGACCAGGTCGAAGGTGATCCTGTTCATGGTTTACGCCACCTCATTTTTTGTAAATCACGTCCGGAACTCGGAGAACCGTCGATATCGTGCAAGCTTCTGCGCGCTCATGGTTGCGTCGACTACTCACGACTCGGCGCGAGGTAGTATTCAAGCCCCGACTGCCCTCCGCGAGACATCCCGTAGCCGGATTGGAGCATCCATGGCGGCGCCAACTGCAGGTATCGCTGCAGTCCCTGCAATTGCTGTCCGGCATAGGCACTCTTGAATGCCTGTGACATGAACTGGAAACGGTAAGCATCGACCATCGCGTGCTCAGTGGCCCAGACCGGCGTTACGTTCCAGGGACGATTAAAACCATTCATACCCCTTCGTCGAGCGCTGAGAAACGAAGTGTGACAGCTCAATGCGTTCGACTCCTCGGTAGAACAGTGGGTTTGACCTCATGCGGCCCGCTGCGTCGCCAAGGCCGTAGACGTCCTGAATCTCGCTGCGCACCGCCTTCCAACTACTGTTGGCGGCCGTTCCGAACTCGACCTCACGTAACAGCATGCGGCCAGAACTGGAGGCCAAAGTCACTCCGGCTTCTGTGAGACCGCCGAGAAATGCGCCTCGGCGCACCCCTCGTCATTCTGGTAGTAGAGGGCGCCTGCAGTACCTCCCAACATCCCTCCGGGAGAACCCGCAAACATCATCATTGTTGAAGACGCACGGTTCAGCTCCTCGTCCTGTTGCGCGGTTGTCTGGCCGGAGTACGAAATCGCTAACTGGCCGGTACCAATGGCCGTGCCTGCAATTCCGGCGGACAGTGCCAGAGCGCCTGTCAAAAGAACCAACCAGCCGACAGGGTTGCTGGCAAGGATTGCGACACCGATCCCCGCAGCTAGGCCTCCACCGATCAAGGTGCCCCCTCCTCGACTCCAGAAGGTGCGGTCGGGGGCGCCGCCGGTGTCGGGGTTCCCGAGCCATCTCCTTGCGCGTTGCCCGTAGCAGTCAACGGTCCGGTTGCCCCAATCGCCACCGACATACGGACCTGCGAATTCTGAGCTGTCAACGGGATAGTGAAGCCTTGGCAGGACGGATTAAGCTCGTCGCAGTAACCCGGCTGGTTTACAGGCCCTAATGTCAAGCCTCGGCTGCTAAACGTCAGCCCAACTCCCGGTGCCAACGCATTCTCTTCCTGCATGCCCCCGGGATCACGAAAGCCAACTGGGTTATTCCTCGAATAGACATACAGATTTTCACCACTCACCAGACCAGCCGGATCGGCTGCCGTCCAGCGGCCAAGGTCCGTGCGATAGTAACGGGTGGATTGATAGTTGAGTCCGCTCTCTTCGTCCCGTTCCCTTGCCGTGTACCGGTACCTTTTGGCTGCCACCTCCACGTCCGAGCGCACGGCCTGGTAGGTGGTGCTACCGTACGGCGCGTACTCCTCGTACGAGATGATCTGCGCCTGCTGGTCCACCTCGAGGCTGGCGGACCCGAGGTGGTTGGTGAGCTGGTAGCGGATTGCCTGCGCCGGTGTCCCGTCGTCGACGTCGCCGCGGGTCTCCACGAGCGCGATCCGCTGCTTGTCGTCCATGACGTGCAGCGTCTCGCGCACCAGCCCGGCATCCTGCCCCGAATGTTGCCGGTAGATCTCGAAGCCGCCTAGGTAGAGTCGTTCCTCTTTCAGCGCGCCGCCCGCGGTTTCAGTGACCTTCCGGACCCGCTGCCCTCCCCCGTCGTAGGTGTAATACGTCCGCTCGCCGTGCCGCGCCGTCCCCTCCACGTCCTCGGCGTTGATCGCCTGGCGTCCCGTGATTCGGAGTTGGTCCTGGAAATCCCACGCAAGCTCCCGTAACGGGGCCATGCGCAGCATGTTACCGTGCGGGTCGTAGCCGTCACCGCTGGCGCTGTAGGTCTCCGTGTCGCCCAGGACGGTCGAGGCGGATAGCTGGTTGCTGCGCCGCAGCACGCCGTCCGCATCCCGGTCGTCCAGCTGGGTGGCCTCGTCGTAGGCGTAGGTGCGCGCCCACGAAACAGCGCCCGGGCAGGCCTGATGGTGCCTCATCGCTCGTATATTGCCGGACGGGTCATACTCGTACGTCTCGCAATAGCGGCCCATGGCGTCGCCGTCGCCCGGGTGGGGCAGGCCCTTGCGCCGCAGATCGCTATACCTGTGCGGGAAACCGGGGCCGCCCGCCTGGCCGACGTGCTCGCGGCCGAGGGCCTGGACCAACCGGTAGAGCGCGTCGTAGGTATAGTCACTGGACGCGTCCACGATCCGGTTGCGGAAGAAGACGGTCTGCTGGGCGTCGTCCCTTATGCGGGTGATGTTGCCGGCGGGGTCATAGGTGTAATGCAGATTTTGCAGCCCGCAGGGCTTGCCGGCCGGGGGCACTTCGGGAGCGGCGGTCCGCGGCGGGGGTGGATCGCCGCCGCAGTCGTCGGTGAACGCCGGACCGCGCCGGGTGTAGAGCTGGATCAGCCGAAAAGTATCCGGATCGTAGTTGTATCTCGTGGTGACACCGTTGCGGTACGCGATGAGCGTCCGTTGGCCTTTGGCGTCATAGTCGATGTCCTCCACCCCGACAGCGGAGGACGGTTCGGTGTCCGGGTCGAGCAGCCCGTCCGGGTCCGCCGCGCGGCCGGTCCAGACGCGCAGCTTCTCCAACAGGTTCGCCTCGTTGTACACCGGCTGCACGACGCTGCGCTTCGCCGCCGCACCGTCGAGGTGCGGCGCGAGCATCTGGATGGGCCGGTTGAGGGCGTCGTACCGTGTGGCCGCAATGAACCGTTCGCCCGGGGGCTGCGGCGCGGCCCAATTGATCGCGGTCTTGAAGCCCGCCGCCACCTCACGCACCTGGCCGGTCACATTGCCTTTGAAATCGTAACGGTGCGTCACGGTGCCTGCCGCGTCGAACGCCCGGAACACACGACCGCGCAGGTTGCCTTCCACGGCGTCGAGCTGCCCCTCGCCGTACTCCGTCTGCTGGCACAGCACCAGCCCGCCACGCGTGTCAGGGTCGGACGCGGCCCCGCTCCCCTGGACAAATTGCCGTACCGGCCGCCGCAGCGCGTCGTACTCCGTGCTGAAGTTGTGCCCCCGACTGTCCCATGCACGGACCGTGCTGGCTGCCACGTCACCCAGGGCCCATCGCTCGCCCGCTTCCATACTGGACTGCCGCGTGCGGTTGCCCAGCATGTCGTAGTCATACGTCATCACCGTGCGCCCTTCCGGATCGGTCACGGCGCGCGGGTTGCCCTCGATATCAAGAGTGAGACGCGTATCGAAACGTATGGGGTGGCCGTCGCCGTCGAAACCCTTGTGCGTACGGGTCAGGAAGGTGCGCCCGAGTGTATCGAGATATCCGGTCGTCGGTGTGTCCGCGTGTGCGGTTGCCTTGGCCGCCGCGTCGGCTTCGGCCGCGCTCACGGCCGTGCCCTGCCGCTGCGCCAGCCAAGTTTGCCAGTCTGGGTCCTCGCGCTCGAAATAGCGCTTCAGGAACCCCGCCACGTCCGGGTCTGTCCGGGGGTCGCCGGTCTGCCGGTTGCGCTTCGCGATCGTGTCATTCACGTCGTAGCTCACCTGCCGCCACGGGTCGAAGACGACCTTCTCGTACGTATGGTCCGGGTGGAGCACGGCGACGGCTCGCCCGACGGCGTCGTAGAACAGCGTTTTCGTTACGCCGATGCGCGCCTCGAAATCGCACCGGTGCGTGTCGGAGAAGAAGGGCTCATACTGGTGCACCGGCTTGCCCTTGTTGTTGAATTCGGTCCAGCCGCTGCCCACCCAACGCCGGGACATATCCCCGCCCGTCATCTGCGGGCGTCCGCCTATGACGACGATCCTGCCCGCGGCGTCGCGAACGGGTCCGGGTCCCGGCTCCGCCTGGACCTTCTTCTGGATCTCTCGGCCGAACCCATCTGAGTACGAGAAGGCGTGCTGCACGTTGGTCTTCGCGCCGCCTTCGAGATCGCTCTCATGCGTCTCCCGGACCAGCGCGTACACGGCCGCCGGGGCGGGCTGGGCGTCTCCCCGGGTCCGCTCGTAGGCAAAAAGGTCGTAGACGAGGCGCGTCGTCGCCTTTCCGAGCAACGCGTGCGGGTTGGCCATCGGGTCGGCGAACGCCTTTCGCACGTTCTCCGCGGCCAGATGGGCGGCGAATCCCGAAAGCTCGTCTCCCTCACGCGGGTTCGCGGCCGCCTGCCCCATGACCGCGGTCGCGACCACCATGCCGAGCGCGTCGAACGCCACGGCGGACCGATTACCGTTCGCATCGGCGAGCGCCTTCGAGGCGAGCACGCGGTAGTCCGGCTCCGCACTCACCGTGTTCTGCAGCGCATCGATCGTCGCTACTGTCTGGAGGTCGTGAGAGTCGTATGCCACGGTCGTTTCGGTCGGCGTTCCGGCCGTGTGAAAGGGGTTGCGATGGCGGTGAGGCAGGAAGAAGTGGCGAAGCGCATGGTCGAGTTCCTGCCCGGGAGTGGCCTCGGCACCCGGGCTGTAGAACAGCCTGCCGGTGGGGATCCACCAGGCGCCGTCCCCGTCCAGGTCCACATACCCTCCCCGCCCTGCTGCAGTGTTTCCTGCAGCATTCGCATTGACCGGCAGCACGGCTGCGGGTTCGGGCAGCAGGTTCTCGACCGTCCCGTCCACTCCGCGCTGGTAGATCCGACCCAGCAGTCCCGGCGTGAAAGCGAGCCTGTAAGTTTCAAAGGGCAGCGCCCGGAGTTGAAGCTCCCCCAGCCGCACGGACCGCCCAGGTTGTCCTTGCGGTACCGCATGCGCTCCTGCTCGATGAGGCGCTTCTCAAGCCGCCCGTCGGTCGGTGGCTCCTCGTAGTCCAAGCCGTCCGCGTCCGCAACCGCATCCTTCACCTGTGCGAGGGTGAGCCGCACCTGTTTCTCCGGGAGAGTCAGGCCGGTGAGATGGTAGGTCCGCACCTGGAACGGCGCGGGCGTGCGGTGGCCGTCCGGCGTCGTCAGGGCAACGGTGAGGGCGTTCGTGTACATGGTTTCGGTGCAGGTGGCCAGGAGTTGCCGCTGCTCGACGGGCAGCTCCGGTCCGAGATCCGGGTCCAAGGTCCGCCGCGCGTAACCGATACTCGCCGAGCGTGTGACCTGGCCGAAATTGTTCACCTCCATTGTCAGCGTATGCATCACTCGAGGGTCCGCCGGGTTGCGCTCGTAGTGATAGCTGATCGCCTCAGCCGGGTGGGTGAGGAACACTGCGTGGCGGTGGGCTTCCTGAGGCTGCACCAACCGGATGGAGAGATTTTCCTCGATCACCATGTACGGGTGGCCAAAGGGGTAGCCCTGCTCCTCCGACCCGTCCAGCGCATACACCTCCTGCCGCAGCATAGACCCGCGCAGCGCGCGGCATGCCTGCCGCTCCTCGTCGGGAGTCAGCTGGGGCGGAAGTTGCGTGTCCTCGAGCAGCCGCGCGGCGGCCTCGTCGTCGGTCAGCGCCGGCTCGCGGTAGTACTCCGCCGCGTAAAGTTGCGAGATACGGCCGCGGTCAGGGCGGACGCCAGTGTGAAACCATGTCCGCGTCAATACGGGCGGCACATGCGCGGAAGCTTCATGGTTCCGCGCTGCCGATGCACCCGTACCCTGCTCCAACAGCTCATAGGCCTCGGTGTCGTACTGGTCGACGCGCCCAAACCCCCGGAACTCGCGCTCTACGCCGTCAAAATAGCCGTGGTGGTACTCGTAACGGCTGGCGAAGCGGTTCCGGCTCACCCGGTCAATGGTCTCGACACGCTCGACCACATGAACGGGGAAGGGCAGCCGGGTAATCCGCGGCGTGCCCTTCTCATGGTCCGCCAGATAGAAGTGGGTGGAGGAGGCGTAATGGACGGTCGTCTCCGCGCCCAGGTTGTTTTGGACCTCGACCAGCAGGTGCGGCTTCTCGCCCGCCATCAGGTCGATGTACTTAAGGGGCGTCTGCGCGTCCCCTGGCAGCGGTGACGACCATACCAGGCACGACGTTCCATTGCCCAGGAGGTCCGCCGTGGACACCGAGGAGGTGTTGTTCCCCAAGGGGAAGTGCGTGACCGGCAACGCATCGGTCCAGCGATTGCCGGACTGGTTGAAGTAGACGTACGTGCCGTCCCGTCCGAGGTAGACGATGTCGGTGACACCGCTGCCGTCGATGTCCGCGAGCCGGACGCGCTGTTGCCCGAACTGATCGTCGTGATCGAATAACGGAGCGTTGTCCATCAGGACCCGCTCACCGAAGCGGCCGTATCCCAGGTTGGGCCAGTAGCACACCTCGCCGTTGGCAATCCGTACCAGGTCCGCCAGCCCGCTGCCCGACATGTCCGCCAGGAACACCGAATCCGTCCCGTCCGCAAACACCAGGCGGGGCCCGTATTCCTCTTCAAACGGCTGGACGGCCCGCCGCGCCGGCCCGAAACCTTCCTCGGCCAGCGACGGGTGCCACGTGAACGCGTCTTGCTCCGTGATCAGCACGTCGGCATGGCCATCGCCGTCCAGGTCGATGAAGCGGAGGTTCGGGTCATCCCAGCGGAGGTTGGGCAGCGAGCTGAAGCTGCGGTGCGGCGCCCAGTCCCCGTCCTCCGTGCGCTCGTAGAAGCCCGGGGCCCCGCCGCTGAGCTCGACGAGATCCAACGCGCCGTCGCCAGCCAAGTCCAGGAGCTGCCGCCCACCGCGCAACCCTGTCGCGGGCCGGCGGGCCACCAGTTCAACCCCTTCGAGCCTGCCTCCGCCCTTGTTGCGCTTGTACCACCACGCGCCGCCTTGGTCGGTCAGCACGCCGGCAATGCCCTCGGCGTCCAGATCGACCCAGTGGTACTCCTCTCCGAGCCCCACCGGCAGGTTCGCGGCGCTCGCCGTGTCAAGGGTACGGATTTCGGCGTCGATCATGGGCTTGCTGTAGCGGAAGGTGACTGCCGGCATCGATTGCCTGAGGTAGCGCAGGTAGCGTTCCTGGTGGGCGCCGGCGGTGACTTGGGGGCCGGTTTGTTCATAGCCGTGCTGGGTCGCCGACATGAGGAACGATGCAAACCGGGTGCTACCCGCGTGCTGTAGCTCCTCCTCCGTGGTCGACTCATCCGTGTAATCGAAATCCGCGTACCCGAGTTCCAGTCCACGCACCAGGTACGGCTCGGCACCAAGCTCCGGGATGCTATGAAACATCAACACGCGGTGGCAGCGCCGGTACGTCCGGGTCTCGAAGCCGGCGCGGTAGGTGGAGAAGGGGTCTGGGCGGACGGGCCATTCACCCTGGCTACTTCTTGAGGCCTGGCTGAACCGGTGCTGTTCGTCCGCGGGTGTCCCCTGGTCCAGCGGCAGGTCCGCATAGTGCCCCTCGCCGTAATCGAAGACGGCCTCGAAGAGCCAGTCCTGGTGCCAGTCGGCGGGTGGCTCGGGGTGCAGCCGCGACACCACGTTGCCGTAGCGTATGGACTTGATGTAGCGCTGGGTCGCGCAGGCTGTCGCCCGGTGGTGCTGTTCGTACGGCAGTGCCACGTCCACGCCTTTGCCGTCTTCCTCCTTGTACTCGTATTGAATGCCGTTGCCCTTATCGTCGCAGCTTTCGCAGATAAGCCAGCTAAAAATATGCGCCTCGTCGTCCGGGTCAAAGATGCGCGAGCTGCGGTCCAGACCGTAGAAGGACGTGACGTTATCGCGTGTGATGGCGCGCCAGAAGACTTCGGTCCGGTCATCGTCCTTTGTCCAGCGTTCGATTCGCGCGAACAGTCCCTCGGTGCGGGGTCGGTACCGCACGATGTGATAACCGCCGCGATCCTCCGCGTCGGGGACCGGCCGGTTGTGGCCGTCCCAAACGACATCGCCTGTGTCCGTCAGACGGAAGGCAGGAACCAAGTCCTCTGCGCCGGAGAGGATGAACACGTCCGACTCCGACGCGTCGTCGTACTTGGGCAATCCCTTGTCGGTCTTGCGTGCAATGGCAGGCAACCCGATGTTCCAGCCCAGCCCGAATATTCCGTTCCCCGCACCTGAATCGTAAGTAAGGGCCAGCTCAGGCCCGAAACCGGACCTCCCCGGGCTCACCGACACGGGCAGGCTGAACGACCCGGTCCCCGTAGCCGGGTTCGCCGAGAACTTCTCGCCTATGCCGCGAAGTGCGCCGCCGCCTTTGGGCAGCGAGATGGTGGGAGGGGTGAAAGGCGATGAGGACAGGGTCGATGCAGCGCCGGACGACGGGCGGAACGCTCCGTGCTGGATGCCCACAGCCTCGTTCGGATGCTCCTGCCATTCGACCATAGATCAGAGGTTGCCAAGCGACCGTTACTGAGGCGTTACGGAGCATGCCGACAGCCTTGAACATTGATGTCCTGCTCATCCACGATTTCATGCGCCCTGAGTAAATCGAGGACAAGTCCTCGGCATCCTGATTGCCTTCCATACCACTTGGCGTCCTATTCCAGGATGTTGCTGGTCAAAATCAAGCCTCCATCTTCTTTGCTGTGAGGCGTTCGGCTTCGTCGATGAAATCTGCGACTTTCTTTTGCGTCTGGTAGAGGGCTGATCTACTGGCCGGCGTTCGACGCGATGACCTCTATGCCGGTGGGCCCCCCTAGTCTGGAATTATGGCGTGGATCTGGTCATATCGGGCGCCGAGCCGGACAGTGGCGACCTGCATGGACAGGCGTGTAGCGGTGGCAGCCTAATTGATGCGTCTGACGGAGTGTACGTTGGGGTGTTTTCCCAGCACGGATTCGCTACCGAGACCGAGGCGCGCGCTTTCATCGATTCAGACGAATAGACAGATCATTACACGCGTCCAAGCACTGTGCAGACAACCGTGGTGAACCGCGTTTGGCCTAACTGCGAGCGAGCCTTGAAATCTTCAGCCAATGCAACGACAGGCAGTAACGCTTCGGTAACGCGAGTTGAGCTAATAACAGCTGAGATGCCGGTACGATACGACGGCTCAGACTAGAGGGGGCAGGCGTCGATCATGGAGCGCGGGCCGGGCGACAGCCTTGTCCTTGTCCTCCGGCCACCAGAAATAGACGAAAAGCCGATCCCTCCGGCGAAGACCGGGTTCACGTGGCCATCGGGCGGAAGCAGCGACGATAAGGGACTTAATGTCGATTATCTCCGCAAACGGAAGGACCGAGACGAAGAGTTTTGATGTCTGACGCTAAGGAGACGCCTTAGGGTACTTTTCCTGCATCTCGTTGGCGGGAAGCTGCTGAGAGGCTTCGTTCAACCGCACGCGTCTTTGTCGTGTCACTAGGGACGGTAGCGGTAACTGTTGTTGCGGGCTTGAGTCTTACAGGTTTGGGCACCTTGGACCCAGGGTCGAAAAACTTCACGTATGCCGTAACTGGCGCCCTACTCGCTTCCTATCACCGCAGCCAGGGCTTCATCACAGGTTTTCCCTACTAATAGGGGCGAACCAATAGGGGCGCATCAGTACGCTACCTTTCGACCGCTTGCGGAGATCGTTCACGTCGTCCGTGCATATAGCGTTTGATCCCTCAGACCAACTCCCGTAAATTGTTCGTATAGACGTCCCAGGACCGTTGCCACCGGAGTAGACGTACTCCTCGTGGGCGTCATAGTTTCGACCAGCCTTCTCCCCGACCTCGTGCAAAGGAGAAGTGCGTCAAATTCACGGCACGCGGTAGACTCCAGCGGTGCTTGCTACCTACCGCGTACCCCTCCTAGACGCCCGCCAATTTGTCTCAGATTCCCACACGCTAGGTGCATTGCGGCTCCCGGCCGTTTGGGACGGGAGAAGCTTTATTCGAGGGATGGGCCGCTTACAAGCACGGACGACGCCCGCGAGTCAGCCTTGGACATATGAGTCTTCGTTCGGGAACCTTGATCGAACTTTGACCTTTCCGCCGTCCAACGTCCATGCCCTCAATCGCCTCAACGTCGAAAATCGCGTGCACTCCATCAGAAAACGAGCGTGGCGCGGCCTTGAAAAATCGAATGCGCTCTTGGACGTCGATATCGCGCTCCAGATCAACCCGTCGGGCGTTTACGACGTTGTGTATCCGCGGAATAAGCCGGTTGAAATTGGCGAGTTGGTTCAGCTCGTAAGCGCCGGCGCGGCCCTGCCTGTCCGTCTTCGCTCCGAGGAGAACCCCCTTATCAGACTCGGCAAGCCGCTGGCACAACACTACGCAAGGCAGACGTCCATAGAACGAGCCAGCGATGGTCTTGTGGGCTCTGGGTGGGTTACCGCGGTAGTGGAGGCACCGGGGCTCGACTGTACGATCCCCGAGTGGATGCGGGGCGAGAAAGTCGAGCGTACCCATATTCAACTCGCAAGCCACGATACGAGTGTTCCCGGAGGAGGCAATCTCCGGATCCATGTACTGTGGGGTGGTCGTCGCACGACTGGTGACCGAACCCTGATTCGCGCCCTACGCATTCATATACTGCGCCTGCATTCAATTTATGAGCTGTTGCGCTTCCTGGCGTCTGGCGCCTCCACACGGTCGGGCTTCCCCTACTCTGCAGTGCCGGGCGAAAAGGGATTCGACAACCTTCAGAATACCCTCTTAGAGTGCGCGAGGATAGTGAACAAACCTGACGCAATCGGGGGTCTGCCTCTTCCTGATGTACTAAACACCGCCTTTTTCTCGCGACAGTTCGCAGATCGGGACCTCCCTCAGATGTTTGGCCAAACACTCAATGCCATGAGGCCGAAGGTTATTAAAGCTGTCAATACTCTCATAGAAAAGGAGGCGCGGAGATTCGAGAACAATGTTGCCACCTTTGTGACGGATACTGATCGCCAAAAACTCAATATTCAGCCCAACGAGCAAAGTGCCTTTGAATCCTGGGTCCAGAACTTGGCTGAGGCGTATAAGCATGCAGTCGAAGAAACTGAAGCTTGGAGGCTTTTATGGAACGATGATGGAACTCATCGGGAAGAAAAAATATGCCAAGTGGCCGCGGATTCGATGTGGCGTAGCAGTTGTGAGACTGCCGACGTCGACATGAGCCGAGAAGTGGATACAGGTAGAGGCCCAGTGGACTTCAAGTTCTCTCATGGATGGGCAAACCGCGTCCTTCTTGAGGTGAAATATATTAAAAGCTCCAAGTTTTATTCGGGTACGGAAAAGCAACTACCTCAGTATCTCAAGTCTGAGCGCATCTCTTTCGGAATATACTTAGCGATTGGCTTCACTGACGAAGATTTTAAGCCGCACCAACGCAAGCGAGTTCAGGAGAGTTGCGCGAAACTTTCAGATGATGCCGGGGTTAGAATTATTCCGGTTTTTGTTGATGCCCGAAAAAGTACAAAGAAGTCGGCCTCAACATTGTAGATAGTTCACCCGGGGAGCACCTGCCATTACTGACTTACTGGTCAGTGCAACTGGCCTCGCCATGCTTTAGGGGCTACGCGGAGAGCGAATGTGCAGTTCTTGGGGCTCTTTCTTCCTTTACCGCGGTTGCCGAACCTGATCACGCTCAAAAAGGGGTACTCCGCCTGCCATCCTCTATGGTTGGTAATTTGAACAGCCATGCCGCCAACGGCTGACAAAATGGAGGTACGGCTCCGCAATTGCCAAACTCGCTTGATCTTCGATTCAGCAACCATGGAACCAAAAAGGCCAAAGCAATGCCGATTACAGCAAGGATATTGCTGAACTGCTCGCTCAGCCACTTCACAAATTCATTCACTCGTTTGATGCTACTCGGTAGCTCCGGCATAACTTGAGCATGAAGAACAAGCCTCTTAGAGCACTGTTCGCCACTGCCACCGAGGAGTGTTAGAGCCGCCTGGTTCTGGAATGGTTGTCGGACGGCATAACACTTAGACAAGGAAGTCCCCGCGTATTCGTCTGAAAAGCAAAGCGTTCTGCCTGTCAGAAGCGCGTGAGGAAATGGACGATTGTAGAGCGATAGGCACCTTGCGGCGAGCAACATCATCACGCTGAGCTACGGAGACGAGTTGACGACGCGCGCTCTCAGGAGCGAACCGTGCAGACTAGGACACGAGTGCAGACGACTTGCGCATCAGTCGCCCTCGACCGATCTCTTAACTAGTTGTCTCTGAATAGTTGAGCGTCTTGTTGATCGCTTTGAAGAGGTTCTCAAACCGGCTCAAGGTGGTTTCACTCAGCTTTGGTAGTTGTACCAGCTTGTGGCGAAGTAAGTAGTCAGCGGGCCGGCCGTGGTCCACGAACGGTTTGTTGTTCGCCCTGCTGATTCTGGCCACTATCTTGTCCGCTCCTGGAGTTCCCTTTTCGGTGAGCTTCACACCGAAGGCTAGGTTATAGAGGTGGATGTAGTCCTTTTCGTCGAACAAGTCCTCAATGTCCGAGGGTGAGACACCGTCAGTGAATTGATCCGTTACGAAGATGCGATTCTTCTCAAGAAGTCCTCGGTCGGCAAGATTGTGCAGTTTGGTTTGGGCAGACGGCCCACCATCAACGAGCGTTGTCACATCTAATCCCTGGCCGATCAGGGCTACGAACGACGGTATGTTCGCGGCTCCCCCGCCGGGAGTATGCGCCATTTGGCGTCAAGGCCTTCTCTGTTGAGGGACTGTAGATGATCTGTCAGCAACGAGAGATACGTGTAGTCACTTGTCCCCTCGACTACTAAATTGTTTGGGCCTATAAAGAGATTTTGGGCTATGTCGTAGCCCAGGGCAGCCTGAAGAGGGAACAAGGAATCGACTCCCACAGCCAAGGTCTCGCGTGTTGCCACGGATCCTCGCTTTGCCCCCTTGTCTTCGATGATCCTCACCCTGTCGAGTTTCGCGGGATCCACCATGAACGGCGAGTGAGTAGTGAATATGACCTGGGCGCTTGTGGCAAGTCTTTCATCAATGTAGCGCAGAAAGTCCGCTTGAGCTCGTCCGTGCAGAGTGAGAGCCGGCTCGTCGAGAAGGACGACTACACCGTGTTCGTAGTCTTCGAATTCGCTAAACGCAGCGAGGAAGCTGAAAAACCATTTGAAGCCGCTGGACCGCTGATCGAAATTATTGGTGAAACCATGGCGGGCATCCCTCACCCTGACATCAAGGAATTGAGCGACGGCGGTCTGGCCGTTGTAGCCGTTGGGGACCGTTTTCCTGTCAAGATCGATCTCTACGGACAAGTCCGTGTTTTGTTTCCAGAACTCCAATACTTCCTCGGTCAATTCGTTGCTCACTGCTTCGAGTTCCGCTTTGCGGTCCTCAAATTCTTCCTCAGTGAGCGACGCAGCGTCAGTTGAGGCGAGCTTGAGTAGCGCTCTCGCTGTTTGGATCCCGGTTTCACCGGGAATATCGGCACCCTGAAGCTGGGCGATGTCGATGCGGCCCGGAAGCGCCTGGTAGTCGGAAAAATAGAAGAACTTTGGTAAACGTTTTTCAAGAAGGGCTGCTACTGCACCTTGCGTATTGTTCCCGTTCAGGAGAGCTGCCGCTTCCTTCAGAACACTGGCTAGATCCTCTGCGCTCCAATCTCCGTCTTCCGGTGACTCAAGTCCGTCGGCCAACTTTTTGACTCCAGCCAAGCCTTTGCCGGCCAATACTTCGCGTAACACTTGGGGGTTTCCAAAGTCTCGAAGACGTTCTTCAGAGCTCGTTCATGATCGACGGAGCATTCGAGGATGGAGTCACCGCTATAAGACTTGCTGACTGCGAAAGTATCGGCCGTGAGCACGCCCTCACCAAATGCATCCACAACTGCATCACGATCAGCCTCTTCGATATGAAAGACAGCCGCAACCGGCACAGCATCATCGATATCACCGGCTTTCCTGTCTTTGGAAAGGCGCCAACGTGGGTAGTCCTTGCTGGCCTGGAACGTAGTCGACGTGTGTACCGGGTTGAGGCGGTACAGAGCGTTAAGAAGGGCGGTCTTACCACTTTCATTCTTTCCTACAAAACAGGTGACTTGGGGATCAATATCGATTTCCTCACTGTCGACGACGTTGCGGAAGAGCTGGACTCTGACTGATTTGAGACGCATGATGTTCATTCTGCCGCCTGAATTGTCATTTGCCTGAGATGTATGAATCGTGTCGGTTAGTAAAGCAAATGTTCCACAATTGGAATCGGAACCGCCATGAGCAAGCTCGTTCACCCTAGTCAGCGCTACCGCCTGAGCGTCTGAAGCCGATACCGCCCAGATAGCACTCGTTTGTGGGACGATGCCGATAACCTCATTGCATGGAAGACGCAGCACACCGCGACAGGCTCAAGTTCTATGGTCCGCACGACCTGGCCAACGTCGTGCTAGTCGATGAGGCAGTGGCCCTGATCCGGGCGCAGTCCGGCGAGCAGGCAATTGCTTCGATGAATGACGCTCTCGAGGTCCACAACGCGCTCGAGTTCGAGAGGCTCGGCGTCCTGCCTAGGACGCTGACCCCGGAGGAGCGTGGCACGCTCCCAACGGCGGCCCGGGTGCTTCGCGGACAGCTCGCCGCCTTCTTTTCGAAGCTCGACAGCTCGAGCATCGACGAGCACCTAAACGGACTAGACAGAGAGTACACCCAGGACGTATTGGTGCTCATCGGCAGGTACAAGGTAGCGAAGAACGTG
The DNA here is from genome assembly GCF_026723805.1 of Arthrobacter sp. FX8. NCBI lineage: Bacteria > Bacillati > Actinomycetota > Actinomycetes > Micrococcales > Micrococcaceae > Arthrobacter > Arthrobacter sp. FX8. The sequence goes on along the minus strand of NZ_CP113505.1, from coordinate 1,201,451 downwards.
GGAGGACAGGCGCTCTTTGACGCGCTTGTCGCGGCGGGTATTCCGCTGTGGGCGATGCTCGGGGACAAGCAGTTCGTGGGGGCCCATGACGGAAGGCTGCGCAATTCGCTGCTTGCCGACGACCGATGCGGTGAGCTACTGGTGAAAAGCCATCTGATCATGAACTCCTCCGATGCATGCGCCCTGCCGAAAAGCCTGACTACCGCCGACTCGCAACAGATCCTGCAGAGCTACATCGACAGCGAATCGCCACATCTCAACTACCTCGAGGCCATCGCGAACGCTCAGGACAAGCTGGAGCACGGCATCACCCCCAAAATCCGCCTGGCGGCACAGCGTCGTAAAGCCGACCTCGTTCGGGCCTTGTTCGAGGACAAGACACACACGTCCATGAGCACTGGGTACGCCGTGGGAATCGACCCGGAGCAGCGGGAGCCCGTCCTCGACCGCGTGGAACGGAAGGACACCAGAACCCTCCGTCAGCGCACGTTCGGCGGCCTGCACCTGAAGTCGTCGATGGAGTCGCTGCACGTCCTCGCGAACTTCTGGGACATGGTGGGGTACTCGGAAGGACGGGGGCTGCTAGCCCTCCCTTCCTTCAGGAGCCAGATCGGCACCCTGGAGGGGCTGCGTGTGTCAGGAAAGGACGCCTACCGTCGAGGAGGCGCTTTCGCTCACCGCGACTACCTGACTATTCTCGGCACCGAGGCCTACTACGACTTTCTCCAGCGAGAGGGCGTCGAAGTCGAAGATGTGATTGCTTGGTACTTTCGCGAGTACCTCGCCGAGGCGTTCGATGCCGCAGGGTTCGACTATGCGCCTTCCACCGCTAGCAGCACGTACCTCGAACGCTGCCGGCATATTTGCGCGGAGATGGAGAGCGTCACCAAGCAATTCACACTCTATTGCGAGGATGGCGAACTTGACCGCGAGCTCCTGCAGATGACGTCGTCCCCGCGCCCCTGGGGAAATATCCCCAGCCTGGTCGACCGGAAGCACCTGATTCGCGCCGAAAGCCGGGACTGCGACGCCGCACTCCATCTTCTGTTCAATGACCAGTCGAGGATCACCTACCTCAACAATGAGCTTCGGGCCAGGACGTTCGTGGAGCTGGTCCTGACTCACGAGGTCCGTTACACGGATCTGCTCCACTACCAGGTAGAGCCGGTCGACTGGCTGATCGCGGAAGGCCTAATGTCGCTTGAAGATGGCGTGATCTGTTTCAGCTCCCTGCCGACGATCCGAGTCCTGCAGGACGTCCACAAGTATGGAGCAGGTCCCTTCGGTCACTATGGGTTCGAGGAATCGGCCGCGGTATCCCTGGTGGACAAAGGATGGCTCGAGTTCGGTTCGACGCTCCTCACTTCGGCCGAAGCGAGCTACTTCAACTTCTTCCTGAACAGGAGTGAGTTCAGCGACGGCCACGACTTGCGCAATAGGTACCTCCACGGCACCAACGCGGACCCCCGCGACGAGTCCGCTCACCGGACATCCTACATGCAGCTTCTCCGCATGATGGTGTCACTGGTGCTGAAGATCGAGGACGACTTCTTACTGCACAGACGCTCCTAATAACACGCCGCCTCGACCGGCAAGAGCCGGCACGCCTCGGGCTGGTGGCTCACCCTAAGTGCAACCTGTGAGATTAGCGCCACCCTGGGCTGGCCCCCTGAATGGGTCGCTTCAAACTGCACCTTCCCCCACGGATCATGATCCGGCATGCCGTTGTCCCGTACCCGGTCAGAATGGAAACGGCAAAGAGCCACCCCCGCTCGGCGGCGCCGTCGGGAACGGCGGCCGCGCCGAGCTCCCGCAGCGCTTGTGCGTCGAATAGCGAAAGAGTCGCTCAAGATTTATGCAGGAACCGCGCGACTCTTGGCTAGACGGTTAGCCTGACGTTGTTTCGACATCGACAGACCCGGGGGAACTTTGAACGCAATGCAGCTCATTCCACTCAGCAGCGCAGGCCGTGTTCACCGTACGCGCGTGAAGGCATATCCCAGGAAGCGCTGCGCGTTGGCAGTCCCGCTCGTGATGATGGCGCTAGCAGGCTGTGGAGGGACCTCCGAAGCATCAAGCCCGACAGCCTCCACCGCGACAACTTCCGCCCCTGCTGAGTCTCTAATCCACCAGGCGCGCCATTCCTGCAGGCTGGACAGCAGTGTCTTCAGTGAATACGCCACGCTCGGGGATTCAGACCATACGATGACAATGAAAGGCGCGCCCGAGGACCCCACCTACGCCAACATCCTCAAAGTCACCGGCCTCCGCGACACAGACTTTGAATGTGTTTTCACCGCTGTTGCAATGCCGGACAGTGTCTTCAGTCAAATCAGTGCGACCCGCGCCTTGGACGGCATGCAGAAAGCGTCGTGGGACAAGTTCTCAGCCACATGGACTTACCACCCGGACAATGGCCTTCGAGTGATCTTGACGGAGTCCAAGTAGGCCTCTATTTCGCAAGAAACGGAGTAGCAAAGCCCCACTTCAGCAGCCGAGCGGCGCGGCGACATCATCCGATGACGGACCATCCGATCGCCCACACGCGACTCCCGGAGGGCCGATGCCCACCCATGGTCAGAGGCGTGTCGACGGGTGATGACCAGTGATTGTCCACTATGCCTGTGGCCAAATGCCCGTTTGTCCTGCATTCCCGTTCACACCCGTGACATCGATTTGTCTCCAACCCGGGCCATGCACGACGGCTGACCTGCGCCCGCGCTTGACCAGATGCAGGATCCTTTTTCGCGCGTTTTACTCAATGCCCAGACCCCGGCGATCATGTCATCCCTACCGAAGCCGGCGTGGAAGGCTTTGGCAGTTACTCCCCCTCGTTTTATCCGACTGTCAGTGGGGTATGTCCTGGAAGTATTGGGCGACGTCGTAGTTGCCCGATCAGCCTCGCCAGCCTAACTGGTGTCTGTCCGCTGGCGTTGGCGTGCAGCGGGTCCATGCCGTGGGCGCGGAGGAGATGGATGAGGTTGCCTCGGCTCGTTCAGATGTGCTGGAGTCACGCCTGCGCTTCCGCCATCGAGACGATCCTGAAGGTCTGATCTGGCCCCTGGCTCGAGTCGAAGAACTTTCAAACGTTCTTGAAGCTGCAGACCTAGATGATCTGGTACTAGATTCATCTGACATGCCTGCCGTTGAGCTGGCGGTGGCTGTTCGGCGAGCTGCGGGCTGGGACTCATCCCGCCAGCGCCAGCATTGGGGTGGGTCCTGGTGAAGGATCCCCTTTGCGGGCTGCCCCATGCGCCAAATAGCGCTGTGAAAACGCCTCCGTTTACCGCTGAAAGTCACACGCCCGCTGCTCCACCGCCGGCCAGGACCTGACCGCGCAGCGCACCGCAGCCGGCCAGCCACTTTGCCGTCTACGCGGGGACCCGTCCGACCGCCCACCACCCAGGCACGGTGATCGGCCGCGAGCACTCGTCCCGGCCCAGAAACAACATCCGGGAACGCCCTGTTCCGCTGCGCCTCGGCTGCAGGCTAGGGTCAACGGCCCCGGAGATAGGCGTGCCAGCCAGTCCTCGGGCACGATAGCTTCTGGAAAACCTCGGGCGACCGGCGGGCCATAATCTGGCTTCTTGACTTCACGACGTTGAGCCTTATGTCGCTGATGAACAAGCAGAAGCTCCATTTCTGGTTGTCGTTCCGGCATGCCCCATGATCGCTGCGCGGGTCCTCCGCGCAACCACCGCTACCGCGCCGGCCCGGCACCGAAAACTCGCATATTGGAGATGAGTGGCACAGCAGGTACTTGTCTCCAGACAAATGCTACTAAGCAAGTCGGTCATGATCAGTTTGCTCACGATTGCTCACGATCGATTCCAATCCCGCAGCAGCTTAGGTGGCGCCGGCCCGGACGGGACGGTTCACAGCAACTCGTGGCGCAAAGGGGCAGGCTGAGCCAAGTAGTTCCAACTGGCTGTCAGTTGAACGCCATGCCACGTGAACATGTGCAGCTGGCGTTTCAAGGCTTTCAACCACCTTCCCTACTCTCAGGGCGATAGGGCTACAGTCGGAGACTTTTATTGCTGCGGCTGTCATCCTGGCCATACCGTGAGCTCATTGCCATTTGAGTGGTCTGGAGTTACAAGGAGCGCTGCGACGATCAGCGTCATCAAGCTGATGATTTCCGCGGTTGTCATCCGCCTATTTTTGCTTGTTCCGCGATGAGCACTAGGCGTAGTCAACCCTCTTCGGGGGCCCACCATTTGGGTCCCTCTGTATTCAGACTGGGATAACGGATGGCGACGTAACGAGAATGACGGGACGACGATCTTGAGTGTTCGAACGCCGCCCCGTGCGGCATTGTGGCTGCCGCAATATCTGTGAACATCCTTCCAGAGTCCCCGTGCCAAAATCATCACCTTAAAAGGCTCCAGCTCCTTCCTCAAAACAACCACTTTGAATCCGTCGTCAGAACCGGCAAATACGGCAGGCGACCCTGTCAACGTGGCTCCCTGTTCAGCCATCACCGACACCCGCGGACCGCGGCAACGAAAACTTGTCACACTAAACGTTGAAGCCATTCCCTGCCTGACGTTTTCGCTCGCCAGAGGTTGCCCATGTTGCACTCTCGCCCCTTAGAAAAGCAGGAGCGCGCGACAGCCAATCTTGCGTAAGTTTTGCAGAAAGACCGGACCTACTCCTGATCCGGCTTAGGCAGGATCAGGGCTATACAAAGAAGGACACTTGGCTGGAGGAAAATTTGTCAAACTGGCAAAGAGGCTCAAACCACAGCACCTATACATCTTTCGCCAGCAGAGTGGCGCCACGTACTGAGAGGGTATCAACGATGTCGGACGACCAGTGGTCTGAACCTGCCGACCGCACCGGTGTAGATCGAGGTGCGGCGGCAGGGGGTGTAATGGTCATCCGAACATGGCACGAACCTGGACAACTCCAAGGGTTCCGAGCACGAGTAACCTACGGGCAGTCCTCGGAGCGTACCCAGAAAACGCTCTCCGCCTCAGACCCGGCCGAGGTCCTAAAACTGGTCGAGCGCTGGCTTGCCGTTCAACCTGGGTCCAGCGGCAATCACTAGGTGCATTCTTCTATTTTGAGGTTGATTTTGAAACGCACCGGTAGTTGAAAGCCTGCAACCGATCCTGAACGCGAACATCCGGCGCACCACCACTCACGCGGCGCTCGAAACCAGATCCCTGACCCCGGGCACCAGCGCCCTGCGCCCTGGGTTGGCCTCGGCACGAGACCAGCCACGACGAGGAAGGAGCAGTACCGATGAGCCCCACATTTCCCACGCCGCCCCGCCTAGGCCGGCCGAGCTGGACGCGCTCAGGCTGCAGCTGAACATGCCCGACGCCCGGGCGCCGGCCCCGGAACTCATGGCGACTGGACGGGCCCAGCGCTAGGAACCGACCGAGGTTATGGATGCCCCGTTCACTAAGGAAGCCGGGCCCGGTCCACTCTCGCCACGCAATGCAGCGGATTTCCCGACCAACAAAACCTTCGACGCCTTGGACCGCGCCGTTTCGTCCATCCCCGCACCGACCCAACAAGCCTTCTTCCTCGAAGCGCTCGGCCAACAAGCCATCAAGGCCGGAATCTGCATTTGCCTAGTTCAGGCTCGAAGACCTCGCGTCCTGATCCGCGCCCACGACGCCGACGACAGCGTCACCAAAGCATCGCACCCCTTGGCGGGCTCGGACTCCTCCCCTTCCACGCATGCAAAGGCATCGCGAGCGAGTTCAACATCGTGCAGGAAGGCAGACTTCCATGACCTGCCCGTCGCTCACATACATCCGCATGCCTCACCTCGGGCGTTATTGTTTGTCATGGACGCTCAGTTTGACCAGAGGTATGCTGACCATCCCGCGATCTGAGGCTGCACCGGCTCAATCCGCCCCGCCCGGGCCGCGGTCCAAGCACAGCTGGGGGATCGGATGACGGCTCAAATCACGTCCAGAGGAGGACGAAGCTTCCTTACGGATAAATACACCATGCCCAATCTGACCGGCACGGATTCGTTGCGCGAGCCTCTAGATGCCGAAAGAACCACGATCGAGTACGTCAGCGAAAGGATTGTCCGAGTTACTTTGCCGCCAGGCAGTACCATCACAGCCGAGGACGGGGCCCTTATGGGCGCTTACTCAAGGTGCCGGCGCTGCCGTCCTACTGCAAGTTACTGGGGTTGAATCCGTAAGCCGGGAAGCAGTCAGAATTATCATCGAAGCTGTCACCGTCATCGCCTTCGCAACCCTGGGCACCACATCAGTAGACCGTGTCCTCGCCCATGGACGCCGGGACTACCTGAGCCGCGGTGCCCAATCCGGTATTTTCCCGACGCAGAACAAGCATTGGCGTGGCTATTCACCGAAGCCAGAGCCAGCACCTGATCGCCTCCTCTGGAAGACTGAACCGCCGTTCGGCTGCTGATCAGCGCGTTGGACTTCGAACCTAAGCGAGTAGCAGAACGCCCTCCGCCTGGGCTCCCCGCGGGCTACTGCTAGGGCAACCCGAAGAAGCTTTCCGAGTCGTCCGCGCCCAGGAGGTCCTGGTGGAATGCGATGGCGTCCACTGGCTGGGTCTCCACGAACAGGACCGCAACATAACATCTCGGGAGTCGACTACCGTGTAGCGGGTGCGGTCTCCCACCCGGGAGCATAACTGTCCGCCGCTGATCCTTACCAGTCTTACGCGTTGTGAAGCATTGGCTCCTGACCCAAACTGCTGCCCGGGAAAAGTAGCCGCTGCGTTGTCCTGCAGTCATGACAGCCAACGCATTCTTGGACCAATCGTTGTAGACCTTCAGATGGAGAAACACCCATGTCCATCTGCAGTTGTGCCTCGTACTTTTCGTAACCGAGAAAGGCAGAGGCAACGTTTCCCTGTGCCATCTCTGCCGTAAAGAGTAGTCGAACGGCGCTTTCATACAAGGGCTCGATCTCCAAAGCTGCCATTGCTGCTTCCGATGCAGCATCATAGTCACCGCAGGCGGCCAGCCGCTGAGAAAGCGAAGTAAGCGCTCGAAGGCGGTCGTGCTGTAGCCGGCTCTGCTCAAACACCACCCAGTCTTCATACCAGCCAGGGAGAAGGTCCACGTCGCGGAAGTCCTGCAGCAAGTCACTCGCGCCATCACTGCTTGCTTGGGCTTTTTTCAGGGCAGCACGAAGCCTGTGCAGGTCCACATCAAGGCTTCTGTCCAGGGACAGGAGAGCTCCGTTCTTGACTAGTAGTCCCGGTAATTGTCTTGTCGTCAGATGGATAGCCATCCGAAGACTTTCAAGCGCATTGGGTTCCGGGCGCTCCGGCCACAACATCCCAGCCAAGTAGTTTCTAAAGCTGGCACCGCGGACGGCCAGCGCTGCAATAAGGCGCTGCTGACGCGCAGCAACACGGACTGCTTCTCCCTCCTGGCGAAGTTGCCAGGAACCGATGAGGTCTAGTTCAAACGCTCCACAGCCATCGTTGCCCATGGTTTACCCGATCCCAGTGGATTAACTACATCGAATATGTAAGTTCGAGGATCCTCACGCTGAAAAAGAAAGTCAATGCGGCAATCCCCCCAATTTGTTTTAGGGAGAGGCTTCTCTCAGCCGTCAAGGGCAGGGGTGTTCTTGAAACCGCTTGACTGCCCAACTAAAGCGCATTCAGGTCGTGATCAGGTCCGAGAGTGGACGAACGACGGCGGGTCCCAGCGTCGTTCGTCGCTCAGTTCGCGTTCTGACCTATTCGCTGTGACTCTTCTTCGTGGTTGGGATGGCCTACGCGGATAAGGTCCGCCGGACCAAGCGGTTCCCGAGCAACCAGCGATGAAAAGTATCAGGACCGGGATCGCCCCCATCGACATCGCACGTCCTGGCCAAGACAGTCCTTTCACTCTTAATCCCCCGTTTGATCGTGGAACGCCCGCCGTCGCATCCTGTCACCTCACGAGCATGAATTCATCAAGGCCATGGGCGGCATGTATACGGCGCCGCCGCGGCTGCTGTACGCGACAGGGTAAGTGAGGGCAAGCACGTCGCAGCCCCTCCCCCGTACGCAGGACATGGTGGGATGCATCTGAACTTCGATGGTGTTGGCCGCGCTTCTGAGTAGGGTTGAATGTCGCCCGACGGAGTCCATGATCTTCAGCATCTGGTGGAGATGCACGCACAGAAGGTCTTGGAAGGGCGACCTCCTTGGGACGCGACGGCCGGCAATTCGTCGTTGTGGGCTAACCGGCCAGCGGAATAACCGGAACTCCTTCGAGGTTGATGTCTGCAGGCGGAGCGACCACGTGGGCGGTAATACCTTCTACACGTAGTTCGTCAAGGAGCACGTGAAGCATGGCGTCTCCCATTGGCCGGGTCAGTTCTCCCTTCGTATCCGTCCAGATCATCGGCCCGCGGGGCGTCAGGTAGACATCTGATACGAAATTTGGCGTGTGGGGCACGTCCCATGTCGTCGCCGCCTGCTCTAACGCAATTCTCCGCTCCGGCGCGAGCTCGCTACCGTACTCATCGATGTGAAAGAACCGCACGGCAGCCCTGCCGAGTGCATCGGCAGCCTTACTAACATCGTCGCTCACCACGAGAAATGCTGGAGATGTTTCCCAGCCGTCGCCGAGACTCGCTTCGTACTTCTCGCCCTGCAGGTCGAAGATGTCCGGCTCGGCAGTCACCACAGGAGCCTCTTCCGGTGCACTGCCACGGGCAGCACCCGCTGGGGCTGAGGCCGGCGGCTGCTTCGAAGCAGGGGGCGGTGCGCTGGCCGACCCTTCGGGTGTTGCGGTCGGCGACGTTGCAGGGACTGCGCGATGAACGTTGCCGGTATTCATCTTCACCACGAGGTCCGACTTAGTCCGCTTCTCGAACCAGCGGTCAAATACTTCTCGCTGAACCTCACGCAGGTACTCAAGGCGCCCACTCTTACTTGGCATTGCAGCGAAGATCGCACGCGGGTGAAGTTCTCTATCCGAAGCGGAAGGCGGGCCTAGCTTTGCAAAATCGATTCCTGCCATTGTGGCCCCCCAATATACGATGTTTCAGATTTCACCCTACGTGAGAAGCCCTGGATTCCATCTGTCCGACGCAGGCCTAAGACCCGTTTAATGGGCGCTGTAACTAAGGGTGTAGCACCATCTCCGTGGCGCACGTCCGACGTTTCCGTCAACCGCTACAAGAATCCCTGGCACAACCCTGGCATCGGCACTCGCATCTGACGCGTGAGCGTTGTCCTATAAATTCGCTTACCCTTCAGGTCTTCCCTCCTTTTCAAACGGTCACGCAACAGTTGGTTTTGTCCGCTAAGCATCCAGGCGAGCAGGCGCCCCTTCAACGTCAGCGGGGAGAAGCCAAAAGAAACCTAGAACAGTGAATGCAGCAATAGCGAAAGCGAGCGCGTCCTGCACGGCTGTATGTGTACTGAGAGCGCGAACTCGCCGGTCACGATCATCCCGACCCTGGACATCCCACCTGTAGTCATTAAGTCGCAAAGGAAGGGCCATCAGTCGGCTCAGGTGCGAGGCATCTTCTCTGAGATGGGAGGGCACCACCAAACCCATTCCTGCTATCGTCCGCCCCACATGGCCATTGTTGACGCCAGTTATCCACACCAAAACCCCGACGTAAAGGGCAATGAAGCCGACCAGTATCTGCGCCACTATGGCGGGTCCGTAGAGAAAGTTCTTTTGGGAGGGAATGTGGGCATAGATAGTCAGCGGCAACCATGCCATGAGCAACCACATGGGCAGCAGCATAAGCGAGTCCTGAACTGCTGCCTTACGGCGATCTGCCCATGCCCAATCCTTTGGTTCGGACTTCCCATAGATGCTTATGGTGGCACCGAACGTAAGGGTAAAAACAATCATGTATGCCCCCGCCAAACCCAGTAGAGACTGCGGCACCTGAACGGGCGCATCCGGTCGGCCAATCGCTATGGTCAGGGACCAATAAACGGCAACGAAGACGCTGGCAACAACTGCCACCAGGATTACTTTCGATCCTAATGTGGGCCGCACCAGCCCCATCCTCAGCCCATTACTGAGGATGCACTCACCGGCGAAAAGTGCTAGGAGGAAGCTTTGGATTGCGGCCCATAAGTCGAAGGAAGCACCGTCCAGCACTTGCACGAGGATCGGTACGACGAGAACCAGGCAACAGGAGAGGCTAATAGATACAGTGGCTTTGGCCCTCCATCCGTCTGAGGCGCTCCTTTGCATACCCCTATCCGGAATAAGGAATAGGACGACGCCACCTAGAACGGTGACGATGGCCCCGAGCACAGCTCCCAACGACAAAGGCAGACCTGCTGATCCGTTATCCCATCCGAGTGTGTACGACGTGAGAAATGCGAGTGCAACAATGGAGCACAGCGCGCCCACACCCGTCACGGCCAAGCGCCAGTAGATTCGCGCGATTTCCGGCTTCTGCACGACCGTGGGGCTAGAATCATTGCCGCGATATTCCGGGCTAGATTCAATGACGGTAAGCTTTTGCAGCTCCGTTTTTCCCACCTTGATTGCCGGGCCCGCCAGGATGGCCCCCAAGATCGCAAAAACAAGACCAGTTGCAGTTTCAGACAGGTCCGGGCTGCCCGACAAGGCGGTGGCCCCGGATGTGGCCACGAGGAATACTGCCGAGGTAACTATCCACGGGTAGTCCTCCCTAAAGGACCAGATGCCGCGACGCAACCTGCGAACGACCAACAGCCACAGCACTGCGCCCACTACCGCACTGAGGAGAAACAAAAGAGATACGGGCTGATCAACGCTGGAATGAGTCGCAACAACAGCCGGAGTTACATACAGGCACGCCCCAGCGACTAGTTCCAGAGCTGAAGTTCCGGTGACTGTCGTCGCTGTGCCTGCGGCACCGTGAAACCGCTGAGGCGAGAGAGCGACTGCGAGCCCAAAAGCAGCCGCCGCAATCACGAATAGAAGAGTGACGAGGCTGGGACTCCAGAAGAGGGTCACTGTAAGTAGCGCAACGGCGACAGGGACTGCAACCGCTAAAGACAGAACCGTGCTCAAGAAATGCCGCCAGCCTACTGCCCAAATAATGGACGAACCCAGCACCAATAGCGAAGCACAAAGAGACACGAGCGAGGCCTGCCCAGCTTGTGTCAGCCTTACTGCGCCGCTGTCAATTCCCGCGACGAAGCAGTACGCGATGAACGATCCCCACGCAATGGCGACGGCTCCGGAGCTTAATACAGTCCTACCTTCTGCGACCGTGGATGGATTTGAAAAGGCGTTGCGCAACCTTTGAACAAAATCAGCCCAAAGCCATGCGAGCAGTCCGGCGGCGACAATGAGAAAAGCTGCGTGATACCACCCCGCTGCATTCAGCTCATGAACACGCGGCATCGTCCAGTTGGGCTGCACGGAGGCGTCCATCATCCAGACCGCAACGACCACTCCTCCGGAAGAAGCCCCGATTATTCCTGCGGACCCTCGAAAAAAATACCCCTCAGGCCTAGGAAGGTTCGAACTTGCCCAGACAAGGGCACCAACGAACATGGGTAGGAATAGCCCATCCCCCCAAGTCGCACTAGGGTAGTCAAACAGCCCCGGAAGGGCGCTCTGATACGAGCCGACAAGCCACCATATTGACAAAGCTCCAAACCCGAACAAAAACACTATTCCGGCAAGAATCGACGATACCCACAGCGATCGTTTCATCGCGGTCCCCCAACAACTTCGGCCCAACGGTCTGTGGCCTAGTATCTCGCAGGAACAGACGCTCAGGGATAAGGCACGAGTGTGTCACTGTCCCTTCGAGGAGACACGTTTCTTCTTCGCACCCGTTCACTTTCCAACGGGACCTGGGGAGAGCCTTATGAGCAACGGTTTACTGGCTACGGCCCTGTTGAGCACGCTTCCATGAGGGCGTTCTGTGTCCTGGAGTGCATTCATGCTATGACTGTACTTTGCCTCTGATCGGCGGACGGCATGAGATTTTAGCAGTATGCTGGTTGAATCCGAATTGAAAAGCCGGATGCTCCCAAAAATGAAGACCCCCAGCAAATTCAATCCGATGCGTTGGGGGTCCTTTTTGTGTGTCCCGGTAGTAACCGGGCGTCGCGTGACAGTGACCTTCCGCTCTTGGCCGATCGAAAGAACGGGCATGACGGATAGCACGAGAAGAACATCTCCGACGCAACCATAGACGTCGTCCCGCCCTCAGTGATTTTGGAGTCGTTGGGAACCACATGTACCTAGCTCGGTAATCACTAAGAGGAACCTCACCGGCTAATCACGCCTCCGTTGCTGCCACGCTAGAAGCCCTTCAATGACAGCGTTCTTAGCGACTGAAGGCGTCCATCCAGGCCTGAGCCCGTTCGGGTCCTGAGGCTTTGTGTAGTACAACCCCGGCAACCGTTCACTAATAAGCCATTTCTCATCGATGACACAGAGGACACAGTCCATGGCTAAGACAGGCGACCCAGACCCAGACGCCGAATCTTCACCTCGCACTAAAAACCGCTCCAAGAATCCAAGCAAATCGACTTGCTTCCGTTGAAACTCGACCGACATTCGATTTCTAGCCCAGCTCTGACCCCCACACATAAGTAGTAGGTCGAAACCACGCCAAAAGCCGGGACTTCCAACAAGAAACGAATCTAAATTAGAAAAGGCATAATATGCTGAGTGCGGCCCGCCAGCCATATCCGAAGCCATCGGCTCAAAGGCATGCAGGCGACTCTCATCGTAATAGCTATAGCTGAGCATTTGGTTGGTCGCTAGGGGAATAAGAAATTCCTTCAGTCGCCTAAGAGCGTTATTTTCTGGCGGGATGTTTGCACTGGCAGCTAACCGGACGCGACGTTCACCGGAAAGAAGAGTGATCCGAAAATCATCTGCGTCACTCATATCTTCAAACAGATCGCTGCACTGACGCTTAGTCAATCCGGGATGTACGGCCAGTAAGCTTCCGAGCCAACGGTGCAGAGCATTTCTAGCAGAAGCATTTCCTTCGCGGCGCAGCAAAGACACAACTGACACCGTAAGGCTGGCAACCTCAGTAGCGTCGATGTCGAGGTCAACTCCCAGCGCTTTCGTCGCCGCGAGCTTTCGATGGCTGGCAGCAACGGACGTAAAAGTAGCTGGAAAGCTGTCGTCCTTGAGAACCTCCAATTTTCTCTCAATGAGTGATTGCAGATCAGCTTCCAGTTGGACGTCAGAAACATCTTCGGATGGAACCGAGAACATAAAGTACCGGTCGAAGTAATCCTGATTTGATATACGCCTCGGTCTCTTATTAGGTGGTTTCCATTCTTCCTCATCTTCGTCTTCGATTATGGCCGCCGGGAAAAGAAGGCACATTAGCGAACATATGTCGTCCGGGGATAGACGTTCGTCGGAAGGAGCCAGAGATGTGTCTGAAAGTACGTGCTGCCAGAAAGCCTCAGGGTCAAGCTGCTCACGGTCATACCCACCCTGAACTATTTTGGCCTTCATCGACGGCAAGCGATGGTAAAGCCTTGGGAGGGCCATTCGTAGATATGTGATACCCAGAAAGTCAACTATGTCAATTTCTTCTTCGTTGAGAAGCTGGAAGTAATACCGGGCCTGGGCGATGTAGCGTTTGATTGCGCGAACAGTATCGAAAGATATGTGCATGCAACTGTCGTAATATTCCGAAAATTGCTCTACCAGCGCGTTGAAATCCCGCTTCGTGTTATAAAGCGATTCATATATAGACTGGCTCGCATTCTCATCTGCTACGAATATCGGATAGAGACCCTCTAATAGGATTTGCTTCAGCCGTCTCGGGTCCGCCGGTGGAATAGCCAAAGGATATTGCACAATTTTTTCTAGGTACGCGGCGGCCCGATGTCGGTCATTGCTCGCAACGCCTGTCATAGCGTCAACGAGCGCCTCGTTGTCATAGGCCAGCAAATAATGAACATTATGGAATCTCCCCAACATTCGGATCGTTTTAATTAGTGTCATTACCTCCTCTCTCTGAAGTCGATCAACATCATCGACTATAAATAGGACGCGCCCATTGAGTTGTTGTAGGGCGTTGTCCAGCTCCGTAAACAAGTGTGCCCAGTTAGTCTCGCCTATAAGTTCCCTTGAGAAACCTTCCAGAGCCGACCCAGCAATAGGTACAGCCTTTAGTAAAGGCACCATTTTTTTCAGGGATCGGGCGATTTTTTCATTCAAATCCGGCACACCGATGGAAGTGCATGCAGAACGAAGTGTCGAATAGAACTCACTTATCAGTGAAAGGCTATCCAACACGGCCCACGGGCTGAACCTGACCGTGACAACAGAGTCCTGAGAAGGCTGCACTTCCGAGGACCCGTTCAATAGGAATGCCTGTCGATCACGAAGTCGCTGTTCCACCATATTCAAGATTGAAGACTTACCGCTGCCCCATGGACCCACCAGGCCAACAACGGTACTTGGTGCGCCGCTTGGTATACCGCTGATGAACGCGGCAACCTTCTCGCAGAACATTGACCGGTTCAAGGAGTCTTGTTCTACTCTCGTAATTTCATCATCGCTCCACACCAGATGCATCGCGTCAGGCTACGGTCAAGGCGTCTTCTCGTCTAGGGGGTTTAGTCCCCTCACTGCTCGGGCTATGCGTCGGGCGTGCCAAGCGCCGACCAGGCTTGACGCGCCGAGCTGCAAACATGGTGTCATCAAAAACGAAGGTATTTGGGAGAACGTCAGATGCCTTGAAAGGCTCTCTCAAAAATCTCTCAAAACACCTTCTCTATCTATAGCTGACTGGAAACGTTGAAGCGGCCGTTGCGCAGGAGCGCGCCCAGATCGCAGCGGAACTGCACGATATCGTCTCGCATGCCGTGACCGTCATGATGCTCCACGCGGCCGGCGGGCGCAGGGTCATTGAGACGGACCCGCAACGTGCCGCCCAAGCTCTGGAAGTCATCGAGTCCGTAGGGACCGAGGCAACGCAGGAACTCGCCCGCCTCCTGCGACTGTTGAAGGCACACCATGACATAGCGGCCGACGAACAGCCGAACCCGCTGCCAACACTGGACGACATTCATGGGCTGATCGAGCCGGTCCGTTCAGCGGGAATACGGGTGGATGTAAAGGCATCCGGCGAAGCCGGAAAACTTGATCCCAGCGTGGGCCACGCCGCCTACCGGGTGGTGCAGGAGTCGCTGACAAACATCTCCAAGCACGCCGGATCCGGAACGAATGCGCTCATCGACCTCCGATGGGAGCCCAGCGCGCTGACTCTCCAAATTTCCGACGACGGCGGCAGGCGCCAAAACGCTCCTGGCACTAAATCCGGCTACGGGCTCCTGGGTCTTAAAGAAAGAGTTGAAGTCGCCGGGGGAAGCATCCAGTGGGGGGCCCAAGGACGAAGGTTTCTTCCTCAACGCCCGCCTTCCCTCAACCCTCCAAGCTCAGTAATACCAGGCATGGTGGGCAGGAACGCTACTCGACCACCCCGCCCGCCCTAACTCCTGCAACACAAACGCCGAGACGGACCGCTTGTCCAGATGCTGAAGTTTCCACCCGTAGGCGCGGCCGCACCATTGCTGAGAGTGGAATTCTTCCCATCAGACGGTAGTCCCCACACCTCTGAGAAGTCTGTGGCGGCCACAGCAATCCTTTCCTGAAATTGGGCACGAGAGCAGCGAGCCACGGCGGACGCGAGCAGGCCATGTTCGCGCGGCTGTTTAGATTCTGTCTCACCGACTGGGCCCACCCAATCGCTCAACTCTACGCCGCCTCCCTCGCGTCTCGTCGTCGTCTTTGCCGCAGCGGAGACACTCCCTGCGGAGGCTGCCGTCGTCGGTGTGTTCGATGGGCCATTGGTGTTGAATGTTCTGCAGTCTCGTCGGCAGCGAGGCGCTCTGCGGTGCTGCGTCGTGCTCAGGAAACGCTACTAGGTCGATTCGGCAGTCACCGGGCCACCTTATGTGCGACTGATACTGCGAATGTGCTGCGCCGGCTGAAGCTTAGCGGTGTGTATCGGTAGGGGCGGATGCAACCAATCAGCAAGGTCGGATTCGCGCTGCACTAGTGGCTCTCCAACGCTTCCCAGCCGTGGGTTCATCGAAGCTGGCTTCATCGGGGAAGGGCGGGACGAGCAAGCACTAATAATGGGACCACCGGCGTCGTCGCAGACGGCAACCTCATCGGGTTGATAGATCGGACTGTACCCAGCAACCCCTGTCATTCCGGAGGATTGTTTGAGCCGAAACTGATCTCCGTACAATTCGTCATTGTCACGGGTCCTGTGCCGGAGGAGACTTTAGGCGACGGCATCCCATCCCGGGCCGCCCGCGGGGCCATCCGGCTGCGGGGCCTCACAGCACCTTGTAGTGGCCTGGCGGATCAATGAGTTCTGTGACACCCCTCGAAAAGGCCGCTCAGCGGTCGCGCTATCTCTTGCCCTTGGTGACTATCGCACTGATTGGATGTCTGGGCGGGTGCGAGTATGTGTCTAACGACGCGCCCCTCCCGTCTGCCAGTTCTCCGATTACAGAGGCTCACACGGTCCCACCGCTGCCGGAGAGTCGCGACACTCGCACGCTCCCCACCCTGCCGGACAGTGGCGATATCGACGCCGGCACATACCTAGTCCCCATCACCGGCTACAAGGAGCCTTTCCAGATCACCGTCCCAGGCGGTTGGTTTGCTCTCGACGGCGACAGCCTGGGCAAGGATGACCCGGACCACCCGGCTGAATGGGCCGTCTACCTGACTCTTTGGCCCGCGAAGTATGTGGCGATGGACGCATGCAAGTGGAGGGGCGCCCTTTCCGATGACGGTCCGTCCGCCGAGGCCTTCGTTCACGCGATGGCAGCGCAGTCATCAACGACAAGCACGCCTCCCACCAAGATCATGGTGGGCGATTACTCCGGCTTCGAGTTCGACCACTCCGTCGAGAGCAGCGTGGACATCAACGCCTGCGACGGCGGCAAGTTATGCATCCACTCAGGATCTAGAAACGACTGCTCACGCTGGTACTCAACTCAGAGTGAACACGAAACCTACCGGGTGGTCGACCTGGGCGGCCAGCGGGCTGTCGTCGCGGTGGCCCATATCGACGAATCGATCAATCCGGCGCTGATGAGCGAGGCACGCGCCGTTTTCGACTCGATCGTGTTCGGATCCGGCAAGTGACCAGCTGATCCGATAAGGCGACCCCGCCCGCGGGCGCCGACTCTTCCTCTGAACCCACCCGGGTATGCCATAGCCTCAGTGTTTCGAAACCCTAGGGTCTCGAGACACCTCTGTGCCTTTGCGAATAGGAGTAACCGGGCTAGTTAGTGGTAACAAGCCGTCCGCGCACATGTCAGAACTCGTCTACACATCTCAAAACGGCTAGGGTCCGGCTATGCAGGCCCTAGGGACGTATGGCTTCGTTTGCGGGTCGCGCTCCAGTCGGCTACGGATAGCTTCTGCCTTCACGCCTAGTTCCCGGGCCACCCAAACTCGCACCACGAGTATCGATTCTCGCCACCGGTTGAGTAGTTCCAGTTCCGTGGGGAGGTCTCGATTTGCATGCTTAATCCCGTTGTAGGCCTCTGTCATTCCGGCTGCCCAGTCGCCGCCATCAAAGGGCACCACATCCTCTATCTCGCCAAGGATCCGGTCCAACCGTGCACGAAGAGGTTTCCTATTGGCTTCCGAGGCGTTCATCCCATCTTTTGTCTGCATAATCAGAAATCCCAACGCTTCCAGGCCCGGTCCGACCTGAGCCATATGCGTCACGGGACCCACCCCGCTGATAAACCTGTCCGAAATGACCGGATCGAGCGCTCTCTGGAACCGGTCACGCAAAGAGAACCAGCGATCAATCCCTTCAGGGCCGAGGTCTGCATACTCAACCAGATGCGTGAGTCGTCCCCTCGGGGACGACGACGATGGATCCGACTGCGGTTCGATCACCGTTCGCCACTGTTCGCCATGCTCGGCTCCATCCAGCGTTTTAAGAGGGTCGGCATCGTGTTGGGCTTGAACTATTCTGCACGTCTCCGCAACCCATCGGGAAAGAACAAGCAGATCTCGCATGCCCCGGTGTGACCCCACCAAGTCTTCCCAAGAAGAAGGGTCACTGCTCCTCGACTCACAGAACACCACGTTCTTGATCGTTGTGGATTCATGTCCGTCGCGGGTGATATCCCAACTAGGCAGGAAACTAAGGAGCGAATTTACTTGAATCGGTTCGCTGGACGCTGCCTTGATTGTGAGGACACGGGTTTCGAAGTCGAAGTCTTCTTCGAAAGACTCCACGCCCAACCATTCCCGCAGCCCAGTCACCTCTGAACGGACACCATTAACGATGGAGTAGTCGATGTCGTCATTGACACCAGGTACCGCATATCGCGCCCAAACTCGCCCGGTTCCGGTCGAAATGTTGGTGTGATAACCCTGCGCCCAGCAATCGACTAAAAGTACAGATCCGTAGGAGTCCCAGAACAGGAGGTTCTTCGGCATGGGCGGCCAGACCGCCCACTCTGGACGCCTTGTGTGTTCGCCCATGAACCACGACGAGTAGTAGTCGTCTCTTCCGCCCCACGGAACAGTTACGCTGATGCCCTTCTCGTCGCGCTCCAGCGTTACGGAAACGGACGGGGTGTCCGCGTTGAAATCCACCAGATTTCCGACGCGACGAGTTCCTTTCGGAAGATCGTTATCCATGCCAAGGAGCTTAGACGGCCAGGAAGGCAAACTGCGTGGCGCCTTCAAACCCTAGTCCAGCGGGCTATTTCAAGACTTCGCCTGTTCAGCGAGAATCCTTGGTGCCCGTTGTATGAGCGGCGCTGGTGTCGGATGCAGCTGGCGAAACCTGCCGCCGAGACTGGAGACGGCCACGACTGGTACGAGCTCGTGCTGCGTTATGGTTCCAGTCGCGGGCAGCGCTCCTCGCCCCGATCCCGGTTCGCTGTCTCATAACCCCCGGTGCCTCGAATCCCGAGCGATTCGAGACAACCGGGCAGCACGCCAAAGCTGGCCTGAGTGCCTCTGACGCCCGGGCAGGGGCATCCGAAGGCGATATGTAGAGGTGCTGAAGCGCCGCCTTTCATCGCCGTTAACCACTCCGTCGCAGCCACGGTGCTCCAAAAAAGTACATGCCAGGCACCGTGATCGAAAGGTTTATGGCCCGAGCAGACATTCGACTCAGTCCTCAGGCCGTGCAATAAAGCAGACGTAAGTGTGGACACTGTCCACATCCTATTTGGCAGGACAAACCTCGGCAGGCCTCTCGTGGGCAAGCCTAAAACCGCCCTTCTAGGGTGCTTCCTGTAGGGACATCGCCGAAGTCATGTTGTCCCCGCTCCCCCGGCCCATGAGTAGGTGTAAGCCACTACCGGCCTACTCGACACAACCGGAACGAGGAAACGCAAGAACTCACCCCCAGCAGGCGGAAGGCCCAATAGCCAGGGCCTTGAACCCGTCACCCCACCCACCTGAACAGGCCACCGCGGCAGCCAGGCCAAAGCCCGCAACCCAGCCGTCAGAGCGACGCGACCACAAGCTTTGTCAACACGTCAAAGCAAAATCGCCTCTGACGAAGGAAAACACTGTGCCCGAGGTGGGACTCGAACTACATTCCAGTCCTTGGGAACAAAGGGAACCGGCGAAAACATGCGGAATCCGGCCGCATCGAAAGGCAGTACGGGATAGTCCGGGGCCAGGAGTGTGGACAATGTCCACACTCCTTTTTCAGATTGCTCGCGAGAGACGGGCTGTAGTGCTTAGTCAGGGAATTGCTAGCATCGCCGGGGTGGGTCCACCTGCGGCAGTGGTGCCGATACTGACCCGGGGGTCGAAGGCGATGGCTCCGGGTTCGACCGCGATCAGTCCCCCGTCCACCGGGATCGTGGCTGCGTTGACGTATGAGGCCTGATCGGAAAGCAGCCACGCAATGACATCGGCGACCTCCGAAGACGCGGCCGGGCGCCGGCTTGGGACGAACGCTGTGGCGAGGCTATAGGCGTCCTCGCGATCAATGCCACTGTGTTCTGCGAATTCACCCATCTCCATGTCCGCCATTTCCGTCCGGGTCCAGCCAGGACATACCGCGTTGGCGCGCACCCCGAGCGGTCCGTAATCGACCGCGATGGATTGCATCAACATGGCAAGGCCGGCCTTCGTGGCGTCGTAGCCCGCGATTCCAGCCGTCGCGCGAAGCGCTGCTGCTGAGGCCACCCCTACGATCGAGCCGCTGGCTTTGATCAGGTGCGGCAAGGCGGCACGGACTAGTAGAAAGGGCCCGGTGAGGTTGGTGCTGACCATGGCGTTCCAGTCTTCATCGGACAGCTCGCCGGCACTGCCGGCGCGGACAATTCCGGCATTCAGTACGAGGCCGTTGATGGTGCCGAATTGCTCCACGGTATCCGCGGCCAGCCGTTCCATATCCGAAACCGAAGCGACGTCCGCGACAACAGCGTGGGCGCCGGTCATGTCAGCGACTTTGGTGACAGCTTCCCGGCGGCGTCCGCAGATGACAACTTCCCACCCTTGGCGTCGGAGTGCTGCGGCGGTGGCGGCTCCGATTCCTGTTCCTCCGCCGGTAATAACTGCAACTGGTGTGGGGGTCATTCGGATCTCCCGGTTCTGTTTGGAGTGTGTGGTGTTGCCGTCTCGTAGAGGACTAACCCTTCGAGTTAATAAACCGTGCGGCGGACCTCTGTTGCGCCACCCTGACGGCTTTCAGTGCCGAGACATCGACACCTGGACGATGGCGAATACCCTGCTGCCAGCCGCAGGGCGGCAGCAGGGTATTCCGCGTCAGATAACTTCTTTGGCGTAGTCGATGTCGCGCTTGCTCCTGCCGAACACCAGGCCGCCAAGGATCGCCAAAGGTATAAGGATCAGCAGCCATTTTGCGGCGGCGTTGTCAGGCCCAATGAGGGCGTCGTAGTTCTCGATCGTCACGTAGCCGATGTAGGAGAGGATCAGCGTGGAGAGAGTAGGGGCGATCTTCGTCGCCCAGATACTGGTGTTGTCCTTGGTCCGGACGAAGAACACGACGATGGATACGGACGCCACGATGAGGATGGTGATGAAGGCCGCCGTAGCCAAGGCGCTGAACCAGGCGAACACGACGGTCAGTGGGTCAGCGCCGAGGACCAGGAAAGTCACCACAACAATGCCGACGGCCACACCGTTGGACAGGGCCGCGACCGCGGGACTCCCATCCTTCGAAACGGCGGCCAGCCTCGCCGGCAGGACTCCGGCACGGCTGAGGGCGAAAAGGTAACGGGCGAACATGTTCATCAGGCCCAGCAGCATGGCGAGGTAACTGGTCACGACGAGGACCTGCATTGCCATGCTCAAGACGCTCCCTCCGCTTTCGGAGGCGAGGTTGAAGATGAATCCTGCAGGGTCATCCGTTGCCGCCTGTTGGATGTTGTCCACCCCGATGGCCCCTCCGATAACCCAGATGGAGAGCGTGTAAAAAATTCCGACGAAGGCGATCACGGCGTAGAGTGCCCGCGGGATGGTCTTGCGGGGGTTGATTGCTTCTTCCGAGAACACCACGGTTGCTTCGAAGCTGGTGAAGCAGAGGAAGGCGAACAGCAATGCAATGCCCAGGCCCGGGCTGAAGAGGTTCTCAGCGGTGAAGCCGGAGAATGTGAAGACTCCGGGCCCCTTGCTGGCAACGAGCACAATGACCAGAGCAGCCACGACGAGGGTTTCGCCGATGATGAGCACGGCCAAGAGTCGGATGCTCGTGTCGACGCCCCGCATAGTGAGTGCCGTGGTGATTACCAGCAACGCGACTATCCAGATGAGCGGAGGCACGGAGAGTCCCGTGATGCTCTCCAGCAACTGCCCGGCGAAGACGCCGAACTGTGACCACAGCCCGACCTGCAGGCTGAGGTACATCAGCAGCGCCAGACCAGCTCCTGCGGTGGCCCAGGGTGTACCAAGGCCTTTAGCGATGTAGGCGACGAAGCCGCCGGCGTTGGTGACATGCCTGCTCATGCGCAGGTATCCGACGGCGAAGAGGGCGATGAGCAGGGCGGCAATCGCGTAGATCAAGGGGGCTGCGGGTCCAACCGCCGCAAAGACAACGGGACCGGTGCCGACGACGGCCGCCATGGGGGCCGCCGCTGCGATGACGAAGAAGGCGATGGCGAAGACGCCGAGTCTATTTGAGCGAAGGTGGCCGGCTTGCGGTTGGACAGGTGCGCTGGACGGCGTCGTTGCCGGCAACTCGCTGACATTATCAATCATGGGTTTTCTCTTTCGGGCAGATAATGGCCTTAGCCGTGGTCGGGCTTCCTCAGACGAGGAGCCGTGCCTTGAGTTTGTTTGTGAGCGCCGGAGTGATGCCGAGTCCGTCTTCCAAGTAGGAGTGACGTGATCCCCAGGTGTGCTCCACGCTGTGCCATGCGGCTTCGAGGTACCCTTGCCGCGCTTCCAGCAAGGGCGTGATGACTGTTCGCAGGTGCCTGTCGATGGGGGCGACGCTGCCTGCGGAGTCTCTGATGAGGTATTGGTTCTCCGGTAACGAACTCTGAACGTAGTCTTCCAGGATTGCGGTTTCAGGTACTCCCAGGATGGTCAAAAGGATGGCTATTGCCCATCCGGTTCTGTCCTTCCCTGCCGAGCAGTGGACGACGACAGGCAGCTCAACTCGAGCCAATGACTGAAGGAAATTGGCAAATACCGATGGATTGCCTGCTATGTCACGGGCATAGAGCCGGTGCATTGCCTCTTCAGCCTCCGCAGCCGTCAGCGTCCTGTGGAGCCCGCCAACGCGGCCTTCGCGAATCGCAGACCACAGGCCCGCGTCCCTGCCGTCTTGAGCCTGTAGTGGCGTTTGTACGGCCGTTAGCGCAGGCACGCAACGGTCTTCGGTTTCGGATTCCCAGGGACTTCGCAGATCCATGAAGTGCAGGCGTGCCGCCTCCAGCATCTTACGGTCCAGGGCTGTCGAGTATCCGAAGTGTCCACTCCTGTACACCAGGCCTTCAGCCACACGGGATCCTCCGTGCGCTGGCAGTCCCCCGAGGCTTCGGAAGTTCCGGACGCCCTCAAGGGAGTTAGGGCCAGCCAAGCCTGGTGTGACCTGTTTCATACATAAAAGGTAAACACTGAATGTTTCGTACTGCAATAGAACAAGTTAAATATTTGTTGCATGACTGGTTCAAAACTTAGGCATAGTGTTCAATGTTCCCAACCGCATCGGAGAACCGCGTTCCCTTTCTTCAAAGTTTGCACAGACTGTTCGCTTTTAGGATCTGATGTGCAATCATGTGAAGCAGATCACCAGCACCCCACACGAAGGACCAGAAATGAGCGCCTCCACCAAGCCCCTCTCCCTTCGAGAGCGCAACCGCATGAGAACCCGCGGCGACATTCTCGACACCGCAGCTGAGCTGCTGAGTTCGGAGGGGTACGCCTCTACCGCACTCGAGGTTCTTAGCCAGCAGGCGGGTATTTCAAGGGGGACCATTTATGCCCACTTCCCCGGCGGAAGGGACGAAATTGTTCGCGAGGTGTATCTGCGGATCGCCGACGCAGTGTACGTACGGGGCATCAGCCTGAGGGATCCCCTCACGGACCCCGGCGCAAGAATCACGGCGCTGGCTACCGCACTGGTGGAGGCGACCAAGGAGCCCAAGGGCAGGTTCTACGGGGTCATGGGACCGGACCTGGTGTCAGCACTATCGGACGTCATGGGCTCGACTTCCCGCTCTTTCGAAGAGCTCATTGCGCGGGATCTGAAGGATGCCAAGGACAGCGGCACCTTGCCGGAGGACGCACCGACAGAGGCGTTGGCCGCAACGATAACCGGGGCGATCCGCGCTGCCGGGGCTGCTGCAGCACGTGAGCCGGCGAACGCCGGGCCAGCGGTCGCGGCTATCCGGTTGCTCATGGACGGACTTCTAGTACGAGCCACTGTTTGACCCGCCAAGGGTCCGAAACCACTAACGGAGGAATTTGTGTCAACACAACACTACGACGTCATCGTCATTGGACTGGGCCCTTGGGGCTCATCGGCGGCGTGGCACTTGGCAGCCCGCGGCAAGTCCGTGCTCGGCCTGGATAAGTTCGCACCGCCGCACATGCACGGCTCACACGGAGGCGCCACACGGCTGGCCCGGCAATCCAGCAGTGCAGGAGCCCAGTACACCACCTTCACAAAGCGGACCTTTGAGTTGTGGGACGAGTTGGCCGCGAAAACCGGGACCCGGCTGTTGGAACGTTCGGGAACTGTGTTCGTCGGCGAACCCGGATCAATGTGGTTCGACAAAACGGTGGCATCCCTGAACGCGTCCGATTTTGAGTACGATGCCCTCAATGCGTCGGCGGCACGGAAGCGGTTCCCTTGGGCCACGATTAAAGACGACGAAGTCGCCGTATGGGAGCCAAACGGCACCGTTGCCCTCGTCCACCCCGCCATCACGGCCCTGCAGTCGGAGGCTCGCCGGCTCGGCGCAACCCTGCGCACGGGAGAAGCGGTTCAAGGCTGGGATGAAAGCGCTTCGGGCATCGTCGTGAGCACCGATCAGGGTAACTACTCGGCCGACAAGGTCGTCGTCACCGTGGGTGCCCGCGCCAACCATTTGATGCAACTGGATCTGCCCTACAAGGTCGACCGTCAGGTGCTGGCCAATTTCCGCCAGGACGGGCCACCGAAGCCGGCCATCTACTTCGCCAAGCCCCCAGGATCGGACGAGGCACCTGCTTACGGTTGCTCCGAGCCTAACGGTGAATGGAAGTTCTCTGTCCCCGGGAAGGGAAACTGGATCGATCCCGAGGACCTCAGTCAAGACCTCAGGCCCGGAGACCTCGAACGGATCCAGGAAGTCCTCAGCGCCAGGCTCCCGGACATCGACACCAGCCCGGTATCGACCACCGTATGCATGTGGTCTGAGGTGGAGGACGGCCATTGGGTTATCGGTGGACACCCGGAGTCGTCCAGTGTCGTCATCGGCACCGGAGACATGGGCCGCGGGTTCCGCTATGCAGCGGTTGTTGGTGAAATGCTGGCCGATCATGTCGACGGCATTTCCCGCCCCGAAACAAATCTGTTCCTGCCTTCACGCTTCGCCGTAGCAAAGGCGTAAACAGTGACACCGGCAGATGTCCTGGCCGCACCGTTACAGAGCTTGTGGGAGCTCGTGAAACAGTGCGAACAGTGCAGCCAGGACAACCTCCGACCCCAACACAGTGCACCTGCATTCGAACATCGAAGGACATCCAATCCTAATGACCATCGTCCCTGATACCGAAATCACCAGCATTGAGGCGGTGCTTTCGACGAACCCCGACTGGGCTGGCGGTCACGTCACCGCACATTCCCTCTCCGGCGGCCAGGCCCATAAGAACTACCTCGTCGAGGACGGTTCCCGTCGTTGCGTCGTCAAGCTCTGGAACAACTACTGGGAAACGGTAGGAGTTCTGCCCGCCGCCCACGTGGTTCTGGAAAACACGAGAATTGCCGCCGAGATCGGCGTGGGCGCGCCCGTCATAACAGTCTCAAACGAACCCTTGGCGCTGGCTCTCGACTTTGTTCCGGGAGGCCACCCGAGGCTAAGCGACGACGATGACTCCGTCACCCGACTCGTCCCTGCCCTTCACCAGCTTCATCACTCCGGCCGCCGGTTCCTCAACGACATCAACCCCTTCAACCTGGCCCGACAAAGGATGGAGGCCGCCAGACGACAAGGTCTCGAGCTGCCGCCAGGAACGTCAGCCATCCAGGCCCTGATGGACCGCCTGGAGACCGTCCTGGCCCTGGATCCGTCCCAGTTTGTTCCCTGCCATCTGGACATTTGGGATGCAAACATCATCAAGGACACCTCCTCGATGACCTACAACATTATCGACTGGGACCTCGCCGGCAACTCGGACCCGTGCTACGAGATTGGATTTATTGCAGCGCAAAACGGATTCGGTAAAGAGAAGGCACAGGCACTCTTCGAGGCCTACTTCGGCAACACTGACCCAGTAAAAATCGCCCGCGCCAGGCTCTTCATGGCGGTGGCTCATTGGTCCAACAGTGGACTGTGGATCACCGCAATGGGCAACGCTGCGCCCAACGACGACGCCGACTACGCAGGGGAACTGCGTACCTGTTGGGAAGGGCTGATCACCGAAATAACAGCCCCTGACTTCCTCGACCTCATAAAGGCAGCCGCAAAACCAGCAGCTCTCGTCTAACACCCCGCCGCGCGTTAGCGCCCAACCAAGGCTGGCTCTACACCAGTCGATACAACTACGCCCATAAACAGGAAAAGATTTCGGAGCAACAGATGAACGACATCACACAGCAAGAAGCACACAAGATAGTTGAAGCGGCACGAGAGGCAGCCCTGGCCTCGGAAACCCTGATGAACATTGCCGTTGTAGACGCCGGCGGAAACCTCAAGGCCTTCACCCGCATGGACGGTGCGTGGCTCGGCAGTATCGACATCGCCATCAAAAAGGCACGCACGGCCCGTTACTTCGACATGCCCACCGGAGACATCGGCTCCATCTCGCAGCCCGGCGGACCGCTATTCAACATCGAGGTATCCAATGGCGGCCTGATCACCTTTCCCGGAGGCATCCCACTGACCAAAGACGGGGTCACCATCGGCGCCATCGGTGTCAGCGGCAGCACCGTGGAAAACGACCACCTGGTCGCTACTGCCGGCGCCCAAGCCCTCTAACCGGTTGCCGGGGCCGGCCATCGACCGTCCGACCCCGGCAACACGCACAGACTCATGTTCCGGACTCAAATCCGCACCAACGGCCAAGGACAGCAATGACACTCGAAACAGCCACAGAACCGGCACCCGACGCACTCCTCCAGGAAAGCCTCATTGACCGCCGCGAACGCACCATCGGCCGCCACTCCCCGCTGTTCTATGCCACTCCCCTGGAAATAGTGGCCGGCGAAGGCGTGTGGGTCCACGACAAAGCCGGCAATACCTACTTGGACGTCTACAACAACGTTCCCCACGTCGGACACTCCAACCCCGTCGTCCGCGAAGCAATCACAGCCCAGCTGCAGACCGTCAACCTCCACACGAGGTACCTCAACTCCCGCGTCGTTGAGTACGCCGAAAAGCTGCTGGCGCTCTTCGATTCCCCCTTGGAGCGGGTGTTCTTCACCAACAGCGGATCAGAAGCAAACGAGCTCGCGCTGCGAATCGCACGGCAACACACCGGCAACACCGGCATCCTTATTTCGGACCACAGCTACCACGGCAACACCATGACCCTTGCCGAACTGACCACCGGCCTCCAGGTCAGAGAACCCCTCGGCGCCCACGTACGCCCCATTCGTATTCCGGACGCAGCAGGGCTGACACCGGCTAAACGAAAGCGCCTCCTCCAGGAAGCGCTGCGCGACGTCGACGCAGCCATCTCCTCGCTCCAGGCCGAAGGCTACGGCGTCTCAGCCATCCTGTATGACCCGCTGTTCTCAACCGAGGGACTCCTGCAGACCCCCGACGGCTACATCGAGGCGATCACCGACCGGGTCCATGCCGCCGGCGGACTGATCATCGCGGACGAGGTCCAGTCAGGCTTCGGACGAACCGGCAACCACATGTGGGGCCACCAGGCTTTCGGCACCACCCCTGATCTGGTGACACTTGGCAAGCCGATGGGCAACGGCCACCCCGTAGGTGGAGTCATCACCACGCACGCACTGATGGAGGAATTCGGGGAAAACAACACCTACTTCAACACATTTGCTGGAAACCCCGTTTCATCAGCAGCAGGCCTTGCTGTACTCCAGGTCATGGAAGAGAACGGGCTTGTTGAAAATGCACACCAACTCGGCAAGTTCATCGCGGACGAACTCGCAGCCCTTACTAAGGGCAACCCCCGGATCAAGAACGTACGCGGCCGGGGCCTCTTCTTTGGCCTGGAAATCGTCAATCCCGACGATGCGACGCCGGACCCCGCCGCCACCAAGGCACTCACAGAAGAGATGCGTTCCCGCGGCGTTCTCATCGGAAAGATCGGTCGCCACGAAAACGTCCTCAAAATGAGGCCACCGCTCGTCTTCGAACTCCAGCACGCCCAACACATGATCGAGCAACTCCGTCTGGCACTGGAAACACTCGACGGCCCGGCTGATCAAAACCAATGGTGACCATCCCGGATTCACGCGGAACAACAACTAACCACTCAATGAGGAGAATGCCATGAACACCACACCCGTCCTGACCGAGGGCTCCGTTGCTGCCCGGACCATCTTCAATCCCGCCACCGGGCAACCCGTTGGAGAAGCCCCGGTGCATACGGTCGCGGACCTTCAGCACGCCATCGACGTGGCAGTCGCCGCCCAACCGGCGTGGGCCGCGCTCGGCCACGAGGCACGGTCCGCTGCCCTGTTGAAGGCCGCCGACGCCGTCGAAGCGCGCGCGGAAGAACTCGCCCAGCTGCTCTCCCGCGAGCAGGGCAAACCGCTGAACGGCCCCAACGCCCGCTTCGAAGTCGGTGCCTGCGCGGCCTGGCTTCGCGCTGCCGCCGGGACACCGCTCGAAGCAGAAACCCTGGTCGATGACGGTGAAACCCGCGCCGAACTGCATTACCGGCCCATCGGCGTCGTCGGGGCCATCGGGCCGTGGAACTGGCCCATGATGATCACCGTCTGGCAGGTCGCCCCCGCGCTGAGAATGGGCAACGCCGTGGTGGTCAAACCCTCCGAATACACCCCGCTCAGCGTGATTGCCCTCGTTGAAACCATCAACGAAGCCCTCCCCGAAGGGCTCCTCACCGTAGTCTCCGGCGGACGCGATGTAGGCGAAGCCCTCGCCTCGCACCCTGCCATCGGGAAGATCATGTTCACCGGCTCCACCGCAACGGGCAAGGCAATCATCAAGTCCTCCGCGGACACCGTCAAGCGGCTCACTCTGGAACTGGGAGGAAACGACGCCGGCATCGTCCTGCCCGACGCCGACCCGAAGGCCATCGCCGAAGGCCTGTTCTGGGGCGCCTTCATCAACACCGGCCAAACCTGCGCCGCCCTGAAACGCCTCTACGTCCACGACGACATCTACGACGCCGTCTGCGAGGAGCTCACCCATGTGGCCAAGGCCATGCCAATGGGTAACGGCCTGGACGAAAACAACGTCCTGGGGCCGCTGCAGAACAAGGCACAGTACGAAATCGTCGCGAACCTGGTCGAGGCCGCCAAAGCCTCCGGGGCCCGCGTCCTCCTCGGCGGAAACCCGGATACTGACCAGCCCGGCTACTTCTACCCCACCACCCTCGTGGCCGACATCGACAACGACAACCCGCTCGTCGCCGAAGAACAATTCGGACCCGCCCTGCCCATCATCCGCTACAGCACCATCGACGAAGCAGTCGAGAAGGCCAACGCACTCGACGTCGGCCTCGGCGCATCCGTCTGGTCCTCAGACCCTGCAACAGCCCGCAACGTCGCCGCCCGAATCCAAGCAGGCACCGTATGGATCAACAAACACGGCGCCGTCGACCCCCGCATCCCTTTCGGCGGCGCAAAACAATCCGGCTACGGCCTCGAATTCGGCGTCGAAGGACTTAAACACCTCGGCGTCCCCCAGGTAATCAACGGCTGAAACACCACTGACGGGTGGGGGCACCGCCGCAGGCGGTGCCCCCACCGCGGAAGACCAAGGCTGAGGGCGCTTGCCTGATACAGCGACCGGTAGTGCCAATCGACATTGCGGAGGATTACTTGAACCGCCACACCGGGACTGTAAGAAAAACGGTGTGTGAGGGTCCGGCCTGATCCGAAAGGAGACGGCCGTGTCAGAGTCCACGACCGAGATGACAGGGGTGATGATCGATCCTGTGACGGGAGAGATCATTGATCAGAAGGAGCTCGCGGAGCGGTTGCTCGCGCAGGCTAAGGAGCAGGGCGTGAGCTTGGTAGGCCCGGGCGGGCTGCTGAACCAGCTCACGCGGAACGTGCTGGAGACCGCGCTGGAAGCCGAGCTGACCGAGCACCTCGGGCACGAGCATGGCCAGACGCCGATCGCAGCCAACATGCGCAACGGCACCAGGTCCAAGACCGTGCTTACTGAGATCGGCCCGGTTGAGATTGAGGTGCCCCGGGATCGGGACGGCTCGTTCGAGCCGGTGATCGTGCCCAAGCGGAAACGGCGCTTGGACGGGATCGACCAGATCGTGCTCTCGCTCTCCGCCCGGGGATTGACCACCGGGGAAATCGCCGCGCACTTCGAGGAGGTCTACGGGGCCAAGGTCTCCAAAGACACCATCAGCCGCATCACAGAAAAGGTTGTTGGCGAACTCGCGGAATGGTCGGCCCGGCCTTTGGATCCGGTCTATCCGGTGCTCTTCGTGGACGCGATCGTCGTCAAGGTCCGTGACGGGCAGGTGCGCAACACCCCGTTCTATGTCGTTATGGGCGTCACCGTGAACGGGGAGCGGAAGATTCTGGGGATCTGGGCCGGCGACGGCGGCGAGGGTGCACGGTTCTGGCTCCAGGTGTTCGCGGAGCTGAAGAACCGCGGTGTCGAGGATGTGTTGATCGCCGTCTGTGACGGGCTCAAGGGCCTGCCGGAGGCGATCACGACCACGTGGGAGCGAACGGTCGTGCAGCAATGCATCGTGCACCTGATCCGCAACAGCTTCCGCTACGCCGGACGCCAGCACCGCGACGGCATCGTCAAGGCCCTCAAGCCCGTCTACACCGCCCCGTCCGAGCAAGCGGCGAAGGACCGGTTCGCCGAGTTCACCGCCGAGTGGGGCCAGCGATATCCGGCCATCGTCCGGCTCTGGGAAGCCTCGTGGGCCGAGTTCGTGCCGTTCCTGGAGTACGACGTTGAGATCCGGCGGGTGATCTGCACGACGAACGCAATCGAGTCGATCAACGCCCGCTACCGCAGGGCTGTGAGGGCCCGTGGGCACTTTCCAAACGAGGCCGCCGCCCTGAAATGCCTGTATCTGGTAACCAGGTCTCTTGATCCGACCGGCGGCGGTCGGGCACGCTGGGTCATGAGGTGGAAGCCTGCACTGAACGCGTTCGCGATTACCTTCGCGGGCCGGTTCGAAAGAACCACTAACTAATGAAAACCGGCCGGACCCACACACCGTTTATCGGACAGTCCCGCCACACCCTTGCAGTTGAGGTAGAGGACTGGTCCAGGCTCCGGGCCGGCGACAGGGTTGCCGTCTCAGAAGACCTCTTCTACCAAGACGGGCTCCAAGTAGAAGAAACAGCAGCAGAGATAGGCGTGATCTGGGTCCGCAGAATCTCCAGTGGTGACCGCCAGCTTCTCAGCGTCGGGACCCACAGAATCTGGCGTCTCGACACTAAAGACGTCTGATCCGCCCCGGTTCAATATCAAGAACGCAAACGAAAGTACACATTCATGGTTCATAAAGTTCAAGCTGTCGTTGTCCGGGAGAAGAACGCGCCGGTGTCGCTGGAGACCATCCTGGTGCCGGATCCGGGCCCGGGGGAGGCGCTGGTGGAGATCCTGACCTGCGGTGTCTGCCACACGGACCTGCACTACAAGCAGGGCGGCATCGGCGATGATTTCCCGTACCTGCTGGGCCATGAGGCTACGGGTGTGGTCAGCGCCGTGGGCCCGGACGTGACGTCTGTCGTACCCGGGGACCGGGTCATCCTGAACTGGCGTGCCGTGTGTGGCGAGTGCCGGGCGTGCGCCAAGGGCCAGCCGCAGTACTGTTTCAACACCCATAACGCCACCCAGAAAATGACCCTTGAGGACGGCACGGTCCTCTCTCCTGCCCTGGGCATCGGCGCCTTCGCGGAAAAGACGCTGGTCGCTGCCGGGCAGTGCACCAAGGTTGACCCGGATGTCGATGCGGCCGCGGTGGGGCTGCTGGGCTGCGGCATCATGGCTGGCATCGGTGCCGCGATCAACACCGGTGAGGTCAAGCGCGGGGAGTCCGTGGCCGTCATCGGCTGCGGCGGTGTGGGCATCGCCGCGATCGCCGGCGCGAAGCTGGCGGGTGCGACGACGATCATCGCCGTTGACATCGACGACAACAAGATCGGGATGGCCAAGTCCCTCGGCGCCACCCATGGCGTGAACTCCCGGCAGGAAGACGCAGTGGAAGCCATCCGCGCCCTCACCGGAGGCCACGGCGCGGACGTGGTGATTGACGCCGTCGGCCGTCCCGAAACGTACAAGCAGGCCTTCTACGCCCGTGACCTTGCTGGCCGCGTGGTCCTGGTGGGCGTTCCCACGCCGGAGATGACGCTGGAACTGCCGCTGCTGGACGTCTTTGGCCGCGGCGGCTCCCTGAAGTCCTCCTGGTACGGCGACTGCCTGCCCTCCCGGGACTTCCCCATGCTGGTGTCCCACTACAAGCAGGGCAACCTGGACCTGGACGCGTTCGTGTCCGAGCGCATCACCATCGACCAGGTGGAGGAGGCTTTCGGCAAGATGCACGAAGGCAAGGTGCTGCGTTCAGTGGTGGAAATCTGATGGCGGTGACCATTGAGAACCGGGTCACCTCGGGCACGTTCTCGCTCGACGGCGGCACCTGGGACGTGGACAACAACGTCTGGATCGTGGGTAATGACGAGGAATGCGTCATCATCGATGCGCCCCACGACGCCGCTGCGATCATCAGCCAGGTCCGGAGCCGGAAGGTCAAGGCCATCCTGCTGACCCACGCGCACAACGACCACATCGGTGCCGCCCGTGAGGTTGCTGGCGCGCTGGGCGCCCCGATCCTCCTGAACCAGGAGGACCTGGTGCTGTGGGAGCAGGTCTACCCCGACGCCAAACCGGACAGCTACCACGCCGACGGTGACGGATTCGAGGTGGGAGGGGCCACCCTGAAGGCCATCCACACGCCCGGCCACTCGCCGGGGTCCACCTGCTTCTACCTCGAAAGCGAAGGAACAGTCTTCACCGGGGACACGCTGTTCAACGGCGGCCCGGGTGCCACGGGACGGTCCTACAGCGACTACCCCACCATCCTGGCCTCTATCCGCGAACGGCTGCTGACGCTGCCGGCGGAGACCGTGGTCCGCACCGGCCACGGAGACAACACCACCATCGCCGCAGAGCAGGAGACCCTCACGACATCGACGTAGAACCTGAAAGTCGCTGCTGCCGCAGCGGCAACGACGGTCCATTTGTCAGGAGCTGTACCCGCCGAGGTCTTCGCCGAAGGACAATGCCATCGTTCCGCTGCGCTTCAGCGCGTCTACCACCACGGCCGGCTCGATGGCCTGCGCCCGCGTGGCCCACTCAGCCCCTTTCAGATAGGCAGAAAGTGCTGCGCGGCTGGGAAAGACGGCATCGACAACAAGCTGGAAGTCACCGGCGAGGACCGCCGCATACCGGACTGACGAGGAAGGAAGCATTTCCGCTTCCACACGGTCCAGTTCCGGGAACGGCACCTTGACCCACAGCAGAACCTCCACCGGCAACCCGAGCAGCGCGGGCTCGAATACCGCGCGGATGAACAATGTGCCCTCGCGCCGCATCCGCTCCACCCTGCGCTGGGCGGTCTGCACTGAGAGCCCAGTGATACGCGCCAGTTCCTCATAACTGGCGCGGCCATCGCGTTCCAGTGCCCGGAGAATCTGCCGGTCCTCTTTGCCCAATTGCTCCACGTGCTCCAGGGCGGTGGGAGCCTCCGAGTACCGGGTTCCGCCCATCGCCTCAATCTCCGCCGGCGTCAGGACGCCGGGATTCCACTGATGCATGGTCCTGGGATAGCTGAGGACCGGATACGTGGCGGCCGACCTCACCCCCGGGATGCTCCCTATGTCCCGGATGAGCAGCTCCGCAAACTTGGAAGCAGGGCTGGAAAACTCCGCCGCACAATCCGCCGAACCGGTGAGGATGTAGGTGTACAAGGTCTCCGGCCGTCGCGCGAGGGCCGCAGCGGCTATTCCTGCTGAGCCCGGATTGCAGGCAACCTTCAACACAAACTGTTCCAGATGCCTGAAGCGGCTCGGATTCGGCAACGCGCGTATCCGCACCCGCCCGTCCCGGAGGAGCTCGGAGCCCCTCCGCGCCACCGTCCGTTCGGCCTCCCCTAATGCTGCGGCCACTTTCGCCCACGAGGCGCGCCCGTCTACCTGGAGGGCGCCGACAATCCGCTGGTCCAGCTCATCCAGCACATCCATTTCCCGCTCCCTTTTTACGACTTCTTTGTCACCTCCAACTCTAGACTTTCCGCCAGACTTTTGGCTGATTCTTCCACTTATCCAGAAATCATTGTCGGAAACACGTGACCCAGCACACGATTGTTGACGAAGTCGATACCTAGTGAAGGAAAAGCAATGACAGGCACAGTCGCAATGACGCGTCAGGGAGCAGTTCGCGGGGTCACGAACGATGGCACCATCAGCTGGCGCGGGATACGGTACGCCGCTCCCCCGAACGGAGCCCTGCGGTGGCAGGCTCCCCAGCCGGCAGAGCCGTGGGAGGGCATTCTGGACGTGACCACGTTTCCAACGCGTGCCCCGCAGGTGCTCGCGGCCGAGCTCGTGCCGCCTGGCGGGGCAACGCCGTCGGACGATGACTCGCCCATGGGTGAGGACTGCCTCTTCCTCAACGTCACTGCTCCGACGCAGCCGATGGACTCGCCCTGTCCGGTTCTGGTCTGGTTCCACGGCGGCGGATACACCTGGGGATCAGGAGCCAACTTCATCGGGGACGGGACGGCCCTGGCACTCGAAGGCACCATTGTCGTCACTATCAACTACCGGTTGGGAGCGCTCGGCTTCCTCAAGCTGGACCACCTCCTCGGGGACCAGTACGCCTCGTCGGCGAATGCAGGCCTACTGGACCAGATCGCTGCACTGAAATGGGTCCGGGACAACGTGGCCGCATTCGGGGGCGACCCTTCACGCATCACCATCGCCGGTGTTTCCGCCGGCGCCAAAAGCGTGGTCAATCTGATGGCGTCGCCGATGGCCGAGGGCCTGTTCCACCGCGGAATCATTCAAAGTGGCGGCGAGCACCTCAACACCCCCGACACCGCAGAGCAGGTCACCGCTGCACTGCTTCGCACCCTCGGCCTTAGCCCTGCGGATGCCAAGGAGCTCCTAACGATGCCCGTTGAGACAATCCTCGCCGCACAGCAGGAGATTGCCGCCGGCGTCAGGGCAACCTGGGTCTGGCGCCCAACCGTAGACGGACTCATTCTTCCCGAGGGCCCGGTCCACGCCTTCGCCAAGGGCCGCGCCAGGGGGATCAACATCATGGCCGGCGTGACAGCCAACGAGGCCGGAAGCTACGACCTCGCCGACCCGTGTGCATCGCAACAGTCACCACGCGTCCTACAGGAGATCTTCGGGGACGAAGCAGAACAAGTGCTGGACAATTACCGGAGCGCCTTCCCAGAAGCGGACGAGCGCCGCCTCCACTGCGCCGTGCTGGCCGACGAACGGTACGGCATCCCCACCATTCGGCTGCTCGACAGCCAGTCCGAACACGCGTCCTGCTGGCGTTACCGCTTCGATGCTCCAAGCCCCGGCGCCCCCAAGGAGAAGTGGGGGTTCCATGGCGCCGACGTTCCCTTCGTCTGGGACATCGGACTCGAAGCGGCAGAACCGGCGTTACAGACTCTGGCATCAGGAATCCGGCAGGCGTGGACAACCTTCATCCATCACGGAAAACCCGAAAGCCAGGACCTGCCCTTCTGGCCGGAATACCGGCGAACAGAACGGTGGACAATGTTGCTGGACACCACCCCAACAGTGGTCCCGGACCCCCGGCAGCAACAACGGCAGGCATGGGAATCGGCAGAGTGGCAGCCCGACACCTGGTGGACATTCCCCGCCCTGCATCCAGCACACAACACAACCCACTGACGAGTGAAAGAGTCCGTACAATGACGTACATCCACAACACAGCTTCAGAAGGCACTGGGGACCTGCCAACGCCCCTCTACAAGAAGCTCGCCTGGCGGATTCTGCCCCTGGCCTCCATCTGTTACGCCGTGGCCATCATCGACCGGGTCAATATCGGCTTCGCAAAGCTCGAAATGAGTGCCGACATTGGTCTCTCGGCAGCGGCCTACGGCCTCGGCGCCGGCATCTTTTTCCTCGCCTATATCTTCTTTGAGGTGCCCAGCAACATGATCCTCGAACGCGTCGGCGCAAAAATGTGGATCGCCCGCATCATGGTCACCTGGGGCGTTGTCACCATCGCTACCGGCTTCGTCCAAAACACTGAACAGTTCTACATTGCCCGGATCTTCCTGGGTATCGCAGAGGCCGGCTTCTACCCAGGCATGGTCTACTTCCTGTCCCAGTGGTTCCCACGCAAACGCCTCGCCCAGGCCCTGGCACTGCTGGTTATCGCAGGACCCATCGGAAGCATGTTCGTCGGCCCCCTCTCCGGCTGGGTCATGTCCAGCCTGGGGGGACTCGCAGGTATCGCAGGCTGGCAATGGCTCTTCGTGATCCAGGGCATTCCGGCAGCCCTCCTTGGCATTATCTTCTACTTTGCCGTCGCTAGCACACCGAAGGACGCCGCGTGGCTCACCAGTGAGGAAAAGGCCGCCATTGCGGTAAGCCTCGGCCCGGCCGGCGCGCGTGAGAAAGCAACAACGCAGTTCAAGATGGCCGTCACCAACAAGCGGGTCTGGCTCCTCGGCGTCATCCTGGCAGCCAATTACATAGGCATCTACGCCGTCGTCTTCTGGATACCCACCATCATCAAAAACACCGGCGTAACGGATGTAATGACGATCGGCTATCTGTCCTCCGTCCCGTTCGCAGTCGCTGTCGTGGCCACCATCGCCCTTGGCATCTATTGCGACCGCAGCCAGGCGCACCGGCGGGTACTGGTCACGGGTATGGTACTGGCCGCACTGGGACTGGTCGCCAGTGTGGCCACCGGCGACCAACTGGCCCCCACCCTCATCGGTATCTCCCTCGCCAGTGCACTCTTCACCGCAACCGGCCCCGTTATTTGGGCGGTCACCAACCTCCAGCTCAAGGGCATGACGGCGGCGGCCGCAGGCATCGCACTGATCAATACCGTGGGCTCCATAGGGTCTTTCCTTGGCCCCTACGTCATGGGCCTCGGCCAGGACTGGACCGGCAACGTCATCGTTCCCCTCCTCTTCATCGCAGGCGTCGCGGTAGCCGGGGCATTCGCTGCCCTTGCCATCCCCCGCACCCCAACAAATCACGAACGCATCGAAGAAGGGCACGACAGCGCACTGAAACCGGCGCCACAAGGGAAAGCAGGAGCCCAGTCGTGAGCACCCTCGCCGACAAAGTCCGGAGCGTAATGGCGGCCTACAACAACGGGGACCCGGAACCCCTCGTCGCCACTTTCCACGGCGATGTTCAATACACCATCGTCCATCTCGACAGGACATACCGAGGTCTGGAGGAAGTCAGCGCTTTGGCCCGCGAAGGGGCTGGCCAAACCCGTTTCCGCTTTCAGGAGGTCATATCGCATGGGCCGTTGATCGCCTTCTCCTATGACCACCACAACCCTCTAGCCGGCACGAGCTACCAAGGCCCCGGACTCGCCGTCCAAAAGTACGATGACGACGGGCGGCTGCTCTGCCAGTGGGCCTATCGGGCTTGAAAACCAGCGCAAGGGACGATGGCGGGATTCCCGCCGTCGTCCCTTGTCGCACTGGCCGCTGTCATCGCGGCAGCGCGAAGGGGCTACACCTGAAGGCAAAATGTTGTCAAGCTTTGTCAACACCCAAAGAGGAAACAGGCCTCTGACCTGCGGAAACACTGTGCCCGAGGTGGGACTCGAACCCACACACCTTTCGATACCGCATTTTGAGTGCGGCGCGTCTGCCAATTCCGCCACTCGGGCGCGGATTACGCGGAGCCAAAGTACGCTCACAGCTGACTGTGAGCAACGCGATCGCTTCACGTACGCGGAATTACTCTACATGCAGATAGGCTGAATTCCAGAATCGCGCCGCCGTCGCCGCAAACAAACCCTGCAAACCAAGTACAGCAGCGGTGGCACCTAAGATAGTGATGTCCCGCCGTACCTTTTCAAGGAGATCCCGTGACTGAACAGACGGAGTCCAAGCCCACGTCCCAGCCGGCGCGCCGCGTCATTGTGGCAGAGGATGAAACCCTCATCCGCCTCGACATCATCGAGATCCTGCGCGGCGAAGGTTACGATGTCGTGGGTGAGGCGGACAATGGCGAGAAGGCCGTCCAACTCGCCGAGGAACTCAAGCCGGACCTGGTCCTCATGGACGTCAAAATGCCCGTCATGGACGGCATTTCTGCGGCCGAAAAGATCGTCAAGGCCCGTATCGCCCCCGTGGTGCTGCTGACCGCCTTCAGCCAGAAGGAACTGGTGGAGCGTGCCCGCGACGCCGGCGCCATGGCCTACGTCGTCAAGCCCTTCACCCCCGCGGACCTCATCCCGGCGCTGGAGATCGCACTCTCCCGGCACGAGGAAATCAAGGCCCTCGAGAGCGAGGTGTCCGACCTGCAGGAGCAGTTCGCCACCCGCAAGCTCGTGGAACGCGCCAAGAGCCTGCTGACCACCAAGATGGGCCTGACCGAACCCGAAGCCTTCCGCTGGATCCAGAAGACCTCGATGGACCGCCGCCTTAGCATGCGCGAGGTTGCAGAGACCATCATCAACCAGGTCAACTAACGCGCCGGCCGGGCCCGAAGAGTTTCCGACGGCGGCCCGGCCCCCACGCGTAAAGTCCCCTAACGCGCACAGCACCAAAGCGAAGGACCCCTGCCAACCGGCAGGGGTCCTTCGCTGTGTCTGAAGACTAGGCCTAGGCCTTCTTCTTCTTTTCCGGCCAGGGGCCGAGCTTTTCCTTGTTGCTGCTGACTTCACCGGCGCGGGTGGAGTCGGCCAGGTCGCCTACCTTGTGCACCTTCAGCGAGTTGGTGGAACCGGCCTTTCCGGGAGGCGAACCGGCGGCGATGACCACCAGGTCACCGTCTTCCACAAGTCCCATTTCCTCAAGGCTGCGGTCCACCTGGGCGGTCATGGCGTCCGTGTGGTCCACCATCTGCACCAGTACCGGCTGGATGCCCCAGGTGAGCGCCATCTGGTTCCAGACCTGCTCCACCGGGGTGAACGCGAAGACCGGCTTGATGGGCCGCAGACGGGAGAGCCGGCGGGCCGAGTCACCGGACTGGGTGAACGCACAGATGTACTTGGCGTCCAGCTGGTCGGCGATTTCGACGGCGGCACGGGTGATGGCGCCACCACGGGTCCTGGGCTTGGTCCCCAGCGGGGGACGCGCTCCAGGCCGTGGACCTCGGTGGATTCGATGATCCGGGCCATGGTCTTGACCGTCTCGATCGGGTACTTGCCCACGCTGGTCTCACCGGACAGCATGACAGCGTCAGCACCGTCCAGGACGGCGTTGGCGCAGTCGGAAGCCTCTGCACGGGTGGGGCGCGGGTTGTCGATCATGGACTCAAGGACCTGGGTGGCCACGATGACCGGCTTGGCCCAGCGGCGTGCCAGTTCAATGGCGCGCTTCTGCACGATCGGCACTTCCTCCAGCGGAAGCTCCACGCCCAGGTCGCCACGGGCCACCATGATGGCGTCGAAGGCGTCGATGATCTCGGGCAGCTGCTCAACGGCCTGCGGCTTTTCGATCTTGGCGATGACCGGTACGCGGCGGCCTTCCTCGTCCATGATCTCGTGGACGCGGGCGATGTCCGTAGCGTCACGCACGAACGACAGCGCCACCAGGTCAACGCCGCGGCGCAGCGCCCAGCGGAGATCGTCCTCGTCCTTCTCGCTCAGCGCGGGCACGTTCACGGCCACGCCGGGAAGGTTGATGCCCTTGTTGTT
The DNA here is from genome assembly GCF_026723805.1 of Arthrobacter sp. FX8. NCBI lineage: Bacteria > Bacillati > Actinomycetota > Actinomycetes > Micrococcales > Micrococcaceae > Arthrobacter > Arthrobacter sp. FX8. The sequence goes on along the minus strand of NZ_CP113505.1, from coordinate 1,161,824 downwards.
GGACACCATGCCGCCAACGGTCACCTCGGTGACCACCTTGACGTCGTCCACCGCCGTGGCACGCAGGGCCACCTTGCCGTCGTCGATCAGCAGGGCATCGCCCACCTTGACGTCCTCGGTGAGGCTCTTCAGCGTGGTGGAGCAGATCTCCCGGGTACCGGGAACGTCTTCGGTGGTGATGGTGAAGACGTCACCCACGGCCAGGGCGTGCGGACCGTCGACGAAACGGCCCAGGCGGATCTTGGGGCCCTGCAGGTCGGCCATGATGGCCACGGCCTTGCCAAGGTCGGATGCTGCCTTGCGGACGTTCTCGTAGGTGTTGTCATGCACGGAGTAGTCGCCGTGGCTCATGTTCATGCGGGCGACGTCAACGCCGGCTTCCAGCACCGCGAGGGTGTTTTCGTAGCTGGCAATTGCCGGGCCAAACGTAGCCACAATTTTTGCGCGTCTCATATACCTACCCTATTGGTCTCTTGCATTGGTTAAGTTGTCTGCGAGGTGAACCCTCGATGCATCCTGCGGGACTGCGGCCAGAGGACGGCGGCTAGAGGACGGCGATGGCCCGGTCCGTCGGTGCTACGGGAGCGGGAAGGATCGTGCTTCCCATCAGGTACTTGTCAACGGCGGCAGCGGCGGCACGTCCCTCGGCGATGGCCCACACGATCAGGGACTGCCCGCGGCCGGCGTCACCGGCAACAAACACGCCCTCGGTGTTGGTCATGTAGTAGCCGTCGCGGGCCACGTTGCCGCGGCCGTCGAATTCGGCGTGCACCTGTTCGGTGATGCCGGCAGGCTCGGCACCGGTGAAGCCGAGGGACAGGAACACCAGGTCCGCCGGGATGATCCGCTCGGTGCCGGCCTTGGGGAGGCGCTTGCCGTCAACGAACTCGGTCTCCGCCACCTTCACGCCGGTCAGCTTGCCGTTCTCGCCAACGAACTCGACCGTGGACGCGAGGTAGGTGCGTTCGCCGCCTTCCTCGTGCGCGCTGGCCACCTCGAACAGGGTGGGGAACGTCGGCCACGGCTGGTGGCTGGCACGCTCCGACGGCGGCTGCTTGCCAATCGCCAGGGTGGTCACCGAGGCGGCGCCGTGCCGGTGCGCGGTCCCCAGGCAGTCAGCACCGGTGTCGCCGCCACCCAGGATGACAACATGCTTGCCGTGGGCGTTGATCTGGTTCTCGATGGTTTCCCCGGCGACTGCACGGTTGGCCGGCACCAGGTAGTCCATGGCGAAGTGGATGCCGTCCAGGTCGCGGCCCGGGATGGGCAGGTCACGCGGAACGGTGGCGCCGGTGCAGACCACGACGGCGTCGTAGCGCCTGCGCAGCTGCTCCCAGGTGACGTCGGTCCCCACGGAGACGCCGGTACGGAAGCGGGTGCCCTCGGCCTTCATCTGCTCGACGCGGCGGTCCACCTGCTCCTTTTCCATCTTGAAGTCGGGGATGCCGTAGCGGAGCAGGCCGCCGATCTTGTCGTCCCGCTCATAGACGGCAACCGTGTGGCCCACGCGGGTGAGCTGCTGGGCGACGGCGAGTCCTGCCGGGCCGGAGCCAACCACCGCAACGGTCTTGCCGGTCAGGCGTGCGGGCGGCAGCGGGTTGACCCAGCCGTTGTCCCAGGCCTCGTCGATGATCGAGACTTCCACCTGCTTGATGGTGACCGCGGGCTGGTTGATTCCCAGCACGCAGGACGCCTCGCACGGCGCCGGGCAGAGCCGTCCGGTGAACTCGGGGAAGTTGTTCGTGGCGTGCAGGCGCTCGATCGCTTCCTCACCCTTGTCCCGCCACATGAGGTCGTTCCACTCGGGAATGAGGTTGCCCAGCGGGCAGCCCTGGTGGCAGAACGGGACGCCGCAGTCCATGCAGCGTCCGGCCTGGGCCTTCAGCGTGCCTTTTTCCTGCGCCTCATAGACCTCTTTCCAGTCCATGATGCGGACGGGAACAGGACGGCGTGGCTGGGTTTCACGCTGGCGTACTTTCAGAAATCCGCGTGGATCAGCCACCGGTCACCTCCAGGATTCGAGACCATACTTCTTCGCCGTCGGGGTCAAGGCCCTCTTCGATGGCGTCGAGACGGGTTTGCAGCACAGCCGCGTAGTCGCGCGGCAGCACCTTGGTAATGCGGGCAGCGGTGTCATCGAAGTTCTCGAGGAGACGCGCCGCCAGCTGGGAGTCAGTTTCTTCCACATGCTTGACCAGCAGGCCGTGGACGATGTCGCGGTCTTCGGCGTCCAGCTCGCGGAGCTGGAGTTCGCCGGACTGCAGGGCGTCCTTGTTGACCTTGGCAGTGTCCAGGTCCAGGACGTAGGCGGTTCCGCCGGACATGCCGGCACCGAAGTTGCGGCCGGTGCGCCCGATGATCAGCGTCTGGCCGCCGGTCATGTACTCGCAGCCATGGTCGCCAATGCCTTCGACGACGGCGGTGGCACCGGAGTTGCGGACCAGGAAGCGTTCGCCCACCTGGCCGCGCAGGAACATCTCGCCGCTGGTGGCGCCGTAGCCGATGACGTTGCCGGCGATGACGTTGGTCTCCGCCTTGAACACGTTGGTACGGTCCGGGCGGACGACGATCCGGCCGCCGGAGAGGCCCTTGCCCACGTAGTCGTTGGAGTCGCCGTAGAGCCGCAGGGTGATGCCGGCAGGCAGGAAGGCACCCAACGACTGGCCGGCGGTGCCGTTCAGCGTGATGTCGATCGTGTCCGTGGCCAGCACATCCGTGCCGAAGGTCTTGGTGACCACGTGGCCCAGCATGGTGCCCACCGAACGGTCGGTGTTGATGACGTCAACGGTGATCTTCACCGGGCTGCGGTCCGTCAGCGCTTCCGTGGCCATGGTGATCAGCCGCTGGTCGAAGTGCTTGTCCAGCTCATGGTTCTGGCCGGTCATGTTGCGCAGCGGCGCGTCGTCGTCGAACTCCAGGCCGTGCAGGATCGGGTCCAGGTCCAGGCCGTCGGCCTTCCAGTGGTCGATCGCCTCGCGGGCGTCCAGGACCTCTGCGTGGCCAATGGCCTCCTCGAGGCTGCGGAAGCCAAGCTCCGCCAGGATCTCGCGGACTTCCTCGGCAAGGAACTCGAAGAAGTTGACCACGAACTCCGGCTTGCCGCTGAAGCGGGCGCGCAGCTCGGGGTTCTGCGTGGCCACACCCACGGGGCAGGTGTCCAGGTGGCAGACGCGCATCATGATGCAGCCTTCCACCACCAGCGGAGCGGTGGCGAAGCCGAACTCCTCGCCGCCCAGCAGCGCGGCGATCACAACGTCGCGGCCGGTCTTGAGCTGGCCATCCACCTGCACCACCACGCGGTCGCGCAGTCCGTTGAGCATCAGCGTCTGCTGGGTTTCGGCCAGGCCGAGCTCCCACGGGACACCGGCGTGCTTGAGCGAGTTCAGCGGTGAGGCGCCGGTACCGCCGTCGTGCCCGGAAACGAGTACGACGTCGGCCTTGGCCTTGGTCACGCCGGACGCCACGGTGCCGATCCCGACTTCCGAGACCAGCTTCACGTGGACCCTCGCCGAGGGGTTGGCGCGCTTGGCATCGTAGATGAGCTGCGCGAGGTCCTCGATCGAGTAGATGTCGTGGTGCGGAGGCGGGGAGATCAGCCCCACGCCGGGGGTTGAGTGCCGTGTCCGGGCCACCCAGGGGTAGACCTTCTGCGCCATCAGCTGGCCGCCTTCGCCGGGCTTGGCACCCTGGGCCATCTTGATCTGGATGTCGTCCGCGTTGGTCAGGTAGAGGCTGGTCACGCCGAAACGGCCGGACGCGATCTGCTTGACCGCAGAGCGGCGCTTGGGATCGAGCAGGCGATCCACGTCCTCGCCGCCTTCACCGGTGTTGGACTTGCCGCCCAGCTGGTTCATGGCGATGGCCAGCGTCTCGTGGGCCTCCTGCGAGATGGAGCCGTAGCTCATCGCTCCCGTGGAGAACCGCTTAACGATGCTGGAGACCGGCTCCACTTCCTCAAGGGGCACGGACGGCCGGTCGTTCTTGAACTTGAGCAGGCCGCGGAGGGTCATCAGGTTGGTGGACTGGTCGTCCACGCCCTTGGTGTAGGCCTTGAAGATGTCGTAGCGGCGCTCACGCGTGGCGTGCTGCAGCCGGAACACGGTCTCCGGGTTGAACAGGTGCGGTTCGCCGTCACGGCGCCACTGGTACTCGCCGCCGCCCAGCAGGGGCGGTGCGGCTGCTCGATGCCGCCCTCGGGGTAGGCCATCTGGTGGCGTGCGGACACTTCGGCCGCGATCACGTCCAGGCCCACGCCGCCCAGCTGGGAGTGCGTGCCGGCAAAGAACTCGTCCACCAGGTCCTGGCCCAGGCCAAGGGCTTCGAAGGTCTGGGCGCCGGTGTAGGACGCCACGGTGGAGATGCCCATCTTGGACATGATCTTCAGGACGCCCTTGCCCAGGCCCTTGATCAGGTTGTAGACGCCGTCCTGCGGGGTCACACCGGTGACGTCGCCGGCAGCGATCAGCTGCTCCACGGATTCCATCGCCAGGTACGGGTTGACGGCGGACGCGCCGTAACCAATGAGCACGGCCACGTGGTGCGTCTCGCGGACATCGCCGGCCTCGACCACCAGGGCAGTCTTGGTGCGGTTGGCGCTGCGCAGCAGGTGGTGGTGCACGGCGCTGACCAGCAGCAGCGACGGGATGGGTGCCCACTGGGCGTTGGAGTCACGGTCGGACAGCACGATGTACTGCACGCCGCGGTTGATGGCACCGGAGACCTGCTCGCAGATCTCGGTGAGCCGGGCGCGGAGCGCGTTCTCGCCGCCTTCGGGCCGGTACAGGCCGCGGACCTTCATGGCCACGCGGTTGCCGTCGGCGTCCTCGATGTTGGCGATCTTGGCGAGCTGGTCGTTGTTGATCACCGGGAAGGGCAGCTGGACCTGGGGCTGGCGGACCTGCTTGGTGTCCAGCAGGTTGCCGTTGGGTCCGATGGCGCAGGTCAGGGACGTGACCAGTTCCTCGCGGATGGCGTCCAGCGGCGGGTTGGTGACCTGCGCGAAGGACTGCACGAAGTAGTCGAAGAGCAGGCGGGGGCGCTTGGACAGCACGGCCACGGGGGTGTCGGAACCCATGGCGCCCAGCGGCTCGGCGCCGGTGCGGGCCATCGGGCCGAGCAGGATCTTCAGTTCCTCGGTGGTGTAGCCGAAGGTGCGCTGGCGGATGTTCACGGACGCGGCAGTGTGCACCACGTGCTCACGCTCGGGCAGGTCGTTGAGGTCGATCAGGTTGTCCTTGACCCACTCCGCCCACGGGTTGGCCGCGGCAACTTCGGCTTTGACCTCTTCGTCATCGATGATGCGGCCGGCCTCGGTGTCCACCAGGAACATCTTGCCCGGGGACACGCGGCCCTTCTTGACCACCTTGGAGGGTTCGACGTCGATCACGCCCACCTCGGAGGCGAAGACGATCAGGCCGTCTTCGGTGATCCAGAAGCGTCCGGGGCGCAGGCCGTTGCGGTCAAGGGTTGCGCCCACCAGGTTGCCGTCGGTAAAGGACACGGCGGCGGGGCCGTCCCACGGTTCCATCAGCAGGGAGTGGTACTCGTAGAAGGCGCGACGGGCCGGATCCATGGTGGCGTGGTTTTCCCAGGCCTCGGGGATCATCATCATGATCGAGTGCGTGATGGGCCGGCCGGACAGCCACAGCAGCTCCGCTACCTCGTCGAACGAGGCGGAGTCGGAGGCGCCGGGGGTGCAGATGGGGTACAGCTCTTCCGGCGAGTCGCCCAGCAGCGGGTTGGCGAGCTGGGACTGGCGGGCGCGCATCCAGTTCCGGTTGCCCTTGACGGTGTTGATCTCACCGTTGTGGGCAATGGTCCGGAACGGCTGGGCGAGCGGCCAGGACGGGAAGGTGTTCGTGGAGAAGCGTGAGTGCACGATCGCCAGCTTGGTCTTGAACCGCTTGTCCGAAAGGTCCGGGTAGAACGGCTCCAGCTGGGCGGTGGTGAGCATGCCCTTATAGACGATGGTGCGCGAGGACAGCGAGGGGAAGTACACGCCGAACTTGTTCTGGGCACGCTTGCGGATGCGCCAGGCGCGCGAGTCGAGCTCGTTGCGGTCCAGTTCCTCGCCGTTGGCGGATGCCAGGAAGGGCTGGGAGAAGTAGGGCATGCAGGCGCGGGCCATGGCGCCCACGAGGTCGGCGACCACCGGCACTTCACGCCAGCCGAGGACCTTCAGGCCCTCATCGGCGGCCAGGCCCTCGATACCTGCCTTGGCGGCGTCGGCCTCGCGCTGCTCGGCAGGCAGGAACGCGGTACCGGCGACGTACTGGCCCGGTGCGGGCAGCTCGAACTCGGTGACCGCACGGAAGAACTCGTCGGGGATCTGCATGAGCAGGCCCGCGCCGTCGCCCGTGCCCTCGTCAGCACCCACGGCACCGCGGTGCTCCAGGTTGCGCAGGGCGGTCAGGGCGGCGTCGACAATGTCATACCCGGGTTCGCCGCGCAGGGTCGCGATGATCGCGAGTCCGCAGGCGTCCTTCTCCTGTTCCGGGTTGTAGAGCCCGGCGGCCTCCGGCATGGCTGCGAAGCGCTTGAACGGCGACATTGCAGTCTCAGGCTGGTCCGGTTCGGACCAGCTGGGAGTGTGAAGAGTTTGGGTCATGGGAGACGTCCTTCCTCCTGATCGTGCGTATGGAAGGGACACCGTTGGCCCCACTCGTCGGCGCCGCTGCGGTGGGCACAACAAAGTGTTGATTACTGGAAATTGTAGGTCAGCGCAGCCTGCTGAACTAACGGTTACGCAGGCCCCTGCCCGAGGCATCATCAGCCAGCAAATCCATGCTGGGCGGACGGTGCCCCATGCCACGACATTGTGGTTTTCGGGCGCTTCGAGCGGTGGCTCTGCTGCCCTGCCTGGCCGGCGCCCTACTTGCCGGTGCCGGCCTCCGGTGCGGGTCCTGTGGCTGTGCTGCCGGAGTGTCCGGCAGCCGTTGCATCCGTTCCGGGCTTTGAGCCCGCCGGTGCCGCCGCGGCTTCTTCCGTGGGGTCGGAAGCATGCCTGGAACCGCTGTGGTTATCAGGGAGATTACCACGCGAATCACTATCTGAGACAACATCGTCCGGATCACGGACTTCATGACTGGCCACGGAATCGGTTCCCGGTTCCACGGTTTTCTCCGCTCCGTGCCCCGGAAGGTACACGGTGTCCGGGTCCGTCCGGCTTTTGAGGCCCAACAGGATGAAGGCGACCAGGGCCGCCAGGAACACGAAGATGCTGGTCCACACGTTGAGCCTGGTGGTGATGCCGAAGATGGTGATCTGTTCGGCGTCGTCGATGCGCATTGCCTCGATCCAGACCCGGCCCAGGGTGTAGTACATGGCGTACAGCCAGAAAAGCCGGCTCCGGCGGAAGTTGAAGCGCCGGTCCAGGGCCAGCAGGATCAGGACGCCGGCCAGGTTCCACAGGGACTCGTAGAGGAACGTGGGGTGGAAGAGGGTGTCCGCGGGCATGCCGGCGGGGAAGTTGGGGTTGTCGGCGTCCACCTGCAGGCCCCACGGCAGCGTGGTGGGACCGCCGAAAAGTTCCTGGTTGAAGTAGTTGCCCCACCGGCCTATGGCCTGGGCCAGGAGCAGGCCCGGGGCCGCTGCGTCGGCGAATGCGCTCAGCTTCACTCCGCTGCGGCGGCAGCCGATCCAGGCGCCAAGGGCCCCAAGGACCACGGCGCCCCAGATTCCCAGCCCGCCGCGCTGGATCTGCGGGATCAGCGAGAGGTCTCCGGTGCCGTCGAACCCCGGGCCGAAGTAAGCGTCCGGTGATGACACCACGTGGTAGAGCCGGCCTCCGATGATGCCGAAGGGGATGGCCCAGATGACGATGTCCCAGACGCTGCCTTCAGGGGCGCCGCGCCTGGCCCAGCGGACGGATGTGAGCCAGAGCCCCGCGACGATCCCCGCGAGGATGCACAGCGCGTAGGCGTGGATCCGGAGGCTGCCCCAAGGCAGGGGAATGTCGAAGCCGGACCAGTCCGGGCTGGGGATGCTGGCCGGCACCATCGTGGGTACCAGCGCGGCTGCCTGAAGGAGTGGCTGCATGTCCTAGGCCCCGGCTTCCTGCGCCGGGCCCGGTTCAGGCGCCAGGCCGGTGCTCAGGTCCTTGGTGAGGGCGGCGACGGCATCCACTCCCCCGTCGCGGAGGGCCGCCACCAGGGCGGTGCCCACGATGACGCCTTCGGCGTAGGCGGCGATTTCGCGGACCTGGTCCGCGGTGGAGACGCCCAGCCCGACGCAGACGCGCTCGGCGCCGGCGCCGTGCGCCGCCGCCACAACGTCCTTGGCTGCGGTGCTGACGGAGGTGCGGGCACCGGTGACGCCCATGATGGAGACGGCGTACACGAATCCACGGCTGGCATCCACGGTCCGCTGCATGCGCTCCGCGGTGGAGGACGGCGCCACGAGGAACACACGGTCCAGGCCGTACTTGTCCGAGGCTTCCATCCACTCGGCGGCCTCGTCCGGAATCAGGTCCGGGGTGATCAGCCCGGCTCCCCCGGCTTCGGCCAGCCGGCGCGAGAACTCATCCACGCCCATCCGGACCACCGGGTTCCAGTACGTCATGACCAGGACGGCGGCGTCGGTCCTGCTGGTGATGCCGGCCACGACGTCGAACACCTGGCTGACGTGGAAGCCCTTGGCCAGTGCCTCGGTGGTGGCGGCCTGGATGACCTGGCCGTCCATGACGGGGTCCGAGTAGGGAATGCCGATCTCGATCAGGTCCGCGCCGTTTTCCGCCAGGGCAATGCCTGCGGCGATGGTGTCCTCCACACTGGGGTAGCCGGCGGGGAGGTAGCCGATGAGGGCGGAGCGTCCCTGGGAGCGCGCCCTGTCGATGGCTGCTGCCGACTTGCTGGTCATCTCTGCCCGGTTGGCCATTTCTGCACTGCTCACAGCTGCTCCCCCTCTTTGCCGATCTCGGATTCGGCGGAATTCTTGTCCAACAGGTCAAACCATTCGGCGGCGGTGGCCACGTCCTTGTCTCCGCGTCCGGACAGGTTGACGATGACGATCTTTTCGGCCGCGGCCGCCGGGTCTTCGGCAGCAAGCCGCTGTCCCACCTTGATGGCTCCGGCCAGCGCGTGCGAGGACTCGATGGCGGGGATGATGCCCTCGGTGCGGCACAGGAGGCGGAAGGCCTCCATGGCTTCGCTGTCCGTGATGGGCTCGTAGCTGACCCGTCCGATGTCGGCCAGGTAGGAGTGCTCGGGTCCCACGCCGGGGTAGTCCAGGCCGGCGGAGATGGAGTGCGACTCGATCGTCTGGCCGTCGTCGTCCTGCATCAGGTAGGAGCGTGCGCCGTGCAGCACGCCGGGCTTGCCCAGGGTGATGGTGGCGGCGTGCCGGCCGGTTTCGACGCCGTCGCCGCCGGCCTCGAAACCGTAGATCTTCACGGAGGGATCATCCAGGAACCCGTGGAAGATGCCGATGGCGTTCGAGCCGCCGCCGATGCAGGCGCAGACGGCGTCCGGGAGGCGGCCCTCCTGCTCCAGGATCTGGGCGCGGGATTCCTCGCCGATGACCTCGTGGAAGTAACGGACCATGGCCGGGAACGGGTGGGCTCCGGCAGCGGTGCCCAACAGGTAGTGGGTGTTGCCAACGTTGGCCACCCAGTCCCGGAGGGCCTCGTTGATGGCGTCCTTGAGGGTCTGGGATCCGCTGGTGACGGGAATCACCTTGGCGCCCAGGAGTTCCATGCGGGCGACGTTAAGCGCCTGGCGGCGGCAGTCCTCGGCGCCCATGTACACCACGCACTCCAGGCCCATCAGGGCGGCAGCGGTAGCGCTTGCCACGCCGTGCTGGCCTGCGCCGGTCTCGGCGATGACGCGCGTCTTGCCCATGCGCTTGGCGAGCAGCGCCTGGCCAAGGACGTTGTTGATCTTGTGCGAACCCGTGTGGTTGAGGTCTTCGCGCTTGAGGAAGATGCGCACTCCCCCGGCGTGCTGGGAGAACCGCTTGGCTTCGGTCAGGAGGGACGGCCGGCCGGAGTAGTTCTTGTTCAGGTCAGCGATCTGCGCACGGAAGTCGGGATCGTCCTTGGCCTTGTTGAAGGTCTCTTCAAGTTCGTCCAGGGCGGCGATGAGGGACTCGGGCATCCATCGCCCGCCGTAGTTGCCGAAGTACGGCCCCGGGGCGTGGCGGAGGGATCCGCCCTGCAGGAATGCTTCCGCGGTGTTGTTGTCAGCGTTTCCTGAGGGTGCGTCAGCCATCAGTCCTGTCCTGTTCGGTGGTGGTTGGTCAAAAAGTTGCTGTTCCGGCGGTGGCGGCCGGAATGGTGTGCTGTCCGTGCGGGCCGGCGTGCCACGGGCCCGCAGGACGACGGTTTGGTGCGTTTCGTCAGCCGCGGGCGGCGATGGCGGCGGCACCTGCGGCAGTGAACTCTGCGATGCGTTCCCGGGGCGTGGCGTGGCTTACCAGTGCCTCGCCCACCAGTATGGCGTTCGCGCCGCTGCCGGCGTAGTGCGTGACGTCGTCGGCGTCGCGGACGCCGGATTCGGCAACCACCACGGCCTCGGCGGGAATCAGCCCCGCCAGTGCGGCAAAGACGGAACGGTCGACGTCGAGCGTTTTGAGGTTGCGCACGTTGACGCCGATGATCCGCGCGTTGGCGGCCACGGCCCGCTCGATTTCCTCTTCCGTGTGGGTCTCCACGAGCACGTTCATGCCCAGGTCCCGGCTGAGGCCGCTGAATTCGGCCAGCTGGGCGTCCGAGAGGGCAGCCACGATGAGCAGGATGAGGTCGGCGCCGTGGGCACGGGCCTCCCAGATCTGGTACTCGTCGAGCGTGAAGTCCTTCCGCAGCAGCGGGATGTCGACGGCGGCGCGCACGGCGTCGAGGTCGGCCAGGGACCCGTTGAAGCGGCGCTGTTCGGTGAGGACGCTGATGACGGAGGCACCGCCGTCGGCGTACTGCCGGGCGAGCGACGCCGGATCCCCGATGCTGGCGAGATCGCCCTTGGAGGGGCTGCGGCGTTTGATTTCGGCAATGACTTTCAGCTGTTCCCGGGTTGGGGAGGTGCCGCCGAGGGCTGCCCACGCGTCACGGGCAGGTGCCGCGGCCTGGGCCAGGTCCTTCAGCTCAGCCAGGGAAACGAGCCGTTTCCTGGCCTCCATATCCTCCCTGACACCGGCGTTGATGTCGTCGAGAACAGTCGCCATCAGTGGCCGGAGTTCTTCAGCTTGCTGCCTTCGACGCCGTAGCCTGCCTTGCGCATGACGTATCCGAGGATCAGTCCGACGACCATGACAACGGCGCCGCCGATGAAGATGGGGGTGCTGGCGATGACGAAGGCGATGGCTGCGATGAGCGCGCCGACGAGCATGACGATGACGCAGGTCCACGCGGCCGGGCTGTTGCCGTGGCCCAGTTCCTGGCTGTGGTCAATGGCGCCGGGGGCAACGGTGCGGGTGCCTGACTTGGAAACGGACGCAGGTGCTTTGCTCATGGAAATCTCCTCAGGATGGATACTGCTTACATTCTGCCATTTTTTGGCTGCCGCCCGCGTACCGCAGGGCCTGCCGCCCCTGCCGGCGCCGGCGTCCGCCGGTCTTAGGTGGGGTCCTCGCCCCGGGAAAGCCGGTCCCAGCTGTCGATCTCGTCCACGGGGCCGGCCACCGCCGTGGCGCCGGCGGCCGTGGGTGCTGCCGCTCCGGCCGCGTCATATTTGGTGCGCGTCTTCCAGTAACGGGAGGCGGGCAGGATCAGCAGGGCTGACAGGGCGAGAAGGCAGCCCGCGACGACGGCGAGCAGCGGGAACGGGGTAACGTCCACGTGCGCCTGGCTGCCGGAGACGCCGGTGGCTGCCGCAATCGACCCTTGCGCCGCGGCGAGCGGATCGGCCAGGACGGTGGCCGCTGCCGTCACCACGCCTGCGGAGGCAAGGACGATGATGGCCGTGATCACCCACCGGGCGATCCTGCCGGCGATGGCCGCTGCGAGCCCGCCTGCCAGGGCCACCAGGGCCAGGGCCGTCACCGTGGTGGCGGCCTTGCTGCCCTGCACCTGGATGGTGCTTTGGGCGGCTCCGGCCTGTCCCACCTGGTTGGGGTCCAGGGTGGCGGTCATCCAGGTCTGGGTGGTGGTGCCGAAGGCGGCCAGCGCCAGGAGGGTAATCAGCATGACCAGGGTGGACTTGCGCGCCCAGACCGGCACGGCCCGGGCCTTGCCGGCCTTGCTGGCCTTGGCCGCCGTATCCGCCTGTCCTGCCTTGGCCGCCTCTTCGGGGCGGCCTGCCGCCATGCCGGAGTCCGGCATCAGGAAACCGACCCGTCGGGAAGGGATTCCGCGGAAATGTTGTGCAGCGATCCGGCCGTGTGCACGGCGCGCAACGGAGCGGCGGCCTTGTTGACCGTTTCCAGGGCCTCGGTGGGGTTCACGGAGTCTGCCACGATGCCACCCCCTGCCTGGACGTAGGCGCGTCCTTCCCGGATCAGGGCGGACCTGATGGCGATGGCCATATCCATGTCGCCGGCGAAGTCGAGGTAGCCCACCACGCCGCCATAGATGCCGCGGCGGTGCGGTTCCAGCTCGTCCAGCAGCCGCAGGGCACGGGGCTTGGGTGCGCCGGAGAGGGTGCCGGCCGGGAAGGTGGCCTTCAGCACGTCATAGGCTTTGGCCTGCGGAGCCAAGCGGCCCACCACGGTGGACACCAGGTGCATGATGTGGCTGAAACGCTCCACCTCCATGAACTGGGTGACGTCCACGGTGCCGGCCACGCAGACCTTGGAGAGGTCGTTGCGGGAGAGGTCCACCAGCATCAGGTGTTCGGCACGTTCCTTTTGGTCGGCGAGCAGTTCCTCGGCCAGGGCCTTGTCCGCCTCGACCGTCTTGCCGCGCGGACGCGAGCCGGCGATGGGGTGGGTGATGACTTCCTCGCCGGTGACCGTGACCAAGGCTTCGGGCGAGGAGCCGACGATCGAGTACTCGCGGCCCTCGGCGTCGGCCAGGCTGAAGATGTACATGTACGGGCTGGGGTTGGTGTTGCGCAGGACCCTGTAGACGTCCAGCGCGGACGCCTTGCACTCCATCTCGAACCGGCGCGAAATCACCACCTGGAAGACCTCGCCGTCCACGATCGCTTCCTTGCCGCGGTCCAGCGCCGCAAGGTATTCAGCCTCGTCCCAGCGTTCCTGGACGCTGGAGGCAAAGTCCAGGGCCGCCGGCGTCAGGACGGAGACCGGCTGCACCACCGGGGTGCTGATTTTGGCCAGGAGTTCCTTGACCCGGCGCACGGCGTCGTGCCAGGCCTCGTCAACGCGTTCGGAACTGTTGTCGAAGTTGATGGCGTTGGCGATGAGCAGGACCGTACCGTCCACGTTGTCATGCACGGCCATGTCGGTGACCAGGTTCAGGGCCATCTCCGGCAGCTGCAGGTCATCCTCGGGCGGGCTGACCAGCCGTTCCCAGTGCCGGACGGTTTCCCAGCCGAGGAAGCCCACCAGCCCGGAGGTAAAGGGCGGCAGCCCTTCGAAACGGTCGGTGCGCAGCGCCTCCACGGTGTCGCGGATGGCGTCCACCGGACTGCCGCTGACCGGCACGCCCGCGGGCGGCTGGCCCAGCCAGTGCGCCTGGCCGTCCTTGGTGGTCAGGGTGGCACGGGACTTGGCGCCGATGAAGGAGTACCGGGACCAGGCTCCGCCCACCGCTGCCGATTCCATCAGGAAGGTGCCGGGCTGACCCTGCGCCAGCTTCCGGTACAGCCCGATGGGGGTTTCGGCGTCGGCGAGGACCTTGAGCCGGACGGGAATGACGCGGCTGTGGCCGGCAAGTTCCCGGAATTCCTCGAGGCTCGGGCTGATGGTTCCAAGGTCCTGCATGGTTATGCTTGTCCGCCTGTTCTTCGAAAGGGCCGGCATTGCCGGCCCTTGGTGTGCTTGCTGGAGTGGCCGGGGTGTGGAGGAAACCCGGCCGGGCAGCGTGTCCGCCTAGCCTGCGTGGCCTGCCACCACGTCGAGGTCCCTGCCGTCGAAGCAGGTGCGGGTGCCCGTGTGGCAGGCCGCGCCCACCTGGTCCACGCGCACCAGCAGTGCGTCGCCGTCGCAGTCCATGGCCACGGATTTGACCCATTGCACATGCCCCGAGGTATCACCCTTGCGCCAGTACTCCTGCCGTGAGCGGGAGTAGAAGGTCACCCGGCCGGTGGTCATGGTGCGGTGCAGCGCCTCGTCGTCCATCCAGCCGAGCATGAGGACTTCATTGGTGTCGTACTGCTGCACCACCGCGGCCACCAGGCCGGCGGCGTCGCGCTTGAGTGCCGCGGCTACCTCCATGGGCAGCGGGCTGGCCGGGACGGATTCCCCGGACGACGGCGGCACGGATGCCACAGGCTGGGACACGGCGGATCCTGCGGTGGGGACGGGGGTTGGCTGCTCAGACATCGGGTCAAGTCTAGTGCCTTCACGTGCCCGTCCTCCTGTTGTGAACAACGGCACGCCACCTGCCCCTGCGCTGCTGCCCAACTCCGCGCCTGTCGTGCTAGTTTTCCAAGTGATGCATTTCGTCGAACCGTCCCGAGAAGTCCTGGCCGAAACCCTGCTTGCGGCCGGCCCTGATGCGCCCACTCTGTGCAAGGGCTGGCGTACCAGGGACCTTGCCGCGCACCTTTACCTGCGCGAGCGGAAGGCCGCCGTCGGGCTCGGTTTGATCATCAAGCGCCTGGCCAAGGCCTCGGACCAGGCAACCGCCAAGCTGGCAGCCAAGCTGACCACCAACGAGGACTACGCCCGGCTGGTCAACACCTTCCGCGCCGGTCCACCGGCGCTGTCGCCGATGAAGATCAAGGCACTGGACGAAAGTTCCAACCTGATCGAATACTTCGTGCACACCGAGGATGTCCGGCGGGCCGTGGACCGGTGGGCGCCCAGGGCACTTGATGAAGCGTACTCTGACGCACTGTGGGACGAACTGGTCAAGCGTGCCGCCATCCTCTACCGCGGCGTGGACCTGGGCATTGTCCTGGTCCGTCCGTCCGGTCCGCGGCATGTTGCCAAGCGCGCCCCCGTTTCGGTGGCGATCGTCGGCGAGCCGGGCGAACTGCTGATGCACGCCCACGGCCGGACACGCCACGCGCTGGTCACCTTCGAAGGCCAGCCCGACGCCGTCGCCCTCCTCCAGTCAGCCGAAGTAGGCCTCTGACCCAACTGGGTCGCAGTTGTTGTCGTTATGAGCGTTCATAACGACAACAAATGCGAGTCAGTCGGGTTAGCGGACTTCGAAGCCGGCTTCCCGGATCGCTTCCTTGACCTGGGACATCATGTTGTCCGGTCCCCAGTGGAAAATCGAAGCCGCCAGGACGGCGTCCGCGCCGGCTGCGACGGCCGGCGGGAAGTGTGCGGGCTCTCCGGCACCGCCGGACGCGATGATCGGGACCCTGACGGCCGCCCGGACCAGCTTGATGAGTTCGAGGTCGAACCCGTCCTTGGTGCCGTCGGCGTCGATGGAGTTCAGCAGGATCTCCCCCACCCCGCGGTCAGCCGCTTCCCTGGCCCACTCAATGGCGTCGATGCCGGTGCCGGTGCGGCCGCCGTGGGTGGTCACTTCGAATCCCGACGGCGTGGGCTGGGACCCCGGGCGGGTGCGGCGGGCGTCAACGGACAGGACGAGCACCTGGGAACCGAAGTGCCGGGTGATTTCGTCGATGACGTCGGGCCGGGCCACGGCCGCGGTGTTGATGGAGGCCTTGTCGGCGCCGTAGCGCAGGAGCTTGTCCACTTCCGCCACGCCGCGGACGCCGCCGCCCACCGTCAGCGGGATGAATACTTCTTCGGCCGTGCGGCGGACAACGTCGAACGTGGTCTCGCGGTTGCCCGAGGAAGCTGTGACGTCAAGGAAGGTCAGTTCGTCGGCGCCGGCGTTGTCGTAGCGGTGGGCGAGTTCCACGGGGTCGCCGGCATCGCGCAGGCCCTCGAAGTTGACGCCCTTGACGACGCGTCCGGCGTCGACGTCGAGGCAGGGAATGACGCGTACTGCTACTGCCATGGGGTACTCCTGGAGTCTGTGTTGGTTGCTGCGGGGCCGGCTCAGATGCGGCAGGCGTGGATGCTGCTGACCAGGATGGCGCGGGCGCCGAGGTCGTACAATTCATCCATGATGCGGTTGGTTTCCTTCTTGGGAACCATGGACCGGACGGCCACCCAGTCGGAGTCGCGCAGCGGCGAGACCGTGGGCGATTCGAGGCCAGGCGTCAGGCCGGCCGCCTTCTCCACGAGTTCCTTGCGGATGTCGTAGTCCATCAGCACGTACTGGCGTGCCACCAGGACGCCCTGGAGCCGGCGGATGAGGACGTCGATTTCCTTGGCGGTGCCGTTGGCGGCGCCCCCGTTGCCGGTGCGGCGGATCAGGACGGCCTCGGATTTGAGGATGGGGTCGCCGAAGATTTCCATGCCGGCGGCCTTGAGGGTGTTGCCGGTTTCCACGACGTCGGCGATGGCGTCGGCGACGCCCAGGCGGACCGAGGATTCAACCGCGCCATCCAGCCGGACCACCTTGGCGTTGATGCCGCGTTCGGCCAGGTAGTTGCGCAGCAGTCCGTCGTAGCTGGTGGCCAGGCGCTTGCCCTCGAGTTCCTCCACCTTGCTGAAGTCGCCGACGGGTCCGGCAAAACGGAAGGTGGAGCCGGCGAAACCCAGCGGCAGCAGCTCTTCGGCTTCCACGCCGGCGTCCAGGAGCAGGTCGCGTCCGGTGATGCCGACGTCGAGCGTTCCCTGGCCGACATAGACCGCAATATCGCGGGGGCGGAGGAAGAAGAACTCGATCTCGTTGTCAGGGTCCACCATGACCAGTTCGCGCGTGTCGCGGCGCTGGCGGTAGCCGGCTTCGGAGAGCATGGCGGAGGCGGCTTCGGACAGGGAGCCCTTGTTGGGGACGGCTACTCGCAGCATGGGAAATTCTTTCTGGGGTGGAAGGTCTGGGTTTTCAGGCAGTGCAGGCCACGGCG
Source organism: Arthrobacter sp. FX8 (assembly GCF_026723805.1). Taxonomy (NCBI): domain Bacteria; kingdom Bacillati; phylum Actinomycetota; class Actinomycetes; order Micrococcales; family Micrococcaceae; genus Arthrobacter; species Arthrobacter sp. FX8. The sequence goes on along the minus strand of NZ_CP113505.1, from coordinate 1,144,893 downwards.
GGCCCGGCGGCAGTGCGCCGGACCGGTGGCTACAGATGCTTGTAGACGTCTTCCAGGGTCAGGCCTTTGGCGAGCATCAGAACCTGCAGGTGGTACAGCAGCTGGGAGATTTCCTCGGCCGCGGCTTCATCGGATTCATATTCGGCAGCCATCCACACTTCGGCTGCTTCCTCAACGACTTTTTTGCCGATGCCGTGAACACCGGACTCCAATTCAGCGACGGTGCGGGAGCCTTCCGGGCGGGTGGCTGCCTTCTCGCTGAGCTCAGCGAACAGCGTCTCGAAATTCTTCACGCCCTCCAGCCTACTTGGTGCAGCCGCAGCGGCGCTTCCCGGGCCGTTGCATGACGGGCGCGATGTGAGCGAATACACACACCGCGCCCGTGCAACAACCTGACGCCGGGTCCGGTGCTGCGCCTAGCTCCGGTACTGCTTGAGGACGACGGCGGTAGCCAGCGCAGCTGTCACGGCCTCATGGCCCTTGTCTTCCTTGGAGCCGGGCAGGCCTGCCCGGTCCAGCCCCTGCTGTTCGTTGTCGCAGGTGAGCACGCCGAAGCCCACCGGCACGCCCGTGGACACGCTGACGTCGGTGAGGCCCGACGTCGCGGCCTGGCAGACGTAGTCAAAGTGCGGGGTTCCGCCGCGGATCACGACGCCGAGGGCAACAACGGCGTCAAAGTGCCGTGCCAGCCGCGCCGCGGCAACCGGGAGCTCGAAGCTGCCGGGAACCCGCAGCACCGTGGGCTCGGCGATGCCGGCATCCTTGGCGGCCCGGAGTGCGCCGTCCAGGAGCCCGTCCATGATCTGTGTGTGCCAGCTTGCTGCGATGATGGCCAGTTTCAGCTGCGACGTCTCGGCCGGGTTGAGGGTGCTGAGGTCGATGTCGGGGGCGCCGTGTCCACTCATGGGTTCTTGTTCCGTTCAGTCTTGTTCGTGGTCGAAAGGGGTTTCAGGGGCGGGCACGGGCACGGGAGCCACGCCGGTGTCCAGCAGCAGCCGGTGTTCCATGCGGTCCTTCTTGGTGCGCAGGTAGCGGATGTTCTGTTCGCGGGACGGCACCTCCGTAGGCACCATTTCCACGACCTTCACGCCCGCCTTGGCCAGCCTGTTCTGCTTGTCCGGGTTGTTGCTCAGCAGCCGCACCTCATGCAGGCCCATTTCGGCCAGGATCTGGGCTGCGGCCTTGTAGCACCTGGCGTCAACGGGGAGGCCCAGCTGCTCGTTCGCCTCAACTGTGTCGAAGCCGGCTTCCTGCAGGGCGTAGGCCTTGATCTTGTTGGCCAGGCCAATGCCGCGGCCTTCCTGCCCGCGCAGGTAGAGCAGCGTGCCGCCGTTGTCCCGGATCAGTTCCAGCGCGAAGGCAAGTTGTTCGCCGCAGTCGCAGCGGTAGGAACCGAAGACGTCGCCGGTGAGGCACTCGGAGTGCAGCCGCACCAGTGGTGCTTTACCGTCAGTGGGAGCGTTGGGGGAACTGACGGCGAGGTGTTCCACACCCGTCACCAGGTCCGTCCATGCCTGTGCCACGAACTCGCCGAAGGCCGTGGGCAACTGTACAACCGGCCCTCCGCTGACGGGATGGGGCGCTGCGCCGGACACCGTGTGGTGTTTCCGGTGGCCGTTCTGGTGGCTGTCGTCGGTGGCTGCCGCTGCCGTCATCGCTTCTCCTTCTCTTCGCCCGGCGTTACCCGGACATCCTCACGCTGGGTTCCCCCGGCCCCGGCTTCAAGATACGCCACCAGGTCCTCGATGGAGATCAGGGGGCATCCATGTTCAGCTGCGAACGAACGGAGCCCGTCCAGGCGCATCATTTCACCGTCGTCATACACCACTTCCGCGATCACCCCGACAGGCTCCAGGCCTGCAAGGCGGCACAGGTCCACCGCGGCCTCGGTGTGCCCCTGGCGTTCCCGCACTCCACCGTCAACCGCGCGAAGCGGGAAAATATGCCCCGGGCGGGTCACGGATGCAGGACCGGCGTGCGGGTCGGCCAGAATCCGGGCGGTCAGGGCCCGGTCCGTGGCGGAGATTCCGGTGCTGACGCCGGTGGCGGCGTCGCAGGACACCGTGTAGGCCGTGCCTTTGGCGTCCTCGTTGATCGCCGTCATGGGAGGCAGTGCCAGCGCATCCGCGCGGTCTCCGGTCAGCGGCACGCAAATGACGCCGGAGCTGTACCGGATGGTCCAGCCCATCAGGGCGGGCGTGGCGTGCTGGGCGGCGAAGATGATGTCGCCTTCGTTTTCGCGGTCCTCGTTGTCGACGACGAGCACGGGCCGGCCGGCGGCCATGGCCCGGACTGCGTCCTCAATGGAGTCCAGTCCCACGGCAGGCGCGGACGTCCGTCCATCGGTCACAGTGACAGCCTCCGCGGATGCGGCGGGTTCCAGGCGTACGGCGGCGTTCACCGTGCACCTCCTGCAACCGCGGCGCCACCGGTACCGGTTGCTGCATCCGCGTCGCGGAAGGCCAGCAGCCGCTCGGTGTACTTTGCCAGCACGTCGACCTCCAGGTTCACCCGGCTGCCGGTGGTTTTGGTCCCCAGGCCCGTTTCTGCCAGCGTGGTGGGGATCAGGCCTACCTCGAACCAGGGTTCCTGCTCCGAAGCCGGGCTGACGGCCGTCACGGTGAGGGAGACGCCGTCGATGGCGATGGAGCCTTTCTCGGCAATGTAGCGGGCCAGGTTGGCGGGGACGCCAAAACGCAGCCGCTCCCAGTTGCCCTGGTGTTCGCGTTCCAGCAGGACCCCCACGCCGTCCACGTGGCCCTGGACCACGTGTCCGTCCAGCCGGCCGCCCGCGGGAACACAGCGCTCCAGGTTGACCGAATCGCCGGCTGCGAGTTCGCCGATGGTGCTCCGGACCAGGGTCTCCCCCATGACGTCCACGCTGAACTCCTTGCCGTCGATGGCGGTTGCCGTGAGGCAGACCCCGTTCACGGCGATGGAGCCGCCAAGTGCCAGGCCTTCGGTGGAGCCGGGGGCGTGCAGCCGCACGGTGGCGCTGGTGTTACCGTCACGCTCGACGGACAGCACCTGCCCCTGCTCGGCAATAATTCCGGTGAACATCAGTAGCCTCCCTGGGCTTGCTCCGCGCTGCCGCGGGTTGGTGGGTGGTCGAGTGCAACTTTCCGTTGCGGTCTGAGGTGAAGCCTGAGGTCCCGGCCGAGCGTCCGGACGGCGCCGCCGTCGGCCTCGTCCCATTCCCATTGCTGGGCGTCCGGGAGGCTGGTGATGCCCAGCCCGTTCAGGGCGGGGGTGCCGGATCCCAGCAGGGTGGGGGCAAGGTAGACGATGAGTTCGTCTACCAGGCCGGCAGAGAGGAAGGAGCTGAGGATCCGTGAGCCGCCTTCCACCATCACATGCCGGATCCCGGCTTTGTACAGCAGGGTCAACGCTTCGCGGGGGTTCCGGGTGGGGAGGTGGACAGCCAGGCCGTCATCGCCGTGGATCGCGGCGTCGTCCGGAATTCCGCGCAGTCCCATGACGGCCCGTACCGGCTGTTTGGGTGCGGGGTCTCCGGAGGGTTCCCGGGCGGTCAGGCGGGGGTTGTCCACCAGCACGGTCTGGGTGCCCACCAGGATGGCGTCGATGCGGCCGCGGATTCCGTGGTTGTCTGCCAGCGACTCAGGGCTGGAGATCCATTGGCTGGTGCCGTCTTCGGCTGCTATCCGGGCGTCCAGGGTCTGGGCGATGTGGAGGGTGACGAACGGGCGCTTGGCGGCGACTGCCTCAAACCACTGGCGGTTCAGGTCCAGGGATTCGTCGGCGCCGAGGCCACTGCGGACCCGGACGCCGGCCGCCCGCAGTGTTGCTGCGCCACCGGCCGCCGGGTCATGGGGGTCGTCGACGGCGTACACCACGTCCGTGATGCCGGCGTCGATGATCGCCTGCGTGCACGGCCCGGTGCGGCCCACGTGGTCGCAGGGCTCCAGCGTGACCACCATGGTGCAGCCGGATAGATCAAGGCCGACGGCGGCGGCCTGGGCGATTGCGTCCGCTTCGGCATGCGCGGTGCCGGCGCCGCGGTGGTAGCCGGTGACAAGTTGACGCCCGTCAGGACCGACGACGACGGCGCCCACCAAGGGATTCGCTCCGCGCGGACCCTGCAGGGCTGCCTGCAGAGCGTGCTCCATGGCGCGGGTTTCGTCGGCGCCGAAGGCGGTGACAACCCCGGCCGCGGGCCTCAGTTCCACCGGGCCCGTCATGCGGCGGCCGGGACGGATGGGGTGCCTGCCTTGGAGGCGGCAGTATTTTCGGCGGTTAAGAGCCATCGCTGGGGGTTCATGCGTGTCGTTCCTTCCCTGTCGAACCGCGATGGCTCCGGGGATACGACAGCAGAACGTTGCGGACCCAACGGGCCCACTGATACAGCTGTACGTGCTTCTCTCATCCAGACTTTAACTGTCGGTACCGGAATTCCACCGGTTCAACCGTCCGCCGGAATCCTCCTGGGAGGAAGCCGGCTCGCGGGTCGCGGACTGTCACCGCCGGTTCGGACTTACACCGACCCCGGAGCACGTATGTGTGTTGTTATTGTGCCACAACCGGCAGGGGCACCCGGTTATTCCGTCGCCCCGCGTAATGTCCGGCTGCCCTTGTGGCGCAGCAGGTCGATGGCTGCGGCGGGGTCATCGGCGCCGTAGACGGCAGAGCCCGCCACAAAGACGTTGGCGCCGGCCTCGGCGGCGCGGGTGATGGTTTCCTCGGTGATCCCGCCGTCCACCTGGATGGCTACTCCCAGCCCGGAGCCTTCCACGGCTTCGCGGGCCCGGCGGATTTTGGGGAGCGTGACGTCCAGGAACGCCTGGCCGCCAAAGCCCGGTTCCACTGTCATGATGAGCAGCATGTCCAGTTCCGGCAGCATGTCGAGGTACGGCTCCACGGGGGTGGCCGGGCGAAGCGCCATGCCCGCTTTGGCCCCCCTGCTGCGCAGTTCCCGCGCCAGCTTGATGGGCGCAATGGATGCCTCGGCGTGGAACGTAACCGATGCCAGGCCTGCGTCGGCGAACCCGGGGGCCCAGCGGTCCGCGTCGGCAATCATCAGGTGGGCGTCGAGTGGAACCGGGCTGACGGCCTGGATCCGCTGCACCACCGGCAGCCCGATGGTCAGGTTGGGGACGAAGTGGTTGTCCATGACGTCCACGTGCACGGCGTCGGCGTTGCTGATCCGCCGCAGTTCGGCCTCAAGGTTGACGAAGTCGGCGGAGAGGATGCTCGGGTTGATGCAGCATTGCGTCACAGGGTTGCCTTTCGGATGAACATGCGTTGGTCGCAGCGAAGTTCCAGCCCGCTGCAGGGAGCGGGCGGGGCTGGTAGCCGCAGGTCGGGAAGCCGGGAATTCTTCCTGATCAGGTTTCTTTGCCTGTCAGGGTTTCTTCTCCTGTCAGGATTTTTCTGTATCAGGGCCAGGAACATGGCATCGGTGTGGTGGATGTGGGGCCAGAGCTGCGCGGTCAGTTCATGGCCCGCGCCAAGGCTTCCAGTGAGGCTGACTGCGTCAAGTGCGGCGCCGGCATCGAGGAGTTCCAGGTCGCCGCGCTTCCGGAGCACGTCGGCCACAACAGCTGTGGTCTCTGCCGGGTGCGGTGAACACGTCACGTAGGCCACCACTCCCCCGGGCCGAACCGCGGCCAGGGCAGAGTTCAGCAGCTCGCGCTGCAGTGGGCCCAGGTCTGCAATGTCCTTGGGCGAGCGACGCCACCGGGACTCGGGCCTGCGCCGAAGTGCCCCCAGGCCGGTGCAGGGAACGTCCACCAGGACACGGGAGTATTGCCCCGGCTGTTCGGCGCCTACATCCCGGCCGTCGCCGGTCCGGACCTGCCAGCTGTCCTGCGGTACGGCGGACAGTGCCTGACTGACAAGCTTTGCGCGGTGCGGGGCGGGCTCGTTCGCAAGAAGCGTGGCCCCCGCTGGTGCGCAAGGGCACCAAGGAGTGCCGCCTTTCCACCCGGGCCTGCGCAGAGGTCGAGCCACGCTTCACCGGCACCATCGGCCGCCTGGCCGAGGTTCACCGCGGCCAGGGCCCTGGCCACCAGCTGGGAACCGACATCCTGCACCCGGAGGGTACCGGCGCGTACGGATGCCAACCGCCCCAGGTCACCGCCGCTGGAGAGCGCGGAGCCTTCCACCAGTTCCCCGGGGGTGGCACCGTTTTCCAGCGCTTCGTCGAGGCTGCCCAGCCCCGGCAGGGCCACAAGGTTGACCACAGGGGCGGCGTTGTCCGCTTCGAGCAGGTCGTTGATCTCGGCTGCGGGCCGGCCATGGGCCACGAGCGACTGGCGCATTGCCCGGACAATCCATTCGGGGTGGGCGTACCTGAGCGAGGCAATCTTCGTCTCGTCGGTTTCGCCCTCCACCAGCAGGTCCAGCCATTCCTCAAGGGGGTGGGCAGTGACCTTGCGGAGGACGGCATTGATCAGCGCCGAGGGTCCCGCCCCGATGACGGCACGGGCAAGTCCAACCGTCTGGTCCAGTGCGGCGTGCGCGGGGACCCGCATGGCCAGCAGCTGGTGGGCGCCGATACGGAGGGCGTCGAGGACGGCGGGGTCAAGCTGGGCCAGGGGCCGGTCCACGCACCGCGCCAGGATGGCGTCGTAGGTGCCTTGGCCGCGCAGGGCTCCGTAGCTTAGTTCCGTGGCGAATCCGGCGTCGCGTTTGTCCAGCCGGTGGTGCCGGATCCGCGCGGGCAGCACGAGGTTGGCGTAGGCGTCCTCCTCAGCCACGGCACGCAGCACTTCGAAGGCCACCAGGCGGGCTGGATCGGCGCGCCTGGTCCGCTGCGACGGCGCCTGCCCGGTGAAGTTCCGCTGCGGCCCGCGGTTGCGTTCCCGCCCTTTGGCATCCCTTCTGCTGGCATCCCGGGGTCCGCCCTTGCCGCGGCCGCCTCCTCCGGCGCTTCCCCCTCCGCCGGTGTTTGGTCCGCCCGTGTTCCGTCCACCTGTATTACCGCCGGACACGCTCATTCGAACACCACACCCTCCAGTGAAGCCATGCCGCGTGCCCAGTCGGCTGCAGCCATCATCTTTTTCCCAGCGGGCTGGACCCGGGTGAGTTCCACGGCGTGTGAACCTGTTCCCACCAACACGGCTTTCCCCTGCAATGCCACTGAGCCAGGGGCAAGTCCTGAAATATCCGGCCGGAGCCGGACAGGTTCGAGCTTGACCCGCTGCCCGTCCAGCAGGGTCCAGGCGCCGGGCTCAGGGGTGACTCCGCGTGCCTGCCTGTTGATGGCAAGGGCCGGGTGGGACCAGTTAAGGTGTCCGTCCTCCAGAGTCAGTTTGGGTGCCAGGGAGATCTCTCCGGCCTGCGGCTGCGGCGACGCTTTTCCGGCCTCGATGGCGGACAGTGTCTGCGCCAGCAGGACGGCACCGCTGTGGGACAGCCGCTCAAGCAGGTCTCCTGCCGTGTCCTGGGGCCTGACCGCCTCGGTGAGGGTGCCAAAAACAGGACCGGTGTCGAGTCCCTCTTCAAGCTGGAAGGTCACGGCACCTGTGACATCGTCTCCGGCAATGACGGACCGCTGGACCGGTGCCGCGCCTCTCCAGGCCGGCAGCAGGGAGAAATGCAGATTGACCCAGCCGTGCGCCGGTATGCCCAGGGCCGCAGGGGGAACCAGTCCGCCGTAGGCAACGATGGCCGCGACGTCCGGCTGCACTGCGGCGATGGCGGCGACGGCGTCGGCGTCGACCCGGGCGGCACGGATGACATCAATGCCCAGTTCCCCGGCCCGTTGTGCCACCGGCGACGGCGTCAGTACGCGTTTGCGGCCTACCGGGGCATCGGGACGGGTCAGGACCGCGACCACGTTGAAGCCGGCATTGACGAGGGCGTCCAGGGATGGCACGGCGACGGCGGGCGTCCCCGCGAAGAGGACCCTCACCCTGCTCCGCCAAAGCTGGAGCCGGGGGTGCTGGTTTGGCCAAAGCCGGCACCGCCGAAACTCGATCCCACGTTCTTGGCGCGCTTGGCTGTGGTCCGCCCGGCGACGGCGTCGTAATTGGCGTTGCGGATGGACCGCAAGGCAGCCTTCCGGTCTTCGCCTTCGAGGCGGTCGGTGTAGAGGATGCCGTCCAGGTGGTCATTTTCGTGCTGGAAGCAGCGTGCCAGCATGCCCTCCCCGTCGATGGACACCGGGTGTCCATGCATGTCCACGCCGGTGACCCGGGTGGCGCGGAAGCGGCGGACAGGGAAACCGAGGCCCGGAATGGAAAGGCAGCCTTCCACCTGGTCCGGCTGGTAGTCCCCGCTGTTCTCCAGGACCGGATTGATGATGTGCCCTTCCACACCGTCGATGCGGTAGGTGAAGACGCGCTTGCTGACGCCGACCTGCGGGGCGGCAAGCCCTGCACCGTCCACGTCCTCCATGGTTTCGGTCATGTCGGCCACCAGTTTGGCAAGCTCGGGTCCGAATTCCGTCACGGGATCGGCAACTGTGCGCAGCACAGGATCACCGATGATGCGGATATTCAGAATAGCCATGCGCTTTTTGTCCTCACGGTTGGCGGCAAAGGGAACCTATCCAGTTTAGGTGCAGTCTCTCCGGGTCCATCCGGCGCTTAGGCGGTACGGGCCTGTGCCAGCGGCGGGGGTGCGATGGGCAGCAGCGCGGTGCCTGCACTGATGGTGTCCGCCGACAGTTCCCAGACCCGGCGCAAGGCGCAGAATTTCCACCAGTGGTGCTTGAGGACTTCGGGGTTGGCACGGACGGGCCGGACCTCCGTCTCCCCGATGGCGACGGCCAGCAGGACCGGGTTTTCGCCGTACTTCCAGGGCTCCCAGGTTCCCGCCTCCGCATCCACCAGGCTTTCCTCCGCCTTCATGCCGGCCACCAGCTGCATCACTACTTTGTCGTCCAGCGGTTTGACCAGGCCGTCGCGCGTTGTGCCCTTGGTCTTGTAGTCGATCAGGCAAATGCGTCCGTTGATCCGGGCCACAAGGTCAAGGGTGCCGGCGTAGCCCACGGTGTTGTTCCAGACCGTGATCTCGGGGGCGATGGGCTCCACCTGGAAGAGCTCCCACCACTCGTCGAAGCGGACCGCGAACGCTTCCTCCCCGTTGGCGGCCAACGCCTCACGGGCCTCCTTCATGGCGTGGGGACGTCCCAGCGCGCGCAACGCCACCTGCTCGCAGTAATTGTGGACGCGGTCCCCGCGCCGGGCGGCATCATCACGATAGGTTTCCGCAGCCTTGGCCGCACGGTTGATGGCCTGCTTGATTTTGGCCGGGCTGCCCAGGCAGTCCGACAGCAGCGGATCATTGGCCAGGCTGCTGGCACCCATGTAACCGAACCAGCCATCAAGGCCATGCGGCTGCTGGCTGATAACCGTGGTGATGGAAGGTACGGAAAACTGCTCAGACGTTGACCGTGCGTACATCCGGCCGTATTCGGTGGCGTGGGCGAGAAGCGGATCAGTCATACAAAAGACTCTTTCACAGGGGGCCGACAAAAGCTCCGGGAGGCAGGCGCTGCACATGAAAAAGGCCCGTCTCCGCTGCTGATGAGCGGAAACGGGCCTCTGCGGTGGGCGATACTGGGTTCGAACCAGTGACCTCTTCGGTGTGAACGAAGCGCGCTACCACTGCGCCAATCGCCCCGATGCATTTGAATGCTAGCCCACCTCTGCCCTATTTCAAAAATCGAACAACACACCCCGCTGACCGGTACCGCGCCGCCGCCTCTGCCTGGCCGGGAATCCTCGAAAGCAGACCGGCGGGACACAGCCTGCCGCCCCCGGGCGCCCCTGCCGCCGTCGGAAATTACACACCTGTAACTCGCAAAATCCGCGTGATTACAGCGATCTGGAGGCACACAATGGGCGCAGGGCCGGAGCGATTTGGAGAATCCCGGAACCTCCGATATTGTTTTTACTCGTTGGAACGCGAGGAAATGCCGGAAACGGCAGGGAATCAACCCTCCAAAATGCGGACGTAGCTCAGCTGGTAGAGCACCACCTTGCCAAGGTGGATGTCGCGAGTTCGAATCTCGTCGTCCGCTCGCAGGACACTGTCACAGCAAAGGTTCTTCGGAATTGACGCTAACACGGTGGGTTGGCCGAGAGGCGAGGCAGCGGCCTGCAAAGCCGTATACACGGGTTCGAATCCCGTACCCACCTCGGTGAAAACCATGGTTTCCGGATCCTTCGGATGCAATGGGCGATTGGCGCAGCGGTAGCGCGCTTCCCTGACACGGAAGAGGTCACTGGTTCGATCCCAGTATCGCCCACTGGCAAGGCAACTTGCCCGCAGTACCACCGGTTTACCGGTCCATCCTGCACACGCGGACGTAGCTCAGCTGGTAGAGCACCACCTTGCCAAGGTGGATGTCGCGAGTTCGAATCTCGTCGTCCGCTCTCTTACATCCCACAGCCGGTCTTCCGGTTCGGGGCGATTGGCGCAGCGGTAGCGCGCTTCCCTGACACGGAAGAGGTCACTGGTTCGATCCCAGTATCGCCCACCATGTAAAGCAGCTCTGCGGAGCTGCTTTTTCGTATTCCCGATCCGCTGCAGGCGAAGTCCCTTGGCACACCTTTCACGCCCGGATAGGATCGAAGGCGCGAGGAGCGACCTGGCTCCGCGACAGAAGGGAGGTGCTCGTGGGTTTGATTGACGATCTAAAGGGCAAGGCTCAGGGTCTCATCCGCGGCAACGAGCAGGCCATCAAGGACGGCATCAGCAAGGCCGGCGATTTCGTCGACACGAAGACCGGCGGCAAGTACGCAGGCCACGTCGACAAGATCCAGGATGGCGCTTCCAAGCTCATTGACAAGAACGGAACCCCGGGCCAGGCACCTGCCCCCGGACAGGTTCCCCCGGCAGCTCCTGAAAATCCGGTTCCGCCGGTGGACAGGGCTCCGTAAAGGATTTGGCCGGGGCCTTGCCCCAGCACGTCAACGGGGCGCGGGTCCCGCCGCGAGGCGGCGCCCGCGCCTTTGGCGTTTAAAAGTGCCCTCGGCCGCCCGGCCAGTCTGCCTTTGGCAGCCCCGATTGCCGGTTCCCAAACCCGCGCCGGTAACCTGCCGGGTATGCCCAACTCCCCCGCACCCTCCAGGACAACCAAGGCCGGACTGCCGCGGTTCGACTCCCGGCCCGTTGTCGCCGGGATCGTTACCGCCCTGGTGGGCTTTACCTCGTCCTTTGCCGTAGTCCTCGCCGGCCTCAAGGCGGTGGGCGCCGATTCCACCCAGGCCGCGTCCGGCCTGCTGGCGCTGACCCTCGCCGTCGGGCTGGGCGTCCTGGTCCTCGCCTGGCGCTCCCGGGTTCCGGTGACTCTGGCCTGGTCGACGCCGGGTGCGGCGCTGCTGGCGGCAGCGGGAATGCCCGACGGCGGGTGGCCGGCCGCCGTCGGCGCCTTCCTGGCGACAGGCCTGCTGTTGGCCCTGACCGGCATGGTGCCGGCGCTTGGCAGGTTGATGGCGCGGATTCCGTCCCCGCTGGCGCAGGCGATGCTGGCGGGAGTCCTGCTCCAGCTTTGCCTGGCCCCCTTCAAAGCCCTGGGCACGGTTCCCGGTTTTGTGGCGCCGGTGATCCTGTGCTGGCTGGTGATGATGAAGTTCGCTCCGCGGTGGGCGGTGCCCGCGGCTTTGCTCATGGCCCTGGGCGTGATCGGAATTTCCCTGGCGTCCGCCGGGACGCCGGTGGATGCGGGAGGCCTTATGCCCGCACTCGCCTGGACCACGCCGGCGTTCAGCCTGCAGGCCCTGGTGGGCATCGCCGTCCCCTTGTTCGTGGTGACCATGGCGTCGCAGAACGTTCCCGGGGTGGCTGTCCTGCGGTCATTCGGATATGACACTCCGTGGCAGCCGGCGATGCTGGTCACGGGAGCGGGGACTGTTGCGGGGGCTCCCTTCGGCGGCCACGCCATCAATCTTGCAGCGCTCAGCGCGGCGCTGGCCGCGGGCGGGGAAGCAGGCGGGGACCGGAGCAGGCGGTGGGTTGCCGGCTTCACCTCCGGGCTGGCCTACCTGGTGCTTGCCGCTTTTTCCGCTGCCTTGGTGGCGGTGGTGAACCGGGCGCCGGGCGGGATGCTCGAAGCAGTGGCCGGGTTGGCCCTGCTGGGAACCCTTGCGTCGGCGATTTCGGCTGCCCTGGCGGACACGGAAGACCGCATCGCCCCGGCCGTCACGTTCCTGATGGCGGCCTCAGGCCTGGCATTTGCCGGAATCGGTTCCGCGTTCTGGGCGCTCATTGCCGGGCTGGCGGTGCGGTGGGTGCTGCAGCCACGGCGCAGCGGGACCGCCTCTTAGGACGGTTCGTGGTTCTGCCCTTCACGCGCCAGGGCGGTCAGGCGGGACACGGCGCGGAAGTATTTCTTCATGTACCCGCCGGTCATCATTTCCTCGGTGAACAGCTGGTCGAAGGGGACGCCGCTGGCCAGGATGGGAACGTCCTTGTCGTAGAGCCGGTCCGCCAGGACCACGAACCGCAGCGCCACAGCCTGCTCCTTGATGGTTTCCACGTTGCGCCACACCACGCCGTCAATGCCGTCGATCAGTTGGCGGTAGCGGCTGGGGTGGACACCGGCCAAGTGGTGGATGAGGGTGGAGAATTCGTCCTGGGCAACCGTCTTGCCGTCGAACTCCGCCTTCATGTGGGCGTTAAGTTCGCTGTTTCTCAGCGGGGCCGGTGCGGCGGGGAGGCCGCGGTGGCGGAAGTCCTCGCCGTCGATGCGGATGACCTCGAACTGGTCCGCCAGGACCTGGATTTCGCGCTGGAAGTCTACGGCGGCAAAGCGGCCGTCACCCAGGGAACCCGGCAAGGTGTTGGACGTGGCGGCGAGCTTGACGCCGGCGTCGGCCAGTTCCCGCATGAGCCGGGACATCAGGACGGTGTCGCCGGGATCGTCCAGTTCGAATTCGTCGATGCAGACCAGCTTGTAGCTGCTCAGGGCGTCAACGGTCTTGCGGAAGGACAGGGCGCCCACGAGGTTGGTGTACTCCACGAACGTGCCGAAAGCCTTGGGGCCCGGCGAGGCATGCCACAGCGAAGCGAGCAGGTGGGTCTTGCCCACGCCAAACCCGCCGTCAAGGTAGATGCCGGCACGGGAATCGTCCTTTTTGCCGAACAGCTTCTTGAACAGCCCGCCTCCGTTGCCCGACCCCACGCCGTCGGCAAACCCTTCCAGTTCGCGCACGGCAGCGGCCTGGCTGGGCTGCTTGGGGTCCGGGCGGTAGCTCGCAAAGGAGACCTCCCCGAACCGCGGCGATGGGTAGAAGCCCTTGAGGAGTTCGTCCACCGAAACTGCCGGAGTGCGGGCGGCAAGCTGTTCGATCTGTACCAAGGTGGTCCGTTCTGCTGGTGGTTGGTCCCCAGAAAGGATACCGGCAATGCGGACCGGACCCGGGCTGGTTGCCTACCTCCCGACCGAGGGCGTGACGAAGGCAACATTTCGTCCTATTAACGGAATACGGACAACGTCATGGGCGCTGGCTAGGGTGGGAACAGGTTCCAATGCATGTTCCACGGTTTCCCGTGCTCTTACTGAAAGGCCAAGCCATGCCCTACCCGGTTGAACAGAATGAGAAGTTCGCAGCCTACGCCCACCCGGAGCGGCTCGTTTCCACGGAGTGGCTCGCGGCTGCCATCAAGGACGGCGCAGTGGCCAATGGCGGGCTGGTGGTGGTGGAGTCCGACGAGGACGTGCTGCTGTACGAGACCGGCCATATCCCCGGTGCCGTCAAGATCGACTGGCACACCGACCTGAACGACGAAGTGTCCCGCGACTACATTGACGGCGCGGCCTTCGCTGAGCTGGCGGCGTCCAAGGGCATCTCCCGGGACAGCACCGTGGTCATCTATGGCGACAAGTCCAACTGGTGGGCCGCATACGCGCTCTGGGTCTTCACGCTCTTTGGCCACCAGGATGTCCGGCTGCTCGACGGCGGCCGGGACAAATGGATCGCCGAAGGCCGCGAGCTGACCAAGGACCGGCCTGCCCCCGCCCGGGGCAGCTACCCGGTGGTTGAGCGCGACGACGCCCCAATCCGCGCCTTCAAGGACGACGTCCTGGCTCACCTGGGCAAGCCCCTCATCGACGTCCGCTCCCCCGAGGAATACACCGGCCAGCGCACCCACATGCCTGCCTACCCGGAGGAGGGCGCCCTCCGCGGCGGCCACATCCCCACTGCGGCATCCATTCCCTGGGCCCGTGCCGCCGCAGCTGACGGCACCTTCCGCAGCAGGGAGGAGCTGGAGGCCATCTACCTGGGCGAAGCCGGGCTGTCCGAGGGTGACGACGTCGTGGCGTACTGCCGCATCGGCGAGCGGTCCAGCCACACCTGGTTCGCCCTGAAGTACCTCCTGGGCTTTGATTCCGTCCGCAACTACGACGGATCGTGGACCGAGTGGGGCAACGCCGTGCGCGTGCCGATCGTCAAGGGCGCCGAGCGTGGTTCCGTTCCCGCCGCCGTCGGAGCCTGACGCAGGACCACCCGCGTAGACTTGGAACGATGACTACTCAAGCTTTGCCTTCCGCCCTGGCGGCAATCGTGGACGACTTCCAGGCCCTGTCCGAACCCGAGAGGCTGCAGCTGCTGCTGGAGTTCTCCGAAGGACTGCCGGAGCTCCCCGACCGGCTCAAGGACCACCCCGAACTCCTGGAGCAGGTGGTGGAGTGCCAGTCGCCGCTGTTCCTCACCATCGAGACAGAGAAGAACGACGCCGGTCCCGCCGGCGCCGTGCGGCTGTACTTCAAGGCCCCGGCTGAGGCTCCCACCACCCGGGGTTTTGCCGGCGTCCTGCACGAGGGACTGGACGGCCTGTCCGCGGAGGAGATCCTGTCCGTGCCGGACGACATGCCGGAGCTGCTGGGGCTCACCCGGGCCATCACCCCGCTGCGCATGAGGGGCATGACCGCCATGTTGGGAAGGATCAAGCGCAAGGTGGCCGCCGCCGCCAAGGTCGCCTGACCCCGCCTCCATGGCACGCAGGAACGGCTCCCAGGGAACACCGGCCACAGCGGCTTTGACCGCGGCCGGGGTTCCCTTTGTGCTCCACCCCTACACCCACGATCCGGCGGCCGCGAGCTATGGCACCGAGGCCGCCGAGGCCCTCGGCATTGATCCGTCCCGCGTCTTCAAGACGTTGATGGTGGACGTGGAGGGCCGGCTGGCCGTGGGCATCGTACCTGTCAGCGGAACCCTCGACCTGAAGGCAATGGCTGCCGCACTCGGAGCCAAGAAGGCTGCCATGGCTGATCCCGCAGCGGCCCAGCGGCGCACAGGCTATGTGCTGGGCGGCATCTCCCCGATCGGCCAGCGCCAGCCCTCCCCCACGGTCCTGGACTCCTCCGCGTTGCGGCTGGAGACGATGCTGGTGTCCGGGGGCGCCGCGGCCTGGACATCGAGCTAGCTCCGGCCGACCTCATCCGGCTGACGGAAGCTGTTGCGGCGCCCATTGGTTCGCCGGCTGCGGGCAACTCCCGTCCATAGCAGTGCAGGGGCTGGGAGCCTCTGGCTACTCGATGACGTACCGCTGCATCATGTCGTTGTCCTCGTGCTCCAGGATGTGGCAGTGCCAGACGTATTCACCCGTGAAGGATGAGCCGATGGCCAGTGGGTCACCTCCTGCAGCGGCTGCACCGAAGGGGACGCGGATCCGCGTCACTTCGCCAGGCATCGCCACCACGGTGTCCTTCCATCCCTGTTCATTGGCCGGCGCGGCCTTGGGACGGCCGATCAGGAAGGGCTTGACCGGTACAGCGCACCCCCTTCCGGGCGTGACGAGTCCGGTTTTGGGGTCCACGAAGTCCGTGGCCTCCAGGTAGTCGGCCGCATCAAACCGTTGCCGGTCCAGGACCTGGAACTGGGTGAAATGCAGGTGGATCGGGTGGGCGTCCTCGGTGGTGTTGATGAGCTCCCACTGTTCCAGCGTGTCCCGCTGCACCACCGTGATGTCAGGGCTGTCAAACATCCTGTTGTTCAGCAGCGCCATGGTGGGGACGTCATCCGCATTCGCCACCTCCACCAATGCCATGGACCGGGTGGCTACGGTGGGCCGATCCACGAGCCGGGTAAGGGGCCGGGAGCGGAGCTGGGCCGGCAGCGGCACCGTATAGCCGGGCTCGGAGAGGACAGTGAACTGCATGATCTGAGGGAGCGGGATGGCGCCGCGCTGGACGGACTCCGGCCCGTTCGGGAACGGCACCCGGGCGCTGTTGGCCAGGACCACCTTCGAGCCCGCCTTAAGCCCGGCGAAGTCAACCACGATGTCTGCCCGCTCGCCTGGTCCCATGACCAGCCTGTTGAGCCTGACGGGAGCGTCCAGCAGGCCGCCGTCGGACCCTATCTGGTGGAATGTGACCGCCATGCCGTCCGCAAGGAACTTGAAGTCGTAGAACCGGGCGTTGGAGCCGTTGAACATCCGGAAGCGGTACTTGCCGCGGGCCACGTCGAGGTTGGGCCAGCATTTTCCGTTCACGGTGGCCACGTCGCCGAAGAACTCGGGGGCCCAGGGGCGGGCGGTGCCGTCAGCGCCGACTAATTCAGGGTTGGGCGGGTAGGCAAAGGAACCGTCCGGGTTGAACATGCGGTCCTGGAAGACCAGCGGCAGTTCATATGGGGGCGGTGGAAGGTGTGTCCCGTCCCCGGTGTCGATGCCTGTGCCGCCGGGGCCCGGGGTGTCCCGGAGCAGGTAGCTGCCAGCCAGCCCGGCGTAGACATTCAGGCGGGTGATACCCAGCGCGTGGTCGTGGTACCAGAGACCGGCCGCATCCTGGTTGTTGCCATAGTGGTAGGTGTACGAGGCGCCGGGCCGGAAAGTCTGCCCAGGCCCGCCGTCGGACGTCGGGGCGGTGTTGCCGCCGTGGAGGTGGACAGCCGTCCTGGGAAAACGGGCATCGTTGCCGCCCTGCGGTACCAGTTCGGGGTCGATGGCGAAGGCAAGAGGATGCCGCCCCATATCGTTGTGGACGGTGAGGCTCAGGGGCGTACCCTTCTGGGCGATAATGACCGGGCCCAGGTAAGTCCTGGATGATCCGGCGTCCTGGTACGTCAGGGTGTCGGTCAGGCCCATCCGGGCCTGGAAGCGGTGGCGGGAGTTGCGGGCCCACAACTCAAGGTTGCCGCCGGACCGCATGTCGATAACCCCCAGGTCGGCGAGCGTGGGAAGCTGCTCCGTAAAGATGCCGGGCGGGGGAACGGGGGCCGCCAGTCCCGGGCTAGCCCCGGATCCATAAGCCTGGGTCAGAACACCTGCACCGGCCACAGCGCCGGCCTGCAGCAGTTGTCGTCTTGTAATGCGCATTTTGGGGCCCCATTTCTTCGCAGCGGTATCCCCCTTGGGCAGCAGGATAAACCTGTGCTTTAGTCCGTCATAGGGGCACGGGTCCCCTCTGTAAGGGGGTGGACCACCCCGGTATGCCCTCCAGTCCGCCCCGCGGCCCGGCCGGTGAAATGGTCCATGGTTTGGTTGACCCCCAGCACGTCCATGACCCGGTCGAAGACGCCAACCGGAAGGACCCGCAGGGCCGGCAGCAGGTTCACGATGGGCGGCAGGACCAGCTTTCGGCGCCCGGCTTCGATGGCATCCAGGACCTTGGTTGCCACCTGCTCTTCCTGGAGGATGGGAAGAAGCAGGGGCCAGCGCGTCCGGACGCCGTCGAACATCCCCGTGTCGATGTAATAAGGGCACACCGCCAGCGTATTGACACCAATTTTTCCAGCGCGGAGCTCGGCACGGAGTGATTCGTTGAAACCGAAGGCGGCAAACTTGCTGGCGGAATAGTCTGTCTGGCGGGCGACGCCCACCAGGGCTGCAGCACTGGCAATGGTGACCACGGTTCCCCGCCGGCGGTCTACCATTCCGCCCAGGAAGCCGCGGGTGACCCAGTACAGGGCCATGACGTTGACCTTCATGGTCCTTTCGATGGCTTCTTCCGTGGCGTCGAGGAGTGCCAGGCCGCTGACCACTCCGGCGTTGTTGACCAGGATATCCACGGGTCCGGCAACAGCCGCCGCGGCCTTCACGCCCCCGCGGTCCGTGACGTCCACGGCATGGGCTTCGGCCAAACCGCCGGCAGCCCGGATCTCGTCGCGCACCGCCGTGCCGCGTTGGACGTCCACATCCCAGATCACCACCCGGCTTCCGCGCCGGGCTGCTCCAAGCGCCAGGCGGCGGCCCAGCCCGCTGCCGCCTCCCGTGATCAGCACAGTTGCGCCGGAAAGCATGGTTCCCTGGGGCATATCAGTCCTCCTGCGATGTTGGCGGCGCGTGTCCCGGCGCCACGGGCAGTGTCCTTTGACGGCTTCGGGGTACGCGGCCCATCACCCTGATGGCCCCTTTCATGATCCGTGCGTAGGTCCGGTTGGACATGCCGGGAAGGGGTGCAACACGGAGCAGCCGCTGCACGGCGATGGTCTGCGGCTCGGTGTACTTGAGGATGCCTTCCCGGCCGTGGCGGCGGCCTGCGCCGGACTCCTTCATGCCCCCGATCGGTGCATCATGGGATGCCCAGGTGGCTGCGTAGCCTTCATTGACATTGACCGTTCCAGTCAGAAGCCTGCGGGCCACTGCCTCGCCCCGCCGGGCCGACCAGACGCTGGCATTCAGTCCGAAGTCGGAATCGTTGGCCAGGGCAACGGCTTCGTCGTCGTCCGTTGTGCGGTAGACGGCCACCACCGGCCCAAAGGTCTCTTCCCTGGCAAGGAGCATCTCCTGCGTGACTCCCGTCAGGACCGTTGGCTCGTAGAACAGCGGCCCCAGATCCGGCCGGTGCCGTCCGCCGGTGACCAGTTGGGCTCCTTTGGCGAGCGCATCCTGGACGTGGCGGTCAACCCGTTCCAGCTGCCCCGGGCTGATGAGGGATCCCATGCCGATGTCCCAGTCCGGTCCGGGAGCCACGCGGATGCCTTTCACCGCGGCCGCGAAGGCGGCCAGGAAGCTGTCATGGACGTCTGTGTGCACGTAGATCCGTTCGATGCTGACGCACAGCTGTCCGGAGTTGGAAAAACAGGCGTGTACCGCGCCGGCGGCGGCTTTGCCCACATCCGCATCGGCCAGGACCAGCATGGGGTTCTTGCCGCCGAGTTCGGCCGAGAAGCCGATCAGCCGCTCACTGCACTGCCGCGCCACCGTCTTGCCGGTCTGCGAGGATCCGGTGAACATCAGAAAGTCGACCCGCGCGATCAAGGCAGGGCCAATTGCAGTGCCGGGCCCTGTGACCACTTGGAACAGGCCTGCGGGAAGCCCCGCCTGCCGGAGCAGTTTGAGCATCAGCAGGGCGGTGAAGGGCGTCTGCGAATCCGGCTTCAGGACGATGCCGTTCCCGGCCAGCAGGGCCGGGACGGCGTCCGAGACCGCAAGGGTCAGCGGGTAGTTCCAAGGGCTGATGACCCCCACCACTCCCTTGGGAAGACGGTGTTCGGTGGTGCGGGTCAGGACCGGCGCGGCGCCCTTCCGGCGGCGCGGCCCAAGGTGCCGTTCTGCGGTGCGCGCGTAGTAGTCCGCCGTCAGGACCACGTCCGCAAGTTCCTCAAAGGCGCTCAGCCGGGACTTGCCGCTCTCTGCCTGCACCAGGTCCAGGATGTCCTGCTCCCGGTCCAGCACCAGCCGGCGGAAGCGCCGGATCACGCTGCAACGGTCTTCGACGGAAACGCCTGCCCAGTACCGCTGCGCCACGCGGGCAGTTCCGACGGCGGCATCAACGTCGGGTGCGCTGCACACGGGCACTTCGCCCACAAGCGTGCCGTCAAAGGGTGCGTGCGAAGCCTGCGTCGGGGCGCCCGGTGCTGCCGCAACCAGCCTTGACAGTCCCGCGGCGAGATCCCGGCCCCGCGCGCTCAAGGCCGCCGTCCCGGGCTGTTGTTCGTGGAGTTGGTCCGCCATGTCACGCCCCCGCAGCGGTGTGCCCGGCCAGCGTTCCAGGGGTGAGCCCCGTGCCGGGGTTGAGGCGCGGAGCGAGCTGCTGCCGGAGCCAGGCCTTAACCAGCCGTTCCCAGCGCTCGGGGTCCACATTCCATTCCTTGGTGTGCCGTGCGTGGTTGAACGTCTCGAACGTGACCATCTCCGGGTTCCGTTCGGCCAGGAGCGCGGACGGTCCGTAGGGCACGTACTCGTCGTCAACGCTGTGGATGATCAGCGTGGGTGTCCGCAGCTCCACGGCCCGGGACACCCAATCCATGACCTTCAGGTCCACCGGTGCCGACAGGCCGGTCAGGCGGCGCCCCAGCGGGTGGCCCAGCATCAGCTGCCCGTAGCGGCCCACCAGCGACGGAATCCGGTTCAGCTGTGCATGGTGCGCCAACACGGTCACCCAGTCGATCACGGGTGCGTCAAGCACCATGGCCCGGATCAGGTGCCGGTACCGGGAAAGGTCCGCGGTCTGCAGGCAGATGGCCCCTCCCATGGACCAGCCGAACAGGACAATTTCCTCGGCCCCCTCGGCCAGCGCATACTCAATGGCGGCTTCGATGTCCTGCCACTCCGTGGAGCCCAGGCCGTACCGTCCGTCATCGGCCGACGGCGCCAGCCCGTCGTTGCGGTAGGACACCAGCAGGCTGGTCAGGCCCAACTCCAGTGCCGGTCCCACCGCCCGCAGCGCTTCCTGCCGGGTGGCTCCGCGGCCGTGCACCATGATGGCCCAGGTGCGGGCTGTCCCCTTGGCCCGGACCAGCCAGGCCGGCGCTCCCCCGCGCTCCACGGGTATCAGTACGTCCTCGGCAGGAATTCCGACGGCGGCCGGGTCAGGGTAGGTCGCGCCGCTCCACCATCCCCAGCGGGCCGTGGACAGGTCGCCGCTGTAGACGGCTTCGACCTCGCGCAGGACCGTGCGTTCGGCCGGCGAGTAGGAGATGATGCGGCCGATCCGCGCGTGGCCCTTGCCGCCGTCGAAAAAGAATCCGTAAACCCCATCCACGGTGGTGTCGTCGTTGGCGGCCAGGATCACCTGCTGCTTCTGCCCGTCCCGGATTACGGCCAGCAGTTCCTTGTCCGCTGCCCGTTGCCGGGCCGGGGTAATGACGCGGCGGGCAAAGTACACGGCGAGCGCGGACGAACCGGCGCCCAGCAGGCTGGCCACGGAGCCGCCGGCGACGGCTCCGCCGATGGCCCACTTCGCCCCCGGTGACATTCCGCCGGAATCCCTGGTGGTTGCAGTCATTGCAGGGCGCGCTCGCCGGAAAGGTGCCATGGGACTATTCTTACCGGCGTTGCCGCCGATACCCGCATTCCCGGGCAGGAACGGCACGGCGGCGCACGGCTCTCCGGTCGTGTTCCGGCACTTTCTCCAAGTGCGGTGCGGGCGCCCCCGAGCGGCGCTAGGCTAAGGCCATGAGTGATCCGATCATCATCCTGACCGAAGAACCCCTGGGCGCGGACGACCGCGTGAACATTGAACGGCTGGTGGATGGGTCGGACAGCCGGCTGCTGGTCCTGGTCCCTGCGAACACCGAGCGCCACCTGCTCGTGGACTTCCTCGAAAACCTCTCCATGCTGGACGTTGCCAAGGCATTCCGGGAACTCGCCGGCCGCAACCCGGACGCCGCCGCCGAGCGGGCGCACGCGGATGAAACGCTCGCCACCTCGCTTGCCGCGCTGGAGGGCCTGGGCTCGGGTGTGAGCGGCCAGGTGGTGGAGGGGAAGGCGGTGGACGGCCTTGTGGCGAAGGTCCGGGAAACCGGCGCCTCGCAGGCCGTAGTGATCACCAGGCCGCATGCCGTGGCCGATACCTTCCACACCGACTGGGCCAACAAGGCGCAGGACCAGCTCGGTGTCCCTGTGCTCCACCTGTACGCGGGCTCGGGATTTATCGGCGACTCCTGAGCGTTGGGAATGCTATGAGCATCTTTGGAAACAGCATCTTCGGTAACAAGTCGGCAGGCGTTGTTGGCGGGGCACCGGCCAATGCCACGCAGGACCCTGCCCGGCATGACCCTGCCACACAGGACACCCCTCAGCAGGACACCGGCATCCCGGAAACTGTCGTCAGGAAGAGCGATGAACAGTGGCGGGAGGAACTGACGCCGGAGGAGTACCACGTGCTGCGGCAGGCCGGAACCGAGCGCCCTTACACCGGTGAGTACTGGGATACCCACACAGAGGGTGTGTATCAGTGCCGGGCGTGTGGCGCCGAACTGTTCACCAGCAACGAAAAGTTCGACTCGCACTGCGGCTGGCCTTCCTTCTGGGCTCCGCTGGCTGAGGGGAATGTGCGCTACATCCACGACAGGACCCTGGGCATGGAAAGGATTGAGGTGCGGTGCGCGTCGTGCGACTCGCACCTGGGCCACGTCTTTGAGGGCGAGGGGTATGGAACGCCCACCGACCAGCGCTACTGCATCAATTCGGTGTCACTCCGGCTGGTGGCCCGGGATGATGCCGGGGACAGCACGCCGGAAAGCTGAGCCGGAGAGGGCAGCGTTCCGGGACTGATCCCACAGCGGAGGGACAGTCTCGATCCTTCCCGGAAACCATCGAGGCTAAGCGTTTCTTACGAATGAGTCGTTTTGGCATAAGTCCTGCTGGTTGCTTGTTACGCTCACCGGAGAAGCAAGCAACCAGAAAGGCAGCCGACGATGACAGAGACCCTGACCACCGCCGTCACCGGGATTTCCGCACAGGACCACGACTGGCTCCGGCTCAAGGCCGCCGCCACCGCACTGCAGGCGCTCCAGGTCCAGGACGGGTCCGTCCCCAACCCCGCGGACCACGGGGAGGCAGCGCAGTACGTGGATGCCATTGTGGCCGCCATCCGGGCCCTGGCCCCCGCCTTTCCGCACGACGCCGACTACCTGGACGCCGCCTGCAAAGACTTCGAGGCATGGGCCGCCGGCGGCTTTCCTGTCCCCGACTTCCTCTCCTCGCTCCTGGCCTTCCAGCCGCAGGAGCACCGCCGCGACGGGCTGCAGCACCTTGTGGTGTTCCCGATGTACACCCAGAACGGCAGCAGCAACAGGCTGGTGGAGGCTGTGCTGGTGGAGGTCATCTGGCCCGAATTCATCGCCGGACTGGAGGCCGGGGACTACTCGAACAAGCTGTTCGTCCCCATCCGGTTCGTCGACTTCACTCCCGGCTACGACACGAACTCGGCCGTCCTCTTCCCCGAGACTGTGGCCGTCAGCCAGACCCCCACGTTCACATGGGGCGCCATCTTTGCCGACCGTGAAGCCGCCCGGTTCCGCCGCGTGCTGAAGGCCGCCGCGGAGATCACGGCCCTGGAGCTGCCGGAGGCCGCCGCGGAACTGCTCGCGGACCAGGACCTCACCGAGGCCACCTTCGTGATGTGGGACCTGATCCACGACCGGACGCATATGCGCGGGGACCTGCCGTTCGATCCGTTCATGATCAAGCAGCGGATGCCCTACTTCCTGTATTCGCTGGAAGAACTGCGCTGCGACCTCACGGCCTTCCGCGAATCGGTGCGGATCGAAAGGGACGACGACGCCGACCCCGACGCACGGCGGCACGCGAAGCTCGTACAGTACGCAATCATCTTCGACCGCATTTTCCGCTTCGCCATCACCGGCAGCCGGGTCCGCAACTACGATGGCCTGGGCGGCCAGCTCCTCTTTGCCTGGCTGCACCAGCACCACGTGCTGCACTGGACGGATACCCGGCTTACCATCGACTGGGATGAGGTGGCGGACGCCGTGATCGCCCTGGGTGCCAGCATCGACGAACTCTACTGGCGGTCCATTGACCGTCCCAAGACCGCCCACTGGCTGGCGGCCTACCAGCTGGTTTCGGCCACCGTCACGCCCAACCCCGCCTCCGTCTGGGCCAAGGGCCCGGACGCGCTGCCGTTGGCGGGGACGCCCCGCGGACTCACGGACCAGGTGCTGGACGACGAGTTCCCGCTGTCCATGTTCTACGAGGCACTGGAGAAGAAGATGCGCCCCGTCATTGAGTCCACCGCCGGGATCACCGGCCGCACCGCGCTGTGAGCAGCGCCGGTCCGGCCGGGGGCGCGCCCTCCGCCCGGCCGCTCACTGTCCTGGTGGCCGGCGGCAGCGGCGCGTCGGGAATCGCCGTGGCGCGGGCACTTGCCGCCGCGGGGCACCGGGTGGCCACGGCGGGCTCCGACCAGGCCCGGATCACGGAGGCAGCGCGGAAAGCGGGCGACGGCGTCAGTCCCTTTGCGTGCGACCTGGCGGTTTTGGCGGACGTCCGGCGGCTGCGCGACGACGTCACCGGCGCCTTGGGGGCGGTGGACGGCGTGATCCACCTGGTGGGCGGCTGGCGCGGGGCCAAGGGCATCGCGGACCAGTCCGACGACGACTGGGACTTCCTGGAACGCGGCGCCATCACCACGCTGCGCAACGTGTCACGCGTCTTTTTCGACGACATCGCCGCCTCCACGTCGGGAAGGTTTGCGATGGTTTCATCCACTGCCCTGGATCAGCCCGCCGCAGCGGTCGCCAGCTACGTGGCGGCGAAGGCCGCCGCGGAAACCTGGACCATGGCCATGGCCGATGGCTTCCGCCAGGCCTCAGGGAGCAGCGGGAGCCCGGCGGCCGCCACCATCCTGGTGGTCAAGGCGCTGGTGGACGATGACCTGCGCCGCGCCCATCCCGAGCGGAAATTCCCGGGGGCAACGGACGTAACTGACCTGGCTGCCGCCGTCGTCCGGCTTTTCACCACTCCGTCCGCCGAACTCAACGGCGCCCGGCTCCGGCTGGCGGACTGACCGCCTGTCTGGCTTTGCCTGGCGTAGCAGTACCTAAACTGAAAGCGTGAGCAACCCTATGACCACCACAGCAGAAACCCGTGCGGCGCTGCGGCTGCATGATCCCAACGTGCGCGGATTTGCCTCCGACAACTACTCCGGGGTCCACCCGGAAGTCCTGGCGGCCCTTGCCGCAGCCAATGGCGGACACCAGGTCTCCTACGGCGAAGACGACTACACCGCGCGGCTGCAGGAACTGATGGTTGACCACTTCGGCCCAGGCATCGAATGCTTCCCCGTCTTCAACGGCACCGGCGCCAACGTCCTGTCGCTGCAGTCCCTGCTCCCCCGCTGGGGTGCCGTGGTATGCGCCTCCACCGCCCACATCAACATGGACGAGAACGGGGCACCGGAACGCATCGGCGGCCTAAAACTCCTGCACGTACCCACGCCGGACGGGAAACTGACTCCTGAACTGATCGACCGGGAGGCCTGGGGCTGGGGTGACGAGCACCGAGCCCAGCCGCTCGCCGTCTCCATCACCCAGACCACGGAACTGGGCACCTGCTACACGCCGGAAGAAGTCCGTGCCATCGCCGACCACGCGCACGCCAGGGGCATGAAGCTGCACATGGACGGGGCGCGGCTGGCCAACGCGGCAGCCCACCTGGGCGTGCCCCTGCGCGCCTTCACCCGGGACGCCGGCGTCGATATCCTGTCCTTCGGCGGCACCAAGAACGGGCTGCTCTTCGGCGAAGTAGTGGTGGCACTGAACCCGGAAGCCGCGCATGGCCTGGTCTACCTGCGCAAGATGGACATGCAGCTGGCCTCCAAGATGCGTTTCATGTCCGCCCAGTTCATCGCCCTGCTGGAAGGCGACCTGTGGCTGCGCTCGGCCGCACACGCCAACGCCATGGCCACCCGGCTGCGTGCCGCCGTCGACACCATTGAGGGCGTCCGGCCCACCCAGGAAACCGAATCCAACGGAGTCTTCGCCATCCTTCCCCCGGCACGGCGGACCGTCTGCGCAAGTCCTTCCGGTTCTACGACTGGGATGAGGCGAAAGGGGAAGTCCGGTGGATGTGTTCCTTTGACACCACGGAGGAGGATGTCGATACCTTTGCTGCCGCGATCCGCCATGAGCTCCGGGGATACCGCGCCAGCCAGGCCGGGTGAGCGGCCCCGACGGCGAGCCTTCCTGCCCCGGCCCGTCCCGCCCCGTAATCTGCCAAGGTGAACGCACTGGACCAGGTTCCCCCGGATTTTCTCCACGCCTTGGGAACCCTCAGGAAAGCCCGCTGCCGGAAGGAACTTCGCCTCGCGGAGATCCCAGCCCCTGCGCGGCTGGCACCCTTCGCCGTCGCGCTGGGCGCAGAGGTGATGGCACCGGGCGCCGCAACCCCGGCCACGCCGGTCCACGGACCTGCGGCCATGGCGTTTGCCGCCGCATCCGGAACGGCCGCCCCGGGACCGGCGGACGAGGACGAAACGGAGCTGGCTACCGGACGCTTCATCCTGCTGCACGATCCGGATGGCTCGGCGGTCTGGGACGGCGAGTTCCGGATTGTCACCTACATCCGTGCAGAGCTGGAACCGGAAATGGGCAACGACCAGATGCTGGGAACCGTGGCGTGGACCTGGCTGGTGGAGGCGTTGGAAAACCACAAGGCGGCATACCGGGCCGCCGGCGGCACCGCCACCCGCGTCCTCTCCGAAAGCTTCGGGACACTGGCCGGGCGGCCCGGGTCCATCGACATCGAACTCCGCGCCTCCTGGACGCCCGCTTCCTCCGATGTCCAGGCCCACCTTGAGGCCTGGTCCGACATGGTGTGCACGTTCGCCGGCCTGCCGCCGCTCCCCGACGGCGTCACCGCACTCCCACCCCGTCGGCGAAGCCAGCAGAACGGTTATGGGGCAGCCCGGTAAACTGGGGGCATCATGACCCCAAACATTCCGGAAAACACCACGGCCGGCGTCCCGGCTGCTGCTGCCGCATCCCACATCACGGTGGAGGGCTTTGACAGCCCCATCCCCGAAATCATCGACCTTGACTCCCCCGGGACGGCGTTCCGCTGGTCATCGAAACTGCGTCCGGCCTGGAGCGGTGTGCCGCGGCCATTGCCGCCGGCACCGGACCCGCCGGCGTGGACGCCGAGCGCGCATCAGGTTTCCGCTACGGACAGCGCGCCTTCCTGGTCCAGATCCGCCGCGAGGGCGCCGGAACCTGGCTGATCGATCCCGAACCGTTCGAGAACCTGGACATCATCAACGACGCCCTGCGGGGCGTCGAATGGATCCTGCACGCCGCCACCCAGGACCTGCCCTGCCTTTCCGAGCTCGGGATGTGGCCGGACAAGCTCTTTGACACCGAACTCGCCGCGCGCCTGGCCGGGCTGCCCCGGGTAGGCCTGGCCGCCGTCATCGAGCAGCTGCTGGGATTCGGGCTTGCCAAGGAACACTCCGCGGCCGACTGGTCCACCCGGCCCCTGCCGGAGCCCTGGCTGCGCTATGCCGCCCTGGACGTGGAAGTCCTGACCGAACTGCGTGAGGAACTTATCGAGCTGCTGGAGGCGGACGGGAAACTGGAGTACGCCCAGCAGGAATTTGCGGCAATCCTCGCAGCGGGCATCGCTCCCCCGCGCGTTGACCCGTGGCGGAAGACCTCGGGCCTGCACCAGATCCGGGACCGCCGCCAGCTGGCCGCAGTCCGCGAACTGTGGCTGGAACGCGACTCGCTGGCGCAAAAACGCGATGTGGCACCGGGCCGGCTGCTCCCCGACTCGGCCCTCGTCGCCGCGGCGAAGGCCATGCCCGCCACCGTCCCACAGCTGCTCACCACCAAGGGGTTCCACGGGCGCGCTGCCCAGCGCGAAGCGCCGCGGTGGCTGCGCTGCATCGCGGCCGCCCGGGACCTGGAGGACCTGCCACCCCTGCACCTGGCCACCAACGCCCCGCCGCCGCCGCGGGTCTGGGCCGACCGCGATCCGGAAGCCGCTGCCCGCCTGGCCACGGCCCGGCCCCTGCTCCAGGCGAAAGCCGAGGAATTGAACCTCCCGCTGGAGAACCTCCTGACGCCCGACTACCTCCGGCGCGTGGCCTGGCGGCCGCCCGCGGACGTCACTGAAGACTCGATTTCCGCGGAATTGCGGACCCTGGGCGCCCGCCCGTGGCAGGTGGAACTCGCGGCTCCGCTGATCTCCGCCGCCTTCCTGGACCCGCAGCCGCTTCCACCCAAGGAACCCAAACAGGCCGCTGCGGCGGCCGGCCAATAACCTTTTCGCGTCAGCCCTTGCAGGCTAAGTTACTCACGAGTAACATCGGTGTGACCGACGCCAGGTGAGTGCCGCACTCCGGCATGCGCCCGGCGCTACGTCTCGATGAGGAGTTACACGTGAGCCAGCACGGAAGCGGCGCATCCCCGCGCACTGTCCGCGACGTCGTCTTTGTGGACGGCATCCGCACACCCTTCGGCAGGGCCGGCGAGAAAGGAATTTACGCCGGAACCCGGGCCGACGACCTGATCGTGAAGTGCATCCGCGGCCTCCTTCGCCGCAACCCGTCCCTGCCTTCGGAGCGGATTGATGAGGTGGCCATTGCCGCCACCACCCAGACCGGCGACCAGGGCCTCACCCTGGGCCGGACCGCCGCGCTGCTGGCCGGTCTCCCCGGACGGTCCCCGGCTTCGCCATCGACCGGATGTGCGCCGGTGCCATGACGGCCGTCACCACCACGGCCGGCGGCATCGGATTCGGCGCCTACGACGTGGTGGTTGCCGGCGGAGTGGAACACATGGGCCACCATCCCATGGGCTCCGGCGCCGACCCCAACCCCCGGTTCATGTCCGAGCGGCTGGTGGACCCGGCAGCCCTGAACATGGGAAACACGGCCGAGAACCTGCACGACCGCTTCCCCGCCATCACCAAGCAGCGCACCGATGCCTACGCGGTGGCCTCGCAGGACAAGCTGGCAGCCGCCTACCGGGACGGCAGGATCCAGCCGGACCTGGTTCCCGTTGCCGCCCGGAAGCCGGGCGAGGGCTGGACCGTCCACAGCAAGGACGAACCGCCGCGCCCGGGCACCACCATGGACGACCTGGCCGCCCTGCGCACGCCGTTCCGGGCCCACGGCCGGGTTACTGCCGGAAACGCCGCCGGGCTGAACGACGGCGCAACCGCCGCTGTCCTTGCCTCCTCCGAGGCCGCCGCAGAGCTGGGGCTGCCCGTGAAGATGCGGCTGGTGAGCTACGCCTATGCGGGGGTGGAGCCCGAGGTGATGGGCATCGGCCCCGTCCCGGCCACCGAGAAAGCACTGAAGAACGCCGGGCTGACCATCGGGGACATCGGCCTGTTCGAGATCAACGAGGCGTTCGCCGTCCAGGTCCTGAGCTTCCTTGACCACTACGGCATCGCCGACGACGACCCCCGGGTCAACCGGTACGGCGGCGCCATCGCCGTGGGGCACCCCCTTGCCTCCTCCGGTGTCCGGCTGATGATCCAGCTGGCCCGCCAGTTCGAAGAGGACCCCTCCGTGCGGTACGGGATCACCACCATGTGCGTGGGCCTTGGCATGGGCGGCACCGTGATCTGGGAGAACCCGCACCACCCCGACTACAGCGGAACCCCCTCCGGGAAGACCGCCGCCGTTTCCGAAGGAGCCATGGCATGAGCGCCGCAGATTACCGCAAGTTGGCGGACCTTTTCCCCAACGAAACCGTGACCCACTCCTATGTGCAGGACATCGCCCTGCCAGGCACGGCGGGCAGGCCCAGCCCGGGCACCTTTGCCCTCGTCACCCTGGACAACGACCTGGACCACACCAAACCCACCACCCTGGGCCCCAACACCCTGGTGGAGCTCGGCACCGTCCTGGAGGGCCTGCGCGACCGTGCGGCCCGTGGCGAGATTGTGGGCGTCGGTGTGACCGGCAAGCCGCATTACCTGGTGGCGGGCGCGGACCTCTCCGCCGTGAAGTCGCTGGAAAAGCGTGAGCACGGGCTGTGGATGGCACAGCTGGGCCACGACGTCTATGCAACCCTGGCAAACCTTGGCGTCCCCAGCTTCGCCTTCATCAACGGCGCCGCGCTGGGCGGCGGCCTGGAAATCGCCCTGCAGTCCACCTACCGCACGGTGTCCACGGGGGCGGGTGCCCTGGCGCTTCCGGAAGCCTTCCTTGGCCTGGTGCCCGGCTGGGGCGGCGTCTACATCCTTCCCCGCCTGGTGGGCCCGGAAAATGCCGTAAAGGTCATGATCGAAAACCCGCTCAGCAACAACCGCCCCCTCACCGGTGCGCAGGCATTCGGCATGGGCATCGCCGACGCCCTCTTCGAGCCTGCCGACTTCCTGGAACAGTCGCTGGCCTGGGCGGCCGGTGTCATCTCCGGTGAGGTGGTCCCGGAGCGGGCCAACGCCGTCGACCCTTCCTCCCCTGACGCGGCAACCCGCTGGGCCGCCGCGGTGGACGCGGGGCGGGCCTTCGTCGAGGCCAAGACCTCCAACGCCTCCCCAGCCCCAGCCAAGGTCCTGGACATCCTCGAGGCAAACCGCACCATGATAGCGGCGGAGTCCGCCGCGCTGGAATGCGACACACTGGCCGGGCTGATGCAGACGGATGAGTTCCGCTCTACCGTCTACGCCTTCCTCGACCTGGTGCAGAAGCGTGCCAAACGCCCGGCCGGCGCCCCTGACCGCAAGCTGGCCCGGCCCGTCACCAAGGTGGGCGTGGTGGGCGCCGGACTGATGGCCGGCCAACTGGCCCTGCTTTTTGCCCGCCAGCTGAAGGTGCCCGTGGTCCTGACCGACATCGACCAGGCGCGCGTGGACAAAGGCGTTGCGTACGTCCACGCCCAGGTGGACAAGCTGCTGGCCAAGCAGCGCCTAAGCCAGGACGCGGCCAACCGGACCAAGGCGCTGGTGACGGGCTCGGTGTCAAAGGACGCCTTCGCTGACGCCGACTTCGTGATCGAGGCCGTCTTCGAGGAACTGCACATCAAGAAGCAGGTCTTCGTCGAGCTGGAAGGCATCGTGGCGCCGGAGTGCATCCTGGCCACGAACACGTCCTCGCTCTCCGTGACGGAAATGGCCGCGGACCTGCAGCATCCCGAACGGCTGGTGGGCTTCCACTTCTTCAATCCCGTGGCTGTGATGCCGCTGCTGGAAATCGTGCGCGCCCCGCGCACGGACGATGCCGTGCTGGCCACCGCCTTCGAACTGGCCAAGGCGCTGAAGAAGAACGGCGTGCTGGTCAAGGATGCGGCCGCGTTCGTGGTCAACCGCATCCTGCTGAGGCTCATGGGGGAAGTCACGGCGGCCTTCGACGAGGGCACCCCGGCGGAGGTGGCGGACGCCGCGTTGCGGCCCATGGGGCTGCCCATGACGCCGTTCACGCTGCTGGCCATGGTGGGCCTGCCCGTTGCGCAGCATGTCCAGGAGTCCCTGAACGCCGCCTTCGGCGACCGCTTCCCGGTCTCCGATAACCTCAAGAAGCTCATCGACAACAACGTCAAAGCACTGTGGGAGACCGCCCCGGACGGTTCGCGGACCATCCCCCAGTCCACGATTGAGCTGCTGTCCTTTGGCTCCAGCCCGTCCACGGCGGAGCAGGTGCTGCACCGCGTCCAGGATGCCCTGGCTGAGGAAATCGGCCTCATGCTGGACGAGGGCGTCGTCGCCGGACCCGAGGACATCGACCTGTGCATGATCCTGGGCGCGGGCTGGCCCATGTTCCTGGGTGGCATCACGTCGTACCTGGACCGGGTGGGGGCCGCGGAGCGGGTCAACGGCAGGCGTTTCCTGGCACCGGGCGTCGCGTCCCCCGCCGCAGGGTAACCGGCACCAGGCCGGCAGCCAGGACGGTGGGTGCTGCCTGTCAGGCCGGGGTCAGCCGGCCGCCGTCGAGCGTCAGGAGCCGGTGCGCCGCCGTCCGTGCGTAGCCCAGGTCATGGGTGACCAGCACGACGCCGGCGCCCGCCGCTGCTGCCGATCCGACGGCGGCGTCCAGCAGGGCCAGCCCGTCCCCGTCCAGTGCCACGGTAGGTTCGTCCAGCGCCAGGACGGCGGGCCTGCGCGCCAGGACGGTGGCCAGCGCCAGGAGGCGCTGGGCGGATGCCGGCAGCTCGGCGGGGTGCTCGTCGGCGGCCTCCGCCAGCCCGACGGCCTGAAGCGCCGCGGCGGCGCGGCCGGCAACCATGTCCCGGCCCACCAATCGCTCCAGCCCGAAGCTGACCTCCCGCAGTACGGTCCGTTCAAACAGCTGGTCGCGCGGCTGCTGGAACAACAGGCCCACGGATGCAGCGGTCCGTCCGACGGGGTCGCTTGAGATGTCGCTGCCGCTGACCAGGACAGTTCCCGCGGTGGGTCGCAGCAGCCCGTTGAAGTGCCGCAGGAGCGTCGATTTTCCGGCGCCGTTGGGCCCGGTGACCGCCACGATCTCCCCCGGGTGGACCTGCAGGCTGATGTCCTGCAGCACTGGGGTGCCTGTGTTCAGGCCGCCCGCCGGTGCCGCCCTGCCCCATCTTCTGCGGCTTTCTTTTCCGCGAACCTGCGGGTCCGGGTAAGCGAAGGAGACGCCGCGGAGCTGCAGGGCAGCCGGCCCCGCCTGCCGGGCTGCAGGCCGCCTTGGCGGTACCGCGGACTCCGGCACGGCAGGACGCCTGATTGCCCGGGGCAGCACTGGCGGGACACCGCCATCGTTGGCATGCCCCGCTCCCATACCGGCGGGATGCCCCGCTGCCGTGACCATGCCCCCAGCGAGTACCACCCATGTGTCTGCGTCCAGGAGCAGGGCGTCGACCACCTGGCTGAGGATTACGACGGCGGTACCCCGCTTCAGCAGGTCCAGGACCAGGGTGGCAAGATCCTCCGCCCCTGCCGCGTCCAGGGAGGCGAAGGGCTCGTCCATGACCAGCACAGGAGGTCCGGCGATGATGGCGCAGCCGATGGCCAGCCGGCGGAGCTGGCCACCGGAAAGCGTCCCGGGGTCCTGGTCCAGCAGGCCCTGAAGTCCCAGCAGCCCGGCCGTGCGCTGCACCGCCGCCTGCATGTCACCACGCCCCGTACCGGCATTCTCCAGTCCAAACGCGAGTTCCTCCGCAACCGTGGCGCGGACGGTGGACAGCACGGCGCCGGGGTCCTGGGGGACAAAGCCCACGTGGCGGCCCCACTGGGCGGGATCGATCCGCGGGTCCCCCGCGCCGCCGGCAAACTCCAGGCGCGTGCCGGACAACTCAAGGAACCCTGCCAGCGATCCGTGGCCGCCCGGAGGCAGCCACCCGGCCAGCAGGCGGCCCAGGGTGGACTTCCCGCTTCCGGAGGCGCCCAGGATGGCCGTGAAGGAGCCCGGTGCAAGAGATATGGCGACATCCTGCAGGGCCGGGACCTGCCCGTCGTGGAAGGTGAAGTGCCGGATCCCGGCGGCCAGCACCGGCTTGCCTGACGTGGCCGCATTACTGGCATTACTGGCATTGCCCGCATCACTGGCATTGCCTGCATTACTGTCATTGCTGGCATTGCCCGCATTACCGGCGTTGCGTTGGCCGCGGGACACCATGGGCTCAGCCACCTGCGCCCGCCTGCACTACCCGGAGAACCACTGCCGCCAGGGCAGCGAGCACCAGCACGATGCGTACTGTCCGCTGCCGGCCGGAATCAGGCACCTCGCGGTAGCTGGTCCGCGGCCCGGTGTTGCTGAGTCCCCGGGCTTCCAGGGCGGCAGCACGGGTGCCGGCATCATCGATCAGGGAGAGGACCAGCGGAACGGCCTGCAGCCGGAACGCGCCCAACCTGGACACCAGGCTGCGGGAGACCACCAGGCCGCGTGATTCCTGGGCCTGCCGGATACGCTGCGCCCGGGCGGCGATGGCAGGCAGCAGGGTCAGGGTGGACGCCAGTACGAAGGCGAACCGGCCCTGTACGCCGCGGGCGGACAAGGCCGCCACGAGGTCGGGCACGCGGACGCTGAAGGAGAACAGCAGGAGGGCCAGGACCACGGCCGCCAGCTGCAGGAACCGCTGCCCGGCGAAGGCCAGGCCCTCCTGGGTGATACGGGCAGGTCCCCACTCTGCCAGGACGGTCCTGCCCTCCGGGAAGAACAGTCCGTGCAGCCACAGCAGCGACAGGCCAAGCGGGACCAGGACTGCCGCAGCCGCCGGGAGCACCCGCCGGGCCGTGCCGCCCGCCACGGACAGGCCAAGGCAGGCGGCAACCACGGCGAGGGACAGCGGCCAGGTGCCGGCCGCCGTCGTAATGGCCGCCGTGGCCGCGGCAGCCGTCAGCGACGTCAGCGGGTTAAGGCGTTCCCGCCTGGCCGACGCTGCCGTCCTGCCTGCCGATGATGCCGTCACAGCGTTGCGGTCAGCCCTTCCGTGCAGAATCCGGGGAGGTGCCCTGCGCGGGACCGTGCCCGGGCCCCTGTGCGGGAGCGTCAGCCGCGGCCTCCACGGGGGTGTTGCCGGCCAGGACCCGGTGGCGTCGCACGAAAGGGAACTGCAGGCGTGCCCTGCGGGGCAGCGCATAGACCAGGATGGCCACGACTGTGAACACGATGGCCTTGTCCATAGGGTCGGAGATCAGTGCCTGCTTGGTGATCGCGGCCAGGAGGGTGTCCCCCATGGCCCGGAAGGCGCTGACGATGGCCCCCGTGGCCACGCCGGAGGTGCCCCCGAAGACGAAGGCGGCCACCGGGGCGGACACCACGCCGGCGATGATTCCGGTGGCGAAACCGGCCACGGGAGCCAGGTAGAAGCGGCGGAAGAGGCCGTAGCGTGCTGCCAGCCCGGCGAGGCAGCCAATGAGCGCGGCGCCGGCTGCGAACGGAAGCACCGTGGGGTTGAAGAAGGACCAGACGATGCTGCTGAGCGCTCCGGTGGCGGCACCGGCGGCCGGGCCGGCCAGGACCGCGATCAACACCGTGCCGATGGCGTCGAGGTAGAAGGGAACCAGGGTGCTGCCAACGAACTGGCCGAGCACGATGTTCAGGACCAGGGCCACCGGAATGAGCACCAGGGTGGACGCGGGCAGCGTGGGCAGGACGGCGACGATCAGCAGGACTGCGCCTGCCAGGAAGCCGGTGAGGGCGATCAGGGCCGATGCGCTGCCCGGACCTCCGGTGATGTCTGCCGGCTGGTTGAGCACCAGGTAGACATAGGTGGCCGCGATGGCCAGGGCGCCGAGGATCTCCAGCAGCCGGCGGCGGGCCGCCGGGCGTTCCTGGGACGGAAGCGTCAAAGAGGGCGATGACATGGGGAATGTTCCTTTGGGTGCAGGCAGTGGCCCGGCAGTGCCGGGCCGGAGTGTGGCTGCCTATGTCACCTCGGCAGCAGCCGGCGGCAACTGCGCCGGGCCGGTCCGTGGCCCATTCTACCGGCCATCGTCCGGCAGCGTCCCGTGCCGGGTGGCCCGGTCATGACGGGTCCGCCCCTGCCCTGTCAGCCAACCCGGCGGGCCAGGCTTCCGATGGCGGACACGAGTTCGCGGAACGCCTGCTCCGGGTTGTTGCTGTCGACAATCCTGGCGTTTGGGGGTGTGCCCCAGAGCCCGCGGAAGTCGGCCACAGTGGTTCCCGCCAGGAGCGGCGAATCCGTTTCGACGTCCACGGTGGCGGTCCGCGCCGTGTACTCGAGCGTGCCTGCCGCGACTCCTGCGGCGAAGAAGTCGTGGACGTGGGCCAGGTATCCCTGGTCGTAGAGCCGGTGGAATTCAAAGTAGAACCGCAGGGCATCTGAAAGGTGCCTGATGAGGGTGTTGTCGGAGGTGCTGCGCCGCCCTTCCGGCTGTTCCGGGAGCAGCAGTTCGGGAACGCCGGCACCCGCGGCCCGGGCCAGCGCCGTGACGTGGGCCGGGTGCAGTTCCATGCGTTCGGTGGTGTCAAGGGAGCAGACGATGGGGAGTTTCTCCAGCGGCCTTCCCCGGTACGCGGCGTAGACCTCCTTGGCGGCGTGCGGATCCACGTGCGTGTTCCACTCGGCGGTGGGGGTGGTGTTGCCTTGGTGGTAGAAGGCGCCGCCCATGATTACTGCCTTGGCCAGTAGGTTGGGCAGTTCCGGTTCCTTGCGCAGGGCCAGGGCGAAGTTGGTCAGCGGTGCGGTGATGAGCGCGGTGAGCTCGCCTGGCCTGGCCCTGGCATGTTCGATCCAGAGGTCCACGGCGTCCCGGTCGCAGAGCAGCCCGGCGGGTTCGGGCAGCACGGCGTACCCGATCCCTTGCGGTCCGTGGGTCTCAGGGGTGGTGAGCAGCGGGATGGACAGGGGCTGGCGGGCACCAACCGCCACCTGGACCCCGGACCTGCCGCACAGTTCCAGCAGGGCCAGGGTGTTGCGGGCAACCTGGTCCGCGTCCACGTTGCCGGGAGAGGCCGTGACCGCCACGATCTCCGTGTCCGGGAGGGCGGCCAGGTAGGCAAGGGCCAGGGCGTCGTCGATCCCGGTGTCAACATCCAGGAGGTAGGCGGGCACGGCGGCCTAGAAGAGCGCGACCTTGGGCACTGCCGGGAAGATCCCGTCCAGGTCAGCCAGGTCTTCGGGCGTGGGGACCCAGTTCGCCGCTTCCGCGTTCTGCCTGACCTGCTCCGGCCTGGTGGCCCCGGCGATGACGCTGGCCACCGAGGGCTGGGCGGCAAGCCAGGAGAAGGCCACCTCGATTTCAGTCAGCCCGCGTTCCTTCGCGAAGGCGCTGAACCGGCCCAACTGGTCCCAGTCGGCGTCGTCCACCATGTTGGTGCGGGTGTGGCTGAGCCGGGACCCCTCCGGGGCATGGCCCGGTGAGTACTTGCCGGTGAGGAGTCCGTTGGCCAGCGGGAAGTACGGCAGGACACCGAGCCCGAACTCCTCCGCGGCGGGCGTCACCTCGAGCTCGGCACGGCGGTCCAGGAGGTTGTAGTGGTTCTGGGTGGAGATGAAGCGGGCCGTGCCCAGTTCGCGGGCCACGTACTCCGCCTGGGCGATCTGCCAGCCGGAACGGTTGGAGTGGCCGATGTAGCGGACCTTGCCGCTGCGGACCAGGGTGTCCAGCGCCGCGAGGGTCTCATCGATGGGGGTCAGCGGATCCGGGGTGTGGAACTGGTAGAGGTCGATCCAGTCCGTGCCGAGGCGCCGCAGCGAGGCCTCCACCGCCTGGATGATGTAGCGCCGCGACCCGCGGGCGCCGAAGTCCGGCCCGCTGCCGCCCTTCATGTCCATGCCGAACTTGGTGGCCAGGACGACGCCGGAGCGCTTGTTTCCGAGAGCCTTGCCGAGCATGGTTTCGCTCAATCCGGGCTCCCGCCCATAGGTGTCGGCAACGTCGAAGAGGGTGATGCCGGCATCCACCGCTGCGTGGACGACGGCGTCCGTGGCGTCCTGCGTCTCGGTGGCGGTATTGGCGCGGCCAAGGTTGTTGCAGCCAAGGCCCACGGTGGAGACGGTCAGGCCGGATTTTCCAACGCGGCGGTAACTGGTCAAGGACGCCTCCTAGAGGGTGAAGTTGCTGGCGGGCTTGGCTGAGTGCTTGAGCTTGAAGTGGTCAGGGTCGCCGTAGGGGGCGGCGCCGATGCTGAGCTTGGTGAAGTCAAGGTCCTCGCCGCGGGCGCAGACTTTGATGGCGTTGACGGCCTTGTTCACGTCCGGGCAGAGGCAGAAGATGTTGAGCTTGTAGTCAGTGAATTCGGACCGCTCCACCGTGCCCAGGCCGCGCCAGGCGAGGTGGCTGATCAGGGCGTCCGTGGCCTTCTGCTCCAGGTAGCGGTCCCGGTCGGTGCCCTCCCTGGTCTTGAGCGCGAACTGCGCCACCACCCAGAACTGTTCCTCGGTGGGGATCTCGGCGTAGCCGTCCTCCGCGCACTGGGCTGCGAAGGCGTCCAGGAGGCCCTCCGCGGCAGCAGCATCCGGGACGTCGGTTTCCTCGGTTTTGCTCTGGTGCCCCACGGCTCCGAAGTTCATGACGAACTGGGAGTACTCCTCGTCGAACCAGGCCTCCCGGAAGTGGAGGGTGCCCTCGTCGTCGCGCTTGTAGACCCTGACAA
The DNA here is from genome assembly GCF_026723805.1 of Arthrobacter sp. FX8. Taxonomy (NCBI): domain Bacteria; kingdom Bacillati; phylum Actinomycetota; class Actinomycetes; order Micrococcales; family Micrococcaceae; genus Arthrobacter; species Arthrobacter sp. FX8. The sequence continues at coordinate 1,107,314 of NZ_CP113505.1, read as the reverse complement.
TGCCGCTCATTTACGTCCTTCTGTAAACCATTCGACGTCGGTGCCGTCGAATGGCGCCTGCTGTGCCTTCACGGCGTGGTAAAGCCCGTCCGCTGCGGCTTGGATGTCCTCAATCAGTTGCTGCGGGTAGCGCATGGAGACGCTGTGTTCGGCGAACTCGTCCTGGTCGTCGATGAAGACGCCGCGGTCAGCCGTCCGGATGACGTCCAGGTCCATGTCGATCACGTGGAACTCGGTCACCGCCGGCCGGATGTGTGTCCATTCGTGGCCCACCGCCAGGTCGATGTAGACCCGTACTCCCGCCGGATGCGCGGAGTCGTAGAACGTGGCCACCCAGTCACCCTCGCGCGGCACCAGCAGGACGGCGTCGGAGCGCGTGTAGAAAGCGGCGCCGGGGCGGGAGCAGAACTCGTTGGTGCCCTGGAAGATCCACCACCCGTGCCGGTCTTCGCCCAGGTACCGGCCCGGCACCACCCAGTGGGCCTTGCCGTTCCACTTCCGGTTCCGGGAGACCACCAGCTGTCCCGGCTTTAGACCGTTGGGAACGCGCGTGGTGGTGGTGTGCAGGACCGGTCCGGACTCCCCGGCGGGGCCGGGATACTTCAGCTCGTCCTCGTCCCTCACAGGATCGGGAGGCTGCCGGTGGTGGGGTGCTGCTGCCCGGGCAGGGGCCGCGCAAACGGAACCTTGGTTCCCAGGACCTGCGCAACGACGTCGTGAGTGATCTGCTGGGCGGTCAGCCCAACGCGCTCCAGCACCTGGTTGCGGGTGCCATGCTCCAGGAACTCGACGGGCAGGCCAACCTCGTTCAGGGCGGTGTCCACGCCTGCCGCCCGCATCTCCTGCCGGATGCGCGATCCCACGCCACCGGCGCGGACGCCGTCTTCGATGCAGATCACCAGCCGGTGGTGCGAGGCCAGCGCGATGATGGAATGGCGGACCGGGAGGACCCAGCGCGGATCCACTACGGTGGTGCTGATGCCCTGCGCCCCGAGCCGGTTGGAAACGTCGAGGGCCAGCTCGGACATCGCGCCGACGCTGACGATCAGGACGTCGTTCTCGGTGGAGCCGGAGGGGCGGCGGGCAAGGATGTCCACGCCGTCGCTTAACCGCTCCAGCGCCTCGACCGCCGGACCAACGGAGCCCTTGGAGAAGCGGACCACGCTGGGGGCGTCGCTGATGGCCACCGCTTCGCGCAGTTCCTCCCGGAGCCGGGTGGCGTCGCGGGGCGCTGCCAGGTGGAGGCCGGGGACGATCTGGACCATGGCCATGTCCCACATGCCGTGGTGGCTGGCGCCGTCCGGGCCGGTGACCCCCGCGCGGTCCAGGACAATGGTGACGCCTGCCTTGTGCAGGGCCACGTCCATCAGCAGTTGGTCGAAGGCACGGTTCAGGAAAGTGGCATAGACGGCAACCACCGGATGCAGCCCGCCAAAGGCCATGCCGGCGGCCGCGGTGAGCGCATGCTGTTCGGCGATCCCGACGTCGATGACGCGCTCGGGGTGCTTGGCCGCAAATTTGTGCAGGCCCACCGGGATCAGCATGGCGCCGGTGATGCCGACAATGTCCTCGCGCTCGTCGGCGATGGCGGCGATCTCATCGGCGAAGACGGAGGTCCAGGACTGGGCGCCCCCACTGCCGGTTGGTTCGCCGGTCTCGGGGTCGATGATGCCGACGGCGTGGAACTGGTCTGCTTCATGGGCCCGGGCAGGAGCGTAGCCGTGGCCCTTCTCCGTCATGGCGTGGACGATGACGGGGCCGCCGTAGTTCCTGGCGGTGGAGAGCGCGTGTTCCATGGCCTGGAGGTTGTGGCCGTCCACCGGACCGATGTATTTCATGCCCAGGTCCTCGAACATGCCCTGCGGGGCCCACCAGTCCTTGATGCCCTTCTTCATGGCATGCAGGCTCTTGTAGGTGAACTGGCCCACCGGGCCGCCGTTCTGGAGTTTCTTCTTCCACCAGTCCAGTGCGCCCTCATACGCCGGCGCGGCGCGGAAGGAGTCGATGGTGGGGCGCAGGGAGGCAAGGTAGTCGGCGAATCCGCCGACGGTGGGTGCGTAGGAGCGGCCGTTGTCGTTGACCACGATGACCACGCGGCGCTTCTTGTCCGCGGCGATGTTGTTGATGGCTTCCCAGGCCATCCCGCCGGTGAGGGCGCCGTCGCCCACGATGGCGACGACGTGCCTGTCGCCTTCTCCCGTGAGCTCGCGGGCGCGGGAGATGCCGTCGGCCCAGGACAGGGAGGAGGATGCGTGGGAGCTTTCGACGATGTCGTGCTCCGATTCGGCCCGCGCGGGGTAGCCGGAGAGTCCGCCTTCCTGGCGAAGGGTGCTGAAGTCCTGGCGTCCGGTCAGCAGCTTATGGACGTAGGACTGGTGGCCCGTGTCGAAGACGATGCTGTCGCGGGGCGATTCGAAAATGCGGTGCACGGCCAGCGTCAGCTCCACGACGCCGAGGTTGGGTCCGAGGTGGCCGCCCGTCTGGGAAACGTTAGTGATCAGGAATTCCCTGATCTCCGAGGCCAGCTGTTCCAGCTGTTCCTCGGTCAACTCGTTCAGGTCCTGCGGATTCCGGATGGTGTCCAAGATTCCCAATGACCCCTCCTTCGGGTGGTAGACGTGCCGTTTAACTCTAACGCCTTGGCTTGGCTGCAAAGCCGAAGCCCCGGCTGGTCGGTGACCGGCCGGGGCTTCGGGAGGATGGTGCCTGCTGGCAGGTACCGCTAGTTGGCGGAGATCTGGCGCAGCACGTACTGCAGGATGCCGCCGTTGCGGTAGTAGTCCGCTTCACCCGGCGTATCGATGCGCAGGACGGCGTCGAACGACTTCGAGGAGCCGTCCTCGGCGGTGGCGGTGACCTTCAGGGTCTTGGGCGTGGTGCCCTCGTTCAGGGCAGTGACGCCCTCCACCGAGAAGGTTTCCGTGCCGGTCAGGCCCAGGCTGGCAGCGTTCTCGCCGGCCGGGAACTGCAGCGGCAGGACGCCCATGCCGATCAGGTTGGAGCGGTGGATGCGCTCGTAGCTTTCGGCGATGACAGCCTTGACACCCAGCAGGGCGGTACCCTTGGCGGCCCAGTCACGGGACGAACCGGAGCCGTACTCCTTGCCGGCCAGGACCACCAGCGGGGTGCCGGCTGCCTGGTAGTTCTGCGCGGCGTCGTAGACGTAGGCCTGCGGGCCGTCAGCCTGGGTGAAGTCGCGGGTGAAGCCACCCTCAACACCGTCCAGGAGCTGGTTCTTGATGCGGATGTTCGCGAACGTACCGCGGATCATCACCTCGTGGTTGCCACGGCGCGAGCCGTAGGAGTTGAAGTCCTTGCGCTCCACGCCGTTGGCCAGCAGGTACTGGCCGGCGGGGGTGTCGGACTTGAACGAACCGGCCGGGGAGATGTGGTCGGTGGTGACGGAGTCGCCGAGCTTCAGCAGCACGCGGGCGCCGGTGATGTCCTTGACCGGTTCCGGCGTCGCCTGCATGCCCTCGAAGTACGGGGGCTTCCGGACGTAGGTGGACTTCTCATCCCAGGCGAAGGTGTCGCCGGCCGGGGTATCGAGGGCCTTCCAGCGGTCGTCGCCATCGAAGACGCCCTCGTAGCCGCGGGCAAACATGCCCTTGTCGATCGAGGAATCGATGACCTGCTGGACCTCGACCGGGTTGGGCCAGATGTCCTTCAGGAAGACGTCGTTGCCGGCTTCGTCCTGGCCCAGTGCGTCGTTCTCGAAGTCGAAGTCCATGGTTCCAGCCAGGGCGTAGGCGATGACCAGCGGCGGGGAGGCCAGGTAGTTCATCTTGACGTCCGGGTTGATCCGGCCTTCGAAGTTGCGGTTGCCGGAGAGGACTGCGGTGACGGAGAGGTCGTTGGCCTGGATTGCCTCGGAGATCTCGGCGTCGAGGGGGCCGGAGTTGCCGATGCAGGTGGCGCAGCCGTAACCCACGATGTAGAAGCCGAGCTTCTCCAGGTAGGGGGTCAGGCCCGACTTGTTGTAGTAGTCGGTAACAACCTTGGAACCGGGGGCAACGGAGGTCTTGACCCACGGCTTGGCGGCGAGGCCCTTTTCGACGGCGTTGCGGGCCAGCAGTGCTGCCGCCAGCATCACGGACGGGTTGGACGTGTTGGTGCAGGAGGTGATCGAGGCAATCGACACCGCACCGTGGTCCAGCTCGAATTCGCGGCCGTCAGCGGTCTTGACGGCCACCTTCTTCGTCGGGCGGCCGTTGGACTTCGGTCCGTGGGCGTGCGGGGCTTCCTCGGTGAGGTGGGTTGCCGTGGCGGTGAACGAGGGTGAGTCTGACGCCGGGAAGCTCTCGTCGATCGCTTCGTCCAGGCTGCCGTCGGCGAGGTCCACCTTGACGTAGTTGCGGAGGTCTTCGCGGAACTGCGCCTTGGATTCGGTGAGGATGATGCGGTCCTGCGGGCGCTTCGGGCCGGAGATCGACGGAACGACGGTCGACAGGTCCAGCTCGAGGTACTCGGAGAATTTGATGTCGCGGGAGGGGTCGTGCCAGAGGCCCTGTTCCTTCGCGTAGGCCTCGACCAGGGCGACGTTCTCATCGGACCGGCCGGTGAGGCGCAGGTAGTCCAGGGTGACGTCGTCGATGGGGAACATGGCGGCGGTGGAACCGAACTCGGGGCTCATGTTGCCAATCGTGGCGCGGTTGGCCAGCGGCACTGCTGCGACGCCTTCACCGTAGAACTCAACGAACTTGCCCACCACGCCGTGCTGGCGCAGCATTTCGGTGATGGTCAGCACTACGTCCGTTGCGGTGGCTCCGGCGGGGATGCTGCCGCTGAGCTTGAAGCCCACGACGCGCGGGATCAGCATGGAGACGGGCTGGCCGAGCATGGCGGCCTCGGCTTCGATGCCGCCCACGCCCCAGCCCAGCACGCCCAGGCCGTTGACCATGGTGGTGTGGGAGTCGGTGCCCACGCAGGTGTCCGGGTAGGCGCGCAGGACGCCGCCCACTTCGCGGGTCATGACGGTGCGGGCCAGGTACTCAATGTTGACCTGGTGCACGATGCCGGTTCCCGGGGGTACCACCTTGAAGTCGTCGAACGCGGTCTGGCCCCAGCGCAGGAACTGGTAGCGCTCACCGTTGCGCTGGTATTCGATCTCCATGTTGCGCTCCAGCGCGCCGGAGTTGCCGAAGGCATCGATCTGGACCGAGTGGTCGATGACCATCTCGGCCGGCGCCAGCGGGTTGACCCGCTTGGGGTCGCCGCCCAGTTCCTTGACGGCTTCACGCATCGTCGCCAGGTCAACCACGCAGGGAACGCCGGTGAAGTCCTGCATGATCACGCGTGCCGGCGTGAACTGGATTTCTGTATCGGGCTCCGCATTCGGATCCCAGCCTGCCAAAGCGCGAACGTGATCGGCAGTGATGTTCGCGCCGTCCTCGGTCCTCAGCAGGTTTTCAAGCAATACCTTGAGGCTGAACGGAAGGGCTTCTGCACCTTCAACGGAGTTCAACCGGAAAATTTCGTATTCGGTTCCGGCTACATTAAGTTTGCCTTTTGAACCGAAGCTGTCCACAGTGCTCATCGCAGGACTCCTCTCGCAACAGTTTCATCTTTGTCGCGCGGTTGACCGCCTGCTAGTTAGGACGCCCTAAGTAGTTACAGGGCCCGAAAATTGCACACGGCCGGCCGAGAATTCGGGCGCGACGTGGGACTACTACGGTCATCGTAGTCCAAAACCGCGGCCGCATCACGGAGCCGGAGCCAGCAGTGCCACGGTCTCAAGGTGGTGGGTGTGGGGGTACAGGTCGAAGGCCCGGAGGCCGGCGAGGTCCCACCCTGAGCGGCGGAAGTAACCCAGGTCACGGGCGAACGACGCCGGGTCGCAGGACACGTAGGCAATGGCACGGGGCTGCGAGGCGACGAGCTGGCCGACGACGGCTTTCCCGGCTCCGGCCCTGGGCGGGTCAAGGACCAGGGCGTCGAAATTCCGCGGTTTCTGGCGCAGGACCCGTTCCACGCGGCCCTGGACCACTTCCACCTGCGGCGCGGAGTGCAGGTTTTTCCGGGCGTCGCGGCTGGCGCCGGGCGCCCCTTCGACCGAGAGCACGGACCCGGTCTCCCCCACGGCGTCGGCCAGGACAGCGGTGAAGAGCCCGGCTCCTGCGTAGAGGTCGGCCACCACGGCTCCGGGGTGGAGGAAGTCTCCATGCCGGAGGAATTCTGTGACAGCCCCCACAAGTGTCCCGGGCGCGTCGCGGTGGATCTGCCAGAAGCCCTCTCCGGTAACGCGGAAATCGTGTCCCTCGGCGGACTCCTGCACCCAGGTCCGGCCGCGGAGCTGTGTCACGTCACCGGTCAGCGCATCAAAGGCCGCCACGGAAACGTCCCCCGGCACTTCCGCAGCAATTGCCCTCAGCCGTTTGTCCTTTGTCCCGGGCGCGGGCGCAAGGAGCACCAGGGGCCGGGAAGCGTTGGCCGGAGCGGCCACCTCAACCCGCTCGATGCCCTGGAGGTCAAGGTCCCACAAGCGCAGCGCGTTGATGGCGCCGCTGGCCAGGGGCATCTCCCGCACCGGGATGATCTGGTTGGAACGGTGAGCGTGCATTCCCAGCCTGCCGCCGGGGGTGACCGAAAAGCTGGCCCGTGTGCGCCACCCAAGGCCGGTGCCGCCGTCGTACTTTTCCCCTACCGCCTCCACGCTGCCCGCCCAGGCGGCGGGCAGTTGCTCAAAGCCGGCCAGCCGGGTGAGCTGTTCGGCCAGGACATCCGCCTTGAGGCTGCGCTGCCGGGCCAGTGTCATGTGCCCGAACTCCGCACCCCCCACAGGCGGGTGACCGTGGCCCCATGCCCGGCGGGAATCCGCAGGATGCCAAAAGTGCTCCACCCGGTCGGGGGAAGCCTCGAGCACCTCGATGACGTCCGCCCGCCAAAACTTGGCGTCGTCCGCTGCATCGGTCAGCCGGACCCGGACTTTCTCTCCCGGGATGGCGTGCCGGACAAAGATGACCCTGCCCTCATGCCGCGCAACACAGTGCCCGCCATGGGCCACGGGCCCGACGGCGAGGACCGCCTCTTCGCCTGCGTGCCCGGCAGCGTCCGGTGCCTGCGGCGCGGCTGTTGAAGTTCTTGCGGTCACTGGACGTCCTGGAGGTTCTTTGCTTCTTCGGATGATTTGAGCTGCCACGGAACACTGGCCACCATGACTCCGGGTTCGAAGTGCAGGCGGGTCTTGATGCGCAGGGCGGTCTGGTTATGCACCAGCTGCTCCCACCACTTGCCCACCACGTATTCCGGGATGTAGACCACGATCAGGTCCCGCGGGGAGTCCAGGCGCATTTGCTTGATGTACTCCATGATGGGCGTGACCGTCTCGCGGTAGGGGCTGGCCAGGACGGTCAGCGGGACCGGGATTTCGAGCTTTTCCCAGTCGGCGATGGTGTGGGCCGTTTCCTCCGCGTCGATGTCCACCGTTATGGCGTCCAGCCGGGAGGGCCGGGACGCACGGGCGTAGGCCAGCGCACGCAGGACGGGTTTGCGGACGTGGGACACCAGCAGGACGGCGTGCACCCTGGTGGGCAGGGCCCGGGGTGAGGAGTCCTCATCCACCGCGAGTTCCTTGGCCACGTTGTCGTAATGCGCCCGGATACTCCACATGATCAGGAAGAGGACGAACATGGCCAGGAGGGCGATCCAGGCGCCCTGTTCGAACTTGGTGATGAGGACGATGACCAGCACCAGCCCGGTCATGCCGAAGCCGATGCTGTTGATGGTGCGGGACTTCATCATCCGGCGCCGGACGGCTTTGTCCTTGGCAAGCTTCAGCTCGCGCCCCCAGTGCCGGATCATGCCGAGCTGGCTGAGGGTGAAGGAGATGAAGACGCCCACGATGTAGAGCTGGATGAGCTTGGTGACGTCCGCGTCGAACGAAATGATGAGCACCAGGGCGCCTGCCGCGAGGGCAAGGACACCGTTGCTGAACGCAAGCCTGTCGCCCCTGGTCCGGAGCTGGCGGGGAAGGTAGCCGTCCTGGGCCAGGATGGAGCCGAGGACCGGGAAGCCGTTGAAGGCCGTGTTGGACGCGAACACCAGGATGACGCCGGTGGCCGCCACCACGATGTAGAACGGGATGCTGCCCGGGCCGAAGATGGTCTGGGCAATCTGGCTGATGGCCGGGTTCTGGACGTATCCCTCCGGCAGCGGGTTCCCGTCGAGCAGGAATTCCGTGGCCGGATCCAGCACGATGTGGACCTTGGTGGCGTTGGCCAGGTAGATGATGCCGGCCAGCATCGCGGCGCCGATCACCCCCAGGAGCAGGAGGGTGGTGGCCGCATTCTTGCTCTTTGGGTGCCTGAAGTTCGGCACGCCGTTGCTGATCGCTTCCACGCCCGTAAGCGCTGCGGCGCCGGAGGAGAAGGCCCGGAGCAGCAGGAACGCGCCGGCCAGGCCCACCAGGCCCTGGTCGAAGCCTTCCGTGGGGACGATGGTGAAGGCCGCCGACGGCGCCTCCCCCAGCTGCCCCGTTGCGGCCTGGAACACGCCCACCGCGGTCATGCCCAGGATCGATGCCATGAAGATGTAGGTGGGGACGGCGAATACGCTGCCCGCTTCCTTGATGCCGCGCAGGTTGACCAGGGCAAGGATGACGACGCCGATGGTGGCGATGACGGCCTGCTCACCGTGCAGTGACGGTACAGCAGTGGTGAGGTACGCCGCTGCCGAGGACATGGACACGGCAACGGTCAGGACATAGTCCACCAGGAGGGCCGAGGCTACCGTCAGCCCGGCGTACTTGCCGAGGTTTACGTTGGCGATCTCGTAGTCGCCGCCGCCCGACGGGTACGCGTGGACGTTTTGCCGGTAGGAAGCGACAACGGTCAGCAGGACCACCATCACCGCCAGTCCCACCAGGGGCGAGATCGCCACGGCGCTCACACCTGCCAGGGCAAGGGTCAGGAGGATCTCGTCCGGCGCGTAGGCTACGGAGGAAAGGGCGTCGGAGGCGAAGATCGGCAGTGCGATCTTCTTGGGAAGCAGGGTATGGGCCAGCCGGTCGTTCCGGAACGGCCTGCCCACCAGCACGCGTTTGACGGCGTTCAGTATTGTCAACACCCCACAAAGCTAGTCTGAATCGCGGACGATGTCATGACGGGCCCCGGCCGGGCCTAACCAGGGCCGTGCCGGTAGAGTTCTAGCTGCACGATCCTGACTTACATATGGAGGAGATACGGTGGCGCATTTCGTGATCATGGGATGTGGCCGGGTGGGGGCAACGCTGGCGCACACGCTGGAGGATGCCGGACATTCCGTGGCCATCATCGACCAGGACGACCGCGCCTTCCGCCGGCTCCGCCAGGGCTTTACCGGACGGAAAGTCACGGGCATTGGCTTTGACCGGGACACCCTCAAGCAGGCCGGGGTGGGCGAGGCCTATGCCTTCGCCGCGGTCTCCAGCGGGGACAACTCCAACATCCTGGCCACCCGGGTGGCCCGTGAGACCTTCCACGTCCCGCACGTCGTCGCAAGGATCTATGACCCGGGACGCGCCGAGATTTACCAGCGCCTTGGCATTCCCACCGTGGCGGCCGTCCGCTGGAGCGCCGACCAGGTGCTGCGCCGCATCCTTCCCGAACAGCACCTCGCGGGCGACTTCCGGGAGCCCTCAGGACGCCTGGTCCTGGCCGAACTGGACCTCGACGCCGGCTGGATCGGGCACCGCATCAGCAGCATTGAGAAGGCTGCCGATGTGCGCGTGGCGTACCTGACCCGCTTCGGCGAGGGCCTGCTGCCCGACGCCGGAACCGCCTACCAGGATGGCGACACCGTGCACGCCATGCTGCAGGTGGACCGCAGCGCCCAGATCGCCCAGATCCTCGCCAAAGCCCCCGCCAAGGAGTATCAGTGAAAGTCGTTATTGTCGGCGCCGGCAGCGTCGGATCGTCCATTGCCCGCGAACTGCTGGCGCACAAGCACGAAATCCTCCTTATCGACCTCAAACCGGAAGTGATCGGGCGCAGCGGCCTGCGGGGCGCCCACTGGCTGGTGGGTGACGCCTGCGAGCTCTCCACGCTGCAGGGCGCGAAGGTGGAAGACGCCGACGTGGTGGTTTCCGCCACGGGCGATGACAAGGTGAACCTGGTGGTGTCCCTGCTGGCCAAGACCGAGTTCGGGGTTGGCCGGACGGTGGGCCGGGTGAACAACCCCAAGAACGACTGGATGTTCAACGATTCATGGGGTGTCGACGTCGCCGTGAACACCCCGCAGCTGATGACGGCCCTGGTGGAAGAGGCAGTGGAGATCGGCGACCTGGTCCGGCTGCTGACGCTTCAGACGGGCGTGGCGTCGCTGGTGGAATTCACCGTCCCGCATGATTCGCACGTGATCGGCATGACCGTGGGCGACATCCACTGGCCGGAGGACGCCACCCTGGTGGCGATCCTGCGGGACCAGGCACCCATTACCCCCAGCCGCGACGACGTGATCGACGGCGGCGATGAACTCTTCTTCGTCACCACCATCGCCGCCGAGGACCGGCTGCGGGAGCTGCTTTCCTCCGCACCCGGCAGCATCGACACCGCCGGCATCAACGGTGGAGAGCAGGCGGGCGGTAGCGCCCAGCCGGCCACCGCCAGCGGATACGGCCCGGTCCCGGAGGACGACGGCTTCGACGGCTAGGTCCGCCGCTGCCCGGGGAGAGGCCAAGGGGGCGGCCTGGCCGTCAGGCGGGCTGGTCTGTCAGGCGGCCTGGTCTGTCAGGCGGGCTGGTCTGTGCCGGCTTCAGGCTCCGCCGGGGCAGGCCGGGTCACCAGCCAGGCCACCCAGACGCCCAGGATGTACAGGGGGCGCCCATAATGAGCCGTGTGGTGGCGAGGGCGGCCAGGCCGTCGGTGCCCATCAGGTAGAGGGGCACCTGCACAATGAGCCGGAGCGCCAGGACGCCCACGATGATCCAGGTGCCCAGGCGGTACGCCTTGACCCGGTCAGGTTCCTTACGCCATTCCACGCCCTCGTTGCGGATGAAGCCAAAGAGGAGCCCGGCCACGGGCCACTTCACGGCAATAGAGATGACCATCGCCAGGATGTAGGCGGCGTTGGTGAAGAAGCCGGGGAGGTAGAAGTCTTCGGCCTTGCCGGTGGTGTTGGCCAGCCAGGCGGAGATGCCGACGCCGACAATCCCCGCCAGGGCCTGGGTCAGAGGCCGCCGCTGTATCAGGCGGACAACGGTGAACACGGCTGCCGATGCCAGGGCGGCCACCAGTGACAGCGTGAGCTCGCGGGTGATGGTGAACGCCACCAGGAACACCAGGCCGGGAACGATGCTCTCGGCAATTCCCTGCACTCCCCCGGCGCTGCGCAGCACGTCCACCTGCCCGTCGTGGGTGCGGTGGAGTCCCGCTTTGGCGGCGTACCCGGCGGCGAGGCCGGCAACGGGCGATGGACCGGGAGCCTGCGGCCTGCCCTGCTGTTCTCTGCCCGGATGTGCAGGGCCGGACGGCTGTTCGGGCTCTTGCGCGGTCATTCGTTCTCCTGGCGGGACAGTATCTCGTAGCGGGGATTGAATATGGTGGGCATGTCTTCGCCCCGGGCCAGCATCCCCTCAACCCGGATCCGCGCGCCCGCTTCGATGCCCGGCACGCGGCGGCGGCCCACCCAGACGACACGGAGCCGGGGCGGCCTGCCCCGCTTCGGACCAGGGCCCGGACGTTCGGCGTCATCCTCGGACAGAATGGCACTGAATTCCGGGGTCCGGTCGGCAGGAACAAAGGTCACCGATTCAATGTGCCCCTGGCACATGACGCGTCCCTTGTCAGGAAGTTGCTCCAGTGGGGTGATCCGGCCGGACGCATGGACCGGGTTGTTGTGGGGAGACTCAGCCGATCTGGGTAATTTCGGGACCACGTTCGGGCTCCTCCAGGGTGGGCGCGGCGGGCGGAGGAGTGGCGGAGGCGTCCTTCGGCAGCCTCAGCTGCAGGAGGTCCCGCGGGGGCATGGGGCTGTCGCCACGGACCACTACGACCTGCCGGAACAGTGCTTCGAGCGGTTCCGCGGCGGGGCGTTCCAGCGCCGCAGGTCCGCCCAGGACGCCGCGCAGGAACCAGCGGGGACCATCGACGCCGATGAACCGGGCCACGCGGTAGCCCTGGCTCCCGTCCGGGAGCCCGGCAGGCAGCTTGGCCACCAGCTCGGTACCGAAAGCCCCTTCCACCTCTTCAACCTGGCCGCCCTGCGCACCGACCGACTGGCCGATCTGTTCGCGGATCTCATTCCACAAGGTCTCGGTTTTGGGCGCTGCAAAGGCCTGCAGCTGGAGGCTGGAGCCGTCCAGGTCCAGCGTCACCGCCACCACGCGCTGTGTTGCCTCCTCGACTTCGAGGCGGAGCTGAAGGCCCTCGCTGGGCGTGATCAGCAAGGCACCAAGATCCACATAGCCGTCGCGGCTGCTGATCTCGGCCTCATCGAAGGGGCCGTCCTGGCGGCGGGCGGCGGTGGCGGATCCGCTTTCTTCGCCGTCCGCAACCGTGAGCTCGTCGGCCGGCTCTGCCGGCTCTTCACTCTTTGCTTTCCTGCCGAACCCAAAGACCATGGGTGACTCCTTAATTCTGGAAAAGTGCCAGTCCTGAAACCTGCCGGCGAAACTTTGGAGGTTCCGCCGTCGTGCATGCCGGCGTGGCTGCGGGTGCAGCCTAAAGGTCAGGCTCCGGGGACGCTGAACCCGCCGGTGGAACCGAAGCCTCCGGTGCCCCGCACGGATCCGCTCAGTTCGCTGACAGGAATGAATTGGGCGTGCTCCACCCGCTGGATAACCATTTGGGCAATTCTATCGCCGCGCCGGAGCTCAATGGGCTGGGACGAATCGGTGTTCAGCAGTGTTACCGAAATCTCGCCCCGGTAGCCCGCGTCAACGGTGCCGGGGGCATTCACGATCGTCAGGCCATGCTTGGTGGCCAGGCCGGAGCGGGGGTGGATCAGCGCCACGAACCCATAAGGAAGGGCAATGGCCACGCCGGTGGGAACCAATTTGCGCTCACCGGGCATCAGGACCACGTCCTCGCGGGCGCGGAGGTCTGCGCCGGCGTCGCCCGGATGTGCGTAGGACGGTGCTTCCAGCTCAGGATCCAGCATCTTCAACTGGACCTGCAGGGTGGGAGCGGCGGTGGCGGGCAAGGCTGCGTCCGGGACAAGGTCTACCGTGGCGGGATGATCAGTCACAGTCACTCACTCTAACCCGCGCCCCCAAATCACTCCTAGGGAGACTCCCGGGGAGGGCGGGCCGCAGAGCCTGTCCCAAGGTGAAATAGCCGGCCAAAGGTGGAAAGCTTGGGCTATGCCCGATTCAAGCTCGCCTGCGTCCGTTCCCAGCACACCCTCTGCCGGGACACCTGTTGTCTACAGGGAGAAGCTGTGGCCCAACGCCTGGATCTGGATCATCGCGGCCGGCGTCTCCGCAGCGGGCATCCTGGTTTTCGCCCCCATCAGCATGGCGGCAGGCTACACCGCGGCATTGGTGCTTTTCGCCATCATCGCGGTCCTCCTGGTTGTTTCCACCCCCGTCATTTCGGTCACGGCTGACACCCTCACCGTTGGAAGGGCCACCATCGAACGCCGTTTCGTCGGCGCTGTGCAGCAGTTCAAGGCCGGGGAGGCGACCGCGGAACGGGGCACCCGGCTCAACGGGCTCGCCTACCTGTGCATCCGCGGCTGGATCGATCCCGTCGTAAAAATCGAGATCACGGACCCCGCCGACCGGACCCCCTACTGGCTCGCCTCGACCCGCCATCCGGACCAGCTGACGGCAGCCCTTACGCGGCACTGACGCCGCCGGGGCCGCCGGTCCTTGCGCCCGCACGCACCTTTCGGGCCTGCTTCCAGCGGAAAATGACGGCGCGCCCTGCTCCTTGAGCCAATTCCCCGCCGCCGGGTGGCAGAGTTTCGATTGATAGTAATGCCAGGGTGGAGGATTTGTATGCAGGATCTACGGCTTGTAGGCGTGCACGACGACGGGACGCATCTCCTGTTAAGCGGGCCCGGCGGCGAGATGTTCCAGCTGCCGATCGATGAGGCCCTCAGGACGGCCAGCCGGTCCACGGCCAGGCCGCGGACGGAGAGGCCGGCCGTTCCCATGTCCCCCCGGGACATCCAGGCACGGATCCGTGCCGGTGCCACGGCTGCGGACGTCGCCGAGCTGTCCGGGATGCCGCTGGCCAAGGTGGAGCGTTACGAGGGCCCTGTCTTGGCGGAGCGCGAATATGTTGCCCAGCAGGCGCGGAAAGTTGAAGTCGCGGCGCCTTCCCCCGGCCACGACGTCTACCGGTCCGCCTTCGGCGACAACCCGGCAACGCTGGAGGACATGGTGGCCCACCGCCTGTCCGCCCACGGCATCGACCCCTCAACCGTGGAGTGGGACTCCTGGCGGCGCCAGGACGGTACCTGGACTGTCTCAGCAAGCTTCGAAGCCAAGCCCGGGGGTACCTCGGGAATCGGCGAAGAACCTCCTGCACTGTGGACCTTCAGCCCGGCACGGAAGTCCCTGCAGAACACCAACCGCTGGGCGCAGCAGCTGAGCGAACTTGAACCGCTGGACGGGCCCGTTCCTGCCCGCCGCCTCACCGCGGTTTCCGACCGCCCCTTTGATTTCGAGACGGACGCGGATGCGTCCAGGACGTCGCCGGCCGGCCAGGGAGTGCCCGTGCAGGATTCCGGCAAGGAATCCGACGGCCTCCTTGACATGCTCCGCTCCCGCCGCGGCCAGCGCCTGGGCGTAGATGAGGATTCCGACGACGCACTGGCGCTGCTGCTGACCCATGGCGTGCCCGCTGCCCACCCGCGCCCTTCCGAAGTGGCGGCTGAACCGGAGGCCGGGGAGACGGAACCGCAGGATGACCAGCGGGATGCGCCGGCAGCCCAGGGCGACTCCTTCATCAGGCGCAGGGACACCAGGCCTTCAATGCTGTCGAGGCTCAGCATCCTTCCGCCGCACCGTGACAGCCACGATGATGCGCTGCGGCTTCACGACGGCGTCAGCACCGACACGAGGGAAATCACCATTGCGGCGTCCCCGCAGAAGCCCGCCGGTCCGACTCCCGGGGCTGGTTCCGGAACTTCCGGCGGCGCCGGGCTGGACGAGCTGCTGGGCAGCAATCCCCGCCGCCCGGCGGCGAAGCAGGAAGACGCTTCCCCCTCCACCGGACAGCTGCCGGAGACTGAGGCGCCGGAACGGCCCGCACGGCCCAAGCGGTCCAGCGTGCCGTCCTGGGACGAAATCGTTTTTGGCACGCGGAGCGACTAGAAGCTCCCTCCCCGCACCGATGATGGCATTGGCCGCGTTACGCACGGGCGCGTGCTAGGCTCCCCACCACACGGCCGCTTCACATAGCGCAATCACCAGGAGGTCTGCGGTGCCGGACACAACCTGCCACATGTCCATCTCCCTGGACGGTTTCGTCGCCGGGCCGGACCAAAGCCGCGACAACCCCTTGGGTAGACGGGGCATGGAACTGCATGCGTGGCACCTGGGCGACCCCCGGGCGAACGACGCCGACAAGGTGGCCAGCGAATGGCTTATGCGCCCGCGCGGCGCTTATGTGATGGGGCGGAACATGTTCGGCCCTATCCGCGGAGACTGGGACGGGGAATGGAGCGGTTGGTGGGGACCCGAACCGCCCTACCACGCGCCAGTGTTCGTCCTCACGCATCATGCCCGCGACTCCCTCCAGATGGAGGGCGGGACGACCTTCCATTTCATCACCGACGGCTTCGATGCCGCCTACGCTGCCGCCCGTGACACCGCCGGGGACAAAGGCGTGGACATCGCCGGCGGGGCGTCTACCGTCCGGCAGGCGCTGATCGCGGGAGTAATCGACGAACTCACCCTCGACATCGCGCCGGTGCTGCTCGGGTCAGGGGAACGGATTTTCGACGGCGTTGAATCCTTCGGCTTTGAACCCGCCGAAGTGCTCCACTCGCCGCTGGCAACGCACATCCGCTATCGCCGCGTGCACTGACGGCCTCAACGTCTCCGTACGGCGACATGCTTCTAAGGCTCAAGCGCTGAGGTACTCCTGAAGTGCCTCTTCGAGGAGGCTCCGTTCGCCGGGCAGGAATCCTGGTGGCCACTTTGGTGGTTCCCAGTCCTGGTGTTCGCTTGTGTAGTGGCGGCCGGTGGGTGAGGTCCAGCCGGGTGGTTCGTTCGTGGTGGCCGGGGTGGGTCTCCAGCCGGTGGTGTGCCGGAGCCTGTGGTGTTTCGGGCAGGGCTGTCCCAGGTTGCTGATTCCGGTGGTGCCGCCGTGGTGCCAGGCGAGGAGATGGTCGGCCTCCGTGCCCAGGGAGGTGTTGCTGCAGCCCGGGAACGGGCATTTCCCGTCCCGCATCCGCAGCCAGGCCCGCATCGCCCTGGGAACCCGGTAACTCTTCCGGCCAATCTCCAACGGCGCCCCGTCCCGCGGGTCCACCAACACCCGGTAAAACGAGCCCGCCCCGTCCGCGACCAGTCGCCGCGCCATCGACGCCGGCACCGGACCATACCCGTCCAGCATCGCCGGTTCATCCGTCAAACCCATCAGCGCGAACACCGGAACCGTAACCAGCACCTCGGCGCGGACCGGCGACGGCCGGTGGCCAGTTCCCGATGCGGCGCTGGTCCCGCTCCTGCTGGTGCTGCCGCCCCGGGTGTCGCCGCTGCCGAGGATCGCTGCGGCGAAACTGTCGGCCCGCAGCTGGGGCATGGTCCTGTCCTCGCCCGGCCCTTGCAGGCCTCGTGCGGCAGCGGTGAGCCGGTTCCACCCAGCCTGGGCCTGGTCCGCGGGCAGGTAGGCGCCCAGCCACGCCATCCCGTCCCGGTCCGGCCGGAACTCCACCCGCCGCTCCGCCACACCCCTGGCGTGCCGCTTCTCGATCGATTCGGCGTGGTGGCGTTCCCGCCAGGTCCGGGCCTTGACCCGGAACCGGTGCGCCGGCATCTCCCCAACCGGGCAGCCCCGGGCGGCATCCTGTGCTTCAGGGTCCAGGAAATGCGCCTCCAACGCCGCCGCTCCCACCGCATCAAGGGACGCCGTCTCATCTGCCAGCACTATCGCGTGCTGCCACGACAGGGTCCCGGACTGCAACGCCTCCAAAGTCCGCGGCAAGCTGCTGGTCAGGGCATGTGAGGTAGCCAGGAACGACCCGGCGGCCCGCGGACCCAACGCCAGCACGCACCCAATCTCCGCCGCGACCGCCATCTCCTGCGCCACCACCGGCACCCCCGGGCCCGCCACAGCATGCGCAGCCTCCGCGTACCCCACCGCAGCCTTCGCCTTCACCCC
Organism: Arthrobacter sp. FX8; assembly: GCF_026723805.1. NCBI lineage: Bacteria > Bacillati > Actinomycetota > Actinomycetes > Micrococcales > Micrococcaceae > Arthrobacter > Arthrobacter sp. FX8. The sequence goes on along the minus strand of NZ_CP113505.1, from coordinate 1,090,062 downwards.
CGCAACCCGCGCCTCCACCTCCCGGGCCCCGGCAAGAATATCCAGGCAGCCATCCGCCAGACCGGCCAGCGGATCAGGAACCGAGAAAGGCTCAGCATCCAAAACCGCATCAGCATCCGCGAACGCCTCCAGACCCGCCCCGTCCACCTCAGCCTGAAGCACAGCAAGGGCAGCACGGATCTCCTCGAACGCCCTCACCACCGCCGCCTTCCCCATAAACCCATCATGGCAAGGGGGTCCGACAAACAGAGCTGGCCACCTCAGTTTCAAGGGCAGCCCCGCTTCAGGGGTTTCTTTGACGAAGAGGGTGGGGCTAAGCCCCTCGGCTCCCGCCGGGTCCGCCGGAACCGCGCCAGAGGCAGGCGTCGACGTCGAACGGCAGCAACTGGTCCTGCTGGGCCATCAGGTTGGCGCCGTGGGCCGTCACCCGCCGCATGAAGTGGCGCCGGCACAGCGTTTCGTAGCCCACTACGGGTACATGCCCGGCGTCCGGGGCGGCGGCAGCCTCAACCACCATGTCCACGTCACCCACCACCACCTGCGCGCCCTCGGTGACCATGACGCCGTCGACCGTCCTGGCGTTGTGCGTTGCACGCCGCCCGCACCAGCAGAGCGCCTCCACCTGCAGCACCTGAACCCGATCGGCAAGCTCGATGAGCCGCTGCGAACCCGGGAACAGCCTGGTGCGGAAGTCGGCCGTGATGCCGAAGGCAAAGACGTCGACGTCGATTTCGTCCACCACCTTGGCCAGCTGCTCCACCTGCTCCGGGGAGTAGAACTGGGCCTCGTCGCAGATCAGGTAATCCACACGCTGGCCCTGGGTGCGGCGAAGCATGACTTCTTCCCAGAAGTCGGTGCTGTCCAGCACCTCCACGGCGTCCGTCTCCAGGCCCAGGCGGCTGGAGATCCGGGACTCTCCGGCGCGGTCGTTGCGGCTGAAGCGGACGCCGCCGCGGCCGCGGGCCCGGTGGTTGTAGTCCATCTGCAGCGCCAGCGTCGATTTGCCGCAGTCCATGGTGCCGGAGAAGAAGATGAGTTCAGCCACGCCGGCGGTTCCTTCCTTCGGCGGTGAAGCAGAGCAGCGGGACCTCCCGCTCCGCCTTCGTCAGCGAGCCGTGCTGGCCCACCACTTCCATGGCGGTGGGCCGCATCCGCCGGCCGTCATAAAGTGCGACGGCGTCACGCGCCGCGATCATCACGTCACCGATCCTGCCCGCAACAGCGGGACGGACGTCACCAAATAGTCCCCCGGCAACGGCTTCCTGGCGCGTAAAGGCCCATACCCGGTCGCCGAACCGCGCCTTCCAGGCGGCAAGCAGCCGTTCCGCTGCTCCAGCACCGGCTTCCAGGTCCGCCTCCTCCAGGTACAGGTGCACCATCCGCGGTTCACCGGCCGTATGGCGCACCCCGTCCACCAACCCGGGGTCGGTGGAGAAATCAATCCGCTGGGATTCCGGGACGTCCAACATGCCGTGGTCTGCGGTGAGCACAATGGTGGTGCCGGCGGGAAGGTTGGAGTTGAGCCGTTTGACGGTGGAATCGAGCTCCTCCAGCTGGTGTTCCCACTGCTCGGAACGGCAGCCGTGGCGGTGGCCCGCCTTGTCCAGTTCGTTGACGTAGAAGTACATGAGGGACGGGCCGGAGGCCGCCATGGCCTCGGCCGCGGCCGCGGTCCGCGCATGCGCGGTTATCCCGGAGATGAACCTGCCGCCCCGCAGCGCGGCGCGGGTCATGGGCGAGCCGTCGAACTGGGAGAGGCTGACGGTGCTGACGTCCACCTGTTCGGCGATCTGTTCAAACACCGTGGGGAAAGGCTGCCAGGTGGACGGGTCAACGCCCGGATCCCAGTTCCCCAGCAGATTGACCACCTTGTCCTGGTCAGGGTCCAGGACGTCGTAGCCCACCATGCCGTGCTGGCCCGGGGGAAGTCCGGTTCCAAAGCTGGACAGCGCTGCCGCCGTGGTGGAAGGGAAGGCGGAATCCAGCCACACGGGGACCTCGCCCTGCCCCGCCTGCATCACGGACCGCAGGAAGGGCGTGTGGGCCGCTTTTTGCTTCAGCAGGTTCCTGCCCAGGCCATCAGCCAGTACAACGCAGACCCGGGACGCGTCCGGTAGCCCAAGGGTATTGGTAAAGCCCACCACGCCGAGGCTTGCCGCGGCGCTGGTGAGGACTTCAGCCACGGAACGCTGTCCGTAGGCGGGAGGGGCTGGAAGGTCGGGCGTGCGGCCGATGGTTGGGGTTTCCTGGATGGCGCGGTGGCGGTCTTCCGGCATCTCAGCGCTGCTGGTGCCCGCGGCTGAGCCGGTTGCCGAACACCCCGGACCGCGTCCGCGGACCCATGGACTGGGCGTGGGTTACGGGAGCCGCGGAACCGGTGTTGACCGCCCGCAGGGCCCTGGCGAAGAGCTTGGCGTCCTGCACTGCCTGCAGCCCGTCTGCCTCCGCGCTGATGCGGAGCACGATGTCTTCCTGGGCGATGGTTCCGGTGTAGCCGTGGTCAGCTTCGCACTGCGGATCGCCGCAGCTGGCCGGACCCATGTCCAGTCGCTGGCCACCGGACCATGCAATGGACAACGTGAGTTCCCGGACGGGGTCGGAGGGCTTGTAGTTCTGCGGTTGGGCGTACATGTAGCTCAGGACCACGGACCGGATCTGGGCCACGGGAACGGACTCGGTGGAGATCTGGGCGACGATCTGCTCCCCCGCCTCGTCCAGTTGCTGGTCGTCCACGTGGGTGATCACCAGCATGTCCGCGGTGAGGACCAGCACGGTGATGTGGCGGCGCACCTCTGCCCGGTCGAAGTGGGTTTCGAGGTGCACCAGGTGGGCCACGCAGTCCCGGCCGTCCAGTGCGTCGTCGACGACGTCGGAGACCAGGCGGGGGTAGAAGCCTGCCTTCTGCAGCGCGTCTTCCAGGCTCTGGCCCTGTGTTCCGTGGTTGTGTGAGCTGTGCTGGCGGAGTGCCTGGTTTTCATTGCCGGGCGTTTCGGGCGCCGAAGCGGGAGGCTGGAAGCTCATGCCCCCATTTTCACAGATCGTCCGGTCACTTGCTAACCGCGTCAGCCCAGCATGGCGCGGCGGGCACTGTCCGTGCGCTGCGCGGCGTTGCCGATGCGTACATCAGCGGCGAGGATGGTGGCCCCGGCGGTGCCGCACAAAACCGGGTTGAATTCCACCAGCGCGATCTCCGGGTGGTTGTCCTTCATCCAGGCCAGCCTGGCGGCCAGGTCCTCCAGCGCAGGGACGTCGACAGCCGGCAGGCCCTGGTAGCCGAAGAGCTTCCGGGACGCCCGCGGAGCTCGGATGAAGTCGTGCACGTCCGCCGCGGAGAGCGGCGGAACCCGGTGTGACCAGTCGTCCAGGAGGTTGACGGCGTCGCCGGCGAGGCCGAAGGAAATGACCGGGCCCAGCAACGGATCCTCGATGGCACGGAAGGTGCAGGCCTGTCCCACCGGCGCCATCGCCTGTACTTCCAGGGCGGGATCACCGTAGGCCGCGAGCGCGCGCCGCATCTGCACCACGTTTTGGCGCAGTGATTCGGCGTCCTCAATGCCAAGCCTGACCCCGCCAAGGTCAAGCCGGTGCCGCAGCGCGGGGTCGGTGGTTTTCAGCACCACCGGCCAGCCCAGCGCATCTGCCGCTGCCACGGCCTCGTCCGGTGTGGTGAATCCTGCAGAGGGCAGGACTGAGATGCCGTAATGCTTCAGCAGCGAAGCAGCCGCGGCCGGGTCCAGCTGCTTGAGCTGGTCGCCCGTGACGTCCCCGAGCAGGGCGTCCAGCTCGGCCTCCGCCTTGCGGGGGTCGCAGCCGGCGGGTTCGACGAAATGCCCTTGGTCGCGGCCGGCCCACTCCGCATAACGGACCACGGCAGCGAGCGCGGCCACGGCAGCCCCGGGGTTGGAAAAGCAGGGGACGGTACAGCCCTCCGCTCCCACCAGGCCCTCCACGTTGATGGCGGGGTCCAGGATGCCGGTGAAGGCGGCCACCACCGGCTTCCCGGCAGTGGCTGAACATTCGGCCAGGACCTGCGCCACCGCGTCGGCAGTCAGCCCGCGGGCAGGCAGCAGCGCGGCGACGGCGGCGTGCACGGCATCGGAGGCCAGGGCGTCAAGGAGGGCGGTCCGCAGTGCGGGCAGGGCCACCGACTGGCCGGCATCAAGGTCCAGTCCCGAAACCACCCGGGCAACGCCCAGCCCGTGCGCGGCGGCACTGTCCGCCACCACGTTGCCCAGCGCCTGGGAATTGCTGAAGATGGCGACGTCGGCTCCGGCGGGCAGTGGCTGCCCGGACACCACCTGCGCCACATCCACCAGCTGTTCCACGGTTTCCACGCGGATCACGCCCGACTGGCGCAGCATGGCATCCAGCGCCCCGGCCGGCGCCTGGGTGGTCCGGACGGCATGTCCGGGCGGCAGACGGAGCCCCATGGTGTCCGACTTGGCCACGATGACCGGCTTGGTGCGGGCCAGGCGCCGTGCGATCCGGGAGAACTTGCGCGGGTTGCCGATTGACTCCAGGTAGAGGCCTACGGCGGAGGTGTCGGCATCGTCTTCCCAGTACTGCATCATGTCGTTGCCGGAGACATCCGCCCTGTTGCCTGCCGAGAGCAGGCTGGACAGTCCCAGCCGGCGCCGGGCCGAGGCGGCGTAGAGCGAGACGCCGATGGCGGCCGACTGGCTGAACAGGCCCAGGCCGCCGCGCAGCGGCATGGTGGGCGCCATCGACGCGTTCAGCGACACGTCCGGGTGAGTGTTGGCGATGCCCAGCGACGCCGGGCCGATCACCCGCATCCCGCTGGCCCGGGCCTGGCGCACCAGGGCGCGCTGCCGCAGCAGGCCCCGCTCGCCGTCGTCGGCAAAACCTGCCGAGGCGATCACAACGCCCTTGACGCCCGCTGCCGCGCACTCCGCCACGACGCCGGCCACTTCCTCGTAGGGAACGGCGATGATTGCCAGCTGGACGGGCTCGGGGACTTCGGAGAGCTTGCCGTAGGACATCATCCCGGCCAGTTCCAGCGCCTCCGGGTTGATGGCGTACACGGACCCGTGGAAGCCGCCCTCGATGATGTGCTCCAGCAGTTGGTACCCCACGGTGCCCCATTTGCGGCTGGCACCGATGACGGCAACGGACGACGGCGCCAGCAGGTCCCGGACGCTCCTCGCCTCGGCGCGGTGCTCGCGGGATTCCATGACGGCGCGCGATTTTTCGGTGGGGTCGATGTTGAACTCGAGGCTGACGACGCCGTCGTCGAAATGGCGCTTGACGTCGTAGCCGGCGTCGGAGAAGACCATCAGCATCTTGCGGTTTGCCGGCAGCACCTCGGCGGTGAACTTCCGGATCCCGTTTTCATGCGCGGCGGCGGCAAGGTGCTCCAGCAGGATGGAGCCGATTCCCCGGCCCTGGTGGGCGTCGGAGATGTTGAAAGCAACTTCGGCCTCCGTGGGATCGGCAAGCCGGTCGTAGCGGCCGATGCCGACGATTTCGCCGCGGATGGTGATGACGAACGCCACCCGGTCCTTGTAGTCCACTTCGGTGAAGCGCTTGAGCTCCTTGGCCGACAACCTGGCCTTGAACGCAAAGAAGCGCATGTAGATTGAATTCTGCGACTGTCCGGTGTGGAAGGCCTGCACGGCGTCCGCGTCCGACGGATGGATGGGCCGGAGATGCGCTGTCCCGCCGTCACGCAGGACGACATCGGCTTCCCAATGTTCCGGATATTCGCCGTCCCCGGGCTGATCCACCATAGGCTTAGCCTAGCCAAAAACTAACGCAGCACACCCCCAAGGCTGCACAGTAACCCCAGAAGGATTCACCAAACCCCATGGCCCGCCGCCAAAGTTCCAAGCCCATCGTGGAGAGCGACTACACGGAAAACATCGTCGATATCGATGTCACGTCCGAAATGCAGGGCTCCTTCCTGGAGTACGCGTACTCGGTGATCTACTCCCGGGCCCTCCCGGATGCCCGCGACGGGCTGAAGCCGGTACAGCGCCGCATCCTGTACATGATGAGCGACATGGGGCTGCGCCCGGACCGGGGCCACGTCAAGAGCGCCCGCGTGGTGGGCGAAGTCATGGGAAAGCTGCACCCCCACGGCGACGCCGCCATCTACGACGCCATGGTGCGCATGGCGCAGGATTTCTCGCTGCGACTGCCGCTGATCGACGGGCACGGCAACTTCGGATCGCTCGACGACGGCCCGGCAGCACCCCGCTATACGGAAGCCCGGCTGGCTGCGGCCGCCCTCACCCTCACCAACCACCTCGACGAAGACGTGGTGGACTTCGTCCCCAACTATGACAACCAGCTGACCCAGCCGGACGTCCTTCCCGCCGCCTTCCCCAACCTGCTGGTCAACGGCGCCACCGGCATCGCCGTCGGCATGGCCACCAACATGGCCCCGCACAACCTGGTCGAGGTCATCTCCGCCGCCCGGCACCTCATCGCGCACCCTGACGCAACCCTGGATGACCTCATGCGGTTCGTCCCGGGCCCGGACCTGCCCAGCGGCGGCCGGATCGTCGGCCTGGACGGCATCCGTGACGCCTATGCCACCGGCCGCGGCTCGTTCAAGACCCGGGCCAAGGTGGAGGTGGAACAGCTCTCCGCGCGCCGCACCGGCCTGGTGGTCACCGAACTGCCGTACATGGTGGGCCCGGAAAAGGTGATCGAGAAGATCAAGGATGCCGTCAACGCCAAGAAGCTGACCGGCATCAGCGACATCGTGGACCTGACGGACCGCAAGCACGGCCTGCGGCTGGTCATCGAGCTCAAGAACGGCTTCAACCCGAACGCGGTGCTGCAGCAGCTGTACCGCTACACGCCGATGGAGGACTCCTTCGGCATCAACAACGTCACCCTGGTGGACGGCCAGCCGCAGACGCTGGGCCTGGTGGACCTATTGCGTGTCTACGTCGACCACCGCATCAACGTCGTCCGGCGCCGGACCGCCTTCCGGCTCGGGAAGAAGAAGGACCGCCTGCACCTGGTGGAGGGCCTCCTCATCGCCATCGTGGACATTGACGAGGTCATCCAGATCATCCGGTCCTCGGACGAGGCCGCCGCGGCCCGCGAGCGGCTGATGTCCATCTACGACCTCACCGAAATCCAGGCCAACTACATCCTGGAACTGCGCCTCCGGCAGCTGACCAAGTATTCCCGGATCGAGCTGGAGAAGGAGCAGGACGAGCTTCGCCGTGAGATCGCGGAGCTGGAGGCGATCCTGGGCTCGGAGGAACGGCTGCGCACCGTGGTTTCCGACGAACTGGGTGCCATTGCCGAAGACCACGGCACCCCGCGCCGCACCGTGCTGCTGGAGTCCGAGGCCGTGTCCCCCACCGTTGCGTCCGCCGAACTTGCCGGGGCCAACGGGAAGAAGGGCAAGGCCGTGCCGCTGGCACTGGAGATCGCGGACGACCCCTGCTGGGCCATCCTCACCGCGTCCGGCCAGATAGCCCGCACCGGCAACCAGGAGCCACTGGCCGAGGCAGGGCCACGGAGCAAGCATGATGTGTACACCTCAGTGGTTAAGACGTCGGCCCGCGGCGAAATCGCCGCCGTCACGTCGCTGGGCCGCATGCTCCGGCTGCAGGTCATGGACATGCCGGTCCTGGCGCCGGTGGCCGGACTGCCCAACCTGGCGGGCGGCGTCCCCGCAAAGGATTTCCTCACGCTGGTGAAGGGCGAAACCCTGGTGGCGTTCGTGCGCCTGGATGAGGTCCTGGCCATCGGCACCGCCCAAGGCGTGGTGAAACGCGTCCAGCCGGACTACCCGCTGAACCGGGAAGACTGGGAAGTCATCACCCTCAAGGACAAGGACACCGTGGTGGGCGTGGCTCCTGCCGGTGACGATGCCACCGAACTGGTGTTCCTCACCAGGGAGGCCCAGCTGCTGAAGTTCCCCGCCGCCGCCGTCCGCCCGCAGGGGCGTACCGCCGGCGGGATGGCGGGCATCAAGCTCGCCGCAGGTGACCAGGTGATCTTCTTCGGCGCCGTCCAGCCCAAGGACGAGGCCGCCGTCGTGGTCACCATCGCCGGGACCAACGGCGCCCTGCCGGGCACGGCCCCTGGCACCGCCAAGGTCACAGCCTTCTCCGAGTATCCGGCCAAGGGCCGTGCCACCGCCGGAGTCCGGTCGCACCGGTTCCTGAAGGGTGAGGACATGCTGCTGCTGGCCTGGGCAGGGCACGGCCCGGCCAAGGCTTCATCCGCTGCCGGGGTGGCCCGGTCGCTGCCGCAGGAGCATGGCCGCCGCGACGGCTCCGGCGTCCCGCTCTCACAGGCCGTCGAAGCAGTGGGCCCGGCGATGGCATGGACGGACGGACCGGCAGCCGGGGAATAGCCGGGCGCCACGGGCGATGCCGCGCGTCCGGCGCTCAGCCCGCTATGTCCCTGCGCCGGAAGCCGGCGACGGCAAGCCCCAGCAGCACGGCAACGGTGGCAGCGGACACCAGCACGCTGTCCCAAGCCACGCCCTGCCGCAGGGGGTCGTGGGCAACGTACTGGAAGAACGGCGACACCTTCTGGATGCGGTCGAAGGCATCCACCAGCGGCGCGAGGGCGTTGACGATGTAGGCGAGGACGGCCAGCACGGCCGGAACACCGCGGCTGAGGCCGGTCCGTCCGGTCCCTGCTGAAAGGGCAAGGGCAAGGGTACCGAAAACGACGCCCAGCAGCGCTAAATGCAGCATGGCGGCAGCCACCTTGCCGGCCGGAAGCACCAGGTCCACCATGCTGCCCTCCAGCACCAGCGATATTCCCAGCACGGCGGCCAGCAGGAAGGTGCCCAGCACCATGGCCAGGAACTTGTCCACCACCACCCGGCCCCGCCCCACGGGGTTGGAAAGCAGCAGGTCCATCGTGTGCCGGTCCTCTTCCCCGCCGATGGCGCCCGCGCCGGAACTGATGGCATAGATCAGCACCGCAATCGGCCCCATGAAGGACAGCAGCTCCACCTGGATGTATCCGGTGGGAGTGGACATGTCGGCGCTGGAGGTGGCGAAAAGCGAGCGGAACGCCTCCGGCATCTGCTCGATGAAGCTGCTGATGGAGGGCTGTGACTTCACCGCGGGCCAAACTGCCGCGTACGTTGCCACGATGAGTGCCAGGGAGACGGCCCACGCCACCAGCAGCCTGCCCTGGTCCCGGAGCGTCTTCAGCAGGACGTTAGCCAGCATGGCGCGCCGCCGTTCCCGCGCCGGCGAGGCTGGCGCTGTCGGGTCCGTCCATTCCGTAGTAGCTCAGGAACGTCTCTTCCAGCGGCGCTTCAGAGCATTCGAAGTCCACCACCTCCCGGGCGCTGACCAGCTTCAGCAGCGCATCCAGGGCCGCCTGCGGCGCATTGCAGCTCAACGTGGTCCCATCCACCAGCAGGTCCCGCACGCCAGGCACGTCGGCGAACTCCGTCGCGGACACCTCCGCCGCGAAGCGGGCCCGGACCCGGTGCAGTGAACGTGCGGCGAGGTCCTGCAGCCGCTCCACCGCCACCAGCTGTCCCTGGCGCACCACCCCGATGCGGTCTGCCACGCGCTCCACCTCGCCCAGCACGTGGGAGGAAAACAAGGCGGAGCCGCCCTCGGCAGTATGTTCACGCAGGATGGAATGGAAAACCTGCTGCACCAGCGGGTCGATTCCGCTGGTCGGCTCGTCCAGCACCAGCAGCCGCGGCCGCGACATCACCGCCAGGACCACGGCGAGCTTCTGGCGGTTGCCGCGGGACAACGTGCGTGCGGGCCGGCCCAGGTCCAGCTCCAGCCGGGCCGCCACCTCGGCCGCCCGTTTGCCGTCGTCCCGGTGCCGGAGGTGGGCGCAGTAGGCCACGTGCTGGCTGCCGGTGAGGCGGTCGTAAAGCGCCGGCTCACCTGGCACGTAGCCCACCAGGCGGTGGACGTCCCGGGACTGCCGCCAGGCGTCCAGTCCCAGCACCGACGCTGTACCGGACGTGGGCCGCAGCAGCCCCATCAGGAGCCGGATGGTGGTGGTCTTGCCTGCCCCGTTGGGGCCCAGGTAGCCGAACACCTCGCCCGGCCCAATGGTGAGTGTCACGCCGTCGAGCGCAGTGTTGCGGCCGAACCGCTTGGTCAGGCCCGCCAGCCGCACCATGCTTTCGGCACCGCTTTCCGCGCCGCTTTCCGCACCGCTTTCCGCACCCCCGCGCTCTTCCGGGCTCATGCGGCAAGGCTATGCCGGGCGCTGCACGGGTCCCAGAGTCTTTCGGCCCACCGCTTAGACTGCTCCCATGCCTATCGTTCCTGATGAAAAGGACTGGACCTGGGTCCTGTCCCGCCCCTGCCCGGAATGCCATTTCGACGCTTCCAGCGCCACCCCGGCAACGGTACCGGGAAGCATCGAAAGCCTGATCCCCCGGTGGCTCGCCGTCCTGCGCCGGCCGGACGCGGCGCAGCGCCCCGATGACCACACCTGGTCCGCGCTGGAGTACGCGTGCCATGTGCGGGACGTTTTCGCGCTGTTCGACCAGCGGCTGAACCTGATGCTGGCAGAGGATGACGCCCGCTTCGAGGATTGGGACCAGGACCGGACCGCCATCGAGAAGGACTACGCCAACGCCGATCCGGCCGAGGTGGGCCGCGAACTGGCGGCGGAAGGACACCAGGCCGCCGAGTCCTTCGCCGGAGTCCATGAGGACGACTGGGGACGCAAGGGGCTGCGCAGCAACGGCTCGCAGTTCACCGTCCTCACGTTGTCCCAGTACTTCCTGCACGACGTCGTCCACCACCTTCACGACGTCAGCGGCTAAAGGCGCAGGCACGCCGGGGACCGTCCCGCCTTAGTGGGAAGCGGCCAACGATTCCCGGGGTTGTCCGGCGAAGGCCGAAAGATCCAGCCTGGCGTCGCCGGCCTTGATGTCAGCGGGATTGTGGGTAACCAGCACCACGGTGCGGTCCCGGAGTCCCGTGCGAAGGTCCGCCAGCATGGCTGCCGCCGATTCGGCGTCCAGGTGGGCAGTGGGCTCATCCAGCAGGATCACCTCCGCACCGGTCAGCAGGGTCCTCGCCACGGCCAGCCGCTGGCGCTCGCCGCCGCTCAGGAAGGCACCGCCGGGACCGATCCGGGTGTCCAGGCCCGCCGGCAGCCGGGCCACCAGGCCGGCAAGTCCGACGGCGGCCAGGACAGACTCCAGCTCGTCGTCCGCCAGGGTTGGTGCACCCTTCCCGGACGGCCGGCCCAGCATGAGGTTGCCGCGGATGGTGGAGTCGAACAGGTGTGCCTCCTGCGGACACCACGCCGCCCGGCCGGTGACCAGCGCCCGTCCCGCGGCCGGCGGCAGGAAGCCAAGCAGCACCGAGAGCAGGGTGGACTTTCCCGACCCCGATGGTCCGGTGACCGCCAGCCAGCGCCCGGGACCCGCCACCGCGAACACGCCGGAGAAGACCGGGACGTCTCCGGGCCAGGCCGCGGCCAGGTCCACCAGTTCAAGGCCCGGAGTGCCGCCGGCGCGGCCGGGAACGGACTGCATCCCAGCAGACACGTCGAGGCGGCCGTCAAGGGCGCCCGACTCCCCCACCCGGCGCATCACGGCACGGAGCGCGGGGAACTGGCGGACCGCCGTCGTCATCGCTGCGTAGGGTTCCACCAGTGCCAGCAGCAGGAGGACCACCACGGCTGCCGTGGCCGGGGCAACCTGGGCCGCAAGGACCCCGGGAGCCGCCAGCCATGCGGCGGCCAGTGCGGCGGTGCCGCAGGCGGCGGTGGCAACAGCGTGTCCCAGCCCGTCGGCCCAGGCTGAGCGCTGGGATGCGCGCGTGGCGTCGCGGTCCTCCGCCAGCAGCGCCTCAAGCACACGGGCTGCCACGCCGTTTGCGTGCAGTTCCGCCCTGGCGTCCAGGGCTGCCGTCACGCGGCGCAGGACCCCGGAGCGCAGGGACTGCTCGGCGTTGGCGGATTTGCGGTCTCCCCACAGGGCGGCCGCGGGTGCCAGCAGCAGGCCGCTGATGGCCGCGCCGGCCACTGCGGGAAGGGCCGCCGGCACCAGCACGCCGGTGGCAGCCACGGCCAGGACGGAAACCGCGAGCGCCGTGAGGGGTGGCAGGACCACGCGTGGAAGGAGGTCGCGGACCGTGTCCACATCGTCGATGACCGTCCCCAGCACGTTGCCGCCCTGCAGGAGCCGGCGCAGCGACAGCGCCCTGCGGCTCAGAGATTCCCAGAGCCGGCCGCGCAGGCGGGTGAGCGCGGCGAAGACGGCATCATGCAGCAGCAGCCGCTCCCAGTAGCGGAAAACGGCCCGGCCGATGCCGAAGAACCGGACGCCGACGATCGCCGTCAGCAGGTAGAGAATGGGCGGCTGCTCGCTGGCCCGGATGATGAGCCAGCCGGAAAGGCCGGAAAGCGCGACGGCGAAGACGGCCGCCAGGGTGCCCACGACAGCAGCGGCGGCGAACCTGCCCCGCACCGGCGCCAGGAGGGCCGCCAGGAGGCGGGCCGCGCCTCGGGCAGCGCGAACGCTTGGGGCAGCCTGGACGTTTGCGGCAGGCTGGACGCTTGCGGCACTCCTGACGGACCCGCTGGTGCCGGCTTCCGCCGCGTCGTCAACGCATGCGCTGTCATTGCCGGTGGAAGCGGGGTCTGCGGAGCCGGGTTGGGTGGAGCCGCTTCCGCCGGGGCCGGGCAGGATGCCGGTTGCGCCGCCGCCGTGGTGCGGTGCTGCGGCAGCCCGGACCGCCGGCACGACGGGCACCAGCAGGTCTGCGAGCCGGCGGGTGCGCTGGTTGTGGGCCACCAGGATCACGGTGGCCTGGCCGCGGAGCCGCCGGATGGCCTCCTCCACAATGAGTGCGGAGGCGTCATCCAGGTGTGCCGTGGGCTCGTCCAGCAGCAGGAGGGTGGCACCGGCCTCGATCCTGGCCAGTCCGCGGGCCAGTGCCACGCGGCGCAGCTCGCCCGGGCTCAGCTCCGCCTGGTGCTTCGCTGCCAGGTGGGCGGCTCCGGCCCTCTCCAGGCAGCGGCGGGCAGTCTCTTCGCCGGTAAAGCGGTCGGGGCCATGGGTGGGGTCCGGCGAGAGGTACAGCAGCACCTCCTCCAGCACGGTTCCGGCCACCATGACGGGATGCTGCGGCACCCAGGCTACGGAACTGCGGTCCAGGCCGCTGATGGATCCGGTAATGCCCGTCCCGTCACCGGCGCCGATGGTTCCGGCCAGTACGCCCAGGACAGTGCTCTTGCCGGCACCGCTGGGTCCGTCCAGGGCGGTGATCCGATCCTGGGGGGCGGTGAAGGTGAGGGGGCCGACGGCGGCTCCTGACCGTCCGGCGTAGGTTACCGTGAGTCCGGTGACCTCGAGTGGAGCGCCGGGCCTGCCGGCCCTGGCCGCCGGCAGGGGTGTTGCCTCGGCTGCGCCGGTCACGGCGGCTGTTTCCGCGAGTGCCACCCTGCCGTCGTCGCTGGCGTGGTGGGCGGTGCCCAGTTCCCGCAGCGGAAGGTAGCAGTCCGGTGCCAGGAGCAGCGCCAGCAGCCCGGCTTCCAGCGGCATGTCGCCGTGGACCAGCCGGACGCCGATGAAGACCGCCACCACGGCGACCGAAATGGTGGCGATGAGTTCCAGTGCCAGGGCGGAAAGGAACGCCGTCCGCAGGGTGCCCATGGTGCGGGAGCGGTACTCTTCGGAGATTTCCTCCAGGGCCTTGCGCTGCGCGGTGGCCCTGCCCAGTCCCACCAGGACCGGCAGGCCCTTGGCGAGTTCCAGCATGTGTGCGGACAGCCGGCCCAGCGACGCCTGGGCCTGGCGGACACTGTCCTCGGTGTACCGTCCGATCAGCACCATGAACAGCGGGATCAGGGGCACGGTGAGTACAATGACCAGCGCGCTCACCCAGTCTGCGAACAGGATCCGCGCCCCCAGCAGCAGCGGCACGGCGGCGCAGTTGACCAGCGCGGGAAGGAACTGGGTGTAGTAGCTGTCCAGGGCGTCCAGGCCGCGGGTGGCCAGCACCGCCAGGCCGCCGTCACCCGGGCCGGTGGACCGGACGCCCGTGCGCAGGGCACGCTCCAGCAGTTCTCCCCGGAGTTCTTCCTTGACCCCCAGCGCTGCGCGGCGGGCCGCGACGGCCTGGCCCCAGACGGTCAGGGAGCGGAGGACGACGCCGGCGAGCCCGGCAGCGAGCTGGGTTGCCCAGGCGGGGTTCCCGGCGGCGAGTCCGGCCAGGATGGAGGCCACGGCCTGGCCAATCAGCACCAGTGACAGTGCCTTGAGCGCGGCCAGCAGCCCCAGCCAGTAGATCGCTGAACGGGTGGCCGGGCCGGCAGGGAAGGTTGGCCGCACGTCAGCCCTTGGTGGTGAACGCCCTGGCGGCCACCGCCGGGAGGAAGCTGTGGGCTTCGGGGATGTGGGCTGCGCTGACGCGGCGGCGGAAGACCCAGTAGGTCCAGGCCTGGTAGGCGATCACCAGGGGAAGGCCAAAGGCTGCCACAATGCTCATCAGACCCAGGGTGTAGTCGGAGGAAGAGGCGTTGGAGATGGTGAGGTCAAACGCGCTGTCCAGCGTGGAGGGCAGCACCACCGGGAACACGGCCCCGAAGATGGAAGCCGTCCCCAGAACGAGGAAGGCGCCCAGGGCCAGGAACGACCGGCCTTCGGAGCCTTTCCGGGCCAGCAGCCAGGCAGTGACGGCGGCAGCAACTGCCAGGACGACGGCGGCCCAGGTCCACGGTTTGCCGTCCATGAACTGGATGGCGAGGGCCCACGCCGCGATGGGCAGGAGCAGGACCGGCAGGAGCCGCACGAACCACTGGCGGGCGCGGTGCCGCACCTCCCCGTCGGTCTTGAGGGCAAGGAATGCCAGCGCGTGGAGCAGCGCGAACCCCACCACGGCGATACCGCCCAGCAGGGCGTATCCGCTGAACCAGGCCATGGGCCCACCTTCGCGGTCGCCGTTGGCGTTCAACGGAAGGCCGGTTGTAGTGAGGGCCAGGGCAGCCCCCACGCCGAAGGCGGCGAAAAAGGAACCCAGCGCGATGGCCCAGTCCCACCGGTTCCGCCAGCTGTCCGTGTCCACCTTGCCGCGGTATTCGAACGCCACCGCCCGGAAGATCAGTGCCAGGAGGACGACCAGCAGCGGGAGATAGAGCGCGGAGAACAGCGACGCGTACCAGAGCGGGAAGGCTGCGAAGGTGGCGCCGCCGGCGGTCAGCAGCCACACCTCATTGCCGTCCCAGACAGGTCCGATGGTGTTCAGCAGCACCCTGCGCTCGGTATTGTCGCGGGCGAAGAGCTTCATCAGCATCCCCACGCCCAGGTCGAAGCCCTCCAGGAAGAGGTATCCGGTCCACAGCACCGCGATGGCGATGAACCACATGGTGGGAAGCAGTTCCATTGTTTGTTTCCTCTGCTTGGTTTCGGGCTAGTAGGCGAAGGCCAGGACGTCGTCTGCGTGTTTCGCGTCCCCGGGGCCGCCGGGTCCCGGGGTGGCGTCCTCGTTCTCGTCCACCGGCGCGTGGACCAGTTCGGGCATTGCGGAGACCACGCCGCCGCGGATGTACTTGACCAGCAGCTTCACCTCCACCACCAGCAGGACTGCGTAGACGGCCGTCAGGGCCACCAGCGAGGCGATCAGTTCCCCTGCGGAGACACCCGGCGATACGGCGGCGGCGGTAAACATGAACACCTGGTCGATGCCGCTGGGATCCGGGTTGGGCGCCACGACGAACGGCTGGCGGCCCATCTCGGTGAAGATCCAGCCGGCGGCATTGGCGCCGAAGGGGGCCAGGATGCCAAAGACTGCCAGCCGCATCATCCAGTGCGACTCCGGCACGGTCCCCTTGCGGGTGAGCCACAGCGCCACAAATGCTGCCAGGGCGGCGAGTCCGCCAAATCCGATCATCATCCGGAATCCCCAGTAGGTGACTTCCATGACGGGCACGTATTCGATTTCCTGGCCGGCCCGCTCACCGTAGATGGGGTTGTCCGGCAGGTTGGTCCCGTAGTTGGCCTTGTACTCGGGCAGCAGGCTGTTGACGCCCTTGACCTCGGTGGTGAAGTCGCCCTTGGCAAGGAAGGACAGGATGCCCGGAACCTCGATGACGGCCACGACGTCGTCGCAGTTCCTGGACCCCACGTTTCCGACGCTCAGGACGGAGAAACCGGTGCCGTCGTGGCAGGCCGCCTCCGCGGCGGCCATCTTCATGGGCTGCTGCTGGAACATCAGCTTGCCCTGCAGGTCGCCGGTGACCGCGGTGCCGGCGAAGGAGATCATGGCCACCACGGCGCCGATCCGCAAGGACCGGATCCATACGCTGTGGTCTGTA
Source organism: Arthrobacter sp. FX8 (assembly GCF_026723805.1). Lineage (NCBI taxonomy): Bacteria > Bacillati > Actinomycetota > Actinomycetes > Micrococcales > Micrococcaceae > Arthrobacter > Arthrobacter sp. FX8. Next base: position 1,073,799 of record NZ_CP113505.1, on the reverse strand, counting down.
CGGTCACGGCCGGGGATGCGGACGTCTTCACCGGGGATGACCTTGCCGTCGGCACCCACCGTGTCAACGCCGTCGTGCCGCCTCCGCCACAGGTGGTACCAGGCGATGCCCAGGAGGAAGCCGCCGGCCACGGCCAGGGCGCCGAACAGGGTGTGCGGGACGGCCACGAGCGCGGTGTTGTTGGTGAAGACGGCCCACGCGTCGGTCATGACGGGCCGGCCGTTGATCATTTCCACCCCTACTGGGTGCTGCATCCAGCTGTTGGCCACGATGATGAAGTAGGCGGAGAGGGCCGATCCAATAACGGCCACCCAGAGGCAGGCAAGGTGGATGGCGGGCTTTAGCTGCTTCCAGCCAAAGATCCACAGTCCCAGGAAGGTGGACTCGACGAAGAAGGCAAGGAGGGCCTCGAGGGCCAGCGGGGCTCCGAAGACGTCACCCACGAACCGGCTGTACTCGCTCCAGGCCATGCCGAACTGGAATTCCTGCACGATTCCGGTGGCCACGCCCATGATGAAGTTGATGAGGAACAGCTTTCCCCAGAACTTGGTCATGCGCAGGTACTCGGGTTTGCCGGTGCGGTACCAGGCGGTCTGGATGACGGCCACCACCAGGCCCAGGCCAATGGTCAGCGGCACCATCATGAAGTGGTAGACGGTGGTGATGCCGAATTGCCAGCGTGCGATTTCCAAGGCGTCCATGGCAGTCCCTACTGTTTAGCCAATGTAGTTTTCTACGCTTTGTAGAACTGTAACTTCTACAAAGTGTAGAACATTGGCAGTGGCGGGCGAAAACCAATCGCCCTCCCCTAGCATGGCGCGGCAGGGGCCGGCGCGCCACATGTTCTACCCGATGTAGAACCCGGGCGGTTTTCGGGGTAGATTTGGTTATGTAGTTGAACAACCGCGCGACGTCACCGGGCGCCTTAGAATGCGCGGTGCGGGGAAACAAAAGGAAAAGTGAAATGGCTAGTCTTGGTGAACTGGAACGGGCAGTCATGGACCTGCTCTGGGCGGGCCAGGAAGCGGCTACGGCCAATACCCTGAGGGATCAGCTGGCGCGCACGTCCGCGGCGCAGGGCGGACCGGGCCACGAAGGCAAGGAACTGGCCGTCACCACGGTGCTCACCGTACTCTCCCGCCTGGAAAAGAAGGGGCTGGTGGAACGCGAACGCGGAACCCGCCCGCACCGGTACCAGGCCGTGTCCAGCCGCGCGGACCACACCGCCGAACTCATGCATGAGGTCCTCGGATCAGCCCCGGACCGCGAGGCCGTCCTGGCCCGCTTCATCGGGTCCGTTTCCGAAGGTGAAGCCGAGACGCTGCGTAAACTGCTGGGCCACCTCTAGCACACCATGTTCTGGGCCTCATACCTGCTGGCGGTCCTGGCGATAATCCTGGCCTGGCCGGTGCCAATTCTCCTGTCACGGGCCCAATGGCCGGCAAGGTCGCCGTTCACGGCCATGCTGCTGTGGCAGGCGATCGCGCTCGCGGGTGGACTCTCCATGATCGGCGCCATGCTGGTCTATGGCCTGGAACCAATCGGTGACAACCTCATCGCAGGGCTTCGCGCGCTGGCGGGAATGGTGCTGTTCAATGCCCCCACCACGGCGTTGGGCTTTTGGCATATCTTCGCACTGTCCACTGCTGCCCTGCTGACGGCCCACCTGGTGTTCACGCTGCTGCTGACGTACTACAAGATCCAGCGGCAGCGGCGCCGGCACCGTGAACTGCTCGCACTGTTGGCCTCCCCATCGGCCCAGGATGCCGGGACGCTGGTGATCAGCCACGACTCCCCCGTCGCGTACTGCCTCCCGGGGGCGCCCGCTCCGTGACCGTGCTGTCGGACGGCCTAATGGCCGCCCTCGAACCGGACGAGCTGCGGGCCGTCCTGATTCACGAGAACGCGCACCTCAGCCAGCGGCACCACCTGCTGCTCTGGGCCTTTGCCGCCTGGCGGCAGGCCCTCCCGTGGCTGCCCACCACCCGGCTTGCACAGGAATCGGTCAACTCCCTGATCGAGATGCTGGCCGACGACGTCGCACTGCGGACGGAGAGCAAGGCCACCCTCATCAAGGCGATAGCCATCGTTGCCAGCGGGTCGACCGGAAACGCGGGCGCCGGCGACATCCGCCCGTCCTCGCCCTCGTTGGCCCTGTCCGGGCTGGAGTCGGCGTCGGGCGGACCGGGCTCGGACGCGGTCAGGACCGCGGCCTCCCGGGTCAGCCGCCTCCTGACCCCCCAGCCCCAGCTTCCTGCGGCCGTCCGCAGCGCCGTGTTGGCCGGGTCCGTCCTGCTGCTGGCGCTGCCCACGGCACTGCTGGTGGTTCCGGGGCTGCTGGGCTGACGCCGCCGTCGCGCTTCAACCCGGCGGGTGGGCTTGTCAAAGCCCCGGGATCGCCGAACCCATCCCAGCGCCCGGCGACCCTGCGCCCGGTCAGGCGTCGATGCGCTCCCGGTCCAGGCTGGACGCGCCGGCGATGATGAAGTCCTTGCGCGGGGAGACGTCGGAGCCCATCAGCAGGTCGAAGATCTCCTCTGCCTGCTGCGCGTTTTCGATCCCCACCTTGCGCAGGGTGCGGTGCCGCGGGTCCATAGTGGTCTCCGCCAGCTGCTCGGCGTCCATCTCCCCAAGGCCCTTGTACCGCTGGATCGGCTCCTTGTACCGCTTGCCCTCCTTGGCCAGGCGGGCCAGCAGGACGTGCAGTTCGGCCTCGGAGTAGGTGTAGATCATCTCGTTGGCCTTCTGGCCGGCGTTGATGACCTCCACCCGGTGCAGCGGCGGAACCGCGGCAAACACCCTTCCCTCCACGATCATGGGCCGCATGTAGCGGAAGAACAGGGTCAGCAGCAGGGTCCGGATGTGGGCGCCGTCAACGTCGGCGTCAGTCATGAGGATCACCTTGCCGTACCGGGCGGCATTGATGTCGAAGCTGCGGCCGGACCCCGCGCCCACCACCTGGATGAGCGCTGCACATTCGGCATTGGAGAGCATGTCCCCCACCGATGCCTTCTGCACGTTGAGGATCTTGCCGCGGATGGGCAGCAGGGCCTGGAAGTCGGAGGACCGGGCCAGCTTGGCGGTGCCCAGCGCGGAGTCGCCTTCCACGATGAACAGTTCGGAACGTTCGACGTCGTCCGTCCGGCAGTCAGCGAGCTTGGTGGGCATCGAGGACGTTTCCAGCGCGTTCTTGCGCCGTTGGGTCTCCTTGTGCACGCGGGCCGAGATGCGGGACTTCATCTCGTTGACGATTTTTTCCAGCAGCAGGGCCGACTGGGCCTTGTCGTTCCGGTTGCTGGAGGACAGTTTGGCGGAGATCTCCCGCTCCACCACCCGGGCCACGATGGCGCGCACGGCGCTGGTGCCCAGGATCTCCTTGGTTTGGCCCTCGAACTGTGGTTCGGCGAGCCGTACGGTCAGGACCGCGGTCAAGCCGGCGAAGATGTCGTCCTTTTCGATCTTGTCGTTGCCGGCCTTGAGTTTGCGGGCATTGGTTTCCACGGCTTTCCGGAAAGTCTTGACCAGCGCCTGCTCAAACCCTGACTGGTGCGTGCCGCCCTTGGGGGTGGCGATGATGTTGACGAAGCTTCGCACGGTGCTGTCGTAGCCGATGCCCCAGCGCAGTGCAACGTCCACTTCACAGTCACGTTCGACCTCGGCCAGCTGGCTGTGCCCCCGTTCGTCAAGGACCGGGACGGTCTCCTTGAACTTCCCGGATCCATGCAGCCGCCACACGTCGGTCACGGCCGGGTCCGCGGCCAGGAACTCGGCGAATTCGGAGATGCCGCCGTCGTGGTGGAAGACCTCCTCGTGCGGGCCGGCTTCCCCCGGGGTTCCGGGGAGCTTGCGCTCATCCCGCACGGTGAGCTTGAGGCCGGGCACCAGGAAGGAGGTCTGGCGTGCGCGGGCAGCAAGGTCCTCGTAGGAGAACTTGGCATCCGGGGTAAAGATCTGCCGGTCCGCCCAGTAGCGGATCCGGGTCCCGGTGACTCCGCGCTTGGCCTTGCCCACAATGTCCAGTACCGAGTCATCGACGAACGGAGTGAACGGCGCTGCGGGGTCCGGGCGGGACCCGGTGTCCTTGAAGCGTCCGGGCTCGCCGCGCCGGAAGGACATCCGGTAGGTCTTGCCGCCGCGGTCCACCTCGACGTCCAGGCGCGACGAGAGGGCGTTGACCACTGACGCTCCAACGCCGTGCAGGCCGCCGGAGGCGGTATAGGAGCCGCCGCCGAACTTGCCGCCGGCGTGCAGCTTGGTGAACACCACTTCGACACCGGTGAGCCCCGTCTTGGGTTCCTTGTCGATGGGGATGCCGCGGCCGTCGTCGTGGATCTCCACGGAGTTGTCCGCGTGGAGGATGATGCGGATGTCGTGGCCGAACCCGGCAAGCGCCTCATCCACGGAGTTGTCGATGATCTCCCAGAGGCAGTGCATGAGGCCGCGCGAGTCCGTTGAGCCGATGTACATGCCCGGACGCTTGCGGACGGCTTCGAGGCCCTCCAGTACGGAAAGGTGCCGGGCGGTGTACTCAGAGCTTGGTGCCACTGGTGATGAACTCCTTCAGGGACGTGGAAGCGGCGCTGGGACCGCACCTTCTAGGGTAGTCGGCGGCAGCGGCGACAGCCGTCTGCCACACCCGCAGCGCCTTGTGCGCCGCGCCACCAGCCTCCGTGATCCGCGGAACTGGGCAATTCTTGACCTAACCTTGCGGATACGCGGACAGCGAACTTGCCCCATCCTTGCGATGGATCGGATACGAATACTGGTTATATAGATGTACTGATCTACTAAGGAGGCCGACATGACAACAGCAGTGGCAGACCGCACACTAAACGCACTCGACCGGTGCGACCGTTGCGGAGCTCAGGCATATGTCCGGGTTGTACTCGAGTCCTCCGGCGGTGAGCTGTTGTTCTGCGGCCACCACGCCCGTGCAGTGGAGGCGACGCTCAAGCCGTTGAGCTCCGGCTGGCACGACGAGACGGGAAAGCTTCACGAGAAAGCTGCCGTGGAAATCGACTAGATGAGGCATCGGTAACAACGAACCCTGCGGGGCCTTTCCACTACGGAAAGGCCCCGCAGGCGTCTAACGGGCCCCGCAGGCCTTTAGCCGCACGGAGGGCGCTCATAAACAAACAGGGGCCGTTCCGGAACCCACCGTGCAGTGGGTTCCCGAACGGCCCCTGTTTTGTCGTGCGGAAGAGGTTAGTCCAGGTAGTCCCGCAGCACCTGCGACCGGGAGGGGTGCCGGAGCTTGGACATGGTCTTCGACTCGATCTGGCGGATCCGCTCGCGGGTGACGCCGTAGACCTTTCCGATTTCGTCTAAAGTCTTCGGCTGTCCGTCAGTCAGGCCAAAGCGCATGGCAACCACGCCGGCCTCGCGTTCGGAAAGGGTGTCCAGGACGGAGTGCAGCTGTTCCTGCAGGAGGGTGAAGCTCACGGCGTCAGCCGGAACAACGGCTTCCGAGTCCTCGATCAGGTCGCCGAATTCGGAATCACCGTCCTCACCCAGGGGGTGTGCAGCGAAATCGGCTCGCGGCCGTATTTCTGGACCTCGACCACCTTTTCCGGCGTCATGTCCAGTTCCAGTGCCAGTTCTTCGGGCGTGGGTTCGCGGCCCAGGTCCTGCAGCATCTGGCGCTGTACACGTGCCAGCTTGTTGATGACCTCGACCATGTGCACCGGGATACGGATGGTGCGGGCCTGGTCGGCCATGGCGCGGGTGATGGCCTGGCGGATCCACCAGGTGGCGTAGGTGGAGAACTTGAAGCCCTTGGTGTAATCGAACTTCTCCACGGCGCGGATCAGGCCAAGGTTGCCTTCCTGGATCAGGTCCAGGAACAGCATGCCGCGGCCGGTGTAGCGCTTGGCCAGCGAGACCACCAGGCGGAGGTTGGCTTCCAGCAGGTGGTTCTTGGCGCGCTTGCCGTCGTGGATGATGAATTCGAGTTCACGCTTGTACTTCGGATCCATGGAGCCGTCGTCCGCGGCGATCTTTTCCTCGGCGAACAGCCCGGCCTCGATCCGCAGCGCAAGGTCGACTTCCTGCTCCGCATTGAGCAGCGCCACCTTACCGATCTGCTTCAGGTAGTCCTTGACGGGGTCGGCCGTGGCGCCGGCAGACATAACCTGCTGCACGGGCGCGTCGTCGTCGTCTGCATCGGAGTAGACGAAGCCCTTGCCGCTGCCGGCGGCACCCTTGACGGGGTCGGCGTCGACGTCCTCTGCTGCGTCCGGACCTTCGAGGACGATGTCGTCGAGGTCTTCCTCGACGTCTTCGACCTCGTCCGGGTCAACGTCACCGGCGGCGGACTTTCCCGCAGCCTCGGCTGCGGCCTTGGCGCCGGGCTTGGGCCCACGCTTCTTGGGCTCGCGCTTGCTGTCGCCTGCAGCCTCGCCGGCCGAAGCCTTGTTGGCTGCCCGCGTAGCTGCCCGCTTGGCATTGGTCGCGGCCTGCTTCTCCTCAGGGGACAAGACATCCTGGGCGGCGGAATCCTTCTTCGTGGAAGACGGGGTCACAGAAAACCTTTCTAGCGGTGGTCTGTGGAATCACCATACGGGCAACACCACTATGACCCTGTCAAGTCCGTGGTGGAAACCAAGCACCACCACGGCCGGCAGAGTCACTTAAGACAACTCCCGGAGTGGCTGTAATGTTCCCTTGCGGGGACGCTTACAAGCACTCGATACACGGACCCAACCGGGTCTCGGCATCCATTGTCTCACGATTTGCCCGGATCCAACCTCCCCTGCCGCCATCCGTTACGGCTGCCCCGGCGGGCCCGGCCCGGCCGGGGCATGTCCGGCCGGCTTCACGACGCTCGGGTCCGGCTCACAGCTTCTCCTTCTCCCCAGCAGGATCCTTCGGGAACTTTTGCCAGGCCGCCTCCTTCCGGGCGGCCCAGCCACAAAGCGTCCCCCTGCCCACGATATCCAGCAGGAGCTCGGCAAGCCGGCACTCCGGTTCAAGCTCAAGCGCCCGGCCCAAGTGGGCAGCCGCGTAGGAGCCGCGTCCCCGGGACCAGGCCACCCATCCTCGGAGCGTGAGCGCTGCTGCGGCCGGGTGTCCGCCCAACACTGCCAGGTGCCCCAGAATCCGGTCCAGCGCGTCCAGTCCGGCCCAGTCCGGCGCGGCCGGCGCCAGGCCCATGAGGACCTCGCCATAGCCGGCAGGAACAGCGCCGGAAGCGGCACCGCCCGCCCGGCGCTGCTGCCGGCCGGCGAATCCCGGCGGAGGCAGCAACGGCAGCGCCACTGCGGAAACGTCGCCCCCGTCCTCGGAAAGGACGCCGAACTGTTCTGCGCCTGCCTCCGCGGCGGCCCGTCCCGCCGCAGCCATCACGAGCAGGGCGTCGCGCCAGGTGGGAACGAGCAGCGTGGCGCGCAGGAAGGCGTCCCGTTCAACGTCCGGAATCCACTGCCCGTCATGGCTCCGCTCCAGCAGCAACTCCCAGAAGTCAAGCACCGCGTTGAACTGTGCCCTGCTGCGGGACTGCCCGCCGAGCTCGTCCTCCCAGCCGGCCTGTGCCTCAAGGACGGCCGCCAGGTGCATGGCGGGGACCGGGGCTTCCGGCTGGCTCCCCGCTCGTGGCGCGGGTCCAATGCTGCTGCCCCGGTACACCATCTCCGTATTCAGCATGCTGTCCCTGATCTCCTGCACGGGACGTCCCGGAAGCGGGCAGCAGGAGGCGTCGCTGCACAGGGCGTCCCGCCAGTACTCATCGCCCACCAACCAGGCATCGCGGACAGGCATCCCGGCCTGGTCCAGGGCACGTCGCACCGTGTCGACCAGGAGGTCGTAGGCGGATGGCGGTCCCATTCCGGCGTCGCTGGTGAAGACAGCCAGCAAAGAGCCGTCAGCGTCCTGGTCTGATTCAAGGTAGCGCCGGACGGCACGGCCAAACGCGGCGGGGTCGGCCTGGTTCGCCGGGCCCGGAAGGTCAAGCCGGAGTGTGGCTCCGAGCGTGGTGCCGTGCAGCGTCATGGCCACCAGGCTGGCAGCTGGCCAGTACCCGAGCGAATGCGGAATGAAGCCAAGGATGTCTTCCGGGCCGCGCACTATTAATCGTTCTGAACCTGTCATAGCTCCAGCATTCGCCGCCGGCGGGGGCGCGGGCAGTGGCCAGTCCGGCTATGTGGGTAACCGGGACCGTGGAGGAAGAGTGCGGGGAACCCGCGAACGGGAGTGGCTCAGTCGTCCGTGGGCGTCGGCTGGCGGCGGCGGGCCAGGCTTTCACGGCGCTGCCGGGCGATGGCGCTGCGCAGTGGCGGAACCACGATGCCCTGGGCGGCCATTTGCCGGCGGACCTTCCGGCGGGAGGCCAGGATGGCTGCGGCACCGATGCCCAGGAGCAGGAACTGGACGCTCAAAGCCAGCCGGAAGGGTGCCAGGCCGTAGAGCACCCCCTGTGAAAAGCCGGTGGCGTTCAGGACGTCGAGCACAAGGCCAATCAGGAAGATGGAGACCAGGGCAGCGATGAAGCCACCAACGTTGACAATGCCGGTGGCAGTGCCAATCCGGTGCGCGGGGTTGAAGGTCCGCGCGAAGTCGAAGCCGATCATGGAACCGGGGCCGCCGATTGCGAGCACCACCACCAGGCCTGCCAGCAGCCACAGCGGAGCGCGCCCGGGCAGCAGCAGCACCGCGGCCCATGCCGTGGCGGTGGCGCCGGCGATCAGCAGCACCATGGTGGAACGGCGCAGTGGATGGCGCGAAACGAAGCGCCCGATGAACGGGCCCACTGCCATGGCTGCGGCAACGTACAGGGCCATCAGCGCTGCGACGGTGGCTGCGTCCAGGCCCTGGCCCGAGATCAGGAACGGGTAGCCCCACGTCATGGCAAAGACAGTGCCACTGAACTGGATGGTGAAGTGGCTCCACATTCCCAGCCGGGTTCCGGGCTGGCTCCAGGCACGGGCCAGTGAGGCGCCGGTGGCCTTGAGCCCCTGCCGGGCGTGCGGCCGTTCGGTCCCCGGTGGGACATCCTGCAGGAGCAGGAGTACCAGCACGACGGCGAGTGCGGACATTCCTGCCAGCATCAGGAAAGCGGGGGTCCAGCCGGACAGGTGCAGGACCAGCGCGAAGGGCAGGACACTGAACAGCTGACCCAACTGGCCGGACATGCCGGTCAACTGCGTGACCAGGGGGACGCGGGCGGGGGCGAACCACAGCGGGATGAGCCTGATCACCGAGATAAAGGTCATGGCGTCGCCGGCGCCCACCAGGACACGGCCAAGGACTCCCCGGGGATGCTTTCGGCGAAGGCCAGCTGCACCTGTCCGAGTCCCATCAGGACAGCGCCGCCTGCGATCATGGCACGGGAGCCGAACCTGTCCACCAGCAGGCCCACCGGGATCTGGAGCCCGGCGTACACCAGCAGCTGCAGGACGGTGAAGAAGGAGATGGCGGACGCCGTGGCGTGGAACCGCTCCGTGGCCTCGAGCCCCACCACGCCGAAGGAGGTCCGCTGCGCCACGGCCACCAGGTACCCGAAAATTCCAATTGTCCAGATAAGCCAGGCGCGGGGAGCAGTCACCAGTTCATTATGCCCGGCGCGCGCCCGCAGCCCGGAAGCCGTGACGTCCCGCTACTGCCCCGGGTTCTCCCTGGCCAGGTAGGCCTCCACGGCGGCACCCAGGTCGTCGGCGTCGGGAAGCTCGTCGTTCTCGTTGGCCAGGAGCGACCGGCGGACGATGCCGTCGGCCTTCTCGTCGTAGCGTGTCTCGAGGCGGGAGACCACCTGCTGGACCTCCTCGGACGCCTCGATCTGCTGGGCAATCTGCCGGCTGACCTCGCGCCCGGACTCACGGAGCCGGTCGGTGGGCAGCATCAGGGACGTTGCGGCGCCAAGGTATTCCAGGCCGGCGACGGCGGCGGTGGGGTACTCGGCCTCGGCGAGGTAGTGCGGGACGTGGATGACGTAGCCGGCAACATTGCGGCCCGCCTCCACGAGGCGCAGCTCCAGGATGTGGCCAACAGCGGCGGGAACTTCAACGGTGGGCTTCCACACGGAGATGCCCTCGATCAGCTCAGGCCGGTTCCCGTGTACCGTCACGCCCACGGGCCGGGTGTGCGGCACGGGCATGGGGATGGAGTGGATCCATGTGACCAGGTTGACGTCCAGCTTTTCCACGATATTCACCACGGCACGGGCAAACCGTTCCCATTGCAGGTCAGGTTCGAAGCCGGCCAGGAGGAGGAATGGCTTCCCCAGCCCGTCCACCAGCCGGTAGAGGGCCAGCCGGGGCTCCTGGTAGTCCTGGATGTGGTCTTCCACGAAACTCAGGTGCGGCCGGCGGGACCTGTAGTCAATCAACTGGTCCGCATCGAAGACCGCCACGGGCTGGGCGTCGAGGGTGTCCAGCAGTTCGGCGTTGATCTGCTTCACCACATGGCCGGCGTCGGCGAACCCGGTGAAACCCATGACCAGGTTCAGCCCCTGCAGCTCCGGGCTGTGGAACAGCTCGATGTTGCTGGCATAGAGCGCGTCGGGGTCCAGCAGGGAGCCGGAAATCCGTTCAAGCACGGCGTGTTCCTTTCAGGGGTACGGGTGGACATCATTCATAACGCCGCAGGGGCACCCGGCATTCCGGGCCGCGGTGTGGCGCACATCTCAGGAAATTCTGTCGCTCCGCAGGGGAACGGCTACGATCGGAACTGGCCTGCCAGGCGGGCTTGCAACCACCCGGGCACCGTCCAGAACGGCCGGATCCGGGCCACCATGGCAGAGCGCCCAACATGCATCCCTGCCCGATCGTTTCGAGAATTGAGGACTCATCCCTGTGGTCAAGAATACTGAAGTCAACCTTAGTACCGTCTCGCGGGACCTTAAGAGGAACCCCAGCGATGCCGTGGTGATCGGGGTAGGGCAGGGAAGCGACGGGCCCGTCCTGCTGGACAACCCGCTGACGGCGAAGTCCGCGGAGGCCCTGGCTGACTCCCTCAAGGCACTCGGAGTTACCGGCGCGGCGGACCAGCTGGTCCGCCTCCCGGGACTGCCCGAAACCGGCGCCGGCATCCTGGTCCTCGCCGGAGTGGGAAAGGTGCCGGAAGGCACACCGCTCACCGGTGAGGCACTCCGCCGGGCAGCGGGATCCGCGGTCCGGCAGCTGGCCGGCCTCGCCACCGTAACCCTGGCGTTCCCGACGGCGACGGTGCAGGATGTCTCGGCCGTCGCCGAGGGTGCCGCGCTGGGCGCCTACGCCTTCACCGAGTTCCGGTCTTCCACGGACGGGCTCAAGGAGCCCGTCCGCAATGCCGTCATCTTCACGGAACTGGCAGGCAGCACGGACCTGGGCGCCGCACTGAAGCGGGCAGGACTGGTGGCCAAGGCCGTCAACGCGACCCGCTCACTGGTCAACACGCCGCCGAGCCACCTTTACCCGGAGTCCTTCGCCGAGGCCGCCAAGGACCTTGCCAAGGGCCTCCCCGTCAAGGTCACCGTCTGGGACGAGAAGCGGCTTGAAAAGGAAGGCTTCGGCGGCATCATGGGCGTGGGCAAGGGCTCCACCCGCCAGCCGCGGCTGGTTAAGGTGGAGTACTCCCCCGCCAAGGCCACCGCCAAGGTTGCGCTGGTCGGCAAGGGGATCACGTTCGACACCGGCGGCATCTCCCTCAAGCCGGCCCTGAACATGGGCGACATGAAGAGCGACATGGCGGGCGCCGCCGTCGTACTTAATACTGTTTTGGCCCTTGCCGGCCTGGGCCTGCCCGTGAAGGCGACCGCCTGGCTGTGCATCGCGGAGAACATGCCGGGCGGCGGCGCGTCGCGCCCGGCCGATGTGCTGACCATGTTCGGCGGCAAGACGGTTGAAGTCCTCAACACCGACGCCGAAGGCCGCCTGGTCATGGCGGACGGCATCGTTGCAGCCAGCCGCGAATACCCGGACGCCATCATCGACGTGGCCACGCTGACCGGCGCGCAGCTCATCGCCCTCGGCAACCGCACTGCCGGTGTCATGGGCTCGGAAAGCGTCACGGGCGCCCTCAAGGCGGCGGCCGACCGTGCCGGCGAACTGGTCTGGCCCATGCCCCTGCCGGAGGAGCTGCGCCCCAGCCTGGATTCCCAGGTGGCGGACCTGGCCAACATTGGCGAACGCCACGGCGGCATGATGACCGCTGCTGTGTTCCTTCGCGAATTCGTGGGTAAGGACAAAGCGGGCGAACAGATCCCCTGGGCGCACATCGATATTGCGGGGCCGTCCTTTAATAACGGCAGCCCCTACGGCTACACCCACAAGCAGGGCACCGGATGCACTGTCCGTACCCTGGTTGCCTACGTGGAGGACATCCTGGCCGCGGCCTGAGCAAACTGCCTGGGTCACGGGCTCCAGGCCCCGTGCCGCGCGGCCCTGCGGTGCAGTGATTGCTGTGCCACAGGGCCGCGTGACACTGGACACAAGCGCTCCACAAACGCAGCGCCAAGGTGGAGCATGGATAGGTGGTTCGCTAAGGTGAACCACGGTAGTCACAAATGCAAGAGAGTTGCCCTGCTGACATAATCACGGCAGTGCAAGTTCCAAGACCAGATGATGCGCGCAGAACGCGTCATCGTTCACGCGAGGGAGCGTTTTAGTGGCCGATCAGGCAACTGCGCAAGAATTCGACATCCTGGTACTCGGTGGCGGCAGCGGCGGATACGCTGCGGCGCTGCGTGCGGTACAGCTCGGCCTCACCGTCGGCCTCGTGGAGAAGGGCAAGCTGGGCGGCACCTGCCTCCACAACGGCTGCATTCCCACCAAGGCCCTGCTGCACTCCGCAGAGCTGGCCGACCACGCCCGTGACTCCGCCAAGTACGGCGTGAACGTCACCCTGGACGGCATCGACATCAACGCCGTCAACGCGTACAAGGACGGCATCATCGCCGGCAAGTTCAAGGGACTGCAGGGACTCATCAAGTCCAAGGGCATCACCGTCATCGAGGGTGAAGGCAAGCTGCAGGGCACCGACACCGTCGTGGTGAACGGCACCGCGTACAAGGGCAAGAACATCGTCCTGGCCACCGGTTCCTACTCGCGCACCCTTCCCGGCCTGGAAATCGGCGGCAAGGTCATCACCTCCGACCAGGCCTTGACCATGGACTTCATCCCCAAGAGCGCCATCATCCTGGGCGGCGGCGTCATCGGCGTCGAGTTCGCCTCGGTCTGGAAGTCGTTCGGCGTGGACGTCACCATCGTCGAAGGCCTGCCCTCACTCGTTCCCAACGAGGACGCAACGATCGTCAAGAACTTCGAGCGCGCCTTCAAGAAGCGCGGCATCAAGTTCTCCACCGGCGTCTTCTTCCAGGGCGTTGAGCAGAATGACGACGGCGTCAAGGTCACCCTGGTGGACGGCAAGACCTTCGAAGCCGACCTGCTGCTGGTCGCCGTCGGCCGCGGCCCCGTCACCGCCAACCTGGGCTACGAGGAAGCCGGCGTCACCATCGACCGCGGCTTCGTCATCACCAACGAGCGCCTGCACACCGGCGTCGGCAACATCTACGCCGTAGGCGACATCGTCCCCGGCGTGCAGCTGGCCCACCGCGGCTACCAGCAGGGCATTTTTGTGGCCGAGGAAATTGCCGGCCTGAAGCCCGTGGTGGTCGAGGACATCAACATCCCCAAGGTCACCTACTCCGACCCCGAAATCGCCACCGTTGGTTACACCGAAAAGGCTGCCAAGGAAAAGTTCGGCGAAGACCAGGTGCAGACCCAGGAATACAACCTGGCCGGCAACGGCAAGAGCTCCATCCTGGGTACCTCCGGCCTGGTCAAGCTGGTCCGCCAGAAGGACGGCCCCGTGGTGGGCGTCCACATGATCGGCGCACGCATGGGCGAGCAGGTTGGCGAGGCCCAGCTGATCGTGAACTGGGAAGCCTACCCGGAGGACGTGGCCCAGCTGGTGCACGCCCACCCCACCCAGAACGAAGCCCTCGGCGAAGCGCACCTGGCACTGGCCGGCAAGCCGCTGCACGGCTAGTTTTCCGCAGCATTACCAGGCCCGGTGCACCCGGTCGTCCAGACCGGGTGCACTAGGCTTCCAACAAGGCAGCAATCATTCGCACTAAAGATCAATAAGGAGAACGGGGACGACATGTCTGAATCCGTTAACTTGCCCGCCCTCGGTGAGAGTGTCACCGAAGGAACCGTCACCCGCTGGCTCAAGCAGGTAGGTGACCGGGTAGAGGTGGACGAGCCGCTGCTCGAAGTCTCCACCGACAAAGTAGACACTGAAATCCCCTCTCCTGTAGCTGGCGTGATTGAAGAAATCCTGGTCGCTGAAGACGAGACCGCCGAGGTAGGCGCACCCCTGGTACGCATTGGTGACGGCTCCGGCGGCGGTTCCGCCCCAGCCGGGGAAGCTCCCGCTGCCGCACCGGCCCAGGAAGCTCCCGCTCCTGCGGAGGCACCTTCCACCGAGGCACCCGCTCCTGAAGCCCCGGCCCAGGCACCTTCCGCACCGGAGGCACCGGCCGCAGGCGGCGGCGAAAGCCATGAAGTAACCCTCCCCGCACTGGGCGAAAGCGTCACCGAAGGCACTGTCACCCGCTGGCTCAAGGCCGTTGGCGACCAGGTGGAGGTCGACGAGCCCCTGCTGGAAGTCTCCACGGACAAGGTGGACACCGAGATCCCGTCCCCGGTTGCCGGCACGCTGCAGGAAATCCGGGTCAATGAAGACGAGACCGCTGAAGTCGGTTCCGTACTGGCCGTCATCGGCTCCGGTGCTGCCGCTGCTCCGGCTCCCCAGGCTGCACCGGCACCCGCCGAGGCTCCCCGGCAGGAAGCCCCCAGCAGGAAGCTCCGGCTGCCGCCCCGGCCCCCGCTGCTCCGGCACCCGCCCAGGAAGCGCCCAAGGCAGCCCCCGCTCCCGCTGCAGCCCCTGCAGCCCCTGCAGCCCAGGAGGCCGCACCGGCCAACGGGTCCGAATCCGGCTACGTCACTCCCCTGGTCCGCAAGCTGGCCAACCAGCACGGGGTGGACATCACTTCACTGTCCGGCACCGGCGTCGGCGGCCGCATCCGCAAGCAGGATGTCATCGCCGCCGCTGAAGCCAAGGCGGCTCCCGCTGCCGCACCGGCCGCAACCCCTGCCGCATCCGCACCGGCCGCATCGGCTGGAGCTGCCTCCTCGCTTCGCGGCACCACCCAGAAGGCTCCCCGCATCCGCCAGGTCATTGCCCGGCGCATGCGCGAGTCCCTGGAGATCTCCACCCAGCTCACCCAGGTCCACGAGGTGGACATGACCAAGGTCGCCAAGCTGCGCGCCAGGGCCAAGAACTCTTTCCAGGCCCAGAACGGCACCAAGCTGACGTTCCTGCCCTTCATCGCCAAGGCCGTGGCCGAGGCCCTCAAGCAGCACCCCAAGCTCAACGCTGCCTACGACGAGGACAAGCAGGAAATCACCTACCACAACGCCGAACACCTGGCGATCGCCGTCGACACTGACAAGGGCCTGCTGGTTCCGGTCATCGCAGACGCCGGCAACCTGAACCTTGCCGGCCTCGCCGGCAAGATCGCCGACGTTGCCTCCCGCACCCGCGACGGCAAGATCGGCCCGGACGAACTGTCCGGCGGCACGTTCAGCATCACCAACATCGGCTCGGTGGGCGCGCTGTTCGACACCCCGATCATCAACCAGCCGCAGGTGGGCATCCTGGGCACCGGCGCCATCGTCAAGCGGCCCGTCGTGGTTGCTGACGAAAACGGTGACGACTCGATCGCCATCCGCTCCATGATGTACCTGTCCCTGACGTACGACCACCGCCTGGTGGACGGTGCCGACGCCGGCCGGTTCCTCCAGACCCTGAAGGCACGCCTCGAAGAAGGCGCCTTCGAAGCGGACCTGGGGCTCTAGCCTCCGCAGCAATACGACAACGGCGGTGCCGGCATGGGTGGGAAACCTCCCGCAGCCGGCACCGCCGTCGCGGTTTAACCAACGCAGCCGCCTGCGCCCGGAGCCCCCGTGCGCGTGGCTTTGCTACGGGCCGTAGAACTGACTGGCTAAGCTGGAGCCATGAATATTCTCTTCAACATCCTGGTTTTCCTGCACGTGGTGGGAGCCGCCATGATCGTGGGCTACTGGATCGCCACGATGCGGACGCCCACCGTGCACCCCCGCCAGCGTGACGGCGCCTTCCTGCAACTGCTGACCGGCATCGCCATGATGGGCATCCTGCCGTTCCTGCCGGACAAGGATCCCAACTACGCCAAGCTGGGCATCAAGTTCGTCATCGCCGTCGTGGTCGCCGTCCTGGCTGTCATTGGGACACGCAAGGCCAAGAACGGCCTGCCCGTCTCCACCGGGCTCGCCCATGGCGTGGGCGGGCTGGCCCTGGTCAACATCGCCATCGCCACCATCTGGCAGTAACCGCTCCACCCCGGGGACCCCGGTCATAATCCTCTGAGAGCGGACAATCCGTGCACCGGAGGTGCCTGGTCCCTAGGATGGAAAACGGTGGGTCCGGCCGCGGGTGCCGGGCCCGGATCGAATCGACGCTGAGGAGAGACATGGCTACAACACGCAACGCCCACACGGTATGGACCGGAAGCCTTACCGAGGGCTCTGGCAACACCACCCTGGACAGCTCCGGCCTGGGCACCTTCGATGTCACCTGGAAGGCGCGCACGGAGGCTGCCGGCGGAAAGACCAGCCCCGAAGAGCTGATCGCTGCAGCCCACTCCGCCTGCTTCTCCATGGCCTTCAGCCACGAACTCAGCCAGGCGGGATTCACGCCGGAGGAGGTCAACACCAAGTCCGAGGTTGGCTTCCAGCCCGGCACCGGCATCACCGGCAGCCACCTGACCCTGGAGGCCCGCATCCCCGGCATCTCGCAGGAAGACTTCCAGCGCATTGCCGAAGCCGCCAAGAAGGGTTGCCCCGTGTCCCAGGCCCTGGCCGGCATCGAGATCACCCTGGACGCCACCCTGCAGTCCTAGGCCACGCCGGTCTTGAGCGCATGATCTGAGCGCCACCGTCTGCACAACGCAAAGGCCCTGCCTTCCGGGCAATCCCGGAAAGGCAGGGCCTTTGCTGTTGCCAGTGAAGGCTAGCTCTCCTGCCGGCGGTCGGGCAGCGGAGCGGGCTTCAACCGGCGGTAGCCGGAACGCGCCGGCGGCCGGTCGGTGGGCAGTTCCTGGATCATTTCCTTCAGCGCCCCAATGCCGTACTCCAATTGGGGATCGCGCCCCGCGGCGTAGGCGTGCGGCGGGAAGGTCACTTCGATGTCCGGATCAACGCCGTAGTTCTCCACGCTCCACCCCACGCCGCCGCTGAACCAGTTGGCATAGCGGGGCTGGGTGACGCCGGTGCCGTCCGCCAGCGCGAACCGGTTGTCGATGCCCACCACACCGCCCCACGTACGTGTTCCGATGACCGGGCCGATGCCACGCAGCTTCGAGACCTGGGTGATGATGTCGCCGTCGGACCCGGCAAACTCGTCCGCGAGGATGATCACGGGCCCCCTGGGTGCGTGGTGGGGGTAGGTCCGCGGCTTTTCCCCGCGCGGCATGCTCCATCCGGTGACCTTGCGGCCTATCAGTTCCGCGACGAGCTGCGATGTGTGTCCCCCACGGTTGCGGCGGACATCGACGATCAGGCCGTCAAGTGCTGTTTCCGTATCGAGGTCGCGGTGCAGCTGCGCCCAGCCGTTGGCCATCATGTCCGGGATATGCAGGTAGCCAAAGGTTCCGTTGGACGCTTCCCGGACGGTGCGCCGGTTGCCGGCAACCCATTCCTGGTAGCGCAGCCGCTCCTCATCCTTGATGGGCACGACGGCGACCCGGCGCTGGGTGCCTTGGGCACCGCCGTGCCCCGGGCCGTTGAGGAGGGTCAGCTCCACGGCACGGCCGGCCGCTCCCACCAACTGCATGGCCGGGGTGACGGCTCCGGACAACGGGACGCCGTCAATGGCCAGCAGGATGTCTCCCGCCTTGGCCCCAACCCCGGGCCTGGTCAGCGGGGAGATGGCAAGCGGGTCGGAGGACTCACCGGCCAGGATGCGGCTGATTTCCCAGCCGTGGGCGGTGTGCGCCAGGTCTGCGCCCAGCCTGCCCTGTCCCCGGCTGCCGCGTTCGGTAACCGGAGCGGGGCGCACGTACGCGTGCGATGTCCCCAGCTCGCCGTGCAGTTCCCACAGCAGGTCCACCAGGTCA
Source organism: Arthrobacter sp. FX8 (assembly GCF_026723805.1). NCBI lineage: Bacteria > Bacillati > Actinomycetota > Actinomycetes > Micrococcales > Micrococcaceae > Arthrobacter > Arthrobacter sp. FX8. The sequence goes on along the minus strand of NZ_CP113505.1, from coordinate 1,055,669 downwards.
TCGTGGGAGCCCAGCCGCCCGACCAGGGGCCGGTAGCGGGCGTGGATGGATTCCCAGTCCTGCCCCGCCATGTCCTCCGTCCAGAAAAAGTCCCGCTGCAGGCGCCAGGCTTCATCGAACGCCTGTCCCCAGACGCTGAGCGGGTCCATCAGGACGCGGATGCGGCCCAGGTCCACTTTGACTGCCTTGCCGGAGTCCTCGTCCGCCTTGGCGTCAGAAGGCACCACGGTGACCTGTTTGTCGGAAACCAGTACCACCTTGCTGCGGTCGCCGGAGAGCCGGTAGCTGTCCACGGCGTCCACCAGGGTGGTCTGCCTGCGCCGTCCGATGTCGTACCGGACCAGGCTGGGGCTGGCGTCCTTGTCCTCCTGGCTGGCCTTTCCGTCGCCGGTCACGCCGGCCAGGGCTGAGTCGAGCCAGAGGAGGGCGCCGTCAACGGCCTTCAGCGAGCTGTAGTTGCCCTGCGGCACGGGAACGCTGATGACGCGGTGCGCCAGGCCCTCCGCGTCCACGTGCACGGCAGGCACGGCATCATCCCGTGCTTCGGCGCCGGCTGTGGCATCCGCGTCCGTTGTGGTTTCCGGCCCGGCGCCCGCGGGATCAACGGAAGGGCCAAAGGGCGACGGCGTCTCCGCGGCGAGTGCCACGAGGTACGGCTTGATGGGGCTGGGGAAGGAGAGGTCGAACGAATGTCCGTCGTACACGGGATCGAAGCTGCGGTTGGACAGGAAGGCGAGGAACTTTCCGTCCGGGGTGAAGGCGGGCGAGGCGTCGCGGAAGCGTCCGTCGGTCACGTCCACCGGTTCGGCATCGAGCTGGTCAACGGTGGCCAGGCGCAGCCGGCTGCGCGAGCCAAAGGACGTGACCGGTTCAGACCAGGCCAGCCAGCGGGAGTCCGCCGACCATGCCAGCTCGGAGATGCTGCCTTCGCCAATGCTGGCCACCCGCGAGAGATCTCCGCTGCGGGTGTCCAGGACGTGCACGTCGCCAAACGAGGTACCCAGGGCAACCCAGCGGCCGTCGGGGCTTGCTTCCAGCGAACTGGCGCGTGACGGCGTGGGGACGGTGATGCCTGGTTCTGCCGCGGGTTCCTGGGCGTCGGCCGCGGGGGCCGGGGCCTGCGGTGCAACATCTGCCTGCTGTTCGTCGTCCGCGGGCACGTGGACGGCCCCACCGGAAAGCACTGCCGCGCCGGACGCGGGAACAGGCTGCGGCAGGCTGACCGTTTCCGGCCCTGCCGCGCCGTCCTGTGCCGTATCGGCGGGAGCGGGATTTTCGGAATCGGGAGTTTCAGAAATTGCGCCGGCCTTGCCGCCGCTTGCCGGCGCGTGCCCGGCGCCGTGCGGTACTGGAGCGGCAATGTCCTTGATATGCAGTGCCTCCACGCCGTCGTGGTCCGCGATGTAGGCGATGCGGCCATCCCCCAAGGGCCGGGGAAGCCGGGCCCGCACTCCCGGGGTGGCCTCGATGATGCGGGACGGCCCGTCCTTGTGCCGCAGCCAGTGGATGGTTCCGTGCGACTCCACCGCGCTGGCGGCCCCCGCCGCATCCGGCGCCACCGCGCCCAGGTGCTTGACGGCATCAAGGAGGGCGGGACGCCTGGTCTGCGATGCCGAGCCAAGGGTGATGTCCAGCTTTACAGCCTCCGAGCCAAGATCATTCAGGACCCAGAGTTCGCCGGCTGATTCGAAAATGACGCGCTTGCCGTCCGAGGCGGCGTGCCGGACGTAAAAGTCCTGGTGGTCGGTGTGGCGCCGCAGGTCCTGTCCGTTGGGAAGGACCGAGTACAGGTTGCCGTAGCCTTCGTGGTCGGACAGGAAGGCAATCCGGCCGTCCACCCACAGGGGATCGGTGAGGTTGCCGTCAACGTCCGGCAGCAGCCGCTCGAACTCCCCGTTGCCGTCGCGGTCGATCCACAGTTTTCCCGCCGTCCCGCCACGGTACCGCTTCCACCAGGCCGGTTCGCGGGACAGCACGCTGGCCAGCACCACGGGACGTTCGTCGCCCACCTCGGGGCCAAATGCAACGGATTCCACCGGCCCGTAGGGGAGCTCCTGCGCCCAGCCGCCCTCCAAAGGGACACTGTATGCGTGGGTGTGCCGGCTTTCGGCCTGGCGGAAGGCGCTGGTGACCACCACCGAACCGCCGGCAGTGAATCCCTTGACCTTCGTGGTGCTGTGGCCAAAGTAGGTGAGCTGGCGGTACCCGCCGCCGTCGACCCGTGCCGACACAACTTCCGGCGCCGTTCCCTGCACAACCGTCCAGACCAGGCGCTTGCCGTCCGGGGTGAAACGCGGGTTGCGGGCAGGAAGCTGGAGCGACGAGACGCGCCACGCGCGGCCGCCGTCCAGGGGCGCAATCCACACGTCGTCCTCGGCCACGAAAGTGACCAGATCGCCGTGCAAATGCGGGAAACGGAAGTAGCTCGAAGAGGTCATCGTTCGATCATAGTCAACCCCTCCCCTGCGCCGCGGGAGGTACACAGCCCTTGCTGCCGTGGTGAGATGGACCATGCATATCGTCATGGCCGGCGCCTCCGGGCTCATCGGCAGCTCCATGTCCGCAGCCTTCCGCAGTGCCGGCCATTCGGTGGTGTCCCTGGTCCGCCGGCCGCCTGCCGGTGCCACCGAAATCCGCTGGGATCCGGCGGCCGGTGTCCTGGACCCCGGCGTCCTTGCCGGGGCAGACGCCGTCGTCAACCTCGCAGGTGCCGGAATCGGCGACAGACCCTGGACGCGGAAGCGGGTGGCGGAGCTGTTCAGTTCCCGGCTGGGGCCCACCAGGACACTGGTGCAGGCCATGGCACAGCTGGATGCCCCGCCGGCAACCTTCATCAGCCAGTCGGCGTCCGGCTTCTACGGCGACGCCGGCAATACTGTCCTGCGTGAAGACGCACCCGCCGGTTCCGGGACTTTGGCGCAGATCTGCGTTGAGTGGGAGCAGGCTGCGCTGATGGCGCCGGCAGGGGTACGCGTGGTGACGCCCCGCACCGGGGTGGTGTTCAGCCGTTCCGGTGGCGCGCTGGGAAAGCTGCTTCCACTGCTGCGCCTGGGAGTTGGTGGTCCGTTCGGCAACGGCCGCCAGTTCTGGCCCTGGGTAACGCTTCCGGACGTTACGGCCGCCTTCCTCTTCCTCCTCGAAACACCGGTCTCCGGCGCGGTGAATGTGAACGCGCCGGAGCAGGCGAACGTCAACACGATCGTCGCGGCGCTGGCCCACGCCCTGCACCGGCCCGCCATACTCAGGGTCCCGGCCCCCGTGCTGCGCACGGTGATGCCGGGCCTCGGCGAGGAATTGCTGCTGCACAGCCAGCGGATGGAACCGGCAGTCCTGTCCTCGGCCGGATTCCAATGGCAGCACGGGCGCCTGGAAGACGCCGCCCGCTGGGTGGCCGGCCAGGACCCCGCCGCCTAGCCCGGCCCTTCCCCGGACGCGCGGACCGCCAGAATGTCGCTGACCCGCCATTGGCCGTCCACGAACACCAGGACCAGCCGAAGCCGCCGTTCCGGGCTGGGAGCCCCCGCTGCCAGCACAGCACCCGCCGCATCGAGTGTTTGGTACCCGGAGGTGGCCGATGTCACCGCCAGCACCGCCCGGTCCGGGGTCCCGCCGTCTTCGGCCGCCACCCCGGACAGCGTGCTGGTAAATCCGGCGAGGCGGTGCCCGGAAGGGTGGAGTTGGCCGGCGATGCGCTCGTCGGCGGCAGCTGCAGGTGACCCGGCGGCGTTCACGTCCCCCAGCAGCTCCAACCTGCCTGCTCTGAAGGCATAATCCCGCAGTGCCGCCAGCCCCTGCACGGCAACCACGGGATCAGTAGCCCTTGCCCGCTGCCGGGCCTCGTCAACGGAACCAACCGCTTCCGTCCCGCCGGCAACAGTCCCGGATGCGGCTGCGGACACCGGCGGCCGACCGGCTGCGGGACCATCCGGCCCCGCCCCTTGGCCCGCCCCTGGCCGGCGGCCGCGGACAACCACCATATTCCGGCTGCCAACGCAGCAACTACCGGCATGACTGCACTCACCACCACCCGAGTGCCCCGGCCGGCAACAGTCCCATCCGCGTGCCTTCCGCGCGGCGCAGGCGCCGCGTTTGACGGCGGCAGGGCGCTTGACTTCGGCAGGGCGGTGTTCGGCGCCGGCACCGGCCGCGCTGGCCAGCGCCAGGTTTCCATCCGGCGGCGCATGCCCTGGAGTTTCATGCGAAGGCTGCCGCCCTTGGACGGACCGGGAACGTGCCGCCGTGTCAGCAGCTCTGGCAGGACGGTGGGATGGACGGCATCGGAGAGGTCCACCGGCTGGGGTTCGGCGCTGCGGTAAACGGCCGCGGCCAGCGACACCGCGTCAGGGCGCAGCCTCCGGTCCTCGTTCAGTCCTGCTTCCAGGGCAGCCGCCAGATCCTTGGGGACACCTGGAACCAGGAGGGACAACGGCGGACGATCGGCAGTGCGGCCGGGCGCCTCACCCGTGAGGCAGAACCAGCCCAGGGCCGCCGCGGAGAACACATCGCGTCCTGGCTGGAGGCCGGCGCGGACGGCGTCCACGGGGGAAGGATCCAGGAATCCGCCAGTTCCAAAGGTCGCCGCGCTGCCCGGGTCGCCGAGCATCCTGGCGACGCCGAGGTCAGAGAGCATGGGCTTGCCCTGCCCGGTGAACAGCACGTTCCCGGGCGAGACATCCGAGTGCGTGAAGCCTTTTCCATGCAGGTAGCCCAGGGCCTGGAAGATGGGAGTCAGGACGGTAACCGTCTCGCCTACGGTGAGCCTGCCACGGGCAGACACCAACTGGGCCAGCGAGCCGCCGGCGGCATAATCCATGGTCAAGGCCGTACCGCCGCCGGGCCCTGCCACCCGGACCACGTCGTGCGCCGTGATGAGGTGCTGGTGGTCCAGGACCGACAGGATCCGGATCTCCCGCCGCACATCCTCTTCGCTGACGGCCGTGCTGCCCAGGGACCGGCGGCCTGCGCCGCGGAAGCATTTGAGCGCGCAATCCCTGCCGGTCCTTTGTTCCCTGGCCAGCCACACGTCGGCACTGCCGCCCCGGCCCAGCAACCTGCCGACGTCATAACCGGGAACCTCCGGCGCCTGTGCATCGTCCATACTGCATGTCTAGTCGAGTTTCGGCCCTGCTGCAGAAGTTATCCACAGGCGTGGCCGCCGCGGTCACAAAGCGGGGCGCCGGTGAGCTTGGACACTAAACCGGGCCGGTGCGGCTGCGGGGTCTAAGCTGGATGCCATGACTCTTGAGTTTTCACAGCTGGGTCTTGCCCCTGACTTCGTTGACTACATGGAAGGCTGGGATGCCCAGCGCGAACTCCATGACAAGGTTGTCTCCGGAGCTGCACCCAGCACAGTCCTGCTTCTGGAGCACGCCGCCGTCTACACGGCCGGCAAGCTGACCGAGGACCATGAGCGGCCGTTTGACGGTACGCCGGTGGTTGCGGTGGACCGTGGCGGCAAACTCACCTGGCACGGGCCGGGCCAGCTGATTGCCTACCCCATCCTGAAGCTTAGGAACCGCGCAGGCATCCGGGATTACGTGGAGCGGCTGGAAGACATCATGATCACGGTCATGGCGGACTATGGCATCAAGGCCGAACGCATCAAGGGCCGGGCCGGCGTGTGGATCAAGGCTGACGCCAAGGGCCCCGACCGCAAGATCGCCGCGATCGGCATCCGGGTCCTGAACGGCGTCACCATGCACGGCATTGCCATCAACTGCAGCAACGACCTGGCACCCTACGGCCAGATCATCGCCTGCGGCATCACCGACGCCGGCGTGACCACCATGTCCCTGGAAACAGGCCGGGACATTCGGCCCGCGGATATCGTGGACCGGTTCGTGGAGGAATTCCACAAGCATGAAGAAGCATTGGTTTCGAGCCCTGAAGGAGCTCTACTGTGACATTGGCACCTGAAGGCCGGAAGATGCTGCGGATTGAGCAGCGCAACGCTGCGGTCCCGGTGGAACGCAAACCGGAGTGGATCAAGGCCAAGGTCCAGATGGGCCCGGAATTCGTCCAACTCAAGAACCTGGTGAAAAAGGAAGGCCTGCACACCGTCTGCGAAGAGGCCGGCTGCCCCAACATCTTCGAGTGCTGGGAAGACAAGGAAGCCACCTTCCTGATCGGCGGCTCCGAATGCACCCGCCGCTGCGACTTCTGCCAGATCGACACCGGCAAACCCTCACCCCTGGACCGGTTCGAACCCACCAAGGTGGCCCGCTCCGTCCAATCCATGCAGCTGCGCTACGCCACCGTCACCGGCGTCGCCCGCGACGACCTGGAAGACGAAGGCGTCTGGCTCTACGCCGAAACCGTCCGCAAAATCCACGAGCTGAACCCCGGCACCGGCGTGGAACTGCTCATCCCGGACTTCTCCGGCAAACCCGAGCACATCAAGGCCATCTGCGACTCCGCCCCCGAGGTCTTCGCGCACAACGTCGAAACCGTGCCCCGGATCTTCAAGCGGATCCGCCCCGCGTTCCGCTACGACCGCTCCCTGGACGTCATCACCCAGGGCCGGAACCTGGGCATGGTCACCAAGTCCAACCTCATCCTGGGCATGGGCGAAACCCGCGAAGAAATCAGCGAAGCACTCCGCGACCTTCACGCCGCCGGCTGCGACCTGATCACCATCACCCAGTACCTGCGCCCCTCCGAACGGCACCTGCCCGTGGACCGCTGGGTCAAACCCCAGGAATTCGTGGACCTCCAGCACGAAGCCCAGGAAATCGGCTTCCTCGGCGTCATGTCCGGCCCCCTGGTCCGCTCCTCCTACCGCGCCGGCCGGCTCTGGGCCACCGCCATGCGCAAAAAAGGCCGCGACATCCCCGCCGAACTCGCCCACATCGCCGACGGCATCCAGGACTCCGGCACCACCCGCCAGGAAGCCGCCACCCTCCTGGCAGCACATTCCTGACCTCCTGCCATGAACTGGCCAAGGGCCGGACGCCGGAAGATTCCAGCGTCCGGCCCTTGGCTTTTGTCACGTAGAATTGAGGCACTATGGCGAAATCCCCTGACTCCAGCAACTCCACCCCGTCTGGCTCGAGCGCGGTGAAGCGCGGCCTCTTCACGCGCAAGCCGAAGGAAGCAAAGGCCAAGAAGCCCAGCAGGCTTAAGCAGATCGGCGAGGTCTTCACCATGACCCGCCGCCACGACCCCATGGTTCCGTGGCTGATGCTGCTGGCGTTCCTGGGCGTTGTGGCGGTGAGCTTCCTGGTGGGCTTCTGGTTGGACAACTGGATTACCGGCCTGATCATCGGCATTCCGCTGGGCCTGCTGGCGGCCACCTTCATCCTGTCCCGCCGCGCCGAACGCGCCGCCTTTGCACAGATCGAAAACCAGCCCGGCGCCTCCGGCGCTGCCCTGGGCACGCTTCGCCGTGGCTGGATCACCGAGGAACAGCCCGTGGCGGTCAATCCGCGCACGCAGGATGCCGTGTTCCGCGCCGTGGGCCGGCCCGGCGTCGTCCTTGTCAGTGAAGGCCCCGCCCACCGCGTGAAGCCGCTGCTCGATGCTGAGCGCAAGCGCCTGGCGCGCATCCTGCCCAACGTTCCTGTGCACACCATCCAGACCGGGCACGGCGAAGGCCAGGTGCCGCTGAGCCAGGTGGCCAAGCACATGGGCAAGATGAAGAATGAACTGACCAAGCTGGAAGTCAGCACCGTGTCCAAGCGCATCGCCTCGATGGGTACCCGGCTTCCCATTCCCAAGGGCATCGATCCCTACAAGGCCCGTCCCAACCGCGGACGCTAGCTGGTGGGAACGCCCCGGTACCGGCACTGCTGGCCGGGGCGTTTTTCTTGCGCCCCAACCGCTTGCCCGAACCGCTAGCCTAAACCGCCTGCGCGCCTTAACGGCGCACCCCTTCCCCCACTGCCGGACCCAGACATCCACCCATGACAGGACGTGACCATGAACCCGAGGACAACCGTCATCCGCGCCTTCCGTATCCTCGCAGTGGCCGAGGCCTGCAGTTGGGCCGCGCTCCTGGCCGGGATGTACTTCAAATGGATCGCCGGAACCACTGAGCTTGGCGTCCAGGTGGCGGGACCTGTGCACGGCGCGCTGTTTGTCGGCTATGGGGTTGCCGCGCTGATGCTGTGGCGGGTGCAGCGCTGGCCCTTCATGGTGGCTCTGCTGGCGGGCGTCTCCGCCGTCTTCCCGTTCGCCACCCTCCTTTTTGAGCGCTGGGCCGGACGGCGCGGTTTCCTCAGCGCCCCGGGGGCGGAAGCGCCTGCCGCTGAACTTGCGTCCAGCCGGGCGTAGGCGGACGCATCACTGACCGTGGACTCCTCTGATGCAGGACTGCAGGCACAGCCGTCAGCCAAGGGAGGGCCGTCCTGCCCACGCGCCCAGGGCCGTAAGCGAATGGTCGCGGTCCTCTCCCTCCTGGGGGCGACGCTGTTCTGGGCCGGCAACTATGTGGTGGGTGCGGGCGCCGTCCAAAGCATTGAACCCCTGAGCCTGGTTCTCCTGCGCTGGGCCATCGCACTGGTGCCGCTGCTGGTGATAGCCCGGCTTGTGGAGCGGCCAGACTGGCGGTCGGTCCTGGCCGCCTGGCCGTGGCTTCTCGCGCTCAGCGTGTGCGGGCTGCTCGGCTACAACCTCCTGCTGTATGTCGCCCTGCAGCACACCGATGCGTTCAACGCCTCGCTGATCAACGCCTTCAATCCCGCTCTCATCACGCTGGCTGCCGCCGTTTTCCTGCGCGAACGGCTGACACCGTTGTCGGTCGCCGGCGTCCTGATGGCCATGGCCGGCGTCCTGATCGTGATCAGCGGAGGGGATGCCGGCAGGCTGCTCTCCGCCGGTTTCGGGACCGGCGAAGTCCTGATGGTGGGCGCCGTGGTTGTCTGGACGGCGTACACAGTCATCGGCCGCCTGGCCCCCAAAATCCCGCCGATCACGGCCACAGCTGTCCAGGCAGCGGCAGCGGTGGCCCTGCTGGCCCCGGTCCGCTTCCTGACAGGCGGACTGGCCCTCCCCTCAACCGGCAGCGCGCTGGCGTCCCTGCTGTTTATCGCCGTCTTCCCGTCGGTGCTGTCCTACCTGCTCTGGAACCGCGCCCTGACGGTCCTGCCCGCCGGTGGCGCAGGGGTGTTCCTCAACCTCATCACGGTCTTCACAGCAGTCCTCACCATCCTCGCCGGGCACGTCCATACAGCGGCGCAACTGGTGGGCGGCGCCATCGTGATCGGCGGCGTGGTCATCACCAACGCGCCGGCCTTCCGCCGGCAGCGCAAGGACCGGAAAGTGAACGGCTAAGGAAATCGGCGGACGCGCAGAAGGGGCACGCGGTGCTCAGCGGCGGATGAGGAGCGTGTTCATTGCCTTGTCGTGAAGGCCGCGCTGATCCGGATCGAAGATCACGGCGGGGATGACCAGGCAGAGCAGCACGGCCCTCACCAGGGCCGCAAGGGGTCCGGGGTGCCGCCTCCCGGCTTCACCACGGCGATGCCCATAACCCGGTGCCCGATGCTGTATCCGAGTGTTCCCACCAGCAGGATCTGCTCAATCGCGAAGACCGCCAGGGTGGCCCAGGAGTCACCGGCAAAGGCAAAGTTGCTGATCAGCAGGGCGATCCCCCAGTCGATGCAGATTGCTGCGATCCTGCGGCCCGCCCGGGCAATGGAGCCCGGACCGGACTCCGGAAGGCCCAGCCGCTCCCCCGGATATTTGGAAATACCGGAGGTGTCCGGTCCGCTGAGCCAGGACCCAATGTCTTTGCGATCTACCACCGTCCAAGCTTACCGATCCCCGGCACGGCGGCGCGCCCACAGTGTGGATAGGACTCGACCACAGTGTGGACGGAAGATAGCGTGGTCATAGCAGGGCATTCTGTAACCTGCCCGAAACAAAGCGGACACGGACGGGAAATGCCGCATCCATAGTCTGTTAGCAGTTTCAAGCAATCCCCCGGCAGGTACGCAGCAGGGAAAACCCCGCGTTCTCCCTGCTTTTGGATTGCGCTGGATCATGTGGCTTGCATGCCAGATATTTACATATGCGTTAGGAGCATAGATGTTCAAGACTGCGGACGAAGTCCTCAAGTTCATCAAGGACGAAGATGTAAAGTTCGTCGATATCCGCTTCACCGATCTTCCGGGCGTCCAGCAGCACTTCAACGTCCCCGCCAAGAGTGTTGACGCTGATTTCTTCGTCAACGGCCAGCTCTTCGACGGTTCCTCCATCCGTGGCTTCCAGGGCATCGCCGAATCTGACATGCAGCTGATCCCGGACGTCACCACCGCGTTCCTGGACACCTTCCGCATGGAGAAGACCCTCGCGCTGAACTTCTCGATCGTCAACCCGCGCACCGGAGACCCGTACCACCGCGATCCCCGCGGCGTAGCCGAGAAGGCTGAGGCCTACCTGGCTTCCACCGGCATCGCCGACACCGCGTTCTTCGCCCCCGAAGCCGAGTTCTTCGTGTTCGACAACGTCCAGTACCAGTCCTCCCCGCAGGGCAGCTTCTACAAGATCGATTCCGAGGAAGCCTACTGGAACACCGGCCGCGAGGAAGAAGGCGGCAACCTCGGCTACAAGACGGCCGTCAAGGGCGGTTACTTCCCGGTTGCTCCCCAGGACAAGCAGGCTGACCTGCGCGACGCCATGTGTGTTGCACTGGACGAAGCCGGCCTCGAGGTCGAGCGCAGCCACCACGAAGTTGGCTCCGCCGGCCAGGCTGAGATCAACTACAAGTTCACCACCCTGACCCACGCTGCTGATGACCTGCAGAAGTTCAAGTACGTCATCAAGAACACCGCAGACGCCTGGGGCAAGTCCGTAACCTTCATGCCCAAGCCGGTCTTCGGCGACAACGGATCCGGCATGCACTGCCACCAGTCGCTCTGGAACGGTGGCGAGCCGCTGTTCTACGACGAGAAGGGCTACGCCGGCCTGTCCGACACCGCCCGCTGGTACATCGGTGGCCTGCTCAAGCACGCCTCCGCCGTCCTGGCCTTCACCAACCCCACGGTGAACTCCTACCGCCGCCTGGTCAAGGGCTTCGAGGCTCCGGTCAACATGGTGTACTCCCAGGGCAACCGCTCTGCCGGTATCCGTATCCCCATCACCGGTTCCAACCCGAAGGCCAAGCGCATCGAGTTCCGCGCTCCGGACCCCTCCTCCAACCCGTACCTGGCGTTCGCTGCGCAGCTGATGGCCGGCATTGACGGCATCCGCAACCGCATCGAGCCGCCGGCTCCGATCGACAAGGACCTCTACGAGCTCCCTGCCGAGGAAGCCAAGGACATCCCCAAGGCTCCGGGCACCCTGGAGGAAGCACTGGAGGCCCTGCGCGAGGACAACGAGTTCCTGCAGGCCGGTGGCGTCTTCACCCAGGACCTGATTGACACCTGGATCGAGTACAAGTACGAAAACGAGATCCGCCCGCTGTCCCTGCGCCCGAACCCCTACGAGTTCGAGCTCTACTACGGCGTCTAGTTCCAGCCCTGCCCAGCAGGAATCCTGAACAGTAAAAGGCGGCCACCGGTGATGAACCGGTGGCCGCCTTTGCGTTGCCCGTTCCTTCAGTGGCACGGGCGGCAGCTGTTGGGTGGGGGCCCGGCTCCAGACGTGCTGAGACCGGGAGCCGGCCCCCCTGACGAATGCCCCCGGAACGAAGACTGTCCAGCCTTCCCCCAACAAGGTTGGAGAACACCGCCAATCCACATGATCGGGCAAACGCTTGCTAAGCGCAATGCCGGTACGGAGAGTTACGCCGGTACCGTTGCCGAAAAGCTGCGGAACATGGTTCGTTGGGGCCCTGCCGGCCCGCCGGTATACGGTCCCGAGTCGACGAAGCCGGCGCGGCGGTAGGCGGACAGGCCCGCAGGGTTTTCCTGGTTGACGGACAGTACGACGCCGGACTCGCCAGTTTGGTGCCGCGCGGTGAGCTTGCGTCCGGCCTCCACAGCGGCGGCGGCAGCGAGCGTGCCCATGCCCCTGCCCTGGTGGGGCCGGTCGATGAGGAACCCGCGCAGCAGCCATGCTGAGTGGTCGTCAGGCCAGCCTGCAAGCGTTGCCGCCCCGGACTGCAGGGTCAACAGGCCGACGGCGCTGCCTCCGGCCTCGACCACGTACGGCCGTCGTGATTCTTCCGCCAGTCCCGCAAGGGCCATCCGCAGCGGGTCGCCGACGAAGCGGTCCTGGCCCGGCACCAGCGACATTTCCGCGATGGCGCCCAACTGGATGGCGCGGGCGTCCGAATCAAGGTCCCGCAGCGGGACCAGCCAGACCCACGGCGCTGGTTCAGTGCCCATAGAAGAGGCGTTCAAAGACTGCCCTGGCCCGGCGGCTCACCCTCAGGTAGTCCTCCTCCAGCGCGGCGGCGCGGCCCGGTTCATAGCCGCACCAGCGGGCCACAGCCTCGAGATCGCGGCGCGAGGAGGGCAGGACGTCCGAGGCCTTGCCGCTCCAGATGACATTGGCTGACCGGATACGGCTGGCAAGCCGCCAGGCCTCGGCGAGGAGCCGGGCATCGGCGCCGTCCAACAGGCCCAGTTCCGCCGCGGCTGCCAGGGCCTCCAGGGTGGAGGTGGTCCGGAGCTCCGGATGCTTCCCGGCGTGCTGGAGCTGCAGCAGCTGCACCAGCCACTCGACGTCGCTGAGGCCGCCGCGGCCCAGTTTGAGGTGGCGTGCGGGGTCGGCGCCGCGCGGCAGCCGTTCGGACTCCACCCGCGCCTTGACGCGCCTGATTTCGCGCACGTCCTGCTCCGAGACGGACTCCGGGTACCGGATGGGATCGATGAGCCTGATGAAGTCAGCGGCCAGGGCGTCGTCGCCGGCCATGGGGCGTGCCCGCAGCAGGGCCTGCGCTTCCCAGATCAGGGACCAGCGGCGGTAGTACTCGGCGAACGAGTCCAGGGAGCGCACCATGGCCCCGTTCTTGCCCTCGGGCCTGAGGTCGGCGTCCATCTGCAGGACACGTTCCGCCATGATGGCAGGCTTCAGCGGCTGCGTGAGCAGGCTGGATACCTTGGCAACGATGCGGGCGGCCTGTTCCTGCGCCTCCGCTTCGGAGAAGCCCGGCAGTGCGCGGTGGACGTACATGACGTCGGCGTCGGACCCGTAGCCGATCTCGCGGCCGCCCTGGCGGCCCATGGCCACCACCAGCACCGTGGTCTTGAGCGGGCCGCCGGCGGAGACAATGCCTTCTGCCACCCGCAGGGCACCCAGGACGGCGGCGCGGTCCGTGTCGGCCAACGCCCCGCCTACCCGTTCCTGGTCCAGGAGGCCGGCGGAATCAGCGATGGCGATGCGCAGGATTTCGCGCCGCCGGATCAGGCGGATCAGGCGCATGGCGCTTTCCGGGTCCGCGTGCCGTGCCATCTTCGCGGTGATTTCCTGCCACTGGGCCTCGAAGCCCAGCGGCACCAGGTCCTTGTCCTGTCCCAGCCAGGCGACGGATTCCGGCGAAACTTCCAGGAGGTCTGCGATCAGCCGCGAATTGGAGAGCATGTGGCACAGGCGCTCGGCCGCGGCGTTGGAGTCCCGGAGCATGCCCAGGTACCAGTGCGTGGTGCCCAGGGCCTCGCTGACGCGGCGGAAGGCAAGAAGGCCGGCATCCGGGTCCACGCCTTCCGCGAGCCAGTCCAGCAGGATGGGCAGGAGCTGGCGCTGCAGGGCGGCCCGGCGGCTTACCCCGGCCGTCAACGCCTCAATGTGGCGCATTGCCCCCTGGGGGTCCCGGTAGCCGAGGGCAGCCAGCCGTCCCTGCGCTGCCTCGGGCGTGAGCCTGGCGTCCTCGCTGCTGAGCTTGGCCGCGGTGTTCAGCAGCGGCCGGTAGAAGATGCGCTCGTGCAGTTCACGGACGGAACGCTTGGTGCGCTGCCATGCGGACAGCAGGGAGTCCGGGCTGGGCCGCTCGTTGGAGAAGGGGCCCAGCACGGCTTTGGCCAGTGAGCGCAGCGCAGGCTCCGCCACGGGCATCAGGTGGGTGCGGCGCAGCTGGAACAGCTGGATGCGGTGTTCCAGCAGCCGGAGGTAGCGGTAGGCGTTGTCGAAGGCGGCAGCGTCGGAACGGCCGATGTACCCTCCGGCTGACAGCGCGGCGATCGCGGAGGTGGTGTCCCGCCGTCGTAATGTCTCATCCGCCTTGCCGTGCACCAGCTGGAGCAGCTGGACGGTGAATTCGACGTCACGCAGGCCGCCCCGCCCCAGCTTGATCTGGCGCTGCTCCTCGGCGGCCGGGATGTGCTCGGTGACCCGGCGGCGCATCGCCTGGACGGACTCGACAAAGCCCTCGCGGCCGGCCGAGCTCCAGATCAGCGGCGCCACGGCGTCCTCGTAGGCGCGGCCCAGGGCGGCATCACCGGCGATGGCACGGGCTTTGAGGAGCGCCTGGAATTCCCAGCTTTCCGCCCACCTGGCGTAGTACGTCTCGTGGGAGGCGAGGGTGCGGACCAGCGGCCCCGATTTGCCTTCGGGCCGCAGGTTCGCGTCCACCTCCCAAAGTCCCGGCTCCCTGGCCACTGATGAAATGGCCCGCGAGATCCCGCTCGCCAGTGCCGTGCCGATGGTGTTGGCGTGGGCGTCCTCCAGGCTGCCGGCGTCCACCACGTAGATGACGTCGACGTCGGAGATGTAGTTCAGCTCCCGGGCGCCGCACTTGCCCATACCGATCACCGCAAGGCCGACGTCGGCCACATCGGCAGCGCTGTGCTGCTCCGCGGCCTCGGCCCGGGAGACGGCGAGGGCAGCCTCGATGGCGGCAGCAGCAAGGTCCGCCAGTTCACCGCCCACCGATGGCAGGAAGTCAAGCGGATCCGCGGCGCACAGGTCCTTGACGGCGAGATCGACAAGTCCCCGCCGGTAGGCGGTGCGCAGGGCGGCATAGGCGTCCACGCCGGTAACGGCGGCCACGGGACGGGCAGCCCGGGGGTCGGCCCCCACGGATTGCAGGAGCGTGGCGCGCAACAGCCCCGGGTTGGCCGGCAGTGGCTCGGGACTGGCGCGGACCTCGAAGGCCTCCAGGTGCTCGGGGTGCCGGATGAGGAACTCCCCCAAAGCCTCCGAGGCCCCCAGGACCCGGTACATCGGTTCGCTGGCCTCCGGCTCGGCGTCCGCCAGCTCCCGCAGCTGCGGGTGCTTTTCGATCAGCCGGACCAGGGACTGCAGCGCGGTATCCGGACTGGCCGCAAGGTGCAGCCCGGCAAAGAGCCTGTCCTGGTCCAGGCCCTCGAGTTCGCGCGCGGAAAGGAACCGTTCGCCCTTCTCCAGGTCGCTGAATCCGGCCGCGATCAGGCGGCGTGCCAGGCTCACGCCTGGCACCTAGAGGATGCCGAGGTTGCGCTGCAGCTCGTAGGGCGTCACCTGCAGCCGGTAATCCTGCCATTCGGCGCGCTTGTTGCGCAGGAAGTGCTCGTAGACCTGCTCGCCCAGGATCTGCGGCATCAGCTCCGAGTCCTCCATGGAGCGGATGGCGTCGTGCAGGCTTGCCGGCAGCGGATCGTGGCCCATGGCGCGGCGCTCGGCCGAGCTGAGCGACCAGACGTCGTCCTCAGCGGCTGCCGGCAGCTCGTAGCCTTCCTCAATGCCCTTCAGCCCTGCACCGAGCAGGACGGCATAGGCAAGGTAGGGGTTGGCCGCGGAATCGATGCCGCGGTACTCGATGCGGGCGGACTGGCCCTTGCCCGGCTTGTACAGCGGCACGCGGACCAGGGCGGAACGGTTGTTATGCCCCCAGCTCAGGTAGCTGGGAGCCTCGCCGCCGCCCCACAGGCGCTTGTAGGAGTTGACGAACTGGTTGGTGACTGCCGTGAACTCGGGGGCGTGCTTGAGGATGCCGGCAATGAACTGGCGGGCCGTCTTGGACAGCTGGAACTCGGCACCTGCCTCGAAGAACGCATTGCTGTCCCCCTCGAACAGCGAGAAGTGCGTATGCATTCCGGAACCGGGGTGGTCGGTGAACGGCTTGGGCATGAAGGTGGCGTAGGTTCCCTGCTGCAGGGCCACCTCCTTGATGACCGTGCGGAACGTCATGATGTTGTCCGCGGTCTGCAGTGCGTCGGCGTAGCGAAGGTCGATCTCGTTCTGGCCGGGACCGCCTTCGTGATGGCTGAACTCCACCGAGATTCCCACCGATTCCAGCATGGTGACGGCGGTGCGGCGGAAGTCCTGGGCCACGCCGCCGGGAACGTGGTCGAAGTAGCCGCCCTCATCCACCGGCACGGGTGCGCCGTCCGGACCCGGCTCCTGGGACTTGAGGAGGTAGAACTCGATCTCGGGAT
Organism: Arthrobacter sp. FX8; assembly: GCF_026723805.1. NCBI lineage: Bacteria > Bacillati > Actinomycetota > Actinomycetes > Micrococcales > Micrococcaceae > Arthrobacter > Arthrobacter sp. FX8. The sequence goes on along the minus strand of NZ_CP113505.1, from coordinate 1,039,431 downwards.
GCGTGTAGCAGGTGAAGCCCATGTCCGCGGCCTTGGCAAGGGTCCGCTTGAGGACGTTGCGCGGATCAGCGGTGGAGGGCTCGCCGTCGGGAGTCAGGATGTCGCAGAACATGCGTGAGGTCTGCTCCGTCTCGCCGCGCCACGGCAGGATCTGGAAGGTTGCCGGGTCCGGCTGCAGCAGCATGTCCGATTCGAAGACGCGGGCCAGGCCCTCAATGGAGGAACCGTCGAAGCCGAGGCCTTCCTCGAACGCTCCCTCGACTTCCGCCGGCGCCAGCGCCACGGACTTCAGCGAACCCACGACGTCGGTGAACCACAGCCGCACGAAACGTACGTCGCGCTCTTCGATCGTGCGCAGGACAAATTCTTGCTGGCGGTCCATGATGGCCTCTTCTCCGGTCAACGTTCATGCTCCGGGGCCCGCGCAAAGGGGAAAGCCGGCAGCAGTTCATCATCACTGTACTAATCATTCGGCGCCGATGCTTGAGCCTGCGCCGTGCGTAACACAGCATTAACCTGTTCGGCCGCCCAGGCCGTCCGCCGCCCGGGTCTCCAGCGCCCTTTGGCGCCTGTCCAAAGCGCCGCTATGACGCTAATCACCTTTGACCGGCGCCGCCCGCGGTAGCTAGGACGCCGGGTACCGCACTACGCTCATCCCATGGCCTCCAGCAACAGCTCCGACTCCAGCGCGTCCGCAGAAGTACCCGCACCCTACGGAAGTGGCCCGGGCACAGCGGCCGCGGCTGCGGCTGCGGCTGCGGCCCCGGCCCCGGCGGAACGGAAGCCGGCAAAGGTCCGCATCCACCACCTGCAGCAGGCCAAGAACGACGGCACCAAGTTCGCCATGCTTACCGCGTACGAGCAATACACGGCCGAGATCTTTGACGCAGCCGGCATCGAGGTGCTCCTGGTTGGCGATTCGGCGTCGAACAACGTGTTCGGCAACGAGACCAGCCTTCCGGTGACCGTGGACGAACTGCTCCCCCTGTGCCGGGCCGTCGCCAGGACCGCCAAACGCGCCCTGGTGGTGGCGGACCTTCCGTTCGGCAGCTACGAGGTCAGCGCCGAACAGGCCGTGGCCGCCGGTGTCCGTTTCCTGAAGGAAGGGCTGGCCCACGCCGTGAAGATCGAGGGCGGGAAGTACTACGCTCCAACGGTCCGGGCCATGGTGCAGGCAGGCATTCCGGTCATGGCCCATATCGGCTTCACCCCCAAAGCGAACACGCCCTGGGCGGGTACCGTGTCCAGGGCCGCGGCGACGATGCCCGGCGCCTGATTGACGACGCCGTCGCGCTGGCGGACGCCGGGGCGTTCTGCGTGCTGATGGAGATGGTGCCTGCCGAAACAGCGGCGGCGGTCGACGCGGCAGTGAGCGTTCCCACGGTTGGCATCGGTGCCGGCAAGGCGACGACCGGCCAGGTGCTCGTGTGGCAGGACATGGCCGGCCTGCGGGGCGGCCGGATGGCCAAGTTCGTCAAGCAATACGCGGACCTGCGCAGCACATTGCTCGACGCCGCCACCGCCTATGGCGAGGACGTCCGGTCAGGCCAGTTCCCCGGCCCGGAGCACTCGTTCTAAACCCGCCCGGGTAAGCCGGCTGCAGCGAGGCCGGACGCACCCAACGGGTCAGTCGTCGTCGCCCTTTTCCCAGGCCTCGTTGCGCGCTTTGACCTTTTCCAGGGCGTGTTCGGCTTCCGCCCGGGTCTGGTAGGGCCCAATGAGCTGGCTCCAGTCCGACATCCGGTCCTCTTCCACCTCGTGGGTCTTGATGTTGAACCAGTACTCAGTCATCGTTGCTCCTCGTTCCGGCGACAGGGAAAGCCGGGGGTGATCCACGTAACACAAACACTTACGCGTGCCCTCCGCCGCTTGTCGGTTGTTAGGCGTTCTGTGGTGCCTTATATGATCAATCTATGCCTTCCCTTGCCTCGACTGCACCCATTGGCACCCTGACCCCGGGTACCGTGAGTCCGCAGCGTCCCGTCCCGGCGTCCATCCCCCGTCCGGAGTATGTCGGCAAGACCGCCCCGGCCAAGTTCACCGGTTCCGAGGTCAAATCCGCGGAGACCATCGAGAAGATCCGGATTGCCAGCAGGATCGCGGCCCAGGCCATCGTTGAAGTGGGCAGGCACATCCAGCCGGGCGTCACCACGGATGAGCTGGACAAGGTGGGCCATGAGTTCCTGCTGGACCACAACGCCTACCCGTCCACGCTCGGTTACCGCGGATTCCCCAAATCGCTCTGCTCGTCCTTGAACGAGGTCATTTGCCATGGCATTCCGGACAGCACGGTGGTCCAGGACGGCGACATCCTGAACATCGACATCACTGCCTACATCAACGGCGTCCACGGCGACACGAACTTCACCTTCCTGGTGGGGGACGTTGACGAGGAATCACGGCTGCTGGTGGAGCGCACCAGGGAGTCGCTGAACCGCGCCATCAAGGCCGTGGCGCCCGGACGCGAGATCAACGTCATTGGCCGTGCCATCCAGTCCTACGCCAAGCGGTTCGGCTACGGCGTGGTGCGCGACTTCACCGGCCACGGGGTTGGCGAGGCATTCCACACCGGGCTGATCATTCCGCACTATGATGCCGCGCCTGCGTACAACACGGTGATCGAGGCCGGCATGGTGTTCACCATCGAACCGATGCTCACCCTGGGCACCGTCGAGTGGGACATGTGGAGCGACGACTGGACCGTGGTCACCCGGGACCGTCGGCGCACCGCACAGTTCGAGCACACCCTGCTGGTCACCGAGACCGGCGCCGAAATCCTCACCCTCCCGTAACCCGGCCATGCCCGCACGGGCATGCTGCCGGCGCAGACCGGACACCTGTTACCGGCCGCGCAAGCGGCCCCTTTTCCTGCCCGCCCCTGTCACACGAACGGAATCCCATTGGCCAAGAAGGACGAAAAACCGCACAAGAACGCACCGCTGATCGGCATCGACATCGGTGGCACGGGCATCAAGGGCGGCATTGTCGACCTGAAGAAGGGCAAGCTCCTGGGTGAGCGCTTCCGTGTGCCCACGCCCCAGCCCGCCACCCCGGAGGCTGTGGCCGAGGCCGTGGCCCTGGTGGTGGCCGAGCTTTCTGCGCGCCCCGAGGCTCCTGAAGCCGGCTCTCCCGTGGGCGTGACGTTCCCGGGGATCATCCAGCACGGCGTGGTCCATTCGGCCGCCAACGTGGACAAGAGCTGGCTGGACACCGACATCGATGCCCTCCTTACCGCGCGGCTGGGCCGTCCCGTGGAGGTCATCAACGACGCCGACGCCGCCGGCCTGGCCGAAGCACGCTACGGTGCCGGCGCCGGCGTGTCCGGCACGGTCCTGGTCATCACCCTCGGTACAGGCATCGGTTCGGCCTTCATCTTCGACGGCAAACTGGTCCCCAACGCCGAGCTGGGCCACCTTGAAATTGACGGCTTCGACGCCGAATCCAAGGCATCCGCTGTGGCCCGGGAACGGGACGGGCTGTCATGGGACGAGTACAGTGTGCTGCTTCAGCGCTACTTCTCCCACGTGGAGTTCCTGTTCTCGCCGGAACTGTTCATCGTGGGCGGCGGAATCTCGAAGCGCGCGGACGAGTACCTTCCCAACCTCAAGCTCCGCACCCCGATTGTCCCGGCTGTCCTGCGCAACGAGGCAGGCATCGTGGGCGCCGCCCTGGAAATCGCCCTGAAGCACAAGCTGGCCAAGTAGGAGTGGTGCCGGTGGCGGCTGCGGCTTCCCCTCCGCTGCCGCCACCGGAGTCTAGAGGGGCTCTTCTCGGAGCTCTTGGCGTTGCCGGCCGGGCCTTTGGCGTCCTCTTCGGCCTCGTGGCGGAGCAGGGCGATAGCAGTTTCGAAATCCTCAAGGGACTCGAACGCCTGGTACACGCTGGCAAAGCGCAGGTACGCCACCTTGTCGAGTTTCTGCAGTGGTCCAAGGATCACCAGGCCCACCTCGTGGGCATCAATTTCGGCTGCACCGGACGCCCGGATTTGTTCTTCGACTTCCTGGGCCAGCATGGCGAGGTCATCCTCGCTCACGGGGCGGCCCTGGCAGGCCTTGCGGACTCCGTTGATGACCTTGCTGCGGCTGAAGGGTTCGCCCACCCCGGACCGCTTGATCACGGAGAGGCTGGTTGTTTCCACGGTGGTGAACCGGCGGCCGCATTCGGGGCACTGCCGGCGCCGGCGGATGGCTGAACCGTCATCCGCCATCCGACTGTCCACCACGCGGGAATCGGGGTTGCGGCAGAACGGGCAGTACATGTCGTTCCCCCTTTTCGCTTGTGGTGTGCAAGATTCCTTGGAAGCCATCAGCACCGCCGGGGGCAATGCTGTGGCGCCTCCCAGTTTACGGGCACATGTGGGGTAATAACAATCCTGTAATTACTACATGTAGTGGTGTCACCCCTGGCCGGGGAACCGCACCGTGACGGCGTCTCCGTGGGCCGGAAGGTCCTCGGCCCGGGACAGGCTCACGATGTGCCCGCTGACCTCTGCCAGGGCTTCCCGGCTGTAGTTGACCACCTGGATGGCGCGCAGGAAGGTGGTGACGTTAAGGCCCGACGAAAAGGCAGCGGTGCCGCTGGTGGGCAGCACGTGGTTGGAGCCTGCGCAGTAGTCGCCCAGGCTCACCGGGCTGTAGTCGCCGACGAAGATTGCCCCCGCATTGCGGATCCGTGCAGCCACGGCTGCGGCATCGCGGGTCATGATTTCCAGGTGCTCGGCGGCGTAGGCGTCGCAGGCAGCGATCCCCTGCTCCAGTCCGTCCACCAGCACGACGCCGGACTGCGGGCCGGACAGCGCCTCCCGGACCCTCGCCGAGTGTTTGGTTGCAGCGGCCTGAAGCTCCAGTTCAGCGCGCACGGCCGCGGCCACCTCTTCCGAATCGGTGATCAGGACCGATGCGGCCTTGGGATCGTGCTCGGCCTGGCTGAGCAGGTCTGCGGCAACCAGCGCCGGCTGGGCGGAGTCGTCGGCCAGGATGGCGATTTCCGTGGTTCCCGCCTCGGAGTCGATTCCAACAACGCCCTTGACCAGCCGTTTGGCCGTGGCGACGAAGATGTTCCCGGGCCCTGTCACCACATCGACGGGCTCCAGCGCGGGACCGGCCGGTGAGGCTTCGACGCCGTACGCGAAGGCGGCGATGGCCTGCGCACCGCCGATGGCATAGACCTCGGTGACGCCCAGCAGCGCCGCTGCGGCCAGGATGGTGGGGTGCGGCAGGCCGCCGAACTCCTTCTGCGGCGGTGAGGCCAGGGCAACGGATTCCACGCCTGCCGCGAGTGCGGGCACGACGTTCATGATCACCGATGAGGGGTACACGGCAAGGCCGCCGGGAACGTACAGCCCCACCCGCGCCACGGGGACCCAGTTCTGGCTGACCACGGCGCCGTCGCCAAGTTCGACGTCCACGTTGCGGGGGCGCTGGGCGTCAGCGAATTTCCGTGCCCGGCTGATCGATTCCTCCAGCGCGGCCCGCACCTCCGGTTCCAACTGGGCCAGCGCTGCGTCAATCGCCTCCCTGGGGACCAGCGGGTGGTCCTGGGCCACGCCGTCGAACCTTTCCGCCAAGTCCGCCAGCGCCGCAAAGCCGCGCTGCCGGACGGCGGAGATGATCTCCAGGACCTTTTCTTCGGCATCCGCCACGGTCTGGCCCTTGGCCCGGGGAACGGCGGCGCGCAGGGCTGCGAGCGTCAGGTTGCGGCCGCGAAGGTCGACGGTGCGGAAATCAACGGCGGCTGCCGCGGGGGCGGGAAACTCCGGGAAAGTGGTCACCGGACTATTTTACGGGGCTGTTCGCGCCTGCCTGTTCCGTCCCCTTCTCCCGGGGCTTCCTGCCCGCCCCGCCGAACAGTTCCAGCACGAAGACCGACATTGCCGTGGCGGCAGGCCACAGCAGCAGCACCGGCCACGCCCGGAGGGAAAAGGCGATGCTGGCGTTCGCCGACGCGTCAACAGCAGGTTCCAAGAGCCGGCCTGCAAAAACCCCGGTCCCCCAGGCGAGTACACTGCCTGCCAGCGCTCCGGCAAGGCCGGTCAGCAGGGCCGCCTGCGGGTCCGCACGCCTGCCATCCGCCAGGAACACGGCCAGGAGGCAACCGGCCAGCACCAGGATCCCTGCCAGGGTGAGGTCGCGCGGAAGCCACACCAGGGGAACCGTGCCCGACGCCAGGGCGGGATCCCGTGTAACCAGGTTCAATCCGCCCGGCGCCAGGAGCCACCACAGGATGCCTGCCGGAATTCCGGCCGCCGCCGGAACCAGCAGCAGGGACCAGGGCAGCCGCCGTGCGGAGTTTGTCATGCATCACACCTTAACAAAGGTTCCTGCCGGGTGATCCGGCCACGCAGTGCGTGCGGCTGTTCTCCGCCCCGGCCGCGGGCCAATAGGCTTGGAGGAAGAGTTACACCACTTAGTGCAGGAGTTCCGGTGACCGACAGCAGCGAGCCGTTCGAGCAGACGTTCAGGGAGATGTTCCGCCGCCACGCCGCGGGCGTTGCCATCATCACCGTGAACTACCAGGACGAGCCCTACGGCTTCACCGCCACCTCGGTGGCGTCGCTGTCCGCCAAGCCGCCCCGGTTCACGTTCAACATGGCACGCAGTTCAAGGTCCTGGCCGGCCGTGGCCAACACCCAGTACCTGGGTGTGCACATGCTGGGGCTGGAGAACCAGGAACTGGCCGCCCGCTTTGCCCGCCCGGGCAACCGCTTCGAGGGCAACCACTGGGAGATCGGTCCGCACGGTGTGCCCATCCTGAAGGACGTCGCAGGGTGGCTGATCGGCGAGGTGCAGATGCGGCTCTCCTTCGAGAACAACGCGGTGGTGGTGGTCCAGGTGGTGGACGGCCAGGTGGGCGGCGAGGGATCACCCCTGCTGTACCACGGCGGCGCCTACGGGCAGCCCATGCCGCTGGATTACGAAATCTAGGCGCGGCACGCAACCCCACCCCGCCCCCAGCCACGCACCCGGGCAGGGCACGACGGCGGCAGGTGCCGGCCGCCGTCGGCTGTTCCTTTGTCAGGCGTCCAGGCAGGGTCAGGCGTCCAGGCAGGCGGGGCCCAGCAGGACCTTCAGGTCGCCGAACAGCGACGGGCTGGGGTTGACGCGGAGGTGGACCGGCAGGCCCATGATTTCCGTGCGGGTGTCTCCCTGCAGGTGCAGCCGCACCTCCGAATTGCCCCGGTGGGTGCGCAGCACATCGCCCAGCTCGGTGACCACGGCCTCGGTGGCCTTGTGGGTGGGCATGGTGATCACCAGGGGCCCGTTCAGCCCTTCGCTGAGGTCCGGGACGGACAACTCCATGCAGTTCAGGGTGATGGCGCCGTCGTCGCGCTTCTGCAGCCGGCCCTTGACCACCACGATCAGGTCCTCGGCGAGGACGGAGGCGATGGGCCCGTAAACCTGCCCGAAGAACATGACCTCGATCGAGCCGCCCAGGTCTTCGACCTCCGCCCGGGCGTAAGCGTTGCCGCTGGCTTTGGCGATGCGCCGGCTCAGCGACGTGATCATGCCCGCGATGGTGATGATGGCGCCGTCCTGCGGACCGTCCTCGCCCAGGATAGTGGTGATGCTCATCTCGGCGTGCTGGGCCAGAAGTCCCTCGAGGCCCTGCAGCGGGTGGTCCGACACGTAGAGTCCCAGCATGTCCCGCTCGAAGGAGAGCTTGTCCTTCTTCTCCCACTCGGGCAGGTCCGGAATCTCGATGCTCAGGGAGGACGACTCCGAACCCGCTTCCTCGAATCCGGCGAAAAGGTCGAACTGGCCAATGGCCTCGTTGCGCTTGAGGGTGATGACGGAGTCGATCGCCTCTTCATGGATCATTGCCAGGGCACGGCGGTGGTGGCCCAGTGAGTCGAACGCCCCCGACTTGATGAGGGATTCGATGGTCCTCTTGTTGCAGACCACGGCCGGCACCTTCATCAGGTAGTCCTTGAACGAGGTGAAGGCGCCCTCGCTTTCGCGGGCGGCCACCATGGCCTCGACGGCGTTGACGCCCACATTGCGGATGGCACCCATGCCAAAGCGGATGTCGTTCCCCACCGGAGTGAAGTTCAGGGCGGACTCGTTGACGTCCGGCGGAAGGACCGTGATGCCCATGCGCCGGCACTCGTTGAGGTAGATGGCCGATTTGTCCTTGTCATCGCCCACCGAGGTCAGCAGGGCCGCCATGTATTCCGGCGCATAGTGCGCCTTGAGATACGCGGTCCAGTAGGAGATCACGCCGTACGCGGCGGAGTGCGCCTTGTTGAAGGCGTAGTCGGAGAAGGGCAGCAGGATGTCCCAGAGGGTCTTGACGGCCTCCATGGAGTAGCCGTTGTCCTGCATGCCCTGGGAGAAGCCCGCAAACTGCTTGTCCAGCTCGGACTTCTTCTTCTTGCCCATGGCGCGGCGGAGGATGTCTGCCTGGCCCAGGGAATAGCCTGCCAGCTTCTGGGCCACGGCCATGACCTGCTCCTGGTACACAATCAGGCCATAGGTGCCGCCGAGGATTTCCTTGAGGGGTTCCTCGAGTTCCGGATGGATGGGGATCACTTCCTGGATCCCGTTCTTGCGCAGCGCGTAGTCGGTGTGCGCGTTGGCGCCCATGGGGCCCGGACGGTAGAGCGCCAGGACGGCGGAAATGTCTTCGAAGTTGTCAGGCTTCATGAGCTTGAGCAGCGACCGCATGGGACCGCCATCGAGCTGGAAGACACCCAGGGTGTCGCCGCGGGCCAGGAGTTCATAGGACTCGGCATCGTCCAGCTCGAGGTTTTCCAGGTCCAGCTCGATGCCCCGGTTCATCTTGATGTTCTCAAGGGCATCGGAAATGATCGTCAGGTTCCGCAGGCCCAGGAAGTCCATCTTGATCAGGCCAAGGCCCTCGGACGTGGGGTAGTCGAACTGGGTGATCACCTGGCCGTCCTGGAAACGGCGCATGATGGGGATGACGTCGATGATCGGGTCGGAGGACATGATCACGCCGGCCGCGTGCACGCCCCACTGCCGCTTCAGGCCTTCAATGCCCAGTGCCGTCTCGAAAACCTTGGCGGCTTCGGGGTCGGTAGCAATGAGCTGCCGGAAGTCCCCCGCCTCACTGTAACGCTTGGCTTCCGGGTTCTGGATGTCCGCCAGCGGGATGTCCTTTGCCATCACGGCCGGCGGCAGTGCCTTGGTCAGCTGCTCGCCCATGCTGAAGGGGTAGCCAAGGACACGGGAGGAGTCCTTGAGGGCCTGCTTGGTCTTGATGGTGCCGTACGTGACGATCATGGCCACGCGCTCGTCGCCGTACTTCCGGGTCACATAGTCGATGACCTCGGAACGGCGCCGGTCATCGAAGTCGACGTCGAAGTCGGGCATGGAGACGCGGTCCGGGTTGAGGAACCGTTCGAAGATCAGTCCGTGGCGCAGGGGGTCGAGGTCGGTGATGCGCATGGCGTAGGCCACCATCGAGCCTGCACCCGAACCACGCCCGGGGCCCACCCGGATGCCGTTGTTCTTGGCCCAGTTGATGAAGTCGGCAACCACCAGGAAGTAGCCCGGGAAGCCCATGGAGGTGATGACGCCGAGCTCGTAGTCGGCCTGCTTGCGGACCTCGTCCGGTATGCCGCCCGGGTAACGGTACTTCAGGCCCTTGTCCACTTCCTTGACCAGCCAGGAGGTTTCGTCCTCGCCGGGCGGGCAGGGGAACCGCGGCATGTAGTTGGCATCCGTGTTGAAGGACACCTCGCAGCGCTCGGCGATGAGCAGGGTGTTGTCGCATGCCTCCGGGTGGTCGCGGAAGAGCTCCCGCATCTCCTGGGGAGATTTGAGGTAGTAGCCGCTGCCGGAGAACGCGAACCGCGAACCGCCGTTGTCATAGGTAGGTTCCAGCAGCGTGGAGCCGGACTGGATGGCCAGCAGCGCCTCGTGTGCCTTGGCGTCGTGCTCGTGGGTGTAGTGGAGGTCATTGGTGGCCACCAGCGGCAGGTTCAGGTCCTTGGCCAGCCGCAGCAGGTCACCGGTGACGCGCCGTTCAATGTCCAGCCCGTGGTCCATCAGTTCGCAGAAGTAGTTGTCCGCGCCGAAGATGTCCCGGAATTCGGCCGCTGCTTCCAAGGCTTCGCGGTACTGGCCGAGCCGGAGCCGGGTCTGGACCTCACCGGAGGGGCATCCGGTGGTGGCGATCAGCCCTTCCGAGTAGGTGTTCAGCAGTTCGCGGTCCAGCCGGGGCCACTTGCCGAACACCGAGTCAAGCGAGGCGATGGACGAGGCCCGGAACAGGTTCCGCATGCCCACGTTGTTGTAGCTCAGCAGCGTCATGTGGGTGTAGGACCCACCGCCGGAGACGTCGTCCTTGCGCTGGGATTCGTCGCCCCACCGGACGCGTTCCTTGTCCGTCCGAGCGGTGCCGGGGGTTACGTACGCCTCGACGCCGATGATCGGCTTGATGCCCTTGTCCGTGGCCTTTCGCCAGAAATCGAAGGCACCGAACAGGTAGCCGTGGTCCGTCGTGGCGAGGGCAGGCATGCCCAGGCGCTCGGTTTCGTCGAACAGCTCCCCCAGCCGGGCAGCTCCATCCAGCATGGAATATTCGGTGTGGGTGTGCAGGTGGACAAACGAATCTTTGCTGGAACTCACCGCACCATTCTAAGCGCTGCCGCTTTGCTGCTCCGCCAGGAGGCCCGTGTCAGGCCTGTCCCGATTCGAGTACTTCCAGTGCGTAAGCCAGGTCCTGGGGGTAGTCGCTGGTGACCGTGACGCGCTCCCCCGTCACGGGGTGGTCGAATGACAGTGCGCGGGCGTGCAGCCACTGGCGGGTAAGCCCAAGGGTGGCGGCAAGGCGGGGGTCGGCGCCGTACGTGAGGTCGCCGGCGCAGGGGTGGCGGAGTGCGGAGAAGTGGACCCGGATCTGGTGGGTCCGCCCGGTTTCAAGGTGGACCTCCACCAGGCTGGCCTTGCCGAATGCCTCCAGGACCTCGTAATGGGTCACCGAGGGGCGGCCATCCTCGATGACGGCAAAACGCCAGTCATGCCCGGGGTGGCGTCCGATGGGGGCGTCGATGGTCCCGGTCAGGGGATCGGGAAGGCCCTGCACCACCGCGTGGTAGACCTTGTCCACCGTGCGCTCCTTGAAGGCGCGTTTCAGGGCTGTGTAGGCCCGCTCGGACTTGGCCACGACCATCACGCCGGAGGTCCCGACGTCGAGGCGGTGGACGATTCCTGCCCGCTCCGGGGCACCCGACGTGGAGATGCGGTACCCGGCGGCGGCCAGGCCGCCTACCACTGTGGGCCCCACCCAGCCGGGCGAGGGATGGGCGGCCACGCCCACGGGTTTGTCGACGACGACGAAATCGTCGTCGTCGAGCAGGATGTTCAGGCCTTCCACAATCTCCTCCACGACTTCCAGCGGGTCACGCCGCTCCGGGACGGTGATGTCCAGGACGTCCCCGGCCACGAGTTTTGCCGACTTTCCCAGTGCCTTGCCCCGGTTCAGGACGTGGCCCTCCGCCAGCAGGGACGCGGCCACGGAACGGGATACCCCCAAAAGGCCGGCCAGCCCGGCGTCAGCCCGCGTCCCGCCGTATTCGTCAGCCACCACAACGCGCTCAGTCATGGGCGGTCTTTTCCTTGTGCGCGTTCCCCAGCCGGGTTCCGTCCAGCGCGATTCCGCGGATGGTCAGGAGGCAGATGATGGCGACGGCGGAGACGACGGCCGAGTCGGCGATGTTGAAGATGGCGAAATTGGGCAGCTGGATGAAGTCCACCACGTGGCCCATGCCGAAGGACGGTTCGCGGAAGAGCCGGTCGGTGAGGTTGCCCAGGGCCCCGCCGAGCAGCAAACCCAAGGCAAGGGACCACCAGGCAGAACCCAGCCTGCGCACCTGGAAAAGGATGGCGACGGCCACGGCGGCCATGATGATGGAAAACACCCACGTGACATTCTCACCAATGGAAAACGCGGCACCCGAATTCCGGATGAAGTACCAGTGCAGGAGGGGCGGCAGGACGGGAATCCGCTCCCCTTCCACCATGGTGGAAGTGACCCAGAGTTTGGTCAGCTGGTCCAGGACGTAGGCGAAAACCGCGAACCCGGCGAACAGGGACAGCAGCACTGCCCGGCGCGGGCGTGGTGAGGGTGGGACAGGGCGTGCCGCATCCGCAGCGAGTTCGTCAGTCATGGTGCTTTCAATTCGTGGTGCTGGGTCTCAATGCCAAAAGCCGGTGGCCGAGGAATCCTCAGCCACCGGCTTTCAGAATACGTGCTGCCAGACTTAGTTGGCTTCGCTGACTTCCGGGGTCGCTACTGAGCCGCGGGCATCCAGGTCGCGGAGCTGGCCCTCGATGTAGGCCTTCAGGCGTGAACGGTAGTCGCGTTCGAAGCCGCGGAGCTGCTCCACCTTGCGTTCCAGGACGGAGCGCTGCTGCTCCAGCGCGCCGAGGATCTTGCGGGACTTCTCCTGGGCGTCGTTGACGAGGCTGCTGGCTTCGATCTGCGCTTCGGCGATGATCTTGTCCTTCTGGGCCTGGCCGTCCGCGACGTGGCGGTCATGCATCTGCTGCGCCATGGCCAGCAGGCCGGCAGCGGATTCAGCGGAAGGAGTGGCCACGCCTGCAGAGGCGGCCGGTGCGGCAGCAGCCGGGGCAGCCGGCTGGATGTCCTTCTTCTTGGCTTCGGCAGCCTTCGCCTCGGCCTCAGCCTTTTCACGGGCCTCGTCCTTGTCGGCCTTGACCGGCGCGGGGACCTTCTCCACCACGGGGGCGGCAGCTGAGCTGGCCGGAACACTCGAACCTGCTTCGGCGAGCTTCTTGCGGAGCTCGTCGTTTTCCTGGTTCAGGCGGCGGAGTTCAACGACGATTTCGTCCAGGAAGTCGTCAACCTCGTCCTGGTCATAGCCCTCGCGGAACTTGGTGGGCTGAAAGCGCTTGTTGACAACGTCTTCTGGCGTCAAAGCCATCTGGTCACCTCACTGGTCTGGTTAGTCAGTAGGCCTTCCGGCCGTCAAAACTACGGTACCTAAATTTGGTCTGCTTACTCTAATTCAACACTGCGGTGTCAAACGCGAGGTTTCTTCGCTTTACACTAGCTGTTCCCGGGGGGAACACCTTGCATTGCCCGGCCCTGGTGGGTAAATCAGGCCAGTCCCCTGGTGACGCTCATCGCAATGCTGACGCCGATGAACAGGATCAGGAAGCCCAGGTCCAGGGAGACGCCGCCGAGCCGGAGCGGCGGAATCATGCGCCGCAGGCCCTTCAGCGGCGGGTCGGTAATGGAATACACGGCGTGCGCCACCACCAGAGCCGCGCCCCGGGGCCGCCAGTCCCTCGCAAACATCTGCACCCAGTCGAACACCAGGCGGATGATGAGGGCGACAAAGAACAGCAGCAGGGCGAGATAGAGAAGTCCGAAAACAATTCCCATGACTTATTTCATATCTCCATGTTCGTGCGGCCCATCCATCGTGGCGGCCGGGATCGTACTGCCGGTGTCTTGTCTATTTCAGCACAGATGCCAGACAGGTGTCCCTGCCTGGCATCCGTGTGCAGCCTCTGCGCTCAGCTTTGGTTGAAAAAACTGGCCTGCGTATCGCTGGCCTTCTTGTCGTCACCGATCACTTCAACGTAGGACGGTGAGAGCAGGAACACCTTGTTGGTCACCCGCTCAATGCTTCCCCTCAGGCCAAAGACAAGTCCGGCCGAGAAGTCCACCAGGCGCTTGGCATCGGCCTCACCCATGTCCGTGACGTTCATGATCACCGGAATCCCGTCCCGGAAACTCTCACCGATGAGCTTGGCATCGTTGTAGGAGCGCGGGTGGATGGTAGTGATCTGGCGAAGTCCAGTGTTCTCTTCGCGGCTGGAAGCCGCACGCTTAATGGGGGTCACAGGGGCGCGGTATTCCTCTTCAGGGGCGTAGGACGCCTCGCGGCTGACTTCGCGGACCGGCGCCGGAGCGCGGCGTTCCTCGCGGTCAACTTCCATCGGTTCGTCCTCATCCTTACGTGTGGTCGTTTGCTCGGGCTCGTAATGCTCATCGCCGTCGGCGAGCCCAAGATAGATCATTGTCTTGCGCAGAGCGCCGGCCATGGTCGACTCCTAATCGTGTCCCGTAAGCGGGCCGCCCAATGATTTGACAGCACTGGAGTCCCCCGCCCATCACTTCCAATAGCTCCGACGCTACCCCACGGCGGGACGGGAACCGAGAACATCCGAACCGATTCGCAGGTGTGTCGCCCCGAACTTAATGGCCGCCTCCAGGTCCTGGCTCATGCCTGCCGATATGGCAGTGGCGGAGGGGTAGTCCGCAGCCAGCCGGGCGGAAATTCCCGCGAGCTGTTCGAACGCCGGCTCAGGTGGCGCGCCCAGCGGGGCAACTGCCATCACGCCGGCCAGGTTCAGGCCTTCCGACCCGGCGATCCGTTCTGCCAGGAGTGGCACGTCGGTGGGGTCCGCACCGCCGCGGTGCGTGCCGCCGTCGTACTCAAGGCTGACCTGGATGAAGCAGTCCAGGGGTGCCCGCCCGGTGGCGTCCATTTCGTGGCGAACCGCCTTGGCCAGCGCCTCCACGAGCTGGGGCCGGTCTACGGAATGGACGGCGGAGGCATAGCGGGCCACGGACTTGGCCTTCTTGGTCTGCAGTTGGCCAACGAAATGCCACGTCAGGTCCAGGTCTGCCAGCTCGAGGGCTTTGGCGGCAGCCTCCTGGTCCCGGTTCTCGCCCACATCCGTAACTCCAAGGGCGGCCAGGCGCCGGATATCGTCCGCGGGGTGGAACTTCGTGACCACGATCAGGGAGGGCAGCCTGTCCCCGCGGCCGGCGCCCGCAGCCGCGGCTGCGATGCGCTTCCGTACGGCGGCAAGCCGTTCCGCAAGTTCGGCACTGCGCGAGTCATCCGCACTGCCGTGCCCGGTACCTGCAACCTCAGTCATGGCACCAGACCAACCCGGCAAAACGGCCGGTATTGCGGTCGCGGCGGTACGAATAGAGCGTTTCCGTCTCAAGGGTGCAGCCCCCTGCGTATTCCACGCCCACGCCCGCACCCTCGAGCTGGCTGCGCGCACCGGCAGGAAGGTCCAGGGCAGGTGTCCCCCAGGACGTGGTGCTCCGGGCGGCGGGGACCACGGCAGCCACCTCATCCCGCAGTGCTGCAGGAACCTCGTAGCAGGACCCGCAGATTGAGGGTCCCAGCCAGGCCCGGATCCGTGACGCACCAAGGGACTGCATGCTGTCCACGGCGGCAGGAAGGACACCGTTTGCGATGCCCGGGCGGCCGGCGTGCACCGCGGCAATCACGGGCCCGGCCGCGGACTCCCCGGCGAGCAGCACCGGAATGCAGTCCGCAACCATGACGGCCAGCGGAAGTCCGCGGGACACCATGGCGTCGGCTTCAGGGCCGGGAGACTCCGCTTCCATCAGCGCCACGCTGGTCCCGTGGACCTGGTTCATGAAGCGGAGCGCCCGGGGCGCGACTCCGATGGACCGCTCCAGGCGTGCCCTGCGCTCCAGGACGGCAGCGGGATCGTCTCCTACATGCAGGGCAAGGTTTCCCGCATGCACGTCGGTGAATGCGGCCGACACCCCGGGGAGGATGTCGGCGCGCCGGTGGAACAAACCGGTGCCTACTTCAGGAAGTCGGGGACATCCAGGTCATCCGGGTGGGTGCCGGTCAGGTCCGGCTCCACGACGGAGGGCAGGTCGACGTCGAAGCCCGAGTCAGCGGGGACGGCAGCGGGGCGCTGCTGCCCCCAGTTGCTGAGTCCCGCGGCACCAACACCGGCATGGATCGGCTGGACGTTCTGCTGGTGGTTTCCGTTGCCCTGGTGGTTTCCGTTTTGGGGGTGGGCAGAGGCGGGCGCCGCGGCAGGGGCAGCGGGCCGCTGCGGGGCGGTCTGCGGCTGGGACTGGTCCATGGAGGGCGAGGTGGCCTTGACGTCGTCGAATCCGGCAGCGATGACCGTGACGCGTGCTTCATCGCCCAGGGCATCGTCGATGACGGCGCCGAAGATGATGTTGGCCTCGGGGTGGGCCACTTCCTGGACCAGCCGCGCGGCCTCGTTGATTTCGAACAGGCCAAGGTCCGAGCCGCCCTGGATGGACAGCAGGACGCCGTGGGCGCCGTCGATGGACGCTTCCAGCAGCGGCGAGGCGATGGCCAGTTCGGCCGCCTTGACGGCGCGGTCTTCGCCACGGGCGGAACCGATGCCCATGAGGGCCGAGCCGGCACCCTGCATGACGGACTTGACGTCGGCGAAGTCCAGGTTGATCAGGCCGGGCGTGGTGATGAGGTCGGTGATGCCCTGGACACCGGACAGCAGGACCTGGTCCGCGGAGCGGAAGGCGTCGAGCACGGACACGTTGCGGTCGCTGATGGACAGCAAACGGTCGTTGGGGATCACGATCAGGGTATCCACCTCGTCGCGCAGGGCGTCGATGCCGGCCTCGGCGGAACCTGCACGGCGGCGGCCCTCGAAGGTGAACGGGCGGGTGACCACGCCGATGGTCAGGGCGCCGAGCGAGCGGGCAATGCGGGCGACGACGGGCGCGCCGCCGGTACCGGTGCCGCCGCCTTCACCGGCGGTGACGAAGACCATGTCGGCGCCGCGCAGGACTTCCTCGATCTCGTCCGCGTGGTCCTCGGCGGCCTGCTTG
The DNA here is from genome assembly GCF_026723805.1 of Arthrobacter sp. FX8. Taxonomy (NCBI): domain Bacteria; kingdom Bacillati; phylum Actinomycetota; class Actinomycetes; order Micrococcales; family Micrococcaceae; genus Arthrobacter; species Arthrobacter sp. FX8. Next base: position 1,022,829 of record NZ_CP113505.1, on the reverse strand, counting down.
CCCACCTCGGGATTGGCGCCGGCGCCCAGGCCCCGGGTCAGTTCCCGTCCGACGTCGAGCTTCACGTCGGCGTCGCTCATGAGCAGGGCCTGGGCGTCGGTGTTGATGGCGATGAATTCAACACCCCTGAGGCCGACCTCGATCATGCGGTTGACTGCGTTCACGCCACCGCCGCCGATGCCGACGACTTTGATGACGGCCAAGTAATTCTGCGGAGCTGCCACGTTACGTGTCCCTTGTTCGTGTCTTATTGCGAAAACTGATGGAGAGCTTGAAGCCTGCAACCTTAACCTTCGAGTTGAAGGTTATAGTTATGTCAAGTAACTCTTGTCTGTGACGGTATTTCCTCTGGTTCCCACATTCAATAACCGGGTCCGCGTGTCGGATTAATACCGGGAAAGAAAGCGCTCAGCGCGTCACGGGGTGCCGGGGCACACTGACATCGTAGACCCTGACCGGATTCTTGGGATCGGCCGGAGCCTTGAGGAGGGCGGCCAGGACCTTGGCCTTGAGTTCCTTCTCGGAGGCGTTGCCCCACACGATGGTCTGGCCGTCCACCAGCTTGAGTTCAACGGCGTCCACGGACTGCGCGGACGCGTTCGAGAGCTTCGCCAGTACGTCGGCCGGCAGGGCCCCCAGGACGGCGGCGGTGGCGCGGAACAGGTCCTGGCCGATCGCGCCGGCGCCGCCGTCGATCACCGGCAGCGACGCCGACGCCGGATCGTCCGTGGTTGCCAGCTGGACGCCGTCGACGTCCACCAGCTGGTACTGCTCCCCCTGCTTGACCAGCGCCACGGGCACCCGCTCGTGCACTGCGACGGCGAGGGTGGACGGCGGCCGTGCCTCGACGGACACGGACTTGACCTGGATCAGGTTGTCCAGGAGCCTGCGGACGTCGTCGTCACTGATCTGCGGCAGCGGCTTGCCGCGCAGGGGCTCCAGCGCAGCCTGCACCTGGGCCGGGGTGAGAAGCCGCGTGCCTGTCACCGAGACGTTCTGCAGGGCAAGGACCGGCGAGTAGACGGCTCCGGCCAGCAGCCCGGCCACCAGAACCAGCACCGTTCCCACGGCGAGGAGGATCTTCTTCCGGCGGCGCCGGCCTTTGGGCTCAGGGAACGCAAGGACTGTCGCGCCGGAGGCCTGCTGTTCCTTGGCCGGATTGGAGGGCGCCTGGTCCGGGACGCTGCGGGACGCGGTAATCACGTCGCCGCTGCCACCGGCTGCGGGGGTCGGGGAAGATGCGGCCCCATTGGGGGCATTGTCACCTGCGTTGTTCGCGGCAGTTTTCCCGGAGCCGGGATCGGGCCGCCTGTTCCGGGCGGCCGGGGCGTAGGTGGGGCGTCGGGAGCTAGGCACTCAGTGCCTCCACAATTTTCGGGCCGTAGGCTGTGACGTCGCCGGCGCCCACGGTAAGGACAACGTCCCCGTCCGCAGCGGCCCGTGCCAGGGTGCCTACGGCGTCGTCGGCCGTGACCAGTCGACCGCCCTCCGTGAGGTGGTCCGCGATGAGCTGGCTCGTGACGCCCGGGATCGGGTCTTCCCTCGCCGGGTAGATGTCCAGGACCAGGGCGGTATCGGCCAGGTTCAGGGCATCGGCGAACTCTGCCGCGAATTCACGGGTCCGGGAAAACAGGTGCGGCTGGAAGAGGACATGGACCTTGTGGCCGCCTGCCACCGAGCGGGCTGCGGTGAGGGCGGCGCGGACCTCCGTGGGGTGGTGCGCGTAGTCGTCGAATACCCGCACGCCCCGTGCCCCACCTTTGAGCTCAAAGCGGCGGGATGCGCCGGAGAAGCGGGCCAGGCCGGCGGCCGCGGCTGCCGCGTCCACCCCGAGTTCTAGGGCCACCGCAAAGGCGGCTGCGGCGTTCAGCGCGTTGTGCCGTCCGGGCACCTGCAATGACAAAGGGAACCGCGCACCGCCGGCGGATATGGCAACCTGCCCCGGGCCGCCGTCGTCCAGCCTGACGTCCGCCGCATCACCGGTGCCGTACAGGACCACCCGTGTGTTGCCCCGCGCCCGGGTCCGCTCCGCCAGGGCCAGGGCTCCGGCGTCGTCGGCGCAGGCCACCAGGAGGCCGTCAGCGGGCAACAGGGCCGTGAAGCGGTCGAACGACTCGTAGACGGCTTCAGCGGTGCCGTAGTAATCAAGGTGGTCAGGTTCCACGTTGGTGACGACGGCGATGCGGGGCCGGTAGTTCAGGAAGGAGCCGTCGGATTCATCAGCCTCGGCAACGAAGATCCCGGACGTACCATGCGCAGCGTTCACGCCGAGTGCAGGGATGTTGGCGCCGACGGCAAAGGACGGATCCAGGCCCGCCGCGCGGAGCAGCACCGTCACCATCGAGGTGGTGGTGGACTTGCCGTGTGTTCCAGCGACCGTTACCACGGTGTCGTCGCCCATGGTGGCTGCCAGGGCCTGGGACCGGTGCAGCACCGGCAGTCCCGCCTTCCGCGCCGCGGCGAGCTCGGGGTTGTCCCCGCGGATGGCCGAGCCCGCAATCACGGTCTGCGCGTCGGCCAGGTTTCCGGCGGAGTAGCCGACGGCGATGCGCGCCCCGGCCGCGGCGAGGTCGGCCATGACGGGCAGGTCCTTCGCATCGGATCCGCTGACCGGGACTCCGCGCGCCACCATGATGCGGGCCACGGCGGACATGCCGACTCCCCCGATGCCGATGAAGTGCACCTTTCCCAGGGATTCCAGCCGGGGGTGTTGTGGGGGCTCATGCAGATACCGCTTCCAGGACAAGACCAGCCACGCGCTGGTCGGCATTTCGGATTCCGAGCTGGTAGGACTTGGCTTCCATTTCGGCCAGCCGTGCTTTATCGGTGACCAGCGGGATCAGCTCCCGGGCAACCCATTCCGGAGTGAAGTCACGGTCGGCCACCAGCACTGCTCCGCCTGCGGCGACCAGGCCGGCCGCGTTCAGCGCCTGTTCCCCGTTTCCTATGGGCAGCGGCACCAGGACCGCCGGGACGCCGACTGCGGCCACTTCGCTCACCGTTGCCGCTCCCGACCGGGCCAGGAGAAGGTCGGCCGCGGCATAGGCAAGCTCCATGCCGTCGATGTACTCCACCTGCCGGTAGCCATCCGCAGCCAGGGGTTGGCCCGTTTGGTCCAGGACTGTCTTGCCGCGGCCGGTGATGTGGAGGGTCTGGATACCGGCGTCCGCAAGGTGGCCAACGGCGGCGGCGATTGTCCGGTTGATGCTCTGGGCGCCGGAGGAACCGCCGGTGACGATCAGGGTTGGCTGCTGGGGATCGAGCCCCAGCGCCTCGCGTGCGGCGGTGCGGGCGCTCTTCCGGTCCAGGCCGGAAATCTCCTTCCGCATGGGCATGCCCACGTGCACGGCATTGGGCAGCGGGGTGCCCTCGAAGGCCACGGCAACCCGGCCCTTCAGGAAGGCCCCCACACGGTTGGCCAGTCCCGGACGGGCGTTGGCTTCATGGATCACCATGGGGATCCGGCGCTTCCGCGCCGCCAGGTACATCGGCGTGCACACGTAACCGCCTACGCCCACCAGGACATCGGCCTGCGCCCGGTCCAGGATGGCGCCGGCCTGGCGGACTGCGCCGGCCAGCCTGGCCGGCAGGCGGAGCAGGTCTGCGGAGGGCTTGCGCGGAAGCGGCACGCGGTCGATCGTGGCCAGCTGCACGCCGGCGGCCGGAACCAGCCGGGTTTCCATGCCTGAGGGCGTACCAACCGCCAGGATGGCGGCATCCGGGGCTTCGCTCCGGAGGGCGGCGGCGATGGCGAGCAGCGGGCTGATATGGCCCGCCGTTCCGCCACCGGCCAGGACAATGGAAGGGTGTGTCGCAGTCATTTGGGGTCAGGCACGCTTTCTGGAATTCTTTGGTTGGTTCTGTTTCCGCCCTGGCCGGGCCTTGAACTTCAGCATCCGTTTGGGCCGCATGGCCGGAGCCATCTGCTCCCGCGCCAGCGAGAGGACAACGCCCACGGCGCACAGTGACATCAGCAGCGCCGAGCCACCGTAGGAAATGAACGGCAGCGGCACGCCGATGACGGGCATCAAACCCGTGACCACGGACATGTTCACGGTTGCCTGGCCCAGCAGCCAGACCATGATGGTGCCGGCCAGGACCCGGTGGAACATGTCCTCCTGTGCCACCACCACGCGGTAGATGGCGGCACCCAGGATGGCAAAAAGGACCAGGACGACGACGGTCCCCACCAGGCCGAGTTCCTCGCCAATGATGGCGAAGATGAAGTCGTTGTGGGCTTCGGGGATCCAGCTGTACTTTTGCCGGCTCTGCCCCAGGCCCACACCCAGCCAGCCGCCGGAGGCAAGGCCGTACATGCCGTTAGTGGCCTGGTAGTTGGCGTCGATGCCGTCGGCGCAGGACTGGCCGGTCCACCACGAGGTGATGCGGCACATGCGGTTGGAGCTGGTGATGGCCATGACAGCGGTGCCGGCAGCAGCGATGATGCCGGCGATGCCGAAGAGGTAAAGCGGAACACCTGCGAAGAACAGTGCGGCCGCCATGATCATCATGATGATCATGGCGGTGCCGAGGTCGTTGCCCACCAGGATCAGCACGATGACGATGGCTGCCATGGGCACGGCGGGGACCAGCACGTGCTGCCACCGGCTGAGCAGTTTGCCCTTCCGGGCCAGCACCGTTGCCAGCCACAGGGCAAGGGCGAGTTTGGCCGCTTCGGAAGGCTGGAAGGTGATCCCGCCCAGGTCGATCCAGTTCCGGTTGCCGTTGACCTCGTCTCCCACCACCTGCACCAGGCCCAGGAGCAGCACGGCAACACCCACGGCGGGCCATGCGAGGCGCTTCAGCCAGACGACGTTGATCCGCGAGAGCACGAACATGGTGAAGATGCCGATCGCTGCGAAGATCCCCTGTTTCAGGGCGTCCCCGTAGGGGGACTTGCCGGCAGCGATGGACTCAACGCTGGAGGCGGAGAGGACCATCATGATCCCGATAGCCGTCAACGCAAGCGTGGCGCCGAGGATGAGGTAGTACGTGGAGCCGTTCCGGGACGTGCCTGTTCCCTCCAGCGCCGACCAGAACCGGCGGTAGATGGTCCGCAGCTTCGCGCCCGCCGCAGCAGGCTGCCGGGTGGCCGTGGAGCCGGGGCGTGGCTTGCCACCCCGCGGCTTGCCACCCTTCGGCCGGGTGGGCGTGCTGACCATCGTTACTCCTCGCCGGTCTGGGCCTTCCCTTCCACCAGCTCGCGGACAGCGTCGATGAAAGTACCACCACGGTGAGCGTAGGAAGAGAACTGATCCATGGAAGCAGCTGCCGGCGCCATCAGCACGGTGTCGCCGGATTCGGCGAGCCGTGCCGCTGACGCAACGGCCCGGGACATCACCTGTTCTCCGTTGCCGGTGGAACCGGCGGAAGTGCCACCGGGCGCCGAAGCAGTCTGCACTCCTTCAGTCTCGCCTGCCCCCGGCTCGATCACCGGGACATCGGGCGCGTGTCGCCGGAGGGCCTCCCGGAGCTGGGAGGAGTCCGTTCCGATCAGTACCACGGCCTTGAGCCGGGCTGCGTGGTCCCTCACCAGGTCGTCGTAGCTCACGCCCTTGGAGAGGCCGCCGGCGATCCAGACCACGTTGCTGAAGGCCGACAGGGATGCGGACGCCGCATGCGGGTTGGTGGCTTTGGAGTCGTTGACCCAAAGGACGCCGTTCAGGCGGGCTACAGGCTGGATCCGGTGGTCGCCCGGGACATAGTCCAGGATGCCTTGGCGGACAGCCTTGGCGTCCACACCGTACGCGCGCACGAGGCCGGCGGCGGCCAGGGCATTGGCAACCATGTGGCGCGGAGCCAGCGGACCAAGGTCGGTCATTGAGGCCAGCTCGGCAGCGCTGTTCCTGCGTTCCTCAATGAACGCCCGGTCCACCAGTAGTCCTTCCACCACTCCGAGCATGCTGACCGCGGGAGTGACCGTCGTGAAGCCCACAGCGCGGCAACCCTCCACCACATCCGCGTTTTCCACCATGCGTTCGGTTTCCACCTGCTCCGCGTTATAGATGCAGGCCTTTTGGGTTCGCTCGTAGACCTTGGCCTTGTCGGCGAGATAAGAGTCGTAGGAACCGTGCCAGTCCACGTGGTCTTCGGCCACATTGAGGCAGACGCTGGCTACCGGCGACACGGATTCCGCCCAGTGGAGCTGGAAACTGGAGAGTTCGACGGCGAAGACGTCGTATTCCACGGGGTCCCGCAGGGCATCGAGGATAGGGGTGCCGACGTTTCCCACCGCGATCGCCTTGAGCCCGGCGGCACGCAGCATCGATTCGGTGAGTCCAACCGTGGTGGTCTTGCCGTTGGTGCCCGTGATGGCAAGCCAGTCGGCCGTCTTCCGGCCTTCCCGGGTGCGCACCCGCCAGGCTAGTTCGACGTCGCCCCAGACGGGAATGTGTGCCCGGGCCGCGGCAGCCAGCAGGGCCTGGTCCGGGCGCCATCCGGGTGACGTCACGATCAGTTCGGGTAGTTCGCCGTCGATGCGGGGTATGTGGGTGACGGCGTCCGGTCCCAGCAGCACGTCGGCGGCGCCCACGATCTTCAGGGTGTCGGCATGGGCCCGGGCCGTGTCGCTGGTGGCAGCATCCACCACCACCACGCGTGCACCGAGTTCGATCAGCGTGTCTGCGGCGGCGAAGCCGGATACTCCGATGCCGGTCACGACCACGCGGAGGCCGGCCCAGTCGGAGTCCCAGGAGACAAGATTTGCCAGGCGGGGGAAACGGTCACAGCAGAACAACCCATTCAGCGTAGAAGATGCCAAGCCCGACAGCGACGAAGAGGCCGCCCAGGATCCAGAACCGGACCACGACGGTGACTTCGGCCCACCCCTTCAGCTCGAAGTGGTGCTGCAGCGGCGCCATCTTGAACACGCGCTTTCCGCCGGTGGCTTTGAAGTAGCCCACCTGGATGATGACGGACAGGGTGATCAGCACGAAGAGGCCGCCCACAATGCCGAGCAGGAGCTCGGTCCGGGAAAGGATGGCAAAGCCGGCCACCGCTCCGCCAATAGCCAATGACCCGGTGTCGCCCATGAAGATCTTGGCCGGCGAGGTGTTCCACCACAGGAAGCCCACCAGGGCGGCGCTCAGGATCGCCGCCAGCAGGGCCAGATCAAGGGGATCCCGGACCAGGTAGCAGCCACTGCCGGCTTCCCGGGGCGAGCCGCAGGCCTGGTTGCTCTGCCATATGCCCATGAGGGTATATGCACCGAACACCATGATCGAGGCTCCCGCGGCAAGGCCATCCAGGCCGTCCGTGAGGTTCACGCCATTGGTGGCGGCGGTGACGATCAGGTTGGACCAGATGACGAACAGGATGGCGCCGAGGACGGTTCCGCCGAAGGCGAGGTCGAGCCATGGCAGGTCGCGGACCAGCGAAATCTTCGTTGACGCCGGCGTCAGGCCCGCGCTGTTGGGGAAGTTCAACGCCAGGATGGCGAAGATGATGCCGACGGCTCCCTGGAGGATGAGCTTCGCCTTGGCGTTGAGGCCCAGGCTCCGCTGCCGCGAGATCTTGATGAAGTCGTCCAGGAATCCCACCAGGCCCATTCCGACCATGAGGAACAGCAGGATCAGTGCCGAAGCGGACGGCCCGGGCGAATCCGGGTTCATCATCAGCATGATGAGGTGCGTTAGCCCGTAGCTCAGCAGTACCGCGGCTACGACGACGGTTCCGCCCATGGTGGGCGTTCCACGCTTGGTGTGGTGCGACGTCGGGCCGTCGTCGCGGATGAACTGGCCGTAGCCGCGGTGCACCAGGAGGCGGATGAAAAGGGGGTGCCCACCAGGGCGAAGAGCAGGGCCAGGCCTGCGCCGATCAGCAGAGCAATCACAGCAGAGTGCTCCTTTCGTCGGCAGGGGTCGGGGTTGGGGGTAATGCTATCCGATCGCCCAAATGCCGAAGCCCGACACTGTTGGAGGACTTGAACAGCACCAGGTCACCCGGCTGGAGTTCGGTGTCCAGGATGTCGTGGGCCTCCTCAACGGTTTCGGCAAAGAGGCATTCGTCGCCCCAGGACCCTTCCTGCACGGCGGAGACGTAGAGCGCCCGCGCCTCCCGGCCCACCACCAGCAGCCTGGAAATGTTGAGGCGCACCACTTGGGTGCCCACGGCGGTGTGCTCGCGGATGGAGTCATCCCCCAGTTCCAGCATGGCTCCGAGGACCGCCCAGGTGCGGCGGCCGCGGCCAAGGTCGGCCAGCGTGCGGAGGGCTGCGCGCATCGATTCGGGGTTGGCGTTGTAGGCGTCGTTGATCACGGTGACGCCGTCCGGCCGCTCCGTGCGTTCCATGCGCCAGCGGCTGGCGGCGGCCTGGCTGCTCAGCGAAGCTGCGATGTGGTCTGCCGGTACTCCGGCGGCCCATGCGGCAGCCGCGGCTGCCAGCAGGTTTCCAGTGTGGTGCGCTCCGATAAGCCGGCTGGCCACGTGGCGGGGAGCACCGCCGTCGGGCAGCTGCAGGTCGAATTCTGGGCTGCCGCCGGCGTTGGTGTCGGCATTCAGGGACTGCACCTGGGCGTCCCGGTGTCCGTCGGCGGAGAAGCCGAGGACCTTGGCCGGGGTACGGCTGCGCATGGCGGCGACGCGTTCATCATCGAGATTGATGATGGCGGTGCCGGCGGCGGAAAGGCCCTCAACCATCTCGCCCTTCGCCTGCGCTATGTTTTCCACGCCCCCGAACTCGCCGGCATGTGCTGTTCCGACTGCCAGGACCACTCCGATGTCCGGCTTGACCATCTCCGCGAGGTAGCGGATGTGGCCGATGCCCGTGGCTCCCATCTCGATCACAAGGTAGCGGGTGTCCGTGTCCGCCCGGAAGACGGTCAGCGGAACGCCCACCTCACCGTTGTAGGAGCCCTGCGGCGCCACGGTGTTGCCCTGTCCGGCCAGGATGCCGGCCAGCAGGTCCTTGGTGGTGGTCTTGCCGGCCGAACCGGTGATCCCCACGACGGTAAGCTGCTCCCCCGCTTCTGAGCGGGCGGAGCGGATCCGCCGGACGGCTTCGGCGGCAAGGGCGCCCATTGCCAGGACTGCATCCTCAACCACGACCGCCGGGTAGGCAGTGCCTTCCGGCGCCTCGACGGTGCGCTCGACGAGTGCCAGGACGGCGCCCGCTGCAAAGGCAGCGTCGATGAAGTCGTGGCCGTCGGCGTTCTCGCCCGGCTTTGCGACGTACAGCGAACCGGGGGTGGCTTCGCGTGAATCCGTCACCACCGAGAGGGGCGTAATTTCGGGATCGGCGTCCAGGCGCCCGCTGGTGATTTCGGCGATTTCCGCCGCAGTAAATGCAATCATCTCGGTCTAGGACTCTATCCGGTCGTCGTGGAGAACGTTGAATCCCCTGGCTGTCAAGGCGCTGCGCAGCTCCACCCTGTCGTCCAGGGCGAGGTTCACACCCTTCACTTCCTGCCAGACCTCGTGGCCGCGGCCTGCCACCAGGATGGTGTCCTGCGGCCGCGCCAACGCTGCGGCGTGCCGGATGGCCTCGTCCCGCGGAAAGACCTCAAGGATGTCAGCCTGCAGGGATTCCTTTTCCACGGCCTCCCGGGCACCGCCGAGCACGTCAGCCCGGATGGCTGCTGCGTCTTCGTCGTGCGGGTCGTCATCGGTGATGATCACGGTGTCAGCAAGCCGGGCGGCAATGGCTCCCATGGCCGGCCGCTTGCCCTGGTCCCGCTGGCCTGTGGCGCCGAAGACAACGATCAGGCGGGAGTCCGGTTCCGGCGAGCGGACTGCCTCCAGGGCCCGCGCCAGGGCGTCGGTGTTGTGCGCGAAGTCCACCACGGCGGCGGGCTGCTCGGCGACCAGCTGCATCCGTCCCGGCACGGCCACGGTGAACGGGTCGCTGCTGTCCAGGGCGGCCTGGAGGTCGGGGACTTCCACCCCGGACGTGAGCACCATGAGCGTCGCCAGGGCCGCGTTGGCAACGTTGAAACTGCCGGGCAAACCGGTGTGGATGTTCAGGACGGCGCCGGCCGGCCCGGTCAGGGTGAAGTCGGTACCGAGCCCGCGCGGCGAGGCAGCGCTGACCGTCCAGTCCGCGGCGGCCTGGCCGCTGGTGCTGAGCGTGGTGACGGGCACCTGGGTGGTGGCGGCCAGGCGCCGTCCCCACTCGTCGTCGACCGTCACCACGGCAGCCCTGGCGCGCCCCGGTGTGAAGAGTTCGGCTTTGGTGGCGAAGTAGCCGTCCATGGTGTGGTGCAGGTCCAGGTGGTCCTGGGTGAGGTTGGTGAATCCGGCGACGTCGAAGAGCAGGCCATCCACCCGCTGGTACGAGATGGCGTGGGAGGACACCTCCATGGCTGCGGTGTCGAGCCCGCGTTCGTGCATGAGGGCGAGGAGCCCGTGGACTTCGGGCGATTCCGGCGTGGTGAGGAGGCTGGGGATCGGCTCTGCGCCGGCCAGGATCTCGATGGTGCCGATCAGGCCCGGCTGGCGGCCCAGTGCACGCAGCAGGGAGGTGATGAAGTAGGTGGTGGTGGTCTTCCCGTTGGTCCCGGTGACGCCGAAAAGCTGCAGCGGGCGGCCGTCGCCGGACTGGCTCCGGTAAATCATGGCGGAGAGGGGGCCCACCTCGTTGCGCGGATTGTCGAGGACGAGCACGGGCACGGGCGTGTCCGCGGACAGGGCAAGCAGGCGCGCCCCGGCCTCGTCCGTGAGGACGGCGGCAGCTCCGGCCCCGATGGCATCCGTGGCGAAGTCAGCCCCGTGCCTGCTTGCCCCGGGGAGGGCCACATACAGGTCGCCGGGCTCCACGGTGCGTGAGTTGATCGAGATGCCAGTGATTTCCACGTCGGCGGCGGGGGCGGGGACGGCTACGCCAACGGCCTGTCCGACGGCGGCCAGCGGCACGGCCGCTACGGCTGCAGGCCGGAAGCGGCCCGGCGTGTCGTCCCGGGCCGTGTCGTTGCCGGGCGTGGTGAACTCTGACAAGGGGATCTCCGATGGTGCTAGTGCGTGCCCGGCATGGTTCGCGCCGGGCACTGTGATGCGCTGGATGCTGCTGGTACTTCCGGCGTGGCGCAGCTGCTACTTGGCGTACTGCGGCATTCTGGCCGGCTGGCCGGTGGAAGGCTGGACGTTGTAGGTCCGGAGCGTCTGGCTCATGACGGACCGGAACACCGGTCCGTTGGTGATGCCGTAGATGCTGCCCTTCGGCCGCTGGAGCACCACCTCCACAATAAACCGCGGATCATCCATCGGCGCCATTCCCACGATGGAGGCCGTGTACCCGCAGTAGCCGGACTTGCCGTCGTCGCACGGTGATTCGGACGTGCCGGTCTTGGCCCCAACGCGGTAGCCGTCGATCCCGGCGTCCTTGATTTCGCCTTCGGTGACAGCGCTTTCAAGGATGTCCTGGACCTGTTGGGCCGTGCTTTCGGAGACAATCTGCCGCGACGGCTGGGCCGGCACTTTCTCCTCGGCGCCGTCGGGGGAAATGTAGGAATCGATCAGCCGCGGCTGCAGCATGACGCCGTTGTTCGCGATGCTCTGGTAGGCACGGACTGTCTGGAGGGTGGACTGCGAAACGCCCTGCCCGAACAGGACGGTGTACTGCTGGCGTCCGTCCCATTGGTCCGCCGGCGTGAGGATGCCCGATGCCGTGGCGGGAAGTCCGATGTCCGGTGCCTCGCCGATGCCGAACTTCTTCAGCCAGTCGTAGCGTTGTTCCTTGCTGAGCCGCTGTCCGGCCATAACCGTTCCGGTGTTCATGGAGTAACCGATGATGCCGGCCAGTGTCCGTTCCTCGGTGCCATGGGCAAACGCGTCGCTGAAGGTCTGGCCGTCCACGGTGTAGGTGGGTGGAATAGTGAAATGGTCCAGGGGGCTGGCGAGTCCCTCGTCGATGACGGCTGCAGCCGTCATCATCTTCTCCACCGAGCCGGGCTCATAGGCGGCCGTCACGGAACGGACGCCGCGGTCCTTGGCCGCCACCAGCCCCGGGTTGTTGGGGTCCGGGGAGTTGGTATCAGCCAGGGCCAGGAGGTTCCCGGTCTTGGCGTCCATCACAATGATGACGCCCCATTCGGCACTGAGTTTGTCCGCCTGGCTCTGGATGGCCTGCTGGGCAAAGTACTGAAGATCGGAATTGAGCGTGAGTTTGACGTCCTTGCCGTTTTGCGGTGGGGTCAGCTCGTCAAGACCCACCGGGATGCGGAGCCCGTCGGCACCGATCTCGAACAGGCGCTTGCCGTCTTTGCCCTTGAGCTGGTCGTCCTGCGTCTGCTCGATGCCTGCCTGGCCCGTGGTGCCGTCCTGGAGGAAGCCCACAACTCCCCCGGCCACGGCGCCGTTGGGGTAGACGCGTTTGCTGACGCCCTCGGCCACGATGCCGGGCACCTGGAGCTTGGAGATGCGGTCCTCGACGTCGGGCTTTACGTCCTTGGCCACAATGTAATAGGGCTGTTCCCCTGTCACTGCGTCACGGACCGCGTTTGAGTCCATGCCCAATGCCGCGGCAAGTTCTGAGATCGCCTGGTCGCGGCTGACGTCCACCAGTTTGTCGTGGCCGTCGGCCTGGGGCTCGAGGCGTTTGTAGGCGTCCGTTTTGGTGTTGACGCGCTGGTCCACCACGATGTTGTACCGGATCACGCTGTTGGCAAGAACAGTGCCGCGTGAGTCCAGGATGCTGCCGCGCTCGGCCGGAAGGATCGCCGAGGTCATCCGGCTGTTCAGTGCCGCTTCGGCCATGCCGCCGACGTCAAGCCCCTGGACCAGGAAGAGCTTCCCGCCCACCACCAGCAGGAGCGTGAGCATGACGCCCAGTCCCAGTCGCAAGCGCTTGGTGGCGTTGGGTTCCTTGCTTTTTCCTGCCTTGCCGGTCGTCTCCGCCACCGTGATATTCCTTGCTGCTCGACGCTGCTGCCTGACCTGCCTGCTGGCCTACTGTCCGGGGACCTTCTGCTGGGGCGCCGGAACAGAGCCGCCGTGAAGCTCGGGCGCCGGAGTTGCCGCGGCAGCCGCAGCCGCAGCGGCAGCCTGCGCGGCAGCGGCAGCCTGCGCGGCAGCGGCAGCCTGCGCGGCAGCGGCCTGGGCAGCAGGGGCCTGGGCAGCGCCGGCGGAGGGAGCGGCGGCAGGAGCCTTGCCGGTTTCTGCCGTCCTGGCCTTGTCCGCCGTGTCACCCTTGGACGCAGGCGGCACAATAAGCTGTCCGGCCACCGCCGGCGATGGGATAACGGCTCCCGCTGCTGCGCCCTTGACCGCAGGCGTGGCCTTTCCTGTCACTGACAGCGTGGACAGGTCGATCTGGCCTTTGACGGTGGAGGCCACCATTCCCAGTTCGGTGGCCTTGGCCGCCAGGTTCTGCGGGGCCTCGAAGTTCTGCACCTGCTGGGTGAGGTCCTGGTTCGTCTTGGTCAGCGTGCTCTGCTTGGCACGCAGTTCCACCAGCTGGTACTGGGCGGTGGACACCGAGATATTCAGGACCAGCACCGCCATCAACGCCACTGCGAGCATGGCAAAGCAAAGGACGACGAACGGCGCCCGGCGTTTCCGCGGCGCAGTGCGGACCACGGAAAGCGGGGTGCGGCCCTTCCGTCCACCGGCGGGGTCGGCCGCGCGCCGGGTGTCGGCCGCCGAACTGCCTGAGACAACGGGAAAGTTCTTGACGGCGGCGGTGCTCATGCAGCTCTCCTGGCTCTGATTCGTTCTGCCGCGCGGAGCCTGGCGGAGGCAGCGCGCGGATTTTCGGCGATTTCGACGGCGGCGGGCACCTCGGTGCCTTTGGTCAGGGTCTTGAGTTCGGGCTTGTGTTCTTCCAGCTCAACGGGGAAGCCAAGGGGAGCGGAAGACTTGGAGCGGGCCTGGAGAACGCCTTTGACGATTTTGTCCTCCAGGGAGTGGTAGGACATGACCACGATGCGGCCCCCGATAGCCAGGGAGGCCACGGCGGCGGGGACGGCACGCTCCAGGACGTCGAGTTCCTCGTTGACCTCGATCCTGAGGGCCTGAAAGGTCCGCTTGGCAGGATGTCCACCGGACTTCGCTGCAGAAGCGGGAACCACGGAACGGATCTGCTCCACCAGTTCGCCGGTGGTGGTGAACGGTTTGATGGCCCGTGCCGCGACGATCCTGTTGGCAATCCGTCCGGCGAACTTTTCCTCGCCCCATTTGCGGATAATCCGGACCAGGTCCTCTTCGCTGTAGGTATTGACCACGTCCGCCGCGGTCTGGCCCCGGCTGGTGTCCATGCGCATGTCCAGGGGCGCGTCAAATGAGTAGGCGAAACCGCGTTCACGCTCATCCAGCTGCAGGGAGGAAACACCCAGGTCCATCAGGATCCCGTGCACTTCAGCCACACCGAGGTCCTCCAGGACGTCCTGGATCTCGTCGTACACCGCGTGGACCAGGTCGATCCGGGCGGCGAACGGAGCCAGCCGCTCCCCCGCCAGGGAGAGTGCTTCCTCGTCACGGTCAATGCCGATGAGGTGGAGGTCGGGAAACCGCTGGAGCATCGCCTCGGAATGACCGCCCATGCCAAGGGTGGCGTCCACCGCGATGGGGGTCTCGCCGCGGAGCCTTGCTGCTTCGAATCCCGGTGCCAACAAATTGATGCACCGGTCGCGAAGGACCGGCACATGGCGTTCGGACGTGGGCTTGGGTTGATCGGTCATGCCTGGTCCTTTCCCGCCGTCGTTGTCACCTGCTGCTTCTGGGACCAGATCCCCATCCGTGCCTACCGTTCCGCCCGCCTGGCTCCGGGGAAGGTGAGCCAGGTTGGCAGCCGGTGGGCCGGCTGGAGATCTCATCCAAGAAGCCACCTGCCGCCCCGCTCCGGAATTCAGAGAATGCCCGGAATGGGATCGTCAGTTTCGGAAAAGGCTGTTTCCTTCTCCGCAAGGTATTCATTCCAAGCCTGGGCGTCCCAGATCTCGGCGCGGGTACCGGCGCCGATGACGGCAAGTTCCCTTCCGAGTCCTGCATACTCCCGGAGCGCCGGTGGAATGGTCACGCGCCCCTGCTTGTCAGGTACCTCGTCAGAGGCTCCAGAGAGAAATACGCGGATATAGTCACGTGCCTGCTTGGAGGAGATTGGCGCCTCCCGCATTTGCTCGTGGACCCGTGCAAATTCCTTCTCGCTGAAGACGTAGATGCAACGTTCCTGGCCCCTCGTGAGCACCAGGCCGCTGGCAAGCTCCTCGCGGAACTTGGCGGGGAGAATGATCCGTCCCTTTTCATCCAGACGCGGCGAGTGTGTGCCCAGAAACACTGGCCCACCGCCTGTCCGTAGTCAGGAACTGCACATCCCCTAATGTTGCAACCACCCTCTTATGTCCTCCACATTACTCCACTTTCCACCACAGTCAACGCGAAACTGCCATGTGAGCAGGTAATTTATGGGAAATGGTCCTTGAAATGGCGCGGAATCCAGGCCGTGGTGGAAAGTGGAGGACTTTTTGCTCCGGGCGGGGCGAACCGGAGTCCCAGGGCCGCCCGGACGGCGGAATTGCCGTTAAACACGAAAAGACCCGCCGCAGCGGGTCTTTTCGTGCAGTCCCCCTCCTCGAGGGGGAGAGAAATGGAGGAGCCTGGTACCCGGAGGTCCCGGCTGTTTAGGGTTCACCCCTGCGGCGCTCGTCCCAGCGCTCTTCGAGGTTGCTCATGAAAGAACTGCGCTGCTTGCCCGGTTTTCCGCCGCCGGCCTTTGACGCGGCCGTCCCGCGGGAACTGCGCATGGTGGCGAAGTACACCCCACCGCCCATCACCACGAAGCCCAGGACGCCGACAAAGATGTTCTGGAGGGTGACCCCCACCAGTAGCAGGAAGACGCCGGCAAGTGCGCAAAGGACCCCAATAACCACATGCCTCGTGGACCAGGAACGTCCCGGGTCCGAACCCATTGAGTTCGCGAACTTCGGGTCGTCCTCGTGAAGCTGCTTCTCAAGCTGCTCAAGCAGCTTCTGTTCGTGCTCCGACAGCGGCATCACGACCTCCTTTTGTAGGCCAACGTCCGGGCTGATCCCAGCCACTACTTCTACTTCCCTTGAAACGCCTGCTGTTGCTGGAAAGTTCCCGCCTGGCCGACAGTGGCCAGAACAGGAACGCAGCACGCGTACGCGGGAGCGGGAGCATGTCCAAGAGGGTCCGGCAGTAAGTCCATTCACTCGAAAACTATGTATCTATAAGGATAGATTGTTGAGGGCTGATCTGAAAGACGGCAATGACTTTGCCGGACCCCTCCGGCGGGCACTCAGGCGGGCCGCTGGGAACTGTCTCCCGGCCGGCTTTCGTGCTCCATCAGGCGGGCGGGCAGGACGGATTTGCTGCCGAATTTGCGCGTCACCTCGTCCAGTGCCTGCTCGGCTGCCCGCCAGTTGTCATCCCTGCGGTCGATGCTCAGCTGGAGCGAGGTCCTTGCAGCTTCCTCCAGCTGCTCAGCCCTTACTCCCACCAGCCGCACAGCCATGGCCCGGGTCCCGAGCGACTCCAGGAGCTGGATGACCACTGCGTAGATCAGCTGGGCACTGTCCACCGGAGTCTGGACTGTCCTGCTGCGCGTGATGGTGGAAAAGTCGGCGAAGCGCAGCTTCAGCGCCACGGTCCGGGCAACCATTCCGGAGCTCCGCAGGCGCGCGGCGGTGCGGTGGGAGAGCCGCAGCAGTTCCCGGCGAAGGAGGGCGTCATCGGCGGTGTCCACGGCGAAGGTCTCTTCGGCGCCGATACTCTTTTCCAGCCGTACCGGGGTAACGGGACGGCGATCGATGCCCCAGGCAAGCTGGTGCACGTGCTCCCCCGTTGCCCCCAGTACCTTCTTCAAGGACGACACCGGCGTCGCCGCCACGTCCGCCACCGTCCTGATTCCCATCTTGGCAAGCACCTCTCCGGTCTTGGCGCCGACGCCCCAAAGGGCGCCTACCGGAAGGCTGTGAAGATAGGGCACGGTTTCGTCCGGCCCGATGAGCAGCAGGCCGTCGGGCTTGCAGCGCGTTGAAGCGATCTTCGCCACGAACTTGGTTTCCGCAATTCCCACGGATGCAGTAATGCCCAGTTCCGCTGCCACGCGCCGCCGGATGAGCTCGCCGATTCCCCTGGGCGGGCCCAGCCGCCGCAGCGCCCCCGTGACGTCCAGGAAGGCCTCGTCAACGCTGAGCGGCTCCACAAGCCCCGTGATGGATTCGAAGATGGCCATCAGTTGCCCGGACACCTCGTAGTACAGCTTGTGCCGGGGTTCAATGACCACCGCCTGCGGACACATGCGCATGGCCACGGCCATGGGCATCGCCGACTTCACACCGAAGGCGCGGGCCTCGTATGACCCTGAGAGGACCACCGAGCGTTCCCCGGGGAAGCCAACAATGACGGGCTTGCCCCGGAGCTCGGGGCGCGTCCGGAGTTCCACTGAAACAAAGAAAGCGTCCATGTCCACGTGCATGATGCACGAGGGCCGGCGGCCCGGAGGGCGCGCGGCGGTTGGCTGGTTCGTACCTGCGGGCCCCACGGATCCCATCCTATCGGTTCACCGGAGACTGCAGGTTTGTCAGGGCGGCAGGGGAGGCTGGCTAAACTGGAGGCTGGTTCCGCCAACAACACCAGGAGGAAAGTCTCTGTGACGGCTATTGGAAACTTCAAGCCAGCTGGCCTGGCCGCGCTTGCCGCCATCGGGGCACTTACCCTGGCGGCATGCCAGACCCCGTCCGGCCAGGCAGAGCCGTCCCGGTCCGCATCCGTCGCCGCGACCCAATCCACTGTGACCGCCTCCCCCAGCCCCTCGGCGTCGCCCAACACGTCCGCAACCGTGGGCGCCGTCGTGGCGGGCTTCCCCCAGCAACTCCTGCCCCTGATGCCGGGGGCAACAGTGGTGTCCAGCAGCTTTGACAAGGCCTCAGCGCCCGCCACTGCAGCCCTCGTGGGTACTGTCACGGCGCCCACTGCCTCCGTGATGGACTTTTATTCCAAGGCTTTGGAAGGCCAGGGCTTCAAGGCCGTTCCCGGGGACAAGGTGGGCGCGGTGGCTTCCAAGGATTTCGTCCGCGGTGACAACGAGACCGTGAACCTCTCCGTGGTGGAAGCCGCCGGTGTTTCCACTTTCACCATCGGGGCCAACGTGGCAGCTGAGTCAGCCAAGTGACGGCCGCGGAGCAGTTGAGGAATGAACAGGCTGATTTTGTGGCAGGAGTTGCCGGCGAGCTGACCAGCTTCCTGACCGCACGCCAGTCGGTGATGTCCGGCATTTCCCCGGACATCGAGCCCATCATGGGTTCCATCTCGAATTTGGTGACCGGCGGAAAACGCCTCCGCGCCCTGATGTGCTACTGGGGATGGCGGGGTGCAGGCGGCGAGGCCGGATCAGGCCAGGTGGTCACGGCCGGGGCAGCCCTCGAGCTGTTCCAGGCTGCCGCCCTGATCCACGACGACATCATCGACCGTTCGGACACCCGGCGGGGCGGTCCCAGCGTGCACCGCCGCTTCAGCCAGCTGCACACATCGCAGGGCTGGGCGCTGGACAGCGAACGGTTTGGGCAGGCCGCAGCGATCCTTGCCGGCGACCTTTGCCTGTCCTTCAGCGAGGAGGCGTTCACCGACATCGGCGAGCCGGCTGCATCGGGCAGCAGGGCCAGGCTTATCTTCAACCTCATGCGCGCAGAGGTCATGGCCGGACAGTACCTGGACATCCTGGAGGAAGTGGCCGGACCGGTCCGGGACCGCGCCGGTGCCGTTGGCAGGGCGCAATCGATCATCCGGTTCAAGAGTGCCAAGTACTCCACCGAGCACCCCTTGGCGTTGGGCGGAGCTTTGGCCGGAGCGTCCAATGACCTGCTCCGCGGCTATTCAGCGTTCGCCCTCCCGCTGGGCGAGGCCTTCCAGCTCCGCGACGACGTCCTGGGCGTGTTCGGGGATCCGCTGACCACAGGCAAGCCGGCCGGCGATGATTTGCGTGAAGGGAAGCGGACCGTTCTGGTGGCCCTCGCCCTGGACCAGGCTTCGCCGGAAGAGTCCGCGTTCATCGATGCCAGCCTGGGCAGGCCCGATCTGTCCGAATCCGACATCGTCGAAATTCGACGGATTATCGAGGATTCCGGCGCGCTGCAGGCCACGGAAGTCCTTATCAATGAATTCGGCGCGGCAGCATTCGATGCCCTTGACGGGCTTCCGTTGGACGAGCTGCCCAAGACCGCCCTTCGGAAGCTGGCTGAAGCTACCGTCAGCCGAGCCTCCTGAAAGCGGCAGCTACCAGGCCAGAGTCTGGGCCCTGCGCCTGATTTCGGTCTTGCGCCCTTCCCGAAGGGCATCGATGGGGCGGCCGCGCAGGGATTCGTCGACGGTGAACAGCCAGCCAATAAGGTCCTCGTCCGAATAGCCGGCATCTGCCAGCACCACGATGGTCCCCTTAAGGCTGTCCACTACCTGGCCGTCCTGGATGAATTCCGCTGGAACCGACCGGATCTTCCGTTCCCCAACGCGCAATGCAGCGAGGGCATGTTCGTCAATCAGGCTGTGGACCTTGGTGATGGAGACATCCAATAAACGGGCGACGTCGGGCAGTGGCAGCCACTCGCCCACCAGGTTTTCTACGTTATTCACGGATCAAGGTTGCCACGCTGCGCACCCCCGCGCCTAGTCGGAGCATTCCATTCCGCTCCTGGCCTGCGGACACTCCCGAAAAGAGGGCATTACGGGGAATCCCAAAATTCTTGTGCTATCCGCTAATTCATGAGAGATTCACACTCATAACATTTGTAACACTAATAACTTGAGTCACAGTAGTATCAAGATTGACAGCGGCATCCCCGTCCGCGTCCGCACCCGCAGTTGAGAAGAGGATTCCTTCCGATGACGACGTCCCGCTCGCCAAAGCAGCCCCCAAGCCGAGTCTGCCGATGATTGCCGCCACCACAGCGGCGCTGCCAGCGGTCGTATTGTCATCCTTGGCCCTCGCCCAACCTGCCGCAGCACAGCAGCCCGCACGGAACATCCCCAGCAGCCTCGCAGCAGCCATGAAGGCCCAGGCTGCAGCGAAGGCAGCCGGAACGGTGATTCCCGCCGCCGTGGTATCCACCACCATCCCGGCCGCCTTCCAGCCCGCACAGCCGGCGGCACCTGCGGAGTACACGATTGCCCGCGGCGACACCGTCAGCGCGATTGCCGGCCGCTTCGGTTTGGACACCGGCGAAATCCTCAAGCTGAACAACCTGCAGGCCAACACCATCATTTACCCGGGGCAGAAACTAAAGCTGTCCGGTTCGGCTGCACCTGCGGCCCCCGCACCTGCGGCTGCCCCGGCTGCTCCGGCACCTGCTGGTGGAGCAACGTACACGGTGAAGCCGGGCGACACCCTCGGTGCGATCGCAGCAAAGCACAACGTGGCCCTTTCCGACGTCTTCACCTGGAACAATCTCTCCATGCGCTCCATCATCTACCCGGGGCAGAAGATCAAGGTGGGTGGCGGCGATTCCACGCCTGCTCCCGCGGCGGCCCCGGCCCCCGCCCCGGCCGCACCTGCGCTGGCCGCCACCTCAGCACCGGCAACCGGCTCCTACACGATCAAAGCCGGAGACACGCTGTCGGCGATTGCATCCCGGCACGGGGTAAAGCTGTCTGACCTGCTCTCGGCGAACAAGCTGGGCATGACCAGCATCATCTACCCTGGCAGCAAGCTGGCCATTCCCGGCGGCTCCGGCCCGTCGGATCCGCAGCCGGCTGCTGCGGCCCCGCAGCCTGCTGCCGCGCCCCTGGTGCCCAGCTCCTTCCTGGGCTTCAGCTACCCGGCTGCCGTGGTCAGCTCGGCCAATGAAAACAAGGCCCTGCTGAACGCCTCCCCCGTTCCCTCGCGGGATGAAATGAAGAACATCGTTGCCGATACGGCACGCCGGATGGGAGTGGATCCTTCCCTGGCCCTCGCCTTCGCCTTCCAGGAATCCGGTTTCAACCAGCGCGCCGTGTCACCGGCCAACGCCATCGGCACCATGCAGGTCATTCCCAGTTCCGGGCAGTGGGCCTCAGACCTGGTGGGCCGGAAGCTGAACCTGTTGGACCCCTACGACAATGCCACAGCCGGCATCGCCATCATCCGGCAGTTGCTGGCCACCAGCAAGGACCAGGACACCGCCATTGCCGGGTACTACCAGGGCCAGTACTCGGTGAGCAAGTACGGCATGTACGACGACACCAAGGCCTACCTCGCTGCCATCAAGGCGCACCAGAAGAACTTCGGCTGAGCCGGCCGCCGGCCAGTTCCTGAGTGCGGGTCCGAACCGTTACCGGTTCGGACCCGTTTTCGTGTCGGACGCGTTTTGCTGCGGGATTAGGATCGTATGGTGCAGGAACACGTGTCAGACCCAGTTGCAGGGACCCTGGTGGACAACCGTTATGCAGTCACCTCCAGGCTTGCCCGTGGCGGAATGTCCACCGTCTACCTGGCCATAGACCAAAGGCTGGACCGTGAGGTGGCGCTGAAGGTGCTGCACCCCCACCTCGCTGCTGACGGGAACTTCCTGGACCGGCTGGGCCGGGAGGCAAAGGCGGCCGCCCGGCTGTCGCATCCGCACGTGGTGGGTGTCCTTGACCAGGGCAATGACGGCAACACGGCCTACCTCGTAATGGAGTACATCAAGGGCCACACGCTGAGGGACGTTCTCAGGGAAAGGGGTGCCCTGCCTCCCCGGCTGGCGCTGGCACTGATCGATCCGGTGGTGGAGGGCCTGGGCGCGGCACACGCTGCCGGCTTTATCCACCGTGACGTCAAGCCCGAGAACGTCCTGATCGCCGATGACGGCAGGATCAAAATAGGCGACTTTGGACTTGCCCGTGCCGTTACCAGTTCAACCAGCACCGGGGCCCTGCTCGGAACGGTGGCCTATATCTCCCCGGAACTGGTCCTGGGCAAGCCGGCAGACGCCCGCAGCGACGTCTACTCCGTGGGCATCATGCTGTATGAGATGTTGACCGGCAGGCAGCCGTTCGAGGGCGAAGTCCCCATCCAGGTGGCCTACCAGCACGTCAACGGAACCGTGGGCCCGCCATCGGACCTGGTGCCGGGGCTGGCCGGGGAAGTGGACGAACTGGTGCAGTGGTGTACTGCCAATGATCCGGAAAACCGGCCGGTGGACGGCAATGCCCTGCTGCAGGAACTGCGCCACATCCGGACCAACCTCACTGATGCCGAACTGGACCTGCTGCCTCCTGCAGCCGCTGCCGCCGCGTCCCAGCACCAGACCGAGGTCCTGGCACGGCGCAGCAACCCCACAACGCTGATGCCTCCCGCCCGGCCCGCCGCCCCTGCCTACCCGCCCGGCCGGCAGGAGGCACCGGCCCCGTCGGCATCGGCGGGCCCTGCCGCCCAGGTGCCATACCACCAACGGCCCGGATTAGCATTGCCCGACGACGACGATGCGGACAACGGGTGGTCTCCCCCGCCGCGGCTGGGCAAGCGGGCCCAGCGCCGGGCGGACAAGGAAAGCGGGAAACTCCGCGCCCTTGCCGCTGCCACGCCGGTGCGCACGCTTCGGGAGGGAAATCCCCGCCGCCGCGGCATCCTTTGGGTCCTGGTCCTCATCATCGCCGCACTCCTGGCGACGGGCGCCGGCTGGTTTTTCGGAATGGGTCCGGGCGCCGCGGCCGCCGTACCGGCGGTCGCCAACAAGACTGTGGCGCAGGCCCAGCAGTTGCTGGGCGGAGCGGGCTTCCGCTCCACTACGAGCGATGTCTTCGACGACGAGGTGCCCACCGGGCTGA
This sequence comes from Arthrobacter sp. FX8, assembly GCF_026723805.1. Classification (NCBI taxonomy): domain Bacteria; kingdom Bacillati; phylum Actinomycetota; class Actinomycetes; order Micrococcales; family Micrococcaceae; genus Arthrobacter; species Arthrobacter sp. FX8. Next base: position 1,000,161 of record NZ_CP113505.1, on the reverse strand, counting down.
TAGTGGGCACGGACCCCGCCGCGGGGACGGAGATCCGGAAGTTCCAGCCGGTTTCCCTGCTGGTTTCAAAAGGTCCCCAGCTTTTCCCCTTGCCGAAACTCACGGGCGGAACCTTGTCTGAGGCGAAGACCTCCCTCAACTCCGATGGCATGGCCCTGGGCACTGTCACTGAACAGTTCGATGAACAGGCGGCTGCTGGAACCGTCATGTCGCAGGACCCTGCCGCGGGCACGCCTGCCCGCCACGGCACCCCCGTTGCGATCGTGGTTTCCAAGGGCCCGCAGCCCATCGCCGTCCCTTCGGTGGTCGGGAAATCCGGGGACGACGCCGTGGCGGCACTGAAGGCAGCAGGCCTCACTGCCAAAGTAGCCCCGGAGGCGGTGTTTGACCGGAACATCCCGGAGGGCGCCGTCGTCAGCCAGTCCCCCGCCAACGGGACACTGACCCGGGGTGGCACTGTTACCCTGACCATTTCCAAGGGCCCCAGGATGGTGGCGGTGCCGAGCTACATCGGCAAGCAGGCAACTGAAGCGCGCAAGGCGCTGGAAGCACTCGGCTTCCAGGTCCGGGTGAACAACATTTTGGGCGGCTTCTTCGGCACGGTGAGGGACCAGTCGCCGGTGAACCGGGAAGTTCCGGAGGGCTCAGTCATCACCATCACCGTGGTGTAGCCCCCTGTCTTTCAATGAAAAAGGGTGGGCCGGCAGTGCCGGCCCACCCTTTTACTGCCCTGGTCCTAGTGCTTGGCGAGGGCGCCGGCCACCAGGAACGCCATCTCAAGGGACTGCATGTGGTTCAGGCGGGGATCGCAGACGGACTCGTAGCGGTCCAGGAAGGCCTCCTGGTCGATCGGGTCCGCGCCACCCAGGCACTCCGCGACGTCATCGCCGGTCATCTCGACGTGCAGGCCGCCCGGTACCGTCCCCAGCCCGTGGTGCACCTCGAAGAAACCGCGCACCTCGTCAATGACGTCGTCGAAATTGCGCGTCTTGTAACCGTTGGGCGACGTGACGGTGTTGCCATGCATGGGGTCCGTCACCCACAGGACCTGCGCGCCGGAGGCGGTGACCTTTTCGACGACGGCCGGCAGTTTTTCGCGGATGTTGCCGGCGCCCATACGGGTAATGAAGGTGAGCCGGCCGGGTTCGCGGTCCGGATCCAGCTTGTCGATCAGGCGGAGGGCGTCATCACCGGTAGTGGACGGCCCGAGCTTGACGCCGATCGGGTTGCGCACCCGTGAAAGGAAGTCGACGTGGGCGTGGTCCAGCTCGCGGGTGCGCTCCCCGATCCAGAGGAAGTGGGCCGAAGTGTCGTACGGGAAGCCGGTGCGGGAGTCGATGCGGGTGAGGGCGCGTTCGTAGTCGAGCAGCAGGGCCTCGTGGCTTGCGAAGAACTCAACCCGCTTAAGTGCTTCGAAATCGGCGCCGCAGGACGCCATGAACTTGATGGCCCGGTCGATGTCGCGGGCCAGCGACTCATAGCGGGCGTGGGCCGGGTTCTCGGTGAAGCCCTTGTTCCACTGGTGCACGGAGCGCAGGTCCGCGAAGCCGCCCTGGGTGAAGGCCCGGATGAGGTTCAGCGTGGATGCGGAAGTGTGGTAGGCACGCAGCATCCTCGACGCATCGTGGCCGCGTGACTCGGGGGTGAAGTCATAGCCGTTGACGATGTCGCCGCGGTAGGCGGGCAGGGTCACTCCGTTACGGGTTTCGTCATTGGAGGAGCGGGGCTTGGCGAACTGGCCGGCCATCCGGCCCATCTTGATAACCGGCATTGCTGCGCCGTAGGTAAGCACCACGGCCATCTGGAGGATGGTTTTGACCCGGGCGCTGATCTTGTCAGCCGTGGCGGCCTCGAATGTTTCGGCGCAATCACCGCCCTGCAGCAGGAACGCCTTGCCTTGGGCGGCAGCAGCCAGGCGCTCGCGCAGCACGTCCACTTCGCCGGCGAACACCAGCGGCGGCAGGACGGAGAGTTCCTTCACCGAAGCCTCAAATACATCCCGGTCCTGCCAACTGGGCTGCTGGGAAATGGGAAGGTCCCGCCAGTGGTCCAGTCCGGGATAGTTTGCCGCTCCGCTCTGGGCGGTGCTGGACAGCGAAAAGGCGGGTTTTGCAGATAGCTCAGTCACCCTCTAAGACTAACGGCAGGGCGGCACCACCGGGCACCTGGCCGTCACGCTGACCGCCGCCGCCGTCACAACTGCGGCGCGCCCCGTGGAAGGTCCGGCTACCCCGTCGCCGATGTTCCGGCGTCGTCCCCGGCGTCGTCGCGGGCACCGGGCTGCGGTACGGACGGTCCTCCGGCGCCTGGCTCCGGGACAAAACCATTGTCGGCGGCCACCGGAGCGGCAAGCGGTTCGGCTGCAGCCACGGGTTCTCCGGGCTTGCCGGCGAGCCGAAGCTTCACCACGGCGGCGTACTCGTCCACGTACTCCTGCCCGGAAAGCCTCATCAGCTGGGACATGATCTCATCCGTGACCTTGCGCTGGACCGTCCTGTCCTCTGCCTGCTCACGGTACTGGCTGAAGTCCAGCGGTTCGCCGAAGATCATCCCGATCCGGCGGATGTTGGGCAGCCGTTTGCCGATGGGCTGGACCTTGTCAGTGCCGATCATGGCAACCGGAATCACTGGGACGCCGGCCTGCAGGGCCAGCCTGGCCACGCCCACCTTGCCGCGGTACAACCGCCCGTCGGGGCTGCGCGTGCCCTCGGGGTAAATGCCCAGCAGGCCGCCTGCGTTAAGTACTTCCATCCCGGCATTCAGGGATGCGGCAGAGGCAGCGCCTCCGGACCGGTCCATGGGCAACTGGTTGGTGAGGCGGAAGAACGCGGCAGTCAGCCTGCCCTTGATTCCGGTGCCCGTGAAGTACTCGGACTTGGCCAGGAAGACCACGGGCCGCCGCACCATGAGTGGCATGAAGATGGAATCGGAGAATGAAAGGTGGTTGGAGGCGATGATGGCGGCCCCCTGCGCGGGAATATTGTCCAGGCCCTTGACCCAAGGCCGGAACAGCAGCTTGATCACCGGACCGAGGAAGATCCTTTTCATAACCCAATAGAACACGTGGTGAACCTCTCCGGAAGGCAGCCCCCGGGCCCTGCGTCGGGCCTGGCCAGCGAGTCAATGCAACCCTACTCTAGTGAGATTTGGCGGGAACAGTGACACGATGGAGTCATGACTGAAAGCAGCATCCCGACCCGGCCGGCCGCTTTCAGTTATCCAGGCCACGGGGCCAATGCCCGCATCGGGGTAGCCATATGCCACGGCTTCACGGGCAGTCCGCTGAGCATCATGCCGTGGGCGCAGCACCTGGCGGAGCTGGGGTACGCCGTATCCGTCCCCCTGCTGCCGGGGCACGGCACGGACTGGCGCCAGCTTGCGCGGACAAGCTGGAAAGACTGGTACCGCAGCTACGAAACGGCCCTCCTGGATCTCTCGGGGCGCACCGATGCCTGCTTCGCCGCGGGTCTGTCCATGGGCGGTGCCATTGCACTGCTTGCGGCGTCCCGCCACCACGTGGCCGGTGTCAGTGTGGTCAACCCCGGGCTGAGCTTCTACGACCGGCGGGTGCGGATCATAGGACTCCTCAAATACTTCCAGCGGACCACGGTTCCCATTCAGGAGGACCAACCCACGGCACCCGCGACGGACGACGGCGACTATTCGCTGACTCCGCTGGCTGCCGTGCATGAGCTGAAGAAACTGTTCGGGGCGGCAGTGCGCGGCCTGCCCCGGGTGGACGCCCCGGTCCAGGTCTTCAAGTCGCGCACTGACGCCGTTGTTCCGCCAACATCGCTGGCGCTGCTGCGCAAAGGGCTGGCCGGACACCTCGCGGAAGTGACGGACCTTGCCAGCAGCGGACATGTGGCTACTCTTGACGTTGACGCGCCCGTAATTTTCGCCCGGTCGGCAGAATTCGTCGCCGCCCACGCCCGCCGCACCAGCACCTTGGAGACGACATGACGTCCGGTCCGGACCACAGCCCCTTCAGCAGTGCCTTCAGCGGCGAAGGGCCCCGCACGGGAGTCGTCCTGTCCCACGGCTTCACGGGGAGCCCCCATGGCCTGCGCGCCTGGGCCATGGCCTTCGCCGCGGCCGGTTTCGCCGTCCGGATGCCGCTGCTGCCGGGCCACGGGACCAGTTGGCAGGACCTTGCCCGAACCCGCTGGCAGCAATGGCACGGCGCCCTGGATGACGCCTTCCTGGAACTGGACGCCGAGTGTGACCAGGTCTTCGCGGCGGGCCTTAGCATGGGCGGGGCCCTGGCCCTGCGCATCGCGGCCACCCGGCCGGTCGCCGGAGTCCTCCTGGTGAACCCCGGCCTGGTGATTGACGATCCCCGGGCGTCGCTGGCCGGGCTCCTCAAACTGGTGCTGAAAAGCACCCCGTCCATCGGCAATGACATCCTCAAGGCAGGTGTGGACGAGGGCGCGTATGCCCGCACCCCTGTGGCCGCGGCCCATGAGCTCAACAAAATGTTCAAGGACACTGTCCGGCTCCTCCCACGGGTCACGGCACCTGTCCAGGTGTACCGTTCCGCTGTGGACCACGTGGTGTCCGATGCCAGCATGGATGTCCTCCGGCGGGGCCTGGCACACGCGCCCCTGGAAGTGGTCCGGCTGGAGAACAGCTACCACGTCGCCACGCTGGACAACGACGCCGACCGCATCTTCGAGGTGTCGGTGGACTTTATCCGCCGGGTGCTGGCATCCGGGCCCGCCAGCCCGGCCGGACCGGGACAGGAGGTCCGCAGTGAACAGGCCTGATTCGGAGCAGCCGGACCAGGGTGCCAACCAGGACGACGCCGTATGGCTTGACTTGGTGGCGCGGCTCGAATCGGACACCGTGGCCATTCGGCCCGACACTCCTGTATCCGGGGAGCAACCGCCCACCGGGATTGTGCCCAATGAAACTGCGCCCACCGGAAGTGGACCTACCGCGCCCGAAACGCCTGGCCCGTCCTCCTTCCGCGACTTCGATCCCTTGGGCCTGGCCGGGAGGCCGCCGGCCGAACCGTCTGCGGCGCAGCGCCAGGCGTCAGGTGGGCCGGACGGTCCTACGGCAAGCGGGTCCCCGGAGGGACCGCGGGACTATGAGGTGGACGACGACGGCGAGGAGTTCGTGCCGGAGGAACCGCCCAGCCTGGCCGGCACCGATCCCCTGACCATGCTGGCCTGGCTCGGCGCCGTAGGTGGACCGGTGGCGCTGCTGCTGTCGGCAATGTTCTGGCGCACGGCGCCCCTGCTGGCCATCGTCGGCATTGTTGCCGTGTTCGTGCTGGGGACGGTGTACCTGATCATGAAGCTGCCCGAAGAAAAGAACGGCGACGACGACGGCGCGAGGGTCTAGCGCAGCTCCTCCTGGGCCACCGCCGGACCAGCCGCCGTCGTCAATTGCGGACGCGGCTGCTGACGCGCGAAAGGTCGGCCGCGCCGATGAGGCCCGCGTTGGGGCCCAGGGCCGCCAACTCGATCCCTGCGGCCGGGCGGAATCCGCGGCCCGTCAGGTTCCGCGCGAACGCTTTGCGGGCCGGCTCCACCAGCAGGTCGCCCGCCGAGCAGAGCCCGCCGCCGATAACGAAGAGGCCCGGGTCCAGCGCCGCCGCCAGGTTGGCCAGCCCCAGGCCGAGCCATTCGCCAACTTCCTCGATCAGCTCCCGTGAGGCGGGATCGCCGGCCAGGGCCAGTTCGGTCACGATGGCTCCGGTGATGGCCTCGGGATGTCCGCCCACGGCTGCCAGCAGGTCGTGGGCCACCGGCGAGTTCGACCGGGCCAGGAGCCTGGCTTCGCGGCCCAGGGCGTTGCCGGAGGCGTATTGTTCCCAGCATCCGCGGTTGCCGCATTCGCAGCGGTGGCCTCCGGGCATGATGATCTGGTGGCCGAACTCCCCTGCCACGCCGAACCGGCCACGTTCCACCCTGCCGTCCATCACCATGGCGCCCCCGATGCCGGTGCCCAGCGTGATGCAGACCAGCCGGTCCTCTCCCTGCCCGGCGCCAAAGCGCCATTCGGCCCAGGCCGCGGCGTCGGCGTCGTTGGTCAGCAACACCGGACGGCGGAGGAGCCGCTGGAGGTTCTCACGCAGCGGTTCGTTGCGCCAGGCCAGGTGCGGGCTGAAGAGCACGGTTCCACCGGCCAGGTCCATCCACCCCGCAGCACCGATGCCCACGGACCAGATGCGGTGCCCCCGGCCGAGTTCCTCCACCAGTTCCACGATGACCTGCTCCACTGCCCGTGGGTCGGTGCCCGGGGTGGACCGGCGGGCTTCACTGAGGATCCTGCCTTCCGCGTCCACCACCCCGGCGGCCACCTTGGTCCCCCCGATGTCTATGCCGATGGCCAGCCCCTTGCGGCCAAGGCGAAGGTGCCCGCCCACACTTCCGTGCAACTGTCCGGCGCGGTACGTGGCGGGACGGCGGCGCCAGGGCGCTGGTCTTTTGAGGGGGCCGGCCTGATCGCCGGACGACGGTCCGTACATAGTGCACCATTCTAGGCGGGCGGAAGGATTGTCTTGACATACAGTCCCCCATGCAGCGCCCATTGACGGCTAAGTTACTCGCCAGTAGGTTTGTGTACTGCACAGTTCCGGCAGGGGTACTAGTCTTTAGGCAAACCCCTGCGCGGGACTTCAGATATCAAAGGAGCTATAGTGCGCGAATTCAGTGTTCCGCCCCTGGTTGTTGTCCCTCCGGAAACCAACATCACCGACCTGGTGCTGCGGCAGGCAGCCAAGCCCAGCAACCCGGCACTGTTTTCCCGCCTGGACTCCGCAGGCTCGTGGCGCGACGTGTCCGCCACCGAGTTCCTCGCCGACGTGAAGGCGCTGGCCAAGGGGCTCATCGCCAGTGGGGTGGGGGCGGGCGACCGCGTTGGCATCATGTCCCGCACCCGTTACGAGTGGGCACTCGTGGACTTCTCCATCTGGTTCGCCGGGGCTGTGTCGGTGCCCATCTATGAAACCTCGTCCCCTTCCCAGGTTGCCTGGAACCTGGGCGATTCCGGCGCTGTGGCGGCATTCGGCGAGTCCGCCCATCACGAAAACGTCATCCGGCAGGCCGTCACCGCCGAAGGACTCACGGCAGTGCAGCATGTGTGGCAACTCGAGGGCCAAGGCCTCGACAGCCTTCGCGAGGCAGGCCGCGACGTCAGCGATGAAGAGCTGGAGTCACGACGCAGTGCAGCCGGCCTCCACGACATTGCCACGATCATTTACACGTCGGGCACCACAGGGCGTCCCAAAGGCTGCGAACTCACGCACGGCAACTTTGTGGAGCTGTCCGACAACGCACTGGCCATCATCGGTGAAATCGTCCACGAGAACGCCAAGACCATCATGTTCCTCCCGCTGGCCCACGTGTTTGCCCGCTTCATTTCGGTGCTGGCCATGGCGGCCGGTACCACCGTGGCCCACACTCCGGACATCAAGAACCTCCTGGCCGACCTGCAAAGCTACGAGCCGACATTCATCCTTGCGGTGCCCAGGGTCTTTGAAAAGGTCTACAACTCCGCGCTGACCAAGGCGGAGGACGGCGGCAAGGGCGCCATCTTCCACCGCGCCGCCGAAACTGCCATTGCGTTTTCCAAAGCCCGCCAGAACGGACACGTGGGACTGGGCCTGAAGCTGCGGCACGCACTGTTCGACAAACTGGTGTACGGCAAGCTGCGGGCGGCGATGGGCGGACACGTTGCCCACGCGGTGTCCGGCGGCGGCCCGCTTGGCGAGCGGCTGGGACACTTCTTCCAGGGCATCGGGATGCAGGTGCTGGAGGGCTATGGCCTCACCGAGACCACCGCCCCCATCACGGTCAACACCCCGTCCCGGATCAAGATCGGTTCGGTGGGCAAGCCCCTCCCGGGAAACGCCGTGAAGATTGCCGACGACGGCGAGATCCTGGCCAAGGGGGTCTGCGTGATGCGGGGCTACTACCGGCGGGACGACCTCACAGCAGAGGCGTTCACCGATGGCTGGTTCCACACCGGTGACATCGGCCGGCTGGACGATGAAGGCTTCGTCTGGATCACCGGCCGCAAGAAGGAGATCATCGTCACCGCGGGCGGCAAGAACGTAATCCCCGCGTTGCTCGAAGACCAGATCCGTGCCGACGCCCTGGTGTCGCAGGTCCTGGTGGTGGGTGACAACAGGCCGTTCATCGGGGCCCTGGTGACCCTCGACCAGGAAGCGCTGCCAGGGTGGCTCCAGCGCCACGGCCTTCCGGCGGACACCACCCTTGAGCAGGCGGCGGGCAACCCGGTAGTGAAGGCAGCAGTGCAGGACCTGATTACCGCGGCAAACACCTCGGTTTCCCAGGCCGAGGCCATCAAGTCCTTCCGCATCGTCCCGGCAGACTTCACCGAAGCCTCAGGGCACCTGACCCCCTCCATGAAGGTGAAGCGGGCGCAGGTGATGAAGGACTTCGAAACCGTCATCGAGGAGATGTACTCCGCGCCGCGTTCCTGACGTCCCACAACAAGGAAGGGTCCTTCACCTTGTGAAGGACCCTTCCTTTGTTGTGCAGCCTTACCCTACTCTTCGATGACCAGCAGCAGGTCCCCGCCCTGGACCTGCTCCACCGCTGAGATGGCCAGGCGGGAAACCTTGCCGCCCACCGGCGTCGTGATGGACGCCTCCATCTTCATGGCCTCGATGGTTGCCACCGTGTCACCCGCGTTGACGGAATCGCCGGGCTTGACCGTGACGGTAACGGCACCTGCGAACGGTGCGGCCACCTGCCCGGGCTGGGCGGGATCGGCCTTCTCGGCGGCCTTGACGTTGCTGACCACCGACCGGTCGCGCACCATGACCGGGCGGGACTGGCCGTTGAGGGTGCACATGACGGTGCGCATGCCCTTCTCGTCCGGCTCCGAGACCGCCTCCAGGGAAGCAATCAGCCGGACACCGCGCTCCAGCTGGATCTCGTGCTCGGTGCCGCGCTGCAGCCCGTAAAGGTAGTCGCGGGTATCCAGCACGGAGATGTTGCCGTAGGTCTCCACGCTCTTCAGGTAATCCTTGGTGGGACCGTCGAAGAGCAGCCGGTTCAGCGTGCGCTGGCGGGTCTTGGAATCAGACTTCAGTGCGGCGCTGTCCTCGGCGCTGAGTTCCACGTCGCGGACTTTCACGCTGCGGCCTTGGAGGGCCTTGGTGCGGAAGGGCTCCGGCCAGCCTCCGGGAGGATCACCGAGCTCGCCGGACAGGAAGCCGATCACGGAGTCCGGAATGTCGTAATTCTGCGGATTCGCCTCAAAATCAGCGGGATCGGCGTTCAGGCCCACCAGGTGCAGGGCAAGGTCGCCCACTACCTTAGACGACGGCGTCACCTTGACCAGATGCCCCAGGATGCGGTCCGCGGCGGTGTACATGTCCTCGATGGCTTCGAACCGCTCCCCCAGCCCCAGCGCCATGGCCTGCTGGCGCAGGTTGGACAGCTGGCCGCCCGGGATCTCGTGCTTGTACACGCGGCCGGTGGGGCCGGGCAGGCCCGACTCGAACGGTGCGTACACGCGGCGGACGGCCTCCCAGTACGGCTCGAGCGAGCTGACGGCGTCCAGGCTGATGCCGGTGTCCCGTGGAGTGTGGGCAAGGGCGGCGACAAGGGCCGACGCCGAGGGCTGGCTCGTGGTGCCGGCCAGGGATGCGGAAGCAACGTCCACGGCATCCACACCCGCGTCGACGGCGGCCAGCAGCGTGGCCAGCTGGCCACCGGCGGTGTCGTGCGTGTGCAGGTGGACCGGCAGGTCGAACCGTTCGCGGAGGGCAGCCACGAGCCTGGCGGCAGCTGCGGGACGGAGCAGGCCGGCCATATCCTTGATCGCCAGGATGTGGGCTCCGGCGTCGACGATCTTCTGTGCCAGCTGGAGGTAGTAGTCCAGCGTGTAGAGCTTCTCCTCCGGGTCCAGCATGTCGCCCGTGTAGCAGAGGGCCACCTCGGCGACGGCGGTGCCGGTGGCGCGCACGGCACGGATGGCCGGTGCCATCTGGCTGACGTCGTTCAGGGCGTCGAAAATGCGGAAAATGTCGATGCCGGTGGCGGCCGCCTCGTTGACGAACGCCTCGGTGACCTCCTCCGGGTACGGTGTGTAGCCAACGGTGTTCCGGCCGCGCAGCAGCATTTGGATGCAGACGGTCGGCATGGCGGCGCGCAGGGCAGCGAGCCGGTCCCAGGGGTCCTCCCCCAGGAAGCGCAGCGCGACGTCATAGGTTGCTCCACCCCAGGCTTCCACGGACAGCAGCTGTGGAAGGAGCGCCGTGACGGCCGGACCGGCGGCAACGAGGTCCCGGGTGCGGACGCGGGTGGCCAGCAGGGACTGGTGCGCATCGCGGAAGGTGGTGTCCGTGACGGCCACGGCGTTCTGCTCCCGCAGCGCCTTCGCGAAGCCTTCCGGCCCCAGCTCGAGGAGTTTCTGGCGCGAACCCGGTGCTGCCGTTATGCCTTTTACGTCAGGCAGCTTCCGGGCGGGATTGGAGTGCACGGTCAATTCACCGTTGGGCTTGTTGACGGTGACGTCGGCCAGCCAGGTGAGGAGCTTCGTGCCGCGGTCTGCCGAAACGCGGGCCTTGAGCAATTCCGGGCGCTGGTCAATGAAGTTCGTGGCCACATCCCCGGCGATGAAGTCGGGATCGTCCAGCACTGCCTGGAGGAAGGGGATGTTCGTGGAGACACCGCGGATGCGGAATTCGGCCAGGGCACGGCGGGCCCGGGCCACTGCTGCCGGGTAGTCCCGGCCGCGGCAGGTGAGCTTGACCAGCATGGAATCAAAGTGGGGGCTGATTTCGGCGCCGGAGTAGACCGTACCGCCGTCCAGCCGCACGCCGGCACCGCCGGCCGAACGGTAACCGGTGATCTTTCCAACGTCGGGCCGGAAACCGTTTGCGGGATCTTCCGTGGTGATGCGGCTCTGCAGTGCTGCGCCGCGCAGCTTGACGGAGTCCTGTGACAGGCCAAGGTCGGCGAGGGTCTCGCCGGAGGCGATCCGCATCTGGGCCTGGACCAGGTCCACGTCCGTGACTTCCTCGGTGACCGTGTGCTCCACCTGGATGCGCGGGTTCATTTCGATGAAGACGTGCTGGCCTGCCCGCTCGCCCTCGGTGTCCACCAGGAACTCGACGGTACCGGCGTTGACGTAGTTCAAGGCCTTGGCGAACTTCACCGCATCGCGGTAGAGGGCCTGGCGGATGCCTTCATCCAGGTTGGGGGCCGGAGCGATCTCGATGACCTTCTGGTGCCGCCGCTGGATGGAACAGTCGCGCTCGAAAAGGTGCATGACGTTGCCTTCAGCGTCCGCGAGGATCTGCACCTCGATGTGCCGCGGGCGCAGGACAGCCTGCTCCAGGAACATGGTGGGGTCACCGAACGCCGCGTCCGCTTCGCGCATGGCCGATTTCAATGCCTCGGGCAGGGCCTCGCGGGTATCCACGCGGCGCATGCCGCGGCCGCCGCCGCCTGCCACAGCCTTGGCGAAGATGGGGAATCCGATCTCATCGGCCGCGGCCAGGAGCTCGTCCAGGTCCTTGGACGGCTCGCTGGACTTCAGGACCGGCACACCCGCCTCGCGGGCCGCCTTCAGTGCGGCAACCTTGTTGCCCGCAAGCTCCAGCACCTCGGCGGGCGGACCCACGAAGGTGATGCCGGCTTCCTTGGCCGCACGCGCCAGGTCCGGGTTTTCCGACAGGAAGCCGTAGCCCGGGTAGATGGCGTCCGCGCCGGACTCCTTGGCCACCCGTACCACTTCTGCGACGTCGAGGTATGCCCGGACGGGGTGGCCTTCCTCGCCAATCAGGTACGCCTCGTCCGCTTTCTGGCGGTGGATCGAGTTTCGGTCCTCTTGGGGAAAAACGGCAACGGTCTTGGCGCCCAGCTCGTAGCCGGCGCGGAAGGCCCTGATCGCGATTTCACCGCGGTTGGCCACCAGAATTTTGGAAAACATGCTTCTCCTGCATCATTGCGGGGTGGATCGATGAGTGGTCACAGTGTCTAGGACCTACAAGGACAAACACAAATCTTTGTGGCAACAGTCACAGATTTTCCCGTCATGTCCCGATCGCTTTCAGCCTGGCTGGCGGAAACCGCCCCGGCAGCACAGTCGGTGCCATGCCGACGCCCGGTAAAGCAGGATTCGCCGACGCATCAACATATGATGAGTAGGGCGGCAGGACCGTCCGGCTTCGGCTCTGCCGAGGCAAACATTACCCCCAACACGGCATCCGGCGTTAGGTTTTGGTCTCTCAAGTGCAAGTAGTCAGCATCAGCAGCCTCAAGGGTGGAGTCGGCAAGACTTCCGTCACCACAGGATTGGCGTCTGCGGCGCTTGCCGCCGGAGTCCGCACGCTGGTGGTGGACCTGGATCCGCACGCCGACGCCACCACGGCCCTCGGCGTACAGCCGGGCGACCAGTTGGATATCGGCCGGATGCTGAAGAGCCCACGAAGGGCGAAACTGGCCGGGAACGTGGTGCGCAGCAGCTGGGCTGACCGCACCCTCCAACGGCGCCGGGCCCGCTGTCCTGGATGTCGCCGTCGGCTCTGCCTACACCGGAATCTACGACCGGCCGGACCTTGGCCGCCGGGACCTCCGCAGGCTTTCCGCCGTGCTCGCCGGCACGGAAGAGTACCAGCTTGTCCTCATCGATTGCCCGCCGTCACTCAACGGCCTGACGCGCATGGCGTGGGCCGCCAGCGACAAGGTCGCCCTGGTTGCCGAACCTGGCCTGTTCTCGGTTGCCGGCACGGAACGCACCATGCGGGCCATCCAGCTGTTCAAGCAGGAGTTTGCGCCCAATCTGTCACCGGCGGGCATCGTGGCCAACCGCGTCCGCAGCGGCTCTTCCGAGCACACCTACCGCCTGGCGGAGATGGAGTCCATGTTCGGCGAACTCCTCCTGAGCCCGCGGATTCCCGAACAGGCCAACTGGCAGCAGATCCAGGGCGCGGCGCACCCCGTCCACCACTGGCCCGGGGATTCAGCCAAGTCCGCGGCCGGGTTGTTCGACGAACTGCTGTCCACCCTGATGGCGTCCGGCAAGGGCCTGCGCAGCCGCGCCCGCTAGGACCTCACGTCTTAAACAATCAGGGCGGCCCTCCAACTGGAGGGCCGCCCTGATTGTTTACGTGTAAGAACCGGTCAGCTGATCTTCCGGGCAGCGCGCCGTTTGCTCAGTTCATCGTCCGGAAAGGACTGCTCGGCGGCATGCTCGCTGGGCAGGGACGCGAGGCTGCCTTCCACCTCGCGCCAGACGCGTCCCACGGCAATGCCGAAAACGCCTTGGCCGCCCTGCACCAAATCAATGACTTCGTCCGCGGACGTGCACTCGTAGACACTGGCGCCGTCGCTCATGAGCGTGATCTGGGCCAGGTCCTCGACGCCGCGTTCCCGGAGGTGTTCAACGGCGGTGCGGATCTGCTGAAGGGAAACGCCGGTGTCGAGGAGCCGCTTGACCACCTTGAGCACCAGGATGTCCCTGAATCCGTACAACCGCTGGGAGCCGGATCCTGCCGCGCCGCGGACGGCCGGCTCAACCAGGCCCGTCCGGGCCCAGTAATCGAGCTGGCGGTAAGTAATGCCTGCTGCCTTGCAGGCCGTAGGACCGCGGTAGCCGGCGTCCTCGTCCAGTACGGGAAGGTCCTCGGTGAACAGGAGGCCCTGGGCACCGCTCACGGGCACAGCAACACCAGCCGTGGGCTGTTTCAGCCCGCCTGCTTCGCCTTTGGGACTCACCTGGATCCTCCTTGTCGTACGCTCCCGGGAACTTGTAACGGCAAGCCTTGGCATGAAGACCATGCGTGTAATTATTCCGCGGGGCGCACTTTCCAGTGTGACTTGCGCGGCTGCCGTAAGCAAGGGAACTTGATACTTCGACGTTAGGCCCGGCAGGTCCCCAGGTCAAAGACCTTCGGGGGTTGGAAGAGGCGTGTCGAAACTTTCAGGTTTAACTTAACCTTAACGTGACCTTAGCCGTCGAAATCCTCAGGTTCCACATCGTCAAGGAACTCACGGAAGCGGCGCAGTTCGCGCTCCTCATCCACGGTGGGGCCGGGCTCTGTATCCTCGCCTTCGTCGTGCTCAGTGATGCGGACGCCGGCCTCATCCATCACGGAGTCGGCGCACCAGATCCGGCACTTGGCGCGGAGCGCCACCGCAAGGGCATCAGACGCCCGCGAGCTCACCGTGGTCCCATTTTCGAACTGCAGCTGCCCGTAGAAGATGTTGTCCTCCACCGCGACGATGTTGACACTGACCACTGAGTGGCCCAGGGACTCCACGACGTCCACCAGGAGATCATGGGTCATGGGCCGGGGCGGGACCACACCCTGCTGGGCAAGGGCGATGGCGCTGGCTTCCGGGGTGCCGATCCAAATGGGGACGTGGCGTTCGCCGTGCATCTCCTTGAGCAGGACCAGCGGCTGGTTTGAAGGCAGTTCGATGCGAACGCCTACAATCTCGACTTCAATCATCAGATGTCCATGCGTGAGATGTGGTCCTGCACCAGGGCCCGGTGCAGGGTGAGGCAAAGATCGCTGATCTCGCGGGCCGCCTCTGCCGCGCGCGCCTGTGATGCAGAGTCCTTGCGCGAGGCAAGCGGCGCCACAGCGCGTTCCACCAGGCCGAATTCCCGTTCGGCCGCGGCCTGGAAAGGCCGCAGGTGCCTTGGTTCCAGCCCGTGGCTTTCCAGCTGGACGCACGCGCGGGCCACCTGGAGGGCATGTTCGTCGAACTGGCCGTTGCTGTGGCTGATGAGGCCGAAGCTCAGGAGCGACTGCAGCAGGGGCACGCTGGCGCCGGATTCGGTGCGGAGCTGTTCCTCGCTCAGTTTCCGGCCGCGGTTCTGAAGTTCGGCGGCCAGCTCGTCGGAGACTATGCGCGGGGAAACCACGACGCCGGGAGGCAGGTTCTCCGGCCGTTCCCCCTGTCAATGGCGTCAAGGTAGTCCTTGATGACTTTCAGGGGCAGGTACTGGTCCCGCTGCAGGGCCAGTACAAAGCGCAGCCGCTCCACGTCACCGTCGGAATACTGGCGGTAGCCGGCAGGGGTGCGGCGTGGGTTGATCAGTCCCTTTTCCTCAAGGAACCGGATCTTCGACGCGGTCATGCCAGGGAAGTCGGCGCTCAGCTGGGCGAGAACTTCGCCAATGTTCAGGACCTGGGGGCCCCGGCGTTCCGGTTGTGCCATTGCCACAGGCAGCGGTCCCCGGGTCAGCTGCGGCCTGCAGCCGTGGCAGGGCTCAGGTAGAAGGTGAGGCGGAATTTGCCGATCTGGACTTCGCTGCCGGACCTCAGCTCCACGCGGTCCACGCGGTCGTGGTTGACGTAGGTGCCGTTGAGGCTGTTCATGTCCACGACTTCGAAGCTGCGTGCCGTGCGCCGGAATTCGACATGGCGGCGCGAAACCGTGACATCGTCCAGGAAGATGTCCGCGTCCGGGTGGCGCCCCGCGGTGGTCACGTCCGAATCCAGCAGGAACCGGGCGCCGGCATTCGGCCCGCTGTGGGCCACGAGGAGCGCGGAACCGGCGGGCAGGGCTTCCACCGAGTTGCGCTCTTCCGAGGACAGCCTGGGCGCGATGGTGGGTTCATCGGTGATGGGGGTCAGATGGATCGAGGTGGTCTCCGACGCCTTAGCCGCACCCGTGCCGTAATCCCC
Source organism: Arthrobacter sp. FX8 (assembly GCF_026723805.1). Taxonomy (NCBI): domain Bacteria; kingdom Bacillati; phylum Actinomycetota; class Actinomycetes; order Micrococcales; family Micrococcaceae; genus Arthrobacter; species Arthrobacter sp. FX8. The sequence goes on along the minus strand of NZ_CP113505.1, from coordinate 984,530 downwards.
ATCGGCAGGGTTGTGTCTGTGGCCAGCCATGGATTCCTCCTCTGTGACGCTGCAGGCGCAAACCTGCAGCCAACGTTTGCTCTCCGGCCCTGCCAGCAGGTCCGGCGCCGGCTCCCGATCCGGGGGCTGACGTGCGAAGACGCTTTGCCTGCGGCGCGGGGCCGGACCGGAATTACCGGTTAGCTTTAGCCTACCTGTTGTTCGTACTCGGATGCACTGAGCAGGGACTCAACTGCATCCGGTTCGGCGAGTTTGACCTCGATGAGCCAGCCGTCACCGTAGGGATCGGTGTTGATCAGGGCCGAATCGCTGTCCAGGGAGTCGTTCCGGGCCACCACTTCGCCGGAAACGGGTGCGTAGATGTCGCTCACGCTCTTGGTCGACTCGACCTCGCCCACCACTTCGTTCGCCGTAATCTTCGTGCCGACTTCGGGCATCTGGGCGTAGACGACATCTCCAAGGGCGTCCTGGGCAAAGTCGGTGATTCCCACGCGGACCACGCCGTCGGCATTCGGGGCCGTGACCCACTCGTGTTCGGCGGTGTAGGACAGGTCTTCGGGAATGTTGCTCATGGGTGGCCTTTCATCGGGGTACGCGCCAATGTCAAAAAGGGGCCCGTAAAACGGGCCGCCGCTGAAAGTATAGGCATAACTGCCGGGGCCGGCGCGGGCGTTTCTGACAAGATGGGACCCATGAGTGCAAGCACCGGTTCAGCATGCCGGGGACAGGAAAGGTAGGCCATGCCGGAACTGCCTGAAGTCGCCGGTCTGGCCGCGTTCCTTGATGAACAGCTGCGGGGCTGCGTTGTAGCGAAACTCCAGATTGTCTCGTTTGCCGTGCTCAAGACGGCCGATCCGCCGTTCAACGCCATCGAGGGCCGCACCGTGTCCGGTGTCCGCCGGTTCGGAAAGTTCATCAGCATTGACACGGACGGCATTTCCCTGGTGTTCCATTTGACGCGCGCGGGCTGGGTGCGCTTCACGGACTCCCCGCCGACAGCCAGCTCAGGATGGGCAAGGGCCTCATCGCAGTGCGGGCTGCTTTCTCCGGTCCCGACGGGCCGCGCGGGCTGGACCTGACGGAAGCGGGCACCAAGAAAAGCCTGGCCGTCTACGTCGTGCGGGATCCGCAGGACGTGCCGGGCATCGCCACGTTGGGCCCGGATCCGTTTACCGAGGCGTTCGACGCCGACATGCTGGCTGCGATCCTGGCCGGCAGTTCGCAGCAGGTCAAGGGACTGCTGCGCAGCCAAAGCGTGATCGCCGGCATCGGCAACGCTTACAGCGACGAGATCCTCCATGCCGCCCGGGTCTCTCCGTTCGCCATCGCCAAATCCCTGGACCGGGAGACGGTGCAGGTGCTGTACGACGCCATCCACAGCGTGCTGGGCGAGGCGCTGGCCGAAGCAGCCGGCAAGCCGCCCAAGGACCTCAAGGACGTCAAACGCAGCCACATGCGGGTTCACGCCCGGACCGGACAGCCCTGCCCCGTCTGCGGCGACACGGTACGGGAAGTCTCATTCGCGGACACTGCCCTTCAGTACTGCCCCACCTGCCAGACCAAAGGCAAGATCCTGGCCGACCGCAGGACTTCGAAGTTCCTGAAGTAGGAAGATCCGGCACCCAAGGCATCCCGCGGCTGCGGACGGTGTCGCGGGTGACCGGATTGCGGTTCGGGACCTCTGGCCCTGCCCCGGAACACCCCTGGGGCGTAGCGTCTTGACCAAGGCTCGCATGTCTCGGTCACCACGAAGGGGTCACAATGCGCAGGTCCCGCCCCACAGTCATCGGAATGGCCTTGGCCCTCGCCCTCGGCGGTGGTCTCGGGGGCACGGCCCTGGTGCCCGCCGCGGCCGCCGTACCAGCGGTGGCGGTGCAGCGGAGCGGTCCGGCGTCGATGGCGGTCCAGCAGGCCGGTGACGACGCGATTGTCCAGCATTACGAGCAGCTCGGCGGCAGCGCATCGTTCCTCGGCACGCCAGTCGGGAGCGCGTACGACATCGCTGGGGGCCGCGCGCAGGATTACACGGCCGGCACCATCTACTGGAGCCCCGGCACCGGAGCCCACGAGGTCCATGGGGCAATCCGCGGACGCTATCTCGCCTTCGGCGGACCCGCAGGCCTCCTGGGCTTCCCACTCACCGACGAGACCGCCACCCCGGGCGCCCCCGGCCGATACAACGACTTCGCCGCAGGATCCATCTACTGGAGCCCCGCCACCGGAGCCCACGAAGTGCACGGGGCAATCCGCGGACGCTATCTCGCCTTCGGCGGACCCGCAGGCCTCCTGGGCTTCCCACTCACCGACGAGACCGCCACCCCGGGCGCCCCCGGCCGATACAACGACTTCGCCGCAGGATCCATCTACTGGAGCCCCGCCACCGGAGCCCACGAAGTGCACGGGGCAATCCGCGGACGCTATCTCGCCTTCGGCGGACCCGCAGGCCTCCTGGGCTTCCCACTCACCGACGAGACCGCCACCCCCGGCGCCCCCGGCCGATACAACGACTTCGCCGCAGGATCCATCTACTGGAGCCCCGCCACCGGAGCCCACGAGGTGCACGGGGCAATCCGCGGACGCTATCTGGAGCTCGGCGGCCCGGCAGGCGTGCTCGGATTCCCGCTGACGGACGAGACAGGCACCCCCGACGGGGTCGGCCGGTACAACCACTTCAGCGGCTCGAATGCCGGCTCGTCGATCTACTGGTCGCCCGCCACCGGAGCCCACGAGGTGTACGGCGCAATCCGGGCCCAGTGGGCGGCCCTCGGCTGGGAGCGCAGCCGGCTCGGCTACCCAACCAGCGGCGAGTACGGCATCACGGGCGGCCGCCGCAATGACTTCCAGCACGGTTCGATCCTGTGGCACTCGGCCAGCGGCAGGATCGAGGTCATCTACACCAGCATCCCGCCGGCGCTCCTGGGCGTGGATCTTGAGCGCATTCCGACTGCGCAGAAGGTTGTCGCGCTCACGTTCGACGCCGGCGCCAACGACGCCGGCCTCCGATCGATCCTCGCCACCCTCGCAGCCAACGGCGTCCCGGGCACGTTTTTCCTCACCGGAGACTGGGTCAACCAGTTCCCCTCCGACCCGGCGCTGATCTACAACGCGGGGCATCGGATCGGCAATCACTCCATGACCCACCCGGACTTTACCGCCCTGACGGACGCCCAGATCACGGCCGAGATCAGCAGCGCGCAGAGGACCATCGAGGCCGCTGGAGGCGACCCGCTCCCGTTCTTCCGCTTCCCGTTCGGCGCCCGCGATTCCCGCACGATTGCAGACGCCAACGCCGCCGGGTACGCGGCGATCCGGTGGACCGTCGACACCTTGGGTTGGCAAGGAACCATGAACGGAACGCGCGGCCCGGGCTTTGTCGTCCAGCGCATCATGGCTTCCGCACAGCCCGGGGAGATTGTCCTGATGCACCTCGGCTCGAACCCCGACGACGGTTCAACGCTCGACGCCGCGGCCCTCCCGCAGGTGATCTCCCAGCTCCGGGCGGCAGGCTACGGCTTCGTCACCCTCGACGCCGCCCTCGGCTAGCTGGGCCACCGACGGGCTGGTCCATATCCCACCAACGCAAAAGCCGCGGAAACCCTAAGGTTTCCGCGGCTTTCTGGTCGGGCTGACAGGATTTGAACCTGCGACCCCTTGACCCCCAGTCAAGTGCGCTACCAAGCTGCGCTACAGCCCGCTGGTTCCGCCGTTCTCCGCTGAACTCAACCCGAGGGTTTTCATCAGCAGTCCGGCCGAACCACCTAGAAGAGCTTACACGATCCGGAGGGGTGCCTGTGACACTTTCCGGTGATCAGCCCCAAGGTGTGTCGCAATTAACGCTTCCGGCCACGCTTCTCGCGCACGCGCATGCTGACCTCAATCGGGGTTCCCTCGAATCCGAAGGTCTCCCGCAGGCGGCGGGTGATGAAACGGCGGTACCCGGGGTCCAGGAATCCCGTGGTGAACAGCACGAATTTGGGCGGGCGGCTGGAGGCCTGGGTGCCAAAGAGGATGCGGGGCTGCTTGCCGCCGCGGACCGGGTGGGGGTGGGCGGCCACGAGCTCACCCAGGAAGGCGTTGAGGCGCCCGGTGGCGATCCGCTTGTCCCAGTTCTCCAGGGCAAGGTCCAGGGCCGGGACCAGGCGGTCCTTGTGCCAGCCGGTCTTTGCCGAAATGTTGACCCGCGGCGCCCATTCCACATGGGCCAGGTCCTGCTCGATCTCGCGCTCCAGGTAACGGCGGCGTTCATCGTCGAGCAGGTCCCACTTGTTGAATGCCAGGACCAGCGCGCGGCCGGACTCGATGGCCAGCTGCAGGATGCGCACGTCCTGTTCGCTGAGGACCTCGTCCACGGCGAGAAGCACGACGGCGACCTCCGCCTTCTCGAGCGCGGCCTGCGTCCGAAGTGAGGCGTAGTAGTCAGCGCCCTGCGCCATGTGCTGGCGGCGGCGGATGCCGGCGGTGTCCACAAAGCGCCAGGTGCGGCCGCCGAGTTCAATGAATTCGTCAACGGGGTCACGCGTGGTTCCTGCGGTGTTGTCCACCACTACGCGCTCGGATCCTGCAAGCTTGTTCAGCAGCGAGGACTTGCCCACGTTGGGGCGGCCGATCAGGGCGATACGGCGCGGGCCGCCTGAGCGGTCCGTTCCCTCGATCGTTGAGTATTCAGGGAGCACGTCCATGACGTGGTCCAGGAGGTCCGCGACACCTCGGCCGTGAAGGGCAGAGACCGGGTAGGGCTCGCCGAAACCGAGGCCCCACAATGCGGCGCTGTCCGCTTCCTGGGCGAAGTCGTCCACCTTGTTGGCCACCATGATGACCGGCTTCTTGCTGCGGCGCAGCATCTTCATGACGCCTTCGTCCGTGGCGGTGGCGCCCACTGCGGAGTCCACCACGAAAAGCACGGCGTCGGCGAGTTCCACGGCCATCTCGGCCTGCTCGGCGACGCGGGCGTGGATGCCGCGGGCGTCGTGCTCCCAGCCGCCGGTGTCCACCAGCGTGAAGTTGCGGCCGTTCCAGTTCGCGGAGTACATGACCCGGTCACGGGTGACGCCCGGGGTGTCCTCCACCACTGCTTCGCGGCGGCCCAGGATGCGGTTCACCAGCGTGGACTTCCCCACGTTTGGCCGGCCGATGATTGCCAGGACGGGATCCAGCTTGACGGGACCGTCAAAGTCCTCGTCGCCGTACTCCCCGCTCAGCAGGGCGGCATCGTCCTCGTCAAGCTCGTAATCCTCCAGGCCGGCCCGGAGGGAGGCGGCACGCAGCTCCGCTTCGTCGTCGCCAATCGCTGCCAGCCGTTCGGCAACCTGGTCGGTGCCGGTGGGAGTGTATTCGTCGTCGGTGCCGGAAGGCCCGGAAGTCTGGGTGGTGTCGCTCATTGCACTGTCCTTAGTGGTCATCTGCCGGCGTCCCCGGCTACTGCTGTCAAGTCGTTGTGGTCAGCGGAAGGCAAAGGCTGCCCGCTGAGTTGGATAGCGTTCTGGACGTGCCCGGCCAGCGCTGCACGGATGTCCTGCGCCGCCCTGTCCATTGAAGCACGCCCGCTTTCACCGGCCCGGCGGGCCAGGGTAAGGGCTGATCCGAAGCTCACGTGGAATCGCCGCCCCGGCCGCGGGACGAAGTCCAGGTGCTCGTCGCCCTGCCGGGTGCCCAGGATGGCCACCGGAACAACCGGTGCCCCGGAGTTCAGCGCCAGCCAGGCCACGCCCCCGTTGATGTCCGCGGCTGCCCCGCTCCCCCGCGTCCCTTCCGGAAGAATCCCAACGCAGCGTCCGGCGTCGAGCACGTCCTTGCAGCGCTGCAGCGCCGCCCGGTCACCCTGCCGGTCCACCGGAAGCTGCCCGGAGGCGGTGAGTACCCGGCCCAGGAAGCCCTGGAACATCTCCTGTTTTACCAGGATGTGCATGGGCCGCGGCGCCGCGCCGAACATGACCGGCCCGTCGAGGAAGCTGATGTGGTTGGCTGCGAAGATCACCGGACCGCCGGTGGGGACGTTGCTCCTGCCCGTCACCGTGGTCCGGTAGACCACGTGGTCCAGGATCCATCCCACCGGCCTGCTCCACGCCATGGTCAGTCGGGTTGGCACACCCGCCCGGGCCTCAGTCACGGTTGAGGACCTTTGTAACGATCACGAGGGCGGCATTAACGGTCTGCTCGAAGTCCAGGTCCGAGGAGTCCAGCGTGACCACGCCGTCTGCCGCCTGGGTGAAGTTCACCACGGTTGAGTCCCTGGCATCCCGGTGGGTCACCTGGGCTGCCAGCTGTTCGGCGTTCTGGGTACCGCCCAGCTGGATGCCGCGCCGGCGGAGGCGGGCTTCCTCGCTTGCGGTGAGGAGCATGCGCACCTCGGCTCCGGGCGCGACGACGGTGGTGATGTCCCGGCCTTCCACCACCATTCGGCGGTGGTGCTTTTCAATCAGGTCCCGCTGCCTGCGGATCAGTTCGGTCCGGGCACCAAGCGTGGTGGCCACGGAGCTGACCGCGGCGGAAATTGCCGGTTCGCGGATGGCATCGGTGACGTCCACGCCGCCTACCCGCACGTATTCCTCCTGGGGGCTGGTGCTCAGTTCCAGCGCAAAGTCCCGGGAGGCCTGTTCCACGGCGGGCGTGTCATCAAGGTCAATCCCCTGGTTTACGCAGTACCAGGTCAGTGCGCGGTACATCGCTCCGGTGTCCAGGTAGGCCAGCCGCAGCCTGCGGGCAACCTCCTTGCTCACGCTGGATTTACCGGAGCCGGACGGTCCGTCGATGGCAACCACCAGCGGCCGGCCGATGCGCAGGGCGCGCATGGTCTCGAGGAGTTCCTGTGTCATTACTGAAGTACCCGCCATCCGCGGTCGTTGAGAGCTTCGATCAGGTGGTCGTGCTTGTTCGGCAACACAGACAATTCCACCATGCCAACGTTCTGTCCGGAGGAATGGTCCAGCCGAAGATCCTCGACGTTCACACCGATTTCACCGATCTCGGTGAGCAGCTGCGCGATCTGGCCGGGCTTGTCATCCACCAGGACGGTGAGCCAGGAGTAAGCCTGCGGCGGGCCGCCGTGCTTGCCGGGAATCCGGGCCTGGCCGGCGTTGCCCTCACTGATCAGCTGTGCCAGGTCCAGCCGGGCTCCCGGTGCCGTGGGCTGTTCCAGGGTTCCGATGAGGCGGTTCAGGTCCTCGCGGACGCCGTAGAGGATCTCCACGACCTTGGCTGCATTCCCGCCGAGGATCTGTACCCAGAGGGTGGGATCGCTCGCGGCAATCCTGGTGACGTCGCGGAGGCCGTTGCCGGCCAGCGACAGGGCGTGCAGTGGCGTTCCCTGGAGGCGGCTGGCCAGCAGGGATGACATGACCTGGGGCAGGTGCGACACCAGGGCCACTGCTTCATCATGTTCGTCCGCCGTGAACTGCGAGACAACCGCTCCAAGATCCGAGGCAAGCGACCGTGCCACTTGCAGGGCAGCGCCGGAGGTCTCCCCGGAGGGGCACAGCACCCAAGGCATGGAGGTGAACAGCTCGCCGCGGGCGGCCACCGGTCCCGATTTTTCCCGCCCGGCCATGGGGTGGGTGCCCACGTACCGGGTGAGGTCGGCACCGAGGCTGCGCAGACGGGCCAGGATGTCAGCCTTGACGCTGGCTATGTCCACCACGACGGCGTCGGGGTAGTCAGCCAGCGCCTGGCACACGACGCCGGCCGTCACGTCCGGCGGGGCGGCAACCACAACCAGTTGCGGTTTGCGGTTGCCCAGCTCGGACAGGGGACGCCCGGCACCGATGTCCACCGCAACCGCCTGGTTGGTGGGTGACGGGTCGGAAAGGAACACAGGTACGCCACGCCCCCGCAGGCCCAGCCCAATGCTGGTGCCCAGCAGTCCGGTACCAATCACCACCACCGGGCCATCCAGGTGGCCGCGGCCCTGGCTTTTGAACGCGGACATGCGTCAGAGTCCTACGGATGCCAGCAGGTGGCCGACTTCCTGCTTGCCCAGGTTGCGGATGCTGCCCTGGCGCTGGTCCCCGAGTCCGATGGGGCCCACCTTGACGCGGACCAGCCGCTGGACCGGGAAGCCGACAGCATCAAAGAGGCGGCGGACAATCCGGTTCTTACCCGAGTGGAGCACAACCTCAATCAGCACGTGGCCCGGGGTGGAGTCCACCAGGCGGAAGGAGTCAACGGACGCGAACCCGTCCTCCAGTTCCACGCCGGCTTTCAGCTGGGCGCCTACGCCCTGCGGGAACGGCCCGCGCACCTGCACCAGGTAGGTCTTGGGAACCTCGTAGGACGGGTGGGTCAGCCTGTTGGCGAGTTCGCCGTCGTTGGTCAGCAGCAGCAGGCCTTCGGTGGCGACGTCGAGCCTTCCCACATGGAAGAGGCGTTCGCCGGTGTTCTTGTTGCTCTTCAGGAAGTCGCTGATGCACGGCCGGCCCTCGGGATCCTCCATGGTGGACACCACGCCCTTGGGCTTGTTGAACACCATGTAGACCAGGTTCTCGTCCAACTGGATCCGCAAGCCGTCAACATGGATGACGGCGGTCTTGGGATCGACGCGCATGCCGAGTTCCGTAACCACCTGGCCGTCCACCTCAACGCGGCCCTCGGCGATCATTTCTTCGCAGACGCGCCGGGATGCGACTCCGGCGGACGCCATTACTTTCTGGAGGCGCACGCCGTCTGCATCATGGAGTTCGGACTGCGGAACGTTGCCGCGGGGGCCCTTCTTCCGGCCGGGCTTGCGGACCGGACCCAGGTTCTGGCCGAAGCGTTCGCTGCCGAATGCACGGGAAGCGGCTGTCCCGGGTGCACCGGTACGCGGCTTGGGCTTGAGGGCACCGGGAGTTCCGGGAGCCTTCTTGGCGCCGGGCTTGCGTGCCGCGGGCTTGCGCGACGACGGCTTGGCGCCCCGGGCGCCCTCCGATGCCCGTGCCTGCTGGTCCCCCGCCAGATCGGGGTCGATGAAGCGTTCCTCGCGCGGCTTGGGGGCGCGGTGGGGCCGGTCCCCGCCGAATCCTGCTGCCCGCTTGGCTGTTCCGCCGCGGGAACCGCCGCTGAAGCCGCCGCCCTGTGCGCTGCGCTGCTGGGAGTTGTTGCGCTCGTTGCCGCCGCGTCCCGAACTGTTACGTGGTGAACCCTGGCGTCCCGCCTGTGTCATGACCCGTCCTTCAATGTGTTTTGGCCGGCAGAGATGTCCAAGGACAACCCTAGCCAGCCGCGCAGACTTCGTCTGCCCTGATAAAAAACCTGATAAACAAACTGCTCATGAGACCGCTGCCGGCAGAAGGGTCCTGCCTACATGGTCCCGGCGTCGTAGAACTCTGCGATCCCGTCGAGCCCCGGAAGGTGCGGCGACAGCTGGGGCAGGTCCTCCACTGAACTGATTCCCATCCGTTCAAGGAAATAGGAGGTGGTCCCGTAGAGGATTGCGCCGGACTCGGGATCCGTTCCCGCGTCCTCGATCAGCCCGCGCTGGGCAAGCGTCCGTACGACGGAATCAACATTGACACCGCGAATTGCAGACACCCGGGCCCGGGAAACGGGCTGGCGGTACGCGATGACTGCCAGCGTTTCCAACGCCGCCTGGGTAAGCCTGGCGGTCTGCCCCTCAAGCACATATTTGCCGACAATGTCGGCAAACTCCGTGCGCGAGTAGATCCGCCAGCCACCGGCGATGTTCCGCAATTCAAAACCCCGGGGGCTGGAACCAATGCCAGCGTGGCTGGCATCCTCCATCTCCGGGGCTTTAACAGTATAGCCGTTATACTCACGCTGCAGTTCTGCCAGCAGGGAGCGGACCGCTGTCACCGTCAGGCCTACCCCGGCTGCCAGCTCTTCCTCCGCGGCGGGTTGGTCCAGGACCATGAGCACCGCTTCGAGGGCAGCCTTGGCACCGCCGGGGAGGTCGTCGAAGTCCGGGCCGTGGTCCGCGTCCTCCCGTGGCGCCGTGTCCTCCGGCTTCCCTGTGTCCTCAAGCATTGCCCCGCCTTCCACGGCCAGGTCCTGCGGCTTGGAATTCACGCCTGCTCCTCATACTCTTCGCTCAGGTTTTCCGCCGACCAGTCGCGGCCTTCGGCTGTCCAGTGGATGGCAAGCTCGGACAGCGGGGACAGCTGGTCGAACGACACGGCCCGGTCCCGGAACAGTTCCAGGAGCGCCAGGAAGCGGGCCACCACCACCAGGGTGGAATCGGCGTCGGCAATCAGGGAACGGAAGGTCTGGGGCGACTCCTGTTGCAGGCGAAGCCCCATCATCCGGGCCTGTTCCTTGACGCTGACGTTGCTCCCATGCAGGTGGCCGAGTGCCACTTGCGGCGGCTGGGCGGGCGCTTTGGGCCGGAGCGCGGCCTCGGCCAGCGCGGCGAACTGTTGCGGCGTGTGTTTCCACACCAGTTCAGGGAGCATCGACGCGAAGTGCTCCTCCAGGGCCACCTGGCGTGGAAAGCGCCGGCCTTCCTGGTGCAGGGTTTCGCCCAGGATTCCTGCCACCTGCTTGAAAGCCTTGTACTGCAGCAGCCGGGCAAAGAGGAGGTCCCGCGCCTCCAGAAGGGCGATGTCCTCGTCGTCCTCCACCTCACCCGCGGGAAGGAGCCGTGCCGCCTTGAGGTCAAGCAGCGTGGCGGCGATCACCAGGAATTCGCTCGCCTCGTCCAGGGCCCACTCTTCACCGAGCCGCTGCAGTTTACGGATGTACTTGATGAACTCATCCGTGACGGTGGCAATGGCCACTTCTGTAATGTCCAGCTGGTGTTTGGCGATCAGCCCCAGAAGGAGGTCGAAGGGACCCGTGAAGTTGGCCAGCCGCACCTCGAAGCCGGGTTTGGATTCGGCCACGGCGTGGTTAGGGTGCGCCGCCGCGGGAGATCAGCTCCTTTGCCAGCCGGCGGTAGGCGTCGGCGCCCACGTGGTTTCCGGCGTAGCTGGTGATGGGCTCCGCGGCCACGGTAGCGTCTGCGAACTTGATGGAGCGCTTGATGACAGTTTCGAAGACCTTGTCGCCGAACGCCTCCACCAGGCGGGTGATCACTTCGCGGCTGTGCAGTGTCCTTGCGTCGTACATGGTGGCCAGTACGCCGTCCACCTGAAGGCGAGGATTCAGCCGGTCCTGGACCTTGTCGATGGTTTCGACCAGCAGCGCCACGGCGCGGAGGGCGAAGAACTCGCAAATGAGCGGGATGATGACGCCGTGGGCTGCCGTGAGGGCGTTGACGGTCAGGAGGCCCAGGGAGGGCTGGCAGTCGATGAGGACGACGTCGTAATCGTCTTCGACTTTCTTGAGCGCACGGTCCAGGACCTGTTCGCGCGCCACCTCGTTGACCAGCTGGACTTCCGCGGCGGAGAGGTCGATGTTGGCGGGCAGCAGGTCGACGTTCTCGACGCCCGTGTGGTGGATGGCGTCACGGATATCCACCTTGCGGTCCATCAGGACGTTGTACACCGTGAGGTCCAGCTCATGCGGGTTGACACCAAGGCCGGCGGAGAGCGCGCCCTGGGGGTCGAAGTCCACCAGGAGGACGCGGCGGCCGTACTCGGCGAGCGCCGCGGCGAGGTTGATGGTGGAGGTAGTCTTCCCCACGCCGCCCTTTTGGTTGACCATGGCGATGACGCGGGCCGGACCGTGGGAGGACAGCGGCGCGGGTTCCGGGAACTCCCGGTATGGGCGCCCGGTGGGCCCCATCACCGCGTTTTCCAGGTCGAATTCCGTGCCCTCCAGAGTTGCTGAACCCTGTTCGCTGCTCACGTATCTGTCCACACTTTCGATGACGGTGATTTCCTGCCGCTGGCTCACCAGCGCCGTTCGTTCTGCTCCCTAGGTTACAGCGCCCGACACGGCATTCGACGGAACTTGACTTTCCGCGAATGTTGAGCCTTGACCCTCTAGCTGAGGTCGAAGGTTGCACTGCCGGGGAACGCTGCCGGGGAACGCAGGACCGCCCCCGCAGCATGGCTGCGGGGGCGGTCTCGTGGGGTGTCCTGGCGGTGGCTAGGCCTTGGCAGCCTCGCGGGCGCCCTCTTCCTTGGGTGCCATTTCGCCGTGATGGTGGACCATCATGGTTGCCTCGTCGAAAGGTTCTTCGCCGGACAGCACCCGGCCAACCTGGCCGCCGTCGATCTCCTTGACCCAGGTGCCGATCAGGACGGTGGCCACCGCGTTGCCCGTGAAGTTGGTCAGGGCGCGGGCCTCGGACATGAACCGGTCGATGCCGACGATCATGCCCACGCCGCCGAGCAGTTCGGGCTTGTGTGCCTGCAGGCCGGCCGCGAGGGTTGCAAGGCCGGCACCGGTCACACCGGCGGCACCCTTGGAGGCGATGATCATGAACACCAGCAGGGAGATCTGGGCGCCGAGGTCCAGCGGGGTGCCCATGGCGTTGGCCACGAACAGGGACGCCATGGTCAGGTAGATGGCGGTTCCGTCCAGGTTGAAGGAGTAGCCGGTGGGAACGGTGACGCCGACGACCGGCTTGGAGACGCCGAGGTGTTCCATCTTGGCGATCAGCCGCGGCAGTGCCGCTTCCGAGGACGACGTGGAGAAGATGATGAGGTACTCACGGGCCAGGTACTTCATCAGCTTGAAGATGTTGACGCCGGCAACCACCTGGAGCAGGCCGCCCAGGATCACCACGATGAACAGTGCGCAGGTGATGTAGAAGGCGATCATCAGGGTGAACATGCTGACGATGGCCTGCACGCCGGTTGCGCCCACGACGGCGGCGATGGCACCGAAGGCACCTACCGGAGCGAGCCACATGATCATGATGAGGATGCGGAACACCAGTGCCTGGCCGTAGCCGACAGCCTTGAGGATCGGGGCACCCTGGGCGCCCATCTTCTGCAGCGCGAAGCCAACCAGGATGGCTGCCAGCAGGGTGGGCAGCACGGGGACGTCACTGGGGATGATGCCCAGCAGGAAGTCCACGGTGCTGTCGGTCGCCGCCTTCTTGTTGGGGTCGTACGGCGTCAGCTTCAGGCCCTCGCCGGGGTGGATGATGTTGCCTACCACCAGGCCGATGGCCAGGGCGAAGGTTGACATGATGATGAAGTAGCCCAGTGCCAGGCCGCCGACCTTGCCGACGGTGGCTGCCTTGGCGATGGAGCCGATGCCCAGGACGATGGTGCAGAAAATGACCGGTGCGATCATCATCTTGATGAGCTTGACGAAGCCGTCGCCCAGGGGCTTGAGGGACTTGCCCACCTCCGGGAACAGCAGGCCCACCACCGCGCCGAGGACGACGGCCGCGATAACTGCGATGTAGAGGTAGTGGGACTTGTCCAGTCCCTTGCGCCGCGGGGTCGCGGTCTCGAGCGACTCTCCTCGTTGAGAAGCCATGATGTGTCTCCTTGTGGATATTCTGATAGACGTTGCGGCGCAGTCTCTGGGCTCAACACGTCCGTCCAATGTGATATCCATCATTGGGCACCCCGTGATCCAGCTCACCGTTGCGTTCATATTGGTCGCGGTATCGGCAGTGTCCAAGGGAGGCAGGCATGATCCACCGCTGGAGTATCGCCCGCCGGCTCTTCCTGGCGAACCTGCTGATCGTCGTGTCGTTTATCGCCATCGTGGGAACGGCCGCCTACGTGGACGCGCGGGACCGGACGTATGACGAAGCGGGCCGCCGGATGGAAGGCGTGGCTGCCTCCATCGCCGCCAATCCCCTGGTGCTCCAGGCTGCTGCCACGCCGGACCCGTCCACCGTCCTGCAGCCGTATGCCAAAGACGTCACCACCGCGGCCCACGTGGACTTCATCACGATCATGGCGCCGGACCGTACCCGCTGGACCCACCCGCGGGACGAGGAGCTGGGCCGGCCCTACATCGGCTCCATCGATGAAGCACTCCGCGGCCACACCTACACCGAAGTGACGGCAGGTACGCTGGGCCCGTCAGTGCGGACCATTGTTCCGGTCAAGGATTCTGCGGGGACAGTCAAGGCCCTCGTAGCGGTGGGTGTTACCGTCCGCAGCGTCGATATCGCCTTTGCCGGGCGCCTTCCCGTCCTGCTGGCCGTCGGCATGGCCCTCCTGGTGGGCGGTTCACTGGCGTCGTGGCTGCTGGGCAGGTACCTGCGGCGGGTTACCCGGGGCTGGGGTCCCGAACAGCTGGCACAGCTGTTCGCCTACTACGAGTCGGTGCTGCACTCGGTCCGGGAAGGGCTGATCCTGATCGATGCCCGGAAGCGCGTGGTGATGTACAACGACCAGGCTGCCGAGCTGCTGGGCCTGGCCGACACCGGCAACAATGACCCCACCCGGCCCCCATCGCTGGCAGACCTTCCCCTGGACGACGAACTGCGCAGCCTGTTCGAGTCCGGGCGGACCACCAAGGACGAGATGGTCCTGACCGGCTCCCGCGTGCTGGTGGTCAACCAGGGGCCGGCCCGGGGTCCCGAGGCCCGGGGCACCCGCGGGAAGGTCCCCGTCTACGGGACCGTGGCCACCCTCAGGGACCGGACAGAAATCGAAGCGCTGGGCAACGAACTGCAGACCATGCGCACCCTTTCCGACGCGCTGCGCGCCCAGACCCACGAGCACGCCAACCGGCTGCACACCTTGGTTTCGCTCCTGGAACTCGGCCGGACCAGGGAAGCCCTGGACTTTGCAACCCAGGACCTGGCCCTGAGCCAGCAGCTGACAGATGACATGGTGAGTTCGATCGATGAACCGGTGGTGGGCGCCCTGCTCATGGGAAAGGTGGCCGAGGCCCACGAACGCGGCGTCCAGCTGGATCTCTCCACCCTGGGCTCCGGCACGGCACCCGGGGTGGCCGTCCAGGACCTGGTGACGATCCTGGGCAACCTGCTGGACAATGCCATCGATGCCGCCGCCGATGCACCCCCTCCGCGGAGGGTGGTGCTGACGCTGGAGGCCGATGAAGAAGGCCTGGACATCGCCGTCAACGATTCCGGAACGCCCATCGACCCCACCGATGCGGAAAAGATCTTCAGGCACGGATTCAGCACCAAGCCTGCGGGGGCCGGGGGCCGGGGCATCGGCCTGGCCCTGGTGCGGCAGGCGGTGCAGCGTTTGGGCGGTACGCTGGCCATCAACGGCCGGCGCGGCGCCAAGTTCGAAGTATTCCTGCCTGCAGCGGTGTCCGCGGAGAAGGAGCACAGACAGTGAGCAACATCCGGGTCCTCGTCGTCGAAGATGAGGCCATCGCTTCGGCAGCGCACGCGGCCTACGTGGGGAGGCTGGAAGGATTCGAGCTCGCCGGGACAGCCCCCGACGGCCAGTCGGCCCTGCGGCTGCTGAACGAATTCGTGGCCGCGGGAGAGCCCGTTGAACTGGTCCTGCTGGACATGAACCTGCCCGACCTGCACGGCCTGGACATCGCCCGCCGGATGCGTTCGGCGGGGATCCTGGCGGACATCATCGCGATCACCGCCGTCCGCGAACTGGCGATCGTCCGCAGCGCCGTGGCAATCGGCGTGGTCCAGTACCTGATCAAGCCCTTCACGTTCGCCACGTTCTCCGACAAGCTGGAAAATTACCGCCAGTTCCGGCAGCAGTTGGCCGGTTCCGGCGGTGGCCCCGGCAAGGGGGCGCCTCGCAAAGCGAAGTGGACCAGGCCTTTGCCAGCCTCCGGGCGCCATCCGAACTCCCGCTGCCCAAGGGACTCTCAACCTCGACGCTCGGATCCGTCCAGGAGTTCCTCCGGGGGCAGCCCGAAGCAGTGTCCGCCACGGAGGTCATGGACGCCCTGGGGATGTCGCGCGTGACGGCTCGGCGCTACCTTGAGTACCTGGCCGATGCGGGAACAGTTTCCCGGACCGCCCGCTACGGCACCCCCGGCAGGCCGGAGAACGAATACCGCTGGAACACCCGCTGAGCTGCTCGGGGTTGGACGTGCGCGCCCCGGCCATGCGCCTCAGCCAGCCTCCGCCTCCCCCGCCCGGAGTGCTCCGATCAATTGATCGATGACGCCTGGATCCTCGATGGTGGACGGAACGGTGTACTCCTCGCCGTCCGCTATCTGGCGCATGGTCTTGCGGAGGATCTTCCCCGAACGGGTCTTGGGCAGTGCATCCACCACTGTCACCTGTTTGAAGTCCGCAACCGCACCAATGTCCCGCCGGACCAGTGCCACTAGATCCTTGGCCAGGACATCTTCGGCGATGTCCACCCCGGTTTTGAGCACCACGTAGCCGCTGGGACGCTGGCCCTTCACGGGGTCGGCGAGGCCGATCACGGCGCACTCCGCAACGGCCGGATGCTGGCCGATCACCTGTTCCATGGCGCCGGTTGAGAGCCTGTGGCCGGCAACATTGATGATGTCGTCCGTACGGCCCATGACAAAGATGTACCCGTCCCGGTCCTGGTAACCCGAATCGCCGGTGGCGTAGCAGCCCTCGAAAGCCTGAAGGTAGGAAGAGATGTAGCGCTCATCATTCCGCCACAGCGTTGTGAGGGTGCCCGGCGGCACGGCAGTCCAAGCACGATGTTGCCCTCGGTGCCGGGTTCCACCTCTCCGCCTGCGCCGTCGAGGATCTGCAGCCGGAACCCGGGCATGGGCACGCTCGGGGAGCCGGCCTTGATGGGCAACTGCTCCAGGCCACGCGGGTTGGCGCAAATGGCCCACCCGGTCTCGGTCTGCCACCAGTGGTCCACCACCGGCACGCCGAGGGCCCGTGATGCCCAATGGAAAGTGTCCGTGTCCAGCCTCTCGCCGGCAGTGAACAGGGTCCGCAGGCTGGAGATGTCGTACTTCCGCAGCAGCGACGCCGCCGGATCCGCCTTGCGGATGGCCCGGAGTGCCGTGGGCGCAGTGAAGAGCACATTGACCCTGTGGTCCCGGACCACGCGCCAGAATGCGCCGGCATCCGGGGTGCCTACGGGCTTGCCCTCGTACATCACCGTGGTGGCGCCGGCCAGCAGCGGGCCATAGACAATGTAGGAGTGCCCCACTACCCAGCCGACGTCTGACGCGGTCCACATCACGTCGCCCGGACCGACGTCGTAAATGTTCTCCAGGGTCCAGCGCAGGGCGACGGCGTGGCCGCCGTTGTCCCGCACCACTCCCTTTGGCGTGCCGGTGGTTCCGGATGTGTAGAGGATGTAGAGCGGATCGGTGGCCTTCACCTCAACGGGAGCGGCAGGCTCTGCGGAAGCCATTTCCGTGTCCCAGTCCAGCCAGCCCGCATGGTCCGCAGCCTTGGACGCGAATCCGTCGCGCTCCTTGACCAAGACGGGAAGATCCGGCGTGCCCGCCAGTTCCAGCGCCTCCGCGACGGCCGGCAGATACTCGATGCGGCGGGCGGGTTCGATCCCGCCCGAAGCGGTCACCACCGCCGTGGGTGCGGCGTCCCGGATCCGGGCCGCGAGCTCCTTGGGCGCAAAGCCGCCGAACACCACGGAATGGACCGCGCCCAGCCGGGCCGACGCCAGCATGGCGATAGCGGCTTCCGGGATCATTGGCATGTAAATCACCACGCGGTGCCCCTTTCCCACGCCATGGCCACGCAGCACACCGGCAAAGCGCGCCACGGCGTCCGTGAGCTGGGCATACGTGTAGCGGTGCCGGGTTCCCAGCATGGCCGAGTCATGGATCAGGGCCACCTGCTCCCCGCGGCCTTCGGCGATATGCCGGTCAAGGGCGTTGTAGCAGGTATTCAGTGTGCCGTCGGGAAACCAGCTGTAGAGCGGTGCCCGCGTGGAGTCCAGCGCCTGCGCCGGAGGAGAGCTCCAGGCGATGTTTCCCGCGGCCTCCAGCCAAAAGTCGTCGGGCTCTTCGATGCTGCGCCGGTAACTGTCCCGATAGCCGGTGGTGACCATAACGTAATCCCGTCCACGACGTTGTGATGCAGCTCATGCTAGCTGGCGGAGTTAACGACCACAAGGGTCGCTGTATACAAGGAAGTCAATTTCTGGCATATTTTCTCAAAGGTCCATTCTTTTGAGCCCAGTTGTGTATACACTGATGCAGTCAGCCGAGGAAGGAGACGAGCATGCGCGCCAGCGACAAGGCCTATGCCGCCCTGCGCGATGACATCATCGAATGGCGCCTGGCGCCGGGTACGGTCCTTGCCGAGGTGGAACAGTCCGAGCGTCTGGGCGTCTCGCGCACACCGCTGCGGGAAGCCTTGGGGCGCCTTACGGCGGAAGGCCTCACGACGGCAGGCGGCCGCGGCGTCGTCGTCACCGACATCTCGCTTGAGGACATTGACGAACTGTTCGAACTCCGCGAAACCCTTGAGGGCAGGGCGGCGGCACTGGCTGCGCGGCGCGGCGAGGCTGCGACGTTCGAGCGCCTGCAGCGCGAACTGCTCGAGGCTCCCGCATTGATTGGCGGTGACGAGCCGGCCCTGCATGACTACTACGAACTGGTGGGCCGGCTGGACACAGCAATCGACGCCGCCATCTCCAACTCCTACCTGGCCCAGGCCATGCGCAGCCTGCGCGTTCACCTGGTCCGGATCCGCCGGCTTGCCGCCGACGATGCCTGCCGGCTCACTGCCGCAGCCGCCGAGCATGCCGCCATCGCGGAGGCGATCGCGGCCGGCAACCCCAGGCTCGCCGAGGCGGCCACCATCGTCCACCTGCACCGAAGCCTCTCCCACGTCAAAGCAACCCACGCATCCCACCCGAAGGAGCACCATGGTTAAGGAACACCACGTCCGCGTCTATAAAAGCGAAGAAAACCTGCCCCGCGAGGACCAGCTGGCCTACAAAATCGCCCAGGTCGCCGCGGACCCGGTGGCTGTGTCTGACGACGTGACCGCTATGGTGATCAACCGCGTCATCGACAACGCCTCGGTGGCGATCGCTTCCCTGAACCGCGCGCCGATCGTCGCCGCCCGTGCCCAGGCGCTCACCCACGGCCCCAGCACCGGCGGCAAGGGGTCCAAGGTCTTCGGCATCGAGGACCGCGTGTCCCCGGAGTGGGCAGCCTGGGCCAATGGGGTGGCTGTCCGGGAACTGGACTACCACGACACCTTCCTCGCGGCCGACTACTCCCACCCCGGGGACAACATCCCGCCGATCCTTGCCGTCGCCCAGCACGTTGGCGCCAGTGGCCACGACCTGATCCGGGGCATCGCCACCGGGTACGAGATCCAGGTCAACCTGGTCAAGGCCATCTGCCTGCACAAGCACAAGATCGACCACGTGGCCCACCTCGGCCCCTCGGCCGCGGCCGGGATCGGCACCCTGCTTGGCCTCGATGTGGAGACCATCTTCCAGTCAGTGGGCCAGGCGCTGCACACCACCACCGCCACCCGGCAGTCCCGCAAGGGCGAGATCTCCACCTGGAAGGCCCACGCCCCGGCCTTTGCCGGCAAGATGGCCATCGAATCCGCGGACCGGGCCATGCGCGGCCAGACCTCCCCCGTGCCCATCTACGAAGGCGAAGACGGCGTCATCGCCTGGATGCTCGATGGCCCGGACGCCTCCTACATGGTCCCGCTTCCCACCCCGGGTGAAGCCAAGCGCGCCATCCTGGACACCTACACCAAGGAACATTCCGCGGAGTACCAGGCCCAGGCGTGGATCGACCTTGCCCGCAAGCTGCACCGCGAACACCCCGAGGTCACCGATCCGGCCAACGTCGAGTCAGTGCTGATCAAGACCAGCCACCACACGCACTACGTGATCGGCTCCGGCGCCAACGACCCCCAGAAATACAGCCCCACCGCGTCCAGGGAAACCCTGGACCACTCCATCCCGTACATCTTCACCGTGGCCCTGCAGGACGGGGCCTGGCACCACGTGGACTCCTACGCACCGCAGCGCGCCGCCCGTCCGGACACCGTGGAACTGTGGCACAAAGTCAGCACGGTGGAAGATCCCGAATGGACCCGCCGCTACCACTCCCTGGACATCGCAGAGAAGGCTTTCGGCGGCTCGGTGGAGATCACGCTCAAGGACGGCACCGTCATCACCGACCAGATCGCCGTTGCCGACGCCCACCCGCTCGGCGCCCGCCCCTTCGCCCGGGAACAGTACATCAACAAGTTCCGCACCCTCGCCGCCGGGCTCGTGGAGGAGGCTGAGATCGAAAGGTTCCTCACCGCCGTCGAACGCCTCCCACAGCTCGCCGCCGGTGAGCTGGACCAGCTGAACATCACCGCCGCTCCCGGCGTCATCGACCTCGCGGCGGCACCGAAGGGACTGTTCTAGATGCTGTACTCAAAGACCACCCCGGAACAGAAGCGGGTCCGCTTCCGGGATCTGCTGGCCTCCGGGACCATCCAGCAGTTCCCCGGCGCGTTCAACCCGCTCTCCGCCCGGCTGATCGAGGAAAAGGGCTTCGCCGGGGTGTACATCTCCGGCGCCGTCCTCGCCAACGACCTCGGCCTGCCGGACATCGGCCTGACCACCCTGACCGAGGTAGCCACCCGGGCCGGGCAGATCGCGCGGATGACTGACCTGCCCTCGATCGTTGACGCGGACACCGGCTTCGGGGAGCCCATGAACGTGGCACGCACCGTCCAGGAACTCGAGAACGCAGGCCTGGCCGGCTGCCATATCGAGGACCAGTTCAACCCGAAGCGCTGCGGCCACCTGGACGGCAAGAACGTGGTGGACCAGGACACCGCCACCAAACGCATCAGGGCCGCGGCCGACGCCCGGCGGGACCCGAACTTCCTGATCATGGCCCGCACCGACATCCGCGCCACCGAGGGGGTGGAAGCCGCACAGCAGCGCGCCAGAGCCCTCGTCGAAGCCGGCGCCGACGCAATTTTCCCCGAAGCCATGAAGGACCTGGACGAGTTCAAGGCCATCCGCGACGCGGTGGACGTGCCGATCCTGGCCAACATGACCGAGTTCGGCAAGAGCGACCTCTTCACCGTGGATGAACTGGCCGGCGTCGGCGTCAACATGGTGATCTATCCGGTGACGCTGCTCCGTAGTGCCATGGGGGCTGCTGAGCGTACTCTGGAATCGATCAAATCCGACGGCACCCAGGAGGCGCAGGTTCCAAACATGCTGACCCGTGCCCGGCTCTACGACCTCGTTGACTACGAGGCCTACAACCGCTTCGACACCGGCGTGTTCAATTTCCAGATTCCCGGAACATGACACCCGGCACCTGACACCCAATCGGAAGGCCGGCCTCCGCCGGACGAACAGGCTTTAGGAACAAAGGAGTTTCAGCATGGCTGAAAATGAGATCAAAAAGGCCTTGCCGGCGTGGTGGTGGACTACACCGCCGTTTCCAAGGTCAATCCGGACACCAACTCCCTGCTCTACCGCGGCTACCCTGTCCAGGAACTGGCAGCGCGGTGCAGCTTCGAGGAAGTGGCGTACCTGCTGTGGAACGGTGAACTGCCCACCAAGGACCAGCTTGCCGAGTTCAGCGCGAAGGAACGCGCCGGCCGCGCCCTCGATCCGGTGGTGAAGCAGGTGATCGATACCCTTCCGGTCACTTCGCACCCGATGGACGTCTGCAGGACTGCTGCTTCCGTTATGGGGGCACGGCATCCCCTGACCGGGGATTCCTCCCGGGAAGCCAACATGGCCAAGGCCGTGGACCTGTTCGCCGCCATGCCCGCGGTGGTGGCCTACGACCAGCGCCGCCGCCACGGGCAGGATGTGGTGGAGCCCCGCGAAGACCTTGGCTACTCGGCCAACTTCCTGTGGATGGCCTTCGGCGAGGAGCAGGTGCCGGAGGTGGTGGATGCCTTCAACGTCTCGATGATTCTTTACGCCGAGCACTCCTTCAACGCCTCCACATTCACCGCCCGTGTGATCACCTCGACGCTCTCGGACCTGCATTCAGCCGTGACCGGTGCCATCGGCGCCCTCAAGGGTCCGCTGCACGGCGGCGCCAACGAAGCCGTCATGCACACCTTCGACGAGATCGGCATCCGGCAGGAGGAGTCCCTGGAGGAAGCAGCGGCCCGGGCCAAGGCATGGATGGAAGACGCCCTGGCGCAGAAGAAGAAGGTGATGGGCTTCGGCCACCGTGTCTACAAGCACGGCGACTCCCGGGTCCCCACCATGAAAGCCGCACTGGACAAGATGATCGCCCACTACGGCCGGCCGGAACTGCTGGGGCTGTACAACGGGCTCGAGCAGGCCATGGACGAAGCCAAGGCCATCAAGCCGAACCTCGACTACCCGGCCGGGCCCACGTACCACCTGATGGGCTTTGATACGCCCACATTCACTCCCCTGTTCGTGGCCAGCCGGATCACAGGCTGGACCGCCCACATCATGGAGCAACTGGACGCGAACTCCCTGATCAGGCCGCTGAGCGAGTACATCGGTCCGGAGGAGCGGCACCTCCCCTGACTCCTGGCAGGAACGTCCGACGGCGGCCCGGCACCCAGGTGCCCGGGCCGCCGTCGGCCGTTAATTGCCTGCTCAGTCCAGCAGGCTCTCGGATGAGGCGACTGATTCGTTGTCTGTGTGCATAGTGACCACCACGTTGATCCTTCGGCCTTCCAGAACCACCGGGAGCCAGTGGTCGGCGTCCTGCCACATGCGGTCCACGGGCAGCGTATCCACCCGGAACCACTCGGGCAGGATCTCGTCGCTGGGTGCCGGCTCGCCCTGCCAGGTCCGGGCGGTAAAGAGGGTGGTCCGCATATTCCATTCCGGGCGGGCCGGAAAGACGAAGTGGACCGATCCGGCGTCCGCCAGGTCCTCAACCCGCAGCACCACACCGGTCTCTTCCAGGACCTCCCGGATGACGGCCTGCGCGTCCGACTCCCCCGGTTCCACGTGGCCGCCGATGCCCACGATCTTGCCCCTGCCGAACCCGGTCTGTTTCAGCCCGAGGAGTACCTCGGGGCCGCCCGGCCCGTCACGGAGCAGGAAGCAAAGGGTCACAGAGGCTGTGGTCATGCCTTCAAGCCTATGGGGTCCGGGAGTTGTCATCGGGGAAGCGCCAAGGGACGCCGGATATGCCAAGCTCTAGGTGTGACTCCCGAAACAGGACACGGAATACGGCCCGCCAGGATTTCGGCCATTGACACCCGCCTGCCGGGGTGGCTGGTGCGCAACCCTTTGTATTGGGGCTGGGCCTGGGCCTGTGTCTGGACAGCGCTCATTTTTGCAGATGAGTTCGTGAACCTGGCTGGTTGGACGTGGTACCTGCTGGTGGCAGCAGCGGCCCTGCCCACGCTGCTCAGCACCCTGGCCGTTCTCCACGTGACTCCCCGGCAGCAGGTGAAAGCCGCCCGGGAGTCGGTTTTGGGCCTGTTCTTCGTGCGGTTCCTGGCACTTGTTGCGGCCTTCATGGTCTGGGCCATCTCGGTGGTGTTGAGTGCGTCCATCTCAACCACTGTCCAAGCGGTGGCGGGAGACTCAGAGCGCGAGGTAACGGCTCTGGGCTTCACCCTGATGGCGGCCCTGGTGCCGCTGGTGGTAGCCGTCCTATGGTTGGCGTTTGTCGCCCGGTGCGCCTGGTTCCTTCGGCGGCTTCGCGGCTGGCGGCAGGTGCCGGCGCTCTCCCGCGTACCGAAATCCTTCCTCCGCGGCCGGCCACGGCTGCGGAGGGTGGTGATCGGCCTGGCGCATCCCGGACTGATGTTGGTCGCCTGCATGGGAACTTCTGTGCTGGCTTTCCTGCTGGGGCCCGTGGAACTGACCATCGAGGCCATGTTCTAGCTGTCCGCGCGACCCTGGCGGCCGGACGTGCCCTGCCTGGCGGAACGTCAGCCCAGCGCGCGGGGATGAGCGGCCGCGTAGATTTCCCGTAGCGTATCAGCCGTGACCAGCGTGTACACCTGGGTTGTGGTCACCGATGCGTGGCCCAAAGTTCCTGCACCACCCTGACGTCCGCGCCGCCTTCGAGCAGGTGGGTGGCGAAGGAATGCCGCAGCGTGTGCGGTGAGACGTCCCGGGTGATGTTGGCCTTCTCCGCCGCCGCCTTGAGGATGGTCCAGGCGCTCTGCCGGCTGATCCGGCCGCCGCGGGCATTCAGGAACAGCGCAGGCGTGCCCTTGCCCTTGGCAGCAAGCAGCGGCCGGCCGCGGACCAGGTAGGCATCCAGCGCCCGGGCCCCGTAGGAGCCCAGCGGCACCAGCCGCTCCTTCGACCCCTTGCCGAACAGCCGGACAATGGCAGGCCCGGATTCCGGCCCGGCAAGGGAGATGTCATCAACGTCCAGTCCCACCGCTTCGCTGATCCTGGCTCCCGTGGAGTAGAGGAATTCAAGCAGGGCGCGGTCCCGCAGTCCGGCGGCGGTGTCCGTTCCTGCCGCCTCCAGGATGCGGGTCACTTCGTCAACGCTGATGGCCTTGGGCAGCCGTTTACCTGCCATGGGTGGGTGGACGTCGCGGGCTGGATCGGCCGGCGTATAACCTTCGAGGGCCCAGAACTTGTGCAGGCCACGGACCGCCACCACCGTCCGGGCCGCGGACCGGACCCCCAGGGTGGAACCGCCGTCGGAACCGTCCGACAGGGCGCGGACGTAACCCGTGACGTGGTGCCGGGTGATGTCCTCCGGCCGGCCGCAGCCGGCGGCGGCAACATACCGGGCGTAGCGGGCCAGGTCCCGGCGGTAGGCTGCCAAGGTATTCGCTGCCAGTCCCCGTTCCACACCCATGTGCTGGAGGTAGTCGGTAATTGCACGGTCGATGGCGGAAGGTACAGGTGCCGGGGCAGCGGCAGCCTCCGCCGGGCCCGGTTCGACCGCCGGCGCTGCTTCAGCCGAAGGAGGCGCCATCAGCGCTGGCTGGGGTGGGCGGGCCAGGGGGCGTCGGCGGGGCGGAGGCCCTCATAGTCATTGGCGCGGGCGGCAGCGGCAGCCAGGATCCCGACGACGGCGGACGGGTTGTGCAGGCGTCCGGCCAGGACGGACGCCACGGCATCATCCAGGCCGATCCAGTGGAACTCGATCTCCGCTTCCTCGTCCGTCCGTTCGTGGCGTTCGTGGTGCGGCACTTCGGTGAGGTCACGGGCCAGGTAGATACGGATGGCCTCGCTGGAGGATCCCGGGGAATTGAAGACATCCGCCAGGACGTTCCAGGTCCCGGCAGCAAGGTCCGCTTCCTCGGCCAGTTCGCGCGCCGCCCCCACCACGAAGTCTTCGCCTTCAACATCCAGCAGGCCCGCCGGAACCTCCCAGAGGTCCATGCCCACGGGGTGCCGGTACTGCTTCAACAGCAGGACCTGGCCCTCGGCGTTCATGGGCAGGACGGCTACGGCGCCGGGATGGTCGATGTAATCGCGGGTGAGGGCGTCCCCGGAGTCCGAGAGCTGGAAGGTGTCGCTGACGACATCCCAGATCCTGCCCTGGTAGACCTTCTCCGTAGACAAAAGACGGCGCGGGCTTGGTGCATCCGAAACCTGTTTGGCAGGGGTGGCTTCAGGTGTACCAGGCATCGCGCCGTCCTTTGTGTGTTCTATCGACTACTTAGCGGTAACGGTACCCGATGCCGCATGTTCGCCGGCCGGGGGCACAGCCGTGTCGGCAACGCCCTCCTGGCCTGCACCCTGGCCGCCCGCGTTCCGGTGGCCTGCGTTCTGGTGGTCAAGTGCAGCCTTGACCAGGCCGGCGAACAGCGGGTGCGGGCGGGTGGGCCGCGAGCTCAGCTCGGGATGGGCCTGCGTGGCCACGTAGTACGGGTGCACGTCGGCGGGCAGCTCAACGAATTCCACCAGCTTGCCGTCCGGGGAAGTGCCGGAGAAGACCAGGCCCTTGTCCGCGATCTGCTGGCGGTACTTGTTGTTCACCTCGTAGCGGTGCCTGTGGCGTTCGCTCACGGTGGTCTTGCCGTAGGTTCCGGCGATGACCGAGCCTTCATCCAGTTTGGCTTCGTACAGTCCAAGGCGCATGGTGCCGCCCAGGTCGCCGCGGCCTTCCACGTACTCCAGCTGCTCCTCCATGGTGGCGATCACCGGGTACTTGGAGTCCGGCTCGAATTCGCTGGAGGAGGCACCCTCCAGGCCCACCACGTTGCGGGCGTACTCGATCACCATGCACTGCAGGCCGAGGCACAGGCCCAGCACGGGCAGCTTGGTTTCGCGGGCAAACTTCAGGGCGCCGAGCTTGCCTTCGAGTCCACGGATGCCGAAGCCGCCGGGAACGCAGATGGCGTCCACGCCGTCGAGGGCCTTGACGGCGCCTTCGCGGGTCTCGCATTCGTCCGACGGGACCCAGCGGATCTTGACCTTGGCCTCGTTGGCGAAGCCGCCGGCACGCAGCGCTTCGGTGACCGAGAGGTAGGCGTCAGGCAGGTCGATGTACTTGCCCACCAGGGCAATCTCGACGTGGTGCTTGGGGTTGTGGACGGCTTCAAGCAGCTTGTCCCAGCTGGTCCAGTCAACGTCCTTGAAGGGCAGGTCAAGGGCCCGGACGATGTAGGAGTCAAGGCCCTGTCCGTGCAGGGTCTTGGGGATGTCGTAGATGCTGGGGGCGTCCGCGGCGTTCACCACGGCGTCGATATCGACGTCGCACATGCGGCCGATCTTCTCCCGCATGGCCTCCGGCACTTCACGGTCCGAACGGATCACGATCGCCTCGGGCTGGATGCCGATGGACCGCAGCGCGGCCACGGAGTGCTGGGTGGGCTTGGTCTTCAGCTCCTGCGAGGGGCCAATGTACGGCACCAGGGAGACGTGCAGGAAGAACACGTTTCCGCGGCCGATGTCCTGGCGGACCTGGCGGGCCGATTCGAGGAACGGCTGGGATTCGATGTCGCCAACGGTGCCGCCGATTTCGGTGATGATGACGTCCGGGGCGTTCTTGCCCTCGGCAGGCAAACGCATGCGGCGCTTGATCTCATCCGTGATGTGCGGGATGACCTGGACGGTGTCCCCCAGGTACTCGCCGCGGCGTTCCTTGGCAATCACCGTGGAGTACACCTGGCCGGTGGTGACGTTCGCGGACCCCTCGAGGTTTTCATCAAGGAAGCGCTCGTAGTGCCCGATGTCCAGGTCCGTTTCGGCGCCGTCGTCTGTGACGAAGACCTCGCCGTGCTGGAAGGGGTTCATTGTGCCCGGATCCACGTTCAGGTAGGGATCGAGCTTCTGCATTGTCACGGACAGGCCGCGTGCCCGGAGCAGGTGACCAAGGCTGGACGCCGTCAGTCCCTTACCAAGCGAGGACGCCACACCGCCGGTGACAAAGATGTGCTTCGTCGTCTTGGAGGAGCCCGGGAACCGGGAATTTACACGGGAATTTGATCGCTGCACCACGGAATTCGAGCCTATCATCAATTCGTCCCTCCCGTGGTTGTCCCTGTCAGGCCCGCTGGGGCAGGAGCTTGGCGTCATCCAGGAGTTCCTGGGCGTGGGCCTGCGCGGTTTCGGAGTCTTCCTGGCCGGCCAGCATCCGGGCGAGCTCACGGACCCGCTCCGGGCCGTCGAGGAGGCGGACGTCACTGGAGGTGAACCCGGTGGCGGTGCCGCCGTCGGCTCCCCTGACGGAAGTCTTGGTGACGGTGATGTGCTGGTCCGCGAACGCTGCCACCTGCGGCAGGTGCGTGACCACCAGCACCTGCACGTGGCGTGCCAGCATGGCCAGGCGGCGGCCGATCTCTACGGCGGCGCGGCCGCCCACGCCGGCGTCCACCTCGTCGAAGACAAAGGTGGGGACGGGATCGACGGCGGCAAGCACCACTTCGATGGCCAGCATGACGCGGGACAGCTCACCGCCGGACGCCCCCTTGCCCAGCGGCCGGGCCGGGGCGCCCGAATGCGGCCGCAGCAGGAAGCTGATGTCGTCCGCGCCGTGCGGGCCCAGCTGACCGGTCGGCTCGAGGTTGATCACCAGCGTGGCATCGGCCATGGCCAGGGCCTTGAGCTCCGCACTGACGCGGCCGGACAGGTCCTTTGCGGCCTTGGCGCGGATCTTGCTGATGCCCGCTGCCTGCTTCTTCAGCTCCGCCTCGGCGCGGACCACCTCAGCGTCCAGGGCCTCGATGCGGGACGAGTCGTCCTGGAGCTCGTCGAAGCGGACGCGCGCCTGCTCCGCCCACTCCAGCACCTCGTCGATGGTGGGGGCGTATTTCCGGACCAGTTTGGCCAGCGCAGCGCGCCGGTCCTCGATCTCGGCGAGCCGCTCCGGGCCCTCGGAGTCCAGGCTGGCCTGGTAGCTGGCCAGCTCGGCGGCGATGTCAGTAAGCAGGAAGCCCACCTCGGCCAGCCGGGCGGCTGCGGATCCCAGCTGCGCATCGTGCTCGGACACGTGCTCCAGGGTCCGCTTGGCGGAGTCCACCAATGTGGTGGCGTCACCGGCTTCACCAAAGTCCTCTGCAATGAGTGCCTGGTGGGCGGTGCTCGCGGCGATTCGCAGTTCCTCCACGTTGGCAAGCTTCACGGCCTCGGCCTTCAGGAGCTCATCCTCCCCCGGCTGCGGATCCACCTCGTCAATCTCGGCAAGGGCAGCCTCCAGGGATTCAGCTTCGCGGAGCCTGTCGCGGGCGGCGCTGCGGAGGTTGTCCAGCTCGGCCTGGCTGGACTTCCACCGGCCATACAGCTCCTGGTACGCGGCCAGTGGACCGGCCAGGGTGTCGCCGGCGAACTTGTCCAGGGCTTCACGCTGCGCCGTGGCACTCTTGAGCCGGATCTGGTCCGACTGTCCGTGCACCACCACCAGGGTCTCGCCGATCTCAGCCAGTACGCCCACGGGTGCAGCACGGCCGCCCAGGAAGGCACGGCTGCGTCCATCCGCACCAAGGCGCCGGGCCAGGATCAGCTCTGCGCCGCCGTCGACCTCCTCCGCCTCGGCACCGGCGTCCAGGGCACGCGCAATGGCCGGGTGGCCGGCGTCGAGCTTCAGGACTGCTTCAGCGGTGGCGCTCTTGGCGCCGCTGCGGACGGCCCCGGCATCCGAACGGGCGCCCAGGAGCAGGCCAACGGCGGTGACCACCATGGTCTTGCCGGCGCCGGTTTCGCCGGTTACGACGCTCAGTCCAGGGCCGAGCGGAAGCGTTGCGTCGGTGATGACGCCCAGATCGCGGATTCTCAGTTCTTCAAGCATGGATTCACTTTGCAGTCGACGGATCGGGATCGCTGTCGGAGTTCTCCACATGCGGCACGGGCAGCGGCGGCATGGGCCGCGGCGTCCGCACAATTGGGATGGGGCCGGTGTGCACGGCGTCGGACTTGGGTACCGGCCCGCGCCAGCCGTGGATGGGCAGCTCGAACTTGCGGACCAGCCGGGCGGAGAACGGCGTCTGGTGGGTGCGGGCCAGCCGGACAGGAGTGGCGGACTTGGTCACTTCCACGCGGGCTCCCGGCGGCAGGTCCACCGAGCGCCGTCCGTCGCACCACAACACGCCCTGGGCGTCGGTCCGGCCCAGCACCTCCACCGCAAGCTTCGACCTGGGCGACACCACCAGGGGCTTGGCGAAGAGCGCGTGGGCGCTGAT
This sequence comes from Arthrobacter sp. FX8, assembly GCF_026723805.1. Classification (NCBI taxonomy): domain Bacteria; kingdom Bacillati; phylum Actinomycetota; class Actinomycetes; order Micrococcales; family Micrococcaceae; genus Arthrobacter; species Arthrobacter sp. FX8. Next base: position 955,288 of record NZ_CP113505.1, on the reverse strand, counting down.
GGGCACAATGACCAGGGCCTCCACCTCCGGCCAGACCACCGGACCGCCCGCCGAGAACGCGTAGGCCGTGGATCCGGTGGGGGTGGCCAGCACGATGCCGTCTGAGCCGAAGGACGTCAGCGGGCGCTCGTCCACCTCGGTCACGACTTCGAGCATGCGTTCGCGGTTGGCCTTCTCGATGGCGGCCTCGTTTAAAGCCCAGGTGTGCCAAATCTTCTGGCCGCGGACCCAGACCTGGACATCGATGGTCATCCGCTCTTCAACCGTGTACTCGCGGCTGGCAACCCACTCCACGGTCTGGGCAAGGTCCGCCCGCTCGCTTTCGGCCAGGAAGCCCACGTGGCCCAGGTTGACGCCCAGCAGCGGCACATCCACCTCACGGACCAGTTCGGCGGCCCGCAGGATGGTGCCGTCACCGCCAAGGACCATGACGAGTTCCACATCGGGCAGCTGGACGTGGTCGTGGAGGACTTCCACCGGCTGGGCCAGGTGCCCAAAGAACCTTTCCATGTCCCCCAGTTCGGACTCCTGCATCACTGGGACCATGCCGGAGGCGTGCAGCAGGGCGCAGGCTTCCCAGGCGGCTTTCAGTGATTCCTCGCGGCCGGTGTGGGCAAGGACCAGTACACGCCTGCTCATCAGGTTCCGCTCTCTAGTGGTTAGGCCAGATTTGTCCGAGCAACGCAGCGGCTGCTGCCTCTCGCTCTTCGATCTTAGGCAAGTCTTTGCTGATCCTGCGTTTTATCCACAGGAAGTATTCGACGTTTCCGTCCTGCCCCGGCAGCGGACTGGCCGCCAGCCCGCAAAGGTCCAGGCCGGCGTCGAACGCTGCCCTGGCCACCTTCTCCACGGCCATCCGCCGCTCACGCTCCGAGTTGACCACGCCGGTGCGGCCCAGGCGGTCCTTGCCGATCTCGAACTGGGGCTTGACCATCAGCACCAGGTCGCCGCCGGGTTCGGTGCAGCCGGCCAGTGGCTGGACCACGAGGGTGAGGGAAATAAAGGACAGGTCGGCGACGGTCAGCGCTGCCGGGCCGCCAATGTCTTCCGGCGCCATGTACCTGACGTTCATGCCTTCATGGACGTCCACGCGGGGGTCGTCGCGGAGGTGCGGCACCAGCTGGCCGTGTCCGACGTCGACAGCCACCACGTGCGCGGCACCCCGCCGAAGCAGGACATCGGTAAAGCCCCCGGTGGAGGCGCCGGCGTCCAGGCACCTCTTGCCCGCCACCGAAACTTGGGGGAAGGCGTCGAGGGCCCCGGCCAGCTTATGGCCCGCGCGGCTGGCGTAGCTGTCCTGGTCATCGTGTTCGACGGCGAGGTCCCGGCTGTCATCAACCTGGAGGGAGGCCTTGGCGAGGACCTGGCCACCGGAGCTGACCTTGCCTTCGGCGATGAGCGTCGCGGCATGGGTGCGCGACCTCGCCAGCCCGCGTGCCACCAGTGCCTGGTCGAGGCGAACCGGCATCAGGCTGCACCCCCGGCGGGACCGGGCAGTGTGGAGCCGGTCCCGGTGGGGGCGGTCTTTGCGGGATCAGCACCTGCGGGATCGGCGTCTGCAGGATCGGTGCCTGCGGGATCGGCGTTGAGGGCGGCCAGCAGTTCATCGTGGAGGTCGTCGTAGACGCTCCCGTGGTCCGGGACAGGGAGCCCGGGCATGTCGAAAAGCCTGGCTACGGCCTGCGCAACCCGCGGATCGGTGAGGTCCATCCCGCCTGGCTGCGGCCACTCCGGGGCCGGCTGGGCTGTCGCGTCGTCCGGTTCGGTCAGCTCGGTCATTCAACCAGTCTAGTGATCCAGCCACACCAGCTTGGGCGCCTTCGGGGCTGCGGCGTCCGGCGTCGCCGCCCACCAGGCCGCACAGGCGGCCCGCCAGGAGTCGAGCTGGTCCTGGCTGCCAATGATGCCCACGGCTCCGTTGGCCACGCGCGCCGTTGAATGGCCGCACGTGTACGTGCCGTCGTCGTGCGTCACTTCGGGGTACGGGCGGTGCAGGCCGGCCAGGTTTTCGATGATGTAGTTGGGCCGTTCCGCAGACCTCGCGGCCAGAATGGTTTCGCGCGTGTCGACGCCGGTCAGGACAGCAACGGTGGCAAAGCCGGCGTTGTTGCCGCCCAGGATGTCCGTGTCCAGCCGGTCGCCGACCACCAGGGGACGCTCGGCCCCGAGGCGCTTGGCTGCCGAATGGAACAGCGGAGCTTCGGGCTTTCCAGCAACCTTGGGCTGCTGCCCCGTGGCAGCAGTGACAGCGGCAACCAAGGTGCCATTTCCCGGGGCGATGCCACGCGCCTGGGGAATGGACATGTCCGTGTTGGTGGCCACCCAAAGCGCCCCGGCGGACACCACGTAGGTGGCCTCTGCCAGGTCCTTCCAGCCGATGGTTGGGCTGAAACCCTGGACGACCGCGACCGGATCCTCCGCCTGGCTGCCCACCGGCACCAGGCCCACCAGTTCAATTTCGCGGGCAAGCGCCGTGCTGCCCGTGATGAGGATCCTGGACCCTGGTGGAAGCAGCGAGGCCAGGAGCTCGGCTGCCGCCTGCGAGGAACTGACCACCTGGTTGTCCTCGGCGGGGGCACCAAGCTCACGGAGATGCGCGGCCACCTCCGCCGGCGAGCGGGAGGCGTTGTTCGTCACATAGCCCAGGCCGATACCCAGGCCGGAGAGCTGCTGCAGTGAATCCACAGCTCCGGGAATGGCGTGGGGCCCGGCATAGACCACGCCGTCCAGGTCGGCGAGCAGTGCATCGAAGCGGGAAACCAGTGAAACGTCACTCATGCTTGTCAGTCTTCCCGGCGTTCTTCATCATGCTGGGTGGCACCGCTGTCCTCCGCTTCGGCATCACCGGCAGCTTCGGAATCCAGCTCGTCCCGTTCCACCGAGTCCTGGTCCGATTCGGCGTCGTCGGAGACGAAGTAGTCGGCGTCCTGGTCGTCCAGGTTGCTGTCCTGGGCTGCTTCCGCTTCGGTAGCGCGGGTGCTTTCAGCTTCGGCGTCTGCGTCACCGGCGGTGGGGGTTTCAGCGGGAGCTTCGGTTTCGGCGGCGCCGGAGGCACGCTCCAGCAGCCGGCGTCGCTCAGCCTCTTCCCGTGCCTCTTCTTCCTCGTCCCAGCCGAGGTCGATGATTTCGGGTTCCTGGTCCGCACCCTGGCCCAGCGCGTTTTCTGCCACGACCGCCTGGCGGTTCCACTTTTCCGACTCTTCCTGGCGTCCCACCGCTGCAAGTGCATCGGCGTAGGCACGGAAGAGTCGCGGACTGTAGGAGAAGGCACGGTTGATGTCCAGCTGCGGAATCTCCAGTTCCGCTACTGCCGCGTCCAGCTGGCCCAGATCGGTCCGTGCACCGGCTGCCACGATTGCCAGTTCCACCTTGCCGGGCGCGTCAAGGTCCCGGGCTTCCTCCGAGCGGGCAACATCGAGGGCACGGTCGGGGCGCCCCAGGCCACGCTCGCAGTCGGCCATCACGGGGAGGTGCACGTTGGAACCACTGATCCGGCGGAAGGTGCGGAACTCGCGGAGTGCCTCACCGTAATGGCCGGCAGCATAGGCCGTCAGGCCAACGGCCTCGCGGACGGCTGCGAGCCGTCCGCCACGACGACTGGCGGCGAGGGCGTGCTGGAAGGCAAGCTCGGGCTCGTCGTCGATAAGGCGGCCGGCCATCACCAGGTGACGGGCAACCCACTCTGCGCTCTTGGGCTCAAGGGTCTTGATCTGGTGGTGCGTGGCTCGGTCCAGTTCCTTGCCCGTGACGTCCTCATCGATCTCGGGTGAGCGTTCCCGGTCAGGGCGGTTGGCGCTGCGAAGGTCTGCGGCGTTGGGCACGCGGACAGGGCGCTCCTCCTGGCGGTCGCGGCCAAAGCCGCGGGGGCCGGAGCCGCCACGGCCTGATTCGGCCCGGGAGTCGCCGCGGTCGAAGCTGCGCGGTGCGCGATCCTGCCTGTCACCAAACGGCTTGCGGTTCTCGCCACCGAAGCCGCGGCGGTCTCCTTCGCCTTCGCGGCGCGGACGGTCACCGAAAGGCTTCCGGTCACGGTCACCACCGCCAAAGCTGCGGCGGTCGCCCTCACCGTCACGGCGCGGACGGTCACCAAAGGGCTTACGATCACGGTCGCCGAAAGGCTTCCGGTCACGGTCCCCGAAAGGCTTACGATCACCGCCACCAGTACCACCGGTGAAACCACGACGGTCACCCTCGCCGTCGCGGCGGGGACGGTCACCAAACGGCTTACGATCACGGTCGCCGAAAGGCTTCCGGTCGCGGTCACCCTCACCGTCACGGCGCGGACGGTCGCCAAACGGCTTACGATCACGATCACCAAACGGCTTACGATCACGATCACCGAGAGGCTTCCGGTCGCGGTCACCCTCACCGTCACGGCGCGGACGGTCACCAAACGGCTTACGATCACGATCACCAAACGGCTTCCGCTCACGATCACCGAAAGGCTTCCGCTCACCGCCACCAGTACCACCGGTGAAACCGCGACGGTCACCCTCGCCGTCGCGGCGGGGACGGTCACCAAACGGCTTACGATCACGATCACCGAAAGGCTTCCGCTCACCGCCGGCCCCGGAACCGCCGCGGGAGGGGCTGTTGCCGTCGCGGTCGGAGCGGGACCGGAATCCGCGGGGATCCCCGCCGGAGTTGTTGTTGCCGCGGAACGCGCCGCGGTCGTTGCCGCGGTTGCCCCCGTTGTGCTCGGCCATATGGATTCCTCCTGTTGTGAGCCGACCACTGGCGCAACTGCAGCCGCTCGTTTCGTTTCCTACGCAACCCGAAATCAAGCGCTTCGAAGTCCGTACATCTTCATCAATTCTAGTGGAGCCGCAAAATCCCAAGGGACAGCGGGCCCCTTGGGAGTGGTATCGTGGCCATCTTCACAGGCGACGCCCAATCACATCCTGCCCGTTTCCGCGGGATGCGCCATCACATCCTGCCCGTTTCCGCGGGATGCGCCATCACATCCGGCCCGTTCGCGGACCTCGGGTCTTCACTTCGTGAAAGTCTTCTGCCGTGGCGCGGGGCCTGGTGACGCGTCACCGGTGAGGGGACGAAAGCTGATGGCGCGTCTCCGGTGAGGGGACGAAAGCTGATGGCGCGTCACCCACAAACCGCACAGGACCTGATGGCGCGTCACGGGGCCCAGGTGCGGGATCGTGTTGTGGTGTTGGTGGGTTAAATGTGGGAGGCCCCAACCTGGTGGTTGGGGCCTCGACCAATGTGTGTCCGGCGGTGACCTACTCTCCCACACCCTCCCGGGTGCAGTACCATCGGCGCTGTGGGTCTTAGCTTCCGGGTTCGGAATGGGACCGGGCGTTTCCCCCACGCTATGACCGCCGTAACCCTTGTACCCGCCCGCCCGGTGTTTTTTCGGGGGTGGGAAGTCTGGTGGTTACAACATTGTGGTGTTGTTATTCAGTTGTGTTGGTTCCGTGCCGTGACAACCCCGGTGTTGGGGGGTTGTTGGTTGGGAACCACATAGTGGACGCAAGCAGAGTTTGTATGTATCTGTGTGGTGTAAGTTGTTGGCCTATTAGTACCGGTCAGCTTCACGAGTCGTTAGTCCTCGCTTCCACATCCGGCCTATCAACCCAGTGGTCTGGCTGGGGGCCTCTCACACCCGAGGGTGTATGGAAATCTCATCTCGAAGCGAGCTTCCCGCTTAGATGCTTTCAGCGGTTATCCCATCCGAACGTAGCTAATCAGCGGTGCACTTGGCAGTACAACTGACACACCAGAGGTTCGTCCGTCCCGGTCCTCTCGTACTAAGGACAGCCCTTCTCAAATTTCCTGCGCGCGCAGCGGATAGGGACCGAACTGTCTCACGACGTTCTAAACCCAGCTCGCGTACCGCTTTAATGGGCGAACAGCCCAACCCTTGGGACCTACTCCAGCCCCAGGATGCGACGAGCCGACATCGAGGTGCCAAACCATGCCGTCGATATGGACTCTTGGGCAAGATCAGCCTGTTATCCCCGAGGTACCTTTTATCCGTTGAGCGACGGCCATTCCACAATGTACCGCCGGATCACTAGTCCCGACTTTCGTCCCTGCTCGAGATGTCTCTCTCACAGTCAAGCTCCCTTGTGCACTTACACTCGACACCTGATTGCCAACCAGGCTGAGGGAACCTTTGGGCGCCTCCGTTACTTTTTAGGAGGCAACCGCCCCAGTTAAACTACCCATCAGGCACTGTCCCTGACCCGGATTACGGGCCGAAGTTAGATGTCCAAAGTGACCAGAGTGGTATTTCAACGATGACTCCACCCGAACTGGCGTCCGGGCTTCAACGTCTCCCACCTATCCTACACAAGCCACTCCGAACACCAATACCAAACTATAGTAAAGGTCTCGGGGTCTTTCCGTCCTGCTGCGCGTAACGAGCATCTTTACTCGTACTGCAATTTCGCCGAGTTTATGGTTGAGACAGCGGGGAAGTCGTTACTCCATTCGTGCAGGTCGGAACTTACCCGACAAGGAATTTCGCTACCTTAGGATGGTTATAGTTACCACCGCCGTTTACTGGGGCTTAAATTCTCAGCTTCGCCTTGCGGCTAACCGGTCCTCTTAACCTTCCAGCACCGGGCAGGAGTCAGTCCGTATACATCGTCTTGCGACTTCGCACGGACCTGTGTTTTTAGTAAACAGTCGCTTCCCCCTGGTCTCTGCGGCCCCGATCCCCTCCACACCGCAAAGGGTGTATCAAGGTTGGGGCCCCCTTCTCCCGAAGTTACGGGGGCATTTTGCCGAGTTCCTTAACCATAATTCTCTCGATCGCCTTGGTATTCTCTACCTGATCACCTGTGTCGGTTTGGGGTACGGGCGGCTAAAACCTCGCGTCGATGCTTTTCTCGGCAGCATAGGATCACCAAATCCCCCCAAACGGGGGTCCCATCAGATCTCAGGCACCATGAGTGGCGGATTTGCCTACCACTCGCCCTACATCCTTAGACCGGGACAACCATCGCCCGGCTCGGCTACCTTCCTGCGTCACACCTGTTAATACGCTTGCCTCCCGGGATCAGGTCCTGCGCTCCACCAAAACCCTCACACCACAAGGGCGCTCGGGCAGGCTTCGGGCAGTTAGTATCCCCCGCTCAGCATGGGCGGTTTTTCGCCGGTACGGGAATATCAACCCGTTGTCCATCGACTACGCCTGTCGGCCTCGCCTTAGGTCCCGACTTACCCAGGGCAGATTAGCTTGACCCTGGAACCCTTGATCATTCGGCGGACGGGTTTCTCACCCGTCTTTCGCTACTCATGCCTGCATTCTCACTCGTGTAGGCTCCACCGCTGGTTTACACCGCGACTTCACCGCCCACACGACGCTCCCCTACCCATCCACACGCCTGAACCACAAGGGCTTAGCTAAAATGTGAATGCCACAACTTCGGCGGTGTACTTGAGCCCCGCTACATTGTCGGCGCGGAATCACTTGACCAGTGAGCTATTACGCACTCTTTTAAGGGTGGCTGCTTCTAAGCCAACCTCCTGGTTGTCTGGGCAACTCCACATCCTTTCCCACTTAGCACACGCTTAGGGGCCTTAGTTGGTGGTCTGGGCTGTTTCCCTCTCGACTATGAAGCTTATCCCCCACAGTCTCACTGCTGCGCTCTCACTTACCGGCATTCGGAGTTTGGCTGACGTCAGTAACCTTGTAGGGCCCATTAGCCATCCAGTAGCTCTACCTCCAGCAAGAAACACGCAACGCTGCACCTAAATGCATTTCGGGGAGAACCAGCTATCACGAAGTTTGATTGGCCTTTCACCCCTACCCACAGCTCATCCCCTCCATTTTCAACTGAAGTGGGTTCGGTCCTCCACGACGTCTTACCGTCGCTTCAACCTGGCCATGGGTAGATCACTTCGCTTCGGGTCTAGATCACGCCACTCACACGCCCTATTCAGACTCGCTTTCGCTACGGCTGCCCCACACGGGTTAACCTCGCGACGTAACACTAACTCGCAGGCTCATTCTTCAAAAGGCACGCCGTCACCAGAATCAGACTGGCTCCGACGGATTGTAAGCACACGGTTTCAGGTACTGTTTCACTCCCCTCCCGGGGTACTTTTCACCTTTCCCTCACGGTACTGGTCCGCTATCGGTCATTAGGGAGTATTTAGGCTTATCAGGTGGTCCTGACAGATTCGCACGGGATTTCTCGGGCCCCGTACTACTTGGGATACTCTCACAGGCGGTACAAACACATTACGGTTACGGGACTAACACCCTCTCTGGCCGGCCTTTCAAAACCGTTCACCTATGCGCGCACATCACACCCCACCAGCCCGGCAGAACTGGTATGGAAAGTCCCACAACCCCGACCATGCAACGCCCGCCGGCTATCACACATGGAACGGTTTAGCCTGATCCGCGTTCGCTCGCCACTACTAACGGAATCACTATTGTTTTCTCTTCCTGCGGGTACTGAGATGTTTCACTTCCCCGCGTTCCCCCCACGCACCCTATGTGTTCAGGTACGGGTCACCGAGTCACTCGCGCGCTCGGCGGGGTTTCCCCATTCGGACACCCTGGGATCACAGTCCGGTTATCGACTCCCCCAGGCTTATCGCAGATTCCTACGTCCTTCTTCGGCTCCTAATGCCAAGGCATCCACCGTGTGCTCTTAAAAACTTGACCACAAAGATCAAAAACATTTCTCGAGAGAACCACAGAAACCAACCACACCCCAACACCCAAAGGGCATCAACAGCGCAGCCAGATCCAGGTTCATTAATCTTGGAAATTGCTTCTTATACAAGATGCTCGCGTCCACTATGTAGTTCTCAAACAACAACCCCACACCACACACCCCACACACCCACAACAGGCGCACAGAACGTCACGGCAGGGAAACCAGAAACAAACAAACCCGACAAGGAACCACCACGACCAAAGCCGCAGCAACCCCTCCCCGGTCCTGTTGCCTCAGGACCCAACAGTGTGCCAAACACTAAACCACGCATCCCTGCGCCCACCGTTCCAGAACCATCACTGGCTCGTACTAGACAAGACAAAAAAACACGCAGCCGCTATTTGCTGATATTCCACCCATGAGCACCCGCCACGGAACAATCGTCCATGCTGCGGGCTTGCTTCCTGACAACCCCCCACACCGGCATTCACCAGCACAGAAGAGTTGGAGGTGCTCCTTAGAAAGGAGGTGATCCAGCCGCACCTTCCGGTACGGCTACCTTGTTACGACTTAGTCCCAATCGCCAGTCCCACCTTCGACAGCTCCCTCCCACAAGGGGTTAGGCCACCGGCTTCGGGTGTTACCAACTTTCGTGACTTGACGGGCGGTGTGTACAAGGCCCGGGAACGTATTCACCGCAGCGTTGCTGATCTGCGATTACTAGCGACTCCGACTTCATGGGGTCGAGTTGCAGACCCCAATCCGAACTGAGACCGGCTTTTTGGGATTAGCTCCACCTCACAGTATCGCAACCCTTTGTACCGGCCATTGTAGCATGCGTGAAGCCCAAGACATAAGGGGCATGATGATTTGACGTCGTCCCCACCTTCCTCCGAGTTGACCCCGGCAGTCTCCTATGAGTCCCCACCATCACGTGCTGGCAACATAGAACGAGGGTTGCGCTCGTTGCGGGACTTAACCCAACATCTCACGACACGAGCTGACGACAACCATGCACCACCTGTAAACCAGCCCCAAAGGGGAAACCACATTTCTGCAGCGGTCCGGTTCATGTCAAGCCTTGGTAAGGTTCTTCGCGTTGCATCGAATTAATCCGCATGCTCCGCCGCTTGTGCGGGCCCCCGTCAATTCCTTTGAGTTTTAGCCTTGCGGCCGTACTCCCCAGGCGGGGCACTTAATGCGTTAGCTACGGCGCGGAAAACGTGGAATGTCCCCCACACCTAGTGCCCAACGTTTACGGCATGGACTACCAGGGTATCTAATCCTGTTCGCTCCCCATGCTTTCGCTCCTCAGCGTCAGTTAATGCCCAGAGACCTGCCTTCGCCATCGGTGTTCCTCCTGATATCTGCGCATTTCACCGCTACACCAGGAATTCCAGTCTCCCCTACATCACTCTAGTCTGCCCGTACCCACCGCAGATCCGGAGTTGAGCCCCGGACTTTCACGGCAGACGCGACAAACCGCCTACGAGCTCTTTACGCCCAATAATTCCGGATAACGCTTGCGCCCTACGTATTACCGCGGCTGCTGGCACGTAGTTAGCCGGCGCTTCTTCTGCAGGTACCGTCACTTACGCTTCTTCCCTACTGAAAGAGGTTTACAACCCGAAGGCCGTCATCCCTCACGCGGCGTCGCTGCATCAGGCTTTCGCCCATTGTGCAATATTCCCCACTGCTGCCTCCCGTAGGAGTCTGGGCCGTGTCTCAGTCCCAGTGTGGCCGGTCACCCTCTCAGGCCGGCTACCCGTCGTCGCCTTGGTAGGCCATTACCCCACCAACAAGCTGATAGGCCGCGAGTCCATCCAAAACCACAAAAGCTTTCCACCAACCACCATGCGATGGAAGGTCATATCCGGTATTAGACCCAGTTTCCCAGGCTTATCCCAGAGTCAAGGGCAGGTTACTCACGTGTTACTCACCCGTTCGCCACTAATCCACCAGCAAGCTGGCATCATCGTTCGACTTGCATGTGTTAAGCACGCCGCCAGCGTTCATCCTGAGCCAGGATCAAACTCTCCGTTGAAGTAAAACAAAAACAGACACAACCACAACCACCGGAAATAACGGCAGAAACAGCTGCACAAAATTTGAAACCAGCCAAAAACACCATGCACACCACGGGGTGGCGGCACAGCACAATCAACCAATTACATACATAATCGGTATCAACAAACTTGGCACACTATTGAGTTCTCAAACAACAGACACATTCGAATATTCCCGGAAACAATTCAAAAGAATTTCTTTTCCGTATTTCTTCGCTGCGATGTTTCCATCTTATTTCATTCATATTCACTTTCGCAAATCCGGATTTTCTTCCGGAATTCACTCGGTGGAATGAATCCGCCCAGCACAACGAGAAGCAATTTCTCCAATTCCACGCGGTGCGCGGCAAGAACTGCTTCTCATAAGTTGGGGGTTTGTCACCACTCAGCGGCGGCGACTCAGAAAACAATACACGCCCCCCAGCGGCCGTGCAAATCGGCCGCCGAAGGGCGTGCATACGGACCGTGAAGGTGCTAGGGAACCAGCACCTCAACAGTGGCCAGGTTCTTCTTGCCCCGGCGCAGGAGCAGGTACTGGCCGTGCAACAGTTCAGACTCGGAGATCACGGCCTCCGGATCTGACACCTTCTCGTTGTTCACGTAGGCACCTCCTTCACCAACGGTGCGCCGGGCGGCGGACTTGCTTTCCGATAGACCGGACGCCACCAGCAGGTCGACGATCCCCATCCCGTCCACCTGCACCGTGGCCGAAGGAAGTTCGGAGGTAGCCGCCTGGAGCGTTGCCTTGTCCAGTGCGGCCAGGTCGCCGTTGCCGAAAAGCGCCGCTGAAGCGGCGATGACTTTTTCGGTGGCCTCCACGCCGTGCACCAGCGAAGTCACTTCGAAGGCCAGCTTCCGCTGTCCTTCCCTGGCAAAGGGACGCTCGGCCACGGAAACCGCGATCTCTTCGATCTCGGCCCGGGTGAGGAATGTGAACACCTTGAGCCGGTCCACAACGTCGGCGTCGGCGGTGTTGAGCCAGAACTGGTAGAAGGCGTACGGGCTGCACATGCCCGCGTCCAGCCAGATGGCGTTGCCCTCGCTCTTGCCGAACTTGGTTCCGTCGGAGTTGGTGATGAGGGGGTTCCCAGGGCGTGGACGCTCTTGCCCTCCACCTTGCGGATCAGGTCGGTACCGCTGGTGAGGTTGCCCCACTGGTCCGAACCACCGGTCTGCAGCACACAGCCGTAGTCGCGATAGAGCTGCAGGTAGTCCATGCCCTGCAGGATCTGGTAGCTGAACTCGGTGTAGCTGATGCCCTCGTCGGAGTTCAGGCGGGATGCCACGGCGTCCTTGCGCAGCATCGTTCCAACCCTGAAGTGCTTGCCCACTTCACGCAGGAAGTCGATGGCGCTCAAGGGCGCCGTCCAGTCCAGGTTGTTTACGATCCTGGCAGCGTTGTCACCCTCGAAGCTGAGGAAGCGGCTGACCTGGGCCTGCAGGTAGCCCACCCACTCCGCCACCGTGTCCTTGGTGTTCAGGGTTCGCTCAGCGGTGGGGCGAGGATCGCCGATCATGCCCGTGGAGCCGCCAACGAGTCCCAGTGGCTTGTGCCCGGCCAGCTGCAGCCGCCGCATGACCAGGAGCTGGACGAGGTTTCCCAGGTGCAGGCTCGGGGCGGTGGGGTCGAAGCCGCAATAGTATGTGACCGGCCCGTCGGCGAGGAGCTTCTCAAGCTCTGCTTCGTCGGTGGACACATGGACCAGCCCACGCCACTTCAGTTCCTGCCAAATGTTGGCGAAAGTGGGATCGTTGCGCTGCGGTTCGAGGTTGTTCAGTTCTGGCACGCTTCCTAAGTTAGCAGTAACGCCCGGCGCCGGGTCAGCCGGCAATCCCGGCAGGCACGGGTTGCGAGGCAATCAGCCGCAGGCGCTGTGTTGCACGTGTCATGGCTACGTACAGGTCCCCCACCTTGCCGTGCTCATGGTTGAGCATGACGGATGGTTCCAGGACCACCACGCCGTCGAACTCCAGGCCCTTGGCCTCGCGCGGGCTGATCACCACGATGTCCTGCTCGTAGCTGCCGGCGCCGGTGCCGATCCGTCGCCCATACACGGCTCGCAGTGCTGCCGTGGCCTGGGGCAGGAGGTCACCATCGGCGATCACGGCGAGCAGGCCGCCGTCGAGCGCGTCAAGTTCTTCCGGGAGGACCTCCACGAGCCGGCCGACCACCGCGCCGTTCCCTACTTCGTCGATGATGGGCGCCCAGCGCCCCTCACGAACGGCCTTCGGCGCGGAAACCACCAGGCCAGCCGCGTTGGCCATCCTGACGGCGGCTTCGGCGATCTGCGAGGGCGTGCGGTAGTTGACGGTCAGCTCCTCCAGCTGCCAGCGGTCACCGAACAGCGGAGCAAGCGCCCCCTGCCACGAGTTGGCTCCGGCCACAGAGCTGGTCTGCGCGATGTCGCCCACGATGGTGAAGGACTTCAGCGGGCAGCGCCGGACCAGGAGCCGCCACTGCATGGGTGAGAGTTCCTGAGCCTCATCCACCACGATGTGCCCGAAGGCCCAGGTGCGGTCGCTCGTTGCGCGTTCGGCAGCGGTTTGCCGCCCTTCCTGTTCCTGGTTCTGCTCGGCCAGTTCCTCCGCGGACATCAGGGGGTCCACGCCGGCGGCCTGCATGTTGACCAGGGTCTGCTTGGCGTTGGCAAGGTCGCGGGCACGGTCATGCTCCTGCTGGGCCAGTCCGCGCCCGGCAGCCGGGTCCAGCTCGCCGAGCAGTTCGGCGGCCTCGTCCAGCAGCGGCACGTCCGATTCCGTCCACGGGGCATCCGCGGGACGCTGCAGCAGCGCCCGCTGGGCCGGGGTCAGGTTGGGGGTGCAGAATTCCAGCACCTCCGGCTTGCTGAACAGATCCGAGATCAGCTTCTCCGGCGTCATGGGCATCCAGCACAGGTTCAGCGCAATCCGCACATCGCGGGCCGTCCGGACATCTTCGGCAAGGTACGAGCGGTCCGCGTTGTTGCCGAGGTTGCCTGCTTCGACGAGCTCGGTCATCTGTTCGGTCAGCTCGCGCAGCAGGATCTTCACGAACGTCACGCGTGCCTCGTTGTACGGCTTTCCGGTGGCGCGGGCACGTTCCCTTGCACGCCGGACCTGCCGGGGTGTGAGGGTGAGCTTGCGGCCGTCCACTTCAAGGATCCGGTTCTGCGCGGGGACGCGCATGCGGTTGGACACGGCGTTGGCCACGATCGCGGCCATGTCCATGCGGCCCTTCAGGGCTGCCACGTCCGCATCTGTTTCGGGAACGGCATTGATGCCGGGCATCAGGCGGCCCACGCTGGCCATGACGACACCGGTTTCCCCGAGCGAGGGCAGCACCCGTTCGATGTACTTCATGAACGACGACGACGGCCCCACCAGGAGCACGCCGGCACTTTTGAGGCGGTCACGGTGGGTGTACAGCAGGTAGGCGGCCCGGTGCAGGGCCACGGCGGTTTTGCCGGTGCCCGGCCCGCCCTGGACCACGACGGCGCCGGAAATGGAGGACCGGATGATGCGGTCCTGTTCCGACTGGATGGTGCTGACGATGTCCGACATGCGTCCGGTCCGCTTGGAGTTCAGGGCCGCGAGCAGGGCCCCTTCGCCCTGCAGTGATTCGTCGTCGGTAAGCATCCCAGCGTCCAGGACGTCGTCCTCGATCGCCTTGACGTCCCGCCCCTGCAGGATCAGGTGCCGGCGGCGGCGGACGCCCTGCCGGTCGAAGGCCGTGGCCTGGTAGAAGTGCCCGGCCTCGGGCGCACGCCAGTCCACCATCAGCCGCTGCAGGTCCTCGGTGGTAAGCCCGATGCGGCCAATGTACTGGGCTTCACCGGAGTCCAGGTCCAGGCGGCCGAACACCAGCCGGTCATCGACGGCGTCCAGCTGGGCCAGGCGGTCCTCATACAGTGCAGCGAACGCATCACGTTCCGAAACGTTCTGCATGGTGCCCACGGCTCCGGCGCGCCGGACCTGCGCCAGCTGGCGGCGCTTTTCCTCCCGGAGTTCCTCCAGCCGGGCATACAGGCCGGCTACATACTCCCGTTCGTGGGCCAATTCGGCGTCGTGCATTAACGTTCCCCTATCGCGAAAGACAGACCGTCCATTCTACAACCATTTCCGTTAACGCTTGTGAAACGTTGCAGCCGGCAGTCAACGTGCCGGCTGCTTCCGGATCCGGGGCTTGGCAGCCTTGTATTTGGAGACGGTGGGGTCGCCGGTGAGCCAGAACCGCCAGGCGTATTCCGCCGATCCCCCGGCGCCGGCCACGCCCACCCGCGGGCCCGTACTTACCGGACCGCCGGTGCAGGAGGGAAGCTCCAGGCCGAAAGGTGGAGCCAGCGCGTCCCGGCCACTGTCCGCCGTCGTCAATCCAAGCGCTTTGGCCAGGCGGGCCGGACCGCTGGCCAGGTCGGCGGGCGTTCTCGACGTGGGACGGCGCCGTTGCGCCAGTTCAAGTCCGTCCACCACCTCCCCTGCCCGCAGCAGCAGGGCGGACGCAACGCCTGCCGGGCCGCAGACAATGTTGGTGCAGTGGTGCATGCCGTAGGTGAAGTAGACGTAGAGGTGCCCGGCGGGGCCGAACATTGGCGCATTGCGGGGTGTCGGGCCCCGGTAGGTATGCGAGCCCGGGTCCGGATGGAGCGAATCCTCGGGCCCAAGGTAGGCCTCGACCTCGGTGAGCCGGATGGACACCGCGCCGTCCCGGGACTGGTGCGTCAGTACGGCGCCAAGCAGCTGCGGGGCGAGCTCGCGGGCATCTCCGGACAGGAAACTCCGGAGCGTCCCGGCGTCCGGAGCACTTTCGTTCATTGCTCGACTTTACCCGGATGCCGCCCGTTTCATCCGCCCGGCAGCCGCCCCGGCGCCGGATTCCCGCCCTCCACGGCCATGTCCGATTTCCGCTAGGACCGGCCGGGGTGGGCTGGCAGGATGGAGGAATGGACTTCTGGCAGCGCTACCGGGCAATCGATGCCCGCGACCCCCGGTTCGACGGCCAGTTCTATACCGCCGTCCGCACAACCGGGATCTACTGCCGCCCCTCCTGCCCGGCCCGCACCCCCAAGGCGTCCAACGTGACGTTTTACGAGACGTCCGCCGCGGCACACGAGGCGGGCTACCGGGCCTGCAAGCGCTGCCTGCCGGAGGCGGTGCCGGGAACCCCTGCCTGGAACGTGCGGCAGGACGTTGCGGGCCGGGCCATGCGGCTGATCAACGACGGCGTGATCAACCGGGACGGGGTGGCAGGCCTTGCGTCCCGCCTGGGGTACTCGCAGCGCCAGCTTAACCGGATCCTGGGGCAGGAACTGGGTGCCGGTCCCCTGTCGCTGGCCCGCGCTGCGAGGGCGCAGACCGCACGTACGCTGCTGGTGTCCACCTCCATGAAGCTGGCCGACATCGCCTTCGCGGCCGGCTTCAGCAGCGTGCGGCAGTTCAACGAGACCATCGCCGAGGTGTTCGACATGACCCCCACCGCACTTCGCAGGACGGTCCGGCACCCGGCCCCCGGTGGCGGCACGACGGCGCTGACCCTTGGCCTGCCCTACCGTCCGCCGTTCGATCCAAGCATCTTCTCCTTCCTTGCGGTCCGTGCCATCCCCGGCATCGAGGAGGGTACGGCCACCTCCTACGCACGGACCCTGCGGCTCCCCCATGGCGATGCGCGCTTCCAGGTGGCGTACGACGGCGGCACGCGGGCACGGCAGCTCACCCTCACCGTGGGTGCGGTGGACCTGCGGGACCTTCCGGCACTGCTGAGCCGCGTGCGGAGGCTGTTCGACCTGGACGCAGACCCCGAAGCGATCGACGGTGCCCTCACGGCCGACCCCAGGCTTGCCGCCTCCGTTGCCGGCGCTCCCGGAATGAGGATGCCGGGGGCGCTGGACCCGCAGGAACTGCTGGTGCGGGCCATGGTGGGCCAGCAGATCACGGTGGCGGCGGCCCGGACCGCACTGACCCAACTGTCCGCCGCCGGCAGTCCCAGCAGCACGGCCGGCGACGGCCTGGACAGGCTCTTCCCGACGCCGGCCCAAATAGCCGCGGCGGGCCACCTGCTGCGCGGGCCCAGAAGACGGACCGAATCGCTCCTCCAGGCGGCCTCGGCCATGGCCGCCGGAGAACTGGAGTTCGGCTATGGGGACGACCTAACCGGCCTGGGCGCCAAACTGCTGCCCTTGCCGGGGGTGGGACCATGGACCGTGGGGTACGTGGCCATGCGGGTCCTGGGCGCCCCGGACGTCTTCCTCGCCAACGACGCCGCCGTTCGGAACGGAATCCGCGCCATCGATAATGGTGACAGCACCCTGAGCCCGGACTTCCGGGAGACCAGCCCGTGGCGCTCCTACGCCACCATGCACCTGTGGCGCGCCGCAGCACGGCCCGCACCGACAACAACCGTTCCCGCGAAAGGGATGCCATGAAAGCGCAACTGATGCAGCTGTCCACGCCTGACGGGCCCTTCACCATCCTTGCCCGGGACGGTGTGGTCCTCGCTTCGGGCTGGACGGCAGGCCTTGCAGAACTCACCGGACAGGTCCATCCCACGCTGCGGCCCGACGCCGTGGAGGAGGTGGCAAGCCTTGGCGGTATCTCGTCCGCCGTTGAAGCCTTTTACGACGGCGACCCCGCTCCCGCCATGGCAGTCCGGGTACTGCAGCAGTCGGGCCCGTTCCGTGCCCACGCCTGGGATGTGCTGCGCCAGGTCAAACCCGGCTCACCCGTTACGTACACCGAGTATGCGGCCCTCGCGGGCAACCCGCGAGCGGTCAGGGCGGCGGCCAGCGCCTGTGCCTTCAATGCAGCGGCGTTGTTCGTTCCCTGCCACCGGGTGATCCGGACCGATGGCTCGCTGGGCGGCTTCCGCTGGGGCCTGCCCATCAAGGAAAGCCTGCTGGCCCGCGAGGCTGGCCAGGACTGCTTCAGGTGAGGACGACTACTTTGGGTCGGGCATCGCCGAAGGCCAGGGCAGCAGGGCGGGAAGGTCGGTGCCGTCCCCGGCGGCGGTGGCCCGCAGGCTGTCCAGCGACGGCTTGCGCCCAGCGAGCCAGGCGGCGATATCCGTGACCATGCCGCTGACGACGACGGTGCTGCCGCCGGCGCCAAGGGCCAGCGGCGGAAGTGCCACCGGCTGCAGGACAAGCCGGGTACCGGCCGGGACGCGGGCGGCCAGGAAGTCGAAGAGGTGGGAGCAGAATTCCCTGTTCCAGGTTTCGGGTCCCGTGCCGGCATCCAGGTCCGCGGTGTGGATGACGAGCTCGCGCCAGAGCGCCAGCCCCGCATCGAAGATGACGCCGTCGCGGAACGCGATGGGCGTCTGCCACTCATCCCCGTCCAGTGCGTCAAAAGCCGCCAGCGCGCGGCGCAGCGCGGCATCGACGTCCTCCCGGTGCTGCCCAAGGCTGTGCCCCGCGGCCAGATCGATGGCGCGGTTGCGGCCTTCCACGCCGCCGTCGTAAAGCTCCACCGTTTCACCGCGGCGGCCGTACTCCACCTGACGGGCCAGGGCGTCGCAGATTCCGGCGAGGTGGGCCAAAGGTGCCCGCGGCTCCAGCCGCGAAGGGTGGACGGAGCACGTTCGCCGCCGTCGGGAATCCGGTCCAGCCCGGCAGTCAGCGCGGCGCCGGCCGTGTGCAGTTCGGCCAGGAGGCCGGCAGGAGAAGGAGAGGTCATGCGGCCAGCCTAGCCGAGCACCCAGGCGCGCCAGCTACTTATTCCAGCGGCGATCCGTCCGGCCCGACACGGTGCCGGACATGGTTGCCGTCGTTGCTGGCCTGCCAGAACTCGATCTCGACGGGCTGGAGGGCGTAGAGCTGCCACTGGGGATTGTCGCTTCCGTCGGCCCGGGGCCGCTCGTGCCAGTCCACCGCGGAAGCCTCGGCAGAAAGCTCGGCCACAGCGCCGGCCACCCGGACCTGGCGGCCCAGGCCCGGCCAGTAGAAGTTCATGGCGGCACGTGGTTCAGCGGCCAGCTCCCGGCCCTTGCGGGAGGTGCGTGACGTGGCGAAGTGCCAGCCGTCGTCGTCAATGTTCTTCAGGATCAGCATCCGCGAGGACGGCTGCTGCCCACCGCCGGATGCCGCGCCCACCGTGGCCAGGCTGAACGCGTGCGGCTGCTGCTCCCCGCGTCCAGCGCCTCATCCAGCCACTGCTTGAACAGCAGCGCCGGGTCCTGCGGGGCGTTGTCCGGGTCGAAACCGGGCAGGCCGGAGGGGAAATCGGGAAGGGTGCGAAGGAACTTGCGGAAGGTTTCGCTCATGGCTCCACCCTAGCCACAACCAGCAAGGGGCCCCGCGGAAAAACCACGGCGCCCCTTGCAGATCCGGTATTTAGCCTGCGTACGCCCGGACGTCGGCGAGCTCGGCTTCCAGTGCGGCGAGCTGGCGTTCGACGGCGGCCGGCGCCGTTCCGCCCTGGGAGTTGCGGCTGTTCAGGGAGCCTTCCGTGGACAGGACCGTGCGGACCTCGGGGGTGAGATGCTCCGAGATGGCAGCGTACTCCCCGTCCGTAAGGTCCCACAGTTCCACACCACGGGATTCCGCCTGCTTGACCGCCGCGCCGGAGAGTTCGTGCGCCTCGCGGAACGGCACGCCCTGCCGGACCAGCCATTCGGCGATGTCCGTGGCCAGCGCGAAGCCCTGCGGGGCCAGCGACTGCATCCGTTCAGTGTTGAACTTGAGGGTGGCGATCATGCCGGAGACGGCCGGAAGCAGCAGCTCCAGGGTGTCGGCGGCGTCGAATACCGGTTCCTTGTCCTCCTGCAGGTCGCGGTTGTACGCAAGCGGAAGGCCCTTGAGCGTGGCCAGCAGCCCGGTGAGGTTGCCGATCAGGCGCCCTGCCTTGCCGCGGGCCAGCTCTGCCACATCCGGGTTCTTCTTCTGCGGCATGATCGAGGACCCCGTGGAGTACGAATCATGCAGCGTGACGAAGGAGAACTCCTTGGTGGCCCAGAAGATGACTTCCTCTGAGATCCGGGAGAGGTCCACGCCGATCATCGAGCAGACCCAGGCGAACTCGGCGAAGACATCGCGGGACGCGGTGCCGTCGATCGAGTTATGCGTGGCGGAGTAGAAGCCCAGCTCAGCGGCCACTGCTTCCGGGTCGAGCCCCAGCGAGGAGCCGGCCAGGGCACCCGAACCGTACGGCGAGACGCCGGCCCGCTTGTCCCAGTCCTGCAGCCGCTGCACGTCGCGCAGCAGCGCCCAGGCGTGGGCCAGCAGGTGGTGGCTGAGCAGGACCGGCTGGGCGTGCTGCAGGTGGGTGCGGCCCGGCATGGCAACACCGTGGTGTGCCTTTGCCTGCTCCACCAGGGCATCCACCGTGGCAAGGACGCCGCGCGCGATGATCCTTGCGTGGTCGCGCAGGAACATCCGGCCCAGGGTGGCCACCTGGTCGTTGCGGGACCGGCCGGCGCGGAGCTTGCCGCCCAGCTGGGTTCCGGCCCTCTCGATCAGTCCGCGTTCCAGGGAACCATGCACGTCCTCGTCGGATTCCGCCGGCAGGTACGCCCCGGACGCCACGTCCTCGTCCAGCTGCGTGAGGGCGGCCAGCATGCCTTCGAGCTCGGCATCGTCCAGCAGTCCTGCTTTGTGCAGGACGCGGGCGTGCGCCTTGGAGCCGGCGATGTCGTAACGGGCCAGCCGCCAGTCGAAGTGCGTCGACTTGCTTAGCGCCGCGAGGGCGTCCGCGGGGCCACCGGCGAACCGGCCGCCCCAGAGCGCGCCTGTGTTGGTGGCTTCCAGTTTTTGCCCAGCCACAGGGGCTACTTCCTGCGACCCGGATGTCGCGGCCGGAGGCAACCTTGGCGGACATGCCCCACAGCTCGATGAAGCCCTTGGCCTGGGACTGGTCGAAGGTGTCGCCGGTGTCGTAGGTGGCCAGCGAGAAGTCGTACAGCGAGGTGTCCGAGCGGCGGCCGTTGACGATGGCCTGGCCGCCGTGCAGGGTCATGCGGATGTCGCCGGAGACGTACTTCTGGGTGTCCTCGATGAAGGCGTCCAGGGAGCGCTTCAGCGGGGAGAACCACTGGCCGTCATAGACCAGCTCGGCCCAGCGCTGGCCAACGGTGGCCTTGAAGCGGGCCTGCTCGCGCTCCACGGTGATGTCCTCGAGGTGCTTGTGCGCGGTGATCAGGGCCATGGCACCGGGGGCTTCGTAGATTTCGCGGGACTTGATGCCCACCAGGCGGTCCTCGACGACGTCGATGCGGCCCACGCCCTGGGCGCCGGCGCGGCGGTTGAGTTCCTTGATGGCCTGCAGCGGAGTGACCTTGACGCCGTCGATCGCTACCGGGACGCCGGCTTCGAAGGAGATGATGACCTCATCCGGGGCCGGCGGGAACTCCGGGGTGGCGGTGTAGTCGTAGATGTCCTTGGTGGGGGCGTTCCAGATGTCCTCGAGGTAGCCGGTTTCCACGGCGCGTCCCCAGACGTTCTGGTCGATGGAGTACGGGTTCTTCTTGGTGGTCTCGATGGGCAGTCCCTTTTCCTCGGCGAAGGCGATGGCCTTGTCGCGGGTCAGGGCGAGGTCGCGGACCGGTGCGATGCACTTCAGGTCCGGGCCCAGGGTCTGGATGCCCACCTCGAAGCGGACCTGGTCGTTGCCCTTGCCGGTGCAGCCGTGGGCCACGGTGGTGGCGCCGAATTCGCGGGCTGCCTTCACCAGGTGCTTGACGATGACCGGGCGGGAGATGGCGGACACCAGCGGGTAGTGGCCCTGGTAGAGGGCGTTGGCCTTCAGGGTGGGCACGCAGTATTCGTTGGCGAACTCGTCCGATGCGTCGGCCACGTAGGCCTCGACGGCGCCGCAGCCCAGGGCGCGCTGGCGGATGGTTTCCAGCGATTCGCCGCCCTGTCCGACGTCCACCGCCACGGCGATGACCTCGGCACCGGTGGCTTCACCGATCCAGCCGATGGCGACGGACGTGTCCAGGCCGCCGGAGTAGGCCAGCACAATGCGTTCAGTCACTTTAGATGCTCCTTGTTGGGGTTGGTTGGTTCGTTGTCTTCAAGCTTATTGCCCGGCTTCTTCTGCCATTTGCAGGAAGCGGGCTGCCAGGTCCGGTCCGCCCAGCGGGTCGCGGGAGACCAGCAGGACGGTGTCGTCCCCGGCGATGGTGCCCAGGATGGACGGCATCACCGAGTGGTCGATGGCCAGGGCCAGGAAGTTGGCGGCGCCCGGCGGAGTGCGCAGGACCGCGATGTTGGCCGAGGCTTCGGCGGTGACCAGCAGTTCGCTGCACAGCCGGGCCAGCCGGGCATCCAGGATCTCCTGCGTCACGCCGCTTTTTGCGGCCCGCTCGCCGCCTTCGCCGGGAACGGCGTAGACCAGGACGCCTTCCTTGCCGCGGACGCGGACGGCGCCCAGTTCCACCAGGTCGCGGGACAGCGTGGCCTGGGTGACCTGCACGCCGTCGTCGGCCAGCAGCGCCGCAAGCTCGGCCTGGGAACGCACGGACTGCCCGGTGAGGATGGCGGTGATGCGCGCCTGCCGGGCGGTCTTGGTGGCCGGGCTGGTGCCCGGGGAGGACGGCTGGGCGGACACTAGAACGTGCTCTCTCCGGTGCCCTCGACGGGGGAAAGGCCGTCAACGAAGGCCAGGCCCGAGCGGTGCATCAGCCAGGCCATCAGCGCCTTCTGGGCGTGCAGCCGGTTTTCCGCCTCGTCCCAGACGATGGACTGCGGGCCGTCGATGACGTCGGCGGAGATTTCGTAGCCCCGGTAGGCCGGGAGGCAGTGCAGCACGACGGCGTCATCCGCGGCGAGTGCCATGGCGTCCGAATCGACGGAGTAGTCCCGGAACAGCTGGAGCCGGGCCTCCTTCTCGGCTTCCTGCCCCATGGAGACCCACGTGTCGGTGGCCACGACGTCGGCACCCTTCAGTGCTTCCTTGGCATCGGTGGTGATGAGCACGGAACCGCCGGTCTCAGCCGCGCGCTCCTCAGCCGCGGCCACGATGTCCGCGGCCGGCAGGTAGCCCTCCGGGCCGGCGATGCGGACGTGCATGCCGGCGGTGACTCCGGCCAGCAGGTAGGAGTTGGCCATGTTGTTGGCGGCGTCGCCGAGGTAGCTCATGGTGAGTCCCTTGAGGTCGCCCTTGTGTTCCTTGACGGCCAGCAGGTCCGCCAGGAGCTGGCACGGGTGGTAGTCATCGCACAGGGCGTTGATGACGGGAACCCTTGAGTTCTCCGCCATGGCCACCAGGCCGGCGTGGGCGCCGGTGCGCCACACAATGGTGGAGACCATCCGTTCGAGCACCTTGGCGGTGTCCTCCACGGATTCCTTGTGCCCGATCTGCGCCTCGCCGGGGTTGATGACCAGGGCATTGCCGCCCATGTCCGCGATGCCGGTGGCGAATGAGACCCGGGTCCGGGTGGAGGTCTTGTCGAAGATCACGGCCACGGTCTTGCGGCCGCTGCCTTCAGCGGCGAACGGCTGGACGCTGTAGGGGGCCGCCTTCATGCGGGCGGCGAGCTCCAGGACTTCCGCCTGTTCGGCGGGGCTGAGGTCGGTGTCCTTGAGGAAGTGCCGGGTTGCGGTGGTCACTGGGCGTCCTTAGCTGTCTGGAGGATTGCCGGGAATGCGGCGAGGAACGTGTCGGCCTGTGCCGTGGTGAGGATCAGCGGCGGGGCCAGGCGGATGGTCCGCGGGCCCGGGCTGTTGACGATGAAGCCTGCGTCGAGGGCAGCCTGCACGACGGCCGGTGCTACGTCGGCGTCGAGGTCGAAGCCGATCAGCAGCCCTTCACCCCGGACCTCGGTGACGCCGGGGATCGCGGCCAGTGCGGAGCGCAGGTGTTCGCCCACGGCCGTGGCGTTGGCCAGGACGTTCTGGCTTTCGAGGGCGTGGAGGGTGGCGAGGGCGGCTGCCGTGGCCACCGGGTTTCCGCCGAAGGTGGTGCCGTGCTGGCCGGCGGACAACAACGACGACGTCTGCCCACCCATGGTGATCAGGGCACCGATGGGGAATCCGCCGCCCAGCCCTTTGGCCAGGGTGATGGCGTCAGGGACAATCCCCGCATCCTCGCTGGCGAGCCACTTGCCGGTGCGGCCGATGCCGGTCTGGACCTCGTCCAGGATCAGCAGGGCGCCGGCTTTGCTGGTGGCCTCCCGCGCGGCCTTCAGGTAGCCCGGCGGCAGGGGGCGCACACCTGCCTCACCCTGGATGGGCTCCAGGAACACGGCGGCCACGGTTTCGTCCACTGCTGCCTCCAGCGCGGCAATGTCGCCGAACGGGATGTGCACCACGCCACCGGGCAGCGGCTCGAAGGGCGCCCGGTAGGCCTCTTTGGCGGTCAGGGCCAGGGCGCCCATGGTCCGGCCGTGGAACGCGCCCTCGAGGGCGATGATGGTGGTCCGCTTGACCGTACCGTCGCCGGTATTGCGGCGGGCAAGTTTGAAGGCGGCCTCGTTGGCTTCGGTGCCCGAGTTGCTGAAGAACACCTTGGAGCCGGCAGGAGCGTGCGCCAGTTCCAGCAGTTTTTCGGCCAGCGCCACCTGGGTGGGGCTGGTAAAGAAGTTGGAGACATGGCCCAGTGTGGCCAGCTGGCTGGCGATGACTGACGTCACGAAGGGGTGGGCGTGGCCCAGGGCGTTCACAGCGATCCCGCCCAGCAGGTCCAGGTACTCCTGGCCGTCGGCGTCCCACACCAGGCAGCCGGCACCGCGGACCAGGACCCGTTGCGGCGTGCCGAACACGTTCATCAGCGAACTGGAGTAGCGCGAGAGCCACTCGGAGCCTGCGTGGCCCGTGGTTTCCACCAACTCGGTGACTGAAGGCTTTTCAACCGTGTTCATCCGTTGATCTCCTCGTCCGGGACGACCTGGGTGCCGATGCCCGCCGTCGTAAATGTTTCCAGAAGCATGGAGTGGGCCAGGCGCCCGTCCACGATGTGTGCCCGTTCCACGCCCTCGTCAACGGCCTTGAGGCAGGCCGCCATCTTGGGGATCATCCCGGACTCGAGCCTGGGCAGCATCTCCCGCAGCTCCGACGCCGTGAGGGAGGAGATCAGGGAAGTCTTGTCCGGCCAGTTGGCGTAGAGGCCTTCAACGTCGGTGAGGATCACCAGCTTCGAAGCGCCCAGCGCCGAGGCGACGGCGGCCGCTGCGGTGTCCGCGTTGACGTTCAGGACCTGGCCCGTGGGCTGGAACCGCGCGGTCCCCGCCACGCTTTCTCCGCCGTCGACAATTTCCGGGGCCACCGTGGAGATCACGGGGATGCGGCCGGCGTCGAGGATGTCCACGATGCCGGCGGGGTCGACGCCCACCACCTCGCCCACCAGCCCGAGGTCCACCTCTTCGCCGTCCACCACGGTGCCGGTGCGGACAGCGCGCAGCAGCCCGCCGTCTTCACCTGACATGCCCACGGCGTAGGGCCCGTGGGAGTTAATCAGGCCCACCAGTTCGCGTCCCACCTGGCCGGTGAGGACCATGCGGACCACATCCATGGCCTCGGGCGTGGTGACCCGGAGGCCGCCCTTGAACTCGGATTCGATGCCCAGCCGGCCCAGCATGGAGTTGATCTGCGGGCCGCCGCCGTGGACCACCACGGGGTGGATCCCCACATGGTGGAGGAAGACGATGTCTTCGGCGAAGGCGCGGCGGAGTTCGTCGTTCACCATGGCATTGCCGCCGTACTTGATCACCATGGTGGTGCCGGCAAACCGCTGGATCCAGGGCAGCGCCTCGATCAGGGTTGCCGCCTTGTCCTGGGCAGCGGACATGCTGGTGGTTTCACGCGTTTGGGTGTTCATGTTGTCACTTTCCGCAGCGGTTCATGCCTTGGCGGGCAATGGCTGGAGGGGCCCCTAGCTGGAGTAGGCGCTGTTCTCGTGCACGTAGTCATGGGTGAGGTCGTTGGTCCAGATGGTGGCCTCGGCATCGCCTGCCTGCAGGTCGATTTCCACCAGGACTTCGCGCGGCTCCAGGTCCACCAGGCTGCGGTCGTCGCCGATGCTGCCGTTGCGGCAGATCTGGACGCCGTTCATGGCCACGTTGAGCTGGTCCGGCTCAAAGGCGGCGTCCGTGGTGCCCACCGCGGAGAGCACGCGGCCCCAGTTGGGATCCTTGCCGAAAATGGCCGCTTTGAACAGGTTGGAGCGGGCCACGGAGCGGCTGACGGTTTCGGCGTCCGCTTCGCTGGCAGCGTTGAACGTGCGGATGGCGATGTCGTGGCTGGCGCCCTCGGCATCGGCGATCAGTTTGCGGGCCAGCTCGGCGCAGACCTTGGTCAGCCCGGCACCGAAATCCTCGGCCGAGGGCACAGCCGCGGAAGCGCCGGAAGCCAGCAGGACAACCGTGTCGTTGGTGGACATGCAGCCGTCGGAGTCGGCGCGGTCGAACGTAACCCGCGTGGCGTCGCGGAGGACGACGTCGAGCATTTCGGGCTGCACCACGGCATCCGTGGTGAGGACCACCAGCATGGTGGCCAGGCCGGGGGCCAGCATGCCGGCGCCCTTGGCGATGCCGCCGATGCTGAATTCCTGGCCGTCGGCGTCGGTGCCGATGAAGAGGGCCGACTTGGGCACGCTGTCGGTGGTCATGATGGCCGTGCCGGCGTCCGGTCCCCCGTCGGTGCTGAGTGCTGCTGCAGCGGCCTCGACGCCCGGCAGGATCTTGTCCATGGGCAGCTGCTCGCCAATCAGGCCGGTGGAGCAGACGAACACGTCGGTGGCTGAGATGCCCAGGACCTCGGCCACTTTCTCCGCGGTGCTGTGGGTGTTCTGGAAGCCCGTGGGACCGGTGCAGGCGTTGGCCCCGCCGGAGTTGAGGATGACGGCATCCACGCGGCCGTCCGAGACCACCTGGCGTGACCAGTGCACGGGGGCTGCGGCCACGCGGTTGCTGGTGAACACGGCGGCGGCGGCTTTGGATGGTCCGTCGTTGACGACCAGGGCGAGGTCCGGGTTGCCGGAGGCCTTGAGTCCGGCGGTGACGCCTGCTGCCCGGAATCCCTGGGGGTGGTGATGGTCACGGAGCTACTCCCTGCAGGTTGAGGCCGGCGGTTTCGGGCAGGCCGAGTGCGATGTTCATGGACTGCACGGCTCCGCCGGCAGTGCCCTTGGTCAGGTTGTCGATCACGCAGGTGACGACCACCCGTCCCGTGTGGGCGTCGAAGGCCAGCTGCATGGCTGCGTGGTTGGAACCCTGGACCGATTTGGTCCCGGGCCACTGGCCCTCGGACAGCACGTGGACGAACGGCTCGTCGTCGTACGCTTCGGTCCATGCCTGCCGCAGCTGCGCTGCGGTGGTGCCCGCCTTGACCTTGGCAGTGGCGGTGGTCAGGATGCCGCGGCTCATGGGAGCAAGGGTGGGCGTGAAGGAAACGCTGACTTTTTCCCCTGCCGCGTTGGAGAGGCCCTGCTCGATCTCGGGGGTGTGCCGGTGTCCACCGCCCACGCCGTAGGGACTCATGGAGCCCATGACTTCAGCGCCGATCAGGTTGACCTTGGCGGCCTTGCCCGCGCCCGAGGTACCGGAGGCGGAAACGATCACGACGTCGTCGGGCTCCAGCAGGTGCGCAGCGAAGCCAGGGGTCAGCGCCAGGAGGGCGGACGTTGGGTAGCAGCCGGGAACGGCGATGCGCTTGGCGCCCTTGAGGGCTTCCCGCTGGCCGGGCAGCTCCGGGAGTCCGTAGGGCCAGGTGCCGGCATGGGGCGAGCCGTAGAACTTCTCCCACGCGGCGGGGTCTTCAAGGCGATGGTCGGCGCCGGCGTCGATGACGACCGTCCCTTCGGGAAGCTGGGCGGCGATCTCGGCGGAAGCACCGTGCGGCAGCGCCAGGAAGACGACATCGTGGCCGGAGAGGTTCTCCACCGTGGTGTCTTCAAGGATGCGGCTGGCCAGTCCATGCAGGTGCGGCTGCAGTTCGCCGAGGCGGGACCCGGCATTGCTGTGCGCTGTGATGGCACCGATGGTCACACCGGGGTGTCCGGCCAGAAGGCGAAGGACCTCTCCCCCGGCGTAGCCGCTGGCACCCGAAACCGCAACAGAAATAGTCATGCTCCGACTATACAGCAATAGTTATGCATTGATGCCGATATTTATGCATGGCCGTCCTTGAGGCCTGCGGTGACGCCGGGACTTGCCGTGCCGGTCTGCGGTGTCCCTAGGATGGTCTCGGCAGCCGGGGCCGGAAACGCCGGGACCCGCGAAAGGAGAGCCATGACGCATGCAATCGTCGCACGGCAGGCAGGCGGACCGGAAGTCCTTGACTACGCCGAGGTTCAAACACCCGCTCCGGGGCCGGGCCAGGTGCTCTTCAAAGTCGGGGCGGCCGGCGTCAACTTCATCGACACCTACAAGCGCAGTGGGACCTACAAAGTCCAGTACCCCTTCACCCCCGGCACGGAAGCCGCAGGGACGGTGGAAGCCGTGGGCGAAGGCGTCACCGGCTTCTCCGTGGGCGACCGGATAGCCACGGCCGAGGGCCTGAACTGCTACGCGGACTACGCCCTGGTGGATGAGGACGCCGCACTGCCGGTACCGAAAGGCCTGGATGTCTTTACCGCCGCCGCCCTTCCCCTCCAGGGCATCACCGCGCACTACCTGGTCAATTCCACCTTCAAGGTGGAATCCGGGCACACCGTACTGCTGCACGCCGGGGCCGGCGGGGTTGGACTGCTGCTCATCCAGCTGCTCAAGGCAAAGGGCGCCCGGGTCATCACCACCGTGTCCAATGACGGGAAAAAGGCCCTCGCCCTTGAGGCCGGCGCGGACCATGTGCTGCGCTACGAAGGTTTTCCGCACCACGTGCGCGAGCTCACCGGTGGCAAGGGCGTGGACGTGGTGTACGACGGCGTGGGTAAGGATACGTTCGACGGCTCCCTTAACGCCCTTGGTGTCCGGGGAATGCTGGTGCTGTTCGGCGCAGCCTCCGGCCCGGTCCCGCCATTTGACCCGCAGCGCCTCAACGCCGGGGGTTCCCTGTTCCTCACCCGGCCCACCATGGGCCACTACCTGCGGGATGCCGCGGAGCGGCGCTGGCGCTCCGACGAGGTCTTTGCAGCGGCCGCCGGCGGGAGCCTGAAGGTCCGCATCGGGGCCCGCTACCCGTTGAGCCAGGGCTGGCAGGCACACCGCGACCTTGAGGGCCGGAAAACCACCGGAAAGGTTCTCCTGGTGCCGTAGGGAAACCCCGCTTCGCCGGATAATGAAGAAGTCCCCGCGCCCATTCAAGGGTGCGGGGACTTCCGTGGTTCAGGAGTTTGTCCTGCTTAGCGCTGGACGGCTCCGAACCGTTCCGCGGCCAGGGCAACTGCCTGCTCACGCGCGGCCGAGGCTTCGTCAGCGGTGAGGGTGCGGTCAGCGGCGCGGAAGCGGAGGCCGAAGGCCAGCGACTTCTTGCCCTCCTCGATGCCCTTGCCTGCGTAGACATCGAACAGCGCGACGTCCTCCAGCAGCTCACCGGCGCCTTCACGCAGCGCACCAAGGACCTCGTCCGCGGGCACGTCGGCGGGAACAACGAGTGCAACGTCCTGCGTCGCCACCGGGAACGTGGAGATGTGGCGGGCCACGATCACATCCGGTGCCGCCTCAAACAGGGCGTCGGCATTGAGTTCAAGTGCCACCGAACGGGCCGGCATGTCCGAGGCCGCCAGCAGCTTGGGGTGCAGTTCGCCCGCGTACCCCACGGTCTCTCCCGTCCGCAGTGCGAGCCGGGCGGTGCGGCCGGGATGGAACGCCTGGTGGCTGCCCTGCGTGACCACAAGGTCGACGCCGAGGACGTCGCCCGCAAGGCGGGCAACATCCAGCGCGTCGGCCCAGTCCCACGTCCGCGGAGTATGGCCGGCAGCAGCCGGGGAATCGTGGCCGGTGAGGATGGCGGCCACATGGAACGGCTGGTCCGGGACGCCGTCGTACAGTGCGTCGAGCACCTCGTCGGCGGGCTTGGCGCCCAGCGGCGGGATGGAGGCAGTGCCCACGGTCCCGGCGGGAAGGAACACCAGGCCCGATTCGAACAGGGCGAGGTCGCGGAAGCCGCGCGAGTGGTTGCGCTTGGCCACCTCGATCAGCCCCGGCAGGATGGACGTGCGCAGGTAGCCCTGCTCCTCGCTGATGGGGTTGGCCAGCTTGACCGCGCTCCGCTGGGCACCCTGCTCGGCGACGCCAAAGGTGTCGTTGGCGGCCTTGGACACGAACGGGTAGGACAGCACCTCGGTCAGGCCGGCGTCGGCCAGCGACTGGATCAGGCGCCGGCGCTGCTGCTGGATCCGGGTGAGTCCGCGCCCCGGAGGGGCCACCGGCAGGGTGGCCGGGATCTTGTCGTAGCCCACCAGCCGTGCGATTTCCTCGGTCAGGTCTTCCTTGGTCTCCAGGTCGCTGCGCCACGTGGGCGGCGTAACGCTCCAGCCGCCGTCGTTCTTCTCCACGACGGCGCCCAGGTCCTCCAGGGAGGTGACGATCTGCTCTTCGGTGAAGTCGACGCCGATGCGGGCAGCGGCGAAGCCGGCGGGCAGCCCGATGGTGATGGTTTCCGGAGCCGTGCCCACGTCGGTTCCGGGTTCGTCGGCGGTGCCGCCGGCCAGTTCCACCAGGAGGTCCACCACGCGCTGGGCGGCGACGCCCGCCACCTGCCAGTCAACCCCGCGCTCGAAGCGCTTGGACGCCTCGGAGGGCAGCTTGTGCCGGCGACGCGACCGCCCAATGGACACCTCGTCGAAGTGCGCTGCTTCCACCAGGACGTTCGACGTCGAGTCACTCACCTCAGTGGCGGCGCCGCCCATGACGCCCGCAATGCCGATGGCGCCCGAATTGTCGGTGATCAGCAGGTCCTCGGCGTCAAGGGTGCGCTCCTTGCCGTCCAGGGTGGTGATCTTCTCGCCTGCGGAGGCACGCCGCACCACGATGTCGCCGGACAGCTTGTCCAGGTCGTAGCAGTGCGTGGGCTGGCCCAGCTCGAGCATGACGTAATTGGAGATGTCCACCGGCAGGGAGATGGAGCGGATGCCTGCCAGCCGGAGCCGGGACACCATCCACGGCGGGGTGGGGCGGGTAGCGTCAACGCCGCGCACGGTGCGTGCCACGAAGCGGTCGCAGCCGGGCTTGCCGTAAATGGGGGCGTCGTCGTTGAGTTTGACGCCGTAACCCCCGGACAGCTCTGCCGGGGCGTCGACCTTCGCGGCAGGGTCCGTGAAGGCGGTGCCGGTGGCGTGGGCGTACTCGCGGGCAACCCCGCGGATGGAGAAGGCGTACCCGCGGTCCGGGGTGACGTTGATTTCCGCGGCCTGGTCATAGAGGCCCAGCAGTTCCATGGCGTCGGTGCCCACTTCCGGGTCCAGCCCGATGCGGGACAGCACCAGGATGCCGTCGTGGTCCTCGCCGATGCCCAGTTCGCGGACTGAGGCGATCATGCCGGCGGACAGGTGGCCGTAGGTCTTGCGGGCCGAAATGTGGAAGTCGCCGGGCAGCACGGCACCCGGAAGCGTGACCACCACTTTGTCGCCCTCAACGAAGTTGTGGGCGCCGCAGATGATGCCCTGGACGCCGGAGGGGTCAATGCCGTCCCCGGTGAGGGTCTGCTCCTGCCCTTCGGGGACAACGCGGACCTGGCACCAGTTGATGGTCTTGCCGTTGGTCTGGGGTTCCTTGACCAGGCTCAGGACCTGGCCCACCACGACAGGGCCCCTCAGCGTGTCCGTGGGGCGGTGGACCGCTTCTTCCTCGAAGCCCACCTTGACCAGTTCGGCCATGACGTCTTCGGCCGTTGCATCGGCCGGTACGGCCGCGAATTCACGCAGCCAGGAAAGTGGGATACGCACTGTTAGATCTCCATCCCGAAGTGCTCGCTGAACCGTACATCGCCTTCGATCATGTCGCGCATGTCCCCCACCTCGTTACGGAACATGAGGGTGCGCTCGATGCCCATGCCGAAGGCAAAACCTGAATAGACGTCCGGGTCGATGCCGGCGGCGCGCAGGACGTTGGGGTTGACCATGCCGCAGCCGCCCCACTCGATCCACGCCGGGCCCCCCTTGGCCCCGGGATGGAAGATGTCCAGTTCGGCGGACGGCTCCGTGAACGGGAAGTAGTTGGGGCGCAGCCGGATCTGGGCTTCATCGCCGAACATCTGCCGGGCGAAGTGCTCAAGGGTGCCGCGCAGGTCCGCCATGCTGAGGTTCCTGTCGATGGCCAGGCCCTCGAACTGGTGGAACACCGGGGTGTGGGTCGCGTCCAGTTCATCCGTGCGGAACACTTTGCCCGGGCACAGCACGTAGATGGGAACCTCGCGTTCCAGCATGGACCGGACCTGCACCGGGGAGGTGTGGGTCCGCATCAGCAGGTGGGCTTCAGGCGGTTCCACGAAGAAGGTGTCCTGCATTTCGCGGGCAGGGTGGTCCGGCTTGAAGTTCAGGGCGTCGAAGTTGAACCACTCGGATTCCACCTCGGGGCCTTCGGCGATTTCCCAGCCCATGCCCACGAAGATGTCCGCCACGCGGTCCTGCAGCGTGGAGAGCGGGTGGCGGGCACCTGCACGACGGCGGCGCGGAGCGGCGGTGACATCCACAGTTTCCTCGACCAGGATCCTGGCGTCGTTCTCGGCTTCCAGTACCGCCGTGCGGTCGGCGAGCGCCTTGTTGACCCGGCCGCGGGAGGCGCCCATCAGCTTCCCGGCGAGCGCCTTCTGGTCCTTGGGCAGGCGGCCAATCTCACGGTTGGCAAGGCTCAGCGGGGACTTCTCGCCGCTGTGGGCAAGGCGCACCGCCTTCAGCTCGTCAAGGGTGGCCGCACCGGCGATGGCGGTGATGGCCTGATCTACAGCGGCGTTGATGGCGGCCTCATCCGTGGGGTTCGGGATGGCGGCGCCCGGCAAAGTTTCAGTCATCTACTGTTCTTAGCTACGAGTCGTGGCTGCCAGCGGCCGGGGCAGCCGTTGGCGGTTTTCCACCCGGCGCGTCCGTCGCTGGCAGGTCATGGATGAATGCGCTGAACGTCAGTGTCATTCAATGACCAGGTCAGGGCTCGCCGGCAGGACCGGCGGCCACTGCCCTCCAGTCTAGTTGAACCCTCCGGCTACCATGGCCTCATGACTTTGCGGCAGCGCGCGGGTACTTTTCACGGCCCGACGACGGCCCAACGGCTCAGGCGGGCAGCGAACCTCCTGAACGGGAGCACCCTGGCCGGGCTCGCCGTCGCGCTCGCCGCCCGGACGCAGATCAGCCGGGGCCCCCGCGGCCTGATCATTGCCGCAGGCTACCGCTGGCGGTTGCCGTTCGCGCACGCCTACACCATCGGGAACGTCGTGCTGTGCCGGAGCACGGCCGGTGGGCTGCTGTCCCGGCCCGCACTCCTGGGACACGAGGAAGGGCACTGCACCCAGTACGCGTGGTGCCTCGGGTTGCCCTTCATCCCCCTGTACCTGGCAGCAGCCGGCTGGTCGGTGCTGCGCACCGGAAATCCGGCAACGGGCAACATCTTTGAGCGCCGGGCCGGGCTGGCGGCCGGCGGCTACCCGCCCACTGCGTCGAGGCGCGCGTGATGGGCCCGGAGGCCCCCGCGCACGGGGATGCGCGAACAGTCACCGCCACGGGCACGGGATGGGCGGAGGCACCCCTGACCTGATGCTGGTTTCGGTGGGCGTCGAGTGCCGTGCCGGATCGGTGGAGGAGGCGTATGCGGCGGCCGCGGAAGGCCTGGCCATGACGGGCTCGGTCCTCCGCGGCCACGGTGTTGCACCGGCCGATATCCGCTCGGCGGGGATGAGCGTCCGTGCCGACCTCGCCTGGCGGGACGGCGAGGGCCAGAAGTTCGTGGGGTACGTGGCGGCCAGCAGCGTCACGGTCCGGCTCAGGGACATCGCCACCGCGTCCGCCACCATTTCCGCGGCCGTCGACGCGGCCGGGGATTCCGCCCGGCTGAACAACCTGCAATTGGTCCTTTCCGACGACACCGCCGTCCGGGCTGAGGCCCGGGAAGCCGCCTGGCGCGACGCACTCCGCACTGCCGGGCAGTACGCAGCGTTGGCCTCCACCCGCCTGGGACCGGTGTTGTCAGTGACGGACCAGCGCCCGGCGCCGGGCCCGGTTCCACTTGCGGGCATGCAGCGGGCCTCTGCCCCGGAGGGCATGACGGTGGAACCGGGCGCAAACCGGGTGGAGGCAGCCGTGACCGCCACGTGGGCCCTGGAGCAGTAGGCCGCCCCCTTCCACCGGCCGGTACCTCTGGGCGACCGGCTGGTATCAGCGCGCGGCGCCTTGACTTCCATTCGAACATGTTTTCGAATGGAGCCATGAGATGGGAAGCGCAGGCACTGGTACCCGATACGCCTGACACCGCGGGTGCCGCTGCTCCGGCCCTGCTTCCGCTGGCAGGACTGGTGCGTTCCGTCACCACCCCCGAGTTCGCCGGCATCACGTTCCACGAGGTCACCGCCAAATCGGTGCTCAACAGGGTCCCGGCAGGGTCAAAGATGCCTTTCGAATGGACCGTCAATCCCTACCGCGGTTGCAGCCATGCCTGCGTCTACTGCTTCGCCCGCAAGTCCCACACCTACCTGGATTTCGACGCCGGGATGGACTTTGACAGCCAGGTGGTGGTGAAGGTGAATGCCGCGGAGGTCCTCCGCAAGGAACTGAACAAGGCATCCTGGACACGCCAGCAGGTGGCGCTGGGTACCAATACGGACCCCTACCAGCGGGCCGAGGGCCGGTACCGGCTCATGCCCGGCATCATTGCCGCCTTGGCGGAATCCGGCACTCCCCTGTCCATCCTCACCAAGGGAACGCTGTTGGCGCGGGACATCCCGTTGCTCAAAAGGGCTGCCACGCAGGTGCCCGTGGGGCTGGGCATTTCCCTGGCCATGACGGACGAGGCCCTCTCGGAGGCCATCGAACCCGGTACCCCAGGACCCAGGGCCCGGCTGAAACTCGTCTCCCGCTTACGTGAGGCCGGACTGCCATGCGGCGTCATGGCCATGCCCATCCTGCCGTGGTTATCGGACAGCGACGAAGCACTTGATTCCCTCTTCGCTTCCCTGGCCACTGCCGGGGCCACCGGCGTTACGGCCGGCGCCCTCTACCTGAAACCTGGCACCCGGGAGTGGTTCATGCAGTGGATTGCCAAACACCACCCCGAATTGGCCGGCCGCTACCGGCGTCTGTACGGGACGGGTTCCTACGCCTCCAAGGAGTACCGCACCTGGCTGGCCGGCAGGGTCCGCTATTTCAAGGCACGCCATGGGTTTTCGCATTCGTCCGGCTTCAGCCACCGGGACCTGGACGATCCCCGTGCCGAGGAAGCGCAGTACCCGGCAGGAAGCATTCCGGCCGGCACGAATGCCGGGCCCCCGGGCGTCCTTCTTCGTCCCGGCCTTCGCAGCAGGACGCGCTTTTCTAGCGGCTCCGGCCCAGCGACGATCCCACGGATTCCAGCAGCGCATGGACAATCGGATAGTCGGCGGGGATCCACGGCAAGGTGAGGACAGCTTCCCGGTCCCGCAGGTCCACCCAGCGCAGTTCGTCATGGTCTTCAAGGGGCAATGGTTCGCCGTGGGTCACCTCAGCGAACCACACCCTCATACTGGCCCGGTCATTGAGGGGCCAGCCAGCCGGTGTTTCCGCATGAAGTTCCAGTCCCAGGCGCACGCCGATTCCCAGTTCCTCAGCCAGCTCCCTCACCAGCGCCGTTTCGGGTTCCTCCCCGGGCTCCACCTTGCCGCCGGGGAACTCCCACAGCCCCGCCAGGTGCTCCGGCGCGCTTCGCCGTGCCACCAACAGGGCCGCCGGATTGGCCAGCCGGTCCACAACAGCTCCGCCCACAACCTGAATCAGTCCAGTCACCGGGTCATTCTATGGGCCACAATGGAGTGTCCGGGAACAGTATTCCCGCCTTAGGAACAGTTCCTGCCGGGAATACGTCCTGCCCAGCCTGGGTTTGCCACACTGTCCGGACCGTCCTGCCCCACTGCCGTGGCATCCGTCCCTTGCGAGTCCCACGTTTCAAGAAGCAGGAATATGAGCAGCGTTCTTTCCCCGTCCACGGCAACCCGCAGCACGACCCCCAACATCGGCATGGCGATTTTCGCCCTGGCCATGGGCGGCGTAGGCATCGGCGTCACCGAGTTCACCATGATGGGCCTGCTCAAGGAAGTGGAGCAGGGCCTGGCAATTACCACTCCGCAGGCCGGCAACCTGATCTCCGCCTATGCGCTGGGGGTAGTGGTAGGCGCTCCGCTGCTGGCCGCCGTCGGCGCCAGGCTCCCCGCAAGAAACTGGCGCTGGGGCTGCTGCTGTTCTTTACCGTGGCCAACCTGGCGTCATTCGTTGCCCCCGACTATGGCTGGATGCTGGTGTCCCGCTTTGCCGCCGGCCTGCCGCACGGAGCGTTCTTCGGCGTTGCAGCCGTCATCGCGGCTTCCCTCGTTCCGCCCACACGGCGCGGTTGGGCCATCTCCATGGTCATGGCCGGGCTCAGCGTCTCCAACGTCGTGGGAGTACCGTTCGCCACCTGGCTGGGACAGACCTTCGGCTGGCGCCTGCTGTTTGTCCTGGTCGGTGCCATCGGTCTGCTGGCACTGGCCATGGTGTGGAAATTCGTCCCCTTCCAGCACGCCCACCCCGACGCGAGCATCCGGCGCGAGCTCGGGGCCCTCAAACGGCTCCAGGTATGGCTGGCACTCCTGGTGGGCATCGTGGGTTTCGGCGGCTTCTTCGCCACCTATACCTACATCGCCCACACCATGACCTCCGTGGCCGGCATCCCCTCCACCCTGATCCCCCTTGTGGTGGCGCTCTACGGTCTTGGCATGGTGGCCGGGAACGTCGTCGGCGGCAGGCTCGCTGACAAATCCGTCATGGGCACCCTGTACCGGGTCCTCCCTGCCATCGCCGTGGCGCTGGTGGTCTATGCGGTGGCGGCGCACTGGCAGTGGAGCGCCATGGTCATGGTGTTTGTGGTGGGAGCTTCCGGTTCCATGCTCATCCCCGCTCTGCAGACCCGGCTGCTGGACGCCTCGCCGGATGCCCCGTCGCTGGCATCCTCCCTCAACCATGCCGCGCTGAACGTCGCCAACGCGCTGGGAGCCTTCCTCGGCGGCCTTGTCATCGCCCTCGGGTGGGGCTTTGTTGCCCCGGCGCTGGTCGGCGCCGTCCTCGCCGTCCTTGGTTTCGGCGTCGCGCTCCTCAGCGGCCTGCTTGAACGCAAGAGGCCGCTGGCTGCCTGAGGTAATGCGCACGGAGCCCCGAAAACGGCGGCCCGCGCTGTCCTAACTGTACTGCCCAGGCAGGTTGGTTAAGCGGCTGATGGGCGGGTGGCCTCCGATTGCGGTGTGGGGCCTGTGGTGATTGTAGTGGTGCAGCCATGCCGGGAGGGCGGTTTCTGCGGGCTGATTCCGTGGCGTAGAAGCGCTTGAATGCCCACCCATCGGCAAGGGTTCTGTGGAAGCGTTCGATCTTGCCGTTGGTCTGCGGGCGATATGGCCGGGTCTTCTTTGCCGTGATCCCCAGTTCTTGGCAGGTGTCCCGCCAGAGATGTGATTTGTAGGCCGCCCCGTTGTCAGAGAGAACCCGTTCCACGATGACGCCGCGGGCAGCGAACCAGGACACAGCCCTTTGCAGGACTGCTACTGCGGTGGCCGCTGTTTCATCGCCATGGATCTCCGCGTAGGCGACCCGTGAATTGTCGTCAATGACCGTGTGTACGTAGGCGGTCCCGATCAGCGGGCTACGGTGTCTGCTGCGCGGCTTTGACGGAGTCGCAGCACGGTTCTGCTTGCCTTGCTGCCGCCCGACGTAGCGCCAGCCGCCGCCGTCGGGGATGTTGCCGAGCTTCTTCACATCCACATGGATCATCGCTCCGGGAGTCACGTGCTCATAGCGGCGGATGACTTCTCCGGTGCGCTTGTCCACGTGATGCAGGCGGTTCAGCCGGCACCGGACCAGGACCGCGTGCACGGTCGAGGCCGGCATGGCCAGCTTCGCCCCGATCGCGACCGGTCCCAGCCGTTGCTTCCAGCGCAGGTGCACAACTTTGCGCACCAGCTGCTGCGGCGTCCGGTTGGCCACCCGGTACGGGCGGGAGGACCTATCAGCCATACCGGCCTCACCCATCGCGGCGTAACGGGCCGCCCACCGTTTCGCGGTCGGCCAGGAGCAGTTGAACTGCTCGGCAGCCCGGGATACCGGCCAGCCGTGGTCAACGACCAGACGCGCGACGCGTAAACGTTGGCGCGGAGTCAAAGCGGCATTAGCGTGGGACATGAGGACCTCCTGGTCGCTGCAGCGGTTGTCTAAGCAACTCCACTGTGCAACCGGAGGTCCTCACCTTTGGCTCAACGACTCCAGCGAGTCATCACATTCACCGAACCAACGTCCCTGGGCAGTACACCTAACGATGCAGCAACGCCGTCACCCGAGCTACTGACTTTGCAGGGGGCTTATGTTAGCTTGAGCCTCATCGGGACTATTAATCCCGGTCACAATAAGGAGGAGACATGGGTTTTCTTGCTTGGATTATTTTGGGCCTCATAGTCGGGGCCATCGTTAAGGCCGTTATGCCCGGACGGGTCGGCGGCGGCTGGGTCACCAGCCTCATCCTCGGTGTCGTCGGTGCCATTGTTGGCGGCTGGATTGGCAGCCTCCTGTTCAACAAGGGCGATCTTGCCTTCTTCGACCTCGGCACCTGGATTCTCGCTATCGTCGGCGGCCTGCTTGTCGCCGGCATCTACGGAGCAGTCACCGGACGCGGAAAAGCAACCCGCGCACCCTGATCACTCTGTCTACCAACACCCCATCGGCCCCGGACTTCCGGGGCCTTTCTTTTTTAGAAGGTCCCTGGCCTTTCCCCGAAGTTCCCGGCCGTGGCGCGTCCCTATCCGGCCTGTTCCTGCCCCACTGCAGCTGCCGCACGGCGCTGGGAGCGGGCGCTGGCGTAGAGGCATACCGTGGCCGCCGTCCCAAGGTTGAGGCTCTCGGCGGCGCCGTAGACAGGAACGGCCACCCGGTGGTCGGCCAGTTCCAGCTCCTCCGCGGAGAGTCCCTGCGCCTCGTTCCCAAAGAACCAGGCCGTGGGACCGGCGAGGTCGTACACAGACTCCGGCCCTGTTCCGGTGAGCCGGCGCCGGGCGTTCTCGTCCTGCAGGACATCAAGGTCCAGCTGCCCGTAGCCGTCGGCGGCAAGGATGCCGATGCCGCGGGCCTTGCAGGCTGCAGCGAGTTCCGCGGGATCGGCGGCCAGCACCACCGGAAGGTGGAACAGCGAACCTGCGGTGGACCGGACGGCCTTGGGGTTGTAGATGTCCACGCTGGACGTCGTGAACACCACGGCGTCGGCACCGGCGGAATCGGCCGCACGCAGGACCGTTCCCGCGTTCCCCGGGTCCCGCACCTGGCACAGCACGGCAATCAGGCGGGGCCCGGCGTCGAGCACGTCCGCCAGAGCCACGTCCACAAACCTGCAGACCGCCACTATCCCCTGCGGGTTGACGGTGTCCGCCATGGCTGCCAGGACCTCATCCGTGGCCAGCCGTGCGCTGGTGCCCTCGGAGAGCTCTTCAAATTCGGGAAAACGGTCAAGGCAGCTTTCGCTGGCGAAGACCTCAGTCACTACTCCGGGACCTCCCGCCGCAAGAC
The DNA here is from genome assembly GCF_026723805.1 of Arthrobacter sp. FX8. Lineage (NCBI taxonomy): Bacteria > Bacillati > Actinomycetota > Actinomycetes > Micrococcales > Micrococcaceae > Arthrobacter > Arthrobacter sp. FX8. The sequence goes on along the minus strand of NZ_CP113505.1, from coordinate 916,050 downwards.
GCTGCTGGTGGAGCTTGAGTGCTTCACGGACGGCCTGCGGGCCCTCGGCCAGGAACTGCCCGCGCTTTAACGGACCGGGCGCCCTGCAAGCTTTGCCACATCCCTGACCCGATCAGCTCGGGGGTTGGAAAGTGGAAGGTCTTGCGGGCGCCCGGTTTCGTTCATATAGAAAACTGTAGTAGCTGCTGCCACCAGTTCCTGAACGGGCCCCTCAGGCGAGGGGCGGAAGCTGCTTGCCTAGGCTGCGGCTGCCTTCTTGGCGGAGGTGTCTGCCGGAAGGGAGTCCTTGGCCACCTGGACCAGCGCGGCGAAGGCGTTGGCGTCAGAGACGGCAAGCTCGGCCAGCATACGGCGGTCAACCTCGACCTCGGCGGCCTTCAGGCCCTGGATGAGGCGGTTGTAGGTGAGGCCGTTGGCGCGGGACGCAGCGTTGATGCGCTGGATCCACAGGCGGCGGAAGTCACCCTTCTTCTTCTTGCGGTCGCCGTAGCTGTACACAAACGAGTGCAGCAGCTGCTCCTTGGCCTTGCGGTACAGGCGCGAACGCTGTCCGCGGTAACCCTTTGCGCGTTCAAGAACAACCCGGCGCTTCTTGTGGGCGTTGACCGCCCTCTTCACACGTGCCACGTGCGTACTCCTTCGAAAATCTGATCCCAAGCATCTACTGCCGGTGAACCGGCGGCCTGAGAATGCTGTTTGGCAGGTGACGGACCGCCAGGCGGCGGCCCCTCATAGAACTTGGAAATTAGATGCCGAGCATCTTCCGGATGACCTTGGCGTCGCCCTTGAAGACGATCCGGTCGCCGGCAAGGCGGCGGGTCAGGCGGGAGGACTTGTGCTCCAGATAGTGGCGGCGGTTGGCCTGCTGGCGGCGCAGCTTGCCGCTGCCGGTCAGCTTGAAGCGCTTCTTAGCACCACTGTGGGTCTTCATCTTCGGCATGGGAACCGATCTCCTTACGTTTCTGCAGGCCCGGGGGCCGCAGTTCTATCGCGCAGCCACCCCTGCGGGCAGCATGCTGGTTGCTGACTGCCGGAGGCGTACCCCGGCAGCTGTGAACTAGTTGGTCTTCTTGCCGGCCGGCTTCGGCGCTGCCTTGGGGGCAGGGCGCGCAGCAGGCTTCGGCGCAGCAGGCCTGGCCACCGGCTTGGGTGGTGCAGGCACAGCGGCCGGTTTCGGTGCCGCCGGCGCGGCGGCTTCCGGCTTGGCGGCAGCTGCAGGCCTGGGAGCCGGAGCGGCCTTCGGCGCAGCAGCCTTGGGGGCTTCCTGCTTCGGAGCTTCCTGCTTCGGCGCAGCAGCCTTGGGGGCTTCCTGCTTCGGAGCTTCCTGCTTCGGCGCAGCAGCCTTGGGGGCTTCCTGCTTCGGAGCTTCCTGCTCAGGTGCCTCAACAGCGGGCGCCTCGGCGGGGGCGTTGTCCTCGGCTACAGCCTCCGGCTCCGTGGAGACGGTGAAACCTTCGGGCAGCAGGTCCGCCAGTGACTGCGTCAAGGGGGCCTGGTCCTCGCCGGACGTGTCAACGCGTCCGGAAGCCTTGGCTTCGTTCTGGGCCTTGGCCTCGGCCCGCTGCGTGGCGCGCCGTGCCTCAGCCTTGGCTTCAGCCTTGTTCTTCAGCGGCCCAACCACCATGACCATGTTGCGGCCGTCAATGCGGGGGCTGGACTCCACCACGCCAACTTCGGCGACGTCGTCCGCGAAGCGCTGGAGCAGGCGGATGCCCATCTCCGGACGCTGCTGCTCACGGCCACGGAACTGGATCATGGCCTTGACCTTGTCCCCGGCACCGAGGAAGCGCAGGGCGTGGCCGCGCTTGGTCTCGTAGTCGTGGGTGTCGATCTTCAACCGGAAACGGATTTCCTTCAGAACAGTGTTCGTCTGGTTCTTCCGGGCCTCACGTGCCTTGACCGCGGCCTCGTACTTGTACTTGCCGAAGTCCATCAGCTTGCACACCGGAGGCTTCGCCTGAGGTGCAACTTCAACGAGATCAAGGTCGGACTCGGCAGCCAGTCGCAGGGCATCCTCAATACGGACGATTCCTACCTGTTCACCTGCAGGGCCGACCAGCCGCACCTCGGGGACGCGGATACGCTCATTGATTCTTGGCTCGCTAATGTTAAAGCTCCTGTGTTTGTTGTTGAGTCCGGCAAATAGAGAAGGCCCCCAATTGCCGGAGCAATCGAAGGCCTCAGATAGGTTGGCTCGGCAACCCCGTCAGGGCTGCACGCACACAGTCCCGGCGTGTGCCGGTCCATGCCCAACCAGATACCCGGCAACCTTACGTCCCCTGCAGGTTCCAAAGGAACGCCTGGGACAGCGGCTGACGCGGGTGGGAGAGAACTCCGCTTGCAAACTGGAAGCCATTCTACAGAAAAAATTCCCGTCAACGCCGCAAAAGCGCTGTTGGGAACCTGATCGTTTGGGACAATCTCTGAAATAACGACATCCAGTCGGTCTGTGTCAAGCTTACCAGTATGAGCACCTCAGACAGTAATTCGTACGTCTTCGAGCCCGGTGACGCAGGCGCAGACGTTTCACAACAGATCCGGGACATCTCGGAGGTCCCCGCCATCGAGGTCATCACCACGGCCGCCGTGCACCTCATGAGCGCAGCCGCGGTAAAGCTTGGCCTGGCCGCAGAAGACAACGCGGCCGAGCTGAAGGACCTGGACGAGGCCCGGAAGCTGATCACCGCCCTGGCCGGTCTGGTGACGGCAGCGGCCCCCGAAATCGGCTCGCAGCACGCCGGACCGTTGCGCGATGGGCTGCGGTCCCTCCAGCTGGCGTTCCGTGAAGAGTCGCTGATTCCGGATGCGCCGGGCAAGGGCCCGGGCGAAAAGTACACCGGCGCAGTGAACTAAGGAAGAACCCACCCAAGCAGCGTCCGACGGCGGGACGGCCTTTCAAGGTCGTCCCGCCGTCGTCGTTTCCAGGCAAAGCACCCGGGGCTTGACCGGCCACTCCGTACCTGCCGTTCAGCGCGGCGGACGGAAATATCAGGCGGCGGCTTTTCGGCGGCGCTGCTGGAGGGCCAGGCCCACCAGGCAAAGCACGACGCCGGCGGCGCCAACCGAAACAAAACCCCCGGACGGTCCCATGAGGTCGATGAAGATGCCGGCCAGCGGCGAGCCGAGGGCAACACCGGCGGTCAGGGCTGAGCCGTACCAGCCCATCGCCTCTCCGCGCCGTTCCTCCGACACCAGGTCCGCGACCGTTTCGGAGGCTGCGGAGAGAACGGGAGCGCAGAGCAGGCCGGGCAGGATGGAGACCAGTGCCAGCGTCCAGGTGTCGTGGGCGAAGGCCATGGGCAGCGTCAGCGCCGCCATTCCCAGCAGCAGGATGACAGGCGGGATGGGCCGGTGCATGGCGCCGTAGATGAGTCCGCCCACCACCGAGGCGGCGCACCAGAAGACGAACACGATGCCGATCTCGCTCTGGCGGCCTCCGGTTTCCAGCGCCGCAACGATGCCAACGTCGGTGCCGCTCAGGACCATGCCGGCGCCGGCGGCAACGGCAAAGAGTGCCGCGACCGTTGCGGTGAACCATGCGAAGCCGCCCGCCAGCCTTCCGCGCATTCCCTCTGCCGCACGGCCGGCCGTCCCAGCCGGTGACAGTTCCGCGGCGGCTTCCTGGACGTGGGCCGGAGCTGTGGCGACCACGGCGGCTTCCGCGGCATGTTGCTCATCCCCGGCGCATTCGGCGGTTTGCGCCGGACTGCGGGTGGGCGGGTTGAACCACATGAGGGACAGCCCTGCCAGGGACGTGGCCACGCCCACCACGGTCAACCCGGCAACGGTGAATCCACTGGTGGCCACTACGGCGCCGGCGGCCGGCCCGATCATGAATACCATTTCGGTGGTGATGGCGTCCAGGGCGAACGCGGTGCGGCGCTGGTCGCCCTCCGCCAGGACGCCCAGGGACTGCCGGACCACGCTGAAAATGGGCAGCGTGAGCAGGCCGCCCACGAAGACCAGTGGGAGGAGCCACTGGTAGGACACGCGCGGCACCACAGACCAGATCAGCGTCTCCGAGATCACGGACGGGATGAGTGCGGTCCGCAACCCTACGGTGTCAACGCGCCTGCCGCGCCACGGGGCGCCCAGGGCAATACCGATGGTCATGACCGCCGCGGCGGCGCCGGCCGCGGCATAGCCCTGGCCAAGGGTGAGGACGATGTGCAGGGTCAGGAGCACCCCGGCCGCTGAGTGCGGGATGCGGGCGATCATGCCAACCAGCAGCAGCCGCCGGATTGGCCGGACGGCGAGCAACTCCCGGTAGAGAGCGAAATTCACGAAACGGTCCTTCAGGGTATGCCGCAGCACTGGCGGGGATCACCCATCCGGCTGCGTCTAGTCGGGAGCGCGCCTCAGTTTGATTTCCAAGGAGTCGACGCGCTCCCCAAACAATACATTCCGCGACCAGTCCGCCTGGAGGTTGGCCACCAGTTCCTGGACACCGGCGGCGTCCAGGCCGTCCTCAAGGTACAGCACCACCTGAAGTTCCGGCCCGGCACCCCCGCCAGGGACTACTGCGCCATCGGCAGCACTGGAAGCCACTCCCCTGCCCCGCATAAGCCCAATGCTGCGGATGGCGTCGAACCCGGAGGCTGCGCGCGCCATTTCATCGGCCAGCTGGGGGTCGTTGTAGGAGGGGGTCCAGTCGTGCTGCTTTGCCAATGCCCAGACCCCCGGACGGCGCACCACGAACGTCACGTCGGCGCCCGGGTCCAGGACCAGGAGCTCGGCGCCTTCGGCGACTGCCGAGAGGGCAGCCCGCGCGGCGTACACGGCGACGGGCCGGGCCTCTGGATGCCAGGCGGCCAGCGCGGCGGCCGAGGTGAAGGCGGGGAGGGCAGTCCTGCCGTCAGCCGCCTTCAGCGTTACCAGCGCCATGTCCGCCTGCTTGTCAGCGTGCAGTCCGTGGGCTGTTCCCGACTCTTCAGCCAGCTGCGCCACAATCGGAATGAAGACCCGGGCCGTTGCCAGGGCGGCCACGACGCCCGCTTCATCGCCTGCCCCTTGCCGGAGCGCGTCCAGGGCGGCGAGGTAGCCGGCGTCGGCCGTTCCGTCGTCGTCCTCGAAGTTGTGGATCCTGCCGTCGGCACCGGCCAGGCTGCGTCCTGCCCATGGCTGGCCCGCCGAATCCGTGGCGCCACCAGCGCCGGACAGGGCTGCCGCGATATGTCCGGGCAGCTGGCGTGCTGCCTGCCGCCCTGGCTCCTCGACGTTAGGCATGGGGTCGATGTCCGCCGGGTCAGCGCCGGCCGGCGACGTCGAGGGCTTCGGGCAGCGTGAAGGCTCCGGCGTACAGGGCCTTGCCCACAATCGCGCCTTCCACGCCCAGCGGGACCAGGGACCGGAGGACCTTCAGGTCGTCCAGGCTGGAGATGCCGCCGGAAGCCACAACCGGCTTGCCGGTCTTTTCCACCATCTGGCGGAGGAGTTCGACGTTGGGGCCCTGCAGAGTGCCGTCCTTGGTCACGTCGGTCACGACGTAGCGGGAGCAGCCGGCCTCTTCGAGACGGCCAAGGACCTCCCAGAGGTCCCCGCCTTCCTTGGTCCAGCCGCGGCCGGCGAGGGTTGTTCCGCGGACGTCGAGGCCCACGGCGATTCTGTCGCCAAAGCGTTCGATGGCCCGGCGGGTCCACTCCGGGTTCTCCAGTGCAGCCGTTCCCAGGTTGACCCGGGCCACGCCCAGGTCAAGGGCGGCTTCCAGTGTTTCGTCGTCGCGGAGGCCTCCGGAGAGCTCCACCTTGATGTCCAGCCGGCCCACGACTTCCCGGAGCAGGTCTGCGTTGGAGCCGCGGCCGAAGGCGGCGTCCAGGTCCACCAGGTGCACCCATTCGGCGCCTTGCTGCTGCCAGTTCAGCGCAGCTTCAAGGGGGTGCCGTAGCTGGTTTCACTGCCCGCCTCGCCCTGGACCAGCCGGACGGCCTGGCCGTTGACGACGTCGACGGCTGGCAGCAGTTCAAGTACCGGAAGGTCATGTGCGGTGGTCATACTCATCCTCGGTGTCGATTTCGGTGCGGAAAGCAGGGCGCTGGGTCCGCGATGCTGTTGGGGTGAAGTTGGCGGCCCTCGCGCTGTGGGCTGTGGTCAGTTTGCCGGCAGGGTCAGCAGGTAGGCCGCCACCAGTGACATGGCGGCCAGGACGTAGAACGCCACCTGTGTCCAGAGTGGCTTGCGCTGCTGCCGGAATGAGATGCCGCCACCGATGAGGATGCCGGCGAGGCCCATCAGGAGTACCGACCACATCTAGGCGTCACTGCCGGCGTCCGCCGGTGCTGCAGCGGATTGACCGCCGGCCGGTTTCCGCAGGCCTTCCACCCAGTTGCGCAGGAGCCGCGCACCGGCGTCGCCGGACTTTTCGGGGTGGAACTGGGTGGCGCAGAGGGGGCCGTTCTCGACGGCGGCGATGAAGGGGCCGCCGTGTTCGGACCAGGTGACCAGGGGCGGCGCCATCCGTGGCTGGATGACGTCGAAGTTCCATTCCTGCACGCCGTATGAGTGCACGAAGTAGAAGCGTTCGTTTTCGACGCCGGCAAAGAGTTTGGAGCCTTCCGGCACCTTGACCGTGTTCCAGCCCATGTGCGGAACCACCTCCGCGGGGAGGGCCTCTACCTTGCCGGGCCATTCGCCAATGCCTTCGGCTTCGGTGCCGTGTTCCACTCCGGCTTCAAAAAGGACCTGGAGGCCCACGCAGATTCCAAGCACGGGGCGTCCGCCTGCCACCCGCCTGCCGATCAGCCTGATGCCGTCCACGGCCTTGAGTTCGCGCATGACGGTCTCGAACGCACCTACGCCCGGAACCACCAGGCCGTCCGCGTTCAGTACATCCTCGGGCTTGGCGCTCAGGACTACTTCCGCGCCGGCACGTTCCAGTGCCCGGACTGCGGACCTGACGTTCCCGGAACCGTAATCGAGCACGGTGACCGTGGGTTTGCCCTCGGGTGAAGGCAGCTTGCCTGATGCTGACGGATCGATGATCGCGCCGTCTTTGAGGACCTGGCCGCTCACAGCGCCCCCTTGGTGGAGGGGATGCCTTCAACCCGGGGATCGGGTTCGACGGCGGCGCGGAGGGCGCGGGCGAAGGCTTTGAACTGTGCCTCGACGATGTGGTGCGGGTCCCGTCCGGCCAGCACGTTCATGTGCAGGCAGATGCCGGCGTGCAGGGTGATGGCTTCGAAGACGTGGCGGGTCAGGGAACCGGTGAAGTGGCCGCCGATCAGGTGGTACTCCTGCCCGGCCGGCTCGCCCCCGTGCACCAGGTACGGGCGTCCGGACACGTCCACCACAGCGTTCGCAAGCGCTTCGTCCAGCGGAACGGTGGCCTCACCGAACCGGCGGATCCCGGCCTTGTTCCCGAGGGCGGTCCGCAGGACCTCGCCGAAGGTGATGGCCACGTCCTCAACAGTGTGGTGGACGTCGATGTGGGTGTCACCCGTGGCCTTGACCGTCATGTCGATCAGGGAGTGCTTGCACAGGGCCGTGAGCATGTGGTCGTAGAACGGCACGGAGGTATCGATGTCCGATACGCCGGTTCCATCGAGGTTGATCTCCACGAGCACGGAGGACTCGCTGGTGGCACGCTCCATGCGGGCGGTCCGGGCCGCAGCTGTATTCGATCCGGTGGGACTCATGGTGAAGGATCCTTTGTGGGAGAAGAAGTAGTTCAAGGCGCCCAGCGCCGCAGTATCAAGTCTAGGCGGGAAGCGCGGCCTGGCCCGCAAGGATGCGTTCCAGGGAGGTAAGGAAGGCTGTGGTTTCCGCCTCAGTGCCTGCGGTGACCCGAAGGTGGCCGGGGATGCCCACGTCGCGGATGAGCACTCCGGCGTCCAGCAGCTCCTGCCATACCTGGTGCGGATTTTCCAGGCCCCCGAAGAACACGTAGTTGGAGTCCGAGGCGGCAGGCTTGAGGCCCATCCTGGTCAGTTCGGCCACAATGCGGTCCCGCTGCGCCTTGATGTCCTGGACATCGGCCATCAGTGCCTCGCGGTGTTGGAGCGCGGCCAGTGCGGTTGCCTGGGTAATCGCGGACAGGTGGTACGGAAGGCGCACCAGACGCAGGGCATCGGTGACCTCCGGGGCCGCGGCCATGTAGCCGAGGCGGGCGCCGGCGAGTGCGAAGGCCTTGCTCATGGTGCGGGAAACTATTAGCCGCTCCCGGCCGGGCAGCAGGGTCAGGGCGCTGGGCGTGCCGTCATGTGCGAACTCGTGGTAGGCCTCGTCGACGATCACCACGGTCTGGCTGTCCTCGCCGGCGTCATAGACAGCCTCCACAACGTCAAGCCCCAGGCCGGTCCCCGTGGGGTTGTTGGGCGAGCAGAGGAAGACGATGTTGGGCCGCAGCTCCTCGACCTGCCGGGCGGCGGATTCGGCGCTCAGGTCGTAGCCTTCCGAGCGCACTCCCGTGATGTATTGGGTGTCGGTTCCGCTGGCGAGCAGGGGGTACATGGAGTACGTGGGTGGAAAGCCCAGGGCGGTGCGGCCGGGGCCGCCGAAGGCCTGGAGGATCTGCTGCAGGACCTCGTTGGAGCCGTTGGCTGCCCAGAGGTTTGATTCGTCGAGCCCGTGCCCCAGGTATTCCGCGAGAGCTTTCCGCAGGTCGGTGAATTCCCTGTCCGGGTACCGGTTGAGGCCTGCAGCTGCTTCCGTGACCGCCGCGCTGATGGCGGCGCGCACGTCCGCCGGAACACCATGGGTGTTCTCATTGACGTTCAGCAAAATGGGAACGTCCAGTTGGGGTGCCCCGTAGGGGGTCAGCCCGCGAAGATTGCTGCGGAGGGGAAGTCGGTTCAGACGCTCTAGCTGGTCGTTCACCTGAACAGTTTAGTTGCCGCGGCAACTACCGGAAAATGTGACGGATTCTGTTCGCCACCGGCGTTGCTGTCCCGGTCATCTTTCTCAAAGGCCAACACCAGGTGCCGCTCAGTGCGTGGGGACGAACAGCTGCTGCCCCGGCAGCACAGCGGCGGCCGGAAGGTTGTTGAGCTGGACGATGTCCGCCACCACGTCCCGGGCATCGCGGTCCGGAGCAACAGCGCCTGCGATGCTCCACAACGACTGGCCCGCCTGCACCGTCACGGTGACCGTCGGCGTCACGGCCAAATCCGCAGCTGAATCGGATGCCTTGGCCGGTGCGTTGAAAAGTCCGGACAGGGACAGCAGGAGTACCGCGAGGAGCACAAGCGGAACTCCGATCAGGACGATCCGCCCCCGGCGGGTCAGCCGCAGGGGCGCTGCTGACGGCGTCCGGCGCTGCGAGGGCTTCCGGGTCTGCAGGGAAACGCGGTGCGTAGGTGAAACCTGGTGAAGAGATAAAGCTGACATGAACTAAGCCCTCCTGGACCTGCCGTGCTGCCCGGGTGTCCGCCCGCTGCCGCCCTGCCGTTCACACCGTATCCGGAGCTTCTCCGGCCATGTTTTCGAACGGGGCAATCGCTGGTTAGAACACATGTTCGAACTTTGCTTGTTAAGTTTTAGCACCTATCAACGAACAATGTCGAGACTCGCTAGAACAAATGTTTGAAAAAGCAATGTGGCTGGCCTAGCTTTGAACCAAAGAACAACCACCACTGAAGTTGAACAGCAGGGTCTGACAATGACAGTGGGAGTCCTTCCGGCGGCGCTGTGGAACAGGCCGCAATGGAAGATCCGGCGGCAAGCGAAAGGCATTGGCGAATATGGCAGCAGCAGCCGCCGGGGGCAGGACCGCCCCGCAACCCAGGAAGACCGCCAAGGGCTTGACCCCCGGCAGAAGAAGATCCTCGAAACCATCCAGCGCTCGGTCAATGACAACGGCTACCCGCCCTCCATGCGGGAGATCGGCGACACGGTTGGCCTGGCCAGCCTGTCCAGCGTGACCCACCAGCTCTCGCAGCTGGAGAAGCTGGGTTACCTGCGGCGCGACCCCAAACGGCCGCGGGCCATGGAGGTGCTGATGCCCCTCACGCTGGACAGCGGAAGCAATGCCGCCGGCGCCTCCCCCGCGCCGCAGGCCACGGGCGGCGGTGCCACGGTAACGGAGCTGCCCACCGCGCTGGATACGGCCATGGTTCCGCTGGTTGGCCGGATTGCTGCCGGCGGTCCCATCCTCGCTGAGCAGCTCGTGGAGGATGTCATGCCGCTCCCCCGCCAGCTGGTCGGCCAGGGCGAGCTCTTCATGCTTAGGGTGGCCGGCGACTCCATGGTGGATGCCGCCATCTGTGACGGTGACTGGGTGGTGGTGCGGCGCCAGGCGGACGCAGCCAACGGGGACATCGTTGCTGCCCTGCTGGATGACGAGGCAACCGTCAAGACATTCCGCCAGCGCGACGGCCACACCTGGCTGCTGCCCCAAAACACGCAGTACGAACCCATTCTGGGCGACCATGCCACCATCATGGGCAAGGTTGTCTCGGTCCTGCGTTCCCTCTGACCGGGTCTCCCGCGAAGGGACGGCCTGCCGGAAATTGCACGGCGGCTGCCCCCGCTGGCGTCGTTCGCCGGCCGGGCCCTACGTGGCCGCGTCCGCGCCCAGCCTGGCCAATGCCGCCAGCGCCTTGCTGCGGTCCGTGGTAGCCCAGAACGGCGGCAGAGCGCCGCGGAGGAATCCGGCGTAGCGCTCTGTTGCCAGCCGGGAATCCAGAACGGCCACCACTCCCTTGTCTCCCGTGGACCGGATCAGGCGGCCGGCACCCTGGGCCAGCCTGATGGCGGCATGCGTGGCCGAGACGGACATGAAGCCGTTTCCGCCGGCCTGGGCCACGGCACGCGAACGCGCGGTCATCAGCGGATCATCCGGCCTGGGGAACGGGATGCGGTCGATCACCACCAGGCGGCAGGAGCCTCCCGGAACGTCAACCCCCTGCCACAGGGACATAGTCCCGAAGAGGCAGGTGTCCGGTTCGTCGGCGAACTGCTTCACCAAAGCGGTCATGGTCGACTCGCCCTGGCAGAGGACAGTCACATCGAGCTTCGGCCGCAGGGCGTCGGCAGCCTCTTCGGCAGCCCGTCGGGATGAAAACAGGCAGAGGGCACCCCCGCCGGACGCTTTGATGAGCGCTTCCAGTTCCTCCAGCGCCTCCGGCGAAACGCCGCGGCCCGGCTTTGGCAGGTGGCCGGCCACGTAGAGGATGCCCTGTTTCGGGTAGTCGAAGGGCGAGCCGACATCCACACCCGTCCAGCTGGGTGCGCCGTCGCCGATAAGGCCCAGTCCCCCGGCCGCGGGTTCAAATGCCGAGCCAATGGCGAGGGTTGCAGACGTCAGCACGACGGTGTGCCCGGCGAAGAGTCCTTCCCGGAGCCTGCCTGCCACGGACAGCGGCGCGATGTTGACCAGCACCGGGGCATTGTCATCGGGCTGGGAATATCCCTGGCCGGGATCGAACGTGCCGGCCCGGGAAAACCACACGACCTCGCGGTTTTCACGGGCAGCAATAAGCCGCTCACACAATTCCAGGATGAGCATGAGGCGGGACCGGGCCAGCTGCCGGCCGCCGTCGGCCGTGGCGTTGCTGTCCCCCTTGGAATCGGACAACGCGGCCCGGCACGCCTCCCGCAACTGGTCCATGCAGTCCAGCTGTTCGTCGTTCAGCCCGTTGGGAAGCAGGCCGCTGGGCGCACCGGCGAGGGCCAGTTCAAGGTTTGCGGCTGCGGCGTTCAGCGCGTCCACCGTGATGGCGGTATGTTTGCGGGCGCCGGAAGCGGCAGCGTGGACCATGGCCACCGACAGCTGACCGGACACGGCTCCGGTGACCCGGTCCTGCAACTCGTGCGCTTCATCCACCACCACGACGTCGTACTCGGGCAGGACTGCAAGTCCTTCGAAGGCGCTGACGGCCAGCATGGCGTGATTCGTCACCACCACATCTGCCTCGGCTGCGTCCTGCCGGGCCAGCTCGCTGAAGCACTCGGCGGCCATGGGGCACTTTTGGGCCCCCAGGCACTCCATGGAAGTGACGGAGACCTGGCGCCAGGCACGGTCCGTCACACCAGGCAGGAGCTCATCCCGGTCGCCGGTGGCCGTCTTCTCCGCCCACTCGCGGAGCCGCACCACCTCCTTGCCAAGCTGGGACGAGGGTCCGCCCACGGAGGCGGCAAAGTGCGGGACGCTGGTGTCTTCGCCCAAGGAGAAAAGCTGACCCTCGGAAGGCTCCTCGGAGGGGAACCCGCCTTCCAGTTTGTGCCGGCAGACATAGTTTGACCGGCCTTTCACCAAGGCAACCTTGACCGGCCGTTCCAGGGCCGGGGTGATGTTCTTCAGCAGCCGCGGCAGGTCCCTGCCAACAATCTGGGTTTGCAGGGCCAGCGTGGCCGTGGACACCAGAGCGGGCTTGTTGCTCTCCAGGGCGTGGGCGATGAGCGGCACCAGGTAGGCCAGCGACTTGCCCGTGCCCGTGCCCGCCTGGACCAGCAGGTGGTTGCCGGTTTTGATGGCCCGGGCCACCTGCCGGGCCATCTCGTGTTGTCCGGTGCGGCTTTGTCCGCCCATGCCGGCGACGGCGCGGTCGAGCAGTTCGATGACGAACTGCTCGCCGGCCGTCTGCGCGGTTTCGCCGGCGGCGGGGTCACTCATTGACGATGAATGGTTCCAGTTCGGACGCCAGGCCCTCGCGGACCTTCACCGCAGCCCTGGTACCTGCCTCAACGTGGTCAACGCTGAGGATTTCCGCGTCGGACTCATGGAGCTTGCTGACCAGGTCTCCGCGGTCATACGGGATGAGGAGTTCCATCTTGACCGAAGGCCGGGGAATGGCTTCGCTGATGGCCTTCAGCAGCTCCGGGATGCCCTCACCCGTCCGGGCCGAGACCACCACATGCCGCGGTTCGCGCTGCTTCAGGCGCTCCACCACGAACGGGTCAGCTGCATCAGCCTTGTTCAGCACGATGATCTCCGGCACCTTGCGGGCATCAACTTCGCTGAAGACCTTCCGGACGGCGGCGATCTGCCCTTCGGGGTCCGGATGCGACACGTCCACCACGTGCAGGATCAGATCCGAGTCCGCCACTTCCTCGAGGGTCGAACGGAAGGCCTCCACCAGCTGGGTGGGCAGCGAGCGGACGAATCCAACGGTGTCGGCCAGGGTGTATCCCAGGCCGTCCGCGGTTTCCGCCTTGCGGACGGTGGGATCCAGGGTGGCGAACAGTGCGTTCTCCACGAGGACTCCGGCGTCCGTAAGCCGGTTCAGCAGTGAGGACTTGCCGGCGTTGGTATACCCGGCAATCGCCACGGAGGGCACTTCATTACGACGGCGGTTGGCCCGCTTGGTCTCGCGTGCCGGCTTCATTGCGGCGATTTCACGCCGCAGCTTGGCCATGCGGGTACGGATCCGGCGCCGGTCCAACTCGATCTTGGTTTCACCAGGACCTCGGGAGCCCATGCCGGCGGCAGCGCCACCCACCTGCCCACCGGCCTGGCGGGACATCGACTCACCCCAGCCGCGGAGGCGCGGAAGCAGGTACTCGAGCTGCGCGAGCTCCACCTGCGCTTTGCCTTCACGGCTCTTGGCATGCTGGGCGAAGATGTCAAGGATCAGCGCCGTGCGGTCGATGACCTTGACCTTGACGATGTCCTCAAGTCCGCGGCGCTGGGAAGGCGCAAGTTCAGCGTCCACCACCACCGTGTCCGCGCCCGTGGACATGACGATGTCCTTGAGCTCCAGCGCCTTGCCTGACCCCAGGAAGGTTCCCGGGTCCGGCTTGTCACGGCGCTGCACCATGCCATCCAGGACCTCCGAACCGGCGGTCTCGGCGAGGGCTGCCAGCTCACGCAGCGAGTTTTCGGCGTCGGCAAGCGTTCCCTCGGACCAAATCCCGGCCAGGACCACGCGCTCCAGGCGCAGCTGGCGGTATTCAACTTCGGTGACGTCTTCGAGCTCGGTGGACAGGCCTGCCCTTCGGCGCAGCGCGCGCCGTTCCTCGAGGTCCTGCTGGTCGCCGTCGTATGTTGAGTGTTCTTCGTCGAGGCGGGAAATGGCCTGCGCCTTGCCGAGCACCGCTTTTCCATTGCCGCTGCTCTCACCGCCGGGCGTGCTGACAGTCTTGGCCGGGACGTCCTTGGCGAGGATCCGGTCGATAACAGCCTGGATTTCCTGCGGACTCATGTCCTGGGCGGCTGGATCGGAACCGGTGTTGGGCTGGCTGGTCATGGTCTCCTTTGAAGATTCGGCAATTCCAGAATAGTGCTGATTGCTTGGAAGTTGGAACGTATTCGCGCTGGGCTGACGGCCTGCGGTCATGCAATTCTCCTGGTTGTCTCGCGGCCGGCTGCGATGCCGGGGCCGGGATGCCGCGTCAGAAGAGCGGCAGGGCTAAAAAGGCCGGAAAAATAGCGGGAAGTGCAGCAGGAGGCTGACTTTCGAGTATCGTCCGGCGGCCGGGCAGAACAGATGCGTCTGGCCGGTGCACAAGCGGAAGGCTGAAAAACCTGCATCGCTGCGGGACGGGCTGTCGCTGGAGGACAGGCTGCGGGGACGGGCGTGGCCCGTGCCGGCTACTCGAAGATCAGGAACATGCCATCAAGCGTAGCAGAGGGGGTTCTGCACGGTTTCCCATTACGCTGCAAGGGGAACTACTCTGGCCAGTTATGGAGTCCGCACACTATTTCAGCACGTCCCCCGCCGGCCCCTTTACCCGTAAGCCACTCACGGTGGAGCTGGCCGGCGAGACCCGCAGGCTCCACACCTCCGCGGGAATCTTCAGCCCGGACGGGATCGACAAGGGCACCGCAGTGCTCCTCGCCGATGTTCCGGCGCCGCACCCCCAGGGGAACCTGCTGGATATCGGATGCGGCTGGGGGCCAATCGCACTCACCATGGCGCTGCTGGCGCCCGGGTCGACGGTCTACGCCGTGGACGTCAACGAACGCTGCGTCGCCCTGACCAACGAAAACGCGGCCGCGCTGGGGCTGTCCAACGTCGTCGCCAGTACACCCCAGGAGGTGGACGCCGGCGTCAGGTTCGACACCATCTGGTCCAACCCGCCCATCCGGATTGGCAAGGACGAACTGCACGCCCTGCTGAAGCTGTGGCTTCCGCGCCTCGCGGACAGCGGCACGGCATGGCTGGTGGTGCAGAAGAACCTGGGCTCGGATTCGCTCCAGCGCTGGCTGGCCGCCGAACTGGACAGTTCCTTTACCGTGACCCGCGAGTCAACGTCCAAGTCCTTCCGGATCCTGAAGGTTACGAAAGCGTCCCGCTCGCCACAATGACGGCGGGGCCGCTGAGTTCCACGTGCTCGTGGCCGGCGGGGCCGGCGAAGAACTTCACGCCCACCACGCCTCCGGGAACGTTGACCCGCCAGGCATCAGGGGCTTCCGCGCCGGCCCAGTGCCGGATGGCGACGGCGGCAGCACAGGCCCCCGTTCCGCAGGACTGGGTCTCCCCCACGCCTCGCTCATGCACCCGCATGGTCACGGATCCGACGCCGTCATGGACCAGAGGCTCCGCAGGGACGACGAACTCCACATTGGTCCCATTCACGGGGACCGGATCGACCTTGGGAGCCGTGAAGAGGCGGGTGCCTTCGAGCTCGCTGAGTTCCGCGAGGGCCACTACGGTGTGTGGGTTGCCCATGCTCACGGAGAGGGCCGGCCGGGGAACTTCCAGGCCGTCGGCAGTAACCAGGGAATCCATCGCCTTGGCGCTGGCCTCCCCGGGGAATATGAACTCCCACGGGCCCATGTCCACCGCGTAACCGTTCCCTGTCCGGACCACGGTCTTGACCCCTCCGCGGGTGCCGATGGTGAGTGATCCGCCGTCGGGCAGGTCGATCAGGCCCTCGGACCGCAGGAAGTGGACGAAGACCCGCACGCCATTGCCGCACATTTCAGACAGTGAGCCGTCGGCATTGCGGTAATCCATGAACCATTCCGCGTCCGGGGCATCGGTGAGCAGTTCCCGGCCTTCCGGCAGGAAACGGGACGGGACAGCCCTGATCAGGCCGTCGGCGCCGATTCCCCGGTGCCGGTCGCAGAGCGCTGCGGCCTGGTCTGCGCCGATGGCGTGCACCCCCTCGGGATCGGCCACCAGGACGAAGTCGTTGCCGGTGCCATGCCCCTTGGAAAAGCGGAGCCCGCTCAGTGCGTGCAAGGCAGTCCCAGTGGCTTCTGCGGGGGTTGCATTCATGGTCACAAGCGTAACGGCGGATGCCGCCGGTGCTGAAACCGCGGCTACCGGCCCGGATCCTGGACGCACACCTCGGCCGCCTTACCCGTCAGCTCCGGGTCCTGCCAGTCCAGCCAGGTGATGCGGGGGTCGGCGCGGAACCACGTCAACTGGCGGCGGGCGAACTGCCGGGTGGCCACGATTGTTTCCTCTGCGGCCTGCTCAACTGTTGACGTGCCGTCGATGATCCGCAGGAACTGTGAATAGCCCAGTGCACGGGATGCTGTTTTGCCCTGCCGAAGGCCCCGCGCGTCCAGCATCCGGACCTCCTCCAGCAGGCCGGACTCCACCATCCGGTGAACCCGTACCGCCAAGCGCTCCCGCAGGACCTCCCGGTCCACGCTCAGGCCCACCTGAACCGCAGGCTGGTAGTACTCGCGGCGCGGCATGAAGGAACTGAAGGGCCGTCCGGTAAGTTCATGGACTTCCAGTGCGCGGATAATCCGCCGGGCGTCCGAGACCCTGTCCGCGGATACGGGGTCCAGGGCCCTCAGCCTGTCCAGCAGCGCCGGGGTCCCCAGCCGTATGTGGTCCGCCTCCAGTCGTGCACGGAGCTTGGGGTCGGTCCCCGGGAACTCCAGGACGTCCAGGGCGGCCCGCACGTACAGTCCGGAGCCGCCCGCCAGGATTGCGCGCTTGCCGCGGGCATGGATATCCCCGATGAGGCTGCGGGCCTGTTGCTGGAAGTCGGAGACGCTGGCTTCCTGGGTCACGTCCAGGATGTCCAGGAGGTGGTGCGGCACTCCCCTGCGCTCGGCCGTCGTGATTTTGGCAGTGCCAATGTCCATGCCGCGGTAGAACTGCATGGCGTCAGCGTTGATGACCTCGCCGTCCAGTTCGAGGGCAAGGTTGACGGCCAGGTCGGATTTGCCGGAGCCGGTGGGACCGACGACGGCGATGACAGGCGGGGCAGTCACCTTCAGCGGGTGCGCAGCGGCAGCGAGGGCATGCCAAGGGAGACAGCCTTGGGTCCTGCGCTGGAGCCGGGGGCAGGCGCACCACAGGAGTCGGCCTGGGACCTGTCCCAGGCGTCCCCCGCCCGGGACCGGCGCAGGCTGTAGTCCTCCGGCGTGGGATCGGCCACCAGGTGGAAGGCCGCCGCCTCCGTAATGGTGACGGTGACGAGGTCTCCGGGCCTGGGTGCCGGGGCCCCTTCGGGGACTGAGAAGTGGACCAGCCGCTGGTCCTGGGAGCGGCCGGACAACCGGTGGGTTTCCTCCGACTTCCGTCCGGACTGGGCGGTGACCATGACTTCCAGCCTCCGGCCCAACTGCTTCCGGTTTTCCTCGGCGGCGATCCTGTCCTGCAGGGCGGTGAGGCGTTCGAAGCGTTCCTGGACCACGGCCTTCGGCAGCTGGTCCGGCAGGTCGGCAGCGGGCGTGCCGGGGCGCTTTGAATACTGGAAGGTGAACGCGGTGGCAAAGCGCGACTTTTCCACCACGTCCAGCGTCGCCTGGAAGTCCTCTTCGGTTTCGCCCGGGAAGCCGACGATGATGTCGGTGGAGATGGCGGCGTGTGGAATCCTGTCCCGGACCTTGTCCAGGATGCCCAGGAACTTCGTGGAACGGTAGGAACGCTTCATGGCGCGGAGGATGCGGTCCGAACCGGACTGCAGGGGCATGTGCAGCTGCGGCATCACGTTGGGCGTCTCGGCCATGGCATCAATGACGTCATCGGTGAAGGCGGCCGGGTGCGGGCTGGTGAAGCGGACGCGTTCAAGGCCCTCGATTTCGCCGCAGGCGCGAAGGAGTTTGGAGAAGGCCTGGCGGTCGCCGAACTCGACACCGTAGGAGTTGACGTTCTGGCCCAGGAGGGTCACTTCGATGGCGCCGTCGTCCACGAGCGCCTGGATTTCGGCGAGGATGTCTCCGGGCCGGCGGTCCTTTTCCTTGCCGCGAAGGGCCGGCACGATGCAGAACGTGCACGTGTTGTTGCAGCCAACGGAGATGGATACCCAGCCGGAGTAGACGGAGTCGCGTTTGGTGGGGAGCGTGGAGGGGAAGACGTCCAGGGACTCCAGGATTTCCAGCTGGGCCTCGTTGTTGTGCCGTGCACGGTCCAAAAGTGCGGGCAGGGCGCCGACGTTGTGGGTGCCGAAGACAGCATCCACCCATGGTGCCTTCTTGAGGATGGTTTCGCGGTCCTTTTGGGCCAGGCACCCGCCCACGGCGATCTGCATGCCGGGGTTGGCGGCCTTCACGGGCGCCAGGATGCCGAGGTTGCCGTAGAGCTTGTTGTCCGCGTTCTCCCGGACTGCGCAGGTATTGAACACGACCACGTCAGCATGGTCGCCGGCTGCCGGTACGTAGCCCGCATCCTCCAGCATGCCGGCCATGCGTTCGGAGTCGTGCACGTTCATCTGGCAACCGAACGTGCGGACCTGGTAAGTACGCGGCTGCGCTGCCCCGGATTGCGGAACAGCACCGGCTTGCGCATCAGCAGCAGGCTCAACGGACGCGGCAGCGCCGGAATGGGGGAAGGAATGGTCAAACTCACCAGTTAAGGGTACCGGCTTTGGAGCATCCCGCTGTCGGGATCCTGCCGGGAATCCAGGACGTCGTTGACGATCCTGAACGCCTGGGACGGCTGGTAGCCCTTCCTGGCCAGCATGGAGGCGAGCCGCCGGACGGCTTTGTCCCGTTCCGACTGGTCAGGCAAAACCGTCCCGGGCCGGAGCTTGCGCTCCACCAGTGCGCGTGCCGCCGCTTCCTCGTCGGCGTCCGTCAGCTGCTCCAGGGCAGAAGCCGCCGTTTCCTGGTCGATGCCCTTCTCGGCCAGTTCTCGCCGGAGAGCGCCCTTGGCAAGCTTGCGGGACTGGGACCGGCTCCTGACCCACATATCGGCAAACTCGGCGTCATTGATCAGGCGCGCCTCCTGGAACTTGTCCAGCACCGCCTCGGCGACGTGTTCGGGGATATTCCGTTCCGCCAGTTTCCGGGCAAGCTGCAGCCTGCTCTTGGGAGCTGCCGTGAGCTGGCGGTACACGATGGCCTGCGCCACCGTGAACGGATCCGGTTCGGCGTCAACAGCCTGCGGATCCTCAGGGATGGAAAAGCCGTCCGGCGGCCCTGAAGAGGGGCCGCCGGACCGGGCCCGCCGTGAACGTGGTCCGGTCAAGGGCTAGAACCCGTCGACGGCTTTCAGCTTTGGCGCGTCCTTGGACTCGTCCTCGGCGGGCTTGACCCCTACGCCGAGCTTTTCCTTGATCAGGCGTTCCAGTTCAGCCGCGAGCTCGGGGTTGTCGCGCAGGAAGCGGCGCGAGTTCTCCATGCCCTGGCCCAGCTGGTCGCCGTCGTACGTGAACCAGGAACCGGACTTCTTGATGATGCCGTGCTCCACGCCCATGTCGATGATCCCGCCTTCGCGGGAGATGCCCTGGCCGTAGATGATGTCGAACTCAGCAACTTTGAAGGGCGGAGCCATCTTGTTCTTGACGATCTTGGCCTTGGTCCGGTTACCGACGGAATCGGCACCTTCCTTGAGGGTCTGGATCCGCCGGACATCGATGCGGACCGACGCGTAGAACTTCAGGGCCTTACCACCGGTGGTGGTTTCGGGGGAGCCGAAGAAGACACCGATCTTTTCGCGGAGCTGGTTGATGAAGATGGCGGTGGTCTTGGTCTGGCTCAAGCGTCCGGTGATCTTACGCAGGGCCTGGCTCATGAGCCGTGCCTGGAGGCCGACGTGGCTGTCGCCCATGTCACCTTCGATTTCGGCGCGCGGCACCAGGGCGGCGACGGAGTCGATGACGACAACGTCCAGCGATCCCGAGCCGACCAGCATGTCCATGATCTCGAGCGCCTGCTCACCTGTGTCCGGCTGCGACACGAGGAGGGCGTCGGTGTCCACACCCAGCTTGGCGGCGTAGTCGGGGTCCAGGGCGTGTTCTGCGTCGATGAAGGCTGCGATGCCGCCGGCGCGCTGGGCATTGGCCACGGCGTGCAGGGCAACGGTGGTCTTACCCGAGGATTCAGGACCATAGATCTCGATGACACGGCCCCGCGGAAGGCCGCCAATCCCCAGAGCGACGTCCAGTGCGATGGAACCGGTGGGGATGACTTCGATCGGGGCGCGTACTTCGTCGCCCAGGCGCATGACCGACCCCTTGCCGAACTGCTTGTCAATCTGGGCAAGCGCTGCTTCCAGCGCTTTTGCACGATCCGGGGCTGCCGCCATGGTTGACACCTCTAATGCTTTCTCGATGGTGGCCTTCGCGGCCGTTTTATTGGTCATCTCTGACGCTACTGGGACCCACTGACATTCCGGCCTGAGGACAACGGCTATGTGGATAAGCCCAATAGAAAAAGCATAGCGTTATCCGAACAGGTATTCGAAGAGTGCCGGTCCTGCGGCGTGTCCGTCCAAGGGCGCTTCGGCTGCGGCAGGCTCACGAAGGACCCACCCGGGAAGCCGTTGTTAGGCGCTGCTAGTCGCGGCGAGGGGCGATGTCCCGGCCCAGCCGCCGTTCGGCCGGGACGTCCTGGACATCGCAGACTGCCAGCCAGACTTTGCGCGGTTCGATGCCTGCAGCCAGCGCCTGGTCCGCAGTGCGCCCGCCGACGCCGGTCAGGACCAGGGTACTGCTCAGCACGCGGGAGTACCCCGCACCGAACTCGTCATCCATCAGACGCCAGTACTCGCTGATTCGCATCGGTAAATCCTCTCATGATTGCGGACCCTAGAATTGTTGCCATGAGCAACTCCCCGGATCTCCCGCCGCCGCCGGACGCAGGCGCTGATGCCGCCGATACCGCGCTGCAGAATGTTGAACACCAGATCAGCCTCTTCTGGCGGCGGGCCAGGGCTATCTCCAACCAGCTCTCGCGCGAAGTCCACCCGGATATGGAGCCTGCCGCGTACGGGCTGTTAACGGTTATCCGCCGGGAAGGGCCCATTCGCCTGACGGAGCTTGCCATGAACATCGGGGTGGGCAAGCCGTCGGTCAGCCGGCAGATTGCCTTCCTGGAGAGCCTCGGACTGGTATCCAAGGAAGCCGATCCCCTGGACCGCCGGGCACAGTCCATCCGGCTGACGCCCAAGGGCGAAGAGAAGATGCACCAGGTCCAGGACGCCAGGCGCCAGGTTTTCCAGGAACGGCTGCGCGAGTGGCCCGTGCAGGACCTGCAGGAGCTGGCCCGCTACATGGCCAAGCTGAACTCCACCTACGAGCGTGACGGATTCCCCAGGGAAGGCGGAGGCGGCTCCCCCGCAGAAGAGGAATAGCCCGCAGCGACGAACAGCCGGCAGGAGTACCACCAGCCGGGCACATCAATTGGGCGCCAACGCAGGAAGCCCCCGGCGCGGCCGGGGGCTTCCTGCGTTCCAAGCCCACCTGCGGTGGGGCTGGCTTTACCGGGCGCCGGAGAGAAGGCCCGTGGAGAGTTCGTCGTTCAGTTCAGTGTTGAGGTCGCGCTCGAGGTCACGGCCGTAACGCTGGGAGAATTCCTGCGGAACTGTGTCCGGAACTGCGACGCCTTCGGCTACTGCCACACGGTCGCTGACTTCACGGAGCATGCTTGACAACGGAACATCCAGTGCCGAGCAGATTGAGGACAGAAGCTCTGACGAGGCTTCCTTCTGGCCGCGCTCCACTTCGCTGAGATACCCCAGGGAGACGCGGGCGCTGTGCGAAACTTCACGGAGCGTGCGTCCCTGACGCTGGCGGACATCGCGCAGCACATCACCGATTTCGTGACGAAGTACTACCATCTTGCGCTCCTTCTGTTCGCTCTTAGCCTGTTCGGCGAGGCCCACATCCTTCCAGCGGACAACGCCGTTAACGGATACGGGCTGCTTTACCATCTGTATCGCCTTGCTCCCTCATTGGTCAGGTTCACCGTGGGGCGAACCGTCGTGGTCATTTCATCCTAGGCGCCTCCACTATCCGGAAGCGACACAATGTAATAACTAATCGGTACCGGCTTTTGTTCCCGGCAACTTTACGCCCGGTAACTTGGGGTCCGGCAGGCGTCAGGCGGGCAGTGCCTCGAGGAGCCGTTCCAGGGCGGCGGCGCAGGCTGCGGCCCTGATGTCGGGCCTGCTGCCGGTGAAGGAGTATTCGAAAGCCGCCGTTCCGGCCGCTGTGGCAATTCCAATGTAGACGCGCCCCACGGGCTTGCCGTCATGGGCATCGGGACCTGCCACCCCCGTTGTGGAAATCCCGACGTCGGCGCCCAGGACCGTGCGTGCCCCGGCTGCCATGGCACGGGCAACGTCGGGGTCCACGGAGCCGGCACGGGCCAGGAGGTCGGCAGGAACGTGCAGCACCGCGTCCTTCACTGAGTTCTGGTAGGCGACCACACCGCCCTGCAGCATGCCGGAGGCCCCGGGAGTGTCGGCAAGGACAGCGGACACCATCCCCGCCGTCAACGACTCGGCGGTGGCGACGGTCTGCCCGGACTCGAGCGCCTGCTGGACGGCCTGCCCGGCCAAACGGTGGAGGTTGCTCATGCCTGGTCCTGGCCCGTCGCTGATTCCTGCCCGCTGGCTGTGTCCTGCCCCGTCACTGTGCCCTGCCCTGTGACAGACCCTGCCTGCCGTTTCCCCTTCGCGCGCAGTCGCAGGGCCTCGATGACGTATTCGACGCCGGTCCACAGCGTGATCGCCACGGCAGCCATCATGACGGCAAACGCAACCCAGGACATCCAGGGCGCGAATGCCCCGAACGGCAGAAGGTAGAGGAAGATCGCGGCGGTCTGCACCACGGTCTTGAGCTTGCCGCCCCGCGAGGCGGGAATGACCCCGTACCGGATCACGAAGAAGCGCAGGGCGGTGATGCCCCATTCCCGCACCAGGATCACCAGCGTGGCCCACCAGGGCAGCTCACCCAGCAAGGAGAGCATTACCAGCGCGGAGCCGATCAGGAGCTTGTCTGCGATGGGGTCCGCGATCTTGCCGAAGTCCGTGACCAGGTTCCGGCTCCTGGCGATGTCGCCGTCGAGCTTGTCCGTGTAGATGGCGACGGCGAAGGCCGCCACTGCCGCCCAGCGCCATGGTCCGGAAACACTGTGCAGGCCGGGCGCGTCCGCCACGAGGAACCACACAAAAAACGGGACCAGCGCGATGCGGATCATGGTCAGGACGTTGGGAAGGTTCCAGACCCCGGCACGGCCCTGGCCGGCGGCGGTTGCATCGGTGCTAGTCACGTTCCTAGGCTACCGGCCTAGCGCCCGGTGAGGGACCATGCGTCTTCGGAGCCGTCGTCGTCATCGCCGTACCCGCCGGGGGCGGAATCCGAGCCGTCGTAATATTCGACGTTCTGCTTCCGCTGGTCCAGGTCCGCCGCCACCAGGTCTTCGGCGTAGCCGCCCTGCGCGATGTTGGCGTTGGCATTGTCGCTGAGGGCAGCGGTCTGGGAATCGGCGGCGGCCGGCGCCTCCTGGCCCTTCATGGCGGCCAGGACGGCGGCGAGGTCATCAGGTTTGACCAGCACATCGCGCGCCTTGGAGCCCTCGGATGGTCCCACGACGCCGCGGGATTCGAGCAGGTCCATGAGCCGTCCGGCCTTGGCGAACCCGACGCGGAGCTTGCGCTGCAGCATGGAGGTGGAGCCGAACTGCGTGGTGACCACCAGCTCCGTCGCCTGCAGCAGGACCTCGAGGTCATCCCCGATGTCGTCGTCGATCTGCTTCTTGGGCGCCTCGGCAGCAACGTCGTCACGGTAGGAAGCCTGCAGTTGCCCCTTGACGTGTTCCACCACCTTGTGGATCTCCGACTCGGTAACCCAGGCGCCCTGGACGCGCATGGCCTTGGAGGCGCCCATGGGCAGGAAGAGCGCGTCACCCTGGCCAATGAGCTTCTCGGCGCCGGGCTGGTCCAGGACCACGCGGGAGTCGGTGACGGAGGACGTGGCGAAGGCCATGCGCGAGGGCACGTTGGCCTTGATGAGGCCGGTGACAACGTCCACGGACGGCCTCTGGGTGGCCAGCACCAGGTGGATGCCGGCGGCACGGGCAAGCTGGGTGATGCGGACGATCGAGTCCTCCACGTCGCGTGGTGCCACCATCATCAGGTCGGCAAGCTCGTCGACGATCACCAGCAGATACGGGTAGGGCCTGATGACGCGCTTGGAGTCCACCGGCGGCTGGACCTTTCCGGCCCGCACCGCCTTGTTGAAATCGTCGATGTGCTTGAAGCCGTAATTTGCGAGGTCGTCGTAGCGGGCGTCCATTTCACGGACCACCCACTGCAGCGCCTCGGCGGCTTTTTTGGGGTTGGTGATGATGGGCGTGATCAGGTGCGGGACGCCCTCGTAGGCCGTCAGCTCCACGCGCTTGGGGTCCACCATGACCATGCGCACCTCGTCGGGGGTGGCCCGCATCAGGATGGAGGTGATCATGGAGTTCACGAAGGACGACTTACCGGCGCCGGTGGCGCCGGCCACCAGGAGGTGCGGCATCTTGGCCAGGTTGGCCACCACGTAGCCTCCCTCCACGTCCTTGCCCACACCCATGACCATGGGGTGGTCGGTGCGCCGCGCATTCTGGCTGCGCAGCACGTCGCCCAGTGACACGGTCTCGCGGTCGGTGTTGGGGATTTCGATGCCGATGGCGGACTTGCCGGGGATGGGGCTCAGGATGCGCACGTCGCTGGAGGCCACAGCGTAGGAGATGTTCTTGGACAGCGCGGTGACGCGCTCAACCTTGGTTCCGGGAGCAAGTTCGATTTCGTACCGGGTGACGGTGGGACCACGGCTGAAGCCGGTGACGGTGGCGTCGACGTTGAACTGCTGCAGGGTATCCGTCAGGGCAGCGACGACGGCGTCATTGGCTTCGGTGCGCTCCTTCGGGATCGAGCCGGGTGTCAGGTAGTCCGAGGCGGGGAGGGTGTACGTGACGTCCCCGGCGAGCGAGAGCTGTTCGGTCCGCTGCGGGATGGGAACGGGCGGCGGCGCGGGGGCCACCGGGTTGGAGGGCACGGTGGGCGCGGCGGCGGCTTTGGCGGGAGCGGCGGCACCGGGGATGACCAGGGGGATGGCCTCGGTGGCGTTTTCCGCCGGAGGTGCCTGGGCACCGGCACCCAATCCCTGGGCTGCCTTGATCTTTTCGACGGCGATCTCCGCCTGGGTGGGGCGCCGCACTCCGGGCGCGGGCCGCTCGGGTTCGGGCTCGTCGTCGTCAATGACGGCGTGCTCGAAGGCTTCGTCGCCCACGTAGCCCTCAAGGCCGGCGTCGGACTCCTGGTCCTTGCCGAAAAGCTTCCGCTTCTTCTTCTTGGGCGCAGCGGCAGCCGTGCGTTCGAGGTAGCTGCGGTCGTGGGTGTCCTGGTGTTCCTGGTCCATCAGGTCGATGCCCATGAGGTGTTCATAGGCGCCGCGGATGCGGCGCGGGATCGCCGTGAACGGGGTGGCGGTGATGATCAGTACCGACACAAAGGCCAGCAGGGCATACAGGGCCACAGGCACAGCCGGATGGATGGCGGCCAGCGGCGTGGCGGCCAGGAAGCCGAGCATCCCGCCGGCTTTGCGGAGGCCGTCGAAGCCGTCGGCCACGGTGGGCTGGCCGCCGAGGATATGAGCCAACCCGCACCCGGCGAAGGTCATGATCAGGAAACCGATGCCCACCCGGTTATTGCCCCGGCCGTCCGAGGGCCGGCGGAACAGCCGGAAGGCGCACACGAACAGCATGAGCGGGAGCAGCAGGGAGATCCAGCCGAAGGTGCCGTTCACCACGGCGTAGACGGCGTCCGGGAACCAGCCCGTCAGTCCCCACCATGCGAAGGTGGCGATGAAAATACCAAGGGCCAGGTTGAAGAGGGCGGCACCGTCGCGGCGTTCCTCCGTGGGGAGGTCGCTGACGTCGTGGCCGATGCGGCGCACTCCCCGCCCACCAGGTGGCCCACTCCAAGCCACGCTCCGCCCACCACGCGCAGCAGCCAGGGCTGGTGGTGCTCGACGGCGGGAAGCTGGCGGGTGCGTGCAGTGCTGGTTGAGCCGCCGCGCCCTGTCCTGCTGGCGGTGGAGCCGGTTCCGCGGCCTGTGGAACTGCCCGCTTTGCTGCCGGAGCTCCCCCTGCCGGTACCTTTGGGCGCGGAAGTAGTACGTGTGGCCATAATAGCCACGGTACCGGAACCATGCTGTGATTCCGGGGATATCGGGGCCGCCGGGCCACCCGCCGGGCGCCAGGTGCGGACCTGCCCGGACGCGCCCGGGGACCGTCCGGATGCGCCGAAGGGCCCGGTCCATGAAGAACCGGGCCCTTCCGGGTGTGCACCAGCGCGACGCCAGCCTGGTGTCAGGCCTCGAGCACCACGGGAATGATCATGGGCTTGCGGCGCAGCTTGCGGTTGACCCAGGTTCCCACGACGCGGCGTACCACCTGCTGGAGCTGGTGGCTGGTGTGGTCGGCGTGGTTCTGGACCGCTTCCTCCAGGGCTGCGTTGATCTTGGGGATGATGTCGTCGAAGACCGAATCGTCCTCGGCAACGCCGCGGGCGTGGATCTCGGGCCCGGACACCACCTTGCCGGTGGCACGGTGGACAACGGTGATGATGGAGATGAAGCCTTCATCGCCCAGGATGCGGCGGTCCTTGAGGTCGGCGTCGGTGATCTCGCCCACGCTGGAGCCGTCCACGTAGACGAAGCCCACCTCGACCTGGCCGACGATGTCTGCCTGGTGGTCGCGGAGGTCGATGACCGTGCCGTTGTCAGCAAGGATCACGCTGGCATCCGGGACGCCGGATTCGATGGCGATCTTGCCGTTGGCGATCAGGTGCCGGGTTTCGCCGTGCACGGGCATGGCGTTGAGCGGCTCAAGGATGTTGTAGCAGTAGAGCAGCTCGCCGGCGGCGGCGTGGCCGGAGACGTGGACCTTGGCGTTGCCCTTGTGGATCACGTCGGCGCCGAGCTTCAGGAGGCCGTTGATGATGCGGAACACCGCGTTCTCGTTGCCCGGGATGAGGCTGGAGGCCAGGATGACGGTGTCGCCGTCCCCCACCACCACGCGGTGGTCGCCGTTGGCCATCCGGGACAGGGCCGCCATGGGCTCGCCCTGGGAGCCGGTGGACATGAGCACCACGCGGTTGTCCGGAAGGTTGTCGATGTTCTTGATGTCGACGATCAGTCCGGCGGGGACGTCAAGGTAGCCCAGCTTTTCGGCGATGGCCATATTGCGGACCATGGAGCGGCCCACGAAGGCCACCTTGCGGTTGTGCTTGGCCGCTGCATCCAGCACCTGCTGCACGCGGTGGACGTGGGAGGAGAAGGAGGCCACGATGATGCGCTTGGTGGCCTGGCCGAAAAGCCGCTCCAGCGTGGGGCCGATTTCCTTCTCGGCCGTGGTGAATCCGGGGACGTCTGCGTTGGTGGAGTCGGACATGAAGAGGTCCACGCCTTCTTCACCCAGTTTGGCGAAGTGCCGGAGGTCGGTGATGCGTCCGTCCAGCGGCAGCTGGTCCATCTTGAAGTCGCCGGTATGCAGGACAGTGCCGCCCGCGGTGCGGATGAACACCGCCAGGGCATCCGGAATGGAGTGGTTCACGGCCACGAACTCGCATTCGAACGGCCCGAACTTCTCCACCTGGCCCTCTTCCACTGTCAGCGTGTAGGGCCGGATGCGGTGCTCCTGCAGCTTCGCCTCGATCAGCGCGAGGGTCAGCTGAGATCCCACCAGGGGAATGTCGTTGCGCAGGCGCAGCAGGTACGGCACGGCGCCGATGTGGTCCTCGTGGCCGTGCGTGAGGATGACGGCCACGACGTCGTCCAGCCGGTCTTCGATGTAGGAGAAATCCGGCAGGATCAGGTCAACGCCGGGCTGGGTTTCCTCGGGAAAGAGGACGCCGCAGTCCACGATCAGCAGCTTGCCGTCGATTTCGAACACGGCCATATTCCGGCCGATCTCCCCGAGTCCGCCAAGCGGAACGATCCTGAGCGTGCCCTGGGGCAGGCGCGGAGGGGTGACAAGGCCGGTAAGGGCAGTTTGGGTCATAGTGCACTACTTTCCAGGCGGAAGGGTGCCGGTCTTAGCCTCAGGAGAAGACCAGCCCCGCTTCCGCCAAATCCCCGCGGATGGTTTCGATCTCGGTTTCGTCCGGCTCCACGAGGGGCAAACGGACGATCGAGTTGGGCAGGACTCCCTGCCATTTAAGAATCTGTTTGGCCGCCACGGCGCCCTGGACCCGGGTCATGGTGGCGCGTACCACCGGCTGCAGCTCGAAGTTGATCTTGCGCGCGGTGCCGAGGTCGTTGGCGTTGATGGCGTCGATGAGTTCGCGGAAGCGGCGGGTGGCGACGTGGGTGGTAACGCCCACCAGGCCGACGGCGCCCAGCGCCATCCAGGGAAGGGTCAGTCCGTCATCGCCCGAGTAGAACAGGAGGTCCGTTTCCGCCATGACACGGGTGGCTGCCATGAAGTCGGCCTTGGCGTCTTTGACGGCCACGATGTTGGGGTGCTGCGCCAGCCGGATCATGGTGTCTGGCTCGATGGCGATGGAGGACCGGCCGGGAATGTCGTACAGCATGACGGGTACGTCCACGGCCGAGGCGATGGTCTCGAAGTGGGCGCGGACACCGGCCTGGCTGGGCTTGTTGTAGTAAGGAGTCACCAGGAGGAGGCCGTCGACGCCGAGGGCAGCAGCCTGCTGGGAAAGGTGGACCGAGTGCGCGGTGTCGTTGGTGCCGGTGCCGGCGATGATGGCCGCCCGGCCGCCGACGGCCTCCTTCACGGCGCGGAACATGCCGAGGTTCTCTTCGTCCGTCAGCGTGGAGGTTTCACCGGTGGTGCCGGTGACCACCAGGCCGTCACAGCCGTCGTCGACAAGCTTGCTGGCCAGCGCTGCCGCCTGGTCGTAGTCCACTGCGCCGTCCTTGGTGAACGGCGTGACCATGGCGGTCAGGAGGGTACCGAGGGCAGGGATATGCGCGGAAGAGTCAGCCATGGAAAAAACGTTACCCTGTCCCCGGCTGGTTAGGACAATGCCACGGGCGTGACAAGCGTCAAATACGGCTCCGCCCGGACTTCGAAGCACCCGCTCCGGCGTGGCAATAGCGGCCGACGGCGGCCTGCCGGAGGTCCTCAGCCCAAGCGGCGAGCCGCTGCGCCGCCCGAACATAGTGGAACAGCTCCGTGGGCGTCAGGGCGTCAATGTCTGTTTCCGCCAGTCGGCGGGCGAGCTCCGCTCCTTCCGGCTGGGCGGACAGGCTGATACCTTCCCGTTCCCACTGGACGTCCTCGGCCGGACGCCCGGAGACAAGTTGGCGGAACAGGTAGTCCACCACGCCCGGGCTCATCGCCTTCAGCACTCCTGAACCCTGGCTTTCCTGCGGGGCAGGCTCAAATCCCTGCGGGGCAGGCTTAAATCCCTGCGGGGAAGCGGCTCCCAATGATGGCATCTCCATGGCCCCATGCTATTCGAACATATATTCGAATACAAGAGCCCACACCTCTGCGTCTCCCCCTGCGGCAGCCAGCCCACGGACGCATGTGAGACGATCTGGTCATGACGTCCCGCACCTCGGCCACCCGGCCCCGGAAGACCGCAGACCGTCAACAACCGGGGCGTCTTAGGGGCATCGATGCGGCCCGGGGCCTGGCTTTGCTGGGCATGATGGCCACTCACCTGCTGCCAACGTTCGAATCGAACCCAAGCCTCACACCAACCTGGATCGGCCTCACGTTCTCGGGACGGGCCGCCGCCCTCTTCGCAGTACTGGCGGGCGTCGGGCTTGCCCTGTCCACGGGAAAAAACAGGCCGTTGGAGGGCGCCGAACTCTCCGCGGCCCGCCGCGGGGTGGGGCTGCGCGCCCTGGTGATTGCCGCCGTCGGACTGACCCTGGGCGGCCTGGACGTGAACGTGGCCATCATCCTGGTCCACTACGCCGTGCTGTTCCTGTGCGTCCTGCCCTTCCTGGGGCTGGGCGTGAAGCGCCTGTGTGCGTGGGCCGCCGGCTGGATCCTGGGCTCCCCGGTGCTGGCCTACCTGCTGCGGCCCTGGCTCCTTGCCCCGGAGCCGCCATTGAGGCTGGGCCACAACCCGGCATGGGAGGACCTCGGAACGCCGTCCCGGCTGCTCGCGGACCTGTTCCTCACGGGCTACTACCCGGTGCTGCAGTGGCTGTCCTACCTGCTGGTGGGGCTGGCCATCGGCCGCCTGGTGCTGACCAAGGCGCTGGTCCCCGCGCTGCTGCTGGTGGGCGGAACGGTAGTGGCCGTGGCGGCCAAGAGCGTGGGTGTCGCGGCCATGGAGGACTGGGGCGGCCGCGCAGCGCTGGAGAAGGTCCTGAACTCACCGGGCTACCCGCTGGGCAGCGTGCTGCAGGTGAACCTGGCCGGACTCCCCCAGGAAGGTTCATGGTGGTGGCTGGCATCGGCCGCACCGCATTCGGGTACGCCGCTCGATTTGCTGCATACCTCGGCAGTTGCGGCGGCCGTCATCGGTGCCTGCCTGCTTCTGGGGCGGCTGGCCGAATGGGTGGACCTGGACCTGCTGCTGCCGCTGCGGGGACCCGGCGCCATGACGCTGACGCTGTACACCGTCCACGTCTGGGTGGTCTCCAGCTTCTACCTCAAACCGCTGCCCGCAGGCTGGACCGAGGACGGAATGTACTTTGCCCATGCCGCGGCTGCCATCGCCGTGGGCATCGTGTTTGCGCGGATGTCGTGGCGCGGCCCCCTGGAATGGGTGGGCCATACTGCAAGCCTGGTGGGGCGCGGCGGCTTCAAGGCCCTGTCCTGAACCCCTGCGGCAGCAGGGGCTAGGATGCCGTGGTGAAGAGCTTCACAGCGTCGCGCATGGAAGCCCGCGCGCGTTTGCGGTCCCCGGCGGCGTCATAGGCACAGCTGAGCCGGAACCAGGAACGCCAGTCATCGGGAGCGGCCTCGGCTTCGGCCCGGTACTTTTCGAACTCCGCGTCGGCTGCGGCACGGACAATCCGGCCACCGGGCGTGCGGGGAAGCTCGTCCACCGGCAGTCCGCCTTCGGCTTCCAGGACCTTGGCCATCTGCTCGGTGCGGGCGCCAAACATAAGTTCGCGGATCAGGGCCCACGCGCCAACGATGGGCAGCACCAGGTAGGCGGCCCCGATGGCCTTGGCGGTGAGGTTACTGTCTGCAAGGAGCAGGAGCGAGCGCTGGAAGGACACCACCAGGTAGAAGACCAGCAGCAGCGTCACCGCTCCCACCCAGATCTTGGTGCGGTTCTTAAGGAAACCGGCTGCGAACCCGTTCACGGCCTAGAGTCCCAGGTCCAGGTAACCGTCCAGGCCCACGGTCAGCCCGGGGTGGGCAGCGACGTTGCGCACGCCCAGAAGCACGCCGGGCATGAACGACGCGCGGTCGAAGGAATCGTGGCGGAAGGTCAGCTGCTCGCCGGGACCGCCCAGCAGGACTTCCTGGTGGGCCACGAGGCCACGGAGCCGGACGCTGTGGACGCGGACGCCGTCCACGTCGCAGCCGCGTGCGCCCGCGCGTTCTGAAGTGGTGGCATCCGGGCTGGGCGGCACCTGGGCAGCCTTGCGTTCAGCGGCGATGAGCTCTGCGGTGCGGACGGCGGTGCCGGAAGGGGCGTCCACCTTGTCCGGATGGTGGAGCTCGATGATTTCCACGGACTCGAAGTACTTTGACGCCTTCGCGGCGAACGCCGAAGCCAGCACAGAGCCCAAGGCAAAGTTGGGCGCGATGAGTACGCCCGTTTCCGGGTGCTCCGCCAAAAGGGAATCCAGCGCGGACAGGCGTCCCGCGTCCCAGCCGGTGGTGCCCACCACGGCGTGGATCCCATGCTCGACGGCGAAGCGGACATTGGCTTCGGTGCTTTCGGGGACTGTGAGGTCCACCAGGTACTGGGCACCGGAGGCCGTCAGCTGCTCCAGCGAGTCACCCCGTCCCAGGGCTGCGACGAGCTTCATGTCGGGCGCGGCATCAATGGCCTTAACGGCCTCGGCGCCCATGCGTCCACTGGCGCCAAGGACGGCCACCAGTTTGGGGGCGGGGTGTTGTTCGGTCATGGGATTAACCCTACCGGCGGGACAGGTTGGGGCAGGAACCGGACGGCGTGCGTTACCTCGCAGTTTGCGGAGCAACGCCGGCCGGCCTGGGCAGCGTGGAGGCGCGGCCCGGCGTGCCCCGGCGCGGCATCAGCTGCCGGCGCCGACCCATTCCACGGTGCCGTCCGAAAAGAACTGTTCCTTCCAGATGGGCACCTGGTCCTTGATCCGGTCCACCAGCTCGGAGCAGACGGCAAACGCCTGTCCGCGGTGCGCGGCGGATACCGCGCACACCAGCGCCGGGTCCCCGATCTCCAGCATCCCGATCCGGTGTGCGGCCCAGATCCTGACGGGTTGGGCTGCCTTTCCCGCGGGGGTCTCCCCGGCCGCGTCACCGGCCTCGGCGTCCTGCTCGGCAACCAGGCGCGCGACGACGTCGGCCATCACCTGGTGCGCCGTGGGGTGCGCACTGTAGCTGAGGCGCTCGACGGCCTTGCCGCCGTCGTGGTTGCGCACTACACCGCTGAAGCTGACCACCGCACCCGCAGTGTCGCTTTCCACCGCGGCAATCGCCTGGTCCACGGAGATGGGCTCCGCGCTCAGGACTGCCCGCACTACCTCGAATGCTGCTTCAGTGCCCATGTCCGCCTTCCAACTGGTCGCAAAGATGTCCGATCACCGGGTCCAGGACGCTCAGCCCATCCATGACACCCTTCGGTGACCCGGGCAGGTTCACAATGAACGTCTGCCCGGCAGCGCCCGCATAGCCCCTGCTCAGGGCCGCCAGCGGAGTCTTGGCAGCGCCGGCACGCCTTATCGCCTCCATGATGCCCGGGATTTCCCGGTCCAGCAGGGGCAGGGTGACGTCGGGTGTCCGGTCGTCCGGGCTGAGGCCGGTTCCGCCGCTGGTGATGACGACGGCGGGACGCTGGGTGAGGAGCGCCCGGATGGCAGCGCCCACGGGCTCGCCGTCGGGAACCACCATGGCCGGGAAGACGTCAAAGCCGTGTTCAGTGAGCCAGTCGGTGATCACGGGGCCGGTTTCGTCGTCGTAGATGCCCGCTGCGGCACGGGTGGACGCGATAACGACGCCGGCCTTCCGCCCCTGCACGTCGCCGTGGCGGTGGGGTTCGGAGACGTCCAGGATGTTGGGGTCGGTCACAGTGCCCAATCTCCGCTCTTGCCGCCGCTCTTGGCCAGCACCTTGATGTCCGTCAGGACGGCATGCTTGTCCACGGCCTTGATCATGTCGTAAACGCTGAGGGCTGCCACGGAGGCAGCCGTCAGGGCCTCCATTTCAACTCCCGTGACGCCCCTGGTCTTCACGGTGGAGCTGATGGTGACGGCGGCCGCGCCGAGGTCGAAGTCAACGGTGACTTTCGAGAGGGGCAACGGATGGCACAGCGGAATCAGGTCCGGCGTCTTCTTGGCCGCCATGATGCCGGCCACCCGGGCAACGGCCAGGGCGTCGCCCTTGGGGAGCCCGCCGGAGCCCAGGAGCTGCATCACCTCGGGGGTGGTCCGGACGGTGGCGGTGGCGGTGGCCTCCCGCGTGGTCTCGGCCTTGGCGGAGACATCAACCATCTGGGCGCTGCCGTCCTGGCGCAGGTGCGTCAGTGCGGGGGTATGTTCTGCGTTCACAGCATCCATACTTCCACCTCGTCGCCGTCAGCGAGTTCCGTTACACCCACAGGGACATGAACCAGGACGTTCGACCCCGCGAGTGCGTGCATCAGGTGCGAACTCTCGCCGCCCTCCAGCTTCACGGTCCCGTCCGGCTGCAGGCTGCCGCGGCGGACCTGGTGCTTGTGCCCGGGAGAGGTGAGCGGACGGCCCGGGCCCCCAAGATCAAGGCGGGCGCGCAACGGCAGCCTCCGGCCCGGTGCCCCCAGCAAGGCTGACAAAGCGGGCCGGAGGAACATCTCGAAGGACACCAGGCAGCTGACCGGATTGCCGGGAAACCCAAGGAACGGCACGCCGTCGAACGTTCCCAGTCCCTGGGGGCCGCCCGGCTGCATGGCCACGTGCACGAAGCGGACCGGCTGGTCCGCCATTGCCTGCCGCACCACCTCGTAGGCCCCCTTGCTGACCCCGCCGGTGGTGACGATCAGGTCAGCCCCCGGGCTTTCGGTCCGCAGCAGCGCCTGCAGTTCCGACGGAGTGTCGGTGGAGATGCCGGTGCGGCGGACTGTGAGTCCCGCCTGCTTCATGGCGGCCTCAAGGAGCGTTCCGTTGGAGTCGTAGATTTTGCCGGGAGGAAGCGGCAGGCCGGGTTCCACCACTTCGTCGCCCGTGGTGACGAGCAGGACGGTCACCGCCTTGTACACCGCCACCTCCGGGAGGCCCAAGGCAGCGAGCAGCCCCAACTGGGCCGGCCCCAGGCAGGTCCCCGAGGCCAGCGCCCGCTCCCCCGCCGCGATGTCGCTGCCCGGGAAGCGCACGAACGTTCCCGGCGCGGTGCCGGGCAGCCGCACGGTGGCGCCGCTGCCGTCCCCCGCTGTGTTTCCGGGGTCCAGGAAGTGATCGGGCACCGCCTTTTCAATGGGTACGACGGCGTCGGCCCCCGCCGGGATCATGGCACCGGTCATGATGGGTGCCGCGGTTCCCGGTTCGAGCGGCTCCGGGCTTGACCCGGCCGGAACCGGGGGCATGATGCGCAGGTCCCCGCCGCCGTCGGGAAGGTCACCGGCACGGACGGCGTATCCGTCCATCTGGGAATTGGCGAAAGGAGGAAGGCTGAGTGGCGCGGCCACATCGTCCACCAGGGCCCGGCCCAGCGCCTGGCTAAGCGGGAGGGTTTCCATCCGGTCCATTGACAGGAGCGGCCGCAGGAGTTCCACGACTGCGGCGGCATGGCCAGCGACCGACCGGGAACCCTCCGCTGCATGGTGGACGTGGCCTTCCGGGGTGTGGTCTGCCAGGGCGTGCGGGGTGTGGCTGGTCATGGATACGCCTTTGGTCTGGGCCGTCAGGGTTTGGGCCGTCAGGGTTTGGGCCGTCAGGGTTTGGGCCGTCAGGATTTCACGTCAACTCTAACCGTGTGGAATCCCGTGGCGCCGTCCGGTGCGGGCGGCCGCGCGGTTTCGTCCTGGGGTTCGCCCGCCAGGTTGGTGGCCCGGACCTGGACCTCGTACTGCCCCGGGGCAAGGTCCATGGCCAGCTTCCACTGGTACCAGGTGTCGGCGGAGATTCCCGTGGCCAGTTCCGCTTCCCGCCACGGTCCCCGGTTGATCCGCAGTTCCACGTTCCGGATGCCGGTGTGCTGGGCCCAGGCAACGCCGGCGAAGACAACTGTTCCCGCGTTGACCGGGCGGCCGCTGCGGGGGACGTCGATGCGGGACGAGGTCTTGATGGGGCCGCGCGCGGACCAGCCGCGCGGGGTCCAATATCCGGCGTCATCGGCGAACCGGGTGACCTTGAGCTCGGTGACCCATTTGGTGGCCGAGACATAGCCGTAGAGGCCGGGAACCACCAACCGGACCGGGAAGCCGTGCTCCAGCGGGAGCGGTTCACCGTTCATGCCCACGGCAAGCAGGGCGTCCCGGTTGTCGGTGAGGACATTCAGGGGCGTCCCGGCGGTCCAGCCGTCGGCACTGCGGGAGAGGACCATGTCTGCTCCCGGCTGGGGAACGGCCAGGGCCAGCAGTTCCCGGACCGGCCAGCCGAGCCAGCCGGCGTTGCCGATCAGGTCGCCGCCCACTCCGTTGGAGACGCAGGCAATGGTGATGTGCCGCTCGGTGAGGGGCTTCGCCATTAGGTCGGCGAAGGAGAGCAGGACTTCCCGGGCCACCATGCCGGTTACCTTGAGGACCCAGGTATCCGGGCTGACCGCCGGGACGGACAGCGCGGTGTCGATCCGGTAGAAATCCCGGTTCGGGGTCACCAGCGGCGGCATTCCGGCAACACCGGCTTCCGCAGCAGGGGGCACAGGTATTGCCGGCGATGCCGCTGCGGGCAGGGTGATGCGTGCCCTGGCCTCATTGACAGCCATGGTGGCCCCGCGCCAGATTCCCGCCAGTACTCCCCCTGCCGCAGCGGCCGCTGCGGTGATGCCCAGGGCCTGGAAGAAGCCGCGGCGCGATGGGGTGGCCGCGGAGTCCGGTGTGGCCTCGCCGGGGGCAGCGGGAAGGCTGTCCTCGGGATGATCTGCGGCTGCTTGGTGGGAGGCTGCTTGGTGGGAGGCCGCTTGGTGGGAGGCCGCTTGGCCGGCAATCGCGGCATCCCATGCCTGCAGCCTGCGCAGCAGGAACCGCAACAGCACGACGGCGGCCACCGCGGCCAGGAGCGGCGGCACGAGGGACAGGGGGGTCATCTGGGAACGCGTCAGGACGGCGGCCGCTCCGGCAAGTCCAAAGATTCCGATCACGGCAGCACCAGTGAACCGGCGGCGGCGCTCGAGCGCTCCGGCCAGTGCGGCCAGGGCGGCGATGACCAACGCCATTCCCACCAGGAGAGCTGCCTTGTCGGCCGTGCCGAAGACAGAGATCGCCCAGTCCTTGACGCCCGGAGGCACGGCATCGATCACGGCACCGCCAACGGCCGTCAACGGCGAAAGGGAGGGGCTGAGAACCCCCGCAGCCAACTCCCCTGCTGCAATACCGCCGCCTGCCGCGGCTATCCCGGCAGCCGCGGCCCAACCACCTCCGGCGCGCGGGACTGCCGGTAGTGGGAAGGGACTGTCCGCCCGCTCCCCAAGGCCGGCGCCGCCGTCGTACGCCGCATGCCCGCGCTGGGAACTCCTCACAACACCAGCATAGGTTTGCCGGTGGTCCCCGGCGCCGGTGCCGCCGGGATTCCTGCCCCGCGTCTCACAGCGGGGTCACGGGTGTGATGGGCGGCTCAACGTGGCGTAGCCTGATTTCATGACTGTCCAGCTAGGCATGCCGCAGCCGCGGGAGGAAGCAGCATCGGCGCTGCCGGGCGTTCCCGCGCGCCGGCCAGCGGATGCACCGGCCGGGCTGGCGGACCGCTACGGCCGCCGCGCCACCGACATGAGGCTGTCCCTGACGGACAAGTGCAACCTCCGCTGCACCTACTGCATGCCGGCAGAGGGCCTGGAATGGCTGGCAAAGCAGGCCGTCATGTCCGCCGAGGAGATCGTGCGGATCGTCAAGGTAGGCGTGGAGCAGCTGGGAGTGCGCGAACTGCGCCTCACGGGCGGTGAGCCGCTGGTGCGGCACGATCTGGTCCAGATCATCTCGGCACTGCGGGCCAACCACCCGGACCTGCCGATCTCCATGACCACCAACGGCGTTGGCCTGGCGAAGAAGGCAGCGGCCCTCAAGGACGCCGGCCTGACGCGCATCAATGTGTCGCTGGATTCCCTGCATGAGGAAACGTTCACCAAGCTGACCCGGCGTCCGTTCCTGGACCAGGTCCTGGCGGGTGTGGACGCCGCCTGGGCTGCCGGCCTGGGCCCTGTGAAACTGAACGCCGTCCTGATGCGCGGCATCAATGACCTCGAGTCGCCGCAGCTGCTCGCGTGGGCCTTGGAGCGCGGGTACGAACTGCGGTTCATCGAACAGATGCCGCTCGATGCGGACCACGGCTGGACGCGCCGCAACATGATCACGGCAGCCGAGATCCGCGGGCTGTTGTCCCGGGACTTTGCCCTCACTCCGGATCCCCGGGCACGTGACGGCGCTCCTGCGGAGCGGTTTGAAGTACGACGGCGGGCGGCAGGTTCCGCGGACGCGGACGGACCGGTGCTGGGAACCGTGGGAATTATCGCCTCCGTCACCGAGCCGTTTTGCTCCGACTGCCGGCGCACCAGGATCACCGCCGAGGGCAAGATCATGAGCTGCCTGTTCTCCCGCGAGGAGTTCGACCTGCTGGGCCTGCTGCGGGCGGGCGCCACCGATGATGATCTGGCGCAGCGGTGGCAGGACGCCATGTGGATCAAACCGAAAGCCCACGGCATGGACCACGTGGGACTGGATGCTCCGGACTTCGTCCAGCCGGACCGCAGCATGAGTGCTATCGGGGGCTGACCGGGATGCTTGTACGTTATTTTGCTGCCGCACGCGCTGCGGCAGGTTTCGAGGAAGAGAAGTTCCACCTTCCCCAGGGCGCCACCGTGGCGGACCTGCTCGAGGCCGTGCTGGCCGTGGACCGCCCTGAACCCCCTGCCGGGACCCCGCCCCTTTCCCGGCTTCTTTCCCGCAGCAGCTTCCTGCTCAATGAGGTGGCCGTACGGGACCAGGCGGCAGTCCTTGGTCCGGACGACGTGGTGGACGTACTGCCTCCGTTCGCCGGCGGGTAAGTATTCGCGCACGTCCAGGCGAATGGGCAGCAGCCGCCCTGGCCTTGCCAAAGCTGCCGTGGCTTTGAATGTCGGTGCCTCGCTGGATGATGTGGGTATGGGAATCGGCACGGATGTTGGGGTGGTGTTGGAGGGTGTTTCTGCCTCTGTTGCTGCCCTCGATGCGCTGGACCGTCAGGATCATTTCCTTGCCGCCGGGACCGGTGTTGGTGCTGACGTCGATGTGCTGCAGCGGCGGTACGAGCTCCGGCTGGAACGGCTGGAGGCAGTCTCCCGGGTCGAGGCTCAGCTCGCTGCGGTCAAAGCTCGTGATGCCGTGGAGTGCGTCGGTTTCCAGCAGGCACTGCTTGCCCCTGACGCCCCGGTGGATGAGCGCATGTTTTCGGAGATGTCAACGGTGGAGGAGATCGCCGGTGTCCTGAGCATCAGTTCCGCGGCCGCAGGCGGGTTGGTGGAACAATCCCGCCGGGTGTGTTCCCTGCCGCCGCTCCTGGGCGCCCTGTCAGCCGGTGACCTGTCGTGGCAGCATGCCAGGATTGTCGCCGACGAAACCGAGGGGCTCACCCCTGACGGGGCTGCTGCCTTGGTGGCGCACTTCTTCGACCCCGACGCCCCCAACCCCGCCCGCGGCGCCGCGCCCGGTGAACTTGTCCCTGCCCGGTTCCGCGCCAAGGTCCGCGCCTGGCGGGAACGCCACCACCCCGAAACCCTCGAAAAACGCCACGCCAAAGGCGTCGCGGACCGGCGGATGGAATACACCCCGGACCGCGACGGCATGGCCTGGCTCTCGCTCTACCTCCCCGGCGACACCGCCTGCGCCATCTGGAACCGCACCACCGCCACCGCCCGCGGCCTGCAGGGCCCTGACGAGCCCCGCTCCCTCACCCAACTCCGCCCCGACATCGCAGCATCACTCCTCCTCGGCGCCGGAACCACCACGGCCACGGCCGAGGCTGCTGTGGGTGGGGCTGCACGGGCTACTGGTGATGCTGCGGGAACGGGCGCAGGCAGCGTTTCCGGCACAGGGAGCACTGGTGGTGTTGGCAAGGTTCCCACCCCGCGGGCCGATGTCCTGGTCACCGTCCCGGTCTTCTCGCTGCTCGGCCTCACCGATGAGCCGGCGGTGCTGGACGGCCTGGGCCCGATCCCGGCGTCGATGGCACGGAGGCTTGTCGCGGACGGGGCGGAGTCGTTCTACCGGGTCCTGGTCGACCCCCGCGACGGGGCACCACTGGAGATCGGACGCACCCGCTACCGGCTCCCCGAAACCATCAAACAATGGATCCGCATGCGGGACCGGAAATGCACCTTCCCCGGCTGCAGCAACCACACCCCCGACAACCACACCGACCACCTCACAGCCTGGGAACACGGCGGCAGAACAGACATCCGGAACCTGGCCCAGCTATGCCCCAAACATCACCGCTTGAAACACGCCCGCGCCTGGACCCCCGACCCCACCACCAACAACGGACCACCCGGCTGGACCTCACCCACCGGCCGCCACTACAACCCCGAACACCAAGACCCCGAACCAACCCACTGGCCGCCAGGGCTTCTGCGGAGGAACAGCACCGTGTCCGGGCAATCCGCAGCGGCAGTCTTGAACCCGTCGGCAGCGCCAGACCCACCGGCAGTCTTGAACCCACCGGGAGGGTTGGGCACACCCCGGAAAGCGGACGAAGCGGGGCTACGGGAACCACCACCGCCTGAATTGCGGCGCGATCTGCCGTTTGGGCTGCCGCAATGGTGCCAGTTGCTGGCTGACATGCCGGAGTGGCTGGAGGTGCCAAGCGAGGAGCCGCCTGGCGGGAACTTGCTTGAGCCGGATCAACTCCCGCCAACAGATCCTTTGTGGGACGATTTCTACGCCATGCCGTTCTTCCTGCCGCCAGACCCGGCGGGGAATTGGGACGTGCTCTTGTCGTAGGACTCCCCCAGGGGCATGTGCGTCAACGCGTGGCTCCAGAAGACGACGGCCCACCGCTAGACCCGGGCCCCCGTTCCCAGGGCAATGGCCAGCAGTGACGCCCGGCTGTGGACTCCGCAAGCCTGGAAGAGTTGCTTGAATTGGTCCTGGACCGTGTACGGTGTCACGCCCTGGGCATCCGCCATGGCTGCCGTATCGGCCCCTGTTGCAGTGAGCCACAGCAGTTCCCCCTGCCGGGGTGTCAGGCCAAACGCCCGGGCAAACATGTCAAGCCGCGCGGCAGGCGTGCTGGCCTGAATCGTCACGGCCACCGGTGGAGTGGGTCCGGACACTCCCGACTCCATGCGGTTGGCCCGCAGGGAGGCCCAGCGGCCCGCCCCGACGTACACCCTGCATTCCGCGGCGTGGGTGTCCACCAGTGCTTCCCTTGCCGCCAGCTGGGCAGCAACGTTCAACACCTCAGCAGGCACATGATCGTGAGGGACCGGACCAGGCTGAAGCAGCTGCAGCCAGTCGTCCACGGACGCCGTTCGGCCAGCTATCGCCAGATCGTCGTCCAGGGTGAGGACAGCCTGCTCCGGCAATCCGGGCTGCCCGGCTCCTGTCCCGGCGGCCGGGTCCGGGCCAGGTTCCGGTTCCAGTCGAGTCCGAAACTGCCTGGCCACGGACCTCCGCAGGCCGGCGGTCACTGCCGCTGCGGGCTCGCCCAGGTACGCAGTTTCCTCATCCGTGAAGGGGACCGAATCGCCCGTCCGCCACAAATCGAGCCAGGCCCAGCACCCATACTTGTCGGCAAACACGACGGACAGTACATCGCGGACCCCATAGCGTTGCAACACGCCACTCCACACCGGGCTGCGGGAGGGCTCTCCCTGCGTTGCCTTCAGGAGGGATGCCGCCGGCACCGGCGAATGCATCAGCTCGGTCCAGCGGCCGGCCCCGGAGAGGTACTTGAGGCGGATAAGTGTGGGCAATTCCTGAGGGCAGGGAATCCTGGCCCTCGGCGCCATCCCTACCGTCGTGACGGGATCACACAGCGGCCAAACGAATGCATCGAAAGGCACCATGGTGGCCACTTCTGCCAGAATCGCTGTCCGGAGAGCTTGGTGATCCAGGTCCGAGCCTGCCAGGAGTCGGATGCGCTCCTGGCTCCGGTTTCCAGCCCAGCCCTTGGTCATGTTCCAAGTATGCTCCGGCCATCCCGGGCAACCCGGAGGCGCTGCCACCCAGAATTCTGGGATACCCGCCGCAGCCCGGACCGTCTAGCTTTAGCAGCGTGGAGCGTCCTCCAACCTGGCGGGACGAGTAAGGAGACTGGGATGTTCACCCTGCAGATCGAACACAGCATCACCGATTTCAGCACGTGGAAGGCGGCATTCGACCGGGATCCGGTGGGCCGGTCCGCGTCAGGGGTTCTCGCGCACCGGATAGGCCGGCCCGTGGGCGAACCGCAATACATTGTTGTGGAACTCGACTTCGCGGACCTGGCCCAGGCAGAGCAGCTGCTCACGAACCTTCGAACACAGGTATGGCGTTCGCCCGCCAACGCCCCTGCCCTCGCCGGTGCGCCGAAAACGCGCATTATCGAGGCGGCGTCCTAGCCATGCCTCAGGCGCGGTGGAATTCCGAGCGCATGAATGGCCTGTAGGACAAAGCCTCGCCGTCCACACCGGCCTCCGGGGCGTCGCCGCCGTCGTCCCGCCCGGGCGAACGCAATTCGGTGACGTGTGTCAGGACACCGTTCGCCACCTCGATGGAGTGGCGCGTCCAGCCTCCGGCATTGCGGCGTTCAACACGGAGGACGCCGTCGCGCCAGGTGCAGCGGGCGGCGTTGCCGGGCGGCACGCCGGTGCTGTCAACGTAGTACCACAGCACGTCGTTGTGGACCGGATCGATCGTGAAGATGCCGTGGCCTTCGAAGTGGCTGCCGTCCGGTTCAATGTGCCGGTAGCTCTGCACCACGCCGAGGCCCCCGGCAACCTGCGTGTAGGACACCTGGGCGCTCACGCGGTGTTCCGGCCCCCAGGGACCGGCAGCCACGTGTGTGTAGCCCTGCCAGTGACCCAGCAGGTTCGTTAACGCCGGATGTCCGTGCTCCGCTCCTGGCCCGTTCACCGTTCCGCCTTCCCCTGCCGAAGAATCACTCCCCACTCAGGATGGACTCTGCAGAGCCGGGCCGCCAGCGTCTTCGCGGCATCTCCGCGGCGCGGGGTGTTACAGGCCGAAGGTTTCGGTCTCGTCGAACGGGCCAACCACGGTGACGGTCCGGGGCGCGGCGGCGAGTTCGGCGGCAAGCTCCTGGACCTGTTCCGTGGTGACGGCTTTGATCAGCCGCAGTGTTTCGTCAATGTCCTGGTACTCGCCGGACACCAGTTCGGCGCGGCCCAGCCGGGACATCCGGGAGCCGGTGTCCTCCAGTGCCAGGACGATTCCGCCGCCCAGTTGTCCCACGGCCTTGCGCAGTTCGTCGTCTGAAATCCCGTGTTCCGCGAGCTTGTCGAGCTCCACAGCCAGCAGGTCCAGCACCTGCCGGACCTTGGACGGCGTGCAGCCCGCGTACATCCCAAAGTAGCCGGCGTCGGCGTAGGACGAGGCAAAGGAGTAAGTGGAGTACACCAGCCCGCGCTTCTCACGGACTTCCTGGAACAGCCGCGAGGACATGCCGCCGCCCAGGACCGCGTTCAGGACACTCATGACGTAGCGGCGTTCATCGGTGGCAACGATCGTGGGGCAGCCCATGATGATGTTCGCCTGCTCCACGGCCCGCTTGACCACATGCAGGCCCGCCGTTCCCGTGATCAGGGCACGTTCGGTGGAACGCCGCTGCACCGGCGCGGCGTCCGGCTTAAGCGACCAGCCCGCGGTCTGGAGGGCATCCACCACGAGTCCGCATACGACGTCGTGGTCCAGGCCGCCGGCGGCGGTAATGACCAGCTCTTCAGGCTTGTAGTACCTGCGGTAGTGCTCCCACACGGAATCGCGGGCTACGGCCTTGATGGCGGCGGGAGTGCCGCCGATGGGCCGTCCCAGCGGATGGCTGCCGAGGACCGCGGCGACGAAGTGCTCGTGCGCCACATCAGTGGGGTCATCACTGTCCATGGCAATTTCTTCCAGGATGACGTCCCGTTCCTGCTCCATCTCGTCAGGATCCAGCACGGCGCCGGTGATCATGTCAGCGATGACGTCGATGGCCATGGGAAGGTCCGAGTCCAGCACCCGCGCAAAGTAGCAGGTGCTTTCCTTGGCCGTTGCCGCGTTCGATTCGCCGCCCACCTCGTCAAACGCGGAAGCAATCTCCAAGGCCGTGCGGCGCTTGGTGCCCTTGAACAGCAGGTGTTCAAGGAAGTG
This sequence comes from Arthrobacter sp. FX8, assembly GCF_026723805.1. Lineage (NCBI taxonomy): Bacteria > Bacillati > Actinomycetota > Actinomycetes > Micrococcales > Micrococcaceae > Arthrobacter > Arthrobacter sp. FX8. Next base: position 872,458 of record NZ_CP113505.1, on the reverse strand, counting down.
GGTGGACCCGTGCTGGCCGGGTGCCTCGTCACGGGATCCGACGCCCACCCAGAAGCCGATGGTGGCAGACCGCTGTCCCGGCATCGCCTCGGTCAGTACCCGCACTCCCCCTGGCAGCACTGAACGCCGGACCTCGGACCCGCCGTCGGAGCCGTGGACCAGGGTGTCGCCGGCGTGGTTCTGCTCAAGCGGCAGGGGTACAACAGTCATTGATGCCTTTCAGGACGGGCAGCCGGATCTGGCTGCCATCGTAACAGCGGCGGGACCGGTGGATCATCCACCGGTCCCGCCGATTCATGCTTATGCCGGGAAGCCCCTGCTGTTAGACCTCAGCGCCTTCAGCAGGCTCCGTGGCGTGAACGCGCTCGGTGTCGTCGGCGCCTTCCTCTTCAGCCACGACCGGAGACAGGGACAGCTTTCCGCGGTCATCGATCTTGGTGATTTCCACCTGGATCTTCTGGCCCACGGAAACAACGTCGTCAACGTTGTCCACCCGCTTGCCGCCGGCGATCTTGCGCAGCTCGGAGATGTGCAGCAGGCCGTCCTTGCCCGGGGTCAGCGACACGAAGGCACCGAAGGTGGTGGTCTTGACCACCGTGCCCAGGTAACGCTCGCCGATCTCCGGGACCTGCGGGTTGGCGATGGCGTTGATGGCGGAGCGTGCTGCATCTGCAGACGGACCGTTCGTGGCGCCAATGTAGACCGTGCCGTCGTCCTCGATGGAGATGTCGGCGCCGGTGTCTTCCTGGATCTGGTTGATCATCTTGCCCTTGGGGCCGATGACCTCGCCGATCTTGTCCACGGGGATCTTGACGGCGATGACGCGCGGTGCGAACTCGGAGAGCTCGTCCGGGGTGTCGATGGCCGAGTTGATGACCTCGAGGATGTGCAGGCGCGCCTCGCGGGCCTGCTTCAGGGCTGCCGCGAGCACGGAAGCGGGGATGCCGTCGAGCTTGGTGTCCAGCTGGATGGCCGTGACGAACTCGGCGGTACCGGCAACCTTGAAGTCCATGTCACCGAAGGCGTCTTCGGCGCCGAGGATGTCGGTCAGTGCCGCGTAGCGGGTCTGGCCGTCAACCTGGTCGGACACCAGGCCCATGGCGATGCCGGCGACGGCGGCCTTCAGGGGCACACCGGCGTTCAGCAGGGACAGGGTGGAGGCGCAGACGGAACCCATCGACGTGGAGCCGTTGGAGCCGAGGGCCTCGGATACCTGGCGGATAGCGTACGGGAATTCCTCGCGGGACGGCAGCACGGGCACGATGGCGCGCTCTGCCAGGGCACCGTGGCCGATTTCGCGGCGCTTGGGCGAGCCCACGCGGCCGGTCTCACCGGTGGAGTACGGCGGGAAGTTGTAGTTGTGCATGTAGCGCTTGCGGGTGACGGGAGACAGCGAGTCGATCTGCTGTTCCATCTTGAGCATGTTCAGCGTGGTGACACCCATGATCTGGGTCTCGCCGCGTTCGAAGATGGCCGAACCGTGAACACGGGGCAGAACCTCGACCTCTGCGGTGAGCTGGCGGATGTCCGTCAGGCCGCGGCCGTCAATGCGGATCTGGTCCTTGAGGATGCGCTGGCGCACAACGTGCTTGGTGACGGAGCGGAAAGCAGCGGACAGCTCCTTTTCGCGACCTTCGAACTGGCCTGCCAGGCCGGCGAGGACCTCGTCCTTGAGCGCGTCGGAGGCGTTGTCGCGTTCCTGCTTGTCGGCGATCTGGAAGACAGCGGCGAGCTTTTCGGCGGCAGCGGATTCGACGGCGGCGTAAGCGTCGTCTTCGTAGTCCAGGAAGACCGGGAACTCGACCGTGGGCTTTGCAGCGCGTGCGGCGAGGTCGGCCTGGGCGTCGCAGAGTGCCTTGATGAACGGCTTGGCAGCCTCCAGGCCCTCGGCCACAACCTCTTCGGTGGGGGCGGTGGCGCCCTGTTCCTTGATGAGGTTCCAGGAGTTGTCGGTTGCTTCGGCCTCGACCATCATGATGGCGACGTCGTCACCGGCAACGCGGCCGGCAACCACCATGTTGAACACGGAGTTTTCCAGCTGCGAGTGCTTGGGGAAGGCAACCCACTGCGATCCGTTTTCGTCGTTGACCAGGGCAACGCGGACGCCGCCGATGGGGCCGGAGAACGGGAGGCCGGACAGCTGGGTGGACATCGAGGAAGCGTTGATGGCAACGACGTCGTACAGCTCATCGGGGTTGATGGCCAGGACGGTGACCACGATCTGGACCTCGTTGCGCAGGCCCTTGATGAAGGCGGGGCGCAGCGGGCGGTCCATCAGGCGGCAGGCCAGGATGGCTTCGGTGGACGGGCGGCCTTCGCGGCGGAAGAACGAGCCCGGGATACGGCCGGCAGCGTACATGCGCTCTTCGACGTCGACCGTGAGCGGGAAGAAGTCGAAGCCTTCACGCGGGTGCTTGCCGGCGGTGGTTGCGGACAGCAGGGCGGTGTCATCGTCGATGTACACCATTGCTGCGCCGGCTGCCTGCTTGGCGAGGCGGCCGGTTTCAAAGCGGATTACGCGCTTGCCGAAACGGCCATTGTCAATGACTGCTTCCGAGAACTGGATTTCGGGACCCTCCAAGAGAGTCACCTCCGTTTCTATTTACGGAAGTCCAGCCGCATCAACCCAGCCAGCATCTGTCTACTGGCCCTGCACCCGGTCATCGATCGAGACCCACGGGCCGCCGGCTTCAGTCAACGAAGCCGTTCCCGGGGATCACTACCGAGGACCGCGAATGCGTGATGCGGTTGATCCTCCTGTTTAGTTTTTATTTGAAGAAGGCGGCCCGTTCCGGAGGGAAAGGGCCGCCCCAAAGTGTGACTAGCGGCGCAGGCCGAGACGCTCGATGAGCGAACGGTAGCGGGCGATGTCAGTCTTCTTGAGGTAGCTCAGCATGCGCTTGCGACGACCAACCATGGCCAGCAGACCGCGCTGGGTGTGGTAGTCGTGCTTGTGCTCCTTCATGTGCTCAGTCAGATCCTTGATCCGCTGGGTCAGGACAGCAACCTGGACCTCGGGTGAACCGGTGTCACCTTCGCCAGTTGCGTATTCCTTGATGATGGACTGCTTTACAGCGGCGTCAAGTGCCACAATATCTCCTTGGGATGTGCCGTGAGGGCCCAGGTCAGTAATTCACTGCCGGGTCTGCCGTGTTGGTCCTGATCCGGATAACCGGAGAAGGCCGACTACAACAGGAACCAGCCGCCACGGACTGCAGCCGGATCCATCGTCCAGTTTACCGGGCGCGGCCTAACCTTGTCGAAACAGTGCGCCGTCAGCCCTGCAGCCGGGCCCGGATCGCTGCCATGCCCTGGAGCACTTCCGCAAAACTGGTGCTCAACGGCGACAACCCCACCCGGATGCCATGGGGAGAGCGGAAGTCAGGGATCACGTCCCCTTCCCAGAGCGCTTCCACGGTGGCCTTGGTGAAGTTGGGATGGTCCACCGTGATATGCCCGCCCCGCTCCCCCGGGTTCCGCGGCGACGCCAGTTCGGCTCCCAGCGGGGCCAGCCAGGCATCGAAGACCTCCACGGCGAATGCGGTCAGGGCCAGGGACTTCTCCCGGATGGCAGCCATGGTGGCTTCCTCGATGAGGTCCAGGGTTCCCCGCATGGCGATCATGCCGAAAATGGCGGGGGTGCCGCTGAGGAAGCCCCGGATGCCGGCGGCAGGTTGATAGCCGGCGGCCATCTCGAAGGCGTCCTTCCGCCCCATCCAGCCCCAGATGGGCTGGTTCAACGAGGGCAGGTGCCGGGCATTGACGTAGGCGAAAGCAGGCGAGCCCGGGCCCCCGTTGAGGTACTTGTAGGTGCAGCCGGCTGCGAAGTCCACGTCGGCACCGTCCAGGTCGATCTCCACCGACCCCGCGGAATGGCACAGGTCCCACACCACCAGCGCGCCGGCGTCGTGCACTGCCGCGGTGATCCCCGGCAGGTCCGCGAGGTGGCCTGAGCGGTAGGCGATCTGGCTGAGGAGGACGACGGCGGTCCTCGGCCCGGTGGCCTGGCGCACCTGGTCAAGGGTCACCCCGGCGGCCGGGTCGGGCTCGATCCAGCGCAGGGTGAGGCCTTCCTCGAGGGCGATGCCCTCCACCAGGTAGCGGTCCGTGGGGAAGTTTTCCGTGTCCAGCACCAGCTCGTTGCGGTCTGGATCCTGTACGGCGGCCAGGGCCGCGCGGATCAGCTTGTAGAGGACCACGGTGGTGGAATCGGCGATGATGGTCTGCCCCGGAGCAGCTCCGAGGACGGCGCGTCCGAGCTGGTCCCCGATGGCCTGCGGCATGCTGAGCCACTGTTCGTCCCAGCCACGGATGAGGCGTCCGCCCCACTCGTCCCGGATGAAGGCGGCGACGTCGTCGGCAGTGCGCGTCAGGGGCCGGCCCAGGGAGTTGCCGTCCAGGTAGGACAGCGGTGTGTCCGTGCCAATGAAAAGGTCCCGGTAGTGTGCCAGGGCGTCCCGGCGGTCCAGCTCTTCGGCGCGCCCGCGGAGCGCTTCGGCAGACACATCGAGGTGGTTTTCCTGATGGATGCTCATTGTCCGATCTCCGTCCTGACAGCGAATAATTCCGGGAAGAACGTCAGTTCAAGGGCCTTTTGCAGGAAGGTCACCCCGCTGGATCCCCCCGTGCCGGTCTTCATGCCGATGGTCCGCTGCACGGTGCGCAGGTGCCGGAACCGCCAGAGCTGGAAGTTGTCCTCCAGGTCCACCAGTTCCTCGCATGCCTCGTAGGCAGCCCAGTTGTCCGCCGCGTTTTTATAGATGTGCTTGAAAAGCGGGACCAGTTCCGGGGTGAACTCATGGGCCCGGGTCACATCACGGTCCAGGACCGATCCCGGCACATCGAAGCCCTGCCGCGCGAGGTAGGCCAGGAACTCGTCGTAGATGCTGGGGGCGGCGAGCAGTTCGGCCAGCATGGCGTGGGCTTGCGGATCGGATTCGAAGACGGGCAGCATCTTGCTGTTCTTGTTCCCCAGGACGAATTCCACCGCCCGGTACTGGGCCGACTGGAACCCTGACGAGTTGCCCAGGAAGCCCCGGAACTGCGAATACTCGGTGGGTGTCAGGGTGGCCAGGACAGACCATTGTTCGGTAAGGGTCTTCTGGATGTGCTTGACCCGGGCAATGCCCTTGAGCGCGGAACCGAGGTCGTCCCCGCGGAGCCACGCGGCCGCGCTGCGCAGCTCGTGCAGGACCAGCTTCAGCCACAGCTCCGTGGTCTGGTGCTGGATGATGAACAGCAGTTCATCATGGTGCTCGGGCTGGCTGACCGGCTGCTGCGCGCTGAGCAGCGTGGGAAGCTGCAGGTAGGAGGCGTAGCTCATCCGCGAGCTGAAGTCGCGGACAATCCCCTCATCCAGCTTGCGGGTGTTCTTTTCCACGGACACGTGCTGCCTTTCGTTGTTGTCACCCCGTTGTTGCAGCCACGTTTTGCAACCGGTGGATGCTGCAGTCAGTGGTGGCTGAGGAGCTGGTGGGCCTGGGCCACATCCAGCCGCATTTGTTCCACCAGTGCCTCAGGGCCACGGTAGGCCACCATGCCGCGAAGCCGCGCCACGAATTCAACAATCACTGTCTGGCCGTACAGATCGAAGTCCTCCACGGCCTCCTTGGGCCTGTCGATGACGTGCGCCTCCACCTGGCGGCTCACGCCCTCGAACGTGGGATTGGACCCCACTGAGATCGCAGCAGGCCAGCGCGTGCCCGCCTGGTCCACCAGCCAGCCCGCATAGATGCCGTCCGCGGGGATCAGCCCCGTGGCGTTCGAGGAAAGGTTTGCCGTGGGGAAACCGAGGGCGCGGCCGCGGGCTGCCCCGTGAACCACTTCGCCGCGCATTCTGTGCGGGCGGCCCAGGACCGAGGCGGCGGTGGCAACATCGCCTTCCTGCAAGGCTTCGCGCACCCAGGTGGAGGAGCAGCGCCGGTCCGTGCCGTCGTCGTCATGCAGGGGGTAGCCCTCGGCGCCGAACTCGCTGATGACCTGGACATCGAAGCCGAACTTGTCGCCCAGCGCCTTCATGGTGTCCAGGTCTCCGGAGTTGCCCCGTCCAAAGCGGGCGTCGTGGCCGATCACCACGTGGCTGGCGTGGAGGCAGTCCACCAGGTACTGCTCCACGAATTCCTCAGCCGTGAGGCTGGCCAGATCCAGTGAGTACTTGATCACCAAAATGGCGTCCAGTCCGAGTCCGCCCAGCGCGTCCAGTTTGTCGTCCAGGCCCATGATGAGCTCGGGCGCGGCCTCGGGCCGGTGGATTACCGCCGGGTGGGGGTCGAAGGTCACGGCCACAGCCTTGGCGTGGGAAAGGCGGGCCGAGCGGATCAGCTGGGACAGCACCTGCTGGTGGCCGCGGTGAACACCGTCGAAGTTGCCGAAAGTGACAACAGATGGGCCGAAATCCGCCGGGACATCGGACGGATCGTTCCAGATGTAAACCATCACCCTCGCCTTAAGCTGCCTGCAAGCCACGTTCCGGAACCATGCCGGCCGCGGAACTCTTCAAGGTTACCCGGATTCACTGTGCTGCCTTTGACATCACTGCGCGGCTTTGGAACGCGCTTCAGCCGCCACCGAAGGCCGGCGCCGGTAGAGCCACACCAGTCCCAGGATGGGCAGCAGCAGCGGAATGAAGCCATAGCCGCGGCCAAACAGGGACCACACGGTCTCGTGCGGGAACTGCACGGAGTCCAGGATGCTCAGGGTACCCACCACCAGGACGCCCACGAGTTCAACCAGCACCGCGGCAACGGAGACCTTGAACCAGGTGGTTCCGGCTCTGGCCAGCGACACCGTGGCCACCACGTACACCAGCGCGGCGAAGGCGGAGAGCAGATAGGCCAGCGGAGCCTCGGAGAACTTGGTGAGGATCTGGTATCCGGCCCGGGCCGTGGCCGAGATCGCGAAAACGCCGTACACGGCAATCAGCAGGCGGCCTGGCCCGGTATTGCGGGTATTGCGGGTGGGTGCCTCGCCGGGAGCCGCCGGGGCTTGCTTGTCGTTCATTCCTGCTGCTTCTTCCACTTCAGTACCAGATCTGGTTCATTCGGGCGGCCATGACGAGTGCCGTGACGCCGACCGCGGCCAGGACAAAGTTGCTCCACCGGGTGCGCTCCAAAATGGACCAGTAGATTGCCGCCGGCGGCAGGAGCATGGCGGTGGCCATGTAGCCCCAAAACTCCCACGCCTCCCCGGCAATCGGTTCGCCGGCGATCACGCGGACGATGGACCCCACCAGGTACACCACCAGGGCCGCTTCCACGGCTGCGACGGAGAGGATGGTGACGTCGTTCGGCGCCTTCTTGAGGATGCCCGCACCCAGGCACACCAGCGTGGACACCAGGCCGACCACGAGGATGATCCAAAAATATGCGTCCACGTGTCAGGCCTCCGCGGCGGCGGTTGCGGCCGTCCCGGCGCCGGGGGCGAAGACGAGCACCGGCTTGGCGTAACTGCCTGCGTCGGCAAGAAGGGCCACGAGGCTGCCGTCGGGAGCGAAGGCGGCGGCCGGATGCTCCACAGTGGCGGCGCCGGGAGCGCCGGGGGCCGCGCCGGCAGCGATCCGCCGCCCGAAGGAGATCTCCGTGGTTTCCTCGGCGCTGAGTTCGCGGTTGGGCATCAGTGCCCGGGCAGCCTGCGACATTTCCAGGACGTTGAGCTCTTCGGCGAGCTGTTCGAGCGTGCGCGCCTGGTCCAGCGAATAGGGGCCCACATGGGTCCTGCGGAGGGCAGTGAGATGCCCTCCAACACCCAGCGCATTGCCAAGGTCCCGGGCCAGGGCACGGATGTATGTGCCCGAGGAGCATTCAACGGTGACGTCGAGGTCAATCACATCCGCCGCCGGATCCCGCCGGACGGCGTGCACCTCGAACCGGTGGATGGTGACAGGGCGTGCGGCCAGCTTCACATCCTCGCCGGACCGGACGCGCGCGTAGGCGCGTTCGCCGTTCACTTTGATGGCGCTGACGCTGCTGGGCACCTGCTCGATGTCGCCTGTGAGTGCCGCGACGCCGTCGTGAATTGCCTGCTCGGTGACACCGGAAGTGCCGGCCGTGGCCGTGACCTCCCCTTCCGCGTCGTCCGTGACGGTGGCCTGGCCCAGCCGGATGGTGGCGGTGTAGGTCTTTGAGGTGCCCACGATGTAGGTCAGCAGGCGCGTGGCCTTGTTGATGCCGACCACCAGGACGCCCGTGGCCATGGGATCCAGGGTTCCGGCGTGCCCTACTTTCCGGGTACCTGCGAGGCGCCGCATCCGGCCAACCACATCATGGCTGGTCCATCCCTGCGGCTTGTCCACTATCACCAGTCCAGAAAGCACGCCTCCCAGTATATCGGCGCTGGTTGGCCCGCCGGCCCACGCCACCACCCCGGTCCCGGACGCACCGCGGCAGCCCGACGGGGACGGCTAGGATGGCTGCCATGCCTGAGCTTGCCGCCCATGTCCGCGACGTGCCCGTCAACCAGATCCGCGAGATCACCGAGGCCGCGTGGCGTACTCCCGGCGCCATTGTGTTGAGTATCGGGGAGCCGGGTTTCCCGCTCCCCCGCCATGTCCTGGACGCAGGCATCGCCTGCCTGGACCGCGATGAAACCAACTACACACCCAACGCCGGGATTCCCGCCCTTCGGGAAGCGTTCGCTGCCAGGTTCCGGGAAGAACAAGGGGTGGACGTCAGTGCTGACCGCGTCTACGTGGTGTCCGGGGCGCAGCAGGGCCTGCATTTCGCCATGAGTCTGCTGCTGTCCCCCGGCGACGAAATCCTGATCCCCAACCCGGGCTACCCCACCTTTGCGATGACCAGCCGGTTGCTCGGTGCCGTGCCGGTGGGCTATCCGCTGCGCCCCGAACACAGCTTCCAGCCACAGGTTGCCGACGTGGAGGCCCTCATCACCAGCCGCACCCGGGTGCTGGTGCTCAATTCCCCGTCCAACCCCCTCGGAGCAGTGCTGGGTGAAGAAGTGGTCCGGGAATTGATGGACCTGGCCCGCCGGCATGACATTTGGGTGGTTTCGGACGAGTGCTACGAGGCGTTCACTTACGATGTTCCCCACGTCAGCCCGGCAAGGTTCGACGGCGGCACCCCGGCGGATGCACGCGTGTTCACTTCGCTGACACTGTCCAAGACGTACGGCCTGACGGGTCTGCGAATCGGCGCGCTCATCTGCCCGCCCGGCCTCAAACAGCAGATGGACAACGTGATGGAATCCATCGTGTCGTGCGTGGCGTCAGCGCCGCAGTACGCGGCGCTGGCTGCCCTGACCGGGCCGCAGGACTACGTCCGGCACGCCCACCAGCACTACCGGGAGAACCGGGATGCCGCCTCGGCAGTCCTCACCGCAAAAGGGATCCGCTATCTGCCGGCGCAGGGGGCGTTCTACCTTTGGGCCGATATGTCCCATGTGACCGGCGGGGACGTGCGGGCCTGGGTTCGGCGTTTCCTGGCGGATTCCGGTGTAGCGCTGGCCCCAGGGACCGCCTTCGGCTCCATCGGCGAAGGGTGGGTCCGGATCGCGCTGTGCGGCCGGAAGCAGGATCTGCTGGACGGGCTGTCCCGGCTTCCGGACGGCCGGCTCTGACGTCCTGGGTTGATACCTGGCTTGGCCGGCCGGCGAAGCTGCCTGCTCTGTTAGCTGCGGGCGCCGGCGAGGGCCTTGTCCAGCCAGGAACGGAGGACGCCCGCCGGTGCGGCGCCGGCCTGGCGGGCTGCGACCTTTCCGTCGACCAGAACCATGAGGGTTGGAATGGCCTGGACGTCGAACCGCCGCGACAGGCCCGGAGACGCGTCCACATCCACCTTCACCAGCTTGATCTTCCCGGGCCGCTCCCGGGCCAGCTGGTCCAGGACGGGGCTTACCATGCGGCAGGGCCCGCACCAGGCGGCCCAGAAATCCACCAGCACCGGAACCGGCGACTGCTCCGCCACGGCGGCGAAGTCGCTGTCGCCCGCGGACACGATCCAGGGCAGGTCCGCCTTGCAGTTGCCGCAGCGGGGATGTCCGGAGGCCTGGGCCGGCACCCGGTTGGTCTTACCGCAGGCGGGGCAGCGGAGTAGGGCGGATTCCATGGCTAGTATTCCTTCCTGCTGTCAAAGGCGCGCCACGCCTGGAAGGGGACGTCCGACGTCGGGATGTCACTCCTGGTGACGGGCATCAGCTCCGGGGCCGCGCCGCTGAAGTAGTCGTAGAAGAGGGCGTCGTCGAAGCCTGCCGCAGCGGCGCCGTGGCGGTCCGCGGCGAAGTAGACGTGGCCGATCCTGGCCCACAAGGCAGACGCCAGGCACATGGGGCACGGCTCGCAGCTTGCGTAAAGGACAGAGCCGGTGAGGTCGAAGTCCGCCGCAGCCGCGGCCGCTGCCCGGATGGCCACCACTTCCGCGTGGGCAGTGGGATCGTTGTCCCGGGTCACCCTGTTGACGCCGGCATGCACGCGCCCGTCGGGTGTTACCACCACAGCTCCGAAGGGGCCGCCGCCTTCACCAACATTTTGTGTGGCCAACTCCACGGCCTGTTCAAGGTACTGGGCAAATGCAGGGTGCCGTAAGCCCCGGTTGCCGTGTTCTGCGGAGGTCATAGCACGATCCTAGCCATGTGCACCCCATAGGGGGACGGAAAGGGGGCCAGGAAGGGGGCAGGCCCCCAGCGCCTACCCGCTGGTAGGAGCCTACGCTGACGCCCGGGGGATATATTTCGCCTCTACGGAGGCGCCACATCCAGCCCGCAAGGGCCTCGCACCCCGGAGTACCCCATGAAAAGAAAACTCACCTTTATCGCCTGCATGGCAGCCGCCATGATGGTCCAGGCATCACCGGCGTTTGCCTCCACTCACGACCCGGACTTTGAAGTCCTGGGTACAGGACTCCTCACCCCACTCCACCTTGCCGTTGGCAAGGGCGAATCAGTCCGTGTCAGCCAGGACTTCGCCGGCGTCCTTACCCGTGTGGAGCACGACGGATCGACAGAAGACGTCTACACCGCCAAGAAGGGTTGGGAAGTCGCCGGCGTGGAAATCCGCGATAGCACCACGTACTTCCTGGAAAGCATCGGAGCCGGGCAGGGTGATCCGGCCAAGCTCCAGGGCTACTTGAAGTCCATTGACTCCAGAGGCGATGTGGACACTATTGCCAACTTCGCGGAATACGAACGGAAGCACAATCCCGACGGGGACCAGCACTACGGCTTCGAGCCAGACGTCAGCGACAAGTGCCTGGCAGACTGGCCGGCCTTCCCACCCGCCCGATACACGGGCACGGTGGATTCCCACCCGTACGCCTTGGCAGTCAAGGACAGCACCGCCTACGTGGCTGACGCCGGCATGAACGCGATCCTCAAGGTAAATCTCAAATCGGGCGCCATTTCCACACTGACGGTCCTGCCGCCAAGGCCGGCCAAGGTCCCCGCTGGCCTGCAGATTCCACTTGACATGGAAGGCCACACGATGACGGTTCCTGACTGCGTTGTTGGCGAGAAGTACGCGTTCGAACCGGTTCCCACCGATGTTGAAATCGGTCCGGACGGCTGGTTGTACGTCACGTCACTGCCTGGTGGCCCGGAGGGACCGGAACTGGGTGCTCGCGGTGCCATATTCAAGGTGAATCCGTGGAACGGTGACACGACTGTTTGGGCGGACCATATCCTGAGTCCTACCGGTCTGGCCGTGGCCGACAACGGGGACATTTACGTGGCATCGCTGTTCGGCGGGGAAATCCTGAAGTTCAACTGCGACGCGGATCGCTCGCGTTTCCTGGAGGTGAACCTGCCCGCGGATGTTGAGTTCAAGGACGGAGATGTCTTCGCCACCGTGGATGCGCTGCCGGCGCAACCCGATCCGTCGATGCCTAACGCTCCCGCTCCCATGCCTGCCGGCAGGGTTATCGAAGTTGATCTTCGATAGGCGGCAGCCAAACACAGCAGCAGGACCCGGAGGTGCCTCCGGGTCCTGCTGCTGTGTTTGCGGAAGTCCGCTGCCTACTTGTTGGCGTCCTCGTCGAGGTCTTCGTCGTCGCTGAGGTCCAGGTCCTCTTCGTCGAAGTCGTCCTCGTCGATGTCAACGTCGGCGACTGCGTCGGACTTGTACGGATCCGCGTCGCCGGCGTGCCGGGCGTTGGCGGCAAGGGCGGCAACCTCGGCATCCCGCTTCTTGGCCTCCCGGAGCAGTTCCTCCAGGTTGGAGGCGTTGACCGGAATCTGGTCGGCCACGAACTCGAGGGTGGGGGTCAGCCGGACGGTGATGTTCCGCCCCACCTCCTGCCGGAGCACACCCTTGGCCTTCTCAAGGCCCTTGGCAGCGTCGGCCTGGACAGCCTGGTCCCCGAAGACGGTGTAGTAAACGGTGGCATGCTGCAGATCATTGGTTACGCGGGCATCGGTAACGGTAATGCCCTCAAGCCGGGGATCCTTAACCTTCCGGCCCAGGGCCTCAGCAACAACAACTTTAATCCGCTGCGCCAATTTGGCAGCACGTGCCGGATCAGCCATGAACAACTCCTAAAAGAAGAAAAATTTGGGACGTACGACGGCGGCGCAAACGTCAGCCAACGCGCCCAGGGTCTGGATGCCACGCACCCAAGCGAGCCGATGACGCACCCGCTGGATTTTTCCGGCGGCCCGGGAGTGGCATCTAAGGAAATAGCCGAGGGTCCCGACGCGAGCTTGCGAGTGTTGGGAAGGCCATTTCCGCTGCCGAAGCTGGGCGGCGCGGGATCGAAGATCCCAAGCCGCCCAGCGAAGGGGCGGGGCCGCCGGAAAAATCCAACGGCCCCGGCCACGGACTAACAAGAGTTAGACGCGCGGCTTCTCGCGCATCTCGAAGGTCTCGATGATGTCGCCTTGGGTGATGTCGTTGTACGACCCAAGGCCGATACCACATTCGAAGTCCGTGCGGACCTCGGTGGCGTCGTCCTTGAAGCGCTTGAGCGACTCAACGGTGAGGTTGTCACCGATGATCTTGCCGTCGCGGCTGACGCGTGCCTTGGCGTTGCGTCGGATGATGCCCGAGCGGACGATCGAGCCGGCGATGTTTCCGAACTTGGAGGAGCGGAAGACTTCGCGGACCTCGGCGGTGCCGAGCTGGACTTCTTCGTATTCCGGCTTGAGCATGCCCTTGAGCGCCGCCTCGATGTCATCGATTGCTGCGTAGATGACGGAGTAGAAGCGCATGTCCACGCCTTCGCGGTCTGCCAGTTCGGCAACCCGCTCGGCGGGCTTGACGTTGAAGCCGATGATGACGGCGGAGTCGACCGTTGCCAGGTTGACGTCGTTCTGGGTGATGGCACCCACACCGCGGTGGATGACGCGCAGCTGCACGCCTTCGCCGACGTCGATCTTGAGCAGCGCGTCTTCGAGGGCTTCCACGGCACCGGACACGTCACCCTTGAGGATGAGGTTGAGGGTGTCGATCTTGCCTTCGGCGACGGCCTGGTCGAAGTCTTCCAGGCTGATGCGCTTGCGGCGCTTGGCCAGGGCGGCGTTGCGGTCGGCTGCTTCACGCTTCTCGGCGATCTGGCGGGCCGTGCGCTCGTCAGCAGTCACGAAGAAGGTGTCGCCGGCGCGCGGCACGTTGGACAGACCCAGCACCTGGACGGGGCGGGACGGACCGGCCTCGGTCAGGGCGCTGCCGTCGTCGTCGAACATCGCACGGACGCGGCCGTGGGCCGTACCTGCCACGATGGTGTCGCCGACGCGCAAGGTACCGGACTGGACCAGGACGGTTGCAACAGCACCGCGGCCCTTATCCAGGTTGGCTTCGATCGCGATGCCGCGGGCGTCCTTGTTCGGGTTGGCGCGCATGTCCAGGGCAGCGTCCGCGGTGAGCAGGACCGCCTCGAGCAGCTCGTCGATGTTGAGGTTCTGGCGGGCAGAGACCTCCACGAACATGGTGTCGCCACCGTATTCCTCGGGAACCAGGCCGTACTCGGTCAGCTGGCCGCGGACCTTCTCCGGGTTGGCGCCTTCCTTGTCGATCTTGTTCACTGCCACGACGATCGGCACGTTGGCCGCCTGGGCGTGGTTGAGGGCTTCAACGGTCTGCGGCATCACGCCGTCGTCCGCTGCGACCACCAGGATGGCGATGTCGGTGACCTTCGCACCACGGGCACGCATGGCGGTGAACGCCTCGTGGCCCGGGGTATCGATGAACGTGATCTTGCGGTCGTTGCCGTCGTGGTTGTGCGTGACCTGGTAGGCACCGATGTGCTGGGTGATGCCGCCGTGCTCGCCCGCCATGACGTCGGACTTGCGGATGGCGTCGAGCAGCCGGGTCTTACCGTGGTCGACGTGGCCCATGACGGTGACAACCGGGGGACGTGCTTCCAGTTCCTCGTCGCCTTCGGCTTCGAGTTCGGCATCAAAGTCGATGTCGAAGCTGGAGAGCAGCTCGCGCTCCTCGTCCTCAGGGGAAACGACCTGGAGCTTGTAGCCCAGTTCCTCGCCGAGCAGGGCGAAGGTGTCCTCGTCCAGCGACTGGGTGGCGGTGGCCATTTCACCAAGGTGGAACAGCACCGTCACCAGTGCGGCGGGGTTTGCCTCGATCTTGTCGGCAAAGTCCGTGATGGACGAGCCACGGCGGAGCCGGATGACGGTGTTGCCGTCGCCGCGGGGTACGCTCACGCCACCCAGCGACGGGGCACTCATCTGCTCAAGTTCCTGGCGCTTTGCACGCTTCGACTTGCGCTGCTTGCCACGGCCTGCGCCGCCCTTGCCGAAGGCACCCTGGGTGCCGCCGCGGCCGCGGCCGCCCTTGCCGAAGCCACCGCCGGCGGGAGCACCGCCGCCGGCACCGGGACCACCGGTACCGGGAGCGCCACCAGGGCGTCCGGGACCGCGGCCGCCGCCGCCCGGACGGCCGGCACCTGCGGGTGCGGGACGCTCAGTGCGGTTGGGCATCATGCCGGGAGTAGGACGGGGACCGCCGGGACGGGGAGCGCCCGGACGGGGTCCGCCTGCGCCTGCTGCAGGACGGGGGCCACCGGCACCCGCTGCGGGACGCGGCCCACCCGGACGAGGTCCGCCTGCACCTGCTGCGGGACGGGGACCACCGGGGCGGTCGCCGTCGGTACGGCTGCCACCGGGGCGGGGCATACCCTGCGAAGTGGCGAAGGGGTTGTTGCCCGGACGGGGGGCGCGTTCACCGTCTCCGCCGCGGCCGCGGGGCATGCCCTGCGAGGTGGCGAAGGGGTTGTTGCCCGGACGGGGACCGCCGGGACGCGGGCCGGACCCGCCCGGCGTGGATCCACCCGGACGGGTGGAGGGAGCCGGGGTTTCGGCCTTGGGTGCCGGGCGTGCACCGGGCTTGGCGCCGGTGGACGGAGCACTCGAGGACGGAGCCGCGGGGGCGGCAGGCGTGGCGGCCGGCGCAGCCGGTGCTTCTGCCTGTGCAGGTGCGGTGGGGGCAGCGGGAGCCGGTGCCTGTGCCTTGGGGGCCGGAGCCTTGGGCGCAGCGGGGCCGGGAGCCGGTGCTGAAGGGCGTGATTCTGCCACGGGGGCAGGTGCCTTGGGTGCAGCGGCGGGCGCTGCGGCCGGGGCCGCTGACTTGGCAGCGGCGTCGGGGAAGGCGTTGCGCAGTTTCCGCACAACGGGGGCCTCAATGGTTGACGAGGCGGAGCGAACGAATTCGCCCAGTTCCTGCAGTTTTGTCACTGCATCTTTGGAAGTTATACCGAGCTCTTTGGCGAGCTCATGTACGCGGACCTTGGCCACATTTCTCCTGTCTCGGTCCGCACCGAGCCAGGCACGAACCGTCTACTTCTTACTGCGGACCCCAGCCGCTGTTGATGCGAAGGGGCCCATTGCAGAGCGCAACAAAGTTGTCATCGTTACGCACTCATCGCTGGGAACTCATCGGGTTTCCATCAGATTTCTGACCCGCTTTCAGGTTGGACGGTTGGTGTTGCAGCCACCGGGGCGGCGTCAACGTTCGGACCTGACATGATCCAGTGTTCGACGGCGGCTGTTCCGGTTGCGCCCGGAAGGGCACGTCCGAATGCTCGCCGCTTGATCGCCAGAGCCAGGCACGATTGGCTGGGGTGCAGCCATGCACCCCGGCCAGACATCCGGCGTCGTTCATCCACCAGGACAGCGGTTGACCCGCTGCCTTCGGCGACGAGCCGGAGCAACTGCGACCGCGGGCCTTTCTTCCGGCACCCGATGCAGGTACGTTCAGGTTGACTTCCGGTGGAAAGCACTTCTGCCACGGTCATCGTCCTGACGTTCATTCTGCTGGCCGAAGGTTTACCGCTTCCGCAGTTACGGAAACGAGCACGCCCAAGGCACACGGCTACCGGCCGTTAGGCGCGGTCCTATCTATTCTAGCCCCTTTGGGCCGTTCTGCCAGAAACCGGGTGGCTGCCGCGTCGCGCCAGCCACCGGTGCCTGGACGTTACTTGTCGCGGGAAACCGCGGCGTCGGAGACGATGTCGATGCGCCAGCCGGTCAGCTTCGCCGCCAGCCGGGCGTTCTGGCCTTCCTTGCCGATGGCCAGCGACAGCTGGTAGTCGGGAACGACAACCCGGGCGGAGCGCGTGGCTTCGTCCGTGATGGTGACGGAATTCACGCGCGACGGCGAGAGTGCGCTGGCGATGAAGGTGGCCGGGTTCTCGCTGAAGTCAACGATGTCGATCTTTTCATCGTTCAACTCGGTCATGACCGCGCGGACGCGTGAGCCCATCTCGCCGATGCAGGCACCCTTGGCGTTGATCCCCGGGGTGTTCGCCTTGACGGCGATCTTGGTGCGGTGGCCGGCTTCGCGGGCCAGGGCAACGATTTCCACGGAGTGGTCGGCGATCTCGGGTACTTCGAGTTCGAAGAGCTTGCGGACCAGGCCCGGGTGGGACCGGGACAGCGTGACGGACGGACCCTTGGTCCCGCGGTGCACGTCGATGACCAACGCGCGGAGGCGGTTGCCGTGGATGTACTTCTCACCGGGAACCTGCTCGGGCGGCGGCAGCAGGGCTTCGATGGAGCCGAGGTTTACCTGGATCATGTGCGGGTTGTTGCCCTGCTGGATGGTACCGGACACCAGTTCGCCTTCGCGGCCCTTGAATTCTCCCAGGACGTTATCGTCCTCGACATCGCGGAGGCGCTGCAGGATGATCTGGCGCGCAGTGCTGGCGGCGATCCGGCCGAAACCTTCCGGGGTGTGCTCGAATTCACCGATGGGGGCGCCGTCGTCGTCAATCTCCACGGCCCAAATTGTGACGTGGCCGCTCTTGCGGTCCAGCTCGGCGCGCGCTTTCTCGAAGGCGCCGGGTGACTTGTGGTAGGCCACCAGGAGCGCCTGCTCGATGGTGGGGATCAGGAGGTCCAGCGGGATTTCACGCTCACGCTCCAAAAGTCTCAGTGCGCTCATGTCAATATCCATCAGGCCTCCTCAGAAGGTCCATTGTGTTCAGGTTCCAGACCGTCCTCGGGGAGGTGGCTGAATTCGATCTCGACTTTTCCGTTGCGGATCCTGTCGAAAGGAAGTTTTACGGGTTCGCCCTGCCGGGGCTTCATGCCCTTTTTGACGGCGACCTCGGGGACCAGGGTGACTCCCCCATCGTCCACGGACTGGATGCGGCCGGTGATGTTGTCGCCCTGGATCACGTTCACCTTGACCATCCGGCCGCGGGCCCGGTGCCAGTGGCGGGGTTCCGTCAGGGGGCGCCCCACGCCGGGCGAGGACACTTCGAGGTCGTACGGACGGCCGTCGTCGTTGGGATCGTTGTCCAGTACATCCGAGAGCACTTTGGAGATGTCCGCAATGACGTCAAGGCTGACGCCACCGCTTTCCTCCTGCGGCAGGTCCACCACGACGTGGACCACCCGGTGCGAGCCGGGGATGATGGCCACATCCTCCAGGTACAGGCGGTTGGCCTGGACTGCGGGTTCCAGGAGGGCCCGGAGCCGGGCAGCTTCGGGGTTGTGGGCCGGCGCGGATCCGCTTCCCGTACCGGTGTGGTCTGGTGAAGCCGTGGCTTCTGCATTGCTCACGATGCCGGCCGCCTCCCTATAGATGATGTGGTTTTACTAGCGTAGCTATTTTACCGGCCATTGGTGCACCCGGGTTCCCCTTCAGCGTGACACCATGGTCTGTTGTGAAAGACCGCCCCCAGGGCCCCAGCCCCCGCATGCGCCCGCTCCGTTTTGCCGTCTTCGCCCTTGCCGCGCTGGTTGTCCTGAGCCTCGGTTTTGCCCTGGTTCCCGCGGAAAAGCCCGCACCTGCCCAGCCTTCCTTCTCGGAGCGGGCCCGGGCGGCGGCGTTCAGCAAGGCAGTGGACCTGCGTACTGCGGGAATGCAGCTCGCCTCCGCCGGTGCCGCGGACGCCACCGTGCTGGAGCCGGTTGTGACCTTGCTGACCATCCAGGCAAGGGCACTGCTGGGCCCTGCCCCGGAGTCAGCGCCGGCGTCGCCCCCACCACCTTCCACTTCCGGCCTCCCCAGTGCCAATCTTCCCAGCGCAAATCTTCCCAGTGCCGATCTTCCCAGTGCCGGCCTCCCAACTGCCGCCGAATTTGTCCAGGCCCTGGCTGACAGCGGCGCCGCGCGCGTCAAGGACGCGGAAACGGCCGACGGCGGCATGGCGCGGCTTCTGGCGGGCACCGGCACGGCACAGCTCCTCGCGGCCGGGCGTCTTGCTGCCGCAACGGGGATGCCCGCGCCGCAGGGACACGCAGGAACGCAGGGACAGTCAGGAACGGAGGGTACGGGAGTAACTGAGGGACAGACTTCCGGGGCAGCGAGAACCCCAGCGCCCTGCCCCTCGCCTTCGGCGCCGGCCACCGTCCCGGAGACCACCGGGCCCGGCACTGCTGCGGGGATACGCCAGGCACTGGCCGCTGCCATCACCGCGGAGCACCAGGCCACCTACGGCTACCAGGCGGCACTCCCCGGCTGGCGCCCGCGGAGGAGGGACAGGCGTCGGAATTCCTGGTCCGGCATAAGGAACAGGCCGCGGCCGCGGAGGAACGCCTGCTGTCTGCCTGCGGCGCGCCCGTGCCGCAACAGCCCGGGTACGTCCTTGATCCTGGCTTCCTGGCAGCACCGGCCGCCGGTTTGGGCAAGCTTGAGGCGGCCACGCTGGCGGCCTACGGCGACGTCGTGGCGGTATCCCAGGGCCAGGACCGGCAGTGGGCAATGTCGGCGCTGCAGTCTGCCGCCGGACGGGCCATGCGGTGGGGCGCAGACCCCGGACCTGTTCCCGGCCTGGCCCTGGACGCCGAGCAACTGCCCGCCCTCCCTGCCGGTGCCAGGCTTCCTGCCAGCGCCGGCCCCACGACGTCGCCAACCGCATCCTGAACCCGTGCGGTCTCAGCGTGCCCGCTTCGTTCTGTCGCGTGCCCGAAGAAAGCCGCCTACAGGGTGGCGATGGGCGGGCATGGGTGGTTTGCTGATGGGATGAACGCGGACCAACCGGCCGACGACCCGGGAGGGACGGCAGCGAGCCCCGGGCTCAACAGCCACCTCGAGACCGAACCACACGGCAACGATATTGCGCACCGGCTGAACTGGCTCAGGGCCGGCGTCCTGGGCGCCAATGACGGCATTGTCTCCGTCGCTGCCATTGTGGTGGGCGTGGCCGGGGCCACCGCCGAGATAGGATCCATCCTCACGGCAGGCGTCGCCGGAGTGGTGGGCGGTGCAGTGTCGATGGCCTTGGGCGAATATGTGTCGGTCAGCAGCCAAAGCGACAGCCAGCGGGCCCTGATCGAGAAGGAACGCCGCGAGCTGGCGGAAGAACCGGAAGCGGAACTGGCCGAGCTGACCGCCATCTACCAGGCCAAGGGTCTCACCCCTGAAACAGCGGCCAAGGTTGCCCGGGAGCTTACCGCCCACGATGTGCTGGCCGCGCACCTGTCCGCCGAGCTCAACATTGATGAGGCGGACATCGTCAGCCCCTGGCATGCGGCTTTCGCTTCCGCCATCGCGTTCACCGTCGGGGCCATCCTGCCCATGCTGGCTATCCTGCTTCCGCCGCCGGAGATCCGGGTCCTGCTGACTTTTATTTCGGTCCTGCTGGCTTTGGCCTTGACGGGGGCAGTTGGCGCCTGGATCGGCGGCGGTTCAAAAACACGCGCCGCCGTCCGCGTGGTGGTGGGCGGTGCCTTGGCGCTCGCTGCAACATTCCTGATCGGCAAGCTGCTCGGGGCCTCCGGTGTTGTCTGACCCCGCGGTGCCTGACGCTGTGATTCCTGACGCCGTGATTCCCGATCCCATGATTCCTGACAACGGGATGACCAACCCCATGGTGAGCGGCTCCGCGGCGGCGGTCCCCATTCCGCCCGGCCTTTCGGCCCGCTACGCCCGCAGCAGCGAGGGAAGGGCATGGCTTGTCAGCCTTCCGGTCCTGCTGCGGGACCGCTTGGAGCAGTGGCAACTGGCGGTTGACCTGCCGCCTGCGACCCTGCCGTGGAACGGCCACGGCGGCTTGGTGGTGCCGGTGCGCCGGCACGATGGCTCCCCGGCAGCGCTCAAGATCGCTTTTCCCCACGACGAGGCAACGGTGGAGCGGCATGCCCTTGCGCTTTGGGACGGCCGGGGCGCAGTTGCGCTGCTGGCCTCTGATGCAGGGTCTTGCGCCGTGCTCCTGGAACGCCTCGACGCCGGCAGGACGCTGGCGGACCTGGCGATGGAGGACGCCGCGCAGGTGTGGGGCGGGCTGGTGCGGCAGCTGGGGATTGTCCCTGACCACCGCCCTGAGTGGCGGGAATTCGGTCACATCGCGGCCAGGGCGGAACAGTGGAGTGACGACCTTCCAGCGGACTGGGAGCAGCTGGGCCGGCCGTTTCCCAGGTGGCTGTTGGAGGCAGCCCTGGAGGTGTGCCAGACGCGCGGCGCGGTGGGACGCCGGTCCGCGCATGATCTGCTGGTCCACACCGACCTCCATTTCCTGAACATCCTGGCGCGCCCGGGCACGGACGGGCCGCCGGCACCGGCAGGTTACGCGGCGATCGACCCCCAGCCGATGATCGGCGAGCCGGAGTTCGCGGTGGCGCCGCTGCTGTGGAACCGCCTTGGAGACCTGCCGGCAGTCCAGGCCGGGCCGGCGCTGCTCAGCCGCTGCAACGACTTCAGCACGGCCGCCGGACTTGACCCCGATGTAGCCCGGCAATGGGGTATCGCCAGGGAGGTGGACAATGCCCTTTGGTACGCGTCGCACCGCCATCCTGGCGACCTGGCCCGGTCCCTCTGGGTTGCCAGCACCCTTGCCGGAAACACCTTGGAAGGCCTCCCGCATCCCCATGCGCTGCCGGAACCCGGCCAGGGCGGCTAAGGGCACTCCGCACCCCGAGAGGGCCGCACCGTCCGGTGAAGAACGATCGAAAAACCGTCAGGAGTTCCGAACAGCAGCCAGGGCTGAGCGGACAGCATCCACGGCTATGGCCACCTCGTCGTCCGAGGTATGCCAGTTGCTTACCGAAACCCGAAGGATGTCGCGGTCCCGCCACCGTGAGCCGGACATCCACACCCTTCCCTCCTCGATGATGCGGGCTGTGACTGCGCGGGTGGTGTCGTCGTCGCCAAAAGCCAGGCACACCTGGGTGTAGCCGACGTCGTTGAGCACCTCCACGCCGTCCAAAGCCGCCATGCCTTGGGCGATTGCGGTGGCAGCAGAGGCCAGTCCGCCCACCTGGGCTGCCACGCCGTCCCGGCCCAGGCTTTTCAGGGCCGCCCATACCGGCACTCCGCGGGCCCGCCGGGACAGTTCCGGGACCTTCTCGAACGGGTCGCCCGGGCCTTCCGCATCGTGGACGAGATAGCTGGCGTGCAGGCCCATGGCGGCCCGCAGGGCCGACGGGTCCCTGACGATGGCAATGCCGCAGTCGTATGGCACATTCAGGGTTTTGTGGGCATCCGTCCCCCACGAGTCCGCTTCCTCACAGCCGCGCATGAGGTGCCGCAGTTCCGGCGCGGCCGCGGCCCACAGCCCGAAGGCGCCATCAACGTGCACCCAGGCGCCATGTTTGCGGGCAACGGCGATGGCCTCGGTGAAGGGGTCGAAGGCGCCGGAGTGCAGGTTGCCTGCCTGGAGGCACACCAGGGCGGGGCCGGTGCCGGCGGCAAGGGCGGCGTCCAGTGCTGCGGGGACCAGGCGGCCCTGCCCGTCGGCGGGGACCTGCGTGGGCTGTCCCAGGCCCAGGTAGCGCAGGCCAAGGTCCACGGTGTCGTGCCGTTCCCGTCCCACGAAGCAGCGGATCCGGGGTGCGCCGAAGAGTCCGTCCCGGTCCAGGTCCCAGCCCGCATCGGCGAGCAACCGCCAGCGGGCGGCCGCCATCCCGGTGAAATTTGCCATGGTGGCGCCCGTGACGAATCCGACGTCGGCAGTTGAAGGCAGGCCCAGCAACTCCAGGACCCACTGTCCGGCGGCTTCCTCAATCGCCGCGGTGGCCGGGGTTGCATAGCGGAGCCCGGCGTTCTGGTCCCAGGCGCTGACCAGCCAGTCCGACGCCAGGGCCGCGGGCAGTGTCCCGCCGATAACCCAGCCGAAGAACCGGCCCGAGGGCATGGCCATGAGCCCCGGCCCCGCTGCGTTGGCCAGGAAATTGACTACCTCATCGGCGGGCATGCCCGCCGGCGGCAGGGGCCCGCCAAACACTGCGGCGAGCTCGGAGGCGTGCAGGCTGGGTCCCACGGGGCGGTGGGAAAGGCTGTCCAGCCAGGCCTGCGCATGCTGCGCTGCGGCCGCCAGTGCCGGGGTGTACCCGTCATCGCCGTGTGCCATACCTGCATGCTACGCCGGGCCGGTCCACGCCACGAGGAGCAGTTTTTAGGGACCGGTCAGGCGAAGTTTTCCTGCCAGACGTCGTAGCCGAGCTTGATGATCAGGGCCGCAACAACCACCAGGAAGACAATGCGGACAAACTTGCTCCCCTGCTGCACTGCCGTGCGGGCGCCAAGGTAGCCGCCGGCCATGTTGGCTCCGCCGAGCAGCAGGCCGATGCCCCACAGGATGGATCCGTGCGGCAGGAAGAACAGCAGTGCGCCGGCGTTGGTGGCCATGTTCACGATCTTGGCCTTGGCGCTGGCCTCGAGGAACGCGTAACCCATGGCGGACACCAGGGCGATGACCAGGAAGGATCCCGTCCCCGGGCCAATGAGGCCGTCGTAAAAGCCGATCACTGCCCCGATGAGGCAGGCAACGACGTAATGCTTGTGGCCGTCGTGGCGCAGCGCCGTCAGCTCACCGACCCCGGGTTTCAGGGCGGTAAACAGCGCGACGGCGACCAGCGCCACCACGATGATGGGCTTGAATACCCCGGCCGGCAGGGTGGCGGCAAGGCTCGCCCCGCCGAAACTGCCCGCCAGGGCTATCACTGCCATGGGGATGGCGGTCCGGAGGTCCGGGCCCACCCGCCGGTAGTAGGTGGCGGCGCTGGTGGCGGTTCCGAAGATGGAGCCCATCTTGTTGGTGGCCAGCGCCTGGACGGGTGCGATCCCGGGTACCAGGAGCAGCGCGGGAAGCTGGATAAGCCCCCCGCCGCCCACCACCGCGTCAACCCACCCGGCTGCGAATCCAGCCACCACGATCAGGATGATGGTGGCGGGCTGGATCGATTCGAAGCCGGAAATCACTGGTTTCGAACGGCGTTAACCACGTAGTCCACGGCCTTGTCCACCTCGATGTTCTCGGCTTCCCCGCTGCGGCGGTCCTTGATTTCCACCACGCCGTCCACCAGGCCGCGGCCCACGGCCAGGATGGTGGGCACACCAACCAGCTCAGCGTCGCCAAACTTCACGCCCGGCGAAACCTTGGGGCGGTCGTCGTAGATGACGGACAGGCCGGCGTCCTCGAGCTCAGCCGAAAGCTTTTCGGCAGCCTGGAAGATCTCCTCGCCACGACCCACTGCCACCACATGCACGTCGGCCGGGGCTACGGTGCGGGGCCAGACGAGTCCGCGGTCATCGTGGTTGGCCTCGGCCAAAGCGGCAACGGCGCGGGTCACGCCAACGCCGTAGGAGCCCATGGTGACCACCACCTGCTTGCCGTTCTGGTCCAGCACTTTGAGGTCCAGGGCTTCGGCGTACTTGCGGCCGAGCTGGAAGATGTGGCCCATCTCAATGCCGCGGGCGGTCTCCAGGGGGCCCGAGCCATCGGGTGAGGGGTCGCCCGCGCGTACTTCGGTGCACTCAATGACGCCGTCCCAGCCGAAGTCGCGTCCGGCCACCAGGCCGAAGACGTGCTTGCCCGCCTCGTTGGCGCCGGTAATCCACGTTGTTCCGCTGACCACGCGCGGGTCCACCAGGTACAGCAGCTTGGTGGCACTGTCGGATCCGAGGAGCGGCTGGTCCAGCGAAAGTCCGGGGCCCAGGTAGCCCTTGACGATCAGCGGCTGCTTCTTGAGGTCCTCCTCGCCGGCCTGCTCGAGTCCGATCTCGCCCGCGATCGGCAGGAAGGCGCCAATGTTGGCCTCCACGCGTTTGAGGTCCACGGCGCGGTCGCCGGGGACGCCGATGACCACCATCTGCCGCTCACCGGTGGGCAGCGTGACGGCGAGGACCACGTTCTTGAGCGTGTCCGCCGCAGTCCAGGCGCCGCCGTCGGCCTCTTCGCGCGGGGCAATCTGGTTCGCCGCGGCAACCAGCGTCTCGATGGTGGGGGTGTCCGGGGTGTCCAGGACCTCTGCGGCCGGGGCGTTGCTGAAGTCGATATCGTCGGGCACCACGGTGGTGACGGCTTCCACGTTGGCTGCATAACCGCCGGCCGAGCGGACGAAGGTGTCCTCGCCAATCTCGGTGGGGAACAGGAATTCCTCGCTCTTGGAGCCGCCCATGGCACCGGCGGTGGCTGCCACCGGAACCACCTCGAGGCCCAGGCGCTCGAAGATCTTCAGGTAGGCGCCCCGGTGGGCTGCGTAGCTGGCGTCCAGGCCGGCGTCGTCGACGTCGAAGGAGTAGGAGTCCTTCATGATGAACTCACGGCCGCGGAGGAGCCCTGCCCGCGGGCGTGCCTCGTCACGGTACTTGTTCTGGATCTGGTACAGGCTCAACGGGAGGTCCTTGTACGACGAGTACAGGTCCTTGACCAGGAGCGTGAACATCTCCTCATGGGTGGGGGCCAACAGGTAGTCCGCACCCTTGCGGTCCTGGAGCCGGAACAGGCCTTCACCGTATTCGGTCCAGCGGTTGGTGGCCTCGTACGGCTCGCGGGGCAGCAGGGCCGGGAAGTGGACTTCCTGGGCGCCGATGGCAGCCATTTCCTCACGGATGATTTCCTCGACCTTTCGCAGCACGCTCAGCCCCAGCGGCAGCCAGGTGTAGATACCGGGGGCCGCGCGGCGGATGTAGCCGGCGCGGACCAGGAGTTTGTGGCTGGCAACCTCGGCATCGACGGGGTCTTCGCGCAGCGTGCGCAGGAAAAGCTGGGACAGTCGTATGACCACGGGTGGTATCCGTTTCTGGGGAAGTGCTGGGTCAGCAGGGCCGGACAATTCGTCTGGGTACTAATCTACCGGCACTCAACAAGCGGCACGGACTGCGGACCCCGGACACAGTAGGGCCACGCCCGGCAATACAAAGCCCCTGGCCCCCCAATGAGGCTGGTCATCGCATCCGGGCGTGGCCCAACGCCGTTATCGCCTAAGTACTGGTGAGGACTGGTGAGACCGCCCACCCCACTTCCAGCGCAGCTAGGTTGAACCTATGTGATCGCGCACACGTTTGACAAGTGTTTTTACTTTATGAACCTGTTGACGGCTGTCAGGGCCAGGCCTAGCTTTAATTCATCAGGTGATGAATTAGCCGTTGTGCGGCGCCACCTGCGGACGCGCCCGGAGGCAACAATGTCCCATGCAGCATCCACTACGTTGGACCGCGGTGGCGCGGCCGGTGCGGTCGTGGCCGCGTCGCTCTCTGTCAAACTGCGGCGGCAAGCCGTGCTCCACAGTGTGGACTTCACCATCCCGGCGGGACGGATCACCGGCCTGCTGGGGCCCTCCGGGAGCGGCAAGACCACCCTGATGCGGACCATCGTGGGAGCGCAGCGCATTGCCGCCGGAACCCTCGAGGTGCTGGGGCTGCCCGCCGGAAGCCCGTCCCTGCGGCGGCAGGTGGGCTACGTTACCCAGTCACCCAGCATCTACCCTGACCTCACGGTCGAAGCGAACGTGCGCTATTTCGGCGCCATGCACCGGAAAGGCAGAGCCGACGTGGCTGAGGCGATTGACGCCGTCGGACTTGGTGCCCAGGCCCGCCGCAAGACGGCCGACCTGTCCGGCGGCCAGGTCAACCGGGTATCCCTGGCCTGCGCCCTGGTGGCGAAGCCACGGCTGCTGGTACTGGATGAGCCCACGGTGGGCCTGGATCCCGTGCTGCGCGCGGACCTTTGGGACCGTTTCCGGGCCATGGCGGAGTCAGGAACAACACTCCTCATATCCAGCCACGTCATGGAGGAGGCAAGCCGCTGCGAAACGCTGCTGCTGTTGCGCGAGGGGCGGCTTTTGGCCCAGCTCACACCGGAAGAGCTGGGCAGGCAGGGGCACAGCGCCAACCTGGAGCAGGCCTTCCTGGCCATCATCAGGGAGCAGGAAAATTACGACGCCGGGATCCCGCCGAAGCGCCATGCCGGCAGGAGCGGCGAAGGGGCAGGGATGCAACAGGGCAGGAGCGTGCGGTGATGGACGTCCGGATGATGCTCGCCACGGCACGCAGGGTGCTAAGCCAGCTCCGCCATGACCACCGCAGCATCGCCATGATCCTGGTGGTCCCGGCACTCCTGCTCACGGCGGTGTACTTCCTCTACGAAAATGAGTCAGTCCCGCCAGGCGCGCCACGCACGTTCGACCGCGTTGGCCTGATGATGCTGGCCATTTTTCCGTTCGTGGTGATGTTCCTGGTCACCTCGATCACCATGCTTCGGGAGCGCACCTCCGGAACCCTGGAGCGGCTGCTGACGACGCCCGTCCACAAGGCCGACCTGCTGTTCGGCTACGGTGTGGCCTTTTCCCTGATGGCCGCCCTGCAGTCCCTGGTGGCCACGGCTGTGGCGTACTGGATTTTCGGGCTCGACATCGCGGGCGCCCCGGGTTACGTTGTGCTGATCGCTGTGATCAACGCCGTCCTGGGGGTGGCCCTTGGCCTGTTCTGTTCGGCGTTCGCCAGGACCGAGTTCCAGGCGGTCCAGTTCATGCCGGTGGTGGTGGTGCCGCAGATCCTGTTGTGTGGGCTGTTCGTGGCGCGGGACCGGATGAATGATGTGCTGGAAGCGATCTCCAATGTGCTGCCCCTGACTTTTTCCGTGGATGCCCTCCAGGAGGTGGCGTCCCACGCGGACGCGACCGGGCGGCTGTGGCAGGACGCGGGCACCATGGCGGCCATCTCCTTTGGTGTCCTGGTCCTCGCCGCCTTCACGCTGCGGCGGCGGACCCCGTGAAGCTGTCCCGTCCTGCAACCGGTCCGGAGGGCCCTGATGCGTTTCCGGTCCGCAGGGGCCGCCGGGGCGGCGCCACAGAGTCCCGGGAGCACATCCTCGACACCGCCCGGAAGCTCTTCGCCGAGCACGGCTTCGAGGGAACCAGCCTGCGGCAGGTGGCCCGCGCCGCAGGGGTGGATCCGGGGATGGTCCACCACTTCTTCAAGGGCAAGGATGAACTCTTTGCCCTCAGCGTGGAGCTGCCGGCCGACCCGGAACAGGTGCTGGCGGGCATGGCGGACTCGGACCCCGCCCAGCGGGCGGAACTGATCGTCCGCACGGTGCTCCGCCTGTGGGAGAGCCCCGCGCAGGCCGGCCTGCTGGCCTTCCTTCGCGGGACGATCGGGTCCAAGGCCAAAACGGCACTCCTGCGGGAAACGGTGACCCGCAGGGTGATCACCAGGATCATGGCAGCTGTTCCCGGGACGCCTGAAGAGGTGGCGCTGCGCGGAAGCCTGGTGGCCACCCAGGTCGTGGGCCTCATGATGGTGCGCTACGTGGTCCGGCTGGAGCCGCTCGCGTCCGCAGCCCCCGAGGACGTGGTGCGGCTGGTCGCGCCGGCTGTCCAGCGGTACCTCACCGGGCCCCTGTCCTGAGGAGGTCGACGGACGTGTCCCGGAAGCCGGGTTCTACTTGACCAGGGCGGCAGCCGAGTCCAGGAGCGCACCTGCCCGACGGACCGCGTCGGTTTCGCTTTCGCCGCCGGACGCCACCGAGGCGATCAGTACGCCGCGGTGGACCACCTGCGCCCTGACCATGGACTGCGTGCGGCCATCTGGCAACGCACTGTCCGTGCGGTAGGCGACGGCGCCCGGCAGCCCGGTGACACCCGTTACCGGAGTAATGGTGACGGCAACGTCCATGCCTGACACCGTCATGGTCATGGAGGAGCACTTCGCCAGCTGCTCGGACGGGTCCGTAACCTGGGCCAGGACGCCTTTATCCAGGCCGGCCACCAGCGACAGGGCCGTGACCGCGCCGGTGGCGGTGTCAGTACTCATGCCTATCGTTATGGTTGCATCCTCCACGGACGGCACCGTGCCCGCCGCAGCGAGTTCCTTGCACTCCGCCGGCTGGACGTCGACGGAGGAGATCATGGCCTTGGTTTGCTCGATCGCCGCAGCGATGTCGGCCTTCGGCAGGACGGAAAGCCTGCGGTCGGCAGCATCCCGGACCTGCCCCACGATGGCAGCCAACTGGTCACTGGTGTAACCCGTGGCTGTTGGCGTGGGCGTTGGTGTCGGGGTGGGCGTCGGCGTCGGGGTTGGCGACGCGGTCGGTGTTTGAGGGGCTGCAACCGTGGCCGGTGAAGAGTCCGCTGACTGCGGGGCGGCCGGACCGCCACATGCCGAAACCGCTATGGCCAGAAGGGCCGATGCCCCGAAAGTTCCCAGCACGGACGTCTTCAATTTTTCCCCCAATATTCAAATGAACGCGGACCGCTGCCCGGTTAGAAAAGAACTGTAGCGAACGTCCCCACCTGGCGGAACCCCACACGTTCGTAGGTGGACCGCGCCCGGGTGTTGAAGCCGTTCACGTAGAGGCTGGTCACGGGGGCGATCTGCCGGGCCTTTTCCACCACTGCCGACATGTAGCCCGCGCTCAGCCCCCGGCCGCGGAAGATCGGATTCATCCAGACGCCCTGGACCTGGGTGACGTCGTCGGTGACTGCCCCGAGCTCGGCTTTGAACACCACCTCACGGGCGTTGTTGAGGTGGACCAGGGAATGTCCCTGCCTGATGAGGCCCTCCACGCGGCGGCTGTAGAATTCCCTGCCGCCGAGGTAGGGCGAGTACCCCACCTCTTCCTCGAACATGGCGGCGCAGGCGGGAAGGATGCGGTCGAAGTCGGCGAGGTTCCCTTGGTCCAGGCCGCGGTTGGGCTGGACAAGGGGCGGTCCGTCGATGATCATCAGCGGCTGGTCAGCCCTGACCTCGTGTGCACGGTGGCCCAGCACAGCGAGCTCGGCGTTGAGTGCCAGCACTGCGGGGGCCGGCCCAAAGGCAGACGCATACCGGCGGCCGGAACTGTTTGCGGCGTCCGCTACAAGGGGCGCCAGGGCGGGATCAAGCTGGACCGGAACCAGGTTGGCTCCGGCCCAGCAGGCACCCGTCAGGATGCCGTCGTCGAAAACCCCGATCACACCGGCGCCCCCGCTGGTGGGCGCCGCAGTCCCCGTGGCCCGCAGGTGGGCCAGGATGAACACGTTGGCCACAGGGTCCTGCTGGGCCAGCAGTTTCAGCGCGGGAGTGTCCTGGCCATCAAGCGTGCGGACAGAAAGCCCCGCAGGGTCTGGAGTCTCCCTACGAGACGCTAACCACGGGGCTACCCTTGACAGCATCTTCGCCATCGGCCTCCCCCATCTCTTCCGCGATACGCATAGCCTCTTCGATCAGTGTCTCAACAATTGCGCTCTCGGGAACAGTCTTGATGACCTCGCCCTTAACGAAGATCTGGCCCTTGCCGTTGCCCGAAGCCACGCCAAGGTCAGCCTCGCGCGCTTCGCCGGGGCCGTTCACGACGCAGCCCATGACCGCCACGCGGAGGGGAATTTCCATCCCTTCGAGCCCGGCGGTGACCTGTTCAGCCAGAGTGTACACGTCAACCTGGGCACGGCCGCAGGAAGGACAGGACACGATTTCCAGCTTGCGGGGCCGCAGGTTCAGCGATTGGAGGATCTGGTTGCCCACCTTGATTTCCTCCACCGGGGGCGCGGAGAGGGACACGCGGATGGTGTCACCGATCCCCCGGGAAAGGAGCGCGCCGAAGGCCGTGGCGGACTTGATGGTGCCCTGGAACGCCGGCCCGGCCTCCGTGACGCCAAGGTGCAGGGGCCAGTCACCCTTTTCGGCGAGCATTTCGTAGGCTGCCACCATGATCACGGGGTCGTTGTGCTTCACGGAAATCTTGAAGTCGTGGAAGCCGTGCTCCTCGAAAAGGGAGGCTTCCCAGACGGCTGATTCAACCAGTGCTTCGGGGGTGGCCTTGCCGTACTTCTTGAGGATGCCCGGCTCCAGGGACCCGGCATTGACGCCGATGCGGATGGAGGTGCCGTGGTCCTTGGCGGCGGCGGCAATCTCCTTGACCTGGTCATCGAACTTGCGGATGTTTCCAGGATTCACGCGCACGGCTGCGCAGCCTGCTTCGATGGCCGCAAAGACGTACTTGGGCTGGAAGTGGATGTCCGCGATGACCGGGATCTGGGACTTCCGGGCGATGATGGGCAGCGCCTCGGCATCGTCGGCGGACGGGCAGGCGACGCGGACAATGTCGCAGCCGGACGCCGTGAGTTCGGCGATCTGCTGCAGCGTGGCGTTGATGTCCGTGGTGGGCGTGGTGGTCATCGACTGCACGCTGATGGGGAAATCAGATCCCACGCCTACCGAGCCGACTTTGATCTGGCGCGTCTTGCGGCGGGGGGCAAGGACGGGCGGTGGTGCTGACGGCATTCCCAGGCTGACCGAGGTCACGTGGACTCCTTGAGTTGAAAGGGGTGAAAAGGCGGCTACGCGGCGATCCCGGCCAGCATGCCGGTTACCGGAGACCATTCGGTGATGCGGGTTCCGGCGACCACTCCGGCCGCGGCGAAAGGATCCTGCTTGAGGATCGAGTTGAGGGCGCCTTCATCGGTTGCCTTGAAGATCAGCAGGGCGCCCGCGCCGTCACCGTAGGGGCCGCTGGCCACGATGACGCCGTCCTGCGCCAGGCCGCCGGTCCATTCCCGGTGTGCGGGCCGGACCTCGTTGCGGGTGTCGGTGGAGTTGGCGGCATAAACGTACTCAACGGCAAAAACTGTCATACCGCTACCCTATCGCCATGGCCGGCTTGGTACCGTACCGTTCCCCCTGGAGCAAGAGTGCCCCGCACCGGAGCAGGCCCGCCGGAGCAGGAGTTTCACTGCCGTGGCAGGAGTTTCACTGCCAGGCGGGAGTCTCACTGCCGGTGCGGGAGTTTCACTGCAGGAAGAGGACCTTCACCGCGGCCGCGGTCCCGGCCGCCCAGAGCATGGAGGTGAGGGTCCCGATGATGAAGCGCTCGGCGGCCACCGGCGTCTCCTTCAGTTCGGCGAACCTGCCCAGGCCCTTGATGGCGACAATGTAGGCGATGGCCACGGGTTGGCCGGTGAGGATGGCGAGGCACACCCCCAGCCGCTCCAGCACGCCGATGATGGCGCCGCCGCGCAGGATGCGTTGGCTGGGCGGCGCGGGTCCGGCAGCCGGCCCGCCCGACGCCGGCCCGGTGGCAGGGGCGGTCAGCTCACCGTCCACTGCCTGGCCGGCCGGCCTGCCGGCAGCATCAACCGGCCCATCAGGGGCCGTGACCGCGTCCGGAGCAGTGACCGCGTCCGGGTCCGGGGATGTGGCCCTGCCCGGTTCCCCGCGGCTGGCGATGGGGGAAGGATCGTCCACGGTGACGTCGGCAGAGGGGTCCTGTTCCGTCCTGCGGGCTTCCTCCGCGGCCTTGGCAGCATCGGCTTTGTCGTCGATGGTCCGGGCCAGCTTGAACACCAGCGCAGTGACCGGCCAGCCGGCAAAGCCAGCCACCACCAGCGCCACTGCCACCCAAAGTGCGGTCACCTGTCTCCTTCATTGGGGTTGTCTTCGATCCGGCCGTCCGGCTCCTTCAGATGCTGGACACTCCTATGCCTGGCCGTCGTTGAGTGCCTGGGTAATCTGCGAGTCGGCGTAACCAAGAAGCATGGAGGCTGCCGGCCTGGCTGCCCATTCTTCCTGGCAGCCGGACCGAAGCACGGTTCGGCTCACCGATTGCTCCGAGATTCCAAGTTCACGGGCCACCTGCTTCTGGCTTCCATGCGGGCCCGGGCCCTGGCCACCAGCACCCAGGCGGCGCAGGGCATCCACCACCCGCCACTGGGCTTCCGTGCGGTCCTGGACAAGCCGGCCGAGCAACCGGAGCACTGCTTCCGCGTTGGCACACGCCCGGACCCCCTCCCCGCAGGAACGCCCCTGCCGGCCTCCCCCGCCATGATGCCGGGCACCACCGACAACGGCACCTGGGAACCGGCGCTTTTGGCGTGTTCAACCGCCCTGCGGGCGGCAACAAAAGCAGTCCCGGTCCCTTCCCGCGGACTGGCATCCGGCGGCAGCGAAACGCTGCCGACGCCGATGCCCACGTACCAGCGCCCTTCGCGGAGCGCGTGCAGTGCTATCTCCACCACGGCGGAAGCCTCCCGCACCACCCCCTGCACCTCGTCCCCGACGGAACGTTCGAACACCGGGTGCGCCGGCCCCGGGAGTTCGAGGCGGCCAACCTGTGCAAGGAAGGACGGAACCCGGTCCTGGTCGCCGGTGCTTCCGCGTTGGTCGATGGTCATGACGAACATTCATCAACCATAGGGGGTTGATCCCATATGATCAATCGCATTTGGCTGATTTTTCGAAGTCAGCCGAAACTGAATGACTATCCGAAGAGATTGACGGGCTTGACGATGTCTGCGTAGATCAGCAGCGCGCTCATCCCCATCAGCAGCGCTGCAACCACGTACGTGACGGGAAGCAGCTTGGCGATGTCGAACGCTCCGGGATCCGGCCGTCCGCGGAGCTTTGCCACCCGGCGCCGAATGCCCTCATACAGGGCCCCGGCAACATGGCCGCCGTCGAGCGGCAGGAGCGGAATGAGGTTGAACACGGCAAGCGCAAAGTTCAGTCCGGCCAGCAGGCCAACAAGCGTAGCCACCCGGGACTGCAGCGGTACGGCCTCCATGGCCGCCACCTCGCCCGCCACCCTGCCGACGCCCACCACGCTGATGGGGCCGTTGGGGTCGCGGGGCTCTTCGCTGAAGGCTGCCTTCGCCACTCCCACCACACGGGCCGGCAGATTGAAGACAACGCCGGCCACCTGGCGGATGTTCTCCCCCGCCATGGGCAGGACGGACGACGCCGGCTGGGCCACCAACGCCGTTTGCGCACCGATGCCGAGGAATCCCACGTCCTGGTACTGGAGGTTGCCGGCAGCATCGGTGGCCTGCCGTCCGTCGCTTCCCATCACGGGCCGCGCCGACAGGACGGGGGTCACTGTGGTGGACACGGGATTGCCGTCCCGCTGCACGGTGATGGCTACTTCCCTGCCGGCAGAGGCGCGGATCCACTCCGTCAACTGCTCCCAGCTGGTGACGGGTTTGCCGTCGAAGGAAGTAATCGTGTCGTTTGGCTTCAACCCGGCCGCCGCGGCGGGCGTCAGCCGGCAGTCCGCAGAGTCGGGATCGACGGTTTGGCCCGCGGCCACCTGGCATTTGGAGACGTCCGAAATGGTCGTGGTGGCGGTGGCAATGCCGAAGCCCATCAGCAGCACGGCGGTGAGCAGCACGCCAAGGATCATGTTCATGGCCGGGCCGCCCAGCATCACAATCACTTTTTCCAGACCGGCAGGCGGTAGAAGACCCGGTGTTCGTCGCCCGGCCCCACTTCCTCGTGGGCCATGGAGCGGGCCTCGGTGGCAAGTGTCTGGAACATGCCCGTGCTGGAGGGGCGGACCGAGCCGTCGTCCTTGTTCGGCGGGTACATGCCGATCATGGAGACGTAGCCGCCCAGCGGAACGGCCTTCACGCCGTACTCGGTTTCGCCCCTCCGGCGGGACCACAGCGTTGGCCCGAAGCCGATCATGTACTTGGTCACGCGGACTTTGAAGAGCTTGGCCGGCACCAGGTGCCCCACCTCGTGGAGCGCGATGGACACGGCAATACCCAGGGCGACGAAGACGACGCCGAGGATGAAAAGTAGGACAGGGGTCATGGAGGTGGTGCTGCTTCCTAGAGACTTCTGACTGCTAAACGTTCGTGGGCCCGGGCACGTGCCCAGCTTTCAGCATCCAGCACTGAATCCACCGTCAGCCCGGAGGAACCTGAGTGTTCGCTGAGCACACTGTCCACGGTATCGACGATGTCGGTAAACCGGATCCGGCCGTCGTGGAACGCCGTCACTGCCTCTTCATTGGCCGCATTGAACACGGCAGGGAAGGTGCTTCCCTGCCGGGCGGCGTCCTTGGCAAGGCCGACGGCGGGGAAGGCCTCGGCGTCCAGCGGCTCGAAGGTCCACGTAGCGGCCTGGGTCCAGTCGCACGGGCTGGCGGCCTTGGGCACGCGCGCAGGCCAGCCAAGCCCCAGGGCGATGGGCAGCCGCATGTCAGGCGGCGAGGCCTGGGCGATGGTGGAGCCGTCGACGAACTGGACCATTGAGTGGACGATGGACTGGGGGTGGACTACCACGTCGATCCGGTCCAACGGGATATCGAACAACAGGTGGGCCTCGATGACCTCCAGGCCCTTGTTGACCAGCGTGGCGGAGTTGGTGGTGACCATCATGCCCATGTCCCAGGTGGGGTGGGCCAGTGCCTGCTGCGGGGTGACGTCGTGGAGCTCGTCCCGGCTCCTGCCCCGGAACGGTCCGCCGGAGGCGGTGAGGATGAGCTTGTCCACTTCGCCGGCGGTGCCTGAACGCAGGCATTGGGCAATCGCGGAATGTTCGGAGTCCACCGGCACGATCTGGCCGTCCGTTGCCGCGGCCTTGACCAGGCTGCCGCCCACGATCAGCGACTCCTTGTTGGCAAGGGCCAGGGTGGCTCCGGACTTAAGGGCCGCCAGGGTGGGTGCCAGGCCGATGGAACCGGTGATTCCGTTGAGCACCACGTCAGCCTCGACGGCGGCGATCCGGGCGGAGGCGTCGGGGCCGGCCACGATCTCCGGGCGGTATTCCGGACGGCCTGCCGCTGCGGCGGCGTCGCGGATCAGGCCTTCCAGCCGTCCGGGGTCTCCGGAGGCGATCCCCACGGCCGCGGCCCCGGTGTGGACAGCCTGCCGGGCCAGGAGTTCCAGGTTGCCGCCCCCGGCACTGAGTGCCACCACCTCGAACAGGTGCGGGGCGCCGTCGACGACGTCAATCGCCTGGGTGCCGATGGAACCGGTGGATCCTAGGAGGACGACTCTGCGTGGCTGCATTGCTTAAGTATCCCGCACCCTTCCCGGCCTGCCTGCGCCCCTGGCCTTCAGACGGGCCTTAATCGCCTTGACCCGCGGACGGCCGGGCGTAACGTGGATTGCGTGGACTGGCTCACGTGGTTTGATGCGCCGGAGTACGAATTTGCCCGGCAGGTGCTGCAGCGGGGTGTCGCCGCATTGTATTTCGTTGCCTTCCTCTCCACGCTGAACCAGTTTCCCGCCCTGCTCGGCGAGCGCGGCCTCCTCCCGGTGCCGGAGTTCCTGGCGGCATTCACCCGCCTGCGCCGGCCAACGCTGTTCCGCTGGCGGTACTCGGACAGGCTGCTTCGCGGTGTCTGTGCCGGCGGGCTGGTGGTGTCGGCGCTGCTCGTGGCGGGGATACCGCAGGCCGGGCCGCCGTGGGTCCCGATGGTCGCCTTCCTGGCCCTGTGGCTGCTGTACATGTCGATCGTGAACGTGGGCCAGACGTTCTATGGGTTCGGCTGGGAAATGCTGCTCCTGGAAGCGGGCTTCACCGTGGCGTTCCTGGGCTCCAACCAGACGGAGCCGCCCCGGACCATCCTGATCCTGATTGTGTGGCTGGTGTTCCGGCTGGAGTTCGGGGCGGGAATGATCAAGATCCGCGGTGGCCGGGAATGGCGGGACCTGACGGCCCTGTACTACCACCACGAGACCCAGCCCATGCCCGGGCCATTGAGCCGGCAGGCCCATCTCCTGCCCAAGCCGCTGCACCGTATCGAAGTGGTGGGCAACCACATCGCCCAGCTGGTGGTGCCGTTCCTGCTGTTCGCCCCGCAGCCGGTGGCCGGCGTGGCGGCGGGGGTCGTCGTCGTGACCCAGCTGTGGCTGGTGGCCAGCGGCAACTTCGCCTGGCTGAACTGGATGGCAATCGTGCTGGCGTTTGCAGCCGTCAGCGATCCCGTGGCGCACGCCGTCATACCGGCAATCCCGGCAGACTGGGACGCCGCCACGGGAGGCCGGCAGGAGACCCCGCTGTGGTGGCTGGCCATCACCCTGGCAGCATCCGCCCTGCTGCTGGCCCTGAGCTACTGGCCGCTGCGGAACCTCTTCTCCCGCCGGCAGCTGATGAATGCCAGCTTCAACCGGTGGCAGCTGGTCAACGCCTACGGCGCGTTCGGCACCGTGACCAGGCAGCGCATCGAGATTGTGGTGGAAGGCACGCTGGACGACGATCCCGACGACAACCCGGAATGGCGCGAGTACGGTTTCAAGGGCAAGCCCGGGGATGTCCGCCGGATTCCGCGGCAGTGGGCCCCGTACCACCTGCGGCTGGACTGGCTGATGTGGTTCCTGCCGCTGCGCAGCGTGCACGAGGAATGGTTCTACGCGTTCCTGGCCAAGCTGCTGGCGGCGGACCGGCAGATGCTGCGGCTGCTGCGGCATGACCCGTTCGACGGCGCCGCGCCGCACTGGGTGCGCGTGCGCAGTTACCATTACCGCTTCGCCACGCGGAAGGAGTTCCGGGAGACGGGGAACCGGTGGGTGCGGACGCTGCTCTACGAGCCCATCCCGCCAACGTCCCTGCGCAGGTCCCCGGGACGCCAACGCTAGCCGAACGTCCCGCTACGCCTACACAGCGGCGCGGCGCACGATCTCCTGGGCGTGCTTGAGGATTGGCCCGTCGATCATTTTCCCCTGGTACTGGAACACTCCCGATCCGGCTGATGCTGCGGCATCCAGGAGGGCAACCGCGGCGGCCACCTCGTCTTCCGAAGGTGCGTAGGCCTTGCGGACCACGGCGGCCTGGCTGGGGTGGATGCAGGCCTTCGAACTGAAGCCCGAGGCCACGGCGTCGGCAGCCTCGGCTGCCAGTCCGTCAAGGTCGGGGATGTTGGTGTAGACCGCATCCACCGCTTCCTTGCCGTAGGCGCGGGCTGCCAGCAGGACGGCGGAGCGGGCGTGCAGCGCAACCGCCCGGTAGGCGCCGTCGTCCTTCCGGCTGGACGTTCCACCCAGGGTGGCCAGCAGGTCCTCGGCGCCCCACATCAGGCCCACCACGTTAGGGGCGGCGGCGATGGCAGGCGCATTGAGCACGCCAAGCGCCGTTTCGCACAGGGCAATCACCTGGTAGCCCTCCAGCGCTTTGAGCTGTTCGGCGGATTCGGCCTTGGCCAGCATCACCGTGCGGTAGGGGGTGTGGGCCAGGCAGTGCAGGTCCTTTTCGAAGTCCTCAGTCCCCACGGGATTCACCCTGACAATGGTGCAGCTGGGTTCGAGCTCAGGTTCCACACCGGTGGTTCCCAGCTGGGCCAGGATGGCGCCTCGGGCGCGCTGCTTGTCAGCCGGCGCCACCGCGTCTTCAAGGTCCAGGATCACGGCGTCTGCCCGGGCGGCGGCTTTCTGGTAGCGCTCCGGCCTGTCGGCGGGGCAGAAAAGCAGTGCGGGGCCCATTACGAAAGTCATACCGGCATTGTCCCCTGTCCGGCGTCCTGCGTCTTGGCGTGGGCGTCGCGCGTCCACATGAGGCAGCTGCGGGTGGCCCGGGCCACGACTGTTCCGTTCTGGTTGCGCCCGGTGTGCTCCATGGTCACGATGCCCTGGCCGGGCCGTGAGGAGGAAAGCCGCTTTCCGGTGACGGCTGTCTCCGTGTAGAGCGTGTCTCCGTGGTAGAGCGGGTGCGGGAAGGAGACGTCGGTCAGGCCCAGCTGGGCGATGATGGTTCCCTGGGTGAGCTGGGTGACGGACTGGCCCACCATGGTGGCCAGGGTGAACATCGAGTTCATGAGCCGCTGGCCGAAGGGCTGCCCGGCGCTCCAGGCAGCGTCCAGGTGCAGGGCCTGGGTGTTCATGGTCAGCGTGGTGAAGAGGACGTTGTCGGCTTCGGTCACGGTGCGTCCGGGCCGGTGGGCGTACAGCACGCCCTCCTCCAGCTCGTCGAAGTACAGCCCGCGCTGCTCGACGACCCGCCGGCCGCGGTCGTCCTTTTGCCTGGAAACCGGACCGTTGCCATCCGTCATACGGTCAGTTCCTGGTCTTCCTCGAACAGGTCGGCGCCGGTGGCGGCCACCACGTCCTCGAGCGATACGTTGGGGGCCAGTTCGCGCAGCACCAGGCGTGAGGGGCCGCCGTCCTTCACGATGTCAATGACGGCGAGGTCCGTGATGATCCGGTCCACACAGCCCTTGCCGGTGAGGGGCAGGGTGCATTGTTTGACGATCTTCGGATTCCCGTTCCGGTCCACATGCTCCATCATCACGATCACCCTCTTGGCCCCGAACACCAGGTCCATGGCACCGCCCATGCCCTTGACCATCTTGCCGGGGATCATCCAGTTGGCGAGGTCGCCGTTCTCCGCCACTTCCATGGCGCCGAGGACGGCGAGGTCCACGTGGCCGCCGCGGATCATGCCAAAGGATGTCGCGGAGTCGAAGAACGCCGCTCCCCTGTTGACCGTCACGGTTTCCTTGCCGGCGTTGATCAGGTCCGGATCCACCGCGTCGTCCGCAGGGTAGGGGCCGACGCCGAGGATGCCGTTCTCCGAGTGCAGCACCACCTCCACCCCGGCGGGGATGTAGTTGGGGATCAGGGTGGGCATCCCGATGCCCAGGTTCACGTACTGGCCGTTGCGAAGCTCCCTGGCCACCCGCGCGGCGAGTTCGTTGCGCGTCCAGCCCTTCGTTTTGGCGGGGGACGTGGAGTCGCCGGGCCCGGCATGCTGCTGGGAACCGGCCCGCCGGTATTCCGCGCGGACGGCTTCGGGGCGCGGCGCTTCAGGGCTGTTCGGATCCATGGTCATGCTCCTGCCTGCTGGTGGCTGCCTGGTGTTCTTCCTCCTGGGCCCGGCGCCGTCAGGGCAACGGTCCGCTTTTCGATCCGCTTCTCCCCGTCCCGGGCCAGGACCACGCGCTGGACGAAGATGCCAGGAGTGTGGATGTGTTCGGGGTCCAGTTCGCCGGGCTCCACGAGTTCCTCCACCTCGGCGATGGTGATCCGGCCGGCCATGGCGCACAGGGGGTTGAAGTTCATGGCGGTGGCATGGAACACCAGGTTGCCGTGGCGGTCGCCCTTCCAGGCGTGCACCAGCCCGAAGTCCGGCGTGAGGGACTCTTCCAGGACGTAGTCCACGCCGCCGAATGACCGCACTTCCTTGGGCGCGGAGGCAACCGCGATGCCGCCGTTGGCGTCGTACTTCTGCGGCAGGCCGCCGTCGGACACCTGCGTGCCCACCCCCGCCTTGGTGTAGAAGGCCGGAATGCCCGCACCACCGGCCCGCAGCTTTTCAGCAAGCGTGCCCTGGGGTGTGAGCACCACCTCGAGCTCACCGGCCAGGTATTGGCGCGCAAATTCCTTGTTCTCGCCCACATAGGAGCTGATGGTGCGGCGGATACGCCCGTCCCGGAGCAGGATGCCCAGGCCCCAGTCGTCCACCCCACAGTTGTTGCTGACGGTCTCCAGACCGGAGGTGCCCGCCCGGTGCAGGGCGTCGATCAGGGCAACCGGAATTCCGCAAAGGCCGAACCCGCCCACCGCCAGCGAGGCGCCGTCCGGGATATCCGCAACCGCCGCGTCGGCGCTGGCAACAACCTTGTCAATCATCAGTGATCCTCTCAGGCCGGCTACGGTCCCAGGTCCTACAGACCCAGTTCGCGGGCGATCAGCATCAACTGGACCTCCGTGGTGCCCTCCCCGACTTCAAGGATCTTGGAATCGCGGTAGTGGCGCGCCACGGTGAACTCGTTGATGAAGCCATAGCCGCCGAATACCTGGGTGGCATCCCGCGCGTTGTCCATGGCCGCCTCGCCTGCGACCATCTTAGCGATGGCCGCCTGGGTCTTGAACGGCTTGCCGGCAAGCATCCGGAAGGCCGCGTCGTAGTACGCCAGGCGGGCGGTGTGGGCCCGGGCTTCCATGCGGGCGATCTTGAACGAAATGGCCTGGTACTTGCCGATGTTCTGCCCGAAGGCGCTGCGTTCCCTCGCGTATTTGACCGAGAGGTCCACACAACCCTGGGCTGCGCCGGTGGCCAGCGCCGCAATGGCGATCCGGCCCTCGTCCAGGATGGACAGGAAGTTGGCGTAGCCGCGGCCTTCCACGCCCAGCAGGTTCGCTTCCGGGACGCGGACATCCTTCAGCGTCAGGGGGTGCGTGTCCGATGCGTTCCAGCCCACCTTGTTGTACGGCTTTTCCGCCTTGAAGCCGGGAGTCTCGGTGGGCACCAGGATGGTGGAGATGTCTTTTTTGACGGTCCCGTCCCCGCGTTCCTGCTGCCCGGTTACGGCAGTGACGGTGACCAGCCGGGTGATGTCCGTTCCGGAGTTGGTGATGAATTCCTTGGTGCCGTTGATGACCCAGTTGCCGTCTTCGCGCCGGGCGTGGGTCTTGGTCCCGCCCGCGTCCGAACCGGCCTCGGGCTCGGTAAGTCCAAAGCCTGCGAGCGCCTGGCCGGACGCCAGCATGGGCAGCCACTGCTGTTTCTGCGCGTCCGTGCCGAAGCGGTAGACGGGCATGGCCCCGAGGGACACCCCGGCCTCCAGCGTGATGGCGACGGACTGGTCCACCCGGCCGAGCTGTTCCAGGGCGAGGGCCAGTGCGAAGTAGTCCCCGCCCATGCCGCCGTATTCCTCGGGGAACGGCAGCCCGAAAAGGCCCATCTCGGCCATCTGCTTCACCACTTCGTACGGGAAGCTGTGCTCTTCGTCGTGCTTGGCGGAGACCGGGGCCACCACGTTGTCCGCGAAATCGCGCACGGTGTCGCTGAGGTCCCGGTATTCCTCGGTCAGTTCAAAACCGGTCATGGTCAGGCTCCTTCGCCTTGGATTGCAGCTGCGTCTGTTGCTGTTTCTGTGCTGTCTGTTTTTACGCCGGTGGCAGCGGGATGGATGGTGGCCAGCACCTGGTCGGCCTTCACCAGGTCACCGGTACGGGTGGCCAGGTGGACCGTCCCGGCCAGCGGGGCCACCAGGTGGTGCTCCATCTTCATGGCCTCCACGGAAACCAGGACTTCCCCGGCCTGGACGGCGTCCCCGTCGGCCACCGGGACGGCCACGACGGTCCCGGGCATCGGCGAGCGCACCTCCGGGTCGGCCGCCCCTTCCTGCCGCTGGATGGCGGCCAGCACGCGTTCCAGCCGCGCCTCCCGGGTCAGTACGTCCAGGCGGCAGGACCAGCCGTC
Source organism: Arthrobacter sp. FX8 (assembly GCF_026723805.1). Taxonomy (NCBI): domain Bacteria; kingdom Bacillati; phylum Actinomycetota; class Actinomycetes; order Micrococcales; family Micrococcaceae; genus Arthrobacter; species Arthrobacter sp. FX8. The sequence continues at coordinate 830,997 of NZ_CP113505.1, read as the reverse complement.
GTTGCCGAGGTAGAGCTGTGTGGGGCCGTCGGGCACCGCGTTATCCCACGGTTGGACGGCAGCCCCTGTGGAGTCCGCAGCCAGCCGGTAGCCGTGGCGCTGGCCATCGAGGTCAAGTTCGAGGCCTTGCCGGCTGGACCACTGCAGGGCGGCCGGATGCTGCGGACCGCCGTTGACGGCGACCACGGCTCCGGCTCCCCCATTGGGACTGCCGCCGACCTGCACGGTGGCCACGCCGCCGTCGGGCGTTCCCAGGCTGATCCGGCGTGGTGCCGCTGCGCCGAGCCGCCAGCCGTTCCTGCCCTGCCACGGCCCGCGCCCGGGGCCGGGGCCGGGGGTGTTCTGTGCTTCCAGCGACAGGACGAACAGCGCGGCGGCCACCAGTTCGGGGTTCCCGATGCGCCGGAATTCCAGTCCGGGCAGCTTCCGTTCGATCAGCCCGGTGTCCAGGTGCCCTGCCTTGACGTCGGAGTCGTTGACCAGGAGCCGCAGGTACTCGACGTTGGTCTCGATGCCCAGTGCCGTGTAGCCGGCCAGGGCACCATCCAGGGCGGCCAGGGCGGCGGCACGGTCCCCGGCCCAGGCGATCACCTTGGACACCATGGGGTCGTAGTGCGCCGACAGTTCCAGGCCTTCCACCAGCGAGGAGTCCACCCGTACCCGCCCCTGGGTGCCGGCGGGCAGTTCGTCGAGCATCAGCACGGTCCCGGTGGACGGGAGGAAGTTCTTTTCGGGCACCTCAGCGTAGACCCTTGCCTCCACGGCGTGGCCGGAAAGCTCCACGTCCGCCTGGCGGACGGTCAGCTCCCCGCCCGCTGCGATCCGCACCTGCCATTCCACCAAGTCGATGCCCGTGACCATTTCGGTGACGGGGTGTTCCACCTGCAGCCTGGTGTTCATTTCCATGAAGAAGAACTCGTCCGGCGCGTCATCGGAGACCAGGAACTCCACGGTCCCGGCGCCCACGTAGTTCACGCTGCGGGCCGCGTTGCAGGCGGCCTCGCCAATCCGGTCGCGCACTTCGGGGCCGTTGGGCAGGCCCTCGAGCAGGGGCGACGGGGCTTCCTCGATGACTTTCTGGTGCCGCCGCTGGAGGGAGCATTCGCGCTCGCCGAGGTGGATGACGTTGCCGTGGCTGTCCGCCAGCACCTGCACCTCGATGTGCCTCGGGGTGGTCACCAGGCGCTCCAGGAACAGGGTGTCGTCGCCGAATGCGGCGGCGGCGACGCGCCGGGCCGTGGCAAGGGCGGCGGGCAGGTCCGCCTGGTTTTCGACGGCGTGCATCCCCTTGCCGCCGCCGCCCGCGGACGGCTTGATGAGGAGCGGAAAGCCGACGGCGGCAGCAGCCTCCATCAGTTCGCTGTCCGTCATGCCGGGCTTGGCAATGCCGGGGACGACGGGCACGCCGTACCCCGCCACGTGGTTCTTGGCGCGGATCTTGTCACCCATGACGTTCAGCGCTTCAACGCCCGGGCCAATGAACGTGATGCCGGCCTTTTCCAGGGCCCTGGCGAAGTCCACGTTCTCGCTCAGGAAGCCGTAGCCGGGGTGTACCGCTTCCGCCCCGGACTGCCGGCACGCGTCCACGATGGCGTCCGCGTTCAGGTAGCTTTCGGTTGCAACGGCGGGGCCGATCCGCGCGGAGGCATCGGCTTCGCGCACGTGCCGGGCGCCGGCGTCGGCATCGCTGTAGACGGCGACCGAACGGATGCCCAGCTGCCGCAGCGTCCGAATGACGCGGCAGGCGATTTCGCCGCGGTTGGCCACCAGCACGGTGCCGAAGAGGGCTTGCCGTCGGCCGTTGCGGTGGGGACTTCCCCGGTTGTAGCTGTGTTGGTTTGCATGGTCATTGCTGGCTCACATCCGGAAGAGGCCGAAGGAGGTCTCCGGCAGGGGGTGCGGGAGACGACGTCGAGCGCCAGGCCCAGGACGGTTCGGGTATCGGCGGGATCGATGACGGCGTCGTCCCACAACCGTGCAGTGGAGTAGTAGGGGCTGCCCTGGTCCTCGTACTGCTGCCGGATGGGCGCTTTGAACGCTTCCTCGTCATCGGCCGGCCAGTCCTCCCCCGCCGCTTCATACTGGTCCCGCTTAACGGTGGCCAGCACGCTGGCGGCCTGGTTGCCGCCCATCACCGAGATCCGGGCAGCAGGCCACATCCACAGGAACCTCGGCGAGTAGGCACGGCCGCACATGGAGTAGTTGCCGGCACCAAAGGAGCCGCCGATCACCACGGTCAGCTTGGGGACCCGCGCGGTGGCAACGGCCGTCACCATCTTGGCGCCGTTCTTGGCGATGCCGCCCTGCTCGGCGTCCCTGCCCACCATGAAGCCGGAGATGTTCTGCAGGAACAGCAGGGGGATACCGCGCTGGTCGCACAGTTCAATGAAGTGCGCGCCCTTGAGCGACGACTCGCTGAACAGGACGCCGTTGTTGGCCACGATTCCCACCGGGTGCCCGTGGATCCGGGCGAAACCTGTGACCAGGGTGGTGCCGTAGTCCTTCTTGAACTCATGGAACCTGCTGCCGTCCACCAGCCGGGCAATCACCTCGTGGACGTCATAGGGCGCATTGACGTCCGTGGGCACCGCACCATACAGCCCGTCCGGGTCCACGGCGGGTTCGACGGCGGCCTCCACCTGCCAGGCGGGCGCGGCGGGAGGCGGCAGGGTGGAGACGATGTCCCTGACGATCTGCAGGGCGTGCTCGTCATTTTCGGCCAGGTGGTCCGTCACACCCGAGACCCGGGAGTGCACCTCGCCCCCACCGAGTTCCTCGGCCGTCACGATTTCCCCGATGGCCGCCTTCACCAGCGGCGGTCCGCCCAGGAAGATGGTGCCCTGGTTCCGGACGATGACGGTTTCGTCGCTCATGGCGGGGACATAGGCGCCGCCGGCCGTGCAGGACCCCATCACGGCAGCGATCTGTGGAATTTTGGCGGCTGAGAGACGCGCCTGGTTGTAGAAGATCCGGCCAAAGTGGTCCCTGTCCGGGAAGACCTCGTCCTGCTTGGGCAGGAAGGCCCCGCCCGAATCCACCAGGTAGATGCAGGGCAGGCCGTTCTCCAGCGCGACCTCCTGGGCGCGGAGGTGCTTCTTCACTGTCATGGGGTAGTACGTGCCGCCCTTGACGGTGGCGTCGTTGGAGATGACCAGGACCTGCCGGCCGTGCACCAGGCCGATGCCGGCGATGACTCCGGCACCGGGTGCGTCATCGCCGTACATGCCGTTGGCGGCCAGCGGTGCGATCTCCAGGAACGGGCTGCCCTCGTCCAGCAACTGGTCGATGCGGTCCCGCGGCAGGAGCTTGCCGCGGGCCACGTGCCGCTCGCGCGACTTCCGGGGCCCGCCCAACGCTGCATCCGCCAGCCTCTTCCGCAGTTCGCCGGCGAGCGACAACTGCGCTTCCCGGTTGGCGCGGAAGGACTCGCTTGCGGGATCAAGCCGGGTGGCCAGGGTCTCCATCGACGGTCCGTCCTAAGGGTGGGCCAAGCCGGCCCAAGCCAACTCGGTTAGTGACTAATAACTGAAATTCAGGTTAGTCTCGATTAACTGTGATGTCCAACACACTGCTGCCTTGCTAGAATCTGCGGGGTCCAAGGAGGAAAAGTGCGCAGCAATACAGTGCAGCCGGCCCCTGCCACCCAGCCCGTTCCCACAACCCAGCGCGGCAAGGCCAAGGAGAACCGGCGGCAGGCTTTGCTGTCCGCCGCGGCCTCGTTGTTCGCGCTGAATGGCTTCAACCGCGTTTCGCTGGAGGACCTCGGCGCGGCGGCAGGCGTCAGCGGCCCTGCGGTCTACCGCCACTTTCCCGGCAAGCAGGCCGTCCTGGCCGACCTCCTGGTCACCGTGAGCCAGGAATTGCTGGACGGCGGGCGGCGGGTGGCGCAGAGCACGCCCAATCCCCTGGCTGCCCTGCGGCAACTGGTGGAATTCCAGGTGGATTTCGCGCTCGGAAAACCGGACGTAATCCGGGTGCAGGACCGTGACTTCAGCAACTTGTCGGAGCAGGACCAGTCGGCGGTGCGTACCCTGCAGCGCAGCTACGTGGAGGTCTGGGTGGACATCCTGGGCAAGGTGCACCCCGGCATCGGTGCGGCTGAACTGCGCATGCGGGCCCACGCGACATTCGGCCTGATCAACTCCACGCCGCACTCCGTCCGGCGCCACGGCACCGGATTGGCGCCCGGGGTTGCCCGCCCCCTGCTTGAACGGATGGCACTGGCAGCCCTGATGGTGGACAGCGCACCTACAGCCGAACGGGGCGCCTAGTCCCCCGATCACACCATCGTGAGGACCATTCCCGGCTCGGCAAGGATCGCTCCGACGTCGGCCAGGAACCGGGACCCCTGTTCGCCGTCCACCAGGCGGTGGTCAAAGGACAGGCTCAGCGTGAGCACCTGCCGCAGTGCCACCGCGCCCTTGTACTCCCACGGCATGGTCCGCACCGCACCCAGGCCCAGGATCGCCGCCTCCCCCGGGTTGAGGATGGGGGTACCCGCGTCGATGCCAAATACGCCGATGTTGGTAATGGAGATGGTACCGCCGGACAGGTCAGCGGGCTGGGTCTTGCCAGCCCTGGCGGTTTCCGCGAGCGCTGTCAGCGCCTGGGCAAGCTGCGGGAGCGCCATGGCGTCGGCGTCCTTGATGTTGGGGACCATCAGTCCGCGGGGTGTGGCGGCGGCAATGCCCAGGTTCACGTAGTTGAAGGTGACGATCTCCTGGTTGTCCTGGTCCCAGCGGGAATTCAGCGCCGGGTTCCGCCGCACGGCCACCAGGACGGCCTTGGCAGCGAGCGTCAACGGGGTGAGCCTGATTCCGGAGAACTCCCTGCTGTTCTTGAGTTTCGCCAGCAACTCAAGGCTGGGCGTGACATCCACGGTGAGGAATTCGGTGGCGTGCGGAGCGGTGAAGGCGCTCTGCACCATCGCCGCCGCGGTGAACTTGCGCACGCCCTTGATGGGAGTCCGGGTCTCCCGCTCCCCCGGCCGGGTTCCACCGGCTACCGGCACGGGTCCGGCCGGCGGCGCAGCAGGCTCGCCCTCGTGCCCTGCAAAGTCCTGGACGTCCTCCCGCGTGATCAGCCCGCCGGGACCTGTGCCGTGCACCTGCGCGAGGTCAACTCCCAGGTCTTTGGCCAGTTTGCGGACGGGAGGCGTGGACCGGGGTCGCTCGGCAGGCTGGACATGGCCAACCTGGATATCGGCAACCTGGACATCGGCAACCTGGACATCGGCAGGCCGGGCGGGCTCAACCACCGGCGCCAGGTTCCCGGAAGCCTCCACCGGGGCGAAGTTCCGCGGCCGCCGCGTTGGCCGGCCGGAACCTTCGACGACGGCGCCGTACCCTACCAGGTTGGGTTCCCGTTTCGGCGTCTCCCCTGCGCTTGGAGCTTCCGGGGGTGCTGCCTCCCCCATCCCCGGCGAAAAGGCGCCGGGCGCCTGCGCAGGTGACGCACCGGCGTCGTCCGCCACCTCGAAGGAGACGATCGGCTTGCCCACCTCCACCACGGAACCCGGCTGTTCGTGGAGTTCCTTGATGACGCCGGCAAACGGCGACGGGAGCTCCACCACGGCCTTGGCGGTTTCCACTTCGGCGATGACCTGGTTCAGGCTGACGGTGTCGCCAACGGCCACTTTCCAGCTGAGGATTTCGGACTCCGTGAGTCCTTCACCCAGGTCGGGGAGCCGGAATTCCTTGATCATGGTGGCGCTCATCCTTCCAGCCCGCTCAGGGAATTGGGGCGGCCCAGGGCGCGGTCCACGCCATCGAGGATGCGGTCCAGGCCCGGCAGGTGGTGCATTTCCAGCTTGGAGTACGGGTAGGGAATGTCGAACCCGGTCACCCTCACCGGAGCGGCCTCCAGATGGTAGAAGCAGCGCTCCGTAATGCTGGCCGCCACTTCCGCGCCCAGCCCGCCGGATTGTGCGGCCTCGTGCGTCACCACCAGGCGCCCGGTCTTCCGCACGGACGCCACCACGGGCTCATAGTCCACGGGCGCCAGCGAGCGCAGGTCGATGACTTCAATGGAGATGCCTTCGTCCGCCGCGGCGGAGGCGGCATCCAGGGCTGTCTTGACCAGGGGCCCGTAGGCCACCAACGTGACGTCGCTGCCGTCGGTCAGCACGCGTGCCTTGTCCATGGGCAGGGCGGAACTCGGGTCCACGGACTCGTCAACTTCGCCTTTGTCGTGGTAGCGGCGCTTGGGTTCGAAGTACAGCACGGGGTCGTCGCAGGCGATGGCCTGCTGGATCACGGTGTATGCGTCCTGCGGGTTGGCCACGGTCACCACCCGAAGCCCTGAGGTGTGGGTGAAGTAGGCTTCCGGGGATTCGGAGTGGTGTTCCGGCGAGCCGATGCCGCCGCCGAACGGCACCCTGATGGTGATGGGCATCCTGACCGCCCCGCGGGTGCGGTAGTGGAGTTTTGCCACCTGGCTGACGATTTGGTCGAACGCCGGGTAGATGAAGCCGTCGAACTGGATCTCCACCACGGGCCGGTAGCCGCGGTAGGCCAGGCCTACGGCGGTGCCCACGATGGCGGACTCCGCGAGCGGGGTGTCCACCACCCGGTGCTTGCCGAAGTCTTTTTGCAGGCCGTCCGTCACCCGGAAGACGCCGCCCAGGGCGCCGATGTCCTCGCCGAGGAGGACCACCTTGGAGTCGTTTTCCAGCGACTTGCGCAGCCCTGCATTGATGGCACGGGCAAAGGTCAACTGGGTCATCAGCGTGCACCTTCCTTGGAAACGGCTCCGTCGGGGTCACCGAAGGACGCCAGGTAACGGGCGTAATGCTCCTGCTGGCGTTCCAGCCAGGAATTGGGCGTGCTGTAGACGTGCTTGAAGATGTCCATGGGCTGGGGGTCCGGCATGGTGGTGCATCCTCGGCGCATCTCCGATGCAACGGCATCGGCTTTGTCCTTGACCTGCTGCTGCAGCTCCGCGGTCAGGATTCCCTTCCGGTCCAGGAGGCCGGCCAGCCGGGAGATGGGGTCCTTGGCGGCCCAGTCCTCCAGTTCATTGGCGTCCCGGTAACGGGTGGGATCGTCGGCGGTGGTGTGCGGGCCCATGCGGTAGCTGACGGCCTCGATGAAGGTGGGGCCGCCGCCGCGACGGGCCCGGTCCAGTGCCAGCCGGGTGGCAGCCATGACCGCCAGGACATCGTTTCCGTCCACCCGCAGGCTTGGGATGCCGAAACCCGTGGCCCGGTCCGCGAGCTGGATGTGGGACTGCAGCCGTACGGGCTCGGAGATGGCCCAATGGTTGTTGGTGCAGAAAAACACCACCGGGGCCTGGAAGCTGGCGGCGAACACCATGGCCTCGTTCAGGTCGCCCTCACTGGTGGCACCGTCCCCGAAGTAGGTGACGGCCACGGCGTCGGCGCCGTCATTCTGGATCCCCATGGCGTAGCCCGTGGCGTGCAGGGTCTGGGCGCCGATGATGATCTGCGGCGTTGCCATGTTGATGCTGTACGGGTCCCAGCCGCCGGAGGCGTTCCCCCGCCACACCCGGAGGAGGTCGGTCAGGTCAACACCGCGGCAGTACGCCACTCCGTTCTCGCGGTAGCTGGAGAACACGAAGTCGTCCGCCCGCAACGCCCTTCCGGACCCTATCTGGGCTGCCTCCTGGCCCAGGAGCGGGGGCCACAGGGCCAGTTCACCCTGCCGCTGCAGGGCCGTGGCCTCCACATCGATCCGGCGGATGACGGTCATGTCCTCGAAGAGGGAGCACAACTGATCGTCGGCAATGTCCCGGACCCAGAAATCAAACTCCGGGTGGCTGATGCGCTCACCTGACGGGGTGATCAGCTGGAGGAGATCCGGTCCGGCTTCGCCGGGGGTTTTCGCGCTTTCGGGGGTTTTTGCGCCGCCAGGGCCCGTTTCGTCTGTAGACACGATTGCCGCAACCTTCGTACGTCGTTGACCCGTGGTTTGCGGACTTTTGGCCCTGCCGCCACCGGCCTTCCGGGCGTCATTGCCCCAGATACTGTGACCCTACTCACAATGCCCAACGGGTACAACCACTGCGGCGCCTTTTGAGCAGGATGCCCTGTCTGGAGAGCTGGCACCGTGCTAGCGTTGCGCATTATGCGAGCTTTGGATGGCACTGACACCCGCCTGTTGTCGGCACTCGCGCAGGATCCCCGCCGCACCGTGGTGGCCCTCGCGCAGAAGCTGGGCCTGTCCCGCAATACCGTCCAGGCGCGCATGGCCCAGCTGGAGAAGAAGCACGTCTTCCTGTCCTTTGAACGGCGCATCAATCCCGTGGCCCTGGGGTATCCGCTCATGGCTTTCATCTCCGTCCACGTGCAACAGCAGAGGCTCGGGCAGCTGGCGGAGGACATTGCCGCCATCCCCGAGGTGCTGGAAGGTTACGGGCTGACAGGATCAGCGGACCTGCTGCTGCGCGTGGTGGCCAGGGACGCAGAGGATCTCTTCCGTATCAACGGCAAGATCCTTGCTTGTGATGGCGTGGAGCGGGCTGACACCGCCCTGGCGATGGGTGAGTTGATCCCCTTCCGGGTGCAGCCCCTGCTGGACCGCGGCTCGGAGGGCGCCTAGCGCAGGCACCGGACCTTCCGCGCGGCGCTGCACGCACGACGGCGGCGGGCAGGGTTATAGGCTGGTTTCCGTCATATGCCGGGCCGGGAGAGGCCCGGGCCAGTTCGCCGGCGCCACAGCGCCTGTCAGACGAGAGGCCTCCCTTTTGAGCAGTCCCCAGGATCCGTACCGGCAGGGCCGGGCGGGCTACACGCCACAGCAGTTTCCAGCACTGCCGGAGCAGCCCGCCCCGTTCGGCCTCCCGGGGGAACCGCCCCGGCAGCGGAGCCGGCGGAGGCTGTGGATCATCCTTGGCAGCATCGGCGGGGTGCTGCTCCTGGTGATCCTCGGCGTCGTCATCCTGGTGAACGTCGTGGGAAGCGCCACCAACCAGGCCAGGGGCCTGGCGGACGGCTTCACCAGGAAAGTCATCGCCGGCGACACCTCCCGCGCCTATGACGAATACCTTGACCCGGCCCTGCAGAAGCAGCTTTCCAAGGAGGCCTTCATCTCAGGGGTGAAGAGCCTGGAGATGGACAGTTCCTGCCAGCCCGCCTACAACGAGCTCAAGGTGGCCACCGACAACGGGATGAAGTCGGCCGAGGTAGTGGGCCAGATCAGCTGCAGCGGCAAGAAGGTGGACCTCGCCTACCGCTTCGAAGGCACGGACCGGCTGCTGATGACCAACATCAAACTGCGGCCGGCAGCCTAGCCGGACGGCCGGCGCCCCGGGCAGCGGGGCACAGATCGGGAAAGTGGAAAGGGTACTGATCTTTTTACCCATCCATTCGCGGCCATGATCCGAATCGCTTCCGAGGGTCCCGACCAGGGGCCTGTTTATCCGGCGGGAACTGCTGCCCGCCCTATCGGAAGGAACCGGCCATGCGCAACTCACCCAACCGCCTCGTCGCCACCGTTTTCGGAGCCGTCTACCTGCTGGTGGGCCTCCTGGGCTTCGCTGTCACGTCCGGCGTCGGTTTCGCCGCCACCGAAGGCGCGAACCTCATCATCTTCGAAGTCAATCCGCTGCACAACGTCATCCACCTGGCCATCGGCGCCGCGCTGCTCTTCGCCGGGCTTCGCGGAACGGCCACCGCCCGAACCGTGAACGCCACGGTAGGCGCCGTCTACCTCCTGGTGGGCATCGTGGGTCTGTTCCTGCTCAACTCGCCGCTGAACATCATCGCCCTGAACGGCGCCGACAACGTCCTGCACCTCGCCAGCGCCGTACTCCTCCTCGGCGTGGGCCTGTCGCTGGACAAGTCCCCGGCCACCGCAAGGGCTTAGCCGTGGCGGTCCCGGTACCGGTCCGGCCGATGGCGCCGGACCAGCCAGGCCTGCAGGCGGGCAGTGCTGTTCGACTCGTCACCGGGTTTGCGGGCTTTGGTGCGGGATCGGTCAACCTCGCCATTTCGTCCAGTATCTTTTCGGCAGCAGCGGGACCTGCGGCCACCCCAGCGGTTGCCGCAGGTGTTGCGGCCGGGGCCTGGGGGCTGATGCTGCTCGCCGCTGCCGTGGTGTTCCTGGCAAGGGACCGGCTGCCGGGCGGCCGGAAGTCGCGGTATGTGCTGGCCGGTGCAGCCGCCGTCCACCTGGCCGCGATGGCATCACCTCCCGTTGCCGGCCCGGCCTCGGGCCTCAGCCTGACCCACCTTTCGGCGTTGCTGCTCACGCTGATGATCCTCGCGTCGCTCGGGTGGCTCCAGCGCGAACGGCAGCACCGCGAACCGCGGGTTCCGTCCGCAGGGGCCGGAGGGCGGCCGGGCCGGCTGTTGCTGGGAGCTTTCGCCGGCGCCGTCCTGGTGGCAGGGATTGCGACGCCGGGCCTCGCCGCCTCGACGGCCGGCCAGTACGCCGTCCCGCACGGCGGGCACGGGAACCCGGCGCCGGGCGGCCACCACCAGCACTGAATCCCCCTTCCGGTAAACCGCGCGGGGGCGGCAAACGCAAAGAGCCTCCAGGCCGCGGTATGCGGCTGGAGGCTCTTCGCTGTCATGCCGACGCTGCCGGCATATCCACCAGTGGCCAGCTAGTCAGTGGTCCGGCTGTCAGTGGTCCACGGCCTTTTCGGCTCCGATGCCCGTGAGCGAGCGGACTTCCATTTCCGCCTGCTTCGCGGGGTCTTCCGTCCTCTTGTCCAGGGTGGTGCCCAGCCAGCCCAGGAAGAAGGCCAGCGGAATGGACACAATGCCCGGGTTGCTGAGCGGGAAGAGGGCGAAGTTGGCCCCGGGGATCATTGAGGTCTTCGCACCGGAAACCACCGGGGAGAACACGATGAGCAGGATCGCCGCGGCCAGGCCGCCGTACATGCTCCACACGGCGCCCTGGGTGGTGAACTTCCGCCAGAACAGCGAGTAGATGATGGTGGGCAGGTTGGCTGAAGCGGCGACGGCGAAGGCCAGCGCCACCAGGAAGGCAACGTTCTGGCCGTTGGCGAAGATACCGCCCAGGATGGCCAGGATGCCGATTACCACCACGGTGCGCCGGGCCACCCGGACTTCAGTCGCCGCGTCGGCCTTGCCCTTGGCGATGACGTTGGCGTAGATGTCATGCGCAAAGGATGCGGCAGCCGTGATGGTCAGGCCTGCCACCACCGCCAGGATGGTGGCGAAGGCGACAGCGGAGATGAAGCCGAGCAGCAGCGGCCCGCCCAGGTGGAAGGCCAGCAGCGGGGCGGCAGCGTTGACGCCGCCCGGGGCGCCCTTGATGGTGTCCGGACCCACCAGGGCCGCAGCACCGTAGCCCAGCACCAGGGTGAACAGGTAGAACAGGCCGATCAGCCAGATGGACCAGACCACGGACTTGCGCGCTTCCTTGGCCGTGGGCACCGTGTAGAAGCGCATCAGGACGTGCGGCAGGGCTGCCGTGCCCAGGACCAGCGCCAGGCCCAGGGACATGAAGTCCAGCTTGGAGGTCTCGGTCTTGCCGTACTGCAGGCCCGGGTTGAGCACGGCCGGGTTGTTGGCCGTCTCCACCGCGCCGCCCAGCAGGGCGGAAAGGTTGAAGCCGTAGATGGCCAGGACCCACAGGGTCATGACTGCGGCGCCTGCGATCAGCAGCATGGCTTTGATGATCTGGACCCAGGTGGTGCCCTTCATGCCGCCGATCAGGACGTACATGATCATGAGGGCGCCGACGACGACGATCACCAGCGCCTGGCCGCCCCAGTCGCTGATGCCCAGCAGGAGCGAAATCAGGCTTCCCGCACCGGCCATCTGGGCCAGCAGGTAGAAGAAGCAGACGGCCAGGGTGGAGATGGCGGCCGCGATCCGCACCGGGCGCTGCTTCAGCCGGAAGGAGAGCACATCGGCCATGGTGAACTTGCCGGTGTTGCGCAGCAGTTCGGCCACCAGCAGCAGCGCCACCAGCCAGGCCACCAGGAAGCCGATGGAGTACATGAAGCCGTCATAGCCGTTGATGGCGATGGCACCGGTGATGCCCAGGAAGGATGCTGCCGACAGGTAGTCGCCGGCGATGGCGGTGCCGTTCTGCGAGCCCGTGAACGAACGCCCGGCGGCGTAGTAGTCGGCGGCAGTTTTGTTGTTGCGGCTGGCGCGGAACACGATCACCATGGTCACGGCCACGAACAGGCCGAAGATGCCCATGTTCAAAAGGGTGGTTTCCTTGAGGGCGGCAACGTCCACCGCGGCTGGGATTGCGATCATTTGTTGGCTCCGCCCACTCGGTTTCCATTCTTATCGAATTCGTGGCCCTCGATCTCATGCCTGATTTCCGAGGCGATGGGGTCCAGTTTCCGGTTCGAGTAGTGGACGTACCAGCCGGTGATGGCAAAGGTCGAGATGAACTGGAGCAGGCCCAGGATCAGGCCCACGTTGATGTTGCCCCAGACCTTGGTGGACATGAACCCCACCGCGTAGTCGGCGAGCAGAACATAGGCGAAGTACCACAGCAGGAAGGCCACTGCCATGGGGAAGACAAAGCTGCGGTGACGCCTGCGCAATTCCTGGAACTGCCCCGTCGACTGGACCTGCTCGAAGTCCACGGACGCCGCTGCGTCCGGAGTATGGGCATCATTACCCATGATTCCTCCTCATTGAGTTGCCGGTACACACCGGGCGGCAGGCCCTGGGACGAAGGCCCCGGGCTGGGGCTTCGGACAGGGACACTGCGCAGAGGCACTGCACAGGAACACCGCAGATGTGACACCAATCACTCTGCCGCTGCCGGCCTGCCCGTTCCAGAACTTCGCCGCCCACGGTCGCTCAACGGTCGCGATGCTGCGGCAAACGGCACCCGCCGCTACGCTGGGCACCATGCCGGACTCCCCCTCCTCACCGCTGCGGCCGTTGCGGTGATCGCCATGGCCATTGCCGTCGTCGTCGGCGTGGGCCTGAAGGTGCTCCGCTCCTTCAGGGACCTTGGCACTGACGCCGAGCGCGCCACCTACCACACGCTCCACGCGGCATCCCAGGCCGGGCAGCACCTGCGCCGCGGCCTGAACCCGGCCGGCGCTGCCAAAGCCAGCAGGCAGCTGCGCACCCTCCTGGGCTGCGACGCCCTGGCGATCACGGACACGTCCAGCGTGCTGGCCTGGGACGGGGGCGCCGAGGACATCCGGCCGCACCTGATGGAACTCGCCGCAGGGGTCCTTTCGTCGGGCCGGACCGCTGTCCTCTCCGCAGGTGTGGACGGAACGGGCGGCCGCCTTGCCGGCGTCGTCGCCCCGGTGCGGGCCGGCACCCGAATAGTCGGCGCCGTGGCCGCCTTCGCTCCTTCCGCCGGGGCGGGCCTGGTCAGGGCGACGGGGGAAGTGGCCGACTGGGTGGCGGTGCAGGTGGAGCTCGCGGAACTGGACGCGTCCCGCACCCTGCTGATGGAGGCGGAAGTGCGGGCGCTGCGTGCCCAGATCAGCCCGCACTTCATCTACAACTCACTGAACGCCATCGCGTCGTTCATCAATACGGACCCTGAACGGGCCAGGGAGCTGGTGGTGGAGTTCGCGGACTTCACCCGCTACTCCTTCCGCCGGCACGGCGACTTCACCACCCTCGCAGAGGAGCTTCGCTGCATCGACCGCTACCTGCTGCTGGAACGGGCCCGGTTTGGTGAGCGCGTGCAGGTCAGCCTGCGCATCGCCCCCGAAGTGCTCAGCACCGTCATCCCCTTCCTCAGCCTCCAACCACTGGTCGAGAACGCCGTCCGGCACGGGCTCGAGGCCAAGGCGGGACCCGGTCATATCAGCATCACCGCCGAGGACGCCGGCGCATTCGCGGAAGTCACCATTGAGGACGATGGCGTGGGAATGGACCCGGAGCAGCTCCGGTCGGTGCTGGCGGGGCATGCGGACGGGGACCACGTGGGGCTGCGGAACGTCGATGCCCGCCTCCGGCAGGTGTACGGCAACGACCATGGACTGGTGGTGGAAACCGCGCCCGGTGAGGGAACGCTGATCACCATGCGGGTGCCAAAGTCCCAGCCCGGGCACGATGCGTGAGGCGGCCGCTGCAGCTGGAAGTACCCTAGGAGAATGATTAACGTCCTCGTCGTTGATGATGAGCTGCCCGCCGTTGAGGAACTGGCGTTCCTGCTGGGCAGGGACGAACGCATCGGCAAGGTGCTGCGGGCGACGTCCGGCGCTGAAGCACTCACGGCCCTGTCCGCCGGGAGCATCGACGCCGTCTTCCTGGACATACATATGCCCGCCGTGTCCGGCCTGGACATCGCCGGCGCCATCGCCCGGAGCAGCAATCCCCCGGCCGTTGTCTTTGTCACCGCCGACGAGGAGCACGCCCTGGCGGCGTTCGAACTCGCCGCCGTGGACTACCTGCTCAAGCCGGTGCGTGCCGAGCGCCTGGCCCGCTCCGTGGGGCGGATCAGTGAACTGCGCGACGGCGGCGCGGCACCGGAGATGATCACGGTTGACCAGGGCGGGACCACCAGGATGATCCGCCGCGACGACGTCACCTACGTCCAGGCGCAGGGGGACTACGCGCGGCTGCACACCGCCGATGCCAGCTACCTCATCCGGGTGCCGCTGGCCGACCTTGAACAGCAATGGGCGGACGCCGGCTTCATCCGCACCCACCGCTCCTACCTGGTGGCACTGAAGCATGTGTCCTCAATGAAGCTGGCGGCCGACGGGCCGCGCGTCACGGTGGCGGGCGCGGGCCTCCCCATCAGCAGGCGGCACCTGCCCACCGTGCGGGAAAGGCTGGAGGCCACCAGGATCAGGCCGCACGCATGAGCCGCGTCCGGGTCACCGCACCGCACGCTTTCCCCGGTCCCCGGCGCAGGGCGGGCGGCGTTCGCTCGAATCGCGTGAAGCCGCACAGGATTCCGAGGTGGGTCAGGTGTTCGTCCGCTCCCTCATCAGGTCCCAGCTGCGGCTGGCCCTGGTGGTGGCGGGCGGCTTCCTGCTGATCCTTGCCGCTTTCCCGTTGATCCTTGTGGTGGTTCCCGGCCTGGCCGAAACCCGGATCGGCGGCCTCCCGTTCGGCTGGCTCCTGCTGGGGGTTGGGATCTACCCGGTGATCGGGTTGAGCGCCTGGCTGTACGTCAGGACTGCGGCGCGCAACGAGGCCCGCTACCGGGACCTGGCCGGCGAACCATGAACACGCGTTCGCACCACAACCCGGTGAGGTACGGGTGAATGCCGGCGTCGCCATGGCAGCCGTGGCGGTGGTGTCCCTTGCCACGGCCATTATTGGTTTCTACGGGCTGCGGATCTCACGCACCACGGGGGACTTCTACGTTGCCTCGCGCACCGTGCGGCCGTGGTGGAACGCGTCGGCGATCGGCGGCGAGTACCTGTCCGCCGCCAGCTTCCTGGGCGTGGCCGGGCTCATCCTGCTGTCCGGGACCGACGCGCTTTGGTTCCCGGTGGGATACACCGCCGGCTACCTGATGCTGCTGCTCTTCGTCGCCGCGCCGCTGCGGCGTTCGGGCGCCTACACCATCCCGGACTTTACCGAATCACGGCTCTCTTCCAGGACGGTGCGGAGGGTTACCAGCCTGGTGGTGGTTGTGGTGGGGTGGCTGTATATCGTCCCGCAGCTCCACGGAGCGGCCCTGACCATCCACATCGCCACGGGCCTGCCGTCCTGGGTGGGTTCCGTGGCCGTCGTGGTGGTGGTTTGCCTGACGGTGGTGGCCGGCGGAATGCGGTCCATAACCTTTGTCCAGGCGTTCCAGTACTGGCTCAAGCTGACCGCCCTGGCCGTGCCCATCCTGTTCATCATCTTCGTGCTGGCGGGCCACGGGGCCCAGCCGCAGTCCGCGCCGGCGGTCAACCCCACGGACCTGGCACCCGCCGGGCTGTACCAGAACGTGTCCCTGCTGGTGGCCCTGCTGTTCGGCACCCTGGGGCTGCCGCACGTGCTGGTGCGTTTCTACACCAATCCGGACGGGCACTCGGCGCGGCGCACCACCCTGATCGTCCTGGGCCTGCTGTCCGTGTTCTACCTCTTCCCCACGGCCTACGGCATGGTGGCCCGCATGTACGCACCCGGCCTGGCCCGTTCCGGACAGCCGGACGCCATGGTCCTGCGGCTGCCGGGTGAACTCGTCGGCGGGATGCCCGGGGACCTGCTCTCTGCCCTGGTGGTGGCGGGCGCCTTCGCCGCGTTCCTGTCCACCACGTCGGGCCTGGTGGTGTCGCTTGCCGGCGTCATCAGCCAGGACGTCCTGGGCGGCAGCGTCCGCGGTTTCCGCCTCGCCGCCGTCGTGTCCGCCGTCGTCCCCCTTGGCTTTGCCTTCATGACGGGATCCCTGGCACTGGCCGGCAGCGTGGGCCTGGTCTTCGCCTTCACCGCCTCCACCGTGTGCCCGGTCCTGCTGCTGGGCATCTGGTGGCGCGGCCTGACCGACGCCGGGGCCATCGCCGGCATGCTGACCGGCGGGGTGCTGTGCGGCGGGGCAATGATTGCGGGCTCCGTGACCGGTTCGGTGCAGACACCCGCGTGGCTCGCGCAGCCTGCGGCGTGGAGCGTGCCTGCTGCCTTCGCCGTCATGGTCATCGTGTCCCGGACCACCTCCCACCGGGTTCCCGCCACGATGCCGCGGATCATGACCCGCCTCCATACCCCGGAGCGGCCGCTGGCCACCGAACGGGGGCCGGGAGGACAATAACGCCATGTCCACCCAGGACGGCGGTACGTCCGACCAGCATGGTGCAGTTCCGGCCTCCGTGCGTGCGCAGCTGCTCGCCACGGAACACTGGGGCCTGCTGGCATCCCGCAGCACGGCCCAAGGCGAGGTACTGACCCGCATCAGCATGTTCCTCAACTTTACGTCGGCAAGCCTGGTCAGCGTGGCGCTGGTGGGGCAGGCCACAGGGTTTTCGGATGTCTTTGTCCTGCTGGCCGTGGTTATTCTCTTCATCGACGTGGCGATCGGGCTCCTGACCCAGCTCCGGGTCATGAACGTGGCGCACGAGGACCTCATGTACGTCACGGCCATGAACAGGTTGCGGGCTGCCTACGTGGACCTTGATCCGGGAGTGGCACCGTACCTGATGGCTGCGCACCACGACGACGAGGCAGGCTCCCGGCAGACTTACTACTTCTTTGGGGGCAGGGGCAGCTTCAGCCATGTGGCGGGCAGCAGCATGATCTTCATGGCGACGGCGAACGCCGCCTTGATTGCCATCCTTTCGGGCCTGCTGGTGACTCTGGCCGGAGCGGGTATGGCGGCAGCCATTGTGGCGGGCGCCGCATGCGGTGCAGGGTTCCTCGGCGTGGCCGCCGTGAAGGGGTACAGGGGCTATCGCGATGTATGGCGTCGTTTTGCGCCGCTCTCCCCCACTCCGCCGCGGGACCGGGAATAGCGGCTGCGGGGCGTGGCCCGTCAGTCGATGGCAGCCATCAGTTCGACGACGCGGTCCAGGAAGGCATCCACCTGGGATTCCTCGTAGCCATCCTGGCCAACCGCCGGGCGGAAGACTGCGCGGCGCACGCTGTCCACGCTCAACGGCTTGTCCTGTTCGAGGTAGGCGACAAGTTCGTGGCACAGCCGGTCGACGTCGGCCGTGTTGTAACTGCGGGCCTTCTTCTTGGTGGGCCGGCGGAAGCGGTCACCGTCCGGCCGGTGCAGCCGTCCCCGGAGGATGCCGGAGAGGCTTCCGATCTCGCGCAGCCAGGCTTCCTCGCCCTGGGCCGCGATGAGCTCATCCCGTTCCCGGCGGGCGAAGGCGTCCTCCAGCCGGTCCAGTGCGGCGTCCACGACGGCCGCGGAGTAGCCGCCCTTGACGGGGTCGAAGGACACGGCCCTGACATCGGCGCTGTTGACGGGGTCGGTGGCGGCATGGGGTGTTTCCAGCGAGACCCGCGCCCGCTGCAGGAACTCGTCCACCTGCTTGGCGTTGTACCCGTACTCACTGCGCTGCACGCGCTCAAAGGACGCAGGGATTTGCCGATGAATGTCCAATGCCACTTCGATTCCTTCAATGCTCTTCAGCCGTAGTGCTTCCGCACCAGTCTAGGATGCCGGGGTTGCTTCAGCCGCCCGGGCCCTTTTTATGTCGGACGCCCGGTTGTGCCGGGACTGATGGGTTATGCGCCGGCCACGAGCCCGTACAGGATGAAGGCCACGGGCGAGGCGAAGACGATGGAGTCCAGCCTGTCCATGACTCCCCCGTGTCCGGGCAGGATGCTGCTCATGTCCTTGACGCCCAGTTCACGCTTGACCATGGATTCGCCAAGGTCACCGGCGGTGGCCGCGGCAACGGTTCCCACCGCCAGCACCACCCCTACCCACCAGGGCTTGTCCAGCACGAAGATGGCCGCCAGCACGCCGATCAGCATGGCGCCCGCCGCGGACCCTGCGAATCCCTCCCAGGATTTCTTGGGGCTGATCTTCGGCGCCATGGGGTGCTTGCCGATGGACGCGCCCACCAGGTAGCCGAACGTGTCGTTGGAGACCACCAGCAGCAGCATGACGGCAATCTCCCACGCACCGATGGGGGCGGCGCCGCCGGGCCAAAGCCCCAGCGGCGTGGTACCGGCCGCATGCAGCGGCAGTGCCGCGAAGCTGATGAAGAACGGTACCCAGCCCAGCGTGAAGACACCGGCGAAAATGCTGTTGGCCGATCCGGCGGCGCTTTCGATCGACCGCCACAGCAGGACTGCCACGGCGCTGAGGAGCAGGGCAAACAGTTGGCTCTCGATGCCGCCGAAGTAGGCGGCGAAAGGCAAAGCCACCGTGCCGGTCATGACCGGCACGATGGGCATCCTGGTCCCGTTGTGCTCCAACGCCCGGTAGATCTCCCACACGCCAAAAACGGCGAAGGCCGCGACGATGGCTACGAAAGCCAGCGGGATGAACAGCAGGCCGCCCAGGACGGCCAGCAGCATCGCCAGGCCCACCACGACGGCGGCGGGCAGGTTCCGCCCGGCCTTTGGCGTCGGGTTGCTCCTGGGCTGCTTCCCCCGTGTGCGCGCCCTGGGTGCGGGGGCCTGATCTGCCTGGCCCATCAGACTTCGAGCAGCTCTGCTTCCTTGCGCTTGAGCAGCTCGTCGATGCCGTCCACGTGTGCCTTGGTGAGGCTGTCCAGTTCCTTTTCGGCGCGGGTGCCTTCGTCTTCGCCGGCCTCGCCGTCCTTCACCAGGCGGTCAAGGGTCTCCTTTGCCTTGCGGCGGATGTTGCGGATGGAGATCTTGGCGTCTTCGCCCTTGGTCTTGACGATCTTGACGTATTCCTTGCGGCGTTCCTTGGTCAGCTCCGGGATGGTGATCCGGATGACGTTGCCGTCGTTGGACGGGTTGGCGCCGACCTCGGAATCGCTCAGTGCGCGTTCGATATCGCGCATGGCGGACTTGTCGAACGGGGTGATCAGGATGGTCCGGGCGTCCGGGATGGCGAAGGAGGCCAGCTGCTGCAGCGGGGTGGGCGAGCCGTAGTAGTCCACCAGGACCTTGTTGTAGAGGCCGGGATTGGCGCGACCGGTACGGATGGAGGCGAAGTCTTCCTTGGCTACCTCAACCGCCTTGTCCATCTTCTCTTCGGCCTCAAGCAAGGTATCTTCGATCACGGTCTCTCCTGACGGTTCTGGTGCAGTCCGGGGCGCCGGTTCCCTGCACTCACGTGGTTCTTTGTTGCCGTTTCCGTCCCCGCCGGGAGGGGCGGGGACGGAACTGTCCTGGAATCATCCTAGCCGGAGCTAGGCAGTGACCAGCGTGCCCAGCTTTTCGCCGAGGATGGCGCGGGTGACGTTGCCTTCACCCTCCATGCCGAAGACCACCATGGAGAGGTTGTTGTCCTTGCACATGGTCATGGCCGTCTGGTCCATGACGCGGATGTCGCGGCGCAGCGCATCGTCGTAGCTCAGGGTCTCCAGGCGTTCCGCGGTGGGGTCCTTCTTGGGGTCTGCGGTGTACACGGCGTCCACCCCGCTCTTGGCCATGAGGACCACGTCGGCATGCACCTCCAGGGCCCGCTGGGCTGCCACGGTGTCGGTGGAGAAGTAGGGCAGGCCGGCGCCGGCGCCGAAGATGACCACGCGGCCCTTCTCCATGTGGCGGATGGCACGGCGCGGAATGTAGGCCTCGGCCACCTGGCCCATGGTGATGGCACTCTGGACGCGGGTTTCCACGCCCGCCTGCTCCAGGAAATCCTGCAGTGCAAGGCAATTCATGACCGTGCCCAGCATGCCCATGTAGTCGGCGCGGGATCGGTCCATGCCGCTCTGGGACAGTTCGGCGCCGCGGAAGAAGTTACCGCCGCCCACCACGATGGCCACTTCCACCTGCGGGACGGCCGCCGCAATCTGCTTGGCGACGTCGCGGACGGTCTCGGGGTCGACACCGAGTTTCCCGCCGCCGAAGACCTCGCCGGAAAGCTTCAGGAGGACCCGCCGCTTGTTCTTCTCGGAATGGATGACAGTGTTGACGGCTTCCATGATGCCTTCCCGTTGATGACTCTGAAAAAGGGTATCCTGCCGGATCCTGTGGTCGGAACCGGCCGCGCTCCATGTGGACCGCGCGCATGCAAAGGGGCGGCCACCGAAGTGGCCACCCCCTTGCGGAATCGACTAGGAGCCGACGCGGAAACGCGTGAACGCGGTTCCCTTGACACCGGCCTCTTCGAGGATCTGTGCCACGGACTTCTTTGCGTCCTTCGCGAATGCCTGGTCAACCAGGACCTCGCCCTTGTAGAAGCCCGTCACGCGGCCTTCCACAATCTTGGTGAGGGCAGCTTCGGGCTTGCCTTCGGCCTTGGCGGTCTCCTCGGCAATGCGGCGCTCGGACTCAACGAGCTCGGCAGGAACGTCCTCACGGGTGAGGTAGTTCGGAGCCATGGCGGCGATGTGCACGGCGACGTCGTGGGCGGCGGTGGCGGCGGCTTCGCCTTCACCGTCGACAGCGAACAGGACGCCAACCTGGGCCGGGAGGTCCTTGGAGGTCTTGTGCAGGTAAGCGTCAACCGTTGCACCCTCGATGCGGGAGATGCGGCGGACAACAACCTTCTCGCCCAGGACTGCGCCCTCTTCGATGACGACCTCGGACAGCGGCTTGCCGTCGACCTCGGTGGCGAGCAGGGTTTCGAGGTCGGCGGCGCCGGACTCGACGGCGACGGCCAGGACCTTGTCGGCCAGCTGGATGAACTTGTCAGCCTTGGCAACGAAGTCGGTCTCGCAGTTGACCTCGATCATGACGCCGACGCCATTGCTGACCTTGGCGGCCACGAGGCCTTCAGCGGTGGAGCGGCCTTCGCGCTTGGTAGCGCCCTTGAGGCCCTTGATGCGGATGATCTCGATGGCCTTCTCGGCGTCACCGTTGGCTTCGTCAAGAGCCTTCTTGACGTCCATCATGCCGGCGCCGGTGCGCTCGCGCAGGGCCTTGATGTCCGCGGCAGTGTAGTTCGCCATGTGAACCCCTCTGTCTAGAAAATGTGTGGTGGTGTACGGACCGACAGGACGGCGGCCCACAAGGTGGGCTGCCATCCTGTCAGCAGTTCCGGCTGCGGACAGCGCGGAAAATCCGGATTTAAGTTGTGTTACTTGGCGTCTTCGGCGGGAGCCTCGGCGGCGGCCGGAGCTTCGGCTTCTTCAGCCGGAGCAGCGGGGGCTGCAGCAGCTTCCTCGGCCTTGCTGCCTTCGAGGAGCTCGCGCTCCCACTCAGCCAGCGGCTCTTCCGGAGCTTCGGTGGCGCCCGTGCCGCGGTTGTTGCGGGCGATCAGGCCCTCGGCAACGGCGTCGGCGACAACGCGGGTCAGGAGGTTCACGGAGCGGATGGCGTCGTCGTTGCCCGGGATCGGGAAGTCGACTTCGTCCGGATCGCAGTTGGTATCCAGGATGGCCACAACCGGGATGTTCAGCTTCTTGGCCTCGTCAACGGCGAGGTGTTCCTTCTTGGTGTCCACGACCCAGAGCAGGGACGGAGCCTTGGTCAGGTTGCGGATACCGCCCAGGTTGGACTCCAGCTTGGTGAGCTCGCGCTTGAGGAGCAGCAGCTCCTTCTTGGTGTACGCGGAGCCGGCGACGTCGTCGAAGTCGATCTCTTCGAGTTCCTTCATGCGCTGGATGCGCTTGGCGACGGTCTGGAAGTTGGTCAGCATACCGCCGAGCCAACGCTGGTTGACGTAGGGCTGGCCCACGCGGGTGGCCTGCTCGGCAATTGCTTCCTGGGCCTGCTTCTTGGTGCCGACGAAGAGCACGGTGCCGCCGTGGGCAACAGTGGCCTTGACGAACTCGTAGGCACGGTCGATGTAGGACAGCGACTGCTGAAGGTCGATGATGTAGATGCCGTTGCGCTCGGTGAAGATGAAGCGCTTCATCTTCGGGTTCCAACGGCGGGTCTGGTGTCCAAAGTGGACGCCGCTGTCAAGCAGCTGGCGCATGGTTACGACGGGCATTCCGACGCTCCTTATTTTCCGGCAGGTCATTCATGAGAAAACCCGGAGGCTTCTTACCCTGCCAATAGTTGACGGTTGATTAGCGTGGCCCGGGCGGGCCGTGCTCCTGGCATCCACCGCCCTTCCCATCAGGACCAAAGCCTGACCGCAGGAAGCGCAGTCCTCCGTGCACGACACCGGGGCGTCGGCAGCCGGAGGGCTGGATGCGCGTAGTCAGTCGCCGCTCCCCCACACTTCTGAATGAGATGTGCCGACGCAATCCGGACAGGGGCATGTACCGCGGGGGTAAACCACTGGGACGGGAAGCGTTGAGGGCGCAGCAAACTGCTCCATCAAGTGTACTACAGGCGTCCCCTTCCACCGGACACCCGGCGCTGCCGGCGCACGCCGCCAGGTGGTTGTCCACATAGGCGGAAAATGCCCTGCCGGTACCACGCGCGGCCGGGCAGGCTGGTCCCATGAAACCACCGGTGCTCCTGGCCGCACTCCTGCTGTTGCCTGCTTCCGTGGCCTCGCCCGGCCCGGCCCTGCCGTCCGGCGCTGGCACACTCCAGGCAGCCACACTCCAGGCATCCACACTCCAGGCATCCACCCGCGCGGCAACCATCCACAGGGACAGAACGACGGCGGCTGCCGCGGCGGGTGCAGCACCTTCCTGGCAGTGGCCGCTGGCACCGCGCCCGCCTGTGCTGCGCGGTTTCAATCCCCCGCCAAAGCCCTGGCTCAGCGGCCACCGGGGCGTTGACCTGGGTTTCGCCGTGGCCGGGGCTCCCGTCACGTCCCCCGCGGCGGGAACGGTGAGCTTCGTGGGGGTCGTGGTGGACCGGCCCGTGATCACCATCGACCATGGCGGTGGACTGCGGAGCAGTTTCGAACCCGTGGAGAGCACCCTGGCAGTGGGGGCCACCGTAACTGCGGGCCAGGTGGTGGGGGCCGTGCTGCCGGGACACTGCCCGGCGGCGCAGTGCCTGCACTGGGGAGTCCGGGACGGAGAGGACTACGTCAATCCGCTGCAGTTCGTTCTGGACCTTCGCCCGTCCATCCTGCTTCCGCTGCCAGGCCCGCCGTGACCTGCAGTCCGGTCGGTGCCAGCCGGACAGTGCCTGCGGGCCGGTCGGGGGCGGGGGCCGGTCGGGAGCGGCGGGTCGGTGGCGTCCAGGCGGTGGGGTGGCACCTTGGGAATGCCGGCTAGACGATGGCCGAGATGCCCGTGATGGCCCGCCCGGTGACCAGCGTGTTGATCTCGGCTGTGCCCTCGTAGGAGTAGATGGCCTCGGCGTCGGCGAAGATCTTGGCCATCTCGAAGTCGGTCACGATTCCGTTGCCGCCAAGGATGCTGCGACCCAGCGCCACGCTGTCCCGCATGCGCGCCGTGGCGAAAGCCTTGGCCAGCGCCGACTGTTCGTCCCTTGCCGCGCCCTCGTCCTCCAGCTGTGACAACCGGACCATCATCCCCGTCGAACTGACGGTGTTGCCCAGGATCCGGACCAGCTGGTCCTGGATGAGCTGGAAGGAAGCCAGGGGGCGGCCGAACTGGTGGCGCTCCACGGCATAGCAGCGGGCAACGTCGAACGCGGCCAGCTGGAGACCCACGGCCTGCCAGGCGACGGACAGGCGGGTGGCCTTGAGTACTTTGTTGACGTCCCGGAAACTGTTGGCGTTGGCCAGTTTGAAGCGTTCCGGGACCACCACGTCCGCCAGGACAATGTCGGCGTTTTGGACGGTGCGCAAGGAGATCTTGTTCTCGATCTTCGTCGCGCTGAACCCGTCAAGCGTGGTGTCCACCATGAAGCCCTTGACCTGGTTGTCCGCCACGTCCCGGGCATACACCACCACCCAGTCGGAAAAGGTGGCGTTGCCGATCCACCGTTTTGCCCCGTTGAGGATCCAGTTGCCTCCGTCTTTCCGCGCCGTGGTGCGCGTTCCGCCGGCAACATCGCTGCCGCCCAGCGGCTCAGTCAGGCCGAAGGCACCGATCTTCTTCAGCGAGTAGATGTCGGGAAGCCACGCGTCCTTCTGCTCCTGGGACGCCAGCAGCTCGATGGAACCGGTGAACAGCCCGTCGTGCACGCCCAGGAATGTGGCGATGGAGGCGTCGGCACGGGTGACCTCGGCGTGCAGCATGCCGGCGAAGAGGTTGGAGTACCCCTGCCGGCGGACGGGGCTGACCAGGTCCAGGCCGGCAAGCTTCGGCACCAGGTCCGCGGGGAACTCACCGCGGTTCCAGCAGTCCACCGCGATGGGCCTGACCTCACGTGCCAGGAAGTCGCGGACCTCGGCGAGGCGGTCCTGTTCCTTGCCGGAGAGAAGCTGTTCGAAGGCAAAGAAATCCCCGTCGGCGTAGGGAAGTTCGTGGGGATCGGCTGCGGAGGTGGCCATGGGTACCTTCTTTGGTGATCAGCGCTGACCATGCCGCGGAGCGGAGCACGGTATGTTACTGGTCAGTAACATACCGCAGGAGGCGGGTTAACCAAGAAAACCGCGGCCAACGAAGATCGTCGGCCGCGGTTGTCGATTGGCGGTAGGGCTACTCGGACTTGAACCGAGGACCTTAGGATTATGAGTCCCGCGCTCTAACCAGCTGAGCTATAGCCC
Source organism: Arthrobacter sp. FX8 (assembly GCF_026723805.1). Classification (NCBI taxonomy): domain Bacteria; kingdom Bacillati; phylum Actinomycetota; class Actinomycetes; order Micrococcales; family Micrococcaceae; genus Arthrobacter; species Arthrobacter sp. FX8. The sequence continues at coordinate 806,056 of NZ_CP113505.1, read as the reverse complement.
CAAACCCCCGCAGACACGTGGTCAAACGCCACGCTCCGGCAGGGCAGAAACACTCTAGCAAACCCGGGAAAGGGTTCAGACCACTTTGTCCTCGTAGGTGGCGCCGCGGTAGAGGTCCTCGAAGGTCTGCAGCGTCGTCTGGATACTGTGCGGCTCCACCATGTGGCGGCTGGCACGGCCCATGGCGCGCTGTTCTTCCTTGGGCAGCTCCAGGACCTGGGTGATCTTCTTGGCGAGGTCGTCACTGTCGTTGGGCGTGAACAGATACCCGTTCTCGCCGTCACGCACCAGGTGCGGCAGCGCCATGGCGTTCGCAAGGACCACCGGGGTGGAGGCGGACATCGCTTCCAGGGTCACCAGCGACTGCAGTTCCGCCGTTCCGGGCATGCAGAAAAGGTCCGCCCGGATGTAGGCCTTACGCAGGTCCTCGTCGCTGGCAAGGCCCAGGAACTTCACCCGGTTTCCCAGCCCCAGACGCCGCACCAGGTCCTCCAGGGCGGAGCGCACTTCGCCGCCGCCCACGATCTCCAGATGGACGTTCAGCTCCGGCGGGGTCTTGCCGATGGCCTCGATGAGCACGTCCACATGCTTTTCCTCCGCCAGGCGTCCGGCAAACAGGACGGTGGGGTTGGCATGGGGCTCGATGTGTTCGCCCGGCTTGAGTTCGTAGGCTGCGGAGTCGATGCCGTTGGACAGCGGGAGGACTTTCCGCAGGAAGGCATGGTCGTGCATGGCCCGGGCGGCCAGGGGCGTGGGGGTGGTCACCACGTCTGCCTGTCCCATGACCTTGCCCATGTCCTTCCAGGAGACGCGCCCGATGATGTCCTTGAACCACTGCGGGAAGGGCAGGAAGGGGTTGAGGTTCTCGGGCATGAAGTGGTTGGTGGCGATGATCCTGACGCCGCGTTTCACGGCCTCATAGAGCACGTGCTCGCCGATCATGTAGTGGCTCTGGATGTGCACCACGTCCGGCTTGACCCGCTCGAAGAGCAGGCTGATGTCCTTCTTGATTTCCCAGGGGAAGCAGAGGCGGAAGGTCTCGTGGGTGAACGCCCTGTGCGAGCGCAGCCGGTGCACGGTTGCTTCCTCGCGGAACTCGGTGAAGCTCTTTCCCTTGCTGTCGCGGGACGCCAGGACATGGACGTCATGTCCCCGTGCAGTCATGCCCTTGGCCAGCCGGTATCCAAACTGTGCCGCGCCGTTCACGTCCGGCGGATAGGTGTCCGCCGCGATCAGGATGGTCAGGGGGCGCTGGTCGGCTGGCGTGGTCATATGGAGTACTCCTGATGGTCACGGTGCGGGCAGCGTGGAACTGACAGCACGGTTGGCCGGCGGCGCAGTTGGTCCGCGGCCTCGTGGGATTGCTTGGAATTGCTGGAATGGGCTAGTGGGACGGCCTGCCGGCGGCCTTCCGAGCGTCCTTCTTGCGCTTGGTGACCTCCGGGTGGTGCCGGGAAAGGGCGATAACCCCAACGATAGCAAGGCAGGCGGCCGTTCCCATCGCAATCGCCATGACGGCATGGACGTCGGGACGCAGCTCACCCAGGATGATGATGCCGATCGCGATGCCCACCATGGGGTCGACAACCGTGAGGCCGGCAATCACCAGGTCCGGCGGACCGGTGGAGTAAGCGCTCTGCACGAACCAGGACCCCAGGCCGCCGGCCGCGACGATGGCCACCACCGAGTACCACTGCACGTTCAGCAGGAACAGGCCGTTGGGGTCCAGGAGGTGCTTGCCGATGATCCTGGTCAGGACCGCGACGAAGCCGAACAGGATACCGGCGCCGAGGATGTAGACGAACGCGTTCATGCGGTGCTTGAACATCACGGCCAGCGTGCCGAACAGGCCCACCGCCAGGGCGAGCAGCAGCACGATGGTGAGTTCGTCCGCCAGGCTGACGTGGTGGCTCTCCTGGGTGACGTTGACCGCCAGGAGGACAAAGAGCGCCGAGCCGGTGACGCATGCGGCGATGGAAACGGTGGTGGCACGGTTGATGGTCAGGTCCTGGTCCCGGGCGTTGACCACGGTGGTGATCACCAGGGCGATGGCGCCGATGGGCTGGACCACGGTGAGCGGCGCGGAGACCAGGGCCACCGCGTTCATGGCCATTCCGGTGCAGAGCAGCAGGAGCCCGAACATCCACCGGGGGTTGCGCAGGAGGCGCAGGAACCCGTTGGAACTCAGGGCGAGGCCGCCGGTGTCGGCTTTGACAGCGCTGCCCTGGCGCTGGGCGCCCAAGGCCAGGCAGAAGGCGCCCAGCACCGCCAGGCCGACGGCAACCCACACCATCAGCCGTTCCCGCCGTCGTGCTGTTTCAGTTCCCTGCCCTTTCGCAGGATGGCCCAGAAGTAGTTGTAGGCGGCCACCCAGTGGCCAACCAGGCCAAGGCCCAGCACCACCCAGGCGGCGATGAAGAGTTGGCCGGCGAAGCCGGTGTCCAGGCGGGAGAGGACCAGCAGCGGCGTCCCCAGGAGCAGCAGCCCGGTCCGAACCTTGCCCACCACGCTGACAGGAAGATCCGGGTGCCCGCGGAAAAGGGAGAGCGTCAGGACCAGCAGGACGGCGTCGGGGACTACCAGCGCGGCCAGGTACAGCCAATGCACGACGCCGGCAATCACCAGGGTGAACGCTACGGCGAGCAGGGCCAGCCGGTCGGCGATCGGGTCAAGGACCCTGCCGAGCTTGGAGGCCTGGTCGAAGCGGCGGGCAATGTAGCCGTCGATCCAGTCCGTTCCGGCCATGATTGCCAGGACGACCACGCCGGCTCCATATTCCTTTTGGGCCAGGACGAGCCACATGAAGAGCGGAACGCCCATGAACCGCACCACGGTGAGCAGGTTAGGGATGGTGAGTACGAGGTCGTGGTCCACCTGCGGACGGCCGGGGCGGGCACCTGCACCAATGAACTTCACCCGTCCCCCTCTCCTTCCTGCGCCGCGTGGCGGTCTTTCGGTCATGAGTTGTTGAGCGGAAACGGCCTAGTTGGAGCGGAGCAGCTTTCGGAGGAGGACCACCAGGACGGTTCCGGCTGCCACGAAAGCTGCCAGGGGCTTCCACCGCGTGGACAGGTCCGCGGATCCGGACAACGCCGCGAACCTCTGCCCAGCGGCCTCCACACCGCGCTGCGCCAGCACCTGGCTCTCGCGGGCTTTGGCCTGGGCGGCGGCCAGCACGTAGCGGGCCTGCGTCTTGAGGTCCAGCTCCACGCCGAGTTCGTCACGGACCTCGGTGATGTGGTGGCGCCGCTGGCTGAGCCGGCGGACAAGCTCGGGCTCGGATGCGTGCGGGAATTCCTTGTCGTGCTCGGCGGCCTTTGCCGCCTTCTCGGCCTTGGCCTTGGCAGCTGCTTCAGCCTTGGCGGCCTTCGCAGCCTTGCCCTCCGGGCTTTCAGGATCCAGCACAGCCGGGTTGAAGGCGGACCCTTCGCGGGCCACGCCGATATCGTGCCTGATGCCGCGGATGGTTTCCTCCGGCATCAGCGGCATGGCCTTCTTGAACCTCGCGAGGCCAACCAGTCCGCCAATGAGGGCCACCAGCAGGAAAGCGGCGGACACCAGGAGGGCTGCCAACCAGGCGGGCATGATGGTGGCCAGTCCCATGATGGCTGCGACAATCAGGCCCACCACCAGGAAGGCAAGGAACAGGAGCGCCACGGCGAAAAAGGCCGCAGCCACGCCGACCTGGATTCCCTTGCGCTTGAGTTCGATCTTGGCGAATGCGATCTCGTCATTGAGCTGGCGGGGCGCCAACCGGAATAGGAGTCTTGCCGTCCCGGGCAGCGCAGTGATACGCAATCCCGGGCTGGTACGCCCGCTGTGACGTCCGCTCATCGGTTCCGCCTTACTGGTCTCATGGGTCACATACTGCTTCCGTCTACTGCGGAAATGTGCAGCCGCACAGTCCACGCCACCCAAACTACCATTCAGGTTCAGGGCGAACTTGGGGGCTTGCCGGGCGGCGCGGCCTACAACGCTGCAAAAACTGCCGTGGCCGGGCCTAGGATTGTTCTCCGTGACCAATCCCCCCAATCCGGGCGACCTGCTGAGCCGCCGCCGCAAGCTCCTGTACATCCTCCTCCTGGGCGCCCTCACGGCCCTCGGCCCGTTCACCATCGACCTGTACCTGCCGGCCTTTCCCGCGCTGGAGGCAAGCCTGGGGGTGACCGAGGCGCAGGTCCAGCTCACCCTGGCCGGGACAACGGTCGGTTTTGCGTTTGGTCAGCTGGTGGTGGGTCCCTTCAGTGACAGGTTCGGCCGGCGGACCCCGCTGATCCTGGCCACGGCAGTGCACATTGCGGCCTCCCTGGGTGCTGCCCTGTCCACGGACATCGCCACCTTGGGAGTCTTCCGTGTGCTCATGGGGGTCGGCGCGGCCGGGGGCGGCGTGGTGGCCATGGCCATGGTGCGTGACCTGTTCTCCGGCTATGCCATGGTGCGGATGTTCTCCCGGATGTCCCTGGTCAACGGGCTGGCACCCATCCTGGCCCCCGTCATCGGCTCACAGCTGCTCCTGGTGATGCCGTGGCCCGGCATCTTTGTGTTCCTGGCGGTATACGGGACGTTGGTGATCGTGGCCGCCCTCCTCCTGGTGCGCGAGACCCTTCCGCCGGAGAAGCGGGGCCAGAGCGGCATGACGGCCCGGCAGCGCTACAAGGCACTCTTCAGCGACCGGATCTTCGTGGGGCTGTTGATGGTGGCGGGCTTCAACTTCGGCGGCCTCTTCACCTACCTCTCTGCCTCCCCCTTCCTGTTCCAGGAAGTGTTCGGATTCTCTGCCCAGCAGTACGGGCTGCTGTTCGGCATCAATTCCCTGGGCATCGTGGCCGGCGTGCAGACCAGTGCCCGGCTGATCAGGATCGTCCCGCCGCAATGGATCCTGACCGGGGCCACCGCCTGGATGTTCCTGATGGGCCTGCTGATCGTGGTGTTCGACCGGGCGGGCCTTGGGCTGTGGGGCGTGATGGTCCCGCTGTGGTTCTACATCCTGGGCACGGGCTTCATGTTCCCCTGCGTGCAGGTGCTGGCGCTGGCGGGCCATGCGGCCCAGGCCGGGACTGCGGCATCGCTGCTGGGTGCGGCCACGTTCCTCATGGCAGGACTGATTTCGCCCGTGGTGGGCTGGCTGGGCATCACCAGCGCCGCGCCGATGGGTGCGGTGCAGGCCTCCTGCATCCTGCTGGCCATCGCCGCCCTTTGGCTGGTGGTCCGGCCGCGCACCGTACCTTCAATCCACTGAGTGCCTTCAATCCACTGAGTGCCTTCAATCCACCGAGCCCCTTCAATCCACTGAGCCCCTCCGATCCACTGAGCCCCGTCAATCCACTCCACGTTCCAGCCGTCCTGTGAAAGGCAGCCCATGAGCAGCAAACCGCACCGCAACGGCAGGGGACTTTTCCTCGGGGCGGTGCTTGGCGCCGTCGTGGGCTATTTCGCCGGCCGCGCCCTTGGCAACCCTGCCATCGGCATCGTCCTGGGGATGCTGGCAGGCGCCGCTCTCCTCTACCGCGTGAACCCTGGACCAGGGAAAGGTGGACCGGGGAAGGGCGGACCAGGGAAGCGCGGGCGCAGGAACCGCCGCTGACCGACATGCCGCACCGGGGCGGCCTTCCCTGCCCCTGCGGCTGCCTGCAGGGATAAAATAATCCCGTGTCCAGCTGGCAGAACCAACCGCCACTTCCGGCCACATGGCAACGGTGCGACGCCCGAATCCTGCCACTGTGGTGGGAGCGGCTGTGCGCGCAGGCGGGCCAGCAGTCGGCGGCACTGTACGCGGCCGGGCTGTTCACCGAAGACCGGCGCCGGCCCATCGCCCAATGGTTCAACCCCGCCTTCAATGCAGCCCTGCTGGTGGCGCCGGAGACCTCGCCGGAATGGCCCGTGCAGCGGTTCGGCATCTTCTACGCCCCGCCGGACGCCGGTTTTGTCAGGATCCACTCCGCTCCGCACGAATGGAACCCCCGCGAGCCCCGGAAGTCACCTACCGAGAAGGAGGCCTTCGAGGCAGCAATTGCCGAGGCCGAAAGATTCCTGCAAGTGGAAATGGACTTCGTCTAGCCCGGCTTCCCGCCCCGCGGAAAGAAAAATCCCCGTTCCTCCGGGTGGAGGAACGGGGATTTTTCGTAGCGCTCCTCCTGCTGGACTTGAACCAGCAACCCTTCGATTAACAGTCGAATGCTCTGCCAATTGAGCTAAGGAGGAATGAAGCAGGTATGACATTAGCAAAGGATTCCGGCCCAAGGGAAATCGGCGGTTTCACGGGCCCACACGCCCCATATGGGAGACAAAATCCCCGTTCCGGAGGCCGGAACGGGGATTGGAAGCTCCTCCTGCTGGACTTGAACCAGCAACCCTTCGATTAACAGTCGAATGCTCTGCCAATTGAGCTAAGGAGGAATGAAGCGGGTATTAGCCTAGCAAACACCTGCGGCGGAAACGAAATCGGGCGGCCGGTGACCTCTGCCACGCCCGCCCGCTCCAGGCTCCCGCCTACGTCTCCGCGCGCAGTGCCCTGCGTTCCATCTCCAGCATCATCAGTTCACGGTTGAGCCGCTGGTAGGTTTCCGGATCCGTTGCGGCGTCCAGGCGCTGCAGCTGGCCCATCTTGTCCGCCTTGACGCGGGTGATCTGGAGTTCGAAAAGCCGGGACAGGATGTCGCGGCAGTACTTCAGCACGGCTTCCTCCGTGTGGGCAGGCAGCGGCACCACGGCAAGCTCCGAGACGAGCGGGCGGAGGGGCTCGGGAACCTCGTGCATGACGTGCTCCACCCAGCGCACGGGATCGCCCACAAGCCCGGGGCCGGTGGCGCGCATGGCGTCATGGACGGCCTGGAAGGCGGGGGTGGCAAACCTGGCGGCGGCGAACCGCTCCCAAACCCCACCGGCCAGCAGCGACGGCTGCTGCAGCGCCACTTCCAGCGCCTGCCGTTCCATGGACGCCACGGGGTCCCGCGGGTCGGGGCGGTGGTAGGAGGGCACAGCGCCCGACGACGGCCCGGCAGCCACGCCGGGCCCGCCGGCCTGGGCGGTGGCGGAGTTGGCAGTGGCCGGGTGGGCAGCCCCTCCCCCTGCTGTTGGCCGGGTGCGGCGGGGCGCCCCGTGTCTCCGCGCTTTACGGCCGCATTGACCAGGCGCAGGACCTCGTTGGGGTCCGGCATGCCCAGCCAGCCGGTCAGCGCCTGGCAGTAGCCGGTGCGGGTGGAGGCGTCGCGGATGGCCGCCACCACGGGCACGGATGCCTTCAGGCCCTGCACGCGGCCCTCGACGGTGTCCAGGTTGAACTGCTTCAGCGTGGTGCGGATGGCGAACTCGAACAGCGGCCGCCGGGACTGGATCAGGGCGTGCACGGCTTCATCGCCCCGGCTGAGCCGGAGGTCGCAGGGGTCGGCACCCGTGGGTTCCACGGCCACGTAGGTCTGCGCGGTGAACCGCTGGTCCTCCTCGAAGGCCCGGAGGGCCGCCTTCTGGCCGGCGGCGTCGCCGTCGAAGGTGAACACCACCTCTCCCCCGGTGCCGTCGTCTGACAACAGCCGGCGGGCTATCTTGATGTGCTCGGTGCCGAACGCGGTGCCACACGTGGCCACCGCCGTCGTAATTCCCGCCAGGTGGCAGGCCATCACGTCGGTGTAGCCCTCCACCACCACCAACTGGCGGTCCTTGGCGATGCTGCGCTTGGCGAGGTCGATGCCGTACAGGACCTGTGACTTCTTGTAGAGGGTGGTTTCCGGGGTGTTCAGGTACTTGGGGCCCTGATCGTCCTCGTAGAGCTTGCGCGCGCCGAAGCCGATGGTGTCGCCGGCCATGTCCTTGATGGGCCAGATGAGGCGGCCACGGAAACGGTCGTAAATTCCCCGGTTGCCCTCGCTGAACATCCCGGTGAGCTTGAGCTCGGCATCGGTGAAACCGCGGCCGCGGAGATGCTTCAGGAGGGCATCCCACCCTTGCGGGGCGTACCCGCAGCCAAAGTGTTCCGCCGCTGCCCTGTCAAAGCCCCGGCCAAACAGGAAATTCCTGGCCTCGGCGGCGCCGGGGTGAGCAGCTGGGCGCGGAAGAACTCGTCCGCGATCTTGTGCGCGTCCAGGAGCCGCTGGCGGCGGCCCACCTCCTCGCGGTTGGGCCCGGTCCCGCCGTCCTCGTAGCGGAGCTCGTAGCCGATCCGGGCGGCAAGCTTTTCCACGGCTTCCTGGAAGGAACTGTGGTCCTGCTTTTGCACGAAGGCAATGACGTCACCGTCCTCGCCGCAGCCGAAGCAGTGGTAGCGGCCTACCTGGGGACGGACGGTGAAGGACGGCGAGCGCTCGTCGTGGAAGGGGCACAGACCCTTGAAGGTTCCCAGCCCGGCACCCTTGAGCGTGACGTAGCCGTCCACCACTTCCTTGATGTCCGTGCGCTGGCGTACTTCGTCGATATCTTCACGTTTGATCAGCCCAGCCACACAGCAATCTTAGTGTCAGGCCTGGCCCCTACCGGCCAGGCACCTTCTGGTCCGGTTGCTGCGGCGTCCGCCCGTGCAGGCTCAGTGCCAGTTTGGGGCAGAGGAAGACGGCCTCCTGGGCGGCTTCCCGGTCGGCTTCCCGCAGGGGCACGTCCGTGCGTTCGCGGCCCGCCTTGCCGCGGGCCACGGGATACCCCCAGTCGTCCCGGTCCAGCACGCCGGGAAGAAGTTCGGTGCACAGGCCCCGGCCGTCACAGCTGGTCCAGTCGATGTGCAGGTACGTCGTCATGCCGCTGCGCCTCCCGGACCCGTGCAGTATCCGGAAAGGTGGGCCCGGAAGTCCGGGGCAAACACCTCAAGGGCGCTGCTGACCAGTCCGGTGGTTCCCTCCGGATGCCGGCATGCGCCGCGGCCGGAAACCAGCCGCCCCAGGCGGTCCAGCTCGGAGGCCAAGCGGGGATTGCGTTCCCCTCCGCCAATCCTATTCAGGACGGATGCCATGGCCGGCAGGCCGAACATGCATGGCCCGCATTGCCGGGCGGACTGGTTGGCGAGGTAGCTGACAATCCGGGCCGTCGCCTGGATGCCGCAGTCCTGCAGGTCCAGGGCATGGATCACTCCTGCACCCGGCCGGGCGGTCCGGTCCGGCGGTCCCGCGGGCGAGATGGCGTGTGCCCCGGGGCGTACCCACCGGCCGTGGTAGCCGCCCACCAGGACGGCGGACAAGGAGGCAGGATCCATCCCCGCTTCCTTCAGGACCGCGGAAAGTTGCACGCCGCCGGGCACCTCCAGCACCACATCCCGGACCGGGGCGGGGCCGGACACGGACACCAGCCGGGTGCCGGGATCCGTTGCGGTGCCGGCCTGGCGGAACCACTGCGCCCCGTAGCGTGCGATCAGGGCAACCTGGGCCAGGGTTTCGACATTGGCCACCAGGGTGGGGCGGCCGTTGAGTCCCGACTCGCTGAGGCGCCCGCGCTGGTCCGTGGGCACGGCGGCACCGTTGGCAATCATGTTGACCACCGCGCTCGACTCCCCGGAGATGAACGTTTCGGGCGACTCGACCAGGCGGATCTTCGCGGCCCCCGGGCGCTCTTTGAGCGCCTGCCGCATGCGGGGCAGGCTGGCCGCCGGCGCGTAGACGTACATTCCGGCGCCGCCCAGGGCAGCGGCCAGGACCAACAGTCCGTCAATGACGAGATGGGGCGCATGGGCCAGGAGCGTCCGGTCCTTGAAGCTGAGCGGTTCGCCTTCGGCGCCGTTGGCGATCACCACAGGTTTGGCGGAAAACAAACCCTTCCTGCCCGGGCCGGCGGCCGCCGTGGCCTTGCGCCAGGTTTCGAAGGCGGCTCCACCCCGGCCAGTCAGTCCGGCCACCGCCAGCGCCTCCAGCAGGCCGCCCGCGGCAGGCTGCGGCTCCCAGGGCCCGAAGGTGTCCAGGTGCTGGGCCCACCCTGCGTCGGGGCCTGCGGCCAGGAGGCGCGGCTCCTGGTGGCTGCTGTCCCGGGATGCCGGCCGGTGACCGCTGTTGTGGGGGTCATCGTGGCCCTTCCGGGACACCTGCGGCTGGATCCCGGGGGCCACCTGGGGGTGGATGTCACGGCTCACGGGAGGTTTCCTTGCCTGGCGTGAGAGGTCTCGAGGAAGGACGGGCTCAGCCGCCACAGCAGGGCCGCGGCAACAGCCACCGCGGACGCCACAGCCAGCAGGAGGAACCAGCCGCTTGAAGCGTCGGTGCCGTTGCCGAGGGCGTGCGCCATTGCCACCGGCCACACGCCGTAGCTGAGCCAGTGGACGGCCTTGAAGCTGCGCAGCCCGATCCGGTGGCGCAGCAGCCCCGTCACCACCACAGCCAGGACAAGGTCCAGGGCCACCGTCCCCAGCCCCTGCCAGAACGGCTGGAAAGAACCAAGGAACGGCACCACGATGTCCACCGGGTTCAATTTTGCGTAGGAGTCAAGAAGCAGGGAGCCCACGTGCAGCCCCAGGAAGACCGTGGCGAGCAGGGAGATGTTCCGGTGCAGGAGGCTGATGGAAAACCGGGGCAGCACCATGAACGGCCGGCCGGACCGGTTCAGGATCCCCAGCAGTACGGATCCGGTGAACAGGGCAAGGGACACAAACCCACTGACGCGGCCAAAGGCCCACATCGCTTCATCCATGGCGGACACCCCCACCGGCCGTGAAGCTTCCAGCGCTGGTGCCTGCAGCGTTTGCGGCAGGGTGGCAGCCACCGGCCGGCCAGCCACCGGTGGTTGTCACCCTGCCTCTGCTGTCCACGAGCCGGGCCGGGATCCCTTCGGCGCGGAACCATTCCAGGGCCGCGAAGCCGCGGACTATGGCAGCAGTACTGAACGCGTTGGCTTGCAGGCAGTTAAGGGCCGCCACGGTCACCGAACGCCAAACTGTTTCGGCCGGGAGGCCAAAGCGGGGGTCAAGGATGTGGTGGACGGTCGTCCCTTCGTGCGTCCAGCGGCGCTTTTGGGTACTGGACGTAGCCAGGGCATATCCCGGCGCCAAAGAGATTTGTTGGGCCGGGTCTGCGGGAAGGTCCTGAACCAGGATCTGCCACTGGCCCGGGTTCCCTTCCACCGTGGGTCCCGGCCCTGCGGACGCAAGGTCGCCGCCCAGGCACACGAGGACCCCGCAGCCCAACTTCCGGTGCACCTCGGCGGCGGCAAGATCCGCCGCGACAGCCTTGGCTGACGCACCCAGGTCAAGGCGCAGGTCAGCCGGTACGGTCAGCTTGGCCGAATCGAGTGTGACGCGGGACCAGCCCGGGAGCCTGGGAGCAGGGTCGGGCGGCAACGGGACGTGCGGCGACGGCGCGGGCAGCGCCGGCACGCTGTGCAGCCCGGGCAGGCCCTGCATCCCCGGGCCGTGGCCCAGGGCTGCCAGGTCTGCCCCGAGCGTGGGATCCACATCGCCGCCGGTCATCTCCGCCACGTCCAGGGCGCGTTCCAGGAGCAGCCGGAACAGTGGGCTTACGCTGACGCCCGACGCCATTCGCGGCTGGAGCCGCACCAGTTCAGAATCACCGCGGAAACGGCTGCAGGCGAGGTCGACGGCGGCCACCACGCCGCGGACAATGGCTTCCGCCGCGGCAAGCCTGCCGGGATCGGTAACGGTCACGGATGCGTCCAACTGCCAGACTGTCCAGCTGGAGTGCGCTGTGGCTTCCAGAGTTGCAGTGGCTTCCGGAGTTCTGGTGTCGACGGAGGCTGCTGCGCCGCCGGTGGTGGTGGAACCAGCAACCCCGGTACCGGAAACACCTACGCTGTCCACGTCAGGACCCCGAGGACCTGCCATGGACGGTGCCGCCGTTCCCGGGCTGGACCGGACTGGTGCTGCCGTTATTGCCATAGCTCTTGGAGCGGCGCGTGCTGTTGTCTTTGCGGGTTCCGTAGTCGTCGCCGTCAGAGCGGGAAGAACCGGATTTGGGCGTGCTCCCCTGGGTGCTCTTGTCCTGCGTGCTCTTGTCCTGTGTGCTGCTGTCCTGGGTGTGGGTGGTCCTGGCTATCACGGACGGCGTTGCAGCATAGACGGCAGCCGCCGCCACGCCGGCAGCGGCGAAACTGCCAACGCCCACGGCCGCGGTAATCCCGGTGGCGAGGCGCTTGCCCCTGCTGCGAGTACTCATGACCTGCTCCCGATCCTAGCGGCCCGTCTTTCCTCCCATGGTGCGCTTCATTCCTGTGTAGATCCTTTAAGGAAGCTGTTGATCCGGCCGATGTCCAGGGGCGGTCTTCACGGGCGGTTCACCAGAGCGAGGGCAGGCTCCCCACCAAACGCTCGTACATGGCCAGGGCGGACCCGTCGGTGAGGGACGCCACCTGGTCGATGATCACGCGCAGGCGGGCGCCGTCGTCGTCCGCCGCCCGCCAGTCCGCAGCAAACATCGGCTCCAGATGCCGGTCCCCCGTGGCGCTGAGGGCTGTCACCAGGGCGTGCAGCACCTCGCGCTGGCGCTCATAGATGGGCTGCCGGTGTTCGGTGGTCATCACGAAGGTGGTGGCAAGGCCCTTCATCACCGCGATTTCCATGACGGTCTCGTCCGGGACCATGAGTTCGGCGTTGTAGCGCGTGAGGTTCTCCGGCCCGTAAACGGCCCGGGTGGTTTCCAGGGCGCTCTGGCAGAACCTGCCGATCAGCTGGCTGGTCATGTTCTTCAGGGCAGCCATGGACTTGCGGCTTCCATCCGCCTCGCGGACCCAGACGTCGGTGGCTTCGAGCCGTCCCAGGGCGGCGTCGATGGCGGCGGGGTCGTTGTGCGGGAGATACCACTGCTTGGCGTACCCCACCACCCGGGCGCGGTGGTCCGGGTTGTCCATCCAGCGCAGCTGGAAGTGGCCGGCAACGATCGCGTCCTCCACGTCGTGCACCGAGTAGGAGATGTCGTCGGCCAGGTCCATCACCTGGGCTTCCAGGCAGGTCCGGCGTTCCGGGGCGCCCTCGCGGATCCAGTTGAAGATGGGCAGGTCGTCCTCGTACGCGCCGAACTTGCTGGTGCGCTGGCCGTGGATCACCGGCGCTTCCAGCGCGGACCACGGGTATTTCGACGCCGCGTCAAGGCTGGCGCGGGTGAGGTTCAGTCCGGCAGGCCGGCCGTCAGCAGTGAGCACCTTGGGTTCGAGCCGGGTGAGCAGGCGGAGGGTCTGGGCGTTGCCCTCGAAACCGCCGATGGCATGGGCCACCTCGTTCAGCGCCGATTCGCCGTTGTGGCCGAAGGGCGGGTGGCCCAGGTCGTGGCTGAGGCAGGCGGTGTCCACCACGTCCGGATCGCAGCCCAGGGCACGGCCCAGTTCGCGGCCTACCTGCGCCACTTCCAGGCTGTGCGTGAGGCGGGTGCGGACAAAGTCGTCGGTGTCCGGTGCCACCACCTGGGTTTTGGCGCCCAGCCTGCGCAGGGCCGAGGAATGCAGCACCCGGGCGCGGTCCCGCTCAAAGTCGGACCGGTAGGTGCTCTTCGGCGGCTCCTCAAACCAGCGGGCAGAATCGTGCGTGTCGTACCCGGGAAGCGCCAGGGCGGCGGTGGGGGTTCCTGCCGTCGGTGTTTCAGCCACCGGAAACATCCAGTTCTGCGGCGGAAATATCCCGGGACTGATCATCGTTCAGGGCCCGGGAGTCCAGCCAGTCCTTGGGCAGGGCAGGCCTCTTGGGTGAGCCGGCGCGGCCGCGCGGGCCCTCGGCGTCCACCCCCGGATAGGGCGAATCCAGATCCAGCTCGGCCAGGGTGTCCCGGAGCACCTCCAGGCTGGTGACCAGGGCCAGCCGGGTGCGCAGTTCCCCGCCCACCACGTAGCCCTTGAAGTACCAGGCGATGTGCTTGCGGATCTCGCGCAGCGCCTTCCCTTCATCGCCGAAGGTTTCCACCATCAGTTCTGCATGCCGGTAGACGCCCTCTGCCACCTGCCGCAGGTTGGGCCGGTGGCGGACGTCGCTGCCTTCGAAAGCGGCCTGCAGGTCGCCGAAGAGCCACGGCCGGCCCTGGCAGCCGCGGCCCACGACTACGCCGTCCACGCCGGTTTCGCGGACCATCCGGACGGCGTCCTCCGCGGACCAGATATCGCCGTTGCCCAGCACCGGGATGTCGGGCAGGGCCTCACGGAGCCGGGCGATGGCGGACCAGTCGGCCTTGCCTGAGTAGAACTGGGCGGCGGTGCGCCCGTGGAGGGCGACGGCGGCAACGCCGGAATCGCGGGCGATGCGGCCGGCGTCGAGGTACGTCAGGTGGTCATCGTCGATGCCTTTGCGCATCTTGATGGTCAGTGGAACGTTGCCTTTGGAGGCTTCCCTGACGGCGGTCTGCACGATCGAGGTGAAAAGGTCGGTCTTCCAGGGCAGGGCGGAGCCGCCGCCGCGCCGGGTCACCTTGGGAACGGGGCAGCCAAAGTTGAGGTCGATGTGGTCCGCCCTGTCTTCCTCCACCAGCATCCGGACGGCGGCGCCGACGGTGACGGGGTCCACGCCGTACAGCTGGACGGACCGGACCTTTTCGTCCTCGTCATGCGAGATGATGCGGAGGGATTCGGGTGTCCGCTCCACCAGCGCGCGGGAGGTGACCATCTCCGCCACGTACATGCCGCCGCCGTACTCACGGCAGAGCCTGCGGAAGGCGGAGTTGGTGATGCCGGCCATCGGGGCCAGGATCACCGGGGTGTCAACCGTGATGGGTCCCAGCTTCAGGGGCGGGAGTTCCAGCTTGGGGGCGGGGGAGTTGCTGCAACAGTCACCTGTCCATTGTTGCAAAGCCGGGCAAATCGGCCATTCCCGCCAGTGCCAGTGGCCCGTCGCAGGTTTTGGGCAACCGGATTTCCAGGCTGGCCGACGCCCAGCAGCACGCGGCAGCAAAGCAGCCCGCTGAAAGGCCGTCCGTCGTAAGGCTGTTCAGCCGCGGTCGGCCCGGCGGCCCCGCCGGGTGGCGGGTTCGTGCACTTGTTCGTTCACTTGTTCGTGCGGGGGTTCGACGGCGGCGCGCCGGCTGCGCTGCTCGAGCGCGGCAGCGGCGAGCGCCCCGGTGTCCGCAACGCCGTCCGCGGGGCTGTGCCCGCCGTCGTTCTTTCCGTCTCCTGCTGCAATGTCCTGCGCCTCAGTGTCCTGTGACCCGGCAACCGCAGGAGCGGCGTCCGCGGCCCTGATGCCGGTTGCCTTGACTACGAGCACGGCGATCAGGGTGGTGACGGGGATGGCCAGGACCAGCCCGATCGATCCCACAAGGGTCCGGATGACTTCCTCGGACAGTTCGGCGCTGGTGAGGGTGTCCAGCAGCGGCCGGTCGTAGAGCATGACGATGATGAGGATGGGCAGTGCGGCGCCGGCGTAGGCGAAGGCGATGGTGTACACGGTGGAGGCGATGTGGTCGCGGCCGATCCGCATGGCGGAGGTGAACAGCTTCCGCGCACTGCTGGCCGGTGCCAGTTCGTAGAGCTCCCACACCGCGGAGGACTGGGTGATGGTGACGTCGTTGAGGACACCCAGGCCGGAGATGATGAGTCCGCAAAGGATCACCCCCGAGATGGAGATGTTGGCCGAGGTGTTCACCAGAGTGGCGGCGTCGTGGCTGCCCACTCCGGCAAGGTTGGCGGCGTCGGTGGCCCAGGCTGCCAGCAGCGCGGTGATGGCCAGGCCGAAGATGGTGCCCAGGAGTGCGGTGGATGTGCGCGCGGAGAATCCGTGCGCGAAATACAGCACCCCGATCATGATCACGGTGGAACCCACCAGGGCCAGCAGCAGCGGCGGTTTGCCTTCCACCAGGCCTGGAAGCAGGAAGTTGGCCAGCACGAAATAGGCGCCCACCAGCCCGATCAGGGCCCGGAGGCCGCGCCACCTGGCGACCGCGATGACCACCGCGGCGTAGAGCACGGCGAGCAGGACAATCGGCAGCGTGCGGACGAAGTCCACGAAGATGTAGGCCGGTGAGCCCTGCGAGCCCGTGGCGCCCTGGACCTTGGAGAGATTCAGGTACCGGATCTGGTCCCCGGGCTTGACCCCGTGCGAGGAGGCCACATCCGGGTTGATGACCACCTTCACCGGGCTGCCGCCCTTGTCCGGCTCCGTGAAGGCGAAGGTGCAGTCCGAGCCCTGTCCCGGCGGCTGCTGTGTGGTGCCCTGTTGGCCCGTGCCCTGTTGACCTGTCCCCTGTTGGCTGGTGCCCTGTTGACCCGTCCCCTGCTGGCTGGTGCCCTGCATGCAGTTTTCGGTCACCACGTTCTGGATGGTGCCCGTATCGAAGGTCACCCCGGGGGCTGTGGAGTACGGGTTGGCGAGCGAGACACCTTCCCTGCTGCCCGACGGCCACAATGCGGCCATCCCGGCCAGGGTCAGCAGCGCCAGCGGAATGAGCACCGCGGCAAGGATACGGTTCGCCTTGCTGCGGGCAGCCATCGCCTGGGGCGTCGGCTCCGAATGATCCACGGAAGCATGGGAGTGACCGGCGCCCATCAGCAGTACAACCTCATGGTTGAACTCTACGTGGGCCGCCTTAGGGTTTATAAATGGACCATCGGGATGGGGAGGAACCAGGCATGGGCAACCGTGGTACGCATGGGCCAGGCGTTCAAGGGGCAGGAGTTCAAGGCGAAGGTGACGCCGGCGGGGTGCAGGCCGGGCAGGCGCCGGTGGTTCCCGGCCACCAGCCTGTACTGAGCGTCCTTGAAGCATCCGGCGACACCAAGGGCGTGGTCCTGGTCCTGCACGGCGGCAAGGCCCACAGCCGCGATCCGGTGGAGGCCCGGCACCTGAGCCCGGCCAGGATGGTCCCCTTCGCCAGGCACCTGCACCGCGCCGGCCGGAAACACGGGCTGGCCGTCTGGTCACTGCGCAACAGCGTCCGCGGCTGGAACGGGCCTGACATGTCGCCGTTGCAGGATGCCCGCTGGGCGCTGGGGAAGATTTCCGAACGCCACCCCGACGTTCCGGTCTTCCTGCTGGGCCACTCCATGGGCGGCCTGACAGCCGTGTGCGCAGCGGACCACGCCCAGGTTGAGGCCGTTGTGGCGCTTGCCCCGTGGCTGAGCCCGCAGACTCCCGCAGCCAGTGTCGCCGGAAGGAAAGTCCTGATCATCCACGGCACCACCGACCACATGACCAGCCCCTCCCAGTCCCTTGCCTTCGCCCGCCGGGCCTCGGCCGACGCCGCGAGCATGCAGTACGTGGCCCTCAAAGGCGTGGGGCACTTCATGCTCCGTAAGATCCGGGTGTGGCAGACACTCGCCACCGGGTTCGTCATCAAGTCCTTTGCCGAGAGCACGGGCGCCGCAGTCCGGCCGTCGCCTGCCTTCACCCGGCTGCTGCCGGACTCATCCGCCCAGGTCACCCTCTAGGCAGTTTCCCATGCCCTGGCGTCCACCAACCAACGACCGCTTCTACCGGCTGATCGTCCGGACCGGGCAGTTCCTGCGCTGGGCGCTGCGGCTGGACATCCACGCAACCGGCCTGGAACACCTGCCCGAAAAGGGACCCACCAGGGGGCCCTCGCGGCTGGTGGCCCCCGGCAAGGGGGCGGTGTTCGCCGTCACGCATTTCGGCTACCTGGATTTTGCCGTGCTGGAGCTGCTCCTGTGGCGGCACGCCCGTGCCCAGCTGCGGTTCCTGGTCCACCAGGGCGCGGCAGACCATTGGCTTGCCGGCCCCGCCATCAGCGCCAGCGGCCACGTGGTGGTGGGATATACGGACCGTTCGGACGCCTATGACGCCGCGGTGGCCAAGCTGCGCGACGGCGAGTACCTTGCCGTGTTCCCGGAAGCGGGGGTCAGCCGCAGTTTTACCGTACGCGAGTGCCGCACTGGGGCTGTCCGGATGGCTGCGGAGGCCGGCGTCCCGGTGATTCCGGTGTCCGTCTGGGGCGCCCACCGGGTGTTGACCCGCGGCCACGGCTTTTCCCTGCGCCGCAGCTGGCGGGCGCCGGTACGGGTGCACGTGGCCGAACCGGTGGTCTATCCGCCTGACGTTGACGTTGAAGCGGCCACGGAAGCACTGCGCCGGACACTGCAGTCAGGGATCGACCAGTGCATCGCCGGGTTTCCCCTCCGACCGGAATCCGGCGCGTGGTGGATGCCGGCGCATTTGGGCGGCGGCGCGCCGACCGACGCCGAGCGGCAGCTGCTGGACGCGGCAGACGCAGCCGCGGGCCGCCGTCGGGCTCCCCGCCGAAGGCAGGCCCCGCAACGGACAGCCCGCTCCCCCAAGTGACCCGCACGCAGCGTTGAGGGCCTGTGTGGGCGTCCAACGGGGGCCGCCTGGGGGCAGGCAGGCAGTTCCTTAGTCCGAGACCACCAGGGTTTCAGACCCCGCCAACCGTGCCTTGCCGCTTTCCAGCAGGGGCTCGACGGCGGCGCGCAGGGCGGCCATGGAGTCGTCCAGTTCCAGCATGACCGGGTGCTGGTACGCGATCAGGGCAAGCATGTCCCGGACCGCCTCCGCGGCATCGTTGGCGTCCAGCGAAGGCTCGTGCCCCACGAACACGTCGGTGGGCGTATCCGAACCTGAGCCCGCAGCCGCGTCAGCATGGGGTGCGGCGTCCGGGTCTGCCGGGGCCGCGTAGCTCACCGCGAAGGCACGGATGCGGCCCTTTTTGGTCGGCGCCACGCCTGAGCCGAACGCGGACTCCGGCTGCGCCCGCAGGACGATGGCGCCGTGGGCCCCGGTGAGCTCGTCCAGGAACAGCTTCTGCACCTGCCCCAGGGACAGGACGCCGGGCGAGTCCCACCCGTGGATGGAGGTGTAGTACCGGCCCACCACGTCGGTCAGCTCCACGGAGCCGGTGGCAAGGTCCATCACCACGTCCGAGCCGGCGTTCTCGCCGCTGGCCGCGCCGCCGTCGTCCTTGGCGGGGAACACCGGAAGCCGCAGGGCGCCCGGCTCCACCACCACAAGGCGGGAACGCTGGATGGGTGCCAGCCCAAACGCCTCGGCAAAGGCCGCCCCCGCGGTGCCGGGCTCCACCTTGGCGCGCAGCCTGGTGACCCCCGACGGCGCGTGTTCGGCCTCGCGCCGCAGCATGGTCAGGAGGCTCGCCCCGATGCCCGCGCGGCGGTGGTCGCGGGCCACCTCGATGTAGCACCAGAGGCGTTCCGGGTGCAGGGAGGCCTCATAGACGACGCCGGCCGCCACCGGAATGCCCACGCCGTCAATGACGTCCTCGGCCACGACGCAGCGGCGCCACGGGGAGCCGTCCCTCCCGTTGGAGGACACGGCCAGGGCCCCGCGGAACTGGCGGGCCTGGGCGGTGTCCGGGTCGCCCCAGATTTCCAGGAGCGCCAGGTCGTCGCCGTCCCGCCATTCGCGGTATTCGATGGCCATGCTCAGGCCCCGATCAGCCGTGCCGCCAGGTAGCCCTCCACCTTGTCCAGGGAGACCCGCTCCTGGCTCATGGTGTCCCGCTCGCGGATGGTGACGGCCTGGTCCTCCAGCGTGTCGAAGTCCACGGTGATGCAGAACGGGGTGCCGATCTCGTCCTGGCGGCGGTAGCGGCGGCCGATGGCGCCGGCGTCGTCGAAGTCGATGTTCCAGTTCTTCCGCAGCTGCGCGCCGAGGTCCTTGGCCTTCGGGGACAGGTCCTCGTTGCGGCTCAGCGGCAGCACGGCGGCCTTGACCGGGGCCAGGCGCGGGTCCAGCTTCAGGACGGTGCGCACGTCCACGCCGCCCTTGGCGTTGGGGGCCTCGTCCTCGGTGTAGGCGTCCACCAGGAAGGCCATGAAGGAGCGCGTGAGCCCGGCCGCAGGCTCGATCACGTACGGGGTGTAGCGCTCGTTGGTGGCCTGGTTGAAGTAGCTCAGGTCCTGGCCGGAGGCCTTCGAGTGCGTGGTGAGGTCGAAGTCGGTGCGGTTGGCGATGCCTTCGAGTTCGCCCCACTCCGAGCCCTGGAAGCCAAAGCGGTATTCGATGTCCGTGGTGCCCTTGGAGTAGTGGCTCAGCTTCTCTTTCGGGTGCTCAAAGAAGCGCAGGTTTTCCTCGCGGATGCCCAGGCCGGTGTACCAGGCCATGCGCTCCTTCATCCAGTACTGGTGCCATTCCTCATCGGTGCCGGGCTCGACGAAGAACTCCATTTCCATCTGTTCGAATTCACGGGTGCGGAAGATGAAGTTGCCGGGCGTGATCTCGTTGCGGAAGGACTTGCCGATCTGGCCGATGCCGAACGGGGGCTTCTTCCGGGAGGTGGTGAGGACGTTGTTGAAGTTCACGAAGATGCCCTGGGCGGTTTCCGGGCGGAGGTAGTGCAGGCCTTCCTCGCTGGCCACCGGGCCCAGGTAGGTCTTGAGCAGGCCGGAGAACTCCTGCGGTTCGGTCCACTGGCCGCGGGTGCCGCAGTTGGCGCAGGCAATGTCCTTCAGGCCGTTCTCGGCCGGCCGGCCCTTCTTTTCCTCGTATTCTTCCTCGAGGTGGTCGGCGCGGTAGCGCTTGTGGCAGGAGAGGCATTCCACCAGGGGGTCGGAGAAGACCTCTACGTGGCCGGAGGCTTCCCATACCTGGCGGGGCAGGATGACGGATGAGTCCAGACCCACCACGTCTTCGCGGCCGCGGACCATGGACTGCCACCACTGGCGCTTGATGTTTTCCTTCAGCTCCGCGCCCAGGGGGCCGTAGTCCCAGGCCGAGCGCGAGCCGCCGTAGATCTCACCGGCCTGGAACACGAAGCCCCTCCGCTTGGAGAGGGAAATGACCTGGTCGAGGACGGACTTTGCTGCCATGGGGTAACTCCAATTTCTACAGGGCCGCTGGGTGCGGTCCGCGGGTTGTCAGGCCCCGGCCGCCGTATGCCTGGAGGCACAGTGGGCAGGGTGCCGGGGCGAATGAAGGAAGATCGTTGAAAAGCTCGTGTCCTAGCGTACCGGCCGCTGCCTGCGGAGCGCGCCCCGCGGCCACGGCAGAGTTGCCAGGATGATCGCGGCGAGGGTCAGCAGGGTCCCGAGGACGGTGGCCGGGGCGACGACGGTGCCCGGGGCGGGCAGCGCCAGGTCCAGGGCCAGCGAGCCGAGCAGCTGGCCGGCAATCATGCCCAGCCCGGTGACCAGTACGCCAAGGCTGCGGACCAGGAGGGCGCCGAGCCCAATGAAGACGCAGCCCATGGGACCGCCCAGGTAGTACCACCATTCGGACGGCAGCGGGTTGGCTGGGCCGGCCACCGCCAGCTTCACCGCCAGCGCTGTCCAGAGCACGATGCAGCCGGCCACGAAGTTGACCAGGGTGGCCGCGATCGGTGTGCCGTAGTGGACGGTGGCGGTGCCGTTCATGGCCTGCTGGAAGCTCATCAGGAAGCCAGCCGCCACGGGCAGCAGGATGGGAAGCAGCAGGGAGGACGGACCACCGTCGGTTCCGCCGGCCTCCGCGCCGCTGAACCGGGGCGAAACCGCCCAGGCGACGGCGGCGATAGTGAGGACGCAGCCAATGATGCGGATGCCGGTGACGGATTTCTTCCCGGCCGGCCCGATTCCCAGGCGGTCCACCAGCAGGCCGCTCACGGTCTGCCCGGTGACCGTGGCCACGGTGAAGAGTGCCACGCCCAGGATGCCCACCGTGAACGACTGGGCAAAAACGAACAGCGCGCCGATGGCACCGGCCACCACGTAGATACGTGGAAAGGCGCGTTTGCGGACCGCGGGAAGGATGCCGGCCAGCCCCGCCCGCCCGCGCGGCAGGACCAGCGAAATCACGATCATGACCAGCAGGCCTGTGCTGAAACTCACGGCCGCCGCGGCGATGCCGTCACCGAGGCGGGCGCCCAGGGCCCCGTTGATGCGCCCCTGGACTGGGATGGCAAGGCCGGAACCCACGGCCAGGGGCAGGCCTGCGAGCACCGGCAGGCGGGAAGGGGAGGTCATTGAATCCACCTTAGTTCAGGCATTATTGCTCTATGAGCAACCCCATTGACGACGTCCCCATCCGCGACAGCATGATCCGGCTGGGCCAGCTGCTGAAGCTCGCCAACCTCGTGGAGGACGGCGTGGAGGCGGCGGAGCTCATCAAGAACGGGCTGGTCAAGGTCAACGGCGAAATCGACGATCGCCGCGGCCGCCAGCTGCACAACGGCGACGTTGTCACGGTGAACGGACAGAGTGTCCGGGTAGTGGCGCCCGAAACGGACTGACGCAACGCAGGCGCACTGCCCGGCGGAGGACGTGCAGGCCGCGTGACGTGACGTCCGCCGGGACTGCCGGCCGCCGTCGTACGCCTACTTGTTCAGCACCTCGTGAGTGAGGAACTCCCCCACGTGCCCGATCTCCTGCTGGTTGATCCCGTGCCACATGCCGGTGTAGAGCACCTTGGTGAGCTTGACGTGCTTGCGGACCCAGCCCATGGTGTACTCGATCTTGTCCTGGGTGATCACCGGATCCTGCTGGTCCCGGCCCCAGAACATGGGCACGGTGCCGTCCAGCTCATCGTCCCTGAACGAAGGGTCGCCGGCTGCGTCCACCACGAAACCGGACAGTCCGACGACGGCAGCGAAGTCCGTGGGCCGCTGCCGCAGGAGCGTGGTTGCCATGGCCATGCCCATAGAGAAGCCGAGCAGGGTCACCGACGGATGCCCCACCCGGATGGTGTCGATCCACTCCAGTACGTATGCCGAGGCCTTCTTGACCCGCTCCAGCGAGTACTCGATGGAGGCCGTGAGCGGGAACCAGGTGTAGCCGGGGCCCGTGGCGATCGGCGCACGCACGGACGCGACGGCGAAGTCCCCGGGCAGCAGGTCGGCCAGGCTGAGCAGGTCCCGCTCATTGGCGCCGTAGCCGTGGAGGAGCACCAGCAGCGGCTTGCCGTCGCGCTGGTCCTCCGGATGGGACCACAGGACAACGGGGGCAGGAAATACTTCGGCGTCAGTCATGGTTTCCATTCATATCAGTTACCCACAAGTAACAACCTACGTTCGCGTAGGCAGTGAAACGGAAGGCAGGATAGGACCGTGACTGACGCAAGTGACATCAAGGCCCCGTCCGCGCACCCGGGATCCCACCCGTGGACCCGTTACGTGGCGATGGGCGATTCCTTCACCGAGGGCATCGGCGACCCCGAACCCGCGAGCCCCGGCGGCCACCGCGGCTGGGCCGACAGGGTGGCCGAGGAGCTGGGCAGGACCCAGCCTGACTTCGCCTACGCCAACCTGGCCGTCCGCGGCCGCCTGCTGCAGCAGATCGTTGACCAGCAGCTGGCGCCTGCCCTGGAGCTGAAGCCGGACCTGGTCACCCTGTCGGCGGGCGGCAACGACCTCATCCGCCCGGGCGGCGACCCGGACGTGCTGGCCGAAAAGCTCGATTCCGTGGTCCAGATCCTGTCCCTGGGTGGTGCCACGGTGGTCCTGTTCAACGGACCTGACACCGGCTCGTCAGTGCTCGGCAGGATCCGCAGCAAGGTGGCCATCTACAACGAGAACCTGCGGACGGTGGCAACGCGGCACGACGCCATCATCGCGGACATGTGGTCGCTGCGGCAGTTGAGCGATCCGCAGATGTGGGACCAGGACCGGCTGCACTTCTCCCCGCTGGGGCACCACACCATAGCGGCCATGGTGCTGGACGCGCTCAACGTTGAGCATTCCCTGGAGCCGCTGCAGCCCAAGCCCCTGCCGCCCCGGACCTGGCGCGAGGCCAGGAGCGGGGACCTGGTGTGGGCGCGCGAATACTTCGTGCCGTGGGTGCTGCGGCGGTTGCGCCGCCAGTCCTCCGGGGACGGCATCACGGCAAAGCGGCCGACGCCGGGCCCCGTCTTCGGTCCGGGCGTTCCCTTGGGTGCCGGTGAGGGCCCGTTGGGAACGTCGGAGCCCAGCCGCCGGTAAGGCCGCCCGGGGTTAGGCTGGAAGGACAACACTCGAGAGGCGCGGCACCGTGAGCAGCTTGTTTTTCTGGATTATCGTCCTGTCCTTCGTCGTCCCCATGGCCATGCGGATGTACCGGCGGTCCGTGGCACGGCGGGACCGGGACCAGTCGTTGCCCGGGCGCTTCCCTGAACAGTTCCCGGGGCAATACGGACAAGACGGGTATCCCGGCCCCGGCCAGTACCCGGGACCGGGCCAGTATCCAGGCTCGCCCGGGCCGCAGAGCAACCAGCCCCGCGACGGCTATACCCAGCAGGACTACTTCTCCGGCGGCTTCCGCAGTATCCAGCGGCCGCAGCCCCTGGGCGACCCGCAGCCGTTGCCCCACCAGTACGGCCAGCAGCCTCTGCCGGACCCCGGCTACGGTCCCCCGCAGGGACAGGGGTTTGGTCAGCCAGGCTTTGGCCGGCCAGGCTTTGGCCGGCCCGGCTTTGATCAGCAGGGGTCTCAGCAGCCGCGTCCCGGAGAGCCGACGCCGGGACAGTCCCCAGCGCCGGCCACTCCCCCGCCGCCGGCGGCACCGCAAGGGTACCGCGCCCGCAAGCTCGCGGAACTGGACCAGCAGTACACCAACGGTGAGCTGTCCATGGAGGACTACATGAAGCGGCGCAGCGACATCATGAACGGCTAGTAACAGGAGCGCCACCGGGCCTGCCCGGTGGCGCACCTTTATGCGTTCAGTGCTCCTGTCAAGCTCAGTGGACCTGCGGGAAGCCCAGGTCAATCACCGAGGTGGAGGGATCCGGCCAGCGCGTGGTCACCACCTTGCCCCGGGTGTAGAACCGGATGCTGTCCGGGCCGTACATGTGGGTGTCGCCGAACAGCGAGTTCTTCCAGCCGCCGAACGAGAACGTGCCTACCGGCACCGGAATGGGCACGTTGACGCCCACCATGCCTGCCTCGACGTCGAACTCGAACTGCCGGGCCGCCCCGCCGTCACGGGTGAAGATGGCCGTGCCGTTGCCGAACTCGTTGTCGTTGACCAGCTTCACTGCGTCGCCGTAGGTATCGACGCGGACCACGGACAGGACCGGGCCGAAGATCTCGTCGTCGTACACCTTCATGCCCGGCTTGACGTGGTCCACCAGGCTGACGCCGATGAAGAATCCGTTTGAATCGAACTGCTGCGAGCGCCCGTCCACAACCACGGATGCGCCTTCATTTTCGGCCCCCGCCACATAGGAGGCCACGCGGTCCCGGTGCTCCGCGGTGATCAAGGGGCCCATCTGGGACGCGGGGTCCGTTCCCGGGCCGATCTTCAAACCCGCCATGCGGCTGGAGATTGCCTTCACCAGGTCGTCCGCGATGTTGCCCACGGCCACCAGGACGCTGACGGCCATGCAGCGTTCGCCGGCTGACCCGTAGGCGGCCGAAACCGCAGCGTCGGCAGCCATGTCCAGGTCGGCGTCGGGAAGCACCACCATGTGGTTCTTGGCACCGCCCAGTGCCTGCACCCGCTTGCCGTGTTCTGCCGCCCGCTTGTAGATCGACTGGGCAACGGGAGTGGAGCCGACAAAACTCACGGCTTTGACGTCCGGGTGCTCCAGCAGGACATCCACGGCTTCCTTGTCACCGTGGACCACGTTCAGCACCCCGGCCGGCAGGCCCGCTTCGGCGAAGGCCTCCGCGATGAAGACGGCGGCCGACGGGTCCTTCTCGCTGGGCTTCAGCAGCACGGTGTTGCCGCAGGCCAGGGCACTGCCGATCATCCACAGCGGCACCATGGCCGGAAAGTTGAACGGCGTAATGCAGGCTACGACGCCCACCGGCTGGCGGACGGAGTGCACGTCCACCCCGGTGGAGACCTGCTCGGACCGCTCGCCCTTGAGCATGTGGGACAGGCCGGTGGCGAAATCGATGTTCTCCAGGCCGCGGGCGATTTCGCCCTCTGCGTCGGAGAGGACCTTCCCGTGCTCGCTGGTGAGGATGGCCGCGAGCTCGGGCTTCCGCTGGGTCAGGATTTCGCGGACCCGGAAGAAGATGCCGGTCCGCCGGGCCAGGCTGGTGGCCCGCCAGGCCGGCAGCGCGGAACGGGCAGCCGCGATGGCTTCCTCTGTCCGTGCCGCCGAGGCAAGCGCCACCTGCTTCTCCTGTTCACCGGTGGCGGGATTGAACACTGGGCCGAAGCGGTCTGCGTCGCTGACGCGGGTGCCGTTGATGTAGTGCGGGATGGTTTCCACGGGGAGTCTCTTTTCCTGCGTTGCGTGGTGCGGGCTAGTTGGCGGACGGCGCCGGGTTGGCGGGTTCGAGTGAGCCGTCCACGAGCTTGATGATCATGGAGCAGTCCTTGCCGGCGTCACCGGCGTCAATAAGCCGCTGGAACAGCTGCTGGACGTGCCTGCCGATCTCCAGGGGCGTGCCGGTATCCTCGGCTGCGCTGATGGCCAGCCCAATGTCCTTGTTCGCCAGCTCTGTGGTGAAGGTGGGCGCGAAGCCGTTGTTCGAGGCTGCGGTAGGAACCACGCCGGGCACCGGGTACCAGGTCCGCAGTGCCCACGAGTCGCCCGAGGAGACAGAGGCAATGTTCCAGAAGACCTGCTTGTCCAGGCCCAGCCGGTCGGCGAGCACAGCGCCCTCCGCGGTGGAGGCCAGGTTGATGAAAAGCATCAGGTTGTTGCAGATCTTGGCCGCCTGCCCCGTGGTGGGGCCGCCCGTGGGGATGATGTTGGCGGCCATGGGGCCGATGTAGCCCGTGGCGTCCGCCACGGCCCCCTCTTCGCCGCCAACCATGAAAGTAAGCGTTCCCGCTTCCGCCCCGCTCATTCCACCCGACACTGGCGCGTCCACGAAGCGGAAGCCAGCGGCAGCAGCGGCGTCGTGCAGTTCCTGGGCGGAGGCGACGTCGATAGTCGAGGAGTCAATCAGCAGCGTCCGGGTGTCCGCGTGCGCCAGCACGCCGTCCCCGCCGAGATACACCGCACGGGCATGTTCGCCCTTGGGCAGCATGGTGAACACGGCGTCCGCACCATCCACCGCTTCGGCGATGCTGGCGGTCCGCTTGACGCCGCCTGCTTCAGCGGCTGCCAGGGCTGCCGGGTTGAGGTCGAAACCGCGCACATCATGCCCGGCTTTCGCCAGGTTTACGGACATGTGGCCGCCCATGTTGCCCAGGCCAATCCAACCGATAACTGCCACGAGTAAGCTCCTTTGCTTCCATTCCAGCCGTACTGCCGGCATGTCTGTGTCAACGATCACACCCTGCTAGAGTGCAATCAAGGGGAAAAATCACAGAGGCCATGTGCATTGCTGCACATCGAAGGAAGGACCGGAGTGGACCTGAGACGGTTGCCAAGCCCCGACGACCTGCTCATCCTGCTCACCGTTGCCCGCCTGGGCCGGTTCAACGCGGTAGCCGAGACGCTGGGAACAACCCACACCACCATCTCCCGCCGCATCCTCGCCCTGGACAGGCAACTGGGCGGCCGGACTTTGGAACGCAGCCCGCAGGGTTGGGAGCTGACGCAGCTCGGTGCCGCGGCCGTGGAAGCGGCAGAGGCGATCGAAGGTACCCTTGGCTCGCTGTCCGGCCTGATCAGCCAGGACCAAAGCACCCTCGCCGGCCTGGTCCGCGTCGCCACGACGGACGGCGTGGGGGCAGTGTTCGTCACCCCGTCGCTGGTGCGGCTCCAGCAGCAAAACCCGCAGCTGAACATCGAAATGCTCAGCGCCACCCGGAAAGTCAGCCAGAACCGGTCGGGCGTGGACCTGGAGATCGTGGTGGGCCGGGCGGACGTCACCACCGCGCAGACAATCTTCCTGAGCAACTACTACCTGCGCCTCTACGCAAGCTCAGCGTATGCCGCCCGGCATGGCCTGCCGGAAACGCTCGACGACGTGGGGCAGCACGGGTTTGTGTCCTACGTCGAGTCCGCACTCCAGGTGGCGGAGCTGGGGCCGCGCTGGTCCTCGCAGCTTCCGCTGCCCAGGACGAGCTTCCAGGCCACCAGCGTGTTCGCCCAGGTGGAGGCGGTACGGCAGGGTGCAGGCATTGGGCTGCTGCCCAACTTCATGGTGGCGGGCTGCGGGGACTTCGTGCCCGTCCTGGCGGCCGACTTTGAGCGCCAGCTCCCCATCTGGGCCGTTGCCCGCCCGGAGTCGCTCCGGTCCGCACCGGTCCAGGCAGTGATTGCGGCACTCAAGGCGGAAATGAAGGAGCGCTCCGGGGTGCTGGCGGGGTAAGCGCTGTTCTTGCGGACCCAGGCCCCCGCACAAGTCAGGCCTGGAACAGCCGCCTTACCACCTGCCCGGATGCCAGCGCATCCAGGCCCTCATTGATCTCGCTGAGCGGCCGGGTGTCAGTATGCAGCAGCTCAACCGGCAGCCTGCCTTCGCGCCAGAACGCCAGGTACTGCGGAATGTCGCGCGCCGGCACGGCATCCCCCATGTAGGAGCCCAGCAGCCGTTTTCCCGCCCCGGCAAACTGCAGGGCCGGCACCGTCAACTGGGCGGACGGATGGGGCAGGCCCACCGACACCACGGCGCCTCCCCGCGTCACCTGCTCCAGGCAGGAGGCGATAACGCCTGCTGATCCCACTGCTTCAATGGCAACGTCCACACCGTCCCCGGACGCTTCCGCGATCAGCCGTGCCGCGTCCTCCGGCGTTCCCACCGATGTGGCGCCGGCGTCGCGGGCCAGCTGGTGCTTGCCTTGGTTTGGATCGATGGCAATGACGTCGGCGGCTCCAGCGAGGCGCGCTGCCATGACGGCTGACAGGCCCACGGCTCCGAGGCCGAACACCGCTACGGACTGCCCCGGACTGACAGCCGCGGTATTCAACACTGCACCCATTCCGGTGAGCACGGCGCAACCAAACATCGCGGCAACCGTGTCCGGGACGTCGTCGTCGATCACCACCACCGATTCCCTTGCCACCACTGCGTAATCGGCGAAGGCCGAGACGCCAAGGTGGTGGTTGATCCGTTCCCCTGCCGGAGTCCGCAGCAGTGCCGGCCCGCGCAGCAGGTCGCCGGAGCCATTGACCTCTGCTGCACGGTGGCAGAGGGCCGGCCGGCCGGCCAGGCACGCACGGCACCCGCCACAGCTCGGCACGAAGACCAGCACCACATGGTCGCCGACGGACACGTCGGACACGCCGGCCCCCACGGACACCACCCGACCCACCGCCTCGTGGCCCAAGGCCATGGGCAGCGGCCGGACGCGGGAACCGTCCACCACCGAGAGGTCCGAGTGGCAGAGGCTGGAGTACGTGATGGCAACACCAAGCTCACCGGCGCGGGGCTCCGGCTGCGCCAGTTCCTGCACCAGCAGCGGAGCGGCCTCGGAGTAGGTCTGCTTCCCGTTGCCGGCCCCCGTGGTGGGGGCGGCGGGAACGGTGGAGTACAGGACGGCGGCTTTCACGGATCCTGCTACTTCTTGCGGGCGGCAAGGAGGTCGGCGGTGCCCTGGGCGTCGGCGGCGTCCACGTCGTGCAGCGAGATGCCGCGGGTTTCCTTCAGGAAGTAGACCGCGACGGCGGTAATGGCGCAGGCGATCAGCAGGTAGACCGCCACGGGGACGGAGGACTTGTAGGCGCCCAGGAGCGAGGCGGCGATGATCGGGGCCAGGGATCCTGCAACGATCGACGTCACCTGGTAGCCCAGGGAAACCCCGGAGTAGCGCATCCGGGTGGGGAACATTTCCGCCATGATGGCAGGCTGCCCGGCGTACATGAAGGCGTGGAACACCAGGCCGATCATGATGGCCGCCAGGATGATGGCATCGTTCTTGGTGTCCATCATGGGGAAGGCGAAGAAGCCCCAGGTGGCCCCCATGATGGCGCCGGCCATGTAGACGGGCCTGCGGCCAAACCGGTCCGACAGCTTGCCGACCATGGGCACGACGGCGAAGTGCAGGGCGTGGGCAAGGAGCAGCAGGAGGAGGATGCGGGTGGTGTCGGCCTGGACCACGGTTTTCAGGTAGGTGATGGAGAACGTGACCACGAGGTAGTACAGGATGTTTTCCGCCAGGCGCAGGCCCATGGCGGTGAAGACGCCGCGGGGGTAGCGCCGGAATACCTCAGCGACGCCGTAGCCCTTGTGGCCGGCTTCGACCTCTTTGCGGGCTTCGAGGAAGATCGGTGCGTCATTGACCTTGGTGCGGATGTAGTAACCGATCAGGACGATCACCGCGGACAGCCAGAACGCTACGCGCCAGCCCCACCCCAGGAAGGCGTCCTGGGTCAACGTGGAGGACAGGGTGAACAAGACGGCGGTGGCAAGCAGGTTTCCCAGCGGCACTGCCGACTGTGGCCAGCTGGCCCAGAAACCGCGGGATTTGCTGGGGCTGTGTTCGGCCACGAGGAGGACGGCGCCGCCCCACTCGCCGCCAACGGCAAAGCCCTGGGCGAACCGGAGGACCACCAGCAGTGCGGGAGCCCAGTAGCCGATCTGCTGGAACGTGGGCAGGCAGCCCATGAGGAAGGTGGAGACGCCTACCAGGATGATGCTCAGCTGCAGCAGCTTCTTGCGTCCGAACTTGTCGCCGAAGTGGCCAAAGACGATGCCGCCGATGGGGCGCGCCACGAAACCGACGGCATAAGTGAGGAAGGCGGCGATGATGCCATCCAGTTCTGTGCCGGCGTTGGGGAAGAAGGCCTTTCCGAACACCAGGGTGGCAGCCGAGGCGTAGAGGAAGAACTCGTACCACTCAACAACGGTTCCGGCCATGGAGGCCGTAACCACTTTCTTAAGGCCTGAAGCCTTGACGTCGGTTTCCTCTGTGCGCCTTGCGGCGGAGCTTTCCGTACTCATGCGAACTCCTTCGGCGTCGTCGTCGACACCACGGGGACCAATCAATGGCGGCCGGGTGTGATGCACACCACGAACGCACCGGATTCGATTGAGTATGGTCTGCCTGCGGTGCAACCTCAACGCCGATTAGTGCAGAAGGCATCTGCAGGAATGCACATGCGGGGCGCTAGGCCAGGAAGCTGCTCCGGAGCTGGCTGCCCAGCTGCCCGATCTCTGTCAGGAACCCGTCGTGCCCGATCGGCGCCTGGATGACGTGCACGTCCACGTCCCCCGGCAGGGCCTGGGCCAGCTCACGGGACTGCGACGGGAAATACAGCCGGTCCGAATCCACGGCGGCCACGAAGAACCTGGCGGTGGACCTGGCCAGGGTTTCGGCCAGGGTTCCGCGGCCCCGGCAGATGTCATGGCTCATCAGCGCCTCGGTGAGGGCGATATAGCTGTTGGCGTCGAAGCGCTTCACGAGCTTGCTGCCCTGGTGGTCCAGGTAGCTTTCCACCTGGTAGCGGCCGCGGGCGGCCAGAGCCTCACCCTTCAGGGGCGACTCCGGCGCCTGGGGTTCCCGGCCGAAGCGGCCTTCCAGTTCAGCCGCGGACCGGTAGGTGATGTGGGCAATGCGCCGGGCAAGTGCCAGCCCGGCTTCCGGGCAGGGGCCGCCATAGTAGTCGCCGCCGTTGAAATGTGGGTCCTGCCGGATGGCCAGGGTCTGGGCCTGCGCGAAGGCGATCTGTTCCGCCGTGCTCGCGGCACCCACGGAGATGACGGCGCAGCGCTGCACCCTCTCCGGGTAGGTCACTGCCCATTCAAGGGCGCGGGCGCCGCCCATGGATCCGCCCAGGACAGCGAACCAGCTGCTGATGCCCAGCTGGTCAGCCAGCCGGGCCTCTGCCACCGTGCTGTCCCGCAGGGTGACCAGGGGGAAGCGGGAGCCCCAGGGGGCTCCGTCCGGGGCGGCCGAGGACGGGCCCGTGGACCCGTAGCAGCCGCCCACGATGTTGACGGACACCACGAAGAACTTGTCCGTGTCCACGGGAGCGCCGGGACCGGCCAATTGTTCCCACCAGCCTTCTTCGTCCGTGTCACCGCGGGTCACGTGGGTGCTGCCGGTCAGGGCGTGCTCGATCAGGATGGCGTTGCTGGCGTCGGCGTTGAGCGTGCCCCAGGTTTCGTAGGCCAGCGTGACGTCCGGGAGGTATCCCCCGGCTTCAAGTTCCAGCCCTCCGATGGAGGCGTAGCGGACAATTCCGTGTTCGGGGATGGTGGTTCGGGCGACGGTAACCGTCATGGCAAGACCTCTTCTACGCGCTTGCCTGCCGTCGTCTGACCGGCAGGCCAGGTCCTCACCCGGGGCACCCCACCGCGGATGGAGGGTTGCCGGCCAGCAAGCCGGGGCTGTCACTGGCACTCATGACCTGGTTCGAGTGTACGAAACACCCCCGCTCCAGGCCAAGAGTGTGACTGGTTGTGACTTCCCCGCTTGCCGGCCCTCCCGGCGTCAGCCCTGGCGCGCTTTTAGCTCTGGGCGCCTTTGGCAGCGCGGAAACCCGCTTCCAGGTCGGCCAGGATGTCATCGATGTGCTCCAGGCCAACAGAGAGCCGGACCAGTCCCGGATTCACCCCGGCCACCGCTTGCTGCTCCGGCGAGAGCTGGCTGTGGGTGGTCGACGCCGGGTGGATGACCAGGGAGCGGACGTCGCCGATGTTGGCCACGTGGGAGTGCAGCTCCAGGGCGTCGACGAAGCGCTTGCCCGCCTCCGCTCCGCCGGCAAGGTTGAAGGCCACGACGGCGCCCGTTCCCTTGGGCCCGTACTTGCGGCCACGCTCGTACCAGGGGCTGGAGGGCAACCCGGCGTAGGCGACGGATTCGACGTCGTCCCGTCCTTCCAGCCAGCGCGCCACTTCCGTGGCGTTGGCAACGTGGCGTTCCACCCGCAGGCTCAGCGTCTCCAGGCCCTGGGAGATCAGGAAGGCGTTGAAGGGGAAACCGCCGAGCCAAGGTCGCGCAGCAGCTGGACGCGGGCCTTGAGGATGTAGGAGAGGTTGGCACCCAGCGCACCGTCGGCGCCTAGGTCGCGGGCGTAGACCAGGCCGTTGTAGGTGGGGTCCGGGGTGTTGAAGCCGGGGAACCGTTCAGGGTCCTTGCCGAAGTCGAATTTGCCGGAGTCCACGATCACGCCGGCAATTGCGGAGCCGTGGCCGCCCAGGTATTTGGTGGCGGAGTGGATCACGATGTCCGCACCCCACTCCAGTGGGCGGATCAGGTAGGGCGTGGACAGGGTGTTGTCCACGATCAGTGGCACGCCTGCCTGGTGGGCCACCTCGGAGATGCCTTCGATGTCCAGGACGTCCTGGCGGGGATTGGACACCACTTCACCGAAAAAGAGCTTGGTGTTCGGCTGGACGGCGTCGCGCC
Source organism: Arthrobacter sp. FX8 (assembly GCF_026723805.1). Lineage (NCBI taxonomy): Bacteria > Bacillati > Actinomycetota > Actinomycetes > Micrococcales > Micrococcaceae > Arthrobacter > Arthrobacter sp. FX8. The sequence goes on along the minus strand of NZ_CP113505.1, from coordinate 773,155 downwards.
ACTGGTCCAGGTTGTCGGGATCCTGGACGAAGGTGACCGAGATGCCGAACTTCTTCAGGGTGTGGGCGAACAGGTTGTACGTTCCGCCATAAAGGCTGGGGCTCGCCACAATATGGTCCCCCGCCTCCGCAATGTTCAGCACCGCGAACGTCTCGGCGGCCTGGCCCGAGCTCAGCAGCAAAGCGGCCAGGCCTCCCTCAAGGCTGGCGATCCGCTGTTCGACGGCATCCTGGGTGGGGTTGCCGATCCGGGTGTAGATGGGCGCAAGTTCGGCGAGGGCAAAGCGGTTGGCTGCGCTTTCGGCGCTGGGGAACACGAAGGACGTGGTCTGGTAAATGGGGAGCGCGCGGGCTCCGGTGGCACTGTCGGGCTCCTGGCCTGCATGGATCTGGCGGGTTTCGAAAGACCATCCGTTGGACATCTCAGTCTCCTATGACATGGGCCCGGAATGCGTGGGGCAGTACGGGCCGCGCTTGCTTCCGGCTCTTGCCGGACAGCCAGGTCCTCACCCGGGGCACCCCACCGCGGGTGGAGGGTTGCCGGCCAGCGAGCCGGGGCTTGGCGCTGGCGCTCATGACCTGCGCCCAGTCTAGGAACGGGGTAGTCGCCGTGGACAGCATTGTGACGAACAAGGTCGCCCTGCATGGCTTTCGAGCCGCCACAGGTGGGCCGCCCCGCACCCGGCCGGGGACGCCGCCGTCGTCCTTCTTGCCCATGTTCCCGGCCCTTTTCCCGGCCGCCTTTCCAGTAAGGGTACCCTTAGCTGAGAGCCGGATCACAAAGTGCCAAGATGTTGCCATGCGCATGGATCACGTCTCTTACGCCTGTGAACAAGATGGCCTCGCGGCCACTACCGAACGTATTTCATCTGCCCTCGGCGTTGAGGCAGTGAAGGGCGGGGTGCACCCCCGGTTCGGAACCCGGAATATGATCATCCCGCTCGCCGGGCACAAGTACCTGGAAGTCGTAGAGGTCCTGGACCACCCGGCTTCGGACAAGGCACCGTTCGGACAGGCAGTGCGTGCCCGTTCCGCGGCCGGTGGTGGCTGGATGGGCTGGTGCGTCGAAGTGGACGACCTCGCCCCGTTCGAGGCACGCCTTGGCCGCGCCGCGGTGAACGGCAACCGCAAGTTCCCGGACGGCCGGGAGCTGGTCTGGAAACAGATTGGCATCCTTGGCCTTATCGCCGATCCCCAGGTGCCGTACATGCTCAAGTGGGAAGGCGACCCGGCACTGCACCCGTCCAACGCCTACCCCAGCAATCTTAAGATGAGCTGCCTGACCATCGCCGGCTCCGCGTCCCGCGTGACCGAGTGGCTGGGTGAACCGGTGGAGAAGCCGCTTGAGGACGTTGCGGTGGAGTGGGTCGCCCCGCACGGAACTCCGGGCATCCTGTCGGTCACGTTTGAAACCGCCAACGGAGCCGTCACCATCTGACGCTCCACCCCAGCCTCCCGGAATGTCCGGGAGGGGGTTCGCCGGGCCAGTACCCGGATCAGCTTCGGCCGCCATCAGGTGGTGACAACGGCGTCACTACCCGATGGCGGCCGAATTCATTTAAGTGGCTGCTTCCTACATCGCTGCGATCCAGGTCTGAATGTCGGTGCCTCGCTGGATGATGTGGGTATGGGAATCGGCACGGATGTTGGGGTGGTTTTGGAGGGTGTTTCTGTCTCTGTTGCTGCCCTCGATGCGCTGGACCGTGAGGATCATATCCTTGCCGCCGGGACCGGTGTTGGCGCTGACGTGGATGTGCTGCAGCGGCGCTATGAGCTCCGGCTGGAACGGCTGGAGGCAGTCTCCCGGGTCGAGGCTCAGCTCGCGGCGGTGAAGGCCCGTGACGCGGCAGAAGCGGTCGAAATCCAGCAGGCACTGCTTGCCCCCGACGCCCCGGTGAATGAGCGCATGTTTTCGGAGATGTCCGCGGTGGAGGAGATCGCCGGAGTCCTTAGCATCAGTTCCGCGGCCGCGGGTGCTTTGGTGGAACAATCCCGCCGGGTGGGTTCCCTGCCGCCGCTCCTGGGCGCCCTGTCAGCCGGTGACCTGTCGTGGCAGCATGCCAGGATCGTCGCCGATGAAACCGAGGGGCTCACCCCCGACGGGGCTGCTGCCTTGGTGGCGCACTTCTTCGACCCCGACGCCCCCAACCCCGCCCGCGGCGCCGCGCCCGGCGAACTCGTCCCCGCCCGGTTCCGCGCCAAGGTCCGCGCCTGGCGGGAACGCCACCACCCCGAAACCCTCGCCAAACGCCACGCCAAAGGCGTCGCGGACCGGCGGATGGAATACACCCCGGACCGCGACGGCATGGCCTGGCTCTCGCTCTACCTCCCCGGTGACACCGCCTGCGCCATCTGGAACCGCACCACCGCCACCGCCCGCGGACTCCAGGGCCCTGACGAGCCCCGCACCCTCACCCAACTCCGCCCCGACATCGCAGCATCATTCCTCCTCGGCGCAGGAACCCCTGCGGGCGAGGCTGCCGGGAGTAGTGCGGATGTTGGACGAGCTCCCACTCCGCGGGCCGATGTCCTGGTCACCGTGCCGGTCTTCGCGCTGCTCGGGCTGACCGATGAGCCGGCGGTGCTGGACGGCCTGGGCCCGATCCCGGCGTCGATGGCACGGAGGCTTGTCGCGGACGGGGCGGAGTCGTTCTACCGGGTCCTGGTCGACCCCCGCGACGGGGCACCACTGGAGATCGGACGCACCCGCTACCGGCTCCCCGAAACCATCAAACAATGGATCCGCATGCGGGACCGGAAATGCACCTTCCCCGGCTGCAGCAACCACACCCCCGACAACCACACCGACCACCTCACCGCCTGGGAACACGGCGGCAGAACAGACATCCGGAACCTGGCCCAGCTTTGCCCCAAACATCACCGTTTGAAGCACGCCCGCGCCTGGACCCCCGACCCCGCCACCAACAACGGACCGCCCGGCTGGACCTCACCCACCGGCCGCCACTACAACCCCGAACACCACGACCCCCAACCAACCCACTGGCCGCCAGGAATAGTGCCGCTTGCCGCCGTTCCAGCCTGGCCGGAACCGGAAATGGAAGAACCGGAAGTGGAGGAACCCGACGGCGACAACCTGCTGGACCCGGAGGACCTTTTCGCTGCTGATGCCCTCTGGGACGACTTCTACGCGAAACCCTTCGTGTTGCCACCAGACCCACAAGCAGACTGGCCGTTGCTGCTGACGCTGATGTGACAGCAACAAGCATGGCTGGAGCCGCGCAGGCTGGTGTCCCGGGTCCTACCCCAACCCCATGGCTTTGCCGAACAGGCTGAAGCCAACGAAGGCCACGATATCCAGCAGGGCGTGGGCGATGACCAGTGGCATGACCCGGCGGGTCCGGGTGTACAGCCAGGCAAAGACCACGCCCATCACGGCGTTGCCAATGAAGGGACCAAAGCCTTGGTAGAGGTGGTAGCTGCCGCGCAGCACGGAGCTCGCCGCAATGGCCAGCGGCATGCTCCAGCCGAACTTGCCAAAGCGGTCCAGGAGGTAGCCCACCACAATGACTTCCTCAAGCACGGCATGCCGCATGGCGGACAGGATGAGGACAGGCACGGTCCACCAATAGGCATCCAGGGCGCTGGGGATGATGGCGGTGGTAATTCCGAGCGCCCGGCCGGCCGCATAGAGACCCAGCGAGGGTACGCCGATCAGTCCAGCCAGTCCGAGGCCCTGGAGCAGATCCCTGCCGGGCCGGGCAAAATTGAACCCCAGTTTCTGAAAGGCAGAGCGGGAGGTGCCCGCCTCGCCCGGCACTGCCTGGCGCTGGTCCGTCAGGAAGTAGAAGACCAGCAGCACGGGCACCAGCGCAAAGATGATGTCCAGCAGCTGATATGTGAGGTCGAAGTATTCGCGGGTGCTCTGGGAGCGGTTCAGGGTGGACGTGCCCTCGGCAAGCGGGGCGCGTGTCATCTTGTCCAGCAGCTGCACCACGGAGTAGACAGCCGACTGGCCCAGGGACAGGCCCAGGACGATCCATACTTCGAGCCGAAGGCGACGGCGGGAGGAACCAGCATGTTCCCATCTTGCCTTCAGTTTCTGGATCCGGCCTGATGGAGCGGCTGGTGTCCGCAGTCGTAAGCGGGCAGCGGTGCGCCGCCGGAGGAGCCCGGTGCCGACTGTTCGGGTCAGGCGGGCGCGACAATCACTTCCGTGCCGTTGGCTTCAAAGGCAGCCTTGTCGCGGGGCGAGATGCCGGCATCGGTGATCAGCCGGGTGAAGTTGTAGCCGTCCATGGTGGCGAAGGCCCGCACGCCCACTTTGGAGGAATCGGCCAGGACGTAGGACACCCTGGCCCTGCTGGCCAGCAGCGCATTGACGGAGGCCTCCCCTCCCCCGTGTTGGTGGGCCCGACTTCGGGATCGATGCCGTTGACGCCGATGAAGGCGATGTCCAGCACCACCTTCTGCATGATGATGTCCGTATAGGGCCCCACCAGTTCATAGGACCGCGGGTTGAGGATTCCACCGGTCACCATCACCTTGATGTTGGGCCGTACGGCCAACTGGCCCGCGATGTTGATGGCGTTGGTAACCACGGTGAGGGTGGGCTGGTTGGAGGGGGCGTTCAGGTCTTCCCGGGTGGCCAGGATCTGGGCGAGCGCTGTGCTGGTGGTCCCTCCGCACAGGCCAATCACAGCGCCGGGCCGGATCAGCGCCGAGGCGCACTGCGCGATTTGTTCCTTGGCTTCGGCGTGGTCGTCGCGGTTGTAGCGGCCGGGGAGGTCGTAGGCCAGGGCACCGGTGGTGGCGCCGCCGCGGGTACGCGTCAGCAGCCGGCGTTTGGCGAGGCTGTCCAGGTCACGCCGAGCGGTGGCCGGGGATACGTTGAGGGTGCTGACAATCTCGTCGACCTCCACCTGGCCGGTTCTGGCCAGCAGGTCAAGAATCGCGGTCAGCCGGTCAGTGCGCGTCATGCAAGCGGGGCCTTTCCGTACATCAGCCACCACGATCGATGACGTTTCCTGATTATAACTCAAGGAAAACAGTCAGGAACAATCAAAAAACGGTATGGACCTACCGCTCCCTGGCTCCGGCCCGCCACACAGCGTACGTCAATGGCATGCCGGGACGGTAAGCGAGATGCGTTGCGGACGGGGCGTTGAGCAGGTGCAGGTCGGCGCGGTGCCCGACGGCGATGGACCCCACGGCGCGTTCACCATCCGCATCGCGCCCGCTTTCCTTGTGCAACGCCAGTGCGCCGCCATAGGTGGCGGCGCGGACGGCCTCATGCACGCTCAGGTGCATCTGGAGGACGGCGGTGGTGACGCAGAATGCCATGGAACTTGTATACGACGTTCCGGGATTGCAGTTGGAAGCGAGCGCCACCTGCACACCGGCGTCGAGAAGCGTGCGGGCTGGGGCCAGCGGCTGGCGGGTTGAGAGGTCGCAGGCCGGGAGGCAGGTGGCCACAGTGCCCCGCTCGCCTGTGCCGGTGGCGGGGTCCCACCCGGACCAGGAAGCCGCAAGGGACTTCACGTCCTGCCCGGCCAGGTAGTTGACGTGGTCCACGCTGGCGGCAGCCATCTCCACGGCAAGCTGCACGCCGGGGCCCTCACCCAGCTGGTTGCCGTGCACGCGCAGGCCCAGTCCGGCGTCGCGGCAGGCCGTCAGCACGCGGCGGGACTGTTCGGCCGTAAACGCGCCCTCCTCGCAGAAAACGTCGGCCCACTGGACGTAGGGGCGGACGGCATCAAGCATCGGTCCGCAGACCAGGTCTGTGTACTTCTCCGGGTCCTGTCCGGCAGGAACCAGGTGGGCGCCCAGGTAGGTCACCTGGTCCGCCACGCCGGCGGCGATACGCGCGCTGCGGGCCTCGTTCCCGATATCCAGGCCGTAGCCGGTCTTCGTTTCCAGGTAAGTGGTCCCCTGCGAGACTGCCTCGGCAACCCGGCCCATGGCCAGGCGGGTGAGGTCAAAGTCCGACGTGGCACGCGTGGCGTTCATGGTGACGGCGATGCCTCCGGCAGCGTACGCCTCCCCCGCCATCCGTGCTTCGAATTCCGCGGTACGGTCCCCGGCGAACAGCAGGTGGCTGTGGGAGTCCACCCATCCGGGGAGCATGGCGCGGCCGCCGGCGTCGATGGCTTCGTCCGCCGCCGGGGCCTCGGCCGCGGCGCCGATCCACGAGATCCGTTCGCCCTCGACCACTACCGCCGCGTCCTTCAGGACCCGGTGTTCAAGGTCCTGGGTCATCAGCTCGGCAATATTGGTGATCATGGTGCTCATTGAACCATTCTTCAGCGTCGGATGGACCAGCGGCTGGCAGCCAGGGCGCGCGCTGTCCGGGATTCCGGACCGTCGGCGGCAGCACCTCCGGACGCTCCCTGGCCTGCGAGGATCTGGTCAGCCGCCAGCTCAGCCATCGCAGCGGAGGTCTGGAAGCCGTAGCCGCCCTGCCCCACGAGCCAGTAGAAGCCGGGGGCTTCGGCATCGAAGCCCGCCACCGGAACCCCGTCGGCGGCCTCAGTGCGCAGGCCGGTCCAGGCGCGGCGGATTCCCGTGATCCCCAGGCTGGTGATGGAGTTCAGCTTTTCCACCAGGCGCTCCACGTCGCCTGGCCGGGGCCGCGCGTCCTCGGGGCCACTGGGCACGGTTTCGGACGGCGAAACCAGGACGTCGTCACCGTCAGGGCGGAAGTAGAAGGTATTGTCCGCTGCCGCCACCATCGGGGTGGCGGCAGGCAGGGGCGTTCGACGGCGGCAATCGCCGCAGTGCGCCGGTACGGCTGCAGCCCCAGCTTCTCGACGCCGCTGATCACTGCGAGCTCATCAGCCCATGCCCCGGCTGCATTGACCAGGACGCCGGCTTCAAAGCCCTCGGCCCCGGCACCTACCTGCCATCCGGAACCCAGCCGTTGCGCCGAATGCACCCGTGCGCCGGTGATGATATCGGCTCCGGCCTCGAGTGCCTGTTTGCGGTGCGTGTCCAGGAGCAGGGGCGCGTTGCAGCCAAACGAGCCAGTATCCAGTCCGGCGGCGGCGAAGGTTCCCGGGAGCAGGGCCGGGCACAGCTCAAGCGCGCGGTCAACGGCGATGGGCTGCATGTGCCCGCTGGATTCCGCGGCAACATCGGCCTCGGAGCCGATCAGCATGAAGCTGCGCGGCGTCAGGACCGGTTCCGGCAGTTCCGCGTCCCGCGCCGCGATCAGTTCCAGGGTCCGGAGCGTGAGTTCCTGCACCACGGGAGGGCCGTAGCTCGGGATCAGCTGCCGGGCGGAGCGGGAGGACGTGTGGTACGCCAGCTCCTGCTCCGCCTCCAACAGTGCCACGCTGCAGCGGCCGGCCAGCGCGGAGGCCAGGGACAGGCCGGCAATGCCGCCGCCCACGATCAGGACATCGTAATGTGCTGCCATCCGTCCATCCTTGCAGAGTTCGTGGCCGGTGGAACTTTCGTCAGGCTGCTGCTTCGGCACGGCTGGCGACGAAGGCACGAACGCACGCTTCGACGTCGTCCGCTGAATGGGCGGCGGACAGCTGCACCCGGATCCTCGCGGCACCGCGCGGAACCACGGGGAAGCTGAAGGCGGTGACGAAGACGCCGTGCTGCAGCATCCGGTCGGCAACCTTGGCGGCCATCACGGCATCGCCGAACATCACCGGCACGATGGCGTGTTCGCCGGGCAGCAGGTCGAAGCCCTCCCCGGTCATGCGGCGGCGGAACAGTTCGGCGTTTTCGAAGAGACGGCGGCGCAGGTCGGCCGAGTTTTCCACCAGGTCCAGAGCCTTGAGGGTGGCGGCCACAATGGCGGGAGCCACCGAGTTGGAGAACAGGTAGGGGCGCGCCTTCTGCCGCAGCATGGCAATGATCTCCCTGCGGCCGGACACGTAGCCGCCTGACGCCCCGCCCAGGGCCTTGCCGAAGGTGCCGGTGTAGATGTCCACGCGGGAGGACACGCCGGCGTGTTCGGGGTGCCCGCGCCGGTGGCGCCCATGAAGCCCACGGCGTGGGAGTCGTCCACCATCACCAGGGCGCCGTACTTTTCGGCGAGGTCGCAGATGGCCTCCAGCGGAGCCAGGTAGCCGTCCATTGAAAACACGCCGTCGGTGACGATGATCTTCCGGCGGGCGTCCTGCGCCTCCTGCAGGCGGGCCTCGAGCTCGGCCATGTCCTGGTTGGCGTAGCGGTAGCGGCGCGCCTTGCACAGCCGGATGCCGTCGATGATGGAAGCGTGGTTGAGGGCGTCCGAAATGACCGCATCCTCGGACCCGAAGAGGGATTCGAAGACGCCGCCATTGGCGTCGAAGCAGCTTGAGAACAGGATGGTGTCCTCGGTACCCAGGAAAGCGGAAACCCTGGCCTCGAGTTTGAGGTGCAGGTCCTGGGTTCCGCAGATGAAACGGACGCTGGCCATGCCGAAGCCGCGCTCGTCCATGGCGGCCTTGGCTGCATTGATGATGTCCGGGTGGTCGGCCAGGCCCAGGTAGTTGTTGGCGCAGAAGTTCAGCACGTCGGCACCCGGCGCGCCGATCTGTCCGGCGGTGATGTGGCTGGACTGCGGCGAGCTGATGCTGCGTTCGGTCTTGTAGAGCCCGGCGGTGCGGATTTCCTCCAGCTCGTCGCGAAGCTGGTCCTTGATGGAGGTGTACATGGGTTTCCTTACAGTCGGGTCCAGTCGAGGACTACTTTGCCGCCCACGCCGCTGCGGGCAATGTCGAAGCCCTTCTCCCAGTCCGTGGCGGGAAGCGTGTCCGTGACCACGGCGGAGATGCCCGCATGGAGCACCGGGTTGGATGAGAGCATGGCGCTCATGGCGTACCAGGTTTCGTACATCTCCCGGCCATAGATGCCCTTCAGGGTCAGCATGTGGGTGACCACCTTGCCCCAGTCGATGATGATTTCCTGGCTGGGCAGCCCCAGCATGGCGATCCGGCCGCCGTGGTTCATGTTGTCGATCATCTCAGGCAGGGCGGAGGGGTGGCCGGACATTTCCATTCCGACGTCGAAGCCTTCGCGCATGCCGAGCTCGCGCTGGGCGTCGCGGACCCGCGTGGTGGAGACATCGATGGCGAGGTCGGCCCCGAGCTGCCGGGCCAGGTCCAGCCGGGGCCGGGAAACGTCGGTGATGGCGATCTTGCGGGCTCCGGCGTGGCGGGCGACGGCGACTGCCATCAGGCCAATGGGGCCGGCCCCGGTGATGAGGACGTCCTCCCCCACCAGCGGGAAGCTCAGTGCGGTGTGCACGGCGTTGCCGAAGGGGTCGAAGATGGCGCCAAGTTCGGGCGTGACGGAGGGGTCGTGGTGGACCCACGCGTTGGTCTCGGGGATCACCACGTACTCGGCGAAAGCCCCGTCGCGCTGGACCCCCACGCTGACCGTGTGGATGCACATCTGGCGGCGTCCTGCGCGGCAGTTCCGGCAAATGCCGCACACCACGTGGCCTTCCCCGGAGACCCTGTCGCCAACCTTGACTTCGCGGACGTCTTCGCCCACCTCCACCACTTCGCCGTAGAACTCGTGGCCGGCGATGAGGGGCGCTTCGATGATCCCCTGGGCCCAGGAGTCCCAGGACTGGATGTGCAGGTCCGTGCCGCAGATCCCGGTGGTCATGACCCGGATCTTCACGTCCGCCGGACCGGCCTCCGGCTCGGGCCTGTCGACGAGTTCGAATCCGGCCTGCGGGCCGGGCTTGTACAGGGCCTTCATTGGCGTCCTTACTTCTTGGCATTCAGATCTGAGGTCTTGTCCTCCTCATTGAAGCCTCGGCGAAGCGTTAGCACAACAGGAATTTTCTCAATCAACGATTTAGGAATTGCTAATGATTAGACTGGCGTGGTGGAGATACATCAGCTGGAGATCCTGCGTGAACTGGGCGCCCTGGGGAGCGTGAAGGCCGTAGCAGACACCCTCATGGTGACCCCGTCTGCGGTCTCGCAGCAACTGGCCCACCTGCAGCGAACAGTCGAGGTGCCGCTGACACGCAAGGAGGGCCGGAACCTGGTGCTCACGGAAGCCGGCCAAGTGCTCGCCGACGCAGGCGCCGCCGTCGTCAGCGCCATGGCCGACGCCCGCGGAGCCCTGGGCACCTACCACCACTCGCCGGCCGGCCGGGTGACGCTCAGCGGCTTCCACAGTGCCGGGCAGGCGCTGTTCGCGCCGCTGGCACGCATGGTGGACCGGCCGGAACACCCCCGGATCGAACTGTCCGATGAGGATGTTGCCCAGCAGGACTTCCCTGCCCTCACCGCCCGGTACGACCTGGTCCTGGCGCACCGCATGGACCACAGTCCCCGCTGGCCCGCGGAACGCGTGGCCGTGATCCCGCTGGCGCACGAGCCCCTGGACGTGGCACTGCCCGCCGGCCACCCGTTGGCCCAAAAAGATACGGTCACGGCGGACGACGTCGGCGCCGAGGCCTGGGTGACCAGCCACCCCGGCTACTCCCCCGCCGATGTCCTGTCTGCCGTCGCTGCCGTGTCCAGCCGGGAGCCAAACATCGTCCACCGCATCAACGACTACTTCACGGTGGCGGCGCTCGTGGCCGCGGGCGGCGTGGTTGGGCTGCTGCCCAGGTACACGGCAGGGCCGGTCCTGAATCCGGGCATTGTGCTGCGGCCCCTGGAAGGCATCAGCACGCGCCGCAGGATAGACCTGCTGGCCAGGCCGGAAAACCTGAAACGGCGGGCGGTGGTGATGGTCTGCGAGGCGCTGGAGGACATCATGGCCGGGCTGGTGCGGCAGGGCTGACCTGGGCTCAACCCGCGCTGGAGGGGCAGTTCAAGGGCAACCGGACGCTATGCCCCTTCGTCGTCCTGGTGGTTCCCCTTGCCCATCTTGTGTCCAAGGCCGTGGCCGCGTCCCAATCCAAGGCCAGGCCCGTCACCGGCACCCTTCACGATCCGTTTGGCTGCTGCCTTGTCCCCGTCCTTGGTGCCGGAGATGCGTACCGTGTCCCCGGCGGCGATGTCTGCGGTGGTTCCGTCCGTCGGCTTAAGCCGCTTGCCGTCGTCGCCTGTTGGAAACATGGTGATCCTGGTATCGGCGTTGACGGCGTAGGTCTGGGAGTAGCCGTCCTCGCTCTTGACGGTGATGGCCGAATCGCTGACCGATTCCACCGTCCCACGCTGTTCCAGGACGGTCTGGAACGTGCCGTCGGCGTTCTTGACCACGCCCTCGCCGTGGAGTGCCTGCGGACGCTGGGCCTTCTTGTCCTGCTTGTCCTGTTGGTCCTTCTTGTCCTGCTGGCCGGGTGCAGTGTCTTTGCCTGGTGCCGTGTCTTTGCCTGGTGCCGTGTCTTTGCCTGGTGCCGTTTGCGAGGGCGACGGCGTCGGCGTGCCCGTGGCGGACCACGCCAGGGCCGTCCCTGTACCCGTCAACGCCAGTGCCACTGCCCCGGCAAGCAATGCCTTGCGCGCCCTCATCGGTTCCCTTGCCACCATGGTTGTTCCTCCCGCACGCCGCCGGGGCACCAGCGCCCCGTGGGCTCAAGTGTAAGTCCGCCGCGGACGCGCAGCCACGGGTACTTTCAGCCGGCGGCACCTGAGTAAAGCCCAACTGGGTCGCAGTTAATGTCGTTATCAGCGTTCAAAACGACATCTGCTGCGACCCAGTTGGGTATGGGAGTGCTAGACGGTGACGCCCAGCTTCTCCAGGATCAGTTCCCGGACTCGGGCGGCGTCGGCCTGTCCGCGGGTGGCCTTCATGACCCCGCCCACGATGGCGCCGATGGCCTGGACCTTACCGCCGCGGATCTTGTCCGCGACGTCGGGCTGGGCAGCGAGTGCGGCATCGATGGCTTCCAGGAGGGGGCCGTCGTCGGAAACCACGGCGAGTCCGCGCTTCTCGACGATTTCTTCGGGGTGCCTTCGCCGGCGAGCACGCCGTCCAGCACTTCCGTTGCCATCTTGTTGTTGATCTTGCCGGCCTCCACCATGCGGTTGAGCTCCACGATGGTTGCGGGCTGGACGCCCAGCTGGCCGGGGTCGACGTCGGCGGCCTTGGCGCGGCCCACGATCTCGCCCATCCACCACTTGCGGGCCACGGACGCGGACGCGCCGGCCGCGATGGTTTCCTCGATCTCGTCCAGGACGCCGGCGTTCACCACGTCGCGGAATTCCAGGTCAGAATAGCCCCAGTCGGCCTTGAGCCGCTTGCGGCGCTCGGCCGGCGGTTCTGGCAGCGTGGCGCGCAGTTCCTCCACCCATTCACGGGACGCCACCACGGGGACCAGGTCCGGTTCCGGGAAGTAGCGGTAGTCGTCCGCGTCCGACTTGGGCCGGCCCGACGTGGTGGTGCGGGTGTCCTCGTGCCAGTGCCGGGTCTCCTGGACCACGGGATTGCCGGAGTCCAGGACGGCGGCGTGGCGCTGGATCTCGTAGCGGACGGCGTGCTCGACAGCGCGCAGCGAGTTCACGTTCTTGGTTTCGGACCGGATACCGAACCGTTCCCGGCCGTGCGGGCGGAGCGAGACGTTGGCGTCGCACCGCACGTTGCCGCGTTCCATGCGGGCATCGGAGACGCCAAGGTTCTTGACGATCTCGCGGATGGCGGCCACGTAGGCCTTGGCCAGTTCCGGGGCGCGGGAGCCGGCGCCCTCGATGGGCTTGGTGACGATTTCCACCAGCGGGACGCCGGCGCGGTTGTAGTCCACCAGCGAAAAGTCGGCGCCGTGGATGCGGCCGGTGGCACCGCCCATATGGGTCAGCTTTCCGGCGTCCTCCTCCATGTGAGCGCGCTCGATCTCCACGCGGAACACGGTGCCGTCCTCCAGTTCCACGTCCAGGTAGCCGTCGTACGCGATGGGCTCGTCGTACTGGGAGGTCTGGAAGTTCTTGGGGGTGTCCGGGTAGAAGTAGTTCTTCCGGGCAAAGCGGCAGGATTCGGCGATCTTGCAGTTCAGCGCCAGGCCGATCTTGATGGAGGACTCCACCGCCGTCTTGTTGACCACGGGCAGCACGCCGGGCATGCCCAGGTCCACCTCGTTGACGTTGGTGTTGGGCTCGTCGCCGAAAACGTTGGGTGCGGAGGAGAACATCTTGGTCTTGGTGTTGAGCTCCACGTGGACCTCAAAGCCCAGGACGGGGTCGTACTTCTCCATGGCCTCTTCGAAGCTCAGGATTGCCTCGGTGTTCATTATTTTGCCTCCTGGGCTTCGAGGGTACCGGCTGCGGCAAGGTCGGGAGCCTGGGCCAGCAGCGGGCCGCCCCACCTGGCTTCGAGCAGCGATTCCAGGACCGCGCCAACCCGGTAAAGGCGGGCGTCCTCGCGGGCCGGGGCCAGCAGCTGGATGCCGACGGGAAGTCCGTCCTCGTCGGCCAGGCCGCCGGGCAGTGACAGGCCGGGAACACCTGCCAGGTTGGCGGGGATGGTGGCGACGTCGTTCAGGTACATGGCCAGCGGATCGTCCAGCTTTTCCCCGAGCGGGAAGGCCGTGGTGGGGGCGGTGGGTGAAATCAGGACGTCGGCCTGTTCAAAGGCGGCGTCAAAGTCCCGCTGCACCAGGGTGCGGACCTTCTGGGCCGAGCCGTAGTAGGCGTCGTAGTAGCCGGCGGACAGGGCGTAGGTGCCCAGGATGATGCGGCGCTTGACCTCGTCGCCGAACCCGGCGGCGCGGGTGGCACCCATGACGCGTTCAATGGTCATGGGCCCGTCCTCGGGGAGGACGCGCAGGCCGTACCGGACGCCGTCGAACTTGGCCAGGTTGGAGGAGGCCTCGGACGGCATGATCAGGTAGTAGGCGCCCAGGGCGTACTGGAAGTTGGGGCAGGAGACCTCCACGATCTCCGCGCCGGCTTCCTTGAGCAGCTCCAGGGCGTCGTTGAAGCGGTTTTCGACGCCGGCCTGGTAGCCCTCGCCGTGAAGTTCCTTGATGATGCCGATCCGCAGGCCATCGACGTTGCCGGTCTTCGCGGCAGCCACGAGGTCTGCCAAGGGGTCCGGCAGCGACGTGGAGTCGCGGGGATCGTGGCCGCCGATGACCTGGTGCAGCAGGGCGGAGTCCAGCACGGTGCGGGTGACCGGGCCGATCTGGTCCAGCGAGGAGGCCATGGCGATGGCACCGTAGCGGGAGACGCTGCCGTAGGTGGGCTTCACGCCAACGGTTCCCGTGACGGCACCGGGCTGGCGGATGGAGCCACCGGTGTCCGTTCCCAGGGCGAGGGGCGCTTCGAAGGCGGCAACCGCCGCAGCCGAGCCACCGCCGGAGCCGCCGGGGATCCGGTCCAGGTCCCAGGGGTTGCGGGTGGGGCCGTAGGCCGAGTGCTCGGTGGAGGAGCCCATGGCGAATTCGTCCAGGTTGGTCTTGCCAAGGATGGGCATCTTCGCGGCGCGCAGGCGCTCCACCACGGTGGCGTCGTACGGGCTGTGCCAGCCTTCGAGGATTTTGGACCCTGCAGTGGTGGGCTGGCCGATGGTGACGATGAGGTCCTTGACGGCGATGGGGACGCCGGCCAGGACGTGCAGGGCCTGGGCCTCAGCACCGCCGGCGGCGCGGATGGCGTCCACCTCGGCGGCGACGGCGAGCGCTTCCTCGGCGTTGACGTGCAGGAAGGCGTTGACCTTGCCGTCGACGGCGGCGATGCGGTCCAGGTAGGCCTGGGTAACTTCGACGGCGGTGACCTCGCCGGCGTGGAGCTTTTCGGCCAGCTGCGCGGCGGACAGCCGGATCAGGGTGTCGGCGCTGGTGCCGGCGGTGTTGTGTTCAGTCATGGTTATGCCTCATCCAGGATGGCCGGGACCTTGAAACGGTTGTCATCGGAATCCGGGGCGCCGGAGAGTGCCTGTTCCGCCGTGAAGGTGTGTCCAACAACGTCGTCGCGGAACACGTTGGTGAGCGGAATGGGATGGGACGTGGCCGGGACGTCATCCCCGGCGGCCTCACTGACGGACTTGACCGAATCGACGATGACGGCGAGCTCGCCGGCCATCCTGTCCAGCTCTTGGGCACTCATCTCGATGTGAGCGAGCCGCGCGAGATGCGCGACGTCGTCACGGTTGATCGCAGCCATGGATCTCCCCTGCAAAGTTCGGATTGTTTTCCGATCCAGTCTAGTGCGGAAACGCAGATGCCCGTCTGACGGCCCCCAGCGGGCGTCAGACGGGCACCTTACCTACCCGGTCCTGCCTCGGGGACAGGAGCGCGGACAGCTAAAGACTAACCGATACCAATGGCTCCAGTCAGCAGCCCGACGCCGAGCATTACCAGGGAGATGACGGCAGTGCGCCACAGGACCTTCTTGTGGTGGTCACCGAGGTCCACCTTGGCCAGCGAAACCAGCAGCAGGATGGCAGGGACCAGCGGGCTCTGCAGGTGGAACGGCTGGCCGGTGATGGAGGCACGGGCCATGTCAGCGGCGCCAACGCCGTAGTGGGCGGCGGTCTCGCTCAGCACCGGCAGTACGCCGAAGTAGAAGGCGTCGTTGCTCATGAAGAACGTCATGGGGATGCTCAGGATGCCGGTGATGACCGCCATGAACGGGCCCATGGAGGACGGGATGATCTGGACGAGCCATGCGGACATCGCTTCCACCATGCCGGTGCCCTTGAGGACGCCGGTGAGGACGGCTGCGGCCATGACCATGCTGACGACGGCAACGATGGAGGGGGCGTGGGCGATCAGCTGGGCGCCCTGGTCCTTGACCTTGGGGAAGTTGACCAGCAGGGCGACTGCGGCGCCCACCATGAAGACGAACGGCAGCGGGATGATGTTGGCTACGAGCACCACCATGACGGCGACGGTCAGGGCCAGGTTGAACCAGAACAGCTTGGGGCGAAGGGTGGAGCGGTTCGGGTCAAGGGCGGTGTCGGTGAGTCCGGCGCCGCTGTCCTCAAGGAGGGTGTCGGCGCGGTCCAGTACGGCCACGGAGGATCCTGCCGGGGAGCCGTCGACGGCGGGGGCTGCTCCGCCGGGGTTGCCCTGGCGTCCGCGGCCGGTTCCGGCACCCGTGCCGCCGGTTCCGCCGGCGGAGGCACCGCCGTCGGACATTCCGTCAAACCCTGCCGCCGTCTCCGGGACGCCCCAGATTTCCGGAGCGGTGGCACGGAGGCGGTTGCGCTCCTGCAGGCCCAGCAGCCAGGCGAAGGCGAACACGACCACCAGGCCGGCCACCAGGGACGGGATCATGGGGACGAAGACGTCATTGACGTCGATCTTCAGGGCGGTGGCGGCGCGGGCGGTGGGGCCGCCCCACGGCAGGATGTTCATGGTGCCGTTGGCCAGGCCGGCCACGCAGGTGAGGACCACGGGGCTCATCTTGAGGCGCAGGTAGACCGGCAGCATGGCGGCCGTGGTGAGGATGAACGTGGTGGACCCGTCGCCATCCAGCGACACGGCGGCCGCCAGGATGGCGGTGCCCAGGACAACCTTGGCGGGGTCGTTGCCCAGCTTGCGGAGGATGAACTTCACCAGCGGGTCAAAGAGCCCGACGTCGATCATCAGGCCGAAGTAGATGATGGCGAACATCAGCAGCGCCGCGGTGGAGGTCATGGACTTCATGGAGTCCATCACCATGTTGCCGATGCCGAGGCCGGCGCCGGCAAAAAGGCCAAAAACAGTAGGGACAATGATCAACGCCAGCACTGGCGTCAACTTCTTCGTCATGATCAGCACCATGAATACCGCGATCATGGCGAATCCAAGTATTACCAGCACAGCCGGCTCCTTCTTGTGAACAGCACCACAGCGTTGTGATGCGTGCTACAGACTGTAGGGTGGCGTCCGTCACGGCAGTGCCTTTGGCTCAATTGATTGGCATACTGCTTATTGGGAGCATTTTGCTCATTGTGCTCACGGGCCTGATGCGCTGAAACCACCGGCTCGGCCGCACCCGCATCCTACGCAAATACACCCCTGCCAATACACTGCCAATACACCGTCAAGGAGGATGAATGCAGCGTTCCGCACCCCGGCCGCCGCTGCGGTTTTCCACCCAGACGCTGCTGCTGCAGCTGGCGGTGGTGCTGCTGGTGGTGCTGCTCAGCGCCACCGTGCATGCCTGGCTGACGTACGACCGGGTTGGCAGCGACGCCGAAAACCAGGCCCTGACGCTGGCGCGCACCGTTGCCTCGGATCCGCAGGTCAGGGCCGACGTGCTGGCCATCAGTGAACAGCCCGGCACTCCCCGCCCGGCGAGCTTCTGGCCGGGCCGCTCCAGTCAGCAGCCGAGGCAGCGCGGACCCGGACCGGAGCGCTGTTCGTGGTGATCACCGACGAAACCGGGATCAGGCTGGCCCATCCCGATCCCCAGCGGCTGGGTGAGAAAGTCAGCACGGACCCGTCCGAGGCGCTGTCCGGCCAGGAAATCACCACCCGGAACACCGGAACCCTGGGCCCCTCCGCGGGCGCCAAGGTTCCCGTGTATGCGCCCGGCAGCACCACGGTGGTGGGTGAGGTGAGCGTGGGCTACTCCATGGAGACGGTGGCCCAGAGCGTGGCCCGCGACATCGGGCCGGTGGCGCTGACGGCCGCGGGTGCCCTGCTGGCCGGGATCCTGGGGTCCTTCCTGCTGCGCCGCCGCCTGCAGCGGCTCACCCTTGGCCTGGAGCCGGAAGAGATCAGCACGCTGGTCCACGACCAGGTGGCGGTGCTGCAGGGCGTGGACGACGGCGTCATCGGCGTCAGTGCCGACGGCCGGGTGAGCGTCTTCAACGCCGCGGCGCAGCGCCTGCTGGAGTTGCCGGATCTGTCCGGCACCCGGTGGGAGGATGCCCCGGTTCCGGAGCAGCTGAAGTCCCTTACGCGGACCGCGGCCGGCGCTGTGGCAGTTCCAGGCGCTGTGGCAGTTCCAGGCACTGTGGCAGTTCCAGGCGCTGTGGCAGTTCCAGGCGCCGTGACTGCTGCAAACTCCGCCGGTCCGGCCGTGGATGCGCTGGAACTGGTGGCCGGTGGCCGGGTCCTGGTGGCGAACGCCCGCAAGGCGCTGCACCGCCGGGAGGACCTGGGCTGGGTGATCATGCTGCGGGACCGCACCGAGCTGCAGCAGCTGACCCGCCAGTTGGACGCCGTGGGAACCATGTCCACCGCACTGCGTGCCCAGCGGCACGAGTTCGCCAACCAGCTGCACACCCTGGCCGGCTTCCTGGGCATCGGGCAGCACCAGGAGGCACGGGACTACCTTGCCCGGTTGGCCGCCACCGGTCCGCTGAAGTTCCCGGTGGACCAGGCGGAACTGTTACAGGACCCGTATCTCCAGGCCTTCGTCGGCGCCAAGGGCGTGGAGGCGGACGAGCGCGGCGTTGCGCTCCGCATCGGCCCGGAGACCCTGGTCAGGGGCAGGTCACCGAAGCCCAGGACGTGACCACGGTGCTGGGCAACCTGATCGACAACGCCGTCAACGCCGCCGTTGCCGGGTCATCAACGGAGCGCTGGGTTGAGCTTGAGGTCCTGGATGAGCCGGCCGACGACGGCGGAACGCTGCATATCGTGGTGGCGGACTCGGGTGACGGGCTGGCAGAAGGCACAGACGCGGAGGGCGTGTTTGCCGAGGGTTTCACCACGGCCTCCGGCCCTGTCCGGGCAGGTGGCGGACAGGGCTTCGGACTGGCTCTCGCGCGCCAGCTGGCACGGCGCCGCGGCGGCGACGTGAAAGTGCTGGAGCGCGGAACCAAGGGCGGGCCGGGCGCCGTGTTCATGGCGACCCTTCCGCAGACGACGGCGGGAAAGCCCGCCGCCACAACCCCGGGGGCAGCCGGAAAGGATGAGAATGGCTGACGATTTTCGGGTCCTGATCGTGGACGACGACTTCCATGTGGCCAAGCTCCACGCAACGTATGTCGACTCGGTGGCAGGGTTCCTGGCGCTGGCGCCCGTGGGCACTGCCTCCCTGGCACTGCAGGCCATCCACAGCCTGCGGCCGGACCTGGTGCTGCTGGACGTGTACCTGCCGGATGCATCGGGCCTGGACCTGCTGCAGCAACTGGATGTGGACACCATCATCCTCAGCGCCGCCTCCGATGCCTCGTCCCTCCGGGTGGCGTTCCGCCGGGGAGCGCTGGGATACCTGCTCAAGCCCTTCACTGCGGAGTCGCTGTCCCAGCAGCTGCGCTCCTATGCCCGGTACCGGCGCCTCCTGGGCCAGCCGGGGGCACTGGACCAGGAGGCGGTGGAACGTGCAAAACGTTCCCTGATTCCGGGTGATGTCACGCCGTCGTCGAAACCCCGCTCCGCCACCGAAGCGGCAGTGCTGGAGTCCCTGGCCCCCGGTGAGCAGTACTCGGCCGCGGAAGTGGCCTCCCGGGTGGGCGTCTCCCGGGCAACCGCCCAGCGGTACCTGTCCTCCCTGGCCGACGACGGCGCGGTGGACATCCAGCTCCGCTACGGCACCACCGGCAGGCCGGAACACCGGTACGGCCTGCCGGCGCGGTAATCCAGGGAGAGCGTCAGGCAGCTTTCTGGGCGACGAGTTCGATCTCGACAAGCATCTTCGGATCCAGGAACGGCAGCACGTGGACCAGGGAGAGGGTGGGGCGGATGTCACCGAACACCTCGCCGTGCGCCCGGCCGGCCTCTTCCCATTTGCTGATGTCCGTCAGGTACAGCTTGGACTGCACAACGTCCTCGTAGCCGAAGCCGGCGTCGGCCAGGACCTTGCCGAGTTTCTGCAGGATGTACTGGGTCTGGGTGTAGAAGTCGTCCCCCACGATCCCGTCGTCACCGCTTGCCGCGGTTGCGGAAATGTAGAGGGTGTCGTCCACCTGGACGGCACGGGAGTAGCCGAGGGTCTGTTCCCAGACGGATCCGCTGCCGAAGGTTTTGCGCATGGGTGGCCTTTCAAAGCTGGAATGGGTCGCCACCACTGTAGGGCTGCTACAGGTCGCGCCGGTAAACCAGCAGTTTTGTGTCGGTTCCGGGAACGAACCAGTCCCGTTCAGCCACCCGGTGGAAGCCGGTCCTGCGGTACAGGCCGTGCGCGCTTTCCCAGTCTTTCCCCGTGGTCAGGGCCACCGCGCGGATGCCCGGAAGGGTACGGGCATAATCGATGATTGCCTCCACCATGGCCCGGCCGGCGCCGCTGCGCTGGACCGCAGGGTCCACTACCAGCATGCGGAATTCCAGCTCGTCCGGCAGGGCAATGTCCGCGTAGGGTTCCCCGGCGAGCGCCAGCGTGACGGAGCCGATGACGGTTCCCTCCCGTTCGGCTACCCAGATGGTGGCCTGTTGGGCCCGTTCAGCAACGTCCATGATCTTGACCATATACGGATGGGCGGGGTCGTCGAAGTAGCCTGCGGAGAGATAGGAGTCGCCGGTGATCCGGGCGATGGCCGGGAAGTCGGCTTCGACGGCGGGACGGATGGTTGGCTGCTGCTGCACCCGTCAATGGTAGTGGCGGCCCGGCCCCGGTTCCGGCGGAAACGCGCTTTCCGTGATCGAACTATCAGAACCGGTGAGCAGCACCAGTGCAGTACCAGTGGGCAGTGCCGGTGTTGCAGAGCCAGTGTTGCAGAGCCGGCCCGGCTTCCCGCGCCGCCTAGAGCGGAAACTTGCCGCTCAGCTCCAGGCTGGCCGCGCACGTCCAGGCGTCGAGCCGCTCCTCATCGGTGGGACCGCCGTCGAGCGGGCTGGTCAGGCGTGGCCTGCGCACCCAGCAGCCGGCTTCCTCTGCGATCAGCGCCCCGGCCGAGAAATCGTGCTCGTTCAGGCCCCTCTCGCCGTAGGCGTCATGCGTTCCGTCCGCCACCATGCACAGGTCCAGGGCCGCGGAACCAAGCCGGCGGACATCGGCAAACCCATCCATCAGGGTGGCGAAGGCGGCAGCCTGCTGGGAGCGGATGCCGGGTTCGTAACTGAATCCGGTGGCCAGGATCTGCCCGGTCCGGCCCGGGACCGGGCCCTCAAGCCTGGTGGTGGTTCCGCGCTCCTCCAGCCAGGCACCCCGGCCGCGGGCGGCGTAGTAGATCCGGCCCAGCGCCGGGGCGTTGACCACGCCGGCCAGCCAGGCGCCGTCGGAGTCGGCAACAGCCACGGAGGTGGCGTAGTAGACGATGTTGCGGATGAAGTTGGTGGTGCCGTCCAGCGGGTCGATGGACCAGCGGTAGCCGGTGGGATCGGCGGGGCGGGTGGTGCCCTGTTCCTCGCCGGTGATGCTGTCCCCCGGGCGGGCCGCGGCAATGACGTCCCGCACCGCGTTTTCGGCGGCGACGTCGAAGGCCGTCACCCAGTCCCCGGCCGCCCCCTTGTTGCTGGCGTCCAGCGCGGTGCCGTCCCGGCCGGAAAGGACCCTGGCACCGGCAGCGGCTGCCTGTTTGGCGACCTCCAGCAGTTCCGATGCGGACGTCATGCGTTCTCCTCCACTGCGGCCGGTACGGCCGCTTCCCCGTTGGCGTCCCCGTCCGCTCCCGGCGCTGCCGCATCCCCCAGGGCTGTCGCATCCCCCAGGGCTGCCGGGCCGCCGTCGAGCAATTGCCGGAACCCGTCCTCGTCCAGCACTGGAATCCCCAGCTGCTCTGCTTTGTCCAGCTTGCTGCCGGCACTTTCGCCGGCCACCACGTAACTGGTGTTTTTCGAAACGGAACCGGCCGCCTTTCCGCCGCGGAGCAGGATGGCCTCCTTGGCCTCGTCGCGGCTGAAGTTGGGCAGCGAGCCGGTGACCACCACCGTCAGCCCTTCGAGCGTGCGCGGCATGGATTCGTCCCGTTCGTCCTCCATGCGCACCCCGGCGGCGGCCCAGCGGTCGATGATTTCAAGATGCCAGTCCTCCGCGAACCATTCCTTCAGCGCGGCGGCGATGGTGGGACCCACGCCGTCCACATGGGCCAGCTCCTGCTCCGACGCTGCCCGGATGCGGTCCATGGAGCCGAACGCCTGGGCCAGGGCCCGGGACGCCCGCGGGCCCACGTGCCGGATGGACAGGGCAACCAGCACCCGCCACAGGGGCTGGGTCTTGGCCTTTTCGAGTTCCTTGAACAGCTTCTGCGTGGTGGCGGTGGGCCTGGACGGCGACTTGGCCGTGCCCTTGCTGAAGAAGTACGGCACCAGCTCGTACTCGCCGGTGGGAACGCCCTTGGTTTTCTTCTCCCTCCGGATCCGGACGCCGGCCAGGTCCTCGGGGGTGAGGTCGAACAGTCCGGCTTCGGAGGCCAGGGGCGGAACATCGGGTTCGGCCGGCTGGGTCAGCGCAATGGCCGCTTCCCAGCCCAGGGCCTCGATGTCGAAGGCGCCACGGCCCGCTACGTGGAACACCCGCTCACGAAGCTGCGACGGGCAGGACCTGGCGTTGGGGCAGCGGACATCCACGTCCCCCTCCTTGGCCGGGGCCAGCGGAGTACCGCAGGATGGACATTCGGTGGGCATCACGAAATCCCGCACGGGCGGGTCCTGCTGGTCCCGGAGGGCCAGCACCGGGCCCACGATTTCGGGGATGACGTCGCCCGCCTTCCGCAGGACCACGATGTCGCCGATCTTGACGCCTTTGGCCTTGACCACGTCCTGGTTGTGCAGGGTGGCCATTTCCACCGTGGAGCCGGCCACCTTGACCGGCTCCATGACCCCGTAGGGGGTGACGCGGCCGGTTCGGCCCACGTTGACCTGGATGTCCAGCAGCTTGGTGTGGACTTCCTCCGGCGGGTACTTGTAGGCCACGGCCCAGCGCGGAACGCGGGTGGTGTTGCCCAGGGCCCGCTGGGTGGCAAAGTCGTCCACCTTGATCACGATGCCGTCGATTTCGTGGAGCAGCTTGTGGCGCTGGTCCCCGTAGCGCTTGATGAAGCCAAGGACGTCTTCCCTGGTCTCCAGCACCTCGAAGTACGGGCTGACCGGCAGGCCCCACTCCTTGAGCAGCCCGTATGTTTCCGACTGGCTGCCGGCCGCGAGCCCCTCGCGGGCGCCGATGCCGTGGACGAACATCTTCAGCGGCCGCTTGGCCGTCTCCGCGGGGTCCTTCTGCCGCAGGGAGCCGGCGGCCGCGTTGCGGGGATTGGCCAGCGGTGCCTTGCCGGCTTCGATCAGGGCCTCGTTGAACTCCGCGAACGCCTTGGAGGGGATGAAGACCTCCCCGCGCACCTCCATTTCGGCGGGGAAACCGCTGCCGCGCAGTTCCTGCGGGATTTCCTTGATGGTGAGCAGGTTGTGGGTGATGTCCTCGCCCGTGGTTCCATCGCCGCGGGTGGCAGCCCGCACCAGTCTGCCGTCGCGGTACAGGAGGTTGACAGCAAGGCCATCGATCTTGAGTTCGGTAAGCCAGGCTGCCTTGGTGCCGCCGTCCCCGATTTTTTCGATGCTGGCCTCGGCCCGGTTGAGCCAGGCCTCAAGCTCGTCCAGCGAGAAGACGTCTTCCAGGCTGTACATCCGCTGCAGGTGCTCCACGGGCGCGAAGGCGGCGGATACTTCGCCGCCCACTTCCTGCGTTGGCGAGTCGTTGGCCACCAGTTCCGGGTGCAGCGCCTCGATCTCCTCGAGGCGGCGGAAGAGGGTGTCGAACTCGGCGTCCGAAACCAGGGGTGCGTCCTCCTGGTAGTACGCGAACCGGTACTTCCGCACCAGGTCCGCGAGGTTTTCGTATTCCTCGCGGATGGCTTCGGTGGGAACGGCTTCGGGCTCGTGTGGTTCCGCGGTTCGGGTGGCGGTCTGTTCTGCGGGTCCTGGTCCTGTGCTCACAGACCTATCTTGCCTTACACCTGCGACAGCCAGCGGGCAGGGCGGCGTGAACGCTGTCAGTGCGAGCGCAGCCGGTTCCGGTTTCGGTTCCACCAGGCGAAGGCGCCCGCGGAAACGCCCACCAGCAGCGCTCCAAGGGCGATGGGCAGGAGCGCAGGTCCGCCGGGGCCCTCGTCACGGGCAGGGGCAGCAGCGGCAGCCATCCGGGCAGGCCCGGCAGTCCGGTTGACCGGGCTGTTCCAGTCCACCCCGCTGGAGGGGCCGGTCGGCGGCCGGTAGCCGGCAGCGGGTGACGTGGTTCCGGTGGCGGACCCATCCGGGAGTTCCGCTGCCGTGGCGGGAGGCCCGGCCGGTTCGGGAGTGCCTGCCTGCGGCTGCGCGGCTGGCTCCGTTGGCTGCGGCTGGAGTGGCTGGGCGGGAGGCTCGGCGGGTGGCGCCGGCTGGGCCGGCGGCTGGGCAGCCTCCTTGGATTTGCGGGGCCGGCCGGGGTCGGGGTTGTCGGCAAGGATGGGCACGCAGACAAGACCGCAGTCTGGTGGGGCCTGGGTGCCTGCCGTCGGAGAGGGGTCCGCGGTTGCAGCCAGCGCGGGACCGGAGGGGAACAAGCCGAGGGCCAGGGCAAGGACAGCTGCTGATGCCGTCGTCGAAACAGTGCGGAGGATCGGGGCGGACGGGGTCATTGCTACCTTTCGATGCGCGCAGTCCCCCCACCGCGGCTTTCTGGTGTCCCCGGTAGTCTTCTACAACGTCCTGCGGGGCCGCAAATCCCGACGGATCGCGGCCCCCGCATTCATCGGCGCTGTTCAGTCCCGGTTTTCGGGCGGGAGCGCCACCTGGATTTTCCGTGCCTTGCCCCGCCCCACCACGTACCCGCGGCCCGGAATGAAGTCCGGGCTGACCCGGCCCAGGGACGTGTTGAGCAGGCTGTCGCCCTCAATATCCCCCGGGCTCAGCAGCAGGCCGCGGCGGCCCGATTTGAAGGGCTGGGCAAGCTGCCAGGCGGAGGACCAGGTGGAGGATTCGGACTCGCCGATGACCCATTGGTCTGCTTTGAGGGACGCCGTCACCAGCTGCGCCATTCCTGACTCGGCGATGGTGTCGGTGAACTCGGTGAGGCCCTCGATGAAGAAGGCCACGGTGCCAGGGTTTCCGGTGGAGTGCTCCACCAGGTCCTCCACCACTTCGGCGACGTCGTCCGGGCCCACCACGGCGCGGTTCCAGATGGGAAGGGACGCGACGGCGGACCGGCGGGACCCGAGGTAGACCAGTTCCGTGGCGGGATTGGACCGGCGCAGCGCGTAGGCCAGGGTGACCAGCGCCACGGTGCGCCCCGAGCCCGGCGGCCCGGCCAGGAGCAACGGTCCGCGCGCCATGAGTTCGGCCGGTTGCAGGGACTCGTCGTCCACTCCAATAACGGGCAGGTCGGGGCTGCCTGCCGGCAGGACATCCAGGTCCACCTGCTCGGGGAGCCGCTCAATGCCCGGGGCGGTTTCCAGGCCCTGACGCTGCATGGCTTCGCTGAGCTTATGGACCTCGCGGGCCTGCAGGGCCAGGTTCGAATTGCCGCCCAGGACGGCCAGCTGGACTTCAAGCCCGTCCAGCAGCCCACGGCCCGGGGGCGACGTGGCCGTGAGGACATCCCTGGGAACATCCATGGAAATGTAGTCGTCCTCAGAGGACAGGCGCAGGACCAGGCGGCGCTGGATGGAGGCGAGCAGGGACGCGGGGACGGCGTTGGGCCGGTCCCCGGTCACCACCAAGTGGATGCCCAGGGTCCGGCCGTCCGTGGCCAGCTGCAGGAAGATGTCCCAGAGCCCGGAAAGCTTGCTGTGCTCGTACGCCTCGCGGAAGGCTGACATGCCGTCCACCAGCACGAAGATCCGCTTCTCGTCCGGCCGGTTGGCCAGCCTCCGGTACTCCACGATGGTGGAGGCGCGCACCTCGGCGAACTGCGCGGAACGCAGCTCGGCGATGTCCCGGAGGAGGCGCAGCAACCGCCCGACGCGTTCGACGTCGTCGCCATTGATGATCTCCCCCACGTGCGGAAGCTCCTCAAGCATCCGCAGCCCGGAAGAGCCGCAGTCGATGCCGTAGACGTGGACGGGGCCGCCGCGCGGGGTGACGGCCGCGGCAATCGCGATGCCGCGCAGGGCGGCGGACTTGCCGGAACCACCGGTGCCGTAGATGGCCATGTTGCCGTCGCGGTCAGGCTCGTAGAAGACGGTGGGCTGGTCCTGGTGGACGGGGTCGTCCGCGACGCCCAGCAGCAGCTGTTCGTCGGTGCGGGGGTTGGGCAACTTGGAGAAGTCGTAGGTCTTGGCCAGCTCGTCCAGCCATGGTTTCCGCGGCGGCCGGATGGCCAGGGTGTCCGCCGCGTGCACGATGGTGGAGGTCATCCTGGCGATGTCATTGGGACCGGCCGGTTCCGGGGCCGCAGGCTTTTCGGGTGCCGGCGCTTCCCAGCTGGGACCGGAGCCGAAGGCCATCTCCACGATGTCGATCTGGGGGCGCTGCGGTTTATCCGTGGTCCAGCCGCCGGCGTAGCCGGTCTGGAATCCCTGGATCCGTCCGGGCCCGGTCTTGGCGGCACCGCGGCCCGGGATGGCGGGGTCGAAGTAGGCAGCATCCGGCACCCCCAGGATGTCGGTGGCGTCGTCCTCGTCGGCCATGCGCAGCGCCACCCGCAGGTTGGTGTTGGCGCGCAGGTTGTCCTTGATGACGCCCGCCGGCCGCTGGGTGGCCAGGATGAGGTGCAGGCCCAGGGAACGGCCGCGGGCGGCGACGTCCACCACCCCGTCCACGAATTCGGGCACGTCGTTGGCCAGCGCGGCGAACTCGTCCACGATGATCACCAGGTACGGCGGGGCCTCCGGATCCGCCTCCCGCTGCAGGGCCAGCAGGTCCTTGGCCTTCTTCCGGTTCAACAGCTGCTCGCGGTAGTGCAGCTCCGCGCGCAGGGATGTGAGGGCCCGCCGCACCAGGTGCGGGGAAAGGTCCGTGACCAGGCCCACCGTGTGTGGAAGGTTGATGCAGTCGGCAAACGCCGCTCCGCCCTTGTAGTCCACGAAAAGGAAGCTGACCCGGTCCGGGCTGTAGGCCGCAGCCATGCCCATGACCCACGACTGCAGGAACTCGGACTTGCCGGCACCGGTGGTGCCGCCCACCAGGGCGTGCGGTCCTTCGTTCTTCAGGTCCAGGTACAGCGGCTCGATACCCTTGGATCCCACCAGCGCCCTGAGGGTTCCGTTGTCCTTGCGGTTGGCCACGGCGGTGGCGTGCAGGGAGTTGTTTTCCGTCCAGCGCTCCACCACGGCCTGCGGATTGTCCAGGAAGTCCTTGCCGATCAGGGCCGCATAGGACACCGCGCGGGGCAGGTCGGAATCGTCATTGACCGGCTTGCCCACGTCAACCACGGGCGCCAGCATCCGGGCCAGCTGTGCTGCGAGCTCCGCGTCCACGCTCTCGCAGCTGACCGGGTAGGTGTGGCGGCCCAGCCGGACCTGGCCGGTGGTGGTGCCATGGTCGCCGTCCACCACCATGAAGTCACGGCAGGCAGCCGGGAGTGACTGGATGTCAGTGGCCACCCACAGGATGTGCACGCCGGAGTCGGGACCGCGTTCGGCCAGCCGGGTCAGGCGGCCGCGGTCCACGGGGGCGTCGTCCTCCACGATGACCAGCACGGAGGGAAGGACCGGCTCTTCGGGCTCATGCTTCACGGGGTCGATGCCGGGGCGCAGGTCCGGGCCTGACCGTTTGGCCGCCGCCTCCCGGGCGTCGACCAGGTCCTCGAGGCGGGCCAGCAGTGAGGAGCCGCCGGCCGACCCCGCGGCAAGGTGGTCCCCGCCCAGCGGGCTGTGGCCCGAGCCTACGTGCGGCAGCCACTGCAGCCAGTTCCAGCGCTCCCGCGACTGGGCGGACGTGATGGCGGTGAGGACCACCTCGGCCGGGGAATGCAGTCCCACCAGCTGCAGCACCATGCCACGGGCCACGTCGTCCACCAGGCCGCGGGCGCCGGCGATCCCCAGCGCGCCGGAGGTGCGCAGCTGGGACACCACGGGGACGCCTTCGATCCCGCTGAACTGCTTGATGCAGTCCTGGATTTCGCGGCTGTACTGGACCTCGGTGTCGTTGCTGGAGGGCTCTTCCAACGGGATGCGGGACGGGGCGGTCCCCAGCCCGAACCGCAGGCCGAGGAACGACGGGTGTTCCGGCCGGTGCGTCCACAGCAGCGGCCCCAGCTTGTAAATCGCGTCCACCGTGTCGCTTACGGACGGCGCTTCCTGCAGCCGGACCGCCCGTTCCACCTGCTGCAGCTCCGTAAGGTCCTGCCGGAATGCGGCCATGGCGGCGCGGAACTGCTTGAGCTGCTCCTTCTGCTGCTTCCGGGTCCGCATTGTCTGGTCCACGTGGTGGCCCACGATGAACAGGGGCATCATCAGCATGAACACCATGGAGAGCACGTTCTGCGTGACCGCGAAAATGACCGCGCCCATCATCAGCGGTGCCACCAGCATGATGTAGGGGAAGGGATGGTCCTCGGGGCGCTTGGGCCCGGCAGGAAGAACCCGCTTGGGGACGTCGAAGCGGGGCACCACCCGCGGGGAGCGGTTGAAGTCCACCAGGGGCGACGTCGGCGCTGCCGCATGGTTGTGGCCCAGCGGCACCACGGTGACGGTGGTGTCACCCAGGGTCACCGTGTCGGAGGAGTTCAGCGTGGCCCTAGTGACGGGCAGCCCGTCCATCAGGAGGCCGTTGGCGGAGTTGGTGTCAACGATCTCGATGCCCTCGCCCACCGTGATCCGGGCGTGCCGTTTGGAGGTCAGCGGATCCGTCAGGCGGACGTCCACGTCCCGGTCCCGGCCAATGTAGCTGGTGCCGGTGGGCAGCGAAAATTCCCGCCCGGCGTCGGGCCCTGACAACACGCGCAGGGTTGCGGCGGCCGGTCCCCGGTTGGCCCCGGGTTCGTGGAACTGCCCACTGACCTGGGCCAGCGATACCACCGAGCCGGGGCGCAGGCCTGATTCGAGGAGGTTGTCCTCCCGGGCCAGGATGTTCCCGCTGATGCCGGCACCCACGAACGCTTCATCGATCCGCAGCGAAAGGTTGTCCGGCGCCGGGGTGCCTTTGCGGGCGGGGTCCGCCGTCCACAGCACGGTGGCGATGTCGGCCACGGTGGCCATGCCGTCCACCGTGACGGCCAGGTCCTTGGCGTCGGCGGGTTCGCGGCGGAGTGTCAGCCGGATCCTCATCCTTCGTCCACGCCCCTCATCTTCTCCAGCAGGTACAGGTCATCGGGTGTCACCAGGTGGGTGGTGACGGCGTGTTCAACCAGGCGTGCCCGGCGGTTGGTTGCCAGCTTGCCGCCGCCGCCGCGCAGTCCCGCCACGCCCACCCGGTCCAGCTTGTCGCAGACGTTGTCCAGCTTGCGGTTGAAGCGCGTCAGTGCCCATCCCAGGGTCTTGGCGGCCGCCGCGGAGGACGGGATGGTGCTGAAACCGGTGCCCTCACGCCGGAGCACAGGCTCGGCGAGCGCCACGATCAGCGCCTTCTGCGCGTCCGTGAAGACCACGGGGCCGATGGTGGTGTCCCCGTTGCCGGCTTCTTCGCGGGCTTCCTGCCGGAAGGACGGCGTCTTCACGTGCACGGCGAACTCGTAGGTGGTGGGCCCCGCCGTGAAGATGACATTGGTGTGGCTGAACACCAGCGGAATCCGCGCACCGGGTGACAGCCAGGCCTGCATGCCGCCGGAGGCGTCAGCCACGGTGGCGGAGAGCATGCTGCCCACGTTGCTCAGCCACCAGATGCCGTCGTAGCGGGCGACCTGCAGGAACTGCCGGTGCAGGTACGGGTTGTCGTCCACCTCAAGGTCGCCTTCACGGCCGATGTTGAAGATGTCCTCATCCGATGGCTCGTACCATTCGCCACAGAAATCTATTGCTAGATCCCCCATGATCTGTGCCTCCTCAAGGCAGAACTGTTGCGGTAGTCGGAGTGGTGGTGTTGCCGTGAAACCGGCAGTGCGGGACGTTCATTGGCCGGTGCAGGCGATGGAACCGGACCCCAGCGGTGAGAACGCACCGTCCGAGCGGACGATCATGACCTGGATGCAGGTTTGCCCCGACGGGTTGGGCCTGAGCCGGACGGGCGCCTGCGCGATGGATTGGTAGTCGCCGCCCCCACCGATGGTATAGACCCTCCATTTGTAGGTATCGCCCGGCTTGGGGTCGGGGTTGTTCCAGTAGAAGGATGCCTCGCCGTTGGTGTCGACCGTTCCGGCCAGGCCTTCGACATCGGGCACGGTGCCGCTGTCCAGGGCATCCGCAGGGGGTTTGCTGGCCTGCTGGGTTTCCACCGCCTTGGGGGTGCCTGTCGCCGTGTTGGCCACCACGATGCCCACCACAGCCGCCAATACAAGGAGGGTGCCGCCGGCGATTGCGAGCCAGAGGTTGCGTTTGCCGTGGTCGGCCTTCGGAGCCGCTTGCGGCTCGTCCGCCTTCACCGCCCGCTGGACTGTTGCGTCCACGGTGTAGCCCGTGTCCTGCGTTCCTCCTGTGCCCGTGACGGGTGCACCGTAGTTGGCCGTCCCTGTGCTGCCACGCAGGACGGTGGACTGCGCCCACTCCCCTGGCCGGCGCCGTCGTCCGTGGCTGCCGCCGGAGCAGCCGCCCCGGTGGCCGCCGCCCACGTGGTGCGGGCCGGAATCTGCGGCACTGCCGGGGCAGGCTGCCATTGGCTGGGGCTGGCGGGAGCAAGGTGCGACGGCGGGAGGGCGCCGCCCCCGGGCCCCGTAGCGTCAGTCCCCGTGCCGGTCGGGTTGGGGCGGGTGCGGGCAGGGAACGTGGGTGCGCTGCCGGTCCGCTCCGGATCGATGGCAGCAATGCTGCGGACGCGCGTCTCCTCGGTGCCGTCGTCCGGGTGGCCCTCCTCCTGCTGCGGCTCCTCCAGGACCTCGAAGGGCGTGACGGAAAGGTTGAGCTCGGCCTGGATGCGCTGAAGGGCCAGGGCGAAGGCGTGGGCCGAGGAGTACCGGGACTGGGGCGATTTGGCCATGGCGGTTGCCAGGGCCAGTTCCAGTGATTCCGGCACATCGGCACGGCCCAGCCGCGGCAGCGCCATGTTGCTGATCCGGTTGATCAGTTCACGCTGCGAGTTGTCCGCGCCCGGCATCACGAAGGGTGAACGTCCGGCCAGCAGGGTGTACAGCGTGGCGCCGAGGGCCCACACGTCCACCATGACGCCGTCAACGCCGCCGTCCCGGAACTGCTCGGGCGGGGACCAGGGAATGGACATGCCCGAATCGTCATCAGAATCCCCGGCCAGGGTGCCGGAGATGCCGAAGTCGGTGAGGGCCGGACGGTTGTAGTCCGTCACCAGGATGTTGGCGGGCTTGATGTCGCGGTGGGCGATGCCGGCGCGGTGGGCGGTTTCGACGGCGGAGGCCACCTGGATGCCGACCGCCAGGACCTCGTCAACGCTGAAACGCTGCCGCCGGTAACGCACGTCCAGGCTGGGCCGGGAGCAGTACTCCATGGCCAGGTAGGAGTGCCCGTCATCGGTGACTTCCGCTTCGAAAATGGTGACGATGTATGGGTGCGAGGACAGCTGGGCCATGAGGTTGGCCTCGGACTCGAACCGCCGCCGCGCGCCCTCGGTCTTGAGGTCCGAGAGCAGCACCTTGACGGCGACTTTCCGGCGCGGCCTGTCCTGTTCGTACAGGTAGACGTCGGAAAACCCGCCGGAGCCGAGCAGGCTGATGTAGGTGAAGCCCTGGATGCGGGGCGGCGGCGCAACGGGCCGTTTGGAACTCAAGGAATCTCCTCAAAACGCAGTGAGATGTTGTCGCCCAGCTCCGCGATGTCGCCGTCGAGCAGGATGGCCATCTCGTTCTGGGCCAGGCGGCGCGGCGGTTGGCCTTCGCGGACCAGGACAGTGCCGTTGGTGGCCTTGAGGTCGCAGAGCATCACGTGCCAGCCCTCAAGCCGCACCTCGACGTGGGACCGGGAAATGTCGCCGCCGGGGCTTGCCACCTGGACGAGCCGCGGCATCACGCCGCCCTGCACCCGGGACACTGACGGCTGCCTGCCGATGACCATCGACTGGTCGAGGTCCAGCAGTTCGCCGGTGGACAGGCGCATCCGGCCCAGCCTGGGACGGGCCACCTGCACGGCATCCGGCAGCAGGGCAGCCCCGCAGGCGCTGCAGAGGGCACGTGTGGGTGGGTTGGCGTGGCCCTGGGCACAGACGCGGGCCAGCACCATTGGTCCATTGGCGGGGTCCTGCTGGACGGCCGGCGCGTTTGTTGCCGGACCGGACGCGGTTCCCGGCAGGCTGCTTTTCATCACCGTCTGGCCATCGTGGTCGGGGTCGAAACCGGTGCCGGTGCCGATGCCGGTGCCGGATACAGCAGGCGCCGGTACGACGGGCGCAGGTGCCCCGGATGCCGGTGGAGCCAGTGGCGTGCCGTGGTTTGGCGGCGGGGTGAAGCCAGGGGCGTCGTGGGCCGGCGTAGCTCCCCCGTGCGCCACGGGACGGAGTCGATGAGGACGCCGGCGGAGGCAGGACGGGGCCGGCCGGAGGGCTCCCCAGTTGTACCGGCACTGGATCCAACTCCAAGTCCGGCGCCAGGTGTGGGCTGATGCCGGCTGTCGGTCTCTGTCGCAGTCCCGGGACCGGCTGCCGGCACATCCGGGGCCGGGTCCTCCGGGCTGCGGAGGGCGGGCAGGGGTTCGGCTGCCGGCAGGGCCGGGCGTTGCTGCGGGGACACCTGGCCGGAATCGTCGTCAGGGTCCTCACGCACGGCAGCGTCTTCGATGTGCCGCATGACGGTGCGGTCCCAAAGATGGTCATAGGACGTCGTCATCTCCGCTGCGGGACCGGCGCCGGCTCCGGTGGGGGCAACGCCGGCGAAGCCTGTCTCCGGCACCTCAATTGGGGCGGGCTCACCTGAAGCATTCCCCACAGCTTCTCCCTCAGCGCCGCGCTCCCCGCCGGCACCAATCTCACCGTCGACACCACGCTCCCCGTCGACACCAATAATGAAATCCGGGGCAATAGTGGCATCGGGGTCATGGACATCCCGGGCGTGGGCGTGTGCGGCTTCCGCTGGATCGACCACCCCGTCGGCCGGGCGTTCATCAACGTCCTCTTCGATGACCCCCAGCACCGTTTCGGCCGAGGCTGCATGCCCGGGCAGGAGCGTGGTTTCGGGCAGGTCTTCCGCCTCGTCCGGAACGTCCGGCTCCCGCAGGTCAGCCGGGGCGTGGCCGGCGGGAGCAGCAGAAGCCTCGTCGCTGCCGGAAGTTTCCGCCGGTGCAACAGCATCCGCTGCGGCCGGAGCATCGACCGCAGCCGGGCCGGAGCGTGCGCCCAGGGTCAGGGACTGCAGCAGCACCACGCCCTCACCGAGCGGCAGCTCGGGTTGTTCGGTGGCGAGCCCGGCGGTACCGGTGGTCCCAGCCGCAATCGCCACCCGGCACGTGCCGGGGACCACGAATTTGCGTTCGTTCCAGGTGGTCACGTCCCGGCCGTCGAGGTCCACGGCTCCCCCGGGCTGTTCGACGGTGAGGTCGATGTCGCCCCGCAGGAAAACCCGCAGGGATCCGTTGAAATCCAGGATGCCGAAGGATGGGATGCGGGTGAGGGATCCGCCGGAAGTGCTGGTCACGGCGGCGAGGATCTCGTGCGGCTCAGGCCGGCCGGCCAGGAGTTCCCACAATGCGCCTGCGAGTTCCGCGGGCGACCCGGGGCCCAGGAGGACTGCGGTGCGGGACCTGACAATGCCCAGCCAGGTGCCGGGGATGTAGCTAGCGGCGGTCATCGTCCGGCTCCCCGTTGTGGTCCGCGGTCTCCTCCACCGGTGCGGGCAGGGGCTGCGTCACGGCTTCGGATGCCTGCGGCCGCGGCAGGGTCACTTCGTCCCCGTCAGCGGAGGTGAGGCGGGGCGCGGTGGTGCCAGCGCCGTCGTCGTTCGAAACGTTCCTGGCGTCCACCACGATGGCCGAGACGTTGTCCCGGCCGCCGCTGCGCAGGGCGGCCTGGATCAGGGCGTCCACCGCCTCCTGCGGATCCGCCACGCTGCTGAGGATCCGGAGGATGTCATCGTCTGCCAGTTCCCCCGTCAGGCCGTCGGAGCAGACCAGGACGCGGTCGCCTTCCTCCACGGGAAGGAGCCAGTAGTCCGCTTCCGTCTCGTCGCCCGTGCCCAGGGCCCGGGTGACCACGTGCCGCCGCGGGTGGACGGTGGCTTCCTGGGCGGTGATTTCGCCCGCGTCCACGAGTTCCTGGACCTCCGAGTGGTCGACGCTGATCTGCTCGAACCGTCCCTGGCTGAGACGGTACGTGCGGGAATCGCCGATGTTCACCACCAGCCAGTACGGCATGCCCATCTGTTCCACCACGACAGCACCGGTAAGGGTGGTGCCGGCACGGGCTCCGGTGGCCTCACGGATCGAGTTGTCCGCACGTACCAGGTACTGCTGGAGGACGGCAGCGGTGATGCTCCGCTCCCCCGTGGCCACCTGGGGAATCCCGGCCAGGGCCCGCACGCACAGGCCGCTGGCGATTTCGCCGGCTTCATGGCCGCCCATGCCGTCAGCGACGGCGAAGACGGGATCGGCGGCGATATACGAATCCTCGTTCAACTCCCGGCGGAGTCCCCTGTCCGTTCCGTAGCCGTAGCTGAGGCTGAGTCCCGGCCCCGGCTGGATGGTGGAAACACTGGCGGGGTGCTGGTTCATGCCTGTCCTAGGTAAAAGGTACGGTCTCCAAAGTGCACGCTGGATCCCGGGGTAACAAACGTGGGGACGCCCGGCACCAAGGGGGTGCGCAGGCCGTCCGGGGTGGTGACGGCGCTTCCATTGGTTGACTGGCGGTCCGTCACCCAGATGCCCGCGCCGTCGGTGAGCAGGTGCAGGTGCGTCTTGGAGATCGAACGGCCGGGGTCATCCACAGCCAACAGCTGGGCCTGCTGTTCCCCGGCCTGCCCCACCGGGTTCCGGCCCACCAGGACGCTGCGGTCCAGCTGGAAGTCGCGGCCGTCGTCCAGGCGGATACGGAGGACAGCCACAGGGGCGGGGCCGCCGGTTCCGGGCCGCACCTGGGTGCGTTCGACGTCGTCGTCCACATGCGGCGGGGGCATCCGGTGGCCGGCGGCGGGCGGCGGCGCGAAGGAGGCAGGTGGGCTGTAGGGCAAGGTCTGCGACGGCAGGGCGGCCGACGGCGAAGGTGCCTGGGGTGCCGGAGCCGGAGGTTGCGCCGCAGGGGTTTGCAGAGGGGCATGAGGGGCTGGGTGTCTGGGGGCTGGGTGTCCGGGGGCTGGGTGTCCGGGGGCTGGGTGTACGGGAGTCTGGGCCACGTTGGCGCCGGCCACCGGCGACAGGACCTGCTGCACGGGCGGCAGGTCCAGGGGCGCGAAGCTGTAGGGCCCTTGGATGCCGCCGGTGGTGATGGGGTCGCGGCCCGCCTTGACATCGAACACCAGGGTCTTGGCGGCGGTGTCATTCCAGCCCCGCAGCCCGCCGTCCCTGTCCCACCGGCTGGAAACCACCACCAGCACGGCCCACGCGCCACCCACCAGGAGCAGCGGGCCAAGGATGGGCAGGGCGGCGTCAAACCACTTGAAGACCACCACCAGCACGGCGGCCAGCACGGCCAACAGGATGCCTGCTCCGGTGATGAGGCCACGCAGGAACACGGCGCCGGCGCCGGGAGCGTAACCGTCCTGGTCCGCGCTGCGGATGCCCATCAGCAGGTTCCCGGGCGTTTTGCCGGTGCGTGCTTCCAGCCCGAGCACAACGAAGAGGTAACCCAGGGTCAGGCCAAGGCCGATGCCGCCAAAGAGCACCAGAGAGGACGTGTCATAGACAATGAAGCCACCGCTTCTGGTGCGGGTAATCCCGGCGAATCCGATGGCAAACGTCACCACCAGCACCGCCACCCCAGGCAGCCAATCAATGACGGCAGCGCCAAGCCGCTTGCCCGCCGCAGCCGGAACAAGCTGAAGGTTCACTGCCATTCCCGTTCCTCCCCCTGGAGCGGCCCCCACCCTTGTGGTACCGCCCGTCCTGCCCGGCACGGTACCCGTATGCAAGGTGCCCGCTTGCGCGGTGCCCGCCGGCTGTGCCGGGGGCCTTTCTACTACCGGGATAGTACCGGGAATCCCCGACGAGTGCGCGGGGCGCGCTTCCCCGGGATCGCTCCTTGCTTGGTCCGCCGACAGGTCCGGGGTGGGGGCGGCGCGCCGCCCTGTTGGGCAGCGGCGCGCCGCAGGCAGTGCAGAACGTGGCACCCGCGGGGACGGGCTGCCGGCAGCGCGGGCAGCGTTCGGGATCGAAGGTCACTGCTGGCCGGGTCCTTGCTGGTTGGGTCCTTGCTGGTTGGGTCCTTGCTGGTTGGGTCCTTGCTGGTTGGGTCCTTGTTGAACAGGCCCTTGCTGAACAGGCGGTGCGCCGGCACTGCCGGAGGCACGACGGCGGCGGGCAGCGATGAACCCGGATACCGCCGGCAGCGACACCCGGCCGCCGCGCAGGCTGGCGCCCTTGCCTGCGTTCATCGCGGCCCGGGCGTCGGCAAGCAGCGAACGCGGCGAGAACCGTGCCTGCTGCCGCCGCCAGAACCCCATCCCGGAGGTCATCTCCTTGAGGGAACCATCAACGATGGTCCAGTACTCGCGGACATCCTCTTCGGTTGGTTCCCCGGCGCCGAAGATCGAGGCGTCGGCCCGGCGCGCCAGCATGGTGGTGGTCCCCTGGGTCGCCGGGAAGGCATCGGCCAGGACCGCAGCGCTTTCCCGCCGTGTCGAACGGGTGTCGACGGCGGCACCCAGGTCGGTTGCCAGGCTCACCACCTCGTTCCAGCCCCCGCCCACGCGCTGGGCGGGATGGCCGTCCCGGAAACGGGACTTCCGCCGTCGTGCCTTCAACAAGGCGATCAGCAACAGCGGCAGACCCAGGATCACCAGCGGGATGGCGGCGACGCCCAGCGCGCCCAGGAGGGCGCCCCAGAACAGCCAGGGATTGTTCTTTTTCTGGTCCGCGTCCAAGGCGTCGGGTGAGGAGTCCGGCGGCAGGTCCGCGGGCTCCTGCGGCGGGGGCGGCGGCTGCAGCACCTGCGGCTTGGGCTTGGACTTGTTCTCGGGGTCCGGCGGAATGGGGATGTTGTCCTTTGGCGGGGTGGGGTCGAAGCTGACCCAGCCCACGCGTTCAAACGCGACCTCCACCCAGGCGTGGACGTCCTTTCCGGTGATCTTCACCTCACCCGCACCGTTCTCCGGGCTGGTTGGCTCAGGGTAGAAACCCATCACCACGCGGGACGGGATGCCCAGGTGCCGGAGCATCAGGGACATGGCCACCGCGTACTGTTCATCGTCGCCGAGCATCTGCTTGGCGGTCAGCAGGTTGCGGATCCGGGCTGAACCGTGGCCGGAGACGCTGGGGAGCTGCCCCTCGCTGACCAAACCGTTGCTGAAGGCCCCCGTCTTCTGGAAGTGCGCCTCGATCTGGCGCACCCGGTCGATGGCCGTGGGCGCGTCGGCGGACAGGTCGTTGGCCTGGGAGCCCACCACCGGCGGAACTTCCAGGGGGTCGGGAAGGGAGACCTTCGCGAAGTCGTACTGTGTCAGCTGCCCGTGCTCGAGTTTGGCGGGGTCGGACACCTGGACGGTGTAGGAGTCGCCGCGGGACAATCCGCTGGTGGTGACGGCGGTGTCCGTTCCGGGGTTGAAGTAGAGGCCGGCAGCCGCAGCCGAGCCGGACTGGTCAAAGCTGATGCCCGTGGTCTTCCGCCCGCCGGGGACGAAGAAGCCCTGGTAGTCCTCCACGTTGATGCTGATCGAGTAGTCGTTGGTGGGCACTACCCCGGATGCGTCGGCCAGGGTGTTGATCGACTTGGCGTCGCCCACCTTGCTGAAGTTGCCCGAACCGTTGGGGTCCATGTTGTAGTTGGTGCCGTTGAAGGCATCCAGGGCGCCAAGGCGCACCCGGCCGTCCCGCGGGAGGCCTTTGACGACGAACAGGGTGTCGTCCTTCTTGTCCTTGACGTAGCTCCGGAAACTGGCCAGGGGGTGATGTAGTCCTTGGGATCGAACGGCGGTACCACCACGTTGCGGAGGACCTTCCGGTCATCGCCGGCGCTGACCATTGGCGCGGCCACCGCGGTGATTCCCACGCTGGCGGCAATCACCCCCGCGGCCATGCCCAGCCGGCGGATCCTGGCGCGGCGTGCGGTGGCACTGTCCGCCTGGGGGCTGTTCACCGCTACCCGGCGGGTGCTGTTCCGGCGCAGGGCGTCCCGGCGGAAGGTTGCCCAGGCGATGCCGAGGACGGTCAGGCCGATGCCGCGTTCCAGGGTCAGGAACGCGGCGTTGGTGCTGAAGGCGATGCCCGTGACGAACAGGACCAGTACCGGCAGGAGCGGCAGGTAGGGGCTCCTTGCCCGCCAGGTAAGGAGCGCTGCCACGAGTGCCAGGACCAGCGAACTTAGGAAGGGGACGATGAGCACGCCGCCGGCGGTTCCCACCGGCACCCCCACCGTCAGCATGTCCTTCCAGGCGAAGACGACGCCCAGGAGCAGGGTCCGCAGCGAATCCAGGGTGGGGACGAATCCGGCGACGGCGGCGTCCGGCACCGCCAGCAAGGTTCCGAACACCAGGTAGACGGCCAGGGCCAGGGCGGTGGTGATCAGCAGCCCCAGTCGCAGGTGGGCGTTCGCCGCGCCGATGCCCAGGCCAAGGATGATGCCGCCGAACCCGGACAGGAGGTAGTACGGGTCGCCGCCGAAGCTCAAACCGAATCCGAGCAGGCCCAGGCCCAGCAGGACCACCAAGGCTCCGGCATCGATCAGGAAATGCCAGGCCGGCTGGCCGTCCGCAAAGGCCGAATCCGGGGTGGCGGCCTTGCGGCGGGTACGGGTTTGCGGGGAACCGCTTTGTGGCGAATGGCCGGGTGCGGTGCTCATGCGGCAGCCTTTCTCAGCACGATGGCAAGGTCGGCCAGGTCGCCGAGCGTGAGGACAGTGAGGTCTGCGATGTTGGCCCTGGAGGGGGCGGCGCCGGTTTCCACCCGGACCGCCAGGCTTCGGACGCCGGGCGGGACGGAGGCTGCAGCGGAACGGAGCTGGCTTGCCGTCACATTGCTGCCCACCACGAAGAACACGACGGAGGCATTGGGCACCGTGTCGGCCAGGGTCCTGGCAAGGTCGACGGCGGTGCGGCGCATCGGGGTGCCGACGATCCGGGTCATGTCATCAAGCATGTTGCGGCCGGTTTCGCAGCGCAGGGGTCCTTTTTGCGTGAGCACATCCAGTTCCCGCTGTTCGCGGATTGCCTGCCGGCCGATGGAGGCGGCCACCGAGATGGCCATCTCGAACTCGTTGTCGGAAGCGTATTCGTCCGTGTTAATGGACAGCGAGATGGCCAGGTGGGCGCGGCGGGTTTCCTCGAACTGGCGCACCATCAGCTTGTTGGTCCGGGCCGTGGTCTTCCAGTGGATGTGCCTGCGGTCATCCCCGGGCACGTAGTCGCGCAGGGCGTGGAAGGAGACGTCGGCGCTGGACAGATCCGTGGTGGGCATGCCCTCGAGGTCGCGGATGAAGCCTGCGGCGGAACCGGCCAGGGCAACGGTGCGCGGGTGGACGAAGAGGTCCTCCGGCTCGGTCCAGAGGACCTGGCGGCGCAGCAGGTGCAGGGGGTCGGCCCGGACGGAGCGGACCGGTCCCACCACGATGACGGCGCGCCGGGCGGTGGGGATGGTGAACAGGTCCTCATGGACCTGTCCGGGCTTCATCCGGGGCAGGTGGAAGACCGCCGTGGTGCTGCCCACCGGCAGTTCCAGCGCGGCCGGCAGCAGCGGCCGGGCCGACGTGTTGGAGACGGCAATGCTGCCGACGGCGCTGTCCCCCACCGCCACCCGCG
This sequence comes from Arthrobacter sp. FX8, assembly GCF_026723805.1. NCBI lineage: Bacteria > Bacillati > Actinomycetota > Actinomycetes > Micrococcales > Micrococcaceae > Arthrobacter > Arthrobacter sp. FX8. Next base: position 733,701 of record NZ_CP113505.1, on the reverse strand, counting down.
TGCGGGCAAGGTCCAGCACCACGCCGTAGGAGGACCTGCCGAGGATGAAGGCCACCGCGATCACGAACATGGCGAAGGCGGCAATGGACGCTGCCGTGGCTTCCTGCCAACCGAAGGCCTGGCCTGTGGCCCACAGCAGGATGGCAGCGGCCAGGACGGACCACCCCAGGATGCTGACCACGGACAGCACCGGCCAGGCGTACCTCAGCCAGGTGTCCCGGACAGCCCGCCCGGCGGGTGCCAGGGCGAGGAGGGCGGTGCTGCTGGCTTCGGACCATACGGCCGCGGGGTGCAGCCGGGTGGGGCGGCCGTTCCGGTGGAAGGGTTGCCGGAGACGCTCCGCGAGCCGGGTCAGCGGGGCGCCGCTGGACGTGCCGTCAGACATAGGGGTGTGCCTTCGTTGTTGCGCTGGAATGTCAGTGGTGGTGGCTGCGGCTTGAAGCCGCGGGCCCGGCGCCTCAGGCGTTGGTGCGCTGCTGCGGGGCGGCGACGTCGGCCAGGATCCTGGTCAGCACGGCCTCAGCGGTGGCGCCCGAGAATTCGGCTTCGGGGTCCATCACGAACCGGTGGGTCCACACCACGGGTGCCAGTTCCTTGACGTCATCCGGCAGCACAAAGTTCCGTCCCTGCGAGGCAGCCCAGACCTTGGCGGCCCGGACCATGGCCAGGGCGCCGCGGACGGAGACGCCCAGGCGCGTCTCCGGGGCACTGCGGGTTTCCTCGCAGAGCCGGGAGATGTACTCAAGCACTGCGGTGTCCACGTGCGCCGTGGCGGCGAGGTCGGCCATGTCCGCCACCGCCTGGGTGGTGATGACGGCAGACAGGTCCTTGGACCGGTCCTTCAGGTTGTTTCCGCCCAGCAGCCGGACGGTGGAGGCGTGGTCAGGGTAGCCGATGGAGGTCTTGATCAGGAAGCGGTCCAACTGGGCCTCGGGCAGGCGGTAGGTACCTGCCTGCTCGATGGGGTTCTGGGTTGCCATGACCATGAAGGGGCGGCCTGCCTCGTACGTGACGCCGTCCACGGTGACCCGGGATTCCTCCATGACTTCCAGCAGCGCCGACTGGGTCTTCGGCGAGGCACGGTTGATTTCGTCGGCCAAGACGATGTTGTTGAAGATGGGGCCCTTGTGGAACTCGAACTTCTGCGTCTTCTGGTCGTAGATGGTCACACCCGTCACGTCGGAGGGAAGCAGGTCAGGCGTGAACTGGATGCGGTTGTTGGAGCCCTGCACCGTGGCGGCGAGGGCCCGGGCCAGGGAGGTCTTCCCGGTGCCCGGAGCGTCCTCGAACAGGACGTGGCCCTCGGCCAGCATGGCGGTGAAGGTCAGCCGGATGACGTGTTCCTTGCCCAGCACCGCCTGCCCCACGTTGGCAACCAGCTTTTCGAACGTGTCGGCAAACCACTCGGCCTGCTCAATGGTCATGGTCATGAAATGTGCTTCCTTCTACTGGTCGAAATTCCCTGTTTGATGCTGGAGCTAGCTAGCGGTTCGGCATGCCGGCCGGCGGGTTGCAGCCCACGTTGGAGGTGTCGCAGCGGAGCCAGTTGCCCGCGGCCATTCCTTCGCTCAGGTGGTACCAGATGCCGCTGGGATTGTTCGAGGTCTTGTACCAGACCTGGTAGCGGTCAGCCCGGGAGTAAGCGCCTGCGTCGAGCCAAATCCCCTCGCCCGTGCACTGTGATGGGTTGCCGGCAACGTAGCTGTCAGTGCCCTTGCGGGGCTCCGTGCAGCTGCGGACAGGGCTGGCCGTGACGTTCCAGGATGTGGGCGGCGGCGGCGTGTTGTCTGGACCGGAGGTTGAGGTTGCCGGTCCGCCAATCGCCCCGTCCACCACCGTTACGGCGCGGACGCGCAGCCTGTGGCTCTGGTTCCATCCACCGGCGCCGGCGTCATAGCTGGTCGCCTTGCCCACGTTCTGCCAGCCTCCGCCGTCCATGCTGACCTCATAGTGGTTAAGCGGACGGCCGTTGGTGCTGGGGTTATTCCAGGTCCAGTGCACCTGCCCGTCGCCCTTCGCCGATGTCGTGCCGTTCACGTTGGGGGCATTGGCCGGACCATAGGGGTTCCCCGTGCCGATGGCCTTCGCGTCGCCGGACATGTTGTTCTTCGTGGACGTTGCGATGATCGTGACAGTGATGTCCCTGCCGTTGGTCATGCCGCCAATGGTTCCGCCCCCGGCCTTGATGGCGCCGGTCTTGCCGTCGGCGTTGTAGGAGTAGGCAATCTCGGACGCCGTGGAGCCGTTGCGCTGGGCATCCGTCAGCGGCGTGAACGTAACGTCCAGCTGACCGCTGGTTCCGTTCTCCCGCACCGTCCCGCCGTTGACCTGTCCGGGCTTGCCGGCCGCCCGGATGGGGGCCGACTGCGCACTGGTGGCACTGGTACCGGCCTTGTTGGTGGCAGCCACCGTGAAGGTGTAGTTGGACTCGGAGTTGTCCACGGTGACGTTCTGCGAGGTGCCGGCAACCTGCTGGCTGGCCACCGCCGCGCCACCACGGAGGGTGGTCAGGGTGTAGGACGAGACAGGGTCGCCATTGTTGTTGGGCGCAGACCAGACCACTCGCAGCTGGCTCTGCGAGCCCACCGGAGTTGCCTGCGACACGCTTGGCGCGGCAGGGGTCGCGGGAACACCGGCCGGGACTTCGGCCGCCGAATACGGGCTCCACTCGGACGGGTCCTTGGCGTCGTTGCGGGCCAGGACGCGGACCTTGTACGACACCCCGTTCTGCAGTCCCTTCCACACATAGCTGACGGAGGTCAGGTTCTGGATCTGGGCGTTCTGGCCGGCCGGCGCCGGTGAGATCTCCAGGTCGTATGACTTCACCGGGGAGCCCTTGCTGGCCGGTGCGGTCCAGTTGACGGCCAGTTGCTTGTCGCCGAATTTCAGGGATGGGGCCAACGGAGTATCCGGTTTGACGTCCGGCCGGACGTCCGCCGAGGCCGGCGACCGGTCCGACTCGCCAAATTCATTCGTGGCCGTGACCTGGAAGTGGTAAGTGGTGTTGTTGGTCAGCCCGTTCAGGGTGCAGGTGTTGGCGGGGCAGTCCTGCCGGAACCCGCCCTCCCCATACACCGTGTACTTGGTGATGGCGGAGCCCCGGTCCGCGGGGGCGGACCAGTTGAGCAGCGCGGTTTGGTCCCCAACACTCTGTGCCTGGGGCGTGGTGGGTGCTGCAGGTTTGTCCTTGACGGTCAGCCGGACCCGTGCCGTGGCATGCCGGGAGCTGTCCTGCGTCTTGTCCTCCACGGTGTACGCCACCACCAGGGTTCCGGTGAAGCCGGGAGCAGGCGTGACCGTCACCGAGTCGCCGTTGACGCCTACGTTGCCGCTGCCTGTTTCGGTATTGGCGGCGATGATCTTCAGCGGTGTTTCGGGGAACGGGTTGGCGTCGTTCGCCAGGACGTTGATGGTCACGGGCTTCCCGGCGGCGGCGTTGGGCTCCACGTCGTCATTGGCCACCGGCTTGGGCCGGTTGGAGGCTGTCACGGCGAGCGGGTACGTGGCCGTGGCTTCGAGGCCGCGGGAGTCCGTCGCCTTGACCTGCACGGCGCCCCTGGTCCCCGTGGCCGTCGAATCCGCCGCGGAAACCTTCAGGGTCCTGCCTTCGATGCGTGCACTGAAACCGCCGGGCGGGTCGCCCACCAGCTGGTACTTCATCTTTTCGACGTCGTCCCGGTCGGGATCGGAGGTCAGCTTTCCCAGGTCCGTGCTGGCCGTGTCGCCCTTGGGGACATCAACGTCCGCGCCGAGCAGCTCCGGCGGGTTGTTTTTGTTGGGGTCCGGCAGGACCTTGGTGCGGATGCTCAGGGTGGACTTCAGCCCGGCCGGATCATCAGGTCCGGTGCCGTCGGTCACCTCGAACGTGAGGGACCCCGGGCCCACGTAGTCGGCGCCCGCCGTGTACTTCAAGCCGGTGCCGTCTCCCGTGACCGGATTCCCGCCGTCGGCACCGATGAGTTTGATCCGGTCCACCTGGGTCAGCCGCGGCGAGCGTCCCTCCCGTACCTTGACCCAGTCCTTCAGGTCGACGTCCACGGACTGCCCGGCCACCACTTCAAGGACCTCGTCCTTGGCCAGGGTGGGAACCTGCTGGCCCAGGCCCGGCACCCAGATGATGGCCGTTGACTGCTGGCCGTCCACGTCCTCCACGGTGTACGGGACCAGCTGGGGCTGTTCCGTAAGGTCCACCAGCATGTTGCCGTTGCCGCCAGGCCGCGCCGTGGTGGCCTCCGTGCTGATCTTCAGGTTCTCGCCCACGCCGTCGGGGTCCTCGTCGTTCTTGAGGACCGGCACATCAACGGCGGTCTTGCCCATGGCCTGGGCAGACGTCACCCTGTCATCCCGGGCAATCGGGGCTTTCAGGGGCACTTCGTTGTCAACCACCAAGCGGATGGTGGCCTGCGCCGTGGCATCCCGGTCGTCGGCGACGGTGTACCGCACATTGACGGTTCCGGCCTCGTTCGGGGCCAGGAGGATGATGCGGCCGCTGTTCCTGCTGACGGTGGCCTGCAGTGCCGGGTCGGCGTCGATGCCGTCGGTGAGGATGCGGATGCGGTCACCGTCGGGATCGGTATCGTTTGCCGTTGCGTCGACGGCGATCTGCCGGCCCGGGCGTACCCGGACCTCGTCATCCACCGGGGTGGGCTTCTGGTTAGACTCGCCGCGGGGTGCGATGCCCACCGTCACCGTGCCCGTGTTGATGGCGCCCTGGCGGTCCACCACTTTGTAGCGGAAGGTGTCTGTACCGGCGCCGTCACCTGCGGCGGTGAAGTCGATGAAGTTACTGCCCACCGTGGCGGTTCCCATGGCAGGGGTGCTGTCGATGCCGGTCAGCTGCACCGAGTCGCCGTCGGGGTCAATGCCGTCAAGGGGAACCGGAATCCGGACGGTGCCGGCCGCCACCACGCGGGCGGTCAGGTTGCGCGGCTGGGGGCGGGAGTTCTCCGCGCCCTCGAGCGGCAGGATGTGGATGGTGACGGCGGCTGCGCTCTTCTGGCCCTGCGGATCCACCGCGTTGTAGATGGCGCGCACGGTCTTGGGCTGGCTGCCGGCAATGAAGCGGAGCGTGTTCTCGGAGACGAAGCCCTTGCCGTCGGCGGGATCCACGGCCTGCGGCAGGACGGGGTCCACAGACAGTTCCTGGCCCTGCGGGTGGGTGTCGTTGTCCAGGACGGGGATGGTGACCACGTCGTTGACGCGGACATTGACTTCATCCGGTTTGGGTTGCGGCGCCTCCACCACGGCCGGCGCCGGGACGGGCACCACTGACACGCTGCCGGTGGCCGACTTCCTGCCGTTGGACATGGTGTATTCGAACAGTATGGGGTCCTTGGTCCCCAGGATGTCGGTGATCCGCAGGACGCTGTGGTTGATCACGCTGACGGACACAGTCGCGTTATCGGGGAGCTTGACGGACTGCAGCACCAGGACGCCGCCGGAGGGGTCGGAGTCGTTGGCCAGGGGGTCCAGCAGGACGCTGCCGCCGGTGGGCATCAGGGCCACGTCGTGGACCGCCACGGGGTCGCCGCCGTCGTTGCCGGATTCCACGTCGACGCGGATGAGGCCCTGGCTGCTTTGCGGGCCGTTGCTGGCAATGTAGGTGAGGTAGACCGGACCGGGGGTGGTGCTGCGGAAGGTGAAGGTGCCGCCGTCGGTGACGGGGCCGAGTTCGGCAGGGCCGTTGGCTTCCACCTGGGCCAGCCGGAGGGCACCACCGTTGGGATCGACGTCGTTCTTCAACGGGGAGATGACCAGGTCCTGGCCCACGACGGCGGTGACGTGGTCGGCGTTGACCACGGGTGCCAGGGCGCCGGGCGGCTGGACATTGACCACCACCTTGCCGGTGACAGTGGCGCGGCCGTCCCAGATGGTGACCTGGACGTTCTTCTTGCCGGCCGTGGCCCCGGAATCCTGGAAGGTGAGCAGGCCGTCGCGCCGTACCTTGACCTGGTCCTGGTCGTTGTCGGCCTTGGCATCCAACAGGACCAGGTCATCGCCGTCGGGATCGATCCAGTCGGTGAGGATGTTCTGGCTGACGGTCTTGCCCTGTTCCACCAGCATGGTGGTGTCTTCGCCGCGCTTGAACTTCGGCGGCTTGTTCTCATCGGGTCCTACGACGCTGAGCGTGACCTGGCCGGTGGCGGACAGGCCGCGGCCGTCGGAGGCGCTGTAGTTGAAAGTCTCCGTGCCGGGTTTGGCGTCCGCGGGCACGGTGATCTGGAACGCCGTGCCGCCGTAGATGCTTTCCAGGGTGCCGGACTTGGGCCCGGCCTCCCCGACCGCTGCGGTGAGCACGTCGCCGTCGGGGTCGGAGTCGTTGTCCAGGACGCTGAGGATGGTGGTGCGGCCCGGGCGGACGCCGACGGCGTCGGGCTTGGTTTCGGGCGGCCGGTTGGGTTTGGTGCGGTCCGGCAGGATGTTGATGGTGTTGTTGTCCGCCGACTCCTGGTCCTGGTCGTCGGACTGGTTCTTTGGTGGGATGACGTCGTCCCAGTTGTTGACCAGCTGCATGTTCTGGTTCACCAGCCACACGTTCCCGGAGTTCACATCATTCAGGACCACCAGGTCCCGGTTCACCCGGAAAACATACGACGGCGACGCACTCGCCCTGGGCACGTCAACCTTCTTATCGTCACCATCATTGACGCAATCCCGGACATACTTGTTCGCACCCGACCACGCCGCATGCACACACCCGCCCAACTGCACCGGAGCAGCCGGAACACCCTCGCCGTCGAACGCCACCACCTTCGCCGCTCCCCCGTCAAGCGGCTGCTTCAGCAACGCCTTCCGCGTGGCCAGCGCCACAACATCACTGCCCGGCCCCGCCTGCTGCAACTTCGCATCCCTGGCATTCTCCAGCGCCAGCCGCTTGCCACCCGGCAGGAACAGGTTCCCCGCCGCGGCATCCAGCACCACCGGCCGGTCACCCACCACCGTCATCTGCAGATCCCCGGCACCCTTAAGCCCATCCCACGTGCTGGACTCCGACGACGTCACCTCACCGTTGGCGTCAACACCCGTCACCGTCACAACACCGGTCTTAGGGTCCGCCGAATACACCCGGTCATCAGAGCCCACCGCAGAGACGATGCCCGCCGAACCGACCATCACCGGCTCCGACGCTTCCTTATCAAAACCATTCACGGTGGACGGCGACACCGCCCACACCTTCCCCGATGCAGCATCCGTCACCGAAATCGTCCGGGTGCCGAAACTCACATCAGCTGCGCCCGGCAACTGCTTATCCCCACCGAGGCGCATATTCGCCGGCGACACCTGGTTCAACGTCGAACCGGTCTCGTCATCGACGAACACCTCGCCTGCATGCTGCAACACATCGAACGTTGTCGACGCCGGCGTCACCGCGCCGTCCAACACCCGCGACGGATAGTTCAACCGCCCCACCGCATTCCTGGACTTCGACACCACCCACACGCCGCCGTCATTCAACTCCACCTCAGTGGTCTTGAACCCCGGATACAACACAGCACCCGTCACCAGAACGGCCACAACGGCACCAAACGCAGTTCCGGTGACCAGTTTCTTGTGTCGCTTCTTCAGCCCAAGCTTCCCCAGCAGTGTTGTCACAGCGATTTTTCCCCTGTTGTAGCGCCGTCGTGCGGCAGCATCACAGGGCGGAGCACACCTGCCCCGCCCATATTTTTTGCCACCCCCAAAGGTGGCCGAGACCTGGCGAATAGCCGCAAAATGGACGGCCCGCGAAGGTACCAGCAGGCGTGGACCCTCCGCCAATCACCCTACCCGTTGCCTTTTAGGGCCGCGATGGGGAGCGCTCCCCACACGGCCTTCAGCGTCAACGAACGAACCGACTATAGCGTGATTAGCCACCGAGTGGACAAAATCTTTTTCCGGCCCCGGCCAGGGGGAAAAAGACGAGGGTTTCCTAGTCCAGGACCAGGCCCTTGCCCCGGCCGCGGGTGAGGCGGACGGGATTGATCTCACCGAAGCCGCGGACATTTTCCGGGGCCTGGGGAATCATGATGAACCGCTCGTCGTGCTCCAGGGCGGAGGCCGTCATGGAGTCGACCAGAACCGTTCCGGGATCGGCAAGGGTGGTCAGCCGGGCGGCCAGGTTGACCGTGGGACCGTAGATGTCGCCCAGGCGGGACAGGATCCTGCCCCACACCATGGCCACCCGGGCTTCGGGAAGGATCTCGTCCTCGGTGAAGGCCTCGGCCAGCGCCAGGGAGATTTCGGCACCGGCCGCCGGAGTTTCGGCGATGTAGAGGACTTCGTCGCCCACGGTTTTGACCAGCCGGCCGCCGCCCACGGAGATGATTTCGGCGCACTTGTTTTCGAAGCGCTGGACCAGCCGGGCGAGGGTCTTCTCGTTCATCCGGCGGGACAGGCTGGTGTAGGAGACAAGGTCCGCGAAGCCAACCGCGCGGGCCAGGGGCAGCGGCGCGTCATCCTCATCGCCTTCACGGCCTTCCTCGCTGGCCTGCAGCCCGGCCTCGGCACGGACGGCGAGGCGCTGGACGCCGGCGTTGAGTTGGCGCCGCCATGAATACACCAGGACCTCTTCCAGCGCGTCCACCAGCGCGGGAAGTTCGTTGACCAGGCGCTTGCGGGCCACAGCATCGGTGACGCCCTGCTCGTGGACCATGTCCTCCACCAGGGCTTCGATCTGCCAGACCACCATGCGGTCCGTCATCTGCCCGATGGAGCGGGTCACCGAAATGGCTGCTTCTTCGGTGAGCTTGCCGGCGCGGACCAGATCCACCACGGTGGACAGGGCGGCCTGGTCGCGTTCGGTGAAGGCAACGTCCTCGTCGCCGAAATTCGGAAACCCCAGTGCACGCCAGAGCTTGCGGGCAGAGAGCAGGGAGAGTCCGGCGCCGGCGGCAACTTCACGACGGCGGAGCTTCCGTTCCCCGCCCAGGAGGCGGGCTTCGAGGGCCTTCATGGCCAGGCGTTCGGCGGACATGGCGCCGGTGGGCGGGTGCCGGTCTGCATCCGGCATGGCCGCGGCCGGCGTGGAACCGGGTTCCGGCGCGGATCCGGGTTCCGGTGCGGCGTCGCCGGAAGCGGCCACCTGCACGGGCGCAGCGTCAGGATCAAGGGCGGCGGTGGCAGGGGCGGTGCTGTCGACGCGTTCCTGCTGGTCCTCATCGGTCATCCCGTCCACCTTCTCTCATGTCCTCCGGAAAAGCACCGGCAGGGTAATGCGTCGCGCCATCCGGCTGGGCGCTGTCGTCCGGCAGTTCCCCGATGGCGTCGAGGATAAAGTCGCGGAATTTGGCAACCTCAGGCACGTCGCGGAAAGTCACCACGCCCTGGTACCCGGTTTCCAAGGATATATTCCCCGAGCGCACCAATCGCTGCAGCAGCGATTCGTGGACCGTCAGGTTACGCACCGACGCCAGGTTCACCTGCTGGTCCCGCCGGTTAAGCAGCCCGTACCGCGCCACCATCCGTTGGCTGGTAAGCGTGTAGCGGGTGCCCTGCCAGCGGAGCAGGCGGGGCAGGCAGTAGCCCAGCCAGACAGCCGCAGCAGCGAGGACGCAGGCAGTGACAAGCCACGGCGTCCACTGGCGGCCAAGGGCAGGAGCCATGCGGGCTGCCCCGCCGCGGACGATCCAGGCACTGGCGTACGCCGCCAACGCCGGCGCCAGCACGAAGGCCACGGCTGCCCCGGCCAGCTTTCGGGGCTGCGGGCGGGTAGTGACGATGACCTGCTCCCCGGGAACCAGGATTCTACGCATAACCACCTTGGCCTGGCGCGTCCGGCGCCGTCCAGGGCCGCAGGTGCACCACGTCGCCGGCGGTCACCACGTGCTCCCGCGAGTCGCGGTCCACCACCAGCAGGGAGCCGTAATCGTCCAGGCGGGACGCGTGTCCAATGATCTCGTGGTCGCCGGGCAGCTGTGCGCGCACTTGCTTGCCCAGGGTGACCATCACGGCTTCCACCCTCTTGTGCAGCGACGGGCCACCGGCCATCCCGGCCGCAGGGTCGCCGTCGGCGTTGCAGAAACTGCGGTACAGGACCGCAAAGTGGGACAGGTAGCTTTTCAGCAGCGCGGTCCGGTCCGTGGTGCGGGCACCTTCCAGGGCCACGGAGGTGGCGGTGGGCACCGGAAGTTCGCTTTCGGTCAGGGTGACGTTCAGGCCGGTCCCCAGGATCACCGGGGGCACGTTGCCATCAACCATCGGCCCCAGCTGGGCGAGGATGCCGGCGATTTTCCTGCCCCGCACCAGGACGTCGTTGGGCCACTTGAGCTCGGCCGGAATCCCGGCCGTTTCCAGGAGCGTCTCACGCAGCGCCAGCGCTGCGATCAGGGACAACCAGGAGTAGCTCTGGGTGGGCAGGGGCCTGCCGTCCGCGTTGACCGGACGCAGCACCACGGACACGGACACGGAGCTCAGTGGCGGCGCTTCCCAGCGCCTGTCCAGGCGTCCCCTGGCGGCGGTCTGGTACTCGGCGGTCAGCACGGAGAGGTCAGGCCAGGCCGAAGGTTCCACCGTGACACCGCGCAGGAGGTCCGCGTTGGTGGAGCCCGTGGAGTCCACCACGTCGATCCGCGGTATTCCGGTGGCAGAGAGGAAACGCTGGTCGGCCAGGTCCCCTCGGTTCAGGGGGTGCCCGGTGCGTGTGCGTCGTCCATACCCAAATCCTACCGAGCCTGGCCCGGTCCCACCGAGCCGTCTGCCGCCCCGGGAAGGACAACCCGGCCACGCCCGTACGGCCGCCTAGAGGAAGATGTCCGGAACCAGACGGTCTTCGGGTGCTCCCAGGCTGTAAGGACGGAAATCGGTCACCCCCGCTGCCGCCAGGACCTGCTCGTCCGTGTAAAAGTTGCCCGACGGCGGCCCGCCGGCGGCGAGGTTGCTGCCGGTCAGGATGGCGTGGGCGGCGTCCGCCATGATCTGCGGTCCACGCGCCGCCAGCACCATGGTTTCGCCGTGGGGCATGTTCCGGATGGCGGCGGTATCGATGAGGGTGCAGGGCCACAGGGAGTTGACCCTGATGCCGTCAGCCTTCAGTTCCTCCGCCAGCCCCAACGTGGTCAGGCTCATCCCGTATTTGGCCATGGTGTATGCAAGGTGCTTCCCCGCCCAGGAGGGGTGGAGGTTCAGCGGCGGCGAGAGCGTGAGGATGTGCCCCTGTTCCGACTTCCGGAGCGCCGGGAGCGCCAGCTTGGACAACAGGAAGGTGCCGCGGACGTTGATGTCCTGCATCAGGTCGTACTTTTTCATGTCCACTGCATCAGTGGTGGAAAGGTCGATGGCGGAGGCATTGTTGATGACGACGTCGATGCCGCCGAACCGCTCAACGGCTGCGGCCACGGCGCCGGCCACGTCTTCGTCCCTGCGCACATCGCCCACCAGCGGCAGCGCCTGGCCGCCGGCCTCCTCGAGCTGCGCAGCCGCCGTATACACGGTGCCCGCCAGCTTGGGGTGCGGCTCCCCCGTTTTGGCCAGCAGCACTATATTGGCGCCGTCCCGCGCCGCCCTTGTGGCAATGGCCAGTCCGATTCCGCGGCTGCCGCCGGAGATGAGGATGGTCCTGCCCGCCAGGGAACCGGTGGCCCGGTAGGGGCTTTCGGGAGCATGCAAAGCATCATCGCTTGAAGTCATGGCAACACTGTAACCCAACTAAGTTACCGGCGAGTAACATTGAGGGGACGTGGCAGGACCGGCAGAAAATTGTAGGTTCCCTACAGCTGCGGGCGTCCAAAGCGTCACTAGACTTGCCAGCAGGGTTCGTCTTTTGTGTGGATGCTACTTAAAGCTCCAGACAGTACGGGCCCGCCAGCCAACAGAATTGACCTGCTACAGAGCCGGAGACACTTGATGAGCCACGATCTGACAACGACTGCGGGAAAGATTGCCGATTTCCGCGACCGCCAGGCGCGCGCCGAACAGCCCTCCGGCCCCGAAGCCATCGAAAAGCAGCATGCGCGCGGCAAGAACACGGCCCGCGAGCGCATCGCCCTGCTGCTGGACGAAGACTCGTTTGTAGAATTCGACGCCCTGGCCGTGCACCGCTCCACCGCCTTCGGCATGGAGAAGAAGAAACCCCTGGGCGATGGCCTGGTCTCCGGCTACGGCACCGTCGACGGCCGGCTGGTGGCGGTGTACAGCCAGGACTTCACTGTCTACGGCGGATCGCTGAGCCAGGTCAACGGCGAAAAAATCGTCAAGGTGCAGGAGTTCGCGCTCCGCAACGGCTGCCCCGTCGTCGGCATCCTGGACGGCGGCGGCGCCCGCATCCAGGAAGGCGTGGCCTCGCTGGCCATGTTCGCGGACATCTTCCGCAACAACGTCCACGCCAGCGGCGTGGTGCCGCAGATCTCCCTGATCATGGGGCCTTCCGCCGGCGGCGCCGCCTACTCCCCGGCCCTCACCGACTACGTGGTGATGGTGGACAAGACCTCGCACATGTTCATTACCGGCCCCGACGTCATCAAGACCGTCACCGGCGAGGATGTGGACATGGAAACCCTGGGCGGCGCCCGGCAGCACAATGCCACCACCGGAACGTCCGCCTACCTGGCCTCGGATGAGACCGACGCCATCGAGTTCGTGCGCGAACTGCTGGACTTCCTGCCTTCCAACAACCTCTCCGAGGCACCGGTGCTGGGGCACCAGCAGGAGCTGGAGGTCGACGACGACGACCTCGCCCTGGACACGCTGGTTCCGGATTCCGCCAACCAGCCCTACGACATGCGCGCCGTCGTCGAACAGATCGTGGACGACGGGCACTTCCTGGAGATGCAGGCCCTGTACGCCCCCAACGTGATGATCGGCTACGGCCGGGTGGAGGGCCACACCGTGGGCATCGTGGCCAACCAGCCGCTGCAGTTCGCCGGCACCCTGGACATCGCGGCGTCAGAGAAGGCCGCCCGGTTCGTGCGGCACTGCGACGCCTTCAACATCCCCATCATCACCCTGGTGGACGTCCCCGGGTTCCTCCCCGGCAAGGACCAGGAATTCCAGGGCATCATCCGCCGCGGCGCCAAGCTCCTCTACGCCTACGCCGAGGCCACTGTTCCCAAGCTCACCGTCATCACCCGCAAGGCCTACGGCGGCGCCTACATCGTGATGGGCTCCAAGAAGCTCGGCGCCGACCTGAACCTGGCATGGCCCACGGCCCAGATCGGTGTGATGGGCGCGCAGGGCGCGGTGAACATCCTCTACCGGCGCGACCTCGCCGCGGTCGCCCAGGACGGCGGCGACGTTGAGGCCCGCCGCGCCGAGGTGATCCGCCAGTACGAGGAAGAACTCCTCAACCCGTACCAGGCAGCCGAACTGGGTTACGTGGACGCCGTCATCGCCCCCTCCGATACCCGGATCCAAATCATCAAGGGACTGCGTGCCCTGCGCGACAAGCGCGCCAGCCTCCCCGCCAAGAAGCATGGGAACATCCCGCTGTGATGGCCACCGAAAATACCGGGACCGGGCCGGCCGCCGACGCCGCCGAAGCGCTTGCCGCCCCGCTGCTCTCTGTGGTCAAAGGACAGCCGAACGCCGAGGAACTGGCCGCACTGACCGCCGTCGTCCTCTCCCTTGGCGGCGCCGAACCTGCACGTGCGGACAAACCGACCGTTCGGCACTGGGTGCGCCGGCAGCAGCTCAAGCTCGAACCCACGCCCGGTCCCGGCGCCTGGAAACGAAGCCGCGGCTGAGTCCCGGGCGTGGATCCCCGGCGGCGTGGGCCCAGGCCTCGGCGCAGTCCGGGCGATAGCCTCGTCATGTGACTACAGACACTGCACCCGCCGCGCGCCCGCACACCCGGATCGACGCCGTCGCGGACAACTACACGGACACCCTCATCAGGCTCAACCCGACCTTCGCCACCACCCTTGGCCTGCCGGGCCATGAAACGGAGTACCAGGATTTCTCCCCGCCGGCATTGCCGGATTCGCGGAGGCGGCGCGGGAGGCTCTGGTTGCCCTGGAGGGCCTGGAACCGGAAGACGACGTGGACGCCGTCACCCTGGACGCCATGCGGGAACGGCTCGGCCTGCAACTGCTGATCCACGCCTCCGGCTGGGAATACGCGGACCTGAACAACATCGCCTCCCCGGCCCAGGACATCAGGGCCATCTTCGACCTCATGCCCACCGGCACCGAACAGGACTGGGAGCACATGGCCGGGCGCGCCCACAACGTGCCGGCCGCCATCAGCGGCTACACCGAATCCCTGCGCATGGCCAGGGACTCCGGCCGGGTGGCCGCTGCCCGCCAGGTGCGGACCGTCATCGAACAGGTGACCAAGTACGCCGCCCCGGACGGCTTCTTCGCCAAACTGGCCGCAGAGGCCACCACGGCTGACGGGCCACTGCCCGCTGCGCTGCAAACTACGCTCGACGCCGGTGCTGACGCCGCCCGGGGTGCCTACGCCCGGCTGGCAGAATTCCTGCGCACCGAACTGCTCCCCGCCGCGCCTGAGAAGGACGCCGTGGGCAGGGCCCGCTACGCCCTGGCCTCCCGCTCCTTCCTGGGGGCGGAAGTGGACCTGGAAGAAACGTACGCCTGGGGCGTCGAGGAACTGGACCGCCTCATCGCGGAACAGGAGCGCGTTGCGGACACCATCAAGGCAGGCGCCACCATCGCCGAAGCCAAGGACATCCTCAACAACGACCCCTCCCGGCAACTGAAAGGCACCGAGGCGCTCCGGGAATGGATGCAGGGCCTCTCCGACAAAGCCGTTGCCGAACTCGCCGGAGTGCACTTCGACATCCCCGACGTCATGAAGAAACTCGAGTGCCGGATCGCTCCCACCGACGAGGGCGGCATCTACTACACCGGCCCGTCCGACGACTTCAGCCGCCCCGGCCGCATGTGGTGGTCCGTCCCCGCCGGCGAGGACACGTTCACCACCTGGGCAGAAACCACCACCGTCTACCACGAGGGCGTCCCGGGCCACCACCTCCAGGTGGCCACCGCAACCTACCGCCGCGAGCTGCTGAACAAATGGCGCCGGAACGTCTGCTGGACCTCCGGCCACGGCGAAGGCTGGGCACTCTACGCGGAAAAGCTCATGCAGGAACTCGGCTACCTCAACGATCCCGGCGACCACATGGGCATGCTGGACATGCAGCGCATGCGCGCCGCCCGCGTGGTCTTCGACATCGGCGTGCACCTCGAACTCGAGATGCCCCAACGCTGGGGATCCGGCACCTGGACCGCGGACAAGGGCTACGGCTTCCTCAAGGAAAACCTCCCCATCAGCGAAGGCCAACTCAACTTCGAGTTCACCCGCTACCTCGGCTGGCCGGGCCAGGCCCCTCCTACAAAGTAGGCCAGCGCCTCTGGGAACAGATCCGCGCCGAACTTGAGGCCCGGCCCGGGTTCGACCTCAAGGAGTTCCACACCAAGGCCCTCAACATCGGCTCCGTTGGACTCGACACGCTCCGCCGGGCGCTGCTCTCGTAGTCTCCCCCTTCGGGGGGAGGGCAACAGGAGACATTAAGCACACCCGGGGCGGGAATAAGTAACATAGGCCGCCGCCTGCCTTGTGTTTGCTCGGTTTGCCGGCTTCCTGCGTGAGCGTGGGCGCGTAATATTTCTCAATGTTCGTTCGTCGTGGTATGCGGGGTGGCTCTAGCGTAGTCGGG
The DNA here is from genome assembly GCF_026723805.1 of Arthrobacter sp. FX8. Classification (NCBI taxonomy): domain Bacteria; kingdom Bacillati; phylum Actinomycetota; class Actinomycetes; order Micrococcales; family Micrococcaceae; genus Arthrobacter; species Arthrobacter sp. FX8. The sequence goes on along the minus strand of NZ_CP113505.1, from coordinate 718,112 downwards.
TGAGCACTCAGACAAGCACCCCGTCCCCCGCAGGGAAGACCGGATTCCAGCTGCCCAGGTGGGCGGGCTCGTTCGGCTTCCAGATCATCGCCGCCCTCATCGTGGGCCTTGGCCTCGGCCTGCTGGCCAAGTACACCGGCAGTACCAAGGCCAACCCCAACGCCCTCGGCGCCACCCTGCAGACCATCGGCTCAAGCTATGTGTCCCTGCTGCAGACCGCCGTGGTCCCGCTGATCTTTACCGCCGTCGTCAGCTCCATCTCCAACCTGCGCCAGGTGTCCAACGCCGCCAGGCTGGCCTGGAACACGCTCCTGTGGTTCGCCATTACGTCCCTGATCGCCGTGCTGATCGGCATCGGCCTGGGCGTGCTGCTGCAGCCCGGCGCCAACACCGGCATCAGCGGGGAAGCCAAGTACACCGGCAAGTCCGGTGACTGGTGGGCCTTCCTGGTGGGCCTCTTCCCCAAGAACTTCCTGGGCCTGGGTGCCAGCTCCACGGTCGGCGATTCCGGCGCCGTCACCACCTCGGTCAGCTTCAACGTCCTTCAGATCCTCGTGATCGCCATCGCCGTGGGCGTCGCCGCGCTCAAGGTGGGCAAGGCTGCGGAGCCGTTCCTCAACCTCAACGCCTCAGCCCTTGCCGTGATCCAGAAGGTCCTGTGGTGGATCATCCGCATCGCGCCGCTGGGCACCGTTGGCCTCATCGGCAACGCCGTGGCCGTCTACGGCTGGGACACCATCGGCTCGCTTGGCAAGTTCACCGTGGCCATCTACGCCGGCCTGGTCCTCGTGCTGTTCGTCGTCTACCCCATCCTGGTCCGCAGCCACGGACTGTCCATCAAGCAGTACTTCTCCGGCGTGTGGCCCGCCGTTCAGCTGGCCTTCGTGTCCCGCTCGTCCGTGGGAACCCTGCCGCTGACGCAGCGCGTCACCGAACGCAGCCTGGGCGTCCCCCGCGCCTACGCCTCCTTCGCCGTGCCGCTGGGCGCCACCACCAAGATGGACGGCTGCGCAGCCATCTACCCCGCGATCTCGGCAATCTTCGTGGCCCAGTTCTTCGGCATCCAGCTGGACTTCAGCCAGTACCTGCTGATCGCACTGGTTTCCGTCCTCGGTTCCGCCGCAACCGCCGGCACCACCGGCGCCGTGGTGATGCTCACCCTGACGCTCTCCACGCTGGGACTGCCGCTGGCCGGCGTCGGACTCCTCCTGGCCATTGATCCCATCCTGGACATGGGGCGCACCGCTGTGAACGTGGCCGGCCAGGCCCTGGTTCCCACCATCGTGGCCAAGCACCAGGGCATCCTGGACGAATCGCTGTACAACGCACGCCGCAACGGGACCCCGTTCGTGGATGACAGCGACGCCGATGCTGCCGCCGGCGAAACCGCTACCGACGGCACCAGCGCCGACACCGCACCCCGCGAACTGCAGGATGCAAAGGCGTAAGGCACAGCAGCAAGGAAAGGCGTCCCCGGGAGATTCTCCCGGGGACGCCTTTTGCAATCAGGGCTGCGCGTATCGCTCAACAACAGTGATGGTCAGTGCCAGCCACCTCCGATTACCCCGTTCTGGATGGCTTTCGTCACGGCGTCGGCTTCAGCCCGGGTCAGCTTTCCATCCGCTACAGCCTTGTCCAGGCGGGACTTGAGTCCGGCTGCATGTTCGGCCTCTTCCTCGCTGCGGATCTCCTGCAGCGCTGCGGTCACCTTCGCTTCATCGATGCCCAGCGATGCAGCAAGGGACGTGGCGAGTGCAGCCTCGCGGGCGGCAGGATCCGGCTTCTGGCCCTCGGCCGGCGGCGTGGTGGGCTTGTTGGCTTCGCGGAAGGCCTTCAAGGCGTCGGCCACCTTGGCTTCATCAACGCCCAGCTTCGCTGCCAGCGCCGAGGCCTGCTCCATCCCATGGCCGCCGCGGCCGCCGTGCCTGCCCATGCCATCGGGGGCGCTGCCGGTAGTTCCGTCAGCGGCAGCACTGGAACCCGCGCTGGGTGTGGGAGTGGGCGTCGTGGTGGCGGATGCCATGCCGGCCACGCCGATTCCGGCACCAAGCGCCAGCGCTGCGGCCGTCAGGCCCACGGTCATCTTCTTCGTGCGTCTCATGTCGTGTCTCCTGATTCGCCGTCAACTGACGGCTCCTGGTGATTCGCCTCGGGCGAGGCATACCAAGCATCCGGCGCAAGGATCAGGAAGGGCTGTCGGGAAGCTATGGTTCTCCTGTGAATTTAAGTTGCATTGAGTGCAAACTTGCACGTAGTGTAAGCGCGTGACATCACCCGTTGCCCCGCCGGACGCCGAACCCGCCGCACCTTCCCGGCGCGAGCTGAACAAGGCCGCCACCCGCCAGGCGATCACCGACGCCGCACTGGGACTCCTGCGCTCCAAAGGCCCCGGAAACTTCACGGTGGAAGACATCGCCGACGCCGCGGGGATCTCGCGCCGCACCTTCTTCAACTACTTCAGCAGCACCGACGCCGCCCTGGCCTCCATCGTCCATGGCTTCCTGGACAACGCGATTCAGCAGTTGCGCCTCCGCCCGGCGGACGAGCCCATGCTGGAATCCGCCCAGGCCGCGCTGATGGCCCTTGCCGACCCCAAGGCCGTGGCGCCGCTGGCGGAACTGTTCACGCTAACCCAGCAGAGCCCGCTGATGTCGCACCCGGAACTCGAGGCGTGGGACCACTGCCGGGCGCAGGTCTTCACCGTCGCCCGCGAACGCCTCGCCGGCACCCCCGGCGCCCAGGACGAGCTTTATGTCCACGCCCTGGCCGGCTCGATCATCTCCTGCGGAAAGGCCGCCATGGAGGTGTGGTTCAGCCGCCGCGGTCCGGACCTGACACCCGCATCCCTGGCCGTGCTCCGGCAGTTGCTCATCGATGCCATGGCCCTGCTGGCCACCGGCTTCAACACCCCCGCTCCACCATCCGCCACCCGTTCCTCCTGATCAGATCGGTTCACCCGCATGGCATTGCTCCTCTACCGCCTCGGCAAGTTCTCCTACCGCCGGCGCTGGCTTGTCATCTCCCTGTGGCTCGCCGTGCTGGTGGCCGTGGGCGGCTCGGCCGCGGCATTCCACGGCACCCTGTCCAACAACTTCCAGATTCCCGGGACCGAAACCCAGCGGATTGCGGACAAGCTCAAGCAGGAGCTGCCCTCGGCCTCCGGCGGCAGCGCCACGATCGTTTTCGAAGCCCCGGACGGCGGCTTCACGGCCCAAAGCCGGGCTGCCGTGACGGAGGCGCTGAAGAAGCTCCAGACCCTCCCCGAGGTGCGTGGCACGGTGGACCCGTTCGCCACCCAGGCACAGGTGGACCAGGCCGGCAAGGCCATCACCGACGGCGAACAGCAGCTGGCGGCCGGGCAGGCACAGCTGGACGCCTCCCGGGCCCAGCTTGAAGCCGGCAAGGCGCAGTTGGCGGCAGCCGAGCAGCAGCTCACCGCCGCCGGGGCGCCGGCAGCACTGATTGAAGCCCAGCTTGGCCAGCAGAAGGCAGCGCTGGCCCAGGGCCAGGCCAAGCTGGACGCCGGCGCCCAGGAACTGGCGGCCAACAAGGCCAAGCTGGAACAGGGCAAACGGCAGGCCCAGGCAGCATCAGCCATCCGCTTCGTGTCCGCGGACAACAAGGCCGCCGTGGCACAGGTGCAGTTCAAGACCTCCATCAACGGGCTGGCCCCGGCCGTGCGCAAGCAGGTGCAGGAGATCGCCCACGAGACCTCCGCGGCAGGCGTCACGGCGCTGGCCAGCAAGGAAATCACCGAGGACATTTCGGCACTGTTCGGCACTGCGGAAATCGTCGGCATCGCCGTTGCGGCGCTGGTCCTCATCCTCATGCTGGGTACGCTGATCGCCGCCGGGCTGCCACTGCTGATGGCCATCATCGGCGTCGGCGTGGGCGTCGGCATCACGTTCGCCCTTTCCGGCCTGTTCGACATGAGCTCCATCTCGCCCATGCTGGCCCTGATGCTTGGCCTCGCCGTCGGCATCGACTACTCGCTGTTCATCGTCAACCGGCACCGCACCCAGCTCCTTGCCGGCATGGATGCGGAGGAGTCTGTTGCCCGGGCCAACGGCACGTCCGGCAACGCCGTGGTCTTCGCCGGCCTGACCGTGATCATCGCCCTTGCCGCCCTGGTGGTCCCCGGGCTGCCCTTCCTCGCCGTCATGGGCCTTGCGGCAGCGGGAACCGTGGCCGTTGCGGTGCTCGTGGCCATCACCCTGACCCCTGCCATGCTGTCCCTGATCGGACGGCGCATCATCTCCCGGCGGGCCTGGGCCAAAGCCGAAGCCCACAACGCCGAACCGGACCACGAAGCGGCCGACCTCGCCACCGATAAGGAACGCAGCACCCGCGGGTGGGGCGGCCTGGTCACCCGGCACCCGTGGGTGGCACTGATCGCGGGCATCCTCCTGCTGGGCACCCTTGCGCTGCCCGCCACCCAGCTGCAGCTGGCCCTGCCGGACGGAGGCTCCGAACCCGTGGAGTCAGAGGCCTACCAGGCCTACGACCTCACGGCCCGCAGCTTCGGCGAAGGTGTCACCGGACCCATCGTGGCCGTCGGCGAGTTCCCCGCGGACCTGGACGAAGCCCAGGCCCGGAAGCTGCAGTACGACATCGCGGACAAACTCCGTGCCGTGGACAATGTGGTGGCAGCCGTGCCCGTCGCCCTCAGCGGGGACCGCCGGACCGCCGTGTTCCAGGTCATCCCCAAGGAGGGCCCGGCCAGCGCCACCACCGTCAAGGTGGTCTCCGAGCTCCGCGGCCTCAACGGGGAGATCCAGTCCGACTACGGCGTGGCCATGGGACTGACCGGGCAGACCGCCGGCAACGTGGACGTCTCCACCAAGCTTGGTGACGCCCTGCCGCCCTACCTGGCCATCGTCGTCGGACTTTCCCTGATCCTGCTGCTGCTGGTGTTCCGGTCCATCGTGGTCCCGCTGCTGGCCACGGGCGGCTTCCTGCTGTCCCTGTCCGCCGCCTTCGGTGCCGTGGTGGCGGTATACCAGTGGGGCTGGCTGGGGAACATCTTCGACGTGGCCAACCCCGGCGCCGTGCTCAGCTTCCTGCCCATTATCCTGATCGGCGTGCTGTTCGGCCTGGCCATGGACTACCAGGTGTTCATCGCCTCCGGCATGCGCGAGGCATACATGCACGGATCGTCCGCCAAGGAAGCGGTCAGGGTGGGCTTCCGGCACGCGGCCGCCGTAGTCACCGCGGCCGCGATCATCATGGTCAGCGTGTTCTCCGGCTTCATTTTCAGCCACCTCACCATGGTCCGGCCGCTGGGCTTTGCCATGGCCTTCGGCGTACTGTTCGACGCCTTCGTGGTCCGCATGACCATCGTCCCGGCCGTAATGTACCTGCTGGGCGCCAGGTCCTGGTGGCTGCCGCGGTGGCTGGACAGGATCCTGCCGGACGTGGACGTGGAGGGCGCCAAGCTCAACAGGGGCCAGGCAGCACCCGCCTCCGGCGAGCTGGTCCACTAGGCTGAAGCCGTGCTCCATCTGATTCTCGCCTCCCAGTCCCCCGCCCGCACCAAGCTCCTGGCCGAGGCCGGCATCCGGCACACCGTGCTGGTCTCCGACGTCGACGAGGCCGCCGTGCAGGCGCGGTACGGCGTCACGGACCCGCACGACACCGCGCTGCTGCTGGCCCGCGCCAAGGCCGAGGCCGTGGCGGCGCTGCCGGAAGCGGACGGCGCCCTGGTGCTGGGCTGCGACTCGGTCTTTGAATTCGACGGCGAGGCGCACGGCAAGCCCTACACCGCCGACGTCGCCCGCGAGCGGATGCTCCGGATGAGCGGCAGCGCGGGAGTGCTGCACACGGGCCACTGGCTGGTGGACTGCAGGGACACGGACGACGACGGCGGCAGCGGCCGCGGCTCGGGCGCCACGGTGGGGGCGGTCGCCTCAGCCGAGGTTTCCTTCCTGGAGATGGACCCGGCAGAGATCGACGCCTACATCGCCACCGGAGAACCGCTCCACTGCGCGGGCTCCTTCACCATCGACGGCCTGGGCGGCGCCTTCATCCGGAAGGTCGACGGCGACCCGCACGCCGTCGTCGGCCTTTCCGTCTCCACCCTGCGCGGGCTGCTCGCGTCCGCCAACGTGCGCATTACGGACCTCTGGCCCCGGCGGTAAATCGCCCGGTTTCCACACTCCTTGTAGCTTCCCTACAAAGGACGGCCGGTTTACACGCGGATTCCGCAAGTAATATCGGCGGAACCTCCAAAAGCGCGCTAGGCTCCCTGAAGGAAAGAAGGAGACGCCTTGTCAGCAAATTTGGAGCAGTCCGCAGGTACTACACAGCCGAGCCTCACAAAGGTGCTGATCGCCAACCGCGGCGAAATCGCCGTGCGCATCATCCGGGCGGCCCGGGACGAGGGCATTGCCTCCGTGGCCGTCTACGCAGATCCGGACCGGGACGCGCTGCACGTCCGGCTGGCTGACGAGGCGTACGCCCTGGGTGGCACCACCGCGGCGGAGTCCTACCTGGTGATGGACAAGATCATTGACGCCGCCCGCCAGTCCGGCGCCGACGCCATCCACCCCGGCTACGGCTTCCTGGCCGAAAATGCCCAGTTCGCCGCACGGGTGATCGAGGCCGGCATCACCTGGATCGGCCCCTCCCCGGAGGCAATCTCCGCCTTGGGCGACAAGGTCCAGGCCCGGCACATCGCCGAAAAAGTGGGCGCCCCGCTGGTTCCGGGCACCGCCGACCCCGTTGAGTCCGCGGACGAAGTCCTGGACTTCGTGGACCGCCACGGCCTGCCCGTGGCCATCAAGGCTGCCTTCGGCGGCGGCGGACGCGGCATCAAGGTGGCCCGCACCCGGGAAGAAATCCCGGAGCTGTACGAATCCGCCGTCCGTGAGGCAACCGCAGCCTTCGGCCGCGGCGAATGCTTCATCGAGCGCTTCCTGGACGCCCCACGGCACGTGGAAACCCAGTGCCTGGCCGACGCCTACGGCAACGTGGTGGTGGTTTCCACCCGCGACTGCTCCCTGCAGCGGCGCAACCAGAAGCTCGTGGAGGAAGCCCCGGCACCGTTCCTCACCGAGGACCAGAACCGGCGCCTCTACGAATCCTCCAAGGCCATCCTGAAGGAGGCCGGCTACCTCGGCGCCGGAACCTGCGAATTCCTGGTGGGCCAGGACGGCACCATCTCCTTCCTCGAAGTAAACACCCGCCTCCAGGTGGAGCACTGCGTGTCCGAGGAAGTCACCGGCATCGACCTGGTGCGCGAACAGTTCCGGCTGGCCAGGGGCGAGGAACTGGGCTACGGCGATCCCGAGGTCCGCGGACACTCCATCGAATTCCGCATCACCGGCGAGGATCCGGGCCGCAACTTCCTGCCGGCCCCCGGCACGGTCCGCGTCCTGAAGAACCCCACCGGTCCCGGCGTGCGCGTGGACTCGGGCGTGGAACAGGGCGACGTGATCAGCGGGAACTTCGACTCCATGCTGTCCAAGCTGATCATCACCGGCGCCACCCGGCCGCAGGCCCTCCAGCGTGCCCGCCGCGCGCTGGAGGAGATGGTGGTGGAGGGCATCCCCACCGTCATCCCGTTCGACCTCGCAGTTGTGTCGGACCCCGCTTTCGCCCCGGCCGAGGGCCCGTTCAAGGTCCACACCCGGTGGATCGAAACCGAATTCAGCAACAACCTTCCCGCCTGGACGCCGGATGCCCCAACCGATGCAGACGGCTCCGCAGAAGACCGCCAGCGCGTCGTGGTCGAGGTGGGCGGCAAGCGGCTGGAGGTGGTCCTCCCCGCGTCCCTGGGCACGCCGGGCACTGCAGCAGGCGCCGCCGCCAAGCCGGGCAAGTCCAAGAAGCGGTCCCGCTCCGCCGGTCCCGCGGCTGCCACCGGCAACGCCCTGACCTCCCCATGCAGGGCACCATCGTGAAGGTGGCCGTGGCGCACGGGGACGTTGTGTCCGAAGGTGACCTGGTGGTGGTCCTCGAGGCCATGAAGATGGAGCAGCCCCTCACCGCACACCGGTCCGGGACCATCACCGGCCTGACGGCAACGGCGGGCGAAACGGTGTCCGCGGGCGCCATCATCGCCACCATCGAAGACTAGAAAGCAGTCCCGGCAGCCATGCTCGCACCCAGCTTCCAGGAAGAACTGGACCGCTACCACCAGGCGGTTCCCGAAATCACCCGGGGCAACCCGGCCCCCATCAAGGAGCTCTACTCCCGCCTTGACGACGTCACCCTGGCCAATCCCTTCGGCGGCATAGCGCGCGGCTGGGCCCAGGTGGAGGCCCGGCTTGACCAGGCGGCGCGGCAGTTCCGCGACGGCGAGATGCTGGGCTTCGACACCGTCACCTCCTACACCGCCCGCGACACCGCCTACCTGGTGGAGACCGAGCACTTCCGGGCACGGCTGGACGCGGCGGCCGCCACCGAGGAATTCGCGCTTCGCGTGACCAGTATCTTCCGGCGCGAGGAAGGCTACTGGAAGCTGGTGCACCGCCACGCCGACCCCGCAGCCCGGCCACAGTCCCGCCGGTCGCTGACCCAGCCCGCCGGCTGAGCCGGTGCTGGCAGGGGGCGCGGCCAGGATGCAGACTTAGCTCATGCTGCCTTTCCTGCTCCTCGCCTCCCGCCCGGAAGACGCTGCCGCGGAGGAGGAATATGCCGCCTATTTGAGGTACGGCGGGCTTGAGGAACGGGAACTGCGCCGGGTCAGGCTTGAGGCCGCTCCCCTGCCCGCGCTGGATCTTGCGGATTATTCCGGCGTCATCGTGGGCGGCAGCCCGTTCACGTCCAGCGATCCGCCGGACCAGAAGAGCCCGGTCCAGCACCGGGTGGAGCGGGAGTTGTCCGGCCTCCTGGACCAGCTGGTGGCCCGCGACTTTCCCTTCCTGGGCGCCTGCTACGGGGTGGGGACGCTGGGCCGCCACCAGGGCGCGGTCATCGACAGGACCTACGGCGAGCCGCTGGGCGCCGTGGAAATCGAGCTGACGGATGCCGGGCTGCAGGATCCCCTGCTGCAGGGCATGCCCCGGACCTTCACGGCCCTGACCGGCCATAAGGAAGCGGTCAGTTCCCTGCCACCGCACGCGGTGCTGCTGGCGAGCTCAGCCACGTGCCCCGTGCACATGTTCCGGGTCAAGACCAACCTTTATGCCACCCAGTTCCATCCCGAACTGGACACCGACGGGCTGGTGACCCGGATCGATATCTACCGGCACGCCGGCTACTTTCCGCCCGAATCCGCCGAGGAGCTGATGGCGGCCGCACGCCAATTCACGGTCACCGAGCCCATGGCCGTGCTGAAGAACTTCGTGGCGCGCTACGCACGGTGAGCATGAAAATGCCCGGCGGGCCGGATGGCCGCGCCGGGCATTTTCGGCACCCGAAGCGTCAGGCCACGTTGTTCTCGTAGTCCAGGTCGCGGGTTTCGCGGGTAAGGAACAGCGCAATCAGGGTGAGCACGGCCATGGCCGTCAGGTAGACACCCACCAGGACAGGGCTGCCCTTGGCCGCTTCCCACAGGGCCACGGCGATGAACGGTGCCACCGCAGCGCCCAGGATGCTGGAGAAGTTGTAGCTGATCGCCGAGCCGGTGTAGCGGACGTTCGTGGGGAACAGCTCCGGCAGCAGCGCTCCCATGGGCCCGAAGGTGAGGCCCATGAGGGAGAACCCGAGGATCAGCAGGCCCATGGTGCCCACAAAGCCACCGCTGAACAGCGGAACAAACAGCAGGCCGAACACGAAGATGCCCGCGGTGACGGCGAGGAGCATCTTGCGCCGGCCGTACTTTTCGGCCAGGGGTCCGGAGACCAGGGTGAAGATGCCGAAGAAGACGACGCCGGCAATCAGCATCCAGAGGAAGTCGTTGCGGGTGTAGCCGAGGCCTGGAACGAACGCGGCAGCAGCGGCGTCAGACATGGGCTTTCCGGCCTTTTCGGCCGCGGCCTTGGCACCTTCGAGGGTTGGCTTGGTGCCGTAGGTAAGGGTGAACGTGGTCATCAGGTAGAAGAGCACGTACGTGGCCAGCATGATGAAGGTGCCCAGGATCAGCTGGCGCCAGCTGGTCTTGAAGACGCGGCCAAGCGGCAGCTTGGCCACCTCCTTGGATTCCAGCACCTTGGTGAAGGCGGGGGTTTCGATCAGCTTGAGCCGTACGTACAGGCCCAGGATCACCATGACGGCGCTGAGCAGGAACGGGACGCGCCAGCCCCACGCCTGGAAAGCTTCCGGCGTCAGGGTGTAGCTCGCAACCAGGAAGATGACGTTGGCGATGATGAAGCCGATCGGGGCGCCCAGCTGCGGGAAGGTGCCGTAGATGGCCCGCTTGTTGGCAGGGGCGTTCTCGGTGGCCAGCAGCGCGGCCCCGCTCCACTCCCCGCCGAGCGCAAGGCCCTGGGCGAAGCGCATGACCACCAGCAGGGCCGGTGCCCAGAATTCCCAGCCCGGAACCAGCGCGGTGGGGAGGCAGCCGATGAGGAAGGTGGCAATACCCATGGTCAACAGCGACGCCACCAGCGTGCCCTTGCGGCCGAACTTGTCGCCGAAGTGCCCGAAGACGATGGAGCCGAGCGGCCGGGCGATGAATGCCACGCCAAAAACGGCGAAGGAGCTCAGCAGCTGGGTGGTTTCGTTCGCGCCCGGGAAGAAGAGCTTCGGGAAAACGAGCACGGCGGCAGTGGCATAGACGTAGAAGTCGTAGAACTCCACTGTGGTGCCGATCAGGCTGGCCACGATGACGCGGCCGCGGGAGTTCACCGGCTGGTGCGAACCAGGCACCGTGGTGGTATCGGTGGATGACATAGGTAAACGCTTTCGTGAGACCGGCCGGGCACAGGCAGGGCTGCCTCCCGGCTCGAATAGTTAGAGTTCGATCTTACTTCGCCGCGTCCAGTCAATGGACGAAACGTCCACCATTCGGACGTGTGTTGCATGTCTCACCATGCGGTCCGGCAGGCCGCCTCACGCCGCCGGGCCGGACCGGATAGGCAAAAGTCACAGCGCGTTAACAAACATCGACCGTCCGTGAAACGCGCCGTCCCTACCTTTGAGGAACAACATCCCCCTGAAGGAGGTAACCCGTGACTGTTGACCGCACCGTCGATGCCGGCGTACAGCCCGGCTCTACCCGCACCACAGACACCCCTGCCCTTGAATTCCGCCCCGGCCGCTGGATCGCCAACTGGGATGCCGAGAACAAGGAGCAGTGGGAAACCGCCGGCCGCGCCATCGCCCGCCGCAACCTGAACTGGTCCATCTTCGCCGAGTTCCTCGGCTTCGTTGTCTGGCAGCTGTGGTCCATTGTGGTGGTCCAGCTGCCGGCCGCCGGCTTCACATTCTCCACCTCGGAGATCTTCTGGCTCATCTCCATGCCCAGCCTCGTGGGCGCCACCCTCCGCATCCCGTACACCTTCATGGTTCCCCGGTTCGGCGGACGCAACTGGACCATCGTGTCCGCCCTGCTGCTCCTGATCCCCTCCACCGGCCTGGCGCTGTGTGTCTCCAACCCGGAGACGCCCTTCGGCGTCATGCTGCTCGTGGCCGCCCTGGCCGGCTTCGGCGGCGGCAACTTCGCCAGCTCCATGGCGAACATCACTTTCTTCTACCCGGCCAGGGAAAAGGGCTGGGCGCTGGGCCTGAACGCCGCAGGCGGGAACCTGGGCGCCGCCGTCGCACAGCTTGCCGTTCCCATCGTGATCACCCTGCTGGCCGCCGGCACCGTCAACCTTCCCATGGCCGGCTGGATGTGGGTTCCCTTCATCCTTCTCGCAGCGTTCGGCGCCTTCAAGTACATGAACAACCTCACCAGCGCCAAGGGTGACGTGGCCGGCTCGGTCGCTGCGCTCAAGGAACCGCACCTGTGGATCATGGCGCTGCTGTACATCGGCACCTTCGGCTCATTCATCGGCTTCGCCGGTGTGTTCCCCAAGCTGATCAAGGACTACTTCCCCGCGTTCTCCTCCATCGGAGTAGGCACCGTGGCCCTGTCCCTTGCATTCCTGGGCCCCCTGGTGGGCTCGCTGGCCCGCCCGTACGGCGGACGCATGGCGGACCGCATGGGCGGGGCCCGGATGACGGTCACAGCCTTCGCTTCCATGGCCGTCATCACCCTCACCATGATCTGGACCCTGCCGCTGAAGAACTTCTGGCTCTTCCTGGTCCTCTTCCTGATGCTGTTCACCGCCAGCGGCTTTGGAAACGGTGCCACCTACCGGATGATCCCCGTCATCTTCGCCACCTCCAGCCGGGCCGCACGCAACGGCGCCAGCTCCGTGGCAACCCAGCGCCTGGCGTCCTCGGCACTCGGGCTGATCTCAGCGATCGGCGCCTACGGCGGCTTCGTCATCCCCCAGGTCCTGAACGCTTCCAGCACCGCCAGTGGCTCCTACACCCCGGCCTTCTACGGATTCGTTGCCGCCTACGTGGTGATGCTGCTGGTCTGCTGGACCTGCTACATCCGCAACGCCGGCCGGAACGCGATGGGACACGTCTAACATGACCAAAAGCGCCGACACGCACTGCCCCTACTGCGCCCTGCAGTGCGCCATGACGCTCACGTCCCCTGCGGACCTGGCCCCGGCTGCCCAGCCGGGGCCAGGCCCCGTGCCTGCACCGAATCCCGCGCCCGCACTGGAGGTTGCAGGCCGGGACTTCCCCACCAACCGCGGCGGCCTCTGCCGCAAAGGGTGGACCTCCCCCACGCTCCTGAACCACGCGGGCCGGATCACCGAGCCGCTGCTGAAGGGACCCGACGGCGTCCACCGGCCCATCGGCTGGGACCAGGCCCTGGACCTCGCCGCCCAGGCAGTGAAGGACGCCCGCGCACGCCACGGCGCGGACGCCGTCGGCGTCTTCGGCGGCGGCGGACTCACCAATGAGAAGGCCTACCAGCTGGGCAAGTTCGCCCGGCTGGCCCTGGGCACCTCACGCATCGACTACAACGGCAGGTTCTGCATGTCATCCGCCGCGGCCGCCGGAATGCGGGCGTTCGGCGTGGACCGCGGCCTGCCCTTCCCGCTCGAAGCCCTGGACACCGCCAGCACCATCCTGATGCTGGGGTCAAACGTTGCCGAGACCATGCCCCCGTTCGTACAGCACCTGCGCGGAGCCCGCGACGCCGGCGGGCTGGTGGTGGTTGACCCCCGCCGCTCCGCCACGGCAGCCTTTACGGCCGACGGCGGCGGCCTGCACCTCCAGCCGCTGCCGGGCACCGACCTTACCCTGCTGCTGGGCCTCTCCCACGTGGTCATCCACGAGAACCTGGTGGACACCGCCTACATCGAAGAGCGCACCTCGGGCTACAGCGCCGTAGTCCGCAGCGTCAACGCCTTCTGGCCCGAACGCGTCCAGTCGCTGACCGGCGTCCCCGCGGAACTGATCCGGCAAACCGCCCGCATGCTCGCTGCCGGGGCGCAGGAAGGCGGAAGCTACATCCTCACCGGACGCGGCGTGGAACAGCACGTGGACGGCACCGACACCGCAACCGCGGCCATCAACCTCAGCCTCCTCCTGGGCCTGCCGGGCTCCGCCCGCAGCGGGTACGGGACCCTTACCGGCCAGGGCAACGGCCAGGGCGGCCGCGAGCACGGCCAGAAGGCGGACCAGCTCCCGGGCTACCGCAAGATCACCGACCCGGCTGCCCGCGCACACGTCGCCGCCGTCTGGGGCGTTCCGGAGGAGACCATCCCCGGACCCGGCCTGCCCGCCGTGCAGCTGCTGAAGTCACTGGGAAAGCCCGACGGCGTCCGGTGCCTTTTTGTGCATGCCTCCAACATCGCGGTGGCAGCTCCCGACGCCAACGCCGTCATCGAAGGGCTGCGGAGCCTGGACTTCCTGGTGGTCTGCGACTTCTTCATGTCCGAAACCGCCGCGGAGGCGGACCTTATCCTTCCCGTGCTGCAGTGGGCGGAGGAGGAGGGGACATTGACCAATCTGGAGGGCCGCGTCCTGCGCCGCCGCCGTGCCATCTCACCTCCGGCTGGTGCCCGGAGCGAGCTGTGGATCATGGCCCGCCTCGCCGAGCGGCTGGACGCCCCGTCCACCTACAGCGAGGATCCGGAGACGGTCTTCGAGGAACTGCGGCGTGCCTCCGCCGGGGGCCTGGCAGACTACTCGGGCATTGACTACGCCATGCTGGATCGCGGGGAGGCCGCCTACTGGCCCTACCCGGCCGGCAGCAGCGGAACGCCGCGGCTGTTCGCCGGCCGCTTCGCCCACTCCGACGGCAAGGCCGTGATGGTCCCGGTGGTGCCGCGCCGCCGTCGTATTTCTGCCGGCGATGGCGGGACCTCCGGAGACCCCGCCGGCAAAGCCATGACCCTCATCACCGGCCGGCTCCTGGAGCATTACCAGTCAGGGGCCCAGACGCGGCGGGTGGCCGAACTCGTCGCCGCACAGCCCGAGGCGAGGGTGCAGATCCACCCCTCGGCGGCAGCCGCCATGGGCATCGCCGCCGGTTCGCTGGTCTCCGTGGCGAACGTGCGCGGCGAGGTGGTGTGCCATGCGGAGCTGAGCACAGCCATCCGCCCGGAGACAGTGTTCCTGCCCTTCCACTTCCCCGGCTCCGAAAGCGCCAACCGCCTCACCGAAGCCGCCACTGATCCCATCTCCGGGATGCCCGAATTCAAATTCAACACCGTATGGGTCCGGCCCGTGGCCGCACCCGATTCCGCCCGCATGCTGCAAACGACGGAGGCCTCATGAGCGAGCAGATTGTCATCGTGGGATTCGGCCCCGTGGCCGCCAGGCTGGTGGACGAGCTCCTACCCGCCGTGCGCGCAGGGCAGGTCCAGGTCACCGTGCTCGGTGAGGAACCCGAGGCAGCCTACAACCGCGTCCTGGTGGCCGACCTCGGCGTCGGCCGGACCACCGCTGACGCACTGGCCCTTGCCGATGCCGCCGAGCTGGCCGCGGACGGCGTGGACGTCCGCCTGGGCGTGCGGGTCAAGCGCGTGGACAGGCCACGGCAGCAGGTCCTGCTTGCTGAAGGACCACCCGTGCACTACGACCGGCTGGTGTTCGCCACCGGATCCCGGCCTGTCATTCCCAACCTCACCGGCATCAACCCGGATCCTTCCTCCCCCGTGCTTCCCGCCGGCGTCACCGCGCTGCGGGACCTTCGCGACGCCGCTGTCCTGCGGCAGGCGGTGGACGGCGGCAAGCGCGTAGTGGTCCTGGGCGGCGGCGTCCTGGGCCTGGAAACGGCGCTGGCCGCAGCGGAGGAAGGCGCCACCGTCACGGTGGTCCACAACGGCCCGCACCCCCTGGGGCGCAGCATCGACCGTGCCGGCGGGGCCGTCCTCGCTGCAGGGCTGCGGCGCTGCGGGGTCCGGGTGGCAGGCAACGCCCGTTCCACCGGCGTTGAGCACAACGCGCCCGACGGCGGTTTCTCGGCTTTGCTGCTGGACGACGGGCAGGCGATTGACGGGGACCTCCTGGTCATTTCATGCGGGGTGCGTCCCCGGACGGAGCTGGCCGACGGCTGCGGGCTGGCCACCGGCACCGGGATCCTGGTGGACCACAGGCTGCGGGCGCACCACGAACCGCATATCTTTGCCATCGGCGACTGCGCGGAGGTCCACTGCCCCGATCCGGGCTGCGCCGCATGCCGGAACGCCACGGGGCCCTCCGGCCTGGTGGGCCCTGGCTGGCGGCAGGCCGAGTGGCTGGCGGGCTACCTGACCCTGCTGTCCTCCGGTGGGGTGGAGGAGGCGGAACTGCTGTCCGCGCTCCCGCCGGAACAGCCCGGCGTCGTGGTGCTGAAGGCCCGCGGCCTGAACATGGCTGTGGCCGGGAACAACGACGCGGATCCGTGGGACGAGGAAGCGCTCACGGCGGGCGCGGCCAACGGCAGGGCCCGCCTGCAGGTGGCCCAGTGGGCTGATCCTGAGCACGGCCGGTACGTCAAGATGACCACCCGAGGCGGAGTGCTCGAAGGCCTGGTGGCGGTGGGCATGCCCCGCACGGCGGCCGAGCTGGTGGGACTCTTCGAACGCGGCGCCGAACTGCCTGCGGACCGGTCGCTCCTCCTCCGCCTGGACGGGCCGGACCAGCTGCCGGGCGCAGCCGCGGACCCGGCCGGGACCGTGTGCCGGTGCGCCGGAGTCAGCGGGAACACCATCACGGGCGCCGTGGCCGACGGCTGCTCCACGGTGGCGGACGTTTCCAAGGCCACCCGGGCGGGCACAGGATGCGGTGGCTGCCATGAGGACATCAAGGGCCTCATTGAACGGCATTTCCGGGCGGTGCCGGCAGCCTGAGTGGCGTGCTGTGGTTGCTTTTCACACCCCGAACAATCGTCCCGTGACCAGGTAGATCCCGTAGATGCCCGCGGCCAGGAGGACACCCAGATAGGACAGCACGAGCCTCGTGTCGCGCAGGTAGCACTTGGATTTCATCAGGCCGCGCCGCCGCGCTTTCCAGTATCCGATGAACCCGATGGCTGCAAACACGGACAGCGCCACGGGCCCTGCCAGCCACCCCAGCAGGGCAACCGTGGCGAAGATGCACAGGCGCAACGGGTCAAAAGGTGGTGCTTCGGCGTTGTCAGGGCCGGAACCCGGAGGGGCAGAGGGCACTGCAGGCGTGACGCCGTGCTTGGCGCCCAGAAGCTCTGAGGGCAACGGGCCGGCGGCGATCCGCCGGGCGTGTGACGCGGAGTCCATCATTCCTCCCTAGACGTGACGCATCGGAATCAGCCGTGCACCAGTGGCCGTGCTCATGCGTTGCCTCGCCAGCGAGGGCCAGGCCTGCACTGCGCAGAACGGCGCGCATTGATGCGCGCCGGCGTCGCTCTTGGTTCCCACGTGCACGCAGCATTGGGTGAGCCGTTCCTCGATCATCGTGGAGATGTCCATGAAAGGTTTGACCATGATGCGCGTTACCCGTTCCGCGAGGAGCCTGCGGAGGCGTTGCTGCTGCCCCGGGAGTTTGCCCGCCGCCAGGGTGGTAAGCGTGCCGATGCCAAGATCGCACTGGGTGCAGACGTTCTTCCAAAGGTCCATCGTGCGGGGGTGGGACAGGGACGCCTGTTCGCTCAACAGGTCAAGCAGCGAGGTTTTCATCAGGTTCCGCAGCTCCAGCGGGATGGCGCTGTCGGCGATCCGGTTCGCAAGGCTGTCCGGTTAAGCTCGAGCCAAGTGAGCAGCTGATCATGCCCAATCAATGCTGCCAGGGACCTCCAGACGCCGGCGTCGTCCTTCAGCATGTAACCCACTGAGGCGCAGTGCGGGTGGGAGCAGGGCAACGCTGTCAGGTCGTGCCAGGACACCACGCCGTTGGTCTGCCCGGCCAATCTTTCAAGGACGCCTGTGTGGGTGAGCCGGTCCATGGCATCGATGCCGTGTCCGCGTCCGGAACCGAAGACGGGCTGCAGCGCCACCCCTCCGATAAAGGGAGTCTCCAGGGCACGCATCACCACGGCACCGACTTCACCGTCGTTGACGCCCAGGGATGCTGTCATGGTCAGCGTGGTGAAAACGCCTGCATCCGACAAGCGCGAAATTGCCGCGTCCTTGAAGCGGGTAAGGTCTCCGCCGCGGTGGTGGATCGACGATTCCCTGGATGGACCGTCGTACTGGAGGTACACCTCCACCCTGTCCCGGTGCTGTTCCAGCAGGGCAAGCAGGTGGTCATCGGTGGCAA
Source organism: Arthrobacter sp. FX8 (assembly GCF_026723805.1). Classification (NCBI taxonomy): domain Bacteria; kingdom Bacillati; phylum Actinomycetota; class Actinomycetes; order Micrococcales; family Micrococcaceae; genus Arthrobacter; species Arthrobacter sp. FX8. Next base: position 700,496 of record NZ_CP113505.1, on the reverse strand, counting down.
TGAGCATGCCGTTGCTGTTCACCATGATCCTGACGATTGGCCGGGAAACGAGTTCATCCAGCAGTTCGGCAAGATATGGGTACAGCGTTGGTTCACCGCCGGAGAGCATCAGCACATCAAGGCGGTTGTTTTCCCGGGCCAGGCGGGTGTCAACATTGTCAAGCACCTCCCTCAATGGTGCGACTCCCTGCAGTTGTGGGCCGGATGCGGTGAAGCAGGTGGGGCAGCGCAGGTTGCAGTGCTCAATAATGTCCTGCAGCAGGATGCAGGTGTGTTGCGTTTGCATGGCTGGAAGCCCAAAGGCATATGCCTCAGGGACAGGGCGGAAATTGTCGGTCTGGTCAGGGATGTGCTGCTTGGTGGGCGCCTGCCACTTCTCCAGGTAGCGGAGGATTTCCGGAGACTCGTCGTACAGGGTGCGGACCAGCCCATGGTCCGGGCAGCCCCTTTCGAGCCACACGCGGCCGTCACGAATGAGCAGCGCCCCTGCCAGCCGGCGGACCTGGCTCAGTGGAGGGTTGGTTTCGTGGCATTTGGGGCAGAAAGCGGTCACATAGCGGTGGATCCTGTCACCGCGCAGCGGCTGTCCCGGACCGGGCAACTGTTGAGACTTCATGAATCGGCGCCCCTTCTCAAATTCCGGATTGCACCAGGGCACCCACGCAAAGTCCCCCGCCGAGTAACGTAAATATGCCGAGCCCGATCAGCAGCCCGGCCCCGGTGCGCGCGGTGCGGGGACTGACGGCAAGAACAACAGCCAGCCCCAGATAGACGGCGATCGGGACGAAGGCTGCCGGCCCGGCGAAGATGCTGGTTGCCCATGCATTCGGTGGTGCGATGTTCGGTGCTCCAATGCCTACTGTTGCCCAAAGGTAGAGGATGTACAGCGCCACAGCCCCGTAGACGACTCCAGACCCCAGATAGCCGCCCCGCGGTTCCGGCTGCTGCCCACGCCGTTGCTCCTCCGGCGGAACCCCTTGACCGTCATTCATGTCAGGCCCGGACCTGGGCAAGGAACGCGACGCAAAGGCCGCCACCCAGCAGGGTGAAGACTCCCAAACCGATAAGCAGCCCTGCACCCAACCGGGCCGTCGAGCGCCTGATGGCCAGAGCGATGGATACCGCCAAATAAACGGCAATGGGGATAAACGGGGATGGCACGGCCAGGAAGGTGGCTGACCAGGCATACGGTCCCCGAGCCATCGTCCCCAGTACATAGACGGCGTAAAGGGCCAGCGCCCCAAAGACGATGCCGGCCGCCAGGGAACCGCCGGCAGGTGATTGCGGCGGCAGGTTGCCCTGGTCCGGGGGCTGCGGCGGGATGTCCGGAGCGTCACTCATGCTGCGGTTCCTTCCATCTCGCGGCGGAGCGGCGAGCCGAAAACACGCCGGACCCGCCACACCAGGAGGGGCAAAACCGCCAGCAGGAACCATTGGGGCCGGCTCATCCCCAGCCACAGCACCTCATTGCCCCGGACAAACTCGACCAGGAACCTGAACACGGCGTAGGCGCTGACGAAACAGATAAAGAGGTCGCCGGGGTGGGGCAGGCGGTCCCGGAAACGCCACATCACGGCGAAAGCGGCCGCGTGAAAGAAGATCTCGTAGACGAAAGACGGATGAAGCCCCACCCCGGCCGGCGCCCCGATCAGCGCGGCCTGGGCCGGGGTGAGAAGGATTCCCCACGCTCCCCCGGTTGGCGTGCCGGGGAGCTCTGTCAGAAGGCAGCCGATGCGCCCGATGATGAGGGCCAGGGCTACAGCAGGGGCCAGCAGATCCCCCGTCGGCTGCCGGTAACCGGTCAACCGTTTGGCCAGGAGCACGCCGCCCCAGGCCCCCACAAGCCCGGCCAGGATGCTGCGGTCGCCGTTGCCCCACCAGTCAGCAAGTGAAACCTGGCGTGAGATATCCCAGGTAAGCAACCTGGAACCGATGGCCCCGAAGGCAACGGCAAAACCGGCTATCGGCCACAACCGCGGATCCGTCAGCCCGCGGCGGCGCTTCTCATATGCGTAGAAGAGCAGGGCTGCGAGAATTCCCAGCCCGACGAACCCGGCATGCACCAGCCCGTTTCCCGCGAAGGGAAGCCCAATCATGAGCAGAGTGTAACAACGGGTTGCCCAGCGAATGCGGGCCCTTCGGCCCTTACATGTGGACGTGCAGGCGGCGGGCGGCTTCGGAGATGGATCCGGTCAGCGACGGGTACACCGTGAAGGTGCTGGCGACGTCGTCAACGTGCAGCTTCTGCTTGACCGCGATGGAGATCGGGAAGATCAGCTCCGAGGCGTTCGGCCCCACCACCACGCCACCGATCACCGTGCCGGAACCCTTCCGCGCAAAGATCTTGACGAACCCGTCCTTGGCGTTGCGCATCTTGGCGCGGGCGTTGCTGCGCAGGGAGAGCTTGACGACGTCGGCCTGGTACTTGCCGGACTCGATCTCGGCTTCGGATACGCCAACGTTGGCGATTTCGGGCGAGGTGAAGATGTTGGATGCCACTTGGTGGAGCTTGAGCGGGGTCACGCCGTCGCCCATGAAGTGCGCCACCGCGATGCGGCCCTGCATGGCGGCCACGGAGGCCAGCGGCAGGACGCCCGTGCAGTCACCGGCGGCGTAGATGTTCGGGGCCGTCGTGCGGGAGACGCCGTCCACCTTGATGTGGCCGCTCTCGCTGACGGCGACGCCGGCCTCCTCGAGGCCCAGGCCTGCCGTATTGGGGATGGACCCCAGGCAGAGCAGGCAGTGGCTGCCGGTCACCGTGGAGCCGTCGGAAAGGGTCACCACCACGCCCTTGTCGGTGCGTTCCACTGTCTGGGCACGGGAACGGGACAAAACCCGGACCCCGCGGCGTTCGAAGACTTCCTCCAGGACCACGGCGGCGTCAACGTCGGAGCCGGGCAGCACGCGGTCGCGGCTGGACACCAGGGTGACCTTGGAACCAAGGCCGTTGTAGGCGGAGGCAAACTCCGCGCCGGTAACGCCGGACCCCACCACGATGAGCTCCTCGGGCAGCTCGTCCAGGTTGTAGATCTGCGTCCAGTTCAGGATCCGCTCACCGTCGGGGCGGGCGGTCTCCAGCTCGCGCGGGTGTGCGCCCACGGCCAGCAGGATGGTGTCCGCCTCTACAGTCTCGGTGCCGTCCACCGTCATGACCTCGATGGTGTGGGTGTCCAGCAGCCGGCCGGAACCCGCAATAATCCGCACGCCCAGCTTTTCCAGGCCGTCCCGGATGTCCTGGGACTGGTTGCGGGCAAGGTTGAGGAGGCGGTCGTTGATGTGCTTGAGGTCTGCTCGCATCACCGGCACGAAGTCGCCGCCGTCGACGTCGAACTTCACTCCCAGCTCGCCGGCCTCTGCCACGCGGGTCATCAGGTCGGCCGTGGCAATGAGGGTCTTGGACGGAACCACATCGGTCAGCACGGCGGATCCACCCAGGCCCGCGCGTTCGATGATGGTGACCGTCGCCCCGAGCGAGGCGGCCACCATGGCAGCTTCGTATCCGCCGGGACCACCTCCCAGGATTGCGATCCGGGGGAGCTGAAATCTGGATGCGTAGTCACAGTCATCCATTCTCGCCCATTTGCCGCTGACCACCAAGAAAACAGGGCGCTCTCCGGGCCGGCCGTGACGGGGGCAACACGGGCGGCACGATAACTTGTACTGGTGAGTACAACAGACTTCCTGAACACGGACCCGTTTGCCGCCGCACGCGCCGCAGCGGACTACATCGCCGAAGAGACAGGCGTGGACCGGCACGACACTGCCTTGGTCCTCGGCTCCGGGTGGGGCGAGGCCGCCGACCTCATCGGCGAGACCACCGCCACCCTGTCGGCCGAAGAAGTCCCCGGCTTCCATGCCCCCGCCGTGGAAGGCCACGTGGGCACCATCCGCTCCATACTGACGCCCTCGGGAAAGCGCGCCCTGGTCCTGGGCGCCCGCACGCACTACTACGAGGGCAAGGGCGTCAGGGCAGTGGTCCACGGAATCCGGACCGCGGCGGCCGCCGGGTGCAGCACCCTGGTCCTCACCAACGGCTGCGGCGGACTCAACGAGGACTGGGCCCCCGGCACCCCGGTGCTGATCAAGGACCACATCAACCTCACCGCGTCCTCACCGCTGGAAGGCGCCACCTTCGTGGACCTTACCGACCTGTACTCGCCGCGCATCCGCGGGCTGGCCCGCGAGGTGGACCCCACCCTGGACGAGGGCGTGTATGCACAGTTCCCCGGCCCGCACTACGAAACACCGGCCGAGGTGCAGTACGCCAAGCGGATCGGTGCCGACCTGATCGGCATGTCCACGGCGCTGGAAGCCATCGCCGGGCGGCACTCCGGGATGGAAGTGTTCGGAATTTCGCTGGTCACCAACCTCGCGGCCGGGATCAGCCCCCAGCCGCTCAGCCACCAGGAAGTCATCGAATCCGGCCAGGCAGCCGGCCCGCGCATCTCCAGGCTGCTGGCCGATATCATCGCCCGGCTCTAACGGATCAGGCGCCCAGGGTGCGTCACGGGCACGGGCAATGACGATAGCGTTAGGCCCATGACGTCTTCCGATGCCGAACTTCGCCTGCTCACCGAAGCCCGCGAATGGGCTGCCCAAGACCCGGATCCCGCAACGAAGGCGCTGCTCCTTGAGCTTGTCCGCCTTGTTGAGGACGGCGATCCCGCGGCCCGGCAGGAACTGGAAGACAGCTTCCGCGGCACGCTCCAGTTCGGCACGGCAGGGCTGCGCGCCGCCCTTGGCCCGGGGCCGAACCGGATGAACCGGGTGGTGGTGCGCCGCGCCGCAGCGGGACTCGCGGCCTTCCTGGGGGACGCCGCAGCCAAGGCCGCTCCGGGCACCCGCCCGCGCGCCGTCGTCGGGTATGACGCCCGGCATAACTCGGATGTCTTCGCGGCCGAAACCGCGGCAATCTTCACCGCGGCCGGCATCGAAGCCTTCCTGCTCCCGGCGCCCCTCCCCACTCCCCTGCTGGCGTACGCCGTCCGCGCCCTGGACTGCGACGGCGGCGTCATGGTCACCGCCAGCCACAACCCGCCCCAGGACAACGGGTACAAGGTGTACCTGGGACGGCATGCCGTGCCGGCAGACGGCGACGGCGCCCAGATCGTGGCGCCCTACGACGCGGAAATCGCTGGCCGGATCAGCGCCGTGGGGCCGCTGGAATCCATCACGCTGGCAGAGGGCGGCTGGACCGTCCTGGACGGTTCGCTGGCAGCCGGGTATGAGCGGGCGACGGCGGCACTGGCCATGGCGGACCGCTTCCCCGCCCGGGACCTGCGGATAGTCCTCACCCCGCTGCACGGCGTCGGCGGCGGGACTGCGCTGGACGTCCTGGAAGCGGCAGGTTTCAAAGATGTCACCGTGGTGGCTGAACAGGCCGAACCGGACCCGGATTTTCCCACCGTAAGTTTCCCCAACCCGGAGGAACCCGGCGCCCTGGACCTGGCCCTCGAGGCGGCCGCGCAGCTGGACGCCGACCTCGTGATCGCCAATGATCCCGACGCCGACAGGGCAGCCGTGGCGGCAAAGGATCCCGATACGGGCGCCTGGCGGATGCTCCGGGGCGACGAAGTGGGTTCCCTGCTGGGCGCCCACATGGTGGCCCGGCTCGCGGACGGCACCGCCGGCGCGGACGCTGACGGCCGGGGCGTCTTCGCCAATTCGATCGTTTCCTCACGGCTGCTGGCCCGCATCGCCGCCGCGGCCGGCTTCGCCCATGAGGAAACACTGACCGGGTTCAAGTGGATCTCCCGGGTTCCCGGGCTTGTCTACGGCTACGAGGAGGCGCTGGGGTACTGCGTTGCCCCGGAGCTGGTGAAGGACAAGGACGGCATTTCCGCCGCCGTCCTGATCGCCGAACTCGCGGCAGCGGCCAAGGCCGCAGGCAAGACGGTCTTCGACACCCTGGATGAGCTGTACCTCCAGCACGGCCTGCACGCCAGCGACCAGCTAAGCATCAGGGTTGCGGACCTGGGACTCCTGGACGCCATGATGAACCGCCTGCGGGTTTCGCCGCCGGAATCGTTCGGACAGTCCGCTGTGGAGGTCTTCACGGACCTGGCTGAAGGCAGCGCGCACCTGCCGCCCACCGAAGGGCTGCTCTACATCACCCGAAACCTGACCCGTGTCATCATCCGGCCCAGCGGCACCGAGCCCAAGCTCAAGTGCTACCTCGAGGTGATCCACCAGGTGGGGTCCGCCGCGGAACTGCCGGCAGCGCGCCAGGCCGCGCGTGCCTCGCTGGACGAGGTCCTGCACGACGTCAGCGAAGCGCTGGGCCTGTAGGAACTGCCGGTTAAACACCAAAGGGCGCCTGGGCCACTCAAGGCCCGGCGCCCCTTACGGGGTGCGGGTGTTACAGCTGCACCTCGACGATGCCGTCGGTGACCCGGGTGCTGAATGCTGCCAGGCGCAGGCCCGGTGTGGTGAAGCATTCGCCGGTCTCAAGGTCGTAGACCTCCTTGTGCAGGGGAGGCGATGGTGGGCCGCGTCCCCTTTGAGCCCAGGATGCCGCGCGCCATGACGTGGGCTCCGGTGGCCGGGTCCTCGTGTGCCACGGCGAAGACTTCGCTGGGGCCGGTGCGGAACAGCGCCACCTGCCGGCCTGCCACCAGTGCAGCCTCGCCCCAGGCTGGTTCGAGGTCCTCCACCGCGCAGACACGGTGCCAGCCGGTGTGGAATCCAGCGATGTCAGATTCGGCGGCGAGCGCCCCAAGTTCCAGTGTTGCCGTCATGTCCGGCTCCTTTCCCTGTGCCTGTTGTCCTTGCACGGCTGCTTTTGCGGCCGTTTCCAACGCTAGGGTCCGGGTGTTTCAACGGGGTGCGGTGAATGTGTCCGGCGCGTAAAAGAGACCTAACCCGCCCGGAAATGCGCTCGTGATGCAGAAGTTAAGTTGGCGAAACAAATGGGAAACTGAAGCGAAACTGCGTCTCCCTAGTCTGGATGGACAGCTCGTCAGAGAAGGCTGCAGGAAAACTGCCTGCGGCCCATGCGAAAGGCCCATCAGTGACCGAACAGACTTCAAGCACAGAGACTCCGCGCCGCATCGTCGTCGCCGGCGGCGGCCCCGCGGCCCACCGTTTTGCGGACGCAATGCATGCCCGCGGCCTCGATGGCTGGCATGTCACGGTCCTCACCGAGGAAGTCCACCTCCCCTATGACCGGGTGGCGCTGTCCAAAGCCCTCACCGACAACGACGTCGACCTGACGCTCGGCACGGCGTCCATGTGGGACCACGCCGGCCTGGACCTGAAGACCGGCGAGCGCGTCGTAAAGATCAACGCCGAAGCGAAGACGGTGGAAACCGCCGCCGGCAACAGCTACCCCTACGACGAACTCGTGGTCGCCACCGGCTCGAATGCGGCCCGCCTGCCCATCCCCGGCGCGGAGCACACGCACGTCTACCGCACGCTTGAAGACGTCTGGGCCATCAACAAGGCCATCGCGGAGCTCACGGAGAAGCTCGGCCGCAAGGTCAACGCCGTCACTATCGGCGGCGGGCTCCTGGGCCTCGAGTCAGCTGCCGGCACCGAGCAGCTCGGCGCCAACCCGATCGTCATCGACGGTTCCCAGTGGCTGATGGCCACCCAGCTCGACGAGGGCGCGGGCCAGGCCATGGGCAGGCTCATCAAATCCAAGGGTTTCGAAGTCCACGGCGGGGTCTTTCCCTCGGAGGTACTTTCCGACGACGACGGCCAGGTCACCGGGGTGCTGATGGCCGACGGCCGCGTCATCGACGCCGACATCGTGATCGTCGCCATCGGCGTCCGTCCCCGCGATGAACTCTTCCGCGCCGCCGAGGGCGAGGAACAGGTATTCAGCCTGGGTCCCCGCGGCGGCGTGGTCATCAACGACTACTGCGAAACCGAAGTGCCCGGCATCTGGGCCATCGGTGAAGTGGCCAACTACGGCGGCATGTGCCTGGGCCTGGTGGCGCCGGCCAACACCATGGCGGAGATCGTGGCCGACCGGCTGCACGGTGGGGATGCCACCTTCCCGGGCTTCGACACCGCCACCAAGCTCAAGCTGTCCGGTGTGGACGTGGCCAGCTTCGGTGACGCGTTCGCCAAGACCGAGCACGCCCTGGAAATCGTCTATGCCGACCCGGCCCGCGGCGTCTACCAGAAGATCGTGACCACGGATGACGCCAAGACCCTCCTGGGCGGCATCTTCGTCGGCGATGCCTCCCCTTACATGAGCCTGCGCCCGCTCCTGGGCCGCGAGCTCCCGGCCGAACCGGGCGCCTTCCTGAGCGCGGCCGGCGGTGGCGAGGCGCCGGAGACCGAACTGCCGGATGACGCCACGCTGTGCTCCTGCAACAACGTCACGGCCGGAACCATCCGTGACACCATCAACGCCTGCGGCGCCTGCGAGGGCAACGCCCCGGTCCAGGAACTGGGCGAGTTGAAGGGCTGCACCCGGGCCGGCACCCAGTGCGGCTCCTGCGTCCCCATGCTGAAGAAGCTGCTGGAAACCGAGCTGACCAAGTCCGGTGTGGAGGTCTCCAAGGCCCTCTGCGAGCATATCGAACTGTCCCGCCAGGAACTGTTCGACGCCATCCGCGTCCTGGGGCTGACCTCCTTCGAAGAGATCATGGCCAAGTACGGCACCGGCGCCGGCTGCGACATCTGCAAGCCGACGATCGCCAACATCCTGGCCAGCCAGAACAGCGCCTACGTCCTGGACGCCGGCCGCGGCACCCTGCAGGACACCAACGACCGCGCCCTGGCTAACATGCAGAAGGACGGCACCTACTCGGTGGTCCCCCGCATCGCCGGCGGTGAGATCACCCCCAAGAAGCTGGGCGTCATTGCGGCCGTGGCCGAGAAGTACGGCCTGTACACCAAGATCACCGGCGGCCAGCGCATCGACATGTTCGGCGCCCGGCTGGAGCAGCTGCCGGAGATCTGGAAGGAACTGGTGGACGCCGGCTTCGAGTCCGGCCAGGCCTACGGCAAGAGCCTGCGGACCGTGAAGTCCTGCGTCGGTTCCACCTGGTGCCGCTTCGGCGTCCAGGATTCGGTGGCCATGGCCATCAAGCTGGAACTGCGCTACCGCGGCCTGCGCAGCCCGCACAAGCTCAAGATGGGTGTTTCCGGCTGTGCCCGCGAATGCGCAGAGGCGCGCGGCAAGGACGTGGGCGTGATCGCCACGGCCGACGGCTGGAACCTGTACGTGGGCGGCAACGGCGGAGCCACCCCGGCCCACGCCCAGCTCCTGGCCAAGGACCTGGACGACGAAACCCTGATCAAGTACATCGACCGCTACTTCATGTACTACATCCGCACCGCGGACCGCCTGCAGCGCACGGCCCGCTGGCAGGAGGAGCTCGACGGCGGCATCAAGCACGTTGAGGACGTGGTGGTGAAGGACACCCTGGGCATCGCCGAGGACCTTGAGGCCGCCATGGCCAAGCACGTGGACACGTACGTGGATGAATGGGCAGACACCCTCAAGGACCCCGAACGCCTGCGCCGGTTCCGCTCCTTCGTCAATGCCCCCGACCAGAAGGACGACTCCATCACCTTCGTCCCGGACGAGCGCGGCCAGATGCGCCCCGCCACTCCGGAGGAAAAAGGCAAGGTCCTGATCGGGGCTTCCATCCCGGTCCGCTCCGCCACCACGGAAACCCCTGGAAACGAGGCATAGCCATGCAGCTCAGTATCGACCTCACCGGCCGGAACGTCCTGGTGGCCGGCGCCCCCGACGCCGCGCGGCAGGCGGTGCGGCGGTACCAAGCCGCGGGCGCCGTCGTGCACCGCCTTGGCAGCCCCGAAGAGGCGCGGCTCGTCCACCTGCCGGAGCGGCTGTTCCTGGTCGCCGCCGTCGAGGACGGACAGCCCGGCTGGGACGCCTTCCTGGACCGCTGCCGGAAGACCGGCATCCCGGTCGCGGCCGAGCCTGCTGCGGGACCCGCCGGACACGTCACCCTGGTGGGCGGCGGCCCCGGCACGAGCGACCTGCTCACCGTGGCGGCGGTCAAGGCACTCCGCGATGCCGACGTCGTGTTCTACGACCGACTGGCGCCGTACCAGGAACTGCCGCGGCTGACCTCCGCGGAACTCGTGGACGTCGGAAAGAAGCCTGGCCACCACAAGGTCAGCCAGTCTGACATCGAAAAGCTGATGGTGGAAAGTGCCCTTGCCGGCAACAACGTGGTCCGCCTCAAGGGCGGGGACCCCTACGTCTTTGGCCGCGGCGGCGAGGAAGTTGCCGCCTGCGTGGCAGCCGGCGTCAAAGTGCACGTCATCTCCGGCGTCACCAGCGCCATCTCGGTCCCGGCCGCAGCAGGCATCCCGGTGACCCACCGCGAAGTCAGCCACATGTTCACCGTGGTCTCCGGGCACGCCCCGCTGACAGAGAAGGAGCACCACCACCTGGCCGGTCTGGGCGGCACCATTGTGGTGCTCATGGGCATCGGCACCCTCCACCAGCTGGCGGCAGGCCTGCGCCGCGCCGGGATGCGCCCGGACATGCCCATGGCCGTGGTGGAGCGGGGCTACCGGCCCGGCCAGCGCACCACCATCGCTGACCTCGGCACCATCACCTCCGCCGCTGCCGGCTGCAGCAACCCGGCAGTGCTGGTCATCGGCGAGGTGGTGCGGGTGGCTGAAGCGAACCGTGACCACGCCGGTGCCGCCGCAGACCTGGACAGGCTGGCGGCCTCGCTGCTGGGATCATGAAAGGATTGACCCCCATGACTGCACTTGCACCGGCTGAACCAGCCCAGGCCGCACCGACGACGCAGGCCGAAGAAGCCACCGATGCCGCGGAGTCGCCCTTGGAAGGGTTCCGCATCGGCGTCACCTCGGACCGGCGGTCGCGCGACCTGATCGAGGCCCTGGAGCGCCGGGGTGCCGAAGTGCTGCATGCGCCGGCGCTGAAGATCGCCCCCGTCCAGGAGGACATGCGCCTCATCGAGGACACGCGGGCCATCATCGCCGCCAAGCCGGACCTGTGCATCGCCACCACCGCCTACGGCATGCGCCGGTGGTGCGAGGCCGCTGACTCCTTCGGGATCGGCGACGAACTGCTGGAAACGCTGGGAAACTGCCGCATGTTCGTCCGGGGGCCCAAAGCCCGCGGTGCCGTGCGCGCGGCCGGCCTTGCCGACGTCGGCATCAGCAGCGACGAAACCACCGCCACGCTGGTGGACATGCTGCTCACCGAAGGCGTCCGGGGCAAGACCGTCGCCATGCAGCTGCACGGCTACACCGACGTCCGCCAGATTGAACGCCTGCGGATGTCCGGCGCCACGGTCCTCACCGTCACGCCCTACCGGTGGGTCAAGCCCGACGGCGAGGACAGGCTGCCGCGCCTGATCGAGGCCGCCTGCAGCGGGAACCTGGACGTCCTGACCTTCACCAGCGCCCCAGCCGTGGACGCGATGTGGAGCACCGCCCACGAAATGGGCCTGTACAAGCAGCTGGTGGAAAGCCTGAAACTGAACGTCACCACCGCCGTGGTGGGTCCCGTGACGGCACAGCCACTCCTGGACGCGGGCGTGACGCCGCTCATCCCGGAACGTTTCCGCATGGGGGCCCTCATCCGGCTGGTGTGCGAGCACCTGGCCCTGAACCATGTCCGGCGGCTGGACACCCGCTCCGGGAACATCGAGCTTCGCGGCCGCAGCCTGCGGATCGACGGCCAGGCGGTGGAACTGGCACCCGCTCCCCTGCTGCTCCTGCGCGCCCTGCTGGGTGCCGGCGGCGCTGTCCTGTCCCGTGAATCCCTCTCCGACCTGCTGGAACTCCGGGGTTCCGTGCACGCACTGGACATGACGGTCAGCAGGCTGCGTTCGTCACTGCCGGACGGAAAGCTCATTGAAACAGTAGTCAAGCGCGGGTACCGGATCCGCGTCTAAGGAACGCCTGTGCCGGCCACTTGTGCGCCGGGAATGGCGGATTGTGTCCGCCGGCCGGTGAATGAGAGGTGGGTCACGGGTTCTGTTACCGGCCGGTAAATACTGGCGAACACGGGCCCGGTAAACAGCAATGGGTGGGTAACACAACCGAAAAAGCAGGCCCCTACGCTGGGTTCCATCATGAAGTTCCGGCCGGTTCCCGGCCGCCAGCGAAAGGGCCAGCACATGTCCGCTCCGGCACCCTCAACGTCCACCTCCGCCGCAACCCGCATCGTCATCGCCGGCGCCGGTCCCGCCGCCCAGGCCCTGGTGGCCCAACTGGACCGGGCACGGTTCGCCGGCACCATCACCGTGCTGAGCAACCGCGATGACACCCCGGCGGAACTGCTGGAGCTGGCCATGCTCCCCCAGGTCTCCGTCCGCTTTGGCCAGCCGGCCAGCCACATCGATGCTGCCAAGCGCACGGTGGCAACCGCCGACGGCATGGAATTCGCCTACGACCAGCTGGTCATCGCCACCGGTTCGGCTCCCGTGGCCAACCCGGTGGACGGCGCCGCGCAGTGCCTGAGCTACTCCACCATCGATGACGCCCCGCGCATTGCGGACGGAGTGCAGGAAGTCACCCGCGAGCTGGGCCGCCGCCCCGTGGGGATCCTGGTGGGCACCGGGGCAGCGGCAGGGCAGGCCGAAGCGGTACTCCGGGCCAAGGGGGTGCGGCCAATCCGCACCACCGCCCGGCCCGCGGCCATCATCCCCGCCGTCGTTTCCGGAGGGGCCGGTTCCCCCTCGCCGCCTCCGCCGTGGTCTTTGAAGACGGCAGCAGCATGACCGGCGACCTGGTGGTCCTGGCCGAGGAGCGGGTATCCCGGGACGGCCTCGCCGCCAGCGCGGGCCTGCGGACGGCCGCCGGCGGCGGCATCGAGATCAGCAGGGACTTCCGGACGTCCGTGCCGGGGATCTGGGCGATCGGCGACGCAGCAGCGTTCGACGGCGTGCGCCTGGGGCTGCTGGTGGCCGCCGCGTCGGCGGCAGGTGCCTGTGCCACCCAGTTGCTGACTGCCGCGGCTGCAGCGCCGGTCCTTCAGGCTGCCGCCTGAGCGGCCGCCACCGGCGCCGTGCGCTGTGACAAGATGGTTCCCGAAACCGAGTCAACGCCGGGCCCACAAGGCCCTTCGAGAGGACCATCATGAGCAACGAAGCCACCGTTCACGCAGGAACCGCTGATCCGGCCGGGACCGCGAACATCGCCTCCTACATCGACCACACGCTGCTCAAGCCCGAAGCCTCGGAAGCTGACGTGCTGAAGGTCTGCGCGGAGGCAGCCGAGTACCGGTTCAAGTCGGTCTGCGTCAACCCCATCTGGGTCAAGACCGTCACCAAGGCGCTCAAGGGCTCCGGCGTCCTCACCTGTTCCGTGGTGGGCTTTCCGCTGGGGGCCACCCCTACAGACGTGAAGTCGTTCGAGGCCCGCGGCGCCGTGCTGGACGGCGCGGACGAGGTGGACATGGTGATCAACATTGCCGCCGCGAGGGCCGGTGACCAGGGCGCCTTGACCGAGGACATCGCCGCGGTGGCCGAGACGGTGCACGCCGGCGGCGCCATCCTGAAAGTCATCATCGAAACAGCCCTGCTCACGGATGAGCAGAAGGTGCTGGCATGCCGGGCGGCCGTTGAGGCCGGGGCGGACTTCGTGAAAACCTCCACGGGCTTCAACGGTGGCGGCGCCACCGTTGAAGACGTGGCCCTGATGCGCCGCGCGCTGGGCCCTGACCTGGGGGTCAAGGCCTCCGGCGGCGTACGGTCCCTGGCCGACGCGCAGGCTATGATTGCAGCAGGTGCAACACGAATTGGTGCCAGCTCCGGGATTGCCATCGTCAAGGGTGAACAGGGTTCAACCGCTTACTGACCGGACCCGGAAGCGGCCGCAGACCAAGCCCCGCGGGGCCGAGGAGGAACATATGTCCAGCCAGATCAACGCGTCCAGCCGGGACTCGGCGTCGAACCAGGACTCCGTCCGGACCCCTCAGAACGAGAACAACCTCGCCACCAGCGTCATCCTGTTCGCGGTCTGCTTCGTGCTGTTCCTGGGCGCCATCTACTCGCTGTCCTTCCTCAGCCTGGGCAACCCGTGGCCCATGGCCGCCTGCCTGGCCCTGTTTGCGCTGGCCTTCTGGATCCCGCAGACCATCCTGGGCCGGTCCGACTCTGCGGGCGAGCACTAACACCCACTCCATACAGCAAACAACGGACCGGCGGACTTTTCCGCCGGTCCGTTGCTGTTTCCCGCTGAAGGGTGTTGCCTGCTAGAACCAGAGCCTGATCCAGGCGCCCGCGGCAGCCGCCGCACGGCCCCAGTGCTGTTGGGCGATGGCCCAGCCGGCCATCGACATGCCCACCATGGCGTACGCGCTGACCGGGATCAGCACCAGCCACTCCCGCTTGGAACCGGCACGCCCCAGCAGGGGAAGGGACAGGGCGCCGTTGGCCCGCCAGACGTTCCGCAGCAGGGGCAGCCGGCGCAGTATTTTCGGCGGCCGGACCACCAGCGGCCACAGCAGCGGCACTCCTCCGGTGGTGATGAGGTCGCCCACGATGTGCACCACCACCCCGATCAGCATCGAGGTGGGCAGCCAGGTCCACTGCCCCGGCGCGTATACGGTGACCAGGCCCGCCATGACCAGCGCGAAGATCCAGTTGGAGATAAAGCCGCTTTTGGGAAAGAGCTTCAGCGCCTTCGCCGCAATGTTGATCAGGAACATGCACAGCAGCCCGGCCCCCACGGACAGGCGGCCCCAGCCGGTGTCCAGGTGCACCTGCGATGCCAGGCCGGCGAGGAAGACAAAAACCGCGGCACCAAGGATGGAGTGCGTTCCCTGCCGGTGGCCCCCGCTGGCGTTCTCGATGCCGCGCGCAATCACGTTGGACAGCGGCGGCAGCGAGTGGGCCACCGTGCTTGCCCGGTGGTCCCAGTCGCACACCAGTGCCGTGCCCGCGGTGGCCATGCCGCCGATGAGGATGCCCGTGGGATCCAGCGGGTACCAACCCAGGGTGTAGGGGCCGGTGGACGCAACAGCTACCCACGCCGCGGCTCCAGACGCGGCGTGGTGTCCTCCCATCACGTACTAGCCGCTGACTGCCGGGGCGGCGAGCGGGGCGTCGGAGAAGATATTCCGGATCACGCCGTTGGCCCATTCCAGGATCTCGGCGTCCTGCAGATCCCGTCCGCCGATCCGTGCCGTCTTGGGCTTGGGGATGAGGACGGCGTCGAGTGCGGGTTTGGACTGCGATCCGGGGTACATCCGGTTCAGGCGCATGATCTTGGATTCCGGGAGCGAGGCCGGGGAGAACTTGATGAAGTTGCCCTGCAGAGCGACGTCGGACAGGCCGGCTTCGCGCGCACCAACACGGAAGCGTGCCACCGCCACCAGGTTCTGGGCGGGCAGCGGAAGTTCACCGTAGCGGTCAACGAGCTCGGCCTGGACCTCGTCGATGGCCTCATTGGTGATGGCCGCCGCGAGCTTCCGGTAGGCCTCCAGGCGCAGCCGTTCGCCGGGGACATAGTCGTGCGGCAGGTGGGCGTTGACGGGCAGCTCGATCTTCATCTCCGCGGCCTTTTCTTCGGCCTCGCCCCGGTAGTCCGCCACGGCCTCGCCCACCAGCCGGATGTACAGGTCAAAGCCCACTCCCTGGATGTGGCCGGACTGTTCGCCGCCCAGCAGGTTGCCGGCACCGCGGATTTCCAGGTCCTTCATGGCCAACTGCATGCCGGCGCCCAGTTCGTTGTGCGCGGCCACGGCCTTGAGCCGTTCCAGCGCCACCTCGCCCAGCGGCTTCTCTGACGGATACAGGAAGTAGGCGTAGGCGCGTTCACGGCCACGGCCCACGCGGCCGCGGAGCTGGTGCAGCTGGGACAGGCCGTACTTGTCCGCGCCGTCCACGATCAACGTGTTGGCGTTGGAGATGTCCAGGCCGGTCTCGATGATGGTGGTGCACACCAGCACGTCGAAGCGCCGCTCCCAGAAGTCAACGATGATCTGCTCCAGGCGGCTCTCCGACATCTTGCCGTGCGCCACCTCGACCCGTGCCTCGGGCACCAGCTCGCGGATCCTGGCGGCCGTCCGCTCGATAGTGGACACCCGGTTGTGGACCAGGAACACCTGGCCTTCACGCATCAGCTCGCGGCGGATGGCGGCCGAGGTCTGCTTGTCCGTGTACGGGCCCACGTAGGTCAGCACGGGGTGCCGTTCCTCCGGCGGGGTGGCCAGGGTGGAGGTTTCCCGGATGCCGGTGAGGGACATCTCCAGGGTGCGGGGAATCGGGGTGGCACTCATGGCCAGGACGTCCACGTTGGTGCGCATCTTCTTCAGCGCTTCCTTGTGCTCCACGCCGAACCGCTGTTCCTCGTCCACGATCACCAGGCCCAGGTCCTTGAACTCAAAGTCCTTGGCCAACAGCCGGTGCGTGCCGATCACCACGTCCACGGCACCGCTCTTCACACCCTCCGCCGTCTCCTTCGCTTCCTTGGCGCTCTGGAACCGGGACAACGGCTTCACCCGCAGCGGGAAGCCGGAGAAGCGTTCGGTGAAGGTCTCGTAGTGCTGCTGGGCCAGCAGGGTGGTGGGCACCAGCACCGCCACCTGTTTGCCGTCCTGCACCGCCTTGAAGGCAGCGCGCACCGCGATCTCGGTCTTGCCGTAGCCCACGTCGCCGGACACCAGCCGGTCCATGGGAATCTCCCGCTCCATGTCCGCCTTAACCTCGTTGATGGTGGTCAGCTGGTCCGGCGTCTCCACATACGGGAACGCCTCCTCCAGTTCCCGCTGCCAGGGCGTGTCGGGTCCAAACGCGTGGCCACGGGAGGCCATGCGGGCAGAGTACAGCCGGATCAGTTCGCCGGCGATCTCCTTGACGGCTTTGCGGGCCTTGGACTTGGTACTGGCCCAGTCCGCGCCGCCCATCTTGCTCAGCACGGGGGTGTCGCCGCCCACGTAGCGGGTCACCTGGTCCAGCTGGTCCGTGGGGACGAACAGCCGGTCGCCGGGTGCGCCGCGCTTGGCCGGCGCGTACTCCAGCACCAGGTATTCCCGGACGCCGTCGCCGCCGCCGGCCACCTTGCGCTGGATGAGTTCCACGAACCGGCCAATGCCGTGCTGTTCATGGACCACGTGGTCCCCCGCCACCAGTTGCAGGGGATCGACGGCGTTGCGCCGTTTGGAGGGCATCCTCCGCATGTCCTTGGTGGACCCGGCGGAGGTCCGTCCCAGCAGGTCGGCTTCGGTGAGCAGGCCCAGTTTGAGGCCGTCCAGGACAAAACCACGGCCGACGGCGGCAGTGGTCACCTCGATGATGCCCGGCTGGGGTTCGTGGTCCAGGCTGTCCACCCGGGCACAGGGAATGTCGTTCTCATGGAACAACTCGGCCAGGCGCTGGGCCGGCCCGGGCCCTTCCGTGGCCACCACGATCCGCCACTGGTCGCGGACGTGCGAACCGATGAACTCCATCATTTCCGCCACGTCGCCCTGGTAGCCCCGCGGCTCCCGGGCATGCAGGTTCAGCACGTCGATCTCGGGCAGCAGCTCCGCGTCCTGCGCCAGTGACGTAATCGACCACCAGGACACGCCGTGCTCCAGCGAGGAGGTGCGCGTTTCCGCCAGGGACCGGAAGCTGGCAGAGTGCAGCGCCGCACTCGCCTGCGAGCTGAGGTCCAAAGGTGCCGCACCGCCGTCGGACGCGGTGGACCATGCCGCTTCGAGGAACTCCTCGTTGGTGGCGGCAAGGTCGTGGGCGCGGGTGCGCACCTTCTCCGGCTCGATCAGCACGGCGATGGAGTCGGCAGGCAGCTGGTCAACGAACGGAACCATCGCATCCACCAGCACCGGCGCCAGGGATTCCATGCCCTCCACGGCGATTCCGCCGGCGATCTTCTCCAGCATGTCCGCGGCGGCCGGAAGCTGGGACTTCAGCGTGGCGGCGCGGGACATGACGGACGGGGTGATGAGGATTTCCCGGCACGGCGGGGCATGCAGTTCGGCGGGGTGGTGGACGCCCGGGGCGGACAGCGAGCGCTGGTCGGCCACGGCAAACCAGCGCATCTGGTCCACTTCGTCCCCGAAGAACTCCACCCTGATGGGGTGGTCCTCGGTGGGCGGGAAAACGTCGATGATGCCGCCGCGGACGGCGAACTCACCGCGGTGCGTCACCATGTCCACACGGGCGTACGCGGCGTCGGCAAGGCTCTTCACGACGTCGGAGAACGGCACCTCCTGGCCCACCTTCAGCGTGACGGGAACCAGGTCGCCCAGGCCCGCCACCACCGGCTGGACCACGGCGCGGACCGGCGCGACGACGACGCGGAGCCGGCCCGCCGTCGAGCTTTCCGGATGGGCTGGATTTTCCGGATGGGCCAGGCGGCGCAGCACGGACAAGCGGCGGCCTACGGTGTCCGAGCGCGGCGACAGCCGCTCGTGCGGGAGGGTCTCCCAGCTGGGGAACTCGGCCACCGAATCCGCGGGCAGGTACGCGCGCAGGGCCGCAGTGAGGTCCTCCGCCTCCCGGCCGGTGGCAGTGACGGCCAGCACCACGCCCGGCTCCATACCGCCCGCCTGTTCCGCCTTGGCCGCCAGCCCGTCAGCCATCTCCGCGAGCAGCACCGGACGAAGTCCCGGAGGAGCGCTGATCTGGTAGTCCTGTCCGCGGACGGCGAATCCCCGGGCAGCCTCGGCGCGGACCCGGGCGAACGTCTGGTCCGGCGCCAGGGCACGGCGCAGCCCGTCCAGCGACGGGGCGGCACTGGTCTTGGCGGGCCGGGCCGTGCCTGTCCTGGACGTGCCCGTGCTGGATGTGCCTGTGCTGGATGTGCCTGTGCTGGATGTACCTGTGCTGGATGTGCCGGCGGCGGACTGGCCGGGAAGACTCATGGCAGAAGCTCCTGTGGTGTTCATCGAGGGTCGCAGGCAACGCGAAAACCCGAAATTCGCTGCGAATCCCGGGTACTCCCAGCCTACAGCGCAGGAACGACATGGCAGCGCGGCGCCCACAGGCCTAGGCTGGCAGGGCCGGACAGTTGCCCGTTCGGAGCCCCTTAGTTCGGAGCCATTTTGTTAGGAGCCGTGTTGTTCGGAGCCGCGGCCCGTCCGGACGGGCCGCGGCTCCGAAGAACAAAGGACGAAGCCAGGCCGGCACGAACAGGGGCCAGGACCATACAGGAGCCAGCATGACTGCAATGAGCGCCCAGCCAGCACCAAAGACTGTCCTTGTCACCGGGGCCACCGGTTACATCGGCGGCCGCCTGGTGCCCCGGCTTTTGGAAGCAGGCCACACCGTCAAGGTGCTGGTCCGCTCGCCGGACAAGATCGCCGGCGTGCCCTGGCGGGACAAAGTGGACGTGGTGGAAAGCAGCCTGGACGACGGCGACGCCCTCCGCGACGCCCTGGCCGGCGTCGAGGTCTTCTACTACCTGGTGCATTCGATGGCCGCCGGCGCGGGATTCGAAGCCAAGGAAAAGGCCATGGCCAGGACGGCCGCGGATGCTGCAGCGGCCGCGGGGGTCCGCCGGATCGTCTACCTTGGCGGCCTGCACCCCCAGGGGTGGAGCTGTCCACCCACATGCGGTCACGGGAGGCGGTGGGCAAGGTCTTCCTGGACAGCCCGGTGGACGCCGTAGTGTTCCAGGCAGGCGTGGTGATCGGCTCCGGCTCCGCCTCCTTCGAGATGATCCGGCACCTCTCCGAAACGCTGCCCCTGATGCCGGCGCCCAGCTGGGTGCGCAACAGGATCGAAGCCATCGCCGTGCGTGATGTCCTCTACTACCTGGTGTCCGCAGCGTCGCTGGAGGGCCCCATCAACCGCACCTTCGACATCGGCTGCCGGCAGGTGCTGACCTACGCGGGGATGATGCAGGAGTACGCCGCCGAAGCGGGCCTGCCCTACCGGGTGGTGCTGGCGCTGCCGGTACCGGCACCCAAGCTGGCAGGCATGTGGGTGGCCCTGACAACACCCATCCCGCTCTCCATGGCCGTGCCGCTGGTCCAGTCCCTGCAGCATGACGCGGTGGCCAACGAACACGACATCGACCAGTACATTCCCCAGCCCGACGGCGGCCTGACCCCCTACCGCACGGCGGTGGCCCTGGCGCTGGGAAAGGAGCGGGACGGCCAGGTGGAGACCACCTGGGCCAACGCCGGTGCCGACTCCGATCCGCTTCCCAGCGACCCCGATTGGTCGGGGCACAAGGTGTACATCGACGAGCGGACCTTCCACGGCGATGTGGACCCGGCCCACGTCTGGACGATCATCGAGGGCATCGGCGGGCGCAACGGCTGGTATTCCCTGCCCCTGGCCTGGCAGGTCCGCGGCTGGCTGGACAAACTGACCGGCGGCGCAGGCCTGCTGCGTGGCCGGCGGCACCCGCACACCCTGGCCATCGGCGAAGTGGTGGACTGGTGGCGGGTGGAGCAGATCGACCGGGGCAGGCTCCTGCGGCTGCGGGCCGAGATGCGGGCGCCGGGACGGGCCTGGCTGGAGCTTTCCGTGGAGCCCGACGGCGCGGGCAGCCGCTACCGGCAGCGCGCCATCTTCTTCCCCAAGGGATTGAGCGGACGGCTCTATTGGCTCGCCGTGCTTCCGTTCCACAGCCTGATCTTCCCGGCCATGGCCCGGAACATCACCGCTGCCGCCCAGAAACTTGCCGATGCGGAGCCCTCGCCGGTCACCCCGTAGGATGTTGGAGGCGTAAATCCTTTCCCCAAATCCCAGGAGGACCCATGGCGCTGAGCGCAACCACAACCCTTCCGCACTCCGTTGACAGCGTTGCTGCTGTGCTGGTGAACGAAGATTTCCAGCGCCACGTCAGCCAACTGGTAGGCGGCACCCTGGAGTCCTTCAGCGTGGACGGTGACATCGCAGGGGCCTTCAACGCCACCTCGGTGCGTACCCTCCCCACCACGCGCCTGCCCGAGATTGCCCGCAAGTTCGTGGGTGAGCACCTGAAGGTGACGCAGGTTGAAAACTGGGAGGCCCCGGCCGCCGACGGCTCCCGCCAGAGCAACATTTCGCTGAAGATCGCCGGCGCCCCGGTGGATGTCACGGCCGTCCAGCGCCTGGTGGCCGATGCCGGTGGAACCCGGGTGGAGCTCGAGGGCGCCGTTAAGTCCTCTGTTCCGTTCCTGGGCGGCAAGATCGCCGACGCCGCCGAACCCATGGTGGCCAAAGCCCTGAACCTGCAGGCCGCACAGGCTCAGGCCTGGCTGGAAAGCCACTAACCCATGCAGCTTCCCGTCCTCGCAGCGCTGGTCCTCATCGTCGCCGGCGTCTGGTCCCTGGTGGTCTGGCCGCAGTTCCTGCGCCGCGTGATGAAGGATCCCCGCGCCCGCGATGCGGCAGGAAAGGCCACCAAATTCCTGACCGTGCACGTGGTGCTGGTGAGCATCTCCATGGTGCTGGGACTCGCCACAGCGGTGATCGGTGTTCTCGGCCTGCTGGGCTGAACCAGCCGTTCCACGGCGCGAAAACAGCCCGGACCTTACTCCTGTTGGAGCAAGGTCCGGGCTGTTTCCGTCTGGCCTGGGTTGCCTGGCCTAGGCTGCCTGGTTAAGCGCGTCCTCCGCAGCAACCCAGGAGATCATGGCGCACTTGACCCGGGCTGCGTAGCGTGCCACTCCTTCGAACGCTGCCGCATCCCCAAGCAGCTCAGGATCAGCATGGACCTTCCCACGGGACCTCAGCACCTCCCGGAAGCTGTCGATAATTTCGTGCAGTTCAGCCACGGTCATGCCTTCGGCGAGGTCGCTGAGGACGGACGCCGAGGCCATGGAAATGGAGCAGCCGGCGCCGTCCCACGCCACCTGTGCCACTTTCCCGTCCTGGACGGCGAGCCGGAGTGTAACTTCGTCGCCGCACACGGGGTTGAGCTGGTGCGACTGCCCGGTGGAGGTGCCTTGGGGCGCTTCGGTCGCGGCGAGCCCGCTGCCGTGGCGGGCCTTCGAATGGTCCAGGATGATCTGCTGGTACAGCTGGTCAAGGCTCATGGTGTCACCTTTCGTCTTCTCCGCTATGCGCGGAAGTAGGCCCGGACGCCGGCAACGGCTTCAAGGAAGCGGTCCACGTCGTCCGTGGTGTTGTAGAGGTAGGCGCTGGCCCGGGTCGTGGCGGTCAGTCCAAGCCTGCGGTGCAGCGGCTGGGCGCAGTGGTGTCCCACGCGGACGGCGATTCCCCGGGAGTCCAGGAACTGTCCCACGTCATGGGCGTGGACGCCTTCGACGTCGAATGCGGCAAGGCCGATCCGTTCCTTTCCGGCTGCCGGGCCCAGGACCCGGACGCCGGGAATGGATTCCAGCCCCGCCACCATGCGCTGGCCCAGTGCGGCCTCCCACGCATGGATCCGGGCCAGCCCGGTTTCCGTCAGGTAGTTCGCTGCGGCCGCCATGGCTACCGCCTGGGAGATGCGCTGGGTGCCCGCTTCGAAGCGCTGGGGCGCCGGGAGGTACTCGGCCCGCTCCATGGTGACGGTAGTGATCATTGACCCGCCGGTCAGGAACGGCGGGAGGATGTCCAGCAGCTCCTGCCGCCCGTACAGCACGCCAATCCCCGTGGGGGCGAGCATCTTGTGGCCGGAGAAGACCGCGAAGTCCACGCCGAGTTCCTTGACGTTCAAGGGCAGGTGGGGAGCCGACTGGCAGGCGTCCAGGACAACCAAGGCGCCGGCCGCATGCCCGAGGGCCGTCAGTTCCGCTACCGGGTTGATGATTCCCAGGACGTTGGAAGCGTGGGTGAAGGCCAGGACTTTGGTACGCGGGCCGATAATCCCGGCGGCCTGGTCCATGCGAAGGCTGCCGTCATCTCCGATGGGGATGTACCGGAGGGTGGCTCCTGTGCGGAATGCCAGCTCCTGCCATGGAATCAGGTTGGCATGGTGTTCCATCTCGGTCACCACGATGTCGTCCCCGGGCCCCAGGGACAGCTCCCCGAGCCGCTGGTCGCCGCGGCCCTGGGCAGCCCACAGTCCGGCATTGGACAGCGCATAGGAGAGGAGGTTCAGTCCCTCCGTCGCGTTCGAGGTCCAGATGGTTTCCTCGTAGTCCGCACCGATGAAGTCGGCGATGGTTTGGCGGGCGTCCTCGAAGACTTCGGTGGCCTCAACCGCAAGATGGTGGGCGCCCCGGTGCACGGCAGCGTTGCGCTGCTCATAGAATTCCTGCTCGGCTTCGATGACGCTCACGGGGTTCTGGGATGTCGCCCCGGAGTCGAGGTAGACCAGCGGCTGTCCGTTCACCAGTTGGTTGAGGACCGGGAAGTCATTGCGGATGCGCAGCACCTCGGCGTTGTCCATGACAGGTACGGCACGTTCCAGTGTGGCTGGCGTTGATACTACGGCCAAAACGAACTCCTTGGGCTGCCCATGTCTGACAACCCAATTGTCCCACACACGGCTGTGGCGGCCGCCCGGGAGGGGCGGCCGCCACCGCTGCCCCGGGCTTCGGCCGAGGGAGTAAAGGGCCGGCGACGGCTGGGGGAGAGTCTCGGTCTCAGAAGACTCTGACGTCGCCGGCCCCGTCTTGACCCGGTCCCTGGGGACCGGAAGTTGAGAGGGCCTCACTGTCCTGATTGGCTGCTCTGCGGCTTCCGGCCTGCCGCTTTGCTTTGCCTCCTTAAGTAAATCCCGTGGGGCCCTTACGTACACGAGTAGGGTGTACTCGAATCCAGGCGGGTGCACTACCGGGTTGGCGCTCCTGCGCACCCTCCGGGCGGGATGGTTGGCGGGCTTGGGTACGACGGCGGCCCGGCGGTGCTTCCCGGGTGGAAACACCGTGGGCAGCGGGTGGCCGGGGGCAGGGATTTCGACGTCGGGCGGTCAGCAGGGATTCCGATGCCCGACTGGCAGCACGGAGGCACGGCAGGGCCGGTTTGGGAGGCCAGACCTACTTTGGCAGGGCCGCTTCCAGCTCATCGCGGCTGCGGACGCCGAGCTTGACGTAGGTGCGGTAGAGGTGGCCCTCCACGGTCCGGACGGAGACCATGAGCCGCTGTGCGATCTCGCGGTCGGTCAGGCCCTGCACGGCCAGCTCCACGATGTCCTGTTCGCGCCTGGTGAGGCGAACGGTGGGCGCCGCGGCGATGAAGCGTCCTTCACGGAACCGCTCGCCCAGTTCGTGGTCGCACTTTTCGCGCTGGGCCACGGCCTGGCGTGAGCGCCGGCGTTCACCGGCCTGCTCCAGCACCGTGCTGGCACGGGCATAGGCTTCGCGGGCCAGGTTGACAAAGCCTGCCTCCTCCAGCGAGGCAGCTGTTGCCATGAGGGTGTCGCCGTCGGCATCTTCCCAGGCGGTGGCCAGCGTCAGAAGAGCTTCTGCCCACCGGCCTTCCACGTCCCGGGCCGCCGCCTGCACCATGGGCACCACCGAGGGGTCGCCCAGGTCCCAGCACATGGCCAGGACCTGGAGCAGGTTTCCCTTCCGTGCGGAGGCCTGGGTGGTGGTCATCAGCGTCTGCAGTGCGGCCAATCCCTTGCCGTCGCGGGCCAGGTATTCGGCGGCAGCGGCCATGTAGGCCTCTGCCAAAAGATCATGCGCCGGCCAGCCGGCGTCGGCGTCCTTGTGATCCTGTTCAAGGCGCTGTGCCTGTTCCGTGTCGCCCAGCCGGGCCGCGGCGTAGAAGCCGAGGGCCGTGCCGAACCGGTACAGCTGCAGCGGGTCGTTGAGCCTCAGCGCCTCAACAGCGGGCAGCAGGACCTGATAAGCGCGTTCCATCCTCCCCTGCCGCAGCAGCGAATACCCCCGCAGCAGCTGGAGGCTCCCGTTGAAGGTGGCCGCGCCAAGCGTGTGTCCGGCCGCGTAATGGTCGATCTCGCGCTCTGCCGGCTCCCATTCACCCATGGCCAGGTAGTCGGAGACGAGCCTTCCCAGCACGAACTCAGGGAAGAAGAACAGGCTGCCTTCGAGCGGGGGAAGTTCCGAGGCTGCCAGCAGTGCGGCCTCCAGCCCCTGCACGGGGCGTCCCGCCGAGCCGAGGGCGTGGGAGAGAAGGCCCTCAGCCAAGGCGCGGAGCGGTTCTGCGGCTTCTGCCGGGGGCGCTTCCGCATCGTGTCCACTTCGTCGTTCAGCGCCGGGAAGTTCACCTCGGCACCGAGGTGGAGCAGGTGCAGGAGCCCTTCCTGCCAGCTCCTTTCGCCGTCGCTGGAGAGCGGGACGTTCTTTTCGACGTCGTCCGCGATCATCCCCAGGGGATGGCCGATGGCCAGGTGGGCCGAAACCCGGAGCAGCAGGACGGCCGGTCCCTGGGGATCATCGGCCAGCCGGAGCCAGCACTCGTCAAGGAGTGCCGCGGCCCCGGTATAGGCGCCCTCGTTATACAGGGCCCGCGCCTGGATGGCCTGGGCCAGCGGAACCATGGCGGGGTCGTGGATACGGGACGCAATGGACCGTGCACTGTCGTTGCGGAACCGCAGCAAGGCTTCCTTGGCCGCGGCCAGCATCTCGTCGTCGCTGACCCTGACGCCGCACTCCAGGGCCCACTCCACTGCCCGCAACCGGCCCTCCCCGCGCAACTGGGTGGGATCCTGGTGGGCCCTGACCTTCTCCAGCAGCTGGAGGCTGCGGGAGACCGACACGGTGTTCCGGATGGCGCCGGCGAAGAGTCCGTTCCAGATGGAAAGCTCCGCCGGGATGCCGGGGGCTTCGACGATGATCTGCTGGTCCAGCAGGGACCGGACCACGGCTGCCCCGCTGATGTCTTCGATGACCTTCCTGCCCACCGGCCCGGCAAGGGCAATGAGCTTCAGTGCTTCCTGCTCTTCGGTCCGGCGCCGGAGATGGTCTTTGGCCACCACGCCTGCGAGGCGGTCCCCATCCGCGGGCAGCGGGCCCAGCAGCATCCAAATTCCGTTGCGCTTGGCGAGGACGCCGGCCTCGGCGGAGTCGTGCAGCAGGGCGTCGAGGATCCGGGGATTGCCGCTTGATGCGTTCCAGATGGAGTCCACCGTTGCAGCCGGCACGGTCCCGTCGAGGACGTGGTCCAGGACTTCTTCAATCTGTTCACGGTTGAGAGGCCGGAGGTCCACGCGTTCGGCCAGGCCGTCGTACCAGAGCTGGTCGAGCGGCTGTGGGAGACCCGGCCGTGGCCGGGCGGCAGCGAGCACCGTTGCCCATCCGGCTGAAATCACCTCGGCCAGCACCCCCGCGGAAGCATCATCGAGGTGGTGGGCATCGTCCACCGCCAGCAGGACCGCTCCCCCGCTGCCGGCCTTGAGCTTCTCAAAGTAGGACCACATGGAACGCAGCACCGCGACCGGCGAGACGGACTCCTCGGCGGTGAGTTCCCCCGTATAGGGTGTCAGGACTCCGAATGGCACTCCGGCCAGGGCCGAACTGGCGTGGATGCGCAGGATTTTCATGTTTCCGGCCAGGCGCTCGGTCACGGCGTCAGTGACGGCCGACTTTCCGATGCCCGGGCCGGCCATGATGAAGACGGCCCGGTGGGTTCCGTTCCGGACCATGGTGCAGATGCGGTCCACCGGCTCGCGGCGGCCGGTCAGGAGCCGGTGTGCAGTCGCCGGCTTGTGGCCATTAGACGAGTCCAGTCAGATCACCCCTTGAAGTTACGCCAAGCTTGGTGAAGACCTGGTACAGGTGGCCTTCCACGGTGCGCACGGAAACACCCATTTCCATGGCGATGTCACGGTTCGAGACGCCGCGGCCGGCCATGCGGGCAATCTGCCGTTCCCGGCTGGTCAGCAGCGGGCTTCCGCTGCTGGGAACAATGGGAAGGTTGGCCACGGTGGCAGCCAGGATGTCCAGCCGGGCCTGCGCAGTCCTCGCCGAAAGGGCATCCCCGTCCTGCCGGGCAAAGTCCACTGCCAGCGCCATGCACCTGGCCTCGACCGCATCGAGTTCGAGCGTGGCTGCAATTTCACCGCCGGCAAGGAGGGTTTTGGCATCCTTTGTCCTGCTGCCGACTGCGATCAGCCGCGAGACATCGGCCAGCGGTCCCTGCCGGCGGCCTGCGATCTCCTCCAGGAGGCGGAAGTCGGCGTCGCTGCCGTTCACCGTTGCTGCCAGCAGGTAGATGCCGGCCACTGTGTGCCTGCCCGCCTCCAGGTTCCGGCGGGCCCCTTGTTTCAGCGCTGCCACTGCCTCGGAGTCGCCCAGCCAGCGCCCCGCCACGAGCGAACAAAAATCGATAATGCTCTCCGTGGCAAATCCTGCCTTGCCCGGCGCCCTTTGCAGTTTGGTGAGGTACTTGCGGGCGAACGCGGCGTTGCCGGTCTGGGCGTACGCCAAAGCCGTGGCTGCGTAGGCGGTACGCAGTGCGGCCTGGACAGGCTGCAACTCCAGCTGGGCGGCGGCCGAGATCAAAGGCTCCAGGGCGGTCTCGCCGCGCCCGGAAAAGACAAAGGCCACGCCGGCTGCGAGTTCGGTGGCGGCGCTGCGGTATGGAAGCCGGTGGGGCTGGCCCGTGCTGAATGGGCTGAGGAGGTCGATGCAGCGGCGCCACTGGCCAGCCATCAGTGCGACGAAGTAGGCCTCCCTGGCGTAGCGCTCGCGCAGGCCCACGACGTGCGAGGCGTCCGTGAGCTGGCCGCCGAGCTTTCGCATGAGGCCCAGCGCGTCCATCTCGCGCCCGGTCATGGCCAGCGCGCCCATCAGGATGATCGCGCACTGGAGCCGGAACCCGGTGTCCGGATTGCCTGCGGGATCGGCAGCCCGCTCGAGCGCCGGGATCATGGCGGCGTAATCGCCGGCATGGGCCTGGTATTCGAATTCACTCAACGAGATACGGTTTGCCGCCACCGCTGCCGCTGCCGGCCAGGAGGAGTTGTTGTCCGCTTTCCCGAGCCGTTCCCGCGCCGCGGCGAGCAGTTCCCGGACTTTGCCCGCACGCTCCGGAATGCAGAGCATGACCCGCGCTTTGGCGGCCACCACTTCGGCGTACTCCAGGGGATCCAAAGCCTCGAGTTCAGGCTGGGAGATGCCATCCAGGGCGGAAAGCGCCTGGACCGGCATGTCCAGCTGCAGGTACGCCGCAGCCTTTTGCCGCTGCGCCGATGCCCACCCGGCGTCGGTCCTCTGCACCATCTCCGCGTACGTCAGGGCAAAACGGGGGTCGAAGAGCTGGACTGCGGCCTGGGCGGCCGCGAGTGCCAACTGCGGGCTCAGCTCGGCCTCGCACTCATGGGTCCACGCGGCGAAAGACATCAATTCTTCCACCGTCATGGCTGCCGGGTCCGGCTCCTGGCCGCCCAGCAGGACGCTGCGCAGCTCCCGCCGGCGGGAAATGCTCAGCCAGGTCCGGACTACGTCACCGATGTACTTCTCCCGCAGCGACACCCAGCGGTGCTCGGAGTCGTCGATCTCCAGCAGGCCGCCGTCTTCCATGTCCGCAACCACGTCCGCGCCATAGATGGCGGTAAGGGCGGCCAGTTCCACCCGCCGGGCACAGGAAAGCATTTCGATGACGTCCCGGGTTTCGGGTGTCTCCCGCGACCAGCGGGACCGGACGATGTCGTCAAGGCTGGCGGCGCCGTCGAGCACCACTTTGTCCCGCAGCGTCCAGACCGAATCGGACAGGACCAGGTTTCCGGAGAGCTGCTGTTCGGTGACCAGCGCTTTGAGCAGCAAGGGATTTCCACCCACCATCTGGTGGTAGGTGGTCACCAGGGAAGAGGCGACGCGGTGGCCCAGCAGGGAAAGGAGCACCTGCCGGGTTTGGAGTTCGTTGAGGTTGTTGAGCCGCACTTCCGTGAGCTTCCGCTCCGTCAGCAGCCAGTGGAAGTCTGCCGGCAGGTCGCTGGCGTTGGGGGCCACAGCGATGATCTTTGCCGTGCCGGTCAGCAGGACATTCAACAGCACCCCCGCACTCATGTCGTCGATGCAGGCCGACGTGTCCAAAGTGATGACGCAGGGCCTGCCGGCGGCGTCGCTGCGGATCAGGGAGGTTATGCCACGGAGGATGGCGGTGGGCGAGCCCATGTAGGCCTGCGGGAGCCGGGCCAGCAGGAAGGAGAGGCAGCCGTACGGGGTGCTGGGACCGGAGGGGCCGCTCCGGAGTTGCAGCGACCAGACATCGGGACCCAGGTCCGCAACGGCAGCGCGCGCCAGGGAGGACTTGCCCACGCCTCTGGCTCCTGTGATGACAACGCCCAGGGAGTTTTCGCTGGTCAGTGCGGTGCGGACAGCATCCAGGTTGGCGCTTCGTGCAGGCATGGACCATTGCTGGCCCTCCGGCGCCGCGGAGGTTGGTGTGGGCAGCCTGTCACCCTGAGGTGTTGACCCACGTCCCCAGCTGAGTGGCTCGATTGACATGAACTTTTCCCCTACATCCTGCAATAGCGGGATGTAGCCCCATTGCTCCCCCGCATAGGAAGAAGAGTACCCCCTGCCACAGACAAGGAAACAGGGTCAAAAGGAACTTTTACGATTCCAGCTGTTGTGATCCCGATTTGGCCGGGTGGAACCTCTGCTGGGCAGCCGTCAATCCATCGCGCAACAGGGACTCGACGGCGTCGGCGGCATCGTCCAGCAGGAAGGGCAGTTCCTTGTGTTCCGCGGTGCCGAAATCACGCAGCACGTAATCGGCTGTGTCCATCCTGCCAGGCGGCCTTCCCACCCCCACGCGGACCCTGAGGTAGTCCTTGGTACCCAGGGCCTTGGAGATGTCCCGCAACCCGTTATGGCCGCCCTCGCCGCCGCCGAGCTTGAGCTTGACGGTGTTGAACGGAATATCGATCTCGTCATGGACAGCCACCACGTGGTCTGCGGGGATCCCGTAGAAATTGGCCAGGGCGGAGACCGGGCCGCCTGAAACATTCATGTAGCTCATCGGTTTCGCAAGGACCACGCGCGGGCCGCCGATCCCCAACCGGCCTTCAAGGACCTGCGCGCGGGCTTTGTGGGTCTTGAATCCGGCGCCGATGCGGCCGGCCAGTTCATCGAGCACCATCTGGCCTACGTTGTGCCTGTTGCCTTGGTACTGGGCGCCTGGGTTGCCGAGGCCAACGATCAGCCAGGTATCTGTCATGGAGTCAATCCTATTGGGGGCGGTTACGCGGAAATGGAACGGCGGTGTGCGGACATGACAGTGGCCGGACCCGTGGGGGTCCGGCCACTGTCGTGAATTGCGGAGAAATTACTCTGCTGCGGCTTCTTCTGCTGCGGGAGCTTCTGCTGCTTCGCCGGCAGCTTCGGTTTCTGCTTCCTCGGCGATTTCGATGGCTTCGGAGATGTTCACCACGAGGGCTTCGGGGTCGGTCAGCAGGGCGGAACCCTTGGGCAGGACCAGGTCGGAAGCGTGGATGTGCTCGCCGGCGGCGCGGCCTTCGATGCTGACGACGACGGACTCGGGCAGGTGGGTTGCCTCGGCCTCGAGGGACACAACCGTCAGTTCCAGGTTGTGGACGGTGCCGGGAGCGGTTTCGCCTTCGACGTGGACCGGAACGTCAACCGTGACCTTCTCGCCCTGGCGGACGGTCAGGAGGTCGATGTGCTCGATGATCTGCTTTACGGGATCGCGCTGGACGTCCTTGACCAGGGCCAGGTGGCCCTCGCCGTTGATATCCAGGGACAGCAGGGCGTTGGCGGTGCGGACGGCCAGGGTGGTGGCCTTTGCCGGCAGGGTGACGTGGATGGGCTCTGCGCCGTGGCCGTAGATGACGGCGGGGATCAGGTTGTTCATCCGGGCGCGGCGGGCGTAGCCCTTGCCGAATTCGGTGCGCAGTTCTGCTGCGAGCTTCTGCTCAGACATGGATATCTCCTTGAAGACTAAACGGTGTTCAGCAAGGGCGGAGGTCTGGTGTGACCTTCAACGCCGGGCGCCGGAGGGCGGCCCTTCAAGAAGGCAGTCCTTCAACCGAAGGACTGATCAGACCCAGTCGATAACGGAGGCTATGCCCTCCCTCGCCAAGGTATCGCTGACCAGCTTACCAGCGCCGGGGCCGTTTCCTGAAAACGTCCCCGGCCTGGTGCGGGGCTATGCCTTGCCGTCGAAGAGGCTGGTGACCGAGCCGTCGTCGAACACTTCGCGGATGGCCCTGGCGATCAGCGGTGCGATGGAGAGCACTGTCAGCTGCGGGAAGCGCTGGGAGGACGTCAGCGGGAGGGTGTTGGTGACCACCACTTCGCGTGCGCCGGACTCGGAGAGACGGCGTGCGGCCGGATCCGAGAAGACGGCGTGCGTGGCGGCGATGATGACATCCTTGGCGCCGGCGTTCTTCAGGACCGTGACGGCGCCGGAGATGGTTCCGCCGGTGTCGATCATGTCGTCGATCAGGACGCAGGTGCGTCCCTCGATCTGGCCCACCACGGTCTTGGAGACAGCCTGGTTGGGGACGGTGAGGTCACGGCTCTTGTGGACAAAGGCCAGGGGCGCGCCACCCAGGCGCTCAGCCCACTGTTCCGCGACCCGGACCCGTCCGGTGTCCGGGGAGACAACGGTGATGTTGTCGGCAGCGACACGGGTGCGGATGTAGTCGGCCAGGAGCGGAATGGCCATCAGGTGGTCAACCGGCCCGTCGAAGAAGCCCTGGATCTGGGAAGTGTGCAGGTCCACGCTCATGATGCGGTCCGCGCCGGCGGTCTTGTAGAGGTCGGCAACGAGGCGGGCGGAGATGGGCTCGCGGCCACGGCCCTTCTTGTCCTGCCGGGCATAGGGGTAGAACGGCGAAACCACGGTGATCCGCTTGGCGGAGGCCCGCTTCAGCGAATCGATCATGATCAGCTGTTCCATGAGGTGGTTGTTCAGCGGTGCGGGGTGCGCCTGGATCACGAACGCGTCGGTGCCGCGTACGCTCTCGCCGGCCCGGACATAGATCTCGCCGTTGGCGAAATCGTAGGCATCAACGGGAAGGAGGTCAGTGCCGAGTTCCTTGGCGATCTCCCGGGCAAGCTCCGGATGGGCCCGCCCAGTGGCGAGCACCAGCTTCTTCTCGCCGTGCGCCGTAATTTCACTCATGGTTACTTGCCCTCTTCTGTAGATGCCGGGGTACTTGAGGAGTCATTGATGGCCGCCTGGGCCAGTTCAGCGGAGCGGGTTCCCGGGCGGTGCGCGGGGACCCAGCCTTCGGCGTTGCGCTGGGCGGCAACGCTGAGCGCCAGCGCGCCCGCCGGCACGTCCTTGCGGATCACCGCGCCGGCGCCGCTGTAGGCGCCGTCCCCCACGGTGACCGGGGCAACAAAGACGGTGTTGGAGCCTGTACGGACGCCCGAGCCGATGACCGTGCGGTGCTTCTTCTCGCCGTCGTAATTGGCCGTGATGTTTCCACAGCCGATGTTGGTGTCCTCGCCGATTTCGGCGTCGCCTGCATAGCCCAGGTGGGACAGCTTGGAGCCGCGGCCGATGGTGACGTTCTTGGTTTCGTAGAAGGCACCGATCTTGCCCTTTTCACCAAGCACGGTGCCGGGGCGAAGGTACGTGAAGGGGCCGACGGCGGCGCGCGGGCCGATCACGGAGCCGGAACCGTGGGTGCGGATCACCGTGGCACCCTCGCCGACGGTGACGTCGGTCAGGGTGGTGTCAGGGCCGACGACGGCGTCCCGCGCCACGGAGGTGGCGCCGTGCAGCTGGGTGTTGGGCAGGAGGCGGACATCCTCGTCCAGGGTGACGGAGGAATCGATCCAGGTGGTGGCCGGGTCGACGACGGTGACGCCGGCCCGCATCCAGGCTTCCACCGTGCGCCGGTTCAGCTCGGCGCCGAGCGCGGCAAGCTGGACGCGGTCGTTGGCGCCCTCCACCTGCCACCGGTCCGCAGTCACGACGGCCGCGACCCGGCCGCCTGATTCGCGGGCCAGCCCCAGTACGTCGGTGAGGTATTTCTCCCCCTGCACGTTGTCAGTGGTGACCTTCCCCAGTGCCCCGCGGAGCACCGCGGCGTCAAAGGCGTAGATCCCGGAGTTGACCTCCCGGATCAGCCGCTCTGCCTCGGTGGCGTCCTTGTGTTCGCGGATGCCGGTAACAGAGCCGTCTTCGCCGCGGAGGATGCGGCCGTAGCCGGTGGCGTCGTCAAGGACTGCCGTGAGGACGGTGACGGCGTTGCCGTCGCGTTCGTGGGTGGCGACGAGTTCGGTGAGCAGTTCCCCGGACAGGAGGGGCACGTCACCGTAGGTGACCACGACGGTGCCTGACAGTTCCTGTTCGGCGTCCAGCGCCTGCAGCGCGGCCTCCACGGCGCGGCCGGTGCCGGGGATGTCGTCCTGGTCCACGATGACGGCCTGCGGATCCAGTGCTGCGACGTGTCCCTCCACCAGGTCCCGTTCGTGGCGCACCACAATGGCGAGCCGTTGCGGGTTGATGCTGCGGGCGGCGCGGAGGGCGTGGCCCACCATGGACAGGCCGCCGATCTCGTGGAGGATCTTCGGTGTACGCGACTTCATCCGGGTACCGGCGCCTGCTGCCAGGACGATTACAGCGGCCGGGCCGGTATTCTCGGGGATCACGTAACGGGTTCTCCTTGCTTGGTTGTGCTTGCGCTTTGCGGCAGCCGGCGGGCCAGCCCGCCGGGCACCGGGTGCCATCCTCATGATCGCTCCTTGCGCAGCAGTTCCGCCCATAGGATTCGAACCTATACTCCACGGCTCCAAAGGCCGGGGTGCTGCCGTTACACCAGAGCGGACCGTGCCGAAAGACTCGAGGCCCGGGCACAAGTCCCTATTTTGCCATGGGTTCAGGCCACCGCGCGACACGGGGCGTTGGGTCCTGCCGGTCCCGCGGAATCCCGTCCCCGGCGGTGAGGCATGATGGGAAGGTGAGCAACAACCTTCCGCGGACGCGGATGACTGGCCTGCAGCGCCGGAGCCAGCTGATCGACGTCGGGCGCGGCCTTTTCGCCGTCCGCGGCCTGGACGGGACCACCATCGAGGAAATCGCCGCCTGCGCAGGAGTGTCCAAGCCGGTCATCTACGAACACTTCGGGTCCAAGGAAGGCCTGTACACCGAGGTGGTGGACGGTGAATTCCACATTCTCCTGGACTCGATCAACGCGGCCCTCACCGAGGAAGCCAAACCCCGCGTCCTCGTCGAACGCGCCGCGCTGGCACTGCTCACCTACATCGAGGAACGCACCGAAGGGTTCAGGATCCTCATGCGCGATGCTCCCCGTCCCAGCCGGAGGGCGCCTTCTCCACCCTCCTCTCGCACGTGACCGCGCGCGTGGAACACATCCTCTCCGACGAATTCTCCCGCCGCGGCTTCAGCGGCGAGGACGGTGCCATGTACGCCCAGATGCTTGTGGGCATGGTGGCCATGACCGGCCAGTGGTGGCAGGACAGCCGCCAGCCGGACAAGCACACGGTCGCCGCGCACCTGGTCAACCTGGCCTGGAACGGCCTGACCGGCCTCAAGAAGGAGCCGGAACTGCAGTCGGAGCCGTAAGCCCAAGCCGCCTTCGCCGTGGTCACTGACACGGCGCAGGGGCCCTTCGCCGTCGCTTAGACACACCGCATAGGTGACGTTCCGGTCGCTGGGCGACCTCCACGCCACGATGCGCCGCGATGCGCGACTACACGAAGGCCCCCAGCTCCGCTCTTGCCCGCGTCGCCTTTGTCAGTCGCCCAGGAGTTCCGAGGCCTCGAGCCACTCCATTTCCAGGGCATCTTTTTCGTCGGCCAGGTCCTTGAGCTGCTTGTTCTGTTCGGCCAGGGCGTCGAAATCGGACTTCTCCGTGCTTTTGACCATGTCGTCGTGAAGCTTCTTTTCCTGCTGGTCCAGCTTCTTGATCTGCCGTTCGATCCTGTTGAGGGCCTTGCGGGCGTCCCGCTTCTCGGCCTCGGACGGGCCGGTCCCGGTGGCCGGCGCCTGGCCCGCGCTGGTGACAGGGTTTCCACCGCCGGTGACGGTGGAACCGGCGAGGGCGGCTTCGCGCAACTCGAGGTACTGGTCCACGCCGCCGGGGAGGCCGCGGAGCTTGCCGTCGCCCAGCAGCGCCATCTGGTGGTCGGTGACGCGTTCGAGCAGGTAGCGGTCGTGGCTGACCACCACCAGCGTGCCGGGCCAGCCGTCCAGGACGTCCTCGACGGCGGCGAGGGTGTCGGTGTCAAGGTCGTTGGTGGGCTCATCGAGCATCAGCACGTTGGGTTCACCCACCAGCAGCCGGAGCAGCTGCAGGCGGCGCCGCTCACCGCCGGACAGGTCCCTGACCGGTGTCCACTGCTTCTCGTTGGTGAAGCCGAGCTGCTCCACGAGCTGCCCTGCGCTGAATTCCTTGCCGCCGACGTTGAAGGAACGCTTCTCCCGCTCGATGACCTCGATCACGCGCAGGTCCGAGACGTCGTCGAGCTCCTTGACCTCCTGGGTGAGCACAGCAGTGACCACCGTTTTGCCCCGCTTCAGCTTGCCCGCATCGGGTGTGATCTCGCCGTTGAGCAGCTTCAGGAGGGTGGTTTTTCCGGCACCGTTGACGCCCACCAGGCCCAGGCGCTCCCCCGGAGCCAGGCGAAGGGTGATGTTGTCGAAAAGCTTCCGGCCGTCGTCGGCGCCCTGGAAGTTGAGGGACACGTTCTCCAGGTCCAGCACGTCCTTGCCCTGGCGCGCCGTGGCCATCTTGCTCAACGCCATGGAGTCGCGCGGGGCGGGAACGTCCTCAATGAGCGCGTTGGCGGCCTCAATCCGGAACTTCGGCTTGGCCGTGCGGGCCGGGGCGCCCCGGCGCAGCCAGGCGAGCTCTTTCTTGACCAGCTGCTGGCGTTTGCCCTCCACCACGGACGCCATGCGGTCGCGCTCCGCGCGGGCCAGGACGTAGGCCGCGTAGCCGCCTTCGAAGGGGTCCACGATCCCGTCGTGCACCTCCCAGGTCTTGGTGCAGACTTCGTCCAGGAACCAGCGGTCGTGGGTCACCACCAGGAAGGCGCCCTGGTTGGGCCGCCAGCGCGTCTTCAGGTGCCGGGAAAGCCAGGCCACGCCCTCGACGTCGAGGTGGTTGGTGGGCTCATCCAGCATGATGACGTCGTGGTCCTCGATGAGCAGTTTGGCGAGGGCCACCCGCCGTTTCTGGCCGCCGGAGAGGGCGTGGACGTTGGCATGCCAGTCGACGTCGGACACCAGGCCGCCCATGATCTCGCGGATCTGCGGGTTGCGGGCCCATTCGTAGTCGGCCTGGTCACCCACGATGGCGGCACCCACCGTCAGGTCGCCGTCGAGCACGTCGCTCTGGTCCAGGTACCCCACATTGACGTCGCCGCGTTTGGTGACGCGGCCGGAGTCCGGGGTGGAGCGCAGCGCCAGCAGACGCATGAGCGTGGACTTGCCATCACCGTTGCGGCCCACCATGCCGATCCGGTCCCCCTCCTCCAGTCCCAGGGTGATGCCGTCCAGGACGGTGCGGGTTGCGTAGGAAACCGTGAGGTTCTCGCCGCCAAGAAGGTGTGCCAAAGGGAACTGCTTTCTGCTGCCGGACTGGAAGTCTTAATTAAAGGAGGATGTCGGAGATGATGCGCGCGCCGGGGACCGGGCCGTGGACGGGAAGGGCTGTCAGGCCGTAGCGCCGCAGGTCCTCCGCCAGCGCCTCCGCAGCAACGGAATCATCAGCCAGCAAAGCCACGGTGGGGCCGGAACCTGAAACGATTCCGGCAATGGCCCCATGGGATTCGCCGATTCCCAGCGTATCGCGCAGCGCCGGCGACAACTCAATGGAAGCCCGTTGCAGATCGTTGACCAGCACCCGGCTCAAGGATTCGGCATCCCCGCCCCGCAGCGCCGTCAGGATTTGTGGATCCACTCCGGTGGGCTCACTGGCCTCCACCCCTTCGGCCTCACGCAGCCGGTCCAGCGTCCGGTACACCTCGGGGGTGGACAGGCCGTAGTCGGCCACCACCAGCACCCAGTGGGTCTGCGCCTTGGCCAGCGCCGGAGAGAGTTCATCGCCCAGGCCAAGGCCGACGGCGGTCCCGCCCAGGAGCGAGAAGGGGACGTCGGCGCCGAGTTCGGACGCCAGGTGCGCCAGTTCCTCCCGTGACAGCCCGCTGTTCCAGAGTGCGTCACAGGCCAGGAGCGTGGCGGCGGCATCGGCGGATCCGCCGCCCATCCCGCCGGCCACCGGGACCCGCTTGGTGATCTCCAGGTGCACCCCCGTGGCGTGTTCGGAGACGTCAGCCATGATGGCAGCCGCCTTATGGGCAAGGTTGTTGCTGTCCAGGGGAATATCGACCGCGTCGAGGTCCAGGGTGCTTTCGGGGCTGAGGCTGATGGTAATCCCGGGCTCGGCGGTGCTGGTCGCCGCCACTTCCTCGTAGAGGGACACCGCGAGGTAGACGCTGGCCACGGAATGGTAGCCGTCCGGCCGGAGCGGACCGACGGCCAGGGAAACATTGACTTTACCGGGCGCCTTGACGCGGACCGTCCTGGCGGCGAACCGCCCCCTGCCTGCCTTGTCCAGTCCCGCGCTCACGGCCGTTTTTCCCGGGCTTCGGCGATCCTGGCGAACGCGGCGATGTCGATGACCTCGCCGCGTGCGGTGGGGTCGACGCCGGCTGCGAGCAGGCAGCGCTCGGCCTCCGGGGCTCCCCGGCCCAGCCCGCCAGGGCGGCCCGGAGCGTCTTGCGGCGCTGCGCGAACGCGGCATCCACCACGGCAAACACCTGCTCGCGGGTGGCGGTGGTGGCGGGCGGTTCGCGGCGGGTAAAGGCCACCAGCCCGGAATGGATCTTCGGTGCCGGCCAGAAAACGTTCATGCCGATCACGCCGGCCTTGCGCATCTGGCTGTACCAGGCGGCCTTAACGGACGGCACCCCGTAGGTCTTGGATCCCGGGCCAGCTGCCAGCCGGTCAGCCACCTCGTCCTGCACCATCACCAGGCCGTGCCGCAGGCTGGGGAAATACTGCAGGAGGTGCAGCACCACCGGAACCGCCACGTTGTAGGGCAGGTTGGCCACCAGTGCTGTCGGCTCGACAGGCAGCTCGGTGACCTTCATCGCATCGGCATGCACCAGGTGGAAGGAGTTGGCGGCGGCCGGCCGCCATTCCTGCACGGTTTCGGGCAGCTTCGCGGCAAGGACAGGATCAATTTCCACGGCGACAACTGCCGCCGCGGCGTCGAGCAGGCCCAGCGTGAGGGACCCCAGCCCCGGGCCCACCTCAAGCACCGTTTCATCCGGTCCCACGCCCGCCGCGGCGACAATGCGCCGGATGGTGTTGCCATCGATGACAAAGTTCTGCCCCAGGGTCTTGGTGGGCCTGATCCCGATTTCCTCTGCCAGCCGGCGTATGTCGGAGGCACCGAACAACGGTGCGGGCACGGCGGGGATCGGTTCAGTCACCTAGGTATCCTATCCCGCGCGGCACGTCCGCCCTGCCGGGTTAACGGCCGTGGCCGGGCCCGGGTACCCCGGGCCCGGCCACGGCCATTGACTCTGCGCTTATGTCCGGTGGATCAGCTGGTTGCTGCCCAGCCGCAGCCCCAGGGCGACAGGCCGCGCTGCGCGTAGACGCGGTTGGCGATGTCGATCTGCTGCGCCTTGGTGGCGAGGCTGGCGTTAGGAGCGTAGGCGCCGCCGCCGGCTCCGATCCAGGTGCGGATGTCGAACTGGAGGCCGCCGTAGTAGCCGTTGCCGCTGTTGATGCTCCAGTTTCCACTGGATTCGCACTGCGCAATCTTGTCCCACATGGCCTCGTTCATCATGGCCGGTGCAGCTGCGCCGGTGTTGGCGCCGGCAGCGGCCGCAGGTGCGGCCTGGGGTGCAGGCTTGGCCTTGGTGCCAACGGTGACTTTCTCGGTGACCGGCTGCACGGCCACCTTCTCGGACACCAGCGTGCGGGACGCTTCCCGTCCGTCCACGAGTACCAGCTTGAAAGTGCGTTCCAGCTTTCCGGCGGCGCCCGCCTGGGTCACTTCCTTTTCGCCCTTGAGCATGTCTGCGCTTTCGGCGGTAACGGTCTCGAAGGGCACGTCTTCACTGGTGACCGTGGTCTGGCTGGTGTCCACCCGGGACACCTTGATGACCATGTTGTTCACCACGTTGGCGTTGGCCGGCTGCGAGGTGCGGTCGTTGGCGGCGAGGGTCACGCCGGAATCCTCCAGCACCTTGCCAACGGTGGGGGCCGTGGTGGTGGCGGTGTTCACTTTGCCGTCAGCCACAATGCTGACGGTCTTGGGCGTGGAGATCGAGACGTAGGAACCTGCCAGCGAAAGGGTGGCATCCTTGGGCGCTGAAACGGACGAGGCACTGGCGACGCCGAGTTCTGTCACCAGGTCTTCGACGTCCTGGGCTGTGGTGTTCACCGTCTTTTCAGCCCCGTCAAGGCTGACTTTGACTTCCTTGGCCTGGTTGATGTTGATGACGGTGCCGTTCTGGACCGTCGCGTCGAGGGAAGGCGACACGCGGTCGCCGGGCTTCAGTTCCAGGTTGGCACTCTTGACCACCTGTTCCACTGTTCCGCCAAAGGACTGCACGGACGACGCTTTGCCGTCCACGTTGAGCGTGACTGTTTTGTTATTGCCCACGAAGGCTACGAGGCCTGCGACCAGGCCGCAAAGCACCAGCAGCTGGGCGCCAACTTTGATATAGCTGAACTTGCCGTCCGATGTGAAGAACTTGATCACGATTGCCCGTAACTCTCGGTCCATCCGGGCACGGGGAAACGCGCAATAAAATGCCCGGAGCAACCTTGAAAAGGACAGTCCGGGCACCGGTGCGCCGCCACACTCCACGCAGCGGCATGGCCGGATACTGGACAAGCCGGGCCGGCTGCGAATGAAGTGAAATTACCCGTTGGCCTTCCCCGACCCCGGCTAATAGTTTCCCACTGTAACCGTAGCGTTATAAAGTGGCCAACATTTTTGCATACCAGATATGCATTTAGCAGCCGGCAGGGGAAGGAGTGTCAGGCCCAGGATCCGTATGCCCGTACGGTATTTTCGCTGATTGCGCTGCACAGGCCGGCCAGGTCGGAGCCTGTCAATTCTGCCATGGCCCGCACGGTGTACGGGACCGTGTAGCTCGCGTTGGGACGCCCCCTGTGCGGGTGCGGGGTCAGGAATGGAGCGTCCGTTTCCACCATCATGAGCTGCCGGTCCGCGACGGCGAGCGCGGCGCGCAGATTCGTGGCGTTCCTGAACGTCAGCGTGCCGGCAAAGGACATCCACCAGCCCTGGTCGTTACAGGTTTTGGCCAGGTCCTCGCCACCGGAGAAGCAATGGAACACCACCCTGTCCGGCGCGCCCTCTTCCTGAAGGACGCGCACCACGTCGCTGTGCGCGTCCCGGTCATGGATCTGGAGGGTGAGGTCCAGGCGTTTGGCAATGTCGATATGCCGCCGGAACGAGTACTCCTGGTGCCGCAGCCCCTCTCCCTCGGTGCGGTAGAAGTCCAGTCCGGTTTCGCCGATGGCCCGGATCCGGGGATGCCCCGCCAGGCGTTCGATTTCGGCAAGGGCCGCTTCCAGTTCACCGCGGGCAGCATAATGCGGCGCGTCATTGGGGTGCAGGGCCACGGCGCCCAGGAGCCGTTCGTCCCGGTCCACCGCCTCCACCGTGAACCGTGAGGATTCGAGGTCGCAGCCCACCTGCACGGCGCCCTGGACTCCCACGGCCGCCGCTGCATCCAGCGCAGCCTTGATCCCCACCGGCCCCTTTCCGTCCGGGAAGTCCAGGTGGGTGTGGTTGTCCATGACTGGTACCGGCAGGGGCTCCGGCGCGGGCGGAAAATCCTTCCGGCGGCCGGCGGCCTGGTCCGGAGTCTCCTCGTCTGCAGGTACCCGGTAAGCGGCGGGAATTGACGAATTGCACATCCACCCAGACTATCGGCCGAAAGGTACCCCCATATTTGCCGGAACTCTCTGTCAGGCACGGCAGTTGTGTTAGTAGTCTGGAACGAACACACGCGCACGCCCACCAAGGGGCGAAGGCAGGCTTGCTGTCCCGTCCAGGTGAAACCCGGGCTGAAAGGTTGCCGATGGAACCCCACCGACGCACTGCCAACAATGGAAGCGCACCGAACCTTAACCTGGCCGGCGTCGCTGATTCCGTCAGCCACCTGAACGGGCACCGGCCTGCGGCCATGGACCCGGTGTCCTTCCACGCCGCGGCGCAGCGCATCCTCACCACGGTCAATACCGTCATCGACGGCAAGTCCGATGCCGCCAAGCTGGCGCTCACCGTACTCCTCGCACAAGGCCACCTGCTGCTCGAGGACGTGCCCGGCGTCGGGAAAACCCTGCTCGCAAAGACCCTCGCCCGGACCATCGACTGCACGGTCAACCGCATCCAGTTCACCCCGGACCTGCTGCCCTCGGATGTCACCGGGGTGTCCATCTACAACCAGGCCTCAAGGCTGTTCGAGTTCCGGCCGGGTGCGGTCTTCGCCAACATCGTCATCGGTGATGAAATCAACCGCGCATCCGCCAAGACGCAGTCCGCCCTGCTGGAGTGCATGGAGGAGCATCAGGTCACCGTGGACGGCACGTCCTACAAGCTCGATGAGCCGTTCATGGTGGTCGCAACCCAGAACCCCATTGAAATGGAAGGCACCTATCCGCTGCCGGAGGCCCAGCGGGACCGGTTCATGGCCCGGATTTCCATGGGCTACCCGGACAAGGCCGCAGAGATCGAGATGCTCGAAACCCACCAGGCGGTCTCGCCGCTGGCCAATGTCTCCCCCGTGGTCACCGCGTCCGACGTCGCGGCCATGACCGCCACTGTCCAGCAGGTCTATGTCTCAGACGCCGTGAAGGAATATACGGTGGCAGTGGGCAGGGCCACCAGGGAAAGCCCGCTGCTGCGGCTCGGCGCCAGTCCCCGTTCCATGCTGCAGCTGCTGCGTGCCGCCAAGGCCACAGCCGCCCTGGAGGGCCGCGACTTCGTCCTGCCGGACGACGTGCGGGACGTGGCCGAGGCCGTCCTGGCGCACCGCATCATCCTGGACCGGAAGGCGGCGGGCGCAGGCGAGACACCCCACAGCGTCCTGCGGGGCATCCTGTCCAGGCTGCCCGTGCCACAGGCCCAGCCGGGGCAGCCCAACCGGGCCGCGGCCGCCGCCGGCAGCAGGAACCGCTAGGCACGGACCATGGCCCTGCTGGATAAGCTTCCGCGGCACCTGTTCACCAGGCGCGGCTGGGGCATGCTCGCAGCCGGGGCCTTCACACTGGCCGCGGCCCAGGTCATGGGGCGCCGGGACCTCCTGACACTTGCCATCTTGCTGCTGGTCCTGCCGCTCGTCTCCCTTGCCGGCGTCAGGCTGGTCAAGCCGCGCTTCCGCGTCTACCGCGAATTCAATCCCTCCCCTGTGGAAACCTCCGCCCCGGCGACGGTCCACCTTGCCGTGGCCAGGACGGGCCCGGGCAGCGGACGGGTTGCCATGGAGGAGCGGCTGCCGGCGCACTTCGGCCACGCGCCGTCCTTCCGGTTCCCGTCCCGTTCGGCCACCGGCGGCACAAGCCGCTACGAATACCACCTCACGTCCAGGTACCGGGGGCAGTTCAGGATCGGCCCGGTCACGGCCGAGTTCACCGACCCTTTCGGCCTCTCCCTGCACCGGCAGGCGATTGACGACGGCGACATCCTCACCGTGACGCCGGCATCCGTCGTCCTGCCTGCCGCCGGGCTGGCGGGAGCGCGGGGGAACGACGGCGTCACCGCCACCCGTGTCCGGGCAAACCCGAGCGACGACGACATCATGACCCGGGAATACCGCCACGGTGACCCGATGCGACGGGTCCATTGGCCTGCCACGGCACGGCATGGGTCCTTGATGGTCAGGCAGGAGGAGTCCGTGACCACGCCGGAAGCCACCATCATCCTGGACCATCGGGCCAGTGCGTTCGGCGGGGGCTCCGGCACGTCGATGCCGGGCCTGCCCGTGCCGGAGGGGCATGCGCCGGCCACCAGCGACACCTTCGAGTGGGCTGTTGTTGCCACCATGTCCGTCAGCGCACACCTTGCCGAGCGCAACTACAGCCTTCGGGCGCTGGACACGGGCGGGGAACCGGCGTTCCTCCACTCCCCCTCGTCCCCGGAACCGGCGGTGGAAGAATTCAGCGGATCATCCGGCCTGCAGTCCATTGCCGAAAGCCTTGCCGCCATCCACCTGTCCGGGGCGCCCCACCCCCGCCGGGAAAGCACTCACCGGGACAGCACTCGCCGGGACGATGTGCAGCGGGGTGTCATGCAGCTGAGTGTCATGGCCAGGAACGCGCCGCGCCCCGGTGCCCCGAAAGTGCGGACACAGGGAAGCCCGGAGCAGGGACTGCCGGCCTTTGACGACCACTTGATGGACAAGCTGTCCGCCCATCGGATGCGCGGGCCACTGATCGCTGTCCTGGGTCGCATCACGAGGGAGGAAGCCGCAGCATTGGCCCCTGCCGCTTCGTACGGCACCAACGCGTTCGCCATCCTGGCCGTGGAACGTCCCATGGAGTCCCAGGATGTCCTGGAAGTGCTGCGGCAGGGCGGCTGGCGGGCGGTGGCCGTGGCGCCCGCGACGCAGCTTGCCGCCGCGTGGCGCCAGTTCGACCAGGACCCGGCCCTGCCGGTGGTTACGGCGGCAGAGGTCCGGCGGGGAGCGGGGGTGGCCACATGACCATGGCGCCGGCCCGGCCAACGGGTGCGGGCCACGAGGCACAGGCACAGCATGAAATGCCTGCGGGACGCCTGCGCGCCGGCGCCTACCCGTGGGCCATGGGGGGATCCATCACCGTGGCCGTCTGCGGCGCTGCCCTGTCCTTGAACGGTGTCCTGCGGGGCTGGAACTGGTACTGGCCGGTGATGACCACCGTGCTGGTGGTGGCATTCACGCTTGCCGCGCTGCGTTCCGTCCGGGCCCAGCCCCTGCTGGTCACCGCAGGCGGATTCGTGGCACTGGGCGCCGTCCTGACGTTGACGTTCTTCCGCGGCTCCAGTTTCCTGTGGGTGGTCCCTACAGGTGCCACGCTCCCGGACCTGGACCGGCTGATCCGGCGGGCCAGCGAGACTGTCCTGGCAGAGACTGCACCCGTGGCGCCCAACGCCGGGATCGTCATGGTGGTCTGTGCCGTGCTTGGCCTGGCTGTCATCCTGGTCGATGCACTCGCGGTTCCGCTCGGGATGCCGGCCGCCTCCGGCACAGGCCTGCTTGCGCTGCTGGTGGTTCCGGCCATGATCAAACCGCAGAGCGTGGGGGTATGGAGTTTCGTTGCCACCGTAGCGGGCTACCTGCTGATCCTCGCCTGCAGCCAATGGTTTGCCCCGGACGGGAGGTTGCAGGGCGGCTCGGCCCGAAGCCCGGGCCTGGTGCGCAGGGCCGTGCTGACGGGCTCCGTGGCGCTGGCAGCCACCCTGGTGCTGCCCCTGGCGATTCCCGGCTTCGACACAGGCACGTTCCCGCAGGGTTCACGGCTGAATCCGTGGGGTGCCGCCACGGGCCTGAATCCGATGATCACCCTGGGCAACAGCCTTCGCACACCGGACGGAAGCGGCAGGATCACCTACGCCACCACGTCACCCAACCCCTCTACCTGCGATCGGTCACCGTGGACAATTTCGACGGCGATTCGTGGGGACCGGACGACCGCACCGCCTCCAGGGTGCCCCTTGACGGCCGGATCGACCCCGGGTATCCGGTCCTGACCGATGAGCAGGTGCGGCTGGTGACAGCCATCGACACCGGGTCCTTCACCAGTCCCTACCTGCCGGCGCCCTATGCGCCCGAGACCGTCCGCGGACTGGGCGGACAGTGGACCTGGGATCCGGCCACGCTGAGCATCAAGGGCACTGACACCACCACCCGGCGGCAGGAGTACGTGGTGACCTCCGCGGTGCCCAAGCTTTCCGCGGCGCTCCTGGCCCAGTCCTCAGGGCCCGCACGGGGCATCCCCGACATTTTCACCCGCATCCCGGGCAACGTCCCGGACATCGTCAAAACCACGGCACAGACCGTTGCCG
This sequence comes from Arthrobacter sp. FX8, assembly GCF_026723805.1. Taxonomy (NCBI): domain Bacteria; kingdom Bacillati; phylum Actinomycetota; class Actinomycetes; order Micrococcales; family Micrococcaceae; genus Arthrobacter; species Arthrobacter sp. FX8. The sequence goes on along the minus strand of NZ_CP113505.1, from coordinate 655,802 downwards.
GGGGTGCGGGGACGCCGTACCAGAAGGCCCTGGCCATCCAGAAGTACCTGCGCTCGTCCGAGTTCACATATTCACTGCAGTCCCCGGTGCAGGGCGGCTATGACGGTAACGGCCTTTCCGTCCTTGCTGACTTCCTGCAGCAGAAGAGCGGTTACTGCATCCATTACGCATCGGCGATGGCGGTGATGGCCCGCCTGGAAGGAATCCCCAGCAGGATCGCCGTGGGCTATGCCCCCGGCAGGCTGACCGGGGCGACGGTCTCCGTGTCCGGCCAAGGCGCCCTCCCGGAGTACGAGGCAGATGCGCGCGACGCCCACGCCTGGCCGGAATTGTACTTCCAGGGCCTGGGCTGGGTACCGTTCGAGCCGACGCCGTCGCGGGGGTGGTCCCGGACTACGCAACCGAGGCCTCAGCGCCTTCGGTCGCGGATTCCCTGGGCAACAACGACGGCCTCATCCCCGATACGGCCCCGGTTCCCGCCCCATCCCCCAGCACCACTGCCCAGGCCGTCCCCGGCGCCGGCAGCAGCACAGGCGACTCCGCGCAATTGACCCCCTGGTTCCTTGGTGCAGCCGCATTGGTGGGCTTGCTTCTCCTGGTGGCCGCCCCCACCTGGTTCGGAGGGGTATCAGGTCACGGCGGCTGCGTCCAAGGCGACCGGACCTGGCCGTACCGTCGGCATGGAATGAGATCAAGGATCTTGGCGCCGACTACGGCCTGCCCCCGCGGACAGCGAGACGCCCAGGGCATATTCATCCCGGTTCCGGGCTGAACTGCTGGGTGAGCCCGGAGGTATGGACCAGGAGGCGCACGGGGCAGTGTCGCGCTTTACCTCGGCGTTCGAACATTACCGGTACGGCCGCCCGGGCGGCACTGGTTCCCAGGGCTCCGGCCCCGACCCGACCGAAGGCGACATTGCAGCCGGGGTTGCGGCCGTGGAAGCGTCCCTTCGGGCAAACGCCACCCTGCGCAGGCGTTTGACGGCGGCATGGCTTCCGCCGTCGGTCACCCGCCGGCTGGGCCAGCTGCTCAGGATGCCGTTCATTGCGGCCGGCAGGACCATCCGCACAGCACTTCACGCTGCAGCGCGCCTACGCCCCGGGGCGCCCGGGCATCCGTCGGCAGGACGGCGTTCCAAGGCGGGGGCGGCCGACGGCGGCCGCGGGGCCGGGCAGGGCTGAACGGCAGGTGCCGGCCGGGGAAACCCCGGCCGGCACTTGATTTCTGCGAAACTTCCGGAACTAGCCGGCGTAGGGGTCGGCGATGCCGATGTACTGGGTGTATAGGTATTCCTCGATGCCTTCGAGGCCGCCTTCGCGTCCCAGGCCCGACTGCTTCACGCCGCCGAAGGGCGCCGCGGCGTTGGAGATGACGCCGGCGTTCAGGCCGAGCATGCCGGTTTCGAGTTTCTCGCCCATCCGGATGCCGCGGTTGAGGTCCTTGGTGAAGACGTAGGCCACCAGCCCATATTCGGTGTTGTTGGCCAGGCGGACGGCTTCGTCCTCGGTGGAGAAGGTGATGATCGGAGCGACGGGGCCAAAGATTTCCTCGGAGAGGATCCGGGTGCCTTCGGTGACGCCGGAGAGGATGGTGGGCCGGTAGAAGTAGCCCGGTCCCTCTACCGGTGCGCCGCCCAGGACGGCCTTCGCGCCGGAGGCGACGGCGTCGGCGACCAGTTCGTGGACTTTGTCCCGGCTCTTGGCGTCGATCAGCGGCCCCACCTTGGACTCGGGCTCGGTGCCGCGGGCGGTGGTCATGTCCTTCATCTTCGCGGCGAACTTCTCCGCGAACTCCCCGGCTACGGACTCGTGCACGATGAAGCGGTTGGCTGCGGTGCACGCCTCGCCCATGTTCCGCAGCTTGGCCAGCATGGCGCCGGTAACGGCCGCGTCCAGGTCAGCGTCCTCAAAGACCAGGAACGGGGCGTTGCCGCCCAGTTCCATGGAGGTCCGCAGCACGGTTTCGGACGCATCGGCCAGCAGCCGGCGTCCCACCTCGGTGGAACCGGTGAACGACAGCTTGCGCAGGCGCGAATCCTTGATCAGCGGCCCGGTGGTGGCACCGGCCGTTGAGGTGGCGATGACGTTCAGGACACCGGCAGGCAGCCCGGCCTCCTGCATCACGGCAGCGAACAGCTGGGAGGTCAGGGGCGTCAGGTTGGCCGACTTCAATACCATGGTGCAGCCGGCGGCGACGGCCGGGGCGATCTTGCGGGTGGCCATGGCCAGCGGGAAGTTCCACGGGGTGATCAGCAGGCAGGGGCCCACCGGCTTCTTGGTGACCAGGAGGCGGGACTTGCCGTCCGGCGAGACCGAGTACCGGCCGAAAGCCCGGACTGCTTCCTCGGAAAACCAGCGCAGGAACTCGGCGCCATAGGTTACTTCGCCGCGGGCCTCGGCCAGCGGCTTGCCCATTTCCAGGGTCATCAGGAGGGAGAAGTCTTCTGCACGTTCGGTGACCAGGTCGAAGGCCCGGCGCAGGATCTCCCCGCGTTCGCGCGGCGGCACCTTTGCCCAGGATTCCTGGGCAGCCGCGGCAGCATCGAGGGCTGCCGCACCATCCTCGGGGCCGGCGTCGGCAATGCTCAGCAGCACCTTCCCGGTGGCGGGATCCTCGACGTCGAACGTCTTGCCTGAGGCGGCGTCGCGCCACTCACCATTGATGAGCAGCCCGGTGGGAACGGAGGCCAAAAGCCGGGTTTCGCGCTCGGCGGAAACGGCCGGCTGTGCAGTGACAGTCACGATGACTCCCTCGTCAGTAGGGTTGTGGCAGCCCATCGCCGCGGCCGGAGTGACCGGGATCATGGGGCTGATTAACAGCCAGACTACTGCGGGGCATGGCTATGGTCTACGCCGATGCGCACTGCGGAATCGCGGCTTCGCTGTGCACCTGCACAGGCGCCGAAAGCGGACCGTGGCCCGGCTAGCGGGCCGCCAGGACGGCCGAGTAGAGCTCCCTCTTGCTGACCCGGACGTCTTCGGCGACGGCGGCGACGGCCTCCTTGAGCCGGATGCCCTGGGACACCAGCTCATTGACGGCAGCCACATGGTCCTCCGGGGTGCCGGCCGCCTGCTCAGGAGCCCCGCCGAGCACCACGGCGATCTCGCCGCGGACCTCCGTGTCCTCGGCCCACTGGAGCAGTTCGCCAACAGTGCCGCGGATGACTTCCTCGTACGTTTTCGTCAGTTCCCTGCAGACTGCGATGGGCCGGTCCGGCCCGAACCTCTCGCGCAGCGCACGCAGCATGGCTTCGAGCCGGTGCGGCGCCTCGAAGAACACCATGGTGCGCCGCTCCCCGGCAAGGTCCGCCAGGCGGGAGGCCCGTTCGCCGGCCTTGCGGGGAAGGAATCCCTCAAAACAGAACCGGTCCGTGGGCAGGCCCGACAACGCAAGGGCCGTGAGGACCGCGGACGGTCCGGGAACCGCGGTGACGGGAAGTCCCGCCGCAATGGCGCCTTCCACCAGCCGGAAGCCGGGGTCGGATACCGACGGCATCCCGGCGTCAGTGACCATCAGGAGCGTGCTGCCGGAGCGCACGTGGTCAAGGAGCTCAGCGGTCCTGGTGGCCTCATTGTGCTCGTGGTAGCTGATGACGCGGCCCGCCACGTCAACGCCCAGGCTTTGGACCAGACGGTGGAGGCGCCGCGTGTCCTCAGCGGCCACAATGTCTGCAGTGCCCAGCAGTTCCACGAGGCGGGCCGAGGCGTCTCCGGTGTTCCCGATGGGAGTGGCGGCAAGGACGATCCGTCCCGCGGTCGCAGGGCCGGGTTCGGAAAGGGGGCTGGGGTTCGGGTCCACCCACCAAGCCTACTGCCGCCGGGTCTCCGCAGCCGCAAAAGGTAGCATGGGGCTCGTGACGCAGACCTCGACGCGGCCCACGGGGCCCGGGAAACCCAACGCCGCGGGATCCCCGGCCGAAGCCGGGGCAACCGGGACGGCACCCGGCGGTAAGGCCGCCCGCCCCTGGATCAGCCGGCCTGATGAGGCGTTCACGGTGGAGGCACTGCGGGCAAGGCTCATTGGTACCGGCATGTCCTGGCGGGATTATCCGCCGTCGCTCCGGCTGTGGTTCGTCCTGGTCCCGGTCCTGACGGCGGTGGCCGGCGGCCTCCTCCGGTTCATCCGCCTGGAAGTGCCGCACAAGCTGGTGTTCGACGAGACGTACTACGTCAAGGACGCCTACTCCTACCTCATGAGCGGCTATGAGCGCAGTTGGCCGGACAAGGCAAATGATTCCTTTAATGCCGGCAATCCGGACGTCCTGCTGAACACTCCCGAATACGTCGTCCATCCACCGGCGGGCAAGTGGATGATCGCGGCCGGGATGTGGCTGTTCGGGCCGGAGAATCCCTTTGGCTGGCGCTTCGCCGCAGCCCTCACCGGCACCCTCACGGTGCTGCTGGTGTCCTTGATCGCCCTGAAACTGTTCCGCTCGCTTCCGCTCGCGGGTGCCGCGGGGCTGCTCCTCGCCGTCGACGGCCACCACCTGGTGATGTCCAGGACGTCCTTGCTGGACATCTTTCTCACGTTCTGGATCCTTGCCGCGTTCGGAGCCCTGCTGATGGACCGCGACGACGGGCGCCGTCGCCTGGCGGCCCGGCTTGCCCATGCCGCCGCCACGAACGGCGGACAGCCCCCGGCCCGGGCGCTGCTGGCCGGACCGTGGCTGGGCGTGCGCTGGTGGCGGGTGGCCGCGGGGGTCTGCCTGGGCCTGGCCGTGGGCACCAAGTGGTCCGGCCTGTTCTTCCTGGCGGGCTTTGGCCTCCTGACCGTGCTGTGGGACCTCAACGCCCGACGGGTGGCGGGCATCCGCGGCTGGATCAGCGGCGGCGTGATCCGGGACGGAATTCCCGCCTTCGCGGCCACCGTGCCCGTCGCAGCCATTGTCTACTCGGCCACCTGGACCGGCTGGTTCCTTTCGGCCAATGCCTACTACCGTCACTGGGCGGAGAGCAACCCGTCAGCGGAATGGGGCTGGCTGCCCGACTCCGTCCGGTCCCTTGTCCACTACCACCTGGAAGCGTACAAGTTCCACCAGGGCCTGAGCTCCGAGCACCCCTACCAGGCCAGCGCCTGGAGCTGGCTGGTGATGGGACGGCCGACGTCGTTCTTCTATGAATCCCCGCCCCAGGGCACCCCGGGCTGTGACGTGGAAAAGTGCACCTCCGCCATCCTGTCCGTCGGTAACCCGTTGATCTGGTGGGCAGCAGCCATCTCGCTGGTGGTCCTGCTGTTCTGGTGGGTGGGACGCCGGGACTGGCGCGCCGGGGCAGTGCTGGCCGGGGTGGGCGCGGGCTACCTGCCATGGTTCATGTATCCGGAGCGGACCATGTTCTACTTCTACGCGGTGTCCTTTGAGCCGTTCCTGGTCCTGGCCCTGGTGTACTGCCTGGGGCTGGTCCTGGGCCGGGCCACGGATCCGCCGTGGCGCCGTCGCTCCGGCATGTATCTGGTGGTCCTGTTCCTGGCGGCGGCGCTCCTGCTGTCGGCGTTTTTCTACCCGATCTGGACCGGCGAGGTCATCCCGTACGTCGACTGGAAGGTCCGGATGTGGATGCCATCCTGGATCTAGGGCAGGATGGCAACAGAGACCTGAAGGAGCCGCTGCCGCGGCATGGCAGCGGAAACGGAGACCTGCTGTGAGAGAAGCGAGCACGGAACTGCTGGTTGAGCTTGAGGCCAACAGCAACGTGACTGACCTGCTGCTGGAGCAGCACGCCGCCAACCCGGCCCACGCCCTGTACCGGCGGAAGGGCCCCAACGGCTGGGTGGATATCCCCGCGCAAAAATTCCTCCAGGACGTCAGCGCCCTGGCCAAGGGGCTCATCGCCGGGGGCCTGGAGCCCGGCGACACGGTGGCCGTGATGTCGCCCACCTCGTACGAATGGACCCTGGTGGACTTCGCCATCTGGTTCGCCGGCGGTGTGACGGTGCCCATCTACGAAACGTCCTCGGCCAGCCAGGTGGAGTGGATCATCCAGGACGCAGGGGTCCGCCGCGTCTTCGCCGGTGACCGGGCCACGGTGCAGCTGGTCAGCGGAGTGGTGGCCGGTTGCGCCGAGCTCAGCGACCGCCTGGTCAACGTGGTGCGGATGGATTACGACGGCGAGGCCCCGGACCTTGCCAGCCTCGCCGCTGCGGGCACCGGAGTCAGTGATGCTGAACTGGAGCGGCACCGCAGCCGCGCGGGGTTGGCCGACCTCGCCTCCCTGGTGTACACATCGGGCACCACGGGCAAGCCCAAAGGGTGCGAGATCACGCACGGGAATTTTGCCCTGGTGGCCAAGAACATCGTTGCGTTCCTGCCCGAGATCCTGCAGGAGGACCAGGCCCGCACCCTGATGTTCCTGCCGCTGGCCCACGTGCTGGCCCGCGCCGTCCAGGTGGTGTGCCTTGCCGCAGGGGCAACGCTGGGGCATACCCCCGGGGCCGCCCAGCTCCTCGAAGACCTCGGCACGTTCCGCCCCACCTTCCTGTTGGTGGTGCCGCGCATCTTCGAAAAGGTCAGGGCCACGGCCGCCCACAAGGCCGCTGTGGCAGGCAAGGGCAGGCTCTTCGACGCCGCAGCGGCTGCCGCCATCGAGTACTCACGCGAACAGGACCGGCACAGCCGCGGCGAGGGGCCTGGTCCGGGCCGGTTGAGCCGGATCAGGCACGGGATCTATGACCGGCTGGTCTACCCGCGGCTGCGCCAGGCGATGGGTGGCGAGGTGGGATACACCGTGTCCGGGGCCAGTCCCCTGGCTTCCGAGGATGCCCATTTCTTCCGTGGCGTAGGCATTCCCGTCCTGGAGGGGTATGGGCTGACCGAGACCACGGCGCCATGCACCGCGAATACGCCTTCCCGCACCAAAGTGGGAACGGTGGGCATTCCCATCCCGGGCACCACCATCCGGGTGGCCGAAGACGGCGAAATCCTGGTCAAGGGAATCGGTGTTTTCCGGGGCTACCATTCCAATCCGGAGGCTAACGCCGAGGCGTTCGTGGACGGATTCTTCCGTACCGGAGACCTCGGTGAACTCGACAAGGACGGTTTCCTTACCGTCACGGGACGCAAAAAGGACCTCCTGGTCACGGCCGGCGGCAAGAACGTGGCGCCCGGGCCGCTGGAGGAGAAGATCCGCAGCCACCAACTGGTGGCCCACGCCGTGGTGGTGGGCGACGGCAAACCGTTCGTGTCAGCCCTGCTGACCCTGGACCCGGAGGGCGTTGCCAACTGGCGGTCCGAAAGGGGCCTTCCTCCCCTCCCCTCAGCGAAGCCGCGAACGATCCCGCCGTCCTGGCTGCGGTGCAGGAGGCAGTGGACCTGGCCAACCGGATGGTGTCCAAAGCCGAATCGGTGCGCACGTTCAGGCTTCTGGACGCCGAGTTCAGCGTCGAGTCCGGGCACCTCACACCGTCCCTGAAGCTGAAGCGTTCCGCAGTGGTCCAGGAGTTTCAGGCGGAGATTGCCGGAATCTACGGCTGATCCGCCGTGGCCGGCCCCGTCTTTTCCCGGTCCGCCTCGTCCTGATCCGCCCTGGCCGGCTTTGCCTGCTGCGCAATACCGCGGCGGCGTCGAGTGGGCCAGGTGAGGACCATCGTCACAATGGATGCCAGGAGCACCAGGCCCGCGATGGCGATGCCGGCGTCGATCCAGAACTGGCTGGGGAACAGCCGGATCAGGGTGTCATCCAGGCTGAAGGTCCAGGACCCGGCGGCGAAGAAGACCCGGTGGAATTCGGTGAAGAACTGCTGCCAGCCCAGGGCCGCCAGCGTGCCGAGGCCCAGGATCAGTGCCAGCGTGATGATGGAACCGGCGAAGAGGCCGCGCCGGATCCCGCCGGTGCTGCGTTTGCGCAGGTACAGGATGGCGGTCAGCGCCAGGAGGAGCAGCAGTGCACCGGCACCAAAGGTGGACAGGATGACAACCTTGACGTCGGCCATGTGGCTGACTTCGCCGTCCTTGAAGAGCTTTTCGCCGCCGCGGTGCACCAGATCGCCCAGGTACCTGGGGCCCGCCCAGTTGCTCAGGTAGTCCACCGCATAGGAGCCGTACGTCATTCTGTCGTCGGTATTGAAGCCGTACCCGTCACCGGGGAACCCGGGACGGTTGTACTCCACCCAGAGAAAAAGCGGGCTGGTCACCGCCCGGACGGCCAGGATCAGCAGGATTACCGGGTAGATGATGGCCAGCAAAACCTGCATGACACGCGGTGCCACGGGTTTGGCGTTCGCGGCGCTTTCGCGCTGGGCGTTGCGGCGCTCCACTTCCTCCTCGGGGGGACGGACGTGCAGTGCTGACGTGGGAAGGGGTTCCTTGAAGACCGGCGAACCGGTGCCGGGCCCGGCCGCGGCGGAGCCCGCAGTGGAAGTGTGCTCCGCGGGCATGCGGGAGGCGGCAGCTGCGGCGGCTGGGGCTCCGGCGGTGGAGGAGCCGTTGGCGGAGGATCCGACGGCGGCTTCCGCGGCCTTGCGGTCGGCCCGGCTTCCTGGCTGGGCGGCCTTGCTTCCTGCCGTTGCCTGGTTCCGGCCAGCGTGTCCGCCGGGCTCGTCGGGGCCGGTCCTATTGATGCCGGGCTTGTCGCCGGCTGGCTTTTCTCCGCCTGGCTTGCCAGCGGCAGGTTTGTCCCCGGCCGGTTCGTTCCCGGCCGGTTTGTCCCCGGCAGCGGGCGTCAGCCAGGAAAATGCGGGCTCGTCGGAGTCCCCGGACGTGTCCAGGAACGGCTCCGGCTGCGGCGTGGCGCTTTTGGCGCGGGCCGGTGTCTCGTCATTCACAGCAGCGTCACTTCCGTTGGGTTCCGCACCGGTCCCAGTCAGCCGGTGCGATTCATTCTGCAGTCGAGCCTACCGTCCGGAAGTTCCGCCGGGCGAGGAACCACCCCGGCAGGATTACAACGATTCAGGCAGCGATTTCCGTGTAGCCGGCATCCTCGCGGCGGAGGTCGCCGCGCTCCCCTGCAAGGCAGGCGCGCCTGCCCCACACCAGGACGTAGACCCAATACGCGCTGAGAACCGCCGCCCCGATTCCGATCCTGGCCCAGGCCGGCAGCGGACTGGGGGTGACGAACCCTTCCACCAGGCCTGAGACGAACAGCACCACCACGAGCCCCAGGGCCACCGTAATCAGTGACCTGCCCTCTTCCGCGACGGCGCGGCCCCTGGTCCGTGGTCCGGGTGCGACCATTGCCCAGAAGACCCGAAGGCCCGCTGCGGAGGCAACGAAGACGGCGGTGAGCTCCATGAGCCCGTGCGGCAGGATGTAGCTGAAGAAGACGTCGGACTTGCCGGCAGACGCGAAGATGCCCGCTGCAATGCCCACTCCCTGGGCATTGCTGAACAGGATCATTGGCACCCACACACCGGTGATCCCCAGGGCCACGGCCTGTGCGCTGATCCAGGCATTGTTGGTCCAGACGGCACCGGCAAAGGACGCTGCCGGGTTCTCCGAGTAGTACTTGACGAAGTCCTCGTTCACGTACTGGGCGGCAGCGGCTTCCGAGGCCACGGCCCGGAGGGCTTCGGGGGACGTCCCGATCCAGATGGCGTACGCGGCAGCGATGAGAACGAAAGCGGTGCCGCAGGCCAGGGTCAGCCAGGTCAGCCGGTACAGGGCCGCCGGCAGGGCCACGACGAAGAACCGTGCAAGGTCAGCCAAGGCATTCGAGCGGGCGCCGGTGAAGCGGGTCCGTGCCTGGGCCAGCGTGGCCGAGAGGGACGCGGAGAGTCCGCTTTCCGGCGCCATGGAACGGACCAGCGACAGGTGGCCGGACGTGGACTGGTACAGCGCCAGCAATTCGTCGGCTTCGGCTCCGGTGAGCCTGCCCTTGCCGGCAAGCTTACGCAGGCGCGCCCACTTGTCCGCATTGACGGCGGCGAAGGCATCCATGTCCACGGCTACAGCCTAGCGCCCGGCATTAGAATTTGACCGTCTGCACCATGTGATCGTTCGAACCACCAGATGCGAAGGGCAGGGATGCAGTGTGAGCCCGATAATCACCGGCGAGGCAGTGGTGCTGGAGCTCCGGCCGGCGAGCTTCGCCGCCCGGGCCCTGGGCCTGTTTATCGACGCAATCGTCCACGTAGTCCTGCTGGTGCTGGTCATGATTGGCCTGTCGGCCGCAGGCGCGGACCTCGACGGGGCAGCCGCGCGGGCCCTGGGCCTGGCCGCCGTCGTGTTCTGCCTGGTGGTGGTGCCCGTGGCCGTCGAGACCCTGAGCCGGGGCCGGTCGCTGGGGAAGCTGGCCACGGGCCTGCGGGTGGTCCGTGAGGACGGCGGCGCCATCCGGTTCCGGCATGCGGTGATCCGCGGCCTGACCGGGTTCCTTGAGATCTATCTGACGTTCGGCGGCCTTGCCCTCGCCGTGGCGCTCTTCAACGACAAGTCCAGGCGGCTCGGCGATTTGCTCGCAGGCACCTATGCTGTCCGCAGCCGGGTACCTGCGGACCAGGCCCTCCGGGTCTTTGTTCCACCCCATCTGCAGTCGTGGGCTGCAGCGGCGGATATTGGCCATATTCCGGATGCCACAGCCCGCAGGGCCGCCCAGTTTATCCGCCAGGCCGGCCGGATGGCACCGCTGTCCGGGGCGGGCATGGCGCAGGCCATCGCCGCTGAACTGTCCGCACACGTGGCTCCGCCCCCGCCTCCGGGCACGGGCGCCGATGACTATCTGGCCGCCGTCGTGGCTGAACGGCGGCAGAGGGAGTTCACCAGGCTGTCGCTGTCACACCGGCGGAACACGGAGATCGGGGAACGGCTGCAGCGTCTGCCGTTCTCCACCTGACCTAGTTGTCGTATTCGCTCCACGGGATATTCCAGTCGCCGAACCCGTCGGTATTTGCCGCGTAGTCACCCTCGGTGTTGATGATCTGGACCACGTCGCCGGTTCCCATGTTGTCGAACACCCACGCCGCCCCGTCGGGCAGGAAGCCGATGCACCCGTGGGACACGTTGGCGTTCCCGATGTATGGAAAGGCCGATTCAAGGGCCTGGTGGATGTAGGCGCCGCTCAGGGTGAGACGGATGGTGTATTCGACGTCGGCCTCACCGTAGTAGGCAGGATCGTCGGGCTTCAGCCCGATGCTTGCCGCCCTGAAGTGGTCAAAGCGGTTCTTCTCCATAAGCACTGCGTATCCCTTTGCCGAGGGGAAGCGCTTATCCCCCATGCTGACGGGCAGGGTCTTGACGGGCTGGTCGTTGACGCTGAGCGTGAAGGTATGCGCGGTGGCATCGGCAACGGCCACCTTCTTGTCTCCGATCGAGACATTCACCTTTTTGTTGAAGTTCGCGATTTGGCCGTTGCCCAGGTCAACCCCGAAGAGCTGCATGTCCATGGTGACGGTGGAGTTCGCTGCCCAGAAGTTCTCCGGGCGGTACCGGACCATGGTGTCGCTGTACCAATGGAATGCTCCGGCCTGTCCCGCCGTCGTGGTGATCTTGATGGCCTTTTCCACGGCGGCGCGGTTGGTCACGGGTTCGCTGAAGATGATCTGCAGGGGCTGCCCCACGCCCACCTTCATGCCGTTCAGCGGGTAGACGGCGGCGTCGGCCTCGTGGGAGCTTGTCACCGTGTTGAAGGACTGCGTGGTGCTGGTCTCGCGTCCGGCGGCGTCCTTGACCACGTAGGTGTAGCTGTACTCGGTGTTGAATTCCAGGGGCCCGGTGGCGGACCACGCCGTCCCACTGGCATCGATGCTGCCATCAATGGTCTTCCCCGCCGTACTGGCGAGCGTGACGCGCTGGATGGTCCCGTTGCCCACTTTCAGGGACACCGGGGCCGCAGGGTTCACCTGCTTTGCACCGTTGGCCGGCGCCGCGTCGAAAGTCACGGGCGGAACAACGGGGGAAGCGATGCCCGGCGATGTCCGCAGTGCGGAGCCTGCTTCGGATTCAAGCGGGCCGCCGGCAAGGCCGGGGCGACGGCGGCGAAAACCCCGCCCAGGGCAGCCAGGACACACACGGCTGCCACGGCAAGGATTTTCTTGGCAGTCCCCCGCCGGCGGGGCTTTACATCAGGCTCCATGTTTCGATCCTAGGTGCAGAAAATAACGGCCCGGGCGCTCGATGGCGCCCGGGCCCTTACGTCTCAGTAACGATAGTGCTCGGGCTTGTACGGACCGGCGACGTCGATGTCCAGGTATTCCGCCTGGTCCTTGGTCAGTTCCGTAAGTTCAACGCCCAGGGCGTCCAGGTGCAGCCGGGCCACCTTTTCGTCCAGGACCTTGGGCAGCACGTAGACCTTGTTCTCATACTCGTGCTGGTCCCGCTTGGTCCACAGCTCGATCTGCGCAATGGTTTGGTTTGCGAACGAGTTGCTCATCACGAAAGACGGATGGCCGGTTGCGTTGCCAAGGTTGAGCAGGCGGCCCTCGGACAGGACGATAATGGAGCGCTCCGCCGCCGTGCCTTCCTCAAAGACCCATTCGTGGACCTGGGGCTTGATTTCGACCTTTTTGACGCCGGGGATGCGGGCCAGGCCGGCGATGTCGATTTCGTTGTCGAAGTGGCCGATGTTGCCCACAATGGCCTTGTTCTTCATGCCGGTCATGTGCTCGGCCATGATGACGTCTTTGTTGCCCGTGGTGGTAATGAAGATGTCGCCCTGGGCCAGGACGGATTCCAGCTTGGCCACCTGGTAGCCGTCCATGGCCGCCTGCAGCGCGCAGATGGGGTCGATCTCGGTGACAATGACGCGTGAACCCTGGCCGCGCAGCGCCTCGGCCGCGCCCTTGCCCACGTCGCCGTAACCGCAGACGACAGCGACCTTTCCGCCCATGAGCACATCCGTGGCCCGGTTGATGCCGTCGGGCAGCGAGTGGCGGATGCCGTACTTGTTGTCGAACTTGCTCTTGGTGACGGAGTCGTTGACGTTGATGGCCGGGAAGAGCAGCTTGCCCTGGTCAGCCAGTTGGTAGAGGCGGTGGACACCGGTAGTGGTCTCCTCGCTGACGCCCCTGATCGTGGCTGCCGTTCGGGTCCACTTCTGCGGGTCCGCGGCAAGCGAGCGGCGCAGCACGTCCAGGAAGATGCCGTATTCCTCGGAATCCTCGGCATCGGCGGACGGCACGTTGCCGATGGCCTCGAACTCGACACCCTTGTGGACCAGCATGGTGGCGTCGCCGCCGTCGTCCAGGATCATGTTCGGACCCAGCTCGGGGTTGGAGTCGGCGCCGGGCCAGGTGAGGATCTGCTCGGCGGTCCACCAGTATTCCTCAAGGGTCTCGCCCTTCCAGGCGAACACGGGTATTCCCTTGGGGTCCTCAACGGTACCCTTGCCCACCACCACGGCCGCGGCGGCCTCGTCCTGGGTGGAGAAGATGTTGCAGGAGGCCCAGCGGACCTCGGCGCCCAGCGCGGTAAGGGTCTCGATCAGCACCGCGGTCTGCACCGTCATGTGCAGGGAACCGGCGATCCGGGCACCCTTGAGCGGCTGGGCGGGGCCGAACTCCTCGCGGAGGGACATCAGGCCGGGCATTTCGTGCTCCGCCAGGCGGATCTGGTGGCGGCCGGCTTCCGCCAGGGAGATGTCGGCAACTTTGTAGTCAAAAGTCATGGGTGGTCCTTTGCTTGGTCCGGGTCCTGGTCCAGTCCCCGTTCTGCTGTTTCTGTGCGGGCGGATACAGGTGAACTAGAGCCCTGCCGCGGCGTGATCGTGCTGGTCCGAACCTGCCGATGCTGCTGCAGCCAGCAGTTCCGGAGGCAGCAGCAGCGGGATCCCGTCTTCGATGGCGTACCGGTTCCTGATCCCCGTATCCCCGGCGGCAGTGGCCACCAGTTCCTCGCCCTCCTGGACCAGCGGCGAGCCGGTCACGGGGCAACGCAGGACGGACAACAGCTCGGGACTGATCTTAGGCATTTGTTCATGCTCCCTGGCGGGCGCGCTCGCGCCGGTAGCGGAAAGATGTGCAGCTTCCAGCGTACCGCCAGATGGAGGTCAGGAAGGTTCCCGGAGGACCCGCAGGTGCCCCCGGCGTACCCCTTCGGCGCCCGCAGGAGCTTCAAGGGCGGAATGGTGGCCGCGCTGGGCGCTTGGCTGGGCTTCCGGGGGAGGGCAGCGGCGTCCCGTACGGCGTTGGCGAGCGCCAAAAGGTCATCCGGCCCTGGCTGCTGGGGGGTCGACGGCATGGCCAGGCGCAGCACTTCCCAGCCGCGGGGAACGGTCAACGAGTCAGCGTGTTGCTCGCAGAGGTCGTAGCAGTGCGGCTCCGCATACGTGGCCAGCGGACCCAGGACTGCGGTGGAGTCTGCATACACGTACGTCAGGGTGGCTACCGCCGACTGGCGGCAGGCTGACCTTGAACACTGACGGATAGCTCCCACGACATCACAGACTACCCCTTGGCTGCGCAAAAACCGCGCATTGGCGCACGGGCCGACGCGTCTCCGCAGCCACAGGGATGTATCGCGTAAATCCTCCCCCGGGTTTAGAGTCGATGTATGCAGTCATCGAACCATGAATCAGGCTTTTCGGTCCGGTTGGCTGACCCGGATGCCAGCACGGCAACGGGCGTGGAGACTGCCGGCAGGAGCTTCTTCAGGCGGCGCCGGAACCGCCACGGGCGTGGCCTTCGCGGTGAGGTGATGCTGCCCACGCACCCCGGATACCGGACGCGTGCCGACCGCTTTGACGACATGGTGCTGGATTCAGCCCAGCGGCTGCACGATATTTGGGGCAAAACACTGGACGGCGTGCGCTTTGGTGTGGACGAGATCCCGCCGGACCTTGAGCAGCTGGCCGCCCATGCCGTCACGCCGCCGATGGGTTCCTACACACCCGCTTCCGGTGATGACGGGCCCATGATTACGGTGTATCGGCGGGTTGTGGAGCAGGCCTGCTCCAGCGTGGATGAGCTCCAGGACCTGGTCCACGATGTGGTGGTGGAACACACGGCCGAGATGCTCGGCGTGGCTCCGGAGACCTTGGATCCCGTGTACCGCCGCCGCTATTGATAACGGCAGCCGGGAACCTTTAGTAGCCCAGCGTGACCGGGACTGTTTCCCGCCCGGCCGCAGCAGCCAGGAAAGCCAGGGAGGAAACATCGTTCCGGCCGTCCTGTCCCACGAGCACCGCTCCATAGGCTGCGCCGCCTGACGCGGACACGACATAGCCCACGACGTCGGCCCCGTCGGCCTGTGCCGGAATGCTGATGGAGGCGGTTGTCCCCCGGCAATGTCCGCCGTGGCCGCCGGCCGCACCTTTCCATCAGCCGTGATGGGTGCGTAAGTGATGGTGGCCCGGGCGTCCAGGGCGCCGAAAACCAGCTGGCGAAGTCCTCCCTTGGGAACGGGAACCACGTGCTGGCTGCCGAGCCGCACGGCGGACGCCGCCCATGCCACGTCCAGGGGCTGCCCCGCCTGGAGGCCGCGGCCCATGCGTGCTGCCGCAACGAAGGACACGTCGGATGAGGCCGCGACGGTGTACTGGCCGGCAGGAACCCCGGCCAGGGATACTTCCGTGGTTGACCCGGCTTTCGCGGTGATAACACCGCCGGAGGGAAGCGCATGTTGGCCGTCCCGACCGTACAGCTTGATCTCCACCACGGCGTCGGAAGCGCCGGGCACGGTCAGCTCCAGGGCGGGGCCCGCGTCCCGGTACCCCGGCTGCCCGGTCAGTGCAGCGACACCGGCCGGATCCTGGATGTCCACCCCCGTCATTACCTGGCGGACTGCGGGCGCAGCCCCCGGGCTAATGAAATCCACGCCGCCCGGGGCAAGGCCGCGCAGGACACTTTGCTGGATTGACGCGGCAACCGGGCCACCGGCGCTGCGGACATGCACGCTGAGCTGGGACTCGTTGGGCGCCAGCCCTGCGAGGACTACGCTGCGCGTGGTGCCGGGGGCAACCAGCAGTCCGCGGCTGCCCGGAGCCTGGATCTGACCGCCCGCCCCGAACAGCTCCAGGCTCACAGTGGCAGGAGTGCTGGAGGCGTTGGTCAGCGCCAGCACGGAGGTGCGGCCAAGCGTGGTGGCGGCACCTGCAAGCCACTGGTCGTTGGAGGGTTGCGCGCACGTCGCCGCGGCACTGCCCTGGAGGTCGCCGTCGCTGGCGGTGTACTTCATGGCACCCGCAGCCGATGCGTTCTGGTTTGCCAGGGCGTTGGCACTGAGGACATTGACCTGGTCCACCGCGCGGTCGGCAACTACTCCGGCAAGGAGCTCCTGGGGAGTGCCGGCAGTGGGCGCCGCGCCGGGGTCCTTGGCGATTTCGACGGCGGCCGTTCCGTCCAGTCCTGACAGCCGGCTCCCCGGCAGCACGCCGCCCGCGCCAAGCACAGCGGCGCTGACCCTGGTTGCGGCCGTGGCTGACTCGGGCCGGAACTGGGCGTCAGTGCCCGCGTCGGTGCCTTCCAGCAGCCGCGCAGGCCCGGGGCAGACTCCGACGCTGGCTCCTGCGGGAACAGCGGCTTCCGCGGCCGGCACAGTCCGGCTGGTTTCCGGATGCGGCGTCAATGACCCCGCGGCCACCACGGCACCGGTGCCGGCAAGGATGAGGACGCCTGCCGCCACTCCGGCCGCGGATGCTGCGCGGCCCTTGGCGCCGGGCAGCCGGGTAGCGCCGCGGCCGGATGCCTTCCTGCCTGTCCCGGTCCCGGTCCGCTCCGGGGCCGGCTTTTCGCCTGCGGCCGGCTGCTTGGTTGCGGGCTGCGTTCCGGCATCGGACTGCGCCGTGGCCGGTGGGGTGTGGTCATGCATGTTGGTGTTCCTTACGCAAGGAGCCCTCGTCACGGGAGAGGCCGGTCCGCGGCCGTCGGGCCGGCATGGGGATGGCAAGGATGACTGTCAGTCCGATCACCGTGATCTGGGCGGCGGCAGTCCAGAAGGACCACGGGTTTTCGTACCGGACGGTAAGCCGGCCTCCCGATGCCGGAAGGGTAAACGCCTGGGACCAGCCTGAGGTGGTGGAGGTCAGCTTCCGCCCATCGAGCCAGGCAGTCCACCCGGGATCAGCGCGTTCGGCAAGCACCACCAAACGGCCTTCGGCACCTGCCGGGACTGCGGCGTCGACCTCATCAGTTCCGGATGCCACCAGCGCCGTGGCCGCGCCGCGGGGATCGACAATGCGGACACGGTGGGCAACATCGGCGGCCTGGATGACCGGCTGGTTCAGCGGGCTGATGCGCCACAGCCAGCCAACGTCGGTCTGTCCCACGGCCACCAGGCCGGGAACTGCATCCATCCGGCTGGCGGTCAGCTGGGCTGCGGTGTCCGCGGAGCGGAGCACCACGAATCCGACACCGAGTTGTTCCAGGTCCGTCCGCGGGTCCACGCCCTGCCCGGCAACCAGGGTGGCTGCAACGCGTCGAAGAGCAGCGGTGACGTCGTCGTCGCCACGTACCTCTTCCGCGCCGGGAGCGCCAATGATGTTCCGTGCGGAGGCGATGGCAGACAAGCTGTCCAGGGTGGTGCCGCTCCCGCGCATCAGGGATGCATTGAAGGTACCGTCGTCGCCGGTACGGAGCAGGAGGGTTCGTGTCTGCTCGGGTCCGATCCCCCTGTCAATGGCGGTGGCGGGAAGGGACCGTCCGGCAGTGGCTTCCACCAGCCGCGGCGCGCCCAGGGCTCCCCCGGCCCCGGGAGGGGCTGGGCTGGTGGCATCTCCCAGCGTGGCCACTGAAGGCGCGGCCGTTGCTCCGGCCGGGCGCAGCAGGTTTTGCGCGGACCAGGCGGCCATTCCGGCCAACGGTCCTGCCAGCAGTACCACCAGGCCCAGTGCCAGGCCGGCGCGTGTCGCAGTCCGGGTCTTGGCCCCGGTACCGGAAGCCCGTGCCGCAGCGGACAGCAACTGCTCGGCTCCGAGGAGGGCTGCCGCGAGGAGGGCAAAGGACGCGGCAGACACTGCCGGTCCGGTGAAGGGCGTTACTAGGACGTCCTCGTTCAGGCCCGTGGCAACGTGGCTGGCCAGCCATCCACTGGCAAGGAAGATCACCGCGGCAACCCAGAACCATCTGGCAGTCCCGGCACGCCGCCCGGGGCCCAGGAGACCCACTACGGCAAGGACCAGCACGGGCACGGCGACCAGCAGTGCCAGCAGCAGGGCCCACGGCATCGGTCCGCCCGCGAAGGCCGCCAGCCCCTGTATGCCGCCAGCAGGGTCGAATGACAGGGGCTGGCCCAGGATCTGCTGCCAGAGTGGGGCAGCGTCGAATCCCAGCGGGAGTCCGGGGTCGGCCAGGAGTGCCCTCGGCCGGTCAAGCGTCGACAACGCGAAGGGGACAAACAAGGCCGCACTGGGCAACAGCGCCCACCACACTGTCCGCCCGCGCCGTCCCAGCAGGACCCCGCAGAGCACGATGACCGCGGCCGCAGGGACAAGCAAAGAGGGCGCCGACGCCGTTGTGACCGCCAGCGCAAGGCCGGCAGCTGCGGCGGCCGTCCATGAGGGCACCCCGTTGATGCCCGCCTTGGCCGGCGGCAGTTCGGCCGGCCGGTCGTCAAGGGCTGACGCGGGGTTGAAACGGCCGTGGCCTACCGCCGAGCCGGTAGCGCGCAGCAGGCCCAGGACCACCAGCGGCAGCATGATGTGCGCGATCAACGCACCGGCGCGGCCCTGGTTCAGTGCCACCAGGAGTGCTGGAGCAGCAGCCCAAAAGATGGCCGCCACGAACCTGAGCCGGCGGCGCACTGTGACCCCGCCCGCGGCGAACCACGCGGTGAGTCCGGACAGCGGGGCCCCGAGCAGGAGCAGCCACGCCATGGCGGGGTTGGCGTCACCTCCGCCGAGGACGCCGATGATCCAGAGCACGTAGTCAAAGGGATCGCCGTGCCCCGGGAGTCCCGCCCCCAGGCTGATCCACCAGCTCGAGGCATGGTGCCAGATATCGCCCAATTGGGCGGAGACAGGAATCAGGGCGCCCCCGGTTACGGCCCCCGCGCGGAACAGCCCCGCCAGGGCCAGGAGCGAGGCGACCGCCGCAATAATGACGGCAGCCAGGGCGCCGTTACCCACCCATCCGCGTTTGCTGGTGGCCAGGGCGGCGAAATCGTCCGCGGCATCGCCGGTTGGCTGGTGCGCGAGCGGATCCTGCACGAGGTGGTCTGCGCCCGACCCGTCGGATCCCAGGGCCTCCATCAACGACCTGCGGTGGCTCCACACCTCGCGTCGGGGCGTTTGGAGCTTGCGGATCACGGACCGGCGGATGCGCCGTGTGCGTTTGGCTGTCCGCCGGGCCCTCGCCACGGCCCCGGGCCGGCCAAGGGCAGCGCAAGTGGCAAGGAGTTGGGAAATGCCGTGGCCGGGATCCTTGACCACAACGCTCAGGACAAGTTTGAAGAGGCTGCCCAGCAGTGCACCGATGCCGTGGAGGGGCACCATCCAGAGCGGGCTGTGCTTCAGGCGCAGGTGGACCTGCGCTTTCCGGGCTGCGGACGGGTTTCCAAGGGCGTGCGGGCGGTGCGCCACATGGAACATGCGGGCTGCGGGGACCACCACGACGCGGTGGCCTGCCAGCCGGTTACGCCAGCAGAAGTCGACGTCATCGCCGCTGCCGGGCAGGGCGGGATCGAAACCGCCCAGGTGTTCCCAGATGTCCCGCCGGACAAGCATGCCTGCGGAGTTGACGGCGAAGGTATCAGTGCGGCCGTCGTACTGGCCCTGGTCCATTTCGTCAGCGTCGATCAGGGTAAGCCGCTCCGCCCACCGGCTGGTGGACAAACCCACATCCATCAACTTCCGCGGCGAATGCCAGTCCAGCTGTTTGCAGCCGGCAACAGTCACTGAAGGCGCACGCTCCACGGCGCCCAGGAGTTCAGCCAAGGCCTCTGGGGCGGGCGCGGCGTCGTCGTGCAACAGCCAGACCCACTCCGTACCCGGACCGTCGACAGTTGCCTCGAAGGGCGCCAGCGCGCCAAGCGCGGCGGAGACGGCGGCGCCCATACCGCCCTTGCCCCGGGGGTGGCTGACAGTGGCGGCCTCCCCCAAGGCTTCCTGAAGGAGGCTGTGCGAGTCGTCGCGGGATCCGGTGTCCACGCCAATGGCGCGGTCCACGGGCCTGGTCTGGGCCGCCAGGGCCGAAAGGGTTCTGGGCAGATAGGCACTGCCGTTGTGGGCGACCACAACGGCAGTGACATGGACATCCTGAAGAATTAGATTGCTCGCTTCCTTAGCCGCCGGCGCTCACGCTCGGAAAGGCCTCCCCAGATGCCGAACCGTTCGTCATTGGCCAGCGCATACTCCAGGCACTGGGACCTGACGTTGCAGGCACCACAGACCTTCTTGGCATCGCGGGTGGAGCCGCCCTTTTCCGGGAAGAATGCTTCCGGATCCGTCTGGGCGCACAATGCGTCCGTCTGCCAGCCAAGTTCGCCCTCGTCGTCGAAGTCCTGCTGGAGCGGAAGTCCAATCCATACCGGCTGGGCGGTACCGGGCGCTGCCAGCTCCATGGGCGGATCCAGGTCGTCTTCCGGCTCGGCGCCGCCGTCAAGGAGGGCCTCGTGTGCCGCAAGGAACGCGGTGGCCTGGTCCTCGAGGATGCTGCCGGAATTCCTGTTGTACCGCTCTGCGGCATCAGGATCGGCGGGGTCAACATACCAATCACTCGGCACCCCCCGCGCACGGTATTTTGCCGTTGCCTGACCGGCCACGACGGCATCTTCCTGGATACGCTCTGCTTGCCCCACGGCGACCCTCCTGATGTTTCAGCCACTGCCTGGATACGTGGACACTCGGTTGTGTGCCGGTATTTACGCAATTGCTTTAGTTACCTAATTACACGTGTGTAACTAGGGCGAGTCAAGCCGTTGCCGGGATAATAGACAGTCCAACCTGGGAAGTTTGCGCACGCCACGCCCGGGATTTCCATTCACCCGGGCGTGGCGGATGCCGCGGGGTGCCGACAAGGGCCAAACAGACCGCAAATTCTCCGGATCCGCGGGGAAAATACCCGGTCCCCGCCGAAATAGCAAGCACGCTTAGCAGTGTGTGTGATTATTATCACCCTGGGAGCCGGCAGGAAACTGCCGCCAGGAAATGGGCACCGCCGGGAGACCCGGGAAGGTGGCAGGATGAAGCCATGACGACAATCCCCGCCATAGACCTGATGGGTACCCTTCGCTCCGGAAATTCCACGGCACCCCGCCTGACCTGGTACGGGCCCGACTCGGAACGGGTGGAACTGTCGGGACGGGTCCTGGACAACTGGGTGGCCAAGACCAGCAACCTGTTGCAGGACGAGCTGGATGCGGAGCCGGGTATGCGCCTGCGGCTCGCGCTGCCGGCCCATTGGAAGGCTTTGGTCTGGGCCCTGGCCGGGTGGCAGCTTGGACTGGAAACCGTGCTCGACGGCGGCCCGGCAGATTTCCTGGCCACGGACGATCCCGCCGGCGCCGGGGAACAGGACGACGCCGTTATTGCAGTTGCGCTACCCGCCCTGGCCATGCGCTGGACCGGGGAGCTTCCCGCCGGCTGCCTTGACTACGCCGCGGAGGTGCGGTCCCACGGGGATGTGTTCATGCCGCACGCCGACCCGGATCCCTCAGCCTGCGCGCTGCGGACGCACGATGGGCGCACCATCCTGCACAGCGAACTGACCAGCAGTTTCGCCCTGCCGCACTCGGAAGGAGCCAGGGTGCATGTTGCTGCAGACCAGGGACTGGAATCCGCGTTGGCCAACGCGCTGGGGGCCTGGCAGCAGGGCGGCTCCGTGGTGCTGACCCATCCTGACGTGGCGCTTACCGACAAACTGCTCGCTGACGAACGGATCCACGGCAGTTAATCAGGTTGCACAGCCTAGGCCTGCGGACCGCCGTCGGCCGGGGTGGGAGCCGGGCGTTCAGCGGCATGTGCGTGCTCCCTGTGCGGGTGGGCTTCGATGATCTCGTGGTCGTGGGAGAACTCCGGCTCCTGGTCCAGTTCCTCGTTGAACACCAGGAAGCGGTACGCGAAGAAGCGGACCACCGTGGCGACCAGGATGCCGGCCACACCCGCCAGGAACAGCAGGTTCTTGTCGTCGATGCCCATCCAGTATTTGGCCAGTGCCGTGAATCCGGTGGAGATACCGATGCCAATGCCATTGATGATGGCGAACATGACAAATTCGCGGAGGATGTTGGCCTGGCGGCGGTGACGGAACGTCCAGAAACGGTTCGCCACCCATGAGAAGACGGTAGCGACAGTGGCACCCACAAAGCGGGCCTTCGCCTCGCTGTCCGACATGGGACCGTGCATCAGGTAATACGTCAGTCCGTTGTCGATGACGAACGCCACACCGCCCACCGCACCAAATTTGGCCACCTCGCGCCAGAAGAGTGAGGCGAGTCCCCGGATACGATCTGAAAGTGCGCTAAACATGACCCTCCATGGCCGTCCGAACTGTGGGCCACACGGCCAAATGCCCATTTTAGCCCCCAAAGCCTTGAGCATGTGTTGCCGGCCAGCAGACCGGGTAGCCCAGCGGCGTAAAATCTGCGTCCCCCGCCGGGCGGGAAAAGCGGGATCGGGCCCCTCTTCGGTAGGCTGGCAGATGTGACTTTCCCAGTGATAGGCGTGGTTGGCGGCGGCCAGCTCGCGCGAATGATGGCCCCTGCCGCTACCGCACTCGGCTTTGAACTCCGCGTCCTGGCCGAGGGCGACGACGTTTCCGCAGTGTCGGCCGTACCGGCCACGCCGGTGGGCGATTACAAGGACCTGCAGACGCTCCTGGAATTTTCCAAGGGCCTGGACGTGATGACGTTCGACCACGAGCACGTGCCGACGGACCACCTTCGAGCCCTCCTGGAGGCCGGAGTCAACGTCCAGCCCGGACCGGACGCCCTGGTCCATGCCCAGGACAAACTGGTCATGCGTGCCGCCATCGACCGGCTGGAACTGCCTAACCCGGCTTGGGCGTCGGTCGCGGACGTGGACGCGCTGGTCCGCTTCGGCGACCAAACCGGTTGGCCTGTCGTGTTGAAGACCCCACGGGGCGGCTACGACGGCAAGGGGGTCCGGATCGTGGGCTCAGCAGACGAGGCCGCTGAAGCCGCGGACTGGTTTGCCGCCATGAGTCCCCTGCTGGCAGAGGCGAAAGTCGAGTTCACCCGCGAGCTCTCCGCCCTCGTGGCACGCACGCCCGACGGCGAGGCACGGGCCTGGCCGGTGGTCCACACCATCCAGGTGGACGGTGTCTGCGACGAGGTGATTGCTCCCGCGCTGGACATTCCGCTGGAGGTTGCTGCCGCCGCGGAGGACGCCGCCCTGCGCATCGCCGCCGAGTTGGATGTGACCGGCGTCCTTGCCGTGGAACTCTTCGAAACACCGGGCAGCGGCGCCGGATTCCTTATCAACGAGCTGGCCATGCGTCCGCACAACACCGGCCACTGGACCCAGGACGGTTCAATTACCAGCCAGTTCGAACAACATCTTCGCGCCGTCCTGAACCTGCCCCTGGGCGCCACCGATGCGCTGGCGCCCGTCGCGGTCATGAAGAACTTCCTGGGCGGGGACAACCAGGACCTGTACTCCGCCTACCCCATGGCTCTTGCCGCCGAGCCGGCCGCCAAAATCCACTGCTACGGCAAATCAGTGCGGCCCGGACGTAAGATCGGCCACGTCAACCTGCTGGGATCGTCAACCGCGGAAGTCGACGCGGTGCGCCGGCGGGCCACGGCCGTGGCAGGCATCATCCGTGATGGACGGGTTGGCACCGAAGAACCTTCCGCAATATTCGAGGAGAATGCATGAGCGCCGAAGCAACCACAGCCGCCGGTTCCGGCGCTGGTCCCCTGGTGGGGCTGGTCATGGGCTCCGACTCGGACTGGCCCGTCATGGAGGCTGCGGCCGACGCCCTGGCCGAGTTCGGCATCCCCTTTGAAGCGGACGTCGTATCGGCCCACCGGATGCCCACCGAGATGATCCGGTACGGCCAGACCGCCCACGAACGCGGCCTGCGGGTCATCATTGCCGGCGCAGGCGGCGCCGCCCACCTGCCGGGCATGCTCGCCAGCGTCACGCCGCTGCCCGTGATCGGCGTTCCCGTTCCCCTGAAGACCCTTGACGGAATGGACTCCCTGCTGTCCATCGTCCAGATGCCGGCCGGCGTGCCGGTTGCCACGGTATCCATCGCAGGGGCGCGGAACGCCGGGCTCCTGGCCGTACGGATGCTGGCCTCCGGCACAGATGAGCTTGCCTCTTCATTGCGGGCGGACCTCCTGGATTTCGCCGCCGACCTCAACGCCGTCGCCTCCCGCAAGGGGCCAGCCTGCGGCAAAAAGTCAGCGAAGTCTTCCCCGGCGGCTCAAGCGCTCTCCGGGGCAGCCGTTAGGGCGGCGGGCATGGCCAGCAGCAGCAGCGTGCTCCACACCGGCTCCGGCGCCTCCATGACGGACCCGGTACGCTATCCGGTCAGTGCTTCCCCCGCGGTCCGTACCAAGCGTGCGTTCGTGCTGGTCCTGTTGACGCTCCTGGTACCGGGCAGCGCGCAACTCGTCGCCGGGGACCGGAAGCTGGGGCGGACTGCCCTGCGCGTAACGCTCTGCGTGTGGGCGCTCCTGGTACTGACAGTGGCCATGCTGCTGCTCAACCGGAGCCTGGTCATCAATATCCTCACCAACCCGATCACGTCGATGGCGCTGGTGGTCCTGCTGGCGGCGCTGGCGCTCGGCTGGGCCTTCCTCTTCCTGAACACCCTCCGGCTCATCCGGCCTGTCCTGCTGGCTCCGCGGGCGCGTCCCGCCGTCGGCATCGCCCTGGTGCTCGCGCTGGTGATGGGAAGCGGCTCTCTGGGCTACGCCGCCTACCTGCTGAACGTGGGCCGCAACGCCATCGGCAACATCTTTTCCTCCGGCCCGGCCATGGAGCCCGTGGACGGACGCTACAACTTCCTCATGATGGGCGGCGACGCCGGCGACGACCGCACCGGACGCCGGCCGGACAGCCTCTCCATCCTGAGCGTGGACGCCCAGACGGGGCAGACCGCCATCATTTCGGTCCCCCGGAATTTCCAGAATGCACAGTTCAGCGCCGACTCCCCCATGCGCGCCCTCTACCCTGACGGGTACAACTGCGGCGACGAATGCCTGATCAACGCCATCAATACCGAGGTCACCAACGAACACGCCGACCTCTACCCCGGCGTGGCAGACCCCGGCGCCCAGGCCACCATGGAGGCCGTGTCCGGCACCCTGGGCATGCAGATCCAGGCCTACGTCCTGGTTGACATGGAGGGCTTCTCGACGCTCATCGACGCCATGGGGGTATCCGGATCAAAGCCGGGGGCTGGGTTCCCATGAGCGGCTATTTCGACGAGGCCACCAAGACCCACGGCATGCCGCTGGGATGGATCCCCGCCGGAGACCAGACGCTCAACGGCGCCCAGGCACTCTGGTACGGGCGCTCCCGCGAGTACGTGGACGACTATTCCCGCATTCAGCGCCAGCAGTGCGTACAGCAGGCCATGTTGAAGCAGCTGGATCCGGCCACCCTGCTGTCCAAGTTCGAGGACATCGCCCGGGCCGGAACAAAGGTGGTGGAGTCCAACATCTCCTCCGCCCAGCTGGGCAGTTTCCTGGACCTCGCCATCAAGGCGAAGGGCAAGGACGTCAAGCGGCTCACCATCGGACCGCCCGACTTCGACCCCTCGTTCTCCACCAACCCTGACTTCGACCAGATCCACGAGCGCGTGGACCAGCTGCTGGCATCAGCATCCGCCAAGGGTGCCCAGTCGGCCGGAATTCCCGACGACGGGATCACGGTTTCCCAGGCCGGCGCCGGCCACGTCCAGGCGGGCGGGGCCGTCCCCGCCAGTCTGCCCGCCGCGGGCAATGCCGCCCAGCAGCCCTCGCCGTCGGACTTCACCCCCGTGACCACGACGCCCGACGGGGAGACGATCACCGAGGAGATGCTGACCCAGCTCAAGCTCGCGGGCGACGAAGAGGCCATCCGCCAACTCGTGGCGACCAACGGACAGTGCGCCCCGCTGTAACCTTCAGCCCCATCGGGTCAAACACCCAGTGCCCAGCCATCAGGGCCACACATCTGCCCACCCATAAGGAACGGAACGGTTTTGTACGAGATTGAGAACGTCCTCCGGGACTACGCCTGGGGTTCGACGACGGCCATCGCCTCGCTGCTGGGCCGTCCCGAGTCAGGGCGCCCGGAGGCCGAGCTGTGGATCGGGGCACACCCTGACTCTCCCTCGGTGGCCCACCTGCCCGAGGACGGGTCCCGGAGCCCGCTCGATGCCCTCATCTCCTCTGACCCGGAGCATTTCCTGGGCGCGGAATCCGTCTCCGCGTTCGGCCCCCGGCTGCCGTTCCTGGCCAAGATCCTGGCGGCAGCCCAGCCGCTCTCGCTCCAGGTCCACCCGAGCCTGGAACAGGCGCGGGAGGGGTTTGCGCGCGAAAACGAGGCCGGGATCGATCCCCATGCCGCCCACCGGAACTACAGGGATGACAACCACAAGCCGGAGATGATCCTGGCACTCACGCCTTTCGAGGCGCTGTGCGGGTTCCGGCCGGCTGCGGAGACCCGGAAGATTTTGCAGCACGTTGCGGCTGCCTTCCATGGCGGCGGACAGGCGCCGGAGCTGCTCCGGGCCCTTCTTGACGACCTCGATGGTCCGGATGAGGGTGCGGCGCTCCGCCGGGCCTTCGAACGGCTGATCACGGGCGGCACGGACGTGGCAGAGGAAACGGCCCTGGTGGTGGCAGCCCTGGTGTCCGGGGCTCCGCTTGAGCCATACCAGGCAGAGCTGGGTACCGCCATCAGCCTCAACGAAAAGTACCCCGGCGATCCCGGCGTCCTGATTTCGCTGCTGCTGAACAGGATCTCACTGAAGCCGGGCCAGGCGGTCTACCTTCCTGCCGGGAACGTGCACGCGTACCTGCACGGGCTGGGCGTGGAGGTCATGGCTTCCTCGGACAACGTCCTGCGCGGCGGCCTGACGCCCAAGCACGTGGATGTGCCCGAACTCCTGCGCACCATCGACTTCCATCCCGTGGCCGTGCCGATGCTGGGCGCCGAAAAGACGGTGCTGGACCAGGACATCTTCCGCCCGCCGTTCCGGGAATTCCAGCTGCAGCGCATCGAACTGGGCCCTGACGCCGGTCCCGTTCCACTCGCCCAGGCCGGACCGGCCGTGATCATCGTGGTGGCAGGTGACGTGTACCTTGACTCCCCCAAGGGGGACCTGCAGCTGTCGCGCGGCGGCAGCGCATTCATCGCCGCTGCGGAAGCTCCGGTCAACGTCCACCGGGCGGCAGGCAGCGACGGCACGGCGCTGGCATTCGCGGTGACCACCGGCCTTTAGCAGGGCCGCGCCGGCAACAACAAAGGGCGACGGCGGCACCCACCCGGGTGCCGCCGTCGCCCTCCTGTCATAGTGCGGTCAGCTGGCCGGCCGCAGCTTCCGGACCAGGGGCACGACACGGCCGGCTGCGGTCTTCACCAGCCGGCGCCCCTGCTGGAGGCCCTTGCGGGCCAGCGGCATGGCTGTGGCGTATGCGGGGTAGAACGGCGACAGCGGCCTGTCCCAGGTGCCCAGCAGCATGTTTTCGTGTTTGGCGAACTGCTTCTTGAAGTCGGAAATGCCGTCGTTGAGCAGGCCGTTGAAGTCGTACCGGCTGCAGCCGTCCTCGCGCATGGACTGCAGGGCCGCCCACTTCACGCCGTAGTTCACGCGCTGCTTCTGCCCCTCGGCAGAGACCCCGCCGTAGAGCTCGAACGCGGTGGCACCGCTGCGGGACAACCACGTGAAGGCAAGCATCTGCTCGCCGTCGAACGCGGCGATGATCGGTGAGGCGTCGCCGAGGTTGCGGAAGATGTCGCGGTAGTACTGGTCTTCGTGGATCCCGAAGCCCGCCCGTGCCGCAGTGTC
The DNA here is from genome assembly GCF_026723805.1 of Arthrobacter sp. FX8. Taxonomy (NCBI): domain Bacteria; kingdom Bacillati; phylum Actinomycetota; class Actinomycetes; order Micrococcales; family Micrococcaceae; genus Arthrobacter; species Arthrobacter sp. FX8. The sequence continues at coordinate 628,034 of NZ_CP113505.1, read as the reverse complement.
GTGGTAAATGGCCAGCACCTGTTCCAGCTCGGAGTCGTTCTTGACCTTGCGGAATTCCACGTCGCTTCGCATGGCCTTGCGGATGTTCGCACGTGTGGACTTGGACATCTCCGCCATCAGTTCGTCGTCGGAACGGGTGAGGTCCAGGATGAGCGTGCGCGGGATGAGCACGGTGTTGGCGGACTCACGGAAGCCGGCGGCCGCGACGGCGCCGGCAAAACCTGAGTCGCGGTCCCAGTCGGGTTCGATGCTGAGGGCCACGCCGCGGTGGCGGAGGGCAGCGTGCTCGGCCAGCCGGTTCAGGACCACCTGGGCGTTCTCCACGGAGCACATGGGACCGCGCGGAATGTAGACCAGCGCCCGGAAGGGGACGGGAAGCCTGCGGACCAGCAACTGGGCGCAGCCAATGATTTCCTCGCCGGCCTTGACCAGGACCCTGTCCACGGACCAGCCGTGCGTTGCCTTGGTCTCGCCCCAGCCCCACAGCTGTTGCGGATGCCCCTGGAACCGGTCGACGTATTCGTCCCAAAGGGCGCGGTCAGTACAGGGCACAACAGCAGGAATCATGGCTTAAACCCTATACCAAGGCATTAACGGCAAAGCCCCGGTGCGCACGCGGCGCCCCGGGGCCCTGACATCCTGCAGTGGCTGCGGATCAGCTCTTGCGGGCGTAGCCTTCCCACTTGTCGGCGCGGTGCTCGCCATCGACGAAACGGATGGTGCCGGACTTGGAACGCATGACGATGGACTGGGTGAGGACCTTGTCCTTGGAGTAGCGGACGCCCTTCAGAAGGTCACCGTCGGTAATGCCGGTGGCGGCGAAGTAGCAGTTGTCGCTGGAGACCAGGTCGTTGGTGGAAAGCACGCGGTCGAGGTCGTGGCCGGCGTCGATTGCCTTCTGCTTTTCCTCGTCGCTGGTGGGCCACAGCCGGCCCTGGATGACGCCGCCCAGGGACTTGATGGCGCAGGCGGCCACGATGCCTTCCGGGGTGCCGCCGATGCCCATCAGCGCATCCACGCCGGTGCCGGAGCGGGCCGCGGCAATGGCGCCGGCGACGTCGCCGTCCATGATGAACTTGGTGCGTGCACCGGCCTCGCGGATTTCCTCCACCAGCGGCTTGTGGCGGTCGCGGTCAAGGATCATCACGTTGAGCTGGTTAACCTTCACGCCCTTGGCCTTGGCGATCAGGTGCAGGTTCTGCTTGACCGGCAGGCGCAGGTCCACCATGTCCGCGGCCTCGGGACCGGTGACGAGCTTTTCCATGTAGAACACGGCAGAGGGATCGAACATGGAGCCACGCTCGGCAACGGCAAGGACGGCCAGGGCGTTGTTGATGCCCAGTGCAGTCAGCCGCGTTCCGTCGATGGGATCAACGGCCACGTCGCATTCGGGGCCGGTGCCGTCGCCGACGCGTTCACCGTTGAACAGCATGGGGGCTTCGTCTTTTTCGCCCTCGCCGATCACCACAACACCGTTGAAGTGGACGGTCTGAAGGAAGGAACGCATGGCGTCGACGGCTGCGCCGTCGGCGGTGTTCTTGTCGCCGAAACCCACCCAGTGGCCGCCGGCAATGGCCGCGGCCTCGGTGACGCGGACAAGCTCAAGGGCGAGGTTGCGGTCCGGCTCGTCGTGGCCCACCGCAAGGGACGATGAAATCGTGGAGTACTTCTGGGTCATGGACGCTGGTGACACGTGAACCTCTTCTTCGAGTGGCGATCATTGAACCCGCCCGCCGGTGCAGCAGGACGGTGATTCCTCTGCTATCGATCATAGTCGCGGCACCGCGCCGAGGGCGGCCCATGACGCAACCGCGCAATGTGCACCGCAGCCCCCTCGCGCCCCGGGACATGGCCGAATGGAAGTCCGGCTCCGGGATGGGCGACTATAGAGGGGTGAATGACATGCAGGAAGCCACCAGTCCCAGCTCCGGCCAGGCACAGCCCGAGGGCCGTTCCGGCCCCGCCGGCAGCAGTGCGGACACCCCGGTTAAGCCCGTCATTCCGGTGGCGGCCGCCAAGCGCGCCAACGCCTCCGTGATCGGCATGATCATTGCCCTGGTGCTCAGCATCGCGGCGTTCCTGCCCGTTGTCCTCATGAATCCCCAGCCCAAGGGCGACGGCTACCGGCCGGACATCGATGTTGCCTCGGTGGCACGCAACGCGGCGGATGTGGCGGGATTCACACCCATTGCCCCTGATACCGGCAATGCCTTCCGCCCCAACTACGCCCGGTGGGAAGCCGGCACGGGCAGCGGCGTGCCCACCTGGGAGGTTGGCTATGTGACCCCCAAGACGTCCTTCATCAGTTTGGTGCAGACCAGGAGCGCCAACCCCACCTGGCTCCTCCAGCAGACCAAAAACGCCCCCGTCACCGGCTCACGGAACGCCGGCGGCAAGGAGTGGGAACTGCGCGACACCGGCAAGGGTGAAAAGTCGATGGTGCTCAACTACAGGGGCAGTACCATCGTCCTCTCCGGCGCCGCGCAACTGGACGAATTCGCAACGCTCGCCGCCGCCGTCGTCAACTCCCTTGAAGGCAGCCCCGCCGTCACAGTTTCACCGTCGGGTGCGCCTACGCCGTAAGGTGGGGCCGTGACGACTAACCTGACTCCTGCACTGGCCTGGCGCCGCCTGCGCGAAGGCAACGAACGTTTCGTACAAGGCCAGTCCTCCCATCCGAACCAGAATGCCTCCCACCGCTCATCGTTGGTGGAGACACAGAACCCCTTCGCGGTGATCTTCGGCTGCTCCGATTCACGGCTCGCCGCAGAGATCATTTTCGACGTCGGCCTCGGCGACGTTTTCGTGGTCCGCACCGCCGGCCAGGTGATCGACGACGCCGTCCTGGGCTCCCTGGAGTACAGCGTCGGCGTGCTGGGTGTACCGCTGATCGTGGTGCTTGGGCACGACAGCTGCGGTGCCGTGACGGCCACCAAGGATGCCGTTGAGACCGGCGACATGCCTGCGGGGTTCATCCGCGACCTCGTGGAGCGCATCACACCCTCGGTCCTGACATCCCTGCGGAATGACCAGCCTGAGGTCAACGACATGGTGGTGGAGCACGTCAAGCAGACATCGCAGCGGCTGGCGGACAGCTCGCGTGTGATTTCCGACGCAATCGAGGGCGGCCGCACCGCGGTCATCGGGCTCTCCTACCGGTTGGCAGAGGGCCGCGCCGACCTTGTTTCCGGAATCGGCGAGCTCTAGGACCCACGTGCCGGCGGTCCACTGGACCGCCGGCAAAGCTCCCTTAACGGTTTTCGATGGGGCGCCGGATCGCCATAAGCTAGCCCCATGACTTCCACTGAAGAGTTCCGCATTGAACATGACACGATGGGCGAAGTCCGCGTCCCCGTGAACGCACTGTACCGCGCGCAGACGCAGCGGGCAGTGGAGAACTTCCCCATTTCCGGCAAGACCCTTGAGCGCACCCACATCGAGGCGCTGGCGCGGGTCAAGAAGGCTGCCGCCCAGGCCAACGCAGAACTGGGCGTGCTCGACGGCGAGCTGGCCAAGGCGATTGCAGACGCTGCCGATGAGGTGGCCGCCGGCAAGTACGACGGCGACTTCCCCATCGACGTTTTCCAGACCGGCTCCGGCACCTCCTCGAACATGAACACCAACGAGGTACTGGCCGAACTGGCTACCCGCGCGCTGAAGGCCGCCGGCAGCGACAAGGTGGTCCACCCGAACGACCACGTCAACGCCTCGCAGTCCTCAAACGACGTGTTCCCCACCTCGGTCCACGTAGCTGCCACCTCGGCCCTGATCAACGACCTCATTCCCGCCCTGGGCTACCTTGCCGAGTCGCTGGAGCGCAAGGCTGTTGAGTTCAAGGACGTCGTCAAGTCCGGCCGCACCCACCTCATGGACGCCACCCCGGTGACCCTGGGCCAGGAGTTCGGCGGCTACGCCGCGCAGGTCCGCTACGGCATCGAGCGCATCAACGCTTCGCTCCCCCGTGTTGCCGAGGTTCCGCTGGGCGGAACCGCCGTGGGCACCGGCATCAACACCCCTGCCGGTTTCCCTGAGCGCGTCATCGAGCTGCTGGCAACGGACACCGGCCTGCCGCTGACCGAAGCCCGCGACCACTTTGAGGCGCAGGCCAACCGCGACGGCCTGATCGAGGCGTCCAGCCAGCTGCGCAACATCGCCATCTCGTTCATGAAGATCAACAACGATCTCCGCTGGATGGGTTCCGGCCCCAACACCGGCCTTGGCGAAATTGCCATCCCCGACCTCCAGCCGGGCTCGTCCATCATGCCCGGCAAGGTCAACCCGGTCATCTGCGAAGCGTCCATCATGGTCGCTGCCCAGGTCATCGGCAACGACACCGCCATCGCCTGGTCCGGCACCAACGGCGCCTTCGAGCTCAACGTGGGCATCCCGGTCATGGCCGCGAACCTGCTGGAGTCCATCCGCCTGCTGGCCAACACCAGCCGGGTCATGGCCGACAAGATGATCGACGGCATCACGGCCAATGTGGAGCGCGCCCGCTTCCTGGCCGAGGCCTCCCCGTCCATCGTCACCCCGCTGAACAAGTACATCGGGTACGAGAACGCCGCCAAGATCGCCAAGACCGCCGTCAAGGAGGGCCTGACCATCCGCCAGGCCACCGAGAAGCTCGGCTTCGTCGGCGACGGCGACGGCAAGGTTTCCGAGGCCGACCTCGAGAAGGCACTGGACGTCACCACCATGACGTCCCCCGCCCACAAGGCCTGACGAACCACCGCCCAAAAGTACGACGACGGCCGGTACCTTTCCTGCGAAAGGTGCCGGCCGTCGTCGTACTGCTTTAAGGCCTCTTTCATAAGTTGCACGGATAACTCAATAGTGCAAAACTTTACTCCATGAGTTTGAGTGCAAGTTCGGAGACGGGCCTCAGGGAGCGGAAGCGCGCAGCCACCCGCAGCGCCATCACGTCAACCGCCCGCGCCATGACCGCCGAGCGGGGCCTCAACGGCTACACCGTGGAGGAAGTGTGCGACGCCGCCGGAATATCGCGCCGCACCTTCTTCAACTACTTCCCCACAAAGGAAGACGCCATCATCGGGCACGCCGAAGACGACATCCCGGCCGAAGCAATCGACGAGTTCGTTGCCGGCGGAGCAGACTCTCCCGCCGGCGAAATCTCCCCCACACTCTTTCGCGACCTCATCCGGCTCTCGCTCCGCCTGGCCGAGGGCATGTCAGCCTCCGAAGAGGAAACCCGGCAGCTGATTGGCGTCGTCCACAAGGAGCCCCAGCTCATCCTCCGCATCATTGGCGTCACGGAGCAGCGCGAAGCCCAGTTCGCCAGGGACGTGGCCCGCCGCGAAGGAGTGGCCCCCGACCACCCCGTGGTGCAGATGGCCGTAGTGCTGCTCAGTACCATCGCCCGCAAGAGCAGCATGGCCTACTTCTCCGACGGCAATACCCGCAGTTACCCGGACCTGCTGCTGGCGAACATCTCCGCAGCCAGCGTCCTGTTTTCCCAACCCTTCGATATCCCGGACACTGCCGCAAAAGGACAACCATGAGCACCGCCACCACCAAGGCACCGGCAGGACCCTGCTGCTGACGCAAAAACGCATCTGGATTATCTTCTCCGCACTGATCGCGGGCATGCTCCTCTCCAGCCTGGACCAGACCATCGTTTCCACCGCCATGCCCACCATCGTGGGCAAGCTGGGCGGCGTGGAGCACCAGGCGTGGATCACCACCGCCTACCTGCTGGCCACCACCATCGTGATGCCCATCTACGGCAAGTTCGGCGACATCCTGGGCCGGCGCAACCTCTTCCTGGTGGCCATCGCGCTCTTCACCCTGGCATCTGTTGGATGCGCTCTGGCCACCGACTTCTGGGGCTTTGTCATCTTCCGCGCCATCCAGGGCCTGGGCGGCGGCGGCCTCATGATCCTGTCCCAGGCGATCATCGCCGACATCGTTCCCGCCAAGGAGCGCGGCAAATACATGGGCCCGCTCGGCGCCATCTTCGGGCTCTCCGCCGTAGCCGGACCGCTGCTGGGCGGCTTCTTCGTGGACCACCTCACCTGGGAATGGGCCTTCTATATCAACATCCCGGTGGGCCTTGCGGCCTTCGCCATTGCCTGGTTCGCCCTGACCCTTCCCAACAAGAAGGCAGAAAAGCGGATTGACGTGCTGGGCGTTGTGCTGCTGTCCGCGGCCACCACCTGCCTGATCTTCTTCACCGACTTTGGCGGCAAGAAGGACGAGGGCTGGGATTCACCCCTCACCTGGGCCTTTGGTGCCGGACTGCTGGTTTCCGCCGCCGCTTTCATGATGGTGGAGCGGCGGGCTGAGGACCCCATCATTCCGCTGAGCCTGTTCCGGAACCGGATCTTCATCAATGCCACGGCCATTGGCTTCACCCTTGGCCTGGGCATGTTCTCCGCCATCGCGTTCGTCCCCACCTTCCTGCAGATGTCGTCCGGCACGTCGGCAGCCGAATCCGGTTTGCTGATGCTGCCGATGATGGCAGGCCTGATGGGCACGTCCATCTACTCCGGTATCCGGATCTCCAGGACCGGAAAATACAGGATGTTCCCCATCCTCGGTGCCGTGCTCACCATGGCCGCCATGCTGTGGATGACCACGCTTGCCGCCAGCACCCCCATCTGGGTGATCTGCGTCCAGCTGTTCCTGTTCGGGGCCGGCCTCGGCCTGATCATGCAGGTGGTGGTCCTGGTGGTCCAGAACTCCGTTCCGGCCGACCAGATCGGCACCGCCACCAGCACCAACAACTACTTCCGCGAGGTGGGCGCAGCCATGGGCGTGGCGGTGTTCGGCTCGATCTTCACCACCCGCCTTTCGGAGGCCTTGACCAACGCTTTCACGGGGGCAGGTGCTACCGCTGAGCAGGCCGGGCAGTCCACCCGGACCCTGGACCCGCAGGCACTGAACCAGCTCCCGGAGCAACTGCGTGACGCTATCGTAAATGCCTACGCCGACTCGCTGGCACCGGTGTTCTGGTACCTGCTCCCCTTCATCGCCGCGGCACTGCTCCTGGCCCTCACGCTGAAGCAAATTCCGCTCTCGGACACGGCCGGGATGGTGGCCCGCGGCGAGGCAGTGGGCGGCGAAGAAGCCGAGCGGCTCGCCGCCGGCCTCGCCGGAGCTCCCGCAGGCGCCGCCGGCACTAAGGCGGACACTGGACGGGACACTGATTATGACGCAGGTGGGCGCGGGGACCACGTGAAGGACGACGACGGCGAGCTGGTTTCGCCGGGCCGCTGACCGCCGTCGGATACCCGGTTTTTCAGGGCTCGAAGTGGACGGCTCCGGAGGGCGCCAGTGCCTGGCGGATGCTGGTGAGGTGGCCGGGCATGAGTTCGGGAAGGTCGTCCATGCTGAACCAGCCAACAGCCAGGGATTCGTCGTCATTGACCCTGGCTTCGCCGGAGACGTAACGGCACAGGAACACCACGTCCAGGAACTCGCAGATGTCACCGTTGGGATAGGTAACCGGCCCCACCGCGCCCACGGACACCACACGTTCCGCTTCGGCCACCACAGCTGTTTCCTCGAAGATCTCCCGGATGAGCCCCCGTGCAGGCTGCTCCCCCGGGTCCAGCATGCCGCTCACCAGCGCCCACTGCCCGTTGTCTGCCCGCTGGGCCAGCAGGATACGGCCCGCATCGTCCACCACGACACCCCGCACCCCGGGGACCCAGATGGGATCGTTGCCGATCTTCTCGCGCAGCTTCAGGACGTATTCAGGTGCAGGCATACCGCCAGCCTATCGAACAGCCCGGGCAACATCGCAGTCAGCTCACGCGGGCAGCAGCATCGCGGCGGCGGCGCCGGCGAGCATGAACGGGCCGAACGGGATGGCGGACTTCAGGGTGCCCCGCCGGGCCGCCAGCAGGGCCAGTGACCACAACCCGCCCAGCAGGAACGCCAGGAACGTGCCCGCGAACAGATGGCCCCAGCTGAGGTAGCCAAGGTACATTCCCAGCACTCCCGCCAGCTTGACGTCGCCAAACCCCATCCCCGGCGGATAGATGAACCGGAGGACAAAATAGAACAGCCACAGGATCGCGGCGCCGGCCACAACGCGGAGGGCAGGGATGGCCAGGATCCCGCCGGTGTTCCCTGCAGTCGGCATGGGACCGGCCCAGGCAACCGCGGCCGCCGCCAGGAGGAGCGCACCGGCCACCGCATAGGACGGGAAGACGATCCTGTTGGGCAGGAGGTGGTGCCGGACGTCGATAATGGTGAGCCGGACCGCCATCACCGCAAAGTAAAGGCAGGCCGCCAGTACCAGCCAGAAGGCCAGCGGGGTGTGCTGCCAGAGTTCGCCGAGTCGTCCGATCACCCCTCGGATGCTACTGGATCCACCATTCCGCCCGTAGCACCCCCGCGTAAAATGTGGATATGTCGACCTGGGACTCCCGGCGCCGGGCGGTTCCGGGCCCTCCTTCCGTCCCCGCGGACCTGGCCGCGATGTTCCGGAACCTTTGCCGGTCTTCCCCCTGGAAGTGGCAGGCGCTGCGTTTTGAGTACTGGGACCAGGCCTTTGCGTCAGCTCCCACGCCCGGTGCACCCTTCGTCCGTGCCTGGCTCCGCCGGCCGGGGGCGCTCCGCCTTGAAAGCCCCGAGGGCCTGGTCCTTCACAGCACCACAGGCATCAATGACTCCCGCGACGGCATCTACGTCAGCGCCACCCGTAAGTCCTGGCTGCTCCCTCCGCACCTGGTCACGCCCGTGTACGACGACGCCGGACTGGTCCGCCGCCGGCCGGAAGCCGCCTACGGCGAGCCCGGGTTCGGAAATGGACGCTTTTCAGCCGCCCTGGACCCCGTGGAATTGGCCGGGAACGCCCCCGTGCCCATCGAGTTCCCGGGCAGCAACGCCCTGGACATCCGGGACACCCGCTTCGCCGAGCACGAAGGCCGGCCGGTTTTGGAGGCGGTGGCGGCCCCCAGCGCCGCCTACCGCCCGGGCGATCCTGCCGCCCCCTCTGCCTTCCCGGAAGTTCACTCCTGCGGGTGGACATGGGTACCGGCGTCTGCGTATCCAGCCAGTCACTGGAGCAGGAAACCGGGGAGTATGGCCACTGGATCCGGATCCTCGCCGTGGATGAGTACATGCTCGATGACCTCTTCCTGGCACAGTCCATGAATCTCACCGACGTCCGCCGGCACATCAGCTGGGACATCGCCGCCAAGGCGTGACAACCCCGCATGCCACCGATCGGCTAGGCTTCGCGGATGACTACCCTGGGCTCCATCTGGCCGCTGTTCGACCTCACGCTGTCCACGCCGCGGCTCGAGCTGCGCCCCATCACCGACCAGGACATCCCCGCGGCCGTGGCGGCGGCCCGGGGCGGAATCCATGACGCCGGCAGGAACCCCTTCAGCACTCCCTGGACCGAGCTGCCCGACGAGGAGTTGGGCCCCAACATGGCCCGCTGGTACTGGCGCTGCCGGGCCGAATGCACGCCCGAAAGCTGGACGCTGCTCCTCGGCATCTGGCACGAAGGCCAGTTCGCCGGCTGCCAGGACGTTGGAGCCAAGGACTTCGCGGCCCTCAGGACAGTCACCACCGGATCCTGGCTCAAGCAGTCCGTTCAAGGCCGCGGCCTGGGCAAGGAGATGCGTGCCGCCGTCGTCCTTTGGGCCTTTGACCGGCTGGGGGCAGAAGTCGCCGAATCCGAGGCAGCCATCTGGAACAGCGCCTCCCTGGGCGTGTCCCGCTCCCTCGGCTACGAACTCAACGGCACCACCCGCAAAGCCTGGGGCCCCAAAATCGAAACACTCCAGCACGTCCGCGTCACCCCGGAGACCTTCAAGCGCCCCGACTGGGAGCTGCAGGTAGAGGGCCACGAAGCAGCGGCGAAGTTCCTAGGCATGATTTAGTGGCCGGGTTCGTCCGCCCCGAGTCCTTCGCCGTCGCTTAGACACCTCCCGACGCATTGCTCCGGTCGCTGGGCGACCTGCGCAACGCTTTGGTCGGCGATGCGCTCCTCCACGAAGGACTCGAACCGGACGTGTGCCAGGGCGCGCCTTCTGAACACCTCCGGTAGGGATCCCGCTCGAGCGGGGCTGCGGTCCTTCTCGTAGGAGCGCATCGCGACGCATCGGCCGCCGGAGGTCGCCCAGCGACCGGAGACGGCCCTATGCGTTGTGTCTAAGCGACGGAGCAGGGCCGTGGCCCCGCGAACCCAACCACTGCCACGCACGAAAAGGGCCGTGGCGGGACGAACCCGGCCACGGCCCTCAGCGAGGTGTCGCTAACCTTCCAGAAGTTCGGTGACCAGGGCGGCGATGGGCGAGCGTTCGGAGCGGGTCAGGGTGACGTGGCCGAAGAGGGGGTGTCCTTTCAGGGTTTCGACGACGGCGGCGATTCCGTCGTGGCGGCCGACCCGCAGGTTGTCCCGCTGGGCGACGTCGTGGGTGAGGACGATCTTGGAGTTCTGGCCGATGCGGCTCATGACCGTCAGGAGCACGTTCTTTTCCAGGGACTGTGCTTCGTCGACGATCACGAAGGCGTCATGCAGGGAACGTCCGCGGATGTGGGTGAGGGGCATGACCTCGAGCATGCCGCGGTCCATGACCTCCTCCACTACTTCCTGGCTGACCAAGGCCCCGAGGGTGTCGAACACGGCCTGCGCCCAGGGGTTCATTTTCTCGGACTCCGAACCTGGCAGGTAGCCCAGTTCCTGTCCGCCAACCGCGTAAAGGGGCCGGAAGACGATCACTTTGCGGTGTTCGCGGCGTTCCAGCACCGCCTCGAGGCCGGCGCAGAGGGCAAGGGCAGACTTGCCGGTGCCGGCGCGGCCACCAATGGAAACGATGCCGACGGCGGGATCCATCAGCATGTCGATGGCCAGCCTCTGCTCGGCGGACCGGCCGTGGAGGCCGAACACGTCGCGGTCGCCCTTGACCAGGCGCACCTGCTTGTCGGCGCCCACCCGGCCGAGCGCGGAGCCGCGGTTGGACAGCAGGACCAGCCCGGTGTTGACGGGCAGCTCGGCGGCCGCGGGGATGAAGACGGGCTCGTGGCCGTACAGGGTGGAAATCTCCTGTTCGTCCGCTTCGATTTCGGCAACACCCGTCCAACCGGAGTCCTTGACCAGTTCGTTGCGGTACTCGTCGGCGGTAAGTCCCATGGCGGACGCCTTGACCCGCATGGGCAGGTCTTTGGACACGACGGTAACGTTGCGTCCTTCGTTGGCAAGGTTTTTGGCGACGGCGAGGATGCGGCTGTCGTTGTCCCCGCTGCGGAAGCCCAACGGCAGCACCTCGGACGAGATGTGGTTGAGTTCCACCATCAGGGTCCCGCCCTCGTCGCCGATGGGAAGGGGCTGGTTCAGGCCGCCGTGCTTGACCCGGAGGTCGTCCAGGAGCCGCAGGGCTTTCCGTGCGAAGTAGCCGAGTTCGGGGTCATGCCGTTTGGCCTCGAGTTCGGTGATGACCACGACGGGAACCACTACCTCATGCTCGGCAAACCGCAGGAGTGCGCGCGGATCCGAGAGGAGGACGGAGGTGTCGATGACGAAGGTGTGGATGTCGGCTTCCCTTCCGGAGACAGCAAAACCGGCCGCAGCATCAGTTGCTGCGCCGGTTTCAGAGGTAGCTCGCTCGGCGCGAGAGGTAGCTTTTCCACCCAGTCCAAACAGGACCTCGGGCAGTTGTTCAGAAGTAGCCACATCGACTCCAGCCCCGGGCGCCAGCCCGGAATTGTTATTGGTGAGGCGGCTCGGCCAAGAGGCCGGGTCCGGCCTCCCATACAACCGGTGCGATGTTTCGCTCCATGTACTGGCCTCCCCGATCAGCCGGCGGTTTTGCCTGCTGATGGATATAACGTAAATCCACCCGGGGTAATTTCCGCAACCATTACGCGGCGATTTCTCTTGCAGGTGTGTGAACTTGTTATGAACCGGGGGTTTCAGGTGCCAAAGCGCCGCTGGCGGCCGGCGTAGTCGCGCAGGGCGCGCAGGAAATCCACCTTGCGGAAAGCAGGCCAGAGGGCCTCGCAAAAGTAGAACTCGCTGTAGGCGCTCTGCCACATGAGGAAGCCGGATAGCCGCTGCTCCCCCGACGTCCTGATCACCAGGTCCGGATCCGGCTGTCCGCGCGTGTACAGGAAGCGTGAGATGTCATCAACGCACAGGTCATCGGCAAGCTTGGAGATGTCCATGCCCTTGGCGACGGCGTCGTGCAGGAGTTCCCTGACGGCGTCGACGATTTCACGCCGGCCCCCGTAGCCCACCGCCACGTTGACATGGATTTTTTCCCGGACGGGTGTCCTGGCGGTGAGCTTGTTAAGGCGCTCGGCCAGGTAGTCCGGGAGCAGCTCAGGTGCGCCCATGGCGTGTACCGAGATGTTGGCGTCCTCGTCCAGCCGGTCCAGGGTGTTGGCGATAATGCCCATCAGGAGGTCCAGTTCCTCGCTGGAGCGGTTCATGTTGTCCGTGGACAGCATGTAGAGCGTCACCACTTTTACGCCGAGTTCCTGGCACCAGCCGAGGAATTCGTGGATTTTGTCCGCCCCGGCCTGGTGGCCCTGGCTGGTGGGTGCGTTGAACTGCTTGGCCCAGCGGCGGTTGCCGTCCACCATGACGCCGATATGGCGGGGGATCCGGTCGCGGGGAAGGTCCCTAAGCAGCCGGCGTTCGTAATAGCCATAGAGGAACCCGGGCAACTCCACGCGTCCACTCACCTGACTTTCCTGCCGTACGTACATCCACATCCTAGGCTACCGCCCGTGGCCGGCTGGCACGGCCAGTACCCCGGGAACATCAAAACCAGGGATGTTACCCGCGGGTAACTTACCGGCCCGTAAGTTATTCTGTTGGCATGAACAGCGACTCTCCGCACGCCTCCCGGGACCCCCAGCCGGAGGAGCGGAACACCGCCGCGGAACCAGGGCCCAGCGCCATGGATGACGCCGCCGTCCGCCTCGCGGAACTACTGATGATCAAGCCCAAGTGGCGGGGGTGGATCCACACGGTCACGGCCCCGCTCGCCCTTGCCGCCGGGATTATCCTGGTTGTCATTGCCCCCACCACGGACCGCCGGATCACGTCCGCCATCTACGCCGCCACAGGTGTTTTGCTCTTCGGCGTCAGCGCCGTCTACCACCGCGGCAACTGGTCCCCGCGCGTCAAGCTCGTTTTGAAGCGGCTGGACCACACCAACATCATGCTGGTGATCGCCGGCACCTATACGCCGCTGGCATGGACTCTCCTGGAACGCCAGCAGGCGGTGGTCCTCCTGTGGGTCATCTGGTCCGGAGCCATCCTCGGCGTGCTGTTCCGGTTGCTGTGGACTGAAGCCCCCGCTGGCTCTACGTGCCCATCTACATCGCACTGGGCTGCGGCGCGCTGTTCTACCTGCCGCAGTTCTTCCAGGCAAGCATCCCGGCGGCCGTGCTGATCTGCGTGGGCGGCGTCCTCTACATTGCGGGCGCAATTTTCTACGCGCTGAAGAAGCCAAATTTCAGCTACCACCACTTCGGCTTCCACGAACTATTCCATGCGTTCACCGTGCTCGCCTTCGCGGCACACTTCGCGGCGATCGCCATGGCAGTCCTCGACTAGAACCCCTTCACTCCGGAGCCGGCCCGGCCGAAGGGACAGCCCTATTCGCGCGGCTGCGGATGTCCCCCGGCACTGCCGTTTCCGTTGGCATCGGTAGCTTCCGGAGGCGTCCCGCCGTCGCGCCCGTCCTGGACGTCCGCGGCGTCAACATCTGCGGCAGCTGCAGCGGCCAGGCGCTCTTCCTCCACCTGGGCCCGGTAGCGCACCCTGCGGATCCGACGCACCATATCCACAATGAGCAGGGCAGTCGCCACGACGAAGAACGCCGTCATGATGAACCCCAGCAGGCCCGGCGTCACCTGGTCCTCGGAAATCCCCTCCCGCAGTGTCGGAGTAGGCAGCGGGGTCGGCGTAGTGGCGAGGCTGAGGAGCAGAGATTGCACGGTTAATACCTTCTGGTGGAGCGGATGCAGCAGGAAGCGGACGGGACCGGCCGTCGCCGCGCCTGTCTTCTACGCAAGATAGAAATAGCCTGCCGTGTCTATCTTAGCCCGGCGAACAGGTCCTTCTCGGGGAGCTCGGAGGGCACCCTGGAATGGATCAGCGAATAGTCCTCCCACGGCCAAACCCGGCGCTGCATGTCGGGCGAAACGGCGAAGAAGAACCCCAGCGGGTCCACCTGCGTCCGGTGCGCGCGCAGCGCATCGTCGCGGACTTCGAAAAAGTCCCCGCAGTCAATCTGGGTGGTGGTGGGGTGCGCGGCCGGCGGCGGGGTGTGCCCCTCGGCGTCGGACTCCAGCCAGGCGGCCAGGCGCTCGGCGTACGGTGACTGCAGCCCTGCCTCCTCCAGCGCAAAGTGCAGTGCCCGGAACCGCTCAGGGCTGAAGGCGCGGTCGTAATAGAGCTTGCCTGGCTCCCATGGCTCCCCCGCCTCCGGATAGCGTTCGGGATCGCCTGCGGCCTCGAAGGCTTCCACGGCCACCCTGTGCGCCATGATGTGGTCCGGGTGCGGGTAGCCGCCGTTCTCGTCATAGCTGAGGATGACGTGCGGCTTGAAGGAACGCACCAGCCGCACCAGGGGCGCCGCGGCCTGGTGCAGGGGCAGGGTGGCGAACGATCCGGTGGGGAGCGGCGGCAGCGGGTCGCCTTCGGGAAGGCCCGAGTCCACAAATCCAAGCCACCGCTGGCGGATCCCGAGGATGGCGGCAGCCTGCTGCATCTCCAGCCTCCGGGCACCGGCCATATCCCGCTTGGGGTGGGGTTCGTCTTCCACCGCAGGATTTTGGATGTCGCCGCGGGAACCGTCGGTGCAGGTTGCCACCAGCACGTCCACACCGGCAGCCGCATACATGGCCATGGTCGCAGCCCCCTTGCTTGATTCGTCATCCGGGTGGGCGTGGACCGCGAGCAGCCGCAGCGGCACCTGGGAGTTGCTGGACGCTGTCATGGAGGGGACGGCTCCTAATTCTTCTTTTGCGGCTCGTGGCAGCTTTCGGATGGTGTCGCGGGTGCGCTGCCTCGCCGGCAGCTGCAGCCGCCGCAAAGCGCCGGCGGAAAGGGAACTAAACTGGTCTGGTGACTTCCCCGGACCAGCCGGCCCGCCCCGCGCCCGCAGACACTAGCCTAGCCAATCGGTATGGTGCTAAAAAGCGCCGGCTCTCCCCTAAGGCCACCCGGGCCGCGATCGGCCTGGCGCTTGCCGCGGGAATCGGGTTCCTGGCGTGGGTGACCACATCGAATTCGCTCTCCGGAGTGACGTTCAAGGACGTGGGTTACAGCACCACCGATGCCACGCTCGCCGAGGTGGACTTCCAGGTGACGCGGGAACCGGGCAAGCCCGTGAAATGTGCCGTGAAGGCGCTGGATTCCAAGTTCGCTGTGGTGGGCTGGAAAGTGGTGGACATCCCGCCTTCGGTGGCGGATGGAACGGCCGACGGCGGCAGGACGGTGGCCCAGCGCGTCACGTTGCGCACGGAGTCGGAGTCGGTATCGGGCGTGGTGGACAGCTGCTGGATTCCAGCCGGGGCGTCCTGAGCAGTGTGACGTGGAACGCTTCCCTGTTGGGTTATCTCCAGAGGATTGACTACAATGGGGAGATACCTTTACCCCGCTGAGCTGGTTGCTGTTCCACAAGTGGCCACCGTGGCGGGGTCTTTTGCATTGTAGGACCACTAGAGGAGAAGTCCGTGTCTACCACCAACAGCGCATCTGCAGCCTGGCTCACCCAGGAAGCTTTTGACCGCCTGAAGGCAGAGCTGGACCACCTTTCCGGCGCTGGCCGGGCGGAGATCGTCCAGAAGATTGAAGCAGCGCGGCAAGAGGGGGACCTCAAGGAAAACGGGGGCTACCACGCGGCCAAGGAGGAGCAGGGCAAGATTGAGGCCCGCATCCGCCAGCTGACGGCACTGCTCCGGGATGCCCATGTGGGTGAATCGCCTGCCGATGACGGCATCGTGGAGCCCGGCATGATCGTGGTGGCCAGGATCGCGGGCGACGAGGAGACCTTCCTGCTGGGTTCACGTGAGATCGCGGGCGACTCAGACCTGGATGTCTTCAGTGAAAAGTCGCCGCTTGGCGCTGCCATCCTGGGCCACAAGGAGGGCGAGACCCTCAGCTACGTGGCGCCCAACGGCAAGGACATCAAGGTGGAGATCCTCTCCGCCAAGCCCTACGCCGGCTAGCTCCGCGCATAGCTTTGTACGCGCAGTGCTCCGTAACAGGACAGCGCGAAACCGGGAAGCGGTGGCCCTCCCCCAGGGGACGGCCACCGCTTCCCGTTAAGGCCTTGTGCCGGGCCTACTTCAGGCCGGCTGCTATAACTTCGCCGGCATCCCAGACGCGCGCGGACGAAGCAGCAGCGCCGCCACCACGCCGCCGGCGGCCCCGCCAAGGTGCGCCTGCCAGCTCACGTATCCGGACACGAACGGCAGGGCGCCCAGGAGAATGCTGCCGTAGCCCATGAAAAGGACCACTGCGAGCAGGACCTGGCGCCAACTGCGGTTGAAGAAGCCCCTGACCAGCAGGAACGCAAAGAGCCCGAACACCAGGCCTGAAGCGCCCACGGTGATGCCGTTCCCGATCAGCCACACCGTCAGCCCGCTGCCGAGCCAGCTGAAGGCAAGGGCGGTGAGGAACACGCGCAACCCGGAGAGGAACACCAGGAAGCCGAAGACGACCAGGGGCAGGCTGTTGGAAAGCAGGTGGTTCAGGTTGGCATGCAGGAGCGGGAAGGTGAAGATGTCCAGCAGCCCGTCGGCACTCCTGGGCCGCAGGCCGAAGGTCCGGGTGAGGGCCCCCATCATCAGTGTGTTGACCACTTCGATGGCGAACAGCACAGCCACAAAGCCGCCCAGCACCACCAACCCGCCCTTCGCGCGGGACGCGATGGCCTGCCGCCCGGGGAGGCGTCCGTTGCCCGTCAGTCCTGCCAAGGCCCGTTCCTAGTGCACGACGATCGGCTGGAAACCCTCGGCACGGAGTGCGCTGAGGACCTGCTCACCGTGCTGGTGGCCCTTGGTTTCCAGGTTCACGGTGATGGAGACGTCGCCCATGCTGATGGAGCCTCCCACCCGCGTGTGGTCCAGGCCGGTGACGTTGGCATCGTTTTCGGCAATGATGCGGGCAATGGTTGCCAGTGAGCCGGGGCGGTCATCAAGCATCATCCGCACCGTCATGTAGCGGCCTGCGGCGGAGAGGCCGCGCTGGATCACCTTGAGCATCAGCATGGGGTCGATGTTTCCGCCGGAGAGCACGGCCACGGTGGTTCCCGGGTTCTCGATCTTGCCGTCCATGAGGGCTGCAACGCCCACCGCCCCTGCAGGTTCAACCACCATCTTGGCCCGTTCCAGCAGGAAGATCAGGGCGCGGGCCAGGGAGTCTTCACTGACGGTGACCACATCATCCACCAGCTCGCGGATGATGCTGAAGGGCAGCTGCCCCGGACGCCCCACGGCGATGCCGTCCGCCATGGTGGAAACCTTCTTCAGCGGCACCAGCGCGTCGGCGGCCAGCGAGGGCGGGTAGGCGGCGGCGTTTTCCGCCTGGACGCCAATGATGCGGATCTCCCGGCCCAGTTCCCTGGCGCGGGCCTTGATGGCAACGGCGACCCCTGCCAGGAGCCCACCGCCGCCCACACCCATGAGGATTGTGTCAACGTTGGGGACCTGCTCGAGGATTTCCAGGCCCACGGTGCCCTGGCCGGCCACCACGTCCACATTGTCGAACGGGTGGACGAAGACCATGCCCGTTTCGTTGCTGTAGCGCTGGGCTTCAGCGAGCGCCTCGTCCACGTTGTGCCCGTGCAGGACCACTTCGGCGCCATGGCTGCGGGTGGCGGCGAGCTTGGGCAGTGCCACGCCCAGCGGCATGTAGATCCGGGCCTTGATGCCCAGGCTCTTGGCGGCGACGGCAACGCCCTGGGCGTGGTTGCCGGCGGAGGCTGCCACCACTCCCCGCTTTTTCTCGTCCGGGGAGAGCCGCGCCATCCGGACGTAGGCCCCGCGGACCTTGAACGAGCCGGCGCGCTGCAGGTTTTCGCATTTGAAATAGACGTCGCCGCCTACCATGGTCCCCAGCGCCCGCGACGATTCCACGGGAGTGCGCGCGATAATCCCGTCAAGCAGCTTCTGCGCCTCAAGGACATCGTCCAGTGTGACGGGAAGGGTTTCAAGGATCTTCACGGACTACTCTCCTCTGGGTTCTGCCCCGGTGCCTTCCGGGGAGGAATCACGGGCATCGCGGTGTTCGGCTGGAGTGCCGGACGCCGCGTCCTTCCCCGCGCCAGGTACAGACGGCGGTTCAACGTCCTTGATGGTGTTGTCCCCGCCTGCTCCGGCCGTGATGGGCTTCCCGGCAATTACCGGCACCTGTTCATGTTCCCACGTTCTTGCGGCGATGTAGCGAACAGCCGAATTTGCTACGGCCAGGATGGGTACCGAGAACAGCGCTCCGGGGATGCCGGCAAGGTAGGAACCGGCCGCAACGCTGAGGATCACAGCCACCGGGTGCAGCGAGACTGCCTTGCCCATGACCAGGGGCTGCAGGATGTGGCCTTCAAGCTGCTGGACCAGCAGGACGATGGCCAGCATGATCAGGGCGTTGATGGGGCCGTTGGCCACCAGCGCCAGCAGGATGGCCACGATACCGGTCAACAGGGCGCCCACCACCGGGATGAAGGAGCCGAGGAAGACCAGCACGCCCAGTGGAAGCGCAAGCGGGACTCCGATAATGGCGGCGCCCACGCCAATGCCGAGCGCGTCCACTGCCGCGACGAACATCTGGATGCGCGCGTAGCTGACCATGGACGCCCAGCCCCTGCGGCCGGCGCCGAAGGTGGCGGCCCGGGCTTTGCGCGGAAGCATCTTCACCAGGAACGCCCAGATCCGGTCACCTTCCAGGAGGAAGAAGATCAGGATGAACAGCGACAGCAGCATGCCGGCAGCGAAGTGCCCCGCGGTGCTGCCGAAGGACAGGGCGCCGCTGAGGATGCTGCTGCTGTTGTTCTGCAGCGCGTCGGTGGCTTCCCTGATGTACTGGTCGATCTGGGCGGCCGTGAGGTGCAGGGGGCCGGCAGAGAGCCAGTCCTGGACCTGCCGGACGCCTTCAAGGGCCTGGGAATAGAGCTCGCCGAATCCCACCGCCAATTGCCTGCCCACCAGGGCCAGGGCACCGACAATGACACCGATGAACCCGAGGACCGTCACGGCGACGGCTAGCCCAGCAGGCAGCCCGTGCCGCTTCAGCCACACCGTGACCGGGCTCAGGAGACCGGCGAGGAGGGCGGCCACCATAATCGGGATGATCAGGAGGGTGATGTGGCTGAGCAGCCAGACCAGCGTCCCCACCATCAGGAGAATCAGGCCCAGCCGCCACGACCAGGACGCCGCTATGCGGATGCCGTAGGGTATGTCCTTGTCCAGCTCACGGTCCGTCAGGACCCGCAGCGGCGCAGCGGAGGCGGGCGCCGGCGCTGAAACCGGGCGGGCCAGGGTAACGTCGTCCTCGTTAGGCGTCATATGCCAATACTTCCCCAGCTGCGGCCCGATGGGAAACTACTCCCCGCCGCGCCGGGCTTGTAGTCGATGCCCCATTGCATGCTGAAGGACTCCCCCGGAGCCAGCCACCGGAGACCGTCGCCGGAGTTGAACGCGTTGGCCGGTCCCGTCATCGGCTCCACCGCCAATGCACGGCTACGGCCCGGGTACACCGTGCTCACGAAGATGTGGACGTAGCGGCAGGCCTCGTCCTGCCACAGCGACACCTCCCCGCCGTCGGACGCCGCGAGGGTGTGCCGCGCCTTGCCCCCTTCGAAGCTGAGGTCCGTCAGGGCCACGTCCACCGCCAGGTCCGCGATGTGCCGCCCGGACCGAAAATCCACATCCCCGGCTACAGGGGCCGAACTGCGGGGAATCAATCGCTCATCGGTCACCAGTTGGGTGCCGGCGGCAACGGTCAGCTGCAGTTCCTCAACCGGGGTGTCACCAAGCCGCAGGTAGGGGTGGGCGCCCAGAACGAATGGGGCGGCCGCCGCCGAGTCGTTCGTGAGGGTCTGCCTGACCTGCAGCCCCAGGTCTTCCGAAAGCCGGTACTCCACCCTGTGGCGCACCAGGAACGGATAGCCGTGCTGCGGGAAAACTGTGGCCTCCAGTGCCACGGCGTCCTGCGACTCCGCAACCGCCGCGTAGCCGGTATTCCGAAGCAGGCCATGGCTGGCGTTGTTGCGGGACACTTCGGTGATGTCCAGCTGCTGCTTCCGGCCGTCGAGGAACCAGACCCCGTCCTCCACCCTGTTGGCCCAGGGCGCCAGGGTGATGCCTGCCCCACCGGGGGCGATCTGATCATCGCCGTAGGTTTCGGTCAGCAGGACCCCGCCCCGGCTGAAGGAGCGGAGCCCTGCAGCGAGCTCCGTGACCACGGCGACGGCGTCGCCCCGGCGAAGCTCGTATTGCCGGCCGGTGGCGCAGGACAGGGCGGATGAGCGGGTGGAGGTTCCGTGTTCGGAAGAGGCTGTCATGGGCATTACCGTACATGGCACGAATGGCCCTTCCATCCCCCTTTGTTACTTTTTGTTGTTAACTATTCATTCTTGATCGTTTATGCAAGACTTTTTGTATGACAGGGATTACCAGTACCAGACTCTCCGATGGGCGGGAGCTGATCTACTTCGACGATGACAGCACCAGCACGTCACGCGCCGGGCACCTCACCACCGACCACCGCGGCCTGCCCCCTCGCGGGGAGCCGGGCGAGGTGCGCTTCGATGCCCTGACGGACGAATGGGTGGCCGTCGCCGCGCACCGCCAGGCCCGCACCCACCTGCCGCCGGCAGACCAGTGCCCCATCTGCCCCACCACGCCCGCCAACGCTTCCGAGATCCCTGCCCCGGATTACGACGTTGTGGTCTTCGAAAACCGGTTCCCCTCGCTGGGACCGGCCCTGGGACCCGTGCCTGACAACGCCGCATGGGGAACGAAAGGCCCGGCGTACGGCCGCTGCGAAGTAGTGTCGTTCACCCCCGACCACACCGGGTCCTTCAGCGGCCTCAGCGGGGAGCGGTCCCGCACGGTGATCGAGGCCTGGGCGCAGCGTACCGCTGCCTTGAGCGCCATGGCCGGCGTCAAGCAGGTGTTCCCGTTCGAAAACCGCGGCGCGGACATTGGCGTGACACTGCATCACCCACACGGGCAGATCTATGCCTACCCCTACATCACCCCGCGGGCCGGCACCCTGGGGGCGGCCGCCCGGAAGTACTACGACGCGCAGGACGGCAGGGACACCCTGACCGGTTCCCTGCTGCGGGCCGAACGGGAAGACGGCAGCAGAATGGTCCTCGAAGGCACGCATTTCAGCGCCTATGTGCCCTTCGCGGCCCGTTGGCCGCTGGAGATCCACCTCGTCCCCCACCGCCGGGTGCCGGACCTGGCTGCACTGGGCGGAGAGGAAAAGGACGAGCTGGCACACGTCTACCTCGACCTGCTCAAGCGGGTGGATGCCCTGTACCCCACGCCCACTCCCTACATCTCCGCCTGGCACCAGGCGCCGCTGGATGACTTCCTCCGGCCGGCGGGCTACCTCCATCTTCAGCTCACCTCCCCGCGCAGGGCGGCCGATAAGCTGAAGTACCTGGCCGGCTCCGAAGCGGCCATGGGCGCTTTCATCAACGACACCACCCCCGAAATTGTGGCGGAACGGCTGCGCAGTGTTGCGGTCCCGCCGTCGTCCGTGCCTGCCGCCGCCAGGGCGGCCACCCCGGAAGGAGCTTCCGCGTGAGCACCCAGGATCCGGCCAAGGCCGCGCCCGCATCCGCACCCGCCGCCCAAAGTCTCGGCGCCCGCTTTGAACTCGAGTTCGGAGGCGCTCCCGACGGCATCTGGCAGGCACCGGGCCGGGTTAACCTCATCGGCGAACATACGGACTACAACGAGGGCTTCGTCCTCCCCTTCGCCATCGACCGCACCGCCCGGGTGGCCATCGCGGCCCGCCAGGATTCAACCGTGCGGCTCCTGTCCACGTACGGCGACCAGGGCGTGGTCACCACCACCCTCGGCACCCTGCGGCCGGGAACAGCGAAGGGCTGGACCAAGTACCCCCTCGGCGTCATGTGGGCCCTCCGGGAGCGGGGCATCACCGTTCCCGGGCTGGACCTGCTCCTGGACTCGAACGTCCCGCTCGGTGCCGGCCTGTCGTCGTCGCACGCCATCGAATGCGCCGTCGTCACGGCGCTCAACGACCTCACGGGTGCCGGGCTGTCGGCCCAGGACATGGTGCTGGCAACCCAGCGTGCGGAGAACGACTTCGTGGGTGCGCCCACCGGGATCATGGACCAGTCAGCGTCCCTTCGCGGCTCGAAGGGCCACGCCGTCTTCCTGGACTGCCGGGACCAGAAGGCAAGCCTGGTTCCTTTCGAGACCGAACCCGCAGGCCTGGTGCTCCTGGTGATTGACACCAAGGTGTCGCACTCCCACGCCGACGGGGGCTATGCGTCACGCCGGGAATCCTGCGAGCTTGGGGCGGAAGTGCTGGGGGTTAAGGCACTGCGGGACGTCGAGGTGGCTGACCTTGAGGAGGCAAGCGGCCTGCTGGATGAGGTGACGTTCCGCCGGGTGCGGCATGTTGTCACCGAAAATGACCGCGTGCTCCAGGCCGTGGAGCTTCTGGGCGGCCCCGGTCCCAGCGCCATCGGTCCCCTGCTGGACGCCAGCCATGCCTCCATGCGCGATGATTTTGAAATTTCCTGCCCGGAATTGGACTTGGCCGTGGACACCTCGCGGGCCCATGGGGCCATTGGTGCCCGCATGACCGGGGGCGGCTTTGGCGGAGCTGCGATTGCGCTGACCCCGGTGGACGCCGAGCAGAAGGTGCGCGCCGCCGTCACCCAGGCTTTTGCCGACGCCGGCTTCAAGGCGCCGGACATCTTTACCGTTTCCCCTGCCGCCGGCGCCATGCGCATTGCCTAGGGACGCCGCGCCAGCCTGATGCCGTCAGCCCTTAACGGCCGTGGGCCCCACCAGTCTGGTGGAGCCCACGGTTGTTGGTTTACGACGGCGGAAGCTGGCCGGGTGCCTAGTCGTCGCCGCGCAGGATGGCCAGCAGGCGGATGATCTCCACATACAGCCAGACGAGGGTGACGGTCAGCCCGAATGCAGCCGTCCAGGAGAAGCGCTGCGGGGCTCCGCTGCGGACCCCTTCCTCGATGCTGGTGAAGTCCATGATCAGCGAGAAGGCGGCGAGGCCGATGGCGAGCAGGCCGATGAAGACGCCCAGCGGGATCCCGAAGATCTCGACGCTGCGCAGGCCGAAGGGCTGCTGCAGGGCGCCGGTCCACATCAGCACCATGTTGACCAGGGCAAACACGGCGTAGCCGATGATGGCGATCATGAAGAACCGCATGGCCTTGGGGGTGGCCCGGACCTTGCCGCTCTTGAAGAGCACCAGGGTCACGGCAAATACGGACAGGGTACCGATGACCGCCTGCAGCCCCACACCGGGGAATTGGGTGTCGAGGATCCTGGTGAGTCCGCCGAGGAAGAGGCCCTCCAGCGCCGCGTACGCAAGGATCAGTGCCGGCGAAGGCTGCTTCTTGAAGGTGTTGACCAGGGCCAGCACGAACCCGCCCAGGGCGCCGACAATCATCAGCATTGACGCCAGCGGCAGGCCCACCGTGAGGGTGATGGCTGCGCCCACCAGCACGGCGCCGAGGCAGGCCGCGGTCTTCATGATGACGTCGTCGAACGTCATCCTGCCGGTGTCTGCGGGGCCGGCCGAGGGCTGGCTGTACATCTGCCGCAGCTGCTCGTCGGTCATGCTCTGGGGTTGCGTGCCCCAGCCCTGCTGGCCGTAGGGCTGGCGGCCGTACGGTGCCTGGCCGCCATAGGGCTGCTGGCCGTAGGGAGCGCCGTAGGGAGCCTGCGGGACAGGCGGTGCCTGGGTGGCTCCACGGAAATTCTTTCCGTTGAAGATCGGGTTGCCGCCAAGTGCCATTGCGGGATTCCTCCATGTGGATGTGGGTGATGAGCTTTTTGTTACGCTACCAATTCCCACGCGGAGGCAGCCGGGAAAGTTCCCTTGGGGCCCGGTTGCAACCGAACCGTGACCGTTGCACCTTTCCAGGCACCCGGCCCCGTGCGGCGAACTACCCCACCCCCAGGTAGGCCTCCTTGATGGACGGGTCGTCCAGCAACTGCTTTCCTGTTCCGCTGTGGGTGATCTCCCCGGTCTCCAGCACGAAGGCGCGGTGTGCCCCGGCCAGGGCCTGGTTGGCGTTCTGTTCCACCATCAGGACGGTGGTGCCCTGGTTGTTGATTTCCTTGATGATCTTGAAAATCTGGCGGATGAACTGTGGTGCCAGGCCCATGGAGGGCTCGTCCAGGAGCAGCAGCTTCGGGTTGGACATCAGGGCCCGCCCAATGGCCAGCATCTGCTGCTCGCCGCCGGACATGGTGCCCCCGTACTGCTTTTCCCGCTCCTTCAGGCGGGGAAACAGGTCGAACACGCGGTCCAGGTCCTTCCCCACCCCGCTTCTGTCCTTGCGTCCGAAAGTGCCCATATCGAGGTTTTCCATGACGGTCATGCCCGGGAAGATACCGCGGCCTTCGGGGGCCTGGGAGATTCCGTGGACCACCCGGATATGGGCCTTCATCTTGGTGATGTCCTGGCCGGCGAACATGATCCGGCCTTCCGAGCAGTTCAGCAACCCGGAAATTGTCCGCATCGTGGTGGTTTTGCCGGCACCGTTGGCGCCGATCAACGCCACGACTTCACCTTCATCCACGGTGAAGGAGATGTTCCGCAGGGCCTGGATGCGGCCGTAGTGCACGGAAACGTCCTTAAGTTCAAGCAACGTCATCTTCGGGCTCTCCTAGGTAGGCGGCAATAACGCGCGGGTCCTCGCGGATCTCGCGCGGCAGTCCATCCGCAATCTTCTTCCCGAATTCCAGCACGACGATCCGGTCCGTGACGCCCATCACGAGCTTCATGTCGTGCTCGATCAGCAGCACGGTGTAGCCCTCATCCCTGATGGTGCGGATGAGCGCCATCAGTTCTTCCTTTTCGGCAGGATTGAATCCGGCCGCAGGCTCGTCGAGGCACAGGACCTTGGGATCGGTTGCCAGGGCCCGGGCAATCTCCAGGCGGCGCTGGTAGCCGTACGGCAGTTGCCGGGACAGGACATGCGCGTGGCTGCCGATGCCAACGAAGTCCAGCAGGGCCATGCCCCGTTCGATGGCGGACTTCTCCTCCCTGATGTGGGTGGGCAGGCGCAGCAGCGCCCCGCCGACGCTGGTCCGGTGCCGGGCGTCCAGGCCCACCACCACGTTTTCGAGGGCGGTCATCTCACCGAACAGGCGGATGTTCTGGAAGGTGCGGGACAGGCCCAGGCGGGTGATCTTGTGCTGCTTGATGCCGTTCAGGACCTGGCCTTCCAGCACCACCTTCCCGCTGGTGGGCTTGTAAACGCCGGTCATCGCGTTGAAGCAGGTGGTCTTGCCGGCGCCGTTGGGCCCGATGAGGCCAAGGATCTCGCCCCGCTTGATGTTGAAGCTGATGTTGTCCAGCGCCACGAGGCCGCCGAACTTGATGGTCAGGTTCTGGACTTCCACGATGTTGTCGCCCACTTTGACCGCGATGTCGCGGTCCGGGGCCACCTTCTCGGCAAGTTCCGGGTCCACGCCGGCCTCTGCCAGGGCTTCGATGTCGATCTCGGGCGCAACAGCCGCGGAGCCATCACTTGCCGGCTGTTCCTCCACGCTGCTGGAGCCGCCGTGCCTTTCCTCGGAGCTCATGCCTCCGCTCCTCTCTGTCCGGCCGCCCGGGTGTCGGGACCGGCTGGTGGATTGTCCGTGTCCTTGGGCTGGGTGACCTCGCGGGTGACCACCTTGTTCAGAGCAGTCCGTCCGTAGGCGAGCAACCGCTGCCGTGCCGGGAGCAGTCCCTGGGAACGGAAGATCATGATCAGCACCAGGGCAATGCCGAAGATCAGGTACTTGTATTCGGCAATGGCCGTGAACCTCAGCGGGATGTAGCTGACCAGGGCGCCGCCAAGGATGGCACCAACCTTGTTGCCCGCTCCGCCAAGCACGACGGCGGCGAGGAACAGGATGGACGTGGTGACGTCGAATTTCTGGTTGTTGACGAACCCCACCTGCCCGGCGAAGAGGGCGCCGGATAGTCCGCCGATCGCTGCGCCGATGGCGAAGGCCCACACCTTGTATTTGAAGGTGGGAACGCCCATGATTTCGGCGGCGTCCTCGTCTTCACGGATGGCGATCCAGGCGCGGCCAACCCGGCTGCGTTCCAGGTTGCCTACCAGGAGGGTGACGATGATGATGATGGTCAACGTCAGCCAGTACCAAGGCACGCCGTTCGAGTTGGAGAAGATGGGCGTTCCGTCAGCCTCGGTACCCGGCGGGTGGCCAACGTTCTGGAAGCCCACCTGGCCCTTCATTGCCGGGATGATCGTGGCCAGGATGCGGACGATTTCGCCGAATCCGAGCGTCACGATGGCCAGGTAGTCGCCTCGAAGGCGCAGGGTGGGGACGCCCAGCACTACGCCGAAGAACATGGTGACGGCCATGGCGATCGGAATGGTCCACAGGTATGGGATATGCAGGAAGGGCGAGTCCGGACTGGTCAGCATTGCTGCGCAGTAGGAGCCCACGGCAAAGAAGGCGACGTATCCCAGGTCCAGGAGGCCGGCGTATCCCACCACCACGTTGAGGCCGACGGCGATCAGTGCGAACCGGGCCATGTCGAAGCAGGCCAGGGCGAAGTTGTTGCCGGGCTCGGTGGTGATGATGGGCGGGTTCATCAGCGGGAGCAGGTAGGCCAGGACGACGACGATAATCAGGAACGCCCACTGCTGTTGCCGGGACAGTGCGTGCCACCGGTCGGAGAAGTACCCGGACTTGCGTCTGCCCCGCTGGCGGAGGTCGCTCTTTCCTGCGGCCTTCGAGGAAGCTTCGCGGTCCTCTGCTGCCTGTTGGGCCGCCGCTGTCTGCAGCGGTGTGGGGCCGTCCGTCATGCTCATGCTTTGCTCCTTCCAAGGGAGGTTCCCAGGATGCCTTCGGGCCGCAGCAGCAGCACGAGCACCAGCACCACGAAGGCCACGACGTCAGTCCACTGCGAGTTGCCCAGCAGGATCTGGCCGTAGTTGCCGATCAGGCCGAGCAGCAGGCCGCCCAGCAGGGCGCCGCGGACGTTGCCGATGCCGCCGAGCACAGCGGCCGCGAAGGCCTTGATGCCCAGGACGAATCCGCCGCTGTACTGGACACCGGACGGGATTTTCATGACATAGAACAAGGCGGCGGCTCCTGCGAGCAGGCCTCCGATGACGAAGGTGGTAATAATGATGCGCTCTTTGTTGACGCCCATCAATGTTGCGGTATCAGGATCCTGGGCAACGGCCCGGATGCCGCGGCCGGTGC
Source organism: Arthrobacter sp. FX8 (assembly GCF_026723805.1). Taxonomy (NCBI): domain Bacteria; kingdom Bacillati; phylum Actinomycetota; class Actinomycetes; order Micrococcales; family Micrococcaceae; genus Arthrobacter; species Arthrobacter sp. FX8. Next base: position 600,629 of record NZ_CP113505.1, on the reverse strand, counting down.
GGGACTTGCTGATGAACCTGTCGATGCCCACCATCATGATCACCGCGGCGATGATGATCACCAGCTGCTGGGAATCGATGATGGTGCCGAAGACGTCGAAGATGGGGGTGGGCCGGAACATGGTCAGGGCAAGCTCGGGGCTGGGACCACGCCACAGGTAGATCAGGTACTGGATGGTGAAGGAAGCACCAATGGCCGTGATCAGGAAGACCAGGCGGGGGGCGTTGCGTCGCCGAAGGGGTTTGTATGCGATGCGTTCCAGCAGGAAGGCTGTGACGGCCGAGGCAACCATGGCCAAAACCAGCGCCAGCAACAGGTTCAGGATGATCGCCCAGATGTCGAGCCGGGGAACCGAGGGGCCGAAGCCCAGGCTGCTGAGGGTGAAGAAGACTGCGTAGCAGCCGACGATGAACACTTCCGAGTGGGCGAAGTTGATCAGGTTCAGCACGCCGTAGACCAGGGTGTAGCCCAGCGCTACGAGCGCGTAGATGGCCCCGAAGGTGAGGCCGTCAAAGGTGGCACTCCAGAAGTTCTGGGCCAGGGACGGTATGTCGAAGGTGATCCAGTCGTTTTCAGTCGGGAGTAGTGGGACAAGAGAGGGAAGCATGGGAACATCCTGATCCAGTTGCACGCGGCCTTGTGGGCCCGGCCGTGGGACTTGTGTCTATTGACGTAGTTTGGTCCTGGGCTGCTGCCAAGCGAAGAAAAGGCTGTGGGGGCCTGCTGATGCTGGCCCCCACAGCCATTGTCTTGCGCCGGGCTGCTACTCCCCGATGGGGCCGATGGGAACGATCTTCCCGTTTTCCACCTTGTAGCCGTACACGGTCGGGGCCTGGAGCTCGCCCTTCGCATCCCACTTGTAGTGCTTGCTCAGGCCGTCCTTGTCGTAGGCCTTGACCCAGGCAAGCAGGTCGGCGCGGTTCTGCTTGCCGGCGTCGATCCCGGACAGGAGCACGGTTGCGGCGTCGTAGCCCTCGATGGAGTACGTACCGGGTTCTGCACCCTTGGCGATGTCCTTGTAAGCCGATGCAAAATCAGGAATCAGCTCACCGGGGATGCAGGGGCAGGTGAAGTAGGCGTTGTTGGAAGCGTCGCCTGCCTGCTTGATGAACTGGTCATCCTTGACGCCATCCGGTGCCACGAACGTCCCCGTGAACCCCTTGCCGACCAGCTGCTGGTCGAACGGGGCGCCCTCTGCGTAGTAGCCGGCGTAGAAGACGGCGTCCGCCTTGGCGTTCATGATCTTGGAAATGACTGCCGAGAAGTCCTTCTGCCCGGTGGTCACCTTTTCCGTCCCGGCCAGTGCGCTGCCCAGGCCGGCAGAGGTGGAGGTTCCCAGGCCGATGCCGTAGTCGGAATCATCCTGGACCAGGTAAACCTTCTTGGCGCCAAGCTTCCCGGTGAGGAACTTGGCGGCCGCCGGACCCTGGACGGCGTCATTGCCGAGGCCCCGGAAGAAGGTGGTCCAGCCGTTGTTGGTCAGGCCCGGGTTGGTGGCCGACGGCGTGATGTGCACCAGGCCCTTCTGCTCGAAGATGTTGCCCGTGGCTTTGGACTCACCCGAGAACGGGAGGCCGACCACACCCAGGATGTCCGGCTCGCTCACCAGCTGGGTGACGGGGCCGGTGGCCTTGTTGGGGTCGCCTTCGGTATCGAACTTCTTGAACTGCACCTGGCAGCCCGGGTTGGCCTTGTTGTGCTGGTCGATGGCCAGCTGGATGCCGTTGAAAATGTTGACGCCGAGCTGCGCGTTGGGGCCGGTCTGGGCGCCGGCGTAGGCCAGCGTGGTGGTGGACGGGCAGGTCGCCTTGCCGTCGCCGGCGGGCTTGACCGCGCCGGAGGGAACGTCCACTTTCGAAATGGCGGGGATGTTCACTTTGTTGGACGAGCCGGAGCTCTCGGTGTTGCTGGGGCCTGCTTGGTTGGCGCAGGCCGACAGCAGCATGCTGAACGTGGCTGCCGCTGCCAACGAAGTGAGGACTTTCTTTCGGTACATTAATCTGCCTTCCGAAACAGGACCGTGCGATGCGGGTGCGGAACGGGCGCTGTGGCGCCCGGAGCGGGACCAGGTATTCCTGATTTAGCTTCAAGCTAGTGCATAGACGCCAGCGAACCTAAGTGACTGAGGTCACAGCCTTATAACAGTAGTTTCCTGTGGGGCATTAAACGCCGAAAGCCGCCTGCTGGGCAGGCGGCTTTCGGAACGCCGGGACGGCAGCGCCGTGCCGGGACAGTCTGTACCCCAGGTGGGACTCGAACCCACAACACGCGGATTTTAAGTCCGCTGCCTCTGCCAATTGGGCTACTGGGGCGCCGGGGTCAATGGTACCTGTGAATGGCACGTTGGCTGGAAACGCCGACGGCGGCCGGCCCCGCAAAGGGGACGGCCGCCGTCGGACGCTGTAAAGCGGGAGCAGACGCACTACTTGGCGTTGGCCGCCACCGTTTCCTTGGCAGCGGTGGTGGCGGTTGAACCAGAGCCGCCGGCCGGAACTGCCGCTGGTGCGGCTGCCGGCTTCGGGGCGGGGGTAGCTGCCGCGACGAAGGCGCCGCGGGGGTTGTCCAGGTCCATGAGCTGGGTGGTGTCCCGGCCGGCGAAGAAGCCGATGATCCAGTTGAAGATCACGCGGAACTTACGCTCGAACGTGGGCATGGCCATGCCGTGGTAGCCGCGGTGGGCCAGCCACGCCAGCGGGCCCTTGAGGCCGATCCGGCCCAGGAGGTTGATGTTGGCAACGCCCTTCCATTCGCCGAAGCCGGCCACCGCACCAAGGTTCTTGTGCTTGTAGTCAGCCAGCGGCTTGTCCCAGCGCGAAGCCCACAGGTTCTTGGCAAGGCGCTTGGCCTGGCGCAGGGCGTGCTGGGCGTTGGGGACGCAGGTGCCGTCAGGCAGGCCCTTGCCGGTGAGGTCCGGAACGGCGGCGATGTCGCCTGCGGCCCACGCGTTCTCCACGATGCCTTCGTCCCCGGCAATGCGCAGGTCCGGCAGGACGCGGACGCGGCCGCGGGGCTCGAGCGGGAAGTCGGTGGAGCGGACCATCGGGTTGGCCTGCACGCCGGCCGTCCACACCAGGGTGTCGGCTTCGAATTCCTGGGCGGGGGTTTTGTCCGGAAGGTTGATGAGCTTCAGGGTGCCTTCGGCGCTGTCCAGCGAGGTGTTCAGGAGGACCTCGATGCCGCGGCTGCGCAGGTGGTCCACAACCCACTCGGCCTGCTTGGCGGTGACCTCGGGCATGATGCGGCCCATGGCTTCGACCAGGACGAAGCGGACTTCCTCCTGCTTGATGCGGGGGTTGTTGCGCACGGCTGCGCGGGCGAGGTCTTCCATCTCGGTGATGCACTCGATGCCGGCAAAGCCGCCGCCGACCACCACGAAGGTGAGGGCGCGGGCGCGTGCGGCGGGGTCCGTCATGGTGGAGGCAACCTCGATGCGCTCCAGCAGCTTGTTGCGCAGCGCAACGGCTTCCTCGATGGTCTTCAGGCCAATGCCCTTGTCCGCGAGGCCCTTGATGGGGAACGTGCGGGTGATGGCGCCGGCTGCGAGCACGACGTCGAAGTACGGAATTTCAAAGTTTTCGCCGCCGTCGGCGGGAGCCACCACAGCTGTGCGGTTTTCGTGGTCGATCGAGGTAACGCGGCCCTGGATCAGTTCCGTCTGCTTGAGGTGCTGGCGGTGGGACACCACCGCGTGGCGGGCCTCGATGTTGCCGCCGGCCACCTCGGGGAGGAACGGCTGGTAGGTCATGTAGGGCAGCGGATCGACGACGGTGACGATGCCACCGGCATTCGCGATCTTCTTCTGCAGTTTCAGTGCTACGTACAGGCCGACGTACCCGCCGCCGACGACGAGTACCCTGGGACGGTCCTGGAGCTGTGGGGTGGTTGCCATAGTTTAAGGATAGCGCAGTTTGTGAAAATCTTCACTAACTTGCCCCCCGGTCCGTAACGTGCGGATTACTGCGCGATTGCACCTGTTCCACTACCCCTGTCTCCGGCTCCTCCCGGGCAAGGGCCGGGTTCCGGGCAGCCCTCCGGAGCGAGATGCCGGCAGCAGCGATGATCGCCACGAACAGGACGGCAAAACCGATCACGACGGCGGCACCGATGGCAGTGTCGCGCTGAGAGGGTGCCTTGGCGGCCGGGACGGTGGCGTCCGGCAGCGTGGGTGCCGCGATGGGCGCTGAGGTGGCGGTGGGCTGGGGAGTTGCAGGCGCGGCGTTGCCGCGCCGGTGCACGCGGATCCATTCGGCTACGGTGCCCAACGGGTTCACCGACACCTGGGGGACGTCGGCCTTGAGCGCGGCCTCGGCGTTCAGGATGCCATAGCCGTACAGCGGGTCCTTGCCCGGAGGGCCGGCATCCTTTGCCGTGGAGACGATCCTGTTGATCACCTGTTCGGCGCTCATGTCCGGCCACTTGGACCGGATCAGGGCGGCGACGCCGGAAACGATGGGCGTGGACCCGGAGGTCCCGGCCCACTCCGCGTAGCTCCCGCCGGGGAGGCCGCCCAGGAGGTTCTCTGCGGGGGCAGCCACCCCGATGCTGATCCCCTGCGATGAGGCGTCCACGCTGGCCACGTTCTTCCGGTCCAGGCCCGCCACGGTGAGTACGCCGGGGATGGTGGCGGGGGCGCCCACCTGGGTGTTGCCGCCCACGCGGTTGCCCGCGGCGGCAACGATGACCACGTCCTTTTGTTCTGCGTACAGGAACGCGGCGTCCCAGCTTTGCGGCCACTGCGGGGTGGTGCTGCCCAGCGAAATGTTGATCACCTTGGCGCCGTTGTCCACGGCCCAGCGGACGGCCTCGGGAATCTGGTCCTGGTCGCTTTTGCCCGAGGGGTTGGCCGAGCCCAGCCAGGTGGAAACGGACAAAAGCTGGGCCTCCGGCGCCACGCCCATGATCCCGTCCGGCGGAGTGCCGGGCTGCCCGGGACCCGGGCTGGGGCTTGCACTGGCCGGCTGGTGTCCGCGGCCGGCCAGCATGGTGGCCACCAAGGTGCCGTGTTCGGGTTTGGAGCCGACGCTTTTCTGGCCGTCGGGCTGGCCGGAGCCCGAGGCGTCGTAACCGCCGACGACCGCGCCTTTGAGGTCCGGGTGCTGGGCGTCGATGCCGCTGTCAATGACGGCCACCTTGACGCCGGCACCTTTTGACACCTCCCAGGCCTTGGTAATACCGGAGTCTGCCAGCCAGTATTCCTTGTCGCGCCATTCGTCGGCGTTTGCGGCGGGTGCAGTGAAGAGGCCGGCGCACAGGCAGGACGCTGCCAGGAGGACGGCTACGGCGGCGGCCGCCGCACGGGGCAGGAGCGGGATGGAAGCTGGGGTGGAGTGCATGGCCTAACCGATGCTCAGCGCGATGCCGTCGAGGATGTCGTGCTCGCTTGCGGTGGCCGCGGTGATGCGCCCCCGGTCAGCTCCCCCATCCGTTCCAGGATGCGGCGCCATACCAGTCCCCCGGCGCCGATGACGTCCACGCGTCCCGGGTGCATGTACGGCAGTGCCGCGCGGCGCGCCCGGGTCATGCCCAGCAGGTCGGTGGCGGCGGCGCGGACTTCCCCGATGGGGAGTTCGGCGCCGTGGATTGCGGCGGGGGAATACCCGGGCAGGCGGAGCGCGTGCGCGGTAATGGTGGTGACGGACCCGGCAACACCGACGACGGCGGTGGCGCGTTCCAGCGGTACGTCGCGCCCGGCGCGGACCATGGCAGCGTCCACGTCGGCTTCCGCGGCAGCGATCTGTTCGGCGGTGGGAGGATCGTTGCGCAGGTGCCGTTCGGTGAGCCGGACACAGCCGATGTCCACGGACTTTGCCGCGGTTACCCCGGCTGCGGTGCCGAGGACGAATTCGGTGCTTCCACCGCCGAGGTCCACCACCAGCACCTGGTGGCCGTCGAGGATGGGCAGGACGCTGCTGGCGCCGGCGAATGACAGTGCCGCTTCCTCGTCCCCCGAGATCACCTCAGGTTCCACTCCCAGCAGGTCCCTGATGCCGTCCACGAAGACGTCCCGGTTGCGCGCATCGCGGCTTGCGGAGGTGGCCACAAAGCGGATCCGCTCCGCGCCGTGCTCCTTAATCAGCCGGGCGTAGTCAGCCGCCGCGGCAAAGGTCCGGTCCAGCGCCTCCGGGGCCAGTTCGCCGGTAGCATCCACGCCCTGGCCCAGCCGGACCACGCGCATCTCCCGGACGACGTCGGTGAGGTTCGCGGCGCCGCTGCTGCGGTCGATGTCCGCAATCAGCAGCCGGATGGAGTTGGTGCCGCAGTCGATGGCGGCCACGCGGGTCATTCGGCGGCCTCTGCGGCGCCGGCGGACTTCCGCACGGGGGCAGGGCGCCCCACGATGTCCGGCAGGCCCTGCGGTCCGTGGCGGCTGAGGTCCCTGGACGGTGCCTCGCCTGTGGTGTCCCAGGCACCGTCGCAGTAGCACCTGTCCGCCGTCCACCATTCGCTGATCATGTCAAGCGCCTGGTCGCCCAGGGGATTGACGCCGCTGCCTGCCGCCAGGGAGTGGCCCACCAGGACGTGCAGGCATTTGACGCGCGTGGGCATCCCGCCGGCGGAGACGCCGTCGATTTCAGGCACAGCGCCGATGCCCGAACGCTCCCCGATGGCCGCACGGGCAGCGAGGTACTCCTCGTGTGCTGAGCGGTAGGCAGCCGCGAGCCCGGCATCGCCTGCCAGTTGTTCATTCATGCTGTTCATGACGCCGGCCGCTTCAAGCCTGGAAACCGCGGACGTGATCACCGGGTGCGTCAGGTAGAAGGTGGTGGGAAAGGGGGTGCCGTTGCTGAGACGCGGGGCGGTGGCAGCCACCAGGGGTTTCCACAGACGCAGCGCGCCGGAATCTCCACGACGTCGCGGACGGGGCGTCCCAGCTGCCTGCTCAGTACTTCAAGGTCGTGTGCTGTCGGTTGGCGGGATTCGTCCCGGGCGGCTGCCGTGTTGTGTTCCATGTTCGCGGGCCGTCCTTCCTGTGCGGTTCAGTCTGTGGCCGCGCGCCTGATGGACTCCCACAGGGAATCCACCCACGGCAGATCGGCGGGGTCTTGTGCTGCTGCGCCGGCGGGGCTACTGCTTTCTCCGGCCGGCTCATCGCTGCCAAAAACCCAGTAGCCGGTTTCGCCCGGCATAACCATGTTAATGCGGTCGCGGGCCTGCTGTTTGACGTAGTTGGGGTCCTGCCACCGCGAAACCTGCTGCCGGAGGGCATCGCCTTCCGCCTGGCGTGCGGCGATATCGGCATTCAGCGCGTCGATTTCGGCCTTTTTGTCGAAGAAGATCTTCACCGTGGGCGCCAGCATGATGGTGATGGCAATCATCACCACGGCCAGCGCCAGCATGCGGCCGGAGAACGCCTTGGCGGGGACAGGGTGCTGATCCTCATCGCCGTCCCGGACGCTCTTGCCGTCAACGGAACTGCTGCCCTTGCGTGCGGCGGAAGGCCCGGACTTGGCTGCCTGCGATGCCTTCGCCGCGGCCTTGCCCGCAGTTCCACGCCCCGGGTTATCGCCCGCCGGTGCTTTGCCCGTCGTAGCGGCGCCCTTGCCCGGCCGGAAATCCGCCCGGATGACCTCGGCACCGCCGGCGGATCCGTCGTCGGCCGTTTCCTTGGCTGGACGGGCGGGGGCGACCTTGGGAACTTTGGGGCGGCGGGTAGCCATGACACTCCTGAAACGCAGCCTGCCTGGGCAGCCACTATCTGTGCTGGACAAACACTGCTGAAACAAATGCTGCTGGAAACAACAGCGGTGGCTATGGTCTTTCAACCATAGCCACCGCGGATGGGTTTAGGCGGTTACTAGCCCTTGAAACGCGGGAACGCGCTGCGTCCGGCGTAGCGTGCGGCGTCGTCGAGTTCCTCTTCGATGCGCAGCAGCTGGTTGTACTTGGCGACGCGCTCGGAGCGGGCCGGGGCGCCGGTCTTGATCTGGCCGGCGTTGGTGGCCACCGAGATGTCGGCGATGGTGGTGTCCTCGGTTTCGCCGGAGCGGTGCGAGGTGATGGTGGTGTAGCCGGCGCGCTGGGCCAGGCTGACGGCGTCCAGGGTCTCGGTCAGGGAACCGATCTGGTTGACCTTGACCAGCAGGGAGTTGGCGGTCTTGGTGTCGATGCCGCGCTGCAGGATGGAGGGGTTGGTGACGAACAGGTCGTCGCCCACCAGCTGGACCTTGTCGCCGATGGTGTCGGTGAGGGTCTTCCAGCCTTCCCAGTCGTTCTCGTCCAGCGGGTCTTCGATGGAGACCAGCGGGTAGTCGGCCACGAGTTCGGCGTAGTAAGCGCTCATCTCGGTGGCGGAGAGCGCTTTGCCTTCGAACTGGTAGGCGCCGTCCTTGAAGAATTCGGAGGAGGCAACGTCCAGGGCCAGGGCGATGTCCTTGCCCGGGGTGTAGCCGGCGTTCTTGATGGCTTCCTGGATCAGGTCCAGTGCTGCACGGTTGGACGGCAGGTTCGGGGCGAAGCCGCCTTCGTCGCCGAGGCCGGTGGACAGGCCCTTTTCCTTGAGCACGGACTTGAGGTTGTGGTACACCTCGACGCCCCAGCGCAGGCCCTCGGAGAAGGTCTCGGCGCCGATCGGGGCGATCATGAATTCCTGGATGTCGACGTCGGAATCGGCGTGGGATCCACCGTTGAGGATGTTCATCAGCGGCACGGGCAGGACATGCGCGTTGGGGCCGCCCAGGTACTTGTAGAGCGGCAGGTCGGCAGAGGCCGCGGCTGCGTTGGCGACCGCCAGGGAGACGCCCAGGATGGCGTTGGCGCCCAGCTTGCCCTTGTTGGGGGTGCCGTCCAGGTCCAGCATGGCCTGGTCGATGCTGCGCTGGTCGGTGGCGTCGAAGCCGGTCAGGGCGGGGGCAATCTGGTCGATCACGGCGTCGACGGCCTTCTGCACGCCCTTGCCGAGGTAGCGGCCCTTGTCGCCGTCGCGCAGTTCGACGGCCTCGTGCTCGCCGGTGGAAGCGCCGGAGGGAACGGCCGCGCGGCCGATCTGGCCGTCGGAAAGCAGGACTTCAACTTCTACGGTGGGGTTGCCACGGGAATCGAGGATCTCGCGGGCGTGGATGGCATCGATAAGCGCCATGAATTTGCTCCTTATGGGCGATTAACGGGGGAATCAGGCAAAAAACTCGACGTACTCGTCAGGGACTAGCGTAGTCGAGAGTGGTCCGGGTTACTCAAACCGGCCGGGGCCGTGACGTCATGATGGCGCGTAGCCGCCTTGGTAACGGCGGACCGCGGCACGGAGGGCACGCTCAGCGTCCATGCCGTTGTCACGGGCGGAACGCACGACGGCGAGCAGCAGGTTTCCGAGTTCCTCCTCGCTTTGAGGGACGGCAGCGCCGTCGGGAAGCCCGAGGCCCGCGCGGGCGGCACGGTCCAGCGACTTTTGGGCCTTGGCCAGCGCCGGGAGGGCCTCCGGGATGCCCTCAAAGGCGCTGGGCCGCTCCGGGCGTTCGGCCCGCTTGACCTCGTCCCACTTCTGCTCGATCTCCTCAACGGTGGCCGGGAAGCTCTCCTGCAGGGAACCGTCAGGTTGGAACACGTGCGGGTTCCGGCGGATCATTTTGGCAGCCAGGCCGCGCGCCACGTCGTCGAACTTGAACGCACCGCGTTCCTCGGCCAGCCGGGCGTGCAGCACCACCTGGAGCAGGACGTCGCCCAGCTCGCCCTGGAGTTCGGCGTCGGGGTGACCCTCCTCGATGGTTTCGGCCACCTCGTACGCCTCCTCCAGGAGGTACTCCACCAGCGAGGCGTGTGTCAGGGCGCCCATCCAGGGACAGTGCTCACGCAGCTGCCCTATGACAGTGACGAGCCTCCCGACGGGCGCCTGGTCAGCCAAGGTTGGCGTAGGCGTCGTTGATGTATTCCACCAGCGCTTCCTTTTCCTCCAGGGGCAGGAAGGACGCTTCGGCGGCATTGAGGGTCAGCTCCAGCAGGTCGTCGAGGTCATAGTCGAAGGTTTCCACCAGCAGGTTGAACTCGTCGGTCAGGGTGACGCCGCTCATCAGGCGGTTGTCCGTGTTGATGGTGACGTTGAAGCCCAGCTGGTAGAGCATGTCCAGCGGGTGGCTCTCGATGCCCTCACCGAATTCTGCAATCGCGCCGGTCTGGAGGTTTGAGGACGGGCAGATTTCCAGGGCGATGCCGCGGTCGCGGATCCAGCTGGAGAGGTCCCCGAGGGTGACCAGGCCAACGGTGTCCCCGGCTTCCCCGTCGTCGTCGAATTCCACCATGATGTCCTCGGCGATCCGGACGCCGTGGCCCAGGCGGAGGGCGCGGCCGTCCACCAGCGCGGACTGGATGCTCTCCAGCCCGGCCGCCTCGCCGGCGTGAACCGTGGCAGGGAAATTGTGCTGGGCCAGGTAGGTGAAGGCGTCCCTGAAGCGGCTGGGCAGGAAACCGTCCTCGGCCCCGGCGATGTCAAAACCCACTGCGCCCTTGTTGCGGTGGCGGACGGCCAGTTCGGCGATCTCCTGGCCACGGTCGGCGTGCCGCATGGCGGTGATCAGCTGGCCCACCTGGATTTCGCGGCCACTTTCGGACACGGCTTCGACGCCGGCCTCCAGGCCATCCTGAACCGCTTCCACGGCTTCATCAAGGCTCAGGCCCTTCTGGAGGTGCTGCTCGGGGGCCCAACGCACTTCGCCGTACACCACGCCGTCGTCGGCGAGGTCCTCAACGAACTCCTTCGCGACGCGGAACAGACCGTCGTAGGTCTGCATCACGGCAACGGTGTGGTCGAACGTCTCCAGGTAGCGGACCAGGGATCCGGAATCCGCTGACTCCCGGAACCACTGCCCCAGGGCCACCGGGTCGGTCGAGGGGAGCGTGTGGCCTACGGCCTCCGCCAGTTCGATGATGGTGGCCGGACGGAGTCCTCCGTCCAGGTGGTCGTGAAGGGAAACCTTGGGCAGGCTCTTCAGGTCAAAATCGATGGCAGGGGCAGCGTCAACAATAGGCTCAGTCACGTTCCCACCTTAGGGTGGGCCAGAGTTCAAAGCCAGCCGTTCAAAGCCCGGCGCTACTTGGCCGCGGGACCGGCCTCTGCCGACGGCATTACAAGGGCCTGGGTGCCGGGTCGTCCCTCGTGGCCGGAGCCGGAGGTTTCATCGCTCCACCCGTCCGCGTCAGGTGCGTCGTTCCGGCCCAGCCGTTTGTGCCACCAGCGCAGCAGGTGGTCAATGACGATGCCCAGGACAATCGCGAACACGACGGCGATACCCGCGCTCAGCAGTGGGTTGTGGTGCAGCCAGGGGAACGAGCTGGCCAGCACGCCGATGCCAAGGGAGTAGCCCACCCAGGTGACGCAGGCGAAGGCGTCGAAGACGAAGAACCTGCGGTGCGAGAAGCCGGTGCTGCCGGCGACGTAGTTGACCGCCACCCGGCCCCAGGGGATGTAGCGGGCGGTGAAGATCAGTACGGCACCCCGCTTTTCAAGCTCATACCGCGCCCAGGCGAAGACCTTCCGGACTTTGGGCCGGCGCATCCACCCCCACCGGTCCAGGCCAATCTTCCGGCCGAGCATATAGGCCATGTTGTCGCCGCAGATGGCGCCGACCAGGGCCGTCAAGCCCAGGATCCAAAGATTGGGCTCGCCGCTGTGACGGGAAAAAGCCGCCAGCGCAACGATCAGCGTCTCACTGGGGACCACCATGGCGAAGCCGTCCACGAAGAAGAACACCAACAGGACGGGGTAAATCCACCATTGGCCCGCTGCATGGAGCACGGCCTCATTAATAAACTCCACGCGGTGTTGCTCCTGTATAAAAAATGACACAGCCAAAGTGCCGCAGCCAAAGCGGAAATCGTTCCTAAGTGTCCCATGCGGGAGCCGCAATGCGCTACGCCCCGAAGCCCGGAATTACAGGTTAAACGCGCCGGTCAGGCACCGGGTTCCCGGATCCGCTCCACGACGTTGGGTTTGCCCCGGAATTTGTTGATTACCAGGTCCACCACAATGCCCAGGGCCACGGCGCACACGATGGCGATTGCCGCGCCCAGGAGGTGGTTGTCCTCGAACCACTGGCCGAAGAAAAGCCCGATCGCCACCGAGTAGCCGGCCCAGAGGCTGGCCGACAGGATGGTCAGGCCCACGAACCGAAGATGCGGGTAGTGGGTGACGCCGGCGGTCAGGTTGACCGCCACCCGCCCGATAGGGACAAAGCGGGCCACCAGGATCAGCGAGGCGGGACGCTTCCGCAGTTCGCGGCCCGCCCAGCGGAACGCGCTTTGCATCCGCGGGCCGCGCATCCAGGCCCAGCGCCCGGTGCCCACTCGCCGGCCCAGGAGGTAGGCGATGTTGTCACCGGAGAAGGCACCGGCGGCCGCCACCAGGGCCAGGAGCAGCGGGTTGGGCACATCGGCGGTGGCGGCGACGGCTGCAAGGCCCACCACCACGGATTCGCTGGGGACAGGCGGGAAGAAGCCGTCAATGATGCAGCAGGCCAGCACCAGTACCAGCACCCAGGGCTGCCCGGCTGCGGCGAGGATGAAGTCATTGATGGCCTGCATTGGTGCCTATGCTATGCGGTCGATGATGAGCTGCTGGGCAGGCCGCGAACCTTCCGGAGCGATGACCACGGCATGTTCAAGGGCTTCCCTGGCCCGCGCGAACCGCTCAGGGGTGTCCGTGAGCAGGGTCATCAGGGGTTCCCCGGCGCGCACTGTGGCGCCGGGCTTTGCGTGCATGCGCACTCCCGCCCCCGCCTGGACCGCATCCTCCTTGCGGGCACGTCCGGCGCCCAACCGCCAGGCGGCCACCCCTACGGCGAGTGCATCCAGTTCCACCAGCACACCGTCCGCCGGAGCGTAAACGACGTCGGATTCCCTGGCCACCGGCAGCGCGGCCCGGGGTCGCCTCCCTGGGCGGCGATCATCCGGTTCCAGACGTCCATGGCCCGGCCGTCCTTGAGGGCAGCAGCGGGGTCGGCGTCATGCACTCCTGCGCAGGCGAGCATTTCCTCGGCGAGCCGGACGGTCAGTTCCACAACGTCATCGGGACCGCCGCCCGCCAGCACCTCCACTGATTCCTCCACCTCGATGGCGTTGCCGGCGGTGAGCCCCAGCGGGGTGTTCATGTTGGTCAGCAGCGCCACCGTGTTGACCCCCGCATCCTTGCCCAGCGCCACCATGGTCCCGGCGAGTTCGCGGGCTTTGGCCTCGTCTTTCATGAACGCGCCGCTGCCCACCTTAACGTCCAGGACCAGCGAGCCGGTGCCCTCGGCGATCTTCTTGCTCATGATGGACGACGCGATCAGCGGGATGGCCTCCACGGTGCCGGTCACGTCGCGCAGGGCGTAGAGCTTCTTGTCCGCCGGCGCCAGGCCCGCTCCGGCGGCGCAGATCACAGCCCCCACGTCCTGGAGCTGGGCCAGGATCTCGTCATTGGAGAGGTTGGCCCGCCACCCGGGAATGGATTCCAGCTTGTCCAGGGTTCCGCCGGTGTGCCCCAGACCACGGCCTGACAGCTGCGGAACGGCCACGCCGAACACTGCGACGAGCGGGGCCAGCGGCAGGGTGATCTTGTCCCCCACACCGCCCGTTGAATGCTTGTCCGTGGTGTACTTCAGGCCGCCATCGGGGCGCCGGAGGCTGGAGAAATCCATCCGTTCGCCGGAGGCAATCATTGCGGCGGTCCACCGGGCAATTTCGGCACGGTCCATGCCGTTGAGCAGAATGGCCATGTTGAGGGCTGCCATCTGTTCATCCGCGATCGCTCCGCGGGTGTAGGCATCGATGGTCCAGTCGATCTGTTCGGGGCTCAGCGTTCCCTTGTCCCGCTTGGTGCGGATGATGTCAACGGCGTCGAACGCCTCAGTCCTGCTCTCGGTCACCGGGTCTCCTCCAGGTGTTCGGGACCAAAGGCGTCGGGCAGCACCTGGTCCATGGTTTTGATGCCCTGGGCAGTCATGAGCTGCATATCCGGGGCGCGGAATTCGTACAACAGCTGCCGGCACCGGCCGCAGGGCATGAGGATGTTCCCCGCCCCGTCAACGCAGTAGAACGCTCGGAGCAGGCCGCCGCCGGTCATGTGCAGGTTTCCCACCAGGGCGCATTCCGCGCAGAGCGTCAGCCCGTAGCTGGCGTTCTCCACGTTGCAGCCGCTGACAATCCGGCCATCCCCGGTCAGGGCCGCGGCTCCCACCGGGAACTTCGAGTACGGGGCGTAGGCGTTCTTCATGGCGGCGACTGCGGCCGCCTCCAGGGCGGCCCAGTCCACCGGCTGCGTGCCGGCCATGGCTGTCATCCCTTGACGTAGGGGATGCCGCTGGCGGCCGGGCCCCTGGATTTGCCTACCAGGCCGGCGACGGCGAGGACGGTCACCAGGTAGGGCAGCATGGCCATGAACTGGCTGGGCACCGGGGTGCCGATGATGGTCACGATGCTCTGCAGGTTGTCGGCGAAACCGAACAGGAGTGCCGCGAAGAAGGCGCCCACCGGGTTCCAGCGGCCAAAGATGAGGGCGGCCAGCGCGATGAAGCCGCGGCCGCCGGAAATCTCCTTGGTGAAGCTGTCGATCGCTACCAGGGTGAAGAAGGAGCCGCCAATTCCGGCGACGGCACCGCCCAGGGTCACGTTCCAGAACCGCGTGGCGTTGACGTTGATGCCAAGGGTGTCTGCGGCTTGGGGTGCTCCCCCACTGCCCGGACGCGCAGGCCCCACCTGGTCTTGAACAGGCCTACCCAAACCACCGCGACGGCCACATACATGAGGTAGCCCACCAGCGACTGCCGGAACAGGATGGGGCCGATGATGGGGATGCTGGAGAGGATGGGGATGTCGATGACGTCCAGCCCCGGCGGTGAGTTGAACTGGGCTTTGTTGGCCTGCATCACGGTGCTGAAGAGGAAGCCCGTCACCCCGGAGACCAGGACGTTCAGGACGACGCCAACGATGATCTGGTTCACCAGGTACTTGATGCTGAACAGCGCCAGGACCATGGACACGACCGCCCCGGCAATGGCCGCGGCCAGCAGCCCGATGAAGGCGTTCTTTGTCATGCTGGCAACGATGGCTGCGGTGAATGCGCCGCCCAGGAGCTGTCCTTCAATGGCGATGTTGACCACGCCCACCCGCTCGCACAGGACACCGGACAATGAACCGAACACGAGCGGAACCGCAAGCGTGACGGACCCGGCGATGAGCCCCGCCAGCGAGATGGCGGGGGTGCGGGCCCCGCCCACCACCCAAATAAGGAAGGCCGCCACGAAGATCACGATGAAGGTGACCGCCAACCAGCCCGGAGCCGGCTGGTTCTTGGTCTTCAGGTAGATGGCGTATCCTGCCAGCGCCATGAGCACTACCGACAGTACGATGCCGCCGGCAAACGCATTGATCTCCAATGCAGGCAGCTGGAAGAAGTCGCCGCCGGTGGAGATGCCAAAGCTGGCCGTCTGGCTGGGCGCCAGGAATCCGAAGAACACCAGGGAGACCAGGGCGAAGACAGCGAGCAGGACGGGAGTCTTCCAGCTGACGGGTTTGCCGGCCGGCGCTGCGGAAGGGGCGTCCGCCTTGGGCCCTCCGGGCTGGGGTTTGCCCGGCCTGGACGATGAAACTGTTGTGCTCATGCGGCACCTCCGGTAGTGGCTGCCTGCCCGGACTTGGCTGCGCGCGCGGGCTTCCTGCGCCGCGGGTTCAGTCCAAAGACGGCCCGCACCAGCGGCGGCGCGGCAATGAAAAGGACAATCAGGGACTGGACCACCAGGACGATGTCGATGGGGGTGCCGGTCTGGATCTGCATCTGGACCGCCCCGGCGCGGAAGGCGCCGAACAGCAGGCCGGCAGCGAAGGTGCCCCACGGCGTCGAACGTCCCAGCAAGGCGACCGTGATGGCGTCAAAGCCGTACGTGGCGGCGACTCCGTCCGTGAGCACCTTCTCCGTGCCCGCGACCTGGGCCACGCCTGACATGCCTGCGAGCCCGCCGGCGATGGCCATGACCAGGATGGTGGAGCGGGAGACGTTGATGCCGGCGGTCTGGGCTGCCTTGGGGTTGGCGCCCACGGCACGGAACTCGAAGCCCACCGTGGACCGGTTGAGGAGCCACCACACCAGGACTGTGGCCGCGATGGCCAGAATGAAGCCCAGGTGCAGCCGGTACTGGCTGCCCAGGATCTGGGGGTAGACAGCGCTGGGATCCAGGATGGGCGAAATGGGGTTCGACTCCCCGGCCGCTGGAACGCCGGGGTATTCAGCAGGTAGCGCAGGAAGTACAGCGCGATGTAGTTGAACATAATGGTCAGGATGACTTCGTGGGCTCCGGTGCGGGCCTTCAGCAGGCCGGCGAGGCCGCCCCAGAGGGCGCCGCCAATGATGCCGGCCACCAGCACCAGCAGCAGGTGCAGGCCGAACGGCAGGTGCAGGGCGAAGCCCACCCAGGCCGCCAGGATGCCGGCCACGATGATCTGCCCCTGGGCGCCGATGTTGAAGAGCCCGGCCCGGAACGCCAGCGCCACGCCCAGGCCGGCCGTGATGAGCGGCGTGGCGATGGTGAGGGTCTCCATGAAGGGTGCGAACTGTGCGGCCAGCCCATTGCCGCGGGGTTGAACACCGAGCCTTGGAACAGCGCTATGTAGGAGCGCGTGGCAGCATTCCATACGGCCGTCAGCATGTCGGTGGGCCGGGCGAAGAAGTAGCCGGCGGTGGTGGCCACCTGCTTGTCGGTGCTCGCGATGAGCAGGCCGCCAATGATCAGCGCCAGCAGCACTGCCAGCGCGGACACCATGCCGCTTCCGGTGAAGATCCTGCGCAGGACGGTGTCGGAGCCGCCGGGAAGCAGTCCGCTTTGGGCCGTGGCTGGAACAGCCGAGGGCTGCATCGCCCCGCCGGCGGTGTCGACGGCCACTACTGCGGCCGTTTCCTCCGCAGCATCCTGGCCGGCGGCAGACCCGGCCCCGGGCTGTTCGTTGTCGACGTGCCGGCTTTCGTCTGCGTGTTTGGGGGAAGGCTGGTCAGGCATGGTCGGCTCCCTCGGCGTTGGAGGTGGCGGCCGGGGTGCCGGCCTGCGGGGTGTGTGCGTGTTCTTCCGGCGGGATGCCAGCCATCATGAGGCCAAGGACGTCCCGGCTGGTTCCGGCGGGGACAGTGCCCACCAGCTTGCCTTTGTAGAGCACCGCAATGCGGTCCGCCAGTTCCATGACTTCGTCCAGTTCGGTGGAAATGATCATCACCGGGGTCCCTTGGTCACGCTCCGCGACAATCCGCCGGTGCAGGAACTCGATGGAACCCACGTCCACGCCGCGGGTGGGCTGGGAGGCGATGAACAGGCGCAGTGGACGGGAAAGTTCGCGGGCCATCACAAGTTTTTGCTGGTTGCCGCCGGACAGGGTCCCGGCGGCGGCTGCGGCGGAGGGTGTGCGGACATCGAATTCGCCGATGCGCGCCTTGGCATTCTCCATGATTTTCGCAGGGCTCATGCTGATCCCCTTGGCGAAGGGCGGCTTGTCATAAAGATCAAGGATCAGGTTCTCCGCCACGGAGAAGGTGCCCACCAGCCCGTCCACCTTGCGGTCTTCGGGAACGAACCCGACGCCGGCCTGCAGGACTTCCTTGACGGACCGGCCCACGAGCTCCTTGCCGTCCAGGACAATGGAACCGGTGACCCGCTCCTGCAGGCCCAGGATCGCTTCGGTGAGTTCGGTTTGCCCGTTGCCCTGGACGCCGGCAACGGCCAGGATCTCGCCGCGCTTGATGTGGAAGCTGAGATGGTCCACGACGTGCTGGCCGTTGGGCGCGATGACGGTGAGGTCGCGGACTTCGAAGGTGGTGTCCTTGGGCTGGGCCGGAGCCTTGTCCAGGGTCAGGCTTACGGCACGGCCCACCATCATCGAGGCAAGTTCGGTGGTGGAGGCGGCGGGATCGGCCGTGCCCACTACCTTGCCCCGCCGGATCACGGTGATGGTGTCCGAGACTTCCTTGACCTCGCGCAGCTTGTGCGAAATGAAGACGATGGAGGTTCCGCGCGACTTCAGCTGGCGCATGATATCCAGGAGCTCGTCGGTCTCCTGCGGAGTCAGCACGGCGGTGGGCTCATCCAGGATCAGCACCTTGGCGTTGCGGACCAGTGCCTTGATGATCTCCACCCGTTGCTGCACGCCCACCGGCAGGTCCTCCACCAGGGCGTCCGGGTCCACATCGAAGCCGTATTGGTCCGAGATTTCGTTGATGCGCTGCCGGGTCTGGTCCAGGTTGAGGAACCCTGCCGCCTTGGTGGGTTCGGCGCCCAGCGCTACGTTCTCGGCCACGGTGAAGACCGGCACCAGCATGAAGTGCTGGTGCACCATGCCGATCCCTGCCGCCATTGCATCGCCCGGGCCCCGGAACGTGACGGGCTTGTCATCGATGAGGATTTCGCCTTCGGAAGGCTCATACAGCCCGTAGAGCACATTCATCAGGGTGGATTTCCCCGCCCCGTTTTCACCAAGGAGGCAGTGGATCTGTCCCGGCTCAACCACCACGTCTATGTGGTCGTTGGCCAGGAGCGTGCCAAAACGTTTGGTGATCCCTCTGAGTTCAAGTTTCAAAACTCTGACCAATCTCGAAGCGTCCGGTGATCGACCGGACGGGATATATGGCTGCAGCACCAGCCTAGTGGCTGCAGTCCCGGGAGGAGCCGGCCGGGCGCTGTAAACGTTCGGCCAGCAAAGCGCCACCGGCCGGCCAGTGGGTGACGGACCGGCGGTGGCGCTTCCTGTGGTGGATCAGGCCTTGGGGCTGGCTGCGGACTCGACCTTCAGCTTGCCGTCGACGATGTCCTTCTTGATCTTCTCGAGGTCGGACTTCACGTCGGCGGGGACCTGGGAGTCGAGGTCGTGGAAGGGTGCCAGCTGCACGCCGTCGTTGGCAAGGGTGCCAACGTACGGGGTGTTGTTGAACTTGCCGTCCTTGTCCTCGGTGACAACGGTCTCCACGGCCTCGCCCATCTGCTTCATGACAGAGGAGAGCATGATGCCCTTGTAGTCCGGGGCGGTGAGGTAGCCGTCCGAGTCAACCCAGATCAGCTTGACGTCCTTGCCGGCAGCCTTGGCCTCGTTAAGCGCGGCTCCGGCGCCCTTGCCCACGGGACCGGCCACGGGCATGACGATGTCCGCACCCTGGTCCAGGAAGTTCTTGGTCAGCTGCTTGCCCACGTCCTGCTTTTCGAAGTCGCCGGTGAAGCTGCCGTCCTGGGCATCCTTGTTCCAGCCGAGCAGCTTGACGTTCTTGCCCTTCTGCTGGTTGTAGTACTTCACGCCGTCGGCGTAGCCGTCCATAAAGATGGTCACGGTGGGGATCTTGATGCCGCCGAAGGTGGCCACGGTGCCGGTCTTGGTGGTTCCTGCAGCCAGGTAGCCGGCGAGGAAGGCCGCCTGCGCGGTGTCGTAGATGATCGGCTTGACGTTGCTGATGGGCTTGTCGTAGCCAAAGTCGATGATGGCGAAGTGCTTGTCCGGGTTGGCGGTGGCCTGGGCCTTGGTGGCGTCGCCGAGCAGGAAGCCCACCGTGATGGTCAGGTTGCAGCCGGCCGTGACCATGGCCCGCAGGTTGGGTTCGAAGTCGTTATTGGTCTTCGACTCGATCTGGTTGACCTTGATGCCAAGGTCCTTCTCGGTCTTCTTCAGGCCCTCGTAGGAGGACTGGTTGAAGGACTGGTCGTCGAATCCACCGGAGTCCGACACGATGCAGCCCGTGTAGTCGCTGGCACCTGCGGATGAGGTGCTTCCGGCTTCGGGGGCTGCACCGCAGGCGGTGAGCACAAGCGCGGACGCACCGAGGGTGGCCACTCCGGCCATTGAACCGCGCTTGAAGCTGGCACGCAGTGATTTCTTCAATTTTCCTCCAGGGATGATGCGAGTGGCGCTACGGGCTGGAATTCAATGAGTGTCCGTTTCGGCGCTGAAATTCTGTTTTCACTGAAGGCACGCAGCAC
Organism: Arthrobacter sp. FX8; assembly: GCF_026723805.1. Lineage (NCBI taxonomy): Bacteria > Bacillati > Actinomycetota > Actinomycetes > Micrococcales > Micrococcaceae > Arthrobacter > Arthrobacter sp. FX8. Next base: position 580,728 of record NZ_CP113505.1, on the reverse strand, counting down.
TGCGCCGGAGCGCACTGATGGCACTTACTTTAGTGGCCTGCGCCACGTCCCCATAGCACGCCAGGAGCCCATCCGGGAGATTGTTTACAAGTTGTTACCAAGCAGTAGGGACACCGCGGATGCGGTGTCCCTACTGCTTGTGCGTGATGGTGGCGGCTACAGCCGGACGAGCATTTTCCCGGTGTTTGCGCCGTCCAGGAGGTCCATGAAGGCCTGTGGCGCGTTCTCCAGTCCGTCAACGATGGTCTCGTCGTAGCGCACGGTCCCGTCCGCCAGCCAGCCGGCCATCTTCTCCGCAAACTCCGCCGCGTGCTGGCGCTGCCCGCCCACCAGGAAGCCCCGGAGGGTGAGCTGCTTCCCGATAGCCTGCATCAGGTTGTGGGGTGCAGGAGTGGGTTCGGTTGAGTTGTACTGCGCGATGGCGCCGCACATTGCCACCCGGCCGCCCACGTTGAGGACCGACAGGGCAGCCTCGAGGTGCTCGCCGCCCACGTTGTCGAAGTAGACGTCAATGCCGGCCGGGCCGGCCGCCTTTTCCAGTTGCCCGACAACGGGACCGTCATGGTAGTCGAACGCGGCGTCGAAACCGAGCTCCAGGAGCCGGGCCACCTTGGCGGGCGAGCCGGCCGAGCCGATGACCCGGGAGGCGCCCATGGCTTTGGCGATCTGTCCCACCAGCGAGCCCACGGCACCCGCCGCGCCCGAAACGAACACGGCGTCGCCCGGCTTGAATTCGGCAACCTTCAACAGACCGGTGTAGGCCGTCAGCCCGGTCATGCCCAGGGCACCCAGGAAGGCGGACGCCGGGGCCAGGTCAGTGCGGGCGGGGGTGGCAGAAGCGCCGTCGACCACCGAATACTCGCGCCAGCCAAGCGGATGCACGACGACGTCGCCCTCCTGGTGTGCGGACGACCGGGACGCCATCACCTCGCCCACCGCCCCGCCGTCGAGCGCCTTGCCCACGGCGAAGGGCGCGGAGTAGGACTTGACGTCATTCATCCTGCCCCGCATGTACGGGTCTACGGACATGAAGAGGTTCCGCACCAGGATCTGGCCGTCTTCGAGTGCGGGCAGCGGAGACTCGGCAAGTTCGAAGTTCTCATTGGACGGGCGTCCCTCGGGACGCGAAGCCAACCGGATTTCGCGGGTGGTGGTTGCAAGGGCTGTGCTCATGCTGCGTACTCCAGGATCTTGAGGTCGACGTTGATGTTGCCGCGGGTGGCGTTGGAATAGGGGCAGACCTGGTGCGCCTTGGCCACAAGGTCTTCCGCCGTGGCGAGGTCCAGGGCGGGCAGGGCGATTTCCAGTTCGGCGGCCAGCCCGAAGCCGGCTCCGCCGTCCAGCTGCCCCAGGTGGATTTTCGCTGCCACTGCCGAGTCCGTCAGGTCAGCGCCTGCCTTGCGGCCGACCAGGCGCAGTGCGGAATGGAAGCAGGCGGCATACCCGGCGGCGAAAAGCTGTTCGGGGTTGGTGCCGTGGCCGCTGCCGCCGAGTTCGACCGGGCTGGCGAGATCCACTGCGAGCCTGCCGTCGTTGCTGCGTGCAGCGCCGTCGCGCCCTTCGCCCGAGGCCAGCGCCTCGGCGGTGTAGAGAGTCTTCACGAAAAAATCCGTCCTGTAGATGGGAGGTGCAGTATTCGGGTTCACAGCGATTCATGCAGGGCAGCCGTGAGCTTGCCCAGGGTGGTCCGCAGCTGTTCGAGTTCGTCCAGCGAAAGTCCTGCGGCATCGGCCAGCCGCTGCGGAATGGCGCTGGCCGCGCCGCTGAGGTTCCGCCCGGCATCCGTCAGGTAGATGGCGACGCGGCGTTCGTCCTCGCCGGACCGCCGCCGTTCCACCAGCCCCAGGGCTTCCAGGCGCTTAAGGAGCGGCGACAGGGTGCCGGAGTCGAGGCCAAGTTCCCCGCCGAGTTCCTTCACGCCCCGGGGTTCGCTTTCCCACAGGACCAGCATCACCAGGTACTGCGGGTAGGTGAGCCCCAGTTGGTCCAGCACGGGCCGGTAGACGGCGGTGGCGGCACGGGAAGCTGAGTACAGGGCAAAACAAACTTGCCGGTCCAGGCGGGGTGCTTCGGTCATACAGAAACGATAGCCCACAATTAAGTTGTGCACAACTTACTGCAGGTGGGGCAGCCCCTGTTACGCCGTCGTCGGCATGCGAACGACGGCGGCAGGGCATCTTTCCGGCCGGGCTCTGCCAGGCGCGCCCCCAGGCCAAAGAGGTTACGGAAGCGGTGCCTGCTCGAGGTCCCGGATGGTCCGCAGCGCCGCTGCGGTGAGGACCCGGATGCCCAGGCCAAGGGCGCGCTCGTCCAGGATGTAATCGCCGCGGTGGAGGTCGTAGTCCTCACCGCCCGGCGTCTTGGTGCCCAGCCGCATCATGGCTCCCGGCAGTTCCGCCAGGAACCAGGCAAAATCCTCGCCGCCCATGGACTGCGGCGTCAGCACCACGGCGCTCTCGCCGATTTCGGCCCGGGCGGCAGCTTCGATGATGGCTGTCTCGTGTTCCGAGTTCACCACCGGCGGCACTCCCCTGGTGTGCTCCAGGTGGACGTCCACGCCGTACGGTGCGGCCACCTGGTGGACCACTTCGTCAAGGAGTTCGCCGGCAGCGTGCCAGGCGTCGCGGTCCAGGCAGCGCATGGTCCCGGCCATGTAGCCGCTGCCGGGAATCGCATTGGGTGCCGAGCCCGCGGTGATCTGGCCCCACACCACGGAGACGCCGCTGCGGACGTCCACCCGGCGGGACAGCACGGCCGGTACGTTCACGGCGATCTGGGCCAGCGCGAACACCAGGTCCTCGGTGAGGTGCGGGCGCGACGTGTGGCCGCCACGGCCGGAGAGTTCGATCCGGATGGTGTCCGAAGCCGAGGTAATGGCACCAATCCGCGTTCCCACCTTGCCCACCTCAATCCGGGGGTCGCAATGCAGGGCCAGGATCCGGGGACGCCCTCCAGGACGCCCTGTTCGATGCAGGCGTGCGCGCCGCCGGGCATCGTTTCCTCGGCAGGCTGGAAGATGATCCGGACGGTGGCCCCGAGGGGTGCCTCCTGGTGCATCCGGTTCAATACCAGGGCGATGCCCAGCATGGTGGTGGTATGCACGTCATGGCCACAGGCGTGCGTGACGCCGTGATTCTTCGACGCGAACGGCAGGCCCGTCTCCTCGATGATGGGCAGGGCGTCAATGTCGCCGCGCAGCGCCGTGGCGATGGGACCTTCGCCCACGTCCACGGTCAGCCCGGTGCCTTCCAGGCGGCGGGGACTCAGGCCGGCGGCTTCGAGCCGCTCGGCAAGCTTGTCCGTGGTGCGGAACTCCTTGAAGGACAGCTCCGGGTGCGCATGCAGGTCCCGCCGGAATTCGATCAGTTCCGGCAAAAGCGGTTCGAGCCAGGGAGCCACCAGGGCGGTGGGCTCGGCTTCAGTAGTGTAGTTGCGCACTGTTTCACTCTAGCGAGGGTGCCGGCTTTAGTGCCCATTCACTGACGCCTCATTACATTCCGGAGACTGCCGGCACCGGTGGCGCCGGCAGGTTCCGGGTCAGAGGACGTCCGTGTCGCCGCTTGCCTTAAGTGCGTCGACGGCAGCCTTGACGCGCTGGGAATTGGCCATGGTGGTCACCAGCAAAGCGTCCGGGGTATCCACGATGACCACGTCCTGGATGCCGATCAGGGCGATCACGCGCTTGGTGTCGGTAACCACAACGCCGCTTGAGTTCTCGGTGAACACGCGGGCACCTTCGCCGAGGACGGTGACGTCGTCCACTTCCTTGGCACTGTTGAGGCGGCCAACGGAGGCGAAGTCGCCAACATCGTCCCAGCGGAAAGTTCCGGGAACGACGGCGACGTCCCCGGCTTCGGCGGCGGGCTCGGCCACTGCGTAGTCGATGGCGATCTTCGGCAGGGTGGGCCAGATGCGTGCCGTGACCTCGTCGCGCTGGGGGTGTCCCACGCCCGGGCGATTTCCTGCAGCCCCTGGAACAGTTCGGGCTGGTTCGCCTCAAGGTGCTTGAGCATCAACGCCACCGGCGCCACGAACATGCCGGCGTTCCACACGTAGTCGCCACTGTCCACGTACTGCTGGGCCACCACTTCGTCCGGCTTTTCGACGAACTCCACCACGTCGTGGGCGCTGGGCGCGCCTTCAATGTGCAGGGCCTTGCCGGAGCGGATGTAGCCGAAGCCGGTGGACGGGTGCGTGGGCTTGATGCCGATGGTGACGATCTTGCCGGTGGCAGCGGTGTGGATGGCTTCGCGGACGGCCTGCTGGAACAGATCATCCGGGCTGATCACCTGGTCGGCTGCGAAGGAACCCATGATGGTGTCGGGATCGCGCTCGTGCAGGATCGCCGCCGCAAGGCCGATGGCGGCAGCGGAGTCCTTTGGCTCCGACTCGAGGACAAGGTCGGCGTCCTGCACCTCGGGCAGCTGGCGGCATACGGCGTCGCGGTGCGCCCGGCCGGTCACCACCAGCATTCGGTTGCCCGCCAAAGGGTGCAGCCGGTCATAGGTGGCGCGCAGCAACGTGCTGCCCGATCCCGTGAGATCGTGAAGGAACTTGGGAGCTGCTGCACGTGACAGGGGCCAGAGGCGGGTCCCCACTCCGCCTGCCGGAATCACCGCGATGAAGCGGTCAAGGGGTGAAGCCGGGCTTGTCACTTTGTCTGTACTCATCACGGCTACTTTAGCGGAACGGCCCCAACCGGCTCCTTTGGCGACACATCAGACCTGCGTTTTGCGGCGCCGTCGTACCCAAAAGCCTGCAGGGATGTGGCGTTCGTCTCATTTCCCCGGAAAATCCGCTCCAGTACTGGGCACCAAGAATCTCCGAAATTGAATAAGCTGTTAGCGGAGCCTAGATTTAGGCCTGAGCTACGAGTGCTCTCGCAGCAGGCGTTCCCCCCGCATGGATCTCATGCCAGCGCCGCTGTGTTGCAGGGAGGTTTATCAGTGCCGACAAAACCAGCTGGCACCTTGTACCGCGGCCGTGAAGGCATGTGGTCCTGGGTAGGACACCGCATTACCGGTGTAGTGATCTTTTCTTCTTGTTGGTCCACGTCCTGGACACCTCCTTGGTGCGTGTGTCACCGGAGGCCTACACCGCTGTGATCGGCGCCTACAAGAACCCCCTGATGGCGCTGGGCGAGACCGGCCTTGTTGCCGCGATCGTGTTCCACGCCTTCAACGGCCTGCGGATCATTGCGGTCGACTTCTGGAAGAAGGGCGCAAAGTACCAGCGGCAGATGCTGTGGGCAGTCCTGGCCCTTTGGGTCGTGACCATGGTCGCCTTCTCCATCCGCCACCTGTCCCTCGCCCTCGGAGGTCACTAAGCCATGACTGCAACGATCGAGAGCCCCCGCAGCGGGCGGATCGCCCCCCAGTACCGCCGCAGCAGCGGCTCACGGGGCAACTTCGAGATGATCGCCTGGCTGTTCATGCGTCTCTCCGGCGTAGTACTGGTGGTCCTCATCTTCGGCCACCTGTTCGTGAACCTCATGGTGGGCGAAGGCATCCACGCCATTGACTTCGGCTTCGTGGCCGGCAAGTGGGCAGACCCGTTCTGGCAGTTCTGGGACCTGGCCATGCTCTGGCTGGCAATGCTGCACGGCACCAACGGCGTCCGGACCATCATCAACGACTACGCAGAGAAGACGTCCACCCGCCGCTGGCTGAAGACCGTCCTCTACGCGGCCGCCGTCGTCATCATCCTCCTCGGCACGCTGGTCATCTTCACCTTCAACCCGTGCCCCGTGGTGAACGGCGTTGCCCTTCCGGGTGGATTCTGCCCTGCCTAGAACTGGCACAACCCCGGGCCCGCGGGCTTTTCCCGCGGGCCCTGTTTTGCGGAGCAGGCAAAGCCGCCCCGTTGTTTTATAGCGAATTTTGAGAGAAAGAGCGTCTGGTATGCAGGTCCATAAGTACGACGTCGTCATCGTCGGTGCCGGTGGCGCTGGCATGCGCGCCGCGATCGAGTCCGGTCAGCGCGCGCGCACAGCAGTACTGACCAAGCTCTACCCCACCCGCTCGCACACAGGTGCGGCCCAGGGTGGCATGTGCGCAGCCCTTGCCAATGTCGAGGAAGACAACTGGGAATGGCACACGTTCGACACCGTCAAGGGCGGCGACTACCTGGTTGACCAGGACGCCGCGGAGGTCATGGCCAAGGAAGCCATCGACGCCGTGCTGGACCTGGAAAAGATGGGCCTGCCCTTCAACCGCACCCCCGAGGGCCGCATCGACCAGCGGCGCTTCGGTGGCCACACCCGCGACCACGGCAAGGCTCCGGTCCGTCGTGCATGCTACGCCGCGGACCGCACCGGCCACATGATCCTGCAGACCCTGTACCAAAACTGCGTCAAGCACAACGTTGAGTTCTACAACGAGTACTACGTCCTGGACCTGCTGACGGTCGAAGAGGATGCTGTCCGCGAAGACGGGACGCCCTACAAGCAGAAGCGCGTGGCCGGCGTCGTCTCCTACGACCTCGCCTCCGGTGAACTGCACGTTTTCCAGGCCAAGTCCGTGGTGTTCGCCTCCGGTGGCGCCGGCAAGGTCTTCAAGACCACGTCCAACGCCCACACCCTGACCGGTGACGGCATGGGCATCGCCTTCCGCCGGGGCATCCCCCTGGAGGACATGGAGTTCTTCCAGTTCCACCCCACCGGCCTGGCCGGGCTGGGCATCCTGCTGTCCGAGGCCGCCCGCGGTGAAGGTGCCATCCTCCGCAACTCGGAGGGTGAGCGCTTCATGGAGCGCTACGCCCCCACCATCAAGGACCTGGCACCGCGCGACATCGTGGCCCGCTCCATGGCCAACGAAGTCCGCGAAGGCCGCGGCTGCGGCCCGAACAAGGACTACGTCCTCCTGGACCTGACCCACCTGGAGCCGGCGCACATCGATGCGAAGCTGCCGGACATCACCGAGTTCGCCCGCACCTACCTGGGCGTGGAACCGTACACCGAGCCGGTGCCCGTGTTCCCCACCGCGCACTACGCGATGGGCGGCATCCCCACGAACATCGAAACCGAAGTGCTCCAGGACAACGACACCGTGGTCCCCGGGCTCTACGCCGCCGGCGAGGTGGCCTGCGTGTCCGTCCACGGTTCCAACCGCCTTGGCACCAACTCGCTCCTGGACATCAACGTGTTCGGCAAGCGTGCCGGCATCGCTGCCGCGGAATACGCCAAGACCGCCCAGTTCGTGGAACTGCCGGAGAACCCGCTGGCCTACACCACCGAACTGCTGGACATTGCCCGCAACGGCACCGGCGACGAAAAGGTGGCGCAGATCCGCAAGGAACTGCAGGACACGATGGACGCCAACATGCAGGTGTTCCGTACGGCGGACACCCTGAACCAGGTGCTGCGCGACATCGCATCCTTCGAGGAGCGGTACAAGCGCATCAACGTCCAGGACAAGGGCAAGCGCTTCAACCTGGACCTGCTCGAGGCCGTTGAGCTCGGCTTCCTGCTGGAACTGGCCAAGGTCATGACCGTGGCCGCCCTGCACCGTGAGGAATCCCGCGGCGGACACTTCCGCGAGGACTTCCCCGAGCGTGACGACGAGAAATTCATGAAGCACTCCATGGCGTACAAGGATGACCATGCGCCGGCTGACGGATCGGCGGAGTCAATCGCCGGTATCCGCCTCGCCACCAAGCCGGTTGTCTTTACCCGCTACGAGCCGATGGTGAGGAAGTACTAAGATGACCGCTGAAATCGCTGAGCCAGCCTCAAAGGTTGAACTTCCTGCCGGCGTTGGCGGGGGCGGGGAAATCCCCACGTTCGACGTCCACATGCGGGTCCGCAGGTACAACCCGGAGGTTTCCGAGGAAGCCACCTGGGATGATTTCCACCTGACCATGTACGGCACGGACCGTGTCCTGGATGCCCTGCACAAGGTTAAGTGGGAGATGGACGGCACCTTGTCCTTCCGCCGCTCCTGCGCCCACGGTGTGTGCGGCTCTGACGCCATGCGCATCAACGGCCGCAACCGCCTTGCCTGCAAAACGCTGCTGAAGGACCTGGACACGTCCAAGCCCATCACCGTGGAGCCCATCAAGGGTCTGCCGGTGGAGAAGGACCTGATCGTGGACATGGAGCCCTTCTTCCAGTCGTACCGCGAAGTCATGCCCTTCCTGATCAACAAGGGCCACGAGCCCACCCGGGAACGCCTCCAGTCCGCGGAGGACCGGGAGCGCTTTGACGACACCACCAAGTGCATCCTCTGCGCCGCGTGCACGTCCTCCTGCCCCGTGTTCTGGACGGACGGGCAGTACTTCGGCCCCGCCGCGATCGTCAACGCACACCGCTTCATCTTCGATTCCCGTGATGATGCCGGCGACATGCGCCTGGAGATCCTCAACGACAAGGAAGGCGTGTGGCGCTGCCGCACCACCTTCAACTGCTCCGAGGCATGCCCCCGCGGCATCCAGGTCACGCAGGCCATTGCGGAAGTCAAGCAGGCCATCCTGGCCCGCAAGATCTAGGCTCGTTCACCAACAGATATAACGGCCGACGGCGTCGCTCACCACACGTGGTGGGGGCGCCGTCGTCGTTTCAGCAGAAAGGGGTCCTCCTTGTCCCGCTCCGAAAAAGTGTCCTTTGCCGGTTCCACCGGCGAGATGCTGTCCGGCATCATTGACGTCCCGGAGGGCCCCGTCAAGGGCTGGGGAGTCTTCTCGCACGGTTTCACGCTGGGCAAGGACAGCCCCTCCGCAGCGCGGATGTGCAAGGCGCTGGCGGACAGCGGCATCGGAATGCTGCGCTTCGACAACCTGGGCCTGGGCGGCTCCGCCGGGGAATGGTCCGCCGGCTCGTTCAGCCACAAAGTGGCCGACACGGTGAAGGCCGCGGAGTTCATGCGCAGTCAGGGCAAGGAGATCTCCCTGCTGGTGGGCCACTCCTTTGGTGGTGCCGCCGTGCTGGCGGCCGCACGGGAGATACCCGAGCTCGACGCCGTTGCCACCGTGGGAGCGCCCTTTTCCCCCAAGCATGTGGCCCACGTTTTCGATGCCGCGCTGGACAGGATCCTGAGCGAGGGCAGCGCCGAAGTTGACCTCGGAGGCAAGCGGGTGGAGATCCGCCGGCACTTCGTGGAGGACCTGGAGAACGCGGACCTGACGGACTGCATCAAGCAGCTGCACAAGCCCCTGATGGTGCTGCACTCCCCCACCGACAACACCGTGGGGATCGAGAATGCCAGCACCATCTTCCAGACGGCCAGGCATCCGAGGAATTTCGTGTCCCTTGAGGGCAGCGACCACCTGCTCACCGGCAAGGGCCAGGCCGCACGGGCGGCAAGGATCATCGCCGCCTGGGCGGACCAGTACCTCGACGCAGCACCTGCCTGACCCTCCCCGGCCTGTTTGGCCGGCCCTACTTGCCGATAGCCGCCTTGCTCTCGCTGATCCACTGTTCGGCTGCCTTGTCCGGCGTGACCCGCTTGAAAAGGACGTCCGTGTTGATCCGGGCGGTGATCTCCGAGACGGCGGTTGAACCGGTGGGGCCGATGTACGTTGGGGCGAAATCCATATTGCCGATCTGGTTGATGTACTCCGCCTCCACCTTGCCCTGAGGGGTGAGCATGTCCTGGATGGCGGCGCGCATGTCGGAGTTGCCAGGGATGCCCCGGTCGCTCTGGATGATCCTGGCCGCGGCCGGATTGTTGACCAGGAAGTTCACGAGCTTGGCGGCAGCGTCCGTGTGCTTGCTGCGTGCGGAGATGGTGTAGAACTGCGAGGACTGCAGCCAGATCCCCGGGGTGGGCTTCTCCCCCGGTAGCTTGAGCAGTTTCAGGTCTGCGCCGGAAGCTTTGCTGAGGGCGGTCAGTGAATTGCTCCACGTGAGCATCATTGCGGCCTTGCCCATGCCCATGAGGGTCTGCTCAGTGCTGACATTGAGCTTCTCCACCGTCTCCGAAGCACTCGGAGCGGCACCGGATTCACTAAGCTTCAGCGAGTAGTGGAAGTAGTCCTGCACCGTTTGCTTGCCCAGTCCCAGCTGTCCGTCCTGGGTGTACAGGGATTCGCCGCGCTGGCGGGCGAAGGCGTCCAGGGAGTCATGGGTGAGCACGGTTGCAGTTCCGTAGGTGCCCTGGGGGCTCTTGGCGGTGATGTCACCGGCAATCCTGGCGAAGTCGTCCCAGCTCCAGCTGCTGTCATCTGGCAGCGGAACCCCTGCCGCCGCGAAGACGGCGGGATTGGCCACAATGGCCAGTGCGTTGGCGCCGGTGGAAACGCCGTACTGTTTGCCCTTGACCTGTCCGTTTTCCAGGGCGCCCTGGTCGATCCTTGACAGGTCCAGTGAGCCCTGCACCGTGGTCAGGTCCAGCAACGCGCCGCGGTTTGCGTATTCGGCGGGGTAGGCGCCCCCCATGGTGATGACATCCGGCGCGTCGTTGGCGGCCATCTGGGTTGCGAGCTTGTCGAAGTAGCCGCTGATGTCGCCATATTCCGGCTTGACCTTGATGTTGGGGTTGGCGGCCTCAAACTCAGCAATGGCCTTGTTGGTCAGCTCGGCCCGGCCGGCATTGCCCCACCAGGAAAAGCGGATCTCCACGGGCCCGTCCCCGGCCTTGTTGGACGACGGGCTGGAACAGCCGGCCGTCACGGCCAGGAGGGCTGCGGCTGAGAGGACGGCAAGGGATTTACGGATTGTTCCGGTAGCAGGGCGCGTCATTGGGCAAGCTTCTTCCTTGGTGAGAAGGGTGGGTGAGCGAGAGAAAGCGGTTTCGTGAAACGTATCAACGGCGGGTAAAGCCCGTCAATAGGATCCCGTCATGGTTTCCGTACCGGTTATCGACCTGGAGTTCTCGGTGCACGATTTCACATGGCGGCCCCTTGACAGCGCTGTGGAACCCGCCAAGGATGGAATCGCCAGAAACCGCTTTCTCCCCGGTGCCGCGTTTCCGGGGAGGCGCGCTGGCCATGCCCGGACATTTCGCGGCATCAGTCACCACACACCTGTAAGGAGGGCGTGCACCGTGCACAGCCACGCCAGCACCGTACGGCCGGAGGCCACGACCACGTCCCACCGGCGGCACAAGCAGATTGACAGGAAGGCGCTGGTCCGGCGGCACAACGTTCGTCAGCAAAGTCTTGATCCGCGAAGCCCTGTCTCAGTGGGCAACGGGGAGTTTGCCTTCACCATGGACCTCACGGGCCTTCAAAGCCTGCCAGCCGAGTACCCCGTGGGGCCCCGTGAGGACTCGCTTCCCCCGGGAACGCTGCTGGGCACCCAATCCACCTGGGGCTGGCACTCCATGCCTGGCGGCGATCGTTACAGCCTGGCAGGTTCCACGGTCCTCTACGACTCCCCACGTGGTCCGGTGCCGTACGTGGACATGGTGGGGGACATCGTCAATGACCGCGAGACAGGCACCTCAACGGCCGAAGCATGGCTGCGGGCAAACCCGCACCGCCTGGATCTGGGACGCATCGGTTTCCAGCTGCTGCAGGACGGAACCAGCCGGCCCATCAGCAGCAGCGAGCTTTCCCACGCCAGCCAGATTCTTGATCTTTGGACGGGCATCGTCACCAGCACCTTCGCCATCGCCGGCCACCAGGCCACGGTCACCACAGCCTGCCATCCGGACCGCGACGAACTAGGCATTCGGGTGGAGTCACCCGCGCTGGGTGACGGCCTGGTGATCGGCATCGACTTCCCGTACGGCTCCGAGGCGTGGCACAACGGCGCCGGGTGGGATCTGCCGGGCGCCCACACCACCATCCTCAACGGACCGCAACCTGCAGTGTCCCATGCAGGGGCCAGCAGCTGGACGGTGGACCGCGAACTGGACAACGCGCGCTACCGCGTGGTGATCACCGGCCAAGGCCTGGTCGTGGAACAGACCGGGGCGCACCACCTGCGCATACGGCCGGATGTCCACTCGAGCACCGAGGCGCTGGACCTGTCCATTGAGTTCATATCCGCCGCGGACGGGGACTGTATCCCCCGGGGCGGTGCGGGCCTTTCCAGAGTGGCAGGCAAGGCGGGCGTTGGCCGCCATGCGGGTCCCGCCGTCGGGCCTTCCCCTTCAGCGCCGTCGGTTCCCAGCGCAAACCAGCCCGGCAGCAACGTTGCAGCCGCCTCCATGGACCGTTGGCCCAGGTTCTGGTCGTCCGGAGGTGCCATCGAGCTGGCTGCCACGCCGGACCCACGGGCCAGGGAGCTCGAACGCCGGATTGTCCTCTCCCAGTACCTGACGGCCGTCAACTGCTCCGGATCGCTGCCGCCGCAGGAAACAGGCCTGGTGTGCAGCTCGTGGCGCGGCCGCTTCCACTTGGAGATGCATTGGTGGCACGCCGCCCATTTTGCGCACTGGAACCGGACGGAGCTCCTCCTCCCCTCCCTGCGCTGGTACTCAACGGTGCTGGAAACGTCGCGGGAAACCGCCCGGGCGCAGGGCTTCGACGGCGCCCGCTGGCCCAAGCAGGTAGGCCCGGACGGCAGGGAGAGCCCCAGCCCGATCGGGACGTTCCTGATTTGGCAGCAGCCGCATCCCATCCATTTGGCCGAGCTGCTGTACCGGGCCAATCCGGGCCCTGACGTGCTGGAGGAGTTCGCTGACATCGTGTTCGAAACCGCCGCGTTCATGGCGGGCTTCGCTCATCGCACCCCGAGGGGTTTCGAACTTGGGCCGCCGCTCATACCCGCACAGGAGAGCTATGGGTCCATGCGGGCGAAGATCAAAAACCCGACGTTCGAACTCGCTTACTGGCAGTGGGGCCTCAGGACTGCCGCCGCCTGGCGGGAACGGTTGGGCCTCGAGCCCGTTGCATGCTGGCAGGAGGTTGCTGACGGGATGGTGCGCCCGCGCGTAGTCGACGGCGTCTATGCGGCAATGGACGTGGAGCCCTTCACCATCAGGACGGACCATCCCTCGATGCTCTGCGCACTGGGCGTCCTGCCGCTGACAGACCTGATCGATGAGGCAGTCATGCGGGCCACCCTTGAGGATGTCCTGGCCGACTGGGACTGGACCACCACATGGGGGTGGGACTACCCGGTGATGGCGATGACCGCTGCCCGGCTCGGGGACCCGGAGTACGCCGTCGACGCGCTCCTGCAGGAGGCCGGTAAGAACACAGTCCTGACGAACGGTCACAACCGGCAGACGGACTCCTTGCCGTTGTACCTTCCAGGCAACGGGGGCTCCTTGCCGCGGCCGCGCTGATGGCTGCCGGCTGGGACCACGGCCCGGACCGCCACGCTCCGGGCTTTCCGCCCGGCTGGACCGTTGCGTGGGAAGGTCTGGTGCCGGCCCCCTGACGTCGCTGTGCTGGAGGGCCGGACAATTCTACGGCCGGGCGCGCGTCAGGTTTGGGGCGTGGTTCGGCGTGCGCCGAGGATCGTCTTGCGCGGAGGAGCGTCCGACTCCAGGTCCGCTTCACGGACGGCTGCCCATCCTGCCGAGACAAGGTAGACCTGGCTGACGAGGTTGAACCAGATGAGCAGGCCGATGATGATGGCAAACGGCGCCAGGATGGGATTGCGGCTGGCCCCGCCAAGAAGTTCAGTGCTGAAGATCTGCAGTATGGTGGTGCCCACGGCTGCCAGGCCGGTGCCTTCGACCAGTGCCTGGCGGGACAGCTTGAGCCCCGCGGCCAACCGGAACATGATCAGCGCCGTGACCCAGTTCAGGACCAGCGGGACGACAATTTTGACGGAGGTGGTCAGCGGGCCGGCCAAGGCGTCGCTGAGGTGCAGGAAGTCCGCTACCCAACCCGCCAGCGTGCCGAACACCAGCGATGCACCGCCGCTGATCACCAGGGCCACGCCCAGCAGCAGCAGGGTTCCGGCGTCGCGCAGCTTCATCACGATGGGATTGACGATCAGCGGCGGCAGCTGCAGGACGCCGCGCAGGCCGTCCCGGAGGCCGTTGATCCAACCGAGTGATGTGACCACCGTTACCAGCGCACCGATGACCGCGGTCCAGCCGAGGCCGTTGGGATCCAGCATGTCCTTGGGGTCCACCAGCCCCGGTCCGCCGTTGACTTTCAGTAGGCCCGGTGCGCTGGCGGCCACGCTGCCGATAACGGTGTCCAGCAGCGCCGGCTGGCCGCTGAGGACCAGCCCGGCGATGGAGAAGCCGGTGGCCAGCAGGCCTGTGACGGAGAAAAACATGTTGAAGCCGATGCCGGCGCTCATCAGCGGCCCGTAGTGGAGGGTGTAGTGCCGGAAGGCGCGCATGGGGCGCAGGACGTTCAGGCGGGCGGTGAGCCACTGAACCAAGGCCATCAGGGCACCGAATTTTTTGCCGGACCTGCGCGCCCGGTTCCATTCCATCCGCTTTTGGATGACCTCCAGCTTCAGCCTGGCCTGCTCGGTGGGCAGCGGCTGCTGGTTACCCTGCGTCGGTTGGGGTGTCCGCGGCAGCGTCCGTGAACCGGGTGCCGGCGTTGTTGTCAGTTTCGGTCCCAAAGTCCAGCTCTTCCCGTAGCTGCCAGATGCCGTCGGCATCGTGCTCGTAGAGTCCCATGCTAACCACAGGGAAGGTGGCCTTGTAGTTCTTCAGCACCGTTTCGGCCTCGTCAAGGCTTTCCGGGGCGACGTCGTGGGCGATGGTGACGTGCGGATGGTAGGCAAAGGGCAGTTCACGGTGGAGTGGGCCCTGCTGGAGCCTGCGGTGCAGGTCCACGCAGTGCTCGAACCCGTCCTCCACATTGATGAAGACTACGGGGGAAACGGGCCGGAAAGTTCCGGTCCCGGCGATGGTCACCATGAACGGGCTCTGGCAGCGGGCCACTTCGCGGACATGCCGGAGGGTCGCTTCCCAGTCCTGGGTGGGGGTGGTGGTGACCAGCGTAATGTGGGCCGGTACCACGTCCGCCAGCGGGTCACCGAACGACGCCCGCCAGCGCTGCAGCTCTTCGGCGATGTCTGATGGAAAGCCCAGGATGACGCCCACGCTGACCTCTTCGCTGCGGGCCACCTCATGGTTCGCCGCCGCATTCCGGCCTGGCTGGTCTCCCAAGCGGTCAGCCAGGGTCTGCTCCACCTGGCCGGCAGAGCAGGCACCTCCCCTGGCGGTGACTTTTCCCGAAGACATGGCGCTAGCGGACTCCCGCGAGGCTGAGGGACGGCAGGAAGCCCATGCGCTCGTAGACCTGGGCCAGGGTGACGGAGGCGATCTCGCGGGCCCGCTCAGCGCCAAGGGCCAGCAGCCGGTCAAGCTCGGCGGGATCTGCCATCAGCTCATTGGTCCGGTTGCGCAGCGGGGTGATGAAGTCCACCACGACTTCGGCGAGGTCTACCTTGAGGTGGCCGTACATCTTGCCTTGGTACTCGGCTTCAAGCTCCGCCACGGACTTGCCCGTCAGCGAGGAGTAGATGGTCAGCAGGTTGGACACGCCGGGCTTTTCCTCAGGGTCGAAGCGGATGTCCGTGCCGGCGTCGGTCACTGCCGACTTGATGCGCTTGGCTGCGATCTTGGGATCCTCCAGCAGCTGGATGGCACCGTTGGGCGACTCCCCCGTCTTGGACATCTTGGCGCTGGGATTCTGGAGGTCGTAGATCTTGGCGCTTTCCTTGACGATCGTGGCCTCCGGAACCGTGAAGGTGTGGCCGAACCGGGTATTGAAACGCTGCGCCAGGTTCCGCGTCAGTTCCAGGTGCTGCCGCTGGTCCTCGCCGACGGGCACGAGGTCGCTCTGGTACAGGAGAATGTCCGCGGCCATCAGGGTGGGGTAGGCGAACAGGCCCAGTGTTGCGGAGTCCGCGCCGGACTTCTGGGTTTTGTCCTTGAACTGGGTCATCCGGGAAGCCTCGCCAAACCCGGTAATGCAGTTCAGCGCCCACGCAAGCTGCGCATGCTCGGGAACATGGGACTGGACGAAGAAGATGCTCTTGTCCGGGTCGATGCCGGCCGCGATGTACTGGGCAGCCACAATGCGGGTCCGCTTGGCCAGCTCGGCGGGGTCGAAGTCCACTGTGATGGCGTGCAGGTCCGGGATGAAAAAGACGGCGTCGTACTCCGCCTGCATGTCCACCCAGTTGCGCACGGCACCGATGTAGTTGCCCAGGTGCAGGGAGTCGGCGGTGGGCTTGGCACCGGAAAGGATGCGCTTCTTGGCAGTGGAGGAAGTCTGGCTGGTCATGGAAAACTTTCGGGCTTAGAGCTGGTAATCCACTACCAGCGGGGCGTGATCGGAGAAGCGGGTGTCCCAGGAGGCTGCACGGTCCACGACAGCCGAAATGGCGGAGGCCGCCAGTTCGGGGGTGGCCATGTGGTAGTCGATGCGCCAGCCGGTGTCGTTGTCGAATGCCTTGCCGCGCCAGGACCACCATGTGTAGGGCCCGTCGACATCCCCGGCCAGGGTCCGGTGGACGTCATGCCAGCCGATCTCCTCACCGAAGAACCGGTCGAAGTAGGCACGTTCCTCCGGCAGGTGCCCGGCCTTCTTGAGGTTGCCCTTGGAGTTCCTGATGTCACGGGGGTGTGCGCCACGTTGAGGTCGCCCACCACCAGGGCGTGGTCGCTGTGCTTGGTCAGTTCCGGCAGGCGGGTGCTCATGACGTCCAGGAAACGGAACTTGTCATCCTGCTTGGGCGTCCCCACTTCACCGGAATGCACATAGGCGCTGGCAACCGTGAGCTGCACGGGGTTCCCTGCGGCGTCGGGGACGCGGAAGTCGGCTTCAACCCAGCGCCCGGCGGTGGCGAAGTAGTCGTCCCCGATGCCGTTCCTGGTGGCCAGGGGCTCCTGGCGGGAGGCAATGGCGACGCCGGCACGGCCTTTTGCTTCCGCTTCCGCGTGCAGGATATGCCAGTCCTCCCCCAGCAGTTGCCGGACGACGGCGTCAGGGGCTCGGACCTCCTGCAGGCAGAGGATGTCCACTTCCCGCGGCTCAAGCCAGGCCGCCATACCGTTCTTGTAGGCAGCCCGGAGGCCGTTTACGTTGACGGATGCGATGCGAAGGTGGTCCTTGTTCAATGCCGAGCTCACCCGCTCCACTCTAGTCGATGATGGTTCCGGTCACCGGCTCCCCGCTGCCGCCGGAGGACTTGATCATGTCCCGGGCGTTGGTGGCTGTGATCTCGATGGTTTCAAGTGCGCGGTTGATCGTGTCCTGGTTGGCGGCGGCGCCCTTGGCCCGCTCCTCCTCCACCACGCGGACCTGCACCTGGACGATCTTGAAGGAATGGTCCAGCTTCAGGTCGCGCACCTCGTCTGCCTCGGAACGTTCGTAGACCACCCGGGTGCCGCCGTGGTCGGCGGAGGTGCGGGCCGGTACGCGGCCGGTGGCGGTGTTGAAGGCGCTCTGGGCTTCGGACAGCTTTGCGCCCGCTTTCCTGGCGGCCCGCTGGATGCTGAAGACCACGAACGCAGCCAGTGCCAGCCAGAAGGCGGCGATGATGGCGACAACCCAGCCCACCACGTCGTTCTGGTTTGCGGCGAAGATCACGGCCACAATGAACGCCGTCACCAGGACCATCAGGCCCGGCCCGCTGATCCGGAACATGGAAAAACCGCCCCGGGCGGGTTTGGAAGATGACGAGGAGCTGCCCAAAGTTCGCATGCAGCCATTGTCTCAAACGGCGGACTGTGCTCCCGCCGCCTTCCACCCCCGGCGAACAGGGCAGCTGGCCGGGCAGGCTATTTCAGGAACAAACTCCGCAGGCGCAGCGTGGTCAGCAGCATGCCGACGGCGGTCATCACCAGGTAGTAGCCAACATGCAGTGGCGTGGCAGCCGTAAAAGTGCCCACACTGATCTGCCGCAGCAGTTCCACCCCGTGCCAGAGCGGCATGGCCTGGATGAACCACTGGATGGGCTGTGGGTAGACGCTGAGCGGGTAGAACGTGGCGCTGAACAGGAACATGGGCAGCAGGATGAAGTTGATCCAGTCCATCTGCTGGAAGGTCTTGAGGAAGCTGGTGATGCCCATGCCCAGGCTGGCGAACCCAAAGGCGATCAGCACCGAGGCGGGGATCATCAGCAGTGCCCAGGGCGTGGTGATCAGTCCCATGATGCCCATGACCGCAGTGAAGCCGGTGGCGTAGAGCATCCCCCGCAGCAGGGCCAGGAAGATCTCGCCAAGCGCCACGTCCAGCGGGCCCAGGGACGTATACAGCATGCCCTGGTAGAGCTTGGCGAAGTTCATCTTGAAGAAGACGTTCCAGGTGGAGTCATAGACGGCGCCGTTCATCGCGGAGACGGCCAGCAGTGCCGGTGCGATGTAGGCCGCATAGCTGATGGTGGTTCCGTTGGGTCCCTGGACGCTGCCAACGATGGCGCCCAGTCCCACCCCCATGGAAAGGAGGAACAGCACCGGCTCGAAGAACCCGGACAGCATCACCAGCCAGTTGGTGCTCCGTGTGGCCATCAGCCCACGGGCAATGACTGCCCTGGCATTGCCTGAATACAGGGGCCCGAAAGTGCGGCTGCGGGCTTGCTCCGCGGCGCTCCGGGAGGCGCCGGCGGGACCGGAAAATGTGCTCACTGGCCCATCCTCAGGGCAAACCGGCGCCGCGTCAGGACCCAGCCGGTGACTGCCAACCCCGCCAGGACGGCCGCATGGAGCACGCTGAGGATCGCCGGTTCGCGGTATCCGAAGCTGAGCACCCGGCCCAGTTCGGTGCCATGCCAGATGGGCGAAATCCAGCCCACCCAGCGGACCGCCAACGGCAGGTTGTCCAGCGGGAAGAACGTCCCGGAGAACAGGAAGAGCGGCATCACGATGAACCGCATCACCAGTGCGAACTGCCCCTTGTCTTCGGTGATCGATGCGGAATATGCCATCAGCGGCAGCCCGAAGGCCAGCCCTGTCAGGGTGGCCACCAGTATCCCGGCCCAGCCCCAGCCCGACGGCGAGGCACCGAACAGTGCCACGGCCGCGAAGTAGATGGCCGACTGCAGCACCAGGCGCAGCGTCACGGCCATGACCTGCCCGGCGGCGATCTGCTGCGGCGTCAGCGGCGACGCGTGCGGGCCGTAGTAGACCCGGCGCCATTTGAACCCTGCCATGACGGGAAAAGTGAACTCGTTGGCTGCCGTCATCACGGCGGCGGACACCAGCAGCGCCGGGGCGATAAAGGCGAGGTAGGACACGCCGCCAAAGGCCGCGTTGCCGGTATCCACCAGGGTGGCCAGTCCCACCCCCATGGCGAAGAGGTACGCCACCGGTTGGCCCACGCTGTACATCAGGATGGACCAGCTGTAACCCTTCATCACCCGGAGCACCTGCTCGGCATAGTAGAAGGAGCCCCAGCGCCGCGCCCTTGCCGCCGAAACCGCCGGCGCATGCGCGCGCAGGCCGCCCGGCTGCGCGGCCCCTCCCTGCCCTCCGGTCGGCTGCCGCCCGGACGCCTGCCTATCAGTCAATGAGGCTCCTGCCGGTGAGCCGAAGGAACACATCCTCCAGCGACGACCGCCGGACCAGCGATGTCAGCGGCCTCAGGCCGCGGGCCGACACCTGCTCAAGGGCTGACTCGCCGTCGTGCGCGTACATCAGCACCCGGTCCGGCAGCACCTCAAGCCGTTCCCCGATGCCTTCCAGCCGGGACGCGATTGCGGCGTTCCGCTCGGAACCAAACCGCAGTTCCACCACCTCCCGGGTGGAATGCCCGCGGATCAGCTGCGCGGGCGAGCCCTCGGCCATGATCCGGCCCTTGTCCACCACGATCAGCCGGTCGCAGAGCTGCTCGGCCTCATCCATGTAATGGGTGGTGAGGATCAGCGTGACGCCCTGCTCCTTGAGCCGGAACAGGCGGTCCCACAGGATGTGCCGGGCCTGGGGATCCAGGCCCGTGGTGGGCTCGTCCAGCAGCAGGATCTGCGGCTCGTTGATCAGGGAACGGGCGATGGTCAGGCGGCGTTTCATGCCGCCGGAGAGCGCGTCCACCTTGGATCTCGCTTTGTCCGTCAGCTGTGCGAACTCCAGCAGTTCATCGGCCTTGGGCCTGAGGTAGCTCATGGGCAGGCCGAAGTAGCGGCCGTAGACCAGGAGGTTGTCGCGGACGCGGAGTTCCTCGTCCAGGTTGTCCTGCTGCGGAACCACGCCCAGGTGGGCGCGTACCTCGGGTCCGTGCGTGTCCGGGTCCAGGCCCATGATGGTGAGCCGGCCGGCGGACCGGCGGGTCACGCCGCCGATCATCTTCATGGTGGTGGATTTGCCCGCCCCGTTGGGCCCCAGGAGGCCGAAGGACTCCCCGCTTGCACGGTGAACGAGATGCCGTCCACGGCGGCCACGTCGCCGTAGGTCTTGGCCAGGTTTTCGGCGGAGATGACGGTGCCGGACGGCGGGCCCCCGGTCATCGTGCCGGAGGGGGTAAGGGCGTGGTTGTGCACCTGTGCAGACTAGTGGAGGCGCGGCGCAGGTGGAAGTGTGCTTGCAGTTACGTTGAAACGGACGACGGCGGCACGGCGCCTTCCCTGCGGAAGGTACCGTGCCGCCGTCGTGCACTTAGTGCCGGGGACTAGTGCGCGTTGGCTGCCGCGCGTTCGGCGGCCTCCACCACGTTGGTCATCAGCAGCGCCACGGTCATGGGACCGACGCCCCCGGGGTTCGGCGAAATCCAGCCGGCCACATCGGCGGCGGCGGGATCGATGTCGCCGTAGACGCGGCTCTTGCCGGTGTCCGGATCGGTCTCGCGGGTAACGCCGACATCCAGCACCGCCGCGCCCGGCTTTACGTCCGCGGCCTTGACGATGTGCTTCACACCGGCCGCGCCCACGATGACGTCCGCCTGCCGGAGCAGTTCTGACAGGTTCCTGGTCCCGGTATGGGTCAGGGTCACGGTGGCGTTCACCTCGCGCCGCGTGAGCAGCAGGCCGATTGAGCGGCCGATCGTGACGCCGCGCCCCACCACCACAACGTGCTTGCCTGCCAGGCTGTATCCGTTGCGCTCCAGGAGCTCGATGACCCCGCGGGGGTGCACGGCAGCGGCGTGGTGATCTTGTTGTTGACGTTCAGCACAAGCCGGCCAAGGTTGGTGGGGTGCAGGCCGTCGGCATCCTTGGCGGGATCGATGCGCTCCAGGATGGCGTCCGTGTCCAGGTGCTTGGGCAGCGGCAACTGCACAATGTAGCCGTGGCAGGCCGGGTCCGCATTGAGTTCGTCAATGAGGGCCTCCACCTGTTCCTGCGTGGCATCGGCCGGAAGCTCACGCTGGATGGAGTTCATCCCGATCTGCTCGGACTGCTTGTGCTTCATGGACACGTACAGCTGCGAGGCGGGGTCCGCTCCCACCAGCACAGTGGCGATGCCGGGCGTGACGCCCTTGGCCTTGAGTGCGGCCACGCGTTCGGTCAGCTCGGCCTTGATGGCGGCGGCGGTAGCCTTGCCGTCAAGGATCTGTGCGGTTGTGGTTTCAGCCATCGGTTACCACTGCTCGTGCTGCGGGTAGAGCGGGAAGTCGGCTGCCAGTTTGTCCACGCGGGCCTGCAGGGCCTCGACGTCGGTGCTGGTGCCTGCCTTGAGGGCGGTGGCAATGATCTCGGCCACCTCGGTGAATTCGGCGGCACCGAAGCCGCGGGTGGCCAGGGCCGGGGTGCCGATGCGCAGGCCGGAGGTGACCATCGGCGGGCGGGGGTCGAACGGCACGGCGTTGCGGTTGACGGTGATGCCCACCGAGTGCAGCAGGTCTTCTGCCTGCTGGCCGTCCAGCTGCGAGTTGCGAAGGTCCACGAGCACCAGGTGGACGTCCGTGCCGCCGGTGAGGACGGAGACGCCGGCCTCTGACACGTCGGCCTGGTTCAGGCGGTCGGCGATGATCCGGGCGCCTTCCAGGACGCGCTCCTGGCGCTCCTTGAATTCCTGCGTGCCGGCAATCTTGAAGGCCACGGCCTTGGCGGCGATGACGTGCATCAGCGGCCCGCCCTGCTGGCCCGGGAAGACGCTGGAGTTCAGCTTCTTGGCCCACTGTTCCTTGGCCAGGATCACACCCGAGCGGGGCCCTGCCAGGGTCTTGTGCACGGTGGAGGTGACGACGTCGGAGTGCGGCACCGGGCTCGGGTGCAGTCCGGCGGCCACCAGGCCTGCGAAGTGTGCCATGTCGGTCCAGAGCAGCGCGCCCACTTCATCGGCGATGGAACGGAAGGCAGCGAAGTCCAAGTGGCGCGGGTAGGCGGACCAGCCGGCGATGATGACCTGCGGCTTTTCGGCGATGGCCTGCTCGCGGAGCTTGTCCATGTCGATGCGGAAGGTGTCTTCCTCAACCTGGTAGGCGGCCACCTGGTACAGCTTGCCGGAGAAGTTCAGCTTCATGCCGTGGGTCAGGTGCCCGCCGTGGGCCAGGGAAAGGCCCAGGATCTTGTCGCCCGGGGTGATCATGGCGGAGAGGGCGGCGGCGTTGGCCTGCGCGCCGGAGTGCGGCTGGACGTTGGCGTATTCGGCGCCGAACAGTGCCTTGACCCTGTCGATGGCCAGCTGCTCTGCGATGTCGACGTATTCACAGCCGCCGTAGTAGCGGCGGCCCGGGTAGCCCTCGGCGTACTTGTTGGTGAGGACGGAGCCCTGGGCTTCCATCACGGCGCGGGGCGCAAAGTTTTCGGAGGCAATCATCTCCAGGGTGCCGCGCTGGCGGCCGAGCTCCTGGTCCAGCACTGCTGCAATTTCGGGATCGAGCTCAGCCAACGGCTGGTTGCTCACGGCTGTGGTTGAGGTGGCTGTAGTAGTCACGGAGAACTCCTGGCTAGGGATATGGGCACTGCTTAGGTCAGGCTACCGGGTGGCGCACTTTCGCACCGCGTTGATGACAGGGCGTGAAAGCTCGGCATGGCGCTGCTGCGCTGACGCGGGTGCAGCCCCATTTCCGGCAAAACATGACCCTCGGCCCAGGCGTACGATCCGTGGTCTTCGTGATTGCCGCTCCCTGGTGGTTAGCCACCCAACGCCAGTTGCGACCATCCCAGCCTACCAAAACCGGCGCCCCCGGCGCGGGTAGGCTATTACGCGTGAATGAAGAGCAGCTGAACCAAGCGTACGTTGTAACCCTGTCCTGCCCGGACCGTCCCGGAATCGTCCACGCGGTGGCCGGAGCGCTGCTGGTGGCGGGGTGCAACATCACGGATTCGCAGCAGTACGGCAGCCCTTCAACCGGGAACTTCTTCATGCGCGTTGAGGTGACCACGGCAGCCCCCAAGTCGGAGCTCCATGCCGCGCTGGAGCCAGTGGCGGAGGCCTTCTCCATGCAGTGGAACCTCAATACTGTTGGCGACAAGGTGCGCACCCTGGTTATGGCCAGCACTTCTGCCCACTGCCTCAACGACCTGCTGTTCCAGCAGCGCTCGGGCACCCTGCCCATTGAGATTCCCGCCATTGTGTCCAACCACCAGGATCTCGCCGGGCTGGCCGAGTTCTACGGCATCCCCTTCCACTACATCCCGGTGACCAAGGACACCAAGGTGCAGGCGGAGGACAAACTTCGCGCCATCATCGCGGAGCACGATATCGAGTTGACCGTGCTGGCCCGCTACATGCAGATCCTCTCCAATGAACTCTGCACCGAGCTGACCGGCAAGGCCATCAACATCCACCACTCGTTCCTGCCCTCCTTCAAGGGCGCCAAGCCGTACCACCAGGCACATGCCCGCGGCGTGAAGCTGATCGGTGCCACGGCTCACTATGTGACGGCCGCCCTGGATGAGGGGCCCATCATCGAACAGGAAGTCATCCGGGTGGACCACGCCCGCACCCCTGAGCAGTTCGTGCAGATGGGCCGCGACGTGGAGGGGCGCACGCTGGTCCAGGCCGTGCAGTGGCACGCCGAGCACCGCGTGCTCCTGGACGGCAACCGAACAGTGGTCTTCAACTGACGGTGGTCTTCAACTGACGCGCTCTTCAACTAGGTAGCAGTAGATGCCGTTTTGGGGCCTCAAAACGGCATCTACTGCGAGTCAGTTGGGTGCAGGGGTGGCTTAGGGTGAAGCCATGGCTCCTCTGTACCCTTTCGCCGGAAATTCCCCGGCTGTCCATGACTCAGCGTTCGTAGCCCCGTCGGCCTCGATCATCGGCAACGCCAGCCTGGGACCGGATTCCAGTGCCTTCTACGGCGTCTCCGTCCGCGCCGACACCGCGGCCATCACCGTGGGTGCCGGCAGCAACCTGCAGGACAACGTGGTGCTGCACGCCGACCCCGGCTTCCCCTGCACGGTGGGCGAACGGGTCAGCGTGGGGCACGCCGCCGTCGTCCATGGCTGCACGGTGGAGGACGACTGCCTGATCGGCATGGGCGCCACCGTCCTCAACGGCGCCGTGATCGGCGCCGGCTCGCTGGTGGCGGCCGGCGCCGTCGTGCTTGAAGGAACGGTGGTTCCGCCCCGGTCGCTGGTGGCGGGCGTGCCCGCCAAGGTGCGCCGCGAACTCACGGATGAAGAGTTCGACGGCGTCCGCGCCAATGCGGCGCGCTACGTGGAAC
The DNA here is from genome assembly GCF_026723805.1 of Arthrobacter sp. FX8. Lineage (NCBI taxonomy): Bacteria > Bacillati > Actinomycetota > Actinomycetes > Micrococcales > Micrococcaceae > Arthrobacter > Arthrobacter sp. FX8. The sequence goes on along the minus strand of NZ_CP113505.1, from coordinate 556,371 downwards.
TCGCGGCGAAGCACCGCGAGCTCCACGCCTGACCCAGTCCGGCCTGGATCAGTCCAGGCTGATGGGCCCGAACTCGTCCAGCAGGTCGCCCGGGCCGGGGTTGCCCGGCGCGGAGGACCCGCCCAGGTGCTTCACCACGCCCCACACCGCGTTCAGCCCCGTGGTGACGGCGCCTTCCGCCCAGCCGGCGGTGAAGGAGACGTCGTCGCCGGCCAGGAAGATGCCGCGCTGGGACTCCGGCAGTTTGTCCTGCTTGAAGTGGGTGAACAGCCTCTGCTGGTAGCGGTAGTGGCCGGGGAGGTTGGCTTTGAAGGCACCCATGAAGTTGGGGTCCGCCTCCCAGGACACGGTGATGGGCTGGCCCACGATGTGCCCTGCGATGTCCACTCCGGGGTAGATCTGTTCGAGCGAGTGCAGCATCAGTTCCACGCGTTCGTCGGCGTCCAGGGCCAGCCACTTCAGCGCGTCGTCGTTCCAGGTGTAGGAGAGCAGGATGACGGCGGGCTGGTCCGGGCCGTTGTCCAGCAGGTAGGTGGCGCGGTTCAGCCTGTCGGTCAGCGTCATGGACAGGACCTCGTTGCCGGTGTCCGGGTCGATGTCCTTCCAGAACGGCCGGTCCACCATGACGAACGTCTTGGAGGACTGCATGTAGTGCGAGCGCTCCATCGCGGTCCACAGCTCGGCCGGGAACAAGGCCTCCTCCGTGTGGATCCGGGTGGACAGCAGCCAGGACTGGCAGGTGGTCACCACCGCCGGGTAGCTGGCCTCGCGGCCCCAGCGTTCACGGATCCGCAGGTTCCCGTCCGGGTCGCGGCTGATCCTTCCCACGGCACCGCGGGGCGATCCGGAGTGCAGCGAGGAAAGGGAGGTGCCGGCGGGCCAGTGCACCATGTCCGACGGCGCGTGCTGCCAGAGTGCCTCGGGCAGGCGCTGTGCTCCCCCGCGGATCAGCCGGTGCTGGTCGTCCGCGTCGGTGTAGACCACGCGAAGGATTTCCAGGATGGAGTTGGGGAAGTCGGTGTCCCAGCCGCCGGTGCCGAACCCCACCTGGCCAAAGGCCTCCCGGTGGGCGAAGCCTGCCTTCTTGAAGGACTCGCTGGCTGCGATGAAGCCGTAGAAGGTCTGCTCGTCCATGAGCGGCAGCAGTTCGTTCCAGAGGTCCTTGATGCGGGCCATGTCCCGGGCACGGATGGCGTCCTGCATTTCGACGAACTTGGCGCCGTCATTGACCGCGGCCTTCCAGGCGTCGGCCACCTCGCGGAAGAACGGCGGAAGGTCGCCCGGCTTCTCCGCATAGTGCTTCTTGCCGGCCAGCTCGATCACGGTGCTGGACGTGGCCTCGGCGAGGGGGTTTGGGAACTCCTGGGTCTCCAGGCCCAGCAGGTCCACGTAATGGTAGAAGGCCTTGCCCGATACCGGGAAGCGCATCCCGCCCAGGTCCGCCACCACTCCGGGCGCTGCGGGGAAGGCGGCGGTGCGGAGCCGCCCGCCGATCTGGTCCGCTTCATAGACCACGGGCCGCAGTCCCAGTTTCATCAGTTCATAGGCGGTCACCAGGCCGGAGAGGCCGGCGCCGATAACGGCAACTTCCGTGCCGTAAAGCTCCGGCGGGACGGAACCCAGGCCATCGGGGTGGGCCAGGTAGTGGTCGTAGCTGAACGGAAAGTCGGGGTTCAGCATGGTGATGGGGGCCGCGTTTCCGGCGATGCCCCGTCCGGCGGCGTCTGCGGGAGCCGCTGAGGTGCTGGAGGGGTCGAAGGCCGGCAGTTCGGTTGCGGTTGTCATGATAGTTCTGCTTTCACAGGTTCCTGGCGTGGGGCCTTGGCGGTCAGTTCACGGTAGTCGAGCTCACTGAGAGCCGCTACCTTCGAGTTCCGGCGTCCATAGCCGAAGTAGATGGCGATCCCCACCAGCATCCAGGCACCAAAGACAACCCAGGTATCGGCTCCAAGGTTGGCCATCAGGTAGGCGCACATCAGCGTGCCCAGCACGGGAGTCAAGGGATACAGCGGCACCCGGAAGCTTCGCTTGAGGTCCGGCCGGTTGCGCCGCAGGTAGATGACGGCGACATTGACCAGCGCGAAGGCGAACAGGGTTCCGATGCTGGTGGCATCGGCGAGGGCGCCGAGCGGGACCAGGCCCGCGGTGAGTGCGACGGCGGTGCCGACAATCAGGGTTCCCGCGGCCGGGGTGCCGGTCCGGGCGGAGACGCGTCCAAAGACCTCGGGCACCAGGCCGTCCCGGGACATCGAGAGCAGGATGCGGGTTTGGCCATACAGGACCGTGAGCACGATGCTGGCGATCGCAAGGACAGCGCCGACCGAAAAGACCAAGGCGATCCACGGCTGGTTGGTGGTCTCCTCCAGGATCTGGACCAGGGCGGCTTCGGTGCCGTCGAACCAGCCCCAGGGCCGGGCACCGATGGCGGCGACGGCCACGAGGACGTAGATGCTGGTGACGATCACCATGGACAGCAGGATGGCGCGGGGAAGATCGCGTTTGGGGTTCCTGGCCTCTTCGCCCGCAGTGGATGCCGCGTCGAAACCGATGTAGGAAAAGAACACCCGGGAAGCGGCCGCGGACACACCTGCGGCACCCATGGGAAGGAGCGGTTCGAAGTTGCCGGCGTTGAAGGCAGTAAAGGCAACAGCGCAGAAGAACAGCAGGATGCCGATCTTGATGATGACGACGGCGGTGTTGATCCAGGCGCTTTCACGGGCGCCGCGGACCAGCAGGACCATGGCCAGCACCACGATGGCCACCGCTGGGATGTTCACCAGTCCGCCGTCCCCGGGCGGCTGCGACATGGCATCGGGCAGCACCTGGCCGAACGCTGCCAGCGCCTCGTTGACGTACTGCCCTGCCCCCACAGCTACGGCAGCGACGGAGACGGCGTATTCAAGGACAAGGCACCACCCGCAGATCCAGGCCATCCCCTCGCCCATAGTGGCGTAGGAGTAGGAGTAGCTGGAGCCCGCCACGGGGACCAGGCCTGCCATTTCGGCGTAGGACACCGCGGAGAGCAGCGCGGCCAGGCCGGCGATGACGAAAGAGATCCAGATGGCCGGGCCGGCCAACGGAACCGACTCGCCAAGGATCACCAGGATGCCGGTCCCCAGGGTGGCGCCCACGCTGATCATGGTCAGGTGGAGGATGCCGAAACTGCGAACCAGTCCAGTGCCGTCCTGGCCTGTTCCGGCCTCGCTGACCATCTGGCCGATCGGTTTACGGCGCAGCAGCTGTGTCCGGAGGCTGGGCCGCACGCCGCTTGGCACAAGAGTTTGTTCGGTGGTCACAGGCACAGTCACCGTTGACGTCCCTTCAGAGTAGTTGTCGGTTTCCCCTTCCCAAGGTTGGCATGTGAGCCAACTCTCAGCGCGGTGCAAAATGACTTATAGTGATCCACCATGAGACTTAATGCACATGATGTCCGCTGAGCCGGCCACGTCAGGACGGCTGAGCTTCGTCACCCTCCAGCAGTTCCTCGACCAGCTGCCGCCGCTGTTGACAATGCTTCACGACGGCGGCAGCGGCGGCCGGCTGCTGCGGTGGGTTGAGCCCAGTGAGCTGGAGGACCCCACGCCCTACCTTCCGGAGGGGAATTCCTGCTCACCGCCGGCCTCCCCTTCCTTGGTGACGGGGGATCACCCGCCAGCGTGGACGCCTATGTCCGCCGGCTGGTGGAGGCCAAGGTGGCGGCCCTGGGCTTCGGGATCAGGCCGTACTTCGACGCCGTCCCGGAGGTGGTCCTCGACGCGTGCCGGCGGCACAACCTCACCTTGTTCGAGGTGCCCGAGTCGCTTCCCTTCGCGGCGATCGGCCTGCAGTTTTCCCAGCTCCTGGAAACCGACAACGCCAGGGTCTTCCGGCAGCTGGCAGAGACCAACCGGCAGCTCATGCGCGCCGTCCTCTCCCCCAAACCGGAGCACGAACTGCTGGCTGCGCTGGTCCAGCGCGTGCCCGTGTGGGCCGTGATGGTGGGAGCGGACGGCCGGGTCCGGGCCCGGGGCACCAGCGCCGGCGGGAGCACCGCCGTCGAACTTTCCCTGCTGGAACCCATGCTGGAACGGCTGCTGTCCGGCCGTGGCCCCCGGGTGGAAATGGACGGCTTTGACCAGCCCGGCTCGGCGCTGGTGGTGGGCCATCCGCTGCGGAGCACCAGGGACGCCAACCTCGGTGCCCTGATCCTGGGCTCGGACGATCCGCTGACCCCCGCCCAGAACAACGTGGTCCAGTCCGCCGTCGGACTGCTGGAGCTGCTGGTCCGGCAGCGAACCAGTGGCTCGCTCGCCCCCAGCCAGCTGGCCACCGCCGTCCTGCTGCACCCCGAGAGCCTCACCACCGGCGGGAGCAAGCACGTCAACGGGCTCAAGGACCTGCTGGCGCAGAGCCTGTCTTCCACCCGGTCCGCGCCCATCCGCGTGCTTCAAGGCGTCAAGGTGGATGCCCCGGAGTGGCCGGCGGGAGACAGCCCCGTCAGGGAACTGCTGCAGTGGCGGCGCATGTTCGACACCAAGCTGGTGGAGATCACCGACTACGGGTTCGCCGCGCTGACCCGGCTCAAGGTGGACGACGCGCTGCTTGCCGACGTCGAGAGGCTCGGCTGGCGCCTGGTGATCGGCGAACCCACCGAGCTGACTAGCCTTCCCGCCGCGTACCAACGGGCCACGTCCCTGCGCAGCCGGGTCCAGCGAAGTGGACAGAGCCTGCGGGCCGACGAGGTGTCCTGGTCGGTCACGGGCCTGCTGGGCCGTGAGGCCGGAACCTTGCTGGCCGAGCGGCTCCTCCATCCTGTCCTGGCGCTCGAACCGGACCGGCGCGATCCGCTGCTGGCCGTCCTGCGTGGCTGGCTTGGCGAAAACGGCAGCTGGGATGGTTCCGCCAAGCTGCTGGGGCTGCACCGCAACAGCGTGCGGCGGCAGATCGGCGTCATTGCCGACCTGCTGGGGATGGACCTGAACCAGGCGCAGGTGCGGGCTGAGCTCTGGATTGCGCTGCAGTACACCGAAGGGCTGACCGGCGGGGCGGCGGGAAACGGCGCCTGAAGGCAGTTATCCGCCCTGCTGGCCTGCTTCCCGCGCCAGGCCGGCCTCCCACTCCCGGTAAAGCTCCGGCCGGCGTTCCCGCAGGTACGGCACCTCGTCCCTGGCTGCGCGCACCGCATCAGGGCCTATCTCCGCGAAAAGCACTGCAGGGGTGTCCGCTGCTTCGGCGAGGAGCCTGCCGTCGGGTCCCGCCACCACGCTTCCGCCGCCGAAAGTGTAGGCGTCCTCGACCCCACAGTGGTTGGCATAGGCAACATAAAGTTGGCTTTCCAGCGCCCGCGCCCGGATGAGTACCTGGGGCACGGCCTCGTAACCGGCCGACAGGGCAGTGGGGACCAGGAGCAGTTCCGCGCCGCGGGCCGCCGCTGCCCGGGCGGCCTCGGGGAACTCGATGTCGTAGCAGATCAGCAGGGAGGTGCGGACACCCTCGAAATCCACGACGGCGGGAGGTTGCGCGGCTGCCACGAACGCCTTGCGTTCCTCATTGCCGAACAGATGCACCTTGGCATACCTGAGGAGTTCGGTGCCCGTGGCATCAACCAGGGTCGCTGTAATGTGCCACGCGGGGCTGCCGGCGACCCCAGCGCCCGCACCGTCCCCAGCCGCTTCGGCGGGCAGGCTGTAGACAAGGGCAATCCTGTTACGGCGGGCGATATCAGCCAGCCGTTCGCGGACAGCGGGAAAGGTTGCCGGGTCCAGGTCGCCGCGCACCCGCAGCGGGGCGTAGCCCACGGGGAAAAGCTCCGGCGTCAGGAGCAGGTGGGCACCGGCACGGGCAGCCCGGGTGGCGGCGTCGTCGATGGTCCGAAGGTTGGCCTCGACGTCCAGGACCACGGCGTTCGCCTGCAGGACGGACAGCAGCATCGTTACCACCTTCTGTATCCCCGTCCATCTGAAATGGCTGGGCCCGACTGATCTCTCGTTCCAGCCTAACCAGCCGCCAGCGGAGGATTGTGGGTCGTTTGGACCCGGGCGCCCGCGCGCCGGGACGGAATGCACAGATGCCGCGGAGGGTACTCATGACGGCCGATTTCCTGCATGCCCGTACAGGCCATGCGTTAACTTCTTGACTACAAGAGCAGCGATAGGGCAATCTTCTTAGCATGTCCGCAACCACGCGCTCAACGAGGAGCAAGCCCAAGAATCCGGGGTCCCAGTCCGCCCTGCGGCAACTGAACCAGCAGCGGATTATTGAGGCACTCATGGGCGGCCCGTCCACGCAGGCGGAGCTCGCCCGGCAGACGGGGCTCTCCACCGCCACCGTCTCGAACATCGTCAAAATCATGCTTGACTCCGGCCTGGCATCCACAGAGCCGATAACCAGTTCAGGGCGCCGGGCGCTGAATGTGCGACTGAACAGCAACGGCGCCGTGGCGGTCGGCATCGACTTCGGCCGGCGGCACCTGCGGGTGGTCCTGGCCTCGCTCAGCTACCACGTCATCGCTGAAGAATCAGTGCTGCTCCCGCTGGGCCACCAGGCGGATGAGGGCATCCATGCAGCGGTGGAACTACTGGAGAAACTACTCCGGGAAAGCGGGGTGGAACGCACCTCCGTGGTGGGCGCCGGCGTCGGTATTCCGGGCCCCATTGACCGGCGGACCGGGACCGTGGCCCAAGGGGCCATCCTTCCCGAATGGGTGGGCATCAACATCCTTCAGCACCTGGAGGAAACGTTGAGAATCCCCGTATTCGTTGACAACGACGCCAATCTGGGCGCATGGTCCGAGGTGACCTGGGGGCAGCACTCCGGCGTCAGCAACCTGATGTTCCTGAAGATCGGTTCCGGCATCGGCGCCGGCTTGATCCTCAACGGTTCGCCGTACTACGGCAACGTTGGAATCACCGGCGAAATAGGCCATGCCACCATCCACGAACAGGGCCTGGTGTGCCGCTGCGGCAACCGTGGATGCCTCGAAACCATAGCATCCACCACCACCATGATTGAGCTCCTCAGCCGGGGCGAGGACCGGCCATTGACGCCGGCGGATATTGTCCGCAAGGCCCTGAACAGGGACTCCGCCACCCTGCGTGTGGTGGACGATGCGGGACTGGCGGTGGGCCGGGCGCTGGGCAATGTTGCGAACCTGATCAACCCCGAGGTGATCGTGGTGGGCGGGCCGCTGGCAGGCCTGGGGGACATACTCCTGGACCCAATCCGGAGGGGGCTGATCCGGCATGCGGTGCCGGTCATCGGGGAGACCACCACCCTCACCATGTCCTCCCTGGGTGACCGGGCAGAGGCCCTCGGCGCGGCCGCCCTGGTCTTCCAGCATGCCGGGATCCGCAAGCCGTAGACCACATCGTTACCCAGCAATTGCGTTAAAGACTTGACGACAACAGCTGTGATCCAGTTTACTTTTGGTTCAGACGGCCCTGCGCTTTGCCGGCCGGACAAAGAAGTCATTGCATTGGAGGGTTAGGGTTCATGACGTCCCAGACCACGCATACGGATCCGATCATTCTCGAGATGCGGTCCATCACCAAGGAATTCCCCGGCGTTAAAGCCTTGTCGAACGTGAGCCTCCGGGTTAAGGCCGGCGAGATCCACGCCATCTGCGGCGAAAACGGCGCCGGCAAGTCCACCCTCATGAAGGTCCTGTCCGGCGTTTACCCGTACGGAAGCTACGACGGCGACATCGTCTACCAGGGGCAGGTTCAGCACTTCCGGGACATCAGGGCCAGCGAACACGCCGGCATCGTGATCATCCACCAGGAACTCGCGCTGATCCCCGAGCTGTCCATCATGGAAAACATCTTTCTGGGCAACGAACCCACAAAGCGCGGGGTGATCGACTGGGCTGAAGCCCGGCTGCGGTCCCTGGACCTCCTGGCGCGCGTGGGCCTGCGTGATGACCCCGACACCCCCATCAAGGAAATCGGCGTCGGCAAGCAGCAGCTGGTGGAGATCGCCAAGGCCCTGAACAAGTCCGTGAAGATCCTTATCCTGGACGAGCCGACAGCCGCCCTGAACGAGTCGGACTCACAGCACCTGCTGGACCTGATGCTGGGCCTGAAGGCCAAGGGCATTACCTCAATCATCATTTCCCACAAGCTCAACGAGATCGAGCAGATCGCCGACTCCATCACCATCATCCGTGACGGCCAGTCCATCGAGACCCTTGACGTCAAGGCAGACGGGGTTGACGAGGACCGGATCATCAAGGGCATGGTGGGACGCACCCTCGAGTCCCGGTTCCCGGAGCACACGCCCAAGATTGGGGAAGTGTTTTTCGAGGTCAAGGACTGGACCGTGGGCCACCCGGCCATCCAGGACCGCCTCGTCTGCAAGGGATCCAGCTTCTTTGTCCGCCGGGGCGAAATCGTCGGGTTTGCCGGCCTCATGGGCGCAGGGCGGACCGAACTGGCACGCTCCGTCTTCGGCCGGTCCTACGGCAGGTTCATCAGCGGCCACATCTACAAGGACGGCCGCGAGGTCACCCTCAAGAACGTCCGGCAGGCCATCGATGCCGGGCTGGGCTACGTCACCGAGGACCGGAAGTCCCTGGGCCTGAACCTGCTCGACGACATCAAGACCACCACGGTTGCGGCCAACCTGAGAAAGATCAGCCACAACTACGTGGTGGACCCCAACCAGGAGTTCACGGTTGCTGAGCAGTACCGCAAGTCGCTGCGCACCAAGACGCCGTCCGTGGAGGAAGGCGTGGCCAAGCTTTCCGGCGGCAACCAGCAGAAGGTGGTGCTCGCCAAGTGGATGTTCACCGACCCCGACCTGTTGATCCTGGACGAGCCCACCCGCGGCATCGATGTCGGGGCCAAGTACGAGATTTACGGCATCATCCAGCAGCTGGCCAACCAGGGCAAAGGGGTCATCGTCATCTCCTCGGAGCTCCCCGAACTCCTGGGACTGTCTGACCGCATCTACACGATCTTCGAAGGCGCCATCACGGGCGTCCTGAACAAGGACGAGGCCACTCAGGAAAGCCTGATGAAACTGATGACCTCCGCCGCGCCCCGAAAAGCCGCCTGACCCACTGGCCATTCCAGAACCTTCCGGACACAAGGACTGACACCATGAACGCCCTCAAAAAGCTGTTTGGCGGAAACACCCGCCAATTCGGCATGATCTTCGCCCTGGTGGCCTTGATCATCTTCTTCCAGATCGCCACCAGCGGCCGGACCCTCACCCCCGGCAACGTCATCAACCTCTTCAACGGCAACTCCTACATCCTCATCCTGGCCATCGGCATGGTGCTGGTGATCATTGCAGGACACATCGACCTGTCCGTCGGCTCTGTCGCGGCCTTCGTCGGCGTCACCGTGGCCCTTGCCATCCGTGACTGGGGCATCCCCTGGTACGCAGGGGTCCTGCTGGGTCTGCTGCTGGGCGCGGTGATCGGCGCCTGGCAAGGCTGGTGGACGGCGTACGTCGGAATCCCGGCGTTCATCGTGACGCTGGCCGGCATGCTCCTGTTCCGTGGTTTCAACCAGTTCGTTGGCAAATCCAACACCATCCCGGTCCCCGCCGATTTCCAATACCTTGGCTCCGGCTACCTCCCCGAGGTGGGGCCCAACTTGGGCTACAACAACCTGACCCTGCTGCTTGGCCTTGCCGCCGCCGTCTTCGTGGTTGTCAGCGAGCTGCGGTCCCGCTCCAGGGCCAATGCCCTCGGTGCCGAAGTTCCCGAAATGTGGGTTACGGTCCTGAAGCTGGTCCTCGTCTGCGCCGCCATCCTGTACGCCACGTACCTGTTCGCCACGGGCCGCCCTGGTACTTCCTTCCCCATCCCCGGCCTCATCCTGGCCGTCCTTGTCCTGATCTACGGCTTCATCTCCTCCCGGACGATCATCGGCCGCCACGTCTACGCAGTGGGTGGCAACCGCCATGCGGCAGAGCTGTCCGGCGTCCAGTCCAAGAAGGTCAACTTCCTGGTGATGATGAACATGTCCATCCTGGCCGGCCTGGCCGGCATGATCTTCGTTGGCCGTTCCACTGCATCGGGTCCCTTCGACGGCGTCGGTTGGGAACTTGATGCCATCGCCGCAGTCTTCATCGGCGGCGCGGCCGTTACCGGCGGCGTGGGCACGGTGATTGGGTCCATCATCGGTGGCCTGGTCATGGCCGTCCTGAACAACGGCCTCCAGCTTCTCGGCGTCGGTGCAGACCTGACCCAGATCATCAAGGGCCTGGTGCTCCTGATCGCGGTCGCATTCGATGTTTACAACAAGTCCCAGGGCAAGACGTCGATCATTGGCATGCTGACCAGGAACTTCAACCGCTCCTCCGGCGGCGGCCCCAGCAACCCTCTTCAGCCCGACGAAACCACCTCCACCAAGGAAGCGATCGCCAGGGAAGCCTGAGCTCTGCGACCTGACCTTTTAACACCAAATAGAGAGAGAACCAACAATGCGAATGATTGGTAAAGCAGGAAAGGCCGCGGCAGTCGCTGCCATCGCAGCACTGGCGCTGACGGGTTGTGGACGCTCCGAGTCCGGTGGCGGCTCCAGCGGCAGCGCAGGCGGATTCCCGCAGGACTCGTCCATCGGCGTGGCATTGCCCCAGAAGACCAGTGAAAACTGGGTTCTGGCAGAGAAGCTCTTCAACGACGGCCTCAACGGCGCCGGGTTCAAGGCCGATGTCCAGTTCGCCAACGGCGGCGTTTCGGAGCAGCAGAACCAGATCAGCGCCATGGTCACCAAGGGTGCCAAGGTCATTATCGTGGGCGCCATCGACGGCTCCCAGCTGGGAACCCAGCTCAAGCAGGCCAAGGACAGCGGCGCCACCATCATCGCCTACGACCGCCTGCTGCTGAACACCGAGAACGTCGACTACTACGTGGCCTACGACAACTTCAAGGTCGGTGTCCTCCAGGGCCAGGCCCTGCTCGACGGCATGAAGGCCAAGAAGCCGTCCGGTCCGTACAACATCGAACTGTTTGCCGGTTCCCCTGATGATGCCAACGCCAAGGTGTTCTTCGACGGCGCCATGAGCGTCCTGAAGCCGAAGATCGACGACGGCACCCTCAAGGTCCTGTCCGGCCAGACAGGTTTTGAGCAAGCTGTAACCCAGGGCTGGAAGGCAGAGAACGCCCAGCGCCGTGCCGACACCTTGCTCACGGGCAGCTATGGCAGCGCAACCCTGGATGGCGTGCTCTCCCCCAACGACACCCTGGCCCGCGCCGTCCTGACCTCGGTCAAGGCAGCTGGCAAGCCGATTCCGGTCATCACCGGCCAGGACTCCGAGGTTGAGTCCGTCAAGTCCATCCTGGCGGGCGAGCAGTACTCCACCATCAACAAGGACACCCGCAAGCTCGTTGAGCACGCCATCACCATGGTCAAGGACCTTCAGGCAGGCAAGAAGCCGGAGATCAACGATGACAAGTCTTACAACAACAAGGTCAAGACCGTTCCGGCATACCTGCTGGAGCCGGTCATCGTGACCTCTGCCAACGTCAAGACGGCCTACAAGGACGATCCCGTACTGGGCCCGATCACCAAGTAGCACAGGGCAGAAACAGCCGGTACACCCGGGGGCCGGAAGCCCGGCCCCCGGCTGAACTGCTCCCCGTAAGTTGGACTGAAGATTCAGTTCCGACTTACGGGGAGCAGTTTCGTGTTTAAGGGCAGTCCGCTGTCCGGGGAGCAGCCCGAAGCCGCGGCGCCGGCAGATCCGGTCAGACCAGCCAGCGCCACCAGCGTGGCTGCTCCTGTTCCGGCGTCGGTTCCGGCTCCGGCTCCTCGCCCAAGGCCAGTGCGGCCCCGACGATGTCGTCCGCGGTGAGCGTCATGACGGCCTCACGATCGAGCGCGTCAAGACTTTGTTCCTCGTCGAGCGACAGCCGCAGCGCCTGACGGTTGAGCGCCTGCTCGAACAATGTGCGGGCGAACCGCGCGTTGCCGGAGTCCTCGCCCGCGTGCAGCCCGGTGAAAATGCGGCGCAGCATCTGGTCCGCACCCGGCTCCAGCCTGTACTCGTGCTGGGCCAGCATCCGGTGGAAGATCGTCTGGAGTGCGTCGACGGAGTAGTCGGGGAACGTGATTTCACGGGCGAACCGGGAGCGCAGTCCGGGGTTCGAGAGCAGGAAGGACTCCATCAGCCGCGGGTACCCGGCCACAATCACCACCAGGCGGTGGCGGTGGTCCTCCATCCGCTTGAGCAGGACCTCGATCGCCTCGGGGCCGAAATCCATCCGGCCGTCCTCCGGGGCCAGCGCGTAGGCCTCGTCAATGAACAGGACGCCGTCCAGCGCGCGCCGGATCACCCGGTCTGTCTTGATGGCGGTGGTGCCGACGTACTGCCCCACCAGGCCCGAACGGTCGACCTCGACCAGATGGCCTTTCTGCAGCAGGCCGACCGCGCGGTACATCTCGGCCAGGAGCCGCGCCACGGTGGTCTTGCCCGTGCCCGGGTTTCCGAGGAATACCAGATGCTGTGATGTGGCCACCTCCGGCAGGCCGTGCGCCTTACGGCGGGCCTGGACCTGCAGCAGTGCGACGAGCGCCCGCACCTGTTCCTTCACTGTCTCCAGTCCGACCAGGGCGTCGAGCTCGGCCTGCAGCTCGGACAGCGGCCGCGCCGGCCCGGGCCTCGCAGCCATGAGATCGCCCACCAGGTCGTCGACGCGCTCCGAACCGGGCAGCTTGAGCTGATCGGCCAGACGGCCGATGGTTTCGCGCAGGTCGTCAAGCGGATTGCGGCTGGCAGCCATGCATCCACTGTAGTACCAGCACTCGATTCCCGGCCCTGCCCTTCACAGCCCAGACACAGGTGGGGCCGGATTGCTGCACAGGATGCCCAGCGAGGGTTGATGCGAAGCCGGCCCTCCGCGCCGGCACCTGAGTCATAGGAGTAACGTGAGCGTCCTTGCCCGAAGCGTAGGCAATGCCTTCAGAAACAAGGTCCGCACCGCAGCTGTTGTCGCGGTGCTGGCCGTCGCCATTGGCCTTGCCCTGGCCATGCTGGTAGCCAACCAGGCGGTCGGGGCGAAAGTGCAGGAGCTCAATGAGTCCGTCGGCACCGTCCTGACCGTCAACCCCGCCGGCGGGCAAGGTTTCGAAGGCGGCGGTGAGCCGCTCACCACCAGCCAGGCAGCCACGGCCGCCGGCGTGCCCAACGTCAGTGCCGTCGTCGGGACATCCTCCCTGCGGCTGCGCAATGCCACCGAAGCGGCCGCACAGGCCGCGGCCGGGCAAACGGGACAGACCGGGCAGGCAGGGCCCGGAGGCCAGAACGGGCAGGGAGGCCCCGGCGGCCAGGCGGCAGCCACACTGACCACCAGCCTCACGGCGGCGGTGGACGCAGGCACCCTTGGCAACCGCAACCAGCAGGCCAACGGAAGCACGGGCTCCACCGGAACCACGCAGCAGTCCGTCCGGTCCCTGCCGATCACCGCCACCGGCATTGGCGCCGAAGTCGACACCACCGGCAAGGCGCTGAACATCACGCAGGGCTCCGGGCTCGGCGACTACTCGGCAGCATCCACCAGTGCCCTGCTGGGCACCACCCTGGCAGGGAAGAACAACCTCACGGTTGGCTCCACCTTCACCATCAACGACCAGACCTACACGGTCTCGGGATTGTTCGACGCCGGCACCACCTTTGGCAACAACGCTGTGTATGTCACCCTCCCCACCGCCCAGACCCTGGCAGGCACACCGGGTGAACTGTCCAGCATGATCGTCACGGTCAACTCCATGGACAACGTGGCCAGCACCAAGACGGCCCTGCAGACGGCTCTCGGCACGGACAAGGCCGATGTCACCCAGGGCCAGAACCTGCAGACCGCGGTCAGTTCGCTGGACAGCGTCAAGAACATTTCCTTCATCGCCTTCATCGCCGCCCTGGGCACCGCAGGGCTCATCATTCTGCTCATCATGGTGATGCTGGTCCGCGAGCGCCGCCGGGAAATCGGCGTGCTGAAGGCGATCGGCGCGCCCAACCGCACCATCGGCCTGCAGTTCGTCCTCGAGGCACTGGTCCTGGCAGCCCTGGGCAGCGCCGTCGGTGCCGCCATTGCATCGTTCGCCAGCGGCGGCATCGCCTCGGCACTGATCAGCAGCAACACCACCAGAACCACCGCCGCCACGGGCCGCGGTGTCCCGGGCGGGGCCGGTGGTGGCGCGGGCTTCCCGGGCGGCCAGGGCGGACCCTTCGGCGGCGCTTCCCAGCTGTTGAACTCCGTGACCGCCAGCGCCTCACCGGGGGTGATCGCCGGTGGCATCGCTGCTGTGTTCGGTGTCGCCATCATCGGCGCCCTGGTTCCCGCGCTGCTCACCGCGCGCATCCGTCCCATCGAAGTCCTGCGAGGAGAATAGCCATGATAGAAGTCAAGAACCTGGTCCGCACCTTCAACTCCGGTGACCGCACCATCAAACCGGTCAACGACGTCAGCTTCGCCCTGGACCAGGGCACCCTGGCCTCGATCGTGGGCAAGAGCGGCAGCGGCAAGAGCACCCTGTTGTCCCTCCTTGGGGCACTGGACAAGCCCACCAGCGGAGACGTCGTCGTGGACGGCGTCAGCCTGGCGAGCCTGCCGGACAGCAAGCTGACGGAATACCGCCGCCGGGACATCGGATTCGTGTTCCAGCAGTTCAACCTGATCCCCAACCTGTCCGCCGTGGACAACGTCATGCTCCCCATGGAATTTGCCGGGGTGCGCAAGGCCGCCCGGCTGGAGCGCGCCAGGGAATTGCTGGAGCAGGTCCAGCTGGATCCGTCCAAGCACGAACGGCGCATCAACCGGCTTTCCGGCGGCGAACAGCAAAGGGTGGCCATTGCGCGGGCCCTGGCCAACGAACCGAAGCTCATCCTCGCCGATGAGCCCACCGGCAACCTTGACGAACAGACCGGCGACCACATCATCGAACTCCTCAGCTCGCTGAGCCGCGACCACGACACCACCATCCTGGTGGTCACCCACGACCGGGCCCTGGCGAACAAGACGGACCGCCGCTTCCGCCTCCAGCAGGGCAAGCTGACGGAGGAACCGGTCCGCGGCCGGACCGCCGTCGCCGCTTCCGCCTGACCTCAGCCAAGGGGCCAGCGGTGGGGGGACATCCCGTCCCCCACCGCTGGCCCCTTTATTGCTTGTCCCCGTCGCCGGCACGTCCCCGGTCCTCACCCGCCGCTGTGACAGGATTGCAGCTATGACTGCTCCCATCGCCACGCCATGGCTTTCCAGCCAGCCTGACCAGGATCCCCGCTCCGCCACCGGGACTCCCCTGCGCTGGGGAATTATTGCAACGGGCAGCATCGCCCGCGCCGTGTCCCAGGATCTCGCGCTGCTTGAAGACGCCGAGCTGTACGCGGTCAGCTCCCGGGCACAGGACAGCGCGGACGCTTTTGCCGTGGCCTATGACTTCGCAAAAGCCTATGGTGACGACGGCGGTGTCCCCGGCTACCAGCGGCTCCTCGCCGATGACGCCGTGGACGTTGTCTACGTCGCCACGCCGCACGCGCAGCACCACGAGATGGTTCTCGCCGCCCTCAACGCCGGCAAGCACGTGCTCTGCGAGAAGGCGTTCACCATCAACGCCCGGGAAGCATCCGAGCTCATCGATGTTGCCCGCAGCCGAGGTCTCTTCCTCATGGAAGCCATGTGGAGCCGGTTCCTGCCCTCGATGCAGCGGGCGTTCCAGATCGCAGCTTCGGGTGAACTTGGCGACATCCACTGGATTACCGCGGACCTGGGCTTCCCCGCCCCCTACTCCCCCACGGCCAGGTTGTGGGCGCGGAAGGACGGCGGAGGGGCGTTGCTGGACTTGTCCGTCTACCCACTCCTGTGGGCGCTGGGCACCCTTGGCTTTCCCCACACCGTGAGCGCCACGGGCTTCGTCAACGACGACGGCGTGGATTCGCAGAACGCCATGACCCTCGGCTACGGCCACGCGGCCCAGGTCCAGCTCACCTCCTCACTCCTGGCACACGGTCCGCGCACGGCGACCGTCGCAGGGAGCCTGGGCTTCCTGCAGAGCGTGGGCTCCATCAACAACCCCCGCGAACTCCTCATCACCAAGGGGTGGGAAGACCGCCGGACGGAAACCTTCGACGTTGTGGGCAAGGGGTACACCTACGAGCTGCGCGAAGTAATGCGGTGTGTCCAGCAGGGAGTGACGGAGAGTCCGGTGATGCCGCTCGAAGACACACTGAACACCATGCGGCTTTTCGATGGCGTTCGTGCCCAGCTCGGTGTGACCTACCCCAACGACGGCCATTAGCAAGAGGCGCCGCGAAAGATGCTCGACGCCGGCAAGGCGGCTTTCGCGGTGAGGTTGGGGCATATGACTTCCTGCTTTCGCCCTTGACACCTTCAGTGCTTGTTCCCGCCCTTTGTAAAATCCCTTTAGCAAAGTCTGGACTTGCGGCAACAAGGAGTCATAGGCTTTAGCCAGCATTGATTGCACAGCTCACTGGGGGGTGGTACGCATGGCTAGCATGAGTTCGCCATGGCGTGCCCTGCGACCAGCGCTCCTGGCCGGAGCAGCCGCTGTTACTTGGCTGGCGCTTTCGTCAACTTCAGCATCCGCCGACGCCGGGCCTGACTCCCCTTCCCTGCTCGGCAGCGTCACCGGCTCGGCCTCATCCTTGGCCTACGAACTTGCGGACACTGTTTCACTGGCTCCTGCTGCCTCCCCGGCCGGACCTGCTGCAGGCCCTGGACTGGTGCAGCCTGTCGTAGCCCAGGTCGCCGGCGTTGCCGACAAGCTCATTAACTCCGTTCCCGTGCTGGAGCAGGTGATTCCGGCGGGAACCCTTTCCACTGTCTCCGCTCCCGTTGGGGAGATCGCCGACACAGTGACGGCCGGGGTGGTGCAGGTTGTTGTAGCCCCTGCAGCCGAGGCCGTCCCGGTACTTGAACCGGCGCTGCAGCCCGTTGCCGATCTCCTGACCGGCACCGCTCCACTTCCGCTTCCCGCCCCGGCCGTTGACGCCGTGCCGGCAGATCTTCCTTCCGGGGTTGTCCCTGGCCCCGCGGCAGCTCAGCCCGTGGCCTTGGAAATCCTTCCGGATGGGGCCGGAACGGGGCTGGAACCGGGGCAGGAATCGGATGCGTCGCCCACGGCGCCGGTTGCCGGCGGCAGCGCGGCCTTGGCAACGGTACGCAGTGCAGCCCTGGCCAACACGTTCTCCCCGTGGGCTGGCATGTCTGTCCCGGCTGACCCCGCGTCGGGGCAGTCCCTTCCCGTCGAGCCGGCACCGCTGCCTGCCCAGGTTCCTGCCGCACCGGGATCCGGCACCGGCAGCGCTGGATCATCCGGCGGTTCATCCGGTGCCGCAGCATGGCTTAGCCCTGCCTATTTTGGTTTTGAGCGCCCTGGCGCTGTTCCCGCCGGCGAGGCCTCCGAGCACGCCCCTGCGCCGGTGTCGTTCGACCCCGGTTCTTCCCCTGACTAGTTGAGGCCGTCTGCCCCCAACGGGCAGCACGTGGCTTTACGGGCAGCTGATAAGCGCCCGAACTACCTCAACTTCAGGAGTAACCATCATGAACTGCACCCTTCGCAGGGGGCTGCTTAGCACCCTCTTTGCCGGCGGCCTTCTGGCCTTCGGCTGCGCTGCCGCAAACGCAGCGGACACCACCAGCGGGACGGATCTTTCCGCTTCCGCCCTCATCTCGGCGGCGGCGCCCGCTGACTCGACGTCGTTGGGCCTGCTGGGTGACCCAACGCCGGCCGGCTCAACAGGCGTCGCCGCCGCAGTGGACGTAAACCTCGGCCTGGGAAGCACCGGCACCGGGACCACGGACGCCACCACGGCAAACCTCGCCGTCGACGCAGCCGCAGACCTGGGACTCGCCGGCACTACCGACCCCACAACAACCGGCACCACCGACCTGGCCGCCGGAGTGGACGTAAACCTCGGCCTCGGAAGCACCGGCACCACCACGGACGCCACCACGGCAAACCTCGCCGTCGACGCAGCCGCAGACCTGGGACTCACCGGCACCACCGACCCCACAACAACCGGCACCACCGACCTGGCCGCCGCAGTGGACGTAAACCTCGGCCTCGGAAGCACCGGCACCACCACGGACGCCACCACGGCAAACCTCGCCGTCGACGCAGCCGCAGACCTGGGACTCACCGGCACCACCGACCCCACAACAACCGGCACCACCGACCTGGCCGCCGCAGTGGACGTAAACCTCGGCCTCGGAAGCACCGGCACCACCACGGACGGGACCACGGACGGCACCACGGCAAACCTCGCCGTGGACGCAGCCGCAGACCTGGGACTCACCGGCACCACCGACCCCACAACAACCGGCACCACCGACCTGGCCGCCGCAGTGGACGTAAACCTCGGCCTCGGAAGCACCGGCACCGGCACCGGCACCACGGACGGCACCACGGCAAACCTCGCCGTGGACGCAGCCGCAGACCTGGGACTCGCCGGCACCACCGACCCCACAACAACCGGCACCACCGACCTGGCCGCCGCAGTGGACGTAAACCTCGGCCTCGGAAGCACCGGCACCGGCACCACGGACGGCACCACGGCAAACCTCGCCGTGGACGCAGCCGCAGACCTGGGACTCGGCGGCGTGAGTGCCGGCGATACCAGTGGGCTCGGCACTACCGTTGAGGCAGTTCTCGACCTCACCATCGGTGGCGTCACCAGCAGTGATACATCGGGTGGAGTCGACGCAGGCATCGACCTCGGAGCCGGTGTGGACACCGGAACTGCGGACGCTGGCGGCTTGGATGCCGTTGTCGACCTTGGCATTGACCTGGGTATCGGACTCGGTAATGACAGCGGAACCAGCACTCCGGGCACCAACACACCCGGCACCACTGACCCGGGAACCACCACCCCGGGAGACGGCACCACCGGAGACACCGGCACCCTTGATCCCGGAACCAGCACTCCGGGGTCAGGCGACCCTGCCGGCAACGGCGGCTCGACTTCCGGCAATGACTCCACAAGCGGTACTGGTACTGCAGGAAGCGGCAACTTCACCGCTGCACCGGCAGGCTCCACCGCAGTGAGCGGGGCCATCGCCCCGGTCACCACACCGCGGAGCACTCCGACTGGCGGCAATCCTGCCCTTGCCAACACCGGCTCAGCCCACACCCGCCTGGCCAACACCGGCTGGGACGGAGCGCTGGTTCCCCTGGCACTGGTTCTTCTGGCAGGCGGACTCCTGATGCTCCGCAAGCGCAAGGTGTCCTGAGGCCTGAGTCCTGTAAGGAAACCGCCCGCGCACGCGCCTGAAGCGGCAGCACCCGGCGGGCTGACGAGAGGAGGACACCCACCGAACAACCAAGTCACAGTACAAAACATGTCATCAGCACACATGTCCTTGTAGCCAATGGTCCGGCGGCGAACGTGTTTGAAATCGCCGCCGGGCCGTCGGCGTGTCGCAACGCGAAACCCTAGGTCAATCGCTGGTTCCGCCGTCCCGCCCGTATAATTTGAGGTACGACAGTGCCGCAGCGCACCGGGAGGAACGGTCATGGTGGCGGAATCGCCTAGCTCCATCAAGAATGAAGTTGTCGGCGGTCGCTATCGTTTAGGTGAGGTCATAGGCCGCGGCGGGATGTCGTCGGTGTACTGCGCACGGGACGAAAAGCTGGGCCGTGACGTGGCGTTGAAACTCTTCGCCCCGCAGGCTCCGGATGCGGACGAGCTTAAGCGGCAGGAAGCCGAAATCCAACTTCTGGCCACCCTGAACCACCCCGGCCTGGTGACGCTCTTCGACGCCGGAATCGATGACCGCATTCCGGACGAGCCCCGGCCCTTCCTGACCATGGAACTCGTCGAGGGCCAGGACCTGCGCAGCCGCATCAGGCACAGCCGGGTACCCCTGGAAGAGCTGTCCGTGATCGGAGCCGGCATCGCCGACGCTCTGGCGTACGTTCATGGCCTGGGCATCATCCACCGCGATATCAAACCGGGGAACATCCTCCTGGTCCAGATCCGCCCGGGTGAGCCGCTGCGGCCCAAGCTCACGGATTTCGGCATCGCCAGGATCGCGGATTCCACCCGGCTCACGGCCACGGGCACCATGGTGGGCACGGCTGCCTACCTCAGCCCCGAGCAGGCCCTTGGCAAACCCCTTTCGTCAGCCACGGATATCTACTCCCTTGGACTGGTGCTGCTTGAGTGCATCAAGGGCACCGTGGAGTACCCCGGCAGCGCAGTGGAATCCGCCGTTGCCCGGCTCCACCGCGCCCCGGAGATCCCCGACGACGTTCCCCCGGAATGGGCGGACCTCATCCGTTCCATGACTGGCATCGAGCCGCTGGAACGCCCTGCGGCCGCCGACATCGAAACGGCACTCCGCCAGGCACTGGTCTCGCCGGCTTCAACGCCGGGAGAACTGGCACCGGAAACCACGCGGGTGCTTCCCGCCATGCCCTTCCACCCGCCCTCGATCACCGCTGAAGAATCGGTGGATGATGTGCGCGAGGCAGCGGCCTCTACAGAGGCTGCCGATCCCGCATCAGCCGCCCAACCTGCTGCATCGCCGGCTGGTTCCGGAGTGGCAACGAGCGGAGTGGCAACGGCCGGAGTGGTTGCCGGTGCATCCGCAGGCAAGGCTCCCCGCACACCCCGCCTCTCCCGGAACCAACGGATATGGCTGGTCGTCGTGCTTGGTGTCCTTGTCATTGCTGCAGCCGTGGCTGCGGTGATGATGAGCATCTCGGCCCGGCCCGCCGACGTCGTCCCTTATCCCACCGTGACCGGCGTCCTGGGCGACCATCTGCAGGAGCTGCAGAAAAGCGTGGAGCCGTGACGCCGCGGCAGACAATCCCGGGCCGGCTGGTCCTGGCTTTCTCGGCGGCCTTTCTGGCGGCAGGCTACCTCAGCGCCTGCGCGGCGCCGGGAAACGGCCTTCAGCGCGAAGCTGCGGCACAGCTCCAGGCACGCGTGCTGGAAGTGACGCAGGCGTCGTCCCAAAACGATCCTGCGTCGGCACTGAAGGCACTGGAAGGCCTTGAAGCCGACCTCACTTCACTGCAGGCAAAGGGCAAGGTCTCGGAGGAACGGCGCCGCAGCATCACCACCGTGGCCTCCGCTGTCCGGGCAGACCTGAACGAGGTTGTCGCCGCACAGCAGGCTGCGGCCAAAGCCGCCGAGGATGCCCGGAACGCCGCGCAGGCAGCTCAAAGCCCATCCCCCACCGCCGAGGCACCCGCGCCCCAGCCGGCTCCCGCCCCGGCACCGGCCCAGGGCAACGCGGGCGGCTCCGGCGCGGACACCGGCAAGAACAGCAACGCCGACAAAGGCAAAGGCAAGAACTAGCCCGCCCATACTATAAAGAGCACAAAGAGAGGCGGTGTCCGGAACGATCCGGCCACCGCCTCTCTTTGTCAGCTGCCGCAGCAGCGGCCGGTGCTAGGCCAGGCCGGCGATGACCTGATTAAGGGTGGCGGAAGGACGCATCACCGCGGAGGCCTTGGCATCCTCGGGGCGGTAGTAGCCGCCAATGTCCACGGGTGAGCCCTGGACCTCGGCCAGCTCGCCCACAATCGTCTCCTCCTTGGAGGACAGCTCCTTGGCGACGGAACCGAAAGCGGCGGCCAGGTCGGCGTCGTCCGTCTGCTTGGCCAGCTCCTCCGCCCAGTAGCGGGCCAGGAAGTAGTGGCTGCCGCGGTTGTCCAGCTCGCCCACGCGGCGGCTCGGGGACTTGTTCTCCAGCAGGAACGTGCCGGTGGCGCGGTCCAGGGTGTCGGCCAGGACCTGCGCGCGGGCGTTGCCCGTGGTGGTGGCCAGGTGCTCGAAGCTGACGGCCAGCGCCAGGAACTCGCCCAGGCTGTCCCAGCGGAGGTGGTTTTCCTTGAGCAGCTGCTGGACGTGCTTCGGCGCGGAACCGCCGGCACCGGTTTCAAAGAGTCCGCCGCCGTTCATCAGCGGAACGACCGAGAGCATCTTGGCGCTGGTTCCCAGCTCCAGGATGGGGAACAGGTCCGTGAGGTAGTCGCGGAGCACGTTGCCCGTGACGGAGATGGTGTCCTCGCCCTTGCGGATGCGTTCCAGGGTGAAGGCGATCGCCTTGACCGGGGACATGATCTGGATGTCCAGGCCGTTGGTGTCGTGGTCCTTCAGGTACTCGTTGACCTTGGCGATGAGGTTGGCGTCGTGGGCGCGTTCCTCGTCCAGCCAGAACACGGCCGGGGTCTGCGAGGCACGGGCGCGGGTGACGGCCAGCTTGACCCAGTCGCGGATGGCGGCATCCTTGGTCTGGCAGGCGCGCCAGATGTCGCCCTCGGAAACCTCGTGTTCGATCAGCACGTTGCCCGAGCCGTCCACGATCTGGATCCGGCCGGCTTCCTGGATCTCGAAGGTCTTGTCGTGGCTGCCGTATTCCTCGGCTGCCTGTGCCATGAGGCCAACGTTCGGCACAGTGCCCATGGTGGTGGGGTCGTAGGCACCGTTGGCGCGGCAGTCATCGATGACCACCTGGTAGATGCCGGCGTAGGAGCTGTCCGGCAGGACGGCCAGGGTGTCCGCTTCCTTGCCGTCCGGTCCCCACATGTGGCCGGAGCTGCGGATCATGGCAGGCATGGAGGCGTCCACGATGACGTCGCTGGGGACGTTCAAGGTGGTGATGCCCTTGTCCGAGTCCACCATGGCCAGGGCGGGACCGTCTTCCAGGCCCTTCTTGATCAGGTTCTGCACGCCGTCGCGCACATCCGCGGGAAGGTCCTCAAGGCTGCTCAGGATGGCGGCAAGGCCGTTGTTGGGGCTGATGCCGGCTGCCGAGAGCTGCTTGCCGTAGGTTTCGAAGAGTTCGGAGAAGTAGGCCTTGACCACGTGGCCGAAGATGATGGGGTCCGAGACCTTCATCATGGTGGCCTTCAGGTGTGCGGAGAACAGCACGCCTTCTTCCTTGGCGCGGGCCACCTGGGCCTTCAGGAATTCATCCAGGGCGGCGGCGCGCATCACAGTGCCGTCGATGACCTCGCCGGCCAGGACCGGGAAGGCCTTCTTCAGGACCTTCACCGAGCCGTCCTCGCGGACCAGCTGGATGGCGATGGTGCCCTCGGACTCGATGACCACGGACTTCTCGTTGGACCGGAAGTCATCCTGGCCCATGGTGGCCACGTTGGTCTTGGAGTCAGGGGTCCAGGCGCCCATGGAGTGCGGGTTCTGGCGGGCGTAGTTCTTGACTGACAGCGGGGCCCGGCGGTCCGAGTTGCCTTCGCGCAGGACCGGGTTCACAGCCGAGCCCTTGATCTTGTCGTAGCGCGAGCGGACGGCGGTTTCCTCGTCGGAGGAGGGGTTGTCCGGATAGTCCGGCAGCGCGTAGCCCTGGCCCTGCAGTTCGGCGATGGCGGCCTTCAGCTGCGGGATGGAGGCACTGATGTTGGGCAGCTTGATGATGTTGGCTTCCGGCGTCTTCGCCAGCTCACCGAGCTCAGCAAGGGCGTCACCGATCTGCTGCTCGGGGGTCAGGTAGTCACCGAACTGGGCGATGATGCGGCCGGCGAGCGAAATGTCGCGGGTCTCCACCTCCACACCTGCTGTCGAAGCGAACGCCTCGATGATGGGCAGGAACGAATAGGTAGCCAGCATCGGCGCTTCGTCGGTGTGGGTGTAGATAATCTTGGACATGCGCGGGCGTCTCCCTGTGGGTCGGCTTGGTTGTGAAAATTCGGTCTATTTCACCATGTACAACTTACCCGAGGACACCAGTTTGAAGCGTACCGGAGGCCCAGCGTTACCCCTGCCGTGGGCAGGATTACAGCGATGGAGAACGGCCGACGGCGGCAGGAAACCGGGTGCCCGCCGCGCCCGGGCACCCGGCCACCAGGGCTCCATCCCGGGACAATGCAGGCCATACATGATACGTCACTACTATTTACAAATCTGTCATGGAGGGATAAATTCGCAGGGTCACACTTGGCATTCCCACGCCTTTCCCCGTTCAGACAGGACAACAATGACAAGCACCAGGTCTCTGGCTTCCGCCCTCCTGAGCCTCTCCGCGGCCGCCGTTCTGGCTTTCACCAGTGCAGGTGCCGCCACCGCAACACCAGCAGCGGCGGACGACCACACGAATCCGTCCGTTACCAGTGCTGTCCTTGACGCGGCGGGTGCTGCCGACTACTGGACACCGGAGCGGATGCAGAGCGCCATCCCCGGCGACACCCTGGCCGGCAAGGCACTGGAACGCGGCAACCGCTCCAGCGCAGCCGTCGTGGAGAAGGGCAAACCGTCTTCCACCAAGGGCACCAAGAGCACCGGCAGCACTGCCAAGAGCGAAACGCCGGTCAGCCACATCGGCAAGGTCTTCTTCACCCTGGGGGGCGCCAACTATGTGTGCTCCGGCAACGCTGTCTCATCGACCAACGGCAGCACGGTTGCCACAGCGGGACACTGCGTTAACGAGGGGCCTGGAGCGTACGCCACCAACTTCGTCTTTGTTCCTGCCTATGAGAATGGCGCAGCACCGTATGGCAAGTGGTCTGCACGGGCCCTGTACGCGCCGAGCCAGTGGGTCTCAAACGGTGACATGACGTACGACACCGGCTTCGCCGTCATGAACCCCCTGAACGGCAAGAACCTCACCGCTGTGGTCGGAGGCTCGGGCGTGGCCTTCAACCAGGCCCGGGGCCTGACTTACAAGTCCTACGGCTACCCCGCCGCTGCCCCGTACAACGGTGAGACCCTCAAGAGCTGCACCGGCACGGCAACCAATGATCCGAACAACCCGCAGTTCAACAGCCAGGGCATCCCCTGCGACATGACCGGGGGTTCCTCAGGCGGCCCGTGGTTCATCGGGACCAGCTCCGATGGCGTGCAGAACTCCATCAACAGCTACGGCTACAACCGTTCTGCCGTGATGTACGGCCCATACTGGGGCTCAGTCATCCAGGCAACCTACGCCAGTGCAGCAAAATCCTAAGGAACCCGGGCCCGACGAGGATCCTGTCAGCCACGTTGACCTGACCCAGTCACACGAGGAAGTCCTCGAGTACTGGACAAAGCAACGAATGGCAGAGGCCAAGCCCCGGGAGATCCAACTTCCGGAGCCCGGCCCCGGTTCAGCTGACCAGGACTAAGCCGGCACAACGACGACTGCGCCCGCCCCCTTTGCTCAGGGGCGGGCGCCGTCGTTTGTCCTAGTGGAAGAAGTGGCGGGCCCCGGTGAAGTACATGGTGATGCCGGCCGCATTGGCTGCCGCGATCACCTCTTCATCGCGCACGGATCCGCCCGGCTGCACGACAGCGCGGACGCCGGCGTCGATCAGGATCTGGAGGCCGTCGGCGAACGGGAAGAACGCGTCGGAGGCAGCCACGGCGCCGCGGGCCCGCTGCGGTGCGCCGGCAGCGCTGGCGTTGGAGGCACCGCCGGCACCTTCGACGTCGGACTCCACCGTGACGCCCAGCGTGTTGGCCCGCTCCACGGCCAGGCGGCAGGAGTCGAGCCGGTTGACCTGGCCCATGCCGATGCCCACAGCTGCGCCGTTCTCGGCGAGGAGGATGGCGTTGGACTTGGCGGCCCGGCAGGCTGTCCACGCGAAGGCAAGGTCCGCGAGGGTCTTCTCGTCCGCTGCTTCACCGGCTGCGAGGGTCCAGTTGGCGGGGTTGTCGCCATCGGCGTCCACCTTGTCGCTTACCTGGACCAGCATGCCCCCGGAGACCTGGCGGAACTCCGTGGGGTAACGGCCGTAGCCTTCGGGAAGGGCGAGCAGGCGGATGTTCTTCTTCTTGGACAGGATCTCCACGGCTTCCGGCTCGAAGCCGGGGGCGATGACCACTTCGGTGAAGATGTCCTTGACGGTGTTGGCCATGCCTGCGGTGACGGGGCGGTTTGCGGCGATGACGCCGCCGAACGCGGAGACGGGGTCGCAGGCGTGGGCCTTGGCGTGCGCGTCGGCGATGGGGTCTGCGGCGTCCTTGGAGCCGACGGCCACACCGCAGGGGTTGGCGTGCTTGATGATGGCGACGGCGGGCTCGCTGAAGTCGTAGGCAGCGCGCAGGGCGGCGTCGGCGTCCACGAAGTTGTTGTAGCTCATGGCCTTGCCGTGCAGCTGGTCCGCCTGGGCGATGCCCACCGGGGCGGCTTTGTCCACGTACAGTGCAGCCTGCTGGTGCGGGTTTTCGCCGTAGCGGAGGACCTCGGAGCGTTCCAGGGACAGGCCGGCGTAGGCGGGCCAGTCGATGACGCCGTCGCCGTCCTCGTCCAGGAACTGGCTGGCGGTCCAGGTGGCAACCGCGTTGTCATAAGACGCGGTGTGGGCGAAGGCCTTGGCGGCGAGGCGGCGGCGGGTCTTGAGGTCGAAACCGCCGGCGGCGGCGGCCTCCACCACCTGGCCGTAGAAGGACGGGTCCACCACAATGGCGACGGCGGCGTGGTTCTTGGCGGCCGAACGCACCATGGCGGGGCCTCCGATGTCGATCTGTTCGACGACGTCATCCTGGGCGGCGCCGGACTTGACGGTCTCCACGAACGGGTAGAGGTTCACCACCACCAGGTCGAAGGCTTCGATGTCCATGCTGGCAAGGGTTTCCATGTGGGCCGGAACGCGCCGGTCCGCCAGGATGCCGCCGTGCACACGCGGGTGCAGCGTCTTGACGCGGCCGTCCAGCATTTCGGGGGAACCGGTGACTTCCTCCACCTCCTGCACGGGGATGCCCGCGGCGGCGATCTTCTTTGCCGTGGAGCCGGTGGAGACGAGCTTCACGCCCGCTGCGTGCAGGCCCGTGGCGAGCTCCTCCAGACCGGTTTTGTCGTAAACCGAGATCAGGGCCCGGCGGATGGGTACACGGTCAATGGATACGCGCTCATGCTGCGTGAAGCTCACAAATGTCTCCGTCTTATCTCGCGGTACAGGGCCGCGGTTGGTGGGGATAGGGCCAGTTTATCGCGAAGGGCGCGGTTGCCCGGCGTGGACGCCGGAGTGTGAACGGGCTGGGGCCGGGCTAAAGTTTTGGACAGGAGGCGGCGATGAATACATACACCACTGTGCCCAGCGGCGAACAGGTGGTCCAGGAACTGCCCTGGCGATGGAAAGTCCAGGGCAGGATCTTCCTGATCGGAGGCCTCGGCTTCATGTTCGATGCCTGGGATGTAACCCTGAACGGCATCCTGATTCCGCTGCTGTCCAAGCACTGGTCCCTTTCCGCGGGGGAAGCGGCCTGGGTGGGCACGGCGAACCTGGTCGGCATGGCGCTGGGCGCCTTCATCTGGGGAACCATCGCGGACACCGTTGGGCGCAAGAAGGCCTTCACGGCAACCCTCCTGCTCTTCTCCGTGTTCACCGTGTGCGGCGCCTTCGCCCCCGACTTCATCTGGTTCTGCGCCTTCCGGTTCCTCGCGGGATTCGGCCTGGGCGGCTGCATTCCCGTGGACTACGCACTGGTGGGTGAGTTCACGCCGCGGAAGCAGCGCGGCAAAGTGCTTACGGCCATGGATGGCTGGTGGCCAATCGGCGCTGCCCTGGCGGGATTCGTCTCGGCCGGGCTGGTGGCCCTTTACGGCGACTGGCGGCTAACCATGCTGGTGATGGTCCTGCCGGCGCTGCTGGTTTTCTGGGTCCGGCGCAGCGTGCCCGAGTCCCCGCTGTTCCTGATCCGGAAAGGCCGGCGGGAGGAAGCGGCCCGGATCATCGACGGACTGGTGGAAGCAACCGGGGCAGAACCGCGTGCCTACAGCCTTCCGGACGCCAGGGATGTCCCGCGGCTCTCCGCCGGCAGCGCCTGGACGCAGCTGCGCTCAGTGTGGCAGTTCAGCTGGAAGATCACCGCCGCCGCATGGTCCCTGTTCTTCAGCATCCTGCTGGTTTACTACTTGTCCCTGACCTGGATGCCGCGCATCCTCATCGGCGCAGGGTTCGCCGAGTACAAGGCTTTCGTCACCACAGCCTCCATGGCCGCCGTCGGCTTCCTTGGCGTGGTGGTGGCAGCGCTCCTGGTGGAGCGTGTGGGCCGCAAATGGATCCTGGCCATCACCGGCCCGCTGTCCGCTCTTACGCTGGTGATTGTGGCTTTCGTGGTGGACATCCCCACGGCCGCGGTGTTCTGGCTGCTGGTGTTCGGCTTCGTGGTGCAGGTGGCCATCCCCGTGCTGTATGCCTACGTGTCCGAGCTCTATCCCACAGAACTGCGCGGCACCGGCTTCGGCTGGGCATCCACGTTCTCGCGCCTCGGCGCAGGTTTTGGGCCGCTGATCTTCGCGAACTATTTCTGGCCGGAACTCGGGCTTGCAACGTCGTTTGCACTGGCGGGAGCCCTGGTACTGGTCTCCGTTTTGTGGATGGCGTTTTTCTCCCCGAAACCCGCCAGCGCCGGCTGCAGTAGACGGCTCCCAACTGACTCGCAGTTGCTGTCGTTCTCGCACGTCAAAACGGCATCAACTGCGAGCTACTTTGGTACCCAGCCTCTGCTGAGAAGCGCCCCGCGCACTTTCGAGAGGGCGGACAACGCCTGGTTTTGCATGTGGCGCTTTGAGATCCTCACGAGCAGCCATCCTCCTCGGCTGAAATCCTCCTCGCGGTCGATATCCCTAACGATCTGTTGTGGCTCGGAATGGCCGTCGCCGTCGTATTCCACCGCAATCCTGTACTCCGGATAGCTCAGGTCAGGCTGACGAATGACGCCGGGGCGAAGTTCGATGGGCATGTTCAGCATCGGCTCAGGCAGGCACGCGGCGTTCAGGGCAAGCCGAAGCCGCGTCTCCGGCGCCGAGTCCGAACCAACCCGCGCCAACTCCAGGGCAAGTCTTGCCTTCCGGATGCCGGGTGTACCTTTGTGTCGATCCAACATGTCGGACAACTGCCCAAGGGTACAAAACGGCTCCGTCCTGATTTCGAACGCAGCCCTCGGCACCCGCAGAAGATGGTCCGCCACTACTGTCAGCTCCTCAACGCTCATCCTTCGGGCATTGTCCAGCCATGTCCGGGGCCTGCTGGTTACCAGCACCCCTTCCACATGCACGATCTCGTCGTCGAAGAACTGTCCTACGTGGCCGACAACGCCCTTGCGGCGGGGAATAGCCATGGTGTCCGGACGGGAAATATGGATCAGCGGGTCCTCTTGACCGGGCAAAAAACCAGGAAAACTCCAGAACGTGAAGGCCGTGGCGTGGGACACCGCCGAAAACGAAGTGATCCTCGTAAACGGCCTCAACGCTTCAGACAGGGCCGTGCCCTCTCGACCCTGGCCCGAGCCGTCTTGCGGGACCCTGATGCCGCGGCTGGGTGCGTCCAGCTCTCCGTGGCGCAGCCGCCTAAGAGTTACGCCGGCGTCGACCGCTTCCTGGCACGTAAACGGCACCCGGGCGATCTCGGCGGGAAGTGGACGAGGCGTCTTCACGCGACCATAGTCGCAAACGCTTCTGCCATCTGCCGGAGTTATCCACAGCCAGCGGCGGCGATGATTAAGTGACTCGCAGTTGTTGTCGTTTTGACGGGTCAAAACGACAACAACTGCGAGCTAGTTGGGAGGCTGGGGGGACGTGAACGAGGGGTCTGCGGCGAGGGCCGCCAAGGTGGAGACCAGGAGCCGCCGCTCCACCACCTTGATGCGTTCGTGCAGCGTTTCCTCGGTGTCTGAATCCTCGATGGTCACGGCCTCCTGGGCAATGATGGGGCCGGTGTCCACGCCCGCGTCCGCCCAGTGGACGGTACAGCCCGTGACCTTCACCCCGTATGCCATCGCATCCCGCACGCCATGGGCCCCTGGGAACGCCGGCAGCAGCGCCGGGTGCGTGTTGAGGTACCTGCCGTTGAACGCGTCGATGAAACCGGGGTTGACAATCCGCATAAACCCTGAAGACACCACCACGTCCGGCTTGTAGGCGGCCACGGCTTCGGTCAGCGCGGCATTCCAGTCGGCACGGTCCGGGTAGGCCTTGAAGTCCACCACGAACGTGGGGATGCCTGCGGCAGCGGAGCGTTCGACGCCGTACGTTCCTTCGCGGTCAGCGCCCACCGCAGCGATTTCCACAGCGAGCCCGCCCGCCTTGACGGCGTCGATGACTGCCTGGAGATTGGACCCGGTGCCGGAAACGAGGACGACGATACGCATTGGTCCAGCTTAGGTGCAGGCTCGCGTACGCTGGAAAACATGAACAGCGAACCGGGCCGGAGCGGGCAGCAGCAGGTCAGGCCCCCGCTCAGCGAGGCGGCAAAAGCGTCCCTCGCCAAGACCCAGACCCTGTTCCGGATGTTCGTGGTCTCGGTGCTCGGCGCGTTCTTCGTCTACCAGCTGGATGTGGGCTACCTCTGGCTGACCACGGTGCTCACCGCCTCGGGCCTGGTCCTGGGAATTGTCCTGCTGGTCCGTGCAGTCCGGTTGAAGGAATCCAAGCTGATTCTCTTCGGCACCATTTCCGGCCTGGTGGTCGCTGCCGTCATGGTGCTGCTGATTGTCACCACCATGGTCCTCTTTGACCAGGTCCGCGAGTACCAGGCCTGCCTTGGCCGTGCGCTGACGGACCGGGCCACCCACGCCTGCATGGTGCAGTTCCAGGACGTCCTGCCCACCAAGGTGCGCTAGGCCCCGCGCAGGTCCTAGTGGACCAGTTCCGCGTCCCGTTCAACAGCCGTGCTTTTCTCGCGTTCCAGCCATGGTCCGGCCGCGTAGCCAATCACGACGCCGGCAGCCACCTCGGCGGCCACCCACAGTCCCGTCCACAGCGGGTCAGGTCCAATGGCGGTCAGGCGGCCCACCCCGGCTGAACCCCTGGCAACCCAGGCCAGGCACAGGGTCAGCAGCCCCGCGGCCACGCCGGCCAGCGCGCCAAGGGCGAAAGTGGAAACTGTCGCCGTGAACCAGCGGGCGTGGACCTTGATGGCAAGCCACTCATCAAAGTGGTTCTCTCCCTCCCGGAGGAACCACCACCCCGCCATGACACCGGCCAGCACCGGAACGATCATGGCCACGAAGGCGTAATCCAGGGGGCCCGAGGGGATGGCGGCCAGGACGGGGATGGACGGAAGCGGACCCACGGCGGTGCCCAGCGGACCCACCTGGGAGCCCACGCCCATGGCGAAGCCGGCACCGGATGTCCAGGCGAGGGCGAAGACCACAAGGTTGGGCAGGAAGCCGAGCTGCGCGATGGTGAGGGCGGCACCTCCCACCGGGCCGGCGTCGAGCGCTTCATAGACAGACACCACAAGGTTCCAGTGGATGAACAGGTCAACTGCGAGCAGCGCTGCTGCCAACGCAAGCGCGGACACCACCGCAACGAATCCTGCCTTGGCCACCGACGCGAAGTAGGAACCGGCCCAGCGTGAATGCTGGCTGGTGCGCGAAATCCAGTCCACCGCGTCAACGCCGATGAGCCGGCTCCAGGATCCTGCTTCCCTGCGCGCGCCGATCACCATGCCCAGTCCGTACGGAACCAGGGGAACCAGCATGGCGTACCAAAGATTGATGACGACGTCGGCATTGCGGCAGACGAACCCGGTGGCGGCGCCGAAAGCCCCGTAGACCACCCAGGATCCAAGCAGCGCCTGCCACAGCTGGTCCGTGTAGGAAGCACGGGCCAGCCGGCGGCCAGCCCGCCAGGCAAGGAGGAACGGGAGCAGGGTCAGGCCCAGGGGAATCAGGCTGAGGACGCCGGTTCCGCCGTGCGTGGCCGCCTGCGGTCCCGCGCCCGCCAGTTCCAGCGGCACGCCGTGTACCAGGAGCCAGGACTGGCCTGCCAGCCGGGCCAGGACCTCGAACTGCCCGTTCTGGAAACCGGCGGTGGCCCAGACAGCCACGATGGGCGCCACCACCACCAGCGCGGAAATGATGGCCGCCTGCGCCGTTTCAAGGGCTCCCTGCAGCCACAACGGCATGGGAAGGCCACGGTCTCCGGTCTGGTCAGCGCGCAGTTTCATCGTGCTCCATGGTGTCACGCCGCGTGGGCTCTGCCCGCGAACGACAGGCTCCACGGGGGCGCGGATGATCAATCAAATGACCGCGACGCCGGCGCTTTTTCCTGGAGGCCGCCGTAAAATTGGTAGAAACCAACACCCGCTGCCCCGCCGAGGGCGTGCTGCGATTTCTGCTGGCCGCCGCCGTCACCCGGCGCCAGTTCGATGACCCGGATTCCGTAAACCGGGAAAACAGGAGCCGCGAATGAGAGATGAACCGTAAGTTCTGAAGATATTCGTCCTACTGGCTGGTGCAGCCACGTTTATGCGCGGCTGCACCAGCGTTTAAAGTGCGGCGCCGGGAGCCCCCAAGTAGGCTCCCGGCGCCGTTCACCGTGTCAGGGCCGCTGTTTCAGCCAGCCTGCCCGCGGAACGTAGGGACGAGTCCCCCGCACCTGTCAGCGGCGGCTGCCGCCGTCTGTTTCGATGTTTTCCTTGCGGACTTCCTCGTTGACCGTGACGTCGTCGCGGACAACATCCTTGTCCAGCCGGACCCGCTCCACGGGGACGGCTTCCTTCTCCACCACCGGGCGCTCCTCATGGAGGACCACTTCGTGCTCTTCCTCGCTGATGGCCGGTCCGCCCATGGCGGCACCGCGGTTGGCGTCCGTGATGGGCTCGCGCTCAATGCGGACTTCTTCGCGCTCCACCGGGATGGTCTTGGTGACGTTCTCGGTTGTGACGTACTTGCGCAGCCGCGCGCGGCCGGTAGCCTCACGCTCCGTGCCCACGTGAAGCTGTTCCTCCGACCGCGTCATGGCGTCATCGGTGGTGGGGCCGGAGGTGTCGTGGCCGACGGTTCCCCGTGTGGTGTCGCGGTCGGAGGTGCCGTGGCCTGCCGCCAGGCCTGCCGTGGGGGTGCCGGCGTTCAGGTCGGCGTCGCCCTGCAGGTCAACGTCCCGGTCAGTGCCGGTGGTCGCCTGCGTGTAGGTCCGGGCACCGCGTTCGTAGTAGGTGTAAAGCCGGTCCTCTTCCTCGGGGGTGAGGTGGCCGTCCGCGTCCACGCGGGGCGCGTCCTTGACGTGCTCCTTGGTGTAGGGGACTACCAGGTCGTCGTCCTGGTGGCGTGCGCCTTCGACCGGGATGAACGATTCGGAAGTGCCGAAAAGGCCGGTCTTGACCGTGACCCAAGTGGGCTCACCCGTGTCGTCGTCTGCGTACAACTGGCCAATCGAACCGATCTTCGTACCATCGGAACCGACGACGTTGCCGCCCTTGGTGAGCAGGTTTTCAAGATTTTCCCTGTTGAGCATGACTCTCCTTGGATGTGTCGTTGCACTGGGTCTGCCAGCAATGGATGTCCTTGCGCGGGATGTCTCCGACGCCCGGTTTCCGCCCCGGCTGCTTGAGGCTCTGCGCTGACTACCCCCTACCGTAAGCATGCTTAGCATCGAATGCCAAGCCTACTTAGTAATTTTTTTCGGGACTGGGTCCAGTTGTTCACCGGGCCTTTGCCTCCGGGTAACGCCTACTCCCCCGCCATTTCAGGGAGGCCGCGCACGGTTGAGGGGTGAGGATCGCAATCGTCGCCGAATCATTTCTGCCGTTGATGAACGGCGTCACCCACTCAATCCTGCGGGTCCTGGACCATCTGCAGGAGCGGGGCGACGACGTCATGGTCATTGCCCCGTCCGCGCACGACGGGGAGGCCGCAGTCCACGTCAACGGCGCCGAGGTCCACCGGCTTCCAGCGGTTCCGCTGGCAGGCTATACGAACGTGCGGGTGGCCGTGGGAGGTGTGTACCGGGTCAAGCGAATCCTTGCCGAGTACGCGCCCGATGTGGTGCATCTTGCCTCGCCGTTCGTGCTGGGCTGGCGCGCCGCCCAGGCTGCCGCGCAGCTGGGCATTCCCACCGTGGCGGTCTATCAGACCGAGGTCCCCAGCTATGCCGCCCGGTACGGTGTGCCCTTTTTGGAGAACTGGGCATGGAACCGGGTGGAGAACATTCATTTACTGGCCACCCGAACCCTGGTGCCCTCCACGTTCGCGCTGAACCAGTTGCGCGGCCGGGGCATTCCGCGGGTGCGGATGTGGCGCCGCGGCGTGGACACCGCGCGGTTTTCACCGGAAAAGCGCGACGGCGGGTGGCGGGCTTCGGTGGCCCCGAACGGTGAACGGATCATCGGCTACGTGGGCAGGCTCGCCGTGGAAAAACAGGTGGAGGACCTGGCCGCCCTCTCCGGCCTCCCCAACACCCGGTTGGTGATTGTGGGCGACGGGCCCCAGCGCACGGCGTTGGAGACGGTACTCCCCGGCGCGGTGTTCACCGGGTTCCTGGGCGGCGAAGAACTGGCCCGGGCGGTGGCGTCCTTCGACCTGTTCGTCCACCCCGGCGAGTTCGAAACCTTCTGCCAGACCATCCAGGAGGCCATGGCATCGGCTGTTCCTGTGGTGGCCACGGGGCGGGGCGGTCCGCTGGACCTGGTGGAGAATTCGCGGACCGGGTGGCTTTACGAACCGGGCGACCTGGCGGCCATGCGCGCCAAGGTGCAGG
Organism: Arthrobacter sp. FX8; assembly: GCF_026723805.1. Taxonomy (NCBI): domain Bacteria; kingdom Bacillati; phylum Actinomycetota; class Actinomycetes; order Micrococcales; family Micrococcaceae; genus Arthrobacter; species Arthrobacter sp. FX8. The sequence continues at coordinate 522,056 of NZ_CP113505.1, read as the reverse complement.
ACCTGGTGGGCGACGACGCCAAGCGCCGGGCGTTCGCGGCGGCAGCCCACGCGTCGGTGCAGGACAGGACCTGGCCGGCGCTGTGCGCCGAACTGGTGCAGCACTACCGGGACGTCACCGCGGCGGTTCCCGGTCCCCCGCGGAAGGCGTCAAAGGCAGGAGCACCGTCATGAGGATTTCTGTAATAGGCTGCGGCTACCTGGGCGCTGTCCACGCGGCGGCCCTTGCATCCATGGGCCACTCGGTGGTGGGCATCGACGTCGATCCCGGCAAGGTGCAGCAACTGGCGCAGGGGGTGGCGCCATTCCACGAACCCGGGCTTGACGAGCTGCTCCAGGACGGCCGCGCTACCGGAAGGCTGCGGTTCGCCACCGACCCGGCAGAGGCAAGGGGCGCGCAGGTTCATTTCCTGTGCGTGGGGACGCCGCAGGACAAGGCGTCCGACGCCGCCGACCTCACCTTCGTGGTCTCCGCCCTGGAAAGCCTGCTGCCGCACCTGGCCGCGGGCGCCGTCGTCGTGGGCAAATCCACCGTGCCGGTTGGCACCGTGGACATGCTGCGCGGCATCCTGGCGCGACGGCCCGACGTGCTGCTCGGCTGGAACCCCGAGTTCCTGCGGCAGGGCACCGCCATCAAGGACTCGCTGGTGCCGGACCGACTGGTTTACGGCGTGGAGGGCGGCCGGCCCGCTGCCTTCAACCCGGCAACAGGTGCGCCCCTGGGGGTGGCGGCAGCACTGGATGCCGTCTATGAACCGCTGCTGGCCGCCGGGATCCCCCGCCTGGTCTGCAGCTTCGCCACGGCAGAGCTGATCAAATCGGCCGCGAACGCGTACCTGGCCACCAAGGTCAGCTTCATCAATGCAGTGGCAGGGCTGTGTGATGCTGCCGGCGCGGACGTGACGGAGCTCAGCGCGGCGATGGGGCTGGATCCGAGGATCGGCAGCAGGTACCTGCACGCGGGGCTGGGATTCGGCGGCGGCTGCCTGCCCAAGGACATCCGCAGTTTCCGCGCACAGGCCGCCACACTCGGCGTGCCCGCCGTGGAGGACTGGATGCGGCTGGTCGATTCGGTGAACGTTAGCCAGCGTGAACGCACTGTCGGCCTCGCCAGGGAGCTGTGCGGCGGAGCGCTGGCCGGACGCTCGGTCACTGTTTTGGGCGCCTCCTTTAAGCCTGATACGGACGACATCCGGGATTCGCCGGCGCTGGATGTGGCGGACCGGCTGGCCGCTGCCGGGGCGCACGTCACCGTCACCGACCCCAAAGCGGTCAATCTTGCCTGGCGCCGCTACCCGCGCCTGCGCTTCGAGGCGTCCACCGGGCGGACACTCCAGGATGCCGAACTGGTGCTGCTCCTCACCGAATGGGACGAGTACCGGCGGCTGTGCCCCGCCGTCACCGGACAGCTGGTACGACGGCGGGTGGTCCTGGACGCGCGGAACGTGCTGGACGCGGCAGCGTGGCGGGAGGAAGGCTGGCTGGTGCGCGGCCTTGGCACCTCCGCCGGCACCTTGGCCACGGCAGGCGCGGTGGGCTGACGCCCGACAGTGGACGGCCTAGCCGAGGAGCCCCAGCTCAGCGAAGGCCAGGGCCACGCCGTTGCCGGCGGGTGCGGCAGTGGTCCTGTCCGCCACGGCAAGGACGGCGGGGTGGCCGCCTTCCACGGCGATGCCGACGGCTGCGTACTCAAGCATTTCGATGTCGTTGGCGCTGTCGCCGATGGCAATAATGTCGGCCCGGTCCAGGCCGAGCCGGGCTTCCACCACCTGGATGCCCACCGCCTTGTGCGTGCCGGCCATGAAGATTTCCCCTGCACGGTCGCCGAGCGCTGACAGGGAGCTCGGGATCAGCCCAACCTCCGGCCCGAAGGCCTCCAACAGGCGGGTCAGGGGCACCGGTGCATCGAAGCAGGAGATCTTGGCGTAGGAGGTGGCGCGGAGGTCATCGCCGTAATGCATTGGCCCCAGGATGTCCTCGAGCGGATCCACGTCCGTGCTGAGCACTCCGTCGTGGCGTGGACGCCCGGCGAAGATGGGGCCCAGCACCTCCCTCAGCCGCCGGTCCACACCGGTGCGGCCATGCAGGGCTTCCGGGGCCTCCAGGATGTAGGCGGCGTTGTGGGCATCCAGGGCCTCAACGATGCGTGCGGCCAGGCCGGGTTCAAAACGGGCATCCTTGAGGATCTCCCCGTTGACCTCCACCCTGGCGCCGGCGCCTGTGATGGTGCCGTCAAACCCAGCGTCCAGGATATGGCCGGGGACCATGGACAGCGGGCGTCCGGTACAGACAAAGACGAGGTGGCCCCGTGCCCGGGCGGTCCGCACCGCGTCCACGTGGGCAGCCGGAGCCAGGCCGTGGTCGGCGTAGGTTCCGTCGATGTCGAGGAAGATGGCACGGGGCCTGGCGGTCTGGCTGGGCATGCCTGCGCTCCTTGGTCTGTTCGGGGACTTGCCATCCTATCGGCGGACGCCAGGCAGGCCGCACCCGAGAATGAACGGTTCACGGGATGCCAAAGCCAGTCCATACGGCGGAGAACCAAGGACCGTCAGGACACCGATTGATAAAAGCACGGCATTCCGCCTGAAACTGACAGTCATCCTGTGATATTCAAGGCCTTGCACAGTAGTAAGCCTGCTGATTGAATGATGGAACCGGAAATGGGGGCCCGGCACAACTTACTGACAAGGAGTGGCAACATGGGCATTATCGGATTTCTCATTTTGGGCCTGATTGCTGGAGCCATTGCAAAGGCAATCCTGCCGGGTCGCCAGGGCGGCGGCTGGGTAGTGACCCTGGTCCTCGGCGTCGTCGGAGCCATTCTGGGCGGCTGGATTGGATCGCTCATCTTTGGCGGCGGACTGGCCGAATTCTTCGACCTCAGGACCTGGCTGCTGGCCATCCTCGGCTCCATCGTCGTTCTGTTGATCTACGGAGCAGTCACCAACCGCAGCAGCCGCCGGGTGTAGCCGCAGCACCTGTTCACCTAAACAAGAAGCGCCGGACTCCCCAAAAGGAGGACGGCGCTTTCTCTGTTCCACGCCGCCTAATTTGCCTTCCCTGGTGCGCACCCAATTCCTGCCATTGGCCTTTATGATGGCGAAGGGGTGGTGTAATGACCAGTTTTATGGGCCGTGGCGATGATGTGGCATTACAAACTTTTGGCGTGGTCATGGATGCCAGCCCGGACGCACTGCTGGCTTTGACCGCGGACGGTATTATCCTTGCGGCCAATTCTGCTGCGTCAAGGCTCTTCGGCTTACCGAAGGAAGCTTTTGCGGGCCTGGACCACCGCCCACTGATTGCCGAGGATTTCCGCGACGAGGTAGGCCAGTTGTTCCTCCAGCTCCTTGCAGAGCCGGAAGGGCATCCGCTGCCCCGCGAGATCAGGGGACTCCGTCACGACGGCAGCGAGATCCCCATCGAAGTGGCGGCCGCACTCCTCCCCCAGCCAACCGCGGACCACGCCCGCGCAGAGCGCGGACCCGAAGGGCAATCGGAAGAACGGGCAGGGCAATCCGGAGCGCGGCTGCTGCTCTCCGCCCGTGGCACGGCACACCGCAAGGCGGCGGACGAGGATCTGCGCGAGGCCATGTCCTTGTTGACGGCCACCCTTGAATCCACTGCCGACGGCATCCTGGTCATGGGCAATGACGGCAGGGTGGCTGGGTTCAACGAACAATTCCTTGCCATGTGGCGCATCCCGCCCGAGTTGATGGAAGCGGACAGCGGAGAACCGGCCATGCAGCTCATCGTGGAGCAGGTGGCAGACCCAGCGGCCTTCACCGCCCGGCTGGGCGAACTTCAGGAAGACCCGGCCGCCGAGAGCCACGACGTGGTCGAGTTCAGGGACGGCCGCACCTATGAAAGATATTCCCGCCCCCAGCGGGTAGAGGAAAAGATCGTTGGACGGGTGTGGAGCTTCCGCGATGTCACGCCCCGGCGAAAAGCGCAGGAGCAGGCGCACAGGGCCATGATGGACCTGGCCGTCCAGGCCGAAAAGCTGCGGGCCATGGCGTTCCAGGACCCCCTGACCGGGCTCGCGAACAGGGCCGTGTTCAACGACGCCCTGGCCGAAGCACTTCAGGAAGCCCGGCTGAAGACGGTGGATGTCCTGCTCCTTGACCTGGACGACTTCAAGGAGGTCAACGACATCCTTGGCCACCAGGCGGGTGATGACATGCTCATCGAAGTGGCACGCCGGCTTCGCGGCTGCGTCCCTACAGCTGACGTCGTTGCACGATTGGGCGGGGACGAGTTCGTGGTGCTGTTGACGGCGTGCCCGGATGCCGACGCCATCGCGGCGTGCATCGTGCGCTGCCTGCACGTCCCCGTGACCATCGACGGCACTGTCCTCCGGCCGAGCCTCAGCCTGGGCCTCGCCTCGTTGGGGCAGGACAGCGTTGGGCCCTCGGAACTCCTGCGGCATGCCGACATTGCCATGTATGCGGCCAAGGCGGCAGGCAAGAACCGGTTCCTCCGCTTCCACCCGGACATGATGCAGGCACTGGTGCAGCGCACCCACATGGAGGGCGGGCTGCGGCTGGCTGTTCCGCGCGGCGAAATCACCGTGGATTTCCAGCCGATCGTGTCGCACCGCATGGGGCAGGTGGTCCAACTCGAGGCGCTGGCCAGGTGGGACCGCGGCGGCGAGCGGGTGCCGCCGTCGATCTTCATCCCCCTTGCCGAGCGCACCGGGCTGATCGGCGAGATCGGGGCCGAGGTAATGGCCTCCGGCATGGTGCAGCTGGCGCGATGGCTCAGCGAGGATCCGGCGCGGTCCCTGGCGGTGAACGTCTCCGGGGTCCAGCTCCAGGAACCGGACTTCGCCGAGACCGTCCTAAGGCTGGCGGCAGCCAGCGGCGTGGCCCCCTACCAGCTGGTCATGGAAGTTACCGAGAGTGTGTTTTTCGACGCCGACTGCAGCCTGATCCGGCAACTCAGCACGCTGCGGGACGCCGGGGCCAGGGTGGCACTGGATGATTTCGGCACCGGCTACTCCTCACTGGGCCGGCTGCAGGATCTGCCCGTGGACACGGTCAAGATCGACAAGTCATTTGTGTCCATGGTGCGGACCGGCAACGAGCGCCTGCCGATCCTCAGCTCCATGATCAACATGGCCCACAGCCTGGGGCTGACCGTCACGGCTGAAGGGATTGAGACGGCGGCGCAGGCGGATTACCTGGCCGCGCTGGAGTGCGATTCGCTGCAGGGTTACCTGTTTTCCTTGCCGGAGCCAGGCGAGCGGCTTGGCCACGCATTGCAGAACGCGGAGGAAGCCCTCAATGCCTTGAAGGGGCGGTAATTTTCCGGCCCATTCCAAGGATGCGCGGGATATTATGAGGGGGCGTCTCCGCCGTGGTCTCCGGCGGCTCCGCCCCTGTTTTGGGGCATTGGGCGCAATTAGGGGGAAGGGGTCTCCGTGTCCCAGTCTGGTCTCTTGGAACACCGTGTCAACAGCGGTAGGTCGCGGCTGTGGCCGCGGATCGTGGCGGCAGCGTTGGTCCTCACTGGACTCGGGGTGTTTTTGGCAGTGAACAGGGGCACTCCGGCCGCCCTTGTTACCGGCGACTTCCTCATTTTGGCCGCGTCCCTGGTGGCCGGGGTGAGCTGTGCGCGAGCCGTGGCCGAGGGGGTGCGAACGCGAAGGCCTGGACCTATATGGCTGCGGCGTCCTTCGTCTGGGCAGCCGGAATGGCGCTCTACGCGTTTTACGGCCTTCTGAACGACCATGTTTACCCCTTTCCCTCCCTGGCAGACGCCCTGTTCCTTGGCTACTCGGTGCCCGCTGTCGTGGCGCTGTTCTCGTTCAAGCGGCGCGCCGGCACTCCCGTGGCGCTGTTTCGGGCGATCATGGACGCCGCCGTCATTGCCGGCTCGGTGCTTGTGGTCAGCTGGTACACGGCCCTTGGCCCCGCCTTCAACGCTGTTGGGGATCCACTGACACGCCTTACCGGGATGGCCTACCCCGTGGTGGATCTGGTGATCACGTCCCTGGTACTGGTCCTGGCCATGCGGCGTCAGCCGGGCGAGCGCCTGCCCTGGCTCTGTTTCGGTGGCGGCCTGGTGGTGCTGGCCGTTACGGACAGCATTTACGTGCGCATGACGTTCGACGGCGTGACGGGAACCACCGGATCACCGCTTGCCTTGGGTTGGATAGGCGCCTTCCTCATCATCGCCATGGCTCCTGCTGCACCGTACGTGGAGAACACAGGCCCGGACCGGAAGGGGTACACGCTTGCACTGGAACTGCTCCCATACGTTCCCCTCCTCCTGGCTGTACTCCAATTCGCCGGCCCGCACCTGCAGGAGCTCGATCCGTTCCTTCTCGTAGTGGGAGCCACTGTCCTTGCCTCCGTGCTGGTCCGTCAGGTGCTGATCGTCTTCGAGAACATCAGCCTGACCGGCGGACTCGAGGATGAAGTGGCTGCCCGCACCGTGGAACTTGAGGCGGCCCGGGAGGCGGCGTTGGAATCCAGCCGTCTCAAATCCGAATTCCTGGCTACCATGAGCCACGAAATCCGCACTCCGATGAACGGGGTAGTCGGCCTAACCGGGCTCCTTCTGGAAACCGGGCTGGACGAGATGCAGCGTCAGTACGCCCAAGGGGTTAAGGGTGCGGGGGAATCGTTGCTGGCCCTTATCAATGACATCCTCGATTTCTCGAAGCTGGAGGCCGGAAAGGTGGACCTGGACGTCCGTCCCTTCGACCCCAGGGTCCTCGTCGAAGAGGTGGCCGCCCTGCTGGCCGAACCTGCACTGGCCAAGAACCTGGAGCTGATCGCCTACTGTGAGCCTGACGTTCCTGCCCGTTTGCAGGGCGACTCCGGCAGGATCCGGCAAATATTGCTCAACCTTGCCTCCAATGCCGTGAAGTTCACGGCATCCGGGGAGGTCTCCATCCGGGTCACGGCCAAGGACCCGGGCTACGGCCCGGGAAGCACCGCGGCAATTGAGTTCGAGGTCCGCGACACCGGCATTGGCATCAGCCCGGAAGACCACGGCAAATTGTTTGAATCCTTCTCGCAGGCGGATGCTTCCACCACCCGCCGCTACGGCGGTACGGGTCTTGGCCTGGCCATCTGCAGGCGCCTGACCGCTGTGATGGACGGTGCCATCGGGATGGACAGTGCGCCGGGCCAGGGCAGCACATTTTGGTTCCGGCTGCCGCTGCCCATAGCACCCCCGTCCACGGATCCTGTGCCGGCCGCCGGATTCCTCACCGGTCTCCGCGTCCTGGTGGTGGATGACAATGCCACAAACCGACTGGTCCTCGAATCCCAGCTCCGTGGCTGGCGCCTTGAACCGCAATCCGTTCCGGACGCGACGGCCGCTTTGGAAGTGGCCCGCGCCGCGCGGCAGGCCGGGACACCCTTCCATTTCGCCGTTTTGGACTACTGCATGCCCGACACGGATGGCCTGGAGCTGGCCCGGCGCATCAAGGCCGACGCAGCACTTGCGGCTATGGAACTGATCATGCTGACCTCGACCATGCAGGTAGACCCGGCAGAGATTGCCGCCGCGGGTGTGCGTGAGTGGCTGATGAAACCCGTCCGCAGTTCCGAGTTTTACAACCGGCTGGTCCGCCTGATCTCGACCCGCGAGCCCACACCGGAATCCTGGAGCCGCCCAAGGCCCGCCCGAACCGCGCAGGCTGGGCGCGGCACGCCGCGCCGCGGGCAGATCCTGGTCGTTGAGGACAATGAGGTGAACCAGTTGGTGGCACGCGCAACAGTCGAAAAGTTCGGCTACGCGGTGGATGTGGTGTGCAACGGTGCCGAAGCGGTGGCGGCCGCGGCCGCGACAAGATACTCCGCCATCCTGATGGATTGCCACATGCCGGTGATGGACGGCTTCGAGGCAACCCGCGAGATCCGCCGCCTGCCCTCTGCAATCCGGGTGCCCATCATTGCCATGACCGCAGGCGCCCTCGATGGAGACCGGGAACGCTGCCTCGCCGCGGGCATGGACGATTACCTGTCAAAACCCGTGGACGCGGCTGCCCTGGAAGCTGCGTTGTCCCGCTGGGTTCCCGTGCAGCTCCCGCAGCCTCTTGCTGTCACCGGAGGTCCTTCCGCCGGAAGCCCCGGGCCCGCACTGGACCCGAACCGCCTCGCCGTCCTTAGGGACCTGGGCCAGGATGACGGAGGGGCATTGTTGCGGGCAACGCTGGAGGCGTTCCGACGGGAGAGCCAGGTGCGCGTGGCGGCGCTTCGCGCAGCGGTTCCTGGCGACAGCCAGGTCCTGGTGCAGGCTGCCCACGCCCTGAAGGGGTCCGCGGCAAACATCGGAGCCTCCGGCGTGGTTTCGGTCTGTGCCGAGCTCGAAGAGCTGGGCCGCAACGGGCAACTGGGCAACGCCGAGGGACTCGTCAGCCGGCTCGAGGCTGAACTGCAGCGGTTGGACGCCGAACTGGAGGCCGCAGTGAAGGGGGACCATTGAGAGTTCTCGTAGCGGACGATGATCCGGGGTCGCTCCTGGTGGCCAGGGCCGCCGTCGAACGTTCGGGGCATGACTGCATGACGGCTGCGGACGGTGGCGAGGCATGGGCCCTGTTCCAGGCACACCGGCCGGATGTGGTGGTCACCGACCGGATGATGCCCGTGATGGACGGATTGGAACTCTGCCGGGCCATCCGTGCAGAGGAGCCTGAGCTGTACACCTACATCGTGCTGCTGACCTCGCAAGGATCGCGCGACGACGTTCTGTCCGGGCTCGAGGCCGGCGCCGACGACTACGTCATTAAGCCGTTGGACCCCTTTGTCCTGCACACCAGGCTCCTAGTGGCGTTGCGGATCACCACGCTTCACGCGGACCTCGCACACTACCGGAAAGTCCTCTCGGAGCAAGCGCGCACCGATCCCCTGACCGGACTTCACAACCGGTTGAAACTTTCAGAGGACCTGGAGCAACTGCACGCCCGGAGCGCCCGCCATGGCGAGGGGTACAGTGTGGCGCTGTGCGACGTGGACAATTTCAAGAGCTACAACGACCTCTACGGTCACCAGGCCGGCGATCTGGCCCTTCGGGCGGTGGCATCCACCCTCGCGGCAACGGCACGACGGACTGACGGTGTCTACCGGTTCGGGGGCGAGGAGTTCCTGCTGGTGCTTCCCCGACAGGGCGTGATCGGGGCCAGGGCCCTTGTGGAACGGGCGTTATGCGCCGTACGTGACCTGGCCATACCCCATGCCGGCGACCCATCGGGCCAGTTGGGGTTCAGCGCTGGAGTCTCCGGGTTCTCCGCGGGGCATGTGGTGAGTGCCGAAATGCTGCTAAATGAAGCCGACGCAGCCCTTTACGCGGCAAAGGCCGCAGGGCGGAACCAGGTGATGCTCGCACCGTAGGCGCTATGCTGCCTTTTTCCCGCCAGACTTCTTCTGCGGGGCCTTCTGACCGGACGGCCGCTGCTCAGCAACGGCTGCCGCATTGGCGGGTGTTTCTGCCGGCCGGCCAGCGTACGGCGTCACGGCCGTTGCGGAAGCAGCAGGTTCAGCGTGCACATCGGGTGCGGCGGCGCGGTTGCGGCGCCAGCGGCGGACCAGGTCGACGGCGGCCAGCAGGCCTGCGAGGGGGTCAGCACAGCTGCCGCGTAGACGAACAGCATCCAGGTCAGGGTGGTGAGCGGTGGCTGGTTGTTGTTAAGCAGGGACAGTCCGCCCAGCGTGCCAACAACCCAGAACAGCACTACGGCCGTCAGGACAGCGCCGGCAGGAAAATACTGGTTGGTCACGACTTTTTCAGGGTTTCCATGCACTTCCTCCTGCCTGGCCGGGGGACGGCGAAAGCCGCTCAAAAACAAGTATGGGGCCCGGCCGGCGCGAAACCGTGCAAGACGACACGGCGAGTGATCAAGCTAACGTAACCATCCGCCGTCGTCCGAATTCCCGGGCCAAAATAAGGTCCGGCGCCCTTCCCGGAAAGGCCCTGGGCGCATACCGTAATGCCTGTCCGCTCGAAAACTGGAGGTTCCCATGCGCAAAGTCACTGCCGGCCTGTTCCACTCCGTGGACGGGGTGGTGTCCGAACCCTTCAAGTTCCAGTTCGACAGCTTCGACGACGAACTCGGCGCGGGCCTGACCAAGATGATGAACACCGTGGATACCGTGGTCCTGGGCCGCGTCAGCTACCAGGAGTGGGCTGGTTACTGGCCCACCGCCTCGGCAGACCAGGACTTTGCCGCGTTCATCAACCCGGTGGAAAAGTTCGTTGCGTCACGCACCCTGACCGGGCAGCTGGAATGGCAGAACTCTCAGTTGATGGACGCTCCGCTTGAGGAGTTCGTTGCCGCCTTGAAGGACCGCGACGGCGGCGAGATCGCCGTGTGCGGGAGCATCTCGGTGGTGCGGCAGCTGCTGTTCGCCGGGCTGTTGGACTCGCTGCAGCTGATGACGCACCCGGTCATTGCCGGCAGCGGCCGCAGGCTGTTCCAGGACGGTGACCCGCTGACCCGGCTGGTGTTGCTTGACCAGTCCACCACCAGCAAGGGCAACGTGCTGAGCACCTACGGGGTCCGCGGGGACTAAGCCTACGCGGCCAGCGGGGCCCCGAAAAGCTCCTCCGCAAGCCGGGACAAGTGGTCCGGGATGTCCGCTTCGGCCCCGTGCTCGCCGCGGCCGAGGAAGACCGCGGTGCCACGGATCCCGTCAAGGTCCAGGCCGCATTCGTGCATCAGCTGCCCGGCGCGGAAGTTGACCGGCAGGAGCATGGTGACGCTTTCGGCGTTGAGGTAGACATGCCAGTCGCCGCGGATCACCGACTCCAGCGGACCGCCCACCAGGGCTTCCAAGGCCTGCAGGTCTGCCGGCACCTGCTCGATGCGCATGGGCTCGGAATTGCCGGCCGGTACAACAAGTGCTGTGTAAGTTCTGTTGTTCATCGTTCATTTCTCCTTAGGTTTTAACACCCGTGGAGACGGCAGTGTTCCCGGTAACTATGCCTTCCCGGCCACCGCTGCGATGTCGGCGGGCGTGGTCCGGCAGCAGCCGCCCACGATGCGGGCACCAAGCTGCCGCCACCCAGGGGCACCTGTGCCGAGGCTGGAGGGAGCACCGCTGCCGGAAGCCGCCCGGTCCTGGCTCCACGTCTTTGTCACGGGATGGTAGGTCTCCCCCGAATTGGGATAGGCCAGCAGCGGCTTGTCCGTGTGCAGGCCCAGTGCTGCGAGCGCGGGAGCGACCAAGTTGAGCGGGACGCAGTTCACACCCACGGCGGCGACGTGGGGCTGTCCGTCAAGGAGCCGGGCCACGTCGGCGAGCGGGGTTCCGTCGCTGATGTGCCCGCCGTCGCGCAGGGAAAAGGAGAACCAGGTGTCGACGCCGTGTTCCCGGCTGAGTGCCAGGAGGGCTTCGGCCTCAGCGAAGGAAGGCAGCGTTTCCAAGGCCAGGAGGTCCACGCCGGCGTCCACCAGCGCGGCGATGCGGGGGCCGTGGAAGTCCTGGAACTCGTCTGCGGTGAGGGCGTAGTCCCCCCGGTACTCCGAGCCGTCCGCAAGGTAGGCACCGTAGGGACCCACGGAACCGGCGACCAGCAGCGGCCCGGCGTCCGGGTGGTCCTCCAGATGCTGCCGCCGCGCTTCATCCGCCAACCGGGCGGACAGCGCAACGAGCTCCAGGGCTTCCCGTTCGCCCATCCCCCGCGCCGCAAACCCCCGGGGCGTGGCCTGGTAGCTGGCGGTGGTGGCGATGTTCGCGCCGGCGGCGAAGTAGTCCCGGTGCACGTCCCTGATCAGCTCGGGCTGTTCCAGGAGGACCTTGGCGGACCACAGTGCGTCGTTCAAATCGCAGCCGCGGGCCTCCAGTTCGGTGGCCAGGGCGCCGTCAGCTACGAGGCCTGCGCCGGCGTCAAGCAGGGTGGACAGGGAACGGCGGCTAGGCATCGCACCTCCGGTCGATTGTTGGCTGTTTTGTTCATTATAGGCAAGTTTCCATGCTTGTAATGCATATCACTGTGTGCCACGATGACTGCAGCAACGACCATTACAGGAGGAATATTCGTGAGTGTGCACCTGAACAGTGTCCGCAAGCTACGGGTCCACTGGCCCATCAGTGCGGAAACCTTCGGCCGGATAGCCGCCGGAGACGCCAACGCCGTCCAGCAGGATCCGGGGCTGGCAGAACTCCTGCACACTGTTGGGCATTACCCGGACCTCGGTGATTTCGGGAACTACAAGCACGTCTTCGAATCCGGCATCGGATTCGAAGGATTCTCGTGCGGCGAAGGGGCGTCGCCCACGCTTGGCAGGGTGGGCGAGCAGACCCTCTCCCCCACGTTCGTCTTCACCACCTATTTTGATGCCACCCTGGACGAGGCCGTCCTGGAACGGGTTATGCAGGAACTGGTGGCCATCCACCCGTGGGAACTGCCTGTCATCGAGGTGACCGGTCCCGTGAGCGTGGCCGGTGGGCTGCACCGTAAAACCCCCTCGGCGGCGGCAGCATCATGACACTCACCACCACTGCCGCCTGGCCCGCGCTTCAGTCCGCCCTGGCAGGCAGGACGTTCACGGACCTCACCCATGCCTTCCATCCAGGCCAGCCCCGTTTCGCCGCCTTTCCGGACGAAACCCGGGAGGCTCTTTTCGACCTTGAAAGGGGCGACGGGTTTACGGCCCACCGGTATTCGATCGTTGGCCAGTGGGGCACGCATGTGGATCCGCCTTCCCACTTCATCCGGGGTGGACGCACCCTTGACCGGATTCCAGTCCAGGACATGATTCTTCCCCTTGTGGTCCTGGACATCACCCGGCGGGTGGAACGGGATCCGGATGCAACCCCCACCCTGCAGGATGTGCACGGATGGGAAGACCGGAACGGAAGAATCCCGGCTGGATGCTTCGTTGCCCTGAGGACCGGCTGGAGCTCACGGTGGCCGGACGGAGATGCCATGGCCAACAAGGATGCGGACGGAGTCAGCCACACTCCCGGGTGGTCCCGTGAGGTGCTGTCCTTCCTGGTGGAGGAACGCTGGGTTTCGGCCATCGGGCACGAGCAAACGGACACCGATCCGGGGCTGGCAACCTCGCAGGGGGACTTTAGCCTGGAAACCTACATCCTGGCGAAGGACCGCTGGCAGATAGAACTGATGGCTGATTTGTCCGGCCTCCCTGAATCGGGTGCCGCAATCGTGGCCAGCTGGGCCAAACCCTCCGAAGGGAGCGGCTTCCCGGCCCGCGTCTTCGCCATCTCCTGACCCGGGCGGGCGGTCCTCTAGACTCGGACCATGTCGAGGACTTCAAGCATGGGACGTGGCGTCATGGCCGTCCTGGCGGCCGGGGAACGCCACTTGCGTGGCCTCCCCGGCGGCACGGTTGCAGAGATCGCTGCGGACCTGGGCAGGGACCGAAGCCAGGTTTCCAGGAGCCTGCGGACAGCTGAACAGGAAGGTTTCCTGCGGAGAACCCCCGAACGCACCTTCGCCCTGGACTGGAGCGTCCTGACCGACGCCCTCCTGCTGACCCGGCGCCGGCTGGCAACCGACGGGACCGCCGCCCTGGAACGCCTTTCGAGGGAGACCGATGAGGGGTGCTTCCTGGGGGTCCTCAGCGGCAGGAGCACCGTAACGGTGGGCGAAAGCGTCCCGGCGAGCAGCCAGCTGGTGGGCTCGTGGCTGGGCCGGCCCTACCCTGCCTACTGCAGCGACGCCGGGCAGGCACTTTTGTGGGAGACTCCGGACGATGAGGTCCGCAAAATCTTCGCGGGCGTCCAGTTCCAGCAGCACGGCCCGAACACCCCCGCGGACGTCGAGGATTTCCTGGCACGGCTCAGGGACGCACGGGTCCGCGGCTACTCCATCGTCGACGAGGAAGCGGAGCCCGGGCTCTACTCACTGGCCGCACCCATCAGGGATTTCAGGGGCGACGTGGTGGCGGCCCTGCAGGTGGTGGGCCTGAAGGGCCGCCTTGAACCCAGCCGGTCCCGGCACGCCGAAGCGCTCGTCCGCCAGGGCCGCTGGCTGGAAGGCATGCTGGGATGGCGGTCTCCGGACAGCAACCCCTAAGGGCCGCCTACCCTTCCGGCCCGGGATGGACCGAACCGAGCCTTGCCGCGGCCTCCGCGAGCACATCCGCCAATTCCCCTGCGCGGGGTCCAACGTCCGGCTGCCCGCCCAGCACACTCAGCGAAGCGACGATCCCACCGCCCGGATCCCGGACAGGCACGGCCACCTCCACGATGCCGTGTTCGAATTCCTCCGTGGCGACAACGAAACCATGGGGCTTGTCTTTGGCCATGAGTTCCCAGGCCTCCGCGCTGGAATGCGGGGCGCCGGGACCACCGACGCCGACAAAGTTCACGTCGGAAAGCAAAGCTTCAAACCCGCGCCGCTTATGGTCCCACAACAGCGCCCTGCCCGATCCGGTACACCACACAGGCGTCACCATGCCGGGCTGGACGAAGCTGCCGGCCTGCGAATCGTTGCTGGACGCCAGGAGCAGGATGACCCTGTAGCCGTCGCGGACCGAGACCCGGGCGCGCAGCCCGGTAGTGGCCACCAGCGCCTCCAGTTCCGCCGCCGCATGCCGGATCCACCCCGTATTGAGGGTGGCCGCAAGGCCGAAGAAGCCCGTCCCTACGCGGAACGGGCCGCGTTCGCGGCGCTCCAGCAGGCCAAGCTCACAAAGCTCCTGGGTCAAACGGGAGACGCGGCTTTGGTCCATGTCCAGCTCGGCGGCCAACTGGGAGACACCCATAAGCTGCTTCCCCGTCTTTTCCCGGTCAATGACCAGGCGCACTATCCGCAATCCCTGCGCCAGCGACGCCGCCTCCGGGGAGTTATCCACCCTGCTGCTCCTTCCGACCGGCAACCAGCCTATCCTCACACGTTGCGGCACCGCCCAGCGGGAAACACCAATCCCCCGGAAGCAACGCAGTCCCGGGCACGGCGATGGCCTGGCGCGGACGTTCGGCCGTCCGCGCCAGGCCATGGAAACGGTTCAGCCCTGCGCTGTCTTTTCGGCTGCGGCCCGGCGCCCGTACCTGATGTGGAAGTAACCGTAGCAGGCGGCGACGAAAGGAATCCCAAAGTACAGCGCCGCCACTTGGGCCGGATCGAAAGCGATGCCGACCAGTGAGACTGTGCAGAGAGTGAATGCCAGGACCGGGACCAGTGGGAAGAGCGGCGCGCGGTAGGACAAGGTGGACACGTCCCCGCCGTTCCGGACAAAAGACCGGCGGTGGAAGAAATGCGAGGCGGTGATGGACATCCAGACTCCCACCACTGCGAATCCCGCTACCGATACCAGCACCAGGTACACGGTTTCCGGAGCAACCACGCTGCTGATGAGTGAGGCCAGCCCTCCGAGCATGCTCACCGAGAGCGCGGTCATGGGAATGCCGCGCTTAGTCAGCTTCTTAAGCGCCCGGGGTGCGTGGCCTTCGTCGGCCAGGGAGTACAGCATCCTGGCGCACGAGAACAGGCCACTGTTGCCTGCAGACAGCAGCGCCGTGATGATGACGAAGTTCATCAGATCGGCGGCAAAGGGAACACCCGTCGCCGTGAACACCGTCACGAACGGGCTTTCGTCGAGCCCAACTTCCTGGTACGGGATCGTGGCGGCGATGACGGCGATGGCTCCGACGAAGAACACCAGGAGGCGGATGACCGTACTGCGCATCGCTTTGGGAATGCTGGTGGCGGGATCCTTCGTCTCCCCTGCGGCGACGCCGATCAGTTCAGAGCCTGAGAAGGCATAGAAGACTGCGAGCGCCGTCACCAGAACGCCGGTGAAACCGTTGGGAAACAGCCCTCCCTCGGTGTTGAAGTTTTCGAACAGGAAGGGATGGTTGCCCGATGCGCTGAGCGGGTGGAAGCCCAGGAGGGCTGCCCCGCCCTGGACGATGAGCCCGATGATGGCGCCCACTTTGATGATGGCGAACCAGAATTCCGACTCGCCGAAGAACTTGGATGACACGGCGTTGAGGCCGAACAACGTTGCGGCGAAGATCAGGCACCAGACCCAGACGTCAACGCCCGGGAACCAGCGCTGCATCAGCAGGCCCGAGGCTGTGAACTCCGATCCGATGGCGACCGCCCAGCACAGCCAGTAGAGCCAGGCGGTGGCGAATCCCGTGGCGGGACCAATGGACCGGGAAGCATAGATATGGAACGCACCGGAGACGGGGTAGGCGATGGCGAGCTCCCCCAAGCAGGCCATGACCAGGTAAACCACGAAGGCACCGACGAGGTAGGCGAGAACGGCACCCAGCGGGCCGGCCTGGGAAATGGTGTAGCCCGAGCTGAGGAACAGGCCGGAACCAATCACGCCGCCCATGGCGATCATGACAAGGTGCCGGGGACCCATGGAGCGGCGGAGCCCTGATTCCGTTGACGGCGGTGCGTCCGGCTCCGGCTTGAGGGTGAGGGGGTCGAAGATTCCAAGTGGTGCCTCCAGTGGGGGATGGTCGGAAGGACGGCCGCGGTTCGGGTGCCGGTCCATGAAAGCTCTAAGCGCGTCGACAGTGACGAAAGTAACACAAACTGGCATTTCTAGTCATCAAGACCATATTCAAATGCGAATGTTGCACGTTTATTGCTGTTACCCCGTATGTCGATTTGCCCTTCAGATGGTCGTTTCGCCTCCCCGGCGGAGCGTTTGGACATGCCTCAACGGACACCCGGTGGGCACAGGATGGGAGCAACAACAACCACCTCAAGGGAGCAGCAATGACCACCTACGACATCGCGCTGATCGGGTTCGGCGGCGTCAACCGGACCCTGGCCGAACTGATTGCCACCAGAGGGGATGCGCTTGGCCGCACCCTCGGCTTTGACCTGCGGGTGGTTGCCATTACGGACCTTGGGCTGGGTTCCCTGGTCCAGGACGGGGGGATCGATCTTGACATGGCCTTGGGCCTGGATCCCGCCGTCGCGACATTTGCAGCGTACGGCGGGTCAGCGGACCCGGACAACGAGCGCGTGATCCGGACCTGCTCCGCAGGGATCATTTGCGAAGCAACGTTCACCAACCCTGCAGACGGCGAGCCTGCGGCTTCACACGTTCGCTGGGCGCTGGAGTCGGGAAAGAGTGTCTGCACCACCAACAAGGGTCCGGTCGCCCTGCATGGCCAGGAGTTGAGCCGGCTCGCGAAGCTTAAAGGGCTGCATTTCGAATTCGAGGGCGCGGTGATGAGCGGGACACCCGTCATCCGTTTGGCCAAACAACTGTTCCCCGGACTGGCGCTCAATGGCTTCGAGGGCATCCTCAATGGCACCAGCAACTATGTCCTGGGCAGGATGGAAGAGGGCCTCAGCTTTGAGGAATCGGTCCTCGAAGCCCAGAGCCGGGGGTACGCAGAGGCAGATCCCACGGCCGACATCGAGGGCCACGACGTCCAACTGAAAGTCCTAATCCTGGCCAATGAGCTGCTGGGGGCGGACATCACGCTGGCGGATGTGCAGCGCCAAGGGATGTCAACGCTGTCGCCCGAGGACATCAGGCGCGCCAGGAACGAGGGGCGGCGGTGGAAACTGGTGGGCTCCGCGCGGCGGAACCTGGATGGAAGCATCAGTGCCGGAGTTGCCCCCGTGGCGCTCCCCTGGCCCACGACCTCGCCGGGGTTTCGGGTGCCAACAATGCAGTGTCGTTCAACACCGATCTCCTCGGCCCGGTGACGGTGTCCGGACCCGGGGCCGGGCGGGTGGAGACAGCGTACGCCCTGCTGTCCGACATCATCGCCATGCACGCCGCACGGAACCAGGTGGCTGCAGATGCGTGAATCAACCCTTGCACCGCTGGATCACGCAACGGCCGCGATCCGGGAGGTGCTCAGCCCCTACGACGGCCGGGTGGTGGGAGCCGTGGCCCTGACCAGGGCGGAGTCCGTGGACGCGATTATCCGGGCTGCCAGGTCCGGGGCGGCGCAGGCACGCGCGTTGTCCCGCCATGCCCGGGGGAAGCTGCTGGACGCGGCTGCCGCACTAATCGACGCGCGCCACGCGGAATTCGCCCAGACCATCACAGCCGAGAGCGGCAAAACCATCCGCCAGGCACGAAAGGAGGTGCGGCGGGCAGTCAACACCCTGCGCCTGTCCGCCGCGGAGGCACGCCGGAACGCCGGCGAGATCATTCCCTTTGACTCCTATGAAGGCTCCGAGGACCGCATGGGGTGGTACGCACGGGAACCGCTGGGCATCATTGCGGCCATCACCCCGTACAACGACCCCCTTAATCTGGTGGCACACAAGGTGGGCCCGGCAATCGCCGGAGGCAACGCCGTCATCCTCAAGCCGTCCGCGCTGACGCCCCTGTCCGCGCAACTGCTTGCCGAAGTCTTCGCCGAAGCCGGCCTGCCTGCCGGCGTCCTCACAGTGGTCCACGGGGACAGGGACGTGGCGGAGGCGATCGTGCGGAGCCGGGAGGTCCGCATGGTGTCCTTCACCGGCGGATTCACGGCCGGCGAGGCCATTGCCAGGACCGCAGGCCTGAAGAAGCTGTCCATGGACCTTGGCGGGAACGCCCCGGTCATCGTCATGGACGATGCCGACTTGGATGCTGCCGTTTCAGCCTGCGTCTCCGGAGCCTTCTGGGCAGCCGGACAGAACTGCGTGGGGGTTCAGCGCATCCTCGTGGCCGCCTCCCGCTACCACGAGTTCCGTCGGCGCTTCCTGCAGGAGGCGTCGCGGCTGGTGGCGGGCGACCCCGCCGAGGAAGCCACCGACGTCGGTCCCATGATCAGTCCCGCCGCCGTGGATCAGCTCCAGGCCAAGATTGAGGCGGCGGTTGCCTCCGGCGCCGTGGTCCTCGCCGGCAACACCAGGGTAAACAACGTGCTGCATCCGACGGTCCTGGAGAGGGTGCCCGCCGGCAGCAGGCTGTGGACGGAGGAGGTGTTCGGGCCGGTCGTCATGCTGCAACCCTTCACAACCTTCGACGAAGCCGTGGGGACCGCCAACGCCATCGACTTCAGCCTTCACGCCGGGATCTTCACCGGCTCGCTGGACACGGCCCTGGACGCCGCGGGCCGCATCGACGCAGGCGGCGTCATGGTCAACGACTCATCGGACTACCGCTTCGACGGCATGCCGTTCGGGGGATCCAAGTATGGCGGCCTGGGCCGCGAAGGCGTCCGCTTCGCCTATGAGGAGATGACCCAGCCGAAAGTGGTGTGCATCAAGCGCCAGGGCTGATCACCGGAAACGGAGCCTGGTCGAGAGCGTTTCCCGGCTGGGCCGGCTTCGCTGCCGCATCCCGCCGGATGTAGTTGGACAGGGTCATCGCCGTCACGGTGTCCGTCACGCCGGGCGTGGCCGCTATCTGCTCCCAGATCTCCTGGATGCGTTCAAGCGACCGTGCTTCCACCCGCACCAGCAGGTCGAAGTCGCCGCTGACCACATCGCACAGGACCACCTCCGGGATCGATTGCAGCACGGCGATGACGTCCGATCCGCGCACCCTGTCCTTCCGGTAGACCATCAGGAAAGCAGAGACTGTGCCGTGCCCCGGGGCGCCGGTCACCACGGTGTAGCCCTGGATGTAACCCTGCCGTTCCATCCTGTCGATGCGTTGCCGGACCGCATTGCGGGACAGCATCACCTTTGCAGCCAGCTCCGCGTGGCTGACCCGGGCATTGCGGGTCAGCTCCGCCAGGATGCCCTGGTCGATCCGGTCAAGACTCGCCCGATCCATGTTTCACCCTTCACTGCATGACGTCACAACAGCAGACACGAGTCGGCCCGGCTCCAGAACGAAAGCACACAGAGATGATACTTCGGCAGCAGCCGCTGCAGAGTCAGCGGAGAGCCTTCAGCTGCGTGCTGTTGGACATGGACGGGACGCTGCTGGATTCGGCGGCAGGCGTGACGGCGAGCGCCGCCCGGGCGCTTGCCGCCGTGGGGGCCGCTGTGCCACCGGCCGGGGACCTGGTCCGGCTGGTGGGGCCGCCCATGCTTGAGTCCTTCCGCGAGCACCTGGGACACGATGAGGTCCTTGCCCGGCTGGCGCTGCGGCATTACCGGAAGGCTTACGCGGATCACGGTGCACACCAGTCCGTTCCGTACACCGGGATCAGGGAACTGCTGGAACAGCTCCATCGTGCGGGCGTACCCATGGCGGTTGCCACCTCGAAGGCCGAAGACCAGGCGCTCCGGATGGCCCGCCTGTTTGGGATTGACCATTACTTCTCCGCCGTCTGCGGCGCATCGGACCAGGAAGCCAGGTGGAGCAAGGCAGATGTCATTGCCGAAGTGCTGGACAGGCTGAGGGCAGCCAAGGTGGATGTCGCTGCCCCGCTCATGGTGGGTGACCGCAGCTACGACGTGGCCGGGGCAGCCGTCCACGGCATTCCCACCGTCTTCGCCGGTTGGGGCTACGGCTCTGCAGGGGAAGAAGCAGGAGCCGCCTTCGTTGCGCCCTTCCCGGATGGGGTGCTGCCGGTTGCGCTGCCCTGACGGTACAGCCCTGAAAGGTACGACGCCGGCACTTCCCCAAGTGCCGGCGTCGGACCTGCACGTCGTGGCGGGGAAGGCAACCGGGTAAACTTGTCCGGTCATGCGCTGTTCCTACTTTGATGCCGGTACCTGCCGCTCCTGCACCCACATGGGCGTGCCCTACGGTGAGCAGCTGGCCGGCAAACAGCTGCACTGCCAGACCCTCCTGTCCGGTCACACCGAACTCGAATGGCTGCCGCCGGTGGCCAGCCAGGAGTCCGGCTTCCGCAACAAGGCCAAGATGGTGATCGGCGGGACCGCTCAGAATCCCACCATCGGGATCCTGGACGCCGATGGCCATGGCGTGGACCTGCGCAAGTGCGGCGTCTGCTCACCCGGCCTGCTCGCCTGTTTCCCCGTGCTGGCGAATTTCATCCGCCGGGTCCGTCTGACGCCCTATGACGTTCCCCGCCGGACCGGTGAACTCAAGCACGTCATCCTCACCGAATCCCCGGACGGCGAGGTCATGCTCCGGCTGGTCCTGCGCTCGGACCAGGTGGTGCCGCGCATCCGGAAGCACCTCCCGGACCTCCTGGCCGCCCTGCCGCAGGTGAAGGTGGTCTCGGTCAACCTGCATCCGGAACACAAGGCCGTGCTGGAAGGCGACCGGGAGATCCTGCTGACCGGCGAGTCCACCCTGAACATGCGGGTCAACGACATCAACCTGCACCTCCGCCCGCAAAGCTTCTTCCAGACCAACAGTGAGATGGCCGCGGCCCTGTACCGCCAGGGACGCGAGTGGGTCAACGAACTGGCGCCGGCCTCGGTGTGGGACCTGTACTGCGGCGTGGGCGGGTTCGCCCTGCACAGCGCCGCACCGGCCCGCACCGTCACGGGCATTGAAACCAGCAGCGAAGCGATCGTGTCCGCCCGCCTCAGCAGTGACGAGGCAGGCCTGAAGGGGATGGAGTTCCAGGCCGGGGACGCCACCGCGTTTGCCCTGGCCAGCAAGCAGTCGCCGGACCTGGTGATCGTGAACCCGCCCCGGCGCGGCATCGGCAAGGAGCTCTGCGGCTGGCTGGAAGCCTCGGACGTGCAGCACGTCGTGTACTCCAGCTGCAACGCGCAGTCGCTGGCCCGGGACCTGGCCGCGCTCCCGTCGTTCACCGCCCGGCGTGCCCGCGTCCTGGACATGTTCCCGCAGACCACGCACTACGAGGTGATGGTGCTGCTGGAACGGGCGGCTTAGGGCCCATAGGCGTCAGATCCGGCGCGCGCGTTCGACGGCGGCCGCGCCGGCTTCACGCCCCCGGCCCGGAGACCCGCTGCCACTCCTTCAGCATCGGTGTCGGAGCGGTTCTGGCTCAGTTTTTCCTTCGCCTCGATCCGGCTGATCACCAGCTCTACGCCCACGATCGCCCGCAGTTGCCCGGCAATGAACTTCTCCGGCGCGTCGTCCACGGCCCAGGGGTCTGCCCGGCCGTCCTCGTGCAGTCCGGTCAGGTGCCGGACATGCCATGCCAGCCAGCCGGCGTCGTCATGGAAAACCAGCTCGCCGTACACGTGCGCGGTGCTGTAGTTCCAAGTGGGGACCACGCGCCCGTGCTCGGCCTTGGCGGCGTACCACGACGGCGAGATGTAGTCGTCGGGGCCCTGGATGATGGCCAGCGCCTCTCCGGCCGGCGCGGTGGACCACTGCGGGTTGGTGCGCGCCATGTGGGCCTGCAGCGCGCCGCGCTCCCCCACCGCCGGGTTGAAGGCGAAGGGCAGCAGTGTTGCCAGCAGGCCGTGGTCCGTCATGGTCACCAGGTTGGCGGCGCCGGGAGTCGTGAGGAGGTGCCGGACGGCATCGGGGCCGGCAGCAAAGTGGGCGGGAATGTACATGGGAAGTCCTTTCAGCAGTTCAGGGGGCCGGTTTGAGCCGGACGCGGACGGCCGCAGCGGCACAGAGGATCACGGCGAGGGCGCCGATCAGGGTGGTCCAGGTGAGCGCCTCCCCCAGCAGCAGCGCGGCCCAGCCGATGCTGAGGACGGGCTGGAGCAGCTGGATCTGGCTCACCTGCGCCATGGGGCCAATGGCCAGCCCCCGGTACCAGGCGAAGAAGCCAAGGAACATGCTGACCACGGCGAGGTAGGCGAAGGCAGCCCACTGGACGGGTGTGGCCGACGGCGGCTGGTCCAGGACTGAAACTACGGCGAGGACCAGCATGGCCGGCGCGGCAAGGACCAGCGCCCAGGCGATGGTCTGCCACGAGCCCAGCGTGCGCGCCAGCAGGCCGCCCTCCGCGTACCCCACCGCGGCGCAGGCCACGGCGCCGAGCAGCAGGAGGTCCGCCCAGTGCAGGTGCCCCACGCCGCCTGACTGGAGGAAGGCGAAGGAGATGGCTGCCAGCGAGCCGAGCGCCATCACCACCCAGAAGGCGGCCGGGGGCCGCTCAGCGGCGCGCAGGACCGCCACCGTTGCGGTGGCGGCCGGCAGGAGGGCGATGACCACGGCTCCATGTCCCGCCGGTACGGCAGTGAGGGCATAGGACGTCAGCAGCGGAAAGCCGACGACGACGCCGCCCGCCACGAGCGACAGGCGCAGCCAGGTGCGGGGCGGGGGCAGCCGCTGGCGGGTGATGGCAAGTGCTGCGATGGCGAGGGCAGCGGCCACGACGGCCCGGCCGGAACCGATGAGCAGCGGCGGGATGCCTGCCACGGCCACGCGGGTGAACGGAACGGTGAAGGAGAAGGCCGCCACGCCGAGCAGGCCCCACCAGATTCCGGTGGCCTTTCGCGGCGATATCACTGGGCGATTCAGGACAGTAGCGCTACTATGTTCTTTCATGAATAACGATAGCAGTTCGCGGATCGTTGCGGCACTCCGGCAATGGGTCGGCGGCGCGGGTCCGGGGGCCCGGCTGCCGTCCACCCGGCAGCTCGTTGCCGAGTACCAGGCCAGCCCGGTGACAGTGCAGAAGGCGCTGCAGGCGCTGACCGCCCAGGGGCTGATTGAAAGCCGGCCCGGCGTTGGAACGTTCGTGCGTGCCGTGCGCACCGCCCGTCCGTCCGACTATGGCTGGCAGACGGCTGCGCTGCGGTCGCCGTCGTCCCCGCTGCCGTCGTCGTCGGGCACCATGCGCAACGTTCCCGGCGATGCCATCTGGTTCCATTCCGGCTACCCGGACCGCGAACTGCTGCCGGAACGGCTGGTCCGCGCCGCGCTGGCCCGGGCTGCCCGGGGCGACGCCGCACTGTCGCGGCCGCCGGCGGCGGGCATGCCGGAGCTGCAGCAATGGTTCGCGCAGGAACTGGGGTCGGCCACCCCGGTGGGAATCACGCCTCCCACCCCGAATGATGTGGTTGTGCTGCCCGGAAGCCAGAGCGGGCTCAGCTCCATCTTCCGTGCGCTGGTGGGCGCGGGACAGCCGCTGCTGATGGAGTCGCCGTCGTACTGGGGCGCCATCCTTGCCGCCGCGCAGACCGGGGTGCGGGTGGTTCCGGTGCCCACCGGCCCGGACGGGCCGGATCCCGCGGACGTGGACCGCGCCTTTGCCGAGACCGGGGCGCGGGCGTTCTACGTGCAGCCCAACTATTCGAATCCCACGGGCGGGCAGTGGGCGGCAGGGCGCGGCGACGAGATCCTGGACGTGGCCCGCCGGCACGGCGCCTTCCTGGTGGAGGACGACTGGGCACACGATTTCGGCATCACCTCCGACCCCGTTCCGCTGGCAACCCGCGATGATTCCGGGCACGTGGTGTACATCAGGTCCCTGACCAAGAGCGTGTCCACCGCCATCCGGATTGCTGCCGTGATCGTCCGGGGACCGGCGCGCGAACGCATCCTGGGCCAGCGCGCCGCCGAGTCGATGTACGTCAGCGGGCTCCTGCAGGCCGCCGCGCTGGACGTGGTGACGCAACCCGGGTGGCAGACCCACCTGCGGAGCCTCCGGCAGCAGCTCCAGTCACGCCGCGACCTGCTGGCCACCAGCATCCGGGAGCACCTCCCCCAGGCGCACCTCGATGTCCTGCCGAAGGGCGGCCTGAACCTGTGGTTGCGCCTGCCCGACGCCACGGATCTGCCGCGCCTGGTGCGGGACTGCGAGGATGCCGGCGTGATCATAGCCGCCGGCACGGAGTGGTACCCGGCCGAACCCGCCGGAGCCTTCATCCGGCTCAACTACTCGGGTCCGAATCCGGGCGCCTACCCGGAGGGTGCGCGGCTGATCGGTGGGGCGCTGGCCAGGCAGGGCTGACCTCCGCACAACCGGGAGCTTCAAGGTTGGTGCAGGAATACATCAAGATTTGCGCTTAAACCGTTCCGGCCATCCCGGCGTAGCTACGCTGGCCGTGCACATCGCATCCAGCACACGCACTTGGGGGAACCATGCCTGCCGTCCAACGCTTTTCCGCGCCCCGCACCCGCCGTCGGGAACCCGCGCTGACCCCAGGAGCCGCCGGGCGGAAGGGCCCGCACAAGGTGCTGGGCGCCGGGGCCGCCGCCGTCGTGCTTCTGCTGACCGGGTGCGGTGCACCCCAGGCCTCCCTGAGCGCCGCTGCCGGACCCGCCAGCGAATTCGCCACCGCAACGCCCATTGCCGGTACGCCGTGCACCGCCGCAAACGGGCAGCAGGTTTCGGCCGGCACCACCTACGTCTGTACCAAGGACGGGTCGGGCAGGCTGGTGTGGCTGGAAGCCGCGGAGTCCAAGCGCGTCACGGAGAAGCTGGCAGCCGCTGCCGCAGCGAAGGCGGCCGCCGACCAGGCCGCGGCGGAAAAGGCAGCCGCCGAGAAGGCGGCAGCTGACAAGGCCGCTGCCGACAAGGCCGCCGCTGACGCAGCCGCTGCAGAAGCTGCCGCCCGGCAGGCCGCCGAGGCGAAGGCGGCGCAGGATGCTGCGGCAGCAAAGGCCGCCGCCGAAGCAGCCGCGAAGGCGGCAGCGCCGCCCGCTCCCGTTGCGCCTCCGGCCCCTGTTGCCCCGGCCGTTCCGGGCACCAATCCCGGCTGCGACCCGAACTACTCAGGGTGCGTCCCCATTGCCTCGGACGTGGACTGCGCCGGCGGAAGCGGCAACGGACCGGCCTACGTCAGTGGCCCCCTCCAGGTTATTGGCAGGGACATCTACGGGCTGGACGCCGACCACGACGGCGTTGCCTGTGAGCGTTAGGGCTGGACGAAGGCCTTGACCAGCTCATCACTCTTGTCCCACAGCCCGCGCGCCAGTTCGGCGTCGTAAGCCTGCGGGTTGGCCTTGGCCAGGGCGCGCTTGGCGTAGTAGGCCCCGGAGATCCAGTCCGTGCCGGGGGTGCCGTTGATGAGCCACAGCATGGTGTCGGCACCCTGGTCCGGGCTGAGCATGAAGCGGTTCAGCAGGGTCTTGTAGGCATGCCGGAAGTGGCTGGTGGAATCTGCCGCGAAGTTGGTGCGGACAACGCCGGGGTGGAACGCCGCCGTCGTGATTCCCCGGTCATGGAAGCGGCGGTGCAGCTCGGACGTGAAGAGGATGTTGGCGAGCTTGCCCGTCCCGTAGGCGCGGTAGGTGCGGTACCCCTGCTCGGCCTTGAGGTCGAAGAGGTCCATCTTTCCCGAGTAGTTTGCGGCGCTGGCGGTGTTGATGATCTTCGCGTTGCTGGCCGCCAGCGTGTCCATCAGCAGGGTGGTGAGCAGGAACGGCGCCAGGTGGTTGACCTGGAACGTCAGTTCGTTCCCGTCCACCGTGAGCGTTCGCTTGCCCATCATGCCGCCGGCGTTGTTCGCCAGGACGTCAATGCGGGGGTACTTTTCCTCAAGTTCCGTGGCCAGGGTCCGGACCTGCGAAAGGTCGGCGAAGTCGGCGAGGTAAAAGTCTGCACCAATCTCCTCCGCCAGGGCGCGGGTCTTTTCAGCGGAACGTCCGACGACGACCACCTGCTCCCCCGCCTTTGCCAGTGTCCGGGCGGCCGCAGCGCCGATGCCGTCGCTGGCGCCGGTGATCACGATGGTGCGAGGAGTCAAGGGGTGTCCTTCGGTTGGCGGGTGGCGCGCATGGAATGCACGCCATGGGGAACAACGACGGCGGGGCGGCCGGTGTTCCCACCGGCCGCCCCGCCGCCAAACCCTGCGTGGCCTTTAGCCCCTATACCGGCCACCATGAAGATGACCGCGGCGACGGCGAAGCCCATCACGCCGATCAGCGTTTCCATCACGGTCCAGGTCTTCAGGGTGGTCTTGACGTCCATGCCGAAGAAGCGGCCAACCAGCCAGAAGCCGGAGTCGTTGACGTGTGAGACCACTACTGAGCCCGCAGCCACGGCGATGACCAGCGCCGCCACCTGCATGCCCGTCAGCCCCGCGGTGGCCACTGCCGGGGCGATGAGGCCCGCGGTGGTGGTCAATGCGACGGTGGCCGAACCCTGGGCGATGCGCAGGATGGCGGAGATGAGGAAGCCGGCCAGGATCAGCGGGATGCCCAGGTTGCCCAGGACAGAAGCCAGCGCCGCGCCGATGCCCGAGGTGCGCAGGACGCCGCCGAACATGCCGCCGGCGCCGGTAATAAGGATGACAGAGCAGACCGGGCCCAGCGAGGACTCAAGCAGCTTCTCCAGGGCACCGGCGTGGGTTCCGCGGCGGGCTCCGAGGACATACATGGCCACCAGCACGGCGATCAGCAGCGCCACCGGCGTTTCACCCACGGTGCGAAGGAGCTGGAACCACTGTTCCTTCTTCACGGCGTCGGACAGCACACCGGAGGAGGCCAGGGTGTTCAGGCCGGTGTTGAGGAAGATCAGGACCAGTGGCAGGAGCAGCAGGCCAATGATGGTGCGGAACCGGGGCGGGTGGGACTCGGCCTCCGCGCTGGCGTGGCCCAGGATTTCCGGCACGGGCAGGACCAGCTTCTTGCCGGTCCAGAGGCCATACAGGTAGGCCGTGACGTACCAGGTGGGAATGGCGGTGATGAGGCCGGCGATCAGCACCAGGCCGATGTTGGCGTCAAAGAATGCAGCGGCCGAGACCGGCCCCGGGTGCGGCGGCAGGAAGATGTGCATGACCGAGAACGCGCCGGCGGCCGGAAGTCCATACCGCAGCACGCCGCCGCCAAGTCGGTGGGCTACGGCGAAGACGACGGGCAGCATGACCACCAGGCCGGCGTCGAAGAAGATGGGGAAGCCGAAGATCAGGGAGGCCAGGCCCAGGGCGAACGGTGCCCGTTTCTCGCCAAAGACGCCGATCAGGTAATCGGCCAGGACTTTGGCGCCGCCGCTGGTTTCCACGATGCGGCCGAGCATGGCGCCGAGGCCGACGAGCAGTGCCACGGTACCCAGGGTGGTGCCGAAGCCGTTGATCAGGACCGGAACCACCTGGTTGGCGGGGATTCCGGTGGCGAAGGCGGTGGCGAGGCTGATGAGGATCAGTGCCACCAGCGCGTGCATCTTCAGCCGGATGATGAGGAACAGCAGCACAAGAATTGCCGCCGCGGCGATGAGCAGCAGGGGGCCTGCACCCATCGTCTGGGTCCATCCTTCGATGGTCATGGTTCTCCTTTGAAACAGGGTTGGGGACTACGGGGTCAGGACGCTTTGGGCGCCTGGCCGGCGGGGAGGTTCAGGGCCCGGACGACGGCGGCGACCAGCTCTTCGGGTGAGTGCGAGATATCGAGGCGGAGGCTGCCGCCGTCGAGCTCTTCCTGGCTGAGCGGTTCAAGGGTGGCCAGCTGGCTGGGCAGCAGGGCGGGCGGCATGAAGTGGCCCACCCGGCCCTGCATCCGCTGGCTGATCAGGCCCGCGCCGCCGTCGAGGTGGAGGAAGATGACACGGCCTTCGGCACCGGCGAGCAGCTCCCGGTAGCCGCGCTTGAGCGCGGAGCAGGTGAGGACGGTGCTCTTGCCGGCGGCGGCCTGCGCGGTCATCCAGCTGCGGATCTCATCGAGCCAGGGCCAGCGGTCCTCGTCCTGGAGCGGAATCCCCTGGCTCATCTTGGTGATGTTCGCTTCTGGATGGAACTCATCCGCTTCGGCGCAGGCCCATCCCAGCTGCTGGGACAGTGCGGCCGCCAGGGTGGATTTGCCGGAACCGGCAACCCCCATGACCACCAGGTGCGTGGCTGGATACTGCATGTCATACCTCCGGAGAAGACGTCTTTGGCTTTCGAAGAAGCTCGCTGCGGGTCCGGTGTTCATCGGACCAAGCGATAAGGTATCACCTTTTTGAGTAATAGATACTATCTATTCGTGTCACAAGTCATACCTTTGCCGAGTTGGGGGCTATTCTTGAGGGGCGCACCGGCGCGTAAGGGAACGGGGAAAAGAATGTCGACGGCGACAGTCCAGGACGGCGATGAAGTGCACGACGGCGGGCCTGCCCCAGCCACGCAGGGCCGGGTTATTGAGGCAGTGGGGGTAGCCATAGCCTCCGGGAAGCTGGCCCCGGGCACCCGCCTCACCCTTGAAGGGCTGCAGCACGACTACGGCATCTCCCGGACCGTTGCCCGGGACACCATGAAGGTTCTGGAATCGATGAACCTGGTGTATTCGCGGCGTCGCGTGGGCATCGTGGTGCAGGAACCGTCCCTGTGGAATGTGTTTGACCCCAACCTGGTGCGCTGGCGGCTGGCCTCGGACCGGCGGGACCTGCAGTACAGCAGCCTGACCGAGCTGCGCATCGCCGTCGAACCCATCGCGGCCGCCGGGGCGGCACGCCGGGCCAGCGCAGCAGAACGTGCCCAGCTCGTGGCCCTGGCCGCTGACCTCCGCAAGCTGGGCGAGGCTGGTGATCTTCAGGCCTTCCTGGCCGCCGACATCGCTTTCCACAAGCTGCTGCTGCGAAGCTGCGGCAATGAAATGTTCCGTGCGCTGGAAGGAATGATCGCAGAGGTCCTGACCAGCCGGACCCGGCAGGGGCTCATGCCGTTCAAGCCGAGGAACGAGGCGCTGAAGGCGCACGAGGACGTGGCCTCAGCCGTGGCCGGCGGTGACACGGCGGAGGCTGAACGGGCCATGCACCACATCCTCGATGAGGTGCGGGAGGCCATGGGGCTGCACTGACCCGGAAAACGCCGGTCCGGCCGGGGCAACCGCCCCGGCCGGACCGTGTAGCCGGCGTTAGTCGACCACTCTCACCTTGCCCACCATGCCCATGTAGTCATGGAGTGCGCAGATGTACTCGAACGTTCCTTCGGACTTGAACGTTACTTCGAATGTGCCGCCACCGGGCGGGATGATGCCCGAACTAAGGTCGCCGCCGGTGAAATGCTCCGGGTCGCCGGACGGGGCGAAAATGTTCGCCGGTTCAGTGCCGAAGGTGACCGTGTGGGGTGCGCCCATGCCGTCATTGACGAACTCCACCGTCTCGCCCACGTGCACCGTCACGGTGGGCCGCACAAACCGCATGACCATGGCCACGCCGTCGTCACCGCCTGCCATCACCTTGTGGTTGGATGCTTCCTGTGCCAGGGATGCGTCCAGTTGGTGCCCGTCCCGGAGGATGGCCCGCTCCTGCGCCCGTGATGCCTTGTCGTAGTCAGCCTGGCTGTACGGGTAGTCGGTGCCCCGGTCGCGCACGTGCACGGTCCCCTTCATCATCGTGCCGTGGACCAGGCAGTAGTAGGTGAAGTTTCCTTCCCGGGGGAAGGACAGGGTGTAACTCCTCGCATCCGGGAAGCCAGGGACGTCCACGTTGGCCAGGATGCCGGAGTTGTAGTACGACTTTCCGTCGTAATAATCCTTTCCGCGCTTCTGCAGCTCATCGTCGCTGAACGGATTGAACGGCTGCAGCGACTGGCCTGCCGCCAGGAACGTCACGGTATGTATTTCTGCGGAGTTTGCCTGCCAGGTGATGGTGTCCCGCTCATTGATGTAGATCTCTGAGGGAAGGAAGGCCATCCCCTGGATCTCCTGGTCGCTGGACTCAGAGCCCACCTGTACCTGCCAGGTCCGGTGGCCCCCTCCGTCGGCTGACGCGGGGCCGGCTGCAGCCAGGGAGGCGAACAATGCGACAGCGAATGCCACAATCAATGCCAGCTTGTTGGATCTCGGTGTGATTCCCCGATAGTGCTTCATGGCGATGCTTTCTTGAACGGCGATCTGTTAAATGCCGATTTGCAGCTGCGGCCGATTCAAACCCATTGCATGACTGGCCCAACCGGCCACTGTTTTTTCGGAGTGAAGGTGCCGGCTGCCGATGCCGGGGAGCGCGGGCAGCCAGTGCCGGCCGGTGATCGGGGCCGGATATGCACCACCCCAACTGGTGCCGCGCAGGTTCAATTCTCTTCCCAGCCAAGGCGCTGGTTCTGCACGTCAGAGGCGTGCGCAGTACAAGAGTGCTCCTGCAATTCACATTTGTCGAGACGGTTCTTCCAAGGAAGATGCCCGCCCAACGCTCAGCCCTGGGGCAGGCCCGACCCGGGGAACTGGCACACACGGGTTAAACAAAAGCAGGGCCTGCCGATAAACGGCAGGCCCTGCTTGGAAACCTAACGGTCCCGGAACTCTAAGGAATTAGAGAGCCTGGATGTTGGTGGCCTGGGGACCCTTGGGGCCCTGCTCGGTGTCGAAGGAAACCTTCTGGTTCTCTTCGAGGGAGCGGAAGCCGTTGGAGTTGATCGCGGAGTAGTGCGCGAAAACGTCCTGCGAGGAGTCGTCCGGGGAAATGAAGCCGAAGCCCTTTTCAGCGTTAAACCATTTGACGGTACCAGTAGCCATTATTTTTGTCCTTCGTGAAGGTGGAGGGAAAATCCCGACTTTCGGGCCCTCCGGCGTGGGGTGTTCAAAAACCGCTACTTCAGAAGAACACGGACTTTCGACCGCGCGTACTGCCTGAACTACCAACTGCATAAACACAACAACAGTCTCAACACTACAGGAGTTTCCGCCCACACCTAATCCCGCACCTGTTGGGCGCCGCTAAACCTGGCCGCCGCCTTCCAACGCCGTGCTGTAGCGGGTGTACCCCGGCCGGAGCCGGACTGAGTGCGGCCCCACCATCGATATGTCCTCCCACAGCACCAAAAACGAGCCGCGGTGCCGCCACCGGAGGATCCGGGCCAGCAGCCAGGGCCGGGTGAGGCCGTTCCGCTCGTAGCCCAGGAACGATGCGACACTGTGCGGGCTGACCACCAGCCCCAGCAGCCGCGGCTCCGCCATCAGCTGGTGCGGGGCTCCGTCCAGCACGAAACGGGCGTCGGCAACGCGGCCCAGCCGTCCGCCGTCGGCATCGTGGACCGGTGTGCCCAGCAGGTCACCGAGGATCATGGCGGCCTCCCGGTATCCGCGCAATGATCTTGTCCCGCACCCAACGTTCCACCCAGCTGGCGTCCAGCGGCTCCCCGCTCACGCCAAGGCGCACCACCACACCGACTTCCGCCACGTCCTTCCACGGGATGCGGATCAGCCGGGACGACGGCGGCCTGCCGCCAAAGATCCGCGTGCCCAGGACCGCGCCGGTCAGCAGGGCGGTGATGGCCGGCGGTGCCGTCCCCGCCGGAATCTCCACGTCCAAATCAGGCCCGCCCACCTCAAGGTCGTCCACGGTGGTGACCGGGACGCCGTCGTGGTCCAGGACCTGCCGGTCCATGAGGTGCAGTTGCGCGTCCAGGATGCGGCCGCTTACGCGCGGAACCGGCGGCAAAGGACCGGATGACGATGTCATGAGCCGGCTCCTGTCACAATCATGAGCGGGATGGCGGCAAGCGAGGCCACCAGGATGATCACCAGGTAAACCATTCCCAGCACGTTCACGGCCCGCCCGTTCACATGCTCGCCCATGTACTGGGGATCATTGGCCACGATGAGGACCGGCAGGTACGTGAGCGGCAGGGCGATGGCGGAGAACACCACCGAGTATTCGGTCACCAGCACCGGGTCCACGCCGGTGGCCAGGACGGCCATGCCCACCAGGAGGCACACCATCATCGACAGGTGGAACCGCGCGGCCTCCGCCGGCCGGCGGAACTTCCCCCAGGACCAGCCAAAAACTGGGCCAGGGTGTATCCGGACGAGAGGGTGGTCTCCAGGGCGGCGCCGAACGTGGCGGCCACAATGCCCACCAGCACAAACGCCAGCCCGACCTTCCCGGCACCCTCCGCCACGGGCAGGACCACCTGGGACAGCGACGTCACCGAAATACCGGCGGGCAGGAGGACGACGGCGGCGCACCCGGCGATCGCCACGGACAGCAGGCCGCCCAGCGGGAAGCCGACCAGGACGTTGGTGCGCTCCTGCAGCAGGTCCTTCACGGTCCAGCCTTCCTCGACGGCCCCGGAGGAGAAGAAGAAGACCTCATAGGGGGTCATGGCAGCGCCGAACAGCGCGATCGCGTAGTAGCTGTAAGTCCATACCGTTTCCTGCGCCGGCACGGCCGGCGCCAGCTGCCCGGCGAGCGCACCCCAGTCCGGCTTGAGCAGGAACAGCGCCACCGCAAAGACAATCAGCGTCAGCCCCAGCAGGCCCGTGACGTTCTCCATGATGGAGAACCGCACCCGCCAGATCACCAGCCACACTGCCACCGCGGCCACGGGAATCCACAACAGGTAATACACACTGCTGGCCAATTGCAGGGCCAGGGCCACGCCGCCGATCTCCGCCGTGACCGTCATGAGGTTGATTAGGAACGATGCCGAGAGGTTGGCCAGCCCGGCCCGGGGCCCCAGGCGTTCGCGGATCACTTCGAACGTGGCGCGGCCGGATGCGGCCGCCACCCGGCCGGACATGTTGGCGAAGAGGCAGATGCCCAGTACGCCGACGGCCACCACCCACACCAGCGACAGGCCGAAGCGGGAACCGACAACGGCGTTGGTCACCAGGTCCCCGATGTCCA
The DNA here is from genome assembly GCF_026723805.1 of Arthrobacter sp. FX8. Taxonomy (NCBI): domain Bacteria; kingdom Bacillati; phylum Actinomycetota; class Actinomycetes; order Micrococcales; family Micrococcaceae; genus Arthrobacter; species Arthrobacter sp. FX8. Next base: position 488,923 of record NZ_CP113505.1, on the reverse strand, counting down.
CGAACCCGCCGATGGCGGTGAGGATCCCGAGCGCGACGCCGAGGAGCCGCTTCACGGTTCCGCCCTCATTGTGACCCCACCTTGCCTTCGAGCTGCTTCAGGGCGTCCTGCGCGTCCGCGAGCGCCTTGTCACCGTCCGCGAGGGAGGGGCGCCGCCGTCGTTCCCTGCCAGGGCGGCGCGCGCCACGGCGAACCCCGCGGCGCAGTGGTCCAGCACGTCCAGTGCCCGCTTCTGGGTTTCGCGGTCCTCCTGCGTTGCCGGCGAGAGGTTGAGGACGGTGTTCCGGCTCCCCTGGACTTCTTTTAGCTCATCGTCGAGGGCGGTGGAGGTGGCGGCGCGGGTCAGCTTGCCGGCCATATCCTGCCGGAGCGCGATCCGGGCTGTGGCCACCGCGGATGAGCTGTCCTTCACGGCGGTGGCCACCGACTGGCTGGTGCCGCCGCTGCAGCCGGTGAGGAGGGCGAGCGCGGCGAGGGCAACGAACGCGAGCCGGGGTGCGGTGGCGGGACGGTTGGCCGGGCGGCACCGGATTCCTGCAGCCGGGGCGGAGGCCGGCGTGTTCAGCACCGTTGCCTCCAGCCCCCGGGACAATCCCGGATCCATGCGACCTGGCGGGGCAGCCACAAAATAGTTGCCTTGAGCTATATATAGCACTCCGCCGGGGAGTTTAACCTGCTCAGGACGGGATTTATTGCCGGCTGGGCGCATGCATCCCGTACCCTCGACCCCGCCTCCGAATAGGCATATCCTGCATCCAGATCCTGCGGATACACCCTGCCACCGGGAGATGAAGCCATGGAGATGCCCAAAGCCACCGAGGAAGACAAAGAGCGGTTCCGGCGCGTGGTTCCCGACCATCCGGGGGTGGTGGTGAAGCCGATGTTCGGCAACCTTGGCGCGTTCGTCAACGGCAACATGTTCGCCGGGCTGTTCGGTTCCACCATCGGCGTGAAGCTCTCCCCGAAGGACAAGGAGGTGCTGGAGTCGTCCGAGCGGACCGTGCCGTTCGGGCCGGCCGAGCGGCCCATGGGCGGATACACCGGGCTGCCGGAAATGTGGAATGAAGAGGGCGACGGCGATGACACCCGGGCGCGGGCCTGGGCCGGGAAGGCGCTGGACTACGTCGCGTCCCTGCCGCCCAAAGAGCCCAAGGAACCTAAAGCCCGTGCGTCCAGGACCGCAAAGGCGGCGCAGTAGCCATGTCCGCCCCCGCGGTTTCCCGCCATGAGACCAACACGGTGGTAGTGGGCGCCGGACAGGCAGGCCTGGCCACGAGCTACTGGCTGTCGCAGCGTGGCGTGGAACACCGGATCCTGGAGCAGCGGCCCGCCCTGGGCGGCGCCTGGCAGGACCGGTGGGATTCCTTCTACCTGAACACCCCCAACTTTTCAGTCTCCCTGCCGGGGAAGGCCTACGACGGACCCGAACCGGACGGGTTCATCGCCCGGGACGCCACCATCGACTTCTTCCGCCGCTACGCCCGGGACATCCATGCCCCGGTGGAGCTGGACACGACAGTGACCCGGATCGCCCCGGCGGATGCCGGGTTCACCCTCGAAACGGACCGGGGCACCTGGACCGCCCGGAACGTGGTGCTGGCCAGCGGCGCCTTCCAGCGCCCACGGACCCCGCCTGCCGCCGTCGGCCTCTCCCCCGGAGTCCTGCAGCTGCACAGCCACGACTACCGCAACCCCGCCCAGCTCCCGGAGGGCGCGGTGCTGGTGGTGGGCACCGGGCAATCGGGCGGCCAGATTACCGAGGACCTGCTGGACGCCGGCCGCACCGTGCACCTGTCCGTGTCCAGCTGCCCGGAGGCGCCCCGGCGGTACCGGGGGCAGGACATCTTCCACTGGATCGTGGAGGTGAACGTCCACGGCCCGGAGTACGGCATCAACGCGCTCCAGGTGGACGGGCTGCCCTCCCCCGCCGGACGCTTCATGTGCAATCCGCTGCTGTCCGGCAACGACGGCGGCCACAGCGTGCACCTGCGCGAACTGGGCCGCCGCGGCGTCCGGCTGCACGGCCGGTTCGAGGGAATCGACGACGGCGTCCTCGTCTTCACCGACGACCTCGCCGAGCGCCTGGCACTGGTTGAGGCAGGCTTCGGGCAGCGGCTGGGACGGCTGTCCGATGCGTACATCAAGGCTGCCGGGATCGACGCTCCGGAGGCGGACGTGCCGGAGGAAGACCACTGGCTGCCCGCAGAGCCAGGCGCCCGGCTGGACCTTAAGGCGGAAGGGATCACCTCCATCATCTGGTGCACGGGCTACGCACTGGACTTCAGCATGCTGGACCTTCCCCTCCTGGACGAATGGAACTACCCGCGCCACACGAAAGGCGTGACGGAGCACCCGGGCCTGTACGCCGTCGGGCTCCCCTGGCTCACGCGCCATCTCTCCGCCACCCTCGTGGGGGCGGGCCCGGACGCCGAGTACGTGACCGGACATCTGGCAGCGCGCCGCTGACCGGCGCCGGCGAAAGACAATGCCATGGAACCGCTCCGCGTGATCCTGCTTCCCGGCAGCGTCCTTCCCGCCGGCCCCGCCTACGGCGCGCTGCTGCAGGTCCTGGGACCCGGAGTGGACGCCATCGCCAAGGACCTGGAGCTCTACGCCGGGGATGCCCCGCCGCCGGGATGGAGCCTGGATACAGAGGGGGACGGCGTGCTCCGCGAGGCCGACGCCCATGGCTGGGAAACCTTCCACCTGGTGGGGTATTCCGGCGGCGGAGCTGCCGCGTTGGCCCTCGCCGCCTCACATCCCGGACGGCTCCGCAGCCTGGCGCTGCTTGAGCCGGCCTGGGCGGGAAACTGGGACTGGAGCCCTGCCCACACCGAACTGTGGCAGCGTTACGGCCAGTTGTCCGCCCTGCCGCAGGACGAGTTCATGCCGGCCTTCATGAGGCTGCAGGTAAAGCCCGACGCCGTCCTGCCGGCACCGCCGCCCGGCCCGCCGCCGCCGTGGATGGCCAAGCGGCCGGCAGGCATCAACGCCTTCCTCCAGGCGTTCAACACCTATGACCTGGACCGCGGCCGCCTTGCCTCCTTCACGAAACCTGTGCTGTTTGTGCTGGGCGGCATGAGCAGTCCGGACGAGCAGGGCGACAACGCCGCCCGGCTGGCCCGCGTCTTTTCCGATTACATGCTGGAAGTCTTCCCGGGCCGCCACCATTTCGACCCCCGCACCGGGCTGAGCCGCAGAGGGTCGCCGCACTGCTGCGTGGGCACTGGACCCGGGCGGAGGCGGTCCTCTGATGGCCCGCATGGGCTCACCGGCCGGCCCACCGGCCCGCTGGCGGCCCGCTGGGCCCCTTAGCCTGCCCGGGGCCCGGGGCCGTGCGTCTTCTGCCGTCCGTCGCGGTGGGCGACGTAGGCGTAGACCATCAGCGTGATTCCCGCCAGGATCATGATGGCCGGGAAGGCGAAGTCCAAGGAAATGAACACCACCGTGGCCTGGAGCGCAAAGATCAAACCCATGACCGTCAGGACCGCCGCGGGGATCAGCGGCCAACTCATCCTTTCGGTGGGGTGGTCGGCAGCGTGCCCGGAGCTACGGACCGGGACCAGGGAGAGCGCGCCGAAGGTGGCTGCCAGGCCCAGGAACAGGACGGCCGCGGTCGGCATGCCCTGCAGTTCCTGCGGGAGTGCCACGATGACAGCAAGCGTCAACATGACGCCCGCCGGGATCAGGGCCCACCAGTTGGTGCGCTCGCGGAGGAACACGGCGGCGAACCCGCCACCCATGAAGAGGAAGAGGAAAGATGCACCCCATGCGCCGTTGGTGAGCTGCGTGGTGGTGATGACCGCTGCCAGGCCCAGGAACACGGACCCGGGGATGGCCGCCCACCAGTTCTCCCGGCGCTGGACGAACAGGGACAGGAACAAAACCCCTATGGCCGCGAAGATCAGCGGTGCGACAAAAGCTGCCGTGTCCATGACGCCGAGCCGGTCCAGCAGTAAGAGCCCACCCAGCCCAATAAGGACAAGGCCTGCAATGATGCTTGCGTTCGCCGATTTCACCGTGTGCCTCCCGGATCCGGCAGGTGGCCTTACGCCGCCCTGCTGATTTCAGGCTAGGGCCGGCCCCGCAACCGGAAACAGGGCACAAAGCCCCCGCCTTCCATGGGAACCAAGCCTCCAAACCTTCCACGCGGGAATCTGTACCCGTCCTCCCCCATGACGGGACTTTCAGCCCTACATCGGGAGCCCAGACCCTTGGCATCCTTGTAGGGGCGCCGTCCGGGCGAGGCCGGAGTGGCTTTCCCCTGACGCCCCTCCCTATAGACCCAGTTCCCTTGCACACAGTTCACTTGCACACACTTCCCTTGCCGCTGAGGCATTCCCGCAGTGTCACCGCAGATGATGCCCCCGCAGGCACATGCTGCAAGCTCGCTGCACTTTGAAAGGACCAGCATGCCTGACATCCGCACGCTCCGTCCCGCCCTGAAAACGCCACTGGAGCCCGCGCGGCTGTCGCGGGAGGACGCCTCCCGCCGTCGGGCGATGCTCCTGCATCCTGCCAAGTTCAAACCCTCAACATACCCGGGCAGCGAAGCCGGCGGGAGGGCCGGGGAACTCAGCAACAGGTTCGAATGCCTTCATGCGGACCTGGTGGGCCGCGGTTTGGCGGAGAAGGATGCGCGGACGGAAGTGGCCCGGATTGCGGCCCGGGAGGTTTGGGACGGGTTTGCCGCCCAGCTGCGCCGTCACCGGGCCGCGGGCCGGCAGCTGGACGCAAACGTGCTTGCTGTCGCACTGGCATCAATGCAGGGCATGACGCTCGCGCTGCTCCGGCACCAGGGCGACCTGGGATACGCCATCCGTGCCGTGTCCACCGCCCTCCGCCGCCTCCGCTACAACGGTGGCCTGCTGGAGCGCCTGCACCCGCATGGCAGCCCGGCCTTCACTGACGCAACCATCACCCTCCAGTCATTGGAGGCGTTTCTCGCCCGCCCGCAAACCAAAGCTGCCTGATCAGGGAGGCACCGTGGCAACTTCTGAAGAGTACAGGGCCGTGTACGGTCAGGAAGCGCCTGGCGGCCAGGCCCCAGCGGAAATTGGCGATGGCGGGTGCAACATCATTTTCAAGGACAACGGTGCCGTCGTGGGACGCTGGAGTTCCTGGGAGAAAGCCAGCGTGGCACTCAACCGGCTGCAAAAGCTTTCAGGCTGGCTTGAGTACCGGCTGGAGGAATCGCACCGGTGGGTCAGGGCAAAGGGGGCCGGAGACACCATGAGGTGCTCTGGCTGCAGCGCCCTTCGCCAACTTCAGGAGGCAGCCGGGCCATTGGCTCCCCGTGGCTTCGGCTGGTGACGAATCAGGAACGGACTTTTGGCCCTGCTGGCACAGCAGAGGGACGCGAAATGATTGAACGAGGATCCTTCCGACCGGGGCGGCTGCATCAGACGGGCAGCCGGGGAGGGCGTCGAATCAATGAGAGCGTCGTCATGGAAACACCCGCAGAACCCCGGGATGTCTTTCAGTCCCCAGCCGGGACCGCCCGGATCTTCATCCTCAATGACCATGAACTGGTGCGGCGGGGCCTGAAGGACCTGCTCGAAAATGATGGGTTCACGATTGCCGGCGAGAGCGGATCCGCCGCAGAGGCCCGGCGCCTGATCCCCAGCCTGAAACCCGATATCGCTGTGTTGGACGACAGGCTGCCGGACGGAACGGGGATCGAGGTCTGCCGCGACCTCCGCGCCACGGCCCCAGGGGTCCGATGCCTGATCCTGACCGGCTGGGACGAACAGCATGCCGTGCGGGCGGCGGTGCTGGCGGGCGCGTCCGGGTACGTCCTCAAGCAGGTGAGCAACAACAACAATCTGGTGGACAGCATCCGCTGTGCCGCCGCCGGCGCATCACTGTTCCGGCCGGAGGTCCGGGAAAGGGTTGCCGAAAGCCTGTACGCAGCCGCCTCTGCCTCTTGGCTGCAAGGCCTCACAGGGAGGGAGCGGAACGTGCTTGCCTTCATGGCCCGCGGCCTGACAAACCGGCAGATCGGGCAGGAGCTGGTGCTCCCCGAAGATGCGGTGGTTGGCACTGTGTCCTCGGTACTGCAAAAGTTGGGATTCCGGCGCCGCAGCCCGTTGATCCCGGCTCCCATCCCGCGCGCGTGGGAAATGCTGTCCTGAGAGGGCACGCCACCGTCAGGCCGGAAGGGGCACCCGCCAGGTCACGCTGGTGCCTTGGCCGGGGGCGCTCTCAATGGTGCAGGTCCCGCCCAGCCGGCTGGCCCGGCTCTTCATGTTGTTCAATCCGCTGATCCGGCCGGGATCGGCAAATCCGCAGCCATGGTCCTGGACGGTGAGGACCACGTCGCCGTCCTGAACGGCGAGGAGGACGTAAATTTCTTCAGAGCCCGAATGCCGCACGGCGTTGCTGACGCTTTCAGACAGCACCGGCAACAATTGTTCGGCCACGTCCTCGTCCACGATGTCATCCACTGGGCCCGAGAGCTGGATCCTTGGCAGGAAGCCACCGGCGTTGGCTGCTTCCTGCACGGCGCGCAGGACGCGGCCGCTGAGGAGTTCCCGGTCGGGTTTCCTGGCCTGCAGTGAGTAAATCGTGTCGCGGAGCTGGTGGATGCAGTCATCCAGTTCAGTGGTGATATCGGCGATGCGGCGCTCATGGGCAACGGTGTCGGAGGTGTAGCGGCGCAGGCCTTGGATACTCAACCCGGCTGCGAACAGCCGCTGGATGACCAGGTCGTGCAGGTCCGCCGCAATCCGCTCGCGGTCGATGAACAACGCGTGCTCTTCCCGCAGCTGGTTTGCCTTGAGCAGGTCCAGCGTCAGGCCGATCCGCGAGGCAAACACGGCGCTCTGCTCAACATCCACGTCCGTGTAGCGGCTTCCAACGGTCCCCCGGGCCAGGATCAGCACACTGTCCCGGTGTCCGTCACTGTTGCTTCCCAGGGCGGCAACCAGGACCGGCCCGAGTTTCTCTGCCAGCTCATGGTCAAATACCAGGGACGGGTCTGCCAGCGCCCTGGACTCCCCGCTTTCCAGGACTTCGGATAACACGTCAGAGGCTGGCAATTCCTGGCCGCCAGGCATCGATTGCACGCCCACCGATGTACGGCACCTGACGGTTCCGTCCCCGCCCGCGGATGCGATTACCCCCAGGACCGAAGCGGAGGCCTTAACGGCCCGTTCCGCGATCATGTCCAGGTTTTCGGTATCCGAGCGTGGCCGGTCCTTCAGGCAGTCACTGACCTCCATGCCCGCCTCAAGCCATTTTTGGCGCCGCTTGCTGTCATCGAACAACTTGGCGTTTTGGATGGCCACGCCGGCAGCAGAAGCAAGGGCTACAGCCAGGTCTTCGTCTTCACCCGAAAAATCCTGCCCGCCGATTTTTTCCGTCAGGTACAGGTTCCCGAAGACCTCGTCCCGGACACGGACCGGAACACCCAGGAACGTGCCCATCGGCGGGTGGTTGGCGGGGAATCCAACGGCAATGGGAAGTTCGCCGAGATCGTGGAGCCGCAGTGGTTTGGGTTCGCGGATCAGTTCACCAAGCACTCCGTGGCCGGTTGGAAGGTCACCGATGAGGCGGGCTCCCTCGTCATCAATGCCTACGGTGATGAAGTGGCTGAGCTGCTGGTCATCACCGATGACGCCCAGAGCCCCGTAGCGCGCTCCCACCAGTTCGCAAGCAGACTGCACCACCCGGTCAAGCACCGCTTCCAGGCTGAGGTCTTCGGTCAGGGACACCACTGCACCGAGCAGGCCTTCAACGTGTTCCTGTGCCCGGACAAGGTCATCAGCCCGTTCTACGAACTCCCGCAGAAGTTCCCGGGTCCGCCGCCTGATCGGTTCACGCCACATGAGAGTACACCCCAAAGTTCGAACAGCATGATCCAAGGCGGCCTTCATCACCCTGCTTTGAACATCTCAGCGAAAGCCCCAGCTTCTCTCTCCTCCATGCTAACCCCGGCGTCGCCACAAGGGTTATGGGTTACGGACAGATCTCCCCTGCCGCGCCTTGCGCCGCCCAAGCCTTGGCACGCCTGAGGGGACCGCGGGCTTAGGGACCTTGACCGGGATGCTGTACCTGGAGGCCCTGCGGGCGATGTGGTGCGTGGCGTGCCGGCGCTTGACGGGAGGTGGCGGGGCGGGCAGCTGCTGGGCGCTGCGGGCAAAGAACCATCGTTTGGCCAGTTCCACCAGGACCAGATACACCACCACCATGCCCAGCAGGGCCAGGAAGAACGGGACAGGCAGCGGGTCGAAGCCGAGCAGGCCGGCCAACGGCGAGAGCGGCAGGAAGATTCCCAGCGCCACCACGCCGAGCGACGCGGCAATCAGGCCGGCTGACGGCCGGCTGCGCAGGAAGGGAACACGCCGTGTGCGGATGGCGAAGATGATCAGCGTCTGGGTGGCGATGGATTCGATGAACCAGCCGGCCCGGAACTCCCCGGCACAGCGGTGAACACGAACAGCATCAGAGCGAAGGTGGCGAAGTCGAACAGCGAACTGATGGGCCCGAAGAGAAGCATGAACCGCCGGATGAAGGCGATGTCCCAGTGGGACGGCGCCCGCAGCTGCTCCTTGTCCACCCGGTCCCCCGGAATAGCCAGCTGCCCGGAGTCATACAGCAGGTTGTTCAGCAGGATCTGGCCCGGCAGCATGGGCAGGAAGCTCAGTACCACGGAGGCTGCTGCCGCGCTGAACATGTTGCCGAAGTTGCTGGACGTGCCCATCAGCACGTACTTGATGGTGTTGGCGAAGATCCGCCGCCCCTCCATCACGCCGTCCGCCAGCACTCCCAGGTCCTTGTCCAGGAGGACGACGTCGGCCGCGTCCTTGGCAACGTCCGTTGCCGTGTCGACGGAGATGCCGATGTCCGCCTTGTGCAGTGCCAGGGCATCGTTCACGCCATCGCCCATGAAGCCCACGGAGCCGCCGCTGAGGCGCAGCAGGCCGATGATGCGCGCTTTCTGTTCGGGCGAGACGCGCGCAAAGATGGTGGCTGTCCGCACGGCGGCGGCAAGGTCGGCGTCGGACATCTGCTCAACCTGGGCACCGGTGAGGGTGCCGCCGGAGATCACGTCCAGGTCGGCACAGACTTTCTCCGCCACCTTGGCATTGTCCCCGGTGGCGATCTTTACCGAAATACCCAGGGCCTCCAGCAGGTCCAGGGACTGCCTGGCGTTGGTCTTGGGCCGGTCCAGGAAAACGAGGAACCCGGCCAGCGTCAGCCCATACTCATCAGCCGGGGCCAGCTTCTCCAGGTCTGCAGCCGGACGGGTTGCCACGGCGACCACCCGGGAGCCGGCGTCGAACTGCTCGTCCAACAGCCTCTGCACCGCGGGTGGGGTTGGCCCACACAGGGCGAGGACGTCCTCGGGGGCGCCCTTGGTCACCAGGCGGGCGGGGCCGCCGTCTTCACGGACCAGAGCGGTGGTGCGGCGGCGCTGGTGATCGAAGCCGATCATGTCCAGGCGCTGATGACGCTTCGGTTCAAAGGCGGCGGCGCCGGGGCTGTCCCAGAGGGCGGCGTCCAGCGGGTTCTGCCCTGCCGGGGCTGCATTTCCTTCCGAGTAGTCGGCCTCCGTGGCGAGCAGGCCCAAAGTGAGCAGGTCGTCTTCGGAAACGTCCTGCGTCACCGGAAGCGCGCTGGTGAAACTGATCCGCCCCTCCGTCAGGGTGCCGGTCTTGTCCGTGACCAGGATGTCCATGTCCCCCAGGTCCTCGATGCACACCAGCCGCTTGACCAGCACTTTCCGCTTGGCCAGCTGCCGGGTACCGGTGGCCAGGGACGTGCTCACCACGGCGGGAAGCAGCTGCGGGGTGATGCCTACGGCGATTGCCAGCGAGAACAGCAGGGATTCAATGAGCGGGCGTTGCAGCAACAGATTGGCCACGAAAATCAGCGTGGTGAGCACCATCGCCACCTGCAGCAGCAGGAATGAAAAGCGCCTGAGTCCCAGCTGGAACTCGGTTTGCGGCTGCCTCTCCCCCAGGCCCAGCGCGATGCGGCCGAACTCAGCCCGGCCACCGGTGGCCACCACAACCCCGGTGCAGCTGCCGGACTGGATCACCGTGCCCATGAACACGCAGGAGGCGAGGTCGCCCAGTGCCGCGCCTGCGGCCACGGGAGCGGGGTCCTTGGCGGCGGGCTGGGACTCGCCCGTGAGGATGCTTTCATCGCAGAGCAGGTTGTTGGTGGCGAGGAGCCGGATGTCGGCGGGGATGATGGCACCCAGGGAGAGATGGACGACGTCGCCCGGCACCAGGGCGGTAACGTCCACTTCCCTGGTGGTTCCGCCCCGAAGGACCACGGCGCGGTGGGTGACACGGTCGTGCAGCGCCTCGGACGCCCGCTCCGCGCGGAATTCGTTGGTGAAGCCAAGGCCCACGCTGACCAGCAGGATCACGCCGATGACGATCGAGTTGGTTGCGTCACCCAGGAACAGGGACAGCCCGGCGGTGACCAGCAGAAGGATGAGGATGGGGCTGGCGAACTGCCGGCCCAGCACGGCCCAGGCGTTGGCGCGGTGCGTGCGGACGGCATTGGGGCCAAGGCTGCCAAAGCGGGCGGCGGCTTCCTCCTCCGCCAGGCCGTCCGGGCCGGAGGCCAGGCGCGCCAGCGTCTGTCCGGATGTCAGGCTCGCGGCGTCAGTGATCGGCAGCTGGAGGGAGCTCCGCTCCCGGACATTGAGCTCTGTCATGCCGCATCCGTTCGGACGTTTGCTTTCGTGGCGTTAGCTTAGGGCAAGGGTACGACGGCGTGGCCGCGCCAAGGGCCCAGGGTCGAGGTTGGCCAGGCGGACAGGGGACTTCAGGCGCTCAATGACATATCAGTGCGGCGTGCCAGCGGGGCACGTCAACCCGGCGGTCCGGGGCTAGTGGCCGTGCCCAGGATGTGGGCAAGCGGAGGGTTCAGCCGCTGCACGGCGAAGCCGAAGCGCTGGTTGTCCTGGACCGTGAAGCCTGCTGCGGTGATGGCGGCCAGAGTGTCCCGGTTGAGGTGGCATCCGCCCATGAACCGACCCCAAAGCGGGGTCAGGACGTCTTCTGCCCTGGCCAGGACCGGGTGCCGGGACCGGACATGCTCGTAGTAGGCCAGTGTTCCGCCCGGGCGCAGGACGCGGCGGATCTCCGCAAGCACGGCGGCCTGGTCCTTGACGCTGCAGAGAACCAGGCTGGCCACCACGGCGTCGGCGCTGCCGGTCTCCGCGGGGATGTTCTCTGCGGCGGCGGCAACCACCGTTACCGGGACGCTGGCCGTGGCGGCCTGTTTCTGCGCCAGGGCCCGGAGGTAGTCATCGGGTTCCAGGGCCAGGACGCGGGTGACGGCGGGAGGGTACAGCGGGAAGGAGGAGCCGGCCCCGGCCCCGATTTCGATGACTGATCCACGCAGGCCGGCCAGGGCGCGGCGGCGGTGGTCGGCTGCCCCGCGGCGGTCCATGCCACCCACGGCCCGGGCAAATGCCCGGGCAAAGAATGGATGCTGCAGCGGGGCCGGCCCCACCCCGCCCTCCGTGCCGCCAGGTGTGCGGTCCATCCGGATACCTCCTTGGGACTGTCTGGCTCTCATCATGGCACGGCGCCTAGGTGCCGGGGCCGGGCGCGGCTGGTAAAGGCGGTCCGGGCTACAGGCAGCTGGGCTGGTACGCGGGGTCCGCCGGGCCGGAGGCCTGGCCCAGCGCGTTCGCCACAAACTGGTGCACCACGGGATCGTTGGGTGTCTGGTCGTGTTCGAAGACATCGGCAGGACACTTGTCCTGGATGGTGATGTTGGTGACCTGCCTGGCCGGTCCCGCCAGGAACTGGCTGTTGTAGGGAATCACCACTTCGTCATAAACGGTGGAGATCACGGTGTACGACGGGCCGGCGACGGTATCGCCCTTGGCGTTGAGTTCCTGCATGAACGCCGACCCGGCCTGCTGGTCCGCGCATGCTGCGCAGCCCAGGGTGGTGTAGGCGGGATCCGGGACGGCATCCGGCGGCGGCACGATCAGGCCCTGGGTGCCGTGGTTGGATGGCGCAATGCCCACCAGGTGGTGGACGTACTTGGCGCCGCCCAGCAGGTGCATGTAGTAGCGCGGCATCATGCCGCCCTGGCTGTGGCCCACCAGGTCCACTTTCGGCGCACCCGTGGCGGCGCGGACGGCATCAACGAACGGGGCGAGTTCCTTCGCGGAGTCGGCCACCGGGGCGGTTGCGTAGACGCCGTTGGTCTCGCCGTAATTGAGGGCGAAGACGCAGTATCCGGCGCTCTTGAGGTAGGGCGAAAGCGTGGACCAGTTTTTCGCCATGCTTTCGAAGGTTCCGGGCACCAGGACCACGGGGTAGGGGTGTTCGGCGGAGGGCTTGCAGGACCAGTCGTTGGCGCCCGGCGGCGCGATGTCCAGGGTGTCGGCCTGGGCGGGAGCCGCGGAGAGCGAGCCTGCCAGGACGGCGGCTGCGGCGACGGACAGGGCGCGTTTCAGCAGTGACATATAAACCTCTTTGTTCGCGTGTCAGCATGGGTTTCCGCGGCCCGAGGTGCCTGCGGCGGTGTGCCTGCCGGTGCCCGGGGTGCGGTCCTAGACATGCTAGGCAGCCTGGACCTGCAGGTGGACCCGCCTGCACGAACGTGCGGGGAATTGGTCCGCGTCCGGCCCACCGCAACCCGGCCGGCCCCAGCACGCCGGGATATTCATTGTTACTGGTGAGTAGCTATTAAGGGCGGCCGAGGCCCCGTGGCCTTTGGAGCCGGCACCGTTCCGACAGCACCGCGCCAACTGCACGAATGTGCAGATGGCGTGAGACTCTCGGCCGGGCGTACAGGTCTGCCGCCGTACGTTCTGCCCAGGATCGCTACTTGAGGCTCAGTACCTCGTCGATGGGACGGCCGTTGACGAACACCTGCGCGCTGGTGGCACCGGATGCCGTCATGGCCGTGTATTCCAGTTGGGCCTTGGCGCGTGGGATGTCGCACACACCGCCGAGCATGAACTGCCCGGAAAGCCAGATGGTGATGGTGCTGCCGTTCAACTCGCCACCCAGATAGGTCAGGCTCGACTGGTACAGGACGTTGACGAGCCCGGACAGGCCGATGTCGCGGCTCTTGTTGGCCAGCAGGGTGTTGATGCTGGGGCCCACCTGGTCGGTGAAGCGGACGGGGGCCGTAGCGGTGGCCACCAGGCTGTCACCGCAGCCGATCGCGGGCCCGGAGACGCCGTTGTCACCCACGGCCACGTAGTAGATGGTCAGCGGGGCCACCTGCTCGGGCAGCCCGGTGGGCGTCGGTTCCGCCGTGGGCGGCGGGCTGGCAGGAGCGGACGACGGCGGAGCGGCGGCTGACGTGGTGGGCGCGGCTGAGGTGCTGGGAGGGGTGGTGGGGGTGGCCGATGCGGTGGGGCTCGCCGTCGTGCTTGGGGACGCGCCGCTGGGGCTGGCGCTGCTGGCGGTGGGGCTGGGGACCGGGGAACTGCTGGAAGGGGCCGGGGCGGGAGGGCCGAAGCACCCCGTAAGGAGCAGCAGGCTGCTGAACCCGAGAATGCTGAGTGCCGAAGGCCTGGGCCTGGTCATGACGCCCCCTTGACTGCTCGCCCCGCGGTTGCGGGAACCACTTTCAAGCTACGCCTGAGGGTTAGTCCAGAACAGGGACTAAAGTCCGAGTCCCCGGAGACTCACCACACCGAGTCGCCGCGCAGGACAACATCGCTGCCGCCGTCGACATAGACGATCTGCCCGCAGAGGTGCGTGTTCTCCTCGCTGTTGAGCCAGGCCAGCAGGCGGGCCACCACAATGGGCTCGGCGATGCCGTTCAGCGGCATCGGGACCACTTCCAGCAGCGACCTTCGTTCCTCTTCGGTATCGATCAGGTCCGCCGTCATTGGGGTGGCGATGACGCCCGGCGCCACCGCGTTCAGGGGGATCCCGGTGCCGGCCCACTCTGCCGTTGCGGCCTGGCGGCGGACCCAGCGGGAGAGCGCCAGCTTGGTGGAGGCGTAGATGAGCTGGCCCGTGGTCGCTGGTTCCTTGGCCATGACCTCGGCGCGGGCCATGGCCGCCGGTTCATCCCCGGCGGCCAGGAGTGCAACAAGCTCGCTGTCGCTGGCCAGGAGGGCGGCCATCGATGAGACCGCGACGGCGCGTGGCGCGTCCGACCCCACCAGGAGGGGCCGGAGCCGTTCCAGCGTTGCCACCGTCCCGAAAAAATTGACGGCCACGGTGGCGGGGGCCGGAACGGCGAGGCCGGCATTGGCGTAGATGGCATCGATCCTGCCGCCGCTGACCTTCCTTACCGCATCCGGCAACGCGTCGCGTCCCTCGGCGGTGGACAGGTCCGCCACCACCTCGGCATCGTGGAGATCCAGCCCGATGACGCGTTCGCCGCGCTGCTCAAGCAGTTCCCTGGTGGCTTTGCCAATGCCGGAGGCTGCGCCGGTGACGACGGAGGTGCGGGGCATGATGTCCTCTTTCCCTGGCTTCTTAGGGTTGTGAGCCACTCTGCCTGCGACCCCGCGTCGGGGCCAGAGTCCAAAGGCCCTGCGCCGCATCCCGCTCTGGCTCCAGCGTCGGCGGATCCATCAACAGGTTTTGTCACGCCGTTAACCGGCCATTCATATCCTCCTCGAAACCTGTCCAACAGCTGGAAATAGCGTGGAAGCCATGGACAACATCTCCCGCAGAACGCTCATCTCCGCCGGCATCGGAGCCGGCATCGTCGCCGCACTGCCAAGTGCCGCCGTCGCCGTTTCCACAGCGGACGACGCCGGCCTTCGCACCGATCCCTTCATGCTCGGCATCGCATCGGGCGAGCCGTGGCCGGACGGCTTCGTCCTGTGGACGCGCCTGGCCGTGAACCCGGTGGCGGAGGACGGGCTGGGCGGCATGCCGTCGCGCCCGGTGGCCGTGCAGTGGGAAGTGGCCGAGGACCAGGGCATGCGGAAGGTGGCGGCCCGCGGCGTGGAGCAGGCACGCACCGAGACCGCGCACTCGGTGCACGTGGAGCTGCGCGGCCTGCAGCCGGGCCGCGAGTACTTCTACCGGTTCCGCACCGGCAAGTACGTCAGCCCCGTGGGCCGCACCCTCACCAGCCCTGCCCTGCACGAGACGCCCGCCGCGCTGGCCATGGCGATCGCCAGCTGCGCGCAGTATGAGCACGGCTACTTCACCGCGTACCGGCGCCTGGCGGAGGACCACCCGGACCTGGTACTGCACCTGGGCGACTACCTTTATGAATACAAGAAGGGCAGCTACGTGATCGGCGGAGGGAACCCCCGTGACCACGAGGGCCCGGAGACCGTCACGCTGGAGACGTACCGGCAGCGCCACGCCCAGTACAAGGCCGACGCCGACCTGCAGGCAGCGCACGCAGTCGCACCCTGGGCGGTGGTGTGGGATGACCACGAGGTGGACAACAACTGGGCGGACGACGTTCCGGAGAACCAGGACGCCGCCCAGTTGAACGACAGCGTGGAGCACTTCCGGCAGCGCCGCGCCGCAGCCTTCCAGGCCTACTACGAGAACATGCCGCTGCGCCCGTCCTCGCTCCCCGCCGGGCCGGACATGAAGATCTACCGCCGCATCCAGTGGGGCCAGCTCGCCAACTTCCACATGATGGATACACGGCAGTACCGGGACGACCAGCTTGCCGGCGACGGCTGGAAGAAGAACGTCACAGAGCGGCTCGCCGAAAACCGGACCATCACCGGCGCCGAGCAGGAGAAGTGGCTGCTGGACGGATTCAGGAACTCCACGCAGCGGTGGGACATCCTGGGCCAGCAGGTCTTCTTCGCCGAGCGCGACCGGAACAAGGCACCGGAGATCGACGACGTTTCCATGGACGGCTGGGACGGGTACGCGGCCTCCCGCCGCCGCATCACCCAGGGATGGACCGACGCGAAGGTGCGCAACGCCGTCGTCCTCACCGGCGATGTGCACCGCCACTGGGCCAACGACGTGAAGGTGGACTACAAGGACCCCGCCTCCCCCGTAGTGGGCTCGGAACTGGTGTGCACGTCCATCACCTCCACGGGTGACGGCACGGGCTCCACCACGGACGCCACCATGGCCTGGAACCCGCACCTGAAGTTCTACAACGACAACCGCGGCTATGTGAACACGCGCATCACCAGGGACTCCATGACGGCGGACTTCCGCGTGCTGGACCACGTGACGACGCCGGGCGCACCCGTTGCCACGAAGGCCTCCTTTGAGATCCGCGACGGCGTGCCGGGGCTGCAGGCGCGGGCCTGACGCCTCGCGGCGGGCGTTTGCGTGACTTTTCTGCGTGGCCCGGGCGGCGGGACCTTCGGCACTTTGCGTGCCGGGGGTCCCGTGGCATGTTGCGGCTATGGCCGGACTGCGATATTTGCGACGGACGGACGGCGGAGCTAATCGGCGCAGGCGCCTGCAGCTCCTGGCGGCGTCGCTCGGCGTACAGATCACGGCATATCTGCTGTGGCGTCCGGCCATGCTGCGCTGGGGAACCGAGGGCACGGAAGCCGTGGAGCGGCTGCCCGGCGACGAGCTTGAGCCCCAACCGGTGATCCAGAGCACCAGGGCCATCAGCATCGACGCCCCGCCCGAGCGCGTGTGGCCGTGGATCGTGCAGATGGGAATCTACCGCGCCGGGTTCTACACGCATGACCGGGTCGAGCGTGCCCTGTTCCATGCCCGGTACGTCGAGGGCAAACAGTCTGCAACCCGAATCCACCCGGAACTGCAGGACCTCAAGGTGGGCGACAAGGTACCGTATGGCGGGGGCGTGTACGCGACCGTCACCGCGCTTGAGCCCAAGCGGCACCTGGTGGCGGGAGAACAGTTCATCCTGCGGCCCCTGCCGGGGAACCGCACCCGGTTGATCATCCGGTACCGCGGCAAGGGGTACCTGAGCGCCGCGGCGCGCGGTGCCGGGCCCGACGCTCCCATGGCCACCCGGGCTTTGGCCTTCACCCTCCAAAACGTTCCGGGCGCGATGCTGCTGGCACGCGCCGTCGACCTTTTCATTGGCGACCCGCTGCACCACTACATGGAAGTTGGCGTGCTCCGGGGGTCAAGCAGCGCGCGGAGTCCTGAAGAACTCCATAGCTCTGCCGGAGACCAGTTCCGGCCGGTGGTCGGCGATGAAGTGCCCCTCACCCGGGACGATCTCGGTGGTGACGTTGCCGCCCCGTCCGCGGCGGTGGCCCATCCGTTGCAGGGTGGCCGATGGTTCCATGGATCCGATAAGGACGAGGGTGGGGACCGTGAAGTCGCGCCGGCCGTACACCCCGAAAATGATCTTCAGGAAGGCTGGCAGGATGGTGCCGCGGTAGAGTGCCGAGCCCGCTCTTGCCCTGGCAGGCTTTGCGGCTGCTGCGTCGTAGAGGTTCATGTCCGCCTCGGATACGCCCCCTGCGGGTTCAAATGCTGTGAAGAGGTGCTGCATCACCTTCCGGCTCCGCTGGATCCGCGGGCCGATAAATGGAACGGCCAGGGCGAAGGCGTGCCACAGCTTGGGAAAGACCAAAACCAGCCGGGCATTGGGCCTGATGTGGACGTCGGGGGCACCTGTAACGATGAGTGCCTCAACAAGATCAGGCCGCTGCATGGCGAGTAGCTGCCCCACGATGGCACCCCAGTCGTGGGTGAGGAAGCGGGCTCGGCTCATGCGAAGCTTTGCCATGAGTCCGATGACGTCCTCCACCAGCAACCCGGCTGAGTATCGGCCCTGTGGTGCATCACTCCAGCCGAAACCCCGCTGGTCCGGCGCGATCACCCGGTAATGTCTGGCCAGCAAGGGCATCACGCCGTGCCATTCCCACCAGTTCTGCGGGAAGCCGTGCAGGAGAACCAGGGGATCCCCGCTACCTGCCTCAGCGATGTGCAATCGGATGCCGCGGATGTTCATCCATCTGTGCGTGACGCCATCAAGTTCCGGCATCGCAGCGACCTTGCCTTCCATGAACTTAATTTACTACTTAAGTAGTACCGGTGTCAGGACCTGCCGCGCAGCCCCTCCGGGTGCACCCGGCCCTGCGCGCATTAAGGCCTGGTCCGTCGCCGTCGTACTTCTGCAAAGCCGTTGTGCGCCGTGGAGCCCGGGGCTAGGATGCTCCCGGGGAGAGGTCCTTTGTCTCGCGAGACTGGAAAGGGCCACGCACATGACCGACTTCTTCACAATGCAGCCCGACGAGACGGCGCCTCCCCTGCCGACGGGACCCGTCCTGTGCGCGGGGACGGCAGCGATGCGGCGCATCCACCGGTTCTTCCTCTGGGCCTACGGCGAGGCGCCGGGACTGGTGCGCTCCGCCGCCGCCGGCGACACTGCCCGGGCAGCCTACGTGGGCGAAGTGCTGGGCAACTTCGACAAGGTGCTGCATATCCACCACGAAGGCGAAGACCTCCTGATGTACCCGCAGCTGAAGGAGCGGGCACCGGCATGCGCGCTGCATGTGGGGCAGATGCTTGAGCAGCACAGGCAGGTGACGCAGAGGCTGGAGGCCATCGAGCCGGTCCGGCTGCGCTGGATGCAGACGGCGGATGAGGAGTCCGGCGCGGAACTCGCCGCCCGCTATGAAGACCTGTCCGGCGTCCTCAACGTACATCTGCGCCGCGAGGTCACGGAGATGATGCCGGTTGCTGACAGGGTGATGACGGAGAAGGAAGCTGCCGCGGTGGGGCAGCACGGGATCCAGGAACTCGACAAGAAATTCCTGGTGGGCTACCTCGGCATGGTGCTGGCCACCAACCCGCCGGCGGACCGGAAAGAACTGTTCAAGGAGATCCCTCCCCCGGTCCGGCTCGCCTACCGCCTGGTGGGACGGCGGATGTACCGGAAACAGTACTCAACGCTGTTCCCCGGACGCCCGGTTCCCGAGACGCTGTAGGCGTTCTGTTGCGGCGCCAAGCTGCGGTGGCGGCGGTCAGGGCCGTCCACACGCTGGCGTGGTTCTCCATCGAGTCCTGCGTCATCTACGTGCTCTACACCGGCCTGGCCGGCCGCACGGACAGGCGGGTGGGGTGGGCGGCCGCCGTGGTTGCCGCCGAATCACTGGTGTTCGCCGGAAACGGGTTCCGCTGTCCGCTCACCGGACTCGCGGAGCGCTACGGCGCCGAGCGCGGCTCCGTCACCGACATCTACCTGCCGCGATGGTTCGCGCACAACCTGCCCGCCATCCACGTTCCGCTCCTGGTGCTGATGGTGTACCTCCATGCCCGGAACCTCCGGCACGGGCGCCCGCCGGGCTGAAGTAAGCCGCACTGCCTCCACGACGTCGCTGGCCCCCAGCAGATGCGTCGTTGCCTGGACCGCATCCCAGCGTCCGAAATTTGCCGGGTCCAGGAAGTGCTCCCAACTCCGCTCGAGATCCCTCCGTACGTCTGCCGGCCACTCCCTGAATCCCTTGCCCAGAGAACCTGCACCATCGGCGCCGGGGACGCGTTCTGCGCCGCCCTGGTCCTGGCGCTGCAGCGGGGCCTGGACTACACCTCGGCACCTTCTGTTGCCAACTTGGTGGGTGCCGACGCTGTCGGCGACCCTTCCTCCCAGCCCGATTTGGAACGGCTGGGCTACTATCTGGAGCGGATTGCCCCGGCCGTGGACGCACGGTGAGCGTGGCACTGCGGCGGGCGGCGCCGTCGGACCTTCCCGAGGTCATGCGCATCACCCGGGACGCGTACCTCCGGGCCGGGCACTTCGCGGCGGACCATCCCTACATGGGCGTGCTGGAAGACGTGGAGCACCGCGCCGCCCATGCCGAGGTGTGGGTGGCGGAGTCCGCCGGGAAGGTGGTGGCAGCGGTGACGCTGACATTCGCCGGCCAGCCGTACATCGGGGCCATCAGCATCACCAGCGCCACGTTCATGGAGCGCGCGCACGCCCTGTACGGGTCGCTGGGCTTCCGCCGTGCGCCGGAGCGGGATTGGCATGTGCCCGGCGAGGACGTGCTGCTGTGGGTGTTTACGCTGGAACTCGGTGGCTGAGCCCCCCGCTAAACCCTCGTGGCCAGCTGGGAGTCTTGATCTGCCAGGAAATCAGAATGCCGGTGGACGATCCGCCAGGCACCCTCTTCGCGGCGGTAGATGTGCGTTGTGCGCATCGTGTAGACGGCGGGGATGCCATCCACCACGGCGCTGCTGTGCTCAAGGCCGACCGTGTAGGCGAGGCTTCCGCTGGCACCCGCGGCGACGAGCTCGAACTCAGATCCGGCAGATCCCGTAAACCGGCGGGCCTCCTGGTGGAACTTGGGTTCGAGGTCCGCCCAGCCTGCTCCGGAGATGTGTGCACCGAACAACGTCACGGGGGTCCGGTGTGACCACAGGGCCAGGCGGGGTGCCACGTCTCCCCTGTGCAGCGCCAGCGTCATGTCCCGCTGCTTTGGCAGGATCTCCGCCAGGAACGCGTCCGTTTCCTTGTGCATGGCTTCTTTGCGCATGACTTCCTTGTGCATGGCCCGCCCGCCTTTAGGTGCCGGTCCGGGCGCCAGGCAAAGGAACGCTGGCCTCCCCCGGCGGGAAGTCCGCATGCCGGTGCACGATCCGCCAGTTCCCGTCCTCCCGGCGGTAGACGTGCGTTACCCGCAAGGTGTACTGGAGCGGTGTTCCGTCGACGGTGGCGGAGGTGTGCTCGTAGCCCACGGTGTAGGCGAGGTCGCCGCTTGCTCCGGCAGCGATGATCTCCAGGTCGAAGGAGTCTGCGTGCGTGAACCACGAGGCCACGCTGTGGAACATCGGCTCCACCTCGGCCCAGCCGGTGCCGCTGAGCCGCGCCCCGAAGAGCGTCACAGGATCGTCCTGCGACCAAAGCGCGATGCGCGGGGCGACGTCACCGTTGTGGATGGCGGCGTCCGCGGCCCGCTGCCGGGGAATCATTTCGGCCAGGAATGCATCCGTTTCGGTGGACATGACCAACTCCATTACAGTCATACTGTTTTGAATACAGTTATAATGCATCCAATGGAACGGAAGATCAAGAGGCAGTACGATTCCCGTCGCCGCCGGGAGCAGGCTGCAGAAACCCGGCGGACCATCATCGCGGCGGCGAACGAACTCTTCATTGCCCAGGGATACGGCCAGACCACCATCAAGCAGGTGGCCGCGCGCGCCGGCGTCTCCGTCGAGACCGTATACGCCACGTTCGGCACCAAGGCGTCGCTGCTCAGGCACGTTTGGTATGTCGATTTCCGGGGGATGAAGCGGACGTGGCGCTCTATGACAGGGAGGAGATGCAGTCCATCCTGGCCGAGCCGGACCTGTCGGAGAGGATCCGCCGCCACGCCGTCTTCGTGACGGCGAGCAACCGCCGCATCTTTCCGCTCCTGGACGCGCTTACCGGAGCTGCTGCGAGCGAGCCCGACGCCGCCGCCATGCTCGCCGAGTGGGCGGACCGGCGCCTGGACGTGGCCACCCGCTACGCTCACGCCGCGGCTGCGACCGGCCAGCTGGGCGTCAGCGAGGAGGAATGCAGGGACGTGCTGTTTGCCACCATGGACGGCACCCTGTGGGCCCAGCTGGTGGGGCAGCGCGGCTGGAGCGACGAGAGGTTCTCAACCTGGCTCGCCGCGACGTGGATTGGTGCGCTCGTCCGGGCAAAGTAGCGGTCAGGGCTTCAGCCGGCGGTCAGGGCTTCAGCCGGCCGGTTTCCCTGCGGATCCTCCGGCGCGGCCTTTCCTCCGGAGCATGAACCTCGCAGTGAGCGCCGCGATGAGGCCGGCGAGAGTCACCAGCTGCACTTCGTCGAAGGACAGCCCGTCAATGTTCGGCTGCAGCTCCTCCTCGGTAGCCCAGCCGAACCAGGCTTCGCTGACCAGGATTCCGGCAACGAAATAGGCCAGGGCCGCGTAGAGCCAGAGCCAGCGGGTCACGTGCCTGCCGACAATCAGGTGGGCCACCAGGCCGAAGGCGAGCGACATGGCCGCCAGCAATAACAGGCCGGCAATTCCCAGATCCCACTGCGGCACGGCGAGCCACCTCCCTGCTCCGCACTTCCTGCCATCCAGTCTCATTGCCAGGCGTCGGTGGATGTAGAGGCGAAGGTCACCGGGGTTCTATCTCCATGGGTGCAGCCCTAGGGTGCGGAGCGGGCTCCCGAGTCCTTGCTGGAGCCGGTGGTGGGGACGAAGTTCCAGTCGAAGGACCCGTCGCCGTGCAGAGTCAGCCGGAGGAAGCCGCGGGTGTCACTGAAGCGCTTGGCGATGTATTTTGGCTTGCTGATGAACGGGCGCGTATCGATGCCTCCGGTGGACACCTGGAATGCCGTCATCCCGTCATTGACGCACTTGTCCGCGTTGTTCACCGGGCAGGACCGTTCGTAGTTGTGCTGCGACCCCGACAAAGTCAGCCGGACCCTGTACTTCCACATCAGGTCGATCCACGGCTTCTGGTCCCCGGCCCGCCCGTGCTCCTCCGTATCCGAGGTGAAGTAGGGCTCGTGGTACACGACAGCCAGGTACTTCCCCGCCTTTTGGGCGGCGGCGAGGTCCTTGTCCAGCCACGAGGTTGCAGCCGAAGCTTCCGCTTTGTCGTACCGCCACAGCGCGGACGACAGGAAGGCGAAGTGCCAGTTGCCGAAGTCCTTCGAGTACGGCTCGCCGTTCGGGATGAACCCGCGCTCCTGGTTGATCGCCGCCTTCTCGGGAGATCCCGGGCATTGGCCGTTCATGAACTTCGCCAGGTCTTCGTTGCGGCCGGGTTCCCAGTCGTGATTGGGCGCGGACACCCAATACAGCTTGGGTTTGGTGCCGCCCCACAGCGGTGTCCAGGTCTTCACGTAGTTGTCGCAGTATCCGGTCTCGTACTGGAAGTCCCCCAGCCCCAGGAACGCGTCAATCTCATTGTTCTCCACAAGCTTGGTTATCGCCGCGCCGTTCCGCCCGGACGGGCTGTCAGGGTCAACGTTGTCGGCGGGGTTCATGTCGCCCACCGCGGCGATATGGACATCGGGCCCGGGAGGCGCGGGCTCCGGCGGCTTCGGCGTGCAGGCCGTGGCAGAGAGCGCCAGCAGGACTGCGGAAACTGCGGCTACATGCCGGAAGGGTTTGTGGCGAGGGAGTGCTTGCCGCATCCCGTATCCCCTTTCGAGCAGCGAAACCGCAGGTCGGCGTGCATTAGGCAGCCACGCGCACCGGCACCTTGATCCTCCTTACGCGTTGGACCGGCTGTCAAGGGTGGAGTGCTGTGAATCCTGCGGGGGCGGTGCCCAAGAATGCCGAAGGCCTTTCCCAGCTATCCCCGTTGTCGGCGGGCCCGCGCCCAGATAACCTCAGCAACGCCGCCCAGGGCCAGTGGGAACGCAACGACGGCGGCCAGGAAGCGCATCAGGTTGCAGGGCTCCGCCAGTGCCGCCCAGCCCACGAGCACACCCGGCAGCCCCACGCAGACAGTCACCCAGGCGGGGTTGCCACGACGGTGCGACCAGATGGCGGCCGCGATCGACATCACGCATCCGCCGTAGGTGAAGCGGTTACCGACCCAGGACTCCTCCATCTCCGCCGGAGTGGGCAGCCAGAAATAGAAATCGGCGCGCACAATCCCATAGCCGATCAGGACCATCGAGGCGAGGACGAGCAAAAGCCACCCAATGGTTCCGGTCCATCGTCGGCGGGCCTCCCGGACAGCAGCCTGACTCATCGCGGCGGGCTATTCAGGGGTCGCGGCTCGATTGGAGGTGTGGGCTTACGCCAGGCTCTCGAAGACCATCGTTGCCTGGATGCGGTCACCGCCGCCAAGTCCCTTGCTCCCGCTGCTGGACGTGGTGATGGTGTGGAGCCGGTAGCCCTTTGCGGCCTGGTCGTTGATGGCTTTTTCCAGCGAGGTCAGGTTGCCCGAACCGGTTCCCCACAGTTTCTCCTTGAGGATCACCTGCATGACGACGTACTGCATGGCGCTGCTTCCTTCCGACGCTGGTCAAGTGGCAGCAATGCTACTCGCGGGAAGCGTGAGACATCGGAACGCCGCGATGCCGGCCTCCAACGTGCTGCGCGGTTCACGCAAGGTAGCTTGCGCTAAACGCGCAATGCGGCATATGATCTACATCATGCTTCGAGCTGACTGCTCGGCCCCTCTCCCCCAACAACAATGAGGTTGATTCATGTCTGTCCCAATCAAGGCCACCATGGAAAAAGTTCCCGGCGGCATGATGCTGATTCCCCTGCTGATCGGTGCCCTTCTCGGCACCTTCGCCCCGGATTCCGCCAAGTTCTTCGGCTCCTTCACCGGCGCACTCTTCACCGGTGGCACCACCATCCTTGCGGTCTTCTACGTCTGCATGGGCGCCAGCATCGATATCAAGGCCACCCCGTACATCCTGAAAAAGGGCGGCGTCCTCTTCGGCAGCAAGGTCCTGTTCGCGATCATCATCGGCGTCATCGCCGGCAGGTTCCTGGGCGAACTACCCATTGACGGCGGGATCCTGTCGGGCCTTTCTGTCCTGGCCATCCTGGCGGCCCTCAATGACACCAACGGCGGAATGTACATGGCCCTGATGGGCCAGTACGGCAAGCCCAAGGATGTGGCGGCCTACTCCGTCATGACCCTGGAATCCGGCCCCTTCCTGACCATGGTGACCCTCGGCGTCGCCGGGCTGTCCGCCTTCCCCTGGCAGGCCCTCGTGGGTGCCATCATCCCCCTGCTCCTCGGAGCCATCCTGGGCGCCCTGGATCCGGCCATGCGCAAGTTCCTGTCCTCCGCGGCCCCCGTCCTCATCCCGTTCTTCGCCCTCGCGCTGGGCTTCGGCCTGAACCTGGGACAGGTTGTCAACGCGGGACTGCTGGGAGTCGCGCTCGGCCTGTTCGTCCTCATCGCCGGCGGCGCCGTGCTCTTCCTTGCGGACAAGCTGACCGGCGGCTCGGGCATTGCCGGCCTGGCGGCAGCCACCACGGCCGGCAACGCAGCCACCGTTCCCATGCTGGTGGCGGCAGCCAATCCGGCCTACGCTCCCGCAGCCGGCCCCGCCACCGTGCTGGTTGCCGCCTCCGTGGTGGTCACCGCCATCGGCTGCCCCCTCATGGTCGCTTGGTACGCTAAGCGCCTGAAAGCCAAGCAGACCGTGGAGACTCTCGAGGTGTCCCCAGCAGTATGAACACCAACGCAGCCATGCGCTGGGCAATCATTGCCGACGACCTGACGGGAGCGGCGGATGCGGCCGCAGCCTACGGGCCCACGCACAGCAGTTCCGTCATCCTCGACATCGACAGCGCTTGGCCCGACGCCGAGATCCTCTCGATCAATACCGAGAGCCGCTACCTGCCTCCCGCGGACGCAGCCAAGGCCGTCACGACGGCGGCCGGCCGGGCCCTGGGCCAGCACCGGCGGGTCTTCAAGAAGATTGATTCACTGCTGCGCGGCAACGTGGGCGTGGAAGTGGCGGCAACACTGGCGCGGCTCACCCAGGGCCGCGGCAAAGGCCTGGCCGTTGTTGCCCCCGCGTTCCCGGGCACGGGACGGACCACCCTCGGCGGCATCGTGCACGTCAACGGTGTTCCCAACACCGCAGGGGACTTTGACGGGGACATCGCCGCGGCACTCGCCGCCGGAGGCCTCACCGCCGAAGTCGCCGGAACAACCGGACGCACGCCGGAGGAAATCGCGCGGCACCTGCGGGACGTGCAGGAACGCGGAATTGACGCCGTCGTACTGGACGCCGTCTCCGACGATGACCTCAAGGCCATCGCGGCTGCCGCGGACCTGCTGGACTTTCCCGCCCTCCTGGCGGGCTCGGGCGGCCTGGCAGGGCACATCGCGGACCGGGAAGAACGAGCCTCTGCGCAAAACGCGCAGGTTCGGCTCGTCAGCCGGACCCTGACCGTGATCGGCAGCTACTCCGCCCTTGCCCGGCAGCAGATTGGTGAGCTGGTCGCGGCCGGGGCTGAACACATCACCCTGGAGCACGCCACCCTGGACGGCACCGCGGTTCCGCGCCTGGTTGCCCAGGCGATGGCGCGGACAAACGTGGTGCTGACCCCGGACCCCATGGGCGCCGTGGACAAGTCGCAGGCACTTGTTGTGGCGGCGGCCCTGGCCCGTGCCACCGCGTCGGGCATCGGGCACTGCGACGCCCTGGTCCTCACCGGCGGGGAGACGGCCACGGCGGTCCTGAAAGCCCTCGGCGCCGGCAGCTTCACCGTCCTCGGAGAGATTGAGCCCGGCGTCGTGATGAGCCTGCTTCCCGGGTCACTTCCCCTGCTGGTCACCAAGGCCGGCGCCTTCGGCGACGCCGGGACCCTGGCCCGGACCACCAACTTCCTTACTGCCACCACGACTGAAATGAGTATCAAATAATGGGACGCCCGATTGTTGCCATCACCATGGGCGATGCGGCCGGCATTGGCCCGGAAATCATCGTCAAAGCGCTTGCCGACGCGGAGCTTCGGTCAAAGGCGCGGATGCTGGTCATCGGCGACCTCCGCCGGATGCGGCTGGCAGCGGACATCGTCGCCAGCCCGCTGACCCTGCGCCCGGTCCTGGAGCCGTCCGAGGCTTTGTTCGAGGAAGGCACCATCGACGTGCTGGACATCGACTGCATCCCGGAGGACCTTGCCTGGGGCGAGCTCTCCGCCGCCGCCGGACACGGGTCCTACCTCTTTATCGAGAAGGCAGTCCAGCTGGCCATGGACCGGCAGGTGGACGCCATCTGCACCGGGCCGCTGAACAAGGCGGCGCTGCACGCGGCCGGGCACAAGTTCCCCGGCCACACCGAACTCCTTGCCGAACTGACCGGCACCGAGGAAGTGTCCATGATGCTGACGGCGCCCAAGATGCGCGTCATCCACGTGACCACCCACATCGGCCTGATCGATGCGATCGCCAAGATCAACGGCGACCTGGTGTACCGGACCATCAAGCGGGGCTATGAACTGCTGCGCGCGTCCGGCATCGAGAACCCGCGGATCGCCGTGTGCGCCATCAACCCGCACGCGGGCGAGAACGGGCTGTTCGGCTACGGCGAGGAGGCGGAGAAGATCCAGCCGGGCATCGAGAAGGCCCAGGCGGACGGGATCGACGCCTTTGGCCCGCTCCCGGCGGACACCCTTTTCTTCCTGGCCGGCCGCGGCGACTTCGACCTGGTGGTGGCCCAGTACCACGACCAGGGCCACGGCCCCGTCAAGGTTTTGGGCCTGGAGAACGGCGTGAACATCACGGTGGGCCTGCCCGTGGTGCGCACGTCCGTGGACCACGGCACGGCGTTCGACATCGCGGGCAAGAACATCGCGGACCATGAGTCGCTGCTGGAGGCACTGCGGCAGGCAGTTGACCTGGCGCCGTCGCGCGACGAGGCCCCCTAGCCGCACGGAAGAATCGGCCGGTCAGCGTAATATTGCTGACCGGCCGTTTTGCCGGCTCCTGGCTGCGGAACTTGCCGGAGCCGGAACTAGCATGGTTAGCACTGCCACCGCCATGCCCACGGGAGGAGACCGGGAATGCTCAGCGCAAACGCGCGGCGCGAGGAGATCTACCACCTTGCCGTGACCACCGGCCTGGCCTCCGTGGAGGAACTCTCCGCCCGGTTCCAGGTGACAGCCTCCACCATCCGCCGCGACCTGGCGCTGCTGAACGGACAGGGCCGGCTGGCCCGCACCTACGGCGGTGCCATGGCACTGGGCGCCCACCCCGAGGCGTCGCTGCGGCAACGCACCGGCGAGGCGTTCGAGCAGAAACACGCCATCGCCCGCTGGGCGGCGGCCGTGATCCGGCCCGGGGAAAACATCCTGCTCGACGCCGGCTCCACCGTGGGTGCCCTGGCCCACGAACTGCGCGGGTTCGGGAAGCTCGCGGTCACCACGCCGGGCATCAACACCATGCAGGAACTGGCCGAGTCCGAGGGCATCGAGGTGGACTGCCTGGGCGGCCGGCTGCGCAGCCTTTCGCAGAGTTTTGTGGGTCCGCTGGCGGAGGCGGCGCTGGAGCGGATGAGCTTTGACCGCGTGTTCCTGGGCGCCGACGCCGTCACGGCCGAGGACGGCATCTGCGAAGCCGACCATGCCCAGACCCGGCTCAAGGAGCTCATGGCCCGGCGCGGCCGGGAAGTCTATGTTTTGGCCGACTCCTCCAAGCTGGGGCTGCGCCCCTTCCACGCCTGGGTGCGGCTGGCGCTGCCATGGACTTTGGTGACGGACGACGGCGCCGACCCCGCCCAGGTGCAGAAGTTCCGGGACGCAGGGGTACAGGTTGAGGTGGCTGCGGTCAGTCGTTGAGTCCTAGGCTTCGAAGCGAATGCTACGATTGCTACGGAGGTGTGCCATGACAACAATCCCCCACCGCGAGCTACGGAATCAAAGCAGCAAAATCCTGGAGCGGGTGAAAAACGGCGAAACCATCGATGTCACGAATAACGGCGAAGTTGCCGCCACCCTTATCCCGCCTGCAGCCTCACCCTTCGAGCGTCTGCTCCTGTCCGGCAGCGTGCGGCAGGCCGCGGAAAGCCCGGTCGACTTCCAGTTGCTCCAACGCGTGACGTCTGATGTGGGCACGGCCGACATAATCGCCGACCTCCGCGGCGACCGGTGATTCTGTACGTCGACACGTCGGCGGCCCTGAAACTGGTGGTCGAGGAACCTGAGTCCGGTCCCACTGCGGAGTTTCTTGCAACGGCGGCGCAGCGGGGTGACCGACTTGTTGCTTCGATGCTCCTTCACACGGAGTTGCACTGCGCCGCCAACCGCCGCGGCCTGCCGCCGGAACTGGTCAACGCGGTGTTGACCGGAATCAACCTCGTGGACCTGACGCGTTCAGACCTCCTGTACGCGGCCGCACTGCCAGGTAAATTGCGCAGCGCGGACGCGATCCACCTCGCGGCTGCGATCAGGCTTGAAGCAGACCGGTTGATCGCCGTCGACAAGGAACTGCTGGGGGCAGCAACCCGAGCAGGACTTCACACGATCTCCCCGGGCAGCTAACCAGCTGCCCCGCACCCCTACTCCGCGATGTCCTCGGCCCACAGCTCCGGGTGGCCGGACTGGAAGGTGCGCATCATCTCCACGCAGCGCTGATCGTCCAGGACCACCACCTCAACCCCGCGTGACCGCAAAAGCCCCAGTTCGCCGTCGAACGTTTGTGCCTCCCCCACCACCACTCGGGGGATCTTGAACTGGATGATGGTTCCCGCGCACATGGCACAGGGTGCCAGCGTGGTGTAGAGCGTGGTGTCCCGGTAGCTCCTCTGCCGGCCGGCGGCGCGCAGCGCGGACATCTCCCCGTGCGCGATCGGATCGGCGTTCTGGACCCGCTCGTTATGCCCGCTGGCAACCAGCACGCCGTCCCGGGCGAGCGCCGCCCCGATGGGGATCCCGCCCTCGGCCAGGCTCTTTTGGGCGGCCTGGTAGGCGGCTTCGAATGCGGGGTGGGCGGCGCGGTCCGGTTCCGGCGCGGCGGATTCATGCTGCTCATGGGTCATGGCGCCATTGTTGCACGCGGCTAGGCCAGAGATCCCGGAGCGCCGGACGCCTCGAGGACCTGCTGCAGCCCGGTGACCGGGATGTCGGGAAACTCGGCCCGCGCTGGACCAAACTCGAACGCCGCCGCCCCCGATTCCTCCCAGGCCGCGGCACCCGCCACCCGGGCAAGGAACGGTGAAAACGGCCTGGCCGCCACGGACAGCAGCCGGACGGCGGCGGCCGGAACCCGCTGGATTGATCCACGGCCGGCCCGGGCAAGCAGAGCCTCCGCCACCTCATTTGCGGTGAGCGTCTGCGAGCCCCATTCGATGACGCGGTTCCGCAGCGCCGGGTCGCGGAGGGCACGGACCACGACGGCGGCCGCGTCCCGGACCGAGGTATAGGTCACCGGGGCGGACCCCGAGCCGAACACGGGCACCTTGCCCTTCGACTCAAGCGGCGCCGTCATGATCTCCAGCCGCTGTTCCAGGAGGGCGCCGATCCGGACGATCGTCCAGTCCATGCCCGACGAGCGCACGGCGCCCTCGGCCGCGGCTTTGCAGCGCAGGAAATCAATGGGCCCGTCCGCGGCAGCGCCGGGCATGGACATCATCACCACGTGCCGCACTCCGGCCGCGGCCGCCGCGCGGACCAGCCGGATGGCGCCGTCACGGTCGACTGCACGCGGGCTGGAGTCCTTGATCCCGAACCCCGACGCCGCGAACACCACCTCACTGCAGCCAGCCACCGCTTGCCTGCAGTCCGCGTCAGAGCCGAGGTCCCCGCGGAGGAGTTCGACGCCGTCGCCCATCTTTTGCGGGAAGGGCTGGGACTTGCCCCGGGCCATGATGCGGACCTGTTGCCCTGCGGCAACGAGCAGGGGAACCACGGCGCGGCCGAGGCGGCCGGTGCCGCCGACCACCAGGATCATGACCGGTCACCTCCGGCCGCACCATGGACTGCCTCCCGGACGGCTTCGTTCACGTCGCCGGAGTCCTGGTCCACGGGTTCGAGGTAGAACTGGGCCGCGGCAATTTTGTCGTCGCGGAGGGTGAAGATGGCCACCCCTGCGGCGCGCTGCACGGATCCGTCCGGCCGGGTGCCGCGGTTGCTCCATTCCATCCAGACCTTGCCGTCCGGTCCGGTGGCCGCGTCATGGACCGTCAGGGTGAGGTCCGGCAGGCCGGCAAAGAGCGCCGTCCAGTTCTTCCGGACCTGCGCGGAGCCCGTGAAGCTGCGGGCCGGGTGGACGGGGGTGGTGTTCCGGTAGTCCTCCGCGAACTGGGACACCATGGCCTCGAGGTCATGGCGGTTGGCCGCGGCCAGCATGCGCCGGACCGGGCCTTCGGGGACGCGCCCGATTCCTGAAGCGTCCATGATCTGCTCCTTAGGTTCCGTCGCGGGAGGCGGAGAGGCTGGTACGCTGAATTTGATACAGTCAGATGTATCTAACTGATACAAGGAGCTTAAGCCCGATGGGACCCGCGGTCAATGGTGCGCCACCCCGCCCCCGCAGCTACGACGCCCGGCGCCGGCAGGAGGCTGCCGGGGAAGCCAGGAAACGGGTGCTGGCCCAGTCCCGCGCGCTGTTCCTGGCCCACGGCTACGGCCGGACCACCATCGCCGCCATCGCCCACGCGGCCGGCGTCTCCAAGGAGTCCGTATACAAGGGGTTCGGCGGAAAGCCTGGGCTGGTGCGTGCCATCTACGAACAGAGCCTGCTGGGCGCCGGCGGCCCGCCGGCGGAAGAGCGGTCGGACCGCGCCCAGGCCACGGTCACCGATCCCCGCGAACTCATGGAGCAGTTCGGCCGCTTCATTTCCGAGGTGAGCCCGCTGGGCTCCCCGTCTACCTCCTCATCCGGGACGCCGCGGCGAGCGGGGACCAGGACATGGCCGCGCTCCTGCGCGACGTGGATGACGGGCGGTACCAACGGATGCTGCACAACGCGCGCCAGGTGCTCGGAAGGGGATTCCTGCGGCCGGGCCTGACGGCGGAGGAGGTGGCCGACGTCTTCTTCATGAGCACCTCGGCCGAGCTCTACGAAACCCTGGTCCTCAAGCGCGGCTGGAGTGCCGAACATTTCGGACGATTCATGGCCCGCACCTTGGCGGCCAACCTCCTGCCGGAAGGCTGAGGCAAACGGGAACCAAAAGGCGGCTCACTCCTCCAGGCTGGCAGCAGTGGGCGAGCCGCCCCGGAACCTCCAGATGAAGACCCCGGCCAGCCAGGCGAGAACAAACAAGCCAACCAACGCGTAGCCAAGCCCCGTCAGATCGATGCCGCCGATGGCCGCAAAGACCCCGGAAACCGCTCCCGTATTCGCCGTAACCACGGACAGCAGTTCCACGGTCCCCACACCCAGCGCCACGGTGGCCGAGAGCCCGGTCAACAGCAGGTTGTACAGCAGCCTCCGGCGCGGATGCTCGAACGCCCAACCGTAGGCCGCATCCATGAACCACCCATCCAGGCTGTCAAACAGGCTCATGCCCGCCGCGAAGAGGACGGGCAGGGTGAGGACGGCGTACCAGGGAAGTTCCACCGCCGCCGCTCCCCCGGCCACAACCAGCAGCGCCACCTCGGTGGCCGTATCGAATCCCAGGCCGAACAGCAGCCCCACCCAATACATCTGGGCGGGCCGGGTGATGCTGCGAAGGACCGGGCGCAGCAGGCGGACCAGAAGGCCCGGAACCTCGACAGTCGTCCCCAATCCCGGCTGCCCCGCCCGCAGCCGGAAGTCCTTGGCGACGCGGACCAGCAGGGCAAGGTTGAGGAAGGCCAGGAGGTAAAGGAACAATCCTGAGATGGTGGCGCCCACTGGTCCCAGGACCTCCCGCCACCACGAGGCGCCATCTCCGAGCTGGTTTCCCAGGCTGCGGGCTCCCGCAGCCAGCAGCAGGCAGAGGCCAAGGACGATGCTGGAGTGGCCAAGGGAGAACCAGAAACCGACGGAGACGGGCCGAAGGCCCTCACCCATGAGCTTTCGGGTGGTGCCGTCGATCGCGGCGATGTGGTCCACGTCGAAGGCGTGGCGCATGCCCAGCAGGTAGGCACCTAGCCCGATCCCCAGTCCGAAGACCTGGCTCGAGCCCAGGAGGAGGTTCTGCGGGACGACGCCCAGCACCAGCACTCCCCAGCCCACCACGTGCAGCAGAAGTACGACGGCGGCCATTCCGGCCAGCGGCGCGCCCGGCTTCTGCGCGGCGGGGCCACGTCGCCGTCCCCTTCGGTAAAGGGGAACCTGGAGGCCCATGGCCTTCCCGTCAGCCCATCGGTGGATTTAGCCCGTACCGGGCGATGATGTCCGGCAGCCATGGCGCCTCGCCGAACTGGAGGCCGTATTCTGCGGCCAGTTTGCCGATGGCTTCAGGGTCCGGCGGTCCACCGGCTTCAAGCTGGTCGGCCAGTCCCCAGAAGAAATGCTCGAACCCGGCCGGGCTGATGACTTCGATCATCCGCGCCGGAACTTTCCCCGCATTCCACATGGTGTGCAGTTCGCCGCGCGGTTTGGTGATGTAGCCCCCGGCACCCAGCACTGCCTCGCGCTCACCGGACCGGAATCCGATCTCGCCTTCCAGGACGATTGAGTATTCGTCCTCCCGGCTGTGCATATGCACTGGAACCAAGGCCCCCACCGGAAACGGGTGTTCCACGATGGAGATCTGCTCGTTGGTGTGTTCACCGAACAGTTTGAAGACAACCCCGATACTTCCGAGACTGCCCTGGCGTCCCTCCCCAGGCTGCACGACTGTCAGCCGCGGAGCCTCCTCAGCGCCCATGGCATCCATCCCTTTCCATTTCGATATACAGTTGTGTATATCGAATTGTCAGCCCACGCAGGACCGGTGTCAATACTTTGAGTGAACAGCAGCGTTCAGCCAAAGCGCGCAAGTACCAGATGAACAAGCGTGCCGAGCAGGTGGACACCACCCGGCAGCGCATCGTGGACGCGGCGGTGGCGCTCCACGGGTCAGTCGGCCCTGCCCGGACCACCATTGCGGGCATCGCCGAGCAGGCCCAGGTCACCCGGCTGACGGTCTACCGTCATTTCGCCGACGAGGAAGCGCTGTTCTCCGCCTGCTCCTCGCACTGGCTTTCACAACAGCAGCTGCCAGATCCTTCGGCGTGGTGTGAGCACCCGGACCCCCTCCAACGCCTCCATGCCGGACTCACAGACCTGTACCGGTTCTACCGCGACGGCGAGCCAATGCTCAGGAACATCTACGGCGATTGGGCCGCCCTTCCGGAAAAGCACCGCACAGGCCTCCGGGAGCGCGACACGTTCTTCCGTGACCGCCTCCTGGAGGCATTTCCGGAGCCAGGCAGCGCCAGGCTGCGCGCCGTCGTCGCCCACGCGGTGTCCTTCTGGACCTGGCGTTCCCTCTGCCACGACAACGTGCTCGCAGATGAGGACGCCGTCCACGCCATGACGGACTTGGCTGCGGTGACGGCCGGCCTGCGGCGCTGACCCACCGCTGCCCTTCCAGCCGCTGCTTGGCAGGGACGCAGGTGGGTACGCTACTTCTACAACGAGCGAAACCACTCAACGAAATGGACGGAACCACATGCACGCCGTGCTCGAATACACCTACGAGGACAACTACCTTCAGACCCGCGGACAATATCGTTCAGCCCACCTCAAGGCGGGCTGGGAAGCAGTGGAACGGGCCGAGCTTCTGTTGGGCGGGGCCGTTGGTGACGGACCCTTCACCGGGTTGCTGATCTTCACCGGCGAGAACGCACTCGAGGCGGCAAAGGCCTTTGCAGCCGCCGATCCCTACGTCAAAGCTGGCGTAGTGACGTCCTGGACCGCCCGCCCCTGGACAACGGTGCTGGGAAAAGAGGCGGCCACCCCCGTCCGGCCCTAAGACCAGGCTGGGACGGCGGCCTGCCGGGATTTGCAAATGCCGTGCACGGAGAGTCAAGCAACCAGTAGCGCGGCAACTTAGTGTTGTGGTCCAAAGCACCTTCAGGGACTGGGATTATGGACAACACAGCTGACCTTCTTCTGATCAACGGCGTCATTGACACCCTGCACGATGAACTCCCCCGCGTCACATCACTTGCGGTCAAGGCCGGGAAGGTCCACGCCGTCGGATTGTTGGCCGAGGCCGCGGCGGGGCCGGGCACTGAGATCATCAACCTCGGCGGCGCCTACGTCATGCCCGGGCTGCTTGACGTCCACAATCACCACATGCTGGCAGGGCAGATGGACTTGTTCGAATGCAACGAGGCGCCCACCAAGTCGCTCGATGACCTCCTCACCGCCGTCGCAGAGTATGCAGGGAGCCTGGGCCACGACGAGTGGGTGGTCGGTGGAAGCTGGGGTTCCGGACTCCTGGCCGAACTCAACTCCGTGGAAACGCTCCTCCGTTTTGATGCCGCAACCGGCGGACGGCCTGCCATCTTGAAAGACGACAGCAAGCACAACAGGTGGGTGAATTCCCGGGGCCTGGAACTGGCCGGAATCGGCCAGCACACTCCGGATCCCGAGGGTGGCCAGATAATGCGGGATGCTTCGGGGCGTGCCACCGGTGTCCTCATCGAGGCCGGTGGCGTCCTGGCGGAACAGACGCTGGCGCGGGTGCAGCCGCGGTCCACCCAGGACCTCTCCCGGGCCGCAGCGCGCGGCATCGAGATCCTCCATTCCTACGGCGTGACGGGATTCCAGGATGCGGCATCCTCACTCCAGATGTTGCAGGCGCTGAAAGAGCTCGACGAAACCGGTGAACTCGCTGCCTGGGTGGTGACGTCCATGCAAGCCAATGATTTTATTTTCGGCACCACGCCGCTCGGCGAGGGCATCATCGCCCATCGCGAAGAGACACGGTCCCGGCACCACCGGCCGGACTTCATCAAGATCTTCCTTGACGGGGTGCCCCCGGCGGGGACTGCGGCGTTCATCGAACCCTATTTGCCGGATGTCGGCTTCCCGGAGTGCCACTGCGGGGGCACCACCATGCCTGCAGCAGAGCTGGAGCGCTGGCTGATGGGCACGGCGGAGCGTGGTATTTCCGCCAAGATCCACTGCACGGGCGACGCGTCGGTCCGGCTGGTGCTCGACACCGTGGCGAAGGTCCGCTCAGCCGGACACATCATGCCGAAGTACCACATCGCCCACGGCCAGTTTGTCCAGGAACAGGACATCCCCCGGTTTGCCGAACTCGATGTCACCGCCGACATCTCCCCGTCGTTGTGGTTCCCCGGTGTCATCTCCGAGGCCATTGCCACGGTGCTCCCGGCGGAGAGGGCGTCGAAAATGCAGCCCAACCGCTCCCTGCTGGACGCCGGGGCCCGCATCGCCGGCGGCTCGGACTGGCCAGTCAGCGTGTCTCCGAATGCGTGGGAAGGAATCTACGGCTTGGTAACCCGGCAGGACCCAACAGGGCAATTCCCTGGCACGCTCTGGCCCGAACAGGCCATTTCACTCCCGGAAGCCATCCGGGTGTACACCACCAACTCGGCACAGGCGATGGGCCTGGACGATGTCACCGGCTCCCTGGTCCCGGGAAAGTCGGCGGATTTCATCGTCCTGAGTGCCAATCCGTACGAGATCGACACCGAACAAATCGCGCACATCAAAACCCGCCAGACCTGGTTCGCAGGCCGCAAGGTCTTCGATGCAGAAACAACGGACCCCGCAGCCCCGGCCGAAGGACGCGCAGCGCAGCGCGCCTGACGGCTTCCGCATAACCCCTGCTCCGTGTGTGCCCGGCAGGGGCTCACCAACACCCAATTCCCGCCGACGGCGGCCTTCGCCGCTTCGTCCTGCCCGAAAGACAAACATCATGGCCACCACCGCACAAGCTGCCCGGGCAGCCGTCTCCCCAGATAAGGGGACGTACACCTATATCGCCGTTTTCAGCGCAGTCCTGTACACCGTCCTGCTGATTGCCCCGGTGATCGCAGGCAAACTGATCGAGCAGTTCGGCCTTACACCAGTCCAGGTGGGGACACTCTTCTCCCTGGAGCTCGGCGCCTTCAGCCTGGCCACCGTGCCGGCCTATCTCTGGCTCCGGCGGCTGAACCTGAGGACGGCGAGCTATATCTTCACCGCGGTGGTCATTGCCGGCAACGTGGTTTCCGGCTTTGTGGACGATTTCGGCCTGTTGATGATCGCCCGGGTGGTGACCAGCCTCGCGGCCGGCTCCATCACCGTGATCATCTTGACCCTTAGTGGCAAAACCGCCAACCCCAGCCGCGCCTTTGGAATATTCGTCGTTTTCCAGCTGGCCATGGGAGCACTGATTCTTGCCGTCTTCCCCTCCCTGTTCGCGGGGGCGGCAGTTTCAGCGATCTACTGGACACTCGCCGGACTTGCCGTGCTGTGCCTCCTGGTTGTCAACCGCATCGACGGCGAGGTGCTGCGGACCGCCGCCGCACCCGCCCCAGGGCAGGCAGCGAACCGCGTCCCGGTGCTCAAAGCGGCCGCGGGAATGGCCGCTGTCCTCCTCTTCTACATCGCGCTCGGCGGTGTCTGGTCTTTCATTGCCCAGATCTCGGCCGCTTCCGGCATCGACCTTTCCGCCAGCAGCCTTGTCCTTTCCCTTGCTACCGTCGGCGGCATCCTGTCAGCCCTTGTTGCCACCGCACTTGGTGAGACGCCGCGCCGGAAGCTTTACCTGGCGGCAGGTTACGCAGGCATGGCCCTTAGCATCGTGCTTCTTTTCGGTTCACCGGCCCTGATCCAATTCGCCGTCGCCGCTGTGATCTTCAAGTTCGCCTGGACCTTCATCCTGCCGTACCTGCTGTCCACGTTGTCCTCGCTTTCCAGCGGCGCACACCTGATGAACACCACCAACCTCATGATCGGCACCGGCTTCTCCATCGGTCCGATTGTCAGCGGGGCATTGATCCAATCGGCCGGTGGTTCGTTCACGGGCATGCTCGTCTTCGCCCTCGCCGGCGTGCTGGCGTCCGGCGCTCTGGTCCTGATCGCCCAGCGCCGCTAGTCCCTGAGGCGGCGGCGGCCCCTGATTCGGGAAGTTCAGCAAAAACTCGGTAAAACCTGGGACATCCGCCCCCACCCGGCCTATACGATTTCCTGGACGACCGGGATCGGGGGCTTCCGGCGAACAAAACAGGGGGATCTATGCCGGAACTCAGCCGCATCTATTGGACCCGGCAGGGGCTTCGCCTGGCGTATTCAGCGGTGATGGTTTGGCTCGCTGTCGCGGTGATGTCAGCGCTCATGTCGAAGGCAGCTCCGGCTGCGGGAGCGGGAGCGTCCTCCGCCGCCGGGGTGTTGCGCAGCTTGTTCGACGGCGTCGTCGCCGCGGTCACTGTCCCCGGCGTGGCCGCCGTCGTTCTTGGCATTACGGCCGCCATCATCAGCAGCCGGGACCTACGACGCCGGGATCCCGTGCGGCGCTTCACCCGCCAGCAGCGCCGCGAAGGGATGGCCCGCGCTGGCGGGCTATGCGAGCTGGAAGCCGGGTTTGGGCGTCGCTGCGGCCGCCCGGCTGAGCACGGCGACCACTTTTACCCGTGGTCCAAGGGCGGTTCCACCAGTCTGCAGAACTTCGTGGCGGCCTGCGCCAGGTGCAACCGAGCCAAACGTGCCAGGATCCCGTCTCCGGGCCAGCAGCGGCGGATGGAACGACGACGGCGTGAGTACCTGCCGCCGTCGTCCCCCGTCAGCGTGGGCGAACGGCAGCCGCTGTCCTGAGGCAGTTGGCGTGCGGGCTACGGCCCGCTATCCCCCGCCTTTGAGAGCGTGAATATGCCGTAGCGCATTGCACCGGTGCGGTAGGCCAGGATCAGGCGGGGAATGCCCAGGAACGAGTTGCGGTTGCGTGCGCTCAGGGCGAGGCGGCGTGTCTCGCGGTCGGTGATCAACGCCTTTACGAGCCGGCCGGCGCAGATCGGCCAGGTCCGGGCGACGCGGCGGCTGACGTCCTCATAGCCGGTGACCGCAAAGGCCGCCGCCCTTGCCATCGCCTCATACTCCTCGCGCGTGCCCATCGAGGGCAGGCGCCCTTCCCGGCAGATCGGCTCCAGCAGGTGACGGACCTTCCACCCGCTGGCACCGGTCTCGGCGAGCCACGCGCAGATGACGAAGCGGGCGCCGGGTGACAGCACGCGGTGCGCCTCGGCGAAGAACCTGGGTTTATCGACCATGTGCTCGCTCGACTCGATGGCCCAGGCCGCATCGGCCGAGGCGTCGTCAAGGCCGTTGGCGAGCCAGTCGCGGACCTGGATGTCCACGTCCGGTACACCATGCGTGGCGGCGTAGCGGGCCTGCTCAGCGGACAGCGTGAAGCCGGTGACCCGGACACCTCGTGTCACTGCGAGCCGCCTCGCTGTGGAGCCGTAACCGCAGCCGATGTCGATGCACGCCTGGCCCGGCATCAGCCCCAGGCGATCGCCAACTGTATCGACCAGCGCCTCGACGGCCTCGCCGGGTGTCTCATGGCCGGTCACCCAGAGGCCGTGATGGACATGCTCCCCCCACACCCGGCGATAGACGGGATCGAGCTCGTCATAGTGATCGGCCACCGCCACAGCGTTCTGGGAGATATCGGGGACGATCACGCCACGACCCTACAACGGGCTCCTCGCCGCCGGAAGGGTCAACAACCTAGCGCCCCGACCGCTCTGCAGGCGTTAACCCGGCCATGGGCCCAGTCCTTCCCGATGTCGCCAGCCGCGTCGGTGGTGGATTCGACCTTGGCGCGGATGTCCGAGGTGGTGCCGCCGGGGTTCGCACTGCGGGCGAGCGCGGCAACTGCGGCAACAACCGGTGAGGCCATCGACGTGCCGCTGCCGATGTCGTACCC
Source organism: Arthrobacter sp. FX8 (assembly GCF_026723805.1). NCBI lineage: Bacteria > Bacillati > Actinomycetota > Actinomycetes > Micrococcales > Micrococcaceae > Arthrobacter > Arthrobacter sp. FX8. The sequence goes on along the minus strand of NZ_CP113505.1, from coordinate 449,848 downwards.
CTGGGAACGGTTGTACTCCCTGGCGAGCGTGAACTTGTGGTTGGGGAAAGTGGAGTAGACGCTGACCCCCGGCGCTGCCACGTCCACCCACGTGCCATAGGTGGAGAATGTCGCCTTCGTGTCGTTGTTGTCGGTTGCGCCCACGGCAATGACATTGGCGTACGCGGCCGGGTAATTCATGGAGGTGTTCCCACCGTTGCCGGCCGCGGCAACCAGCACCACACCCGCGTTCCAGGCATTATTGACCGCAGTTTCCAGGGTGGTTGACGCGCCGACCGCGAGGCTCATGTTTATGACCTTCGCGCCGTTCTTGACGGCCCAGTTGATGCCGTTCGCCAGGCCTGAGCTTGATCCCATCCCCGTGTCGCTGAGAATTTTCCCGGCCAGGATGCTGCATCCCGGGCACACGCCGGCCACACCCATGCCGTTGTTGGCGGTGGCGGCAACGATTCCTGCGACGTGGGTTCCGTGGCCGTAGTTGTCGTCGTTGCTCCTGGACGTGGTGAAGTTGGTCCGCGCCACGACCTTCGGGTTGATGTCGGGGTTGTCCATCGCGACGCCGGAGTCGAGGACAGCCACCCGGATCCCGGTACCTGTGGTGACGGTCCAGGCTTCCACCGCGTCCACGTCGGCGTCAGGTTTGCCCGCAGGAACGGTCAGGGTACCGGCGGTGTTCGTGAATGACTGGCCTGTGTTTTGCAGGGCGTACTGGCTGGGGAAGTAGGTGTCGTTCGAAGCCGGAGTGACCACATAGTCCGGTTCGGCGTATTCCACCGCGGGGTTCCGGCCCAGCGCTTCGACCAGCTGCAGCTCCTTCCCTGCCGGCACGGTGATCAGGTGCGCGCCGGTGCTGCCGACGTCGGGCCCGTCGGTAAGCCCGTGCGATCGGAGGGCGCCCGCGGCGGCGGCATTGTCGCGGAATTTGACCAGGATCTGCCCTGCAGTGATGGCAGGGTCGGCCGCGGCATTGCCGGGGACCACACCGCCCAGAAAGGAGCCAATAACCAGGAGAAGGGCGGCGAAGCTCGCCAGCACAGGCTTTTTCATGGGCTTATCTTCCGCGCGCGTGGCCCGGCTGGATAGGGGGAAAGCCCCTTGATATTTTCCCGGTCACCCGGGCTGTGGCCAGCAGGCAGGGCAGGAGGAACGACGGCGGCACTTGCGTCCCGCCGTCGTCCTTCCTTCCATAACGGGCGTCCGCCCGCCAGCCCTATGGGCGTGCTCGACCGACCGTGGCGTGTTGGCTCAGCGGGCCTTCGCCTTGGTCACGGTGATTGTGATGCGGTCCGTGACTGCGTGGGGGCTGACCCCGTTGGAGGCGGTGACCCTGAATGTGAACTTGCCGGCCTTCGTCGGGGTTCCGGACAGGACTCCTGTGGCGCCGTCCAGGCTGAGGCCTGCAGGCAGTGCACCGGAGGACACATGGAAGGTCGGCGCCGGGGCAGCCGTGGCGGCGAACGTGTAGCTGTAGGCGGCCCGCGTGTTCGCCTTGGTGGGCGGTGTGGCCGCGGTGAACACCGGCGGTGCTGCGTCCACGGTGATGACCGATACCGTGTTGGAAACGGTGTTGACGACGTAGGCAGCCGACCCGTCCGGGGAGACGGCAACACCGGTCGGATGGGTCCCGGCCGGGATGGTGGAGGTCACCGTACCGGACGCGACGTCGACGACCGACACCGTGTCGGCCGCGGAGTTGGTGACGTAGGCCGCTGACCCGTTCGGGGCGATCGCAACACTGTCCGGGGCAAACCCGACCGGGATGGTGGAGGTCACCGTACCCGATGCCACCTCGATGACGGACACTGAGTCGCCCTCGTTGTTGGCGACGTAGGCTTTTGACCCGTCCGGGGTGAACGCCACGCCCGTGGGAGATGACCCGACCGGGATCGTGGAAGTCATCGTGCCCGAGGCGACGTCTATGACCGACACCATGTTGGAGTCCTGCCCGTTGCTGACGTAGGCCTTGGACCCGTCCGGGGCGAACGCAACGGCATTCGGAAGCGGCCCCACCGGGATCGTGGAAGCCACCGTGCCCGAGGCCACATCGATGACCGACACCGTGCCTGAACCGCTGCCGCCGCTGGTGACATAGGCCGTCGCCCCGTCGGGGGCAAACGCAACGGCGAACGGAGCCGCCCCGACCGGGATCGCGGAAGCCACCGTGCCCGACGCGACATCGATGACCGACACCATGTCGGAATCCCCGCTGGTGACGTAGGCGATCGACATGTCCGGGGCGATCGCCAGATCGATGGGAGACACCCCGACCGGGCTTGTGGAAGTTACCGTGTCCGAGACGACATCGATGACCGACACCGTGCCGGCTTCCCAGTTGGTGACGTAGGCTTTCGACCCGTCCGGGGTGAACGCAACCTCCCTGGGGCTTGAACCGACCGGGATCGTGGCAGTCACCGTGGCTGCAGCGTTTGCAGGGACAGGGCCGACCATCACGAGGGCCGCCAGGATTGTACCGAGGATGCCCGCCCGCCGGCCGCGAAGGCGTGCAGCGAACGAACGTGGTCCTTGGTAGCGCCGGGACCCTGTATTGAGTAGCTGCATCACGTTTCCCCCTGCTTGAAGAGCGAATTCTGTTGTGGAGCGTGCGGACATCGGAAGCCACCCTCTGACGGCTGGCCGAAAATACGGCGTGAGCGGAGTCTATAAACCAGGCAAAACCATGGTCACCGTTGGCCCGTACCTGTCTTTTGGACCGGTACTACCTGTTGTGAAGTGCGGCGAGACTGGCGAGCAAGAGTTTTTTCATGGGGGTAATCTTCCGCAGACGAGGCCCGGCTAGATAGGGGGAAATATCCCTTGATGAATTTCCGGTTACCCGGGCAGTGACCAGCAGGCAGGGTAGGCGGCACGACGGCGGCACGTGCGTCCCGCCGTCGGCCTTCCTTCCATGCCGGGCTTGGCCTGGCTGTCAATCTCCCGATGTCTGCCCGTGAATGAGCCTTTGTCCAACAAACACGTCCGACGCTCAACTAGGCTGGAGACCCCGAACCCACCACACAAGAAGCGAGACATAACGTGTACCAGGACGCCGTCCGGTTCCTGTCCCAGCCGGTGGCCGCCCAGCCCGGCGCGCCCCTCCGCGTCGCCGTGTACTCGCGGATCGCCGAAGCCATCCGCAACGGCCTCCTCACCCCCGGCTCCATGATCCCCACCGACGGTGCTGTGCCAGCTGGAGGTCGGCCTGCCCGTGGTGCTGGAGGCTTCACGGAAGGCGCAGGGTTTCTTTGTGCTGAACGCGCCGCCGGCGGTGGATCTGCCGGCGGAGCTGCTGCAGCGGTGCGACCTGGTGATCGTCAATGAGAGCGAGTACGCCCTGATCCCCGGCTTTGCGGAGGCAAAGCTGGTGGCCGTGACGTACGGCAAGGACGGGTCGTCGATGTTCGAGCACGGCCGGAAGGTGGCCGAGGCTCCGTCTGTTGCGGTGGAGGTGGCGAACACGGTGGGTGCGGGTGACGCGTTCTGCGCCGCTCTGGTCCTGGCGCTGCGGAGCGGTCTGGACTACACGCGGGCTTTGGCTGTGGCCAATGCCGTGGGGCCGATGCCGTGGGCGACCCGTCGTCACAGCCGGATTTGGCACAGCTGGGCCACTACGTGGAGCGGACTGCTGCTTCAGGGGCCTCCTTGTGAATATCACCCTGCCGCTGACTGTCGCGCTCCGGCGGGGGTGCCGGCGGACTTTCCAGAGGTCCGGCGCACCACCCGCGAGGCCTACCTCCGGGCGGGACACTTCGCTGCCGATCATCCGTATATGACTGTGCTGGAGGACGCGGAGCACCGGGGCCGAACACGCTCAGGTGTGGGTGGCCGGGGCCGCCGGCAACGTGGCCGCGGCGGTGACCCTGACGCTCGCCGTCTTGGACGCCGACGCCGTGACCGGCTGAGGACGGCATCTGCGAAGCCAACCACGACTAGACCCGGCCCCTGCACCCATAGATCCCCTGCAGTTGGCATCGACTTCGCTGTTTGGAGTATCGATATGAGCTGCAGCTACTTGAACGCTGAAGAAAACAATCCTTGCACCGACACTACGTACCGCCTTTCAACAGACGTTTGCTGGGCCTTCGCAGCGGACGCCCACCGAAGACGCAGCCTCCTACAGCAAGACCATTCTTAAGCCCAAGGTGCTATCATCCGGAACATACAAGTGACGGTTGGCGTTACATGTACATGCGATCGTCTTCCAGCGAAGATTGGGGACCGGCATATGAGTTTTAAGGGATGGCGAGTAAGTGTGAGCGACAAGAATAGAGCCACTTTGCTCTTCTGCATGCCGAGTTTCCTCTCGGGCGCTGCTCAAGTATTTGATTTTATGGGAGACAGCGTTTGCATATACAACACTAGCCCGTCGCCTGAGGCAGCTGACGAACGGGCTACATATCAGGACTGGGCTTCAGTAGGGGATGATCTCATTTCCGCCTACCGTGCCACAACGGCTCTATGAGCCACGAGTCACCCAGCGAGCCGCATCCCAAGAACTTAAATCCTGATGCGGCGAAGGTGGTCCCGCGTCAGCAAGATGAAGATGATCCCCTCGACAAAGTCTTCGAGGGGATTCCGCTCGATGAAGAGAAAAAGGAAACCGTCATACAACGGTTGGAACTCTTACAGGGACAGTTCTCTAGCCCTGTTCCACCTCCCTTCATCATGCGTGAGCACGGTGAAGTTCTTTCAAGCGCACCTGAACGCATTTTCGCAATGGCGGAGCGGCAAGCAGCCCACCGCCAAAGCTTAGAACAGCGTGTAACCAAAGGCGCCGACATTCGGGCCTATATTGGGCAAGGCTGCGCTCTGACGGTTGCGCTAGTCTTTGGCTATTTTTCCTACGATCTGATTCGTGGCGGTGCCGAGGTAGCCGGTGCCGTCCTTGGCACGGTAGACCTAGTCGGGCTTGTGAGTGTTTTCTTGGTAGGTCGCAGAAGGCAATCCGTGGAAGCACAACGAAGGCCTCTGCCGCCAAGCCAAGTCGAACAAGAAGAGCAAGAGTAACCCTTAGCTAGGGCCTTCGCCCGGTTCGCCCGTGAGCTCTTCTTGCGGGGCCACGCTGCCGGCTTATTCCCATCCGATGCAAGTCGAAAAACGCAAAAAGCCTTCTCTCGCGACAGACCCATGCCATTGTAGTTCGGGTCTGGAACCATGCCTTGTCCTCTGATGGGGTAAACGGGGGATTTTTGCGTGGTGTTGTGGACTCTTTTCAACGCTCAATTGAGATACGGCTGGATCTTCTACAGTCTTCTGACACCTTGGCGAGCTACTAACGCGCGTCCTAGGGCGGCCGCAACTACTGACAGAAGTACAATGCAAAGCGAGTACGTGCGTGATCGAATAGGGCTGCACGGCAATGGGGAGAACGCCAGCGGCAAATCAAAGGAAGCACGCCTGCCCCACTGCCCGCAGCATGGGAAGTGGGAGCAGTGGCCGGCAACAACAACGCCAACCTGGTGTGGAGCATCGCGAATATTCTGCGGGGTACTTACAAACCCGCGCAGTACGGCTCGGTGATCCTGCCGTTCACCATCCTCCGCCGCTTGGACTGCGTCCTGGACTCCACAAAGGACGCCGTCCTGCAGGAAGCAGAGGCCAAGAAGGACCTCAACATCCCGCTCGACACCTTCCTCCAGAAGGCCTCCGGCCACAGCTTCTTCAACACCTCCAAGTTCAACTTCGCCAAACTCCTGGATGACCCCACCAACATCAAGGCGAACATCCTCAACTACGTCCAGGGATTCTCGGAGAACACCCGGGACATCTTCGAACGCTTCGAGTTCTACAAGACACTCGAGAAGCTGGACAGCTCGGACCTGCTCTACCACGTCACCAAGGACTTCGCCGCGATCGACCTCCACCCCGAGACCATCAGCAACATCGAGATGGGCCTCATGTTCGAGGAGCTCATCCGCCGCTTCGCCGAAGCCTCCAACGAAACCGCCGGTGAGCACTTCACCCCGCGCGAAGTCATCCAGCTCATGGTCCAGCTGCTGCTGAACTACGACGACGACGTCCTCACCAAAGAGGGCATCGTCCGGTCCATATACGACCCCACCGCCGGAACCGGCGGCATGCTCACCGTCGCGCAGGAGCACCTGCACGCACTCAACCCCAGCGCCTCCCTCGTCGCCTATGGGCAAGAAATCAACGACGAGTCCTACGCCATCTGCAAGTCGGACCTGCTTATCAAGGGCCAGGACATCTCCAAGATCTCGGTCGGCGACACCCTCGCCAACGACCAGAACATCGGCCAGCAGTTCGACTTCATGCTCTCCAACCCGCCCTTCGGCGTGGAATGGAAGAAGATCCAGCCGCAGATCCAGAAGGAGCACGAACTACACGGCTTCGACGGCCGCTTCGGGCCGGGCCTCCCCCGTGTCAGTGACGGCTCGCTGTTGTTCCTGCTTCATCTGGTCCGCAAGATGCGTCCCGCGCACGACGGCGGCTCCCGCATCGGCATCGTCCTGAACGGCTCGCCGCTGTTCACCGGCGGCGCCGGCTCGGGCGAGTCCGAGATCCGCAAATACCTGATCGAGAACGACTTCGTGGAGGCTATCATCGCGCTGCCCACGGACATGTTCTACAACACCGGCATCGCCACCTACATCTGGATCCTCTCCAACAGCAAGAAGCAGAAACACCCGGAACGCACCGGAAAGATCCAGCTAATCAACGGTGTCGATTTCTTCCAAAAGATGCGCAAGAGCCTCGGCTCCAAGCGCAAGGAGCTCGGCCCCAACGACATCGCCGCTATCGTTCAGCTTTACGGCACGTTCGAAGACGACGGCGAGACCTCCAAGATCTTCAACAACCAGGACTTCGGCTACTCCAACATCACGGTCGAACGGCCGTTGAAGCTCAACTTCGCTTGCACGCCGCAGCGGATAGATGCCGTCCTGGCCCAGAAGCCGGTCGAGAAGCTGTCCGACGACGACCGGCAGCTTATCGAGAAGACGCTCACCCGGCTCGGCGAAGACGAGACGAAGCTCTGGAAGAACCGTGAAGGTTTCCTCAAGACCCTCAAGCCCGCCCTCGCTGGCGCTGGGCTCAAACTAGGCGCCCCGGTCCTGAAAGCTGTCTTGTCCGGGCTTTCCGAACGCGACGAGACCGCCGACTTCTGCAAGGGCCCCAAGGGATCACCCGAGGCAGACACTGACCTCCGCGACACCGAAAACGTCCCGCTGGGCGAGGACATCACGGCCTACTTCGAACGCGAAGTCCTCCCCCACGTCCCCGACGCTTGGATCGACGAGTCCAGGACCAAGGTCGGATACGAAATCCCCTTCACCCGGCACTTCTACAAGTACGTCGCGCCCAGGTCTTTGGAGGAAATCGACACGGACCTCAACAAGCTCATCGCCGAGATCACGACGCTGCTAGTTGAGGTCGAGAAGTGAAAGTACGAGCGGAGATCGCCCCTGCCGATCTACCAGAGGGTTGGCCCATGCGGAGGGTCCGGGACGTTGCAACCCTAATAAATGGTTTTCCATTCAAATCCGAGGATTTTGACAGCTCAGGGGAAGTTCCCTTGGTGAGGATTCGAGATCTGACCGCCTCCGATTTCGAACTCTACGTTCCTAAATCCGCTGTTCCTGATGAGTCTCTGATGAAAAACGGTGATCTCGCAATTGGAATGGATGGCGATTTCAACTCCGTGCTTTGGGCTCGAGGTCCAGCGGCGCTCAACCAGCGAGTATGCATACTCCGGCCTCGACGAGGCACGGACATTAGGTTTCTGGGTTACGTCTTGCCGTCCGTCCTTCAGATCATCAACGACCTAACTTATTCGACGACGGTGAAGCATCTGTCCGGCTCCGATGTACTTCAGCAACTGCTCCCTTTCCCAGACGTTAAGCTCCAGCAACGTATATGCCAGTATCTGGACCGCGAGACCGCCAAGATCGACGACCTGATCTGCAAGCAGGAGCGGCTCATCGAACTGCTCGCCGAGAAGCGTCAGGCCATCATCACCCACGCTGTCACAAAGGGCCTCGACCCCACTGTCCCCACCAAATCCTCCGGTGTTCCTTGGCAGGGCCCCGTTCCGGAGCACTGGACAGTTCAGCCGCTGAAGAATCTGATTCGAATGCAGACCGGCGTTACGCTCGGCAAGGATTTCTCTGAGGTTGAGACTGAGACGTATCCGTATCTGCGAGTGGCAAACGTTCAAATCGGATATGTCGACCTTAATGAAGTCAAGGAAATCGACTTGCCCAAAGACTTGGCCGCGACGTCCATGCTGCGGGCTGGTGACGTGCTCATGACAGAAGGCGGGGACCGAGACAAGTTGGCCCGCGGCTGCATTTGGGAAGCTCAGATAGCTCCATGCGTGCACCAGAACCACATCTTCGCGGTGCGAACTGGCGATCAATTATTCAATAAGTTCTTGGTTCTGGCTCTGGACGCTGATCCTGCGCGAGCCTACTTCTACTTCACTGGCAAACAGTCGACCAATCTGGCGTCAACGAACTCTACGACGGTCAAGAACTTCAGGTTTGGTGTTCCACCAGTGGTTGAACAGCACCGGATTGTCGACCATCTCGGACGAAAGACCCGGCTCATCGATGACCTCGTGGATAAGGCAAATGCGGTTATTTCCACTCTGAAGGAACGTCGCTCGGCCCTCATTTCCGCTGCCGTGACCGGCAGGATCGATGTTCGTGAAGGAGTTGCTAAGTTATGACGTTGCCTCAGTGGCATGGATTCGTTGATCCGGTTCTGCGCATCATGTCGGACGGCCATGTCCGCCGGAATGCTGAAATCAGAACCGCTGTGGCTGAGCGCACCCGTCTAAGCGAAGAGGACATGGCGGAGGTGATGTCCTCCGGCGAGGCGCGTTGGTCCAACCGGATCAACTGGGCGGTCTTCGACTCCATGAAGGCCGGTTTGCTCGTCCGCGAGGCACGGGGGCAGTACAAGATCAGCGACGAGGGCCTTCGACGGGTGTCTTCCACTGCGGAAATCACCTATCAGACGTTGATGGAGTACGAGTCCTACCGCGCGTACCAGAACACGTCGAAGGCACCCAAGAAGACGGTCCTTTCCGGCGTCGAACCGGCTACCGCAGTCTCTGAAGTGGCGGTCGATGCAGATCCTTCCGAGGCCCTCGAGCAGTCCGCGGACCAGCTCAAGCGGGTGGTCATCGACGAGATCTATCGCAATCTGCTCGAACTCTCTCCCGACGCTTTCGAACGCCTCATTCCCTTTGTCGTGAGGGCGCTTGGCTACGGAACAGACCGTGAAGACAACCTGAAGCCCACTCAGCGTTCCGGCGACAAGGGCATCGACGGAATTGTCTGGCAGGATGCGCTGGGGTTCGACCGGGTGTACCTCCAGGCCAAGCGCTACTCCGAGGGCAATAATATCGGAGCACCCGAGGTGCAGGCCTTCAGCGGCGCTCTGGGCCAGTTCCGCGCTACAAAGGGCATCTTCATAACCACCTCGACGTTCACCACCGGGGCGCGTGCGGTCGCCCGCGACACGGCGCACTACACGCTGATTCTTATCGACGGGCAGCGGCTGGCGTCGCTCATGTTCGAATACGGCGTGGGCGTTCAGGTGGACCGCACAGTGGTCGTGAAAAAGCTGGATCAAGACTTTTTCGACAGTTTCTAGGGGGAAACCGTATGGCGCAGCACAATGAAGTGACGTTCGAGGACGAGATCTGCCAAGCCCTTGCCGCCGAGGGCTGGATCTACGAGCCCGACCGCAAGGCAGGCGAGCTCTACGACGCCACGCGGGCCCTGATCCCGGAGGACGTCTTCGGGTGGCTGCAGGACACGCAGCCGCAAGAGCTGGCCAAGGTCCTGAAGCCCACGGACTCCGCCGCCGAACACGAGATCGCCAAGCGCCTGATTCTGGACCGGCTGTGTAAAGTCCTGGACAAGCCCGCGGCCAAGGAAGCTGGCATGCTGTCGGTGCTGCGCACCGGGTTCAAGGACGTCGCGGCCAAATTCGATATGTGCCAGTTCAAGCCGGCCATGGGCCTGAACCCGGAGACGCTGGAGCGGTACGGCAAAGTCCGCCTCCGGGTGATCCGGCAGGTGCACTACTCCACGGTCGACACGATGAAGAGCATCGACCTGGTTCTGTTCGTCAACGGCTTGCCGGTCGCAACCATCGAGCTCAAGACGGACTTCACGCAGAACATCAATGACGCCGTCGAGCAGTACCGCAAGGACCGGCTGCCCCGGAACGCCAAGAACAAGGACGAGCCGCTGCTGTCCTTCGGCCGCCGCGCCCTGGTGCACTTCGCTGTCAGCAACGACGAAATCCAGATGACCACCGAACTCAAGGGCAAGGACACCTACTTCCTGCCCTTCAACCTCGGCAATGACGGCCACGCCGGCAACCCCGTCAACCCCAAGGGATCTGCCACCAGCTACCTCTGGGAGCAGGTCCTGCAGCGCGACTCCTGGCTGAACATCATCGGCAAATTCCTGCACCTGCAAATCAGCGACAAAACCAACCCCGTCACCGGCGAACGGGAAGTCCGCAAGTCCCTGCTGTTCCCCCGCTACCACCAGTGGGACGTGGTCAACCACCTCGTCGAGACCGCCCGCACCGAGGGTCCCGGCCACCGCTACCTGGTCCAGCACTCCGCCGGGTCCGGCAAGACCAACTCCATCGCTTGGACCGCGCACCAGCTCAGCTCTCTGCACGGCGCCGGCAACGAGAAGATCTTCGACTCCGTCATCGTTGTGACGGACCGGACCGTGCTGGACGCCCAACTGCAGGACGCGATCTACCAGATCGAGCACAAGTCCGGCGTCGTGGTTCCCATCCGCGGCAACGCCGGCTCCAAGTCCGCGGAACTCAGCACCGCACTGGCGGCCCGGACACCAATCATCATCGTCACCATCCAGACCTTCCCGTTCGCGCTGAAGGCCATAGCCGAGTCGCAGGCGCTGAAGGGTCGGAACTTCGCGATCATCGCGGACGAAGCGCACTCCTCGCAGACAGGATCCACCGCGAACAAGCTGAAGAAGGTGCTCTCCGCGGAGGAGCTGGCGGACGTCAACGACGGCGGCGAGGTCGACGTCGAAAGCTATCTGGCGGCCGAGATGGCCGAGCGTGCCGAGGCCAAAAACATCAGCTACTTCGCGTTCACCGCCACACCCAAGGCCAAGACGCTGGAGCTGTTCGGTCGCAAGGGCCCGGACGGGCTGCCGCAGCCGTTCCACCTGTACTCCATGCAGCAGGCCATCGAGGAGCGCTTCATCCTGGACGTGCTGCAGAACTACACCAGCTACAAGGTGGCCTACCGGCTCACCCACGAGGGCCGGGACTACGACTCCGACGACGCCCAGGTGGAGAAATCCGAGGCGCTGAAGTCCCTGATGAATTGGGTGAAGCTGCACCCGTACAACATCAGCCAGAAGGTCCAGGTGATCGTGGAGCATTTCCGCGCCAACGTCGCCTGGCGCCTCGACGGTAAGGCCAAGGCCATGGTGGTCACCGGCTCCCGCAAGGAAGCCGTCCGGTACAAGCTCGCCATCGACAAGTACATCAACGACGCCGGTTATTTTGGGTTGGGCACCATGGTGGCGTTCTCCGGCGAAGTGACTGACGACGAAGCGGGCCCTGATGCGTTCACCGAGCTCAACATGAACCCGGGACTGAAGGGACGCACCCTTCCCGAGGCGTTCGCCACCGACGAGTACAAGATCATGCTGGTGGCCAACAAGTTCCAGACTGGCTTCGATCAGCCCTTGCTCGTTGCGATGTACGTGGACAAAAAGCTCTCGGGTGTCTCCGCCGTGCAGACGCTCTCCCGATTGAACCGCACCGCCGTCGGCAAGGACCAGACGTTCGTGCTGGACTTTGTCAACAATCCCGATGAGATCCTGGCGTCCTTCCAGCCTTACTTCCGCGAGGCCGCGCTCGAGGGCGTCTCCGACCCGAACGTGGTGCACGATCTTCAGGCCAAGCTCGACGCCGCCCAGATCTATCTCGAGTCCGAGGTTGACGGGCTGGTGAAGTCCTATGTATTAGAGGCGGGGAACAACGCGCTCTCCGGCTGGGTGGCCCCGGCCAAATCGCGTTTCAACACCCGGTACAACGCGGCCGTGGCTGAGGGCGACAAGGCCGCCCAGGACGAGCTGGACCTGTTCCGGAAGGACCTTGGCTCCTTTGTCCGCGCCTACGACTTCCTCTCCCAGATCGTCGACTTCGCCGACACGGACCTGGAGAAGCGCTCGATCTACTACAAGCACCTCCTGCCCGTTCTCCGCGTGAACGACGCGAAGGTGGCGCTGGACCTCTCCGGAGTAGTGCTGGCGAAGTACGCGCTCAAAGACAAGGGCCAGGCCCAGCTGCAGCTATCCGGCGAGGACGCACTGCTGAAGCCGCAGACCGCCGTGGGTACCGGGCAAGCGAAGGACCCCGTTCTGGCGACGTGGGAGGAAATCATCCAGCAGGCCAACCTGCCGTTTGAGGGCGAGGAGCTAGACGCGGTGGCACACTTCGTAGAAGGCGTTCGGCGCGAGTTGGTGAAGAACGAAACGCTCCAGAAGCAGGCGAAGAACAATTCACGCAGTCACTTTGGAAGCAGCCCCCACCTAGAGTCCGCCGTCATCGAGGCCGTATCAGGCTCCATGGATAGCCACTATAACCTGAGTCTTCAGGCGCTGGGCGACAAATCAAAAATGAAAGCGCTCCTCAAAATGCTGGGTGAGCTAGTTTATGAGGAGCTACAAAGATGATCGAAGCGAAACGTGTATTCGACGAGGAAGAATTTACGGAAAGGCCTCGCTTCCTGTACGCGGAGCTGCGAGGACTGTTGGGCGAATTCAATCACCGTGTCGAGCTGCCAAACGGGCAGGAAATGGTGATACTTTATGGCCCTAACGGTGTTGGGAAGACGCACGTTCTCGAATTTATACATCATGCCCTTCGCGGAGATTGGTTCCGGCTGCAAGACATGCCGTTCGATAGTGCAGAGATCGGATATGATGACGGTCGCGCCCTTCGATTCCGCTTTGAATTGACCGATAGAGGCGTGGAGAGTGATTCACCTCGCAGGCGTGCCTTGGTTTCCAACGCCGCGCCCCCACTTCTTGTAACGCTTGAGACCGACGAAGCAACCCATGTCTGGCAGGGGCCTCTACGAGATTTCAGCGACGCGTCACCCATGATGATAAGAAGAGTTGTCGAGAGAGAGCTCGGATATCGGCGCGTCGAGCCAGACATGTACTTACAGCCCGCGTCAGACAAGAGACTTTCATTTGCCGAAGTGGTTTCGGCCGAAAGTAAGAACATACATAAGTTTTTATCAAGCAGATATCTTGATGCATCAGCTGACCTTCAGACAGTCATACCTGATGCTATGCAGGACTACATCGACGAAGATTCATCTATTCTAGTCGAAACCCAACGCTTGATTATGACGCAGGCGGGCACACCCACGACTAGAGAGCGTTCCAGCCAGCCTTTGCTAGCAATAGACCAGGTATCGAGGTCTGTGCAGTCTCTTATGGAGCAAGCGCTGGCTGACAATTCACGTCTTTCACAGCGATTGGATCGAACCTTCCCTAGCCGCCTGTTCGAACCAGACGCACAAGTCGCGTCTTCGGAGAAGGAAATACGCCAACTTCATCAAGACCAACAGGACTTCAGAAGCCGACTCGCAAATTACCACTTGGGGGGTGAGGATGAGTCGAATGTCGAATTACCTCAACGTCCGTTGGAAAGCTGGGAAGTCAAAGTATTGGGTCGTTATCTACAGGATAGCGCTCGAAAGTTGGAATCGTTTCACCAGCTTTTGGACAAGCTGGATCTCTTTATGAACACGTTGAACTCGCGATTCTTCCGTAAACGCATCTATTTGACAAGCGAGCGCTCACTCGCGATTGAAAATACTCGCGGTGATACGTTGACTGTTTCAGATCTTTCATCGGGCGAACAGCATGAGCTGATACTCCTAAAATATCTTCTATTTGACACCAACCCCGGTTCGATTGTGCTTATAGATGAGCCGGAGATATCCTTGCATGTGAGTTGGCAAAAGGCATTTCTGGAAGATCTGAGCCACGTCTCAAGCATATCGTCTTTGCGTTTCATCATCGCCACGCATTCGCCACAGATTATTAACAACTCCTGGCATCTTACTACCCCGCTAGGAGGACCTATCGATGAATGGTGATATGCGCGAGGAGCAAACTCCTGTGAATCGGGCTGTGGAACTGATGATGCAGGCTCAAATTGACCGTCGGTTAGTGTTGCTCGTAGAAGGAATATCAGACTTCCGTCTCTTCAACCGATTCCTTGCGGCTGAGCGCTGGGAACTCGAATATCTTGAGGGTAAGGATAATCTTGCCGAGTGCGCCCGGACGCTTAGTGAGATGGGACTTACCAATTTCCGGGTCCTTACTGATCGCGACCCATTGGATCCTTTGGAAATAAGGGGTGCCGTTTATACCACCTTCGCGGACATGGAGGCAGACCTTCTTGCATTGGAAGGACTCCTCGAAAGGGTTCTGCTTTCATCGGCTAGCAGAAGGCCGGACGAGCAGTTGCGCCGATGTCAGGCGGATAGTTGGCCGGAGCTAGTTCATGCACTCGTGTCTCCCTGGACTGCACTCCGAGTGGCGAGCAAGCAACAACGGCTGGAGCTCCCACTTAAGGACTTCCCGATCAATTCCCTCGCCAGCCAGAAGACGGCAACCGTCTCGGTAAGCGCGGTCGCAAAAGAAGCAGCACGGCGCTCACGCGGACAACTCACAGAAGAGGAAGCGAGAGAGCTCATAGAATCGCTGTCAGCAACCGACTTGGAGCGCGTGCACAACGGTCATCACCTAACAGGGGCCATCGCATGGATCACGAGTGAAATGTTGGATTCTTCAAAAATCAGTAGAGATCGAGTCGAAGAGCGGCTTAGGGCAGCAGTAGATCTGAATGGCCTGCTATTGCTAGCGAGCATACAGGACCTGGACTCATGGGCGCACAGGCATCGAAAGTGTATGTGGAAGTCTGGCCACTGCCCTCGCTGCATGGTTGAAAGTTCCCCTACTGCTGCCTAGCGGCATCGCACGATGCCAAGCACGGTCGTAGTTCGCTGCAGCTAACCACCTTGCCAGTGTTTCCGACGCTCCCCTTGCCCCTATATCGCTACTGCCGCGGCCGCTGCAAACACATCCGTCGGCATCGGCCGATGCAGCTTCCAGGTGATCGCGATCGGCTTTTCGCCCGTGTGCTGCACGTAGTCCACCTGCCCTAAGCATGTGTACGGGACTGTCAGCCCGGTCTCGTCGTCCGCCGTGTCCCTCGTGAAGATCAGAACCTTCGTGCCGTGAGAAGCGCGGTCAAGGTAGCGGCGTCCCGTCGGGCTTGTCAGTGACGTTGAGTTCTGCGATTCCCAGTGAAACAGCTCCGGACTAATGGCATAGTCCTTGTACATGGTGGTTGCAGAATGTTTCTTGTCATCCTTGTTGAGCGTGACGAAGAATGCGTCCGTCGACGTCGCCGGGCACCATGCCACACCCTCGCGGTGCTGCACGTTCCTGCCCTGTGCCAGCGAGCCGTACTGCAGCGCCGCCAGAACCTCCTCACGCCGGTAAGTGGCGTGCGAGAGCAACGGGATGTGCTGCAGCCGAGCTCCAAGGTTCTTGGCTGCGTGTTTGGACGCCGCCACTCCCAGCTTCACGACCTGGCGGATCTCGCGGCACACAAACTGATAGCCGCGCAGGTGGTCCAGGCCGTCGTCGTACGTCTTAAAGCCTCCGCCGTCATCCCACAGCGTGTAAAACAGCATCCGTGCAAAAGCCTGCTCGCGCATGCCAAGCTCCGCATAACGGGGCGCGTCGGGCGCAACCAGCATCGAATAGGCGGCGGCGCGTTCCGGATCGTCCACGTGGATCAGCGCGGCCATCCGGCCCAGCAGCTTCTTTTCCTCCGCGTCCGACAGCTGCTCGATCTTACTGCGGAGCACGGTCTCCAGAGGTGAAAGCCCTTGGATCAGCCCTGCCTGCCGGAGGTACCCGGTCCACGAGTCCCTGGTGGACCGGTAGATCGTCTTCACTTCACTCCCCGACCGCTCCAGATAGGCCTCCAGCTCGGTCTCGGCGTACGAGGCGATGTCCCGGACCAGCTGTGCCCGGTTGAACCGCAGCTGCGCCTTGATGTTGTCCAGCACCACCTTCTGCGCCACCCGGTCCAGCACGATCTGCGAGCCGGACGGTAGGTACGGGAACTCGTCCTCGACAGCCTTCTCCAGCTCCTTGCGGCCGTACCCGGTCAGCGCGCGGTACCGCAGATCGAAGCGGAACTCGCGGCGCTGCTGGCCGATGAAGTCCAGGACGGTCAGCACGGCCTTGCCCTCGGCGCGCCGCAGCCCGCGGCCCAGCTGCTGAAGGAAGACCGTGGCGCTCTGCGTGGGCCGGAGCAGCAGGATGGTGTCCACCTGCGGCAGGTCCAGCCCTTCATTGAAAAGGTCGACGGCGAAGATGCAGTTGATCTCCCGCTGCCCCAGGCGCCGGAGGGCTTCCTCGCGGGCAGCATTGTCAGTGGTGCCGTCGACGGCGACGGAGGCAATACCGGTCCTATTGAACACCTCGGCCATGTAGCGGGCGTGCTGGACGGAGACGCAGAAGCCGATTGCCCGCATCTGGTCGGTGCTGGTGACCTTGTCCTTGAGTTCGCGGATCACCTTGGCGGCGCGGGCATCATTCCCGGTGTAGAGTGCACTCAGCTGGGCGGTGTCGTAGTTGCCGCGTTTCCATTCCAACTGGCTCAGGTCGACGTCGTCTGAGACGCCGAAGTAGTGGAACGGCACCAGCAGGTCGGCGTCCAGTGCATCCCAGAGGCGCAGTTCACTGGCGGTGCGGCCTTCGAAGAACTGCTTGGCGACGTCAACGCCGTCGCCCCGTTCCGGGGTCGCCGTGAGTCCGAGGAGCTGCTGCGGTTTCAGGTAGTCCAGCAGGCGGCGGTACGTGGGTGCCATGGCGTGGTGGAACTCGTCGATGACAACGACGTCGAAGAAATCCGGCTCCAGCTGCTCGATGCCGAGGGAGGACAGCGACTGGACGGACGCGAAGATGTGCTTCCACTCTTGCGGCTTGTTCTCCCCCACATAGAGTTCGCCGAAGGCGCCGTCCTGCATGACGTCGCGGTAGGTGCGCATCGCCTGTTTCAGGATCTCCTGCCGGTGGGCGACGAAGAGCAGCTTTAAGTCTTTGTCGGCAATTTCGCTGAGCCGCTTGTAGTCCAGCGCTGCGATGACGGTTTTTCCTGTGCCGGTGGCAGCGACCAGGAGGTTGTGGTTGAAGCCCTTGAGCCGCTCGGCTTCCAGATCCTCCAGCATCTCCTCCTGATGGAGGAACGGCTGAACCTCAAGGCCGGTGGCAGCATCCGGGGCAGCGGTTCGGTGGCCGCCGTTGCGTTCGAGGGCAGCGTCCAGCTTTTCGCCGTCGCGTTCCGGATCGTAGCTTTGGAAGGCACGCTGCTCCCAGTAGCTGTCGAAGGTGACCTCAAATTTCTGCAGGAGGGCTGGCGTTGCAACGGAGCTGAGGCGGACGTTCCATTCAAGCCCGTCGAGGAGCGCAGCCTGACTCAGGTTGGAGCTGCCGACGTAGGCGGTGTCGAAGCCGGTGTTGCGGCGGAACAGCCAGGCCTTGGCATGCAACCGAGTTGCCTGCGTTTCATAGCTGATCTTTACCTCGGCCCCGTACCGGTTGACGAGCTCGTCAATGGCGCGGCGTTCGGTGGCACCCATATATGTGGTGGTGATGACCCGGAGCTTGGCGCCGCGCTCCTTGAGTTGCGCAAGGGCAGGCTCCAGGAGCCTGAGGCCGGTCCAGCGGACAAAGGCGCATAGGAGATCAACTGTGTCAGCGGACTCCATCTCGGCTCGAAGTTCGGCGGCGAGATTGGGGTCGTCCTTGCTGTTAGTCAGCAAAGCGGAATCGCTCAGTTTGGTGTTGGGGCGGCGCAGGTTGCGACGTTTGAGCTTATCCGGGCGATGGAGCGACTGGAGCTGGGTTGGCCCCGGTGCGATGCGGTCTCGAGTGTCCAGTTCCTGAAGGAGCCTGTTCGCGAGCGCGACGCGATCTGTGGGTTTGGCTGAGGCGAGGGCTCGCCGGACGGCGTCGGCGACGTGGCGGGCGAGTACTTCCGGGGAGTCTTCGTCCTCTACGTCTGCGAAGACTGGCTGGAGTCCTTGCTCTTGCTTCAGATGGTCACCGAGCACATCCGTGTTGAGCAGTTCGTACATGCCCTCGGGCAGCCGCTCCGCTGCCAATCCCCCAAAGAAACTAGTCACTGCGCCAGGCTACTAGCGATCACCGTCGGAGCACGGAATGGCGCGGATCAGCTTAGCCAACGAACTTGTTGAGCGAGCTGACCCGCGCAATCCTCGGCCAGCCGTTTCAGAGGGCGGCAGCCTCGCGTTCTATTGCGGAAACGAGAACTGGGAGTGCACGCCTGTCGAACTCAAAATGATCACTTATAGAGAGTCGATAGCCGGGTAGCTCCATTTTTGCCTCGGCTATGGCGGTTTCCCTTCGTGGATCTTTGACATCGGCGGCGCCGCGGAACCAGAGCGGATGTCCCACAAGAACACCGACTTTCTCATCGGGGATGAGTACGATCGGAACATTCAGAGATCCCACCGGCACGACATCGCATGCGGGGTCGATGGACTGTGCCGCCGACTGAACCTCTTGCCTGCGGTCGAACCATCTAGCCAGTCTCAGTTCATCCCCCGCACATAAATCAAGCATGTCGAGCGCCAACCGCCAGTCAAGTACGCCGTGGAGCCGTTGATTGTCCCACGACCTAAGGCAATCGGGGCAGGACGTGGAACATCCGGCATGACTGTCGTCTTCGTACATGAGACGCAATGTCTCACGAGTGGAGCGCAGCAAGTCCTTGAAATTTTCCTCTTTGGCTATCTCCACGGCGTATCCGGCTCCGTTATCCAGGCTGTCGGCCAAAAACACTCTCGCGGTCGGCTCCCCCGAAGTAGTCAGGTGCTGAAGGCCCGCCTGCATCTCCTGTGGATCGATATCCAACTGGGCCTTAACTCCAGCACGCATCACCTCAGCAAGCGACCAGAGGGCAGACATTCCTGCTGGCAGCACTCCTCCAGAGGTGGGAATGCCGCCGCTGGGCGTCTTCAGCCGGGTCAATGCGACAGTGACAGCATCCGTCGTGCGGATCTCCCCGATGGCGCTCTTTCCGATGTCGATGCCCGACGTAGGCATGTCCTTCCAACCACGCGTGTAAATCAACTTGTCTACCGCCACCACAGAACCATCGCCCTGCCGCTTAAGATCGAATAGACGTCCCCGGTTGTCGTTGTACTGCAGTAACTTTCCCTGCTCATACAAGCGGACATCGACACCTAGGACTTCTTCTAGCGCCGTCTCCCTTTGCGCGGAAACGAATGTAGGAAGACTTTTGGATTGTGCCCGCGAGCTGTCGATACGATAGGGGCGAGGCTTGTACGTCGTTCTGAACCCCCGCGGCTCAAACATGGAGAACCGAACGACTCCAGAACCGCAGTTCTCACACACGTCATTCACCTTTCGGTCAATGAACGTTGTTGCGCACTCCGTACAGGAAACAACCTCATGGGCAGCTCCAAGCGGGTCGACGGGTACCCATGCTTTGCCCGCCTTCTCGTAATGTGCGAAACCGGCTGCTGTATGAACCAACCCGTCCCGGACAACTTCGGCGCCCGGCGCGTAGTTTGTAACAGCCATGGCTAGGGGTCGGTCAGCAACAACGTTGTCGTCCAGCACCCGGCCCATCACTTCACCGTCATACAGATTGCGCACTCTCGTCGGAAAACCGAAGAGCGGAAGAAGACCGCCCAGCGCCAGGACCAGGCTAAGTTCCTCGTCGCTTCGTTCCGGAAGTGCAATTATTCGATCCACTTCTAGGACAAGTTCACTACGCGCCCAACGCTCGAGCTCCAAGACTTGCGCCTCAGTGAGCTTGGTGTAACGGCTCAGCTGGCGAACGATCTCGCCCACGCTCGGATGCGTAGTCAGCCATTCAGCGACGCCTGGCCGATAGTCAAGCCACGAGTCGACTTTTCCGAAGGATCCATGAAGGCTGTTCGGAGTCCATTCTGGACCTCCCCCAACGGATGAGAAGGCACGCTTGAGCAGCTCGGACGCCGCGACGCGCTGTACGATTCGTGTACGCCCCAGGTCCAGGAATGGCTGCGGCGGAAGATCACCCGTCATTCTGTAAGCATTGTTGTAGTAGTACTCATCGTGGGCCGAGTCACGGCACGACGTGATGGCAAATGAGAACGCTTGCCCCGCGCGGCCGGCGCGTCCAACTCGCTGCTGGTAGTTGAACCGCTGGGGAGGCATGTTGGCCATGAGAGTAGCGTTGAGCGCACCAATGTCGACCCCGACCTCCATCGTCGTCGTGACGCTTAGGACATCCAGCTGGCAGGTTCGGGAGTTTTCTTTCGGCGCTGGTAACTGGATGCCTTTAAACCAGCGCTGACGCTTACGTTGTTCAGAGGCTGGCTTGGTCTGGGCGGTCAGCTCCGCGACTGCTATTCGTCTTAGCTCCTGGCTGGCAAGCCACCTGTAGTAATCTCCGCCGCTATCTGCTGCTCCATCGCGTCGTGACAGTGCCGAAGACTGGCAACCCTTATTGGCGCAGACACCCGCCGAGCCGTGAAGGTGGACAAAGCCACAGCGGTCGCAAATCCAGACGTGAGCGTTGGGAGGGGCAAAACGTATGTGATTGGTTGCTCCGTGTATCTTCAGGATCCAGCCGTCATGAGTCAGCCCCTGGCTCCTCAGGGCCCCGTATACCCATGCCTCCAGGGTTTCACTGTCGACATGGTGAAGGGCTGAAACTCGTTTCAAGTAGTCCCGGACAGCGGTAGGCGTTTTGATCCCGTCCGCCCTTGCGGCGAATGAACCCTCGTAGTTTAAATCCAGGCCCAACAACCGCACGCAGCTTGCAGCGACCTCGCTGGCAAGATCATCGTCGAGGCCGGAACCAGTACCCGAAACCTCAGCACGGATCCAGGCAAGTCCGGTTGATTCAACATCGCGTCGGCCGGCGTCGAACACTTGTCGCGCCAACTCCTTGTCCAGCAGATTGCCTAGCTTCTCTTGTGCAACAGCCGAGGAAGCGGCATCAGCCTTTATCCAAAGGCCCGGTTTCGGCGGGGCATAAAAGGTGTACCAGGGCTCCTGGTTGAACTTCTGGGCAAAGGGCGAGGGGCCCCCGGGCTGATTCCTAAGTCGATCATCTGTGTTTCGATGCGAACTCGGAGGTCGTTCCATGCGATGGATTCGGACCCAGCTGAATTCAGATCCGACAGTATCTGATAGTCCGCCGGGGTGGCCACACCCGCAGTTGCACGCACGGTCGCTGTGAGCGCTTCGGGATTCGTCTGAAGTATGTGTTGTGCTTGGGCGAGTTCAGCCGGCTTCAGAGTCGACGGGTCGGAGGTGAAGCGTCGAAGGATATCCACGACATCTGTGTCCGCTGCGTCTGAGAGACCTCTTCGGAGCATTTGGACCAAAATATCGCTGTACTGGCGGGTCGCCAGGGAAGCGGCCGTCCGGGCCGCAGAATCTCGATTGTCCGTGAACACTATGGTTCGGTAGTCCTCCGGGCGCTCACCAAGGCTCCGAGGGAGCTGACGCAAGTATATGGAGGTAGTTTGTGCGGGAGATGTTGCGTGGCCCTGCAGCGGCGATGCGACTTGGCCTTGGATAAATTCAGCAGTTTGCCGTCCCTGTTGGCCGCATTGGGGGCACCTACCTGGGATGGCGGGCGTTGCGTCGGCGTCGCCCTTGCCGCTGATCTGAAGCACCCATCCATTTGCCCCGTCTGGAGGCCCCACTTCAATGCGGCCGCTAGTTTCAAGTCGTGCTCGAACCCAGGCAACATCAAATGAGTGGCTTGACCACTTACTGCCGGCGCCGACGGGAGGCTGGTCTCCGTGAGACGGCCAAAACCATCTGTACATGCCGCGATTTCGGCGTGTTACCAATCCCGGCGCGTCTGACAAGATCCCCGCTGGTGTCGCACTCAGGCTCTCTGTTCCGTCGCTGAAGGGCAAAACGTAACCGCCCAGGCTCGTATCGCCGCACTCGCCACACAAGATGAGCTCTAGGACTCGGCTGCCACAGTCATCACAGACCGACGCGGGTTGTCCGAAGAGTTTCCCGACGTTGCGATGTTTGTCTCGTCGCTTAGCCGTCACCCCGCAACAATGAGCGTTGCTGCATGCCCACAACCCTGACAGGACCCGCGCAAAGATGTGCCCGCGCAGAGGGACACCAACCTGTTGCCCGAGTGCCACAGCTTGGAATACTGCCTGAAGTGCTTCCCCTTCAGGATCCGCGCTGCCGAACAACCTTTGCGAAATAGTTTTGAGGAACTGAGCCCGATACCTGCCTTCCTCCTCCTCAAAGCATGCCACCGCAATTGCCTCGGAGAGTTCGGCAGATCGCTTTACCAAGGTGCCCGCCGCGTGTTCGCTGAGCACCTGGTCCCGGCTAATTGGCAGAGAACTCGTAATTGCACTGGGCTGCCCTGCAGTGACAAGAAAGCTGTTCTTCGACGATCCGAAGAACTCCTCCAGGAAGTTCAAGCCTTCATCGTCTTGAGTCAGTGACGCGCTGGCGGCGATGATGCGTAGCTGCGGACTGTCCGGCTCCAGGCCTAGCCGACTCATGAGTCTGCGTAAGAGAAGTGCAACTTCACTTCCGGCGGAGCCTCTGTAGGAGTGGAGTTCATCCACTGCCAACGTGAAAACGTGATCCGGCGATTGAGCAAGCCATTCACGTGTCTGCCGGAAAAGCGGTGCTTCAAAGTCCCGCATCAAGATCGCGTTGATCATGGCGAAGTTAGAAACCATGACGTCAGGTGGGTCCTGAACCATATCCCAGCGGGTGACCATCTCATGAATCGTCGGGTCAGTGAAGAGGGACAAATCGGCCTCCTCCACGGTTCCAGCGGACACGAGGCTCTCGTACTCCTCGGCCATCTCACGTAGTTCTTGGATTACCCGAGAAACAGCACCCGACTTCAGGGAGGGGGCTGGGAGTTTGTTAGTTCCGGGTGTGGCGCCCGTGTACCTCCCAAACCAGAGGCGTGCTTCTGGGCGCATCTCTGAAATCCTCCGAAAAGCAAGGCGCAGACGCGTGAGCTGATCCTCAACTAAAGCGTTAGTGGGGTACAGGATCATCGCCCGAACTGCAGCCTTGCGCTTCTCGTTCTTCCGCATCGGGCTGAAAGTGTCCCCAGTCCACCATCTGTTGACAGGCCCAGGCCTGCTCCAGCCCTCTGATTCCTCCACTAGCCGCAGCAAGATAGGCAAGAGGATCGCCTCGGTCTTGCCAGAGCCAGTGCCCGAGGTAACGACAACGTTTCTTTTGCCCGCCTCCCCTGCTCCTCTGTTCGTCAGGATGCTTGTCGCTTGATGTCGCCGAACTCCTAGCCGTTCCCCAGGCCTCACATACTGTCTAAAAAACGCGTCTCCAACGGTACCTCCAACCGATTCTGAATATCCCGCGGCCGTGGCTATGTCGACGAGGTAGTCAGTCGTCGGGTAGGGAATGACAGGTTCTACCAAGGGCTCCTGAAATACCTGGCCGGGCGCAGCTAGAAGCTCGTCCCGGTCTGCAGCAAGACCGGTGGACCGGAGGCGATAATTCGTGGAAAAGTACCTTGAAAAGGCTTCTTTGAGGTCATTGCTGACGCTGATGGGATTCGGGTAGTGGTTCATGATGTCAGCTTTCCAATCATGGCTTCCGCAGCGGCCGCGGGTACGTTGAAATAGTTCAGGGAACGGTCGGAAGGCACGATCTCCGGTAAATCGCCGTCGCCCATTACAGCCGCTCTGCCATAGATGCCGGGAAGTTCGGCTCCGACCGGGACCGATAGGGTCCCTGCCGCTGCGTCATAGGAGATTAGGGGACGTTTGGCTTCCAGAGCGGCAAGGTGTTTGCCGAGCTGCACGGTCACAAGGGCTGCCGCCCCGTTGGCAATGTCCTCTGCATTGCGATAGTAGTAGCGCGAGCTAAAGCTGCGAGAAACGCGGTAAAGGCCCGGGAATTGTGCAGCCTCAAGCTCCATCCAAGCGGCAGAGCGAGTATCGAAATACTCATAGCTATTCGCGAATGGCATCTCCCGCCGCTCTAACCCAGCGGCTACGGATGAGAGCGCAGGCAAGACCAGCGCAAGTGAATGTGAGGCGTGTGGCACGAAGTCGAACCCGAATTCATCGGCAACTTCGGCCAAGTCCTGGACCGAAAGATCGGCTACTGTGCGCTGGGCCTGGCGGTGGGGCGCTTTGATGGTCACCGAAGCCCCTAAACCTTGAAAGGCTTTCATCGCCTTGTTTTCCAGGTCTTTGGGCCAATAACCGGTAAGCAACCACGTCCCATTCGACAACTCGCCCATGCAGGTTGCTGCTGCTTCCCAACGGATCGCTTCGAGGTCCGCATTTCTTTCAACCTCGAGGATCCCCAACGCCTCAAGGTCGAGGAGGAGCTGATTCTCGAATATGGCGGAGTCTTCGAGCTGGCGCGCGAGAACCGAAAATTCGTGACGCGAACCTGCACCAAGATAGAACAGGGAGTCGATTAGAGGTGTCCAGGGAACAGAGGCCGCCCGGAGTGCCGGGAGAGCTGTTTTTTGGCGAGGCGCTGCCCCGGTTCCATTCTTGCTCTTCATTGCCCGCGTCGGGTAGCGCTTACTCATTCCGCACTGCGTGCAGACGCCATACATCCATCTTGATTTCGGCCACTTCCCGTCGAAAAGCGGCAGACTCCAGCGATGGCGCCCCGTTACGACGCAGGAATCTGCCGCCGGTCCGCGTACGATCAGAGCCGACGATTTCGGAGTGACTTTCCCTTCCCTGTTCCAGTCAGGTCGCTTGGACACCGTGCGGCGCATATAGCCAACTTCGGGTGCCGAGACAGCGATCCCGTCAATACCCGGGGCGGCGGCTTCTGCACTAGGGACGCTTCGGATTACCCACAGCTCGTCTTGCAAATCATGGCATAGGGACCTGAAGCGTTGTGAGCTGTCGGGACTCGGTGCCAACGAGCTTCTGAGCTTCACCGCTACTGTCTGCAGGGTGGTTTTACCCCGTCGAAGAGCAAGGGTGAAGTCGTCCACTCCCGGCGGGATCACGTCCATGTCAACCACGGCGGGCACAGCGAGTCCCGACCTGATTACCGTCTCTTCAGTCTGAAGAGACTCTGCGTTACGGGTCAGCATTACTAGGTCAACCGGCTCGTCAGTTTCAGAAGCGATTATCACCTGGATTGGACTCAAAGCGCTCCAACGCGGTACTCGTCCTGGCAGTTTAAGGCCACCCGAGACCGTCATCTGAGTAGACAGCCTCGGTTGAAACGCGGATAGATCGGCTCCCATCGCAAGGGAGGACTCCGGCGTGCGCAAGAGCATGACGTCTTTGTATACGGTCCAACCGACGGGTACACCTTCGGCGCCGCCTGGAACTGCCACGTAACCCGGCTGGGCTGAATAGGCCAGAATTTTGGAGACGGCGGCTACCAGCTGCGGCTCGTCCTTGACCAGAATGCGTGAAAGGACAGCTGCATTAATCCGGTCTGATTCTACGTAAGCCGCCGAAAAGGCATCCCGGGTCAAAATAATGACATTCTTGGGAACTCGCTGCCATTTGGCGCCACTAACTACTTGGATCTGCAAATCGCCGCACAGGGCTGAGCGCACATCCACGCCAACCACTCGCAAGTCGAAGCCGGCGGAATCCACTCCTATGAGATCTAGTGCGAACTCCCGCAGAGCCCCATCAATGCCCTCTATACGGCAAATATCTCCCTGAGACGCGGAAGATCCCACCGTGACTCCGAAGCGCATTTCTGTACGTAGCCCTGCCCTGCTGTCTCGCAATGTCAGGAGCGCACGAAGGTTCCTCTTTCCGGTGCCGTTTTGGACGCTGGTGTTTCTTTCGGAGCCTTCCCAAGTGGCGAGCTCCGCAAGCGCGATTTCAACTATTCGGCTCTGCAGCTCTGGTGAAGACCACATTTTGCGGAGTGCTGCGTTCGCTGAAGTTCGCGACGATGCAACCCAGACGTCCATAGCGCCGTGCATATCGACGTGGGAAACCGTTGTTCCCGCCGTAAATCCTTGTTCCTCAAACATCTTTTTGAGATTGCGGCGCTCCCGCTCACGAACCAGCGCCTGAGAGATTGGGAGTCCAACGTAGCGATGCATCAGGGCGTAGGCGCTGGGCAGACCTAGCTGACCGTCATGGTCCTCCAGCCACAAAGAAAGAGATTCCCAGAATGCTTCGCTTGATTTGGTGAACGAAACGCGAAATCGGCTAGATTCCTGTGGAGGTACGGCCAAAAACCCTTCTAGGCTCGCGTAGTAGCTCGACTCAGAAGCCCCCGAATTAACACTTGCGCCGCCCATGCGCTCAGCTGCCGACGACAGCAAAACCAACAGCGCGATGTGAGGAGGAGGCGGTACTGCAGCTGATTCTCTGAGTGCCTTTCTTCTCTTGGCCACCCACGACTTCGTCAGGAGTTCGAAGTTGGCAAAGCATGCCCGGCCAGAGTCTTTCCAGCAAAGATATCCTCTGACAGCGTTGGCTAAAGATTGATCTGCTTCCTCAGCCCGGACGCCCACAGCACGGCAAGCGTCTAAAAAGGCGTCATCGTCCTTATCCAGGTAGACAAGCTTGCCGGCTCTGTCTTCGTTGAAGAACGCCTCCGCCAGGGCATCATTCCATTCGTCATACCCCACGCGTTGCACAGACGTAGCAAGGTCAGAGGTGGGCACCGCGGCTGGTGTAAGACCTAAAAGAGCCTCGTAGTTCGACATTCTTATCCCCATTGATTCGGCAAACACGCATCCCAGGAGTCGTCGAGCCCTCTGCTAAACCTGACAACGTTGCAAACTGAGCATATGAAACCCGATAGGATAAAACGCACAGAAATTGATTCCTTTGTCAAAACTGCGCCAATCTTGATTAAAGTTGAGTTTCTCTCAACTAACCTGCTGTTCGGACTTGGGAAACTTTCTTCAGTATTCGCCGGGCTCATTGACAGGTATAGGGGCGACAATGAGGTGCATTCCAGAGGAACCCGACTTCGGTGATGGACACCACGCCGAGAAGGCCGTGTGGACCGCTTTACAGAACACCCTCCCCGACGACTGCGTCCTAGCCCACTCGGTCCACGTCCGCGATGGCCGCACGGAGTACGAGATTGACCTGCTCGTCCTCTGGCCGAACGTCGGCATAGCCGCGATCGAGGTCAAGGGCGGCCAGGTCAGCATCACGGATGGGCAGTGGTACCAGTCGGACCGAAGCCAAAGGCGAAAGATTCAAAGCCCCGTGGCGCAGTCCCAGAGCTCGCTGCACGCGCTCAAAAACTGGCTTGCGGACCAGCTCGGTACGCGTGTAAGCAGCCGCTGCGCGTACATGGTCAGCCTTCCCTATACGGATGTGCCGCGGAACTGGACCATGGCCGGCTGTCCCAGGCCGCTCATCCTCGACCAAACCGACAGCAAGTCCCCTGCCGAGCTCGTCCGCCAGGCCATCGAAAACGAGGGCGGCGGTGCCGCGGCACTTGCCCCGGCTTTCCTGGAACGCATCGGCCGCAAGCTGGGCGGCAACCTGGACGCCGCCGTCGTACCTTCGACCACCTCGCAGGAGGATGAGGCAGCGCAGGACCACCTCACCGAACGCCAGTCCGTGCTGCTACAGGCCACCCGATCGCTCCCCCGTATCCGCTTCACTGGTGGTGCGGGCAGCGGGAAGACCTGGCTTGCCGTCGAGAAGGCCAAGCTGCTGAGCAAGCAGGGAAAACGCGTAGGCCTCTTCTGCTACAACAAAGGCTTGGGGCAATACCTCCAGGACCGCGTGGCCGCGTGGCGCCAGGCCAAGCCGGTGTTCACGGGTGAGTTCCATGAATACGTGCGCGGGCTCGGCGTTCCAGATGGTTCAGGGCAGGAGTATTTCGACGTCGAGATGCCTCGCCTCCTGAAGGAGTTGGCGTCCGGAATGGCGCCGAACGAGCGGCTGGACGCTGTCGTCGTCGACGAAGCGCAGGACTTCGCGCCCCTCTGGTGGGACGCGCTTCTCGCCTGCACCACCGACATCGGCGCGGGCGTTTACGCCTTTATGGATGACCGGCAGGACGTCTACCAGCGCTGGGGAGGAGCGACGGCAGATCTCGCCCAAGGCGCGATGGCCACCCTGGTACCCATCCACATTGACGACAATCTCCGCAACACCCGGAAGATCGCCGAGATCTTCAAACCGTTTGCGGGCGAATATTTCACACCGAGGGGCAGCACCGGCCTGCCCGTTCGTTTCGTGGACTGCCCGACCGAGGATTCGCTTGACGTCGCCGCAGACTGTGTCGAGGCGCTGATTGAAGAAGGCTGGGCGAACAACCAAATCGCACTCCTCACCACCAAAGACCGCCACCCCATTCATTTGGACTACTTCGAACGCGGCGCCACGGAGGAGTACTGGCGGGACTTCCATGCCAATGAAGGTGAGTTCTACGGCCATGTGCTGGGGTTCAAGGGCCTGGAGCGGTCCGTGGTTGTCCTATGCGTCAACGGGTTCAAGCACATGGGCCGTGCCCGGGAACAGCTGTATGTCGGGTTGTCCCGGGCGCGGAGCCTGCTGGTGGTCGTCGGTGAGTCCGGGCTGCTGGAGCAGGTCGGCGGGCGTGAACTAAAGCTCGCGCTGTCCCGCGCCCAGGCTTGGCAGCCGGTGCTGAACGGTGGCTAGTGACGGCGCCCAAGCGCATTCCTGTCCTGGACGTCACACAGACGGCCAGGGTGGCTTCGAATCAACAACAGGACACGGCCATCGGTACGGGATATGCATCCTGATCTCCGTGTTGCAGTAGCTACCATCGCTAGTAAAGACATTCATTCTCTGAGGGGACAAAGCGTGACCGGTGATAATCAGGACCTCGTGCCAGTGTGGGCGCTCTCTACGGAGCGGGTCAGCGTGACGAACGTCCTGGGCGAGGGAGAGATGACTCCGCCTCGACTCGCGGAACTACGGACCGTCCTCGCAGCACTTGCTGATGCACCCGTGGCCACACTTGAGGCACATCCCATAATCACGCCACGTGATCGAAAGGGTGCTATTCCACTGGGATCGGCCAGTCCCCTCGCGCAACAGCTAGCCCAGCTCGTCTCCCAGACAGCAAAAACTGCCCCCTCAAAGCTGAACATCGAAGCCAGCGGTGAGGTTCTTTACAGGATGGTAGTGCCGGCAAAGGTTGCCGCTCAGGTAGGAAGCGGACTCGTGCAGCCCATGACTTCGAAGGCGGTGGCGGGAGGCATCCACAGCGCTCTTCGCACGTCGAGCGGCATTGCAGCACAGGCCACTTTTGTTCCGGTCGCCGGCCAGGCAGCGGTCGCGGGGGCAGCCACGGGATCCGCGGCAACCGCTGGTGTCGCGGTCGTTAGCGCGGGAGCGCTGACCGTTGCTGCGCCCCTCGTACTGATGGCAGTTGCAGTGGGCGTAAGCGCCCACGCTGAACATCAGCGACAGCAAGCGATTGAGCGGATTACCGACCTACTAGAACAGCTCCACGACGACAAGCTCGAGCAGGAACGCAGTGAGCTCGGCGCTTGCCGTGACGCCATCGATAAAGCAACCTCGGTCCTTCTCGACAGGGGTAGGGTAGGCGCTTCCTTGGGCCTGGATTCCTCTTCCTACGCAATTAGCGTGGCCATGCACGCAACAGAGCGGAGACTTAGCAAATGGCAGGAGGCGCTTGCCGCGCTGCCTGACGGACAGCCGGTTGAGCTGGATCAGCTGACAAAGTCATTTCCCGGCATCAATGCAGAGGGCGGAGCGTTTCGAGCCCATCTCGAAATTGCACGGCTTGCTATTGCGCTTAAACGCCGGGTGCTGGTTCTCCAGGCCGTCGAACACGCTCAACAAGACGCGGAGAACCCTTTCAGGAGCTTCATCGGCGCACTTCGGGAGGACGAGCGCCGTGTGAATGAATTGGAATCGGGCATCAACTCCGTTCTTTCCCGGTTGTCCGGGCTAGAACTAAAGCGTGGAGGCGGTTTTCTAAACATCATGGTTACTCAGGGCGAGGTGGACAACCTGCTGAAGGCTGCTTACCGCTTGCGTGATTTTGGGACCGGTTTGAACGGGGGCCACAAAGAAGCTGACGTTGCAATCGAAATCGAACGAAGCAAGGACGGATCGATTGTCGTATTCCCCGCAGTCGCCGCCTAAGACGGAGGCCAATTGCTGCTTCACAACGGTTGCAGCCTTGTGTGTGCCAACGTTGAAGCATCCAGCGCGGCTGGCGCGGGGCCCTCGACGGGAAGAGATCTCGTCGCAGTCTGTTGAACCGGCCTAGCCGCTTCATTAGATGACTAGGTTTATCAGCGATTTGGAGCTTACTGATATGCAGGACTCTACTTCAATGTTTCTCCAGATCTTGAACGCTTTTGGTGCCGTGGCAACCCCTATCGTCGTTGTAATAATCGGCTGGATAGTAAGTCGTAATCTTAAACGTCTAGAGAACCAACAATGGCGAAATCAGGAACTCATCAAGGTTCGTCTTGGTTATTATCAGGAGTTAGCGCCCTCGCTTAACGATCTTTTTTGCTACTTCACCTTTGTAGGTAACTGGAAGCAGCTGAGCCCAGTTGACGTGGTGTCACTAAAGCGCCAACTCGACCGAACCCTGTATTCGGCAGCGCCGCTCTTCAACAGCAAAGTGATCGAGGCGTACGATACGTTCACAGAACTTTGCTTCCAAACCTTTAACCGTTGGGGGGATGACGCCAAACTGCGAACGGGTTTCTATCATCGAAGAGAACATTTCCCGGGACAATGGATGCCTGAGTGGGATCGGTATTTCGACCGGAAGATTGATGACTCTGTTACGGCCGTCGAGCTCGAGGCCGTAAGGGCAGCATATACAGCAATTCTCGCAGCATTGGTTGGGGACATGGACCTCACGAGAAGCCGGACCGACTACGCGAGCGCTGCTGTCGCAGCGAACGCGGACGTGTGGCGCAGAACGCCCATGGAAGACGTCCGCGGAGAGCCATGACATTGTGGCCAACCATCTGGAGCAAAGCCCTCGCCCACTGCAGCGCCTGCTTGGCAAGCAAGTGCCCCAAGGCGATGCCGGACTCCCGACCGGTTGGGGAAGAACTTCCGGGAGCCCACAGACCTGCGCGGCCTGATAATGTTCTCCAAGTCCACGCAATTGCCGCACTTCCGCATTGGCCGGTCGCGGCCAGTTCGCCTACATGGAATTGCCTTGCCTTAGCCGTGTTTTAGCCGATCTCAGTACCGACGCCTCTACAACCGCCGCTGCCGGAACATGGGAAACGACTCACGCACCCGCTCCACCGTCTCCAACGAAACCTCCACCGCTCGAACACCGGGCTCCAGCCCCAGATCCGCTTCAACAACCCCCATCGGGTCCACCAGCACGCTCCGGCCCACCGACACCGGCGGTGCCTGGCAAACACCCGCCACGTACACGCTGTTCTCGATCGCCCGCGCCGCGTTCAAAGCGAGCCACTGCTCCGTCTTGTGCTCGCCCGGCACCCAGGACGAGCAGACCAGCAGGACATGCGCGCCGGCGTCGGCCAGTGACCTGGCCAGCTCCGGGAACCGCAGGTCGTAGCAGGTCATCAGTCCGAACTGCACTCCCCCGTGCTCGAACACCACGGGATCCGTGGACGGGCCCGGCTTGATGAACGTCGACTCCCCAAAGCCCTGCGCGTCGAAAAGGTGGATCTTCCGGTAGGAAGCCAGCCAGCCGCGGTCGGGCCCGAAAGCCACCAGCGTGTTGTACGCCCGGCCCGGCTCCTCGGAGGTTTCCACCACGCCCGCCACCAGCGCGATGCGGTGGCGGCGGGCGATGGCGGCAAGCTCCCGGCAGACGGGACCGTCCAGCGGCTCGGCCACCTCCGGGAACGTCGCGTCCATTTTCTTCTTCTCATAGGTGGCGTACTCCGGGAAGGCGACCAGCGCGGCACCGTTGCGCGCGGCCTGAGCGGCGAACCGGTCGATCGCGGCGAGGTTGGCCCGGATGTCGGCGCCCGACTCCAGCTGCCCCAGCGCTATCTTCACGAGTGTTCCTTCCCTCGGCCCAACAGCAGGACCCAAACCAACCAAAACTCAGGCAGCCGCCTCGACCGTCGCCTTCTCCGTGGCCGTCATCTCCGGCGGCGAGGCCTTGAACCCGCGGGTGATCAGGGCCAGGACCAGCACGCCCAGCACCAACCAGGACAGTCCCAGCGTAATGGCGTTGCTGTCCAGCTGGGAGAGCAGGTAGGCGCAGATGATGGCGCCGATCACCGGGACCACCACGTAGGACACCGGGTTCAGCTGATGCCCGGCCCGGCGCTGGCGCACATAGTGGAACACCACCGACGCGTTCACCAGCGTGAAGGCGGTGAAGGCACCAAAGTTGATGAATGACGTCGATGTGGCCACGTCCAGGAAGATCGCGATCAGGCCCACGATGCCGGTGATTACCAGGTTCGCCACCGGGGTGTGGAACTTCTCGCTGAGCTTGCCGAAGACGGCCTTGGGCAGGACCGAGTCGCGGCCCATCGCGTACAGCAGGCGCGAGGCGCTGGCCTGCGCGGCGAGGCCGGAGGCGAACTGCGCCACCACCAGGCCGGCCAGGAACACGGCACCGAACAGCTGCCCGCCAATCCGCAGGGCGATGGAGCTGGCCGCGGACGCCGAGTCCTCGAACACACCGCCCGGGTGGACCAGCTGGGTCACGTAGGACACGGCCACGAAGATGCCGCCGCCGATGAGCGCCACGAGCATGATGGCGCGCGGCACGGTGCGGCGCGGGTTGATGGTTTCCTCGGTGAGGGTGGTGACGGCGTCGAACCCCAAGAACGAGTACGCGGCGATGGCGGCGCCGGCGGAGATGGTGGTGAAGCTGGCGGTGTCGTTGAAGAACGGCTGCCCGCTGGCCAGTCCCCCGGTGCCGTTGGCCGACACCACGTTGCCGATGGCCAGCGCCACGAAGAACACCAGGACCAGCAGCTGGAACGCCATCAGCACGTAGTTGGCCTTGTCCGCCACCTTGATACCCAGGATGTTCAGCAGTGTGGTGATCACGATGAAGCCCACCACCCAGACGCCGATGGGGACGCCGGGGAACTGGGCGGTCAGGTAGGAGCCGCCGATGAGCCAGATGACCATGGGCAGGAAGAGGTAGTCGAGGAGCACGGCCCAGCCCACCAGGAACCCGACGCGGGGGTCGATGGAGCGGCGGACGTAGGTGTAGGCGGAGCCGGCCACGGGGTGGGCGACGGCCATCCGGCCGTAGCTGTGCGCGGTGAACAGCATGGCCACGAGCGCCACGAGGTATGCGGCAGGCGCGGCGCCGCCGGTGGTTTCGGCAATGATGCCGAAGATCCCCAGGACGATGATCGGAGTGAGGTACGCGAGCCCGAACAGGACCAGCGAGGGCAGCTTCAGCGTGCGGGTGAGGGTGGTGGTCACGGTGTTTCCTTAGGGCTTGTAGGACGGCGGTGTCCAGGTGGCCGGATTGATCCGGCCTTGGTAGACGGGAAGTTCGACGGCGGGTTCCCCCTCGCGGAACTGCGACCACGGGCGGTTGAGGTTCTCCGTGCCGTGCGTGCGGACACGCTCGACGGCGGCCAGGTCAAGTTCCGCGGTGAGCAGCTGCGGTTTCTCGTCCGTTGCTTCTGTGAGGGTGTTGCCCTCGGGATCCACGATGATGCTCCTGCCCTGGCCGGTGGGGCCGGCGCAGTTGACGCTGACCATGAAGACCTGGTTGACGATGGCGTTGGCCTTGGCGAGGACGAGCTCCTGTTTCCGGTCCGGCGTCGTGGTTTTGACGACGTTGAGGATGACCTCGGCGCCCATCCAGGCGAGCTGGCGGGACACCTCCGGGTACCAGGCGTCGTAGCAGATGTTCAGGCCGACCCTGCCGATGCCGGGCAGGTCCACGGTGGTGAACCGGTCGCCTGGATCGTAGGGCTCGAACGGGCGCCAGGGGAAGATCTTCCGGTAGTAGCCGGCGAGCTCCCCTTCGGGGGACAGGACCAGCTGGGTGTTGAACAGCTGGCCTTGGGGGCCGCGTTCGCAGACACTGCCGGGGACCAGCCAGATGTTGAGGTCTTTGGCGAGCTGTTGGAGTTCTTTGACGCGTGGGCCGTCCAGGGCTCGGCGCTCGCCTGGAGCATTTCGGTTCTTTGCAGGTCCGGGTTTTGGTCGCCGAAGAGGTGCAGCTCGGGGAAGACGACCAGCTTGCTGTGCTGCTGGGCTTCGAGGGCTGCTTTGACCTCATCGGCGAACGCCGAGACGGGCTCGCCAATGAGCCGCGGCCGGGACTGGGCGGCGATGAGGGGAAGGATGCGCTGCATGGGTTTTTCTCCGCTGTGGGGTGTGATCCGGGTTATATTAGATCAGAATGATCCAATAAAGGGAAGGGGCTGGCGTGGGCCGTAAAGTTGCGGATATGACGGATCAGCTGGAGGACACCGCCGAACCCGCCCGCCTTGGTGCGGGCAGAATGCCCTCGATGGAGCGGCGCAGTGCGATGGACGCTGTGCGGATGCGGATCGGGATGGCGATTTCGCTGGGGCTGTTGAAGCCTGGCGAGCGGTTGCCGGACCAGGAGGACGTGGCGTTGGGTCTTTCGGTCAGCCCGATCACGGCCCGCCGAGCGCTGGCGAGCCTGGCTGAACAGGGCGTGGTGGTTCGGCGGCGCGGCCGGGCCGGCGGGACGTTCGTGGCGGACTCGCCGCCTACGGATGTCTTGGCGTCGCTGTCGGCGTCGCCAGCAGAGTCCCAGGCCGTGAACCGGCTGGTGGACCGGCGCCTGCTGTTCGAATGCGCCGTCACGCACTATGCGGCGGTCAATGCAACTGACGAGCAGCTGGACGAGCTTGAGCGGCTGACCCGGGAAATGGCTGAGGCGACCGATTGGTCCTATTACCACCGGATGGACGAGCAGTTCCATCAACTGGTGGGCACGGCGTCATGTCTGGACTCCGCTGTCGAGGTTTATCACGAGACGCTCGCCGAGCTCTACGACTACTTCATCCCCTACCCGATCGAGAAGCTGCACAAATCCAACCAGGACCACATTGCTCTGGTGGCAGCCCTCCGTGCCGGCCGCGTAGAGGAAGCGGTGGAGGTGGCCCGGAAGCACGTGGACATCCTGCACCGGACGATGTTCATGGGGCTGGCGGAGGGCGGACCCCCAGTCAAAATGTTGGACTGACCGCGCGCTGCTCGCTGTATATTTCCGCAATCGCAGCCCAAACTTTCACCCTCGCCTGAGCTGAGACTCACAAAGCATCAAGGAATAGTCAAGATTCGCGACTAATAGTCAGGATTCGCGCAGTTTTAACTTAGGAACCAAAAATGTCGATGTTTTCTCGGATCTAATGAAATGACTTCGACGCTATTGGGGGAAGCGAAGATGCTGTGTCTGTCGGTTGGATCGGTGTACCGCTTTATGCGGCCGCGCTCCACGCTGAATTTCCTCCATGCGCGTCCATCATCACACCCAAACCCGCACGCTTCGCATCGCACGTCGGTCAGGTGTCCTATGGAAGGACTCTCATGAGCCAGCAACCCTACACAGCCCCCTATCCTCAGAACTACGGCTATGGTCAGCCGCCAGTAAGCAACAAGTCGTTCCTGACGACTTGGCTACTCTCACTACTCTTGGGCGTGTTCGGCGTCGACCGCTTCTATCTTGGCAAGGTGGGGACCGGCATCCTGAAGCTGGTCACCTTCGGCGGCTTTGGCATCTGGGCCTTGATAGACCTCATCCTGGTGCTGGCGAACAAGACCCGCGACAAGCAGGGGCTTCCGCTCGAAGGATACGACAAGCACAAGAAGATAGCTTTGATCGTAACGGGCGTTGTTATCCTCCTGAGCATCGTGGTCAACTCGGCCCGCGCGGGTTCTACCGCTTCGTCTGCTCCCGCTGCTTCAACTGAAAAGGTTGCGACTGCAGCTCAGACCGCTGCGGCCGTCCCGAAGGCCACAAAGGACCCTGCTGTTGCAGCTGCCGAAGCTGAGGCCGCGGCGAAAGCGAAGGCTGAAGCCGATGCAGCAGCCAAGGCCAAAGCTGAAGCCGATGCTGCTGCCAAGGCGAAGGCTGCCGCTGACGCCGCAGCTGCTAAGGCTGCCGCCGACGCTGAAGCTGCTGCCAAGAAGGGCACGGTCAGTCAGCAGAACGCTCTGCGGAAAGCCGAGAGCTACCTCAACTTCAGCGCCTTCTCCCGTACCGAACTGATCGGGCAGCTGGAGTACAACAAGTTTTCTACTGGCGATGCAACATGGGCTGTAGATCGCGTGAACGCCAACTGGAACGACCAGGCAGCCAAGAAAGCCGCAAGCTACCTCAAATTCACTTCCTTCTCACGTGGCGACTTGGTCGACCAGCTGATCTACAACGGCTTCACGCCAGAACAGGCCGAATACGGCGTGAGCACAACAGGCCTTTAGCGGCCCGTCATAGCTCCAGCGGCAATGAGGCTGGTCGGCGTGTTGACTTTGCAACCAAAACATCTGCTGGCATTTGTCCCCCTGGATGCTGTCCAGGGGGACCTTTCCGGACTCCGGATTTCGATCACCAACAACGGCAGCTCATGCCATGTATCAACACATTTCAAGGGGGCATTTAGTTTGAAACTCATCACAACCTTCGCCAGCGGCGCACTCCTGTGCTTGGTCCTTTCGAGCTGCGCGGGGTCACCCCAGGCAGCTCCTACGGTCACTCATACTGTGACTCAGACCGCTACGGAGACCGTTACAGCCACTGCGACCGTGACGGCGATTGCGACGGTAACAGCTGAGCCTGTTGCTCCTGCCGTGGTGGCGGCCCCAGCGCCAGCCCCTGTTGCTCCAGCGACTGCAATAATTCCTGCCCAGGTTGCAGGTATGAATGCAGAGGCACTGGACGATGAGCTGTCGGCGTTGGGGTTCAAAAAGATCGTCTACAACGCTGACACCGGCAAGACAGTCCTTCTGCTCAGCAACTGGACAGTCACCGGAATCGATAACGCCGGGGCGCAACAGGCCGTCGACAAGGCAGTCGTCGTCCACGTAACGAAGTGAAGCCGCCTCCTCGGCCTCCCGCGCCTGGTGGACGAAAGGGTCGCATCGTCTCGACGACATCTTCAAGAATGAAAATGGCGTTTGAAGGACGAAAGTCAGCTGGCTGCTGCAGGCGTTTGAGGCTCCGGCACGGAAGTTAGTCCCGCGGGTGGGCTGCCTGAGGGGAATCGAGAGGAACACTGCGGATGACACAAGCAGCCGTCACACACTACGAGGTGCTTGGAGTACCATCAACGGCGGATACAGCCGAAATCAAAAAGGCGTACCAACGGAGGCTCAGGACATCACATCCCGACACCGGCGGTAGCACAGGGCTCTTCCGACTCGTTCAGGAAGCCTACGAGGTCCTCTCGGACCCGGCCCGTAGAGCTGCCTACGACAGCGGTACGGACAAGAATTCTGGAGGCACCAGCGGCCAGCGGCCGCAACAGAAACCGTCGCCCCAACCGGATTCCTCTCAGCAGAAGTCGAAAGCAACTTTCACGGATATGGACCAGCCACCCGCCCCACCCCCATGGACTGGCCCGGCCGTCGAGTACCGGCCACCACTTGTCCCGCCCTCGGGCGAACCGCAGAAGATCCGACGACCTGCACCGCCCTGGACTCGCACTTGGCGTACAGTCTTCTTCGTTCTCGGCAGCGTCTGCAGCGTCCCGCCCTTGTTCAGTACCATTTGGTACTTCAGCACTACTCAGTCAAACCCCAACTGGTTGGTCATGGGGCTGACCTGTCTTCTTATCACCGTCCTAACTGCCGGATTCTGGTTCGTAATCGCCAGGCTCCCAAAGTGGTGGACAACCAGGAAACGCCCTGCACCGCCCACCGTCCTTGCCAGTGCCTACTTGGTTGAGGAAATCCTCAGCCGCCCCGTCCATGGCGTTCCGGGTCGCGGTCTTTCCGTGGGACGCTTCGGCGACAAGGCAGAAATCGGCGCAGAAGGCGAACGTCGCACCGCCCGACTGATTACGGATTCCGTCCTTTCTGGAATACCGTCCGCACGGCTGATCAACGGCCTCCGCTGGCCCGGGTCCGAACACGCCGACCTCGATCACGCCGTCATCGCGGGAAACAGGATCGCTCTGATCGACTCGAAAATGTGGGCGGACGGCGCCTACTGGTGGGACAACAAGCAGCTCTTCCGCAACGGCCGCGAGCTTAAAGCCTTCGGGTTGGGAGCAGGTGTCGAGGCAATTCGTGCAGCTTATCCCGGGTTCGCCGTTGACGGCTGGGTCGTGCTGCATTCGCCATCGGGGAGTCTCACGATGCCATCAGTAGAGCGTGCTGGCATGTTTCCGCTTCCCGGCAGGGCCCCCGTCAGGCTGGTCACTCCCTTGGAACTCGTCAACGAGGTCCGTGCCTTCTTGGTTCGGGGCGATGCGCCGCATGCGGTCCAGGTCCCCGCTTTGGCCGCGCTCCTCCGATCAATGTTGTAGGCCTTAAGCACTTTCGCAGTTCCGTTTCGAACCTGAACGGCCACGGGCAGCGCTCAACGATGTAGTCATCTCAGAAAGCCTTTGTCTTCAAGACGCGGACCAGGGAAGCGTCCAATCGAAGGCACGGGGACGAAGTTGCCGCTCCTCAGGATTAAAGGGAAAAATCGTGAAGTCGCCCTCGTCAGGGTCCACCGCCCCGTCCAGTAACCGGATTCCCGACCAGACGCCCATCATGCACAAACCCGGGTTTTGCCGCGCGTGCTCAACCTCATTTGGGGTCACAATGACGGTTTCCCCCTTGCTCTGAGTACCTTTGGCTTCAAGATAAATAGTCTCCCCGCTTCTCATAGCGACTGCGTCGTAGGGACGATTCTGCCGGGTGTCTGTCACCGTCCAGCCCCGCTCCCGGTAGTAGCACATGAGACGATCCTGCGCGGCGTTCTCAATCGCTTTGCGGACGTCCGCGTCCATCTGCAGCCCTTGACCCCCTGCACCTGGCGCATCCCGCGATTCGGATTGACGAGCGTCTTCTGCCGCTCTGGTATCAGGGTCCCGATCATAAGAAACGGGGTTCCTGCGGTACTCGACCGGCGTCCCTATCAAGGCCTCGTGAACCGGATGCCCAGCAGGCAGAACCCGGCCAATTAGCGCCTTTTTTGGAGCCCCTGTGCGATTATCAGGCAGTATCTCGTAACCAGGGTCTTGAAGTTCTGCGACAAGAATGACTCGGCTTTGATAATTGAGAGCCGCCCAGCGCTCGGTCGCGATGCGGCTGCCACTCAAGGACCAGATGCCACGATTATGATCCCAAAGTTGTTCAGGTGTTGCCTCGGGATTATAGCCCCACCAGTCACGCGGGAGGGGATCATCGCTATCGGCCGTCTGCCGGTCGATGAGCCTGATGTTGATAACCATGAACTGAGTATCGCTCAACGATCGCAAATAGCTGCCGTGCCGCTCCAGCAGCACGTTGCCTGTCCCGGAACTATCGGTTGCCTCTCCGCATGCTTTGGCGTCCCTTCTGTTCTCTAAGGCCTGCTGTTCCGGATTCAACTGCCGCAACTTTTCGGTCTGTGCTTCCGGGATCTAGGCATATGTAGAACTGAGCCAACGCCGCCGGTCTCCTGCATTGCGAAAGCGCGCCCGGCCAAAGCCGGACGCGCCCTCAGCGTGTACTGAACACCGCGAGTAGCTCCCAGCGCCTCCTTCAGTCGACGAGCACCGACGCCTTAGCCGGCTCGGAGGAGCTAACAGCGCCCGGAACCTTCCCCGAACGGTGATTGAACCAGTTGGCGACAGCCAGCAACGCGACCAGCCCAAAAGTGCTCAGGAGCTGCGGACGGGAATCCTCGCCGATGAAGCCCACCGTAAAGATCGCCGCGAGAATCAGCAGGCCAAGGGACGTGAGCCAGGGGAAGCCGGGCATCCGCAGGGGAAGCTCCGTTCCCTCGCGGTCGTCGCGGAGGCGCAGAGCCAGCTGGGCCAGGAGCGCGGACGTCCACACCAGCAGGCACGTCGAACCGACGATGTTGAGCAAGACCGGAAGGACCTTCTCCGGGAAGGCCAGCTCAAGCACCACCGTGACCACGCCGAAGGCAACGCTGGCGAGGACCGCGGCCACAGGAACCCTGGCCTTCGACACCGAAGCGAGCCAACGCGGCGCCTCACCGCGCTCGGCCAGGGAGAACGCCATCCGGGAGGCACCGTACAGGTTGGCGTTGAGTGCCGACAGCAGTGCCGCCACGGCCACCAGGGTGATGGCGGTAGCCGCACCCGGCATGCCCGCGGCATCCAGCACCGCGGCGAACGGGCTCTTCAGACCTGCCGAACCCACCGGAACCACTGCCGCGATCACGAAGATCGCACCGATGTAGAACACCAGGATGCGCCACAGTACCGTCCGGACGGCCTTCTTCACGCTACGGGCCGGCTCGGCCGTCTCGGCTGCTGCCACGGAGACAATCTCGGTGCCACCAAAGGCAAAGGCCACCACGAACAGCGCCGTCGCAATTCCGGCGAAACCGCTCGGCGCGAAACCGGCACCCGTGAAGTTGGACAGGCCCGGCGACTGCACGCCCGGCAGCAAGCCGAAGAGCAGCGCGAAGCCCACCAGCAGGAACCCCACGATCGCCGCCACCTTGAGCAGGGCGAACCAGAACTCGAACTCGCCGAAGTTCTTCACGCTGGTGAGGTTCACGGCGGTGAGCACCACGATGAACACAAAGGCCATCAGCCACACCGGCAGCGCCGGGAAGATGGTTGCCAGCAGGCCTGCCGCACCGAGCGCTTCGGCGGCGATCACCACCACGAGCTGCAGCCACCAGAGCCAGCCCACCGTGGCGCCGGCCACCGGCCCGTAGGCCTTGGCGGTGTAGACGGAGAAGGCGCCGCTGTCCGGGTTGGCCGCGGCCATCTCGCCGAGCGCCCACATCACCAGGATGATGAGCGTGCCGGCCACGAGGTAGGAGATCAGCACCGCCGGGCCGGCGGCCTGGATGCCAGCGCCGGAGCCGATGAACAGGCCCGCTCCGATGGCACTGCCCAGACCCATCATCGTCAGCTGGCGGGGTTTAAGGGCTGCGCCGAGTGGGCGGGCAGACGTCTTTGTCTGTTGTTCCATGGGAATTCCTCTTGGTTGTAGGTGGAATTGATGGGGATAAAGCTTCAGGCCGCGTGGGCTGCGAGGAGTCTGAGAACGCGGTTGTTGGAGGCGGGGTCGGCAACGGTGATCCGCACGCCGTCGCCCTGGTACGCCCGGACCATGATGCCCGCGCGGTCGAACGCATCCACCAGCGTTGCCAGCAGCCGCTCATCGGCGCGGATCCACAGGAAGTTGCCCTGGCTCGGCTGCAGCTTCCAGCCCTGGGCTTCCAGCTCCGCAGCCAACCGTGCGCGCTCCTGATTCACCGCCGAAACCCGCGCTTCCATCTCCTCCCCGCGTCCAGCGACGCGACGGCCGCCTTCTGCGCCAGCGCGCTCACGCCGAAGGGAAGGGCGGTCCGGCGCAGCCCCTCGGCGATGGCCGGCGCAGCCACGGCGTAGCCGACGCGCAGGCCGGCGAGTCCATAGGCCTTGGAGAAGGTGCGCAGGATGCAGACGTTCGGGTACCGGCGGTAGAGCGCCAGGGAATCGGGACCGCTGCCGGCGTTCGCGTATTCCACGTAGGCCTCGTCGATCACCACCAGGACGTCGGAGCGGACGGACTGCAGGAAGGCCTCGAGGCGGCGGTGGCTGATCGGCACACCGGTGGGGTTGTTGGGGGTGCAGAGCAGGATCACCTTGGTGCGGTCAGTGACGGCCGCAGTCATGGCATCGAGGTCGTGGCCCTCGGCGTCGTCCAGCGGGATGCGGACGGCGCGGGCGCCCGCCAACTCCACCAGGATGGGATAGGCCTCGAAGGAGCGCCATGCGAACACCACTTCGTCCCCGGCATCGCACAGTCCGGTGATGATCTGCTGCAGGACCCCCACGCTGCCGGGTCCCACCGCCACTTCCTCCACGGTGACGCCCAGGTGCCGGGCCAGCCGTTCGCGGAGTTCGACGGCGGCGCTGTCCGGGTAGCGGTTCATCCTGCCGGCCGCTTCGGTCACCGCAGCCATGGCGGCGGGCAGCGGGTGATAGTGGCTTTCGTTGCTGGCGAGGGCGGCGATGTCCGCGCCAGCACCTCGCCTGCCTGGGACGTAGGACGGCAGGCCGGCCACTGCGCCACGCAGGGTGGGCAACGCAGTTTCGGGAGCGGCAACAAGCTGATCACTGGTCATGAAGTCCGATCATGGAAGTGACCCGGACCACAATGCAAGGTAGGCTCCGGTGCTTGGGACTTCTGCTCAACTTCTAGTACCCCTGGTGAAAATATGACCATCGCAAACTCTCGCACCCTCGATTCCCTCGACGGCCGGATCATCCTTGCCCTGGACAAGGACCCCGAAGCCAGCGCCCTGGCACTCTCCCGGACACTCGGCGTCGCCCGCAACACCGTCCACGCCCGGCTGGCGCGGCTGGAGCGCAGCGGCGCGCTCCGCTCCTTCAGCCGCAGGCTGGACCCCGCCGCGCTGGGATACGAACTGATGGCTTTCCTCTCGCTGTCCATCAGCCAGACCCGGACCGGCTCAGTGGAGAACGGACTCGCCGCGATCCCGGAGGTCATCGAGGTGCACGCCACCACCGGCGACGCGGACCTCATGGCCAAGGTGGTGGCCCGCGGCACCGCGGACCTCTACCGCATCACCAACGAGATCCTGGAGATCGACGGGATCGAGCGGACCAGCACGGCCATCTCCATCCTGGAACTCATGCCGCCACGGTACGACGGCCTCATCAGCCGGCTGTCGGAACAGGAATCCCGCACACACGACTAACCCGTGACGCCCGCCACAGGTGGGCAAATTGTCACTGTAAGCGCCTTCTGCTGCCAAAAGTCCCAGCTGCATCGCGCGGTATTGCAAACGTGAGATGCAGGCCACACGATGCCTGCATGACTTCTCTCACTGTCTCGGGCCGCGTGGCACAGGTTCTCAGCAGCTATGTCAACGACGTCTTCGGCGTCATGGGCAACGGCAACGTCTACTTCCTGGACGCCGCCGAGCAGCAGGGCCTCCGCTTCTCCCCCGTCCGGCATGAGGGTGCGGCCATCGCCGCTGCCGACGCCTACTACCGCACCTCCGGACGGCTCGCCGCGGGCACCACCACCTACGGCCCCGGCTACACCAACGCCCTCACCGCCCTGGCCGAGGCCGTCCAGGCGCAGATCCCCGTCGTACTGGTCACCGGCGACGCCCCCACCAGCGGCGCCCGGCCCTGGGACGTGGACCAGGCCGCCATCGCCGGCGGCATCGGCGCGGCCACCTTCACCGTCACCCGCGACGCCGCGGGCGCCATCACCCGGCAGGCGGTGGAGTACGCACTCACCCGGCGCACCGCCGTCGTGCTTGCCATCCCCTACGACCTCGCCGCACTCGAGGCTTCGGATGAGGACCTTCCGGAACCGGCGGCACCAAAGGTGACGGACGACGTCGACGGCGGCCTTGGGCAGGTTGCCCGCCTGCTGGCCGCTGCCAGG
Source organism: Arthrobacter sp. FX8 (assembly GCF_026723805.1). NCBI lineage: Bacteria > Bacillati > Actinomycetota > Actinomycetes > Micrococcales > Micrococcaceae > Arthrobacter > Arthrobacter sp. FX8. The sequence goes on along the minus strand of NZ_CP113505.1, from coordinate 406,284 downwards.
CGGCCGCTGATCCTGGCCGGGCGGGGCGCGCACCTCGCCGGAGCCGGGCCGGAGCTCCGCGAACTCGCCGACCGGCTCGGCGCACTGACCGCCGGAACCGCCCTGGCGCTCAACCTCCTCAATGGTGAGGGGTACCTGGGCGTGGCCGGCGGTTTCGGCACCGACACGGCGGCCGGGCTCATGGGCGAGGCCGACGTGGTCCTGGTGGCCGGGGCCAGCCTGAGCCCGTTCACCATGCGGTTCGGGCACCTGCTGGGCCCGGACAGCACCGTCATCCAGATCGACACCGCGCTGCAGCCAACCAACCCGCGGGTGGACCTGTTCGTTCAGGCAGATGCGAAGACTGCTGCCTCGCGCCTGTTGTCGTTGTTGGATGGCGAGGCTGCTGTGGCGGGGTGGCGGGCGGAAGCCTCGAAGCGTCTGGCTGAAGGGCCGGGGCATGAGGCCGGATCCGAGGTGACCGAGGACGGCCGGCTGGACCCGCGCGCCCTCGCCACTGCGTTGGATGCCGTGCTGCCGGCGCGCCGCACGGTCGTGCAGGACGGCGGGCACTTCATCGGCTGGGCGCCGATGTACTGGAACATCCCGCGGCCGCAGGACCTGGTGATGGTGGGCACCGCCTTCCAGTCCATCGGGCTGGGCCTGGCGAGCGCCGTCGGGGCGGCCCGTGCGCTGGAGGACGGCCGCACCCTGGTGCTGGCCTCCGGCGACGGCGGGTTCCTGATGGGCCTGTCGGATCTTGAATCGCTGATCGGTGCAGCTCGCAGCGCCATCGTGGTGATCTACAACGACGCCGCGTACGGGGCCGAGATCCACCAGTACGGCTCGCAGGGCCTGACCGAGAAGCCGATGCTGATCCCGGAGGTGGACTTCAGTGGTGTCGCGCGGGCGTTGGGGGCTGAGTCGGCGGTCATCCGTTCGCTGGATGACCTGTCCGCGCTGCAGGACTGGATCGACGCCGGCGCGAAGGGAACGTTTGTGGCCGACTGCCGGATCACGTCCAGCGTCCGGGCGCCGTGGCTGACCGAGTGGATGAACGCCACGCGGGCGGCAAAGGCTACGGTGGCGGGGTAAAGCACCACGACCACTCCGGCATAAGAGGCAACTAAGGAAGAATCTCCGCAGAAACGGCCCTCACCCAGCCGTCGGTAGTCTCGCCATTGATGGTTGCCTCGCCCATTTCGACGATCATCTGGACCTTTCTACCGTCCCGCCAGCCAGCAGTTTTTGACTTGTCCACGAAGACGGACAGGTCCTGGGCACCTCCCTGAGCTTTGAGCATGACGGTGTACTCCCCGGTTGCTCCGGTCATCCAGAGATCCGACATAAACAACTCACCTTTCAGCCGGAAGCGGTCTCCAACTTTTATACCGCCCATTTGGGCAGAATTTAGCCGATCTAGCAGTTCGTCGACTGTTGTGTCCGAGACCACAGGGGCACTAACCGATGCGACGGCCGGTGTCGTGGTTACTGAAGTTGACGAAGGGGCGACTGAAGGCACCTCAGAATGAATCGATGCGCTTTGGGAAGGAGTTTGTGACAAGGGACTGACCGCTTCAACCTTCGAGTCGTTGTCACCCCCAAAAGCGTTACCTAGCAGCACTGCGACGATAACGAACGCGAAAAGTACCCCTCCGGTTCCAATCAGCTTCCAGGGAGTTGGAGGTTTCGGTCGCCGGAATGTTAGCTCGGAACGCACGGCCCCTTGCTCCTGGGTGACGAACTCCCACCCCGCTTCTTCCCACTTGGCTCGTGTTCTGGTCTCCAAGCCTCGAACCGTCTTCACGGATCTCGTCTCGTAGTTCATACGCTTTGCTGTCGACATCTTGTCCCCCACCCCCGCCGTTACATACTCTTCGAGAGCTTAGAGTGGTGCGGCCATGGCTCCAAACCCGCGCCCCTAGATGGATGCCCGGTGGCCACGTCTCCGCCATCTGCAAGGGGCTAATCCGACAAAGCTCGGAGGAGGGCTTCCCGGTATCGCCCGTAGGCTGCACTGCCGTTACCGTCAAGAATCGGTACCCGGATGACTGGTGGGTATCCCATAGCCGGAATCGTCAAATCGCGTAGGGCATCGTTATATGCGCGCTGCTTTTGTCTTCCGCCAATTCCGAAGCCGGTTGCAGCCTTCGCCGCCCGATAGCGATCAGCTCCTGGCGCCAGCTTTCGGCATAAATCCATGTAGAACCTACGACCGAATCCCAATGGCACGCCGTCTGGATACAACTCAAACGTCAGCAACCGGAAGCTTGTAAAGTGCTGGGTTTCATCGGTTTCGATGAACGTCCCTGTGGGTGCATGGTAAAAATCCCCAGGCAGGGGCGTCTGGCGTTTGCCCATCTGGGCTGCGGCCTCACCATCTAATGCCCGAAATATGGCCTCTAAAGCCGGACCGACAACTTCAGCAGCAGGAGATGGAAGCGCGAAATGTCCCTGCTGGTTGATCCAAGGAACCCGTGCAGCCTCAAGCTGAATGCCATCCCGCGCCGCCGCTCGAGCGAAATTTGCCTGTGCCGCCCCAACAGGCATTCTTCAGGCACCTACTTCTTCATCGAGTAGGTCCGGTTGTTGAAACCCCTTACCATCCATCCATAGAACCATATCCAGAACTCGCAATAACGAGATGCCGAACGTCGGGCACAGCCGGTTGGTCTGAGGAAACCGGCGAGTGAGGGTAGCCATCCGGACCGAGCGGAGCACGACGGAAAACCAAAAGATTATGCAGCGAATTGTCACTGCTAATACCTACCCTTAGAGAACGATTTTCGTTGCTGTTCGTGTTCTGGGGGAAGCATGAAGGAGAAGCACATAGAAGTTCCCGCTCAAGGGTCGAAACAGGACGCTGTTCTGTGGGAAGAACCAAGCGGGAAGATCTACAACGTCCATAACGACAGTGACTGGTCGTATATCCGAAGCTACAAACCGGTGCTTAAATGCCCTGTGAAACTTTGTGGCGTGAAACTCGTCGCTGTCGATCGACAAGGCACGCGCCACTTGCGCAACGCAGCAGGCTCTACTGACTGTCGTCATTTCACGGCCCGCCCACCAGATCACTCCACTCGGGGCGGCGGCCCAATGTCCGACGAACATCGTTGGTACCAGCAGGAGATAGCCAAGCAGGTCTCACGACGGCCCCACATGAGGGCAATTGTGGAGGACTATGAGTCCAACGCTGACGTTCTCATTTTCAATCACGCCACCAACCGGTCTTTGGCCATCGAGGTACAGCGCTGGGACACAAACATTCATAAGCGCACTGAGCACAGACTATCCCTGGGCCATGAAGTTCTCTGGTTGATAACCGACTCGGCTCACTTGTCACCGGAAATGCTGCACCAAGTCTACTTGGGACGGGGCGCCTTCATTAGGGTGAGGAGCTTCGATAAGCCCTATGTAGCCCTAGAACCATGGGAACCGGCGGCGCCCCGACGCGTTCCGGTGATGGAAGTTGCAGGAACGATTGCCAGGCTGGACGAGTCATCAGGCAACTTACGGGGAACGCAGTTGCCGCTCATGCGGGTCATAGACGAAATTCTCGACGGTAAACGCAATTGGATATTTCCCGGGAGTGAGGTTTTTAAAAATAGCTCCGGGGCAGGGCGAACGGGCGGAGCTTGGGTACGAAATATCGACTACACAAACGCCCTGATCCGCGCATCCGGCCTAGACATTCAGCCGCTGCTTCCGGAAACGTCGTACTACGGCAGGCGTTCTGCTCCGATCGTTCGTCCCCTTTCCTTCCAGGAATTGGAAGCAGGCGATGACAGGATCTAGACAAAACAGCTGCCGCACGGGCAGACATCTGGTTGTCTTCCTAGGTGGCTTTGGGCCGATATCCTCGGCGCTATTGTGTCCTAGGCCCCGCATAAGCTCTATCCCATGAGGATTGCCGTTGCAGGGGGAACCGGGACAGTGGGCCGCCACGTTGTGGCCATCGCCAGGGAGCGCGGGCATCACGTGGTCAGCCTCAGCCGCGCCGAAGGGGTGGACCTCCTCACCGGGCGCGGCCTCGACCAGGCACTCCAGGACGTCGACACAGTCATCGACGTCTCCGGCATCCAGGTCCTGTCCACCAAGAAGGCCGTGGATTTCTTCACCAATGCCACCCAGAACCTGCTGGCGGCCGGGAAGAAGGCCGGCGTAAAGCACCATGTGGTGCTGTCCATTGTGGGCATCGATAAGGCCAACTCGGGACTGTACGCCGGGAAGCTGGTGCAGGAGGACGAAGTCAGGCACGGCGGCATTCCGTGGACCCTCCTCCGGTCCACCCAGTTCCACGAGTTCGTGCCGATGTCCATCAAGGCCGCCTCCGTGGGCCCGCTGGCCTTCGTGCCCACGATGGTCACCCAGCCGGTGGCGGCAAAGGAGGTAGCCGCAGCCTTGGTGGATGCGGCCGAGTCCGGGCCGAAGGGACGCATTCCAGACCTCGGCGGCCCGCGGACCGAACACCTGAAAGGCCTGGTGGCGGCCTATCTGGCCAAGACGCAGCAGAAAAAACTGATCGTTCCGCTCCGGGTGCCGGGCCCCATGGGCAAGGCAATGCGCAACGGCGGGCTGATCCCGGCGCCGGGTTCCGCCGTCGGACGCCAAACGTTCCAGGAGTGGCTCGACGCCATCGACGCCGCGTAAAAGCCGATGCTAAATGGGGCAACTGCCCCATGCCCCTGCTGCGGCCCGGTCATAGTCTCGCCTCATAGAGACAAGGAGGCGGCCATGACCATCTACCAGCCGCAGTCATCAGCAGAGGCAACACCCAAACTTGCCGAACTTCCCGAGGACGCCGCCGAGCACTTCGCCGGCTACGCCGTCCTGGGGCTGCCTTTCACCAGCGGCCACTACCTGGCCTTCCGGGATTTCCCGGTGAGCTCCGTCGGCCCCGGCTACCGCTCCGTCTGGCACCGGACGCCCGGCGGCGAGTGGACCATCTACGCCAATACCGCGCCCGAGTTCAGCTGCGCCCGCTACTTCGGGGCGGCCGTCCACCATACGGTGGAGACCGACGTCGACATCCAGTGGAGCGGGCCCTTCACCGCCGTGATCACGGTCCCGGGAGTCCTCGACTGGGACCTGCAGCTGGGCACCTCCGCGGCCACCACAATGCTGACCGCCATGGCCGTGCGGATGCCGGAAAGCCTGTGGCGGAACGAGCTGGTGCTCCGGGCCATGGGGGCATTCGCCGGCCCGCTGCTCGGCGCGGGCAGGATGAAAGTATCAGGCGTTGTGCCCAATGGCCAGACGTTCCAGGCCCAGCCGCGGCAGCTGTGGCTCGTGACGGATTCCCAGGCCACCATCCGGGATGAGGATGCCGGAGTTCCGGGCCCACTGCCGGTCCAGGACCACCTGGCGGACTTCTGGCTTCCACAGCGTGGACTGTTCGGAGCGCAGGTGGGCGTCAGGTTCCCGTCCACCGCACAATCCGCCGGACCAGGCCCCGTCCAGGCACGGACAGGGAAGAACCAGACGGCATAACAGCCGCACGCGTGGTCCCTACTGCCGTGGCTGGCGGCTTCCTAGAATGGCAGGTGTGATGCAGTCACCGGCTGCGCCCCGGCGCAGCGAAGTCCTGGCCGCGCTGTCGCTCGCCATTGACCTGGGGCTGGGGCAGCCGATGGAGCACATGCTGCGTGCGTCCCTGCTGGCGCTGCGGATCGCCGGGGCGGCGGGCGTTGACGCCGCCGGCCAGGGCAGGATCTACTACGCCAACCAGCTGGCCTGGATCGGCTGCCACGCGGATTCCTTTGAACTCGCCGCGCTGTTCACGGACGATATCGCCTTCCGCGCCGACTATTACCGCCGCGACCAGCACGGCCTGCCCATGTACGCCGGCATGTTCAGCCACGCCGGCGCCGGCCTCCCGCCGCTGGCCCGCGTTGCCCGCTGGACGCGTTTCGCGGCGACCGGCAGCGGGGCGGTGCGGACCATGATTGCCTCGCACTGCGTCTCGGCCGGGGTGTTGGCCAGCAGTGTAGGGCTCGACGACGGCGTGGCAGGACTGCTCACCCACACCTTTGAGCGGTGGGACGGCAAGGGCCTGCCGGAGGGGGTGGCTGGGGCGGACATTCCATTGGAGATGCGGATCATGCACCTGGCGGATACGGCCGAGGTCTTCCTGCGGAGGGAAGGAGTGGCCGGCGCGGTGGCCATGGTGCGGGCCCGCCGCGGCAGCCAGTTCGATCCCGCACTGGCCGGGCTGTTCATCGACCAGGCCCAGGCACTCACCGAAGGACTCCTCGATGTCGACTGCTGGCAGGCGGCCCTTGACCTGGCTCCCACTGACGCTCCCCTGTCGGGCAGCCAGCTGGATACAGTGCTGCGCGCCATCGGCGACTTTGCAGACCTCAAGTCCCCCTACACGGCCGGACACTCCCGCGCGGTGGCGGCCTTGGCAGCGGCCGCGGGCGAGGAGCATGGGCTGCCGGCGGACGACGTCACGGAGCTCCGCCGCGCAGGCTGGGTGCACGACCTGGGCCGCCTGGGGGTATCCAACCAGGTGTGGGACAAGAAGGAGCCCCTCTCCGGGCTGGAGCTGGAACGTATCCGCATGCATCCGTATCTGGGCGAACGGATCCTCAGCCGCGTTCCCGGGCTTAAGGGCGAGGCGGCCCTCACCGGCTCACACCACGAGCGGCTGGACGGGTCCGGCTATCCACGAGGGATCGGCGGAAACGAGCTGGGGATAAAGCAGCGGATCCTGGCGGCAGCGGACTCCTACCATGCCTCCGTGGAGCCACGCCCGCACCGGCCCGCGCTCACTCCGGCTGATGCCGCTGCGAGGCTGCGGCAGGAAGTTTCGGCCGGGAGGCTCGCCGCCGGAGCCGTGGAGGCCGTGCTGGTGGCGGCCGGCCAGCAGCCCCGCCGTCCGCATGCCGCCGCGGGTGGGCTCACCCCGCGGGAAGTGGAAATCCTCGGGATGCTGTGCCGCGGCATGACTCCGGCCGAGATCGCGGACAGTCTCTTCCTTTCCCGGAAGACCGTCCGCAACCACGTGGAGCACATCTACACCAAGATCGGTGCAACCAACCGGGTGGGGGCCACGTTGTTCGCGATCAGGAACGGCCTGACCGAGTAGCCGCCCGCGCCCAACTGGGGCAGGCCGCGCAGTGCCCGCCTCGTGGGGCACATCCCTTGGTGCTAGCGGCTGACAAGCCGCCACAATGATGTGACCTCGGCCGAGCGCGCCGCGAACAGGGGATCTTTGCGGTCGGAAGCTTTCGGATGCGTTGGCTTGGTGTCCAGCCGTTCCGCCACCTTCAGCCCGGCTGCTTCGATGGCGGCCAGCAGGTCCGCCCGCGACCGCAGGCCGAGGTGCTCGGCCAGGTCGGACAGGACCAGCCAGCCCTCACCGCCCGGCTCCAGATGGCCGGGGAGTTCGCTCAGGAAGCGGAACAGCATCCTGCTCCCGGGGTCGTAGACGGCGCTGTCCAGGCTGGAATGCGGTGTGGCCGGAATCCAGGGCGGGTTGCACACGATCAGCGGTGCCCGTCCGGGCGGGAACATGTCGGTCAGGACCGCCTCCGCGCGGTCCTGGACACCGAGGTTCCGGAAATTCTCAGTGGCGCAGGCGATGGCACGCGGCTCGTTGTCGGTGGCGATCACGCGGCGGACGCCGCGGCGGGCGAGGACGGCGGCGAGCACTCCGGTGCCGGTTCCGACGTCGAACGCCAGCGTATCGGAGGGCAGTGCGGCCGCCGCCACGAGATCCACGTACTCGCTGCGGGTGGGAAAGAACGTGCCGTAATGCGGGTGGATGCGGTCCTGCAGAGCATCGACGTAGACACCATTCCGCCGCCACTCGTGGGCGCCGACGGCCCCGACGAGCTCGTGCAGGGACACCACGGAAGATTCTCCAATGCCTCCGTACGCTTCCGCCGCGGCTTCCCGGATATCCGGTGCGCGGCGCAGCGGCACCACCGGGCCCGGATCGAGGGGAATCAGCAGCAGGCCCAGAATGCGTGCCCGGTGCGAGGCGGACTGCCGGTGCCGGTAGAACTGCTCGGCAGGGGTGCCTGCGGTCTTCTTTCCGGCGCCTATCCGGCGGTCCAGGGCGTTGAGGATCTGCCGCGCGTTGTGGAAGTCGCCGTGCCAGAGCATCGCGATCCCCTGTGACGCCATGCGGTACGCATCGTCGGCCGTGAGGGAGTCGTCCACCACTTCCACGCGCCCCGGTGCCGGCCTGCCGTTCGCCGAGCGCCACCGCGCGGCCATGCCGGCGCCGGCCTCAACCCAGGTCACGTATCCATCCACCGCAGCAGCGCGCGAAGGTTTGGGGTCAGCGGGTGGGATTCCCGCGGGAGCTGGGGTGTGAATAGGGATGAAGATCCATTCCAAGATATTGGGGGCAATCGGATGCTGACGATTGCAGCGGCGGTTCGATGACGTCCAAGGCGGCGGGCCAGGATTCCAGACCGACATCCGGCAGTAAACCGGGCTTGGTCGATGGGGCGCTGAAGCCCTTGAACCTACATGTCAGGATACAGGAGCGGCACGGGTTACCTCTGGACAGAAATAGTCTGTGCATAGATAATCTTTGCATAGACCATCTGCCGAGGAGACCACCATGTGGGAATACGAGAACAGCATCGAAACCAGTGCCACGCCTGAGTCCATCTGGCGGCTGTGGTCCGACGTCGAGAACTGGGGCGTCTGGAACGGGGAGATCGAGAAGATCGAGATCAACGGCCCGTTCGCCGCGGGCTCGCAGATCGTGATGACGCCCCCGGGTGACGATCCCATCCCGCTGGTCATCGCCGAAGCTGTTGAAAACGAACGGTTCGTGGACGAGGCCCGCTTCGGCGACCTTCTCCTAAGGACCACCCACCGCATCGACCCCATCGAACCCGACCGGAACCGGGTGGTGTACCGGATGGAGATCACCGGCGACGGCGCCAACGAAGCCGGCCCGCAGATCGGGCCCGGCATCACCGCCGACTGGCCCGAGACCATGGCCGCGCTGGTCAGGATGGCTGGCGGCTGATGCCCCTCAACCCCGGCGAAAGTCCCGGATTCCTGCTCTGGCACACCACGCTGCGCTGGCAGCGGGACATCGCGGCAGCACTCGCGCCGCTCGACCTCACCCACGTGCAGTTCGTGCTGCTCGCCTGCGCCTGGTGGCTCAATAACCAAGGTGAACACCCGAACCAGCTGGCCCTGGCACGGCAGGCCGGCACCGACGTCAAGATGGCCTCCCAGGTCCTGCGCGCACTGGAAGCCAAAGGACTCATCGAACGGGAAGTCGATCCGGCGGACACCCGTGCCAAACGGCTGCGCGTCACCGACGCCGGAGCCCAGCTGGCGCCACGCGCAATCGCCGCCGTCGAACTCGCCGACGCGCAGTTCTTCCAGCCAGTACCCGTCGACGATGCTGTCTCCCTGCTCCGCCGCCTGGCCCGTCCCGAGTTTGGAGCGCCCACGACGGCGGCCAAGGAAAGCCGTCCCAAGCACACTTGATGAAGCCGCGGTTACTTCCTCTTCGTCAGGGCAGATACACGGTCAGGTCCCGCTGCAAAAATCAGGCATGCCAGGCGATTGCGTTTTGAACAAAGGCGGCAATGCGTTGTACCGAAGCATCACCGGATGGATGGCCAGCTGAATAAGTAGCAGCCGCTTCCCGGACACAGCCGTCCAGTTCCGGCCAGGAGATCCAACAGAAAACCTCCGGTAGGCGGGCCATCAGCTCGGATTCAGACGGAAGGGATACGTCGGCGACACGTTCCAGCACGGGGCCGAGGAAGCGGCCTACGGCTTCGGCTAGCTCAAGTTGCCCAAGGCCTTTGACCCGAACCGGCGGGGCTGCACCCAAAAGAAAAAGCACAGGAGCAGCGGGCCCGGTTTTGGACATTAGGGTGATGTATTCGCGCGCCAATTGTTCAGGCTGAAAACTGCCGTACCTGATGCGTTTGGCTTCAACCAATGTGTACGTGCTTGGAGTCTCAAAGATTGCGTCCGGCTGGACTGTCGATTGGGCTTTGCCGCCACCCGCACCGAAAGGGCAAAGGTGCTACTCCCGGAACTCAATTCCGGGTTGGCTTTTGACGATCCATGGCACGGGCCTTGAATTTCCCGGAGGTACCACTCGTGAGAGGCTTGGAGAAACTCACATTGGGGGACACTGTGGATATTGCCTGGATGCTATTGAATGCGGCGGTCATGGTTGTGCCTGTGGCACTTGGCGCAACTCTTTTGTATTGGATCATCCGGCTGGGCGTGAAGCATGGCCTGAGGTCGTACTACGCGCAGAGCAACCAGAAGCCGGACGCTGTCAGCCCGGCGCATCAGCCGGAGGGCTTGGGCTAGTCCAGCGCCCACACCTCGGCGCCGTCAGCCCCGCTGACCTTCCGGCGGCGGCGCAGCACCACAACAAGCAAGACGGCGCCGCCCAGGAACAAGGCGCCCGCTCCGGCGGCGACTACCGGAAGTGCCACATCGAAGGATCCCTGGGCGATGTCGGCACCTTCCGACCCAGCACCATTTGACCCGGCACCATCTGATGCGCCGCCGTCGGCTGCTGCTGCTGGCTCTCCCCGCCCGTGGTGGGCGCCGCTCCGGTGGCCGGTCCGCCGTCGAGCACGGTCAGTGACCTGCCTTTCCTGTTGACCACCACCACGGACCCGTCGCTGCGCTGCACCATCCGGGCGGGATCGTCCCCGGTGGCGATGGTATGCGCGGCAGCCGCCGCCCCGGCGGGAATGACGGAGACAGTGTCGTCCAGGCTGTTGGTCACGTACACGGTCCCGTCGGCAGCGGCCAGCACCTCCTGCGGCGCAGTGCCCACAGGAATCCGCCGCGCCACCGTTGTGCCGCCGGGCTCGATCACCGCAACATCGTTGGTGAGGATGTTGGCCACATAGACGGTCCCGTCCGGCGCTGCGGCGATCCCGTGCGGCTCGGCCCTGGCACCCACATCAATCGTGTGCGACGGCCACGGCGCACCGCCCGGAACCACGGTGACGGTGCCGGCCAGCTGGTTGGTGGCATAGGCCGTCCCGTCCTTGGCCAGTGCGACCTTCACTGGATACGGCCCGGCCTGGATGATCCGCTGCACCCACGCATCGCCCGGCTTCACCACCGACACCGAGTTCTGCTCCGAATTGACCACGTAGAGCGATCCCTCCGGCCCCACGGCCAGCCACCGCGTGCCGGCAGGAAGCTTCATCACCAGCGAGACTTCGTCCGCGCCCGGTGCCACCACGCCGATTTCTGACTGCGCACCATCGGTCTGCGCCACGTACAGCGTCCCGTCCGGCGTTACGGCCAGCGAGGTGGGGAAGTGCCCCGTGGTGATGGTGCGGGACGGCACCGTCTCCCCGGCCTGTAGACGTTGACGCTGCCCGCCCAGTTGTAGTCGCTGACGTACAGCGTGCCGTCCGGGCCGGACGCAATACCCAGCGGCTGGCCGACGGCGCCAATCACCTTCGGATCGGCCGCGGACGCGGGAGCGGCTACGACGGCGGATCCCAGCATGAGCGCGGCGCTGGCCAGCAGTGCCGTCCCGGCAGAAAGGGCCGCGCCTGCGGCACGGCGGAGCGGCAGATGCATCACGGTGTTCCCCCAAACGTATTGCCGACCCCCGCGGCAATCCTCCGATCCTACCTGCGGTCCACACCGTGGGCGCTCCGCCGGTCGCAAAAGTCTTTGGCACCGCGGAATAGCCCCACCTGCCGTGGTGCGCGTACGCGCACGCTGCCAAAAGGGCGCATAGTTAGAAGATGACAGGTCCTTACACCCGGGGTGACTCCTACAGCAGCGAGGTTTCCCGGAAACACATCAGGCAGGCGCTCGAGAACTACGGGGCAACGGACATCATCTTCAGCCAGCGGGGAAGCCTGGGCGCCGTCGCCTTCAAGGGCGACGGCAGGCAGTTCCGGATCGTCATGCAGTTGCTGCAGTCAGAAGGTGCCCTGGCCATCCGCGGGGACATCGCGGACAGCCGGCTCCACGAAGCGAACGCCAAGGTCCTGGAACGCGTCAACCGCAAATCCTGGCATGCCCTGGCGCTGGCCATCGACGCCAAACTCGGGGCGGCGGCGGCCGGCATTGCCACGCTTGAATCGGAATTCCTGGCCCATGTGGTTCTCCCCGGAAACCACACCGTGCTCGACGAACTCGAGCCCATCATCGACTCCGCCTACCGCTCCGGTCAGCGTCCCTCCTTCGGCCATCCGGCCCTGCCCTAGGCCCCACCGCCGGGTGGAACGCCCAAGCCGGCGGGCCGCCGTCGTAAATTCCCCGACGCTGGCCCACTGCCAAAGTGCAAACCCGCCTATTGTCCCGGGGCCCGGTACGACGGCGTCTTCTTGGCGGCCTCGTCCAGGTCTTCCACGGTGAGGAGCGGCTTCAGGCGGACGTTGACGTTCCCGGTCGAATTGATCAGCAGCGACAGTGCCGCGGCACTTGCATCGTCCGGCGCCTCGAACACGCCAAGGACGTCGTAGTAGCCAAACGCGTAGTAGAAGCTCTCCAGCGAGCCGCCCACGGACTTCAAGGCCTCCGCCAGGGCATCACGCCGCTTGGTACCGCCTTCCTGCATCAGCCCCTTGATCCCCTGGCCCACGTACGTTGCTTCAAACAAATACTTCGGCATGGTCTTTCCTCCCTGGCATGTGCATGCGACGGCGCCACATTCCGCGGATTACGGATGTCCGGCCCCGACAAGGCCGAAAGTATGCCTCCGGCTACAGGCAGTCAATACGCGGAGATACCTAATGGCGGGCGCCGTGACAGCACCGCGATTAGGGGTATGCGGACGCTTCCGGAAGGCCGTTAGGCCCTAGCTGGGTCCCGGCGCCGCGGCACAGGCTGGAACATGTCAATTGCAGGAGGACGGCTCCCGGGACGCAGGCGGGTGTGCCGTCTGAAACGGCCGACGGCGATGCGCGGCAGGGGGACACAGTCATGACCTACGTCAAGGACTTGGGCGACGTTGGCCGGGACGACCTCGGCACAGCCGGCGGCAAGGCGGTGGGCCTCGGCGGCCTCATCCAGGCCGGCCTGCCGGTCCCGCCCGGGTTCGTCCTCACCACCGCCGCCTACTCGGAATTCGTCACCGGGAACAACCTCGATGCGGCCATCCGGGAACTGGCCTCCCTTCCACCCGACGCCTCGCCGGAGGACTACGAACACGCCTCCGGGCAGCTACGGGCCCTGTTCGGCAAAGGCACCATGCCACCGGCCATCAGAACCGAACTCGCGGGCGCCTACCAACGCCTGGGCAGCGGGACGTCCGTGTCGGTGCGTTCCTCCGCCACCGCCGAGGACCTCCCGTCGGCCAGTTTCGCCGGGCAGCAGGAAACCTACCTGAACGTCCGCGGCCAGGACGCCCTGACCCAAGCCGTGACCGACTGCTGGGCCTCCCTCTGGACGGCCCGCGCCATGGCCTACCGCGCCCGCGAAGGTGTGCAGCCCGGGCAGGTGCGGCTCGCCGTCGTCGTCCAGCAGATGGTGGAAGCCGGCGCCGCCGGCGTCATGTTCACCGCCAACCCCGCCAACGGCCGCCGCGACCAAACGGCGATCAGCGCCGCATGGGGCCTGGGCGAGGCCGTGGTCAGCGGAACGGTCACCACCGATGACCTGCTGGTTGAGTCCGCCACCGGCAGGATCATCTCGCGGCAGACAGCCGACAAGGAGGTCATGACGGTTCCCGTGGAGAACGGAACCCGGGAGCAGCCGGTGGCGGAAGCCCGCCGTCGTGCGCCTGTCCTGGATGACGCGGCAGCTGCGGAGCTGGCCCGCTACGGCCAGCGGATCACAGACCACTTCGGGTCTCCGCAGGACGTCGAATGGGCGCGGGCCGGCGGCCGGTTCTTCCTGCTGCAGTCCCGGCCCATCACCGCCCTTCCCGAACCCGCGGCCGACGTCCCCGAGACCTGGCCCGTGCCCTATCCCAACGGGCTCTACTTCCGGGCGAGCATCGTGGAGCAGATGCCGGACCCGCTCTCCCCGCTCTTCGCCGACCTCATTGACGGCTCGGTGTCCCGCTCGCTGTCCGCCCTGATGAACCAGGCGCTGGGCATCAACTCCCTGCGCGAGGGCGAGGTGCGGTTCCCCACCATCAACGGCTACGCCTATTACTACTACCGCAACTGGGCCATGCTGCGGATGACCGGCCGGACGGTGCCGGCGATGGGGGCGCTGTTCCGCGGCACGGCGCACATGGGCATCGCCGGGTGGCGCGACTATTCGCACCCGCGCTACGAACGGGTGATCAAGGACTGGTCCGTGAAACCCCCTCGGAGCTCACCGGCGGGCAGTTGCTGGAGGGGGTGCAGGCCCTTCTGGACGCCGGAACCGTGTACTACACGGCCGTGCAGTCCATCATCCCGCTCGCCGCCATGAGCGAGATCTCGTTCCGGACGTTCTATGACAAGGCCGTCCGGCGCCGCGGCGATCCTCCCGCCCAGGCGTTCCTGCTGGGCTTCGACAGCGAACCCATCCGGGCGGAAAAGTCCCTCTACGATCTGGCGGGCTGGGCGCGCAGCGATCCGGCGCTGGCAGCGGCTTTGCTGGAGCGGCCGACGGCGGAGCTCGCCGGGTGCCAGCGCACCGGTGCCGCACCGGAAGGGGTGGACGACGTCCTGTGGCAGGAATGGCGGCTTGCCTTCAAGGAGCACCTGGACCTGTACGGGCATGCCGTCTACAACCTGGACTTCGCCACCCCGGTGCCGGCCGAGGACCCGTCCGCCCAGCTGGAGACCGTGAAGTTCTACCTGCGCGGGCAGGGCACGGACCCGCACGAGAGGCAGCGGCAGCTCACCGAACGCCGGGAGGAGCTGACCCGGGAGATGGCCGCCCGGCTGGGGCCGCGGCGCCGGGCCCTGTTCCACCGGCTGCTGAAGTGGGCCCAGGAAACGGCACCCTCACGCGAAGACGCGCTGGCCGACGTCGGGCTGGCCTGGCCGCTGATGCGGCGCATGCTGCTGGAACTCGGCCGGCGCCTGGTGGACTCCCACGTGGTCGCGGCGCCGGATGACGTGTTCTGGCTCCGGCACCAGGAGCTGCGGAGCGCCGTCGAATTCGGTCTCGCCGAGCCCGGGGCTCCGGCCGCCGTGGTGATTGCGGGAGCTGCCCGTCCCGTCCGGGCCGCCGCCGTCGAGGATCGCCGGATGCTGTGGCGGGGCCAGGCGAAGGCGAATGCACCGCAGATGCTTCCCGAGAGCAAGTGGATGGAACGGTCTTTTGGGTCGTGGATGCCGGCAGGCTCCCAGCACCAGGCCGGCGACGTGATCAAGGGCGCCGGCGCCAGTTCCGGCAAGGTCACCGCACCGGCGCGCGTCCTGCGCGGACCCGGGGATTTCGGCCAGATGCGGCCCGGCGAGGTGCTGGTGGCCCGCATTACTACTCCCGCGTGGACTCCGCTGTTCGCCATGGCGTCCGCCGTGGTGACCGACGTGGGCGGCCCGCTGAGCCACAGCTCCATCGTGGCCCGCGAGTATGGCATCCCGGCGGTCCTGGGCACCGGGGTGGCGACGCAGCGGCTCAGCAGCGGGCAGCGGATCGCCGTGGATGGCGACGCCGGTACGGTCACCATGGAACGCCCCTGACCGGACGCCGGATGGCAGCCCTGGGGGAAGCCAGAAAATGCCACGGCTTCCCGCACGTTGGAGCCCGCTATTGGGCGTACACTCAACGTACCCGGGACACCCGTGACTGGACATCCTGTCTCCGACAGTACGTCCCTTTGGGTCCCTCCGCCGGGCAGCAGCCGACACTCTCTTCGACTCGCATCCGGCAACTGCCACGAAAGGCACACCATGACAGATCTGCGCATCCGCGACCAATGGAACCAGCTTCCCTCCGCTGTAACGCAGTGGCTGATGGAAAACCCGGGGTGCATGATCCTTCCGCGGACGCTCTCCGCGGAAATCAGTGCGGCCAATGGCGAAGCGGCCAACGACGACGTCCACGGCGAGACCACGCTGTCCCAGCAGGACATGGACTTCATCCGGATGAAATCACATGAGGCAGCGAACGGACAGCCGGACACCGGTTACACGTTCTTCGACTCCGTGCAGCCGTAACCACTTCCGGCCTGTACGCACGGGCGCAGTCCTGCGGCGAACGGTCACAGAGTGGCCAGGGCACCCTTGGCGCTTTCCACCAGGACATGCGTACCTGCCTGGATATGGACCACCTCGCCGTCGATCTGGCACGGCACAGCGTTCCGCGTGGAAAAGGCATAGCTGGTGACGCTGGGCTGCTCCCCCAGGCCCAGCGTCACGGCCCGGAGCGTCATCAGCGCCATCTTCATCAGCCCGGCGTGGGGCAGGGTCACTACCTCGAACCGGCCGTCGTCCGGATAGTGCGACTCACTGACCGTTCCGTACTTCGCCATACGGGAGATGTTGGCCAGGATCAGGCTGTCGAACTTTGCCGTGGCCCCGTCGTCCCGCACCAGCTCGAACGGCCTCAGGTTCCGGAGCGTGCGGGCAACGGACACCAGTTCCAGGACTTTTCCCTTGCCGCCCTTTTCGATGCCGATGGCCATCAAGGGCGTCAGCCCGAAACCCACGTAGGAATGCGCGTACAGGACCTCCTCCCGGCCGCCGCTGCGGAACGTGACGCGCAGCAGGTCGATGGGCCGGACCGCTTTCTCCCGGATTGCCTGGCTGAGGGTCCGGGCGGGCAGGCTCCGGTAATGGTCGTTGGCGTTGCCTGCAGGAATCACGGTGCACACCGCTTTGCTGCCGGGAACGTCCATCACGCCGTTGACCACCTCGTTGTACCCGCCGTCGCCGCTGACGGACACGATGAGTGGTGCACCCCGCCCAGCCTCGGTCCGCGCAAGCACGCGGGCGTGCCCCGCATACTCCGTGGGCAGCAGCTCAACCGGCAGGCCCGGCAGGTCTGCGGCCAGGTCCTGATGCAACGCCTCGATCCGCGCGTCCATCCCGGCCCTGCCCGGATTGAAGATCACAACGGCGCGGTCAAAGAGGGCCGCGGGTGCTCCGTCATCGGCCATGGCGTCCCGCTACTCCCCCATCCCGGGGTGGACGGGAACGTAGTCGACGCTGTTGCCGGAGTTGGTCCGGCCCGCGGTGGTCCGGGAGTAGCCGCGCGCATCCAGCCCGTTTTTGGCGCGGAATTCCGCGAGCGCGGCGTCGTAGGCGTTGTTCAGGGTGCGGCCGGAGAACTCACCGGTACTGCCGTCGGTGAAAGCGATCCGGATCCGGACGCTGGCCGGGTAGTGCCGGTTCATCCGGATGAAGCCGTCTGCATCCTGCTGGAGGGTAATCAATTGGGTCTGCTTTCGTTCGTGGGAGCAGTCTCAAGTTTGCCGCAGATTCCTTGAAAATCCCTTTACGGCCGATGCCATACTGGTCCATGGCGATGGGAATGACCAGGCGCGGGGCGTGGCTGCGGTACGGACTGGTCTCGGTCCTGCTGATTTTGATCCACATGGGCGCCCTGTGGTTCTTCTCCGACGGCGTCTACCACGGCAACGCAAACGTTCCTCTCTTCAAATTTCCGGAAGAAGTGGATGTCCTGTACATCCTGACGTTCACTCCCCTTTTCATCGGACTCAAGTACCAGGTCTACGACGCCGCGGTGCGGGCCGCCACCAGGAACTACAGGCCTCGCGCGGCGGTGGTCTGTTTCGTCGCCGGCTATGTGGTGGCCCTGGCGATGGACGTGGCATGCCTCGTCGCGGCGTCCAGGCCCATCGCGGATTCAGGGCTGTCCATCCTGGGCTCTGTCTTCCAGACGCCGCTGGTCCTCCTGGTTGCCGGCGCGCTCATTGCGGGGGCCGGTATGCAAAACGGCAGGCCACCGGAAACGGGGCCCGCTCCCTTCCCCGGGCGCTAAGCCCGCGGCTACCCTTCGCAGGCCACCCCGTCGCCGTCGCCGTCCAGCCCGGCCCGGTAGCCGGCAGTGCCGGCATACAGCGGCGCGGCTCCGGCAGCCACCGCCTCGGCGCAGTTCGCGTAGTACACAACAGTCGTAGCGGCGGCCGGCGCCACAGTCGCCGGTGCGGGCTGGCCGGGGCAGCTTCCCAGGACGCCGGCCATCGCGTCGTGCTCCGCCTGCGTCACCCACAGGCTGTACCGCGCCTTCACCGACACCTGCCGTGCCACATACTCACATCGGAAGGCCTTGGCCGGCGGCAACCAGGTGGCCGCGTCGCCGTCGCCCTTTTGCTGGTTGGTGGGGCCGTCCGTTGCCTGCAGGTTCAGCGGATCATTCGCGAACGCCGTCCGCTGCTCGGTGGTCAGCTGCCGCGCGCCCTTCTGCCAGGCGTCACTGAGCGCCACCACGTGGTCGATCTGCACGGCGCTGCTGGTGGTGGTGCCGCGGACGAAGTTGATGACCGTTCCGGTGTACGGGTCCGCCAGCACTCCGGTCTTGACCGTGCAGGGGACGCTGGTGGTGTAGGTGACCTCGGTCAGGTCCCGCCGCAGGATGTCGTTCCGGGTATCGCAGCCGTTCTGGTCCACGTCCGCCCACGTTGGCCCGAACAGCGACCGCTCGTACCCCGTCTTCGGCGCCCGGCCCTTGACCGGGAGGGTCTCCAGCACATCGGCTGCATTGACGGCGACCGTGCTGCCGTCGGCAGCAACCGCCGGCAGGCCTGGAGTGAAGAGCGCCAACAACGCGGAAAGGACGACGGCGGCCGTCCAGCGCGTGCCTGGCGCGGGCATTGGTTCGGGCAAGGACGTGAAGCTGCGGCTGCTCCCTCTTCCCGCGTTTCCCCGGCCGGCAAGGCTCCGGCGCATACTGGAACAGTCGCCCCTGCTGGGCACAATCCGCGTCCCGCCACCAGGACTGCCGAAAGGTATGCGCATGCCCGCCCGCTTCCTCCCCGCCCATCCGGCCAGGCTGCACCTGGTGCTCATGCTGGTCCTCACGTTTTCCACCGGGGTGCTCGACGCCGTCGGTTATCTGGGCCTGGACCGGGTGTTCACGGCGAACATGACCGGCAACGTGGTGATCCTGGGCATGGCGCTGCTGGGCGGGGACAACCTCCCGATCCTTGGCCCCATCGTGGCGCTCACGGGATTCATGACCGGCGCCGTCATCTCCGGCCGGGCGCTGCGGCCCACCACGTCAGGGTGGAACCGCCGCACCACCGGGCTGCTGGTGGGCGTCAGCGCTGTGATGGCTGTTGTGGCCACCCTCCTCCTCAGCGGCGTGCACCCCAGGCACAATGAAGCCCTGACCGTTGCCATCACCGGCACCCTGGCGGTGACCATGGGTGTGCAGGCCGCCACCGCGCGGCACCTCAATGTCAAGGATGTCCCCACCGTGGTGGTCACTTCCACCATCACGGGCCTGGCGGCCGACTCCCGCTTTGGCGCCGGCACGCACCCGTTCTGGGGACGGCGGCTCGCGGCGATCGGGCTCATCATGGCCGGCGCAGCGGTGGGCGCGGGGTTCGTGCAGCTCCACCTGGGGCTCGGGGTCCTGCTGACCGCACTCCTCACCCTCGGCGTCGCCCTGCTGGGCCGGACAGGCGTGCACAAGTACGGCGCAGACACGGCGACGGCGGCACCCGGGCCGGGTGCCGCCGTCGAAAGCCCTCCGGAGGCGGCTACGTAGGCTTCCGCTGCATCATCATTGGCTCCCGCTCACGGACCCGCCGGCCGCACCACGATGGCCGAGCCGCACTGGTTGATGAGCGTGCCCAGGCTTGAGGATGCCGTGGCGGCCTTCGTGCCGGTGGCGGACGTATCGGTCAGCGGAAGGGCGTTGACCTCAATGGCCGCGTTCGACTTGGCCGCGATATTGGAGGTGGCATCACCCAGCTCGGTGGTCCCTGCCGGTGGCGTGAAGGACGTTGTGGCCGAGTTGGTGCCGTTCCTGACGCCGTGGGCGGTCAACAACAGCGACCCCGGTGTTACCGGCGTGATGGACGGCGCCCGGACATCCGGGTAGGCCACCCCGCTGTTGGTGTCCGTGGTGGGCGTGACGTCCAGCGGCGTTGTGGTGTTTGCGCCCTGGACGGCAACAGTGGACCAGGCATACCGGGAGGCGGGCTCAGGCACGCTTGGCGCGGTGTCGCCGGCCTGCATCACCCGGTACCAGACTGCCTGGTGCGCCGAGGCGGAGCTGGCGCTGGTGAAATCGCCCACTGCCCGCGTCCACCCCGCCGGAGCGGTGGTGTTCGCGGACCCGGACACGGTTACCTGCGAGTACAGGAATACCGTGTCGCCAGGCTGCCAGCCTGCCGGCAGGGAGGGCGTATAGGACCCGGCCGCCGTCAGTTCACCCGATCCCGTGGCCGTCGACCGGACCGAGACGGCTGCCGCCGGGGGCGTCGTCGTCGTGGGCGTCGGCGTGGGCGTTGCCGTGTCAGTTGCGGTTGGTGTCGGGGTAGGCGTTGGCGTGGCCGTGGCAGTCGCTGTCGCAGTAGCTGTAGCTGTCGGCGTCGGGCTTGGTGAAGGGGCTGGCCGGGTGACCGAGAAATTGTCGGTGAACGTCCCGCCCGAGGCGCCGACGAATGACCCGCTCAGGGTGGTGCTGGTCACCGACACCTTCAGGAAGCCATACGTTGGATTGTTGTTGCTGCCCATGAACCGCTGGAAGTACGGAGCCGTCGTCGTGTTGCTCTCACTGTTGAGCGACCTGCCGCCCGAACCAACTGTGGCCAGGATGGTCCCGGTACCGGCGGCGAACTGCCCCGTCGGATCGGTGTCGGCCACACAGTCGGGATTGAAGCTGGTGACGGGGATGGACGTGCAGCTGCCCTTGAGCGCCAGCGGGTAGCTGCGAGCGTAGGCATGGTCGTGGGCCTGCAGGTACAGATCCACCTTCTTGGACACCAGCATGTTCATCAGGTCAGGACTGGCGGCACAGGGGTAGTTCACCATCGACAGGCAGTACATGTGCATGCCAACGATGATGAAGGGGATCCCGGCAGCACGGGCCGAGTCGATGGCCGACGTCACGAATTTGTAGCCCTGCGTCCCGGACTTGTAGGACCAGTCAAGGCCGCTACCGCTGTACGTCAGCTTCGGGGACACCATGATCAGCCGGACCAGGGGGCTGGTTGCCGGATAGTCCGTGTAGAACTGCTGGGCGTAATTCCCCACCGCGCCGAGCTTGTCCGGCAGGCACGAGGCGAAGTTGGACCAGACGCCGTCGGGCCCGTCGTCCTCGTGGTTCCCGGTGATGAACTCATAGGGCATGGTCCCGGCATGCTGCTTGACGAATGAACACCAGGCAGACTCCGGGGTGATCTGGGAGTAGGACAGGTCGCCGAGGTTGAACATGGCGGAGGTCCCGGCGTTGCGTGCCGCATCGATCACCTTGCCGGTGTTCGTGTTGCCGCCGGTGTCACCGGCGAACCCCAGGCTCACGGTGGTGGCCGCGGTGGCCTGCGGGTTCCACGATGTGGCAAGGAAGGAGACATTCGCAAGGACGAGGGCAGTGCCGAGAAGGACTGCCAGCGCCAAGCGCAGTGGGTGGCGCATGCGCCTGCGGGCGTTCACTTGCAGCTCCAAACAGTAGCGCGGCGCAGCCCGTTGGCTGCGGCGGAGTACCCGGTGATAACGGTGGGGCCGGCCTGCCGTGAGGCCGACGTGGCCGCCCCGGACACTCCGGTGAACTGGCCGTCAGAGCCTGGCGGCAGGATCCGTGCGCTCTTGCCGAGCCACATCACCGCTTGGGGGCGGTCCCCGCGGAAGGACGACGAACTGCCGGTTCCCACCGCGATGCCCGGAACGCCCGATGCCGCACTCGAGGAGGGGCCGGCTGCCGCGCCTGCATCGCTGACGGAGCCGGACTTGTCCCAGGTGGCAGCGTGGGTTCCCTCATTGACGGCGCTCTGGCCGATCGCCTGCCCGGCCGAGTCGATGGCAAGGACCACACCGCCGCGCCCGCTAAGGGTTGGAAGGGACGTCGGGGTACCGGCCGGCGACCACAGGACCGGCGTGCCGCCGCTGTCGAGGGCCACCCCGCCGATCGTGCCGTCCGGACCGATCGCGAAAGCATGCCCACCTTGTGCACCGGCGGGCAGGGTGAGCGCCCGGGGTGCCGTGGTCAGCGTGGACCAGACAGCGGGACGCTCGTCGTCATCCGCGCCCGGGCCGTCCGAGTGCTCCTCGTCGTTGATCAGCGCACCGACCACGACGCCGCTGTCCGAGACCATCGACGGGAGCGCGATGTCACCCGGGTTGACGGGAAGGGTGTGATAGACACCGTTCTGCCACCACCAGCCGACCAGGACCTCATTGGCCGTGTCGTATCCCGTGCCGACGACTACTCCGTCCTTGTTTACCGAGGTGGGGACTGCGGCATCGAGTGGAATCGCCAACTGGGTGGGCTGGCCATCGCGCCAGAGCACCGGCGCGGATCCTCCGGAGGCAGTATCGGCGAGGCCTACCACCAGGCCGTTGCTGCTCGACGCCACTGCGTTGCTGCCCTGGCCGCCGATGCCCGGGAGCAGGGTGGCCGAACAGTTTGTGGCAGCGGGCAATTGCGCGCCAGCGGCTGTCGCGGCAACCGGCACCATGACCATGCCGCCCTCGGCCGCAAGCAGGAGCGCCGTCAGCACCGCCCCGGGTTTCATGTCCTTCGGCCTGTTGAGCCAGGGAGGCCTGCCTCCGCTGCCCGGTAGACCCCTGTTGAAATTCCTATGCTTTGACAATGTCGCTCCCCGGAGTAGAACCCCACGTCCCCAGCAACGTGCAGCGCAAGAGGCCTCTGCATAACCGCACTGTCTTTCGAGACTACGTTGCCACCCGCCGCCGGGCACGGGTAAGGGGGTACTCGGATCGGAGGTTAGGGGCTACTTGCTTGGAGCGAACCGCCCTTCCAAGCCGCGACGGCGGCACCCAGCCCGGGTGCCGCCGTCGTACGTCCTGCCCAAAGCCCCTATTTGAGCTTGGGGACCAGCACGGGCGTGTTCTTCTTGTACTCCTCATAGTCCGCCTGGCCGCCCCACTTCTTGTCCGCCTTCTTCTCCAGGGGCGGCACGCCGCTGCCCTTGATCAGCAGCAGGGCCACGAAAACCGGGGAGATTAGGGCCGCCCACTGCCAGCCCTGCAGGACGGGCAGGGCGATGATGGCCACGCCCACCCAGAGCGTGATCTCGCCGAAGTAGTTGGGGTGGCGGGACCTGGACCACAGTCCGGTGCTGATGAAGCGGCCCTTGTTGGCGGGGTCGTCCTTGAAGCGGGTCTTCTGGAGGTCAGCCACGGTCTCGGTGGCGATCCCTGCGGCCCATACCAGCAGGCCCACCCAGAAGAACCCGTCCAGGCCCACCTTCTGGTCGGACGTGATGGCCACCCAGGCCAGCGCCGCGGTGAGTACCACCCACAGGCCCTGGATGGTCCAGGTGTTCAGGAAACGGAAGAAGTCCGGCTTGAGCTCATCGAAGCGGTCGTCCTTGCCGTGCTTGCTGATCCGCATAAACAGGAAACTGCCCAGCCGCGCGGCCCACAGCACCACCATGGCCGCCAGCACCATGCCCCGCGCGTCCAGGAAGGGGAGGCCAGGACCAGGAACACCGTGATGGAGATGTAGGTCAGGGCGCCGGTAAGGTCGTAGAACTTTTCCGTCTGCGCCCTGTAGGACGGGATGAACACCAGCCACTGGATCACGAACGCGATGGCAACCCCCAGCGCGAACACCGGGAACCCGCCAATCCGGGAGCCGCCCTGGCTGCCGGCCAGGGCAATGAGCACCGCCACCACCACGGCAATTACGGTGCTGATGAGTGCCTTGCGGCTCTTTTCATTCACGGACGCGTTCCTTTCCCCTGGCCCGCCGCGCTCTGCTGCACGGCCGGTCCCAACGATCATGCGGCCACCTTCATTCTCCACAACGCACGGCGCCTGCCACTTGGTCTTCGGAGCGGCGGGGGGCTTGTATGGGTGGCTCGCGCGTTTGACCAGTCCATCCCTTGCCACGGCGCCGAACAGCTTCTGCAACCGTCACCGACACAAGGAGTCAAAGCATGGGCCCCCGCACCAGAAACTGGCTGATCACGTACGTTGTCAGCGCACTGATATTCGCGGTGCTGGATGTGGTGTGGATCCTGCTGGTGGCCAACCCGCTGTACCAGAGCCAGATCGGCCACTTGCTGGCGCCCAGGGCCAATCTGCCCGGCGCTGTCCTCTTCTATGTCATCTTCGTGGCGGGGATGGTGCACTACGGCGTCCGGCCCAACACCCCCGGCATCAGCCTGCGGCAGCGGGTGGGCGGCGCTGCCCTCTTTGGGTTCTTCACCTACGCCACATGGGCGCTGACCGGGTTCGCTGTGCTGAAGGAATTCACGGCCCTGGTGGCCGTGACGGACATCCTGTGGGGAGCCGCAGCCTGCAGCGTGGTCACGTGGCTGACCGCAACGGTGCTGCGCAGCCGGCTCGCCAACCCTGCCACGGCCTGACGCCTGGCGTGATGCGCGCCCAGAGTGGCCCAGTTTTCATGATGAAACCCTGAGTATCGCGGGCGGCTGCCGTCGCTTACCGACCAAAACTGGGCCACTGTGACGCACGGCCCAACGCTGGCCCAGCCCGGGCGGCTACCCGAACAGCGCCGCCACCTGGGTCAGCGTTTGGAAGACCCCAAAGGCCAGCGGGATCCCCACCAAAACCCAAGCCAGTACCAGCCTGCCGGTGGACCGGCGGACCGGCTGGTGCGCGCCGTGGTTGTGTGCTGTGCTGCTCATTTCATGCCTCCAGGGAAGATTCGTGCCGCTCGGGGCGGCGTTCGTGGAACCGTGCATCGACGGGCTTGACCAGCAGGTTGGCCACGAACCCGATGACCAGCAGGGCCACCATGGTCAGCAGCGCGGGCTGGTAGGACGCGGCATTCAGCTGCCCGGGCTTGCCCTGTGCGTCCAGGATGCTGTTGACGATCAGCGGCCCGGCCACCCCGGCCGCGGACCAGGCGGTGAGCAGCCGGCCGTGGATGGCGCCTACCTGGTACGTCCCGAAGAGGTCCCGCAGGTACGCCGGGACGGTGGCAAACCCGCCGCCGTAGAAGGAGATGATGACGAAGGCAAGCACCACGTAAAGGGCGGTGGCGGTGGATCCGGCCAACGCCAGCACCGTATACAGCACGGCACCTACGCCCAGGTACACCATGTAGATGCGCTTGCGCCCCGTGACGTCGGAGGTGGCGGACCAGGCGAAGCGGCCCGACATGTTGCCGATGGACAGCAGCCCCACAAAGCCCGCAGCAACGCTCGCACTGACCAGGGACTTTCCGTCGGACTGCCGGAAGAAGTCCTGGATCATTGGCGCCGCCTGCTCCAGGATGCCGATGCCGGCCGTGACGTTGCAGAACAGCGCCACCCATACCAGCCAGAACTGCCGGGTCTTGATGGCGTTTTTCGCCGACACGTTCTCCGTGGTGACGAGCTTGGCCGCCTTGACCTTGGCGGGGTCGAACCCTGCGGGCCGCCACCCGTCGGCGGGCACCCGGACGGTGAAGGCGCCGAACAGCATGTAGGCAAGATAGACGACGGCGAGGGTCAGGAAGAGCTTGCCCACGGCATCGCCGCTGGCCACCCAGCCCTGGGCGCCGGAGTTCGGATCGTACGCCTTGAGCAGGGCCTGGGACACGGGGCTGGCGATCAGCGCGCCGCCGCCGAAGCCCATGATCGCCATGCCGGTGGCCAGGCCGGGGCGGTCCGGGAACCACTTGATCAGCGTGGACACCGGCGAGATGTAGCCGATGCCCAGGCCGATGCCGCCCACGAAGCCGTACCCCAGGTAGACGAGCCACAGCTGGTGGGTGAAGATACCCACCGAGCCGATCAGGAAGCCGCCGGCCCAGAACATCGCGGAGGTGAACATCGCCTTGCGCGGGCCGTTGGTGTCCACCCAGGTGCCCATGACAGCGGCGGAAAGGCCCAGCATCACGATGGCGATGGAGAAGATGACGCCGATCTCGGTCAGGCTGGCCCCGAAGTGCTTGACCAGCGCCGTCTTGTAGACGCTGGTGGCGTACGCCTGGCCGATGCACAGATGGACGGCGAGCGCCGCGGGCGGGACCAGCCAGCGGTTGAAGCCCGGCGGGGCGATGGAGTGGTCACGGTCCAGGAAGCCCATGGTTGATTCCCTTTGCTTGTCGATGACGTCGATGTCTGATCGATCCAGAGGCGAAAGGCCTTGTTGAACCCGGGCCCTTTGCCTTGGGCTATCATCATGCAAATCATCAGCAAACGTACTATTGGCGCGCCGAGCGGCAGGAATTGCGCGGCGAGCGGCTTGGTTGGCTGAGGCACTCCCCTGTCAGCCCTGCACAGCCCATCGGGCACGCACACGCAGCGCCTTGCTTTCCGCCCGCCGCGGCGGATGGCAGAGTGGGACGATGAGTGAGCAACCAGCCGCGCTGGTCCTGAACCTGGAGTGCACGGTCCCGTCCCCGCCGGAGACAACGTTCCTGCTGCTGACGGAACCTGCCCGGCTTGCCGAGTGGTGGGGCCCGCACGGCTTCAGTATCCCCGAAGTGGACATCAACCTGGTGGCGGGCGGGCGCTACCGGTTCCGCATGGCCCCGCCGGAGGGCGAACCGTTCCACCTCTCAGGAGAGTTCCTGGAGATCGATCCTCCCTGGCGCCTGGTCTACACCTTCGCCTGGGAGGAACCGGCGCCGGACGACACCGGGACCGTCGTGGACCTCTCCCTCGCCAGCACCGGAACCGGAACCCGGGTGGTGCTCTCGCAGGGACCGTTCCTCACGGAGGAGCGGCTGGAACTGCACCGGAACGGGTGGAGCGATTCGTTCGAAAAGCTGGCTCGTGCCGCCGGGAGCGCCGGCCGCTCCGGTGCCGCCGGCAGCCGGGACAACACCCGGTGACAGGCCTGGACGCGGACGTCATCATCATCGGCGGTGGCCTGGCCGGGCTGGTGGCCAGCAATGAGCTGGTCCGTGCGGGCAGGCGGGTGGCCATCGTGGACCAGGAAAACCCGGCCAACCTGGGCGGGCAGGCCTTCTGGTCCCTGGGCGGGCTCTTCCTGGTGGACACCCCGATGCAGCGGCGCCTGGGCGTGAAGGATTCCTTCGACCTGGCGTGGCAGGACTGGCAGGGTTCCGCCCGGTGGGACCGGCTTTCCGGCCCGCACCCCGAGGACGAGTGGGCGCAGCAGTGGGGCCGTGCCTATGTGGAGTTCGCCGCCGGTGAGAAGCGCGCGTGGCTGCAGGAACAGGGCATCCGGTTCACCCCGCTGGTGGGCTGGGCCGAGCGCGGCGACGGCAGGGCCGGCGGCCACGGCAATTCGGTCCCCCGCTTCCACGTCCCGTGGGGAACCGGCACTGGGGTTTCGGAGCCGTTCGCGGACAAGGCGCGGGCGGCCTCCGGGGCGGGCAGCGCCAGGTTCTTCTTCCGGCACCGGGTGGACGGTTTAACGTTCGACGGCGGCACGGTCACCGGGGTGCGGGGCGCGGTGCTGGCGCCTGATGATTCCCCGCGCGGGGTGTCCTCAAACCGGGATGTTGTTGCCGATTTCGAACTCCGGGCCCAGGCCGTGGTGATCGCGTCCGGCGGAATCGGCGGCAACCACGGGCAGGTTCGGCGCTGGTGGCCTGCGCGGCTGGCGACGCCGCCGCGGAAAATGGTCACAGGCGTACCGCAGCACGTCGACGGACGGATGCTGGACATCGCAGACGCGGCCGGGGTGCGGCTGGTGAACCGTGACCGGATGTGGCACTACACCGAAGGGATCCAGAACTGGAACCCCATCTGGCCGGACCATGCCATCCGGATCCTGCCCGGCCCGTCGTCCCTCTGGTTCGACGCCCTGGGCCGGCGACTTCCCTCCCCGGCCTGCCCGGCTACGACACCCTGGGCACCCTCCGCCTGCTCCGGACAACGCCGGAGCTCCAGCAGCACGACCATTCCTGGTTCATCCTCAACCAGCGCATCATCGAAAAGGAGTTCGCCCTGTCCGGCTCCGAGCAGAACCCGGACATCACCAACCGGGACCTCAAGCTACTGCTGAAGACCCGGCTGGGCCGCGGCGCGTCCGGTCCCATCGAGGCGTTCAAGGAGCACGGCGCGGGCTTTGTGGTGGCGGACAACCTGGCGGACCTGGTCCGCGGAATGAACGGGCTGACTGACCAGCCGCTGCTGGACCATGCGCTGATAAGGCGGCAGATCGAGGAGCGGGACGCCGAGATCAGGAACCCCTTCTCCAAGGATGTCCAGGTGGCAGGTATCCGCAACAGCCGCCGGTACCTGGGCGACCGGCTCTTCCGTACCGTCAAGCCGCACCGGATCCTGGACCCCGCCGCGGGCCCACTGATCGCCGTCCGGCTGCACGTTGTCACGCGGAAGACGCTGGGCGGGATCCAGACCAACCTTGACGGCCAGGCCCTCGGACAGGACGGCTCACGCATTCCCGGGCTGTACGCCGCCGGCGAGGCAGCGGGATTCGGCGGCGGCGGAGCCCACGGCTACAACGCGCTGGAAGGCACCTTCCTGGGCGGCTGTCTCTTCACCGGCCTGACCGCCGGCCGGGCGCTCGCCCGGGCGTTATGAACTGACTCCGCACTAAGGCCCCGCGCTGCACTCAGGCGGGCGCTGCACTCAGGCCACGGGCCGCCGTCGAACACTATTGGCTGCTGCGCCGGACCAACCGGAACTCCGGCAGCCCCTCCCACTCGGGTGGCAGCGTGTTGCGCCTGCCGTCCGGCCGGAACCCCTGCTTCAGGTAGAAGGCCAGGGCGCGGGGATTGTTCTCCACCACCCAGAGGTAGGCCGGGCCGGAGCCGACGGCGGCGCTCACCAGGGCTGCCCCAAGGCCCGTTCCGTAGGTCCGCCGGAGGGTGTAGATCGAGTAGAGCTCCACGGCTTCGGGGCCGTCGTCGTCCCGGCCCGGGCCGGCGTCTGCGAAGCCCACCAGTTGGTTGTCGCCGTCCAGCGCGAGGATCCGCGGCTCGTCAGTGGCCAGGAATGGCCGCCGGCGTTCCACCCGCTCGGGGATGCTGGCCCTGCGGCGGCGGAAGAATTCCGCAGAGAGCAGATGCGGGTAGCACTCCTCATGGGCCAGAGTCTGCATGAGCACCACCGCCTCGGCGTCCTCCGGTGTGGCCTGGCGAAGTCGAAAGTCCATGGCGCCAGCCTAACCAGTGGCCCCTCGCTCCCACGCCGTGTTCCGCCGTCGAACCTCTATGCCTTGTCCGGTCCCCGGTTGGGCAGCCCGCGCACTTAAGATGAGGCATGAACTTCGAGGACGCGCTCCTGACGGCGATTGGTGCCGCGCTGATTCTGCTGATGGTCGCCGACGTCTTCCATACCCTGCTGTACCCGCACGGCTCGGGCCCGGTGGGCCGGACCATCATGCGCGGATTCTGGCTGCTGTCCAGGAGACTCAGGGGCGGGGCGTCCTCCATCGCAGCCCCGCTGGCCATGGCGGCTGTCATCGCTGCGTGGGCGGCGCTGGCTGCCGTGGGCTGGGCCCTGCTGTACCTCCCCCATTTGTCGAACGGGTTCTCCTACTCGGCCAACGTGCCACGGCAGGCTGACTTTGCGGAGGCCCTGTACATCTCGCTGGTGGCCCTCTCCACCGCTGGATTCGGTGAGATCGTGGCCACGCACCCGCTGCTGCGGCTGGTGATGGCGTTCCAGGCCGTGGCCGGTTTCGGCCTGCTGACCGCCACGGTCTCGTGGATCCTGCAGACCTACCCGGCGCTGAGCCGCCGGCGCGCACTCGCCCACCAGTTGAACCTGTTCCGGGAAGCGGCGGGTCCGTCCGGCATCGCCTCACTTGATGCACGGCATGCAGCAGGACTGCTGGAATCCATGGCGGAGAACGTGGCGTCCGTGAGCATCGACCTCCTGTCCTTCCACGAGACCTATTACTTCCATGAGGTGGAGCAACGGGGCTCCCTTCCCGCCACCATCGCCTACGCCCACCACCTGGCCTCGGACGCCCAAGGCAGCGACAACCCCGAACTCCGGTTTGCCGGGCGCATGCTCTACGCGGCGCTGGACGACCTGGCCGAAGTGCTGCGCGGGAAGTTCGGCCACGTGGGAAGCACGTCCTCCGATGTGTTCGACCACTACGAGCTCCACCACAGGCACCGGCGGCCCCCGGAACCGCGGCCATAGCCGCAGGCGCTGCCAACCGTTTGCCGGCGGGTCACCCCCGCGGACCGGAGGACTCACGGACGATAAGGTCACAATCCACGATATGTACGCCCGGAAGGGGTATGCCGTCGAGCGCTGACAGCAGGGCCTCGCCCGCCCGCCTGCCAATAGTGGAGAGGTTCAGGTCAATGCTGGACAGATGCGGTCTGTACCCATCGGTGAACGGGGACCAGTTGTCCACGCCGATCAGTGCCACGTCGTCGGGGATCGACAAGCCATGCCGCTCAAGTTCGTAGGCGGCGCCACGTGCGATCTGGTCGCTGCCGCAGAAAATCGCATCGACGTCGGAGTGGCTGGCCAACAGCGCGCGGACCCCGTTGTGGCCCCATTCCTCCGTCCAACTGCCGTACCAGACATCCCCTACCGGCTCCAGTCCCTGGTCGGCCATTGCAGCGAGGAAACCGTCCGCCCGCAGGACCGCCGACGCGTGGTTTTCCAAGCCCGTGATATGGGCAATCCGGCGTCGCCCGGTCTTAACGAGGTGGTCAACGGCACGGCGGGCACCACCCCGCTCGTCCCCCGTGACGGAGCAGTCCCCCGGGTCCTTCGACGGCGCGAACGCATAGACTACCGGCACTGGCAGGTTTTCACCGAGCGGCGGCCGCGGATCCACTTTGCGGCCCACGACGATGATTCCGTCCACCTGCCGCGCCAGCAATGTACGCACGTAGTGCTGTTCCCGGATGGGATCGTCCCTGCTGTCACAAAGGAAGCAAAGCATCTCGCCCAGGCCCAGGGCGTCCTCGACGCCGCGCAGGATGGGGATGCTGAAGCGTCCATAACTGTCGGTGGTGATAACCCCCACGGTGTAGGTCCTGCCACTGCGGATGCTCCGGGCGGCACCGTTCGGCAGCCAGCCCACCTCCTCCGCGGCGGCGCGTACCCGCAGCCGGGTCGATTCCCGCAGTTGGCCCGTCCCGTTCAGCGCCTTTGACACCGTTCCGGTCGATACTCCCGCCCGCGCGGCTACAGCCGCGATGCCGGAAGAACGGAAACTATTTTCCGTCACAAGTCCCCCTTTCACCGCCGGACCAATTCCCCATAGAGCCGAAAAGTCGCTTTTCCGCCCGCATAAAGCCTAGCAGAAGCCGTTGACAGGTGAGACGCAGGTCACTTAGGGTTGGGCTTCGGAAGACGATTTCCTGATTTTCCGTTTCCGGCTTTTCCGGATTCTGTCCTGTCTCCCTCCGATTCACACTTTGGAAGAGGTCATTGATGACATCTGTTCACCACAGTCCAGCACCGTCCGCAGGGCAGGGTACCGGCGGCGGGACCGTAGCGGGGCCCGTCGGGGCGACGACGTCCAGACACTACGCGCTGCGCCCGCTGGCCTTCGATTCCGTGCAGCTGCGCCCAGAGGGACATCTGGGCAGCTGGCAGGAGCTCAACCGGACCTCCACCATTCCGCATTGCATCGACAATCTGGAATCCAGCGGCGCCCTCGACAACTTCCGGCGGCTGGTCGGCGAGAGCGACGCGGCGTTCCGCGGATTCTGGTTCCAGGACTCGGACCTGTACAAGACGCTGGAGGCTGTGGGCTGGGAGGCCGGCAGGCAGGCGGATCCGCGGTGGGAAGAGTATGTGGCGTCCATGGGCGAGCTGCTGGCCAAGGTGCAGGAGCCGGACGGCTACCTGAACACCTGGGTCCAGGGCGTTGAGCCCGGGAAGCGCTGGGACAAGCTGCAGTGGAGCCACGAGCTGTACACCGCCGGCCACCTGCTGCAGGCGGCAGTTGCCGTGGCCCGCACCACAGGCAACGGAGCCGTCGTCGAGGTGGCCCGCCGCGTCGCCGACTGCATCGTGGAGAACTTCGGCCCCGGCGGCGCCGAAAAGATCGACGGGCACCCGGAAGTGGAAACCGCATTGGTGGAGCTCTACCGCCTGACCGGAGACAAGCGCTACCTTGAAACGGCCGTCCGGCAGCTGGAACTGCGCGGGCACGGCATCCTCCCCGACGACAGGTTCGGCCGCCAGTATTTCCAGGACCACCTTCCCATCCGCAAGGCGGCCCACGAGGCAACAGGTCACGCAGTGCGCCAGGTCTACCTCTCCACCGGAGTGGCCGATGCCTACCTCGAAAACGGGGACGCATCCCTACTGGAGGCCGCGGAATCGCTGTGGGAGAACATTTTCACCCAGAAGGCCTACCTCACCGGGGCGCTCGGATCCCGGCACCGGGACGAGGCATTCGGCGACGCCTTCGAGCTGCCGCCGGACCGCGCCTACGCCGAAACGTGTGCCTCCATCGCGAGCCTGCACTTCAGCTGGCGGCTGCTGCTGGCAACCGGCAACAGCAAATACGCCGACGAGATGGAGCGGGCCCTCTACAACGGCATCGCCGCTTCCACCTCCGTTGAAGGCAACAGCTTCTTCTACTCCAACCCGCTGCAACTGCGCACCGGCCATGACGGCTCCACCGAGGATGCGCCGTCGGAACGCCTGTCCTGGTATGCATGCGCCTGCTGCCCGCCGAACCTCGCACGCCTCGTGGCATCCCTGCACCATTACGTAGCCACGCAGGATGAGTCCGGCCTTCAGCTCCAGCTGCTGCACGACGGTGAGATCCGCGCCTCAGGTGAACCTTTCGGCGGCGAAGTAACTGTTGCCACAACCACCGAATATCCCTGGGACGAAAAGGCCAGCATCGAGGTCACGGCTCCTGCCGGCGAGTGGACGCTCTCCGTGCGCATCCCTTCGTGGTGCAAGGACCCGGAGGTGACCATCGGCGGAGAGCCCATCGAGGCAGTGACTGATGCATCCGGCTACCTCCGGCTCAGCCGCGACTGGGAAGGGAGCACCATCGTCTTGCTGACACTGCCGATGCCTGTCCAAATTGTTAGCGCTCATCCCCGCGTCGATGCTGTGCGCGGCACGGTCGCCCTGGTCCGTGGCCCCGTGGTCTACTGCCTCGAGCAGCATGACCAGGCGGACGGCGTCGTGCTGGAAGACCTTGCGGTCGACGCGGCCGCGCCGGTGGAAATTGCAGCGGCGGAGGGCATCCCCGGGGTGCGCACCGTGCTCAAAGCCGCAGGCGTCGCCCGTCCCCAGTCGGAGCAGGTGCTCTACCGCACCTCCGGAACGGAAGCCGCGGAACAGCGGCCCGTCGAACTGACTGCCATCCCGTATTTCCGCTGGGCCAACCGTGGGCCGGCCGCCATGCGGGTCTGGATCCCCCTCGCCTAGTTGCACCTCCCACCCATCCCTATGAAGAGGAAACGGCATATGAAACGCACAAAACTCGCTGCAGCACTGGCGCTGGCGGCATCCCTCACCCTCACGGCCACCGGTTGTGGCAGTTCCTCCGGCTCCGACTCCCTGCAGGCCTCCTCCGGGGAGCCGAGCGGGACCATCACGCTGTGGGCCCGCGATTCACAGAAGGGGTTCATGGATCTGCTCGCGGACGCGTACAACAAGTCCCACAAGGCGCAGGTCCAGGTCACCATCGTGCCCAGCGGAAACTTCGTGCAGAAATTCGGCACGGCAACCGCTGGCGGGTCGGGCCCGGACGTGGCTTCCATCGACCTGGTCTACCTGCCCTACTTCGCCTCCACCGGGGTCCTCCAGGACATCACCGACGACGCCTCGAAACTGCCGTACAAGGACAAGCTCAGCCCGTCGCACGCGCGCCTCTCCACGTGGGAGGACAAGACCTACGCCCTGCCCTTCACGGCCGAAGCATCCGTGCTGTTCTACAACAAGGATCTCTTCCAGAAGGCCGGCCTTGACCCTGCCAAACCGCCGGCAAACTACGAGGAGATCCTTAACGCCGCCAAGAAGATCCGCGCCCTGGGCCCCGACACCTACGGCTTCACGATGGCCGGCCAGTGCGGCGGCTGCAACATCTTCGAGTTCACCCCCAGCGTTTGGGCCAGCGGCGGCGACGTACTCTCCGACGACGGCAAGACCGCGAAACTGGACTCTCCCGAGGTCACCAAGGCGCTGACGTTCTACAAGCAGATGCACGACGCCGGCGTGATGCCGGAGGCGGCGAAGACCGACTCGGGCACCGCCCAGCCGGCCCTGTTCCAGGCTGGAAAAGTGGGCATGGTGGTGCTCGGCGCCTTCTTCACGCAGACGCTGAACACGGACAAGAAGGTTGACTACGGCATCGCCCCCATCCCGGGAGAGAACGGCGGCTCAGCTTCCTTCGCGGGCGGCGACAACATCGCGGTCACCACCGGGTCAAAGAACAAGCCTGCCGCATGGGACTTCGTAAAGTGGGCCACCGGCGACGAGGCCCAGACCCTGCTGGCGAAGAACTCCATCGTCCCGGTCAGGACTGACCTCGTAAAGAGCGTCTACGCCTCGGCAGACCCGCGCAACGAGATCTTCAGCAAGGCGCTGGAGACCGGCAAGACGCCGTACAGCGTCGTGGAAAACAAGCTGTTCAATGACAACAACGGACCATGGGCAACCATGATCAACGAGGCCGTGTTCGGCGGCGACATCCAGGCCGCGCAGCAAAAGGCGCAGCAGGCCGCCCAGCAGATCATCCAGACCGGACCCTGACATCCACGGGTGCTGCCGCGGACCCGCGGCAGCACCCGCCTCGTCCTCAAGGAGACCTACTTTGGCACACCACACCACCCTGACAACGCGCCCCGGCAAGCCCCAACGCCCAACGGCGCCCCTACGTCCGCCACGGAGCCGGCGGACCCTCACCACCTCGCGCAGCAGGCTCGGCGCGTTGGTGGTCGCCCCCGCGCTGATCCTCCTCACCGTCTTCTTCTTCCTGCCCGTGGTCCTGATGCTGTGGATGTCCCTGAACCGCTGGCCGCTGCTGGGCAAGATCAGCTTCATCGGCCTGGGCAACTACGCGACGGCGTTCCAGGACCAGGACTTCCTGCGGGCAGCCGGGTTCACCCTCCTCTACACCGTGATCATGACTCCCCTGCTGCTGGTCATCGGGATCGCGCTGGCGCTGCTGATCCGGCGTCCGGGCAAAGCTTCCAGAATCTTCCAGTCCATCTATTTCCTGCCGGTGGTGGTCGGCTTCGCCGCCGCCGGTTACCTGTGGCTCTTCATGGCCCAGCCCAACATCGGGCCCCTGCTGGACCTGCTTACCCGCGGCGGGCTGGCCTCGCACTCGGACAACTGGTTCGGAAGCTTCGCCGGAGCGCTGGGCATCGTGTGCGCCATGGTGGTCTGGAAGGTTGCCGGCATGCAGATGCTGCTGCTGAACTCGGGCTTGCAGTCCATCCCCGTGGAGCTCGAGGAAGCGGCCAGGATCGATGGTGCAAGCCGAACACAGGTGTTCCGCTACATCATCCTGCCGCTGCTGCGGCCCACCCTCGCGCTGGTGCTCGTCTTTTCGGTAGCCGGCTCACTGCTGGCCTTCGACCAGTTCTACATCATGACCAGCGGCGGCCCGGCGAACCAGACCATCACCGCGGTGTACCACATCTACCGGGTGTCCTTCCAGGGTTTCCAGCTCGGCTATGGCGCCGCGCTCTCTGCCCTGCTGATGATCGTGCTCGCGGTCGTCAGCGCCATCCAGATGCTCATCCTCCGCAACTCGGACCACAACTAGTCCAATCCATCGGAAACGGACCCCTCCATGACTTCACTGCAGTCCAGACTCCGCCCGGTGCCGCGCACGGCCTGGTGGATTATCAACCTCAGCCTCGCGGCCCTGTTCCTCTACCCGTTCTGGGTAGTTCTCTCACAGTCGATCAAGTCCCCTGCCGAGGCTGCTGCCGCGCCGCCCACGCTTTTCCCGGGTTCCTTCTCGTGGGGGAACTTCGCGAAGCTATTCGGCAACGAGAACGGCGGTGCGGGCTTCGTCCAGCAGTTAGGCAACAGCGTCCTCGTCTCAGTTGGCGCAACGCTCCTGACGATCGTATTGAGCACGCTGGCCGGCTACGGCTTCGCCAAACTGCGCTTCCGCGGCAGCAACCTGCTGTTTTTCGCTACCCTCGCCACCTTCATGATCCCTTTCCAGGCGGTCATCACTCCGCTGTACCTGGTGCTGCACCAGATCGGCCTGACCAACAACCTCCTGGGCCTCATGCTGGTGTACACCACCTTTAACCTGCCATTCGGTATCTTCCTGATGAGGAATTCCTTCGCAGCGCTGCCGGCGAGCATTGAGGAAGCTGCCCTGGTGGACGGGTGCAGCGTGCTGCGTGCCATGGTCCGGGTGCTGCTCCCCGTGGCCATTCCGGGGGTGATCAGCACCGCGCTGTTCACCTTTTTCGCCTCGTGGAACGAGTTCTTCGCCGCGCTGATCCTCATGACAGACCAGTCCAAGTACACCCTTCCGGTGGCCTTGAACGTGCTCTCCAGCGGCACTTTCGGGACCCTGGACTGGGGGGCACTGCAGGCGGGCGTCGCGGTGACGATCGTCCCGTGCATCGTTATCTATGTCCTGCTCCAGAAGTACTACGTGGGAGGCATGCTTACGGGGGCGATGAAGTAAGCCGCGTTCCCTTTCCGGCTTGCTAGGGTCTGCTTATGGCTTCCCACTCCCACTCGATGGACGACGTCATCAACGAACCTGCGCGTGTCCAGTTCGAGTTCTTCCTGGATGAGCACCGGGCCGCGCTCAACGGGTGCCTGGACGGGCTGACCGAGGAGCAGGTCCGGCGTCGGCTGGTTCCCTCCCGCACCACACTGCTGGGGCTGGTGAAGCATGCCACCTTCGTGGAGAAGGTCTGGTTCGACGAAGCCTTCACCGGCCGTCCCCGCAGCGAGATCGGCATCCCCGCCACTCCTGACGAGTCGTTCATCCTGGACGACGGTGACACCATCGACTCCGTCCGGAAAGCCCACCGGGACGCGTGCGCCGCGTCCCGGGCTGCTGCCGCCCCTCTGGGCCTCGACGACGTCGTGACCGGCAACCGGCGGGGACCGCTCCCGCTGCGCTGGTTGTACCTGCACATGCTGCGGGAACTCGCCCAGCACTGCGGCCACGCGGACATCCTGCGCGAACAGATCCTGGCCGGCAAGGGCGCGGACTGAGATGCCGCCTCGGCCTCGCAGCGCTCAGGCCGGCGCCGTCGTCGTTCTTTGTTTTGTGAGGTCCCCGCGGCGGGCAAGGGCCACGGCAGCAACCAGCAGCCACATGGTGGCCGCCTGGCCCCAGGGATAGACCTGCTGCGGAATGCCAGGTGTCAGCGGGTTGAGGATGTACTGGAACGCCGCGAGGCTGACGTGCATCAGCGCTGCCAGAAGCATGCTGCCTGTATGGTCGTAAACCCACACCATGAGCACTCGGTACGCCGTAAGCTGGCCGACGAGGACGGCCACCAGCCACAGCGACAGGAAGATTCCCAGGGGCACCCCGCCATTGGTCCCGCCCCCACCCCAATAATTCACGAAGAAGTGCCACGCACCCCACAGCACCCCCACCAGGATTCCCGTCCACAGAACACTGAAGCGCTGCCTCGCCTTGGGGATGGCGAAGCCGGTCCAACCGATTTCCTCGAGAAATCCCGCCGCCAGCCCGATGGCCAGTCCAGTGATGATGGTGCCGCCCTTATCTGTAGCCGTGGCGATCCGAGGCGCGTAATCCGGGGACGCCAGCCAGAGCACCAGCACGAACGCGGCCAAACAGACCGGCGCCACCAGCAGGGCCAAATACCAGCGCCCGCCCACACGCCATCTCAGCAGCCTCGCCCGAAGGTCCCGGTAGCCAGCCCGTCCCGACACAACTCCGGTAAGCACCAGGCTGGCCAACGCTGGTCCGAGCAGCATCGCCGGCACGGTTACGGGGATGGTGAGCTGGAACTGCTCCGGCGTAGGCGACAGGCCGCCCGTGACAGCCCACACCGCCAGCACAATGGCGCCCCACGACAAGAGGAAGGTAACAACGTAGTACCACCACAGCGGGTGCGTGCGCACCGATTCCGCCAAGGCATGCATGGGATCCTCCGGTTGCCGGCTGTACCTCCAGCTTCCAGGGCGGGCGCCCCCTGACACAGAGTCCTCGGACCCGTTAAAACAGACTGCCGGTCAGGCCACGAGCCTGGCCACCAGCTCGCCGCGGCTGCCGACGCCCACCTTTTCAAAGAGCGATTTCAAGTGGTCGTGCACCGTGTGCGGCGAGATAAACAGGTGCCGGGCGATCTCCGCCGTCGAACTTCCGGCCAGCACCTCCAGGCAGACATCCCGTTCCCGGGCGGTCACGCCGTACGCCATCAGCAGCAGGGCCACGAGGTCGTGGGTGGTTGCCGGTTCCACGGTGACCACCATCTGTTCGGGATAATCGCCGGTGATGAGGCGGCTGGCCTGCAGCACCACCCAATTGTTCCCGGCGTCGCGCATCCTGGCCCGCGCCGTCCCGGATGCCGCCGCATGCGCCTGCGCCACCACCGAATAAAGCGTCTGGCTGAAGCGCCCGGGCGCAGCGTCCTCCACCTGGGCAAGCCAGGAGGCGGCGGCCGGCGTGGCCGCGCGGAGGTCACCGTGCAGCCCGGCCAGGACAATGACAGGCCCCACGGCGGCCGGTCCCGCCGGGTGCGCCACGCGGACGGCGGCCCTGGTGGCCGACGCGAGCGTGGCAGTCACCGCGCCCAGGAATTCCACCTCCCGGTCGGTGAAGTCGCTGCCGCCTTCCCGGAAGATGCTCCCCACGCCCCAGCACAAGTCGTCCACGCGGAACGCGGCCCGCAACTCATGCTCGAAGCCCAGCGGCTTGATCAGGTCGTTGATCCGGACGCTGCGGACCACCTCACGGTGCGGCGCATCCGAAATCCTCGCGATGGGGCGGGGCCGGCGCAGCAGCTCGGCGAAGGTGTTGGGTTCCCGGCCTGTGTATTCGGACTGGGCAAAGCGGAGGAAATACTCCTCAAACTGGCGCCCACCCACCGGCCACGGCAGCCAGTTGGTAACGGAGGTCATCACCATGGAGGCGGGGTCGACGGCGGCCCAGCACCCTTGCTCGAACGGCACCTCCCGCTGCACCGCGGCCAGCGCCGAGGTATAGAGGTCAGGCAGGTCCATCCCGCCGGCGGCCATGGCGGCGATGTCCCGCCGGGCACGCTCCGCGCGTTCCTCCCACATACCTCCAGTATCCGCCCGGCAGGCAGGCCGGCAATCCCCCAAATGGGTGGTTTTCCAGGCGCCCCGAAACCCCTGGTGCGGGGATCGCGGGGGTGTGTTCCGCCGTCGTACTTTTCCTTTTACGGACGCCGCACGAAGCGGGCCGTCCGTAGAGGAAAACCGGGAACCACAATGGAGGCTGCAATGGGACAGGCACGTGACGTCATGGGCCGGCTGATGACGGCCATGGACGCAAAGGACAGGGATGCGCTGGCAGGCTGCTACGCCGAAGGCGCCGTAATCAGCACTCCGGACCAGGGAGAGATCTCCGGCCGCGAGGCGATCACCAACTATTTCCTCCACTTCTGGGAGGCCATGCCGGACGTCACGTACCAGCAGGTGGCCACTCATGAGGCCGGGGACGTTGCCATCCTGGAGGGCTTCGTGGTGGGCACGAACACCGGGCAGCTGAACTTGCCCACCGGCTGGACGCTGCCGCCGACAGGAAAGCAGGTCCGGGTGCGAAGCTGCGACATCACCAAAGTGGAGGCAGGCCTGATCACCGCGCACCACGCCTACTTCGACCAGATGGAACTTCTTGGCCAGCTGGGGCTGCTCCCCGAACCGTCCAACCAGTGAAACCGTCCAACCAGTGAAGGCGGTTCCGTCACCACCTGTAGGCAGTGGCGGAACCGCCCCTTTAATCCTCAAGCGTTTCTGGTCAGGCTGCTCCGACGGCGGCCACGGCTGCACCTTCCGAAGCGTCAGCTGAGGCCCCCGCGAGCCGAAGCCAGGTGTCCACCACGGTGTCCGGGTTCAGGGAGACGGAGTTGACGCCTTCCTGTACCAGCCACTCGGCGAAGTCGGGGTGGTCGCTGGGGCCCTGGCCGCAGATGCCGACGTACTTTTCGCGGGCCCTGCAGGCCTTGATGGCCATGCTCAGCAGCTTCTTCACGGCCGGGTCCCGCTCATCGAAGCTGTTGGCCACAATCGCCGAGTCCCGGTCCAGGCCAAGGGTCAGCTGGGTCATGTCGTTGGAGCCGATGGAGAAGCCGTCGAAGTACTCGAGGAACTCGTCGGCGAGCAGTGCGTTGGAGGGAAGTTCGCACATCATGATCACCTCGAGGCCGTTCTCGCCGCGGCGCAGCCCGTTCTCGGCGAGCAGTTCGATGACGCCCCGCGCCTCGTCCAGGGTGCGCACGAACGGGATCATGAGCTTGACGTTGGTCAGCCCCATCTCGTTTCGCACGAAAGAGAGGGCCTCGCACTCAAGGTCGAAGCAGTCCCGGAAGGACGGCTCCAGGTAGCGGGACGCGCCGCGGAAGCCGATCATCGGGTTCTCTTCATGCGGCTCGTACGCCGGGCCGCCGATGAGGTTGGCGTACTCGTTGGACTTGAAGTCGGACATCCGGACGATCACCGGTTCCGGCGCAAAGGCGGCGGCGATGGTGGCCACGCCCTCGGCCAGGCGCTTGATGTAGTACTCGCGGGGGCTGTCGTAGGCGCTGATCCGTTCCCGGATCTCGGCGGCCACATCCGCAGGCTGGCTGTCCAGGTTCAGCAGGGCCTTGGGGTGGATGCCGATCTGCCGGTTGATGATGAACTCCAGCCGGGCCAGGCCCACGCCGTGGTTGGGCAGCTGCGCGAAGGTGAACGCCTGTTCGGGGGTGCCCACGTTCATCATGACCTTCACCGGCGCCTCGGGCAGGTTGGTGATGCCGGTTTCCTCAACGCTGAAGTCCAGCAGGCCCTCGTAGATGGCCCCCGTCTCGCCGTCGGCGCAGGACACGGTGACTTCCTGGCCGTCGGACAGCGTGTCCGTGGCGTTGCCGGTGCCCACGACGGCGGGAATCCCCAGTTCGCGGGCGATGATGGCGGCATGGCAGGTGCGCCCGCCGCGGTTGGTGACGATGGCGGAGGCGCGCTTCATGATCGGTTCCCAGTCGGGGTCGGTCATGTCCGCCACCAGCACGTCGCCGGTTTGGAACGACGCCATCTGGTCGATGGCGGTAAGGATCCGGACCTTGCCGGCCCCGATCCGCTGCCCGATGGCCCGGCCTTCCACCAGCACCGGGCCGGTTGCGTTCAGGCGGAAACGGCTCATGCTGCCCGGGGCCCGGCGGGACTGTACGGTTTCCGGGCGGGCCTGAAGGATGTACAGGCCGCCGTCGGTCCCGTCCTTGCCCCACTCAATGTCCATCGGACGGCCGTAATGCTTCTCAATGGCCACGGCGTGGCGGGCAAGCTGCTCCACGTCGTCGTCCGTCAGGCTGAAGCGCGAGCGCAGCGAAGCCTCCACCGGCACGAAGTCGATGGTGCGGCCGATCTCGCTGTTGTTGGTGTACGTCATCTGCAGGGCCTTCTCCCCCAGGCCGCGCTTGAGGATCGCCGGGCGGCCGGCCGCCAGGGCGGGCTTGTACACGTAGAACTCGTCCGGGTTCACCGCACCCTGCACCACGGCTTCACCCAGCCCGTAGGAGGAGGTGACGAACACGGCGTCCTGGAAGCCGGACTCGGTGTCCATGGTGAACATGACGCCGGAAGCGCCGACGTCGGAGCGCACCATGCGCTGGATGCCGGCCGAGAGTGCCACCTCGGCGTGTTCGAACTTGTGGTGCACGCGGTAGGCGATGGCGCGGTCGTTGTAGAGCGACGCGAAGACGTCCTTGATGGCCTGCAGGATGTTCTCGATCCCGCGGACGTTCAGGAAAGTCTCCTGCTGCCCGGCGAACGAGGCATCGGGCAGGTCCTCCGCCGTGGCGCTGGACCGGACCGCCCAGGACAGGTCCGCGGAGCCGGCATGCTTGTCCACCAGCTGCTGGTACGCCTCGCGGACCTGTGCTTCGAAGTCGGGCAGGAAGGGCGTTTCCCGGACCAGGGAGCGGATTTCCTGGCCGGCGGAGGCCAGGGCCGTCACGTCATCCGTGTCCAGCCCCACCAGGCGATCGGCGATCTTCTGGTCCAGTCCGGAGTCGGACAGGAACCGGCGGTAGGCGTCTGCCGTGGTGGCGAAGCCGTCCGGAACCTGGACGCCGGCCGAGGTCAGGTTCTGCACCATCTCGCCCAGTGAGGCGTTCTTGCCGCCCACCTTGTCCAGGTCCTTGAGTCCAAGTTCAGAGAACCACAGAACGTCTGTCGTCATGATTGCTGCTCCTTTGCAGTGGGTGGCGTAAGCAATGCTGGCCGTCACGGTAGTGCCGGCCGGAAGAAAAACCCTGTCAACAGTGGCAGGTCTGCAGCGCACTTTCCACATGATGTGCGCTACGCCACGTTTGTGAAATGGCGGCTAGTGCTTGAGGTTCATCCGCTGCAGGATGGTGGCCGCCATTTCCTCCACGGAGACGGTGGCGGAGTTCAGGTACGGGATCCGGTGGGAAACGTACAGCTGCTCGGCGCTGCGCAGCTCAAAACCGCACTGCCGCAGGGATGCGTAGGGCGAGCTGGGGCGCCGTTCGGTACGGATCTGGCTCAAGCGCAGCGGGTTGGAGGACAGGCCGAAACACTTCGACACGAAAGGCCGCAGCGGCTTGGGCAGCCCGTCCCGCTGGAAGTCTTCATCCACCAGCGGGAAGTTCGCCGCGAAGATCCCGTGCTGCAGCGCCAGGTACATGGTGGTGGGCGTCTTTCCGCACCGGGACGGGGCCACCAGGATCACCTGGGCCTTCTCCAGCGCACGCAGGCTCTGCCCGTCGTCATGCTCCATGGCGTACTCGACGGCGGCCATCCGGGACTGGTAGCGCGCGGCGTTCCCCAACCCATGCGCCCGGCCCGGCTCACCGCTGGCAGGGGTGCCCAGCGCCTGCTCCAGGACCCCCACATGGGTGCCGATCAGATCCACGATCACACCGTTGCAACCGCCAAGGATCTGCCGTATTTCGCTGTTGACGGCGGTGGAAAACACGAGGGGCCGGGGCCCGGCGGCAGCCAGGCCGTCGATGGTGCGGACCACGGACCTCGCCTGGTCGGGGGTGGTGATGAAGGGAATGGTGACGCGGTCGAAATTGTCCACCGGGAACTGCGTCAGCAGTGTATTGCCCAGTGTTTCCGCGGTGATGCCGGTACTGTCCGACAGGAAGTAGACAGGCCGT
This sequence comes from Arthrobacter sp. FX8, assembly GCF_026723805.1. NCBI lineage: Bacteria > Bacillati > Actinomycetota > Actinomycetes > Micrococcales > Micrococcaceae > Arthrobacter > Arthrobacter sp. FX8. The sequence continues at coordinate 363,180 of NZ_CP113505.1, read as the reverse complement.
AGAGCAGCAGTGGTCATGGCACGACTTTAGCGGCCGCCGCGGTTCCGCACCGAAAAGTCGGGGCATGCCGGGTGAGGTCCGCTCCTTGGCTGCGCGCGGGTCAGGCCGCCGGTCAGGCCGCCTTTACAGGTGAGGGGCCGGCCGCGGACGCCGCCTGGTTCTCGCGCGCCAGGAATGCGGAGAGTTCGCCGATGGTGCTCATCAGCGGGGCGGGGAACACCACCGTGGAGTTCTTGTCCACCGCGATTTCCACCAGGGACTGCAGGTTGCGAAGCTGCAGTGCCAGCGGGTGGGCCATCATAGTGTCGGAGGCATCGCCGAGCGCTGCCGCGGCGATGGCCTCGCCTTCGGCCGCGATGATCTTCGCTCTCTTCTCACGCTCCGCCTCGGCCTGGCGGGCCATGGCGCGCTTCATGCTTTCCGGCAGTTGGATGTCCTTGAGTTCCACCAAGGTGACTTCCACACCCCATTCAACGGTGAGCACGTCGAGGATTTCGCGGATGTCGCCGTTAATCCGTTCGGTCTCGGACAAGGTCTGGTCCAGGGTGTGGCGGCCCACCACCTTCCGCAACGTAGTCTGGGCGATCTGGTCGATGGCGGAGGCCACGTTCTCAATGGCGATGACGGACTTCACGGCGTCCACCACCCGGTAGTAGGCCACGGCGGAGACGTCCACGCTGACGTTGTCCTGGGTGATGATGCCCTGCGACTGGATGGGCATGGTCACGATCCGGAGGCTGACCAGCGGCAGCCGGTCGATGATCGGGACAATCAGCCGCAGGCCCGGATCCCGGACGCCAATGACCCTGCCAAGCCGGAACAGTACGCCCTTCTCGTATTGCCGCACGATCCGGATGGACATTCTTGCAGCGATGAGAAGCAGGACAACGAGGACGATGACAACGATAGTGGTGGCGTCCACCAGGATCCCCTCCTGGTTACTCGAGTGGGACGTGCCGACGCCTGGGTGGCGCCGTGACAGGTGCCCTGCCTTTATTGTCCCACCAAAGGCGTGAGGGAGCCCAGGGAGGAGCTACCGGTTCCGCACATGGGGCCACAGCGGTGGCTTGTTGCCTCCTTGGAGGTCCTGGTTGCCGCCACCGGTGAGCAGGGCGGCGGAGAGCACGTCAGCGCGGAGTTGCGAAAGGGCCCTGTGCTCGTCCTGGCCTTGGAGTCCCCTGGCAATGGCGGTGGTGCGGTTCCAGACCGCCGAGGCTGTGGTGGCGGGCAGATAGGCGGAGATCCAAGCCATCCCGTCACAGTCCGGCGTGTACTCCACGCGCCGGTCCGCTGCACTCCTGGCGTGGCGTCCTTCCAGGGTCTCCGGGTGGTTGCGTTCGCGCCAGATGCGGGCTTTGGCCTTGAACCGGTGGGCCGGCATCTCTCCGACCGGGCAACCCCGGGCCGGGTTGCGCGTGTCAGGATCCAGGAAGTGCGCTTCCAGGGCGGCTGCGCCTGCAGAGTCCAGGCTGGCGGTTTGGTCCACCATGGTCCGGGCATGCTGCCAAGAGATATGCCCGGAGCGCAGGGCAGCAAGAGTTAAGGGCAGCGAACTGGCCAGTGCATATGTTTAGGCCAGCAAAGCACCAGCCGCGCGATGACTGATCGCCAGTACGCACGCTACCTCCGCCGCCACCGCCATCACATCCAGGCAGCCGTCGGCCAGCATTTTGGCGGGCGGGATTGACCGGGTCAACGGGGGTCCCGCGCGTCCCGCGGGCCGGCAAACCGGAGGCTAGACTGGCCGGGTAAGGACGGATTGGGGGATCCATGGCGGCGCTGCCGCTGTTCCGCTGGTCGGTCGCAGCCAGCGGACCCAAGGATCACCGTGACCTTCTTCCAGGACTTTCCAGTACCTCCGCTCCCACCGAGGCCGAGGTCTCAACGGTACGTCCCGCCGCCATGGGCGGGCGCCCCAGTCTACGAGCTGCCGTCCGTGGTCCACATCGGCAGGTTTGTGTCCAGGACTCCGTGGAGGGTGGTGGCGGTCAAAAGTGTGGACGTGTTCTCCACCGGCTGCGTGTTCAACCTGTCCTGGCTGTTCCGCCGTGACCAGCAATCCGACGAAGACTGGGCCGACCTGCAGCACCTCTTCTTCCAGCCGGGAAGGGGCATCCGCAGTGGCCGCGGACAACAGACCGGCCTGATGTTCGGCGTCCAGTTCCCCGATGGTTCCAAAGCCAGCACCGGCACCCTGGGTCCCCACGGCTTCGTGGAGCGTGGCCAGGAACCCGAACCTCCGGCGCTGGTCCTGAACAATGGCGGCGGCGGTGGCGGAGAGGATGAGTTCCAGGGCACCGGCTCGCTCTGGCTCTGGCCGCTTCCCCTGCCGGCAGCCTCCGCCTGGTTTCCCAGTGGACCGATTTCGGCCTTGAGGAAACGTCCATCATGCTCGACGGCGGGAAGTTGCGGGATGCCGCAAAGGCAGCCCAGCAGTACTGGCCGGAGGAGGGCAGCAACCATGGGTGACTTCACAGGCTTGGTCCTGTTTGTCCTCTTCGGAGCGGTCTTCTTCTACATCCTCTACGGCGTCATCCGCGCCGCAGTCCGGGACGGAATCGTCCAGGCGGATGAGCGCCACGCGGACCGGCGTCGTACCTAAATCGAGGACACGATGCTTCCGTAGCCCTGCAGGAACATCCGGCGCCCCTGGCCTTCGTCGGTCCACACCCAAATGACCGAGTAGTCGGACGTGACGGCGTCCACCACACCCGTGCCGGCCAGGGTTCCCTCGGCGAAGCGGACCCGGTCCCCCACCGCCAGCCGCGGGTGCCTGGTCCGCTTCCTCCTGGGCCGAAGCGTGGTGGACTCCTCTGCTGTTGCGGGGTCTGGCGGGCAGGTCGTGAGCTGCTGGCGCATGGGATTCCTTGGGCTCGCGGGCGGATGGTCAGCTCATTACAACCCTGCCCGCTGCTCCCAGGTCACGCACTCCGCGCGTGGTGATGCAAGACTAGCCCGCCACCGGCGTGGCATGCACCCACCAGACGCTCCGAACGGAGTGTGACTGGTGAGGGCGCCACGCCAGCCCGGGAATCAGTCGAGTTCAGCCACCGATCCCAGCGCATCCCACGCGAAGCTGGCCAGCCAGTGCGTGGACATGAAGTCGCCGCTTTCCAGTCCGGACAGCCCGGCCTTCAGGAGCGGGTCCAGCGCGTCGGACAGCACGGCCGCGGCGGCCGCGGCTTCCGGGCCGCTGGATTGACGAAGCGTGGCGATGATCCGTGCCACCTGTCCCGCGCGGGTCAGGTTCAGTCCGTGCAGGTGCACCAGGTAGCCGTCGGTCTCATCCGTCACGCTCACCGGCTGCAGGATGCGCGATGCGGTGGACAGCTCCGGCAGGAACCCCGCGAACCACCCGGCGAACTCGTCCGCGGAAAGCACGCGGCGCATCAGGTCCGCCTCGCTCAGGCCCGCGGAGAGGAAGTCCTGGCCGCTGAGCTCCCAGTCGCCCGGCCAGCCGCGGTCATTGGCAAACCAGGTGCGCGCCGCGTCCTCGCACGCTTTGGCGGCATCAACCCTGCCCAGGGAGCGGAAGGCATCCAGCATGTACCCCACACCGAACGCGGCGTTGGTGTGCAGCCCGTGCCGGACGGGATACTGCGCCTTGGCCATCCAGGCGGCGCTGAGCTCCGCCACGGCATCCACCAGGGGTTCCAAAGCGGTGCCCCATTCGCGGATCTCCGCATCCGGGGAGGCGGAGCAGGTGGCGGCCAGCCGCATCAGCCAGGCCCAGCCGTAGGGCCGCTCCCAGGACGGGTTGGCCAGCAGGTAGTCCCGTTCCACTGCCAGCTTGGCCGGGGTCAGGTTGGCGCCCAGGGCTGCCCGGAGCGACGCCTCGGTGGCGGCATCCACCCAAGCCGCCGTGCCGCCGTCGGACGCTCCTGTCGCGGTAGTCGCAGCAAAGGGTGACCCGGGAGTGCCGCCCACCAGGCTCACCCCCAGCCAGTGCATGTGCACGCAGGAGTGCCAGTCGAAGGAGGTATAGAAGGCGGGGTGGATCTGCTCGGGGGTTGGCCGGTCGTCGGCTGACACCTGGGTGTGGTGGGCCGAGTGCGGGAAGGGCTCGGAAAGGTTGCCCAGCACCACGGCCGCGTAGTCCGGTGCCGCCTGTGCGCGAAGATCGTTGTCCATCATGCTCCTTTGAATGGCAGGGTCTGCGGAAGGGTTAGTGGAAGGCCAGGAAGTACATCAGCGCGATGTTCACCGCCAGCAGCGGGATGGCCGTGCCCACCTGTGCGGCGATGACGCCGTATTTGTTGTCCATTTCCAGCAGCGCGGACGGCACCAGGTTGAAGTTGGCTGCCATGGGCGTGCAGAGCGTGCCGCAGAAGCCGGCCAGCATGCCGATCGCGAAGACGATCGCGGGGTCACCGTGGAACGTCTCCACCAGCACGGGCCAGCCGATGGCAGCGGTCATGATGGGGAACGCAGCGAAGCCGTTGCCCATCAGCACGGTGAACAGGAACATGCCGATGCAGTAGACCAGCACGCCGGCGATCAGTGAGCCCTTGGGCAGCAGGCCGGAGGCGAGCGTGCCCACGGCGGTGCCCACGCCGGCTTTGGTGAAGAGGATGCCCAGCGTGGTGAGCATCTGGGGCAGCAGCGCGGCCCAGCCGATGGATTCGAGGATCCGGCGGCTTTCGAAGATGGGCGTGGCCGGGTTCTTGGGCTTGAGGATCACCAGGGCCACGACGACGGCAGCCACGGCGCCGATGGCCAGGGCTACCAGCGTGGTGTTCTTGGGGTCCAGCAGCGGGGTGCCGCCGATGGACAGCAGCGGGGCTGCGAGCACCAGGATGACGGTGACCAGGGGCAGCGTCAGGGCCGGGATGAAGAGCTTGTTGCCGAAGCGCTTGGCGAAGGCCTCGCGCTCGTGGCCGGTGGAGGTGCGGTGCTTGCCGTGGCCCAGCAGGCCGGTGGAGGCCAGCACCACCAGGACCAGGACGGCGATGCCCAGGATCCAGCCGGGCGCCGTGCCGGCCTGGACCCAGGTGCTGTAGAAGAAGCACAGGCCCAGCAGGCCCCAGAAGGAGGAGCTGCCCCAGCGGCGGGGGTGGTTGGTGTCGGCGGCAATGAGTGATGCCCAGGCGACGAACAGAAGGCCGATCAGCCAGTAGACGGCTTCAACGTTGATCATTTCGCTTCTCCTGCGGTTTCCTTCTGGGCGGTGAGCTCGTATTCGCGGTATTCCTTGTCCAGCTGCTTGTCCAGGCGCAGGAGCCGGAAGCCGTGGATGAGGAAGGCCGCAATGGCGGTGGGGATGGCCCAGAGGGCCAGCTGGAGCGGTTCCAGGTGCAGGTGGTACGTGGTGTCCACGAACGTGGTGATCAGCAGGATGGAGCCGACGGCGACGAACACGTCCTCGCCGAAGAACACGCCCACGTTGTCCGCGCCGGCGGAGTGGCCCTTGATCTTCTCGCTGATCTTGTCCGGGACGTGCCCGTAGCGGCGCAGCGCTGCGCCTTCGGCCATGGGGAACACCAGCGGGCGGACGGTCTGGGCGTGGCCGCCGATGCTGTTCAGGCCGACGGCGGCGGTGATCTGGCGGACGGCCAGGTAGCCGATCAGGACCCGGCCTGCCGTCAGCTTGGCGAGCCGGCCGATGAGGACTTTGGCCTGTTCCTGCAGCCCGAAGAACTCGATGATTCCCACGACGGGCAGCACGGCCACGAAGATGGTGACCGAGCGGCTGCTGGCAAAACCGGTTCCGAACGAGTCGAGGATCTGCGCGGGGTTCATGCCGCCCAGAAGTGCGGTGACGATGCCCGCAACGGTGACGACAATCAGGGGGTTCAGGCGGATGGCGAAGCCAACGATCACCAGCAGCACCCCGATGAGTACAAGCATGATTATCCCTTCCCAGGGGACCCGTGACGGGTCTGCGAAAGTGGGGGCCGGCGCGTCCGTGAGTGTGGTGGTGGGAGTGACGGCGCCGAGGGGCGGGAGCCCCGGACACGTTAGGGCTGCAGGGTTAAGTGAGCTGCAGAACAACGGTGTGATCTAAAGCATAGCTTTTTGTTCAACAATCCTGCAACCCCCTTTTTGGGGAAGGGTTGGCTAGCGGCCGACGGCGGCGAGCAGCTGCGCTTCCGCGCGGTCCAGGTAGGCGGCCAGGAAGTCCGCTGCCGCGGCCAGTTCGCCGGCTTCCAGGAGGTCCACGATCCGGGCGTTGTCCTCCACGTAGGGCTCGTGGAAGGCAGGGTTGGCCGCCATCGAGTGGAACACCAGGCGCATCTCGGCCAGCACCTGGTCCATGAGGCTGTTGAGCCGCTCGCTGCCGGAGCGGTCAACGATGGCGCGGTGGAAGTCCTGGTTGGCGCTGGCCATGCCGGGGATGTCGCCGTCGGCGGCGGCCGCCCTGGCGGCCTTGATGATTGCCGCCAGGGGCTCCAGCGGGGCATCGCCGGACCACAGGACCGCCGCGGGCTCCAGGAACCGGCGCACCCGGTAGATTTCGCGGATGTCGTCTGCCGTGGGGTGGGCCACGAACACACCACGGTTGGGGATGCGGGTCACGATGTGTTCGGCATGGAGCGCCGTGAATGCTTCCCGCAGGGTGTTGCGGGACACGCCGAGGGCCTCGCGGAGGGCTTCCTCGGCGAGCTTTGATCCGGGAGCCAGCTGGCCGGCGGCGATGCGGCTGCGCAGCTGGGCGGCCACCCAGAGGCCCGTTTCGGCGTGCTTTGTGGTCCTGGCCTGGGCTTGGAGATCGGCCAGTACCTCGTCAAACGTCATGGCACCACGATATCGGGCAGGACAGCGGTGCCCTGTCCGCACCGGACGTATTCCGCCATCATGGTGACCATGACGTGGCTTGACGGCCTCCGGTTCGACCCGATCGCCCCGCTGCTGTCCAGCGGTCACCCCGCCGTGCGCTCCTGGGCCGTCCGCGAGCTGGTCCCCGGACCGGGAGGGCTGCCGGCCACCCCGGCGGCCGATGAGGCACTCTGGGACCTTCCGGTCCCGCGCCGGATCCTGCGGCACCAGGCGGCGGACGGGTCGTGGGCCTATCCGGGAAGACGGCCCCGGGACCGCATGGATTACGACCTGCTGGAGACCTACCGGCAACTCGGGTTCCTCGTGGAGATGTTCGGGCTCACCCGCCGGCATCCGGCCATCGCCGCGGCCGCCGGTTATGTGCTTTCACACCAGTCCGAGCCAGGTGACCTTCGGGGGATTTACGGCAACCAGGTGTCTCCCAACTACACGGCGGCCCTCATCGGGCTCCTGTGCAAAGCGGGGTACGGCGACCACCCGCGCGTGGAACGCGCGTTCAGCTGGCTTGAGGCGTCGCGGCAGGACGACGGCGGCTGGGCCCTTCCCCTCCGCACCCGGGGGAGGAAGCTGGACGCGCTGGACGAGCCGCAGACCATCACCGGCGATCCGTCGCAGCCGTTCTCGCACCTGATCACCGGGGTGGTGCTCAGGGCCTACGCGGCCCATCCCGCGCACCGCGCAAGCACCTCCGCACAGAAGGCCGCGGAAATGCTGGCGGGCCGCTTCTTCGAGCCGGACGCCTATCCGGATAAGGGCCGCGTCTCCGACTGGACCGAGTTCTGCTTTCCCTTCTGGATGACGGACCTCGTTTCCGCCCTCGACGCGATCAGCATCATCCACCCCGGCCTTCGAACGGAAAAAACCGGCCAGGCGCGCGACTGGCTGGCCGCGCACCAGGAGCCGTCAGGGCTCTTCACCGGCCACCTGCTCCGGGACAGGTTCCACGACCTCCAGCTCTGGTTCAGCCTGGCGGTGTGCCGCGTGTTCGCGCGGATGCCCTCGTGAGGTGCGTTCAGGAAATGGTGGTGAGCACCTGCCCGGGCCCGACGGCGTCTCCGGCCGCGGCGTACAGCTCACCGACGGTGCCGGCGCGGTGGGCGGCCACGGCCGTCTCCATCTTCATGGCTTCGAGCACCAGCACCGCTTCGCCTTCCTCGACGCTGGCCCCGGGCTCAGCCAGCCACTTGACCACGGTGCCGGCCATGGTGGCCAGCAGGTCGCCGTCGTTCTTCTCCGCCGCAGCCTCCCCGCCGTCCTGCGGAGCCGCTGCGCGTCCCCTGCCGCCGCCGTCGAGCAGGGAATCCAGCAGCGCCTTGGGGAGTCCCAGCTCCATCCGCTTGCCGTCCACCTCGATGCCGATGGTCCGGCGGGGCTCCTCCGGCGCGGCGGGACTGAAGGCCGGATCCGCCTCAAGGGCGGTGGTGAATTCGTTTTCGATCCAGGTGGTGTAGACGCCCAGCGTGTCCGTCCGGGTGAAGTCCGGCGCGTCCACCACCGCGCGGTGGAACGGCAGCACGGTGGCCAGGCCGCCGATGCGGAACTCCCGCAGGGCGCGGCGGGCACGGCGGAGCGCCTGCTGGCGGTCCGCCCCGGTCACCACGAGTTTGGCCAGCAGGGAATCGAACTGCCCGGGGACCACCGAGCCCGAACGGACGCCGGTGTCCACCCGGATCCCGGGACCGGTGGGGGCTTCGAAGGTTTCCACGGTGCCGGGGGACGGCAGGAAGCCGCGGCCCGGGTCCTCGGCGTTGATCCGGAACTCAAAGGCGTGCCCGCGCGGCTCCGGGTCCTCGAGGATGGGAAGCTTCTCCCCCGCCGCGATGGACAGCTGGGCGGCCACCAGGTCCACCCCGGAGGTCTCCTCGGTGATGGGGTGCTCCACCTGCAGGCGGGTGTTGACCTCCAGGAAGCTCAGGAAGCCCGTGCCGTCCAGCAGGTACTCCACGGTGCCGGCACCGACGTAGCCTGCCTCGCGGCAAATGGCCTTGGCCGAGGCGTGGATGGCGGCCCGCTGCTCAGCGGTGAGGAAGGGGGCGGGGGCTTCCTCCACGAGTTTCTGGTGGCGGCGCTGCAGCGAACAGTCGCGGGTGCCCACCACCACCACGTTGCCGTGCGTGTCCGCGATGACCTGGGCCTCCACATGGCGCGGCCGGTCCAAAAACTTCTCCACGTAGCATTCGCTCCGGCCGAAGGCGGCCAGGGATTCGCGGACCGCGGAGTCGAAGCTTTCCTCGATGTCGGCCTGGTCCCGGACCACCTTGAGGCCACGCCCGCCGCCGCCGAACGCCGCCTTGATGGCCACGGGAAGGCCCACCTGTTCGGCGAAGGCGCGGACCTCCGCGGCGCTGGCCACCGGTCCGTCGCTGCCGGGTGCCAGCGGGGCGCCGGCCCGGACCGCCACCTCGCGGGCGCTGACCTTGTCGCCCAGCAGCCGGATGGTCTCCGGGGAGGGGCCGATCCAGGTCAGGCCGGCGTCGATTACGGCCTGGGCGAAGCCGGCGTTCTCGGACAGGAAGCCGTAGCCGGGGTGGACGGCGTCGGCGCCGCTTTTCGCCGCAACGGCGAGGAGCTTGTCGATGTCCAGGTAGGTTTCCTGGGGCCGGGAGCCTGACAGCGAGTAGGCCTCGGTGGCGGCGGAGACGTGCAGCGCGTCGGCGTCCGGATCGGCGTAGACGGCCACGCTTTCCAGGCCTGCATCGTCGCAGGCCCGGGCGATCCGGACGGCAATTTCGCCGCGGTTGGCAATGAGGACTTTACGCATGGGGGCTTTCCTTAGGTGTTTCGGGCAGTTCTGCCGGAGGAGCTGCGGCGGTGAACCGGACGGTTGTGCCCGGGGGAAGCTGGGCGGCCTTGTCCAGGTCGGCATGGACGACGACGGCAATCACCGGGTACCCGCCGGTCACCGGGTGGTCGGAGAGGAACAGGACGGGCTGGCCTTCCGGCGGCACCTGCACGGCGCCGCGGACGGTTCCTTCGCTGGCGAGTTCGCCGTCCCGGCTGCGGCTGAGCGGCTGGCCGTTGAGGCGCAGACCGATCCGGTTGGACTTTGGCGTGACGGTCCATTCCTGGGCCAGGAAGTCCTGCAGTGTGTCGGTGCTGAACCAGTCCTGCCGGGGTCCGGGGACCACCCGCAGCACGGTTGCCCCGTCCTGAATCGGAAGGGGGACACTTCCGGGTGGCCCACCACGCTGCCCGGTTTGGCGGCGTGCACCGGCAGGATGGTTCCCGCTTCGAGCAGCTCGGGGCCGATCCCTGACATGGTGTCCGTGGAGCGGCTGCCGAGAGCATCGGGGCCACCGAGTCCACCGCGGACGCCGATGTAGGAGCGGAGCCCTGCCGTGGGGGTGCCCACGGTCAACCTCTCCCCCGCCAACAGCGCGAAGGGGGCGTCGCACGCTGGGTGCCGCGCCGCCGTCGTCCGCTGGATGTCCTCTTTTGAGTCTGCCCCCGGTGTGATCTGCAGCGGGACGGCCGCTCCGGCGACGGCCAGGACCTGGTCGGTGAGGGCCTCGAGTTCGAGGCCGCCGAAGAGGAGTTCGATGCCGGCTGCGCCTTCGGCGTTGCCCACCAGGCGGTTGGCGCGGCGGAGGGCTCCGCGGTCCATGGCGCCGGCGCTGCTGACACCCAGCGAGGCGAAGCCCGGCCGGCCCAGGTCCTGGACGGTGGCCTGCAGCCCCGGTTTGCGGACGGCAAGGCCTGCGTTCCCCTGGTGCTCTGCCGTCCGGTTGGCGGGGACTTTGGGCCGTTCCGTCACGATGGCGTGGCTGCGGACGGCCTTGAAGCGGACGGTATCGCCGGGGCGGATGAGGGCGGGATTTTCCCGGTCCAGGTCCCACATGGCGGCTTCGGTCCGGCCGATCAACTGCCAGCCGCCCGGCGACTGCCGCGGGTAGACGGCCGAGTACGCGCCGCCCAAGGCCACAGCGCCGGCGGGCACGGCCGTGCGCGGGGATCGGCGCCGCGGGACTTCGAGGCTGGGGTTTTCGCCGCTGAGGTAGGCGAAGCCCGGTGCGAATCCGGCAAAGGCTGCGGTCCAGAGCTGGCCGGCATGCGCGGCCACCACTCCCTCACGGCCCAGTCCGGTGAGCGACGCCACCTCGTCCAGGTCCTCGCCGTCGTACACCACGTCGATGGTGACCAGCGCGCTCTCGGTGTCCGCTGGCGCCTCAAGGTCCAGCCCACGGACGTGCGCGGCCAGGCTGTGGACTGCCTGGGGCGAATCCGCGGTGACAAGGACGGTTGATGCGGCTGCGATGACGTCGATCTGGCCCGGCTGCGGGTGTGCGGTCAGCTGCGCCTGGAGGCTGAGGACGGCATCGAGGGAGGACAGCTCCACCAGGATGGCCTGGTCACCCGCGCGCCGGATCCCGGTCAGCTCCGGGCGAGGGGCAGTGGCGGTGCGCTGCTGCTGCGTGGCGGCCATGCTAGGCGAAGCTTTCGATCCGGATGCCGGCGTCCACCAGTGCGGCACGGACGGCGGCAGCCATTGCCACGGCGCCGGGGGTGTCACCGTGCAGGCAGATGCTTTCGGCGTGGACGGGAACCAGCGATCCGTCGATGGCGCGGACTACGCCGTCCCCGGCCAGGCGCAGGACGTGCTCGACGACGTCCTCCACCTTGTGCAGCACGGCGCCGGGTTCGCGCCGGGAGACCAGGGTGCCGTCCGGGTTGTAGGCACGGTCAGCGAAGGCCTCGGCCACGGTTCGCAGGCCCGCGGCTTCGGCCTGGCGCTGGATCTCGGAGTTGGGGAGCACCATAAGGGGCAGGGTGGGGTCCACTGCGAGGATGGCTGCCACAACGGCCCCAGCCTGCTTCGGGTGGGTGACGATGGTGTTGTAGAGCGCGCCGTGCGGCTTGACGTAGCGGACGGCAGTGCCGGCGGCGAGGGCCACGGCCTGGACTGCGCCGATCTGGTAGACCACATCGGCGGTCAGCTCGGCCGGGGTCATGTCCACGAAGCGCCGGCCAAAGCCGGCCAGGTCACGGTATCCGGGGTGTGCGCCCACGGTGACGCCGGCCTTCACGGCGGCCTGGCAGGTGGCCATGATGCCTACGGGATCGCCGGCGTGGAAGCCGCAGGCCACGTTGGCGCTGGACACGCTTTCAAAGATGGCCGCGTCGTCACCGAAGGACCAGTTCCCAAAGGACTCGCCGACGTCGCTGTTCAGGTCGATGCTGGGCATTGTGATCTCCGTCTCGGATTGCTGTTCATCCAAGAATGCCCTAAAAACTCGGATTGTTCAACAATCCGAAGCCCCTATTACCCTTCCTACCCGTGACGCGCCATCACATCCTGCGGGTTTTCCATGATGCGCCATCACATAATGCCCTCCCGGCCACATCGCCGGGGAACGGCATCCCTTAGAAGGTGTCCAAGGCGTCACGGAGCATCCGGAGGCCCTGTTTCTCAAACTCCAGATCACCAACCTGGTAAGCCCACGCGGCTGTGGCAACGGCTTCCCGCAACTGCATAACGCTCCAGAGCCTACTGTGCCTGGGGTCCGAACCGTAACCCGCGAAGAAGGCTGACTGCAGCTGCGGAGCCGTACGCCATTGCTGTACGGCAAGTCGACAGAAATCGCTGGCGGCCGGCCTCAACTCGTATCTGCCAAAGTCGATGACCTTTAGGACTTCTCCGTCGAGGAGCCAGTTGCGCGGCTGCCAGTCACCATGGGTCGGGACAACAATCACCGGCTTCGGCTTGTAGGCGCCCAGTATGGCCCTCGCTTTTTCCGCGGCGCGGCTGTCGATGCGGTGGGGTTTACCTAGCCAGGCCAGGGCCTTGGTGGTGGCTGCCTCCTCATAATCCGGATCGCGATGCGCGGCCTGGTCATGGAAAACACGCAGCACAGCACCGGCTTGGACGTATGTTTCAGGCGCGTATTCGGCTTCAGTGCCCTCTACCAGGCAACCTTCCAGATACTGCGTGACCAGGATATTCAGGGCGCGGTCCGCGAACCTGAGCTTCGGCGCACAGTTCCGGCGGGCCAAGACATGAACGGAGGATTGGTGGGCTGCAATCTCACGCTGTATGTGGTGGTTGGAAGGGCCTCCGGCCTTGATCACGTACCTGTGCTGACCATGCTCCACCGCGAGCACCACGGTTTCGACGATGTTCCAGGACAGGTCATCCAATAATCGGACGCCCGGGAGCCAGGCTTCCACGAGCTCTGCCTGCCCAGTATTCAGCAGGTTGCGGTGCCAGGAATCCATTCCGGCAGAATATACGGTCCGGCGGCACTGCCGTTACAGCCACTACGCGCTGATGCCTCCCTGATCAAACCGCGAGACGTGCTTAAATGTGGGAGGCCCCAACCTGGTGGTTGGGGCCTCGACCAATGTGTGTCCGGCGGTGACCTACTCTCCCACACCCTCCCGGGTGCAGTACCATCGGCGCTGTGGGTCTTAGCTTCCGGGTTCGGAATGGGACCGGGCGTTTCCCCCACGCTATGACCGCCGTAACCCTTGTACCCGCCCGCCCGGTATTTTGTTCGGGGGTGGGAAGACTCGTGGTTACAACATTGTGGTGTTGTTATTCAGTTGTGTTGGTTCCATGCCGTGACAACCCCGGTGTTGGGGGGTTGTTGGTTGGGAACCACATAGTGGACGCAAGCAGAGTTTGTATGTATCTGTGTGGTGTAAGTTGTTGGCCTATTAGTACCGGTCAGCTTCACGAGTCGTTAGTCCTCGCTTCCACATCCGGCCTATCAACCCAGTGGTCTGGCTGGGGGCCTCTCACACCCGAGGGTGTATGGAAATCTCATCTCGAAGCGAGCTTCCCGCTTAGATGCTTTCAGCGGTTATCCCATCCGAACGTAGCTAATCAGCGGTGCACTTGGCAGTACAACTGACACACCAGAGGTTCGTCCGTCCCGGTCCTCTCGTACTAAGGACAGCCCTTCTCAAATTTCCTGCGCGCGCAGCGGATAGGGACCGAACTGTCTCACGACGTTCTAAACCCAGCTCGCGTACCGCTTTAATGGGCGAACAGCCCAACCCTTGGGACCTACTCCAGCCCCAGGATGCGACGAGCCGACATCGAGGTGCCAAACCATGCCGTCGATATGGACTCTTGGGCAAGATCAGCCTGTTATCCCCGAGGTACCTTTTATCCGTTGAGCGACGGCCATTCCACAATGTACCGCCGGATCACTAGTCCCGACTTTCGTCCCTGCTCGAGATGTCTCTCTCACAGTCAAGCTCCCTTGTGCACTTACACTCGACACCTGATTGCCAACCAGGCTGAGGGAACCTTTGGGCGCCTCCGTTACTTTTTAGGAGGCAACCGCCCCAGTTAAACTACCCATCAGGCACTGTCCCTGACCCGGATTACGGGCCGAAGTTAGATGTCCAAAGTGACCAGAGTGGTATTTCAACGATGACTCCACCCGAACTGGCGTCCGGGCTTCAACGTCTCCCACCTATCCTACACAAGCCACTCCGAACACCAATACCAAACTATAGTAAAGGTCTCGGGGTCTTTCCGTCCTGCTGCGCGTAACGAGCATCTTTACTCGTACTGCAATTTCGCCGAGTTTATGGTTGAGACAGCGGGGAAGTCGTTACTCCATTCGTGCAGGTCGGAACTTACCCGACAAGGAATTTCGCTACCTTAGGATGGTTATAGTTACCACCGCCGTTTACTGGGGCTTAAATTCTCAGCTTCGCCTTGCGGCTAACCGGTCCTCTTAACCTTCCAGCACCGGGCAGGAGTCAGTCCGTATACATCGTCTTGCGACTTCGCACGGACCTGTGTTTTTAGTAAACAGTCGCTTCCCCCTGGTCTCTGCGGCCCCGATCCCCTCCACACCGCAAAGGGTGTATCAAGGTTGGGGCCCCCTTCTCCCGAAGTTACGGGGGCATTTTGCCGAGTTCCTTAACCATAATTCTCTCGATCGCCTTGGTATTCTCTACCTGATCACCTGTGTCGGTTTGGGGTACGGGCGGCTAAAACCTCGCGTCGATGCTTTTCTCGGCAGCATAGGATCACCAAATCCCCCCAAACGGGGGTCCCATCAGATCTCAGGCACCATGAGTGGCGGATTTGCCTACCACTCGCCCTACATCCTTAGACCGGGACAACCATCGCCCGGCTCGGCTACCTTCCTGCGTCACACCTGTTAATACGCTTGCCTCCCGGGATCAGGTCCTGCGCTCCACCAAAACCCTCACACCACAAGGGCGCTCGGGCAGGCTTCGGGCAGTTAGTATCCCCCGCTCAGCATGGGCGGTTTTTCGCCGGTACGGGAATATCAACCCGTTGTCCATCGACTACGCCTGTCGGCCTCGCCTTAGGTCCCGACTTACCCAGGGCAGATTAGCTTGACCCTGGAACCCTTGATCATTCGGCGGACGGGTTTCTCACCCGTCTTTCGCTACTCATGCCTGCATTCTCACTCGTGTAGGCTCCACCGCTGGTTTACACCGCGACTTCACCGCCCACACGACGCTCCCCTACCCATCCACACGCCTGAACCACAAGGGCTTAGCTAAAATGTGAATGCCACAACTTCGGCGGTGTACTTGAGCCCCGCTACATTGTCGGCGCGGAATCACTTGACCAGTGAGCTATTACGCACTCTTTTAAGGGTGGCTGCTTCTAAGCCAACCTCCTGGTTGTCTGGGCAACTCCACATCCTTTCCCACTTAGCACACGCTTAGGGGCCTTAGTTGGTGGTCTGGGCTGTTTCCCTCTCGACTATGAAGCTTATCCCCCACAGTCTCACTGCTGCGCTCTCACTTACCGGCATTCGGAGTTTGGCTGACGTCAGTAACCTTGTAGGGCCCATTAGCCATCCAGTAGCTCTACCTCCAGCAAGAAACACGCAACGCTGCACCTAAATGCATTTCGGGGAGAACCAGCTATCACGAAGTTTGATTGGCCTTTCACCCCTACCCACAGCTCATCCCCTCCATTTTCAACTGAAGTGGGTTCGGTCCTCCACGACGTCTTACCGTCGCTTCAACCTGGCCATGGGTAGATCACTTCGCTTCGGGTCTAGATCACGCCACTCACACGCCCTATTCAGACTCGCTTTCGCTACGGCTGCCCCACACGGGTTAACCTCGCGACGTAACACTAACTCGCAGGCTCATTCTTCAAAAGGCACGCCGTCACCAGAATCAGACTGGCTCCGACGGATTGTAAGCACACGGTTTCAGGTACTGTTTCACTCCCCTCCCGGGGTACTTTTCACCTTTCCCTCACGGTACTGGTCCGCTATCGGTCATTAGGGAGTATTTAGGCTTATCAGGTGGTCCTGACAGATTCGCACGGGATTTCTCGGGCCCCGTACTACTTGGGATACTCTCACAGGCGGTACAAACACATTACGGTTACGGGACTAACACCCTCTCTGGCCGGCCTTTCAAAACCGTTCACCTATGCGCGCACATCACACCCCACCAGCCCGGCAGAACTGGTATGGAAAGTCCCACAACCCCGACCATGCAACGCCCGCCGGCTATCACACATGGAACGGTTTAGCCTGATCCGCGTTCGCTCGCCACTACTAACGGAATCACTATTGTTTTCTCTTCCTGCGGGTACTGAGATGTTTCACTTCCCCGCGTTCCCCCCACGCACCCTATGTGTTCAGGTACGGGTCACCGAGTCACTCGCGCGCTCGGCGGGGTTTCCCCATTCGGACACCCTGGGATCACAGTCCGGTTATCGACTCCCCCAGGCTTATCGCAGATTCCTACGTCCTTCTTCGGCTCCTAATGCCAAGGCATCCACCGTGTGCTCTTAAAAACTTGACCACAAAGATCAAAAACATTTCTCGAGAGAACCACAGAAACCAACCACACCCCAACACCCAAAGGGCATCAACAGCGCAGCCAGATCCAGGTTCATTAATCTTGGAAATTGCTTCTTATACAAGATGCTCGCGTCCACTATGTAGTTCTCAAACAACAACCCCACACCACACACCCCACACACCCACAACAGGCGCACGGAACGTCACGGCAGGGAAACCAGAAACAAACAAACCCGAGGGAAAACCCCCGGCCCTGTTGCCTCAGGACCCAACAGTGTGCCAAACACTACCCAGCAACCCAAACCAGCCGCGTTCCAGAACACCCGCCCTCCCCCGAAGAGAAGAACAAAACATTCGTACTAACCAAACCGGTCCGTGCCACCAGGCACCTATTTGTTGATATTCCACCCATGAGCACCCGCCACGGAACAATCGTCCATGCTGCGGGCTTGCTTCCTGACAACCCCCACACCGGCATTCACCAGCACAGAAGAGTTGGAGGTGCTCCTTAGAAAGGAGGTGATCCAGCCGCACCTTCCGGTACGGCTACCTTGTTACGACTTAGTCCCAATCGCCAGTCCCACCTTCGACAGCTCCCTCCCACAAGGGGTTAGGCCACCGGCTTCGGGTGTTACCAACTTTCGTGACTTGACGGGCGGTGTGTACAAGGCCCGGGAACGTATTCACCGCAGCGTTGCTGATCTGCGATTACTAGCGACTCCGACTTCATGGGGTCGAGTTGCAGACCCCAATCCGAACTGAGACCGGCTTTTTGGGATTAGCTCCACCTCACAGTATCGCAACCCTTTGTACCGGCCATTGTAGCATGCGTGAAGCCCAAGACATAAGGGGCATGATGATTTGACGTCGTCCCCACCTTCCTCCGAGTTGACCCCGGCAGTCTCCTATGAGTCCCCACCATCACGTGCTGGCAACATAGAACGAGGGTTGCGCTCGTTGCGGGACTTAACCCAACATCTCACGACACGAGCTGACGACAACCATGCACCACCTGTAAACCAGCCCCAAAGGGGAAACCACATTTCTGCAGCGGTCCGGTTCATGTCAAGCCTTGGTAAGGTTCTTCGCGTTGCATCGAATTAATCCGCATGCTCCGCCGCTTGTGCGGGCCCCCGTCAATTCCTTTGAGTTTTAGCCTTGCGGCCGTACTCCCCAGGCGGGGCACTTAATGCGTTAGCTACGGCGCGGAAAACGTGGAATGTCCCCCACACCTAGTGCCCAACGTTTACGGCATGGACTACCAGGGTATCTAATCCTGTTCGCTCCCCATGCTTTCGCTCCTCAGCGTCAGTTAATGCCCAGAGACCTGCCTTCGCCATCGGTGTTCCTCCTGATATCTGCGCATTTCACCGCTACACCAGGAATTCCAGTCTCCCCTACATCACTCTAGTCTGCCCGTACCCACCGCAGATCCGGAGTTGAGCCCCGGACTTTCACGGCAGACGCGACAAACCGCCTACGAGCTCTTTACGCCCAATAATTCCGGATAACGCTTGCGCCCTACGTATTACCGCGGCTGCTGGCACGTAGTTAGCCGGCGCTTCTTCTGCAGGTACCGTCACTTACGCTTCTTCCCTACTGAAAGAGGTTTACAACCCGAAGGCCGTCATCCCTCACGCGGCGTCGCTGCATCAGGCTTTCGCCCATTGTGCAATATTCCCCACTGCTGCCTCCCGTAGGAGTCTGGGCCGTGTCTCAGTCCCAGTGTGGCCGGTCACCCTCTCAGGCCGGCTACCCGTCGTCGCCTTGGTAGGCCATTACCCCACCAACAAGCTGATAGGCCGCGAGTCCATCCAAAACCACAAAAGCTTTCCACCAACCACCATGCGATGGAAGGTCATATCCGGTATTAGACCCAGTTTCCCAGGCTTATCCCAGAGTCAAGGGCAGGTTACTCACGTGTTACTCACCCGTTCGCCACTAATCCACCAGCAAGCTGGCATCATCGTTCGACTTGCATGTGTTAAGCACGCCGCCAGCGTTCATCCTGAGCCAGGATCAAACTCTCCGTTGAAGTAAAACAAAAACAGACACAACCACAACCACCGGAAATAACGGCAGAAACAGCTGCACAAAATTTGAAACCAGCTAAAAACACCATGCACACCACGGGGTGGCGGCACAGCACAATCAACCAATTACATACATAATCGGTATCAACAAACTTGGCACACTATTGAGTTCTCAAACAACAGACACACCCGGCACCACCCAAACCAACGTCCAGGCTCGCTCCGGAGCAACTTTCCAAACTTACCCGGTTCCAACAAGCTTCGCAAATCAGCGTTACCGCGATCCACTCCACTCGAAAACCAGCCCCACCCGCGTCCGGCACGCCAAGAGGCGAACCATTTCCAGGCCGTTCAGTAAGGGGTTTGGCCGCTATCTTTCCGCTTCAGCGGCGGCGACTCAGAAAACAATACCCGCCCCCACACCCAACCGCAAATCGACCCCCTAGCGGGTGAAGATCCGCGGAATCCCGGGGCAGGAACGGCCGTCGGGGCACCCAAGCGGCCTCCCGCCGTCGTAATTCCCTGGTGTGTGCTGCCGCACATGCTGTCTGGCCTCCCCCATCTCCGGCCCCGACCTCAATTCCCTCGGTTGGCCCTTAAGCCACGAGCCGCGGATACCTCCGGAAAGGAGGATCCGCGGCTCGTCTTAGCACTGCCCCGCCTGGCTAACGCTCGCAGGCGACGCCGTCGCCGTCGCGGTCAAGGGAAGAGCTGTACCCCGCCTGTCCCCTGTACAAAGGCGCCGCACCCGCGGCCTTGGCTGCAGTGCAATTGGCGTAGTAGGCAGCTGCCGGAGCCTGCACGGGGGCTGGTGCGGCAGGAACTGCCACAGGAGCAGGTGCGGGAGCCTGCGCGGCCTGCTTGGCAGCTGCATCCCGCGCAGCCTGGTCGGCGGCAGCCTTCGCAGCGGCTGCCTGATCGACGGCGGCCTTGTCGGCAGCGGCTTTCTCAGCGGCCGCCTTCGCAGCAGCAGCCGCCTTCTCGGCCGCGGCCTTGTCAGCTGCCGCCTTGTCGGCCGCAGCCTTCTCCGCCGCAATATCGTCAAGGCTCTTGACGCCGAGATGCACCGTGGACCCCTTGTCAGCCTTTGCACCGTTGGCTGGGTCCTGGGTGGTCACCTGCCAGTTGCTCTTGACCATGATCGACTTGCCGTGGGCCGTGTCCTTGGCATCAACTTCAAACCCAAGGTCTTTCAGCTGGTCCGTGGCCTTGTCCAGGGCCAAACCCGTCACGGACGGAACGGTGACGGTCTCGATCGTTTGCGCAACAGCGGTTGCGGCTGCTGCAGGCTGCGTCGCCGCCTGCTTGCCGCCGCAGCCCGTCAGCATGAGGCCGGCAAGCACAGCCAGAGCCAGCGTCTTCTTCAACCTGCCGGCGGCAGGCATGGGACTTGTTTTCATGATTCCCCCTAGGAATGCGTGTGATGGTGTTGAAATCGCGTCCGAAGAGTCCGGACAAGAACGGGCCTACTCGCAGGCGATGCCGTCGGAGTCGCGGTCCAGTGCGGACCGGTAGCCGGCCTGGCCGGCGTAGAGCGGCGCAGCTCCCGCAGCCCTCGCCGCAGTGCAGTTGGCGTAGTAGACGGCGGCAGGTGCCGGTGCGGCGGGAGCAGGTGCGGGTGCAGCCGGCGCAGGTGCCGCCGGGACAACGGGCGCGGGCGCCGGAGCGACCGGTGCCGGTGCGGGGGCAACCGCCGCCGGAGCAGGAGCAGCCGCGGCAGGCGCCGGTTCAGCCACCGCCGGTGCGGGAGCCGGGGACTGTTGGCTGGTCGGAGCCAACTGTCCGGAGCAGTCACCGAGGATGCGGGCCATCGCGTCGTGCTCCGCCTGTGTCACCCACAGCCCATATGTCGCCTTCACCGAGATCTGCCGGGCCACATACTCACACCGGAAGGGCTTGTTCGGGGGCAGCCAGGTGGCCGCGTCGCCGTCGCCCTTTTGCTGGTTGGTGGGGCCGTCCGTTGCCTGGAGATTCAGCGGATCATTCGCGAACGCCGTCCGCTGCTCGGTGGTCAACTGCTGCGCGCCCTTCTGCCACGCGTCGCTCAGCGCCACCACATGGTCGATCTGCACGGCAGTGCTGGTCCCCGAGCCACGGACAAAACTGATGGTCTTGCCCGTGTAGGGATCCGCCAGGGTCCCTGTCTGGACTTTGCAGGGAACACTGTTCGTGTAAGTGATGCCGGTGAGGTCCCGCCGGAGGATGTCGTTGCGGGTATCGCAGCCATTGCGGTCCACGTCCAGCCACGCCTGGCCGAACTGCGCCCGGTCATACCCCGTTTTCGGCGCCCGGCCCTTGATGGAAAGGGTGGCCAACAGATCGACCGCCTTCGTGGCGTAGGCCGGCTGCGCGTTGGGTGCGGTGGCGGTGACGCCGGCGGCAAGGACGGCCGGGTTCTCCGGGTCCAGCGGCTCACCAGTGCTGTCAGCGGTGGGAGTGGGCGTGGACGACGGCGAAGCCGTGGCTGTGGCGGTTGGGCTCGCTTTGGCGGACGCCACCTTGGCGGCGCTCTCCGAGGAGGCTGCCTCCAGGTCTGCGCTGGCAACGTGCGGCAAGGCGACGGCCCCGCCGATGAAGAGGGCGAGGGACGCGGCGATCGCGATGGCGCCGGCCTTGCGTTGCGCCGGGAGCCAGGCCCAGGAGCGCCGCCCTGTAAGCAGGACATAAAGGCCGGTGAGTGCGGTTGAAATGCCCAGGAAAACCAGGGCTCCGCCCACTCCGCCGCTCAGCGCGCCCAAAAGCATGAACAGTGCGGTGATGCCGGCAACAATAAACGTTGAAATGCGTGGTTTCCGCGGCGGCTTCGGTGCCGCCGCAGGTGGAACAAACCCGAAAAGGGTGTCGTGGTCGGGCATTCTTTCCCCATTTTCACGGGGTCCCCATAAGGGGACCCCACATTTGGCGGGCCTGCTGCTAAGCCCGACAAACTCATCGTCATGAGCCTATGGTCCAACCGAAACCGAAAACGGGCGTCCTGCGCGTCCTCGGCCAACATTCAGCAAGTCTTGATCGGACCTTGAGGAAAGCCCGACGCAATACCGTGTGAGTGCTTCATAATTCGCGGTTTCGCGTGGCTAAACCCGTCTGTTCGGCTCCCATTCCCTTGCGTGAGCCGCAAAGATAGAGTGGCCGGATGCAGATGCGTCTTGAGGTTGTCCAGGTCCCGGTTTCCGACGTCGACAGGTCGAAAGCGTTCTATACCGAAAAACTTGGCTTCGTCCTGGACCACGACGTGGAACACATTCCGGGCATGAGGGTGGTCCAGCTGACTCCCC
Organism: Arthrobacter sp. FX8; assembly: GCF_026723805.1. Lineage (NCBI taxonomy): Bacteria > Bacillati > Actinomycetota > Actinomycetes > Micrococcales > Micrococcaceae > Arthrobacter > Arthrobacter sp. FX8. Next base: position 341,334 of record NZ_CP113505.1, on the reverse strand, counting down.
CGGGTTCGCCCACATCAGTAGTCATCGGCACCGGGATGACCGCCATGACGCCGGGCAGCCTGGAGGGGCTGCAACTGGTGGTTCCGGACATCACCGAGGTCCGGGCCAAACTGGTCAGGCGGGGCGCGGACATCAGCGAAATCCAGGACCTGGGCGGCGTCCTGTTCGCCTACTTCAGCGATCCCGACGGCAACCGCTGGGTGATGCAGGGCCAGACCCCTGCGGACATCCGGGACGCGCACAAACCCTAAAAGAAGCTGCTAAAAGGGAGCGGGCGTCGGAGGGTGCGGACTACTTTTTAGCCGGCGGGGCAGTGGAACCCCGGACCACCAGCTCGGTGCCGAGCTCGATCCGCTGCGGCAGTTCCTCGTCACCATCCAGATGCCGGAGCAGGGCGCGCATGGCAGTTTCGGCCATCTGCACTACCGGCTGCCGGATCGTGGTCAGCCCCGGCTCGATCCACTCGGCCGCCGGAATGTCGTCAAACCCAATGACGGACAAGTCTTCGGGAATGCGGAGCCCGGCGGAACGCGCAGCCCGGTACGCACCCAAGGCCTGGTCGTCGTTGCCGGTGAAGATCGCCGTCGGACGGTCCGGCAACTCCAGCAGCTTGCGGGTTGCAGCCTCGCCCGCTTCGATGGAAAAGTCGCCGGGAACCATCAACGCCGTGTCCAGGGCTATGCCCGCGCGGCGCAGTGCCGAGATGTAGCCATCCTCGCGGGCGCTGCTGCACTGCAGGTCCTCGCGGCCGCCGATCATGGCGATCCGCTTATGCCCCAACTGCAAAAGGTGTTCCGTGGCCGAATAGCCACCCTCCCAGTTCGCCGCCCCCACTGTCATCAGGTCCGGGCCAGGCTGGCCCACAGGATCGATCAGCACCACAGGTATCCCCAAGGACTTGATCCGCTGGATTTGCTTGGCATCCAACTGGTAGACGGCCATGAGCAGCCCATCCGATTTCCGCTCCGCGAGGTTGGCCAGCCACGGCCGGATGCGCGAGCCGTCCAGGCTCAGGCTGCTGACCACAGTCCCGTAGCCGGCGTCCTGTGCCACACGTTCTACGCCCTCGATGATCTCCAGGGCCCATTCCGAGCCCAGCCCCGGAAACACCAGGTCCACCAGGCCGGCCTTTTGCCTGCGTTTGGCAGGGCGGCGCGCATAATCGCGCCGGGCAATGATCTCCTCCACCCGGGCACGCGTCTCTGCCGCCACGTGCGCGTGCCCGTTCAGCACCTTGGACACGGTGGGAACCGAGACCCCGGCTTCACGGGCAATCTCACTGATCGTCGCGCGCCTGGTGTCCTGCTTGCTCACCACGGAAACCGCCCTCTCACCCGGGTCACGCGCCCGGTGCTAGTTATCGGAAAGTTCCCACGTCTGGATCCGGCCACACATGCCGTAGATTCTGCGGTTTTCCCGTTTTCCCATCGTAGTTCGCGCACCGGCCAGATAGATACTTTCTGCCGTGTCCAGAGAGGCCAGCTGCTGCCGGGTGACTTCCGCCTGGCGGGCAGCTCCCTCCGCCAGAACGTCTGCCCAGGCGCTGGTCCTGTCCGAGACCAGACGGGCAGCGGCAGCATGGAAGTCGGCCAGTGCTGCCGGGCCGGAAACCAGCACGGCTTGCTTAAGCGCAAAGTAACCTTCCAGGGCCAAATCACGACGGCGGCGCGCGGCGTGCTCGCCCGCGTCCGGCCCAGCGTCGGCGTCCTTGTGTTCCAGCGCCGCTGCGCTCCGGTACTTTTCCGCGTGCGCAAGGTACTCGGGCGGAAATGTCATCACGGCGTCGCCGTGTTCGGGCAGCCCGGCATTCTGCATGACTACAAGGACCTTCAGGTCACCCGAATCATTGATGGCGCGATGCACGGTGCCGGGGGTAAACCAAAGCACCACCCCAGGCGCCAACGGTGTCGAGGTGAAGCCGCGCGAGTCAAGTGTCTCCAGCCTGCCGATTCCCTGGAGCACCACGTACGCCTCCGTGGAAGCGGTGTGCACGTGCGGCGACCCGCCGGCTGCACCGTCGGCGCCCGGCCAGTCGTAGATGCTGATTTCGGAGAGCCCAGTGGCGCCCGGAAACGTGGAGGCCATCCGTTACGCCCAATCGCGAAGCGCTGCTTGCGCAGCATCCGCCAGCGCCTGGGCGCGTTCGGCGTCCACACCGCCATCGGCAATCACCACGGCGTAGCGGTAGGAAAGCGGCGCACCTTCACGGAGGGGCACCTCCTCGCTGAAGAAGGGGCTGAGCCCAGGCACGCGAACATGGACGACCTGGCAAACCACTGGTTGGGTGCACCGGGGTTATTTCCGTCCTCCACGAACGCGATGGTGGAGGCCCGGCAGGTGACGTCATGCGTACCGGTGAAGGCGATCCACGGCGAGCGGGTGCCCATGAATTCGTCCGTACCCGCATCCTCCTGGTTGCGGAACACGCCGCCTGTAAAGGACCTGGGGCCGCGCCAAAAGAGGCCACCGTATCCGGCGTTGTGCCGGCCTTCCGTAGTGGGGCTGCCGATGCGGATCTCTTCGCCGGAGATATTGCTCATCCTGGTCTCAAAGAGGATGGCGTATGCCCCCTCGGTTTCGCTGTTCTCCGTGGCAGCGTCTTCCACCAACCGGAGGCTGAACCGGCGGCTCTCCGCAATGACCGGTTCCCCTTCCTGCGAGGTCCAGGTCAGGGATTCCGACGCCGTGATGCCGGGGCCGGATTGGTCGATGCCCGTGAAGGATCCGTGGGTCATGGCACCATTGTTGTCCAGGTTGGCGTACTCCGTGGCGCGTGTGTAGGTGGCTCCGCCCCAGAAATTGTGCTTGCCCACGTTGGGCAGCGCCCAGGAAAGTCCCTTATGCCAGACGTGGTCCCACGGGCGGGAAATTGTCACCTCGTCCCCGCCCAGGGTGGTCAGCGGATGGAAGAACGGCCGCGGACTCTCGTACTGGTCGTCCGTGGGCTTGTAGGTATAGGTGGCGATAGGCCTGCCTTTGGCTGTGAAGGTGAGGGCCGCTCCATCGTCGTGGAAACTGAGTGATGCCGCGGACACAGCGGAAAGGGACGCTGCTGTGGGGGTGGTCATGGTGGTGCCTCCTTGGGTATGGGCTCAGACGCTGGTGGCTTTGAGGGCGGTCAGGTTGAAGGCTGTCTCCTCGAGGACTTTCGCGCCCAGCCCTTCGCCGTCCATGCCCCCGTAGAAGGGGTGGCCGGTGACGATCTCGCCGCGGTGCACGGATTTTCCGGTAAAGGCGGAGGCGTAGAGGGCGGCAGCGAACTCCAGAGTTTGCCGTGCGGAGTCTGCCCCGGCCGGAAGAGGGCGGCCGGCGTCGAGCGCGCCATACATGGCCAGGAACTGGGCCGCGTGTCCGCTTCCCTGATCCAAGGGCTCGCCGTTCCACGCTGTTCCTACCTGGTCCTCGTGGCCGGGCGCTGCCGTAATGGTCCAGTTGTCCGTGCTGTAGCCGTAGAGGTGGCTCAGCTCCACAGTGGCAAATTCACAGTCGATTCGGATGTCCGAGGTTTCCCGCGGCGAGAGCAGCGAGTTGATAATGGTGGCCACGGCTCCGTTACTGAACCGGACCAGGGCGGCGGACAAGTCTTCAGTGGAAGTAGGCCGTGCCTGCCGGCTGGCGATGGCGGTGATTTCCTCCCACGGACCCAGCAGGTGCAACAGCAAATCGAACTGGTGAATGCCGTGACCCATGGTGGGCCCGCCGCCCTCGGCTTCCCAGGTTCCGCGCCAGGGAAGTTCCCAGTAGCTGTCCGGCCGGTACCAGAGGGTGTCGCACCGGGCCACCAGGGGACGGCCGAAGTCACCGCCGTCAATCAGCCGGCGGGCCGCGGCTGCCGCATCCCCGAACCGGTGCTGGAAGACGCAAGAGAACTGGGCGCCGCCCTTTGCCTGGGCGGTCTCCAGCCGGTCGAAGTCAGCGAGGCTTAGCGCCGGGGGTTTTTCGGAGAGGACATGGACGCCTGCTTCGAGGCATTCGATGGCCTGGCCGATGTGGAACATGGGCGGCGTGCAGAGGTGGACAATGTCCGGTTTGGCCTCTGCCAGAAGATCGGCCAGGCTCAGGTACGTACCAGGGATGCTGTGCTTCTCCGCGAAGGCATCCAGCCGGCCCTGGTCCACGTCGCATGCCGCCACCAGCTCCGCCCTGCCGTTTGTCCGGGCCAGGTTGTCAGCATGGACCGCCGCGATCCCGCCGGTTCCCACGATGGCCACTCTGTACGTCCGCATGTTTTCTCCGTCGTTGCAGTGATGTAGGTAGCGCCCCAGGGCTTCGAAGTGGTCCGAAGTGCCTCCGGGCGCCTGGTCCCAAAGTCAATGGAAAGTTTCTATTCCATTCACGAAGTTTCGTGGGTTCCGTCGCAGACTTATCCCACGCCCATTGTCAACCGTAGGAGGATGATCTTTGAAGAGTCAATGCTTTAGGACCTAGAAAGTAAACAACAGTTTCTGATAGTTTCTTAGAAACTTCCTACGATCCCAGGAGACGCCCGTGACCAGCGGTGCCGCCGAAAAGCAAGCCATCACCTCCCCGGCCGCCGGCAACGGCTCCCGTGACGCCGTCGAACGCCTCTCCATTGATGAGCTGGTGCGGCACATGACCCTGGAAGAGAAGCTGGCCCAACTGGCAGGTGTGTGGGTTAATGCGTCCACGGACGGAGACTCCGTAGCGCCGCTGCAGAATGAGATGGCCGGCGACGCGCGCTCCTGGGAGGAGATGATTGCCTCCGGACTGGGGCAGATCACCCGCATGTACGGCACGGTGCCCTTGGAGCCTCTCGAGGGCGCCCGGCGGCTGGCCGCGGCGCAGGAACAGATCATGGCGGCCTCACGCTTCCGCATTCCGGCGCAGGTCCATGAGGAATGCCTCGCCGGCTTGGCTGCGTGGAAGGCCACGGCTTTCCCCGTCCCCCTGGCGTGGGGCGCGACCTTTAACCCTCCGCTGATCCGGCGGATGGCGGGTCTCATTGGTGGGCAGATGCGGGCACTCGGCGTCCACCAGGGGCTGGCTCCCGTGCTGGACGTTGTGCGGGACCTGCGCTGGGGCAGGGTGGAGGAGACCATCGGCGAGGACCCCTACCTGGTGGGCACGGTAGCCAGCGCCTACGTCTCCGGGCTGGAAGGGTCCGGAATCGTGGCCACGCTCAAGCACTTCGTTGGCTACTCTGCGTCCCGCGCCGGACGCAACCATGCACCGGTGTCCATGGGCCCGCGCGAGTTGGCGGACGTGATGCTGCCCCCGTTCGAAATGGCGCTTAAACACGGCGGAGCCCGCTCCGTGATGCATGCGTACACGGACACCGACGGCATTCCTGCAGCCGCCAACCGCGCACTGCTGACCTCGCTGCTGCGCGACGAGTGGGGCTTCGCCGGCACCGTGGTTGCCGACTACTTCGGCATCGCCTTCCTGCATGTCACCCACGGCGTTGCCGCCGATTCCGGCGATGCAGCCGCCTTGGCACTCAGAGCGGGCGTTGACGTGGAGTTGCCTACAGTGAACTGCTATGGCACGCCCCTGCTTGAGCGCGTGCGCTCCGGCGAGGTCCCCGAATCCCTGGTGGACACTGCCCTTCGCCGGGTGCTGCGGCAGAAGCAGGAGGCCGGGCTGCTCGCGCCGGATTTTGACCCCGCACCCCCGGTCCTCAGCGCCGGAGCCGTCGACCTGGATCCAGCCGGGAACCGGGCTTTGGCCCGCGAGATCGCCGCCCAGTCATTGGTGCTGCTGACCAACGGGATGCACGACGGCGGCGCCAGCCTCCCGCTGCCCGTTACGGCGTTGGCCTCGCTTGGCGTGGTGGGGCCCCTGGCAGAGGATCCATTCGCAATGCTGGGCTGCTACTCATTTGACGCGCATGTGGGCGCATCACACCCGGACGTTCCCATGGGTGTTTACGTTCCCACCGTGGCCTCGGCAGGCAGAAACCGTTTCGGATCGCTGCGCAGCGCTGCGACCGGCACCTGCGAGGCCATCACGGACGAACAGATCGCGGAGGCCTGCCGGACTGCCGCGTCGGTGGACACCTGCGTAATCGTGGTGGGCGACAACGCCGGCCTCTTCGGCCGCGGCACCTCCGGGGAAGGCAACGACGCAGCTGACCTTCAGTTGCCCGGGGACCAGCACCGCATGCTCGACCAGGTGCTCACCGCGGCCGAGGCCGCCGGAACGCGCACCGTCGTCGTGGTCCTCAGCGGCCGGCCTTACGCCCTGGGCGACTTCGCGGACCGGGCCGGGGCGATCGTCCAGGGCTTCTTTCCCGGCGAAGAGGGCGCGGAGGCGCTCTGGGACATCCTGACAGGGGCCGTCAACCCGTCCGGCAAACTGCCCGTTTCCGTACCCCGAACTTCCGGCGGACAACCCGGCACCTACCTGCACAGCCGCCTGGCCGGGCCGTCCGGCGTCAGCGCGCTGGACCCCTCGCCACTGTTCAGCTTTGGGCACGGCCTGTCTTACACGACCTTCGACTTTTCCTGCCACTCGGCCAGTGCGGACGCCATGTCCACCGCGGATGCCGTCACCGTGGGATGCACCGTGACCAATACCGGCCCCGTTGACGGCGCCGAAGTGGTGCAGCTGTACCTCGAGGACCCGGTGGGCGAGGTGGTGCGGCCCCTCCGCGAACTGATTGGCTACGCCCGGGTGGACCTTGCCGCCGGCGCATCGGCGAGGGTCGAGTTCACGGTGCACGCCGACCGGACGTCCTTCACAGGGGTGGATCTGAAGCGGGTGGTGACGCCGGGCCTGGTGAAGCTGCACGTGTCGACCTCCAGCAGCCGGGACACCCACAGCCACGAACTCATCCTGCAGGGCGGCCGCCGCGTCGTGGGTTTTGACCGGGACATGCTGACACCGGCAACGGTGGCGCCGGTCCGGGCGTGTACTGACCCGAGAGGTTGATTGAGGACTCACCCCCGGCCGTGCACCGGCCTGGCGTTTGCCGGGGTTCCCCAACCTCATGGATGCCATGGCCACTGCAGGCCGTCTTGGTGACGCTGGCCCGCTCGATACGCGAAACGGTGAACCACCGCATGGCGTTGCGCAGCCGGCACCACCCAACCAGGTACCACTGGCCGTTGGTGGCTGCGAACAGCACCGGCTCGACGTCGCGGGTGGTGGTGGTCCCGTCCCCGGATGTGTAGCGAAGGCGAATCACGCGCTGCTCGGCCATCGCCTCCTCCAGTACCGACTTGATGGCCCGCGACGAGGAGGGAAGGGCGTTGACCCAGACACGGTGGGCCAATGCGTCGGCTCGTGCCCGTGTTTTGGGATCGAGGACATCCATGATCTTCCGGACACCTGCTGCTGCCAGATCGGCGTAGGGGGCATCCGACGCAGCGGACACCGCTGCCATGAGCGCCACGGCCTGCGCCGGGGACAGGCTGACTGGCGGCAGGGACCCGCCTGCAGCCAACCCATAGCCACCGCCCGGACCTGGGCGGGACCATACCGGCGCACCGCTGCTCTCCAACGCATCGAGGTCCCTCTTGATGGTGCGAACAGATACCTCAAGTTCTGCAGCCAGCCGCCCGGCAGAAACCCCCTGCCTGCCGCTGCGGCGCAATATCTCGGAGAGGGCATGGAGCCGTTCGACCCGCTTCACCGTTCAAGCCCGGGCAGATTCATGACATAAATAGTGACACACCCTTGTCCAAGGCGGCTGCGAGGCTATTGGCATGACAACTACTGCAAGCCGTCCCATCATCATTCTCATCGCCGGCCACTGGCTGGGCGCCTGGGCGTGGGATGAAGTGCTGGAACACCTGGCAACCGACCAGTCCCGCGCCGTCGCGATGACGCTGCCCGGTCTCGACGGGGACGATCCCGGGCGTGCGGCAAAGACCCTCGACGACCAGGCCGCAGCGGTCCTGGACGTCATCAGCCAGCTCGGGGCCTCTGGGGACCAGCCCGCCACTCTCGTCGCCCACAGCGGGGCAAACGCCCCCGTCAGCCTCGTCCTGGACCGACACCCTGAGCTTGTCCATCGAGTGGTGTGGGTCGACTCCGGCCCTGTGGCACCGGGAAGCGCCTTCGGCCCGGGCATCCCGGAGGAGTTGGCGGAGCTTCCGCTGCCGCCCTTCGATGTCCTGGCCCAGCAGGCGAGCCTCGACGGCCTGAGCCCAGAAGTCCTCGAGCGTTTTCGGGCCCGGGCTGTCCCTGAACCCGGCCCTGTGCTTCGTCAGGCCGTCGAGCTCACGAACGATGCCCGCCACAAGGTCCGGACCACCCTGGTGTGCTGCTCGATCCCGGGCGCGCAGGTGCTGGAGCTCGCCCGCTCCGGGCATGCCATGTTTGCCGAAGTGGCGAACATTGAACACCTCGACGTCATCGACCTCCCAACGGGGCATTGGCCCATGTGGAGCCGTCCCCGCGACCTCGCCGGGGCCATCCAGTCAGCGGCTTCCCGAACCAGCTGAACTGCACCCATGACCGGTCAGGCGGCGGTGAATTTCTCCTCAACCAGCGCCAGCAGCGGCCGGGAGTTCAGGCACACCAGAAACACTACGGTGCCGGCGAGAACCGGCAGCAGGTACGCAGTGGTCACCAGCAGCAGGGTTCCCGCGACGAACAGGATCCCGGCGTTGCCCAGTGAAACCCGCTTCCGGGCACTGAAGCTGTACAGGGAGAGCCGGTAGAGGTCCCGGGTCCGGAACGAAAACCTGGACAGCAGCAGCAAAGCATTCAGGCCGGCGGTGGCCACGAGCACTGCGAGGAGCAGCATCGCCGGCCTGAGCGCGGGCGTGGCCGGGTTGCCCGGATGCAGCGAGGACAGCCCGGCCAGGTTGACCGCGATGACGGCCAGAACCAAAAGGTACGGCACCCAAACCTGCAGGGCCTGCCCCAGATTCATCCGGTACCCGCGGACGAAGTCCTGGTAAACCCCGCCCTCATGGCCGGCGGCCATTCGGTTGAATGCGTACATGCACGCCACCAGGGCCGGCCCCGCCGGAACGAGTGCCACCACAAGGGGCCAGGCCCCCGCGATGGGTGCCGCCACCAGGGCCGGCAGCAGCAGGATATTGGCCAGCCCCAGGAGGACCGAGCCCATCATCACGCCCGCAACGGTGCCGGCCGCCCTGAACAGGGGGCCGGCTCCGTACTCCGCCTTCTTCTGAACCACTGACTGCCTTTCGGTCACCGCGGAAGGCCCGCGGCCGCCGTCGTACGCCCTACTTCTTTTCGGCGTATGCCTTGTAGGCCTTGTTGGCCAACTCTACGTATTTGCCCATGCCCTTGCTGTCCAGCTCTTTGACGTAGGCGTCGAACTCCGAGAGGCTGCGCTGGCCGGTGATGAACTTCAAGGTGTTCTGCTTGACGTGGTCCTTCAGTGGCGTGAGAGTCAGGGTGGCTTGCTCCCGGTCGGTGTCGCTGAACGGCACGGGCGGGGCAACGGGCCTGGGCTTCTTGCTCTTCATGGCCTTTTGGAAGGCCAGCTCTTCCTCATTGAAGGTGGACTGGAGCAGGTCCGTGGTGCCCCCGTAGGCGAAGTTGCCGCCGGAGAAGCCGTAATCCACGCGCAGGTCTTTGGTGCCGCCCGGATTCAGGCCCTGGAAGTTGATGTCCTTGGCCAGGATGCGTTTGCCGCCTTCCTTGTTATAGGTGGTGCCCTGCACCCCCCACTTGGCGAACTCCTGGCCTTCGTCGCTGTAGAACAGCCAGTCGATGTACTGCATCAGCGCCACGAAGCTGTCCTTGTCCTTCACGGACGCGTTCAGCATGATGCCGTTTTCCAGCCGGGAACCGCCAATGACATCGCCTGCGGGGCCGCCGGGAACCGTGATCTTTCGGACGGCGAAGTTGCCCTTCCCCAGAGACTGCTCCATTGACGTGCGGTACGTGATGATGTTTTGGGAGTTGGCGCTGATCACAAACGACTTGCCCGAGGTGAACTTCTGGATGGCCGAATCATCGGTCTGCGTGAAGCTTTCCGGATCCATCAGCCCCTCCGAAACCAAGGAGTTGAAGTAGGTAACAAGATCCTTGAACTGGCCGCTGCCGGCACCGAAGGCGAACTCCTTCTTGCCTTCATCGAACGTCAGTCCGTCCACCAGGCCCCAGCCTGCCACGGTGCCAAAGGCGGTGCCGGCAATGTTCAGCACGCTGTTGCCGTTGAACCGGTCGGAAAAGGGCACCACATCGGGATGGTTCTTCTTGAGTTTGCGCAGCACCTCCCGGAACTCGTCCCAGGTCTTGGGCTCCGCGATCCCGTCCTTCTCCAGCACGTCGGTCCGGAACGCCAGCGTGTAGTCCGGCCAGAGTTCCTCGTGCAGACCGGGCAGGACGTAGTACTTGCCGTCTTCCTGGGTGAGGCCTGCAATCTCAGGCTCCAGCTTCCACTTCTTGATCTTGTCCTGGTAGTGCGGCATGAGGTCCACGTAGTCGCTGACGGGAAGGACGGCGCCGGAGGATACATACGCGCTCTCCTGCCCCGGGTAGGTCTTGGCAATTATCTCCGGAGCCTTGCCCGAACTGATCAACAGGCTGCGCTTCTGCTCGTAGTCGCTGCTGGGAACGATGGTCGGTTCCAGGGTGACGTTGTTGTCGCTGGCCATCTTGGAGAACAGGAGCCAGTCCTTCTTGTATGGATAGGTGGGCTGATCGCTGAACAGGAAGGTGAAGCTCAGCGGCGCCGTCGCCTTGAACGTGTCCCCAACCCCAAAGCTGTCCATCGCACCATTGCGGGCCTTTGAGGTATCGGCCTTGCTGCCGGAGTCAGAGTCACATCCCGCCATCACCAGGCCGAAGGCTGCGAGCGCGGACAGGCCGAGGAAATCTCGTCTGCGGATCATGGGTTTTCCTTTCATAAGGGTTATTCCTTGACGGAGCCGAGCATGACGCCCGAAAAGAAGTACTTCTGGACAAAGGGGTAGACGCAGAGGATGGGGATCACGGTCAGGACGATGGTGACGGACTGGATGTTCGCGGCAATCTGGCCCACGTTCTCCGCTGTACCGCCGGCGGAGCCTGCCGTGGTGACGCCGGCAATCATGTTGCGAAGGTAGATGGTCACCGGGAACAGATCGGGGTTGTCCAGGTACAGGAACGCCTGGAACCAGGAGTTCCAGTTGGCTACTGCGTAAAACAGGACCATGGTGGCAACGATTGCCTTGCTCAGCGGCAGGACCACCTTGAAAAGCACCCCGTACTGGGTAAGTCCGTCAATGGCGGCCGCTTCCTCCAGTTCACGCGGCATGTTCTCGAAGAACGACTTCATGATGAGCAGGTTGAAGACGCTGATGGCGTTGGGCAGCACTACGGCCCATAAGGTGTCCCGCATTCCAAGCGAGGTGATGAGCACATAGTTGGGGATCAGGCCGCCATTGAAGAACATGGTGAACACCGCGATGCCGATGAACAGGCTGCGCCCCTTCAGGTCCTTCCTCGCGATGGCATACGCGAAGCTGGTGGTCAGCACCATGGAGATAGCCGTGGCCACCACGGTGTACAGAATGGTGTTGCCGTAGTTCCGCCAAAAGACCGAGTCGGCCAGGATCAGCTGGTAAGTCTCGGTGTTGAAGCCCATGGGGAACAGGTTGACCTTGCCGGCGTTAATGAATCCTTCGCTTGAGAAGCTCTGCGCCAGGATGTTCAGGAACGGATACAAGGTCAGGAACACCACCACCAGCAGGAAGGCCAGGTTCACCACCCGGAACAGCCGCATGCTGCGTGAAACCTTCATGTCCTTGACCAGGACACCTGTGTCCTTTGGTGCTGCTTTCGCGCCGGGTTCTTTCACGGCTGTCCCTTTCACAGTTGTCCCCTTCACCACAGGCTCGTTCCGGCGAGCCGCTTGGATATGGCGTTGGCGGAGAGAATCAGCGTGAGGCCGATGACGGATTCGAACATGCCGATCGCCGCCGCGTAGCTGAAGTTCGACGATTCAAGGCCCACCCGGTACAGGTAGGTGGAGATGACATCCGAGGTCTGGTAGTTCAGCGGGTTGTAGATCAGGAGGATCTTTTCGAAGCCCACGGCCATGAACGTGCCGATGTTGAGGATCAGCAGTGTGATGATGGTGGGCCGGATGGCCGGCAGGGTCACATGCCAGGTCTGCTGCCAGCGGTTGGCGCCATCGATCCGGGCTGCCTCGTACAGCGATTCGTCCACCCGGGTCAGGGCGGCCAGGTAGAGGATGGCTCCCCACCCCATGGTCTGCCACACCTCGGAGCTGATGTACATGGGCCGGAACCACGCGGCGTCCTGGGTGAAGTTAACCGTGGTGCCGAACAGCGAGTTGGCAATTTGGTTTACGGTGCCTGTCATGGAGAAGTTCTGCAGGATCATGCCGGCGATGATCACCACGGACATGAAGTGCGGCAGGTAGGCCACGGTCTGGACGAACTTCTTGAACTTCTGCGAACGCAGTTCGTTCAGCATCAGCGCGAAGATGATGGGCATCGGGAAGCAGAACAGCAGTGTCAGCACGCCCAGGATGATGGTGTTCTGGAACGCTTGCCAAAAGCTGGGATCGTTGATGAAGAGGGTGACGTATTTCAGGCCCACCCATTTCTCGCCGAAGATGCTGCCGCCGGGCTGGAACTGCCGGAACGCGATCACGTTGCCTGCCATGGGCAGGTACCGGAAGATGGCGAAGTAGGCCAGCGGCAACAGCACCAGGGTGTAGAGCCGCCAGTCCCGCCTGAAGGCCAGCTTCCAGCCTCCGGGTTTGTTCCGCGGTTTTTCAGTTCGCGCATCGGCGTCCGTGGGGACCGCCTCGGGAGGTACTTCCAATCGCATGGCCATGACTGCCTCCTACCGGCCCGTTTCTGCGGTTGAGTCTTTAGTGGGTATTTCCTCCAGCACCAGCACGCCGTTGGCGGCGAGCTCCACCGTGCCGGTGACATTGGCTCCGGTGAGCTGGTCTGTGCCGCCCTGCCCCACGTCCACCCTGGCGGGTGCATCGTTGTGGTTCAGGACCAGCAGGTAGCTGCGTCCGTTGCCGGCACGACGGCGGACCTGCACTCCCAGCGGCGCGTCCAGTTCCGCGCGGATTCCCGCAGCGGCACGTTCAGTTGAGAGCAGTTCCGCAAGGAAGGAGCTGTCCACCCTGGCCGACAGGTACACGGCAGTGCCGGCGCCGAAGCTGTTGCGGGTGACGGCGGGCGAGCCTTCCAGCCGGCCGGAGGCATAGCTCGCAACAACGTCAGCCGTGGTGGTGTGCAGGTGCTCGGTCCAGTAATCGGCTGAGGCCGTACCGCCGTCGGCCGTTGAAAGCTTGACTGCCTCGCCCTCCCCGGCCAGCGGATGCATCTCCTCGCTCCACACTCCCAGGACGTTGCGCAGCGCGCCCGGGTAGCCGCCCAGGAGGATGGTGTTGTCCTGGTCCACGATGCCGGAGAGGTAGCTGGCCACCAGATGCCCGCCGCGGGCCACATAGTCCTCGATGTTCCCGGCGGCCTGGTCGGTGAGCAGGTACGACGCCGGCAGGACCACCATGCCGTACTGGCTGAGGTCGCTGGTGGTGTTCACGAAGTCCACGGATATGTTGGCGTCGAAGAAGGGGCGGTAGAGGCGGAGGACTTCCTGGGCGTAGTTCAGGTCCGAGCGCGGGGAGTTCCCCAGTTCCAGGGCCCACCAGCAGTCCCAGTCGAAGACCAGCGCGACCTTGGCGCTGGAGCGTGTGCCGGTGAGGCCGGCCAGGCCCTTGAGTTCCTGGCCCAGTTCACAAACTTCCCGGAAAATGCGCGTATTGGGCCCGGCGTGGTTGACCATGCCGGAGTGGAAGCGTTCGGTGCCGCCCCTGGCCTGGCGCCACTGGAAGAAGAGGATGGAATCGGCGCCCTGCGCGATGGCCTGGTAGGAGCCAAGCCTCATTTTGCCGGGCAGCTTGGAGACGTTGACGGACCACTGGCTGACGGCGCCGGTAGCCTGTTCCATCACCAGCCATGGCTGGCCGCGGCGGAGCGAGCGCATCAGGTCGAAGTTGAGCGCCGCGGCCACGTGGGCGTCTTCCTCGCGCGGGTCCGGGTAGATGTCCAGGGCCGCGGCGTCCTCCTCAGCAGCCCAGGCCCAGTAATCGTTGTTCTTGTAGAAGCGCATGAAGTTGGTGACAATCGGCAGATCTGGCGTGTACCGGCGCAGGATGTCCCGCTCGGCCTTGTAGTGCTCCAGCATGCTGTCCGAAGTGAACCGGTGGTAATCAAGGCGGCGGGACGGGTTGGACCACGTGCGCGGCTGGGCGGGTGCGTTCACCTGTGACCAGTCGGAGTAGCGCTGTCCCCATACGTCGGTGCTCCATGCCTGGTTCAGGTTCTCCAGGTCGCCGTATTTTTCTTGCAGCCATGCCCGGAAGGCGCGGCCGGCGTACGGGCCGTACGAGACCGGTCCGTACTCGTTGTTTACATGCCACATGCGCAGGGCCGGGTGGGCAGCGTAGCGCTCCCCCATCTTCTCTGCCATGGCCAGCGATTTTTCCCGGTAAGCAGGATGGGAGACGTCGAAGTGCTGTCGGGAGCCGAAGCCGAACGTAGAGCCGTCGGCCAGGACGGGCAGGATGTCCGGGTGCTGGGCGATCAACCAGGCCGGCGGGACGGCGTCCGGAGTGGCCAGGTCCACGCCGATGCCGTTCCGGTGCAGCAGGTCCATCACCTCGTCCAGCCAGCCAAAGTCGTAAAGACCGTCGGCTGTCTCGAGCCGGCTCCAGGAAAAGACGGCCAGGGTAACCAGGTTGACGCCCGCTTGCTTCATGAGCCGGACATCCTGGTCCCACACCTCGCGTGGCCACTGTTCGGGGTTGTAGTCACCCCCGTAGGCGATGCCGCCCAGACGTTCGTGCAGGCGTTTGAAGCGGTGTTCGGAGGTGCTGGTGCTGTGCTCGCGGGTCATCATCGTCCTTTTGTTGGCATCATGGCCGCGGGCTCCCACCAGTGCGACCTGCATCACAGTGAGAAACTATCGTAAAGTTTCAGCAATAACAACAGAAAAGGGAAAGTGGGAGGAGACTCCGCGTCCCCTGCAACCATCCATAAGGGCGGCAATACCCAGAGAATGGGGCAGCGGAGTGCGGACTGGCCATCCGTTATGCATGGTTGCCCGAATAGGGATCTTCCCGGGCAGGCAGGAAAGTATCGGGTGGGGAGGGGAAAGAAACCTACAGCACTGCTTCCAGCTAAGCGCCCGGTGCCGTTCCACCCGCCTGGGGTTCCAGGACATCCTGGACAACCTCATTGTGGCGCAGGAACCACGGCTTGAACGGCGGGTCGAAGCGGGCGAATCTCGGCGTCCCCACGGGAGTCAGCCCGGCCAGGGTGAGCGCAGCCTGCAGGCCGTCGTTGCGCTTCTGGAAAGCCGATGCCGAACCGCTGCCGGAGAATCCCAGCACTGCGGCAAGGGAACCTGGCACCGCGCGGATCCTGACCATGGGATCGGCAGGGACCGGAGCGCCGTCAGCTGTCACGCCGGCCGGAAGGACGAACGCCACCGAATATTCGGCAGGCTCCCCCGACCCCGGCACCGGACCGGACTGGAGTACGGGGGTGGTCATTGCCAGTTTCCGGGGCCCTGGTTCCTGGAGCACCGGAGCGGTCATGGCCAGTTTCTGCCGGGCATTATTGCTGCCGCTGATGTAGTTGAAGAGATGCCGGAAGGCGGCATTGCCGGCGCGGTCAAAATCCGCGGTGACCGTCACTTCGGCCACCACGTAGTCCGGATACCGGCGCAGCTCGAAATGCGGATAGCGCCGGATCAATTCAAAGGGCTGCTGCTCGGTCATGGTGGACCGAGCCTACGCCCGCCGAGCCGCAGCGGCCAGACCCAAGAGCCGCGACAGTCTCAGACCACATGGTTTGTGGCGGGTTTCCGGAATTTGGCACGGAGGGCCGCGGTGCCAACCCCAAGGCAGAGCAGCAGTCCCAGCCCGCCGAAGATGACGGTCAGCACAATGCCCACGCCACGGAACCACACACCGTCGCTCTCATAGCCCAGCACAACGGCCCTGGCCGGGTCATTTTCGGCATAGACCACCGTGGCTTCGCTGCCGACGACGGGATGCTGGTCGTGGTCAACGGCCGCGAACGTCCTGTGGGGCAGCCCGTCCGCCGCCGTGAATTCAACCTGCATCCTGCGCGAGGAGGCTTTGGTGACGTCCTTGAAGTGGACGATCGTTCCGGTGGCCTGTGTCCCGGTCCGCGCAAGCTCCTCGTCGGCGTTGATCATGAAACTGCCCACGCCAATCAGGATCGGGCCCAGGCAGATGACCAGGACGGCCACCGCAAGGTTCGCTTTTCCTTTCCACGACAACGCGGATTTGCGCTTTACATCAGCTCTGCCCCCAGTCACGCCTCCTATTCTGCCGGAGCATGTCACCAAACCCACACCGCAGGCTGTTGCCCATTGATAAGCAAGCAGACCATAATAGTTAGCAGAACTAATTAGCACTGCTAAGGAACGTCAGCAGGAGGCGCACCCGCATACATGTCACCCACCCAAACGAAGAACACAGCAACCGCAGACCCCACCACGCCCGATACCCTCGCCATCGAGCTCCGCACCGCCGTGATGCGTACTTCACGCCGGCTCCGCGTTGAGGCAACGGGCGACATCATCACCCCCGGGCAATACACGGTCCTGGCCCTGCTGAACGGCAGCGGCCCCAGCACGCTCCGGGCACTTGCCGAGAGTGAGCACGTCCAGGCCCCGTCCATGACCAGGATCGTCAACGCGCTCGCCGACCAGGGCTTCGTCACCAGGAGCGCAGACCCCGACGACGGGCGGCAGGTCCGCGTGGACATCACAGATGCGGGAAGGACGGTCCTCGCCGAGGCACGGAGCCAGCGGACGGCCTGGCTGGCCCAGCGCGTGGCCGGGCTCAGCGAGGACGACAGGCTTACCCTCAGCCGGGCGGCCCGCATCATGCAGGAAATGAGCGGCAAATGAGCGCGATGTTCCGGGCCCTCGAAAACCCCAACTACCGCATCTGGGCCAGCGGTGCGATCGTTTCCAACATCGGCACCTGGATGCAGCGCGTGGCCCAGGACTGGCTGGTCCTGACCGTTCTCACCGACCACTCAGGCGCCGCCGTCGGCCTCACCACGGGCCTGCAGTTCCTGCCCATGCTGCTGTTCGGCCCTTACGGCGGAGTCCTGGCTGACCGGTACCGGAAACGCATTATCCTCATGTGGACGCAGTTGGCCATGGCATCCACCGGCCTCGCCATCGGCCTCCTGGTGGTGACCGGCACCGCCCAACTGTGGCATGCGTACGTGGCGGCCTTCTGCCTGGGCGTTGCCAGTGCCGTTGACGCACCGGCGCGCCAGGCCTTCGTCTCGGAACTGGTGGGGCAGGAGAACATCTCCAATGCGGCGGCCCTGAATTCCGCCTCCTTCAACACCGCCCGGCTCACAGGCCCCGCGATCGCGGGGGTGCTCATCGCCTGGGTGGGAACGGGCCCGGTGTTCCTGCTCAACGCGGCGAGCTTCGCGGCCGTCCTGGTCTCGCTGTTCAGGATCCGCATTACCCAGCCCGCCCCGGTGGCAAAGGGCGAGCGGAACAAGCACCAGGTGGTTGAGGGCATCCGCTACGTGCGCCGAAGGCCGGACTTGATGCTGATCATGGTCCTGGTGGGCATCCTGGGCGCGTTCGGCATGAACTTTCCCGTCATCAACTCGCTGATGGCCACCACCGAATTCCGCATGGGCCCGGGTGAATTCGGGCTTCTCGGTTCCATCATGGCGGTGGGCACCCTGGCCGGCGCCCTCCTGGCGGCCCGCAGGTCCCGTCCTCGGCTGAGGTTCCTGCTGGGCGGGGCGCTGGGCCTGGGTGTCTTCACCATCCTGGGCAGCGTCGCGCCGTCTTTCTGGGCCTACGCTGCCCTCCTCATTCCCGTGGGGCTGGCGTCCATCACGTTCCTGAACAGCTGCAATACCAGCATCCAGCTGTCCGTGGAGCCACAGTTCCGCGGTCGCGTGCTGGCCCTGTACCTGGCCATCCTGCAGGGCGGCACCGCCCTGGGTTCACCGCTGGTCGGTTGGATCGGGAGCCAGTTCGGCGCCCGCTGGTCCGTGGCCGCAGGCGGGATCGTGGTGCTGCTGGCGGGTGTCGCAGCCGTCATCGCGGTCACCAGGCGGAACCGGCTCACCCTCCGCGCCGCCCTGCGGCTGGCGCTGGGGCGGCGCCAGCCCGCCGTTTGAATTGGCTGGCGGGGGAAGGAACAGACGGCTTATTTGGGCCGTGGGCCGGTCCCCCAATGTCACACGTTACCGACCCACGGCAGTCTTAGTCCCCCGAAGCGGGCGGGAGGGCCAGCCGGCGCGTGAGTTCGTCGTCGACGAGGCATCGGAGAGCGGACGCGTGGTCCGGTTCGGTGGAGGAATCTTGGCCGACGAGCGCGTGGCGCAGCAGGAGCAGGTCGGCGGCCGGGACGAGCGGCCAGCGCCGGAAGGCATGGAACACCCTGCCCTGTGAGCTGGTGCCGGGACGGATCCTCCCGGAAGGTGGCTGGTCAGCAGCGGCGTCCATCAGTGGCCCCCATGAGTAACTTGCCAGCTGACTGCTCAACCACGGGTATGCACAAGATACCCAGAACACGGCGGATAAGCCACCGGTTTTTACAACACGTGGACTTATGACGGAAGCTTGGTGACGATATCCACGGAGATTTCCACCGCCGGGACCGTCCCCCTGTTCTCCAGCCAGTGGGTGGTGTTCCGGTCCTCCGGCCAGCCCACTCCGGGCCCATAGTCCGTGGCGGCGCCGTCGCGGTGGTCGGTGATGGTTCCCTGCAGGATAAAGACGGTTCCGGGTCGCCCCACATGGTCATGGAGGGGCCCGAAGACCCCGCCGGGGTCGATCGTCACCATCCGCATCCGCAGCTGCCGGCCTTCCATCCCGTCAATCTCGCCGTCAAGGTCTACGGCCGCCAGCAACTCCACCGAGACGCCTTTTGTCTCCGGAACCATGTCTTCCGCGCCCATTCCCGTGCCTTCCTTTCAGGCCGCTTACGACGGCGGCGCCGGCCTGCCGCTGCCACGCACCCGGGTGCGGGTGCTTCGGGCGGCACGTGCCGGCGTCGTACTTATGGCTTTGCTGCCAGGTGATTGAGTATGCGCCTGTGCAAGGCGGATGGCTACGTGACGGGGATCGAGGAAATGTTCAGGATGTTGCCCTCGCTGTCGAGGAACCACGCACCCTTGCCCATGCCTTCCATCGTTGCGATGCCGTTCTCGGTCTTGAGTCCCGGCATGTCGTACTCCTCAAAGACGACGCCGCGGCCCCGCAGTTCCTCCACTTCCTTTTCGACGTCATCGACGCCCCAGGACATCTGGGTGTTCTTGGCGGAACCGGCGTTGTCCGTCTGGTAGAGCAGGAAGCCCGTTCCCTTGCCGCAGCGGTAGATAAGGTTGTCGTTTTCGACCGTCTGGACCGGCTCCAGTCCCAACTTGTCCCGGTAAAACTCCCGTGCCCGGTCAATATCCTTGGCCGGCAGCACAGCCATGATTTCCCTATCCTTGAGCATGACAATTCTCCTTGTGCATTTAGTGGCGTTGCTCTCCCCTGAAACAGTCCGGCCGTCCCGGCCGGGCCTCGTGGCCGTCCTTCCCGCCGATTGCCGGGGCGGCCACCTGGAACCCCTGGTTCCGCCGTGGCACAGGACAGCGGCGGGAGGTTCCCGAAGTCTACGAGGCCATTATGGAACCGAATTACCGGGGACGAAATAGGGGAATTTTATGGAATGCCGGGCCGCCGGCCGGCGCTTATTTCCGGGCCGAGCGCGCCGCTTTTCGGAACGCCGCGCCGGCCACAGAAACCAATGGGACAAGGCACACCAGCATGGCGATGGTGTTGGGGCGGAAGACCGCGCGCCCATTCACGGTCCGGTACACGCCCAACGGGACAACGAAACCGCCGCCCCCGCCGCCCGATGCCCCCTGGTCCGATTCCGTGCCGCCGCCAAAACCGAAGGACACCAGCGCCACCGGCACAATGTCCTCCCCGCCCACATTCACGGGAGAGCCGTACGCGCGGGCAACGCCCATGTTCTTGAAGGAGTCTGCGAGGGAGGAGAGAGTATCAGCCATGGCACCACGCTATGCACTGGCGCGGCCGGCTGGAAGGACCATAGGTCCCGCCGTCGTCTTGCGCCCTATTTCCGTATTTCCGCCATCCGCAGCCGGACGATGTCAGCGAGCACGTCGTCCGGCACTGGATGGTCCGCCGTGAAGCGGATGGTCCCCTTGGACAGGGAGTACCCCTCCAGCCGGGCGGCCACTGCCTCCACCACCGCGGAGGAGAACGGGAAAACCGAGAGGTGCTTTGCTGCGGCCACGGCCGCCACCAGCGGTTTGCCGTCCAGTTTGAGGGCGGGCATGCCGTAGCTCATGCCCTCCGTGGCGTCGGGAGCCAGGGACCGCGCAATCTCCACCACGTGCTGGAGGCAACTGCGGTCCGGTCCGTCAATCCTGTCCAGGGCTTCGTCGACGACACCCATGTGGCGGCCTCAGCTCTTTCGTGCCGCCACTGTGGCAGCCAACGCGGCCAGGCCGCGTTCGAAATCGGCGCCCACCATCTTGTCCATGTTCATGAACAGTGCGAACACCCTCCCCAGGCCCTTGTTCTCGCCGGTCATCCGCCAGGTCACTTCGGTGCCGCCCGGGGCAGGGGTGAACGTGAAGGTGGTGGGGTTCAGGGCCTTGAAGGGCTTGGTGAACTGCAGCCGGATCCGGACCAGATTCGACGGCACCGACTCCTCGATCTCCATGGTGCCGCTGCCCGCCTTGCGGTTGCCGCTCCACTCATACCCGGCCCCCGTGCCTGCTTCAGTGCCGAAGTAGCGGCGGCTCATGCGGGGGTCGATGGTCTCCCAGGGGGACCAGGCAGTCCATTCGTGGAAGTTGTTGACGAGCGGAAAGATGTCTTCGGCGGCGGCAGGGATGACGGAACTGCGGCGGACTTCAAAAGTGGACATGGGCCAAGCATAGGGGCGGGAACCGCCGCGGTTAAGGGAGGACCACGTTCACCGGGTCCTTGCCCTCCAACAGCAGCCCGATCTGCTTCCTGAGCAACCGGACCATCCGGGGGAACATGGCCGAACTGGCGCCGCCCACGTGCGGTGTGATGAGCACGCCGGGAGTGGTCCAGAGCGGATGGTCGGCGGGCAGCGGCTCCGGATCGGTGACGTCCAGCGCGGCCCGGAGCCGTCCGCTTGCGGTCTCTGCCAGCAAGGCCCCGGTATCCGCCACCGGGCCGCGGGCCACGTTGACCAGCAGGGCCCCGTCCGGCATGGCCGCCAGGAACTTCGCATCCACCAACTGCCTGGTGTCTTCGCCCAGGGGGACGCTGACCACCACAATCTCGTGCAGCGGCAGCTGCTGGTACAGCGAATCGATCCCGAGGATGGTCCCGCGCTCATCGTCGCGGGCGCGGCTGGCCATCCGGGTGACGTCAGTTTCGAACGGCAGGAGCCGGGCCTCGATGGCCTTGCCCACTCCCCCGTAACCCACCAGCAGCACGCGCCGGTCCGCCAGGCTGGGCCGCTGGCTGTTGTCCCACGTACCGGTTTCCTGGTTCCGGACAAAGTCCGGAATGCCGCGCTGGGAAGCAACCATCATCCCCACGGCGAGCTCCGCCGTCGAGGTTTCATGGACTCCCGCCGCGTTGGCGAAGGTGACGCCGGCGGGCAGCACCGAGGCGACGCCGTCGTACCCGATGGACTGGCTCTGCACCAGGCCGACGTCCACGCCCTCCAGTGCGGCGAGCGCCGCCGGTTTGCCCATGTAGCCGGGCACCAGCAGGTCCAGCCGGCCGTCCGGCGCCGGCCCGGTGAGGTCCCACAGGACAAAGTCGACGCCGTCAATCGGCGCCAGTGCGTCCAGCAGGTCCCGGGACGGCAGGCACACGCGCAGGCGGGCCGTCATGCGGCAACCATCAGCTTGACGTTGGCGGCGCGCAGGGCTGTCTCGATCTCCCGCGGCGGCGGAGCGTCCGTGACCAGGATGTCCACCGCGTCGAACGCCGCCAGCCGCGCCAGCGCGTACCGCAGCATCTTCTGGTGGGTTGCCACCACCACTACCTGTTCCGCTGAATTCATAAGGGCGATCTTAGTGGCGCGCTCCACGTCGCGCTCAATATAGAACGCCTCGTCATGGATGCCGCTGACGCCAATAAAGGCTGTCTTGGCACGGAGTCCGGAGGCGGCGCTGACGGTCATCGGTCCGTTGAACGCCTGGCTGTCCAGCAGCAGCTCCCCGCCCAGGCAGATGGTGCGCGCCGCCGTCAGCTGCAGGCAGCGCTGGATGGCGGGCGCGGAGTGCGTGATGATGGTGCCGGTGAACGACGTGGGCAGTTCCTGCGCGATCTGGTACGTCGTGGTGCCGGCATCAAGGATGATGGCATCCCGTTCGCCAATCATCGAGAGGCACACCCTGGCCACCCGAAGCTTCGCGTCCGCGTCCTCCCGGACGCGCGCGGCGAAGTTCGCGTTCTGGCCATGACCGTCCACGGCGCTGACGCCGCCGTGGACCACCCGGGCCAGTCCGCGCTTGGACAGCACCCGGGTGTCCCTCCGCACCGTCATGTCGGAGACGGCAAAGGTCTCCGCCAGATCATTTGTTGAAATGAACCCCCGGCGGCCCAGCTCATCGAGGATGGTGCGCTGGCGGGGTGTCAGCGGCGCCTCTTTATCTGCGGTGCCCATTGGCTGTTCTCCCTCCCCCGTGCGCCGGGCAGGAGCCTGGCGGGATGTTGCAATTTCAACATGTATCTTCTTATGAACGTACCCCGAGGGCGGCATTGCCAAGCTCAACGGGGCGTCCTTCCGTAATAGAGCGTTCGGCGGCCAGGCCCATGCGTACGGACTGCAGTCCGTCCGCAATGGTGACTTCCACCGGCCCCTCGCCCAGGATGGCCTTCCGGAAGCCCTGGTGCTCATAGTAGGTGGAGCCGTGGTGCGCGCCGGCCGCCAGGACAGCCTCATCCACCGGAACCTCGTGCTTTTCGGGACCCAGCGGGGACCGTGGGCTGAATTCAACCGTCGCTTCAGCGTGGTCACCGGGAATCCAGTGGTTGGCGGCCACCGGGATGAGGGTTTCAATCTTGGCAGCATCCCCAACAATGGAGATGCGTTCCTGGAACTTGGATCCCTCGGCGAACATGGACAGCTCCAGCATGGCGCGGCGGCCGCCCTTGAAATCGACGATCACATAGGCGTTGTCCAGCATGTCCGACACCCGGCCGTCGTAGACCTCATCCATGTGGTTCACGTCGTGGCCGCCGCTGGCGAAGACGCGTACGGGCTCGTCCTGCAGGATCAGGCGCATCAGGTCAAAGAAGTGGCAGCACTTTTCCACCAGCGTCCCGCCGGTCCGTTCCGCAAAGCGGTTCCACGCATCCACCTTGTGCAGGAACGGAAAGCGGTGCTCCACGATGGAGAGCATGTGGATGTTGCCCAGCTTGCCGCCATGCGCCGCCTGGATGATCTCCTGGACCGGCGGCATGTACCGGTATTCCATGGCCACCCACACCGGGGCCGGGTAGCTGCCGGCCAGCGCCTCCAGTTCGTCCGCCTGCTCCGCCGTGGTGCACACCGGCTTCTCCACGAGGACCGGAAGGTTGGTGCCGCTGGCGAAGATGTCCTTGAGGATGCCCAGGTGGGTGTCGTTGGGGCTGGCGATCACCAGCGCGTCCACCAGGCCCGAGGCCAGCAACTCCTGGTGGGAAGGGAAAGTCCGCACCTCATGGCCGATCTCCTTCACCGTCTCTTCCAGTGAAGAGGGTGTGGGATCGGAGACTGCGGTGATGCGGCTTCCCGGGATCAGGGCAAGGTTCCGGACGTGTTCGCGTGCCATATGGCCCGCTCCAATGAGGCCATACCGGATGGTCCGGACCGATTCCGCAGTAGGCAATGACATGAGCTGCTCCGTTTCTCTACGTTGAGTGGGCGGGACCGCGGCGTTGCATCCCAAACACAACTATACAGAAAGTGTTGTTTTTCCAACATGCTATGTGTATATTTCTTCAGTATCAGCCGGAACTACAACGAGGTGGAACGTGCCCCAACCGTCAACCGGAACCCTGCTCTTCGTAGGCTGCGCCACTCTTGACGCCATCGCCCTGGTGCAGGATTACCCTGCCGCGGACAGCCGCACCGTCGCCACGGACTTTGCCACGGCGGGCGGCGGACCCGCCGCCACGGCAGCCGTAGCGGCCGCCCGCGCCGGAGCCAGGACGGCCTTTGCCGGCGTCCTGGGAACCGACGAAGAAGGGGACCGCATCGTCAGCGGCCTTCAGGCAGAAGGCGTGGACACCTCCGCCGTGATCCGCGACGCCGGCGTCAAGACCGGTGCCAGCGTGATCGTGGTCAGCAGGGCCACCGAAAGCCGGGCCATCGTCACCCGTCCGGTCCCGCCGGTCAGCTTCCCCGGGGACAGCCGCTTCTCCGAACTGCTCCAGTCAGCGGCCTGGGTCCACACGGACCACCTGGGCTGGAACGCGGTGGCCAATGCCCCCGCGCGGCCGGCCGGCCTGGCCATCAGCGTGGACGCCGGCAACCCCATCCCCGCCTTCAGCCCCCGCGGCGTGGCCCTGTACGTCCCCACCATCGAAAGGCTCCGCGCAGAATACGGCGCGGACCTCTCCCCTGAGTCGCTGCTCCGGAAGGCAATTGACGACGGCGCCTCCGCCGTCGTCGCCACAGCCGGCTCCGAAGGTGCCTGGGTTTTGGAACGCGGCGCCGAACCCGTCCACGTCCCGGCCACGCCCGCCACCATCGTGTCCACCCTCGGTGCCGGCGACGTCTACCACGGCGCCCTGCTCGCCGCCGTCGCTGCCGGGCTTCCACTGGTGGAAGCCGCCGTATTCGCCGGGCGCACCGCCTCCGCCTCCTGCGGCGGACTGGACGGCCGGTCCGCCATCCCGCACCAAACCGTCAATCTTGTCCCAGCCTCCAACTGACCACCGAAAGAAGCCACCCCATGAGCCATACCGACCTCTCCCCGCTCCAGCGCCCCTCCGGCGCCTTCGCCATGCTGGCCGTGGACCAGCGCGAAGCCATGCGGAACATGTTCGCCGAACACACCGACCAGCCCGTCACGGACCAGGACCTGCGCGACTTCAAGCTTGAAGCAGCCCGGATCCTGACCCCGTACGCCTCCGGCATCCTGATCGACCGTCAGTTCGCCCTGGACCAGGCCATCGAGGCCGGCGTCGTGGACCCCAGCTGCGGGCTCATCGCCTCCGCCGACCACTTCGAATCCGCCCACGGCGAGCTCGTTGGCGAGGTCACCATCGACCGGCTGGTGGATCCGCAGAAGTACGCGGCCCTGGGCGTGAAGGCTCTCAAGCTGCTGGTCCTCTACCGCCCGGACGAGCCCGCCGAAGGCCGTGTGGCCATGGTCCGTGAATTCGTGGAAAGCTGCCGGTCCGCCGGACTGATCAGCATCATCGAGCCCGTCTCCCGCAAGCCCCTGGCCGGCGGCGACTTTGACTGGGATGCCGGCATCCTGGCCGCAGCCAAGGAACTCGGAAGCCTGGGCGCCGACCTCTACAAAGCGGAGGTCCCCTTCCACGGCCAAGCCCCCGAAGACCAGGTCCGCGCCGCCTGCGCCGAACTGACCAAGGCCATCGACGGCCCCTGGGTGGTCCTGTCCTCCGGCGTCCCCGAGGACGTCTTCCCGGATGCCGTTCGGTGGGCCTGCCTGGAAGGCGCCAGCGGCTTCCTCTCCGGACGCGCCGTCTGGGCATCCTGCATCGGTGCCCCCGACGTCGTCGAATCCCTCTCCACCGACGCCGTCCGCCGGCTGCAGCGCCTCTGCGCCGTCGTTGACGACGTCGTCTCCGCGCAGAGGACGCACGCGTAGCCATAAGTGGCGCGCACCAACGTCCTGACCGGGGCAGACCCTTTCCGCAGTAAGCAAACAAGGCACACCAAACACTCAACGAGGAGATTATTGTGAGTCAGATTTCACGCAGGCAGGCAGTCGCCCTTCTGGGAGCCATGGGCTTCGGCGCCGCTGCGGCAGCGTGCGCCGGGCCCGGCGGTTCCACCAAACCCGGCGGTGCCACCGGACCGGCGGCACCCTCCACCGGCGCCGTGACCGGCAGGGTGTCGTTCGCCCACTGGCGCGGCGAGGACAAGGCCGTGTTCGACGAACTCATCAAGCGCTTCGCCGCCCAGCACAACGGCGTGGAGGTTGCCCAGGACATCTCCACCTCCAACGACTACAACGCCCAGGCCCTCCAGAAGCTGCGCGGCGGCTCGATCGGCGACGCTTTTGCCACCTTCCGCGGCGCCCAGTTCAAGAACTTCACCGAAGCCGGCATCTACACCGAGCTCAAGGACAGCAAGGCGGTGGGCAACTACCAGAAGGGGCTGCTGTCCGCGGGCCGGAACGGCGACAGCCAACTGGGCCTGCCCTACCAGGTGGTGTTCCCCATGCCCATGGCCAACGTGGATCTCTTTGACAAGGCCGGTGCGGAGATCGCCCCCAAGAACTGGGATGCGTTCCTGGGCATGTGCGAGAAGCTGGCCTCCGCCGGTGTCATCCCCATCTCCTGGCCGGGCGGCGATGTCGGAAACGGCGGCCAGCTGTTCAACTGCATGATTGCCAACAACGCCCCCGTTGACGACATGTGCGCCCAAATCGAACAGGGCAAGCTCAAGTGCACCGACGACTGGTTCATCAAGATGCTTAACCAGTACAAGGACCTGAAGCCCTTCGTTCAGCCCAACGCCACCGGCACCGCCGTGGAACCGGCCCAGAACCTGTTCTCCCAGGGCAAGGCCGCCATGCTGGCCACCGGCTCCTACCACATCGCCGCCGTGCGGGGACTCGGCGCCAAGTTCCCCATCGACCTGGTGTTCCCCAACACCACTTCCGACGGCAACGGCAAATACGAGGGCGCCTACAACGCCACGTTCATCCTCGGCGTCAACTCGGCCAGCAAGAACCAGGCCGCCGCGGCAGCCTGGATCGATTTCCTCTCCGAGCCCGAAAACGCCGGCTACTACGCCAACCAGACCGCCCAGCACGTGTCCGTGGACAAGGTGGAGTACACCAACCCGGACCTGAAGCGGCTGAGCCCCTGGCTGCAGAAGAAGACCGCGCTCGCAGCCCGCTTCCAGTTCCAGAACCTCGACGTCCGCAATGCGGTGGAGGCCAGTGCCACGGCCGTCATCTCCGGCACCAGCCCGGAACAGGCAGCCGCCGCCGCCCAGAAGATTGTTGATGAACGGCTATGAGCATCCATCCCGGAACCGCAGCCAAGGGCAAGGTGCCGGAGAGCCAAACCTCCGCCAACGCCCCCAAGGTGCGCCGGCGCTCCCCCACCCGGGTGAATCCGGCACTGTACCTCTTCCCACTGCCCGCCGTCGCCGTCGTCGCCTTCTTCCTGGTGATGCCCACGCTGCAGGCCTTCCAGTACGCCATCACGGACTGGAACGGCTTCTCGGCGGCCTTCAACTACGTGGGCCTGGACAACTTCATCCGTGCGTTCACCAAGGACTCGCTGTTCACCAATGCCCTGACCAACAACCTGAAGTTCGTGCTGCTGGTGGTCATCGCCCAAACGGCGTTCTCGCTGGTCCTGGCACTGCTCCTCACCCGGAACTCACGCGGCAGCATCCTGCTCCGCGCCCTGTTCTTCTTCCCCACCATCCTGTCCTCGGTGTCCGTGGCCTTCATCTGGAAGTTCATCTACGACCCCAATTTCGGCCTGGCCAACTCGGTCCTCAGAACCGTGGGGGTGGACGGCGGGGCCTACCTCGGCAATGACGCCCAGGCCCTCTACTGGGTTGCTGTCACCCAGGTGTGGTTCCATTCCGGCCAGATGATGGTGGTCTATATCGCGGGGCTGCAGGCCATCCCCAGGGAACTCTACGAAGCAGCCGAAATGGACGGCGCCAACAAGTGGCAGCAGTTCAAGTCCATCACCTGGCCATTCGTGGCCCCGGCCACGTCCATTGTGGTGGCCTACACCACCGTCCAGTCGTTCAAGGCATTCGACCTGATCCTCGGTATCGCGGGCAACCCGCCCAAGGCTGCCCTGGACATCCTGTCCACCCGCATTTACAGCACCTTTGCCAACTCGGAGTTCGGCTACGCCGCCGCCCAGTCGATCATCTTCATGGCGATGATCGCCCTGGTCACCTGGCTTCAGCGCCGACTGCTCCGGCTGACCCCGAAGGGGGAATAGCAGCATGCTCGCCTCACTAAGCCGCCGCGCCATCCTGGCCATCTATGCGGTCATCATCATCGTTCCACTGACCGTGGTGGCGTTCGGCAGTTTCAAGTCCACGCAGGAACTGTTCGCCGGGCCATTCAGCCTGCCGCACTCCCTCTCCGCCGACAACTTCGCGGAAGTGGTGGGCGGCCAGAACCTGGGCTCATCCTTCATGAACAGCGCGATCGTCACGGGTATCTCCGTGCCGCTCACCCTGTTCCTTGCCAGCCTGGCCGGCTACGCAGTGTCCCGGCTGAAGGGATTTATGGCCTGGGCCATCTTCGGGTTCCTGGTCCTGGGCATGGCCATCCCGGCGCAGGCCAACATGGTGCCGCTCTATGTGCTCTTCGGCCGGCTTGGCCTGCTGGACAACCTGGCCGGCCTGGTCGTGGCCAACGTGGTCTCCACGCTGCCCATCGCCGTGTTCATCCTGGGCGGGTTCATGCGGACCCTGCCCAAGGAACTCTACGAGGCCAGCTCCATCGACGGCAGCGGACCGTGGAAGACCTACTTCTCCATCGCCCTGCCGCTCTCGGCGCCCTCCATCGCCGCAGCCGCCATCTTCCTGTTCGTCATCCACTGGAACGAGTTGCTGTACCCGCTGCTGTTCATCCAGTCCCCCGGCAACCGCACCCTGCCGCTGGCTCTGCTGAGTTTCCAGGGCGAGTTCCAAACCAACTACCCGCTGCTGTTCGCCGGCGTGATCCTGGCATCCCTGCCCGTCGTCATCGCCTACGTCTTCCTGCAGCGCTACTTTGTAGCCGGCATCACCGCCGGCGCGAGCAAGGGATAAGGAACCAGGCCCCGGACCCGGCTTTGGCGGCCGCCCGGAACTGTCGAATCTTTTCCCAGCCCTACGAAAGGCACAATCCATGAACCTCAAATCCGCCCGGCACCTCATTAACGGCACCTGGCACACCTCCGGAACCGCCAAGGACGTGATTGACCCGGGCAACGGCACCACCGTGGGAGAGGTGGCCTGGGGCACGGCCGACGATGCCACCAAGGCCGCCGGCGCCGCCGCGGAGGCCTTCAATTCCTGGTCCGGCTCCACCGTCCGCCACCGGGCAGACCTGCTCCGCAACGCCGCCGACCTCCTGGCAGAACGCCGCGACGAACTGGCCCACACCCTCGCACTCGAAGCCGGCAAACGGCTTCCCGAAGCGCAGGGGGAGGTGGACTTCTCCGTGGAGTACTTCCGCTGGTTCGCGGAGGAGGCGCGCCGGGCCACCGGCACCGTCAGCCCGCCTGAACTGCGTGGCCGCCGCCATCTGAGCCTGCGCAAACCCATCGGAGTGGCGCTCAGCCTCACCCCTGGAACTTCCCGGTCTCCATCCAGGCGCGGAAGCTCGCCGCGATGCTGGCCGCAGGCTGCACGGTGGTGGGCCGGGTGTCTGAGAAGGCGCCGCTGGCTGCCACGGGACTGTTCGAAGTCCTGCACGACGCCGGCTTCCCCGCCGGCGTGGTCAACGTGGTCCACGGCCCCTCCCGTGACATCACCGCCGCCCTGATGTCCCACCGCGCGGTCAGGGCCGTCAGTTTCACCGGATCCACCGGCGTGGGCCGGCAGATCATGGCCTCAGCCTCGGAACGCGTGGTCCGGCCACTGCTGGAGCTGGGCGGCAACGCACCCTTCATCGTGTTCGAGGACGCCGATTTGGACGCCGCCGTCGACGGTGCCGTCCTGGGCCGGCTCCGCAATACGGGCCAGTCCTGCGTTGCCGCCAACCGGTTCCTGGTCCAGGAGGGCATCGCGGAAGAGTTTGCACAGAGGCTGGGCGCCCGCTTTGATGCGATGAGCATCGGCCACGGCGTTCCCGACGGCGGCGCACCGGTTCCGGAGCTCGGTCCCGTTATCGACGCCGAAAGGGTGGCCGCGGTTCAGTCCTTGGTGGACGACGCACTCAGCCGGGGCGCCCGGCAGGTCACCCAGCGCACCGACGTCCCGGCCAAGGGGTCCTTCCTGGCACCCACCCTGCTGGCGGACGTCCCGGACGACGCACGCCTGGTGACCGAGGAAGTCTTTGGCCCGGCGGCCGGCGTCGTCACCTTCTCCTCCGAAGAGGACGCCATCAGGAAGGCGAACGCCACCGAGATGGGCCTGGCTGCCTACGTGTGGACCAGCAGCGCCAAGCGCGGCTGGGACATTCCCGAACGCCTCGAAGCCGGCATCGTGGGCGTCAACGATCCCCTGCCCTCCGTTGCTTTCGCTCCCATGGGCGGCGCCAAGCAGTCGGGCCTGGGCCGGGAAGGATCAAGCCTGGGCCTCGAAGAGTTCGAGGAGGTCCAGTACGTGGCCTGGCGGCCGTAAGTGCTGACCACCGGACTGGTGCTGGGCGCCGTCGTCATGGGCGCCGGGATGCAGCGGATCACCGGGATGGGCTTCGCCCTGGTGGCCGCGCCCTTCCTGGTCCTGCTCCTGGGCCCGGTGGAAGGAGTAGTGCTGGTGAATGTGTGTGGCGCCGTGACGGCGGGCGCCATCATCTTCCGGGTGGTGCGGGACATCGACTGGAAGCGGTACCTGATGCTCGCGGCCTCGGCGCTGCTCGGCATTGTCCCGGCCGCATTCCTGATCCGGCTGGTCCCGGCGGCGGTCCTGGAAATTTCCATCGGGGTGATCCTCGCCGCCGGACTGACCATCCTGCTGGCCCTGAAGTCCGCCACGCTGCCGGCGCGCCGGCGGTACCTGCTCACCGCCGGCAGCCTGAGCGGGTTCATGAACACAGCGGCAGGAGTGGGCGGTCCAGCCGTCAGCATGTATTCCATCGCCACCCGGTGGCAGCACAAGTCCTTCGCGGCCACGATGCAACCGTACTTCTTCACCATCGGCGTCTTCTCGCTCATCTCCAAGGCGATCACCGCGCCCCAGACGTTCCCCGTGATGCCCCTAGCGATGTGGCTCGCCGTCGCCGTCGCCTGCCTGGCCGGCCTGGTTCTCGGCGACCTCGCCGCCAAGCACGTCCCCACCCGCGCCGCGCAGATATTGCTGATCGTCCTGGCCTACCTGGGCGCGGCCGCCACCATCATCCGCGGCATATCCGATGCCGTCGCCTGATCCGACATTTTCACCTGCACCAGCACCAGAGAGAGGAATTAACATGACGTGGCTCGACAGTGCCGCCCACGCACGATGGCTTGAGGCGGAGACGGACCGGCTGGTCCGCTTTGCCGAGGCCTCCAAGGTCCCCACCGGATTCGGCTGGCTGGACAACTACGGCAAGGTGTTCGCCGACAAGCCCACCCATCTGTGGATCACCGCCCGGATGACGCACAGTTTCGCCGTCGCCGCGCTGATGGGCAGGCCGGGTGCCGCGCTCCTTGTGGACCACGGCATCGCTGCGCTCAACGGCCCCCTCCACGACGATGAGTTCGGCGGCTGGTACGCCGAGGTGGACGCGAACGGCCCCGTGAACGATACGAAGTCCGGCTACCAGCATTCCTTCGTGCTCCTCGCCGCTGCCAGTGCCGTCGCCGCAGGGCGGCCAGGGGCCCGCGAATTGCTGGACGAGGCGCTCCGGGTGGCTGACACCAAATTCTGGGACCACCAGGCCAACATGTGTTTCGACTCGTGGAACCGGGAATTCACGGAAACCGAGGCATACCGTGGCGGAAACGCGAGCATGCATTCCGTGGAGGCATACCTCATTGTGGCCGATGTGACCGGGGAGAACCGCTGGCTCGAACGGGCCCTGCACATCGCCGAAGTGCTCATCCACAACTTTGCCCGCAACAACAACTACCGGGTGTTCGAGCACTTCGACCCGGAGTGGAACCCCATGCCCGAGTACAACACCGATGACCGGGCCAGCCAGTTCCGGGCGTACGGCGGCACCCCAGGCCACTGGGTTGAGTGGGCGCGCCTGCTCCTCCACCTCCGTGCCGGGCTCGAAGCCCGCGGCCTGGACGTCCCGGCCTGGCTGCTCGACGATGCGCGCGGCCTGTTTGACGCCGCCATCCGCGACGCCTGGGAACCGGACGGCCACCCCGGCTTTGTGTACACCGTTGACTGGGAGGGCAAGCCGGTGGTCACCACCCGCATCCGCTGGGTGCCCGCCGAGGCAATCGGGGGTGCGGCAGCCCTCTATATCGCCACGGGGGACCAGAAGTACGCGGACTGGTATGAGCGGATCTGGGACCATGCCCGTGACTGGTTCATCGACTACGAGCATGGGTCCTGGAAGCAGGAACTCGACGAGAACGGCAATGTCTCCTCCACCGTATGGTCAGGCAAGGCGGACATCTACCACCTGTGGCACTGCCTGGTGGTCCCCCGCCTTCCGCTGGCCCCCGGGCTGGCACCGGCGGTCGCGGCAGGATTGCTGGACATACGCCTTAACCAAACCCTGCAGGCCAGCGAATCAGCCGGCCTCTGATTCGGCACTTCGTCCCGGGCGGCACGCCCCCGGCTTGCCCCCGGAAACAGTCCTCCTGAACAATCCCCCTAAAACGACCCCCTTCCGAAAGGACAGCGATGTCTGCCATCTCCCCCGAAGAATCACTCCTGCGCGTCGCCGCTGCGGACCATGAGCCCGTGACCCTGCACCTGGACGCCGCGCGGCCGACGGCGGTGCGCATCGAAGTGCAGGGCACCTGTACCTGCCAAGGCAGTGCGTCCGGCCGGCCGGGGTCGTACACGGACACCGATTTCGGCCGCAGGTAGGACTTCCTGACCGGAATCACGGTTCGGGGATCACGGCCGGGGACCCGGTTCGGGGAGCCTGGCAGCGGGTCCCGCACGGCAGGAGCGGGAGCACGATCCGGACAACGTGTCATGTCTGTGACAGACCCTTCGATCCGGTAAATTTAAGGGAGGAATTGTCAGGCGAGCAGCGCCGCATTCCACACCCTCCCCCTTGAATGGACGCTTCCCCCATGTCTTCCGCGATCCCTGCGCCGGAACCTGCCCGTTTTCCGTATGCCGCGATGGTGGTCCTCGCCACCATCGCTTTTACGGCCATCACCACTGAACTCCTGCCGTCCGGCCTGCTGCCCCAGATCAGCACCGGCCTGGGAGTGTCCGAGCCGGTGGCCGGCTACCTTGCCGCCGCCTACGCCGCCGTCATTGTTGTCACGGTGGTTCCGGCCGCGCGGTTGCTGGGGAAGATTCCCCGCCACGCCCTGCTGGTTGGGCTGGTCCTGACCTTCGCGCTCAGCAACGCGATGGTGGGACTCGCACCGGATTTCACCGCCGCGATGATCGCGCGTTTGGTGGGCGGGCTGGCGCATGGGCTGCTGTGGACCACCATGGCGCCGTTCGTATCCCGCGTGGTCCCGGCGGACAAGGTGGGCAAGGCCCTGGCCATCGTGTTCAGCGGCAACAGCCTGGGCCTGGCCATCGGCGCTCCGGTGGGTACGGCCCTGGGCGTATTCCTGGGCTGGCGCGCAGCGTTCCTGGTGCTCGCCGGGTTCGGCGTGGTCCTGACCGTGCTGGCGTTCTGGCTGCTTCCCCGCGTCCGGCGCATTACCGATTCGGTCCGGCCGTCACTGCGCAGGGCCATCGGCCAGCCCGGCGTGAAGCCGGTGGCCACCGCCTGGCCGCTGCTGGTCCTGGCCCACTTCGCGCTGTTCACCTATATCGCGCCGTTCATCCGCGAGGCGGCCCTGCCGGACTACGCCATCAGCCTCTCGCTCACGGTACTGGGCGGGTCCGGACTGCTGGGTATTTGGATCGCTGGACTCACCGTGGACTCGCGTCCCCGCCGCTCGCTGCTCATCACGACGGCGGCCATCGCAGCATCGATGTTCCTCCTGCCCCTCGCCGTGGGGAACCTGCCCGCCGCCCTGGTGCTGATGACCATTTGGGGAGCCGGCCTGGGCGCGATCGGCATTTACAACCAGTCGGCGATCCTCCGGGCCGGCGGCGAATACAGTGAGGCCGCGAACGGGCTCACCGTCCTGACCATCCAGCTGGGCATCACCGTCGGGGCACTTTACGGCTCCGCGGCCCTGGTGGTTGGCGGCCCGCTGCTGGTCCCGGCGGCGGCGGCGATTCCTGTGGTTGCCGCCCTGGTGATCACCCTTGCCGGTAAGCGCTACGCCTACCCACCAGGCCCCCGTGAACGCATCTGGCTGGAGCCCCGGCCGGTGAAGGACACCGTCAAGGACCCGGCCTGACCCTGGGTCAGTCCCGGTGCTTGGCCACCGTGAACAGGAAGGTGGAGTCCTCCTCGGCGTGAAGGCTGTGCAGACCGGGCGGGACGATCAGCAGGTCGCCGGACTTGCCCTGCCAGGATTCCCCGCCGGCGCGGAGGCTGACGCAGCCCCGGATCACGAACACCGTGGCGTCGCCCGGATTCTGGTGCTCACTCAGCTGCGTTCCCGCGGTCATCGCCATGACCGACTGCCGGAGGATCTTTTCGTGGCCCCCGTACACCGTGTCCGCAGCCCTTCCGTTCGGGGAGCCGATGGCTGCTTCGAGCTGCTGCCGGGCCAGCGCGTCAATCGATATCTTCTGCATGGGCCCAAGGCTACCCACGTGGTGGGGAGATGAACACGTGCCAAACGGCCTTCCGGTGCGAGCGCGGGCGCCAGCGTCGGCGTGGGCGTCCAAGATCCCCCAATCCGGGGATGGAGCAGCCCGCAGGCGCAGCCCTACGCTGCCAGCATGAACACCGCAGCGCAGGTCTTCGCGGTACTCGCCGCAGCCATCTACATCGTCGTGTTTCCAGTGGAGAGCTTCCTCCTCCGCCGTCACCGGTGGGCTCAGAAGTTCCTGAGTACGCCGCCGGAAAATGTGCGTGCAGTGATGATGTGGGCCATCCCCACCGGTTACAGGAACCTGGTGATTGCGCTGGGGGTGATCGCCGGAGTGGTTGCCGCCAACTCCGAGCAGCTCGTGGTGGGCTACACACTGGTGGTCTACTGCTGCGCCAACATGGTCCTCACCGCCCCCACCATGCTGCTCGCCGACATCCAGGGCCACTACCCAAGTAAATGGGAGAGTGTGCCGGGAACCCTCGCGGCCACCGTCCCGGCACTCGTTGCCTTGCTCCTGCTGCCGCTGGGGCCATAAGCGGGGCACGCCAAGGCGCCGGCGCGATTTCGGTCCTGCCGCCGAAGTTGGTAGTGGTTAACGGATGCCAGACCTACTTAACCGTGCCATGCCCTTCCTTGCCGTCGCCGTGGCGGTGGCCGCCGGACTGGTCCTGTCCTGGCTGCTCCGCAAGGTGGTCCTCCATCTGAACCGGAACCGGCCCGAGCTGCAGGCAACCTCCCGGGTGGCCCGCCAGCCCTTGCGTCTGGCACTGTGCCTGGTGGGCGTCCGTGCTGCCCTCAGGCTCACGGCCAACAACGAAAGCTGGCACGCCGGCGTCGACCATCTCCTGCTGATCGCCCTCATCGGCGCGGTCGCCTGGCTCGCCGTCGCGGTGCTGCTCATCGTGGAAGCCGTGGTGCTGAACCGGCACAGCGTGGACGTGGCGGACAACCGGCGGGCACGGCGCCTGCGCACGCAGATGATCCTGGCACGGCGCATTGCCGTGGCACTGGTGGTGGTGCTCGCCGTCGGCACCGCGATGCTGACCTTCCCCGCCATCCAGGCGCTGGGCGCGGGGCTGCTGGCGTCCGCCGGGGTGATTTCCATCGTTGCGGGCCTCGCCGCGCAGACGTCGCTGGTGAACGTCTTTGCCGGCATGCAGCTGGCGTTCACCGATGCCATCCGCGTGGACGACGTGGTGGTGGTGCAGAAGGAATGGGGCCGGATCGAGGAGATCACCCTCACCTACGTGGTGGTGCACCTCTGGGACGACCGGCGGCTCATCCTGCCGTCCACCTACTTCACCACCACGCCCTTCGAGAACTGGACCCGCCGCCAGTCCGAGGTCATGGGCACCGTGGAGTTCGACCTGGACTGGCGCGCCCCCGTGGAGGACATGCGCACCGAACTGCGCCGCGTCCTGGCGGATTCCGAGCTCTGGGACGAGCGCGTGGGCGTCCTGCAGATCACCGACGCCACCGGCGGCTTTGTCCGCGTCCGGATCCTGGTCAGCGCGGCGGACAGTGCCGCGCTCTTCGACTTGCGCTGCCTGGTCCGGGAAACCATGGTCATGTTCCTGCAGCAGAACCATCCGGAGGCCCTGCCGCACCAGCGCTGGGAGCAGGCAGCGGACGACGGCGGCACGGCCGCACGGCGCAGGGCACCACTGCGCGGGCTGGGTTCGCCTCCGGCCGCCGGTGCCCGTCCCCCGGCGGACCCGCACGAATCGCAGCTGTTCACCGGCTCCATCGAGGCAGTGGAGAGGTCGCGCGCGTTCACCGGGCCCGGCGATGAGGTGTTCGAGGAGCGGGACCGGAACCTTGCCTCCCGCAACTGAGGCAGGCAAGACCCCTTGATAGGTGACCATTAGGTCACATATCATTGCTGTCATGGACGACGTGTTCAAGGCACTCTCCGACCCCACCCGCCGGGACCTGCTCGATGAGCTCAACCGCGAGGACGGCCAAACCCTGAGCGCCCTTGAAGCCCGGTTCAGCATGAGCCGGTTCGGGATCGCCAAGCACCTCCGCATCCTG
This sequence comes from Arthrobacter sp. FX8, assembly GCF_026723805.1. Taxonomy (NCBI): domain Bacteria; kingdom Bacillati; phylum Actinomycetota; class Actinomycetes; order Micrococcales; family Micrococcaceae; genus Arthrobacter; species Arthrobacter sp. FX8. The sequence continues at coordinate 304,680 of NZ_CP113505.1, read as the reverse complement.
GAGGACGCAGGCCTGGTGGTGACCCGCCGTCGGGGGCGGGAAAAGCTGCACTTCCTCAATCCTGTCCCCATCCGCCTGGTCCACGACCGCTGGGTCAGCAAATACGCAGAACCATGGGCCGCTGCCCTCAGCGACCTCAAATCCAGATTGGAAAGTCCCATGGAAAAAATCTTCGAGATCTACATCAAGACCACGCCCGAACGGCTCTGGGAAGCCATCACGGACAGCGACATCCGCAGCAAGTACCAGTTCGGCAACACCATCGAGTCCGATTGGTCACCGGGCGGACGCTTCGTGATGGGCAACCCGAAGGCCGGGGAGGCCCTCGGCGAAGGCGAAAACCTGGAGGTGGACCCGCCGCGCCGCCTGGTCCAGACCATGCGCGCCCTGTGGGGCGAGGACGTCAAGGCCGAGGGCACGTCCACCATCACCTGGGAGATCGAACCGGTGGGCGATTCCTGCCACCTCACCGTCACCCACAGCGACCTGCGCGAGGGCGCCAACGAACAGCTTTACGGCGGCTGGCCGATGATCCTCTCCGGTCTCAAGACATGGCTGGAAACCGGCGAAAAGCTCACTACGCCCGGCTCGCTGATGTACACCTAAGCCATTGATTTTGAGGTAACGCACGACGGCGGCGGGTGCTGCCCGCCGCCGTCGATGCACTTCCGGGACTATGCCTTGGGGACGCGGACGATGGCCGGCCCGGTTCGGTCAGGCGACAGGGTGACATTGAGTCCATCCACGGTGGCCTCGACCGTTCCGCCGTCACCCTCCGCTGACGCTTGTGACAATGAGAACCTGTCCGCGTCCAGCTTCAAGGCGGCTTCCGTTCCCCCGCCTAGCAAGTCAACGAAGGCCACGGCTTCCGTTCCGCGGTCAACCCAGCGGATCCAGGGGTCGTCGCTGCTTGCCACGGTTCCATCCTGAAGCGGACGGGCACCCACGAGGTACTGCTTGGCGGAAGCCATCCAGTGGCCAAGATCGGTCAAGGCCTGGCGCTGGATCTCAGGAATGGTGCCGTCCGCCCGCGGTCCCACGTTCAGCAGGAAGTGGCCACCGCGGGAGACCACGTCCGTGAGCTGGCGGGCCAACTGCTGGCCGGTCAGCGACTGCTCCGGTCCTTCCACCTGGTTGTAGCCGAAGGAGAATCCGATGCCCCTGCAGTTCTCCCACTCGGATTCGGACTCGTTCTCCCTGGCCGCTTCGTACTCGCTGGTGGCATAGTCCTTGTGGGTGGCGCCCCACCGGTCGTTCACCACGCCTTGCGGACTGATCGAGTAGAAGTGCTCGAACAGCCTGCCGAGCCCGTACTCGCCAAAGTGCTTGCCGGCGTCGGGCCATTCGATGTCGTTCCACAGGACGTCTGGACGATACTTGTCCACCAGGTCCACCACGTGGTTGTAGGCGTATTCGGCGTAGCCGGCGTCCTTGGGGCGGGAAGTGTCGTGGACGCTTTCGCTGGTGACGTGCGGCGGGAAGGGGCGTACATGCCAATCCAGTCCGCCGGAATAGTACAGCCCCAGCTTCAGGCCCTTGTCACCCACGGCCCGGGCGATTTCGCCGATCAGGTCCCTGCGCGGTCCGCGGTGGACCGTGTTCCGTTCGCCTGTTCCCGGAGCGTCCCAGAGCGCGATGCCGTCATGGTGCTTCGTGGTGGGCACCACGTAATCGGCACCGGCGAATTTGAACAGCTCCACCCAGTCCCCCGGGTCGAACTGTTCTGCTTTCCACTGGTCCAGGAAGGCGTCGTAGTCCTCGCCTCCGAACACGTCCCGGTGGTGCTGTTGGGCAGGACTGTCGTCAATGCGGATGGTGTTGTAGTACCACTCCGCATAAGGGTTGTGGGTAAACCACTCGCGGTCCTCGATGGTGCCCAGGGCGCCGATGGGTTCGGCCCAGGCGGGAACGGAGTAGGCGCCCCAGTGGATGAAGATGCCGAACGGCGCGTTCTGGAACCACTCCGGCACGGGCCTGGCCAATTTGTTCCAGTCTTCAGGCATAGCTGTGCTGTCAGTCATAATGCACTCCAATTTCCAGATGGTTGATTTTGGGAATTCCAGGGGTCAGGGCGGTGCTCAGCGGCCGCCGAAGCCGCCCATGCTGACGCCTTTCACGAGCTGGCGCTGCAGGAGGATGACGACGAGCAGGCTGGGAATCACCGCCAAAGTAGCGGCCGCCATGAGCGGTCCCCAGTCCGTTCCGCGTTCACCGGAGAACATGGAGAGCCCCAGTGGAATGGTTGCCTGCGAGACGTCGTTGATGACGATCAGCGGCCACAGGAAACTGCTCCAGTAATCGATGAAACTGAAGACAGCCACCACGGCCAGCGGCGCACGGACAAGCGGAAGGATCACGCTCCACAGGATCCTGATCGAACCTGCTCCGTCGATACGGGCTGCCTCTTCAAACTCAACGGGCAGGGACAGCAGGAACTGTCGGATCAGGAAGGCACCGAAGGCACCAAAAGCAAAAGGGACGATGAGCGCCGGCAGGGAGTTAATCATGTCCAGCTTTGCCATCATGATGTAGAGCGGAATTACCAGGACTTCCTGAGGCAGCACCAGCGTGCCAAGGAAAACGAGGAACAACTTCTCCCGGTGCCTGAACTGCAGCCGGGCAAAAGCGTAGGCGGACAGCAATGACACGACCGTTGTCAGCACCGCTCCGGAGACGGCCACCAAGAAGCTGTTGAGGATGACCCGTCCGAAGGGAATAGCGGTCCACACTGTTTGGTAGTTCGACCACTCCACGCGGGAGGCAAGGAAGCTGGCACCGGTGGAGAATATTTCGGAGGTGGGCTTCAGCGATGTGGCGAACATCCAGAGGAACGGGAAGAAGAAGGCAGCACCGACCAGGACAACGCCGATGCGGCTGACGAGGCGGCCGGCCCGCCTCTTCTTCCGCGACGCTGTTGCGTGCCGACGGTGCGCGAGGCCCTTGTCGATTTCCGGTTGGGCGAGAGTTTCAGTTGTCATAGTTGACCAGCCTCTTTTGCTGCGAGAACTGCAGTGCGGTGATGAGCATGACGATGACGAACAACGCCCAAGCGAGTGCCGACGCGTAGCCGAGCTTGTCAAAGGAGAAACCGTTGCGGTAGAGGTACAGAACGATCGTGTTCGTGGAATCGCCCGGCCCGCCGAGTGTCAGCAGGTAAGGCTGGGTAAATACCTTGAAAGAGCCGATGATGGTCATGACCGTGCAGAAGAAGAGCGACGGCGACAGCATCGGCAGCACCACCCGGAAAAACCGCTGCCAGGCTCCTGCCCCATCGATGCGGGCGGCCTCAAGCAAATTCGGCGAGATGCCGCTGAGCCCTGCGCCGAGAACGATGATGTTGTAGCCGATCCCCTGCCAGACAGACATTGCGATCAACGACCCCATGGCGAGCTGGCTGTCACTGAGCCAGGAAGGCCCGTGAATGCCAAAGTTGGCCAGAAAGCTGTTGATGACGCCGTCATCGGTGAGCATCAGGCGCCAAACCAACGCGTTGGCGACCATGGGGGTCACCACCGGAATGAAGAACAGCACCCGGAAGAACGGGCCCCAACTGCCCAGGTTGTGAAGCCAGATGGCAACAGCCAGGGCAGCGATCAGGTTGACCACGGTGTAGGAGACGGCAAAAAAGAGGGTGTTGCCCAGAACCGTCCAGAACACCGGGTCACCAGTGAGCAGCCGAACGTAGTTGTCCAGCCCCACGAATTTTGGTGCCCCGAACAAGGGCCAGTCGAACAGGCTGATGACCAGCGAAGCCACCAGCGGAAGCACGATAAAAATCAGGAACCCGAGCATCCCGGGAGCGAGGTAAGCCGCTGCGAGCCGGCCCTGCCCGCCCCTGGCGGGGGTCCTTTTCACGTCTTTGACAGCAAGTGTGGGTAAAGCAGTCATCGTTGACCTGTTCCATGAAGGGGACAGGCTCCAGTGCGGGAGCCTGCCCCCGGGGAGTTTACTTGGCTGAATTCATGATGGTGGAGAGGAGTTCCTGCGCGGTCTTGCTGCCGCGGAAGCCTTCTCCGGAGTACTGCGTGAAGTTGGTCTCCACCTGGTTCCAGCTAGGGGTGGTAACCAGCGGACGCCCGCTCTTCAGAAGGGCTTGGACAACTGCCACGTCAGCCGCCGGCTTGGTCCCGGCCCAGTCCTTCACCGCGGACTCAACAGATGGAACGGTTCCACGGGCGGCCCCAACAGCGCCGATGACCTCAGGGGTGGTGATCTTCATGATGTTCTTGAAGGCAGCTTCTTTGTCCTTACAGGACGCTGCGATGGCAAACGCGGACCCCTGGATCATGCCGATGCTCTCTCCCGAGGTGGAAGGGACGACGGCGATGCCCACCTTGCCCTGCGTTTTGGTGGTCAGGGTGTCGTACATCCAGGGACCGTCGATGATCATCGCCGCCTTGCCGCTCATGAACTGCTGCTCCGGCACATCGGTCCCGTCCGACGCCTGCGGCGGGTTCGCGACTTGCGCCTTTGCCACAAGGTCGAAGGCAAACTGCTGGTCGTTGACGAGGCCCTGGTTGGTGAGGTCAAGCTTTCCATCCTTGACCGGTTCATTGCCGTTGGCGAATGCCATGGGAAGCCCCGGGCCCGAGCCGAATCCCGGCGGCACTGCGAGGCCCATCACGCCGCCTTTTGTCAGCGCCTTAAGGTCGGCCGCGAACTGGCTGGTGGTGTATTTGGTGGTAGGCGGCGCCACGCCGGCCGCGGCCAGGAGATCCTTGTTGTAGTAAAGAACCACCGGTTCGGCGTCATAAGGTATCCCCCGCAGCGAGCCATCAACGGTCAGGCCGTCGATCATTGCCTTGTTGTACATGGACACGTCAATGTTGTTGCTCTTAACCATGTCGTCCAGCGGCACCGTAAGGTCCTTAAGCTCCTGGGCACGAGCCGCCTGCGTTGTGATGATGCACGGCGCTCCGGAACTGGAGAGGCGGGTCTTGACCTTGGTCCAGTAATCGTTGAAGCTCGGACCCTCCAAAGTGAGGTTGAATGCAGGGTCCTTTTTCTTGGCTGCGTCCACAAAGGCCTGCCACTGGGCCCTGTCGTTTTCATTGGTGATCCAGGTGTACATGGCGGAGGCTTCCTTGCTCTCCCCCGATGATGAACTCCCGCTTGAGGAACCACATGCGGTAAGGCTTCCGACGGCCAGGGCTGCAACCGCTGCAGCTGTCAGCAGCTTGCCGGTAACACGGTTAGTCGACACAACGAACGTCCTTTCAATAGCTGGGGACAAAGGCTGCCCGGCGACGTCCTCGTGGCCTGCCCGCTGTAATTCCCGCAACCCTTGTCCCCAACAGCATGACCCGCCCCAGTTTGGAAAGTCAAGGAATCATCTGATCTTTTTGACTCCAAAATTCCTGGATCGACCCTAAACAGGCCATTTGTCGGAAATAGTCAATACAAGGTCTGACGAATCCTACGTCTGTTCCTCAAGCTCGGGAGCGGGAATGGTTGTCACGTAGTCCTCCACCGCGTACAGGTGGTTCGCCATGCGGGTTCTGGCCCTGTCCACGTCATTCCGCCTGAGCGCCTCCAGGATTCCCAAGTGCTCCCGATGCGTGGCCAGCAGGCCTTCATTGTCATGAATGGACCGCCACATCCGGCCGCGGATGGTGTTGGTGGAGACGGTTTCGATCAGCGCTGACAGCACGTGATTCCTTGAGGCATGGGCGATGAGCCGATGGAATTCGATGTCACACTGCATGGCGCCGGCATGGTCTATGGGCGATGCTTGAATGGCCGCGTTCGCCCGCTCCAATATGCTTTCGGCCTCGTCGAGTTGCGAGCTTTCGATACAAACCGCTGCCCCGGCAGCAGCCTCTGTCTCAAGGGCCCGCCGCACAGTGTGCACCTGGTTTGCCCGCTCTCCATCCTGCAGGCCCACCCAGAATTCCATCGCGGAGAGCAAAGCCGACGGCTCCAGCCTGGTCACGAAGGTGCCGGCGCCCTGCCTCGTCTCCAGAATGCCCATAGTGGACAATGCCCGCACGCCCTCCCGAAGGGAACCCCGGGAAACCTGCAGCTCTGCTGCCAGGTCCTTCTCAATGGGCAGCCGGTCGCCGGGCCGAAGCCTGCGGGACGACAGCATCTGCTTCACGCCCGAAATAACGACGTCGGTTTGGGACATCGACCCAGTGGAGTTGCTGTTGGTCATCGCAGCCACCTTTCCCAGTGCTTCGTCTAGTGACGCTGAACGCACAATTCGCTTTCATCAGATGTATCCCTTGGAATGGGATGCTTCTTCCGATATTCTCATCAAATACTTCCACATACATCAGATGACGCTCGCGATGTTGCTGGAGCGCCGTCTTCACGGCCTGAACCTGGAGGGCTCACCTTGCCACAAATCACCGGTTTCGATATTTTCGACGTGCGGTTTCCCACGTCGCTTTCCGCAGACGGTTCAGATGCCATGAATCATGACGCAGACTACTCCGCTGCGTACATCGTGCTGAAAACGGACGACCCAGACCTTTATGGCTGCGGCTTCACCTTTACCATCGGCAGGGGCAATGAGGTGTGCTCCGCCGCGATGGAACTGCGCGCCAGGCCCCTCATAGGCCAAGACTTGGATGTCCTTTGCGGCAACCTTGGCGAGGCGTACCGAAGCTTGAAACGTGATTCCCAGCTTCGCTGGCTGGGGCCCGATAAAGGCGTGGAGCACCTTGCCCTCGGAGCCGTGATGAACGCCGTCTGGGATCTTGCCGCCCGCCGCTCGGGAAAGCCCCTGTGGCGTTACCTGGTGGACATGACCGCCGAACAGATCGTGGACGCGGCCGACCTCAGCTACCTTTCAGACGCCCTCACCCGGGAGGAAGCCCTGGCGCTTCTGGAACGACTCGACCCCACCCGGGATCAGCGCATCCACCAGCTGGCCCGGGACGGCTACCCGTGCTACACCACCTCGGCCGGTTGGCTGGGCTACTCGGACGAGAAGCTACGGCGGCTCTGCCAGGAGGCCGTGGACCAGGGCTACCGCCACATCAAACTCAAGGTTGGCGCATCCCTCGAGGACGACATTCGCCGCCTCAGGATCGCCCGCGAAGTCATCGGGCCAGAGGGCAACCTCATGATCGACGCAAACCAGGTATGGGATGTTCCGCAGGCCATCGACTGGATCAAGCAGCTGGCTGAATTCAATCCGCTGTGGATCGAGGAACCCACCAGCCCGGATGACGTCCTGGGCCACGCCGAGATCCGAAGGGCCGTGCAACCGATCGGGGTGGCCACCGGCGAGCACGGCATGAACCGCGTCCTTTTCAAACAGCTCTTCCAGGCCGGGGCGATCGACTATTGCCAGTTGGATGCCTGCCGGCTCGCCAGCGTCAACGAAGTGCTGGCCGTCCAGTTGATGGCCGCCAAGTTCGGTGTCCCGGTGTGCCCACATGCCGGCGGGGTAGGTCTGTGCGAACTCGTCCAGCACCTGTCCATCTTCGACTTCATTGCCGTCTCCGGAGACCTGGCCGGCAGGGTCACCGAATTCGTGGATCACTTGCACGAACACTTTGTGGATCCGTGCATCATCCGGGACGGCGCCTACATCATGCCGGCGAACCCTGGGTACTCGTCGGAACTGAAGGAGCAGACGTTGCAGGCGTATTCCTTTCCCCGGGGCAGTTATTGGGCCGGCACCGACGCCGGCCAAGCCGAACAGGCATGGGAATCGGCCCGCGCTGAGCGCGGTGTCGCCTTCGCTCGGGCAGGGACCGGGGAAAGGGTAGGGGAACAGGCATGATCAACTACACACTTACCCACCCGGGCCTGCTCGCAGCCCTCGCTGAATCCGGCCACGGCTCGCAGATCCTCCTGGCGGACGCAAACTACCCGCACAACACCGGCGCCCCTGCAGCCGCGAGGCGGATAGCCCTGAATCTGCGGCCCGGCCTGCTGACCATTGACCAGGTACTGGAGGTGCTGATCGACGCCGTTCCGATCGAAGCCGCCGCGGTAATGACGCCTCCGGACGGAAACTGGACGGAGGCAGTCAAAGGCTACGAACGAGCGCTGGGCACCGCAATTCCCATCACTTCGCACCAGCGCTTCGACTTCTACGATGCCGCGCGGTCGCCGAACGTCGCCGTCGTCATCGCCAGTGGGGACACCCGGCACTACGCGAACCTGCTCCTGACCATCGGCGTTCGGCCCGACGGACAGGCATGAGGGCTGACAGTTGCTTCAGGTAATAGACTCACACGTCCACGTCTGGGACCCTTCCGTGCTCAGTTATGACTGGTTGAACCGTGCCCCTTCCCTGAACCGGCCCTTCCTTCCACGGGAACTTCCACACGCGCCCGGGACGCAGGCTGTCTTTGTGCAGGCCGATTGCCGTGATGACCAGGCGCTGAAGGAAGTTGACTGGGTGGCGAGCCTCCGGGCCACCTGGCCGGAGCTGGCGGCGATTGTGGCCTATGCCCCCATCAACCGCGGGGACGGCGTGTCCGAAGACCTTGCGGAGCTGTGTCAGCGGCCCCTGGTCCGCGGGGTGCGCCAGCTGTTCCAGGACAGGGAGGCCGGTTTCATGCTGACGGCGGAAACACTGGCCGGAGGCCGCCATGTAGGGAGGGCCGGGTTTGCCTTCGACGCCTGCGTCCGCTCGTGGCAGCTTTCGGAACTTGCAGCTTTTGCTGCCCGGATACCGGAACTGCGCATAGTGCTGGACCACATGGGCAAACCACCCATTGCAGCCGGCAGCCTCAGCGAATGGAGCACAGCGATGCGTCGATTGGCCAGGCTGCCCAACGTCGTCGTGAAGATTTCAGGGGCGGGCGCGGAAGCTGACCCCACGCGCCCACTTGGGCCGCAGGCGCTGCCCTTCATCCTGGAAGCCCTAAACGTTTTTGGGGCCGATCGGTGCATGATCGGCAGTGACTGGCCGGTCTCTCTGACGGAGCCGGCCGCGTACCAGGACTGGATTCTCACTGTGGAGCAGGCGATGTCCGACGCCTCCTCTTACGAACGCGAAAACGTCGCCCATGGAACCGCAGTTCGCGCTTACGGACTCAAGGCAGTCCGGGGTCCGGCACACCCGAAAGAGGAGAAAGACTAACCATGCAAACAGAAACCCGCACCATCCCCGGCACCGCAATCCAACTGCCCGTCCTCGGGTTCGGGGGCGCCCCCATCGGCAACCTGTACCGGCAGGTGCAGGAGCAGGAGGCGATCGACGCCGTTGAAGCAGCCTGGGAGGGTGGCGTCCGGTACTTCGACACAGCCCCACACTACGGGCTGGGACTTTCGGAGCGCCGCCTTGGAAAAGCACTCGCCGGCCAGGACCGCAACAGCTACGTGCTCAGCACCAAAGTGGGGCGCCTACTGCGACCCAACCCATCCCCGAACGGTAAGGACACCGAGGGGTTCGACGTGCCCGATGATCTGGTCCGGGTCCGCGACTACTCACGCGAGGGGGTGTTGCGCTCCATCGAGGAAAGCCTCCAGCGGCTCGGAACTGACCGGATCGACATCGTCTTCATCCACGACCCGGACGACTACTGGAGCGAGGCTGTCGACGGTGCCGCACCCACCCTGTCCGCCTTGAGGGATGAGGGCGTCATCGGTGCCTGGGGCACAGGCATGAACCAGTCCGAAATGCTCGCCCGCTTCGTCACCGAAACGGACATCGATGTGATCATGCTGGCGGGCCGGTACACGCTGCTGGAGCAGGGAGCAGCAGCGGATCTGCTGCCGGCGTGCCTTGAGCGGAAAGTGGGAGTAGTGAACGTCGGAGTCTTCAACTCCGGCCTGCTCTCCAAAGACCGTCCGGCGCGCGACGCCACCTACAACTACCAACCCGCGCCCCCGCAGCTTTTAGACCGGGCAAACCTGCTGGCCGACATCTGCGAGTCGCATGGAACCACCCTCCCTGCCGCCGCCTTGAGGTACCCGTACCAGCACCCCGCCGTGACAAGCGTGGTCCTGGGCATGCGGACGCCCGAACAGGTGAAGCAAAACCTCGATCTGGCATCGCAGGCAGTCCCGGACCAGCTATGGGCCGAGCTGCGCAACCGCGGCCTCATCACGTAGTTCCCCCAACCCAACAGCATCAATTAGCGAAAGAAGGACCATGCAATTCGCACGAATTGGCGAGCCAGGCAAGGAAGTACCAGCCGTCCTGCACCACCAGAAGTACTACTCCCTCGAACAGGTGGCGGCGGACATCGATGCCGGCTTCTGGGAATCCGACGGACCGGTGCGCACAGCGGCAGCCCTAGCCGCCGGGGAACTGGCAGAGATCGCAGTTGATGGTGCCCGGATCGGCGCCCCGATCGCCCGGCCGTCATCGGTCATATGCGTGGGCATGAACTATGCGGCCCATGCGGCCGAGTCAGGGGCCGCTCCTCCGTCGGTGCCCATCATTTTCCATAAGGCCCCAAACACGGTGGCAGGCCCGTTCGATGCTGTGGCGATTCCCCGCGGGTCCACCAAGACCGACTGGGAGGTCGAGCTGGGAGTGGTCATCGGGCGGCAGGCTTCCTATCTGCAGTCCCCCGAACAGGCTCGCGACCACATCGCCGGCTACGTCACCGTCAATGACCTGTCCGAGCGCACATTCCAACTGGAGGTGTCCGGCGGCCAGTGGTCCAAGGGAAAGAGCTGCGCCGGATTCTGCCCCACCGGCCCGTACCTGGTTACCCCGGATGAAGTGGACGCCGGCGACCTGCAGTTACGGAGCTGGGTCAACGGTGAAATCCGCCAGGACTCCTCCACCCGTGACCTGATCTTTGGGGTGGAGCAGGTGATCTACGATCTCAGCCAATTCCTGGTCCTTGAGCCAGGGGACCTGATCTGCACCGGCACTCCGGAGGGGGTCGCCCTGTCCGGGCGCTTTCCTTACCTGAAAGCCGGGGACGTCGTCGAAATTGAAGTAGCGGGACTCGGCCGCCAGCGCCAGGAATTCTTCCAGGGCTAGGTAGCCCGACCACGAAAGGACCAGACAATGGAGTTTGCGGGACTCAAGGCAATCGTCACCGGCGGAGCCTCCGGAATAGGGGCCGCAACGGCCCAATTGCTGCAGGAGCGCGGCGCAGCAGTGGCGGTTTTGGACCTCCGCCCCGAGCAGGCGCCGAAAGGGGTCACAGCAATTCAGTGCGACGTCTCGGATGACAGCTCTGTCCGGCGGGCCGTACGGCAGGCAGCAGAGCAGCTGGGCGGGATCGACATCCTGGCCAACAACGCCGGAGTGGGCGCACAGGGCACCATTGAATCCAACGACGACGACGAGTGGCACCGTGTGTTTGATATCAATGTGATGGGTATAGTCCGCGTTTCAAGGGCCGCCCTTCCGTACTTGCGCCGGTCCTCCCACGCGGCGATCGTCAATACTTGCTCCGTCGCGGCTACCGCAGGCCTGCCCCAACGCGCCCTCTACAGCGCAACGAAGGGTGCTGTGCTGTCACTCACCCTGGCCATGGCTGCCGACCACCTTCAGGAAGGGATCAGGGTCAACTGCGTAAACCCGGGTACCGCTGACACTCCGTGGATCGCTCGCCTGCTGTCCACAGCGGCAGACCCCGAGGCCGAGCGGGCCGCCCTTGAGGCCCGTCAGCCGCACGGCCGGCTCGTCTGCCCGGAAGAGGTCGCTGCAGCCGTCACATACCTGGCCAGCCCCCTCGCCGGGTCCACCACGGGAGTGGACCTGGCTGTTGACGGCGGTATGCAGGCACTCCGGCTTCGGCCCCGCCCCGCGGCGTCCTGACTTCGACACGAAGGCAGGCGCCGGCGGGTCCGCGGCTGGGTAAGGTCGTGTCATGGACAGCGGCACCCTGGTTAATATCGCTTTGGTTCTCGGTTTCGTGCTGCTGGGCGGGGTGTTCGCGGCGGCGGAAATCGCACTGGTCTCCCTGCGCGAAAGCCAGGTGCGCCGCATCGAGAAATCCGGGGACACCGGCGCCCGGACTGCCGCCCTTGCCCGCAACCCCAACCGTTTCCTCTCCACGGTCCAGATCGGCGTGACCCTGTCCGGATTCTTCTCGGCGGCGTATGGGGCCTCGGCGATCGCTCCCGCCGTCGTACCCCTCCTTGAAGCCCTCGGACTTGGTGCGGCTGCCGGGCCCGTGTCCTTCATCGGCATGACCCTGCTGGTGGCTTTTCTTTCCCTGGTCCTGGGCGAACTCGCCCCCAAGAGGCTGGCGCTGCAAAGCCCTGTTGCCTTCACCCGCATCCTGGCCCCGCCGCTGATTGCCCTGTCGCATGCCATGCGGCCGGTCATCTGGCTCCTGTCGGTCTCGACGGACGCCGTGGTCAGGCTCTTTGGCGGCGACCCGCGCGTCAAGCGGGAAAGCATCAGTTCCGAAGAGCTCTGGGACATGGTGGCCGAGAACGAACTCCTCGAAGAGAGCAGCCGCCACATCCTGGCCGACGTGTTCGGCGCCGGGGACCGGACGCTGCAGGAGGTGATGCGCCCGCGCACGGAAGTGACGTTCATTGACGGCGCCATGACGGTGGCGGACGCCCGCCGGATGGTCAGGGACGGCCCGTACTCACGGTTTCCGGTGATCGGGCGCAGCCCGGATGACGTCCTGGGCTTCGTCCACATCCGCGACCTGATGCCCCGCGACGAGGTGCAGGACCATTCGCCCGTGCGGGACATCGCCCGGGAGATCCTGCCCCTGCCCGGCACCAACCGCGTGCTCCCCTCCCTCTCACGGATGCGCAAGACCAACCAGCACATCGCTTTGGTGGTGGATGAGTACGGGGGCACCGACGGCGTGGTCACGCTCGAAGACCTGGTGGAGGAACTGGTGGGCGAGATCTACGACGAATACGACACCGGCGCCGAGCACGAGGACCGGGTCAACGTGGCCAACGGAACCATCGACGTGGACGGCGGCCTGATCCTGCAGGAGTTCAAGGCCGCCGCCGGAATCGAACTCCCGGAGGGGCACTACGAAACGGTGGCCGGGTTCGTGATGGACCGCCTGGGCCGCCTCCCAAAGGCAGGCGACCGGGTGCAGATACCGGGGTACGTGTTGACGGTCCTCAGCATGGACCGGTTACGGATTGCCCGGATCCGGGTCACGCCGGTGGCACGCACTTAGCCCCTGGCTGCTCACCCCAGCCTGATCCTGCGCCAAGGGCCGGCATCGGGGACCAATGGCCCTAGGGGGCGGATGGGGCGGCGGCCAGAATTGGAGCTCTCCATACCCCCGGCAGGCAGGACGAATAAGGATGTTCACGAAACGCACCGCCCTTATTGGCACCGCAGTGGCGCTGGCCGCTGCGGCTTTTGCGGGACCGGCACAGGCAGCAAGCAGCGATGGCGCGCAAGTCAGCAAGCCCGGCGAATGCGGCACCTACAGCGATCCCCGGTTCTGCCATTCAGGTGTCACAGTCAGCACTGACGTCTCCACACCCAGCGGCCTGGAATCGTCGTCGTACAACTCCTCCAGCACCTATCCGGACGATCAGTCAGCCGGTTCCACCGTCCGGACCCGGATCAATACCCATAGCCTCGATCGGAATGGGGAGTCCATCGAAGTGGGCCAGCACTACGCGCAGACCACCGGGCGGTGCACCGACCGGGAAGACAGCCAACAGGTCAGGGACCGGCTCCTGTACAACCGTGAGGTGTATTACTGCAGGTGAGCGCAGGCTGGACACACCTTTCCGGGGGCACCCGCGCAAGGCACCTAGGCCTTCTGCTGCCGCCAGAACACGGAGATCCCGAACGTCACGGCACAGAGCACCAGCATGGCCAGCACCATCCGCATCCAGCTGTCCTGGTGCACCCCGCCTGATGCGAACACGCCGATCATCACGGTGGCGGTGATCGCGCCCACGTAGCGGCAGGTCTGGTAGATCCCGGCCGCCACCCCGCGGTCCTGCGGCCGGGTGGACACGAACATGCCCTGGTTGGAGGCGATGCTGACCGTGCCGTACGGGATGCCCATCAGCGCGGTCAGTACCACCACAACGGGGATGGCCAGCGTGCCGGTCAGCAGCCACATGAGCGCCGCCACCACGGTCAAAAGGACGACGCCGGCAAGCAGCACCCGCCGGACACCGAACCTTCCCATGGCGGAGACTGCCCACGGGGTGGCTACCACGGACATGCCGGCCAGGGGCAGCATCAGCAGCCCCACCACGCCGGGGTCGTAACCGCCGGCTTCCTGCAGCAGCTGCGGGAGGCCGAAAAAGACGAAGTAGTACACGCTGCTGAAGACGGCGAACGCCAGGTACACGAGCATCAGCGGCCGGTTCCGGCCCAGCAGCCGCAGGTTCAGGAAGGGTTTGGCGAAGCGCAGCTCCCGCCAGGCAAACAGCCCCGCGACCACGGTTCCGGCGGCCAGCATCCACCACCGGTAGTCCGGCGCGACGTTCAGCGCAGCCATCATGACCAGGAGAAGGGCGGCGATGAACCCGGCAATCCCCGGGACGTCGGAGTCCCGCACCAGTTCCGCCACGCTGCCGCGCTCCCGGACCTGGTCCGGCGGTGCGGCCTTCCGCACGGTCAGCAACGCCGCGAGTGCCAGCGGGACGTTGACCAGGAACAGCGACTCCCAGCCCACGAAGCCCACCAGCAGGCCACCGACCACCGGGCCCACCGCGGCTGCGGACGTGTTGGCCATCTGCAGCCGGCCCAGCGGGCGGGCCGAGTCCACCTTGGCCCGGTGCGCCAGAGCGCCCACCATCACCACGGCACTGGGATATGCGGTGGCAGTTCCCAGAGCCATGACCGCCCGTGCCACGCACAGCAGCGCGAAGTTCGGGGCCAGCGGGGCCAGCGCGCAGGTGACGGCGACCAGCCCCATGCCCAGCATGAACATCCGCCGCGGGCCGAACCGGTCGGCGAGCCGGCCCATCACCGGCTGCCCGGCTGCGGAGGCCAGGTAGAACGAGGTGACCACCCAGGTGACGGCAGCAACGTCGAGCCCGAAGTCGGCGCGCAGCACCACCAGGGCCACGGCGATCATGGAGGAGTTCAGTGGGTTCAGTGCCGTGCCCAGGCTGAGTCCGGCGACGGCCAGGGCAGTCCGGGGGTTGTTGCTCACGGTAACAGTCTGGCCTAAAGCTTCCACCGCGGGCGACTCGGCGGGCTCCTGGCCGGTGTGGCGTGCGCTATTTTCCTGCCACTCCCACCGGGAAGAGTGCGTCCTCCACCGCCCTGGTCAGGTCCCGGATCACCTCGGCCTGGCCCTCATCCGCCCCGCCGGCGGGGTTCTCCGTATAGATGACCAGGGCGAAGGTCGAACCGCGGTAGCTCAGGAGCGCGGCGTCGTGCAGTTCCCCGGACACTTCCCCGTACTTGTGGTAGACGTCCACTCCGGACCGTGATCCCGCCGGGATGAGGTCCTCGTTGTTGGTGTCCTGCATGTAGCTGAGCAGCTGCGCCGTGTTGTCCTTGTCCAGGAGTTCGCCTGCATAGAGCTTCTTCAGGATCAGGGCCATGTCCGCCGCGGTCAGCAGGTTTTCTTCGGGGTCGTAGGTGACGCCGATGGAGCCCGCGTAGGCGATCAACTGCGGGTACCCCACGGCATCCATCAGCAACAGCCAGGAGTCGTTGTTGCTGTCGTTGACCATGGCTTTGAGTTGGAACGCGGCGTCGTAGTCGCCCATGGGATCCTCCAGGCCCGCCTGCCCGTTTTCCACCAGGTGATAGTAGGCGGCGGCAGTGAGGATCTTGGCCGTGCTGGCCGCGGTGAACGTGTCCTGGTCGCCGAACGTCCGTTCCGCACCTCCGGACACATCGGCGAGCGCCAGCCCAATCCGGTATTCGGCCGCGTCACTGAGGATGTCGTCCACGCTGTCCTGCAACGACGGCGGAGCTGCCGCCACCGGCGCTGCGGGTACGGCCGGCTGGGTGGGGACCACGGCACCGGTGGGTGGCTCGGACCGGACCACGGCCAGGGTGATGGTCCCGACGATGACCAGTACTACCGCAAGGGCCAGCCACAGCAGCCTTCTGTGGCCCCGGTTCCTGCCCGGAGCTGGCTTGCCGTTTGATGGCCTGCCCGGCGGTTGCAGCGGAGCACCGCGGCCTGGTGTGGGCACCATGGGGTGCACGGACATACAAGGGCTCCTGTCCCGCCTCGGCAATCAAAAACAACACCAGCGCGGCGGTGAGCCGCGCTGACAGATGCTGATTAAATCACCGGCGGTTGGGAGCTTCCTGAAGGCTTGCGGGGTGTTCCGCCGGCTGTAATAGGGATGCGCTAGCCGCGGGCGCGGGCGGACAGCGCGCTGTCCAGGAATTCCAGGTGCGCCGGCGCCACAGGCACCACGTTGGCCGAGTATTCCGGGTGCTTTGCAAGGAACTTCTTGATGAACGGGCATACCGGGATGATGCTGCTCCCGGCCTGGACCGTGCTGTCCAGGGCAGCCGTGGCCAGCCGCCCGGCAAGGCCCTGCCCGCCGTATTCCTCGTTGATCACCGTATGGTAGAAAATCCGCTGCGGCGACTCCCCGCCGTCGTACTCCTTGTACACCGCCTTGCCGATCACGTTGCCGGCGTCGAGGATCTCGAAGCGTTCGCGCCCGGGATTGTGGCGGACGGTCATGTCACTCAAGGGAAACTCCTTCGTTTGCGGTTTGTGTTGCCCGTGCAAAGCCTAACCCGGCCCGGGCAACAGTTATTTCCGCAAGCAAAGGGCCCTTGGTGGCATCCCCGCCCGCCGCCGCGTCAGCTTAAGTAGCCGTTGGGATTGAGGACGTACTTGGTGGCTGCGCCGGCGTCGAACTCCGCGTAGCCCTTCGGTGCCTCCTCCAGCGGGATGGCCTTGGCGTTGACGTTCTTGGCGATGTTGACCCTGTCATTCAGGATGGCCATCATCAGTTGCCGGTTGTACTTCATCACCGGGCACTGGCCAGTGGTGAAGCTCAGCGATTTTGCCCAGCCGGTGCCGAGGCTCAGTGACAGTGCGCCCTTCTTGGCGGCCTCGTCGATGCCGCCCGGATCGCCCGTGACGTACAGGCCGGGGATACCAAGGGCTCCACCAGCGGCCGTGAGCTCCATCAGGGAGTTCAGGACCGTCGCCGGCGCCTCCTTGGCATCGTGGCCGTGGCCCTTCGCTTCAAATCCCACGGCGTCGACGCCGCAGTCCACCTCAGGGACGCCCAGGATCTGCTCGATCTGGTCCTTCGGATCGCCCTTGGTCAGATCCACTGTTTCGCAGCCGAAGCTGCGCGCCCGTGCCAGCCGGTCTTCGTTCATGTCGCCCACGATGACGACGGCGGCCCCCAACAGGTGCGCGCTGGTAGCTGCCGCAAGACCCACGGGACCGGCCCCGGCAATGTACACGGTGGAACCGACGCCCACCCCTGCCGTGACTGCGCCATGGAACCCTGTGGGGAAGATGTCCGAAAGCATGGCCAGGTCCATGATCTTCTCCATGGCCCGGTCCTTGTCCGGGAACTTCAGCAGGTTCCAGTCTGCGTACGGCACCAGAACGTAGTTGGCCTGGCCGCCGACCCACCCGCCCATGTCCACGTAGCCGTACGCGGCGCCGGGGCGCGCGGGATTCACGTTCAAACAGATGCCGGTCTTGCGCTCCTTGCAGTTCCGGCAGCGGCCGCAGGCGATGTTGAACGGCACCGAGCAGAGGTCGCCCACCTTGATGAACTCGACATCGCGGCCCACCTCCA
Source organism: Arthrobacter sp. FX8 (assembly GCF_026723805.1). NCBI lineage: Bacteria > Bacillati > Actinomycetota > Actinomycetes > Micrococcales > Micrococcaceae > Arthrobacter > Arthrobacter sp. FX8. Next base: position 287,103 of record NZ_CP113505.1, on the reverse strand, counting down.
CCACTTCGCCGGTGATCTCGTGGCCCAGCACCAGGTTGGGCGGAGCCGTGGTGCGGCCGCGCACCATGTGCTGGTCCGATCCGCAGATGTTGGTGGCCACCGTTTTGAGGATCACTCCGTGGTTGACCGGGCGTCCCACGTTCGCGGGGTTGACGCCTGGCCCGTCCTTGAGCTCAAACGTCGGATAGTCAATGTCGATTACTTCCACCTTGCCGGCTTCTTTGTAGGCAACGGCTTTGTTCCCTGTCATCTATCGCTCCTGTAGTCAGGCGTCCGGTGGGACGGCCGTGATCTGGTTGGGTGGCACATCCCGCGAGGGGAACAGCCCTGGCCGATTTGTGCGTCCTGATATGTGAAGTGGTCAGGCAACGGTTCCGGGTGGGGATTCGCCCAGTCTAGGCACGGCCCCCCAAGGGGTCTAGGGGTATGAAGCCCCTTGTTTAGGGGAGCAATCCATGAGGGAAACCCCTATAGTGGCGTACGCTGCACCAACCGGTTCCGCTGCCCTGGAAACGACGCTGCCGGCTGGTTTCCGAACACGTTCTACCGTTGAGGAGCACCCATGAAAACGCGCACCATTGGACAACTCACAGTGTCCGCCCTGGGCCTTGGCTGCATGGGCATGAGCGAGTTTTACGGCGACGGCGATGAGCAGGAGTCGATCGCCACCATCCACGAGTTCCTGGATGCCGGCGGCTCCCTGCTGGACACAGCGGACATGTACGGCCCCTTCACCAACGAAAAACTGGTGGGCCGCGCCATCGCCGGCCGCCGCGAAGAAGCGGTCCTGGCCACCAAGTTCGGAAACGAGCGCCGCGAAGACGGTTCCTGGGTGGGCATCAACGGCCGCCCCGAATACGTCAGGTCCGCCTGCGACGCCAGCCTCCAGCGCCTGGGCGTGGACCACATCGACCTGTACTACCAGCACCGGGTGGACAAGACCGTTCCCATCGAGGACACGGTTGGCGCCATGGCGGAACTGGTCCAGGCCGGAAAAGTCCGGCACCTTGGCTTGTCCGAAGCATCCGCCGCGACCATCCGGCGGGCCCACGCCGTGCACCCCATCACCGCCCTGCAAACCGAGTATTCGCTGTGGGAGCGGGAGCCTGAAACCAAGGTGTTTCCCGTGCTCGCGGAACTGGGCATCGGTTTTGTGCCCTACAGCCCGCTGGGCCGTGGGTTCCTCACCGGGCAGATCCGCAGCGTGGACGATTTCGCCGAGGACGACTTCCGCCGCCACTCCCCGCGTTTCCAGGGCGACAACTTCACCCGCAACCTGGAACTCGTGGACCGGGTCAGGGAGCTGGCCGACAGGAAACAGTGCACTCCCGGCCAGCTGGCCCTCGCCTGGCTGCTGGCGCAGGGGGAACATATCGTCCCCATCCCGGGCACCAAGAAACGTGAACGGCTGCGCGAGAACCTGGGCGCCGTGGACATCGAACTCAGCCAGGACGAGCTTGAGCTGCTGGACCAGCTGGCACCGGCCGGGACAACTGCCGGCGCCCGCTACCCCAACATGTCCACCATCGACACGTAAACGCACCAACGGCGCTAAGGAGAACCATGGCAATGAACGACGACGAAGCACGGGTGCTGGACCAGTGGAGCCACCGGCTGGCCCAGGCACTGCAGATCCTTGACCTCAACATGGACCAGGAGATGCTCCTTGACCTGGCCCGCAAATCCTCCGAGAACGTGATCCATGCCGCCGCCCCCGTCACCACGTTCCTGGTGGGCTACGCGGCAGCGCTGGAGGCAGGCACGGGCAGCGCCGGGAACAGGGAAGCCGCTGCTGCAGCCATCGAGAAGGCTGCCAAGGTGGCGTTCCAGCTGATCGACGACGGCGCCCACGGCGGGCCGGCGGGCAGCGGGTGGGCGGACACCGGTCAATAGCCGGCGAGGACAGTCAGCCCGCGGCGGTGGGCTCGTCCTCCAGTACCTTCACCGGCTCCAGGCGGACGATGACCGCCTTGGACACGGGTGTCTGGCTGCCCTCGGCCACGCTGTCCAGCGGAACCAGGACATTGGCCTCGGGGTAGTACGCCGCGGCACAGCCCTTCGCGGACGGATAGGACACCACGCGGTAGTTCCAGAGGACCCGTTCCACGTTGTCCTTGTATACGCCGCGGATGTCCACGCGCTGCCCGTCGGCCAGCCCCAGTTCGGCAAGGTCTGCCGGGTTGACGAAAACCACTTCGCGACCCTTCCTGATGCCACGGTAACGGTCGTTGTTGCCGTAGATGGTGGTGTTGAACTGGTCATGCGAGCGCATGCTCTGCAGGATCAGGGTGCCGGCGGGGCGTTCCACGTGCTCAAGTTCGTTGACCGTCAGGATGGCCTTGCCGGTGGGAGTGTGGAAAGTCCGTGAATCCCGCGGGCCGTTGGGCAGCACGAAGCCGCCGTCCTGCCGGATCTTGCGGTTGTAGTCCCCGCACCCGTTGACAACGCGGGAGATGTGGTCCCGGATGAGGTCGTAGTTCTTCTCGAAGCCGGCCCAGTCGGCGTTGATGGTGTCTCCCAGCGTCGCCTGGGCCAGCCGGCAGATGATCGCCACCTCGGACAGCAGGTTGGGTCCCACCGGTTCCACCGTGCCGTGGGAAGAGTGCACCGCGCAGACGGTATCCTCCACTGAAACAAACTGCGGCCCGGTTTCCTGGCGGTCGATCTCCGTCCGGCCCAAGGTTGGCAGGATGAGCGCTTCAGCCCCGGCGACTCCATGCGAGTGGTTTAGCTTGGTGGAGATCTGCACGGAAAGTTCGGTGTTCTCCATGGCGCTCTCGGCCGTTGAGGTGTCCGACATCGCGCCCACGAAGTTGCCGCCAAGCCCCACAAAGACCTTGATGCCACCGTCGCGCATCTGCCGGACGGTTTCCACGGCATCCGCGCCGTGTTCCCGGGGCGGTTCGAAGCTGAACTCCTTGCCCAGGGCGTCCAGGAAGGCAGGCGGCATCTGTTCCCAGATGCCCATGGTGCGGTCACCCTGGACGTTGCTGTGGCCGCGGATTGGGGAAGCCCCGGCGCCGGGTTTTCCGATGTTGCCGCGCAGCAGCAGGAGGTTGATGATCTCCTTGATGGTGGCGACGCCCTTTTTCTGCTGGGTTATGCCCATGGCCCAGGTGATGATGACCTTGTCCGCAGCCAGGTAGCGGGCCGCCAGTTCATCGATTTCCCCGCTGCGCAGACCCGTGGCTTCGAGGACCACAGCTTCGTCGAGGTTGGCCAGGTGCGCCCGGAGTTCTGCCAGCCCCTCGCAGTGTTCCTGGAGGAAGGCGTGGTCCAGGACGTTGCCCGGATTGGCATCCTCGGCATCCAGCACCCGTTTCGAAACGGCCTGCAACAGGGCCATGTCCCCGCCGATCCGCACCTGCAGGAACTGGTCGGCAATCTGGGTGCCGTGGCCGATGACGCCCTTGACCTTTTGCGGGTTCTTGTACCGCATCAGTCCGGCCTCGGGCAGCGGGTTGATGGCGACGATGTGGCCGCCGGCCTCCTTGGCTTCTTCCAGTGCCGTCAGCATGCGCGGGTGGTTGGTGCCCGGGTTCTGGCCCATGACGATGATCAGGTCGGCCTTGCCGAAGTCGTCGTAGGAGACGGTCGCTTTGCCCACGCCGATGGTCTGGCCCATGCCCCAGCCCGAGGACTCGTGGCACATGTTGGAACAGTCGGGCAGGTTGTTGGTGCCGTAGGCCCGGATGAACAACTGGTACAGGAAGGCGGCCTCGTTGGAGGTGCGGCCGCTGGTGTAGAACGTTGCCTGGTTGGGGTTGGGCAAGGACTTCAGCTTGTCCGCGATGATCGTGAAGGCATCCTCCCAACTGACCGGACGGTAGCGGTCCTCCCCCGCGGGCTTGTACACCGGTTCGGTGAGCCGGCCCTGCATCCCCAGCCAGTACTCGGTGCGCCGGCGCAGTTCGCTGACGGGATGCCCGGCCCAGAATTCGCTTCCGACCACCACAGGGGTGGCTTCCCAGGTGACCGCCTTGGCCCCGTTCTCACAGAATTCGAAGGTCTTGCGGTGGCCCGGGTCGGGCCACGCGCAGCTCATGCAGTCAAAGCCGTCCTTCTGGTTCAGCGCCAGCAGGGTCTTGCGCGAGCGCTCCACGCCCATGTGCTTGAGGGCAGGCTGCATCGAGTGGTAGACGCCGGGCACGCCGGCAGCCCAGGTCTTGGGATGGCCGCTCACCTCAAGTTCGGATTCGTCGGGTTCTTCGACCTTCGGGTTTTCGCGCGCCACGTTGGGTTCTCCTTGCTTGCCGGTCCCAGATGCGCCTGCTGCCCAGCCGTTTCGGTAATTTCCACAGTTGTTGAGGCTGCCCCTGAAGTCAAGGACGGCCGCCGGCCGGCAGGCCCGTGGGCTGACACTCTGTCCGTCCTGCTTTTCCACATACGCCCGAAGGTTTACGACGGCGGCGCGGGGCTGGCGTAGGGTGGTTCCTACGGCTGAAGCAAGCGGCCGCAGTTTCTTCTGTGCGGAGCCGCTTTCCATGGCCGACGAACCAGCCCTCCGGGCCCTTGCTGAATCACCCTTCTCGCTGCCCCACCTGCGGGACGGCCAATTGGCCGGCATGGCAGCCCTTGCGGACGGCCGCGACGTCCTGGCCGTGATGCCCACCGGATATGGCAAATCCGCCATCTACCAGGTCGCCGCCCTGCACCTGCACAGGACCACCGGACGTCCCGCCGTCGTGGTTTCACCGCTTATTGCCCTGCAGGAGGACCAGTTGGACGGCCTGGCCCAGGCGCTCGGGCCGGATGCCGCTGTGGCCATCAACTCCTCGCACAGAGACGCCGAAGTCGAGGCGTCATGGCAGGCCGCCGAGGATGGCCAGGCCGTGTTCCTGTTCCTCGCCCCCGAACAGCTGGCCAAGCAGTCAACCGTAGACCGGATCAAAGCCCTGGGCATCTCCCTCTTCGTGGTGGACGAGGCCCACTGCGTTTCCTCCTGGGGCCACGATTTCCGACCTGACTACCTCGCCCTCGGCAATGTCCGGGAACAGCTGGGCAATCCGCCCGTGGCTGCCTTGACCGCTACGGCCTCCCCGCCGGTCAGGGACGAGATCGTGGAGCGGCTGGGCATGAACCAGCCACTGGTCCTGGTCCATGGCTTCGACCGGCCCAACATCAGCCTCGATGTGGTCCGCCACCATGAGGACAAGGGCAAGCGCAAGGCCGTCCTTGAGCAGGTGGCGGAGCTGGCCGGGAAGGGTCGAGGCCTGCTGTATGCGGCCACCCGGAAGGACACGGAGAAATACGCGGCCAAGCTGGTCAAGGAGGGGCTGCGCGCGGAGGCGTACCATGCCGGCCGTTCCGCGAGGGATCGGGAACACATCCATGAGCTGTTCCTGGCTGACCAGCTGGACGTCGTGGTTGCCACCACGGCGTTCGGCATGGGCATAGACAAGCCGAACGTCCGGTTCGTGGTGCATGCCGACATTCCGGAGTCGCTGGACTCCTACTACCAGGAGATCGGACGGGCAGGCAGGGACGGCGACCCCGCATCCGCCGTGCTGCATTACCGCTCCGAGGACCTCGGCCTGCGGAAGTTCTTCGGCACCCACTCCCCCGACCCCGGTTCCCTCCTGGCTGTGCTGAAGATCCTCAAGGCCGCCAAGGTTCCCGCGCCCAAGGCGTCCCTGGCCGAGCTCACCGGGTTACCCGGCCGCCGCATCACGGGACTCATCAACCAGCTGGAGGAGGTTGGCGCCGTCAGCACAGGCAAGCGGGGCATCCGGCTGACCTCCAAAGCCAAGCTGCCCGCACTGGTGGACGACGCCGTCGAACTCGCCGAAGCCCGGCAGCGCGTGGACCAGTCCCGGCTGACCATGATGCGTGCGTACGCGGAGACGGACGGCTGCCGGCGGCAGTTCCTGCTGGGCTACTTCGGCGAGGACCTGCCGGAGCCGTGCGGAAACTGCGACGGGTGCGCTGCTGCCGCTTCGGGGGACGCGGGGCAGCTGGACGAGGGGAAGGCGGGAAAGAAGTCCCACGCCAAGCAAAAGCAGGGGAAGAAACAGCCGGGCAAGGCGTCCGACGGCGGCGGGCCGGCTTCCGCCGCCGCCGAGCCTTTCCCGCTGCAGTCCGCGGTGGTGCACAAGGAGTGGGGGCCCGGCCTGGTGATGCGGCACGAGGATGACGTCATCACGGTGCTCTTTGAACAGGAGGGCTACAAGACGCTGTCCCGGACCGCCGTCATGGAGCACGAACTCCTGAAGCCCGCTTAGGTAGGCTGGAGGGACCCTCCGACGAAAGGCCCGCCGCGTGGAAGTATCTGCTTATATCTGGACCCTGACCATTGCGGGAATCGTGGGGCTGCTGGCCTTCGACTTCTTCTTCCACGTCCGTAAGGCGCACACGCCCTCCCTCAAGGAATCCGCCACCTGGTCCGCGATCTACGTGGGCATTGCCGTGCTGTTCGGGCTGGCCGTACTGGTGTTCGGCGGACCCGACATGGGGACCGAATATTTTGCCGGCTACGTGACGGAGAAGGCGTTGTCAGTGGACAACCTCTTCGTCTTCCTCATCATCATGGCCAGTTTCAAGGTGCCCCGCGCGGACCAGCAAAAGGTGCTGCTGTTCGGCATCGTGTTCTCCCTGATCGCCCGCACGGCGTTCATCTTCCTGGGCGCGGCACTGATCAACAGTTTTGCCTGGGTGTTCTACATCTTCGGGCTCATCCTGCTGCTCACCGCCGGCAACCTGCTCAAACCCGACAGCCACGACGACGACTCCGAAGGCCTGGTGGTCCGGCTCGCCAGGAAGCTCCTGCCGGCGTCGCAACACTACGACGGCGACAAACTCTTCACGGTGGAGAACGGCAAGCGGGTCCTGACGCCGATGCTGCTGGTGATGGTGGCCATCGGCGGCACGGACATCCTGTTCGCCCTGGATTCAATTCCGGCCATCTTCGGCCTCACCCAGAACGTGTTCATCGTGTTCACCGCCACCGCGTTCTCGCTGATGGGCCTGCGCCAGCTGTTCTTCCTGATTGACGGCCTGCTGGACCGGCTGATCTTCCTTTCGTACGGCCTGGCGGTCATCCTGGGTTTCATCGGCGTGAAGCTCATCCTGCACGCCCTGCACGAGAACACCCTTCCCTTCATCAACGACGGCAAGCACGTCAACGTGGTGGAGGTCAGCACCGTTGTCTCGCTGGGCGTCATCCTGGGTGTCCTGGTGGTGACCATCCTGGCGTCCATCTTCAGCCCCAAGGGCAAGGCCAAGAACGCGGTGTCCGGGGCGCGGCGCCACGCCACGGAATACATGGACCTCAACTACGAGACGGACATGGCCGAACGCGACAAGATCTTCGCCAAGATGTGCCGCGAAGAAAACCAGATCCGCAAGCTTCCCGAGAAGTACAAGCGGCTGGTCCGCAACGAAACCGAGTTCATGGAGCTGCTGCGCAACGCCCACGCGGAGCACGACAAAGCCCAGGTCCGGGCTGCCGCAGCCGAGAGCTGACGCCCGGCCGGCTTGCGGGGATGGGTTACCGGCCCAGCGCGGCCGCCCCGCTGGCCAGGCTGGTGATCCGCGCCCAGTCCTTGGCCGCGACGGCGTCCGCCGGAGTGAGCCAGCTGCCGCCCACGCAGGCCACATTCGGCAGCCGAAGGTAATCCGGGGCGGTGGCCGGGCTGATGCCGCCGGTGGGGCAGAACTGGACGTGCGGGATGGGCGCCCCGATGGCGGCCAGGTAGGACGGCCCGCCTGCAGGCCCGGCGGGGAAGAACTTCATCGCGTCCAATCCGGCTTCCAGGACTGCCATTACCTCGCCCACGGTGGCGACGCCGGGCAGCACCGGGACGTCCAGGGACAGCATGTGCGCGAGCAGCGCGGGGGTGACGCCGGGGCTGACCAGGAATGTGGCACCCGCTTGGACGGCGGCGTCGGCCTGGCCCGGCGTGAGGATGGTGCCGGCGCCCACCAGGATGTCCGGCACCTCCTGGGCGATCAGCTTCAGCGAGGTCAGTGCGGAGTCCGTGCGCAGCGTCAGCTCGATGGTCTTCACGCCGCCGTCCACCAGGGCACGGGCCAGGGGCACCGCATCCTGGGGGTCGTCGATGGTGACCACCGGGATGACAGGTGACACGCGGAGGACGCCTGATGCGTCAGCCATGGTGGATCTCATTTCCCAGGCCGTCCGGCCCGTTGGTTTCGATGATGCGGTACCAGTGAAGGAGCAGATCCCGGAAGGCTTTGTTCCCCGCCAGGTCCTGGTCGAAAATGGGCCGGAATCCCAGCAGCGCCGGAACCATGCTGTGGGCGTCCCGTGCAGCCGGCAGGGCTGCGTTCAGCTCCGCTGCCAGCGGATCGTTGAGGTCGGTTTCCAGGGTGCCCGCCACGTGGTGCATCCACGCGGCAACGGCTAGCGCCGCCCACCGTGGTGCCCGGCCGGCGTCGAGCGTTCCCCGGACTGTGGTGAGCAGCCGCAGCCCGACTTTCTGAGAGCCGTCGCTTCCCACCTTGGCCGTGGTGTGGCCCAGCGCCGGGTTGGCGAACCGGCGGAGAACCTGGTCGCAGTACTGCTCCCCGTCCAGCCCGGCCGGGAGGGTGATGCTGGGCAGCGCTTCCTCCAGCATCATGCGCCGGCAGGCGGTACGGAACGGCTGCACGGCCACGGCATCACTGATGGTTTCCTTGCCGGCGAGGAGGCCGAGATAGGCCAGCATCGAATGGCTGGCGTTGAGCAGCCGCAGTTTGGCTGATTCCCAGGCCGCGACGTCGTCGCTGAACACGGCGCCGGCGTCCTCCCAGCGCGGCCTGCCGGCGGCGAAGTTGTCCTCCATGACCCATTGCTTGAAGGGTTCAGCCACCACGGCCGCCTCGTCCTGTACACCGAGTTCATGTTCGACGGCGGCCAGGTCACCTGGCGTGGTGGCCGGCACCATCCGGTCCACCATGGTGGAAGGGAACGTCACATTTCCCCGCATCCATGCCACCAGGGGCCCGCTTTCGGTCGCGGGCAGGGCCGCGGCGAAGTTCCGGACCAAGGTCCCCGTCAGTATCCCGTTGGCCGGGAGATTGTCGCAGGAGAGCACCGTGACGGGCCCGGCGCCGGCCGTTGCCCGCTGTTGGAGGCCGCGGACGATTTGTCCGATGGCGGTCACCGGCGGCCGGCCGGTGAGGTCGGCCTGGACTTCCGGGTCGTGCAGGTCGAGGGTCCGCGTTTGCGGATCGAAGCCGTATCCCTTTTCCGTGATGGTGAGGGTGACGATTTTCGTGGCCGGTGCGGCGATTCGCGCCACCACCAATTCGGGGTTGTCCCTCCCGGATATGGCCTCAACGATGCTGGAGACCACACGCAGCGGGGCGGCGTTGGCTCCCCGTTCTGACACGGTGAACAAGCCCTCCTGGGGTGCCAGTTGCCGGGCCACGGAGTCGGAACGCTGGGTAACCCCCACGATTCCCCACTCGAAGTCGCCTGCCACAAGCATGGCGTCTTCCGTAAAGACGGCGGTGTGGGCACGCGCGAAGGCGCCCAGGCCCAGGTGGACGATGCCGGGCTGCAGTTTGTCCCGCCGGATGCCGGCCTGGTGTCTGCTGGTTGCCAGCGAAGATGTTGTCAGGCGTGCGATGGCTGGGCTCCTTCGGCGAAGTTCCCGGAGGCGTGGGCCTTGGTCTGCGCGAACGTGGGGATGAACCCGGTGCCGCCCTTGCCGCCCACCACCAGCGACGATGCGGCGGCCCCGTAGCGTGCCGCCGTCGGGAAGTCGTCGCCCAGCACCAGGCGTGCGGTCAGTGTTCCAATGAACGCGTCCCCGGCGCCGGTCTGGTCCACCACGGCGGGGGCGGGAATTGCGGGCACCCAGGCAGAGCCGGTCCCCGGGGCGGCGTCGCCGCTCCATTCGAGCTGGACCCCTTCCGCACCGCAGGTGACGGCGACGTTGGCGGTCCCCAGCGTGCGCAGCCTGGCCGCAGCTTCCTGCGGGAACGCCGCGCCGAGCAGCGCGCCCGTCTCGCCGGGGAAGGACGGTGTTACCAGGAAGGCCTGCGGCGCCAGGGCGGTGAGTGCCGCCGTCGCCTGTTCCGCTGTGGTGAGGCGGGGGCGGAAATTGGGATCGTAGACAAAGCGCGTGGCAAGGCCGGCAGCTTTGACGACGGCGGCGCGGGACGTTGGTGAAATGGCGCAGGCGATGCCGCCCGCCACCACGGCGCCGGCCGCCTTCACAACGTCGGGGTCGACGTCGTCCGGGCCCAGGGTGGAACCCACGCTGCCGCTGCGGGCGTAGGAGAACTCGCGTTCGCCGGCGGGATCGCTGTGGACCAGGTAAACGCCCTGCTGGCCGCGCCGGAACTTCAGGAGGTCAGTGGAAATGCCCAGCTCGGCGATGCGGGAGGCAATGGCTTGGCCCAGTTCATCGTCCGTCAGCACGGACAACAGGCCTACGGTGGCGCCTGCTGCTGCTGCGGCGGCTGCGACGTTGAGGGCGTCGCCGGAGATGCCAAGCTGCGCGGGAACGCCGTGGGCAAAGGGCAGGTCGGTGGCGACTTCGACGAGGATCTCCCCCATCACCACCACGTCAAAGGGTTGGTGGGCTGCAGTGTTCACCAGTCGTGCACCGATCCGTCCAGGCGCCGGTTCACCGGCAGGTATTTGGGGTCGAAGGGGAAGCGCGCGGCGGCTTCCTCGTTGAACTCGACGCCGATGCCGGGCGCGTCCCCGGGGTGCATGTAGCCGTCGTTGAATGTGTAGGACGTGGTGAACACCTCGTTCGCCGGCTCGCGGTGGCCCATGTATTCCTGGATGCCGAAGTTGGGGATGCTCAGATCCACATGGAGGGCGGCAGCGAACGAGGCGGGCGACAGGTCGCCTGCGCCGTGCGAGCCCGAGCGCACGCCGTAGAGGTCTGCGAGGGAGAAGATGCGGCGCAGGTGCGTGATGCCGCCGGCGTGCGAGACGGAGGTGCGGACGTAGTCGATCAGGCGTTCGGTGATGAGCTGCTGGCAGTCCCAGATCGAGTTGAACACCTCCCCGACGGCAACGGGGGTGGTGGTGTGCTGGCGGATCAGCCGGAATGCTGACTGGTCTTCGGCCGGGGTTGGATCCTCGATCCAGAACGGCCGGTACTGCTCGAGGGAGGCGCCAAGCCGGCCTGCTTCGATGGGCGTCAGCCGGTGATGGACATCGTGCAGGACGTGGACGCCGTAGCCGAACTCCGCACGGATGTGGGCCATCATTTTCGGGGCGAAGTCCAGGTAGGCGGTGGTCTCCCAGGTGTCTTCCTGGGGTACGTTTCCGCTGGCCGGTTCGTACAGCTTTCCGTCCACGGGCGCGATCCCGTAGGTCTTGTCCAGGCCGGGCACGGCAGCTTGGGCGCGGATGGCCTTGTAGCCAAGGTCCAGGTGGTGCTGGAAGTCCGCGCTGAGGTCCTCAAGGGTGGTGCCGCTGGCGTGTCCGTAGACCATCACGCCCTCGCGGGCCGCGCCGCCCAGGAGTTCATAGACCGGCATGCCGGCCGCCTTGCCCTTGATGTCCCAGAGCGCGACGTCGATGGCAGCGATGGCCGTCATGGTCACCGGGCCGCGGCGCCAGTAGGCACCCTTGTAGAAGTACTGCCAGGCATCCTCGATGCGGCGGGCATCGCGGCCGATGAGCAGCGGGCAGAGGTGCTCGGAAAGGTAGGAGGCTACAGCCAACTCGCGACCGTTCAGGGTGGCATCGCCGATGCCGGTGATGCCGTCCTCGGTTTCAATTACGAGCGTGACGTAGTTCCGTCCGGGCGACGAAACCACAACCCGTGCGTCGGTGATCTTCACTGGGAGTCCTTCTCATGGTGGTATGCAATGTTCGGGGCTTTAAGTGCCCGCTGTGAAAGCTCACAACGGGCACTTACCGCTGTTTTGGTAGGTAGGTGTCAGTCCATGCTGAGGCGGAGCATGACCTTGCTGCTGCCCGCGGCCGGGTCCGCGGCGGTTTGCATTGCTTGCTCCGCGTCGCCGATATCGAACTTGTGGGTGATGATGGGCGAGACGTCCAAGCCTTCTTTCATGGCCTGCAGGGCATCGGTGATCTCGTCCACGAAACGGTAGGACCCGATCCAGGTGATTTCCCGGGTGACCAGGTCCCCCAGCGCGGAAGCCGCGGGAGTGCCGGGCAGGTTGCCCACCTGGATGATGGTGCCGCCGCAGGCCGTGGCGCGTAGGACTCCGCCCAGGACTGCGGGGATGCCCGTGGCCTCGAAGACGAGCTCCATGTCCGTGGGAAGTGCCCCGTGCGAGACGTTCAGTACCTCGTCGGCGCCCATGGCCTTGGCAATCAGCAAAGACGCGTCGCTGATGTCGGTGGCAATCACGGTCCGCGCTCCGGCGTACTTGGCGGCCGCCGTGACCAGCGACCCGATGGGACCGGCACCGTTGACCAGCACGTCCCGGCCTTGCAGGCTGCCGGCACGGCTGACCGCATGCATGGCGACGGCGAGCGGCTCCGCCAGTGCCCCACGGAGGGTGTCCACCCCGTCCGGAAGCGGCCGGACCTGGAATGCCTTGGCGAGTTTCCGTTCGCTGAACCCACCGTCGGTGTGGGGGTCGAACGCCGCCGAACCGAAGTACCTGACCTGCGGGTAGAGGTTGGTCCGGCCCCGGAGCCGCTCCGGCATGGTGCCGTCCCCCACCAGTTCGGCCGGGTGCACCGTGACGGGCTGTCCCACTTCGAGATGTTCGACGCCGGCGCCCAGCTTGGCGATCCTGCCCGCCACCTCGTGCCCCAGGACGAGCGGTGACTTCAGCGCCGCGGTACCCGACGCTCCATGGCGCCAGTACGAAAGGTCGCTGCCGCAAATGCCGCCCCATTCGACGTCGAGCACTACCTCTCCCGGCCCGGCGACGGGCTCGGGCCGCTCATCGATGCGGAGGTCGTTGGCACCGTGTACGACGACGGCCTTCATACGGCGTCCTCCAGGCGCACCATGTCGCGGCCGCGGACCTCGGGGCCAACAGCGGCGGAAACCAGGGTAATTAGCGAGTAGCCGATGACCATGGCGGCGAGCGGCCACCAGTGACCGGTGACTGCGGTAAGCGTTGCCGCCAGCAGCGGACCGATGGCCGTGGCCAGGATGCCGCCGATTTCCTTGGCGAGGGCCAGCTGGGTGAAGCGGGTGCGGGCACCGAAGAACTCGGCCATGGTGACGCTTTCCATGGCGAACAGGCTTAGCACGCCCAGGTTCAGTCCGATGACCATGGCGATGGTGATAAGCGCCGAATTGCCGCTGGTGATCATGAGCATCATCGGGATGGCGTAGAGGGCAGTGAGGGCGCTGAGCACCAGGTACAGGGGGCGGCGGCCGAAGCGGTCACCAAGGAGGCCAATCAAGGGGATGGTGACGAAGCCGAGGATCGAGCCATACATGATCGCGTTGGTGCCCACGCTCTTGTCAGTCATCAGGACCGTGGCAAGGTAGCCCACCAGGAAGGTCTGCACCAGTCCGGAGTTGCCGGCCTGGCCAAAGCGCAGGCCCAAAGCGATCAGGAATGCCTTGCCCTTCTTCTGGTGCAGGGCCGCTTCGATGGTGCTTGTCTTTGCGAGCTCCTCGGCCGCGGCGATTTCGCGCTTGGACAGTGCAACGCCGTCCACCACGTCAGCGCGCTCTTCGAAGACGGGGCTTTCCTTGATGGAGCGGCGGATCCAGATGGCGAAGAGCATGATGACGAAGCTGGCCAGGAACGGGATGCGCCAGCCCCAGCTCAGCAGGTCTTCCTGCGAAAGGGAGCTGACCAGGATGGCCCACAATGCCGAGGCGCCAAGGGTTCCGGAATTGGTGCCCAGGCAGACCAGGGAGGAGATGATGCCGCGGCGGCGTGCCGAGGCGAATTCCGCCAGCATGACCGTGGCGCCCGCGATTTCCGCGCCGGCTCCGAAGCCCTGGATAAGGCGCAGGGCCACCAGGAGGATGGGTGCCCAGATGCCCACCATGGCGTACGTGGGAAGCACGCCGATCAGGGTGGTGGAGGCACCCATCAGGGCGATGGTGATGTAGAGGACCTTCTTGCGGCCGATCCGGTCGCCCATGCGGCCAAAGTAGACGGCACCGAAGAGGCGGGCAACATACCCCACGCCGTAGGTGGCCATGGCGGCGATCAGGCCGATGACGGGGCTGACATCCGGGAAGAAGATCTTGTTGAAGACGATGGCGGCTGCCAGCGAGTAGAGCTGGAAGTCCATGAATTCCATCGCCGTGCCAAGCCAGCCGGAAACGGCCACCTTTGCCAGGTCGCGGGTGTTCCGGGCTTCAACCTTGCTGCCGGTGGGCGGTGCAATGCTTTCGGTCATCAGTTGCTCCTTTGCAGGTGATGCTGTCTCAGGGGAGGAAGAGCGTTGAGGGGGTATGAACAGCGGAAAGCTGTGGTCTGCCCGGCGACCTGTCGTGAGACAACAGTGACCGGCAGCACTTCGATTTCTACTACCATACAAGCACTACCATTCTAGTGTGTCAACGGGTTAGACTGATGGCATGGCAACGGACAAAAGAGGCGCTACCCCCGGCTTTCGGTACGCGACCAAACCCTTGAGACGCTCCGCGGCAGGATCATCTCGCTCCAACTGCCACCGGGTGAGCCCCTGTCCGAGAACGAGTTGGCGCAGGAACTCGGCGTCAGCCGTACACCCGTGCGCGAGAGCCTCATCCTGCTCCGCGAGGAAGGACTGGTCCAGGTTTTTCCCCAGATCGGCTCGTTCGTCTCGCTGGTGGACCTGGCGCGCGTCTCCGAAGCGCAGTTCATCCGCGAAGCCATTGAGTGCGCGTCACTGCGGGACCTTGCCGTGGACACGGAGGGCATCGCCGTCCTGCGCGGAATCCTCAAGGCGCAGTCGGATGCTGACGCAGGCGGCGACGTGGAGGAATTCTTCCGGCTGGACGAGGATTTCCACCGGGAACTCCTGCGCCTGGCCGGACACGAATCCGCCTGGAGTGCGGTCAACTCCGCCAAGGCACACCTGGACCGGGCGCGCCGGATGAGCCTGCTGGACACCCGGCCCGTTTCCACCTTGATCGAGCAGCACACGGCCGTGGTGGACGCACTGGAAGCCAACGACCTTTCCGATGCGGACAGCCGCCTGCGCCTTCACCTTCGCGCCGTCTTCGAGGACGTCCAGCGCATCCAGGAAGCCACCCCGGAGCTGTTCTCCGACGCGGCTGCCCGGCGTCCTTCACGGCGGAGCGTTGCCCGCCTGACTTAACGGGCGTCCCACGCCGTTTCCTCCCGGATCAAGAAACCCATTCCACTGACCCGGCATCTGTTTGTCAGTCCCTCTTGCTAGGTTTGATTCCAGGCCAGGGAAACCGTCTCCGGGCCCGCAAACAGTTGGGGAGGCCCCGTGTTTCTGCTGGACGCTGCCGGTCATCATGCCGGATCCGCTGCGCCGCCGGACCTGGTCTTCTCCGCCAGCGACCTTGTGGCAGCTTCCGAGTGTGAGTACCGCACGCTGCGAATCCTGGACGAAAAGCTGGGGCGTACTCCCAAGGCAGAGTTCCCGGTCGATGAGATGCAGAAGCGCGCCGGCGAACTGGGCGACCGGCATGAACAGACCGTGCTGGCCAGCCTGGTGGCCAAGTACGGCCAATGGGACGCGGGCCGCGGGTCCGGCGTCTACTCACTGGACCGCGGCCAAAACCTCCGGGGCGAGCTTCAGGCGAAACACGCAGAGACCGAACTTGCCCTGCGGTCCGGGGCGGACGTCGTGTTCCAGGCCACCTACTTCGACGGCGAGTTCCTTGGTTACGCGGATTTCCTGGTCAATGAGGCGGCAGGCACCGGGAACCCCGGCCGGTACGAGGTCTGGGACACCAAACTTGCCCGGCACGCCAAGGTGGGGGCCCTGCTGCAGCTGGCTGCCTACGGCGACCAGCTCCTCGGGATGGGGCTGGATCCCTCCCCCGCCGTCACGCTGGTCCTCGGCACCCGCGTCGGCGACGATTGGCTGCGGAGCAGCCATTCCCTGCCGGACCTGCTGCCCGTTTTCCGTGAACGACGGCGGCGCTTCCGCCAACTCACAGCCACCCACCGGGCGGCCGATGGTCCCGTCCAGTGGCAGCAGCCCGGCGTCGTGCATTGCGGGCGCTGCGACTACTGCGCCGAGCAGGTGAAGTTGCACAGGGATCTGCTGATGGTGGCGGGCATGTCCGTGGTCCAGCGACGGAAACTTCATGCTGCAAAGATCACCAGCATCGATGAACTGGCAGCCATGCCGGCCGGCGAAGCCAGGAACTCCGTGGCCCGGCTCCGCGCCCAGGCGAGGATGCAGCTGGGCCTGGACCAGCCCGCAGGCTCGAGGACATTTACCAAGGATGGCCAGCCGCACACGGTCTCCTACACGGTCCTTCCGGACAACACCATCGGATCGCTGCCCGCCCCCAGTGCCGGGGACATCTTCTTCGACTTCGAGGGCGATCCGCTGTGGCAGGACCCGGCCACCGGCGCGTGGGGCATTGAGTACCTCTTTGGCGTCATCGAGGCCCCGGTGCCTGGTGCGGAAGGCGATCCCGTCTTCCGCCCGTTCTGGGCGCACTCCCGTTCCGGGGAGCGCCGCGCCTTCCTGGACTTCCTGGACTACGTGGAAAAGCGGCGTGCCCGGTACCCGGACATGCACGTTTACCACTACGCCCCGTACGAAAAGACCGCGCTGCGGAACCTTTCGCTTGCGCACCAGGCGGGCGAGGACACGGTGGATGACTGGCTCCGGCAGGGGCTGCTGGTGGACCTGTACGCCACGGTGCGGCATTCCCTTCGGATCTCGGAGGCGTCGTACTCCATCAAGAAGCTTGAACCGCTGTACATGGGAGACAACCTCCGGTCCGGGGACGTCAAGGACGCCGGCGCTTCGGTGGTGGCCTACGCCGCCTATTGTGCCGCCCGCGATGAAGGGCGGCAGGACGAGGCCGACACCATCCTGGCGTCGATTTCCGACTACAACCGGTACGACTGCCTCTCCACCCTTCGGCTGCGTGACTGGTTGCTTCGAATCGCTTCCGTGGCCCGTGCGGACGCCCAAGCGTCAGGGGACGCCCCTGCGGCGGCTGCTTTGACCGTTGCTCCCCCGACAGATCCCGCAGTCGACGGACGCCAGGATGCACAGGACGAAACCGCCGAAGAACGTCGGCTCCGCGAGTATCTTGCCGGCCTGCCGGACAACCGCCCGTGGACTGACGACGAGCGTGCCATCGCCATGGTTGCGGCAGCCACCGGATATCACCGGCGTGAGCGCAAGCAGTTCTGGTGGCAACACTTCGACCGGGTCGAGGCGCCGCTGGAAAACTGGTCCGACCAACGCAACGTGTTCGTTGTATCGTCAGCGGAAGTCGTCTCGGACTGGGCGTTGGCCAAGCCCCGGGAACGGATGCAAACCCGCGTCCTGAAGCTCCGAGGCACCATGACGGAGGGCTCCGATTTCCGCGCCGACTCCAACTGGTGCCGGCTGTACGACGCCCCGGGACCTGATGGCATGACCGCCCCGGACGCTGCCCCGGGGACCAGGGCCTACTCCTTCGGGACCAGGATCAGCGAACTGGAGCCGGCACCGGACAGCCCGGAACACTTCGTGACCATTGCCGAGCGGGAGACCGGGAAAGTTCGCGCCTATCCGCACCTTCCGGTGGCACTCACGGAGGACCAGCCCCTGGCCACCGCCAGCATTGAAGCAGCCATCGCGGACATCGCCAGCGCTGTCGGGGCTTCGGTGCCGTCCCTCCCCGCGCAACCGGGCCTGGACATCCTGCGCAAGTTGCCGCCGCGGTTCCACTCGCTGCCAGGGCCGGCGGACGTCCGGCATGGCGACGATGGTTCAGCCGATTACGCGCCGGCCATCACCGAATCTTTGCGGGACCTGGACCACTCCTATCTGGCCGTCCAGGGTCCGCCAGGGACAGGCAAAACCTACGTTGGTGCCCATGTCATCGGCAGGCTGGTGGCCGAGGGCTGGAAGGTCGGGGTGGTTGCCCAGTCCCACAACGTGGTGGAAAACCTGCTCTGCCGGGCAATCGAAACCGGCGGAGTGGACCCCCAGGTGGTGGGCAAGAAACTGGCCGCACCCCATCCTGTCCCCTGGAACCTCACCTCAGAAGGCGACGTGTCCCGCCTGCTGGCATCCCCGGGCGGATGCCTGGTGGGCGGCACCGCCTGGACCATGACCGGCAAGGAAGTCCCCGCCGGGTCCCTCGATCTCCTGGTCATTGACGAGGCCGGGCAGTTCTCGCTGGCCAACACCCTGGCGGTCAGCGTCGCGGGTACGCGGCTGCTCCTGCTTGGCGATCCCCAGCAGCTCCCGCAAGTCACCCAGGGCGCGCACCCGGAACCAGTGGACCAGTCCGCGCTTGGCTGGCTCGCGGCCGGCCACGCCACCCTTCCCGTAAGCCTGGGCTACTTCCTCGCCGATACCTGGCGGATGCATCCGGACCTGTGCCGGGCAGTGTCGAACCTCAGCTACGAGGGAAGGCTGGCATCGGCTCCGGCCGCGTCCCTTCGCGAACTGGAGGTCCTGGCGCCCGGGGTGGAGACGGTGTTCGTCAACCACACCGGCAACGCCACCGCGTCAAAAGAAGAAGCTGCAGAAGTGGTAAGCCAGGCCCGCCGGCACCTTGGCCTGAAATGGACCTGCGGCCCGGAGACCGAATCCCGCCCCCTCGGGCAGCAGGACCTGCTGGTGGTGGCCGCCTACAACGCCCAGGTCCACCTGATCCGCAGGCACCTGGCGGAGGCCGGACTGCCCGATGTCCGGGTGGGCACCGTGGACAAGTTCCAGGGCCAGGAAGCTCCCGTGGTGCTGGTCTCCATGGCATGCTCGGCCGTGTCAGAGGCTCCGCGGGGAGCGGAGTTCCTGCTCAACCGGAACCGCATCAACGTGGCGGTGTCCCGCGGCCAGTGGCGCGCGGTCATCATCCGTTCCCCCGACCTCACCAGCTACATGCCGCACAAGCCCGCGGGGCTGGAGGAACTCGGGGCCTTCATCGGGCTTAGTCCGCGGGATTAGCGCGGGACAGGCCCCCTGACGGCGCCGCGGGAACGTCGCTGCCGCGGGAGCGACTCAGTGCGCCCGGAAGCCCCGGAATTGACCGGAGGCTTCGGACATCGATGCCTCCACGTTGTCCACCCGGCCCGGCGTGCGGCCGGATTTGAGCCACTCCAGGAGCTGGCGCACCTTCGGCTCGGGCCCCTCGGCCACCACGGAAACCGAACCGTCGTCGAGGTTCTTCACTTCGCCGGAAAGTCCAAGGTCCTCAGCCTGGCCCATGGTCCGGAAGCGGAAGCCCACAGCCTGCACCATGCCGGACACGCGCGCGTCCAGCCGGATATTGGCCTGCGCCGGGTTTTCCTGCGCGGGCCCTGCGTGCCTACCCATGGTGGACCTCCTCGTCCGCAGCTTGCCGTCCCGGCCGGGCCGCGCTACCTGTCACCGTTGTTTGGAAACGACAGTCAGCGCGGCCCGGCCGGGCGGATGCATCCCTTAGTTGATGGTGATGTCGCGGGTGGCGTGGTTGTAGCGGATGGTCACCTTGCCGCCGGCGTGGTGCAACTCGTGGTTGGGACCGTCGAACGTGCCGAAGGCACCGTAGTTCTCAGTCCAGGATCGGTTGAGGGCGATCTTGAAGGTGTAGAACCCGGCGGGAAGCTCGGCGCTCTTCTTCCACAGCTGGTCCAGGAAATCGAATTCCATCTGCGCTTCGTCGTACTGCGGTGCCCAGTTCTCCGGGGCACCCAGGATGGTGTTGAAGTCACCAGCCAAGGCCACAGCTTCGGGCTGCGGAAGGGTTTCAACGTCCGGGCCCTCGAACGGCTCGGTGGCGGCGGAGGTCTCGGCAGCGGGGGCTGCTGCTGCTGCCTTGTCCTTGGCCGAAGCCTTGCCCTTGCGTACTGCCTTCACTACGGGTTCGACGGCGTCTTCGATCGCCTTGGCTGCCTTGCCCACCGCCGAGGCGGCCTTCTTCGCGGGAGCCTTCCTGGCGGTCTTCTTCGGAGCCTCCTCCTTGGCCGGAACCTCCAGCGTCGCCGCGGCGGCGGAGACCGGGCGGACAAAGCCTTCGGGAGCCGTGGGAACGGGAGTATCGGCAGGGACGGGAGTGCCGGCGTCGAGCGCTGCGGCGAAGGAATCAGCGTCGGGGAAGGCGACGGTAGCGCGCATGCCGTCCTCGGTGATGGTCCAGCCCGAGCGGCCCTTGATCAGCCAGCCGGCCTTGACCAGCTTGGCGGTGGCGGAGGTGAGGGTCTTGTGGCCGCGCGGGATTCCGCCGCTGAGAAGTTCTGCCTCATGCTCGTTGAACGGCACGCGGGCAGTTGCTTCCGCCAGGACCTGGCCTGCATTCAGTGCATCGCCGGACCACACGCCTTCGGTCAGGACATCGAGCACGGTCTTGAGTCGAAGGTAGGTGTTTTCTGCGGTGGACTTGGCCATGATTCCCCTTATATAAAAGCGATCGGTCTTAGGCATCTTGCCAACAGCCGATTAAATCGCGCGACTTTAATTGGTAAATTCTGCGTGTCGTGACCGACTATGAAGCGGATAGTGCCGCAAGTGAGGCGGAGGTCTCGGGTAAGGGCTGTCTGCATAACCCTCAAGTGCTGGCATGGATGCTGCCCTGCACTCCCCAGACACGCCTGCGGCACTTAGTTTACCGGGCAGAAAGACCGGCTGTTGCCCCCGACACAGCAGCGGTCAGTCGGACACTTCCCTGCCGTTCAATTCCGCCAGCAGCTCCGCTTTCCGCTCCTCTGACGCGAACGAGGAATGGATGGAGTTCGCTGCGAGGCGTGCCCTGTCGAAATCAGAGAGTTCAAACACCGAAGTCAGCTGCGCAAAGTTGTCATCCACGTAGCCGCCGAAGTAGGCGGGATCGTCTGAGTTGACCGAGACGTTGAGTCCGGCGGCCAGCATCGCGGGCAACGGATGGTCGGCCAGGGTGTCTACGGCACGGAGCCGGACGTTGGACAGGGGACAGACCGTCAGGGGAATGCGTTCGTCCACCAGGCGCTCCACCAGGTCGGGGTCATCCATGCAGCGGATGCCGTGGTCGATCCGCTCCACGCCCAGGAGGTCCAGGGCTTCGATGATGTACGACGCCGGGCCCTCCTCCCCGCGTGCGCCGTCAACCGCAGGCCTGCTTCACGCGCCTTCGCGTACAGCCGCTCAAACTTGGACGGCGGGTTTCCCACTTCGGCCGAATCCAGGCCGATGGCACCGATGGGCGCATTCATGGCCAGCAGCCGGCCGAGGACTTCCAGCGCGGAGTCCTCCGGCAGGTCCCGGAGGAATGCCGCGATCAGGATGGTGGAGATACCGTATTCCTCCTCCGAGGTCGCCAGCACCGATGCCACACCCCTGACGCACGCCTCAAGGGGAATGCCGCGGGAGAGGTGCGCCTGCGGGTCCATCATGATTTCCGCGTGCCGGACCCCGGCGGCAGCAGCCCGCTCCAAGTAGGCCCGGGTCATGTCCGCAAAGTCCTGCTCGGTACGCAGCACCGCCATGTTGGCGTAGTAGAGGTCAAGGAAGGACTGCAGATCCGTGAACTCATACTTCTCGCGGAGTTCGTCCAGACCGGAATACGGCAGCGCAATACCGTTGCGCTCGGCCAAGGCAAAGATGAGCTCGGGCTGCAGCGTGCCCTCGACGTGCAGGTGCAGTTCTGCCACCGGGAGGGGCTTGGCAGGGGCTGCGGGTTCCGCAGGGTCCGTTTCGGTTTCGGGCATGGTGCTGCCGCCGGCAAAGTTGTCCATCCGGTCAGGATAGTGCCCCTCCCGGTTTTGCGCCTGCCCGGGACTTCGACGCCTTAAAGACCGCCGGCTCCCCCCAGATGCACTGCACCTACCCGACACCCCTGCTGGAATCTCGATTTGATAACGCCCAAGCGATGTCCTAGCGTGAAATGCATGCCCGCCCGGCGGGCTCTTTGATTGCCCGGTGCTGCCTCCACCAGAACTGCCCAGCGGCAGCCACCGACAGTGACCTCTATTTGTCAGGGGCGGGCAGTGGCGCGACGATCTCCGGGGACGGAACCAGCGCTGGTGGCCTTCAGGAGCATCACCATCATGAAAAACACCAAATTCCGTACTGCCGCACGCCGTGGAGTCACCCTGGCCGCCGTCTCCGCGGCAGGTTTGGCCCTCTCAGCCACGGCGGCCAACGCAGCCACCCCGACCTCCACCTGGGATGCACTCGCCCAGTGCGAGAGCGGCGGCAATTGGTCCATCAACACCGGTAACGGCTTCTCCGGCGGCCTGCAGTTTACCTCCAGCACCTGGGCCGCTTACGGCGGAACCGGCTCCCCCGCGGATGCCAGCCGTGAACAGCAGATCGCGGTAGCGGAGCGGGTCCAGGCCTCCCAGGGTTGGGGTGCCTGGCCCTCCTGCGCGTCCCAGCTCGGCCTGAGCGGTGGCGGCGGAGCCCCGGTCCAGAGCGCGCCCGTCCAGGCTGCTCCCACGCAGAGCGTCCAGGTTCAAAGTGCCCCGGCTCAAAGTGCTCCGGTTAAGCAGGCACCGGCGCCGCGGCATGCTACGTCGGTTGCCCTTAGCGGCGAGACCTACACGCTGCAGGCCGGGGATACCCTGAGCATTGTTGCCGACAAGCTGGGCATCCAGGGCGGCTGGCAGCATCTTGCCGACGCCAACCTGGACACCATTTCGGATCCGAACCTCGTGTTCGAGGGACAGGTTATCCAGCTTCCCGCGTAACGCCTGAGGCGGCATCACCAGCGGCCCCCTGGCCGCCCGCCTTTGGAAGGCGACACAGACAGGTCGGCGATAGACAAATTCCGTTGACCAAAAGACGACCCCGGCACACCCCCACAAGGGATGTGCCGGCGTCGTTCTTTTAATTCCCGGGCCGCTGCCGGAGTCGGCAGGGAACCGCCGGTCAGCTGGCCGGCAGTTCGCGGACGATCCGCACCTTCCAGGCGGAGTCGTCGCTGGTGTCCAGCAGGGCAACCGTGCCGTGCGCAAGGTTCAGGGCGACACGCTTGACGGCCAGCAACTCCAGGTAGAGGTGCTCGTTCATGCGGCTGGGGGTGTCGATCATGTATTTCACGGCGTCGCGCACCTTGCGGTAGTTGGCGCTGCGTTCGCGGTGCATGTGCAGTTCCAGGGCGGAGCGCTGCTTGAGCCGCGGTTCGTGCCGGTTGAGCAGCGTCACTGCTGCGTGGACCGCAACGACCAGGGCGAGTGAGACTCCGTAGATCCACACGCCGCTGGACAGCAGGAACAGGGGCAGGTTGCCGATGGCCACAAGCGCGATGACCACGCGAAGGGCGGCGATCCGCCGGACCGTCCTGGCCACGGTGGCCATGCCGTCGCGGAACCGGTGCTGGTCCTTGCGCGCGGCGGCGGGATCGATGGTGAACTCGTCGAGGACCAGGATTCCCTGGGCTTCCGGGGCCAGCATCTGCCCGAAACGGGGCAGGGCGGTGCGGGCGTGGGCGACTGCTTTGTCAGGTGTAGATGTCATGAGAGAGCTTCCGAAACGCGATTGGGGTTGCGGTGATCTTAGTGGTTTAACCTGAACGTCGTATGCATGCGTCCACTATTTGGACATTAACCTCTCCGCGATGTGGCCGTTGGCACAGCAATTGGCACTTCCGCCGGGGACCGTCAGACTGAATAGATGCAAACCTTCCTCCCGTACCCTGACTTCCGCCAAAGCGCCAAAGCCCTGGACACTGCACGGCTGGGCAAGCAGCGGGTTGAAGCGCTGCAGACCCTCCGCGCCCTGGTGATTCCCGGGTACGGTTGGCAGACCCACCCCGCGATCCGCATGTGGATGGGCCACGTGCCGGCCCTCACCATGTATGGGCTGGCGATGGTGGACGAATGGATCGAACGTGGCCACCCGGACAACACCCGGGCGAACATCGCCGAGTTTGCGCCGCAGGCTGCCCATCCGGACTACGCCGCCAAGATCATCCTGCCGCCCTGGCTCGGGGACCCCGACTTCCACCTGAGCCACCGTTCCAAGCTGGTGCACAAGGAACCGAAGTTCTACACGTCCGTTTTCCCGGACGCCATTCCGGACATGGACTACGTCTGGCCCGAACCCCGGCACGAATTCCTGCCGCAGGAACCGGAGGGGGACATTCTCTGGATCCTGCGGGAGCCGCATGACGACGTCGACCCCCAGTCGCTCAGGACCGTTGCGCTTCCGCCGGTGAACCGGAGCGCTGCTGCCGCGGCCGCGATGTCGGCCGGAGATGACGGTTACTCCCCTGTCTACGTGGACGACGGGTCCCGCCGGCCGTCACGGGCGCCCAAGAAGGCGCCCCCGAAGCCTCAGGAGAAGAAGCCCACCCGCAAGCGCGCGGCGCAGGAGGAGGCGTTCCGGACCCTCCCGGGGAAGACGCCGGTTGCGGTTCCGTTCGAGAACGGAGCCAGGTTCGCCGTGGGACAGGTCGTGGGGCGCCCCATCACCCTCGATGACGGCCGCTTTGGCAGGAATTTCGAGGTCATGGAGATCATTGACCGCTCCGCGTTCGCGTACCCGGCGCTGTTGCAGGATCCGCGCGTGTTCTTCCCGGTTGAGGCGCCGTAGGTCGTGACGATTCTTTTGGCAGGGTGCGGCGACCTGGGTACCGAAGCGGGGCTCAGGTTCGCTGCGTCGGGGCACAGGGTTGTGGGCTGGCGCCGGTCCCCTGCGAAGCTTCCGGCAGCCATTGAAGGTGCTGCGGCGGACCTGGGCTCGCCCGAACTGCCGCCAGTCCCTGCGGACACCACCGCCGTCGTCATTGCCGTCGCTGCCGATTCCCCCTCGGAAGAGGCATACCGGACGGCGTATGTACGTGGTGTGGCACATGTCCTGGATGCGCTCGAGCGTGACGGCGTGCACCCGGACCGGGTGTTATTTGTTTCCTCCACGGCCGTCTACGGCGATGCGGGTGGCGGCTGGGTGGACGAATCCACGGCGCCGGATCCGGGCGGCTTCTCCGGACGGGTGCTGGTGGAAGCCGAGGATCTCCTGCACAACAGGCTTGCGGGAACCGGGACCACCGGTATTGCGCTCAGGTTGGGAGGCATCTACGGGCCGGACCGGACGCGGCTGATTGACCAGGTGAAGACAGGCTCGGCCGTGGTTCCCGAGGACGTGCGCTACACCAACCGGATCCACCGTGACGATGCAGCGGCCGCCATTGTGCACCTTGCCACCATGGAGGCTGCGCCCGCGCCGGCATATATCGGCGTGGATGATGAGCCGGCCGAGCTGGGTTCCGTGTTGCGGTTCCTTGCAGCCGAACTTGGGCTTCCAGAACCCCGGGTGGGTGACGCCGGTCCCGCTCGTGGAGGCAACAAGCGTTGCCGTAACCACCTGCTCCGAAGCACCGGGTTCACCTTCACGTTTCCCACGTTCCGGGAAGGGTACAGGGACGTCATAGCAGGGAACGGCATCCGCCATCCGTGACGAAGGCCGCCGTCCAATGGGTTACAGCCAGGTTGGCCGCGGGATGCCTGGCCCGAGCTAAGGCGGGGCATGGAATTTCGGCAGGTCATTGAGGCAGTTGGGCAGCTTGTCGACTTTGCGGGAGTCGCGGTGATGGTGATCGGGGCCGTGGTGTCCCTCCCGCTGGCGATCCGTGGCCATCAGCCGCGCCAGCTTCCGCCGGGGGCCGGGAAGCTGGGTTTCTACCGGTCCTACCGCCAGTTGCTGGGCCGGTCCATCCTGCTGGGCCTTGAACTGCTCGTCGCCGCCGACATCATCCGCACCGTTGCCGTCACACCCACGTTCGCCAGCGTTGGGGTGCTGGCCATCATCGTGCTGATCAGGACGTTCCTCAGCTTCTCCCTGGAATTGGAAATCACGGGGCGCTGGCCCTGGCAAAAGGAGCCGGCCGCGGCTCGTACCGGCTCCGCCGCCGCCCCCAGCTGAGCACCCGGGGTTGGGTTTTCCACATAGGGGTTTTGGGGGCTCTTGAGTGTCGGTGGTGGCTGGCAGAGTTGGGTTATGGAGGCCATTGGGGAGCAGCTGGATGAGTCGTTCGGCGGGTTGTTCGGCGGGTTGTTCGGCGGGAACGCTGACGACGCCGGCAGCCGGCGGACGAGTCCGGCCCGCCTTCGCGCCGTCCCCGGCGGGGAGGGATCCGGCCCTGCCATCCTCGGGGCACTTGCCGAAGAACTCGCCACCGCCGCCCTGGCCGCCCCGGACCTCCTGGCAGCAGCCACCTATGTCGAGGCCGCCGATTACGCCGCCCGGGTCGAGAACCTTGCCCGCACCGTGGAGTACCTGCAACTCATCTCAGCCCTGACTGTGGACCGGACCCGCACCCAAGCCATCACCCAGGCCGCGGCCAGGACCACCCACCCTGCCGCGCCCTCCCCTGCCGATGACGGCTGCCGCAACACCGCAGAGTTCCTCCGCCTCAGGCTCCGCATCCCCATCCGCGAAGCACGCCGCCGCCTCACCCTCGCCCAGCACACCCTGCCCCGCACCAGCCTCACCGGCGAACCACTCCCGCCAACCCGGCCCCACCTCGCCACCGCCCTCACACCCCACCCCGGCACGGACAGGACCCCGCAACCGCCCACCGGAACCCTCCAGGCACCGGCCGTGTCCTCCCACGCCGCGACCCTCATCACCGCCACCCTGGACCGGCTCCAACACCACACCACCCCGCACACCCTGGACCGGATCGAAAAGCACCTCACCACCGCAGCCACCACCACCGACCCCGACTTCCTCACCCGCCTGGCCCAACGCTGGACCGACACCATCGACGCCGACGGCACCGAACCCACCGAAGAAGCCCTCCGCCACACCCAAGGCGCCTTCATCCGCAAACCACGCCACGGCCTGCACCACCTCGAAATCTTCGCCACCACCGACCAATACGAACACCTCCTCACCGTCATGAACACCGCCACCAACCCCCGCACCACCACCCCAAACACCAGCACCAGCACCGGCACCGGCACCGGCACCGGGAACATCGCAACGGCGAACAACGCAACCGACCACACCGCCCAGCAGGCCCCGCCCGACCTGCCGGACCTGGACCGGCGCACCCGCGCCCAAAAACAACTCGACGGCATCATCACCGCCGCCAAAACCGCACTCGCCACCAACACCCTGCCCACCACCGGCGGCAACAAACCCCAAATCATCGCCACCATCCACTACCGGGACCTCTTCCCCACCCACACCACCACCCACAGCCCAGAAACAGGGACAGGGAAAGGGCCGGGAGCAGGAACACAGGACCGGCCGGGAGCAAAACCGGGAATACCCGCACCACCAGGGACACAGACAGGCACAGGGACAGAGGCAGGGACCGGGGCTTTCGCGTTCACCGGCCCCGTCGCCGCCACCACCCTGCGCAAAATCGCCTGCGACGCCGACATCATCCCCGCACTCCTGGGCACCAATGGCGAAATCCTCGACCTCGGCCGCAAAACCCGCCTCTTCACCCCAGCCCAACGCACCGCCCTCACCACCCGAGACCAAGGCTGCGCCTTCCCCAACTGCACCATCCCCGCACCCTGGTGCGAAGCCCACCACATCACCTACTGGACACACGGCGGACCCACCACCACCAACAACGGCGCCCTGCTCTGCAGCCACCACCACCACCTCATCCACAAAGAACAATGGACCATCACCACCACCAACCACACCCCAACCTTCATCCCCCCACCCCACATCGACCCCACCCAAAAACCCCAACAAAACCACTACTTCAAACCCCCACCACCACCCCACCAACACGAATGAAGACCAGACGGCCTTGCCACTACGGTTGCCCAGAAGTCCCGGCCGGGACCCCCTTGCCATCAGGCTCTTCCGGCCCGGCCCGGCCCTTCCTTCGACAACACCACCCGGGGACCGGCAGCCTCAGTTAGGCTTCAAGCATGACGGGCACATCAGTGCGAACGTTGCTGAATTTCTCTGCCTAGATCAGTCCAGCGAGCCTATTCAGCCGGGCCAATCGAAGGAGCACATGGGCCTTGACCGGAAACTTGGGTGCCCCGGCAGTGTGGCCGCGGCCACCGGAACTTCCTGCGCCGGTATTCTCCGACCAGCGGTGGCTCGACGCAGTCTTCCTCCACTGGCGCATCACGGAGGAAGAGGCAGCAACTTTCATGCCCGATGGCGTCCGGCCGGACGTGTTCGACGGCAGTTCGTGGGTGGGCCTGATCGGTTTCCGCATGGAACAGGCGGGACTTGGACGCGGGCCGGGCATTCCCTATCTGGGGAGCTTCAACGAGGTCAACGTTCGGCTGTATTCGCGGGAACCAAATGGGACCCGCGGCGTAGTGTTCCTGAGCCTGGATGCGAACCGGCTGCCCGTCGTTCTGGCAACGCGAGCGGTGGGAATTCCCTACGTGTGGTCCCGTATCCGGCAAAGGCCGCCTTTTCCCGGCAGTAGCGTCCGGCGCCAGCATGGCCACAGCGAGGTCGAGGCCGCCGCGATCACTGATGAATTTCCTGTGGGCTACTCCGTGCGCCGGTTCGGCAGCGCGGCGGCACGCAGCGACTTCACGGTGGTTCCCAGACTCCGCGCCGCCGCCGGCGATCCCCTGTCAGTCTTTCTGACCGCCAGGTTCGGCATGCATGGGCACTTCTTCGGAAGGACGGCCTTCATACCGAACACGCACCAAGCGTGGCCACTGTTCGGAGCTAATGTCCACCAGCTCAGCGACGGACTCATCAAAGCTGCCGGCATCAGTGTGGGCGGGCCGCCCGAGTCTGTCCTCTACTCGCCTGGAGTCCGGACCAGATTCGGCAGGCCACGTCTGGTCTGCGCCAGCGCCACCGGCTAAACCTCACGATCCGGCTGATGCAAACCTTTAGACGTCCTGCCAGCCCTGGCCTTCGCTGAAAGTACTCACCAGCGTGCCCACCCCCGCCTGCAGGGAGTTCGACGGGTCGAAGTACAAGGATGCCTCCGAGGCGCGGCTGTGGGTGATCAGCTGCTCAGCCTCGAGCTTCGCCTCAGGCACGGTAGCTCCGATAATTGCCGTACGGGCCGGAAGCTCGGGCGTGTGCACCACGTCGGCGCCGGTCTGGGTCAGCGGAACCGTGGTGCCGGTGTTGATCTCGTCGTGCGGGAACTCGAACTCGGCATCACCGGGAGCGGCAGGAACTGTGTACTCCAGGAAATAGGTCATACTCCACCCTTGCAGAAAAGCCGCCACTGCCAAAAGCCCTGATGGACTACTTGCCCAGGCCGGCCTTCCTGAGCGCCTCCGCCATTGCCGTGTTGACGGGCTGGGCTACAGGAGTGGGACGGCCACCACCCGCGGTCCTGCCTGACGGCTGCTTCCCTGGCTGTTGCCGGTCCGGGCGTCCGCTGCGCTCACCCTTGCTGCCGCCCGCTCCCCGGCGGTTGTCGTTCCCGCCCGGTCTCCCTGCCCCGGGCTTCGCCGAGCCGCTCCGCCCGGAACCTGCACCGCCGCTGGCCGGTTCGTCGTCGAGCCTTAGGGTCAACGAAATCCGCTTCCGCTCAGGATCAGCTTCCAGGACCTTGACCCTGACCACCTGACCGGACTTCACCACCTCGCGCGGATCGGACACAAAGCGGTTGGCCAGGGCGGAGACGTGGACCAGGCCGTCCTGGTGGACTCCGATGTCCACGAAGGCACCAAACGCCGCAACGTTGGTCACGGTTCCTTCGAGAATCATGCCCGGCAACAGATCAGCGATCTTTTCGATCCCCTCCGAGAAGGTGGCGGCGGCAAAGGCGGGCCGGGGGTCGCGCCCCGGTTTGTCCAGCTCAGCCAAGATGTCCCTGACCGTCGGCAGACCGAAGGTATCGTCAACGAACTTCTGTGGGTCCAGGGACGACGCCGGGGCCGCGCCGGCGGCCTTCAAAACCTTGCGCGCGACGGCGTATGCCTCCGGGTGCACGCTCGACGCGTCCAACGGCTCGGCTCCTCCGGAGATCCTCAGGAAGCCGGCACACTGTTCGAAGGCCTTCGCGCCCAGCCGCGGTACCTTCTTGAGGTCGGTGCGCTTGTTGAAGGGTCCGTGCTCGTTCCGGTAGGCCACAATGTTTTCGCTCAGCAAAGGACCGACGCCGGCCACCCGGCTCAGCAGCGCGGGCGAGGCGGTGTTGACGTCAACACCCACGGCGTTGACGCAGTCCTCCACGACGGCGTCCAGGCTGCGGTCCAGCTTCGACGCCGTCACGTCGTGCTGGTACTGGCCCACGCCGATGGATTTGGGGTCGATCTTCACGAGTTCGGCCAGCGGATCCTGCAGCCGCCGGGCAATGGAAACGGCGCCCCGGAGCGAAACGTCCATTCCCGGCAGTTCCGCGGCGGCGAGCGCGGAAGCAGAGTAGACGGACGCGCCAGCCTCGGACACCACGAGTTTCTGCGGTTTCCAGTCCACGTCCGGGAGGAGCTTGATCAGTTCGGCAGCCAATTTGTCCGTCTCGCGGGACGCCGTGCCGTTGCCGATGGCTACGAGTTCGACGGCGTGCTGCCGCGCCAACCGCACCAGGGTGGCCAGGGCGTCGTCCCACCTGCGTGCCGGGGCGTGCGGGTAGACCGTGTCTGTGGCCACCACCTTGCCGGTGCCGTCCACCACTGCGACCTTGACGCCCGTGCGCAGTCCGGGATCCAGCCCCAGCGTGGCGCGGTTTCCAGCAGGGGCGGCCAGCAGGACGTCGCGGAGGTTTGCTGCGAACACCCTGACCGCTTCGTCTTCCGCCGCCGCGAATAATCTTGCCCGGAGATCAGAGGTGAGGCGGGACAGCACGCGCGAGCGCCATGCCACCTGCGCGGTCTGCAGCAGCCAGGCGTCGGCGGGGCGGCCGCGGTCGGCGACCCCGAGGAACCTGGCCACGGCGGACTCGTAGCGGGCGCGGGCGGCGGTGAGGGCGGCCTCGTCCGATGGATCGGCTTCGGCGAGGTCCAGCTCAAGGATGCCGTCCTTCTCCCCGCGGAACAGCGCGAGGACCCGGTGGGACGGCATCCTGTCCGGCGCCTGGGCGAACTCAAAGTAGTCCGCAAATTTCTGGCCTTCTGCCTCTCTGCCCTTCTTGACGCGGGACACCATCCGGCCCTGGACCCACAGCCGGTCCCGCAAATTCGCTGCGAGGTCGGGATCCTGGGCCACCCTTTCCACCAGGATGGAGCGTGCACCTGCGAGCGCGGCGGCGGCGTCATCAACGGAATGCGCGCTGTTGAGGTACTTCGCGGCCTCGCGGTCGGGATCCAGGTCCGGCCGCTTCAAGAGTGTGTCCGCGAGCGGCTCCAGGCCTGCTTCCCGGGCGATCTGGGCCTTCGTCCGCCGCTTGGACTTGAACGGCAGGTAGATGTCCTCAAGCCGCGACTTGGTGTCCGCCGCCAAGATTGCCTTGCGCAGTTCCGGCGTCAGCTGGCCTTGCGCTTCGATCGCGTCGAGGACGGCACGACGGCGGTCCGCCAGCTCCCGGAGGTAGCGGAGCCGTTCGTCGAGGTCGCGGAGTTGGGTGTCGTCCAGCGTCCCGGTGGCTTCCTTGCGGTACCGGGCGATGAACGGAACTGTCGAGCCGCCGTCGAGCAATTCAACTGCAGCCTTCACTTGCCAGGCCTTGACCCCCAGCTCAGCAGCGATCCGGGCAAAGAGTTGGTCCTCCCCTGATGCGCTGGGGCGGACGGAAGCGGCGGAAGGTCCTGGCATTTGGGTCACCAGAACATCTTGCCTTACCGGCCTGCGGGGCTCCACCGCCGCCGTACTCGCTGAGGCGCCATAGGGAGAAGCAGGTATTCCCCTGGGACGCGCAAAGTGCTGTAGTGGACTAGCCATCACTGGCACCCATGCTCGAGGAAGAGGCCACCATGCGGGAATTGCTGGTTGTGTTTCAGGACGGGTTCGACGAAGCGAACGTCACCGTGACCGTGAACGGGAAGGCTGTGCGCAGGGATGTGGGGATTTCCACGAATCCGCTTCTCGGCATCGCGTCAGAGGTCTCGGTAGAGCTGCCGGCCAAGGGTGCCCAGGTGGGCGTTGAGGTCACCAACCGTGGGCTGAAAGCCATCACCAAGGTCAGCGGCAGGCCCAAGAGTGTGCTGGTGTCCATCGAGGACGGGCGCTTGGTGATGAAGGAAGGGACCGGCCGGGAAGCCGTGCTCTAGCGCTTTTTCCTTGCGGCAAAACTGGCTCTGGTAAGAGTCCATTCGTTGGAGTAGCATCTGATCACCGCCGGCATCCGATGGAGTCCGGCGGGCCACATAATTCTTCAGCCGTGAGGTCGTCGGATGACCTTCCGGTGTTGCTGCCCGGGACCAGCACCCCAGACAGCCAACGACGGCGGCACCCATGATGGGTGCCGCCGTCGTCGTTTTGTTCGACTCGGCCGATCCGCCGCTCAGCCCTGGTAAGCCGCTCAGCCCTGGTAGGCCGGGTAATCCGTGTAACCGGTGGCGCCTTCGGCGTAGAAGGTGGAGGCGTCGGGCTCGTTCAGCGGAAGGCTTTCCTTCCAGCGGCGGGCAAGGTCCGGGTTAGCGATCGCGGGGCGGCCCACCACCACGGCGTCCGCATGGCCCTCAGCCACCAGGCTCACGGCTTCTTCCCGGGTGGTGACCACGCCGAAGCCTGTGTTCACCAGGAAGGTGCCGCCGAAGCGTACGCGAAGGTCCTGGACAAGTTCGCCGGCAGGTTCGTGGTGCAGGATGCTCAGGTAGGCGAGGTTGAGCGGCGCAATGCTGTCCACGAGGACTTCGTACGTAGCACGAACATCCGCGGCGTCGGTCTCGGCAATGCCCTGGACGTTGTGCTCCGGGGAAATGCGCAGGCCCACCCGGTTCGCGCCGAGGGCGGCAACCACTGCGTTGACCGTTTCGATCACAAAACGGGCGCGGTTCTCGGGTGATCCGCCGTAGCTGTCGGTCCGGATGTTGGAATTCGGCGCTAGGAACTCGTGCAGGAGGTAACCGTTGGCCGAGTGCAGTTCCACACCGTCGAACCCTGCCTCAATTGCGTTCAGGGAGGCGTTGACGATCTCCTGGATGACGACGGGGAGTTCGTCGGTGGTCAGTGCCTGCGGCACCTGGTAGGGCTTCTTGCCGGCCGGCGTCCGGACGTCGCCGTCAATCGCTACGGCACTGGGGGCGACGATGTGCAGACCGCCGGTGATGTCAGGGTGCGAAACCCGGCCGCCGTGCATGATCTGGGCGAACATGCGCCCGCCTTCGGCGTGGACGGCATCCGTAACCTTTTTCCACCCTGCAACCTGCTCCTGGGTGACGATGCCCGGCTGGCCGGGATAGGCCTGTCCTGCGGGGGTGGGGTAGGTGCCCTCGCTGACGATGAGGCCAAGGGACGCGCGCTGGCGGTAGTGCTCGACGACGAGCGGGCCCGGGATGCCTTCCTGGCCGGCGCGGAGGCGGGTCAGGGGTGCCATCACCAGCCGGTTGGGAAGTTCAAGTTCGCCGAGGGTGAGTGGGGAAAACAGCATGCGCAGTTCCTTTCGAAGGCTGAAGACGTACTGCCTTTGCCAACTGTGGGGCGCGTGCAACTATTCCGGACTTTCGCTGGTGCGATGGGGATCACAGCCAGTTCTGCCCTGCTTTTGAACCTACCGTGGCGCTCCGGCACCCGGACAGCCCTGCCCCTGGGGATTGGCGTTGCAGTCGTCGGCGTAGTTGCGGGTGAGCGAGCGCCAGACGCTGATCCCTTGCGGGGGCGCGCTGAACTGGCCCTGGCCGGGTATCGGAAGGGGTGGACCGGAGTTCACCGAATAGGTGCCTTGGAACGAGGTTGTCAGCACCACCTGGAAATCGCCGGTGGATGCGTAGGCGTGGCTGGTCCGGGTCTTCTCGCCCCACCTGTCCTGCGGCAAGGCGCCGCCCATTGACGGCTGGGGGCCGAAAATTGTGCCGTCCCCGTAGTTCCAGGTGTATTGGACGGGTGTCGCCACCACGTGTACCTGTTGGCCGAACATGGTGATGTCGAACTGCTGTTCAATGGCTTCCGCGTAAAAGTTCGTCTCCGCGCCCCGGAGGGTATTGGGGCTGGGCTGCCCCACAACCTTCCCGGCGTTGACCGGCAGGTTCTGGAACTGGCGCTGGATGTCGGCGGCGATCCGGGGCAGGAGGTCCTCGGGCTTCGGGTCGTAAAGGCAGGTGGGTCCTGAGTGATGCGCCCAAACCGCGCCGGGCACGCCCCGCGGCCGCGACAACCACACGACCGGAATGCCCTTGGCACCGTCCTCCCGGTCCTTGCAGTCGAGCTGGCGGGCAAGGCAAGGGGTGTCAAAGTCTCCTCCGCCGAGGTGGCATTGGAGCTCGTACTTGTACTCGTTGGGGTCGGTGCTTACAGTCCCAGGTTCAGCACGACTAAATTCGCCAGTACCGGGGTCAGGCACCCAATTATCAGCCCCTACGCGAACTCCGGTGTTCACAAAGCCCCCGCCGATCCGTGGCTTCGAGTCCGAAGTGTCTTCTGCATAGGCAGTCAAAAAAGACGTAATCAAAAGCACCACACAGCAGGCGAGGACTGCGAGGGCCTTGCCTAGGTAGGCCATGGCTATCGGGTCAGCCCAAGGTCGTTGACCACCCATGCTGCGTCGGCGAACTTCACCATCGCGACGCTTCCCGCATTTGTTGCGGCTGTCTTCTCTTGATAGAGGCTTCCGTCGTGGTTATGGATAGCCAGTTCTTTCTGAAGTACTTGTAGAACCACCTGCATAGAGCCGTTGGTGGAAGGCTTGGCGGTAGCAACCGGAACTTCTATTTGGCCGCCAGAAATCCACTTACCTTCAGCCCAAGCAGCTTCGATATCGTCAACGAGACCCCGACAGAAGGTGCATTCAGCTTTGGAAAGCTTCGATAGAGCAACAGTGTCACCCGTCTCATATGCATAGCTCAGGACGGAGAACCAATACTTAGTAAATGCCTCTGCCCCTTCTTTCGTTTCCGTCTTGGCTACTTCCGGCAACACGGGAACCGGCACGTTTTGGGCGGGGCCGGACGCGTCGGCTGGCTTATAGACGGCGCTGGGTGTGGGGGTGGGAGTCGGCGTGGTGCTGGCTGTGGGCGTCTCGGCCGCCACGGGCGACGAAGTGCCGCCCGGCCCCGGAGAGCCCCCGGAATTGCAGCCGGACAGAGCCAGTGAAAGACCAATAACAAGGGCTGCTGCCCCGGACCGCACAGCGCGGGACGTAAAGAAGTTCTGTGATGTCATGGGCCGCTGTACCCCCAGTAAATTTCAAGACGGCTTGCTCCGGACAGTGAGTTAAGGGTAGCCCACGTCACAATTCGGCGACCGAACTTATCCACAGGCGGACCCGGTTCCGTTTCTACCATCCGGAATGCGACAGAAGAAGTCATAAAGGAAGCCGGCACACCACGTGCACCGGCTTCCTTTTGTAATGACCGCCAGAACTAAAGCGCCTATTTTCCGGCCGGGAGCACCAACTCCCCTGTCTTGTCCGTCGACAAGGCGAGCGAAGAAACGTACTGGATACCGCCGTCGGGAGCGTCCTGCGCGGAACGCACCATGTCCGGCCGCTCGAATTCCAATCCCGTCACGTGGCACAGGAGCTTGGCGTCGCTCGGGTTCCCCTCGGCGTCGAACATGGGCAGATCAATGCCGTCTTCGGTGCGGCGAAGATAAAACCTGCCGCGGGTCAGCACAGCGAGAACCGGCGGCAGGACCAGCGCCAGGCCAACCGCGAAAATGGGCGAGTACGGCTGGATTGCGGCACCGAACGCACCAAAGAACACGGCAATGGAAATTCCTGCGGACACCAGCATGGACACGAATCCGACCGGGTTCACGGCGTACAGCATGCCGCGGCGGAACTCCGGCACCTTCGGCGAGATCTTCAGCAGGTACTTGTTGATGGCGATATCGGACGCCACCGTGACCACCCAGGCCATGGCGCAGTTGGCGTAGAAACCGAGGATGGTATTGAGGAAATCGAACATGTTCGCTTCCATCAGAACCAGCGCAATCAGCAGGTTCACCACGACGAACACCATCCGGCCCGGGTACGTCTTAGTGATGCGCGTGAACGAGTTGGTCCACGCCAGGGAGCCCGAATAAGCGTTCGTGACGTTGATCTTAATCTGCGAGATGACCACCAGCACCACGGCCAGCGTCATGGCCAGCCAGGCCGGCATCATCTCCTGGTAGACGCCCAGGAACTGGTGCACGGGCTCATTGGCCGTGGCAGAGGCGGCGGGGTCCAGTGTGGCGATCAGGTAGATGGCGATAAACAGTCCCACAATCTGCTTGATCGCCCCAAAGATCACCCAGCCCGGACCGGCAAGGATCACCGCACGCCACCAGGCTCCCTTGTTGGCCTCGGTACGCGGCGGCATGAACCGGAGGTAGTCGATCTGCTCGGCGATCTGCGCCATCAGGGACAGGCACACTCCGGCTGCGAGCATCACGGACGCCAGGTTCGGTCCGCCATCGCCGGACGCACCCGCGTACGCGAAGAAGCTGTCGATGCTCTCCGGATGGGACATCAGCAGGTAGCCCACGGGAACCACCATCAGCAGCAGCCACAGCGGAGTGGTCCACACCTGAAGTTTGGCCAGGGTGTTCATCCCATAAATCACCAGCGGGATGATGATCACGGTGGAGGCGGCATACCCCAGCCACTGCGGGACGCCGAGCCCGAGCTCCAGGCCCTGCGCCATGATGGAGCCCTCCAGCGCAAAGAAGATGAAGGTGAAGGTCGCGAAAATAACGTTCGTGACCACCGATCCGTAGTAGCCAAAGCCGGAACCGCGGGTGATCAGGTCCAGGTCGATGTTGTACCGGGCCGCGTAGTAGGCCAAGGGGAATCCGGTGGCGAAGATGACGACGGCTGCCACCAGGATCCCCAGGATCGCGTTGACAGTGCCGTACGAGATCCCGATGTTCGCGCCGATCGAGAAGTCCGCCAGGTAGGCGATGCCGCCCAGCGCGCTCGTTGCCACCACTCCTGCACTCCACTTGCGGTAGGAGCGCGGCGCGAACCGCAGCGTGTAGTCCTCCAGGCTTTCCTTGGTGGCGTTCAGCGCCGCAGTGTTGCCTGCCGTCGGGGTTGCCGGGGAATGTCCGACGACGGCGGCACCGGATGGTGCCGCCGGTTCCAGTAATTGCGTTGTATCTGTGTCGTTGCCCATTAGGTGCGTCGCTTTCGTTTGCGTTTAGCCATCACGGCCCTGCGTGCGACGCTATCCAGCAGGAAAGACAGTCCGGTCACAAGCCTGTTTCGGAAGTGTTAAGCCTTGACGGACCTGTCACAAACAGGCGGAGATGGGTACAAAGCCTCTGGCGCATTTCTACTGCGAGTAGAACAATGGCCGCATGATGTTTGAACACGCGGACGGCAATCCCGTCCTGGAACTCGATGACGAGCAGTCCTGGCGCCTGCTGGCGGCAACGCAGCACGGGCGGCTGGTGGTTTCTGTTGCGGGGGAACCGGACATTTTCCCGGTGAATTACGTGACCTCAAACCGGAAGGTCTACCTGCGCACGGCGCCGGGAAACAAACTCGCGCAACTGACCATCAACGCCCAGGTGCTGTTCGAGACCGACGGCATCCTCTCGCAGGAGGCCTGGTCGGTTGTCCTGAGGGGCACAGCGCGTGTGCTCAGCAATTCGGATGAGCTCGCAGCCATTGAGGAGCTTGGCCTGAAGACCTGGGTTCCAACACTCAAGGACTTCTACGTGGAGATCGAACCGAAGTCCGTCAGTGGCCGGCACTTCGTGTTCGGCGAACAGCCGGAACGGGAGATCTAACCGCTCCTAGACTGGAAGGATGGCGGACAGGTCCACTGCAGACAAGCTCACCCCCGAGCAGCGCAGCTGGAACATGTCCCGGATCCGCGGCAAGAACACCAAACCCGAGCTTCTCGTCCGCAGGTTGCTGCACGCCAAGGGCTATCGGTACCGCCTGCACGGCAGGTCCGGCGGCACCAAACTGCCGGGAAATCCGGATCTCGTCTTCGCCGCCCGGCACAAGGTGATCTTCGTCAACGGCTGCTTCTGGCATTTCCATGACTGCAGGGTGGGCCTGCACGCTCCGAAAGCCAACGCCGAGTTCTGGGCCGCCAAACGCACCCGGACGCGAGAGCGCGACGAAGGTCAGCGCCGGCAGTTGGAAGACGCCGGCTGGGAAGTGCTGACAGTCTGGGAGTGCGAGCTGAAGGACCGTTCAGCCCTCGAAACCCAGTTGGTGAACTTCCTGGACGCCGGCGGCTGACGCAGGAATTCTTGAGGAAATCTTTAGCCGCTGCCGGCACTGTCCTTGATCCTGGCGGGGCAGGATGAACGGGTTGCCGCGATCAGGCAGCACGCCACTGGCAGTTTCGGAGCGGCTATTCCCTATCCCCTAGCTTCTCCGGGCCAACAGGGCGGACTTGAAGGCGGATGCGGACGAGTCACTGCTGTTGATGCGCCAGTCCGTTTCCTTCTGCAGATGGAACCAGACGAAGCCCATCACGTCCGGCTGCGCGGCCAGATAAGACACCAGGTCCGTGTTCCAGGCGGCTTTGGAACCACCCAACTCACTGGACGCTGTCTCCGCGATCAGGACGGGTTTTCCGGGTGCCAGGGTGCGGAGCTGGGAGATGCCGGGGCCAAGGAGATCCATCGGGGAAACCCAGCTGCTCCAGGTTTGGGACGTGCCCCAGTTGTAGCCGTCCAGCGCCACGATGTCCACGTAGCCTGCCCCCGGGTACAGGCCGGCCAGGTCGGTCGAGCCCCAGTAGGGCACGTTCGGGGACCAAACCCACTGGACATTGGCGGCACCCGTCGCGGCGACAACGTCGTGCACATGACGCCAAGCGGCCACATAGTCTCCGGGCTGGTTGCCGTTGACGCCCTCGGCCCACGGATACCAATTGCCGTTCATCTCGTGCGCAAAGCGCAGCATGACCGGCTTGCCCCAGGCCGCCAGCGACTGGCCCCACTGGGTGATATGTGCGTCGAAGTCACCGGCAGCCACCCGGTCAAGCGAATAGGCCGGCTGTTCCACCCCGCCGCCCCAAGCCCACGGCTCCCAGGTCACCAGGGGCGTGGCACCCCGCGAGCGCACCGCATCCATCTCGGCGATTGGCGGCGACTGCAGGAAATCCTTGTAGATCATGACCATCGAGGGACTTTCCCCTGCCAGGGTGGCCACCTCGTCAAGCTCGGTGCCGGCCAGCGCTCCCCCGGCGGTTGCCACTCCGAAGCGCAAGGGAGCCGTGCTGACTGTGGGCGCCTGCGGGGCAGGCGCTGGTGATGGAGCCGGGGCAGCCTGAACCACGAAAATCGCGGAAGCCTTGATGGACGAGGTCTTGGCAGTGATGGTGACGTTTCCGGTTGACGCCGCTGGAATGGTTATCCCCGTACTGAAAGCACCCGTCGATGTGGTCTGGAACGCGAAGGTCGTGGAACCCACAATCACTGTCCCGGTAGTGGAGACCTTGAACCCTGTTCCGGTAACGGTCACCGCGGAACCGGCCGGACCGGAAGCCGGGTTGAGCGTAACTTGAGGTGAAGTGGCTGCGCTGGCCGGCTGGATTATGGACACGGCCAAACCAGCCACGATTAAGAGCGCGGCAAATAAGGTCCTGAGCGTTCGGAACACGGCAATCTATCCCCAGATTGAAGGCGGTTTTGGGCCGCTGTTGACGTCAATGCGGAAAGCACTGGCCTTGATCCTATGGGCAGCAAACCGCACTCCCATCAAGAAAACCACAATTCTTGCCGAGTCTTCTGCAAGGTAAAGGGAACGGTCCTAACCTGAAAAAAGACGAAGCACCTCCGCATTACCACCCTGTTTTCCGAGTCAGCAATTCCAGCAGAAAGGAGTGTCATGAGCACTTCAGATGATGCGCCCAGGCCGCTGGTAGACCAGTCCGTCCTGGACCGGCTGCGGGAAGAGCTTGAGGAGGAAGAAGGCTACAGCAGGGTCTTCGTGGGGAACTTCATCGAGTACCTGCCACAACGGCTGGCCCGTTTGCGGCTTGCCCTGACCACCGGAGACCTCGACGGATCGATGGATGCCGTCCTCAGCTTGAAGACTTCAAGCCAGATGGTTGGAGCCGAGCGGCTGGCGGGGCTTGCCCTGGAACTGGAGAACGAGATCCGGGCCCAGGCGCGACACGCTGACATGACGGTGGCATTGCCCAGGCTGGCAGCCGCGTACCTGCGGCCCATCACCCAGTGCAGCAGGCAAACCACGCACCGGCTGCAGGCTCAGTGCTGCCCGGGCGCCAATCGGTAACCCACTCCGCGGACTGTTTGCAGCCACCGCGGCTGCTGCGGCGAGTCGCCCAACTTTTTGCGAAGGTTTCCCATGTGGACCTCGACGGAACGTTCGTCGGCCTCGCTGATGTAACTGCCGACGTCGTAATCCTCATCCCGAAGCCTGCGCACCAGGTCGGACTTGGTCCGGACCGTCCGGCCGGCTTCCAGGAGCGCGTACAGGAGTTCGAACTCCGTGCGGGTCAGGTTCATCTCTTTGCCGTCGACGGCCACCGTGCGGGACGCGTAGCTGAGCTCCAGCCCGTTGTGGCTGAAGTTTCCACGCTCGGGGTGGGCAGTTCCGTCTTGGGAAGCATCCACCGTTACCTCGCCGGGCTCGGGAACGGAGCGTGGCCGCCGCATCATGGCCGCGACGCGGGCGCGCAATTCGCGCGGCCGGAACGGTTTGGTGAGGTAGTCGTCCGCACCCGACTCGAGCCCGATCAGGGTGTCCAGTTCCTCGGTGCGGGCCGTGAGCATCACGATGTAGGCATCCGAAAACTCGCGGATCTGCCGCGACACCTCGAATCCGTCGATGTCCGGCAACCCCAGGTCCAGGGTGATGACGTCAGGATTCAGGCTCTTTGCCATCAGGACGCCCTCCGCGCCGCCGCTGGCGACCGAGACGTCGAATCCAGCCTGGGTCAGCACAGTGCGAACCAGTTCCCGAATGTCGTGGTCATCCTCGATGACCAGACCCACACGTGCCTCACTCATAGAGCCCCCTCAGTGCCAACGTCAGAAGTATAGCTGGCTGCGGATATCCTGCTGGTATGGCCCTGCAAACCCCCACATCCGCGTCTTCCACCCCATGAGCGACCCCACAGCCTGGTCCTCCGGACGGCTGCGGTTTTTCAAGCGGCCCTTTCACGAGTACCGGCTGACGGACCGGGTGGCCATGAGCCAGATGCCGTTGTTCGTGACCACCATCCTGACGGCCCTGCTGGTCTGGGCGTTCTTCCCGGACACCATGGACAACCCCCTTTTCGTCACGTTCCTCATCTCCCAGCTGGCGATCATGGCGCTGTGCTACCTCATCCCATGGGAGCGGCTGCCCTACACCAGCTTCCTGGCCATCCCGCTGCTGGACTTCATCTCGATCGCCGCCGGCCGGGAGGGCGGACAGGAAAGCCTCGCGGGTATCAGCCTGCTGGCCGTGTTCCCGGTCATCTGGCTCTGCGCGTCGGGCTACTACCCGCGGGCCGCCTTGTGGCTCTCCTTCCTGGGACCGCTGGCCATTATCTGGGTGCCGTTGCTCCTGAAGGGAAACTACACGCCACAGGACTTTGCCCGGTCGCTCCTGCTGCCGGTCATGATGCTGGGCATCGGCGTCTCAGTGAGCGTCCTGACCCTGAGCATGATGCGCCAGCAGACGCAGCTGGAGGAGAAAGACGAGCAGCTGCGGGCCAACCTGCGCATCAGCAAGCGCCAGGAGGCCCTGTTAAACACCGTGCTGGAAACCGTGCACCTGGGCGTCCTTGCCGTCGACGCCGACGGCCACGACGTCCTGATGAACCGGAAACAGCGCGCCAACCATGAACTGGCCAGGCCAAAGAATATCGCGGACCCCAACGAGCCACAGCTGCTGGTCTTCGGCCCTGACCGCAAGACGCTGGTCGCCGTGGAGGAGCGGCCGGTCCGCCGGGCCGTCCTGGGGGAAACCTTCACCGATTACCTCGTCTGGCTGGGCGAGGGGAAAGAACAGCGGGCCTTTGTCACGACGGCACGCGCCATGAAGGATTCCGATGGCAACCTCGGCGGCTCCGTCATCGTCTTCAGCGACGTCACGGACCTGGTGAACGCGCTCACCGCCAAGGACGACTTCGTCTCCAGCGTCTCCCACGAATTCCGCACGCCATTGACCTCCATCCTCGGGTACGTGGAGATCCTGCTGGCCGATGAGCTGGAAGGGCCGCAGCGCGAGATGCTGGAGATCATCCGCCGGAACTCCGAGCGGCTCCTGACCCTGGTGTCGGATCTGCTGTCCAGCAGGAACGGCCAGTTGATCGTCACGCCCCACGCCGTCGATGTGGCCGAACTCGTGCGCAGCAGCGTCTCCTCCGCGATGCCGCGGGCCGCCGCCGCCGGCGTCGAACTGCGGGCCGAAACCCCGGAGCGCCTGGAAGCTCACGTGGACAGCGCCCGGATCTCGCAGGTCCTGGACAACCTGGTGTCCAATGCCATCAAGTACTCACCGGACGGCGGCGAGGTGGTGGTGTCGCT
Source organism: Arthrobacter sp. FX8 (assembly GCF_026723805.1). Taxonomy (NCBI): domain Bacteria; kingdom Bacillati; phylum Actinomycetota; class Actinomycetes; order Micrococcales; family Micrococcaceae; genus Arthrobacter; species Arthrobacter sp. FX8. The sequence continues at coordinate 244,766 of NZ_CP113505.1, read as the reverse complement.
GGCGCAGGAGGACGGCCACGTGGCCTGCCGCGTCACCGACACCGGCATGGGGATGAGCCCGGAGGACGCCTCCGAAGTGTTCGCCAAGTTCTTCCGCACCAGCAGCGTCCGCCGCACCGCCATCCCCGGCGTGGGCCTGGGCCTGCCCATCAGCAAGGCGATCGTCGAGGCACATGGCGGCACCATCGGCGTCGACAGCACGCTGGGCGAAGGGACCACCTTCATGTTCCGGGTGCCGGTGTAGCGGCCCGCGCCCGCGGGGTTACCTGGCGGGGCCTGCGGGGGCAGGACGCGGGTGGGAAACCACCTCGCCCCAGGACTGGCGGGCGAGGTCCCTGACGGAGGCAAGGATGGCCGACGGCGGCTGGCTGAGATCCAGCGGGAACTCCACGATGTCGATATCGGTGTTAAGGATGCGGCGGAGTTTCATTTCGCCCTTGCCGGCATAGACGAGCCAGGCGGTGGGTACGGCCAGCGCCGTGCAGTGCGCCAGCATCTGGTAATGGTCTGCGGTGAGGGACGCACCGGCGTCCGACGCGGCCCGGTACTTGGCGTTATACGCCACCACCGGCTGCCCACCCAGCAGGTGGACAGCATCCGGGCGCACGGACAGGCGGTCCGAGTCGCGCACCGCCTCGCTGAGGAGGGCGTTGTACCGCAGCCGAAGCTCCCCCGGATACGCGGCCATCGCCGCCCGCAGTGCGGTTCCCACGAAGTCCCCGAACACCTGGGCCATGTCCACCACGAACGAGGCCGTCCGCTGCCTGCCCTCCCCGCTTCCGCGGACGCGTTGCGCAGGATCAGCTCCGCCAGGCGCAGCACGGCGTGGTAGCGCAGGTTCATCCTGGTGGGCTTCCACGGCGGCACCGGCGCCCCGGACGGAAGGCGCGTGACGGCGTCGAGCTTTCCCTTCAGCTGCCGCAGCCGGCCCAGCACCTCCGGCCGTACCCCCGGCACCTGCCCCATCCGCTCCAGCGCAGCGCGCAGGATCCGGTTTTCCGCGATGTCCTCGGTGAACTCGTCGTACGAGACCTCCAGGGGAACCAGCATTCCGGGACGGCGGGAGATCTGGTCCGAAATCCGGATGCGTCCCTTGACCGTCCGCAGCGACTCGTCCACGGTGAGGTAGCCCTGCAGGACACCACGGCCCAGGGCCCCTTCGGCCAGCTGCGCCAGCGACTCGGCCAGGGCGCTCCACAGGTCCCGGTCCTCGTCAGCGGCCACCAGGTCCGGCCGGAAGCCCTGATCCCCCGCATAGCTGAGGAGGAAGAGGAGCCGGCTGAGCCCCAGCCTGTCCTTGGGCCGGACGTCCAGCTGGAGCGTGGGGGTCCGGACGGAGCCCACCTTGCCCACCGGTTCAATCCGGTACAGCCCCATGCCCATGGGGGATGCCTTGGCCAGCCCGCTGGAGTTCAGGAAGGAAGCACTTGGCGCGTCCAGCCGTTCCACCAGGCCGCCTGACAGCTCGTCCAGGACCAGGTGCCGCACGGACGCCCGGGGATCAGCGCGCTGCAACGCGTCCCAGCAGCTGGTCCAGCCCGAAGCGCTCCTCCAGCTGCGCCCGCGTGAGCTGGCCGTGGTAGTGCTCCTGCAGCAGCGGCATCAGCTCATACTTCCAGATCCGGCGGAGCCCGGCCGGGGTTTGGGCCGCCGGCTTCATGAAGTAGGACGGCCCGATCATCAGGTCCCGGTCCCACTCGTCGATGGCACCGTTCAGCGCATCCAGCAGCAGCGCCGGGGTGGTGTCCAGCTGCCGGGCCTGCAGGAACCGGAGCAGGGAGCCCTTGACCGGCTCGGTCTGCGGGTGCAGCTCAATGAAGGAGAACCGGCGGCGGATGGCTGCGTCCATCATGGCGATGGAGCGGTCCGCAGTGTTCATGGTGCCGATGATGTAGAGGTTGTCCGGCAGCGTGAACGGTTCGTTGGGGCTGTACTGCAGGTAGATCCGGTCGTCGCGGTATTCCAGCAGGAAGTACAGCTCGCCGAACACCTTGGCCAGGTTGGCGCGGTTCATCTCATCGATGATCAGGAAGTACGGCTTCTTCTCGTTCCCGGGCTTGGCGGCTTCCTCGGCCAGGCGGCGCAGCGGGCCAGCCACCAGCTTGAAGGACACCTGGCCCTCGTCCGTCTTGTCCGGCCGGTAGCCCTCGAAGAAGTCCTCGTAGGCATAGGACGGGTGGAACTGGACCAGCTTGACGCGCTCGTCGGTGGTGTCGTCCGCCAGCTCGGCGGCGAGGTGCTTGGCCAGGTAGGTCTTGCCGGTGCCCGGAGGGCCGTAGAGGACCAGCTGGCGGTTCTCCTCCAGCAGGTCCGCGATCTCCTGGAGCGGTTCCAGCTCCATGTGCAGCGACGCCGCGAATTCCTGCGTCAGCGGGCGGAAGCCCTCCTGGACAGGCTGGACGACGGCGGCACCGTCAGTGTCGCCGTCGGGCTCGGTTTCCGCCTCGGCAGGCAGCAGCGCCTGCAGCGCCTGGACCACCCGGGTCACGTCCACCACGATGCCGGGGGTGGCGAGCTGGCGCTGGACGTGCCGGGGAAGGCTGGTGGTGGTGTGCCCGTCGTCGAACCAGCGCACCTTACGCCGCAGCCGGCGGTTGTCGTCGTTGTACTCGGGCTCCCCCAGCACGCCGCCCAGCCGGACAGTTCCGGCGTGCTGGTAGAGCACCAGGTCACCCGGTTTCATGACGGTCAGGAAGGCAAACACCGCAGTCTTGGTGTCCTCGCGTTCCACGTAGCCAAGGTGTTTGTAGTCCTCGTCCACGGCGTGCTGGACCAGGCCGGCGGTGACGCCGGGGTCCAGGTGCCGGAGATGTTCGACGTCGAGGGTCACCTTTTCCTCGCCGTGCCAGGCCGTGAGCAGCTCGGCGTGGTCGCTGTGCGTGCGGAGCAGCCAGGCCCGCCGGCCGGGGTCGCCCACTTTGCGCCACTGGCTGACCAGCTGGCGGGAGTACCAGTCCGTGCGCTGGCCCGCCTGATCGTCCAGGTGCAGCCGGATGCGGTGGATGTCCGCCGTGATGTCCTCTTCGCTGTCGCCGTTGGCCCCGCCCACCAGCGACGCGAACGCGTCCCGGATTTCCTGCCGCTCCACGTCCGCCACCACCGGCTCGAAGTAGCTGGGCCAGGCCAGGAACTCAATGCTGCGGCGGATGGCGGGCTGATCGTCGGGAGTTGATGCAGCGAGGCGGTGGAACTGCACGGGGTCCTTGATGGCCGCCTGCACCACGCTTGCCGGCCGCTGCGCAACGTTCTGCACAAACCGGCACAGCCACTTCAGGTGGTCCCAGATGGTCCAGTTGAATTCGGCGGTCCGGTCGCGGATCACGCCGTGGTCCGTCATGCCGGCGTACAGCTCCTCGGGAAGCTCCAGCGGCGGCTCAAGCCAGCCCGCGGCCTCGGCCACGCGGGCGCGCTTGACCTTCAACGACTTCACTTCGTGGGCCAGCGGAAGCGACTGCAGGAACAGCAGCTCCACGGCCAACTGCTTGGCCCCGCGGGTGGCGCCCTCCAGGTTCTCGCGGAGGTTGGTCATCATCGGGGCCTTGGAGTCGGCGATGCCCCGGTCCAGGCGGTCGAGCAACTCCGCGGCCGCCGGAACCGACCAGGTCCGGGTGCGGCCGTCCAGGGGTGAAGCCTTGCCTTGGAGACCGGGCCCCAGCACGAACCACGCCGCATCCTCGATCTCCTTGGAGATGCCGAGGGCGCGGGTCATGGCAACAGTGGCAGTGGGGGTCATGCCTCCAAATTTACAGGGTCAAGCTGGGCGGCCGCTCCAAACCGTCCGGCCGCCCATCCGCCATGCCGGGCTAAATGCCGGTGGCGGGCCGCTTCCTGCCGAAGACGAAGTACCCCATGGGGCCGATGAAATTGATGAACGAGGCCGCCCGCCAAACAGCCTTTGGGCCGTTAATCAGCTCGGCGGGCCTGCGCGAGATGTCCCGTTGGGCGGCAACCAGCAGGGACACCTGCATGATCGCGGTAAGGATGATGCCCGCCCTGCCGGATGGGGACATTTCCTTCCATGTCTTCTTGTTCCGGCGGCCATGGGTCTTGTTCTTGGCCATCTTGTTTTTAGCCATCGGGGCTTCCTTTCACCGTTCGCTGGTTGTTCCAGTCCAGTGTGTCCAGACCGGCCCTGTCCAGAGGCTTACTGCCTGTAGGGGGCCATCCGTTCCTTTTGTTCCTGGCTGAGTCTCTGCACCCGGCCGGTCGTTTCGTCCACGAACGCCAGGTGGCTGCTCGCCTTCACGCAGTCCTCGCGGGTGACGGGGTCCTGGAGCAGGTAGTGGATATCGAAGCTGGCTCCCTTGACGGCGCCGATCCAGAGCTGCACCACCGCCGGAATGTTGCGGTACTCCAGCGTCCGGACGTAGCGGATCCTGTGATCCACCACCAGCGCCATGGTTCCGGCCGGAACGTCGTTGAACAGCGATACCGGCGGCTCCACACCGGGCAGACCCGCGCCCCGGGGCGGCCCGAAGGCGGCGATCCTTGCCTCCTCCAGCATCCTGACGATCTGGACATTGTTGATATGGCCGTAGGCGTCCATGTCTCCCCAGCGCATCGGCACCAGGACCTCAATGCGCTTACCGCCGTCCGGCCCGGCCCCTTCCGCGGCCTCCCGTCCGTCTTCCTGCCGCTGCAGCTGCTGGGCTGCCTCGGCCTGCTGGGCGCTCAGCTGCGCACCGCCGTCGAATCGTCCACCGGTACTTCTCCGGCATCTGCACCCGCGAACTGTGACATGTAGAGGCGGTGGTAGGCGCCCCGGGCATCGAGCAGCAGCTGGTGGTTGCCCTGTTCCACGATTTGTCCGTTTTCCATGACCAGGATGGTATCGGCATCGCGGATGGTGGAGAGCCGGTGGGCGATGACGAAGCTCGTGCGGTCCGAGCGCAACGCGGCCATGGCCTTCTGCACCAGGAGTTCGGTGCGGGTGTCCACGGAACTGGTGGCCTCGTCCAGGATCAGCAGCGAGGGGTTCGCCACGAAAGCACGGGCGATGGTGATGAGCTGTTTCTCGCCGGCGCTGACGTTGTTGCCCTCCTCGTCAATCACGGTGTTGTAGCCCTCGGGCAGCGCCCGCACGAAGCGGTCCACGAAGGTGGCCTTCGCGGCGGCCATCACCTGCTCGTGCGTGGCGTTGAGGTTGCCGTAGCGGATGTTGTCGTAGATGGAGCCGCCGAACAGCCACGCGTCCTGGAGGACCATACCCACTTTGGAGCGCAGCTCGGAGCGGCTGAGGTGCGTAATGTCCACGCCGTCGAGCATGATGGAGCCGGCGTTGAGCTCGTAGAACCGCATAACCAGGTTCACCAGCGTGGTCTTGCCGGCGCCCGTGGGCCCCACAATCGCCACTGTGTTGCCGGGCTCTGCCGTGAAGGACAGGTTCTCGATGAGCGGCTTGTCCGGGGTGTAGCTGAAGGTGACGTTCCGGAAGTCCACATGCCCGTCGGTCTTCGGCGGCAGGTGTTCGGTGGCGGTCTCGGCGTCCTGTTCGTCGGCGTCCAGGAATTCGAAGACGCGCTCGGAGGATGCCACGCCGGACTGCAGCATGTTGGCCATGCCCGCCATCTGGCCCAGGGGCTGGGTGAACTCACGGGAGTACTGGATGAACGCGGTGGCATCACCCAGGGACATGGCGCCGGATGCCACCCGCAGGCCGCCCACCACTGCGATGCCCACGTAGCTCAAGTAGGAGACGAACTGCATGACGGGGAAGATGATTCCGGACACGAACTGCGCCCCAAAGCTTGCCTTGTAAAGGGCCTCGTTGCGTTCCTCGAACCGGGCCAGCATGTCCGCATCGCGGCCGAAGACGCGGACCAGGTCGTGCCCGGAAAAGGACTCCTCGATCTGGCCGTTCAATGACCCGGTGTTCTTCCACTGGGCAGCAAAGAGCTTCTGGCTCCGGACTCCGATCAGGCCAGCGGCCACCCCGGACAGCGGAAGCGCGATCAGGGCAATCAGGGCCAACTGCCAGGAGACGATGAACATCATGATCACGATGCCCACCACGCTCAGCACGGAATTGACCAGTTGGGCGAAGGCCTGCTGGAGTGCCTGCTGGATGTTGTCGACGTCGTTGGTCACCCGGGACAGCACGTCGCCGCGCTGCCGGGTGTCGAAGTAGTTCAGGGGAAGCCGGTTCAGCTTGGCCTCGGTGTCATCGCGCAGCCGCCGGATGACCTTCATGACGATCCGGTTCAGCACGTACCCCTGCAGCCACATGAAGATGTTCGCCACGAAGTACATGAGCAGCACGATGGCGATGAGCATGGTGAGCTTGTCGAAGTTGATGCCGGTGCCGGGCACAAGTTCCATGCGGGCCACCATGTCCGCAAAGTTGTCCTGCCCCTGCTGCCGCAGGCCGGCAACGAACTGCTCCTTGCTGGCCCCGGCGGGAAGTTGTTTGCCAACCACCCCGGCGAAGATCACGTCCATGGCCTGGCCCAGGATCTTGGGGGCGATGACGTTGAGGACCACGGAGATGACCACCAGGCCCACCACGGCATATATGCCCAGCGCTTCGGGCTTCAGCAGCCCCATGAGACGTTTGGCAGACGGCCAGAAATGCTCGGCTTTCTTGGCCGGCATGGCACCGAACATGCCGCCGTCGGCTTCGGTGGGCTGGAACTCCTCTTCGACGTAGTCGTCATCCTCCGGCTGCCCTGCGCCCGGTTGTGCCTCCCCCGCGGGCGGCTGGACGGACATTGGCGTCTCTTCCACGGGACTGGAGTCCTTCTTGCGCGGGCTCATGCCACTTCCTCCACACTCAGCTGGGATTCGACGATTTCCTGGTAGGTGGGTGAGGTTTCCAACAGTTCCTCATGGGTTCCACGGTCAACGATCCGCCCGTTGTCCAGGACCAGGATCTGGTCAGCCTCGGTAATGGTGGAGATCCGCTGGGCCACGATGATCACCGTGGCGTCCGAGGTGGTGCGTTTGAGGGCGGCACGGAGCCGGGCGTCGGTGGCAACGTCCAGGGCGGAGAAGGAGTCGTCAAACAGGTAGACGCGCGGTTTGGTCACCAGCGCGCGGGCGATGCACAGGCGCTGGCGCTGGCCGCCGGAGACGTTGGTGCCGCCCTGCGAGATCCGGGAATCGAGTCCGTTCTTCTTTTCCCGGACAAATGATTCACCCTCGGCTGTCCGGAGCGCATCCCACAGTTCCTGGTCGGTCGCCTCGGTCTTGCCGAACCGGAGGTTGTGCCCGATGGTGCCGGAGAACAGGTAGGGACGCTGCGGCACCAGGGCGACGCGTTTGGTGATCTCCGCGCGGTCCAGCCTGTCCACCGGGACGCCGTCCATCAGCACCTGGCCTTCTGCGGCGTCGTACAACCGCGGCAGGAGGGAAAGGAGGGACGTTTTGCCGGCACCGGTTGACCCAATGATGGCGATGGTCTGGCCGGGGCGTGCAGTGAAGCTGATGTTGCTGAGCACCGGGGACTCGGCTCCCGGGTAGGCAAACGTGACGTTGCGGTACTCAACCACGCCTTGCAGGGAGGCCGGGGCTTCGGGACGCTCGGGGTCGTGGATGGAAGGTTCGACGCCGAGCACCTCGCCGATGCGGTCAGCACAGACTGAGGCGCGCGGGATCATCATTGCCATGAACGTGCCCATCATGACGGCCATCAGGATCTGCAGCAGGTACTGCAGGAATGCGGTCAGCGACCCCACCTGCATGGCACCGGCGTCCACCCGCTGCCCGCCAAACCACAGCACAGCGGCAGTGGACAGATGCAGGATCATGCTGATGGCCGGGAACATCAGGACGAACAGGGCGCCGATGCGGAGGGAGACGTCCGTGAGTTCCTTGTTGGCGCCACCGAACCGGTCCGTCTCATACGGTTCGCGGACGAAGGCCCGGACCACGCGGATACCGATGATCTGTTCGCGCAGGACGGCGTTGATCCGGTCGATCTTCCGCTGCATGGAGCGGAACAGCGGCATGAGGCGGACCACCAGGTACCCCACCACCATGGCCAGCAGCGGGACGGACACCCACACCAGCCAGGAGAGGTTGATGTCCTCACGCAGCGCCATGATGATGCCGCCGATGCACATGATGGGGGTGGCGACCATGAAGTTCAGCGCCATCAGCAGGAGCATCTGCACCTGCTGGACATCGTTGGTGCCGCGGGTGATGAGCGTGGGAGCGCCGAACGCGTTGACGTCCTTGGCGGAGAAGCTGGTGACTTTGCGGAACACCGCGCGGCGCAGGTCGCGGCCCACCGCCATGGCCGTCCTGGAGCCGAAGTAGACGCCGGCGATGGCCGCAGCTATCTGGGCGAAGGCCACCAGGAGCATCACTGCACCGGTGCGCCAAATGAAATCGGTGTCTCCGCGGGCCACCCCTTCGTCTATGATCTGCGCATTCAGGCTGGGCAGATACAGGGCGGCAATGGTGGACGCGAGCTGGAAAACGAGGACAGCCAGGATGTACGGCAAATACGGTTTGGAGTAGCGCCGTATAAGGGTGAGGAGCATGGACTCAACTCTAGTGATGCCCACCGACATTGGGTCCCCTTGGAAGCAGGTTTTCCGGCCGGAGCCACTGGTGGAGGGCCAGTCTACGGGGGCACCATGGGCAGCGGCATTCCCCGCAGTCCGCAGTAGAAGCCGCAGCCCGCACCGGGAAGTGTCTTCCCAGTGCGGGCTGCGGCGTTGGTGTTGCCGGTGCGGGGGCCGCGCCCTGCTGTCGATCGCCTGCCAGGCGCTGCTAGGAGCCGGCCCCGGCGGACGGAGCCCCGGCGGACGGAGCCTCGGCTGACAGGGCATCGGCTGACGGTGCGTCAGGCGCTGCGGCACTGTGCTTCCCGCGCCCTGCCAGGTACAGCGCGGCCGCTGCCTGGATCTTTCGCTCCTTCAGGAGCTTGCGCTGCATCCTGCTGAGCTCTGCCGCGGTGGCCGCCTGCCTGGCCGCCACGTCCTGCTGGGAGCGCAGCTGTTCCTGGATGTCCAGCACCAGGCCGCCCAGTTCCGCCTGCTGGCGGGCCAGCAGGTGCTGGGTGTCCTGCAGTTTCTGCAGGGTGGCGGCGGCGCTGGCCACCGCGTCGGCAGCCTTGTCCATCGTGTCGGCAGAGCGCAGGTCCAGCCCTTCGGAACGGAAGCTCCTGGCGAAGACTTCCTCGAAGTCCTCCGTGGCCACCCGCCCGGACGCCGCGGCAGCAGCGGCAGCACCGCCGTCGTACATCTTGGCCGGCGCTGAACCCAGCCCTGCAGGTGTGGCACTCCTTGCGGGCAGTCCGTTCCCGGGGGCGTTCCCGGCCGGCGGGACCACGGGCAGCTGGCCGGTCATGGCGGTCATTCCGGCTTCGCCGGCGGCGTTGGCCTGCAGTGTGGCCTCGGGGGTGATGTCCACGGTCCTGCGCAGCGGCACCTCCTTGATGAAGATCACGGCGATGAGGGCAACCGCGCTCACGACCGCGGAAATCATGAAGATGCCGGCAGTCGCGTCACCGTAGGCCGCCCGCATGATGTCCGCGACCGGTGCGGGCAGGTCCTTGAGGTCCATGCTGGCGCCGCTGTTGCCGGAAGCCTGGATGCCCAGCTTCGACAGTCCATCGGTGGCCAGGTCCTTGACGTGGTTGGCCATGACGGCGCCCAGGACGGACACGCCGATGGCGCCGCCCACCGAGCGGAAGAACGCGACGGAGGCACTCGCGGAACCGATGTCCTTGGCCTGGACCGTGTTCTGCACGGCGAGGACCAGGTTCTGCATCAGCATGCCCAGGCCGATGCCGAAGATGCCGGTATAAAGGCCGGTCAGCCAGAGTTCGGTGGTGTGGTCCATGGTTCCGGCTAGCGCCAAGCCGCCGATCAGCAGGACGGTGCCGCCGATCAGGAAGCGCTTCCACTTGCCGTAGCGGCTGATCAGCTGGCCGGACAGGACGGAACCGACCAGGTTGCCGGCGATCATGGGCAGGGTCAGCAGGCCCGCCTCGGTGGGCGTGGCGCCGCGGGCCACCTGGTAGTACTGGCCCAGGAAGGTGGAGGAGCCGAACATGGCCACGCCCACGGCAACGGATGCCACGATGGCCAGCGCGGTGGTGCGTTCGGAGATGATCTTCAGCGGGATGATCGGCTGCGAGACCTTGGATTCAACCAGGACCAGCAGTGCGAGCAGGAGGACGCCGCCGCCCACCATTACCGCGGTCTGCCAGGACCACCAGTCGTAGTAGTCGGCTTTGCCTGCGAAGGAGACCCAGACCAGGAGCAGGCTGACGCCGGAGGTGAGCAGGATGGCACCGAGCCAGTCGATCTTGGCCGGGCGCTTGATGTGCGGAACCTTGAGCGTGACCTGGAGCAGGATCAGGGCGACGACGGCGAGCGGCACGCAGACGAAGAACGTCCAGCGCCAGCCAAGCGAGCTGTCCACGATGAAGCCGCCCAGCAGCGGTCCGCCGGCGGTACCGACGGCCATGACGGCACCCATGTAGCCGGAGTACTTGCCGCGTTCACGCGGCGGAATGATGGAGCCGATGATCGCCTGGGCCAGGGCAGTCAGCCCACCCATGGCGATGCCCTGGATCACGCGGGCGGTGAGCAGGAACGGGATGTTTTCGGAGAAGCCTGCCATCACCGAGCCGGCCACGAAAATCACGATGCTGAGCTGGACCAGGACCTTTTTGTCGAAGAGGTCGGCGAGCTTGCCCCAGATGGGGGTGGTTGCTGCGTTGGCCAGCAGCGCGGCTGTGATGACCCACGCGAAGTCCGTCTGGGTGCCCTTGAGCTCGGACATGATGGTGGGCAGCGCGTTGGCCACGATGGTGCTGCTGAGGATTGCGGTAAAGAAGGCAGCGAGGAGACCGGTCAGGGCCTCCATGATCTGCCGGTGGTTCATGGGTGCGCCGGGTTCGTGGCGCTTGGATTGCCGCGACTCCTGTTTGGCGCTGCGTTGGCGCTGGCGCTCCTGTTCCTGGTCCGCGGCGGCGGTGACGTTAGCCATTAATGGACTCCTGCGTTTCGTGTTCAATGGTGGTTCCGGCCGCCCTTGCCCGGATGGAATTCTTCAGGGATGTGGTGAGCTTGCTCAGCATCGCGGCTGTTGCCACGGCGTCGTCCTCGTTCCAGTCGGCGAGGTAGGCCTGCAGGGTCTCCGCCCGGTGCCGCACCAACTCCGCAAGCTTTTCCTTGCCGCGCGGGGAGAGTGCCAACAGCTGGGCCCGGCCGTCGTCCGGATCCGGGGTGCGGACCACCAGGCCCGCGTCCGCCAGCTCCGCCACATGCCGGCTCAGCACCGGAGGGCTGACCCCCAGCCGCTCAGCCAGGTGCGCGGCACGGGTCTCGCCTTCGCCGATGAACTTGAGCACGCCCTGGAGGGCGATGCCCGTGTCCTGGCCCTTGATGTTGATCATGGTGACGCAGCGCAATGCGCGCTGGAGGTCATAGATGTTGCTGACGAGGTCGGCTGCAGTGGCCGGTGCGACAGACATGATCCTCCCTAAAGAATTAGTTGCTGCAAGCAACTGTATCAGGAAAAGGTTGCTTAGGGAAACGAAGTTGTTGCCGCTGGCCCTTAAACACACACGCTCCCCCACTTCAGCCGTTGTGGCAGAAGTGAGGGAGCGTGTGAGCGTTATTGGCTACATCAGTCGCCCAGGTGGGTGGGCCCGAACATCTTTAAAAGCGTCTCAACCACGACGACGTTGGGCCCGTCCCCGGCGAAGCCCGCCTTCAGCGCGTCCCCCACATCCTCCGGGGCAACCCGGGTGGCGGGAATGCCGAAGGACTCGGCAAGCCTGACGAAGTCCGGGCGGGCCAGTTCGGTAGCGGTTGCCTTGCCGAAGGCACCCACCATGTATTCACGCAGGATGCCGTAGCCGCCGTCGTCCACGATCAGCCAGGTGACCGGCACGTTGTGCTGTTTCGCCGTAGCCAGTTCGGCGATGGAATACATCGAGGAGCCATCGCCGGACACGGAGAGTACCCGGCCCGGCCTCCCCTGGGTTTCCAATCCCACGGCCGCTCCAATGGCGCCGGGAAACGCGAAGCCCAGGCCGCCGGCGCCCTGGGCTGAGTGGAACTGCCCCTGCCGCGCGTCCCAGCAGGACCAGCCCCAGTAGGCGGCGATGGTCATGTCCCAGAAGGTCTGCATGTCCGCCGGCACGGCCTCGCGGATGTCGGCCATGAACTTCAGTTCCTTGCCCAGGTCCTGGGATTCCAGCCGGGCACGGACCTTGGCGAGCGATTCCTGCACCAGCGACTCCGGCGTGGCGCCATGCCAGTCCGGGGCCGCGGCCCTGCCGGGCTGCAGTGCTTCATCAAGAGCTGCGAGCGCCTGCCCGGCGTCGGCACGGATGCCAAGGCCAGGCCGGTTGGATTCCAGCACCCGCGGTTCGGCGTCGATCTGGATGATCCGCCCGCGTGGTTCGAACGTGAAGTAGTTGGACGTCACCTCGCCCAGCGAGGAGCCGATCACCACCAGGACGTCGGCGTCCTCCAGGACGTCGGTCATGTAGCGGTCCTCGATCCAGGCCTGGAGGGACAACTCGTGGTTCCAGGGGAACGCGCCATTGCCGCCCGGCGTGCAAATCACGGGAGCGCGGAGTTTCTCCGCGATGGACAGCAGGGACTTCTCCGCCTTGCCGCGGCGGGTGCCGCCTCCTGCAATGATTGCCGGGCGCCTGGCTGCTTCCAGCCACTTCACGGCCTCCCGCACCAGTTCGATCCGCGGCGGGTTGTCCGCTGCCTCCGCCAAGGCATCCTCCACTGGAGGCACCATGATGGGATCCAGCAGCACGTTTTGCGGAATCTCCAGCCAGACCGGGCCCTGCGGCGAGGAGATGGCCTCGGTCCAGGCGTCCTGGATGGCGGACGGGATGCCCGAGGCATGCTGGATCAGCCGCTGACTCTTGGTCACGTTCGCCGCCGACGCCTTCTGGTCATCAAGCTGGTGCAGCATGCCCTTGCGCCTGGCACCCAGCCCCTCCAGGGGAATCTGGCTGGCCACCACCACCATGGGCACGCCCGTGGCGTAGGCCTCCTGCAGGCCGGCCAGGGACGTCAGCGCGCCGGGGCCGGTGGACAGGAACAGCACACCCACTTCCCCGGTGGCGCGGGAGTAGCCGTCCGCGGCAAAGGCGCTGTTGTTCTCGATCCGGGAGGAGACGAAGTGCAGGTTGCCGCGTCCCATCGCGTCGAACAGTCCCAGGGCATGCTGCCCCGGGATGCCGAACACCGTCTTGGCACCCAACGCTTCGAGGGTCTCGACGACGAGGTCCCCGCCATTGCGGGCACCCCTTCCCTCCGCGGGGGCGGGTGCCGCCAGTTCGGTCACGGCCCTACTCCTTGGTGGCCGCGGCGAAGCCGGCGGGACGGCGGGCCTCCTGGCCCAGGGCCTGCGCCTGGTAGCCCGTTTCGGCTCCGAAGCGGCTCCCGGGAACGGCATTGTCCGCCATGAGGGTCACCAGTTCGTACGCCACGTGGCTGGCGGCAACACCGGTAATTTCGGCATGGTCGTAGGCGGGCGCTACTTCAACGACGTCGGCCCCCACCAGGTTCATGCCGCGGAAGCCGCGGATGATCTCCAGGAGTTCGCGGCTGGTGATGCCACCTGCTTCCGGCGTGCCGGTGCCCGGTGCGTGTGCCGGATCCAGGACGTCAATGTCCACCGAGATGTAGAGCGGGCGGTTGCCGATCCGGTCGCGGACCTTGGCGACGGTTTCCAGCACGCCCTGGTAGTAGACGTCCGCTGAAGTGACAATGCCAAACCCAAAGCGGTGGTCGTCGTCGAGATCCTTCTTGCCGTAGAGCGGGCCGCGGGTGCCGATGTGGCTGATGGCTTCGGTGTCCAGGATGCCTTCCTCCACCGCGCGGCGGAAGGGCGTGCCATGGGTGTATTCGGCGCCGAAGTAGGTGTCCCAGGTGTCCAAGTGGGCATCGAAGTGGAGCATGGCGATGGGCCCGCCGGCGCGCTCGGCAGCGGCCCGCAGCAGCGGCAGCGCGATGGTGTGGTCCCCGCCCAGGGTCAACAGCTTGCTCCCGGCGGCGGTGAGGTCCAGCGCGTTCTGCTGGATGGTTTCGATGGCTTCGTTGATGTGGAACGGGTTGACGGCCATGTCGCCGGCGTCGGCCACCTGGATGTTCTCGAACGGGCTGACATCCCAGGCGGGATTGTAGGGACGCAGCAGCCGGCTGGCCTCGCGGACATGGTTGGCGCCGAAACGGGCCCCGGGGCGGTAGGAAACACCTGAATCGAACGGCACCCCCACCACGGTCACGTCAGCCTTGGCCACCTGGTCCAGGCGGGGAAGACGGGCATAGGTGGCAGCTCCGGCATAGCGGGGAATCCGGGATGAATCGATGGGGCCAAGGTTGCCGTTGGCTTCAATGCGCAGCTCTTCCAATGGAGGCCTCTCCTTCGAGGAGGTAAGGGACAGGTGTGACTGCAATCATACACTCCTGTTTCCCCTAGAGCATCAGGTGTTTACCAAACCTACCCCCGAACCCCGAGGACAAGTCAGCGGCTGGCGGCGGGCACCAGGACCCAGAGCACCTCTACGGGCTTGTCCGTGGGGTTGACCCAGGTATGGGGTTCGCGGCCGGGAAAGGTTACGGTGTCGCCGGTGCTCAGGTCGTATTCCTCGTTGGTGAGGATCAGCTTGATGGACCCCTTGATCACATGCAGCACATCCACGTCGCAGTCCACCGCATAGAGCTCGGACTCGCCGCGGCCGTGCGGCTCGATCACGGCCTGGATGATCTGGACCCTGCGCTCCGAGCGCGCCGTCAGGAGCCGCTCCACGATGCCCTGGCCGCCGAGCGAGATCCGGGGGCCGTCGTTCCGCTTGGTCAAGTGGGTCTCGGGTGCCGCAAAAAGGTCGCCAATGGAAATGGACAGGACCTGGCAGAGCGTCACCAGTGAGGCCACCGACGGTGAGGTCAGGTCCCGCTCCACCCTGCTGAGGAAACCCTTTGTCAGGCCGGTGGCATCGGCAACCTGCTCGATGGTGAGCCGCTGGGACTGCCGGGCGGCCCGGATCCTTGAGCCGATGGCAACAGGGACGTTACTGGGCTCAACTGGCAGTGCCTTCATCTACGAACCTTTCATGGCCGGCAGTCCGGCTCCACTCTCGAGCCATACTAATCTGCGGCGCTTTTGTGACACGCGCATGCCACACGGGAGCGGCACCGGCGTTCCGATCCTTGACTGTTGCAGCCGTCACACTCTAGTCTTTGGAAACTCCTGTTGCCTATAAGGCAATACCAGGAACCCCTCTCCGTTCGTCCGCGGCGGTGCCGGGCGCCGTCGCCCCCGGCACCACACCCGGCCCACAGCTCCAAGGAGCCAACTATGGATGCAAGTGCCATCAACATCGCCATCGTGGTGGTGTATCTGCTCGCAATGCTGGCCTTCGGCTGGTGGGGCAAATCCCGCACCAGGAACAACAGCGACTTCCTCGTTGCCGGCCGTCGCCTGGGACCGTTCCTGTACACCGGGACCATGGCCGCCGTCGTCCTCGGCGGGGCGTCCACGGTGGGCGGCGTGGGCCTTGGCTACAAGTTCGGCATCTCCGGCATGTGGCTGGTGGTGGCCATTGGCGCCGGCGTCCTGCTGCTGAGCCTTCTCTTCGCCGGGACCATCCAGAAACTGAAGATCTACACCGTGTCCCAGATGCTCACCCTCCGCTACGGGAGCAAGGCCACCCAAGCCTCCGGCATCGTCATGCTCGCGTACACGTTGATGCTCTGCGCCACGTCAACCGGCGCCTATGCCACCATCTTCGTCGTGCTGTTCAACCTGGACCGGGCGCTGGCCATCGCCATCGGCGGCGCGATCGTCCTGGTGTACTCCACCATCGGCGGCATGTGGTCCATCACCCTTGCGGACCAGGTCCAGTTCGTGATCAAGACGGTGGGCATCTTCTTCCTCATGCTCCCCTTCACCCTGAACGCCGCGGGCGGCCTCGACGGGATCCGCAGCCGCGTGGATGCCAGCTTCTTCCAGATGGACGGCATCGGCGTCCAGACGATCATCACCTACTTCGTCGTCTACACCCTGGGCCTGCTGATCGGCCAGGACATCTGGCAGCGCGTGTTCACCGCCAAGACCCCAAGGGTGGCCCGTTGGGGCGGCGCCACCGCCGGCATCTACTGCATCCTCTACGGCGTGGCCGGTGCGCTGATCGGCATGGCCGCCAACGTGGCCCTGGCCAACGTCAAGATCGCGGCGAAGGACGACGTCTACGCCGAGGTGGCCCAGAACCTGCTCCCCGTCGGCATCGGGGGACTGGTCCTGGCCGCCGCCGTGGCTGCCATGATGTCCACCGCGTCCGGCGCCCTCATCGCCGCCGCCACCGTTGCCCGTGCCGACGTCCTGCCGTTCGTTGCCGGCTGGTTCGGCAAGGACGTCAACACCGGCGACACCGAAAACCCGGAGCACGACGTCAAGGCCAACCGCATCTGGGTCCTGGCGCTGGGCATTGTGGCCATCGTCATCGCCATCATCACCAAGGACGTGGTAGCGGCCCTGACCATTGCCTACGACATCCTGGTGGGCGGCCTGCTGGTGGCCATCCTGGGCGGCCTGGTGTGGAAGCGAGGCACCGGCGTGGCTGCCGCCGCGTCCATGGCTGTCGGTTCGGTCATCACCCTCGGCACCATGATCATCCTGGAAGTGAACGCCAACGCCCCGCTGGACGGGATATACGCCAACGAGCCCATCTACTACGGCCTGATCGCCTCCGCGGTTGTCTACATCACGGCTTCGCTGCTCACCCGCCCCACGGACCCCGCCGTCATGCGTGCCTGGCAGCTTCGTGTTGCCGGCCAGGAGCCGGAAGAAGCGCCCGAGGAAGTCCTCGCCGGCCGCTGACCTGACCAAGCATTAAGCACGACGGCGGCGCCTCCTTTCGCATTCACGCGCAAGGAGGCGCCGCCGTCGTAAGTCCTACCCTCCTGGGTCCCTACCCCTCAGTGTCGCGGGGCTCGTCGTCATCCAGCGGGACCTCGCGGTCCTCGGCGTCGATGACTATCGGTGGCGGCTGGACCACCGGTTCCCCTTCATCAAGGACCCCGTCCTCCGCGTCCGCATCGTCTACCGGTGCATCCTCGGCGTAATCGTAGGCGGGGTCCGCTTCCACGGCGTCCAGGTGCGGCATGTCCGGGTGCTGTCCGGTGGTGCTCATGATTCAACCTCCGTTATTCGCCTGACGTGCTCTTTAGGGTAGGGCGCAGGCTGCGCCACACCTTCATCACAGCACCCGCCGGGCGGACGGGTCAATAGTCGTGGCGGCGCCCGGAAGAGTGGCCAACGGGGGCGGTATCGGCCCCGGTTTTAAGGCAACCCGAAACTTCCCAGCGAGGTTTGCCAGCCAAAAAACCGCGGAAATACGCAGTACGCTGGCAAGGCAAAGGCGCGATAAACATGCCCTTTCCAGCCCAGGAGTTACCAGTGTCGCAGCACGCCCAGTCCAACAACGTCGGGTCCAATTCCCGGACCCCGCACCCGGAGGCCGCCGGCACCCCGCAAAGCCAGCCCTCGCCGTCGAACATCAAACGGTGGCGCCAATACCTGGCGGACGAGCGCGCGGAAGCAGCCGTCTACCGGGACCTCGCCCAGAACCGCGAGGGGGAGGAACGGGACATCCTCCTGGCCCTGGCCGAGGCCGAAGGCCGGCACGAGGCCCACTGGCTGGCCCTCCTGGGAGAGCACGCGGGCAAACCAAAGAGGGCCTCGGCGCGAAGCCGGTTCCTGGGGTTCCTGGCGCGGCACTTTGGCTCGGTGTTTGTGCTGGCCCTCGCCCAGCGCGCCGAGGGCCGCTCCCCTACGCCAAGGACCCCAACGCCACTCCGGCCATGGCTGCCGATGAGCAGATCCATGAGGAAGTGGTGCGCGGCCTGGCCACCCGCGGCCGCAACCGCCTGGCCGGCACGTTCCGGGCAGCGGTCTTCGGCGCGAACGACGGCCTGGTCAGCAACCTCTCCCTGGTGATGGGCATGGCGGCGTCCGGCGTGGCCAGCACCGTGGTGCTGCTGAGCGGCATCGCCGGGCTGCTGGCCGGTGCCATGTCCATGGGCGCCGGGGAATTCATCTCCGTGCGTTCCCAGCGCGAGCTGCTGGCGGCCACCCGCCCCACGCAGATCACGCTGGCGGCCGCGCCCCAGCTGGACCTTGAACACAACGAACTCCTCCTGGTGTACCTGGCCCGCGGGATGTCCCGCGAGGCGGCGGAACACCGGGTGGCCGAGCGCATGGGGCTGCTGTCCTGCGACTGCGACCCCAGCCTGTCCCTGCAGCCGGACCTGCCGGAGGAAGAGGACCAGCACGAGGCCGTGGGGACGGCCTGGGGTGCGGCGCTGTCCAGCTTCTGCTTCTTCGCCTCCGGCGCCATCGTGCCCATCCTGCCGTTCCTGTTCGGCCTGACCGGGGTCGCCGCATTGGTGGTGGCCGGGGTGCTGGTGGGCATCGCCCTGCTGGCCACCGGTGCCGCCGTCGGCCTGCTGTCCGGCACCTCCCCGCTGACCCGCGGCCTGCGCCAGCTCGCCATCGGCCTCGGCGCCGCCGGCATCACCTACCTGCTGGGCCTGCTCTTCGGCACGGCGGTCGGATAGGGCTCAGCCCCGGAGGACCTCCACGGCCTGATCCACCGTATCCACCAGGTGAATGTAGTCCGCCATGGGCCGCCCGGCGGCCAGGCTGCGCAGCATGGGCCAGGCCGGGTACTCCTGCTCCCAGTGGCGCCGCCCCACCAGCACCATGGGCGCCACTTTCTCGCGGGCGCCATAGTAGTTTTCGCAGGCGTCCTGGAAGATCTCCTGGACGGTCCCGGCTGCTCCGGGCAGGAAGACGATTCCGCCGTGGCACAGTTCCAGCAGGATGGCCTCCCGGATGGCGTTGGCGAAGTATTTGGCGATGTGCGTGGCAAAGTAGTTGGGCGGTTCGTGCCCGTAGAACCAGGTGGGGATCCCCAGGGATGCAGTCCCGCCCGGATGGCGTTCGACGACGGCCGCCGCCGCGCGTGCCCACGCCGACACCGAGGGACGGAAACCGGGGACCGCGGCAAGCGTGCCTAGCGCTGCGTCCAGGTCGCCGTCGGACGCCTGGCTCAGGTAAGCGCCCAGGTTGGCCGCCTCCATGGCGCCGGGCCCGCCGCCGGTAGCCACCGAATACCCCTGGAGGGCCAGGAGCCTGCCCAGCCGCGCCGCCTCCGCGAACTCCAGGCTGCCGCGCGGCGCAGCATGGCCGCCCATGACCCCGACGATGGAGCGGCGGGTCCAGGCCGCCGACCCCGTCAGCTCTTCCAGCGCGTCCCCGATGGCATGGTCGTGCAGGGCAGAGGCCAGGGTCGCATCCACGCGGCGCCGCTGGCCGGACTGGATGCTCCAGTGGTAGATGCGGGCGTCCGGCAGTTCCTCGTAGGGAGACGATGCCAGTCCGGCATACAGTTCAGCCGGGGAGTACAGCGATGCCCGGTAGGGGTCGAAGGGGACGCCTTCCAGCCGGGGAAAAATCAGGGCACCGCGGCTGCGCAGGTTGCCTTCCATGCCGTCGTCGAACAGGCAGCCGAGGAACATGGCACCTTCGACGGTGACGCTCTTCAGGGCGGCCGACCGGCCCCGCAGGTCCAGCGACTGCGCGTGCCAGCCATGCAGGTTAACTGCGCCGCCGGCCACCAGGCGGTCGAAGCTGGCCAGATCCTGGACCTCGAGGTTGCGGGGACGGGGACCAAGGCTTCCGGCGAAATTCACGGCTGCCGCCTTCCAGTCCACATCATGGAGTTAGCCTAGGCCACGCAACGCAACGCTGGCCGGACCTTGTTGCCTCTCAAATTCTCCCGGGGACCGGAAGCCTGCCACCCCGCCTGCTTCTGCCTGCCTCCCTTGACCCGGGAGTAGCGCCTGTTACGATCGTGGAAGAAGAGTATGTCCTATCAAGCGAACATATGGTGGCAGTGCGCCACTGGCGCAGGCGCCGGTCGGGCGGACGCGCAGACATGAACATGAGGGAACGCACCGTGGCGAACAATCTGGGACTCAGCATCGACCGCTCTTCTCCCGTGCCCCTGTACCACCAGGTGGTCCAGGGCATCGAAGCGGCCATCTACAGCGGGGTGCTGGAACCCGGAAGCCGGCTGGAGAACGAAATCGACCTGGCCGCCCAGCTCAACCTGTCCCGGCCCACCATGCGCAAGGCCATGGACGAGCTGGTCCGCTCCGGACTCCTGGTCCGTAAACGCGGCGTGGGAACCCAGGTGGTCTCCAGCCAGGTGCGCCGTCCGCTCGAGCTTTCCAGCCTCTACGACGACCTCACCAACGACGGCAAGAAACCCACCACCGAAGTCCTGAGCTTCTCCCACGTTGAAGCCGACGACGCCACCCGGGCAACACTGCAGCTTCCGGCAGGCTCAAAGGTCTATCACTTCACCCGGCTCCGGAAGGTAGGCGGCAATCCGCTGGCCCTCATGGAGAACTGGGTTCGGGACGACATCGCGGAAATGGATGAGGCCATGCTCGCCGCTGAAGGTCTGTATTCGATCCTCCGGCGCGGCGGGGTCAACTTCCGCCTGGCCAACCAGCGCATCGGCGCCGTCAATGCCAACGACTACCAGGCCTCCATGCTGGACACGACGCCGGGATCCGCGCTGGTCACCATGGAACGTACGGCCGTCGACGACACCGGGCGGCGCGTGGAAACGGGCCACCACGTGTACCGCGCCGATTCCTACAGTTTTGAAATGACTCTCGTACAGCGATAATCCAAGGAGCCAACTCCATGACCAACTGGGTTTACCCCCGGGGCACCGCCGCTGACGGCAAATGGGACATTTCGATCGGAACCTCCGACTCCTCCCTCGCCGTGGACGGCTGGGCGCACACCGGCCTGAAGGTAGCCACGGTGCCGGCCGGTGCCGCCGTCGAACTCTCCGCCGCGGACGAGGAACGGATCGTGGTGCCCCTCAACGGGGCCTTCACCGTGACGGTTGACGGCACCGACTATCCCCTGGCGGGCCGGCCCTCGGTCTTCTCCGGGCCCAGCGACGTCCTTTATTCCGGCGCCGGACGCGCCGTGCGGATCAAATCCGCCGACGGCGGCAGGGTGGCAGTGGCCACGGCCCCCGCGAAAGCCTCCTACCCCACCCGGCTGGTCCATGCCGCGGAGACCCCCGTGGAACTGCGCGGCGCCGGCAACTGCTCGCGCCAGGTCCACAACTTCGGCACCCCGGCAGCGCTGGAGGCCGACCGGTTCATCGTCTGCGAGGTCCTCACCCCCGCAGGGAACTGGTCTTCCTACCCTCCCCACAAGCATGACGAGGAAAAGGACGGCGAGACCCAGCTCGAAGAGATCTACTACTTCGAAACCCAGGTGGCGTCCGGCTCGGCAGCGCCACCAGACGCCGACGCCATCGGGTACCAGCGCGTCTACGCCTCCGATGAGCGGCCCATCGATGTGTCGGCCGAGGTGCGCACCGGCGACGTGGTCCTGGTCCCCTACGGCTGGCACGGCCCGGCGATGGCCGCGCCCGGCTACGACCTCTACTACCTCAACGTCATGGCAGGTCCGGGCCCGGTGCGGGAATGGCTGATCAGCGACGATCCCCACCATGGCTGGGTGCGTCAGACCTGGGAGACCCAAAACATCGACCCGCGGCTTCCGTTCGGTGCCTAAGGAACCCCGCCGCCTAGCGGCTGGCCAGCTCCTCGACAGGCACCGGCACCTGGCCTTCAAGCTGCCGTTCCCGCTTGGCCGCGGCGGCGGCGAACGCCATGACGGCCAGGCCGGCAACGGTGATCACGGCGCCCGCCCAGATGGGTGAGGTGTAGCCGAGGCCTGCGGTGATGGTGACCCCTCCCAGCCAGGCACCCAGGGCGTTGCCCACATTGAAGGCACCGATATTGGCGCCGGAGGCCAGGGTGGGAGCCCCGGAGGCATACTTCATCACGCGCATTTGCAGGCCCGGCACGGTGGCGAAGCCGAAGCCGCCCATCAGGACCAGCGACATGACCGTCAGGACAGGGCTGGCGGCCGTCAGAGCGAACACCACCATGACCACGGCCAGCGCGGCGAGCACCACCAGGAGCGTCCGGTCCACGTTGCGGTCTGCGGCTTTGCCGCCAAGGGTGTTCCCGGCGAAGAGGCCCGCCCCGAAGACAATGAGCAGCCATGGCACGGTGGAGGCCGCAAATCCGGACACCTCGGTGAGGGTGTACGCAATGTAGGTGAACGCGCCGAACATGCCGCCGAAGCCGAGGATGGTCACAAGGATGGAAAGCCACACCTGGCCGGAGCGGAAGGCCCGAAGCTCGGAGCGGAGGCTTCCCGCCTGCCCCGCTTCACGGGCCGGCTTGGGAACCAGGGCCAGGATGCCGGCGAGCGCAGCCACGCCAATGACCGTGATGGCCCAGAAGGTGGCACGCCAGCCGGCCGCCTGGCCCAGCAACGTCCCGAACGGCACGCCAAGGACGTTGGCCGCGGTCAGTCCCGTGAACATGAGCGCGATGGCGCCTGCCTTCTTGCTGGGCGGGACCATGCCGGCCGCCACCACTGCTCCGATGCCAAAGAAGGCGCCGTGCGAGAGGGCGGCAACAACGCGGCCCAGCATCATTGGCCAGTAACCGTCAGCAGTGGCGGAAAGCAGGTTTCCGGCAATGAACAGGACCAGCAGTGCGGCCAGTACGGGCTTGCGCTGGAATCGCGTCACGGCTGCCGTCAGGCCCAGCGCGCCCACCACCACGGAGAGTGCGTAGCCGGAGATGAACCAGCCGGCCTCCGCTTCGGTGACGCCAAAGTCGGTTGCCACCTGCGGGAGGAGGCCGGCGATGACGAATTCCGTGAGTCCTATGCCAAACCCGCCCAGGGCGAGTGCTATCAGGCCAACAGGCATGCGAATGCTCCTTTGAGCTGTACGTGTGGTTGTTCCGTGAAGTGGAAGGCGCCTAAGATAGTTGCAGGCGCGGTATTTATTGTTGCACATGCAAATATGCCGCGCAAGCAACTATCTCTACCCGCGGCTGCCGGAGGGCTCTCCCGCCGGGCCAATTCGTAAAGGAGCAACCATGGGCATCAAGGACGACGCCGTCGAGGTCCGCGCCCAGGGCTGGCGCACCCTGGCGGCCCTGCATGGGCTGATCGAAGGCGAGCTGGAGCGCTCCCTCCAGGCAGAGTCGAAGCTCTCCGTGGTGGAGTACACAGTGCTGGACGCCCTCAGCCGGCAGGACGGCTGGCACATGCGGATGCAGCAGTTGGCGCGTGCCACGGCGCTCAGCCCCAGCGCCACCACCCGGCTGGTGAACCGGCTTGAGGACCGCGGCCTCCTGACCAGGATCCTGTGCGACGACGACCGCCGTGGAATTTATACGGAACTGACGCCCACCGGCCTGAGCCTCCTTGAGGAAGCACGGCCCGTCCACGATGCCACGCTTGAGCGGGCCCTCGGCCGCGCGATGGCCATGCCGGAACTCGCACCGCTGGTTGACGCACTGCCCGGGCTGCATGCGCGCGCATAGGACAGCAGAGCCCCTTTGAGGATCCTCATAGGGGCTTTGCAAGGAGCAGCGGGGCGCTGGTCCGGTCAGGGAACCTTCGCCGCGGCGGCCCCGGCCTTGCTGCCGGCCACATTCTTTAAGTAGTGCTCCAGGTCCTCCAGGCTTTTGTCCTTGGTCTCGGGCACGTATTTGGCGGCAAAGGCGATGGCGCCAACACCCAGCACGGCGAACACGAAGAACGTGCTGGAGATCCCGATGGCCGCAAGCAGCTGCGGGAAGCCGAAGCCGATCAGGAAGTTCACGATCCACAGCAGGAAGGCCGACGCGCCCATGCCCAGCCCACGGATCTTCAACGGGGTGGAGGCCAGCCAGCGTGGACTCTCGGGCATGACGTTCATCCCGATCCACAGCGCGATGGCCGGCAGGGTGGCGATGACCAGCATCCAGCGCCAGATGCCGTGCGATTCGCCGAAGGAGTTGCCCAGGTAGGCGTTGAAAATGAAGGCCAGCAACTGCCCGGTGACGATCATGAGTTCGTTCTGGGTGACGATCCGGCCGCGCCGGTCGCGCGGCGATATCTCGGCCAGGTAGACCGGAACGGTAACGGATGCCCCGCCCACGGCAAGCCCCAGGATAAACCGCGCGGCGATTAACACTTCGGTGTTCGGCGCGAAGGTGCAGCCCAGGGTGCCCAGCAGGAAGACGACTGCCAGGACCATGATCATCCCGCGCCTGCCGTTGCGGTCTGCCAGGCGGCCGCCGAACAGGGCGCCAAACGCGGCGCCGAACAACAGGGACGAGGTCACCAGGCCCTCGGTCAGCGGGGTGAGGCCCAGATCCTGCTGCATATAGGGCAGCGCGCCGTTGATTACGCCGGTGTCGTAGCCAAACAGCAGGCCGCCAAAGGTGGAGATGATCGTGGCGGTCCGCAGGGCGCGCTGGTGGTTGCCGGGCTGCTGTATGGTCGTTTTCCCCTCCGTCCCCTTCTCCTGTCCTACTTGTAGAGGTCGGGCTTCGCAGCCAGCTTCACGGCGACCTTTTCGCCGTTCTTCTGCGCCTCGACGCCTGCCTCGCAGCATGCCGCGGTGGCGTACCCGTCCCAGGCGGAGGGGCCACCGATTTCGCCCCTCAGTGCAGCGTCCACCCATGACTGGATTTCGACGTCGTACGCGGCGCCGAAACGCTCTTCGAAGCCTGGGGTGACGCTGCCGCCCCAGCGGCCGGAACTGCGGGTGTAGGGACCCTTGTCGCCGCCGATGCTGACGATGCCGTCCTCGAAGGAGGCCTGGGTGGCCACCTCGTAACCGAATTTGGCGTTGACGTAGATCTCGACGTCCGCCAGGACGCCGGACTCGGTCTCGATCAGGACGTGCTGGGGGTCGTGCTGGCCGTTGGGAGCATTGCGGGTGGGCTTGCCCAGCCGGACCTGGATGCTGGTGATTTCCTCGCCGGTGAAGAACCGGATGGCGTCGAATTCGTGGACCACGGAGTCATTGATGAGCATCTCGTTGGTGAAGCCCTCAGGGGTGTTGGGGTTGCGGTGCTGGTGGTGCAGCATCAGCAGTTCGCCCAGCTCATGGTTGCGGATGATGGAGCGGAGCGCTGCGTATTCGGCGTCGAAGCGGCGCATGAAGCCCACCTGGATGCGCTGGTGGCCCAGCGCCACTTCGGCTTCGACAATCTTCCAGGAGGATTCGGCGTCCGGGGTCAGCGGCTTTTCGCAGAGGATCGGAATGTCCCTGGCGATGGCCTTGAGCAGGATGTCCTGATGCAGGAAGCCCGGGGTGGCGATGAGAACGGCGTTGACGTCGCCGTTGTTGAGGGCTTCGTCAGCGTCGGCCAGGGCGACTGCGCCGGGGATGTCTTCGACGGCGGCCTCGGCGCGGGCGAGGTCGACGTCGACGACGGCGGCCACTTCGGCGCCATGGATCCGCTTGTTGAGGCGCTGGATGTGGTCGGCGCCCATGCGGCCGGCGCCGATGACGGCGACGCGGAGGGTTTCAGTCATTGTTTGGTCCTTTTGGCGTTAGCAGGAAGAGGTCAGTTGACGGCGGTGCGGGAGCCGCAGGTCAGCAGGTAGTTGCGGGTGCGCTTGGCGATCGGCATCGGGACGTCGAAGGCCACCGGGTACATGTCCTGTTCCACGATCCCGAAGATGGGGCGGTTCAGGGCTTCCACGGCCTCGATGACGGCGCGGAGGTCGGGCAGCCCGCTCGGCGGTTCGGTCATGACGCCGGCGAGGTTGGCCGCGGCCCATGTCATGTTTTCCTCGTTGACTCGCCTGAGGATGTCCGGATTGATCTGCTTCAAATGCAGGTAGCCGATGCGGTCAGGGTAGTTCTTGATGAGCTCCAGGCTGGAGGCGCCGCAGTATTCCGCGTGGCCGGTGTCCAGGCAGAGGTTCAGGTACTGCGGATCGGTAGCTCCCAGCAGCGTTTCGATGTCCTCCTGCGCGCCAACGTGGGAGTCAGCGTGGGAGTGGAACTGCTGCTTCAGGCCGAAGTCCTCCAGCAGGGTCTTGCCCAGGCGGTTGTGGCCGGCGAACAGGTCGCTCCAGGCCTTGTCGCTTAGCGTGCCGCTTTCCACGGCCTCGCCGGTGACGTCGTCGCGCCACATGGCCGGAATGACCACGATGTGCCCGCCGCCCATTGCCGCGGTGAGTTCGGCGACCTTGCGGGCCGGCTCCCAGGCGGTCTCCCACTGGTCCACGCCGCGGTGGAAGGCGGTGAACACGGTGCCGGCTGTGACTTTCAGGTCGCGCTGCTTGAGTTCCTCCGCCAGGCGGGCCGGGTCGGTGGGAAGGTAGCCGTACGGGCCAAGTTCGATCCACTTGTAGCCGGACTCGGCCACTTCGTCGAGGAAGCGTTCCCACGGGGTCTGCTTCGGATCGTCCGCAAACCAGACGCCCCAGGAGTCCGG
This sequence comes from Arthrobacter sp. FX8, assembly GCF_026723805.1. Classification (NCBI taxonomy): domain Bacteria; kingdom Bacillati; phylum Actinomycetota; class Actinomycetes; order Micrococcales; family Micrococcaceae; genus Arthrobacter; species Arthrobacter sp. FX8. Next base: position 218,424 of record NZ_CP113505.1, on the reverse strand, counting down.
CGCCGTGCCGATGATCAGCTTGTTCTCAGTCATGACAGCGTTGTCTCTCTGGGTGTTAGTTGGACGGGAAGTTGTAGGAGGCTTCGGAGGCGTGGTGGGTTTCGGGCCAGCGGGAGGTGACGACTTTGCCGCGGGTGTAGAAGGAGACGCCTTCGGGGCCGTAGATGTGTTTGTCGCCGAAGAGGGATGCTTTCCAGCCGCCGAAGGAGTGGTAGGCCACGGGGACCGGGAGGGGCACGTTGATGCCGATCATGCCGACGGTGACGGAGCGCTGGAACTTGCGGGCGGCGGCGCCGGAGGAGGTGAAGATGGCGGTGCCGTTGCCGTAGGGGTTGGCGTTGATCAGCTTGATGCCGTCTTCGAGGGTGTCGACGCGGACCACGACGAGGACGGGTCCGAAGATCTCTTCCGTGTAAGCCGTCATTTCGGTCTTGACGTGGTCGATCACGGTAGGCCCCACCCAGAAGCCGTCTTCGTGGCCCGGGACCACCAGGTCGCGGCCGTCCACCACCATGGCGGCGCCGGCGGCCTCGGCTTCGGTGACGATCCGTACGATGCGTTCCTTGGAGGCCGGGGTGATGACCGGGCCCATTTCGGCGTCGGGGGCGGTGCCGTTGTTGACCTTCACGGCCAGGGCGCGTTCTTCGACTTTCTTGACCAGCAGGTCGGCGGCGTCCCCGACGGCGACGGCGACGGAGATCGCCATGCAGCGTTCGCCGGCGGAGCCGAAGGCGGCGGCAGCGAGGTGGTCGGCGGCGTTGTCCAGGTCGGCGTCGGGCAGGATGATGGCGTGGTTCTTCGCCCCGCCCAGGGCCTGGACGCGCTTGCCGTGTTTGGTGGCGGTTTCGTGGACGTACTGCGCGATCGGGGTGGACCCGACGAAGGAGATGCCGTCCACGTCCGGGTGGGTCAGGAGCCCGTCGACGGTTTCCTTGTCGCCGTGCAGGACCTGGAACACGCCGTCGGGCAGGCCGGCTTCCTTCCAGAGCTTGGCCAGCAGCAGGGACGCGGAGGGGTCGCGCTCGGAGGGCTTGAGGATGAAGGCGTTGCCGGTGGCGATCGCCATCGGGGCCATCCACAGCGGCACCATGACCGGGAAGTTGAACGGGGTGATGCCGGCGACCACGCCGAGGGGCTCGCGGAAGTTGAACACGTCGATACCGGTGGAGACCTGGTCCGAGTAGTCGCCCTTGAGCAGGGTGGGGATGCCGCAGGCGTACTCGATGACTTCCAGGCCGCGGCCGATTTCGCCCTTGGCGTCGGAGAGGACCTTGCCGTGCTCGGTCGTGATTAGTTCAGCGAGGTCGTCCACGTGGGCGGCGACGAGTTCGCGGAACTTGAACAAGACGGCGGTGCGCTTGGCCAGGGAGATGTCACCCCAGCTGTCGGCAGCCTTCCGGGCGGCGGCGACGGCGGCGTCAAGGTCGGCGCGGTTGGCCAGGCGCAGCTCGCCGGTCACGGCCCCAGTGGCCGGGTTGTACACGGGGGTGGTGCGGTCGCCAGCGCCGGCGGTTTCGGCGCCGTTGATGAAGTGGTTGATCACGGTGGTCTGGGTATCGGTGGTCTGGGTGGTGGCAGTCATGGGGACTCTTCCTTGAGGGGGTGGTGTCTGGAGGAGGGTTAGCCGAGCAGTTTGCGCTGGCGGGACTTGTGGTCGACGTAGGTATGGAAGGCCTGCTTGGTGGAATCCAGTTCGGAGACCTGGGAGACGGGGACGTCCCACCAGGACTCGGAGGATGGTGCGTCCAGGAGCGGGTCGGACTCGACATGGATGAGGATGGGCCCGCTGCCCTCGGGGGCGGCCTTGGCGTCGCGGATGGCCTGTTCCAGTTCGGCGATGACTTTCTCGCCGGGTTCGATCCGGATGACCTTCACGCCCAGGGACTCGGCGTTCAGGGCAAGGTCCACCGGCAGGGTGTCCCCTTCGTCGAAGCTGTGCTGTTCTTCGTCCAGGGCCCGGTAGCGGGTGCCGAAGCGCTGCGAGCCCAGGGATTCGGACAGGGAGCCGATGGAGGCGTATCCATGGTTCTGGATCAGGACCACGATCAGTTTGATGCGTTCGGCGACGGCGGTGACCAGTTCGGTGTGCATCATCAGGTAGGAGCCATCCCCCACCATCACCACGACGTCCCGCTGCTCGCCGCCGCGCGCGGCTTCGGCCAGGGCTGCGCGCTTGACCCCGAGGCCTCCGGGGATTTCGTAGCCCATGCAGGAGTAGGCATATTCGACGTGGTAGCCGAACGGGTCCCGGACACGCCACATCTTGTGCAGGTCCCCGGGCAGGGACCCGGCCGCGCAAATCACCACATCCGCAGCGTCCATGGCCCGGTTGGCGGCGCCGATGATTTCGTTCTGTGCCGGCAGCGGGGTGTAGCGGGTGTCAAAGGCCTCGTCCACAGTGGCGTTCCAGCGCTTTTTCTCGGCGGCGACCTTCTGCTCCAGGTCGGCGCCTACCCGGTAGCCGCCCAGTGCTGCGTTGAGCTTGACGAGTGCCTTGCGGGCGTCGGCGACGATCGGCAGCGTGGTGCCGTGCTTGTAGGCGTCGATCGGGGCAACGTTGATGTTGATGAAGCGCACGTCCGGGTTCTGGAACGCTGTGCGTGACGCGGTGGTGAAGTCCTCGTAGCGGGTGCCGATGCCGATGATCAGGTCGGCGTCGGCAGCGATGGCGTTGGCCGCCGTCGTACCGGTGGAGCCGATGGCACCCAGGCTGAACTGGTGGTCCCACGGCAGGACGCCGACGCCGGCCTGGGTGTTGCCTACCGGGATGCCCGTCAGCTGGGCGAGCTTTGCGAGCTCGTCGTTGGCGTAGGCGTAGAGGACGCCGCCGCCGGCGATGATCAGCGGGCGCTTCGCGGCACGGATGGCCGCGGCGGCACGGGCGATGTCGTCGTCGTCCGCGTCGGGGCGGCGGATCCGCCACTCCCGCTCGGCCAGGAACTCCTCGGGGACATCGAACGCCTCGGCCTGGACATCCTGAGGCAGCGAGATGGTTACGGCGCCGGTCTCCGCCGGATCCGTCAGGACACGCAGGCCGTGGTGGAACGCGGAGAACAGCTGTTCCGGGCGGGTGACGCGGTCGAAGAACTTGGACAGTGGCCGGAAGGCGTCATTAACGGTGATGTCGTAGGCGTAGGGCTGTTCGAGCTGCTGCAGCACGGGGTCTGCCGCGCGGGTGGCGAACGTGTCGCTGGGCAGCAGCAGCACCGGCAGCCGGTTCGTCGTGGCCAAAGCGGCACCGGTCAGCAGGTTGGAGGACCCCGGGCCGATCGAGGTGCTGATGGCGAAGGTCTGGCGGCGGCGGGTATGCCGGGCATACCCCACGGCCTGGTGCGCCTGGGCCTGTTCGTTCCGGCCCTGGTAGTACGGCATGATGGCCGGGTCCAGCTGCTGGTACTGCTTCAGGGCCTGCCCCACACCGGCAACGTTACCGTGCCCGAAGATACCGAACGTGCCGGGGATGAGCCGCTCCCGGTAGTCCACACCGCCCACCTTGTCGACGGTGTATTGCTTGGACAGGTATTCGACGACGGCCTGGGCCACCGTCATCCTGCGCGTTCCTGTTGTGTCCATGGGGAGGCTACTCCGATACTTCCGTGGTGTGGTTCAGCAGTGAGGCGGCCGTGGCCACGGCACCGGCAACATCGCCGTCGGCCGGGTACAGGAGCGTCCGGCCAACAGTGAGGCCCTGGACGCCCGGGAGCGCCAGTGCCGCCTGCCAGGACGCAAAGACCTCGTCCTGGGACCCATCCGGGTCTCCGCCCAGCAGGACGGTGGGCATGGTGGTGGCGGCCATGACGCGTTCCATCTCCGCCACGACGGGAAGCTTCATCCAGGTGTAGGCGCTGGTGGAGCCCAGCCCCTCTGCGATGGCGATGGACTTGATCACGGCGTTGGTGGACAGATCGTTGCGGACGCGGCCGTTTTCCCGGACCGACAGGAACGGTTCCACCATGGCAATCAGCTTGCGCTCCGCCAGCGAATCGATGGCCTTCGCGGTCGCTTCCAGGGTGGCCACGGTGTCGGGGTCGCCCAGGCAGATGCGGGTGAGCATCTTGCCGCCGTCAGCACCCAGGGCCTCCAGAGCGGCGGCGGTGTGGCCGGTGAAGCGGTCATCGAACTCGTTGACCAGCCCGGAGAGGCCGCCGCGGTTCATGGAACCGAAGACCAGCTTGCCGTCCAGGGCGCCCAGCAGCAGCAGGTCGTCCATGATGTCCGGGGACGCCAGGACACCGTCGACGGCGGGGTTGGCCAGGGCGATCTGCAGCCGGTCCAGCAGCTGACGCCGGTCAGCCATGGCCACGGGGTCGCTGCCGACGGCAAGGGCGCCGCGGGCGGGGTGGTCGGCGGCGACGATGAAGTTCTGCCGCCCCGACTTCAGGCCGGGGTGGCGCCGGCGGGACTTGGCCGCCCGGGCCACGGCACCAGGGTCTTCCAGCCGTATAGTGCTCAGGTGCTCATAGCGGCGCGGATCGTCGTCCACAGCGTTGTTGGAAGCAAGAGAGGTGAGGGTCACAGTGCTGCTCCTTCGGGAATCGAGGCGCCCGGAACCGCGCGGCCGCGTTCGGCCAGCAGCGAGGTGACCTCCTCCGGCGTCGGCATGGCGTCGGCGCAGGAAAGGCGTGAGGCGACGATGGCGCCGGCGGCGTTGGCGTAGTCCAGGACCTGTGCCAGCGGCCAGCCGGAGAGGAGTCCGTGGCAGAAGGCGCCGCCAAAGGAGTCGCCGGCACCCAAGCCGTTGAGGGTTTCCACCGGGACGGGCGCGGAGACCACGCGTTCGGTGCGGGTCTTGGCCATCACGCCTTCCGCGCCAAGCTTGACGACGGCGATTTCCACGCCGGCAGCGAGCAGGCGGTCCGCCTGCTCATCGGGAGTCCCCTCGCCGACTGCCACGGCACATTCCTTGTCGTTGCCGATCGCGACCGTGACGTGCGGCAGGACCTTGGCAACCTCGGCCCGGGCCTCCTCCTCGGAAGCCCAGAACATCGGCCGGTAATCCAGGTCCAGGATGGTGAACTGGCCCTCAGCCAGCCCGGTCCGCGGCCGCGCCTCATGCGCGGCAATGTGCGCTGATCGCGAGGGCTCCTGGCACAGGCCGGTCACCGTGGACCAAAAGATCCCGGCCTCACGGATGGCGTCCAGGTCCAGCTCTTCAGCCTTGATCTGCAGGTCCGGCGCCGTGGGGAACCGGCCGTAGAAGTACAGCGGGAACTCGTCCGTGGCCGGCTTGATCGCGCAGAAGGTCACCGCCGTGGGCCAATCCTTCACCGGGGTAACAAAGGCGTCATCGACGTTGAACTTTTGCAGTTCGCGGTGCAGGTAGGCGCCGAACGGATCATCCCCGGTCCGGGTAATGACCCCGGTGCGGCGTCCGTGGCGGGCGGCGGCAACCGCGACGTTGGACGGTGAACCGCCAAGGTATTTGCCGAAGGAATCAACGTCCTCCAGGCCAACCCCGATGTCGTTCGGGTAGATATCAACGCTGATGCGCCCGATCGTAAGAAGCTCGTGGGTCACGGGAATCGTGGACCTTTCTGGTGTGGAACGCGGATCCTTCGAGGGGCAGGAGTTCCGGGACTGGCAGGCCGTGGCGTGGGCCACAGGCACTACTTTGCCTTAGATCCAATGTCCTGTCAAAGGTTTGTACTGACATACTTACAACTGAAGCTGCCGGGCGCCGCGGTCCCAATATTTCGGGTGCCGGAACTACTTTTTAGCGACGGCCAACTCTCCCGTGCGTACTGCGCGCAGCCGAAGTCGAAGGACCAGCCACCGGGCACTGTTTTCCACGTAACCGGAATCCCTGAAGACCCGGGTCTTGAATCGTCACCCTGGGACTCTTATGCTTAAACAACCTAAAGGTTGATAAACCTGGAGGTTGATTAGAAACGGGCAGGCAATGAACCCTGAAAGTGCGGCATTGGACTCGGCCTTCATGGCCCTGGCAGATCCCGTGCGGAGAAGCATCATCGCCCGGCTCAGCCGGGGCCCGGCAACAGTGAACGAATTGGCAGAACCGTTCGAGATCTCCAAGCAGGCGGTCTCGAAACACATCCAGGTACTCGAGCAGGCCGCGCTGGTGACCCGAAGCAGGGATGCACAGCGCAGGCCCGTCCACCTGAACCCGGCGCGGCTCGAGGAGCTGACCGCCTGGATTGACCGGTACCGGTTGGTCCGCGAAGGCCAGTTCCGCAGCCTCGACGCCGTTCTTAGGTCAAACGCTGCGGACAGCGGCGAAAAATCCTCCAAGGAGTCATGATGAGCAATTCCCTGAAACTCAGCGTTCCTGAGGGCGTCCCCTTCATCGATTACGAGCGCGAGTTTGATTTCCCGGTGGCGGACGTGTTCCGCGCCCACAAAGAACCGGACCTGATTGTCCAGTGGCTGGGCCCGCGGGGCTTGAAAATGGAGATCGACCACTACGATTTCCGCACCGGCGGCAGCTACCGCTACCTGCACACAGGACCGGACGGTGTGGCCTACGAGTTCAAGGGCATCTTCCACACCGTCCGGGACAACGAATTCGCCATCCAGACCTTTGAGTTCGGCGGATACCCGGATGTGGTCAGCCTGGACTTCATGACGTTTGAGGACCTGGGCAACGGAAGGACCCGGTTGCGGGGCCACTCCGTCTACCCAAGCCAGGAGGCGCGCGACGGCATGGCCCAGTCCGGGATGGAGGGCGGCCTGAGCGAGGGCTACGAGCGGCTGGAGGAATTGCTGGCCGGGGCGCGGGTCTGAGCCAGGGCGAGGGCTTCGTCCAGCACGCGGCCAAGGTTGGCGGCGTCGTGCGCAAAACGGCCCAGGAAGAGTCCGTCCGCTGCGGGAAGCTGCGGCAGCAGCCCTGGCCCGGCACTGCCGCCATAAATCAGGGGGCAGTCCGGGCCCAGTGCGGCCCGGAGCAGGGTCAACACGGAGTTGATGTGCTGCGGCGGGGCGGGTGCAGGAGCACCGATAGCCCATACGGGTTCATAGGCCAGGACCAGGCAGCTTAGGAGGCTGGCGTCACCGCCAGTAGCGGCGTGGACCTGCCGCACGCAAAAGTCGGCGGCAGCACCGGCGTCGAGCCTGTCCGGCTCACCGATGCAAAGCAGCGGGGTAAGGGAACTGTCGACGGCGGCACGCACCTTGCGTGCCACCACGGCGTCGTCCTCGGCGAACAGGCTGCGGCGTTCCGCGTGGCCGATCTCGACGAGCTGGACGCCCAGTTCGGCCAGCATGCCGGGGCTGACTTCCCCGGTGAGGGGCCCGTCCCCCCAGGCGCAGTTCTGGGCGCCGAGCAGGACGGGTGAGCCGGCCAGGATCCGTGTGGCCGGCTCCAGGACGGGGAAGGAAGGGATGACGAAGACCCGGACCGGTGCGTCCTTGGCGGAATGCGCACCCAGCCCGGGCCTTTCGTCCACAACGGAGCGCACCTCCGACAGCCAGCGCAGGCTTGCCTGGTAACCCAGGTACATTTTGGTGCTGACGCCGATGTGGACGGTGCCGTTGCCTGTGCTGCTGCCGGAGGTGCGCATGAAGTTCCTTGCGGTGTGTTGTGACGGGCTCAGTCGAGCAGGTCGTCGGCCTTGTTCTTGAACCGCTTGGTGGCGTACATCATTGCGGCGGCCACGAAGGGCAGGACGCCCAGGGCGTACACACCCATGGATCCGGTGGGCGAGTGCGTGGCCTCGTTGACGGCGGTCCGCAGGATCGGGGCCACAAAGCCGCCCAGGTTGCCCAGCGAGTTGATCAGGCCGATGCCGGCAGCTGCTGCGGATCCGGCGAGGAACGCGGTTGGGTAGGACCAGACCACCGGACCGACGGCGAGGAAGCTGCAGACTGCCAGGGTTATGAAGATCATGCCCAGGACCGGCTGGTGGTTGGTTCCCGCCCAGGCCGAGCCGAAGATGCACAGGCCGGTGGAGAGAAACAGGATGGTGCCGAACTTCCGCCGCTTGGCAACGGTGTTAGCCGCCCGGCCGATGAAGTAGCAGGAGAAGATGCCGAAGAACCACGGGACCGCGATCAGCAGGCCGACGGCGAGGCCCACTTTCTGCCCGGTCAGGGACGACACCTGCTGCGGCAGGAAGAACGTCACGCCGTAGACGGCGATCTGCAGGCAGAAGTAGATGGCGGTGAAGTACCAGACCCGGCCGTTGCGCATGGCGGCGAGGATGCCGCGGGGGCCGGTCTGGTCCTTGATGTTGTCTTCCAGTGCCATGACTTCTTTGAGCGCGTACTTCTCCTCCCGGCTGAGGAACTTGGCCTTTTCAGGACCGTTGATCAGGAAGAAGAAGGCGGCGATGCCGGCCAGGACTGCGAGCAGGCCCTCGACGAAGAACATGACCTGCCAGCCGCGCAGGCCCGGCACCTGGTCGCCGATGTTGATCAGCCAGCCGGAGAGGGGGTTGCCGATCATCTGGGAGAACGGCTGGGCCAGGTAGAAGATGGCGAACATCTGGACGCGCACCTTGTTGGGGAACCATTCGGCCAGGTACATGATCACGCCGGGGAACAGGCCGGCCTCGGTCACGCCGAGGAGGAAACGCAGGATCACGAACGAGGTCTCGCCCTGGACGAAGGCGAAGCACGCCGAAACGATGCCCCAGGTGATGGCGATGCGCGCCAGCCAGATCTTGGCGCCGACCTTCTTGAGCAGCAGGTTGCTGGGGATCTCGAAGATCGCGTAGCCAATGAAGAAGATGCCGGCGCCCAGGGCGAAGGCTGCGGCGGACACTCCTTTGTCCGCCCCGAGGGCCGCCTCGGCAAAGCCGACGTTGGTGCGGTCCAGGAACGAAACGACGTACAGGATGACCAGCATCGGCATGAGCCGGCGGGCCGCCTTGAAGATCGCGGACTTCAGGACCGGACGGGCCAGAAGTTCCTTGGATGTTGCGGTGGTTTCGGACACAACACTCTCCTTCGAGTGGTGACGTGGTGGTTTCCGCGGGCCGGCGGCCCGCATGTTGGTGGTGGCTCCGGTCTTCGTGATGCGAAGGGAAACGGAGGCCGTCAGTGCATGTACAGTCCGCCGTCGACGTTCAGCGTCTGGCCGGAGATATACCCGGCGTCCTCGCCAATCAGGAAATGGATGGCGGCAGCGATGTCGCGCGTGTTGCCCACGCGGTTCACCACCAGGTCCTTGACCAGCTCGTCCTTGCGTTCCTCGCTCAGGGTGCCGCCCATGATGTCGGTGTCGATCGGCCCGGGCGAGATGGCGTTGACAGTGATGTCGTACTCCCCCAGTTCACGGGCGGTGGCGCGGGTCAGGCCGATGACGCCGGCCTTGGCCACGGAGTACGGGGTCTTGCTGAAGGTTCCGCCACCGCGCTGGGCGGAGACGGAGGAAATGTTCACAATCCGGCCCAGCTGGTTCTTGACCATCGATTCGGCGGCACGGCGGGTGGCGTAGTGGACGCCGTTCAAGTTGATGCTGAGTACCCGGTCCCATTCGGCGGCGTCCAGTTCCAGGTACGGCACCGGGGAGCTGACGCCCGCGATGTTGGCCAGGGCCACCAGCTGCGGAAGTTCGGCCTCGATCTCGTCGATGGCCGCCCGGACCGACGCTTCGTTGCTGACGTCTGCGCCTGCTCCGTGGGCCTTGATTCCGTACTTTTCGGCCAGCTCCTTGGCCACGGCCTTGGTGGCGGCGTCATCGATGTCGATCACGCCGATGTTCCAGCCGCGCTCTGCCAGGTAGTCTGCGGTGGCCCGGCCGATGCCGCGTTCGGAGACAGCGCCGGTAACGATCACCGTGCGGTCTGTGGGAAATGCTGTCATGGAGGTGTTCCTTCGGATCAGGAAAGCGGGGCAGGGCCCAGCTCTTCGATGAGCTTCTGCATGGCGACGTACGCCTTGTTCCGGTAGGCAACCAGGGCTGCGGTCCGGTCTGCGGGGACGTCAAGGAAGCCGGAACCGGTCTTGGTGCCCAGCTGGCCGGCGTCGACCTTTTCCTGCAGGATCTTGGGGGTGGCGAACCGCTCCGGGAACCCGGTCTGGAGGGACTTGTAGCAGAACGCATATACGTCCAGGCCCGCCATGTCGGCGATCGCAAACGGCCCGAAGAACGGCAGCCGGAAGCCGAAGGTGGTGCGCACCAGGGTGTCCACGTCCTCCGCGGTGGCGATGCCTTCCTCCACCACTTGGGCTGCCTCGTGGAACAGGGCGTACTGGAGCCGGTTGAGCACGAAGCCGGTCACGTCCTTGACGGTGGCTGTTTCCTTGCCGGTCTCCCCCACGATGGTGCGGGCCGCCTGGATGGTGGCCTCGGAGGTGCCCTCGTGCGGGATGACTTCCACGCCGGGAATGAATGGTGCCGGGTTGGAGAAGTGGACGCCCAGGAAGCGCTCCGGGTTGTCCACCACCTCGGCCAGCTTGGCGATGGAAATGGTGGAGGTGTTGGAACCAATGATGGCCTCGGGGCGGGCGGCGGCGCTGATCCTGCCCAGGGTGGCGTGCTTGATCTCCAGGATTTCCGGCACTGCCTCCTCGATGTACTCGGCGCCGGCCACGGCTTCTTCGATGTCCTTGGCTGCCCAGAGGTTTTCCTTGAGCAGGTCGGTGGCGTTGTCCGGGAACAGGCCGGCGGCGACGAACTCGTCGGACTCCTTCAGGAGCCGCTCGTAGTTGCTTTGCGCGATTTCAGCGGAGACGTCGGCGAGTGCCACGCGGGCTCCTGCGAGTGCCAGGACCTGGGCGATCCCGCCGCCCATATAGCCTGAGCCGACGACGGCGATGTTGCGGTTGCTCATTTGTCTTCAAGTCCTTCCGACGCGTCCTCGTAGGAGGAGATTGCGTCTACTTTGGCCGCGGATGCGGAGTTTTCATCGAAGCGGTGGTCAAGCCACTCGCCCACAAGTTTCTTGGCCAGTTCCAGGCCGATGACGCGCTGGCCCATGGTCAGCACCTGGGCATTGTTGGACAGCACGGAACGCTCCACGGAGTAGCTGTCGTGTGCGGTGACGGCCCGGATGCCGGGAACCTTGTTGGCCGAGATGGCCACGCCGAGGCCGGTTCCGCAGATCAGCAGGGCACGGTCCGCCTCTCCGGCTGCGACCTTGCGGGCTGCGGCGACGGCAAGGTGCGGATAGGCAGTAGCGTCGTCGGCGCCCACGCCCACGTCCTCCACCGAGGCGACCCGGGGTCTGCCTCCAGCATCTCGCGCAGCGCGTTCTTGTATTCGACGCCGGCTTCGTCATTGCCGACGACGATGCGCCAGCCTTGCTGGGTGTGTTCGGTCATGCGATTCTCCTTAGTGGCTTTCGATGGTGGCGGCGTACTCGGCCACCCTGCGGGCAATGAGGCCGAACGAAACGGCGCCGGGATCCGGGTGGCCCAGGCTCTTCTCGGCCAACGGGCGCGCCCGGCCTTTCCTGGGGCTGAGTCCGGCAGTCGCGTCAGCGGCCTCGGCGGCGGCCTCCGCTGCCGCACGAAGGCTGCCGGCCAGGCTGCCGCCGTCGTCAATTGCTTTGGTGAAGGTCTCGGCGAACGGAAGGAGCGCGTCCACCATGGTCTTGTCTCCCGCCTCGGCCTTGCCCAAGGTGACAATGGCGTCGCGGAGGGCATTGACGGCCGCCGCTGCGTCGGCCGCGGTGTAGGCGTCCTTGCTGCCCAGGGTCCTGCCTACGGCGGTGACCGCCGCGCCCCAAAGGGCCCCGGAGGTACCGCCGGCACGCTCGGCCCACTGCTCCCCGCCGCCGCGAGCACTTCCTCCAGGCCGGCACCGCCGGCATGGGACTTCTCCGCGGCGGCAACGGCAGCATCCACTCCGCGGCGCATTCCGATGCCGTGGTCGCCGTCCCCGGCGATGGCATCCAGCTTCCCGAGTGCCTCCTCGTGTTCGACGACGACGGACCGGGCTTCCTTCAACACTCCCACCGCCGTGGCAGCCAGCGCGGTGGACGCCGGCGTGGCGGCCAGCCCCGGCATCGTGGCCGCCTCGGCCAGGGACTCGACGGCCCGGGCCCGGCGCGGGGCCAGGTTGCCCTTGCGGAAGGCGGGGGTGTCAGCCGGCGCGGCCCAGAACTTCTCCAGTTCCGCATCCAGCCAGAACAGCGTCAATGACAGGCCGGACATGTCCAGGCTGGTCACCAGTTCACCGCACTCCGGCTCAACGATCTCGAGTCCGGCAGCGGTGAGCAGGGCCTCGATCTTGCCGAACAACAGGAAGAGTTCGTCGTACTTGACTGTTCCCAGTCCGTTGAGGATGGGCACTACCCGGTGGCCTGCGGTTTCCGGCTTGTCCTTCAAAAGCCCGTCCACCAGCAGCTTGGCCAGTTCACTGGCACTGGGCAGGGGCAGGTCTGAAATCCCCGGTTCGCCGTGAATGCCCAGTCCCACGGACATCATGCCTTCCGGCACGGTGAAGAGGGGCTCGGATGCTCCGGGGAGGGTGCAGCCGGCGAACGCCACGCCCAGCGAACGGGTGTGGTGGTTGGCCTTGATGGCAAGCCGCTCCACCTCATCCAGGTCCAGCCCGGCCTCTGCCGCCGCGCCGGCAACCTTGAAGACCGTCAGGTCGCCGGCGATGCCGCGGCGCTTGCCGATCTCCTCGAGGGGCGCGCTGGCGATGTCGTCAGTCACCAGGACGGTGCGGGTTTCGATGCCCTCAGCGTTCAGCTTCTCCTGGGCCTGGCCGAAGTGGAGCACATCGCCGGCGTAGTTGCCGTAGCTCAGGAGGACGCCGCCGCCGGTCTGGGATGCCTTGGCCACGCGGTACACCTGCCCGGCGGAGGGGAAGCGAACATGTTGCCGCAGGCGCTTCCGGCGGCGAGCCCTGCCCCCACCAGGCCGGCGAAGGCGGGGTAATGGCCGGAACCGCCGCCAATGACCACTGCCACCTGGCCCTCTGGTGTTTCGGTGGAACGGACAACGCCGCCGTCGACTCGCGCCACATACTTGCGGTTGGCGGCCACGAAACCGTCGAGGGCGTCGTCTGCGAACTGCGCTGGATCGTCAAATATCTTTGTCATGATTCCTCGTTGAACCGGTTGGATCGGTTGGGAAGCCTGCCGTGGCTTAGCGTGCGGGGACAGCCGCCGGGGCCTGCCGGCCCTGCGCTACCATGCTGGTGCCCAGGGTGTAGCCATCGCGCTTGGGCAGGACCTGGCGGCGCAGGTAGTCCTGGTTGGCGGCGGTGACGCTCAGGCCGTCGCCGCCGTAGTGCTCGGTGCAGATGATGCCCTGGAAGCCCACCGAGATGGCGAACTGGAAGGCCTCGCGGTAGCTGATGAGGCCGGATTCCATGGGCGCCGGCATGGCGACGTAGTGGTTCCGGGCCTGGTCCTCGTCGCGGATGTAGTTCTTGACGTGCCAGTAGTTGGAGTAGGGCAGCGTCTTGTGCACCAGTTCGCGCCAGTCTTCGATGGGGCGGTGCAGGCGGATCAGGTTGCCCAGGTCGGGGTTCAGTCCAACGTTGGGCAGGTCGACGTCCTGGACGAGCTGCACGGAGGAGTCAGCAGTGCCGAGGTACGTGTCCTCGTACATCTCCAGGGACACCAGGAGGCCGAGTTCAGCGGCGTGCTTGCCGACCTCCCGGATGCGGGTGACGGCGTTGTTCCAGGTTTCCTTGTCCGCTACCGGGTCCTTGTGGCCTTCAACGGTCCAGAACCAGAGCTGTTTCTGCTGCTCCGGGGTGATGGCCTGGTGCAGGCCGATGGAGACGACCTCGCAACCGAGCTGCGCAGCGGCGTCGATGGTCCGGTGGGTGTAGGCCAGGTTTTCCTCCCACTTGCCTTCCTCAATCACGCTGCGGCGGATGGCGGAGATGGAGGGAAGCCCGAGGCCGGCGGCACTGGCCGCGGCCTTCAGTTCGTCCAGACGGGCGCTTGAGAGATCGCCCGGGCGCACCCAGCTGTCGGTGAGGTCGGCGTTGCTGAAGCCGGCGTCTGCGACTTCTTCAAAGACCTGCTGCCAGTCGCTGGCGGGGGCCTCCTGGGCGGTGGTCCCGTCCGGCCTTGTTCCCGGGAACTGCAGCAGGGCAGCAGCGATGGGCCAGTTTTCAGCGGTGTACGGCATTGTCACTCCAAATTTAGGATCGCATTTCCTATAGGATCTACGCTATTCGAGACCCTGTCAAGGGCCTCTCTGTTCCTCCCGGGCGGAGGTTGGTGAAAAAGTCGGGCCATCTTGGGCCCATGGGCGTGCGTGCTAGCTGCGCACTTCGCTGTCGTGCTGCGAGCGCTGCTTGACGCCTTCGATGTGGTCGATCATTTTCTGCCGGGCAAGATCGGCGTCGCCGGTCTCGAAGGCTTTGAGGATCTCGGTGTGCTCGGCAATGGCGTAGTCGGCATCGGTCACGCCCAGGCCGCCAAAGAAGCGGAAGCGCTGCACCTGCCCGCCCAGGGCGTTGTATGCGGACAGCAGGAACTGGTTGTCAGCGGACTCGGCGATGAGCCGGTGGAACCGTTCATCGGCTTCCCAGTAGGCGCGGAACTCCGTGAAGGATGGACCGCGCGGGGCTGCCTTGAGGTCCTCGATGGCCTGCTCCAGCTGCCCGGTCAGTTCCGGGTCAGCATGCTTGCAGGCCATGAAGGCATTGGCCGGTTCGATCACCAGGCGGGCGTCCATCAGGTCGGCCAGTTCTTCCGGGGAGAACAGCGGCGCCACACGGTAGCCGCGCAGGGCCATCCTCCGCACCATCCCGGTCGCTTCCAGCCGGGCGAGCGCTTCGCGCACCGGCGTCGGGGAAACGTCCAGCTCCCTGGCCATCCCGTCGATGCTGACCGGGGTTCCCGCCTCCAGCCGGCCGTCCATCAGGGCAACAAGAAGCGCTTCGTAAACGTGGTCGGCGAGGACCTGCCTGCTCACGCCGCCGGAGGCCTGGTTCTTGGTTGCCATGTAGAAATCCTATAGCCGGAAAATGTGCGGGAGCGCGTGGGATGGGGTGTCCCCGGACACGTCCCGCTGGTGCCGTACGGCCGGCAGGCAGCACTGCACCAGCGGAAACCGGTGGTCAGGAAACCTGCAGGCCGCCGTTGATGTCGTAGGTGGCGGCAGTAATGTAGCCGGCGTCCTCGCTGAGCAGGAATGCGATCAGCGCCGCCACTTCCTCCCGGGTTCCCACCCGGCCCATCATGATGCCCTCGGACATCTGGGCCTTGCGCTCGTCCGTCAACGTTCCGCCCATGATGTCAGTGTCGATCGGACCGGGGGCGATGGCGTTCACGGTGATGTTGTGTTCACCCACTTCACGGGCCAGCGCACGGGTGAAACCGAGGATGCCGGCTTTCGAGGCGCTGTAGGCCACCTTGGAGTAGGTGCCGCCGCCACGCTGGGCCGAGATGGAGGAGATGCTGACGATCCTCCCGAGTTCGCGCTCGATCATGCCCCTGAGGACCCGCTGGGAAACAAGGAAGGTGCCGCGCATGTTGATGGCGAAGACCTTGTCCCATTCCGCCACCGTGGTCTCCATGAAGGGGGTGGGTGAGCTGATTCCGGCCAGGTTGACCAGTCCGACGATGGGCGGAAGCGCCTCCTCAATTTCCGTGATGGCGCGGTCAACCGATGCCTCGTCGGAGACGTCGGCGCCCACGCCGATGGCCTTGACGGCACGGCTGGAGCCGATTTCGGCAGCCGCGGCCTTCGCGTCTTCGGCATTGATGTCCAGGATGGCGATGGACCAGCCCTCGCTGGCCAGCCGGTCAGCGGTTGCCCGGCCAATGCCGCGGGCAGATGCTGCCCCGGTGAGGACAGCGGTGCGCTCTGCGGGGAAGGTGTGCTGTGTAGTCATTGATGCGTCCTAGTGGGTTTCGGCGGCAGGAACTGTGACCCCGGGGGCGGAGACACCCTCCGGCCGCTTGCGTGCGTAAAGGTAGGTGGCGGCGGCGGTCACGGCGAGGCAGGCGGCCAGGAAGACCAGCCCGCTCTGGCTGTTTCCGGTGGCGTCCTTGAGGATGCCCACGATGTAGGGCGCCACGAAGCCGCCCAGGTTGCCAAGGGAGTTGACCATGGCGAGGCCGGCGGCGGCTGCAGCACCGGTGAGGGCTGCGGAGGGCATGGCAAGGAACGGCGCGATGGCGGAGTAGATGCCCATGGCCGCGAGGGTCAGGAACACCATGGCGAGCACGGCATTGACCGGCAGCAGGTAGCCTGCGCCCAGGAGGCCGACGGCGGCGAGCACCATGCTCATGCTGGCATGCCATACCCGGTTGCCGGTGCGGTCCGAGCGCTTGCTCCAGAAGTAGACGAAGACGGCAGCGATGGCGTACGGGATAAAGACGATGAAGCCCACCTGGGTCGAGTCGAACTTGCCCAGCGCCTTGACGATGGTGGGCAGCCAGAGGCCCAGGCCGTAGATGCCGCATACCAGGCCGAAGTACAGGGCCGAGTATGCGATGGTGCGGGGTCCTTCAATCCGGCAAGGAAGTTGTGGTTGCCGGACTTCTGCTTGTGGGCCAGTTCGTCGCTCATGGTGTTGGAGAGCCACTCACGCTCTTCCGGCTTGAGCCACTTGGCGTGTTCGGGCCGGTCCGTCATGACGAAGGGGGTGATGATGCCCAACAGGATGGCGGGAATGCCTTCCAGGATGTAGAGCCACTGCCAGCCGTGCAGGCCTGCCTCGCCCTCCAGGTTCAGGAGCATGCCGGACACCGGGGCGCCGAGGGCGTTGGAGATGGGCTGGGCCAGGATGAAGATGCCCAGCACCGTCACGCGCTGCGCCGCGGGGAACCACAGGGTCAGGTAGAAGAGGATGGCCGGGAAGAAGCCCGCCTCGGCGGCTCCGAGGAGGAAGCGGATGATGTAGAACGTCGCTTCACCGTTCACCAGGAACATGGCGGTGGCAAAGATGCCCCAGCTGATGAGGATGCGGGCGATCCACTTGCGGGCGCCATAGCGGTACATGCCGCCGTTCGACGGGATCTCAAGCAGTGCGTAGCCGAGGAAGAAGATGCCGGCGCCCAGGCCGTAGGCGGCCTCGGTCAGTCCGATGTCCCCCTGCATGCCGAGCTTGGCGAAACCAACGTTGTTCCGGTCCAGGTAGGCAATGAAGTACAGGAGGACGATCAGGGGCATGAGCCTCCGACGAACCTTGCGGAGGGTGGTCTCGCCCAGCTCGCTGAGAGCGGGGGCAGCAGCACGGGAGGTCATCGCAGGCCTCCCAGGGTGGTGTGGGGACCCTCGAAAAGGGAATGCGCGCGCATGACGACTCCTTTGGCTGGCGGCATTTTTTGGGGGTGATATCAGATGTCTGATGTCTGCATGAGATTCTAATCACAGGGGACGGGAGCGTCAACACGGCTGCGGACGCGGCCTGGTGGGGATGCCGCTGACAGGGAATACCCCGATGGGACGGGCCCGGACAGGCGGCTAGCGGGCCGCGGCTCCGCTGCGGCTGGACACGGCAAGGTAGTGCTCGTAATCCTCGAAAGTCTGGGTGATATGTGCATCCATGGTGGAGCGGGCGGTGGCCGGGTCTCCGGCGGCGATGGCGGCCAGGACCATCTTGTGGTGGTGGATGGCGTGCCGCTGCACGTCGGGGAACGCCGAGGTTTCGCGCCGCATGGCGTAGAGCAGGGTGGACAGCTGGCCCAGCAGGGCCGGCACGAACGGGTTGCCGGACGCGCGCAGAACGGTGTCGTGGAAGGCGATGTCTGCCACGGTCAGCGCGTCCACGTCGCCGGCATGGTGGGCCGCTTCCATCTGCTCCACGCTGTCCTGCAGCGCGGCGAGGTCAGCCGGCCGGTGCCGGGAGGCAGCGAGTTCGGCCGCGCCGGTCTCCACCATGCGGCGGACCTCGAGCAAACGGAGTGCCACCTGGTCCGAGGCCACTCCCCTGGAGGCTGCGCGCATGATGGCGTCCAGTCCGGTCCAGCGCTCGGGCGGGTTGACGAAGGTGCCCAGGCCGCGCCGGACGTACACCACGTCCTGCGCTTTCAATACCTTCATGGCCTCGCGGGCCGTCAGCCTGCTGACACCGGACTCCTTGGCGATATCCGCTTCAGGCGGCAGGGCGTCGTCGGCCTTGATCTCTCCGCTGAGGATGTGCTCAAGGACTTTGTCGACGACGGCGTCGACCAGGGTCGGTCGCTTCTCTGCCATCCGTCATCCCCTGCCTGCGCGCGCAAGGCGCCCTGATTTTCCTTCCTCAACATTACTCGACGCACTCGGGCGCGCGCTGCCCGCCGTCGTCGTGCGTCAAACAGTCAGGTGGGTTAAACAGCAAACGCGGGGCCGCCCTGCCGGCCCCCAAAGGGGAACCGGGCCGGGTGGCCCCGCGTTGTGCAGGACTGCTAGAGGGCTGCGTAGACCTCACGGAGCAGCTTGGCTGTCTCGGACGGCGTCTTGCCGACCTTGACACCGGCAGCCTCGAGGGCTTCCTTCTTGGCCTGGGCGGTACCGGCGGAACCGGAGACGATGGCACCTGCGTGGCCCATGGTCTTGCCTTCGGGCGCGGTGAAGCCGGCCACATAGCCGACGACCGGCTTGGTGACGTTGGCCTTGATGAAGTCGGCTGCACGCTCTTCGGCGTCGCCGCCGATTTCGCCGATCATCACGATGGCCTTGGTCTCGGGGTCAGCCTCGAACGCGGCCAGGGCGTCGATGTGCGTGGTGCCGATGATGGGGTCGCCGCCGATGCCGATGGCGGTGGAGAAGCCCAGGTCGCGCAGTTCGTACATCATCTGGTAGGTCAGGGTACCCGACTTGGAAACCAGGCCGATGGGGCCCTTACCGGTGATGTTGGCCGGGGTGATGCCAACCAGCGCTTCGCCGGGGGTGATGATGCCGGGGCAGTTCGGGCCGATGATGCGGGTGACCTGGTTGCCGTCGGCATCCACCTTGGACTGGGCCAGAGCCCAGAATTCGGCGGAGTCCTGGACGGGGACGCCTTCGGTGATGACCACGACCAGGCCGATGCCGGCCTCGATGGCTTCCACAACGGCGTTCTTGGTGAATGCCGGCGGCACGAAGACGATGGAGACGTCGGCGCCGGTTTCCGCCATGGCTTCCTTGACGGTGCCGTAGACGTTGATTTCCTTGTCGCCGTGCAGGACCGTGGTGCCGGCCTTGCGGGCGTTGACGCCGCCGACGATGTTGGTGCCCGCCTTGAGCATCAGCGCGGTGTGCTTGGTGCCTTCGCCGCCGGTGATGCCCTGGACGATGACCTTGGAGTCCTTGTTCAGATAGATAGACATGGTGCGTCCCTTTACTTAGCTGCGTTGGCGAGCTCGGCGGCCTTGTCGGCGCCCTCGTCCATGGTGGCGGCCAGGGTTACCAGCGGGTGGTTGGCCTCGGTGAGGATGCGGCGGCCTTCCTCGACGTTGTTGCCGTCAAGGCGGACTACCAGCGGCTTGTTGGCGGAGTGGCCCAGCTCGGCCAGCGCGCCAACGATGCCCTTGGCGACGGCGTCGCATGCGGTGATGCCACCGAAGACGTTGACGAACACGGACTTGACCTGCTCGTCACCCAGGATGACGTCCAGGCCTGCGGCCATGACCTCTGCGGAGGCTCCGCCGCCGATGTCCAGGAAGTTGGCGGGCTTGACGTTGCCGTGGTTCTCGCCGGCGTAGGCCACGACGTCGAGGGTGGACATGACCAGGCCGGCGCCGTTGCCAATGATGCCTACTTCGCCGTCGAGCTTGACGTAGTTGAGGTCCTGCGCCTTTGCCTTGGCCTCAAGCGGGTCCGCTGCGTCCTTGTCCTCGAGCTGCGCGTGCTTCGGGTGGCGGAAGTCGGCGTTCTCGTCGAGGGAAACCTTGCCATCGAGGGCCAGGATGTCACCGTTGCCGGTCTTGACCAGCGGGTTGACCTCCACCAGGGTGGCGTCTTCCTTCTTGAAGACGTCCCAGAGCTTCAGGATGACGCCTGCCACCTGGCCGCGGAGTTCCTCGGCGAAGCCTGCAGCCGCGACGATCTCGTCCGCCTTGGCCTGGTCGATGCCCACGGCGGGGTCGATGGCAATCTTGGCCAGCGCTTCGGGGCGTTCGACGGCGAGCTGTTCGATTTCCATGCCGCCCTCAACCGAGCACATGGCCAGGTAGTTGCGGTTGGCCCGGTCCAGCAGGACGGAGAAGTAGTATTCCTCGGCGATGTCCGCACCCTGGGCAATCATCACCTTGTTAACGGTGTGGCCCTTGATGTCCATGCCCAGGATGTTGGTGGCGTGCTCAAACGCTTCGTCGGCGGACTTTGCCACCTTGACGCCGCCGGCCTTGCCGCGGCCGCCTACCTTGACCTGTGCCTTGACAACGGTCACGCCGCCGATCTTCTCGGCGGCTGCCTTTGCTTCTTCTGGGGTGTACGCCACGATGCCGGCAAGCACGGGTACACCGTGCGCCTCGAACATATCGCGCGCCTGGTATTCAAACAGGTCCACGGTTTAGTGTCCTTCTACGTCGAAGTAGTTTCTGTACAGTCGGACACCATCCGAAGAGACGATGACCGGGCTGCGGATTGCACGCACCGGCGGCCTGTCTGGAAACGAGCCACGCGGCGTAATGCTCCATGGGGAACTCTAGTCCTTTGGAGGGACCGGGCCGTCCCAGACTACCTCTTATGTGAGTAAGCACACTATTCTATGGAGCGTAGAAAAACCGCGGATTTACGGGGTTTTTGGGCCCTCTGCCTGCGGGGATGCACTGCTTTTGGCGGGGCCCGGGACCAGTTCGTAACGTTCGGGGGAGATGAAGAATCCGACGCCGGCGGAGACGTTTCCGCACGCCACGCCGCCGTTGTAGGCGGAACAGCGCAGCCCGTTCCGTTCGAGGTTCTGACCGTCCGCAAGCACAGGCAGCTGGGCCAGCGGGCCGGCCTTGGTCCCCTTGGGTCCGTAGGCCGCTTCCATCGACGTGACGCCGGAGCGGCACTCGCCGTAGCGTGCACTGTCCGGGGCCAGCAGGGCCACGCCGCCCAGGTAGCCCAGGTGGGTTCCGGCGCAGTCATCCCTAACGTCCCCGGGTTGGGGAGGCTGATAGGTGGCCAGCTCGCAGTGGGCCACCGGGACAATGGGCAGCTTGTTGTTGGCAGCGTCGCCGTAGCGGTTCTGCTGGTACGGCAGGTTCACGTGGTCCCCGCGCGCGGACGTCAATGAACAGGCGATGGTGCGGTCCGCGGTGATGAAGGAGAGGACGTCGCCACCGCTGGAGTATGTCTTGGCGTCGGCCAAGGGCGCCTTTTCCAGTTGTTCCATGGGCGGCAGCGGGGCCGGTGGAACGTAGGAGGGGTCCTTGGTGGTCACGCTGCATCCCGTGGCGGTGACAGCAATGAGGAGGAGAAGGGCGGCGAGCATCCCCCAGACATTCCGTCGCATGGGCTCCATTATGCCCGGCCGGGGGCGGCTTAGGCGTCGAGCTTGGTCAGCGGCGCGTACCGCAGCAACAGGCGCTTCTCGCCGACGTCGAACTTCACCTTGGCCACGGTCTTGTCCCCCGCTCCTTCAAGCGCCAGGACCGTGCCGTTGCCGAAGCTGGTGTGGTTGACCTTGTCTCCCACGCTGACGGCGATGATTTCCTTTTGCGGCTGCACCCGGTTCTTGGCGATGAACGCCGGAACGTCGGCGTTGAATCCCGCCGAGGAGTCCGCTGCCGCGCCACGGGCAGTGCCGGCGCCCCAGAAGGACCCGCTGTACCGGCCGGACCCGATGGAACCGCCGCCCCAGCCGCCGGCCTGCCTGCTGGTTCCTTCACGCTTCCATTCCAGGAGCTCCGCCGGGATTTCCTCGAGGAACTGGCTGGCGGGGTTGTACTGGCTCTGGCCCCACATGCTGCGCACCTCGGACCGGGTCACGTAGAGCCGCTTGCGGGCACGGGTCAGTCCCACGTACGCCAGGCGTCGTTCCTCGGCCAGTTCCTTGGGGTCGGTGGCGGAGCGCTGGTGCGGGAAGAGGCCGTGCTCCATGCCGGTCAGGAAGACCACGGGGAATTCCAGGCCCTTGGCCGTGTGCAGGGTCATGAGGGTCACCACGCCCAGCCGTTTGGCCTCGGCGACGGCGGCGTCGATGTCCGCGCCGGGAGCATCCGGGATCTGGTCGGCGTCCGCTACCAGGGAGACCTGTTCCAGGAACGCGCCAAGGCTTCCTTCCGGGTTCTCCTGCTCGTACTCGCGAACTACGGCCACGAGTTCAGCCAGGTTCTCCACGCGGGACTCGTCCTGCGGATCGGTGCTGGATCGCAGCGCGGCGAGGTAGCCCGTCTGTTCCAGGACGGCTTCCAGGGCGGCGGCCGCTCCGGATCCGGAGGCAACCTCGGCCAGGTCGTCCAGCATCTTCACGAAGCCCAGGACGGCGTTGACGGACCGGGTGGCCATGCCGGGCGCCTGGTCGGCGCGGCGGGCCGCCTCCATGAACGACGTCCGCTCACGCTGGGCCAGGGCCGCGACGGCGCCTTCGGCGCGGTCGCCGATGCCGCGTTTGGGCTCATTCAATACACGGCGGAGGTTGACGTCGTCATCCGGGTTGACCAGGACGCGCAGGTACGCCAGGGCGTCCTTGATTTCCTTTCGCTCGTAGAAGCGGGTGCCGCCCACCACCTTGTACGGCAGGCCCACGCGCACCAGGACGTCTTCGATGGAGCGGGACTGGGCGTTGGTCCGGTAGAAGATGGCAACATCGCCGGGGCGCAGGTTCTCCTCGTCCTGGAGCCGGTCGATCTCCTTGGCGATGAACTGCGCTTCGTCGTGTTCATTTTCGCCGACGTAGCCGATGATCTTGTGGCCTTCGCCCTCGGCGGTCCACAACCGTTTTTCCGGACGGTTGGGGTTGCGGGAGATGACCGAGTTCGCCGCGCTCAGGATGTTTTGGGTGGAGCGGTAGTTCTGCTCCAGCTTGATGGTGCGGGCCTCCGGGTAGTCCTTTTCGAACTCCACGATGTTCCGGATGTCCGCCCCGCGGAAGGCGTAGATGGACTGGTCCGAGTCACCTACCACGGTGAGTTCCGACGCGCCCGGGCCCTCCCCCACGATTTCCCGCACCAGGGCGTACTGGGCGTGGTTGGTGTCCTGGTATTCGTCCACCAGCACGTGGCGGAACCGGCGGCGGTAGGACTCGGCGAGCGCGGGGAAGGCACGGAACATGTAGACGGTCTCGGCGATCAGGTCGTCGAAGTCCATGGCGTTGGCCTGCCGGAGGCGCTGGGTGTAGCCCTTGTAAACGTCCGCGACCGCATGTTCGAAGGGGTCGTTGTAATTGGCTGCCGAGGCAAAGGAATCGGCGTCGATGAGCTCGTTCTTCAACGCCGAGATCTTGTGCTGGATGGCCTTGGGCGCAAACTTTTTGGGGTCCAGGTCCAGGGCCTTGGAGACCTGGGTGACCAGCCGCAGGGAGTCGGCGGAGTCGTAGATGGAGAAATTGGATTTCAGGCCGACGTTGGCCGCTTCCTGCCGCAGGATCCGCACGCAGGAGGAATGGAACGTGGAGATCCACATGATCTTGGCGCGTCCACCCACCAGCGCCTCAATGCGCTCCCGCATTTCCGCGGCGGCCTTGTTGGTGAAGGTGATGGCCAGGATTTCGCCGTGGTGGGCACGGCCGGTGGCGATCAGGTACGCGATCCTGTTGCTGAGCACCCGGGTCTTTCCGGATCCGGCACCGGCGACGATCAGCAGCGCCGGCCCGGCATGCTTGACCGCTTCCTCCTGCTGGGGGTTCAGCCCCTCCAGCAGCTGGGAAGCGTCCGGGCGGTGGCTGCCTTGGTGCCGGCCGCCGTCGTGCCTGTCCGCGCTGTTCCGGTCCGGGTGGTGCCGGTCCCCGTTGTTCTGCTGCCAGCCGGCCTGGCTGCCCGGCATTCCGCCGGGCCCGGCCGTGGTGGCAACGCCTTCCGGCCCCGTCCTGGTGCGGGCGGTGGCGGCAGGAGCGGCCTTGAACGGTCCGTCAGAGTACGGGTCAAACAACATATCCATGGTGCATACAAGTCTAGGCGGTGGGACCGACAACGCCTTCCAGCCTGTGGATTACTGCCGCTGACCCGTGAACCAGTGCCGGCAACCGCCTCAGGCCACCGAGCCTGACTGAAGGGCTGCACGCAACTCCTGAACCGCCGTCGTTCCTCCTGCCAGGAACCACTCCAGCCCGTTGACGCGGACTGTGTCCACGGCGCCCCCCGCCGCCCGGACGATCGCCTTGCCCGGCAGCCAGTCCCATTCCGGGCAGCTGTGCTGGAACCAGCACCCCAGCTGCCCGTCTGCGACACGGCCCAGGTCGCAGGACCCGGATCCCAGCATGCGGAGGGACGCGGCGGAGGTGGCGGCCGCGTGCCAGGGCATGGCGCACATGGGATCCATCAGCCAGGTGGGGTGGATGTAGGTGGCGGCCCCAAGTTCGGCGACGCTGGTGGCGTTGCGTTTGCCGCCGTCGTCGCTGAAACCGGTGAGGAGGCCACCGTTCAGGGTGGCGGGCCGGTCACGGCCGCCGAGCCACAGTTTGTCCTCCTCCGGCTGGAAGACGGCGCCCAGCAGCACATCATCGCGGTCCTTCAGGGCAATGGCGGAACACCAGTAGGTGGATCCGTGCAGGAAGTTGTAGGTGCCGTCCACGGGGTCGATCACCCAGGTACGGCCGCTGGTTCCCTGGACGGAGGCGCCTTCCTCGCCCAGGATGCCGTCATTCGGCCGGCAACGTTGGAGCTGCTCCAGCACGTAGGCCTCGGCGGCGTGGTCCGCCGCCGTCACCACGTCCGAGACGGAGGTCTTTTGTTCCGACTGCAGGCCGGCCATGCGCATGAGGAGCGCCAGTTGCCCGGCTTCGCGGACCAGCGCGGCCGCCAGTTCGTAGTCGTCCAGTGCGGGATCAAGAACAGCTGCGCTGTGTCGGCCAGTGGTCATGGCTTCAGTTTATGGGGCGGGATAATGGTGCCATGGCCAAAACCCCTGCCCAGAGGATCAAGAAGCACGGCGACAAAGCGGTTGTGCCGCAGCACCACCTTCCACCTGTGGTGGACCCCACCACAGCGCGGACGCCGCAGAAGGCTCAGGGCAACAGCAACCTGATTGTGGTTGCCGGCGTGGTGGCAAGCCTGTTCCTGTTCTGGTACCTGCACCTGCTGACCCTGGACCAGCTCACCCAGCTCACCAAGGGCCTGGCTATGCCCGATTCGCTGGTGGGCGGGTTCGATCCCGGCTACATCGGCCGCCTGCAGGCATCGATGGACGGCGATGCCCTGGGCCAGCTGAACTATGTCCACAAGACCGCGGGGACCCTCTTCCCGCTGATCTTCGGCTTCACGTGGCTGCTGCTCATCGGGACCAATGTGGCACGGAAGGGGTTGCGCTGGGCGTTGTGGGCCTTGCCCATGCTGTTCGTTGTGGTCCGGTTGTGGGGGAACGTGGCCATTGACGCCATGATGGCCTCGGAAGGTCCCGACGCCGGCCAGGTGGCTTTGGCGTCGGGCCTCACGGTTGCCGGGTGGGTGCTTTTGGTGTTGAGCCTCCTGGCCGGGGCCGCGGCTGTGTTCCTGAACAGCCGGGAACGGAACGAGACCTAGCCGGCAGTTACCCGGGCCGCCGCAGCCGCCGCCCGCTGTTCCTTCCGGTGCCGGTGCACCCGCTGTGCAATGACCAGCCCGGCGGCGGCCATGCCCACTGTCACGGGGTACCCCATGAGCCGTTCCAGCGTCCCGGGCTCGGGAACCATCATGCGGGTAAGCCCGCCGGTTGCCACCGCGGCCAGTGACACGCCGCCGCAGGCCACCAGGAACCACGCCATCCCGGTCTTCCGGAGCCACAGGAGTCCCAGGACCAGGAGGGCCGCACCACCCGTCACGAAGTACGTGACGGCGCCGGCATAATGCCAGGGTGAGCCGGCATCCTCCGGGACCAGGCCCACAACCACCGTTCCTGCCCCGGCAGCTCCGGTGAGCAGGCGGACCGCGGCGGCCGCGAGCCAGGGTACCCTGCGGCCCCAGCCGACCCTGGTCCAGGGGCGGGCAGCCACGCGCAGCAGCCCGGACGTCAGCATCACCGCCCCCACCAGCAGGCCAAGGCCCTGGACCACGAACGAGGCATTCATCAGCCAGTTCAGGGGTGAGCAGACGTCCCGGCCTGAGAACGTCCCGCAGTGGAGGGCACCGAGGTCACTGATGTACCCGGTCCGCAGGTCGTAGGGACGGGGTCCGGCCCACGCCATGGCCACGGCTGCCTCCGCGGCGAAATACTGCAGCACGCTCAGGATTGCCCAGGCCCCGATGTACTGCCGGGTGGACGCAACGTTCGGAATGAAGGCGGCGGCGGGAGCGGCAGTGGGGGCTGGACTCATGCCATGAGCGTAGTACGGCCCGGCACCTTGTATGCTTGTAACCGTGTCCGGACGGACCGGCCCCGCCGAACCACCGGATGCGCGCCCTCGTAGCTCAGTGGATAGAGCACGGCTCTCCTAAAGCCGGTGTCGTTGGTTCGATTCCAATCGAGGGCACTTGAACACCCGTGTCCCGGAGCCCAGCCTCCGCGCCTACCTCCTGGGCAACCAGCCGGCCGGCGCCGCAAGCCACGACACCCACCCGGGCCGCTGGCTGGTGGAGCGCGACCTGCTGGACAGGTCGGAGGGCACCCGCGGAACCTTTACCGGCGTCGTCCTTTTCATCCCCACGGACGACGGCGGCCTGGCCCTTCGCGAGGAAGGCACCATGCGCTGGCCTGCTTTTTCCGGCCCCGCCTCACGCGAGTACCTGCTGCGGACCACCGGGCGCCCTGACGCGCTGGACTTCTTCTTCCCCGACGGCCGCCCCTTCCACCGGATGAGCTTCACGCCGGAAGCCAACCTGGACAGCCACTGGTGTGATCCCGATACCTACCGGGTGACCTACACCTTGGAGGACCCTGACCACTTCAGCTACAGCTGGGATGTCACCGGTCCGCGCAAGGACCTGCTGCTGACTTCACACCTGGTGCGGTCGCAGGCACCGGCATGAAACACCGCATCGTGGTTTCCGCCGTCTGCGTGTTCGACCACACCGGCCGCCTGCTGACCGTGCGGAAGCGCGGCACCACCATGTTCATGCACCCGGGCGGCAAGCCGGAACCGGGCGAGACAGCTGTGCAGGCCGCAGCCCGGGAGCTTGAGGAAGAAGTGGGCATCACCATCGACCCGCGCGAACTGGTGTTGATGGGCGTGTGGATCGCCGACGCAGCCAACGAGGCCGCCACTGACATTGAAGCCACCGTCTTTACCGCTCCGGGCACCTGGTCAGCACACCCTTCAGCTGAGATTGCCGAGATCCGCTGGCTGGACCTGGACGTCCTGGCTTCCGGCGCCGGACAGGCCCGGGACCTGGCGCCACTGCTGACGGACCACATCCTGCCCCTGCTGGCCGCCCGGGCAGTCCCGGGAGCCGCGCAGGCTTAGCTGATCAACCCTAGAACTCGGGGACGGACTCCTGGGCCACGGCGGTGGCCTCCGCGAACTGCGTCCGGTAGAGCTCGGCGTAGCGGCCGCCGGCGGCCAGGAGCTCCGTGTGGGTTCCGCGTTCCACAATTTGGCCGCCCTCGACCACCAGGATGGCGTCGGCCGCGCGGACGGTGGACAGCCGGTGGGCAATCACGACGGCGGTCCGCCCCTCGAGTGCGGCGCCCAGGGCTGCCTGCACGGCGGCTTCATTCGTGGAGTCCAGGGCAGCGGTGGCCTCGTCGAGGATGACGACGCGGGGCTGCGCGATCAGGAGCCGGGCAATGGTCAGCCGCTGGCGTTCGCCGCCGGAAAGCCGGTAGCCGCGCTCCCCCACCACCGTTTCCAGCCCGTCCGGCAGGGACCTGATCATGGTCTCGAGGCGTGCCTGGCGCAGGACGTCCCACATTTCCTCTTCGGTTGCGTCGGGCTTGGCCAGCCGAAGGTTGGACGCGATGGTTTCATGGAACAGGTGGCCGTCCTGGGTCACCATGCCCAGGGTGTCCCGCAGCGAATCGAAGGTGGCGTCCCGCACGTCCAGCCCGGTGCCCCGCGCAGTGCCGCCGAGACGCACTGCGCCGGAGTCGACGTCGTACAACCGCGACAGCAGCTGGGCGATGGTGGACTTGCCGGCGCCGGAGGAACCCACCAGCGCCACCGTCTGGCCCGGTTCCACCCGGAAGCTCACGCCGTGCAGCACTTCCTCGCCGCCGCGGGTGTCCAGGGTGGAGACTTCCTCCAGCGAGGCCAGCGAGACCTTGTCCGCGGACGGGTAGGCGAAGCGGACGTTGTCGAATTCGACGGACACGGGGCCGGCAGGAACGGGCTTCGCGTCCGGCTTCTGCTGGATCAGCGGCTGCAGGTCCAGGATCTCGAAGACGCGTTCAAAGCTGACCAGGGCGCTCATGACTTCCACCCGGGCGTTGGACAGGGCCGTGAGCGGAGCGTAGAGCCGGGTCAGCAGCAGTGCCAGCACCACCACATCCCCGGGTGCCAGCTGGCCGCCCAGGGCAAGCCAGCCGCCCAGGCCATACACCAGTGCCAGGGCAAGCGCGGACACCAGGGTCAGGGCCGTGACGAAGGTGAACTGCAGCATCGCCATGCGGACGCCGATGTCCCGGACGCGGCCCGCGCGGGCGGCGAATTCGCGGGATTCCTCGTCAGGACGTCCGAACAATTTGACCAGGGTTGCGCCCGGCGCCGAGAACCGCTCGGTCATTTGGGTGCCCATGGCGGCGTTGTGAGCGGCAGCTTCCCGGCGCAGGTCAGCCAGCTTGGAGCCCATGCGCCGGGCCGGAATCAGGAAGATCGGCAGCAGCACCATGGCAAGGACGGTCACCAGCCACGACGTATTGAGCATCACGGCCAGCGTCAGGGCCAGCGCCACCGAGTTGCTCACCACCCCGGAAAGGGTTCCGGCGAAGGCGGACTGGGCGCCGATGACATCGTTGTTGAGGCGGCTGACCAGCGCGCCCGTGCGGGTCCGCGTGAAGAAGGCAATGGGCATCCGCTGCACGTGGTCGAACACCCGCGTGCGCAGGTCCACGATGACGCCTTCGCCAATGGTCGAGGACAGCCAGCGGGTCAAGAGCCCCACCCCGGCCTCACCGACGGCCACGATGGCGATCAGCACTGCCAGCCAGATGACCGTGTCAACGCCGGTCTTGGCGATGATGGCGTCAACCACCTTGCCGGCAAGCACCGGGGTGGCGACGGCCAGGAAGGCAGCCGCAATGGAGGAGAGCACAAAGGCGATGAGCTTGCCCTTGTGGGGGGCGGCAAAGGCCAGCACCCGCTTCAGGGTCTCTTTGGAAAATGGCTTCGAAGCGCTCTTTGCGGTGCTGATGTTGTAGAGCGAACTCCAGGCTACGCGGTCCATGCTCATGGCTGTTTCTCCTGGGTTGCAGTGTGGTGGAGTTCCTGGACCGTGCCGTTTTCCAGGTGCCACCGGTAGTCGAGTCGAACGTTTTCCAGCAGCCGGCGGTCGTGGGTGACCAGCAGCAGCGCTCCGTCGTAGCTTTCAAGGGCCTCTTCCAGCTGTTCTATGGCCGGCAGGTCGAGGTGGTTGGTGGGTTCGTCCAGCACCAGCAGGTTCACGCCGCGGGCCTGGAGCAGCGCGAGGGCAGCCCGCGTCCGCTCACCCGGTGACAGGGAATCCACGGTCCTCGACGTGTGGTCCGCCTTGAGGCCGAACTTGGCCAGGAGCGTGCGAACGTCGGCACTGTTCCAGTCCGCCAGCACCGCTTCGACAGCGCCGCCCAGCGGCAGTGCGCCGTCCAGCAGCCCGCGGGCCTGGTCTATTTCGCCGACGGCGACGGAGGCACCCATGGAGGCATCGCCGTCGTCCGGCGCCTGGGTGCCCAGCAGCAGGCGCAGGAGGGTGGATTTGCCGGCGCCGTTGGGGCCGGTGATGCCCACGCGCTCGCCGCCGTTGAGCTGGAGGCTGACCGGTCCCAGCGTGAAGTCGCCCTGGCGTGCCACGGCCTTGCGCAAGGTGGCGACGACGGCGCTGGAGCGCGGTGCCTGGCCGATGCTGAACTGGAGCTGCCATTCCTTCCGGGGCTCCTCCACCGCGTCCAGACGGGCGATCCGGGATTCCATCTGCCGGACCTTCTGGGCCTGCTTTTCGGAGGATTCAGTACTGGCGGCGCGCCGGATCTTGTCGTTGTCGGGGTTCTTCTTCATGGCATTGCGAACGCCCTGCGAACTCCACTCCCGCTGCGTCCGTGCCCGCGAGACCAGGTCTGCCTTGGTGGCGGCAAACTCCTCGTACTTCTCGCGGGCGTGCCGCCGCATCACCGCGCGCTCCTCGAGGAAGGCGTCGTAGCCGCCGTCGTAGACAGCCACACTGTTCTGTGCCAGGTCAAGTTCGACGACGCGGGTCACACAGCGCGCCAGGAACTCGCGGTCATGGCTGACCAGCACCACGCCGCCGCGCAGCCCCGTTACGAAGTTCTCCAAGGTGGCCAGCCCCGCGAGGTCGAGGTCGTTGGTGGGCTCGTCCAGGAGCACTACATCGAAGCGGCTCAGCAGGAGGGCCGCCAGGGCCACCCGGGCGGCCTGGCCGCCCGAAAGACCCGTCATCAGCGCATCGGCGCCGGCGTCCAGTCCGAGGTCTGCCAGCACCGCCGGTACACGGTCGTCCAGGTCAGCGGCGCCGGAGGCCATCCAGCGGTCAAAGGCACGGGCGTAGGCGTCATCCGCCCCCGGAGCGCCGGAACCGAGTGCTTCCGCGGTGGACTCCATGTCGGCG
Source organism: Arthrobacter sp. FX8 (assembly GCF_026723805.1). NCBI lineage: Bacteria > Bacillati > Actinomycetota > Actinomycetes > Micrococcales > Micrococcaceae > Arthrobacter > Arthrobacter sp. FX8. The sequence goes on along the minus strand of NZ_CP113505.1, from coordinate 187,882 downwards.
GTCGCCTCCGCGCAGCCGGTGCGGCGGGCAATGTAGGCCGCCACTGTTTCGCCGGCAATGCGCTCGTGCTCCTGAGGGAGCCATCCAACGAAGGCATCGGACGGCGCAAGGTTGACCGAGCCCTGCTGGGGCTGGTCGACACCGGCCAGGAGGCGCAGCAGCGTCGATTTACCGGCACCGTTGGCACCCACCACGCCCACCACGTCGCCGGGGGCAACCGTCAGCGAGAGCCCGGAAAGAGCACCCGGTGGCCGTGGCCACCGGAGATGTCCTTCGCAACAAGGGTTGCAGTCATCGAATCGTCCTTTCGCCGCTGCCCGGACAGCCGCCGACGGCCGGCAGAGGCGGCGAAAACCGGGCCGCGGCGCCGCTGAGGCTGCAGGACATAGAAGAACCCGCTGGTCCGGACTTGGGGGGTGTACGGACCAGCGGGCTCGACCATCAACTATAGGCGAAGGTGGACCATGGGCAAAATCGGCGGCACGGCCGGGGCGGGCACGGCACGGTAAAATCGTCCTCACCACCCGTTCTGCAGAGAGCACTCCATGACCCTTCCTGCCAAGGCGTTCCAGCGCTGGCTGCAAGGCATCGCGCCAGATGCCAGCACTGCAGACGTCTGCAGGGTCTCCGGAATCAAGCGGACCACGCTGGCCCAGCAGCTGGTCCGGGGCAAAGTCTCCGTGAGCACGGTGGTCAGCATCAGCCGCGCGTACAACATCAACCCCGTCGACGCACTGTCCGGGTTTGACGCCTACAGCGCCCTGGGAAGCCCGCCGCGTCCACCCACCCGCAGCGAGCTGGTCAGCCAGATTTCCACGCCGGACCTCCTGCGGGCGCTCCTGGCCCGCCCCGCAATGGACGCGGCCCGGGGAGCAGCCTCTCCCGCCCTCACTCCTGCCCCGCACGCCACCTCCGTGAAGAACTGGGTCGATGCCGTAGACGACGGCGAGGTCCGGCACCGCGTGTCCGCCTCCACGGGAGTGGCGCCGCAAAACTACTCCGCCCAGTTGACCGCCAACCGGCTGTCCCCGGAGCTCGCCTTAGCGACGGCAATGGCGGCCGGAGTGGGACCCGCCGGCGGACTGGTGGCCACGGGAATCATTACGGAGGAGGAGGCCGGCTGGCCTCCCGGTGCCCGGCAGGCGGCGCTGGACAGCCTCACCGACGGAGAACTCACAGCCCTTGCTGGAGACCGGCTTCAGGCAATGGGCAAAGTACTGCGCCGCCAGGAGCAGGACCAAGCGCAGACAGAAAAAATTTGGGAGAACCTGGGATGATCGAAACCCTTCAATGGAGCACGCTGGCCATTTGCGCCCTTATTGCGGTGGCCCGCGTCCCCAGCACACTCAGAGGAGAAAACCGCTCCCTTTTCGGCATCTTTGCCTTGATGACCCTGGCCATCCTGTTGAGCATCCAGGGGCCGTACATCGTCATCGACCAGGCGCTGGGCGGGATCAACCTGGCCAACCTGTTGCTGCGCTTCGTCATTTTCGGCGCCATTTTCTTCATGGGTATCCGCATTTCCAGGGGCTTCGGTGCAAGGGATGCGTACAGGCTCATAACCGGAAGGGCCGGGGTTTCGGTCCTTGCGGTCATTTCCGTTGTCATGGTGACGCTGTTCTTCATGATGGGCACCAGCGGGTCGTCGGCCGGGCTGACAGGGGTTGTGGGTACGGATCCCTGGAACTCTGCCTTACTGGAGTATTACGGGGCCGCCGGCCGGGCTTACCCCGCCTACATCACGTTGGCTTTGCTGCCGGCAATGGTGCGTGCAGTCTTCGGCCGGCTTCCCGCCCTGGTCCGGGTTGCCGCGGGGCTGCTGGGTCTTGGCGCCGTAGCCACGGGCCTGAGTTTGTCTTTCCCTCTTATCCCGCCCACCCTTGGCCAGATAGAGTTCCTTATTAACTACACGGCCGTGCTGTGCTTCGTCGTCGGGCTGGCATTAATCTGGGTCGCCAAAATGGTCAATGCGCGCGGCGCGGCACGGCGCAGGACATCTACCGAAATGTAACCTTCGTGCACTTTCACAAAATCATTAGAATGTGAAACAATCATGAATGTGTGAAGGCGGGGCTGCCAAGCGTTTTCGAACGGGGATAAATTCCAAAGCGCCGGCCGCCCCGGGGGCCTTTGCACGCATTGGGGGGATGAGTGGTGGCGGATCGTTGGGGACCGCCCCCACTCAGCCTATTTAAGGACCCTGGCCCCCAAGGGACACTGATCCTATTTCCTGGCAAACCTCAATGTCACCAACTGGAACGGCCGGAGCGCGAGCTCGGCACCGGTATCTGCCGGAACAATTCCGGGCGCCTCGGCGGCACGCTCCAGGAGATCCGTCGGCACCACGCCATTGACAGGGAAGTTGGCTGTGAGAGTCCCCACGGACCGCTGCCCCAACGACTCATAGAGCCGGACCACCACATCGCCCGATCCGTCCTGGGCCAGCTTCACCGCTTCAATGACCAGGGCCGGATTGCTGACGGAGAAGAGCGGCTCCACCGCGGTGCCGCCGCTGACCAGCCGGGGCGCCAGATTGGTGCGGTACCCTTCCTGGACGGCGGCCGCAATGTCAGCACCTGGGCGGACGGTCACCGTCAACTCCTGGTGTCCGCGGTCGGCGTCGGGGTCGGGGAACTTAGGAGCCCGCAGCAGGGACAGGCGCACCGTAGTGGTGGTTCCGCCGTCGGATTCCCTGATGCTCCTGCCCACGTCGTGGCCGTACGTGGAGGAGTTGGCCACCGCCACCCCGTAACCGGGCTCCCCCACGTGGATCCACCGGTGGGCACAGATTTCGAACTTCGCGGCTTCCCAGGAGGTGTTGGTGTGGGTGGGCCTGAAGACGTGGCCGAACTGTGTTTCGGCAGCTGACCGGTCTGCCCGCACGTCGAGGGCAAAGCCGAGTTTCAGCAGCTTTTCGCGCTCCTGCCAGTCCACGGCCGTGGTGATTTCCAGTGACGGGCTGCCGGGGGCCAATGTGATGCGCTGGGTCAGCGGCGAGCTCCCTGCCAGCCGTTCCACCACCACCACGGCGCTGCCGTCTTCATTGGCCAGCCGGACCGACTCCGCGTGGACCAGCGGAGTGACATTGCGGCGGTAGAACTCGTCGATGTCCCAGGCGTCCCATTCGTTGGGGGTGTCGCGGTGCAGTTCCAGCAGGTTGCCGCGCTGGCCAGGGGCGATGGCCTCTCGTCCGGTGGCGTAGTCACGCAGGGACGCGAGGAGTCCATCGGCGTCCACCTCGACCCGGATAATCCCGTTGTCCAGGATGTAGCCGCCGTGGTGTGGCGTGGCGAGCACCGGCCCAGGGAGCGGCGTTGGTTCCGCTGCCGCAAGGGCGGGCACTCCATTCCTTGCGTGCGGCGCAGCGTTAAGCAGGAACTGCCGGTCCCCGGAGCCCAGCATGGCGGCAGCTGCCTGGCTGATGATTGCTTCAAGCGCCTTTTCGATGGCCTGGTAGTTACGCTCGGCGTCCTGGTGGACCCAGGCAATGGAGCTGCCGGGAAGGATGTCGTGGAACTGCTGCAGCAGTACCAGTTGCCAGAGCCGCTTGAGCTCGGCATCCGGATAGTCGTATGCGCCGGCCGACCGGACTGCAGCCGTGGAACACCACAGTTCCGCCTCACGCAGCAGGTGCTCGCTGCGCCGGTTGCCCTTCTTGGTCCGCGCCTGGCTGGTGTACGTGCCGCGGTGCAACTCCAGGTACATTTCGCCCACCCAGACAGGCAGTGCCGGGTAGTCTTCCTCGGCCTGCCGGAAGAAACTCTCCGCTGAGCCGATCCTGACCCTGGGTGATCCCTCCAGATTCGCGGTTCGGGCAGCCGCCGCAAGCATTTCGCGGGTGGGTCCGCCGCCGCCGTCGCCATAGCCGAAGGGCACCAACGACACCGTCCCGCGGCCGTGGTCCCGGTAGTTGCGCTCGGCGTGGGCAAGGTCCCTGCCGCTGAGGTCCGAGTTGTAGCTGTCCACCGGGGGAAAGTGGGTGAACAGCCGGGTGCCGTCGATTCCCTCCCAATTAAAGGTGTGGTGCGGCATCCTGTTTGTCTGGTTCCAGGAGATCTTTTGGGTAAGGAACCAGCGGCTGCCCGCGGCTTTTACGATCTGGGGCAGGGCCGCACTGTATCCAAACGAGTCCGGGAGCCACGCCTCCCTGCACTCAATGCCGAACTCCGCCAGGAAGAAGCCCTTGCCCTCCACGAACTGCCGCGCCATGGCTTCGCCGCCGGGCATGTTGGTATCCGATTCCACCCACATGCCGCCGACGGGCACAAACTGGCCTGCCCGTACCTTTTCCCGGATCCGGCTGTACAGCTCCGGGTACAGCTCCTTGATCCATGCCAGCTGCTGCGCGGACGAACAGGAGAAGACGAAAGTCGGGTCTTCATCCATGAGTGCCACCACGTTGGAGAACGTCCGGGCGCATTTGCGGATGGTTTCACGGACCGGCCAGAGCCAGGCCGAGTCGATGTGGGCATGGCCCGTGGCAACCAGTTGATGCGCGGATGCGTAGGCGGGGCGGGCAAGGACTTCGGCGAGCTCCTGCCGTCCTGCCGGCGCGGTCCCGGCAACATCGTCAGGGTCCATCACGTCCATCATGCGTTCGAAGGCCCGGAGGATCTCATGGCGGCGGGGAAGCTCCAGGGGAGTTGTTCCATGAGGCCGGCCAGCGTCCACACGTCCTGCTGGAGTTCCCACACGCACTGGTTGAGTTCAGCGATGGCGATGTTGCCCAGCCGGTACTGGGGTGCTCCCCCGGCGGTCGCCTTGTCTCCCAGCGGGGTGGCGGCAAAGGTCCAGCCTTGCGCCATGTCCGGGTTCGCGGCCGCCTCCACGTAGAAGTCCACGGCCATGCCGCCGCCCAGCAGCTTCAGGGGAATGTACTGGTTGCGGGGTGAGATGGCCTTGATGATGGTCCCGTCAGGCCGCCAGGCGATGCCCTCGCACTGAAACCCGGGCGCTTCGGTGGTGAACCCAAGATCCACCACCACCTCCACGGTGGTTTCCGGGCCGCCGCCCCAGGATTCCGGCACCTCCCCTTGCAGCCGGAGCCAGGTGGTCCCCCACGGCCGGCCCCAGGCGGCGCCGTGCTCCTGCGGCTGGAACTCCTGCCGCATCGCTTCGAGCGCGGGGACCGGTTCACCGGGGGCCTCCCAACTGCTCAGGGCAAGCGGGACCGTCCGGCTGTAGACGGCAGGGGCGATGCGCTCGCGCACAAACCTGGCCAAGCGGACTTCCGTGATCCTGCGGTCGTCATGCAAAATAAGTCCTCTTTAGGCTCGGGGCTGGATCATCGCGTCCATTCGATGGACAAATCTACCCTCCGGCAGCATTGCAACCAACCCCCTTGCCCGGGCAGCCACGTCCCAGCCGTGCATTGGCCCTCCTAGACACTGGGCACGGCTGGTGCAGGGCGCAGGATCCGCGAGTCCCCGGCGTAGACGTTAAAACTGGTGTGCCGGCTGAAACCCGCCAGCGTCAAGCCGTTCGCCTCGGCCAGTTCCACGGCAAGACTGGAAGGGGCACTCACGGCAGCCAGGACGGGAATGCCCGCAAGGGATGCTTTCTGGACCAGCTCGAAGGACGCCCTGCCAGATACCTGGAGGACGGTTCTGGTAAGAGGCAGGAGGCCCTCGCGCAGTGCCCAGCCCACCACCTTGTCTACGGCATTGTGGCGTCCCACGTCCTCGCGCAGGCACAGGAGCTGCGGCTCGCCGTCGTCATCGATCCTGAACAGGCCTGCCGCGTGAACGCCGCCGGTGTCCTCGAAGACACGCTGGGACTTCCGCAGCATCCCCGGCAGGGCGGCCAGGACTTCCGCGTCCACAGTCAACGGGTCCGTCCGGGGGCTGAAGTGGGAGGACTTTTGGACAGCTTCGATGGAGTCCGTTCCACAGATGCCGCAGGAGCTGGACGTGTAGACGTTGCGGCCGGTGTCGGGAAGTGGCACATCCGGCCGCAGCTGGGCCTCCACCACGTTGAATGTCTGGACACCGTTCTCGTCCTCGCCGGCACAGAATCGCAGCGAAACCAGCTGTTCGGGGGCCCATATGACCCCCTCGGACACCAGGAATCCAGCCACCAGGTCAAAGTCGTCCCCCGGGGTTCGCATGGTGACCGAATAGGAAAGCTTTCCCAGCCGGATCTCCAGCGGTTCCTCGACGGCGAGGACGTCTTCGCGGTGGCGGACCGGGTACTCCAGGGCTCCCGGCGAACCGTCCAGGACATACTTGTGCACCTTGCGGCGCTGGATTACGCGTCCCATGTTCCACCCTGCTTGTCCATTACTCCATCATGGCACCAACAGGGGCCGCCTCAGCCCAGGAGGGCGCTCCAGTCCACGGGTCCGCTGGGTGCCGGCTTACCCTTGGGCTGGCCTGTCCGTGCGGCACTTCTTGGCTTGGCTTTGGCCGGGCCGTCCTGGGTAGGAGGTATTGGCGGCCCCCATGGCAGGGCGAACGCGGGCACCGGCTCGCCGAGCTGCACGCCGTGCGGTGGCACTACCAGCACACCGTCCGCGGCGGCGAGCCCGCGCATCATCCCTGGCCCCGTATGCTGCGCCGGGGACGCCATGCCGTACAGCAGCCGGAACGGCATCAGCCGGGTACGCCCGGGGTCCGGCTCGATCATGGTCCCGCACGGCACCTCCTCCACCGCCGGCATGGGACGGTGCCCCAGTGCGGCCAGCAGCGGGGCCCCCACAGTGGAAAGGGCCATCATGGCCGCGAGCGGGTTGCCGGGAAGCCCCAAAACGAAGCGTCCGTCGGGCAGTTCGGCGAGCACGGCGGGGTGGCCGGGCCGCATGGCCACGCCATCGATGATGAGCCGGCCGCCGAGTTCGGCCACTGCCCTGCGGAGGTGGTCCGTTCCCGAGCGCCCGGTGCCACCGGTAGTAATGACGACGTCGGCCGGCAGGTCCGGCGCGTCCGGCACGTCCGGCAGTACGTCTTCGAGCGCCGAAAGCCATTCGTCATAGGAGTCGCCGATTCGCTGCTGCCCGCCGGGTATGCCGCCCAGCATGGCGACGACGTCCGGCAGCTGCGGGCCGAAGGTGTCGCGGACCTGGCCCGGGGCCGGCGTGCCGCGTTCCACCACTTCGGACCCTGTCAGGACCAGGCGCACCACGGGCTTTCCCTGGACCTGCACATCGTCGTAGCCTGCCAGCGCGGCAAGTGCCAGGTGGGCGGGATTGAGCTCCACCCCCGCCTTGACCAGGATGTCCCCTTCCAGAGCTTCCTCCCCGGCTTTCCTGATGTGCTCTCCCGCGCGGGGCTCGCCCGGGCGGGCCTTGCCTCCGGTCATCAGGAGTGGGAGTCCTTCATCGTCCTGGCCAAGGACTGCGCTCTCGGTGCGAAGAACTGCCTTGCCGCCTGCAGGAATCAGGCCGCCGGTGGCGATGGGGCTGGCCTGGTGCGGTGCCAGCCGGGTGCCGGGTTCCACCGGGATCCAGGGGCCGCTTCCGTTGACTACCCAGCCGTCCATGGCCGAGGACGCATAGTGGGGCATGTCCTGGAGGGCCACAATGTCCTGGTCCAGTTTGCGGTCCAACGCGATACGCAGTGCCACTGGTCCGGGAGGAATGGGGGTTGCGGCGTCGAACGCCGCCTGCCGGGCCTCTTCCCACGTGTGGGCGGCATGGTGCTGGCCCGCATGCCCTGCTTCCGCCGTCCCGGCTTGGACTGCGCCGGAGTCAGTGGTTCCGGGTTCAGTGGGTCCGGGTTCAGTGGGTCCGGGTTCAGTGGGTCCGGGTCCAGCTATGCCGGCTGGCCCTTCCGCTTCGCTGCCAGGTGGCGCTTCCGGATCGCTTTGGGGTTCCGCGGTCATTCGCCGGGAGTCCCGGCGGCAGCCTCGGCCTCGTAGTCCTTTGCCAGTGTGCGGGCAACGGCCAGGGCCGCATCCATTGATTCAGCGTCCATCTCCCTGCCGGGAGCCGCAGCCAGGCCCGCAGCGAACCCGGCGATGAAAGTGGTGAGCGGAGCGGCTGGCCGGACCACAGCATGGGCGGCGACGCCCGCAAGCGCCAGCACCGCGTTGACGTCCACCTGGACGTCCTCAAGCTTGTACGCTTGGAGAAGTGCCCTGCACCACTCTTCCAGTGTTTCGTCCTGGCTCTTCACGAATTGCCTCCCACGTTTGCTCCGCCCGTCTGCCGGTCCTGGCGTTCGCTCTGGTTCCCGGCGGCAATCCCCAGCGCGGCAGCGTCATCCCAGGTATCCACATCGGAGGTGGACCCGGCAGGGACTGTGACAAGCTGCACGTCCAGATTAGCAAGGAGCGACCTGACAGAGCCGTTGACCAGCGCCCCGCGGGCAGCGAGGTCCCTGCACGCCTTTGTTAACTCAGGCGTGCGGTAAAAACCCACCAGTGGCTGTGGGCGGTTGCCTTCGGCAGCCATGACATTTGCCGGGTCCGCCGCCGTGGACATCTGCAAAGCTTCCTGAAGCGCTGCCACCGCTTGGGATGCCAGCGGCATGTCGCAGGCCAGTACCAGGAGGTAGGGCGCATCCTCGCCGATGTCCGCCAGCGCATCCAGCCCGGCCGCTATGGCTGCCGCCGGGCCCGCGAAGTGCGGCTGCTCCCTGCAGCTCAGCAGGTTGGGAGGCCAGATTGGCAGGGAAGCCATCTCGCCCACAACTGCCACATGCCGGGCCCCCGCGGCGGCAGCGACAGCGCGTTCGAGGAGGGATTGGCCTTGGAAGACGAGCGACTGCTTGGGTACGCCGCCCAGCCGCGATGACCTCCCCCGGCCAGGATCACGGCATCAAAAGCAAGCCCGTTCACTTCCACTCCCCCAGCCTAGCGACCGGCAGCGTAGGGGCCGCACTGCGGGTCAGAACGTCCGGCGCACCGGAGCATCACGGCAACTCAGGCAGCGCGGGGTGTCAGGCAGCGCGTTCCGGAAGCAGGAAGGGGTCCCAGGCCGGCGTGGGCTTCTCCAGTTCCTTGATCTGCCAGATGGTTCCGTGCGGCGGTTCGGGCACGAACCGCAGGGTCCATCCCATCTCGGCTGGAGTGTGGTCGCCCTTGACGTTGTTGCAGCGCAGGCAGGCGGCCACCAGGTTCTCCCACGAATCGGCACCGCCCCGGGACTTGGGGTGAACATGGTCAATGGTGTGCGCCGCTTTCCCGCAGTAGGCGCATTTATGCCCGTCGCGCCGGAGTACGCCCCTGCGGCTGACGGCCGTGGAGTGGTTGTACCGGGGCCGGATGTAGCGGTTGAGGAGGATCACGGACGGGCGGCCCAGAATGTCAGTAGGGCCCACCACGGGGTCGTCACCTTCGGCAACCACACTTGCCTTGCCCGTGAGCACAAGCACCAGCGCCCGGCGGAAAGTAATAACCGCCAGCGGTTCATATCCAGCATTCAGAACGAGAGTGCGCATGCACTTACCTCTTCACGGCCGCACCCGTCAGGGGCACGAGGGCCGGCTGCCCTCGGCATGTCCGGGCTATGGATCGACATCACAAGAGTAAACAAAGAAGTGCAGAATCGGGTAATCGCCACTCTGGAGCAGGACAACGGCTGGACACCGCGGGAGGGTCGGCCGCGGGCGGCGCGGGCCGATTAAGCGCGAAGGACCCCCGCCGGGATGGCGGGGGTCCTTGGGGGCATTGCCAGGCCTGCGGCCGTTCAGGCCTGCCTTGGGATGCTTAGTTGACGCGGATGAACACGGGGCCGGAACCCACGTTTGCGCTGAAGACCACAGTCTGGTTTCCGTTGTAGCCGCCGTGGACTGCCATGCCGTTTCCGGCGTAGACAGCAATGTGGGCCATGCCCGCGCCGCCGTCAGCGTAGTAGATCAGGTCGCCCGGCTGCGCTTCGGCTGCACTCACGGTGCGGCCCAGGGACAGGTAGCCGGCGGGCCAGTCATGGAAGTGGATGCCGACGGCGGCCAGGGAGTTGGTGACCAGCATGGTGCAGTCCTGCATAACGCCGAGCTGGGCGTAGGCGGCCGAGAGGATTGCAGCGCCCTTGCCGCTGGCGGAAGCCTGGGCAGCGGAAGCGGCCGGAGCAGCAGCGGTGGCAACCTTGGCGGTGACCTTGGGAGCCGCAACGGGCTCGGCGGCAGGAGCAGCTTCCTGCACCTCGACCTGGGGCTCAGGCTCGGCGACGGGAGCCGGCGTGGTGGTGACAGCGGGCTTCTCGTAGCTGATGGCGATGGTGGAAGCCGCGGAAATCGGGGCGTCGATTGCGGATTCAACTTCCAGTGCGGACGCCGGAGCGGAATCACGCTTGACGTTGGCGTCGGCAGCGTTGGCCGCGATGCCGCTGGTCAGGACCAGGCCGGAAGCGGCAGCGATAACCGCAGCCTGGCGGCCCATGCCGCTTGCGTTGTCGCTGACGGCCTTTGCAATAACAGCGATCGAGTTGGTTTTGGTGACCTCGGCGCGATGCCGTGCGGTGGCACGAGTCGTCATCAGTTCTCTCTTTCGTTTTTCCCTCAAACCGCTTGTAGGCAGGCGAAGGTTGTTGGACGCGCCGGCATCTTGGGGGTACGTCGGCGCGTCCCGAACGGGGATGTGGTTTCTAGCGAAAAAGCCTTGGGCAAAGAAATAGCCCTTGGAGCGTTAAGCCCAAGAACTAGTTGCCGTAGTGGTAGTACGAGGAGGTGCCAGTGGCTGCAGGCGAGTGGAGCAGCGTGCCCTGGGAGGGGTTGAGTGCGCTGATCATCATGCCGTTGCCGACGTAGATGCCGACGTGCGCGCCACCGTTCTGGACAACCAGGTCACCCGGCTGCGGGGTGGAGGTGGGAGTCATGATGCTCCACGCATTGGTGCGGGGGATGCTGATTCCGGCCTGGGCGTAAACCCACTGCACGAACCCGGAGCAGTCCCAGCCGGTGACCGGGCTGGTGCCGCCCCACACGTAGGAGTGGCCGATGCCGGTGTAGGCGATGGCAGCGATGCCCGAGGTTGCCGCAGCGGATACGGTCTCCGCCGTCTTGGCGGCCGGAGACGCCTCCTGGCCTGCAGTGGTGGCGCGGTTCGCCGAGGCCGTGGACTGGGTACGCACCGCTTCCACCTTCGGAGCAGCGGTGGTCTTGACGACCGGACGCTCGAAGGACACCGTGGCCGTGGGTGCGGCCGTGACAGCGAGGGCTGCCTGGGACGAGCCGGACTCGGTGGAGGCAGAGACACCGGCCGTGGTGTCAGCTGCCGTGGCGGGCAGGCCCATGCTCAGGATGAGGCCGGAAGCCGCTGCCACAACGGCAGCCTGGCGGCCTACGGTCCCGGCATTTGCACTGACGGCCTTGGACATGGCGTCCAGGGGGTTGGTGCGAACCGTTTGCGCACGGTGGCGCGCAGAATGATGGCGTGAAGACACGAAGGTAGCCTCTCCCAATGCCTGCGAGGTGAGCTGTCGGATTCGGATGGGAGTCACCCGGCCACGCTGCTTCCTGGGAAGCTTGTGACTTAACCCCAAGGCCTTCTGAACATGAAGGCCAAAATTGGTTCCCCCGCCCCTGCCAGACGATGAAATGCGAACGGACCTTGAGCGGTGGCAGAGTTAGGCAATCCACTCAAGAGCGTCAACTTCGGAAAAGTTGACGCGAATTAGACGGTACAGCAGTTTTGCTTCAATGTCACATTCAGGTCACGGCGCGTCGCGGACATGTGAGAGCGGGCAACCATTTGGTTACAGCCAGCCCATGGGATCGACAACTTCGCCATTGACCTGCACCTCGAAGTGGAGGTGGCAGCCGGTGGATGCGCCCGTGGTACCGCTCAGTGCCACCACGTCCCCGCGGGAGACGGTCTGGCCCACCTTGACGTTGAAGGACGAGAGATGGTTGTAGGTGGTCTCCAGCCCGTTGCCGTGGTCAATGACCACGCGGTTTCCGCCACCGAACTGGTGCCAGCCGGCAAAGGTCACGGTACCTGTCGCGGCGGCCAGGACCGAAGTCCCGCACTGCGCCACGAAGTCCTGGCCCCGGTGGAAGTCTCCGGAGCCTCCGGTGATCGGACTGACCCGGTAGCCGAAGGGGGAAGCGGTGGTGAGGGAGGCGAGGGGTGCAGCCAGGGTGCCGGCCGAAGCGGCACGCGTGACAGAGCCGGCGGACTGGGCGCTCAGGAGTTGCTTCAGCTTCCCGTCCGGGTCGGCCTGGGTCACCACGGCCGACCGGCTGAAGTCGATCTGTGCTCCGACATCGGCCGAGATCTGGGGCTGGGGGCTGACGGCGGACGCGGCCATGGGGGCACTGCCGGCGGCATCCGTGGCCATGACGGGACTCGTGGCGGGCACCGTGACCGTCAGCACCAGGCCTGTGGCGGCAAGGGCAATGCCGGCTTTTTGGCCAATACCGCTGGCGGCGGCAAACTCCGTCATCTGCCGGAAGGGACCCCGGCGGCGGCGCGCGTCACGATGCAGGTCGCGGGGGCGCTCCGCTGCGACAACTTCGGCAACCCGGGGTGCCGAAGGGGGCCGGCCGCGCGGCGGCGGCCCCGGGAGGTCTGCATGGTCAAGAAGGGTTCCTCTCTGGAAGAAGCCTGCGGAGTTAGCTGTCGGATTCGGGTCAGAGAGATCAAAGACCCGGTCCGCCTTAGGCAAGCTTCTGCACAGGGGGTATTCCCGGAAGAATCCTTCACTGGAGAGGGCTTGCTGCTGACGGACTTCACCCCAAGGCAGTCCCCCGCTGCCGCTTGTGGTTCCCCCGCCTCTGCCAGTAACGACTCGTGCACCTGACCCGCTGGCAGAGCTCGGCTCCGGATCAGGTAACGCTTATGTATCAACGCTTGGTTCCACTATAGGGGCTTAAGACCCTAGGTAACAATTCCGTTACCTTTGCGTGGTTGCCCCTCTGCGGGGTATGGGCGCCCCGATCAGGGCTGGCTGATGGCCACAAAGACGTGGGCGGCAACCTCGGGCGGCAGCTCCAATGCGCCTTCGATTCCAGGGACCCGCACGGAGATGTATTCGCCCACGCGTTCCAGCGCCACGGCGGCACCCGGCCGGATACCGCCCTCGTCCAGCTGCGCCAGCAGTTCCGGTTCCACCTGGATCGGCTCCGCCAGGCGGCTGATGGTCACTCCGGAGGCGGGCCCGTAATTCTTCATCGCTTCCACCAGGCTGATGGCGCCGTCGGCAAAGCCGGGCCCCGCCTGGCCGCCCAGCGCCGCAAGGCCAGGGATGGGGTTGCCGTACGGCGACTCGGTGGGGTGGTCCAGCATCTCGTAGATGCGGCGCTCAACGCGCTCGCTCATGACATGTTCCCAGCGGCAGGCTTCGTCGTGGACGTAGGCCCAGTCCAGGCCAATGACGTCTGCCAGCAGGCGTTCGGCCAGCCGGTGCTTCCGCATGACCTCCGTGGCGCGCTTGCGGCCCGTGTCCGTGAGTTCCAGGTGCCGGTCGCCGGATACGACCACCAGCCCGTCCCGCTCCATGCGGCCGATGGTCTGGGAAACGGTGGGACCGGAGTGGCGCAGACGCTCGGCGATACGGGCCCGAAGGGCAACGATGTTTTCTTCCTCAAGCTCCAGAATGGTCCTGAGGTACATCTCCGTAGTGTCGATCAGATCCGTCATCCAGCTCAGCTCCTCGAGCGCAGTACCTTGCGTTGTCCCACCGTATCGCCTCTTCGCGCAAAGTAGTCCGGGGAAAGCTTAGCCTATTTTGACTTTGTCCGAATAGCCGCGCCCCGAGGGGCTGCGCGGGGACGGCACGTCTCACTGTCCGGACTATGACGGGCCTGGCTCCCGCCCCCGGCGGCGGTTCAGGCAGAATGGGAATGGCCCGCAGCGCAGCCACCGGCGCTGCCGGCCACCGACCGCCCGCCCTTCCGGACCAAACTTTTGTCCCCGCCGAATTGGAGCACCTGTGAGCGACACCAGCATCACGATCCCCGCCGACCTCCTGCCCCAGGACGGGCGGTTCGGAGCCGGCCCGTCAAAGGTCCGGCAGGAGCAGATCGACGCGCTGGCAGCAGCTTCCAAGACGATCCTTGGCACATCGCACCGGCAGGCCCCGGTCAAGAACCTGGTCGGAGCGGTCCGTGAAGGGCTGAGCCAGTTCTTCCGCGCCCCGGAAGGCTACGAGGTGGTCCTCGGCGTCGGCGGCTCCACGGCTTTCTGGGACATCGCGAGCTTCGGCCTCGTGGAGAAGAAGGCCCAGCACCTGTCCTTCGGTGAGTTCGGGTCCAAGTTCGCCGCCGCCACCAACAAGGCGCCCTTCCTGGAAGCCTCCTCCATCATCAAGTCCGAGCCCGGCACCCGGCCCGCAGCCAAGGCCGAGGCCGGCGTGGACGTCTACGCCTGGCCGCAGAACGAGACCTCCACCGGCGTCGCCGCCCCCGTCAAGCGGGTAGCCGGAGCCGACGAGGGATCACTGGTCCTCGTGGACGCCACATCGGCGGCCGGCGGACTGGACGTGGACGTTGCCGAGAGCGATGTCTACTACTTCGCCCCGCAGAAGAACTTTGCCTCCGACGGCGGCCTCTGGCTTGGCCTGTTCTCCCCCGCAGCGCTGGAACGCGCCGCGCGCATCACGGCCAGCGGCCGCTGGATCCCGGATTTCCTGGACCTGCAGACCGCGATCGATAACTCCCGCCTGAACCAGACCTACAACACCCCGTCGCTGTCCACGCTGGTGACGCTGAATGCCCAGGTCCAGTGGCTGAACTCCAACGGCGGCCTGGACTTCGCGGCTGCACGGACGGCCGATTCAGCCGGCCGCATCTACAGCTGGGCGGAAGCGTCCGGCTTCGCCACCCCGTTCGTGGCCAAGCCCGAGGAACGCTCCAACGTGATCGCCACGATCGACTTCGACGAATCGATTGATGCCGCCACCGTGGCCAAGGTCCTGCGCGCCAACGGCATCGTGGACACCGAGCCTTACCGGAAGCTGGGCCGCAACCAGCTGCGCATCGCCACCTTCGTGGCCATCGAGCCCAGCGACGTCTCCGCCCTGCTGGCCAGCATCGACTACGTGGTGGGCGAGCTGCGCAAGTAACCACAGTTAAGCACGACGGCGCCGCCCGGGTTTCCCCGGACGGCGCCGTTTGTTTGTGGTCAGGAAGTCCTTGTTTCGGCGTCAGGCTCCGCGCCGTCGTCGGCCGGCCCTTCATCCCCGGGTTCCCGCTCCGCTGCCCGAAGCCCATCCGGGTTCCCCTGCCCGGGCTCCTGCTGTTCCGGTTCCTGCTGTTCCGGCTCCTGCTGCTCCGGTTCCTGCTGCTCCGGCTCCTGCTGCTGTTCGTCCTCGGGACGGACGCGTTCGGCCCACGGCACCCACTCCGGGGCCAGGACGGAGTCCCCGGACGGCAGCAGGCCCAACTCGTTGACCGTGACCACCTTGGAGCGCGAGTTACGGGTCAGTACCGCATACCACTGCCAGCCCACGTAGCCGGGCAGCCGGGATTCGAACAGGTGCGTGACCAGCCGGTCGCCCTCGCTCTTGGCTGCCAGGTGCGGCCCGATGGTGCCGGCCGGGGTGATGCCCTCCACTGCAGCCCGGGCGGTGTCCACCGCCGCGGCCAGGAAAGCATCGGGCTTGCCCGTGCGCCACACGGGCACGCCTGCCTTGCGCTTGGGCTGGGTCTTGGCAGCCTGCTCCTGCACTGGCGTGCCCGGCTGATCAGGTTGGGGGTCCATGGGCAGCCTAAACGTCCAGCTCGTCGGCAACCTTACGCAGGGCGGCAGCAATGGCCTTGCCCTTGTTGCCGTCCGGGTACTTGCCCTTGGACAAGGTTCCGGACAGGTTGTCCAGGACGGTCACCAAGTCCTGAACCAGCGGGGCGAGGTCCTTCGCGCTGGGGCGCTTGGCCTTGGCGATGGACGGGGTCTTGTCCAGCACCCGCAAGCCCAGGGCCTGGGCGCCCTTGCGGCCGTCCGCAACCCCGAACTCAACCCGGGTGCCCGCTTTCAGTTCCGTCACGCCCTCGGGCAGCGACGACTTGGGCAGGAAGACCTCCTGGCCGTCTTCGCCCGCGAGGAACCCAAAGCCCTTGTCCTTGTCATACCACTTGACCTTGCCGGTAGGCACGTAATCAACCTTCTTCGTTCTGCTGTCATGAGACACGGCCGGCTGCCACCGCGTCCGCATTGTTGTGCGGGTTCAAGGTATGGCCAGCGCAAACCGTGTTGGTCTGTATCCTTCAAGGTTATCCTGCCGCGTGCCCTAATCACGCTTCCGGCCGCACCGTTCCGCCCCGGGCGCAAGCTCCCGGTGCTTTCACTTGCGGCGCTGCTGCCGCTGTAGCGTTACGTCCATGACTCCCTTGCGTTACCGGCGGCCGCTGATGGTCCTCGCCGCTGTTATAGCCGTGCTGTCCCTCATTGCTGTGGGAACTGTGATGGCGCTTGCCTTCGCCGACACGGTCGCCCCCGCCTGGGTCACATACTCGGCCCTTTACGGCCTGCCGGCGGCCTTCATCCTGATGCTCCTGGTGGTCCTGGACGGCGTTGCCGCCCGGCGGCGGGCGGGGAAGCGGGAGCCGCGGTAACGTTGGACTGATGTCCCTCATTCGAGCGCTCGGCAAGGACCTGGAGGCGCGCAGCGACGACTCGTTGCGCGCGTTGTTCGCCGCGCGGCCGGACCTCATTTCCCCCTCTGTTCCGGACTTCGCCGCGCTGGCGGCGCGTGCCAGTTCACGGGTCAGCGTCCAGCGTGCGCTGGAGCGCCTCACCCGGCCACAGATGCAGGTGCTTGAGACCCTCCATCTGTGCACCAACACGGACACCGGGCACAGCGCCTCGGCGGAGGGCCTGCACCAGTTGATCCGGGGTTCATCCCTGGCCGTCATCGAACAGATCATGGACACCCTGCAGGAACTCGCTTTGGCGCATCCTGCGGTCCCCCGCATGGCGCCCACGCCCAGGCTGCCGGGCACCACTACTACCTCCCTGTCGGCTCCCTCAAGGATGTGGTGGGAATCTATCCCGCCGGGCTGGGCCGCAGCTACACGGAGCTGGTCCGCCTGCAGCCGGCCTTCGCCCAGCGGGTGGTCCAGCTGGTCTCCGAACTGCACCGCGGCGGATTCGCGATCCACGATGCCAGCACGCCCATGGAGGCGGCGCTGGCGCTCCAGCATTGGACCTCCTCCCCGAGGCACTGCGGGACATCCTCGCCAACGCCCCGGAACGGACGACGGCGTTGCTCGCCAGGTTCCGCAACTGGGCCATGGGTGCCGTCCCCCAGGCGCAACGGAAAGCGTCGGTCACCACGGAGGGTGCCGACGTCGGGCCCGTGGACTGGCTCCTTGCGCGCGGGCTGCTGGTTCCGCTGGATGCCGCCCACGTGGAGTTGCCGCACAGCGTGGGGCTGGCCCTGCGCGGCGGGGCGATCATCGACGACTTCACCCTGTCCCCGCCGGTCCCGGAGCTTGGCCGGACCACCGCGGCGCTGCGCAGGAATGCAGCGCTCAGCGCCATCTCTGAAACCCTGCGGCTGGTCTCCGAACTGCTGCATGCCGTCAGGGAGAACCCGCTGGCCACGCTGCGCAGCGGAGGCGTGGGGATACGCGAGATGCGCCGCCTGTCCGACCAGCTGCGCGTCGACCAGGGCGTGACGGGCCGGCTATTGGAGCTGTGCGGCCTGGCGGGCCTGATCCGCCTCGACGTCGACTCGTCCTCATGGGTGCAGCCGCCGCAGCTGGAATGGCTGGTGCTGCCGAGGCAGGAACAATGGCTGTGGCTGGTCAACGCCTGGCTGGCCAGCGAGCGCGTGCCGTCGATGGTGGGCCAGCCCATGAACACGGCAGCGGCAGCACCATCCCGGGGACCGTCAGGAGCCACCATCCCGGCGTTGTCCGCCGGTGCGCAGCGGCCTGACGCCCCGGTGGTCCGCAAGCGCATCCTGGAGATCCTGCACGAACTCACGCTCGAAGCTGCAGGACCGGACGGCACCGTGCCCGTGCTGGATGCCGCCGCGGTCCTGCAGCGTGCGGAATGGTCCCAGCCGCGGATGGCCCGGCGGTTCAGTTCCCTCATCCGGGGAGTCCTCGCCGAGGCGGAGATGCTGGGCCTGGTGGGCTCAGGTGCGCTGAGCCAACTCGGAAGCGCGTTCGCCGAAGACCAGCCCGATGCTGCCCTTGCCATCCTTGGCGAGCACCTGCCGGCAGCCCTGAACCATGTGCTGTTGCAGGCAGACCTGACCGCCGTTGCCCCCGGCTACCTCGCTCCCGCCCTGACCGAAAAGCTCCTGGTCATGGCGGACGCCGAGGGGCAGGGCCCGGCCACCATCTACCGCTTCTCGGCGACGTCCATCAAACGGGCACTCGATGAGGGCTACGACGCCGCAGGCCTGCTGGCGTTTCTCCGGGAACACTCCGCCACCGCTGTCCCCCAGCCGCTGGAGTACCTGGTGGAGGACACGGCCTCCCGGCACGGCCAGCTCCGGGTGGGCCAGGCCGCAAGCTTTGTCCAGAGCGATGATGAAGCCGCACTCCGCGAGTTGCTGGCGGGGCCCAAAGCGGCGCAGCTCGGCCTGGCCCGCCTTTCCCCCACGGTCCTCACGTCGTCGGCACCGCCCCGCGAACTCGCCGCCGCACTTCGGAGCCTGGGCCTGTCCCCTTCTGTGGACGGCGTCGAACCCGCCGCCCACGTCCGCCGGTCTTCCGTACCGCAGGAAAGCCTGCGTCCCGTCTATACCGCCCCGCGGATGGCGCCCGCGGCGGAGGAGGTTGACGCCCAGCTGGACGTCCTGCGGCGGCCGGGCCCCGCCGTCGGACACCACCCCGGTACCGCCGCCGGCGGCGAGGCAGCAACCCAGCTGGGGCTTGAGGCACTGCAACGGGCCATCCGGCTGAAGCAGCGGATCCACATGAACGTGGTGGACAATCTGGGGAATGCAAGCCTGGAAATTGTTGTTCCGCTTTCTGTGAGCGGGGGCCGGGTCCGCGTGTTCGATCCTGCCAAGGACACCGAGCGGGTCCTGTCCGTCCATCGCATCATCGACATTGAGGCCGCAGAGGAACTGCGCCAGTAAAGGATTCCCCGCGTGACCGACGGACCCCTGATCGTCCAAAGCGATAAAACCATCCTCCTCGAGGTGGACCATGAGCTGGCCACCGAGGCCCGGCACGCCATTGCGCCGTTCGCCGAGCTGGAGCGGGCGCCCGAGCACATGCACAGCTACCGGCTGACCCCGTTGGGGCTGTGGAACGCCCGGGCCGCCGGGCTGGATGCGGAGAAGGTGCTGGATGCGCTGCTGAAGTACTCGCGCTTCCCGGTTCCGCATTCGCTGCTGATCGACGTCGAGGAGACCATGTCCCGGTATGGACGCCTCCGCCTCGAAAAGGACCCGCGCCACGGACTGGTCATGCGGACCGATGACTACCCCGTGCTGGAGGAAGTGATCCGGGCCAAAAAGATCGCACCGCTGCTGGGTCCAAGGATCGATGGCGAGACGGTGGTGGTGCATGCCTCCCAGCGTGGGCAGCTCAAGCAGCTGCTGCTGAAACTCGGCTGGCCGGCGGAGGACCTGGCCGGTTACGTGGACGGCACGCCGCACCTGATCTCCCTCAACGAGGACGGGTGGAAACTGCGGCCCTACCAGCGCCTGGCCAGCGAAAACTTCTGGGCGGGCGGCAGCGGGGTGGTGGTGCTGCCCTGCGGCGCCGGCAAAACCCTGGTGGGGGCCGCGGCCATGGCCACCGGTTCCACCACCACACTGATCCTGGTCACCAACACCGTGGCCGCCCGGCAGTGGAAGGACGAACTGCTCAGGCGCACCTCCCTTACAGAGGAGGAAGTGGGCGAATACTCCGGCGCCCTGAAAGAGGTCCGGCCGGTGACCATCGCCACCTACCAGGTGCTCACCACCAAGCGCGGCGGCATCTACCCCCACCTGGAACTGGTGGACGGCCATGACTGGGGACTCATCATCTACGACGAGGTCCATCTCCTGCCCGCACCGATCTTCAGGATGACGGCCGACCTGCAGGCCCGCCGCCGCCTTGGGCTGACCGCCACCCTGGTCCGGGAGGACGGGCGCGAGGGCGAGGTGTTCAGCCTGATCGGACCCAAACGGTATGACGCACCCTGGAAGGACATCGAGTCCCAGGGCTACATCGCGCCGGCCGACTGCGTGGAGGTCCGCGTCGACCTGCCAAAGGACGAACGCGTGGCCTACGCCATGGCCGACGACGCGGACAAATACCGGCTGTGCGCCACCTCCGAATCCAAGACACAGGTGGTGGAGCAGCTGGTGGCGCTGCACGCCGGCGAGCAGCTGCTGGTGATAGGCCAGTACATTGACCAGCTGGACGATCTGGGCGAGCGGCTGCAGGCACCGGTGATCAAGGGCGATACCTCCGTCAAGGTACGGCAGAAGCTCTTTGACGCGTTCCGCGCCGGGGAGCTGCAGACCCTTGTGGTGTCCAAGGTGGCCAACTTCTCCATCGACCTGCCGGAGGCCTCGGTGGCCATCCAGGTCTCAGGCTCCTTCGGCTCGCGGCAGGAGGAGGCGCAAAGGCTGGGCCGGCTGCTGCGGCCCAAGAAGGACGGCAGGGCGGCCCGCTTCTACTCACTCGTGGCACGGGACACCCTGGACCAGGAGTTCGCTGCCAGGCGCCAACGGTTCCTGGCCGAGCAGGGGTATGCCTACCGGATCATGGACGCCAAGGACGTGCACGCCGCGGACTGACCCGCAGCGTGCACGCCGTTCACGTCACGCCCTCGGAACTGTCGCGCTCCATGGTGCCCGTTCTGGGATCGAACTGCGGGCGTTCGTAGGCCAGTTCCCCGCCGCTGCGGCCGCCGTAGGGACGGCCGTGGTCCGCAAATTCCTCCCGGAAGAAGGCCAGGCACCATTGCCCCATCTGGATCCTTGCCCCGGTCCGCAGGACGGATGGTCCCGTCCGGGAGACGCTGCCGCTGACGGGACCGTTCGGTACCAGGACGTATTCATCCTGCCCGTCGTGCCTGATTTCGGCGTGCAGCTCCGCCAGGCCCTCGAGCCGGACGTCCGCGCCTGCGCCGCTCCCTATCGTTGTAACGTCTGCCGTGAGGGCCACCTCCCGCGGAATCTGCCCGGTCCAGGTGGCGGCGTCCTGGACAAAGATCAGCCGCGGCCGGCCACCGCCCCTGGCGTAGTGGGTGGTGGTGATGCGGCGGGTGATCTTCCGCTGGACAGTGGGCACCAGCGGCAAGGGAGTCGACGGCGGCAGCAGCCGCATTCCTTTGGGCCTCCGCCTGCCCTGGCGGACCAACGGCAGCAGGGAGCCGAGTTTGCCGAGCTTGATGTGGGGGGAACGCGTGACCAGCCGCTGGGAGGCAGGGCTGGCCACGTTGCCCAGGCTGAGGATGTTTCCGCCGGGGCCGGCCACGGTGATGCTCACCCCCTTGCGGGCCAGCAGCTCCGCCAGCGGTTTGATCTCCTCCAGGGAGGGCAGCCCGCCGCCGGTCAACGGCGCCAGGCCTTCCAGGGACACTGTTACCTCGGTGCCGGCGGCCCTGGCGCTGCCCGAGGTGACGGCACCGGACTCGTCCGTGTAGGAGAAGTCCAGATCAACGTCCAGACGGTACTGGGGCATGTCCGTCAGCCGCGGTTCGCGTCCGACCCGGCGGCATCCCTGTCGCTGGTGGTGACGCGCAGGCTGCCGTTGAGCTTCCATGTGGCGCGCGGCGCGTCCGGGCCGATGTCGCGCGGAACTTCAATGGTCATATCGACGAACTGGTAGTTGATCGCAGCACCCTTGCCGGTGAGATAGGACCACATCTCCTCGGCAAGGTCTGCCCAATCCCGGATGCTGCGTTCGTTTACAGCTGCGTTTTCAGAAGCACTCAGGTCAGTCATGATGGTCTATCCCCTTCGATGGGCCAGGAACTATCGGGTTACTACCGTTGTTGGCGCGGGACCACCAGGGACGGGACGAGGCGGCAGCCGGTGATCCGTTGGAACGCTGGTGCCGGGCTTGACCGCCCGGCAAGCATCACTGTATTCCCGGCCGCAGGGCGGGGAAGATGCCGGGCGCGGAACGTTCTTGCCGTGAATTGGGTTCCCTGGTGCGTAACAGCGGTCTGCGACGCACACTGGAAGCATGAGTCCACGAATCATTCCCGTCGTGCCCGGGCCCGGGCAGGAGTCGGTCTGGGACTATCCCCGGCCGCCGCGGATCGAACCCAGCACGGAACGCATACGCATCGTCCTTGGAGGCGAGGTGATCCTTGACACCACCGACTCGCTGCGCGTTCTTGAGACCAGCCATCCACCGGTGTACTACGTCCGGCAGTCAGCATTCGTCTCCGGCGCGCTGGAGCCTGCTGCCGGCAGCAGCTTCTGCGAGTTCAAGGGCGCGGCCAATTACCTGACGGTGCGCGGCGGGGGTAAGGAGGCGGACGGCGCTGCCTGGTCCTACCCCGAGCCGGCGTCCGGGTTTGAGGCGCTCGCCGGGCGGGTGGCCGTCTACGCCGGGAGGATGGATTTCTGCGAAGTTGACGGGGAACGGGTGCAGGCGCAGCCGGGCCGCTTCTATGGCGGCTGGATCACCAGCCGCGTGGTGGGTCCCTTCAAAGGCGAGCCGGGAACAATGGACTGGTAAGCCCAAGCGGGCCTTCATCATGCTCACAACGAATATCCAGACAACTCCCAGAGACTGGGAGCATGATGGGAACATGAACAAGAACGGTCCAGAAGCCAGGCTGCTCGTCGTCGACGATGAACCCAACATCCGCGAGCTCCTCTCCACGTCATTGCGGTTCGCCGGCTTTGAAGTGGTCTCCGCTGCCAACGGGCGCGATGCCCTCGCCGCGGCCGACACGCACGCCCCTGACCTGGCCGTGCTGGACGTCATGCTGCCTGACATGGACGGCTTCACCGTGACCCGCCGGCTCCGTGCCGCCGGGAAGCACTTCCCGGTCCTCTTCCTGACCGCGAAGGACGACACCGAGGACAAGGTCACCGGCCTCACCGTGGGCGGTGACGACTATGTCACCAAGCCCTTCAGCCTCGACGAAGTGGTGGCCCGGATCCGCGCCGTCCTGCGCCGGACGCAGCCCCTGCTGGACGACGATGCGGTGATCCGCGTTGACGACCTCGAACTCGACGACGACGCCCACGAGGTGCGGCGCGGGGGCACTGTCATCGAGCTCTCCCCCACGGAATTCAAGCTGCTGCGCTACCTCATGCTCAATCCCAACCGGGTGCTGTCCAAATCGCAGATCCTGGACCATGTGTGGGAGTACAACTTCAACGGCGACGCGTCCATCGTGGAGTCCTACATTTCCTACCTTCGGCGGAAAGTGGACATCGACCCGGAGGCGCCGGCCCTGATCCAGACCAAGCGCGGCGTGGGCTACGTGCTCCGGACGGCTGAAAAGCGCTGACCTTGCTGAAGCGGTGGAAGTCGGCCTCGCTCAGGTCGCAGCTGGTGGCCATGATCATGGCCCTGCTGATCGTGGCCCTGACGGTGACCGGAGCGGTCACACTGACGCTGCTGCACAGCTATCTCCAGGGGCAGGTGGACGACAAGCTGAATGCCGCCGTCGACTCTGCCCGGAAACAGCGCTCGTTCACGCAGCTGCAGGCGCCCAGCTCCATTCCCACCGACTATTCGCTGATGCTCTTCGCCCCGGGTGAGCAGCCGTACACCTTCGGCGGTGATCCGGACGACCACCCGGACATCAGCGCCATCTCCGTGGAGCAGGCGCAGGCACGCGGGCTGGTTCCCTTCCAGGTCCGTGGAACGGACGGGGAAAACTGGCGGGTGGTGGCAGTGACCGTCCAGAACGGCCAGACCACCGCCGTGGTGGTCATCGGCCTGCCCCTGGAGAGCGTCGACGATGTCCTCAAGCATGCCACCCTGGTGGTCACCGGGGTGGGCCTGTTGACGCTGCTGCTGGCCTCGCTTATTGCCAGCTGGACCGTGTCGAGGTCCTTCCGGCCGCTGGCCCGCGTGGAGAAGACTGCGGCAGCGATTGCCGCCGGTGACCTCTCCCGCCGTGTGGAGGTGGAGAACCCTGCCACCGAGCTGGGCCGGTTGAGCAGCTCGCTGAACGCCATGCTGGCGCACATCGAGACCGCGTTCGCTGCACGGACCGCCTCAGAGGCACGGATGCGCCGCTTCGCCGCCGACGCGTCCCACGAACTGCGCACTCCCCTGGTCACCATCCGCGGGTTCTCCGAACTGTACCGCCACGGCGCCCTGGCGACGGACGAAGACGTGGCCACCGCCATGGGCCGGATCGAAAGCGAAGCCAAGCGCATGGGTTCGATGGTTGAGGACCTGCTCCTGCTGGCACGCCTCGACGAACAGCGGCCGCTGCAGCAGAAGCCCGTGGACCTGCAACTGATTGCGCACGACGCCGTGGTTGACACCCAGGCCAGCGACCGGTCCCGGCTGATCACGCTCACCGGACTCGACGGCGGACCGGCGGCACCGGCCCCGGTCCTTGGGGATGAGGCCAAGCTGCGCCAGGTGGTGGGCAACCTCGTGGGCAATGCCCTGCGCTATACCCCGGAGGGCAGCCCCATCGAAGTCGCCGTCGGGGTCCGCGGGACCGACGGCGAAGAACGTTCCATCATCGAAGTCCGGGACCATGGGCCGGGTATCTCGGAAGAGGATGCAGCCAAGGTCTTTGAACGCTTTTACCGGGCTGACACGTCCCGGACCAGGGAGACGGGCGGCAGCGGCCTCGGGCTCGCCATCGTGGCGGCCATCGTGGGGTCGCACGGCGGTTCGGTAAGGGTGGAAAAGACCGACGGCGGCGGCGCCACGCTGGTGGTGAGCCTTCCGCGGCGTGAGGATTCCGCCCGCACTGGCGGCGCGGACGGGCAGGAAACCACCGCCCGCAGTGCCGCAGGGGCCAAGGGCAGCGACGGGTCCGTTATCCACATATAGTCCTCCGGCCATGGCTGCCGCCCGGTTCTGCTCCATAGGCTCGTCCCAGCAGCCCGGATCCGCCGGGCGCGGGGCGCTCCGCCCGCCGTATCGAAAGGCACAGCCATGAGCATTATTTCCGTCGACCCCGAATTACTGCAGCTGAAGTCCGCGAACGTCCAGGCCACCGTGGACCGGATCAGCGCGGACGTGCACGCAATGAAGCGTGGCCTCGACGAACTGCAGGGATCATGGCGCGGTGCAGCGGCCACCAACTTCCAGGCGCTCATCACCGAATGGACCATCACCCAGGGCCGGGTGGAGGCGTCGCTGGCGTCCATCAACGCGGCCCTGGCCTCTGCAGCGGCCACGTATGCCCAGGCGGAGCAGGGAAACACGCAGCGGTTCAGCTGACGCCCGTGTGAGCTGAACGGTTCGCCTAAGCTTCCGGCGTTCCCTGATGGAACCGCAGCCGCCACCGGCCGCCGTCGAGGACCCACAGCGAGCTGCGCAACGTGGTGCCTGAGCGGGCGAAACTGCGGTAGGTCAGCAGGACCGCGCTGGTGCCGATGCGGTCAGCGCCCAGGATTTCGATATCGGTCCGTTCACCGGGATCCTCTTCGAGGGCCATCATCATGGCGTCCCGGGTCCAGACCCTTCCCGAGCTGCCAATCTCCATGAAGTCCGGGTGCAGCAGGACAGCTGTCCGGCCGATATCCCCCCGCACCAGTGGGCCCAGCAGCTCACGTTCGAGCTCTTCCACCAGCGCCTCAGGCGGGATGGCGCCGGCCTGTTGCGTTGCCTCGGCCATGTCAAGGGCGTCGCTGTCCAGTTCGCTGAACAGGTCAAGTTCATCGAAGGCCGGGAGCGGTTCAGGGGTGGCGCGCGGCCTGCCGGCGCCCGCTGCCGGTGCGCCACCGCCGGCCCCTGGTACCGGGCGCCCAGGAGCAGCGGTCGGGATGTCCAGGGTGGCGGGCGGGAAGCCAATACCGGAGGGCTGCCCGTCGGCGGCATGTCCGGAGCCGGATGGGGTCGCAGCAGGTTGGTGTTCGGCTGCGTGGTGTGCAGCTGCGTGGTGCGCGCCAGGGTGGTGTCCGCCGGGGAACCCGGGCCCGGACCTGGCTGCCACGCCCTGCTGGTACGCCGTTGCCGCGGCCCTGGCCCGTTCGTCCGCAGCCTCGTTCAGCTCATGGCCGGCGTGGCCCTTGACCCACTCAAATGTGTAAACCCGGCCGGCCAGCTCGCGGTCGAGTTCCTTCAACAGTTCCACGTTCAGGACGGGTTTTCCGTCTGCCTTGCGCCAGCCCTTGCGCTTCCAGCCCGGCATCCATTTGGTAATTGAGTTGATCACGTACTGGCTGTCGCAAAGGATGCGCAGGTCCTCACCGGGCAGGTGGGCGGTGGCGCGCAGGAGGTCAAGGACAGCCATCAGCTCACCCTGGTTGTTGGTCCCGTGCGGCCAGCCCCCGGCCCGCCAGCAATCGTCATTCACATACCAGGCCCAGCCGGCCGGACCGGGATTTCCCAAGGCCGAACCATCAGCCGCTGCAGTAATCGTCACCAAACCATCCTGCCAGAAGCCATCGACATTGGACCGACGCCACAGCATCCCAGCCTGGGCGAGCTGCCGCACCCCTTCCGGCGCGCCGGCAGTGGGCTGTGCGAATGGTCGTAAGCGCAACTTTGACGGCCGAAGCGACAGGGGTCGGGAAAACGCTTACCGAAACTTCTTGACGTGAGCATGCCGGGCGCGACACAATCACTTCATCACTCGAGAAAACGGTTTCTGATCTTCGCCGGTCAGCGCATCACGGCGACCCCGGCGCACAAGGAGCCCATCCGGAAGGAACATCAATGACGATTCCAGTCGTAAGCCGGCGCCGCTTCCAGCTGGGCGCGGCCGCGCTGGCACTCTCCATCCTGGCCACCGGCTGCGGGGCCCCCGGCGGTTCAGGCGACAACGGCCAGGTGACCTTGCGGTTCGCCTGGTGGGGCAATGAATACCTGAACGCACAGACAAACAAGGTCATCGCGGCCTTTGAGGCATCGCACCCGAACATCAAGATCAAAGCGGAGCCGGGAGAATGGTCCAGCTACTGGGACAAGCTGGCAACGAAGACCGCCGCCAACGATGCGCCCGACGTCATCCAGATGGACCAGAAATACATCGCCGAATACGGCGGCCGCGGGGCGCTGATGGACCTGTCCAGGCAAAACGGCATCGATACCTCAAAACTGGACAAGGAAGCGCTTGCGTCGGGCCAGTACGGCGGCGCCCAGTACGGGCTGAGCACAAGCCGGAACGCCTATGTCATCATGGCCAACACGAAAGTGTTCCAGGCAGCGGGAGTGCCCGTGCCGGACGACAAGATCTGGACGTGGAAAGACTTCGTGGACACGGCGGCGAAGATCAGCGCAGCAGGTGACGGGAAGAGTTACGGGGCCGCTTATGGCAGCAACGAAGCCGACCTGATCATCTGGCTGCGCCAGCACGGCGAGAATCTGTACTCAGGGGACGGCAAGCTCGACTTTGAAGCCGCGACTGCAGCGTCCTTCTGGGAACGGATCAAGGAACAGCGCGACTCCAAGGCCAGCCCCGCGGCCACCGTGGCAACCGAGGATGCAGGGGCAGGACTGGAGGAAAGCCTGTTCGGAACAAACCGGGTGGCCATGGCCTGGTGGTGGACCAACCAGCTTGGTTCCCTTGAAGCCACCACCGGCAGCAGCATAAAGATACTGCGGGCCCCCAGCGTCGACGGCGCCTCGGCCGGCAATGGCATGTACTACAAGCCCACCATGTTCTGGTCTGCATCCTCCCGTTCGAAGCATTCCCAGCAGGCCGCGGAGTTCATCAACTACCTCACCAACAGTCCGGAGGCGGGTGCCATCCTGATGACCGACAGGGGCGTCCCCACCAATCCGGACATCGTTTCGGGCATCACCCCGCAGCTTAAGCCGGCTGACACCACCGTGGTTGGATTCCTGAAGGACATAGCCCCGGACATCAAGGACGCACCGCCTGTCCCGCCCGTGGGTGCAGGGAGCGTCCAGAACGTCATCAGGAGGTACACGGATGAAGTGCTGTACGACCGGATGACCCCGCAGGCCGCGGCGGAAGCCTTCAAGAAGGAAGTCCAGGGGATGCTGGATTCGGCCCGGAAGTAACTCCCGTCCCACAGCTCCTTGTCCAGGCGGCCAAGCCGGCACAGGCCGCATCCGTGGCCGGGAACAAAACCTCCGGCACAAAGTGCGGCCCCCTCGCAAACGAGGGGGCCGCACTTTGCGGTTGGCGGGAGAGGTCCCGGCAGGAGGGCTTAGAAGCCGCCCATGCCTCCCATGCCGCCCATGTCGTCTCCGCCTGCGGGGGCGGCGTTCTTCTCCGGCTTGTCAGCCACCACTGCTTCGGTGGTGAGGAAGAGGCCAGCGATGGAAGCCGCGTTCTGCAGGGCAGAGCGGGTTACCTTGACGGGGTCGTTGACGCCGGCAGCCAGCAGGTCGACGTATTCGCCGGTGGCTGCGTTCAGGCCGTGGCCTGCGGGCAGGCCGCGGACCTTGTCCACCACGACGCCCGGCTCGAGGCCGGCGTTGAAGGCGATCTGCTTCAGCGGGGCGTCGATGGCAACGCGGACGATGTTGGCGCCGGTTGCTTCGTCGCCGGAGAGCTGCAGGTTGGCGAATGCCTTGGCACCGGCCTGGATGAGGGCCACGCCGCCACCGGCCACGATGCCTTCTTCAACTGCAGCCTTGGCGTTGCGGACTGCGTCCTCGATGCGGTGCTTGCGCTCCTTGAGCTCAACCTCGGTGGCGGCACCGGCCTTGATGACTGCAACGCCGCCGGCCAGCTTGGCCAGCCGCTCCTGCAGCTTCTCGCGGTCGTAGTCGGAGTCCGAATTCTCAATCTCGGCGCGGATCTGGGAAACGCGGCCGGCGATCTGGTCGGCGTCGCCGGCACCTTCAACGATGGTGGTCTCGTCCTTGGTGACAACAACCTTGCGGGCCTGGCCCAGGAGTTCCAGGCCGGCGTTCTCCAGCTTGAGTCCAACCTCTTCGGAGATGACCTGGCCGCCGGTGAGGACGGCGATGTCGGCCAGCTGGGCCTTGCGGCGGTCGCCGAAGCCCGGAGCCTTGACGGCGACAGACTTGAAGGTGCCACGGATCTTGTTGACGATCAGGGTGGCCAGGGCCTCGCCCTCGATGTCCTCGGCAATGATCAGCAGCGGCTTGTTGGACTGCATGACCTTTTCCAGGACAGCAACCAGTTCCTTGACGTTGGAGATCTTGGAGTTGACGATCAGGATGTACGGATCCTCAAGGACCGTTTCCTGGCGCTCGGCGTCCGTGACGAAGTAGGCGGAGATGTAGCCCTTGTCGAAGCGCATGCCTTCGGTGAGCTCGAGCTCCAGGCCGAAGGTGTTGGACTCCTCGACCGTGATAACGCCTTCCTTGCCCACCTTGTCCAGGGCTTCGGCGATGAGGGCACCGATTTCGTCGTCACCGGCGGAGATGGAGGCGGTGGCCGCGATCTCTTCCTTGGTTTCGATTTCCTTGGCGGAAGCCAGGAGTTCGCGGGTGACAGCCTCGACGGCCTTCTCGATGCCGCGCTTGAGGGACAGCGGGTCGGCGCCGGCGGCAACGTTGCGCAGGCCTTCCTTGACCAGGGCCTGTGCCAGGACGGTGGCCGTGGTGGTGCCGTCGCCGGCAACATCGTCGGTCTTCTTGGCAACTTCCTTGACCAGCTCAGCGCCGATCTTCTCGTAAGGATCGTCCAGCTCGATCTCCTTGGCGATGGAAACACCATCGTTGGTGATCGTGGGGGCGCCCCACTTCTTTTCGAGGACGACGTTGCGTCCACGCGGGCCGAGGGTGACCTTAACGGCGTCGGCGAGGGTGTTCAGGCCACGCTCAAGGCCGCGGCGTGCCTCTTCATCAAATGCAATGATCTTGGCCATAACGGCAGTAGTCCTTTCGGGACAGTCGTTAAGAATGAACCTTCGCTGCAGTGCCCGCGACGGACGATCCTTTGACGGCGGCCTCTGTATGCCTCCGGGAGGGGATCTCACTGAAGTGAGGTGTTTCTTTCGCTCCTCGTCCGGTGCCCCGCGCCGCCGGCCGGAACCAGGCTTTGCTTTAGCAGTCGGTACGTCAGAGTGCTAACTCAATAATTAGCACTCCCCAGGTGAGAGTGCAAGCGAAAAGACGCCGGACGGGCGGGTAGGGGCAGCGGCTTCGCCCAGGGCGATCAGCTTGAATGTCCGGCCGTCTCCCGGCCGGTGGGGGTGGGGTTGTTCTCCGGGCCGTAGGTGAATACGGAGAAAACGGCGGTGGTGATATCCCCGTTGGCGTCGAAGGCAACCGGTCCTGACTCGCCGTCGTAATTGATGTCCGGATTGGCAGCAAGGCCGCCCAGGCACTCCTTGTACGTCAGGCACGGGGCGGGCGGGGCCGTTGCCCCCGGGGCAGGTGTCCCTGCGGAGGGCATCCCCTGGGATGTGGTCCTGCCTGATGCGGCGCCACCCGAAACCGGAACCAGGTTGGCGGCGATGGAGCGTCCGGCATCGTCCTGGGCCCTTGCCGCCGCCAGGGCCGCCAGGGTAACGGCGTCGTAGGTTTCAGCAGCATACGAGACGTCCTTCAGGGAAGGATCAACGGCCAGGAGCTTTCCCTGGAAGGCGGCGGTGGGCAGTTGGCCCGGGACGACGGCGCGGGCGCCGTCCAGGGCCCGGGAGGGGAGCCCTGATCCGTAGCGGGCAAAGGCGCCATCGCTGAGGAGAATTTTTGAACCCCTGAGGCCGGAGTTGTTCAGCTCGGCCAACGCGCCCTGCGCCCCTTCCCGGGCAACCAGGACCACGGCGTCAGGGCTGGCCTTGGCTGCGGAGCGTGCGGCTTCGGCGGCGGCGCCGGGCTTGAAGGCGGCTCCGGGCAGGACCGTCAGGCCGGACTGTTGCGCGGCTTTCGTGACGGCAGCCGACAGGTCCTTGCCGTAGGCACCTTCCTGGTACACCACGGTGATGCTGGCGGCCCCGGCGTCCTTGGCGAGTTTGGCCAGCACAGGACCTTGCGCGACGTCGGCCGCGGCCGTGCGGAAGTAGTAGCCTCCGCTGTCGATCCCGGAGAGGGCGGCAGCGGTGTTGGCCGGCGAGATGAGGGGTATGCGTGCGTGGGACAGGATGTCCACGGCGGCGGCCGCGTGGCTGGAATCGGTGGGTCCAATGACCACGTCCGCCCTGGCGGCCACCAGGTCCTTGGCCTGGCCTGCGGCTTCCTGGTCCGGATGCGCCGGCAGCAGCTCCACCGGCCGGCCTTTGTGTCCGCCGGCGGCGTTGATTTCCTGGATGGCCAGCTCGGCGGCCGCCAGCTGGGGCGCATTAAGGAAGGCATTGCCGCCGGTGTTGTCCAGGATCAGGCCCACCCGGAGGACGCCATCGCCGGAGGCTTCGACCGGGTCCACCCTGGCGTTGCCGCCGGCGCCCGAACATGCTGTGACCGCGAGGACTGCCCCCAGGGAAACAGCCAGCGCCGCTCGGCCGCGGACTGGGGAACGGTAAAACGGCATCACTGGGCGGGCCGGACGTTTTCTGCCTGGGGACCTTTTTCGCCCTCCCCGACTTCCAGCTGCACCCTCTGCCCCTCATCCAGTGCGCGGTAGCCCTCCCCTGGATCGCGGACCAGTGGACAAAAACGTCATCACCGGAGCCGTCAACGGTGATGAAGCCATAGCCCTTTTCAGCGTTGAACCATTTGACGGTTCCCAGTGCCATGATGAACAACTCTTTCCGTTGGGGTTATGCAGCCGTGGGCGGAGCGGGTGCGGCTAGCGGTATCCGGGGCCAAGCACCACCACGAGCGGCATCTGGAATTCGGCGCTGTTCACCACGGTGGGGATGTTGAGCAGCCCGGCAAGCGCCTGTGCGTTTGCCAGTTGCTGGGGGCCGGAGTAGAAGATCACGGAGGATTTTTGCGGGGCGCCGGACCAGTTGCCTACCTGGCCGAGGCGCCATCCGTCCGCCTGGACGGTTCCGGCCACCCGGCTGGCCAGCCCTGCCGTGCCTGCCGCGTTGTAAACCGCCACTGCCTGCGTCCTGTCGACGGCTGCCTCCCGGGTGGCGGAAGGTGTGGCCTGGGGCTCCGGGTCACGGCTTTGGGTTGGTTCAGACGAAGCAGACGGAGACGGCGAAGCAGGAGGCGCGGATGCCTGCGTGGCCGATGGGGTGGTTCCGGTTCCGGCCAGCGGAGCTGACTCCACGCTCGCCGATGCCTGGCTCGCGGTGGCGCTGAATCCCATCTTGGGAAGGATCAGGAAGGACACCAGCCCTATGGCAAGGGCCGCCATCCCCACTACCAGGATGGGCCACAGCCGCACCCGGGACGGGGCCGAGGCCGTCCGGTGGACACCTTGTCGCGACGCGGTCTCCGGGACCTTGTCGAATTCATCGCGGGCGTATCTGGTCATGGTGGAAGGACATCCTTGTTGATTGCGGCTGTTGTCCCGGCCTGGGGGTTGTTAAGCGTCGGATCCCAGGCGCCGGGCAGTGCGCGCACGGTGGCGCGACGTACGTAGTCTACGCAATCTCTTCACCAGCATGGGATCGTGTGCCAGCGCATCCTCGCGGTCGATCAGTGCGTTCAGGAGCTGGTAGTAATGGGTCGCGGAGAGGTCAAAGAGGTCGCGGATGGCCTGCTCCTTGGCCCCTGCGTACTTCCACCATTGCCGTTCCAGGGCCAGCATCTGCTGTTCGCGCTCGGAGAGGGAGGACTCACGGAGGGTGAAATCCGCCAAAAGGGACTTCCGTGGATCCTGCTCCGGCAGGTGTTCCCGGGCCGGTTCCGCCACGGCACACTCCTTCGCTGGTTACGGTAAATGTCTTAACCCCATGCTACCGGTCGAATAACACCGGTGTCATTCGCGCCCCGCGCCCCGCGCCTGCACCGGCCCGGTGCCGCGGGCGGGCGTCCCCCGATGGCCTGCAAGAATGGAACGATGTTTGAATCGGATGCGCTGTTCGAGCTGCAGCAGGACCCGGCGGACGGCACCCGCTTCGCTGACCTGGCTGACCTGCCCCTGGCGGAGCTCATGGCGCCGGACTGGGCCGCGGCCCTGCAGGGAGTGGAGGGCAAGCTCCGGTCGGTCCTGGCCTTCCTGGCTGCCGAAGAGGCGGCCGGGCACCAACTCCTGCCGCCGCCGTCGAACGTCCTGCGCGCCTTCCGCCAGCCGCTCGCCGGCGTCAAGGTCCTCATCGTGGGCCAGGACCCCTACCCCACCCCGGGGCACGCAGTCGGGCTGTCGTTTTCCGTCGATGCCCGCACGCGCCCCCTCCCCCGCAGCCTGGTGAACATCTACCGCGAACTCGAATCGGACCTCGGCATTCCGCCGCGCGTCCATGGCGACCTGTCGGCATGGACGGAGCAGGGCGTGCTGCTCCTGAACCGGGTACTCACGGTCAGGGCAGGATCTGCTGGGTCCCACCGGGGCAAAGGCTGGGAGGACATTACGACGGCGGCCGTCACCGCCCTGGCATGCCGCCGGGCCGCGGATGGGTCCAGGATGCCTTTGGTGGCGGTGTTGTGGGGCAAGGAGGCGGAGGGCCTCCAGCCGCTGCTGGCAGGCGCCCCCGCCGTCATCAGCCCGCACCCCAGCCCGCTGTCCGCCTCCCGCGGGTTCTTTGGCTCCAGGCCATTCAGCCGGGTGAACCAACTGTTGCGCGAACAGGGTGCAACGGCCGTAACCTGGGAACTCCCGCCGTCGCCCTAGCTTAGGCTTGCCTTATGAGCACCGTCCCCGCCGCCACCAGCGCCACGAAGAAGAGCCGCCCCCAGGTCACCCTGACCGTGCTGCGCAAGGAACAGCTGTCCCCGCACATGGTCCGGATCGTGGCCGGCGGGGAGGGCTTCAGCGACTTCGCCAACAACGGCTTCGTGGACCGGTACGTGAAGATCGTTTTCCCGCAGCCCGGGGTTGACTACCCCTCCCCGCTGGACCTGTGGGCCGTCCGGGAAACCATGCCGCGCGAGCAGTGGCCGTTCACCCGCACCTATACGCTGCGCTGGGTGGATCCGGAGGCGAGCGAACTCGCCATCGACTTCGTGGTCCACGGCGACGAGGGCCTGGCGGGTCCATGGGCGGCAGGGGCACAGCCGGGCGAGACACTGACCTTCACCGGACCCGGCGGCGCCTACAACCCCAACCCCGAGGCCGACTGGTACCTGTTCGCCGGTGATGAGGCAGCGCTTCCTGCCATCGCCGCATGCATCGAGGCCCTGCCCGCGGAGGCAACCGGGCTTGCCTTCCTGGAGGTAGGTTCCGAGGCCGACATCCAGCCTGTTTCCGCCCCTGCCGGGCTGGAGATTACCTGGCTGGCCCGCAACGGCACACCGGCAGGTGCCAGCGACCTGCTGGTCAGGACGGTGGCGGAGGCCGAATGGCCCACCGGCACCGTGGATGTGTTTGCACATGGCGAACGCGGCTATATGAAGGCCCTCCGCGAAATCTTCTTCAAGCAGCGCGGCCTGGACCGCCGGCAGGTGTCCCTCTCCGGTTACTGGGCGCAGGGCCGCGTGGAGGACGTCTTCCAGGCCGAGAAAAAGCTCCCGGTCGGCCAGATCTAGCGGCGGCGCGCCCGGCGCCGCTCGTTGCTTGCCAGGCTGCGGGTCAGGGGCCGGGCCAGCACGTCGCCCAGGACGATCCCGCCGGCCGTTCCCAGCACGATGGCACCGGCGCTGAGCATTCCTCCGGCGCCGGCCAGGATCTCGGACTCCTCAACGGTGAGGACGTACATGGACCGGAATATCGTGAGGCCGGGCAGCAGGATCAGGGCTGCGGGAACTGCCACCACCAGCTGCGGCGCACCCATCCGCAGCGCCACCACCCGTGCCAGCAGGCCAATGACGACGGCGGCCATGGCAGGGGCGAAACGGTCGCCGATGCCCAGCAGGCCGCAGCCCAGCAGCACCAGGTAGCCCGCCACGCCTACGGCTGCGGTTGGCAGCAGGAGCTTCCAGGTGGTCTGTTCCGTAATGCCGATGGCCATCACGGCGGCGGCTACGAAGATGATGAGGACCCACAGATCGTAGGCGGGCGGGAAGGTCTGGGTGACGTCGATGCGCTGCAGCCCGGTCAGCTCCCCCACCACGAAGGCAACAGCGATCCCTGCCACGATGGCGCCGAACGTCAGCAGCGTGGACAGGAACCGTCCGGCCGCCGTCACCGGGAAGCCGTTGATGGCATCCTGCACGGAGGACACCAGGCGCCCGGTGGGAAGGAGCAGCAGGATGCCGCCCACCACCACGATGGACGGCGATGCGGTGAGCCCGAACTGCCAGAGCAGCAGCGCCAGCATGGTGACCACGAAAGAGCAGCTGGCGGTGATGAAGAAGTCCGGTACGCGCCAGCGTCCCAGCTGCCGGGCCAGCAGGCTGATGCCGATATTGGCCACGAAAGCAACTGCCGAGGACACCGGACCGCCGCCCAGCACGCCAACGAACACGGCGGCGAAGATGCCGAAGGCGGCCGTGACCATCCAGCGCGGATAGGGTTTCGGGCTGGTGATGGCCTCGTTCAGCCGGCGGATCGCCTCATCCCGGCCCACGCCGCCGGCCACGATGTCCGTGACCAGTTGGTGCACCTTGGCCAGGCCCGCATAGTTGTTGGTCCAGGAGCGCACCACGCGCAGCAGGGCGATCGGCGTCTGGTCCTTGGGTGCGTAGTTGATACCCACGGACTGGTTGGTGATGTCCACCTCGATGTTTTTCAGCCCCAGGGCCGCGGTGACGGCAATGATGCTGGTTTCCACCTCCAGGGCGCCGGCGCCATACCGGAACATGGTCTCGGCCAGGTGCAGGGCGAAATCCAGGGTCTTCCGGGCGGAGGTGTCCACGCCACCCACCTGGATGGTGGGGTTGGCGTAGGGACTCCCCGCCAGCCGGTCCACGATGCTCAACGGGGCGGTTGGTGGATTCTCGCCCTGCACCAGGCGGCGCAGCATCCTCTTGGCGGCAGCGTCCTGCCGAAGCTGCGCAGGGGTCAGCGGTTCAGTCTTGGGCAGGCCGTCAGTCTTTGGCCTGTGCCCTGGCCGTTCGTGCCGTTCGGTCATGCCCGCTTCCTCCCTGTACGCGGTTTATGGACGGTCAGGCTGCACGCTTCAGCGGCAACTTGCCCAGCAGCGTGCGGGCGGCGGCCGCAGCGGACCTGGCGAGCCTGTTGGCATGGAAGACGGCGGGCCGCACCGGCACGACGAAGTCTCCCACCAGCTGGACCACTTCGCCGCCAAAGCCCTTCTTGAATTCGTAGCCGCCGTGGCCTTCCTCGTCCTGGCCGGAGATGCCGAAGGTGCCGTAGAAGTTGTACCGCGGGTATCCCTTCTCGAGGGCATGCAGCATCATTCCCCAGTACAGGGAGGTTGCGCCGTTGAAGTAGATGTAGTCCTGGACGGTGCCGCCGATGACGCACACCACCTCATCGCCGTAGCAAACGAAGTGGATGGCTGCCACGGTGGCCGTCCCCACGGAGTCGGGGAACCTTTCGATGTCCTTCAGGCTCCGCTCGTAGCTGTCCACCAGGTCCTGTACCACTTTGAGCCGGTTGGCCTTCTTTTTGCTGCCGGTCTCCTCCACCTCACGGCGGAGATCTGCTGCGGTGGCTGACTCCGTTTCCAGGCGCTCAGTGATGGATTTCCGGTAGGCCGGGATGTCGATCTTCGCCATCATCAGCTTGGTGAATTCCGGGGTGGTGGTCCGGAGCAGGTGTTCGTAGTAGGCGCGTTCGCGGTAGACGAATCCTTTTTCGTCACCGGCCCGGCTCAGGGCCCCGTAGAAGTCGTCCAGGGTGTCCAGGGTGGCCTGTTCCAGGAAGACGCCGTTCTTTTCCGCTTTGCGGATGGCTTTGCGCGTCCGGTAGCTGGTGCTCATGATCAGTTCTTCGGCGTCCTGGATGCCCACCAGGTTCTTGATGAACATCCAGTTGACGTTGACGAAGTTCATGTCCAGGCCCTGGTGCTTGAACCCCAGCCGTTCCAGGTCGGCCACCAGGGGCCGGTTGTCCTCGACGTCGGGGTGCTCGGCGCCGTCGGCGTCCCGGGCGATGTACCTGACGTTCGGCGAGATCCGCAGTTCAGCGGCTTTACGGCCTGCCGCGTGCTTGCGGAGAAGCTCGACGACGGCGCCCACCAGGTTCCGGTCCGTGTAGTCCATAAGGGGGCCCTTGGCGCATTCACAGACGGTGTAGCCGAGGCGGTTTGCGGTGTAGTTGAGCTTTCCTGCCGCCACGAGTTCCCCATTGCGCCGGACTCCGAAGAGTTCCACCTGCTGGCCGCGTGCTCGCTGGAAACGGGCAAAATCAATGGACTGCAGGAAACTGTTCTGCGGGTGCTTCAGGGCGAAGGCCTCAAAGTCGGCGTCGCTGAGGTTGGCGTATTCAAGCCCGGTAGCGGCGGAAACTGGATTCAAGGGGTGACCTTCTTCTGGACTCTTCGCGGCCTGGTGGGCGCGCGATGGGCGGGCGGTGTTCGGGGCGGCCGGCACGCGGGCGTGCTGGTCCGGCGGGGGTCGCGGGAGCTTTGCGGGTCTGGCGGCTGCAGGTCAGTAGAACTGCTGGCCGGTCCGTGCGGTTTCAATCCGGCGGAAGATCTTTTCGCCGCCTTTGACCCAAAGCCGGTGCCGCAGCGGGGACAGGACGTAGTCGTGGCAGCCCACGAAGTCGGTCACTGTCTTGGTGAAGCTGGTCTTGAACATGCCCATTCCGTAAAGGTTGTGGGTCTTGTCCTTGATGCGCGCAGCTGGAGGCGTGCCGCAGAAGTCGTACTCGGTGCAGCCGAGTTCCTGCATCCGGCGGATGGCCGCCCACTGGACCAGGTGCGAGTCACCGTACTGTTTGCGGTTCTGGGTGGAACCGCCGTCCTTGTAGGTTGCCTTGGCACCGTAGTTGATGACGAATGCGCCCACGCTGGGCTTTCCGTCCTCGTAGGTGAAGAAGAAGTTGCCCTGGCCGCGGTTGCTGAACTCATCCCAGAACTGTGCGTAGTAATCGTAGCTGCGCAGGGGCATGGATCCCTTGGCGCTGACGGTGTTGACCATCAGGTCGTACAGGGCGCGGTAGGTTTCAGGTCCGGGTTCCTGCCGGACCACCTGGCAGCCTTCGCGTTCGGCACGCCGGATGGCATTGCGGGCGCGCGAGGAGATGGCTTTGAATACTGCCTCTTCGGAGCCGGAGATATCCAGCAGGGCGGTGGAGTCGTTGGACTGGATATTGGGCGCTTTCACCAGGTTGGCCGCGCGGAGTTCCTTCTGCACCTCGTCGGAGTCGATAATGTCCGGTTCCACTTTGATGGTGAAGACATTCAGCTTCCTGCCGCGGACAAACGCGGCAACGGATTCAAGGACGGGGCCGAGGTCCGCTGCATCGGCCAGGTCGGGGCCCTTGATCAGGTACCACAACCGTCCCAGGACGGGGAAGCTCTTCTCCAGCACCAGGTTGTAGCTGGAGTTTCCGGGGCTTTCCAGCACCAGGAACCGGACTTTCCAGCCGCTTCCGTTCTTGACCGATGCATAGGCGGCGGACTGCAGCATATTGCCGCCGTTCGGATTGGCCGTGACGTGCTTGTCCCAGTTTTCAATTTCCTCGGCGGTGGCAAAACGTGCGGTGAATTGTCGCAAGGGGGCCTTGTCCAATCGGGTCTGTGCGCGGTTTCGGTAGTTCTGGGTGCGTGCGGACATGCAGCCTCAAGTCTAAAGCCTGATGTGCTTCCGGCTTTTCGCCGCCTTGCAGGGCATGCGGGCCAGCGGGGTTCAGGATGCCCGCTTGACGCCGCTGTTGGCGGTCAACAAGGGTGTAGGCATGAGGCCGGATGGGGAAGAGACTACAGCCCGCACGGGGAGCGACGGACAGCCCTACAGCGCCGGGGTGCAGGTGGCCGCGCTTATCGGATTCCTGGTGGCGTCACTGTTGGTGGCGGCGCTGGGCGGCCTGGCCTCGGCGGCCAATGTCTCCGGCTGGTACGCCACCGCTGACAAGGCGCCCTGGTCCCCGCCCAACGGCGTGTTTGGTCCCGTCTGGACCGTCCTCTATGCGGCAATGGCTGTCGCAGCGTGGCTGGTCTGGCGCCGGCGGACCAGCAGGACACGTCCGGCAATGGCCGCCTACGCCGTCCAGCTGGTCCTCAATCTTGCCTGGACCCCCGCGTTTTTCGCCCTTTACCCCGCCCTTGGCACGCCGGCCCTGTGGCTGGGGCTGGCCATCATCCTTGCCCTGATCGCCGCCGTCGCAGTAACCGTTGTGTATTTTGGTCCCATCAGCCGCACGGCCGGGCTGCTCCTGCTGCCCTACGTGTCATGGCTGGTGTTTGCGGCCAGCCTGAACTGGTGGGCCGCGGCGCATAACTAAGCGATGGTCTCCGCGTGGCCTGTGGCGTCGCGTTGCCAGGTGGGGGTCAGCATTCGACGACGTTGACGGCGAGGCCGCCCATGGCGGTTTCTTTGTATTTGGAGGACATGTCCTTGCCGGTTTCGCGCATGGTGATGATGACTTCGTCCAAGGACACGCGGTGGGTGCCGTCGCCCCAGAGCGCCATTTTCGCGGCGTTGATCGCTTTCGCGGCCGCGATCGCGTTCCGTTCGATGCAGGGGACCTGGACCAGCCCGCCGATCGGGTCGCAGGTCAGGCCCAGGTTGTGTTCCATCGCGATTTCCGCGGCGTTCTCCACCTGCGCCGGGGTCCCGCCCATGACCTCGGCCAGGCCCGCGGCCGCCATCGAGGACGCCGACCCCACCTCGCCCTGGCAGCCGACTTCGGCCCCGGAGATCGAGGCCTGTTCCTTGTACAGCACCCCCACCGCGCCCGCGGCCAGCAGGAACCGCACCACCACAGCGTCCCGGTCCTCCTGGGTGGCCTTGTCCATGCCCGGGGCGAAATGCAGGGCGTAGAACAGCACCGCGGGGATGATCCCGGCCGCCCCGTTCGTCGGGGCGGTGACCACCCGCCCGCCGGAGGCGTTCTCCTCGTTCACCGCCAACGCCACCAAATTAACCCACTCCTGCCAATACCTGGCATCGAACGGGCCCGCGTCCCACGCCGCATCCGTCTCCTCGACCGGGCCGCCCGCGGATTCCTTCTTCAACCGGTCGTACCAGTCAGGGCGCGGCGGCGGACCTTCAACCCGCCCGGCAGCACCCCTTCCCGCCTCAACGAGGCGGCCACGCAGCCCTCCATCACCGACCAGATCTGCAGCAACCCCGCCCGGATCTGCTCCTCGTCCCGGGAGACTTTTTCGTTCACGAGCATCACGTCGGCGATGCCCAACCCGGTCACCGCGCAGTGCCCCAGCAGCTCCGCCGCGGTCCGGAACGGCAGCGGCAGCTCCTGTTTGGACGCGTCCAGTTCCTGCTGCGCCGCGTCCTCCTCGCCCTCCCGGACGATGAACCCGCCACCCACCGAGAAAAACGTCGCCGCATGCAGCACCTCCCCGGCCGCATCAGTGACCGTGAACGTCATCCCGTTCGTGTGCCGCGGCAACACCGTCAACGGCCGCAGCACCATATCCTTCACCCCGTACGGCAAGGCCACAGCACCGGCCAGGTTCAGCACCCCGGTCTCCGCGATCGAGGCCAACCGCTCCTCCACCTCGGCGGGCAGGATCAACTCCGGATGGAACCCCTCCAACCCCAACAAAACGGCGGTCATCGTCCCATGCCCATGACCCGTCGCCGCCAACGACCCATACAAATCAACCCGCAACCCCGCCACATCACCCAGGACACCCAGGCCCTTGAGCTCCTCAGCGAACACCGCAGCAGCCCTCATCGGCCCCACAGTATGCGAAGACGAAGGCCCAATCCCGATCGAAAACAGGTCAAAGACACCAACAGCCATAACGGGGTATTTCCTAACTAAATCTGGTTCGGTTGCCGCTCAACCCACTTCCTGTACGTCCTGTCAGCCTCGACACACCGGTCCATGCGCACCAGGGGCCGGCAGAGCCGGACCCGAAGCCCGGCCACGGTGCGGTACAGGGCTTACTTTTGGCGTTTGTAGAACGGGAGGTCGACGACTTCGAATGGCTCCGCCTTGCCACGGAGGTCCACGTCGAGGGCGGTGCCGGGTGCCGAGTATTCGACGTCGACGTAGGCCATGGCGATGGGGTAGCCAAGGGTGGGCGACGGCTGGCCGGAGGTGACTTCGCCAACCGTGGCGCCGTCCTTGAGGACGGGATAGTGCGCGCGTCCGGCGCGGCGGCCCTGGCCTTTGAGCCCCACGAGGCGGCGGCCGGAGGTGCTGCCGGCTCCGGCTTCCTTTTGGCGGCCAGGGCGGCTTTGCCGACGAAGTCGCCTTCCTTGGAGAGCGCGACGACGGGGCCGAGGCCGGCGGCGAACGGGTCGCCCTGCAGGGACAGTTCGTTGCCGTACAGGGGCATTCCCGCTTCGAGGCGCAGGGAGTCACGGGAGGCGAGGCCTGCCGGGGTCAGTTCCCTGTCGTCGGCGACGGCGATCAGTGACTGCCACAGCGCGGGGGCATCGTCGTTGCCCACGAAGATTTCGAACCCGTCCTCACCCGTGTACCCGGTGCGCGCAAGCAGGAGTTCCTTTCCGGCGCCGCCTACCAGGAGCGGCACGCTGACGGCGGCGTAGTACTTGAGCTCGGTGACCAGTGCGTGCTGCGCGGCCGGGACCAGGCGCAGCAGGAGTTCCTGGGCCTTGGGGCCCTGGACGGCGATCAGCGACGTGCGGGCTGAGGCATCCTCCACTACAACATCGAACCCGGCGGCCCGTTCCTGCAGGGCTGCGGCGACCACGGCGGCGTTGCCCGCGTTGGGCACCACCAGGAAGACGTCGGTACCATCCTGTGCGGAGGGGCGGCGGTACGTGATGAGGTCGTCGATGATACCGCCGTCCTCGTTGCAGATCAGCGAGTACTTGGCCTTGCCCACGGCCATGGCGGAGATCTTTCCCACCAGGGCGTAGTCCAGGAAGGCTGCGGCATCCGGGCCGGTCACCCAGACCTCGCCCATGTGGGAAAGGTCGAACAGGCCGGCAGCCTTGCGGACGGCGTGGTGTTCAGCAAGCTCCGAGCTGTACTTCAGCGGCATCTGCCACCCGCCGAAGTCCGTGAAGGAAGCTCCAAGCTTCTTGTGCTCGTCGTAAAGCGCGGTGTATTTCTCGGTCATGGCGCCGGTCCTTAGTTTTCGAAGTCTTCCAGCGGCGGGCAGGAGCAGATCAGGTTCCGGTCACCTGCGGCGCCGTCGATCCTGCCCACGGGCGGGAAGTACTTGTCCTGCTTGTGGTGGGCAGGGAAGGCCGCCTGCTCGCGGGGGTAGGCGCGGTCCCAGTCAGAGCTGACGACGGCGGCCGCCGTGTGCGGTGCGCGGCGCAGCGGTGAGTCCGCCACGGCAAAGTCGCCATTGGCCACCTGGTCGATTTCCTTGCGGATGCTGATCATGGCCTCGATGAAGCGGTCGATCTCCGCCAGGTCCTCGGACTCGGTGGGCTCCACCATCAGCGTGCCCGCCACCGGGAAGGACAGGGTGGGGGCGTGGAAACCGAAGTCGATCAGCCGCTTGGCCACGTCCTCGGCCGTGACTCCCGTCTTCGCCGTGAGTTCGCGCAGGTCCAGGATGCACTCGTGCGCCACCAGCCCGCCTTCACCGGTGTAGAGGACCGGGAAGTATTCGTTCAGGCGGGACGCGACGTAGTTGGCCGCCAGCAGCGCGGACTTGGTGGCCTCGGTCAGGCCCTCACCGCCCATCAGCTTCACGTAGGCCCAGGAAATCGGCAGCACGCCGGCCGAACCGAACCGGGACGCCGAGATCGCCACACCGTGCCCGGCTTCGTGCGCCGCCTTGTTCGCGTCGCCCGGCATGAACGGTGCCAGGTGCGCCTTGGCGGCAACGGGCCCGACGCCGGGTCCCCCGCCGCCGTGCGGGATGCAGAAGGTCTTGTGCAGGTTCAGGTGGGACACGTCCCCGCCGAACTGGCCCGGCTGGGCCAGCCCTACCAGGGCGTTGAGGTTGGCGCCGTCGATGTAGACCTGGCCGCCCGCGGCGTGCACAGCGTCACAGACTTCGCGGACATCCCCATCGTAGACACCGTGGGTGGAGGGGTAGGTGATCATGATGCAGGACAGGACGTCCTTGTTGGCCTCGATCTTGGCCGTCAGGTCGTCGTGGTCGATGGTGCCGTCGGCAGCCGTGGCCACGACGACCACCTTCATGCCCGCGAGCACGGCGGAGGCGGCGTTGGTGCCGTGCGCCGAGGCCGGGATCAGGCACACGTTGCGCTGCTGCTCGCCCCGGGAATGGTGGTAGCCGCGGATCGCGAGCAACCCGGCGAGTTCGCCCTGCGAGCCCGCGTTGGGCTGGATGGACACCTGGTCATACCCGGTGATCGTGGTCAGGTCCGCTTCCAGGCCGGCGATGAGTTCGCGCCAGCCTTCGGTCT
Source organism: Arthrobacter sp. FX8 (assembly GCF_026723805.1). Classification (NCBI taxonomy): domain Bacteria; kingdom Bacillati; phylum Actinomycetota; class Actinomycetes; order Micrococcales; family Micrococcaceae; genus Arthrobacter; species Arthrobacter sp. FX8. Next base: position 144,719 of record NZ_CP113505.1, on the reverse strand, counting down.
GGGAGTCCGGGGCGAACGGGTGGATCGAGGCGAACTCCGGCCAGGAAATGGCTTCCATCTCGGCCGTGGCGTTCAGCTTCATCGTGCATGAACCCAGCGGGATCATGGTGCGGTCCAGCGCCAGGTCGCGGTCCGAGAGCTTGCGGATGTAACGCAGCAGCTGGGTTTCAGACCGGTGCGTGTTGAAGACCGGGTGCTGCAGGTAGTCGGAGGAACGCTCGCCGGCGGCCTCCAGCCCAAAGCCCTGGCCCTCGCCCTGGACCTCGGCAACCGTGGCGCCAAAGACGTCGGCAACCTGGGCGACGATGGCCGCCGTCGTGGTTTCATCGAGGGCGATGCCTACGGTGTCGGCGTCGACGCTGCGCAGGTTGATGCCCCGCGCCTCGGCGTCGGCGATGATGCCAGCAGCCCGTCCGGGGACCCGGACCGTAAGGGTGTCGAAGAAGCTCGTGTGCAGCACCTCGACGCCGGCGGCCGCAAGCGAGGCCGCCAGGCTACGGGCGTGGCGGTGCGCCGTTTGGGCAATCGCCTTCAGTCCGTCGGGGCCGTGGTAAACGGCGTACATGGACGCAACGATGGCCAGCAGCGCCTGGGCGGTGCAGATGTTGGACGTGGCCTTCTCGCGGCGGATGTGCTGCTCGCGGGTCTGCAGGGCCAACCGGTAGGCAGGCGTGCCGGCGTCGTCCTTTGACACCCCAACCAGGCGGCCAGGCAAGGAACGCTCCAGGCCTTTGCGGACAGCCATGTAGGCGGCATGGGGGCCGCCGAAGAACAGCGGCACGCCAAAACGCTGGGCTGAGCCGACGGCAATGTCCGCGCCCTGCTCGCCCGGAGGTGTGATCAGTGTCAGGGCCAGCAGGTCCGCAGCCACGGTGACCAGCGCGCCCCGGTCCTTCGCTGCAGAGATCACCGCGGACTGGTCCCACACGCGGCCGGAAGCGCCGGGCTGCTGCAGCACGATCCCGTTGATGTCGCCCTCGGGCAGGCCCTTGGACAGGTCGGCGACCTCCACCTCGAAGCCGAGCGCCTCCGCACGCCCCAGCACGATGGCGATGGTCTGCGGCAGCACGTCGATGTCCAGGACGGTCTTGCCGTCTGCCGCGGGCTTGGTCTTGTTGGCGCGGCGCATCAGCAGCACGGCCTCGGCCACGGCCGTTGCTTCATCCAGCAGCGAAGCGTTGGCGATGGGCAGGCCCACAAGGTCCTGCACCATGGTCTGGAAGTTCAGCAGCGCCTCAAGCCGGCCCTGGGAAATCTCCGGCTGGTAGGGCGTGTAGGCGGTGTACCAGGCCGGGGATTCCAGGATGTTGCGGCGGATCACCGGTGGAGTCACGGTGTCGTAGTAGCCCTGGCCGATCAGCTGCACCGCCGTCTTGTTCTTGGCGGCAAGCTTCCGCAGTTCCGTGAGGACTTCAACCTCACTGAGGGCGTCCTGCAGGCGAAGGGCGGTGTCCTGGCGGATGACCTTGGGAACCGCGGTGTCCACAAGGGAATCGACCGAGTCGTAGCCTACGGCTTTGAGCATGGTGTCGACGTCGGCCTGGCGGCGCGCGCCGATATGGCGGTCTACGAAAGTGGTGGAGGCTGGGGTAACCGACACGAAGGAACTCCATTTACTCAGGCGGCGAAGGGTACGCCACAGCTATTCGGGTTCCTCCCCGCTCTGTATTGGACCTGAGAGTTTCCGCGTTCCCTGCCTGGGCAGGACCCGCTTGCACCGTCGGTGAGCACAACAGTCCCTACCTCTCCAAAAGAGAATAAGACTGCCTGCTGCTTTCCAGAGGTGCCTCGCCGCGGCGGTACGGGGGCCTGCGAGATTCCTGGGGAGGATTTGCTCCTACGGCGCCTGCCTGTACTTCCGGCAGAACTCTCCCGCCGCAGATCAAAGGCTATTCATTTGTTGGATCATGAAGGCCGGTGACAGCCCTCACAACTTTCTATTGTCCTACGCGGCAACCCCTCCCGGCAAATGACGGAGCTACCTGCGGAGCCGTTCCAGCGCGGCCAGGAGTTCCTCCACGTCAGCGGCCGCTCCCCCAGCCGGCGCAGGGGCCACGGACAGCATGGCGTTGAAGTACAGGCCGTCCCCCATATAGAGGACTGCCTTGGCCAGCCCAGGTCCCACATCCGCAGCAATTTCGTCCAGCCAGCGCTGCTGGATGGCCGCGAAGCGGCGCCGCGTCTCCTCGTGGGCCACCTCTGCAAGCCGGGTGGCGGCCACGATGGCACGGTCCAAAGGGGTATCCGCCCAGACCGAGGAACGGATGAAGTAGGCCGCGGCGCCTTCAGCTGCCGACGCCATGGCATCGGCATCCTCGCTCGCCAGGCCCTCCAGGCGGTCAAGCAACACGGCAATCAGGGCTTCCTTGTTGGGAAAGTGGTAGAGGAGGCCGCCTTTGGATACGCCGGCCTTGCGAGCCACGGCATCGAGGGTGGCCGCCCGCTCACCCACTTCAATCAGCAGGGACTCGAAGGCGTCAAGGACCGCGTCACGGGCAACAGGCTTTCGGGGCATGCCCTCCATCATGCCCTCCCCCGTGCAGGAATGAGGAAAACCATCGCATTTTTAAACTATACCGTCCGGACGGTATAGTTATCTCATGACCACTTCCATCGAGAGTTCGGCAACCGGGCAGGCAAGCAGCACTTCCGTGCGTCCTCCGTGGCGCGACTGGCTGGCGCTGGGGCTCCTGATGTTTCCCGTGCTGCTGGTGGCGGTGGACAACACCGCACTGACGTTCGCGCTGCCGGCCATCGCCCGGGCCCTGGAACCCACGGGCGTGCAGCTGCTGTGGATCGTTGACGCCTACCCCCTGGTGCTGGCCGGGCTGCTGGTATCAATGGGAAGCCTCGGCGACCGGATTGGGCGGCGGAGGCTGCTCATCCTTGGCAGCATCGGCTTTGCCGCGCTGTCCGTTGCGACGGCTTTTGCGCCCGCGCCGGAATGGCTCATCGCCGGCCGCGCCGCCCTGGGATTCTTCGGCGCCATGCTGATGCCGTCCACCTTGTCGCTGATCCGCAACATTTTCCCCGAGCCCAATCGCCGCAGGCTGGCCGTCGCCATCTGGGCCGCCGGATTCTCCGGCGGCGCGGCCCTGGGTCCGATCTTCGGCGGCTGGCTGGTGGAGCACTTCTGGTGGGGTGCCGTCTTCCTGGTGGCGGTCCCCCTCATGCTCCCCCTGCTGGCGTTTGGACCGGCCCTCATCCCGGAATCGAAGGATCCGGCACCCGGCAAGGTGGACATCCCCAGCATCCTGCTCTCCATGCTGGTCATGGTGCCCGTTGTCTACGGGATCAAGGCAGTTGCCACCGAAGGTCCAGGGGCGGCAGGTCTGGGCGCCATCGCTTTCGGCCTGGCCATGGGGGCGGTGTTCGTGCAGCGGCAGCAGCGGCTGGCGCACCCCTGCTGGACATGTCCCTGTTCCGGAACAGGGTGTTCAGCATGGCCATCAGCGCCAACATCCTTGCCTTGTTCTCCTTCAACGGCTTCATCCTGTTCCTCGCCCAGCACCTCCAACTCCTCGAGGGAATGACGCCGTCCGCAGCCGGCGTTGCCATGATCCCGGCACTGGCCGCCACGGTGGTGGCCGGCCTGGTGGTGGTGCCGCTGGTCCGCAAGGTCCGCCCGGGATACGTGGTGGCTGCGGGGTTGGCGTTCAGTGCCACCGGCTACACCATGGTGGCATTCGGGAATCACGACGGCGGCCCCTCGCTGCTGCTGGCAGCCCTGCTGGTCCTTGCACTGGGCGTGGGTACGGCCGAAACCATCTCCAACGACCTCATCCTCGGGTCCGCGCCGCCGGAGAAGTCAGGCGCTGCCGCGGCAATCTCCGAGACCGGCTACGAGGTGGGGTCGCTGCTGGGCACGGCGGTACTGGGCTCCATCCTGACGGCGTCCTACCAGCAGAACCTGCGGCTGCCCGCAGGCCTTGACGGCATGCTGCCCGGCTCCTCCCTGCACAGCGCGAGGGAAACACTTGCCGGCGCAGTGGAAGCAGCAAACCTGCTGCCCGCTTCCCTATCGGACACCGTCCGGGACGCTGCGGCGTCAGCGTTTGATTCCGGCGTGCACATCACTGCGGCAATTGGGCTGGTACTGATGGCGACGGCGGCAGTCCTCGCCGCCGTCGTGCTGCGGAAGGTGCCGAAAGCGGCCTGACCAAGCGAAACAAAAAGGGCGCCTGGTACCGGATCAATTCCGATACCAGGCGCCCAAAGGGTCCAGGCGGGTGGCTGCCGGCTACTTGGAGTCGGCGGCTGTGACCTTGGCGGTCGGCTTCATGTTTTCAGCCTGCACCATCCAGGCAAACTGCTCCAGCCGGGCAATGAACTCGTGCAGGAGGTCCGCGGAGGTGGGATCCTCCTCGTCCACCTCGTCATGGACTTTGCGCATGGTGCCCACGGCGGCTTCCATGGCGGCAACGATCCGCTCGATGGCATCCGTAGTGCTGATCAGCCCCTCAGGGAACTGGGCCAGGCTGGTGGTTTCGGCAACGGTGGAGCTGCGGCCGTCCGGGAGTGCATGCAGGGCGCGCATTCGTTCGGCTGTGTCGTCGGCGAACTGGCGGGCAGCGTCGACGATCTCATCAAGCTGCAGGTGCAGGTCGCGGAAGTTGGTGCCCACGATGTTCCAGTGCGCCTGCTTGCCCTGGACGTGCAGTTCGATCAGGTCGGCCAGGACAGCCTGCAGATTGTTGGTCAGTGTCGGTGAAGCTTTCATGCGTCCTCCTCAAGTGGTCCAATACGGCCGACGCTACCAGCCGAGCACCTAGCGGCGGCAGGGCTTTCGGCAATTTCTCAGTGAGCTTACTAATTTGGAAAGGAAGTCATAAACGAATGTGATTCATATTGCGTCTTGCATCACAGGTCCGGCACCCCCATACTAAATGAACGCCATTCATATAGTGACCTCCGTCTCACAGCCTTCCAGAAAGTGGTGCCATGACAGAGACAATCCGCACCAGTACGGCCAAACCCGGTCCGCACGCCCACGCCCCGTCCGCGGACGGCGTCAGCGCCAAAGGCCTCAAGGGCGGGCAGCTCGGGCTCCTCGCCGTCGTCGTCCTGGGCATTTCAACCATCGCCCCCGCCTACACCCTCACCAGCGCACTCGGACCCACCGTCAATGAAGCCGGACTCCAGTTGCCAGTCATCTTCCTGATCGGGTTCATCCCCATGATCCTGGTCTCGCTCGCCTACCGGGAGCTCAATGCCGACTCCCCGGACAGCGGCACAACCTTCACCTGGGTGACCAAGGCCTTCGGCCCCTGGGTCGGCTGGATGGGCGGCTGGGGCCTGCTGGCCGCCAACATCATCGTGCTGTCCAACCTGGCCGGCGTCGCCGTCGACTTCTTCTACCTCTTCCTGTCCCAGCTCACCGGCTCACCGGAACTGGCAGACCTGGCCGGCAACAAAGCGTTGAACGTCCTGACCTGCTTCGTGTTCGTGGCGCTGGCTGTTTGGGTCAGCTACCGCGGGCTGCACACCACCAAGGTGGTGCAGTACGGCCTGGTGGGCTTCCAGCTTCTGGTCCTGGGCCTGTTCGTCGCCATGGCCTTCGCCAACTGGTCCACGTCCGAAACGGCCATCCCGTTCAGCTGGGACTGGTTCGACGTCACGAAGATCGAGACGTTCGGCCAGATTGCCGCCGGCATCTCGCTGTCGATCTTCGTGTACTGGGGCTGGGATGTGTGCCTAACGGTCAACGAGGAAACAGCGAACGGCCAGAAGACGGCCGGACTGGCCGGCACCCTGACCGCCGTCATCGTCCTGGCCATCTACCTCCTGGTCAGCATCGCCACCATGATGTTCGCCGGCGTCGGGGACACCGGCAACGGCCTGAACAACGCCGACAACCAAGAGAACATCTTCACGGCCCTGGCCTCCCCCATCATGGGCCCCTTCGCCATCCTGATGTCCCTCGCCGTGCTGTCCAGTTCCGCGGCCTCCCTCCAGTCCACGTTCATGTCGCCGTCCCGAAGCCTGCTGGCCATGGCGCACTACGGCGCCCTGCCTGAACCGTTCAGCCGGATCAGCAGGAAGTTCGCGACGCCGGGCTACGCCACCATCGCCGCCGGCATCCTGTCCGCCGGGTTCTACGCGGTGATGCACGTGGTCAGCGAAAACGTCCTGAATGACACCATCCTGGCCCTGGGTCTGATGATCTGCTTCTACTACGGCCTCACCGCGCTGGCCTGCACCTGGTACTTCCGCCACAGCCTGTTCAACAGCACCCGCCACTTCCTGCTGCGGCTGGTATGCCCGGTGGTGGGCGGCGTGGGCCTGTTCGTGGTGTTCGTCCAGACCGCCGTGGACAGCCTGGCGCCGGAGTTCGGCAGTGGTTCCGAGGTCTTCGGCGTGGGCCTGGTGTTCATCCTGGGCATCGGCATCCTGGCCCTGGGCGCCGTCGTCATGCTGGTCATGTCCCGCACGCACCCCGGCTTCTTCCGCGGCGAAACCCTCAAGCGGGACACCCCCGCGCTGGTAGTGCCGGAATAGATCGCTGGAGGCCGCCACAACGCTGCCTGAACGAAAAGGTGCCGTGCCCCCATCAGGGGCACGGCACCTTTTTCGTTTTCACCAGTAGTGCGCCACGTCGATCACCAGGCGCGAGCCCGGGCCGGGACCGGCCAGGGTGAAGACCCGGAACGGCAGGCGGGCCCGGACGCCCAGACCGAGGCTTGTGTACCCCTCGAAGCTTCCGGCCGAAACCACCTGGCGGAACGTCTGGTAGCCGGCCACGTTGCTGAGTTCAGCCTTGTCCGCCGGGTTGTAGGTGGGGTTGCCGTTCTGGTCGTAGGACGGCGCCTTGATGCTGATATGCAGGCGCGCGCCGCCCCGTACCGGGATGACGGCCCCGGAGCCTTCCTGCTCAATCCGCGGCACATACTGCACCGTGTAGGACACGGCGGGCCCGTTGAGGTCCACCACCAGCCGGTCGAAGCAGTAGTGCTGCCCGGTCCGGACATTGGTGACCGATGCGGTCCCCGTATCCTGCCCGGTCTTCGCAAGGGAGCCCCATGTGAGGCCGCAGTAGGGCGCCGCCGAGGCGGGCGCCTGGACCACGATTCCCAGCCCGGAAGCCAACAGGATTGCCGCGAGCCAGGTGAGGAACTTCTTCATAGCAGTGCCATCCACGACTAAAGACCATTGGATGCTTCCAGCGTAGGAGTGTCCGGACCGGGAAACGAGGGGGCATTTTGATAACGACGGCGTCCGGGGACAAAGCAGCGCCGGCCACCTCGGGGAGGTGGCCGGCGCCGGCAAAAATCAGGAAGACACTCAGCCTTCGCAGTCGCGGCAGTACTTCAGGCCGTCCTTTTCACGGGCAACCTGGGAGCGGTGCCGGACCAGGAAGCACGACGAGCAGGTGAACTCATCGGACTGCTCGGGAACCACAATGACGGTCAGTTCCTCATTGGACAGATCGGCGCCGGGCAGGTCGATGCCTTCAGCGGTGTCGTTCTCGTCGACATCGATAACCGCGGTCTGCGCGTTGCCGCCCCGTGACGCCTGGAGGGCCTCGAGAGAGTCGGCCGGCGACTCTTCTTCCTGCTTGCGTGGAGCATCGTAATCGGTAGCCATAGCGTGTTCACTTTCGTTGCTGCGCAGCGCCATTTCAGGCACCTCAGTGCAGCAGTTTAGGGCATTATCGCGCTACCGTCGCAATAGTGTGGCTAAGCAGACATTCTGCCGCTTCCGCCGGCTGTTCCTGCATGCCCGGACCGGGCCTGGTCGGCACCGAGGGACACTCCGCTCAAGGCCGGAAGCCAGCCCCACCGGGTGGCGTCGGCCATGGCGCCGGCGGCACTGGACTCGGATTCGTAGGTGAAGGTGTCCAGCAGCCAGTCGCGGAGCCGGATGAGCAGGGTAGCCGTCATGCACTGAAAACTACGCAGCGATTGTTGTGGCCACGTTTCGCGCCGGTCTCCCCGGATTAAATCAGCTGCCGGCAGGATCTCCGGCCGGATTCGGCAGGCGGGTTCTTAGGCGGGCGGTGCCGTGCTGCTGCGCAGGACGAGTTCCGGCTCCACGACAAGTGTCCGGGGTCCTTCCGCGCCGCTGAACGCCGTCAACATCATCTGCATGCACCGCCGGCCCAGTTCCTCGAAATCCTGCCGGACCACCGTCAGCGGCGGACTGAAATAGCCGGCCTCGGGCTGGTCGTCGAAGCCCACCACGGACACGTCCTGCGGCACTTTGATGCCGGCCTCGGTCAGGGCGCGCAGGACTCCCAGGGCCATCTGGTCGTTGCCCACGAAGAGGGCGGTGGCCCGGCGGGTGGCCGCGATCCGCCGGCCGATGGCGTAGCCGCTGCCGGCGCTCCAGTCACCTTCGATGATCAGGTCCGCCTCGAGTCCTGCGGAGGCAAGGGTGGACCGCCAGCCGTCGGCACGCGCCACGGCATCGATCCAGTCCTGCGGGCCCGCGACGTGCCCGATCCTGACGTGCCCCTGCCCAATGAGGTGCCGCACGGCGAGTTCGGCCCCGCGGCGCTGGTCCACCCTGACGCCGCCAACAGTGTCATTCCCCTCGGGTCCAACGGCCACCACCGGGACCCCGATGGGAAGTTCCGCCAGGGCGGCCAGCGTCTCAAGGTGCGGAACGATCACCACGATGCCGTCCACCGACTGGTCCAGGAAGTGCCTGACGGCGTCCAGGATCGCGTCCCGGCTGACCTCCCGCAACGCGGCGACGCTGACGAAATATCCGGCGTCCCTCGCAGCGCGTTCCACGCCCAGCAATGTATTGGCAGGACCGTACTGGGAGAGCTCGCTGCCCAGGACCCCTATGGTCTGCGAGCGCCGGGTGACCAGGCTCCGGGCTGCGGTGTTGCGGCGGTAGCCGAGCCGGGCTATCACCGCTTCCACTTTTTCCCGCGTCCCCGGGCTCACGTTGGGGTGGTTGTTGACCACCCGTGACACGGTCTGGTGTGAGACCCCGGCCAGCTCCGCCACGTCCTCAAGCCTCGGCAGCCGGCGTGGTTTGCCGTGCGTCACGGGTTTGTTGTCCGTGGCGGGCGCCGGGAGCTCAGCCGTGCCATTGGATCAGATCCCGCCTGCCAGCTTGTAGTAGGCGGCGTTCCAGTTCAGGTCCTTCTTGAACTGCCGGATGGTGGTGTCGTGGTCAATGGTCAGCAGTTCGGTTTTGGCGATCTCGGCGAAGTCTTCGAACACGTCCATGCCCACCTGGGTGGAGAGCACGGTGTGGTGGGCTGCGCCGGCTGTGAGCCAGGCTGCTGCGGAGGTTGCGAAGTCCGGCTTGGGCTCCCACAGGGCGCGGGCCACGGGCAGGTTTGGCAGCGGCTGGTCCAGGGGAACGACGTCGACGGCGTTGGCCACCAGGCGGAAACGGTCCCGCATGTCGGACAGGGCGACGACGACGCCCGGGGAGGCATCGGCGTCGAACACCAGGCGGACCGGGTCTTCCTTGCCGCCGATGCCCAGCGGGTGGATTTCCAGGCGCGGCTTCGACGCCGTGAGGGAGGGGCAAACTTCCAGCATGTGGGCGCCCAGGATCTTCTCGGACCCGGGCTCCAGGTGGTACGTGTAGTCCTCCATCAGGGAGGCACCGCCGGGCAGGCCCGCGCCCATCACCTTCGCGGCGCGCACCAGGATGGCGGTCTTCCAGTCGCCTTCGGCGCCAAAGCCGTACCCGGCGGCCATGAGCCGCTGGACCGCAAGGCCGGGAAGCTGCCGCAGGGCGCCCAGGTCCTCGAAGGAGGTGGTGAACGCGGCGGAGCCGTTGCCCTCCAGGAAGCTGCGCAGGCCCAGCTCGATCCGGGCGCCGTACCGCAGCGATTCATGCCTGGCCGCGCCTGCGCGGAGCTCCGGCACCACGTCGTAAAGGTCCGTATATTCCGCCACCAGTGCGTCGACGTCGGCCTCCGCCGCGCCGTGCACGGCGTCCGCGAGCTCGTTGACGGACCAGGTGTTCACGGCGACGCCGAAGCGCAGCTCCGCCTCGGTCTTGTCGCCTTCGGTGACGGCGACGTTGCGCATGTTGTCCCCGAAGCGTGTCAGCTTAAGGGTGCGGACGGCGGCCCAGCCGGCGGCGGCGCGCTGCCAGGAGCCCACCTGGCGTGCCACCTCGGGGTTGGAGACATGCCCGACGACGGTCTTCCGGGCGATGCCCAGGCGGGACTGGATGTACCCGAACTCGCGGTCGCCGTGCGCGGCCTGGTTCAGGTTCATGAAGTCGAAGTCGATGTCCGCCCACGGCAGGTCCCGGTTGGCCTGGGTGTGCAGGTGCAGCAGGGGCTTACGCAGCAGGTCCAGGCCGGAGATCCACATCTTGGCAGGGCTGAACGTGTGCATCCAGGCGGTCACACCGATCACGGAATCATCCGCGTTCGCCTCCAGGGCGGTGCGCCGGATGGCATCCGAATCGGTGAGGACCGGCTTCCAGACGATCTTGACCGGGACGGCGGAATTGGCGTTGAGCTGGTTGGCGATCTCCTGCGACTGGGCGGCCACCTGCTTGAGGACCTCCTCCCCGTACAGGTGCTGGCTGCCGGTGAGGAACCAGACCTCGTAGCCGTCGAGGGAGGTGCTTGCTGCGGTGCTCATGGATTCTCCTGGGAAGTTGTGTGGCGGCGCCGTGGATTACTGGCCCGTGTTGTTTATTGGCCGTAGACGTTCTGGTAGCGGGCATAGAGGGAGTCGATGGAGCCCTGGTCGATGGGCAGCGGTTCGCCCAGCTGGCGGGAGATGTGGACGGTGCGGGCCACTTCCTCGCACATCACGGCGGCCTTCACCGCGGAGCGGGCGTCCTTGCCGATGGTGAAGGGGCCGTGGTTCTGCATCAGGACCGCCGGTGAATTGGAGTTCTTCAGCGTCTCCACGATCCCGTGGCCGATCGAGTCGTCCCCGATCAGCGCGAATGGGCCCACCGGGATGGAGCCGCCGAACTCATCGCCCATCATGGTCAGCACGCACGGAATGGCCTCCCCCGGGCAGCCCAGGCAGTGGCGTAGGTGGAGTGGGTGTGCACCACGCCCCCCACCTCCGGCATGTGCCGGTACACGTAGGCGTGCGCTGCGGTGTCCGACGACGGCGACAGCGGCGGGTTGCCCCAGTCCACGGTCCCGCCGCCACCGACGTTGGTGCCCCTGACGGGCATGCCGTGCAGGTCCGTCACGATCATCTGTTCCGGGGTCAGGTCCTGGTAGGCGACCCCGGAGGGCTTGATAACCATGAGGTCGGTGCCCGGCACCCGGGCGGAAACGTTGCCTGCGGTCCACACCACCAGTTCGTAGCGGGTCAGCTCGGCATGCAGCGCACACACTTCCTCACGGACCCGGGCGATGGTTTCCAGGATCCCGGTGTCGGTGCTCATGCGGAGACCCCCACGGCAGGTTCGGCGGCGGAGCCGGGCAGGCTGGCCCGGGCGGCTTTGCGCTGGATGGCCTTAAGCCGGTGCATCACGTCGTTGCTGCCGCGGCCAAAGTAGTCGTGCAGTGCCTTGTATTCCTGGAACAGTTCCTCGTACGCGGCAACGTTTTCCGGGATCGGCGTGTAGACCTCGCCGGGTTCGGCGCCCATGGCGGCGGCGGCTTCCCGGATGTCCGCGTATTCACCCGCGGCCACGGCGGCGTGGATGGCCGATCCCAGGGCCGGGCCCTGCTCCGAGCCGATGGTGGACAGCTGCAGGCCGGTGGCGTCCGCGTAGATCTGCATCAGCAGCCTGTTCTTGAGCAGGCCGCCGGCCACGATGAATTCCCTGACCGGAACCCCGGCGTCGCGGAAGGCGTCCACGATGGTGCGGGTTCCGAAGGCCGTGGCTTCCAGCAGGGCACGGTAGGTGTCCTCGGGCCGGGTGGCAAGGGTCTGGCCCACCACGATGCCGGACAGCTCGTGGTCCACCAGCACCGAGCGGTTGCCCGAGTGCCAGTCGAGCGCGATCAGGCCGTGCTCCCCGATGGCCTGCCGCGACGCCAGTCCGGTGAGGTACTCGTGGATTCCCAGCCCCGCGTCCCTGGCAGCCTCATGGTATTCGGGCGGGACGCCGTACCTGGTGAACCAGCCGAAGATGTCCCCCACACCGGACTGACCGGCCTCGTAACCCCACAGGCCGGGCACGATGCCGCCGTCCACTGCCCCGCACATTCCCGGCACTTCACGCAGTTCGCTGCCGTTCATCACATGGCAGGTGGAGGTGCCCATGATGGCCACCAGCTGGCCGGATTCCACGGCCTTGGCAGCAGGGGCAGTGACGTGGGCGTCAACGTTTCCCACGGCCACGGCGATGCCCTCCGGCAGCCCGGTCCAGGCTGCAGCCTCCGCCGTCAGGGTCCCTGCGGCGTCCCCCAGCCGCCCGATCGTGTGCTCCAGCTTGGAACTGACAAAGTCCTTGAAGTCCGGATTCAGGGCGGCCAGGAAATCCTCCGAGGGGTACCGCCCGTCCTGGTAGATGCCCTTGTAGCCGGCGGTGCAGGCGTTGCGGACGTAGCGGCCGCACAGCTGCCAGACGATCCAGTCGGCCGCCTCCACCCAGTGGTCCATTTCGGCGTAGGCCTCCGGGTCCTCTTCCAGCAGCTGCAGGCCTTTGGCGAATTCCCACTCGGACGAAATCAGGCCGCCGTAGCGGGGAAGCCAGTCTTCGCCGCGTTCGGCCGCCAGCCGGTTGATCCGGTCGGCCTGCCCCTGGGCGGCGTGGTGGCGCCAGAGCTTCACGTAGGCATGCGGGCGGTTGGCATAGCCCGGCAATTCGTTCAGCGGCGTGCCATCGGCCTTCACGGGCACCATGGTGCAGGCGGTGAAGTCGGTGGCAATGCCGACGACGGCGGCCGGGTCGATCCCCGCGTCAGCCACCGCGGCAGGAACGGCGGTGCGCAGGACGTCCCGGTAGTCGTTGGGCACCTGAAGCGCCCATTCGCCGGGAAGCCGCGTGCCGTCGTCGCCCGCCACGTCACCGGGCAGGGAGCCGGTCACCACCGCATGGGGATATTCATGGACGGCGCTCCCAAGCTCCTTGCCGTCGCGGACCCGCACCACCACGGCGCGGCCGGACAGGGTCCCGAAGTCCACGCCGACCACGCAGTGGTCGTGGCGGGGGTCGGAGCTGGAAGTGAACAGCGCATCTGGCATGGGGTTGCCTCCATCCGGGAGGCAAGCGGCCTCATTACCGGTTTTGTAGGGTCAGGGTCGAGCTAAGTGCTGCAGCAAGTGTGAACGCTAACAAAGAAGAAGTCAATGCCATCGAAAGATTTCGGAGTTTCCGGGAGAAGGCTCTTGTTAGCGTTCACAAATCAGTCTATATTGAACCGACACATCAACCATGTGGCCAGGACCGGGAGCACCGTTGCTTCCCGGCCCAACAACACTTCGCGGCAATGCTGCCGCGGAAGGAGATTATGGTGAGAATCAAAAAACTCATGGGCGCGGTGGCCCTTGTCCTCGCCCTGACCGTGGGAGCCACCGGTTGCGGCTCCCGTGGCGGAACCAGCGAATCCAGCGGCGCAGCGAAGCCCAGCGACTCGCTGGTTGGCATCTCGATGCCAACCCAGACATCTGAACGGTGGATCGCCGACGGCGCCAATGTTGAGAAGTCCCTGAAAGACCTCGGCTACAAGACGGACCTCCAGTTCGCCAACGACGACATCCCCACGCAGGTCTCGCAGATCGAAAACATGCTGACCAAGGGCGCCAAGGCCCTGATCATCGCTGCCATCGACGGCACCACCCTGACCGACGTCCTGGCCAAGGCCAAGGAGCAGAACGTCAAGGTCATCGCCTACGACCGCCTTATCAACGGCACTCCGAACGTGGACTACTACACCACGTTCGACAACTACACCGTGGGCGTCCAGCAGGCCACCTCGCTGCTGACCGGCCTGGGCCTGGTCGACGCGAGCGGCAAGAAGGTGGACGGCAAGGGCCCCTTCAACATCGAACTTTTCGCCGGAAGCCCGGACGACAACAACGCCAACTTCTTCTGGACCGGCGCCATGGACACCCTCAAGCCCTACATGGATGCCGGCACCCTGAAGGTCCCCAGCGGCCAGACCAAGTTTGAGCAGGCCGCCATCCTTCGCTGGCAGGCACCCGTGGCGCAGAAGCGCATGGAGGACATCATCACCTCCGCCTACAGCTCGGGCACCAAGCTGAACGGCGTCCTTTCCCCGTACGACGGCCTGTCCATCGGCATCATCTCCGCCCTCACCAGCACCGGCGGCTACGCCAAGGGAAGCCTTCCGGTGGTCACCGGCCAGGACGCCGAAAAGGGCTCCGTGAAGTCCATCGTCGCGGGCGAGCAGTACTCCACCATCTTTAAGGACACCCGCCAGCTCGGCGCACAGGCCGTCAAGATGGTCGACGCCGTCCTCAAGGGCCAGGAACCTGAAACCAACGACACCAAGACCTATAACAACAAGGTCAAGGTTGTTCCGGCCTTCCTGCTGAAGTCCGTGATCATCACCAAGGACAACTACAAGAAGGAACTGATCGACTCGGGTTACTACACCGACGCCGACGTCAAGTAGTCAGCGTCCGGGGGCTGTGGCCGGACCTCCATCCGGCCGCAGCCCCGCCCGCAACCTCCTGCAGCAGCAGGACGGCCAAGCTTCGACCAGTCAGTGGGAATTGACGATGAACACACCCATTCTTCAAATGCGAGGAATCACCAAGACCTTCCCCGGCGTGAAAGCGCTGCAGGACGTCACCCTCGATGTGAACCGTGGAGAGGTCCACGCCATCTGCGGCGAAAACGGCGCCGGCAAATCAACGCTCATGAAAGTGTTGTCCGGCGTCTATCCACACAACACCTTCGAAGGGGAAATCCTCTTCGAAAACGAACCCTGCAACTTCTCCAGCATCTCGGACAGCGAGAAGCGGGGCATCGTGATCATCCACCAGGAACTGGCGCTGAGCCCGTACCTCTCCATCGCGGAGAACATCTACCTTGGCAATGAACAAGCCACCAACGGATGGGTGGACTGGCGCAAGACCAACCTGGAGGCAGCAAAGCTGCTGGCCCGCGTGGGCCTCGACGAAAACCCCGTCACCCCCGTCCAGCACATCAGCGTGGGCAAGCAGCAACTCGTGGAGATCGCCAAGGCGCTGTCCAAGGAAGTGAAGCTGCTCATCCTGGACGAGCCCACGGCAGCCCTCAACGACGAGGATTCCGGCCACCTGCTGGACCTGATCCTCCATCTGAAGGGCCAGGGGGTCACCAGCATCATCATCAGCCACAAACTCAATGAAATCCGGAAGGTGGCCGACGCCGTCACCATCATCCGGGACGGCAAAACCATTGAGACCCTCCGGCTCGATGAAGGCCAGATCACCCAGGAACGCATCATCCGCGGCATGGTGGGCCGCGACCTGGAGAGCCTGTACCCGGACCGCGAGCCGAACATCGGCGAGGAAGTCCTCCGGATCGAGGACTGGTCCGTCCGGCATCCCCAGGACCACAGCCGCATGGTGGTCCGCAACGCCAACCTGCATGTCAGGAAGGGCGAGGTGGTGGGACTTGCCGGGCTGATGGGCGCCGGGCGCACCGAACTCGCCATGAGCGTCTTCGGCCGAACCTACGGCACCGCAATGTCCGGCAAGGTCTATAAGTACGGCGAGGAAATCAACACCTCCACCGTCTCCGACGCCATCCGCCACGGCATCGCCTACGCCACCGAGGACCGCAAGCACTACGGCCTGAACCTCATCGAGGACATCAAGCGCAACATCTCCCTGGCAGCGCTGCGCAAGCTCGCCAAACGCGGCTTCGTGGACAAGAACCAGGAGACCGTGGTGGCCAACGGCTACCGGAAGAGCATGAACATCAAAGCGCCCTCGGTGGCCGCCATCACCGGCAAGCTCTCCGGCGGCAACCAGCAGAAGGTCGTGCTGAGCAAATGGATGTTCTCCGACCCGGACGTGCTCATCCTCGATGAACCCACCCGCGGGATCGACGTCGGGGCAAAATTCGAGATCTACACGATCATCGCCAAACTGGCGGCCGAAGGAAAAGCCGTGATCGTCATTTCCTCGGAACTTCCCGAACTCCTGGGCATCTGCGACCGCATCTACACCCTCGCCGCCGGCCACATCACCGGCGAAGTCCCCATCGCCGAGGCCACCCAGGAAACCCTGATGCACTACATGACCAAAGAGAAGGAATAGCGAAATGTCCGCCTTACGAGAATCGCTCGGATTCCTCACCAGCCGCCTCCGCCAGGTTGGCATCTTCGTTGCCCTGATCCTGATCGTCCTGCTGTTCCAGGGGCTGACCGGCGGGATCCTGCTGGAACCGCAGAACGTCACCAACCTGGTGGTCCAGAACAGCTACATCCTCATCCTGGCCATCGGCATGGTGATGGTGATCATCGCCGGGCACATTGATCTTTCCGTCGGATCCGTTGCCGGGTTCATCGGCGCGGTGGCCGGCGTCATGATCGTGCACTGGGGCTGGCCGTGGTGGGCCGCAATCCCTGCCTGCCTGGTGGTGGGTGCCCTTGTGGGCGCCTGGCAGGGCTACTGGATCGCCTATGTGGGGATCCCGGCCTTCATCGTCACGCTGGCGGGCATGCTGATCTTCCGCGGACTCACGCTCATCACCCTCAAGAACCAGCAGATCACCCCCTTCCCCGCCGAACTGCGGGCCCTGGGCGGCGGTTTCCTTCCGGACATCTCCGGCGGCACCTCCGTCCTGGAATGGCTCACCGTCATCCTGGGTGTCGGCGCTACGGTGGCACTGCTGATCCAGGCCCTCAAAGAGCGCAGGATCCGCAGGAAGTTCGATCTCGAAAGCGAACCCCTGGTCTGGTTCGTCATCAAAACCGCCTTCACGGCGCTGCTCATGCTCATCATCACCTTCCTGCTGGCCTCCTACCGCGGCACCCCGATCGTCCTGGTGGTCCTGGCCGTCCTGGTGATCGCCTACACCGCCCTGATGAGCAACAGTGTCTTCGGGCGGCACACGTACGCCATCGGCGGCAACCTCCATGCAGCTGAACTGTCAGGCATCAAGACCAAGGCCGTCACGTTCCGGCTCTTCGTGAACATGGGCGTGCTCGCCGCACTGGCAGGCCTGGTCTTCACCGCGCGGCTCAACTCGGCACAGCCCGCCGGTGGAACAGGCTTCGAACTGGACTCCATCGCCGCGGCCTTCATCGGCGGCGCCGCCGTTACCGGTGGCATCGGAACAGTCGCGGGAGCCATGATCGGCGGCCTGATCATGGGCGTGCTCAACAACGGCATGTCCATCCTGGGCCTGGGCACCGATTACCAGCAGCTCATCAAGGGCCTGGTACTCCTTGTCGCCGTCGGCTTCGACATCTTCAACAAGAACCGCAGCGGCGGCGGTGGTGACCTCGGCAAGCGGTTCAAGCTGAAGACCACGCCCCCGCCCGCCGAGGAAAAGCCGACGCCGGCGGCCAGCGAAACCGTAGGCGTCAAGTAGCGGCTACCGCGGCCGCGGCGCTGCTCCGTGCAGACCCGGGCCTTGGACATCACGTCCGGGGCCCGGGTCTTTGCGGCTCAGGGCGCTGCCGCGAGCCCGGTAGCAGCATCTGCCGGCGAGCGCCGGCGGCGGCTGAGGAGGATGAAGGGTGCCGCCAGCAGCTGCACCGCGCCGCCCAATGCGAGCGATGCCGGGTAGCCGTAGAGGTCTGCGGCCCTGCCGAGCGCCGGCTGCACCACCACTCCCCCACTGGACCCCATGAGCGAGGCGAAGCTCAGGACGGTTGCCCGCTGTTTCGAGCCGATCATGTCGTTCAGGTAGGCCTGGCGCACGGGGGTTCCGGCGGAGGCCACCACGGCCCAGAGTGCCAGGAGCACCAGTGCCAGCCAGAAGATGCTGGTGGCCAGGAGCACCACCAGGACCACCGAGCTGGTGATGGTTGAAATGATCAGGACGGTGGTGCGCCGGCGGACCAGTTTCCGGACCAGCGGAGCCAGCCAGCCGCCCAGGATGTCCGCGCCGGCAACAATGGCCGCTGCCAGGCCTGCGATGGCGTAGGCCCTGGGATCTCCGAAGAGCTGCAGCAGGTAAGGCTGGAGGGCATAGAAGACATAGAATCCCACGCCCTCGGTGAACGGCGCAGCCAGCATCATGTACCTCACCGGCGGGTTCCGCAGGCCGCCGTCCAGCGAGGCGCGCAGGACAGCCCGCGTGGCCTGCACCGGGTGGGCCGAACGCTCCGGGGTGAAGCCGACGTCGTGCATGAGCAGGAAGGCCACCGCGAACATTGCCACCAGCACCGCGACGCGCAGCAGGAACGGCACGCCCAGGTTCGTTGCCTGCGCGATGACGCCGCCGGCCACTGACCCTGCCAGCATGGCGATCCCGGAAACCATCTGGCCGCGGCCCAGGACCGCTTCCAGGCCGCCGTCGTAACCGGAGAAGTGCAGGGCGTCCACCAGCCAGGCTTCCACTGCCCCCGAAAAGAAGGTGAAGCCAAGCCCCAGCAGCGCCGACACCCCGGCCCACCACCAGAACGGTGCGGACAACTGCCACAGCAGGTAATAGAGGTAGGTGGATCCTGCCAGGGTTACGGTGCCCAGCAGGAAGGAGGTCCGGCGCCCCCAGCTGTCCGCGACTACCCCGGTGGGAACCTCGAAAAGCACCATCCCGGCAGTGAAGAAGGCGTTTGCCGCGAAGGCTTCCAGGTTGGTCAGCCCGGCGTCGAGCAGGAACAGCGTATTGATGCCCCAAATGAACGACGCCGCAAGGGTGTTGCCCAACGTCAGCGTCAGGTATACGGTCTGGATCTTTCGTGCTGCGGCGTTCACCGGCGGCCGTTCCCTGTATCTGTTCCTGCCATGGCGGGCTCAGGATGGGCTGTAATTCGGGGGTACGGGGTCATGGCGCAGGTACTGGCGGCGGAAGCGCCCGGTGCCGGCGGTCAGCGCCCGCAGTTCCACCGCATACCGCAGGAGTTCCTGGTCCGGGACTTCGGCGCTGATCTCCGTGAGGCCCTCACCGGAAGAGGTGGTGCCGGTGAGGCGTCCCCGCCGGCCGGACAAATCACTCATCACTGTGCCCACATGTTCATCGGCGACCGTGATGGAGACGGATGACACCGGCTCCAGCAGCTGGATCCTTCCTGCTGCCGCGGCCTCCCGGAGCGCCAGCGCCCCGGCCGCCTGGAACGCCGCATCCGACGAATCCACGCTGTGGGCCTTGCCGCCCACCAGGGTGACCCGCAGGTCAACTACGGGAAAGCCCGCGGCGACGCCCTTGTCCATTTGGGCCCGGACGCCCTTCTCAATGGACGGGATGAACGTTCCCGGGATCACGCCGCCCACCGTCTTGTCCACGAACTCGAACCCCGCGCCGCGCTCCAGCGGTTCCACCTCGATGTCGCACACGGCGTACTGGCCGTGTCCGCCGGACTGTTTAACATGGCGGCCGTGGCCGGAGGCGGCTGTGGCAAAGGTTTCCCGCAGCGGCGTCACCACGTCCACGGTGTGCAGTTTCACTCCCTGTTCGCGCAGCCTGTCCAGGACCACCTCCGCGTGCGCTTCGCCCATGCACCAGAGGACCAGCTGATGCGTTTCGGCGTTCCGGTCCACCCGCAAGGTGGGGTCACCCGCCGCTATCCGGCCCAGGCTGCGGGCCAGCGCGTCCTCGTCGCTGCGGGAATCGGCTTCCACGGCAACCGGCAGCAGCGGCTCAGGCATTTCCCACGTGGCGAGCAGCAGCGGGCTCTCCCGGGCGGAAATGGTGTCGCCGGTTTCAGCGCTGCCCAGCTTCGCCAGGGCACACATGTCCCCCGCCACGCAAAAGGGGACGGGGCGAAGGGTGGCACCCAGCGGTGAGTAGATATGGGTCACCCGTTCATCGGTGTCATGGTCCTGGTGACCCCGGTCGGCCAGGCCGTGGCCGCCCACGTGGACCGGCGAGTCTTCCCGGAGCGTTCCGCTGAACACCCGCACCAGGCAGATGCGGCCCAGGAAGGGATCGTTGGAGGTGCGCACCACCTCGGCGGCGAGGGGGCCGGACGGATCGCAGGACAGGCTCCCGGCCGGTTCCCCCGCGAGGTCGGTGGTGTCCGGCAGGCTGCGCTCCCCTGGCGGCGGAAAGGCGCGGACCAGCAGGTCCAGCAGTTCGGCGGTCCCCAGCCCGGTGACGGCGGACGTGGGCAGCATGGGAAAGAACGATCCACGTGCGACGGCGGTTTCCAGGTCTGCTGCGAGCACTCCGGTGTCGATGTCCTCGCCTTCCAGGTAGCGGTCCATCAGCGTTTCGTCTTCGCTTTCGGCGATGATGCCCTCGATGAGTGCGCCCCGGGCAGGCCCGGCAGCCGCGAGTTCATCCGGCGTGGCGGCCCGGACTTCAGGGGTTGCCTCGCCGGAGGAGTAGTCCGTTACCTCCCGGGACAGCAGGCCCAGGAGGGACAGCGGCCCGGCGGCCTCCTCTGCTGAGGGCAATGGGACACACAGCGGCAGCACGCCGTCGCCGAACGCTTTGCGGCAGGCGGCCAGGGCGCCGTCGTAATCTGCCCGCGGGTGGTCCAGCCGGGTGATCACGACGGCGCGTGGCAGCAGCATGTGCGCGCACTCGCCCCACAGGGCGGTGGTGGTGGCGTCGATTCCGTCCACGGCCGACACTATGAAGAGGGCAGCATCGGAGGCGCGCAGCCCCGCCCGCAGCTCACCAATGAAGTCGGGGTAGCCCGGTGTATCCAGGAGGTTCACTTTTGTCTCGTCCACCATCAGGGGCACCAGGGACAGGGTGACGGAGCGCTGCTGGTGAACCGCGGCGGGGTCCGAGTCGCTGACCGTGGATCCGTCGGCGATGGAGCCTTTGCGCGTGATCATGCCGTTGGCTGCCAGCAGCGCCTCGATCAGCATTGTTTTCCCGGCGCCCGAGTGACCCACCAGGGCCACGTTCCGGATCCGCGCCGGGTCCTGGGCCGCGATGCCGGTGGCTTGGTCGGCGCGCTTTGACTCAGGCCCGTTCCTGCCGCCTCCCGCCCGCGCTGACTCCTTGGTGCTCTTCACCGACATTGGAACCTCCTGGCATCATCGCCGACCCGACCTGACGTGTCCCTCTGATTCGACACCTTGGACGGCAGGACGGCAAGAGCACAGGCTATTTGCTGCGGGCTTTGCGGGTGGCGGCGTCGTTGGCCTTCTGGATGGCCTTGACCAATTCACCCTTGTCCATCTTCGAGCGGCCTTTGACGTCCAGTTCCCTGGCCAGTTTGTAGAGGTGGTCCTTGGACGCATTGGCGTTGACTCCGCCCGCGGTGGGTTCGGAGGAGCTGATGCCCTGTTCTGCGCGCTTGTCCGACGGGCCTCTTTTTCCTTGGGCTCCCAGTGGTCGCCCACCTTCTCGTAGCTGTGCTTCAGGGATGCGTATGCTGCCCGGGCCGCCCGCTGCTCATCCTGGTCGTACGACTCAAGGGCGGAATCATAGGTCTTGGCGAATGTGTCCTGCGCCTTTTGCTCAGAACGCTGCAGGGTGGAAGGAAGTTCTTCCTTGCGGGCATGATCGTTCTTGCCGGTCTTGGGCATGGCACCCATCCTCCTTTAGTCAGCACGCTGATTATGTGGATGGATCCAGCTTAAACCCGGAGGTTGAATGGAGCCCCCTGTCGGATTCGAACCGACGACCCCCGCTTTACAAGAGCGGTGCTCTGGCCAACTGAGCTAAGGAGGCGCGCCCCTGCGGGCGTGCACCGTGAAGGCGCTAGATAAGGTTAGCCCAACTCCCCCGGGCGTAAAAACGCCGGACTACTGGCGGTGAATGCGCCAGGGGCCCGCCCCGGAAACGGTCCGGAGCGGGCCCCTGCCCTGACTGGGAATCCTTAGCCCTTGGCGGCGATGGCTGCCTGCAGGAAGTCCGGGAACGGCGTCTGCGCGCTGTCGCCCTTGCCCCACTGCTTGCCGTCCACGAACACGGTGGGCGTACCGGTGACGCCGATGGCCGCGGCCTCCTTCGTGGTGAACTTCACGAACGGGCGGTAGGTCTTGTCATCGACGCAGGAACCGATGTTGACGCCCATGTCGGACGCCATCTTCTTCAAATCACTGTCGGAAAGGCCTGCGCTGCCTTCCGCCGGCTGCTTGGCGAACAATGCGTTGACGAAATCGGAGTACTTCTCCGGGGATTCGTTGACCACGCACGCTGCTGCGTTGGCGGCCCGGGATGAGTAGTTGGTGGTGGACCGGCTGTCCAGGAATCCGAGGGCCCGGTACTCAACGGTGATCTTGCCTTCGTTGCGCAGCGACGTGAGCTGGTCGTTGTACTGGGTCTCGAAGTTCTTGCAGATGGGGCAGATGAAGTCGATGTAGAGGACCACCTTGACCGGCTTGCCCGCCTCCGCTTCGGCGCCGGGAGCCACTACCTCGGCGGGCGCCGTCTTCGGCGCGTCCCCCAGGGAGGCGGCGTCAACCGTGGCCGGTTCCGACTTGGCCACATCCGTATTGGCCAGCAAAGTGACGCCGCCATGCACGTTGGCGTTGGCAGGCGTGGGGCCCTGGTCCGCTATCGGGGCGTTCTGCTTGAGGCTGTTCGTCACCACCAGCGCCACCACCACCAGGATGGCCACCACTGCCGCCACGATGCCCCAGCCGATCAGCAGCTTGTTGCGCTTGTCCTTCTTCAGCTGCTCTTCCCTGATCAGGCGCGCCTTTTCCCGCGCCTCCGCGGTTCGCTCAGCCTTGGACTTACGTACTTCGTTTGCGGGGCTCATGAGTTCCTTGGGTCGGTCGACGTAGGGGACCACTTCGTGGCACTCCAACATTTTAGGGGAGAAAGCTGAGCGCTTGCGGTTTCAACCATTCCACCGGCTTGACCAACGGACGAATAGCCCCGATGATTCCGTCCGGCTAGGGTGGCTAAGAGGCACAAGCAACCCCAGGGGGCAGCAATGCAAACACCCGTCCAGGAAAAACCCGCCGGCAAAGCAACGGCCGGCAGCTCCGGTCCCAGCCATGCCGGCCATACGAAGTACGACTTCATGGTGGTCTCCAACAGGCTGCCTGTTGACCGGGTCGCGGCAGGGGATGCCGGTGATGACGAGTCTGGCTGGCGCCGCTCCCCCGGGGGACTGGTGACCGCCCTGGCCCCCATGATGACCAAGACAGACGGCGCCTGGGTCGGATGGCACGGCGCGCCGGACGAGACTGTCAAACCCTTCAGCCACGGCGGCATGGACCTCGTCCCGGTCCAGCTCAGCAACGACGACGTGGAGCTGTACTACGAGGGGTTTTCCAACGCCACCCTCTGGCCGCTCTACCATGACGTCATTGCCCCGCCGGAGTTCCACCGCACCTGGTGGGACGCCTACCGAAGGGTCAACCGCAGGTTCGCCGACGCCGTCGTACAGCATGCGGACCAAGGCGCCACCGTGTGGGTGCAGGATTACCAGCTCCAACTGGTGCCCCGCATGCTGCGCGAGGCGCGGCCGGACCTGCGCATCGGATTCTTCAACCACATCCCGTTTCCTCCGCCGGAGATCTTTGCCCAGCTGCCGTGGCGCCAGGCCATCATCGACGGACTCCTCGGCGCAGACCTGGTGGGTTTCCAGCGGCCCAGCGATGCCGGAAACTTCATGCGCTCCGCTCGCCGTTTCCTCGGTGCCAGCGTTAAGCAGCAGCAGGTCCACGTAAAGGGCCAGGACGGGCAGGTCACACACATTGCCCGGGCACAGGCCTTCCCCATCTCCATCGACGTCAAGCACATCAGCGAGCTTGCCGCCAGGCCGGACATCATTGAGCGCGCCCGCCAGATCCGCCAGGATCTGGGGAACCCGAAGACCATCCTGCTCGGCGTCGACCGACTGGATTACACCAAGGGCATCAGGCACCGGCTTAAAGCCTTCGAGGAGCTCCTGGCAGACGGCAAGCTCTCGGTTGGAGACGCCACCCTGATCCAGGTGGCCAGCCCCAGCCGCGAACGCGTCGAGCAGTACCGGCTCCTGCGTGAGGAGGTGGAGGGCACGGTGGGCCACATCAACGGCACCTACGACACCATCGAGAACACCGCCGTCCGCTACCTGCACCACAGCTACCCCGTGGAGGAGATGGTGGCGCTGTACCTTGCCGCCGACGTCATGCTGGTCACGGCCCTTCGGGACGGCATGAACCTGGTCGCCAAGGAATACGTCACGGCGCGCACCAACAACGACGGCGCGCTGGTCCTCAGTGAGTTCGCCGGCGCAGCCGACCAGCTCAAGCAGGCACTGCTGATGAACCCGCACGACATCGACGGCCTCAAGAGCGCCATCATGCGTGCCGTGGAGATGCAGCCGCGGGAGTCCGGCCGCAGGATGCGGGCCATGCGGAAGCAAATCCTCGAACACGACGTGGACCACTGGTCCGCCGACTTCCTGAACGCACTGAACGAGAAGGTGGTCCGCGATGACTCCTGACGGCCACACCAAGGCAGCGCTGGCGCTCACCCCCGAACTGCGGGAAGCGCTGCACCGCATTGCCGGTACGGAGCACCTGCTGGTGGCCATGGACTTTGACGGGACCATCGCCCCCATCGTGGGCCGCGCCCAGGATGCGCGGCCGCTTCCACGCTCAGCCGCGGCGCTCGCGGGGCTCGCCGTGCTTCCACGCACGACGACGGCACTCATCTCCGGGCGCGCCCTCGCCAGCCTGCGCGAGGTGGCGTCCCCGCCCGTGGACACCCTGCTGATTGGCAGCCATGGGGCCGAAGCCTGGCTTGGGCCGGGCTCCACGGAACTGACGCTGGACGACGGCCAGAAGACCCTCCTTGAAGAGGTGCGCGCCGAGTTGGCGGCTATCGTCGCGGAGGCGCCTGGCACGTCCCTGGAATACAAGCCCGCCGGCGTCGTCCTGCACACCCGACTGGCTGCGGATGACGTGGCCGAGGACGCGGTGTCAGCAGCCCGGTCGGTGCTCCAGGAGCGAAAGGGCGTCTTCCTCAAGGAGGGCAAGCGCGTCCTGGAGACCTCCGTGGTCAATGCCTCCAAGGGCGAAGGCGTCAGCTTCCTGCGGCAGGCCACCGGGGCCACTGCCGTGCTGTTCGCCGGTGATGACGTGACGGACGAGGACGCTTTCGGCCGGCTTGAACCAGGCGACGTAGGGGTCAAGGTTGGCCTCGATTTCACCCAGGCCCAATACCGGGTGGAGGCGCCTGTCCATATCGCGGAGCTGCTGGAAGCCCTGCTCCAGGAGCGGAGCATCGCCGTCGCCGAGGAAGACCCCCAGGCCGCTTCCGGATAGCCCGCGGCCGGAAGCACATGTGACATCCGTAACATTTGCGGTAAAAGAAGCAACTTCTGGCATACTCTTGGGTGTGATGTGGCGCACAACAACCGTGCGGCGTCACGTGGTGCTCCGCGCAAAGCCGCGGAGCATTTTGTGGGAACACAACTGAATAAACATGAACCATTCACAACGGATCGTCCGGCACGTACCTGCCGGTGAAGGGATTGATAACTGTGGCTACAGTTACTTTTGATAACGCTACGCGTCTGTACCCGGGCACAGATAAGCCCGCCGTCGATAAGCTCAACATCGACATCGCCGATGGCGAATTCCTGGTCCTCGTTGGACCCTCCGGCTGCGGCAAGTCCACCTCCCTGCGCATGCTCGCCGGCCTGGAGGACGTCAACGCAGGCCGCATCCTGATCGGTGACCGTGACGTCACCGATGTTCCGCCGAAGGACCGCGACATCGCGATGGTTTTCCAGAACTACGCGTTGTACCCGCACATGACTGTGGCCGACAACATGGGCTTCGCCCTGAAGATCGCCGGCGTCTCCAAGGAAGAGCGCGCCGAGCGCGTCCGCGAAGCCGCAAAGCTCCTTGACCTTGAGCAGTACCTGGACCGCAAGCCGAAGGCACTCTCCGGCGGCCAGCGCCAGCGTGTTGCCATGGGCCGCGCAATCGTCCGTAACCCCCAGGTCTTCCTCATGGATGAGCCGCTGTCCAACCTGGACGCCAAGCTCCGTGTCCAGACCCGCACCCAGATCGCATCCCTGACCCGCCGCCTGGGCGTCACCACCGTCTACGTCACGCACGACCAGGTCGAGGCCATGACCATGGGCGACCGCGTCGCCGTGCTGAAGGACGGCCTGCTGCAGCAGGTGGACACCCCCCGCAACCTCTACGACCGCCCCAAGAACGTCTTCGTTGCCGGCTTCATCGGCTCCCCCGCCATGAACCTGCTGGAACTTCCCGTCGTCGACGGCGGCGTCCAGTTCGGCGGCACCGTCTACCCCGTGCCGCGCGACGTCCTCGAAGAGGCACACGGCTCCACGGTTACGCTGGGCAGCCGTCCCGAGGACCTGGAAACCGCTCCGCACGGCGAAGGCCTGAAGGTTGAGGTAGATGTCGTTGAAGAGCTCGGCGCCGACGCCTACGTCTACGGCCACACCACGCTGGACGGCAAGGACCACGACATCGTGGCCCGTGTCGATGGCCGCCGCCCCCGATGAAGGGCGAGGTCATTTACGTCCGTCCGCAGTCCGGCCACGTGCACCTCTTCGACACGAAGACCGGCCTGCGCCTGGGCGACTAAACTCCCCACCGGCACCCTAACGGCGTGGGCCCACCCACGCGCGTAACTGACGGCGGTCCGCACCTTTTCGCAACGGTGCGGGCCGCCGTCGGCCTTAACCATGGCCGCACAGGATTTACCGTCCCTGCCCTGAGTACGGAAGAATTGAGCCCATGACCGAGGAACACAGCGCCCAGTGGCATGACGAACCCACAGACTATGCCCAGGTGGGTAAGCTCCCGCGGTTCGTGGCCGCCAGCGCCGACGAGAACAAGGCCGCTTCGGTAGCCTCCTCGCTGAGCATCACCGCGGCAGCGGCGGATCCGGAGCTGCTGGACCTGCCCTGGCACATCGCCCTCGAGGAGTGGCCGGCGCAGTACCTGGCCGCACTCCCCGGGGCATCTCCCGGCACATCGTGCGCTTCGCCCACCTTGGCGGCTCGGTGATTGCCATCAAGGAAACCTCCGAGCATGTGGCCCGGCACGAGTACCACATGCTGCGCAAGCTGGCCCGGCTGGACGTCCCCTGCGTGGAGCCCGTGGCCGTGATCACCGGCCGCACCACCCCTGACGGACGCCCGCTGAACCCCGTCCTGGTGACCCGGCACCTGAAATTCTCCATGCCGTACCGCGCACTGTTTTCGCAGATGCTGCGCAAGGACACCCTGACCCGCCTCATCGACGCCCAGGCGCTGCTCATGGTGCGGCTGCACCTGATCGGGTTCTACTGGGGCGACGTCTCGCTGTCCAACACCCTGTTCCGCCGCGACGCCGGCGCGTTTGCCGCCTACCTGGTGGACGCCGAAACCGGTGAGCTCTACCCCGACCTCTCCACCGGCCAGCGCGAATACGACCTTGAGATCGCCAGGGTGAACATCGCCGGCGAGCTGATGGACCTCCTGGATGGCGGTCTCATCGAGGAAAAGGTGGACCCCGTGGCCACCAGTGAGCTGATCATGGACAGCTACCGGCGGCTGTGGGCCGAGCTGACGGAGAAGGAATCCTTTGAGCTGGGCGAACGCTGGCGGGTGAGCGCCCGCATCCGGCGCCTGAACGAACTCGGCTTCGACGTCGAGGAATACGCCATAAAGACCACCCAGAACGGCTCCACCATCCAGCTCCAGCCCAAGGTGGTGGACGCGGGGCACCACCAGCGGCGGCTGCTGCGGCTTACCGGCCTGGACGCCCAGGAGAACCAGGCCCGCCGCCTCCTCAATGACATGGACTCCTTCCGGGCGGACAACAACCCGGACATGGATGAGGAATACAGCGCCCACCTGTGGGTCAGCCAGATCTTCGAACCGATCGTGCGCGCCATTCCCCGGGACCTGTCCGGCAAACTGGAGCACGCCGAGGTGGTCCACGAGGTCCTGGAGCACCGGTGGTACATGTCCGAGAAGCAGGAGCGCCACATTCCGCTGGCGGAAGCTGTCCAGTCCTACATCGACTCGATCCTCCGGCACCGCCGGGACGAGGCCGCGATCATGCTGAACCCTGATACCGAGCTGCTGAAAATCCTTGAGGTGGAGACCGAGGAGTCCCGTTACGGCGAAGACGAATCGGTGGACGAATACCCGGATTCGGACGACTGAGTCCTAGATCGCCTTACCGGGGTTGAGGATCCCCGCGGGATCGAACAGGTCCTTGATCCTGCGCTGGAGCTCCCGCACCGGTTCCGGCTGCTCCTGTCCCAGCCACCGGAGCTTGTACTGCCCTACTCCGTGCTCACCGGTGATGGTGCCGCCCATCGCCAGCGCCGCGGTGATGGACTCGTCCAGTGCCGCCTGCAGCCGCTGCATGGCTGCGGAGTCCACGCTTGCCCCCTGCCGGTCGATCCAAAATGTGGGGTGCAGGTTGCCGTCACCCGCGTGGGCCACCACCTTGAGGTGTACCTGCTGCCTGGCGGCCATGGCTTCGAGTTCCGCGACGTAGTCCACCAACCGGGAGCGGGGAACGGCCACGTCCTCGCCTACACGGTACTCGTCGTCCACCTCCGTCCCCCTGCTGTGCCGGCGGAGTTCCACCAGGCGCTCCGCCTCGGCGCTTGCCTCAGTAGTCACCGTTGCCCCGCCGGCGCGGAGGACCTGGCGCACAACCTCCGCTTCCGCGGCGGCGCCAAACCCGTCGGTCTGGACCAGCAGGAGTGATTTTCCGCGGGCGGTGAGGTCGGAGCCGTGGTCGTCGAGCTGGGCCAGGGTACCGCCGTCGAGCAGTTCCGTGATCGCCGGCTGGACGCGTGCCTTGCCTACGGCCAGGACCCCTGCGGCAGCCATCCTGAAGTCCGGGTAGAAGGCGGCCACGGTGTGGACTTCCCGTGGCAGGTACTTCAGGCGCACGGTGATTCCGACGACGACGCCCAGGGTTCCTTCGGATCCCACGAAGAGGCCCGTCAGGTCATAGCCCGCCACGCCTTTGAAGGTTTGGTGGCCTGTGTGGATGAGGGACCCGTCGGCCAGGACCACATCCAGTGCCAGGACCGAATCCCTGGTGACCCCGTACTTGGCGCAGCGCAGGCCGCCGGCATTGGTGGCCACGTTCCCGCCGATGGTGGAGCTTCGGAAACTGGCCGGATCGGGGGCATACATGAGGCCGTGCGCTGCTGCGGCTTCGTTGAGGACCGCGTTCACCACGCCGGGCTCCACCATGGCTGTCTCATCGTCTGGGTTCAGGGCGAGGATCCGGTTCATCCGCTCCAGCGAAAGGATGATGCAGTTCCTGGTGGCATGGGCACCACCGGAAACGCCTGTACCCGCACCCCGGGGGACAATGGCCACTCCGCTGCCGGCGCAGGTTTTCATCACCGCCTGCACGTCGGCCACTGATTCGGCGAACACCACCGCCAGGGGAAGCTGGAAATCGATGACGGGGGCCTGGTCGATGGCGTACCGCCGGAGCGAGACCTCGCTGACATCCAGCTGCCCTGGCGCCAGGATGGCCTCCAGCTCGTCAACGATGCTTCCCACAAAGCCTCCACCCGTCGTCGGACATGTCTACCCAGTCTAGGGCGTGCGACGCTCCGGTCTTCTGGATTTGCCGGCGTGCAATCGCTTCCAGTTGTTGGACTGCAGAGCCTCGAAAGTTCGTGCAAAATTAGGCGAAACATGTATGGAAGCGTTTTCATTTATCGCCCGTCCGCCGCTATGCTGGCTTTCATGTCTGTCGATACTGTGACCCAGGACACCTCAGCTGCCACTGGCCCCCTGACGCTCATCCACGCTGCCGATACCGCTCCCGGCTGGTGGCGCTCTGCCGTGATCTATCAGGTCTACCCCCGGTCATTCCGGGACCTGAACGGTGACGGCGTGGGAGACCTCGCGGGAATTACCGAGGAACTGCCGCATCTGGCGGACCTGGGCGTCGACGCTGTTTGGCTGTCACCCTTTTACCGTTCCCCCCAGCGTGACGCCGGATACGACGTCAGCGACTACTGCGACGTTGACCCGATCTTTGGCACACTCGCCGACTTCGACGTCATGATGGCCGAATCCCACCGCCTGGGCCTGCGGGTCATCGTGGACCTGGTGCCCAACCACTGTTCGGACCAGCATCCGGCGTTCCAGGCAGCCCGTGCGGCACCGGCCGGTAGCCCCGAACGGGACATGTTCATCTTCCGTGACGGCACCGGGCCTGACGGAGAGGAGCCACCGAACAACTGGCAGTCACACTTTGGCGGATCTGCCTGGACACGGGTAACAGACGCCGACGGCCGGCCGGGCCAGTGGTACCTGCACCTCTTTGACTCCTCCCAGCCGGACTTCAACTGGGACAACCCCGCCGTCCACGCCGAGTTCGAGCGCGTGCTGCGTTTCTGGTTGGACCGCGGCGTGTCCGGTTTCCGGGTGGACGTAGCCCATGCCCTGGTCAAGGCCCCGGGCCTGCCCGCCTGGGGCGGCCGGGCCGATGGCGGCAACAGCGACGGGTACCCCGGCCACGAGGCACCCATGTTCGGGCAACCCGGCGTCCACGACATCTACCGCAACTGGCGGCTGATCCTGGACGAGTACGGCCCGGACCGCATCCTCTGCGCCGAGGCAAGCGTGGACCTTCACCGGCTGGCCCACTGGGTCAGGCCCGACGAGATGCACCAGGCGTTCAATTTCCCCTACCTCCATGCGGGCCTGGACGTCTACCGGCTGCGCTCGGTCATCACCGATTCCCTGACCGTCCTTGACGGCGTCGGCGCCCCGAGCACATGGGTGCTGTCCAACCACGATGTGGTCCGCCATGCCAGCCGGTTTGGCTACAACGGCCATGGCCCACGGGACGGCGACGGCATCGGGGCGGCCGATCCCCAGCCGGATGAGGAACTCGGCCGGCAGCGCGCAGCTGCTGCCTCGCTGTTCATGCTGGGACTGCCCGGTGCCGCCTACCTCTACCAGGGCGAGGAGCTGGGGCTGCCGGACGGCATCGACATCCCCGGCCACCTGCGCCAGGACCCCACGTTCGCCCGGACCGGCGGGCAGCGGCTTGGCCGTGACGGCTGCCGGGTGCCGCTGCCCTGGCGTGCCGGAGAACAACACCTGGGCTTCGGTTCGGGAAATGAACCATGGCTGCCCATTCCCGCTTCCTTTGGCGGGTTGGCGAGGGACCTGCAGGCGGAATCGCCGTCGTCGCACCTGTCCCTCTACCGCGACGCCCTGGCACGCCGCCGCGACCTGGACCTGGGCCGGGGATCCCTGTCCTGGGCCGAGGACTGGTGCACCGGGTCATCGCTGGGCTACCTCAACGGCACTACGCTGGTGGTTATGAACCTGAACCACGAGCCGCTGGAGATACCTGCGGGCCGCGTCCTTATCCGCAGTACGAGGTCCGGCACGGAAGGACTGCTGGCTTCGGGCGAAACCGCCTGGATCCGCATCACAGCAGCAGGCTGACCATGGCGGGCATCAAAGAAGTTGCCAGCCGGGCCGGCCTGTCCGTGGCCACCGTCTCCAGGGCGCTGAGCGGCAAGTCCAACGTCTCCTCCAGGAGCCGCCGCCTTGCGCAGGAGGCGGCACGGGAACTCGGGTTCGTCCCCTCTTACCACGCCTCCAGCCTCGCCTCCGGGCGGAACCACAACATCGGCCTGGTGGTGCCCAACGTCCAGCGCTGGTATTTCTCTTCGGTCCTGGAGGGCGTTTCGGAAGCCCTCCTGGACGCCGGCTACGACCTGACGCTGTACAACGTGGGAGAGCAGCCGGAGCACCGCAGCAGCATTTTGAACGACTTCCTGCTGCGGAAACGCCTGGACGCCGTCATTGCGGTGGCGCTGGTACTCAGCGAGGAAGAGATCGGCCAGCTGCTCGCCGTGCACCGTCCGATTGTGGGCATCGGCGGGGCGCTGCGGGGCGCCTCGACCATAAGAATCGACGACGAAGGCCTGGCCATGATGGCCACCCGGCACCTGATCGGGCTGGGCCATACCCGGATCGCGCATGTTACCGGGGATGCGGCCTTGAACCGGGACTTCAACCTTCCGCAGCTGCGCCAGAAGGGCTTTGCAGCGGCTATGGCAGCAGCCGGGCTGACGGTGCGGCAAGAGTGGCAGGCCACGGCCGACTTCACCATCCAGGGCGCGTACGCGGCGGGCCGCCGGCTCCTGGGCACCTCCGCTGACCGCCCCACCGCAGTCTTCGCCGCGTCCGACGAGATGGCCGTGGGCATCATGCTCGCCGCCCGGGACTTCGGCCTTCAGGTCCCACAGGACCTTTCCGTCGTGGGGATTGACGGGCACGAACTTGCAGAGACCTTTAGGCTGACCACCATCAGCCAGGATCCACGCGGACAGGGAAGGCTCGCGGCTGCCACTGCTTTGGCCCTACTGGACAATGCCGGTGGAAGTTCCGAGGGCGCAGGTTCCGACGGAGGAGGTTCCGACGGCGGGCTGGCGGCGGATGGAGCGCGGGACCAGGAATACCCTACGGAGTTTGTGATCCGGAACAGCACCGCCGTGCCGCCGGACAAGGCCGCGGGGCCGGGCTAGGCCACGCCTCCAGTCGAGCTGTCCGCTGCGGCGTCTCCGGCGCCCATGAACCGCGCATACCTGTCCAGGATCCGGGGCCACGCCTCCGCGTACTCTTGACGCGCGGCGGCAGGATCCTCGGCGCCTTCCCACCCTTCATGAAAGACCCGGACTTCAGTTCCGCCGCCGAGGGCGCGGAACGCCACCAGGAGCTCGGTGGACCACAGCGCCGTAGTGCCGGGATGCCAGGTGGCATGGAAGGACAGGGGCGGCTGCCAGTCATCAAGGGTTCCCCAGATACTGGTGCGGCCGTCATCGGCTGTTTCGAGGATGAGGTTCTCTTCAAACTCCACGTAGGAGCCGGCACCATAGACACCGTGCTGCTCAAGGGGCCACCAGAGGTGGGTGTGCTCC
The DNA here is from genome assembly GCF_026723805.1 of Arthrobacter sp. FX8. NCBI lineage: Bacteria > Bacillati > Actinomycetota > Actinomycetes > Micrococcales > Micrococcaceae > Arthrobacter > Arthrobacter sp. FX8. The sequence goes on along the minus strand of NZ_CP113505.1, from coordinate 111,944 downwards.
GTGAAACCAACGAAAGCCCGGGCCACGGGACCGGGCACGACTACGGTGTTGACCACCGGTTCCAGCGGCTCAATTGCCCGCTGTCCGGCTTCTTCGAAAGGGTCCTGCGGGTGGCTGAAGATGCTGCTCATGAGGGACTACTCTACCCCCGGGCAGCGGTGCCCGGGGGTAGAGTCCGCCCGGAGGCAGGGCATCCTCTTTGTGCTGTTCGGAAGCAGCAGGGCCCTGACATTCGTTGTCAGGGCCCTGCTTAATGTGTGTCCGGCGGTGACCTACTCTCCCACACCCTCCCGGGTGCAGTACCATCGGCGCTGTGGGTCTTAGCTTCCGGGTTCGGAATGGGACCGGGCGTTTCCCCCACGCTATGACCGCCGTAACCCTTGTACCCGCCCGCCCGGTATTTTGTTCGGGGGTGGGAAGACTCGTGGTTACAACATTGTGGTGTTGTTATTCAGTTGTGTTGGTTCCGTGCCGTGACAACCCCGGTGTTGGGGGGTTGTTGGTTGGGAACCACATAGTGGACGCAAGCAGAGTTTGTATGTATCTGTGTGGTGTAAGTTGTTGGCCTATTAGTACCGGTCAGCTTCACGAGTCGTTAGTCCTCGCTTCCACATCCGGCCTATCAACCCAGTGGTCTGGCTGGGGGCCTCTCACACCCGAGGGTGTATGGAAATCTCATCTCGAAGCGAGCTTCCCGCTTAGATGCTTTCAGCGGTTATCCCATCCGAACGTAGCTAATCAGCGGTGCACTTGGCAGTACAACTGACACACCAGAGGTTCGTCCGTCCCGGTCCTCTCGTACTAAGGACAGCCCTTCTCAAATTTCCTGCGCGCGCAGCGGATAGGGACCGAACTGTCTCACGACGTTCTAAACCCAGCTCGCGTACCGCTTTAATGGGCGAACAGCCCAACCCTTGGGACCTACTCCAGCCCCAGGATGCGACGAGCCGACATCGAGGTGCCAAACCATGCCGTCGATATGGACTCTTGGGCAAGATCAGCCTGTTATCCCCGAGGTACCTTTTATCCGTTGAGCGACGGCCATTCCACAATGTACCGCCGGATCACTAGTCCCGACTTTCGTCCCTGCTCGAGATGTCTCTCTCACAGTCAAGCTCCCTTGTGCACTTACACTCGACACCTGATTGCCAACCAGGCTGAGGGAACCTTTGGGCGCCTCCGTTACTTTTTAGGAGGCAACCGCCCCAGTTAAACTACCCATCAGGCACTGTCCCTGACCCGGATTACGGGCCGAAGTTAGATGTCCAAAGTGACCAGAGTGGTATTTCAACGATGACTCCACCCGAACTGGCGTCCGGGCTTCAACGTCTCCCACCTATCCTACACAAGCCACTCCGAACACCAATACCAAACTATAGTAAAGGTCTCGGGGTCTTTCCGTCCTGCTGCGCGTAACGAGCATCTTTACTCGTACTGCAATTTCGCCGAGTTTATGGTTGAGACAGCGGGGAAGTCGTTACTCCATTCGTGCAGGTCGGAACTTACCCGACAAGGAATTTCGCTACCTTAGGATGGTTATAGTTACCACCGCCGTTTACTGGGGCTTAAATTCTCAGCTTCGCCTTGCGGCTAACCGGTCCTCTTAACCTTCCAGCACCGGGCAGGAGTCAGTCCGTATACATCGTCTTGCGACTTCGCACGGACCTGTGTTTTTAGTAAACAGTCGCTTCCCCCTGGTCTCTGCGGCCCCGATCCCCTCCACACCGCAAAGGGTGTATCAAGGTTGGGGCCCCCTTCTCCCGAAGTTACGGGGGCATTTTGCCGAGTTCCTTAACCATAATTCTCTCGATCGCCTTGGTATTCTCTACCTGATCACCTGTGTCGGTTTGGGGTACGGGCGGCTAAAACCTCGCGTCGATGCTTTTCTCGGCAGCATAGGATCACCAAATCCCCCCAAACGGGGGTCCCATCAGATCTCAGGCACCATGAGTGGCGGATTTGCCTACCACTCGCCCTACATCCTTAGACCGGGACAACCATCGCCCGGCTCGGCTACCTTCCTGCGTCACACCTGTTAATACGCTTGCCTCCCGGGATCAGGTCCTGCGCTCCACCAAAACCCTCACACCACAAGGGCGCTCGGGCAGGCTTCGGGCAGTTAGTATCCCCCGCTCAGCATGGGCGGTTTTTCGCCGGTACGGGAATATCAACCCGTTGTCCATCGACTACGCCTGTCGGCCTCGCCTTAGGTCCCGACTTACCCAGGGCAGATTAGCTTGACCCTGGAACCCTTGATCATTCGGCGGACGGGTTTCTCACCCGTCTTTCGCTACTCATGCCTGCATTCTCACTCGTGTAGGCTCCACCGCTGGTTTACACCGCGACTTCACCGCCCACACGACGCTCCCCTACCCATCCACACGCCTGAACCACAAGGGCTTAGCTAAAATGTGAATGCCACAACTTCGGCGGTGTACTTGAGCCCCGCTACATTGTCGGCGCGGAATCACTTGACCAGTGAGCTATTACGCACTCTTTTAAGGGTGGCTGCTTCTAAGCCAACCTCCTGGTTGTCTGGGCAACTCCACATCCTTTCCCACTTAGCACACGCTTAGGGGCCTTAGTTGGTGGTCTGGGCTGTTTCCCTCTCGACTATGAAGCTTATCCCCCACAGTCTCACTGCTGCGCTCTCACTTACCGGCATTCGGAGTTTGGCTGACGTCAGTAACCTTGTAGGGCCCATTAGCCATCCAGTAGCTCTACCTCCAGCAAGAAACACGCAACGCTGCACCTAAATGCATTTCGGGGAGAACCAGCTATCACGAAGTTTGATTGGCCTTTCACCCCTACCCACAGCTCATCCCCTCCATTTTCAACTGAAGTGGGTTCGGTCCTCCACGACGTCTTACCGTCGCTTCAACCTGGCCATGGGTAGATCACTTCGCTTCGGGTCTAGATCACGCCACTCACACGCCCTATTCAGACTCGCTTTCGCTACGGCTGCCCCACACGGGTTAACCTCGCGACGTAACACTAACTCGCAGGCTCATTCTTCAAAAGGCACGCCGTCACCAGAATCAGACTGGCTCCGACGGATTGTAAGCACACGGTTTCAGGTACTGTTTCACTCCCCTCCCGGGGTACTTTTCACCTTTCCCTCACGGTACTGGTCCGCTATCGGTCATTAGGGAGTATTTAGGCTTATCAGGTGGTCCTGACAGATTCGCACGGGATTTCTCGGGCCCCGTACTACTTGGGATACTCTCACAGGCGGTACAAACACATTACGGTTACGGGACTAACACCCTCTCTGGCCGGCCTTTCAAAACCGTTCACCTATGCGCGCACATCACACCCCACCAGCCCGGCAGAACTGGTATGGAAAGTCCCACAACCCCGACCATGCAACGCCCGCCGGCTATCACACATGGAACGGTTTAGCCTGATCCGCGTTCGCTCGCCACTACTAACGGAATCACTATTGTTTTCTCTTCCTGCGGGTACTGAGATGTTTCACTTCCCCGCGTTCCCCCCACGCACCCTATGTGTTCAGGTACGGGTCACCGAGTCACTCGCGCGCTCGGCGGGGTTTCCCCATTCGGACACCCTGGGATCACAGTCCGGTTATCGACTCCCCCAGGCTTATCGCAGATTCCTACGTCCTTCTTCGGCTCCTAATGCCAAGGCATCCACCGTGTGCTCTTAAAAACTTGACCACAAAGATCAAAAACATTTCTCGAGAGAACCACAGAAACCAACCACACCCCAACACCCAAAGGGCATCAACAGCGCAGCCAGATCCAGGTTCATTAATCTTGGAAATTGCTTCTTATACAAGATGCTCGCGTCCACTATGTAGTTCTCAAACAACAACCCCACACCACACACCCCACACACCCAAACAGGCGCACGGAACGTCACGGCAGGGAAACCAGAAACAAACAAACCCGACAAGGAACCACCACGACCAAAGCCGCAGCAACCCCTCCCCGGTCCTGTTGCCTCAGGACCCAACAGTGTGCCAAACACTAAACCACGCATCCCCCCGCCACCGTTCCAGAACCATCACTGGCTCGTACTAGACAAGACAAAAAAACACGCAGCCGCTATTTGCTGATATTCCACCCATGAGCACCCGCCACGGAACAATCGTCCATGCTGCGGGCTTGCTTCCTGACAACCCCCCACACCGGCATTCACCAGCACAGAAGAGTTGGAGGTGCTCCTTAGAAAGGAGGTGATCCAGCCGCACCTTCCGGTACGGCTACCTTGTTACGACTTAGTCCCAATCGCCAGTCCCACCTTCGACAGCTCCCTCCCACAAGGGGTTAGGCCACCGGCTTCGGGTGTTACCAACTTTCGTGACTTGACGGGCGGTGTGTACAAGGCCCGGGAACGTATTCACCGCAGCGTTGCTGATCTGCGATTACTAGCGACTCCGACTTCATGGGGTCGAGTTGCAGACCCCAATCCGAACTGAGACCGGCTTTTTGGGATTAGCTCCACCTCACAGTATCGCAACCCTTTGTACCGGCCATTGTAGCATGCGTGAAGCCCAAGACATAAGGGGCATGATGATTTGACGTCGTCCCCACCTTCCTCCGAGTTGACCCCGGCAGTCTCCTATGAGTCCCCACCATCACGTGCTGGCAACATAGAACGAGGGTTGCGCTCGTTGCGGGACTTAACCCAACATCTCACGACACGAGCTGACGACAACCATGCACCACCTGTAAACCAGCCCCAAAGGGGAAACCACATTTCTGCAGCGGTCCGGTTCATGTCAAGCCTTGGTAAGGTTCTTCGCGTTGCATCGAATTAATCCGCATGCTCCGCCGCTTGTGCGGGCCCCCGTCAATTCCTTTGAGTTTTAGCCTTGCGGCCGTACTCCCCAGGCGGGGCACTTAATGCGTTAGCTACGGCGCGGAAAACGTGGAATGTCCCCCACACCTAGTGCCCAACGTTTACGGCATGGACTACCAGGGTATCTAATCCTGTTCGCTCCCCATGCTTTCGCTCCTCAGCGTCAGTTAATGCCCAGAGACCTGCCTTCGCCATCGGTGTTCCTCCTGATATCTGCGCATTTCACCGCTACACCAGGAATTCCAGTCTCCCCTACATCACTCTAGTCTGCCCGTACCCACCGCAGATCCGGAGTTGAGCCCCGGACTTTCACGGCAGACGCGACAAACCGCCTACGAGCTCTTTACGCCCAATAATTCCGGATAACGCTTGCGCCCTACGTATTACCGCGGCTGCTGGCACGTAGTTAGCCGGCGCTTCTTCTGCAGGTACCGTCACTTACGCTTCTTCCCTACTGAAAGAGGTTTACAACCCGAAGGCCGTCATCCCTCACGCGGCGTCGCTGCATCAGGCTTTCGCCCATTGTGCAATATTCCCCACTGCTGCCTCCCGTAGGAGTCTGGGCCGTGTCTCAGTCCCAGTGTGGCCGGTCACCCTCTCAGGCCGGCTACCCGTCGTCGCCTTGGTAGGCCATTACCCCACCAACAAGCTGATAGGCCGCGAGTCCATCCAAAACCACAAAAGCTTTCCACCAACCACCATGCGATGGAAGGTCATATCCGGTATTAGACCCAGTTTCCCAGGCTTATCCCAGAGTCAAGGGCAGGTTACTCACGTGTTACTCACCCGTTCGCCACTAATCCACCAGCAAGCTGGCATCATCGTTCGACTTGCATGTGTTAAGCACGCCGCCAGCGTTCATCCTGAGCCAGGATCAAACTCTCCGTTGAAGTAAAACAAAAACAGACACAACCACAACCACCGGAAATAACGGCAGAAACAGCTGCACAAAATTTGAAACCAGCTAAAAACACCATGCACACCACGGGGTGGCGGCACAGCACAATCAACCAATTACATACATAATCGGTATCAACAAACTTGGCACACTATTGAGTTCTCAAACAACAGACACACCCGGCACCACCCAAACCAACGTCCAGGCTCGCTCCGGAGCAACTTTCCAAACTTACCGGCTGATCTCTCTCGTGTCAAACCGGCGTCCGCGACCATCCTCAGCGTTAGCTTGGGGGGTTCGGTTTTCCGTCTGACTCCGTGGAGCAGCGCGGAAATAAACTCTACCACCACTCATTACGGATCGCCAGTCCGCTGCCGGAGGGCGTCCTGCGGGCAGCCAAAAGGCCCGGAACCACGCGGATTCCGGGCCTTTCGCTTACTGCATCTGCCGTTATTTCTTCCCGTCGGCCTGGTCAGCCGATGCGGCCCCGGGCTTGAAGTAGGACGCTCCCAGCGGGGAAGCGTGACAGTAAGGGTGGCCGGCTGGCCATCCTGTCCCTCGTTGGTGGCCTTCAGCTCTCCACTGTTCAGCACACCCGATCCGCCGTAGGTGGTGTGGTCCGTATTAAGGACCTCGGTCCATGCGCCGGCCGTGGGAACTCCAAGGGTGTAGCCGACGTGCGGCGTACCGGAGAAGTTGATGGCGCAGACGACCGGGTTGCCGTCGGCGTCCCATCGGATGAAGGACAGGACGTTACGGTCGGCGTCTCCCCCGTTGATCCACTGGAAACCCGCAGGAACGTTGTCCTGGGTGTAGAGGGCGGGTGTGGCAGCGTACAGCTCGTTCAGGTCCTTGGTCAGCAGCTGCAGTCCGCGGTGCGCGGGGATGTCCGCGAGCCACCAGTCCAGTCCGTGCTGCTCAGACCACTCCGCTTCCTGGCCAAACTCGGTTCCCATGAAGATGAGCTGCTTGCCGGGGTGCGCCCATTGGTAGGCAAAGAAGGCGCGGAGGTTGGCCAGCTGCTGCCAGCGGTCGCCCGGCATCTTGCGGAGCATGGAGCCCTTGCCGTGGACAACTTCATCGTGGCTGATGGGCAGCAGGAAGTTCTCCGTGAAGGCGTAGACCAGGGAGAAGGTGACCGTTCCGTGGTGCCACTTGCGGTTGAAGGGATCCTCGGAGATGTACTTGAGGGAGTCGTGCATCCAGCCCATGTTCCACTTCAGGCCGAAGCCCAGGCCACCGTGGCTGGTGGGAGCGGTGACGCCCGGGAAGGCCGTCGACTCTTCCGCGATCATGACGGCGCCGGGGTGTGTCTTGTAGACGGTGGCGTTGACTTCCTGCAGGAAGGAGATGGCTTCCAGGTTTTCCCTTCCGCCGAAGCGGTTGGGCCGCCACTGGCCTTCCTGGCGGGAGTAATCGAGGTAGAGCATGGAGGCCACCGCGTCCACGCGCAGGCCGTCGATATGGAACTCCTCCAGCCAGTACAGCGCGTTGGCCACCAGAAAGTTCCGGACCTCGGTGCGGCCGAAGTCGAAGATCAGGGTGCCCCAGTCCGGGTGTTCCCCCAGCGCCGGATCCGCGTGCTCGTAAAGAGGCTCGCCGTCGAACTGGGCCAATGCCCAGGAATCCTTGGGGAAGTGTGCAGGCACCCAGTCCAGGAGCACGCCGATGCCCGCCTGGTGGAGGGCGTCCACCAGGTAGCGGAACTCGTCGGGATGTCCGAACCTGGACGTGGGTGCGAAGTAGGAGGTGACCTGGTAACCCCAGGAACCGCCGAACGGATGCTCCGCGACGGGCATGAATTCCACGTGCGTGAACCCGAGCCACTTGACGTACTCCACCAGTTCGTCGGCGAGTTCACGGTAGCCAAGGCCCAGCCGCCAGGACCCGAGGTGCACTTCGTAGACGCTCATGGCCGAGTTGTGCGGGTCCCGTTTGGCCCGTGCTTCCATCCATTCGTCGTCCTTGAAGGCGTAGGAAGGTTCCACCACCCGGGACGCCGTCAGTGGGGGCACCTCCGTGCCGAAGGCCAGCGGATCGGCCTTTTCGACCCAGTAGCCGCCCCGTGTCAGGATCTCGTACTTGTAGCAGGCACCTGCCGGGACGCCGGGAATGAACACTTCCCAGACACCGGAGGAACCCAGCGACCGCATGGAGTTTTCCCGTCCGTCCCAGGCGTTGAAATCGCCCTTGACCCGTACAGCCTGCGCGTTGGGGGCCCAGACGGCGAAGGACACACCGTTGACGTCCCCAAGCGATGATTTGTAGTGCCGCACGTGGGCACCGAGAACCTGCCACAGTTTTTCGTGCCGGCCTTCACCAATGAGGTGCAGGTCCACTTCGCCTACGGTGGGCAGGTAGCGGTAGGGCTCATCAATGGTCACCGGGTCCTTGCCCGGGTAGGTGACCGAGAGCCGGTAGTCGGGAACGTGGCCCTGGTCCTGCGGATCCAGGACCGCAACCCAAACGCCGTGTGCCTCGTGTTGCATTGGCACTTCACCGGCTTGGGTGACCACGGTGATCGCTTCGGCAAGATGCTTCACGGTGCGGATGGTGACATGCCCGTAGTCGTCCAGGTGCGCGCCCAGGACGGAGTGGGGGGCGTGGTGTTCACCGTTCGCGATCCTGCCCAGGGTGCCTTCGTCCACGTGCAGCGGCACCCCGGCTGGTCAGTTCGTGCTGAGCCTGTCATTTCGTTACCTTCCGATGCTGCACCGGCCTGATCGCCGGCACCGTTACCGCTTAGGAGCCGCCTGGAGGCGTTTACTGGAATCGCCACCCAGTCGGGCCTGTTACGCATTTCATAAACAACTTCGTACAGCGCCTTGTCCAGCCACAATGCCACAAACAGGGGCGAGGTCCGGTCCACCGTGCCGGGAATGACCCCCGCGTATCCGGCAAGGAAGGCATCAGCGCAATCGTCGACCCAGCTGTCCGGGACCTGTGCACCTTCCTGCTCGCGCTGCGCCGCACCGGCCGCGTAGTCGAAGGAGCGCAGCATTCCCACCACGTCCCGGAGTGGTACGTCCGGGACGTTCCGTTCGGAGATGGGCCGCAGGGGCTCGCCCTCGAAATCCAGGATGGCCCAGCGCGACTGGTCGCCGGATTGTCCGGTCACGAGGAGGATCTGGCCCAGGTGGAGGTCGCCGTGGATGCGCTGCAGCGGCCCGGCGGGAACCTTGTCCAGGCCGGCCAGCAGGGCGTCCAGAGCATCATCGTAAGGCCCGACGGCGGCACGGGCTTCCGCCCAAGCAGCGCGGACACGCTGGGCAACAGCAGCTCCTGGCGCCTTTCCGGGTTCGGGCTCGGCTGACTGCCCCAGTGCCTCCGCCAACCGCTTGTGCACCGTTGCGGTGGCCGCGCCCAGGGCTCGGGCTTCTGCCGTGAAGTCGGTGCCGGAGCGGGCGGCGTCAACCGCCAGCCGCCAGGCGTCGCGGCCGCCGGCGAGGAACTCGTGGGCCACCGCAAGCTCACCTTGGACGTAGCGGCTGCTTTGTCCGGCGTTACCGGATTTTCCGAGCCACTCCCCGCGGACCCAGCCCAGGGTGGCGGGGACTTCCGCTGTGCCGGCCCTGGTCAAGGCAGCACCGACTTCAATCTCCGGGTTGGTCCCGTCCGACAGGACGCGGAAGAATTTCACCATGGCGGCAGATTCGCCGTCGTCCACGATGACTGAACTGTTGGACTGCTCCCCCGAGAGCACCTTCACCACGCCCTTGGCAGTGGGCAGGCGGTGCGGCCCTTCCACCCGGAATCCGGTGGCACTGCCGCTCGCGGCCTTCGACCCGTCCCGGATGAGGTCGAGCCAGGCGCCTACGAAGTCGGGGTCGTGGACAGCGTCGTAGACCCAGGGACGGGTTGGATCCATTCCTGCGGCTTCGCCTACCAGCGCCCGTTCCATGCCGCCGGCCGGTGCCGGGCGGAAGCTCAAGGGGACCTGGACCACGGCGCTGCGCGGGCCGCCGTCGGGCCCCTCCATGGTGACGTTGAGGAGGAATACGGCCAGCGCGGCGTGCCCGGTGGGATCCTCCAGGCCCAGGCTGCCGGCCTGGGAAATGGCGAAATCGGGTGTCTTGACGGGGAACCATCGCTGCTGCGGCAGCCATTCCTTGAGCAGCGCGGTCAGGGCGGGAGTGAGGATTGGCTGGTTCATCTCAGTTCTCTATCGACAGGATGGGCATGGCCTGGGTGAAGGGCGACGACGGATTGGACCCCGCCGACCGCATGCGGAGCCAGAAGAAGTCATGGCTTCCGAGGGTCAGGGTGAGGGTGCCGTCATCGCCGATGCCGGGGAAGATCTGTCCACCGAAGACGTCGCGCAACCCGCGCCCGGCATATTCCGGAATGCGCAGCGTGGCGGCGACGGGGTGCTGGGAGAGGTTGAAGGCGCACAAAATGATTTCTCCATCGACGCCCGCAGGGTTGCTGTCCGGCAGTTCACGAAGGTAGGCCAGGACGGCGTCGTGGTCCGCCTCCACGTGCTTGAACCCGCCCAGTCCGAAAGCCGGGTGGTTCTTGCGGACGCTGAGGATCTGCCGGGTCCAGCGCAGCAGGGACCCGGAGTGGGCAGCCTCCGCTTCGACATTGGCCATGCCGTAGTTGTAGACCAGCGACTGGATGGGCGGCAGGTACAGCTTGCCGGGATCCGCATGGGAGAAGCCGGCATTCCGGTCCGGGTTCCACTGCATGGGGGTGCGGACGGCGTCGCGGTCCTCAAGCCAGATGTTGTCCCCCATGCCGATCTCGTCCCCGTAGTACAGGAAGGGGCTGCCCGGAAGCGAGAGCAGGAGGGCATTGATCAACTCGATCTCGGCGCGGGAATTATCAAGCAGCGGTGCCAGCCTGCGCCGGATGCCGATGTTGGCCCGCATCCGGGGGTCGGGGGCGTACCAGCCCAGCATCGCCGCGCGCTCATCGGCGGTGACCATCTCCAGGGTCAGCTCGTCGTGGTTCCGGAGGAATGTTCCCCACTGCGCGCCCTCGGGGATGTCCGGGGTGTCGCGCATGGTTTCGATGATGGGAGCGGCCTTCTGGTCCCGCAGCGCGTAATAGAGGCGGGGCATGATGGGGAAGTGGAACGCCATGTGGCATTCGGGTTCCTCAACGGTGCCGAAATACTCCACCACTTCGGTGGGCGGCTGGTTTGCCTCGGCAATGATGACGCGGCCGGGATAGCTTTCGTCCACCATGGCCCGCAGCCGGCGGAGGAACTCGTGGGTGGCCGGGAGGTTCTCGCAGTTGGTGCCCTCTTCCTCAAAGAGGTAGGGGATGGCGTCTGCCCGGAAACCGTCGATCCCCTGGTCCAGCCAGAACCGGACAACGTCGAAGACGGCGTCGATCACCTTCGGGTTTTCGAAGTTCAGGTCAGGCTGGTGGCTGAAGAACCGGTGCCAGAAGAACTGCCGGCGGATGGGATCGAACGTCCAGTTCGATTCCTCGGTGTCGACGAAGATGATGCGCGCGTCCTGGTACTTCTCGTCCGTGTCGCTCCAGACGTAGAAGTCCCCGAAAGGGCCGTCCGGGTCCTTCCGCGATTCCTGGAACCACGGGTGCTGGTCGGAAGTGTGGTTCAGGGGCAGGTCGATGATCACCCGGACGCCGCGGGCATGGGCTTCTGCCACGAGGCGCTTGAAATCGCTGATGGTGCCGAATTCGTCCAGGACGGAGTTGTAGTCGGAGATGTCGTAGCCGCCGTCGCGCAGCGGTGACTGGAAGAACGGGGGCAGCCAGAGGCAGTCAACGCCCAGCCACTGCAGGTAATCCAACCGGTCGATGAGCCCGGAGAAATCCCCGGACCCATCGCCGTTGGCATCCGCAAAGGCCCTGACAAGTACTTCATAGAACACGGCCTTGCGGTACCACAGCGGGTCATGCTGGAGGCCAGGGGCATTTAGCTCGAACGTGCTCTTTGGGGTGAAGTGGCCGGAACTTTGCGGATTAAAACTCACGAATGCATTCTCCTCACGCTCAGGATGTGGGCCGGTTCCACGTGCGGGTCGAGCCGCACATAGTTGTACTCGCCCCACTCCCAGCTTTGGCCGGAGATCAGGTCGTCCACGTAGAAGCCGCCGCCCGGGGTGCGGTCCTGCGGATCGAGCTCCAGGGCTGCCAGGTCCAGCACCACGCTGCTTTCCTTGGTGACATGCGGGTCCACGTTGACCACCACGATGATGGTGTCCTTGGTCCCGTCGGGAAGGGTCTTGTGCTTGGAGTACACCACCGTGGATTCGTCCGTGCTCTGGTGGACCGTCAGGTTCTGAAGGTCCAGCAGCGCCGGGTGGTCACGGCGGATGTGGTTCAGCCGTGTGATGTACGGTGCCAGGGAGCGCCCGGACTCGGCTGCGGCGTCCCAGTCGCGGGCCTTGTACTCGAACTTCTCGTTGTCGATGTATTCCTCGGCGCCGGGCCGGGCCACATGCTCGTACAGTTCGTAGCCGGCGTAGACGCCCCAGAGCGGGCTTCCGGTGGAGGCAAGGACCGCCCGGATCCGGAACGCGGCGGGGCCGCCGTACTGCAGGTATTCGGTCAGGATGTCCGGGGTGTTGACGAAGAAGTTGGGGCGGAAGAAGGCCGGGGATTCGTGGCTGACTTCGTCGAAGTACGCCTCGATCTCCTTCTTGGTGTTGCGCCAGGTGAAGTAGGTGTAGGACTGCTGGAAGCCGGCCCTGCCCAGTGCGTGCATCATGGCGGGGCGGGTGAACGCTTCGGCGAGGAACACCACGCCCGGGACCGTTTTATTCACTTCGGCAATAAGCCATTCCCAGAACCACACCGGTTTGGTATGCGGGTTATCCACCCGGAAAATCTTTACGCCGTGGCTGACCCACAACAGGACAATCCGCAGAATTTCCCGGGAAAGCCCTTCAGGATCATTATCGAAATTGAGCGGATATATGTCCTGGTACTTCTTTGGCGGGTTTTCGGCGTAGGCAATGCTGCCGTCCACCCGGGTGGTGAACCATTCCGGATGGGACTCCACCCAAGGGTGGTCCGGGGCTGCCTGAAGCGCAAGGTCCAGGGCAACTTCCAGGCCCAGTTCGTTGGCCCGCGCCACGAAGGCGTCGAAGTCCTCGAAGGAACCGAGGTCGGGGTGGATGGCGTCATGGCCGCCCTCCTTGGCTCCAATGGCCCAGGGTGAGCCGGGATCATTGGGGCCGGCAACCAGGGTGTTGTTGGGTCCCTTGCGGTGCTGCACGCCGATGGGATGGATGGGCGGCATGTACAGGACGTCGAAGCCCATGGCGGCCACGGCGTCGAGCCGCCTTGCCGCGGTCCGGAAGTTTCCTGACGTCCAAGCGCCCGTGTTGTGGTCCTTGACCGCGCCTTCAGAGCGGGGAAGAACTCGTACCAGGCGCCGCGGCCGGCGCGGTCCCGCTCCACCAGGAGGGGGAACTTCTCGGAAACCGTCACCAGTTCCCGGATGGGCTGCCGGGCCACGATGTCAGCGATTTCCTGGCTGAACCCTGCCCCGAGCCGTTCCTCGGTGCTGCGGGACTGGTCGGCCAGGACGTCGGAGGCGTGCCGCAGCGCTGCCCGGTCCACCTCGTCCCGGAAGTCCTCGGTGGACGCTTCGCCCAGCAGTTTGGCACCTTCGGTAAGCATGAGTTCGACGTCGATCCCGGCGTCGATCTTCACCTCGGCGTTATGGTGCCAGGTGCCGTAGCGGTCGTGCCAGGCTTCGATCACAAAGGACCAGTTCCCGGTTTCCGACGGCGTGAGCACGCCTTCCCAGCGGTCCGTTCCCATGCCGCGTTCCCCGCGGGGCGGCGCGAGCCGCACACGCTGGCGCTCCGCACCGGAGGGGTCCAGGAGCACGGCGCTCACACCGAGCTGGTCATGCCCTTCGCGGAAGGCGGTGGCGCCCACCACGATGGCTTCGCCGGGCAGGGCTTTGGCCGGAAACTTGCCGCCCTCGACGACGGGCTGCACTGCGGTAATGGGAAAACGCCCGAACCGAAGGCCCTCCGTGATATGGCGCTGGGGCATTTTGGTGGATGCGGCACTGGTTCCTGAGTTAGTCGTCACAGGCTCGACGTTAGCGAGAAATGGCCAGGATTGCTAAGCGTGCTCACTAAAATTCCTCGCGCCGCGGCCCAATTTCTTCACGCCCCTGTCATTTACCCAAAAGAAACCGAAAGCTGGTTCCAGCCGCGCATGTTGTCGATTAGTGTGACGCAGGTGAAGGCAATCCGCAGGTTTACGGTCCGTACAGTCCTCCCCGAGCCCATCCGGCCCCTGGCCAGGCTGGCCAGCAACTTGCGGTGGTCCTGGCACCGGCCCACGCGGGAGCTTTTCGCGGCACTGAACCCGCGCCTCTGGGAGGAAAGCGGGCAGGATCCCATCGGCTTCCTGGGAATGGTCAGCCGCGAGGAATTCCAGCGGCTCGCCGCGGACCAGTCAGTGGTGGACCGGGTGCGGGCTGCCGAAGAGGACCTCGACCGGTACCTTGAGGAACCCCGCTGGTACCAGGGCCTGGGCCCGGACGCCCCCGCCTCCATCGCCTACTTCTCCCCCGAGTTCGGCATTACCGAGGTCCTCCCCCAGTATTCGGGCGGCCTGGGCATCCTGGCCGGTGACCACTTGAAGGCTGCCTCGGACCTGGGTGTTCCCCTGATCGGGGTGGGCCTGCTGTACCAGGCGGGTTATTTCAAGCAATCACTCTCGCGCGATGCCTGGCAGCAGGAGACCTACCCGGTCCTGGATCCGGACGGGCTGCCCCTGACCTTGCTCCGCGAGCCGTCCCCCGACGGCAACGGCAAGGCCCTGCAGATCTCACTCCCCTCCCCAACGGAAGGCGGCTGCTGGCACACATCTGGCGTGCCGACGTCGGACGCGTTCCCCTGCTCCTGCTGGACTCCAACGTGCCGGGCAACGACGATGCCGCCCGCAGCATCACGGACCGGCTGTACGGGGGCGGCGGCGACCACCGGCTGCAGCAGGAACTCCTGCTCGGCATGGGCGGCGTCAAGGCCCTGCGCGCTTTCCAGAAGCTGACAGGCTGCGCCGCACCGGAGGTGTTCCACACCAATGAAGGGCACGCCGGGTTCCTTGGGATCGAACGCATCCAGGAGCTGATGTCCGGTGAACAGGCCCTGAGCTTCGACGAAGCACTGGCCGCGGGGCGTGCCTCCACGGTGTTCACAACGCACACGCCCGTCCCGGCAGGCATTGACAGGTTCGAAATCAACCAGATCAGCCACTTCTTCCAGGCCGGCCTGGCTCCCGCGGTGCCGCTGGACCGGATCCTGGAACTGGGCAGGAAAACTATGCGGACGGCAACCCGTCCGTCTTCAACATGGCGGTGATGGGCCTGCGCCTTGCCCAGCGCGCCAACGGCGTGGCCAAACTGCACGGCGAAGTGTCCCGCGGCATGTTCTCCGCCCTGTGGCCGGGCTTCGACCACTCCGAGGTGCCCATCACCTCGGTTACCAACGGCGTGCACGTGCCCACCTGGGTGGACAGCCGCATCTCCAAGCTGGCCCGTGACCAGTTCGGCAGCGAGGCGGAAGCGCTGGGCAAATGGGACCTGGCCTACAACGTCAGCGACGCCGATGTCTGGGCGCTCCGCCGGGAGATGCGGGCTGCGCTGGTGGAGGACGTCCGCCGCAGGCTGCGCGCTGCCTGGAAGAAGCGCGGCGCGGCCGACGCCGAGCTGGGCTGGACGGACAGCGTCCTGGACCCGGATGTGCTGACCATCGGTTTTGCCCGCCGGGTGCCCACTTACAAGCGGCTCACCCTGATGCTGCGCGAACCTGCCCGGCTCAAGGCGCTGCTGCTGCACAAGGAGCACCCCATCCAGCTGGTCATCGCTGGAAAGTCGCACCCTGCCGATGATGCCGGGAAGAAAATGATCCAGGACCTGGTGCGCTTCACGGACGATCCCGAGGTGCGGCACCGTATCGCGTTCCTGCCCAACTACGACATCGCCATGGCCAGGACCTTGTTCCCGGGCTGTGACGTCTGGCTGAACAACCCGCTGCGGCCGCTGGAGGCCTGCGGGACCTCCGGCATGAAGGCGGCGCTGAACGGCTCGCTGAACCTGTCCGTCCTGGACGGCTGGTGGGATGAGATGTACGACGGCGAGAACGGCTGGGCGATTCCCACCGCCAACAACGACGCCTCCCCCGAGGAACGCGACGACATCGAGGCGGCGGCGCTGTACGAGCTGCTTGAAACACAGGTGGCACCGCGCTTCTACGGGAGCACGGTATCCGAGGGGGCAGGAGCTGCCGGGCCTTCGACCACCAGGAGCGAGAAGGTCCCCACGCACTGGGTGTCCATGATCAAGCACACCCTGTCCCACCTGGGTCCGGCCGTTTCCGCGGAGCGCATGCTCCGCGACTACGTGAACATCCTGTACCGCCCCGCCGCCGAAGCCGGCCGCAGCGCCACCGCCAACTCCTATGCCCAGGCCCGTGCCCTGGCGTCGTGGTCGGCCAAGGTCCGCGGGGCCTGGCCCCAGGTGCACGTGGAGCACGTGGATTCCGTGGGTGTGTCCGAGGATCCGCAGATCGGCGACACACTGCAGGTCAACGCCTACATAGCGCTGAATGCCCTCACCCCCGAGGATGTCTGCGTGGAAGTGGCTTATGGCCGGGCCGAAGAGAACGACGCCCTGGCAGACATCACCATGATGGAGCTGCAGGTGAAGGAGGACCTGGGCAACGGACGGCACCTGTTCAGCGGTTCGCTGGTGATCGACCGCTCCGGACCGTTCGGATACACCGTCCGCGTACTGCCCCGGCATGAAGCACTGGCCTCCAAGGCGGAGCTGGGGCTGATCGTCAACGCTTAGCCCGCCGCTCCGATGGGTACGGCTCCTGGGCAGGCAGGGACCAACCCGACGCAGGAGGGCGCAATGACCGAACGTACGGTAGCGGATGTGATCGTGGAGCGCCTCACCACGTGGGGTGTGGGGCGGGTCTTCGGCTACAGCGGGGACGGCATCAACGGATTCATGGGTGCCCTGCGCCGCACCGATGGACGGGTTGAGTTCGTCCAGGCCCGGCATGAGGAATCGGCGGCCTTCATGGCCGTGGGCCATGCCAAGTACACGGGCGGAGTGGGCGTGGTGACCTCCACCCAAGGCCCCGGCGCCGTCCATCTGCTCAACGGGCTGTACGACGCGAAGCTGGACGGCGTGCCGGTGGTGGCCATCGTGGGGCAGCAGAGCCGCACCGTGCTGGGTTCGGCCTACATGCAGGAAATCGACCTCAACGCCTTGTTCAAGGACGTCGCCTCCCAGTTCGTGCAGCTGGTGAGCGCGCCCGAGCAGGTGCCCATGGTGCTGGACCGTGCCTTCCGGACGGCGAAGGCAACCTCCTCCCCCTGCGTGGTCATCATTCCGCATGACGTGCAGTCCGCGCCTGCCCCGGAGCTGGAACAGCAGCACGGCATCGTTGTCACAGCCCCCTCCTGGAGTGCTGCGGCCAAGAGCCCCCGCGGGGAAGACCTGGCCGCCGCAGCTGCCCTCCTCAATTCCGCAGAGAGGGTAGCCCTCCTGGTGGGCCAGGGTGCCAGGCACGCCGGCAAGGAAGTGGTTGCCGTGGCGGAAAAGCTTGGGGCCGGCATCGCCACCAGCCTCCTGGGCAAGCCCTACGTGGATGAGAACCTGCCCTTCGCGGTGGGAACCATGGGGCATCTGGGCACCACGGCCAGTGCCCACCTTCTGGGCAATTGCGACGCCCTCCTCATAGTGGGTTCCAACGACCCCTGGACCGAGTTCTACCCGCCGCCCGGGGCCGCCCGCGCCGTGCAGATCGACATTGACGAGAAGAAGATCGGCAACCGCTACCCCGTGGAGGTGGGCCTGGCGGGAGACGCCGCATCCGCCCTGGAAGCCTTGAACCAACGGCTGGAACACCGCCCACGCACCCAATGGCGTTCAGATGTGGAGGAGGCCGTCAGCCGGTGGCGCATCCTCTCGGCAGACCGGGCTGCAGTTGCGGCGAGCCCCGTTAATCCTGAACGTGTGGTGCGTGAGCTTAACGGCAGGCTGCCGGAGAACGCCCAGCTGAGTGTCGACGTCGGAATTTGTGTTTACTGGTATGCCCGTCAACTGGTGCTGCCCCTGAACGTCCCGGCGCACCTGTCCGGGACGCTGGCCAGCATGGGCTGCGCCATCCCTTACGGGATTGCCGCCAAGCTGGCGCATCCGGACCGCCCGCTCGTGGCCCTGGCCGGGGACGGTGCCATGCAGATGCTGGGCGTGGCCGAGCTGGTCACGGTGGCGCACAGGTGGCGCCAGTGGCAGGACCCACGGTTCGTGGTGTGCGTCTTCAACAACCGGGAACTTACCGAGGTCACGTGGGAGCAGCGTGAGTCGGAGGCCGAGCCGCGGTTTGCCGCAAGCCAGGAGCTTCCCGATTTTCCGTTCGCCGGCTACGCGGAACTGCTGGGTTTGAGGGGCATCCGGGTGGAGGACCCGGAGCAAATCGCAGACGCCTGGGACCAGGCCTTCGCCGCGGACTGCCCCGTGGTGATCGAGGTACTGACCGACCCCGAGGTCCCGTTGCTTCCGCTGTTCCCGGCCGGGCGCCAGAAGGCGGAGAACATGCGGAAAGGGCTGTCAGCGGAGGACGACGGCGGCCGGGCCTCTGCGCTGCTGGACACCTATGCCGCGCACGAGGAGCGACCGGAGGGCTAGCCGCGTGTGCCCGGTTCCTTGGGGAGGAACGGGACTTTCAGGACGGGAGCCGGGTCAGAGCATGACGGCGGTGACGGCAAGGTCATTGCCCGCGTACCGTTCGGCGTCCTGCAGGATTTCGCAGATGATCCCGAACGACCTGTCGCTGCGGAACGGGGCAGCCACCTGCCACAGGACCGTGACGGGCGGGTTGCCGTTGTCGGTGATGCTATCCGCGAAGTCGTGGAGCGAGTCGTTCAGCGCGTCCAGGTTAACGCCATAGTGTTCGGGAAAATCCAGGACCTCACCGAAGGTTTCCAGGACGGCGCGTTTGCTGTCCGCGGGTGGGACCACCACGCTGCGCCGGCCGGCATCCGCCACCTGTTCCTGCAGTTCTTCCAGGGTCCAGGTGTCGCCGGAGAAGATTCTCATGGTTGCGCTAGCTGCCTTCCGCTATGTACTTGAACGTTGCGTAGTGGTCACTGGTGTAATACTTCTCCCCGCCGTCACCGGCGACGATGCGCCGTGCGCCCCGGTCCGGTTCGCCGGGGGTGGGGACGGTGTACTCGCGGTAATAGCCACGGTTCCGGACCGGCAGGACCCGCTCGAAGTTGCCGAACACCTGCTGGTCCTGGCTGTACTGGAACGGACCGCCCGCCCGGATCAGCCCCAGCACCCGGCGGCCCTCCACGGGAAGGGCGGACTCCCTGATCTCCGGCAGGCTGGACGGGTTCGCGCCCCGCTGCGGCGGGGACTGCTTCGCTGCCGGGGACGTTGCCGCTCCGCCCGGTGTGGGGGTGCGGCTGGAAGCAGTTTCCGGCGTCGGGCCTTCCGTCTGCCGGCCCAACAGCCCGGCACCGCCGAACGCCACGATGGCCAGCACTACCAGCACGGCCAGGAGCAGGGGGAGGATGGAGCGGTTCCGCATGTGAGCTACGTGCGGTAGATGCTGATGGAGTTGGCCTCGGCCAGGTCGGTTTCCCCCGAAGCCACCTGGATGCCTTGCCGCTGCTTGTGGCGGGGCGAGGTGGTCAGCCGAAGCTCGAACAGGCTTGGATTCTTCCTCCCGGCGTCCGGCAGGGTGACCGTGACGTCCGAGGCACTGCCGTTCACTACCACCAGGCCGGCCAGTTCGCCGCCGTCGTCACCCAGCAGGAGCTGCATGACGCGGTGGTGCGGATCGTTCCAGCGTTCAGCGGACATGGGCTGGCCGTGCTGGTCGAACCAGTAGAGGTAGGACTGCTCGTCCCGCACCGGGAAATCATGCGGCTGGGCAGCCAGGAACTCCTTGCGCAGGCGGATGTACCGTTTGGTGCTGCGCAGCATTTCGTGCGCTTCCGGCGTCATGGTCCAGTCAAGCCAGGTGATGGCATTGTCCTGGCAATAGGCGTTGTTGTTCCCCTGCTGCGTCCGGGCGAGCTCGTCCCCGGCGGTGATCATGGGAACCCCCAGCGAAACCATCAGTGATGCCATCAGGTTCCGCCGCGACTGCGCCCGCCGGGCGAGGATGACACCGTTCTCCGTGGGGCCCTCCACGCCGTGGTTGTAGCTGCGGTTGTCCCCGTGCCCGTCCCTGTTCTCTTCGCCGTTGGCCTCGTTGTGCTTGCGGTCGTAGGACACGAGGTCGTTCATGGTGAAGCCGTCGTGGGCGGTGACGAAGTTGACCGATGCCAGGCGTGACCGGCCGGACGCTTGGAAGAGGCTGGCGGAACCGGACAGGGCGTCGGCGAGTTTGGCCATGGTCCCGCCGTGCCCGCCAGTGTCGATGGCGGCACGGTCTGCCAGCCAAAAGGTACGGACGGCGTCCCGGAAGTGGTCGTTCCAGTCCACCCATCCGGGCGGGAAGCGGCCTGTCTGCCAGCCTCCGTAGCCAATGTCCCAGGGCTCGGCAATCAGCTTGACCTCGGACAGCACGGGGTCGGCGGCGACAGCGGTGAGGAAAGGATGTTCGGGGTCGAATTCGTTCGCGGCGTCCCGGCAGAGCGTGACGGCCAGGTCGAACCGGAACCCGTCAATGTGGTATTCGTCCACCCAGTACCGGAGGGAATCGGTCACCAGCTGGACCACGCGCTGGTCCGCGAAGTTCAGCGTGTTGCCGCAGCCCGTCGTGTCGATGTACCTGCCGTGACCGTCCACGCGGTAGTAGGTGTCCCCCAGTCCGCGGAAGCTCAGGACCGGTCCGCCCGGGCCGGCCTCGGCGGTGTGGTTGTAGACGACGTCGAGGATGACCTCCAGCCCGGCCTCGTGGAGTGCCTTGACCATGGCCTTGAACTCATCCTGGACAGCCTGCGGGCCCTCCTCCCGGGCGGCCCGGGTGGCGTACCCGGGGTGCAAGGCGAAGAACGCAGCGGTGTTGTACCCCCAGTAGTTGGTCAGTCCCAGGTCCTGCAGGTGCGGCTCATCGACGTGGAAGTGCACCGGCAGGAGCTGGACGGAGGTAACGCCCAGGCTGGTCAGGTGCTCCACCACGGCTGGGTGGGCCAGGCCGGCATAGGTGCCCCTCAGCTCTTCCGGCACGTCGGGATGGAGCATGCTCTGGCCACGGACATGGGCTTCGTACACGATCGTGTTGCGCCAGGGAAGGCGCAGGCGTTCGTCCGACCCCCAGTCGAAGTCGGTTGCGGTACGGACGCTGGTGAGGACGCCGTCGCGCTGGTCCACTCCCCGGCCATAGGGGTCCAGGAGCAGGGGCTGGCTGCCGGAACCGTTCCCATTGCCTGCAGGAAGCCCGGAGGGCAGGGTTTGGCGGTCCGGCGTGGGACAGAAGCCGTAGTGCGATCCGTAGGGCAGGTCCTCGACAATGCCGTGATGGACGCCGCGCGTAACGTTGGGCAGCGTCTGGACCCGCCACTGGCCACCCGGAGGGCAGTACACGATGTCCAGGCTGGACACCCCGGGGGCAAGGCAGGCGACGTTGGCGCGCGCGCCGGCGTGGTGGCGGGTACCGCCGGAATCAGCGCGCGGAACGCTGACACCGAGGGGAACAGCCGAGGAGGCATCCATGGCGGAAGCAGTGTCGAAGAGCGGCATGACCATCACCTAAATAGTAGCCGCCAGCGGCACCTGACCTGCCCGTACGCCACAGCGGCGCCGGGTAACCATCCCGGGATACCGGGCTGGAAGTACTTACCCCGCCGCGCGTTGGCGGGAGACCTCGTACAGCGAGATGCCCACGGCCATCGACGCGTTGAGTGACTCCATGGCGGAATCGATGGGGATGGAGACGATCTGGTCGCAGTTCTCACGGACCAGGCGGCTCAGGCCCTTGCCCTCGGAGCCCACAACGATGCACACCGGTTCTTTGGCCAGGGTGAGGTCAGGCAGCGAAACGTCGCCGTCGCCGTCGAGCCCCAGGACGAAGATGCCCATGTTCTTGAACTGCTTCAGGGCGTTGTTCAGGTTGGAGGCGCGGGCCACGGGCACGCGGACCGCCGCGCCGGCGCTGGTTTTCCAGGCCGAGGCGGTGACGCCCACCGAGCGGCGCTCGGGCACGATCACGCCGTGGCCGCTGAAGGCGGAGACGGAGCGGATAATGGCACCCAGGTTCCGGGGGTCCGTGATGCCGTCCAGTGCAACGAAGAGCGGCGCGTTGGCGACGTGCCCCTTCTTCCACTTCTCCACAGTTTCCTCGGCCAGTTCGTAGGCGTCCTGGTAATCGTAAGGCGGGATCTGCAGCACCAGGCCCTGGTGGACGGCGTCGTCCGTCATCCGGTCCAGTTCCGCCTTGCCGGTTTCCATCAGCGGGATGCCGCGTT
Organism: Arthrobacter sp. FX8; assembly: GCF_026723805.1. NCBI lineage: Bacteria > Bacillati > Actinomycetota > Actinomycetes > Micrococcales > Micrococcaceae > Arthrobacter > Arthrobacter sp. FX8. The sequence continues at coordinate 89,842 of NZ_CP113505.1, read as the reverse complement.
CGGCGGCGAGCTTCAGGGATTCCTTGACGCGGTCGTCCATCTCGATGCGGATGGCAACGTGCAGGGCTTTGGCAGGGATGCCGGCGCGGAGCGCTTCTACGACCGAATTGCGTCCGGTCACCACTTCCTCGGTGGCACGGCCCTTGGGTCCGGACTTGGCGGCACCGGCACTGCGGGCACCGGTTCCGCGCTTGGCAGCGGAGCGCTCGGCCAGCTGCTTGGCTTTGTGTGCCTTGTGGTACGGACGGTCCTCGGCCTTGGGCGTGGGGCCCTTGCCCTCGAGGGCCTTGCGGCCATGGCCACCGGTTCCGATGGTTGGGCCCTTCTTCGCTTTAACCGATCGGCGACCATTGTTGGCCATGATGTTCCACCCTTGATTGTGTTGACTGAATCTGCCTACCAGTCTACTGACCGAAGAAAAATCGGCAGCGCCGGCAAGCGATCCGTCCCCTGGGGCGGGTAGGGATCAGTCCCGCTTGAGGCTCCACGTGGCGCCGTCCGGGCCGTCTTCCACCACGACGCCGGCCTGGTTGAGCGTGTCCCGGATGGCGTCGGAGGCGGCCCAGTCCTTTTGGGCCCGGGCAGCCGCGCGGGCGGCCAGCTGCGCTTCGACCAGCACGCCAAGGGCCTCGGCCTCCCGGGTTGCCGCGGCAGCGGAGCCTTCGACTGCGTTCAGCCCCAGGACCCCGAGCATGTCGTGGACATGGTGCAGCGCCTGCCGGGCGTCCTCCAGCCGGTCCTCAGTGAGGGCGGTGTTTCCGGAGCGGACCGTGTCATGGAGTACTGCCAGCGCCTGGGGGACGTTCAGGTCGTCATCCATGGCGCGTTCGAACGCCTCGGGAACAAGACCGTCCGTGGCAAGGGTGTAGGTTCCGTCAGAGGAAAGTGCACGCACGGCCCGGCTGATGAAGCCGTCAATGCGTTCGACGGCGGCCGCGGCCTCCTGCAGGGAGGTGGGCCGGTAGTCCAGGATGGAGCGGTAGTGCGCCTGGCCGAGGTAGTAGCGCACCACCCGCGGCGACGCGAGTTCCAGCATCTCCGCGGGGCTGATGGTGTTGCCGATGGACTTGGACATCTTTTCGCCCTGGTAGGTCACCATGCCGTTGTGCATCCAGAAGTTGGCGAACGGGTGTCCGGCCGCCTGTGACTGCGCCATCTCGTTTTCGTGGTGCGGGAAGCGCAGGTCCAGGCCGCCGCCATGGATATCGAATGCGGTACCCAGGTACTTGGTGACCATGGCCGAGCACTCAAGGTGCCAGCCGGGCCGTCCTGCCCCCCAGGGCGAAGCCCAGCTGGCGGTGGCCGGCTCCCCTTCTTTGGAGCCCTTCCACAGCGCAAAGTCGCGGGGGTCCTTCTTGCCGCGGGGGTCGGCGTCGGGCGCTGCCTGCATGTCATCGATGTTCTGCCGGGTCAGTGCGCCGTATGTGTCCCACGAACGGACGTCGAAGTACACGTCCCCTGAATCATCCAGGGCAGGATAGGCATGGCCGCGGTCAATGAGCTGCTGGATCAGGGCATGCATCTCGGGGATGTGTCCGGTGGCCCGGGGTTCGTACGTGGGCCGGGAGACGCCAAGGGTGTCGTAGGCCTTCAGGAATTCCTGCTCGTAGCGGTACGCCAGCGCCCACCATTCCTCCTGAGGCACTTCGCCCACCTCCGGGCTGAAGTCCGGCGCGAACGAAGCCTCGGACTTGGCCAGGATCTTGTCGTCGATGTCCGTCACGTTGCGGACGACCGTGACGCGCAGGCCCCGGTACTCAAGCCAGCGGGTGAGCTGGTCAAAGGCGATGGCGGAGCGGATGTGCCCCACGTGCGGCATGCCCTGGACGGTGGCGCCGCAGTAGTAGAGGCTGACCTTGCCGTCGACGATGGGGACGAAGTTCCGGACTTCGGCGGAGGCGGTGTCATAGAAGCGCAGGGTCACCGCTCCAGACTAGCTGATGGGCTGGGGCTGCTGGGGGTACACCAGCGCGGTGGCCACCGCCGAAATGCCTTCCCCGCGTCCGGTGAATCCCAGGCCGTCGCTGGTGGTTGCCGTGACGCCCACAGAGGCGCCTGCGGCTTCGCTGAGGACCTTTTGGGATTCTTCCCTGCGCGGCCCGAACTTGGGCCGGTTGGCCACGAACTGCACCGCAACGTTGCCAATTTCGAACCCGGCTGCCCGGACAATCCGGGCGGCTTCGGCCAGGAGGGTGGCGCCGGATGCGCCGGCGAACTCCGGGCGGTCGGTACCGAAGTGGGTGCCAAGGTCGCCGATACCGGCGGCCGAGAACAGGGCGTCCGCGGCCGCATGGGCGACGGCGTCACCATCTGAGTGCCCGGCGAGGCCCCGTTCGCCGGGCCATAGGAGTCCACCGAGCCAGAGGGGCCGGGGCGAGTCTTCCGGCGCGTAGGCATGGACGTCGATCCCCACCCCGGTGCGCGGCAGAACCATCTCCGCGCTCATCCTTCCACCCACCGGGCGCCGAGCGGGCCTTCCAGGAGCCCTTCCGCGAAGATCAGGTCAAGGGGCGTTGTGATCTTGAGGGACTGCGTTGATCCGCGGACGGCATGGACGGGGGTGCCGAGCATCTCCACCAGCATGGCGTCGTCGGTGACGGCCGCGGACTGCTGCTGGTCCAGGGACTGTGCGGCCTGGTGCGCCTGCAGCAGCGCGCCGATCCGGAAACCCTGGGGCGTCTGCACGGCCCGGAGCTCCTGGCGGCGGGCTGTCCCCGTGACAACTTCGGGTGCAAAGGCCGCGTCCTCCCCGGTAGTGGCGGCCACCGTTTTGACGGTGTCTACCACGGGCAGCGCCGGAATGACGGCGGCAGCGCCGGCGGCAAGGGCATCGGAGACGCGGTGGAAAACGGATTCGGGCGTGAGCGCGCGGGCGGCGTCGTGGACCAGGACCGCCTCGATGCCGTCCATCAGTGCCGAGATGCCTGCGCGGACGGAGTCGGCCCGGGTGGCTCCGCCGTCGACAATCGTCAGGAGTGGACCACCATCGGCAAGCTCGCCACGGAAGTCGTCACACAACTCCCGCAGGCCCTGGTCACCGGCAGGCAGCGCCACGCACACCTGGCTGGCCACTCCTGACGCGACAATGCCCCGCAGGGCATGTATCAGGATGGGCTCGCCGCCGAGCGGAACAGCGGCCTTGGGCATGCCGTAGCCGAGGCGCTGCCCGGAACCGGCGGCCACGAGGATGACGGCCGTGACCAGGCGCGTGGGTGATTCACTCATGCGGACTAGCCTACGACGCCGCCACTGCGGTCAGGCGGCTTGGACACCGGCGGGTGATGCCAAAGAAGCCCCGGCGGCACTTGCGTGCCGCCGGGGCTAAATTCTTAGGAAGCCAGGACCTCGTCGAGAACGCTTGCAGCCTTCTCCTCGTCGGTCTTTTCAGCCAGCGCCAGTTCTGAAATCAGAATCTGACGGGCTTTGGCCAGCATACGCTTCTCGCCTGCGGAAAGGCCCCGGTCGTGATCCCGGCGCCACAGGTCGCGAACGACCTCTGCCACCTTGATGACGTCACCGGAAGCAAGCTTCTCCAGATTTGCCTTGTACCTGCGTGACCAGTTGGTGGGTTCCTCGGTGAACTCGGCGCGGAGCACATCAAACACGTGCTCCAGGCCTTCCTTGCCCACTACGTCCCGGACCCCAACAAGGTCAACGTTCTCTGCTGGAACTTCAATGGTCAGATCACCCTGAGCCACCTTGAGCTTGAGATACATCTTCTCTTCGCCCTTGATGGTGCGCATCTTGATTTCTTCAATCTTCGCAGCACCGTGGTGAGGGTAAACTACTGTCTCGCCGACCTCAAATACCATGTGGACATTTCCCCTTTCCCGCAGACCAGTTTATCACGATTCAGGCATATGACCGGCCGGAGAAAGGGCCTCCAACCGCGAAAATACGCGGAAAATGGGCCCAATCAACCCCCTTCACCCCCTTGACGGATGGGAGGATTAGTGCATCAGGTGAGCGCTCCCACAGTGGATGTGACACCGCCGAATCCTCGTTTGCCCCTCATTGCGGATAGGCTATGGGCTGAAAAAGACTTCAAATTTCTCGAGGAGTACGTGACGTGCGTTCCACTGCGATGAACCGGGCCCAGCGCGGCAAACTGGCACTGACGGCTGCTGCCCTTGGCGCCAGCCTGCTGACCGCGGGCTGCGGTTACATCACGCCCCAGCAGACCAGCCATCAGTACTCCGCCTCGGACGGCATCCGCGCGGACCTCGGTCCCCTGCAGTTGCGGAACATCCTGATTGTTTCCACCGGCGAGGACAAGCCCGGCCGCCTGATCGGCGCCGTTTACAACTCCTCTTCCAAGGACGTGAAGCTCACGGTCAACGGCGCCAAGGGCTCGCAGACCGAGGTACCGGTGAAGGCCAACTCGTACACGCTCCTCAACGAGAAGTCCGACGAAGCCATCCTGAGCACCACTGGTGGCCAGCCCGGCTCCCTGGTGGACGTCAAGATCAGCGAGAACGGCACCAACGTCAGCAACACCGTCAAGGTTCCCGTCCTGGACGCCACGCTGGAGGAGTACAAGGACTACGTACCTACGCCGAGCGCTTCGGCAACGTCCCCGTCGTCCGCTTCTTCATCCGCCACCCCCTCTGCCGGCGCAACCTCCAGCGCCACTTCGAGCGCCTCCGCCCCGGCTACTGCCACCGCGACCGCCACGAGCCGCTAAGCAGGCGCCGGAACCCCGGACACAACGAAAGGGAGGAGCCCACTGGCTCCTCCCTTTGTTATGCCTGCTGACGGAGTCCCGGTACGGCCTACGGCTCGAATTTGTACCCAAGGCCGCGGACGGTCACCAGGTAGCGGGGAGCGGACGGATCGGGTTCGATCTTGCCGCGGAGGCGCTTCACGTGGACGTCAAGGGTCTTGGTATCGCCCACGTAGTCGGAGCCCCAGACGCGGTCGATGAGCTGGCCGCGGGTCAGCACCCTGCCCGAGTTGCGCAGCAGCATCTCCAGGAGCTCGAACTCCTTCAAGGGAAGCAGGACCTGCTGGCCGTCCACGCTCACCACGTGCCGTTCGATGTCCATGCGGACCGGACCGGCCTGGACGGTTGAGGAAATCAGCTCCTCAGGCTCCCCCTGGCGCCGCAATACCGCCCGGACGCGGGCCACCAGTTCGCGGGAGGAGTAGGGCTTGGTGACGTAATCGTCAGCACCGAGTTCCAGGCCCACCACCTTGTCGATTTCCGAGTCCTTGGCGGTCAGCATGATGACGGGGACGCTTGAGCGCTGGCGGAGCTGCCGGCACACCTCAGTGCCGGAGAGGCCCGGGAGCTGCAGGTCAAGCAACACCAGGTCGGCGCCGTTGCGGTCGAATTCGGTGATGGCATCAAGGCCGTTGTCCACCACCTCCACCTCGAACCCTTCTTTGCCCAGCAAATAGGACAAGGGATCGCTGAACGACTCCTCGTCCTCGACAATCAAAATCCTGCTCAAGCGCTGGCTCCTCGATCTGTTGCGCCGGCGGCGCGGGGTAGGTGGGTAAGACTGCGTTTTTCCGGCGCCTGTGCCGGTGCTTCCGGCCCGGCCGGCGCGTCCTCGCCGTCCTGGCCTTCCATTTCGGGCAGCCGGAGGGTGAAGGTGGACCCCTGCCCGGGCTGGGACCAGAGGGTCACTTCGCCGCCGTGGTTGGACGCCACGTGCTTCACGATGCTCAGGCCCAGGCCGGTACCGCCCGTCTGGCGGGAACGGGCGGCGTCCACCCGGTAGAAGCGTTCGAACACGCGTTCCTGGTCCTCAGGGGTCAGCCCCTCGCCCTGATCCGTCACGGAAATCGAGACTACGCCTTCCCTGGAACGTACACCGATCCCCACCCGGGTGTTGTCGGGTGAATAGCGGATGGCGTTGTCGATAAGGTTTCGCAGCGCCGTCACCAGCAGGTCCTGGTCACCGAAGACCTTGCCCTCGGTGCGGCCGCCCACCACGATGCTGATGTTCTTGCTTTCCGCGGGAAGCTGCGACCGGTCCACGGCCTCGGCGATGACGGCGTTGATGTCCACCGGGCCGCCCTGCTGGGTCACGCTGGCGCCCTGCAGGCGGGAAAGTTCGATGATGTCCTGGACCAGGGCGGCCAGGCGGGCGGATTCCTTGTGCATGCGCTTGGCGAAGCGGCGGACAGCGTCAGGATCGTCGGCGGAGGATTCGAGCGCCTCGGCCAGCAGCGAAATGGCACCCACGGGGGTTTTCAGTTCGTGGGATACGTTGGCGACGAAGTCGTTGCGGATCTCTTCGGTGCGCGTGATCTCCGTCCGGTCATCGGCGAGGAGCAGGATGTATTCCTCACCCAGCATGGCCGCCCGCACCTGGACGATGATGGTTCCCTTGCCCAGCGGCCCCCTCGGGAGTTCGAGCTGCTTTTCCAGGATGACGCCGTCCCGCCGGACTCCCGCGGTCATGTCCAGGAGTTCCCTGTGGACCACGGTGTGCCCGCGGACCAGGCCGTACGCGTACGCTGCGGGGCTGGCCCGGACCACGCCGTCCACGTCGTCCAGCACCACAAAAGCGCGTCCGACGACGGCGAGCACCTCCGCTGCGCCGGGCGGCAGTGCCAGCTCCCCGGCGTCGATCTCCAGCAGCTCGCGCTGCTTCTCGCTGACCCGGTAGGCAAGCACGCCGAACGTGCCAAGCGCCAGACCGATAAGGCCGGCAACCAGACCAATGAGCATAGGATCCACAGCTCCACTTTATGCTCTTGCCCTAAGCCCCCTGCCGACTTCCGGCCTATCCGGCCAACGGTTCAACTAACGTTCATCTGTGTGGGCATAATCGTTTACCGGGCGATGACAGAGTTGGTGGTCAGAGCGCCTAATGGCGACACGATTCCTGCTGCCCTGCAGCGGCCGGCGGGAGTTCCAAGGAAAGGACGCCTACGTGCGTAAGGTTTTTCAGGAAGAGCTCACCCAGGTCGGTGACCAGCTGGTGGAGATCTCCCGACTGGTCAGCGAAGCGATCAACAAGGCCACTACCTCGTTCCAGGTAGCGGACGTGGACCTCGCGCAGGATGTCATCGCCGCGGACGCGCGCATCGATTTCCTGCAGAACAGCCTCGATGAGCGGGCCATCGACATTCTGGCACTGCAGGGTCCTGTCGCCAGCGACCTGCGCATGATCGTCGGTTCCCTGCGGATGAGCGCGTCCCTCGAGCGGATGGGTGACCTGGCCCGCCACATCGCCCAACTGGCCCGCCTCCGCTACCCCTCCACGGTGATTCCGGAGTCCATGACGGAGACCTTCAACCGGATGGCCGAGCTCGACCAGGAGATCGCCGACAAGCTGACCGTCCTGCTTGAAAGCCGCGACCTCGAGGTGGCCAGGGACATCCTCAAGGCCAACACGGCGATCAATGACCTGCACCTGAGCGTCTTCAAGGCCATCGCCGCGCCTGAGTGGCACGAGTCCCCCGCCACCACCGTGGACGTGGCCCTCGCCAGCCGCTACTTCGAGCGCTTCGCCGACCACGGCGTCTCCGTCGCCCAGAAGGTGACCTACCTGGTCACGGGCGCATGGCAGCCCACCGGGACAGAACACAGCTGACACCCAAGCTGCCGGAGGACGACGGCGGGCCGGTCACCTGAGGTGACCGGCCCGCCGTCGTACGGGTTTAATGTCCTATTTCTTGCCCTGGTTTGCCACTGCCAGGATGGCTTCTTCGGCAGCTTCGGGGTCCAGGTACGTTCCGCCGGGCTTGACCGGCTTGAAGTCCTCGTCCAGTTCGTACACCAGCGGGATGCCGGTGGGGATGTTCAGGCCGGCGATGGCTTCGTCGCTGATGCCGTCGAGGTGCTTGACCAGGGCACGCAGCGAGTTGCCGTGCGCGGTCACCAGGACCGTCTTGCCTGCCTTGAGGTCCTCCTTGATGTCCGATTCCCAGTAGGGCAGGAGCCGCACCAGGACATCCTTGAGGCACTCGGTGCGCGGCAGGGCATCGCCGAGTCCCGCGTAACGGGGGTCGTGCGCCTGGGAGAACTCGGAGTTGTCGTCGAGGGGCGGCGGCGGGGTGTCGTAGGAACGGCGCCATTCCATGAACTGCTCTTCGCCGTATTCGGCGAGGGTCTGCGCCTTGTCCTTGCCCTGCAGCGCGCCGTAGTGGCGTTCGTTCAGGCGCCAGTCGCGCTTGACCGGAATCCAGCCGCGGTCGGCCTTGTCCAGGGCGATGTTCGCGGTGTTGATGGCCCGCTTCAGCAGGGAGGTGTAGAGCACGTCCGGAAGGATGTTGTTCTCCACCAGCAGCTCACCGCCGCGCGCTGCTTCCGCGCGGCCCTGGTCGTTCAGGTCAACGTCCACCCAGCCGGTGAACAGGTTCTTTGCGTTCCATTCGCTGTGGCCGTGGCGCAGCAGAATCAGCTTGTAAGTCATGATTTTCATCCTAGCCGAGCAGTGTTGCCGCCCGCCCAGCGTTACAAGCCAGGCCGCGGTGGGGCCCGCTTCCCCCAGGGCCAGGGATAGGGTTGTGCGGTGGTTCAAAAGGCTGAACGGGTGAACTCCCCGCAACTATCCGGCAGGACATCCGCCGCCCGGCAGGGCCGTCCGGTGGGCAACGTCACCCGCGGCACCACCAACCCCAACCGGATGCGCCGGGTGGACCGCTGGCTGGCCGGACCTCAGGCCTGGCGCCTGCGGTCGGCGGCTGACCCGCTCGTCATTGACCTGGGCTACGGCGCAACACCAGCCACCGCCGTCGAACTCCATGAAAGGCTCGCCGCTGTCCGGCCGGACGTGCGGGTCTGCGGGATCGAGATCGAACCGGAGCGCGTCCGCGCTGCGCTTCCGCTGCAGCGGCCCGGGCTGACCTTCCACCTGGGCGGCTTCGAGCTGCCCGTTCCCGGCCATCCTGTCCTGGTCCGCGCCTTCAATGTCCTGCGGCAGTACGAGGAAGCTGATGTCCGGGGCATCTGGCAGCTGGTGCAGGGCAGGTTGTCGCCGGGCGGCATATTCGTGGACGGCACGTGCGACGAGATCGGGCGGCGCGTGGCGTGGGTGACCCTCGACCGGGTCCGTCCGCTGTCGCTGAGCATCTCGGTCCGTTTCGGGAGCTTCGACCTGCCTTCGGACGTGGCCGAGCGGCTTCCCAAGGCCTTGATCCACCGCAACGTCCCTGGCGAACCTGTTCATGCCTTCATGCAGGCGATGGACCGCGCATGGCTTGGGAGCGCGCCGCTCGCCTCGTTCGGCAACAGGCAGCGCTGGGTCGGCATGTGCCGGGGCCTGCGCGAGGCCGGGTGGCCGGTGCAGGACGGGCCGGCCAGGTGGCGGCTGGGCGAGCTGACGGTGGACTGGGCGGCCGTGGAACCTGGTTACCAGGGGCCGTAGGGGCCCATGTTGCGGCTGCCGCCGCGGCCTGCGTCCTTCACTGCGGGACGGACGTCGGCCAGGTAGACGGAGGCTGCCACCACGGCGGCGAGCCCGAAGAGGCCAAGGGTGCTGATAATGCCGCCACCGGCGCCGAACAGCGAAATGATGCCCACCAGCAACGCACCGCCGGTGAGGGCAAGCCAGAACGTCTTGGTCCGCTTGCCCGTGGCTTCGAAGGCGTTGGCCCGGTGCCTGGCACAGTCCACGAACGCCCACAGTTCAAGCCCCAGGGCCACCAGGCCAAGGATAAAGAACACTGCCTGCTCTACGTACGCGATAATTATTCGACCGTCCACAAGCCCAGCCTAGCCCTCCAGCGTGTCCAGCGCCTGCTTCAGGTCAGCCCACAGGTCCTCAACATTTTCCACCCCGACGCTCAGCCGAACCAGGTTTTCGGGGACGCTGGCGGGTTCCGCCGAGTGCCGGCGCCGCCGTTCGATCAGGGATTCGACCCCGCCCAGGGAGGTGGCCGGCAGCCAAAGCTCCAACGCCTGCACCAGCTTGTCCGCGGCGTCGGCGCCGCCCAGGCCCGCCGTGGGTGCCACCTGGACACAGATAATGGAGCCAAAGCCCTGCATTTGTTCCTTGGCGCGGGCATGGCCGGGGTCGGAATCGAGCCCGGGGAACCGGATGGAATCAATGGCGGGGTGGGCGGCGAGGCGTTCCGCCAGGATCATTGCCGACTCCTGCGACCGTTCCACGCGCAGCGCGAGGGTCCGCAGACCCCGCAGTGCGAGCCACGCTTCGAAGGGACCCGCGATGGCGCCGTGGATGATGCGGTGGTGGAGCAGCGACGACCGGATGTCCGGATTGGAAGTAACCAGGGCGCCAAGGACGACGTCGGAGTGCCCGGCGAGGTACTTGGTCACCGAGTGGAGGACGACGTCGGATCCGAGTTGCAGGGGCTGCTGCACCAGTGGCGTGGAAAAGGTGTTGTCAGTGACGACGATTGCCCCGGCTGCATGGGCGGCCTCAGCGACGGCCGGCATGTCCGCTATTCCGAGCATGGGGTTGGTGGGGCTTTCCAGCCACAGCATGGCCGCGGCTTTCGCCGACGGGCCTTGCGGTGCCAGGGCATCCTTGACGGCGTCCGTGTCGGCAATGTCCACGGTCCGGAGTTCGATGAATCCTTTTTGGGCAAGTTCCGTCGCCATCACCAGGGAGCCGGAGTAGCTGTGGTTGGGCATGACCAGCACGCCGCCGGCAGGGATCAGGGACAGCGCGGAACTGACCGCCGCCAGCCCCGACGCGTAGAGCAGTCCGGGAAGGGCAGCTCCTTCAAGCTGGCCGAGGGCCTCCTCAAAGGGATCCCAGGTGGGGTTGGAATAGCGGCCATAACCCCGGTCGCCGTCACCCAGCGGACCGGTACCGAAGTAGGTGGAGGAAAGCGTGATGGGAGGATTGACCGGCTGGTCCCTTTCCCGCGGCGGACGCCCGGCCGCCACCACCACGGTCTCGGGTGAAAGGGAAGCGGCCTGGTGCTCGGAAAGACTCATGGTGAAAAGCGTACTGTTCCTGCCGGATCCGCCGGAAAGCGGTGTCGTTTTGTGGACGGCTGCCGTTCACCGGACTGCCGCCTTCGAGGTAGCTACGGATCGGGAAAAGTCGGTACCCCTCGGTAGGCTTGAGAAGTGAACAAACAGAGGGCCGGCGTATTCATCGCGTTCGAGGGTGGCGATGGTGCAGGCAAGTCCACCCAGGCCGGCCGGCTTGCGGCAGCATTGGAGTCCCTGGGCTACACCGTGCTGCGCACCCGGGAGCCCGGCGGCACCCCGGTTGGCGAGAAGCTGCGGTCGCTTGTGCTGGACCACGGCAATGGCGACATCGACGCGCACACCGAGGCCCTCATATTTGCGGCTTCCCGGGCCGCGCACGCCACCCAAGTAATCCGCCCGGCACTTGGCCGCGGTGAAATCGTCCTGACGGACCGGTACATCGACTCCTCGGTGGCCTACCAGGGTGCCGGCCGCAACCTGGGCCTGGACGCGGTGCGTTCCCTCAATGAGTGGGCCACATCGGGCCTCCAGCCCCACCTCACAGTCCTTTTGGACGTTGACCCCCAACTTGGCCGCCGCCGCCGAACTGCCGGCCAGGCAGCGGAAGACCGCCTGGAATCCGAGGCTGACGAGTTCCATACCCGGATCCGGGAGGCCTTCCTTAGCCTTGCTGCGGACCGCCCGGAGTCGTACCTGGTCCTCCCGGCCCACCTCCCGGTGGAAGACCTTGCCGCTCAGATCCTCGCCCGGGTGGAAACCCTCCTTGCCGTTCCTGCCGCCGCAGCAGCCACGGACGGCGGTGACTCATGACCGTCTGGGATGACCTCCAGGGCCAGCCCGCCGTCGTCGAACAACTGCGCCAAGCCGCCGGCGGCGAAAGCCTGACGCACGCCTGGCTGTTCACCGGTCCGCCGGGGTCCGGTCGCTCCAATGCCGCCAAGGCGTTCGCGGCCGCACTGAACTGCGACCAGGAGGACGTGGGCCAGCGTGGCTGCGGACAGTGCCAGGCCTGCCACACGATCCTGGGTGAAACGCATTCGGACGTGACCTTCGTGCGCACAGAGAAGGTCACCATCACTATTGACGAGGCCCGCGAACTGGTGGCAACCGCCGGCAACCGGCCGTCGTCCGGGCGGTGGCGGATCATCGTGGTGGAGGACGCCGACCGCATGGCCGAGCGGACCACCAACGTGCTGCTCAAGGCCATCGAGGAACCCACGCCGCGGACCGTGTGGATGCTCTGCGCGCCGTCCCCGGCCGATGTCCTGGTGACCATCCGGTCCCGCTGCCGAAGCGTTGCCCTGCGGCTGCCGCCCGCGTCGGACGTGGCAGCGCTGCTGGTCCGGCGCGACGGCGTGGACCCTGCCCTTGCGGAGCAGGCCGCCCGCGCTGCCCAAAGCCATGTGGGCATCGCCCGGAGGCTGGCCAGGGATCCGGCGGCAAGGGAACGCCGCCTGGAGACTGTCCGCTTCCCGCTGGGGCTGCGCGGCGTAACAGCGGCGGTCATGATGGCGGACAAGCTGGTCAAGATCGCCACTGCGGAGGCCAACAGCTCCAACGAGGAACGCGATGCAGCAGAGAAGGCCGCACTGCTGGCGACGCTGGGAGCACCGGAAACCGGCGCCCTCCCCCGGCCATGCGCAGCCAGCTGAAACAGCTCGAAGACGACCAGAAGCGGCGGGCCAAGAGATCCATCACGGACTCCCTGGACCGGACCCTGACGGATTTATTGTCCTTCTACCGCGACGTCCTGATCATCCAGCTTGGGAACGCCGTGGAGTTGGTCAACGTTGAGCTGAGGAGTGAGCTGGAAGAGTTCGCAGCCCGCTCCACGCCGGAAGCCACGCTGGCCCGCATGGACGCCATTAACAAAGCCCGTGAACGCATCACCACCACCAACGTTGCCCCGCTGCTGACCATTGAGTCCATGGCTGCCAGCCTGATACAGCCCTCCAAGGAGACCCGATGACTGCCCGCCCCCTGCCCGCACGCCACAGGTCCCTGACGGTCGCTGTCCGCGCCGCCGCAGCAATGGCCGTGGCCGTTGTCCTGGCCTCCTGCAGCCTCCTTGGTGGCGACAAGAACCCGCCGGAAGCTGCCACGGCCAAGGCTGACCCCTCCATCGTGGCGTCTGCTCCCGCAGGGCTGGAAAAGTTCTACTCGCAGCAAATCGTGTGGGAGCCCTGCGAAGGGGAATTCCAGTGCGCCAAGGTGAACGTGCCCATGGATTACGCCAATCCCGGCGGCGACACCATCCAGATCGCAGCGCTCCGGGCACCCAGCACCGGTAAGAAGACCGGCAGCCTCCTGGTCAATCCCGGCGGCCCGGGCGCCTCCGGTTACGACTTTGTCAAAGACGCTGCCGGAACCCACTTTTCAGCGGCTGTCCGCAACGCCTACGACCTCGTGGGCTTCGATCCGCGTGGCGTGAAGCGCTCCGCTCCGGTCACCTGTGCCACGGACGCCGAACGCGACGCCGCCCGGGCCAAGATCTACGCGTACGAAACCGATGCCGGGCTGGCGGCGGCACTGGCTGACAGCAAGGCAATCGCTACCCAGTGCGCGTCACAAACAGGCCCCGTCCTGGGCCACATTGACACCGTCAGCGCCGCGAAGGACCTGGACGTGCTCCGCGCGGTTGTGAACGACTCCAAGCTGAACTACCTGGGGTACTCCTACGGCACGTTCCTGGGCTCCACCTACGCCTCGCTTTTCCCGGACAACGTAGGCCGGATGGTCCTCGATGGCGCCCTCGATCCGTCAATCAGCAATGAGGACCTGACCAGCGGCCAGGCCCGGGCCTTCGAAAAGGCGCTCCACAGCTACGTGGCCAGCTGCCAGAAGCAGACCAAGTGCCCCCTGGGCGGTGATGTCGACTCCGGCGTTCAGCAGATCCGGGACCTCATTGACTCCATACGGCAGACACCCCGCACGGCCAAGGACGGGCGGCTGGTCAATGCAACCCAGTTCGTCAGCGGCCTGATCACCCCGCTTTACAACGACCAAAGCTGGCCGGCCCTCACCCAAGCGCTGGAGGCCGCCGTTTCCGGGGACGTCAGCCTCATGCTCCGGCTTGCCGATATCGGTGCCGACCGGGCCCCCGACGGCTCCTATACGTCCAATTCGGCGCTCGCTTTCAATGCGGTCAACTGCCTGGACTACCCCATGGTTTCGGACGCCGCGGGCATGCGGGCGGAGGAAAAGCGGCTGGAACAGGATTCACCCACCTTGGGCTACTTCTTTGCCTACGGCGGAACCATCTGCGCAGACTGGCCGTACAAAAACGTCCGCACGCCGGCGGCGGTGGAGTACAGCGGCGACTCCCCCATCGTGGTCATCGGCACCACCGGCGACCCTGCAACCCCCGTTGAATGGGCAGCATCACTGCGCAAGCAGCTGGGGAACGCCTCCCTGCTGACCTGGAAGGGTGAAGGACACACCGCGTACGGCCGGGCCAACAGCTGCCTGGAGGATTCCGTGGACAACTATCTGGTCAGCGGCAAGCTGCCGGCCGACAATACGGTGTGCTGAGGTTCGCAGCAGCGTCACGCCGGCCATTTTGACCGGGGCGGCGGGACTCTATTACAGTTGACTCTTGCATGAAGCGCCCGGTTCGTCCGGGGGATTTGGTGCGGTGCTTCCTTAGCTCAGTCGGTAGAGCGTTTCACTCGTAATGAAAAGGTCATCAGTTCGATTCTGATAGGAAGCTCGGGATAAACCCCGGACAGCCCCTGTTTTCAGGGGTTTCCGGGGTTTTTCGCTGGTTAAGCGGGTAGTACTGCCGGAGGGCAGGGCACATGATGGGAACCCCTCCCGGCCACGATCCAAAGACAGTGCTGGCCGCCCGGAACGTGCGCCAAGCAGGCCCTCGACGTCAGTCCGCCAGGGCTATTGACGGGAGCGAGCTGCCGCTGAAACCACCACAACGCGCCGTTCTACGCCTACTTCGCACGAACCGGGGGCGTTCCCCGAAAACTGCTGCAGCGACTTTGGCGCGAACTCCACACCTGACCATCTGCTCATGGTCGGCGGGCCAATCACCGACACTGCGCAACCCGTCCCGGACCAGCCGCCGCCGCTGTGGGACAGGCCCAATGGACGCCCCGTAACCCCAGTTCCACGTACGGAACCGGACTAGAATTGGCCCGTTCGGGCGCTTCGATTCGTCGCCGACCACCCTGGTCATCAATAGAAAGTCCTCAATGACACCCCCTTCTGACCACCCGGTTCCGGCCCAGGTCTCCCTGAAGCAGGACTCAAGCCTGGACCAGGCTCCCCTGGTCCGCTGGCTGCTCGCCAACCAGGTGGCCCCCGCCGGCCCGGAGGCCAAGGAAGACCATAAACCCAACGCCTGGTGGAAGGT
Source organism: Arthrobacter sp. FX8 (assembly GCF_026723805.1). Lineage (NCBI taxonomy): Bacteria > Bacillati > Actinomycetota > Actinomycetes > Micrococcales > Micrococcaceae > Arthrobacter > Arthrobacter sp. FX8. The sequence continues at coordinate 74,615 of NZ_CP113505.1, read as the reverse complement.
CATGTGCCTGACCGGAGTCGACTACTTCTCCACCTTGTCCTACCTGCCAGGCATCGCCGCCCTGGCTGCCGGCGCCCTCTCCCCACTGGCCACGTTGCTGATTGTGGCCCTGACGTTGCTGGGGATGCTTCCCATGTACCGCAGGGTCGCGCAGGAAAGCCCCCACGGGCAAGGATCGGTGGCAATGTTGGAGAAGCTGCTGCCGTTCTGGCGCGGCAAGTTCTTCGTCCTGCTGCTCCTGGGCTTCGTCGCAACCTCCTGGATCATCACGATCACCCTCTCCGGCGCTGACGCGACCGTCCACCTGCTCGAGAACCCGCTCATCCCCGAGGCCCTCAAGGGCAGCGCCGTCATCATCACCGTGATTCTGCTTCTGATCCTCGGCGGGGTGTTCCTGCTCGGCTTCAACGAAGCTGTAGGTGTGGCGATCCCCCTGGTGGCCATCTACCTGCTCCTCAATGCCGCCGTTGTGGTGGCTGGGTTCCTCCACCTGGCCGCGGATCCGTCGCTGGTCAGCGGCTGGACCGACCGGCTGTTCTCCAGCGGCGGCGGCCCGATCGGGCTGGTCAGCCCTGCCATCATCGCCTTCCCGCTGCTGGTCCTGGGCCTGTCCGGCTTCGAAACCGGCGTCTCCATGATGCCGCTGATCAAGGCCACGGGACGCACACCCGAGGAAGCGATGGCCTCCCGGGTCAAAAACACCCGCAAGCTGCTCACCACGGCCGCCCTCATCATGAGCGTCTACCTCATGTCCACCAGCTTCATCACTACGGTCATGATCCCCGCCAAGGAATTCGAGGAGGGTGGACAGGCCAACGGACGCGCCCTCGCGTTCCTCGCCCACGACCTGTTCGGAGCCGGGTTCGGTACCGTCTACGACATCTCCAGCGCCCTGATCCTCTGGTTCGCCGGCGCGTCCGCCATGGCAGGGCTGATCAACATCGTGCCGCGGTACCTGCCCGCCTACGGAATGGCACCGGAATGGGCCCGCGCGGTCCGCCCCGTGGTGTTGGTCTACACCGTCCTGAGCATCGGCATCACCATCGCGTTCCGCGCTGACGTGAACGCTCAGGCCGGCGCGTACGCCACCGGGATCCTGGCCATGATGGTCTCCGGGGCGGTCGCCGTCACGGTCTCGGCCCTCCGGCGCCGGAGCAGGGCCGGGGCCGTCGGCTTCGGCATCCTGACCCTGATCCTGCTGTACGCCCTGGGCGACAACGTCCTCGAAAAACCGGACGGGATCGTCATCTCGGCGTTCTTCATCGCCGGGATCATCGCGGTCTCGCTCATCTCGCGGGTCACCCGCTCCACCGAACTGCGCGTGGACACCATTGAATTCGATGAGGCCGCCCGCCAGTTCATCACAGACTCGATTGCCTTCGACGGCGAGCTGCACATCATCGCCAACAAGAAGCAAAGCGGTGACAAGGCTGAGTACGCCGAGAAGGAGTACGAACAGCGGGGGCTGAACCCGGTTCCGGGCCCAGCCGACGTTATCTTTCTCGAGGTCGAGATCTCCGACCCGTCGGACTTCACGCACACGCTCCGGGTCGAAGGTCTTGAAGTCGAGGACTACCGGGTGCTTAGGGTGAAGTCCCCGGCCGTGCCAAATGCCATCGCGGCGGTCCTGCTGGCGATGCGGAACTCCACCGGCGTGAAACCGCAGTGCTATTTCGAGTGGTCCGAGGGAAGCCCGGTGGCGCACCTGATGCGTTATCTTTTCCTCGGGCAGGGTGACACCCCGCCGCTGGTGCGGGAGATCCTCCGCGAGATTGAACCCGACCAGGCGGCAAGGCCAGGCATTCACGTCGGCTGACGAGCGCGGCGCGGAGGCCAAGCCGGTGTCCGCAGGATTGAACGTGAAGGGGGCGCTCCGGCGTCCCCTACCGGCCGCCGAACCTGGTCAGCTACCTTCAGGGCCGCCCCGACAACCGCTCCTGTCCGGGCCGCCCAGGGAAGGGAACTTAGGAACGGCCTGCCCCGAACCGGGACGCTGAGCTGCCACCGCCGGGCCCGGATCCGCACTTTATTACGCCCGCCACCCCGGGTGCAGTGCGAGGTTCAGGGAACGGCAAGAAAGCCAAGGTATCCTCCCCACATGACCACCCGCTTCCAGGCTGCTGTTCCGCGCGCCGCGGCACATGCAAGCAGCTTCGGCCACCTCCTGCCGTACACCCCCGGAGGCCCGGCCCGGCGGGGCAGGACAAGCGCCCACTTCGCGGCGTTGGGGGGATCCCAGGGGTGAACCAGCACGCACCCCGGCACATGAACCAGGACGGGAAAGGACCCGCCCGCAGGACCATCCTCCTGGCAGCCGTGCTGACGTTGTCGGCCGCCGTGCCCGACCTGCAGCCGCAACCAGGGCACCCTTCCGCGGCACAGGACACGTCCGCGGACACCGCCAACGGTCCGGCGGACGGCTCCGCGCCGCTGTCGCATACCGGCTCCGACGGCGACGGGCCGGCATCCAGGACGCCTGCAGGCACCGTGCCCGCCCGGGCACAGATCATCGACACCTATGCGAAGCGCCAGGCCCACTACTGGGGCCTGGAGGCACCCGGCGTCCTGACGCGGCTGCCGCCCGGATCACAGGGCATCGCCCTCACCTTCGACTTTTGCGGCGGTCCCGGCGGCAGCGGTTACGATCAGGTGCTGATTGATACCCTGCGCCAACGGCACGTCCCGGCAACGCTGTTCCTGAATTCGCGGTGGATCACAGCCAACCCGGCCACGGCCCGTCAGCTGGCAGCGGATCCGCTCTTTGAGATCGCCAACCACGGGACGTCCCATAAGCCGTTGTCCACCGCCGGCAACACGGCCTACGGCATCCCGGGCACCAGGAACGCGGGGGAAGTCTATGACGAGGTCGTACCCAACGACGGCGTCCTGGCCGGCATCACCGGCAAGCGTCCCCGGTACTTCCGCCCGGGCACCGCGTACATGGATGACATCGCCGTGGACATCCTGAATACCTTGGGCGTGAAGCCGGCAGGCTTCAGCATCAATGGCGACGGCGGCGCCACCTATCCCGCCGCCGTCGTCGCCAAAGAAGTGGGAAAGGCCCGGGCCGGAGACGTGGTCATCTGCCATGGAAACCACCCCAGCGGCGGAACGGCGGAAGGCGTGAAGCAGGCGGTGGACAAGCTGCTGGCAGCAGGAATCTCCTTCACCCATCTGCCCTGAGCATGCCTCCGGAGCTCCGCCGGCCGGGTAGGTGCTGATCCATACGTTAGCGAACGCAGGACCCCGTCGATGCGCGATGGCGGGCGCCACCTTCCGGGTTTCGCCGGGAACTAATCCGGCCTGCCCACCACCACCTGGGCCGGGCTGTGGGTGACGTAGCCGTTGGCCCAGGAGAACAGCGCCCTGACTTTCTGCTGGAATCCGGGCAGCAGGGCCAGGTGGACCGCCAGCCAGGACACGAACGCCAGTGGGCCCTGCAGTTGCAGGCGGCGGCGCCCCAGCTCCGCGACCGCTGCGCCGCGTCCCACCATGGCCATATACCCCTTGTCCCAGTACCGGAAAGGCTGGCGCACACCGCCGGTAAGGTCTGCATAGATATTGCGGGCCGCCCACTTGCCTGATTGCTGCGCAACCGACCCGAGCTGCGGCAGTTTGTTTCCAGTGGCATCGGTGATGTTGGCGGAGTCCCCCAGCACGTACACGCCGTCAAAATCAGGGACTGTCAGATCGGCCTGCACGTCCACCCTGCCGCCCTTGCCCTGTTTCAGGCCGGAACCGGTAATGATCCGGCCGGCCTGGAGGCCACCGGCCCACACCACCACCCGGCCGGGAATAACGGTGCCGTCCTTGAGGGTCACGCCGTCCGGGCGGACCTCACCAACAGGCTGGCCCATGTGCAGCTGTACGCCCAGCTTGGTCAGGCGGTCCCGCGCATACGCCTGCGACTTTTCGGAGAACGCGGCGAGGACGTTCGGAACCATATCCACCAGGTGGACATGGCACCGGGCAGCCAGCCCCGGCGAGAAGTATTTGGGCACGATGTATTTGACGTTCTCCGCCAAGGCGCCTGCAGTTTCCACACCAGTGGGACCCCCGCCCACCACGACCACGTCGGCTTCCGCCCCGGGCTCGCGGTCAGCTTCGTCCAAAACAGCAGTGATCGCGGCGCTCAGGCGCGTTGCGTCCGCCACCGAGTACAGCGGGTAGGCGTGCTCTTCGGCGCCCGGGGTGTTGAAGAAGTTCGGTACGGCCCCGGTGGCGATGACCAGGATCCTGGCCCGGTAGCTGGAGCCGTCTGCGGTGGTGACGGTGCGGTTGGCCGCATCGATAGACGTCACCTCCGCGGTGAGGACGCGGACATTGTTGACCTTGCGGAACTCCGACCTGAGCGGCCGGGTGACCGCCGAGACGCCAATCTGGGATGCAGCCACCTGGTACAGGAGCGGCTGGAACTGCTGGTAATTGTTGGCATCGAGCAACAGCACCCGGACGCCCTTGCGGCCCAACTCCTCAGCCGCCGTCTTTCCGGCGAATCCGCCGCCAACCACGATGACCTGGTATGAATCGTCCATTCGTGCAACTTACCCCTCCGGGCCGATGAGTAACAGAGTGCCGAGGCCACTGGCAGGGCGGCCGGCGTCCGGCGCCCGCCGGGACCGGACGCCGGCGGGAGCACGGCACCTAAGATGGCGGCATGGAAGACGAAGCCCTGGCGGACATTGCGGACAGGCTGTACGGCGGGACGCTGGACGACTTCATAGCGGCCAGGACCGCCGCTGCGAAGGACGCCGGGCGGCAGGACAAGGAACTGGGGGCAGCGGTCCGCGCCCTGCCGAAACCATCCGTCGCCGCGTGGGCGCTCAACATGCTGGCACGGCACCGGCCGGACGTGCTGGCCGCGCTTCGCGGACTTGGCGAGCGCATGCGGGCAGCGCAGAACTCGCTGGATGCGCCCGCCCTGCGCGAACTGGGCCGGGAGCGCCGCACCATGCTGGCTGACGCCGTCGACGCTGCCCGGTCTGTGGCCCAGGAGCAGGGCCGCTCCATCAGCGACGCGATGGCCGCCGACGTTGAGGAGACCCTGCGGGCACTGACGGCAGACGAGCGTGCGGCGGCTGCGGTGGGCAGCGGCCGGCTGCTGAAAGTCCTGTCAGCCGACGGCATCAACGACGTCGACCTGGACGGGGCAGTGGCCCTCCCCGGGCTGCTCCCGGCCGCGCCGGCCACCGCCCGCGCAAGTGCTCCCCCGGCTCCAAAGACGAAAACGGAGGCGCAGGCAGCGGGGCCAAAGGCAACAGCGGCAAAGACACGCACGACGGCGGAGCACCACACCCAGCCAAAGCCCGCCAAGCCCCGGCTTGAGGCAGTGCGGCAGACTCCCCGGCCGGCCTCGCCGTCGGCCCTGGAAAGGGCCAGGGCCGCGCTGGCCGAGGCCCAGGCCGCTGAAGAGGAGGCCTCCCGGCTCGCGGGCGAGCTGCAGGACCGGGAGGAGCAGACACGTGCGGAAATCGCGTTACTGCAGCAGGAAACGGCTGAGCTTCGAAACCGGCTCAAGGCCGCCGAGGAAAGCCTGGACCGTTCCCGGAAGCGGCTCGCCGCCACCACCGCAGAAGCGAAACAGGCGGTCCGGGCGGCCGACAAAGCCAGCCGCACGGCCATGCTGGCACAGGAACGCGTACTCCGCCTGGCCAGCACCTGAGGGGCGCCAACTACTTGGCATGCCCTCTCGCCCCGGGCATCGGCGGGACCTACTGTGGAGCTATGGACGCCGCAGCAGCACACGCCTTTGCGATCCCGCCGGTATCGGTTCACCGTCCCACCACGGCCGTGGAAGACGCCGTCACCCTCGCGGCCGGCGTCTGGCTCCTCACGGGGACCTACGTTGACGGCTGGGCGCACAACAACCTCCGCGGCCTGGAGACGTTCTTCACACCGTGGCACGCGATCCTCTACTCAGGCTTCGCCGCCTGCGCCCTCTGGATCGGCGCTTTGACCTGGCGCCGGCACGCCCCGGGGACGAGGTGGCGGGAAGCAGTCCCTGCCGGCTATGGGGCAGCCGCCGCCGGCGTACTCCTCTTCCTTGCTTCCGGGCTGGGCGACTTCGCCTGGCATTCGGTGTTCGGCATTGAGCAGAACATCAGCGCCCTGTTCAGCCCGTCCCACCTGGGTCTGGCTACCGGCGGCTTCCTCATTCTTGGTGCACCTTTCTCGGCAGCGTGGCACTCACCTGCCCGGCCATGGGGCCGGCAGGTGCCGGCGTTCGTGAGCGCGATGCTCGCCGGCATGGTTGCAGCTTTCATCCTGCAGGAGTTTGCGGTCTTCTCCCGCCATGGCCTCATCCAGACGTACTCCGGCCCCGCCGGGACCCAGCCGGCGGTGACGGGTCCAACGTCGTCGAGCATCATGGTCTCCTTGGCGACATTCCTGGTCTCGACGTTCGTGCTCTTCGTTCCCATCCTGTTGCTGTCGCTGCGGTGGCGGCTGCCGGCCCTGGTGCCGGCGGCGATGGTGCTGGTCCCCTCCGCAGCCCTGCAGATCATGGTGGCCCTGCGGGATGCCTGGCTGTTGCCGGCTGCCCTGGCCGGTTCACTCCTGGTAGGAGTGGTGTGGGCGGTGGCGCGGCCGGTCCCGGACAGTCCCGCGCGGCTCCTAACCGCGGCAGGCCTCTCACCTGTCGTCTTCTGGGCCCCCTATTTCGCTACTGTGGCGCTTCACGACCGGGCGCTCAGCTTCCCGCCCGAGATATGGAGCGGAACCCTCACATGGAGCGGGCTTGCAATGCTGTCCGTGGCCGCACTCGTGCTGAAGGTGCGGGCCACCGGCGCCGCAGTCCCGGATCCACGGGCCCTTTAGCCCGCCAGGTGCGCGGCCTGGCTTCAGCCGGGTTGGCAAATCCCAACAACACGCGGCGCTGCTTCCGGTGAATGTCAGACCCCGGTTGCACACTGGATTTATGGAAAACCAAGCCGTACAGGAATTTCACGTAACGTACTTCGACGCCGACTGCGGCCGGGCCCGCTCCGAGTATTTTGACACCCTCGAAGAGGCCGAGCGCTTCGCCTCCCGGCACTGCCACGGCGAAGACAGCTGGGCCGTGGTGGACGCCGTCACCGTGGAGCACGTCCGAATCGCCGCCTGACCGGTTCAGCCAAAAACCCCGCGGTCCACTGCCCAGGCCAGCCGGGGCCCAGCTCCGCCAACCAGGGTGCAAACCAGGCAGGACAGCCACGCCGGTTACGGGCGCCAGCCTCGCATTAAAGCCGTCAGCCCGCGCTGCCTGGCGGTTGCCGGCAGCACGGGCTGACGTTGGTTCGGCGGAGGTCCCCGGCCGGTTGGGCCGGCACCGCCGGTCGCGGGTTACGCGAAGTCGGAGACCGCGGGATCGGGTCCGATGCGGCCCTCGCCGCCGGCGGTGCGGTCCAGGTTGTTGATGGCTTCAACGTCCCCGGCGTCCAGGGAAACCTCGAGTGCCGCGAAGTTCTCCTTGATGCGGGACTCAGTCACGGACTTGGGGATGACCACGTTGCCGATGGCCAGGTGCCACGCAATGACCACCTGGGCGGGAGTCGCCTGGTGCTTGGCAGCGATCGACGCAACAACAGGGTCCTGCAGCAGTTCCCCGCCCTGGCCCAACGGGGACCATGCCTGGGTCAGGATGCCTTTTTCTGCTCCAAATTCCCGCAGTTCACGCTGGCTGAAGTAGGGGTGCAGTTCGATCTGGTGGATGGCCGGAACCACTCCAGTTTCATCGATCAGGCGCTGCAGGCCCTCGGCGGTGAAGTTGGAGACACCGATGGACTTGACCCGGCCGCGCTTCTGGAGTTCGATCAGCGCCTTCCACGTGTCCACGTATTTGTCCTGCTTGGGCTGCATCCAGTGGATCAGGTAGAGGTCCAGCGTTTCGAGGCCAAGCCGGTCCATGGATTCCTCGAAGGCGGCGAGGGTGGATTCGTACCCCTGATCCGCGTTCCACAGCTTGGTGGTGATGAAGATCTGTTCCGGTGACAGGCCGGAGCCGGCGATTGCACGGCCAACGCCTGCCTCGTTGCCGTAGATCTTCGCCGTGTCGATGTGCCGGAAGCCGGCTTCGAAGGCCTGGCGGACAACCTTTTCAGCCACGCCGTCCTCAACCTGCCACACACCATAGCCGAGCTGGGGGATCGTGTTTCCGTCGTTGAAAGTCAAGGTAGGTGAAGAAGTCATTTCTTCATCCTGCCAAACGTCCCCCGCTTCAGGCTCCCGTTTGGTTCAATGTCAGCCACACGCGTAACCGCGATATTTACGTCCCAAACCGGGAATATTTGCGCGGCACCGGTCCAGCTACTCCCCGCGAAGCTGCCTCTCGGCGTCGTTCACCTGCTGGAACACCGCCTCAGCCCGGCGCCGGACCGACACCGCACCAACCGGTACCGGCCCCACGGCGAGCCGCAGCATTGCCGCCGCCTCAGCCGTGGTCGCCAGCGAATTGCCCGCCTTGGAGAGGGACCTGTGGACGTCCGCAAGGCCGGCCGGGATGTCCAGGCCGTCACTGGGCGCACGCCGCTGCGCTTCCATGCATACCGTCCGGACACGCTGCAGGAGGCCGGCCAGTTCGTTGGCGATATCCACCAGTTCCCCGTACAGCTGGTCGTCCTCCACCCCTTCGAGCACCTGGTGGAAGCGGTCAAGTCCCCGCTGGAAGCGGTCGTGCGCGCGGCGCCACAACCCCTTGCCCAGTTCAACATCATCCTTGCGCCCCTGCCGTGCGGCGCTGAAAAAGCCCAAGCGGAGCCTACAGGTACTGCCCGGGACCGTGGTCCGGTTCGTCACGCTGGTTGGGCCGTGCCTGCGCCCCCGGCCGTGCTCCGGCCGGGGCGCGCTGCGGCTCGCCGTTTTCGCCGATGACGACGCCGGGCGCAATCATGGTGCCTGGCGGCAGCTGACGCAGCTGCAGCTGCGCGGCGGCGTGTTCGCGGGCGGCGTTCTGCGCCGCGATGGCGGTCTGGATCCCGTGGAACAAGCCCTCAAGCCAACCCACCAACTGCGCCTGGGCGATCCGGAGCTCGGCGTCGGAGGGCGTGGCGTCGTCCGAGAAGGGCAGGTTGATCCTGTCCAGTTCTGCCACCAGCTCCGGCGCAAGCCCGTCCTCCAGCTCCTTGATGGAGCGGGCGTGGATGGCGGCCAGCCGGCCCCGCGCAGCGTCGTCAAGCGGCGCGGACTTCACCTCTTCGAGAAGCTGGCGGATCATGGTGCCGATCCGCATCACCTTGGCAGGCTCGTCCACCAGATCCTGCAGGCTGCTGCCCCTGGGCTTGCCGTCCGCGGCGGACGGAATCTGCACGGGGTCCTGGGTGTCGTCAACGGGAGTGCCTTCTACCGGGAGGTCCTCAGCTGCCTGAGTGTCGTTGGGATCGCTCATGCGTTCATACTCTCACGGCCCATCCGCCCGGAGTCCACCCGTGAACGCCTGTGGCGGGCTTGTCCGCTGCCGGCTCAATCAGCAGGCCCAATCAGCAGCACCTGCCCTGCGGGTTGTTGTCCTGGCGGTCCGTACGGTCCCGCCAAAACTCGCGTTCGCTGAGGGGCTCCTCCTGGTGCCCGGCTGCCCTGTGGTGCTCGAGGTACTTGGTGTAGGCGTCCGCGCCCATGACGCCGCCCAGGTAGCGGGCGAACCCGCGGAAGCCATTGGCCACCAAAGCCACACCGGTGCCCATCAGTGCCTGGCCCGTTCAAGCCGTGCGTCTGCGGGCACCCTGTCCCACTCGGCTGCCAACTCACGTTCGGCCGTCGTCGGCACCAGTCCGGCGGGGGCGAAGACGCGCGAGGGAACCGCCGGGTCCTCGTTGTCCGTGGTGGCAGTGCCGGCCGCCCTGTCACGGAATGCCTTGACCGTGGCCAGCACCGCCGTGGCAATCACGATGATGCTCAGCACCACGAAGATCACGGACAGCCAGCCCTGGATGGCCGTGTTGCGGACCACAGCTTCCATGGCGGCCCCGGTCTTGGCGGTACCGAACTCGGTCTTGCCGTCCGCCAGCGCCTTGCTGAAGGCGGCGTTGTTCGCGAAGTACCCCACGGCAGGGACGGGCGAGAAGATCTTCAGGTAGCTGGCGGTGATGGTGACCACGGCGGCGAAGGCCAGCGGCAGGGCAACGATCCACAGGTACTTGAAGGTGCCGCGCTTGGCGACGATGGCCAGGCATACAGCCAGCGCGATGGCGGCCAGGAGCTGGTTGGCGATGCCGAACAGCGGGAACAGGGTGTTGATGCCGCCCAGCGGATCGGTCACGCCCATCAGCAGCACGGCACCCCAGGCAGCCACCATGATGGCCGTGCAGAGCCAGGCCCCGGGCCGCCAGGAGGCTTCCTTGAACTTGGGGACGAAGTTGCCGATCGAGTCCTGCAGCATGAAACGTGCAACGCGGGTGCCGGCATCCACGGCGGTGAGGATGAAGAGCGCCTCGAACATGATGGCGAAGTGGTACCAGAACGCCATCATGGCCGTCCCGCCGATGAACTGCTGCATGATGTGCGCCAGCCCGACGGCCAGCGTGGGTGCGCCGCCGGTGCGGGAGACGATGCTCTGCTCCCCAACGTTGGCGGCGGTTTCGCTGAGCAGGCCGGGGGTGATGTTGACGCCGCTCAGGCCCAGGCCGTTGACCCAGGTGGCTGCCGTTTCCACGGTGCCGCCCGTCAGCGCCGTGGGGGCATTCATGGCGAAGTAGAGGCCGCGGTCGATCGAGATGGCTGCTACCAGCGCCATGATGGCCACGAAGGATTCCATCAGCATGCCGCCGTAGCCGATGTACCGGGTCTGCCGTTCCTTCTCCACCAGTTTGGGGGTGGTGCCGGACGAGATCAGGGCGTGGAAACCGGACAGCGCACCACAGGCGATGGTCACGAACAGGAAGGGGAACAGTGCGCCGGAGAACACGGGCCCGTTCTCGCGGCCGGCGAATTCGCTGAAGGCCGGGACGGTGATTTCGGGCCGGACCACGATGATCGCCAGCGCGAGCATCACGATCACGCCGATCTTCATGAAGGTGGAGAGGTAGTCGCGCGGAGCCAGGAGCAGCCATACGGGCAGGATCGCAGCAATGAAGCCGTAAACGATCAGGCCCCAGGCGATGGTGACCTTGTCCAGGTGGAACACGGTGGCGCCCCATTGGGTCTGCGCCACCAGGCCGCCGCCGATGATGGCCGCCATCAGGAGGACGAAGCCGATGATCGAGACCTCCATGACCTTGCCGGGGCGCAGGTAACGGAGGTAGACACCCATGAACAGGGCGATGGGGATGGTCATGCCCACCGAGAACACGCCCCACGGGCTTTCGCCCAGGGCATTAACGACGACGAGCGCCAGGATGGCCACGATGATCACCATGATGAGCAGGGTGGCGATGAGGGCGGCCGTGCCGCCGATGACGCCAAGTTCCTCGCGGGCCATCTGGCCCAGCGACCGGCCGCCGCGGCGCATGGAGAAGAACATGACCAGGTAGTCCTGGACGGCCCCGGCAAGGACGACGCCGAGGATGATCCAGATGGTGCCGGGCAGGTAGCCCATCTGCGCCGCGATGACCGGCCCCACCAGCGGGCCGGCGCCGGCAATGGCGGCGAAGTGGTGGCCGAACAGGACGTTGCGGTCGGTGCGGACGTAGTCCTTGCCGTCTGCCTTGTATTCGGCAGGGGTGGCGCGCCGGTCGTCAGGCTTGGTGATGTAGCGCTCGATCACCTTCGAGTAGAAGCGGTACCCGATGAGGTAGGTGCAGACGGAGGCAAAGACGAACCAGATGGCATTGACGGTTTCCCCGCGGACGATCGCCAGCATGAACCAGGCCACCCCGCCGAGGAGGGCGATTGCTGCCCAGAGCGCGATCTTGCCTGGCGTCCACCTCCGGTCTTCGGCGTCGAGCCGTGCCTCGTCCACAGCGGGCGGGGGAAGATTCGGGTCAGTCGCCAACCCGCCCTCCGCCCGGGATCCGTTGTTCCGCTGGTCAGGCATTCCGGCCATGTCTCCTCCTTGAGAGTTTTCCCTCGTTTGCTACTGGGCACCCTACCAACGCCGATCCTGCCAAAAGGGTCCGACGGCGGCGCGGCGCCGGCCTGTGCGGCGAGCGGCGGCAGTCCGGCGCTGAATGAGCGGTGACGGACGTACGACGGCGGGCTGCGGCAAAGCGAAGGCTCCCGTCCGGATTCCGGACGGGAGCCTTCGCCCTTCGCATGGCGGCAGGGACGGTCAGGCGTGGGCGTAGGTGAGGCAGTCAGCGTTGTCGGCTCCCGGCCCGACGTGCACCTCCGGGGCGTTGCACATCAGGTGGTCATTGTGGACGCACTCGGCCCGCTGGCAGGCTCCCACGTCGGCGAGGACCTTGGGCAGGCCGCCGTGGATGCCGGTCTCGATGAACGTGGCGCAGGATGCGTGGTCCTGGCTTCCCCCACGGTGATGGCATGGGCGGTGCAGCCTTCATGGTCGTTGAATGAACAACGGGTGACACTGCAGTCGGCAACATGGGTCGTCATGAAGTTCCTCCGTAAGTTCCACCGCCCGGGCGGGCGGCTCGTGCACCTACGGTAGGCCTGATCCCGGTGATCAAAAGACCCAATACTTTGACCTAATGCCCCTCCGCCAGGCTGCGCCTGGACAGGGGCAGCCCGGACCGGGTGAAGGCCCAGGCGAGCGCTGCCGCCGTCAAGGGCACTGCCACCAGCAGCGCGGACAGGTGCAGCCAGGGAACCTCGAGGGCTGTCCGCATGTCCGTGGAAAGGACCAGCAGGACCGCGGGCACCGTTCCTGCCAGCGTCCCCAGAACGGCTCCAACGCCGCTGGTGAACAGTCCCTGCGACCCGGCAAGGGCCTTGCGCAGCCTTGGCGAGGCCCCGACGCCGGCGAGGACCGCATGGTCCTTCCGGGCATCAGCCATGGAGAGTCCTGTCGTAATGCCCGCCGCGCTGAAGGTGATCAGCGCAGCCGCGGCCACGATGGACCAGGTGATCCACTGGCTTACCTGCGAAACGCCCGGTTCCGCCTGGAAAGTCATGCCCGGCTGCCCGTAGACGGCGGCGGCCGCAGCGGAGGCCGCATCTGCCTCAGCCTCGGAGGGGTAGGCAGAGAGCTGCACGAGCAGTCCGGCCGGGGCCGCGCGGAGGTCCAGGCGTTCGGCGGTTTCCGGCGAGACAACGCCGTAGTAGGGCACCGGGACAGCCGGTTCAAGCACTGCCGCGGCAAGGGAGTCGCTCCTGACGGTTGAGGGGACGGTGCCCGGCCCCGAGGATGCCGGCTCTTGGGTCCGTACGTCCTTTCCCTCGAGCAGTACCCTTCCATCACTGACGAACACCGGGTTGGTCACCACCATCCCGCCGGCGTCCAGCACCGCCGTTGCCTCGGCGGTGGCGCTGCGGCCCAGCGCCGCCCGGATCTCCTCGCCGCCGCCCACCAGGATGGCCCGGCCGGACGGTTGTTCGCTGACCATGGAACCGCGGCACCGCCAGTCGCCCGGGTCCAACACCCTTCCCTTGGGAGTCCTAGGGCATTCATTTGCCTGCGGCCTGGCAAGCGAAAACAGCAGGCAGTTTGACGTATCCGTGCGCGCCGGCAGTCCGGGATCAGCCGGGCCCTCGGGGCAGTTGCGCAGGCCCTCCGGCGCCGTGATCACGTGCGTCGATTCGACGGTGCCAAGGGCATCTGCCACCGCAGAGGAGAGCTTAGGGACATCCACCCGGACGGCCGGCTTCCTGCTGCCATCGGCCGACGCCGGCGGGTCCACCACCAGCGGCAGGTACGCCTGGTTTTCCAGGGCGCCCCAGTAATGTGATTCCCGCATCCCTGCCTGCTGGCTGGCGGAGAGCACCAGGGCGGCGCTTGCCAGGGTGGCGGCGGCGAGTACCGCGGCCACAGCGGGAACGCTGCGCCCGCGGTTCCGGGCCGAATCACGGGCCGCCATCCGGAGTGACAGCGGCATCCACTGGATGCGGGAGGTCAGGCGGAGGACCAGCCAGCCGGTCAGCAGCACCAGGGCAACAACCGCCAGCACGGCGCCGAGGATGAGCACCGTGACCACCAGCGGCAGTTGCTCCGCCAGCCGGTCCGGATCGTTGGTGGACCGTCCCAACAGCCAGCCCGCCACCAACAGCCCGGCAGCGAGTACCAGCACCCCGGCGCCGGCCAGGGTGCCCGCCGCGGCTTCGCGGAGGGTGCCCGGCCGGCTTTGAGGGCACCCAGCACCGCCTGACGGGAAACCTGGCGGGCAGGTACCATCGCCGCGATGGTGCAGGATGCCAGCCCCATGGCCATGGCGGCGAGTGTCAGCAGGAAATCCGGATGCAGCCCTGCCAGCCGTGCCGAGCCGTGCAACCGGACCACGTGGACGACGACGGCAGCGGCTCCCAGCCCCACCGCGGCTCCGGCGGCAACGGCAACGCCGCCCAGCCAGAGTCCACCCGCGGTGACAACAGCGCGGATGGCGGGGCCTTCCGCACCCGAGGATGCCAGCAGTGCCAGCTCACGCACCTGCTGCCTGGCGCCCACGGCGAAGGCAGCACCGGCCAGCAGGCCCACCTCCAGCAGCGCCAGGGCGCCGATCAGGCCGAAGCCGGCGTAGACGGCCACCGCTTCCGTGGAATCATCCCGGGGCACGGAACCGGCAACGGTCCGTTCCTCCCGGGACGGCGGGTCCAGCACCACGCTGCGGGACAGCACGCCCACGCCTTTACTGTTGGCTTCCATGACCTGCGGCCAGGTGACCGGCTCCGGACCCACCAGGTAGTAGGACACGGACTGGCGGGTCTGCGGTCCCCTGGCAAGGTCAGAGGGTACCTGTCCTGCCTGCAGGTACAGGAAACTGGTGCCGTCCGGGAGGCCGGCATCGCGAATGGTGCCCACCGGCACGAAGGTGCCTGCCGACGTCGTAAATTCCTGTCCGAAAGTGAGGTGGAAGCGCGTCATCAGCCCGGGCGACGCCAGCACCTCCGTGCCGTCGCGCGGGGCCCGGCCCGCCAGGAGGCTGAACTTTCCGGTGAAGGCCGGATTGAGGGCATCCACTTCGCGGCCCTGCAGCGAAACAAGTGCTTCCCCCACGCCGGTGGTCAGCTGGAGCAGGCGTTGCGGCAGCACATCGTAGCCCGCGGGAATGGCGTCAAGCGGGTCGGTCCGCCGGAATTCAGGATCGAACCGGCCGGTGCTGGAGGCGACCACACCGTCATTGAGCGGGTCCTGGAGGGAGTCCGCGCTGGGAACGGGCAGGACGCTGAACCTGGCCTGGGTGCTTCCCAGTTCGTAGGTGACGATTTCACCCGGCGTCCGCTGCGAGCTCTGGTAGAGGGTGGCGGCACCCGTCATCCCGGCCACGGGCAGCATGATGAGCAGGATGATGAGGAGGGACCGCCCCTTGTGGCGGGTGATGTCCCGGCGCGCCAGCCGCAGGGCAACCCGAAGGCTGCTCCGGCGGCTTGTGGGCGCCGGAGCAAGGTCCACCGGCATCAGAGACCGGCCTGGGTGAGCAGCATGGTGGGATCGTGCATGGCGGCGGCCTGGTCGATGATCCGCCCGTCCCGAAGGAAAACCACGCGGTCCGCCCAGGCGGCGTGCCTGGCTTCGTGGGTGACGAGCATGACGGCCGCTCCGGCGTCGGCACGGGTCCGCAGGACCTCCATGACCCCTTGGCCCGTTGTCGAATCCAATGCACCTGTAGGTTCATCGGCCAGGATCAGCCGCCGCTGGCCCACGATGGCCCTGGCGATCGCGACGCGCTGCTGCTGGCCGCCGGACATCTGGTCCATGAACCGGTCCGCCAGTTCGGGAATCCCCACTTGCCACAGCGCATCGGCGGACTGCCGGTGCGCTTTCCTGGTGGAAGTTCCGTCCAGTTCCAGCGGCAGCGCCACGTTCTCCGCGGCGGTCAGCGTGGGAACCAGGTTGAAGTCCTGGAAGACGTACCCCACGGCCCGGCGGCGCAGCCGGGCCAGTTCGTTCAGGCCCAGCCCGGCCAGCGGCGTGGACTCAACGTAGACAGCGCCCGACGTCGGCCGGTCCAGTCCGCCGGCAATGGCCAGCAGGGAGGACTTGCCGGAGCCCGACGGGCCCATGACCGCGACGAACTCCCCTGCTGAAATGGTGAGGTCAACGTCGCGGAGGGCGGCGACCGCCGTCGCGCCGTGCCCGAAAGTCCTTCCCACCCTGGCGAGTTCAACGACCTGCTGCGGCCCCTGCACGCTCACCGGCGGATGTCCGCGTTGAGCGGGGTGTCTTCCGTGGCCCCGTTGGAGGCTTTCCAGGCTCCACTTGCCGCCGTGGCCTGCGCCTGCTGGACCATCCTGGCCTCGCAAAGGTCCAGCCAGCGGACTTCCGCTTCGGTCTGGAAGATCAGTGAATCGAGCACCAACAGCCAGGCAGTATCCGTGGCCCGCTGGTTTGCCGCCGTATCGCGGCGCGCCCTGGTGTAGTCCTGCAGGGCGCGGATGGACGCCACGCGCTGGGCCTGGATGATGGCCTGGACATCGACCCCGGGCAGGGTAACGGCGAGCGCAAGCTTGATGGCGAGCTCGTTGCGTGGTGGGCTGTTCCGCTCCACGGGGGCGGCAAACCAGTTCCGCACCTCGTCCTTGCCGGCAGGGGTGATGCTGTACACCACGTGCCCTTCGCCGTCGTCGCCCTCCTTAGCCACCAAGGCATCGCGCTCCAGCCGGTCAAGCGTGGTGTACACCTGCCCGATGTTCAGCGGCCACGTGGCCCCGGTGCGGTTCTCGAACTCGACCCGCAGCTGGTAGCCGTAGCGCGGCTGGTCCTGCAACAGGGCAAGGAGGCTGTGGCGAATGGACATTGTGCTCCCCCGGGCTGGTTCCAACCGGTATGCACGCGCCCCCAAGACCCGTGCATACCGCGTATAGGCAGCCTAGCCCCGACTGACGCCCCGGCGCAATACCGGGTATGCAACCGAGGGTTCCTACATGACCAGGAGGACCTTGCCCACGTGGTCGCCGCTGTCGAAATAGCGGTGGGCTGCCGCAACCTGGTCCAGCGGGAAGGTCTTGGCGACCAGCGGACGGATCCGGCCGTCAGCCACCAGCGGCCACACGGCGTCCCGCACCGCAGTCATGATGGCACCCTTTTCCGCTACCGGCCGGGGCCGCAGGGCGGTGGCCACCACGGCTGCCCGCTTCTTCAGCAACAGGCCCAGGTCCAGCTCCCCCTTGGTGCCGCCTTGCAGGCCGATCACCACCAGGCGCCCGTAGTCGGCCAGGGCCTCCACGTTCTGCTTGAGGTACTTGGCCCCCACCACGTCCAGGATGACGTCCGCCCCGTAGCCATCGTTCTGCCGCCGCAGGCTCTCCGGGAAGTCCTCCTCGGCGTAGTTGATGGCGATGTCAGCACCAAGGAACGCCTTGGCGGTGCCCACCTTCTCGTCAGTGCCGGCAGTCGTGGCCACCTTGGCGCCAAAGGCCTTGGCAAGCTGGATGGCCATGGTGCCGATCCCGCCGGTGGCGCCGTGGATGAGGACGGTCTCCCCGGCTGCAGCTGCGCCGTCATGATCAGGTTCGAATAGACCGTTGCGGCCACTTCCGGCAGCGAGGCCGCTGTGACCAGGTCCACCCCGTCCGGCACCCGCAGTACCTGCTCGGCCGGAACCGCCACCTGCTGGGCATAGCCGCCGCCGGCCAGCAGGGCCACCACCTTGTCCCCCAACGAAAATGGCTTGCTGACGCCAGGGCCAAAGCCTGCGATCCGGCCCGAAACTTCCAGCCCGGGGATCTCGGAGGCACCGGGAGGCGGCGGGTAGAAACCCCGGCGCTGCTGGACATCGGCCCGGTTCAGGCCCGCAGCCACCACGTCAATGAGCACTTCGCCCTGGCCAGGCACCGGCGCATCCACGTCCCGGACTTCCAGCACTTCCGGGCCGCCCGGTTCCGATATGTAGACGGCTTTCATGGACCTCTCCCGTTCCTGACTCAAATCCTGGCTGCAACAAGTGTGCACCGGGCACCTTCCCGCTCCTGTTTTGTTGCAGGCAAGTGCCTATGAAACACTACTAGCTGAGGAAGGTTGTCCGAGCGGCCGAAGGAGCTGGTCTTGAAAACCAGTGTGCGGTAACCCCGTACCAAGAGTTCGAATCTCTTACCTTCCGCACTGGAAACCCCTGGCAGCCGGCACCGGCCGCCAGGGGTTTTGTGTTTTGGGCGCTGCTGCCTTACCGGTCAAGCGTGACAGGGAGTTCGGGTCAGCGTCGCAGGATGGCTGCCGCGATCTCGTCTGCATCCCTGAGGGTGCGCTGGCCGCTGCGGTAGGCGGGGCTGCCCGGCTGGAGGGCTTCGGCCGCGATGGCCGTGCCCCACTGGGTGGAGGACAACTGGAGGCCCAGCACGTACAGGTTTTCCGTCACGGACCCGTTGGAGGCAAGTGGGCGGTACGGGTGGGGCTCCACGTCCAGGCCCGTGGACTCGACGGGGGCACCTTCTGCGGTCATCATGAGCCGTGGACGCACCAGCCCATCGGACAGCATCTGCTCCAGGACCGGCGAATCATTGGCCGACACCCTGTTGCCCGGCGCAAGGGCCTCCACCATGGTCCGTGCCAGGACCGGCGGACCGGCAACCCACGGCGAGGAAGCCGTGAACATCGCGGACTGCCGGTCCACGCCGAACTTGGGGTCGGGTCCAACGAAGCTGACCACCCCTGCCCTGGCCAGTGCGGCGAGCTGTTCGGCGCGCAGCGCCGGCGGCCCGCTGGCAAGGCCTTCCACGAAGGATTCAAACCAGCCGCGCAGCCCGGCGACCCATGATTCATCGGTGATGCCGCCGTCGGCCACCGCCGTTTTGAGGAGGGCCCGCCCGTGGTGCAGGGCGCCGATGGCCATCTTGACGGGGTCGTCCTCGCCGAGCGCGGACCGGCGTGCATCGTCCAGCAGGAACTCCACCACGGCGGCATCGTGCTCGCGCCGGGACGCGAAGGAGCGCCCCGCCAAGGGGGCCGCGAGGCCCGGCAGGTCCAGCCGGTGCCGCGGACCAACGTGGACGGCCAGGACGCTTTCCACGGCGTCTTCCCAGTTGGCGGCGCTGTGGGCGTGCGGCTGCAGGGCTTCCTCCAGCGCTGCCAGGAAAGCCGCCGCATCGGGGACAGCCCCCGGCTGCGAGCGCACCAGGGTTGAGTAGTACGCCCAGAGGGCATCGCGGTGCAGCAGGGGCCACAGGTCGTGGTCGAACGAGGGCCGGATTCCGGCCTTGGCCAGCCGCTCCAGGGCGGCTTCGGTGAGGTAGCGGAGCGTGATGGAGGTGGCGTAATAGCCGTTGAGGGCTGCTTTTGCACGGTAGGGGGTTCCGCGCCGGGACGCCGCGATGATCAGGGGTTCCTGGCCGGACGGTTCGTACTCCAGGCGGCTTCCCGTGGACACGAACTTTCCGCCGCGGCCTTCGGTGAGTTGCCCCATCGTGTCGAAGAAGTTCAGGCCCATCCCGCGGACCAGCACGGGTTTCCCCGCGGGAATCCGTGTCCAGTCCACGTCTGCGGGCACGGCAGGGGAAAGTACTGCAGGCCCAGCTGCTCGGCCGCGGCGTGCAGGCCGCGCTGTTCCGGATTCAGCCGGGACGGGATGTGCCCCAGGGCGAGCACCACTGCGTTGGCGCGGAGGGCAGCCCCGGTGGCCAGGCCGACGTCGAACATTCCGTCCCCCACCGGACGCACGGACACAGCCGACGTTTCGTGGAATTCGACCGTGACGCCGTCGGGAGCCTTGGCCAGCAGCTCCTCCAGCATGCACTTCAGGTAGCGGCCGTACAGGGCGCGGCTGGGGAAGTCATTGGACCCCAGCACCGCCAGTTCCGCCCGCTCCTCACCGGTGAGGGCCGGCAACGGATCCCGCTGCTGCCGGGCACGCCACTGGTCGAACGTGGTGCCGGCCACGGGCGCCGGCAGCGACGGTTCCTGGGGAACCAGCGTGGGGTAGAAGGATTGCGTATTCATGAGGAACAGCCGTGACTGGCCGGGCTGCCACACGTGCCCCGGGCCCGCCGGGTAGGGGTCAACCACGTCGATGTGCAGCTGTGCAGGGCCTCCGGCCGCGGCGGCGTGGGCGAGCAGCCGCTCGAGCACGCTGGTGCCACGGGGGCCGCCGCCGATGATGACGGCCCGGTTGCTCTGCGATAATTCCACGGCATCCAGCGTACGGGCTGGAAGCGGAGGATGTGCCGGACGCTTGACTTGCCAGCCTCGGGGGATGTTGTTTGGATGGGGCGCATGACCACCACAGCAGCTGATCAAGCCTCCGCTCCCGGCCCCGGCCAGGACACCTCCGGCACCGCATCCCAGGGAACTGCGCCCGTGCCCGTCGACGAGAATGTGTGGCTGGAGGACATCTACGGCGAGGAACAGCTGGCCTGGGTCAGGGAGCAGAACTCCCGGACCGAGGACCTGCTGGAGGACGCCGGGTACGCCGAACTGGAGACCAGCATCCTGGAGGTCCTGGACTCCACGGACCGGATCGCCATGGTGGGCAAGCGGGGCGAGTGGTACTACAACTTCTGGAAGGACAGCCAGAACCCCAAGGGCCTGTGGCGGCGGACCACCTGGGAGAGCTACCTCACCGATTCCCCCGATTGGGACGTCCTGCTGGACGTGGACGAGCTGTCCCGGACCGAAGGCGAAGAGTGGGTGTTCCACGGCGCCACGTTCCTGCGCCCCGCGGCCGGAGCCCCTACCGGCTGGCGCTGCTGGCCCTGTCCCCCGACGGCGGCGACGCGAACCGCTACCGCGAGTTCGACGTCGAGGCGCGCGGCTTCGTTGACCCCGCCCGGGGCGGGTTCGACCTGCCGACGGCGAAGGGCAACGTGTCGTGGCTGGATGCCGACACACTCCTGGTTTCCTCCACCGCGGAAGGCCTGCCCAAGACCGCGTCGTCCTACGCCCGCACAGCGCTGACCCTCAAACGCGGCGGTTCCCTGGCCGCTGCCCCGCGCCTTTTCGACGTGCCGGAGGACCACATGATGGCCGTCGCGGCGCACGATTCCACACCCGGATTTGAGCGCACCTTCGCTGTTGACTACATCGACTTCTTCAACCGGACCAACTTTGTGCTCCGGGACGGTGACTGGACGCCGATCGATGTGCCCACCGACGTCAACGTCAGCGCGCACCGGGAATGGCTGCTCTTCCGCCCGCAACAGGACTGGGTCCTCGACGGAACCACCTACCCCTCCGGCGCCCTGCTCGCCGCAAACTTCGAGGACTACCTCGCCGGGAGCCGGCAGCTCACCGTGCTGTTCACCCCCGATGACCACACATCGCTGCAGTCCTGGAGCTGGACCCGCAGCTTCCTGCTGCTGAACCTGCTCAGGGACGTTTCCTCGGAAATCCGGGTCCTGGATCCATCCAGGCCCGCCGGCACCACGGACTGCGGCTGGGCGGCCACCCTCCTTGACGCCTGCCCACCGCTGCATGACGTGAATGCCTACGCCGTGGACGACGAGGACGACGGACCAGCCGACGGCGGCGCCGGCGACGACTTCTGGCTCGTCGCCACCGGTTTCACCACCCCCACCACGCTCATGCGCGGCACCCTGGAGCACCACAGCGCCGGGACGTCCGGCGTGGTGGGCCGGCATGCGGCAATCAAGGCCTCGCCGTCGTTCTTTGCCGACACTGACTATGAAGTGGAGCAGCACTTCGCCGTGTCCGACGACGGCACCCGGGTTCCGTATTTCCAGATTGCTCCGCGGGGGCTGGCTTTGGACGGGCAGAACCCCACCCAGCTGTCCGGCTACGGCGGGTTTGAGGTTTCGCGGACGCCGGCCTACAGCGGCACGGTGGGCCGGGCATGGCTGGAGCGGCGGACCACGCTGTCCGGCGGCGACGGCGGGAAGGCGCCCCACTCCCGCGGCGGAGTGTACGTGGTGGCGAATATCCGGGGCGGCGGGGAGTACGGGCCCGCCTGGCACCGGGCGGCACTGAAGGAAAACCGGCACCGGGCCTACGAGGACTTCGCGGCCGTGGCACGGGACCTCATCTCCCGGGGCGTCACGTCGCCCCGACGCCTGGGCTGCGTGGGCGGCTCCAACGGCGGCCTCCTGGTGGGCAACATGCTCACACGGTACCCCGAACTGTTCAGGGCCGTCTCCTGCGGAGTGCCCCTGCTGGACATGCGGCGTTACACCAAGCTCTCCGCCGGGCATTCGTGGATCGCCGAGTACGGGAACCCGGACGTTCCCGAACAGTGGGAGTACATCAGGACCTTCTCGCCCTACCACCTGCTCAAGGACGCGGTGGAGTACCCGGAGACCTTTATCTGGACGGCAACCTCCGATGACCGGGTTGGCCCCGTGCAGGCGCGGAAGATGGCAGCCCGGATGCTGGCCATGGGCATCCCCAACGTCTGGTTCCACGAAGCCCTGGAGGGTGGCCATGCTGGCGCCTCGGACAACCGGCAGGCTGCCGCGCTGCAGGCCCGCAGCCAGCACTTCCTGTGGAAGGCGCTGGCAGGCTGACCGGCGTGGGCCCCTGGCTGGCTGTCCGGAGGGCCGGTTCCGGCCTCCCGGAAATCCGCATCGTCCGCCCCGGGCAACGATTGCCATAGGGCGCCGGGGCCGCGGCGGGCATGCCCGCGGCTGCGGCGGGGACCGTTTTGCACTGCATGGCCGGATCTGCGTATCCTTGGTGGGCTAGGAATAGCAATTGGAGACGTGCCAGAGCGGCCGAATGGACTTCACTGCTAATGAAGGGTCGGGGTTAAACTCGACCGGGGGTTCAAATCCCCCCGTCTCCGCGTTTGGCCCCGGTCCTGGACCGGGGCCTTTTGCGTTTCAGGGTGCCCTTGGCCAGTCCTAAGCCCGTTCGCGAATCAGCGCCCTGAAGGTTCGGAAACGCGAACAAGCTTCTGATACGCCGGGCGTGGGCGCGGTCCGCGGAAAACGCCGGGCGTGGGCCCGGTCCGCGGAAAACGCTGTCCGGTAGCCGGACGCTGGGCGCGCAGGCCTTGCCGCAGTGGCAGGATTAGCGCATGGCGGCACGCAGCAACTCAAACCAACCGGATGTGGGCCGGGCGGCGTGGAATCCACGCCTGGCGCTTCTGGTGGCGGCAACGTTCTTCATGGAATTCCTGGACGGCACGGTCCTGACCACGGCCATTCCCAGCATTTCGTCGGACTTCGCCATCCCCGCCGCCGACGTCAACATCACCATGACCGCGTACCTGCTGACGGTAGCCGTCGGCATCCCCATCAGCGGCTGGCTGGCGGAGCGGTTCGGCGCCAGGCGGATCTTCTGCGCGGCCATCGCCATCTTCACGCTCGCTTCCCTGGCCTGCGCCCTCAGCCAGGACCTTGCCACGCTGACGCTGAGCCGCATCGCCCAGGGCGTTGGCGGGGCCATGATGGTGCCGGTGGGAACCCTGGTGGTCCTGCGCGGAACGCCGAAATCCGAATTACTGCGTGCCACCGCCTTCCTGGTGTGGCCCGGGCTCCTGGCACCCGTCCTCGCGCCGCTGGTAGGCGGCGCGCTCACCACGTACCTTTCCTGGCACTGGATCTTCCTGGTGAACATTCCCCTTGGTGCCGCCGCGTTTGCCGCCGCCCTGCGCCTGGTCCCCCCGGCTCCGGGAGATCCGCACCGGCGGCTGGACTGGCCCGGAATGGCCCTGACCACGGTGGGGGTGGGCGCACTCGTGGCCGGTCTGGAACTGGCCAGCAGCCATCCTGAACTGCCTTGGGCCGGGATCAGTGCCGCCGCCGGGGTTGCCGCCCTGGCCGGGGCCGTGTTCTGGATGCGCAGGACTCCCCATCCGCTGTTCAACCTGCAGGTCTTCCGCACCCGGACCTTCCGGGCCATGGCCACCGGCGGGTTCATATACCGGGTCACCATCAGTTCAGTGCCGTTCCTGCTGCCCCTGATGTTCCAGACCGGGTTCGGCTGGTCTCCCCTGCATGCCGGGGCGCTGGTGGCGGCCGTGTTCATTGGGAATATCGGGATCAAACCGGCCACTACCCCGCTGATCCGGAAGTTCGGTTTCAAGGCAATGCTGGTGTTCGCCTCGCTGGCCTCCGCCGTCACCTTCGCCCTCTGTGCCCTGCTGACACCGCAGACCCCTGAGGCGTTGATGTTCGTGCTGCTGGTGTGCAGCGGGGCCTTCCGCTCCATCGGTTTCTCGGCTTATGCCTCCGTGCAGTACGCCGACATCCCGCCGGCACAGCTGACCTCCGCCAACACGGTGTCGGCCACCCTGGTACAGCTGGCCACCGGCTCGGGTATCGCGGTGGCAGCCCTGCTTATCCGGACCTTTGACGGGCTGGCCCTCGGACCGCAGGACCCCGCCGGGCCCTTCCGCGGCGCTTTTGTGGCAATGGCCGTCCTGATGCTGGCCAGCACCGCGGACAGCATCCTGCTCCCCCGCCATGCGGGGGCAGCCGTCAGCCGGCCTGGGCCAAAACCAGGGGAAGCACCGCTCCCGCCCCGGCCTGCCGAAGGGCGCGCCCCGCGACGGTAAGGGTCCACCGGCTGTCGGCGAGGTCATCAATCAGCATGACCGTCTGCCCCTGGACGGACTGCAGGGCGGCTTCGAGCTCCGGGCCCACCACCAGCCTGTCCCACACGCCCGCCAGCCGGTAAGCGCTGTTTCCGCCGCGTCCGCCGGTGGGACCGCCGTGCGCCGGCTGCAGATCACCAAGGTAGGGAATGCGCCCGATCTCGGAAATCCCCCTGGCCAGCGAGCCCACCAGCTGCGGTTTGCTGCGGGACGGCATACCCACGATGGCGGCCGGCCTGCCCGCGCCGCTCCAGCCCGGGCTCCGGGCATCGCCGGTTCCCCATTCGCGCAGGACCTGCACGCAGGCCTGGAGCATGCCGGGATCCACCGGCCGGTCCTCCGCGCCGGCGGCAAACAGCTCCCGCAAGGCACCGCCCCACCCCAGGTCGGTCAGCCGGGCCAGGACACGTCCCTCCGAAAGGCCCTCTGCCGGCTTGAGCTTTCCTTTCACCGGTACTCCCAGCCGGTCCATCCCGCTGGGCCACTGAAGACGCGGTTCAAGGACGCCGCCGGCCCGGCTCAGGGTCTGGCCGGCCGCCGCCGTGGCATCGGCTGCCACGTCTGCCGGGAACCACCGGCCGGCGCAGTTGTCGCACCGCCCGCAGGGACGGGCCGTCTCGTCATCCAGGACCGAGGTGATGTACTCCATCCTGCATCCTGCGGTGTCCTGGTAGATCACCATGGAGTCCTGCTCGTCCACCCGTGCCTCGGCAATGCGGCCGTAGCGTTCCGCGTCATAAACCCAGGGCTGGCCGGTGGACCGCCATCCCCCGCCGACCCGTTCCACCGCCCCGTCCACCGACAACACCTTCAGCAACAGCTCAAGCGGCGTGCGGCGAAGGTCCACCCTGGCCTCCAGCGCCACGGTTGACAGGGAGGTTCCGGCTTCAGCCAAGGCCGTCAGCACGGCTCCGGCCTTCTCCTCGGACGGCATGGACGCGGTGGCGAAGTACTGCCAGATCTCACGGTCCTCCGCGCCCGGGAGCAGCAGGACGTCCGCGTTGGCGGCACCACGTCCGGCACGCCCCACCTGCTGGTAGTAGGCGACGGGCGAGGACGGCGCACCGAGGTGGACGACGAAGCCAAGATCGGGCTTGTCGAAGCCCATCCCCAGGGCGGACGTGGCCACCAGCGCCTTGACCTGGTTGTCCTTCAGTAACTGTTCGGCCCGTTCACGGTCTGCGGGATCGGTCCGTCCGGTGTAGGCGAGTACGTTGTGCCCCGCTTCCGACAACAGGCGGGCGGTGTCCTCGGCCGCGGAAACGGTAAGGGTGTAAATAATCCCGCTGCCCGGAAGATCGGCCAGGTGGGTCAGCAGCCAGCCCAGCCGTTCCTTGGAGTCACGGAGCGACAGGACACCAAGCCGCAGCGAGTCACGGCCCAGGGAGCCGCGGATGGTCAGGACTCCCTCACCGAGCTGCTCTTCGATATCGTGCACCACGCGTGAGTTGGCCGTGGCGGTGGTGGCCAGGACCGGGACGGAATCCGGCAGCCTTGTGATGAGGTCCGCGATCCGGCGGTAGTCGGGGCGGAAGTCGTGCCCCCAGTCGGAAATACAGTGGGCTTCATCGATGACCAGCAGGCCGGTCCGGCGGAGCAGTTCGGGCAGCTGGGTTTCGCGGAACGCGGGATTGGTCAGCCGCTCCGGCGAGACGAGGAGGACGTCCACCTCATCGGCGGCCAATTGGCCACGCACGGCGTCCCACTCCAGCTGGTTGGCGGAGTTGATGGCAACGGCACGCACCCCGGCCCGGGCGGCGGCGGCCACCTGGTCCCGCATCAGGGCAAGCAACGGCGAGACGATCAGGGTAGGCCCGGCGCCCCGGCGCCGCAGCAGCAGGGAGGCCACGAAGTACACAGCCGACTTGCCCCAGCCGGTGCGCTGCACCACCAAAGCCCGCCGCCCGCCGTCGACCAGTGCCTCAATGGCCTCAAACTGCCCGTCATGGAAGACCGCGTCCGGGTGCCCCACCAGGCCCCGCAGGACCTCAAGCGCTTCGGCATGGGTGGCGGTGCCCGGTGCGCCGGGAGCTGCCATGTCTGCAACGGCGGTAGCGGAAACTGTGGACGTGTACTGGTTATCGGCCATTGGTTCAGTATCCCAGCACCCTCCGACACCCTGCACAGCCGCGGGCTGCTATGTGGAAAGCCGGCCGCAAAGCGGACCTGTTACGAAAGAGCTCCCCAATCCACATTGGCCGGAAGCGCTGCCCACGTAAGATAAAGCCCGTGACTAGCGAACAGACAACGACATTTGACCTTTCGGCATCCTTCAAGGCCTACGACGTCCGTGGGATTGTAGGCGAGTCGATCACCGCCGAAATCGTCGAAGCCGTGGGGGCCGCGTTCGTGGATGTCCTGCAGCTCGAAGGCCAGACCATCGTGGTGGGCGGGGACATGCGCCCCTCCTCCCCCGAGTTCACCAAGGCCTTCGCCAACGGAGCGGCAGCCCGCGGCGCCAATGTGGAGCTCCTGGACCTGATCTCCACCGATGAGCTGTACTTTGCCTGCGGGTTCCTCAACCGCGCCGGGGCCACCTTCACCGCCAGCCACAACCCCGCCGAATACAACGGCATCAAGATGGCCAAGGCGGGCGCCGTCCCCATCTCCTCCGAAACCGGCCTCAAGGAGATCCAGGCCCTCGCGGAGCAGTACCTCAACTCCGGGTCCATCCCCGCAGGCGGCACGCGCGGCCTCATCAGTGTCCGCGACGTGCTCAAGGACTACTCCGAGTACCTCCGCAAGCTCGTTGACCTTTCCGCGTCCCGCCCTCTGAAGGTGGTGGTGGATGCAGGCAACGGCATGGCCGGCCTGACCACCCCGGCCGTCCTGGGTGACGCGCTGCTGCCCAAGCTGCCTTTCGACATCGTTCCCCTGTATTTCGAACTGGACGGTTCCTTCCCCAACCACCCGGCCAACCCCCTGGAGCCGGAAAACCTCCGCGACCTGCAGGCAGCTGTCATCGAACACGGCGCGGACATCGGCCTGGCCTTCGACGGCGACGCCGACCGCTGCTTTGTCATCGACGAGAAGGGCGAGCCCGTCTCGCCGTCGGCCATCACCGGCATGGTGGCCCGCCGCGAGATCGCCCGCGCCAAGGCCCAGGGCGAGGAAAAGCCCGCCATCATCCACAACCTGCTGACCTCCCGCGCCGTCGCCGAACTGGTGGAGCACGACGGCGGCCGCGCCGTCCGCACGCGCGTGGGCCACTCCTTCATCAAGGCAGTCATGGCAAAGGAAGGCGCAGTATTCGGCGGCGAGCACTCCGCCCACTTCTACTTCCGCGACTTCTGGAACGCTGACACCGGCATGCTGGCCGCCATGCACGTCCTGGCAGCCCTGGGCGAGCAGGAGGGCCCGCTCTCCGAGCTGGCCCGCGAATACGAGCCGTATGTCAGCTCCGGCGAGATCAACTCCGAGGTGGAGGACAAGCCCGCAGCGGTGGAGCGGGTGCGCCAGGCCTTCGCGGACGAGGACCTCACCGTGGACAACATGGATGGGAGCACGTTCACGGCCAATGACGGCAGCTACTGGTTCAACCTCCGCCCTTCCAACACCGAACCGTTCCTGCGGCTCAATGCCGAGGCAACGGACCGGGCCACCATGGAACGCATCCGCGACCGCGTCCTGTCCCTGGTGCGGGCCTAGCAGCGGATGGCTGACCACACGGGGCAGGCAGCGGGCGGAACCGACGGGCAGGAAAGCTGGCGCGATTCCGTCTCCGAGGCCACGGCAACTGACCTGGAGAACCTCCTGGGCACGGGCGTCAGCGCGGCCCAGGAGCAGCTCCAGCGCAACGGCGGTTTCGCGCCTTTCGCGCTGACAGTCCAGAACGACGGCGAGGTGCGGCTGGTGGCCGTCTCGCCTGCTGATGCCGCCGACGGCGCGGACGGGGATTTCGACGCGGATGCCATGATCCACGACCTTCAGGCCCTCCTCCGCCAGAACCGGGACGATTTCCGCGCCGCCGCGGTGGTCTGCGACATCCTGCTGGTGGAGGAGGATTCGGACGCCATCCATGTGGCCGCCGAACACCGCGACGGATCCCTGTTTGCGGCCGTGCTGCCATACTCCGCCAACGCAACCACACAGTCCTGGGAGTTCGGCGAACTGGGCGCGGACGCCAGCGAGCCTGCGATCTGGGTGGACTAGACCGGACCCGCAGCCATGAAGATCAATGCCTTCGCTGACGTCAGCCTGCGAGCACTCATGGTGCTCGCAGCCGTTCCGGACGGCACGCTGCTCACCACCCAGAGCATCGCGGACGCGGTGGGCACACCCTACAACCATGTCAGCAAGGCCATGGCCAAACTGCGGAGCATGGGCCTGATTGAGGTTGTCCGGGGCCGGTCCGGCGGTTCCCGGCTCAGCCATGCGGGCCGAATCGCCTCCGTGGGCCAGATCCTGCGGCAGCTTGATACCCGCACCGATCCTGCCGATTGTGTTGCGCCTGGCGGCAACTGCCCGCTCATTAACGAGTGCAAACTGCGCGGCGCACTGGCCCGCGCCCGCGAAGCCTTCTATGCGGAGCTGGACTCCGTGGTGATCGCGGAACTCCCCCAGGCCCGGCAAATGGCTCCGGTCTTCCAGATGATCGGCCTCCGCCCGGGGCTTTGAACCGACTATCCGAGCGCAGGCTCCCGGTTTGATTTCAAACTTCTACAAGGTGTAGAACTGAGGCAGAAATACTCGTATTTCAAATATGAGTTTTCCTCCGGCCGGACGAAGGCCCCGGCCACTACCTCAGGAGTTCAGATGCTCTCGGACAAGTCCCGCCCCGTCATTGAGGCCACCCTGCCGCTGGTCGGTTCCCGGATCGGATCCATCACCCCCAACTTCTACGCCCGCCTGTTCGCGGCGCACCCCGAACTGATGGATGGCCTGTTCAGCCGCTCCAACCAGCGCTCCGGCAACCAGCAGCAGGCCCTCGCCGGGAGCATCGCCGCCTTCGCCACCCATCTGGTGAACAACCCGGGCACCCTGCCGGAAACTGTCCTTTCGCGCATCGCGCACCGGCACGCCTCCCTGGGCATCACGGAGCCGCAGTACCAGGTGGTCTACGAGCACCTGTTCGCCGCCATCGCCGAGGACCTGGCCGAGGTGATCACTCCTGAAATCGCCGAAGCCTGGACCGAGGTGTACTGGCTGATGGCGGACGCCCTGATCAAGCTCGAAAAGGGCCTCTACGCCGCGCAGGCCAACGACAAAATGTGGACGCCCTGGCGGGTGGCAGCCAAGGCACCGGCAGGAACCGGGTCCATGACCTTCACCCTGGAGCCGGCCGACGACACCCCCGTCACCCCCGCCCTGCCCGGCCAGTACATCAGCGTCAAGGTGGCCCTCCCGGACGGGCTGCGCCAGGTCCGCCAGTACTCCCTCTCCGGCGATGCAGGCACCAGCCGCATCTTCACCACCAAGCTGGACGACGGCGGCGAGGTCTCCCCCGTCCTGCACCATACCGTCCAGGTGGGCGACGTCGTCGAGATCTCCAACCCCTACGGCGAGATCACGCTCAAGGAGGGCGACGGCCCCGTGGTCCTCGCCTCCGCCGGCATCGGCTGCACGCCCACCGCCTCCATCCTCCGCTCCCTCGCCGAATCAGGCTCCGACCGGCAGGTCCTGGTGCTGCATGCCGAAAGCACCCTGGACAGCTGGGCCCTGCGCAGCCAGATGACGGACGACGTCGAGCGCCTGGACGGCGCGGAACTCCAGCTGTGGCTGGAGAAGCCGGTGGAGGGCGCCCGGGAAGGGTTCATGTCCCTGCGCGAAGTGGACCTTCCGGCGGACGCCTCCCTCTACCTCTGCGGCCCCCTGCCGTTCATGAAGAACATCCGCAACGAGGCCATCAACGCCGGCATCCCGGCCACCAAGATCCACTACGAGGTCTTCGGCCCGGACATCTGGCTCGCCAGCTGAAACAGCCATCCAACGACGGCGGCCCCGCACCTTTTCGAATAAGGTGCGGGGCCGCCGTCGTGGCTTCAGCAGTGACTAGTGCTTGGCCATGCGTTCCTTGAGGGAAGCGAGCTCGGCACGCAGGGCATCCGGGAGTGAATCCCCGAACTTGGCGTACCACTCCTCGATGGAGGCCAGCTCGGCGTCCCATTCCCCGCGGTCCACGCGGACAGCGTCCTCCACGTGGGCGTGGGTCAGGTCAAGGCCGGTGAGGTCAAGTGAATGGCCGGCGGGCACGAAGCCGATGGGTGTTTCGACGGCGTCCGCCTTCCCTTCGATCCGCTCGATGGCCCACTTCAGGACGCGGGCGTTGTCGCCGAAGCCGGGCCAGGCAAATCCACCGTCGGCGGTGCGGCGGAACCAGTTCACCAGGAAGATGTGCGGCAGGCGTTCGGGGTTGGCCTTCCCGGAGACGCTGATCCAGTGCTTCAGGTAGTCGCCGGCGTCGTAACCGATGAAGGGCAGCATGGCCATCGGGTCGCGGCGGAGCACGCCGACCTGTCCGGCGGCTGCGGCCGTGGTTTCGGAGGAAAGGGTGGACCCCATGAAGATGCCGTTGGTCCAGCTGCGTGCCTCGGTGACCAGGGGAACGGTGGTCTTGCGGCGGCCGCCGAACAGGATGGCCGAGAGCTCCACGCCTTCCGGGCTGTAGTATTCCTCGGCGAGCATGTCCACCTGCGAGATGGGGGTGCAGAACCGGGAGTTCGGGTGGGCGGCGGGACGGCCCGAATCTGGGGTCCAGGAGTTGCCCTGCCAGTCGGTCAGGTGCGCCGGAACCTCGTCCGTCATGCCCTCCCACCAGACGCCGCCGTCGTCGGTCAATGCCACGTTGGTGAAGATGCTGTGGCCCTTGGCAATGGCGCGCATGGCGTTCGGGTTGGTGCCCCAGCCGGTGCCGGGGGCTACGCCGAAGAGGCCGGCCTCCGGGTTGGTGGCGCGCAGCTCGCCTTCCTTGCCGATCCGCATCCAGGTGATGTCGTCGCCAAGGGTTTCGACTTCCCAGCCTTCAATGGTGGGGTCGAGCAGGGCAAGGTTGGTCTTGCCGCAGGCCGAGGGGAAGGCCGCGGACATGTAGTACGACTTCTTCTCCGGCGAGGTGAGCTTGAGGATGAGCATGTGCTCGGCCAGCCAGCCCTCGTCACGCGCCATGACCGAGGCGATGCGCAGGGCGTAGCACTTCTTCCCAAGGAGGGCGTTGCCGCCGTAGCCGGAGCCAAAGGACCAGATGGAGCGCTCTTCGGGGAAGTGGACAATCCATTTGTCCGGGTTGCAGGGCCACGGCACGTCGTCCTGGCCGGGGGCCAGCGGTGCGCCGAGGGAGTGCAGGGCCGGAACGAAGAAGGCGTTGGTGGCCGTGATCCTGTCCAGGACCTCGGTGCCGATGTTCGCCATGATGCGCATGGAAGCGACAACGTAGGCACTGTCGGTGATTTCCACGCCGAACTTGGGGTCCTCTGCGTCGAGGTGGCCCATGACGAACGGGATGACGTACATGGTGCGGCCGCGCATGGAACCGGCGAACAGCCCGCGCAGCTTCTCCTTCATCTCCCGCGGTTCCATCCAGTTATTGGTGAAGCCGGCGTCACGCCGGTTTTCCGAGCAGATGAAGGTCTGTTCCTCGACGCGGGCGACGTCAGCGGGATCGGAGAACGCAGCGAAGGAGTTCGGGAAGAGGTCCTGGTTGAGCCTGGTCAGGGTGCCGGCAGCAACAAGCTCGTCGGTAAGGCGGGTGTTTTCCTCTTCGGACCCGTCAACCCAGTAAATGCGGTCCGGCTGCGTAAGCTCAGCAACCTCTTCGACCCATGCCAGCAGGCCGGCATGTGTGGTGGGTGCTTTCTCAAGCAGCGGCTTCTGCGCCAGATCGCCCATTGCAGTTCCCTTCCTCGGGTTCATCGGTGTGAGCTAAATGCTATGGTCCGGACCAGTGGAGTTTTTGGGGAGCTTGACTGACATCTCCGGTCACCAAATGTGAATTCCGCGGAAAATCAAGGAATTATTCCCGCAAAAAAGCCGATTAAGTGACAAAGGTCACCTATACCGGTCTAGTTGCGGAGATTACAGTCGGTTCGATTTGGCACTACGGGCCCTGCTCGCGTAAAGTAATTCGAGGTTCGGGGAGAGCGGTTCTTCTCCCGGGACACGGAATGCGCCCATAGCTCAGCTGGATAGAGCGTCTGTCTACGGAACAGAAGGTCAGGGGTTCGAATCCCTTTGGGCGCACCAACAAGGTCCGCACCGGCTCGCCGGTGCGGACCTTTTGTGCAGCCAGGCCCGTGATCCCCGGCTAGGCTTTGCACATGATGCCCGACGCCGCTGAGCGCGAATTTGATGTTGTTGTTATCGGCGCAGGCGCCGTGGGGAAAACGTGGCCGGCCGCGTTGTGGAGGGCGGGCTCACCGCCGTGCTCGTGGAAGCGGAACTGGTGGGCGGCGAATGCTCCTACTGGGCCTGCATGCCATCGAAGGCACTCCTGCGGCCCGGCACCGCGCTGCACGGAGCACAGACGACGCCGGGCGCCAAGGAAGCAGTCACCCGTACCCTCGATGCCGCGGCCGTCCTGGAACGCCGAAACTATTTCACCTCCAACTGGCAGGACGACAGCCAGGTCTCATGGGTGGAGGACACCGGCATCGACCTGGTGCGCGGCCATGCATGGCTGACCGCCCCCAGGGCGGTGGAGGTGGCAGGCCTGGACGGTACCCGCCACCTGCTGCGGGCGCGGCATGCCGTAGTACTCGCCACCGGCTCCACCCCCAACACCCCGCCCATCGACGGTCTGCAGGATGTACAGGTCTGGGGAACCCGTGAAGCCACATCGGCGGCCGAGGTTCCGGAGCGCCTGGCAGTATTGGGCGGCGGCGTGGCCGGCGCCGAACTGGCCCAGGCCTTCGCCCGCCTGGGCTCCAGCGTGACCCTGGTGGCGCGCAGCGGGCTGCTGGGCAACTTTCCGGAGGAGGCCGCGGCACTGGTTGCGGCAGGACTGCGCGCGGACGGCGTCGAACTCCGCTTGAACACCGCCACCAAGCGCGTCAGCGAGAACGGCGACGGCACCCTCACCGTCAGCCTGGGCGACGGAACCGACGTCACGGCCGAGAAGGTCCTGGTCTCAACGGGCCGGCATCCGGCCCTCGAAGGCCTGGGCCTGGAGAGCGTCGGGTTCGAGCCGGACGGCTCCGGGCACCTTTCGCTCACCACGGACACCTCCGGCCTGGTCCAGGGAACCCCCGGTGACGAACCCTGGCTGTACGCGGTGGGAGACGCCGCCGGCCATAACCTTTTCACCCACCAGGGCAAGTACGAGGCGCGGGCCACCGCTGACGCCATTGCTGCACGGGCCAGGGGCGAGCTCAAGGGCACGCCCGGCGAGTGGACCCGCTTCGCCCAGACGGCCAACCAGCACGCCGTGCCCAGCGTCGTCTTCACGGACCCCGAGCTGGCCAGCGTGGGACGCACCCTGCAGGCGGCCAGGAAGGACGGGTACAACGCGTCCTCGGTGGAGCTGCCCATCCAGGTGGCCGGATCGTCGCTCCATTCGGAGAACTACGAAGGCTGGGCCCAACTGGTGGTTGATGAAGACCGACGGGTCCTCCTTGGCGCAACGTTCGCCGGCCCGGACGTGGCGGAACTGCTGCACGCGGCCACGATCGCCGTGGTGGGCGAGGTGCCGCTGGACCGCCTGTGGCATGCCGTCCCCTCCTACCCCACCATCAGTGAGGTGTGGCTCCGGCTGCTGGAGAAGTACGGCCTGTGACACTTATTTGAACTGACCAGTCAGTTCGGTTAGCCTTGATGCAGACCATTCCTGCGAAAGGCAAGCCTTGCTCTCAGCACTCCAGCTCCATGCCAAAGGACGCCGGGACCCGCTGCTTCCGCCAACCTCGCTGGCCGTGGGCCGCGGCGAACTGCTGCTCGTTACCGGTGACCGCCAGGACCAGCGCACCGCTTTGTCCCTCCTGCTCAGCGGGAGGATGAAGGCTTCGGGCGGCCAGGTCGGCTGGGACAACAGTCCCCGGACCAAGCAGCTCCGCCTGGCAGCGGCCCTGGTGGACTCCCCCGGCGTCAATGAACCTGAAGAACACCTCAGCGTCCGCGACCTGGTGACCGAGGACCTGGCTCTGATACCCCGGCGCTACCGTGGGGCATTGCTCAGCGGCCCGTGGCTCAAGGTCAACCGGTTCGAGGACATCGCGGGCCTCTGGACGGAACAGCTTGAGCCCCGCCGGCGGCTCGAACTCCTCACGGCGCTGGCCCTGGTCAACCCCCGCACGGACCTGCTGGTGGTGGATTCCCCGGACCGCCACAGTGCAGATGAGCTCACCTGGCTGCCGCGCCTGCAGCAGCTGGCGTACGACGGCGGGCGGCCGCTTGCCGTCGTTGCGGCCGTCAGCGCAGTCCCCGGCTCATGGGACGGGCCCGTCGCCGCCATCGGCAACGCCGCCCCGGAGCCGGCCCCTGCCGCGGAAGCCGGGCCGGACCCGGAAAACCAGGAAACCCCACTCGAAACAGAGGTTGCCAAGTGACTGTCCTGCGGCTGGCCCGCTCCGAACTCAAGCGCATGACCGGCGGCCTGCTCCCCAAGCTGACCATTCTGGCGCTGACCATGGTCCCCCTCCTCTACGGCGCGGTGTACCTCTACGCGAACTGGGATCCGTACGGCCACCTCAACAACCTGGACGCAGCCCTGGTGGTGGAGGATGCGGGCGCAACCACGGCGGACGGCAGCCGGCTTGAGGCCGGAACAAAAGTGGCGGACAGCCTGGTGGAAGGCAATGTCTTCCACTGGGTGCCGGTGGCCAGCTCCACGGAGGCCGACGCGGGCGTGAGCAGCGGGCAGTACGCCTTCGCACTGAAGATCCCCAAGGACTTTTCGGCCAACCTGGTATCGCCCGGCAGCTTCGACTCGGCCAGCCAGGCCATGTTGAACGTGACCACGAACGACGCCAACAACTACCTCCTGAGCACGATCGTGGACAAGCTGACCACTGCCGTGCACTCCAGTGTCGCCAAGGAGGTGGGTGAGGAGACCGCCAACCAGCTGCTCACCGGGTTCGGCACCATCCACTCCAAGATGGTCCAGGCCGCGGACGGTGCCACCCGGCTGGCAGACGGCGTGGCCACGCTCAGGGACGGAACGGTCACCCTCCACGAGGGGACCTCGGCCCTGAGCAGCGGGGCGGACCAGTTGTACGCCGGCCAGCTGAAGCTGCGGGACGGCGCCAACCAGCTGACCGACGGCGCGGGGCAGCTCAGCAGCGGACTGTCAGTCCTGAAGGACAAGACGGCCACCCTGCCAACCGATACCCAGACCCTCGCGTCCGGCGCCGCCCAGGTGGCTGCCGGGAACGCCCAGTTGAACGCCAAGGTCCAGGATGTGGCGGCGCAGCTGGAGGCAGCGGACCAGGGACTGCGCTCCCGGGTGGTGGAGTCCAACAGCAGGCTCGTCGCCTCGGGCGTCCTGACGCAGGAGCAGGCGGACAAGGTGCTGGCGGATTTCGACGCCGCCGCGGCATCCAGCCCCGTGGCAGCGGCCAAAAGCAGGATCCAGACGGATGCGGCCCAGGTCCAGCAGCTGGCCAGCGGTTCCGAGGCGGTCAGTGTCGGCGCAGCCCAGCTGGCAGCCGGGATGCCGGCCCTCAGGGACGCGATCGCGCAGGCCTCGGCAGGGGCTGACCAGCTGCACACGGGCGCTGCCGCGCTGGCAGCCGGTGAGCAGTCCGCCGTCGACGGTGCCGCCGGCCTTGCGGACGGAGCACGGAAGGTGGATGCGGGGGCGGCGCAGGTGTCCGACGGAGCGGCCCAGGCCGCGACGGGGTCCGGTACTCTCGCCGACGAGATCGGGAAGGGCGCCGGCCAGGTCCCCAACCCGGACGATGCCCAGAAGAGCAACCTGTCCCAGGTCATGGCCGACCCTGTGGCGGTCAGCAACGTCTCGCAGGCCAAGGCCGGATCGTACGGTGCGGGGCTGGCGCCGTTCTTCCTCACGCTCGCCCTGTGGATCGGGATCTTCATGCTGGTCCAGGCCATGCGCCCCATCACCCAGCGGGCACTGGCCTCCAACGCGCCGTCGTGGAAGGTCGCGTTGGGCGGCTGGCTTCCTTCCTGCTGGTCTCGGTGGTGCAGGCGTCGCTGCTGACCCTGGTGGTGGACGTAGCCCTGGGCCTGGACCCGGCGCACCCGGTCCTGATGTGGCTGTTCATGCTCGCCGCTGCCATGGCGTTCAGCGCGCTCATCCAGGGTGTGGTGGCGCTGCTGGGTTCGCCGGGCAAGCTGGTGGTGCTCATCCTGCTGGTCCTGCAGCTGGTGTCATCCGGCGGCACGTTCCCGTGGCAGACCACCCCGCAGCCGCTGCACGTGGTGCACCAGGTCCTGCCCATGGGTTACGTGGTGACCGGGATGCGGCACCTGATTTACGGCGGTGACCTGTCCATGATTGCCCCCACGCTGGCGGGCCTGCTGGGCTACACCCTGCTGGGGGCGGCCATGTCCACCCTCGCAGTACGCAAGAACAAATACTGGACGCTCAAGACACTGAAACCGGAGATCGCGGTATGAGCACCGAACCCACGGCCGCGGGCAAGGGCTCCGGCCCGCCCGCACCAACGCCACCCGCCAGAAACTGTTCGATGCCTCCATGGAGCTGATCGGCGAGCGCGGCGCGGCCAGTGTCACGGTGGATGAGATCGCAGCGGCGGCCGGGGTCTCCAAGGGCACCGTCTACTACAACTTCGGCAGCAAATCGGAGCTGATCGCGCAGCTTCTGCGGCACGGTGTGGACATCCTCAAGGCGCAGCTGCTCGAGGCCGCGGACAGCGAAGGCACCGGCCGGGACCCCTTGCTGGCCATGGAAGCGATGATCGGCCAGGCCATGGATTTCATGGCCGAGTACCCTTCCTTCGCCCGCCTGTGGGTCAGCGAGAACTGGCGGATCCCCAGCGAATGGCAGGGCACCTTCTCGGTCCTGCGCCGCGAGCTCCTGGAGGTCATTGGCCAGGCCGTGGAGAGGGTGGCCAAGGCCTATCCCGTGGACGAATCGGTGTCCCGGGGCAGCCTGGAGACGGCCATCTTTGGGGCCTGCTTCGTGGTGGGCCTGGACCGGCAGACCTACAACCCCGAGCGCACCCGTGACCAAAGTGTTGCAGCAATCATGGCCATCATGCGCGGCTACCTCCTCAAGGAGCCGGCTCCTCGGGGATGATGGAGCACATGCGCCATACGGGGAAGAGCGGAAAGTTCGCGGTCATCTGCGGCGTCGTCGCTGCGGGGCTGCTGGTACTCACGGCGATGACACTGGCCGAACCGGTCTTCCTGGCTTTCCTGGGCGTCCTGGGGCTGGCCTACCTCGGCGCGCTTGCCGAGATCCTGGTCAGGCGGCGGCGGTTTGCCCTGCTGTCCGCGGGCGCCGGGACCGCCCTGGCACTCGGCTTCTCCCTGGCGTTCGTCAGCACGTGGGAGCTGGCGTTCAGCGGCCAGTCCTCATTCCTGGGCACCCCACTCCCCACGGACGACCCCGACAACTATTTCCTGGGTGCCGCCTGCGCCCTTGCCGGAACGTTCGGGATCCTCTTCCTGGGTGCATTATGGCCGGGAAGGGGCCAGACAATGCCGGCCCGCAGGCCTTCCTCCGCCAGGCGCGGAAGTCCCCAGGCAACGCGCCCCTCCGCGCGCTCCGGCAACCAGGCCTCCGCCCCTCAGCGGGCCTCCGTCACCCGTAGTCCGTCCGGCGGCTCTTCGACCGCAGCCAGGCGCCCGTCGTCGTCCGCCTCCCCCTCAGCCAGGCCGGCACCCAGGTCCGGGAGCGGCTCCGCTTCCCGACGCTGACGCCGCCTGCCTGCACCGGTGAGCACCGCCGTCGCCACCCCGCCCAGGAGGAGCAGCCCGCCCGCCAGCTCCGTTGGCGACGGCACTTCCCCGAGCACCAGCCATGCAGCACTCATGCCCACCACGGGGACCAGCAAGGTGAACGGAACAACAGCCGACGACGGGTGGCTGGCCAGGAGCCGGTTCCAGATTCCGTAGCCCACCAGTGAGGCGAAAACAGCGGTGTAGAGGGCGCTGAGCATGGTTGGCCCCTGGAGATTGGACAGCGAGTCCCACACGGCGCCCGGCCCGTCAACCACCAGCGACAACGCCCCCAGCGGCAGTGGCACCACAGCTCCGGACCAGACAACCAGCCCCAGGCCGGAGGCAGCCCTGGCCTTCCGGGCAATGACGTTTCCGGCTGCCCAGGACAGTGCCGCCGCCAGGACGATGACCAGCGGCAGGAGCGGTGCCACGGCGCTTCGTCCCACGGCCACGAGGGCGAGTCCTGCTACCCCCAGCACGACACCCGCGAGCTGGCGTGCGCTGGGCCGTTCATGCAGGAACCCGGCGGCGAGCAGGACGGTCAGGAGCACCTGTGCCTGAAGCACCAGCGAGGCAAGACCGGCCGGCATGCCAAGCGCCATGGCAAGGTACAGAAGGCCGAACTGGCCGGCGCTCATGAAAAGTCCGACGCCGATAATGGCCTTCCAGCCCACGTCCGGCTTCCTGACGAAGAAGATCCAGGGGACAACCACCAGGACGAAACGCAGCGCGACGAACAGCAACGGGGAAAATTCCGGCCGCCGGCGTGGAGCCCGATGTCGATGGCCACGAAATTCAGGCCCCACAGCAGGGCTACAAGGACGGCAAGGAGGGATTCGCGCAGGCTCACGCTCCCACTCTGGCAGAGGTATCAATGAAGCACCAGCGCGTAATTCAGCACTGAATCGTGTACTTTTTCTTCATGATCGACATCGGGTCGCTGCGCGCCCTTGCGGCAATCGAGCAGCACGGGACGGTTATTGCGGCGGCGGAAGCCATGGGATTCAGCCCGTCCGCCGTGTCCCAGCAGGTGAAGAAGTTGGAGAAAGAGGGCGGCTTCGCTGTCCTGGAACGCCGCGGCCGCGGGGTTCTGCTCACCGAGCGGGGCTGGCCCTGGCGGCTTACGGGCGGCGCATCCTGGCAGAGCTGGAGGAGTTGGAGTCCACGCTGCTGGCAGACCCGGCGAAGCCCAGCGGCAGCCTCCGCATCGTTTCGTTTTCCACTGCCTGCCGTGGACTGGTGGGGCCTCTGCTGGCCCAGGTTGGGCAGTCGGGGGCGGCGCTCGACATTTCCGTCCTGGCGGAGGACCCGCGCGAGGCCGTGGCCAGGGTAGCCAACGGCGAAGCCGACCTGGGCCTGGTGCACAACTGGAACTCCGTGCCGCTGGTGATCCCTGAGCACCTGGCGCTGGAGTGGCTGTGCGAGGACGTGGCCGATGTCCTGGTCCACCGCGGGCATCCACTCGCGCTTAGGGCGGAAGTTGACCCTGCCCAGCTTGTCGACGAGCGCTGGATCAGTACGCCGGCCGGCGCGATCTGCAACGAAGCGCTCCTGCGGATCTTCGCCGACCTGGGCCGGGTTCCGGACATCAGGGTTTACGATCCTGATTTTGCCACGCACATCGCTTTCGTGGAGCAGGGCGTGGCGGTTGCACTGGTGCCCCGGCTGGGACGCCCGGCGCTGCCTCCGGACGTCGTCGCAATTCCAGTGGTCAATCCGGTCCAGGCGCGGCAGGTGGGGTTGGTCTATCGCAGGACCATGACGGCCAGTCCGGGCATCAGGCACGTCGCGGCGCTGCTGCGCGGCATCGCGGCGGATGGGCCAGGAGCCGGTGAGGCTGGGAGCCAGTGGGCCCGGTAGCTGGTGAGGCTGGGGCTAGTGGGCCCGGGGCACCTTGAAGCGGGTGATCCGGGCATCCTGCCCATCGAGTTCCGCCCACGTCTTCTCCGTCTCC
This sequence comes from Arthrobacter sp. FX8, assembly GCF_026723805.1. Taxonomy (NCBI): domain Bacteria; kingdom Bacillati; phylum Actinomycetota; class Actinomycetes; order Micrococcales; family Micrococcaceae; genus Arthrobacter; species Arthrobacter sp. FX8. The sequence continues at coordinate 34,424 of NZ_CP113505.1, read as the reverse complement.
AGGACGGTAAGCGCATTGGTGGGAAAGCGGGTGGCGGCGTCCATGTAGGCATCGTGGTCGGAGTCGCGGGAGGCGAGGTGCATGGCCAGGTCCTGCACGCCGGGCAGGTGCGCGATCACCATCAGGGTGGTCACGGTGTCCGGCACGTGGTTGACCACGGTGAGCATGCGGAGGGCCGAGGCCGCATACAGGCCGTCTTCCAGCTTGGGCGTCGGCGCTTTGTCGCCGAGTTCGGAGCAGACCCAGGTGCAGGTCTGCCGCGTGCGGAGCGCGCTGGAGCACAGGATGAAGTCCGGGACGATGTTGTGCTTGAGCAGCCAGCGGCCGGCCAGCGGCGCCTCCCGGTGCCCGCGCTCCTCGAGCGGCCGCTCATGGTCGGCCACCCCGCCGGGCCAGTCGGCCTTGGCGTGGCGCATGATCACAAGGCGTCGGACATGGTGCGAACTCATGGCCCAAGCCTAGCCCCAGCAAAAGCAGAGGGCGCCCGCAAATACAGGCCTCAGCAACAGAGAACCGCACCAAAGCATGCCCACAGTGACACAAGGACCCCCAGAGGGCGGGCGCCTCCCGTACAGAGGAACTAGATCGAGTACTCCGGAGCGGCCCAGACAACAACTTCCGGGTGCTCGTAGAACCGGTAGCCCTGGCCGCGGACGGTGCGGACGGTGTTGGCGAGGCGGCCCAGTTTGGAGCGGAGGCGGCGGATGTGGACGTCGATGGTGCGCTCGTTGGGAACCTCTTCGGCGTTGCGCCAGAGACCTTCGAGCAGTTCGTCACGGCCCACGGTGCGGGTTCCGTTTTCGACGAGGTAGTTGAGGAGTTCGAACTCCTTGAACGTCAGGTTCAGGGATTCGCCGTCGAGGTGGACTTCGCGGCGGGCGAGGTCGATGAGCACGCCGGAGGGGCGGGGTTCCTGCGGCTGGGCAGGGCGCGGGGTTTCCGAGCGCTGGCGGGAGTTCACGGTGGGGTCGCCGAAGGTGGAACGGACGACGTCGAGAGCGGAACCGGGGGTGCCGGCCGGGGCTACTGCGACGGCGGCGTAGCTTTCGGCGCCGGAGACCAGCGACTGGGCGTATGCGCGGATTTCCTGCGCGAGCTTGGCGATGGAGGTTCCGGCTGCTGCCGCGGTCTCCTCGTCGATGCCCATGTAGAGGACGAATCCGCGGGCGACGTTCTCGTTGGCGACAGGGCGGACCTGGTTGGCGCCGGCCACGACGGGGGTGGGAGCGGTCACCGGCGCGGAGTCTGCGGGATGTACGGCGCGGAGCTGCCCGTATGAGTTGGGGTTGTATCCCTGCGGGGCGAAACCCTGGCCGGGGAAGCTGCTTCCGGGAGTGGAGGGAGCGAGTGCCGGGCGCGGGCCGAAACCGGGACGAAGGCCGGAGGGCTGGCCTGCCTTGGCGGCGTTACGGACTGAGATGTGGACGTATCCGGATGCAACTGACATGAAATGCTTACCTCAATGTGAAATGGCCGTTTTCGCGGCTCGAATGCTGGCTTCCCCGTCACAGGAACCGGGGATGGGCGCCCGACGCTGGGCTTGGGGGCGAATGCCTAAGAACTTCGTTGGGTGGGAAGGTCAGGCGTGCATTCGACAACAGCGCATGTCGGCAGCAGCGGATGTGCTGGGCCAATATTCTGCGGCTGCAGGTGCTGTTGAGTTCTTGTTCACATTGGAAGTGTGCAGCGTAACAATGCCAACTTGCAAGTAACAATGGACCAAATCGTCCGCATTGTGAGACGAAACGCAGAATTGTGCGGTAGATCACTATTTCGGAAGAGGGATTTATTTTTGATGCTTATCCGATGAAGGGCCTTCTATCTAGCCGTTTTGAGAACATTATTCGCTCGAATCAGATTTGACCGAATCTCTCTGAAATTCAACCGTTTGACATAGAATCGGCTGGACAGGCCCCTCTCCTGTCCAGCCGACATTCCCTCTCTTCCCGAATTTTTTTGCCGCGGGACCGTCGGGTGCCCGGCCCCACATGGTTTGCCCCGTTCGTCTTTGCGTGTCAGTTACTGCTTGCTCCGGAGCCCGGAGTGGTTGCCATGCCGGATGTTGCCAGCTGGATGGTCTGGGCGGTGTAGGTGTCCGAATCCTTCACGGCCGTCACCCGGACGCCCGCTCCCGTGGTCACGTTGGACATGCTGAGCGTGCTGCTGGTGGATGCACTGCCCCGCTGCCGCATTCCCTGCGTGACCTGCACGCCGGAACCGACCGCATAGGTGCGGGAGAAGCCGTCCCCGCTCTTGACGGTCAGGGAGGTCGCGGAAACCTCCGTGACCGTGCCTGTCTGGCCCGCCATGGTCACGTAGTTCGAATCCTGGAGGACCACGTATTCGGAGTGGACGGCAGCGTTCAGGCCGGCCGCTCCCATCCCCAGGCCACTGGGGCCGCCGTCCATGCCCATTCCGCCGTCCATGCCCATGCCGCCGTCCATGCCGCTTTGGCCGCCGGGGCCCATCATGCCGCCCTGTCCGGTCATGCCGCTTTGTCCTCCCGGGCCCAACTGGCCCGCGGCACCTGTGCCCTGGCCGTTGTTCGACGCCGCAGTGGCACCGTTTCCGGCAGCGTAGGCGCCGGCACCGGCCGCGGCGCCCACAACCACCGCCACGCCGCCTACCAACAGGCCTTTCTTCGCGGTCCAGTTTCCTTTCCCGGAACGGGAAGACGTGCCGGAGGCGTACGGCTGCGGCGCGCCCCACCCACCGCCGGCGTTTGGCACCTGGCCAGGTGCCGCCGTCGTACCCCAGCCTGCGGAAGGCGCAGCGGAAGCGGATGAACCCCAACCCTGCACAGGCTGCCCCTGGGGTGACCGGGCTGGCTCCCCGCGGCCGCTGGTACTGCCTGCGGGGACACCCCATCCTGTGGCTGCCCCGTCCCGGTCGGTGCCGTCGGCTGCCCCGCCCCAGACTGGAGCCGGCTGGGGCGTGCGTCCTGAGGAGCCGGGTTGCCCCGATGCCCCGGGGACGGCGCGGTCGTCTTGCTGATCCATGGCTTTCTCCAAGAAGTTGAAACTGATGGTGGTGATGCTGTTGTTCCAACAGGGTCTGCCGCCATGCTGTGCGGCGGCTGTGCGGCAGGCCAAGCCTGCCTGTGACCTTCGGGGCCGCATCCCCAGGGCAGAGCTTGCGTTGGGTTCAGGTGGCTAGGCTGGACCTCACAGCTGGAGCACAGCAACGGCAAAGCGTCGGCAAACCGACAGATCGGAGAGTTGTCCCATGGCATCCCCGCACTCCATGACCAACAACCTTCCCCAGCTCACCCACCCGGACGGGTCGCCGATCCGTGCCCTGGTGGTGGATGACGAGCCGAGCCTGTCCGAGCTCATGAGCATGGGCCTGCGCATGGCGGGCTGGTCTGTGGCCGTGGCAGCCGACGGTCCCACTGCCGTCAAGCTCGCCAAGGACTTCCACCCGGATGTCCTGGTGCTGGACGTCATGCTGCCGGGGTTCGACGGCGTGGAGCTGCTGGGCAGGATCCGCGCCTTTGCGCCGGAGGTGCCTGCGCTCTTCCTGACGGCCAAAGACGACGTCCAGGACCGCATTGTGGGACTGGCCGCCGGCGGGGACGACTACGTCACCAAGCCCTTCAGCATGGAGGAAGTCCTGCTGCGCCTGCACCGGCTGGTGCAGCGTTCCGGCGTGGCCGCCATGGACACTGCCGAACTGGTGGTCGGCGACCTGGTGCTCAATGTGGACACCCGTGAAGTCACCCGTGCCGGGGAAGGGATCCAGCTGACGGCAACACAGTTCGAGCTCCTCCGGTACCTGATGGAAAACCCCAAGCGCGTGGTCAGCAAGGCCCAGATCCTGGACCACGTCTGGGATTACGACTTCGGCGGCCAGGCGAACATCGTGGAACTGTACATTTCCTACCTGCGCAAGAAGATCGAAGCCAACCATCCGCCGATGATCCACACCGTGCGCGGAGCAGGCTACGTCATCAAGCCCGCAGACTAGCCAAAGGAAACGCGTGTCCCTTTCCGGTGTCCCCCGGCCCACCGGCCGGTCCTGGTTCAACCCGTCCACCTGGCACCTCCGCACCCGCCTGATCCTGCTCTCCATGGCGCTCCTGGTGGCCATCTCCAGCGCCATCGGCGTGGTCAGCTACGCCTCCATGGATGTGGTCCTGACCAACCAGCTGGACTCGCAGCTGATGCTGGCCTCCCGCGGACGGCCGCCGGAGGGCAACCCGTCCGGCCGACCGGACCCCCTCGATGCCCGGGGCCAGAGTGTGGGGACGCTCAACGCACGGGTGGTGGGCGGCCAGGTCAGCCGGGAGGCGGGCTTCCTGTCTTCCGATGCCACCCGCACGGCGCTGACTTCCGCCGATGTGGCCACCCTGCAGGCGTTGCCCCGCAATGGCCTTCCCGTGGACCGCAAGCTGTCCAACGGCGATTACCGGCTGATGGCCACGGCCACCCCTTACGGCGACGTGGTGATCACCGGCCTGCCGCTGGCAACGAAACAAAGCACCGAGGCCTCGCTGGTGCTCACGATGGTGCTGGTGTCACTGGGCGGCCTGGTCGTGATCGGGCTTGCGGGCACTGCCTTGATCCGCCGGACCATGCGTCCGCTGGAACAGCTGTCCGACGTCGCCACCAAGGTCTCCAAACTGCCCCTCGACGCCGGCGAGGTGGCGCTTGCCGTGCGCGTACCGCCGTCCGCAGCGCATCCCACCACCGAGGTGGGCAGCGTGGGCCATGCCCTGAACCTGATGCTGGACAACGTCTCCAGCGCCCTGGAAGCCCGGCAGCGCAGCGAGATGAAGGTGCGCCAGTTCGTTGCGGACGCTTCCCATGAGCTCAGGACGCCCCTGACCGCCATCCGCGGGTACACCGAGCTGATGCGCATGACCGAGACCTTTACCGAGGACGGCCGGAAGTCACTGGGCCGCGTCCAAAGCCAGTCCGAGCGCATGACCGCGCTGGTGGAGGACCTGCTCCTGCTGGCCAGGCTTGATGAGGGCAAGGCAACCGAAACCACCGATGTGGACCTTACCCAGCTGGTGGTGGAAACCGTCAGCGATGAAAAGGTCATGGCCCCGGACCACACGTGGCAGCTGACGCTGCCCGACGAGCCCGTCACGGTCCGCGGGGATGCCACCCAGCTGCACCAGGTGCTGGCCAACCTGCTGTCCAACGCCCGGAAGCACACACCGGCCGGCACCACCGTAACCACCGGGTTGATGCGCTCGGCCGATGGGAGCGTGGTGGTGACGGTTACCGACGACGGGCCCGGCATCCCCGCCGAATTCCAGGGCAACATCTTTTCGCGCTTCACCCGGGCCGACGCCGCCCGCTCAGGCTCAGAAGGCTCGTCGGGCCTGGGCCTGTCCATCGTCGAATCCATCGTCATGGCCCACGGAGGCACGGTGGAACTGGTGTCCCGGCCAGGCAGGACCGAGTTTGCGGTCCGCCTTCCCGTGCCCGGACCCGCCGCCGCCTGACCGCCACACACGCACAGGGCGGTGGCCACTGAAGGCCAAGCCCGCGCCAACTGCACTGCGCCAACTGCACTGCGCCAGTTGCACAGCGCCGGTTGCACAGCGCCAGTTACACAGGCACATCACAGGTTGCGCCTAAAGCCCTCAAATCCGGCGGCGCCACTGTTGATCCATGACGCTCACCGACTCCACTTCAGGAACCCTGCCGGACGCCGCGGTGGCCCCGGCGGGCCTTCCTTCCCGCGGACATGCCGCGCGGCGCGCACCCGTGGACACCCGTACCACCGTCCCCGTCCTTGACGTGACCATTCCCGTTTTCAACGAGGAACGTGACCTTGAGGAATGCCTTCGCCGGCTCCACGGGCACCTGCTGGATACCTTTCCACACAGCTTCCGGATCACCGTGGCGGACAACGCCAGCACGGATGGAACCCTGAAGATCGCCGAGCGGCTGGCCCGGGAGTTCCCTGAGCTCGTGGCGGTCCACCTGGATGAGAAGGGCCGCGGCAACGCCCTGCGCAAAGTGTGGCTGGCCTCCCCGTCACCGGTGCTGGCCTACATGGACGTGGACCTTTCCACCGACCTCGCCGCCCTGCCGCCGCTGCTGGCGCCCCTGATTTCCGGGCATTCGGACCTCGCCATCGGCACCCGGCTGACCCGCAACTCCCGCGTCGTCCGCGGGCCCAAGCGGGAGTTCATCTCACGCAGCTACAACATGATGCTGCACTCGTTCATGGGCGCGCGGTTCAGCGACGCGCAGTGCGGGTTCAAAGCCATCCGCGCCGACGTCGCCCAGCAGATCCTGCCCTACACCGTGGACAACTCCTGGTTCTTCGACACCGAGCTTTTGGTCCTCGCCGAACGCTGCGGCCTGCGTGTCCATGAGGTCCCCGTTGACTGGATCGACGATCCCGATTCCAGCGTGGACGTGGTACGCACAGCACTGGCCGACGTGAGGGGAATGGCCCGGCTCACCCGCGACTTGGTCTACGGTCGCATCCCGGTCCCGGAACTGCGCGCAGCCCTGGCACGGGGTCCGATCCCGGCGTCCTCGCGGTCCGGTGAGCAGACACGCGGCAGCAGCCTTTTCGGCCAGCTGGTCCGGTTCGCCGCGATTGGCGCCGCCTCAACCCTGGCGTACCTCCTGATCTTCGTGTTCTGCCGGGGATTCATGGACCCGCAGTTGGCCAACTTCCTTGCACTGCTGATCACCGCCGTGGCCAACACTGGCGCCAACAGGCGCTTCACGTTCGGCATCCAGGGCGGCAACCCGGTCCGGCACCACTTCGAAGGGCTGATCGTGTTCGGCATCGGCCTGCTGCTCACCTCCGGAGCACTCGCCTTTGTACACCGGACGACGACGCCTGACCGGTGGGTGGAAGTCCTCACCGTTGTGGCGGCGAACCTGGCAGCCACGGCGGTCCGGTTCCTGCTGTTCCGGCTCTGGGTGTTCCGCGGCAACCACGGCAACCGGACCACCAAAGACGCCCCCACTTCGACAGAAACGGCAGCATCATGACCTCCACCATTTCGCCGGCGGACGCCGGCTCACCCGCCGGCCGGCAGCCGTCGCCATCCGGCCACGCTGCCTCCTCCCCCGGGGCGGCCGATACCGCACCCCGCTGGACCCGCTACGCCTTCGGTGCGCAGCCCCGCTGGGTGAGGCCTTCCGCCGTGGGGCTCCTGGCAGCCACGGCGGTCCTGTATCTGTGGAACCTGGCAGCAACCGGCTACGGAAACTCCTTCTATGCAGCCGCCATCCAGGCCGGCACCAAGGACTGGACGGCGTTCCTTTTCGGCTCGCTGGACGCAGGCAACGCCATCACGGTGGACAAGCCGCCGGCAGCACTCTGGATCCCCGCCCTCGCAGGGCGCATCTTCGGTTTTTCACCACTGAGCATGCTGGTGCCGGAAGCACTCATGGGGGTGGCCGCCGTCGGGTTCCTCTACTTGGCCGTCAAACGCGTCTCGGGACCTGCCGCAGGCCTGCTGGCCGGCGCTGCCCTGGCGCTGACGCCGGTGGCTGCGCTCATGTTCAAGTTCAACAACCCGGACGCCATGCTCACCCTGTGCCTGGTGCTTGCTGCCTACTTCACCACCCGCGCCATTGAGAGGGCGGGTTGGAAGTGGCTGGTGGCCGCCGGCGCCGTGGTTGGCCTGGCATTCCTGACCAAGATGCTGCAGGGCTTCCTGATTGTTCCCGCGCTGGGACTGGCCTATCTGTGGGCCGCACCCACGCCGGTGAGGCGCCGGCTGGTGCACCTGCTTGGCGCGCTGGGCGGAATCGTCGTGGTTGCCGGCAGCTACATCGCCCTGTTCCAGCTGACACCGGCCTCCGAGCGGCCGTACATGGCAGGGTCCAGCACCAACAGCTTCCTTGAACTGACGTTCGGCTACAACGGACTGGCCCGTCTCACCGGTTCCGGCGAGGGCATGCCCGGCGGGGCCGGGGGTGCTGCTGCCGGCGGTCCCGGAGGCGGCTTCGGCGGCGGCAACGCCGGATTCGGCGGGGCGGCCGGGCTGCTGCGGATGTTCGGGACCAGCTTTGGCGGTGAGGTCTCGTGGCTTCTGCCCGCCGCCCTGGTCCTGCTGGTGGCAGGCCTCTGGTTCACGCGCCGGGAAGTACGCACCTCCCCGGGCCGCGCGGCCCTGATCCTGTGGGGCGGCTGGCTCGTGGTCACCGGAGGTGTCTTCAGCTTCATGAGCGGCATTGTCCACCCCTACTACTCCGTGGCACTGGCGCCGGCGATCGCAGCGCTGGTGGGCATAGGCGCAGTGGAGCTCTGGCGTGGCCGCAGCTACTGGCCGGCCCGGATCGTCCTCGCCGTGACCGTCCTCGGCACCTCTGTGTGGTCGGCAGTCCTGCTGGGCCGCGACACGTCGTGGCTCCCCTGGCTGCGGGTCGCCATCATCGTGCTCGGCGTCCTCGCCGCCGCCGCAATCCTCCTCCGCCTCGACGCACTGGGCACCTCAAAACCGGGCACCTCGAAACTGGGCGCCTCCGGACGGTTCCGCCGGGCCGGTGCGGCCGCCGTCGTCGTCGTATCCCTCCTGGCCGGCGGTCTTGGGACAGCGGGGTGGACCCTCGCCACCGCTGCTTCCGCCCACTCCGGTTCCATTCCGACGTCGGGCCCGGCGGGTTCGTCCGCGGGTGGCTTCGGCAACCGTGCCGCTGGATTCGGCGGCGCACGGGCTGACGGCAGGGAGGCCGCCACTGACGCTGCCAACGGCGCGGGTGGACTCGATCCCTTCGGCGGCCTCGACGGCGCAGCCGGCCCCGGCGGTACCGGGGCGCCGGCGGCGCCGGGGGCCCGGGCGAAGGATCCGCAGATGCGGCGGTGGCGGCACTCCTGAAGGCCACCACCACGAAGTGGTCCGCGATCGTCTCCGGCGCCAGCCAGGCAGCCAGCCTGGAACTCGCCACGAACACCAACGTCATTGCCCTGGGCGGTTGGAACGGCGGGGACCCCTACCCCACGCTCGCCCAGTTCCAGGACATGGTGGCCAAGGGCGAGATCGGCTACTTCATCCAAGGCGGTGGCATGGGAGGCGGCGGCATGGGTGGCCGCGGCAATTCAGAGGTGGCCGCCTGGGTCCAGGCCAACTTCCAGGCCCAGACCGTAGGCAACTCCACCGTGTACCAACTCACCAAGGACTCCATGGCCAGCCACTACCCAGCGTCCGTCCACACTGCGTCGGTCCACACCGGACACCCTGCCGGCGCTCCTGCCGCCGCGCATCATCCTGTCCCGGCCTGCTACCGGCCGGACCCGCGGGCGCTCCGGCGGCGGCTGGAACTGGCAGCGGTGCTGGCCGGGGCCGCCGTGCTGTACTTGTGGAACCTTGGAGCATCCGGCTGGGCCAACGCGTTCTATTCCGGCGCGGCCCAGGCCGGATCGCAGGACTGGGCGGCCTGGTTTTTCGGCTCCTCCGACGCCGCCAACGCCATCACGGTGGACAAGCCGCCGGCGTCGTTGTGGGTCATGGGGTTGTCCGTCCGGATCTTCGGCCTCAGTTCCTGGAGCATCCTGGTCCCCCAGGCGCTGATGGGCGTCGGCACCGCCTGGCTGCTCTACCTGGCCGTACGGCGGGCCGCGGCGCCTGCCACGGCCGATCCACGGCTGGCGCACCGCGCAGGACTGATCGCCGCAGCCGTCCTGGCCCTCACCCCCGTTGCCACGCTGATGTTCCGCTTCAACAACCCGGACGCCCTGCTGGTGCTGCTCATGACGGCAGCCGCCTACGCGGTCCTCCGTGCAGTCCAGGAGGACCGGTTGCGCTGGCTCCTGCTGGCCGGAGTGTTCCTGGGCTTCGGCTTCCTGGCCAAGCAGCTGCAGGTCCTGCTGGTGGTTCCGGGATTCGCCATCGCCTACGCGCTGGCAGGCCCGCACAGGCTCCCGCGGCGCCTGCTCCGGCTGGCCGCGGCGGGAGCGGCCATGGTGGCCTCCGCCGGGTGGTGGCTCCTGGCGGTGGAGCTGACACCGGCCGGCCTGCGTCCCTACATCGGCGGATCGCAAACCAACTCCATCCTGGAGCTCACGCTGGGTTACAACGGGCTGGGCCGGCTGACGGGCGACGAGACCGGCAGTGTGGGCGGCGGCAACGGCTGGGGAGATCCCGGGCTGCTCCGGATGTTCAACAGCGAGTTCGGCGGCCAGATCGCGTGGCTGCTGCCGTCCGCCCTGATCCTTGCGGCGGGCCTGCTGTGGTTGGGCCGGCGGGCCCCGCGGACGGATGCGGTCCGCGCCGCCGTCATCATCTGGGGCTCGTGGGTGCTGGTGACGGGCCTGGTCTTCAGCTTCATGGCCGGCATCATCCACCCTTACTACGCCGTGGCGCTGGCGCCGGGGATCGCCGGGCTTGCGGGGCTGGGCACGGTCCTCCTGTGGCAGCACCGGCAGCAGCCACCCGCCGCACTCCTGCTGGCCGCAGCGGTGGCCGCGGCCGCCCTGATGGCCTTCCAGCTGCTGGGCACCACCTCCGCCTACGGCGCGTGGCTGCGTTGGCTGGTCCTTTCCGGAGGCTTGGCGGCCGCAGCGGGCGTGGCGTTCGGCAGGTTCCTGCACTGGCGTGCCGTGCAGCGGACGACGGCGGCGCTCGCCATTGCGGCGTCGCTCACCGGGCCGCTGGCGTACTCCCTTTCCACGGCGTCGACAACGCACAGCGGGGCGATCGTCAGCGCCGGGCCGTCGTCGGGCTTCGGCCCTGGCGGGACGGGCCCTGGCCGGACCGGCCTTGGCGGGACCGGGACAGGCAGCACCAGGCAGCCAGCAACCCAGGGAAACACGGCCCGCCAGCAGGGCGCGCCCGGAGGAACACTTCCCGGCGGAACCGCTGCTGCCGGTGGTCGCGGAGGCGGGGCCTTGGGAGGCCTCTTGGGCGCCCCCACGCCGTCCGCGGAACTCGTGGCAGCACTCAGGAATGGCGCCTCGGGCTACACCTGGGCAGCGGCAGTGGTGGGTTCGAACAACGCTGCCGGTTACCAGTTGGCAACGGAACTGCCGGTCATGGCGGTGGGTGGGTTCAACGGCACAGATCCCGCCCCTACCCTGGCGGAGTTCCAGGATCTGGTGTCCCAGGGAAAGATCCACTACTTCATCACAAGCGGAACCATGCGGGCCAGTACCGGTTCGGACGCTGCCGCCCAGATCGCCCAGTGGGTGGCGAACAACTTCACGGCGCAGAGCATTGGCGGCACCACCGTCTACCTGTTGGCTGGGTAACGGAAACTGTAACGGTCTGCGCGCTGCGCTCATGAAATGGAGCGGCCATACCCCAGTGGGACCGAGGTAACGAACGGGGAATCCGGCAAATCAACGCGCTGAGGATCGTGACTTCCGTTACCTAAATGTGACTTTCGCGTGCACTTCCTGTAGCGTCGATTGGGTGCGGCCCCCGTTCGGGCCGCATATCCCGGGTCGACGCCAAGCTCTGCCGCTTCCCCGGATTCCGATTGAGCTACGGCAGAGGCGGGGGACCCACCGTCCCGGGCATTGAATGCCCTTGGGGTTAAGCCAGTACGTGATCTTTCCGTATGGCCGGATGCCCTCATCCGAACCCGACAGCTAACTCCGCAGGTGTGAGAGGCGATCAATCATGTCCAAAAACACGGCAGAAGCACGCCTGCTGCAGGCCAAGGCTAAACACAGGGCCGCGCAGCAGGCCAAGAAGACCACCCTGGGCCAGCGCGCCGCCGTCCTTGCAGCATCGTGCGCGGTGCTGGTGGGGGTAGGCGCGGCAGGACAGACCACCAGCAGCATGACTCCGGTGTCATCCACCGCGTCCAACCCTTCCACGTCGGCGTCCGACGCTCAAATGAGCATCGAGAAGAGCGAGATCCGCTCCAACCCGGCAGCAAGCCCCGCGCCCGCTGCCATCAGCGTGGCACCGCAGGCAGCGGAACCGGCCCCCGCAGCGGCACCGGCAGCACCCGCAGCGCCTGCCCCGGCGCCTGAGCCCGCCCCCGCACCTGAGCCGGCTCGCGCCGTCGCGGTTAACGATCCTGCAGGCGCCCAGGCGTACGCCGCCAGCCAGCTGGGGGCGTTTGGCTGGGGACCGGACCAGATGCAGTGCCTGCAGACGCTGTGGACCAAGGAGTCCGACTGGACCACCACGGCCACCAATTCCAGCAGCGGGGCATACGGCATCGTCCAGTCCCTGCCCGCTGAGAAGATGGCAAGCGCCGGCGCGGACTACCTCACCAACTACCGCACGCAGATCAACTGGGGCCTGGACTACATCAAGAAGAGCTACCAGTCGCCCTGTGGTGCCCTGAACTTCCACCTGGCCCACAACTGGTACTAGGCACTCCTCCCCCGGCGGCAGCGATGCCGGGGGAACTGCACCAAAGCGGCGGGCTGCATCATCATGATGCGGCCCGCCGCTTTGGTTAACCAGCGCCCGGTCCGGCGTCCTGTCCGGTGTTCCCGCCAGCGCCCTGCCCGGCGTTCCGCCACGGGATGTACTGGACAGCCCACTTGTTTCCGTCCGGATCGGCGAAGTACACAAAGTGGCCCCAGTCCTGGACATCCACATCGCTGACATCCACGCCGTTGCACTTGAGCTGGTCATGCGCCGCATTGATGTCGTCGACCACCATCTGCAGGTTGGAGCCCGTGCCGGGCGGGGCGTCAACGAGTCCTTCGCCGATGCAGATGGAGCAGGCCGAGCCCGGCGGCGTCAACTGCACAAAGCGGATGGAGTCCGACGGCCGCTCGTCGTAGTCGGCGTTAAAGCCCACTTTGTTGACGTAGAAGTCCTTGGCACGGTCAACGTCGGATACGGGGACAAAGACAAGCTCGAGTTTCCAGTCCATCCGCACAGGCTAGCGGCGGGACACCCGTTGGGAAAGAGCCCGTTCAAACAGGGCCGAAGTGCTACCCGGCGATGCCGTAGAGGCGGTCGCCGGCGTCGCCCAGCCCGGGGACAATGTAGGACTTCTCGTTGAGCTTCTCGTCGATGGAGGCCAGGACGATGTGCACGTTGGCCCCTGACAGTTCCTCCTCCAGCCGCGCCAGGCCCTCGGGGGCGGCCAGCAGGCAGATGCAGGTGACGTCGGAAGCGCCGCGCTTGAACAGGAACTTGATGGCTTCGCGCAGGGTTCCGCCCGTGGCCAGCATGGGGTCCAGGACGAAAACCTGGCGGCCGGTGAGGTCCTCCGGCAGGCGCTCCGCGTAGGTGATGATGTCCAGTGTCTCCTCGTCCCGGGCCATGCCCAGGAAACCCACTTCAGCGGTGGGAACCAGCTTGGTCATGCCTTCCAGCATTCCCAGGCCGGCGCGCAGGATGGGAACCACCAGCGGGGTGGGCTTGGTGAAGGCGGTGCCGACGGTGGTGCTGACGGGCGTCTCGATGGTGACGGGCTCGGTGCGGACCTCCCGAGTGGCTTCGTAGGCCAGCAGGGTCACCAGCTCTTCCGTCAGCTGGCGGAAGACCGGCGACGGCGTGTTCTTGTCCCTCAGGACAGTGAGCTTGTGGGCGACCAGGGGGTGGTCAACAACGAGAGTGCGCATCCCCCAAAACTATCACTCGGCGCTGCCCTTACCGCGTCCGGAGTGTTCGCCGTCGTGCAGTTCGTCGGCCACCACGTCCCGGACGATGGGACGGTCGAACGACGGCGCTGCCCCTGCGTGCTCGCGCCTTCGGACCAGGTGGAACAGCCGGTGGGCCAGGATAACGATTGCCACCCAGGCCAGGCCCAGGATCCAGCCGGCCATAACGTCCGTGAGCCAGTGGTGGCCCAGGAAGACCCGGCTCAGGCCCATGGCGATGATGAAGATCGAGCCGGCGGTGATGGCGGTAACCCGGACCCGCATGGTGTGGAACTGAAGGCAGATGAGGTAGATCACCAGACTGATCACCACGGTGGTGTTCAGGGTGTGTCCGCTGGGGAAGGATGGCGAATCCTCGTAAGGGGGGACGGCGTCCGCATGGTCGGGCCGGGTACGGCCCACCAGCTTCTTGCCGAACGTGGTGGCGGTGACGGACGCTGCCGCTGCACCGCCGATCAGGACCAGCGGACGCCAGTTCCGGCTCAGGAAGGTCAACCACGCGGTGAGGATGCTGGCCAGGATAGGCATCCCGATGCCGCCGCCGATGTTGGTGAAACCGGTGACAAAGGAGTCAAGGCCGGGGCTGCGGAGGCCTTCGGCAAAGGCAAGGGCAGGCTTGTCCAGGTTGGCCAGGCCAGCGGAGTCCACCACATCGTCGTAGACCTCTGCCCCAAGCAGCGCCAGGGACACGATGACCACACCGCCCACAAGGATGGTGAGGATCAACGCCGCATACGGTTTGAACCAAATACCCAATCGGTCCCGAAGAGTGTCCATGGTGCCTCCCGGCATCGGCAAGTAACCTGACTAACCCCGAAACTATCATTGAGCCATGCCCTTGCCCGAAAAGAAACACGAGGCCTGGATGGGCCTTGCCCTGGCGGAGGCCCGCCGTGCGCTCGACACGGAGGACGTGCCCATCGGCGCCGTAGTGATAGGGCCCGACGGCGACGTTCTGGGTTCGGGACGCAACCAGCGGGAGGAGCTGGGCGACCCCACAGCCCACGCCGAGGTGGTGGCCATCAGGGAGGCGGCCGGACGGCTGCAGGAACGGGCACGGCTCGGCGGCGGCCAGGGCGACGGGTGGCGCTTGTCCGACTGCACACTGGTGGTCACCCTGGAACCCTGCGCCATGTGTGCGGGCGCAATCGTCCTGGCGAGGATTCCCCGGGTTGTGTTCGGGGCCTGGGATGAGAAGGCCGGCGCTGCGGGATCGGTATTCGATATCCTCCGCGAGCGCCGGCTGAACCACTGGGTTGAGGTGTATCCCGGGGTCCGCGGGGAAGAGTGCGCTTTACTGCTGCGCGAATTTTTCGCCGCCCACCGGAGCAGCCTCTAGCCCTGCCGCTCCCCGTGTCCGCCGGGTCCCTCCAGGAGGGCCAGCACGTCCTGCGCTGTTTCGCTCCATCCCGGCAGCCTGGTCCGCGCATCAAGCGCAGCTGAACGCCATTTTTCCCGGGTCTTTCCATCCACCAGCCAACCCCGCAGGGCATTGGCCAGGCGGCCGGGACTCTCCTGTCCGCCGTCTGGAAGGGTAAGCACTGCCCCCGGAAGGCGGGGTTCGCCGTCGGCCGTTCCCAGCCCGCCCATGCCAAGCGCCTCCACCGCCCCGGTCCCGGCACGGACCAGAACAGGAATGCCGTGGGCCAGGGATTCGGTGACGGCCATGCCGAAAGCCTCCAGCCGCGACACCAGCAGGGTCAGGTCCGTCCGCGCCCATTCGGCCTCCAGGGCTTCGCCAATGAGCTCGCCGGTGAGCTGCACCCGCCGCTGGAGCCCGTGGGCAGTAATGGCAGCCCGGACCTCCCGTGCGTAGTCCGGGTCCGCCTGCTCGGAGCCCACGAACGACGCAGTCCACTCAAGGTCCTGGATCCGGGCCAGGGCATGCACGGACAGCAGCTGGTCCTTGTTGGGCAGCAGCGCGGCGATGACCGCCACGTGTGGCGGCCTGGATCCCTGGGCCAGGGGTGCGGGGTTGACGCCGGGAAGGACAACGGTGACCCGGGAAAGCCCCTTTCCAGGAGGAGGGATGCAGACGACGTGCTGGTGCAGATCACGCCGGTTGCCGCACGGAGGGCTCTCGCTTCGCGTTCCAGGGCTGCAGCCCCGGAGCTTTCCTCAACGGGCATATGCACCAGGACCCATGTTTCCCCGCCCGCCTTCGCGGCGTATTCGAGTTCATCCGGGGCACCTACCGCCACCAGGCCGTCCACGATGGCCACTGCGTCCCCGTGGTGTGCCTCAGGTTCCCATGCTCCGAGGAGGGTGCCCAGCCGGCGTCGTTCCTTGGCGCCGGCGTCCGGCCAGTTGCCCTCCACGGCAACCACCTCCACCTCCGCGCCCCGTTCCTGCAGGCCCGCAACCAGGCGCGCGTTGTAGACGTTGCCGCCTGAGCTGTGGCGGATATTGCCGGGAACCAGCAGCCGGATGGGACGCATTGCTACGCGGTGAGGTCCAGGGAAAAGGTGGCCCAGGCGTCAGGATTCTCGCGCAGGGTGACCTCCAGTCCTGCGAGTTCACGGCCGTCGTCGTTGTCCTTGATCTCTGCGGCCACCTTCCGGGCGATGTACTCGGCGAGGGCTTCCGTGGTGCTGAGCTTGCCCTCGAAGTCCGGGTGCTCGTCCAGGTTGCGGTAGTTCAGGCCGGCGAGCACCTCCTCGATGATGGTCCCGGCGGCGCCGATGTCCAGGACGATCGCGTCGGCATTGAGGGCGCGACGGCGGAAGGCCACCTCGGCGACGAAGGTTGCACCGTGCAGGCCCTGGGCGGGGCCGAAAGCCTCACGGGGAAGGCTGTGGGCAATCATAAAGTGGCGGCGGATGGTCAGGCTGAACATTGTTACCTCAAGTCTTTGGGGGTGTGGGTGGCTGGGCTGGGCGCGGGACTGCCGGCAGGGTATTCGACGACGTGGCACAGGGCTTCCAGGCTGCCGTCCGCCAGGCTCTGGACCACGCCAGGAAGGTCCTCGAACCGGGACGATCCCGTCAGGAACGCGTCGAAGACGGGGTCCTTGAGCAGCGATACGGCCAGGTCCAGGCGGTCCGCATTGGTGCGCCTGTGGCGCCGGGAACGCGCCACCATGCCCACCTGGCTCGCCCTGATGGACAGCCGCCGGGCGTGGAAGTCCTCCCCCAGCGGCACAGTGACCTCACGGTTGGCATACCAGGACATTTCGATGATTTCGCCTTCATCGCCGGCGAGCTGCAGGCTGCGCTCCAGGCCTTCCTGCGAGGCCGAGCAGTGGAACACGATGTCGCAGTCCGCCAGGGCGTCATCGGGGTGTGCGAAGTCCACGCCCAGGGTGTCCGCGAGCTTTTTCCTGCCCGGATCGAGGTCCACCAACTGCAGGCGCTGCAACGGGAAGGTGCGCAGCAGCGTAGCCACCATGCCGCCCACCAGGCCGGCTCCGACAACGGCAATCCGGTCGCCCAGCCGAGGCCCGGCTTCCCACAGGGCGTTGACTGCGGTTTCCACCGTGCCGGTGAGGACCGCCCGGCGGGATGGAACGCTGTCGGGAACCCTGGTTAGAGAGGTCACCGGCACCACATAGAGGTCCTGATGCGGATTCAGGCAAAAGACGCGCCGGCCCTTCCACTCCTCAGGACCTTCCTCCACGACTCCCACCGAGAGGTAGCCGAATTTCACCGGCCCTGGAAACGTTCCCTCCTGGCGTGGGGCACGCATCTCTTCCGCGACACGTGGCGGCACGGCCCCGGCGTGGACCACCATTTCGGTGCCCTTGCTGATGCCGGAGTACAGGGCACGCACCAAAGCTTCGCCCGGCCCCGGCGCGGGCACTTCTTCGGCCCTGAGCTCGCCGTGTTCCTTGGCGGTGGTCCAGTAAGCGGTTGCGTGGATCGGAGTCTGTGAATTTGTCATCTTGCTGATGAATCTAACCGGACGCGCGGTGGCGGGGAAAGTCCGACGGCGGATGGCGGGGTTTGGTGCCGCGCGGCGGCGTCCGTGCCGGCATCAAGGCGGGGCGGGTGCGGAGGGTGGCGCCGGGACGTGGACCTGCCGCAACTTGTGCGGGCGGACCGGACTGAAGACGCGGCAGTGCAGCAGCTTCGGCTTAGACGCCGAGGTGTTTAAGCAGTGCCTCTTCGAGGAGGCTTCGTTCGCCGGGCAGGAACCCGGGTGGCCACTTTGGTGGTTCCCAGTCCTGGTGTTCGCTTGTGTAGTGGCGGCCTGTGGGTGAGGTCCAGCCGGGTGGTTCGTTCGTGCTGGCCGGGGTGGGTTTCCAGCCGGTGGTGTGCCGGAGCCTGTGGTGTTTCGGGCAGGGCTGTCCCAGGTTGCTGATTCCGGTGGTGCCGCCGTGGTGCCAGGCGAGGAGATGGTCGGCCTCCGTGTCCAGGGAGGTGTTGCTGCAGCCCGGGAACGGGCATTTCCCGTCCCGCATCCGCAGCCAGGCCCGCATGGCCCTGGGAACCCGGTAACTCTTCCGGCCGATCTCCAACGGCGCCCCGTCCCGGGGATCCACCAACACCCGGTAGAACGAGGCCGCCCCGTCCGCGACCAGTCGCCGCGCCATCGACGCCGGCACCGGACCATACCCGTCCAGCATCGCCGGTTCATCGGTCAGGCCCATCAGCGCGAACACCGGAACCGTAACCAGGACCTCGGCGCGGACCGATGGCGGCTGGTGGCCAGTTCCCGATGCGGCGCTGGTCCCGCTGCCGCTGGTGCTGCCGCCCCGGGTGTCGCCGCTGCCGAGGATCGCTGCGGTGAAATTGTCGGCCCGCAACTGGGGCATGGTCCTGTCCTCGGCCGGGCCCTGCAGGCCCCGTGCGGCAGCGGTGAGCCGGTTCCACCCAGCCTGGGCCTGATCCGCGGGCAGGTACGCGCCCAGCCACGCCATCCCGTCCCGGTCCGGCCGGAACTCCACCCGCCGCTCCGCCACACCCCTGGCATGCCGCTTCTCGATCGATTCGGCGTGGTGGCGTTCCCGCCAGGTCCGGGCCTTGACCCGGAACCGGTGCGCCGGCAGTTCCCCAACCGGGCACCCCCTGGCCGGGGGAAGGGCGTCCGGGTCCGGCGTATCGGGTGGCAGGAAATGCGCCTCCAACGCCGCCGCCCCCGCCGCATCAAGGGACGCCGTTTCGTCGGCCATCACCAGCGCGTGCTGCCACGACAGGGTCCCGGACTGCAGCGCCTCCAAAGTCCGCGGCAATGAAACAGTCAGGGCGTGGGAGGTGGCCAGGAACGACGCCGCCGCCCGCGGACCCAGGGCCAGCACGCACCCGATCTCCGCCGCGACCGCCATTTCCTGCGCCACCATTGGCACGTCCGGCCCCGCCACAGCATGCGCAGCCTCCGCATACGCCACCGCAGCCTTCGCCTTCACCCCCGCAACCCGCGCCTCGACCTCCCGGGCCCCGGCGAGGATGTCCAGGCACCCATCCGCCAAACCGCGCAACGGATCAGAAAACGAATCAGCATCCGAGAACGCCTCCAGACCCGCCCCATCCACCTCAGCCTGAAGCACAGCAAGGGCAGCGCGGATCTCCTCGAACGCCCTCACCACCGCCGCCTTCCCCATAAACCCATCATGGCAAGGGGGTCCGACAATTATGATCCTGCTCCAACGCCCATCCCCCAGGCAGCGCTGGGTTGGATGAAACCCGCAATAGGCACCCACTGTGCGTCCGTTTTGGGGATGCAGGCCATGCTCCGGTACCCTATTGAGGTTGGTGACGTGTCCGAGCGGCCGAAGGTGCAACACTCGAAATGTTGTTTGGTGTAAAAGCCAACGTGGGTTCAAATCCCACCGTCACCGCCATATAGGAAAAGGCCCTGGGCTCCCTTGTACATCAAGGAAACCAGGGCCTTTTGCTTTCCCCGGGCCATATGTCCTCAGCGGCCAAAGCGTCAGCGCGCGGGATCGATCATCGTCATGCCCGCGACCTTAACAGTGTCGAACTGCGGGAGCATGTCAGCGGCCTCGGTCAGCCCGATAACGCGTTCGATGAGCTTCTGCGGTTCCAGTGACCCCGACTCGATGAGGGCGAGCATCTGCGGGTAGTCGGCCGCAGCCATCCCGTGGCTTCCGAACACATCCAGTTCCCAGGCAATAACGCGCGCCATAGGCACGCGGGGGTGACCCTCTATGGGCGGGAGGAGGCCGATCTGGACGTGCCGTCCACGGCGACGAAGGCTCAGGAGCGCGTCGGCGCACGTCTGCTCACTACCGACAGCATCAATGGAGACCTGGGATCCTCCCGTGATCGCATGCACCTGTGCGGGGATGTCCGAGCCGTCCGCGACCAATACGTGGTCTGCGCCGAGGGAAGCGGCCACCTCCAGGGCGGCGGGGTTCCGGTCGACAGCCACAACCTTTCCGCCGAGCGCCTTCGCAACCATGACGGCGCTGAGCCCCACACCGCCTGCCCCGACGATGGTCACCCATTCATCGGCCGCAAGCCGGGCCCGGCCCGTGAGCGCCCGGTAGGCAGTGGCGAAGCGGCATCCCAGGCTGGCCGCTGCTTCGAAGCTGACCCCTTCGGGAATTGCCACGAGGTTGGTGTCGGCCGCATGGATCACAACTTGCTCGGCAAAGGAACCCCAATGGGTGAAGCCTGGCTGCTGCTGCTCCGGGCAGACCTGCGCGTTGCCGCCGAGGCACCATTCGCAGGCGCCGCAGCCTTCCACAAAGGGTGCGGTCACGCGGTCGCCAACCGTCCATCTGGTCACACCCGAACCAACCACGGCCACAACGCCGGCGAACTCATGGCCTGGAACGTGCGGCAGAGCGATGTCGTCGTGGCCTACCCATGCGTGCCAGTCACTGCGGCATAATCCGGTGGCCACGACGGTGATCACCACACCGCCGGCAGGCGCCTCCGGGGCGTCGACCTCGTGAACCGCCAGCGGCCCGGCAATGCTGTTCATGACAATCGCGCGCATAGTGTCCTCCAGGCATCGAATTCGTCCCGTCCTGTTCAGCCGGGAGTCCGGCGACATCTTCGCACGCGGCGATGGTGCATCGAAAACCCTCCCCTGTGTCCTGCCGCGAAGCCGCACATGCTGGCCAGCCACGGATGCTGCCGGGAGCATTGGCGTCACTGCCGGTCTCCGCAGGATTAGAGAATCCGCTGATACATCCGGTGGTCCTGCCACCTGCCGGCTATCCGGAGGTAGTCGGGGGCCGTGCCGTAGGCCACGAAGCCATTCTTTTCCAGCACTCTTTGCGACGCCGTGTTGTGCACCAGGGTTGCTGCCTCGAGTCGGTGAAGTCCCAATGCAGCCTGTGAAATATTGACGGCCGCCGCTACTGCCGCCGTCATAAGCCCTTTCCCTTGGGCTGTGCGGGAAATCCAGTAACCAACGTGCGCGTTCTGGAATGCGCCACGCACGATTGAGCTGAGGGTCAGCAGCCCGACGATACCGTCATGTTGTGCCAGCACCATGGGAAGTGCCGTGCCCGAATCGAGTTCAACAAGCCGCCGCTCAACCACGTCCCGCTGGCCCTGGACGGTGTAGAACTCCTCGGGCCGGACAGGCTCCCACGGGGCGAGATATGACCGGTTCTCCTGAAACGCCGCTGCCAGCGCCTCTGCGTCCGACGCCCGGACGGGACGGAGCACAACACCTTCGGCAATCACACAGGAAAAGTCCACTGCTTCACACTACGCCGAGCCCATATAGTCGCCCGCGTCCAGGACGGCGTCACTGCGGGGTCGGCAACGGCGGACGCCCCTGCGCTTCCGTCTCGACGCGCTTTTTGATGCCCAGGAGCATGGCGCGGTCCATGACCAGGTAGCCGGGCCGAAGAAGGAAGTCCGTCACACGAAGCCCGGCAGGGCGTCCCGGGCCCGTGCGCGTCCTAAGCAGCAGCCTGGTACCGGCAGCCCCGGCATCGTGGAGGACGAACTGCCAGGTTCCTGTCACCTTTTCGGGCGGGGCGCCAGGGCTTGAGTCCAGAACAAGGTGGCGGCCCTCCTCCAGCTCCACCACGCGCGGCCCGCGCCGGCCGCCCGGGTAACCTTCCGGCGTGAAGGCGATGATGTCCCCCACCTGCAGGTCCTGCCACTCCGGATGAATGCGGTCCGCGTTCGTGACACCCAGGTGCAGCAATCCGTTCTCCACCGCCGTGTAGGAATACAGCCCCGCCCGGTCCACACCCATTTGCACTATCCAGGGCCACACCTGGTCGGGACGGGCGGAGACAGTGACCGCCATGGTCTGGATGTCCTCGGGATCGGGAATCAATTCGTCCCCGGGAAGGGGCATTGTTCTTTCGGGCTCCGTGGTTCCCCATGTCCCCAGGGCACGCGGCACGAGGGCGTGCGTGAGAAACCCGGCAGCGGCCGCAGCACCAAGGAATCCGGAAAGCCGGCGACGGGAAGGGGTGGATGAATGATTCGTGCCTGTCTTCGGCCAAATGAAGGCCAGGACATTCGACGCCGTGCTGCTCATGGCACGCCTCCCTTTGGTTGAGGTGGTTCCGCGATGCCTTGCAGCCTACAAACCATCATCTGGGCGCCACAGAGTCCAAGGCCCCCTTGCGGCCGCCCTGCAACGACTGACGTCCCATTCAGGCAACTGCCTGGCAACCACCCATCACGAAGTCATCAGGCAGTGCGCCGAAGAACGTGGCGGTGTCCCGGAACCCAGGCCTGACCTTCCGGGCATGAAGGAGGCGCCACCGCTGTTGCGGCGCCTCCTTCTTCAGTACCTGCTCAAAGCCGGGTGTCGAACGACCCGCAAAATACGTTCTCGTTGAACGTTCCCTGGAACGCGGACTTGCCCTGGATCTTCTCTACCGCGGCACGGATGGCTTCCCGAGTCCCGGCATGCGCGTGGATTGCCGTCTTCACCATGGGCACGTCAATCAGGTGGTTCGGCTGGTTGAGGGACACGAACACCGTGGGCACCTCCGTGACGTACCACGGGATCTCGGCTGCCATCGGCGAGGACCACTTGATCCGGATGGCGGCCTCCTGGGCGAAGCCCTTGACGTTGGCAAAGACAAATGCGGCGTCGTACTTTTCCGCGTAGTCCCCGGTGGCTTCCTCGGAGATGACGGACATGAAGTTCACCCCGGTCTCCCCCGCCGCCTCGCGCTGTTCAGCCGTCCGGTACAAGAACACTTCGAAGCCGGCGGCCTCCAGTTCCTCCTTCACCACGTCCAGGTAGGCCAGCGGATCTGCCCGCGTGAAGTCGGCGCCGCCGGAAATGCCGTACAACCGGATCCGCGGATGAGTCCCGGGGGTGATGGGCAGGTTCCCTGCCGTGTCCTTGACCAGTGTGACGGTCTTGTCGGCGATCTCGGCCGCAATCGCCCGGTGCGGCTGACTGCCGATCACGGCCAGCGCCTCGGCCGGCGGCACCAACTGGTCAGCGGATTTCAGGTGCAGCCCCAAGGATGCCTTCAGTCCGAGGATCCGCCGCAGGGCGTCGTGCAGCCGCTGCTCGGTGATGACCCCGGACTTGTATCCGTCCAGCATGTACTGGAAGTCCTCGGCGGGGTTTCGGAAGAACAGGAACATGTCGCAGCCGGCCGCAATCGTTGCCGGAACCAGGTCCTTCCGCTTCATTGCCTGCGTCAGGCCCACCATCTGCGAGGCGTCGGTGAGGACCAGGCCATTGAAGCCCAGTTCGCCGCGCAGCAGGTCCTGCAGCAGTTCCGGGGACAACGTGGCCGGCAGGATCCCGGCATCAGGAAGACCCGGCCGGAAATGCCGCGAGACCTCCGGCGCCCCAATATGGCCCACCATGATGGACTGCACGCCGTGCGCAATCATCTCCCGGTACACGTGCCCGTAGGTCCGGTTCCATTCCTCGTACCCGAGGGTGTTGTAGGACGTGACCACATGCTGGTCCCGCTCGTCGATGCCGTCGCCCGGGAAGTGCTTCATGGCGCAGGCAGTGGGTGATTCGCTGATGCCGTCGAAGTACTCCTTGGCGCGCTCCACCACCACCTCCGGGGTATTGCCGAAGGACCGTGTGGAAATGACGGTGTTCCGCCAGTTGTAGTGGATGTCCACGATCGGCGCGAAGGCCCAATTGCAGCCCAGGGCAGCCGTCTCCACGCCTGCCACCTGCCCCATCTGCCGGGCGATGTTCCTGTCCGGGTGCGAGCCTGCCTGCAGGTGCGTGGATACGAACGTGCCGTCGTCGCAGCTGCCGGCCCCGCCCATCTCCGGGTTGGAGGCAATCAGCAAGGGAATCCGGGACTTGGACTGCGCGTAGCGGATATGTTCCTGGACGGCGGCGGACGGGCCGGGCCGGTACCGCATGCCGCCCACGTGGTAGTTTTCCAGCACCCCGTCGAGGTATCCGGGCGAGTAGTCGTTGTTGTGGTTGATGAACAGCTGCCCGATCTTTTCCTCGAGCGTCATGGCACCAATGGTGCCTTCCACCCAGGCGATCGCGCCGGCGTCGAGCATGAATGGCGCTGCCGCAAGGTCGACGTCGAACTGGCGCGGCCTGGTGCCCGCGGCCCCCTTGGCAGGAGGTACGACGGCGGCAATCCCCTTGAGTGCCTCCGCCACCACGTCCTGAACGGGTGCGGCGATGTCAACCACCACGCCGCGCTCGTCTTCCTGCAGAGGTTCCAGTGTGGCGAGTTGGGATTCCAGCAGCGCGGGAGGCATGAAGTGCCCGGTCCGTCCCTCGGTCCGCGCCTTCAGAACCTCCTTACTGCCGTCCAGGTGCAGGAAGACGGTGTCCGGGGCCTGTTCCCGGATGGCGTCCCGGTAGCTTCGGCGCAGGGCAGAACACGCCAGGACCAGCCCACCGTCGCCCGCAGCCGCCAGCTTGCTGCCCACCGTTGCGAGCCATGGCCAGCGGTCCTCGTCCGTCAGCGGTGTGCCCGCAGCCATTTTCGCGACGTTCTCCACGGGGTGGAGGGAATCGCCGTCAACGAACGGGACGCCCAGTTCGCGGGCGACGAGGTCACCGATGGTGGTCTTGCCGCAGCCGGAGACGCCCATGACGATAATGCGATGTTTGATCATTGTTTGGTCCTTGCCAGTCGTGGCGGTCTCACCAGTCGTGGACGGTGCCGTCGACGAGGCGGTTGTAGGGCAGGTAGGCCTGCTGGTAGGGGTAGGCCGCGGCGGCTTCTTCGTTGAATTCGACGCCGATGCCCGGTTTGTCGCCCGGGTGCAGGTACCCGTCCACGAACGTCATGGACTGCTCGAAGACCTCGTTGGTCTTGGCCGAGTGCTGCATGTACTCCTGGATCCCGTAGTTATGGATCGCCAACCCCACGTGCAGCTGCGCCGCGAAGCCCACCGGGGAAATATCGGTCGGACCGTGGAAACCGGACTTGATCTGGTACTGCGCCGCGAAATCCATCACCTTCTTCAACGGACTGATCCCACCGAAATGCGTGGACGCCGCCCGCACATAATCAATCAACTGCTCCTTGATCAGCGTCTGGAAGTCAAACACCGTATTGAAGATCTCCCCGATCGCCAACGGCGTGGTGGTGTGCTGCCGCACCAGGCGCAGCCCCTCCTGGTTCTCCGCCGGCGTGCAGTCCTCCAGCCAGAACAAGTCATACGGCTCCAGCGCCTTGCCCAGCTTCGCCGCCTGGATCGGCGTCATCCGGTGATGCCCGTCATGCAGCAACGGGATCTCCGGGCCGAACTCGTTCCGGACCGCCTCAAACACCGTGGGCAGGTGCCGCAGGTACGCCCGGGTATCCCAGTCCTCCTCCTGCGGGAACGCACCCCGCCCGGCCGGCTCATAGTCATACCGCTCCCCCGAAGCCTGCGCCTGCGCCGCAACGCCATACACGGCCTTGATCCCCGGGATCGCCGTCTGGATCCGGATCGACCTGTACCCCAACTCCAGATGCTCCCGCACCGAATCAAACAACGACTCAATATCCGCACCCGAAGCATGCCCATACGCCCGCAACCCGTTCCGCGACGCACCACCGAGCAACTGGTACACCGGCAACCCGGCCACCTTGCCCTTGATATCCCACAACGCCATATCCACCGCAGCGATCGCCGCCATCGTCACCGGACCCCGCCGCCAATACGCACTCCGGTACAGGAACTGCCACGTATCCTCAATCCGGTGCGGATCCTTGCCAATGAGCAACTGCGCCACATGTTCCTTCAGGTAGGCGGCCACAGCCAGCTCGCGGCCGTTCAGGGTGGCATCACCAATGCCCGTCACGCCCTCGTCCGTGGTGATCCGGAGGGTCACGAAGTTTCGGGTGGGGCTGGTAACGAACACTTCCGCGGCAATGATTTTCACAGCTGGTCCTTTCGGAGACGGTCGGTCGGAGGGGGCGTTGTGGCGGGAAGGAGTGTTTTCGGTGGTCAGTGGAGTTCCGCGTGGGTGGCGGCCTGCCGGCTTGTACCGGCGGCGGCTACAGCCTGGCGGGCTTTGATCTCGGCGACGATTTCCGCGTGGGCAGTGTCAGTGAGCCTGTAGAACTTCATGATGGCCATGCCCAGCCCACAGAGGACCAGGGGCACCAGTCCTGCGGCAAGCTGCAGCCCTTGGATGGTGGCCTCGCTTTGGCCGCTGTCCGACCGGACGTAGCCGGCGCTGGCAATGGCGTAGGC
The DNA here is from genome assembly GCF_026723805.1 of Arthrobacter sp. FX8. Taxonomy (NCBI): domain Bacteria; kingdom Bacillati; phylum Actinomycetota; class Actinomycetes; order Micrococcales; family Micrococcaceae; genus Arthrobacter; species Arthrobacter sp. FX8. The sequence continues at coordinate 8,391 of NZ_CP113505.1, read as the reverse complement.
CATGACGGCTCCGCCCAGCGCCTGGCCCATCTTCCGGGTGAAGGAGAAGAGGGAGTACATGATGCCTTCGGTTCGGACACCCGTACGTGCTTCGCCGTACTCCACAGTGTCCGCCTCCAGTGCCCACACCACGATGTTCATCATCTGCACGCCCAGGAGGCTGATGACGAGCCCGGTGAAGGCCAGGTAGGTCAACGAGTGCGGGGCCAGCATGACCAACAGCGAACCGAGCACCACCAGGCCTCCGGCTGCCAGGTACAGGGCCTTCTTCCCCCAGCGCCGGACCATGGCCGGCGTGAGCACGATGACCACCACGGCCAGGACCACGTTGATGACGGCCATGGGCTGGGCAAGGCTGACATTCTGCAGCACGTCCCGCAGGTAGTAGACCTGGATGGTGGACAGCCCCGTGCTGGCGGTAAGCATCAGCAGGGATGAAATGCAGAGCATGAGCAGTGGACGGTTGCCCTTCAGGGTGGCCAGGGACTGCTTGAAGGTCACCTTGGGAACCTCGCGGTGGACCACTTCCCGGGTAGTGAAGACGGTCAGCAGGTAGAGCGCCAAGCCCACCACCACGAAGGCAATGGTCAGCGTGGTGAAGAGTGGCTGCAGCTGCGCGGCACCCTGTTTGGTGAGCGGCGTGATGAAGAACAGCAGGCCGGAACCCACAACGAGTGAACCGCAGGAGCGGGCAGCGCCCAGTTTGGCACGCTCCGCCGGCTGCTGCGTCATGGCGCCGGCCAGCGAGCCGTACGGGATATTGACCATGGAGTATGCCAGGCCCAGGCCGGCGTAGGTCAGGTAGGCATACGCAAGCTTGCCGTCATGGCTCCAGTCCGCCGGGACGGAGAAGGTCAGGGCACTCATGATCAGCAGGGGAAGGCCACCGAAGAGGATGAAGGGGCGGAACTTGCCCAGCTTCCTGTGGAAGGTGCGGTCAACGATCCGGCCCGCGAAGATGTCCGCAAAAGCATCAAAGACGCGCACCAGGAGGAAGAGGGTGCCTGCTGCCGCCGCTGAGATACCGGCGACGTCCGTGTAGTACAGCAGGAGGTAGGTGGTGGAGAGGGTGAATGCAAGATTGTTGGCAAGATCCCCCGCGCCATAGCCGAGGATGCTGAGCTTGGTCAGCCTGTTCATTCTGAGAGTCCTAACGCGTCATTGCGGTGGTGGCCAAGAGAAGAAGTGCGGGCCGCATGGGCGCGCCGGGTGTTGCTCCGGCAGTAATACTAACGAAACGGCAAACCCAGTGGCAACCGGTTGCCAAAAATTGCCATAATTTCGTTTCACACAAAAACTGCCCGGCACGCGCACGTGCCGGGCAGATCTGACTCATGATTATTCGGAAGCGGAACGCCCGGCAGCGGTGCCGCACAGGCTTTCCACCAGTCCCACCACACCGGCATCCCCTGCCAAGGCAGGGTCGACAACTGCCAGCAGCGCCTTGATTCGCTCAGTGCCTGGCAGCCGGTTGGCGGCTGTCACGGCCTGCTCCAGAGGGTCGTGGAACGGGGACGCGCTGGCACTGTAGTCCATCCATGCGGCAATCATCAGCGCCGCCGCGGCACCGGACCGTCCGGCGGCGCGTTCAGCCTGCAGCACCGGGACAGCGCGCATCCGAAGTTTGGTACTGCCGTCCATGGCAATCTGGGCCAGGTTATGGGCGATCCTCGCGTTGCTGAAACGGGCCAGGAGAGCCTGCCGGTACTCGGGTATCCGCAGGTCGGCGGGGCCGGCAAGGTTCGTTTCTGCTTCGTCCCAGAAAGCCTCCACTGCCCGCCTGCACCAGGGGTCGGCCAATGCCTCCGCGACGGTCGCATGGCCCCGCAACTGGCCCGCATAAGCCAGCAGTGAGTGTGCGCCGTTCAGCAGCCACAGTTTCCGGTTCTCGTAGGGTTCGATGTCCTGGACGAACAGGGCACCTGCGTCCTCCCATCGCGGGCGGCCCGCGGGGAAGTCCCCGCTGAGCACCCAGCTTGAAAAGGGTTCAGCCACCACCGGGGAATTGTCCACGTAACCGCAGGCTTCCCGGACGACGGCGAGGTCCCCTTCCGTGGTCCTGGGCGTGATCCGGTCCACGGATGTGCTCACGAAGCTGACATTGCCCGTGACCCACGCGGCGAATTCGGAATCCCAGGCCCCGGCAAACCCCGCCACTGCCTGCCGTGCCACCGTGCCGTTGTTGGACAGGTTGTCGCAGCAGACAATCGCGATCGGCCCGGAACCGGCTTCCCGGCGGGCGGCGAGCGCAAGCACCAGCCGTCCCAACGGCGTGGTGGGCCGTCCGCTGCCGGAACCCAGCAGCGCAAGGTCGGCGGCGACGTCGGGCGCCTTGGTGTCCAGCTTGCCGTCCGCACCCAACCCGTAGGCGGCCTCGGTGATGGTCAGCGTTACCAGGGCGGTCTCCGGTGCAGCCACGAGGGCGGCAAGCCGCTCGATGTCCGCACCGTCCAGGGCCTCCACGATGCTGCCCATGACAGTAAAGGAGTCGCCCTCGTCTGCGCGTTCCACCAGCGTGTAGAGACCATCCTGTTCAGCCAGGGCAAGGGCCGCATCCGGCCGGCGGCCAGTGAAGGCGGCGATCCCCCAGCCGGCGGAATCTGATGCCTGTTGGGTGTACCAGGCCTGGTGCGAGCGGTGGAAGGCGCCCAGCCCCAGGTGGACAATGCGGACCGGCGCCTTGGGCACCTGACGGAGCGTCCGGTTCAGCCGCGGAAGCTCCGCAGTGGGCGGCGTGGCCGACGGAGGGGACGTAAAGGGGGCACTCACAGCTTGAACACCCGGCGGGGTGAGGCGTCCACGATGTCCACGATCAGTTCGTGCGCCCGCTCTTCGGTGACCCGGTGCTCGGCCACGAGCCGCGCCAGGAAGGAGGCTTCGATCCGCCGGGCCGTGTCATGGCGGGCCGGGATGGAGCAAAAGGCCCGGGTGTCATCGATGAAGCCGGAGGACCGGGAGAAGCCCGCCGTCTCCGTCACGGCAGACCGGAAACGGAGCATGGCGTCCGGCGCATCCAGGAACCACCACGGCGCTCCCAGGTACACCGACGGGTAGAACCCGGCCAACGGGGCAAGTTCCCGGGAGAACACCGTCTCGTCGAGCGTGAAGAGGACCAGGTGGAAGTCCTTGGCGGTCCCGAAATCCTGCAGCAGGGGCCGGATGGCCTCGGTGTAGTTGACCGCCACAGGAATATCGTGGCCGGTATCCGCCCCGAACGCCTCGAACGTGGGGGCATGGTGGTTGCGGAAGGATCCGGGGTGGACGGTCATCACCAGGCCGTCCTCCACGGACATCCGCGCCATCTGGTAGATCATGTGCGCTTCGAAGGCTTCCCTGTCAGCTGCATCCGCCTGGCCGTTGCGCCCGCGCTCAAAAGCCGCTCCGCCTCGGCGTCGTCCAGCTTCAGGGTGGCAGGAGTGAAAACGCCGTGGTCGGCCGAGACGGCGCCCCGCTCCACGAAATGCCTGCGCCGGGCCTCAAGCGCCTTGATGTACCCGGCGTAACCCGAAGCGCCATCCCCCGCCGAAGCGATCAGGCGGTCCACGCTGTCCCGCCAGGCCGGGTGCGCCATGTTCAGGTACTGGTCGGGGCGGAAGGTGGGCAGGACACGCCCGGCAAAGGATGGGTCCGCGTGCAGCGCGGCGTGGCTGTCCAGTGAGTCCAGGGGATCATCCGTGGTGGCCAGCACCTCGATGTTGAATTCCTTGAACAGCTCGCGCGGCCGGAAGCCCGGCTCAGAGAGCTTGGCCTGCAGGGCGTCGTAAAGCCGGTCCGCGTTCTCCCGGGACGGTTCCTCCGCCAGGCCGAACACGTGGGCGAACTCCTGCCGGATCCAGTAACCGGATGCCGTTCCCTCAAAGGTGGGCCAGGCGGCACAGAAGTGGCGCCAGACCTCCCGTGACGCGGCGGGTTGGCTGCCCAGCCCCAGCTGGTCCATGGGCACCCCGCCGGCGTGGATCAGCCGGGTGACGTAGTGGTCCGGGGTGACCAGCAGGGCAGCCGGGTCCGGGAAAGGGGTATTCTGCTCGATGACCGCAGCGTCCACGTGCCCGTGCGGGGAGATGATGGGCAGCCCTTCCACAGTTGTGAACAGTGACCGTGCGATGCTCCGGACACCGGGATCAGCCGGCAGCAGCCGGTCGGGGTGTTCCGCAATCGGCGCTCCCACGGGTCATCGCCTCCCTGCGGGGACGGAAAGTCCCGCCAGCGCGGCCGCGGAGCGGAGGTAGTCAAGGTTATCTGCCGTCCGTTCAGCCAGCGGGAGTTCGGTGGAGAAGTCCTCCACCGTCACCCAGCCGTCATAGCCATGGGCCGCTAGTGCCTTGAAGTACTCCAGCACGCTGCCCTGGCCGGAACGCAGCGGGGCCCACTCGTTCCGGAAGATGGCGGCACCGGAGTCGTCGGTATTGCCGCTGTTGACCCAGACGGCGTTTTTGACGTGCACGTGGGCCAGGTAGTCGCCCAGGAGCTGGAACGCGGGGAGGTAGTCCTCCTGGCCTTCGATCAGCAGGTTGCCGAGGTCATGGATGACTCCCACGTGCCGCGGATCGAGTCCGTCCAGCAGCCGCAGCGCGGACGAGGCCGAAGCGGTGATGGTGCGGTGGTGCAGTTCCACGAGTGCCTTCACGCCGTGGTGGGCAGCCCGTTCGGCGATCCACTCGAAGTCACGGCGGGCACCGGCAAACAGCTCAGGGTACGGGGTACCGCTGGCCGGTTCGTTCCCCCAGACGGCCGTTCCCAACGGAGGGGTGGTCACCCGGACCTGCCCGGCGCCGAGCCTGGCAGTGGCGGCCAGCATCCGGTCAACGTCCGCATGGTTGTCGCACCGTGCATATCCCCCGATGCCGGAGAATTCCAGGCCCGCGCCGGATGTGAGGGCGGCAATCCGGTCCAGCTGGTCCTCCATGCCGGTGAGCGGGACGGTGGCCTTGTTGCCGGCCCAGAAGCCCGGCTCGGCAGCGTCGGCCTGGTCGGTGATCCGCCACTCAATGCCATCCCAGCCCTGCCGGGCCAGGTGCTGCACTGCTTCGTCGGGGGTCCATTCGGGGGTTGATGCGGTAAATACTGAAAACTTCATGGCTCAGGCGCTTTCTGCCGAAGTGCCGCCGGTGCGGACTTCGAGGTCGTTGTACTTGCCGGCCAGGACATCGTCGAAGAGGACGGGCTGGCCAAGCGTGGCCGAAACGTAGACGGAACGCACCGCGGCGAGTGCGTTGACGGCGTCGCTGACGGTGACGCCGGCCTGCCGCCCACCGGCGATGGCGCCCAGGATGTCCCGGTACTGCCGGACGTGGCCGGCCGGATACACGGTGGGGTCCGCGGCCTTGTAGTCCTCCTCGGGGTATTTGGCCAGTTCCTGTTCCGCCTGGTTGCCCCCGCCCTGAAGGCCCATGTCCGCGGACTCGCCGCCCGCGTCCTTGCTGTGGAAGTACTGCAGCCGGTCGTTGTCCACCACCGCCGAGCCCTCGGACCCCATGAGCTGGACGCGTACGGTCAGCCCCGGGTAGGCAGCGGTGGTGGCGTGCAGGACGGCCAGGCCGCCGTTTTCGAAGGTGATGGTGGCAACGGCGGTGTCTTCCACCTCGATGCGTTCGTGCGCAAGCCTGGCGGTGTGCGCATGGATCTCAACGGGGCGTCCCATGAACCACAGCAGCAGGTCCACCGTGTGGACGCCCTGGTTCATCAGCGCACCGCCGCCGTCCATGGCCCAGGTGCCGCGCCAGTCGCCGGAGTCGTAGTACCCCTGGCTGCGCCACCAAGCCACGGAAGCGATGGCGGACGTCAGCCGCCCGAAACGTCCTTTGGCCACAGCGTCGGCAACGGCGACGCTTGACTGGTCAAACCGGTGCTGGCTGATCACCGAGGCAACAATCCCCTTGCTGGCCGCTTCCTTGGCTGCGGCTTCGATTTCCTGGGCCCGGGTGAGGTCAACGTCGAGTGGCTTTTCGATCACCACGTGCTTACCGGCGGCCAGGACTTCCAGGCCCTGCTGGATGTGGAGGCCGCTGGGGGTGGCCAGGGACACAAGATCGATGTCCTCAGCCGCAAAGGCCTCCGCCTGCGTGCTGTACAGCGCCGGCCTCTGGCCGCCGCGCTGTTCGATAAAGTCCGCCAGGGCCTCGGCGGCGGCCGGGATGGCATCCACCAGTGCCACGATCCGTGCTTCCGGAAACGCCTCGAGGGCTACGGCGTGGGTGCGCCCGATGACGCCGCATCCGGTGATGGCTACGTTAAGGGTGCTCATGCGGTCTGGACTCCTGCTTCTGCGGTGACTTTTGCAAAGGCGCGTGCTGCGATGCCGAACGCGGTGGGGCCGGAGAAACCGCCCAGTCCGTGGGCACCGGCGAGGTGCGGCTCCAGGGAGGCGAAGCCCTGGTACCCGTCTGCCTTCAGGGCCTCCACGGTGCGGAGCACATCCCCGTCGCCTTCACCTGCCGGCACCACGTGGCCGTTTTCGAACAGTGCGTCCTTGACCTGCAGGTACTCAAGGTGCGGACGCAGTTTGGCGTATCCCTCATCGAAGGGCTTGACCCCCACCTGGACGAAGTTCGCGGCATCCCATGCCACCTTCAGCGCGGGCGAGTTGACCGTTTCGATGATGTCCAGGACGCGGTCTGGTACGTCGCCGAAAATGTCTTTCTCGTTCTCGTGCAGCAGGATCACGCCCGCTTCCTCAGCCAAATCGGCGAGCGCCCGCATGCGTTCGATGACGGCATCGCGGATGGACTCCACCTGTACGGACTCGCCGTAGTAGAAGGAGAAGATGCGGATGTACCTGGCGTCCAGGACCTTGGCGGCGTTGACCGCCCGGCGCAGCCGTTCCACTTCGTGCTCCACCGGCAGGCTGACGTCCACCTTGCCAATGGGGGAAGCGACGGCGGAGACCTTCATGCCCTTCTCCGCCAGCAGGGATGCCAGGGACTGGAGCTGTTCATTGCTCAGGTCCACGATGTTGGTGCCCCAGGCGCTGCGGACTTCAATGTGGTTGGCGCCGAGGGCCTGCAGCACTGCTATCTGGACCGCTGGGTCGTCGTCGATCTCGTCGCCGAAGCCTGACAGCTGCCACGTGACCTGGGTGGTCGAAACCATGGTTATTTAACTCCTCCGGCGGTGAGCCCGCCTACTAGGTAACGCTGGAAAATCAGGTAAAGAATGACCACAGGAGCGGCGCAAACCAATGCCGCCGCCATCATCTGGCCGTAGAACGGAATGGCGCCGCCTTCCTGCGAAGCACCAAAGATTTGGAGTGCGACGGCGGCCGTCTGGCTTTCCGGGCGGGTCATCACCGAGGCGAACAACACGTCATTCCAGCCCAGCAGGAAGGCGAAGATGCCCGAAACCACGATGCCGGGCCAGCTCAGCGGAAGGATGATCCGGAACAGGACGCCAAGGTGGGACGCGCCGTCGATCCGTGCTGCTTCTTCAAGTTCCTTGGGAAGCCCGCGAAGGTAGGTGACCATCACCCAGGTGGAGAACGGCATGGCGAAGGTGAGGTAGGTCACGAACAGGCCCCACTGGGTTCCGATCACCTGTATGCCGAGGTAGGTTGCCGCCGAGGAAAACAGGACGAAGACCGGCAGCACCATGAGGGTTCCGGGCACCGACTGCAGTGCCAGCAGCCCGCGGAGGATGGTCAGCCTGCCGCGGAAGCTGTAGCGGACCAGGACGAACGCAGTGGAGATGGACATCGCTGCGGAGACCACCGCGGTTGCTCCCGCCACCAGGACGCTGTTGGTGAGGCCGGTGGCCAGGCCAACGCTGGTCCAAATCTTCGAGTAGTTATCGAATGTGACTGAGGACGGCCAGAACTCGCCATTGGCCACCCCGATGTCCGAGTTCACCGAAGCCAGGAAGATGTACAGCACAGGGATCAGGACAAGTGCGCCGAGGAATACCAGGATGATGACCAGCAGGGGGCCCGGAAGGAGCCGGAGCACCTCATGTTGGCGGTGCGAGCCCGGACGGTCAACATCAACGGTTGACGCACTCCGCCGGGTGGCTGTCGTGGTGCTCATTTCTTCGCTCCTGGTGTTTCGGCGTCGTCAAGCTTGACGGCACGGAGGTAGACGAACAGCGGAATGGCGATCAGCACCAGGGAAATGAAGGCCATTGCGGCGCTGAGTCCAAAGCGGAAGCTCTGGAAGCTGGTGACGTAGGTCAGGATGGGGAGGACTTCGACGTCGGCCGGCGCAGGGACGCCGAACAGCACGAACGGGAGGGTGAAGTTGTTGATGTGGTGCAGCATCCCGATCAGGAAGGCCAGAGCCAGCGGGCCCTTCAAGTACGGGAACACCACGTACCGGAGCTTGTTCCACCACAGCGCACCGTCGAGTGCCGACGCTTCGTGCACCTCATGGTCCACCGACTGCAGGCCGGACAGGGCCAGCAGGT